>NZ_PEBD01000001.1 GCF_002735905.1 Williamsia muralis
ACTTCGGTTGGACAGGCGTATACGCCGTTGACCGATGCGGTGCATTCGCCGGGTCCGGGTGCGGACATGTGGATTTTGGGTCTGGGTGTGTCGGGTCTGGGCACGATCTTGGGTGCGGTGAACATGATCACGACGGTGGTGTGTTTGCGTGCGCCGGGTATGACGATGTTCCGGATGCCGATTTTCACTTGGAACATTTTGGTGACGAGTGTGCTGATCCTGCTGGCGTTCCCGTTGTTGACGGCGGCGTTGATGGGGTTGGAGGTTGATCGGCAGTTCGGGGCGCATCTGTATGACCCGTCCAATGGTGGTGCGATTTTGTGGCAGCACTTGTTCTGGTTCTTCGGTCATCCCGAGGTGTACATCATTGCGTTGCCGTTCTTCGGGATCGTGTCGGAGATCTTCCCGGTCTTCTCCCGCAAACCCATCTTCGGCTACAGCGGCCTGGTGTACGCGACGCTCTCCATCGCTGCGCTCTCCGTTGCCGTCTGGGCGCACCACATGTATGCCACGGGCGCCGTACTCCTCCCGTTCTTCTCGTTCATGACCTTCCTCATCGCGGTGCCGACGGGTGTGAAGTTCTTCAACTGGATCGGGACGATGTGGAAGGGTCACATCACGTTCGAGACGCCGATGCTGTTTTCGGTGGGCTTTTTGGTGACGTTCTTGTTCGGTGGTCTGACCGGTGTGTTGCTGGCGAGCCCGCCGTTGGATTTCCACCTGTCTGACAGTTACTTCGTGGTGGCGCACTTCCATTACGTGTTGTTCGGCACGATCGTGTTCGCGACGTATGCCGGT
>NZ_PEBD01000010.1 GCF_002735905.1 Williamsia muralis
GGTGGACGCCGGCGCGAATACCCCCGGCCGCCCGGCGGAGGTACTCCGGTGGCGCGTCGGGCCTGAACTCGAGCGCACCGGCGTGCACGGACAGCAGGCTCATCCGGTGGGCTAGCACGTCATGCATCTCCCGTGCGAGCCGTTCGCGTTCGGTGGCCCGCGCATTGGCGATCCGCTCGCGCTGCTCGGCCTCGACGGTTCGCGCACGCTCGGCCAGGGAGATCAACAGCTGCCGGCGGTTGCGGACCATGGTTCCCCACCCGACCGCCACCGCAGCCATCAGCGCCCAGAACACGAGCACCGCGAGCAGCGACTCCTGCCCTTCCGGGTACAGCCAGCGGTTTGTCATAGCTGCTACAAAGCTGGCCAGGGCCACCGAGGCCGCGTAACGCATCGGCTTGTGGACGGCGAGCGAGAAGACCGCCAGCAAAGCCACCCCGCCGATGGCAGAGGTGAATCCGGAGGCGACCGTCGTGAGAACTGCCAGAGCCAGCGGCCATCGGCGCCGCCACACCATGGCCACGCAACCCGCCACCCCGACCGCAAGGTCGGCGACGATCATGCCGGAGATGTCGTCCAGGCGTGGGCTGATGGCGACCACACCGATCGCGGCGGCCAGCAGGATCATCAGTACGTCGATCGCGATGTCGCGTTTGCTCCGGCGGCCGATCAAGGGGTGGGGATCGGTTTCCAGTTCGGCGCGTACCGCCCCGGGCATCCAGGCGCCCCGAGCCGTCAGATCATCCCATCCATCCGTCACAGCAGCCCACCGGTTCGCATGGCCCGATCATGCGCGTCGAGGTGGCACCGCGGCATCAGGCAAAAGGCGGAACTTCCGCGGGCGATGAGTTTTGCTTGCAGACGATGTCTGTTGTGGTGTCCGCTCGATGCACAAAACAACTTTGGATCGGAGTCATCATCATGTCCCGCATGCTGTTCCTCAACACAACCGCCACCGACATCCCCGCGACACGCAAGTTCTTCGGAGAGCTCGGATTCGAGTTCAACGAGACCTTCAGCGACGAGAACACCCTGTGCCTGGTGATCAACGAACTCACCGTCGCCATGCTGATGACGCCCGCCCGCTTCCAGGAATTCATCACCGGAGGCATCGCCGACACCAGCAAAGAGCGTGAGGTGCTGATCGCCATCTCCGCCGAATCCCGTGAGGCCGTGGACACACTCGTCGACAAGGCACTGGAGATCGGTGGCTCCAAGTGGATGGACGCGCAGGATCACGGGTTCATGTACGGCCGGAGCTTTCTCGACCTCGACGGCCACGTGTGGGAGGTCACCTGGATGGATCAGTCCGCCATTTCGGGTTAGGACGACATTTCGGGCTAGCTCGGCATCTCTGGCTGAACCGGTTCTTTCACCGACTCCGACGGGCCGGGAGGCACGGCAGGCAGTCCGAACCGGGCGAAGTCGGCCTCCATGGTGTCGGAGAAGAAAGCCACCACATGACCGACGCCGTCGGCGGTGATGTCCAGGACCTGCAATTGGAAGGGCCTGTGCACACCGTCGGCGTCGAGCATGTACAGCCCGAACGCGGGCTGTCCGTTGGCCACCGCCGGCAGCAGCACCATGTCGCCCGCTGCGGTGGCCGGGCAGTTGGAACCGATGAGCGTACCGATGACCTCCGGTCCCTGATACCAACCGGTGAACGGCGGCATCTCCCAGATGGCCTTGTCGGTGAACAACGCGACGATGGCGTCGATGTCGTAGGCCTCGAAGGCCTCGACCCACTTCTGCAAGAGTTCTCGCTGGGCGGCGTCTCCGGGTTCGACCACGGAATCACGCTCCGGTGCAACCTCTTTGAGCTGGGCTCGGGCGCGCTGGAGGAGACTGTTCACCGTTGCGGTGGTCAACCCCAGCGTCTCGGCGACCTCGGCAGCGCGCCACTGGAGTACATCACGGAGGATCAAGATTGCGCGCTGGCGCTCGGGGAGGTGCTGGAGCGCGGCGATGAACGCCAAACGGATGGATTCACGGGACCCCACGACGGTGGCGGGGTCCGCGGTCTCGGACAACGTCTCGTCCGACCCGGCAAACGGCTCGAGCCACGGCACCTCGTGGTCCTCGAGGAGAGCGCCCTGGGGATCCGACGACTCGCCGCCGAGCCCCGAGGGCAGCGGCCGACGCTGCTTGGACCCGAGAGCGGTGAGGCAGGTGTTGGTGGCGATCTTGTAGAGCCATGTACGCACCGAAGCGCGACCGTCGAACCGGTCGTAACCACGCCAGGCGCGGATGAATGTCTCCTGGAGAAGGTCCTCGGCGTCGTGATGTGAACCCATCATCCGATAGCAATGTGCAAGCAGTTCACTTCGGTACGGTTCGGTGACTTCCAGGAAGTCAGAATCTACCGCGGCCTCGATAGTCATGGGGAAAAGGTTACGGGAGCGGTCTGACAACAACCAGGGTTCTTCGGCCATCGACTGCGCCAGGTTGGGAGGTTTTCGGGTGTCCGGTCGAGCGATGGCCGCCGCTCGTGTAGAGGTTGGGGAATGATTCGAGTCGGCACCTCGGGGTGGGTGTATCCGCCCTGGCGAAAAACTTTCTATCCGGAGGGCCTGGCCCAACGCCGCGAACTCGAGTACATCTCCCGGGTTCTGAACTCGGTCGAACTCAACGGTTCCTTCTATTCTCTGCAACGGCCGACCAGCTACCTGAAGTGGGCAGAGCAGACGCCCGACGACTTCCTGTTCTCGGTGAAGGGCCCGCGCTTTGTCACCCATATGAAGCGGCTCGTCGACGTGGACCAGCCGCTGGCCACTTTCTTCGCGTCGGGCGTGCTGGCACTCGGACCCAAACTGGGGCCGATCCTGTGGCAACTGCCGCCCAATCTGCCGTTCGATGCAGACGCACTCACGGCGTTCGCGCATCTGCTGCCGCGAACCACCACGGAAGCAGCCGAACTCTCTACGGGACACAGTGACCGGATCGCCGACCGGGCCTGGACCACAACCGACGCGGAGCGGCCGATCCGTCACGCCCTCGAGGTCCGGCATCCGAGCTTCATGACACCCGAGTTGCCCGACCTGTTGCGCGAGCTCGACATGGCGCTGGTGCTCGCCGACTCGGCGGGCAAGTTCCCCGTGATCGACGAGGTGACCTCCGACTTCGTCTACGCCCGTCTGCACGGCGACACCGAGCTCTACACCAGCGGTTACACCGAGGAGGCGCTCGATTCGTGGGCCGAGCGGTTCCGGGCGCGCGCAGTCGACCGTGATGTGTTCGTCTACTTCGACAACGACGCAAAGGTCAGGGCGCCGTACGACGCGAAAGGGCTGCTCGACCGCTTACTGTGACCTGGCTCGGGTAGCGTTGTCGCTGCGCTCAACAAGCGACGGCGCGCCAGGCAACGACTGGGGTGCATGATGATCGAGCGTTTGGACAAGCTGCAGAGGCGGCACCCCGTCTTGGGTTTCGGCATCGCGGTGATCTACAAGTACGCGGACGATCAGGGCGGATATCTCGCCGTTCTCATGACGTACTACGCGTTCCTCGCGCTGTTCCCCTTGTTGCTGCTTTTGACCACCGGCGTCGGCATCGTGCTCGACGACAATCCCGAGTGGCAGGCGAAGGTACTCGATTCGGCGCTCGGCCAGTTCCCGGTGATCGGCCCGCAGCTCGGCGAACCGCAGGAACTCAGCGGTGGCACAGCGGGAATCGTGATCGGCATCCTCGGCGCCCTGTACGGCGCCTCGGGTGTCGGCCAGGCGGCCCAGAACGCGATGAACACCGTGTGGCAGGTGCCGCGTAACAACCGGCCCAACCCGATCTTCTCCCGGTTCCGCAGCCTGCTCCTGCTGACAGTGCTGGCGATGACCTTGGTGGGTACTGCTGTGTTGTCGACGTTCGCCGGATTACCCGGATTCCTCGGACCTTTGGAGGGGGTGACCATCGGTCTTCTGGCCGTGGTCATCAACTCGGCGGTGTTCACCATTGCCTACCGCCTGAGTACCAGCAACGATGTGAGCTATCGCGATGTGTTGCCGGGCGCGGTCGCGATGGCGATCGTCTGGCAGCTGTTGCAGACATTCGGAACGGTGTACGTCACCCAGGTGGTGAAGAACGCGAGCACCACCAACAGTGTGTTCGCCGTGGTGCTGGGCCTTCTCGCGTTCTTCTATCTCACCTCCATCGCCGTGGTGTTCACTGCGGAGATCAACGTGGTGCGAGTGCATCACCTCTACCCGAGGGCGTTGCTGACCCCGTTCACCGACGCCGTGGACCTCACCCACGGTGACCGGAAGACATACACCCGTCAAGCAAAGGCTCAGCGAGCCAAGGGTTTCGAACACGTCGATGTCACGTTCCGCAAGAACGACGACACCTGAGACCTGTTCGGCGCTTCTGGCGTCAGATGACCCCGTGCAGCGGCGGTGGTGTGTCGTGCAGCATCGAGCGACCGATGTGCTGATACTTCCACCGCACCGGGTCGTGCAAGGTGTGCGTACGCGCGTTGCGCCAGAAGTGATCCAGGCCGAGATCTGCTGCGGCGCTTCGCGTCCCTGACACCTCGAAGAGTGCACTCGACACCTCGTTGGAGGCCCGGTCGGCAACGATCTTCGCCGTCGCCACCGCAATCGAAGCCGCGGCAGCTCGCTCTGCTGTCGCGTCGGCCTCAGCAACGAACGTGGCGTCCACCGCCTCGCCGGCGCTCTTCAGGGTTGCCTCGGCAGAGATCACCTCCACGGCCAACTCGCCGACGCGTTGAATCACCAACGGGTCGTCGATGGCGCGATCGACACCTGCCTCGAACCATGGGCGGCTGCGGTTCCGGACGAAATCTGTTGCAGCAGAGAGAGATCCGCGAGCGATGCCGGCGTCGATGGCCACGTGCAGCAGCTGGGCAAACGCGCCGTACCCGGCTGGGGCGCCCACCGCGCGAGCCCGGGCGACCAACTGGTCGCGGCGCAGGGACACTCCTTCGAACGTGATGGTGCCGCTGCCCGTGGTGCGTTGGCCGAGTCCGTTCCAGTCATCGACGATGCGGACACCGGCGGCGTCGGCGGGGATGAATGCCACGTACTCGCCTTCCTCGAGCCCCGTCTTGTGGTCGGGATCGTCGAGCCGTGCCAGCACCGCGAGCGTATGGGCGTACAGCGATCCCGTGCAGTAGTACTTCGAGCCGTCGAGACGGAGTACGCCGCGGTCCGCTCTGACCGTGGTGGTGATGTCGGCGACGGTCTTGCCGCCCCGCTCGGACTGCGCGTTCGCGATCCGGCTTCCGCCCAGCACCGCCTCGAAGAGATCGCGCTGTTGTGGTGGATCAGCCGCCAGCCGAAGCAGGTTCAAATACACGAAGTGGCTGTGCGGGATCTGCGCGATGTTGGGATCGGCTGTCGCAAGGATGCGGACCACCTCGGCCACGATGCTCGGCGACAGATCTGCACCACCGAAACGGCTCGGCACCGTGATCGCCAGCAGTCCGCTGGCCGACAGCTGATCGATCTCGCGATAGGGCAGTTTGCGGTCGCGATCGCGTGCCACCGCGCCGGTGGCGAAATGTGCTGCCAGGTCGTGGGCCACCGACAGTGCCTGCTCGGCAGTGTCGATGCGAGAAGCGATCGCGGTGCTCACGATGCGCCGACGCCGGCTTCCGCGTCGGCCGCTTCGAGTTCACGAACCAGCGGCAGCACCTTCGCACCGAAGTATTCGATCTCTTCCTGGAAGTGCAGGAAGCCGCCGAGGACCAGGTCGACGCCGAGTCGCTTGTAGGCGACGATCCGCTCGGCGACCTGTTCCGGCGTGCCGATCAGCTTGGTCTTGAACCCATCGTTGTACTGCACGAGGTCCTCGAAGCTCGACTCGGCCCACATACCCTTGCCGTCCGAGGTGGACGCGCCGGCCTGCTGCACCGAATCCCGGAAACCCTCCACTGCAGGACGATTGGCCTTCTCGATGATCTCCCGGAGGGTGTCCCGGGCCTCGGCCTCGGTGTCGCGGGCGATGATGAACCCGTTCAGCCCGAACTTCACCTCGCGGTCGTGCGCCCTGGCGACCGCACGCAGGTCGTCGACCTGTTCGGTGACACCGTCGAAGTCCTTACCGTTCGAGAAGTACCAGTCGGCGAAGCGTCCGCCATTGCTGCGGGCCGCAGTGGAGTTACCTCCCTGGAACAGTTCGGGATTGGGGCGCTCGGGCGTGTTCAGTGGCTTGGGTTTGAGGGTGAAGTCGCGGATCCGGTAGAAGTCGCCACCGTAGTCGACATTGTCCTCGGTCCAGATCTTGCGGATGACCTCGAGGAACTCGGCACTTCTCCGGTAACGCTCGTCGTGCTCGAGCCAGGGCTCACCCAGTGCCTTGAACTCTCCGGCGAACCATCCCGACACGACGTTGATGGCGAACCGGCCGCCCGACAGGTGGTCGGCGGTGGCCCCGAACTTGGCCAGCACCGCCGGATGCCACAGGCCGGGATGGATGGCGGCGATGACCTTGAGCCTTTCGGTGGCCCCCAACAGGGCAAGGCTGAAAGCTGTTGATTCGTGCTGGAACTCGGCACCGTAGGACGCCATGTACCGCACCTGCGACAGTGCGTACTCGAAGCCGTTGTTCTCGGCGGTCTGTGCAAGCTTCTTGTTGTACTCGAAGTCCCAGCTCGTTCGCTGTTCGATGTCACTGGTCACCAGGCCGCCACTGACGTTGGGGACCCAGTAGGCGAACTTGATCTGATCGGCGATGCTTTCGGTGCTCACGGTGCTCCAATGGTTCTGCGAGAGGGGACAATCGGGTTGGGTGAAGGCGGGTTGGGTGAAAGGCGCAATCCGTCAGGACGCGCCGGCCGGCGACAACGACGGCAGGAAGGCTCCCCGGACAGGCTCGGACACCCGGTCATCGGCACTGAGCAGGCCGCGCCGGATGAGCCTCGGGCGCACGCCCTCTCCGAAGTGGTAGGCCTCTTCCACGTGGGGGTAGCCGGACAAGATGAAGTGATCGAGCCCCAGAGCCGCGTACTCCGCGATGCGGTCGGCCACCTCATCGTGCGAGCCGACCAGCGCCGTGCCGGCTCCGCCTCGGACGAGCCCGACGCCTGTCCAGAGGTTCGGGTAGATCTCCAGCGAACGGGCATCGGTACCGCTGCTGAACGCGGCGCCTCCGCCGTGCAGTTCGAGCATTCGCCGTTGCCCTTCTGATTCCGAGCGGGCGAGGTTCTGCTGGGCTCCGGCGACCACCTGAGGGTCGAGTGCACCGAGGAGCCGGTCGGCTTCGGCCCAGGCCTGTTCTGCGGTGTCCCGCGAGATCACGTGCAACCGGATGCCGTAGGAGAGTTCACGACCCTCGTCTGCGGCGAGCCCGCGGATCCAGTTGAGCTTCTCGGCGACGGCGTCGGGTTTCTCGCCCCACGTCAGGTAGGTGTCGGCGTATTTGGAGGCGACGGTTCCCGCAGCCGGGGACGAACCCCCGAAGAACACCGGGGGAAGCGGGTCGGGCTTGCGGGCCAGATGAGCGCCCTCGACCCGCAGATGCTTGCCCGTGAAGTCCACCGGGCCGTCGGAGGTCCACAACTGCCGGATGATGTCGAGGTACTCGCCGCAGCGCTCGTACCGGGCCTCCTTGGACAGGAAGTCGCCGAAAGCGCGCTGCTCCGACGATTCACCTCCGGTGACCACGTTGAGCAGTAGCCGTCCCTTCGACTGCCACTGATAGGTCGCCGACATCTGTGCCGACAGGGTGGGGCTGGTCAGCCCCGGTCGCAGGGCGACGAGGAATTTGAGGGTGTCCGTTGTCTCCAGCAACATCGCGGTGGACAACCACGCGTCCTCGCACCACAAGCCGGTGGGCGTGAGGACGGCTTCGAATCCGTTGACCTCAGCAGCACCGGCAAGCTGGTTGAGATAACGCAGATCGGCGGGCCGGTCTCCGGACATGTCAGAACCGTGACCACCTGCCATCAGGTTCCGTGAGTCGCCATACGTCGGCAGGAACCAATGGAAATGCAGGGACACGGAGGACGCCTTTCTGTCTGTCTGGCGGTTCGTCTGGATCGATCCGAGATCGACGACGCCAAAAACCCGGAGTTTCGAACACAGTGTGGGCGGCGTCGCCGCGGCGATCCCAGGGTTCGGATCGGTGTGATTCCAAGTCGGCGATCGCCGCTGTGGCGGGGCTATTCTCGCCGGTGAGCGCGGTGTCGACCTGCGCTCAGATCGTCACGTCCGCGACCCTGGTCCGTTGGACAGGTGTCGGCGCCGCTGCTACTTTGACCTTCATGACGAGCAACGGCCACCACATCCCGGAGGTCACCTATGTGACCACCGCGCTGGGATGTCGTCTGCCTTTCGCTCGTGTCCTCTGTTGTCGAATGTCCTGACCCGAACCGCCGCGATCGCGGCATCTCTCTCAGACATCTCCCCGCCCCGGCCATCGTTGGTCCTGGAGGCGACAACTCGATGAGGACCTTCGATGACTGCAACACTTGACCACCGCATAGCAACATCTGTTCGCCCGTCCGCTCGGCCGAATGGCCCGACCGGGTCTCGGATCGCTGCGCCTGTTCGGCCGGCTCATCCCCAGTCGGCGCCCGGCCAGACGAAGGCGCCCACCAAGTTCGGCGGAACCCGCGCCGGTACCCACGTCGCGACACCTCAGCTTCATCTGTCGACCAAACCGGCAGCAGTTGTCCTGCGAGCGGCCCGGCTGCACGGCCCGGTGTTCCGCGACGCGGCATCGGCCGCATCGGGGTTGAGTATCTCGACGGTGAACCGTCAGGTCAGCGCCCTGCTGAAGGCCGGGCTGCTGCGCGAGCGCGCCGACCTGGCACCTGCAGGCGCAATTGGTCGTCCCCGCCTCCCGTTCGAGCTGAACACCGCCGAATACCTGACGGTGGGCATCCACATCGGTCTCAAGGTCACCTCGATCACCACCCACGACCTGTTTCACCGGGTGGTGGGCGCGATTCAGATCCCGACCCCGGCTGCCGACACCCCCGAGCAGACCCTCACGTCGATCGGATTGAGTGCGAAACGTTTCCTCTCCCGCTGGCAGAACAAGCGCGTGCTCTGGGCCGGGGTGGCGCTGGCCGGCCGGGTCGACAACGGCGGACGTGTGAGCCATTCCCGTTTGACCTGGCAGTCTGCACCCGTCGGTGAAGTACTGGCGTCGGTGATCGGTCTGCCCATCTCGGTGGCGTCGCACGTCGAGGCGATGGCTGCCGCGGAACTTCTGCTCAACCCGCAAGCGGAATTGCTGGTCGATCCAGGTCAAGAAGGCGGCAGCTTCGTCTACTTCTACGCCCGGGAAACAGTTGGTATCGCCTTCACCGTCGGTGGAAGCGTGTACACCCCCACCGCCGGGCCGCCGGAGATCGGACATTTCCCCGCGGGCCGCACCGAACTGCTCGACCCCCACCGCACCGGTCGCCTGGAACCGACCGTGAGCGACACCGGTGTGGTCGACGCCGCGGTCGCTGCGGGGTTGACCATCGAGACCGTGGATGACGTGCACCAGCTCGCTGCCGCAGGCAACGACGTGGCCCGCGCCATCCTGACCGAGCGGGCCGAAGTACTCGGCCGTGCGGTCGGACTCATCTCTGACATCTTCAACCCCGACCACGTTGTCCTGGGCGGGCAGGCGTTCACGGATGCGCCGTCGACACTCCCTGTGGTGGCCAGAGCTGTTCGCGAAACCTCCGTGTCCGAACGGCGCGACGTGCGCGTGTCACGGTCGGGTGCCACCGTGCAGCAGCAGGCCGCCGGCGCGGTTTCGCTCGATGCGATCTACAGCGACCCGATCGAGGCCTTGGCCCGAACGGTGTAGTTGGCTCGCTGGCGCTCGCGGGCGGGTGGCCCCAGGTCGCGTGCTCTTCCTTCGTCGACTCAGTCGCTGCGCTCCCTCGCTCCTCTGTCCAGAGCACGCGGGGCCACCCGCGACAATCGCTCGCTTTGCTCGCTCACTCAAGACTCCCGGGGGAGCACTGGCGGCGAGCCGTTATCGCAGGCGGGCTCGCGTGTTCTGGACTGACGATGAACGAGCGTCAGCGATGTGAAGAGGAGGGAAGAACTCGCGACCTCAGGCCGCCAGCACGCGAGCGAAGCGAGCCAAAACACAAGCGCAGACTAATCCGTGGTGCGCTTGCGGTAAGCACGCAGCGCGAACGGCGCGAAGATCAGCGTGAGTGCCACCGACCAGAGCACCGTGGAGAGCTCCGGGTTCTGAAGTGGCCACGGGGCACCGGCCGGCGCCGCCGGTCCGTTGCCCCACAATTCGCGCATCGCCTGGACGAGTGACGAGATCGGGTTCCACTCCGCGATGGTGCGCAACCAGGTGGGCATGGGCTCTGTGGGCACAAAAGCGTTGGACAAGAACGTGATCGGGAACAGCAAGGTGAACATCACGCCGTTGACCGCTTCTGGCGAGCGCATCACCGAACCGATCAGGATGCCGAACCAGATCATGGCGAACCCGAATACCAGCACCAGAGCAAAAGCCAACGCAGCCTTGGCGATGCCTTCGTGAATGCGCCATCCGATGAGCAGTCCCGTGATTGCCATGACCACGATGCCGATCGACGAGTGGATCAGCGCTGCGACCGAACGTCCGACCAGAACCGACGAGCGTGCCATCGGCAACGACCGGAAGCGGTCGATGATGCCCTTCTCCAGATCGTTGGTGAGACCGAGCGCGACGATGAATGCGGAGAAGGCAATGGTTTGGCCCATGATGCCGGGCAACAGCCATTCTTTGTAGTCGAATCCGGAGCCAGGACTGATCGACGCACCGAACACGTACGCGAACAGCAGCACGAACATGATCGGCTGCACCGTGACGTCGGACAGCATCTCTGGCTGGCGCTTGGTGTGTAACAGGTTGCGCCGCACCATGACCAGGGATTCCCGGACCAGATCGGGCCGGCCTGCAGCGGATTTCGGGGTGGAGCGGCCGGTGTCGGCCGGTGAAGTGGTGGTGGTCATGACTTGTTCTCCTCGTTGTCGGCGTCCTCGGCGCGGTGTCCGGTGAGGGAGAGGAAGACGTCGTCCAGGCTCGGGCGGGTGAGTCCGATGTCGTCGACTGCGATCTCACTGCGTTCGAAGATCCCGGCGATCCGGGTCAGGTCGGCGAGTCCATCGGCGCTTGCGGTGAGCTGGCGTGCGGACTCCTCGACGAACACCTCGCCACTGTTCTCGCGCAGCAACCTGGTGGCTTCTTCGAGATCGTCGGCATGCGAGACCGTGATGACCAGACTGGCCTGCCCGGCCTGTTCCTTGAGTTGTAGTGGCGTGCCGGCGGCAATGATCTTGCCCCTGTCGATGACGACGATGTCGTCGGCGAGCTGGTCGGCCTCTTCGAGATACTGCGTGGTGAGCAGCAGTGTGGTTCCGTCGTTCACCAGCGATCGCAGCACGTCCCAGAGTTCCTGGCGGCTGCGCGGGTCGAGGCCGGTGGTGGGCTCGTCCAGGAAGAGCACCGGCGGCGAGGCCAAGAGGCTGACCGCGAGGTCGAGCCGCCGGCGCATACCTCCCGAGTAGGTCTTGACCACGCGGTCCGCAGCGTCGGTCAGCGAAAACTGCTCGAGCAGTTGGTCGCCGGACCGGCGTACGTCCTTACGGGGAAGACCGTAGAGGCTGCCGATCATCCACAGGTTCTCTCGGCCGGTGAGCAATTCGTCGACCGTCGCAGCCTGACCTGTGAGGCCCATGTTGCTGCGGACGAGATCCGGGTTCTCCCGTACGTCATATCCTGCGATGCGAGCAGTGCCCGACGTCGGTTGACTCAGTGTTGTCATCATGCGGACCGTGGTGGTCTTGCCCGCGCCGTTGGGCCCGAGTAGTCCCAGGACGGACCCCGGTGGAACTGAAAAACTAACTCCGTCGACGGCGCGGACACCGTCGAATTCTTTGACCAGGTCGATGGCTTCGATCGCCAGGTCGGTGGCCCCCGTGGCAGTTGTCATGCGGGTAACCGTATCCACCGACTCTGACATCGGGCCAGCGCTTTTATCGCCGAGCTGGGTCACGGAACACTCCTCTGGTGCATGGATGCCGGATCGGACAAATCCGGCTTCTGGTGGTCTTCTGTCTTGATCAGGTGATCTGATGGTTCATGTTCAAGTGCGGTTGAAGTCAAGGGCTTGTCCCCCGGTGGTCGGTTCATCTTGTAGTCGTCTGCGACGGCGACTTTCCGTCGCCCTGTGCGGACTTCGTCGCCGAGGCCCGCACCCGGCAGTCGTTTCAGACGACCTGCTGCAGTTTGATCATTGCCCCGAACGGGTCGCCGATCGTGGCGAGTCGTCCGTACGGGGTGTCCTCGGGCGCGGCCACCACGGTCCCGCCGAGTTCGACGGCCTGGGTAACGGTTGCGTCGATGTCGTCGGTGCCGATGTAGATGGTCCAGTGCGATGGGACCTCGGACGGCAGGTAGCCGGAGGCGTCCATGATCCCGGCATAGCCCTCGCCCGGCGCCCTGTCGGGAAGACTCAGCTGGCTGTAGCGGAACTCGTCCGTGTCCCCGAGGCTGACGACGGGGTTGCCGAGCACCTCACCGTAGAACTCGACGGCTCGTGGATAGCCGGTGGTCTGGAGCTCGAAATACGTTGCTGCACCGGCTTCCATGTGCAGCTCGAAACCGGTGTGCTGCCCTGGTTGCCACAGTCCGAACACCGCGCCGTGCGGGTTTGCGCCTGTCTCAGGGTCACCGCCCGGATCCATCACGATCGCCATGGTGCCCTGCTCTGGTATCTCCATCGGGTCCTGGAACACGCTGCCACCCGAAGCGGCGACGGTTTTGACGGCGGCCGCGATGTCGGAGGTCTGGAAGTACGTGCACCAGAAGTCCGGCATTCCCGGATCAGGTTTCGGACCGAGGCCGGCGATCAGCTTGCCTTTGTGGGTGAACTGCGAATACCCGCCAAAGCGCGCGTCCATCTCGGTGTTGTCCCAGCCGAACAGTCGGCCGTAGAAGTCCGCGGCAGCGCCGGGGTCGGTACTCGACAGGTCGAACCAGACCGCAACGCCGTCGGAGTGGGTGGGAACTGGCATTTTTGGCTCCTCGGAAGTGTTGAAAAGGATCTCGGGAAGGTAGACACCCGGCGCCGCCAGAACTCATCGCGTCCGCGCCGAACCGGTTCTTTATCCGCAGATGCGGCTGTGAATGATTGACAGCGCCGCACGCGCGGCGGATCATCGTCAGGTGGGTGATCTCAAGATTCGACAGGCGGCAGAACTCCTCGGCATCAGCGACGACACGGTGCGCCGGATGATCAGCGGGGGCCAGCTACCCGCCCACGTCGACGGCAGCGGCCGTCAGGTGGTCGACGGCACCGACCTGGCCAAGGTCGCGCGAGACCGCGCACCCGAGGTCGTGTCGACCGATGCACCGGTGGCGCGCTCGGCCCGCAACCGATTCGTGGGCCTGGTCACCGACGTTCGATCCGACCCGGTGATGAGCCAGGTGACGTTGCAATGCGGCCCTTTCGAGGTGACCTCGCTGATGAGCACCGACGCCGTGAACGAACTCGGACTACGGCCCGGGGAGGTCGCGACAGCGGTGGTCAAGGCCACCACGGTCATCGTCGAGACCAGGACCAGGTGATGGGTCGGCGCAGATCCACGACGACGGGCCGACTGGCCGAGTCGCTCAGCGTGGTGTTCGCTGTTGCCCTGGTACTCGCAGGGTGCTCGACGAGCGGCTCAGAAGGCGGGCAAGACGGCGAAGCGGGCCTCACCGTGTTCGCCGCAGCCTCGTTGAAGAACAGCTTCACGGCGTTGGCCGACGAGTTCTCCGAGACGCACGGCGGCGTCGATGTCTCCCTGAACTTCGACGGCTCGCAGGCGCTGGTCACCCAGATCGAACAGGGCGCCGACGCAGACGTCGTGGCCACGGCCGACGAGAAGAGCATGGCAAAACTGGGGGAGAAGGTGGTGGATCCGCAGATCTTTGCCACCAATGTGCTCACCATCGTCACCGCGCCGGGGAATCCGAAGAACATCCGTACCCTGGCCGACGTGACGAAAAACGGTGTCACGACGGTGATCTGCGCGGTGAGTGTGCCCTGCGGCAGCGCTACGACCCTGGTCGAGGAGAACACCGGAATCGACATCAAGCCGGTGAGTGAGGAAACAGCGGTGACCGGGGTGCTCAGCAAGGTCCAGACGGGGCAGGCCGACGCGGGACTGGTGTACGTCACCGACGCCGTCGGCGCGGGTGACTCGGTCGCCACTGTCGCCGATCCAGCCCTTGCCGCGGTGGTCAACGCGTATCCCATCGCGACAGTTGCCGCGTCGCGGAACGCGCCTCTGGCACAGCAATTCGTCGACATGGTCACCGGTACGCAGGGGTTGGCGGTACTCGAGCGAATGGGCTTCGGGCCGGCGAGGTGACGGCCTCGCGTTCGGGGCTCAAGGCCGTGCCGCCATGGTTGTACCTGCCGGCCGCCCTCGGCATCGCACTGGTGATCCTGCCGCCCATCGCATTGGCGGTGAACACCCCCTGGGACGACTTCTGGGACAACATCACCTCTGAGTCGTCCGTGGACGCACTGGCGTTGAGCGTGCAGACGGCCGCGATCAGCACCGTTCTTTGCATCCTGCTGGGCGTTCCGATGTCCATCGTGTTCGCGCGGCGCGGTGGCAGCACCGTGCGCGTGGTGCGTTCGGTGGTGCTGCTGCCTCTGGTCCTGCCGCCGGTGGTCGGGGGAATCGGTCTCCTCTACGCCTTCGGGAAGTTCGGCCTGGTGGGCGAACATCTTTCGGCCATCGGAATCGACATCGCATTCACCACCTCGGCAGTGGTGCTGGCCCAGACCTTCGTGGCACTTCCCTTTCTCGTCATCAGTCTGGAGGGAGCGCTGCGCACCGTCGGGGCGCGATACGAACAGGTGGCGGCCACGCTCGGGGCGTCGCCCACCCGCACCCTGTGGAAAGTGACCATGCCACTTGTGTTTCCGGCGCTACTGTCCGGGATGGTGCTGGCGTTCGCCCGTGCGCTCGGCGAGTTCGGCGCGACGATCACGTTCGCGGGTAACCTCCAGGGTGTCACCCAGACTGCTCCGTTGGCGATCTACGTGGAGTCGATCAGTGAACCGGAGCAGGCCCTTCCGCTCTCCGTGGTCCTCGTCGTGGTCGCGTTGCTCGTCGTGGTGGCCGTGCACGTGCGCGATTCGCGGCGGACGGCTGTGCTGTGACCGGCGATCTGGTCGCGTCGCTGCGCAATGAGCTGCCGGCCATCGACGTCGAACTGACTGTTCCGCAGGGGCATACCGTCGCCGTCATGGGCCCCAACGGTGCCGGCAAGAGCACACTGATGAATCTGCTGGCCGGATTGTCGAGGCCGGGTGCCGGACGAATAACCCTGGGATCGCGAGAATTGTTCGGCAACAACACTTTCATGCCTCCACACCGACGAGACGTGTCGATGCTGACGCAGCAGGGACTGTTGTTCCCACACCTCACCGTGAGGCAGAACGTGGCGTTCGGACCGTCGGCGAGGCGCCTGCCAAGAGCTCAGATCAGGGCTCGCACCGACAAGTGGCTCGATGCCGTCGGCGCCACCGAACTCGCGGATCGCAAGCCGGCGCAACTGTCCGGAGGTCAGTCGCAGAGGGTGTCGCTGGCGCGCGCGCTTGCCACCGAGCCGTCGGTGTTGCTGCTCGACGAGCCGTTCAGTGCACTCGATGTGGATGTGGTCCACCGCATCCGGTCGATGCTCCGACAGATTCTCGCGGACCGCGCGCGGATCACGGTGCTGGTGACCCACGATGTCGCTGACGCCGTGACGCTCGCCGACTCGGCGATCATCTTGGCCGAGGGCAGGGTCGTGGCGCGTGGCCCCGTCCGTGACTTGCTGGCCAGCCCGATCAACCAGTTCTCGGCGCAACTCGCCGGACTCAACCTGGTGAGCGGAGTCTGGAACGGTGACGTCCTGGAAGCCGCCGGCTTTGCGGTCTCCGGATTGCTCGACGCGCCGATTGCACCGGGAAGTGCTGTGATGGCGGCCTTTTCGCCGCGCGCTGTCGCCGTCTATCGCGAGCGGCCCAGCGGCAGCCCGCGTAACGCCGTGAAGGCCGTTGTTGTGCAACTCGTTCCGCAGGGCGATCTCGCGCGGATCGACGCCCGGGTTGCTGACGGGACGGTCCTCACCGCGACCGTCACCTGGTCGGCCGTCACCGAGTTGGGACTCGTTGCCGACGACGAGGTGTTCCTGGTGATCAAGGCGAGTGAAGTGACCGTGTACGAGAGTCGGCACTGAAACGCTCACTCTTTCGCGTTGGTAATGAATTGGTTTCCGGCAGCTTGAGTGTTCGGTGGTCGCTTGCCGATGGCCTAGATGCGCCCACACCGATTCTCGGGCATCAGAATATCCCGACACTCATCGGTGATGCATCGAAAGGTGTTACGTTCACTCGACCGGAGAGAACGATGAGACTGCAGTAGCCGGGTGGGTGGCATGGCGTTCGTCGGCGGGGAGGGTACCTGCGTGTCGGCGACTGCCTGTCTGCGCACCCGACAGTGAGCGGAAGGCCAGGCAGATGGCGTTGAACGTGTTGAGCAAGCGTGTAACCAGTAGGTGTGCAATCACATTCGCCGTGGTCACCCTCACTGCGGGAACCATGGCGGCGTGCACGTCGACCGATTCCGGTGACGACTCGAACCACCTGCAGGAACTCAAGGACAAGGGTGTTGTCACCGTGGGGTTCGCGGGTGAGGCGCCCTACTCGTTCGAGCAGGACGGCAATCTGACCGGTGCCACCGTGGCACTGCACCGAGAGATCTTCGGCAACCTCGGAATCGAGACCGTCGAGGGCGTGAACGCCGATTTCGGTTCTCTCATACCCGGATTGCAGGCCAATCGGTTTGATGTCGTGAGCGCCGGCATGTCGATCTTGCCGCAACGCTGCGAGCAGGCCGCGTTCGGCGATCCCGAGTTCAACTACACCACCGCATTGATGGTCACGCAGGGCAATCCCAAGGCGCTCAAAGACATGCAGTCGGTGAAAGACAGCGGCGCCCGATTGGCCACAATGACCGGTGCGGTCGAGTCGGATTACGCCGAGTCCCTGGGGATCGAGAGCACGCAGGTGGCCACGCCGCAGGACGGAATGGATGCCGTCACGTCGGGTCGGGCGGACGTCTTTGCGCTGACCGCCATCTCGCTCAACTGGATGAAGACCAACAACCCGGGCGCGCCGGTCGACGTCACCGAGTCCTTCGTGGCGAACATCGACGGAAAGCCGCAGGTGGGCGCCGGAGCCACGGTGTTCCGCACCGATGACAAAGAGTTGCTCGAGGCGTACAACGCCGAACTGGCGAAGATCACGTCGGATCCGCAGAAGTATCTGGATCTGGTCGGCGAGTTCGGCTTCACAGAAGAAGAATTGCCCGATCCCAACCTGACCACTGCCCAACTGTGTGAGGGCGTTTGACCCCCACCGGAGCGGTATCCCTCCGTGGGTGAGAACTTCGACACCTTCCTGGATGCATGGCCTCGCATCCAGGAAGGCATCCTCACGACGATCTACCTGACGGTCGGCGGCGCTGCGCTTGCCTTTGTGCTGGCCCTCCTCCTCGGTCTTGCCGCGGGGAACAAGTACGTGCTGGTCAGGGGTGTATCCCGCGCCATTGTGGAGTTCTTTCGAGGCACCTCCCTGCTGGTCCAGTTGTTCTGGCTCTTCTACGTGTTGCCACTGCTCGGGTTCCAGCTCGAAGCGATGTTCTGTGGGATTCTCGCCTTGGGCCTGAACTATGGCGCGTACGGCGCCGAAGTGGTCCGTGGATCCATTGCGGCGGTACCTGCCACCCAGTGGGAAGGCGCTGTGGCGCTCAACTTCTCACCGTGGCAGCGGCTGCACCGCATCATCTTCCCGCAGGCCTGGGTCCAGATGTTGCCGCCGCTGAACAACCTGCTGATCCAGTTGCTGAAGGGTAGCGCGCTGGCCAGTTTCGTTCTGCTGCAGGATCTCACGTATCAGATCGAGCAGCTTCGACGAGGGACCGGAGACACGGTGTTCGCGTTCGGGATCGGTCTGGTTCTGTATTTCTGCATCGCCTACGTGCTGACGCTGGTGATGAACTTGCTGGAGGTCCGCGCGAAGTCGCGTCTCGGGGCGGGCCCGTCGATGCGCGAGGTTCTGCGGCTGCGCCCTGAGCGGCCCGGCGAGAGCATCGGGGTGGGCCGATGAATGCGCAATGGAGCTGGGAGCGGGCGTTCGACTCGCTGCCGGTGCTGCTCGAAGGGTTCCGGATCACGTTGCTGGCCACCGTGCTGGGCTTCATGATCGCGGCGGTGTTGGGATTGGTCATTGCGGTGGTGCGGCACAGTGCTCCCAAAGCGGTGACGGTTCCGTTGCGCATGGTCACCGAGTTCATCCGGCTCACGCCACTCGTGGTGCAACTGCTGTTCGCCTATTACCTGCTGCCGCAGTTCTCGGCGTTGCAGATCGGCATCGTTGTACTCGGTATCCACTACTCCACCTACATGGCCGAGGTCTATCGCGCGGGGATCGACGCGGTACCACCGGGCCAGTGGGAGGCAGCGCACGCACTGTCGCTGCCGACGGTGCGCAAGTGGCGGGCTGTGGTGTTGCCACAGGCGATCCGCAAGACCACACCCGCACTGGGGAACTACGCGATCTCGATGTTCAAGGACACCCCGTTCCTCTTCGCCATCACGGTGGTCGAGATGGTCACCGCGGCGCAGCAATACGGCGCCAAGACCTTTCAGTACCTCGAACCGATCACCATGGCCGGGGTCATCTTCCTCATCGCCAGTTACCCCACATCCGTCCTGATCAGAAGACTGGAGAAGCACCTTGCCTACTGAGGGCACGTCGGGCTCGGCGCGCGACAACAACACACCGATGATCCTGTTCGACAAGGTCGTCAAGAAATACGGCGACCATGTGGTGCTCGACCATCTCGACTTCCGGGTCACCCGAGGCGAACGGGTGGCCCTGATCGGCCCCAGTGGCTCCGGCAAGACGACCATCCTCAGGTTGCTGATGACCCTGGAGACGCTGGACGGCGGAGTGATCTGGGTCGACGGCGCACCGCTGACCCACCAATACAAGGGGGACAAGCTGGTTCGTGCGTCCGAGAAGCACCTGCGTGTGGTGCGCGCCAAGATCGGCATGGTGTTCCAGCATTTCAACCTGTTCCCCAACATGACTGTGCTGCAGAACATCACCGAGGCCCCGATCCATGTGCTGGGCCTGAGCAAATCGGAAGCGACCAGCAGGGCGCGCGAACTGCTCGAGACCGTAGGACTGTCGGACAAGGAGGACGCCCACCCGACAAAGCTCTCCGGCGGTCAGCAGCAGCGTGTGGCGATCGCGCGCGCACTGGCCATGGATCCCGACGTCTTGCTGCTCGACGAGGTGACCTCGGCGCTCGATCCCGAACTGGTGGCCGATGTGCTCGGGGTGCTTCGCACGATCGCCGAGACGACGGAGATCACGATGTTGATCGTGACCCATGAGATGGGTTTCGCCCGCGATGTGGCCGACCGCGTCCTGGTGTTCGACGCGGGCAAGATCGTGGAAGAGGGCGACCCTGTCGACATCTTCACCAATCCCCAGCAGGAACGGACCAAGACGTTCCTCAAGGCAGTCCTGTCCAAGTGAAGGCGGCGACGTCGCGAACCGTCGAACGATCAGGACTCGGTGATGTTTGCCGGTTTCCGGTTCGGTTCCAGGCTGCGCGCACGTAACCGCTTGTAGCCCCGCACGTTGAGCGGGCCGACGGACTTGAAGAAGAACCGCTCGTCCTCGACGGCGTTCGCGAACGTCGTGTCGGTGAGTACGGTGCCCGGGCGCGCCGAGCTGGTGAGGCGTGCGGCGATGTTCACCGGCTCGCCGAAGACGTCGCCGAGTCGTGTCAACACGGTTCCGAGGGCAACACCCACCCGTAGCGGCGGCAGGGCGTGTTCGGCCGAGAGGTGTTGTAAGGCAACGGCGATCTCGGCGCCCGCCACCGGATCCTCGGTGGAGAACATCACCGCATCGCCGAGCGTCTTGACCACGTGACCACCGCGCGAGTTGATGACCTCGAACGCGTTCGTCTCGAACGTCTCGAGGAGATCGTCGAGTTCTTCCATCCCGATCTTGCGTGAGAGGCTGGTGTAGCCGACGATGTCGACGAAACCGATTGCCATGGTGCGATTTTCGCCCTCACTCATCGAGAGCGCATTCTGCAGTGCGGCAGACAGGTGGCGGCGCCAGATCAGGATCTGCACCCGCTGGACTGCCTGGAGCATCTGGGCGAGGTCCGGACTGTCGGCGGCCCGCATCCGTTCGGCGATGTGGTGTGCCTGCCATTCGGCCAGCCGGGACATCGTCTGGCCGAGAGCACGTGCCATCCCGATCTCGAAGGCCTCGGGCTGTGCCTCGTCGAGGCCGTGGACGAGTTGTAAGGCCTGGACGTCGTCGGCGGTGAAGAGGGGTTCGTCGGTCTTGTCCATGGCGAACCCGAAAGCGGTCCACACCCGGTCGGCGAACTCGGTCGGGATGTTGAGTGCGGCGGTGACGTCTTCACGGGTGAACAGTCGCTTACCGCCGAGCAGCAGCGATTCGATCGCTTCGGCGGAGACATCCGACTCGTCGGTCATGACACCGGCGTCCGAGAGGGATCGGTTGCCGGAACCAAGGGCAGGCCCAGTACGCCTTTCATCAGGTACGCGAGCAACGCAGGCATCTCGGGTCGAGTCCAGTTGCGACGCAGGCGCATGGCGTCATTGGCGATGGTCAGTGCTGCGTGCACGGTCAGTGCGGCCTCCGGGCCTGGAAGGTCGGTCTCGATCTGCTCGACCAGGTTCACCCATCGTGCCACGTACCGGCGTTGGTAGAGGATGAGTTCGCCATTGTCGAAACCTTCGAGGACGCTCCGGCTGTTGAACGAGACCGACAGGTCCGGAGTGGACGTGAGGACCTGGATGTAGGAATCGACGAGCAGGGAGAGAAGGGCTGCGGGGTTCTCGGCCACCGAGTACACGGCGATCGCGCTGGCCTCGAGGCGGTTGGCGCTGCGCTGGCTGATCGCGATCAGAATCGCTTGTTTGCTCGAAAAGTGCTTGTAGACACTGGGTCCGGTGATACCCACGGCCTCGCCGATCTCATCGACACCCACTGTGGCGAACCCGCGCCGCTGGAACAGTTCGGCAGCCGCGTCGAGGATCTCGTCGCGTCGGCCGGCGGGCTCGGCGAGACCCGCAGGCAGCGGTGCGATCGCGGTCGCGTGATCGGGGGTCATCTCCACCACCCGGCCGACAAGCGTCACCAGGCGTGCGATGGCGCGTGAGTTCGAGATGCGGGTGCGGTGCACGGACACACTGCCGTTGACGCTGAGGATGGTCCACGCCAGTTGGTCGACATCACGTGGGGACAGGTCGGTGCGGTGACCGAAGACCGCCCCCGACCACCGGTGCAGCACCGTGCGTGTGCGCCGGGCGACCTCGTCGTTCTGTTCTGGGGTCAGGTGGGCGGTGGACCAACGCCAGAGCGCTGCCGAGTTCGGATTGGTTACCCCGAGCGCACACAGCTTCTCGATGGCCTTGCCGATCGGGATCTGGCCGTCCGCCGCGGGGGAGAGTGCGGCGTCGGTGCATTGCTCGATGTCCTCGACGCCCGACATCACCGCGGCGAACAGGATCGCCTGTTTGTCGGCGAAATGACGGTAGATGGAGGGGCCCGTGACACCCGCGGCCTTGGCGATGTCCGCCACCGAGACGTGGTCGTACCCGCGCGCCAGGAACAGTTCGGCCGCGCGGTCGACCAGCTGGCGCTTGCGATCGGCGGGCCGACTCTGGCGCTGGGGGCGCGAGACGGGCGTGACGTCGGGGTTGGTGGACATTGTGAATCCACCCTAGCTCATGAAGGCGCTATTGAATGCTGCTCTGTACTCGGGGTATGGTCAAATAAGTTACAGCGCGTTAGCCTCATGTAGCTGGAGGAATATCAGCGAGGCGAGCGCCCGCGAACATCGCAGTTCATTTGAAAGGAAACCTCAGCGTGACTGATGCATACATCTACGAGGCCATTCGTACGCCTCGTGGCAAGCAGCGTAAGGGCTCGCTGCACAGCGTGAAGCCCGTCGACCTCATCGTCGGCCTCATCAACGAACTCAAGGTCCGCTTCCCGGACATGGATCCCGCCGACATCGACGACGTGGTCCTCGGTGTGGTTTCCCCCGTCGGCGAGCAGGGTGCGGTCATCCCGCGTACCGCCGCCCTCGTGGCAGGACTGCCGGACACCGTGCCGGGCACCCAGATCAACCGCTTCTGCGCCTCCGGCCTCGAAGCCACCAACCTCGCGGCCCAGAAGGTCGCATCGGGCTGGGACAACCTCGTCATCGCCGGCGGCGTCGAGTCCATGTCGCGCGTGCCCATGGGCAGCGACGGTGGCGCGATGTTCACCGACCCCGCCACGGCATACGACCTCTACATCGCCCCGCAGGGCATCGGCGCAGACCTGATCGCCACCATCGAAGGCTTCTCCCGTGAAGACGTCGACGCGTACGCCGCCGAGTCGCAGGCGCGCGCCGAGGCCGCATGGTCGGGCGGATACTTCGCCAAGTCGGTTGTGCCGGTCAAGGACATCAACGGCGTCACGCTGCTCGACCACGACGAGCACCGTCGTCCCGGCAGCACCGTCGAGAGCCTGGGCAAGCTGAAGTCGGCCTTCGAGGGCCTGGCCGCGATGACCGGCTTCGATGACGTGGCGCTGCAGAAGTACGTCAACGTGGAGAAAATCAATCACGTTCACACCGGCGGCAACTCGTCCGGCATCGTCGACGGTTCAGCTCTGGTGCTGGTCGGCAGCGAAGAGGCAGGCAAGCGCGCCGGCCTCACCCCGCGCGCCCGCGTCGTGGCCACCGCGCAGACCGGCAGCGACCCCACGATCATGCTCACCGGACCCACCCCGGCCACCGAGCTGGTACTCAAGAAGGCCGGACTCACCGTCGAGGACATCGACGTGTTCGAGCTGAACGAGGCGTTCGCCTCGGTTGTCATGAAGTGGCTCAAGGATCTGAAGATCCCGCACGAGAAGACCAACGTCAACGGCGGTGCCATCGCGATGGGCCACCCGCTCGGCGCAACCGGCGCAATGCTGGTGGGCACCGTGCTCGACGAGCTCGAGCGCACCGGCGGCCGCTACGGCCTGATCACCCTGTGCATCGGTGGCGGCATGGGTGTTGCCACCATCATCGAGCGTGTCTGACCTTCCGGACTTCTTCCCCCTTCGCCAGAAAGAGCTTTGAATACCTATGACTGACAACATGATCGGCTGGGAGCAGGACGGCGACGGCGTCGTTGTGCTCACCATGGACGACCCGAACCAGGGCGCCAACACGATGAACGACCTCTACACCTCGTCGATGGCCGCGACCGTCGACCGCCTCGAGGCCGAAAAAGACAGCATCACCGGTGTTGTGCTGACCTCGGCGAAGAAGACCTTCTTCGCCGGCGGCGACCTCAAGGACATGACGTCCGACCGTAAAGGTGCGGACAAGGCTGAGCTGGCCACCCAGATCACCAACCACACCAACGGGATGAAGGCGGTGCTGCGCCGGCTCGAGACCCTCGGCAAGCCCGTGGTCGCGGCCATCAACGGTGCCGCACTCGGTGGCGGCCTCGAGATCGCGCTGCACACCCATTACCGCATCGCCGCCGACGTCAAGGGCATCAAGATCGGTCTGCCCGAGGTCACCCTGGGTCTGCTGCCCGGCGGCGGTGGCGTGGTCCGTACGGTACGTCTCCTCGGCCTCCAGAACGCGTTGATGAACGTGCTGCTGCAGGGTCCGAGTTTCAACGCCACCAAGGCGAAGGAAACCGGTCTCGTGGATGAGGTCGTCGGTTCGGTCGACGAACTGATCCCCGCTGCGAAGGCGTGGATCTCGGCGAATCCCGAAGCGGCACAGCCGTGGGACACAAAGGGCTACAAGATGCCGGGCGGCTCACCGACCAGCCCGTCGCTGGCCCAGATGCTCCCGGCCATGCCCGCCCTCCTGCGCAAGCAGCTCAAGGGTGCCCCGATGCCGGCGCCGCGTGCCATCATGGCTGCCGCGATCGAGGGCGCCTACGTCGACGTCGACACCGCGGACATCGTGGAGACGCGCTACTTCGTGTCGCTGGTGACCGGCCAGGTCGCACAGAACATGATCAAGGCGTTCTTCTTCGACCTGCAGGCCATCAACGGTGGCGCATCCCGTCCCGAGGGCTTCGAGAAGTACACCGCCAAGAAGGTCGGTGTCATCGGCGCCGGCATGATGGGTGCTGCCATCGCGTATGTCTCGGCCAAGGCCGGCATCGAGGTCGTCCTCAAGGACATCAACATCGAGGCCGCCGAAAAGGGCAAGAACTACTCGGTCAAGCTGGAGGAAAAGGCGCTCTCACGTGGGAAGACCACCCAGGAGAAGTCCGACGCGCTGCTCGCCCGCATCACCCCGACCACCGATGCGGCCGACTTCAAGGGTGTCGACCTGGTGATCGAGGCTGCCTTCGAGTCGGTCGAGGTCAAGCACCAGGTGTTCCAGGAGATCGAGGACATCGTCGAGCCCGACGCGATCCTCGGATCCAACACCTCCACGTTGCCCATCACCAGTCTCGCCGAAGGCGTGAAGCGGTCCGAGGACTTCATCGGAATCCACTTCTTCTCGCCGGTCGACAAGATGCCGCTGGTGGAGATCATCAAGGGTGCCAAGACCTCTGACGCCGTGCTGGCCAAGGTCATCGACTACACCCTGCAGATCCGCAAGACCCCGATCGTGGTGAACGACAGCCGTGGGTTCTTCACCTCGCGTGTCATCGGCACGTTCGTCAACGAGGCCATCGCGGCCGTCGGCGAAGGTGTGGAGCCCACGTTCATCGAGCAGGCGGGCGCACAGGCCGGTTACCCGGCCCCGCCGCTGCAGCTCATGGACGAGCTCACGCTCACCTTGCCGCAGAAGATCCGCAAGGAAACCGAGAAGGCACTCGCGAACGAGGGCAAGCCGGTTCCCCAGCACGGTTCGAATGCGGTGGTGGACAAGATGGTCGACGACCTCGGTCGTCCCGGGCGCTCCGGCGGCAAGGGCTTCTACGAGTACGACGAGAACGGCAAGCGCGTCCGCATCTGGCCGGGTCTGCGTGAGGCGTTCAACTCGGGCACCAAGGAGATCCCCTTCGAGGACATGAAGGAGCGGATGCTCTTCGCCGAGGCCCTAGAGACCGTCAAGTGCTTCGACGAGGGTGTGCTGGAGACCGTGGCCGACGCGAACATCGGCTCGATCTTCGGTATCGGATTCCCCGCCTGGACCGGCGGCGTGATCCAGTACATCAACCAGTACGAGGGTGGCCTGCAGGGCTTCGTCGACCGCTCACGCGATCTGGCATCGAAGTACGGCAAGCATTTCGAGCCGCCGCAGTCGCTCGTCGACAAGGCAGCCAAGGGCGAGAAGTACTGACGCTCCGAGTGATCGAGGGCTGACCGACAGGTCAGCGGCTCAGCTCGTCACGGCCCGGTTCCCGCAAGGGGGCCGGGCCGTTGTCGTACCCGCCGGTGGGTGGGCGGACGGGGGCCAACTCGGGTCGTTTGGGCGACAATCCGTCGCCAAGTGACCTACCTCGCGTGCGCCGGATGATCCAGGGAATGAAAAACGTTCGGGCCCAGAGTGCTTCGCGAGCAATGACCTGGGCTGCGGTCAGCTGAGGGCGTGGCGGCAGCGGTGCGCCCCAATCAGGTTCGCTACCAGCGAGATTCAATGCATGCGCTGCGCCGGCCGCAAACCGGTCATGACCGAAGGGTGATGCGTGCAACCGATCGGGTGACCAGGACCGCGGGTCGAGAAGCACTGGGGCGCTGACGAGGTCGACAAGAACGAAGTCGTAGCCGTCGGCGAACTCGCGCATCATCTGATTGACCGCCAGGAGTCGTGACTCGATCCGCCGCGCGATGGGAACGGTCCTGGCCATATTGGGATAGGTGGAGATCAGCACGGTCGCCGAGGTCCGGGCGAGTTCACGATAGATGAAGTCGAGATCGCGGCGGACCTCTGCGAGTCCGGTGCTGGCAAGCACGTCGTTCATGCCGAGAGGTGCGGCGATCAGGTCCGGTTCCATCGCGAGCGCGGGGTAGAGCTGCTGATCCCGGATCTGGCGCGTTCGGCGTCCGCGCACAGCGAGATTGGCGTAGCGGAAATCGGGATTGTCCCGGGACAGGCGTTCGGCGAGCCGGTCGGCCCATCCGCGGTATCCGGTGACATCGTCACCGTCGCACATTCCTTCGGTCTGGCTGTCGCCGATGGCCACAAAACGTGAATAACTCACCGTGACATTTTATGTGGCGACCCAGCTCTTTCCAGTGCGCCGCTCCGCGCGCACCGCGTCAAGCTGCACGGTTATAGCTCAGAGTCGGGCATTTCGGGCGGGTTCGCAGTTTATCCACAGGCCTATTTCTGCTCCCGAATTGCTCCTGAATTCACCTTGACACCGTTGTAAGGCAAGGGCTACTTTTCGAGTGGCCCAGATCACACCCCGGACTGGGCACGCCGAATGCATTCGCATCCGGCGCACATCCCGTGTAACTCGGAGGGCCTGGCCCGGGCTTGTCAGCCGTGGCCACATGCCGCCGGGAAAGGCATTGAAATGCGCAAGAGAACCAGCCGGATGGCGGCAATGTTTGTCGCGGCGGCGTGTGTCTTTTCCGTCGTCTCCTGTAGCGACGACAGCGGGTCCGACGAAGGCGGCACCACTGCGGCCGCCCCGTCGGAGAGCGGTACCAAGGCGACGGGCACCCCGATCAAGGTCGGATTCCTCAACCCATCGAACGGTCCGATCACCCAGCCAGGAGTAGAGGTCGGCCAGAAGGCCGCGGTCAAGTACATCAACGATTCGCTCGGCGGTGTCGACGGCCATCCGATCGAGGTCACCAGTTGCGCGGTGGACGTGTCCGCGCCCGAGTCGACCATCGGTTGCGCCAATCAGCTTGTGCAGGCGGGTGTCTCCGCGGTCATCGACGGCTACGACGCCGCGTCCAGTGCTGCACTTCCCATCCTCAAGTCGGCGAACATCCCACTCGTCGGCCAGATCCCATTCGATTCGGTGACCGGTTCGTCGGCAGACAACCGCGTCTACTTCGGTCCCCCGCAGGCGTCCTTCCTGGTGGGCGTGATGCAGTCGCTCAAGGCGCAGGGAAAGAACTCCCTGACGCTGGCGAATGTGGACGTCGCAGCCGCGCGGCAGACATTCGAACGCATCCTGATGCCGCTGGGCCAGCAGCTCGGCCTGGACGTGAAGAGCGTCTACTACTCGCCGACCAACCCGAACTACACCGCGCTTGCATCCACGATCAACTCCGGTAACCCCGATGCGGGTGGTCTGATGACGTCGCAGACCGACGCAAACTGCACCAAGCTCGCGCAGTCGCTGAAGTCCGTCGGCTTCAAGAACACCATGTTCCTCGCTGCATGCACCGAGTTCATCGAGACGATGGGTGCACAGGCTGTCGGCGCCCAGACCTACTCGCCGATCTGGCTCGAGCCGGCAAAGGACTCGGCCCCGGCCGAGATGCAGGAGAACCTGGACATCACCAAGAAGTACGTGGATGAGGCAGGCGACTCCGGCGGCTTCTACGCCTACGGCACCTTCTCGACGTTCGTCGACTTCGCCCGGACGCTGAACACCGCCAAGCCGGCCGAGTACACCGGACCTTCGATCCTCGCCGCACTCAAGGGCGTGACCGACTACCAGAGCTGGTTGGGCCCGAAGCTCAGCTGTGGCAAGGCGACCTCGCCGAACTGCACCACCGAGATGTTCGTCTTCGAGGTGGTCGGTGACAAGAAGACCGAGCCCGTCGGCGGCGGACTGACCCAGCCCAACCCGGCTGCACTGCAAGCTATCCCGGGCGCCAGCTAGTCGAAGCCGCTACACGACAGCACAAACCACTGGGGGGTGGATCGCTCGAGACACTCGAGTGATCCACCCCCTGGCCTCGATGCCTTGATCACGCGCATATTCGCCTTGTCACGCAGATCCACACAGTGAGGTGGGCAACGACCCATGAGTCAATTCCTTCAATTCGTCGTCCTCGGCCTGGCGGTCGGGTCGGTCTACTCCGTGTTCGCCACATCGCTGGTGGGCATCTACGCAGCCACGGGTGTCATCAACTTCGCGCAGGGTTCCATCGCCCTGTGGGCGGTGTACGTGGTTGCCGCACTGCGCACCGACGGAACGTTTGTTCTCCCGATCGGGAGCATCAGCCTCGGCAGTGAAGACAGTCCGACGCCGATGGTCCTCGCCATCGTGATCGGTGTGGCCTCTGCTGCGCTGTGGGCGCTGATCGCGCACTACCTCATCTTCCGGCCTCTGCGCCGCGCCCCGGTGCTGGCGCAGGTCGTCGCGTCGGTCGGCCTCATGCTGTTCCTCCAGGCGCTCGTGGACCTGCGATTCGACACCGAATCGCTGATGGCACTGCCGATCCTGCCGCAGACCACCTTCGAGCTGGCCGGGGCCGTCATCAACCTCAGCGACCTCCTGCTCGCAGTCGTGGCGATCATCATCGCGCTGCTCTTCTGGGCCTACTTCAGTCTGACCACCTTCGGGGTGGCCACCCGCGCCGGCTCCGAGGACGAACTCGCGGCACGACTCGCGGGGTACTCGCCCGACCGGCTTGCCGCCATCGTGTGGGTCATCACCGGTGCGGCCTCAGGTCTCATCGTGGTGCTCGGTGCGTACACCATCGGCTTGGATGCGACGAGCTACACGTTCTACATCATCCCGGCACTAGCCGTCGCACTCGTCGGAAGGCTGACGTCGTTCGGGGTCGCCTGTGTCGCAGGCCTTGTGCTCGGTGCGTTCCAGGCCGTCATCCTGTGGGCCGGCACCCTGGAGTGGTGGCCGACATGGGCACAGACCGGTGTCGGCGACGCCGTGCCGTTCATCGTCGTGGTGATCGCGCTGTTCCTGCTGGGCGGCAAGATCCCGTCTCGTGGCTCGCTCGGTGAAGCCAAGATGCCTGCGGTCTTCATTCCGAAGATCCGTCCGATCCCTGTTGTGCTGACGATCGGTGCCGTGGTGGCGGCGGTGCTGTTGACATCCGGCAGTTGGCGTTTCGGAATCGTGACGTCGATGATCCTGTCGCTGATTGCGCTGTCGCTGGTGTTGCTGACCGGCTATCTCGGTCAGATCTCGCTGGCGAGCATGGCGTTCGCGGGTTCGGCAGGGTTTGCCCTGTCGAAGGTGACGACGAACTGGGGCGTTCCGTTCCCGCTGAGCATCCTGCTCTCGGCGCTGATCGCCACCGCGCTCGGAGTGGTCGTCGGCGTTCCCGCCCTTCGCATTCGCGGTGCCCAGCTCGCAGTGGTGACGCTGGCGGCGGCGCTGGCGATCCAGAGTTTCGTGTTCAACAACCCGTCGATCACCCCGTTCGAAGGCAACCTGATCTCCGATCCGAAATTGTTCGGCTGGGACCTGTCGGTGCGCCAAGGTTCGGAACTCACGACCATCGAGTTCTCGATGATGGTCCTCGTGGTGGTTACCGTACTGACCCTCATCGTGATGCGTTTCATGGCAGGCGCCACCGGACGCGCCTTCCTGGCCGTGCGTTCGAATGAGCGGGCCGCCGCGTCGGTCGGAATCAATGTCGCCGCAACGAAATTGCTCGGCTTCGCCCTCTCGGCGTTCCTGGCCGGGGTGGGTGGATGCCTCATCGGGTACAGCCGCGGACAGCTGTCGGCGGCGTCGTTCACGGTGATCATCGGGCTGACCCTGTTGGCGATGACCTACGTCGGCGGGATCACGTCGGTGTCCGGTGCCTTCATCGCCGGCATCATCGGCCCCTTGGGCGTGGGGTATGTGTTCCTCACCCAGACAATCGATTTCGGTCAGTACTACCAGATCATCGCCGCTGGCAGCCTGCTGCTGATGGCGGTGCTGAACCCCGTCGGCGTCGTCGGTGCCGTCAGGGAGACCGTCGACCACATCAAGGCGAGGGCCGGGAAGAACCGGAACAACAACACATCCGGACCGGACACGTCGTCGGTCGCAACATCCGAACCGAAAGCGAGCTCTCATGTCGGCTGAAGCACAGGGCGCACTGCTGCAGGCCCGCAATCTGTCGGTGCGGTACGGCGGGGTCGTCGCCAATGACAACATCACCCTCGAGGTAGGCGCCGGCGAAATCGTCGGACTGATCGGTCCGAACGGCGCGGGCAAGACGACCTTCGTCGACGCCGTCACCGGTTTCACCAAGTCGACCGGTGAGGTGTCGATGGCGGGCGTCCGGATCGACGGACGCCCTCCACACCGGCGACGGGGAACAGGAATGGCCCGAACCTGGCAGGCGGGTGAGCTGTTCGCCGACCTGACCGTCGCGGAGAACCTCGCGGTCGCGGTGCAGAAACCGGGACTCAAGGCGCTCGTCACCGACGTACTCACCGGCTCCAGGCCGCCCGCCGACACGATCGGCGACGCGCTCGCGATGGTGGGTCTGACCGAAGCCGCCGACAAGCGTCCGAGTGAACTGGCTCTGGGCCAGCAAAAGTTGGTCGGTGTGGCCCGGGCGCTCGTCGGAGGCACCAGCATGGTGCTCCTCGACGAGCCCGCCGCAGGTCTGGACACCCATGAGAGTCGAGACTTCGGCAACGAGTTGCGCCGGATCGCCGCCAGCGGAATCGGTGTCCTGCTCATCGACCACGACATGTCACTGGTCCTCGATGTGTGCCACCGCTTGTACGTGCTCGACTTCGGCAAAGTCATCGCTGCGGGACCCCCTCAGGAGATCCGCGACGACCCCAAGGTCGTGTCGGCATACCTGGGCAGTGCCGAGGTGGAGGCCGAAGTAGAGATCGACGAAAACGGACAGTCCGCGGCTTCGCCTGTACTGCAGAAAGGTACGGCACAGTGACACATTCATCTGGGACACATTCATCTGGGACACATTCATCCGGGACAAATCCATCTGAAACCAACCCTTCTGGGACCGAACCCCCGATGCCCGGGTCTTCCGCGACGCACCCTGCCGGGGCGCATGCAGCCGGAACCGACAAGCGCGCCCCGACAACCGGATCCGGCGACCCGGTGCTGACCATCGAGGGCCTCAACGTCGGATACGGCGGTGTGCCGGCCGTGCGCGATTTCAATGCCAGCTTGCGCGCGGGGGAGATACTGGCGCTGCTCGGGCCCAACGGCGCCGGAAAGACCACCACCCTGCTCGCGACGATCGGTGCGTTACCCGTGCTGTCGGGCAAGGTCACCGCACTCGGGCAGCCGCTGGACAAACGCGTCGAGCGCAACGCCCGCCGCGGGGTGACGATGGTGCCGGACAACCGTGGTGTGTTCCACAAGCTCACGGTCTCGGACAACCTCCGATTGTCCAAACGCAAGAACGGTGCCGAGCTGAGTGACGTCTTCGAGTACTTCCCGAAGCTCAAAACCCTCAAAGGTCGGCGCTGCGGCAATCTCTCGGGTGGGGAGCAGCAGATGCTGGCCCTGGCCAAGGCGCTCCTGGCCAGACCGAAGGTGTTGCTCATCGACGAACTCAGCCTGGGTCTGTCGCCGATCGCGGTGAAAGATCTGCTGCCCCGTCTGCGTACCATCGCCGACGAGCAGGACATGGCAGTGGTCCTGGTGGAGCAGCACATCGACCTCGCGCTCGCTATCGCCGACTCGGCGATAGTGCTGCACCATGGCCGGGTTGCACTGTCCGGGCCCGCAAGTGACCTCCGAGGACAACGAGACAAGGTGGAGGCGGCATACTTCGGCCGGGTCGACGGCGACGTCGCGGCCACGCACTAGACACCGATTCGGTGGATGCTGCGTCAGATTCGCGTGGAGGAGGGGCAGTGCCGAAGGCGAGCAGCCAGAAGCGTGGTGGATCTCCTGCCGCGCCGAACCCAGCGAAAGCCGCTGCCCGCAGCACGCGGAACCGTCCCACCGATTCCGAATTGCTCGACGCCGCGCTGTCGGTGATCGCGGACGTCGGCGCCGAACGCGCAACGATGGACATGATCGCCGACCGCGGTGGCACCTCGCGGGTGACCCTCTACGCGCACTTCGGTTCTCGTGACGGGCTCGTGGACGCAGTCATCGACCGGGAGCTGGATGCGCTGACCGCGTGGATGTTCGCCGCGTACGACAAGGGTGAAACCATGGCCTACGGTGACCGGGCGAAGTATTCGGTCGAGTCGCTGTTCGAGTACGCCCGGAAACAACCCGAGGGTTTCCGGGTACTGCTCACCAACCGTGCCGACGACAACGTCCCCGGGCGCAGGCTCTTCGCAGCCCTGGAACCGCGGATTGCGGAACGACTCCGGGCCAACTACGCCGAACGAGGGGTGCAGGTGCAGGCCAGTGCCGACACCCTGGCCTCGCTGCTCCTCGGGATGAGCCTGGACGTGGCCTACCGCGCGGTGATCGTGTCCGGCGCGGGAATCGACGCGGCGTGCGATCTGGCGGTGACGGCGTCACTCGCGGTATTGCGTTCGGTGGAGGTCCGCCAACTCCATGCGATCGACGAGTCGCTCGCAACGCGATGATCCGGCGCGACGAGAACTGACCGTGCGCTCCCCCGAAACAGGAACACGTTCTAATCTAGAGCGGTGGACGTGACATATGAAGAGAGCAAAAGGGAACTGCAGACCGACCAAGGGGTACTGCGATACCACGAAGCGGGGTCGGGTCCGCCGCTGATCCTGCTGCACGGTTCGGGACCGGGTGTCACCGGCTGGCGCAACTACCGCGGCAACATCGGCGTCTTCGCCGAGACCCATCACTGCTACGTGCTCGAGTTCCCGGGCTTCGGGGTCAGCGACGCGGTCAAAGGGCACCCCGTGCTCACCGCCGGATCGTCGGTCATCCGGTTCATGGACGCTCTCGGTATCGAGTCAGCGCCGGTGATCGGGAACTCCATGGGTGGTGTGGTCGGGGTCAACCTCGCCATCAAGAAGCCCGAGCGGGTCAGCAAGCTCGTGACGATCGGGGGCGTCGGCCCGAACGTCTTCAGCTCCAGCCCCAGCGAAGGACTGCGGCTGTTACAGGAGTTCACCGACGGGCCCGACCGGGACAAGCTGGTGCGGTGGCTGACCGCCATGGTCTACGACCCCGCGCTCATCACCGAGGAGCTCATCGAGGAGCGCTGGGAAGCGGCCATCAACCCGGACGCACAGGAGACCGCGCAGATGATGTACGGCTCCGCAGCTTTCGCCATGCAGCAACAATTCATGGCCGCATCGGACACGCCGCCCTACTGGTCCATGATGCACAAGGTGTCCTGCCCGACCCTGCTCACCTGGGGTCGCGACGATCGGGTGAGTCCGCCGGACATGTCGATGGTGCCCATGCGGCTGATCCCGAACGCCGAACTGCACATCTTCCCGAACTGCGGCCACTGGGTGATGATCGAGGCGAAGAAGGCCTTCGAAGGAGCGGTGCTCGACTTCCTGGGTCGGTGAGTCGAGTCGCGCGGCCGGTCGCCGCTGTTGGGTCAGTGGGCGTCAGGTCCGGCGGTGACCACCTGAAGGGCGACCTCCGCGAGCTTGACGTTGGCATCCTGTGACAGTCGTGCCAGCAGGCGGAACGCCTCGTCCGGGTCGAGTCCGTACCGTTCCATGATCATGCCCTTGGCCTGACCGATGATGTCGCGGTTGGTGAGAGCGGCACGGATCTGGTCCCGTTCGCGAACAGCCGAGAACGCGATCGCCGCGTGTGCGGCGAACAGTGAACCGATCGATACAGACTCGTCGTCGAACGCATTCGGCGTCGAACTGTGCAGATTGAGGGCGCCGAAGTTCTCGTTCTCGATGTAGAGGCAGAAGCAGATCATCGACTTGATGCCGAGCTCGTTGGCGCCGGCGGCGAATGCGGGCCAGCGGGAGTCGGTTGCCATGTCGTCGATGCGCACGGTTTCTTCGCTGAGGGCCGAGCGAATGCAGGGACCTTCTCCGAGCTCCTGCTGCAACTCGTCCGACTTGCCTGCCAGGTCACCGATCATCACGGGTGTCTGGACCTGGCCTTTGCCCGTCACGAGCGTGACGCTGGCGTACTCCGCGCCGGGAACCGACTCAACGGCCGACTTTGAGATAGCATGCAAAATGGACTCGGTGTCTTTACTCTCCGACCGCAAAAGCCGCGCCACGTCGGCCATCTGAGCCGACAAGGCGGTGGACGGTGGGTAGATCTGTTGTGACTCCATGTGACCTCATCCTCGCAATGCCGTTTCCCGACGACAGGGAAAGCCTACTTTCCGATGTCAAATTGCCGCGTCTCGACTGACGTGATCATACTGCCCCGCAAATAGCTGCGACGTGGGAATACGTGGCGAGATGGCGATGTGAACGACGACTCTCGCATTCGGTTGTGGCCGTTGAACAAAGGACACCCTGTCGAGTATGTTGGGCGTTCTGGCGCGCGGGGGGATCAACCGAAGGAATTACATGCAGATCAACGCAACCAGCCGTCGCGGCCTCGGCCGACTGACGGTCGCCGTGGCGGGGGCGGTTCTGTATGTGGGCTTTTCTGCGTCCCCGATCGGAGCCGACCCCCTGTGGCCCGGTGGGCCCGAGGTCCCGGGCGTTTCCGCGCCATCGGCCCCCAGCACGAGCCCGAGTACCTCGCCGAGCGAAGACCGCCCACTCGGCCGGGCGAACTTCTCCACACCGACGCTCGATCCCGCTGACGGTGAGACCGTCGGCGTGGCGCAGCCCGTGGTGATCAGGTTCCAAAACGCCATCGACGACAAGAAGACGGCCGAGAAGGCCATTCGCGTCACCACCAGTCCGGAAGTGAAGGGTCACCTCTACTGGGTGGGCCACAAAGAGGTTCGGTGGAAGCCTGAGGAATTCTGGCCCGCCGGCACCGAGGTGACTGTCGAAGCCGGTAGTGCCACATCGAATTTCACGATCGGCAAGTCGTGGGTGGCCACGGCCGACGACAACACCCACACCATCACCGTGGCCGTCGACGGTGAGGCGGTACGCACGATGCCGATGTCGATGGGGTCGAACGACAACCCCACACCCAACGGGATCTACACCGTGGGCGAACGATTCGCCGACATGTACATGGACTCCTCGACCTACGGGGTGCCGGTCGATTCGCCCGACGGCTACCGCACCTACGTCGAGTACGCGACGCGCATCTCCAACAGCGGCATCTTCGTGCATGCGGCGCCCTGGTCGGTGGGACAGCAAGGCAACACCAATGTCTCGCACGGTTGCCTCAACGTGAGCACCGAGGACGGCCGCTGGTTCTTCGAGAACGCACCCAAGGGCGCACCCGTCATCGTGCAGAACACCATCGGCGGAACCGTCGATCCCGCCGACGGCCTCACCGACTTCACCACGCCGTAGACCCCGATCTTGGTGGGTTCGGGCGAGTGAACCCGCAGGTCGCGCTCACCGGAACCCACCAAAAGCGGGGATGCTGGGGTCACCAGATGCGGACGCGGTCCCCGTCGTCGAGATACAGGCCGTCATCGGGGCTGACATCAAAGGCCTCGTAGAAGGCGTCGATGTTGCTGATCACCCCGTTGCAGCGGAACTCCGGCGGTGAATGCGGGTCGATCGACAACCGGCGGATGGCCTCGGCCTCACGGGTTTTGGTGCGCCAGACCTGAGCCCACCCGTAGAACACCCGCTGCAGACCGGTCAGTCCGTCGATCACCGGGGCCGGCTTGCCGTCCAAAGCGATCTGGTACGCCACCAACGAGATCGACAGCCCGCCTAGGTCGCCGATGTTCTCGCCGATGGTGAACTCGCCGTTGACCTTGTACTTCTCGTCGAGGCCCTTGGGGGTGAAGTTGCCGTACTGGTCGATGAGTTTGCGTGTGCGGGTACCGAACTCGGCACGATCGTCGTCGGTCCACCAGTCGACCAGGTTGCCGTCGCCGTCGTACTTGGCACCTTGATCGTCGAACCCGTGCCCGATCTCGTGACCGATGACCGCGCCGATGCCGCCGTAGTTCGCCGCATCGTCGGCCTCGGGGTCGAAGAACGGCGGTTGCAGGATGGCCGCGGGGAAGACGATCTCGTTCATGCCAGGGTTGTAGTAGGCATTGACCGTCTGCGGGGTCATGAACCACTCGTCGTGGTCCACCGGGGCGCCGATCTTCGCGAACTCCCGGTCTTCTTCGTAAGCGCTAGCGCGAGCGATGTTGCCGAACAAGTCGTCCCGTTCGATGCGTAGCGAAGAGTAGTCGCGCCAGGTCGCCGGATAACCGATCTTCGGGGTGAACTTCTCGAGCTTGACCAGTGCCTTCTCGCGGGTCTGCGGGCTCATCCAGTCGAGGTCGCTGATGTTACGGCGATAGGCTTTGACGAGGTTGTCGATCAAGACGTCCATCCGGGCCTTGGCCTCGGGCGGGAAGTGCTTGGCCACATACAGTTTCCCGACGGCGAAGCCCAGGCACTGCTCCACCAGCCCGACCCCGCGCTTCCAGCGGTCGCGGATCACCTCCGAACCGGTCAGGGTCTTGCCGTAGAAGGCGAAGTTCTCGGCGACGAACTCGTCGGACAGGTACGGCGATGCCGAATGCAACAGACGCCACTGCGCCCATGTCTTCCACTCGTCGAGGTCGCGGTCGGCCCACAACGCCGCCACACCTTCGACGAAAGTCGGCTGCCCGACCACCACTTCGCCGAACGTGGTCGCAGGTTCGGTGTGCAGCCCCGAGATCCAGGATTCGACGTCGAAGCCTGCTGCCTGGTCGGTCAATTCGGCAAAGGAGCGCAGGTTGTAGGACAGGTCGGCGTCGCGGCGACGAACCACGTCCCAGTGCTGCGCAGCAATGGCCGTCTCCAGATCCACAACCGTTGCCGCACGCGCTGCCGCGTCGTCGAAGCCGGCGAGTGCAAACATCTTCTCCACGTGTGCGCGGTAGGCGGTCACGGTCTCGGCGTGGTTGTCCTCGCGGTAGTACGACTCGTCGGGCAGACCGATCCCGGACTGCGTGATGTGGATCAAGTATCGATCGGATTGCTTGGCGTCGGTGTCGACGTAGTATCCGAAGAGCCCGCCGATGCCCCGGCGTTGCTGCGCACCGACGAGGCGGGCGAGCTCGGTGCGGTCCGCGGCAGCGGCCAGATCGTCGAGGTCGCCGCGAATCGGCGAGATGCCCACTTCGTTGATGCGGGACTCGTCCATGAAACTGGCGAAGAGGTCGCCGATCTTCTGGGCGTCGCTCCCCGGCGCCGGATCGTTCTCCGCGCACTCGGTGATCAGGTCGCGGACGTTCTCCTCGGCGCGGTCGCGGAGCACATGGAACGCGCCGTCGACGGGACGGTCGTCGGGGATGATGTGCTCGCGCAACCATGCCCCGTTGACGTGCTCGAACAGGTCATCCTGCGGTCGCACCGATTCATCGACCCAGCTGAGGTCGATCCCGGACCTGGGGTCCGACGCGTCGGCGGTGATGGAGGGGGTATCGGTGGAAGAAGTCACCAGACCATCCTGGCACTTGAGCCACTTTTCGTCAGCCGACGGCCGGTGCGGCGTCCTGATGGGCATTGAGCAACAGGTGGTCGAAGCTCTGGCGAGCCGTGTCGTCGATGCTCACCGTGCCCGAGGCAGCAGCGACGATGTTCTGTGCCAGGGTGCGCAATTTTGTGTTCGTCTGCTGGGAGCGCCAGGTGAGCACGTCGAAAGCCCGGTCGGCCGGGATGCCGTAGACCAGCATCAACATGCCCTTCGCCTGCTCGATCACGGCCCGTGATGCTGCGAAGTTCTTGACCGCCGCATCCATCGTCTCTTTGAGCTCGTTGTCGTGACTGTCGGAGAGATCGACGTAGAAGCCCTCGGTGCCGGTCACGGCGCCCGACTCGTCGAGCATCTGGTCGCCGATGACCAGCACGTGCCGAACCCGGCCCTCGCGGTCGATGATGCGGTGACGGCTGCTGAAGGGTCGTCCGTCCCGGACCAGGCCATCGATGGCCTGGGCGACCCGCTCGCGGTCGTCGGGATGTTTGTGGTCGAGCAGGAACTGCGTGGTGGGATTCACCTCGCCGGGACGGTACCCGTGAATCGCGGCGACCTCATCGGACCACTCCCAACGCTGGTCTCTCGCATAGAAGCGGAAACTACCCACCGTGTGGGGGGTGCCACCCAGGACGTGTTCGACGGACTGGCCATCGGTGGGGTTGTTTTCCATGTAGAAGCTCCTCGGCCAACATGCGGACAGGTTTGTAGAACCGTCGCGCTGTGTTGCAGGTTGGCGGCTAACTGAGGCCCACTATCTGGAGCTAAAGATTTTTTAGCATGAAGATGCGATCCATCGCCACACGCCCCGCGGTCGAGTCGCAATTGCGGACACACCCCCGCTCACCGCCTGTGATGCCGAGTGTGGACCACTTGAGAGCCGTCGTCGGCCGATGTCGGGCCTACTACATGCCCGCCAGGGCGTAAAGAGTTGCGAGCGGGCGAACTGTATCTCGTCCTGCCCGATGTCGGCGGGGCTACTGTGGCGCAGTGTTCACGACGACCCTGGTGCGACGGCTTGCGGTGGATCTGTGCCGCGTCGGCGCCCAGAGCTGTTGTCGATAGCCATGTTCGAGCTCGGTTGCGGCTTGTCGGCCGGTGCCTGAGCACGTTCTCCCGTCCCACTTGATCGATTCTTCGGCGCCCCCCGGCCGCCTCGGGGATCAATCGTCTTCCGCTCGATACGAGCCTCCATGTCACCAGGGGTTTTGCAGTGTCAGTAGTGCCAGCCATCTCCGAACCGACCGATCAGGACGGCGACCGGGCCATCACTCCGGCATCGTCGCCCCGTGGGCGGCGCAGCTCGAAGGTGTTGTCGCGCATCGGCTTGCCGGTTCTGTCGCTGATCATCTTCATCGCGCTGTGGCAGCTCGTGGTGAGCCTGAAGATCTGGAACGAGACCCTGGTTCCGGCCCCGAGTGCGGTATGGGATGCCTTCGTCCAGACCTCGACGACCAACGACGGGGTGCGGGGCTACGCCGGCAAATACCTATACGAGCACCTCCTGATCAGCCTCGAACGAATCGCGTACGGCACCGTGATCGGCATCGCCGTCGGTATCGCCTTCGGCTTGCTGATGGGCACGTTCGGCAAGGTCCGCGCGGTCTTCGAACCGTGGATCACGTTCCTGCGCACCCTGCCGCCGCTGGCCTACTTCTCCCTGCTCATCATCTGGCTGGGCATCAACGAAGAACCCAAGATCACCTTGCTGGCCATCGCTGCGTTCCCTCCCGTGGCCGTCGCCACCACATCTGCAGTGCTGGCAGCACCCCAAAGCCTCACCGAAGCAGCAAAAGCGCTGGGCGGCAGCAAGTTCGATGTGATCAAGGATGTGGTGGTGCCGTCGGCATTGCCGGAGACCTTCACCGGGATCCGTCTCGCTGTCGGCGTCGCCTACTCATCGTTGGTCGCGGCCGAGTTGGTCAACGGTCTGCCGGGAATCGGCGGGATGGTGCGAGATGCCGCCAATTACAACAACACTCCGGTGGTGCTGGTGGGCATCGTCGCGATCGGGACCTCGGGGCTCATCATCGACGGTCTGCTGCAACTCATCGAGCGCAAGACCGTGCCCTGGCGTGGTCGCGCCTGACCGACGCCACCTGAACTCCATACAGCAAGTCCCACAGAGAGAAAGAACCCGAACGAACATGAGCGATACAGCCCTGCCCGGACGCCTGCGTCGACGATGGACAACCGTGGTCGCCGCGCTCGCGGCGCTGACCCTGACGCTCGGCCTCGCCGCCTGCTCCGACGACAGCGACAGCGGCAAGACCATCACCATCGGATATCAGGCCTTCCCCAGCGGCGACCTCATCGTCAAGAACCAGAAATGGCTCGAGCAAGCGCTGCCAGACCACACCATCAAATGGACGAAGTTCGAGTCCGGAGCCACCATCAACCAGGCCTTCATCGGCAACTCGATCGACATCGGCGCAATCGGTTCGAGTCCGGTGGCCCGTGGACTCTCCGGTGCCTCGCCGATCGGATACAAGGTCGCGTTCGTCCTGGATGTCGCCGGTGACAACGAGGCGCTCGTCGCCCGGAACGGCACGAACATCAACAGCGTCGCCGATCTGCGCGGCAAGACCATCGGAACCGCGCTCGCATCCACAGCTCACTACAGTCTGCTGGTCGCACTCGAGCAGGCCGGTCTCAAAGCGAGCGACGTCAAGATCGTCGACCTGCAGCCCCAGGCGATCCTGGCGGCCTGGGAACGCGGCGACATCGACGCCGCCTACACCTGGCTGCCGACGCTCGACGAGCTGCGCAAGACCGGCAAAGATCTGGTCACCAGCCGGGCCATCGGTGAATCAGGCAATCCCACACTGGATCTCGGCGTGGTGTCGAACAAACTGATCGAGAGTGACCCGGAAGCGGTCAACGCATGGCGCAAGGTGCAGGCCCGCGCTCTCGAACTCATCAAGTCCGATCCCGCCGCAGCAGCCGGGTTCATCGCACCCGAACTGGGGATCAGCGCCGATGAGGCACTCGGTCAGTTGAAGCAGGGTGTGTACCTGACCCCGGAATCGATAGCGTCGCCGCAGTGGCTCGGCACCCCGGGGGCTGTCGGCAACCTCGCCAACAACCTGCTCAGTGCCGCAGAGTTCCTGGTGGAGCAGAAGCAGATCGACAAGGCGCCCACCCTCGAGCAACTGCAGCAGGCGATCTACGTCGAAGGTTTGCCCGGTGCCTTCGCACAGTGACGCCTCGACGTCGGGTGCGATCCGTCTCGACAACGTCTCGCACCGCTACGGCAAGGGTTCGGACACCGTCACCGCGGTTGGTCCGGTCTCCCTCGATGTCCCGGCCGGGGAGTTCCTCGTCCTCGTCGGGGCCTCGGGGTGTGGCAAGAGCACCCTTCTGCGGCTGATCGCGGGATTCGAGAGGCCCACCGAAGGTCGCGTCGATGTGCTGGGCCGACCACCGACCCCGGGCGACTCGGCGGGCGTCGTGTTCCAGCAACCGCGCCTCTTTCCCTGGCGAACCGTCGGCGGCAACGTGGACCTGGCGCTGAGATACGCCGGTGTCGCCAAGTCGGACCGGCCCGGCCGACGGGACCAGCTACTGGAACGGGTCGGTCTGGAGGGCACCGCCGATCGGCGGATCTGGGAGATCTCGGGCGGACAACAACAGCGGGTGGCCATCGCCCGCGCGCTGGCCGCTGAGAACCCGCTGTTCCTTCTCGATGAGCCGTTTGCCGCGCTCGACGCTCTCACGCGGGAGCGTTTGCAAGAAGACGTGCGTGCGGTGAGCACCGAAACCGGCCGTACCTCGGTGTTCGTCACCCACAGTGCCGAGGAAGCAGTGTTCCTCGGGTCCCGGATCGTGGTGTTGACCAGGCGTCCGGGCCGGATAGCACTCGACATCGAGGTCGATCTACCGCGAGGCGACGTCGACGTCGAAGCACTCAGGAGTTCCTCCGAGTACAACGCATTGAGGTCGGAGGTCAGTCACGCGGTGAAGGCGGCGGCTGTGTAATGGGCTCGCTTCGCTCGCGGGCAGACGGCCTGTGTCGCGTGCTCTTCCTTCGTCGACTCGGTCGCTGCGCTCCCTCGCTCCTCTGTCCAGAGCACGCGGGCCGTCTGCCGGGCGGTGCCACGGCGGTGAGCATTCGGGGAATTGTCTTGCTGGCGCACGGCTTTGTGCCTCGCGCCCGTGTTCAAACATGGGCGTGAGGAACAAACACGTGCGGGAGGTTGGCGCCGATGATGACAGGGTGGTGCGTCGTGCTCGCGGGCGGTGCAAACCTCCAGGTCACCGCCCCAAAGCCGTGTGCATCTCCCAGATGAGGACTTCGGCGTCGGTGTCGGCGGTGAGTCTCTCACCGCCGCCATCGGTGATCCGGACTGCGTCGCCGGCGTGCGCCTGGCCGGTGGATTCGAGATCTACAGACCCCGACGCCACGAAGACGTGGCCCCACGGGAGGTCCGGCAAGGTGATCGATTCGCCGGCCGAGAGCCGCGCCACGTGCAGGGCAGCCGAGCGGTTCGCGATCCGGATCGCCGAGTCGTACTTCGGCATACCCGACGCCACGGTGACGAGCCCGCCCGACTGCAACTGATCGCCGATGTCGAGTTGGTCGTAGCCGGGCTCGATGCCGGGCTCGTCGGGAAGCACCCACATCTGCACGAAGTGCACAGGATCGGCGCCGGTTCCCTGGTGTAGCTGCCAGTTGTCGTTGCGTTCGGAATGCCGGATACCGGTGCCCGCACTCATCCGCTGGGCGAGCCCCGGGTAGATGACGCCGGAATGGCCCATCGAGTCCTGATGCACCAGCGACCCCGACAGCACCCACGTGACGATTTCCATGTCCCGATGAGGATGGGTGTCGAAGCCCTGCTGCGGGGCGACGCGGTCGTCGTTGTTCACCAGCAGCACCCCGTGATGTGTGTTGCCCGGGTCGTAGTTGTCGCCGAACGAAAAGCTGTGCCTCGAATCGAGCCAGTCGATGCGGGTGGTGGGTCGGTCGGCAGCGCGGACCAGTTGATGGAGACTCACCCCAACTATCTTCCGCCTGCTCGGTCGTCGTCGCAAAGGTGGACGAATAGGGCCGAAAAGCAGCTGTTTTAAGGGTAGTTACTCGATTGTGACGGTCTCGTAAGCAAGTCGGAAACTACATTGGTGCCATTCACCCTGTTACAGGAGTGAAAATTGTGACTATGCGTCGTTCCCCCGGCCGTTCCGCGGCCATTGCAGTTCTTGCGCTCGTCTGTGCGCTTGCCGCCACGTCTTGTGGCGCCTTCGGCAAGGAACTCGACACCGGCGCCGCCGCGATGCTGAACCGGTTCGCCGCCGCGATGGAAGACCAGGATTCGGCGGCTGCGGCCGGGTTCACATCGGCGCCGGGACCGGCGGGCACCGCGCTGCAAGCCACCCTCACGGGGATGTCGGCACAGAAGGTCGACGTGAAGGTGGGGCACGCCCAGGAGTACACCGACGGCACCGCGACCTTCGACCTCGAGACCACCTGGCAACTCGGCAACGAGCGCGAGTTCACCACGAAGACGGCCGGCTCGGCGCGCAAGCTGTCCCTCGGCTGGAGGGTGAACTGGCAACCCGAACTACTCGCCGACGACATGCCCGCCGGGGGAAGCCTCCGGAACATCCGCACCGACGCACGGCCCTCCCCGGTGGTACTCGACCGCTCCGGCAAGCCGATGCTCAACCTGCAGACGATCAACGAGATCGTTCTCGATCCCGGCGCCACCCGTAATCTGGGGGCGGCGACCACGGCACTTGCCGGGATCATCGCCCCGCTCGCGCCACTGGTCACCCCGGCCGTGATGACCCAGCAGCTTCGCGATTCGGGTAATCAGCCCGTCACCGTCGTGTCCGTACGCGAGTCGGACATGGTGGCGCTGGCCGGCGACCCGAAGTCGGTGCCCGGTGTGTCGATCCGGAAGGTGCCGCAGCTGGTCCTGATCGACCGGCGACTGGACTCGCCGGTACTCGACGGCGTCCACGACTACTGGCAGGCCATCCGCGACGCCACATCCGGATGGGCGGTCCAGATGCTGGCGCCCGGCCAGAAGCCGCTGCAGCTCGCCGGTGAGCAGGGGCCCGCCGGTCCGAACGTGCCCACCACCATCGACCCGACCACCCAGTTGGACGCCCTCGATGCCGTTGTCGAGGTCGCACAACCGGCGAGCATCCTGGTGCTCGACGCCAAGACCGGGGCGATCCGCGCGTCCACCCGCAACGACCTGGCCACCGAACACGGCATCACGATCGGCAGGCAGTACCCGGCGGGCACGACGTTGGGCCCGGCCGCCAAGGTCATCAACGAGGTTGCCGGATCCGATGATTCGAAGGCGGCCGCGTTGCTGGCCCAACTCGGCCTCGACGTGGACTTCACCATCCCGGGTGTCCGCCCCGAGGGCGGAGGGCAGGGCATCGACGCCAAGCCGGTGACCTTCCGCTCCGAGGACCTCACCGTGTCCGCGCTGAACATGGCGACGCTCGGGGTGGCGATAGCCCGCGGCAGTTCGATCGCCCCGTCCATCATCGTGGGGCAACCGGGCCGGGTCTCCGGGGGAGAGCTCGGGACCGTAGATCCTGCGGTGCTCGGCACGGTCGGCAAGGCCATGCGCGACACTGCGACCACGGGTGATGCCAGCGACCTGACGAATGCGTCCGGAATGCGAGCGCTCGTGGGCACCAACGGCCCGCAGGGTCCGGGCTGGTTTGTCGGCATCTCGGGCAGCAAGGTCTTTGTTGTCTACTGCGAGGGCGAACGGTCGGGTACTGCGGCTCTTGCTGTGGCGCAACGATTTCTGACCCCTCGGGTACATCCGCAGTAGCCCTGCCGCCACCGCGTACTGCAGGCAGTGTCGTTACCCGACGCAGGCCCTACATGTTCAGATACCGGGGATTGGCCACCATCAGACGATCCGTGACAGCGGCGCGTGTGGCGGTGACCACGGCCGGATCGTCGGCACCGATCGACCCGGAGCGGATCGCCAGGGCCAACTCGGCCTCGGTGTCGAAGCCGAGGTCGGAGAGGCGAGTCCGCCGACGTTGCTGCTGAACACCCCCGTATGTCAATTCACGCTCGACGATGTCGAGCACATTGGCGGCGACCCGAGCCTGGAATGCGAGAGCCGGGTCGGAGGCGGTCATCACGGACGCGCGGAGGAACTCGGTGACGGCACCGACGAGTTCCGGGGTGGTCGGTCTGCCGTGCAACTCGGTCCACGGCAGTTCGGTCAACTCGGTCGGAGCGGGGTCGGCCGGGTGACCGAGGGCGAGCAACAGGTCGTGCTCCTGCTCGCAGACCCGCCGGCCGATGGCAGCGAGTTCCACCGACCGGACCTCGCCCGACAGGTGTCGCTGCGCCATCTGGGCGCAACCGATACCCCACCATGCCGTGCGGTAGATCTGCCACCAGCGAACCGCGTCCTCATCCGGCCGCGACCCGCTGACCTGCGCATAACCGTCCAGCAGTTCGTCGATGGAACCGAAACCACCGACCTCGGGTTCGGTACCGAAGCGCCAGCACTTGACCAGCAGCCAACCCAGGTCTTCCCTGGGATCGCCGATGTGGGTGAGCTCCCAGTCCAGGACGGCGGCCAGCCCTCCTTCGTCGACGATCAAGTTGCCGTTGCGGAAGTCGCCATGCACCACTGCTTCCCCGACCGGTTCGGGTTGGTGAGCGGCCAGCCACGCCAACGCGATCTCGGTGACGGCCGACGGTGTGTCCAGGTCGAGGTAGAGAGCGCGCAGATGGTCGAGATCCGCAGTCGGGGCACTGCGTAAGGCCGGTACCGAGCCGAGTGGGATGGAATGGATGCGGGCCAGCGTCCGACCGAGCTCGGACGCCATCGAGGTGCGGGCATCGACATAGCGGTTGTCGCGCAGTATTTTCCGTGGAATGGTCTCGCCGTCGATGTGGTCGGCGATCAGGTACGGCGCGCCCAGTGCTGCACCGTCATCGGCGAAATCCACCACCCGAGGTACCGGAACGCCGGCATCGTGCGCAGCCGCGATGGCCTCGGCCTCCCTCGTCATACCCATCGGGCCGTGACCACCCCCGGGTTGACGACGCAAAACCATCCGCTGCACATGCGCGCCGTGGTGCGCCTCGAACGACCACGTCTCACTGTTCGCCCCGGCTGTCAGTCGCTGCAGATGATCGATCCGGACTCGTTGGCCGAGAACAGTTGTCAGTCGTTCGGTGAGGCGCAGCCCGATGTCGTCGATGCCGGGTTCCATCGGATTCACTCCTGCTTGTCGGTCTTGATCTTGCCGGGCCCGGCGAATCCGAACAGGTAGCCGGCCACCTTGCGGATCTGAACCTCTTCGGAGCCTTCGGTGATCCGGTACCGACGGTGGTGCCGATAGATGTGTTCGAACGGCATGTGCCGGGTGTAACCCATCCCCCCGTGCACCTGGATGGCGCGATCGGCGGCGTCGCAGACCAGCCTGTTGGCCCGGTAATTGCACATCGACACCTTGTCGCTGATCTGCATGTGCGGCAATCGGTCCAGCTCCCAGGCCGTCTTGCGGACGAGGCCGCGAACCATCTCGGCCTCGGTGTGCAACTCGACGAGTGGGAACTGGATGGCCTGCCTGCTCGACAGGGGAGCTCCGAACGTGATCCGCTTGCGGGCGTACTCCACACTGCGGTCGATGCAGTACTGGGCCGCACCGACTCCGGAGGCCGCCTGCCGGATCCGATTCTCGTGGACGAACGTCTGTGCGACCGCAAGGCCTTCGCCTTCGACACCGAAGATGGCCGAATTCGGTACCCGCACATCACTGATGGTGACCTCGGCGTGGTCTGTGGGCATGTTGAACGTCCACCACTGGAAATCGACGGAGAAGCCGGGCAGGTCGGTGGGAACGAAGAACGCCGTGATGCCGCGGGCATCGCCGTCCTTGCCCGAGGTGCGCGCGAACACCACATCGTGGGTGGCGTTGTGCATCCCGGAGTTGAACCGTTTGCCGCCGTTGATGACCCAGTCGTCACCATCGCGCCGGGCGGTGGTCTCCATCCACGTGGCGTCGCTCCCGTGATCGGGTTCGGTGAGACCGAAGCCGATGCGGGCTTCCCCGCGGATCATGGGTTCGAGGAACTCCTCACGCTGCTCAGGAGTGCCGAACTGCATCAACATGTGGGCGAACGGGAAGTTCCCGACGATGGACGACTCGTTCTGGAGATCGTTGTGCAGACCCAAACCTTTGTGCGCCAGATGCTCCCGGATGACTGCCATGACGAAGTTCGACCCGTCACGACCACCGACCTCGGCGGGCAACGCATACCGCAACCACCCGGCGTCATCGGCGAGCCGATGCATCTGGCCGAGCAGCTCTTCCCACTCGCGGCGGGGCACCCCACCGCCCTCGAAATCCGTGCGTGCGTACTCGCGCCGATGGTCGAAGAACCGCATGTTGTCGTCGGCTTCTTGCAGAGGCTTGATCTCCGCCTCGATGAACTCGTCGATCTCCCTGAGTGTCTGCGTGATCGATTCGGGCAGGTCGAAATCCACTGAATTGTCCTTGCTGATCGGTGAGCGGGCGGTTACAGGATCGCGATGGGGTTCAACGGGGAACCGACGGCATTGGTGACGTTCAGCGGCGGGGCGGACAAGAAGAACTCGTAGCGGCCCTCGGCAGCACATACCTCGGCGAGGTCGTCGAGCCACCACACCTCGCCCAAGGTGAGTCCGAGGTCGCGGATCAGCCGGATGTGCAGTGGATACAGTCGGTCGCTCGGGTCCTCGGCGGGCTCGACCTCGGTGGCGATGTTGTCCACTGCCACAGCGGCGATCTCTTTGTGGTGGATCCACTCCACGCAGTCGCGTCCGAGCCCGGGCGATCCGGCCGCCCAGAACTCGGATTTGTCTGCGAGCGAATAGAACCAGGGGACATGCCCGGTACGCAGCAGCAAGATGTCGCCGGTGCCCACCGTGACCCCTTGCTCGGTGGCGCAGGCGTCGAGGTCGTCGGGGGTGATCACGACCCCGGGTTCGAGCCGCTCCACGCCCTGCCACCGGGCTAGGTCGAGCAGGACACCGCGGCCGGCGAGGGAGGTCTTCAGCTGGTGGATGGAGTTCCGGCCAGCACCGCCGCCGGACTCGGTGTTCCCGATCCAGTAGCCGTTGTACATGACATCGTCAGAACAGATGTGGGCCAGGCTGTCCCACTGGGTGCTGCCCTGCAGTGGCATGAAGATGTAGTCGTCGGCGCCCTGGATGCGAGGCGCGATCAGCTGGAGCTGTGAGCCGACCGTGAAGTCGGCGCCGGTGTAGCCGAACAGGTGCACCACCCCAGGCCGACTCGGGTGGACCGGGCCGGAAGCGTCCAGCGGAATTGCACAACTGATCGTCTGTCCCGTACGAATCAGCGCCGCAGCGGCTTTGACCATGTCCGGGGTGATGAAGTTGGCGGTTCCGCGCTGATCGTCCTCGCCCCAGCGACCCCAGTTGTTGGGCGCGGAGGTGTTGACGTAACCAACGCGTTTGCCTTGTTCGTCGACGGTGTAGTCCGGCGGGGTCCAGGCCAGTGACCAGTTGCCACCGTCTTGTGTGCGTCCCATGGTGCTCCTGTCGGGTCGTGAGGTGTCTAGGGTTGCGCCAACTGATCGCGCAGTTTGAATTTCTGCACCTTGCCCACGGCGTTGCGGGGCAAGGCATCGACCACCAGGATCTCTGTCGGCTTCTTGTACGACGCGATCAGCGACTTGCAGTGCTCGGAGATCTCTTCCAGGGTGGGCGGGTCTGCGGGGTCCGAGGGAACGATGACTGCCACAGGGGTTTCGACCCATCGGGGGTGAGGCTTGGCCACCACAGCGACCTCGGAGACCTTGCTGTGTGAGTCGATGGCGTCCTCGACCTCGGCGCAGTAGATGTTCTCCCCGCCGGAGTTGACCATGTCCTTGGTCCGATCGACCACCTTGATGTAACCCTCGTCGTCCATCACGCACAGGTCGTCGGAATGAAACCAGCCGCCCCGCATGGCATCTGCGGTGGCATCGGGGTTGCGCCAGTATTCCTTCAAGACGGTGGGGCCGCGGTACACGATCTCACCGACCTCGCCGACCGGCACGTCGTTCATGTCGGGGTCCACCAGACGTACTTCGACATTCATCAGGGGCTTACCCACCGAGCCGTTCTTCCTGAGTGCGTCCTCTCCGCGCAGAATGCAGGTGGCAGAACTCATCTCGGTCTGGCCGAACACGTTGAAGACCGGCACGTCGCCGAAGGCGTCGGACATCGCCTGCAGCACCGAAGGAGGAGCGGCCGAGGCGCCCCAGGCGATCCGTTCGAGCGAGTAGTCGAGGTCTTTGGCCAGTGCGGCCTCGCAGATGGCCTTCCACTGTGTGGGGACGAAGTAGCCGGCGACCACCCCTCGTTCCGACATGGTCTCGAGCGCCTTGACCGGGTCGAAGTTCAGGACGTCGATGAGAATCGATGTGCCACCGACGAAGACGTAGGCGAGCATCCCCGACAATCCGCCGATGTGGAACAGTGGCAAGCCGGACAACCCGACTTCGCCGTCACCGCTCACCCCTTGCTCGAGGCAGACGTTGATGGTGTTCATCAGCAGGTTCATGTGGGTGAGTACCGCACCCTTGGGCTTCCCGGTTGTTCCCGAGGTGTACATGATGAAAGCGGGCTCGTTCTCGTCGATGTCGATGTCCAGCGAGTCGTCGTCGGACTCCAGGAGGGTGTCGTAATCGATTGCCTGCTCGCCATCCTCATGGTCACCACCGCAGACGACAAGGGTGCGCGATCCCGTTGCCTGCGCTGCCCTGGGTGCCAGCAAGTGGTCGGCGAACAACACCGTGGCGTCCGAATCGTCGAGAACGTAGACGATCTCGGCCACCGACAGCCTGAAATTGACCGGCACGACGATCGCGCCGAGCTTCAATGCGGCGAAGTAGGTCTCGATCAGCTCGAGCCGGTTGAGCATCAGCACGGCGACCCGGTCGCCACGTTCGACTCCGAGGGTCTGTAGTCCCCGGGCCAGCCGGTTGGTGCGGGCATCGAGTTCGCGGTAGTTCAGAAAGCGGCCGTTGTACTCGAAGGCCAGGCGGTCGGGAACTTTCCTTGCGTTGCGAGCGAGCTGATCTCCGTGGGACATACGCCGCCCGGGGGCCGCCGCCACCGTCGTGGTCTCGAAAGTGCTCATGCTGCTCCTCGACGTCGAGCTGGTGAACAAGCGTTCAGCGGCACCGTAACCGATGTCGCGATGAGCGCGCAGCCGTTTGCCGGACTGGCGCTGACGCGCTGCTTCGGCGGCCTTTTCGCATGTGATGGTTGCTAGTGTTGCTATCGCCGGGTTGTTGCCGCCGCCAACTTGGTGCTGACTGAACGTTCAGTGGTGGCCTGTTGTCATCGATGCCCGGCCGGGACGGTGGGCGAGAGATCGGCGGTGAAGGGAGCCTGATGACCGAGCGTCCGAGGGGAAACGACCCCCGCTTCACCATTGACCCGCACTTCACCACGGCTGCGGTCCGGCAGGGTGATGACCCCACAGCGCAGGCGATCCTCAGTGCTGCGGTGCAGATGATCGCTGCACGCGGCTACCACGGGACGTCGGTCCGGGACATCGCAGGATTCGCGGGGCTCAGCGCCGGGAGCATCTACAACCATTTCGGGTCGAAACACGATCTGCTGGTGACCATTTTGGTCCGCGGTGGTGAGGCGCTGGTGGAGAGCACCGAGAAGGCGCTGCTCGACGCCCCGGCGAATCCGGCGGACCGGCTCGATGCGATCGTCCGCACGCATGTGGGCGTGCATGCCGAGAACCCACTCGAGAGTTACATCGGGAACTCGGAGCTGCGCAGCCTCGACGCCGTGGCCCTCGAGCGCGTCATCGCGAGTCGTGATGCGCAGCAACGAATCTTCGATCGGGTGGTGGCGGACGGTGTGAAGCGCGGGGTCTTCCTCACCACCAACCCGACCGAGGCGTCCCGATTTGTCGTCACCGCTTGCACTGCGGTGGCGATGTGGTTTCGGCCCACGGGGCCGGCGAGCGAGGAGCAGGTCATCAAGCGATATCAGGCTGTGGCCCGCGACGCGGTGGGCTACCGCCCCTAAGCCGACAACTGAACGCCGCCCGGGGTCAGCTGTACTTGGTCGCCAGGTATCGAGAGAACGTCTCGCGGCCGAAAGGTGTTCCGGGAACCAGGTTCTCGCCGTCCCTGAACGCCCCGAAGGTCTTTCCCGGAAGCCGCACCGGGAGGTCGGGGCGACGACGACCCGTCACGCGTTTCCACTCGGCCAACAGTTCGCGCGCCGTCCGCTGCTCCGGTCCGCCGATGTCATCGACGCGTCCCATCGGATCGCCGGCCGCCAGGTCCACCAGCCGGGCTGCGACCTCATCGGTTGCGATGGGCTGAAAACTGATCGACGGACACAGCAGAACCGGCGAGAAACGCTGGGCCAGGAACATCTGCTCGACGAACGGATGGAACTGGGTGGCCCGCTGGATTGTCAGTGGGACCGGACCGGCGGCGGCGATCGCCTCGATCTCGAGTCGCTGACGGTAGAAGCCGAAGGGAATCTTGTCGATGCCGACGATCGACAGCAGAACGATGTGTTCGACGTGCGCCTCGGCCGCCGCACTCACGAGATTCCGCGCGACCTCGATGTCATCGCCCCCGTTGGTGGTGGCCAGGTGGATGACGGTGTCGACCCCGTCCATGGCCTCGGCGATGCCGACGCCGGTTTTGAGATCGCCGGCGACCATGCCGTCGCCCGCGCGCCGGCTGAGCGCTCTCACGTCGTGCCCCGCTTGCCGCAGTCGGTTGGTGGTGGGGACACCGATCCGGCCGGTTGCTCCGGTGACCAGATAAGTCGTCATGCTCAAGCCCTTCGTCGTGGTGATCCTCTCGCATCAAAGACCGGCAGCCACCGGCGAATGTGACAAGCTCATGCGGGCAGAAGGGCCGCGAGCGTTCACCAGCAGAGAAACGGCCTGGCACGAAAGGGTGACGTCATATGGTGCAGGAAGCGGGACTGGCCGAGTTCGAGCAGGTCAGACCTCGTTTGTTCGGGATCGCCTACCGGATGATGGGTACGGCATCGGACGCCGATGATGTGGTGCAAGACACATGGTTGCGGTGGTCTCGAACCGATCGATCGACTGTCCGCGACCCGGGGGCATTCCTGGCGACCACAGCGACCCGATTGGCCATCAACGCCCTGACGTCCGCGAGGGCGACCCGGGAAACCTACGTCGGACCGTGGCTGCCCGAACCCGTATCGACCGCCGACGATCCCGCACTCGGCGCCGAACGAGCAGAGGCGCTCGAGATGGCCGTCGTGCGCTTACTCGAACGTCTGGCTCCCAAGGAGCGCGCGGCGTACGTCCTGCGTGAAGCGTTCGACTACCCGTATCGCGACATCGCCGAGCTGCTCGACACCAGCGAGGCCAATGCCCGACAACTCGTGCGCCGGGCCCGCGACCACATCGCCGTCGAGAGGGCGGTACCGGCGGACCCGGACCAGCAGGCGCAGATCCTGGGCGCATTCCTCACCGCTGCGCAGTCGGGGGATCTGGCCGCACTCGAGTCGGTGCTCACCGCGCAGGTGACGGCGGTCAGCGACGGAGGCGGTCTGGTCAGCGCAGCGCGGGTACCCATCATCGGTCGCGTCAAGGTGGCGAGGTTCGTCCTCGGGACACTCGAGAAGTTCTCCGCCGGCGCCTACTCGACGCTGGTGGAGGTCAACGGGTCACCGGCTGTGCTCACGATTCGGGATGGCCGACCCGACACCGTGTTGTCGTTCGACATCGGGGCCGACGGGATCAACACGCTGCTGTTCGTCAGGAACCCCGGCAAGCTGCACGCGGTCGCTGCGTTGTCGTCGTCGATATCCCCCGACGAGGCTGTCAGGTGGTGACCGTCTGGCGACGTCGGGTGAGCACCATGCGTGCCGCGCGCCAGCCGAGCAGGAAGACACCGAGCACGATGGTCGCCACGATGATGAAACTGAGCGCCACACCCTGATGGAACTGCTGGCGCAGGATCATGCCGATGGCCACGGCGCCGACCCACACCAGGACTCCGTCCGGGAACACGCGCTCGGGGTGGAACGGGTAGTCGAAGCCGTGATCGGCGCGCATGTGCGCATACAGGTAGGCGAGCGACCATCCGATCGCGGCGCCCAGGGCAAAGGGCCAGGTGGTGCTGAACAATCCGTGAAGCGACAGGCCTTCGGCATGGTTCATCCGACCGATGAAAGCGAAGACCAGCACCGCGAAGAAGTCTGCTGAGGCGGTGAACAATCGGCGCATAGAGGCCACCGTAGCGTTTTGCCGAGCGGCTCAGCGAACCGAATCGGGGGAATCGGGCTTGTCGTCGGACGGATGGACGACAGGCGGGTCGGGGTCAGAAGTGCCCAGGTTGCGGTCCGTCGACGTGCTGTCCTGGAGCTGGGCGTCGACCTCTTTCTCCATCAGATCGACGTTCTCTTCATCGCGATAGGTGCCCCGGAACATAACGAAGATCACCACCCAGCCGATCAGGGCGACCAGCAGGTAGCTGACCATCCGGTAGACCAGCACCGCGGTCACAGACTCCGCGGCGCCCATGCCGGCGGAGGTCAACGCGGGAACCAGCACGCCGTCCACCACCCCGAGTCCACCCGGGAGAAGGGGGATGGCGGTCCCGACCGCCTTGCTCGCCGCGTAGGCGACCATCAGACCGGCAATGCTCGGCTGTCCGCCGACGGCGTAACAGGCGAATGCCAGACACGCGACGTCGGCGACCCAGTTGAACAGCGACCAGCCGAAGGCGATCGAGGTGTCCTTGGGTTTGAGTTGCACCGCACGCAGTTGCACCAGGATTTCGCGCCATCGGACCACCCCGTGGTCTGCGGCTTTGTCGCGCAGATGATTGATCCACCGCAGGATCGAGACACCGATTCCCTCGATCGACTCCGGATGCCGGGCGATGTACTGGGCCACGAGAGCGAACGCGATGAAGCCGCTGATCGAGAAGATGATGGAGAACGGGCTCGTCTTGGCGCCGGCAAGCAGGGCGCCGCCCAGCCCGAGAACCGCCAGGCCCACCCCCATGAGCAGTCCCGACATCACAACCTGCCAGGAGGCCACGACAGGCGTGGCTCCCCACTTGCGGGTCTGGCGGTAGGTGAAGGCCGGGGCCATCACCTGACCCCCGGGCATGGTCTGACTCAACGAATTGGCGGCAAGGATCACTGAAAGCGATTGCCACTGCTTGATCTTGAGGCCTGCGGACCGCAGGAGTGCTCGTTGGACCTGCGCGAAGCTGTCCATCGACAACATGGAGGCGAGGATGCAGAGCACCACCCATTCCCACTCGATGTCATCGATGTGGACCCAGGTTTCCTTCAGTTTCGGCCACACCAGGTAGGCCTCAACGGCCAGTACCAACAGGACGAGGGCGAGAACCACCCAACGCACCCACCAGAACCGGCGGCGGGCCCCGCGCGTCGCCGTCATGTCCAGCACCTTATCGGGCGGGTGTGCCACGGTTCGGAAATGGTCGGCCAGACGGTGTACTGCCGACGACTTCAGTTGCCCGCGTAGACGGTGTTTCGGGTCTAGTGTTGCCCGGATGAGCGATGGAAAGACCCAGGACAGCGGTGTGCTCGATCGTCATCAGGTACATCCGGTCGTCCGGGCTGCTGCGGAGTGGGCTTGGCGCCTGTTGGTCATCGGTGCCGCCATCTACGCCCTGATGTGGGTGATCAAGTCTTTCGAAGAGGTCTTCGTCCCGATCGGGCTCGCAATCCTGGGCACCGCGCTGCTTGTTCCGGTGGTGGACTGGCTCAACAGGAGGGGGATACCGCGGTCCTTGGCGGTGGTGGGAACCCTCATCGTCGGGATCGGCGCCATCGCCGGGATTCTGACCTTTGTGGTGCAGCAGTTCATCGACGGTGTGCCCCAACTGACCGACGAGGTCACCAAAACGATTGACGACAGCCGAGGTTGGCTCGTCGACGGACCACTGAACTTGAGCCAGGACCAGATCGACCACCTCGGCGACGACGCGATCAAGGTCCTGCAGGACAATGAGGACAAGGTCACCTCCGGCGCGCTGGCCACCGCCACCACGGTGAGCGAGATCGTCACCGGCGCACTGCTGATGCTGTTCCTGATCATCTTCTTCCTCTACGGCGGCGGCCAGATATGGCGTTTTCTCACCCTCGCCATCCCGCAGGCATCACGGGAAAAGGTCTGGGAGGCAGGGCAACGCGGGTTCGGCTCACTGGTCGGCTATGTTCGGGCGACCGTGGTGGTGGCGGCGGTAGACGCGATCGGGATCGGCGTCGGCCTGGCTATCCTGCAGGTGCCCTTGGCATTACCGCTGGCCTCGTTGGTCTTCATCGGTGCGTTCATTCCCATCGTCGGCGCGTTGGTGACCGGCAGTCTGGCGGTGCTGGTCGCGTTGGTCACCCAGGGCTGGGTCGCCGCTGCGATCTCGCTCGCGATTGTCGTCGCGGTCATGCAGGTGGAAAGTCATGTGCTGCAACCATTCCTGCTCGGGCGGTCGGTTCGCCTGCACCCCGTCGCCGTAGTGCTCGGTATCGCGGCCGGCCTGGTGACGGCAGGGATCATCGGTGGGCTCCTCGCCGTGCCGATCATCGCCTTCCTCAACACGGCGGTACGGACGTTGCAGGAGCGGACGGCAGAGGCGCATGGTGTTGCTGCGGCGCGGGAGGCCGCATTGCGAAAACACGGCGATGCCGAGCGTATGTATGAGGCCGAGCCCGATGGCCCACTGTGGGACCAGAAGGATGCTCCCGGTGTCCGCGGCGATGTGGTCGACGAGTCGCCGGTGCCCGGCACGTCCGGTGGTCGTGGCGACCCCGAAACCGGTGGGACAGCGGGCAGTACCGCCGATTCGAGCTGAGTTCGGTGATGACGTACCGTCCTGGGCGGCTCGAATCCCTCACCCGGCGTGACGCCACCACCGACGACGCCGACCCGGTGGCGCCGATGTGGCGGGCGGCGCAGGTTTTTCGCCTCTTGAGCTACATCTACGCCTTGGGTTTCCAGCTCGCCGTGTTCGGGGACTACGAGCGCGTCGCCTGGAGCTGGTTCCTCTTCGCGATCCTGACCTTCTGGACCGGTGTGAGCACCATCCTCTATCTCAAGGGCACCGGCCGCCGATGGCTCTGGGTGGGGATCGAGCTGGTGGTGGTGTGTGCGCTGATCGTCGCCACGAGGTTCATCGCCTCTGCCGACTGGGCGGCGTCGAACCAGTCGTTTCCGACCACGCTGTGGGCGACCAACGCGGTGGTGTCCGCGGCCATCCTCGGCGGACCCCTGATCGGCGCAGCCTTCGGGCTGGCGGTGCGGGTCGCCAGCGCGGTGGCCAAAGGGGGCTACGACCTCAACGTCGGGCGGGACGCGACCGTGGTCGTCCTGCTGGCCGTGGGAGTGGGGGTGGGTCTGGCATCGGTGACCGCCCGCCGCAATCACGTCCGGATCGAACAGGCCATGCGCGTGGCAGCCGCCGCCGACGAGCGCGCCAGACTGAGCCGCCAGGTACACGACGGCGTACTCCAGGTGCTCGCGCTGATCAGTCGGCGCGGGGCCGAGATCGGCGGCGAGACAGCTCAATTGGCGGAGCTCGCCGGCCGGCAGGAGCGATCGCTGCGCCGCCTGATCGCCGACATCGAACCGGCCTTGGTCCCCGGTGAGCCTGCGGAGATCGATCTACGTATGTTGCTCCGGCCCCATGCGAGCGACCTGGTCACCATCAGCGAGCCGGGCGAGCCGGTACCGGTGGATCACCGGCTTGCCGTGGAGTTGGAGGCCGCCGTGGTCAACGCCCTCGACAATGTTCGCCTGCACGCAGGCCCCGGTGTGCGCGCCTACGTGCTCGTCGAGGATCTCGGTGAACAGGTTGTGGTGAGTATCCGCGACGACGGACGAGGCATCGCCGAGGGCCGGCTGTCGCAGGCTGTCGCGGAGGGGCGGATGGGTGTGTCGGAGTCGATCGTGGCGCGGATCCAAGCGCTCGGGGGCACGGCCCGGCTCGACACCGCACCGGGGGAGGGAACCGAATGGGAACTCGAAGTGTCCAAACGGATGGCAGACGGGAACGCGAGCCGGTCCGCAGACGATCAACGGAGGGGTTCTGCTCATGCCTGATGTGTTGCGGGTGATGGTGGTGGACGACCACCCGATGTGGCGAGACGGGGTGGCGCGTGACCTCTCCGACGCAGGATTCGAGGTGGTGGCCACCGCGGACAGCGTGGATTCGGCTGCCCGGCGCGGGGAGGCCGTTCGCCCGGATGTGGTGCTGATGGACATGCAGCTGCCCGACGGCAACGGCGCTCAGGCCACGGTGCGTCTCATCGAGGCGTCACCAGCCACGCGGGTTCTTGTGCTGTCGGCGTCCGATGAACGCGACGACGTCCTCGAAGCGGTCAAGGCCGGAGCCAGCGGGTATCTGGTCAAGAGCGCGTCGAAGGAAGAACTGTTGTCGGCGGTGCGGGCGACAGCCGCCGGCCAGGCAGTCTTCACCCCTGGGCTGGCCGGCCTGGTCCTGGGCGAGTACCGGCGAATAGCACGAGACCCAGACCGCGGCGTTGACGCACCTGCTCTCACCGACCGTGAGACAGAGGTGCTCCGATACGTCGCGAAGGGTCTCAGCGCCAAGCAGATTGCGTCGAAACTGTCGCTCAGCCACCGCACGGTGGAAAACCATGTGCAGGCGACGCTGCGCAAACTGCAGTTGGGCAACCGGGTCGAGCTGACGCGCTACGCCATCGAGAACGGTCTGGACACAGAACCCGGCTGACCTCAGAGTTGGTGTGTCCGAGCCGTCACCGTTTGACGCGGTAGCGCAGGTGGGCCACTCCGGGAGCCTCCAGGACGCGCTCGAGTTCGAGCTGGGGGGTCCCGGCGTCGAAACCGTCGAACAGCCGCTCACCCGAACCCAGGATGACGGGGCTCACCTGTAGGTCGATCTCATCGACGAGGCCCGCCTGAATCGCCTGCCGGGCACACGAAGCACCGCCCGCGATGCTGATGGGGCGTCCATCGGCGACTGCCACGGCCTGCGCGTACGCGGACTCGATGCCGTCGGTGACGAAGTGGAAGGTTGTGCCCTCGAGGGCGATCGGATCATGGGCGTGGTGGGTGAGGACGAACACCGGGCAGTGGTAGGGCGGCTCATCGCCCCACCATCCGGTCCAGTCCGAATCGCCCCAGTCGCCCCGAACCGGCCCGAACATGTTGCGCCCCATGATGGTGGCGCCCATCCCGTCCATCATCTCGGAAACGATCTGCTTGTTCACGGGATGGTCGCTGGCGGGCCCGATGTGCCAGCCGTGCAGCAGCTGACCGCCGACACCCAACGGATGTTCTTCACTCTGATCCGGGCCGGCGACATAGCCGTCCGCCGACATGGACATGGACAGGTTGGTGCGCGGCATGAGTGGTCCTTCTGGTTTCAGGAGCTGACGTGAAGTCAGACTCGTGTGGGCGACAGAACTCATCGGCAAGGTACCGCGACACCTTCCCCGGGCGGTGCCTTCTCGGGCCGCGACTTCTGGCCGGGGTGGTCGCCGGGTCGTGGTAAGTCCCTATGAGTAATGAGTAGAGTTACTCATCCGCCGGGGCGGGGCGTTCGCGACCATCGGTACATGACCGAACCGAATCAGGCCGTCATCAGCCGGCTCTCCGCTGACTTCAACTCGTTGTCGGGTCAATTCGCCCGGGTATCAAGCGAATTACTCGAGCTGGGCAGCGTTCTGGCCCGTTCGTCGCTGGCCGAGCCCACTCACCGTCCAGCCGCAGAGGCGGCTGCTGCACCTGAGGCCGGTGTCCCGGAGGCCGCTGTGCAGTCGCACACCCAGCCCTCACCCAACCCGCAACCACCCCGTGGCGCCCAGACGCCTCGACCGCCCCAGTACCCACTGCCGGGCATGCCAGCCGGCTCGTACGTACCCGGCCGTGCGCAGCAGGTTCCGCCGCAGCAGGTTCCCCCGCAGTATCCGTCGTGGATGATGCCGCAACCCCCGACAACCCTGATGCAACCGACCGCGCAGTTCCAGAATCCCGGAGGAACTCGCCCGGCATCCCAAGGTCCGGCGCCCCAAGGTCCCGCAGCCCAAAGTCCCGCAGCCCACAGTGCCGCAGCCCAGCATCCCGGAGGCCAGAACCTCGCGGCTGCGACGGCGGCGCACTATCGAAGCGCTCTACAAAACCCTGCCGGTCCGCCGCCACCGGCGACGCCGTCGCTCTGGCAACGAATGACCGCTGACCCGGGCGGGGGACTGATCGGGAAGATCCTTGCCGTTGCCGGTGTCGCAGTCACGTTGATCGGTGTGGTGATGATGCTGGTGCTCGCCGCTCAGGCGGGAATCCTGCGCCCGGAGATCCGGGTGGGTGCCGGTGCCGGGCTGGCTGTCGCTCTGGTGGTCATCGCGATGAGGATGTCTACCCGGTCCGGTGGCCGTGTCGGTGCCATCGCGCTGTCGGCAACGGGAATCGCGGCGGCATACCTCGACGTGGTGGCGGTGACACGTTTCTACGACTGGCTCCCGGACTACGGGGGACTGTTGCTGGCCGCCGCGGTCACCTTCGGTGGGCTGCTGCTGGCCCGGCGCTGGGATTCGCAACATCTGGGGCTGCTGGTGCTCATCCCGGTGTTCATCCTCGCCCCGGTGCTCACCGACGGTGCATCACTTCTGCTCATCGGTTTCATGCTCGCGATGTCGATCGCTGCCTTCCCCGTCCAGCTCGGCAAGGACTGGCCGTTGCTGCACGCGGCACGGGTTGTCGCGAGCACATCGGTTCTCACCCTTTGGATCTGCACGATCGCATGGGATGGCGGAAGTCATCTCGCTCTCACCGCCGTGGCGGTCGCTGTGAACGCGGTGTTCGGCGTGGCGTCGTCAGCAGTGTTGTTGCGCACCACTGCCCTTCCCCATCTGGGTGCTCTCCTGGGCTGCGTCACGGTGATCCCCGTGCTGCTGTCCCCGATCGCCTTGAGCAGGCCCGTTTCTGCGGGTCTCATCGCCGGAGCGTCGTTGGCGCTGCTGGCCCTGGCGACGCTAGACCGCACGTTGCCGGTGGTGTCGCGGCACATCTACGCAAGCACGTCGGCTGCCGCAGCGGTCATCGCCGTCGTGGTCGCGTTCGAGGGCCCGGTGGTTGCCCCCGTACTGCTGGCGATGTCAATGGTGGTTGCCGTCGGTGCACGCCGAGACCACGTGGCGCGTTTGATCGCTGTGGTGATCGGGTTGATCGGCGGTATGGCCTTCCTCGTGATCTGCACGCCGGCCGATGTGGTGGAGGCGCCGACAATTGATGGGGGACAGGCCATCTCGGTGATCGTGGGCAGCGTGCTCCTGATCGCCGCCGTGTGGACCAACTTCTGGGCCTGGTACCGGTCGAGCAGTACCCGCCCGTCCGCGGACAATGTTCAGGCCTTCGGCATTCTGTCGGCGCTCATCTCTCTGTATGCGCTCACTGCGCTGACCGTCACCGCAGGCGTCGCGCTCGGCGGACCCGACGGCGGATTCCTCGGTGGCCACGTCGCCGCGACGATCTGCTGGATGGTGGTCGCGGCCACCCTCTTGATCGTCTCGGTCTCGATTGCACGGGGGCACAAGAGTTTCGGTGGACTCAGCCGGAACATGGCCGTCGGCGCGGGGCTCGGCTTGACCGCCGCCGCCGTGGCGAAGCTGTTCCTGTTCGATCTGGCGACCCTGGACGGTATCTTCCGGGTCACCGTGTTCATCGTGGTCGGATTGATCCTGCTCGCAGTGGGTGCCGGCTATGCCCGGGCACTAGGGCAGGGAGCCGCTGAACCCGGCCGACCCGACAGCGAACCCGCGCCCGCCCGGCACTGATCAGAAGCCGGGCGCAGCAACGCGCACAAAAGGGTGACCGTCACCGAACCGGTGGCGGTCACCCTTCGTATGGGCAGGTCAGTTGTCTGACTCGGAGCCGGACGCGGGACCGGGGCCATCGGTGCGGCGGCGCAACAGATCTCGCACGCTGATCTGGCCGTCGCCGGCACCGCGGACGCGTCGGCGCCCGCTCGAGGAGTCGTCCTCATCCGGTGCCGATGCCGGTGCCGATGGCGCCGGCCGTGGCGACGGCGGTGTCGGTGCCGGCGCGGGGTTCTGCGGACGTTGCGCCTGCTCGGGGTTGAGCGAGGCGATCAACGGCTGACCAGCCGGGGTTGCCGGGCCCAGGTCGGGCCGCCGGCGCAGTGGGCTGCTCGGGTCGCCGTCGGATCGGCCCGCGCGCTCTTGCCGGCCCGCGGGCACGCCGCGCGGACTCGACACCGGTGGACCACTGGGCCGCGGTTCGGCCGGGCGAGGGTCCTGTTGCGGTCCGATGCGGTCGGAACGGATCGGCTGCGGACGCGGTGGTCGGCCGGGTTGGCGATGCTGCTCAGAGCCGTTCTCGGAAGGCCCGGGGGTGCCGTTCGCAGGAACGGGGTCACCCAGGCGGATTCCGCCGGCGCCGAGACTCCAACCGCCGGTGTCCGGACGGTTGCGGCGGGCGTTCTCGCGATTGGGTGTGCGCGGCGCAACCGGGTCCGAATCAGGGGCCGGCCTGCTCGGTGCCCGGCGGACGGCGCCGCCCACCGGGGGTTCGCTGGGTCGACCTGGCTGCTGGGGCTGCCCTGGCCGGGCCGGGTCAGGCCTGCGGACCTGGCCGATGCGCCCATTGGTGTCGGCCGGCCTGGAACCGGCATCCGACGTGCTGTCGGTCCACGACGGCGGCTTGCGAACGCCACCCATCGCCGGAACCGGTGTGGCGCGTGGCTGCGGTTCGGAATCCTGCTGTGGCACAGCCCGATCAGGCTTCGGACGGGGAATGGGGCCGGAAGGCCTCGGAGCCGGGGGACGTCCGATCGGACCGGAGGGGCGCGCTAAGGGGGCACCAGCTGGAACCGGTCGACGACCGTCCGTGGCGGGTTGCATCCGCATCGCCGACGTGGGTGCCTCGGCGACCACGGTGCCGGCGCTGCGGGTCCCGCGGACAGCTCGCGCCGCACGACCCGGGTCGTTCTCGTCGTCGAGGATGGTCTCGCCCAGACCGATCTTCTCCTGGATCGCCTTCATCCATTGCGGGGCCCACCAGCAGTCGTCGCCGAGCAGCTTCATGATGGCCGGCACCAGCAGCATGCGGATGATGGTGGCATCGAGGATCAGTGCGGCGATCATGCCGTACGCGATGTACTTCATCATCACGATCTCCGAGAGCCCGAACGCACCGGTGACCACCACCAGGATGGCCGCGGCCGCGGTGATGATCCGTCCGGTGTGCGCGGTGCCGCGGCGGATCGCGTCGGTGGTGCTCGCGCCCTTCTGCCGTTCCTCGACCATCCGGGAGAGCAGGAACACCTCGTAGTCGGTGGACAGGCCGTAGATGATGGCGATGATCAGGACCAGGACCGCAGACATCAGCGGGCCCGGCGTGAAGTTGGCGATCGACGACCCGTGACCGTCGATGAAGATCCAGGTCAAGATGCCCAGGGTCGACCCGAGTCCCAGCGCCGAGACGAGTGCCGCCTTGATGGGCAACACCACCGAGCCGAATGCCAGGAACATCAGCAGGCTCGTCACCAGGATCAGCAGCGCGACCATCAGGGGTAGGTCGTCGAGGAGCGCGTTGATCGAATCCTGCGTCAGGGCAGGTGTTCCCGCGACGTACATGTTGAGGCCCTGCGTGTCGATGTCACGCAATTCCTTGACAGCTTCACCTGCGGTGTTCTGGTCGATGAGACCGGCAGCCAACTCGACGACGTTGCCCTCGGCCTGTGCGCCGTCGAGGGTGAACTCCTTGGTGAAACCGGGGATCTTGTTGGCTTCGTCGGCGATGGTCTGCAGCTTGGCCGCGTCGTCGCTGCTCTCCGGGTTGTACTCGATGACGAGCTTGATCTCTTCGGTGCGCTCGGTCGGGAAGAACTTGTCGAAGTTCTGCTGCGCGATGCGGTTGTCGTTGTTCGGCGGCAGGTACTTCTCGGTGATGCCACCGAACTGGATGTTGGCGAACGGGATGACCAACGCGAGGAGCAAGAGAACGACCGGGATCGCGGTCTTGAGCGGGTGGCGCATCACCCAGCCGGCAAGGCGGCCCCAGAAACTGTCCTCGACCTCTTTCTTGGTCTTGGTACGGCGCAGGAACGAGAAGCCCCACATGTCGATGCGTGGGCCGAGGATGGCCAGGATCGCCGCGAGCACGGTGATTGAGCAGATGGCGGCGAGACTGACCGACGCGATCGCGCCGTAGGCGACCGATTTGAGGAAGCCCTGGGGGAACAGCAAGAGGCACGCAAGCGCGGCGACAATGATGGTCGCCGAGAACACCACGGTCTGGCCGGCCGTCATGACGGTCCGGCGCACCGCGTCCTTGGTGGTGTATCCCTCGGCCAGCTCCTCGCGGAAACGGCTGACGATGAACAATCCGTAGTCGATGGCGATACCCAGCCCGATGAGTGTCACCACCGATTGGGCGAAAATGTTGAGTTCGGTGACGTGGGTGAGCAGCTTCATGATGCCCAGCGAGCCTGCGATGGTCAGGCCACCGATCACCACGGGCAGACAGGCAGCGATGACACCGCCGAAGATGAAGAACAACATGACGGCGACCAACGGCAGCGCGATGATCTCGGCGCGCTTGATGTCTTCGTCCATCCCCGCCGACATCGCGCCGGCCACGGGCTGCAGCCCGGCCATCTCGATGGTCGTGCCGGGTAGGTCGTACTTTTCCGGGAGGTCGTCGAAGAAGGACTCGATCTTCTTGTAGTTGTTCAAGATGGTGGTGTCGTCGTCACCTCGGACACCGATGCTGACGAACCCGTGTTCGCGTGAGGCGTCGAAGAGCCGTGCCTGCACCTGCGCCTGGGTGGCCTTGTCGAAGTCGTTCGCGGCCGGTTTGAACGGGTCCACAATGCCGGGGTCGGTGCGGTCCACAACGTCACCGTGCTGTGCGATCAGGTCTTCGACGATTCGCTCGACCTTGGTGGCGAACGCGGGGTCATCGACCTTGGTGCCCGCCGGCGGCGTCACCAGCATGATGACGTCCGACTTGTGGTCGCGGCCGAGCACCTCGTCACGCAGCTGCGAGCCCTCGACCGAGGGGGAGCCCGGATCGAACCATCCGGACTGACTCAGATGCTTGTTGAGGTCGAGCCCGTAGAGGCCGAGCCCGGCCATCAGGGCAACCATGACCGCGATGACCACAAAGCGCAGCCGGTACACGAAGTTGCCTATGGCACCAAACACCGCAGGTTCCTTTCCGTACTTGCTAGTTCGTCACTCGCTGGTTGAGAGTGGTCGCGCGGGGGACGTCCGTGACGTCGCCGATCGTGCGTCGATGTCACAGCTCGCTCGTCGCTCTCAGGTGGGGCGGCCGGACAGCAGTGCCGACAACGGCCGGAACGGAGCCAGCCACGCGCCTTCTTCGGGCAACGAGTCCAGACTGATCCGGGGCAGGGGCTCCCGGAACACACCTGGAATGTCTTCTAGATCTACAAACTCCAAACTCTCCGACGTCAGTGCCCACGCTGCGTGCTCGCGGAATCCGAGCACCTGCACCGGGACCCCATCGGCGGCGACGTCCTCCAGAAGCTCCCGGAAGGCCTGCCCGTCCGCCGAGGCGACGATCAGACCCGCCAGCCCCACAGTGTGCCTGCGCATCTCGATGTGGTCGAGCATGTCCGAATCCACGTCGCTGTCTTCGTCCACTTTGGGCTTGGCGAAAACAGCGAAACCAACATTACGCAACGCCTCGACCCAGGGGCGCACGACTTCGGCCGTACCAGGGGCGATGTTGGTGAAGACGGTCGCCTCGGGGACCGCGGCGAAGCTCCTGCGGGAACCTGCGGCGCCGTCGACCGACGGCGTGGTGGACGCTGAGATGTCGGCTGTGCGGCCCAGCAGCCAGCGCCCGAGGGCGTCGAACCTGGGCCGGTGAGCTGCGGTGGGCCTGCCGCCGAGGATCGACCCGAGACCCATGTCGAGGTTCGGCGCGTCCCAGATCAGCAGCACCCTGGCTTCCTGGCTGGCCCCCGAGATGGTGTGGGCGACCGAGTTGTCGGGTGCGCTGACGGGCTCGTCCGAATTGGATGCAGGACTCATCGCGGAACCCTTGTGAGAACGAACTCAGTGACCGGGCGGCCTTCGCGTTCGGCGCGTCCCTCGAACTTCGTGACCGGCCGGGCCGTGGAGAACGGCACGGCGGTCTCGGCCGGCACCAGCAGGGACTGACTGCCGAGCACCTCCGCGATCGAGTGGGCGTAGTCGGCATGGTCGGTGGCGATGTGCAGCGCACCGTTGTCCCGCAGCACCTCGGCGATCAGCTCGATGGTGCCCGGTTGCAGCAGACGCCGCTTGTGGTGCCGAGCTTTGGGCCATGGATCGGGGAAGAACACCCGGACGCCGGTCAGCGAGGCGGGCGCGATCATGTGTCCCAGCACGATCACGGCGTCGCCTCGGATGACCCGGATGTTGGTGAGGTTCTCCCGGCCGATCATCCCGAGGAGTTGTGCGATCCCTGGCCGGTAGACGTCGACGGCGATCACGTCGATGTCGGGCTCCTCGGCCGCCATCGCGGCGGTCGAGGTGCCCGTTCCGCAGCCGATCTCGAGGATCAGGGGCGCGTCACGTCCGAACCAGGCCTCGGCATCGATCCGGTCGTTCTCGCTGACCTCTCGACCCACCGAAGGCCACAGCCGCTCCCAGTTGTCCTGCTGAGCGGGCGTGAGACTGCCGCGGCGCGACCGGAAGCTGGTCACCCGAGGGTAGAGACGCGCGCGTTCACGGCGGGCCGCGTCGATCTCGGCCTTGTCCTCAGGAGCCGACCGCTCGTCCGGCGCCGGCAACACACTGCGTTGGGCCTTCGGGTTTGGGCTAGTCACCCGGCCATAGTCCCGCATTACTCACCGATGTGACAGCAGGGGTTTACCAAACCGCGATCAAGCCGTGTTGCGGCGAGGCGGAACCGGGCACCGCAATCGTGCGTCTGACCAGGTGGCAAGGCTCTTCGGGGGAGGAATCACATGTATCGGCACGATGATGGGCCGGCCGACTCTCGGATCGGCGAGTTGATGGACCGACTGCACGCTCTGTGCGACCACCTGCCGGGGGCCGTCGCGTTGCGCCGCGCGGTCGACGATCTGCAGGGTCCGCTCCGGGTGGCCGTCGTGGGCCGATTCGGTACCGGCCGCGACACCGTGGCCCGTGCGCTGAGGCAGTCCTACGATGTCAGCCCGATCGGACCGGGCGACGATGCGGACGACGCCGATGCATGGCTCCACGTGCTCTCGGGCTGGCCCCGGCCGGACGACGTCGCCGCGATCGAGGACCTCGATCCCCGTCGAAGCCTGGTGCTTCTCGGAAAAGCGGACTCGCTGGGGTCATGGCCGGCCGCACGTGATCGCGCAGCGCAATGCGCTGCATCGTTGGGCAGGGCGGTGGTGCCTTTGATGCCGTTGCTGGCGGTACCGGATCTGCGGATGGACGACGTCGACTTCATGGCCGCCATGGCCGCGGCAGGTGAACAGGTGCCGCCGATGCAGGCCGAGTTCCTCGACGCGGGCGGGCTGCACCAGCGCCTGCAACGGCTGTCGTTGCTGCGCAGGCTCGATGCGTACGGCATCGCCAGTGCGCTGGCTCTGCTGAACGGCGGACCCCTGACCGCCGAGGAACTCGCCGCCCGGCTCCACCAGCGCAGTGGACTCGACGCGCTGGCCGACCCGTTGACGGAGTTCGCGTCCCTTGCCGAGCACAGACGTGTCGGACGGGTGGTCGATGAACTCGAGATCATCGCGGCCCAGGGAATCCTGCGGGACGAGATCGAACACATCCTGTCCGGGTCCATGCTGTCGGGAGCGCTGACATGACCACGACCGCGGACCTGCGTGAGATGCGGGCCGTGGTGGCCGGTGTCTCGGCGCTGACCGGATCGTCTATCGGCCAGGTCGATTCGGACGTGGTGATGGTGGCGGGGCTCGGTCGCGTCGGAGTCACCTCGATCGCCGCGGCGTTGGATGCCACAGGCATCCAGGCCTCCGAGTGGTCCGGGCCGGATCAGGTGGATCGGCTGGACGGTGATGTCCACGGAAGCGGCGGCGTCGCGGCCATCGCCCTGCTGATCGTGGATCCCTCATCAGGAGTGGGGGAACCGGAGGTCGAGCTGCTGCGAGCCCTGACCGCCACCGCGCCGATCGTTGCCCTGGTCTGCAACAAGATCGATGCCTTCTGGGATTGGCCCACGTTGCTCAAGGCCAACCGACAGCTACTCGATCCACACGGGCGACTCCCGATCTTCGCCGTGTCGGCCGCGGCCGCGCTCGCCGGTCATCACTCCGGCTCAGGATTCGAGGCGCTGACAGGCTGGCTGCGCGAGCAGATCCATCCCGCCGATCGGCGCGAACGGTTGGCGACCGTGGCCGCTGATCGCACTCTCGAAGCGTTTGTCGAGGACCTGGCCACTGTCGACCACGGCTCGGACCCCGCCGCTGCATTGCTGGACGAGCGGGCAGCGCTCGCCGGCACCCGCGACCGCGGTCGGATGGACCGGTTGGCTGCACTGCGCGCCGGTGCCGGCCAGATCCGCGGTGACGTGACGGGTGCACTCAACTCGACGACACGAACCATCGACGCGGGGGCGACAGCAGCTGCCGCACGACTGAACCGTTCCGGGGAAACGTCGTTCGTGCAGTGGCTCGCGGCCGTGCTGACAGAGCTCCGCACCGGCATCCTCCACCGGCTCGACGACGAGCTCGACGGCCTGCAGGCACGCACGATGCTCGGGCTCGAGGACTCGGCCCCCGCGGCGCCGGCCCGTTCCTGCGAGACGGTGACCGTTCCCGCCCTGCCAGGGCCGCGCCGGGGCGCCGAGGAGGCGTTGCTCGTGGTGTTCGGGGCCTCGGCAGGTCTGGGTCTCGGCCGTCTGGTGGTCACCCCGATGGCGTCGGTCGACACGTTGCAGTGGATCTCGATGCCGCTGACGCTTGTCCTCGGCGTGGTGATCGCGGTGGGGATGGTCCGGATACGTCGGCTGTCGACCCGACGGGCGGCTATGGCGACGTGGGCCCACGACGCGGTCGGTGATGTGCGGTCACAGATCGAGCGGGAGATAGTTCGGCAGGTCTCCAGTGCCGAGTCGGTCATCGGCGGCAGACTCACCCGCCACTACGAGAGGCGGTCGCAAGGGGCGGTCGCCCGGATCGCCGAAGTGGACCGCGAGATCAGGCGGGTGCGGCAGGCGGCGGTCGGTCGTCGCGACGGCGACCTCGCGAAACTTGCAGCTGCGGGCGAGGTACGGGATCGACTCGACCCACTCCTCGAGTCGATCGGACACTGATTCGACTCGACTTCTCTCACTCGGCCCTCGGTGGGCGGAACCGTGCCGACGTGTTCTGCGTCCAACCCACCGGGATACTTTTCTTCGAGGGGCGGGTGGGTGCACGTTATGGACAACGACTTCCTTGCCGGATGCGGCGACGACCAGAATGAGCCGGTGTTCGTCCATCCGGCCTCGGCGCCGCCCATCGACGGCGACTACGACAACCTCTGGATCGTCGAGAACGACAGGGTCTGGGATCTGGGGCCCGCCGACATCGACACCGACGCCGACGGGGTCGCTGATTCGCTCACGAGGCCAGGACCAGCTGGTTTGACCGTCTACACCGATAGTGATCGTGACGGTCAGGTGGATCTGATCACAGAGGTGCGTGGCGACGGCGGTTACAGCTCGCATCGGCTGGACCCGGCGACCGGGGAATGGACAGCCACCGACGCCGGTCGTCTCCGGTAGTTCGGCTGGTCAGCGCGTTGATGGGCCGACTACAATGTTCGTCACTCACACGGTGAGATGTGCCCTGATACACGCCCCGATTGATGCCAGCGGGTACGCCCGAAGTAATCTGAATAAAAGGCCGCCACGGAGGGGCTGACCGGCGCAGACGATGAGCCCATGCGGTTCCTGTGCCCGTCGGTCACCGGTAGGAGAGATGAACATGACTTCAGCAACCATTCCTGGTTTGGATCCCGACAGCGCGCCGACGTCGCACGCCGAACTGTTGGCCTGGGTGCGAGAAGTCGCAGAACTCACCGAACCGGAGCGGGTTGTCTGGTCTGACGGTTCCGACGACGAGTGGGATCGCCTCACCACCCAGCTCGTCGCCGCCGGGACCATGACCAAGCTGGACGAGAAGAAGAAGCCCAACTCGTTCCTGGCCAACTCCGACCCCGCCGACGTCGCACGCGTGGAATCGCGCACCTACATCTGCTCGAAGAACGAGATCGACGCCGGTCCCACGAACAACTGGGTCGATCCGACCGAGATGCGCGCGACGATGACCGAGCTCTACCGCGGCAGCATGCGCGGCCGCACCATGTATGTCATCCCGTTCTGCATGGGACCGCTCGGCTCCGACGACCCCAAGCTGGGTGTCGAGATCACCGACTCCGAATACGTCGTGCTGTCGATGCGTGTGATGACCCGGGTCGGCCCCGAGGTCGTCGCGGCACTGGGCGAGGACCGCTTCTTCGTCAAGGCGTTGCACTCACTGGGTGCCCCACTCGAGGCCGGCCAGGAAGACGTGCCGTGGCCGTGCAACGAGACCAAGTACATCACCCACTTCCCGGAAGACCGCGAGATCTGGTCGTACGGCTCGGGTTACGGCGGTAACGCCCTCCTGGGCAAGAAGTGCTACTCGCTGCGCATCGCGTCGGCCATGGCCCACGACGAGGGCTGGCTCGCAGAGCACATGCTGATCCTCAAGCTGATCAGCCCGGAGGACAAGGCGTACTACATCGCCGCTGCGTTCCCGAGCGCCTGTGGCAAGACCAACCTCGCGATGATCCAGCCCACCATCCCCGGGTGGCGTGCCGAGACCCTCGGTGACGACATCGCCTGGATGCGGTTCGGCGAAGACGGCCGCCTGTACGCGGTCAACCCCGAGTTCGGCTTCTTCGGTGTCGCGCCCGGTACCAACTACAGCTCCAACCCCAACGCCATGAAGACCATGGAGGCGGGCAACACCATCTACACCAACGTCGCGCTCACCGACGACAAGGATGTCTGGTGGGAGGGCCTCGAAGGCGACCCCCAGCACCTCATCGACTGGCGCGGGAACGACTGGACCCCGGACTCGGACACGCAGGCGGCGCACCCGAACTCGCGGTACTGCACCCCGATGAGCCAGTGCCCGATCATGGCGCCCGAGTGGGATGACCCGCAGGGTGTGCCGATCTCGGCGATCCTGTTCGGTGGCCGGCGCAAGACCACCATCCCGTTGGTGACCGAGGCCCGCAACTGGCAGCACGGCGTGTTCATGGGCGCCACCGTCGGCTCGGAGCAGACCGCAGCAGCCGAGGGCACCGTCGGCGCCATCCGCCGCGACCCCATGGCGATGCTGCCGTTCCTCGGCTACAACGTCGGCGACTACCTCAACCACTGGATCGACCTCGGCAAGAACGCCGACGAGTCCAAGTTGCCGAAGGTGTTCTACGTCAACTGGTTCCGTCGCGGCGACGACAAGCGCTTCCTGTGGCCAGGATTCGGTGAGAACAGCCGCGTGCTCAAGTGGATCGTCGAACGCATCGAGGGCAAGACCAGCGGTGTGGAGACCCCCATCGGCATCGTGGCAACGCCCGAAGCGCTGGACCTCGACGGCTTGGACGTCTCCGAGGCCGACGTCGCCGAAGCGCTCGCGGTGAACCCCGAGGAGTGGCGCGGCGAGATCCCGTCCATCGAGGAGTGGTTCGACTTCGTCGGCGAGAAGCTGCCGTCGGGCATCCGGGACGAGTTCGAGGCGCTCAAGCATCGGCTCGGCGCCGATTCTTGATCCTTCAAGTCACTTCTGAACGCGCGCAGGCGAGGCCGCGCCGGTAACATCCCGCGCATGAGGCGAGCGAAGCTGCGCGGTGTATTGGCAACGGCCACAGGAGTTGTCGCGGCCACGCTGGCGGCAGGTTTGATTGCACCCGTGGATGCGGCGGCAGCGCCTGTGGTGTCCGCGAAGTTCCTGTCGACGACAAACCTGCCGTTCGACTGGATTCCGGCGCCCGCCCGCTTCGGGGGCATCTCCGGCATCGACGGTGACGGTCGTGGCAACTACTCGGTCATCACCGACGACACCGGCGCCAACGGACCCGCCCGTTACTTCGACGTCAGCGTTCGGATCAACCGCGACGGCATGTCGGTCGGTGCCCCCGCGCTGGTCGGCGGTGGTGTGGTGCTGGGGCCGAACAACATTCCGATGCTGCCCGGCTCCGGCTACGAGTTCGAGGCCATCAGGCACTACGGCAACTCGTTGATCGTTGCCAGCGATGGGCCCGAGCCCTTCATCCGAATGCTCTCTGCCCCGGGGCTGCACCAGCGGGACCTCGCGCTCCCCGCTGCGTATGTTCCCAAGAAGGGCAGTGGGCTACGGGGGCACCTGGGTCTGGAATCCCTGGCGGTGAGCGAGGGCGGCCTGATCAGCACCATCACCGAGAACTCACTTGCCCAGGACGGCCCACGGCCCACCCTTGCCGCAGGCACCAGCTCGCGGCTGCTGCAGCTACGTGGCGACGGCAGTGTGAGCGGCGAGTTCGTCTATCGCACCGACCCGCTTGCCCCGGGTTCGTCGGGCCGGGCGTTCAAGGGTGTCTCGGAGGTGTTGGCCGTCAACAAGACCGACTTCCTGGTGCTCGAACGCGGCTACGATCCCGCTCGCAACTCCTACGACATCAAGATCTTCTGGACCACCACCAACGGCGCCGACCGGGTCACGGGTAAAGCCGCCCTGGCAGGGCGAGAGAAGGCGATGCCGAAGCACTTGGTCTACAACCTGAGCGGTTTGACGAATCTGAGGCCCGGCAACGTCGAAGGTCTGGCGTGGGGGCCGAGACTCTCGAACAATCGGCGCGCTCTACTCGCGGTATCCGACAACGGCTTCAACTCGCCTGCCGTACCCAACAAGCTGCACGTGATGGCCGTGCAATTCCCTGGCTGACCAGTATTCGCTGGACCGCGACCTCACTCTGCGGTACTACTGCGAGGGGGCCAAATCATCCTCACGGCCGATTCGTCGGCGGGATGTAAGGGGAAAGATCAGGGTGGTCCCCGATGATTCGGCGATGGCATGGCAGTCAGTATTTGTACTGCCGGTAGCCAGGCATCGTGCATTAACTGACCGTGAATGAGAAAGGCCAGACATGACCGCCCCACCCACCGCAGTTGCGGCCCGCGCGACCGATCTGAAGAAGATCTACGGATCCGGAGACACCCAGGTGCATGCATTGGCGGGTGTCACCGCGGAGTTCGTCCGAGGTGAGTTCACGGCCATCATGGGCCCGTCCGGGTCCGGCAAGTCCACTTTGATGCACTGCCTGGCCGGACTCGACACCGCGAGCAGCGGAACGGTGAGCATCGGCGACACCAATCTGACCGACCTCTCCGACAAGCAGATGACGCTCCTTCGCCGGGACCGGATCGGCTTCGTGTTCCAGTCCTTCAACCTGGTGCCGACCCTGACGGCCCGGGAGAACATCACGCTGCCGCTCGACATCGCCGGTCGCAAACCCGATCAGCAATGGTTCGACACCGTGATCGGGCGCCTCGGTATCGCCGATCGTCTGGGCCACCGCCCCAGCGAGCTGTCCGGTGGCCAGCAGCAGCGCGTGGCGTGTGCGCGGGCACTGGTCGGGCAACCCGAGATCATCTTCGGCGACGAGCCCACCGGCAACCTCGACTCCAGGTCATCGGGCGAGGTGCTCAGCATTCTTCGCGCAGCGGTCGACGAGTTCGGCCAGACCGTTGTCATCGTCACCCACGACCCCCGTGCGGCGAGCTATGCCGACCGGGTGGTATTCCTCGCCGACGGCCAGATCGTGCAGGAGCTCCGCAACCCCGATGCCGACGAGATCTTCGAGTACATGAAGAACCTCGACGAGACCCCGTCGACCGGAGGCTTCTCGCGCGCTCCCAAGGAACTGTGATGGCATCGAATGCGATGCGCAAGGTCTCACTGAGAAACCTTGGCGCGCATAAGCTTCGCCTTGTCCTGACTGTTCTGTCGGTCGTGTTGGGTACCGCTTTTGTGGCCGGTTCGATGATCTTCACCGCGACCGTGTCAAGCGCGTTCGACGGGATCTTCGACAAGGTCGCACTCGGTGTGGACACCCAGATCTCACCGGAGGACTCCAATTCGTCGGGTGTGCCCGATTCGGTCCTCACCCAGATCGAGGACAACAAGGCCGAGCTCGGAGTGGCAAAGGTGTTGCCGCAGTACAGCGGTCCGGCCACAATCGCCAAGGCCGACGGGAAGGCATTACAGACGGGCGGCGCCCCCAGTGTGGGCAGCGCCTTCCAGTCGCCGGACCAACGGCTGTCCGACACCGAGAGCAATCTCATCGACGGCCGTGCTCCGGCTGCCCCCAACGAGATCGCCCTCAACGATTCGTCCGCCGACGAGGCAGACCTGAAACTCGGGTCGACCACCAAGGTGGCGGTGGGCCGTGGCAGCGGGGCGCCGATGGAGGTGACGGTGGTCGGCATCCTCGACGTGCCGGGCGCCACCAGCGGATTCACCAGCATCCAGTTTCAGGAGGACACTGCCAAAGACCTGTTCACCGACGGCTCGCATTCTCAGGCGATCGACCTGCAGGCGGTGCCGGGCGTCAGCCCCGAGCAGCTGAAGGAACGAGTCGCAGGCCTGATCGGCGACGACTACAAACTGCGCACCGGCGACCAGGTGCGTCAGGACGAGAAGGACTCGATCAACCAGTTCCTCGACGTCTTCAACTACATCCTGCTGGCGTTCGCCGCGATCGGGCTCATCGTCGGCACGTTCATCATCTACAACACCTTCTCGATGATCGTGGCGCAGCGAGTGCGAGAGTTGGCTCTGCTCAGGGCGATCGGGGCCAGCCGCAAACAGGTCACTCGTTCGGTGCTGCTCGAGGCGTTTGTCGTCGGACTGATCGGCGCGCTGGTCGGATTGGCCACCGGCATCGGGATCGCGGCGGTGCTACGCGCCGTGACGTCCTCGACGGGATTGCCCACGGCGTCGCTGCAGGTCGGTCCGTCGGCGATCATCGCGTGTCTGTTGGTGGGCATCGTGGTGACGATGGTCAGTGCGTATGCGCCGGCCAGGCGGGCCTCGAAGGTGTCGCCCGTGGAGGCGATGCGCGAGAGCCTCACCGATGGTCAGGCGTCACTCAAGGTGCGCACCATCGCAGGCATCGTGCTGGCGGTCATCGCACTGGCGCTGCTGGCGATCGGTGCCTCCGGTGAGGGGTCCGGAGCTGCGAGCATCGTCGGACTCGGTGCCCTGGTGATGATCTTCGCGGTGGTGTTCGCCGCGCCTGCGTTGTCGCGTCCGGCGGTCACCGCGCTCGGTGCGGTGCTGGCCAGGCCCTTCGGCAAGATCGGTCAGCTTGCGCGTACCAACGCTGTCCGCAATCCGAGGCGTACTGCCGCAACAGCTTTTGCGTTGACACTCGGTTTGATGCTGGTGGCGGTGATCGGCACTATCGGTTCGACGTTCAAGGGCACGATCGACGATGCGATCGACACCGGACTGACGGCGAATCTGCTGGTGTCCGGCGATCAGGGAAGCGGGTTCTCGCCACTGGTGGTGGAGGCCATCGCCGAGATCGACGGAGTCGAATCGGTTGTCGGCTTCGGGGGTATCCAGGCCGAGGTCGATGGTCAGGGTGTGTTCGGGTACTCGCCCGACGGTGACATGTACTCGGTCACCCCGTACGAGATGGTCGAGGGTCCGCGAACCATCGAACCGGACGGCATGATCGTCGGCGAACGCACGTCGAAGGAGAAGGGCTGGAACGTCGGCGAGACCATCGAGTTCACCAACTACGACGGCACGGTGGTCCCGGTGAGGGTGACCGGCATCTTCAAGGACAACCCGCTGATCGATCCGTGGGCGATGGGCTCGGATGCCTACGAGAAGCTGATCCCGTCACCGCTGCGGCAAGAAGTCTTCGCCGCCATCAAGACGGTGCCGGGAGCCAACGTGGACGAGGTGAGCGACCGGGTCGAAGATGTCACCGCCGACTACCTGACGGTGAAGATCCGGACGCCTGCCGAGTTCAAGGGTGAGCAGTCATCGCAGATCGACCAAATGCTGAGTGTCCTCTACGGAATGCTCGGGCTGGCGTTGGTGATCGCAGTCCTGGGCATCGTCAACACGCTCGCCCTGTCGGTGATCGAACGCAAACGTGAGATCGGGATGTTGCGGGCGATCGGGATGGCCCGTGCTCAACTTCGGCGGACCATCTACGTCGAGTCGCTGCTGATCGCGATCTTCGGTGCGCTGCTCGGTGTCGTCCTGGGTGTGGCGTTCGGCTGGGCGCTGGTGCGCACCCTGAAGTACTGGGGTCTGGGTGCTCCGGTGTTGCCGTGGAGTCTGATCGTCATCACGCTGGTCGGTGCGGCCATCGTCGGCGTGCTGGCGGCCCTGTGGCCGGCCTCGCGGGCGGCGAAGACCAAACCGCTGGACGCGATCGACAACTAGCCCACGCCACTGCAGACAACAGAACCCCCGTGCCGATCTCGGTGCGGGGGTTTTGTCCGTTTTCCGGTCGGCGCGAGCGGGTAAGCGGGCCGCGCGGCTCGTCCTATAGCGGATTCGTCGGGTCGGCCTTACGGAGCAGGAGCACCAAGTTGGTGCCCAGTACTTCCCGGATCAGCGGCACCTTCATCACCCACCACAGCCGCCCTGGGAGATACCGGGGAAAGGCGGCCACCAGTGTCGCCTCGCTCGGCGGCACCGACCGCGCCCACCGCAGCCCATCGGCGGCGGTGACCTTGAACAACGATGTGCCGTAGAGGTTCTTGGGCCGGTGGCCGTGCTTTCTGGTGTACCAGCGGGCCGCCCGGGCACCGCCGAAGTAATGGGTCAAACCCATCTCGTGGCCGCCGAACGGCCCGTACCAGAGGGTGTAGCTGAGCAGGACCAGGCCGCCGGGACGAGTGACGCGCAGCATCTCGCGGGCCATGGACCAGGGCTCGGCGACGTGTTCGGCGACATTTGACGAGTAGCAGATGTCCACCACGGCATCAGCGATCGGCAGTGCGGTGCCCGACCCGCGGACACCGGCCTGCTGGGGGAGACCGGCGGCATGCATCTCGTCAGGGTCCGGTTCGACCGACACATAGTGGGCTCCGCGGCGCCGGAACACCTCGGCGAAGTAGCCGGGGCCGCCTCCCACATCGAGGACAACCTTGCCGTCGAGGCCGGCCGGGCCGCCGGGGTCGAGGCCCGTGACGCCGCGGTGCAGTGCCTCGATCAACTCCACCGAGTCATCGGCGAGAGCGCCGTAGAAGCGGTCGGGGTCGGACTGCTCGTACCGGAAGTGGTTCAGCAAGGTGGCCGAACGGACCACCGTGGCGCGCTGACGGGCACGGCGGGTGGTGTCTTTCACCAGCGAAACGATACGGGTCGGACGTCGAGGGAGATCCGGCCGCTACCCTGGCCAACAGTGAAAAACGAACAACCTGACAACGTCGCCAACGGTGATCCCACCGCGCCCGTCCGCGAGGTGCTGTTGCTGTGCTGGCGCGACTCCGACCACCCGCAGGGTGGCGGCAGCGAACGCTACCTCGAGCGTATCGGGGCCGAACTGGTCCGCGACGGCGTGCGCGTGACCCTGCGGACGGCCGGCTACCCGGGTGCGGCGCCCACGGAGATCCGTGACGGCATCCAGGTCTCGCGCGGCGGTGGCCGGCTCAGCGTGTACCCACGGGCGCTTGCGGCGATCGTCGCCGGCCGGGTCGGTCGTGGACCGATGGCCGGGCTCGATCCCGACGTGGTGATCGACACCCAGAACGGCATCCCCTTCTTCGCCCGCTGGGTGATGCGCGCGCCGGTGGTGGTTCTGGTGCACCACTGCCATCGCCGCCAATGGCCGGTCGCCGGCGCCGCGATGGGTCGGATCGGATGGTTCATCGAATCCCGCCTGTCACCGTGGGTGCATCGGGATTCGCAGTACCTGACCGTGTCGTTGCCGTCGGCCGAGGATCTCGTCTCGCTCGGTGTGGACGCCGGGCGGGTGTCGGTGGTGCGCGCAGGCACCGACCCGTCACCTCACGTCGATGTCGAACCGGATCCTCGCCGGCTGGTGGTCCTCTCGCGTCTGGTGCCGCACAAGCAGATCGAACACGCGCTCGAGGTGATGGCCCGGCTGGCGTCCACCCATCCGGATGTGACGTTGGACGTGGTGGGCGACGGCTGGTGGTCGACCCGTCTTCGTGAGCGCGCGACCGAACTCGGTGTCGACCGGCGCGTGGTTTTTCACGGGCATGTGAGCGAATCCGACAAGCACCGCATCCTTGCCGGGTCGGCGCTGCATCTGATGCCGTCGCAGACCGAGGGGTGGGGACTTGCCGTTGTCGAGGCCGCCGGGCACGGCGTACCGACCATCGGGTATCGATCGTCTCGAGGGCTCACCGACTCCGTCGTCGACGGCGTGACCGGACTGCTCGTCGACGACCTCGACGAGTTGATCTCGGCCACAGCGGAATTACTCGATGAGCCGGCGCGATGCCGCGAACTCGGCGAGAAGGCGCGAGAACGGGCCGGTGACTATTCGTGGTCGGCGGCGGCTGCCCGGGTGAAATACGTCCTGGCTGAGACGGTCTCAGGGCGACGTGTGTCGGGCCTCGTCAGAGATTGAGTGCCGCACCGGGTTTCACCTTGAAACTCGGCAGGTCTTCGAGTGACACCGTGGCCTCGTAGGTGCGGTCGTAGCCGGTCGCGCTGATCTTCCATCCGTCTGCCGTCCGGATGTAGCGGTCGTTGTAGAACGCCGCTCCGAAGAGCATGAAGTTGAAGTCCGCGACGATGACCCGGTCCTGCAGGTACCACCGGCCCGTGGCCTCGTCGCCGTCGACGGTGATCTCCGGGTGGTCGACTCGATGCTCGGTCAGCACCGCTGCCCCGAGTGACGACTTCATGAAGTCGACGAGTTCGGCTCGGGTGGTGAACGACAGGCTGTCGCCGTAGTCGCCGGTGACGTCTTCGGCCAGGGTGGTCTCGAACTCCTCCCACGCCTTGGTGTCCAAGGCACGGAGATACCGGTATTTGACCTGTTTGATCGCTTCGATCTGTGTGAAGGTTTCGAGCTCGTCCACTGCCTAGAGCCTCTTTCGGTGCGCCGTTCGGTGGGGCCATTTCAGCACAGCTGCGAGTAATCCATTGGCGATTAGCACAATCCACACCAGATGGACAACCCACACTGCGCCCCGCTCGAGTGATGAGGGCCCGCCGATTGCACTGTGCAAACGATCGACGTCCACCCGATAGACGCGCAGATCGGCACCGTCGAACGCGAGGTCGAGTTGGGCCAGGGTGCGCGGCGCCGCGTTGATCGCCGAATCGCCCTCGACGAGAACCCATCCGACTCCCAGTGCTGCGAGCGCCTGCGGTGACGATCCGGCGAGGAGTGCTTCCTCGGCGCGGGTGGCCCGTGAATCGGGTCGGTCGACACTGCGGCCGTCGACGATCAGCTCACCCGATTGCAGGACGTCGGCACGCAGGAGTCTCGGGGCCGGATCCAGGGACACTGAATCGGCAAAGGCGTACCGGCGGTTGGTCCCCACCGGGAGCACAAGCACATCGCCATGTCCGGACGTGATGGTGTCGGCAACGGCGCGCCAGTCGCCGGGGTAGCGGATCGGGGTGAGCGAGTTGCCCACACCCCACGCGAGGTCGGGCAGTGGGGCGACGATCAGCGCGGAGGCGACGACGGCGGCAAACCCCTTGGGCACGTGTCGGCCGGCCGATTGGACGGCTGACGCGGCAGCCAGCGCGTATGCCGGAACCGCGAGGGCGATCCATTTCTGGGTGTCGCGCAGCAGGCCGGTGCCGGGCACCGTATCGACCAGCCATTCCAGGATCGCCATGCCGAACGGCGTGGCCGCGAGGGTGACCAGGACAACCGAACCGACCGCAAGGCCGCACGCTGCCCTGATCACCGGGTTGCGACGGCGGTGCCATAGTCCCGGGAGCCCGGCGAGGACAACAACCAGCAAGGCGACGGTGGCCACCAGCGCCCACGGCGAGGTCCGGCTCTCGGGTACGGCGTCGGCGTTCCACACGCCACCGAGGCCCAGCAGCGAACCGGCCGTTCCGAGCCACGGCTCCGCACGGGCCGCGAACAGCGCGACGGATCCGGGATCAGCCGTACCGGTGCCCGCACCCAGGAACGATGCGGTCAGCCACGGGAGGGACGACGCCGCCCAGAGCACGGACGCGGTCAGCGCCATCCGCCAGTCGCGCCGGGCAAGCGCCGGGATGACCAGACCGGCGAGCAGCGCAAGTCCGGCGAGCAGCGAACCGGTCGGCGTGATCCCGGCGACGGCGAGCCAGCCCGTCAGCACCGACCAGCGAGCCCAGCCGCCACCGCGGCGGACGTCGACCGCGGCGATCAGGATCCATCCGAGCGCTGCGTAGCCGACGAGAAGACTCCACTGGCCCTGCAGAAGGCGTTCGGCCACATAGGGATTCCAGACGGCGATGACCGTGGCCGCCAGCATGCCCGGCGCCCCCGCTGCGGGCAGGACGCGCCGAGCCAGTCGGCCGTACCCGACGCCGGCCAGCACGATGGCCGCGAAAGTCAGTGCCTTGACCACGATTCCACCGTCGATCACGCCGGAGGCGATGGCGATCAGCCAGTCCTGCGGCACGGCCCGCGGCGCAGAATCGGACAAGCCGAGTGCCGAGTCGGTGACGAAGGAGCGGGGAGTGCTGACCATGTCACGGATCAGCAGGTATCCCGGACCGAAGGCGGGCCCGAGGATCGCCATCGAGAGGGCGATGCTGGTCAGCCACAGGCTGAGCCAATGCCTGCGGGTCATGCATGGACCCTAACAAGCGCTATCGGAACACCCTCGCCAGTCGCGAAACGGCCTCACCGATGACCGGTACGGGCGTCTCCCCGAAGGTCAGGCGCAGGTGAGAGTGGTCGGATTCGGCAGGGAACCACGGCGTTCCCTCGCCGACCATGACGCCCTCGGCGTGAGCGGCCGCCGCCACGTCGCGATCGTCGAGTCCGTCTGGGAGTCGCACCCACAGGTGCATACCGCCACGGGGCACCGCAGCGACCTCGATCTGTGGGATCAGCCGCCCCAGCGACCCCAGAAGCGCGTCCCTGCGCTCTCCGAGTGCCCGGCGCACCTGCCGGTTGTGCCGGGGCCACGCGGGGGAGTTGAGGAACTCGACGGCGGCCTCCTGGACGGGGCCGGCCACGTAGAAGTCGTCGAGCATCTTGGCCGCCCGCAGCCGCGCCAATGCGGGTCCCCGAGCGCACAGGGCGGCGACCCGCATCCCGGGCCCGACGGGCTTGGTGAGCGAACGGATGTGCACCACATGGCCATTGGGATCCTGTGCCGTCAACGGCGGGGGCGGGTCACCGTCGATGCCGAGGTACCGCGCGTAATCGTCCTCGATCACGAACAACGAATGCTGTTCGGCCAGTTCGATGATCTGCCTGCGGCGTTCCCCGGCCAGCGTCACACCGCTCGGATTGGCGAACGCCGGCTGCACCACGAGCAGTCGGCTGCCGGTGCGGCTGATCGCATCGGCCAGCAGGTCGGTGCGGATTCCTTTGGAGTCCATGGGCACGGGAATGACCTCGGCGCCATGACTGCGCACGATGGCGATGAGCCCCGTGTACGTGGGGCTCTCGACGATCACGGATTCTCCTGGCCGGATCAGCGCGCGGACCGCCACCGACAGCGCGGTCTGTCCGCCGGCGGTCACGATCACCTCCGACGCGTGGATGCCGTCGATCTCGGATGCGAACCAGCGGCGCAGTTCCGGACTGCCCTCGATGGGGTAGCGGCCCCAGCTCCGAGAACGTTTGATCGCCCGGGTCATGGCGGCGTCGAGGGCGGCGTGAGGCAGCAGTTCGTCGTCGAGATATCCGCCCTTGAGCCGGACGACCTCGGACCCGGGGACACGCCACAGGTCGAGCGTGCGGGAGAGCTCGGGCGGCATCCGGGCGCCCAGTACCGATTCCTGCCACGAGGTGTCGGCCGGCGAGCGCGGTGGCGCCGCGGCTGCGACAAAGGATCCGGCACCTGGTCTGACGTCGACGAGACCTTCGGTGGCGAGATCGCGCAGAACCCGCTGCACGGAGTTCGGCGAGACGCGGTGCTGCTCCTGCAGCGACCGTACCGACGGCAGTCGGGTACCCGGAGTGCTCTGAGTGATCAGGGCACGCAGACTTTCGGTGAGGACCGATACTCCGCTATCGTTGTACATGAAGATAGACGATAACAGTTCGCGATTTTCGGCGATAGCAGATAACGGACGTCGAAAGTCGGCCGCTCACGCCGGCGTGTTGCTGGGTGGTCTCGGGGTGCTGGCTTTCAGCTTCTCGCTGCCTGCCAACAAACTCGCTGTCGCCGGAATCGATGCGGTGGGGGTCACGGTCTGGCGTGCGGCGCTGGCCGGGCTGCTGGCGCTGGCGTATCTGCGGATCGTGGGGGCGCAGCGTCCGGCCCCGCATGACCTGGCCGCATTGCTGTGTTCTGGGCTGGGCGTGGTGGTCGGTTTCCCGCTGTTCTCCTCGCTGGCGTTGGAGAGGATCGACTCGGCGACCGGTGCGGTGATCCTGGGACTGCTGCCGGCCATGACCGCCACATTCGCGGCGTTGCTGGGCGGAGAACGACTGCCGTGGCTCTTCTGGGCCGCGACCGGCGCCGGCGTGCTTGTCCTCTGTGCCTTCCTGGTGTCGACGAGTCCTGATGCTCTGTCCGGATTCGCGCTGAGCTGGGGTCATCTGTGGATGGTGCTGGCGACGGTCAGTGCGGGGTTCGGATACGCGGTCGGCGGAACCCAGGCGAAACGGATCGGCGGGGCGCAGAGCATCTCGTGGTCGCTGGTGCTGCTGCTTCCGATATCGGTTCCGCTGTGCGCGCTCACCGCCGCGACGGGCTCGTTCTCGCTGACCGGCCCGGTGGTGATCGGGATGTTCTACATCACGGTCATCTCCCAGTTCCTCGGGTTCTTCGCCTGGTACGGAGGGCTGGCCCGCGGCGGTATCGCCCGCGTTGGTCAGATCCAGCAGGTGCAGCCACTGCTCACCATCGTGTGGTCGGCGCTGCTGCTGGGCGAACACCTCGACCTGTGGATCTACCCGGTCGGTGTGGTGCTGGGCCTGCTCGTGTGGATCGCGCAGCGGGCGCGATTCCGCGAAGCCGCGCGCGCAGCCCCACCAGCGCCGGCGCCCGTCGCATCTGATGCGAACGAGCCTGTCTCCCTGCGCCGCTGATCGCTCCTGCGAGACTGAACCCATGGCGATGGGTGCGATGGCGGGAGTGGGTGGCGTAGCCGTCGGCACGATGGTCGCCAACATCTGCGCCTACCTCATCCACCTACCGGCCACCCGATGGTTGTCGCCCGCGGAGTACGGCGAGTTCGCAGTGCTGCTCCAGGCGATGCTGGTGCTGGGTGTCCCGGCATTGGCTCTGCAGGTCGTGATCGCCAGGGAGGTAGTGCGTGGGCGTGCGGTGGCCGACCTGATCTCGATCACCCTGCGTACCACTGCTGCGGTGCTGGTGGCCGCGGCCGTCGCCGTACCGGTGGTGATGGCGGTGGCCGATACCGGCCTGGCGGCCACGATCGCAGCTTTCGCCACCGCACCCCTGCTGGTTCTGATCGCTGCCGGCCAAGGCATATTGCAGGGCGGACAACGGTTTTCGGTGCTGTCCTGGGTGCTGGCGGGGGTGGGTGTGGCCCGCACCGTGCCCGGTGTGGTCGCGTTGGCGGTCGGCGCGGGCGCGGCCGGTGCCCTCACCGCAACCGCAGTCGGCGCAGCCATCGCCGCTGCTGTCATCTGGCTGATCGTGTTGGCGGACAAGCCCGCCGACAGCGCGATATCCGAGGGGTTGGCGCTGCGGCTGGTGCTGCACGCCTCGCAGGTGCAGCTTGTGCTGATCGCATTGTCGTCGGTGGATCTGCTCGCCGCCCGGCCGATCCTCGGCGAATACGACGCGGGGGTGTACGCGCTCGGGACGATCGCCACCAAGGCGGCGTTCTGGTTGCCGCAGGCGATCGGCGTGGTGTTGTACCCACAACTCGCAGACGTCGCGAAGACGGCCGGCGCCCTGCGTACCGCGGTCGGGTGGCTCACCGCCATCGCCGCCACCGTGGTGGTCGGTGCGGCGATCTGCGGGCCACTGGTTCCGGTGATTGCCGGTGAGGACTACCGGCCGGTCGCCCCGATACTCTGGTTGTTCGCTCTCACCGGGAGCGCGCTTTCAGTGCTGCAAGTGGGGCTTCTGGCGGCCATCGCGCGCGACCGCACCTGGATCGGCTTGCTGAGCTGGACGGTGCTCGCCGTCGAGGTGGTGCTGGTGATCACCGTCGCACACAGCATCGTCACGCTTGCGGTGATCGCTGCGAGCTGCGCGGTGGTCGGAACGGCGTCGACGCTGGTTGCGCTGACCGTCACCCGGACGCAAGACCGCGGTCGTACTGTGGATGCATGAGCATCCGCCTCGGCTATCAGATCCCCAATTTCTCCTACCCCGGCACCACCGCAGAGCTGTTCCCCACGGTCATCGCGCAAGCGCAAGAAGCCGAAAGATCCGGTTTCGACACGGTTTTGGTGATGGATCACTTCTATCAACTGCCCGGCATCGGAGCCCCTGACGAGCCGATGCTCGAGGCCTACACAGCTTTGGGTGCCCTCGCCACGGCCACCTCGACGATCAACCTGTCGACACTGGTCACGGGCAACACCTACCGCAATCCCGCGATGCTGGCCAAGACCATCACCACGCTGGACGTGGTCAGCGGGGGCCGGGCGATCCTCGGACTCGGTGCCGGATGGTTCGAGCTCGAACACCACGAGATGGGTTACGAGTTCGGGACATTCACCGAACGCTTCGAACGACTCGAGGAAGCGTTGCAGATCATCGAACCGATGCTGCGTGGAGGCAAACCCGAGCTGGATGGCAAGTGGTACCAGGCGCACGGCACCCGCACCTCACCGCTCCTGCGCACCGACATCCCGATCATGCTCGGCGGAGGCGGCGAGAAGAAGACGTTCGGCCTCGCTGCCCGGTACGCCCAGCACCTCAACATCATCGCGGGGGTCGACGAGTTGCCTCGCAAGCTCGAAGCACTCGCGAAGCGATGTGAGGAAGCCGGCCGCGACCGGTCGACGATCCAGACCAGTTTCCTGGCCTTTGTCATTCTCGATCCCGATGGCGACAAGGCACGCGCTCAGGCGGCAGATCTGCTGAAGGCGAGGGGAATCGACCGCGCCACCGCGACGGATGAGGAATGGGCGCAGGCGAACAGCAGGTTCTTCGTCGGTGCGCCCGACGAGGTCGCGGCACAGATCAAGGAACGCGTGATCGATGCCGGAGTGGACGGCGTCACCATCAACATGGTCACCAACGGGCACGTCCCCGGGATGGTGGAACTGGCCGGAAAAGCGCTGTCTCCGCTAGTGAATTAGCCCGATTCGTCGAGCCCGGTGGAGACTACTCGCCGGGCCGGCGCCAGGGCTCGTCGCGATTGCGGCGCAGCGGATCATCCTGTGACTGGGGCGCATCGGACTGAGGCGCACCGGTCTGGGGCACGTCGGATTGCTGCGGCGTGACCCAGCCCGGGTCGCCCGTCTGCGGTTGCTGCGCCGAAGTGCCATCACCGGTGCCTTGCTGATCCATGTACGGATAGTGGTCGCCGACCTCGGCGAATCCGTCCCCGCGGTCGTCGCGCACGGCGGGGATCTGGCGGGTCTGATCCGGGTCGTAGGGCTGTTGCTCGTGCGAACCCACCGGTGCCCCGGCGGCGGGATAGACGTCGCCGCGGTCGTTGCCCCGATACTGCCCGATCAGATCGGTGCGCTGCTGCTCGTTCGGGTCGTACGGCGAATCCGAGGCCGGCGCAGGGGTTTTCGGTCCACCGCGCAGGAGCAACCACACGCCCGCAGCCAGCAGCAGGACGCCGAGGATCCCGATCACGATCGGGATCCAGCGGCCCCAGAGCTTGATCGGATCGTCGAGACTCTTGGCGTCACTGGCCAATTGCTCCTGGGTGCTCTGGTTGTACGAGAAGACGACGTCCAGTGCGGTCAGTTGATAGTCGAGCATCTCCTGTGGGGAGTCCTCGCTGACGTTGAGCTTGAAGTACTGCTGGACGTGCTCACGCTCGTTGATGATCGTTCCACTGACCGGATCGACGTACAGGTCGCGAGTGGTCTTCTGGATCAGCGAGGCAGGCAGCCGGTCGTTGTTCCGGGACCCCGGGAATCCGCCGTACCAGCCGGCGGGCTGGTCGATCGAGGTTCCGGCGAGCTGCTGGTCGTTGGCATCGGTCAGGGTGCTCAGATCCATCTCGGGGACCTCTTGGGTGAAGTGATAGGTCTTCACGCCCTGGATTTCCTGCTCGTCGACGAAGGTCAACGGGTTGGTGGTGCGAGTCGGCAGATCGAAGTAGAGGTAACTGTCGTTCTTCTCGACGCCGAACGGGAACCGGTACTGCAGGCCCTTGCGGTCGGGGAGGCTGACGCTGTTCTCGCCGGCGTCGACCTGCACCTCGCTCTGTCCGCCACCGCTGATCTGAGGCTCGGCGGTCTCGCGGTTGGTGGTGATGCGGTCACGGGTGGCGGTGAGCAGCGAGCTCATGCAGCCGGAGTCGGCTCCGTCGGCGGGCGGGGTGACGGTCTCGTCGCCATCGGTGTACGAGTCGATGCGGACGGAATTGCCTGCCTGGAAGGTGACCTTGTCGGCATCGGCCGGGTCCACCACGAGCACACGTTGCTGATCGGTCAGGTGTGCGTCGGAGACCTCGGCGCGGGGGCCTTCCAGAGAGCATCGGTTGAAGATCTTCGCCGGCAGCGCATCGCTGCCCGAGACACCTTGCTGCGCTTGACTGTCCGACACGCTGGTGATGTCGAGGTCCATCGGCGTCTTCTTCAACGTACCCACGTAATAGAGGGGTAGCGCGATGGCGGCCACCAGCATCAGAGCCCCCAGGAAGATCGCGACTGGTCCGGCAAGGTCTCTGGCAGACATCCGAGGCCCTGTAGCCATACGTCGGTTCTCCTTCAGGTCTTCGATCGGTGCAGCTGGGGGTTTCTTGCGAGACTAACAGCCGAGGTCGGCTGGAACGGGCACGTCAGGACAGGGCGCAACACGATCGGCCACCGGTACATTGGCTGATCATGCGTTCGGATCAGCAGGCCAAGGGCTTCGTCCCCGCGCTCGAGGGAATGCGGGCGCTGGCGGCCATCGGTGTGCTGACCACTCACGTCGCGTTCCAGACGGGTTCGGTGGGCGACGACGTACTGGGCGCGGTCTGGGGTCGCTTCGACATGGCGGTGGCCCTGTTCTTCGCGCTCTCCGGCTTCCTCCTGTGGCGGCCACATGCCGCGGCGGCCCATGATCCGACCGCCAGGGTCCCCGGCGTGGCGCGGTACCTGCGTCACCGGATTCTCCGGATCTGGCCCGCATACGTGGTGGTCGTGGTGGTGGTGCTCAGCCTGCTCCCGGACGCGCGTCCCGCAAGCGCGACGGTGTGGCTGGCCAATCTCACCCTCACCCAGGTGTACGTCCCGCTGACGCTGACGGCCGGATTGACGCAGATGTGGAGTCTGTCGGTCGAGGTCAGTTTCTATCTGCTGCTGCCGTTGTTCGCGTGGTTCCTGGTGTGGTTGCGCGGGCCGCGGGCACGGTGGCGGGTCCCTGTCCTGCTGTCGGTCGCGGTGATCTGTCTGGCGTGGGCGTGGGTGGCCGAACAGCTCCCGCTCGCACAAGGCGTCGAGGCCAAGAACTGGCTTCCGGGTCACATGCCGTGGTTCATCGCCGGACTGGTGCTCGCCGAACTGGTTGTCGGACCCGCGGGCGGGGTGTTGAGCCGGGTCGGGTCGCGCCCGATCGTCATGGCCGTGGTCGCGGGCGGGGCATTCGCGCTCTCGTGTACCGAGCTCGCCGGGCCCACCGGGCTGGCCCCGCTGGCCCCGTGGCAGTTCGCCGTCAAGATCGTCCTCGGCGCGGTGCTGGGTTTCGCGCTGCTCGGACCGTTGGTGCTCGGTGAGCCGCGCCCGCACCGCATCCTCGATTCCGGACCGATGCAGGCCCTCGGCCGATGGTCCTACTCCATCTTCATCTGGCATCTGGTGGTGCTGTCGGCGGTGTTCCCTCTGGCGGGCGTCCTCCCGTTCTCCGGATCGATGCCTGCCGTGTGGGCCCTGACCGTGCTCCTCACGATCGGCATCTCGGCCGCCAGCTACTCGTGGGTCGAAGATCCCGCGCGGCGGTGGCTGCGTGGGTGGGAGGCCAGATCAGCTAGGTCGGCGGCGGCGAATTCGGAGCCGAATCAGCCACCGCGGCACGGCGATGGCATTCCACGCCAGGATCACCAAGGCCAGCACAGCAGGTAGCTGAACCCACCAGTCCCAGCCGTTGTACCCCAGCGACGACCGCCAGGGTCCCGCGGCGAGGCCGAATGTCGCGGCCATCATCAGCGCGGCCACCCACGCGGGCGCACTCCGCCGTATGCGCAGCCGTGGGTGGGTGATGAGCACCGCGGTCTGTGCGGTCGCGACCGCGGCGGCGATCGCGAACCCGATCGGCCCGGTCAGCAGGAACACGGCGGCGCCCAAGAACAACGGGCCCGCCAGAGTTGCCCGCGGAGGGCGTGAAACCGGCAGCGAGACAGGTGTTGTGGTTCGGCGGGGCCAGAGCGTCATCGCGAACAACAGCACCACCAGGGCGAGCCCGACACCGATCGACCACCGATACGGACGGTCAAGAGGAAAGGTGAGGTCGATCGTGCCGGCGTACCCGGCGGGGATGATCCAGCCCTGTTGCCAACCGCCCACCACGATGGGCGTCAGCTCGCGTCCGTCCGCATGTGCCTGCCGGCCGACGTTCTCGCTCTCGGGCACGATCAGCACCCGTTCCTCGGCTGATGATCCGACGGTGACCCTGCGATCGATCGCCTCCCATTCCTGGACGGAAACCGGTGTCGGGACCGCACGTGGTGTGGGAATGGCGGTGAGGCTCACTCCGGCGACGCTGAACGCATCGCCGGGGTTGACCATCAGTTCCTGCTCACTCGCGGGCAGCGTGATCCGGTCGGAGCCGCACGCGGTGGCCCGGATGGGCTCGCCGGAACGCAGCTGCTGAACCGTCGCTGACAGCGAGAAGCGCTGCGCCACTCCGGCGATCGTGAGACCCGGGCCCTGATCGCAGCTCACGTCGATTCGTCGGTCCGGGTCGACCGCCGGTGGCGCATCCCCGAGCACACCGATCTCCGAGATGCCGGTGGGCGACACCTCGGCGAACCCGAGGCTGTTCACGTCGAGCAGCTCGTCCTTCTCGAGCACGGTGATCGTGATCGAGGAGGTGACATGGGGATCGAGTTCGATGGTGCCATCGGCGGGGATGTCACGGACCTGCCTGCCGTTGCCGAGATCGATGGCCAAGCGTTGCGGCCGTGCCGGGAACTCGCCCGGTGGCACAGTGATTCGTATTCCATCGACCTCGCGTGGGGTCGGGAGGGTGAGTCGCAGGGTGGGTCGCTCGGCGGTCGGGCCGTTGTCCCTGGCGATCCAGGTGGTCGTCGGGTCGCCGTCGACCGCGGCCGTGGCGTTGCCCCGCGGATCGGTCACGGCCGATTCCGCGGAGGCGCCTATCGAGCCGAGCCCGGACAGCAGAGCGTTGAGGGCGTCCGACGGATTGGCGGTGACCGTGACCGAGGTGTCCACCGAAGTTGTGGTCGGTACCGAGAGCACCCGACCGAACACCCCTGGTTCCTCGGCCGCCAGACCCAGCCCCGCCGAGCATCGGGTGGCGTCGGGTCCGGGAACGCAGGCCGCGCGAGCAGGCAGTTCCGGGGCGAGAACCCAGCCCGAGACCTGTTGTCCGGCAACCAACTGCGGCAACACCACCCGATGTCGGATGGGGAGATCGCGGGCAGCCGCCGCGTCGCGCAGGGTCACCTCTGAGATCGCGAACTGATTGCCGCCGGTGTTGTCCTGGGTGGCGATTGCCCGGATCTGAACCCACCGGGTGGGTCCGCTCGGCGGCACCACCGTGGCAGGTGTGCCGGCTTTGACCCCGGTGGCGACCGTACTGCCGGCTTCGGTGGTGATGAGCAGGGTGTCCACCTCGGGGCCGAGTGCCTTGCCGACGGTGATGTCGAGGGCCAGGCGCTCGCGGGGGCGGGTGAAGTCGAGCTGCAGATACTGTCCCACCGCTGAGTCGAGACCACGGCTGACCCAGGCGGTGTTGGTGTCGCCGTCGAATGCTGCGGCGGGGGAACTGCCCGGAGCACTTTGCCCCAGTTGCGTTGCATCCGAGGCCGATCCGGACGCGCTGACGTTGAGCTCGCCCGGCTGCCCGTCGAGGAGCCACTCGCCGTGCACCAAGGGTTGGCCGGGCACCGGGTAATCGGGGACGGCGTTCTGGGTCAGGCGCCGGTCCTGTGGGGTCCGGATGGCCGAGCTGTGGTTGTCCACGCGCCCGAAGTCGACCTCGCGATCGGTGGGGGTGTCGGTGACCACCACGGGTCCTTCGGCGAGACCTGCTCGGCGGGCATCGGATTCGAGCAGGGCCGGCCCGAGCGGCGGTTGCCCGGCGAGCGCCGCGTCGTTCTGCAGTGTCGCAAGGGCTTCGGGGCCGCCGGCGACCCGCGGCATCGACGACAGCGGAACAGTCGCGGGCCGGGTTCCCGGGAAGGACACCGTCGATTCGACCGCAAAGATCTGTACAGCAGGCAGTTTCGGACGCAGGCCGTCGTCGGCGACCACATCCTCGATGGTGTTCGGTCCGACATCCGGCCCGAACCGGGCGACCGGCACCATTCCCGGCGATGCCGCGACAGCGTGTTGTGCGAGGAGCGGCCGTGCCGAACGGGAGGTGGACGGATCGAGGTCGGCCCGCACCACCACGTACGCGATGCCCTGCCCGGCAAGGGTCGCGGCCAGTCCGGGCGACGGCCTGCCGTCGGCGATGGCCCGCTGCACCGAGTCCAGGGCGCGGATGGCGCCGGGAGGAGTGAGCGGGATGGCATCACGCACCGCCCACGGCTGTTCGGTGAGCACCTGCAGAGGCTCGTCACGGGTCAGGCCCCAGGTCTGATTCGCAAACGGCGGCCCCGGAACCACCAGTGCGCGCCGATCCTCGTCGGCGCCATGTTCATCGAGCCACGTCGCCGCATCTTTCCAGTACGACGGGATCGCGCGATAGCTCGCGGGCGCGGCCAGCCCGGCGGTCCACACCATCGATCCCGCGGCGAGCAAGGCAACCACCACGACCACTGCGGCTGCCACCGGTCGCGACCGTTCCGGGTGCGCGAACGCCCGACCGGTCTCGCGCCAGCCGACGATGTCCGGCGTCGGCACCCGGGCCAGCAGATGGGCGATGCCCAGGGCCAGCGGGATGCGGATCAGTGGGTCCCACTTGTGCACATTGCGCAGCGGTGCGCCGGCACCGTCGAGGAACACTCTCACCGACTCGGAGATCGGTGAACCGAACTGTCCGGGATAGCCGAGGCAGATGGCGAGCAGGCCGACGAATGCGATGGTGATCAACCGACCGCGACCCGGCATCGACCGCATCGCGAGCCCGGCCAATCCGGCGGCGGCGAGCAGACCGGTGGCGAGGACCGCGTACGGCTGCGTCGCCAAACCGGCGCCCGCGACCCGCTCCGGCGAGACAAAAGGTGTCCATGCGCTGGTGCCCCGGAGGACTTCAGTGAGCGACACCCATTCGGTTGTCACCCTTGATGATTCGATGAAGTCCAGGAACGGGGGGCTGACGCGCGACAGGATCAGCAGTGGGACCAGCCACCACAGGCACGCAAGGGCTGAACCCAGCAGCCACCAGCCGCCGAACCGGAGCCAGCGGGCAGCCGGACCACGCACCGGTGTGTGCAGCAGCCACCACAACGCGGCGACGGATGCGGCGGCCAGCGTGGCGACGGCATTCACCGCACCCATCAATGCCAGTGCGCATGCCGATTGAAAGGCGAGTCGCCGCAACGAGGTCGTCGGCTTTGCTCGGTTCAGCGCGATGACCACAGGCGCGAGCACCCAGGGTGCCAACATCACCGGCAGTGTTTCCGACGAGATGGATCCGATGGTTGTCATCACCCGTGGGCTCAGAACGAACACCAGGGCCGCACAGATGCGGGACCACCGCGACCCCACCCCGAGGGTGTCGGCGAGACGCATGAACCCGACGAACCCGACCCACAAGAGCAGCGCCCACCACAGGCGCTGGATCACCCAGGGCGGTATCGCGAGGAGATCTCCCAGCGCGAAGAACGCGCCGTGCGGGAAGAAGTACCCGTAAGCCTGGTTCTGTACCTGGCCGAGTGGGGCGATCGACGACCACAGGTGGGCCGCGCGCCCGAGAAAGGCGAGGGGGTCGCCGGTCAGATCGAGCTTGGTGTCGGCAGCGATCAGGCCGGGAGATTGAACGAATGACGCCAGCAGCGCCCACAGAGCTGCAAAAAGCAGTCCCCGTTTGGTCAGTTTGTGACTCCGGCGTTGTCCCTGGTGCCGTAGTCCACCGAGCCCTTCACGAATCCGCTGTCGGCGTTGAAGCTGTTGACGTCGGTGGCGGGCTTGTCCTCCGACGTCAGTACTCCACCCAGAAATACCGCCGCGATGGCCACGACCACGCCCAGGAGTCCAGCAACGGCGCCGGCGATCAGGCGGTTGTTCATCATGGCAGCGAAGTTACCACCCGTGCTCTGGCGCGCAGGTCGGCGCGGGTATCCACGCGGCGCTTGGCGCACCCCGCCGGCACCACCAGCACGGGTCGGTGGCAGTGCTTGAGGACATGCTCGGACACACTGCTGTGGAGCAGTGCACGCAGGCCGGACGACCCGCGGGTGCCTGTCACCAATATGTCGACCTCAAGGGTGTCCGCGGCGTCCACCAGCGCACCCCAGACGGTGGAATCGACCTCGGCGAGTCGTCCTTCGGCGCGCAGGCCGGCCGCGATCGCGCGTTCGACTCCCCGGGCGTTGCGGGTGCGGGCGTCCTCATGGAGTGCGTCGTCGATGTCCTGGTCCACGACCGAGTGCAGCACGGGTTGCATGCCTCCGGAGAGTGCGGACAGGCGTGCGCTCTGGTGCACCCCTGATTCCCATGCGGTGACCACGAATGCTCGGTGGGCCGCGAGAAAACGGCCGGCGTAGTCGATCGCGCGGTCGGCATTCTCGGTGCCGTCGTACGCGATCATGATGGTGTCTTGCTTGCCGGTGCCGGACTGACTGGACATGGCGTTTTCCTCCCGTAAGGGCTTGTAAGCCTCAGAATAGCGCTCAATGTAACCCACGTCACACCTTGGTGTCGTGCAACACTCGTGCCATGTTCGCTCGCCCCCGGCCCAGTCCGAACCGACCCCGCACGCGGCCCGAAAGCACGGGCCGACCTGCGCCGATGCGCGTCGGACGGTATCGCCCCGGCCGCGCCTTCGCGGTACTCGCGGTCAGCGTGTCGATGCTCGCCGCATGCGATAGCGGCGACGGCGACGGCGGCAGTGGCCTCAGTTCCACGACGGCGTACGTCCCGTCCTCGTCCACGGTGGCTCCGTCGTCGTCGACGTCCGCCGCGCCGCGCGTGGAGCCGGCAGCGTGCGGCGCACGCGAGTTGGCGGAGATGTCGCCGCGGCGCAAACTGGCCCAGTTGCTGGTCGTCGGGGTGACCGGCACCGAAGATGCCGTGGACATCGTGCGCCGGGAACAGATCGGTGGGGTTTTCATCGGCAGCTGGACGGATCTCGGGATGCTGTCCGACGGCGGGGTGGCGTCTGTGCAGAAGGCGGCCGAGACACCGGTGATGGTGACCGTCGATCAGGAAGGTGGCCGCGTCTCGCGGTTGTCCGGCCTCGGTATCGACAGTCCGTCGGCGCGCGAACTGGCCGCGACGATGTCGGTGGAGCAGGTGCGTGCCCTGGCCAAAGAGCAAGGCCTGCAGATGAAGGAGCTCGGCATCACCGTCGACTACGCGCCCGTCGCCGATGTGAGCGACGAATCCGACGACGAGGTGATCGGGGACCGTTCGTTCAGCGACGACCCGGCAGTGGTGACCCGTTACGCCAACGCCTACGCGCACGGTCTGCAGGACGCGGGAATCATGCCGGTGTTCAAGCACTTCCCCGGTCACGGACATGGGTCCGGTGACTCCCATACGGGAACCGTGGCGACCCCGGACCTCGACGAACTGCAGAACAGTGACCTGGTTCCTTACCGGACGCTGATCCAGCCCGGGGTGGCGGTGATGGTCGGCCATCTGATCGTGCCGGGCCTGACCGGTCCGGACACCCCCGCCAGCATCAGCGAACCCGCGATGTCCTTGCTGCGCGACGGCAGGGGATATGGCGGCAAGCCCTTCGACGGTCCGATCTTCACCGACGATCTGTCGGGCATGGCGGCCATCAGCGCCAAGTACGGCATCGAGAAGGCGGCCACCCTGGCGATCAGTGCCGGCGCCGACATTGCCCTGTGGCTCTCGACCGACAAGGTGCCCGCGGTGCTCGACGCACTGACTGAGGCGATGGGTTCCGGCACTCTGCCTGCCCAGCAGGTCGATGAATCGGTGGTGCGGGTCTTGCGTGCAAAGGGTGAACTCGACTGCTGACCAGAACTCGATTGTTGGCCGTGCGCCGTCGCCACTTGCCGGGCCGCGGCGAACTTACCGGCTGGTAAGGTGACATTCGTCTGAATTCAAAGGGGGTGTGGTCGTCGTGGCCGGAGGAACGAAGCGTTTGCCACGCGCCGTACGAGAGCAGCAGATGCTCGACGCCGCTGTGCAAGTGTTCGCCGCCAACGGTTTTCGGGAAACGTCGATGGACGCGATCGCTGCGCAGGCCAGTATCAGCAAGCCGATGCTCTACCTCTATTACGGCTCCAAGGACGAACTGTTCGGCGCGTGCATCAGCCGTGAAGGCGCTCGGTTCATCGAGGCGATGAGCGCCGGGTTCGACCCCAATCTGCGCCAGCACGACCAGGCCCGCACGGTCATCTACAGCTTCTTACGTTATGTGCACGACAACCGCGAGTCATGGCGAGTGCTCTACCGGCTTGCCAGCGGTCAGGCGAAGTTCGCCGGCCTGGTGGCCGCGAGCCGCGCCCGGCTCATCGAGATGGTCGCCGATCTGCTACGTCGGGGCACCACCGTCCCGCACCCCAGCGACACCGACTTCGAGCTGATGGCCGTAGCGCTCGTCGGGGCCGGTGAGGCTGTCGCCGACCGGATCTCCGAGGGCGACATCGACCTCGACGTCGCCGCCGACCTCATGGTCTCGATGGGTTGGAAAGGCCTGGCGGGCGACCGCCCCTGAACCGACTGCCCCTGACCAAAGATGGTGGGTTCGGGCGAGCCCCACCAGGGGAAATGCTCGCCCGAACCCACCGAATCGGGGTCAGCGGATGGTCGCCGTGAGGTGCGGGTATCCCTTCTTGGGATGTAGCACCGAGAGGTCGAACCCGTCGCCGGTGCGGGTGGTGTAGAGATTCACCTTGGCGGGCAACACGATCGGTTTGCCGAACCGCACGTTGTAGGTGACCTTGTCGTCCAGTTGTCCTTCGAGATTCGCCACCACGCGCGCGGCGGTCCACATCCCGTGGGCGATGGCCCGCGGGAACCCGAATGCCTTGGCGCCCAGGTCACTCATGTGGATCGGGTTGCGGTCGCCGCTCGCGGACGCGTACTTACGAATCAGGCCGAGGTTGGCGACCAGAGTCGCGTCCGGAGGCGCCGGACGACGGTCCTTGGGGGCTTCGCCGCGTTCACCACCGGACAAGCTCGTGCGCTGCTGACTGAGGAACGTCGCGGTCTGGCGGGTGACCAGCTCGTTGCCCACCGAGAACTCGGAGATCGCGTCGACGAGCATCCCCTTGCGGTGCTCCCGCAGATTCTCCGTGTGTGTACGGATGCTCAGCGGCTCGGTCACCGCGACCGGGCGGATTCGTTCGATGGTGTTCTCCACGTGCACCGAACCCACCGCCGAGAACGGGAAGTCGCGGGCGACGAGCAGTTCCATCACGAGTGGGAACTGCATCACGAACGGGAAGGTCAGGGGCAGGGTGTCGCCGAACCGCTGACCGGTGCTGGCGCAGTATGCACGCAGCTGGTCGAGGTCGACCTTCACATCGGACAGGGCGAGTTCGGTGTCGGGAAGGTGCGCGTCGGCCTTGATGGGGCCGGACTTGCCGATACCGGGCAACATTCCGACCACCGCGCGGCGATAGATGTCGGAGGTGGCCGGAAACCCTTTCAGCTCAATGGTTTTTGGCACGTCACGCTCCCAGCATGCTCTGACCGCACACACGCACCACGTTGCCGGTCACCGCGCTCGAGGCCGGATTCGCAAAGTAGGCAACGGTTTCGGCGACATCGACGGTCTGACCGCCCTGCTGCAGCGAGCTGATCCGGCGGCCCACCTCGCGGGTGGCCAGCGGGATGGCCGCGGTCATCGCGGTCTCGATGAAGCCGGGCGCAACGGCATTGATGGTGATCTTCTTCTCGGCCAGAACCGGCGCGTAGGCATCGACGAGCCCGATCACTCCGGCCTTGGATGTGCCGTAGTTGGTCTGACCGCGGTTGCCCGCGATACCGGCGATGGACGACACGTCGATCACGGCGCCACCTTCGCGCAGCGCGCCGGCCTCGAGGAGGTCGTCGACCAGCTGCTGCGGGGCGATCAGGTTCACGCCGATGACCGCGTTCCAGCGGGCGTCGTCCATGTTGGCGAGCAACTTGTCGCGGGTGATACCGGCGTTGTTGACGATGATGTCGATGCCACCGTGACGTTCGAGAGCGTGCTCGGCGAGCTTGGCGCCGGCATCGGGTGCGGTGACGTCGATCGGCAGCGCGGTGCCGCCGACCTTGTTGGCGGTGGCCGACAGCGCTTCACCGGCCGCGGGGATGTCGGCGGCGATCACGTGGGCGCCGTCACGCGCGAGGACCTCGGCGATGGTGGCACCGATACCGCGGGCGGCACCGGTGACCACGGCAACCTTGCCGGTCAGCGGCTTGTCCCAGCTGGCCGGGGCATCCGCATCCTTCTCGTCGACGCGGATGACCTGGGCGTCGACGAACGCGGACTTGGCCGAGAGCAGGAATCGCAGGGTCGACTCCAGTCCGCTCAAACCGGTCTTGGCATCGGGGGAGACGTAGACGAGCTGGGCGGTTGCGCCGTTGCGCAGTTCCTTGCCCAGCGAGCGGGTGAAGCCCTCGAGCGCGCGCTGTGCGACACGCTCGCTCGGGTTCTTGATCAGCTCTGGAGTGGTGCCGATGACCACGAACCGCGCACTGTTGCCCGCCGACCGGATGGTGGGCGCGAAGAACTCGAACAGCTGCGACAGCTCGGACGACTTGGTGATGCCGGTGGCATCGAGCACCGCGGCGCCCAGCTTGTCTGCTCCACGACCACTCGTGTTGTTCACGATCAGCTCATAGTCGTCGGCCAGCAATTCACGCAACGGCTCGATCAGCCGGCCGTTGCCTCCGATCAGGACGGGCCCTGCCAGCGGGGGCTCGCCGGCCTTGTAGCGGCGCAGCGTGGGCGGCTGTGGCAAGCCGACCTTGCTCGCGATGAATGCGCCCGGTCCTGAGCTGACGATGGTCGAGTAAAGGTCGGTGGTTCCTGTGGCAGACACGTGCACTCCCTTTTCTTTGCTTTTGAACGCCTCGCGTACGGCATGTGTGTTGTGTGCACCACCCGAGTCGGGCATATCCCGGGGGCGGCTCGACAACGAACTTACTCGGGAGTAAGAATACGCCATAAGAGCCATCCACAACTTGGGAGATCCACAGTGGTATCGAATAACCAGACCCGTACCGTGCGACCTGTCGCGATCGTCGGCGGCAACCGGATCCCGTTCGCCAAGCAAGACGGGGCCTACGCCAAGGCCGGCAACCAGGACATGTTCACCGCCACCCTCGACGGCCTGATCAGCAGGTTCAGCCTTCAGGGCGAGCGGCTGGGCATGGTGGCCGGTGGCGCCGTGCTCAAGCACGCACGTGACTTCAACCTCATCCGCGAGTCGGTCCTCGGTTCGGCGTTGTCGCCCTACACCCCGGCCTTCGACCTTCAGCAGGCCTGTGGCACCGGTCTCCAGGCGATCTCTGCTGTGGCCGACGGCATCGCGACAGGCAAGTTCGACGCCGGTATCGGCGGCGGCGTCGACACCACCTCCGATGCCCCGATCGCGGTATCCGAGGATCTGCGGCAGTCGCTGCTGGCAGTGAACCGGGCCCGCAGCACCGTCGACCGCCTCAAGGCCATCGCCAAGCTCCCGACGTCGCTGGGCATCGAGATCCCACGCAACGGTGAGCCCCGTACCGGCATGTCCATGGGTGAACACGCCGCGATCACCGCAAAGGAGTTCGGCATCAAGCGGTCCGACCAGGACGAACTCGCCGCAGCCAGCCACAAGAACATGGCGGCCGCCTACGACCGCGGCTTCTTCGACGATCTGATCACCCCGTTCCTCGGGCTCACCCGCGACCAGAACCTGCGGCCGGGAAGCACTGTCGAGAAGTTGTCGACCCTCAAGCCGGTCTTCGGGGTGTCCCTCGGCGACGCCACCATGACTGCGGGCAACTCGACTCCGCTGACCGACGGCGCTTCTGCAGTGCTGCTGAGCACCGACGAGTGGGCTGCGGAGAAGAAGCTGCCTGTGCTCGCGCACCTCGTGGATGTCGAGACCGCCGCGGTCGATTACGTCAACGGGCCCGATGGCCTGCTCATGGCACCCACCTACGCAATTCCGCGTCTCCTCGAGCGCAACGGCCTGACCCTGCAGGACTTCGACTACTACGAGATCCACGAGGCTTTCGCCTCGGTCGTCCTGTGCACGCTGGCGGCGTTCGAGTCCGACGCGTACTGCAAGGAGCGGTTGGGCCTCGATTCGGCACTGGGCAGCATCGACCGCAGCAAGCTCAACGTGAACGGGTCCTCGCTGGCGGCCGGCCATCCGTTTGCTGCCACCGGCGGCCGGATCGTCGCCCAGACGGCCAAGCAGATCAAGGAGAACGGCGGAGGACGTGCGCTGATCTCCATCTGCGCGGCCGGCGGACAGGGCGTCACCGCGATCATCGAGGCGTGATCGGACGCCGGGTATTGCACATCTGAAAAAACTTTCTGGAAGGTGTGTAACGCCCGGCGCCCCTACGGCGAAGTACTTGATAACTCCGGTTGAGCTGCACGACCCCCGACCCTGTAGCTCAACCGGAGCCCTATTTTCCCCGGTGTGACAATCCGCCGGTTTCTCCGGTCGCTCGTCGGCCCGGCTCGTACCGCTCTCGAAGCGAGACTCGTCGCTTCCCGATGTGGCGTCGGCTACATCCGTCCGCTGGACGCAATAAACAGCTGTCTCTTGACGTTTCGAATTTCGCTGTGTGAGTCAGCCGCCCTTGTCGGGCGGGAGATATCAGGAGGTGGACCATGAGTTCCTACTCGCCGCCGGCGACATGGACGTCACCGACGTTCCGTGCCCACACTCGTCCGATCGGCGACGAACCCGGGCCGGGCTGGTCGGGTTATGTGGTGGTCGCGGCAGTCCTCGGACTGCTGGCGTTGATGTTGATCGGCGCCACGCCGAGCTGACGTCCATCCGCCGGGCCCGCCGCGTCTCGGTACCGGCGGGCCCGGCCACTTCCGGTCACACCGCGGGGCACCCGATCACACCGCAAAGGGCGCAGAAACCTCGAACCGGAGACCGAAGTTGTTGAAGGTGAGGGGAAGCGGTGCGTCGGGCGACAGGTGTGGTGTGGAGGTCAGCGTGAAGCGCCCGCCCCGCAGCAGATGGGCGAGAAACGTGCTCGTGGTGAACAAGACGAGGTTCTCGCCGGGGCATCGGGCCGGCCCAGCGCTGAAGGGCACCAGATCCGGGCGTGCTGCGGCTCGGCCGTCGCTCCAGATGTCTGGGGTGAACGTGTTGGCGTAATTCGCCAGCTCGGGGTCCCGATGGAAGACAGGGGCCTGGATGATGACTCCGGCACCGGCTTTGGCCACCTTCGAGCGGTCGTCGCCCCAATAGGTGTCGGCTGTGGTGTCCCGCAGGATGCTGGGCGTGGTGGGCCACAGTCGCACAGATTCGAGCATGCAGTCGCGAAGGAAGTCGTACGTGCGCGGCTCCGCGCCGTCGGATCCGACCTCGGACAATGCCCGCTGCATCTGCTCGGGATGAGTGGCCAGCAGCGCGAGTGCACGGCTCATCGCCATTCCCGCGGCGTCGAATGCAAACAGCCAGTGAGGCATCTGCCCGATGGGGTCGACCGCGGGTGTTGTCGGAATTTCGCTGAGCGCCGCTGCCAGACTTCCGGGGGCCGGGTCGGCGACGTACTGGTACAGCCGCTCGATGAACCGCTCCCGTCTCATCGGATGCGGCCGCGACAGGAATGACCAGTTGCCGGCCGCCCGGAGTTTTCTCAACAGGTCGGTGGTCTGCTCGTCGTCGCGCGCAGCGTCGCCGAACGTGATCCGCCGTACCGCTTTCCACCAGGCGAGCAACAGGTCGTCGGCGCTCATTAACCCCGCTTCTGTCATTCGAGAGAGAAGGACGTCTGCTTCCTGGCCGGCCACGTCCGCGATGGTGCCTGCCATTCTGTGCAGTTCACGCGGGGTATCGAGCGCGGCGACGTTGACCAGTCGTCGTTGCTCACGCAGGTGTCCCTCCGAGATGAGAACCGCATGCGGCTGAAAGGGGTTGAGCGCAGCCTTCTTCTCCCGCGTCGCCGGACTGAACGGATCCGGCGATTCCTCGAGCACCCGCTGGACGTCGGCAGGATCGAGGATCACGAGAATCCGGCGGCCAGGCAGTACCAGCTCGACGGGTCCCGACCCGTACTGCTCGCGCAGTCGCCGTGCGCACTTGAGTGCGGTGGAATCGGCCTGCACACGCTCGAGCCCGGCCATCACGAGCGGTCGGCGCACGATGACACCGGCCGCGATGGCGGCAAAGCTGAGCTGCGCGAGTACGCGCAGGGCACCGGCACCGCGAATCCGGGGTACTGGAGCGGTGTGCCCGGGCGACGTGTGCGCGGATGTCGTCTCGGTCATGGGGTGTGGTCCTCTCTGGCGTGAGCGCTTCGACTTCGAGGAGTCGACCCACTGACGGCTGGCTGAGCTTGCGCGTGACGTGGTGGTCGAATTCCCTTTGGTGACGGGCTCAAACCCGATCCTGGGGGTTTGAAATGGGGCCGTTGTGGGCACACTGCGCCGAGCGCGACGCGCTGTGTGCCCGCATGCCCGTGGGCTCACCGGGGTGACCTACCGAGGTGGACTGTCTGATGCGTGGGGATTCGTCATCGATCCTGTGCCTGTGGTGCGGCTTCGAGCTCGCGGCATCCAGGTTTGCTGGTCCGGCGGCCGCTGCTGCGGTGGCAACCGTGAACGGCTGGTCGGTGAGCGACCACCACACCCTGTGTCCGTCATGCGCCACGGCCTTCGCGGCGATCCAGCAGAACGTCCTGGACGAAGATCGCGACTGCCCAACAACAGTTGGTTAGGGTAACCTTCCCCGCATGGGATTTTCGTTTGCGCGGGTGGTCGAGAACACCGAGCTGAACCCGCGGCTCCGCCGGATCGTTTTCGCCGTACCCGATGTGGCCGCCCTCGACCTGCCTGACCTCGCGGACGAAGTGGTCGGCATCTACTTTCCGACCGCTGGTGGCGGCCGGCCCCCGGCGATGGAGAATCGGGACGGTGTCTGGGGCTACTACGACCAGGAGACCCCGCCGGAGGGTCGCAATTACACGGTTCGCTCTGTCGATCGGACTGCCAACACGATGGTGGTCGACTTCGTGGTGCACGACCACGGCGTCGCCACCTTGTGGGCGCAGGGTGCCCAGGTCGGAGACGAGGTCGGGATGTCCCACGCTCGAGGCTGGTACCGCCCTGAAGTAACCACCGAGTGGCAACTACTGGTCGCCGACCTCGCGGGTCTGCCCGCGCTCGCCCGGATCATCGAAGGACTGTCTGCGCAGGCCCGGGTCACCGCCATCGTGGAGGTTGTCGACGAGTCCGACCTCGACTATCTGCCCCGGCGCGACAACGTGGACCTGATCAGTCTGGTCGGCAGCGGAAACGGTTACGGCGACAGCCGACTCGGCGAGGCAGTCGAGCGGTTCGGTCACCCCGAGGGCCGCGGATACTGCTGGTTCGCCGCCGAGGCGAAGGCATCGCGGGCTGTTCGCAAGCACTTCCGTAAGCAGTTCGGCTGGAAGGCCGATCAGTGCGACATCATCGGCTACTGGCGATTCGACGGGGAAGCCTGGGCCAAGAGGTTCGAGCAGGTCGGTGGTGAGCTGTACGCGGTGTATGCGGCGGCGCTCGCCGACGGCAAGAGCGAGAAGGTGGCTTCGGAGATCTTCGACGACGCGCTCGAACGCGCTGGGCTCTGATCTCGTCGCGCGTCATTCCGCGGTGAACATCGGCCGCCCGGACACCGGGTCACGGCTGATCCGGGCGCGTACGTCGAACACCGTGTGCAGCAGGTCCGCGGTCAGCACGTCGTCCGGATGACCGTCGGCGACGAGTGTGCCGTCGCGCATCGCGACGATTCGATCGCAGTATCGCGCGGCTTGGTTGACGTCGTGGAGCACCATCACAACCGTTTTGTCATGTTCGCGAACGAGTTCGACGATCAGTTCCATCAGATCGATCTGATGCCGGATGTCGAGATACGTGGTCGGCTCGTCGAGCAGCAGCACGCCCGTGTCCTGGGCGAGTGCCATCGCGATCCAGGCCCGTTGACGTTCACCGCCCGACAACGAATCGAGGCGACGTTCGGCCATCGACGTCACCCCCGCCATCGACATCGCCCTGGCCATCACCTCGTCGTCGCGGCGACTGAGCATGGCAAGGGGACCCAGCCGCGGATAACAGCCCTGTTCCACCAGTTCACGAACTCGCAATCCTGCCGGGATCGTGGAGGTCTGCGGAAGGATCGCGAGCCTGCGTGCAACGTCGACCGTCTTGCGCGTGGCGATGGGTTGACCGTCCAGTCGAACTTCCCCATGGCGGGGGGTGAGTACCCGGGCCAGAGCCATCAGCAGCGTGGACTTGCCTGAGCCGTTGGGACCCACCAGTGCTGTCGCGGTACCGGACTCGATCCGCAGGTTCAGGCCGTCGACGACGGCACGTCCGCGATAGCCGAGTTGGAGGTCGAATCCCTCGAGCAGCGGCGGAGTTCGATTCATCTGCGTTCCCTTCGGACGAGCCAGATCAGGTACGGCGCACCCAGTGACGCGGTGACGGCGCCGACCGGGAGGCCGGTGACCGCCGGGCCACTCCCGGGCAGATCGAGTGTGATGCTGAAGGCCAAGAGATCCGCGGCCGACAGACCGATTGCCCCGAGCACCATGCTGACGGGTATCAGATCCCGATAGTCGCCGCCGACCAGGATGCGCGCCAGATGTGGTGCCATCAAACCGATGAACGCCACCGCACCGGCTGCCGTGACGGCCGCTGCGGCCGCGAGCACCGCGACCATCAGCAGCACGAAACGGGTTCGTGCCGTGCGCAATCCCAGACCCGTGGCGGTGATGTCGCCGAGCGAGAGGACATTGACCCGCGAGGATGCGAGCAGAGCAGCCACCCCGAGTACGAGGACCCAGGGCCACAGGGCATTCCAATCGGACTGCGTACGCGCGTTGAGTGACCCGATGAGCCATCGGAGCACCACGCCCATCGGCTGAGCGTCGACGACGAGCAGCAACGAGGTGACTGCGCCGAGGATGGCACCCAACAGGATTCCCGCCACCGCGAGAGACCGTCGGCCGACCAGGTACAGCAAGACACCGGCGACGACCGCACCGACCAACGACGCGATGGCTGCCAATGAGAACGGGGGTGGTGGGGAGCCCTGGTGTGGGAACGCGAGTATGGCGACGACAACACCGAGTGCCGCGCCCGCCCCGACTCCGGTGGTTCCCGGTTCGGCGAGTGGATTGCCGATCACGGCTTGCAGCAGTGCGCCCGAGACAGCAAGCAGGACACCGGCGCCCATGCCGACGAGTACCCGGGGGAGGCGGTACTTGAGGACGATGACCTCGTGTGCGCGGGTCTCCGACGTGCCCGTCAGTACTCGAAAGGTGTCGGCGGCGCCGAGGTCGGAACGCCCGATCAGCAGATGCGCCATCACGAGTGCGACGAGCACGACCGCGCCGCCGGCCAGGAGGGGGAGGGGCCGCAGCAGGTTCGGTTCCCTCATGCCGCCGAGTCCTGGCGGCGTAGTGCGATGAGCAGCGTCGGGACGCCGATCAGGGTGGTGGTGATACCCACCGGGATCTCGGTGGGGTACAGCGCAATTCGGGACAAGAGGTCGGCTGCGGTGAGCAACACTGCGCCCGCGACCGGTGTCAGCCAGAAGACCCGGCGGGCGCTGGTGGTGCGGAGTACCCACCTGCACAGGTGCGGCGCCAGCAGGGCCACGTAAGCCACCGGGCCGCACACGCAGGCGACGACCGCGGCCAGGACACCGGCGCACCCGAGCGCCGACAACCGTGCACGAAACACGTTGATACCCAAACCCGCCGCAACATCGTCGCCCAGCGACAGCGCTGCCACGCGGTGCCGTAAGAACAGGGCTGCCGGCACGGCGACGGCGAGCCAGGGAGCGACCACCGCGACGTGTGGCCAGCCGCGATCGCTGAGGCTCCCCAGCAGATAGCGGAACAGCAATGGCAGGTTGCCCTCGGTGCCCAGGCTCACGAGCGCGATCACGAGTCCAGACGCCAACGCGGTGACCGCCGAGCCGATCAGCAGCATCGTGGTGGGGTCGTGGGTTTTTCCCACCCCCACGAGCACCGTCGAGCCGGCCACTGCGGCGCCGAGCAGTGCGACGTACGGCAGCTGGTGCAGTCCCACCGGCAGCGCGAGCACGGTCACCGCGGTCAACACCACGGCAGCGCCCGAGGACACGCCCAGGAGTTCGGGACCGGCGATGCGGTTCTGCATCGCGTCCTGCATCAAGATGCCCGCCAGGCCGAGGGCGGCCCCGCACATCACGCCGAGCAGGGCTCGCGGCAACCGGGAATCCGCCACGTAGGGGTGCAGGGGATCGGAAGCGTCGGGGAGTGCGGCGAAAGCCTCCAGTGGCGTCACCACCGGATCCCCGGCGCACAGGGCGACCACCACCACAACTGCGATCGCGGCCGTACCCAGCAGCAACGAGCCGAGGAGTCGTCGGTCGGGTCGCCTCTGGGCAGCCGTATTGACAATGGTTATCATTTCGCACAACATCATCTGCAAGGGAGATCGAATGCGCAAGTCCATTGCTCTGTCCACCACCCGCGGCCTCGTCGCGGCCGCATCGGCATTGGCGTTACTGGGGGTGGCAGCCTGCGGCACCGACAGTGAGGAGCCGGCCGCCGAGTCGATCGTCGTGACCGACGCAACCGGCACCACGGTCACCTTGGAGGGCCCGGCCGGCCGAATCGCCTGTCTGACAATGATCTGCGTCGACGCTCTCAAGGAGGTGGGGATCACCCCCGTCGCTTATCGGGAGGATCTGGCGCTCGATGACCGGTTCTTCGGACCCGACGCGGACATGCGAAAGATCACCGGCGGCTTCGGTGAGGAGAACGTGGAAGACATCGCCATGTCCGAGCCCGACCTGGTCATCGGGCTCGGTGGAGTACAAGACGGGCTGCGAGCAGCTGTCGAAGAGTCCGCGCCGTTGTATCTGGTCGATCCGTCCTCGTGGCAGGACTCGGTCGAGTTCTTGCGCACTGTAGGGCAATTGACGGGCAAGCAGGCAGAGGCGGACGCTGCGGCCCAATCGTTTGTCGAGCGCGTCGAAACCGCGCGCCAGAACCGAAGTGACCTCACCACGTTGTCGATGTACGGGGAGCCGGGCAGTCTCGGTGTCGACTCCGTTGAAACGCCGGTCGGTTCGCTTCTTGCCGAGGTGAGCGACTACCCATGGCCTGCCGGTACCGATGCCTTCGCAACCGTGTCGGTTGAGCAGATCGCAGGCGTCAACCCAGATGTCATCTTCGCGCAGGCATTTTCGTCCGGCGATGACGCGGAACCGCTGTCGGCGAGACTGGCGACGAACCCGATCTGGCCCTCGATCGCGGCAGCACAGAACAACCGCGTGGTCGAGGTCGAGGCGAGCCTGTGGGCCACCGGCCGCGGGACCGTGTCGTTGGGCATCGTTCTCGATGAGGTGACGGACGAGTTGGCAAAGTCCTGACGAATGGCGCCACGCTATTGAAAATGATTATCAAATACCCTAGCGTGGGTCCTGGTCGTTCGATGAGCGACCGATTCGGTTGCGATGCAGCCGAATTCACTACAAGCGAAGGAGATTCATGAACGACAATGAGTTCTTCCGTTCCATCCAGGCGCCGGTGAGCCTGGCGACCCATTCCGCGGGCCACAGCAATGCGCTCGTCGAGAACCCGTTCGACGACGCACAGGATTCCGAGGACTGATAGGTCCTCGCATCACCTGATGTGTCAAGAGCCCGCGTGCCATTCGAGTGACGTCCCGGGTGGCACGCGGGACCGGATGAGAAGCGAGACCCGTGCAGCTGTCCCCGAATACCGCCATATATCAAGCACATCAGGGCTTTGTCCTTCGCACCGCCGACGACGAGCACTTCGAACTCACTCTGGGTGGTGACGAGGTGCACGAGCTCTTGTCGGTGCTGTCCGGCGACGCGTCACCTGCCTCGGGCAGGGTCCGTGCCGCCCTGGGCGCGTTGGTCGACGCAGGTCACGTGGTCACCACCGTCGCGCGGCCGACGGTGGCAGTGCGTGGGCAGGGCAAGATCGCGGCTGCGACCTCGAAGAGGCTGGGAGCGCGCGTGTCCGGTGAAAGCGTGAGCGCTGACGTCGTCTGTCACGTCAGCGACGATCCGGTTGATCCGGCCGAGACTGGCGCCGTGGACCTGGCCAGCTATCGCGACGGGATCATCCACGTGATCACGCCGCAGGCGGTCGGTGTCGCGGACGTGGTCGGCCGGCGTCGTGCCTGCGCCATCCATCGTGACCGGATACAGTCGCATCACCGACCGGTTGACGGCGGGCTGCGGCTGGAGTCGACCCTGCATCCGGTGTCTGATCGGGCAGCTGATGTGATCGCAGACCTCATCGTCACCGAGATCGACGAGCGACAGGGTCGGTCGGTCACCGAGTCGCCGACAAGCCGTTCACAGCATCTGCTGACCACTGTCGACCTACGCACCCTGCGGATTGTCCGGCGACCTGTGTTGCCCATTCCCGCTGTGCCGCAATGACTTGTTCGCTGACCGATACCCAGGTCGACGGACTTCACACAAATGTCTTCCTGCCGGACACCGCGCCGAGGTCCGTCCTCATCATCCGCACGCCCTACGATGCCGCCGCCTATCGGGCAGAAGCGCATGCATGGGTTCGTCGGGGAATCGCAGTGGTCACCCAGGATGTCCGGGGACGGCACCGGTCCCGCGGCCGTTTTCGGCCGTTCGAGAACGAGGGGGCCGATGGGCTCGCGACCCTGCAGTGGGTTGCGAGCCGATCGTGGGGCGGCGCACCGGTGATTCTGCACGGCACGTCGTACTCCGCACACTGCGCGGTGGAGACGGCGATCGCTGCGGCAGAGGCGGGGGTCGACGTCGGCGGGGTGTCGGTGGCGGTTCCCGCGCTCGGTCTCGGTGAGACGGCACGCAACATCGATGGATGCTTCTATCTGCAGTCGCGGGTGGGCTGGTGGCTCGAACACGGAGAAGGACCCGAATCGCCCGGCGTCGCAATCCCTGACGGTCTGCTCGACACGCTGCCGGTGGCCGACGTCGGTCGCCGCGCCACACCGCCGATCTCGGCGTGGGAGAAAGTGATTAGAGCTGATCGTCGAGATCGTGAACGCCGTGCCGAGGTTTCGCGGCTGCGCTGTCCGTTGCTTGCCGTCGGTGGCATGGCGGATTGGTTTGCGCAGGACACTGTCGACCTCTGGACGTCCTGGGGTGGCCCGGCGGCGCTGGTCATGGGCCCCTGGGACCACAGTCTGCGCGGCTCCGACCGAGCCCGCCGCATGGAGTCGTGGATTGATGACGTGTGTGCCGGCACCACCACAACCGGCGCGCAGGTGCTCGGTCTTCCTGGAGGAACGGTTGACCTGACCCGGTGGCCGAGCACCGAGGCGTCAACTGTTCTCCCAGGCGGGCGATTTCCCGCCGACCCCACCGATCCCTTCCCTTCGATGGCTCACGGGGCAGACCTCAGCGAGGCGACCGCGCGGCCGGATTGCCTTGTTCTCGACCTGCCGAACCATTCTGACGTGGTCGTCGGAACACCCGCTGTGCGAGTGCATTCGACTGACGCCGTCGGTCACTGGGGCGCTCTGCTCGCCATCCGGCGCAGCGACGGTCGACTCGAACAGACGGCGCACGGTATGTCCACGCACACGACGATCCACCTCACCCCGGTGGCCGCCCACCTCGACACAGGAGAATCGATGGTCCTCATCCTCTTGGCGCATTCCTTCCCTCGCCACGCGCGGGATCTCCAGTCGCGCAACGACCACCTCGCCGGCACCGAAACGCGTGCAGTCATTCGTGAGGTCGAGTCCGTGACGTTGGACATGCCGGCATGAACCCGATTGCGGCAGAACCGAACACATCAACCGTCCTGTCGGCCGAGGACCTGATCGATCCCTATGCTGGCGTCATCCGGGCCCTGCACCCCGTGGACCGGCTCGACGCGATGCCCGAACGGTATGTGGGACTGACCGCCGAGATCGCCGACACCAGAACGCATGGGAACTGGCCGAGTGACCTGGTGTCCCTCGGAACCACCTTCGCCGACGAGGCGGGTGCCCGTATCGCGGCGATCGGCGAGGCCGTCGAGCGGTACTGCGGCAATTACGTGCCGAAAGACCTGCTGCGGGCGACATCTCGGGAGTTACGCAGCGCGGGCGTGCGCCATCTGGGGCCCGATGAACTGAACTTCTTCGCCGAGTGGCAACTCGAGACGCCGAGGTTCCCGTTCGCGCGGTTCACGCATGACACGGTGATCGCCTGGTGTGAGGGCCGCGGTGACGACGGAGAACCGACGCTGGTGCCTGCGTCGTACGTCTATCTCAACTGGCGAACCGGCACCCGTAAGCGCGACCCGTGGCTACACCATCTGAACTACGCGGGCATCGCCACCGGAGCAGGCCTGGACGACGCCGCCGCCCGAGGGTTGCTCGAACTCGTCGAACGGGACTCACTGTCGTTGTGGTGGCATCTGAACCTGCCCGCCCGCGGTATCGACATCGGTAGCGTGCCAGGCCTGGCCGACGACCTCGGTGACACCCGATTACGTTGTCACCTGCTCGAATTGCCCGCTTACTTCGGTGTCCCGGTGGTCGCTGCGGTGATCCACGACCCGGAACTGGGCATCGTGGCGGGGGGCTTCTCCGCCAAGCTCGACCCGGCCGAGACCGCCCGGAAGGCGGTACTCGAAGCCATTCACAGTTGGGTGTTCACGCGGGGCCTGCTGGAGCCCGACGGCTGGGTGTTCGGCTCCATGGAGGCCGGGGTGCTCTCCCGCGCGCTGTATCTGGACCATCGGGCGGACCGCAGTTACCTCGATGCCGCCGGTGTGCGGAGTGAGCATGTCCGCGATCTCGGGGCGCAGGCGCAGGTGTGGCTGGATCCGCTGACGCAGGAAGCGTTGCTGCCGCGCTTCACCGAACCGGCCACCACGGTGGGTATCGACGAACTGCCCACCGGCGACCTCTCGGATCTCGAGCACCGACTGCGAGCCGCCGGCCACCAGATCGTTGTCTGCGACATCACCACGCCCGATATCGCATTGACGCCGCTGCGGGTGGCGCGGGTGTGCGCCGCCGGGTTGATCCCGAACGCCCCGGCGGGGTTCCCCTACTTCGGTCTGCCGCGGTGGCGGGAGGTCGCGCGAGCAGAGGCAACGGGCTGCGATCCGGATGACCCGAACTCGTTGCTGCTGGTGGCCCCTCCGAGCTTGTGAACCCGTTTCGCACATTCGTGGTCGCGCGCGCGATCTGCTGGGCGGGCAATGCCGTCACGCTGGTGGCGCTGCCTCTTCTCGTCTACCAGCATAGCGGCTCGGCACTGTTGTCCGGTGTGACGTTTGCCGTCGAGTCGTTGCCTTATCTGCTGTTCGGGCTCTTCGCCGGCGCGGTGGCGGACCGGTTCGACCGCAAGTCCATCCTGGTTGTCGCCCAGATGCTGAGTGCAGTTGCGCTGGCGTCGATTCCGCTGGCGAATGTCGCTGGGGACGTCCTGATCGTGCACGCCCTCACTGTTGCCTTCGTCGTGTCCACGCTGTTCGTGTTCTACGATGCGGCGTCGTTCGGGGTGGTGCCCGCTCTGGTCGGGCCGGACCGAATAGCTGATGCCACAGGAACATTGGTATCCGTGGGTACCGTCATCGGGATTGCCGGACCGTTGCTGGGTGGTGTGGCGGCCACTGCGCTGAGTCCCGCCGGTGCGATCGCGATCGATGCATGCTGCTATCTGTCTGCGGCGGCTCTCACCGCCACCATCGCGATTCCCCCGAACGCCGTCGAAGTCGTTCCGGGCCGTCGTATCTCGGACCAGATAGGTGAGGGGTTGCGATACATCTGGCAGCAGCCGGTGGTGCGCGCACTGACTCTGGTGGGAATCGGTGTGAGCCTCGCCAACGGCGTGGTGGTCGGACTGATGGTGGTGGTGGGTGTCCGGCGACTGGGCCTGGGTGACGGCGACGCCCGACTGGGTGCGTTGTATGCGGCCACCGCGCTGGGGGCGTTCCTCATCAGCCTCGTCAGCGCGAAGATCCAGCGCGTCGTGGACACCGGGAAGATCACCCTCGCCGGGATCGCCGTGTCTGCCGGGGCGATGCTGCTGTGGGCACAGACGCCCTGGTTTGTCGTCTCGCTGGTGATCCTGGTTGTGTACCAGGCTGCCAACACGATGATCATCGTCAACGGAATCGTTGTGCGGCAATCGATCACGCCCGATGAGTTGCAGTCGCGGGTGAACACTACGGCGCGAATGATCGCCATGGGCGGTACGCCGTTCGGCGCTGCGATGGGTGGGGCGGTGGCGCAGGTCGGCGGTGTCTGTGTGGCGGTGTCCGTCGGCGCGGTGGCCCTGCTGTGTTCAGCCGTTGTCGGCTGGCGGATGGGGGTCGCCCGGCTGCCGCTGCTCGCCGACCTCTCAGCGAGCGCCCACGGCAAAGGCGAGTAGTGGGACCTGGCCGCGCTGCAAGGAGAGCATCTCGCTGATCCGGTTGTCATAGAACCCGGATATCGCGCAGCAGGCGAGGTCGAGTGCGGTGGCGATGAGGTACAGGTGTGCTGCAGCCAAGCCGGCATCGACATGCAGGGTGCGATAGTGCCGCTCAGAATATTTGGTCAGTGTCGCGTCGAGTTCGCCGACGAGAATGACGACAACCGGAGCGCGTCGGGCGAACTGCGGTTGAACGAGCCCCTGTGCGAGTGCGCCGCGTACGTCGCCTGTTCTGCGTCGGAGTAACCGGTGGCGGCCGCGGTCGAACTCGTACACACCCATGGGTATCTCGTCGAGTGTTTGCAGCGCAACCACGTAAGCGGTGGTCGACGGTAGGCCACCGGCGCTGGGGTGGAAGGTCAAGGAGTGCTCCTCGCCGTCGCCGGTTCGTACGGTGCGCTGTGGACCTAGCGCCCACCGCAGTAACGCCGACAGGTCTGGGTGGCCGAGCGGGCCGTAGCTGTACCGCGAGCGCCGGTCGCGGAGGACGCCGTCGATGGGAACCGATGGCGCGTCGGTTGGTTCGCACAGCGTGATCACCCCGTCGCCCTCGGACAGCCGGATCGGCGACACCGGAGGGCCCGAGTCGGTGAGGGCGCTGTGGACTGCGCGTGCGCGCTCAACTCTCGTACCCAGCAGGCCATCCATGACATCTAGTCTAATGACAATCCTCCTTCGCCCTGGCCGGCGTCACACTTCTACTGGCAGGCGATGTCCCGGGGCCGTGACGATGTTGCTGGTTGCTCGACTGCGAGACTCGGGCCCGCTAATGATAATGATTGTCATTAGGTCGTCCAGTGGGTAATGTCCTGAATGCACCGAAAGCCGGTCGCGTATGGAGGCCCGCGGCAGGACACCCTGCCGCGCTTGGACATTGGAGCATCGTGAAGGTCCGTGCATCACTCAAGTCGTTGAAGAACCAGCCCGGCTCGCAGGTTGTGCGCCGTCGCGGCAAGATCTATGTGATCAACAAGGGGAACCCGCGGTTCAAGGCCCGGCAGGGATAACTCGTCGGCGGCAGTTCGGCCGCGTCGGCCGGGGTGAGGACGGTGTCGAGCCGGTCGAAGAAGATTCGCTCCCACACTGTTTGGCCGAGACCCCCGCAATGACCCGGCAGGCCGCTCGACGCCGGGGAGTGGGCGCGTGCGAGCTACTGGGCGGTCGGGTTGTCCTCTGCTGAAGCGGGTCGTTGATCGGCGATTGCCCGAGTGCGCTTGATTGCGAAGACGATCAGGGCAATCGGGATGATCCAGTTCAGTAGGAGGTTGCCCGGGTGCGACCCCGCGAGGTCAGTAGAGGAGGTGAGGATGCCCGCAATGATGTGAGAGACGGCGATGGCAAGAATGACCTCGGCCCACATGAGGCTGATCTTCTTGTTCTTCTCACGGAAAAGTGGCGTATGCCAGAGGCTTTCATCCACACTTTGCCGCGCGTATTGCTCGGTGAAGGGGATGGTGAACGCCGAGACCGCCATGATGGCAGCCAAGACGAAGGTGGATCCACCGCGACCGAAATTCACCAGCGACTCGTCGACTTGGTCATCGCCGACGAGGCCGATCACGGCGATGATCCCGAAGGTCGCGACACCGGCGACGTCGAGGATCTTCCAGCCACTGCGCATGGTCTCGTACACGGTGAGTCCCAGTGCAATCACAAACGCGAGGATCGCGGCCAGCGCGACGTGGTCGGCGCCGGCGCGTTCGGCGACGACAGAGAAGATGATCCAGGGCGCAAAGCCCAGGAACATTGACTTGGCGTTCATGAGAGTCCTCGAAGTGATGTCGGATGTTGAGCAGATCTAACCTCGAAGTACGTTGCCACGCAATGCTTCCAGAGAAAGAAGTCTGCCAGAACCGACATCAGTTCGCGATTGTTCGACGGTATTAGAAGTAGTCGATCAGCAAGAGTTCAATTGCCGGAGATCCAAAAGTCACGTTTTTCAGACACCGTGACTGTTATTCTCCGCTTGTGAATTCAATGGGGGGACGGCGCCGAATCCCGGGTTCCGCGACTGCGGCTGTCGCGTTCCTGTCTGTACTGATACTCATGATCGCGAGCTGTGGCAGCGACGACGACGGCAACACCGCCTCGTCGTCTTCTCCTGTGACCGAAAACGTCTCTGGGACTGCGTCTCCGGATACGTCTGCGGTGGACGGTCAGTACAGCATCCCCGACTTCTACGAACCGCCGACTCCGCTTCCGGAGGGCGAGCACGGTGACATCATTCGCTCGATGGAGGTTCCGGCGCCGGAGGGTGCCCGAGCGTGGCGGGTGCTCTATCTATCCGAACTGCACGACGGAACTGCGGTTGCCGCATCGGGATTCGTCGTGGCGCCCACGGGCCCCGCGCCAGACGGGGGCCGCAAGGTTGTTGCCTGGGCACACGGAACCGAGGGCGGCGGGCGGAACTGCGCCCCTTCGTTGGCGGAGAAACCGGCGGTCGATCTTGTCGACTTCTTCACCTACACCAGTCCGTTCCAGCAGGATGTCGGCGTTCCGGCACTGACGGAGTTACTGGCTGCGGGATACGTGGTGGCGGCGACCGACTACCAAGGTCTGGGAACGCCGGGCGTGCAGCAGTACACCGTGCTCGATTCCGAGGCGAACAATGTGTGGGATTCGGTGAAGGCCGCCCAGCAGATCAAAGAGACGGGCGCCGGCGACGAGATGGTCGTCCTGGGCTGGTCGCAAGGCGGCGGTGCATCGGTGTGGATGGGCCAGAACGCCGAGTACGGTGCACCTCTCAAGTTGCTCGGCACGGCCGCCCTGGCGCCTGCTGCAGACAACGGACCCCAATTCGCTCGCCAGGTTCCGGCCGGCCCGTCGAACGCCACTTCGCCTGCACACGCGGTTGCTCTGCAGCTCAATGTGTTTCGTGGGTTGATGGCCGCCTACCCGGATCTCGAGGCGTCGGGTGTGGTCACCAAAGCGGGTGAGGAAGCACTGGTCGGTGCCGGTGTTCAGTGTGTCAATCACCTTGCCTACGTGATCAACTCGAATATCAACGAGCCCGGACAAACCCTTCTGCAACCCTCCGCGCCACCGGCGGATTGGCAGCAGCGGCTCAACGAGAACACGGCCGGATTTGCCGCCCCCACTGCGCCGGTTCTTGTCATGCAGGGCACCGCCGACACCGTCGTCAACCCGAACGGCACCACGCAATACATCGAACGGGCTTGTGGCTTCGGGAAGCCGGTTGAGTACACAATGTATGAAGGGGCCACCCACCAGACCATTCCGAAGGATGCCAAATCGGAATACGTCTCATGGATCGCAGACCGGTTCGCCGGTGTTCCGCCGCCATCGAACTGCGCACCCCCAGGGAGTCCGCAATCCGCGCCTGCTCCGATTCCCACCCCCAGCCCGCTGATCCCCGCCCCGACCACGAGTACTCCGGGGTCGTGACCACCGGCGCCGCAGGTCGCCAAGCTTGACCCGGTCAGGGTTCGGTCGAGTAGCGTTCGGCGTATGGCTCTCGATCACGGTGACCCCGGCGACGCTCCCTCTGTGCCACCTCCGCTGACGGACATCGCCGACAGCACGCGGCCGTCCGCGGCGGAGGAAGCGCGAACACTCGTCGCGTCCACGAACATCGGGACGCTGGCCAGCCTCACCGCAGACGGCGACCCGTGGGCATCGTTCATCACCTACGGTCTGCTCGACGGGTCGCCGGTCCTGTGTGTCTCGCACATGGCCGAACACGGACGCAATCTTGCGGGCAATCCCCGGGCCAGCATCGCGGTGGTGACACCCAACGCCGAGGCAGACCCGTTGGCCAGCGCCCGCATCACGCTGGCCGGTCATGTGGAGAAGCCGAGCGAGGCCGAGTACGCGGCAGCCCGTCAGGCGCACCTGGACGGGGTCCCCGCTGCGAAGTACTACGTCGACTACAGCGATTTCTCCCTCTGGGTGTTGCGCGTCGAGCGCGTGCGGTGGGTAGGTGGGTACGGCCGCATGGACTCGGCATCCGCCGAGGCCTATGCCGCCGCGTCTCCCGACCCGGTGATCCCCAAGGCGGCCGGCGCGATCGACCACCTCAACAACGACCACCGCGACTCCCTGCTCGCCATGGCCCAGACACTCGGTGGTTTCCCCGACACCACCGAGGTGACCTGCACCGGCGCCGACCGCTACGGACTCGATCTACGCGTCACCACGCCGCGAGGCGTGGCCTACACCCGTGCGGGGTACGCATCGCCGATCGACTCGGTCGACGAATTACGTTCGGCCACGGTGGAACTCGCACACCGCGCACGTGCTGCTCACTAGTTGACGAGCTGTGGATAGAGCGTCTCGATGCCGGCCGACAGGCCGGCCTTGACGTTCGCGCTGATCTCGTCGGCGATCACCTCGTAGTCGCCCGCCGCGAGCCCGTCGTAGGCGAGCCGGACGATGTCGGCGGGATCGTTCTTCTCCGCGTCCACCGCGGCGGTCATCGGTGTGTCGGTGTAGCCGAGGTGCAGCCCCATCACGTGCGTTCCCTGCGCCGCGAGTTCGATCCGGAACGAGTTGGTCGCCGACCAGAACGCGGCCTTGGACGCGCTGTAGTCCGCGGCGAGTCCGATCCAGCTCAGCACCGAGTGCACGTCGAGGAATGCTCCTCCACCGTTTGCGGCCAGAACCGGCCCGAATGTTCGCACCACCTGGATGGCGCCGAAGAAGTTGACCTCGAAGGTTGCGCGGATGGTCTCGATCGATGTGGTGCTCAGATTGTCGCCGCCCAGGATTCCGGCGTTGTTGATCACGATCGTGGTGTCGCTCGCGAGTTCGGCGGCAGCTCGGATGGAGCGGTCGTCGGTGACGTCGAGTGCGATGGGGACGATGCGGTTGTCGGGCCAGTCCCGCGGACTGCGGGCTGAGGCGTAGACCTTCGCGGCCCCGCGGTCGAGCGCCTGTTCCACGAACTCGCGGCCCAGGCCGCCGTTGGCTCCGGTCACCAGGACCACTGCGCCTTCGAAGTCGACGGACATGTTCGTACTCTTTTCTGCTGTCGGGATCTGGCTTTGGTAATCCAAAGCCAGGGGTGATGTGTTTTATTCCGCCAAAGGAGTGACGGACCCTCGTGCGAGGAAGGTTCAGTCCCCTCTTACCTTCGTGGACCACACTGGGATCGTGATCGTCAGTCCGTTGCGTCGCCTCGCGCGTCGAACCGCCGTGCGTCGTCGCGGCACCGGGCGCGCGCCGCGACGTTCGTTGCGCTGGCAGATAACCGTGCTGGCAGGGGCGGTTGTGGCGGTGGCCGCCGCGGTGATGGCCCTGGCCGCTTATCTGGTGGTCAGCGACGGGCTGAACGAACGCGTCGACGACAACTTGAAGTCGCGGGCTCTGTCGGTGACGACCTGGGTGAACCAGGGGATCGAGGTCGAGGACCAGGCATCTCTGGAGATGGTCGCGCAGACGATCCGGTACGGCGACAACGGCATCTTCTTCGGACTCGTGCTGCAGAACGGGCTGACCGTTCGCACCGGTCCCATTCCGATCGGGCCCGGTCAACGCGAAGTGATCGAGGGCAAGCGGGAATCGTCGCTGTCGAATGTCGACGGTCATCGCGTTCTCGCCCAGAGGCTCACCGATGGGGTCACGCTGGTCCTCTCCAAAGACCTGACCTCCACGCATGCAGTGCTGACCCGGCTCGCCTGGGTGTTCGGCATCATCGGCGGGTCCGGCGCCATCCTGGCCGGGGTGGCGGGCACAACGGTCGCGCAGGCAGGCCTACGGCCGGTCGACCGATTGATACGAGCATCTGAACGGGTTGCCCGAACCGATGATCTCCGCCCGATCCAGGTGGCCGGGAACGATGAACTGGCCGGGCTCGCCACCACGTTCAACACGATGCTGGCCGCGCTGTCGGATTCGCGTGATCGGCAGTCGCAGCTGATCGCCGACGCGGGCCACGAGCTCCGGACCCCGCTCACCTCGTTGCGGACAAACCTCGAGTTGCTGATCGCCGCGAGCAAGCCCGGTGCGTCGGCGATGTCCGAAGAAGACATGGCGGAACTGCGATCGGATGTGATCGATCAGATCGAGGAGTTCTCTGCGCTGGTCGCCGACCTGGTGGACGTGGCACGGCCGCCGTCGATGGGGCGTTCCTAGGGCGATCGCGGCAACTTAGGGCGCCCTAAAACTTTCGGCAGGGGAATCGCTCGGCAACCGAAGGTAGGATAGCCTAATCATGTGTTGAACTCTGGGCGGTCCGATCGGCTCACGATCGACACCGGCTCGCGGCTCCCGGTGTTCTTCGTGCCGCCCGTAGAGCCGGTGCGCAGCAAGCAGATCCGAGTCGATGCCGACACCACACCCAAAACGTTGGTCATCCGCACCATCTTCGGGGCCGGGAAGTACACACTGCCGGGCATGATCCTGATGGTCGGGCACTTCGTCGGTGAAGCGCTGGTGCCGGTGGTCATGGGATTGGCGATCGACCGCGCGGTGTCCACCGGCGATGTCGGGTCACTCATCGCCTGGGTTGTCGCACTGGCCGCTGTGTTCCTCCTGCTGTCGCACACCTGGCGGTTCGGTGAGCGTCTGACGATGTACGCGCACGGTCTGGTGGAGCACCAGTTCCGGATGCGGGTCACCGATCGTCTTCTCGACCCGCGGGGGATGGCCGGCCCGGCACGACTGCCGGGCGTCTCCCTCAACATCGCCACCTCCGACGTGATGCGATTGTCGAGCGCGGTGTTCATCGCCGTCTTCCCCATCGGGGAGCTCGCCGCGGTCATCGTGGCGGGCGCCGTCTTGCTGTTCATCTCTTGGCCGCTCGGACTGGCGATCCTTCTCGGGGCGCCGACCCTCCTGTGGATTCTCGACCTGGCGGGTGGACCGCTGCGGGCGCGGACCGAGCACGAACAAGAACTCGCCGGCGACGCAGCGGGCACGGCCGCAGATCTGGTCGCCGGATTGCGGATCGTCAAGGGACTGGGTGCCGAACCCGAGGCCGGCCGGCGATACCGGATGGCCAGCAGTCGGGCGCGCGTCGGTGCAATCCGCGCTGCCGGATCGCAGGGCACCTACATCGGCGTGATGCAGATGGTCTCCGCGTTGTTCGTTGTGGGAGTGGGAATCGCGGCAGGTCTGATGGCAGTGGAAGGGCAGATCAGCTTCGGCGAATTGATCACGGTCGTCGGACTCACCCAATTCGTGATGGGGCCGCTGAACGCACTGGGAACCAATTTCGGCGCCCTCTGGAACAGTGCGGTTCCCTGCGCCAAACGGGTCCTGTCGGTGTTGCAGGCGGAATCGGCGATCGAGTCCGGGTCCGTCCGGAACGCCGAAGGTCCGTTGTCCTTCCACGACATGACGGCCGGGCCGGTCGCCGGATTGACCCTCGAACTACCCCCGGCGGGACTGGTCGCAATTGTCTGCGGCCCTGAGGAAACCGAAGCACTCGTCGCCGTTCTCGCGCGCAAGAAGGCACCCGAGTCCGGCGTCGTGAGGCTCGGTGATGTGGACCTGTTCGACCTCGGCCACGACGTCGTACATCAGCTGGTGCGAGCAGTGCCGCACTCCGCGGATCTCTTCGAGGGCTCGGTGCTCGACAACATCGAGGCCGGAGTGGACGACGATGCCGCTGACCATGATTCCCGCGTCACCCGCGCGATCTTCGCGGCCGCCTGCGACGACGTCGTCGAGGTGTTGCCCGAGGGTCTCGACACCCCGGTGGGCGAGGCCGGCCGCATGCTCTCGGGCGGGCAACGCCAACGTGTGGGTCTGGCCCGTGCGCTGGCTGCGGAGTCGAAGGTACTGATCCTCAACGACCCCACCACGGCGGTGGATTCGGTCACCGAGGCCACCGTCGCGCGGCGGCTCCACCTCACCCGTGAGGGGCTGAGCACGGTGGTGTTCACCAACTCACCGGCGTTCCTCGAAGCGGCCGAACACGTGGTGATCATCTCCGGCGGGTCACTGGTCTACCAGGGTGATCTGGCCGGCGCGGGCCTGCTGCCCGCCGGATCGACCGGGGCCGGCCGATGAGCGCCACGACCGGGGGTGCCACACCTGAGGTCTCGACGGAGAAACTGGCGATTGCGAACTTTCGAGTCACGATGGGCTACCTGGGCGTCGAGGTGCGCAAACAGATCTGGCCCCTCGTGCTGCTCGCCGGAATCATGACGGCTGCAGCGGCACTGGGCCTCGTCACGCCGAGAGCTCTCGGGGAGATCGTCGACATCGCCGACGAAGGTGGCGCCACCGGCGAGATCTGGCGCCTGGCCGGAATCATGACCGCTTCCGCGGTGGGCGCCGCGGTGCTCGCCGGACTCGGGGTCCGGCTGTCCGCGAGGATCTTCGAGACGATTCTGGCTCATCTGCGAGAGACCATGCTGGCCGCCTCGCTACGGCTGCCGCTTGCGCGCGTGGAGGCCGCCGGCAGTGGTGACCTGGTGTCGAGGGCCACCGACGATGTCAGCACCGTGAGCCAGGCCATCGGATCGGTGGTACCCGCCCTTCTCACAGCGACTTTCACCATCGTCGTGACGTTTGTCGGTTTGGCGCTGCTGGATTGGCGTTTCCTGCTGGTTCTCGTGGTGGTCATGCCGGTTTATGTGAACGGTGTGCGGATGTTCGTGAAGAAGGCACCCGCGATGTTTGCCGCGGAACGTGCTGCCACCGCCGAGCGGGCTCATCACGTACTCGGCTCGATCCGCGGGTTGGACACCGTGCACGCATTCGAGTTGTCGCAGTCGCTGAACGGCCGCATCGAGCGTCATTCCTGGTCGGTGGTCCGCTGGTTCATGCGTGCGATCGTGCTGCAGAACCGACTCGGCGCGCGCATCAACCTGGGCGAGTTCGTCGGCATGACAACCATTTTGATCATCGGGTTCGTGCTGGTCGGGTCGGACTCGCTCACCGTCGGCGCAGTGACCGCAGCCATGCTCTATTTCCTGTTGTTGTTCGACCCGATCGGACGGGTCATGTTGCTGGTGAACGACCTGCAGTCCGGCGCAGCCGCTCTCGGTCGCATCGTGGGCGTGATCGAGGAGGCGGACCGCGCGGCGACCATTACGACGGCCGTCGACACCAAGCCGGCCCGGCCGGTGCTGGGGGCGCCGCTGGTCGAGATCCGCAACGTCAGTTATTCGTATTCGCCGGAGCACGAGGTGCTGCACGACATCTCGCTGTCGATCGCAGCGGGAGAGCACATCGCCGTGGTGGGGGCATCGGGCGCCGGGAAGACAACACTGGCCACCATCGTCGCCGGTATCCACAGGCCGTCGCAGGGACGTGTGTTGTTGGGCGGCAGGGACATCACGTCCATCGACCGCACCGAACTGGCGCGTTCGACAGCGCTGGTCACCCAAGAGGTGCACGTCTTCAGTGGCACGCTGGCCTCGGACCTTCGAATCGCCGCGCCGGACGCCGACGATGATCGGCTCTGGGCCGCACTGGATCTCGTCGATGCAGGTCCGTGGGTACGTGCGCTGCCCGATGGCATCGAGACGGTGGTCGGCGAGCAAGGGCACCACCTCACGCCGATGCAGTCGCAACAACTGGCCCTGGCCCGAATCGTTCTGCTCGACCCCGAGATGGCCATACTCGACGAGGCGACCGCGGACGCCGGCAGCGCAGGTGCGGGTGTCCTCGAGGCGTCGGCGGAAGCGGCCTTGCGTGGACGGTCGGCACTCATTGTGGCGCATCGCCTGAGCCAGGCGGCTCGCGCCGATCGCATCGTCTTCATGGAACGCGGACGGATCGTCGAAGTGGGTACACACGCCGAACTCGTCTCGCTCGGAGGTCGTTACGGCAAGCTCTGGCGGGCTTGGTCACGGGGCCGCACACAGAGCTGAGTCTGGCCCACGTCACATTTCGCACGCTTCCATAACTCGCCGGATAAGTATAGGCTTAGTTATAAGCGCGGCGGTACGGTGTGTCGCCCCATCGTCGGAGTCGATTGCGACTTCTCGCGCCTGACATGGCGGCAATGCCGTTGTCCCGGTGGCGTTTCGCCCCGACATCGCGAGTGAGGAGCTGCAGTTGAGTCAGCAAGATGTGTCCACGAGTTTGTCGGAGGAGCAGATCGTTGCCGACATCGCGGGAGCTCTCGGCATGGCTCCCTCCGAGGTCATGCACGACCTGGATCTCCTTGACGCCGGCCTTGATTCGATTCGGCTGATGTCGTTGGTGGAGAAGTGGCGCAGCGCGGGCTCGGCGCACGTCGACTTTCCCGTACTCGCCTCCGATCCGGTGGTCGGCAGGTGGATCGAGGTGTTGCTGTCGAGTGCAGACGACGCCGGCCAGGGCGTTGTCTCATGAAGATGTGCATGGCAACGGTGTCTCTCGGTGGCGGCCTGGAGGAGAAGATCGATGCGATTGCCGCCGCCGGGTTCGACGGTATCGAGTTGTTGGATGCCGACCTTCGAGAGTCGGCGATGTCCCCGGGCGAATGTGCTCGCCGCTGTGCGGACCTCGGATTGACCATCGACCTGTATCAGCCGTTCCGGCGAGCCGAAGGCGTGTCGCACGACGAGTTCGGTGCTGTGCAAGCTCGTTTTCGACGCGAGCTGGAGGTGATGCGGGAGATCGGTGCCGACTCCATTCTCGTGGTCTCCAACACCGATGATGACGCCGACAGCAGCCGTGACCTGTCGGTGGCGCAGCTGTCGGCGCTGGGCGACGTGGCCGCCGAACACGGCATGACGGTGATGTTCGAAGCTCTGGCGTGGGGTACCCACATCAGCCGGATCGCAGATGCGTGGGAAGTGCTGCAGCGCGCCGATCATCCGAACCTGACCCTGGTGGTCGACACGTTCCACCTGATCGCCCGGGGTGAGGACATCGGCATTTTGTCCGAACTCCCAGCCGGTTCGGTGGGATTTCTCCAACTGGCCGATGCGCCTCTGCTCTCCATGGACCTCATGCAATGGAGCCGTGGACATCGCTGTTTCCCCGGCGAGGGGCAGATGAATCTCCTTGCACCGATCGGCACCGTCCTGGCATCGGGGTATGACGGGCCCCTCTCGCTCGAGATCTTCAATCCTGGCTATCGCGAACGCGATACGCACGAGGTGGCCAGGGCCGGGGCAACAGCGCTCGGCGAGTTCATCGAAGAGCTGGGAACACAGGCGAACACCCCGTCTTCCACGTGGACAGTCGATGGCGTGCAACGCCTTTCGTCTCAGGTGGGTTCGCTGTGAGCGGGCTGCGACCATTGGAACTGGACGGGGTCGTACCGTATCCTGCCGACTTTGCCGCCCGGTACCGCGATGAGGGTTACTGGACCGATCAGACGCTGTCCGAGATGTTGTTCGAGACGATCGAACGGTCGCCCGATCAGTTCGCGATCATCGCCGGAGACACCCGGATGACCTATCGCGAGCTCGGGGAGCGGACGCTGGCGTTCGCGGCGGGTTTCGAAGCTCTCGGTGTCGGTCGTGGCGACCGTGTGGTGGTGCACCTGCCGAATGTGCCCGACTACCTGCCGATCCTGTTCTCTCTGTTCGAGCTGGGGGCGGTTCCCGTCCTTGCCCTTGCCGCGCTGCGCAGGCATGAGATCGAGTACTTCGTGGGGTTCACCGAGGCGGTCGCCTACGTCACCGTCGAATCCCACGCCGGCAACGACTTCGGGTCACTGGCGCGGGAGCTGAGACAGTCGTCGGCGGGCCGGCTCCACACCGTCGTCTTGTCCGAGGACGGTGCGGGTGATGATGTGGAGCAATTGCTTTCGCGCGGTCTGTTGGCGCACCGACGCAGATCCCTGCCGTCGGACGTCGCCTTCTTGCAGTTGTCGGGCGGTACCACCGGTCAGCCCAAGGTGATTCCCCACACCCATGAGGACTACCTGGCCTCCGTCCGGGCCAGTGCGGACATCGGCGGGATCACCGATGGCACCGTCCAGCTGGTGGTATTGCCGATGTGCCACAGCTTTGCGATGCGTTCGCCGGGGTTCCTCGGGGTGCTCTACAAAGGCGGCACCGTGGTGCCCGCCCCGAACGGAAGTCCCGACGTCACCTTCCCTCTGATCGAGCAGCACGGCGTGACCGACGTGTCCGTGGTGCCACCGCTCGCGCTCGTGTGGCTCAATTCGTCGCTCAAACACCGGTATGACCTGCGAACTCTGAAGGTTCTACGGGTGGGTGGGGCCAAGTTCAGCGCAGAGGCCGCCCGCCGGGTGCGTTCGGAGCTCGGTGCGACCGTGCAGCAGAGCTTCGGGATGGCCGAAGGGCTCACCACCTTCACCGGACTCGATGAGGACGAAGAGACGATCACCACCCGGCAAGGCCGCCCGACGCTGGAGGCCGATGAGGTGCTGGTGGTGGACGACGAGGGACATGAGGTGCCCCTCGGCGCCTCCGGTCATCTGCTGACGCGCGGACCGTCGACCATCCGCGGCTACTACCGTGCGCCCGAGCACAACGCCGCCAACTTCACCGTCGACGGGTTCTATCGAACGGGCGACATAGTCCGCGCGGACGAGCGCGGCTACCTCACGGTGGTGGGGCGGTCCAAGGACCAGATCAACCGGGGCGGAGAGAAGATCGCACCCGAGGAGGTCGAAAACGTCCTTCTGACATCGGAATCGGTTCACGATGTGTCGGTGGTCGGAGTGCCCGACGAGCTGCTGGGGGAGCGCACCAAAGCGTTTGTCATCCCACGGGAGGGAAGTGACAGGTCGACGCTGTCACTCCCGGCCATCAGGAGATTCCTCACCGACAAAGGTCTTGCCGCGTACAAGATCCCGGACATCGTGGAACTGGTCGACGAGTTCGAGCGAACCGCGGTGGGCAAGGTCAGCAAACGCCACCAACGTGCACGCTGACTTCTCCTTCTACTTAAGTTAGCCTATACTTACCAGCGTGAGATGTGAGGTCGTGTTCCCAATGATCGTTCGAGTTGTCGGTTCCGCTGGGAGTCCGGCAGGAGGAGTCGCGTCATGACCACCGATGAGAGTGCTCCGTTCGATGTGGTGGGCGTCGGTTTCGGACCGGCGAACCTCGCGCTGGCGATCGCGATCGAGGAGTACAACGACCGGGCCCGTCCGGCAGACCGCCTGACGGCGAAGTTCGTGGAGAAACAGCAGCGGTTCGGCTGGCACCGGGGCATGTTGATCCCCGGCACCACGATGCAGATCTCGTTCCTCAAAGACCTTGCCACCCAACGGGACGTCTGCAGTCCCTACTCATTCCTGAAGTACCTGTCCGAGCGTGGCAGGTTGACGGACTTCATCAACCAGCAGAGCTTCTTTCCCACCCGGCTCGAGTTCCACGACTACCTCGAGTGGGCGGCCGCCAAGGTGTCGCTGCCCATCGCCTACGGGACCGAGGTCAGCTCGGTGAACTGGACCGGCGACGTGTTCGAGGTCCAGGTGCCTGGTTCGGTTCCGGTGCGCGGGCACAATGTGGTTCTCGCCGGCGGCCTGCGTTCCAAGGTGCCCGCGGGGGTCACGCAGAGCGCGCGGGTGTTCCACAACCACCGCTTGCTCGAGCACCTCCGGGAACTGCCGCGCATGCGCCATCAGAGACTGATCGTGGTGGGTGCCGGACAGAGTGCTGCAGAGGTGGCCGCCTATCTGCACGAGACGTACCCGGAGTCCGAGATCCATGCGGTCTTCGGCAAATACGGGTACACACCTGCCGACGACAGTCCCTACGCCAACCGGATCTTCGATCCGGACGCTGTTGTCGACTTCCATCAGTCGTCCGACGAACTCCGCGCGCAGCTGCTCAGCTATCACCGCGGGACCAACTATTCGGCAGTGGATCCACCGCTGATCGAGGAGCTGTACCGCCGCGAGTACGGGGAGCGGGTGTCAGGGCGCCGGAGGTTGTTCGTACGTGGTGCGTCGGAGGTCAGCTCGCTGGTCGAGACGGATGACGGGGTCGCCGTGCAGATCCGCCATCGACCGTCGCAGAGCGTCGACGAGTTCAATTGCGACGCAGTCATCTTCGCGACCGGTTTCGAACCGGTCAGTCTCGCCGAGCTGCTCGGCCCGCTGGCAGCGGACTGCGATGTGGACGACAAAGGCCGCCCTATCGTGGACCGTCAATACCGGGTGACCACCGGTGGACGCATCAAGGGCGGGATCTACCTGCAAGGCAACACCGAGCACACCCACGGCCTCACGTCCACCCTGTTGTCGAACCTGGCAGTGCGTTCGGGGGAGCTGGTGGACTCGATCGTCGCCTCGGTCAGGCGAACCGAGGCTGAGCCCACCGTCCACATCACTTCTGAATCGAGCGAGCAGAGAGAAGGCGACTTTGTCTACCAACCCCTTTGATGATGACGAAGGCACGTTCTATGTGCTCGTCAACGAAGAAGAACAGTACTCACTGTGGCCGACGTTCGCGGAGGTACCGCAGGGCTGGCGGATCGTCCACGGAGCGGACGGCCACGCCGGCCGGCAGGAATGCCTCGACTACGTCGACGAGCATTGGACGGACATGCGGCCGAAGAGCCTGCGTGACGCCATGGAAGCGGACGCCGCGAATTCGGATGCCACGGATTCGCGGGCGCGCCACAGCGCTTCTCACTGAACAACTCACAGCTTCTGACGAACCGAGGACAGAAACATGCTCCGTACCCTGGTGAACGGTAAGATCCACCGCGCCACAGTCACTCAGGCCGACCTGCATTACGTCGGCTCCATCACGGTCGACGAGACCTTGATGAATGCCGCCGACCTCGTGGAAGGCGAAAAGGTTCAGGTCGTCGACGTCACGAACGGCGCGAGACTGGAGACCTACGTGATCACCGGCGCCGCCGGTTCAGGGGTCATCTGCATCAACGGGGCAGCGGCTCATCTGGTGAGCCCGGGTGACCTGGTGATCATCATGTCGTTCCTGCAACTCGACGAGGCCGAGGTCATCGTGCACGAACCCAAGGTCGTCCACGTCGACTCGGACAATGCGATCGTGGCACTGGGAAATGATCCGGCGCAACCGGTTCCGGGCGCGACCGATCAACTGTCGAGTCGCTAGACACGATCGACGACCGGCTCGCTCGGCGAGCGCAAGGGAATGTGGTTTGGCGATGGGACGTGGCATGAGGCTCTCGGGTGCGCAATGGGGCGTGTGGTTCGCTCAGGAATTGGCGCCTCGGTCGCCGGTGTTCTCGATCGGGCAGCTCCTGTGGCTGCCCGCGGGGTGCGATGGCGAGATCCTGGCTCGCGCCGTGGGCATCGCCGTTCACGACGCCGACGTCCTGTGGTGCCGTTTCGACACCGGGCCGCAGGGACCGCTGCAGTCGAGGAAGGTGCCGGCTGCCCCGCCGTCGATCGCGGTGCGCAACCACGTGGGCACCGCCGATTCACTTCGGGCACAGGCGCGCACGCGGATGTCCGAGGCGCTACCCCTCGCTGAGGGCCCCTTGTTCGCCGCCACGGTGTGGTCGCTCGACGATGGGCAGACCGTCTGGGAGTTCAAGGCGCACCACATACTGCTCGACGCGTACGGGCTGTCGTTGCTGACCCGTCGGGTGGCGCAGGTGTACACCGCGCTATCGCAGGGTGTGGCCGTGCCGGAGTCGACGTTCGGAACCGTGGCCGAGATGATCACGGCCGAGGACGAATACGAGCGTAGCGATGTCGCCGCGCGCGATGGTGAGTACTGGAGTGCCTTCGCCGAATCGCTGGGAGACTCCGCAGCGTCGCTGGTGCCGGCGTCTCCGAGCGCGAGTATGCCCATCGGCGTGTCCGTGTCGATCGACCGGGAGGTCATCGAGAGGGTCGACGAACTGGCTCGATCGGTCGGCGCCACCTGGGGAGAGGCGATGATCGCCCTCTGGGCCTGGTACGACTCGCATCGGTCGGGCAGTACAAAGGCGACCATCGGGATCCCGATGATGGCGCGGCGCGGGGTGGGCCTGCGTACCCCGATGATGCAGGTGAATGTTCTGCCCGTGTCGCTGGAGATCGATCCACACGGCAACGTGGGCGAGTGGATCACCCGTGCGGCGGCTGCACTCGGCGGCGTGCGCCGGCATCAGCGTTACCGGGGTGAGCGCCTGGCCCAGGTATCTGACGGCGTCAAACCTGCTCTCTCGCAGATCAATCTGCATGTGTTTGACTACCACGCCGATTTCGCGGGAACGGTCGCGGTCACCGAGGAACTCGGCACCGGGCCGGCCGACGACCTCAATCTGTTCGTCTACAACGACAAGGTGAAGGGGTTCGCGCTCGAACTCAAGGCCGACCCCACCCGATACGACGAATCAGAACTGCGGGTGCATCTGCGACGGATCGAGTGCGCCGTCCGCAGGCTGTCGTCGCTGTCGGCCGACGATCGTCTGCGCGCGCTGGTTCCCGCCGACCCCGTGGACACCGAACTGTTGTCGGAGTGGGTGTCCGGGCAACCCGAGGTCAGCCGCGAGGTGACGATCGACGAGCTGTTGCAGACGGCAGCCAGGGTGCATCCGGAGCGTGTCGCGGTGGCCGTCGATGATCGGCACCTCACTTATGCAGAGTTCGATTCGCGGGTGAACCGCATTGCGCGGCACCTTCTTTCACTGGGCGTGCGTACCGGCGACCGCATCGCGGTGATGGCCGCGCGCGACGAGTGGCTTCCCGTCATGCTCGCGGCCGTCATGCGCGCGGGCGCCGTGTACGTACCGGTGGACCCGGACTATCCGGACGATCGGATCGAGTTCCTGCTGCAGGACGCCGCACCGAGTGCAGTGCTGACCAACTGTGGGGACGCGCTCGACATCGGGCGGTTCGCCGAAGTCGTGGGGACGCCGATCATCGACGTCGCGGACCCTGCGGTGGTGCGGGATCTCGACACCGTATCGCCACAACCGGTCGGCGACGCCGACCGCACCCGCAGACTGCTCCCCACCGATGCGGCGTATCTGATCTACACCTCGGGCACGACCGGTCGTCCGAAGGGCGTCATGGTCAGTCACGCCAACGTCATCGCACTGTTCGACGCCACCACACACTTCGACTTCCGCGCCGACGACGTGTGGATCTTGTTGCATTCGTACGCCTTCGACTTCTCCGTCTGGGAACAGTGGGTGCCCCTGACCACCGGGGCGGCGCTTGTTGTCGTCGGCCAGGATGTCCTGCGCGATCCGGTCCTCATCGGAGATGCGATACGCACGCATCGGGTCACCGTCCTCAATCAGACACCGTCGGCGTTCTATGCGCTGATCGACACCGAACAGCACCGGACCGACGACCCGGACCTCGCACTGCGAACGGTCATATTCGGCGGCGAGGCATTGAATACGGCCAGACTCGCGCCATGGCTGGATCGCCACCCGACCACTCCGACGTTGATCAACATGTACGGCATCACCGAGACCACGGTGCACGTCACGCACACCGTGGTGCCGCCGCGCGGCGATGTCGCAGGACCGTCGGTCATCGGGCGGGCGCTGCCCGGCCTGCGTGCCGACGTCCTCACCCCTCATCTGCAGACGACGCCGTTCGGCGTCGTCGGAGAACTGTATGTGGCCGGACCCCAGGTCGGTCTCGGATACCGCGGTCGTCCCTCACTGACCGCAACAAGATTCGTCGCCGACCCGAACGGGTCCGGAACCCGTATGTACCGCACCGGCGATCTTGCGAGGTGGAACGCCACGGGCGAGCTGGAGTATCTGGGCCGCATCGACGACCAGGTCGAGATCCGCGGATTCCGTATCGAACCGGGTGAGGTCGCCGCCGCTGTGCAATCGCATCCGGATGTGACGGCAGCTGCCGTGGTCGCCGTCGATCGGGGTGCCGAATCGAGTGGCGCCGCGAACCCACATGCCGCAGCAGGAACGATTCTCGCTGCCTACTATTGCGCGGCGGTCGAGTCCGACTCCGAAGGACAGCCACTCGACGCCGCACTGCGCGTCTGGGCCGAGACTGCGCTGCCCGCCCACATGGTGCCGTCGGTGTTCGTCCGGGTGGACGCATTGCCGATGACCGCGAACGGCAAACTCGATCGCCGAGCGCTTCCCGCAATAGATCTCGGCGCGCGCAGCGGCCAGGGGCGCGAACTCAGCACTGCCGCAGAGCACATCATCGCCGCGGTCTTCCTCGACGTACTCGGCCTCGATCCGGCGACCCAGCTGTCGGCCGACGACGACTTCTTTGCCCTTGGTGGCGACAGCATCGTCTCCATCGGTGTGGTGTCGCGAGCCAGGCGCGCAGGACTGGTGACCACAGCCAAGATGGTGTTCGAGCAACGCACGGTTGCGGCGATCGCGGCCTCGGCTGTTCCTGCGGTTGATGGCCGTGAGGTCTTCGGACGGGACCAGGCGGCGGGAGGCGGCCACGGCGGCCTCGCTCCGTTGATGCCGATCGTCCATCGTCTGATCGATGTACCCGGATTCGATTCCTTCGCACAGACATTTGTGTTCGTGACCCCCGAGGATCTGACGTGGGAGCGGCTCCGCGACGCGCTCGACCGAGTGGTCGGACGACACGGGGCATTGCGCTCGCGGGTCGCCGGGTCGGGCGAAGCACGCCAACTCGAGGTCGGTGCCGTCGCCGCGGATGCGGCAGACAGGCTCGATCGTGACGAGCGCTTTGATGGACAGCTCACTCGGTGGAGCACCGAGACGTGGCAGCAGCACCTGAGAGAAGTTGCGACCGACCTCGCGGGCGCGCTCGACCCAGCGGCAGGCGTCGTGTGGCGAGCGCGGTGGATCACCGATTCGGCGCGCGCCACAGGGCGCCTCGTCATGGTGATCCATCACCTCGTCGTGGACGGGGTCTCCTGGCGGATTCTCGCCGACGACCTGGCTGCCGCGTCGTCCTCCGATGTGCGCACGCCTGATGCAGGCCTTTCGAGCGCAGGCACCGGGCTGGTGGCGTGGGCCCAAGCGCTCACAAGCCAGGCCGCCGCAGGCGCTTTCGATCATCAGAGACCGCTGTGGCTGGCGATGGCCGGGCAGACCGAGGCCGCTCTCGGGCACCGGCATCTCGATCCGCAGCGTGACACCTGTGCGCATGTGCGGCGCGTGAGTGTGATGATTCCCGCGCTCACCGCGTCCGCGGTACTGACCGACGTCCCGCGGATCGCTGCGGGAACCGTCGACGATGTCTTGCTCGGCGCGCTGTCCTCGGCGCTGTCCCAGTTGTTCACCGATCGTGATGAGATGTCGCACGACGGGATGGTCATCGGGCTGGAGGGTCACGGCCGCGAAGAGGGAGTCGTCGACGGCGCGGATCTGTCGGCGACAGTCGGCTGGTTCACATCGTGGTACCCGGTGCGGCTTCCGCTGCCGCGCAGCGAACTCGGACGGTCCGAAGCCGACGGGCTGCACGGGAAGCGCGCGCTGGATGCAGTCCTGACCGTGAAGGAGACGCTGTCCTCGATACCCGACAAGGGCATCGGTTACGGAGTTCTTCGCCACCTCGCCACCGGACCGGCGACCGGGCTCGCCGCCCTGGACCACCCGCAGATCGCGTTCAACTACCTCGGCCAGTTCCGAGGTGCCGGTGTCGGTGGCGACGGTGAACTGCCATGGCAATCCGCGCCGGAGACAGCCGGACTGGGTCTGCATGCGGCCGACGAGATGCCGGCCCCGGCGGTCGTCGACATCACCGCCAGGGCAGTCGTCTCCGGTTCCGGAGTCGAGCTGCACGCAGATTTCGCCTACGTCGAGTCGGTCATCGACGAAGCCGCAGTGCGTGCACTTGCCGACCGATGGACGGCGGCGCTGGCGGTGCTCGCGGAGTACGCCACCTCCCCACAAGCGGTTGTGGCACACTCGCCCAGCGACTTTCCCCTGGTCGACGTGTCGACGGACGACATCTCGACATGGGAGCGCGATCACGGGGAACTTCTCGGGGTGCACCCACTGACGCCGGCCCAGCGCGGTGTCCTCTTCCACTCAGCCCTCAATACGTCCGGCGGAGTCGACCTGTATACGGCGCAACACGTTCGCGACGTTGCCGGCCCGGTACAGCAGGACAGGCTCCGCGCCGCATGGCGAGCGGTATTGACGAGGTATCCGCAGCTGACGATGGCTGTGCGGACCGCTCACGACGGAACCCCCGTCGCCGTCATCCCGGCGACCGTGGACGAACCGTTGACGGTGATCGACCTGCGGGCGAGTGCGGATCCGGAACACGATGCCGCCACGTTCATCGATGATGACCGGGCACGGGGCTTCGATGTGGAGCACGGCTCACCGATTCGTCTGACGCTGATGCTCACCGCCGACGCAGCAGGTGTTCTTGTCCTCACATCGCACCACGCGGTACTCGACGGCTGGTCAACTCCGCTGCTCGTCCAGGAGCTGCTGCGGGCCTACCAAGCGCCGGAAACCGTTGCCTCGCAGGTGGACGACACGTTCTTCCGTTTCGTGCGCCGGATGGCCGAGTCGGACGCACAGCACGCCATCGACGTCTGGCAGGGACCGCTGTCCGCGGTCACCGAACCGACCCTGGTGGCCGGTGGCTGGCAACCGGACGACACGTCTTTCCCCGACACTGCCGAGACGGTTCTCTCCGCGCCCGTGACCGCCGAACTCGCGAACCTCGCCAAGCGCAGATCGATCACGCTGAACACCGTCGTCCAGGCCGCGTGGGCGCTGACGCTACAGATCCATACGCGTTCGGCGACAACGGTCTTCGGATCGGTGGTCTCCGGTCGGTCCGTGGACGTCGACGGCATCGACACCGCCATCGGCATGTTCGTCAACACCATTCCCACGGTCGTGACCGTCTCACCCGACATGACAATCGATGCAGTGCTCGACACCGTGCACGCCTTCAACGTGGCGGTGCTCGAGGGGCATCAGGTCTCGCTCACCGACATCCACCGTCTCAGCGCGATGCCGGCATTGTTCGACACGCTCGTGGTGATGGAGAACTACGTCAACGACGACACCGTGCTGAGTGAACTGCAATGTGCAACCGGACTATCTCTGAAGCTACGGCAGTGGCGCGATTCGACGAACTATCCGCTCACGCTTCGCATAGTTCCCGCCGCCGAATTGTCTGTCGAATTGTCCTACCACCCTGCCGGTGTGGACGCCGAGGCCGCCCGCAGGATCCTGGACAGCTTCACCCGTGTTCTCGAGGCATTCGGAGCGGGAACAGACACTCAGATCGCGCGACTGAACACCGTGGGCGCCTCGGATGCTTCGGTGATCAACCAGGTCTCGGCCGGACCCGCGTTGCAGGTACCGCCGGACACGACGGTCGATTCGCTGCTGGTCGCGTCTGCGCAGTCCCATCACCACCGGACCGCGGTGGTCCACCGGGGTGTGGAGATGACGTACGCGCAGTTCGACGCGCAGGTGAACCGGCTGGCCCGGTACATGCTCGTCTCCGGTGTCCAGGTCGGTGATCGGGTGGCCTTGATCGGTGGTCGCGATGAATGGTTACCCATCTGCGTTGCGGCCATCATCCGCGCGGGTGCGGTCTACGTCCCGGTGGATCCCGAGCATCCCCGGCGACGCCGGGACCACATCCTGGCCGAGTGCACACCGACCGCCATCCTGAGCACGGTGGCCCCCGAGTTCCTGGGCCCCGACTTCCCGGGCGCCGAGGACGATCTGTTCGGCGACGGACGACTCGTGAACCTCCGGGATGAGTTGACCCTCACCATGATCGCTGCGGTGTCCGGCGAACCGATCAGGGAATCGGAACGAAACCGGCCGTTGCTGGCCGGTGACCTGGTGTACGTGATCTACACCTCGGGTACCACGGGTGCACCCAAGGGTGTGGAAGTGTCGCACCGTTCCCTGGTGAACCGCCTGTCCTGGGGCGCCCATCTCATCGGCGACTGCGACGACGTGGTCGGCGTTGCCAAATCCGGCCTCGGCTTCATCGACGCACTCACCGAGATGCTGCACATCGTTGTGGTCGGAGGCCGGCTGATCGTCGCGACCGCAGACGAGGCGAAAGACCCCGCGCAACTGTCGGAGCTGTGCGCACGAGCGGGTGTCACCGATGTGGTGATGGTTCCGTCGCTGGCTCGCAGCATGGCGGCGTCCGGTGCGTCACCGGGCGGCGTGCGCCGATTGACGGTGTCGGGGGAGCGACTCGATGTCCCGACAGTCGAGCAGCTCACGTCTGCGTGGCCAGACGCGGCGGTGACGAACTTCTACGGCTCCACCGAGGTCACCGGTGACGTGACCACTCACTTGTTGTCGCCGGACGGGGACGGTTCGGTGCCCATCGGCCTTCCCGTGGCCAATTCGGCTGTGCTGCTGCTTGATCCGATGCTGCGACCGACACCCATCGGTGTCGTCGGAGAGTTGTACGTGTCGGGTGCGCAGGTGGCTCGTGGCTATCGCGGGCGAGCCGGTATGACGGCATCCCGGTTTGTCGCCGACCCAGCCGGCTCGGGCGAGAGAATCTATCGGACAGGCGATCTCGCCCGGTGGACCACCACCGGTGTCCTGGAGTACTCGGGCCGTGCCGACGACCAGGTGAAGATCCGGGGCCAGCGTGTGGAACCCGGTGAGGTCGCTGCGGTAGTCGGCTCGCACCCACACATCTCGTCCGCGGCCGTGGTGGCGGTCGAACACCCGGTGTCGGGCACAATACTCGTCGCCTACTACACAGAACCCGGCGCCGAGACGTCCGACGCCCACGCTGTCGGGTCGGTGGCCGACGGGTTCGACGACGAACTGCGCGATTGGGCAGCATCGCGATTGCCCGCCCACATGGTCCCCTCTGCGTTCGTCCGGCTCGATGAGCTCCCGGTGACCGTGAACGGGAAGCTGGATCGAAGTGCGCTGCCGGCAATCGATCTGGGGACAGGCGGTGGACGTGGCCGTCCATTGTCGACGGAGACCGAACACACCGTTGCCGTGCTGGTGGCCGACGTCCTCGGACTCGGGGAAGTCCAGTTGTCGGCCGAGGATGACTTCTTCGTCCTGGGCGGGCACTCGCTGCTGGCCACCCGGCTGATCGCGTTGCTCAACGCGCGATGCGACCGGGCATTGACGTTGCGCTCGGTGTTCGATCACCCCACCATCGCCGGTCTGGCCGGGGCAGTGGATGCGGCGGCGGGTGGCCCCGGTGATTCTTCGGCGTTGCCTCGGCCCGTTGCCGTGAACCGCCCGGAGCACATACCGGCTTCCTCGGGCCAGCAAGCTCTCTGGGCCATCGAGGGCCTCTCGGAAGAGAGCGGCCGGTACGTCGTGCCGGTGAAGTGGTACGTGGAGGGGCATTTCGACCAGGCGGCCTGGGAGCGAGCCCTCGAAGTGGTCGTCTGCCGCCACGAGTCGCTGAGGACCCGGTTGGTGGAGGCCGGGGAACACGGTCTTGTCCAGATCGTGGAACCCGCAGACTCCGTGGGCCGGTGGCTGACCACCGACCATCTGCACCTGGACGGGTCCGATGTCGGCACCGACTGGGACACGGTGGAGAACTGGGTACAGAGTCCGATCTCCCTCGATACGGACATGCCGATCCGCTCGCTCGTCGCAACGCGTGACAATGGCGGCCACATCCTCGCGGTTGCGATACATCATGCGTTTGTCGACGAGTGGTCGATGTCCACGGTCGCGAGCGAGCTCTGGGCAGCGTACGGCGCCCTGAGAGAGAATCGGGAACCGGCTCTGCCGCCGGTTGTGTCGCAGTATGCGGACTTCGCGGTGTGGCAGCAGCAGCTCGTCGACACCGTTGCCTTCGAGCGAGGCACTCAGTACTGGGCCGATACCCTGGCTGGGGCGCCCGAGTTGTCCACCCTTCCACCCGATCGGCCGCGACCGGCAACGCCCACCTTCCAGGGCGGCCACACCGGACTTGTCGTCGACTCGGCGACAACCGCTGCCCTGCAACAACTCTCTGCCGACACCGATTCCTCGATGTTCGTGGTCGTCCACGCCGCGGTCGCTCTGACCTTGCACAGGCTGGGGGCCGATTCGGACATGGTGCTCAGCTCGCCGACCGCGGGACGTCCGGACGCGGCAGTCATGTCCACGGTCGGCTACTTCATCAACACCGTGGCCGTCCGGCACCGCCTGCATCCGATGTGGACGCCGAGGGAATTCCTGAGCGCCACCCGGGAAACAGTGCTGGGAGCTCTCGACCACCAGTTGATCCCTTTCGACAGGGTTGTGGCGGCATCAGGCGTCGGCCGGGTTCCGGGAGTGAACCCGCTGTGTCAGGTGCTGCTGAACATCGTGACCGAGCACGAACAGATCAGAGACGACACCCTCCAGCCCGCCGGGCTGTCCCATTTCGAGAGGGTCGGCGGTGTTCTGAAGACCGTCAAGGCCGACCTCGAACTCGAGTTCCAAGTGCTGAACGGCGTTCTGACGGGTGGTGTCTCGTACGCCGCCGAGCTGTACACACCGGCCTCCATCGACCGTTTCGTCGACGTGTTCACCGCCGTCCTCGACGTGATGGTCCACGCTCCGGACAAGCCGCTGAGTGCTGTCGAGTTCGGCCCCGTGCCGCTACAGGATGCCGGACGCAGCGAGAACCTGGCTGCCGAGCACCCGACCGTGGACGCCATGCTCCAAGCCGCCGCCAGTGAGCGTCCGTCGGAACCTGCGCTGGTCTTCGGAGAACAGACCTACACGTCGGCGCAGTTCGATCAGCGTGTCAACCGGCTGGCCCGCCACCTGATCCGATCCGGCGTCGAGGTCGGGGACCGTGTGGCGGTCCTGATCCACCGGCGCCCGGAGCTGCCCCTTGCAATGGCCGCGGTGGTGCGTGCCGGCGCCGCGTTTGTCCCCATCGACCCCGCCTACCCACTCGAACGAATCCGGTTTTTGATCGACGACAGCGGCGCTGCGGTGTTGATCACCGCCGGTCGCGACGACGATGGCTCGATGTACGGCCGCACCAACACATTTGATCTGGCCGATCCATCGGTGGCGTCGCGGATCGACGCCATGGACCCGGCGCCCGTCGACGATGACGAACGCTCGCGTCGATTGCATGCCGACGACTCGGTCTATGTGGTGTACACCTCGGGCACCACCGGGCGACCCAAAGGGGTCGACATCACGCACCGCGCGTTCGGTGAGCTGATCCGTCGTCGCCAGGAGCTCTGCGAACTGGCTCCCGGTGATGCCGTGATGGCCAGAACGGCAATCGGTTTCGATCCGGCGGCGGCAGAGTTGTTCTGGCCGCTGGCCTTCGGTGGTGTTGTGCACTATCTGGATGACACCCAGTTCGCCGACCCGGTGTATATCGCTGAGCTGTTGAACAACAATCACTTCGCCTGGATCGACTTCACCCCGTCGCTCATGGAGGAGGTGCTGCGGCAGGGCACCCTGACGGAGCTGGCACCCAATGTTCTGTCGCTGGGTGGCGAAGCGGTGCCGTTGTCGCTTGCCCGTGACCTGCACACGAGATTCGGTGTGCGGGCGTGGAACATCTACGGGCCGGCCGAAGCGACGATCGAGGTCGTGCTCGGCCAGTACGACCCCGGCGCCGACCACTCGGACGGGACCCTTCCGATCGGGCGTCCGCTCACCAACACCGCTGCCGTGGTGCTCGATTCGTGGTTGCGCAGAGTGCCGGCAGGTGTCGTCGGTGAACTGTATGTGTCGGGCGTGCAATTGGCGCGCGGCTATCACCGCCGTGCCGGCCTGACGGCCGGGAGCTTTGTCGCCGACCCCCGCGGGTCTGGTGGTCGCATGTACCGGACGGGCGACCTGGCCCGATGGAATGCCGATGGCCTTCTGGAGTATCTGGGACGCGTCGATGATCAGGTGAAGATTCGGGGCCAGCGGGTGGAACCCGGTGAGGTTGCCGCGGTGGTGGGTAGCCACCACTGGGTCGGATCCGCCGCAGTGGTGCCGGTCGAACATCCGGTCGCCGGAGTGACTTTGGCGGGGTACGTGACCGTGCTCGGCGATGGTGCCCATCTGTCCGACGATCTGTTCGCGGAACACCTACGCGAGTGGGTCGGCGCCAGGTTGCCGTCACACATGGTCCCGTCGGTCTTCATGCGTCTGGACGTGCTGCCGACGACTGCCAACGGCAAGGTGGACCGCAGGTCCCTTCCCGCCGTGGACGTGGGTGTCCCGAGCGGCCGGGGACGCGAGCTGGAAACCGATACAGAACGTGTGGTCGCGACGACGGTCGCCGGGGTTCTCGGGGTGGACGCCGACGTCGTGCTGGCCGCCGGTGACGACTTCTTCGCCCTCGGTGGGCACTCGCTGACGGCAACACGGTTGGTCGCGCTACTCAACGACCGGTGTGGGTCTGATCTGACGTTGCGGTCGGTGTTCGATCACCCGACCATTGCCGAGCTCAGCGCCGCCGTGGACGCAGCGATGAAGCCCGCCGCACCGGCCGCACATCCGCAGCCAGGCAAAATCGAACGGCCGGCGCATATCCCGGCTTCGTATGGCCAGCAGGCGCTCTGGGCGATCGGCCAGGCAACCGGGCCGAGCAGCCAGTACGTCATCGGTGATGCGTTACAGGTGGACCCGGGTCTTGATGCGGAGACCCTGCGACGGGCTGTGGTGTCGGTGGTGCGGCGCCACGAAGCGCTGAGGACTCACTTCGACTGGCGTGCGGGAGATCTGGTCCAGGTCATCCGTGACGCACGCGACGCCGACGGTGTTCCGTACGACGTCGTCGACGTAGCGGAGGCTGACGTTGCGCGCACGGCCGGCGAGCGCCTCGGGCGGCCACGTGACGGCTCGGAGGAGTGGCTTGTCGAGTTCGTGCATCTGCGCAGTGCCGGTCGTCAGTGGCTGCTGGTGGCGGGGCACCACATCGTGTTCGACGAGACGTCGTTCGACGTCTTCCTGTCCGATCTCGACCTCGCTCTGCGGGCTGAGAGTGGCGATGACCCTGCGCGACAACAGCTTGCCGACGGTCAGGGACGTCTGCGGCAGTTCGCCGACTGGGCGATCCAGGAACGGTCCGTGCACGACTCGGCAGCGGGCGGGCGCTCCGCCCTCATCGAGCGGATCACGATGCGGCTCGCGGACCACGTGGTGTACCCGTACCTGCCCTACGACCACGCGGGCCCCGGCCGGCCGGCGGCATCGACGGCGGCGGAAGCCGAATGTGTTGTGCCGAAACAACTCGTCGAACAGGTACAACAATTCGCCGCCCGGAGTCGCGTCACGCCGCTGATGCTCCTCAACGCCGCACTGTCTGCGGCGTTGGCATCGCACGGCGCCGCGAACAGGTCCGTCTTCGGTACGCCGGCGACGCTGCGCCAGGGTCCTGATGCCGAGCAGTCGATCGGGTACTACCTCAACACCGTTCCGGTGCCGGTGTCGACCGAACCATCCGCGAGCTTTTCCGACAACGTTGCCGAATCGCGTCGGCTCCTGCTCGAATCCCTCGACGCCCGAGACGTGCCGTTCGAGTTCGTGGCATCGTCACCCAGTCTGCGCGTGAGTGCCGAGAGCACATCGCCGGTCTTTCAGGTGTTGACCGCGTACCGCGCAGCGGTACCTGATGAGTCCCACCGATATCTCAGTCGCGCGATCGATGTCCTCGATGCGGGGCGCTCCGAGTCGGTTGCGAAGTTCGATCTCACCGTTGCCATCATCGACAACGACGGCGCCTGGACTCTGTGGTTCAGCTACGCATCGGCCCTGTTCGAGCCCGCAACCATCGAGAACCTGATGGCGACCACCGCATTCCTGCTGATCGCCGGCAGTCAGTCGCCGACGGCGACAGTGCAGCAATTGTTCTCGGAGTACATCGCACCCGAGCGGTCGCGACCCGGCGGGATGCCAACCGGTGACCCAGAAGCGGAAGCCGTTCTCTCCGAGAGTGTCCGGCTGCCCGCCTCCCGGTTCAGCGTCAGCGACGTACGCGAGGCCGCGTTACGGGTCCTCGGGTGGGGCCTGACCGGGTCCGGCGTTGTGCAGATGCCGCTCGTCGTAGATCGGGATGGACCGCGACCGGCAGCGACAACGCCGTTGATCGTGTGTTCGACCTCCGACGGCGTGCACGCCGACGACTTCGAGATCCGCGTGCCCGGTGACGGCCGCTTCGACCTCGAATCGGTCGGCGTGATCAAGACTCTTCTGTTTGCGGTAATACAAGCCCCTGATGCGGATCGGTTGCAGATCGATCTGCCGCCGACCGATCAGATCGACGCCGAGCGTGACGCTGCGGGCGACCGCGTCGACGACCACAGTGACCGATGGCTGGCCTTCGCAGATGATGTCGACATCGCCGATCCGATCACCCTGGCCGTCGATGACCGAGACCGGCGCATCGGACGCAGAGTCGTGAATGTTGATGCCGCAACCGGACCGGTCGCCCTGGCAGACCTGCGTGCGTCGGTGGTGTCGTCGACGGTGCAGGCCCTGACCTTGATCGATGTCCTGACCCCTGCGGACCTCGGCTCCGAAGGTGTCATCATCGACATCGAAGAACCGTCGCGCGAAGGCATGCGGCAGTACATCATCGGGCGAGCGCGACGGACGTTCCCCGTGTTGGTCAGGTGGGCTTCGGAAACAGGCGATCTCGCCGACGAGACCCGCGACGCCTTGGCGATGACGGCCGCCGAGGCCGAGGGTTATGTGATCCTGCGCGACCACAGCCCCGCGACCATCGGCGTCTTCGACGACCTTCCCGAGGCGCAGATCCTGATACGGCTCCATCACGCGGGTTCTTCTGTGGCGCCTGGCATCACCGCATCACCGGGCGACCACTCGCTGGTGCTCGATGTGGTCGTGGCCGGTACGGAGAGTTCCGGGGTGGCCGTGGCCGTGGATGTCGTGACAACGCTGCCGATTGATGCGGTGGGCCTGGCAGAACGAGTTGCCGCCGCCCTGGCAGCAACCGGATCGGTGGTCGGCCTTCTGACCTCACCCGACCCGTGGGCCGACGGTGTTGTGTACGAACAGATTGCCGCGCCGCAACTGGTGGAGGTCGGTGCGAACCTCACCGAAGAACTGTCGGCAACATTTGGCCAGGTCGCCGAGATCCTTCCGGTCAGTCCGCTCCAGGAGGGTCTGCTCTTCCACCTGCTGACGGCGGAGGCTGCCGACTCGACGGACGTCTATTCGTCACAGTTTGTCATCGACTTCGCCGGCGCAGTCGACCCGGATCGGTTCCACGCCGCGGTCACGGCATTGCTGTACCGCTACCCGAACCTGCGCGCCGGATTCCATGTGCACGGTGAATCCACCTTCCAGATCGTCCAGTCCAAGGTGGAGGTGCCCTGGACGTGGTATCGGCAGGCAGATACCGCCCGGCTCGGGCGCGACTCGATCCTGCAGGACGAACGTCGCCGGCCGTTTGCAGCGGACGCTCCGCCTCTGATGCGGTTCGCCCTGTTGCAGAACGACTCCGAGAGTTGGACGTTGTCCGTCGTCTTCGAGCATCTGCTCATGGACGGCTGGTCGAGCGGCCTGATGTTGGAGGCGTTGTTCACGCTGTACAACGAGATCGATGTCGCCGCCGATGTGGTGCCCGATCGGATCACCCCCGCAGAGCCGTCGTTCCGGGACTACCTGCAATGGCTCCAGACCCGTGACACTCCAACAGGTTACGCAGTATGGGCCCGCGAATTGGGCGGCATCGAATCGCCTACCCTGATCCGTCCAGGCGTCACCGAGCCCGCCCGCGCCTCGCATGCGCGGGACCACGAGATGGATCTCGACGAGACGCTGTCGGCTTCGATACGCGCCGTGGCAGCTGACGCCGGCGTCACCGTTGCGACGCTGCTCTATACAGCGTGGGGTGTGCTGCTGAGCAAGCTCGTGGGCCAGAACGACGTGGTGTTCGGCACGGTGGCCTCAGGCCGCAGCCCGGATCTGCAGGACTCCGACCAGATCATCGGTCTGTTGTTCAACACGGTTCCGGTGCGCACCACGGTGCGCCCGGGAAACTCGGTCCGTGAACACCTACGCGCTCAGCAGCACCGCCAGCTCGAGACGATCGAACACCCCTATGTGCAGCTGTCGCAACTGCACAGCGCGGTGGGCGTGGACCAGCTGTTCGACACGCTGTTCGTGATGCAGAACCACCAGTGGATCGACACCGACGCGCAATGGTCGCAGATCGGTCCGGGCGGCTCGGTCTCGGTGGATGATGTGTCACTGCAGGACGCGACGCACTACCCGGTGTCGATCGCCTGTCACCCCGGCCGAACCATCCATCTCCGATGTGCCTATCGCAGTGACCTTCTCACCGCAGACGAGGTCGCCACCCTGATGGCGCGGTTCGTGCGAGTCGTGCGCGGGTTCGTCAACGATGTGGATGCGCCGATGGCAAGGATCTCGGTTCTGTCGGAGGACGAGGCTGTTGCCGGTGTCACCGCCGGCCTGGTGCGTCAGGACATCCCGACGGAGTCCATAGCGTCGCTGCTGGCCCGTCAGGTGCAGGCACATCCCGACCGGACCGCGCTGGTGTCGGGCCGGACACGCCTCACGTTCGAGGAGATGTCGGCGCACGTCCGCACGCTGGCGGCCGAACTGGTCCGACGGGGCATCGGATCGGAGGACCGGGTGGCCCTGTACCTCGAGCGCGACCACAACATGGCCATCGCGATGTTCGCCGTCTTCGAGATCGGCGCTGCCTACGTGCCGATCGATCCCGAATTGCCGGCTGCCCGAGTGGGATACATCCTCGATGACTCGGAGTCCTCGATCGTGTGCACCTCGGCGATGCTGGCGTCATCCCTTCCCGAGACCGCGCCCGAACTGCTGCTCGTGGGTGAGACCTTGTCCGGGGCCGATACACCGGTGCTTGAGACGGGGAAGCGCGCCGTCGATCCAGCCGGCCTGGCCTACATCATCTACACGTCGGGCTCCACCGGTACGCCGAAAGGTGTTGCGGTCCCGTACGGCGGATTGATCAACATGTTCTACAACCACGTCGAGCGCATCTTCCGCCCGGCCACCGAAGGCCGGGGCGGCGCGCCGATGAAGATTGCGCACACCACGTCGTTCTCGTTCGATGCCTCGTGGGAACAGTTGTTCTGGCTGCTGGACGGACATTCGGTGTACGTCATCAGTGAGAGCATGCGCAAGGATCCTGCTGCGCTGCTGTCCTACTACGCGCAGAACCGCATCGACGGATTCGACGTCACGCCCTCCTACGGTGAACTCCTGGTCGAATCAGGCCTGTTCACCCATACCGAACCCGGCTACGACGGCATCTCGTTCTTCTCGCTCGGAGGAGAGGCGGTCCCGGAGACGTTGTGGATGACGCTTCGTGCGCGGCCCGGTCTGTGGTCGTACAACCTCTACGGCCCAACGGAGTACACGATCAATGCGCTCGGTGCGAATCTCGCCGACAGCGACCGCCCGAATGTCGGCAGGCCGATCTTCAACACGATGGCACTGTTGCTCGACCGGTCGCTCAACCCGGTGCTCGACGGCGTGGCGGGCGAGTTGTATCTCAGCGGTGCCGGAATGGGCCGGGGCTACCAGGGTCGGCCTGATCTGACCGCCGCGTCGTTCATCGCCCACCCGTGGCGGTCGGGCGAACGGATGTACCGCACCGGCGACCTGATGAGGCGTCAGCCCGACGGGTCGCTGGAGTACCTGGGGCGCTCGGACGACCAGATCAAGATCCGCGGGTTCCGCATCGAACCGGCGGAGATCGCCAGTGCCCTCGTCGATCGTGACGACGTGTCGCGCGCGACGGTTGTGGTCCGCAAGAGTTCGTCCGGTAAGGCGTTGCACGCCTATGTCGTTGCCGCGGGGGAGGCGAAGATCGAGGTCTCCGACCTGCGTGATCATCTCGCGGCCCGGCTGCCCGACTACATGGTTCCCTCGGCGATCGGGGTTGTCGAGAACATCCCGCTGACGGTGAACGGCAAGGTCGACGTACGCGCTCTACCCGAGATCGAACTGGCAGAAGAGGTTGCGCGGGAGCCCCGGAGCGAGTTGGAGAAGACGATCGCCGCCGCCGTCGCAGACACCCTCGGGATATCCCAGGTGTCGATCGATGCGGAGTTCTTCAACATGGGTGGTCATTCGCTGCTCGCGATGCGTCTGGCCGGACGCTTGAGCAACACACTGGGTCAACCGATCTCCGTTCGTGCGATCTTCGATCACCCGACAGTGGCGGAGATGGCGGCTGCCATCGACGGCCACGACAGTCCTGGCGACGTCGAGAAGGCACCCGGACTGCCGCGGATCGGCGAGATCGAGCGGCCGGACCAGATCCCGGCTTCTTATGGGCAGCAGGCACTGTGGGTGATCGACGAGATGGCGGGTGCGGGGTCGACCTACACGGTCACCATCCTCTGGCACGTCTCCGGCCGTCTCGAACCTGTTCCGTGGGCCGCCGCCCTGCGTGACCTCGTCGTCCGCCACGAGCCGCTGCGCACCCGACTGTCAGAGGCCGACGACGGCTCGATCGTGCAGGTCATCACGTCGCCGGATTCGGTCGAGCGGTGGATGCAGATCGACCACGTCGACGCAGTCGGATGCAGCGACGACGAGACCGTTGCGCTCATCGAGCAGTGGGGCAGCAGGCCACTGTCCGTTGCTGCGGACTCGACCTTGCGAGGCGTGATCATGCGCCGCGGCGACGACCAGTTCGTTGTCGGAATGGCGTTGCATCATGCGTTTGTCGACGAGGGATCCATCGGCTCGGTGTCCGGGGATCTCTGGAATGCGTACTGCGCACGTCGCAGCGGTCAGGCGCCTGTCTTCGAGCCTCTCGCAGTGCAATTCGCCGACTACGCGGTGTGGCAGCGGTCGCTGTTCGACCAGGGCCGATTCGACGAGTCGGTGCGCTACTGGAACGACCAGTTGGCCGGTGCGCCGGAACTGTCCACCCTGCCTCCAGATCACAGTCGGCCGAGCAGCCAGAGCTTCAAGGGGATCGACCTCGAGATCTCGCTGGACGACGGACTGGTGTCGCGCGTGCGCGAGACCGCGGCCAGGCTGGACGTCTCGATGTTCATGACCCTGCACGCGGCGGTCGCCGTGGCGATGAACCGGCTGGGTTCGGGCACCGACCTCGTGCTGGGATCGCCGACGGGCGGCCGATCAGAGGAGACCGTGGCCAATACGGTCGGCTACCTCGTCAACACGGTGCCGATACGGCACCGCTTGCTTCCACAGGACACCTTCCGAACCGTGTTGCAGCGCACCAGGAACGACGTGCTGACCGCGTTCGAACATCAACGGGTGCCGTTCGACCAGATCGTCGCCGCGGGGAACGGCGCTCACGTCGCCGGCGCGAACCCACTGGTGCAGGTGCTGGTGAGCTATGTCGCCCAGTCCGGCGGATCGCACGAGCGTGACCTCCTCGCGAAAGCCGGCCTGGGCCTGCTCGATCCACTGGGTGGCAGTCTCGGAGTGGTCAAGGCCGACCTCGACGTCTTCTTCGTCGACGACGGCGAGCGGATCGATGCCAACCTGGCATACGCGGTCGACCTCTATGAGGAATCGACGATCAGGCGTTTCATCGAGATGCTGGTGCAGGTACTCGAAGTGGTGGCCGAGGATCTCGACACCTCGCTCGCTGCTGCGCAGCTGCTACCTGTCGACGTCGACATCACCCGATCCGCTCAGGCCCCTGGGGCAACGACCGTCCACGAGACAATCACGGTCGACGGATTGCTACGAGGCGCTGCAGCTGAGTTCGCGTCGAGCGTCGCGGTTGTACACGGCGCGATCGAGTGGTCGTTCGCAGAGCTCGAAGGCCGGGTGAACCGGTTGGCCCGCCATCTGATCGGCGCGGGCGTACACGTCGGCGACCACGTTGCCGTGGTCGCGCAACGGGACGAATGGCTGCCGGTGATGATGGCTGCGGTGTTGCGCGCCGGCGGCGTCTACCTGCCGATCGATCCCTCCTATCCCGAGGAGCGGATCACCTACCTGCTCGAGGACTCTTCGCCGACTGTGCTGGTGACCAACTCGCCAGACTGGAACGGTTCGGCTGGTACCGGCGACATCCCGGTGATCGACGTCCTGGCGATCGGCAGCAGCGCCGAGGAATCGGATGCGCCGATCACGGACGACGACCGGAGCCGACCTCTGTTCGCCGATGACGCCGCCTACCTGATTTACACGTCGGGGACAACCGGGCAGCCCAAGGGCGTTGTTGTCTCGCACCGGGCGCTGGCCAACCGGTTGCAATGGGGCCGCAGACGGTACCCGTTGACCGGGCCGATTCTTGTCAAGACGCCGATCGGGTTCGATGTGTCACTGCCCGAACTGCTCTCGCCGCTGGTGGAGGGGCACGCCGTGGTGGTTCTCGCGGCCGGCGATCATCGCGATCCGTGGAAGATCGTCGACGCGGTGACCCGCCACGATATCGAACGCGTGAACTTCGTGCCGTCGATGGCCGACATCCTCGTGGAGAACGTCGACGCGGACGCCGGGGCCCGGGTGGCCGAGGTCCTGCTCGCCGGTGAGGCACTTCGCTGGAGTTTGGCCGACTCGGTCGAGTCGTCGCTGGGCGCCAACGTCCTCAACATTTACGGGCCGACGGAATCGGGCGAGGTGATGTACTTCGACTGTGGAGCGGTACCCGGTGAACAACGTGAAGGATTTGTTCCGATCGGATGGCCGGTGGCCAATTGCGCTGTGCTCGTGCTTGATCCATGGCTACGACAGGTCCCCGCGGGTGCGGTGGGCGAGCTGTACCTGTCAGGCGCGCAGTTGGCCCATGGTTACCACGATCGTTTCGGGCTGACTGCATCGCGGTTCATCGCAGATCCGACCGGAGTCGGCGGACGCCTCTATCGCACAGGAGATCTGGTGCGAACCGGCGACAACGGTGGCCTGGAGTACGTCGGACGCGTGGACGACCAGGTGAAGATCCGAGGCCAGCGTGTGGAACCCGGCGAGGTCGCCGCAATCCTGGACGGCCACCCCCGGGTGTCGTCGGCCGCCGTGATCGCAGTCGACCACCCATCGTCGGGAAAGACGCTGGCCGCGTATTACACAACGGGCGAGGTCGCTGACGACCCGACTGCGTTCGACGATGATCTGCGCGACTGGTGCGGTTCTCGACTGCCGGCCCACATGGTGCCCACGGCGTTCACCATGCTCGCCGTGTTGCCGGTGACGGCCAACGGAAAGCTCGACCGGTCCGCCCTTCCCGCGGTGGAGGTGAGCGGGCACGGCCGTGACGGGCGGGCTCTGTCACCCGGAACCGAAAGGGCCGTCGGGGAACTGGTGGCGCAGGTACTGGGACTCGGTGACGTCGAACTGTCGGCCGACGACAACTTCTTCGATCTCGGGGGGCATTCGTTCACCGCTGTGCGGCTGGCATCCCGAATAGCTGCGGAGTTCGGTGTGAAGGTGGGTGTTCGCAACATCTTCGAGAGTCCGGTGGTCTCGACGATGGCGAACCTGATCGACCGGTCGACCGATCACTCGGATACCGATCATCTGCGGGACTCCGTGCTGCTGAGGCTTTCTCCGACGGCCGAGGCCGAGTACACCGAGCACCTGTTCTGTGCCTATCCCGCGTCGGGATCAGCCGTGATGTACGACCGCTTGGTGGCCCACGTACCGGACGGCGTGGCCGTGTACGGGCTGCAGAACGTCTCGCTGTTCGAATCCGAGATGGACATGGGCGATCTGGATGCGACTGCGCGCTGGTACTTCGACCTCATCGACCGTGTGGCCGATGGTGGCGACATCCATCTGCTCGGTTGGTCGTACGGCGCGCACTTGGCGTTTGCGCTCGCCAAACTGATCGAGAAGCAGAGCGACTCGAGACTGGTCAGCCTGACGCTGCTCGACTCGGGCCCGACACCGGAACCGGGTTACATCACGGGAGCGATGTCGCTTCAGGAGTCGATCGACGACTTCTGCTACGCATTCAGCATCGACCACCCTGGAGGCTTCTCGACGGTGGACGAGCTCGTGGATCACGCCGTCGATGTGGCGCCGCTGTGGCCGGGGATCGAAAAGTCCGACGTACGAGGCATGTTGAAGTCGGGCGCGACCGCCACCGAGCATCTCGCGAGGCCGACGCAAGGACAGGTACACGCGGATGCTTTGCTGTTGCAGGCAGGGGTGGACGGCAATCTAGACACCATTAACTGGCGTCATCACATCGTTGGAAAGGTGGAATATTCATCGACCATAAAGGGGCATCGAGAGATGCTTGACGACGACGTCGTTGCGGATTGGGGAGATCGGTTGCGCCGGTTCATCTCTGATTCCCGAAGCTGAAAGACCTTTTGATGAACGCTCCGGAACATTTCCGGAGCAAGAATGGAGAACTAGCAATGAAGAAGTCTCGAAGACTGCGGCTGTGGTCGTTGTTGGCCGCGCTGCCACTGCTTTTTGTGGTCCTGCTGACCGGATGCTCGGACGATTCAGACAAGGATTCGGCCTCGGGCGAGACCCGCACGGTGGAATCCGTCGACGGTCCTGTCGAGATCCCGACCGACCCCCAGCGCATCGTGGCGTTGCGTGGCTCGGCAGAAGCACTGCTCAGCCTCGGTAGCGACAAGGTCGTCGGCGTACCGGATCTCTACACGGCCGACTACTTCGGCAACGACACGGCCGCTTGGGACAAGTACCAGAGCCTGCCCAAGGTCGGCACCATCGCGCAACCGGACTATGAGGCGATTCTCGCGCTCGAGCCAGACCTCATCGTCGGCAATGTTCTCGAAAAGCATTGGGAAGCAATCGACAAGGAGAAGCTGAAGGCCATCGCGCCGGTCGTGAACCTCGAGGGCGGGTCATTGCTGGTCACCGACTGGTACGAGACCTTCGACGAGGCGGCCGACATCGCGGGCATGAAGACCGAGGCCGAGGAGCAGAAGCAGCAGTTCCACGCACGCGCCGACGAGATCCACCAGAAGTACGCCGACAAGATCGACGGCACCAAGTTCGTCGCGGTCGCGTCGTGGTCACCGGGCACCTTCTGGGACCAGAACGCCGGAACGTATGTGCCACACAAGCTCGAGGCCGCGGGTCTGACCTTCCCCGCGGGCGAGGGACAGGAACGTTCGTATGAGCAGCTGGGAATGCTCGCCGACTACGACGTGATCGTCTACCCGACACGCGCAGACGGAACCACCACACCTGAGGTGCAGGCGATGCTCGACTCCGAGCTCTTCAAGAGTCTGCCCGCAGTACAGGCCGGACGGGTTCTGGCTGTGGCATACACGGATCCGTTCACCTACGCATCCGGAATGGCCAGCCTGGACAGTTTGGAAGCGCAGTTGGAAAAGCTCCCACAGAAGTGAGTACCTGAGTCAGATCGATGATGGCGCCGGCGTTTGCCGGCGTCATCATTGCGTAGCGGCCTTGCCACCGTCGGAAAGCGAAACGGGAGACGGTCAGGCCCGGTAGGACGCGAACAGATCCCGGCACGCCGGGTAGTGGTCCTCCAGTACGCCGAGTTCGGTGGCCCGGACGAAGTTCGGATGGTCCCGGTAGTTGCCGATGTCGGCGAGTTGCTTCATCCCGTAATAGCCTGCGGCAGCAGAGGAGTGGTTCACGGAGGCCGGCACGGGGCTTCGGTCGAGGGAATCGATGTTGTCCACGAAGATGTCGTGGCAAGCCTGCGTAACCTCCATCGACAGTTCCTCCAGCGTCACGGACTCGGTGAGTGCGATAGCCCGTCTGTCGATGACGTCGCCGGTGTCGATCCCCGCGTCGACGCGATGGAGCGTGACACCGAATTCGTTCTCACCGTTCAGGATTGCGAATACTGCGGCGGCAATGGGCAGGCCCCGATAACGCGGAAGCGGTCCGCCGTGAATGTTCACGATGGTCACGCCGAGTTCCAGGATCGGCTCACGAAAGATGAAGGGATTACCGGTCGAACACACCAGTCCGTCGGTACAGAACTCGTCGATACCGTCAGCCAGCTCGTTGACGTCGTCGGTGCCGGCGCATTCGAGATCGGCCGCCCACGTGGGAACCGCTTCGCCTTCTGGGTGGATGACAACGTCGACCGGTGTGCCCACCGAGGCGGCATGACCGGCGGCACGCCACAGCAGAGCTCCCGAGCCGACCAGAATCACGAGAACATCCCTTCGCTCGCGGTCTTCGAACCCAACCGAACCTAGGGTAGCCTAAACTTCATGACGACTTTCGGGCACCCCGGGGACTCGACCACGATTCAGGTGGACATTTCGGAGCTGCACGACCGATGGAATGATCGGACGACACCAACGACCACGGCAACCGTTCCGGAGTTGTTCGCTGCTGCAGCCCGATCGACGCCCGATGCGCTTGCTCTCGTCGATGGGCCCACCCGACTCACGTACCGCGAATTGTCGGTCAAGGTGGGCGAATTGGCGCAACGTCTACGTCAGTCGGGGCTACCAGCCGAAGGTGTGGTCGCCATCGGTATGTCTCGCTCGGCCGAGATGGTCGTTTCCGTACTGGCCACGATGGCAGCCGGCGGCGCGTTCGTTCCTGTGGACCCGCACTGGCCCGAGATCCGTCGGCGACAGGTGGGCGCCGATGCATCGGTGCACATCGCACTGACAGCTGCGGACGACCGCACGGACTGGGGCGCCGAGACAATCTCGGTGAGCCTCGCCGACTGGCGGTTCGGTGATTGTGTGCCGGACGCGTCCTCGCTGTGCGTGCAGGGGAACCAGTTGGCCTACGTGATCTTCACCTCCGGGTCCACCGGGACTCCCAAGGGGGCGATGATCCGGCACGAGGCGATCTGCGAACGACTTGTGTGGCAACGTGATCAGATACTGATGTTCGGACGAGACGATGCTTCACTGTTCAAAGCACCTCTGGCGTTCGACATCTCGATCAACGAGATACTGTTGCCCCTTGTCTCGGGTGGGTACGTGGTGGTGGCGGCGCCCGGAAGTGAGAAGGATCCTGACTACCTACTGAATCTGATTGCCTCGGAACGGGTCACCTACCTGTATCTGGTGTCCTCGATGCTCGACACCCTGTTGGCACTGGATCGCGATCGCTCGACCACATCGAGCTCCGCGCTGGCTTCGGTCAGGCACATCTGGTGTGGCGGAGAGGTTCTGACACCTGATCTCTTCATGCGATTCCGGCAGCAGTTGTCCACAACGCTCTATCACGGCTATGGGCCGGCTGAAGCGACGATCGGCGTATCGCACGTCATCTACCGCGACGAGGCCGAGAGAATCGCCACGTCGATCGGTCGTCCCAATCCGTACACCCAGTTGTATGTGCTGAACGAGCAGCTCGAGCCGGTTCCGGTGGGTGTGGGCGGTGAGCTCTATGCTGCCGGATTCCTGCTCGGCCGTGGATATGTCGGCAACGCCGAGATGACTGCGTCGAAGTTCGTGTCCAATCCGTTCGACCCCGACGGCTCACGGATGTACCGCACGGGCGACCTCGCCCGCTGGTGCGACAACGGTTCGCTGGAGTTTCTCGGCCGGGCGGACAACCAGGTGAAGATCCGCGGGAGGCGGGTCGAACTCGAAGAGATCGAGGTGATCATCTCAGGCCACCCGCAGGTGCGACAAGCGGTGGTGACACTGACGGGCAATACCGCCGGCGCCGACAGTCTGTCGGCCTATGTGACCCAGAACCCGGGCGCGACGGTGGATGTGGAGAACCTACAGTCCTGGTGCGTCGACAATCTTCCCGACTACATGGTGCCGTCGAACCTGATGGTCCTGGACGCTTTCCCCATCACCGCCAACGGCAAGGTGGACCGCCGCGGGCTACCTGCGATGACCCCCACCCGGCAAGGCGCGTTCATCGCGCCGCGCACACCCCACGAACAGCTCCTGTGCGACATCTTCGCGACCATTCTCGGGGTGGAGAAAGTCAGCGTCGACGACGACTTCTTCGCTCTGGGTGGAGACAGCATCGTGGCGGTCAAGGTTGCCCTGGCGCTGCGGCCGAGGGGATTTCGGCTCCGCTCCCAGGACATCGTCTCTCACCGCACGCCCGAACATCTGGCCACGGCACTCACGGCGTCGGGTCCGGCGACGACGATCCCGACAACCGATGCGCCCCTTGTCGAACTCGAGGACGACGAGTCGGACGAGATCCATTCCCAGGTCGATGGTTTGCGTGAGGTGCTGCCACTGACGGCCGTCCAATCCGGCATCTACTTCCATTCGATCGCGGTGGATGACCACGACCCCTACATGGTTCAGCAGATCGTCGAGTTGTCCGGGCCACTCGATGTTGACAGGCTCGCCGAGGCCGCGGACGCGGTGATCCGCCGACATACGGCACTGGCGGCGGGCTTTCGCACCACACGTTCGGGCCGGGTCATCTCGACCGTGGGATCGACGCCCGCGCCGGAGTTCCGGACGTTGAGTCTTGTTGATGAATCAGACGTGGAGACAGCGCAATTCGTGGACAGGGTTGCCTCTGAGGAACGCAGCCGCACGTTCGATCTCACTCGGCCGCCGCTGATGCGCTACACCCTGATCACCATCGGGGAGGGTCGGTACCGGCTCATCCAGACGGTGCACCATCTGATCGCCGACGGTTGGTCGGTGGCGCTGATCTGGAACGACATCATGGCTGCATATCGCGGCGAGCCGTTAGACTTCAGCGCACCGCAATTCAGCGACTTTTTGAGGTGGTGGACGCAGGGGCGAACGCCACAGAGCGAGGTGGAAGCGTGGAAGAACCACCTCGCCGACATCGGAGATCCGACACTGATCTCCGACCACCTGCCGTGTAGTGCGGGCAATGGTTTCGGTCGGCGCCGTCGTACGCTGGGCCCCGATCACCGGCAGGCACTGACGGCGTACGCCCGATCGCGATCGGTCAGCGAGGGTGCCGTGATGACCGCGGCATGGGGTGTTCTGCTGGGCTGCGTCATGGGGCGGACCGATGTGGTGTTCGGTTCCACCACGGCGGGTCGTGGCGAAGATGTGGACGGCATCGACCGGATCGTCGGGATGCTGCTGAACACCGTGCCCACCAGGGTGCGCTGGACCCAGCGCGACACCATGGACGACGTGGTCCAGAACTTCGTCCGCGCGGAGACCGAAGTGCTCGACCACCAACATGTTCCGCTCCTGGATCTCCATTCGGCGTTGGGTGTTCGCGAGTTGTTCGACACCCTGTTCTCGATCGAGAACCTCGAACGCCCCGAAGATGCCGGCGATCTGCGACTCGGGGCCATCGAGTACATCCAGGCCCCTCACTACCGGCTGACTGCGCTTGTCACGCTGCACGAGTCGGTGTCGGTGGCGTTGACCAACGACCGGGCGGCGATCGACGACGCGGTGGCAGACCGGCTGGCGGATCTCTACCTCGGTGTGGTGGAGCTGATCGTCACCGGATCCGATCGGGGTACCAACGCCTTTCGCGCGATCACCGCGACGTCCCCGGTTGACCATCGCACCGTGGTGGACACCTGGAACCCGCCGTCGAAGACTGCGGAACTGCCAGACTCGGTGGCTGAGCTCATCGAACGTCGGATCGCCGAATCGACGGAGCTGGCGGCCCTGGTTCAGGGTGACGTCACCCTGACCTACGGTCAGCTGGGAGAGCAGGTCAATCGATTGGCCCGCTTGCTGATCGAGTCGGGCGTCGGCCCGGAGGCCCGGGTGGCGTTGCTCCTTCCGCGCTCGCCCGATCTGGTCACGGCACTGCTGGCAGTGATGGTTGCCGGTGGTGCGTATGTCCCGATCGATCCACGTCATCCGACCGAGCGGATCAGCCACCACCTGTCCGACTCGTCCCCGACCGTGGTCCTGGGCACCGAGGCAATTGCGGTAACGCTCCGGAGGGCCGGCGTCGACGTCCCGGGTGAGCTGATCTGTCTGGACGATGCCGCGATCAACGACCGGATGTCAGCATTGCCGGCAGGGCCTGTCGGCGCCGCCGACAGGCGGACCGAGCTGCGCGGGGATCACGCCGCCTACGTCATCTACACCTCGGGGTCGACCGGTAACGCCAAGGCAGTGGTGGGATCTCACACCGGGCTGGTCAATCGACTCGAATGGTCGAAGGCGAGTTGGACCGGCGGCAACGGTTCCCTCGGAGGTGTCCGGCTGGCCAAGAGTTCGATCGGTTTCATCGACGGGTCCACCGAGATCCTGGGTGCATTGTTGGCCGGATGTCGGTTGGTGATCGCCGACGAATCCGAGTTGGCCGACGCGGAGCGCCTGACCGAGCTGGTGCAGAGTCACGGCATCACCCAACTCACCGGGGTGCCGACCCTGCTGCGTGCCGTCGTCGAAGTGGGAGCGGAACGGGTCGGTGGTGTCCGGCAATGGATCTGCAGCGGTGAGGCGCTGTCATCGGCTGTTGTCGACGAGATCAACCGGGCATCACCGGGTGCGAGGGTGATCAACTCCTACGGTTCCTCAGAGGTTGCCGGTGACGTCGCGTTCTCCTCGCGGTCAGCTGCCGACGACGAGCCCATCACCATCGGCGCGCCCGTGCCCGGCAGCCGGATCTACGTGCTCGACCCCTGGCTACGTCCGGTGTCACCTGGAGTCACCGGGGAGTTGTACGTCGGCGGGGCGCAGGTGGCCCGAGGCTATGCCGATCGGCATGCCCTGACTGCTGCCACGTTCGTGGCAGACCCTTTCGGCCCGGCAGGCACCCGTCTGTACCGAACAGGCGATCTGGCCCGCTGGACCACCGGCGGCTCGCTGCAGTATCTGGGCCGCCGGGACTTCCAGGTGAAGGTGAACGGCGTCCGCGTCGAACTCGAGGAGGTCGAGGCCGCGCTCGCCGCTGTACCCGGTGTGGCCGCGGCCGCTGCCACGGTTCACGAATCGGGCGAGTCGAGCCGGCTGGTGGGCTATGTGACGGCGGCAGAGGGCGCGCACCTGGACGGCCGGACGGTTCGCGACGCGGTGACCGCTGTTCTGCCCGTGCACGTTGTACCGATCGTGCTCGTCGTCGACGCCCTACCTCTCACGCCGACCGGGAAGGTAGACCGAAAGGCACTGCCGACACCCGATTTCAGTTCACTGACCACAGCATCGCGAAAGCCCCGTGGCGCCGCCGAGGAGATCTTGGTGTCGGCATTCGCAGAGGCGCTGGGGCTGCCCGCGGTCGGTGTCGACGACGACTTCTTCGACCTGGGAGGCGACAGTATCTCCTCGATCGCGGTGGTTCGGCGGGCCGGGCAGCGCGGTATGGACCTCACCATCCAGGACGTGTTCGCGCTGCGCGCGCCGGCGCGATTGGCAGAGGGTCGAACCGTGGCACCCGACGAGTCGTCCGAGTCGTCCGTGCGACCAGAGCCCGTGCCGGTGGTTCCCCCGGTCGAGCAACATCGGCTCCGTCAGTCCGGTCTCGACATCGGGCAGCACGTGCTCACCGAGGTCGCCGATCTGCCGCACCCTGTGGAGCCCGCGCAGTTGGCGTCGGCGGTCGACACGGTGCTCCGCGAGTTCGAGTGCCTGCGGTGGCGGGTGAACCCTCGTCACCGATTGCTGTGGAACACCGACGTAACCCCGTACGCAGACCGTCTGGCATCGGAAACTGTTGCAACACTGGATCAGTCCGGTACGGATGCCGAAGGCGCTGTCAGGACAGCGCGTGACCAGGTGGTCGAGCGGGTGGACATCACAGCAGGACGGCCACTGCATGTCGCACTCCTGCGGTCTTCACAGGGCGCCCACCTCATCGTGGCCGTACACGGGGTGGTCGCAGACCGGTACACCGTCCACCAGGTGACGAAGCGCTTGACCGCACTGCTGGATGAATTCGACTCCCGTGCGTCGACCATGGGGTCCACCGCGGACGCGACGGCCGCGTTGGCCGAACGTGCGCAGTCTGCCGATGCCGATGCCGCACTGAATGAATCCATCGATCTGCTGCTCGGCATGCCGTCAGCCGACGACGTGGACGGACACGTGGACGGAGACGCCGGTCTCGTCGTACGTGTCGAGAAGCTGTCCGGTCACATGAACAAGTCTGCCGACGCCGTGGAGGCCGCCTTCGTCGCCGCCATCGCGCATGGATCGCCGGCCGTGCGCACGATCGACCTCGAGTGCGACCTGCGGAACCATTTGTCTGTGAACGATATTCACCCCGGCGAACACGACGACCTACCGGGTGCGTTCACCGCCGTGTATCCGGTGCAGGCGCGGATCAACGGGTTCGAACGGCCAACGTATGCACCCTGGTACGACTTGTGGCGCTTCCAGCACAGCGTCGGACGCAAGAAGTTGCGGCGGGCACCCACTGCAGGAGTGCTGCTGACCCGCGTCTTCGGTCCGCTCGCCGATCCCGCTCGGCGGGAGGGTTTCGAGGCGCTCTACGGGGTGGTCGGCCGGTATGCGATCCACGGGGATCGCGTGGAATTACATGTTCTGGCCCCGGACGCCGCCGAGATGGCGGACCGTTGGGCCGCCGCCCTGAACCCGTGACTGTGGCACGACCGACGAAGGAGGAGCCGTGGCCGGTTCGGTGCGCGATCTGACAGTGAGCCCGATCTGTTTGCGCGAGTTCGATGTTCTGCGTGTGTGGGACGTGACGCCGGGGATGCGACGTGTGGTCCTCGGGGGTCCGGCCATCGGCGAGCACACACGCGACGGTGTTGTCCTGCCCCCGGTGCAGACCAGCGGATTCGACGACGACGTGAAGATCATGCCTCCCGACCCGGTCACCGGAGGGTTCCCCTTCGAGGTGCCCCGTAACACCGGTGCGGGCCTGATCGACTGGACGCCGGGCAGTTTCGAATACACCCGTACCTACACCGTGCGCGCCTTCGACGCCGGTGCAGGCGAGTTGACCATCGACTTCGCCCTCCACGAGACCGGACTCGCCTCGACGTGGGCCCGTCGTGTGGTGCCGGGGGAGAAGATCCTGGTCGCCGGGCCCAAGCACTCGGCGGGTCTGCCGACAGCAGCCGATTGGATGCTGATCGGAGGGGACGAGACGGCGTTGCCTGCGATCGGGCACTGCCTCGAGATGCTGCCGCCATCGCTACCGGCAACGGTGGTGATCGAGGTGGCCGACCCTTCACATCGCCAGGAATTGCCCAGCACCGCAGAGGTTCACATCACCTGGCTGTATCGCTGTGAGGCAGATGGTAAGTCGCGACTGGCAGAGACACTCCAGTCGGTGCCGTGGCGCGACGGTCAGCCATACCTGTGGGTCGCAGGGGAAGCCCTGGTGGTCAAGCCGCTCCGCAAGTGGGCCAAGCGAGAGAAGGCGATACCGAAGGAGTTCACCGACATCGCCGGCTACTGGCGTGAGCGGGCGGTCGCCACCGTCGCCGGCGATCCCGAGGTCGTCGACGTCGCCACGCAGGCGCCCGACCCCTTCGAACGCGTCCACGAGTACTCGGAGCTGTTGCCCGCGTGTGCGTTACGCGCAGCAGTGACGCTGGGGGTGTTCGCAGAGATCGACGCGGGTGCGGTCACCGTGCAGGACATCGCCGCTGCTTGCGGGGCACGTCCCGGCCCGCTGCACAAGCTGGTGCGTCACCTCGTGGTGATGGGTCTGCTGGTCCGAGAGGGGAACATCTACTCACTCAGCGAGGTGGGCGCGGTGCTCGCCGACGCCGACACCCCGTGGGTCGAGGGTTTGCGGATGGACTCCGCCGAGACGCAGATGCAGCTGTCGTTCCTCCGACTCCTCGACGTGGTGCGAACCGGTGATCCGGTCGGAATCGGGGGTTTGTCGGTCGAGGATTGGACGGATGACCCCGACCGGGCCGATGGCTATCACGGTGAAATGGTCGAATGGCCGACATATCTCGCGCCGGCGTTGACCGAGGCCATCTCGTTCGACGGTGTGCGCACGGTCGCGGTCGTCGGAGAAGGCGGTGGTCCCTACGTGGACGCGATGCTGCGTGCGTATCCGTCGCTCGAGATCAGTGTTGTGGGCATGCCATCGCTGACCGACCGGATGCTCGGGGATGTGAGCGCCGAGAGGCGACCTCTGGTCGGGCGCGTTGCAGGCAGTCACGTCGCGCCGCTGCAGACGGAGGTCGACCTCCTCGTGGCGGCAGGCGTCGTGGAGACCCTGCCCGACGGTGACGCAGCGGTTGCGCTGACGGCTTATGCGGAGTCTGCCGGACGGGTGGTGATCCCGACTCGGCTGATGGACCCGGAGACCACAAACGACTACGAGACGGAAGAAGATCTTCTCCGGATGTGTGTGTTCGGGTCGGGCTCTCGCACGGAGGCCGAAATGTGCGCTCTCATCAACTCGGTCGGCGTCGGCGCACCGCACGTCGGACCGTTGGGATGGGGCGCTTGCGTCGTCGAATATCGAGGGAACTGCGAACCCATCTAGACTTTTGAACTCTTCGAAGGCTAGCCTTACCTCAATTGGTGGGTGGAGGCCCACGTAAGCCGGGTGAATGCAGGCCATTTCCGCCTCGGCTTCGAATTGAGCTTTGCGAAGCTACGTGGAAGAGGGGTGTATCCAATGGGTGCGGCGCAGCTGAACAGATTTCTCGACAACACGGTTGATCGCCATTTCGGCCGCCCGGCCGTGGCGTGCGGTGAACACGAAACCGACTTCGAGCGTTTTGATGAATCAGTGCAATGGCTGGGCGAAGACCTGTCGTCGCGGGGTATCGGCGCACGTCAAAGGATTGGTGTCTGCGTAAGCGGCGGATGGGAGTTCGTGCTCGCATTCCACGCCTTGGTGCGATTGAACGCCGTGGTGGTGCCGATCGATCCCTATGACGAGACGTCGTTGACTGCCGCTGCCGAACTGGACCTGCATTTTGTTCTCACGCATTGCGCCGAGGACCTTCTTTTCGAAGAGAATGTCGGGCTCATGTGCGAGGACCGAATACCCCCGACATTTGATGTGGCGGAAGAGTTCCGTTTGATCGCAATTTCGCCTCGGTCGCCCCTGCAGGCCGAAGGCGGTCTGATCCTCAACGACCTCGGGTTCCGATTCTGGGATAACCGAGAAGTGACCGACCGGATCGGGGGCCTGCAAACCGATCTCGACCTGGATGCGGACGCTCGTGCCGTGGTCTGTGGCCCGTGGAGTTGCCCCTCCGCGGTGATGCTGGTGCTCGCCTGCGCAGCATCGGGCTCCTGCGTGCATGTTGTCGACCACGTGCACGACTCCGTAGCGGTGCACGATGCGCTGGGTGAGGTTGACGTGTCGGTGGTCTTCGCCCCGCCGCTGGTCATGCACGACCTGATGCGTGCAGCAGACACCTGGACCTGGGGTCCGAGGCGCCTGCGGATGGTCCTGCCCGACGGTGAGGTGCTTCCGGATGTGCTGCTGCGCCGCCGGGGTCTGACCCGTCAGACCTGCGATGACCCGCCGGTCTACCGGTTTGGTCTCGCCGACCGGCATCCTGCGGTTCATGCCGGCTACGGCCGGAGACCAGCAGAATTGCGCCCGGTCTCCTGAAGACCCCGCCGAACTGTCAATTACGCCGAATCGTCAGCTCAGAGCTGCGGTGACGAGTGCGGCCAGGTCGACCTCTTTGCGGTGCTCCAGTGTGGAGACGACGGTTGCCACATCCGAGTCGTCGGGCAGGAAGAGCGACGTGGCAATTGCCGCGATGAGGTCGTCGCGATCAGCCGGCGCAGGGTTCCGGTGGCCCAGCAGAGCAAAGATCTGATCGACCGGCTCTGCCGACTCGCCCACCGAGCGACGTACGACGTCGAACCCGTCCGGTGAGAACTCGAGGAAGATCTCGTCGCCCAGGGCCAGGCCCAGATCGCTGACGAAACGTTTGATGGTTCCCACTCGGGCCTGCACGGACACCCACATCAGCGACTGTGGTTCCAGTCGCGACGGCAGCTTCAACGGATTCCCAGGGCCTACGCCGACCAGGCCCGCGAGGGCTGACGGGATGTTGAATGCCGACCCTTTGAGGTGCGCGCCGGACACCGTTGTGGCCCAACGGATGACGTCACCCTCGCAATAGAGACACCGGGTCTTGGCTGGCGACTTCCTGTGGACGTAGCGTTCGCTGCGCCGGGTCACCACATCATCTCGCGTCACGAACTCCCCGGCCCCCGCGTACGCGCGGATGCTCGATTCGGTGACGTCGTACTTCTCGCTGATCTGCGACACCAGATCCTTGATGCCGATTCTGCCGCCCGCAGCGTCGAGGATGTGGCCGATCTGCCGATGGACCGGCTGGTACTGATCCCCGCCCCATCGTCGCAGTCCATAGGTGGTGCGATCGGTCTTGACGATCCGATCGTCGGTGACCAACGCATTGCGAACACTCGATCGGGAACGTGGCTTGCCGGCGAGCCCGGTCACGATCTCCTCGAATGTGCGGGGCGCTCCGGCGATCGACAAGACCGCGCACACCAAATCCGCGGTGGACGTCGAGCCTTTGACGACGTGGTCGTCGAGCACGGTGAATCCGCTGCTGTTCAACCATCTCGTCGCCTCGGACTCCGACAGGTTCAGTTTCGCGGCCACCATGTCGACCGGGACCAGCGCCTCCTCACCCGCGTGCGCATCGAGGACGTCTCCGACGAGGTCGGCGATCTGCGCGGGGGTGCGGCTGATGATCCACCCGTCCACGCCGGCAAGGTCGTTCGATCCGGCGATGAGCAGCTGTCCCACAGAGACCCCGAGCGCGGGTATCGCGGTGGCGAAGAGTGGCAGGGTCTCGGCCACCCGGGCAGAGTCCGCCACTGGATCGGCCAGTGCCACCGTCTCGGCGAGAAGCCGGCGCAGGTCCACCGAACTCTCCACGGTCTCTGACAGTTGCAGCCGCAGAGTTCGGTCGAGCTGGTTCACCCGCTCGCGCGACAACCCGAGTTCCTTTGCCAGGTCGGCCTGCGTGCGGGGCTTGGCCGCGAATATGCGCTCGTGGAGGATCACCCGATCGCGTTCATCGACGGACTCGATGAACTCGAGCAGGTGAGGATCCGCCAGTACCCGGCCGCCGCTCCGGTCGTCCTCACCGTGTGGTGCCCGGGTCGCCTCGGCCACCAGGGCTGCGAGGACGTCGATGACGGTGGCACGGCTGACCCCAGGCAAGTGCAACAGGTGGCCGGCCGAGTGTGTAAGGACATCCGATACGTCTCGAATGCTGTTGTCGTGCAACGCTGTGACGGCGTGCGGCTCCAACTCGAGCGCGGCCACGGGCGTGCCTCCGGAAACAGTCGGGAAGTCGTCGGCAAGCCTGATGTCCGAGCGATCGGTCACATGCCGCAGCGCAACGAGTTCGCAGAAGCGGCGGAAGTTGTTGGCGTTCAGTGCCTCTGCTGGGCTCCCGTCCAGCCAGGCGTTGGGGATCAGCTCGTCGCTGGCGAGGATCGATGGCCCAGACCGGTACTCCTCGAGCCACGGCAGGAGCATGGGCCAAGCCGTCTTCGAGAACGGCCGCGCCGTGGTCGAGTCGGGCATCAGCAGTGGGCCTTTCGTGGGCTGCGGTCACGGCACGAAGTGGCCGGTCGAGATGGGCGGTAACGGAAGATTAGCCTATCTGTAAACCTGGTTAGTTGCCGCAAAGTTGCCGAACGGGAGGCTCCGGCGCGACGCGGCAAAAGCCGTCCGAACTGCGACGATGCCGCTACGGGCGGGCTGCGGTATGGGATCCCGCTATTGGCACTAAGGTGAGGGTTACCTACTGATAGATGGGGCTGAGATGCAGGACAACGCGTGCCGGGCACGGACGTGACTGTCGGTGCCGACCCCGGCCTCCGGGTGGACCTGACAAAGAGCGCAGATGGTTCGACGGCGCGCCGTCGTGCTCAGGGATTGGCGCAGACCAACACCAGGCGGATGCTCGGCTGGTTTGTCGGGGTCGTCGTCCTGGCCGCGGTCTGCATGCTCAGCATCGCCATCGGCGCCAAGGACGTGCCGTTCTCGACGGTGTGGGATGCGCTGTGGTCGTACGACAACTCCGGCGACCACATCATCGTTCGCGATCTGCGTATCCCGCGCACGATCCTCGGCCTGATCGTCGGGGTCGCGTTGGGCATCGGTGGAGCTCTCATTCAAGCGATCACCCGAAACCCGTTGGCAGACCCCGGCATTCTCGGCGTCAACGCGGGCGCCGCATTCGCCGTCGCCCTCGCGGTCGGGGTGTTCGGAGTGGCGAGCATCTGGGCGTACATCTGGTTCGCATTCGCCGGTGCGGTGGTGGTGATGGTCTTCGTGTACGCGCTGGGATCGATCGGCAGAGGGGGCGCCACCCCGATCCGTCTCACGTTGGCCGGAGTTGCCATCGGTGCCGTGCTCACCGGCATCACGTCGGGACTCATCCTGCTCGATCCGGAAGCCTTCGACCAGATGCGGTTCTGGAATGCGGGGTCGATCGCCGGACGCGGACTCGAGGTGTCGGGTGCGGTCGCGCCGTTCGTTGTGGTCGGACTGCTGCTCGCGTTTGTCATCGCCCGTCCGCTCAACGCTGTTGCCATGGGTGACGACCTCGCGCGGTCACTCGGGGCGAACGTGGCCCGCACCCGGGTCATCGGAGTCATCGCGGTGACGTTGCTCTGCGGAGCCGCCACCGCGGCCGCCGGCCCGATCAGCTTTCTGGGACTGATGGTTCCGCATGTGGCCCGCTGGATCGTCGGGCCTGATCAACGCTGGATCCTGGCGTACACGCTGGTGGGTGGGCCGATCGTGCTCCTGCTGTCCGACGTGATCGGGCGTGTGATCATCCGGCCGGGTGAGATGCAGGTCGGCATCGTCACCGCGTTTGTCGGTGCACCCGTCCTCATCTTCCTGGTTCGACGAGGCAAGGCGAGCGGCCTGTGAGCGTCGACGCGCAGAACCAGGACAAGCCGGCGCTTCCTGGAGATATCGACTTCGGACGTAAGGTCGCCGTGCTGCGCGTGCAGCGTGGCGCGCTGTCGGGGCGGATCGACGTTCGCGCCGTGGCCGTGATCGTGATGCTGGTGGCCGCTGCGCTGGTGGTTGCGGTCTTTGCGCTCGGCACCGGGGACTACCCGGTGTCCCCCGACCGGGTGGTTCAGGCGATCTTCGGTAATGGGTCCCGGATCGAAGAACTCGTGGTGATGGAATGGCGGATGCCGAGGGTGCTGCTGGCCCTGATCCTTGGGGCCGCACTGGGCGTCAGCGGGGCGGTGTTCCAGTCGATCACCCGAAATCCGCTGGGCAGCCCCGACATCATCGGCTTCAACACGGGCGCCTATACGGGCGCACTGGTGGTCCTGCTGATCATCGGTGGCAGCGGCTATTACGACACCGCGGTGGGCGCACTGGTCGGAGGCATGATCACCGCTCTCCTGGTGTACCTGCTGGCCTTCAAGCGTGGTGTCCAGGGATTTCGGCTCATCATCGTGGGAATCGCCATCAGCGCGGTCCTGTCGTCGGTGAACGCCTGGCTGATCCTGCGAGCCGACCTCGAGGATGCGATGTCCGCGGCGGTGTGGGGTGCCGGATCGCTCAACGGACTGGGTTGGACGCAGGCCCGCCCAGCCCTCATCCTGTTGGCGGTCCTCACCCCGCTGCTGGTTCTGGCGTCCTACCGGATGCCGATGCTCGATCTGGGCGATGACGCCGCCAAGGCGTTGGGAATCCGCGCAGAACCGACGCGATTGGTGCTGATCGTCCTCGGTGTCGCACTCACAGCCGTTGCGACCGCAGCTGCGGGTCCCATCGCCTTCGTGTCACTGGCCGCACCACAATTGGCCCGGAGGCTGACCCGCACGCCGGGCGTGGCCATGCTCCCGGCGGCGGTCATGGGCGCATTGCTATTGGTGGCCAGTGACCTCATCGCCCAGCGCGCCTTCACACCCACCCAGCTTCCGGTGGGAGTTGTCACGGTGTCGGTGGGCGGTCTCTACCTGGTGTGGCTGCTCGCCCGAGAGGCGCGCCGCCAATGACCCATCAATCTCGAGACGTCCGATGACGAGGTGCGAACAGTGGACATGAGCAAATTCGCGGACCGAGAAGTACCGTCCGCGACGCGTGGCGGCGACGGGGTGCACACCCGATTGCAGGCGCAGGACGTCACCATCGGCTACGACAAGCGGGTGATCAGCGAATCGTTGAGCGTCGACATCCCAGACGGTGCCTTCACCGTGATCGTCGGACCCAATGCCTGCGGCAAATCGACTCTGCTGCGCGCCCTTTCGCGACTTCTGGCCCCCACCAAGGGCTGGGTGCTGCTGGACGGTAAGGCGATCAGTTCTTATCCGGCCAAAGAGGTGGCGCGCAGGCTCGGTCTCCTGCCGCAGTCATCAGTCGCGCCCGACGGCATCAGGGTCGCCGACCTCGTCGCCCGTGGACGTTATCCCCACCAGAAGTTGATCCGGCAGTGGTCAGCCGACGACGAATCCGCCGTGATCGAGGCGATGACGGCGACCGGCGTGACCGAGCTGTCGGGGCGACTGGTCGATGAACTCTCCGGCGGGCAGCGTCAAAGGGTCTGGGTGGCAATGGTGTTGGCGCAGCAGACTCCGCTGATGTTGCTCGACGAGCCGACGACGTTCCTGGACATCGCCTACCAGATCGACCTGCTCGAGTTGTGTGCCGAGCTCAACAAGACGGGTGGTCGAACACTTGTCGCGGTGTTGCACGACCTCAACCATGCGTGCCGCTACGCCGACCACATCATCGCCATGAAGGCCGGTGCCATCGTGGCGGAGGGTCGACCGGCCGACATCATCACGGCCGATCTTGTCCGCGATGTGTTCGGCCTCCCTTGCCGGATCATCGACGATCCGGAATCGCATACGCCCCTTGTGATCCCGCTCGTCAGACGCTAGCTGTCGCAGGAAAGGACGGCCGAGCAGTGCGTCACTGCACGCGCTCGGCAATCAGGGGCACGACCGAATCGAGCGCGTACTGGATCGACAGCACCGAGTTCGTCGAGTAGGCCCGCGAGATCGTGAGGTCGTCGAAGACGAGATAGCGGCCGGCGGCTACGGCGGGCACCGACTTGAACAACGGGTCGCCTTCGACCTCGGCGGCTGTGCGCTGGATCGGGAAGACCACCACCATGTCGGCATCGAGCAACCGCAGGTTCTCGTCCGCGATGGGGACCGAGAATCCCTTGGCGTCAGCAGGATCGATGGCGGGGTTGGGTGAGAAGCCCAGTTTGACAAGGAATTCGACGCGCTCGGTGTCGGGGGAGTACGCGCCCCACCCCGTCCCGGAACGTGCTGCCACCGTGACCGTCTTGCCGCGGAACTCGGGGTTCTGCCCGGCAACTTCGGTGAACCGGCCATCGAGCTGCTCGACCAGTTCGGTGCCCTTCTCCGGGACGCCCAGTGCTTGCGACACCATCGTCACCTGTTGTTCAAGGGTGGTCTTGTAGCTGTCGGCGCCTGCAGGCAACGCGACGGTCGGCGCGATCTCGGCCAACGTGTCGTATCTCTTCTGGTCTCCAGAACTCTTGGTGTCGAGGATCAGATCGGGTTCGAGTGCAAGAATCTGTTCGTAGGACGGCTCCCGGGTGCCGATGATCTCGGGCGGGTTGTCGTAGAGTCCCTCGGCCCATGGGCCCACACCCTCGCCGCCGAAGTCGAGCCAGTCGCTTGCTCCCGCCGGCTGCACGCCGAGGGCGAGCGCGGTCTCGGCGTCGCCCCATCCGAGTGCGACCACCCGGGTCGGCGGCTTCTCGATCGTCACCGGTCCGAACTTGGTGGCCACGGTGACCGGGTACGCGCCGGTCGACGTACCGGATGTCGGGGATTGCTCCTGATCGCCCTCACCGGAACAGGCGGCCACGAACAAAAGGGCAAGAATGCTGAACACAGCTAGGACACGGCGAAACATGCGATGAGGCTAGCCTATGCTTAGCGAGGCTCAGCAATGGGCAGAGTGACTGGTGTCAGAGACCGTCCGGCGCGGCCTTCGGCAAACACTTGAACCGAGCAAGCGCTCGGTCGTAGGCTGCGTCCGTGGATATCAATGGAGCAAGTGCAGTAGTTACCGGTGGCGCATCGGGGATCGGTGCCGCAGTCGCGCGCCAGCTCGCCGGACTGGGAGCCAAGGTTGTCATCGCCGACCTTCAGGCGGACAAGGGTGAGGCCCTCGCCAAGGAAATCGACGGGGTGTTCGTCAGCGTCGACGTGACCAAGACCGAGCAGATCGAGGCCGCGGTGAACAAGGCGGCCGAGCTGGGACCGCTTCGGGCACTGGTGAACTCGGCGGGCATCGGCTCGGCGCAGCGCACCATCGGGCGTGACGGCGAGTTCTCGTCGGCCCACGACCTGGACGCATTCCGAAAGGTCATCAACATCAACCTGATCGGCAGCTTCGACGCGACCCGCCTGGCCGCGACCGCGATGAGTCGCAACGAAGCCACCGAAACCGGTGACAAGGGCGCGATCGTGTCGATGGCCAGCGTTGCGGCGTTCGACGGCCAGATCGGCCAGGCCGCGTACTCGGCATCCAAGGGCGGCATCGTGAGCCTGACCCTCACCGTGGCACGTGACCTCGCTGCCGCCGGCATCCGGAACAACACCGTTGCCCCCGGGCTCATCGAGACCCCGATCTACGGAACGGGTCCCGAATCGGAGGCGTTCAAGGCCAAGCTGGGAGAGAACGTCCTGTTCCCGAAGCGGCTCGGTACCCCGGACGAACTGGCGTCCATGGTGATCGAACTGATCACCAACTCCTACATGAACGGAGAGGTCATCCGCGTCGACGGCGGCATCCGGATGCCACCGAAGTAGCTCTTCGCGAGAAATCGGTCAACATCGTCCCCCTGGACGGCCATCGAGGGAACTACTCCCTCGGTGCGCCGTCAGGGGGACGATTTCTGTGTGTCAGCTGGTGTATTCGGCGGCGAGTCGCGCGATTTTCTCGGCCCGCTTCAGGCGGGGAGGATCGCTGCCGTCGCGAACCACCCGGCCGCGGGCCTCGAACTCCGACAGGAAGTCGGTGGCCCAGGCGGTGTCTTCCGAGCTGGGGCTGGCGACGCGGTTGATGACCGCCGGCTGAGAGGCGTTGAGGCACAGCTTCCCGGTGAGTCCGAACGCGACCGATGTCGCTGTCTTAGCCTCCAGGACGGCCACGTCGTCGGTGACCGCCGGACCGTCGATGGGGCCTGGCAATTCGGCGACCCGGCTGGCCACCACCAGCCGCGACCGCGGGTACGCCATCACGGCGTCGTCTGCAGCGGTGCCGGTGTCGTGGCGGTAGTCCCCGCTGCCGAACGCGAGGCGCAGGACGCCTCGGGCGCGGGCGATCTCGACGGCGTTCTCCACCCCGACCGCCGACTCGATGAGTGCGATGACAGGGGTGTGGCCGCCGAGGCGGTCGAATGTCTCGCTCGCCTGCGCGGCGGTCTCGGCCTTTGCCAGCATCACACCGGCCAGACCCGGTGCTCCGCGTAGCCGGTCGATGTCGTCGGACCAGAACCGCGTGGTCCTGTCGTTGATCCGTACCCAGGCGGTCGCAGTATCGAGCCAGGTGCACACCCGTTCGCGCGCTGCGCCCTTCGCGCGCGGGTCGACGGCGTCTTCGAGATCGAGGATCACCTGGTCGGCGTCCGATCTGGCGGCGGCATCGAAGTCGCCTTGGGCGGCGTTGACCAACATCCACGAACGGGACAGTTCGGGTGTGACGGATCGGGCGATCGTAGAGGGCATGCCACCAGTGTGGGACCCGGCACAGAAGTGGTCGCCCTTCAGTTCATTACGTTCACCCGTGAACGAAGGGTTGGGCCGCGTGCGATGCAGGAAGGAGCGAGGGAGCGGTGAGCGAAGGGATGGGCCGCGTGCGATGCAGGGAGGAACGAGGGAGCGCAGCGACTGAGTGACGACCGAAGAGCACGCATTAAGGCCCAGCCCGTTGCGAACAGACAATAGAGTGGGCCGCACCTGACGGTGCGGCCCACTCTTTTCAGCGCTTCGGACTAGAAGGAGGCTTCGTCGAGTTCCATCACGTCGTTGTCGATGTTCTCGATGATGCCGCGTGCGGCGGTCAGTTCGGGCAGGACGTTCTTGGCGAAGAAGCTCGCGACGCCGATCTTGCCGTTGTAGAACGCGGTGTCGGCTTCGGATGCACCGTTGTCGAGTGCGGCGAGGGCGACTTCGGCCTGGCGCAGCAGCAGCCAGCCGATCATGAGGTCACCGACGGCCATGAGGAAGCGGACGCTGCCCAGTCCGACCTTGTACAGCTCGGTCGGCTGCTCCTGGGCTCCCATGAGGAAGCCGGTGAGGGTGGCGGCCATGCCCTGGACGTCGTCGAGTGCGGTCTTGAGCAGAGCGCGCTCGGCCTTGAGTCGGCCGTTACCCGCTTCGGACTCGATGAACGAGCTGATCTGTCCGGCGACGTGGGCCAGTGCCTGGCCTTTGTCGCGGATGATCTTGCGGAAGAAGAAGTCCTGCGCCTGGATGGCGGTGGTGCCTTCGTAGAGCGAGTCGATCTTCGCGTCGCGGATGTACTGCTCGATCGGGTAGTCCTGCAGGAAGCCGGAGCCACCGAGGGTCTGCAGCGATCCGATGAGCTGCTCGGACGCCTTCTCGGAGCCGACGCCCTTGACGATCGGCAGCAGGAGGTCGTTGACGCGGAATGCCATCTCTTTGTCGGCACCCGAGACGAGCTGTGCGGCAACCACATCCTGGTGCGATGCGGTGTAGAGGTACACCGCGCGCAGGCCTTCGGAGTAGGCCTTCTGCAGCATCAGCGATCGGCGAACATCCGGGTGGTGCGTGATGGCCACCCGCGGTGCGGCCTTGTCGGTCATCTGGGTCATGTCGGCGCCCTGGATACGCTCCTTGGCGTATTCGAGTGCGTTCAGGTAACCGGTGGACAGAGTCGCGATTGCCTTGGTGCCGACCATCATTCGTGCGTGCTCGATGACGTCGAACATCTGCGCGATGCCGTCGTGCACCTCGCCGACGAGCCAGCCCTTGGCGGGGACGCCGTGCTGACCGAAGGTGAGTTCACAGGTGGCCGATACCTTGAGGCCCATCTTGTGCTCGACGTTGGTGACGTAGACGCCGTTACGTTCGCCCAGTTCGCCGGTCTCGTGGTCGAAGTGGAACTTGGGCACGAAGAACAGTGAGAGTCCCTTGGTGCCGGGCCGTGCGCCTTCGGGGCGGGCCAGCACCAGGTGGATGATGTTCTCGGTCATGTCCTGGTCGGCGGAGGTGATGAAGCGCTTCACGCCGTCGATGTGCCAGGTGCCGTCGTCCTGCTTGACGGCCTTGGTGCGGGCGGCGCCGACATCGGAACCGGCGTCGGGCTCGGTCAGCACCATGGTGGCGCCCCAGCCGCGCTCGGAGCTGATGGCAGCCCACTTCTTCTGCTCTTCGGTGCCGTTGTTGTAGAAGATGTTGGAGAAGCCGGCGCCGGCGGCATACATGAACGTGGCCGGGTTGGCGCCGAGGATCAGTTCGCCGATGGCCCAGTACAGCGACCGTGGGGTCGGCAGGCCGCCGAGTTCTTCGTCGATGCCGAGCTTGTCCCAGCCGCCGTCGGTCAGGGCCTTGTACGACTTCTTGAAGGCCTCGGGAACGGTGACCGAGTGGGTCTCGGGATCGAAGACCGGTGGGTTGCGGTCGGACTCGGTGAACGAGTCGGCCAGCGGGCCCTGTGCGAGGTTGTTCACCTCCCGCAGCATGTCGATGGCGGTCTCGCGATCGAGATCGCCGAACTCGCCACTCGCGAGGACCTCATCGAGTTTCAACATTTCGAAGAGGTTGAACTGGAGGTCGCGGAGATTGCTCTTGTAATGCCCCATTGCAGAATCCTTTGCAATCGTAGAACTGCCGTTGAGAGTGGCGAGTGAGCGCCCATGGGCTCGTTGCACGCTAAGTTACTCACCAGTAACAACTCAAATATACATCCGCATACCACGACGCACAAACGCTGTGTGGAAGAGAAAAGATGATTTGCGCCACTGCGCGGGCGATCAGTGATCTGCGGTTGACCGGCGGCGGAGCAGGCGCAGCCCATAGAGCGCGGCGCCGATGGCGAGAACGCTCACCCCCGCGATCACCGAGGTGACCGGCAGGCTGAATCCGAGCACCAGGCAGCCGATCAGCCCGACCACCGGAACAGCTGCACACCACCACTTCCGTGGCTCCTCGAGAGTGATAGCGCTCAGATTTGCGATGGCGTAGTAGATGAGGACGGCGAACGCGGAGAATCCGATGGCGTCGCGTACGTCGAACGTGGCGGCCAGCACCGCAACGACGATGCCCACGACCACCTCGGCGCGATGAGGGACGTGAAAGCGGAGATGGACCGCGGCGAGCGCCCGGGGCAGATGGCCGTCGCGAGCCATCGCGAGCGTGGTCCGCGAGACCCCGAGGATCAAGGTGAGCAATGCGCCGAGTGCAGCCAGGGCCGCGCCGATGGTGACCACCGGGACCAGTGCCGGCGCGCCCGCAGCGCGCACCACGTCCACAAGCGGGGCGTTCGAGTCGCTGAGCCCATCGGCGCCCATGACGGCCAGCGCCCCTACCGCCACGAGCGCATAGATCACCACGACCACCGCCAGCGCGATCGTGATCGCCCTCGAGATGGTGCGGACCGGATCGCGCACCTCCTCGCCAAGGGTGGCGATGCGGGCGTAACCGGCGAACGCGAAGAACCACAAGCCGGCGGCCTCGAGGAGACCGGTCGCCGACAGACCCGATGTGGGATCGAGGCGTGCGGCGTCGACATCGGGTGAGAACGCGACTGCGACCACCACGGACACGAGCACCATCAGCACAATCGCAACGAGTAGCCGGATCACCCACGCCGACTTCTGGATTCCGATGTAGTTGACCGCGGTCAGTGCCAGCGTCACCGCGACCGCAACGGCGTGTGCGTACTCGGGCCACAGATAGAAACCGGCGGTCAGCGCCATCGCCGCGCACGACGCGGTCTTGCCGACGACAAAACCCCAGCCCGCGAGGTAACCCCAGAACATGCCGAGGCGCTCACGGCCGTACACGTAGGTCCCGCCTGCCGACGGGTACTCGGCAGCAAGTCGCGCCGACGAGTTCGCATTGCAGTAGGCGACAACGGCGGCGATGGCCAGCGCGATCAGCAGGCCGGATCCGGCAGCGCTGGCGGTGGGGGCGAGGGTGACGAAGATGCCCGCGCCGAGCATCGCGCCGAGTCCTGTGACAACAGCGTCGCCGAGTCCGAGTTCGCGGCGCAATTCCGGAGATTGCGGTGTGCCGGTCATGATGCCGGATCCTCCCCGAGCCGCATGCGGGTCAGTATGCCGCACGGCTCAGGCACGATGGACACATGACCGACCTGACCGACCGCACTGATCTGCCCCGAACTGATCTGCCCCGAACTGATCTGCCCCGAACTGATCTGCCTAGACGAGATGAGCCAGGCCACGCGAACACGCCGCTGGTCCGATGGCTCACCGCCGAAGGCGTCGAGCGTGATCTGGCGCCGGCCGATCTCATCGAAATCGGTCACGGTCTGCGAAAGTTCATGCTGCCGTTTCAGTTTGCGATCAATGAGATCGTCACGAAGATCGAGATCCTGCGCGACGAGTTCGCCTACCTCAACGACTACAACCCGATCGAGCACATCAGCTCGCGGGTCAAGACCCCCGAAAGCCTGCTGGCGAAGGCCCGACGCCGCGACATCCCGGTAGACCCCGAATCGCTGGCCAACCGCCTCGACGACATCGCCGGAGTGCGTGTGACCTGCAGCTTCATCTCTGATGCGTACCGGCTCACCGAGCTGCTCTGCGCGCAGCCCGACGTGCGGACGCTGCAGACCAAGGACTACATCGCAGAGCCCAAGCCGAATGGCTACCGTGGCCTGCACACCATCGTCGAGACGCCGGTGAACCTCAGCACCGGCCAGTTGCCGGTGAAGGTGGAGCTACAGGTTCGGACCATCGCCATGGATTTCTGGGCGAGCCTCGAGCACAAGATCTACTACAAGTACGACCGCACCGTGCCGGCTCATCTGCTCGACGAACTGACCGTCGCGGCCGGCACCGCCAACGTGCTCGATCAGCGCATGCAGGCCATCCGCAACGAGATCCACGGTGTGACCGGTGAGCGTTGAATCCTCAGCTGAGGGCTTCGCGTAGATATTGCACGTCGTCGGCGAGACCCTCTTCGGGGGTTTCCAGGATCACCGGCGCGTCGGCAGCCCTGGCGACGGCGACGAGGACATCGGGGTCGATGTGACCGGACGTGAGGTTGGCGTGCCGGTCGCGGGCCGAGTCGAACTCGTCGCGGGAATTGTTGAGGTGGAGCAGGTCGATGCGGCCGGTGATCGCCCTGACCCGTTCGACGATGTCCACGAGGTCTTCGCCCCCGGCCCACGCGTGGCAGGTGTCGAGGCAGAAGCCGGCGTTGTCGAAATCGCCGACCGCCTCCCACAGGCGCTCGATGTTCTCGAGGGTGCGAGCCATCGCGTGGTCGCCGCCTGCGGTGTTCTCGATCAGGATGGGTACGGGAAAGCCACCCTTGTCGGCGGCGCGCTCAAAGAGCTTGCGCCAGTTCTCGTATCCGGTTGCGGCGTCTTCGTCGTCGCGGAGGTGTCCACCGTGTACGACCAACCCGAAGGCCCCGAGGTCGGCGGCCGCCTGGGCCTGGTTGATGACGGCCTGCCGCGACGGCATACGCAACCGGTTGTTGAGGCTGGCGACGTTGATGCGGTACGAACTGTGCACCACGACGTCGATCGGGGAGTCCCGGATCTGCTGGGCCAGGGGGTGCGGCTGGGGCTTACCCCACTCCTGTGGATCGGTGACGAACATCTGCAACACCTCGGCGCCGAGTTCTTCGGCTCTGCCGATGGGATCGCTGTCTTGTCGTACGTGGGCACCAATGCGCATGCATCCACCTTATGGCGTCAGCCCTTATCGCTGAACCACAGGTATTTCCCTGCCGGTGCGAGCAGAGTGGGACTGGTCAATGGGGTGGAGCAACTTTTCTTCGAAAGGTGTTAGACGTGGAACGGTTGAGTGGTCTTGATGCGTCCTTCTTGTATCTGGAGACGCGGTCGCAATTGATGCACATCATCGGGTTGATCGAGCTGGATCCCGAGACGGTGCAAGGGGGCTATTCGTTCGCGAAGATGCGCGACGAGCTGGAACGACGGATCGGGGCGTTGCCGACGTTTCGGCGGAAGGTCCGGGACTCGATCCTCAACCTCGACCACCCGGTGTGGGTCGAGGACCGCAATTTCGATATCGAACGGCACGTGCACCGGGTGGCGGTGCCTGCGCCCGGTGGTCAGCAGGAGCTCGCCGATTTCTGCGCGCACATCGCTGGTGTCCCACTCGACCGCAGCAAGCCGTTGTGGGAGATGTGGGTGATCGAAGGGCTGGCCGACGGCAAGATCGCGGTGTTGCTCCGGATGCACCACGCCGGTGTCGACGGCGTCACCGCCTCGGACCTGCTGGCCCAATTATGCACTCTCACACCGGAACCGCCGGAACTCGACGAGGTCTCCCTGTCCCACACCGCCGGCGACTCGTCGCTGATCGGACTTGCCGCGGACGGCGCTCTTCAGATCGCCAGACGGCCGCTCAGTTTCGCGCGACTGTTGCCCAAGACCGCACAGGTGCCCTTCGAGTGGGTGTCGCGAGCGTTGCGCGGTGAGGCGATGCCGGCCCCGTTCCGGGCTCCGCGGACACCGTTCAACAAGTCGATCACCCCGCATCGCAGCATCGCCTACACGCAGGTGTCGCTCACCGACCTCAAGCGGATCAAGGATCACTTCGGGGTCAAACTCAACGACGTGGTGCTCAGCGTGTGCGCCGGTGCGCTGCGCAACTACCTCGATGATCGTGGTGAACTCCCAGAACAGCCGCTGGTGGCGATGGTCCCGGTGTCGGTGCACGGCGACAACGACGACGACCTCGTCACGCAGGGAACCAACAAGGTGACCGGCATGTTCACCAAGCTGGCCACCGACGTGGCCGACCCGGTGGAGCGCATCACGACGATCGGTGAGCAGGTGCGCAAGTCAAAGGACCATCACGGCTCGATGGACTCGAACCTGTTGCGTGGCTGGGCGCAGTTCATCCCACCTGCCACGATGGGATTGGCAATGAAGCTGTACTCGTCAAACGAATTGGCCGAGCATCATCCGCCGGTGTTCAACCTGGTCATCTCCAACGTTCCCGGACCCGACTTCCCGTTGTTTTACCTCGGCGCCAAGATCGATGCGATGTACCCGCTCGGACCGGTGTTTCACGGCTCGGGCGTCAACATCACCGTCTTCTCACAGAACGGGCAGCTCAACATAGGAGCCATTGCCTGCAAAGAACACGTGCCCGACCCCTGGCCGCTGGTGCGCGCATTCGAACACGAGGTGAAGTCGCTGTTGGAGGCCTGCGATCCGTGACCCCTTGATGCCGCGGGCCTAGACCGGGGCGGTCTCCTTCAGGTCTGCGGTGACGCGCCGTGCTGCGTCCAGGAACTTCGGGATGAACTCGTCGGCTTCGAGCACGCAGCACGCGTGTCCGCCGTTCACCTCGACGGTGAGTACACCGGGGATGCTGTCGGTCAGCAGTCGTTGGCGCTCCACCGGGATCACGCGGTCTCGAAGTGACACCAGAACCGCGGTGGGCACATCGATGTCGGCAAGCCACGGCTGCGAATCGAGAAAGCTCATCCCGTCGCCGAGCGCGCCGAGCCTTGACACAGGGGTGGAGAGGAACTGGCGGAACGCCCAGACGCTGTCGGGGACCGACCGGTCGTCGAGTTTGGCGGCCTGCGGCTGTAGGTGGGGCGGATGGATCAGCTTCATCAACCTGCCAACGTGCTTCATGTTGGTCTGCCGCTTGGGGTCTCGGCTACCGAAGTACGGCCCGGTGGAGCACAGCACCATTGAAGTGACCCGGCCCGGATGCCGCCGCCACACCAACTGCGCGATACCGCCCCCCATCGAGAAGCCGGCGACCGTGAAGGTGTTGATGCCCAGGACGTCGGCAAGCGCGGCGACGTCGTCTGCGCAGTCGTCGAGGTCGAAAGGCTTGTTGCGGATACCGCGGCCATGCCAGCGTTGGTCGAGGGTGATCACCCGGAACTCCTGATTCAGCTGGGGGATCAGCGGGTACCAACACAGCAGTCCGGTGGTGAGGACCGAATGCAGCAAGAAGATGGCCGGCGCGTCCTTGGGCCCGGAGTCGGTGACGAACGTGGAGCCCCGCCCCGGTAGGTGAATCATGTGACCGTGCGGGAGGTCGTGTACGGGGTACGGCTCGATCATCTTGTCGACGCGCGACAGGACCTGATTGCGGACCGATTGCAGCACATTTCGCACCGCACCGACGTTACGGGAAAACAGTCCCAGCGGTCGGCCGGTCAGGTCTTCTCGACCAGGTACAGATGTTCGGTGACGTGGGTGTTCCGTCCGCTGAGGTTTCGGCTGCCACGGAAAGTGTTGTAGCGCTGCGTGATCTCGGTGACCGGACCGACATCGGCGAGGATCTCACGCATCTGTTCCGGCGAGATGTATCCCTCGTCGTTGTAGGAGATCAGGACGAACCTGGTGTCGAGGTCGTCGATGAGACGCGCCAGCAACGGGCCGGCGGTGGACCGCACGTTGTACCCCGAGCGGTTCCAGTCGCGGGGGATGCCCGACACGCGGCTCATCTGCGCGGGCTCCCGGTTCTCGGCGATCAGGTTGAGCATGAAGTAGTTGGAACCGTATGGGTGCTGGTTGTACGGGGGATCGAGATACGCCACGTCCACCGGCCCGATGAGGTCGGGCAGATCGGCGGCGTCGGCCTGGAGGATCTGGCGTTCGGCGTGGTGAACACTCAAGACCGGTGGGGTCAGGACGATCTGTCGGGTGATGCGGCCCAACGCGTCAGCAGCGGTGCCGCCGAACCTCCCGATGCCTGTTCCGCGGTCCTTGTAGAAGCCCTTGAACACCCCGGAAGTGTTGGCGTGCACGGACGCAGCCGAGAGCAGTGGTCCGAGGAGCAGCGACCGCATCGGCTGCGGCCGGGCATGGATCAGGGCAACGTATGCGTCGAGTCGACGGGCGTTGTCCGTGGTGTAGAAGACCCGCTCACCCTGCGCGATTCGGCTGTCGTCGGCGGGTGCGTAGTGGCGGGCGATGAATCCGTCTGTGCGGAAGCCTGATTCGATTTCGGCGTTGATCTCGGCAACGGCAGCGCGGACCGCCCCGTCGTCGATCTCGCTCGCGTTGGTCAAATAGCATTCGCCGATGACGCGCGCGTAGCTCTCGAGGTCGTTGCTGATCACGACGTTCGATCGGGCCTTCGCGAGCCGGGACACCACGCCGCTACCCGAGAACGCATCGAGTGTCACCAACGGCCGGCCGAGCCGCTGTTGCACGGACGCCAGTGCGTCATCGACCATGCCGAGCAGCTGTCGTTTGTTGCCGAGGTAGGTGATCAGCTGTGTGGTCCGGTAGATGACCTCGTCATCTGCAGAAGGGGCCACGGACACAGCCCGAAGCCTATCGCTCACCTGCGGGGGATCCGGCGGTGTCTCGGTGCGCAGCTGTGTCTCGGTGTCTGGGTTTGCCGGTGTGTCAGTCGTCGAGGCAGAGTTCGGTTTCGATGCTGATGGGTACGCCCGTGGCGATCAGCAGTCGGCATGGGGCCTCGGAGTCGCGGTAGAGGTTCAGCCATTGGTGCCCACGGCTGCCATCGGCGTAGACCGCCTCGAGTGTGCGATTGAGCCGCGCCTCGGCTTCGTTGTTGATGATGTAGCGCTGGTCGCCGTATCGCAGATACTTGTTGGGCACGCGGGTAACCTCCACCGGCTTGATCTGTTCCGTCCACGTTCAGTGTGACTCAGACCACGAAATGCGTTCACCGGTTTCATCCGGCAAGATCCGGCAGACTTCGCCTAGGTTGTTGGTGGGAACATTCTGCGAATTCTGGGCGAACAGCGGGTATCGAATGCGTATGCGGGGGCCTCGACGATGAGCACACAGGAGGTCGAGCGGTCCGACGTGGCGTCGGAGAGCACCGTGGACCGGTTGCCGACGCCTTGGTGGCGCAATCTGCGGGTGTGGCGCTGGGTTGCGACAACCCTGTGGGTGGGCGTCGTCGTGGCGCATCTGATCTTCCTCGGCCTCGCGTTCGACCGGACCCGCTTGATCCTGCTGATGTGCCTGGGTCTGGCCGCAGCGAGTATCGGGCGGCGACGGGTCACCACGGTGATCATCGATTGGCTCCCGTTCGCCGGGATACTCCTGCTCTACGACTTCACCCGGAACATCGCCCAGTGGATGGGGATGCCGACGCACTGGTCGCTCGCCGCAGACTTCGACCACATGTTGTTCGGGGTGAATCCGACGGTGTGGTTGCAAGAACGTCTGAAGCAACCCGACACACCTTGGTGGGAGGTCTTCACCAGCGTCGTCTACATGTCGTACTTCATCATCCCGTATGCGGCTGCCGCAGTGTTGTGGCTGCGCAATCGCCACGCATGGCGACGGTACGCAGCCGGCTTCCTGATCATGACGTTCGTGGCCTTGGTGGGATACACCCTGCTGCCCGCCGCGCCCCCGTGGGCCGCCGCCCGGTGCACCTCGGAGCAGGTCGCGGACCATCCGCGCGCACCCGAATGCATGAATCAGCTCTACGCCGATGACGGCGGACTTCTCGGGGAGCTCGAGCCACAAAACGCCGGCGCCCAGCCCTACGTCGAACGCATATCGGCGCGCGGGTGGGAAGTGCTCGACATCCACGCCGCGTCCAACCTCCTCCAGTTGGGTCAGGCGAAAGCAAATCTTGTTGCCGCGATTCCGTCGTTGCATGCGGGGTTGACGATGTTCCTGGCGCTGTTCATGTGGCCTCGCGTGCGTGCACTCGGGCGAACGCTGTTCCTCGGCTACGCCGTTGCGATGGCCTTCACGTTGGTCTACACGGCCGAACACTATGTGCTCGACATCCTCCTCGGATGGGGGCTCGCTGCTGCTGTGGTGGTGGGCGTCGATGTTGTGGACAAGCGGTTGATCGCACGACGGAATCGATCGCCGGTCCCGCAGTCGGTGTGAGTGGCGCGGCCGTTCGACAGCTCGAGGCGGCGGCCTCATGTGGCCACTGAATCGATCACCGCGCGGACGGCCTCTTCGAGTTGGGTCAGGCCGGGTTCCTCGATGGGGTAGTGCCCGCAATTGGTAAGCCGGACAACGGTGTTCGGGCCTGGCACCGTCTCCAGGAACCGTTCGCTGAGCGCGACCGGGGTCCAGCGGTCGGCTCCCGGGTGTACCAGGGTGATCGGCGGACCGCCGTACTGTGCCGGTGCAGTGTGTCGGTAGGTGAACCAGTCGGAGAGGAATCCGAGCGGTACGCGACCGCCACCTCCTCGGGGGTCTGCCGCGCACAGCCGCGTCAGTTCAGGGCTGTTGCTCATGGCGCTCATCCGGGCCGGCCATCGAATCGGCACCATCACGTCGCCCGCCCATCGCGACAACAAGGGGAGAGTGTGTGGAGCGCTCATGCCGAGAGGCGCCCAGCGGGATGCGGCTCCCCGAGCGGAGCGGTCCGTCGGGTCGAGCAGGCAGGTTGCAATCACACCGGCGGGAGCGTTTGTGCGACTGGCTGTTTCGTAGGCCAACATGCCGCCCATACTGGCGCCGAACAACACCAGGGGCCTCGGGTCGGCTCGGGTCTCCTCCGTCACGAAGTCGCACAGCAGATCAACCCAGTCGCCGTAGCGCACCTTCGCGGGGTCGGCGGTCTCGGTGCGTCCGTACAGCGGAAGATCGAGTGCCAGGACGTCTGCGTCGCCGGGGGTCGCGACCGCAGTGAATGGCCACAGCGCACCCGAATGACCGCCGGCTCCGTGGATGACCAGCACTCGCGCCGGCGCGGACGGGTTTTCAGCCCTTGCCACGTGCACGTGGTGACGACCCCACGACCACCAGGTGGCGACCGGTGTCTGCATCGCCGTTCGATAGCGCTGCGGAAGGAATCGGGCGTATTCGGCGACGTCGCTATATTCGACTTCGTTCATCTTCTGAGCATCAACGGAGGTCGAGGGCATGACAACTCGCATTGAGGTCTCATGAGCCGTGCCCGGAAAACGCCTGTTCAGGACCGTTCTCGCTTCATGGTCGACGTGATCCTGGAGGCAGCTACTCGCGTTTTCGACAGCGAAGGTGCAGCGGGGACCACCAACCGCATCGCTGATGTGGCCGGAGTGTCGATCGGATCGCTGTACCAGTACTTCCCGAACAAGCACGCGATCATGGCCGCGCTGGCGTGGAGGCATCTCGAGGAGTCGCGGGCAGCCCTCACGAAGCTGTGCGACCGCTTCGACACCACGGCGCCGAATCGCGCCGAGATGGTGACCACAATGGTCGAGATGGTGGTGCGGCTCAACGGCAGTCATCCCCGCACCTTTGCGGTTCTGCGTGAACACGCACCGCGAACTCCCGAGTTGGTCGAGGCGTTCACCGCCCTCACCGCTGACATGACCGCGCGACTCGTGCCGCACCTCATCCGTACCGGCACACCATCTGCGGACGCCCCTCTGCAAGCCCGCCTGTTGGCGGCCTCCATCGACGGGCAAGTGCATCAAGTGATCGCGACCGCCGTCACTGCCGACGATCGAGAACGATTGTGCGCTGCCATCATTGCAGGTCTGATGGCGACCGAACGGTCGTTGTGATGCCGGCCAGGAGCGGCTGGTCAGCACGCCCGAACGACCCTGGAGATCGACTTTCAGCCACATGAAGGTTGGACGCGGTCGGGTGTCGAAAGGATTCACCCAAACGATCTACATACGAACAGGTGTTCGAATTGATAGCTTGGTGACAGCTGATCGTCCGCAAGACCTGACTCTGAGATACGTGTGACTACGCCACCATTGTGATCCGCTGTCCCAATGTTGTTGTCCCAGTGTTGTTGTCGTGGAGGGGGTGTGGTGATGGCTGTTGTTGATCTGGTTGATGAGGTCATCGGGGTGGGGTTTCCTGATGATCCGGCCGGGGTGGTGGCGGTGGTGAAAGATCTGATCACCGTGCGCAATGCCGTGGACGCGCGGTTGGCGGCGGGTGCGGCGATCATCGACCGGCTCGGTGTCGCCAAGCGTATCGGGTCGACAACGTCAAAGCTGTTGCAGGCCAACGGTGCTACTCCTGGGGCGGCGGCGCGGTGGTTACGCATCGGCACCGGGCTGGCAGGCTTGGACCGTACGGCCGGATACTTTCGGGACGGGTTCCTGTCCGCTGAGCATGTCGATGCGGTGGTCCGGGGTATCGGCCATGTTCGGGGCCGCGTGGTGGGTGTGATGAGCGATGAGTTCCGGGGTGAGGTCGAGCGGAAACTGGTCGCTCATGCGGTCTCTGGTGCACCACCGGCGGAGATCGGGCGGATCGCCCGGGCCGTGGGTAACGAGGTCGCCGGAGAACAGGGTGGGGTGCCGGCCGCCGAGGACGTTTCGTTGAACACTTTGGACTATGCGGTCACCACAGATGGTCGGTTGTCGGGCACGTTTGATGTGGATGCGGTGACCGGCGAGAAGATGATGTCCGCCCTCGACGTGTGGTCCAGACCCCGGCCCGAACCCGACGGCAGCGCAGATATCCGCACACCGTCGCAACGACGAGCTGATGCTCTGCATCAACTCCTCGACTGCGGTGGCGGTGGGCAGGGCTGGGTGTCAGCGCCGAGAACGGAAGTCATGGTGACGTTTCCGGCTGATCATCCCGACCGGGCGTCACTGCGGTGGATGGGTCCGGTCACCGAAGCGACCGCGGCCGCAGCTGCGTGTGATGCCAGCATCACCTCGATCACCCTGGATGGGCAGCAGGTGCCGATTGATTTGAGTCCACCCCGACGCCTGTTTACCGGGCCTGTGCGTAAAGCGATCTTGCTTCGCGATACCTGCTGCATCAAGTGTGGGGCGCCGGCGACCTGGTCGGACTGTCACCACATCGTGCACTGGACTGACGGAGGACCCACGATCCTGGGTAACGGCTGCCTGCTCTGCCGGACCTGCCATCGGGCCGTGCATCACACCGACTGGGAGATCACTATGGGCCTCGACGGACACCCCTGGCTCATCCCACCCGCCGACATCGACCCCACCCGACAACCACTACCGGCCTACAACCGCCGAACCCGCACCCTCGCAGCCTGCTCAGGCTGCCCGACTCGGACTGCTTGACGCACGCTAACCAGCACACCACCGCACCCGACACATCGACGGGACCGCGGACGCACCCTGACAACTCCATAGTGTGAACGGCCGTCGTGTTCAAGGGCCGGGCGGTATTTCATGGTCGAGCCGTGGAGAAGATCTGGTCGTGGAGAAGATCTGGCCGTGGAGAAGGTTGGACTGTGGGAAGGGTCGGCCGTGTTCAGGGTCGGCAGTGGAAGGTTCGGGACCCGGTCAGGTAGTCCGTCGGCTGCGTTGGCTGTGCGACCGATCTGTCCGCTCTGGCCGGTTTGGCTCATTCGGCACGTTGCCTTGATCTGGTCCGTCCGTTGGAGAGGTCATCGGCGGGGTGTGCGAATCGCCCTTGCCAAAGTCGTCCCCGGTGCCGAGGCTGTCCGCGTTGCCACGTTTACGCAGCCGCCAGCCGCCGTTGTCCGTGTCGGATTCGCCGAAGTGGTCGGCGTCCACGGAGCTGTACAACGCAACCAGGACTGCACCCACCACCGCGCCGATGAACCCGATGACGGCAAGCCAGCCCAAGCCGGGCTTTGCGCTGTCGTTGAGGAAGACCACGCCGATGATGCCGGGGCCTGCCGTCTCGCCGACCACGAGCACGGCGGTGACGCCGTTGACCTGACCGAGCTGCAAGGCGACGGTGTGGACGTAGAAGCCGACTGCACCGGCGATCGCGATGGTCCACGCCGCGGGGTCGGTGAGGAGGGTGACGATGTCGAACGGATCGATTCCGCGCAGGATGCGGACCGAGATCGCGATGACACCGAACAGCAGGCCGGCGGCAGCACCGCCGACAATCGCGCCACGCTTGCCGAGCTTGTAGACCGCGAGCAACGCCAGTCCGGCCAGAACGCAGGTGGCGAACAACAGGCCGTAGTGGAAGCTGCGCTGTTCGCCGCCGCCGCCTTCATGCGACGACGACAACCCGAGCGCACACAGTGACGCCACCACCACGCACATCGCGACCCAGTCGCGACCGTGTAGTCGAATGCCCAGCACAGCGGTGCCGACGAGGGCGGTGACGATGAGGTTGGCCGAGACGATCGTCTGCGACAGAAAGAGAGGAAGGAACCGGGCGGCCACCGCGCCGGCGCCGAAGCCGATCACCACCAGCGACGTGCCGAGGATGAACTCGCGGGTCTTGAAAGTGTCGACCGTCGAGGAAACCGAGGGGCCACCTTCGGTGGTCAGCTGGTGTTCTCTGTCGTGCTCGCGAGCGGCAACTGCCGCCTTGCGGGCCCCGAGGGCGCGCAACACGGTCGACAGACCGTAGGCCACGGCCGCCGCACTGGCGAACAAGACACCGATCAGGAACACCCCGACACCCTCCGTCGCCGCCCGGAATATTCGAGGCCCACCCGGCGCCTGTCCGACGGCGAATATAAGCTACCATGTCGCTGGTGAAAGCCATTCTTCGGTTCGGCAGCGAGGCACGATGACCACTCGCAGCGGAAAAAATGTTCTCATCACTTTCGGGCGTTCATTTCTCACCCTCGATCTCGCCAGATTGATGAATGCCGGCGGGCACAATGTATTCATCGCCGATTCGATTCCATTTCCCATCACACGATTCTCGAATTCCGTGCAAAAGGTCTTCCGGGTTCCACGGCCCAAGTTCGAGCCACGCGAATACGTGGACGAAATCGCGCGTATTGTCCGGGCCGAATCGATCGACCTCGTCATACCGATTCACGAAGAGACCGACATCCTCGCGATGGCGCAGGATCAGTTCCCGCCCGAGTGTCGCCTGCTGCTGTCCGATTTCCTGACGGAAAACCGGCTGCACAACAAATACGAGTACCAAGTGCTGCTGGAGACCTTGGGCGTGCCCACCCTGAAGTACGCACAGGTTCGCGATGAGGCCGAGTTGGCCGCGCTGGATTTCGAAAGTCCATTTGCGCTGAAGCAGGTTTACTCGCGAGGTTCACAGCAGGTTTATAAAGTGAATCCCGGGGAAGTACCCGACGGTCTCACATTTGATCCGCTTAATCCGTGGCTGGCGCAGGAGTGGCTCAAAGGTGATAAGTACTGCACCTATTCGGTGTGCCACGAGGGCAGGGTTTACGCGCATGCAATCTACCCTGTGCGATATGCAATCAATGGTCAGTCGTGCCTCAGTTACGAACCGGTGGAACATTCGGGAATAACCGACTGGGTGACCGAACGGGTGAAAGAAATCAATTTCACCGGTCAAATCGGATTCGACTTCATTGAACACCCGGAGCGGGGGTTGTTCACCATTGAATGCAACCCGCGTTCCACAAGTGGCATCTTGATGTTCGAACCCCATAACAGAGTCGACCGCGCATTCTTCGGCGAGAATGACGACGTGATCACCCCTGATCCCGACGTTCGCAAAATGGTCGGACCGGGAATGCTCCTCTACGGCTGGCGCAAATCTGCACTCGAGGGCAACACGCTGCGCGGCTTCGCTCGGGATTTCCGCCATACGGACGAGATCATCACCCGACGCGACGACATCGGTCCTTTTTTGGGCATCCCCTTCGCCTTGAGCAATATCCTCACGAACTCACTCAAGTATCGCGTGGGTTTGGCGGAAGGTTTCATGCACGACCATGAATGGGACGGCGAGCAGATCTGATCGGGCCGTCAGCCTGCGTGCTGACGGCAGAACTCGACGATCCGCTCGACGCTGTCACCTGGACCGGTGAACAACCCGCCATGGCCCGCGCCGTCGATCTGGACGAACGCCGAACCGGGAATGCGGGCCGCAGTCGCTCGAGACAACTCGGGCGGGAAGAACAGGTCGTGTTCGAAGGCCAGCACCAGGGTCGGCACATCGATGGCGGCCAGGTGCTCGGGCAGCGGCTCGCCGGACTTGATCCACTCGTACGACGCGGTCAGCTGGCCGGTGAAGCCGTCCGGGCTCGCCCAGCCTCCATCGGAACCGCTGAGCATGTCCCGCCAGCCGGACACGGTGGCCGGGTCCTGCAGCAACGTGGTGTGCAACGTGGTCATCAGTTGCTCGAAAACCAATACTGCCCGGGGTATCTCGCCGATCTGCTCGATCAGGCTCAGCTCCATCTCGCCGACGAGTGCACCGATCGGGCTGGGCTGTAGTCCGGCGAAAAGGACTGCAGCCTTGACCAATTCGGGGCGGCTGCGCAGCATGGCCTGAGTTGTGTAGCAGCCCATCGAATATCCGATGACGAGTGCGTCGTCGACGCCGAAATGGTCGAGGAGTGACGCGGCGTCGTCAGCCAGGTCGGCCACCGAGTACGGCGAAGGCGGCGCCGAGGACGGAGCCAGGCCACGAGCGTTGTAACTGATCACGGTGAATCCGGCGTCCGCGAGGGCCGGGGCGAGGCCGCAGATGTCCCACACCATAGACGGCATCCCCAGGCCGCCGTTGAGCAGCACAACCGGTCCTTCTCCGACCTTGGTCACGCCCAGTTCGGTCCCGTTCGCCAGCGTTATCGCGTCCATGACCGGCCCTTTCCCATCGCAACCCAGGACATGGTTTATACCAAGCGGGATCTGCTCGCGAAGTCGATCTGCGCAGCTGGGTTGCTGACCGCTGTGACCATCCCGGTTCCGTAAGGGCCCTTCCGGTCGTACAGGGTGGCGGTTCCCACCGAAATCCCGTCGGCGGTGATGTGGCTGTCCGCCTCGATGCCGAGCTCGGCGCCCTCGGGCATGCGCGACAACGCCATGGTGAGGTCGCAGTTGATGTAGCCGATTCCGTCGGTGCCCAGGTTGGTGACAAGACTGGTCGACTCCGCGGACTGCACCGCGTGGACAAACGGTGAGGCGGGCTCGTTCGGCAGCACGGGCATCGCGGTGCTCCACGCTCGTTTGCGCGAGGCATTCTGGTGGCTACCGATATCCCGTGTCCAGTCGGCGTCGCCTGACTGTAGCCACGGGTGTCGAAGCGTGATGTCCTCCGACTCGTCGGTCGGCGGGGTGAAGGTGCCCGACGGTTGCCATTCGGCGCCGGGGGGCGGCGCCGAACGTCGCAGGAACACAGCCGTGGCACGTGCGACGGTGACGTCGTCCTGCCGGACCTCGGCATCGGCGACGATGATTCGCCGACCCGAGCGGACCAGCGACGTGGTGACAACCGTGGGCCGGTTCCGGGCCGCCTTGAACAGGTCGATCGTGATCCGCGCGGGCACGAAGTCCGGATCGGCGAACTCGCGCTCGATGGCGCGGGCCGCCACAGCACAGACGGCCGGGCCGTTCAGTTGATCCGGGCCCCAGGCGCTGCTGGACCACTTGGTCGGTATCAGCGTGCTGTCGTCGTCACCGGGAACAAAAAAGCTACGAGGTTCGGGCACGAGATCGATAGTGTCAGAGCTGGGCCGATGCAAGCGGGGCGGGTGCGGGCGCGGGCGGCAGGTCGCGCCGCGACCGACGACTGATCATCGCGAGTGTGGCTGCGGCAGCGACGGCACCGAACCCGAACATCCAGGGATAGGTGACCCCGGGGATGTAGTCGTGCAGATATGCCAGCGTGGCCGGGACCGCGAACCCGAGATAGGTGAGGGCGTAGTACACCGCTGTCAGGCCGGCGAGATCGCCCGGCTGCGCGATCCGCTGCACCTCGGAGAGTCCGGCGACGAGGGCGATGCCGTAACCGGCGCCGAGCACAACAGCGGCGACCAGGACCGCCCAGATGGTCAGGATCGAGGAGGCGAGCGCTGCCAGCGCCATGCCTGCCACGAGCAGGAGCAAAGCCACCTGACTGGCCCGCGCCGAGTCGGGGCGGTCGATGCGGCGGGCGAGGGCCTGGATGCCGAACCCGCAGCTGAGTGTCACCACGGAGATCAGCGCTGCGAACGCCATGGGGGCGCCGCCGACCTTCGGTGCCATCAGGGTGGGCAGGATGGCCTGGCATCCGATGGCGGCGCCGAAGACCCACGGCGCCAACGGGACAACGACGTACACGAACCGGCGATGGCCCAACGAAGGAATCTTCAGATCGTCTCGTAGGCGTGTCGGTGCAGTAGCTCGCTGACGGGTTTCGGGAACATTCCACACCCACACCGCGCCGAGCAGGCACACGCCCGCGTTCAGGACATAGGACAACACATGAGGCCAGGGCCCCCACTCCGCCAGCACTCCGGCGAGCCCGGCGCCGACGCCGAACCCCGCGGTCAAGCTCATCGCGGCCCGCTTGGCGCCGTTGTCGACGGACAGTTCCTTGATCCAGCTCGTCCCCACCGCCATCGCCAGGCCGATCGCGATGCCACACAGGATGCGGCCCACGGCGAGGAGGGCGACCTGGTCGGCTGCAGCCGCCAGCACCAGCGATCCGGCTGCGGCGATGAGCGCGGCGGGGCGCATGATCGGCCGGCGTCCGAACCGATCGGACAATGGCCCACCGATCAGGAGCGCCGGGATCATCCCGAGGACGTAGGCGAAGAGCAACACATCGACGGTGGGACCGGACAGCTCGTACTCGCTCTTGTAGAACACGAGCAGGGGAGTGAACTCGTTTCCGCCCCAGGCGATGGCGAACATAGCGGCGCTCACGCCGCGCCAGTTCCTCATGCCGGAGGCCTGCGCAGATCATGCACTGCCGCCAGGTGTGCTGCCAGCGAGGCGGCGAACCCGTCGGTGTCACCCGCCTCGATCAGGTCGGTCAATTCGTTGTGATGCTTGATGATTCGCTCCATCTGGGCCTTGTCGCGCAACACCGACGTGCTGGTCATCCGGAGTTGGCGATCGTGCAGGGTGTCGTAGAAGCCGGACAGCAGCGGATTGTTCGCGGCCTGCACGAACAAGCGGTGGAAACCGGCGTCCTCGATGGTGAACTGGTCCACCTCGGCTGCCTCGGCGAGACTCTCGAGCCGGGCGATGCTCTGGCGAAGCGACTCGACGATCGCGCTCCGATCGGTGTGCGCCAACGCTCGGACCGCGGCGGTCTCGACCGCGTGGCGGGCCCCGATCACGTGTTCTGCCTCGTCGGCAGGGACCGGCACGATCAATGCCCCTCGTTTGGGGTAGAGCCGCATCCACCCCTGCGTCTCGAGCCGCAGGAAGGCCTCCCGAACCGGTGTCCGCGAGATGCCCAGGGCTGCAGCGACCTCGCCCTCGCTGATGAGTTCGCCACCGGCCAGCGAACCGGACAGGATTCGGCCCTTGACGTCGCGGTAGGCGCGCTCGGCGGCCGACAGGTTCATGGACACAACTTGTATCTAAGCAGCCGGCGCGCAGTCAGACCAGAGACGCGATGTGTGATCTTGGTCGGCCGGGCGATCAGGGCCGGGCAGTGGGGGCGTGGGCCAAGGCGGCCGCGGCTGCGTCACGCATACCGAGAGCTTTTCGGTGCTGACCTGCTGCAGCGAGGGCGTCCGCGGTCCGGCCGTACAGCTCTGCGGCTTCGGTGTGCCGACCCAGGCCGGACAAGGTGGTGGCCATGTGCCCGACAACGTCGACGGTGTCGGGGTCGGCGGGGCCGTGGGTGAACATGTATTTGGCGAGCAGGTCCCGGCACAGCGGTTCGCACGCCTCCCACTTGCCCAGATGCACCAGACAGCGAATGACGTCGTGCAGGTTGGACAGGCACATCAGCGAGTAGGGCCCTTCGCGCCGCGCGCGGATCTCACGCAGTACCGAGAACTCCGCGAGCGCATGGGTGTACTCGCCTGCCTGGAACAGTTCGGTGGCCTCACGTTGCATCTCGTCGAGCACCCATTCAGTTTGCCGTCCGGACCCGCTGTGCTGGGCCGGAACGGACAAGACAGGCAGAAACGGACAACTCGGGTCAAACGGGCCACCTACGGCAACGCGGTGGTTTCTGCCTAAGGTGACCGGGTGACGCAGCCACAAGACCCCGGCGATTCCCATCGGCACCATCACCACGGTCTTGCGGCCGTCGACCTGCATCCGGCGGTCGCCAAACTCGTGGTGGGGTTGCTGACGGCATGTGCGATCGCAGTCGTCGCGGGTCTGGTGATGCTCTGGCCGAGCGACCGTGACCACGACATACCGGTGCAATTTCAGTCGTCGGGCGGTGGGACGGTAGAGATCGAGACCGGGCAGGTGGTCTCACAGTCGATGGCTGATTGCCTGAACTCACAGGCGGGTCAGGTTTTTGCGGGTGCCGCGACGGTGACGATCGTCAAAGACGGCCCATGCATCCAGAACACGGTGGAACTGACATCCGGGCCCAACAAAGGTGCCAACACGCTGATCGAGGTCCCGACCAACCGGGTGCAGGCCGGACTGCAACAAGACTCCGGGAGCGACGACCTCAGTGACGCCCAGCTGGGCAAGCCCCAACCCGGCCAACCCGACCTTGCCGTCGGCGACTCGATCAAGCTGTCTCGAGCGGCCAGTGTGGACGGTTCGGAGACCTACTCGTTCTTCGACTTCGCCCGGTCCACGTCGATATGGGTGTGGGCGGCGGTGTTCGTGCTGGCCATCGTCGCGGTGGCGGCATGGCGCGGCCTTCGGTCGGTCATCGGCCTGGTGTTCGCATTCGTGGTGCTGTTCGGGTTCACCCTGCCGGCCATGCTGGACGGGGAATCGCCGGTGGCGGTGGCCATCGTCTCGTCGGCGGCCATCCTCTTCGTGGTGATCTATCTGGCGCACGGGGTGAGTCTGCGCACCAGCGCGGCATTGCTGGGCACCCTCGCGTCTCTCATGGTGGCGGCGTTCTTGTCCTGGCTGTCCATCGAAACCATGCACATCTCCGGCCTGTCTCAGGAACAGACCACCAACCTGCAGATCTACAACAACGCCATCTCACTGAACGGTCTGCTACTCGCAGGATTCATCATCGGTGCGCTCGGCGTGCTCAACGACGTCACGATCACTCAGGCTTCCGCGGTGTTCGAGCTCTCGGCAGTGGACCAGACCGGGCCCCTGCACACGTTCAAGGCCGCGATGCGGGTGGGCCGCGACCACATTGCCAGCACGGTGTACACGATCGTATTCGCCTATGCGGGTAGCACTTTGCCGCTGCTGCTGTTGTTCTCGGTGTCGGGGCAGTCGTTCTCGACGCTCATCACCACCGACATGGTGGCCGTGGAACTGGCGCGCTCGTTCGTCGGAGGGATCGCGATTGCGTTGTCGGTTCCGCTGACCACGGCGGTCGCCGTGCTGCTCTCGACACCGGGGGCGCGTCAGGAGAAGGAGACGGTTGCGCAGCCGATCGAACGGCCGCCGGTGCAACAGCCGGCTGAGCAGCCACCGGCGCACGGCAGGCACTGGCTACCGGAGTGAGCTCAGGCAGGTTCTGACACCGTGTTGGTGACCGAACCGATGCGGTCGATGGTGAGGGTGACCTCGTCGCCCGGCGCGATCCAGCGGTCCAATTCCAGGCCGCACCCCATCGGCAGGGTGCCCGATGTGATCAGCTCACCCGAGTGCAGGTTCTCCGACTGACTTGCGTAGGCGACCACTTCGCCTGGGCTGTAACGCAATCCGTGGGTACTGGTGGACGACCACACCTCGCCGTTCACCGAAACGGTCGCCTCGAGCTGGTCGATCACCGGCAGCACCTCATCGGACGTGACCACCACGGACCCGATGGAACTACCGAATGTCTTGGTCTTCACCACGGGTCCGAAGACGCCGCGACGTTGCTCGTCCCACTGGACGTCACGCGCACTGAAGTCGTTGAACACGACGAACCCCCCGATGGCTGCCGCAGCCTTCTCCGGGGTGGCGTCGCGCACCGGGTGGGCGATGATCATGCCGAACTCCAGCTCGAAGTCGAGCTCGCTGCTGTATGCCGGCCACGGCATCGGTTCACCATCACCGATCACCGTGAGGTGATTGCCGGTGTAGTAGACGGGATGGTCGTAGAAAGCGGAATTGGGTCGCAGGGGCGGAAACACCCTGTGTGTCAACCTTTCATAGCCGCGGATCAGCGGGCGGGTTGCGGGCAGATTGCGTTGCACCAGACCATGGGCGGCCTTGGTCCAGTGTTCCTCCCAGCCGAGGAAACATCGCAGCGAACTCGGGTAATACGGGATCGACGGCGCTGGGTCGACGGCTACGCCGACCCCCTTGCGCGCAGCACGGTCAACGATGTCGATGACGGTGGCCCGAGACCGTTCGCCGGTCGCGAGCAGGGCGAGCAGATTTGCGGGCAGGTGGGACAGCTCGTCGAGTCGGCCGCGGGAATCGAGCGCGGCCCGCAGGCTGATCCACGTCTCGGTGGGCTCATGCAAGATGGCAAGCGACCCGGACTCGGTGAGGCGGCGAATCTTCATCGGCTGCGTTCGCGTAACAATTTCCCGGCATCCGCGAAGGCGCGGGCGCGGCGCCCGAAGGTGGGTGGCGCTGGTGCCTCGCCCTTCGACAGCCGGTAGAGGGTGCTCAGATTCAGGACGATGCGCTCAGGGGCGTCCCAGTGCGCATACGGCCGAAAGTCGCTGCTGGTCAAAAGTGTTCGCGCGGCCTGGATCGGAGACCGGCCCGCGTCGAACTGAGCACGCCCCCCTTGGTCGAGCCACGACCAGTAGTCGCGGAGCAACTCGATCTCGGTACGCCCGCAGATAGGGCCGTGGCCCGGAACGTAAGTCGCCGCATCGAGACCGAGCAGATGGTCCAGAGCATCTTGCCAATTGCTCAGTGGGCCATGCCAAATCACCGGTGTGGCCCCGATGAACAGCAGGTCGCCCGTGAACACCACCCCCGAGTCGGGCACGTGGGCGATGACGTCACCGGGCGTGTGCGCGGGACCCAGATCCCGCAGTGACACGGTGCGTCCCCCGACGGTGATGGTGTCGGTGCCGGCGAATGTGTGATCCGGGAGCCGGGGTACCCGGGTGGGGAGCAGTGCCCCTCCGGTGACCCGGCTCATGTAGGAACCCAGTGCTCCGGCCGGCCCGGGCAGTGCCGACGCCACCGAACCGATTTTCGAGAATCGTGCCACCGCCGCGGGTGGGGTGTCTTCCTTCATGGCGTGTAGAGCCGACGCCGAGGTGGTGATGCGCGCCGACGCCGGCAGGGTGTCGTTTCCCCACCAGTGGTCACCGTCGGAATGGGTGTTGACCGCCTCTGTGATGGCCGCCGATCCGACCAGATCCGGCCAGGCTTGTGCGATCGACTCCGCGCGTGTGGTGTCCCAGACCGTGTCGATCACCATCGACGCATCATCGCCCACCACCAGGCCTGTGTTGGTCTGGCCCCAGCCGCCGGGGAGATGCATGAAAGCATAAGTGCCACCGTCGATCTGGGTGAGGCTGTCTTGCCGGACTGGCATCGGTGGTCCTTGCTGGAGGCGGGGGCGAGAGGCGGCAGTGCAATGACTCGACTGTACCGATCAGAACCCGGATCGCGCTGGTACTCGGCGACTACCCGAGCTCCTGCGGGCGATCGACGAGATGAGACCCTCCACCGGACCGCGACCGTACCGGGCAATCCATACGGCCGAGACTGAAACCGCGACCAGTACGAAGACGATCCAGGTGAGCAGCCCCTGCCACGGGTACACGCCGTCGCGACCGCGCTCGGAGAACTGGCACAGGACGAAGATGGCCACGATGTGCGCGCTGTACACGGTGAGCACCATCGTCCCGGTGGCCCGCAGCGGGAAACTGAATCGACCGGGCCGTCGGCAGAGCAACAGGCACAGCCCGATGACCAGCATGCTGATCCCCGCCGAACCGAACACGTCGAACGGGGTGCCTGAATGTGGTTCGGCGCCCAGCATCGCCTGCAGGTCCGACCATTCCCACAGGAAGCCTTCACCCGGGTTCTCCGAGGGCGCGTAGAACTGGGACGGCGTTTGGTGCGTTCCGTCGTCGAAACCCGACAACGCCGCGGAGAGCAGGTAGGAGGCCACGGCGATCCCGGCACCGAAGCCGGCAAGTCGCCGGGCGACCATCGGCGACCGGAGATCCAACCGTCCGATGCCCAGTCCCAGAAGCAGATAGGCCGCCCAGATCAGCCCCGGGTATCCGCCGCTGATGAGGATGTCGGTCAATGCGTTGAACGGCGATCCCCACGCCCCGAGTGCGGCGTGGATGAGCGGCACCAGAAACGGCATGACCACCGCCATCACACCGGCCGCGACGAACAGCGTGGGCGGCGAGACCCGCAGCAACGGCAGCGAGACGACAAACAGGAAGCTGTACATCACCAAGATGATCAGGACCGGGGTGCCCAGCATCTGAAGCAATCCGCCCAGCAAGAAGATGCAACACGCCCGAACCAGCAGCTGATGGCGCGCGACCACGAGCTGTTCGGCCCCGAGAGGGGCGGTGCCGCCGGTGACCAGGGCGATCGAGACCCCGGCCAACACCGCGAAGGTGACGGCCGAGTGGCCGTTGACCACCGAACCCCACGTCTCCGGTTGCGTCCACCGCAGATCGCCGAGGTCGAGAATGTGCGCTGCGAACATGCCCAGTACCGCCAGCGCCCGCGCGATGTCGACGCCAGGTATGCGCGCCGATCGATTGGCCGTCATCCAGTCATCTTCACTTACTGCGCGTGCCCGTGGTTTCCGTGGACACCGAGCTGGGCCACTGTTAGCGTCCGCTGTCATGAGCAGCGACGCGCAGGACATTGCCGACCTCAGGCGGCAGGTGCAGCGACAGGGTGAACTGATCGACGACCTGTACCGCAGGCTGGGCTTGGACGGGCCGCCGGCACCAGCGGCTCCGACCGCCGAGAACATTCCCGCTGAGATCGCCGACGCAATCCGGGCGGGGAAAATGCCACTGGCTCTGAAGCTCTGGCATCAGCGGACCGGGGTCAGTCTCTCGGAGGCCAAGGAACAGGTCGACGCGTTCGCGCGCTCGATGGGCTAGCTGCGTTGCAGCGGTCCCGTCGCGGTCTATATCCGTGAGGCTGCGGTGGCTGACGACCCGGCATCGCTTCGCTGCACCGTGAACGGCTTGCTCATCACCAAGGCGATCGTGACCACGGTGACGACGACGAAGACCGCGACCAGCACCACCACCGGGCCTGGGACATCGGAGACGAAGAAGGCCGGAACGGCGGACAGAGCCGAGAGGAACCGGGTGACGACCACACCGCGGATGGCGTTGCGGCTGTGACGTTTCCAGGCCAAGGCCGCGAAGACGATGGTCAGCAACCCCATGATGGTGGTGAACACCAGCACGCCGATGGGTGGGCCCGCCGCGTCGTCTTCCGGGGCCGGCATGGCGAGACTGATGATGTCGAGAACGCCCAGGACAACAGCAATCGCCAAGCCGATCTTGACCTTCTTGTTCAAATCGAGGGACGTGGTTGCAGAGTTCATCGTGGTGACCGATCGCAGAGAAGGGGATGTGACTGATTCAGGATGGGGCTCTGATTGCCACCGGTCATGGGGGTAGGCACCCAGAGTGCCGGGCAATCGCCGCGTCGGGAGGGGATACAACACCTGGTCAAAGCCGCCTGGCGGGGTCAAACTCGTTCCCATGGTCTCAGTTCTCGTGGTCGACGACCACCCGGTGGTGCGCAGCGGGATCCGTGCGCTGCTGTCGTCGCTCGACGGCATCGAGGTGTGCGGCGAAGCCGAGTCGGGAGCGGCGGCGCTGAGAGAGGCCCATCTGCTCCGACCAGATGTGGTGATCATGGACATCCAGATGCCCGGCGGCGACGGAATCGAGGCGACGCGCAGGATCTGTGCGGCACTACCGGACACGGCAGTGCTGGTTCTGACGATGTTCGAGGACCAGGCGACGGTACTGGCCGCCCTTGCGGCCGGTGCCCGGGGCTATCTGCTCAAAGGCGCCGGACAACAAGAGATCGAACACGCGTTGCATGCCGCAGCCGTCGGCGAGACGGTCTTCGGACCCTCTGTCGCCCAGCTGCTGCTCGATGCCGCCGTCGGAGCGCAGCCGTCTCCCGCGAACGCTTTCCCCCAGCTCACCCCCCGTGAGCTGCAGATCCTCGACCGCATTGCACGCGGAGAGGCAAATGCGGCCATCGCGCGTTCGTTCGACGTCGCCAACAAGACCGTCAGCAACCACATCTCGGCGATCTTCGCCAAACTGCGGGTTGCCACCCGCGCCGAGGCGATCGTGCTCGCCCGCGAACACGGCCTCGGTCGAAGCGCGGCCGGTGGCCCGTGATCGTCCCGGTTGGCGGACTGGTGGTGGCCATCGCGTCGATGATCAGTGGCCTGTGGTTGTTGTGGTGGATGCATCGCCATGACGATGTACCGGGATCGCCTGCGGTCGCTTCCGGGTTCGTGGCCTTCGGTGCGGTACTCGGGACTGCGCTGCTGCTCGTGATCGTCGACACCGGCCCCGGCGACCTGCGGCGCGCCCTCGTTGCCGTGGCCCTCGGACTTGTTGCCCCGCTGACGTTGTGTACGTACCCCAGCCGGGACAGGTCGTCGGTCTCCGACCTCGCCGTCGTCCTGCTGGGGATCGGCGGGGCCGGCATCGTGGTCGGGTCCTGGTGGACACCATTGCTGATAGTTGCGGTACCGGTCTCCGGCACGGTGCTGGTGGCTCTGGTGTGGTGGCGAACCGACAGCTCCACCGGGCGGGACAGACGGTGCATGCTCTGGCTTGTGACCGTGACTGCGACAGCATTCCTCGTTCTCGGACACCTCCTCTTCTTCGCCGATTCCCCCGATGGAGAAGTCTTCCTCGTGATCGCCGCGCTGCTGGCGCCGACGGTGCCCCTGCTCCTGTCTCTCGGCATGACGGTGCCCGACGTGGTCGACATCAGATTGATGATCAGCTGGATCGTTCTGTACGCGGCGATGTTCGAGCTCACTGTTGCGATGTTCTCGGCGGCCACGGTCCTCATCGAGGGAGCCTCGGGAACGCCCACTTCGCGGGCAACCGGAACGCTGATCGCGTTTGTGATCGCGGCGGCATTCGGGCCTGTCGCGGCCCGGCTCCGTGGGGTGGTGGACGAAGTGCTGTTCGGGAGCAGGGGAGACGCGGTACGGACGCTGTCGGGATTGGGTGAGAAATTGTCGGCGGCGGGCGGTCCCGGCAACTGGGTGGTGTCGCTGCAGGAGGCGATCGGCGTTCCGCGAATCGAGTTGTGGGACAACGATCATTGCATCGCGACTGCGGGGTCCGGTGGTGCCGAGGAGTTCATCGTGATGTTGACCGCGGACGGGGATGAGGTCGGCCGGCTGGTGGTCGGGGTGCCCGCCGACTCACGCGGCCTGCACCCGCAGGTGCGATCGGTGCTGCAACTGGTGGCGGCGCCGTTGGCGCGTGCGCTGCAGGGAATCAGCCTGACCGCGGACCTGCGTGAGTCGCGCGGACAGGTTCTGACCGCACTGGAGGAAGAGCGCCGGCGTCTGCGTCGCGATCTCCACGACAGTCTCGGCCCCATCCTCACAGGGGTGGCTTTCACCACCGACGCGGCGCGAAACCACGCATCGACCGATTCGGCCGAGACGATTCGGTTACTGGATACGGTGCGCGCCGAGACGGCAGGCGCGATCGTCGAGATCCGCCGTCTTGTCGAAGGGCTGCGTCCTCCCGCGCTCGACGAGATGGGCCTCGTAGGTGCGGTGACACAGCGTGTTTCGCAATTGCGGACCGCCGATGGCGAACCGCTGATCGTGACGGTGAATGCCCCTGAGAGGCTCCCTCACCTGCCCGCAGCTGTTGAGGTCGCGGCGTTCCGGATCATCGTCGAAGCCGTGAGCAATGTGGCGCGCCACTCGGGTTCGGCCTCGGCGACGGTCGAACTCGGCGTCGTAGGAGGCGAGTTGGATGTGGCCGTGCGCGACGAAGGGCAGGCGGTCGACCACTGGATCCCGGGTACCGGCTTGCAATCGATCCGCGAACGCGGCGAACAACTGGGTGGGACGGTAACGATCGGTTCTGACGGGGGCGGTGGCCTCGTGAGGGTGAGCATTCCGTTTGCGTGAAACCCGGACACCTGCGCCGACCGGCAGCGGAGTTGTAAGTTCTACCCCATGACCAACGCCACGGGCCCCACATCGTCCCGCACCAACGCCTTTGTCCCTCAGTCCTTTCCCGATCAACTCCGCAATGCCGTGCGGGCGGGGCTGATTGCCAGCGCCATCATCGGCATCATCGTCGGGATCGTGGCCCTGGTGTGGCCGGAACCGACGTTGCTCGTTGTCGCCCTGCTGTTCGGGATCACGCTCATCTTCACCGGCGTGTACCGGCTGACCGTTGCGTTTTCGGCCAAGCTGCTGCCGACCTCGATGAGGGTGTTCTTCGGCATCATGGGTGCGATCGTCCTGATCGCGGGCATCATCTGCCTGTTCAACCCCGGTGAGTCGTTGGTGCTGCTGGCCATCGTGATCGGCGTGGGCTGGATCTTCCAGGGAGCGCAGGAAATTGCGGCCGGTCTGGCGGGTGCGCACTACGCGCCGAAGTGGTTCCTGATCGGGTCAGGTGTGTTCTCGGTGGTCGCAGGCATCATTGTGCTGTTCCTGCCGGGCGCGGCCATCGCGACGTTCCTCATCGTGGGTGCGATCCTGCTCGTCGTGGTCAGCGTGGTGACGCTGCTGACACTCCCGCGAGCGGCTCAGACCCCGACCCAGGCTCAGTAGCCGGCTGCCCAGCCTCGGACGTCGGACACGTATTCCATCGAGTTGTTGTACCTGAGCACTGCGGCGACCTGCTGCTCGGGATCACGGAGATCGAGTCCGCCGTCGCACAGGTACCGGCCGGTGGTCAGGGCGGCATCGAACAGGTTCTGGGGATCGATCACACCGTCGCCGTTGCCGTCCGCTGCGTATTTCTTCCAGGTCTCGGGAAGGAACTGCATCGGCCCGACCGCGCGGTCGTAATTGGGGTCGCCGTCGAGTTGACCGCCATCGGTGTCGTGGATGACGTTGTTCCCGGCGAGGCTGCCGTCGAGTACCGGGCCGAGAATGGGCGCGAGCAGTTCGCCGTTGTCGCCGACCTTGCCGTTGTTCGCGTGGGTCGACTCGACCCTTCCGATCCCGGCGATCAGCTGCCAGGAGATACCGCAACCCGGTAGTTCCTGCGCCAGCTTCGAACCGGCTGCGAAATAGGCCTCGTAGTTGACCCGGGGGATCTGACCGCTGGTGACGCTTGCGGGCACGACTTCGGGGGCCGGTGCCGGCGCGGGCGCAGCAACTTGGGTGACCGGCTCGACCACCGGAGCGGTTACGGGAGTCGGCGTCGACGACTGCGGGGCCTGACGGATGTCGGCCACCTGCGTGGTGGAGTCGGTCAGCTGGTGATCGGCTTCGGCGGTTGCTGCGGCGGTGACCAATCCGATGGGTACGAGAGCTGCCAGAGCGAAAGGTGAACGCGACTTTCTCTTCGGCGCTGAATGCTTACCCAACCGGGGACCTCCTGATATGGCCTTTGTCTAGGCCTTTTACGACCGCGCCGACGGTACCCGAAACACGGCGTTAACCGTTATCGATCCGTGACCAATTGGCCGCGCCACCGGGATGCGAACCCGGGTCTTCGCAGGTAAGCCGTTAGCAAATCGAAGTTTGTGATCCTCGCCATACGATCGGGCGGACGTGCTTGTCGAACCGCGGTCGGTCAGAAGCCGCCGAAGTCCCCGCCCCCGAAGTCGCCGCCCCCGAAGTCCCCGCCTCCGAAGTCCCCGCCTCCGAAGTCGCTGTTGCCGTAGTCGCCGCCTCCGAAGTTGCCACCGCCGAAGTCGTCCCCGGACGCGCTGTAATCGGTATCCGCGTTGCCGGGGTCGCCGGGGTCGCCGGGGTCGGTACCGCCGTCACCTGCGTCGAGGCCGTCCTGGTACCCGTCGCCATAACCGCTCTCGAAGGCCTGGGCGTCGTATCCGACGCCGGCCATGCCGCTGAACATGGCATTGAACAGCAGCACCGATCCCAGGCCCCAGGCGCCGGCGACCAGGGCCGGCTTCCACCATGGCTCGGAATACCAGCCGGCGGGGACGGGGCGGCCGGCGACGCGTCCGCCGGGGAAGTAGTTCGGTGTCTGGTCCGACGGCTGGGGTGACGCCGCAACCCGGCGACCTTCGTACTCGATCTCCCGTTTCTCGCTGACTTCACCCGAACTCTTCTGGCCCACCAGCGTGCCTATCTCGGGTCCCGGGTCCATGTCCATCGCTGTCCGGGCGGCTCGTACGTAGTAAAGGCCTTCCAGCGCAGTTTGTTTGGCGAGCTCGGCTTGTCTGGGGGTGGCCGCCTGCTCGATCTGCGACCCGGCCGCGTTGAAACGTTCGGATGCATCGGCAAGTGCGGACTTGGCCGGTTCATTGGAGCCCACGAGGTTGAACACCTGACCGCCGAGCCGCTCGATCGCTTGTCTCGCATCGGCTTTCGCGTCGGCAAGGATGGTTTCGTCGGCGCGGCGACGAGTCGAGCCCTGGTTGCGGGCGAGTGCGACGATGCCGATCACCACAACAATCACCGCGATCAACAGGATCAATTCCATCGGGGGCCTCTCGATCGTGACGAACCAACAGTAGTTCCAGGCTACCGATGTCAGTTGTTCCCACTGCCGGCACGAATTACTCTCCGATTCGCTACCTTGAGGTCCATGTCGGTAGCGGAGCGTATGGTCAGGGACGAGCGCGCAACAACCGAGGAGGCCCTCGCGGTGTTCGACGGGGCCGAGCCCGTCGAGACGGATTTCATGATCGGCACCTGGCGCGGCGCGGAACTGCAGACCGGTCATCCGATGGACGGCATGCTCGTCGCCAGTGGCTGGTGGGGCAAGCAGTTCGTCGACGGGGAGACCGTGCACCCGTTGCTGTTCCCGACTGCGGACGGCAGGGCTCTGTGGGCGCTGGACCCCAAGCGCCTCCCGGTGAGCGTGCTGCTCAACGCTCCGTTGCCGTCGCTGGAGAACCGCTCACTGGGCGGACTGGTGAACGCCGCGCGCCCGTTGTTGCAGACCAAGAAACCGAAGGCCAGGTTGCGGACCACGCAGTACCGCGGCGTCGACACCGCGACGATGGTCTATGACGCGCAGCCGATCAACGACATCTTTCGTCGCGTCTCGGACGACACGGTGCTCGGGCTGATGGACCTGCGTGGCTCGGCCAAGCCCTACTTCTTCTCGCTACGCCGAGACGATTCGCTGCCCGTCCGCGCGAACCGCCGCTGAGTGAAGCTCAGATCCGGTCGAGATCGGTTCTGAGCAGCATCACGTTGTAGTCCGACCAGCGTGAGGCCGTAAAGTAGAGGTACCGGCCATCGGACCCCGGGTGGATGTACGGCGCGTAGATGCCACCTGTGGTCTGCGCGAGGTTGAGAAGGGTCTTCGCGCCGCTCCAGGGTCCTTCGGGTCGATCAGCGGTGCGAAGCACCAGCCGCCCCTGCGATTCGATGCCGTGCAGCATCACGTACTTCTTCAGGTGCTCGTTCCATGCCACCGACATCTCGCTGACGGGTGCGGGAGCGATCGCCTTCAGATCACCCATGGTGTTCGGCCAGTGATCGGCCGAGTTGTTGGAGTAGTACTCGTACTTCGTCAAGTCGAGGATGTCGGCGGCCTTCACCCGGGCGAGATACACAGCTCCGTAGCGGCCGTTGGGGGTGCCGTACTGGTAGATGAAACCGTCGTTGCCGCGCAGGTAGGCGCTCATCTGAAACTTGCTGTTGTCGGCGTGGAGCTGTTCGACACCCTCGATGGTGACCCCTGAGTTCACCCGGACGGTCGCGAGTTCGGGAGTCCAGGTCTGGCCGTTGTCCCGCGAGACCGCGATCGCCGAGTAGTTGGTGTCCCAGCGACCGGGGTTTCCCCACGCCCGGACGGACATGTAGTTGATGTATTGCGTGTCCCCGACCGAGATCGCAGCGGTCGGGATCGTGGTGATCTCCACGGCGGGCAGGTCCAAGGCGTCGATGATCTGCTGCGAGAACCGCGGGCGTTCGGCGGTGACAACCGAACCCGACCGCCGGTTGCCGGGTGCGGGGTCCGGGACCGAGATCCCGTCGGCGAGGTTGACATCGTCCGAACGCAGGAGAACGTTGTGTCGCCATTGCTGACCTGTGGCACCGCAATCGCCGAAGGTGTCCCCGAAGGCCATCAGCGTCTGTCCTGACCCGTTGTCCCAACTGATCCCGAGGTCGGTGCCGGAAATACCGAATCGGTCGAGGGTGCGGTTGTCGCTGCGAGGGCCGGTGACCCAGGAGACGGCCTGCGTGTTGCCACCGACGATGGTCGGGAGCGGTCCCTGCGGCCCGGCGTCGACGTTCCCCGTTCCGCTGCTGCTGCCGAAGTCGCCGATCCCCGGGATCAGGCTCGAACCGTTACCACCCTGGTTCCCGCACGGCGCCGCAGTTGCCGGCGCAGCCAGCGCCACTGTTGTGGCCGCGGTGAGCGCCACCACGATCGACCCGATCGTTGCCGAGCGGAGGGTGGGCATAACTGCTCCTTGTGTGTAACTGGTGTGACGTAAGTGACTGGTGTGGTCACGAAGACTCACTGTTCCACAGGTCCACCGGAAGTCGCGTCTCGCTTCCGCAACGATTCGCCCGGAGTTGTCAGACCAACGCGGCTGCCACCTGCAGGTCTGCGACCAGCGCGTCAAAACCTTGTGCCCGGTCCGCGGACGGCCCCCGCAACAGCGCGGACGGGTGAATGGTGGCGACAACACGCGTCGTCGCAGTGACACCCGGGAGTGCACCGTCGGTAAGAAGATCGAACACCTTGCCGCGGTGCTCGGTGAGCCGAAAGCTGGTGCCCAGCAACGTTTGAGCGGCCGTGGCACCGAGGCAGACCAGTACCTCGGGCCGCACGGTCTCGATCTCGGCCGTGAGCCACGGTGTGCAGGCGACGATCTCGGTTCGTCCCGGCTTTTTGTGGATCCGGCGTTTGCCACCGTCGGCGCGGGTGAACTTGAAGTGCTTCACCGCATTGGTGACGTAGGTGGTGGTGCGGTCGATGTGCGCTGCGGCCAGAGCCTTGTCGAGCAACTTGCCCGCCGGACCCACAAATGGTTCGCCGGCCCGGTCTTCCTGATCCCCGGGCTGCTCGCCGACGAACATGATGCGGGCCCGGGCCGATCCGGCACCGAACACGGTTTGATCGGCGTCGCGATAGAGGTCGCATCCGCGACAGCCGCGTGCGGCGTCCGCTAGTACCTTCAGATCGAGGGTGTCTGGGACGAACTCCTGAGCACCTGGCGCTTTCACCGCAGCCGAATACCCACATCAATCGGAAGGAACACGTCGTGATCGCCGACATCGCAGACCTGCTGGCGCATGTGGCGCGTCTGCGTGAAGGGCGTGAACGGATCATCATCGGTGTGGTCGGGGAGCCGGGTAGCGGCAAGAGCACCGTTTCCCAGGCGCTGATCGACCGGCTGGATGCCGCGGCTGTCACTGTGCCGATGGACGGCTTCCACCTGGCGAACAGCGAACTGCAACGTCTCGGGCGGGCCGACCGGAAAGGTGCCATCGACACCTTTGACGCACACGGATTCGTCAACCTCGTGCAGCGCCTGCGGGCACGGGCCGAGTCCGTGGTCTACGCACCCGACTATGTGCGCGACATCGAGGAAGCCATCGCCGGGGCCATCGCCATCCCCAGCGATACGCCGGTGATCATCACTGAGGGCAACTACCTGCTGGCGACGGACGAGCCCTGGGACCGTCTTCGCGAACTCGTCGACGAGATCTGGTACCTCGACACACCCACGGACGTCCGGGTGGAACGACTCATCAAGCGGCACATACGTTTCGGGAAAACCCCGGAGCACGCGAGACGGTGGGCCCTCGGGCCGGATGAGACCAACGCGCAGTTCATCCGACAGACCCGGGAGGCCGCGGATCAGACGATCGACGTGCTCGCGTTCAGTCGCTCTCTGTGAGCGATCGGGCGCGGGGTCGGGTCAGCGAGTAATCCGCCATGTCCGGGGTACCGAGATAACCCTTGAGGGTGGCCAGATCGAACGGCCACAGATCGACACTGCCGTCCTCTTTGAAGTACCAGCTCTGGCACCCGGTGTTCCACACCGTCGGTTCCAGCGCCGTGCGCACTGCGACGTTGAATCGTTCGGTGGCCGAGGTGGTCACCTCGACGGTGGCCATCTCACCGCGGGCATGTTTTTCGACCCACGCCACGATGTGGTCGCACGTCAATTCCGCGGCCGTCTGCAGGTGAATACTGCCCACCGGACTGTTGGGTCCGAGGATGGTGAAGAAGTTCGGGAAGCCGGGAATGCTTGTCATCGCGAACGCATGCGGGCCCGAGTCCCAGGCTTGATCGATGGTGATGCCGTCGCGGCCGGTCACCGACATCGGCCGCATGTAGTTGTGGGCCCGGAATCCGGTGGCCAGAACGATCACGTCGAGATCGTGATGCCTCCCGTCGACGGTGACGATGCCGGTGGGGTCGACATGATCGATCCGATCGGTGATCACCTCGACGTTGGGGCGTGAGATGGCACGAAAGTAGTTGCCGGACAACACCTGCCGTTTGCACAGGGGCTGATAGTCGGGCCGGAGGCGTTCGCGGAGTTCTCTGTCGCGGATCAGGTACAGGCAGAGCCGCGCGTAGGTCTGGACGGCGGAGCGTTTGAACCCCGGATGGATGGTGAGGTCGGTGAACAGTGCGCTGGCCCGCACGGAAGCCCGATACGAGGCCTGCGCGGCGGACGGAAACCGGTTGAACAAGGCCGTCAAGAACCTCGGCTGCCGCACTGTGGTGGGCGCCCACAGCACCCACTGCGGTGTGCGCTGAAAGACCGCGAGCGATTGGACGGACGGAGCCAACGCACCGGTGAGCTGCACCCCGGTGGATCCGCCGCCGATGATGGCAACCTGCTTCCCGTCGGTTTCGAGGTCGGGGTCCCACCGTGCGGTGTGCACCACCTTGCCGGTGAAGTCGCCGAGACCGGGGATGTCGGGTGTGTTCGGATGATGGAGAACGCCGGTGGCGGCGACGACGAAGTCGGCGGTGAGCCGGTCGCCGGCAGCGGTGTCGACATGCCATCGACCGTCGCGAAAGCAGGCCCCGGTGACCTCGGTGTCGAACCGTATGTGCGGCCAGAGGTCGTGGGTGTCGGCGACGTCGCGGTGGTAGCGGTGAATGTCGTCTCGCGCCGAGAAGACCTTCGGCCAGTCGGTCTTGTTCTGGAACGAATAGCGATACAGCAGCGACGGCACGTCGCACGCCAGTCCCGGATAGCGGTTCCAAAACCACACCCCGCCAACGTCACTGCCCTTCTCCAGGATGGTGAAGTCGTCGAAACCGGCTGCCTTGAGCTTGACTCCCATCGCGAGACCGGACATGCCCGCACCGATCACCACGACGCGGGGATTGCTCACCCCACCGCGCATCTACGTGCCATCAATCTGGAAACCCACCTTGCGAAAGTACTCTTCGAAACCCTCGATGTGGTCACCGAGGTGATGCAGCAGCTTCGCGGTGTCGTGTTCCCACTGCGTGGTCTTGAGTCCTTGGATCTCCACCGCCCATGGCAGTACGGCCCGGCCGCCATCGGCAACCACGTAGGTGAACCGGTCGACGAGAGCGCCGCACCAGAAGAAGTCGGCGAAGGCGAGACGAACCCGGCTGTCCGACAACACCTTCGACCATTCGTACGTGCGGTCGTGCGCGCGTTCGCCGTGGTGTTCGAAGTCCAGGCTCATGCCCCAGCCCACCGTGAGGCTGATGTCGGGCTTGTACGACGCTGTGGCGTAATGGGTGTTGACTTCGAGGCGGTAACCGTCTTTCGAGACGGTCCCGGCGAGCCAATCGTGATAGCTCGGGCCCTGGTGTTTGATCACGTACCAGTCGTCGGGGTCGGAGGCCTGGACGATGCGCCGGAACTCATCGAGTCTCACTGCGCGTTGCCCGCTCTACTTTCCCTCGTCCGACAGCCGGGCGAGGTTGCTCTTGGCTTCCTCGAGTACCTGATTCGCCTCGGCGTCGGGCTCGGACAGGGCATTGCCCTTCTCGCGCAGGTCATCGATGAAGCGTTGTGTCTGATCGGCCAGTTCGGTACTCCCGTGGTCGAGCGCACGCTGCCGCGTCCGTTCTGCCTCTTCGATGAGAGCTGTGATCTCTGGATGCAAAGTCATGTTCACGATGGTTCCACAGAGCGTGCACCTGTTCCGGCGGATCGCCGAATAGGTTATCGATCCATTGCGCTGGGTAGTCGGAGGCAAGGCAACGGCGTCACCGCGGAGTCGTCGTTGATCAGGCGCCCCCGGTTTCACAACATATGGCGGGGGCGCCGCCTCATCTGGTTCTGAGCGTCTGAACTAGCGGGCGCCGGACGGATGGTCGTTCTCGACCAACTGGAGAGCGATCTCGTAGAGACGGATGTTCGACTCCTGGGACAGCTTGCGTAACAGGTCGAATGCCTGGATCGCGTTGACGCTGTAGCGCTCCATGATCATCCCTTTGGCCTGCCCGATGGTGTCGCGGCTGGCCAGCGCGCTACGAAACTGTTCGCCTCGCTGCAATGCGCCCCAGACCGTCGCCGCATGTGCGGCGAAGATGTAGCCGAGGTCGCGTGATTCCTGGTCGAAGGCGTCGGGGTCGTCGGAGTAGAGATTCAAGGCGCCGACTGCGTCTCGCGTGGTGAAGAGTTGGAACGCCGCGATCGATTGGATCGGCGTCTGCTCGATGGCGTCCGCGCAGAACCTGGGCCATCGTGTCTCGTCGTAAAGGTTGCTGATGTAGTAGCTGTCGTGTTCCACCGCCGCGTCGAAGCAAGGCCCCTCGCGGTGCTTCTGCTGCAGGGCGTCGAGGGTCCGGGGAGCCTCGTGGGTGGCCGCCGGCGTGGCAACGTCTCTGTTCTGCCTGGAGACCACCGTGATCCCTGCATAGTTTGCACCCGGGATGTGGTCCACGGCGTTGTGGATAAGCTCACCGAGAGCGGTCGCTGAATCGTTGGGCAGATGCTCGCTCATGTCGCGGGCCAGTTCGGCGATCCGCTTGTATGCGTCATTGTTCTCGGTGCTCATTGCTTGAGCTCCATCCGCTCACAACCGAGCAAGATGCACGATATGGAACTTACTGTAGTCCTGTTGGCTGGTCCCTGACCGCGATCGCCTGGGGTCTCACCGACATCTGCCCCGTGAGGGTGCATCGAGGGCACATTTCCCTCGGTTGACGCTGTCGGGCATGAAGTTGGTGCTCAGCCGCTCTTCTGAAGGTCCTCGCGTACGAGGCAGATGTTCGCCAGATCGTCGAGGGGTAGGGCCAGTACCCGGGCCAGTGCGGCGATGGTGGTGAATGCCGGCGTCGGCATCCGGCCGGTCTCGATCTTGCGGAGTGTCTCCGGCGATATGGCCGCCTCTTGTGCGACTTCGATGAGGGTGCGCTCGCCTCTGGCCTGGCGCAGGTATGCACCCAGGCGCTGGCCGGTGGCGACTTGGGCAGGAGTCAAGGGGAGGCGAACCATGCGGCGAGTCTACCTGGGCCGGTATGAAAATACCGACCGGACGGTTAGGCTGGTATTTAAATACCGAACATGTGCTCGCGAGAGGGATATCTGTGCTGGAACTGAAGACGCCGCGGGAGATCGAGGCGATGCGTGTCACCGGGTTGTTCATCGCCGAACTGCTCGATGACCTCGCCGGGCGTGCCGCCCCGGGGGTGAACCTCATGGATCTCGAACACCGTGCCCGTCACCTGATCAAGGAGCGCGGCGCCGCGTCGTGCTACTGGGACTATTCGCCGTCCTTCGGTCGCGGACCGTTCCGTAACGTCATCTGTCTTTCCGTCAATGATGCTGTGCTGCATGGGCTACCGCATGACTACGTGCTGCGCGATGGTGATCTGCTGAGCATGGACATCGCGGTGTCGATCGACGGGTGGGTTGCCGATTCGGCGCGGAGCCTGATCGTCGGCACCCCGCGTCCTGAGGATGAGCGGCTCATCGAGGCCACCGAAACGGCACTCGCTGCAGGGATCGCCGCTGCGGTCGTCGGTAATCGCCTGGGGGACATCTCGGCGGCAATCGGCGGCGTGGCAATAGATTTCGGCTATCTGGTGAACACCGAGTTCGGTGGTCATGGCCTCGGACGCACCATGCATGAAGACCCACACGTCTCCAATGTGGGACGTGCAGGACGAGGCCTGAAGCTGAAGCCGGGGTTGACGCTCGCACTCGAACCCTGGCTGGCGCAGGGCACCGACAAGATCGTCTACGACAAAGACGGTTGGACCATTCGTTCGGCCGATGGGTCGCGTACCGCTCACAGTGAACACACGATTGCCGTGACCGACGATGGGCCGGTGATCCTGACGAGCCTGGGGCGAGATAGGGCGTCGGCGAAGTAGAGCGAGGGGGGCGAGTGCCGCCGGTGGAGCCGATAACGGGAATCGAGCCCGCGTTCCCGGCTTGAGAGCTGGCTTAGGCATGTCAAACGCGTTGGTAGCGGAGGAGCAGTGATGCGACTCACAAAATCTTAAGTACAGTCAATGTCGAATTGTTTACTCCAAATCCTGCTGGGTATTGCTGTGTTCAAGAAGAACACGTTCGCGGGCCGTTTCGCCCCGACCGCCATCTGACGGAGGACACATGACCAGCAGCCACAATCCAATGCAGCACGGCAACCAGGGCGGCGGCTTCCCGGCCGGACCGGCCGGCGGAGATGTGCGGCAAGCAACCCCAGCGCGGCGCAGCACCGAAACCAAGGCGTCTACCAAGACGAGCGAACTGATCGTGTTCGTTCTCGCCGTGCTCGCGGTAGCCATCACCGCACTCGTCGTGGGCGGAGAAGACGGCAACTCCGACCCGTTCGGCGCCGCCGAGGCTTTGAAGTACATCACCTGGCTGACCATCGGCTACATGATCGCTCGCGGCCTGGCCAAGTCCGGCAGCCACGAAAACTACGACGGGCACTAAGCCGTACGGCACAACCTCGTAATACGCCCCGGCACCCGGTGTCGGGGCGTATTGCGTTGCGCGGCCACCCCGCAACACCCGGCACCTGCCTGGCCGGAGACCCACGAGACGGTCTACCTCCCTGTGGAGGTAGACCTGGCGGGCGAGAAGGCTTGTGACAATTACGGGCACAGGAAGACAGGGCACAGACGTAGGCAGGGCAGGTTCGCAATTTCTGACGACCGGATCGGCAAAGACGTCGCAGCCGGTTGTATTCAACCGATACCACTTCTGACCTGGAGCCGATGACGGGAATCGAACCCGCGTATGCAGCTTGGGAAGCTAATTCTGCGTTGAGACGGGTGTTCGAGCTGTCGCAGCTAGACGCCCTGGCGATGATGCGAATTGCGTTGCGTCACTACGACTATGGGACGGACCCGGTACGGTTTGAGTCGTTTCCGGATCGGCTTGAGTCGGCTGGAGAACGGTCTGGCCTGCGGCCCCTGTGCGGCCCCGAACCGGCGGGCTGTTACTCCTTGCCGAGCCACTCGCGCCAGTCCTCGCGCTTCCCCGACGCCTTCGCCGTGGCCGCGATCGTGATGTGGGTTTTGCATTGCCAGCAATCGAAGGTGGATCGGCTGCGGTCGATATTTTGGCGGGCGTTGCATCGTGGACAGACGACCGCCTTGGTTCCTGCTGAGGCTAGCCTTCAGGTTGCTGGTAACCGGACCGTTTGTAATGCACGAGCCATCCATTGGACGTGATCTCGATTGTTCTCCGGCGGGAATCATCCTCATCAATGGCACTGTTGACCAGGTTTGCGTCTTCGAGTGACTTCACATACGGACGCATTGCTTCACGGCTGGAGAAGCTGAATTGTTCGAACTCGCTCGGGCTGCAACTGCCCCCGAAGATGATCAGCTCGTCAAATAATTGCCAGGTGCGGCCTGTAAGTGAACCAGCATCGGCAGCGTAAGCATCAGCTTGCTCCGTCAGCCAAATCTCAAGCAGGCCCCGACGATCGCTTCCGCCTTGGCCGTTTCGGTCGTACCACTTGGTAAACTCTCCAGCGTGCTTGAGAGCTATTCGGAGATTGCTGTTGAGAATTTTGTATAGGTGTAGGAATCCGTCAGGCTCAACAGGCGGATCAGCCGCAGGCCTACCGAATATTCGCCGATGCGGCGCTGAATGACTTCTGGGACATCGTCTCGATGCAGTGGCGCAAGACGAAGCGGATCGGCGACCCGCCCGGTGAGCCGCGGTGATCCGACCGCTGTTCGCACAATGCCATTTGCTCCGCAGAGGACCCATCGAACCCCTGGGATACTCAAAACACCGTCGCGCATTTCCTCAAGGCGTCGGCGTGCCTCTTTTGACGTTGAAAGCAACTCCATGTTGTCTAGAACGCCGACAAAACCGCCGGCGCTCCTGGTGGGAAATATCGAACGGAGGTTTGAATTGATTAGCTCAATGAGTCCGCCATCGGTGAACCCTGGTGAGGTGCTTGACGCCGTACCGTAGGTACCGCCACCGCCAAATCCGAACGCGCTGCCGGTCCCGCCCCTGGTTGTGTTGACAGGTGAATCGAGCCACTGCCGGAGCGGATTGAGATTTGATATAGGGTACCCCGCCTTTCCCAGACGCTGCTCGTTGTCTAACAGTGCTCTCGCGAGAGATAGGTACACTTTCTGGTCAAAACTACCCGCATCGGAGGTGAGTTGGAAGATGTCATTCATCGGAATGATCAGTGGCTTTCGCAACCTCTCACGCTGAACCATATCCCGGTACGCCGCGACCGCGACGAGGCTTGTCTTTCCTACTCCGCTCGCGCCCTCGATTGATGCATGGGTGTCGTATGACGCCCAGTGATCCTGCAGCTCCTCGACTTCCGCGTCGCGCCCGACCAGTAACCTCGACCCCTCCTCGTTGCCGGGGAGGGGGGGTGTCGCATAGAGGTTTTCGCGGAAGCCGAGCCGTTCCCATACGCTCATATTTGTTGCGCTCTCCTAGGTCAGCGGTGGGCTGACACGGTAGTGGAATACGCGAACGTCGCCGCGGCCCTGTGACCGCTGAAATTCGCTGGAATTCCGTAGAACTATTACTACATCGATCTCTTCGCCGACGTCCCTTCGGGCAACTTCCCATTCGATGCGTGTTTGATTCCCTGTGGACGCTGCCCGCTGGTCGAAGGACGAATACGAAAATGCTCGATCTTCCTTAGTGACATGCATCGACCAACGAAGTTCGCGCCCGCGAGGGTCAGTAGCTGCAAGTTCGAACGCAATGACTTCGCCGACCTCCAATCGGCCATCGTTACCACGGTCTCTGTGGGGATCCATCAGTTTCGGATTGCCGCTTGTGCCTGAACTGTCGCGCGCTGAGTCGATAGAGGAGTAGTACAACGCCGAGCCATCAACGCCACCGCGATATTTGGCGAGTTGGTTCTGAATCTGTCCAGCAGCGCCGGCTAGTAGCAGTCGTTCTGACGGAACAACCGGCCTGGAGTGGCCAATCGTATTTCGCACATCGAAGATGAGGTCTAAGTAGACTTCGGTGCGCTTCCTGTCGTCCATAATTGGACTGACAGCCTCCCAGTTCGTGCTGATCAATTTCTGCAGCTGGTAAATTTCAGTGTAGTCGAGAAGGTCCTGGCTGACGGAAATCCCATCTCGCCTGCGATTTTCCTCAGTACGCCGGTTGGTCAGCTTCTGAACAGCTTCGGTGCCAAGTTGATCCTCCCAGAGGGGCACAGCAACCCGGATCACGTCGCGAAGCGCGGTCTCGGCAGACACCAGTTCTGTGTACGCGTCGACAGTCGTATCGGGAGCGGACTCGTCATTGACGTTCGTCTTGGGCAACACCTCAAGAAACTGGGCCAGCTGAATCAACGCTGCTTGATCGCCGTCAATGAAGATCTCTGCCCAATCGGGTCCATGTTCTGGGTCGTAGACGATCTCGAAGCCGAATCGGCGAACCAATAGTTCGACGTCGGTCGGTCCGCCGCTACTCAACAGCGCGTCGCGTGTCCTGACCGCAAGGTTGTAGTGCGCTCCCGCGTCCAGCGGTCTGTCTTGCTCCGTCACGGTTGCGATTGTTCCACGTGAACCCGACACGCACTGTCGCAGACACGCTCGCGGCCCCTGCGCGGCCCCGAACGTTGGTAGGCACTAAGAAAAACTCGGCGGGAGGGGGTTTGAACAGGGCGTTCGGCGGAGCCGATGACGGGAATCGAACCCGCGTATGCAGCTTGGGAAGCTGCCGTTCTGCCATTGAACTACATCGGCGTGCGGCGTTGGCCGCGAGAGCGATGTTAACAGGCGTACCCGGCAGCGGTGTTCAGCGCTCGGTCTGACGGATTGTCGGACCTCGAACGTATGATCGAATCATGAGTTGGGCGGGGGCCACCACGATGGACGCTGAGGCGTCAGAGTTGTTGTCGCGGGTGCAATCTGGGATTCGTGAGGTGAATCGGGCGTGGGCTCAGCGGCTGGACGACGGCCTTGAGTACTACCGGTACGTCTCCAGCAACGACGACGAGAACGGCACTCGGGCGGCTGCGTGTGAGATTGCGGTCGCTTGGCGATGCACCACCGGGCAGGCCGACCATCTGCTGCGGTGCCGGCGATTGCTCGACCATCTGCCGTCGCTCGCGGACGCATTCGCCTGTGGCGAGCTGAGCATCGAGAAGCTCAAAGCGATCTATCACCGCGCATCCCGCGGCTATCGAGATGCGCTCGTGGATCTGGACGGTGTGCTCGCCGAAGACGCAATGCTGTTGGGTGACAACTCGTTCGCCGAAGAACTGGACCGGCATCTGATGCCGTTCGAGCCGGACGTAGCCGACGATGGTGACCTCGTGGATCCGGCACGGCGGGTGGTGGTGCGCCGGCGCGCAGGTGGGATGGCCAGCTTGATCACAGCATGTACTGCGGAGGAAGCAATCCGGGCAAAGGCTCAGCTCGAAGAGATGGCGCCCGATGATCGTGCCGCGCAAGTGGATGCGGTGCTTGGTGCCATCGCCGATGCGAATGCGGCTACCGACGACGAGATGCCGGCGGCGGCCCAGGCCCGCACCTCAACCGACCAATCAAAACGCGCATGGACCGAATTGGTGGTTGATCTGCCGACAGTGTTGGGATTGTCGACGAACCCCGGCTACCTGCTCGGATACGGTCCGCTGGATTGTGAACAGTCGCGGTCGCTGGCGGGTCGATCGCGGTGGAAGGGCCTGGTAACGATCGGGGAGAAAGCGGTCGCAGCGGTGCTTCACCTGATCAACACTGCCGGCGAAGCGCCGATCACCAGCGAAGACCTCACGGCCGCTCTGATGAACTCGGTCGACGGTGGAAATCGAATCATATTGGGGGAGAAACACATCGGCCCGTCACCGCCGATCAAAGCGTCGGCGACCCCCGATGGCCACGGCGGGTGGAGTACTGCGCCGCCCGGCGCCCTGCGATACCGGCCCGGCTCGAAGCTGGCCCGAATGATCCGGGCACTGGACGGGCACTGCCGCTACCCGGGCTGCGCCGTGCCCGCAGACAAGTGCGAACTCGACCACATCGTCCCGTTCAACCATGCCAACCCGTCGGCCGGTGGATGGACCATCGAGGCAAACCTCGAATGCCTGTGCAAAGAGCATCACGACATGAAGACCCGCGGGATCATCCGGGTAGTCCTGCACGGCAACCGGACGATCTGGTTCAGCACCCGCGCCGGCCAGCGGGTCATGTCCAAGGCTGCGGTTCGCTAGATGACGCCCGAGAAGTCGAGCTGCGCCAACCGCTCTGGATCGGCCACGATGTTCATCGCCACCACACGACCATCGGACACCGTGAACGCGGCAACCGACGACACCGTGTCGCCGGAGAAGGCCAGCACGCCGATGCCGCCGTTCATGCGCACCATCTGCGTCCGCTCGGTGAACCGCTGGAATGTGATCGCGCCCCGGGCCGCAGCCTCAGCGCCCAGCACCTCAACAGGTGCGCGGTCCGCGGACACATCGGTACGGATGACGATGTTCGGATCCAGCACCGCCATCAACGCCTCCAGGTCGCCGCCCCGAGCCGCAGCCGTGAATGCCTCCACCACCCGTCGCTGCTCGGCCAGACCCTGCGACCGCGGCGTCGCCCCCTGCACCCGAGAACGGGCACGACTGGCCAACTTGCGGGCAGCTGCCGGCGACTTGCCCACAATCGGCGCCACTTCGTCGAATGGCATCGCGAACAGATCGTGCAGAACAAATGCCAAACGCTCACTCGGGCTCAGCGTCTCCAACACCACCAACAACGCAACACTCACCGAATCGGCCAGCACCGCCTGGCCCTCCGGATCGTCGGCCGCATCGAGCGGAGCCAAGATCGGGTCGGGCACATGTGCGATCTCCAGTGGCTCCTCCTGGCGAGTTCGCCTCGATCGCAACATGTTCAAACACACCCGCGACGTGATCGTGGTGAACCAGCCCCCGATGTTCGAGATCTCATCGGTGTCGGCGCCGGCCACCTTCAGCCAGGTCTCCTGAACAGCATCCTCAGCCTCGCTGAGCGAACCCAGCATCCGGTAGGCCACCGCTCGCAGATGCCCGCGATTCGCCTCGAACTCGGTGAGCAGAAAATCGTTCGTCTCCATCGGTCACATTCCCCTTCTCCGTCGTGTCAGAGCTATGAACCGCCCGACACGGCCGATGTGACACAACATCGCCGCCCCGATGAAGGAGTCCGCTATGACCGCACGCATGACCAACCCCGCCACCGTTCTGCCGCAGGCAACCAAGGCCATCCCACACCTGTTCGGAGCGATGGACCAAGGCGGTCTGTCGGCCTCACTCCGCGAAATCCTCGCACTGCGGGTCAGCCAGATCAACGGCTGCGCCGCCTGCGTTCACGCCCACGCCAAGAACCTGAAGGCGGAGGAGGAAAGCGACGACCGCATCTCAACCGTGGCCGTCTGGCGCGAATCGCCCTTCTTCACCGAACCCGAACGCGCCGCGCTCAACCTCGCCGAGTACGCCACCCGCCTGGCCGACTCCCGCGGCCACGCAGTACCCGACGCCGTCTGGGACGAAGCTGCCGACAACTTCGACGAGAAGGAACTGTCGGCGATCATCCTGCTGATCGCCACCACGAACTTCTTCAACCGCATCAACGTGACGATCCAGGAACCAGCAGGCACCACCTGGTGAGCGCACCCTGGCAGCTAACCTCTTCGTGTGCTGCTCTCCGACCGCGACATCCGCGCCCAGATCGCTGATGGCCGCCTGGCCATCGAGCCCTTCGACCCCGTGCTGGTGCAACCCTCCAGCATCGACGTCCGGCTCGATGGCCTGTTCCGGGTGTTCAACAACACCCGGTACACCCACATCGACCCGGCCCAGCGCCAAGACGATCTGACGACACTGGTCGAGCGCGAAGAAGGGGAGCCGTTTGTCCTGCACCCCGGGGAGTTCGTCCTCGGATCCACCCTCGAGGTCTGCACGCTGCCCGACGACCTCGCGGGCCGCCTTGAGGGCAAGTCGTCGCTCGGCCGCCTCGGACTGCTGACCCACTCGACCGCCGGGTTCATCGACCCGGGCTTCACCGGACACATCACGTTGGAACTGTCGAACGTCGCCAACCTGCCGATCACCCTCTGGCCGGGGATGAAGATCGGTCAGCTGTGCCTCATCAAGCTGTCCAGCCCGGCAGAGTTCCCCTACGGCAGTGCCTCGGTCGGCTCCAAGTACCAGGGGCAACGCGGACCGACCCCTTCGAAGGCCTACCTGAACTTTTCGCACGAGTGACCTCTGAACGTCACCTGAACCACCCCGGCGCGACAGACATGAACCGTACGCAGATGGGTATGACCAAGCGTATGAAGGTGACAGTTTTCGGTTGTGGCTATCTCGGTGCCACCCACGCAGCATGTATGGCCGAACTCGGGCACGAAGTCCTCGGTGTGGACGTGGACGAAGCGAAGATCGCGACGCTCGTCGCCGGTGAACTGCCCTTCTACGAACCCGGACTGGTCGAGGTCCTGCGCCGCAACATCGACAACGGGCGTCTGCGCTTCACCACCGACTACGACGAAGCGGCGAACTTCGCGGCCATCCACTTCCTCGGGGTCGGAACGCCCCAGAAGAAGGGGGAGTACGCCGCTGACCTCCGACACGTCTACAGCATGGTCGACGAGCTAGCGCCGCGGCTCCGGGGCGAGCACCTCATCATCGGGAAATCCACGGTGCCCGTGGGAACCGCCGCCGATCTGCAACGCCGCGCCACCGCGGGAGCGCACGAGTCGACAACGATCGAGGTTGCCTGGAACCCCGAGTTCCTGCGCGAGGGTTTCGCGATCCAGGACACCCTGCACCCCGACCGCATCGTGCTGGGCACAGATCGCTCCAATGCCGACAGCCACGCAGAAAAGCTCGTGCGCGAACTCTACGCAGACCTGCTCGCCGAGGAGATTCCCTTCCTGCACACCGACCTGGCGACTGCCGAATTGGTCAAGGTCTCGGCGAACGCTTTTCTCGCAACCAAGATCTCGTTCATCAACGCCATCAGCGAAGTGTGTGAGGCGAGCGGGGCCGACGTGTCGATGCTGGCCGACGCAATCGGATACGACAACCGCATCGGCCGCCGATTCCTCAACGCAGGACTGGGTTTCGGAGGAGGCTGCCTGCCGAAAGACATCCGGGCCTTCATGGCCCGGGCCGGCGAACTCGGCGCCGACCAAGCGCTGACCTTCCTACGCGAGGTCGACTCGATCAACATGCGTCGCCGCACAGCCATGGTGGAACTGACAACAAAAGTGTGTGGTGGCAGTCTGCTGGGCGCCAACATCGCGGTTCTCGGCGCGGCCTTCAAACCGGAGAGCGACGACGTCCGCGACTCGCCTGCGCTGAACGTCGCGGGTCAACTGCAGTTGCAGGGAGCCACCGTGAATGTGTTCGACCCCAAGGCAATCGACAACTCACGCAAGATGTTCCCCACACTCACCTACGCCGCGTCCGCGCGCGAGGCCTGCGAGCACGCCGACGCCGTACTCGTCCTCACCGAATGGGCCGAGTTCGTGCACATGGAGCCCGACGAACTCGCACCCGTGGTGCGCAAGACCAACATCGTCGACGGCAGGCGATGCCTGAACGCCGGCCAGTGGATCGCCGCGGGATGGCAGTACTACGCGCTTGGTGGCAACACGAACACCGGAGTTGCCGAACTGGTCAGTCCGTAGCCTTGCGGAGGTAGTCGTCGAGTTGGTGGGCGAGGTCGCGGTCGAGGGCACGGTCAAGGGCGCTGTGAGCTGAGATGGTCGCGGTGCGGCGCATCTCGCCGATCAACTCCGCGGCCCAGTCGCTTTCGGAACCCTCTGAGGGAACCCAGCCCTCACCGCGTTCGGATTCGACCACGTCGCGGCCGGCTGAGATGAGGGTGGAGGCGACAGCGGCCATCTCTTTCTCGACCTTGCCGTGGACGTCGAGGATCTTCGACAGCGTCAAACCCAGTTTGGTGAGCCGTCCGAAGGCGTATACGGTCTCGCGGTCGCGCAACACGTAGTCGTCACCGTCGGCCTCGATCAGGCCGAAGTCTTCAAGGGTCTTGTAGTGAGACGGGTTGCGGGAGTTGAGCAATGACTTGAGGGCCTCGGCCGAGATGGTCTCCGATCGCGCCTTCGACCACGGTTCGGTGACCACCTCCCGGATCCCGAGGACGTCCACGAGGTCGTCGCCGCGTTGCACACCCAGGAGGAAGTCGGCGATGTGCCGAATCGTGAAGCCGCGGTGCAGGAGATCGTTGATCACCTTGAGCCGGGCGAGATGGGTGTCGGTGTAGATCGCGATCCGACCGCGACGCGTGGGGCGAGGCAGCAGCCCACGGTCCTGATACCCACGTACATTGCGCGTGGTGGTTCCCGCGGCGCGTGCGAGGTCGTCGATCCGGTACTCGGTCACCCCAGGATTCTAAACCGGCTACCACGATGCCAGTTCTGACCGTGACATCGATGGATAACACGATCGTCGATGGCACTCAGCGAGCGCACGGACGCGTGCCGACTGCACTGCGGGGGGTGGCTGAACAAGACATACAGGACAGTCCCGTGCAGAATGGCCATCACATGGTTGCTACTGGTGAATGACGACGAGGAGGTCGGGAGCAGTGATCTGGCTCGACCCATCGCTTCTGCGCACGGTTCGTGACCTCCTCCACTCGGCATCCGGCCAGGTCGGACCAGCGTTTGCCCTGATCGATCTCGACGACGGCGGTCTGCGTGGTGCCGCGGTCGACTCCGCCACCGGACAATGCCTGATGCAGCTCGACGACCATGACCTGCAGGGCAGGGCTTTCGACCGCTCGGTGGCCGACTACCTGGTGCGCACCGGCAAGGCTCCGATGCCCGAGAACGCCGAGTGGGCGCGTGAACTGCTCGACCTCATGACCAAGGCCCGCTCAGCGCTCAGCCGCTCCGACGGGACGTTCGTGATGGGCCACGAGTACGTCGGCATGCTGCGGGTGACCCGGACCGACCTCGACGATGCCCTGGCTCCCGCGGTGGCGCGTGCGGTCAGCGTGGCGCGATCGATCGCCGCCGGCTCACCTGCCCCGGTCACGGCCGTGGTCCTGATGCCCGACCACGTGATCTGGCCCGGTCTGCAAGCGGCATTGACCACCGGACTGCATGACCTGCCCGTCCTGGCGATGCATGCGGACGTACCCCTCGCGGTACCGGGACGGCATGCGCGGCCGGCACCGGTCGTCGAACCGGAATCGGAACCCCAGCTCGTGCAAGAACCCGAACCGCCGCCACCGCCCGTGGACAACCGGCGCCAGAACCGGCTTGTGCTGATCGGTGCGGCGCTGCTTGCCGGACTCATCGTCGTCGGCGGCGCCACCCTGGTGGTCGCGCCGTGGAGCGAAGACACGGGTCAGCCGCAGTCCCAGCGGTACCTGCGCACCCCGGAGACGAGCACTGCGGTGGCGGCAACGCCCGCCCCCGCGCAGTCGCCGACGACCGCGTCATCGGCCCCGACCACGACCCCGCCGCCCCTGCCGCCGATCAACACCGAAGCCGCGCTCGCCCCGGTGATGCGCTACACCGCACCCCCGCCGCCTCCTCCGCCGCCGACAACACGGCGCCCGGCACGGCCTGCGCCGAACACGATTCCCAACCCCATTCCGGGATTGCCTCCGATTCTGCTGCCCTGAGTCAGGGTGCGACGCCTCGGCTGATCAAATCGAGGGTCTGGGCGTAGATGAACTCCCAGTGGTTGGTGGTGTCGGGAGGCCCGGCTCCATCGAGTTCCAGACTCACGGCGCCGTGCACGCAAGACCAGATCTGCAGCGTGAGGTCCATCGGCTCGCCGGCCCGGATCGTGCCCGCGGCCTGTCCGTAACGAACGATTTCGGTGAGCGCACCGAGGGCTGCTTCTCCGACTTCGCCCTCGGGCGCGCACTGGCCCGAGAACATGAGCCGGTAGAGCGTCGGTGACTTGTGTGCGAAGGCGCGATAGGTGTGACCGGCGCGGTTCAACCGGACGCCGGGGTCGGAGTCGACAACGCTGCCGATCATCTTTCGTAGTTGCGAAAAGCCCTCCGTGACAAGGGCATTGATCAGACCATCCTTGCCGTCGAAGTGGTTGTAGACACCCATCGGCGCGACCTTGGCCTCTGACGCCACCGCACGCACCGTCAGACCGCGCACGCCGTGGGTGTCCAGTACACGCAGGGCGGCATTGAGTAGTAACCCTCGGACATCTCCGGCAGGGGTCCGTGATGCCGTCCTTGGCGATTTCGATGCCACGCAGTCGATCCTTTCACACCACTTGCACGATCCCTCTTGACATCGCAGTAGCACACTGTTCTTCTAGTATAGAACAATGTACTACAACACTAGAACAGCAACCTACTTCGGGAGAGAGTCGATGAGAAAGACAGAGCTGGTCGAACACAAGACCGCTACCCGGTCGCGCAATCGCTGGTGGGGTCTGGTCGCCCTCTGTGGCGCCGTGCTCCTGGTGATGATCGACAACACCATCGTCAACGTCGCGCTGCCGACCATCAGTCGGGACCTCGGCGCGAGCAACTCGGGACTGCAGTGGGTGGTGGACGCCTACACCCTCACCTTTGCCGGATTACTGCTCACCGCAGGCCATTTCGCCGATCGATTCGGCCGCCGCAAGGTACTGGTCATAGGCATCCTCGGGTTCGCGGCGGTGTCGGTGCTCGCTGCGGAATCGAGCTCGCTCGGACAGCTCATCGCCACGCGTGCGGGGCTCGGATTGTTTGCCTCACTGGTCTTTCCGGCCACCCTGGCCATCCTGATCGGTATCTTCCCCGACCTCAAGGAGCGGGCCATCGCTGTCGGCATCTGGGCCGGCACCACCGGTATCGCCGTGGCCATCGGTCCCGTGCTCGGAGGTTGGCTGCTCGAGCACTACTCGTGGTCGTCGGTGTTCTGGGTCAATCTGCCGATCGCCGCAGCAGTGCTCGTCGGTGTCTACCTCGCGGTGCCCAGCGGCGGCAAAGCCCAGCCGGGTCCGTTCGACCTCACCGGTGCGGTGGCGTCTATCGCCGGCGTGACCCTGCTGGTCTACACCCTGATCGAGGGGCCGAACCACGGGTGGGGATCGCTGCAGACCATTGGTGGATTCCTCGGTGCGGCAGCACTTTTGATTGGATTCGTGTACGTCGAGCTGTGCTCGCGCCATCCCATCCTGGATGTGCGCCTGTTCAACAACCGGCCCTTCGCCGTGGCCTCGGGGCTGATCGCGGTCGCATTCTTCAGCCTGTTCGGGTTCATCTTCCTGATCACCCAGTACTTCCAGGCCGTCAAGGGCTACGGTCCGCTGGAGGCCGGACTGCGCACCCTGCCGTTCGCGATCGTGATGGCCGCGTTCTCGCCGCTCGCGATGGTGTTCGCCCGCAAGCTGGGGCCCGGGCGGGTTGCGGCACTGGGATCATTGACGATGGCCGCCGGGTTCGCCTTGGTTCTCCTTGCAGGCGAAGACGCCTCCTACTGGGGGTTGATCATCTGGTCGATGAGCCTGATGGCGGCGGGCCTCGCCCTGGTGCAGGGGCCGGCCACCAACATCATCACCAATTCCCTTGCACCGCAGCAGGCGGGCGCGGGCTCGGCGGTCAACGACGTGACGCGCGAGATCGGCGGCACCCTGGGGGTCGCCGTGCTCGGCTCGGTGCTGTCTTCCATCTATACATCGGGGATCGGTGACAGGCTCGATGGCAGCGGTCTGCCCCCCGAAGCCCTTGCTGCATCCAAGGATTCGGTGATGGCCGGTGTGCAGGTCGCCTCGTCCATCCCGGGTCCAGGCGGTCAGCAGATGCTCGAGGTCATCCGTGACGCGTTTGTCGACGGGCTGCACGGTTCGGTGGTGGTGGCCGCCGTTGCTGCGGGCCTCGCTGCGCCGATCGCCTGGATCACCCTGCGGACCAGACAACTCGGTGCCGCGGTGGTGGTGGAGGACGATGCGCGTCAGGCGGAGTACTCGTAACCGTCCTTGAGGGCTTTGCGCAGAGACAGGATCGACTCCACCCGGCTGGTCGGTCGGAGGTAGGGCGAATCACCTTGAGCGTTGATGTAGTAGGTGTTCGACCCGGCGCAGCGCGGACTCGCAAAGACCGTGCTGCGCACCTTCTTGCGCATCTTCTCGACGAACTCTTCGGTCTGCTCATCGGTTGCGCTCACCCGGCCCGCGCCGGACTCGACGGCTTTCGCGACAACCCGCACCGCGTGGGTGACGCAGAGTTCGATGGTGTCGAACCACGAGAACCCGATCACGCCGTAGGGTCCAGGCGCCAGGAACAGGTTGGGGAAGTCCGGGACGGTGATGCCCTCGTAGGCATGCATACGTTCCGAGTCCCAGGTGTCGCCGAGATCCTGGCCGCCGACTCCGCGGATGGTGTACGGGAGATCGAAGATCTTGAACCCGGTTGCGAGGATGAGCGCATCGATCTCCAGACGTCGGCCGTCTGCGAAAACGATTCCGCTGCCGGTGATCTCGGTGATGGGCGAAGTCTCCAGGTCGACGTTGTCGCGGTTGAACGTGGGGAAGTAGTCGTTGGAGAACGACGGACGTTTGCAGGCGTAGCCGTAGTGCGGGGTGAGCTTGGTGCGCAGCTCTGGGTCTTTGACCTGACTCCGCAAGTGACGCAGGCAGAGCTTCTCCATTCCCCGAGTGATGGCGGGCAACTGCTTGTTGTAGACCACCCCGAGCGTCTCCGCGATCTCGAACGTCGAGTCAATCAAAAAACGCGGCAGCAACTGCAGTTTCGGCGCGAACCGGTAGACGCCGCGCAGGCGGTCGGGGATCGGCGCGTTCGGTTTGGGCAACACCCAGATGGCCGTGCGCTGCACCACGGTCAGATGTTCGACGTCGGGTGCGATGGTGGGGATGATCTGGATGCCGGTGGCTCCGGTGCCGATGATGGCGACCCGCTTACCGGTCAGGTCGTAATCGTGGTCCCAGGATGCCGAGCGCAGCACCTTGCCCGAGAAGTTCTCCAGGCCGGGCAGCGCGGGCGTGGCCGGGGTGGACAGCGCGCCATGGCAACTGATCAGGAACCGGGCGGTGACGGTCTCGCCGGATGCGGTGGTGACGGTCCACAAATCGGTGGTCTTGTCGAAATCGGCCGCGGTCACCGCGGTGCCGAACCGGATGTGCTCGCGGATCCCGAACCGCTCGGCGATGTCGCGGGCGTACTGCAGCAGTTCCGATCCCGGCGCGAACACCGCGGACCAATCCGGATTGAGCGCGAACTTGTAGGAGTAGGTGACCGACGGGATGTCCACCTCGACACCGGGGTACTGATTGGCCAGCCAGGTGCCGCCGACGTCGTCGTTGCGGTCGAAGATCACGTAGTCGTCGATTCCGCGTTCTTGCAACTTGATCCCGGCAGCGAGCCCGCCGAATCCGGCACCCACGATGGCAACGGTGAATTGAGGTTCGGCCACGATGATGTTCTCCGTTGCTGTTCTGGTTCAGAGGTCGAGACGAAGGTGGTCACCCTCGGCCCGCGAGACGCAGGTGAGCATCACACCGGCGTCGCGTTCTGGTTCGGTGAGGATGTTGTCGCGGTGTTCGACCTGGCCTTCGAGTACCCGGACCTTGCAGGTGCCGCAGAAGCCCTGCTGGCACGAGTACGGCACCGACGGCAGAACCCGGCGGACTGCCGCCAGTGTCGACTCGGTGGCACCGACCGCAACGTCACCGCCGGTGCTGTCCAGGGTCACCCGGAATGGCCGCCCGTCGAGAACTGGTGGCGGAGAGAACCTTTCGAAATGCAGTTCGATGTCGGCTCTGCCCGCCAGTGCGGCACGAATGGAGTTCAGCATGGGGACGGGGCCGCAGCAGTAGACGGAAGTTCCGGGAAGCCCCGGTGAGTCGGCGTCGTCCCCACCGAGAAGATCATGTGCGGTGGGGATGCCGTCGGTGTCGTCGGTGCGCACCGTGATCCGGTCACCGTAGCGGGCCAGTTCGTCGACGAAGGGCAGGGAGTCGACGCTGCGGCCGGTGTACACCATCGACCAGTCCAGGCCCAGCCGCTCGGCGGCCTGCAACATCGGTAGGATCGGGGTGATGCCGATGCCGCCGGCGATGAATCGCAGTCGGCGTGCCGGCGACCCGTGACCGGGCAGTGCAAGGGGAAAGGCGTTGCGCGGCCCCTTGATCCGCAGTAGGTCACCGACCCGGAGCTGGTCGTGAACCTCGAGCGATCCGCCACCACCGTCCGGTATCCGCCGCACGGCGATCCGGTAGTGGTCACGATCGGCGGGGTCGCCGCACAGTGAGTACTCGCGCATACGGCCGGACGGCAGCAGCAGGTCGAGGTGAGCGCCGGCGTACCACGGTGTGAGCTCCCCGCCGTCGGGGTCGGCGAGGGTGAGGGCCACCACGTTCTCGTCCTCGGCCACCACCTCGCGGCCGATGATCCGCACCGTGGTGACGCGGTGGACCTCTTTCGGCACAGGTGTTTTGGTGAGCGTGCTCCACAGCGGGAACCACACCTTGCCGAGCAGTGTCGCGATCCGCATCGCCGGGTCGTGCTGATACCGGTTGTACAGATGCGGCGGCGGCGCCGTCATCGCGGTCGTGTGCGGGTGGTGGCGTTGATTCATGGGTGTGCGGTCCGGGCCGCAGGTGACGTCGCAAGGTAGGCGACGGCCTGAGCCGTCGACCCCACCTCCATCGGGGAGAAGTCGCGCCGGAAGTAACTGAAGGTCGCGAAGACGATGGACCGAAGGGTGGGCAGCAGCCCGTTTCGGGCGCCGGAGAACCATCCGAGCCACAACCGGGGGTAGCTCACCTTGCCGGCCGGGTCGCCATGGGCGATGAAGCGGATGCCGCGGTGGATGACAAAGAGCAACGCCGGCAGAGCGACCAGCATGGCCCGGCCACGTTTGAGATAGCTGTCGCCGAAATAGGTGGCGACATCGTGTGCCACACAACGATGTTCCACCTCTTCGGCGCCGTGCCACCGGAAGAGGTCGGCCATCATGGGGTCGGCACCGTGCTCGTCCCACTTGTTGTTGAGGGCGAAGTCGCCGAGTACGGCGGTGTAGTGCTCGATGGCGGCGATCAGCCATAGTCGCTCGACGAGGTGCTTGTACCGTGCCTTCGCAGTGCCCTTCTCGGAGGGGCCGAGGATCTTACGGAAGATCCACTCCATCTGGCGCTGGAACGGCCGGGGGTCCAGGCCGTTCTCGTCGAGAAACTCCCACAGCACCCGGTCGTGGGCTTCGGCGTGCATCGCCTCCTGCCCGATGAAGCCGCGCATCGCAGCCGCGAGCACCTCGTCCTTCACCAGGGGCAGCGCCTCGTTGTACGTCTGCACGAACCAGCGCTCGCCCTCTGGCAGCAGCAGATTGAGCATGCTGATGACATTGGACGACACCGGATGGTTCGGAATCCAGTGCAGTGGGGTGTTCTTCCACTCGAACTCGACGTTGCGGGCATGCAGTTCAACTGGTCCCGGATCAAAAGCGTGGGTCATCGCCGTCTCCTGTTCAGAACAACTTTGCGCGGGCCATCAGACGCGAGAGCCCGGGTGTGAAGCGGTAGATGCGGTACCAGGCGTGTGCCTCGGGGGTCACCGGTACCACCGCCCTGTTGTTCTCGATTGCCCCGAGGATCGCGGACGCCACCTTGTCCGGCGTGTAGCCGCGGCGGCGGTACATCCCACTCATCCTGTCGCGCAATTGTTGTTGCGTGTCCGCGGTGGACCCGGCGAACTCGGTGGCCGCGACGATGTTGGTGTCGACGATGCCGGGGCAGATCGCAGAGACTCCGATGTGATGCTCGGCCAGCTCGGCCCGGAGGGATTCGCTGAACATCAGCACCCCGGCCTTGGTGGCCGCGTAGCTGCCGAGGCCCTGCTGTGGTGTGAACGCAGCTGCCGACGCCAAGTTGACGATCTGGCCACCGAGGCCGCGTTCCACCATCGCCCGGCCGAAGACCCGGCTGCCGGTGATGACCCCGAGCAGATTGATGTCGATCAGTCGCCGGATCTGTTCATCGGTGGCGTCGAGGGCGTGTCCGGCGAAACCGATGCCGGCATTGTTGATCACGATGTCGGCAACTCCGTGGCGCTTGGACACGTCTGCGGCGAATGCGGCGAATGCGTCCTGGTCGGCCACGTCGAGCCGGTAGGCAGTGGCCAGTCCGCCGTTGGAAGTGATTGCGGCAGCCGTGGTCTCGGCTGCATCGAGGTTGATGTCCGCCACGATGACCTCGGCCCCGTTGCGGGCGAGCAGGATTGCCGTCTCTTTGCCGATTCCGCTGCCCGCGCCGGTGATGACCGCGAGTTTGCCCGACACAGAGGTGTTCGCACCCCGCCGGCGGGCGCGCTCGATGACCGGTGACACCTCGCGCCCGCGGATCGTCTCGATGAAGTCGCCGGCGATCTCGGCAAGGTAGCCGGGGTTCGTGTACGGCAGCCAGTGGCCGGTCTCGGTGTCGCGACGCCAGTGCTTGTCCGTGTAGCGAGGCGTGTTGGCGAAGATTGCACTGCGCAGAGCGATGTCGCGCGTGTTCACCACCTCGAACACCGGAACGGTGGTGCTGCGTGGATCCGGATTCGCCAGTCGCGGACGGATGTTGGCGCGGTAGTACCGCAACCCTGATACCGCGTCGGCACGGAACGTCGGTGCGAAGGTGAGGTTGGCCGGGTCGGTACCTTCGACGGCGGTGAGCAGCCGTTGCCACGTCGCGGGGTGCATGGCGGCGCCGAACAGGGCTTTGGGTACCACCGGGAGCTGGAACACGGCCGTGTAGCTCGACGACACGAGCTGAGAGACCGCCTGTCCCACGGATTTTGGGGTGGGCCGACGCAGTCGCTCACGGGTCCACTCGCCGAGGTGGTCGAGGTTCGGTCCCGACACCGAGATGAACGAGGCGATCCGGTCGTCGGCGCCAGGTGTGCAGACGGCTTCCCACGTCTGGACCGAACCCCAGTCGTGCGCGAGGACGTGAACAGCAACCCCCGGACTGACCCCGTCGATCACCGCGAAGAGATCGGCTGCCAACTCGGGGAGGCGGTAGGCGGCGTCGCCGCCGGGCTTGGCGCTCTCGCCGTAGCCGCGGGTGTCGTAGGCCACCACGTGGTAACGCTCGGCCAGGATCGGCGCCACCGAATGCCACAGATGGTGGGTGTCGGGCCATCCGTGCACGAGCACCACGGTCGGGTGGTCAGATGACCGCTCGCCCAGCTCGAACACGGCCAGCTCCACGCCGTCGCGGATCACGGTGCGGGACCGCCAGGCGGGCTCGGCGGCCTTCTGGTTGCTGTCGATAGCAGTCATCAACTCCCCCTTGAGTGATTGAGTGAGTTAGACGTTACCAGTCGTCACACTTAAATCAAGAGGTGCTGAGCTGCGGTTATGTGGTTTTACTGCTTGTAACTGGCCAAGAAGTTGCCCATTCGCTGCACCGCGTCACCGAGATCGCGTGACCACGGCAACGTGACGATGCGGAAGTGGTCGGGGCTGGGCCAGTTGAATCCGGTGCCGTGCACGACGAGGATCTTCTCGCGAACCAGGAGATCGAGGACAAACTTCTCGTCGTCGTGGATCTCGTGGACCTCGGGATCCAGGCGCGGGAAAGCGTAGAGGGCGCCCATCGGCTTCACACAGCTCACGCCGGGGATCTCGTTGAGCTTCTCCCAGGTGATGTCGCGCTGTTCCAGCAGCCGCCCGCCGGGTAGGACAAGATCCTCGATGCTCTGGTAGCCGCCGAGCGCGACCTGAATGGCGTGCTGACCCGGAACGTTCGAGCACAGGCGGGTCGACGCCAGCATCTTCATGCCGTCGATGAAGCCCTTCGCGTGGTCTTTCGGCCCGGTGATGGCCACCCACCCGGCCCGATAACCACACACCCGGTAGGCCTTGGACAGGCCGTTGAAGGTGAGGCAGAGCAGGTCTGGCGCCAGCGACGCGAGATTGATGTGCTCGGCATCGTCGTACAGGATCTTGTCGTAGATCTCGTCGGCCAGGAGCAACAGCGAGTGCTTGCGGGCCAATTCGACCAGCTGCTTGAGGACTTCACGTTTGTAGACCGCGCCGGTCGGATTGTTCGGGTTGATCACCAGCAGCGCCTTGGTGCGCGGGGTGATCTTCGACTCGATGTCCGCGATGTCGGGGTTCCAGTCGTTGTCCTCGTCGCAGAGGTAGTGGATCGCCTTACCCCCGGACAGCGCCGTCATCGCGGTCCACAGCGGGTAGTCGGGGGAGGGGATCAGCACCTCGTCGCCGTCGTCGAGCAACGCCTGCATGGTCATGGTGATCAACTCGGATACACCGTTGCCCAAGATCACGTCGTCGACGTCGAAGTACGGGAAGTCCGGGATCAGTTCGTACCGGGTGACCACCGCGCGACGAGCCGGCAGCACCCCCAGGGATTCGCTGTACCCCTGGGAGTACGGCAACGCGTGGATCATGTCGCGCATGATCACGTCCGGCGCCTCGAAACCGAACTGGGCAGGATTACCGATGTTCAGCTTCAGGATCCGATGCCCCTCCGCCTCCAGGCGAGCCGCGTGGGCCGTCACCGGTCCGCGGATCTCATAGGCGACGTTGCGGAGCTTCGCCGATTGCTCGAGTGGTTTGAGGTCGCGGTACACCGTCGACACGTGTGGTCTGCTCACCTGCTTATGGTGCCAGCCTTTCGCAAATCGTTTTCGGGTTCAGCGTTTACCAGGACGCTTCTTGCCTGCTGCGATGCCGAATCCCTTGGCCTTGGAGGGGCCTGATTCGGCCAGCGTCCGACTGTCGGCCGGTGCGTCGCCGTTGGTGGCCGCGGCGCCGTTGGTGCTCTCGGTGGTTGCCGGAGCGGCTTCTGCCACCTCGGCAGTTTCGGTTGCCTCGGCGGTCTCCGTGGCTTCAGCCGGCTCGGGGGTCGGTTCGGGCTCCGGGGTCGGTTCGGGCTCGGAGACTGGTTCGGGCTCGGCCTCAGGGGCTGGAGCAGCCTTCGCCGCACCCGGCTTCTTCGCGCCGGGACGCTTGGCCTTCCCGCCGATCGCCAGACCCTTCACGGGAACGGAGGGCGACGGTTCTGATGCCCCACCCTCCGCAGTGCCCTCCGCGGCCGGTTCGCCGACCTCGGGCTCGTCGACCTTCGACGGCTCGTCGGCCACCGGCGCGGGTGCGACATCCTCGTCGGGCTTGCCTGCCCCCGGCTTCGGGGCCCCGGGACGCTTGGCCCCGGGACGCTTGGCCCCTCCACCGATGGCCAGGCCCTTGACCTGAGCGGCCGGCGGCTTCTCGCCGGCCTGGCCGGTGGTGGCCGGCTCTTCGGTGACGGATGTCGCCTCGGACTCGGTCTCGGTAGCGTCGGGTTCAGGCGTCGAAGCCGGCTTGGCTGCGCCGGGCTTCTTCGCTGCGCCTCCGGGCTTGGGTGCTCCCGGCCTCTTGGCGCCCCCACCGATCGACAGCCCCTTGACGGGTGCGGCCTTGGTCTCGGAGGCCTCTGCTGTCTCGGTTGTCTCAGCGGTCGCTGCCGTGCCGGCGGCCTCCGCCGCAGGCTTCGCAGCACCCGGCTTCTTGGCTGCGCCACCGGGTTTCGGTGCTCCCGGCTTCTTGGCGCCGCCACCGATCGACAGGCCCTTGGCGCCTTCGGCTGCGGGCGCGGTCGCCTTCTCGTCGGACGTCGGCTTTGCTGCGCCGCCCGGCTTGGGTGCGCCGCCGCCCGGCTTCGTGGCCGCGCCACCGGGCTTGGGTGCACCGCCGCCCGGCTTCTTGGCGCCGCCGCCGATGCCCAGTCCGCCGCCGACCTTCGGCTTTTCCTTGGTGTCGGTGGCTGTGGCCGCTGCCGCCTTGGCGGGCTCGGCTGCCGGTTCCTTCTTCTCGACAGGCTTGGCCTCTGGTTCGGCGACCGGCGCCGACAATCCCAGCGACGCTGCGCCGAGGAAACGGCCGCCGCGCTTGATCTCGGGGGCGCCGCGCCTGACGGAGTCGAGGATCAGCTGCGCGACGTCGAGCACCTCGACCTTGTTCTCGAGCTCGGTGCCCGAGGTCTTCGCGGTCACGCCGTCGGTCAGCATCACGCGGCAGAACGGGCAGCCGGTGGCCACCTTCTCCGGTGAGGTGCCGAGTGCCTCGTCGACCCGGTCGAGGTTGATGCGCTTGCCGATGGTCTCTTCCATCCACATGCGGGCACCGCCGGCGCCGCAGCACATCGACCGCTCGCCGTGGCGGGGCATCTCGGTCAGGTTGGCTCCGGAAGCGTCCATCAGCTCACGCGGGGCGTCGTAGACCTTGTTGTGCCGGCCCAGGAAGCAGGGGTCGTGGTAGGTGATGTCCTTGTTGACCGGGGCCACCGGGATGAGCCGCTTGTCGCGGACCAGTCGGTTGAGCAGCTGGGTGTGGTGGACCACCTCGTACTTGCCGCCGACCTGCGGGTACTCGTTACCCAGGGTGTTGAAGCAGTGCGGGCAGGTCACGACGATCTTCTTGGCCTGCGCGGGTGCGGTGGCGAACATCTCATCGAGGGTCTCGATGTTCTGCTGCGCCAGCATCTGGAACAGGAACTCGTTACCTGCTCGACGGGCGGAGTCACCGTTACAGGTTTCGCCTTCACCCAGGACGAGGAAGTCCACGGCGGCGATGTCGAGCAGTTCGGCGACGGCCTTGGTGGTCTTCTTCGCGCGGTCCTCGTAGGCGCCGGCGCAGCCGACCCAGAACAGGTATTCAAAGCCTTCGAAGCTCTCGACATCCTGGCCGTACACCGGGATCTCGATGTCCATCTCGTCGATCCACTTGGTGCGGTCCTTGGAGTTCTGGCCCCACGGATTGCCCTTGTTCTCCAGGTTCTTGAACAGGCCCGCGAGCTCGGACGGGAAGTCCGATTCGATCAGCACCTGGTAGCGGCGCATGTCGATGATGTGGTCGACGTGCTCGATGTCGACCGGGCACTGCTCCACGCAGGCACCACAGTTGGTGCAGCTCCACAGCGTCTCGGTGTCGATGACCGCGCCCGTGGTGCCTTCGCTCTCGCCGACCAGCTTGCGCTCGGCCTCGTTGCGGGCTGCCTCGGGAATCGCATCGAGCTTGTCCTGCAGAACGTTTCCGTCGGCGTCGACCAGACCGACCTCGTCGCCGCTGATGTCCTTCTTGCCGCCGGCGAGGAGGTAGGGCGCCTTGGCGTAACCGTGGTCGCGCAGTGAGGTGATGAGGAGCTTGGGGGAGAGCGGCTTGCCTGTGTTCCATGCGGGGCACTGGCTCTGGCAGCGACCACACTCGGTGCAGGTGGTGAAGTCGAGCCAACCCTTCCAGGTGAAGTCCTCGATCTTGCCGGCACCGAATGCGTCCACGTCGGGGTCGGCGGTCTCCATGTCGAGTACCTTGCCGCCCGATGTCATCGGCCTGGCCGCGCCGAGCGCGACCCCGCCGTCGTCCTCACGCTTGAAGTAGATGTTGAAGAAGGCCGAGAAGCGGTGCCACGCCACGCCCCATGTGATGTTGCGGCCGATGACGGCGAGCCAGATCATGCCGGACATCAGTTTGATGAGCGCGAAGACCGAGACCATGGTGGGGCTGGCCGGGAGCAGCTTGGCGACCTGCATGGTGAAGAAGTCAGAGCCGGCATGAGCGTGGCCGTAGGTGGCGATCTTGCCGGCCTTCACGAAGATCATGCCCAGACCTTCGAGCAGCACGACAACCTCGACGAAGTACGCGGCGCCGAAGCGCGAGCCGGAGAACCGGGAGAGCCGCTCGGGAACCCGCGGGTGGTTGAGCTGGCGGATGATGATCAGCGTGACGATGCCGACCACGGTGCCGATGCCCAGAAGCTCATCGAGCAGGTGCCAGGCGAAGGTGTCGCCGAAGATGGGCCAGTGGAACTTGGCGTCGAACGTCTGTCCGTACGCTTCGAACCACAGGAGCGAACCGAGCAGGAACCCGATCATCACCAGCCAGTGCGCCCAGCCGACGGTTCGGAACTTCGCCATCCGTGTGTGGGCGACGAACTCGATCATCATCTGCTTGAAGCGAGGGAGCACCGGCGTGAACCGGGAGTTGTCTTTCTGGCCCTTGGCGATGGTGCGGAGCATCGTCCACACCCCACGGAAAAACAGTGCCCAGCACACCAGGCTTGCCAGAGCAGCAATGGTGCCGATGGTGATCGTCGCGGTGTTCACGGCGTCACGGCCTTTCTCTCTCGAACTGCCCGACTGATACACGTCTCTTACGCGTAGCGGTCGAATCGTTCACCCGGTCGGCCTGATGGCCCCAGATGGGGCCTGGCCCTATCGCAAGCTGTGTGGCGCCCACGGCGTTGTACTGAATCGCTCCAGCGCACGCAGTGTTCTCCACTAGGTACGTTAAGGCCTGGCTGTACCAAGGTTTTGCGCAGGTTGTCCTAAGTTACTGATCGGTAAGGTATTTGTGATGTCCGCCATAAGTCGTTACCGAATTCTACTGCTGATCGGCGCGGGGCTGGCAGGCGTCGAGCTTGTCGTGACCATCGCCAGCACCTGGGTGTACGTGCAGGCGCACGGCCGGACGTCCGAGGCGTCCGAAGCCCCCTCGGCGTCCGTGGCCCTCGTGCTGGGCGCAAAGGTGATCGACGGTGAACCCGATTCGTACGTACGCGGCCGGCTGGACACAGCACTCGCGCTCTACCGCGACGGCCGGGTGCAGCAGGTGCTCAACTCCGGGAACGGCCGCGCGACGGCGGGGAACGAGCCGGCAGTGATGCGCGCTTATCTCCAGCAGAACGGGGTGCCCTCGTCGGACATCATCGACGACCCCGAGGGATACGACACCGCGGCATCATGCCGTCGCGCCCACGACCTGTTCGGGGTGCGGTCGGCGCTGGTGGTCACCCAGGGTTTCCACCTCGGTCGTGCGGTGGCGCTGTGCCGCGACGCGGGTATCGAAGTTCATGGCGTCCTCGCCGAATGTGATTGTCCGACATGGACAATCGCGCGCAATCACCTGCGTGAGACGGTGTTGGCCCGGCCGCGGGCGTTGTTGACGGTGCTGATGAGCTGAGCGACGTCGAACCTGTCCGGCATCGGCAACCGGGCACGACCGGTCAGATACGCCGATCCGGGCATCCGGCGCAGGGCCTCCACGACGAGGAGTGAGCCGGCGAGGGTGCCGAGATACACGACGATGGCCGCCCACGGTGCGCCCAGAACGTCCACGACCCACGCGACGTTGTTGCGTTGCGGGTAGAGGATGAAGAAGATCAGCAACGCATGGACCAGGAAGACGCTGAAGGAGCGATTCGAGGCGTACTTCACCATGCGGTCGAAACGGGGGGTGCTGCGCCGGTGATGGTCGGCCCAGTGCTGGCCGACTGCGTACAGGCACGCCACCGCGGCGACGAGGAACGGGAACAACGTGGGCTGAAAAGCGGCGCTCGCATCGATCGCACGCTGATCATCACCCCATACCCGCCACCAGAAGTTGCCGAGCGCGAACAAACCGGTCACCACCAGTGCGCTGAACAACCACCAGCCCTTGCCCTGTAGCCACAGCCGGATGTCGTCGAGATGGACCGCCGTCACCGCTCCCGCGAACACGAAGAACTGATACGGCACGAAGGTCGCGTAGTAGTGCCACCACACCCCGGCGATGCTCGCAGGTGGCTGCCAGTGCGTGATGACCGCAAAACATGCCCACTGCACTGCGGCACTGACGGCGAGCAGCGCCAGGTGGCGCCCGCGCGTGCGGCGCACCAGCCACAGCACCAGCGGGAACAGCAGGTACACCTGCAGCATCACGAACAAGAAGTACATGTGGAACCCGGACAGGCCCCACTTGAGCAGATCCCAGAACTCGCCGAGGCTGCCGGGGATGTCACCGGTGCGCCCGTGCGCCCACATGTCCTCCACGGCCCAGTAGACAAAAGACCAGATCACAAACGGGAAGATGACCAGTTTCATCCGACGGCGCCAGAAGTCCACCGACCGGAAGTCGACCCGTTCGAAGTTCTGGTACATCAGGACGAAGCCGCTGAGTGCAAAGAACGTGTTGCGGGTGAAGTGGAGCAGCAGGGTGGTCGAGTTGACCGGAACGCTGTCCCATTCGTCTGTTGTCGCGGTCAGACAGTGCACGAAGATGACCAGTGAGAAGGTGGTCGCCCGGATCAGGTCGACGTGGTGCAGATACGCCCGCCTCGCGGTCGGCCGGGACCTGCTGGTGACGGTCCCAGCGCCTGCGGAATCGGCGGGGGTGGTGGCGGTCATCGTCGTACAGCATGCCGCATCCACCTGTGATTTCCCTCCTCGGTGTCTGAGGGATTGGTCACGTCCACCTACTGTCCATGTGGTGTGTAAAGGCTGTGCGAGATGATCCCCGACTGGGACGTGTTGACGTTGTTACTGGTCGCGGCCCTTGCGGCGGGCTGGATCGACGCGGTGATCGGTGGTGGCGGGCTGGTGCTGATCCCGGCGATGCTCATTGCGTTCCCCACCGTGGCACCGGCCACCGCGCTCGGTACCAACAAGCTCGCGGCGATCTGGGGCACCGGTGCGGCCGCCATCGCGTTTTCCCGGGTGACCGCCGTCCCGCGACGCCTCGCCCTCATCTCCGTACCGATCGCCGGGGTGTGCGCGGCCGCCGGTGCCACCGCGGCGTCGCTGGTGTCGGCAGATGTGATCAGGCCGCTGGTGATCGTGCTGATGCTGGCGGTCGGGATCTTCGTCGCGTGCAGGCCCTCGTTCGGCCGGAGCACCGGGTCGGGCGGCCCGCTGACCCGGCGGCAGGTGATCGCCGGATGTATCGCATTCGCGGTGATCGGCTTCTACGACGGCATCTTCGGGCCCGGTACCGGGATGTTCCTCATCATCGCGCTCACCGTGGTGCTCTCCCGCAGCTTCATCGAGAGTGCGGCACTGGCCAAGATCGCCAATACGGCCACGAACTTCGGTGCCCTCGTGGTGTTCGCGATCCAGGGGCATGTGTGGTGGCAGCTCGGGCTGCTCCTCGCGGTGGCCAACGTCGCGGGATCACTGCTGGGATCGAGAACGGTGCTCAATCGAGGGTCGGGGGTGATCCGGGCCGCACTGCTCGTGGTGGTCGTGGTGATGTCGGCCAAGCTCGGCTGGGATCAGTTCGCGTAGTTCACTAGGCTCTGACCCGTGGCAATGAGTCCCGGTGAGGATCAAAACCGACGGTTGCTGCGCGCCCGCGACGCAATGGACCGCGACTATGCTCAGCCACTCGACGTGCCCCGGTTGGCGGCCGTGGCACACATGTCCGCCGCCCACTTCACCCGAACCTTCCGGGCCACCTTCGGGGAGACGCCGCACCGGTATCTGCAGCGCCGTCGCATCGAGCGAGCGATGAATTTGCTGCGTGATCCACTGCTGCCCGTCACCGACATCGCGGCGATGGTGGGATTCGAGAGCCTCGGGACCTTCAGTCGGACGTTTCGAACCGTGGTCGGGGATTCGCCCAGCGGATTCCGGGCCACCGCCACGCGGGTGAAGGTGCCGGGATGTTTCGTCAGGGCGTGGTCGAGACCGAGCAGTTTTGGATAAGCAACGGGGCCACCCCTGCCCCTACCGTTGAGACATGTTCAAAAACATCAGCATTCACTCGGTCATGGTTCTCGATCAGGACGAAGCACTCGACTTCTACGTCGGCAAACTGGGCTTCGAGAAAAAAGACGACGTCGACATGGGCTTCATGCGGTGGCTCACCATCGCGCTGCCCGGCGATCCAGATCGTCAGATCCTCCTCGAGGTCCCGGGCCCACCCGCCCACAGCGAAGAGGTGGCAGCGTCGGTTCGTGACCTCGTCACGAAAGGCGCGCTGGGCGCCGCTGCCATGCTGACCACGGACGACTGCCGAAAGACCTACGAAGAACTGTCCGCACTGGGTGTCGAGTTCACCGAAGAACCGACGGAGCAGCCCTACGGAATCGACTGTGCGCTGCGCGATCCGTTCGGCAACCACATCCGCATCACCCAACCGGCCACGGGTCCGGTCGAGATCTCCGACGAGGACATCGCCCGCTGGAAGAGTGAGGCGTAGGCGGTCTCACCACCAGCCGGGTAATGCCCTCTGCATGTCGGCGGTGAGGGCCGGGACGAGACTGCGGACAAACGTCGCGCTCAGATGGTGGAAGTCGTGCCACAACAGGATGTTCCCGACCACGGCGGGGCAGTAGGTGTCGCTGCACATCGCGTCGGTGTAATCCAGGAAACTCATGTTCGGGAACTGGGGCGCGATGTCCAGTGCGGGGTCGGTCGGTGACATCACCAGCGACCGTTCGACCCCGCACACCGACGGCTTCTTGCCCAGCGCAAGGCATTCCGGCGGACTCTCCTTGCCGACGGCCCAGGGGTTGTCGCGTACTGCGATCACCTTCTGTCCGCGGTCACGGAACTCGGTGAAGATGTCGAGGTAGTCCTCGGGGACGAAGTCGCCGGTGACCTGACCTTCCACCGGGCGAGTGCTGTTGGTGAACACCACGTCTGGTCTGTCCACGGCCAGGCGTGCCATCACGTCGCGCGACCACTCGTTGCATTGGTAGTACTTCTGGCCGAACCAGGTGAACACGTGGTCGGTGGTCAGTGGGCACCCCACCTTGAGGTAGGTGGTCACCTTGAACCCGTGCTGCCTGCCGATCGCGTCGAGGGCGGTGATCCAGTACTCGGCGTGGGAGCCGCCCACCAGAGCCACAGTGCGCGTGGCGTTCACGTCGCCGTACACCCCGACTCTGATCGATCCGTCCTTCCAGCCGGAGATCACCGAGTCGTACGACGTGATGGGCCAATCCTTTTCGACCACCTGCGGACTCGGTTCGGGCTCCACCCGTGGCACCGGCACGCCGTCGAGGAACGCACGTGCGCCGGGATACAGGCGTGGATCGAGATTCTGGGTGTCCACCGTCATGTTCTGCACGTGCCGGTTCCAGCTGACAATGCCCGCCCCCGCGACCACGGTGAGTACCAGCAGGACGGCCGTCAGCACTGTCGCCGACCGCCGCCAAGGAGTCTTTCCGGCCCGGATCGGGGACTCGACGTATCTGGCTGTGGCCCATGCCAAGAGCAGCGAGACCGCGATGATGCCGGCGCCCTCGACGATGTTCGCGCTGTCCTTGTATTGCCAGGTCAGATAGAAGATCAGCAGTGGCCAGTGCCACAGATACAGGGCGTAGGCGATGGAGCCGAGCCAGACGATGGACGGGTGGGCAAGCCACGAACTGACCGCGCCGGGGTCGGTGTTGTCGCCGGGCGCGGTCTGGCGCGAGCCACTCCAGATCAGCAACAGGGTCGCGCCGACGGGCACCAACGCGAGCGTCGACGGATACTGTTGCACCCCGACGATCCACCACCCGCAGCTGATGATGAGTCCCAAGGCGATCAGGCCCACCAGGTTTCGCAGCCACTGCGCCATCTTGAGCCGGGGCATCCACACGGCGAGGAGACCGCCGGCAATGGGTTCCCAGCAGCGGGCGATGGTGTCGTAGTAGTTGAACGGCTGGTTGATCCCGTGCCGGTGGTGGGCCCACGCGAAGGAGATCGCCGCGACGCCGAGCAGGGCGGCGAACACGATCCCGCGGATGACCGGCGGCCGACGGAAGACGTCGAATCTGAGTGCGAGCACTTTCAGGACGCCGCCGAGCGCCAGTGCGGCCAGCAACGTGATCACAAAGAACTGCCCCTGCACCGACATCGACCACAGATGCTGCATCGGACTGTTCGCCGAATCGGCGGCCTGGTAGTCCTGCGATGCCAGGGCGAGGTGCCAGTTCTGGTAGTAGAGAGCCGAGGCGATGGCCTCGTCACCCAGCGGCGACCATCGTGTTCGAGGCATCAGCCACAGCGACAGCACCACGATGAACAGCAGCACCGTGAGAAGCGCGGGGAGGAGTCGTCGCGCGAGCCGCCAGAGGCGTGGCCCAGGATTGATCGCCGTCGACCACCGAGCAGTGGGAGAGCTGGTGGCCAACACGTGTTTGAGGAGTGACGCCACGAAGAAGTAGCCCGACAGGGTCAGGAAGACGTCGACTCCACCGGACACACGGCCGAACCAGATGTGGAAGACGGCCACCAAAGTGATGGCGATGCCGCGCAGTCCGTCGAGGTCGTGGCGGTACTCGGTGGACGTTTTCGACGGCGCACCGGACACGACTGGTGGGTCGGTCATGGTGGCGCTCACCGGGGGAATTGTTCCAGATGTTCACCGTCACGATGAGGTGGCGCTCTGGCCGCCCCCTTGATTTGTTGCCGGGCCGTATCCCGCGGCTCTGAGCATCGACAACATCTCCGACCGGGAGCCGGCGCCGAGACGACGCCGGATCCTCGCCACGTGGTGCTCGACGGTCTTGCCCGAGATGAACAGGCGGGCACCGATTTCGCGGTACGTCAGCCCGAGCAGCAGGTTCCGGGCCACCTCGGCCTCGCGTTCGGTCAACGGGCCGGCGGCCGGTTGTGCGGCATCGACATGCGTTGCGGTGGCCGCGACCGCTGGTGCGCCGACGAGTCGCGCGACCTGCAGCAATGAGGTGGCCGCCTGGGTGTCGTCGACCCGGAGTGCGGCCTCGCCGGCGAGTCGTGCTGCGTCCCAAGGCAATCCGACCTGTTCGAGCGCAGATGCGGCCTTCTTCACCTCGGCCACATCGGGCTGCCCTTGCAGCACCCGCAGCCATGCCCGGCCGGCGTCGGCAAGGGCCGCGCCGAATGGCTCGCCTGCCGCGGCCTGGCCGAGCTGACGCGCATAGGGAACCAGGGCCGATGGGTCGTCCGCGAGAATCGCTGCCTGTACGCCGTACCAACTCCACGACATGGACCACGCCGGAGGCGAACCCAGGGCCGCGAGCAAACGGTCGGCGGCCGTCACCAGGTGGTCGAGTCGCGCTGTGTCCTGCAAGCGGACCGCTGCGAGCCACAACTCGCCGAGGGGGTGCAGTGCGAACAGGTCCACCTCCATCTCGGCCGCCGCGGGTACGGCGTCGCGCCACGCGGCGACCAGAGCACCCATGTCGCCGCGTCGTCGGGCGATCGCCACGGCAAGGGCATGGGCCACCAGCTCGTCCCGCAGGTTCTGGGCCGTGACCTCTCTGAGGATGCCCGCGGCTGTGGTCAGGTCGCCGCCGACCATCGCCGTCCATCCGAGGAGCAGTTGTTCGCGTGGGGTCTGATCGCAATCGCGCGACAGTGCGGCCTTCGCGCCGGCGAGGTCGCCACTGTGCAGACAGAGCAGCGCCGCGACGGCAGCGGCGGACTCGGGTTCGGCCCGGCGGTGCTGTGCGGAGAGGGACACCGCCCGCAGGATCGGTCCGAGGGCCGCAGCCGGCGACGACGTCAACGACGCAAGCAGGCCGGAGCTGAGCAGGGTTCCGCGGGCGTGGTCGGTGGTCGGAGGCGCGGCGCCTGCGGTTGCCGAGAACTCCTCGGCCCCCGGACGATCCCCGGTGGCGAGCAGGGTCAGAACGCCGATCGTGGCATCCGGTCCGGCGGCCTCTGGCCCCAGCCATCGGTAGAGGTCGGCCGACCGCGAATACGTTCCACGCCGTGCCGCGATCGCCGCGCCGATCCGGACGGCGTCACGCCGATCGGACGGTGAATCCGCGGCGAGGATGGTGTCGGCCAATCGGGTGGCGGTGTCGAGGTCACCGGCCAGGGTCGCGGCATCGGCCAGCGGAACCCGGACGACACCGGGGTCGGCGCCGGCTGTGAGCGCTGCGTGCCAGAGGTCGGCCGCCTGGGCCGGGTTGGTGGTGCGGGCGGCCGACAAGAGGAGATCCGCGAGACGGCCGTCGACGACGCCCGAGCGGGCGGCGGCCAGGGCTCCGTCGACGGTCAGGGCCCCGCGGTCGAGCAAGGTGTCCACCAGTGAGCGATGGGTCGACGCGATCTGGTGCTCGCCCCGCACCGCTCGCAGAACCGGGAGAGCGGCGGGGAGGAACTCGTCGGTGCCGGTGAGGAAACCCGAACCACGTGCCCGGTCGAGGGCTTCGATGGCTGCGGTGGGGTCGAGACCCAGCGTGTCGGCGATGGTGTGCGGATCGGGCGACGGTTGCAGGGCCGCCACGGTCAGTACGTCGTGAGTGGTGGGATCAAGCGCGCGCAGCCGTTCGTGCTGCCACTTCGCGATCGCCTCCCGGGCGGCCCGTTCGTCGGCGGCGGGGTCGGCTCGCAGGACATCGAGGGCGGTGTCGATGGCTGCGCGGTTTCCGCCGGCGGTACGGCGGATGACGTCGGCGACGGGTGCGGACACGATTCCGCCTGAACGGGCGATGATCGCGGGCGTGGGCAGCGGGCCCAGCTTGATGTCGGTGCCGAGGGCGGAGAACGTTCGCTGTACCTGCCGGATGTTGTTGTCGGACAAGCGCGGTTCGGCGGCGGCGATCACCGTGAGGTCGCCGCGGTCGGCGAGGTCGGTGAGGCGGCTCAGGCTGCCGGCTTCCCAGTGGTGCACGTCGTCGACGATGACGGCGCAGCCGGGCCGGGTGGCCTCATGCTCCGGGATCGTCGTGAAAACCTGTGTGCCAGAACGGTTCAGAAGGCGACGGCAATGCTGCAGCAGGTCCGATTTGCCGCTTCCGGCGACGCCGGTGACGAACGCGAGTACCGGACCACCGGCGTGTACGGCGGACAGCAACGCTTGTGCGGCAGGCATTCCGGTGAACGCGGTGGCTCCGGGGAGTCGGTTCACCGGACTGCGGCCGACTGCGACATCACCCGCCGATTCCACCGAGGAGTCCACCAACTGCCGCGCCCGTGCCGTCGAGTACCTGGCCCGGCACACCGAGCAGACCGCCACCGGGGTTGGGGGCCGGCGCAGGCGCGGGAGCCGGGGCCGGTGCGGGAGCCGGCGCGGGGGCAGGAGCCGGAGCCGGCGCCGGGGCTGGAGCAGGTGCTGGAGCGGGCGCCGGGGCACCTCCGCCGGGTGCCGGTGCGGGAGCCGGCGCACCGTTCTGCGGAGCGGTCGGGGCACCCGGCGCGGCGGGGGCGGGGGCAGCCGTACCGCCTCTGGGTGCCACCGTCGTCGGCCGTCCGTCGGCGCCGGTGGTGACCGTGCCCGGGGTCCTGCTGCCGGTTCCACCACTCGTGTCGGTCGAGGACCCGGCGGGCGAGCCGTCGGGGGCAGTCGAGGAAGCGGTCGGTGAACTCGTCACCGACGATTCTGCGGCGGCAGGCTTGGGCCCTTCGTCGTCGGTCAGGGCAGTGCCCACCGACAGGCCTCCGGCGGTGAGCAGAGCGATCGCTGCGGCGACGCCGACCACGATCGCGGTGCGCTTGCCCCGCGACATCGAGGTGGGCTCGACCTTGACGGTGCGGGGAGCTGGGGTGAGTGCATGCGCGCCGGCGGGAACGAGGTCATCCGAAGCCGATGCATGCGCCGGCACGACCGCGACCGACGCGGCCGCGGCCGCCTTCGCCGCGGTGTAGCCGATGAGTGCGGCACCGGTGGCGGTGGTGGTCGCCGGGTCGTTGTTGACCGCGACCGGGATACGCAGCATCGACGACGCCAGTTCACTGACCAGCGGGGTGGCCGAACCGCCGCCGGTGAGCAGGACCGTGGAGACTGCGCCCAGCTCGATGTCGGCGAGCTGTAAGGCCTCGATCACCAGGGCCATCGAGCTCGCCAGGGGTGCCCGCAGCAGGTCTTCGAGCTCGGACCGGACGAGCCTGGCCTCGGTGCGGATCCCCGGAAGATCGATGGAGACAACGGTTTCGGTGTCCGAGGACAACGCCTCGCGGGCCGCCGCGCAGCGAACCCGGAGTTCGGCCAGACCCTCCATCGTCGCCGCATCGAACGGGTCGATGGAATCGGTGGCACCCACCGATTCGAGCACGTGACCGAGAACGAGATGGTCGAACTGGGCGCCGCTGATCTCTTCGGACCTCAGTGGACGGCCGACGATCATCGGGTCGGCGCCGGTGCGCACCACCGCCACGTCGAGTGATGAACCACCGAGGTCGTACACCACGGTGAGGCCGTCGAGCTGGCCGTTGTGTTCGGCAAGAGCGGCAACCGCGGCGATCGCCTCGGGAACCACGGTCACCTCGGGCATGTCCTGCCGGGCCGCGGCCGCACGAAGGGCCTCCACGGTGTAGTCCTGCCATTCGTTCGGACAGGCGAGCACGATGACGTCGGCATCCCAGGCGCCGGCATCGGCGGCCAGAGCGGCCATCGCGGCGGCGTACAGATCCTCGCCGGTGTACTGGCGGCCGTCGTCGGTCACCAGGGCAACGGGATCACCCACCCGCTCGGTGAAACCGCCGACCCGGTACGGCCCCGGCCGGTCGACGAGTTCGGGCGAGGCGTCGGGCGCCAACTCCAGAATCGGGCCGCGCACGACAGCAGCATCGAGGCCGTCGTCGGTACCGGGCACTGCAACACATGTGGTGCTGCCGATCTTCAAACCGAGCGATGTGGTCATGGTCTGCCGACTCCTCTGGTGCGCCTACGGCATCGACTCACCCTGTGATGCCCATCTCCCATGATGTCGCCGCAGGTAGGGATGGTGTTACCGGTTCGGCGGGTGGTCGCGGATGTGCGGGGTCGATCCCCTAGACCCCCTAATGCACCGGGGGGCTTCCCCTAACGCCCCCATCAGCTACGAAGGGGGCGTTGGCCCGTTGGGCCGGGTCCGCAGAACTCATAGCGTGGAGACAATCTCAGCGGAACCACCTGGATCCGCCCGGCAACAGGAGAACGCCATGCCCAGCAACGCAGTACTCGATTTCATCCTCGGCCTCCTCCGCGACGAGAAAGCCGCCAACGCCTACTGCCTGAACCCGCAGGGCGCGCTGAACGCGGCCGGCCTGCCCGAGCTCTGCCACGCCGACATCGTCGCCGCGGCACCGATGGTTGCCGAATCCGGATTGTTCGCGGGCGGGTCGCGGTTGACCAACATCATCAATGCCGGCAACGGCGGTGGGGGCATCGGAGCGATCAACGTCGGCGCGATCGGTGGCGGCCTCGCCGTCGGCGGACTGCAGCTCGGGAACATCGACTTCGGCGACGTGAACTTCGGGAACATCGACCTCGGTGGCTTCGAGTTCGGAAACATCGACTTCGGAAGCATCAACTTCGGGAATTTCGGCAACTTCGACTTCGGATCGATCGACCTGGGGAACATCGATCTCGGACTGATCGATCTCGGAGGTCTCGACCTCGGCGGGATCAACTTCGGTGACCTGGACTTCGCCGGGCAGCTCGCGGTGGTGCTGGCGGCGGCTCTTGCCGGTGGTGTGGCGGTCGGCGGTGAGATCGCTGCCGGTCTCGGCGCGGCCATCGGCGCCATCGTCGGCGGCATCCTGGACCTCGGCGGTGGCCTCGGGGCGATCTTCGACCTCGACGGCGTACTGGACATCGGCGCAACCGTGGCAGCTGTCCTCGGCGCCGGACTCGGCGTGACCGGTGAACTGACCGCAGGCCTGGCCGCAGCGATCAACGCCGCCCTGGCCGTGGTCGGTGGCCTCGACCTCGACGCAGCACTCGGTTTCGCCACCGTCATCGGCGGTGCGCTCACCGCGGCGCTCGAACTCGGTGGCGCCCTTGCCGCTGGTATCGGCGCGGCCTTCGGTGCGGTGATCGGCGGCGCGATCGGACTCGGTGGTGCCCTCGCGGCGAACCTGGCCGCCGCGCTCGCGGCCGGTCTCGATGCCGGACTTGCCCTGGGCGCGGCGCTCACCGGCGTCCTCGGCCTCGGTGCCGGTCTGGCTGCGCAGTTCGGTGCCGCACTCGCCGGTGTCCTCGACGTCACCGGCGCGCTCACCGGTGCACTCGCCGGACTGCTCGATGCGAACCTGCTGCTGGCCCTCGCCGGCGGCCTGACGGCGACCCTGCAGGGTGCACTGGCCGCGGCCCTGGCCGTCGGTGGTGACCTCGCCGGAGAGTTCGGGCTGGCCCTCGGTGCACTGCTCGGTGCCGCAGTCGAACTGGCCGGTGCCCTTGATCTCGAGGCCCTCCTCGCCGTCGACGGTGCCCTGGCTGCTGCGCTGGCCGGTGTCCTCGGACTAGGCGGCGGTCTGACCGCCGTACTGGCCGGGGCTCTTGATGCCGCCCTCGGCGCATTCGGCGCGGTCGACCTCGCTGCGCTGCTCGCCGGCGGTGCCGAACTGGGCCTGGCGCTCGGGACCGCTCTGGCCGGTGTGCTCGCAGTCGGCGGGGAGATCGCTGCCGGACTGGGCCTTGCCCTCGGCGGTGTGCTCGGCGGACTTCTCGAAGCAGACTTCGGAGCCCAGCTGGCCGGTCTGCTGGCCGGAGGCCTGGACCTGGGACTCGCACTCGGCGCGATCATCGAAGGAGCTCTCGGACTGGGCGCTGTCGCAGACATCGCGGCCGGTTTCGGAGCTGCGCTGGCCGCGGCCTTCGGAGCCGGCGGCCTGCTGGCAGCCGACCTGACCGCACTGCTCGCCGGCGGACTCACCGCGACCCTGCAGGGCGCGCTTGTTGCCGTGCTGGCGGCCGGTGGTGACCTGGCAGGCGAGTTCGGTCTCGCGCTCGGTGGTGTCCTCGGCGCCGCGCTCGAACTGGCCGGCGCCGCAGATCTCGAAGCCCTCCTGGATGTCGACGGCGCACTGGCCGCGGCACTCGCCGGGGTGTTCGGACTCGGTGGCGGTCTCGCCGCCGGCCTGACCGGAGCGTTCGAAGCCGCCCTCGGCGCCTTCGGCGACCTCGACCTCGCCGCATTGCTCGCAGGCGGAGCCGACCTAGGTCTCGCCCTCGGCACCGCGCTGTCGGGAGTGCTTGCTGCCGGAGGCGATGTGGCCGCCGGACTGGGTCTCGCCCTCGGCGGTGCGATCGGTGGACTGCTCGACGCCGACTTCGGCGCACAGCTCGCCGGGTTGCTGGCCGGCGGCCTCGACCTCGGGCTCGCGCTCGGCGCGATTGTCGGCGGCGCGCTCGGACTGGACGGAGCCGCGGAGATCGCCGGCGTCTTCGGTGGCGTGCTCGAAGCCGCACTCGCCGCAGGCGGCGTGATCGGCGCCGACCTCACCGCACTGCTGGCAGGTGGCCTGGCCACCGAGCTCGCTGCGGCATTCGCCGGAGTCCTGGCCGCCGGTGGCGCATTTGTTGCCGAGTTCGGAGGCGTTCTCGGCGCTGTGATCGGTGCGGTCGGCGACCTCGACGCCGGTCTGGGAGCCGAACTCGTTGCCGGTCTGACCGGCGCACTGGGCCTCGACGCGGTCCTCGACACCGATCTCGGTGCCGAGGTGGCCGCTGCGCTCGCTGCCGGCGGCGCACTTGCTGCCACCGTCGGAGCGACGCTGGGAGCCACGATCGGTGGAGCGCTCGAAGGCGCTCTGGCCGGTGAACTCGCCGGACTGCTCGAAGGCGGCCTCGACCTCGGTGGCGCCCTGGGTGTGGTCCTGGACGGTGCCCTCGACATCGACGGTGGTCTCGCCGGCGAGTTCGGCGCGGTCCTCGGTACCGCGCTCGGCGCAGCCGGCCTGGTCGCAGCCGACCTCGGTGGACTCGTGGAGACAGAAGTCGGTGCCGGGATCGGCACCGCGCTGGGTGCCGGCGGCGCCCTGGTCGGCGGAATCGACGGAGCCCTCGATGCCGGCGCGGCGGGTGGACTCGCCGCCGCTGCTGCCCTGGTCGGCGGCCTCGAAGCTGCCGGTGATGCGGGCATCGCCGGAGGGCTCGGCGCCGGCGCGATCGTAGGCGGCGGTGTGGAGACCGCAGTGGGTGGTGTCGTCGCCGCAGGCGGCGGATTGATCGCCGATGCCGACACTTCGGCAAACGCGCTGCTGGGTGCGGCCACCGACATCGATGCAGGTCTGGTCGGCGCGGTCGGCGGTGCTGCGGGCGGTGACCTCGACGCAGGTGGCGCCATCGGCGGCGTGGTCGGCGGTGACGCCGCAGGCGGTCTGGGACTGGGCGGCGGCGTCGAATCCGTGCTGACCGGCGGGGCCACCGGTGAACTCGAGAACGCGCTCGACGGCGTGGCCGGACTCGGCGGCGGCGTCGGTGCTCCTGCACCGCTGGATCTCACTGCGGACGCGGGTACCGGACCAGCCGAGGTGACCGGGGACGTGGTCGGCGGCGTGACCGGCGGAGTGGCCGACACCACCACCGGAGTGGTCGGAGGAAACGCAGGCGGCTGGTCGGACATCGACGCCGACAACGCATTCGGCACCGGTGACACCGGACTCACCGGGGCGCTCACCGGCGACAGCGGACTGACGGGCGGACTGCTCGGCGGGGCTGACGCCGACACCACCACCGACGGCGGCGGACAGGTCGACGCGGGCGGTGCCCTCGACGACTGACCGACAGGACTCGAACCCGACAACGTGGACGAGGGGTGTTGTCGCTGACCCTGTAACACCATCGGTCCCGCACACGGTTACGTGTGCGGGACCGATGTGGTTGTGTTCTCGGTAGACCCTTCACCATTTCGACGACCAGCAGACCGGATGACCGATGAAAAGCGCCTCAGCATGAAGAGCATCGCCGGATCGTCGGCCGGGCCCGCCGACGGTGCACCCGAAGGCGCGCAGCCGGGCCGGCTGGGCGAGCTGTTGGGCCGAATGGGTCAGATCGCCGCCAAGTCCGGTCGGCAGGACCTGGTGGACCGGCTCGAGGGAGCCCGTACCCGGGTCACCGATCCGCGCGTACGGATCGTGGTGGTGGGGCCGCTCAAACAGGGCAAGAGCCAGTTCGTCAATTCCCTGCTGAACGTCGAGGTGTGTTCGGTCGGCGACGACGAGACCACCGCCGTGCCCACCCTCGTGCAGAACGGGCAGCAGCCGTCCGCCGAACTGGTTCTCGCGCAACCGGGCAGTGACCCCGTGCGCACCCCGTTGCCGATGGACCAGCTCACCTCCGTGACCCCCGACCACCCGCTGGCCGAGGGACGCGACATCACCCGGCTCGAGGTCAACGTCCCCAGCCCGCTGCTGGCCGACGGCCTGGTGCTGGTCGACACCCCCGGCGTCGGTGGACACGGGAACCCGCATGCCGCAAGCACTCTCGGGCTGATCCCATCCGCAGACGCGGTTTTTGTGGTGTCCGACGCAAGCCAGGAGTTCACCGAGCCCGAGATCTCTTTCCTTCGCCAGGTGATGACGCTGTGCCCGACCGTTGCCTGCCTGATCACCAAAACCGACCTGTACCCCCACTGGCGTCAGATCGTCGACGCCGATCGGGCACACCTCGAGCGCGAGGGACTCGACGTCCAGCTGCTGCCGGTGTCGTCGATGCTCCGTTCACACGCACTGCGTCTCGGCGACGACTCGCTCAATGTCGAGGCCGGATTCGTCGAGGTGTACCGGTTCCTCCGCGAGCAGGTTGTCGCTCGGGCCGACCACTCGACTCGCGAATCGGTGGCCCTGGACCTGCGTTCGGTGTCCGAGCATCTGGCCCTCACCCTGGGCAGTGAACTCGCGGCGATGCGCAGTCCCGAGACGGCCGCTGCCGCGGTCGCTGAACTCACCCGAGCCAAAACTGCCGCCGAGGACATGCAGAAGCGGTCGTCGCTGTGGCAGCAGACCCTCACCGACGGCATCACGGACCTTGCCGCCGACATCGACCACGATCTGCGAGACCGGTTGCGCGCCATCACCCGCGAGGCCGAGCAGGCTGTCGACGAAGGTGATCCGGGCAAGGACTGGCCGCAGCTCACCGAATGGCTCGAGGACCAGATCGCGGTGGCTGTCGGCGACAACTTCGTGTGGGCGCACGAGCGGGCGGTGTGGCTCGCCGAACGGGTGGCCGAGCACTTCGCCGACACCGCCGAGGCCAACCTGCCGCGCCTCGACATCACCGACATCACCGACATCGACGGCATCTTCGATCCGGTCACCGAACTCTCCGACCTCGAGTCCGGGAAGGTCGGCATCACCCAGAAAGTGCTGATCGGTATGCGGGGCTCCTACGGCGGGGTGCTGATGTTCGGCCTCATCGGCACCTTCGCCGGGCTCGCGTTGATCAACCCGATCTCGGTCGGTGCCGGACTCCTGTTGGGCACCAAGGCATACAAGGACGACAAAGAGGCGCGCACCAACGAACGGCGGAACAAGGCCAAGGCCTCCATCCGCAAGTTCACCGACGACGTCAGCTTCCAGGTCGGCAAGGAATCCAAGGATCGGCTTCGCCACATCCAGCGGACGTTGCGTGACCATTTCACCCAGGTCGCCGAGCAGTCGGCACGGTCGATAGGTGACTCGCTGCAGGCGGCCCAAGAGGCCGCGGCGATGGCCGGCTCCGAACAGCGAACCCGGACCGCCGAACTCGAGCAGGAACTCAAAGCTGTTGCGGCGCTGCGAAAGGTGGCGTTGCAGCTGGATCCGGCCATCGAGGCCACGGGGGGTGCTGCGGCAACCCCGGCGGTCAGATCGGCATCGGCGGATCGGGCCGTGGAGTGAGTACCCTCGACCGAGCCCGTGAGCTGCTCGACGCCGCCGAGAAGGTGTGCGGAGGTGACCGCTGGGCGGCCGCCCGGCTGGCCGACTGTTCCGACCGACTCGACGAACCGCTGCGCATCGCCATCGCGGGGTCGTTGAAGGCGGGCAAGTCGACCCTGCTCAACGCGATGGTCGGCCAGGACATCGCACCGACCGACGCCACCGAGTGCACTCGCGTGGTCACCTGGTACCGGCGCGGAGTCAATCCCAAGGTCACGGCACGGTACGACGGCGAGCGATCGGCCGGGATCCCCGTGTTGCGCCGAAATGGCCACCTGACCTTCGACTTCGGCGATCTGACCGCCGAACGCGTCGACCGCCTCGACGTCGAGTGGCCGGCGAGGGCACTCCGGTCGATGACCATCATCGACACCCCGGGTACGGCGTCGCTGTCGCGGGACGTGTCAGCACTGACCGTCGACATGCTCACCCCCGAGGACGGTGAGTCGGGCGCGGACGCGGTGGTCTATCTGCTGCGCACGCTCACCAGTACCGACACCGCCTTCCTCAGTAGAATCGGCGAGTCCATCGGCGGTGAGTCCGGGCCACTGGGCGTGGTGGGTGTCGTGTCGCGGGCCGACGAGGTCGGCGCGGGCCGGGTGGACGCGATGATGTCGGCCAAACAGGTTGCGGCGCGGTTCGCCACCGAGCTCGAACGCACCGGCCTCTGTCAGGCTGTGGTGCCGGTCGCGGGCCTACTGGCTCTCGGCGCGCGCACCCTGCGGCAGGTCGAGTACTCGGCGTTCGTCGCGTTGGCTGCCGTTGCGCCCGAAGAACTCTCGCTGGCGATGCTCTCGACAGACCGATTCGTCCGGCCCGAGACCCCGCTGCCCGTCGAGCCTGGTCTGCGTGCGGAGTTGCTCGACCGCTTCGGTATGTACGGCATCCGGATGGCCGTCACCCTGATCCGGCTCGGAACTCCCGATTCACCCACTCTGGCAACCGAACTGGTCGACCGCAGCGGCCTCACCGAACTCCGGCAGATCATCGATGTGCAGTTCGGGCAGCGCGCCGATCAGCTCAAGACCCACACCGCCCTGATCGCCCTGGAACGCATTCTTGCGCACTATGATTCGGCCGAGACAGAAGAGCTGCGCAAGGCGACGGCGCGCATGCTGGCCGATGTTCACGGGTTTGCCGAGCTGCGGTTGCTCGGCAAACTGCGCACCGGGGGAATCCAGTTGCCGCCCCAGGACCGCGACGACCTGCAACGCATCATCGGTGGCTCGGGCATCGAACCCTGGGCCCGGCTCGGTATCGCACCCGACGACAGCGTCGATCTGCATCGCAAGGCCGCGATGGAAGCGGTGCGGCGCTGGCGCACCCGTGCCGCCCATCCGCTGTTCGACCGGCCGACGGCGGTGGCGTGCACGGTCGCCGCCCGCAGTGCCGAAGGTATTCTCGCCGAGCTCGATTCGCAGTGACGACACCGTGACGCGCCTGCGTTTCGACGGCGACATCTCCGGGATGGGCACCACGGCGGGCGTCCGCATCGTCGTCGGGCACTGGCCGTCATCACATCTGGGCGACTTCGCCGACGTCATGGTCGAGTTCGCCGACGGCGACCGGCTGCTCATCGCACCGAGTGATGAGGTGCGCGACTTCGTCACCGCCACCTACCATTTCGACCGCAGCGTGATCGCCGAAGTGACCTACGAATCGAACGGCTCGCGGGTGTCGGTGCGGGCGGGCGATTTGGAGTTGTCATTTGTCGTCGGCGCGCCGACCCTGCTCGGACGGCTGCTGTCACTGATGCCACGTGCCGTGGTCACGGCGCCGTGGTTCTGTGCAATCAGCGACCCGATCGCCCGGGTGTTCCTGCGCGGTGTGCGAACCCGCGGCTCAGCAGGTGGAGGTCGCCGCGAGTATTACGGCGCGCGGGGTCAGCGGCGCATCGAGTCGGTGGTGGCGGGGTGGCAGGGCAACGACCTCGGCGGACTGACCGACGTCGACCCGCCGGTTCGTTTCGGCTTCGGTTCCACCCCGAAGAAGCCTGCGATGACACTGATCACCACCACGATCGACGAGCGCTAGCCCCGGTCGTCAGCGACCCGGTTTCAGCGGCGGATTTCTCAACGACGGATCGGCGCGGCCCTGAGCCATCGGCTGATGGCGGGGGCGAACAGCAGGGCCGTCGCGACGGCTGCTCCTGCCGCAACCGCGAGCGGCAGCCATCCGGCCGCGGCGCCGAGGACGTCGCGGGCCGGATCGATGACCGTCCAGAACGCGACCGCTCCGACCACCGCGACCACACCGATGGTCACCAGCAGGCTCCGGCTGGAGGGAATGCGGTCACGCAGGCGAATGATCCCGAACAGTCCACATGCCAATACGAGGAACGCCACCACACCACTGGCGATCATCGCGATCTTCACGGTGTCGGCGAGTTCGTCCGGGGTTGCCGACAAGTTGTCCTCGGCGAGCGAGCGGGTCAGTTCGGCGCGCACGTCCGCCTGGTCGAAGCCCACCATCGCGGCCGTCACCACCAGGGCCGCCAACGTGAGCAGCCAGATCACCGCCGCGATGTCGAGAACCCGCGGCCGCTCGTCAGGGATCGGTTCGTGCAGCGGTTCGATCCGGATGTCGGGACGGGCCGGACGGGGGCGCGGAGGAATCGGATCGGGCGGTGTCACGGTCTGAGCGTAACGAGCCTGCCGCCCGGGCCGTGGACTTCCGGAGGCAATGGCTCACCTTGAGTCGGATCGACTCAACTATTTGAGATGATCGGGAACAGTTTGTGCACTTGGTCCGTTACACCTCTCGAGAGACCTGAGCCGCCAAGACTCAACCCGGTTTGACGTGAATGGGATCAACCGGTAACAGTTGAGTCGATCGCGCTGAGGTTTCAGACCGAGAACCACAAACGTGAACAAATTGTGCGCGCACGGTTGCGCCGCACTGCTTATAGGAGGCAACAAATGGCTCGTGCTGTTGGAATCGACCTGGGCACCACCAACTCGGTGGTCTCTGTGCTCGAAGGTGGCGAACCCACCGTTATCGCCAACGCCGAGGGCGCCCGCACCACCCCGTCGGTGGTTGCATTCGCCCGCAACGGCGAGGTTCTGGTCGGACAGCCGGCCAAGAACCAGGCAGTCACCAACGTCGACCGCACCATCCGTTCGGTCAAGCGCCACATGGGCGAGGACTGGACCACGTCCATCGACGACAAGAACTACACGCCTCAGGAGATCAGCGCTCGGACGCTGATGAAGCTGAAGCGCGACGCCGAGAGCTACCTGGGTGACGAGGTCGTCGACGCGGTCATCACCGTCCCTGCGTACTTCAACGACGCCCAGCGGCAGGCCACCAAAGAAGCCGGCCAGATCGCCGGCCTCAACGTGCTCCGCATCGTCAACGAGCCCACCGCCGCCGCATTGGCGTACGGCCTGGACAAGGGCGAGAAGGAACAGACCATCCTGGTGTTCGACCTCGGTGGCGGTACGTTCGACGTCTCGCTGCTGGAGATCGGCGACGGTGTCGTCGAGGTCCGGGCGACCTCCGGTGACAACCACCTCGGTGGTGACGACTGGGACCAGCGTGTCGTCGACTGGCTCGTCGACAAGTTCAAGGCGCAGAACGGCATCGACCTGACCAAGGACAAGATGGCCCTGCAGCGTCTGCGTGAGGCCGCCGAGAAGGCGAAGATCGAACTGTCCTCGGGACAGAGCACCTCGATCAACCTGCCCTACATCACGGTCGACGCGGACAAGAACCCGCTGTTCCTCGACGAGCAGCTCACCCGCAGTGAGTTCCAGAAGATCACCAATGACCTGCTCGAGCGCACCCGTGCGCCGTTCCAGGCTGTGGTCAAGGACGCCGGCATCGCCGTCGGCGACATCGACCACGTCGTGCTCGTCGGTGGCTCCACCCGTATGCCCGCCGTCAGCGACCTGGTGCGTGAACTGACCGGAGGCCGCGAGCCCAACAAGGGTGTCAACCCGGACGAGGTCGTGGCCGTCGGTGCCGCACTGCAGGCCGGTGTGCTCCGCGGTGAGGTCAAGGACGTCCTGCTCCTCGACGTCACCCCGCTCTCCCTCGGTATCGAGACCAAGGGCGGTGTGATGCACAAGCTGATCGAGCGCAACACCACGATCCCGACCAAGCGGTCGGAGACCTACACCACGGCAGAGGACAACCAGCCGTCGGTGCAGATCCAGGTGTATCAGGGCGAGCGTGAGATCGCCTCGCACAACAAGCTGCTCGGTTCGTTCGAGCTGGCCGGTATCGCGCCTGCACCGCAGGGTGTCCCGCAGATCGAGGTGACCTTCGACATCGACGCCAACGGCATCGTGCACGTCACCGCCAAGGACAAGGGCACTGGCAAGGAGAACACCATCCGGATCCAGGACGGTTCCGGCCTGTCCAAGGACGAGATCGATCGGATGATCAAGGACGCCGAAGCGCACGCCGACGAAGACCGGAAGCGTCGCGAAGAGGCCGAGACCCGCAACCAGGCGGAGTCGCTGGTCAACCAGACCGAGAAGTTCCTCAAGGAGTCCGACGACAAGGTCCCGGCCGACCTCAAGACCAAGGTCGAAGGGTCGATCGAGGGCGTGCGTGAGGCCCTCAAGGGCAGCGATCTGGGCGCCGTGAAGTCGGCGGTAGAGAAGCTGACCACCGATTCGCAGGAGCTCGGTCAGGCGATCTACGCCAACGCAGCTGCCGAAGGTGACGGCGCTGCCGCTGCCGGCGGGGCCGACGATGTCGTCGACGCCGAGGTCGTGGACGAAGGTGCTGACAACACCGCCGGAGAGAACAAGTGACCGGTCCGGAATCCGATCCGGCGACCGCCACGGAGGAAGCTCCTCCGGCCACGGATGCCGCGGGCGCGCCCGTAGACGGCGCAGACGCGGCACCCGCTCCGGAATCGGATGACACGGTGGATGCGGCCATCGACGACGCGGTCGCCGATGTCGCGGGCTCGGACAATGAGTCCGAGTTGCTCGCCGACCTGCAGCGTGTGCACGCGGAGTACGCCAACTATCGGCGTCGCGCCGAGCGCGAGAAGGTCAGCGCGCAGCAGTACGGCAAGGGTGATCTCATCAAGTCGCTGCTGCCTGTCCTCGACGACCTGGACCGCGCACGTGCGCACGGTGACCTCGAAGCGGGCCCGCTGCGTGCGGTGGCCGATAAGATCACCGAGACACTGACCGCGGCCGGTCTCGCCTCGTTCGGGGCCGAGGGCGACGAGTTCGACCCGGCGCTGCACGAAGCGGTGCAACATGAAGGTCAGGGTTCGAACCCGGTGATCGGGACGGTGTACCGGCAAGGTTTCCGTCTCGGCGATCGGGTACTGCGCACCGCCATGGTCGTGGTGGTCGACGGTCCGGAACCGGCAGTACAGACCCCTGTGGGTCAGACCGACGAAGGATGAGCATTCCGGCCCAGGCGCACCGCGCCTGGGCCGGGATCGCTACCAAGACTTTTTGCACAGAACAAGATTGAGAAAGAGAAGGAGGTGACGCCTGGTGGCTCCTCAACGTGAGTGGCTCGAACAGGACTTCTACAAAGCGCTGGGCGTTGCATCCGATGCGTCCGCCGACGACATCAAGCGGGCCTACCGCAAGCTGGCGCGCGAACTGCATCCCGATGCGAACCCGAACGACCCGGTTGCCGAAGAACGCTTCAAGCTGGTTTCCGAGGCGCACAGCGTGCTGTCCGACCCTGCCAAGCGCAAGGAGTACGACGACACCCGGCGGATGTTCGCCGGCGCGCGCGGTCGCGGTGGTGCTGCCGGATTCCCCGGCGGCTATGGCACCACGGCCGGAGGTCAGGAGTTCAACCTCAACGATCTGTTCGGTGACGCGGCGGGCGGACAGCCCGGCGGCGCAGGTGGATTCAGCGACCTGTTCGGCGGCCTGTTCAACCGCACCGCCACCCCCCGTGGCACCCAGACCCGCAGTCGTCGCGGCAACGATCTGGAAACCGAGACCACGCTGACCTTCAAAGAGGCGGCGCTGGGTACCTCGAAGACCATCACCATCACCAGTTCGGCGCCGTGCACGAACTGTCATGGCAGTGGCGCAAAACCAGGCACCAGTCCGCGGGTGTGCCCCACCTGCAACGGTGCCGGCGTGGTCAGCCGCAATCAGGGCGCATTTGGATTCAGCGAACCGTGTTCGGACTGCCGCGGCACCGGATCCAAGATCGACGATCCGTGCCCGGTGTGTGAGGGCGACGGCGCCACGGTCCGTACCCGCCCGATCACCGTGCGCATCCCGCCCGGTGTGTCCGACGGCGGCAGGATCAGGCTGGCCGGGCAGGGCGAAGCGGGCCTGCGCGGAGCACCGTCGGGCGACCTGTACGTCAGCGTCCACGTCTCACCCGACCGCACGTTCACCCGCAGCGGCGACGACGTGAAGGTGACCCTCCCGGTGACCTTCGCCGAACTGGTCCTCGGCACCACGGTGTCGGTACCGACACTCGACGGCAGCGTCGGGTTGAAGATCCCGCCGAACACCGTCGACGGACGCACCCTGCGGGTCCGCGGCCGTGGCGTCGCCAAACGCGCCGGCGGTGCCGGCGATCTGTTGGTGACCGTGAAGGTCGCAGTGCCGCCCAAGCTCGACGACGCGGCCATCGAAGCTCTTGGCAAGTACGCCGCGGCAGAAAAGGCCAGCGGTTTCGACCCGCGTGCGAATTGGGGTAAGTGATGAGCTCCCGCCGTGAAGAACGTGAATCCGCCGACCAATCGGCGCGGATGTTCGTGATCTCGGTGGCCGCCGAACTGGCCGGCATGCACGCGCAGACACTGCGCACCTATGACCGCCTCGGGCTCGTCACCCCCCAACGCGCGGCGGGTGGCGGGCGGCGGTACTCCAGCCGCGACGTCGAACTGCTCCGCGAGGTGCAGCGACTGTCGCAGGACGAGGGTGTGAACCTTGCCGGCATCAAGCGCGTGATCGAGTTGACCAACCAGGTCGACGCGCTGCAGAGCCGGATCCGTGAACTGGAGGCAGAGGTCGCCGCCCATCGCGCGAGCAGTCGCGGCGAGCTCGTCCCGATGCCGCGAACCAGCGCGTTGGTCGTGTGGAAGCCGCGCCGCGAGCGCGGCGACAGATGAGCACGGCGTCGGCAGGAGTCGACTCCGCCTCGCATTTCGTGAGTTTCGGTAACAGCGCCTTCGATGAGAGCGATACTCAGGTATGAGCCAGGTACTCGGGATTTCGATCACCGACCTGGAGATCGCCTCGGTGGTCGCCGATTCCGGCACCGGTGAGGTATTGGCCCGCAACTTCGTGGAGTTGACGGGCCCTTCTCCTGAGATCGCCTTCGACGCGATCTATCAGTTGGTCGAGTCAGCACCCATCACGCCGTCGGCGATCACCATCGCATGCTCCGACAGCGGAATGCAGTTGGCGATCGACGACATCCTCGCCGCGAAAGTCGTGCCCGACTTCATTCTGCCGCCGAACCCAGCAAATTCCTCGGCCGGGCCGATAAAACCTGCGTGGTTCGCGCGCACGACCGTCGTCGGGACCCCACTCGCGTTCGCCGAGCTCGCGACCACTCAGTTCGGTTCACGCGGTGTTGTGGTGGTGGCCGACCTCGACACCACCGGGGCCCTGTTCACCGGCCAGTCCGTCGCACTCATCGACACCTCGGCCCGCACCGTCGTGGGGGCCAGTGCAGTGTCCGGATTCGGTGAACGGCTTCCGGTCACCGAGCCCGAGGGCGCGCAGACCCTCGCCGACGCGATCGCTGTCATCCCCAACCCCAGCAACGCCGTCCACGGAGTTGTGGTGGTGGGCCCGGGCGCTCAAGTTCCCGGCGTCGCGCCGTCGCTCGAATACGCCCTGCAACTACCCGTGCAGCTGGTGGACGATCCCCAATACGCCGCCGCGAGTGGCGCGGCCATGGTCGCCGCCGCCGCGGTGGGGCACAGTCGCGACAACAACCGATGGGTGCTGGTCTCGGCGAGCGCCGGTGCCGCGCTGCTGCTGGCCGTCGGGGTGATCATCGCGGTCGTGATGACCGGTGGCAGCAACAATCCCGAGACCGTGAGCGACGACAACTCCGTCACCGCCAAGTTCTCGAGCACCAGCACCACCACCCCTGTGACCACGTCGAAGGGGCTGTCGCGCATCTCGTCTCCGACCATCTCGGTGCCCGCAAGCAGCACTCGGACGATCCCGGCTCCGCCACCGGCTCCGCCGACCACCATCACTCAGGCGCCGCCGCCGATCACCGTCACCCAGCCACCACCGCCGGTGACAACAACTGATCCGCCGGAGACCACCGATCCGCCGGAGACCACCGACCCGCCGGAGACCACAACCTCCACGACAACCACTACGCCCGGCATCACCACAACCACGACCACGGTTCCGTAGGCCGGCTACACCGGGTCGTACTGCATCAAGCTCGCTCGGATACCCGCGATGAGCAGGCGTCTCCGGGTGGTGGCCAACATCTCGGGTGAACCCGCGAGCAGCACTTGATGATCGGTCCAGTCGCGGTCATAGCCGAGTACTGCGTCGGCGAGTTGGCCCTGCATCCGTTCCAGTTCGATGGTCTGATCGTGCTCGCTCGGGGTGCTCCACCAGGGATCGGTCTCGTCCTCCACCACGGTGGTGATGGTGAGCCACGGGTTGGTCGCCGCGATCTGCCATAAGAACGACAGATCGTAGAGATCCGCCGGGTACCGCGCACCGTAGAACAGGTGCACCTGAGGCGCGTCGACCCGGCGCGCGAGTTCGATGATCATCGCCCGCAGGGGTGCGAGCCCGGTTCCGCCCGCGATCATCAACACGTCGCGGTCGGGCATCAGGTGCAGGGTCCCGTGGTTCTGTGCGAACGTCCACACGTCGCCGACCTGGGTTTCGGTGACTATCGAGTTGCTCACCGAGCCGCCGGGAACCGCTCGGACGTGGAACTCCAGCTCACCGGCGGGGTTGGCGGGGATGGACGGCGAGAGATGGCGCCATATCCGCGGCCATTGGGGTATCTGCACTTCGAGGTACTGGCCGGCCGAGTAGGTCAGTGGTGTGCGGCTGAGCAGCCGCACGATCGCCAGGTCGCGGGACAACCGGTACTTCTCGGCGACCGTCGCCTGCCACGTGGCCGGACCCTTCGCCGAATGTGCGGCGCCCCGCATCACGCCCGTGGTGAGCATCAGCGCCTGTGACACCACATTTGCGGACTCCTCGTCCCATTGGGGGCCCATCGTCGCAGCGATCTCACGGGTCAGCGCCACGAGGAATTGCTGGTAATGCTCCTCGGTGACCCCGAACTTGCGGTGGTCGCGGCCGAGCTGGCCGAGGAAGTCCAGCAGATGGGGATGGCTGCTGCTGTCGGGGACCGTTTCGAGCACGTAGTCGATGACGCGGAACAGGGTTGCCCGCTGATGGGCCATGTTCGCCGGGAAGAGGTCGCGCAGCTCGGGGTTCATCGCGAACAGGCGCAGATAGAAGTTCGCGGTGAACCGGTCGGCATCTCGTCCCAGCACATCGCGCACCTGCAAGAGCACATGCCGTGTATGGGTACCCACGCCGCGTCGGCCTTCCCTCATCGCGCTGCGAACAACGCCTGTCAGCATAGATACTTCCGCGACAGACCGTATTTTATTGTCCCGCGTTCCGCGCAGGAATGGACTGTCGCATTCGGTCGCGAACTTGCGATCAGTGTGCGTACAACGCTGGGTACAGTCATTCCATGGCAAAAGGACGGGCAGAGGACTCTGCGCGATCCGAAGGGGATACGCGTTTGTCCGGTGGGGCACTCCTGGGGATCGTCCCCGGCGTCATCGACACGCACATTCACCAGTGGGACCCGCTCCGGACCCCGCGTGAGGCGGCAAAGCGCACCCGCATCTACCGGGCGGCGCCGGTACTGGGCAAGGCCATCTTCCGGTATGCCGTTGCCCAGCGCGACCGCGAACTCGTGCTCGACCCCAAGTTCGTCACCCGGCCGTATCTGCCGAAGCACTACTACGCCGACGCTGCCAAGGTGGTGCCGCTGACCGGTGTTCCGGTGGAGTCCGTGGTGCACATGCAAGCCGACTGGCGCACGGACGATCCGATGGCTGCCGCCGCCGAGACCCGCTGGGTCACCAGCCTGCCGTTCGGTCAGGAAGGTGCGCCAGAACTCGGTGCCGTGATCGCCAGAGGTGATCCTCGTGGCCCCGAATTCTCCCAGCAGCTGGACATGCATCTGGAGATCAGTGAGTTGGTCCGCGGCATTCGGTGCATGGCAGCGTGGCACCCCGACCCCAAGGTGCGCAGCTGGGCCGACACCGGCGGGCTGTTCGCCTCGGCCGACTTTCTCGAAGGGTTCGGCGCCCTCGCCGAGCGCAACCTGGTCTTCGAGGCGTGGGTGTACTCCCACCAACTGCGCGACGTTCGCACGCTGGCACGCGAGTACCCGGACACCACCATCGTGCTGAACCATCTGGGCACCCCGGTGGGTTTGTTCGGGCCGATGGGCCAGAGCACCGGTCACACGGCCGCCCAGCGTCACGAGCTGATGCGTGCATGGCGTGAGGACATCAGCGCGGTTGCCCAGTGCCGCAACGTGATCGCCAAGCTGTCGGGCATCGCTTTCCCGTTGCTCGGTTATGGACACCAGCGGTCGGGCAACATCGGCACCCAGCAGACACTGACGAACATGACCGGACCGCTCCTCGAACATGCGGTGTCGGTGTTCGGCCCGGATCGCCTTATGTTCGGTTCCAACTTCCCGGCCGACAAACCCAACGCGTCGATGGCAACCATTGTGGGCACCCAACTCGACGTGCTCGCCCCCTACGGGGAAGACCTGCTACGCAAGGTGTTTCGCGACAATGCCCGCCGGGTGTACTCGATCGACTGATCAATGACTGATCAATGACTGATCAATGACGGATCAATGACTGGGCGGCAGGTTCGCCAGCCGTAGTTGCGACAACCTGTCGTGCACCAGCGGCACCGACGACGCCCCTTCACCGCTGGCGGAGGCCACGCGTTTCATGGATCCGCTGCGAACGTCGCCGACCGCGAAGATGCCGGGGACGCTGGTCTCGAGGAATGCCGGGGGCACGCCGTCCACCCAGAGCTCTTTCGGCACGGACCGTCCGGTCAGCAGGAAGCCGTGGTCGTCGCGGGCGACCTGCGCGGGGATCCAGTCGCAGGTGGGGGCGGCGCCGAGCAGCAGGAACAGGCCGGCCGCCTCGACCCGTTCAGGCGTCCGGCTTCTGTTGTCGCACAGAGTGAGCCATTCCAGATGACCGTCGCCACCGCCATCGATCACCTCGGTGTACCCGCGGACGGTGATGCGCGGGTTGGCCTGGATCTCACGGATCAGGTAGTCCGACATGGTTTCTGCGAGACCGTCGCGCCGCACCGCGATGGTGACCGCATCGGCGAAACGTGACAGGTGCATGGCCGCCTGCCCCGCCGAATTGCCGCCACCGACCACCACGACGTGCTTGCCGGTCATCTCGCGGGCCGCGCTGGTGGCTGCGCCGTAGTAGACCCCGGCGCCGACAAGATCTTCGATGCCACGCACGCCGAATCGGCGGTAGGCCACACCTGTTGCGATCACGATGGTGCGGGCGCACATCTTGGCGTCGTCCACCCGGACGTGGTGGTGGTCGGTACCCACCTCGATGCTGGTGGCGCCGCGACCGCTGAAGAACTGGGCCCCGAACCGGCTCGCCTGGATGCGGGCACGCTGGGCCAGTCGCATGCCGGAGATACCCCGGGGGAAGCCGAGATAGTTCTTGATCATCGAGCTGGTTCCGGCTTGACCACCGATCGCGCCGGATTCGAGCACTGTGGTGGACAGACCTTCGGATGCGCCGTACACGGCAGCGGCGAGCCCGGCCGGCCCCGCGCCCAGCACCACGACGTCGGAGACGGTTCCCTCGGGGATGCTGTCCGCCGAACCGTAGACCGATTCGGCCACCTGCGTGAGAGTCGGCCGCGACAGTGGGGGGCGCCCGGCGCGGGAGAGGATGGGAAACTCCGCCTTGCCTTCGACCGAAGCGAGCAGGGCCCGTCCCGCAAGCGATTCGGGACTGTGGATCTGCACGGGCATGCCCATCCGGTCCAGGAAGTCGCGGATCGCGGAGAGCTCGGATGATGGCCCGTCGGTGACGATCTGGATGAAGGCGACCTCGGGTGCGGCCACCGACCAGCCCCAGTCGGACAGGTACTCGACGATCGCGGTGTGAAACTCCTCGTCGCGCTGCCCCTGCGGGATCGCGAGATAAGTGTCGTACTTGCCGGCGGAGATCTCGCCGCGCAGGTCGTCGAACGAGGTGCCGAACTTGCTGGCCGGGATCAAAGCGATCCGCCGCGCGGTGGGCACCAGATAGCGCATCTTGTGCAGCAGTCGGGACCCGTTCCAGCCCTCTTCGAAGGCGGACAGTTCGGAGACGATGAGCGCCACCGGAACGTCGTGCGCGAGCAGCGTCTTGACGGTCTCGATGGCAGCGGCTGCCGTTTCGGTGAAGACGACGGAGTAGTCGCGGCCGTAGCGGCTGCGGATCTCGTCGACGATGGTGTTGCGGTTGTCTTCGGTGACCACCAGCACGATGGCGGGGGTCAGTCGTTCGCCGGGTCCCAACTCATCTGTGCCCAACTCTTCTGTGCCCAACTCTTCTGGGCTCAACTCTTCTGGGCCGACATCTTTTGGACCCAGTCCTTCTTCGGATGCAAATACGCTCACCGGTCAAATTTAGTAGGTCATTCGGTCCAGCGTGATTCCAAGTGTTTCCCGTGGGCCGTGTGCTGCCAAGAATTGGCCTGCAACTGCCCGTGGAAGGTGTACCGAATGACCCGCAAGATCCGGTTCAACGCGTTCGACATGAACTGCGTAGCCCATCAATCGCCAGGTATGTGGCGTCATCCCGACGACCGGTCGTGGGACTACAACACCCTCGACTACTGGGTTGATCTGGCGAAGGCGCTCGAAGGTGGCGGTTTCGACGGGCTGTTCATCGCCGACGTGTTGGGCACCTACGACGTGTACGCCGGCACCGACGAAGCGGCGATCCGGCAGGGCGCCCAGATCCCGGTGGCCGATCCGCTGTTGCTCGTCTCGGCGATGGCCCACGCCACCGAACACCTCGGGTTCGGTATCACCGCGGGCACCGGATTCGAGCATCCGTATCCGTTCGCCCGGCGGTTGTCGACGCTCGACCACCTGACGCGTGGCCGGATCGGATGGAATGTCGTCACCGGCTATCTGCCCGCTGCAGCCCGCAACATGGGTGAGGTCGATCAACTCGAACACGATGCCCGCTACGACCACGCCGACGAATACCTCACCGTGCTCTACAAGTTGTGGGAAGGCTCGTGGGAACGGGATGCGGTGCGCCGCGACAAGGAGCACGGTGTGTTCGCCGATCCGGCGAAGGTCCACCACATCGGCCACCGTGGAACGCATTTCAACGTTCCTGGTATCCACCTGCACGAGCCATCGCCGCAGGGCTCACCGGTCATCTATCAGGCCGGGGCATCTCCCCGCGGGGTCAAGTTCGCAGCAGAGAATGCCGAGGCCATCTTCGTCGGGGCGCCCACCAAGGACATCTTGCGGACCCTCGTGGAGAACATCCGCGGACAGCTGGTGGCGGCAGGCCGCGACGCCTACGACGCCCGGATCTACACGCTGCTGACGATCATCACCGACGAGACCGAGGAAGCTGCCCAGGCGAAGGTCGCCGAGTACCGGCGCTACGCCAGCGACGAAGGGGCACTGGTGTTCATGTCGGGCTGGATGGGCATCGACCTGTCGCAATACGACCTCGACGAGCCGATCGGCAACGTGCACAGCAACGCGATCCAGTCCGCGGTGGCCGCGTTCAGCCAGGCTTCGGATACCGGCAAGGAGTGGACCATCCGCGACATCGCGGCGTGGGGCGGGATCGGAGGGATGGGCCCGCTGTTGGTCGGGTCGGGAGAGAGCATCGCCGACCAGTTGCTCGAGTGGGCAAACGACACCGATGTCGACGGATTCAATCTCGCCTACGCGGTAACCCCCGGAACGTTCACCGACGTCATCGAGCACGTGGTCCCCGCGCTGGAGGCACGGGGAGCGTACGACCACGCGTACGTGCCGGGAACTCTGCGGCACAAGCTGTTCGGCAAGGGTGATCTGCTTCCCGACCATCACCGAGGTGCGAGCTTCCGGGTGGGCGGCGTCAACTCCACGGTGGACGACTCTCTGCGTTTCGGAGCGGTCGCGCCCGCCTGACAAACGCAGTCGCGACCAGCTCGAGTGGCCTCGAGGTGAACGTCAACCGCACCCGGAATGTGCTTTCACATGCCATGATTCCGAAGAGGTCGCCGATGTCGGCGAGACACCATCAAGCAAGGAGTGGTCGGTCATGTGGGATTCATTCTGGGATTTCATCTGGTACACCGTGGTGATATTCGCGTTCATCGCGTATCTGATGATTCTCTTCAACGTTCTCGCGGATTTGTTCCGCGATCACAAAACATCCGGATTGGTCAAAGCCATCTGGATCATCTTCTTGATCCTGCTGCCGTACATCACCGTGTTCGTCTACTTGATCGCTCGTGGCCGGGGAATGGCAGAACGTGCGGCCGCGTCGCATGAAGCTGCCAGGAAGCAAGCCGACGACTACATCAGGCAGGCGGCGGGTACGTCACCGGCAGATCAGATCGCCCAGGCCAAGGCGCTTTTGGCCGATGGCACCATCGACCAGAACGAGTTCGAGCAGCTGAAAACCAAAGCGCTCAGTTCCTAGTTGGGGCCGGGCCGGACGTAGGGCTCGGTGTCGTCAGGCGTTGGCGACACCGAGCCCGATGCCGAGCATGATCAGGAGCGCCCCGTTGGCGCAATTCCAACGCCGCCGGATCGCGTCGCGCCGCAAAGGCCCCGACAGACGCCCTCCGGCCATCACGACCCCGACATAGACGGCAATTCCGAAGACGACGTCGACCAGCCCCAGAATGGCGAGTTCCAGTGGCAGTGATGCCGTCCCGGTGGCGAATTGGGGCAGCACGCCAGTGACGAAAACGACCGCCTTCGGATTGAGAAGATTGGTCCCGAGCGCATTGCGAAATGCTGTCGCCGGTGACCCCGCGTCACGACCGCGGGAGTCACGGCGAACGATCAGACCGACGCCGAGACAGCACAGGTAGATGGCACCGAGTATCTGGATGATGGTGAGTGCCGCGGGCGCACGCGCGACGAGAAAGCTGACCCCGGTCACCGCGAGGACAATGTGTACCGACAGACCCGTTTGAGCTCCGGCGAGTGCGAGCAGTCCGTCGCGGCGGTTCTCTGTGGACCACCGCAAGATCAGCAGGAAGTCGGGTCCGGGCACCACGTAGGCGACAGTCAGTACCGCGAGATAACCCAGCCAGTCGATAGTCACCGCGGACCGTTGCGGCGATGACGATGCCGATCGACCCGCGCCCGGTTGCCGCATCCTGGACTGCACCAGCGTTGGTTGGGGCGCGCCCGGTGAAAGAACTGACCGCACAAGGGCGCATGACAGACCGCGAGGTTGGCAAGGTCGTCTCGCGCGATGAGGTCGACCACGGCGGCGGCCGCGTGACCCGTCAGCGCGATCGTCGAATCGGTCTGCGCCACAACATGTTCTGCTTGGTGTGCGGTTGTGGTGAGCAATCGGTGAACGGACGCCGCCTGCACCGCGTCGTTGATGTCGCCCACGGCATCGGCAGGCAGGGGCTCTCCGGCCACGGCGCTGTGCAGGATGAGCAGGGCGGCGTCGCGAACAGACCGGAACCGCTCCAAGCAGTGTTCGTCGACGACCTCGGGGCGGGGCATCGGTGCGGGCTCCACATCGAGCCACCCGACGAGATCGGCGGGCGTCGCGAGCAACTCGACCCGTCGGCCGTCCTCGATCCGGACGGTGTTGGCCACGTCGAGGGCCAGGTGATCCCCGAGCCACGGCCACTTCCGCTGCAACGTGTCATCCATGCCTCAGATCGTGCCGATGAAATGGATAGGCTGTCAAAAACCATTACACACCGATCGCAAATGCGAGTGATGTCACGATTGCCGCCAACCGCTTCTGGGGTACTTGGCTGCTGAGTATGTAGGGAACAAGCGATCCAGACGCTCCAATACCGGGGTGAGCCGCCGCAGATCACGTGTTGTCGGTGTCGCGGGTTCCGGGAAATGTCTACCGACGTAGGCCGAGCACATCGATCGTGGCAATCACGGTCCTGACGAACGGTGATCACATGCGGGTTCTTGTTCTGGGAGCGACCGGTTACATCGGATCTCGCCTGGTCCCAGCCCTGTTGTCGAAGGGGCACGAGGTGGTTGCCGCATCGCGGAACCGCAGCAGTCTCGAGCGCTTCGGATGGTTCGACCGGGTGAAGACCATCGAGTTCGATGCGCTCGACGCCGATTCGGTCCGCGACGGCATCAGCTCGGGCGGCGACATCGACGTCATCTACTACCTCGTCCACGGCATCGGACAACCCAACTTCCGCGACGACGACCGTCGGGCCGCAGACAACGTGGCCGCCGCAGCGCGCGATGCGGGCGTCGGACGCATCGTCTACCTCGGAGGCTTCGTCCCCGACGACGCCGAACTCTCCGAACATCTCGAGAGCCGGGCCGAGGTCGGAACCGCTCTGTCGGTCGACGGGGGAGCGGACCTGGTGTGGTTGCGCGCTGCCGTGGTGATCGGCGCCGGATCCACATCGTTCGAGATGGTGCGCTACATGGCCGACCGCCTGGCCGTGATCCCGCTGCCGGCGTGGATGGACAATCCGATGGATCCGATTTCGGTGCGCGACGCCGTGCACTATCTCGCCGCCGCCGCCACCGACGCGGTGCCTCCGGGTGACTACGACATCAGCGGGCCGGAGCGGTCGTCGTACAACTCGCTGCTGTTCGCCTACCTGCGCGAGATCGGTCAACCCAGGGTCGGTGTGCTGCTCCCCAACATCGACGTGCGTTTGGCCGGCTTTGTCAGCGGGTTCATTGTGCCGGTCCCCAGCGGGCTCGCGTCCGATCTGGTGAGATCACTTGACTACCCGATGAAGGCGTCAGAACATTCGATCCGAGACCACGTCCCCGATCCGCCGGGAGGATTGTTGACCATCCGGGATGCAGTGCGCAGATCCGCCGAGAGTCCACTTCCGAAGCCGGTCGACAAACTCCGCGACATCCATCACCTGGCCGACACCGACCCCGACTGGGCCGGTGGCGACCTGATGCGGGTGAAGATCGGGGTGCGAGACCGCTTCGGTCCGGCGTGGAACCTCCTGACCGGGGTCGTCGGCGCGGTGACAGGGCGGCCCAAGTGATCACACTGCCCGAGAAGGTCCAGTTCCTCATCGGCACGATGGAGGACGACTCCAACGACCCGCCCGAGACACGCGCCCAGATGTTGCGCCGCAGGATCGTCGTGGTGGTCACGTTGCTCGTGGGCAGCGTGCTGCTGAGCATCTCGCTGTCGATCGATCCCGGTGACTCGTCGTTCTACCCGATGACCTTCGCCCTCGCGGCGGTCTGGGCCATCGGCGCGGTGCTGTCCGGGCCGCTACACCTCGGGGCCTTTCCGCCGCCGCGTGGCGGGCCGGTGCGTGCCGGCGCGATCGGTGTCGCGGTGGGGCTGGCGCTGGGTGCTGTGTTCGTTGTCGGGGCGTTGGTGGTCCGGGAGATCCCACCCATCGCCGATTTTGTCTCCGATGTGCTCGACCACGCCGATCAAGGCACCTTCTCCCTGATTCTCGCCACCGCCCTCGTCAACGGGGTGGCTGAGGAGATGTTCTTCCGCGGCGCGGTGTACTCGGCCCTCAAAGGCCATGCGCCCGTCATCTTCTCCACGCTCATCTACATCGTCGCCACCCTTGCCAGCGGCAACCCGATGCTGGGCTTCGCGGCAATCCTGCTCGGAGCGGTCAGCGCTCTCGAACGTCGTGCCACGGGCGGCATCGTCGCATCGATGGGTACGCACATCTCGTGGACGATCATCATGGTCTTCGCCCTGCCGCCGCTGTTCTGACCCGAGCCGCTCGGCGCGAAGGCCGCACAAAACAACGAAAGTAGACATCCCAATGGCTGGTGTGAATGTGTCCGTCACGTCGGAGCTAGAACCTGCTGCGGCCTGGAACATGGCGTCCGATCTGAGTCGCTTCGACGAGTGGATGACGATCTTCGCGGGCTGGAAGAGTCCGTTGCCCGCGCAGATCGAAGAAGGCACCGAGGTGTCGTCGCTGATCAAGGTGAAGGGTTTCCGCAACACGATCCACTGGACCGTGACCCGCTACGACGAACCCCGCTTGCTCGAGTTGTCGGGCAAGGGTCGCGGCGGCGTGCGGATCGAGATCGCGCTGAAGGTCACGCCGGAAGGTAAGGGCTCCATCTTCGACCTCGACGCCACTCTCAGCGGCAGCGTCTTGAACGGTCCCGTCGGCAACCTCGTCGCGAAGGTCATCGAGTCTGACGTCCGCAATTCCGTCGCGAATTTGGTTGCGTTGCGCTGATTGTCGGGCCGGGCTGGTCGTCGCTCGGTCTGTAGCCCGAGCGTCTGCCGGCTTGCCGAGCTGACCGCAACCCCAGCTCGCTTAACCGGCCGACGCGTGCCCCGCAGTCCGAGCATGTCCCCGTTTCGCGGCTGCCTGGTACCTCGGCTCGCTTGGCTGGTCGTTGCTCGCTCTGCAGTCCGAGCTTTTGCCAGTCTCCCGACCTGACCTGTGACCCCGCTCGGTCGGCTGGTCGTTGCTCGGTCTGTAGTCCGAGCGTGTGCCGGTTTCCCGAGCTGCACCGCACCCCAGCTCGCATAACTGGCCGACGCTCACTCCGCAGTCCGAGCGTCCCCCGGTTTTGCGAGCTGCACCGCACCCCAGCTCGCATAACTGGCCGACGCTCACTCCGCAGTCCGAGCGTCCCCCAGTTTCCCGAGCTGCACCGAACCCCAGCTCGCATAACCGGCCAAGCTCACCCCACAGCCCGAGCACGTGCCAGTTCCCACAACAAAACCCCCGCACCGGGCAAACCAGTACGGGGGCTTCGGGAAACGTGTCTTACTTGTCAGGCGTCATCGTCTGGCCCTGGGATTCGCGTAGGGCCCGACCTCTCTCGACGAACTTCTGGTCGGTTGCTTCGTTCTTGTCCGACGCCTTGGTGTCACGCGGCGGAAGTTGCAGGCGCTCTTCGGCCGGCAGGCCCGCCTGAAGCTGGCGACCGCGCTCGAGCTCGGAGTCGAACTCGGCACCGAACAGCAACGCGAGATTGGTGAGCCACAGCCACAGCAAGAACACGATGACACCGGCAAGCGCGCCATAGGTCTTGTTGTAGTTGCTGAAGTTCGCGACGTACAGAGCGAACAGGGCCGAGGCGACGATCCAGGTGACGATGGCGAGGATGGCGCCGGCGCTCACCCAGCGGAACTTGGGCTGCTTCACGTTGGGGGTGGCCCAGTAGAGGATCGCGACAACCAGGATCACGAAGATCAAGACCACCGGCCAGCGGGCGATGTTCCAGACGGTGACCGCAGTGTCGCCCAGGCCGATGGCGTCACCGATGGACTTCGCAACCGGACCGCTCACGGCAAGCATGAAAGCAACCGCCGCAGCCATGATCAATGCGATCAGGGTGACGAGCAGCATGACCGGACGCAATTTCCAGATCGGCCGACCTTCGTCGATCTCGTACATCCGGTTCATCGCCCGGCCGAAGGCCCCGACGTAACCGGATGCCGACCACAGGGCACCGACCAGACCGAGCACCAGGGCGAACCCCGCGCTCGGTGCGGCAACGAGTTGTTCAACGGGTCCCCGCAGGGTGTCGACCGCAGACGAGGGTCCGAGGTCATCGACCATTTTCAGAACCGCGTCAGTGGTCTTCTCGCCTTGCCCGAAGACACCGAGCAGCGAAACCAGGGCAAGCAGCGCGGGAAACAGCGACAGCACTGAGTAGTACGTGAGTGCGGCCGCGATGTCGGTGCACTGGTCGCGAGAGAATTCCCGCAGCGTCTTCCGAAGCACGAACATGAAGGAGTGCTTGGTCAGCTGAGTCGGGGATTCGGGCTTGCGCGGATCCTCCGGATCAGGCGATTCCGGATCGTCCCGCACGTCCTCGCGCTGCTTGCTCATGATCAGCTGTCGCCGTTCTTGGCGTCGTCGACCAGCGCTTGCTCGTGTTCGGCCCGCTTCGCCAACTCATCGTCATCGAGGTGTGCCGGCGTCTTCGCGTGCTCGTGGTGATCCGGATTGACCGTTTCGGTCGGGATCATGACGTTGTCCAAGGTGGGGTCATCTTTTGCTGAACTCATGGACGGGGGATAGCCCGGTGGGGGAGGGTTGAAACGCTCACCCGCCAAAATCTGTGCGTTTGCAAAGTTCCACATTGGGAACCTTTACTGAGCGCCTGGCCGCTCTGCTGCGGTCGGCAAAGACAACCGACGATAGGAAATGACTGTGAGTACTACTGCTGCGGCTGTTGAAATCCTGGCTGAACGCTCCACCACCACCACATCGGTGGGTGTGATCGGCTACATCATCATCGGCGGTCTCGCGGGATGGATTGCCAGCAAGTTCATGGGCACCGACAAGCAGATGGGCATCCTGCTCAACATCGTGGTCGGCGTGCTCGGCGCGTTCCTCGGTGGCTTCCTGCTCAGCTTCGCCTTCGACACGGCGAGCGGCGGATGGTTCTTCACCTTCCTGACGGCACTGCTCGGAGCGGTTATCCTGCTCGCGATCGTCAAGGCAGTCACCAAACGCCGATAGAGGGCACACTTCTACCCGGCGCGGGCCACACGGTCCGCGCCGGGTTTGTTTTCTCACCAAGGATCCCGATGACTCAACTTCTGATCGACGACGATTGGACCCCCGAGGCGACCGCGCCGACACCGTCACGGTGGAGCAGGCCATCGTTACCCGGGGACGACCCGTTCTATGTGCCACCGGCCGGCTTCGAGTCCCTGCCCGAAGGCACGCTGCTTCGCAGTCGGGAGATCAGGTTGGCGTTGCTCGGGCTCATCCCGCAGAAGGCCAGGGCCTGGCAGTTGCTCTACCGGAGCAGTGATCTACACCGGAACGCCGAGCCCGCCGTGACGACGGTGCTGCTACCGGCCGGCGCGGACCCGGCCGAAGCCCGGCCGCTGCTTGCGTATCAGTGCGCCATCGATGCAGTGTCGGCAAAGTGCTTTCCGTCGTACGTGTTTCAACAGGGCGCATGGTCACCGGGGAGCGTTCCACCATTCGAGATGTTCATCATCGCGAATGCGCTGCAACGTGGTTGGGCCGTGAGTATTGCCGACCATGAGGGGATGAACGGCTACTTCGGCGCCCCTCGGGAGCCCGGCTATCGCGTACTCGACGGCGTTCGCGCCGCGATGACGTTCGGTCCGCTGGGTCTGGACGCGTCTACACCCGTAGGGGTGTGGGGATATTCGGGTGGCGGCATGGCGTCGTCGTGGGTCGCGGAGATGGCGCCGGAATACGCACCGGAGATCAACATCGTCGGTGCTGCACTCGGTGCGCCCGTCGGTGATCCCGGTGAGACGTACATCCGTCTCAACGGCACTTTGTATGCGGGTCTGCCTGCCCTGGTGGTGGCCGGTCTCCGGCACATCTACCCGGGCCTGGAGCAGGTGATCGAGACGCACGTCGATGACGAGGGTCGCGACCGGTTGAACAAGATCGAGTCGATGTCGACGGTGGAAGCCGTGATCCGTTTCGCCAAGGATGATTTCGACAACTACACCAAGATTCCGCTTGCCGATGTGCTCGCCAAACCCGAGCTCCTCGAGCTTTTCGACGACATCAGACTCGGTGACCGCATCCCGGACTGTCCGCTGCTGGTACTGCACCCCGTGCATGACCAGATCATCGCCGTCGAGGACATCGATGGCCAGGTGGAGCGGTACGAAAAGGGCGGTGCGCACGTCACCTACGTGCGTGACCGCCTCAGCGAGCACCTTTCCTTGATGGTGTTGTCGGCGCCGGTGGTGCTCGACTGGTTGTCAGATCGGTTCGACAACGCGCCACTTCCCGAGTCGGCCCGCAGCACGGTGTGGTCCACGGCTTTCCGGATGGCGTCGCTGTCCGGATTCCTGGGAGTCGGTAGGGCGGCGGCGAAAGCGCTTCTCTCTCGCCGCCTTTGACCGATATACCTCAGCTCTTGACCTGGTCGCGCAATCCTTTCGTGGCCATCTCGAGGATCGTCTTCTGACCACGCTTGATGATGAAGCCGGGAACCGGCGCCTTCGGGTCGAGCATCATCTCGAACTCGACGTGGGTGCCCTTGTCGGTCTCTGTCAGCCGGTATTCGGCGTGCTGTGCCTTCTGCTGCGAACTCTCGACAAGGTCCCAGGTGACGCCCGTGTCCGACCACGTGTAGTCCAGGACCTGGTCGTCGGAGATGCCGAGGAGCGACGCCTTCATCTTGACCCGCTTGGGCCGTCCGTCGGGATGCCGGTCGATGACCTCCACGCTCTTGTGGATCGATGACCAGGACGGCATCGATTCCACGTCGGCGATCGCGTCCAGAATCTGTGCCGGTGTCGCGTCGATGTCAATGCTTGTGCTTCCGCTGACTGCCATGGGAAAACCGTAACGGATCCATCGTCTATGTGACATCAGATATGGGTAAGTTCGTTTGGCGATACGAAAACGCGAGACGCGGCATACTTCTGACGTGTCTCGAGAAGGGGGCCACCGCCGCTAGCGCTGTGCGCGAGAAGGGGGCTGCTGATGCCTTTGATGCCGATCACCGAATCGATGTTCTTGCTGGCCGAAACGCGTGAGCATCCGATGCACGTCGGTGGACTACAGCTGTTTGTACCGCCAGAAGGCGAGGCCGAGGATTTCGGCGAGTTCGTTTACGAAACCTTTTGCAAACAGACTGATGTGGCGCGTCTGTTCCGCAAACGACCCGCTTCGCCCGTGAACGTGATGGGCACCCTGCGGTGGACTCACGACAAAGAGCTCGACTTCGACTACCACGTGAGACGCGCGGTGTTGCCGCGTCCCGGCCGTATCCGTGAACTGCTCAAATACGTGTCTGCGCAACACGGTGGCCTGATGGACCGGCACAGGCCGATGTGGGAGGTCCACGTCATCGAAGGTCTCGCCGATGGCCGGCTCGCGCTCTACACCAAGGTGCATCACTCTCTGGTCGACGGGGTTTCGGCGTTACGACTGCTCGAGCGGGCGCTCAGTACCGACCCAGAGGACCGCAGCGGCAAGGCGCCGTGGGACCCGGCGCTGTTCCGCCGGCCGAAGAAGGACGGCGGATCCCGTGGGTCGATGAACCCGCTGCATCTGGTGTCCGACGGCGTGAAGCTCGCCGGTGACATCGCGAGTCTCGCCCCGGCGGGTCTGCGAATCGGCATGCACGGACTGCGTGATCCGAACCTGGTGTTGCCGACCGGGGCGCCCAAGACGATGTTGAACGTGCCGATCGGCGGGGCTCGACGATTCGCCGCCCAGCAGTGGCCGAAGACCCGGATACGTTCGGTGGCAAAGATTCTCGAGATCTCTACCAACGACGTCATCATCGCGATGTGTGCTGGTGCCTTGCGGTCGTACCTCCTCGACCGGAACGCGCTGCCCAGCGCGCCCCTGATCGCGATGGTTCCGGTGTCGATGCGCGAGGCCGGCGCGGATTATTCGGAGGGCAACGCTGTCACCACGATGCTCTGCAACCTCGGCACCAACGAGTCCGATCCCGCCCGACGGCTGGCCGTGGTGACGGGATCGACGCGGCAGGGCAAACGGATGATCAAGGACCTCACGCCGATGCAGGCGCTGGGGTTCGGTGGTGTGACCATGGCACCGCTGCTGTTCTCCACGGTTCCCGGATTCGTTCGTTACACGCCCCCGCCGTTCAACATCGTCATCTCCAACGTGCCGGGATCGTCGCGGCGGTTGTACTGGAACGGGGCCCGCCTGGACGGGGTGTATCCGGTGTCGATCGCATTGGACGGGCAGGCCCTGAACATCACCGTCACCATGACGGCAGGGAAGGTGAACTTCGGGCTGATCGGTGCCCGCAGCTCCATCCCTCACCTGCAGAGATTGCTGACCCATCTCGAGAACGCGCTGGTGGAGCTGGAGAAGCTGGGTGGCTGAACGGATTCGGCGTTCCCGTCGTCGCCTGACGTGTGTCGGCGCGGCCGTGATCATCGGGATGTCGATGGTGGTGTCGTGTTCCAACGAGGAAGCGGCAACCGATGTGTGCGCGATCCCGTCGGGCCCGAACGGTGGCACGGCCGCACCTGCTGCGACGGCGGCAACCCCCGACACCACCGAGAACCTGTCGACGAATCCTGAGGTGGCGACGGGATATCGCTCGAACATGACTGCGGTGCAGACCACTTCGTTCGCGGCGGCCACGGCCAACCCGCTCGCGACCCAGGCTGCGTGCGAAGTTCTCGCAGACGGTGGCGACGCCGCCGATGCCCTGGTCGCCGCGCAGATGGTGTTGGGCCTGGTCGAACCGCAGAGCTCAGGGATCGGCGGAGGTGCGTTCGCGCTGTACTACGACGCGGACGACCGGTCGGTGCAGGCATTCGACGGCCGCGAGGTTGCCCCGGCCGCGGCGACCGAGAACTATCTGCGATGGATCGATGACGCCAACCGGACCGAGCCCGTACCCGACGCGCGCGCGAGTGGCCGGTCCATCGGTGTGCCCGGCGTCCTGCGGATGCTCGAGATGATGCAGTCCGAGCACGGAAATGCAGAGTGGCGCAGCCTGTTCGAGCCCGCTGTCGCGCTTGCGGACGACGGGTTTTCGATCAGCCCCCGGCTGGCAGCCGCAATCGGCGACTCGGCCACGGATCTCGGCGCGGACCCCGATGCGAGAAGTTACTTCCTGCGACCCGACGGTTCGCCGAAACCTGCGGGGGAGACGCTCACCAACCCGGCGTACTCGAAGACGCTGGGCGCCATCGCATCCGGCGGTGCGGAGGCGTTCTACAGCGGCGACATCGCGCAAGCGATCGTCGCCGAAGCAGGGTCGACGGCGAACGGGATGACCCCATCGCAGATGACGGTCACCGACCTGGCGAACTACGAGGCCAAGGTGCGCGAGCCGCTCTGCGTGCCGTATCGGGACAACCAGGTCTGCGGCATGCCCACACCATCGTCCGGTGGGATCGCGGTGGCCTCGACACTCGGGATCCTGTCGAACTTCCCGATGGATCAGTATCCGCCGACCACTCTCGATCTCAACGGCGGCAAGCCCTCGGTCAACGGCGTGCACCTGATCTCTGAGGCGGAGCGGCTTGCCTATGCCGACCGGGACAAGTATGTCGCCGACTCCGATTTCGTGCCCTTGCCCGGTGGTAGTTCCGAGGCGTTGCTCGACCCCGTCTACCTCAAAGGCCGCGGCGCACTGATCAATCCCGACCGGTCGATGGGTACGGCAACAGCCGGGACATTCGACACCGGCCCGAAGGGCTGGTTCGCCGGAGTGGAACACGGCACCAGCCACATCTCTGTCGTCGACTCCGAGGGCGACGCGGCGTCGATGACAACAACCGTCGAGTCGTCGTTCGGGTCGTTCCACATGGTCGACGGTTTTTTGCTCAACAACCAGATGACCGACTTCTCCGCCGAACCCACCGACCCTCAGGGCGCGCCACTGGCCAACCGGGTCGAGCCAGGCAAACGACCACGCAGTTCCATGGCCCCGACGCTGGTCTTCGAGGCCGCCGACGACGGTCTCGGGCAGCTGAAGATGGTGGTCGGTTCTCCCGGCGGCTCGGTGATCATCCAGTTCGTCGTGAAAACCCTGGTGGGACTCATCGATTGGGGCATGGATCCCCAGCAGGCGGTCTCGATGGTCGACTTCGGAGCCGCGAACTCGCCGAAGACCAATGTGGGTGGGGAGCACCCGAACATCTCGGGGCCCGACGATCCTCTGGTGACGGGGTTGCAGAACCTGGGTCACACCGTTGAACTCGCCGATCAGTCCAGCGGTCTGAGCGCACTCCTGCGAACGGAGACGGGATGGTCGGGTGGCGCGGATCCCCGACGTGAGGGAATCGTCCTCGGCGACTGACCGTTGAACATCCCATGTCACGTATCGGAAGTTCTGACCTGGACGTCTACCCGCTCAACCTCGGTGGCAACACCTTCGGCTGGACCAGCGACGCGGCCGAGTCGTTCGCGGTGCTCGATGCGTTCGTGTCCGCCGGCGGCAACTTCATCGACACCTCCGACAGCTATATGGCGTCGGCGCCCGGGAACGTCGGCGGAGAGTCGGAGACGATTCTCGGCGAATGGTTCACCAAACGTGGCCGGCGCGACGACATCGTCCTGGCCACCAAGGTGAGCCGTCACCCCGAGTTCCTGGGCCTGGCACCCGACAACATCGCGCGTGCGGCCGAGGCATCGTTGCGGCGCCTGAAGACCGACCACATCGACTTGTACTACGCGCACTACGACGACCCGGATGTGCCGCTGGCCGACACCCTCGGTGCTTTCGACGCCCTGGTGAAGGCGGGGAAGGTGCGCCACGTCGGTATCTCGAACTATTCAGCCGCGCGGATCCAGGAGTGGATCGAGGTGGCCGAGGCCAACCGGTTCGCCAAACCGGTTGCCCTGCAGCCTCATTACAGCCTGGTGGCACGGCAACCGTTCGAGGACGAACTACGTCCGCTCGCCGAGAAGTTCGACCTCGGCGTATTCCCGTACTGGGCTTTGGCGAGCGGGTTCCTCACCGGCAAGTACCGCACCGCGGCAGATGTCGCAGGCGTCGCGCGCAGCAAGATCGTCGAACGGTACTTCAGCCCCGAAGGGCTGGCGGTGGTCGATGAGCTCGATCGCATCGCCCGATCTCGCGGCGTGCAGATCGCGACCGTCGCCCTGGCATGGACCCGTCAGCAGCCGACAGTGGTTGCCCCGATCGTCAGCGCCAGGTCACCCGAGCAGCTCGAAGCTCTGCTCGGGTCGGTCGACCTGACGCTGACCGTCGACGAACTGGCCCGACTCGATGACGTCAGTAGTCGTCGTCGCCGTAGATGATGACGCCGCGGAGGTTCTTGCCCTCGGCCATGTCGCGGTAGCCCTGGTTGATGTCCTCGAGCTTGTAGGTGGTGGTCACCAGCTCATCGAGCTTGAGGGCGCCGCTGCGGTACAGATTGAGCAGCTTCGGGATCTGCGTGCGGGGACCGACACCACCGAAGATCGCGCCCTGGACCCGCTTCTGCAACAGGGTGAGTTCGAACAGGTTGAGGTCGGTGGCGACCTGGTCGTACGGTCCCATTGCGGTGACGATGACCTGGCCGCCCTTGCCGGTGAGGGACAGGCCCTGCTGGACGTACTCGCCCCTGACCACACCCATGGTGAGGATGACCGTGTTGGCCATGGCGCCCCAGGTGAGGTCGGCGATGTCGGCGGCGGCTTCTTCCATCGACGCGTAGGTGTGGGTGGCGCCGAAGTCCAGCGCGGTCTTCCGTTTGTCCTCCACCGGGTCGATCGCCACGATGAACCGCGCGCCTGCGTGGGCGGCACCCTGGACGGAGTTGATGCCCACGCCGCCGATGCCGGCAACCACGACGGTGTCGCCGGGCCGCGTGTTACCGATGTCGACTGCTGATCCCCAGCCCGTGGAGACACCACAACCGAGCAAGGCTGCCTTGTCGAGGGGGATGTCTTTTTCGATCTTCACGACCGACGCCTGGTGAACCGTGACGTAGGGGGCAAAGGTGCCCAGCAGGCACATCTGGACCACGGGAGCGCCGTCTTTGGTGACGCGGAAGGTGCCGTCGGAGATCGCCTGGCCGGTGAGCAAGCCGGCACCGAGGTCGCAGATGTTCTGCAGTCCCTTGGCGCACGACGGACACGTGCCGCAGGCGGGGATGAACGCGAGCACGACGTGGTCACCCTCTTCGAGGCCGGACACCCCTGGCCCGACCTTGGTGATGACGCCGGCGCCCTCGTGGCCGCCGAGGACCGGAAGGATCGGGATCGGACTGGACCCGTCGACGACGTGGGCGTCGGAATGGCAGAGCCCGGATGCGGCCAGGCGTACCTGGACCTCTCCGGCGACCGGGTCACCGAGATCGATCTCATCGATCTTCCAGTCGGTGTTCAACTCGGTCAGGATTGCGGCCTTGGTTTTCATCGCGGTGACTCTCTGCTCGCGGCCTGGCACTGTGACCCAGTCCCTGACCATGCACTTGCTGTGACCTATGCCACCTTACTGATGAATCAAGCTGAGTGCCGCGAATCCGTCAGAACCGGAAACGCCTGTGGTCAGTTTCATGGCCGACCGGGCTGAGAGCACCACGAAACAACCTGTTAGTCCCGGCGTGACCATTTCGAAATGGATCGGGCCTGTACTTGGTCCAAGGCCGAACGCAGCACATCGACGTGCCGCGCGCCTTGTGAAACCCAAGTCCCGCACTACCTTTGATCACACAATGTCAGGAGACATCATGTCCGATATCGATCAGTTGATTGCCGAGAATATCAAGAAGTCTTTGGCTGAGATCCCGCATCCGTCGTTGCCGAAGGGCAGCAACATCTATGGGGGGACGAAGTTGTTCCCGGATTATCAGGCTGAGGGTGGGGAGTCCTATTTCACGTTGGTTCATGGGATTGCGCATGAGTCGTCGGTGAGTTTTGTGGCGGTGTTGCAGGCGACGCGGGCGTTGCGTAAGGGGTTTGAGTCGGCGTTGTATTTCTATGGTCCTGGCGCGATCAACTGCCTGGCCACGCGCGGTTTCCCGACGACGGGCGATTCGGGTTTTCCGGGCGAGCAGAACATCAATGATTCGTTGGGGACGTTCATCGGTGAGGGTGGGACGGTGTATTGCTGTCGGTTCGGTTTGGCACTTCATGGTGGCCGTGAGGAAGATCTGATCGAGGGTGTGATCCCGGCTCATCCGCTTGATGTGCAGGATGCGTTGATTCATTACGCCCGTAAGGGTGCCATCATCAACTCCACGTACATGGTCTGAGGACGCCGAAATGACCATCCTCGCAGGCGTTTCCGCGAACTTCACCCGCAATCTCGACCAGAACTACGCGCTGATCGCCACGCTCGCCGACCAGGCCCGGCAGCAAGGCGTCGACTTTCTGGCCCTGCCCGAGGCGGCGATCGGCGGTTACCTGTCGTCGTTGGGCAATCACGGCGACACCGTCAAGAACACCAATCGATCACTGCCGCCGGCGATCTCGGTGGACGGGCCCGAGCTGCAGAAGGTGCAGAGCATCGTCGGCGACCTCGTGGTGGCGATCGGTTTCTGCGAGCTGGCAGACGACGGAGAGACGCGGTACAACGCCGCGGCGCTACTCGATGGTGGTCAGATCTACGGCACCTACCGCAAGGTGCATCAGCCACTCGGCGAGAACATGTCGTACTCCGCCGGAGACGGCTATCCCGTTTTCGAGACGCCGGTAGGCCGTATCGGGTTGCAGATCTGTTACGACAAGGCATTTCCCGAAGCCGCACGCGTGATGGCGCTCGACGGTGCCGAGATCATCGCAAGTCTGTCGGCCTGGCCGGCCGCCCGTACCGCTCGCGCCGACAACCTGCAGGAGGACCGGTGGACCTACCGGTTCAACCAATTCGACATCGCCCGCGCCCTGGACAACCAGGTGTTCTGGGTGGCGTCCAACCAATCGGGCACGTTCGGGTCTCTCGACTACGTGGGTAACGCCAAGGTGGTCGACCCCGGCGGGAACATCCTGGCGACCACTCTGCTCGGCAGCGGCATGGCGGTGGCCGAAGTGGACATCACCGCCGCGTTCGAGCAGATGCGGGGCGGTATGTTCCATCTCCGTGATCGTCGACCGGACGTGTACTCCCGGGTGACCGAACTCGACGAAGCCCGCACCGCGACCTGGCGGGAGTTGGCACATGCCTGAGGCAGCAAAACACATTCCGGTGGTCATCGTCGGCGGTGGGCAGGCCGGTCTGTCGGTCAGCTGGTATCTGGGGCGCCAAGACATCGAGCACCTCGTCGTCGAGGCCAAGACCCCCGTGCACGCATGGTCCGACACCCGCTGGGACAACTTCACGCTTGTGACACCCAACTGGCACTGCCGACTTCCGGGCTGCACGTATGCGGGTTCGGATCCTGATGGCTTCATGAAGCGTGACGAGGTGGTCGAGTGGCTGACCGGCTGGCTCGACACCTTCAGTCCTCCGCTGCGCATCAACACCAGGGTGACCCGGCTTCGTAAGGCCCACGGCGGCGGTTTCGAGCTGACCCTGTTGTCGGAGGCCGGATCGGAGACTGTGACGTGCGACGACGTGGTGGTCGCGACCGGCGGATACCCCGTCCCGGTGGTGCCGCCGTACGCTCCATCTCTGAACCCCGCTGTGGTGCAGCTCCATTCGGAGGAATACCGCAATCCCGAGCAACTTCCCGACGGCTCCGTACTGGTTGTGGGCACCGGCCAATCCGGCGCGCAGATAGCGGAAGACCTGCACCTGGCCGGGCGTCAGGTTCATCTGGCGATGGGCAAGGCGCCGCGCGTTGCGCGCTTCTACCGCGGCCGGGACTGCATGACATGGCTCGCCGATATGGGCGTCTACGACATCGGAGTGCAGGAGTATCCCGGCGGCCAGGCCGCGCGCGAGAAGACCAATCACTACGTCACCGGCCGCGATGGTGGCCGCGACATCGACCTGCGCGAGTTCGCCCTGCAGGGCATGAAGTTGTACGGGCTGCTGGAGAACGGCAAAGACGCAATGCTGGAGTTCGCGCCGACCCTTCGTGCATCACTCGATTCGGCTGACGCCGTGTACAACTCGATCTGCCAGGACATCGATCGGCACATCGAACGCGAGGGCATCGACGCACCGCCGGCGACTCGGTACGAGCCGGTGTGGGAACCGGACTCCGAGCCCGCCTCGCTCGATCTGACCGAGGCGGGTGTCACCAGCATCATCTGGGCGATCGGCTACCGGCCCGACTACCGGTGGATAGAGGCCAGCGTGTTCGACGGTGCCGGCCGCCCGATGCAGACGCGGGGGATCACCGCCGTTCCGGGGCTCTCGTTCATCGGATTGCCGTGGATGTACACGTGGGGTTCGGGTCGGTTCCACGGGATCGACCGAGATGCGGCGCATGTCGCCGCCGCGATCATCGACCGGACCCGTCCCGACACGAACGGCAGCCGGCCGGTGACCGACGGGGCAACACTCGCCACCACACCCTGACGGTTGCTGTGGCCGACGCAGCGATGTGCGACCGTTGACGGGTGAAGGTTCGCATTGGAGTCGGAGTTGTCTCGTCCACGGACCGGTCGCTCGCAGCAGGTCCCGCCCTGGCGGAGCTCGTCGACGAGTCCGAACGACGTGGCATCGACTCGCTGTGGCTGTCGGATCAGGCCTCATCTGCACACCATGTCGATCCGCTGATCGGATTGGCCTACGCCGCGGGCCGGACCGAGAAGTTGAAACTCGGCACCGGGGTGCTGGTCCTGCCCGGCCGCAACCCTGCGCTGGTCGCCGCACAGTTGGCCGGCCTCGCAGCGACCGCTCCGGGCCGGGTTCTCCCGGCGTTCGGCGTTCAACCCGCGACGGTGTCCGACCGGACGATGTACCCCGTACCGCCCGGTCTACGCGGCGCAGTCTTCGAGGAGGCACTCTCCGTGGTGAGGGCGTTGCTCACCGAACCGTTGGTGACCTTCGAGGGCAAGTTCTTTCACCTCGACGAGGCGACTGTGGGGCCACCCCCGGCAAAACCGCTCGACTTGTGGCTCGGCGGGCGCCTCCCGGTCAGCATGAATCGGATCGGGCGACTGGCCGACGGGTGGCTGGGCAGCTTCGTCAGTCCCGGCGAGGCCGCCGACTGTCGACGGCAGATCGAAGCCGCTGCCTCAGAAGCCGGCCGGGAGGTCGAGCCCGATCACTACGGCACGAATCTCATTGTCGCACCGCAGGGTACCGACGACACCGCCGTCGACACCGTGATCGCCGCTGTTGCACGTCGGCGAAAGGATCTCGCCGATCCGCAGCGCCTGGTGTGCCGTGGCTGGGACGAGGCCCGTTCCGAACTCGGCCGTTTCGTCGACGCCGGTATCACCAAGTTCGTGGTGCGCCCGGTGGTGCCCGTCGAGTCGATCGCCGAGTTCCTCGACCAGATGGCCGACGAATTGCTGCCCCTGCAAACCTGAGCACCCAACTCGCCTTCACACTATGGAGTTGTCAAAGAGCAGATCAGGTCAGTTGGCGACGGTGTAGGCGAGCGTTCTAGGCTGCTGCCGGCGTGTTGGTGGTCCGGTGTTGCGCAGGTATCGGGTTTTGTTCGCGGTCAACACTTATGGGCGGCGTGAACCACGGATGCCCATCGTTGCCGATGGCGACGGACCATCCGTGGTGGTGGATCATCCGGTGATGGTGCCGGCACAGTAGGACGGTATTGCTGAGGCTGGTGCTCCCGCCGGCTGACCAGTGCTTGATGTGGTGGGCATCGGTCCATCCGGCGGGCCGCCCGCAGCCGGGGAATGCGCACCCGCAGTCGCGTGCCAGCAACGCTTTACGGATTGCCGGGGTGACCGTGCGATGCTCCCGGCCTACATCAAGCGGTACCCGCTCACCGTTCAAGATCATCGACGTCAACGTCGCATCGCAGGCCAGCATCTGCGCCGCTCGGCCACTGATCGGACCCATCCACTGCAACCGGAACGCGGACCGAAACCCCTTGTCGTCGAGGAAACGGGTGTATTCGTCGGCCGGCGCGGCCGGATCAGGTGGCGCTGCACCTTCCCCGGCCAACTCGCGGGCATCAACGGTCATCGTCAGATGAGGACGCACACCACCGACCGTGGGCCGATCTTCGGCCTGCAGGTACGCATCGATCAACCGCTCGAGCCCCTCCGCCATTCGTTGCGCCGTCGATCGATGGTCAGGTGTGCCGTTCTCGTCCGGAATCGGCCGAGTCAGGGGGTCGAGGCCCGTCAACAGCTTCTCGCCGAGAATCGCATCGACATCGAACCTGCCGCGCATCCGCCCATCGGGACTCTGGCCCAGCGACAGCGTGTTCAGTTCGGTGTTCTCGGCCACCGGCACGCCGCCGGAATCTACAGCCAGGGCGAACGCGTCTCCCCGGGCTCGTTTCCCGATCTCGGCAGGCGTGGCACCCGACCACGCCTGCCCCAACAGACGATTCACGCATGCTTCACGCGCCGGGCCAGGCAACTGCGCCACAGCACGTTCAACATGTGCGATACCCCGCACGATCGCATCGACCTGCTCGCCCGAGAAATCACCATCCGCAGCGTGATCGGCCACACGGGGCAGCGACACCAACGCCCGGCCGACCCGCACCATCCGGTGTGCGCACCCCGGCGCCAGCCCACCGGCCATCAGCAACGACGCGGTAGACGACTCACCAGATCTCTTGGCCACGCCCCGACGGTCCAGTGCGCCCACCCACACCGACAAGACGTGATCAACGAGATGGCGAATCTTGATCAACGCCACCACCTGTCCGGCCAATTCATCATCGGCCTCAGGTGGTGACCCCTGCGCGACCACAGCCAGCGCTGTGCGGATTCCCCCGATATCCATGACGCAACGATAGAACAAACAAGTCGTTCGCACAAGTGTTCGAAAGTATTGATCATGTTGCAGTCCAACGCCTTTGAAGGGAAGGACTTCACCGAATCGTCCAGTCTAACGACCAGGTCTGACATCGTGCCGGGGCCGGCAGGCCAGACCGTGCGGCATCAAGGCATCAAGGCCTCAAGGGGGCCCGCCACCTGTGACCGGGTAGCCGTTGCGGGCGCCTCTGCACTCATCGGTCGGGCGGATCGATTGTCCGGTGACCTCTCAAATCGTGCCCACGCGGCCCACGCAGACCCCCCGATTGAACGGAAGTGATTGGCAGAGGCAAACATTCGGACTGGAAACCAAACGTTCAGCCTGCTACCCGTTTGCTGACGAACCCGGTTTGTCGGTGCTGTGTTGCATCATGTCGACACGCGAGTACAGAAGGAAGGTGACGTCATGACGATTGTGGTGACAACCCCAACCGGTCGGGTCGGGTCGCGAGTGACGCAACTGCTCATCCAGGCTGGGGTGCGTCCGAGATTGCTGGTGCGGGATGCCGCGAAAGTCGCAGCCGCAGTACGTACAAAGGCGGACATCGCGGAGGTGGACCTCGGCGACGCCCCCGCGGTCGCGCGGGCCTGCTCAGGGGCGCGGGCACTGTACTGGGTCGATCCGCCGACCCACGACGATGACCCGGTTGCGGGATATGACCGCATGGGTGCCAGCGCCGCCCGCGCCATCGTGGAGTGCGGCATCGAGCGCGTGGTGTTCCAGAGCAGCGTCGGCGCAGAGGCAAGGCATGGTTTCGGTGAGATCGACGGGCTGGCGAAGACCGAGGAGCGCCTGGACGGCACCGGCGCTGCTGTCACTCACTTGCGATGTGGGTATTTCTTCACGAACTTGTTGATGGACCTGGAGAGCCTACGGAATGGGGTTCTCGCCACCACGCTGCCTCTCGATCAACGGATTTCGTTTGTCGACCCCCGAGATGTCGGCGATGTGGCTGTCGCTCGACTCCTGTCGGTTGATTGGGTGGGGCGCCATACGCAAGGCGTCCTGGGTTCGGCCGACTTGTCGTTCAGCGAGGTTGCAGACATTCTGTCCGCCGCGTCGGGCCGCGAGATCGCTGCCCGGCGGGTATCGGATGATGTTGTGGCACAGCAACTCGCGGGATTCGGGATGACGGCCGCCCAGGTGGACGGGGTTGTCGGCATGTTGCGTGGCTTCCGTGGCAACTTCTCGCCCGAGAACCCACGCGGCGTCATCAGCACCACCCCGACCACGCTGGAGTCGTGGGCATATTCGGTACTGCGGCCGGCCTTGATCGCGATGGACGGGTGATGGGTCAGTCCGCCTCTGCCGCCGCCACCTTGTCCACGAAATCGGTGGCGGGCGGAATGGGGTGACCACATCGACCAATACGCCGTCGGTCCGTCGACAATGAAGAGGTCGTCCGCATGCTCGATGAATTGAGGTCTCGACCGACTTCAGCCTCGATCCCCGGCCGGCCTTAGGATGGGCGACATGGTGATGGCTGACCGGCCCGAGGTCCAGACGGCGTCCATGCCGGTTACTGCTCTGACTGTCGTCGGGCTGGCGGAGAGCTTGCTCAATGGTCTTGCCAGAGTGCCCTTTCGACGCCCGTGGCAGGGTCCCGGCGGTTTGCTGGACAACCTGGGGCAGTCGGTCACCCGCCAGGTTGTCCGATCGTTCATGGGTTACTCGATGGGGCTGCCCATCGAGGAGTTCAGGTCGATGGAGAAGATCCTCGACGACATCTGCCGAGTCGTCATGCCGCCGTTCATCGAACTCACCGACAGCGTCGAGATCACAAACGACACGATCGGCGGAGTCGACGGCATCTGGTGTCGCGCCAAAGCCAGTTCGGATGCCTACGTGGACAATTCCGACGACAAGCAGACGATCGGCGCCACCATCCTCTACCTGCACGGCGGTGGATACATCGGCACGTCCCCGATCATGTACGCAGCATTCGCCGCATCGCTGGTGAAGAACACTGGTTATGAGGTGTTCATCGCCGACTACCGGATGGCACCGGAGTTCCCGTTCCCCGCCGGTGTGCACGACGCGGCAGACGTCTTCCAGGGTCTTCTCGACCGCGGCGTCGACCCGGAGCACCTCGTGGTCGCGGGTGACTCCGGTGGCGGCGGCCTCGCGACATCCCTGATCTCGTATCTACATTCCCGATCGCTGCCCGTTCCGGCTGCGTTGGCCCTGTTCTCCCCGGAGATCGATCTCGAGCTCGATCATCCGTCGATCACCGACAACGCCCAGTACGACATCCTGCCTTGGAACATCCCGGTGACCCCGTACCTGCAGGGCGTCCAGCCGAACGACGAGCGTGTGTCCGCGGTGTACGCCATGGCAGATCCGGAGTGGTTTCCACCGACATTTGTGTGCTGGGGCGGCGACGAGATGTTTCGCGACGGGATCCGGAAGTTCGCCGACGGCTTGGACAAAGCCGGGGTCAAGGTGCACGCGATGGAAGAGCGCGGCATGTTCCATGTGTTCCCGATCCTCATGCCGTGGGCTGAGGCATCCAAGCGCGTGTTCATCGCACTCCACGACCTGGCCGGACGGCACGTCACCCCCGACCACGACGCCGAACAGACCCACTGAGACGTATAGGTGGTCAGTTCGGCGCGACCACACCGTCGACGTACACCCAGCGACCTTCGTGTCTCTCGAACCGGCTCCGTTCATGCAACGTGCCCGCGCCCGAACCTTTGATCCGGTAGAACGCGGTGAACTCCACCTCGCCGACGGAATCGAACAGCGACCCGTGCGACGTTGACTCGACGTCGAGTCGGTACCACCGCGTCGAGGCGTCGAGGTCCACCACCTCGGGCCGGGTACGGGGATGCCAGCTGTGCAGTAGGTAGTCCGCGTCACCCACGGCGAACGCACTGAACCGAGAACGCATCAGAGCCTCGGCGGTCGGCGGTTTACGGATCCGGGACACCAGAGGTCCGCAGCAGTCGTCCCAGATCAGGCCACTGGTACACGGACAACGCCGGGGGCTGGATGGAGGACGGGTCACCGGGTCAGATTAGGCGACGGGTGCGACTTTCCGGGGTGCGGCTTTGCCGAGGTATCACCGGCCGTGAATGGAAGAGCCTGCAAAACGACCGCGTCGATCAAAATCGCCGAATCATTACATCGTTGTCGCGGGTGAACCCATGCCGTGAATACAGCGGTATTGACAGCTCGGTGGGGGAGAGAATCACTTTGCGGTATCCGCGATGCTCTGCATTGCGGAGAACGCAGTCGACCAGCTGCGCGCCGATTCCGGCGCCTCGGTAGTCGGGCCGTACATAAAGGTGGCCGAGATAGCCCCAGCTGCCGGTTGCGCTGGTCCTGGGGCTCGGCATTCGCGTGTATTCGGTCAGGCACACCATTCCGACGGCCTGGTCCGGTGCGTGCGCAACCCAGACTGTGCGTTGGGGGTCGTCGGTCCATGACCTGACGGCCGCGGTGAGACTGGGTTCACCACGCCATGGGCCGATGGCATCGTCAGATTCCTGTGCCCACGACCATCTGAGCTCGGCTACAGCGGATGCCGCCGGGCTGTCAGTAATCAGAATCGACAAGGTTTTAGACCCCTAGAAGACAACCATGCCCCGCTCTGTACAGAGCGGGGCATGATGCAAAACCGTTCGATCCGGCCGTGACGGGTTGAACCCGAGGACGCGGATCGGGGCAAGCGTCGGTTCGAGAACCGAATCAGCCTGCGAGGCCGCCGAGGAACTCAGCGTTGTCGATGAGGAACTGGAAGACGTCAAGCAATGCAAGTTCGAAAGTCGAGGTCATGACTTTCCTTTCGTGTTCAGTTGGACCGTGGACGGGTTGACCACGGTCGGATTACACCGCTGCAGTTCTAGAGTGTGAACCCGGATGACATTGTGGCAGCTTCTGCGAGCCACCGCACGACGAGGGCTGCCATGGGCCGTCGGCGGGCTTTGGTGTCCGTAAGGATTCAATAACATTCTGCGGCAACATAAGTCGCGCCGTCTAATGCCCGTGGTAATGCGGAAGTCGCCTCGTTGTCCCTTGTCGGCGGCCCACGGGTCACCTGTTGTGCACATTGTTTTAACCTACTGTTATTGATCGTGAACCGAGCTAAAGGCCTCTGACCTGGCGCTCGAGGCGTATCGCCCGGCGGGCCGTCAGCGTGATGGCGGCGAAGCCCAGCATGGTCGTGGCTCCGACGACGACCCCGAAGGCCGATGGCGAGAAGAAGGGGAGCGGCATGCCCGACACCGCGATCGCGATCCCGGCCAGAGGTGGGTAGGCGATCACCGTGCCCGCGATTGCCGCGACTGCCACCGCGATCAGAGACTCCAGACGGATCATGCCGCGTACCTGCCGCGGACCCGCACCGAGCAGCTGCAGCAACGCGAACTCGCGACGCCGCTCCGAGGTCATCAGCACCAGGGTGTTGACCACCGCGATGCCGAGGAAACCCAGCAGCACCGCTAGCGCCACGACGTTCACCGAGTCCTGCGCCCGCTGGTCCTGCCGAACGGCCTCGGCGAATCCGTCGCTCCTCATCACGGTCATGCCACCGGTGGCTTCGATGGCCCGCTGCGCCTCGTCGACCCGCCCTGGTGCCGCCGACACCAACACCTGGTCGACCAGTCCGGTCGTCGTGTGCTCTCGTACCTGTGCCGCCGGGAGGGTCACGTCGCCGAAGCCGAGACCGCGGTCGTAGGTGGCGACAACCCGTGGTGTGATCACAGCGCCATCGCCCATCCGTAGCGTCACAGTGTCTCCGACATCCGCGTTCATCGCCGACGACGCGTCGCGGCTGAGCGCCACCGCGCCGTCGGTCAGCTGCTGAAGGTCGCCCTCCCGGACATCGAGATCCATCGTGGCAGTGGCGCTCGCGGCGTCGATGCCTTGCACGGGATACGCCTCGGTGGTCGGGGCCTCGGAACTGTCCGTGGTGAACAGGGCCTTGGTGCGGGTGATCGGGTTCACCGCACGCACCACGTCCATCGAGTCGATCGTCGCGGCGAGTTGGGGGCTGATGCCGCCGGGGCCGGTCACAACCAGATCGGCCGTGGTGCCGCTCTCGGATTGGCGTTCGGCTGCTGCGGTCACGGTGCTCTGGCTGAACAGTTGCACCGCCCCGATCGCGATCGCCAACGCCAGCGGTGTGATCGCCGCGGCAAGGCGGCGGCCATGGGCATTGAGGTTGGCGGCCGCCAACACCGGCCCGGCCGAACCGGTGCGCAGCATCGGGCCGGAGAGCACGCGCATGGCGCCCGAGACGAGGGCCGGACCCAGAAGGGCGAGGGCGATGACGAGGAGAACCGCAGATCCCCCGGCACCGGCCATCGCCGCCGGTCCGGGGATGAAGGCAGGCAGGGTTGCAGTCACCAGCCCGCCCACCCCGGCCGCCAGTCCGAGGATCACGCGGGTCCGGCTCAGCTTCTCCGGCTCGACCGCTGACTCGCGCAGCGCATCGATGGGGTCGAGGCGAGCCGGTCGTCGAGCGGAGACAGCCGCGGCGAGCCGGGCGGTCGCGACCGCGGCGGCGACTGCGACAAGACCCGGGACCGGTCCGTAGGCAAGCGAGAAGTCCGGCGGCACGATCCCGGCGTCGGCGAATCGGCCCCGCAGGACACCGGCCAGCAGGTAGCCGGGTGCCACTCCCAGAAGTGCCGCCACACAGGCGATGGCCCACGTCTCGGCGCCGATCAGTTTGTGTATCTGACGCGGTGTGGCGCCGGTCGCCCGCAGCAGCGCGAAGTCGTGGCGGCGCTGCTGGACCGACAACGACAGCGTGCTCGACACGACGAACACAGCGATCATCAACGCCACCCCGGCAAGTGCCGAGCTGAGCGCCACCAGCTCGCCGCGCGCCGCGCCGATGTCGACGTACTCGGCGTCTGCACGTGCCGCACCGGTGTAGGTGTCCACCTCCACTGCGGGCAGGTGATCACGAATTCGGGAAGCGAGCGTCTCGGCGTCCACCCCGTCCTGTGCGATCAGACCGATCGTCGCCACCGTGCCGGTATGCGGCCAGAGTTGCTGCATCCGGGCGTCGTTCAGGAACACTGTCGCCGGGCGGCCACCGGGTTCGGATGTGGATGTGCCGGCCAGACCCACAACGGTGTACGCGTGGGCGACTCCGCCGTGTCGCAGCGTCACCTTCTGGCCCAGGTCAGCTGCACCCGTCATCACCACCTCGTCCGGTCCGGCCGGTGGGTGACCGGCTGTGATGCTGTACGGCGCGAGAACCGCCGACGACCATCCGTGCGCATCGAACGCGCGCCCGCTGTCGTCGGTGAGGGGAGCGCTGATGTCGCCGACCGCCGACCCGACGCCGGGTAGCGCCGAGAGTTCGGCGACCGTCGATTCGGGAAGCCGCGCGCGTTCGACGTAGGGCTGGTCGACGTCTTCGGTGATGTCGAGCGCTTGCGCAGCCCCGACCACCACGTCGGCGCCGGAAAGGCGGTGCGGTGTGACGCCTCCGCGAATCCCGGACTCGAACAGCACCCCGAGTGCGCATACCAAGAGGGCGGCGGAGAAGACCGTGACGAATACGGCCGTGAAGCTGTTGCGATGTTCTCTCAGGTTCGCGGCTGCGATGCTGCCCATGCGTGAACGTTGCATCACCACTGCCCGAGGTCGGTGAGTGACCGAGCGATGGCCTCGGCGGTCGGTCCTTCGAGGTGGCCGGCCAGGCGGCCGTCGGCGAGGAACAAGACGCGGTCGGCTTGCGCCGCCGCAATCGGATCGTGGGTGACCATCACCACCGTCTGTCCCAGTTCGGTCGATGCACCGCGCAGGAGCCCGAGGATCTGATGACCGGTCCGGCTGTCGAGTGCTCCGGTGGGTTCGTCGGCGAAGATGACGCGCGGTCGGGTGATGAGCGCCCGCGCGATCGCGACCCGCTGTTGCTGCCCGCCGGAGAGTTCGGCGGGACGACGTCGGCTCATCTTCGCGAGCCCCACCGACGCCAGCGCGTGCTCCACGCGCGCGCGATCGGCGGTTCGGCCGGCCAGCAGGAGCGGCAACGTGACGTTCTGCTCGACGGTCAGCGAGGACAACAGGTTGTAGGCCTGGAACACGAAGCCGATGTGGTCGCGTCGGAATGTGGTGCGCGCCTTCTGCTTGAGGGCGCTGATCTCGGTGTCCCCCAGCCAGATCGAGCCACTGGTGGGTTGGTCGAGTCCAGCAGCGCAGTGCAGGAACGTGCTCTTGCCCGAGCCGGAGGGGCCCATGATCGCGGTGAATCCCTGCGGCGGCAACGTGAGACTGACGGAGTCCAGTGCGGTGATCTGGCCACGGCCTGATGAATAGCTTTTGGCGACGTTGTCCAGGCGCAGCGCGGGTGTCGGCGTCAACGATTTCAGGGGTTGAACGGGTGCTGTTGAAGTCATGTCAGCAACGCTATGAATCGGCGAGCCACCGGACCATCCCGCTGGCCACCCAACCAATGGTGTAGCCCGCTATACCGTTTTCGCGCGGTGGTTACGGCATCCTGGAGCGATGAGTCGAAGCGAACAGGCCGCGAAGTGGTGGCGGGCATGTCGTTTCTTGATGGTCGAAGGCGCCGCGGCGGTGGTGTCGTTGGTGTTCGTGTTCGGCGCGCTGATCATCGCGCCGTTGCTGATCCTCTTCGTCGGATGGCTGCTGGTGCCCGCTTACGTGCGGGTGCTGCGTTTCTGGGCCGGCGAGGCGCGTCGTCGCACCGGGCGCTACACCGGCGTCGTGATTCCGGAGCGATACCCTCCGATGGAGGATCGCCTTGGATTCAGCGACCTGCGAACCATGTTGTGGTCATCGCCGTTTCGCCGCGACCTGGCGTGGGTCACCGGCCACGCGTTCGCTGCGCTCGTCGCAGGCTTCGTTGCCGTCGTCCTGCCGCTGGCGGCGATCAACTCGATGTTGATACCGGCGTACTGGTGGGCGATGCCCGCCGACGAGCCGGTGGGCAACATCTATCTGGTCACGTCGTGGCCCCTGGCCGCCACCATGCCGTTCATCGCGCTCGCCTATGCGGTGATCGCGCGGTGGTTGATCCCTGCGTTGGCACGTGCAATCGCGGGCATGGCCGCCAAACTCCTTGCACCCAGGCGTGAAACCGAACTGACGCAACGGGTTACGGCGCTGACCGAAAGTCGGGCCGCGGCGCTCGATGCACACGCCGCCGAATTGCGGCGCATCGAACGCGATCTGCACGACGGTGCCCAGAATCGGTTGGTGGCGGTGGTGATGATGCTCGGTCTGGCCGAACGATCGCTGCGTGTCGACCCTGATCAAGCTCTGCCCCAACTGCTTCGGGCGCAAGACGCCGCATCCGATGCTCTGTCGGAGCTGCGGACCTTGGTGCACGACATCTACCCGCCGATCCTCGACGAGCTCGGCCTCGAGGGGGCGGTTGCAGCTCTTGCCGGACGCTCCTCGATCACCTGCGTCCTGGATGTGCGGAACTTGCTGCGTGCACCAGCCGCTGTGGAAGCTGCCGCCTACTTCGTGGTGGCCGAAGCGCTGACCAACGTGGCCAAGCACAGCGGCGCCGAGACCGTGCATCTGACCATCAGCACTCGCGGTGACGACAACGGGAACACGATGGTGATCACTGTTGTCGACGACGGCCGCGGAGGGGCCGAGGAGACCGCGGGTAGTGGGCTGTCGGGAATCCGCCGCCGGGTGGCAGCATTCGAGGGAACGATGACATTGAACAGCCCTGCAGGCGGGCCGACAGAACTCGAAGTGGAGCTGCCATGCGGATTTTGATCGCCGAGGACGACTCCCTGCTGCGCGAGGGACTCGCGCTGCTGCTGCGTAGCGTTGGTATCGAGGTGACCGCCGCGGTCGCAGATGCCGAGCAGTTCCTCGAGTCGTTCGACGCGGACCCGCCCGACGGTGCAGTGCTCGACGTCCGCATGCCGCCGACGTTCACCAACGAGGGATTGAAGGCGGCCATCGAGGTACGCCGCCGGGTCCCCGACTTCCCCGTGCTGGTCCTGTCCGCCTACGTCGAGGACAGATACGCCGGCGAACTGCTGGCGGGCAGTGCGTCGGGGGTGGGGTATCTGCTCAAGGAGCGGGTCGGCAAAGTCGAGGAGTTCGTCGACGCTCTCGAACGTGTGGTCGCGGGCGGAACGGTGATGGACCCGGAAGTGGTGTCGCAGTTGATGAGCCGTCGCCGAGCCGATGACCCGATCCGATCGCTCACACCTCGCGAATCGGAGGTGTTGCGGTTGATGGCCGAAGGCCTCGGAAACGCCGACATCGCCCGCAAGCTGGTGGTCAGCGACACCGCCGTGAGCAAACACATCGGCAACATCTTCGCCAAGCTCGGACTGACCACCTCTGACACCGGACACCGGCGAGTGCTGGCGGTGCTGGCTCACCTGCGGTCATAGAGACGTTGACCCAGAACGCGATTGCGATCTGCACTACTCGCCTGAGGTCGAAATGATCTGCGAGACTGCCGTGGGTGGATACCAGTTCTGCGTTCGTTTGAGTTGTGCCCGGAGCGCCGACGGTGGCGTGGTCTGCAATATCAGGTCCCGAATGGCCGTGCGGCTGCGTCCGCGGACGTGTGCAACCGTTCCGAGTCGACGGGACCGTCTCGCAAGGGTTTGGGTCCGCGGTCGGCGGGCTTTGTCATAACTGCTGAGAATTGAATCGATGGTGCGCACATCAGCATTGGTGACCGCGGCAATGGGCGATAGGAGTACGGCGAGCGTCGCGGCGTCTTCCATCGCCTGACCACCTCCCTGACCGAGGTTGGGAGTCATGGCATGAGCGGCATCACCCAGTAGGACACCGCGGCCGTATCGGTACGACGAAAGGTCGGCGGCGAGTTCATCGATGGGCAGAAGTGAGATGCTCTCGGGCTCGGTGTTGTGAATCAATTCGGGAATGGGGGAGTGCCAGGTGCCGAACAACCGGTTCAGTTCGGCGACTTCGTCCAGCGCGGACAGGGGTCGTCGCCGTGGCATGCTGGCGACACCGAACCAGTACACACGACCGTCGGCCAGGGGCGCGACACCGAATCGCTTTTGCTCGCCCCAGGTTTCGCCTGCCTCGCCCTGTAGGTCGACCGGCGTGGATGTGATACCCCGCCAAGCGCTGTATCCGGCGTAACGGACGCCGGGGTCGTGGCCCCATCGAGCGCGGAGGCCGCTGTGAAGGCCGTCGGCCGCGATGACGAGGTCGAAGTCTTGCACGCTCGAAGAACCGGGCGGCCGGCGGATGCATACGGTTCCGTTGGCATGAGCGTCGGTCACCTCCGCTGAACATCGGAGGGTTCCAGGCCGCAACTGGGCCAGCAGCATGTGGTGCAGATCGGCGCGGTGAGCAATTCGCAAGTCGGTCACTGCGTCAGACGGGATCGTGGCCAGCCATCGCCCGTCAGGCCGTTGTTGTCCGCTGCGGTAGGCCGAAGCCGTCGGCGACGTGATCGCCTCGAACTGTTCCCTGAGTCCAAGCGATTCGAGTGCACGGAGTCCGTTGCCGAAGACCGACAGTCCGGACCCGCCTGCACGAACCCGTTCCGAACGTTCGAACACGGTGACTGCGGCACCGCTGCGCTGCAACCCGACGGACACACACAACCCGCCGATACCCGCCCCCACCACTGCGACCTTCATGCCGTTCTCCTGCTACACCTGTAGTGCCATTGCCTGCTCGACTCTACAGTTGTAGAGGAAGAGTGCAACATCTGTAGGGTTTTCGCATGACATCAGGAACGGGCAGTCAGTCGCGGGCTGACGTCATCGCCGATGCGGCCATCGTTGTGATCGCCGGGCAGGGATTGCGCGGGCTGACCCATCGCACTGTCGATTCGACCGCAGGAATACCTCAGGGCTCCACGTCGTACTACGCGCCGACGCGGCACGCGCTTCTCGGCCTTGCTGCGAATAGGCTCGCGAAACGCAGCGCGACGAATGCCGACAACATCCTGCTCGACCTCGGCACGACCGTGCCGGATGACGTCGAGGAACGGGTCGGTAGGCTCAGCGCCGCCGCCACCGCACTGATGGACTCATTCGTCGGCCGGCCGGTTGATATGCGCGCCCGCTACGCGCTGCTGATCGAGTTGCCAACGGACGACGCTCTACACAGAGCACTTTCGTCGGCGTCTGCTGTGCAGGCCGGCGCAGCGGACGCCACCGAGCTGGTGCTGTCCCGCTTCGGTGTGAGCAATCCCAGGACACGTACACACGAGCTCATGCGGCTCATCGATTCCCTCGTCTTCACCCAGATCGCGACCCCGTCTCCCGACGCTCGACCAGCAGCGGTCGGTGCGTTGACTGCCTACCTACGCGGAATCATGTGAGGGCGCTGTTCAGGACATCGCAACTGTCGCCGTCGTCAAGATGGGGATTTGCCGCCGAAGAATTTAGAATGCTCGAGCGTGCCGGGCCGCACCCTCGGGAATGTGTGCCCCCGCAATGATTGTATGCAACGGGAATTGCGATGTAATCGGCGGACAGCACGTCGAAAATGCGCGATGGTCGAAATCGAGGGCGCGCCAGGGTTCATTCGTGGGGCCGCCTCGTATGCTGTTGTGTTGAATTCCATGACTTCTCTGCGAAGACCGCCGAAGGCGGGCGTGACCACTCAGTTCGTTCACCGCGACCGACCGCGAGATGTGTTGGCGGGACGCCAGAAGCCCTGCTGCGCGCGCGCTGACCGTGTGCAGTATGGCTGCACACGGCCAGTGACGAGTCGGTCGCCTATTGGTGAGAAGCGGAATCGGCCTAGGCGTCACTGCCGGTGACGATGGTTTCCGCGAAATCCCAAAGCGCATTGTCGATGGACTCGATGAAATAGAAGATGGCAGACAGCATGATGGTCCTTCCCGACCCTTATTATTTTTAAGCCCTGTAATGCAATGAAACGAGATTGATATCTCTGTATCAGAAATACCACAATTGTGGTCGCGGTCACAAGGACGGCGCAACGTCGGCCATGAAAGCACACCGTGTCGAGACGGCCGACCCAACAACTTTTACTTGAGCGGAACAGACTCAACTCTTGGTGCGTTACACCTTCTGAACGGGCACACTAGGAGCCCGTACCTGCTTGTTATTACCGAAGGAAGGTGCACGAGTGGACAGTTTCAACCCCACCACCAAGACGCAGGCCGCACTGTCGGCCGCGGTGCAGGCGGCAGCCGCCGCAGGCAACCCCGATGTCCGACCGGCACACGTGCTCGTCGCGCTGCTCGATCAGTCCGACGGGATCGCTGCGCCGCTGCTCAAGGCGGTCGGCGTTGATCCCGCTCAGGCGCGTACCGCTGCCCAGCAGTTGGTCGACCGGCTACCCAAGGCGTCCGGAGCCAGCTCCACGCCTCAACTCAGCCGCGAGTCAATCGCAGCCGTTTCGGCGGCCCAGCAGCTCGCCGGCGAATTGAGCGACGAGTACGTCTCCACCGAACACCTCGCTGTCGGTTTGGCAACTGGTGACTCCGACGTCGCGAAGTTGCTCGCCAACCTGGGCGCGACTCCGCAATCGTTGCGCGATGCGTTTGTGGCCGTGCGCGGCAACGCCCGCGTCACCACTGCCGATCCAGAAGGCACGTACCAGGCGCTGGAGAAGTACTCCACCGACCTGACCGCGGCCGCACGCGAAGGCAAGCTTGACCCGGTCATCGGCCGCGACACCGAGATTCGCCGTGTGGTGCAGGTGCTCAGCCGTCGCACCAAGAACAATCCCGTTCTGATCGGTGAGCCCGGCGTGGGCAAGACCGCCATCGTCGAGGGACTCGCCCAGCGCATCATCGCCGGCGACGTCCCCGAGAGCCTGCGCGGCAAAACCGTTGTGTCCTTGGACATGGGGTCGATGGTCGCCGGCGCGAAGTATCGCGGGGAGTTCGAGGAGCGCCTGAAGGCCGTTCTCGAAGAGATCAAAGGGTCTGCGGGCCAGGTCATCACGTTCATCGATGAGCTGCACACCATCGTCGGCGCCGGTGCCACCGGTGAAGGTGCGATGGACGCAGGCAACATGATCAAGCCGATGTTGGCCCGCGGCGAGCTGCGACTTGTCGGTGCCACCACACTGAGTGAATATCGCCAGTACATCGAGAAGGACGCCGCTCTCGAACGCCGGTTTCAGCAGGTGTACGTGGGAGAACCCTCGGTCGAAGACGCCATCGGTATCTTGCGGGGGCTCAAAGAGCGCTACGAGGTGCACCACGGTGTTCGGATCACGGACTCCGCACTCGTTGCCGCCGCCACCCTGAGCGACCGCTACATCACCGCAAGGTTCCTGCCCGACAAGGCAATCGACCTCGTGGACGAAGCGGCATCGCGTCTGCGGATGGAGATCGACTCCCGTCCGGTCGAGATCGACGAAGTCGAGCGTGTGGTCCGTCGACTCGAGGTCGAGGAGGTCGCGCTCGCCAAGGAAACCGATGAGGCTTCCAAGGTGCGCCTGGACAAACTGCGCCAGGAACTCGCCGATCACCGCGAGAAGCTGAACGAACTCTCCGCGCGTTGGCAGGGTGAGAAGCAGGCCATCGACGCGGTGCGAGATCTGAAGGAACGTTTGGAGCACCTCCGTGGTGAATCCGAGCGCGCCGAACGAGACGGCGATCTGGGACGTGCAGCAGAGCTCCGATACGGCCAGATCCCCGTCTTGGAAAAGGAACTCGACGCGGCTGCTGCCAAGTCGGGTGCGGTCAACGGCGATGTGATGCTGCAGGAGGAGGTCGGTCCCGACGATGTGGCGCAGGTCGTCTCATCGTGGACTGGTATCCCTGCAGGTCGCATGCTCGAAGGCGAGACCGCCAAGTTGCTGCGGATGGAAGACGAACTCGGATCGCGGGTCGTCGGCCAGAAGCAGGCCATCGAGGCGGTGTCTGACGCGGTTCGCCGTGCCCGGGCCGGTGTGGCCGACCCGAACCGTCCGCTCGGGTCGTTCCTGTTCCTCGGCCCCACGGGTGTCGGCAAAACCGAGCTCGCAAAGGCGCTGGCAGAGTTCCTGTTCGACGACGAGCGCGCGATGGTGCGCATCGACATGAGTGAGTACGGCGAAAAGCACAGCGTCGCGCGGCTCGTGGGTGCGCCTCCGGGCTACGTCGGCTACGAGTCCGGCGGCCAGTTGACCGAAGCAGTTCGGCGTCGCCCGTACACGGTGGTGCTGTTCGACGAGGTCGAGAAGGCCCACCCCGACGTGTTCGACGTGCTGTTGCAGGTGCTCGATGAGGGACGGTTGACGGACGGTCAAGGCCGCACTGTCGATTTCCGGAACACCATCTTGGTCCTCACGTCGAACCTCGGCGCAGGCGGCAACAAGGATCAGGTCATGGCGGCGGTGCGCTCGGCGTTCAAGCCCGAGTTCATCAACCGGCTCGACGACGTGGTGGTGTTCGACTCGCTGACCGAGGAGCAGTTGGTGTCCATCGTCGACATCCAGCTTGGCCAGTTGCAGAAGCGGCTCGCACAGCGTCGATTGCACCTGGAGGTCTCGGACAATGCCAAGAAGTGGCTCGGCACACGCGGTTTCGATCCGCTGTACGGTGCTCGACCGCTGCGTCGACTTGTTCAGCAGGCCATCGGCGACCAGCTCGCGAGGGCGCTGCTCTCCGGTGACATCACCGACGGAGACGTAGTGCCCGTGAACACCAGCGCAGACGGCGAGACGTTGGTTCTCGGCTGACGCAATTCGCTCCACCTGCTTGCGTGCGCTCCGGTTGCAACCGGTGCAAACGTCAGCAGGTGGAGCGATTATTTGTCAGGGGGGCTACCGCACGAAATCGACCTGCACCTCGGTGACCCACTGGCTCTGATCATCTGACATCTCGAGGTAGATCTCCCGACCCTGACCGGTCAGCGTGTAACCCTGCTCGCCGACCCACCGGTTCAGTGTCTGGTAGGTGCTGTCGATCTGATCCATCGACCCGAGGTGGATCATCGAGGCCACTTCGCCGCCGGGGATGTCGAAGGTCTCCAGCCCGGCAACGGAGTCGGCGGCCACCGGGAAGGTGGCGTGTACCCACACCGCGTCGGGTGAGTGTTCGGGTGCCGGAGCGTAGTAGGCGATGCTCGGTCCGATGGGTGTTTGTCCTGCGGCGCCCAGGGCCTCGATGATCCGTGGGTACAGCGGCTGGATCACCGGACCGATGTCTTCGCTGGTGACACTATCGGCCAGGGCCCGAAGGCCGATGGTGGTGGCCGGTTCAACCGTCTTGGTGGTGATGTTGGGTTCTGACATGCTGTCCTCCGATTCGATGAGTCGAAGCCTCGCCTCCACCCGGGCGAGCCGGTGCTGATCCTGACGAATCTGCGACTCGAGTTCGACCTGACGCAACCTCAGCATCGCGCGTAGATCCGCACCGGTCAGCTCGCCGTCGAGGATGCGGCGCACCTGCTCGAGTCGTAGACCGAGGTCCTTGAGCGCGACGATGCGGTTGAGCCGTTCCAGCTGGGACACCTCATAGAACCGGTATCCACTGTGGGGGTCGATGACCTGCGGTGTGAGCAGACCGATCGAGTCGTAGTGCCGCAACATCCGCACCGACACCCGGCCGAGTTTGGCGAATTCTCCGATGGTTTTCATGGCGATCCCCACGTTGCAGGCTGACACGGTGTCAGGGTCAAGCCTGCCGCACCCGCCGATCCTCGGCTTACGAAGTCCGCTCCACCTGCCTGCGTGCGCTCCGGTTGCAATCGGAGCAAACGTCAGCAGGTGGAGCAAATTCTTGTGCGGCGCTGGAGTGACGGCAAAAACCGGGCCGCGCCCGCGAGGGCACGACCCGGTTCTCCGGCCGATGAAGATCAGGCGGCAACCACCGCGGCATTCTGGGTTTCGTCGCCCAGGGCGTGCCGATTCATGCGGATCATGAAGACGGTGACCGCAAGAGCCAGCGCCATGAACCCGGCTCCCCAGTAGAACGCCACGTCATAGCTGTGGATGCTGGCCGAGATGAAGGCCTCTGGATCGACGGGGACGGGCTTTCCGTCTTCGCCGATCCTCGTTGCGCTGCCGGAATCGTTCGAGAACACCTGCGCCACAATCGTACTCAGTAGCGCAACGCCCACCGATCCGCCGACCTGCTGCGCGGTGTTCACCAGGGCGCTGGCCACGCCCGAGTCCTTGACGTCGATGCGGTGCAGCGCCACTGCCTGCATGGCCACGAACACCAGACCCATGCCGAGGGCGATCAGGAGCTCACTGGGCAGCACGTGGGTCAGCCATGACGAGTCGGAGTCCAGTTGGGCGAGGTAGAGATAGCCCAGGACCCCCGAGATGGTGCCGGCGATCATCAGCGGGCGCGGACCGAAGCGCGGCAGTAGCGAGCTGGCCGCCCCCGCTGACACGATCAGAGCGATCGGGAACGGCAGGAACAGGACTCCGGCCCGCAGCGGTGTCTCCCCGAGGGTGTTCTGGAAGTAGTAGCTGAGGAAGAGGAACATCGCGAACATCGCCGTCGGGATGATGAAGGCGACCAGGTAGGCGCCACCGCGGTTGAGTTCGCCAGGAATACGGAGCGGCAGCAGCGGATTCGACGTGCGCATCTCGATCGCCACGAACACGGAGAGCAACACTGCGCCGGCGATGAAGAAGAAGATGGTCGATGCAGCGCCCCAACCGGATTCAGCTGCCTTGGTGAACGCGTACACGATGCTGATCAGGCCGAGGGTCACCGTGATCGCGCCGGGGAGGTCATAGCCACCGGTTCGTTTGGTGGGGATGTCCCGGATCACCAGCCACAGTCCACCGATGGCCGCGATGATCGCGATCGGGGTGTTGACCAGCATGGTCCAGCGCCACGACAGGTACTCGGTGAGCGCGCCACCTGCGATGAGACCGATCGCGGCGCCACCGCCCGACACTGCTGCGTAGACGGCAAAGGCGCGCGCACGTTCACGGTGTTCGGTGAATGTGACGGTGATCAGGGACAGGGCTGCGGGGGCGAGGATGGCTGCGAACACACCCTGCAGTGCGCGTCCGGCGAAGAAGGACATTGCGTCCCAGGCGAATCCGGCCATGGCCGACGATGCGGCGAAACCGGCCAGGCCGATCAGGAACATCCGGCGGCGCCCCAGGTAGTCGGCCATTCGGCCACCCAGTAGCAGTAGACCGCCGAACATCAGGGTGTAGGCGGTGAGCGCCCACTGTCTGTTGGCATCGGAGATGTCCAGGTCGACCTGCGCGTAGGGCAAGGCGATCGTGATGATGCTGGCGTCGAGTACCACCATCAGCTGGGCGAGGGCGATGATTCCCAGCGCCCACCATCGGCGCGAGTCGCCGGTCGACTTCGGTGCGGCCGCGCTGTCTTTCGCGAGCCCGCTGTCAGGTGAATCCTGTGAGATGACGGTGTCGGGTGAAGCCACGAGATCCTCATATCTGAAGAGGGGGTGATTGGGTCCTCGGCAATAGTGGCAGAGTCAGACAGAAGTCGTCAAGTGACAAAATGCGGACATCGCCAATTGGCGTGCTCCGCAGCAATTTTTGAGACGCCGGGTTATCATGTGGACGTGACACTCGCAGAAGCCGCAACTGGCCAGGTCAGGGCCGGTCTTCGGGAACGCAAGAAGGTGCAGACCCGTGATCGGCTGATCGCGGCTGCCCTGAAGTTGTGTGACGAACAAGGCTTCGAGGCCACCACCGTCGACCAGATCTCGGACGCCGCAGACATCTCGCCTCGTACCTTCAACCGCTACTTCGCGACCAAAGAGGACGTTGTGCTCGCGCCGGCCGAGGACATGATCGTGGCCATGGCCGACTCACTCGACGCGCAACCACGCACCGGTAACGAGATCGAAGCGCTGATCAACGCGCAGGTGCAGATCCTCGGTGGACGTTGCCCCGTCGGCTCGATCGACCTCTCACGGTTCGAGACGATGAACCGCATCATCCAGAACGCGCCGGCGGTTAATGCGCGTGGAATGGAGCTCAGCGACAGAAAGTTCCGCAGCATCAGCGACAAGGTCGCCGAGCGGATGGAAGTGCCGGCCGACGACGCGCGGGTGCGGGTGATCGTGTCGGTGTTCATGTCGCTCATGCACATCTCGCTCGACACCTGGCGGTGCGGACAGGTCGGCTCGATGGCCGATTCGACAGTGGCGGCGGACACGCTGAAGGCCACGTATCAGACATTCCGTGAGGTCGCCAAGAACCTCTGAACTCCCGGTCGATGCGGTTGTCCGGGCTCTGTGGTTGGTTGGAAGTGTGGGCACACAGCGATGGCGGGCCGAGCAGGTACTGGCGCTCGCCCCCGACCCGGGTTCGCAGGCGGCGGGCCGAAAACTCTCCGTATCGGCGCCGTGGTCCTCGCGGGGCTGCGCCGACCAGGTGGTGTGGGGGCTCTGCCGAGGCAGCGGTAGAAATCCGTACCAGACGATCGTCGATCTGAGCGGTCCTGCCTACAAGTGCTCTTGCCCTTCGCGGAAGTTTCCCTGCAAACATGCGCTCGGGCTGATGTTGCTCTGGACTGCGGGCGGTGTGCCCGAAGAACCGCAGGTCGCAGACTTTGCCAGACCGTGGATCGAGGAGCGTATAGCGAAAACCGCCGCGGCGCCGTCCCGTCCGGTCCGAGCGGAACCGAAAGATCCCGAACGTGCGGCCCGCACTGCACAGGAGCGAGAACTCCGCGTCGCCGGCGGCCTGGACGAGTTCGAGATGTGGCTCGATGACCAGGTGCGCAGCGGCTTGGCCGGTGCGGAGGCGGATCCCTACCGGCGTTTCGATCCGGTGGCGGCGCGACTCGTCGATGCGCAAGCGCCTGGCCTGGCCCGTCGGGTACGTGAGCTGCCTGTGATGGTGACGGGCACCCGCTGGCCCGAGCGGCTGCTCCGAGAACTGGCGATGCTTCGGTTGCTGGTGCAGGCACATCGATCCTTACGTGACCTCGAGCCGGCGATGGCCGCCAACGTACGCAGGCATGTCGGCTACCCGGTTGCCCGGGCCGACGTGTTGGCGAGCGCACCCGTGAGCGACACCTGGAAGATCGTGGCCGTCCGTGACCGGGATGATGAGCAGCTGATCACCCGCCGGATCTGGTTGTGGGGCAGCGGCACCGGACGACGCGCGGTGGTGTTGTCGTTCGCGCCCACCACGGCCGGGCTCGACGGTCGGTTTCTCGCAGGCATGGTGTTCGACGGCCCGCTGTACTTCTACCCGGGGTCGCCCCCGCTGCGCGCGCTGGTTGCCGACGGCGACCTCGGGATCAGGCCGCCGGATGAGACCAGCTCGGGCGTGCAGTTGTTCGGGGACACCGTCACGGCCGCACTGTCCGACCGTGCAGATGCCATAGCGAAAGATCCTTGGTTGCAGACCTATCCGGTGGCCATCGTCGGGCGCCCCGCCGTCGCTGAAGGCGCCAGGTTGCTCGTCGACGATGACGGCGCGTCGGTGAGCCTCGACACCTCCGACGACCGCTGGTACACCCTGCTGGCCATCTCCGGCGGCCATGCCGTGCAGGTGTTCGGCGAACTGGGACCGGAAGGGCTCGATCCGATTGCAACCGAACCATTTTCGGTACAGCAGACAGGCGCGGCATGAACGCCTGGGACGAATTGGTGTCCGCGGCCACGGTAGGGGTGGGTGGCAAAGCGCTCGAGATGACCGACTTCGACCCGGCCATCGCCGAGCCGGTGGGCCGGATCGACCGCAGAGACGCCGTCGCAGCGGTCTACTCGATCGCGGCCCTCGACACGGTGGCCGTCCGGGCGGGGATGACGGCCGGACCTCAGGTTGACGCGATGGCGCCCGCACCGGACGAAGACCGGCCGATGATGAACGAACGGCTTGCCGGACTGCTCGGTCAGGCACTCGATTCCGGTGAAGAGCTGGCCACCTGGGCCATCGAATCCATGGCCGCCCGCGACCTGCGAGTGCCACCGGCGATGATCCCGGCACTGCTGCAACGCACCGCCAGACAGGTCCGTATCAGACCTGCAGTAGCGGTTCTGGTCGGTGAACGGGGGCGGTGGCTCAGCGATGTCAGTGACATCCCCGGCATCCTCCCGGCCCGTGATCTCGCTGCCGAGCCCGATGTCGATGTCGAGGAGGTGTGGTCATTCGGGGACACACCGACGCGGGTGGAGGTGTTGCGTCGTTGGCGTACAGCGGATTCGGCCGAAGCCCTGCGTCGGCTTCAGGAGACCTGGGCATCGGAGCCCGGTGACGTCAGGGCGGCGTTGCTCGGCGCGCTCGAGGTCGGGCTGTCGTCCACCGACGAGGCATTTCTCGAGATGGCCCTCGACGACCGCAAGGGATCGGTGCGGGCCGGCGCGGCCGGCCTGCTCACCAAGATTCCCGACTCCGGGTTGCAGAAACGGATGATCGAGCGAGCCCGCGCTGTCCTGGTGGGTTCCGGTGGTGGCCGCCGGTGGCGTATCGCACTGGCACTGCCGGAGGGTGCCGACCAGGCCGCTCGCCGTGACGGGATCGACCCCACACCGCCACGGGGAACAGGGGCGGGCGCCTGGCATGCCCGTCAAGTTCTCGAGAGAGCGCCACTGTCGTTGTGGGAGGACATCTTCGGCAAACATCCGGCGTCTCTGGTCGAGGCGGTGGCCGATGACGACGCCGACATCGTCCTCGGTGCCTGGAGCGCTGCCGCCGTCGCGCAACACAGCGCAAGGTGGGCTGGGACTCTGTATCGATGGAAAGGCGCCGAACCCGGATTGGTCGGAGTGCTCGACGAGGCAGAGCGGGGTGAGGCGGCCGTGTGGTGGTTACGCAACCGACGCCCGCCCGGAGCGGTGCTGCCACACCTACCTGTGCCGTGGCCGGACGAGGTCGCCGCGACAGCCCTCAACCTCGTTCTCCGAGAGGCGATCACGGGCTCGGGAACGCAACTCTGGCATTGGCGTGGGCTGGTCGATCACCTGCGAACGGGCCTCCCCGTCGGACCGGGTCACCGCTGGATAGAACAGATCGATGCGGTCACCGACCGGATGAAGGGCGGCTGGCCCCAGTTGCTCGAACCACTCAAGTGGGCGCTGATCCTGCGTGCCGCGATCACCGAGGAGATGAAGTGACAGAAAACGATGCGTCCACGGTGAACACAGACATCCTGCGACCACATGCAGAGCAACTGTATGCGCACGAGCTGGCGGCGCTCGCCGACACCGACGACCGGCCCCGGCCACCACACTGGAATCTGTCCCCAGCAGCGGTGGTGACCTATCTGTTGGGCGGCACGCTGGACGACGGGACGACGATCTCTCCCAAGTACATCGGGCCCCGGCGCCTGGTCGAGGTGGCGGTCGCGACACTTGCGACAGACCGGGCGCTCCTACTGCTCGGGGTACCCGGTACGGCCAAGACGTGGATGTCCGAGCACCTCACGGCCGCCATCAGCGGCCGCTCCACCCTGTTGATCCAGGGCACCGCCGGTACTCCGGAGGAAGCGATTCGCTACGGATGGAACTATGCCCGACTGCTGGCCGAGGGCCCGAGTGAGCAGGCGCTGGTTCCGTCACCGATCATGACCGCGATGCGTGAAGGGAAGATCGCACGCATCGAGGAACTCACCCGCATCCCGTCCGACGTACAGGACGCGCTCATCACGGTGTTGTCGGAGAAGTCGCTACCGATACCCGAACTCGACACCGAAGTGCAAGCGGCCAAGGGATTCTCGGTGATCGCCACCGCGAACAACCGGGACCGCGGTGTGAACGATCTGTCGTCGGCTCTTCGTCGTCGTTTCAACACGGTGGTCTTGCCACTGCCCGCGACCGCCGACGAGGAGGTCGCGATCGTGACGCAGCGCGTCCAAGCCCTCGGGCAGACGCTGGTACTGCCGGAGATCCCGAGTGCGTCCGACGAGATCCGCCGGGTGGTCACGGTGTTCCGCGAACTGCGGTCGGGTCTCACGGCTGACGGCCGGACCCGGGTGAAGCAGCCGTCCGGCACCTTGTCGACGGCCGAGGCGATCTCGGTGATCACGCACGGTGCGGTGATGTCGGCCCACTTCGGCGACGGTGTGCTCCGACCCTCAGACACTGCCGCCGGCATCCTGGGCGCCGTGGTCAAAGACCCGGTCGCCGATGCGGTGGTATGGACGGAATACCTGGAAGCCGTTGTGCGCGAACGCAAGGATTGGGCCGACTTCTACCGCGCGTGCCGAGAGGTCGGATCTTGACGGCGGTGTCGGAACTGAGTACCGGCTCCACGCCACCGCAGGCGCTCGACACCGGGCGTCCCGAAGATGTTGGCCCGGGCACCTACGTGCTCGGGATACGGCACCACGGGCCGGGATCGGCCCGTGGGGTCCTGGCCGAGTTGAGGCGCATCGACCCGGACATCGTGCTCATCGAAGGACCGGCGGATGCCGACCCACTTGTGGGCTTCGTCGGGTCGGACGAGATGTCGCCGCCTGTCGCCATCCTCGCGTATGCGGTAACCAAACCTGCGGTCGCGGCATTCTGGCCCTTCGCTGCGTTCTCTCCCGAGTGGCAGGCCATGCGCTGGGCCGTCGACAATGCCCGGCCGGTCCGATTCTGTGACCTCCCTGCGTCTATGGTGTTGGCCCACAGCGGTGGTGGCCGGAGTGGGACCGAGCCGGCGGACGATGACCTCACCCTCGACCTGGCCGAACCGGGTGGGCTCGACGCGGGTGCCCCCGTACGGACCGATCCCATCGGAGTGCTCGCCGATGCGGCCGGGTACGACGATCCGGAACGATGGTGGGATGACGTCATCGAAACCCGCTCGGACGGTGGAGGTTTTGATGCCATTGCCGAGGCCATGAGCGCGTTGCGCGACGAACTTCCGGCGGTGGGCGATCTCGATGAACGACTGCACGAGGAACGACGCGAGGCGCACATGCGTCAGGTGCTGCGCAAAGCGGTCAAAGAGCCAGGCGTGCAGAAGGTTGCAGTGATCTGTGGAGCGTGGCACGCCCCGGCGTTGATGGGAAAGTTGCCGCCTGCGACAGCGGATGCGAAGGTGCTGCGCGGCACTCCCAAGGTCCGGGTGAAACTGGCGTGGGTGCCATGGACGCATTCGCGACTGGCGTTCGCCTCCGGCTACGGCGCCGGGGTGGTGTCGCCCGGTTGGTACCACCACCTGTTCACACAGCATCAGGACGTGATCACCCGGTGGCTGATCAAGGTCGCACACCTGCTGCGCGCCAGAGACATCGCGATCTCGTCTGCGCACATCATCGAGGCCGCCCGGCTCGCCGAGAGTCTGTCGACGCTTCGCCGGCGACCACTGCCGGGGCTCGCGGAGGTGAGCGAGGCGACCGAGGCGGTGATGTGCGACGGCGACGACACGGTGATGCGACTGATCACCGACGAGCTGGTGATCGGCGAGCAGTTGGGGTCCACGCCCACGGACGCCCCGACGGTACCTTTGGAAGCGGACCTGCGGGCTGTTGCCCGTTCGGCCCGGCTCAAGATCGAACCCATGGTGCGCGAGCTCGTGTTGGACCTGCGCAGACCTCCTGATCTAGCGAAGTCGGTTCTGCTGCATCGGCTTGCGGCCTTGTCGATCGACTGGGGCGTTTCGGAAGAGGTCAGCGGTTCGGGCACCTTCAAGGAGGGCTGGCTGGTCGCGTGGAAGCCCGACTTCGCGGTCGACATCGTGGTCGCATCGGCGTGGGGGACCACGGTGGAGGCTGCCGCGACCAACCGGCTGATCGAACGTGCGGTCAAGGCATCCCGGTTGTCCGGGGTCACCGCCGTGCTCGAGCAGGCGCTCCTTGCCGACCTCCCGGACGCGGTGAGCCAGGTGCTGAACGCTTTACGCGACCGCGCGGCGCTCGACCGCGATGTGGAGCATCTGATGAGTGCTTTGCCTGCCCTGTCGCGGGCCTTGCGTTACGGCGATGTGCGAGGCACCGACATCAGCGCCCTTGCCGACGTCACCACATCGTTGCTGGTCCGGGTCTGTGCGGGACTGCCCGCTGCTATCACCGGGCTCGGCGCGGACGCTGCCGCCGAGTTCCGGACGTTGATCGATCAGGTGCACGAGGTGACTGCGCTGCTCGAACAGGGTGGGGTGGCCAGAGAAGAAGCAGCGAACTGGCGTGGCGTGCTCCGTGGCCTCGCCGACCGGCGGGATCTGCACGGTTCTCTGGTCGGTCGCATCGTCCGAATCCTGCTCGACTCCAGGGAGATCGACGGCGATGAGGCGGCAACGCGGTTGCATCGTGCGCTCTCGGTGGGTGCTGTGCCCGCGGACAAGGCTGCCTGGATCGACGGTTTCATCGGTGGGGGAGGCCTGCTGCTGGTGCACGATCGGTCGCTGCTGGCCGTCATCGACCACTGGCTGGCCGGACTGCCCGACGAGCAGTTCACCGAGCTGGTCCCGTTGCTCCGGCGCACGTTCAGTGTGTTCGAGGCCGGAATCCGTCGCAACATCGCCGAGTCGGTGAAGGGTATCGGCGGAGGTGTGGTGCAGGTGGCGGCTCCGTCGTCGGTCGACCCGGAGCGTGCGGCGCCCGCTGTCGCCGTTGTCGCTGCGCTGCTCGGACTGTCTGCTCCGCAGCCCACACCGCCGGCGGCGAAGGAGGGCTCTGATGTCTCCTGATGAATCAGACCCAGTGGAAGACAACAGGCTTCGACGGTGGCGAATGGTGGTGGGCACTGCGGCGGATGAGCCGCTCGGGACGCCCGATCCCGGGCACATGCAAGGAATGGATCGATCGCTGGCCGCCCTCTACGAGTCGGACCGTTCGCGCAGGGGCGGCTTGGGCGGGTCGGCGCCGTCGGTTGCCCGCTGGCTGGGTGACATCCGAAAGTACTTCCCCTCGAACGTGGTTCAGGTGATGCAGCGGGACGCCGTCGAACGTCTGGGCATCACCAGGCTGCTCGCCGAGCCTGAGTTGATGGATACCGTCGAGGCGAACATCGAGATGGTGAGCACACTGATCGGGCTCGGCAAGGCGATCCCGGAGACGTCGAAGGCATCGGCGCGCGCTTTGGTCCGCAAGGTGGTGGACGACGTCGAGCGCCGAGTGGCCGACCAGACACGTGCGGCCGTCACCGGTGCGCTGAACCGCGCGGCAACCACGCATCGCCCGCGACCGGGTGACATCGACTGGAACCGCACGATCGCCAGGAATCTCAAGCACTATCAACCGGATTACCGAACGGTGATCCCCGAGCACCTGGTGGGGCATGGACGACGAGCCCAGCACCTGGGTCGCGACGTCATCGTGGCCATCGACCAGTCGGCATCGATGGCGTCGTCGATTGTGTACGCGTCGATCTTCGGTTCGGTGCTGGCGTCGATGCGGTCGGTAAAGACCTCTCTGGTGCTGTTCGACACCGACATCGTCGATCTCACAGACGAATTGGAAGATCCGGTGAACGTCTTGTTCGGCGCAACACTCGGCGGTGGTACCGACATCAACCAGGCGATCGCCTACTGCCAGGGGCTGATCACCCGGCCTGCCGAGTCGATCTTCGTCCTCATCTCCGATCTCTACGAAGGTGGGCTCCGGGAGAAGATGCTGGCCCGGGTCGCTGCCATGACAGCGGCCGGCATCCAGGTGATCGTGCTGCTGGCCCTGTCTGACGAGGGTGCGCCGGCATTTGACCGGGACATCGCAACGGCTCTGTCCGCCATGGGGATTCCGGCGTTTGCATGCACACCCGATGCGTTCCCGGAACTTCTTGCGGTGGCCATTGGACGCGGCGACATCGCGGCCTGGGCGACGTCGAAAGAACTCGCGGCGCGTGGGATGTGATCAGGTGGGGGTCCTGTACAACGCCGGCCCGATGAGGATGCGTAGGGTTGAAAGGCAACTACTTCTCGGATCCGGAGGTACCAGGTGCAGCGGCCTTCGCCGCATCCGGGGCGTCGTACCCGCGATCGCCGTGCCGCTTTTGCATCCAGACACCGATGGCCACGATGATGACCGCCGAGATGGTCGACAACGTGATGGCGTCGCGTTGATCGGAGTCGAACGCCATCAGTATCAGCACGGCGACGATGAATACGATGACCAGTCCGGTGAGGTAGGGGAACAGCCACATCCTCACGGCGGGAACCTGATTGCGGGCTCGCATCGACTTACCGAGTACCAGTTGGCTCACTGCGATGGACAGGTACACGAACAGCGCGACTGCGCCGCTGGTGGCCAGCAGGTAGCCGAAGATCTTGTCGGGGAGGACGTAGTTGCCGATGACTGCGAGGAACCCGAGCACCATCGACGCGAGTACGGACACCCACGGCACCCCGTTGGCCGTCAACTTCTTGACCGCGGCCGGAGCCTCGTGCCGTTCCCCGAGCGAATACAACATCCGTGATGCGGTGTACAACGCGGAGTTGAGGCACGACGCGACTGCCGTGAGCACCACTACGTCCATGATCTGCGCTGACGCGGGAATGCCTATCGTCTCGAGCACTGTCTGATACGACCCGTCATCGAGCTGGTTGTAGGGCACAAGGGCCACCACCACGAAGATCGAACCGATGTAGAAGATGCTGATACGCCAGATCACCGAGTTCACCGCGCGTGTGATGCCCTTTTCCGGGTCGGGTGATTCGGCCGCGGCGATGGTGACGATCTCGGTGCCCATGAAAGAGAACATCGTCACCAACATGGCCGAGATGATCGCGGTGGATCCGTTCGGAAGGAAGCCGTCGGGCTCCCAGAGATGGCTGACCCCGCTGGTCTCGGAACCCGGGAACAAGCCGAGGATCGCCACCACGCCGATCGCGATGAACGCAATGATGGCAACAACTTTGATCAAAGCGAACCAGAACTCGAATTCGCCGTAGTTGTCGACACTGATGAGGTTGGTGGCGGTGAGCAACAGTGTGACGGCGAGGGCCCAGATCCACTGTTCGCCGCCGATGAGTTTGCTGAAGATCCCCGCAGCCGCGGTGGCCTCCACAGGGATCACCAGCACCCAGAACCACCAGTAGAGCCATCCGACGGAGAAGCCCGCCCAGCGCCCCAAGGCGCGGTGCGAATAGACCGAGAAGGAACCCGTGTTGGGATTGGCCGTGGCCATCTCGCCGAGCATGCGCATCACCAGCACCACAAGTGTCCCGGCAAGCGCGTACGAGATGATGACTGCCGGCCCGGCCTTCTCGATCGCATTCGCTGACCCGACGAACAAGCCGGCACCGATGACGCCCGCGATCGAGATCATCGTGATGTGCCTGGGTTTGAGGCTGGTGCCCAACGTCGCCGACGTGGCCGATCCGCCGGTGTTCTTCTCGGTGGTGCTCACGATTGAGCGTCCGTGCAGACGTTTCCGTGCCGCAGGATGACGCCTGGCGTCGACACAGCAGGCAGTGGGGTTGTTGTCGGCATGATGATTTGCCCTCTCGTTGCGCTGCGAGAAACTTGTTGCGGAGACTACCCCCTCGTGTCCGGCGCAAACCGCCGACACCCGCCCACCTGTGGTGACTTGTCAGCCCTCGTCGTCCCCGCCGACCGGGTCTGTTTGCGGGAGGTCTGGCGGCTGTGAATGGCTCTGCCGCATGAACCGATGTTCGTGTTCTCTGAGCGCTTCGTCGCGGGTGGCGATGACCTGGGTCCACTCGGCATCAATGGTTTCGCCCACGTGGTTGGCCCGGTTGATCCGCGGGACTTGATCGGGATCGACGTATGCCGGCGGGATCCAGGCGACACGGCCCGCGTCGGTGCCTTCGGTGATCATGACGGTCTGCCACTGGTCAGGGCGATCGCCGATCATCGCGTGATGGGCGGGGCAGGCCGGCACCAGCTCATCGACATTGGTGAGGCCGCCCAGAATCCATGCGTTCACGTGATGGATCTCGGCCCAGGTGGCTGGTTGGCGACAGCCCGGGTGCGAACAGCCACGGTAGGCGGCGAACAACGCCAACCGCTGACCTTGCTGGGCAACGCGTTTCGCCCGTGCGAAGTACAGGACTTCGGCCGAGTGATGTGCGAATACAGCCAACGACTTGTCTGAGCGAGCGGCGAGTTCGAGAGCGTCTTTGACTGGGAGATCCACCCCCGACGCGGTGGTTGCGATGCCCGCCACGTCGTCGAGTTGCTGCTTTGTCATCGTGATGATCACCTGGGCCGGCAACCCACGATGGGACGTGCCCAGAAATTTGTACTCCAGGACAGTGCGCAAGATTGCTTTGAACGCGTCGTGTTGCCGCTGTGCGGTGGTGCGGGTGTCGCGGTGGGCGGCTGACTCGATCAGTGCTTTGTGGTGGCCCGGATCGTCGACGGCTCCGACCGGAGAATCGGGGTCATCAGGATTGTTCATGCCTGGGGCAGCCCACACATCGAGCACGGTCTTGAACAGTGCCAGCGTCTGCGGATCGAGGGTGCCGGTGATCTTGGCCATCAGATCTGCGCCCTGTTCGCCCACACTCAACCCGCGATTGCGTTTGCGGTCCTGCTCATCGGTCAGTGTGCCGTCGGGATCGACCCGCGCCAGCACCCCGCGTCCACACTGGATCAGATCAGTCGGATTCATCGTGCGCGCGTTGTCGACCATCCACGCATCGACAACGTCGAGTACCTCGGGTGCGACCTTGTTGGGGATGTGTTTGCGCACATCAAGCATGACATCCATGTGCGCGAGACCAATTGCTCCCTCTGCCAATGCTTCTGCTGCGGCAGGGCATTTCGGCGGCAGTACCTCGCCCTGTAGGGAGTGAAACCGGGCGACGGCATCCAGTGCCTTCAACCGTGACGATGCATCGCCGCGGGTAACCCGCAACTCACTCATCACGAAGCGGTGCAATGTTGGATGCCCTGCTTTGCGAAATGCGCCCCGATCGGACACTTCGAGTAGCCGTTGTAAACCTTGAAAACAAAGGGCGCGAACAGCTTTCTCGTTCATTCGTGCCAGCTCGCACACCGCCGCGTCGTCAAGATCAGACGAAGACGCGCCCGCTATTTGGTCCAGGACAGAACTCAGGTCTCGATACAGACCCATCAACACCGGCGTCGACGGTGGATCAAGAGAAGTGGTATCGGTCATCGGTTGGTCCCCCCGGGCCTCGATCAACTGATTCCAGTCTACCGTGAAATCGACTATTTGTCGAACACATGTTCGAACAATGAACTCTTTGCGAAGATCTGCCGGGCGCGAGCTTGGCGCCGGTTTGTCGAGGTGCATCGTCCAGCTCAGGTCTTCCAGGTCATACCCGCGGTTCACCGCTTCTCATCGAGTACGTCGCACGGATGCCATGTGGAGTCGACGCAACGTCGGTCTGCACGAGTTCGACGTGGGACAAGTTCTTCCGCAACGGGGTGCCCGCGCCGAGTATCACGGTCGCGATGCGCAGGCGCAGCTCATCCACCCGGTCTGCGCGCAGGAACTGATCAGCGACGTCAGCGCCACCCATGACGACGATGTCCGCGGGTGTCGGCCGACTCCCGGACGGCGTTTAGTGCGGTTCTGGGTCCGCCGGTGACGAATGTGAAGCCGTGTCGGAGTCGCGGATTCTCAAACATCCTGCTTCACAACAATACTCTGAGGTCGGGTGGATTGATTGCGCGCAGCCCCATGCCCGACGTCGTCGTTCCAGGTGTCGGGTGCGTCGAAGGTGCGTCGGCCCATGATCACCACGCCTGTGGCCTCGTATCGACCGGCGAGGATTTGCTCGTTGACGTCGGACTTGTGGGCCATCGCCCAGTGGTGCAGGGCCTCGACCCCGAGCCCCTGCTCGAACCCTGGGGAAGGTCCCGTCGCGTACCCATCCAGTGACATGGTGATGTCCACACAGATCTTGGTCATCTCGTCTCTACTCGTAATCCGGCCCCTCCTGATGTGACCGCCTCGACCGGCGTTTGTCATCGGCGTGCGTAGCATCTGCGGACAGGGGCTGACGACGAAGGGCATGTGATGGCAACACCGTTTGGGCAGGCAGGAACCGCAAAATATGTGCAGCTGACCACGTTCCGTAAAGACGGGACGCCGGTGTCCTCGCCGCTGTGGGCAGCGCTCGACGGCGACAAGTTGCTGATGTGGACAGTGACCGATTCATGGAAGGTGAAGCGGTTGCGCCGCAACCCGGCCGTGGTGGTCCAAGCGTGCGACGTGCGAGGCAAGCAGACGTATGGAGATCCCGTGTCCGGTACAGCCCAGATCCTCGATACGCCGGGCAGCGATCACGCCAGGGATGTGGTGCAGAAGAAGTACGGGCTTCTCGGATGGGTCACGGTGAAGGGGAGCCTGCTGCGCAGAGGCAAGAAGGGCACCGTGGGGCTGGCGATCAGCGCAAGCAGCTGAATGACCCGGGTGCTCCGTCGCCGCCAAAACCGGCAGGCAGGTTGTGTGGGCCCGCCGTTGCGGTAGATTGTCAACAATCTACGAAGACGGAACGCGAGGGGTTTGGGTGCAGTGACTCATGTCCGATGAGATCAAGAAGTCCGGCGGTGCGCGCGGGCGCGTGGCCAGGCCTCGGGTACTCGAACCCCTGGTCCAGGAGTCGACTCCGGCCATCATCGCCCGTCAACTGCGTGCAGCCATCGCCAAAGGCGACTTTCCTCCAGGCTCGCAACTGACCGAATCGGGCCTGGCCGCAGATTTGGGCGTCAGCCGCGGACCACTGCGCGAAGCCATGCAGCGGTTGACGCAGGAAGGACTGCTGGTCAGCTACCGGAACCGCGGTCTGTTCGTGATCACGATGGACGACGACGACATCAGGGACATGTACGTCGCTCGGGCCGCGGTCGAGCGCGCTGCACTCGAACAGGTGATCCTGCGCCGCCCCGACGACGCCGTTGACGTCCTCACCTCCGCAGTCGAGGAGATGGAGCGGCACGCGGACGACCCCAACGGTCCGCAGATCGCGGACGCGGACATGGCATTTCACCACGAACTCGTAGAACTCGCAGGTAGCCCCCGGCTCTCGCGACTGCACGAGACCATTCTCGTCGAGACGCGGATGTGTCTGGGGGCCATGCGAGGCACCTACGTATCCGCCGAAGAGCGGATCTCCGAACATCGCCGCATCGTTTCGGCAATTGCCCAGCGGGACATAAAATCGGCCGACGAACTGATGGTCGACCACATGCGGGACGGGTTGCGGCGAATCATCGCCGAACCGGGTGCCGTATCTCAGTTCGGTGGCGCAGCGATAACGTCGAGTCCGAACGTGTCCGTCGACCGACCGGCACCGGGAAGATAGAACGGGCTTCGGCAACCTGCCGCGGCCACCACCCTCGAGGAGGCCTGCACCGACAAACGCCTAGTCACCTGCTTTCAAAACGCGGAAGTAGCAGGAATCTGTGGGCCTCGAAGACACCAGAGCCCGACGTCTTCAGTTGAAGGGGGTATCAATGAGCCCGAACATCGCGAAAACGAGTTCAGACGTTGCACCAGGATTTCCGGATCCGGATTCACCGGAAGGCAAGAAACTCTTACGCAAAGCCATCGGCGCATCCGCCATCGGCAACGCGACCGAGTGGTACGACTACGGCGTCTACGCCGCCACCACGACCTATCTCACGCAAGCTTTCTTTCCCGGCGACCTCGGGACCATCGGCACGATGCTGGGATTTGCGATCTCATTTGTGCTCCGACCGCTCGGCGGCATGATCTGGGGTCCGATCGGAGACCGGATCGGCCGAAAAGCCGTGCTGGCCATGACCATTCTGCTCATCTCCGGCGCCACCGCCCTCATCGGACTGCTGCCCACGCATGCGGTCGCCGGTGTGTGGGCGCCGATCCTGTTGATCGCCCTCCGGGTGGTCCAGGGATTCTCCACCGGAGGCGAGTACGGCGGAGCGGCAACGTTCATGGCCGAGTACGCGCCGGACAAGAAGCGCGGCCGCTACGGCAGCTTCCTCGAGTTCGGCACACTCGCCGGGTTCGTGATGGGCACCGCCGTTGTGCTGCTGCTCGAACTGGCGCTCAGCGACCAACAGATGGAGACCTGGGGCTGGCGCATCCCGTTCCTGCTCGCATTGCCATTGGGGCTGGTGGGTCTGTATCTGCGAAATCAGATGGAAGACACACCGGTCTTCAAGGAACTCGAGCAGAGGATGAGATCGAGGGCACCGCGTGGACGCGGTTCAAGGATCTGCTCACCAACTACTGGCAGCCCATCCTGGTGATGTTCGGCCTGGTGATCGCGCTCAACGTGGCCAACTACACGTTGCTGGCCTACCAGCCGACCTACCTCAAGACCACCATCGGCATGAGCGAGACCACCGGCACCGTCGTCATCCTGATCGGCGAGCTGGCGATGATGGCGTGTATCCCGTTCTTCGGTGCCTGGTCGGACAAGATCGGCCGCAAACCGATGTGGTGGGGTTCGCTGATCGGTCTGTTCGTGTTCGCGTTGCCGATGTACTGGCTGATGGGGCAGGGCTTCGGCTGGGCCATCGTCGGATTCTTGGTGCTGGGGCTGCTGTACATCCCGCAGCTGTCGACCATCTCGGCAACGTTCCCGGCCATGTTCCCCACGCAGGTGCGGTACGCCGGGTTCGCCATCTCCTACAACGTGGCCACGGCGGCGTTCGGCGGCACGGCGCCGCTGATCAACGACGCGGTCACCGAGAACGAGGGTTGGGAGTTGTTCCCGGCCGGCTACATGATGCTCGCGTGTGTGATCGGCATGATCGCGCTGCCCTTCCTGCGCGAGACGGCAGGCTTCTCGATTCGGGGCACCGACATCCCAGGTGAGGAAACCGACGCCGAGAAGAAGCTGGTGCACAACAACTGACGCACCACGATCGGGCCCGTGGGACGCCGTCGAGGGCTATTCACCCTCTGGCGGCGTCCACGGGGACGATCGTGACCGCTTGCCGCTCAGAGCAGGCGCAGCGCCATCAGTGCGTAAGCCTTTGCGGCGGTGACCAATTCGTGTATCGAGACTGATTCGTCCGGACGGTGTGCCTGATCGTTGAGACCGCCGGGGCCCAGGACGATCGCAGGTATCCCGAGGTCCCGGCTGATGAAGCCGCCGTCGCACGCGGCGGTCCAGCCGGTGATCTCGGTATGACCACCGGCGTCGCCGATGGCGCGAGCGGCCTCGGTGACCAATGGGTTGTCGACGGCGGTCTGAAAACCCGGCATCGACATCGTCACCTCGACGTCCACTGTGATGCCGTCATTGTCGATGCCCGCTTCTGTGATGGCGCCGCGTAACCAGGAGGCCACAGCGTAGGCGTCTTCCCCGGGCATCAGCCGGCGGTCGAAGCTGACGGTCGCATGCGGTGCGACCACCGAGATGCCCTGCCCGCCTTCGATCAGCCCGGTGTTCCAGGTTCCCGAGCCGAGGAGCGGGTCTGGTGAGCTCGCAAGTCGGCGGGCGTCGGCACGGACGAGGTCGATGATCGCGGCGGCGGCGTCGATGGCGTTGCGGCCATCTGCCGGGCGACCCGAATGTGCGGCCCGTCCGGTCACCCGGACCTCGAGGTAAGAGGCTCCGCGGCAGGCGATCACGGTTTCGAGGTCGGTCGGTTCGGCGACGACGCAGCCGGCAAATCGATTCGATCCATCGCTCCGGGTCACAAAATCGCGGATGCCGATGCCGAGGTCTTCCTCGTCGACGGTGCAGACCAATTGGACGGGACCGGGTAGCTTCAATCCTGACCGCGATAAGGCCGCCATCGCGATGACGGCCGCCGCGAGGCCACCCTTCATGTCGGTGGCGCCGCGACCGTAGATCCGCCCCTCTTCGACCGTGGATTCGAACGGATCGCGAGTCCATCCGTCACCGGCAGGTACCACGTCCGAATGGCCGAGGATCATGAGACCGGGTGCGTTGCCGGTACCGGGGAGTGTCGCAGTGAAGTTCGGTCGGCGCGGGGCCACCTCCCAGCTGTCGACGATGAAATCGAGTTCGTCACAGGCCTTGTGGAGTACCTGGACAGTCTGTTGCTCGGTACCGCCGGGATTCTCGCCGCCCGCGTCGATGAGCGAGCAGGTCAGTGCCACCAACTCAGGCTCGCCGATCAGCTCGAGAACAGACCGTTCGGTCATGCCGCCAGTGCCAGATCCAGTGCGGTACGCAGCCGCTTCACGCCCTCGTCGATGCGGTCGGGTGTGCTGGATGCAAAGCACAGTCGCAGCGCGTTTCGGTAGTGGCCACCGGGCGACAACGCCGGGCCCGGAATGAACGCAACACCTTCGGCCAGTGCGATCTCGAACAGTTCGCGGGTGTCGATGCCGGCATATTTCCCTTGCAATGTCACCCAGAGGAAGAAGCCACCCTCGGGATGTGTGGTGGCCACCTCATCGCCCAGATGTGTGTGCAGGGAGGCGATCATCGCGTCGCGACGAATGCGGTACAGGTCGCGCAGCATCACAAGATGGTCCTCCAACCCACCACGCGAGATGTACTCGGCCACGATGTGCTGGTTGGGCACGTTGGTACATGTGTCCATCGCCTGCTTGCCATTGATCAGCAGTTGCCGCAGAGCGGGGTCGGCGTCCACCCATCCGACGCGCCATCCCGGCGCGAGGATCTTCGAGAACGTGCGGACCGAAAAGAGCAGCGGGTCATCGGGACTCAGAGTCCGGAACGTGGGGATGTCCTCGCCGGAGAACCGCAGCAGCGCGTACGGATCGTCGTCGATGATGACCGCGCCCCACTTGTGGGCCAACTCCAGCAACGCGATTCGCCGTTCCAGCGACAAGGTGACGCCACTCGGGTTCTGGAAGTTGGGGATGGTGTAGATGGCCTTGGGGGTTCGATGAGTTCGGGCGACCAGATCCGGTAGCTGGTCCACCATGAGCCCCTCGTCGTCCACCGGCACCTCGAGTAGCTGAGCCCCGTACGACAGGGCGGTGGCGCTTCCGTTGGTGTACGTGGGCGACTCGACGATCACCAGGTCGCCGGGGTCGACGAACAACTTGCAGGCCAGATCGAGTCCCTGCATACCGCCGGTGGTGATGACCAGTCGGTCCTCGGAGGCCGGATCAGGTGTGCCGGCAAGGTATTCGACCAGTAGATCGAGCAGACGCGGCTCGCCCTCGGAAGCGCCGTAGGTGAACGACGTGTGGTCGAGGATGCTGCCGGCTATCTCGCGGAACTCGTCGGCGGGTACCGCCTCGTCGGCGGGCGAACCCATGGCGAATCGGACGATGTCGTGCTTCTGTGCGGCGAGCAGCGACGTCGACGAGTCGATCATCGACCCGACCAGATCTTTGGCCCGGCCGGCCAGCGGGAAGGTGCGGCTGGAGTGGGACAGATCGGTTGCGGTCATGCGGTCACCTCTCACTTCTCATCAGGTCACTTGCGGATCAGGTCTCGCGGAAAGCTGGTGAACGTCTCGACCCCGGTCGCGCTCACCCGCACCGACTCGGACAACTCGAATCCGTAGCCGTCCATCCACATTCCACAGACGATGTGAAATGTCATGTTCTCTTCGAGGATCGTCTCGTCCTCGGTCCGGATGCTGATGGTGCGCTCGCCCCAATCGGGTGGGTAGCCGATACCGATCGAATAGCCGAGCCGAGAGGGCTTTTCGAGTCCGTACTTGGCCAGGGTCCAGTTCCACGTGGACGCGAGCTCACGCGTCGGCACCCCCGGTGCGATGGCGTCGAGAACGTTGTTGAGGCCCTCTGCGGTGGCTCCGGCAACGTAGTCGACATCCTTGTTCACCGGTCCGAGTGACACGGTGCGGGCGAGAGGGCAGTGGTACCGGTTGTGGGCGCCCGTCAGCTCGACCACCACTGCCTCGCCACCGACGAAAGTGCCCTGATGCCAGGTGAGGTGAGGGGTGTCGGCTGCTTCGCCCGTGGGCATCATCGGCACGATGGCCGGATAGTCGCCGCCGAATTGATCGGTACCGGTGATCTGCGCCTGCGAGATCGCCGCTGCCGCATCACACTGTCGCACTCCGATGTCGATGGTGTCGATGGCCGCGCGCATCGCCTCCGAGCACACCATGCCCGCCTGTCGCATCAGCTGCACCTCGGCATCCGATTTGACCGACCGCACCCAGTTCACGAGCTCGAAGCAGTCCACCAGCTTCCACTCCGGGATCGCGTTGAACAGCGCCCGATACGCCTTGGGGGAGAAGAAGTGCGAGTCCATCTCCAAGCCGACGGAGCCACCTCGTGACGCCGGCGCGATCAGATGACGCTGCCGCAAGGCGAATGCCACCCAATCGAACGGATGCACGTGGGGCCTGTGAATGTAGCTCTCTGGGTAGCCGACGATCTGCTCGTCGGGCAGCCAGGTGGTGCGATGCGCACCGCGAGCGTCCATGTCGCGCGCGAAGAACACCATGTCGCCGTCCATCGGTACGAACAACATCTGTGGGGTGTAGAAGGACCACGCGTTGTACCCGATGAGATAGAAGATGTTCGCCGGGTCCGTGACGATGATCGCCGACAGCCCCTGCCGGTCCATCAACTTGCGGACAGCCGCCAGCCGCTGCTCGTATTCGGCGTCGGTGAACAGCTGCGATCCGAGATACATACTGTGTCCTCACACCTTTCGGTGAACGTTCGCGGTTTGCCGGTCTGATCAGGTCCTCGGTATGGCGAGATACTTGATCTCGAGGAACTCCTCGATCCCGACCCGGCCGCCTTCGCGGCCCAATCCGGATTGTTTCACCCCACCGAAGGGTGCTGCAGGGTTGGAGACCAAACCTGTGTTGAGACCCACCATTCCGACTTCGAGTGCCGACGACATCCGCAGTCCACGATCGATGTCTTGGGTGAACAGGTAGCCGACCAGCCCCCACGGAGTGTTGTTGGCCATCTCGATCACCTCCTCTTCGGTGTCGTAGGGGATGACCGGTGCCACCGGCCCGAAGATCTCGGTGCCCATCAGGTCAGAGCGCGGGTCAACACCCGAGAGCACCGTCGGCTGGTAGAAGTAGCCGGCATCGGCACCCTCCTCACCGCCCACCACCACGGTGGCCCCTCGTTCGACCGCGTCCGAGACCAGGATGCGGACCTTGTCGACGGCCTTGCGTTCGACGAGCGGCCCCACCTGGGTGCCCTCGTCCGCGCCGTTGCCGACGTTCAGCGCGCCCATCCGTTCGGCCAGCTTCCTGGCGAACTCATCGGCCACGCTGCGATGCACGAACATTCGGTTGGCCGCCGTGCAGGCCTCACCCATGTTGCGCATCTTGGCGACCATCGCGCCGCCTACGGCCTTGTCGAGATCGGCGTCAGGGCAGACGATGAACGGTGCGTTGCCGCCCAGTTCCATCGACGTGCGCATCACGGTCCGAGATGCCTGCTCCAGCAGCAACTTTCCGACCTGGGTGGATCCGGTGAAGCTGACCTTGCGGGCCAGACCGCTGTCCATCCATGTCTCCACCACAGAACCGGGGTCGTCGGTGGTGACAACGTTCAGCACACCGGCAGGCAAGCCGGCGAGCGTGAGGATCTCGGTGAGGGCAAGCGTTGTGAGCGGGGTGAGTTCGGCAGGCTTGAACACCATGGTGCAGCCGGCTGCGATCGCCGGCCCGATCTTGCGGGTGCCCATCGCCAGTGGGAAGTTCCACGGGGTTATGAGGATGCACGGTCCCACCGGCTCTTTCGTCACCAGGATGCGGTTTACACCGTCGCCGGTGGTGGTGTGACCACCGTCGATGCGGACCGCCTCTTCGGAGAACCACCGGAAGAACTCTGCGCCATAGGCCACTTCACCTCGCGCCTCGGCCAGCGGCTTGCCCATCTCGGTGGTCATGATCAACGCCAGATCCTCCTGTCGTTCGAGGATCAACTCGTATGCCCGGCGGAGGATGTCGCTGCGTGCGCGCGGCGGTGTTGCTGCCCAGCTCTTCTGGGTTGCCGCGGCCGACTCGATGGCCGCAGCGGCATCGGCCTGTGCACCCTTGGCGACGTGGGCGATGACCTCACCGGTGGCGGGGTTCTCGACCGCGAATGTGGCGCCGTCTGTTGCCGGGCCCCATTCTCCGCCGATGTAGAGGCCGGTGGGCAGAGAAGCGATCAGCTCGGCTGCCCGGGCACGCCGTTCGGCGTTCTGGGCGGCGGGTGTGACGGTGGATGTCGTCATGGTCGAACCTCCTCGGTGGTCTCGGATGAATTGGCCGGGTCGAGTAATTCGGCCAGGTGGACCGACTCGACGGCCGGCACGGTGTCGTCGGTGGCAGAGAGGTGCGAAACGGCCATCGCACAACTGAATCCGTCGGTGAGGACCGGTGTGGATTGGTCCCGGGCACGCAGCGCTGGGGCGAGCGCCTGTTCGGCAACGCCCATGCTGACGTCGTAGTGACCCTTCTCGAATCCGAAATTGCCTGCCACACCGCAGCATCCGTCGGCCTGCTCGAACTTGGTCGCCCCCAGTCTGCGCAGGACCGATTGCTGCACGGTGGGCCCGAACGCCGAGTACTCGTGGCAGTGGGTCTGCACGACGACGTCCGCGGGCAACGGCACGGGTGGTTCCCATCCGTCGTCGAGTAGGTGACCGACCTCGTCGGCGAAACTCCGGATCCGTGAAGCCACCCGGCGGGCGACCTCGCTGTGCACCAACTCCGGGAGGTCTTTGCGCAGTGCGGCGGCGCAGCTCGGTTCAGGCACCACGATCGGCCGGTCGGTGCCATCGTCGAGAGCAGCGGCGGTACGGGTCAGCACCTTTCGCGCGTGATCGAGTTGCCCGGTGGAGATCCAGGTGAGCGCGCAACATTGGTCGGCCGAACAGCTCACGGTCTGGCCTCCCGATTCCAGGACTCGCGCCGCGGCACCGGCGACGTGTGGCCGGAACGCCTTGGTGAACGAGTCGACGAACAGCACCACGTCGGACGCCGGGTCGGTGCGTAGACCGGCCATCGCGGTGTGCACCTGTTTGCGGGTGGCGAAGGCGGGCATGGTGCGTCGCGGATCAAGCCCGCCGGCCCGGGATGCGGGACCGGCGAGGCGGCCCGCCAGCATCCTGTTGATGACGGGGGCCAGAGCCGTGGCGGCTCCCAGCCAGGCAGGCATCCAGCCGAGCGAATAGTGCGACAGCGGTCGCAGGCGCCGCCTGTAGTAGTTGGAGAAGAACTCGGACTTGTAGGTGGCCATGTCGACGCCCACCGGGCAATCGGTCGAACACGCCTTGCACGACAGGCACAGGTCAAGCGCTTCGCGGGAATCCTCGTCGCGCCAGCCAGATTCGATGTCGGGTGCGGTGCGAACCATCTCCTGCAGCACACGGGCCCGGCCGCGCGTGGAGTCCTTCTCGTCGCGGGTGGCGCGATAGCTGGGGCACATCACGCCACCGGAATCCGACCGGCAGCGGCCGACACCGATACACCCCTGGACGGCGTGCACGAAGGGGTCCAGGCCCGGCTGCCCATCGCCACGGGTCCCGGGCGTGCCGAGATCAAAACTCGTGCGCCACACGCGGCTGGGCACATCGGCGAGCACAAGATTCGCATCGATCGGGTCCGGATCGACGATGCTGCCGGGATTGAGGATGCCTGCCGGATCCCAGATCCGCTTGAAGGCACCGAAGGCCTCGATCATCTGCGGTGAGTACATCAGGGGCAACAACTCCGAGCGGGCCCGGCCATCGCCGTGTTCGCCCGACAGCGAACCGCCATGACGCACAACGAGTTCGGCGGCGTCATGACAGAACTTCCTCATCACCGCTCGGCCTTGCGCACTGCGGAGGTCGAAGGTGATCCGGACATGCATGCACCCGGCCCCGAAGTGTCCGTACATGACACCGGTCAGTCCGTGGCGGTCGAGTAATGCGGTGAACCCTTCCAGGTAGTCGGCCAGCCTTTCGGGGGCAACGGCCGAATCCTCCCAGCCGGGCCAGGATTCGTAGCTGCCACCGTCACCACCGTCTTCGGGGTTCACCTGCTGGGGTGCCACCAGCCGTGACGACAATCCGGCGCCGTCTTCCCGGATACGCCACAGGGAGACCCGTTGCTGGCGGTCGGGCACGGTCCGGCCGTCCACCAGTCGCCCGTTTGTATAGAGCTTGTCGAGAAGGTCCTGCGCCGCCTGCGGCACGTTCGAGCTGCTCTCCTCGTCGAGATCCACGTACAGCCAGGCATTTCCCTGTGGCAGGCCCACCACGGAGTCGTCGCCTCGACGTGCCCGCATCGTCTCGACGATGCGCTCGTCGATACCTTCGATGGCCGAGGGCTTGAACTCGAGCAGGGTGGGTACGTCGCGGGCGGCGTCCACCACGCTGCGGTAGCCGAGGCAGAGGAGCAGCGCACTGGTGGGCGCAGGCACGAGTCGAACGGTGGCCGAGACCACGATCGCGCAGGTGCCTTCGGTGCCGACCAGGGCGCGGGCCACATCAAAACCGTTCTCGGGCAGCAACTTACCGAGATGATAGCCGGACACCTGTCGTGGGATCCGGTCCATCTCGGTTCGCAGTATGGCCATGTTCGCCGCCGTCAGCTCGCGCATCGCCGCACCCAGTTGGGCTGCCCGGGCCACCGCTTCGGTGTCGGACGGGTCGGTTGCGCTCAACCCGTGGCGGAATGCGGTGAGGCGCAGTCCATCGGCCGTGACCAGGTTCATTGCCTCGACGTGGTCGGTGGTGCGCCCGTGGCGCACCGAGTGGTTGCCGCAGGCGTCGTTGCCGATGGCCCCGCCGACGGTTGCCCGGGACTGGCTCGAGGGGTCCGGTGCAAAGGTCAGTTCACCGTCGGTACGGGCCGCGACTTGTTGCTGCAGCGTGGTGAGCACCATGCCGGCCTGCGCCACCGCGGTCCTGCCGTGCGGATCGACGGAGATGAGCCTGTTCATGTGCCGCGAGAAGTCCAGCACCACGCCGGACCCGATCGCGTTGCCGCCCATGCCTGTTCCGCCACCGCGGGCGGTGAGCGTGAGGTGGTGCCGGTGGCAGTAGGCGGCCACTGCGGCCACCTCGCGATCGTCCCGTGGGAAGACCACCGTGAGGGGCTTGAGTCGGTAGTTCGAGGCGTCGTAGGAGTATTCGGTGAGACGGCGAGACGAGGCGTCGGCGCTCAGCCCGAGCGCTTGTAGATCAGTGGCGACACGGGAGCCGGACAGTTCGGGGTCCATCACCCCCGCTATCCCAGTGCCGCGGTCAAGGCGGCCTCGAATCTGTTCAGACCCGTGGCCATTTCGTCTTCTGAGATCACCAGGGCGGGGATGAGGCGAACAACGTTGCCCATCGGTCCACACGTCAGCGTCAGCAGCTTCTCGGGTATGCACGCCTGCTGCACGGCGGCTGCCGAAACACTGTCGGGCGCGCCCGCATCATCGACGAATTCGATGCCGGCCATCAGGCCGATCCCGCGGACGTTGCCGATCTGCGGGAACTTCGGAGCCAATTCGGCAAGTCCGCGGAGCATCTGATCGCCCCGGATGCGCGCGTTGTCGACGAGGTTCTCCTCGGCGATCACCTCGAGTGTCGCGACGCCCGCGGCCGCGGCGACCGCATTGCCGCCATAGGTGCCGCCCTGGGAACCCGGCCACGCCTTCGCCATCAGGTCGCGGGGTGCCGCGATGGCCGAGATCGGGAACCCGGAGGCGATGCCCTTGGCTGTGATGAGGATGTCGGGAATCAGGCCGTCGGTGTGCTGATGTCCCCAGAACTTGCCGGTGCGCCCGACGCCGGCCTGGACCTCGTCGAGGATGAGGACGATGCCGTATCGATCGGCGCGTTCGCGGAGTCCCTCGAGAAATGCCGGTGGCGTGGGCAGGTATCCGCCGTCACCCAGCACCGGTTCGATGAGAAAGCCAGCGGTGTCATCGGGGGCGACGCGTGAGGCGAACAGGTAGTCGAGTTCGCGGAGTGCGAAGTCGACCGCTGTCTGCTCGTCCCATCCGTACCGGTAGGCGTACGGAAAGGGCGCCATGTGCACGCCGCCCATCAAGGGGGAGAAGCCTGCGGAGAAACGGGTTCCGGCGGTGGTCAGAGTCGCGGCAGCGACGGTGCGGCCGTGGAAACCGCCTTGGAAGACAACGATGTTCGGTCGCGCTGTGGCCATCCGCGCCAGCCGGACCGCGGCCTCCACGGCCTCGGATCCGGAGTTGGCGTAAAAGACTGAGTCGAGCCCGGTGGGCAGATGATCACCGAGCTTGTCGGTCAACTCGAGCAGCGGCTTGTGCATCACGGTGGTGTACTGCGCGTGAATGATCTTGCCGCATTGTTCCTGGGCTGCGGCAACCACTTTCGGGTGGCAGTGCCCGGTGCTGGTGACGCCGATGCCGGTGGTGAAATCGAGGTAGTCGAGGCCGTCCGTGCCGTGGATCCACGACCCCTTCGCGTGATCGACGACAACCGGCGTGGCTTGTTTCAGGGCAGGGCTGAGGGTGGCGCGGCTCATGGGTACACGGTGACGGCAGATTGATGGATTGTCAACAATTGGACAGTCGCCGACGGATGCTCCGCCGGGCTGCCCTAATCTGGGCCCATGGCAACGCCGAACACACCACCGGTGGTCGCACTCCTGGGTCGCGAAGGACTCGCCCCGCCCAGCAACCTGGAGCAGATCCGCAGCATCGCGACCGTGCGTGAATGCACCACCGCAGATCTGGGTGCGGCGCTCGACGGTGCGGACGTTCTGCTGTTGTGGGACTTCTTCTCCGCGGCCTTACGGGACAACTGGTCGGCCGCAGATGACCTCCGGTGGGTGCATGTCTGTGCCGCAGGCGTCGACGCCATGCTGTTCGATGACGTGCGCCGGTCGGACGTGACCGTCACCAACGCCCACGGGATCTTCGACGGGCCCATCGCCGAGTTCGTCCTCGGCTCGATCCTTGCCGAGGACAAGCAGCTGCATCTGTCGAAAACCCTCCAGCGGGAGAAGCGGTGGATCCGCCGCGACACCACCCGGACTGCCGGACGTTCGGTGCTCGTCATCGGGACCGGCGGGATCGGACGCGCCATTGCCCGCCTTCTACGGGCAGCCGGCCTCCAGGTCAGCGGAGCGGGTCGCACCGAACGTGCGCACGACCCGGACTTCGGTGTGGTGCGGGCCACCGCGGACCTGACTTCCTACGTCGGGGACTTCGACGTGGTGGTCGCCATCGCTCCGCTCACCGCTCAGACCGCCCGCATGATCGACGCCGCGGTACTGGCCGCGATGAAACCGACCGCGCACCTGGTCAACGTGGGCAGAGGGGAGTTGGTCGACGAGACGGCGCTCATCGACGCGTTGCGGACGGGATCGGTAGGAGCCGCCTCGCTCGACGTGTTCGAAACCGAGCCGCTGCCCGCCGAGAACCCGCTGTGGGAGATGGAGAACGTGCACATCTCGGCGCACATGAGCGGGGATGTGGTCGGGTGGGGCGATGAACTGGCCGGTCAATTTCTGCAGAACCTGGAGCACTACGTCGCCGGCGAACCGCTGATGAACGTGGTCGACAAGCAGGCCGGCTACGTCAGGGCACGCGAAAACTCCTGACAGAGGTGACAAGTCAGGCCCCGCTGTCGCTATTCACAGACGGATCTCAGACTCGGCTTCTATGTTCGGACACGTGACTGATTCCACGCCGCGTTCGACAAGGGTCGTGACGCTGTTGTGCATCGCCGGCCTGGCGGTTGCAGGCGTGGCCCTGGGTTATTGCGTCCATCTCGGAGCCGAGCGCAGCGATCAGGGCCAGGCGTCGACACAGATCAAGTACGTCACCCCGAGCGAACCGCCGAGTCAGGCCGGAGTGCTGTCGGGCGAGACCACAACCGACGAGATTCCCGAGGCCCTCAGCACCGAACGTTCGAAGGTGGTGCTCTGCACCATCGACAAGATCGGCTCCGACTCCCTCGACGTCCACACCGCCGACGGCCGCAAACAACACTTCATCCTCAGTCCGGACACCCACGTGCAGTCCACCGAGGGCAGCTCGCTCAGCGTCCTCGACGTCGGTGACCTGGTCGTCGTCCGAATGGTGAAGGTCGACGGCACGATGATCGCCGACCTCATCGTGGACGGCCGGGTCTCCGGTTCCATCCCCGAGAACTGACGCCCCCGCGGGGCCCGCTGGGCGAGTGCGGGTCTCGGCAACCTCGCCTGCGTATCGAATCGGACGCCCCACGGTAAGCTGACCGGTGATGACTGCCGTCTACTTCCTGATCGCCGCCCTCGCGCTGGCCGGCGCCCTGGCTCTGCTGTGGCTCGACCGTAAGCGGACGACCGGGGTTCGCCGCGAACGAGCAGTGTGGGGGGATCAGCACGGGTTCAAATACCGCGACTCCGATCCGGCCCTGAAATCGGAGTTCGGGCGGGCGGCGATGGATGTGCCCGACCACATCGAGGTTCAGGATCTGGCCTACGGCAGCTACTACGGCGAAGAGACCGTCGTCTTCGACCTTGCCGAGACCGCCACCATCGTGGCCATCCGCCGGACCACCGAATCGAACGTGACGATCGATCTGCGGCACGAGAAGACTCTCGCGCCGGCCGAGGACGATGTCGAACTGCTCGGCGCGATGGGTAAGAGGGTGATGTTCTCCAGTCACCTCGATGTCGCCCGCCGCGTGTGTGATCGCCGCATGGTCGCCTTGGCCACCAACGCTCCGGACTACATCCAGATCCTCTGGAACGAGGGCGCGTGGTCGCTCGGGTCGATGCCGATCACCAACGACCCCGAACGTCTCGACGTCGCTCTGGAGACCGTTCGTCGCTTCACCGACCTGTTGCGGGTGCTGCCGCCCGTCGTCGATCCGCAGAGCACGCCTGACCCGCGGGACCCGTCGAGTCCCACCGGGCGTGCGCGTCGCGGCCTGGCCGACCCCCGTACCGAGAACATTCGCCGCGAGGATCTGCCACGACCGCAGCGCAATCCGGGGCCGCGGACCGAATCGGGGGCTCACGCCCGCGAGGCCGGCCCGATCCGTCGCAACGAGGGATCAGGCCCGATGACCCGAAGTGCCGGGCCTGTCACCCGTGGACCTGTTCCGCCCGTACGCACGTCAGGACCGATACCGCGCCAGCCCGGTCCGCCGGGGAGCCCCCGACCCGGAGGACCACAGTGACCGTGACCGATCGTGATGGCGCCGACGCGACGCCGGTGGCGCGTGAGCGGTTGGCCGAACTCGTCAAGGAAATCGCCGTGGTCCACGGCAAGGTCACGTTGTCGTCGGGTGCCGAGGCCGACTACTACGTCGACCTCCGGCGAGCGACCTTGCACCACGAGGCCTCTGCGCTGATCGGGATGCTGTTGCGGGAACTGACCGCCGACTGGGACTTCGAAGCGGCCGGCGGACTCACCCTCGGCGCCGACCCGGTGGCGACCGCGATCATGCACGCTCCCGGCCGGCCGATCAACTCATTTGTGGTGCGCAAAGCCGCGAAAGCCCATGGGATGCAACGGCAGATCGAAGGGCCCGACATCGTGGGCAAGCGCGTCCTCGTGGTCGAGGACACCACCACCACCGGCAATTCACCGCTCACCGCGGTGCGTGCCCTACGCGACGCCGGCGCCACCGTTGTCGGGGTGGCGACAGTGGTGGACCGCGCCACGGGAGCCGACGCCATCATCGCGGCCGAAGGTGTGGAATACCGGTCGCTGCTCGGGTTGAGCGACATCGGCCTGGCCTGAGTGAGCCTGGACGAGTCCACCGCCGAGCCTGGGCCCACCGAGTGGGGCGAGCCGGTGGTCGGCAAGGGCCCGTGGTCCGAGGAATACGGCACCGAGCCGCCGACCGATCCACGATACGACCCGACGCTTCTGGCCGACGGTGACCGGCGCAATGTTGTTGATGCGTACCGGTATTGGACGCGCGAGGCCATCATTGCCGACCTCGACGCGCGCCGCCACCCCTTCCACGTGGCCATCGAGAACTTCGGGCACGACGGCAACATCGGCACCGTGGTGCGGACTGCCAACGCATTCACAGCGGCCGCGGTCCACATCGTCGGACGCAAACGCTGGAACCGGCGCGGCGCCATGGTCACTGACCGCTATCAGCATGTGCTGCATCATGATTCGGTGAGTGCCCTGATGGAATGGGCTCGCTCGCGGTCGCTGGCCGTGGTGGCCGTGGACAACACCCCGGGGTCGGTGCCACTCGAGACCGCGGACCTCCCGCGAGAATGTGTGCTGCTGTTCGGTCAAGAGGGACCCGGAGTGAGCGCCGACGCCCAGGCCCACGCCGACCTCACCGTCTCCATCGCCCAATTCGGTTCCACCCGTTCGATCAACGCCGGTGTCGCTGCCGGTATCGCCATGCATGCCTGGATCAGGCAACATGCCGACCTGGGTCAGGCCTGGTAGTCGGCTTCAACAAATCTGCCGGCTTTGTGTTCAGACGCCGGTGTTGCAGTGCCTGCGTTCTGCCGAAAACCCTGCGTACGTGGTGAACAGGTCGAGTTCTCCACAGTGAAGCAGCCATCCCCAGCAACAGCTCGCGGGCAGGTGATGGGCTCAGCATCGACGAGGACATCGTGGAGGTGGGTTCGTTCCGGGTCACGTCGATGGCTCGAACGGTCGCGGACGTGGCGTGCGCTTCCGACTTTGCCGGTGCGCTGACCGTGGTGGATTGCGGACTCCGTCGCGGGGTACCGCGAGCCCAGCTGGAAGGTCTGGCGGCTCGTCTCGTCGGGAGCAGAGGCATCGCCAACTTCCGTAACGCGCTCGGCCATGCCGACGAGAAAGCCGAGACCGCCGGAGAGTCCTTGAGCCGGGCGCGAATGATCGAGATGGGTGACATCCCACTACCGCGGCTCCAGCACGAGTTCTTCTCGCCGGCGGGGAGTTTTTTGGCGCGTAGCGACTTCGACTGGGACGGGAAAGTCATCGGCGAGTTCGACGGAAGAGGCAAGTACACAGCTGACGGCCAGGAAGCCGACGCGTCCTGGCATGCCGAACGCGAACGCCACAATCGGTTGCTCCGTCATGGCTTTGTCGTCGTTCGCTGGGACTGGAAGATCCTTCAGGACCGGAGACGGTTCCGGGCCCTACTTCGCGACGGCCTTCGAACAGGCGGGATCATCTGATCCAGCACAGGCAGGGTTTGCCACCACACGCAGGCGCTACAACGCCTGCAACGGGACACAAAGCCTGCGTTTGGGTGTCCAAGCGGCGGGGCGGGGTCAGCTCGGGGTATCGGAAGGGGCGGTGGTGGGATCTGCCACAGCATCGCCTGAGTTCTGAGAATCGCGGCCGCGCCAGCGCTTGTACAGCTCGGTGATGATCGGGAGGACCGAGACGAACACGATGATCAGGAAGATGATGTCGATGTTCTTCTGGATGAACTCGATCTGGCCGAGGAAGTAGCCGAGCAGGGTGACGCCCGCACCCCAGGCGATGGCTCCGACGATGTTGTAGGCGAGGAACGTCGAGTACTTCATCCGGGCTGCACCCGCTACGAGTGGCGCATAGGTACGGACGATGGGAACGAATCGCGCCAGGAAGATGGTGATGGGGCCGTGCTTCTCGAAGAACTCGTGCGCCTCATCGATGTACTTCTTCTTCAACACCCGCGCATCGGGCTTGAACAGCGAATATCCGAACCGGTTGCCGAGGAAATAGCCGACCTGATCGCCGAGGAAAGCGGCAATGGGGATGGTGAGCAGCAACACCCACAGCGGCGCGAACGGCTCGATCTCGCTCGACTTGGCGGCCACGATCAATCCGGCCGTGAACAGCAGGGAGTCACCGGGCAGCAGCGGGAACAACAGACCCGACTCGATGAACACGATGAGCAGCAGCCCACCGAGCATCCAGGTCCCGAAGGAATTGAGGAGATTGATCGGGTCCAAGAACCCAGGCATCAACGCCACGTCGGTCGTTTGGGCAAGGACAGTCTCCATCACGGGACCCAAGGGTACCGGTTGTTGCTGCCGGGTCCCGCCAGGCGGCGATGTGCCGTACGGCGGGAGGGTGCTCACCGGCGCAGACGGTCCTTGCAATACTGGTCAGCGAAGATCACCGAACCTCGGCTGGAGGCCACATGCCCATCGCAACGCCCGAACAATACGCACAGATGCTCAACGCGGCGAAAGAGGGCGGTTTCGCCTTCCCCGCGATCAACTGCACCTCGTCGGAGACCATCAACGCAGCCCTCAAAGGATTCGCGGAGGCGGGCAGCGACGGCATCATCCAGTTCTCCACCGGTGGCGCCGAGTTCGGTTCGGGTCTCGGTGTGAAGGACATGGTGACCGGTGCAGTGGCGCTGGCTGAGTTCGCGCACGTGGTGGCCGCCAAGTACGGCATCACCGTGGCCCTGCACACCGACCACTGCCCCAAGGACAAGCTGGACACCTACGTGCGTCCGCTGCTCGCCATCTCGCAGGAGCGTGTCGACGCAGGCCAGAACCCGCTGTTCCAGTCGCACATGTGGGACGGCAGTGCGGTGCCGCTGGACGAGAACCTGGAGATCGCCAAGGACCTGCTGGCCAAGGCCGCGTCCGCGAAGATCATCCTCGAGGTCGAGATCGGTGTTGTCGGCGGCGAGGAAGACGGCGTGGAGAACGAGATCAACGACAAGCTCTTCACCACCGCCGAAGACTTCGAGGCCACCATCGAGGCACTCGGTGCGGGCGACTCCGGCAGCCGCTACCTCTTGGCCGCGACCTTCGGCAACGTGCACGGCGTCTACAAGCCGGGCAACGTCAAGCTGCGTCCCGAGGTGCTCAAGACCGGCCAGGAAGTGGCCGTCAAGAAGCTGGGTCTGGCCGACGGATCCAAGCCGTTCGACTTCGTCTTCCACGGCGGCTCGGGCTCGCTCAAGAGCGAGATCGAGGAAGCCCTGAGCTACGGCGTCATCAAGATGAACGTCGACACCGACACCCAGTACGCCTTCACCCGTCCGATCGTCGGCCACATGTTCTCGAACTACGACGGCGTCCTCAAGGTCGACGGCGACGTGGGCAACAAGAAGGTCTACGACCCGCGTAGCTACATGAAGAAGGCAGAGACGTCGATGAGCGAGCGTGTGGTGGAGGCCTGCACCGACCTCAAGTCGGTCGGCAAGTCCATCAGCGCCTGAGGGCCGAGATGAAGACCGGGTAAGCGGTTCCGGTGGGTCAGAGCGCGATACCCACCAGCACCGCCAGTCCGAGCAATATCAACGCAGCGGCGGCACACAAGACCGAGGTATCCACCCGGCGGTGCGGTCGCTGCGTTGTTGTCATCCGGGCCGGGGCAACGATCACTGGCCTCGGAGCGGCTTGTTGTTGCTCGACCGGCATCTGAGGACGGTCCTGGAAAGGAGCGGCCGCCGGCGCCCGGACGCCGTATGGCGCCGACGGCTGCCATGGGCGGCCAGGCGGCTGCGGTGGTCGGGCCGCGGTGTCGCTCGGTCGAGGCGGCGCCTCGAACCCGCTACGTCGAACGGGGCCCGGGGGTCGCTGCGAACGCAATGGGATGGTCGCCGCGTCGATCACACGGTGATGGGGAGGTGGTGATGGCCGGTCCTGCGGTGAGGGCACCGTCCAAGCCTAACGCCCGAACGACCGAGAAGGCCCCGTTGTCACAGTCCGATCAGGCTTTGCAGACCTTCCACTCCCCGTCGATCTTGCTCAGTGTCAGTGCCACGTCGAGCTTCTCGTCAGGAGTGAGTGTCTTGTAGGCGATCACCTCTACGACGGCTCCGTTGCCATCGTTGACGATCTTCGACGCCTTGACACCGTCGACGCCGACCAGTTCGTTGTTCTCCTCTTGAATTCGGTGATCCTCGGCGAACTCCTGGTCGGACATGCTCGTAAAGCGTTGCTGCGCTTCGCCACACGTGATCTGTCGGAGAGTGAAAATGTCACCGTCACGTAGAGCGGTGGTGTATTCGAGTGCCCGCGCGGCCGCGACGTCTGCAGGGACCTCGCTCGTGTCGTCTCCGGAGGCGACAACGGCGATGACCGCCGCGACCACCGCTGCGATCAGGACTAGTGCGGCGAGAGCGAACCACAGACCTTTCCGCGACTTCTTGGGTCCGCCGCCGGTTCGATTCTGCTGGGCGCCACCTGCAGGCGGGATGTACTGCGGCGCCGCCGGTTCCGCTTTCCAATCGGGCACCTGCGCGGACGGCGACCCCGTGCTCGACGGCGACCCTGTGCTCGCATTGGTCGACGACGACGACGACGCCGCCTTCGTGGTGCTGATCCGCTCCGTCGGTTGGTCGGTGACGTCGGCAGGGGTCGCAGCGGCCGCCATCACCTCCGTCTCGTTCTCGTCGGCGGGTGATCCGACGGGCTCGTCCTTCGACGTCGAGGCGGCTTGGGATGCCGAGGATTTCGACGTGGAAACGGCCGGGACCGCGGCAAATTGGGCGGTCACGGCCTCGCTGGGCGCCGGGGCGGGATCGCCGCCGGGCTGTTCCCCACCAGTGTCCTGACGCGACGCCTTCTCGCCCGCCGCGGCCTTCTCGTCCGGCACGATCTCGTCGGTTGCGCCGGTCGTCTCTGCTGGCACCGTCTGCTCGTCTGCGACGGTTTGCTCGTCTGCCGGCACGGCCTCGGCGTCGGCTTCGGCTTCGGCACGATCAGACGTCATCTGTACAGGCGCCTCGGGAGCATCCTGCGCCGCCGGTTCAACGGAAGGTTCGACCGTCTGACTGTCGGCTGTCTGATCGGCAACCGGCTCATCGGCAACGGGCTCATCGGTGTGCGGATCGACCACCTGTGCGCTGTTGTCCTTCGCATCGGCAGGCCGCTCGTCGTCCCCGGACGTATCGGCGGGCTCGTCCGACGCGGCGGCCTCATCCGACACGGTGGTCGGGTCTCCAGCGGTGGGCTGGTCCTCCGCCGGGGCCGGGACGTCGACGTCATCCTCGGCCTCTGCCGATTCGACGGCCGGGTCGGAGCTCTCCTCGCCCTCGGTAGCCGGAGCTTCGTTGACCACGGCGTCGACCACCGGATCCTGGTTTGCTGTTTCGGCGGTGTCGGGGATGGCGGAGGAATCTGCATCTGTGGCGTCGGCACGGTCGTCAGCCGCGATATCAGCCTCCGGCTCGGCAGGGGATTCGGCGGGGGATGTCGGGCGCTCGGCGGGAGTGACACCGGTGTCCGATGTCGACTCCGTGGTTGCGCCCGTCGGTTCGGTCACCAGACTGTCGGCCGAATCGTCGACGGCCCCCTGTGGCGATTCGCCATCGGACCTTCGCTGCGGCAACAGACCCCCCTGTTTTTCCTGCCCTGCGGGAGATGTTGTGGATGCACCGGGGCGTCGTACTGCTTCGGCCCCGCTACCCGATCTTCCTTCGCGGAGCTTACGAACTGCCGAAAAGGCCCTCCGTACAACAGAATTGCCTTCATCGTCAGGATGTGACATCCACCCAGCCCTGTTCCTCGACCGACACTGTTCACAGTGCACGGGAACCCGGCCGACCTTCGGACAGTCACCCCCGCGCAGCGTCGCGCCCACCCTATCGAATGAACTGGCGGCCGGAGGGGTCGCCCGCACCCGATCGAGAGCTGCGACAATGGTCTGATGACGTCGTTCGGAGATCTTCTCGGCCCTCAGCCCACCCTCTTGACCGGAGACGACGAAGCCGAATCGGACCTGTTGAACGGTTCCGACCCGGCTGCGGTCGCCGCCCAGCACCCGACCGCCTCGATCGCCTGGGCATACCTGGCCGAAGCCGCCATGAACGAAGGCGCGACCATCACCGCCTACGCCTACGCACGTACCGGCTACCACCGCGGGCTCGACCAGCTGCGCAGGCACGGCTGGAAAGGGTTCGGCCCCGTGCCGTGGAGCCACGAGCCCAATCGCGGGTTCCTGCGTTGCGTCGCCGTGCTCGCCCGGGCGGCGCAGACCATCGGTGAAGAAGACGAGTACAGGCGCTGCCTCGATCTGCTGAACGAAAGTGACCCGGCAGCCGCCGGCGAGCTCGGACTCGCCTGACACCGGCGGCTCGGGCGGCCGTCTGCTGACTGTTCGCGCGGTGTTCGCCCGCGAACGGTTGCCGGCCCGCGTCCGCGCCCCTATGCATCGGCTGCGCGTGGCGATCTTGCCGATCCTCCAGTGTTCCCTGGCCGCCGGCCTCGCCTGGTACCTCGCCACCGAGGTGTTCGCCCACGAGCGACCGTTCTTCGCTCCAATCGCCGCGGTCATCTCCCTGGGCCTGTCACTCGGGCAGCGGTGGCGCCGCGCCCTCGAGGTGGCGATTGGTGTGACCGTCGGAGTGGCCGTCGGCGATCTGATCATCGCTGCCATCGGCTCCGGTACCTGGCAGATCGTGGTGGTCGTCGCCATCGCGATGGTGGTGGCCATCGTGCTCGACCGGGGTCCGCTGGTGCCCATCCAGGCCGCGAGCTCGGCGGTGTTGGTGGCAACGCTGCTGCCGCCAGGAGGGGTCGACGGGTTTCACCGTGTCATCGACGCCTTCATCGGCGGTGTGGTGGCCATCGTGGTGGTCGCGGTGGTCCCCACCCATCCGGTGCTGCGGGCCCGCCGTGACGCCGCCGGCGTGCTCGCCACGGTGTCCGATGTGCTCGCAGATGTGGCCGAGGGACTGCGCCGAATGGACCGCGACCTGCTGCTCGAGGCGCTCGAAGAGGCGCGCGGAACTCAGCCGGAGATCGATGCGATGCGGTCGGACATCTCTGGTGGGCGTGAGATCAGTGTCATCTCCCCGCTGTACTGGAACAGCCGATCGCGCCTCGAACGCATCACCGCCGTTGCCGATCCGATCGACAATGCGGTGCGAAACGTTCGGGTGCTGGCACGTCGGGCGGCGAGCGCGGTGGACAAGAACGAGCCGATCAAGCTCGAGATCGTCGAACTCATCGTCAGCCTCGCGCACGCGTTCGAGGTGGTCAACGACATGATCCTGGCCGATCCCGGCCAGCAACCCGACCCGGCGTCTGCGGCCAGGGTGTTGCGCAGCATCGCCCGTCGTTCGAAGCCCGAACTGGTCGAGGGCAGTGCGCTGTCGGAGACGGTGATCTTGGCGCAGATCCGTTCCACAATCGTCGATCTGCTGATGGTGTGTGGACTTTCCCGCGTCTCGGCGATTGCCACGCTGCGCTGACAGTTGCGATGCATGCGTGGTCATGCATATATTTGGGGTCCACTGACCGCGAAGGGACACGATGGGCCACACGCACAGCCACGGTCACGCCGGGCACGGCGCCGCTGACGACGGATCCCAGCGCCGACTATGGCCGATGGTGGCCGGGGCAGTCATCATCTCCGTGTTCTTCGCGGTCGAACTGACCGTCGGAATCGCCGTCAACTCGCTGGCGCTGATCGCCGATGCGGGCCACATGCTCACCGATGTGGTCGCCATGGTGATGGGACTGGGCGCTTTGCTGCTCGCCCGGCACGGGAGTTCGAGCGGGGTCAAGACCTTCGGTTGGCATCGCGCCGAGGTGTTCACCGCCGTGGCCAACGCTGTACTGCTCATCGGCGTGGCCGTGTTTGTCCTCTATGAGGCCATCGAGCGCATCGGTACCGATCCCCACGTACCGGGCGGGACCCTGGTGGTGGTGGCGCTCATCGGCCTCGCGGCCAACCTGGTGGTGATGCTGCTGTTACGCGCGGACGCCGAGGGAAGTATCGCGGTGCGCGGCGCGTACATGGAGGTGCTCGCCGACGCCGTCGGGTCGATCGGCGTGCTGGTGGCAGGCGTGGTGACGATGACAACCAGTTGGCCGTATGCCGACCTGGTGGTGGCGGTACTGATTGCCCTGTGGGTCGCCCCGCGCGCCATACGCCTTGCGCTCGACGCGCTTCGGATCCTGGCGCAGCAGGCCCCGGTTCACGTTGACGTGGACAAGATCCAGCGCGAACTCAGCGATCTGGCCGGTGTGACCGAAGTGCACGACCTCCACGTCTGGACGCTGACCACCGGTATGGACGTCGCAACGGTGCACGTGACCGCCACGGCCGACAACGCCGATGTGCTCGCCGCCGCCAGGGAAGTCCTGGAACGCCATGGCCTCGACCATGCCACGATCCAGGTGGATCCAGCCGGAACTCAAGGCGACTGCCACAAGAAAATCACCTGGTAACCGTTGACCGGGCCGAAACCCCCGTCGATCGGGCCGAAACCCCCGTTGACCGGGCCGAAACCCCCGTTGACCGGGCCGAAACCCCCGTTGAGCGGGCCGAAACCTTCGTTGAGCGGGCCGAAATGCGCGTCGGATGGGCCGCGGAGTCCCGCCGTGGCGAGCCGTCAATCCAAGGCCCACGTCAACCGGGCTTTTGAGCCCAGTCGACGAGCTTTAGGGCACGGTCAACGGCGTTATCGGCACGGTCAACGAGAATTAGGGCACGGTCAACGGCGTTATTTGCACGGTCAACGGGGGTTTCGGCACGGTCAACGGCGTTATCGGCCCGGTGGGCGGGAGTTTCGGCCCGGTGGGCGGGGTTGGGGGCGGTCAGTCGTCTTCTGGTTCGATGCGGCGCAGCACCAGGAACGCCCGCGCACCGACGGTGACCGTAGTCGGCGCCGTGAGCGGCTTCTCGGCCTCGTCCCCCGCGACAGTGGTGTCGAGCACCACCTCCCACTGTTCGCCGTATTTGGTGTCCAGCGGGAATTCGATGGGTTCGTAGTGAGCGCTCAGGAACACCATGAACGAGGCGTCGATGATGCGCTCGCCGAAATCGTCGACCTCGGGGATGGCACTGCCGTTGAGGAACAGTCCGACTGCACGGCCGAAATCTGCATTCCAGTCGTCCTCGGTCATCTCGCTGCCGTCGGGTCGTAGCCACGCGATGTCGGGCAGTTTGTCGGCCGATCGATGCATCGGCCGGCCCTCGAAGAAGCGTCGGCGACGGAACACCGGGTGGTTCGCCCTCAACTCGGTGACGCGGCGGGTGAAATCGATGAGGTCCTCGTCGACGTTTTCCCAATCGACCCAGGCCAGCTCGCTGTCCTGGCAGTAGGCGTTGTTGTTGCCGCCCTGCGTCCGTCCCAGTTCGTCACCGTGACTGATCATCGGCACGCCCTGCGACAGCAGCAGGGTGGCGATCATGTTGCGACTCTGTTGAGCACGCAGCGCGAGGATCTCGGGATCGTCGGTTTCGCCCTCTACGCCGCAGTTCCACGAACGGTTGTGGCTCTCGCCGTCGTTGTTGTCCTCGCCGTTGGCCTCGTTGTGCTTCTCGTTGTAGGAGACGAGGTCTCGCAGGGTGAAGCCGTCGTGCGCGGTGATGAAGTTGATGGACGCCGCAGGCCGCCGTCCGGTGTGCTCGTAGAGGTCGGCCGAACCTGTTATGCGAGCAGCGAATTCGCCCAACGTCCCAGGCTCGCCGCGCCAGAAGTCGCGCACGGTGTCGCGGTACTTGCCGTTCCACTCGGTCCACTGCGGGGGGAAGTTGCCCACCTGATATCCGCCGGGCCCCACGTCCCATGGCTCGGCGATCAGCTTGACCTGACTGACCACCGGGTCCTGCTGGACGAGGTCGAAGAAGCTGGACAACCGGTCGACGTCGTAGAACTCACGGGCCAGAGCAGACGCGAGGTCGAAGCGGAAGCCGTCGACGTGCATCTCGGTGACCCAGTAGCGCAGCGAATCCATCATGAGCTGCAGGGCGTGGGGATGACGGACGTTCAGGGTGTTTCCGGTGCCCGTGTAGTCCATGTAGTACTGCGGATCATCTTCGACCAGACGGTAATACGCGGCATTGTCGATTCCGCGGAACGACAGGGTCGGACCCATGTGGTTGCCCTCGGCCGTGTGGTTGTAGACCACGTCGAGGATGATCTCGATGCCCGCCTCGTGCACGGCCTTGACCATCGACTTGAACTCTTGGACGGGGGCAACCCGTGAGTCGCCCCGCGAGTACTTGGAATCGGGGGCGAAGAACCCGATCGTGTTGTAGCCCCAGTAATTCGAGAGACCGCGGTCCTGCAGCACTGAGTCGTCCGCGAAGTGGTGGACCGGCATCAGTTCGAGGGTGGTCACACCAAGGTTCGTCAGATGGTCGAGGATCGCGGGGTGGGCGATCGCGGCGTAGGTACCGCGCAGCTCCTCGGGGATCGCGGGGTGGGTCTGGGTGAGGCCCTTCACGTGGGCCTCGTAGATGACGGTGTCGGCGTATGCGTGGTGAGGCGGACGGTCGACGCCCCAGTCGAAGTAAGGGTTGATCACCACCGACGCAGGCATGTAAGGACCGGAGTCCTCGTTGTTGGGCGTCGACGGGTCGTCGAACATGTAGCTGAAAACCGGTTGCGCCCAGTCGAATTTGCCGTCGATCGCCTTGGCGTAAGGGTCGAGGAGGAGCTTGGCCGGGTTGCATCGCAGACCCTGTGCCGGGTCGTTGGGCCCGTGAATCCGGTAGCCATAACGTTGCCCGGGTTCCACGTCCGGCAAGAAGCCGTGCCAGATGAAGCCGTCCTGCTCGAGCAGATCGATCTGAGTTTCCTCGCCGTCGTCGCCGATCAGACACAGCTGCACACGTTCGGCAACTTCACTGAACACCGCGAAATTCGTCCCGGCTCCGCTGTAATTTGCTCCAAGCGGGTACGCCGCACCTGGACGGATCTGCAACTGGTCCTCCTCGCATCAGCACACGGATTTTTCACACTACGACAGGTTCCGGCGCCGTGCTTGGGGGGCGACTACCCCCTACTTCCAGAAGACAAACAAGTCCCAGCCCCACGACGCCAGAAAGCTGCTGACCCCGGACAATTCGAACAACCAGTACACGAGGTCGAAGAACGCGCGGTTGAGCTGGGGCACCAGCAGGATGACAAAGATCAGCAGGATCCCGAACGGTGCGACCGGCGCCACCGATCGCCGCGTGTTGTCGGACAGGTACGGCTCGATGATCCCGTAGCCGTCGAGTCCTGGGATCGGCAAGAGGTTGAGCACCGCGGCGGTGATCTGCAGCAGGGCCAGCATCGCCAGCGACGACCAGAAGTTCAGTTCACCGATCAGCGCTGCGTTGTCGCGGCCGGAGATGACCAGGAGCAGAACGATGGCGATGAGGATGTTGGCCAACGGGCCCGCAGCGGAGACCAGGCTGCGCTGGGCCCGCGTGAATCCCGACTTGTTCACGTAGACGGCGCCACCGGGAAAACCGATGCCGCCCAACAGGATGATGACCAGTGGCAGCCCGATCGACAGGCCGGGATGGGCGTACTTGAGAGGGTTGAGTGTGAGGTAGCCGCGGAGCTCGGCGCCGCGGTCGCCGAACTTGAAGGCGGTCACGGCGTGCCCGAACTCGTGCAGCGACAGCGAGATCACCCAGCCGCCCACGACGAGCAGGAGCGCCCCGATCACCGCGACGGGGTCGTTGTCCCGGCCTGATGTCCACAGCAGTGCCCCGCCCAGGGCGGCGGCCGCGACCACGGCGAGGAACACCGGACCAGGACGCACCGAGCGGATGATCTCGGTGGTGGTGGTGCTCAAGGGCGGACCAGCTTCCAGTTGACGTGATGGCGGTAGAAGGTCGACCTCTTGACCGGCCGGGTACCGGGGACCCCGTCGCGGTCGACGACCAGTTGTGGCGCGCCGGTCTGGACGGCCCTGCCGGTGAGCCAGGACGAACGCCAGCGACGGTCGAGCTTGGCCCTGACCCCGGGCATCGTCATCAGCGGCTCGATGACAACGCCCTTGGTCCGCCCGCGGTAGAGCAGGTCGTTGTCGACGTAACTCTCGCCGCCGAGGTCGCCGTCGACGCCGCGCTGGTGGGCGCGGCCGAGCAGCACGATGGCTGCATCGTCTCGGACCAGTGGGAGTTCGACGGCGTTGCCGCTCTGGGCCAGTTCGACGGCCGGCGCCCCGAACGGCAGCTCGTAGATCTTGGTGGCGAGAGTGGGGGCGGGCAGGACAAGGGCGACCTCGACGTCGAGACGTTCGACGAGCATGAGTCGTGCGACCACGGCGGCGCAGAAGGCATCGGGCAACTCGGGCCCCGCGACCACGACAACTCGTCGCATGTCCGGGTCGGCCAATGTGGCGGTGACGGCACCGATGATCGACGCACGTTCGCGCACCGCCCGGACCGTGGCGACGCCCGGCGGGATGAGATCGTCGGCCGCGTCTTGCTCGGCGATCACGCGTAGACCCTGTGGCGCCACCGGTCACCTCACTCGTCTCTTCACCTGCGGCGATCATCCTCGTGACGCCCGTCCGCGATCGTACTGGCGGGCACCGCGGATGGGCTCGGCGCGGCACCGAGAGGGTTTGGGCCACCGGGATCGGGTAATCGTCGGTCCGAACAAGTAGGGTTGTCCCACGGTTCGGTGTGTCTACGTCACGCTCGAACCGGAAGGAGCGCATAAATGCCTGCGATCGTGCTGATCGGCGCCCAATGGGGCGATGAAGGTAAGGGCAAAGCCACAGATCTACTCGGTGGTCGACTGCAATGGGTGGTGCGATACCAGGGCGGCAACAATGCCGGTCACACGGTGGTTCTGCCCAATGGGGAGACCTTCGCTCTGCATCTGATCCCGTCAGGCATCTTGACTCCGGGAGTCAACAACGTCATCGGCAACGGTGTGGTCGTCGACCCGGGAGTGCTGCTCACCGAGCTCAGCGGTCTCGAGGATCGTGACGTCGACACCACGGGGCTGATGATCTCCGCCGACGCGCATCTGCTGATGCCGTACCACGTCGCCATCGACAAGGTCACCGAGAGATTCCTCGGGAACAAGAAGATCGGCACCACCGGCCGCGGCATCGGGCCCTGCTACCAGGACAAGATCGCCCGGGTCGGCGTGCGGGTCGCCGATGTGCTCGACGAGAGCATTCTGACCCAGAAGGTCGAGGCTGCGCTCGAGATCAAGAACCAGATCCTCACCAAGATCTACAACCGCCGTGCTCTCGAACCGGCGCGCGTCGTCGAGGAGGTGTTGGGTCAGGCCGACGGCTTCAAACACCGCATCGCCGACACCAGGCTGCTGCTCAACCAAGCACTCGAGGCCGGCGAGACAGTACTGCTCGAAGGCTCACAGGGCACTCTGCTGGACGTCGACCACGGCACCTATCCCTTTGTGACCTCGTCCAACCCGACGTCGGGTGGCGCGGCGGTGGGCTCGGGCATCGGCCCGACCCGGATCACCACCGTGCTCGGAATCCTCAAGGCGTACACCACACGTGTGGGGTCGGGGCCGTTCCCCACGGAGCTGTTCGACGAGTGGGGTGCCTACCTGGCCAAGACCGGCGGCGAGGTGGGCGTCACCACCGGCCGCGCGCGTCGGTGCGGCTGGTTCGATGCCGTGATCGCTCGGTACGCCACCCGGGTCAACGGCATCACCGACTACTTCCTGACCAAGCTCGACGTGCTCTCCAGCCTGGACACCGTGCCGATCTGCGTCGCCTACGAGGTGGACGGGGAGCGGGTGGACGAGATGCCGATGACGCAGACCGGGTTCCACCACGCCAAGCCGATCTACGAGGAGATGCCCGGCTGGTGGGAGGACATCTCACAGTGCCGCACCTTCGACGACCTGCCGAAGAATGCCCAGGACTACGTGCTCCGACTCGAAGAGCTGTCCGGCGCGCACATCTCGTGCATCGGCGTGGGACCCGGCCGAGAGCAGACCATCGTGCGGCGCGATATCCTCTAGCCGACGGCAGGGGCCGTCCCCTGTCGCTCAGCTCACCCGGGCCCGTCCGCGGGACTGATTTGCCGAACCGTCCCACCGGCGTCCGGTGCTGTGATAGACATCACTCCATGGAACAGTCAGTCCTGACTGTTGGGAGGGGTCTCGATCATGGTGGATGCGACAACAAGTGATTCAGGGATGTCTCGGCGCACTCTGCTCAAGGGCGCCGCGGCGGCAACGGGACTGATCGGTACCAGTTTTGTGGTGCCGTCGCTGGTCGGACCGCGCGCCCGTGCGGTCCCACCGACGGGAGTCGGCGGCGGCCGTGAGGTCGCGGTCTTCGGCGGCGGGATGTCGGGACTGGCCGTGGCACAAGAACTCATCGAGCGTGGTTTCTCGGTGACCGTCTATGAACCTGCCTTCCTAGGGGGTAAGGCACGGAGCATGGACGTGCCCGGCAGCGCCGCCGGCGGACGGATGGCGCTGCCGGGGGAGCACGGCTTCCGCTTCTTCCCCGGTTGTTATCAACACGTTCCGGACACCATGGCGCGAATCCCGTTGCCAGGTGGGGGAAACGTCAGGGACCGACACCTCATCAACGTCGAGGGTGCGGTGGTGGCCCTCGACGAACCGGGTTACGCTCCGGTCACCGCACCACAGTCGATCGACGGACTCGTGCAGCACGCCGGCGCCATCGCCGATCTGGACAATCTCCGCAACACCTTGATGACGTCACTGAAGATCGCCGGAGATGTACCCGCCCACGAACTCGCGTTCTTCGTGCAGCGAGAACTCGTCATCGCGACCAGTTGCGAGGAGCGGCGAATCGGCCAGTGGGAGAAGCAATCCTGGATGGACTTCGTCAAGGCCAAAGGCAAATCCGCTGCGTACCAGAAGTATCTGGTGAGTGCCCTGACCCGGGCGACGGTTGCGGCCAAACCCGACATGGGATCGGCGCGCACCATCGGGCAGATCGGACTCGCGTTGGTCACCTCGGCCACCGGTCTGATCTCGCAGTACGCCGGGACCATCGTCGGGGGTGGGGTGGACCGAATCCTCAACGCTCCCACCAATCACGCGTGGATAGACCCGTGGGTGGAGTACTTGCGCGGTCGGGGCGTGCGGTTCGTGATGGGCCAGGCCGCAACCGGTTTCGACGTGCGGGGTGGACGGATCATCGGCGCCCGGATGGCCGGCGACGCCGGTGCCGCCTCGACCGTGACCGCCGACTGGTACGTCGCGGCCATGCCGCTGGACCGGCTCAAGCCACTCCTCCGGCCGGATCTCCTCGCGGCCGCACCGGCGCTCGAGGGCATCAACCACCTGGTCGACGACTGGATGGTGGGGATCCAGTACTTCCTGTCACGGCGGTCCGATGTTGTGCCGAGTCACATCGCAGCGCTGGGCACGCCGTGGGCCCTGACCGGCCTGTTCCAGGCGGCGCCGTGGGAGGTCGACTTCGGTCGCGTCTACGGCGACGGGCGGGTACACGACTGCCTGTCGGTGGACACTCCGACTGGGACACTCCGGGAATCCTGTACGGCAAGACCGCCAAACAATGCACCAAAGAGGAGGTAGCGAAGGAGGTCTGGGCGCAGATGAGCCGCGCTCTCAACCGTGGTTCGAAACCGATCCTGCGCGACGATGAACTGGTGAGCTGGCATCTCGATCCGGGTATCACCTGGGAACCCGCCATCTCCAACGCGACACCGTTGATGGTGAACACCGCCGATTCCTACCGGCACCGGCCCACCGCCGACACCGCAATCTCGAACTTCTTCATCGGCGGCGACCACGTGCGCACGAACATCGACCTCGCGACGATGGAGGGTGCCAACGAGTCGGGGCGGCGGGTGGCCAACGCAATCCTCGACGCGGCAGGTAGCAATGCCGCTCGCGTGGCGGTGCACCCGCTCTGGGAACTCCCGCTGCTGGACCCGTTCAAGCAGACCGACCGCGACCGCTATCGGGCGGGTCTGCCGCACATCATGGACGTGTGAGCCGCGGTAGCATCACCGGATGACCACCGGGCCCGAATCTGATCCTGTCGCAGTCGATCTCGGACCACGGGAGTCCAAGGGCACGCGTAGTCGTAATCAGATACTCGACGCGGCGCTCGAGGTGCTGATCGAAAGGGGTTACGCGCAGGCGAGCACCCTCGCCATCCAGGAGGCGGCAGGAGTATCGCGCGGAAAACTGTTGCATCACTTCCCATCTCGCGATGATCTGCTGATGGCGGCCGTGCATCACCTCGCGAGGGTGCGCATCGAGGATCTGGCCCGCCAGGTCGACTGGCCCGAGGATCCGATCGAGCGGATCTCTCTCGGCATCGACACCGGATGGTCGACATTCCATCAGCCGTACTTCGTCGCGTCCATCGAACTCTGGACCGCCGCGCGGACCAACGCCAACTTGCGCAGTGCGCTGCTGCCGGCAGAACGTGAACTGGGCCCGACCGTCCGTGCCGCTGTCGCGTCATTCCTCGGGCCGGTTCTGACGTCGGCGCCCCGCTACGACGAGCTGTATCCGATCCTGCTCTCCGGCATGCGCGGGGCCGCCATGCCCTATCTGATCGACAGACGCGACCCCCGCAGCGATCCGCATCTTCCACTGTGGAAAACGCTCACAGCTCACTATCTGCTGCCGGGCTGACGGACAAACCTGCAGCTCAACCCGTTTCGTGCGCGTCGCGAACGGTGAGCAAAACGCGCAAAACGCGACTTACGCGCTCAAGCGTGACTGTGACGTGCGCTACCTCAAGACTTCGGATGTAGCGGAGATCACTCCTAGTCCCCAGTCGCCAACCGAGAGCAGCGTTGTCATGTTAGTAGCCTTGGGCCTCCTGATGGTGGCCACCTTCATGTTCCTCATCATGACCAAGAGGACCACTCCGGTGGTGGGCCTCATCCTGGTCCCGATTGCCTTCGGTCTGTTCGCCGGCGCGGGCCTGGGGATCAGCGACATGATCACCGACGGCATCGAGGACCTGGCCCCGACAGCGGCGATGCTCTTCTTCGCCATCATCTACTTCGGCATCATGATCGATGTCGGCCTGTTCGACCCGATCGTGCGCGGAGTCGTCCGGGCGGTGAAGGCCGATCCGGCGCGGCTGGTCGTGGGAACGGCGTTGCTGGCGATGGTGGTCTCCCTCGACGGTGACGGCTCCACCACATTCATCATCGTCACCTCGGCACTGTTGCCCCTCTACCTCAAGCTGGGTGTCAGTCCGGTGGTCTTGACGGTCACCGCGGGTCTGGCGAACGGCACCCTGAACATCCTCCCGTGGGGTGGGCCGACCGCGCGTGCCGCTGCGGCACTGGGCATCTCACCGTCCGAGGTGTTCATCCCGATGATCCCGTCGCTGGTTGTCGGTCTTGTCATCGTCCTCCTGTTCTCCTACCACCTCGGCCTGATGGAACGTCGCAGGATCGGTTCGATCACCATCAAGGAATCGGTGCTGGCCCGTGAATCCGCCGACGTCCTGGTCGGCGGTGGCGGAAGCACCGGCGGCGGCACCGGCAACGGCCGTGGTCGCGGACTGCGTCGAGGCACCGGTGGTTCAGGTACGGGTAATTCGGGCACAGGCGCATTCGGTGCAGGCTCCGATGAGCTCCGGAACACCGATTCGGGTGACACCGCAGACGCCGGCATCGTCGCAGGCGCGCTCGACCCTGATCGCGCCACGTTGCGGCCCAAGCTCTTCTGGATCAACGCGGCGCTGACCGTCGTCCTGCTCGCGGTGCTCGGAATGGACGTCGTCGCCATCCCGGTGCTGTTCATGGCGGCCGCCGGCATCGCGCTGGTGATCAACTTCCCGCACATCAAGGACCAGCAGCAGGCGATCACCAGGCACTCGTCGAGCATCGTCTCCGTGGTGGCCATGGTCCTCGCGGCGGCAGTCCTCACCGGGGTCTTCGCAGGCACCGGCATGGTGGAGGCGATCGCACAGTGGCTGACCTCCGTGCTTCCTGATTCGATGGGACCGCACCTGGCCGTCATCACCGGCCTCCTGTCGATGCCGTTCACGTTCCTCATGAGCAACGACGCCTTCTACTTCGGTGTGCTGCCGGTGCTCTCGGAAACCGCCGCCACCTACGGGATCACCCCCGCCGAGATGGCACGAGCCTCCATCACAGGCCAGACCGTGCACATGCAGAGCCCGCTGGTTCCGGCGATCTTGTTGCTGGTGTCGCTCGCCGGGGTATCGCTGGCCGATCACCACAAGAAGGTCCTGTGGCGCGCTGCTGCGGTCTCGGTCGCGATGCTCGTGGTCGGCACCCTTGTGGGAGCCATCCCCATCTGAGCGACAACTCGATCGCCGACCTGATGGCACACAACGTGGGCACCCGCCGGATGGCGGGTGCCTACGCTGTGTTCATGCGGTTGCGAAACCAGGTCCTGCTCCTGCAGGTGGTGGTGATCCTGGTCAGTCTCGGGGTCGGCTTCGGCATCGTGATCTCCGGCAGCGACGACAAACTCCGGGAGGAGTACGGCCAGCGCGCACTCGCCATCGCCAGATCGGTGGCGACCGATGATCAGGTGCGCGCCGAGGTGGCCGCGGGCAGCGGCGACTCGCTCGACCAGAACGCCCTGGCCGACGGACCGCTCCAAGCCCAGGCAGTCGCCGTCGCCGACCGCACCGGCGCCCTCTTCGTGGTCATCGCCAACAATCGTGGACTGAGGCTTGCGCATCCCGACACAACCGAACTGACCCGCCCCCTCAGCACCGATCCGCGCCGGGCACTCGGCGGTCGAGAGGACCTGGCCACCGACCGTGGAACGCTGGGCGAATCGGTGCGCGCCAAGGTGCCGGTTTTCGCCCCGGACTCCACCGAGGTCGTCGGGCTCGTGAGCGTCGGGATCTCCACGGAGAAGATCAGCGACGACCTGCGCGCTGATGTGATCGCCCTTGTCCTCATCGCACTTGCCGCGCTCCTCACCGGTGTCATCGGCTCGGTGCTGCTCGCGCGGCGGTGGCGTCGCCTCACCCTCGGCCTGGAACCGGATCAACTCGCCGAGCTGGTGCGTGAGCAAGGGGCGGTGCTGCACTCGATCGGTGAAGGTGTGGTGGCCATCGACCCGTCCGGTGTGGTCCGGGTGATCAACGACAAGGCGCGCACCCTGTTGGGCGTGTCCGCCGACATCGGCACCCCGGTCACCGAGGCCGGTCTGACCGCACGCGTGCTGGAGGTCGCGACCACGCCGGTGCAGACTCCGCGGTCTGCCGCAGTGGGTGACCGTGTGGTGCTGGTCAGTTCCCACCGGGTGCGGCGCGACGGCACAGATCTCGGCATCGTGCTGTCGGTGGTGGACCGCACCGACGTGGAAGCGCTTACCCGACAACTTGATTCGATCAAGTCGATGACCGACGCGCTGCGAGCTCAGCGACACGAATCGGCGAACCGGATGCACGTCACCGCCGGGTTGCTGAGGCAAGGCGAAGCCGGCGCCGCGCTCGACTATCTGGACGAGGTGATGGGCACGGGTCCGTACGGCATCGACCTGCCCGGCAGCGAGAACATCAACGAGCCGCACCTGCGCGCATTCCTCGACGCCAAGGCCGCCTCGGCCCGCGAGCGCGGCGTACTGCTCACGCTGGGTCCACAGACGTTGGTCTCCGGCACATTGCAGGACCCGGTGGTCGCGACGACCATCGTGGGCAACCTCATCGACAACGCCATCGAGGCCGCCTCCGGCGGGACAACAGAGGCCGCCTCCGGCGGGACACCCGCCCAGGTCGAGGTGGAACTGATCGTCGCAGACGACACCTTGCTGGTGGTCGTGTCGGACTCCGGACCAGGTGTAGGGCTCGCCGATCCGCAACAGGTCTTCACCGAGGGCGTCACCACCCACAAGGACAACTCCGTGCCCGGCGGACGCGGGATGGGTCTGGCACTGTCACGCCAGCTGGCGCGAACCCGCGGCGGGGACCTGACGCTCGTGGACGCGGGCGGCGACGCCCGGCAACCCGACAACGTCCTCGGTGGCGCCGTCTTCGTCGCGCGGCTGCCCCGGATGCTGAGCCCCCACGAACCAGCCGAACCGCTGGACGAGGAGCCGGTGCGATGACAGCCCGGGAGTTCAAGGTGCTCATCGTGGACGACGACTTCCGGGTCGCCGGCCTGCATGCGTCCATCGTCGAGGCCGTGGGTGGGTTCTCGGTGGCGGGCACAGCCGGCGGTCGTGAGCAGGCCCGGTCGATCCTCGCCGAACAACCCGACGTCGACCTTGCTCTCATCGACGTCCACCTGCCCGACGGATCCGGTCTCGAGCTGGCGAATCAGATCGGCTGCGACACGTTTGTCGTCAGCGCCGAGACGGACAGCGCCGCCATCCGGCGCGCGTTCCGCGGTGGGGCGCTGACGTACCTCATCAAGCCGTTCGAGAACACCGAACTCGCGCGTCGCCTGTCCGCGTACGCCCAGTACCGGCGCATCCTGGCCGCCCCCGCGATCGACCAGAGCACCGTCGACGCCGCGGTCAGCGCATTGCGGTTCGGCCGCGTTGCCCGGGAGAGCGCCGAAAGTGGTTCTCACACAGAGCAGCTGATCCTGGGGGCGTTCGCGCAATCAGGCCAGGTGATGTTCGCCGACGAGGTGTCCGCGGCGGTCGGCATCTCCCCGCCCACCGCCCGCCGGCATCTCGCCCACATGGTGGCATCGGGGAAGCTCGCGATGCGCCTGCGCTACGGCGCCACCGGCAGGCCCAAACAGGAGTACCGCCTGCCTGGTGAGGGCCGATCGGCAGTAGATTGACCTGCGTGAAACCCACTCGCACCACAACGGAACGCCGATGAGGCTCTGGCGGCGCGAGTCGGACTACGGATCCATCCTCCTGGGGTCCACGCAGGACTCCGTCCACAAGAAGCGGATCCGGATCCAGCTCCTGATCTCCGTCGGTGTTCTCACCGCCAACGCCATCGGTGCCGGCATGGTGATCCTCCTGGTGACCATCGGCATCCCGGAGCCGAGCGTGTTGCAGTCCGGTCTGTGGTGGGTCAACTTCATCGTGGTGCCGGTCTATGTGTCACTGGCGTTCCTGATCGGGCTGTGGGTGGGCACCACCCGGGTACTGCGACGACTCCGGTGGGCATTGCGCGACGAACCGCCGACGGCGGCCCAGGCGCGCGCAGCACTGAAGGCGCCCGCACTGCTCACCAGGCTGCAGGCCGCACTGTGGGTGGTGGCAGGCATCCTGTTCACCACCGCATACGGGGTCTACGACGCTGCCCTCATCCCCAAGATCGCATTCGTGATCGGGCTCTCGGCGGCAGTTGTGTGCGCCATCGCATATCTGCTGACCGAGTTCTCCCTCCGGCCGGTGGCGGCGCAGGCTCTCGAAGCCGGGCACGTCCGCGCTGCCCGCCGCGGCAGTCTGCGCACCCGCGGAATGCTGACCTGGTCGGTGGGGTCGGGCATCCCCATCGTCGGGGTGATGCTCGTGGTCATCTTCGGGCTGCTCCGCGACGACACCACCAAGGTCGACATCTTCATCGCCGTCACGGTCCTGAGCGCCACCGCACTGTTCACCGGGTCGATCCTCAACTTCCTCAGCATGGACAGTATCGTCGCGCCCATCCGTACCGTCCGGCAGGGGATGAGCCGGATTCGCAGCGGAGACAACGACGTTCGGGTGGTGGTCTTCGACGGCACCGAACTCGGCGACCTGCAGGCTGGCTTCAACTCCATGGTCGCCGGTCTCGGAGAACGCGAGCGCCTGCGCGACCTGTTCGGCCGTCACGTCGGCAAGGAGGTTGCCGAGGCCGCCTTGGCACAGGACCCCGAACTCGGCGGCAGCGAACAGACCGTCGCAGTGCTGTTCATCGACGTCATCGGCTCCACCACCTTGGCCGCCACCCGCCCGCCCGCAGACGTGGTGAACATCCTGAACCAGTTCTTCGCCGTGGTGGTGTCGACCGTCGAGAAGCACGACGGACTGGTCAACAAGTTCCAGGGCGACGCGGTGCTCGCCGTCTTCGGGGCCCCGATCGGCCTGTCCGACGCCGCCGCGTCGGCCCTCGTCGCCGCCCGCGAGATCAGTGACGAACTGGCCATCAAGGTGCCGCAACTTCAGGCGGGCATCGGGGTGGCCTACGGCCCGGTGGTCGCGGGCAACGTGGGTGCCATCCAACGTTTCGAGTACACCGTCATCGGCGACGCGGTGAACGAGGCCGCCCGTCTCAGTGAACTCGCGAAAAAAGACCCGCGCCGCCCTCTGTCCTCGGGCCGCGCGGTCGAGGCGGCGTCGAAAGCAGAAGCGGCACAATGGCACCACCAGGATTCGACGGTGCTACGTGGACGCTCCGAAGCCACCGAGGTGTACGCGACCCAGACGTCGCCCGACTGACACACCGCTCGTCACAACTGCTTCCGGCTGTCGACTGTCACAACTGCTTTCGGCTGTCGCCGAGACCTTCTGCGAGATCGAGCTGCCGCAACGCGCTCCGAAGCACCTCGTCGTCGATCCGCCCGCGGTCGCGTTCGTCGATGAACACCTCGCGCTGAATCTGGATGAGCTCGTTGCGGATCCGGTTGTACGCCTCCGTCGGACTCTCGCCGATCTCGTCGGAGTCCCGGCCCAGTCCTTCCCACGCAAGGTTCTTGCGGGCCCGGATCCAGTGCTCCAAGATCTTCACCTGCTCCAGGCGGGCGTCGCCCTCGGGTATCTCCGCCTTGATCTGCTCGAGCCGCGCGAACGCGGTCCGGCCGGCGCGGTCCTGGGCGCGGGCCAGGCCAACGAGATCTGCCTGCCTCTCATCGCCCTGCACACCGAGCCACCTGATGAGCAGTGGCAGCGTGGTCCCCTGCAACAACAGGGTCCCGACCACCACCACGAAGGTGAGGAACAAGATCGCGTCGCGGGCCGGGAACTGTGAACCGTCGTCGACGGTGAGTGGAATGGCAAAGGCCGCAGCAAGACTGACCACCCCGCGCATCCCGGCCCACGACACCACGAACACCGCGCCGGGCTGTGGATACGGTTCACGCTCACGTATTCGTGGGAACAGCCGGGCACCGTATGTCGCCCCGAACACCCAGACGATGCGGATCGCGATGGTCGCGGCGAACACCGCCGCCGCGGCCCAGCAGATCGCGGCCGTCGAGCGGTCTCCCAGCCCTTCGATGACCTGAGGGAGCTGGAGTCCGATGAGCAGGAACACAAACGACTCGAGGATGGCGTCGATCGAACGCCAGACGGCGGTGTCCTGCAAGCGGGTCGCGTACCCCTCGCGCACCGACCGCTGGCCCAGATAGAGGCCCGCCGCGACAACCGCGATCACACCCGATGCGTGGATCTCCTCGGCGACGAAGTAGATCGCGAATGGCGCGATGATCCCCAGGGCCGTCTCCATCGGGGGATCGGTGAGGAAGTGGCGCATGAAGGCGACCGCGAGCCCGGCAGCGAGTCCCACGATCAGGCCGCCGACGGCAGCGATCAGGAAAGCCAGGATGCCGTCCCACACGGTGGTGGTCGCGCCCACCGCCGCGGCCAGCGCCAAGCGGTAGGCCGTCAGGGCGGTGGCGTCGTTGAGCAGGCTCTCGCCGCCCAGCAGCGTCATCACGCGCCGGGGCAGGCCCAGACGACGCCCGACGGCCTGCGCAGACACAGCATCGGGCGGCGCGATCACCGCACCCAGAACGAAGGCGGCGGCCCAGGGGAGGTCGGGGACCGCGTAGTACGCGACCACTCCGACCCCCGCGGTGGTTGCGAGCGGCAGCCCGACCGCCAGCAGTCCGACCGCGCGCACGTTCTTGCGCAGCGCCACATAGGAACTGTCCAGGGCCGCCGAGTAGAGCAGCGGCGGCAACACCGCGAACAAGACCAGCTCCGGTTCCAGGGTGAACTCGGGAAGACCTGGGATCCAGCCGAGCCCCAGCCCCACCACCACCAGCACCAACGGGGCAGAGAGGCCGAATCGGCGACAGATGGCGGCCAGGATCACCGCGACCACGGCGACGATCAACAGTCCCTCGTCCACCGCCCGAATTCCTCCCTCAGCGCACACCCGACCGAACCAGCCAAAGATACGGGAGAATGGAACTGTTCTCGCCGCAGACGTCTCCCGCCGCCGAGGCCTGCGGCCTGAGCCCGCTCGCGAACCACATGAGGAAGGACCTGATGCGCAACCCCATCCGGTCGGTCATGCACCGCAACATCAAACCGTCCACATTGCTCGCCGACGTGGCGGACGAACTGTGCCCCGAACTCGTCCAGACCAGTGAGGATCCGTCGGCGGACCCACCCGTGGACTCGCAAGATGCATGCCAGGACTGCGTTGCCGAGGGGGTCGATCACTGGGCCCACCTTCGTAAATGCCTGACCTGCGGACACATCGCCTGCTGTGATTCGAGTCCCCGCAAGCACGCCACCGCACATTTCAAGTCCACCGGGCACCCTGTGATGCGTTCGGCCGAGCCCGGCGAGACGTGGCGCTGGTGCTATCGGCATGCCCAGATGGGCTGACCCGGCCCCGGCAGTCCGCGCCCGGTGATCGTCAGGTGTAAAACGGCCGACCGAAGGCGCTAGCCTTAGCCTTGTGACTACCAATACCTCGGGAAGCGGCGTTGTCATCTCTGCCGTGCCCGACCGTATCGGCACTCCGTTGACCCCGGACGCCACCAAGGTGATGTTGCTCGGCGCCGGGGAACTCGGCAAAGAAGTGATCATCGCCTTCCAGCGGCTCGGCGTCGAAGTGGTTGCGGTCGATCGTTATCCGAACGCTCCGGGCCATCAGGTCGCCCACCGCTCACACGTGGTGAACATGACCGACCCGCGCGCGCTGCGTGCCGTGATCGAGGCCGAGCAACCCGACTTCGTGGTCCCCGAGATCGAGGCCATCGCCACCGAGGTCCTCGTCGAGGTACACGAAGACGGTCTGACCGAGGTGATCCCCACCGCGCGTGCCACGGCCCTGACGATGAACCGCGAGGGCATCCGTCGGCTCGCCGACGAGAGGCTGGGTCTTCCGACGTCGCCGTACGCGTTCGCCGATTCGGCCGACGAGGTCCGCGCCGCGACCAACCGGGTCGGGTTCCCGTGTGTGGTCAAACCGGTGATGTCGTCGTCGGGCAAGGGCCAGAGTGTGGTGCGCGGGCCGGACGAGGTCGACCGGGCCTGGGACCACGCCGTCGCCGGCGGCCGCGTCCAGGGTGGACGGGTCATCGTCGAAGGTTTCATCGACTTCGACTACGAGATCACCCTGCTGACCGTGCGCGCCGTCGATCCGAACACCGGGCGTCTCGGCACGTACTTCTGCGCACCGATCGGGCACCGTCAGCAACAGGGCGACTACGTCGAGTCGTGGCAGCCTCAGCCGATGAGCGAGACCGCGCTGGGCGGCGCCACGTCGGTGGCTGCACGCATCGCCGCGGCGCTCGGCGACGGCCGGCTCGGTGGCCGCGGCATCTTCGGTGTCGAGATGTTCGTCAAAGACGACGACGTGTACTTCTCCGAGGTCAGCCCTCGACCGCACGACACCGGTCTGGTCACCCTCGGAACCCAGCGGCTGTCGGAGTTCGACATGCATGCACGCGCGATCCTGGGATTACCGGTGGACGTCACGCTGGCCTCGCCGGGAGCATCAGCGGTGATCTACGGCGGCCTGGACGAACCGGCGATCGCCTTCGAGAACGTCGCTGCCGCCCTGGCTGTCCCGGAAACGGACATCCGGTTGTTCGGCAAGCCCGAGAGCTTCGCCCGTCGTCGGATGGGTGTGGTGATCGCGACTGCGGACGACATCCAGACCGCCCGCGCCCGGGCCGGTGAAGCGGCCCGTCTGGTGCGTCCGATCAGCACGTCGCCGCAGGCCGACACCCGTGCGGCGCCCGCGATCCGCGAGGAACCGCCGCGTGAGTCGACCCCTCCCGATCCAGGGATGACACGCGTCACCCGACGGCCGCCGGGAGCGCAGGCCTCGCCGCCCAGGACTCCGGCCCCAGCTCAAGCCGGACCGCCCGCCGGACCCCGGCTGAACAAACCCGCCGGCTCGGGCGACGAGAACCGGTAGCGGGGAGAACACGTGCCATTTGTCGGCGAGGTCATCGTCGCCCTGGTGATCTTTCTGGGGTTGTGCGGTGTTGTGGTGCCGGTGCTGCCCGGACTGAGCCTCATCTTCGTTGCCATCGGGGTGTGGGCGTTTGTCGTCGGCGGCGCGGGTTGGCTGGTGTTCGCCGTCGCTGCCGCGTTGCTCGGCGTCTCGGCCATCGTGAAGTACGTCTTCGCGAACAAGTCGATGAAGGACTCGGGGGTGCCCGGCCGAACGGTGGTCCTGGGCGGTCTGCTCGGGATCGTCGGGTTCTTCGTGATCCCGGTGGTGGGCCTGCCGATCGGGTTCGTGCTCGGAGCATTTCTCGCCGAGTGGGCGCGGCTCAAGAGCATCGAAGCGGGCTGGCGTGGAGCCATCGCCGCGACGAAGGCCGCGGGACTTGCCATCGTGATCGAACTGGCCGGCGCCCTGCTTGCCGCGTCGCTGTGGCTCGGAGCGGCGTTCGCTTTCTAGTGCGCCGGCGGCCGGGTCAGCGTTTGCGCCCGATGGGAACGATCATCGGCCCACCCGACACCGGGTCGGTGAGTACCTGCGATGACAACCCGAAGGCCTCCTGCAACAGATCGGTTGTGATGACGTCGGAGGGCGTCCCCTCTCGGATGATCTCTCCCTCCCTCATCACCACCAGCCAATCGCTGTAGCGCACAGCCAGATTGAGGTCGTGAAGGACCATCACCACGGTCTTGCCGTGCATGCGGCACAGGTCGTCGACGAGGTCGAGCACATCGATCGAATGTGACAGGTCGAGGTAGGTGGTCGGCTCGTCCAGCATCACCACATCGGTCTGCTGTGCCAACGTCAACGCAATCCAGACCCGTTGTCGCTGACCACCGGACAGCGCGTCGATGGTCCGCTCGGCAAGGTCGGTGCAGTCGGTGAGTTCGAGCGCCTGCGCGACGGCCACCTCGTCTTCCGGCGACCACTGCTTGTACCAGGACTGGTGGGGGTGACGACCTCGCGAGACCAGGTCGACAACCGTCAAACCCTCTGGGGCAACGGGGTTCTGCGGTAGCAGCCCGAGAATCTTGGCCACCTCTTTGGTGCGCAGCGTCGCGATGTCGCGGCCGTCGAGCAGCACCTGTCCTGCGGTCGGCTTGAGCAGACGTACCAGCGAGCGCAGCAGCGTTGATTTACCGCACCCGTTGGGACCGACGATGGTGGTGACCTTGCCGTCGGGGATCGAGATGTCGAGATCGTCGATGATGGGTCGGTCGCCGTAGCCGACCTGGAGGCCGGTGGCCGCGATGCGTCCCGCGGACTGTTCCGAGTACAGGGCACTCATACCGAGGCCTTCCGGTTGATCTGGACCATGAGGTAGATGAGGGCGGGGCCACCGATGCCTGCGGTGACGACACCGACGGGTAGCCCGGCCGGCAACACCGTGCGGCACAACAGGTCTCCGCCCAACACGAGACACGCACCGGTCAACCCTGCGGTGATCGGTCCCGGGACTTCCGCCCGGGTGAGCCGCATCGCGATCTGAGGTGCGAGCAAGGCGACAAACGCGATCGGTCCGGCGGACGAGACGCAGACCGCCGCCACGATGACCGCGACGATGAGGATGAGCGCCGACACCGGGTTGGCGCGAATACCGAGCCCGCGGCACACGTCCTCGCCCAGACTCAGGATCGCGAGATTTCGTGACTGGGTGAGAACGATCAGGATGGCCGGGATCAGCACGATCAGCGGGGGCCACACCGCTTTCCAGCCCGCGCCGGACACCGATCCGACGATCCACAGCTGCGCCCGCTGCACCTGGTCCACATTGGCGCGGGTGAGCAGATAGGCGATCACGGCCTGCAGACCCCACGTCAGTGCGACGCCGACGAGCACAAGACGGATGGGGTCGATGCCCTTGCGCCACGTGAGGACGTACATCGCGGTGGCGGTGAGAAGTCCGCCGAGCATGGCCGCCACGGCGAGCCCGAGGTCGGCCAGCCACGAGGCCCACGTGGATCCGAAGGCGATCACGGCCACCGCGGCCGCACTCGCCCCGGAGGTGATGCCGAGCATGTCGGGCGTCGCCAAGGGGTTGCGGGCGATCACCTGGGTGAGTGCGCCGGACATCCCCAGACCCATCCCGACCAGCAGACTCACCAGCCCGATCGGCAACTGGGTGTCGAAGACGACCACGTTCTCCGCGCGGGTTCCGCCACCGAGCAGGATCCGCCCGACATCGATCGGGGACATCGGGAAATCGCTGGTGCCGATGCTGACCGCGAACAGGACGACGGCCAGCGCGGCCAGCACCAGCCCGACGCCCGTTGCCCACGGCCGCACGATGAACGAGCCACCGGCCACCCGCACCGTGGTGCGGCGCAAGTGCCGGGCCGGCAGCGGTGCCGGCTTGTGCTCGGGGGGATCGGCCACTGCGGTCATGCCGCCACCGACTTCACGGTCATACCGCCACCAACTTCTTTGCGCGTACCAGGGCGATGAAGAACGGGGCGCCGACGGCTGCCAGGACGATGCCGGCCTGGATCTCGCCGGGGCGGGCGATCATCCGGCCGAGCACGTCGCAACCGACAAGGGCGACGGCACCGATGAGCGCTGAATACGGCACCACCCAGCGGTAGTCGGGGCCGGTGAAGAACCGGGCCACGTGCGGCGCCACCAGGCCGAGGAACACGATCGGCCCGCACGCTGCGGTCGCCGACCCGACGAGCAGGGTGATCGCGAGGATCCCGACGATCCGCACCTGAACGATCCGCGAACCCAAGGCCTTCGTCATCTCGTCGCCCAGGGACAGGATGTTGAGGAAGAAGCCGCTGGCGATGGCCAAGATGAGCCCGGGGATGACGAACGGCAGCGTGGCGAGGATGACGTCGAAACCGCGTCCGGCCACCGACCCCACCTGCCAAAAGCGCCAGGCTTCCAGCGATGCGGTGTCGATCAGGACGATCGCAGACGTCAACGCCACCAGCATCGCCGAGAGTCCGGTGCCGGCGAGAATTAGCGTCAGTGGGCTGGCGCCCTTACCCACCGACGCGAGGAAGAACACCAGCGACGAGGCCACCATCGCGCCGAGCAATCCGAAACCCATGTACTGGATGGGTGTGGTGATTCCGAGAACGTAGACACCGGTGACCACTGCAAACGCAGCGCCCGCGTTGACGCCGAGGATGCCCGGATCGGCCAGTGGGTTGCGCGTGTGGCCCTGTGTGAGCGCACCTGCGGCGCCGACCGCAAGACCGACCACCAGGCCCAATACGGTGCGCGGGATGCGCAGGTCGTGCACGATTCCGACGGCGTCGGGCGCTCCCGGAACGTTGTCTGCCCACAGTGCGTCCCAGACCTCGGGCAAGGGGATGACGCGGGACCCGATCGCGATCGAGGCGGCGCAGACGATGGCCAGGAGGACCAGCAGCAGTACCACCCCGGGTATGCGTCGCGATGTGTTGACCAAGATCTACGGGACCTGTCTTGTGTAGTTCAATGCATGTGTATGCGGTAACTGTGTGCGGGTGGTCGGTGTCGGCGTGACGACGTCGACGGTAGGCAGGTTACCCTAACCTTCTCCGCTACTGCGAAATGTTCCTGCGGTCCACGGCGTTTGGATCACGGAACGGTAACGAATCGCAGACACGGTGTTTCTTATCTGTTTCTTGGCTAACACTCAGGCTGTCATCAGGCGATAACCTCATGAGTCACATCCGTGGCCAGACCTGGAGGAGTGAAGAATGAAACAGAAGTTGATTCGCGCCGCCGCAGCCGTAGCCGCGACTGTGGGTATTGCCGCAGGCAGCGTGGTTGCTGCCGCACCCGCGCAGGCCGCCCCCGTGGGCCCCTTCGACCTCGACCTCACCGGCGGCGTCAGTTGCGAGTGGGGCAAGCCCGGTGATCCCTGGGTCAACGCCTGGCACACCAAGCGCTGGATGAAGGTCACCGCATACGGCCGCGACTGGCCCAACGTCACGCTCCAGGAGTTCAACGGCGCGCAGAAGTTCGCCCCGGTCCTCAAGAAGGGTCAGTCCCTGACCATCGAGACCAAGTGGTTCGGCTGCTTCCCGACGTCCATCTCCGGCTACACGATCTCCAGCGAGATCGACCCGCTGCAGAACAACATCGGCTACTGGTTCAGCGTTCAGAGCATCCCGAACTGACGCTCGCACCCAGCACCCACCACGGCGGGTGAACGGCACCACCATGCGATCCCTCTCCCGGACACGATCTGTCTGGGGGAGGGATCTTTGCGTCTCCACGTGCGCGTGTTGCCAAAGGCCTTGCGGTTGACGCAGCGTCAACGGGCACAGTGGTTCTCGACCGCCTGAGGAGGCCGAGATGGATCATCCGATCGGGGAGATCGCCCGTAGTTCGGGCGTCACGCCGCGGACGCTGCGGCACTACGAGCAGATCGGGCTGCTGCTGCCGTCACGGACGGGCGCCGGCGGCATCCGGTACTACGACTCGGCGGCAGTGGTCCGTCTGCAGCGCATCCTGATCTTGCGCGAGTTGGGTCTGTCGCTGCCGCGAATCGCCGACGTGCTTGCCGGACAACAAGATCCACGAACAGCGCTCGGGGAACTCCTCGCGACACTGCGGTCTCGCCGCGACACCATCGATGCCCAGATGTCGTCGGTCGAACACACCATCACCCACTTGGAGAAGGGACTCGACATCATGCCCACCGACGCATTCGCCGGATTCGACCACACCGCTCATCGCGAGGAGGTCGGAAGTCGTTGGGGCGCTGACGCCTACGAGACATCCAATCGCTGGTTTCGCTCACTCGACGATGAGCAGCGTGCAGACTTCGCTGCGGAACATCGGGACATCGCTGCACAGTGGATCGAGCTCGTCGATGCGGGGGAGGATCCGTCGGGGGAGCGAGCCCGCCACCTTGCAACCGGCCATCTGGAGTGGCTCGCACTGAGTGGTGCCACAGTGTCGGCCGACTACGTGCGCGGCCTCGGCCAGATGTACGTCGACGACGAACGGTTCGGCAAGAACTACGCACCCAGTGGCGTCGACCATCGCCGGTACGCGGAGTTCGTGCGGGATGCGTTGGCGTTCGCTGTCGAATGAGGGGTTGGCTCTGCGAGTTTGGTGAGCTGGCAGTTTCGCTCGCTGGGTGAACTGGCAGGTGCGCGGTCTGTAGGCCGAGCGTCGACGAGGTTGGTGAGCTGGCGGATGTGGCCGCTCGGCTAACCGGCAGATGCGCGCTCCGTAGACCGCGCTTCTGCGAGGTTCGCGAGCTGGCGGTTGCGGTGGCTCGGCTAACCGGCAGGTGCGCGCTCCGTAGACCGCGCTTCTGCGAGGTTCGCGAGCCGGCTATCCCGGTCGCTCCGATAGCCGGCGGATGCGCGGTCTGTAGTCCGAGCGTCGACGAGGTTGGTGCGCTGGCAGTTTCGGTCGCGTGCTGACCTGGCAGATGCGCGCTCTGTAGTCCGAGCTACGACGAGGATGGCGAGCTGGCGGATGTGGCCGCTCGGCTAACCGGCAGATGCGCGGTCTGTAGTCCGAGCTTCGGCGAGTTTCGCGAGCCGGCAGTTACCGCCGCTCACTGACCTGGCAGATGCGCGCTCTGCAGTCCGAGCGTCGACGAGGATGGTGAGCTGGCGGTTGCGGTGGCTCACCGAACTGGCGGATGCGCGCTCCGTAGACCGAGCTACGACGAGGATGGCGAGCTGGCGGATGTGGCCGCTCGGCTAACCGGCAGATGCGCGCTCTGTAGACCGAGCTTCGGCGAGGTTGGTGCGCTGTCAGTTTGGTCGCTCACTAAAGCAGCAGGTGCGCGCTCTGTAGACCGAGCTTCGGCGAGTTTCGTGAGCTGGCAGTCTCGGTCGCTCACTAAAGCATCAGGTGCGCGGTCTGTAGGCCGAGCGTCGGCGAGTTTCGCGAGCCGGCAGTTACCGCCGCGTGCTGACCTGGCTGATGCGCGCTCTGCAGGCCGAGCTACGACGAGGTTCGCGAGCCGGCAGTTACCGCCGCTCACTGAACTGGCGAAAGCGCGGTCTGTAGACCGAGCTTCCGCAACCCAACCCCAGCCTCAGGCCCTGTTGACCTTGTCGGGTTCAGAGGCTGCGAGCATGTCCTCGCGCTCGACGACCTTCACGCGTTCACGGCCCTCGGCGGCTCCGAGTGCGCGTTCGTGCTCGTCGAGCCGGTACCAGCCGTCCCAGGTGGTGAAGGCGACGTTTTTGTCCTCGAGGTACTTGATGATCGCGTCCTCGCCGGGCTCGGCCGGTTCGAGGAGCTTGCCCTCGTGCATGTCATCGAGCAGGCAGTCGACGGTCTCGTTGGCGTCGCCCTTGGTATGCCCGATGAGGCCGACGGGTCCGCGCTTGATCCAGCCGGTGGTGTACATGCCGGTCATGTGGGCGCCGCCCGAGAAGATGCGGCCCGCTTCGTTGGGGATGACGCCGGCCTGGTCGTCGAACGGGATCTGCGGCAGGTTGTCGGAGAGGTAGCCCACGGCCCGGTAGACCGCACCCAGTTCCCAGTCGGTGAAGTTGCCGGTGCCCTTGACGTTGCCGGTGCCGTCTAGCTCGGTCCGTTCGGTGCGCAGGCCGACGACCTTGCCGTCGTCGCCCAGGATTTCCACGGGCGACTCAAAGAAGTGCAGGAACAGCTTGTGCGGGCGGCCCTTGGGGTCGCGGATCGCGTACTGCTCGATGATGGTTGCGACCTGATCGGTGATCTTCGACGACCGGCGCGCGACGGTGGAGCCCTCGTCGTAGTCGATGTCCTCGGGATTGACGATCACGTCGATGGTGGGCGAGTGGTCGAGCTCTTTGAGCTCGAGCGGGGTGAACTTGGCCTGAGCCGGTCCACGGCGTCCGAACACGTGGACCTCTGTGGCCTTGTTGTTCTTGAGGCCCTCATAGACGTTGGCGGGGATCTCGGTGGGCAACAGTTCGTCGCCGGTCTTGGCCAGCACGCGCGCCACATCCAGGGCGACGTTGCCGACACCGATGACCGCGACCTTCTCGGCCTCGAGCGGCCAGGTGCGTGGGAAGTCGGGATGCCCGTCGTACCAGGCCACGAACTGCGCGGCGCCGTAGGAGCCGTCGAGGTCGATGCCGGGCAGGTTCATCGCCCGGTCATCGGTGGCACCGGTGGAGAAGATGACAGCGTCGTACATCTGCTGCAGGTCTTCGAGGGCGATGTCGCTGCCGTAGTTGACGTTGCCGATCAACCGGATCTGCGGTTTGTCCAGCACCTTGTGCAGCGCCGTGATGATGCCCTTGATGCGCGGATGATCCGGTGCCACGCCGTAGCGGATCAGGCCGAACGGTGCCGGCATCCGCTCGAACAGATCGATCGAGACACCACGGTCTTTGGCCTTCTCCGACTTCATCAGGGCATCAGCGGCATAGATGCCGGCCGGACCGGCACCGACGATGGCCACGCGAAGCGGACGGTTCTGATCGCTCATGAGTCGGAGTGTCTTTCTCGTTCTGTTGGGGGTCGCTGCCGAAAGCCGGGCGACCTGCCTGGTGCTGGCGTTGTGGACAGTCTGCCCACCACGGTAGGCGCTGGACCTGGCCGGAACAAAAAACCTCATCCCAGACCAGGTCCAGCCACCTCTGATTCAGCTGAACAGTGCAGTCAGGCGACTACTTGCCGAGCTGCGGGGCGATCTGGTCGACAGCCCACGGGATGGTCAGCACGGTCGGCACCGACATCGCGGTTCCGGTCTGTTGGTCGAGGTAGATGACGCCCCCGCGCTTGACGATGTCGAGGTTGTTGAAGACCGGGTTCGTCTTCATCCGCTCGTTGGAGCCCTCCCAGTCGATGGCCACGACCTGGTCGAGGTTGTTGAGCAGGTTGAGGTTCTCGTTCGAGATGGTTCCGTAGAAGCCGCTGGTCACGAGCTGCTCGAGTTCCTTGGGGAACACCTGGCCCAGGTTGGTCAGCATCTGTCCGCGACCGTCGCCGGGGCCGTAGATGGAGATGGAGCCGTCGGTGCCGGCGATGATCACGGCCGACTTCTTGCCGACCATGTTCGGGTACTGCGCCTTGGCGTCCTCGAACTTCTGGTTGGTCTGGTCGATCAGTTCCTGGGTCTTCTCGGGCATGCCGACTGCCTTGCCGATCTCGGCGGTGGATGCGGCCCATGGGATCAGCCAGTCCTGGTACTGCGCTTCGCGTACGAGGGTGGGTGCGACCTTCTTGAGGTTGTCGTACTGCTCTTGGGTGACCGCGTTGTTCACCGCGACGATCATGTCGGGGTTGGTGGCCAGTGCCTTGGCTATCTCACCGTTCAGATCCTGTGCGGCCAGTCCGAGGACCTCGGGGGTGTTCTCGGCGATGTACTTCTCGTTCCACGGCGCGATCGCGTTCTTACCGGTCGAATCGCCGAACGGCACGATGGTGGTCGGCATGATGCCGAGAGCCAGCAAGATGTCCGAATCGCCGGGGCCGAGCGTTGCGATGCGCTTGGGCTCGGTCTCGATGGTGGTCTCGCCGAGGTTGTGGGTGATGGTGACGGGCAGGGCGCCGGCTTCCGCGGAGACCGAAGCACCTGAGCTGTCACTGTCTTCGTCGGGAGCCGAGCATGCCGCTGTTCCCACCAGGGCGGCGACGGCCACCGTGGCGACGGCCGTGCGGGTGAATCCGCGCGACAACCGGGTTGTCTTGATACGCACTTTTGTTGTCCTTACGTCCGGCAATCCAGAGGTCGAGTTCGCCCCCGACGGCGTCGATCAAGTTAGGATTGGCTCACCAATATCGGGATCAGCGTCTCACGGCGGCGCGGCATCCGGCAAATGCGGGTTATAAGCTCGCGACCATGGCATCAAGGAACTCCGGGACGTCCGGTGAAGGTGGTAAGTCGGGGCCGCCGAGCGATGACGAACGCCGGACCATGTGGCCGTTTCTCATCGCGGTGGCGATCGTCGTACTGACACTCGGCACCATCGCCGTCACCTATGTGGTGCGCCCGGCGGACGAACGGCTCACCGAAGAGGCCAAGGTGGCCCGCTCCATCAACGACCACTACACCGCGAAGAACGCCGTCAATTACTCGAACTTCCGTGCCGCGACCTGTGCAGCAGACCTCTCATCGGTCGACTTCCCCACCGAGGACGAGTTCACCATCGAGAACACCGACGCCCGCGAGGCCGACGGGGCCATCGAGATCGATGACATCTCCGAGACGGTAGTCAACGGCAACCGTGCAACCGCGAATGTCCACTGGTCTCGCAAGGAGAGGACCGAGACCCAGATCATCGGGGTGGTGCTGGTGAACGAAGAAGGCGACTGGAAGGTGTGCTCGTGAGCTACGCAGGAGACATCACGCCCGAGCAGGCGTGGACGATTCTCTCGGAGAACCCCGACGCCGTGCTGGTGGACGTGCGAACCAAGGCTGAATGGAGTTATGTCGGCATTCCCGACCTCACCGAGCTGGGCAAGCAGACCGTGCTGATCGAGTGGGTCACATTTCCTGACGGACAACGCAATCCGGATTTCGTCGGCCAGCTGCGCGAGGCCGGCATCGCCGACGACCAGCCGGTGGTGTTCCTCTGCCGTTCCGGTCAGCGGTCGATCGGTGCCGCAGAGGCCGCCACTGCTGATGGGGTCTCCGAGGCGTACAACGTGTCCGACGGATTCGAAGGCGGCCTCGATTCGGCCGGTCATCGCGGGGCCGTAGGTTGGAAGGCGCTGGGGCTGCCCTGGCGCCAATCCTGAGGAACCGGCTCACCGGCCGGGGTACTCATCTGCCATGGAGGAACATGTGATCAGCGAACTGCCCGACGGGGTGTCGCCGGATACGCTCGCAGTTCGCGGCGGTCTCGACCGCTCGGGGTTCGAGGAGACATCCGAGGCGATGTACCTCACCTCGGGCTACGTCTACTCGTCGGCTGCTGCAGCTGAGCGCGCCTTCACCGGCGAGGACAAACGGTTTGTGTACTCGCGCTACGGAAACCCCACGGTCGCGATGTTCCAGGAACGCCTCCGACTGCTCGAAGGTGCCGAAGCCTGCTTTGCCACCGCCAGCGGAATGGCCGCTGTGTTCGTCGCCCTCGGTGCGCTTCTCAAAGCCGGGGACAGGCTGGTGGCAGCACGGAGTCTGTTCGGGTCCTGCTTCGTGGTCTGCAACGAGATCTTGCCGCGTTGGGGTGTGGAGACCGTCTTCGTCGACGGCGAAGACCTCGAACAGTGGGAACAAGCGCTCGCGACACCGACGACCGCCGTGTTCTTCGAGACCCCGTCCAACCCGATGCAGACGCTCGTCGACGTCGAGAAGGTGTGCGAGCTCGCCCATGCGGCCGGCGCAAAGGTGGTGCTGGACAACGTCTTCGCGACACCGCTGCTGCAGAAGGGGCTCGATCTCGGCGCCGATGTGATCGTCTATTCGGGCACCAAGCACATCGACGGTCAGGGCCGGGTGATGGGCGGAGCCGTCCTCGGCGACGCCGAGTACATCGACGGTCCGGTGCAGACCCTGATGCGGCACACCGGACCGGCGCTCAGCCCGTTCAACGCGTGGACCCTGCTCAAGGGTCTCGAGACGATGCGGCTGAGGGTGGACCACTCGGTGGCCTCTGCGCTCCGGATCGCGGAGTTCCTTCAGGAGGATCCGCGCGTCGCGTGGGTCAAATACCCGTTCCTGCAGTCGCATCCGCAGTACGACCTGGCCACCCGGCAGATGTCCGGCGGCGGTACGGTCCTCACCTTCGAGTTGGCCGACCGCGGGTCGGTGTCGGGTAAGGCAAGGGCCTTCGAGGTGCTCGACGGGCTGAAGATCATCGACATCTCCAACAACCTCGGGGACTCGAAGTCGCTGATCACCCATCCCGCCACCACGACTCACCGGGCGATGGGCCCAGAAGGGCGCGCCGCGATCGGGCTGTCGGACTCCGTGGTCAGACTGTCGGTGGGACTCGAAGGTATCGACGACCTGCTGTATGACATGGACCAGGCGCTCTAGCGGCGTCATTGCACGGCACCGGCCCCGGTGCCTTCTTCGGATCGGAGGGTGGAGACATCCTTTCCTCATTGGTCGACTGGGTCATCTCGGTTGTCGAGTCCACTCCGCCCTGGGCCGTGTATCTCGTTGTGTGGGGGGTCATCTACGGAGAGGCCGCCGCGCTGATCGGCCTGATCCTCCCAGGTGAGACCGTTCTGCTGGCGGGTGCCGTCGCTGCCGCCATCGGTCCGACGAACATCGGCTGGCTGATCACCGGCGCCTGCTTCGCCGCGGTGCTCGGCGACTGGACCGGCTACATGCTGGGTCGACGATCAGGGGAACGGATAACCCACTCCAGACTGGGCTCGTGGATCGGTGAGGAGCGCTGGAACCGCGCCGAAGAGCTGATCCGCAACGGGGGTGTGGTGGCGGTGATCGGGGCGCGCTGGATCGGTTACGTGCGCACGGTCACGCCGTTTGTGGCCGGGATGAGTCAGATGCCCACCAAGCAGTACCTTTTCGCGAACGTCCTGGGCGGCGTCGTGTGGGTGGTGGTGGTCGGGGTGACCGGATACGCAGTCGGCGAGACCATCGGGGCCACCTTGCTGCTGTACCTGGGGTTCGCAGCGGCCGTGGTGGTTCTCGGGTACTTCGCCTTCCGCTGGTGGCGTCAGCGCGACAAGTCCGAAATAGGCTCTACCAGCGCCGAATAACATTCACCCGGGGTTTTATTTGACACGGCAATTATTCCGGCGACATCGTTGTTGACATGGAGGGCCGACCCGCTTCGGCCACCAGTTCTCACCTCTCGCCCGGAAAGGAAACGTGCCCGGCCATGGCCTCCACGCGCGATCCGCACACGGTTCTGGCCGAGTTCGTCCACGCCCGGTCGGGTGACACCGTCGTGCTCGCCTCCGATGCGGATGACGCGGTGCGAAAGGTGGTCGACGCGGCACCCGGGCAATCCGTGGTGCTCGACCTGACGGCCGGTCTCGGAGACCGTCGGACCGGGGACCACGTCGGCGACAGAGTCGTTGCCGCTCAGGTGGATCTCACCACCACGCTCGCCGCCCTGGACCGCGAGCTCTCCGTCCGGCCTGCGGCACTGCTGATCGTCCCGGGTGTTGCCCCGTCCACCGGTGAGGTGCTGCCGCTGTCGAAGCTTGCTGCGGTGGCCCATCGCCATGGGGCCCGGCTCCTCGTGGACGCAAGCGAATTGGCGGCCCGACGGGTGATCAACATGACCAGCCACGGCATCGACTACGTCGTGTTCGCCGGGCGACACCTGGCGGGCGACGGGCCGGCCGCACTCGTCGGGCGGACAGATTGGTTGAGCGGCGTCGTCGGTGTCGACGCGGAGCCGTCTGCGCTGAGCGGGTTCGCAGAGGGTTGCAACAGGGTCGCGGGCCTGGGTTTCGAGTGGATCGGGCTGCACGAACAGGCGCTGTCGGACACTCTCGACGAGGCGCTCCGACGGCTGCCCGGCACCCGGCGGCTCCGGCTGTGGGCAGACGTTCCCGATCGTGTGGGCATCGCCTCGGTTGCGGTCGCTGGCCGCGAGGCTCCGTTCGCACTTCGCTGGGGTTTCGAGACCGGTCGGTACGACGTTGCGCAGCAATTGGATTCACTGGCAGATGTGGTGTTCGAGCAGGAGAAGTCATGACATATGAAGCCGTCGGTGCACCACGCAACCGGCCAGAACTGCTCGTCGCCATCGACGGCGACGACAATCCCATCGCATGGAGTGGTCCTCGTCCGCGCGACGCGCATGCGGGGGTGATCCGCCGGATCCGCCAGCCAGAACTGCGTGGCGGGATCCGGGAGAGAACTCAGATGCGAGCGGCGTGGACCAGCCTGGGCAATGAGCCCGCCGATCTTGTCGTCGCTCTCGAGATCGATGTGCTGATCGCCGACGATGCCGCGACCGCACGAGCAAAACTGTTGCGACTCGGTGAGTCGAGGTTCGGGGACACCGTGCGCTACGTCGGCACGGCCAATGGCCTGCTGACGCTGATCCTGGACATCTACACCGCCGAGGTCGCCGATGCGGTTATCCTCCGGCCCATCGATTCCGCCGCTGGATCGGCCGACGACTCGGTTGACGGCGGCCGGAGCAGCGCCGCTTTGATCGCCGACCAGGTGCTGCCGCAACTGACCAAGAGGTCTGTCGCGGCCTGAGCCTGTCGTCCGCTACCGCGAAAGCCGTAAAGGTGCTTCAGCTTTCGCCGTGTTCCCAGCGGTTGACGATCTGTTCTCGGGCACTGTCCGTCAGTTGACCGAAGAGTCGGAGCCTGGCCATCCCGCCGTCGGGGTAGATGTCCATGCGTGCTTCGGTGAGCGGTCGGTCCACGTCGACGAGGAAGCGGTGCCGGGTGTCCGGTTGCAGTGGAGTCCGCGGAACGAGTTCGAACCACTCGCCGTTCTCGCCGTCGCGACCACGGATCATCGCCGACCCCGGGGCGTTGCCGAGGAAGTAGCTGGTGTCGAGTTCGGCCAGACCTACGGTGGCCTCACCCGCCAACTTCACCTGCACCCAGTCGTTTCCGCAATCGCGGCGACGTGAGGTCTCCCATCCCTCACCCATGGTGCGGGCACGACCCGGCATCAGCAGGTTGTTCGGCGATCCGTAGAACATGTTGGAGCACGAGGTGATCATGCCGCCGTTCTCCAGCGCAGCGAGGTCGAAGTGCCCATACGACAGGAACTTCGGATCGGGGACACCGCGTCCGTGCACGCGGAAACGGGCAACTCCTCCGTCGGGATAGATCGAGAGCCGCACGTGGGTGAACCGTTCCTTGGCGTCGACACGGAACGGGTTGCGGGTGTCGCCGTTGACCTCGACGCGGTCGACGATCGTTGTCCACTCGGTTTCTTCGATCAGCTCCAACGCGGTCGGAATACCTTCCACCGCAGCAGCTTCCACAGAGATGTAAGGCGGGTAATTTCCCACGAACCACGATGTGTCCACGACGACGCCGTAGATCACGCCGGGAACCCCGAGCCGGACGATGGCCTGGTCGACGCCGTCTTCGCGACGCCGCCGGGTTTCCCAACCGTCGTAGACCTGACCTTTGTGACCAAACGTTGCGGGCTGGTACTCGGCCGCCGGGGTCTTGATCAGGTTCTGGGCTTCGGCGAACAGGTCGTCATTGGCCCATATCACTGCTCCGCCGAGGGCACGCAACGCCAGATCCGGCATGGAGGTGAAGTGCGGGCGGGAGGCGGGCGGAGAGGGTGTCACGACATCTGAGGTTAGTGTGCCGGGGTCTGCGGGGCGAACCGGGCGGCGCCGATGGTTGCAGATTGCAACCGTCCCAGAGCATACTTGCAACGCACAAGTAGTTGCTGTGTGAAACTCGTGCTGCCGGCTAGATTGATGCGTTTCGTGGGAAGGCTCGTTGCAGAAGATGTCCCGCTCGGACCAGGTTGATGATTTCATCGAGGTGCTCGCCCGATACGCACGCATCCGCGACCGACTGGCCGCCACCCGCCTGCGCACCCCGGACGGCATTGTCGAAACGGCCGCCTACCAGTGCTTGTTCCGGCTGGCCGACAAGCCGTCGCGCTCGGGCGAACTGGCCGAGGCCCTGTTCGCCGATCCGTCCACCATCAGCCGCCACGTCGCTCACCTGGTACGCCTCGGCTATGTACGTCGCGAGGCCGACCCGCAGGACGGGCGTGCCACGATCCTGGTGGCCACCGACTCGGGCCGCGAGCGGGTGGCTGCGCTGCGTCAGCGACGCGGTGAGGAGCTCAAGTCGTTGATGTCGGATTGGCCCGACGACGACATCGACACCCTGATCCGCTTGATGGGCCGATTCGTCGACAGTGCCGAAGATGCATTGACCTGTGCTCCAGCTGAGAGGCAACCGAATTGACCGACACCCCCGCTTCCGCTCCGGCCGGGAGCGCTGAGCTGTCGCACAAGAAGATCCTGACGATCCTCGGCGGACTGATGCTGGGGATGTTCCTGGCCTCACTCGATCAGACCATCGTCTCCACCGCCATCCGCACCATTGCCGATGACCTGCAGGGCTATTCGCTGCAGGCGTGGGTGACCACCGCGTATCTCGTCACGGCCACCATCGTGACCCCGCTCTACGGCAAGTTGTCGGACATGTACGGCCGCAAGAAGCTGTTCATGACGGCCATCACGATTTTCATCATCGGTTCGCTGCTGTGCACCACCGCGACCTCGATGTATCAGCTCGCGGGGTACCGCGCATTGCAGGGACTCGGTGCCGGCGGCCTGATGTCGTTGGCGCTCACCATCGTCGGTGACATCGTGCCCCCGCGCGAGCGGGCGAAGTACCAGGGATATTTCCTCGCCGTCTTCGGCACCTCGAGTGTGGTGGGCCCCGTGCTCGGTGGCCTGCTCGCCGGCCAGGAGTCGATTCTGTTCGTGTCCGGCTGGCGTTGGGTGTTCCTCGTCAACGTGCCGATCGGTCTCATCGCCCTGGTGGTGGTGTACCGCGTACTGGACTACGACCAGATCAGAGGCGCCCGCCGGCGGGTGGACTGGTCGGGAGCCGGGCTCCTGGCGCTGGGCGTGGTCCCGTTGCTGATCGTCGCCGAACAAGGCCGCGAATGGGGCTGGGGCAGTGGGTGGGCCATCGCCTGTTACACGGCCGGTGTGGTGGGCACGGCAGGGTTTGTCTACGTCGAGCACCGGATGGGCGAAGCCGCCATCATCCCGTTGCGCATCTTCCGGAACCGGATCTTCGCGCAGGGCATCGTCATCTCCGTGGTGGTCGGCATGGTGATGTTCGGCTCGATCTCGATGCTGCCGCAGTACTTCCAGGTGCTGCGAGGGTCGAGCCCCACGGTCGCCGGTCTGCAGATGTTGCCCATGGTCCTCGGTTTGATGATCGCTTCGGTGGCATCCGGACAGCTCATCTCCCGCACCGGCCGCTACCGGATCTACCCGATCGTCGGGTCGATCCTCATCACCGTCTCGACGTTCCTGCTGCATCTGTTGAGCGTGGACACCCCGGTAGCACTGGTGATGACCCTGGCCTTCTTCCTCGGCTTCGGACTGGGCAACCTACTTCAGCCGATGACGCTGGCCTTGCAGAATGTGTTGCCGCCCAAGGACATGGGCGTCTCCACCGCGTCGGCCACCTTCTTCCGCCAGATTGGTGGAACGCTCGGCGTGGCGGTGTTCTTCTCGATCCTGTTCTCGCTGATGGGGCCCAACGTCACCGATGGGCTCAAGGACAGTGCGGACACCCCTGAGTTCAGGCAGGCCGTCGCGACCGCCGCGCAGAGTCCGGACGCGCAGGTCGCCGCATTCGGGAAGGGCCTGATCGCTGCGGCCGCCGACCCGGATGCCCAGACCGGCAGTGTCATGGACGACACCTCGGTGATCTCCGAACTGCCCGAACCGATCTCGCGACCGATTCGCGTCGGGTTCGCCGACGCGATGGACACGGTGTTCTTGACCGTGTCGATCGTCTCGCTGATCTCGCTTGTGCTGGTGTTCTTCTGGAAAGAGGTTCCATTGCGGACCAAGTCGGGGATGCAAGCAGCCAAGGACGAGGCCGAGGCCGAATCCTGAGGCCGATTCCTGAGGCCGAACGCGAGCAGGGCCCGACTCCGTGGAGTCGGGCCCTGCTGTGCTGCGGGTGTGAGTGCAGATCAGCCGCGAGAGGGTTCGTTCGCCTCGTGCGGTTGAGCCTTGAGTCGCTCGATGGCTTCCTGCGCCACCTTCTCGGCGTCGGCCTTGCCGGTCCAGCCGCCCGCCGTGACCTCTTTGCCCGGCTCGAGATCCTTGTAGTGCTCGAAGAAGTGCGCGATGGCCTTGAGCTCGAACTCGGGCACATCATCGATGTCCTGGATGTGGTCCCAGCGCACGTCCTTCGCCGGAACGGCCAGCAACTTGTCGTCGCCGCCTGCCTCATCGGTCATCCGGAACATGCCGACGACCCGGGCCCGGACGATGACGCCCGGGAAGACCGACTCGGGCAGCAGGACCATGGCGTCCAGGGGGTCGCCGTCTTCGCCGAGGGTGTTGTCGATGAATCCGTAGTCCGCCGGATAGCCCATCGACGTGTACAGATAGCGGTCGAGATAAACCTTCCCGGACTCGTGATCGACCTCGTATTTGTTGCGTTGTCCTTTGGGGATCTCGATCGTGACGTCGAAGTCCACGCTTCCTCCTGATGCATTCAGCGAATCCGGTCCGAAAATCGACTCAACGATACTGTGGACACAACGATCCGCCGCGCTCGGCGGCACAATTGACCGGAGGTATCGGTGGCAGGCACTTCGCTGAGCCGCAAAGGACTGTGGTGGACGCTCGTTCCCGTGGTGGCTCTCATCGCTGTGGCAGCCATTGCGCTGGTCATCGCCTTCCGCGTGGACGACGGCTCCGACGCCCTCCCCGCGGGTGCCTCACCCCAGCCACCACCGGCGTCGCTGACACCGAGGATCAATCCGGTACGTGCGGACGCGCCTGCGCCGACACCCGCAGGAGTGCGAACCGAACTCGCGCAAGCGTTGGCCAACCCGGATCTCGGTGAGTTGAGTGGCGAGATCTCCGACGCCCTGACCGGCGCCGAATTGTGGTCGACGAATCCGAATCGCGCGCTGATCCCGGCATCGACGATCAAGGTCCTCACCGCATCGGCTGCCTTGTTGGCACTGCCGCACGAGCAGAGGGTGACCACCACCGTGGTCGCCGGCGCGGGCGGACAGGTGATCCTCGTGGGCGCAGGCGACCCGACGCTGTCGGTGCAACCGGACGGTCAGGACACTTTCTTCACCGATGCTCCGCGGATCAGCGCGCTGGCCGACCAGATTAAGAAGGCCGGCGTCGACGTGACCTCGGTGGCCGTGGACACCAACGCGTTCAGTGGTCCGACACTGGCGCCGAGCTGGGATCCGGCCGACATCGCGGCCGGGAACATCACCCCGATCGAATCGCTGATCGCCGACTCGGGCCGTAATGATCCGCTCTTCATCGATTCGCCGCGCACCTCGACTCCGGCCCTGACCGCCGGTGCCGCTCTTGCCGACGCGCTCGGAGTGGACGCGGCACCCACCGAGGCGACTGCACCGGCGAATGCCCGGGTGATCGCCCAGGTGCAGTCGGCGCCTCTCGTGACGCGCCTCGGGGACATGATGCGAGCCAGCGACAACGTGCTGGCCGAGACCGTCTCCATCGAGATCGCGAAGGCCACCGGTGGTCGCCCGACGATGGCCGGTGGCATCGAGGCGGTGCGTAAAACGCTGAGCGACTACGGCTTCAACATGAACGGAACCGTGTTCGCCGACGTCAGTGGGCTGTCCGAGGACAATCGCGTCTCGGCGGCCCTGCTCGATCAGGTGGTCAACGCCGGCGCCGGAGACGCACAGCCCAAACTGCGGCCCCTGCTCGACATGCTCCCTGTCGCAGGCGCCACCGGCACCCTCGCCGAACGTTTCGACACCCAGAACAAGTCGGGTGCCGGCTGGGTGAGGGCCAAGACGGGAACACTGACCGGAGCGAGTGCGTTGGTGGGTGTGGTGCAGACGAGAGAAGGCCGGGTCCTGAGTTTCGCGCTGATGTCCAACGGGAGTTCGCCAGATGCGGCCCGCCCGGCGCTCGATGCAATCGCAGTGGCACTGCGGGAATGTGGATGCCGATGAGTATCGACTGGCAACTCGCCGCGACGGTGGGTAAGAAGGTCGCCCGTCCCGGGCCTGTCACCACCGACTACACGATCAATGCGGCGCAACAGGAACTCGCACGGTCGTCGGCCGCTGCCGAAGGCCCCGTTCGTGAGGTCACGGGATTGGCCGACGGTCTGGCCGTGCCCGCGGCCCAGATCCTCGACCGCGGTGGTTGGATCGAGGCCGCTGCGCTGTCGATGTCGGCGATGCTCGAGGGGGCTGAGCCCGACGGAAAGCCGGGGATATCCGGACGCGTCGCCGGCGTCCAGGCCGGCGGACTGCTGGCACTGCTGTCTGGCGCGATCCTCGGGCAATACGATCCGTTCACCGCCAACCCGGATACCGGCTCCGACGGGGTCTTGATGCTGGTGACGCCCAACATCATCGCCGTCGAACGGTCGTTGCGGGTTGTACCCTCGGACTTTCGGTTGTGGGTGTGTCTGCATGAGGTGACGCACCGGGTGCAGTTCTCCGCCAATCCGTGGTTGCGCGATTACATGTCGTCCAATGTCGAAGCCCTGACCGCCGAAACCGCGGAATCCGCGGGTGAATTGGTCACGCGGATCAGTGCGGCGATGCGCAGCGACCAGCCTCGGGAAAAGGGCATCGTCGGTGCGATGCAGTTGTTGCAGAGCCCTGAGCAATACGAGGCATTCACCCGGATGATGATGCTCGGAACACTTCTCGAGGGCCACGCCGATCACGTCATGGATGCCGTCGGACCGCAGCACGTCCCGACCGTCGACACGATTCGCGCGGCATTCGACAAACGTCGGGGCCGGCCGCAGAATCCCGTGCAACGGTTGCTGCGTGTGCTCCTCGGAATGGACGCCAAACTCGCTCAGTACATTCGCGGCAAGGCGTTTGTCGATGAAGTCGTCGGGACCGTGGGCATGACCCGCTTCAATGCGATCTGGACGGGGCCGGAGACCATGCCGCTGCCCGCCGAGATCGAAAAGCCACGATTGTGGATCGACCGGGTGTTGTGAACCCCGGGGTGAGCTCGGGCGCCATCGCCGAGGTCACCGGCGCCGTGGCGTCCTTCGCCCAGGATCATCTCGACGGGACCGTTGTTTGCGTGGGGTTGTCGGGCGGGGCGGATTCGCTGGCACTCACCGCCGCTGCCGTGCGCGCCGGCCTGGAGGTGCACGCCCTGGTGGTCGACCACCGACTCCAAGAAGGCTCGGCCGCGGTCGCCGACGTGGCGGCGCAGTCGGCCTGGGCGATGGGCGCGCAGGCCACGGTGCTCCCCGTGGACGTGGTGGGTCGTGGTGGTCTCGAGGCGGCGGCACGCCGTGCTCGCTATGCCGCACTCGACGAGGCGCGCGCGGGCAGGCCCGTCTTACTCGCGCACACCCTCGACGATCAGGCGGAGACCGTTCTCCTCGGCCTCGCCAGAGGGTCTGGGCCGCGGTCCATCGCCGGGATGCGTGCGTGGACTCCGCCGTTCGGTCGCCCGTTGCTCGGTCTGCGGCGCGCTGACACGGTGGCCGCGTGCACCGACCTGGGGTTGTCGCCGCATCACGACCCGCACAACACCGACCCGCGGTTCACACGGGTCCGGTTGCGTACCGAGGTGCTGCCCCTGCTGGAGCAGGTGTTGCACGGCGGGGTCGTCGAATCGTTGGGTCGCACGGCATCACAGTTGCAGGACGACATCGACGTACTCGAGGACTTGGCCGACGACGCCGCCGGTGTCATCGGCGGAGACGAGATCGTCTGCGCGGAGATGACCTCGATACCGGCAGCGATCCGGCGGCGACTGCTGCGTCGCTGGCTCGTCGCGCAGGGGGCGACGGAACCGACCGGCTCAGTGGTGAACGCAGTCGACGCCCTTGTGGTGCGGTGGCGTGGCCAAGGGCCGGTCGCGGTCGGTGGGAACCCCGATCACAGGCTGGAGATAGCGCGACGCGGCGCCCGACTCGTGGTCGAACGCCGCGTGCGTTGAGCTGTGTTCCGGCAGCCTCAGTTGGCCGGCGGGACGAACGGGGAGTTGATGGTGTTGAAGAACTGGATGGCGGCACCGATGAGGACCGGTCCACCCACGACGATGGTTCCGACGACGCCTCCGATGCCGGCTCCCGTCACGATGCCGGGCAGACACCCGACGATCCCGGCGGGCAGGCCCACCACGCATCCGATGATGCCGCCGACGATGGTCCCGACGAGACCGCCCACCGCTGATGCGGTGTTGATGCTCTGACTCAGGGTCTGCATCGCCTGCATGTCGCGCTGCTCGCGGGTGGCCGGAGCCGCTGCCTGCTTGCGTACGGCGTCGCTGACCTTGATGGGTTGAGCGGCCGCAGCGTCGCGGACCGGCGTCAGGGTCGCGGTGCGGCCGTTGATGTAGGCGTTGATGGGGAATTGCTTGTCGTTGAGGTTGTAGGCGAGGGGAATGCTCGCAGCGACATTGCCTTTGTTGTCGACGATCTGGAATTGACCGTCCGAGGTGCGCAGCGAACCGATGTCGGTCTTCAACACGACGTGGTCGCCGACGATATTCGCCGAATAGCCGATGTCTTTCGCGGGCGGGGCCGCATTCGCCTGCGTTGCCGTGACCACGCTGGCGGTGGTGGCCAGGACCAGCATGGCCGAGACCACTGATTTCCGAAACCTCATTGACTACAAATCCCCTCTGATTGCTTGAATGCCCGCCCGAACCGATTTCGATCCCCACATCGAAACAAGCAGAGGCGACGTGACCGGCCCCTGGGCAGAGGGGATGGTGACGCTATGTAATGACCATGTGTTCTCAGGCAACGCAATGCTAACGGTCGCCAAATGGGAGTTTGGCCGAAATGGGGACAATTCGCAAAACAAACGAGAAGTCGCCACGAAAAGCCATATGGCTGTCGCGAATTGGTGTCATTCGTTGGGTCTACACAGCTGCCGGCCGACGGCTGCGCGACCCGGGCTGCGGCCGTTGAGGCATGATGATGTCCGTGAGCGAACAGCGCGATCCATATGGGGACGACATCGAAGCAGTTGTGGTCACCGAGGAGCAGATCCAGCGGCGCATCGCCGAGCTCGCCGAGACGGTGGCGAACCGGTACCGGGACACCCCGGATGACCTGGTCCTCATCGGTGTCCTCAAGGGTGCGGTGATGTTCATGACCGACTTCGCACGGGCGCTGCCGATCCCGTCGCAGCTCGAGTTCATGGCGGTGAGTTCCTACGGGTCCTCGACGTCGTCGTCGGGTGTGGTGCGAATCCTCAAAGACCTCGACCGCGACATCCACGACCGCGACGTCGTGATCGTCGAAGACATCATCGACTCCGGGCTGACGCTCTCGTGGCTGGTGAAGAACTTGCGTACCCGCCACCCCAGGTCGTTGGAGGTCTGCACACTGCTGCGTAAACCCGACGCCGTGCGGGTGGACGTACACGTCGAGGATGTCGGCTTCGACATCCCGAACGAATTCGTGGTCGGGTACGGGCTCGATTACGCCGAGCGGTACCGGGATCTGCCGTACGTCGGTCGGCTGAACCCGAACGTCTACTCCGATTAGAGGTTCGGTTCGGTGAGTGCGGTACAGACGGCAGAAGGTGTCCGGACCGGTCGACTCGATCCGGTGCAGGTGACCCGGGATGCGCTGTCACGGATAGCTGATCGCGACGGTTCCATCGGCGCATTCGTCAAGGTCCGTGCCGGCAAGGCCGTCGCCGAGGCGGAACTGCTGACGGCCCATCCGGATCTGGCGAAGCTGCCCTTGGCCGGCGTGCCGGTTGCCATCAAGGACAACGTGTCCGTCGCAGGCGAGCCGATGACCGTGGGGTCGGCCGCAACAAGTCGAGCACCTGCGCTCAGTGACCACACCGTGGTCCGCAGGCTTCGAGCCGCCGGCGCAGTGGTCATCGGCCTCACCGCCGTACCCGAGCTGTGCTTGTGGGGCACCACCGACAACGAGCTGACCGTGACACGCAACCCGTGGAATCCGGCGCGAACCCCAGGCGGCTCGTCGGGTGGAGCGGCTGCGGCGGTGGCCAGCGGGCAGGTCGAGTTGGCGCACGGGAACGACGGCCTCGGCTCGATCCGCATCCCTGCCGCCGATTGCGGATTGTTCGGTTTCAAGCCCGGCCTCGGAGTGGTGCCCAGCGAGTTCGGCGGCAACGGCTGGTTCAAGATGAGCGAGAACGGGCCGCTTGCCACCACGGTTGCCGACGGCGCACTGATGCTCGGGGTGATGGCCGACGACATGGCCCTTGCCGCCGCCGGGACGGACGCTGACCCTGGGAAGCTCAGAATCGTTGTGGCGCAGAACTTTCCGCTGGCCGTGGGTCGGACGGACAAACATTTTGCGCAGGCGGTGTCCAGTTGCAGCGCAGTGCTCGCCGATCACGGCCACAGGGTGCCGCAGTCCAAGCTCCCGTACCCGAGCAATCCGGCGCCGCTGTTGCTGCGATGGCTGGCAGGGGCTGCAGCCGACGCGGACGACTTCGCCAAGGCTGGTGGCGATCTGTCGAAGTTGCAGTCGCGCAGCAAGATTCACACGTCGCTCGGCAGGGTGGTGCAACGCTTTGATCTGGTACACGACGTCCAGGCCAGCACCATCGAGCAGAAGGTGCTCGCCTACCTCGACCGCAACAAGGCCGACGTCTTGATGACCCCCGCCCTCGCAGCCCCACCCCTGGAGGCGAAGGCGTGGAGCAGCAAGAGCTGGGCGGCCAACATGTGGGCGAACATCAACTACGCGCCGTTCCAGGGACTGTTCAACCTCCTCGGATGGCCTGCGATGTCGGTGCCGTTCGGTGTGCACCCGGTGTCCAAGACCCCGGTCGCCGTCCATTTCGCCGGCCGCCCGGGATCCGAGGCAACCTTGCTGAAGCTCGCTGCCCAGATCGAGGCCGCCCGTCCCTGGCAACGAGTAGCTCCCGGGTACTGACGGCTGCGCACTGCGCGAGCGTCGCCGACGTCCAGCGCGCGAAACTCGTCGTTGCGCTGTCTGTAGTCCGAGCTTCCCCAGGTTTCGCGAGCGTCGCCCACGCCCAGCGCGCAAAACCCGCCTTCGCGATCCCCGCAGGCCGAGCTTCCTCACGTTTCACGAGCCCACTAACCGGCCCGCTCCCGCACCTCCGCGCGCACGCTCCGCAGACCCGCGACTGTTTTCGCCCACGGGGAACGCGCGACCACGATGAATCGTTGACGGGTAGCCTGATGATTCAGACATCCCGACTGGAAGGACGCGCCGAAATCACAGAGGGCCGATAGTGGCCGTCGGGGTCGGCTGACACACCTCAATGAACCGCAAGACTGTCTTTCGCAACCTGGCGATCGTGGCCATCATCGTGCTGGCCATCTGGGGCTGGACCGTGCTCCGCGACAACAATCGTGACTACAAGAGTGTCGATACCTCTGTGGCGATGACGCAGCTCAACACGAAGAACGTGTCCGAGGTGCAGATGGACGACCGCGAGCAGACGCTACGGATGACGCTCAAGGACCCGTCGCAGGCCGGCGGCGACAAGAAGATCTCCGCCAAGTACCCCGCCCGCACCACCGAAGAGGTCTTCGACCGCGTCGACGCCTCGGGTGCGAAGTATCAGACGAACGTCAACCAAGAGTCGTTCCTGATGCAGATGCTGATCTTCATCCTTCCGCTCGTCCTGCTGTTCGGCCTGTTCTTCTTCGTGATGAACCGGATGCAGGGTGGCGGCAAGGGCGGCGTGATGGGCTTCGGCAAGTCCAAGGCCAAGCAGCTGAACAAAGACATGCCGACCACCACGTTCGCCGATGTGGCAGGTGCGGACGAGGCGGTCGAAGAGCTCTTCGAGATCAAGGACTTCCTGCAGAACCCAGCCCGCTACCAGGCCCTGGGAGCCAAGATCCCCAAGGGCGTGTTGCTCTTCGGTCCTCCGGGAACCGGTAAGACGCTTCTCGCCCGCGCGGTCGCAGGCGAGGCCGGTGTGCCGTTCTTCACCATCTCCGGTTCGGACTTCGTCGAGATGTTCGTCGGTGTCGGTGCCTCACGTGTGCGCGACATGTTCGAGCAGGCCAAGAACAACAGCCCCTGCATCATCTTTGTCGATGAGATCGACGCCGTCGGACGTCAGCGCGGCGCCGGCCTGGGCGGTGGACACGACGAGCGCGAGCAGACCCTCAACCAGTTGCTCGTCGAGATGGACGGATTCGGTGAGCGTTCCGGCGTCATCTTGATCGCGGCCACAAACCGGCCCGACATCCTCGACCCTGCTCTTCTGCGTCCGGGCCGTTTCGACCGCCAGATCCCAGTCGGCAACCCCGACATGGCGGGCCGCAAGGCGATCCTCAACGTCCACGCACAGGGCAAGCCGATCGACGCCGACGCGGACCTCGACGGTCTGGCCAAGCGCACCCCGGGTATGTCGGGTGCCGATCTGGCGAACGTCATCAATGAGGCCGCACTGCTGGCCGCCCGCGAGAACCGCACCACCATCACCGCCGAACTGCTCGAAGAGTCCGTCGACCGTGTGGTGGGTGGTCCGCGCCGCAAGAGCCGCATCATCAGTGAGCACGAGAAGAAGATCGTGGCGTACCACGAGGGCGGGCACACACTCGCCGCGTGGGCCATGCCCGATCTCGACCCGATCTACAAGGTCACCATCCTGGCTCGCGGACGTACGGGCGGCCACGCTCTTGCCGTTCCGGAGCAGGACAAAGACCTGATGACCCGTTCGGAGATGATCGCCCGTCTGGTGATGGCGATGGGTGGTCGTGCTGCCGAAGAGTTGGTGTTCCACGAGCCGACCACCGGAGCGTCCTCCGACATCGACCAGGCCACCAAGATCGCTCGAGCCATGGTCACGGAGTACGGCATGAGCGCCCGGCTGGGAGCCGTGCGTTACGGGCAGGAGCAGGGTGACCCGTTCCTCGGCCGCTCGATGGGTTCGCACGCCGACTACTCACCGGAGGTCGCCAGTGAGATCGACGACGAGGTGCGGCGCCTCATCGAGGCCGCTCACACCGAGGCGTGGGCCATTCTCACCGAGTACCGCGACACCCTCGACGAGCTCGCCACGCAACTCCTCGAACGCGAGACCCTGACCCGCAAGGATCTCGAGAAGATCTTCGACAAGGTGGTCAAGCGTCCGCGCATCACCACCTTCAACGACTTCGGCGAACGCACCCCGAGCGACAAGCCGCCGGTGAAGACGCCGGGTGAGCTCGCCAAGGAGCGCGGCGAGCCCTGGCCGCCCGAACCCCCGAAGTCGCCGGAGCTGGCGAAGGTCGGACCGTCGCACATGCAGCCCGGTCCGGGTGAGCTCCCGCAGCAGCAGTATCCGCCGCAGTCACCGGGCAACCCCTACCCGCAGCAAGGTGGGCAGGCAGGTGCTGTCCCAGGAGGCACCCGTCCCGATTACGGCGCCCCCGCAGGTTGGTCGGCGCCCGGCTGGCCACCCAACGGTGGGCCGAACGGCGGACAGGGCCAGAACGGCGGCACGGGGCAGAACGGTGCAGCGGGCCACAACGGCTCCTACCCGGCAGGCAACCCATACGGGCAACCAGGCAATCCGTACGGTCAGCCGGGTAGCCCCTACGGCCAGCCCGGGTCTTATGGCCGGCCACCGAATGGTCAGAACGGCCATGGCGGGCACAACGGGAACAACCAGGGTGACGGCGGGAACGGCGGTCACGGCCAGAATGGGCATTCCCCGAATGGACAGAATGGACAATGACACAAGAGACCAGTGGGGCGCCCGCCAAGAACGGTGCGATTGCTCCCTTTGACGCCGAGCGTGCCGAACGTGCCGTACGTGAACTGCTCATCGCCGTCGGCGAGGACCCGGACCGCGACGGTCTGAAGGAGACGCCGGCAAGAGTGGCACGTGCTTACGTCGAGATGTTCGGGGGCCTGCACGTCAACCCCGACGACGTGCTGGCGACCACGTTCGACGTCGGACACGACGAGCTCGTGCTGGTCAAAGACATCCCGATGTATTCGACCTGCGAGCACCACCTGGTGTCGTTCCATGGTGTCGCGCACGTTGGTTACATCCCTGGTCCCACCGGCCAGGTGACCGGCTTGTCCAAGTTGGCGCGTCTGGTCGACCTCTACGCGAAACGACCGCAGGTCCAGGAACGATTGACCACCCAGATCGCGGATGCGATCGTTCGCAAACTCGATCCGCGCGGTGTCATCGTGGTGATCGAAGCCGAGCACCTGTGCATGGCGATGCGTGGAATCCGCAAGCCGGGCGCCACCACCACCACCTCTGCGGTTCGCGGTCAGTTCAAGACAAGCGCGGTCTCGCGGGGCGAAGCCCTCGACCTGATCTCTCGCTGACCCGCGCGACCACACCAGGAGCATCGTGAGGGGCCGGCATCACCGAAAGCCCCGGCGACCTGACGTGGTCGGCGTCGTGATGGGGTGGACGGCGTGAGCACCATCATCATGGGCGTCGTCAACGTGACGGCCGATTCTTTCTCCGACGGTGGCCGGTACCTCGATACCGATGCCGCCATCGCCCATGGGTTGTCGCTGGCGGCGCAGGGGGCCGACATCATCGACGTGGGCGGGGAGTCCACCAGGCCCGGTGCGCACCGCGTCGACACCGGTCTCGAGATCGCCAGGGTCACACCCGTCATCAAAGGCCTGGCGGCGCAAGGCGTTCGGACTTCCGTGGACACCATGCGCGCCGAAGTCGCCGACAAGGCGATCGCTGCGGGCGCAACTGTGGTCAATGACGTGTCCGGGGGACGTGCCGATCCGGACATGGCGAGAGTTGTCGCCGGGGCGGGTGTTCCGTGGATCCTGATGCACTGGCGTCCTTCCGACCCGTCGTTTGTCCACCGGACCGGCGAGCCCGGCGTATATCGCGACGTGGTGGCCGAGGTCAGCGGGGAACTGCTGGCGCAGGTCGATGCGGCCACATCTGCCGGTGTTGATCCCAGTGCGTTGATTCTCGATCCTGGTCTCGGATTCGCGAAGACGGCCGAGCACAATTGGGCCCTGCTGCACGCATTGCCGACCCTGGTGGGACTCGGATTCCCCGTACTGATCGGGGCGTCACGCAAGCGTTTCCTCGGTACCCTGCTCGCCGATCGAGACGGGAACCCGCGCCCGCCGGATGGCCGCGAGATCGCCACCGCCGCACTCACCGCACTCGCCGCCGCAGGAGGTGCGTGGGGTGTGCGGGTACACGATGTGCGCGCCAGCCGCGATGCGGTGCTGGTCGCCGATGCCTGGCAGGCGGGCGGGCCGCGCGGCGCCGACACCGGTCCGACCACGTTCTCCGCAGGAGGCGCTGTAGCGAAAGGGCACGATGGCTGATCGAATCGAGTTGCGCGGACTGAAGGTTCGGGGCAATCACGGGGTGTTCGACCACGAGCGGCAGGACGGACAGGACTTCATCGTCGACATCATCCTGTGGGCCGACCTGCGGGTGGCCGCGGCGACGGACGATCTCGCCGACACCATCGACTACGGGGGACTGGCGCACACCGCCCACGACATCATCGCCGGTACACCGCGCAACCTCATCGAGACGGTGTCGGCCGAAATTGCCGACAAGATCTTGCTTGATCTCGACGCCGTCTTGGCGTGTGAGGTGACATTGCACAAGCCTTCTGCGCCAATCGACCTCACGTTCGACGACGTGGCGGTCGTCGCCCGCCGATCCCGCAAGGGGATGCAGTGAGCAGTGCGGTGCTCTCGATAGGGTCCAACATCGGGGACCGGCTGGCCCATCTGCAGTCGGTCTGCGACGGTCTCGGCGACCGGGTGGTGGCGGCCTCGCGGGTCTACGCCACCCAACCGTGGGGCGGGGTGGAGCAGCAGGATTTCCTGAACGCGACCCTGCTGGTCGACGACGACGCCCGGACCGCACGCGATTGGCTGGACGTGGGTCAGCATCTCGAGAACGAGGCGAGGCGGGTGCGCGACCAGAGGTGGGGGCCACGAACTCTCGACGTCGACGTGATCTCGGTGTCGGACGACGGGGCAGTTGTCGAGTCGACGGATCCGGTGCTGACCTTGCCCCACCCGCGTGCCGCTGAACGGGCATTTGTCCTGATTCCCTGGCTGGACGCCGACCCCGGAGCGGTGCTCCGTCATCGCGGTTCCGATGTTCCCGTGTCGGATCTGCTGGCCGCACTGACACCGGCCGACCGCGACGGGGTTCGACTCACCGAACACACGCTGACCACCGCCGGTACCGACGCAGGGAAACAAACGTGACGAGCCGCAAGTCCGATCCCGGCAGCGACAACGCGATGGGCCCGACCCGTATCCGAGATCTCGCCATGCTCGCGATTGTGGTAGCGGTTGTGGTGTTCCTGGTGGTCCGGGTCAGCTACGGATCCCTGCCGCCGCTGCCCCTGCTGGCCGGCATCGTGCTGTATGTGCTTGCCGCACTTGAGGTTGTCATCGCGTTTGTGGTGCGAGCCCGGGTGAATGACCGGGAAATCGGCTCGCACAGCGGCCAATTGCATCCGATCACGGCGGCGCGCGTGTTGGCGCTGGCCAAGGCGTCGGCCATTCTCGGTGCTCTCGCCGTCGGCGTGTGGACCGGAACGCTGGCGTATCTACTCACCCGGCAAGACGATCTCGCGGCGGCAGATCATGATCGCCCGGGAACGATTGTCGGCCTGATCGGAGGCGTGCTGCTTGTCGGTGCGGCACTCTGGCTCGAATACTGCTGCCGAACGCCGGACGATCCCTCGGACGACCTGGCCACCTGAGAGCCGCGGCATCTCGCGCGCGATGTGCGGATCTCTCGACAAACACGACCGATAACTGGACTTGCCGCACCAGATGGCAAACGCGACTCAGTCGGGCAGGTAAGTTTGCCACCATGACCACCTCTGCCGGCCGATCGGCTGATGCCAGAAGAGCCCGCCGTGGTCCTGGTCAGTGGTTGCTCGGTGTGCTGCTGTTGTTTGCGCTGGGCTCCAGCATCTTCATGATCTTCACCTCGGAGATGAGCATCGCCGCTTCGCTGGCCGTCATCACCGCGTTGTGGGCGGCCGTCATCGGCGCCATCCTGGTGACGAAGTATCGTCGGCAGGCTGATTCCGCTGACGCGAAGGCCCGTGACCTCCGACTGGTCTACGAACTGCAGCTCGAGCGTGAGATCTCCGCTCGCCGCCAGTACGAACTGGGCGTCGAGTCGCAGGTGCGCAAGGAGATCGGCGAACAGTCGGGTGAAGAGCTGTCCGCGCTGAAGGCGGAGCTGCAGTCCTTGCGGTCGAGCCTCGAGCAGCTGCTCGGGGAGCTCCCGGACGAGCGGATCGCTCTGGTCCGTGAACGTCTGCCGGAGCTGGAGACCCGCGCGAACCGCCACGAGGGGTCGGGCAATCCGTACGCTCCGGCCGGCTATGCCGATCAGCATTTCCCGCCGGCGCCTCTGGTCCCTGATGACGGAACCGTCGCCGAACGCGATTTTGCATCCACGGCGCCCCCGGCTGATCGCCGGCGCGACGACAACCCGAACGAGAGCACCCAGGTCATCCCGGTGGTGTCCGATGAGGATCCGGTGCCCGTGGAGCCTGCCGAGGCAGACGACGCGGCCGACACCGATGAGTCGCCCGACGCCGGTGAGCAGGATGCGGTGACGTCGGACCACCCCGGCGACACCACCAACGCGCAGACACCGTCTGGCCGCCATGCGGGTAGCCGGCGTCGCGCCGATGGGGCAGCACCGGAGGTCGTCGCGGCCGAGGACGTGGCCCGTACCGCTGGGCCGCAGGTGGCGGGCGCGCACGAAAAGCGTGCTGAGGAGGCGGACGGAACGTCCGAGGCGCAGGTCGAGTCATCGGCTCCCGGGCCGTTCGTGGACGAAACCCCCACCGACGAGTGGGAGGTGGCCGTACCCGCGGAAGGTGGCATCCCCAACGCGCTGCTGGCCGATGATGACGAGCAGGCCGCGGACCATCCAGGCGCACATGCGTCCGGACGCTCGGTGTCGGAGTTGCTCACCCGATTCGAATCATCGGCACCTGCCGGTGGACGCCGTCGCCGTCGTAGCTGATCGCCCACGTCCGATCGGGTGAGCCCGATCACAGGCATTGGCAATATGTGTCCGCCTGGTTCTATTCTCGCTGCGAGACGTCTGGTACCCGTGCCTGACACATCCCCAGCCGAGTTCGACTCATCGGCCAGGGGAGAAGTCAGAGGGACTGGAACGAATGGAGGACGACGGTGACCTCGACGGGGATTACGAATTGGCCCGCGCCTGCCCGCCTGACGGTGGGTGTCGTGTCGGCGGGTCGCGTGGGAACCACCATCGGTCAGGCCCTCGAACGTGCCGAGCACGTGGTCGGCGCCGTCGCTGCATCGTCTCCCGCCTCGCGCGCACGCGCGGCACAACGCCTCCCCGAGTCCGAGATCCGCGCCGTGGCCGACGTCGCCTCACAATGCGAACTCCTCGTCATCGCGGTCCCGGACGACCGTTTGGCGTCTGTCATCTCCGATCTGGCGGAGTCAGGATCGGTGCGGCCGGGAACCATCGTCGCCCACACTGCGGGCGCACACGGTGTACGCGTGCTCGATCCGCTCACCGACATCGGAGCGCTCCCGCTGGCGTTGCATCCGGCCATGACGTTCATCGGGACGGAAGAGGACACGGACCGGATCCGCAACTGCTGCTTCGGTGTCACTGCCGCGGACGAGGTGGGGCTGGCCATCGGACAATCGCTGGTGCTGGAGATGGGCGCCGAACCGGTCCGCATCGACGAGAAGGACCGCACCCTCTATCACGCTGCACTGGCCCATGGCGCGAATCATCTTGTCGCGCTTGTGTGTGACGCCGTGGCGGCGCTGCGCAAGGTGGTCGACGGCCAAGATGTGCGCCCCGAACGGATCTTGGGGCCCCTGCTCACAGCGGCGCTCGACAACAGTCTGCAGATCGGCCCGAAGGCGTTGACCGGCCCGGTGGCTCGCGGCGACGCGGCGGCGGTGGCCCGGCATCTGCAGGCGCTGACGGCCGCTGATCCGGGCATCGCGGAGGGATACCGGGCGCTGGCCCGCCGCGCCGCCACGTATACCGATCCACCACCGGACCTGGTCGAGTTACTCGGCGACGACCACTCGGCGGACCACAACTCAGGGGACGACGACTTCGAAATTGATGACAGACGGGACGAACATCGATGACCACTGGTGACCTCGCGGGCCAGAAACGTTTCACCGCTGGGCAATTGACGGTCCATCGTGATCCTGCGCTGCTGAACAAGGTCAGCCGTGCCCTGCGTTCGACGGGTAAACGGGTGGTGCTGGTTCCCACCATGGGCGCGCTGCACGCGGGGCATCTCGAACTGGTCCGTGCCGCCAAACGCAAGGGCGACGCGGTGGTGATCGCCTCCATCTTCGTCAACCCGTTGCAGTTCGCCGCGGGCGAAGACCTCGACGCCTACCCCCGGACATTCGACGAGGACTGCGATCTCCTGCGGGCGGCCGGCGTCGAACTGGTCTTCGCCCCGAGAGTCTCCGACATGTATCCGACGGGACCTCGCACCACCGTGCACCCGGGAACACTTGGCGAAGAGCTCGAAGGTGCTTCCCGGCCAACGCATTTCGCAGGCATGCTGACCGTGGTGCTCAAGTTGCTGAACATTGCCGCGCCGATGGAGGCCTACTTCGGGGAGAAGGACTACCAGCAGTTGGTATTGATCCGGCAGATGGTCACCGACCTGAACCTCGACGTACAGATCGTCGGCGTTCCCACCGTGCGCGAAGCAGACGGATTGGCCATGTCCTCGCGCAATCGGTACCTCGATCCGGCTCAGCGCGAGCTGGCGACAACCCTGTCGGCTGCGCTGATCGCGGGCGCCTATGCGGCCGCCGGGGGAGAGCAGGCCATCCTCGACGCGGCCCGCGGCGTTTTCGACCTGCACCCGGACATCTCGGTCGACTACCTCGAACTGCGCGGCCCGAACCTCGAGGAACCGCCGGCCCGAGGCGACGGCAGACTGCTGGTCGCCGCGCGAATCGGCTCAACCCGGCTCATTGACAACGTGGGTGTCGCGATCGGCACCGGTTTCGTCGAAAGAGGAGAGAACCCAGCATGATCCGCACCATGATGACCTCGAAGATCCACCGCGCCACGGTGACCCAGGCCGATCTGCACTACGTCGGATCGGTCACGGTCGACCAGGACCTGCTCGACGCCGCCGGTCTGCTCGAGGGTGAACAGGTGACCATCGTCGACATCGACAACGGCGCCCGGTTGGTCACCTACACGATCTCGGGTCCCCGCGGGTCCGGGATCATCGGTATCAACGGCGCCGCAGCACATCTCGTGCACCCGGGCGACCTCGTCATCCTGATCGCCTACGGCGGACTCGATGAACGGGAGATCCTCGAGTATCAGCCCAAGGTGGTGTTCGTCGACGAATCGAACCGCATCGTCGAACAGGGTGCCGACCCGGCCCACGCTCCGGCAGGTTCAGATCTGCTCGATCCCCGCCACCCGGTGCTGTCGAGCACCCCCGCCTGACATGTTGCTCGCACTGGACGTCGGCAACACGAACATCCACCTGGGTGTCTATGCCGGCATCGGGGCCAATTCCCGCCTGGTGCGCGACTGGCGGATGAGGACCGAGTCGCGCATGACCGCCGACGAGCTTGCGCTGACCATTCGTGGCCTCCTGGGGCCGGACGTGGAACAGGTCACGGCCGTTGTCGGGCTGTCGACGGTGCCGTCGCTGCTGCGCGAGATGCGGGTGATGGTCGGCAAGTACTTCGGGGCCGGACCGCACGTGCTGCTCGAACCCGGTGTGCGAACCGGGGTTCCGCTGTTGGTCGACAACCCCAAAGAGGTCGGGACCGACCGCGTCGCCAATGCGCTCGCCGCCTACTCGGCCTATGGTCGCGGCTGCATCGTGGTCGATTTCGGAACCACGACCCTCGTCGACGTGGTGTCGGCGAAGGGCGAGTTCCTCGGCGGGGCGATCGCCCCGGGCATCGATCTGGCGGTCGAGGCCCTCGCCGTCCGGACGGTGACGCTACGCAAGGTCGAGCTGTTGCCGCCGCGCTCGGTGGTGGGAAAGAACACGGTCGAAGCACTGCAGTCGGGCATCCTCTACGGATTCGCAGGTCAGGTGGACGGGCTCGTGTCTCGGGTGCGGCGTGAAGTGCCGGGGTTCGACGGCGACGACATCGCGGTGATCGCCACCGGCTACCTCGCCCCGCTGGTCTTCGATGAGTGTGTGACGTTGCAGCACCACGAGCCCACACTGACGCTCGACGGGTTGCGGCTGGTGTACGAGCGGCAGCGCGATGCCCGGGCAAAGGGGCGTTCGGCAGGCTCGCGTCCGGACTGAGGCGTTGTCGCGGTCGGGTGACGGTGGTGCGATCGTGATCGCTGTGGCACAATCTCCACCGTGATCACACGGAGCTGTCAGGAGTGTTGTCGGGGCTGAAACGCCTCTTGATGACCCCTACGCCCGTTCTTCGGCCGTTCTGCTGCCGATCATTCACGAAAGCACCAGCCATGTCTGTGCTCACCGCACCCGTACCTTCTCTGTCCAGCCGACCCACGTCGGCATATCCCGTTGCACCGCTGTCCGTGGCGGCGCACGACGTCGATTCCCTACTCCGCAGCGGTGCTGTGGCCATCGACATCCGCAGCCAGCAGGAACGTGACCGGGACGGAATCGTTCTCGGCGCGTTGGCAATTCCCGCCGATCAGATTCTCGACCGCCTGATCCCGGGCTCGAGGGAGACACTTCGTTGCGCTGACGCCTCCAGCCGTTGGCTTCTCATCGGGGTGGATGGTCACGACGCCGAGATGCTCACCTGGCACCTGCAGGCCGCGGGAGTGCCCGGCGCCCGGTTTGTTGCCGGTGGCCAGACGGCGCTCGCCCGTTCGACCGACCGGCGGCCGGTCGCCGGTCACACCGAACGCGAGTGGAGCATGTTCTCCGCGCACTGATCACGCGCCGACCTGGCGACCCGTCGAATATGGCCAACCAAGGTTCGGCCGCTAGGGTCGTTGGCGTGAATGAAGCCCGTGGCCAAGGCCGGAAAAATGCAGCAGTCGACAACACCGAGGACCAGACCCCGGAGCAGTTGCGAGTTCGGCGTGAGAAGCGCGATCGCATCCTCGCCGAGGGTGGTCAGGCCTACCCCGTGTCGGTTCCGCGCACCCATTCACTGGCCGAACTCCGCGCGAAGTACCCAGACCTCGAGCCCGACACCCAGACAGGTGAGGTCGTCGGCATCGCCGGCCGGGTGATCTTCATCCGCAACACCGGAAAGCTGTGCTTCGCAACACTTCAAGAAGGCGACGGCACGCAGCTGCAGGCCATGATCAGCCTGAACGGCGTGGGTGAGGAGTCGCTGGCCGCCTGGAAGTCCGATGTAGACCTCGGTGACTTCGTCTTCGTACACGGCGAGGTGATCAGCTCACGTCGCGGAGAATTGAGCGTGCTCGCCGACACGTGGCAGATGGCGAGCAAGGCGCTGCGCCCACTTCCGGTGGCGCACAAGGAGATGAACGAGGAAACGCGTGTCCGCCAGCGGTACGTCGACCTCATCGTGCGGCCCCAGGCACGCGAGATGGCGCGAACACGCGTCGCGGTCCTGCGGGAACTGCGGGCAGCGCTGGAGCGGCGGGGATTCCTGGAGATCGAGACACCGATGCTGCAGACACTGCACGGTGGTGCGGCCGCGCGGCCGTTCGTCACCCATTCCAACGCGCTCGACATCGACCTCTACCTGCGCATCGCCCCAGAGTTGTTCCTCAAGCGGGCTGTGGTCGGCGGTATCGAGCGGGTCTTCGAGATCAATCGCAACTTCCGCAACGAGGGCGCCGACAGCACCCATTCGCCCGAGTTCGCGATGCTGGAGACGTATCAGGCGTACGGCACCTACGACGACTCGGCGACGATGACACGTGAGGTGATCCAGGAAGTGGCGATGGCCGCCCTCGGCACCCTGACCCCGGAGATGGCCGACGGATCGATCAACGATCTGAGCGGGGAATGGAGGTCGGTGGAGATGTATCCCTCGCTCTCCGAGTCGCTCGGGATCGAGATCACCCCGGCCACGACAGTCGAGAAACTGCTCTCCATCAGCGCCGATGTGGGGCTCGAGATCCCGGCAGGCAAGGGCTACGGCCACGGCAAGCTCGTCGAGGAACTCTGGGAACACCAGGTGGGCGACGCGTTGTCGGGGCCGGTATTCGTCCGCGATTTCCCGGTCGAGACATCGCCTCTGGTACGTGAGCACCGCGACAAGCCGGGTGTGAGTGAAAAGTGGGATCTCTATGTCCGTGGGTTCGAATTGGCAACCGGTTATTCCGAATTGGTCGATCCGGTGATTCAGCGGGAGCGGTTCGTCGACCAGGCCCGTTTGGCTCGGGCCGGTGATGATGAGGCAATGGTGCTCGATGAAGAGTTTCTCGCGGCGATGGAGCAGGGCATGCCGCCGACCACCGGTACCGGAATGGGCATTGACCGACTTCTGATGGCTCTGACGGGTCTCGGCATTCGCGAAACCATCCTCTTTCCACTCGTCAAGCCGCAGCAATGACGTTACTGGAAAACACTTCCTCTTATTAGCGTTGACGGTTCATTCGCGCTATGCTGGCGGCCGATAGGCGGCCACCATGAATATTGTTCGTTTGCGTTGTGTGCCGGAACTGTCAAAGTTGGATCCGGGAGCCATCAGAATGGAGCATTATGGCTAAGAAGGTAACCGTCACACTCGTAGATGATGTTGATGACAGCAAGACAGCGGATGAGACCGTGGAGTTCGGCGTCGATGGCGTCACCTACGAGATCGACCTGTCCAGCAAGAACGCTGACAAGCTGCGTGACGACATGGCGAAATGGGCTGAGCACGCCCGACGTGTGAGCGGCCGTAAGCGCGCGAAAGGGATCGCCACCAAGGCGTCTGTGGATCGCGAGCAGACAGCGGCAATCCGTGACTGGGCCCGTCGTAACGGCCACCAGGTGTCATCGCGCGGGCGTATTGCCGCTGATGTCGTCGAGGCTTACAACGAGGCGCACTGACGCATTGAACTGACCACAACTGTAGTCAAAATGACGGGCGGCCCGAGGAATCGGGCCGCCCGTCATTTGTTTCTCCCGTGGTTGCCTTCGAATTGTATTAGCGCGCATTCAGAAAAGAATCGAAAACATTTATGACCGTCGCGATCATTTGTGAACTTGTGTGACAATCCGTTGTCCCTTTCGAGTTACGGATAGTCGAAGTGAGACAAACTGTTCATCAGCTGAACAAAGCTCGCGAAGGCGGCCATAGCCGAGTTCAGTGCAGTTCGCGCTTGAGGATCTTGCCGGCGGCATTGCGCGGGAACTCATCGATGATGATGACCGAACGCGGAGTCTTGAAGTTTGCGAGTTTCTGACGGCAGTGCTCGATGACCGACTTTTCGTCTACGGACGCGCCGGGTGACAACGTGAGGTAAGCGCGCCCCACTTCTCCCAGTCGCTCATCGGGTACCCCGACGACGGCAGCCTCGGCCACCCCGTCGATTCTGGCGAGAACCTGCTCGACTTCCGCGGGGTACACATTGAATCCGCCGCTGATGTACATGTCTTTCAGGCGGTCCGTGATGGATAGATTTCCGCGCTCGTCGATTGTTCCGATGTCGCCCGTGTGCAGCCAGCCGTCGGCGTCGATCGCCTCTGCGGTGGCCTCGGGGTCGTCGAGGTAGCCGCGCATGACCATCTTGCCGCGGGCAAGCACCTCGCCGTTCTCCGAGAGCTTGATCTCCATGCCCGTGAACGGGCGGCCGCACGTGTTGGCCACGGTCTGATCGTCGTCGTCGGGTGTGCAGGTGGTGACGAAGCCGCTCGCCTCGGTCAGGCCGTAGGCGGTGATGACGGTCTCGATGCCGAGGTCACGTTGCATCCGCTCGACGAGCACCACCGGCACGATCGCGGCGCCGGTGACTGCCAGCCGCAGTGGCGAGAGGTCGAACTCGGGGCGCTGCGGAGCGTCGAGGATCGTCTGGAAGATGGTCGGGGCGCCGGGGAACACGGTGGCCTTGCGTTGCTCGATCAGCCGCATCGCGGCATCGGTGGAGTACACCGCCAGTGGGATCATCGTGGTGCCCATCAGGGTGCACACGAGGATTCCGGCCTTGTAGCCGAAGGTGTGGAAGTAGGGATTCACCATCAGGTAACGGTCGTCGGTCCCCAGGTTCCCGTTGGTGGCCCATGCTCGAGCGCCGGCGACCGTCTGCTGATGCTCAGCGAGGGCTCCCTTGGACCTGCCGGTGGTCCCTGAGGTGAACAGCACGTCGGAGATGTCGGTGGGAGCGACCGCAGATGCACGTGCGTCGGCTTCAGCCCTGCCTTCGTCGGTTGCTGCACAGAGGAAGTCGTTCCAGTCGACAGCGACAGCACCCCGATGGTCATCGGCCTCGAGTCGCACGCGGATGGCCACGGCCAGGTCCGATGCAGCGGCGAGGTCACCGCCCGCCTCGGCGCACAGCTGCTCGACCCGGTCGGTGCCGAGGAATCGGCCGACCACGACGATCGCCCGGGCCTTGGTGCGCTGAACGATCTCCAGCGCCTCCGCCGCGGTGTAACGGGTGTTGAGTGGGACGAGGGTGGCGCCGGCGAAATGGGCGCCGAGCGCGGCGATGGGCCAGTGGAAGCTGTTCGGTGCCCAGATGGCGACCCGGTCGCCGGCCTCGATGCCCTCCGCGATCAGGCCGGCCGCGAAGGTGCGCACGACGCCGAGGAGGTCGGACCAGGTCAGTTCGACCGTCTCGCCCCACTGGTCGTCGATGATCGCCAGATCGTCCGGCCACAATTCCGCGGCTCGGCGCAAGGCTTGCGGTGTGGTGGTGACGGCGTCGACGTCGAGCCGGTCTGGGGTGGGCTGATCTGCTGAAATGGACACGATTCCTCCCGGAGCTCACACCTGCGTAAAAGGCTAGTACCACCTGGTACAGCGCAGGTTCCGAAGCCAAAACCTAGCACTTGCTTGGGTGCGCTAACCGAGCAAGTGCTTGGTCGGTTACGCTGGTTCACATGACGGCGATCAACCTCGCTGACCGAGGCGTGGACCTGGGTGAATGGGATGGTTCGGCGGCCGATTTCGCGGCTGCCGTACGACAGTGGCTCGACGACAATCTGACCGGCGAGTTCGCGAACCTGAAGTCACGCGGCGGCCCGGGCAGCGAACACGAGTTCTACGGGCCGCGGCTCGCGTGGGACCGGCTGTTGGCCGCCTCGGGATGGACGTGCCTCGGTTGGCCCGTGGAACACGGCGGCCGCAACGCGTCCATCGAGCAGCGCATCATCTTTCATCAGGAGTACGCCCGGGCGGGCGCGCCGGCCCGGGTCAGCCACGTGGGCGAGGAACTGCTCGGCCCGACGCTGATCGCCTTCGGGACCGAGGAACAGAAGAAGCGTTTCCTGCCGGGCATCACCACGGTCGACGAGTTGTGGGCGCAGGGTTACTCCGAACCGGGTGCGGGGTCGGACCTGGCGAACATCTCCACCACCGCCACACTCGACGGCGACAAGTGGGTCATCAACGGGCAGAAGATCTGGACCTCGCTGGCACACGTCGCGCAGTGGGCATTTGTGCTGTGCCGCACCGAGCCGGGGTCCTCGCGTCACAAGGGTCTGAGTTTTCTCCTCGTGCCGCTCGATCAACCCGGCGTCACCGTTCGGCCGATCCAGCAGCTCACCGGTACCTCCGAGTTCAACGAGGTGTTCTTCGACGACGCCACCACCGAGGCCGGCCTTGTCGTCGGCGAACCCGGTGAGGGCTGGAAAGTGGCGATGGGTCTGCTCGAGTTCGAGCGGGGTGTGTCCACGCTCGGCCAGCAGGTGGGCTTCTCGCGCGAACTCGAACACATCGTGGAGATGGCAAAGGCCAACGGGTCGGCGAACAGTCCGGTGATCCGTGAGCGGATCGCCCGGGCATGGCTCGAGCTCCGGGTGATGCGGGCCCACGCACAACGCACACTGGCCGTGGTGGACACCGGCGGCGCCGGGGGAGCGGCCTCGGTGTCGAAGTTGTTGTGGGCCAACTGGCATCGTGACCTCGGCGAGCTCGCGATGGCGGTCCAGGGGGCACCCTCGCTCATCGCACCCGATCGCACCAGCGAGGGTGAACCCAACAACATCTTCGAGCCGGACCAGGTGGAACTCGACCAGTGGCAGCGGCTGTTCTTGTTCACCCGCGCCGACACGATCTACGGCGGTTCGAATGAAGTGCAGCGCAACATCATTGCCGAGCGGGTGCTCGGATTACCTCGAGAGGCACGACCGTGACAGTTCAGCAAGGTTCCAGTCCGCTGGCGACGCCGCCGGAAGAGATCCCAGGTCACGGTCTGCTCGCCGGCCGCAAGGTCGTGGTCACGGCCGCCGCGGGCACCGGGATCGGATTCGCCTCCGCGCGCAGGGCTCTGGCCGAGGGCGCCGATGTGCTGGTCAGCGATTGGCACGAGCGCAGGCTCGGTGAGACCGTGGACAAACTCAAGGGAGAGTTCGCCGACCAGACCGTCGCGTCCGTGGTGTGCAACGTGCAGAAGACCTCAGAGGTCAATGCCCTGATCGAGTCCGCGGCTTCCGAACTCGGCCGTATCGACGTGCTGATCAACAATGCCGGGCTCGGTGGTGAGACCCCGGTCGTCGACATGGACGACGATGAGTGGGACCGCGTCATCGACATCACGCTGAACGGCACCTTCCGCGCGACCCGCGCGGCGTTGCGTTACTTCCGCGATGCACCCCATGGCGGCGTGATCGTGAACAACGCGTCGGTTCTCGGCTGGCGTGCACAGCACAGCCAATCGCATTACGCCGCAGCAAAAGCCGGGGTGATGGCCCTGACCCGGTGTGCGGCGATCGAAGCCGCCGAGTACGGCGTGCGAATCAACGCGGTGGCGCCCTCCATCGCCCGCCATCCCTTCCTCGCAAAGGTCACCAGCGAAGAGCTGCTCGCCGACCTCGCCTCGCGCGAAGCCTACGGACGCGCCGCCGAGGTCTGGGAGATCGCGGCGACCATCGCGATGCTCGCCAGCGACTACACCACCTATCTCACCGGTGAAGTGGTCTCCATCTCCAGCCAGCGGGCCTGACCCAACAGATCGAACCGCATCGTTTTTTGATCGAAGGAGTACACAATGTCCAAACCTCAGGCGTACATCGTCGATGCCGTACGCACGCCGGTCGGCAAGCGCAACGGCTCACTGGCCAAGGTGCACCCTGCCGATCTCGGCGCGCACGTCATCAAGGCGACGCTCGAGCGCACCGGCATCGACCCGATGGTCGTCGACGATGTCATCTTCGGGTGCGTGGACACCATCGGGCCGCAGGCCGGCAACATCGCCCGAACCGCTTGGCTCACAGCCGGTTTGCCCCTCGACATCCCCGGCACCACCATCGATCGCCAGTGCGGGTCGTCGCAGCAGGCCATCCACTTCGCCGCGCAGGCCGTGATGAGTGGCACGCAGGACGTGGTGCTCGCCGGCGGCGTCCAGAACATGAGCGCCATCCCCATCTCGGCCGCCATGCTGGCCGGCGTCCAGTACGGATTCGAAGGCCCGTTCAAGGGATCGGTCGGCTGGGACGAGCGGTTCGGCGATGCCGAGATCTCCCAGTTCGCCGGCGCCGACATGATGGCCAAGAAGTGGGACATCAGCCGCGAAGACATGGAGCAATGGGCGCTGCAGTCGCACCAACGTGCGCGCCGCGCCATCGATGAGGGCCACTTCGCGGCCGAGACTGTGGCGCTCGGCGACTGTGTCGTCGACGAATGCCCCCGCGAGACATCGCTGGAGAAGATGGCCGGACTTCCGGTACTGGCCGAGGGCTCGTCGCTGACGGCTGCTGTCGCCTCCCAGATCTGCGACGGCGCATCGGCTGCACTCGTGGTGTCCGAGGAAGCACTCAAGCAGTACAACCTCACACCCCGCGCTCGTATCCACCACATCTCGGTGCGCGGCGACGACCCCGTGATGATGCTGTCTGCGCCCATCCCCGCCACCAAGTACGCGCTGGAGAAGAGCGGCCTGAGCATCGATGACATCGACGTCATCGAGATCAACGAAGCCTTCGCCCCGGTGGTGCTCGCCTGGCTCAAGGAGACCGGCGCCGACCCGGCCCGGGTCAACCCGAACGGCGGCGGCATCGCCCTCGGACACCCCCTCGGCGCCACCGGCGCCAAGCTGTTCGCGACATTGCTACACGAACTCGAGCGCACCGGAGGCCGCTACGGCCTGCAAACGATGTGTGAGGGTGGCGGCACCGCCAACGTCACGATCATCGAGCGGCTCTAGTCATGATCGGCGGTGAGCCACGGTGTGAGGGTGGCGGCACCGCCAACGTCACGATCATCGAGCGGCTCTAGTCGAGCTCGCGTACCTCCTCTTTGCCCCAGGGTCACTGGCGCCTCAGGTGTGAGTTGGCGCATACTGGTTTGCGACATACTTGGAAAATCGTTCCAACGTTTCGTGTGTAACCAAGGGCAATTTGGAGGTCCGCGTTATGACCAAACCGGCAGACGTAGCTAAAAAGCAGGTCACAGAGCAAAAGTCAGCCGACACGCTGTCGCTGCAGGAGTTGCTCGAGCTGCAGCGGGCCGCGTTCCTGCGTGACGGAATTCCCGACGCGCAGACTCGCATCGACCGGATCGTCCGCCTCCAGGCCCTGTTGCTCGACAACGCCGAAGAGCTCGCCGAGGCGTTGAATGCCGACTTCGGGACTCGACCACGCGAGTTGTCGATGGCCGCCGACATCGCCGGATGCATGATCGACCTCTCGCATCAGAAGCGGCATGTCACCAAGTGGATGGAGACGTCCACCCCGGGCAAGCTGATGGCCCGGGCGGGATTCCGCCAGGAGGTCCGCCACGACCCCAAAGGTGTGGTCGGCATCATGGGTCCCTGGAACTTCCCCCTCAACCTGATCATCGTGCCGGCGGGTTCGGCGTTCGCTGCGGGTAACCGCGTGCTGGTGCGTCCGTCGTCCGTCACCGCCAGGACAACCGCGGTCCTCGCCAAGCACGCACCGAGGTACTTCAGCCTTGAGGAGTTCGCCGTGCTGACCAGCGCTCACGGCGGCGGTTCGGATTTTGCCAAGCTCGAGGTCGACCACATGTTCTTCACGGGCTCGCCGGATGTGGGTCGCTCGGTGGCCGCGGAAGCCGGCAAGAACCTTGTGCCCGTCACGCTCGAGCTCGGCGGTAAGAACCCGGTGATCGTCGACATCGACGCCGACATCGAGCAGGCGGCCAACCGCATCGCCGATGCGCGGCTGGTCAACGGTGGTCAGGTGTGCCTGTGCCCCGACTACGTGTGGGTGCCAGAAGCGAAGCTGGGGGAGTTCACCGACAAGGTGTTGGCTCGCTGGCGCAGCAACCTGCCGTCGATCAAGGACAACCCGCAGTACACGTCGACCATCAACGAGAAGAACTTCAACCGGATCGTCGACCTCATCGACGATGCCGTGTCACTCGGTGCCACCAAGCACCAGGTGATCCCGGCAGGCGAAAGTCTTCCGGACGCCGAAGCTCGGAAGATTCCGCCAACCCTGCTCACCGGAGTGAAGGCCGGGATGAAGATCGAAGAGGACGAGGTCTTCGGCCCCGTGCTCACGGTCTACCCCTACCGCGATCTCGGCGAGGTGATCGCCCACGTCACAAGTCATCCGAATCCGTTGACCATGTACTGGCACGGTGACCGCAATGAGCGATTCGCCAAGATCGCCGACGCCACCCGGTCGGGTTCGATCAACGGAAACGACTTCGCCATCAACATGTTCGGGCCGGATCTGCCGTTCGGCGGTTCAGGCCAGAGTGGCATGGGCAGCTACCACGGCAAGTATGGGTTTGACACCTTCTCCCACACCCGGGCGGTGGCGTTCTCGACGTTGAAGATCGCGGTCTCCGAGATGATGTCGGCGCCGTTCACGGCCAAGGACACCAAGAACGCCAACGCGCAGTTGAAGTTGTGGAAGTTCTTCAACGCGCGGGCTCGTAAGAAGCTGGGACACTAGCTCTACCGACGGATCGCATGCCACCCGCTTCGTGCAGATGGGACGCCTGAACAACCAAGCGCTTGCTAGGCTTGAGCCCTTGGAGGTGAGGCGGGTGGCGGCGACCCGAAAGCGGATCGAAACAGAGTCAGGCCAGGCGGACAGCCGGACCAGAACGTCGCGGCGCGACGAGTTGCTGACGGTGGCGAGTTCATTGTTCGCCGAGCGCGGGCTGCGCACCACAACCGTGCGCGACATCGCCGACAGCGCCGGCATCCTCTCCGGCAGTCTGTACCACCACTTCGATTCCAAGGAATCGATGGTCGACGAGATCCTGCGTGGTTTCCTGGACTCGCTCTTCGACACCTACCACGAGGTTGTCGCGGCGGGTATGCCCGCGCGAGAGACGCTGCGCGCGTTGGTTGTTGCCTCGTTCGAGAGCATCGACCGCGACCACTACGCCGTCGCCATCTATCAGGACGAAGCCAAGCGATTGTCCACGCAGGGCCGCTTCGCCTACATACGCGACCGCAATGTCGAGTTCCGCACCCTGTGGAAGGACGTGCTCAATCGTGGTGTCGCCGACGGTAGTTTCCGCAGCGACCTCGACGTCGAGCTGGTCTACCGGTTCATGCGTGACACCGTGTGGGTTGCGGTGCGCTGGTATCGGCCCGGTGGTGAGCTGACCGCACATCAGGTGGCCGAGCAGTACCTCAGTGTGGTGCTCGATGGGATCATTCCGCGCTGACGTGGCACTCTTGTTGCGATGCTGCACATGCGGGTGGTTACGCCGACCGAGCTCACCGAGCAGATCGTGGAGATGCTGATCCATGACTCGGCGGTCAGCAACGTCGCCGTGTTCGCCGGTTCGTCGGTCAAACCGGCGGGCGATGTGCTCGAGGTCGAGGTCGCCCGTGAGGGTGTGAACGAGATCATCGACGAACTGCGGGATCTGGGAGTGCATCGGTTCGGGTCGGTGCAGATCGCTCGAGTGCCGACCTGGATGTCGCAGAAGGCTTTCGACGCGGAACGCGTCACTCCTGGCGCGAGTGCGGACGCTGTGGTGTGGAGCGAGGTCACCCAGCAGGCGTACGAGGATTCCGAGTTCAACTGGACGTTCTCGATGTTCATGTTTCTCGCGACGCTGCTGTGCGCGATTGCGATTCTGCTGAACTCGACGATTCTCCTGATCGGCGCGATGGTGCTCGGCCCCGAGTTCGGTGCGGTCGCTGCTCTGGGAGTTGCGCTGGTGCGCCGGCGGTTCGGGTTGCTGCGGCGCGCGGTGGCCACCTTGAGCGGCGGCTTTGTTCTCGCCATCGTTGCCACCACGATCTTCGCGTCGATCGCTCGCGCACTGGGGTGGATCACGGTGATCGACGTGGTGGAGGCTCGGCCGGACACCGAATTCATCTACTCACCCGACAAATGGTCGTTCATAGTGGCAATGCTTGCGGGTGCCGCTGGTGTGCTGTCGCTGACGTCGGCGAGGCTCGGTGGCTTGTCGGGGGTGTTCATCTCTGTCACCACAATTCCGGCCGCGGGCAACATGGCGTTGGGTATCACGTTCGGTCTCGGCGGCACCGTGGTGGGCAGTCTGGCGCAGTTGCTGATCAACTTGGCGGGGATGGCCGTTGCGGGGTGGCTCACCTTGGCGTTGCAGCAGGCGAGTTGGCAGCGGTTGTCTGCCTACCGGGCGAGGGTGTTGAAGAACCGGTCACTCAGGCAGCCTCGACCGCCGGAGATGTGACCGTCCTCGCGGCGTCGAATCCGTGCGGCCGTGTGGTGAATGTTTGCCCGTATTGGGTTGTCCAGGTGATTGTTCCGTCGGCGTGCATCCGCGCCATCCAGTAGCCGAGTGTTTTACGTTTGTGGTCGGGGCGGCAGATGGCGCCGAGGTTTTGTTCGATGGTCCAGCCGCCTGATCGGGGGTCGGCATGGTTGAACGGGATGAGGTGGTCGATTTCGCATTCGGATGCCGGTGTGGAACATCCTGGGGTCCGGCAGGTGCCGTCGCGCGCGATGATGGCCTCGCGTAAGGCTTGTGATGGTTGGTAGGTGAGTGCGCCTAGGGGTGGTTCGGGGAGTCCGCCGTGGCCGTCGGGTGGCAGCAGCCCTGGTGGTGGGGCGGTGACGCCTGGTTGACGATGACGACCTCGGGCGAATTGGTCGGCTTCTTTGTAGAGGCCTTGCCAGGTGGCGTCGGCGGCTAGTTCGCGTGCGAGTGCGGGGTCGATGACGCCGTATCCGTCGATGGTGGGGACCTGGCCGGTCAGGCCGGCCAAGGTGGCTGCGTCGGTGTGGATTTTGACTATCGGCTTGGGTGGGGCGGGTAGGGGTTCGCGGTGCTTTTCGGGGCATTGGTCGCGTTCGCAGGTGCAGTCGAGGTGTGTGTGTCCGCGCATGACGGCGACGAAGGCGTCGGCGCGTTGTTGGTGGGGTTGGCGGCGATCGCGGGTGCATAGGGTGCCGGTGACTGCGGTGATTCGTGCGTCGAGTTCGGCGGCTTCGGCTGCGGTGATGGTTGCGGAGATGTGGGCGAGGCCGTTGAGGTCGCGGGAGGATCGGTAGTCGCGGTGCGGTTCCATCGCTTTGCGTCGTTCTGCTGCCCCGTCGGGGTCGACAGCGATGACCATCCGGTCGAGTTCGTTGCGCAGGACTGAGCGTGAGAGACCCTGCTGGGCAATCAGTATGGCTTCGGGTTCGACGCGGTCGAGTAACTCGTCGTCGAGACCCTGGACCGCTGTGACGATCTCGCGTACATGGGTGAATCCGATGTCGCCGGCTTCGAACGCCGCACGTGTCTGATGGAATCGATCGCGCAATTGTAAGCCGTTGTCGATGAAGATGCCGGCCATGGTGCGTGAAACATCGAGCAGCAGGGATACTTCGACGACCGGAATGCGTGCGGCTTTGTCCAGGTCGCCGGAGATGGCGAGTTCTTCCTGTACCCGTAGTGTTGCCAGCTCGACGACGTCGGCGATCGTCTGCGCGAACCGGCGGTTCTCCTCGCGTGGAACAGTTCTCAATCCCTCGGCCAACTGTGTGACTCGAGTTCCCCCCTCGACCAACGCCATACGACCACTTTAGCGACAGGGTCTGACATTCGAATTACCAAGAGGCCCAGCTCCTGGGTCAGTTTCGCAGCCCTTCTGGGCCGGTTGAGGTCCCTTTCGGGCCCTGGCACGGCTGCGATTTGCAGCTTTCCGCCTTTGTACTAGCCATAGCGCCAAGAAGTTGCGGCGGTCAGGGGCGACAAGACGGCGGCCGTATTGCGTGCCGGGGCCGTAGGGGCGTCCTCCCGGATGTGAGCGCGCAGCGAGGCGACCTGTGCTTTGATTTCGTCGTGAGTAACCGCGATACGGCTGACCGGGCGATCTGGCCATACATTGCAGTGGCACTAATCGGTGTGGCGGGTGTCGCAATCTTCCTTGGTTATTGGGTCCACCCATCGCTGGAGGCATGGAGATTAGCTGCGGACTTTAGCAAAGGGGTAGCTTGGCCTCTGGCTGCCCTAGTACTAGCTCTGCTCTTCCGACGGCCAATCAAGGACGTGCTGCAGATTCTGATTGGCCGATTGGCTGAGGGTGATTCGTTCGAAGCTACATTTCCTGGGGGCCACCTGCGCGTGGAGCGCTTTCGCCCTGAGGTGGGACAGTCGAAGGTCGCGGAGGCGATTGACGCTGACGGTCCTCCGGCTGACCAGCCTGATCCTCCCGTTCCGTCCACAGGGGGTCCAGATGCTGGCCGCCCCGACAGATTAATCGATATCGATCCGGACATGGCGATGTTGAAGGCCTTCATTGAACTGGAGACCGTTGCGCGGAGCAAGTATTACGATCTGGGAATTGCATCGAAAGACAAAAAGAGCAACTTCGGTCGACGCCCCTTCTCGGTCGCTTACTTAATTCCTCACCTGGATGCTCCCGTTAGAGAGGCAGTCCTCTACCTAAGAGGCGTTCGCAACGGAGTTGTCCACGGCACCGAATCCGGCTATTCCGAAACCGAGGCTAGCGCCTACGTTCGACAGGCCAAAGCAATTACTCACATTCTGCGACACAATCGAGGAGCCATCCTCTGGTAGTGCCGCAGGCTCAGGTGCTTCGATGCGACCGTTCGCGATAGGTATTGGAGTGCGTAGCCCTAAAGCAAGTCCGGTCCCATTGTCAGTTGGGCTCAGACCCCCGGACTGAACTTCCCCAGGCGTTCAAGATTTGTCCACGCCGACAACATGATCGACTGAACCAACTCGTCGCAGCTGGGGAGGTCATCGATCATTCCGACCACCTGACCCGACGCCAGCACACCGGCTTCGGCGTTGCCCTCGACGAGTCCGGCGCGCAACAACATCGGGGTGTTGCCGGCCATGATGATCTGCTGCCAGGTGCGCTCGCCCGACTTGCGCATGGTGCGCCCGTCTTTGAGCATCACTGACCACTTCATGCCGGTCATCTGCTTGAACTTGTTGGCGTTCTTGGCTGCGGCCGCAAGCGCGGTGGGGGCGCTGCCCGACTCGAGCTTGTCGACCAACTCGGTTCGCAGAACCCGGTGCGGCATTCCGTCGACCTTCTTCGACACCACCGTGTCGCTGAGCCCCCGGCTCAGGTATTCCTTCTTGACCGCGTCAGGTACCGCACTGTCAGACGTCAACAGGAAGCGGGTGCCCATCGCGACACCCTCGGCGCCGTACGACAGGGCGGCTACAAGTCCGCGGCCGTCGAAGAAACCGCCGGCTGCGACCACCGGAATGCCCTCAGGTCCAAGCGCATCGAGAACGCTGGGCAGGAGCAAGGTGGTGGCGACCGGTCCTGTGTGTCCGCCACCTTCGCCGCCTTGCACGATGACCGCGTCGGCACCCCAGGACGCCACCTTCACCGCATGCTTGGCCGCACCGATGGACGGTATGACCACAACGCCGTGGTCTTTGAGCTTCTTGATGAGGTCAGGCTTGGGCGCCAACGCGAACGAAGCGACCTTCACCTTCTCGCGGATCAGCAGGTCGATCCGCTCTGGCGCGTCGGTGGCGTCGGCACGGATGTTGACGCCAAAAGGCTTGTCTGTCAGCGACTTCGTCTTCAGAACGGCAGCTTCGAGTTCGCCATAAGTCATCGTTGCCGACGCAAGAATGCCAAGACCGCCGGCATTGGATGTCGCCGACGTCAACGATGGCCCCGATACCCAGCCCATGCCGGTCTGGACTATCGGGTACTTGATCCCGACCAGCTTGGTGAATCGGGTGGCAAGCGCCGGCGCAGGAGCCGTCATTTCGCGGCCTCGACAGGCTTGACTTCCTTCTCCCGCAGCCCCTTCGGGTCGAGGACCTCGCGGATCAGGCGCAATTCCTCGTCGGACGGGGTGCGCGTCACGCCGGCCTCGGCGAGACCCGCGACCTCGAAGCCGGTGTTCTCGGCGACCTCATCGGCGCTGACCCCGGGGTGCAGGCTCAACGCACGCATCGTGTGGTCGGGACCGTTGAAGTCGAAGACCCCGAGGTTGGTGACCACTCGATGGATGTCGAGGAAGCGGTACGCCGGGTTCGCCGGGTCGACCTTGTCGTATCCGACACCCGACACCACGTCGACAACCCCGCCGAACACTCTGGCCGAATGCTTGGCGACCCAGTAGCTCGTCGGGTGGTTGATGGTGTTCCCGGGCGCGCCGCGCACACCGAACATCTGACGGGTCGGCTGCTGCAGTGGACCGAACGCCGACAGGTTCTGATTGCCGTAGCGGTCGATCTGGTTGGCGCCCATCACCACATGGCGACGACCCGACGCGACCACGTCGAAGACCTTGCGGAACGGCATCCAGCCCTCGATCGGACCACTGGCGCCCACAGCGGGGGTGTCGGCGAAGATCAACGCCTCGCCGTCGGTGATGAGCAGGTCGGGCTCGCTCGTCAGGCGGGCGAGGCGGGCACCGATGAGCGGGGTGGTGGCCATCGGGGAGGCCATGGTCTCGCCGGCGCCCGAAAAGATCTCGGCACAGGCGATCACACAGATCTCGGCCCGGGTGACGTTCGATTCGGTGGAACTCGCGGGTGATGTCACTGTGCGGCCTTTCGTTCGGCGTTCCATGCCTCGACCTCTTTTTGGTACTGCTCTTCGTCGACGGCGAGGAATCGGTCGGAGAACTCTTGCCAACTGGCAGGGTCTTTGGCGGACTCGGCGTAGAAACGCTGGAACGCCTCGTCGCGTTTGTAGTCGCCGGCGAAGGTGAAGTGAGCGCCGTTCGGCGTGTGCACCACCCGGTCGACGTTCAGCCGATTGAGCAGAAGTCGTTGCACGGGAACGGCTGCCACCAGCTCTTCGGTGCTCACCAGCTTGTCGGTCTCGAGGTAGCGGCGCTTGGCGGCACCGCAGTACAGGTCGTCGAAGTAGGGGTCGACGCCGGTGTAGGCGGCGTTGCCATGCTTGTCGGCGATGTCGAGATGCACAAACGCCGCATCCAGTTTCAGGGCCGGCATCGCGACAAGGGTCTCGCTGCGTCCGTCGGCGTCGGGGTACGGCGAGGTGACGGTTTCGAGTTCACCTTCCCAGAACTTGAGCACGTCCGATCCGAGTCCGGCGCGGATGGGCAGGAACGGAAGGCGCGATGCGGCGGCTTCGAGTCCGCACTTCACCATGCCCTCATCCATCTCACGCACGGTGATGGCGCCGGTGGTACGGGCGTGGGCGAACCACGGGTCGTAGAACGGCGGCGAGTCGAGCGAGACGAAGCCGTAGTATGCCTTGGTCACTTTGCCTGCGGCACAAAGCAACCCGAGGTCAGGGCCACCGTAGGTGACCACGGTGAGGTCCTCGACGTTCGATCGGGCCAGGGCCCGCACGAGTGCCATCGGCTTGCGTCGCGAACCCCAGCCACCGATCCCGATGGTCATGCCGCTCTCGATCTCGCCGACGATGTCGTCGAGACTGCTGGTCTTGTCGGTTGCCACTGTGTTCAGGCCCCTTTACTCGTTGCGCTTTTGGGCTTTCCGGTCTCCACGAAGGCGTCGCGGTGTTCGTCGGCGACGCCGGCGAGGTTCAGCTCGAACGTGAATCCCTGTTCCAGGCGGTAACTCGTCTTCACATCGACCGGGTCGATACCGTTGATCGCTTCCTTTGCTGCGCGGATCACGCGGGTGTCCTTGGCGGCGATCTTGCGGGCGATCTCCAGCGCGGCCTCGTCGAGCTCGGCACGCGGCACCACCTTCTGCACCGACCCGAAGTGCTCGAGTTGCTGGGCGGTGACGTTCTGCGCCGTGAAGTACAGGGTTCGCATGGTGTGCTGCGGGACGAGGCGTGCGAGATGGGTGGCTGCTCCGAGCGCACCGCGGTCGACCTCGGGAAGTCCGAACACGGCATCGTCCGAGGCGACGATCACGTCAGCATTGCCGACCAGGCCGATGCCGCCGCCGACGCAGAAGCCGTTGACCGCGACGATGACCGGCACCTCGCAGTCGTAGACCGCGGCGAAGGCGACCGCACATCCCCGGTTGGCGGCGATGAGGGCGTCGTATCCCTCGGTCGCCTGCATCTCCTTGATGTCGACTCCTGCGTTGAAGCCGCGACCCTCGGCCCGCAGGATCACCACATGGGTGGCGCGGTCTCGGCCCGCGGCCGTGATGGCCTCGCCGAGTTCGAACCAGGCCGCCGATGGCAAGGCGTTGACCGGGGGGAAGTCGACCGTGACCGTGACTATCCCCGGTTCGACCGTGGTGGTGGTGATGGGCATCGATGCTCCTCGCGTACCGTCGGGCTGTAGACCAACCAAGCAATTGCTTGGTACTTTAACACCGAACGAACCGAGCGAAGCGGGAGACTGAATGGACCTGGAGCTGTCCGGGCGGGTTGTGCTGGTCACCGGTGGTGTCCGGGGAGTCGGTGCAGGTATCAGCTCGGTCCTCACCGGGCTGGGTGCCACGGTGATCGCGTGCGCGAGGCGCCCTGCCGACGACCCCGATTCCGCCCCGTATACCGAGTTCGCGAGCTGCGACATCCGCGATGCCGAGGCGGTTGCAGCGATGCTCGACGACATCGTTGCTCGGCACGGCGCACTCGACGCCGTGGTCAACAACGCGGGCGGGTCACCCTTCGCCCTTGCGGCCGACGCATCCCCGCGTTTCCACTCCAAGATCGTCGAGCTGAATCTGCTCGCGCCGCTTGTTGTCGCACAGGCCGCTCACCGGATCATGCTCGGTCAGGAACGCGGCGGATCGATCATCAACGTCTCCAGCCTCAGCGGTCACCGACCCTCACCGGGCACCGCGGCGTACGGCGCGGCCAAAGCCGGGCTCGATTCACTGACCGGTTCGCTCGCCGTGGAATGGGCGCCGCGGGTGCGGGTGAACTCGGTTGTGGTGGGCGCTGTCCAGACCGAACTGGCAGAGCTCCATTACGGCGACGAGGAAGGCATCGCCGCGGTGGGACGCACAATTCCCATGGGGCGCATGGCAGTACCCACCGATGTGGGTAACGCGGTGGCATTTCTCATCTCCCCCCTGGCCGAGTACGTCACCGGGTCGACGGTGGCCGTGCACGGTGGCGGCGAACGACTGGCTTTCCTGGACGCCGCGACCGCGGACAACTCTGTCCACGCGCCGACGTCCTGATTTATTCACCGAACCAACAACAAACTTCGAGGAGCGAATTGATGAGTGGAATCGTGGCCGGCCGAGTGGTCATCGTGACCGGTGCCGGACGGGGGATCGGTCGCGAACACGCGCTCGCCTATGCGCGCGAAGGCGCCAAGGTCGTGGTGAACGACATCGGCGCGGGGCTCGACGGGTCGACCACCGGCGAGAGCCCGGCCGAACAGGTTGTCGCAGAGATCAAGTCGTCGGGCGGCGAGGCAATTGTCAACGGCGACGACGTGGCCGACTGGACCGGTGCGCAGAACCTGGTGAACACGGCCATCGAAACCTTCGGGGCACTGGACATCCTGGTCAACAACGCCGGTTTCCTCCGCGACAAGATGCTGGTGTCCATGAGTGAAGAAGATTGGGACAACGTCATCCGGGTGCACCTCAAAGGCCACTTCGCGATGTTGCGTCATGCCGCCGCGTACTGGCGCGCCGAGTCGAAAGCCGGCAATCCGCGGGCCGCTCGTGTGATCAACACGTCGTCGGGCGCCGGTCTGTACGGCTCTGTGGGACAGGGGAATTACGCGGCCGCAAAGGCTGCCATCGCCGAACTGACGATCCAGGCTGCCGCCGAGATGAAGGCGTACGGCGTGACGGTGAACGCCATCGCGCCGTCGGCCCGCACCCGCATGACCACCAGCGCAGGTGACGCGATGGCCGCGCAGATGGCGCCGCCCGAGGACGGTTCCTTCGACACGATGGACCCGGCCAACGTGTCCCCACTGGTGGTATGGCTCGGCTCCGAGGAGGCCGGCAGTGTCAGCGGGCGGGTGTTCGAGGTCGAGGGCGGGACCGTCTCGGTCACCGACGGCTGGCAGCGCAGCGTCAAGCGGGACAAGGGCGCTCGATGGGATCCGGCGGAACTCGGACCGGTTGTCACCGACATCCTCGCCGAGGCACCGACACCGATGCCGGTCTACGGTGCCCGATGATCCGGGGGCAGAAGCGATGAGCTCCGACGCCGACCTGATCGCCGGCGCGAAAGCCTATGTGGACGCTCTGGCAAGCCACGACCCGTCCGGCGTACCGTTTCACCCCGACTGCGTTCGTATCGAGATGGGCGTGAAAACGGGGCGCAGCGGTGATCATCTGCGCCGCAGCCTCAGTCGAGGCCCGCAGTACAAGGTCATCCACGCGATCACCGAGTTCCAGGCTCGGGTGGAAGGCCGGACCGTGCACGTCACGTTCTACGTGAACGTCCAGCCCAAACCACTCGGCCTGCGCTCCAAGGTCATCGAGAGCTTCGAGTTCGACGAGGCCGGACAGATCAAGAAGATCGTTGCCAAGTTCGGCGTGCCGCACCGCTGAGCAGTGAACGACATGACAAAGACGCTCCACCCAGAACTCGGGGGAGCGTCTTTGTGGTCTGACGGGTAGAACTCAGGAGCTGGGAGCCCGGACGACCATGGGGACGCCGGGGAAGTACGCAGCCAGCTCAGAGCGTGAACGACGAAGGGCTGCCGTGCCGAACCCGCGCTTGCGGTGCTCGGGTGCGATCCAGATCCGGACATCCACCTCGCCGCCCGACAGCTCACCGAACACGATGCCCACCTTGTCGTCGCCTTCGACGGCCACGAGCCACACGGCCTCTTCTGCCTTCATGCGACTGCGGGCGGCGGCGATCTCGTCGTCGATGCCCGACGCGGGAGTGCCGCTCCCGTCGCCCGCGGCCCCGACATCGGAGGTGCGTGCGGCGAAGAGGTCGGCATCGCTGTCATCAAAAGGCCGCAGCGTCAACGTTTCTGCGGTGGCCGCGGGACGTTCGGTCTGCGTGAACGTGAGCTTGCTGTTCAAATCTTCGAGCTCGGCTGCGTTGGCCCGCCGCGCCGACACGGTCAGGCGGTCGAACGACATCCCCAGCACCGCCTCGGCGCCGATGGTGGGCACGGAGAGGAGGTTCGCGATGGCGGAAACGGCTGCGGACCGGTCTTCGGCCTCCACGATGGCATCGAGCACTTCGTGGCGGCGTTCGAAGGCGGCCTCGAGGGCAGCGGTGATGTCACGGCGGGTGGCGGCACGGTCTGGATCAGTCATACCCCGATCCTATTAGGGATCGGCCGGTGCGGTCAGCCGGAGTACGACTTCGTGAAGACCTGAGTGGGATCTCCCGTGGCCAGGTCCACCGTGAACACCTGCAGATCCACACCCGAGGCCGTGATGTCCATCGTCATGAACCCGCGGTCACGGAAGTTCTCGTACAGTGCCGGATGCTCTTTGGACGAGCGGTCTTCGACTGTCTTGGCCGCCGCACCCGACACCAGCTGACGTGTTCCCTTGGAGGCGATGGTGGGGTCGAAGACCTGCAACGAATGGTCGTGACCGGACATGAAGAAGTGGAACCGCCCGGCGATCTCCTGCTCGAAGAACTCTTTGACCAGCACGCCGTTGATGGGAGGTATGGGGATCCCGTCATATCCACCGGCGCTGCCGTGCGGCCCGTTGTTGATGTACGGGTGGTGGGTGCACGCGATCTTCCACGTGGCCGTCGATGCCGCGACAGCCTCACGCAGCCACTTGCGTTGCGCCGTCATGTAGGTCCCGTTCGGCTCCCAGTAAGGCGCCAAGAACGGTGGGATATAGGCGGCGATCGGATTCAGGTCGAGGACAAAGAACTCGACGACCGGCGCCTGCTCGGGAACGGCCACCGAGTAGTAGCGCCGCGGCATGTACCAGCGGCTCGACCGCGAGTGGTAGGCGACCTCCGCATCGCCGCGCAGCAGCCAGCCACCGTCACCCGGGAAGACCGCGGTGGTGTCGTGGTTGCCCAACGCCATCACCCACGGGAAGTCGAGGCCGGTGTTCGGCTTCTCGAACTTCTCCTCGAACTGTTTGTCGTCGGGTCCGTTGGGGCCCGACTCGTAGATGTTGTCGCCCAGTCCGATTGCCAGTCCGAACGGATTCTGCGCGTGCAGCGCGCGAGCGGCCTTGGTGACCGCGTACTGCGGGGCTTCGCCGGTACCGGCATCGCCGGTGATCAGCACCCGCACCGACGAACCGGTCTGGGGAAAACCCGGCCGACCCGACGGGAGGCCACCAGCTCGCGCAGGTCCGGACAGGACCAGGCCTGCGCCTGCGGCGGCGGCCGATCCGGCGAGGAAGGTACGCCGGCGGATGCCGTTGTTCGGCGAGGACGGGGTGTTGGTCATCAAGGAATCCTAGGTCGGGCCGGTACTACTGGGCTGGTGAACCAGAGGGCTGCACGCGCTGCGTGCCGCTCGGCACCCGCCACGACTGGCCGTAGCGCTGTCCCGATCGCGGGTCGGCGCGGTTGTTCACGAAGAACCAATCCATCTGTGTGGCAGCCGGAGTCACCGTCAGGACTGCGTAACCGTGCGCGTCGGTGTCGACCCAGCGGATGTGCCGGTTGATGTTGGTCATCGCCACGGCCGCGGCCGCTCCCACCGTGTACTCGGGCGCGCCGACGATGTCGTCGATGTTGTTCGACGTCACCGAGGTCACCACGAGTTCGGTGCCGACCGTGCCCGCCCCGGGGTAGTTCGCGGCGTCCACGGGCACGTCGCAGGCAAACGACATGTGGATGTCGCCGGTGATGAACACGGTGTTCTCGACGTGGTTGTCGCGCAACGCCTTGTGCAGACGGTCGCGGTCGGCGGTGTAGCCGTCCCACGCGTCGGAGTTCAGTGGGATGCCGCCCTTGGGCACACCGAGCAGGTCGGTCAGCGCTGCCGTTGTGGCCGGCTCCAGCGGGGGGATCAGGATCGGACTGATCATCACCGGGTTGCCGACGATCTTCCACCGCGTGGGGGAGGACACCACGCCGTTGGTGAGCCACGACATCTGTGCCGAACCGGTGATGCTCGCCGAGGTGCTGTCGACCTTGTTGGACAGCATGGACTGTTGTTCGGTGCGGTAGGTGCGCAGATCCAGCATCGAGATCTCGAGCAGATTGCCGTACCGCAGGCGCCGGTACAGATGGCGACCACCGGCGTCGGCCTCCGGACGCACCGGCATCCACTCGAAGTAGGCCTGCTCGGAGGCTGCCTTGCGCGCAGGCCAGTCGCCTTCACTGGCGTCGTGGTTCTCGGCGCCTCCGGCGTAGGCGTCGTTGGCCGACTCATGGTCGTCCCAGGTGCAGATCCACGGCAGGTCGAGATGCGCGGCCTGCAGGTCAGGATCGGACTTGTACTGGCCGTGCCGAGTCCGGTAGTCGGCCAGCGACACGATCTCGTGCAGAGGGTCGTGGGGGCGCACGACGCCGGTGCCCCCACCGAATTCTGCAGTGCCGTACTCGTAGATGTAGTCGCCCAGATGCACGATGGCGTCGAGCCCTGGCTGAGCCGCGAGGTGCCGGTAGGCACTGAAGTAGCCGGCTTCCCAGTTGGAGCACGACACCACGCCGAAGCGGACCTTTGCCACGTCCGCGGCGGTGGCGGGGGCGGTCTTCGTCTGACCCACCGGCGACATCGAACCGGCGGCCGGCCCACCGGTGACGTGGAACCGGAAGTGGTAGTTGGTGTTCGGGGACAGGCCGCCGGCATCGACCTTCACGGTGAGGTCTTGCTCGGGGCCGGTGGTGGTGACGCCGGACGAGACCACGGATCCGAAGTCGGGTGAGGTCGCGACCTCCCAGCGGACGGTGGTGGATGCACCCGTGCCCGATCCGGGGACGGCATCGGGTGTGGGGGTGACGCGGGTCCAGAGGATCACCCGGTCGGGCAGTGGGTCGCCGGACGCCACACCGTGACGAAACACGTTACCGCTCGGGGCTTTCGTTCCGTCGGCTGTAGCACTGCCCGCGTAGACCGTGCCCAGGACGCCGACCGCGCCGATCGCGGCTCCGCCCAGGAAAGTTCGTCGGGAGGGGCCGCTGACGGGTGGACCTGAGGTCAGGTGGTCAGCCGATGAGGCGGAGGCACTGGCGCGTGAAGACTCTGGAATCGCAGACATGTCGCCTCGAATCCTGACACACCAGTTCCACCGACCATCGCGCTTCTTCGAGAATTTCAGGCGCCCCGGGGATGAATTCTTGTCCGCCCGGCCGCGCCGCTGCGCGACACCGGGCTCATTTCCGTTCGCAGATGATCACCGGGATCTTGCGTTCGGTCCAGGCCGCGTAGTTGTCGAAGTCGGCGTACACCTCGACGAGTTTGGGCCAGAGGCGCGCCCGTTCCTGGTCGTCGGCCTCACGCGCTCGCATGGCTACCGTCTTGCGTCCCTCTTGGATGCTCACATCGGGATTGGCCTTGACGTTGTAATACCAGGCCGGGTTCGACGCCATCCCACCCTGCGAGGCAACGACCACCACGTTGGCGCCGTCACGCAGATAGAGAAGCGGCACCGTGCGCGGTTTGCCCGATTTGCGGCCCATTGCGGTCAGCAGGATGACCGGAGCAGGTTCCTTGAACCCGGCTCCCACCCGCCACTTCGACCCGATACGTCCACCGGTCAACTTGTAGATCTTGGTGTTCGCCCGTGACCCGAGTTTGACGATGGTACTGACGGCCTTGCTGTTGAGCGCCTTGGGAGCTTCCTGTTGTGGCACGCGACCTCAGATCCGCTCGATGATGGTTCCGGTGGAGAGCGCCCCACCCGCGCACATCGTAATCAGAGCCGTCGAGTTGTCGGACCGCTCGAGCTCGTGCAGTGCAGTGGTGATCAGTCGCGACCCGGTGGATCCGACGGGATGGCCCAATGCGATCGCGCCGCCGTTGACGTTGACCTTGTCCATGTCGGGTCCGTGGACCGCGGCCCACGAGAGCAGGACGGACGCGAACGCCTCGTTGACCTCGAAGCGGTCGATGTCGTTGATGCTCATCCCGGCCTTCGCCAGGACCTTCTCGGTGGACTGCACGGGCCCGTCGAGGTGGTAGTACGGCTCGGCGCCCACCAGGGCCTGGGCGACAAAACGTGCGCGCGGCTTGAGGCCGAGTGCCTTCGCCTTGTCCTCATCCATGATCAGGATCGCGGCGGCGCCGTCGGAGACCTGCGAGGACGTGCCGGCCGTGTGGATTCCGCCTTCGATGACCGGACGGAGTTTGCCGAGCGACTCAAGCGTGGTGTCGCGCATCCCCTGATCGCGGTTCACGTCGAGGATGTTGCCGGTGAACTCGCCCTCCTTGGTGCGTTCGGGAGCTTTGACGCCGAACACCTCGCGGTCGAACCGACCCTCGTCCCATGCCTGCTTGGCGAGACGCTGGCTGCGTTCACCGAGTGCGTCGACGTCGGCGCGGGTGATGCCCCGCCGGGTGGCGATGCGTTCGGCCGCCTCGAACTGGTTGGGCATGTCGATGTCCCAGGACTCCGGGCGACGTTCGCCTGCGCCTTCGAGCATGACGTTCGCACCCAGCGGCACCGTGGTCATCGATTCGACACCGCACGCGATGCCGACGTCGATGGTGTCGGTGGCGATGAGGCCGGCGATCAGGTGATTGGCCTGTTGAGCCGATCCGCACTGGCAGTCGACGGTGGTCGCGCCCACCTGCCACGGCAGCCCGGCGTGCAGCCAGGCCGTGCGCGTGACGTTGTTGGACTGCGCGCCCACCTGCATCACACATCCGCCGATGACCTGCTCGATCTCCGACGGGTCGATCCCGGCCCGTTCGATGACGGCTCGTTGGGTGAGCCCCAGGAGCTCGGCCGGATGCAGTCCGGACAGCCAACCGGCCCTCTTCCCGATCGGGCTGCGAGTAGCCTCGACAATCACCGGTTTTCCCATGTCAAATCCCTTCGAATGCAGATGTCTGATTCCAAAACTAGAACAAGTTGCCAACTGGACACAAGTCCTATTTCACCAGGTAGTAGCCACTGTGACGCATCTTGCTCTACCATCGACTAGAACACGTTCATGTCTAGCATTTAGGTGGTTGCAATGACGCAGGCCGAGAAGGTTTGCCCTTTCGCGGAAGGGTTCGACTTCACCAGCCCAGACCTGTTGGAACAAGGCATCCCGGTCAAGGAATTCGCGGAGCTGCGTAAGACAGCGCCGGTGTGGTGGAACGCCCAGGAAGAAGGAAAGGGCGGCGGCTTCCACGACGGTGGGTACTGGGTCGTCAGCAAGCACGAAGATGTGCGCGCGATCTCGAAGAACAACGAGAACTGGTCTACCGCCGAGAACGGCGTGATCATGCGTTTCGAGGACTCGATGACGCAAGAGCAGCTCGACGTCACCAAGGCGCTGCTGATCAACCACGACCCGCCCGAGCACACCCGCCTGCGCAAGCTGGTGGCGAAGATGTTCACCCCGAAGGCGGTGCACGCGCTCGAGGAGAAGCTCGAGGATGCGTCGCAGAAGATCGTCAAAGACGCCGCTGCCAAGGGAACCGGCGATTTCGTCGACGACGTCGCGGTCAACCTGCCGCTGATGGCGATCGCAGATCTCCTCGGTGTCCCCGAGGACGACCGCGAGAAGCTCTTCCACTGGTCGAACAACATGATGAACGCCGACGACCCGGAGTTCAACGAGGTGGACCCTGAGTCGGGGCTCACCCCGGCTCAGCTCTCGTCGGCCGAGATCCTCGGCTATGCGTACACGATGGCCGAAGATCGCAAGAAGTGTCCGGCCGATGACATCGTCACCGCACTCGTCAACGCCGACATCGACGGCCAGTCACTCGACGAGATCGAGTTCGGCTACTTCGTCATCCTGCTGACCGTCGCGGGTAACGAGACCACCCGTAATGCCATCAGCCATGGCATGAACGCGTTCCTCGACAACCCGGAGCAGTGGGAGATCTTCAAGCGCGATCGCCCCGCGACCGCCGCGGACGAGATCGTCCGTTGGGCCACTCCGGTCAACGCCTTCCAGCGCACGGCCCGTCACGACGTCGAACTCGGTGGTGTGACCATCAAGAAGGGTCAGCGCGTCGGCATGTTCTACGGCTCGGCCAACTACGACGAGGATGTGTTCGAGAACCCCTTCGAGTTCAACATCCTGCGTGACCCGAACCCGCACGTCGGATTCGGTGGCCACGGCGCGCACTACTGCGTGGGTGCGAACCTGGCCCGCATGGAGATCAACTTGATCTTCAACGCGATCGCCGACCACATGCCCGACATCACCAAGCTCGCCGAGCCGCGCCGTCTGCGCCACGGCTGGATCAACGGTGTGAAGGAATTGTCGGTCAACTACGGCACTGCCTGAGTCGCACGATCTACGAGAGGCCCCGGACGACACGTCCGGGGCTTCTTGTGTTCTGGCAGAGCGACATTCACGGACGAACGCCCGGCGACGTGACCCGCGCGATGACCTGTTCGTGACTGGCTGTGTAGCCGAGGTATTCGAACTCGATGCCGGTGCGACTCACGAACTCCTGCCATGCCCGGTACTCGTGCTGCTGCCAGCCCGGGTAGTTGAAGAACTCGTCGAACACGATGATCGTGCCTGCCATCAGCCGCTGTCCGACGAGACCGAGCACCGTTGCGGTGGATGAATAAAGGTCTGCGTCGAGGTGCAGGAACGACACCGGCTCGCGATGGGCGGTGAGGAAATCGGGCAGCGTGTCCTCGAACAATCCCGGTACCAACTCCGCCCCGGGAACGTCCGGCAACGTGTCCTGCGCGAACTCGCCGGCGGCGAAGCCACTTCGCCACGTGTCCGGCAGTCCTGAGAAGACGTCGAATCCATAGATGCGGTGCTCTGTTTTCAGTTCTGCGGCAATGATGTTCAGGGTGGTACCGGTCGCGACCCCGAATTCCAATGCCATACCAGGGATGTGCACCTGCGACAGCGCGTACCGCAGTGTGTCGTGAGGATGCCAGAACTGCGGAGCTTTGGGCAGGTGCGCGAGGACGAAGTCACCTGATTGGCGAGCGGCATCTGTGTCCATCACGTGGGTGAGGTCGCGGCGGACCTGCTGTTCGAGGTGATTCACCCGGCGATGCAGTGCAACGACTTCTTCTCGGGTCTCCGAGAGCAAGTCCATTGTCTGCCTGTGAAACTGCTCGACGAGTGCGTTTGTCTCCCGGCTCGAGTCGTCGACCACCTCGGACACAGCACGCTGGAGTTTTTGTCTGGCACCACGCCGCACACGTTCGAACATGAGCCCTATGGTGCCAGCCATCACGCGCAGGCCGGCACCACTGGACCTTCGGGCGTTTCCGTGGTGCGGACCTCAGGCCTTGCGCACCGAATTGATCGTCTTCTCCACTTCCCAGAACGCGCGCAGAGCGGCCAGCGAGCCGTCCGGGTTGGCGCGGTAGGTGAAGACGCCACGTGCCTCGGAGATGTGGCCGTGGATGTGGGTGACGATCTTGCCGATGTAGGCAACCTCGTTGCCACAGATGATTTCTTCGTCGAAGACGAACTCGATGCTCTCGGTGGTGCCGATCGACAGATCCCAGAAGTGACTGATCCGGTCGTGGCCGGTGAATCCGATGCCCTCTTCGTCGAACATCGAGGGACCCACCGGGTCCTGCACGATGCCGTCGGGTGCAAAGAGCTTCACCCAGGCGTCCTTGTCCCGCGAGGCGACGTATTCGCGCGAGCGCCGTCCGGCGACAACCGCGGGGTTGTTCTCCCGATCGATGTTGAGGTACGCCGGTTCTGCTTTGGTCACGAGATCTCCGTAGGTTGGTCCAGCAGGCGGTCGGTCAGTGGGTGGGCTTGTCCGCGCCCACGAGCCACATCGAGAAGTACTGCGAGCCACCGCCGTACGCGTGGCCGAGTGCCTTTCGCGCGCCCACCACCTGATGGTCGCCGCCCTTGCCCTGCACCTGGATGGCCGCCTCGGCGAAGCGGATCATGCCCGAGGCCCCGATCGGGTTGGACGAGAGCACTCCGCCCGACGGGTTGACCGGCAGTTTGCCGCCGATTGCGGTCTCGCCTGCCTCGGTGAGCTTCCAGCCTTCGTTCTCGGGCATGAACCCGAGGTTCTCGAGCCACATCGGCTCGAACCACGAGAACGGCACGTAGATCTCCGCGGCGTCGATCTCCTCGAGGGGATTGGAGATGCCGCCGGCCTTCCACAAAGCGGCGGCGGCGTCGCGGCCTGCCTGTGGACTGACGGTGTCGCGATGCGAGTAGGACAGCGGTTCGGTGCGCATCGCCGACGCGTGAATCCATGCCACGGGGATACCGTCGGCCGCCTTGGCGTCGGAGGTCTCCTCGTCGCCGATCACCACGGCACAGGCGCCGTCCGATGACGGACACGTCTCGTCGTAGCGGATGGGATCCCACAGCATCTGCGAGCTCATCACCTTCTCCACGGTGAGGTCGGGCTGATGCAGGTGGGCCAGCGGATTGAGTGCACCGTTCTGACGGTCCTTGGCAGCGACGATCGCGCCGATGTGCTCGGGTGCACCGGAGCGGCGGATGTAGGAGCGTACGTGCGGGGCGAAGAACCCGCCTGCGCCTGCGCCGACAGGCATGGTGAAGGGAACCGGAATCGACAACGCCCACATGGCATTCGACTCGGACTGCTTCTCCCACGCGATCGCGAGCACCCGGCGGTGAACACCTGAGGTGACCAGGCTGGCTGCCACGTTTGCCGTCGAACCGCCCACCGATCCGGCGGTGTGCACGCGGATCAGCCGTTTGCCCTCGGCGCCGAGCGCCTGGGCCATGGCGAGTTCGGGCATCATCGTGCCCTCGAAGAGGTCGGGGGCCTTACCGACGACAACGGCGTCGATGTCGTCCATCGTCACCTGCGCATCGGCCAGCGCCTTGTCGATCGCTTCGCGGCACATCCCGGCCATCGACACGTCGTGGCGCTTGGCCACGTACTTGGTCTGCCCGGTGCCCTGCACCGCAGCCCGATACCGGCCCATCAGTTCTTGCCTTCCATCTTGACGACCATGTTCTGCTGCAGCAGCGGTCCGCTGCTCGCGTGGGCCAGTGCGGTGTCGGCGTTGCCGGCGAGAATCGTGCTCGCGGCGAAGCCGATGCGCTCGAGGCCCGCGGAGAACAGCGGGTTGGCTGCCAGTGCGCCGCCCGACGGGTTGATGATCGTCGAATCATCGAGTCCCAGCTCGTTTTTGAGAATCAGTTCCTGATGCGTGTAGGACGCGTGGAGCTCGGCGACGTCGACCTTGCGGTTGTCGCCGAGGACGGCATCGCCGGCGAGCTTGGTCGACGGTGACCTGGTGAGATCCCGGGCACCGAAGTTGGGCGTGTCGATCCGGTGGTCCCAGCCGGAAATCCATGCGGGACGGGCCACGAGCTGCTTGGCGCGGTGTTCGCTGGCGAGGATGATCGCAGCGGCGCCGTCGGTGTAGCGGCAGACATCATGTGCCCGAAGGGGATCGGAGACGTAGTCGGACGCCAGCAGATCCTCCACCGAGCGGTCGGTGCCACGCGCGGCCACGGCCGCCATGTCCGCTTCGGTCCATGCTCCCGAGTCGAGGCCCGCGCGGGCCTGCAGGGCTGCGAGCGAACGGGCGTCCGGCCACAGGGGGGCGACGGTGTGCGGGTCGGTCTGCAACGCCAGCACCTGGTCGGTGTGCGATGCCGAAGGCTTGCCGAATCCGTAGGCCAGAGCCACATCCACCTCGCCGGTGGCGATCTTCACCCATGCCTCGTACAGAGCCCACGCGGCGTCCATCTCGACGTGCGATTCGTTGATCGGCGGAACAGCCCCGATCGAGTCGATCGCGGAGATGAACGAGAACGCGCGCCCGGCAAGGTAATCCGAGGACCCCGAGCACCAGAAGTCGATGTCGGTGCGGGTGATGCCCAGCTCGGCGTAGAGCTTCTGGAAACAGGGCACCAGCATCTCGACGCCGTTGGTGGTGCCGAATGTCTCGTCGACGTGTGGACTGTGCGCGAATCCGATCACTGCGATCGGCGGCATGTCGCGGTATGTGCTGCTCACAGGTGGTCCTTGTACGAGTCGTAGTCGGCGTCGGGTTCGCCCGTCGGCCGGAAGTGGCTGATGTTTCGCAGGGTGTAGTCCCATTCCTCGCGGGGGCGCCACACGGCTTCCACACGAAGACCCATGTGCACCTCACTGGCCTCGATGTCGAGGATCAGGTGCAGGAACGGGATGTCCGAACCGTCGAGGAGAACGTAGGCGGCAACGTACGGCGGTTTGATCTGCTGACCGAGGAACGGCACGTTGACGATGCAGAACGTGGTGACGGTGCCCTTGTCCGACACCTCGACGACCTCGCCGGTCGGGTTGCCGTCGGTCGGGTCTGCGCCGCGGGGCGGGAAGTAGACCGGCGCGTCGGGACCGGTGCGGCCGCCGTACAGCTTGCCCTCTTTGAGTCCCTGCAGATACCAGGTCTCTTCGATCGAGGCGGTGTGGTTCATGGTCAGGGCGATCGGCGTGGTGATCATCACGCCGGGATGCGGCACCTCGGCCGTGTTGTCCGGTACCGATGCCACGTCGTCGCCGGGGGCGAAGTGCGCGATGTCGTCGATGCGGCCGGTGCGCTCGGTGTTCCAGACGGCGTGCACCCGCATCCCGGTGCTCAGTTCGTCGGGGGAGTCGACGGCGACTGCATGGAGCAGGCTGGTGTCCGCCCCGTCGAGTTGAATCAGAGCCCATCCGAAGGGCTTGGAAAGAGGTTGTCCCTCAAACGGTTCGGCCATCCAGGTCCATGACTTCACGGTTCCGGTCGGCGATACCTCGACGAAGTCTTCGATCCGTTTGTGCGTACCGGGGTCGAACTCGACCGGGGGTACGTAGACGGTCCCGTCGGCGGATCGACCGCCGATGACCTTGCCGTCGAGCAACCCCTGGGCGAACCGCCCGAGTACCGGCCCGAGGGACCGGGTGTAATCGAAGGAGTTGCTCAACGGTGCGGACAGAACTGGATCGCTTGGATCTTCGATCGGGGCGACTAGGGCTGCGAATCCGGCAGATATCTGGTTCACGCTCACGGAATCGAGTAGAACAGGTTCTAGTTATTCTCGCAAGGAGTTGACCGAACAGGAGGTCGCGGCCATGAAGCTCGGTCTGCAATTGGGGTACTGGGGGGCCGCGCCGATCCCGGACGCGCCGGCTCTCATCGCCGCGGCGGAGGCCGCTGGATACGAGGCGGTGTTCACCGCCGAGTCGTGGGGTTCGGATGCCTACACGCCGCTGGCGTGGTGGGGGTCGCAGACGTCCACCATCAAGCTGGGTACCGGCATCGCGCAGCTGTCGGCGCGACCACCGACATCGGCCGCCATGCACGCGCTGACGCTGGACCATCTCTCGGGCGGCAGGCACATCCTCGGACTGGGTGTGTCGGGTCCGCAGGTGGTCGAGGGATGGTACGGGGAACCGTTCGCCAAACCACTCGCGCGCACCCGCGAGTACGTACAGGTGATCCGCGACGTGCTCGCGCGTGAAGACCGCGTGACCAACCCCGGGCCGCACTATCCTCTGCCGTACCCGTCCGATGCGCCGGGATCGACAGGGCTCGGCAAGTCGCTCAAGCCGATCACCCATCCTCTACGCAGTGACCTGCCGATCTGGCTCGGGGCCGAGGGGCCCAAGAACGTCGCGCTGTCGGCGGAGATCGCCGATGGATGGCTGGCCATCTACTACACCCCGCGGCTGTCGGACATGTACGAACAGTGGCTGGCCGAAGGCTTCGCACGGGCGGGGGCGCGGCGCACCCGCGACACCTTCGAAGTCGCGGCCACCGTGCAGGTCGAGATCACCGACAACGCGGCCGCGGTGATCGACGCCTACCGGCCGTCGACGGCGCTGTACGTCGGCGGTATGGGCGCCAAGGAACAGAACTTTCACGCCGAGGTCTACAAGCGGATGGGCTACGAAGACGTGGTCCGGGACATCGGGGAGAAGTTCCTGTCCGGAGCCAAGGAAGAGGCCATCGCCGCGGTTCCCGACGAGATGGTCCTCGAGACGTTGATCGTCGGTGATGAAGACGAGGTGCGGTCGCAGATCAAACGGTGGGAACAAGCCGGCGTCAGCATGCTGATGGTGACCACCCGCGACGTCGACCAGATCACCCGGTTGGGCACTCTCGTCTGAGTGAACATGTTCTAAAATTTCGCCGCGCCCGGGTGACGCACGGGTTCGAGTCTCGCGCACTGGTTCAATCCGGCGCGCGAGGCACACGGCAGTGCGCCAGCCGCGACTACGCCGCGGGCCATCGCGCACGAGAACTCACGGTGTTGTTCTTCGCGCGGCAGTGCCCGCAGCGTCGGAAGCGCAAAAATTCCTGGCGCGAGCGCATAGACGATGCCCGCCCGTAAGGCGCTTCGTATCTCGCTCGGTGTGTACCCGAGCCCCATCAGCTCACCGCGGGTGACCGCGCCATGCCATCGAGTTGTGTCCATGACACCAGCGTGACGTGCCGCGGTGGACCGGGGTGCTCCTCAACGCCACCTTCTGTGGATAACCCGGTGGCTGTGGAGATCGCTCTCGCACGGTCTCGTGTACTGCGCACTGGTTTGAACCGGTGCGCGAGGATCCAAACGGTGCGCGAGGATGAAATGGGGCGTCAGCGACGACGGATACGCAGGCGTAAACCGTCGGGCATGAGAGTGAGGCGCTCGGTGATCGACAACTCGTAGTCGGGGTCGGCGGGTTCGAAGTCGTATCGTGCGATGAATCGCGCGAGCATCAGAACCGACTCGTGGAGGGCGAATTGCCTTCCGATGCAGGCACGTTCGCCGGTGCCGAACGGCTTGTAGGAGTGGGCGGGACGCTTCTTGACCTCGGAGGCGGCGAACCTGTCGGGGTCGAAACCCAGCGGGTCGGTCCAGACCTCGGGGTCGCGATGGACCTTGGGCAGGTGGACCACGGCCCAGTCCCCGGGCGACATCTCGTACCGGCCGCCGACAACCGTCGGCTCGATCGGCCCGCGGGTGAACCCCGGAGCCGTCGGCCACAATCGCAAGGCTTCGTCGACCACCCGCCGGACGAACCGGAACTTCGCGACCTGCTGGAACTGGGGTGCGGCTTCGCTGTCGCCGAGGATCTCGTCGACCTCGGCCTGTGCACGCTCGAGAAGCTCGCGATCTCGGGCCAGGTAGTGCAGCGCGAAAGACAATGTTCCTGAGGTGGTTTCGTGGCCCGCGACCAAGAATGTGACGATCTGGTGGCGGATGTTCTCGTCGTCGAGTGCGGCCTCGCCTCGATCGCGGTTGGCACGCAACATGATCGCCAGGAGATCTACCTCGCCTTCGTCGGCGCGGCTGCGGCGTTCGGCGATCAGGTCGTCGAGCATGGAGTCGACGTAACGTTTGTGCCGTGCGTTCGCCCGATGGAGCAGCGAGACAATCGGTTTGGATCCCGGTAGCCCCGACAACCCGCCCGTGCGCCTGCCGGTCTTGAGGCCGGCGACCATGGCCAACACGAAGTCGTGAGGCGTTTCGCGTTCGAATGAGCCGAGGTCTTTGCCGAATGCGGCGCGGCTGATCGTTTCGAGCGTCAGGCGGGTCATGTCCGGGGCAACGTCGATGATGTCGCCGCGACCTTCCCAGAAGTCGAAGAGTTCGTCGATGGCCGACACCATCAGCGGGTGGTAATTCTGCATGGCGGTCTTGCTGAATGCGGGCATCAGGAGGTCGTGTGCCAGACGCCAGCTGGGCTCATCGGTTGTCGCCGTGAACAATCCGTCGCCGGCGAAATCTCGAAGCGCTGCGATTGCCGGCGTGAGTACCTTCTCGAACCGGGATTCGTCGCACAGTTCCCTGGTGAGTTCGGCGGACCCGATCATGACGAAGCGGTGGCGGAAGACCCGGAACTGCGCGATCGGCCACACACCCGCGGGCCAGTCGAGCATGCTGACGACGGGACCCTCGGGGTCGACCGAACGAAGATCCCCGACCACGGGCAGCCGGCCCGGGGGATGCGGGAATTGATCTGCCCACGTGTTGGGCCCCACCAAATCGTTCAGCGTGCCGAGATCGGTGCTGGTCACCATGTCCGCCCCCTATTGAATCGAGATCCAATAGCCATGGTGGTCCGCTATTGAACCCGTGTCAAGTAGTATTCGGCTGCATGGGTGTGAGAACGCGGATGTCGCCGCAACAGCGGCGTGCCCAGCTACTCGATCTCGGCGCCGAGTTGTTTGCCGAGCAGCACTACGACGACGTCCACATCGAACGGGTCGCGGAGCTGGCGGGGGTCTCCCGCGGGTTGCTCTACCACTATTTCCCGACCAAGCGTGCCTTCTTCGCCGAGCTGGTGCGACGCGCCACCGAGCGGATGCTTGCCGACACAGCACCCGATCCGCAGCTGCCGCTCCTGGAGCAACTCCGCCACGGGATCGACGCCTATCTGGCGAGTTGCCGAGCCAATCGGCATGGCTCCCAGGCGATCTATTCGGGGGCGGCGAGTTCGGATCCCGCGGTGATCGCGCTGATCGAGAAAGCGACCAGGGCACAGGAGGACCGAATACTGGCCGTGATCGATCCCGGACGCGACCACCCGGAGCTCCTGCGCATCGCCGTGCACAGCTGGCTGGTGATGCTGAGGACCGCGTGTCACGCATGGCTGGCGAGTGAGGACATCTCCGTCGGCGATGTCCGGCAGATGGCCGAGCACGCCCTCCTCGGTGCCCTGGCCGGCCTGCCCGACCATGCTCGCGCCGGCGCGATGGCACAGCTGCTCGACATCAACGGGGCATGACGCAACGGCCTCGCGTTGTTTCTCCAGAAGCTGAATGCCGGTCGACCGAAATCGGAGTGACGCACCGACATCGCGTATTTTTCTGACCGGGCATTTTGTGGTTCGACGTCCGGTTACCGATCAACGGAAGCGTATTTGAGGCACAAAAGTACATGTGTGTAGCGCCACGTCTCCGGTGAGCGATAGAGAGGCTTAGATACTGTGATCGCGACGAAAGGTGCGGCAATTGAAAATTGTTGAAAATCAGCGGAGCAAGAAGTCGAAGGCGGCGCATGTGGTTGCGGCCGTTGCTTCTAAGAGCCCGGCGGTGGTGACGGCAAAAACCGCCTACAAAACCGGAAAGACCACGACGTCGGTGCTACCGAAGTTGATCGGTCTGGGAATCGCCGGCACCGGGTTGGCGCACTTTGTCGTTCCCCAGGCTTTCGAATCGATCACAAAGCCGGCCTTTCCCGAGAACACGCGTGAATGGATTTACGCGAATGGTGCAAGCGAGACGTTGATCGGCCTCGCCATCTCCGACAGCCGGTCCCGCGTTTACGGTTTGGTCGGGTTGGCTGCATATGTCGGATTCCTCGGCAGTCGAGTCGTGCGGGCCTGAACGCACATCCATGAACGCCGACGCTCCAGTACGTAGATCCAGAGGGCGCCCCAAGGTCGAAGGCCTGGCGGATCAGCGGCGTACCCAGATCATCGAAGCTGCTTTTCGGGTGTTGACCGAGCGTGGCTACGAGGGCACGAGTATCGCCGAGATCGCGCAGGAAGCAGGTATCGGTCAGGGCACCGTCTATCGGTACGTGAGCAGCAAACGTGAACTGTTGGACCACGTGTTCGATTGGGCGGTCGAGCGATTGTTCCACTCGGTGGATCCGTACTCGATGCTCCAGGACGAGCCGACCTCTCCGACCGAGCTGCTCCGACGGTTCCAGATCATCGCCGACCGTCTGTACGACCTCATCGACGAAGATCCCGCGATGCTGAGGCTGATCGGGGTGCAGGCCAGCGCCATCGACAAGGAACTCAAGGCCAGGGTTGTAGGCCTCGAGGGAATGCTGAATGCCGTTGTACTGCAATCGCTCACACAGGCGATCGAGCACGGATGGCTGGTGTTGTCCACGGCTCAGAAGCCGGTGGTCGCCCGGATGCTGATGATGATGTCGCTTCCCGGCGTCGTGATGTCGCTGCGGCGCGGCATCGATGTGGCACAACGCGGCCGGTACGTCGACGGCGCAGCCGAAATTGCGCTGCACGGAATACTGAAACGATAGAAAGGCTGGATGAAACAGTGGTGCAGCCTACGGTGCGCTCGGATACCCGACGCACCCGGAAGCGTCGGATCCAACTGCTGGACGCGGCACTGGACACGTTCGTCGAGCGGGGATACAGCGATGTCGGAGTCGCCGAGATAGTTGCCCGGATCGGTTGCAGCCACGGCACTTTCTACAACTACTTCGACAACAAGCGCGACGCCCTCGATGCATTGCTGTCACGCGAACTCGCCGAGATGGTCGCGGTGGCCGAGTTGCACCGTCCGCGTCCGCGCACGCGCGAAGAGTTCATCACCGGGCTCGGTGAGCTGGTCGGACGCCTGCTCGAATATGCGCTCGAGCGCCCGCACGTCTTGACGTTCCTCGCCATGGAGGCCCCGGGTATCGACGCGGCCGCGATGGAGACATTGGCAGGCAGCTACGCCCAACTGGGGCATCTGTGTGGGCAGTACATCCGCCACGGCATCGAGGACGGCTATCTCCGGGACGGACTCGACATCGACATCGCAGGCGAAGCGGTGCTGTCGTGCCTGATGGGCGCGGTTCTGCCGATCATCTTGGACAACAGTGCGGTGGTCGACATCGATGCCACCGCCGCGACGGTGGTCGAGTTCGTCTGTTACGGGTTGAACGGACTGGACGCGACCACCGCGGCAGGTATCGCTACTGGCCGGTGAACTCGGGGATTCGCTTCTCCGCGAACGCTTTCGGTCCGATCTTGGCGTCTTTGCTCATGAACACCTTGACGCCGAGTTCGGCGTCGATCTTGAACGCGTCCTTCTCGTGCATGCCCTCGGTGTCGCGAATGGCCTTGAGGATCGCCTGCACGGCGAGCGGCCCGTTCGCGGCGATCTGCGCGGCGATGTCGAGAGCTTTGTCGAGTGCGGTGCCGTCCGGCACCACGTGGCCGATCAGTCCGTAGTCGAGCGCTTCCTGGGCGGTGATGTGCCGGCCGGTGAGCAGTATCTCGGCGGCAACGGTGTACGGAATCTGCCGGACCAGGCGGACTGCACTGCCGCCGAGGGGGTACAGGCCCCATTTGGCCTCGGACACACCGAACTTCGCGCGCTCGCCGGCAACCCGGATGTCGGTGCCCTGCAGGATCTCGGTGCCACCGGCGATCGCGGGGCCCTCGACGGCTGCGATGACGGGCTTGGTCACCCTGCGGCCCTTGAGGAGGGAGTCGAGCATGTTCGGATTGAAGCCGCCGCTCTTGAATGAGTCACCGGGAGCGGACTTGTTCATGTTCTTCAGGTCGGCGCCGGCACAGAAGTAGCCACCCGCGCCGGTCAGGATCACGGTGCGGATCTCGTTGTCCTCATCGGCCTGGTCCCAGGCCTCTCCCATGATGGCCAACATGTCGCCCGACAGGGCGTTGCGGACTTCGGGCCTGTTCATCGTGACGATCAACGTGTGATCGCGCTTCTCGACGAGACAGTGGGGGGCGGAATCAGACATCTGGGCTCCTGAACGATGGCATGACGACGTGACGAAGGCCGTGTGATGCGGATCTCGCCCCGGCCTTGCCACCGAACGGTAACACGTTCTAGTTTTGGGGGTATGGCTTACAACATCGCCGACCTGATCGAGCATGCCGTCGACCTGATGGGCGACCGCGTGGCTCTCGAGACCGACGGCCGCAGCGAGACCTACACAGAACTGGAACAGCGGGCCAACGGGCTGGCGCACACCCTTCGGGCGCTGGGGGTGGCGCCCGGCGAGTCGGTGGGCCTGTACAGCAGAAACGGTATCGAGGCCGTCGAGTCGATGGTCGCGATCTTCAAGGCGAGGGCCGTGATGGTCAACGTCAACTTCCGGTACGTCGAGAGCGAACTCGAACACATCCTCACCGACTCCGACACCAAGGTGCTCATCGTCGAGCGCCAGTACGTCGACAAGGTGGCGAACGTGTTGTCGAAGGCGCCGAAGCTGCGGGCCGTAATCGTCATCGAAGACGGGTCAGATCTCGACATCTCCGCCGTCGACGGGCTGCCCTATGAGAAGGCGGTTGCCGACGGCGGAACCGAGCGCGACTTCGAGGCGCGGTCGGACGACGACATCTACATGCTCTACACCGGCGGAACCACCGGCAACCCCAAAGGCGTCGTCTGGCGCCAGGAGGATGTGTTCCGGGTACTCGGGGGCGGGATCGACTGGTACACCGGTGAACCCATCAACGACGAGTGGCACTTCGCGAAGACGGGTGCCGAAGGTGGGCAGCTCGTCCGATTCCCGATCCCGCCCTTCATCCACGGTGGCTCCCAATGGGCCGTGTTCCAGGCGCTGTTCGGTGGCGGCAAGGCAATCGTCTATCCGGAGTTCGGGGCACACCAGACGTGGGAGATCGTCGAACGCCACAAGGTCAACGTCATTTTCATCACCGGAGATGCCATGGGACGCCCCATGATCGACGCGCTCGGCGAGAAGGACTACGACCTCAGCTCGGTGGTGTCGGTGGCATCGTCGGCCGCGTTGTTCTCGGCATCGGTCAAGGATCAGTTCATCGACAAGTTCCCGAATGCGATCATCATCGACGCGATCGGATCGTCGGAGACCGGGTTCTCGGGGATGGGGATCATCTCCAAGGAGACCTCCCACAGCGGCGGCGGTCCGCGCGTCAAGGCCGACCTGTCGACAGTTGTTCTGCGCGAGGATGGTTCGATCATCGAACCCGGCAGTGGCGAGATCGGCATCCTGGCCCGAACCGGGCACATCCCGCTGCGGTACTACAACGATCCGGTGAAATCGGACAAGACATTCAAGGTCTACGACGGTGTCCGGTACTCCATTCCGGGTGACCAGGCCCGGGTGGAGGACGACGGCACCGTGACGATGCTCGGCCGCGGGTCGGTGTGCATCAACTCCGGTGGCGAGAAGATCCACCCAGAAGAGGTCGAATCGGCCCTCAAAGCCCACCCTGACGTCTTCGACACCGTTGTGGTCGGTGTGCCCGACGAACGGTACGGGCAGCGGGTCGCCGCGGTGGTGGCCACCCGCGACGGCGTCCGCCCGTCGCTCGAAGACATCAACAAGATCGCCCGCCAGGACATCGCCGGGTACAAATGCCCGCGCTCGGTGTGGTTCGTCGACGAGATCAAGCGGTCGCCCGCCGGAAAGCCGAACTACCGGTGGGGAACCGAGATCACCGAGTCGCGGCCTGCCGACGAAAACCTCTCCACTTCTTCACGAAAGGCCTAACCGGTGCGTACCTCCCTGTCAGACGAGTTCGGGATCGAATACCCGATCTTCGGTTTCACACCGTCGGAGCATGTCGCCGCTGCGATCAGCCGGGCCGGCGGAATGGGCGTGCTCGGTTGCGTCCGGTTCAACGAGGCGGACGAGCTCGACGCCACCCTGGACTGGATGCGCGAGAACACCGACGGCAAACCGTTCGGCGTAGATGTGGTGATGCCGGCGAAGATCCCCACCGAGGGGTCGCAGGTCGACCTGGATTCCATGATCCCGCCGGAGCATCGTGCATTCGTCGAGCGCACTCTCGACGATCTCGGAGTGCCGCCGTTGCCAGACGGTGACCGGGTGAGTGCAGGCGTTCTGGGCTGGCTGCATTCGGTGGCGCGTTCGCACGTCGATGTCGCGATGACCCATGCCGACAAGTACGGGCAGATCAAGCTCATCGCCAATGCCCTGGGGTCGCCGCCCGAGGATGTCATCTCGAACGTGCACTCCCACGGGGTGAAAGTCGCCGCGCTCGCCGGCGCCAAAGAGCATGCGCTGCGCCATGTCTCGGCCGGGGTCGACCTGGTGATCGCGCAGGGGCACGAGGCGGGCGGTCACACCGGTGAGGTGACGTCCATGGTGTTGTGGCCAGAAATCGTTGACGCCGTAGGGGATGCGGCGCACGTGTTGGCAGCCGGAGGGGTCGGCAGCGGTCGTCAGATCGCTGCCGCGCTGGCCATGGGCGCCACCGGGGTGTGGATGGGCACCTACTGGTTGACCGCCGCGGAGTACCAGCTCGGCGTGCGGGGCGCCGGGCCGTCGGTGATCCAGCAGGCGATCCTGAACGCGACGTCACGCGACACCGTGCGCCGCCGCATCTACTCGGGCAAGCCCGCCCGACTGCTCAAGACGAAGTGGACCGACGCCTGGGATGCCGAGAACGCGCCCGAGCCGCTGCCCATGCCGCTGCAGAACATCTTGGTGGCCGAGGCACACGCCCGGATCTCGGGTGCCGACGACCCCGGTGTCGTCGCCATGCCCGCGGGTCAGATCGTCGGCCGGATGAATGCCATCACCCCGACCGAAGAACTGATCAAGGGCCTCGTCGACGAGTACGACGCCGCCGTCGATCGTCTGGAGAAGGCCCGCCACTGACCGAACCGCAGACGTTTGCCGAAGGGGCGATTCGCGCATCCATGTCATGGAGCGAGAGTCGCCCCTTCGACATCCGACGAGAGGTGAGTCCATGACCCGTGACGCCGATCTGAGCCGTTTCATCGAAGCCCAGGAGCCCGTCTACGACCAGGTGGTCGAGGAATTGCGGTCGGGGCGAAAACGCACACACTGGATGTGGTTTGTCTTCCCGCAGATCGACGGGCTCGCGCACAGTTCCACGGCAAAGCACTACGCCATCGCCGATCTGCGCGAGGCGCGGGCATATCTCGCGGACGAGGTGCTCGGACCGCGTCTGTACGAGTGCACCCAGTTGGTCGCCGACATCGACGGGCGGTCTGCCGAGGAGATCTTCGGCCACCCGGACAACCTGAAACTGCGTTCGTCCATGACCCTGTTCGCTCAGGCCAGCGGTACCAACGACGTCTTCACGGCTGTCCTGCACAAGTACTTCGGTGGGGAACCCGATACCCGCACCCTCGAGCTGCTGGGCTGAGACTGACCCGCGCATGTGAGCCGAAGCGCGACCTGGAATGGGGGTGAGGACGCCGACCCATTTCTGGGGACGGGTGTGATCAGATATGGTTCCAGCCATCGGCTCACCGAGTTCCGGGAGTCGTCGGCGCAGGAGGCACAACCATGGCTGCACAGGATTCACCGCTGGTGCTCTCCGAGCGCGTCGAGACCGAGTCCGGCGCCACGGCGCTGATCACACTGAACCGGCCTGACGCGCGCAATGCGCTGACCGGGACGTTGATCGTCGCACTCCGTGAAGCACTTGCCGACGCAGACGCCGACGATTCTGTGCACGCGGTGGTGCTCACCGGTGCCGACCCGGCGTTCTGTGCCGGTGTCGATCTCCGGATGCTCGGTACCGAGGGCGGCTGGGACGAGGTCAACGTTCCTGGCGTGCCACTGGGATTTCCGTGGATACCGCTACGCAAACCCGTCATCGGCGCGATCAACGGTGCCACCGTCACCGGAGGCCTCGAACTCGCACTTGCGTGCGACATCCTCGTCGCCTCCGAGCGTGCCAGGTTCGCCGACACGCATGCCCGGGTCGGGATGATGCCCGCCTGGGGCCTGACTGCTCGGCTGCCCGCCGCGGTGGGCTGGGGCTTCGCCCGCCGAATGAGCCTGAGCGGCAACTTCGTCGACGCACCGACGGCCCTGCGGGTCGGTCTGGTCACCGAGGTGGTCCCACACGAAGACCTGATGTCGTCCGCGTTGTCGCTCGCGGCAGACATCGGCAACAACAACCAGCGTGCGGTGTCGGCGCTTCTCTCGTCGTATCGCGAAGCGCAGCAGCACGAACTAGACGCCCAGCTGGCCACCGAGGAACACAACTCGACGGCGTGGATGGCAAGTTTCGACCCGGCCCAGGTGGCCGCGGCACGCGACCAGGTGATGAGTCGCGGCCGTCAGCAGATGAATTGAGGAGATCATGGGCAGTCCCATCCAGCGAATGGTGTCGGTGAAACGCGGTCGAACCGGTCGCGCGATCACGTTGCGCGACAAGGTTGTCGTGATCACGGGCGGTGGCCGGGGAATCGGTCTCGCCACGGCAGAACTGCTGCAGGAACGCGGGGCCAAGGTCGTCCTGGGTGACATCGACGAGGAAGTCGTCGGCAAGGCGGCGGCAAATCTCGGCTGCGAGGGTTACCCGCTCGACGTCACCAGCGACGAGTCGTTTTCCGCATTCCTCGACCGGGTCGACAAGGAGTTCGGCCGGTTCGACGTGCTGATCAACAACGCCGGCATCATGCCGACCGGTCCGTTTCTGGAATTCTCGGACTCATTGATCAAGCGCAACTTCGAGATCGATCTGCTCGCCGTTGTTCGCGGTAGCCGACTCGCGGCGCGGCGGATGGTCGAGCGCGGACACGGCCAGATCGTCAACGTGGCGTCGGTTGCCGGATTGGTGCCGCTGCCCGGACTCAGCATCTACAGCGCCGCCAAGGCCGGCGTCATCGCGTTCTCCGAGGCCCTCGACGGGGAACTGAGCACGCAAGGCGTCCGGGTGCTCACGGTGATGCCGAACTTCACCAAGACCGGCCTCATCGACGGGTTGCAGACCACCGCACTGATGCCGCCCATCGAGCCCGATGACGTTGCGGCGCAGATTGTCCAGAGCATCGAGACCAACCGCGACCGCGTGGTGATCCCGAGGCAGAGCATGGCGACCCTGGGGTGGATGGTGACCCCGCGGTTCCTCAAGAACATCTACGGTCGACGCTTCGGATTCGATTCCATGTTCATGGCCTACGACCAGGACAAGCGATCCAAGTACCTCGAGCGGGTCACCCGTAGCTAGCCGATGATGGTGGCTTCGGGTGAGGCCCACCTGGGCGAATGCTCACCCGAACCCACCACTATCGGGGGTTGGCGGCGATGTACTTGAGATCACGGCCGTCGCGTACCCAGGTGGGGGGCGCATCGTCGGAGGCCAACGTGCGCTTGAGGATCTTGAAGGTGTCGGTGCGGGGAAGGTCGTCGACCAACCGAACGCGGGTGGGCCACTGCTTGGGACCGAGGTCTGACTGTGTGGCCAGAAAACCGGTCAACTGGTCGGCCGTGAGTCCCGGCGCCACCAGCGCCGCCGCGAGTTCGTCACCGACGTCGGCCCGTACGCCGTACACGGCGGCCATGGCGATCGATTCGTGGCGTAGCAGCACCCGTTCGATCGGGCCGGTACCCATGTTCTCGCCGTCCACGCGGACCCAATCACCGAGTCGCCCTGCGAAATACACGTATCCTCGGTCGTCGACGTAACCGAGGTCGCCGGTGTGATAGATGCCGTCGCGCATGCGTTCGGCGTCGGCGTCGGGGTTTCGGTAATAGCCGGTGAACAGTCCGCCTCCCGCGCTGTTGACGATCTCTCCGACGGCTTCGTCCGGGTTCAACAGCTCACCGTGCTCACCGAATCGTGCTGTCTCGCATACCGTGCCTGTGTCCGGGTGACGAACCTCGGTGGGCGGGACCAGGGGACCGAGCGCCTCGGGCGGAGTGTCGGGGGTACGGGTGATCGAGACCCCACCCTCGGTGGAACCGAACCCGTCGATCACCGTGACGTCGAAACGCTCTGTCACCGCAGTGATGTCAGCAGGCGACGCCTCGTTGCCGTACAGGATTCGGAGTGGGTTCTCTTTGTCGTCCGGACGCGGTGCGGTTGCCAGGACGTACGACAGTGGTTTGCCCACATAGTTCGCGTAGGTCGCGCCGAAGCGGCGGATGTCATCCAGAAACGCACTGGCCGAGAACCTTCGGCGCAGGGCAATCGACGATCCGCCCGCCACCGCGACCATCCACCCGGCGATGATCGCGTTCGAATGGAACATCGGCATGGACAGATAGGCAACGTCTTTTGGTCCCAGTCCGAACCTGGAGGACAGCATGGAGCCGCCGACGGCGAACTTGCGATGACTGCACTGCACCGCTTTGGGATCCCCGCTGGTCCCCGAGGTGAAGATGAGCATGAGCACTGTGTCGGGGTCGCAGTCGCTGAACGTCACGGGGGCATCGACGTGGGGCTCGAGCAGCCGGGACCATTGCGGGGAGTCGACGTCCAGAACGTGAACTCCGTCCAGATCGACATCGGCCAGCAGGCCCGCGGTCGCGTCCTCGACGATGACAACCTGACAGTCCGCGGTGTCGATGTCCCCGGCCAGCGCGGCGCCGCGTCGGGTGGGGTTCAGGCCCACGATCACGATCTCGCCCATCACGGCGGCCGCGAGCAGATAGCTGAACTCGGGGATGTTCTCGAGCAGGAGCGCAACATGCCGCGGCTTGCCCTGTTCGAGCAACCCGTCGAGCGCGGCCGCCCTTGCCGCAGACAGGCGCAGATGGTCACGCCAACTGATGAATTCGTTCTCGAAGTACAGCCCCGCATCGTCCACGTTCGCGAGCGGCGCCAGCATTTCCCCTACCGTGCCGGGACCATCTGCCATTGTCATAGGGCGTCTCGGGTCTCAGGCGGGTTCGGCGGCCAGAGCCGCGCCGATGCGCCGCAATTGGACAGGCGCCGATCCAAGCGCGAACTCGTTCTGCTTGGCGTGCAGGAAGTAGCGGTGCAGCGGGTGATCGACATCGATCCCGACGCCACCGTGCACGTGGACAGCGGTGTGTGCCACCCGGTGGCCGGCATCGGCGGCCCAGAACTTGGCCGTGGCAAGCTCTTTGCCCGCTTCCAGATGTTCGGACACCATCCAGGCGGCTTGCAGGGTGGTCAGCTTGAGTCCACGGACGTCGATGTAGGCGTCGGCGAGCCGCTGCGCGACAGCCTGGAACGACCCGATCGCCCGGCCGAACTGTTCGCGCTCGCGACCGTAGTCTGCCGTGAGTTCCAGAGCCCGTTCGAGCACCCCGGTTTGCTCGGCGCACAGGGCCAGAGTCATCCGGTCGCGGAGAAAGGCGACCGCAGCGGTGCCGGCGGATCCGAGCACGCGGGAGCGGTCGACCCGGACCCCGTCGAGTTCCACTGCGGCGCTGGGCGTCAACCCGGTGGACGGGGTGGGTGTGATGGTGACGCCCGGGGTCGTGGCATCAATCACGAACACCGAAACCCCATCGGGGCCCTGAGCGTTGACCACCACGGCATCGGCGACCTCGGCGTACGGCACATTCACCTTGAGCCCTCGAAGAATCCAATCGTCGCCCTCGGCGGTGGCCGTGGCGACCGGCTCGAGTGGGTCGTCGGCGAGATCCTCGTCGAGCGCCACGGTGATCAGCTTCTGACCCGACACCAGATCCGACAACCACTGCTGCTTGAGGGCGTCGGTCCCGAACTCGGCGATGGCGGGAATCGCGGCGATTGCAATCGGACCAAACGGAACCGGGGCCAGAACTCTGCCGAGCTCCTCGGCAACCGCCACGTTGTCGACGATGGTGAGCCCCGCGCCACCGACCTCTTCGGCCAGTTCGACCCCGAGTAGCCCGGAAGACGCCAGCTGCGACCACAACTCTCGGTCGAAGGCAACCGTGGTGGCCCCAGCCGAGGTGTCACCCTGCAGTTGGACGAGCCGGTCGGTGGTCACCAGCTTTTTGGCGATGTCGCGGGTGAGCCCGGCGAGATCGGTGGTCTGTTCACTGCGATGAAAATCCATGGTGTGCTTCCTGATTCCTCGGGGAGACGGTGGCGCCGCCGGAAGTGGTGCCTGCCAGGGTCGGTTCGGTGGCGATCCGGACCGGTCAGCGGCGGGCGGGGGGCTGGCCGAGGGCGAGCATCGCGATGATGTCGCGCTGGATCTCGTTGGTGCCGCCGCCGAAGGTCAGGATCAGCGATGAGCGGTGGAAACGTTCGAGTCGACCACGCAGATGTGTGCCTGCGCTGCCCTGACGCAGTGTCGCCGAAGGCCCCAGGACCTCCATCAGCAAACGGTAGGCCTCCGTGGCGAACTCGGTGCCGAAGACCTTGGTGGCCGAGGCGTCTGCGGGCGACGGTGATCCGCCCCCGGTGGCCTCGGAGGCGATGTTCCAGTTGATCAGCTTGAGGAACTCCACCTTGGCGTGCACCTTGGCGAGATTCATCTGCACCCACTCGTTGTCGATGACCCGCTGGCCGCGAGCATCTTTGGTGTTCTGCGCCCATTCGACCGTCTCGCGCAAGGCGGTCTGGATCGGTGCGGCGCTACAGAGTGACACCCGTTCGTTGTTGAGCTGGTTGGTGACCAGCGGCCAACCGCCGTTGAGTTCACCCACCAGGGCGTCGGCGGGTACCCGGACGTTCTCGTAGTAGGTGGCGCTGGTGTCCACACCGGACATGGTGTGCACAGGTGTATAGGAGAAACCTTCGACGTCGGTCGGGACGATGAGCATCGAGATGCCCTTGTGCTTCTTGGCCTCCGGATCGGTACGGCAGGCCAGCCAGATGTAGTCGGCGTATTGGATGAGGCTGGTCCACATCTTCTGGCCGTTGATGACGAAGTCACCGCCGTCCCGGACGGCGGTGGTGCGCAGCGACGCGAGATCGGTGCCTGCGCCTGGTTCGGAGTAGCCGATGGAGAAGTGCACGTCGCCCGAAGCGATCGGCGGCAAGTACTTCGCCTTCTGCTCCTCGGTGCCGAAGTGCATGATCGTCGGTGCCACGGAGTTGATGGTCAGGAATGGCACCGGCGCACCGGCGATCGCCGCCTCGTCGGTGAAGATCAGCTGATCCATCATCGAACGGTCCTGGCCGCCGTACTCTTTGGGCCAGCCCAGAGCCAGCCAGCCGTCGCGCCCCATCTCGCTGACGACCTCGCGATAGACATTGCCCTCACCGAACTCGCCAGACGTCGATGAGAGTGCCGCTCGTCGCTCCGGCGTGATCAACTTGGAGAAGTACGCCCGGAGTTCGCGCCGAAGTTCCTGTTGCTGGTCGGTGTAGGCAATACGCATCGGTGCTCCAAGGTTCGGGTGCGCGTGGGAGCCGACCGGGCCAATCCGGTCGCGCTCTTCTGTAACACGTTCTAACCTGTAAGTTGGCTGCCCGTCAACAAGTGGCCACCGTGGCCAGGCGATGGAAGGAAACTCATCTCATGAAGATCAAAGCCGATTTCGATCTCTGCGAGTCCAACGGTGTGTGCGTGGGGATGGCGCCGGACGTTTTCGATCTCGACGACGACGACTACCTGGTGATTCTTCAGGAGGACGTTCCCGAAGAGCGGCGCGAGGAAATGCGCCAGGTGGTCGGCAGTTGCCCCAAGTCGGCTCTGTCGATCGAGGAATGACCGGCGGTTGCGGGCGTGCGTCGGATCGCTCGCAACCTGTGAATATCTTCAAACATTTGGCACGGAGTGAGAACACGTTCTACATTTGCGAGCAGACGTAGCCGGGAACCGCGGCCTGAGTGCGGCCCCGCGCAGCAACGCCGAGATGGAGGACGTTCGTGAGTGATCTGGATGGTCGCGTAGCCGTTGTGACCGGAGCTGGTGCGGGCCTGGGTCGCGCCGAGGCGATCGGCCTCGGTGCACTCGGCGCCACGGTGATCGTGAACGACCTCGCCGGCGCCCTGGACAAGAGCGACGTGCTCGACGAGATCAAGGCCGCCGGCGGGGTGGGAGTGCCTGTCACCGGCGACATCTCGGATTCTGCGACGACCACCGAGATCATGCGGGTCGCCACCGAGGAACACGGTGGCCTGCACGTCGTGATGAACAACGCCGGCCTCGTACGGGACAAGATGTTGTTCAACATGACCGACGACGACTGGGACCTGGTGATCCGCGTGCACCTTCGCGGACACTTCCTGATGAGCCGCAACGCAGGCGCGTACTGGCGCGCCCAGTCCAAGAAGGCCGGCGAGCCGGTGTTCGGCCGGCTGATCAACACCTCGAGCGAAGCCGGACTGACCGGCCCTGTCGGACAGGCCAATTACGGTGCGGCAAAAGCCGGTATCACCTCGCTGACCTTGACGGCCGCGCGCGGGCTGTCCGCCTATGGTGTGCGTTCCAACGCCATCTGCCCCCGTGCCCGCACGGCCATGACCGAGGGCACCTTCGGTGAGGCGCCCGACGGCACCGTCGATCCTCTGTCCACCGACCACGTGGTCACCCTCGTGCAGTACCTTGCCGGTCCGGACTCCGATGGGGTCAACGGTCAGGTGTTCGTCGTCTACGGTCCGAAGGTCACCCTGATGGCGGCGCCCACGGTGGAGCGGACGTTCGAGGCGGGCGGCGACGCCTGGGACCGATCGGATCTGTCCAAGACAATGTCCGAGTACTTCGTCGGACGCGATCCGGACGCCACGTTCTCGGCCGGCAAAGCGCTGTTCGGTTAGCGCCGCAAACCTTGTTGACCGGGGGTTTCGACACTCCCTGTGAACGCTTCGAATTAGCCGATTCGAGCAACTGGACATGTGATAAGTTCGCGACGAACCACCTGGAACTGCAGTAATCCCTCACGGATCGGACCGGTGGAACGTGTTATAAAACGAAGGCGTCGGGGATGGCTTCGAAGGGGAAAACTTCCTAATTGACAGTCTGACGATTCCTCCACATCAGAACTAGAACACGTTATGATCGAGCAGCCTCGTTCGATCCAGGTCTTTGCCGCAGTTAAAGGAGAGTTGGTGAACCGTAGACTGGCTGTCCCGTTCGAGAGCGTGGGCGATTTCGTGGCGATGAGCGTCAGTGCGGCACGTGAACTCTTCCGCCCGCCGTTCCAGTGGCGCGAGACGATCGAACAGTCGTGGGCGATCGCCCGGGTGTCGATGGTCCCCACTGTCCTCGTGGCGATACCGTTCACCGTTCTGGTGAGTTTCACCCTCAACATCTTGCTTCGCGAGCTCGGCGCACAGGACCTCTCCGGCGCGGGCGCGGCACTGGGCACCATCACCCAGATCGGCCCGATCGTCACCGTGCTGATCGTGGCAGGCGCCGGCGCCACGGCCATCTGCGCCGACCTCGGAGCCCGAACGATCCGCGAAGAGATCGACGCGCTCCAGGTTCTGGGCATCGACCCGATCCACCGCCTCGTCGTTCCCCGCGTGATCGCCTCCACGATGGTCGCCATCCTGCTCAACAGCCTGGTGTGCACCATCGGCATCGGCGGTGGATTCGTCTTCTCGGTGTACCTCCAGGACGTGAACCCGGGTGCGTTCATCGCGAACCTCACTCTGCTCACCGGTTTTCCGGAACTGATGATCTCGATGGTGAAGGCGGCGCTCTTCGGACTCGCGGCCGGACTCGTCGGCTGTTACCGCGGTCTGCACGTTGCCGGTGGCGCCAAGGGTGTCGGCGACGCGGTCAACGAAACCGTGGTCTATTCATTCATGGCGTTGTTCGTGGTGAACGTGGTCGTCACCGCCGTGGGCCTCAAAGCGACGGCAGGGTAGCAGCGATGATTCTTCCGGAAACCGTCCGACTACGCTCAACTCGCGTGGCGTTCAAACGAGCCAGCGGTGGTTGGGACCGGATCGGCGACCAGGCGTTCTTCTACTGGGACAGCCTGATCAGCATCCCCCGTGCCGTCCGCGGCTACAAGAAGGAGACGCTCCGGCTGATCGCCGAGATCAGCATGGGTTCAGGCGCTCTCGCGATGATCGGCGGCACCGTTGTCGTGGTCGGATTCCTCACCCTGTTCACCGGCGGAACCATCGCGGTGCAGGGCTACAGCTCGCTGTCGAACATCGGTGTCGAAGCCCTGACCGGATTCTTCTCCGCGTTCATCAACGTCCGTATCGCCGTCCCGGTCATCGCCGGTATCGGTCTGGCCGCCACGATCGGGGCCGGTGCCACGGCCCAGCTCGGCGCCATGCGGGTCAGCGAAGAGATCGATGCCCTCGAGGCGATGTCCATCGCATCCATCCCGTATCTGGTCAGTACGCGCATCGTCGCCGGACTGATCGCGATCATCCCGCTGTACTCACTGGCGTCGGTGGCCTCGTTCCTGGCAAGCCGATTCGCAACGGTCTTCTTGTACGGGCAGTCCTCGGGCGTCTACGACCATTACTTCTCGACATTCCTCATATCCACCGACATCCTCTGGTCGTTTGTGCAGGCGATCTGTATGGCCGTGGCCGTCATGATGATTCACACCTACTACGGCTTCAACGCCTCCGGCGGACCGGTCGGGGTCGGCATCGCGGTCGGTAACGCGGTGCGCGCCTCACTCGTCGTCGTCGTGGTCATCACGTTGCTGACGTCACTGGCGATCTACGGCGTCGACGGAAAGTTCAACCTTTCGGGGTAGCCATGTCACAGAGAATCGAACGACCCCAATGGGCCAAGAAGCTCGCGGCCACCTCCATGGTGGTGGCGCTGATCGCCGTCTGTGCGCTGGCCGGTCTCCAGTTCCTGGGCAGCTTCTCCTCGACAGTTCCGGTGACGTTGACCTCTGATCGTGCCGGCCTGGTCATGAACCCCGACGCCAAGGTGCGGCTTCGCGGCGTGGTGGTCGGCCGGGTGGGTGACATCAGTGAAACAGCAGACGGCGTGACGCTGAAGCTGAACATGAACCCCGACCAGCTGAAGTACATCCCGGCGAACGTTCACGCGGACATCAAGTCCAACACGGTATTCGGTGCGAAGTCGGTCAACCTCGAGATGCCCGAGGATCCGTCCAAGGCGCGGCTCTCCGGTGGCTCGACGATCGAAACCGACCACGTCGTGGTGGAACTGAACACCATCTACCAGCGACTGGTCGACGTGCTCGCCGAGGTGCAGCCGGAGAAGCTGAACGCCACCATCGGGGCGATCGACACTGCGCTGTCCGGCCGGGGTGAAGAAATCGGCCAAGGATTCGCCGACCTCTCCGATCTGCTCCGCAAGACCAACCCGCACCTCGATGCCCTCAGCCGCGACATCGAGGCCGGCGCCGAGTTCACCAACGTCTACGCCGATGTGATGCCTGATCTGCTCAAGGTTGTCGAGAACTTCACGTTCACCGGAAACACGTTGCTGGACAAGTCGTCCGACCTCGACGCACTCCTGATGAACGTCACCGGAATGGCAGACACGATCAACGGGGTGATCGCACCGTCGAAAGCGACGATCATCTCCACCCTGTCCAACCTGAACCCCACCGCGGCTCTGCTCGGCTACCAGGCACCCGGCTTGGCCTGCTTCATCAGCTCCACCGCGGCAGCAGGGCAGAAGGCCCTCCCGGTGTTCGGCATCGAAACCGGTTACGTGGCCTTGAACGCCGGACTGCTGCCGGGCAAAGAACCGTACCGGTACCCGGAGGATCTGCCCCGCGTGAACGTGGACGGCCCGCCGACTTGTCAGGACGGTTTGAGCGATCCGGATTCCGCGGCGCACACCGACTTCTACGTCGGCGACAACGCGGCATTCCCGTATCAGCCACGTACGACGCCGAAAGCCGATCCCACCAAGCTCTTCCAGGTCATGTTCGGACCGGTGCCCCGTGGTTGAGACATATGAGGTTCCATCGATGACCCAGCAGAACAGGAAGGTGTGAGGTGGCGGTCTCGAGAGAGCGTGCGTTTCGCGCCACCGTCATCAAGCTGGGTAGCTTCGCCGTGGTGATGCTGCTCATCTTCGTTGTGCTGGTCGTGGTGTTCAGCCAGTACCGGGGTGGATCCAGTTTCGGGTACAAGGCCACCTTCACCAGTGCCTCACAGCTCAAACCAGGCAGCAAGGTCCGCATCGCCGGGGTCGAGGTGGGCAAGGTGGGCTCGGTGGGCCTCAACCCCGACAACGAGGCCGTCGTCGAGTTCGATGTGAACGAGAAGTACCGCCTGCCGGAGTCGGCCCGGGCGCTGATCCGCTACGAGAACCTCACCGGTGACCGCTTTCTGGAGATACAGGAAGGTACCGGGGATCCCTCGGCTCTGATCGGTGACGGCGGATCCATCCCGATCGGTCAGACCGAGCCGGCGCTGGACCTCGACAAACTGCTCGGCGGGTTCAAGCCTCTCTTCCGCACCCTGAATCCCGAAGAGGTGAACGAACTCTCCGCGTCACTCATCCAGGTGTTCCAGGGCCAGGGACCCGCGTTGAGTGAGTTGCTGCGCAACACAGCAACATTCACCGACTCGTTGGCCGATCGGGATCAATTGATCGGGGAGGTGATCGACAACTTGAACACGACGCTGGGCACGATCGATGCCGACAACGCCGGCTTCGACAGTTCGCTCGACCAACTCCAGTTGCTGATCTCCGGGCTGGATTCACAACGCAATGTGATCGGTGAGGCGGTGACAAACGCCTCCGAGGTCACCAACGACCTCAACGACGTGCTGGCCACCAATCGCGCCGACCTCAAGTCTCTGATCACGGCCACCGGCGAGGTCTCGGACGAAGTGCTCAAGGGTGAGCCCTACGTCCGCGGGTTGATCAGCCGACTGCCGGGAGACTTCAAGGCACTGTCGAATCTGGGCAGTTACGGTGCGTGGCTGCAGATCTGGCTGTGCCAGGTCAACTTGATCTTCACTGCTCCCGGCGGCCAGGAAATCGTGTGGAACAACATCGACACCACCGGTGTGAAACAGAACCCGGGTGGGAGGTGTGATCCGAAATGATGGCAGCGCTGTTCAAGGGTCAGCGGACCACCGCGGACGAAGCGGATGAGGCCCGCCGCAAGAAGCGTGGCGAACCGGACCGCGCTCGTGTCGGATTCATCGGTGTGCTCATCGCCGCTCTCGTCGTGATCGTCGCGCTGCAGATGGACAAGTTGCCCTTCCTGGCGAACGGCAGTGTGTACACGGCGTACTTCGATGACGCAGGCGGCCTGGCCAGCGGTGACATCGTGGTTGTCTCCGGTGTCGACGTGGGTGCCGTCCAGGGCATCGCGCTTGCAGACACCGATGACGGCAAGAAGGCCAAGGTCACCTTCAACATGAGGGACACGGTCCGGGTGGGGGCGGACAGCCAGGCTGCGATCAAGACCGAAACCGTTTTGGGCAGGCGCAATCTCACGTTAATCCCGCATGGCACCGGGCAGCTCAAGCCGGGCGACGAGATCAGTAGTCGCAACACGGTGGCGCCTTACTCGCTGACCGACGCGCTCGAGGGTGCAACCGACACGATCGCCGAGACCGATACCGATCAACTCAATGACGCGCTGAACACGTTGACCGACACGTTCTCCGACACCCCGCAATCGGTCCGTTCGGCTGTCGATGGTGTCGCGCGCCTGTCCAAGGCCATCGCCGACCGCGACGAGTCGCTGGACCAATTGCTCAGTCGCGCATCGTCTGTCACCGACGTCATCGCCAAACGCAGTGGCCAGATCAACACGCTGCTCACCGATGCCAATGCTTTGCTGGGCGAGTTGCAGGCCCGACGGTACGCGCTCGGACAACTGATCTCCGGTACCGAGAACGTGACCGCCCAGATCAGCGGGTTCATCAACGACAACAATGCCCAGCTCAAGCCGGTGCTCGAGAAGCTGAACGGTGTCTTGGCGATCCTGCAGGACAACCAGGAGACGCTGGCGCAGACCCTCGACGAACTCGGCCCCTACGCCAACACACTCGGCGAAGCGGTGGCGAGCGGCCCGTATTTCTCATCGCTCGTCGGAATCCCGACCTTCGGCGACTACACCGAGGTGTTCTTGAACATCATGCAGCAGAAGTACCCAGAGGCCTATCGCGCCTTCCAGTTCGCGTTCCCGATCCCGCCGGTCATCTCGACCCGACCGGATGCGGCCAATGACCCGAACTCGACGATCGCGCCGGCTCCGCCGCCCCGCTACCCAGGACCGAACGGGTGATGGGCATGGGACGGTTGAGCAGGCGATTCTGGCAGGCGATTGCCATCGTGGTGGCTGTGCTGATCGTGCTGGTGGTGGTTTATGTGGGCTTCCAGAAGGTGGCGTACAAGACCTACACTGCCTATTTCGCGAGCGTGAACTCGATGTACGAGGGTGACGCGGTGAAGATTCTCGGTGTCACCGTCGGGTCGGTCGGGAAGATCACCCCCCGCGACGGCGACGTGAAGGTGGAGTTGAAAGTCGACCGCGACCAGACGATCCCGGCCGACGCCGAGGCGTTGGTGGTCGCGCAGTCGCTGGTGTCGGGTCGTTTCGTGCAACTGACCCCGGTATACGAGGGTGGTCCGGCGTTGAAGGACGGGGGCGCGATCCCGATGGAACGCACCGCCGTGCCCGTCGAGTGGGACGACATCAAGTCCGAATTGACCAAGCTGACCGAGGCCGTGGGCCCAGACGGAGCCGATCCGGGTTCTGTGGCCAGGGCAGTCGATGTGGCGGATGCGAACCTCGACGGCAACGGCACCGCCATTCGTCAGTCGCTGCAACAGCTCTCGGACGTGACCAGCACCCTGGCGGACGGCCGCGACGACCTGTTCAACACGATTCGCAATCTGCAGGCGCTGACCGAGGCGCTGTCTCAGAGTCACGAACAACTGGTGCAGTTCAACGGTCGCATTGCATCGGTCAGCCAGGTGCTGGCCGACAACACCGAGAGTCTCAACGGTGCGTTGACCAATCTCGACACAGCACTCAGTGACGTCAAGTCCTTCATCGACACCAACGGGGCCACCCTCAGTGATTCGGTCGCCCGGCTCGGTGACGCCACCAACGTACTGGCGCAGAAGGATGAAGAGATCAGGGGGCTGCTCCACTCGGGACCGACCCAGTTGTCGAACTTCTACAACATCTACAACCCCCTGCAAGGGTCCCTGTCGGGCATCTTCGGTCTCGGCATGGGCGGCAACCTGATCAACTTGCTGTGTGGCACGATTCAGGCGAACGACCGCCCCGGCCAGGAAGGTGATGTCGAGAAGTGTGTCGACGTGCTGGCTCCGGTTCTCGCGTCGATCTCGGTCAATTACCCTCCAGCACTGATCAATCCGGTCACCGGAGTCGACGCCAGACCTGACCAGATCCAGTACCAGAACGCCAGTGTGAAGGCCAGGGCGCAGCAGAGTATCCGCGATCAGGATGCCGAGACGCGCAAGAAGTACGACAACCCCGGCCTCGCGCAACTCCTCGTCCCGTTCGGGGGTGAGGGCTGATGCGTACCGGTTCATCACGAAAGTCGGCTCTGCGCAGCATTTTCGGGGCAGTGGTGGTCAGTTCGGCGCTGGTGGCGTCGGGGTGTTCGTTCGACGGGCTGAACTCGTTGCCGGTGCCCGGTGCCGAGGGGACCGGCGCGGGCTCGTATGAGCTGAAAGCGCTGATCCCGAACGCGGCCAATCTGGTTCAGAACGCACCTGTGCTCATCAACGACGCGACGGTCGGCAGTGTCGGCAAGATCGAGGTGAAGAACTGGCAGGCAGAGTTGACGCTGCGGCTGAACGAGGGCACGCAGGTCCCAGTCGGCTCGTACGTCATGGTCGGTCTCACCAGCGTGCTCGGGTCGTTGAACCTGCAGATCGTGCAGCCCGAGGACGCCGACAAGGGGACCATCGCGCCCGGCGGCCAGATCCCGGCGGCGGACTGCCCTGAGCAGTCCAACATCGCCCAGCCGACCAACGCCGAGCCCATCCCCGACATCAACTCGGCGCAGCAGGTGTCCGCGTGTACGTATCCGACCACCGAGCAGGTTCTCAGCTCGCTGTCGGTGGTCCTCAACGGCGGCGGACTTGCGCAGGTCGGTGACATCGTCCACGAGCTCAACACCGCCATGGCCGGACGGCAGGACGTGCTGCATGATCTGGTGCCACGTCTGAACACGCTGGTCGGCGAACTGAACGTGCAGCGCGAGAACATCATCCGGGCGATGGAAGGCCTGGATCGGCTCACCGGCCAGATCAACGAGCAGACCCCGGTGGTCGAACGGGCGCTGGCCGACGGTCCACGGATCCTGAAGCTGCTCGTCGACCAACGGGTGAACTTCACCGATGCGTTGGGGGCCCTGAGCCGGATGAGCCGCACCACGGACGACATCTTGAAGGCGAACTCCGAGGACATCCAGGTGGTTGTCAGCAACCTCGTCCCGGTGCTCGATCAACTGCAGTCCACCGGTCCCTCGTTGACTCAATCGCTGGGAATCCTGCTCACCTTCCCGTTTGCCGAGTCTGCGATTCCGCAGGTGGTCCGCGGCGACTATCTCAACGCCGTGATCAACCTCGACCTCACATTCGGCAGGTTGCAGCGTGGTGCCCTTGCGAGTGTTGGTGTCGCGAGCCAGTTCTACGGTCCCGAAGGGATGTTCGGTAAGCCGGCCGGCGCCGCGGGCAGAGGTGACGACCCCTTCACCGGGCCTCTCGCCGAAGCTCCGCCTGAGACGAGTCCGACACTTCCGATTGCGCCCCAACCGGAAGCGCCTGTCGCCGATCAGTCACCAACCGGGGAGGAGGGCCCATGAGGATCACTCCGTTTGTCCGCATGCAGCTGATCATCTTCTCGATCGTGACGACTTTGGCCATCATTGCCGTCGCCGTGTTCTACATTCGGGTGCCCAGCATGGTCGGCGTCGGCGAATACAACATCGAGGTGGAGTTGCCCAGTACCGGCGGTCTTTACCAGAACGGCAACGTCAGCTACCGCGGGGTCGACGTGGGCAAGGTGCAGTCGGTGACCTTGACCGAAGAGGGTGTGACAGCAAAACTCTCGATCAACTCGGACACCAAGATCCCCGACAACTCCACGGCATCGGTGCACAGTGTCTCGGCCGTCGGCGAGCAGTACCTCGAGTTCATGCCGAAGCCAGGCATCGAGTCGACCGGCAATCTGCAGGACGGTGCCGTGATCGAGGGCGGGACGGTCCCTGTCGAGGTCGGTACGCTGCTCGACCAGGCCAACGGTCTGCTCGAACGTGTCCAGGACACACAGCTGCGCCGGGTGATGGACGAGGCCTTCAACGCGTTCAACGGCACGGGTGAGGACCTGCAGCGACTGCTGGACTCGATGGCCCTGCTCGTGGGTGACGCGAACAAGAACTCGGATGCCATCGTCAAGCTCATCGAGCAGGCGGCGCCGCTGTTGGAGACGCAGACGGCGACGGTCGACGACATCCGCGCCTGGACTGCGAATCTTGCCAAGGTGACAGATCAGCTGCGGGCCAACGACCCTCAACTGCGGGATATCCTGCAGAAGGGTCCGGGGGTCGCAAAGCAGACCCAGGAACTGTTTGCGTCGATGAATCAGACGCTGCCCCTGATGTTCTCGAACCTGAACACCACTGCTCGCACCCTTGCGATCTACCACCCGAACCTCCGGCAGATCGTGGTGATCTACCCTCGGTTGATCGCCTCGCTCATCACCGCGCTGAACACCGAAGACGCCCGTAACGGCGCCAACGTCGACTTTGCGCTGGGATTCCAGGATCCGGGTACCTGCACGGTGGGGTACCTGCCGATGACCCCCGATCGCAACGCATCGGCTCAGACCCCCCGTGATCTGCCCCCCGGAATGCTGTGCCGGGTGCCACAGGACTCCAACCTCGGTGTGCGCGGTACCCGTAACTTCCCGTGTGTGGAGATCCCCGGCCGGCGGGCGTCGACGCCGGAGGAGTGCCGGACCGGCTACGTTCCCATCGGTGAGAATGTGCCCCTGCCGCGCGGATTGCCGGGAATCGATGTGCCGCAAGGGTTCCTGACCAATGCCGGACCGGGCGCCGACGACGGTAGCCCGTCCGTGTACGCCACGACCTACGACCCGGTCAGCGGCGACTACATCGGTCCCGACGGAAAAACCTACAATGCCGGAACCGGGTCTGCGACGACCCAGAGCAATTCTGGTACGAGTGGTGGAACCGGTACAACGGGTACCGGGGCGCAACCGCAGGAAGACAACAGCCAATGGCAGAGCCTGATCACGGGAACCGTGAGGTGACGGGACCCGGAGACGAAGCGGAGCGGAGCTCGACCAACGGGTCCGGAGACGAAGCGGAGCGGAGCTCGACCAACGGGTCCGGAGACGAAGCGGAGCGGAGTTCGACCAACGGGTCCGGAGACGAAGCGGAGCGGAGCTCGACCAGTGTTTCCGGAGACGAAGCGGAGCGGAGCTCGACCAACGGGTCCGGAGACGAGGCAAAGCGGAAGCGCCGGCGTGCGAGCCGGGCCGCCGGGCCTCCGCAGGAGGTCGGGAAGACTGAGCCGGCGACGAATCCAGGTGTAGCGGACGGGCAGGACCCGGGCGATGTGCCTTCTCCCGGAGACAAACCGGGCAAGGTGAAGCCGACCGGAAAGCCGGTCAAGTCCGCACCGGTGGGACGCAAACGTAAGTCAGCTCCCACTTCGCCGGCGTCCAAGGCCGCGTCCGATGATGTCAGCGGACCTACGGATTCGTCCACGGACGACGACGTCGTCGTCTCGACGGGGGTTTCCTACCGCGAACGTCGATCGGCGGCTCGCGGCGATTCCGGTCGGCCACGTAAGACCAAGGGACGGATACGCAAGGCGGATCGGCCCTCCACGGCTGCGAAGAAGCGTGTGGGTCTGCGCGGGATGGGTGTGGTCCTGGCTGCGATCACCGCCGTCGGTCTGATCGCCGCGATGGCTGTGGCGTCCACCCTGTTCGTGCTGGGCACCAAGAAGATCGACGACCGCAATGAGCTGAGGGCTGAGTACTCGGCTTTCGCGCGGCAGATGGTCACCAATCTGACAACGTTGAATCCGCAGAACATCGATGGCGCGATCAAGTCCTTCCAGGACGACACGAGTGGCAAGGCGATGGAGCAGGTCGGCCAATCCGTCCAGCAGACCGTCAACATGATCAAGTCGGAAGACGTGTCGACCAAGGGCGCGGTGATCTCGGAGGCCGTCACGGCGAGTGACAGCAGTACCGCGTCGGTGATCATGGTCTTCAGCTGGGAGATGAACCAGCCCAACGTGACTGACCAGCAGACGGTGTTGCAGGTGTTCAGATGGAAGTTGGAGATCACGCGTATCAACGGTGAACTCAAACTCACCAACGTCGAGTGGGTGACCTAGATGTCGCGTCGATTCTTGTTGTGGACGGTGTCAGTGCTGACCGTCTGTCTGCTGGTGGCCGGTGCCATCATCACGACGATCGTGGGTCTGCACTACCGAGACACCAAACTCGCCGAGGACGCCCGCGGCGATGCGCTGGAGGCAGGCAAGCAGACTGCGACGTTGATGTTCGGTTACCAACCGGACAATGTCGAGCAGCACGTGGCCGATACGCGGAAGTCGTTGTCGGGCCCGGCTGAGCAGCAGTACGACGAGATCATCAAAGAGGCGAACCTCGTTGCGGAAGTGCAGAAGCAGCAGGTCAAATCTGAGGTGTCGATTCAGGACGCCGGTGTTGTCACGTCGAGCCGCGAGAAGGCGTTACTGCTGATCTTCATGAACCAGTCGGTCACCAAAGGCGGTAAGGATTTGGTGTCGGTCAACGCCAGTCGGCTGCAGTACTCGATGGAACGGTCCGGCGACAAGTGGCTGGTGACCAACATCGACATCCTCACCGACGATTCGGTGAAGGCCCGACTGGCGGAAGAGGGCGACAAGCCCGGTGCGTCGTCGGTGCCGGTTCCGGTGCCATCGCAACCCGCGCCTCCCCAGAGCCCGGCACCTGCCGAGACGCCGGTGCCCACTCCCTGAGCGGTATTGGCCCTACTCATCAGTCAGGCCCCCCGATCGTGAATCGGGGGGCCTGACTGATGTCGGAGGGTCTGGCATTTCCTCCGGTTTCGGTTACTTCCTCCGACTGCAACCGAAGGTTCTGAGTGCAGTCGGAGGGTTTGGTGCTTTCTTCGGTGTCGGCGGTCGAGTCGTCCGAAGTCGGAGGGTCTGGCATTTCCTCCGACTTGGGTTACTTCCTCCGACTGCAACCGGAGGATCTGACTGCAGTCGGAGGAAGTGCGAACTAAGCGTTCGGGTCGTAACCCATCGGGAGGATGACCGACTTGTGTTCGAGGTACGATTCGAGCCCCTCTGGACCGTTTTCGCGCCCGATGCCTGAGTTCTTGTAACCACCGAACGGCGAGCCGGGGTCGATGGCGTACCAGTTGACGCCATACGTTCCGGTGCGGATCTGTGCGGCAATCTCCAAACCGTGCTCGACGTCGGCGGTCCACACTGTGCCGGCGAGGCCGTAGTCGGAGTCGTTGGCGATGGCCACGGCTTCTTCTTCGGTGTCGTAATCGATCACAGAGATCACCGGGCCGAAGATCTCCTCGCGGGCGATCGTCATGTCGTTGGTGACACCGGTGAAGATGGTCGGGCTCAGGTAGTAGCCGGACTCGAGGCCTTCGGGGCGGGTGCTGTCGAGAATTGCTGTGGCACCAGCCTCTTTGCCCTGACGGATGTAGTCCTCGACCTTACTGCGCTGCTTCTCGGTGATCAGTGGTCCGAGTTGGGCCTCCGGATCGTCGGGGAGGCCCGGCTTGAGCAGCTTCGCCGCTTCGACCATGGCGTCGACGATCTCGTCGCGCTTGCTGCTCGGAACCAGGACGCGGGTCTGCGCAACACACGCCTGCCCCGTGTTCATCAGACCGGTGAAGGTGAGCATGCCGGCGATCTCGGCCGGGTCGGCGTCGGCGAGCACGATGGCCGCCGATTTGCCGCCCAATTCGAGTGAACAGCGCTTGAGCTGCTCACCGCATGCCGCACCGATCGCCTTGCCTGCGGCGGTGGAGCCGGTGAAGGTGATCTTGTCGACGTCCGGGTGTGCGACAAGCGCTTTGCCCGTGTCCGGTCCGCCGGGAACCACGGAGAGCACGCCTTCGGGCAGGCCGGCCTCGGTGAACAGTTCGGCGATCACGTTGGCCGACAACGGTGTTTCCGGGGCGGGCTTGAGAACCACCGAACAACCGGCCGACAATGCGGGTCCGAGTTTGTTGCAGATCAGGAACAGCGGCACGTTCCAGGCGGTGATGGCGCCGACGACCCCGACGGGCTCACGGGTGATCTGCGTCTTGCCGAACAGACCGTCGCGGTACTCGTGCCAAGTGTAATTGATTGCGGCCTTGGCATATTCGCGAAGCACGCCGGTCGCCGGGAGCTGCTGCAAGGTGGCGACGGCTGACGGGGGCGCCCCCATCTCCGACGACACCAGTTCGGCGATCTCGCCGCCGCGTTCGTCGATGAGGTCGGCCACTTTGGCGACCACAGCGGCCCGCTCTTCGGGGGTCTTGTTGCGCCAGACGCCGGAGTCGAAAGCCGCTCGGGCCGTCCGAACTGCGGTGTCGACATCGGTCTCGTCGGCGAGGGGAGTGCTACCGACACGTTGGCCGGTGGCCGGCGAATAGACCTCGAGGACATCGGTGGAGTGGGCGCTGGTCCACTTGCCGCCGATGTAGAGCTCTGCGTAGTCACGCGAGGTGGTGGGTGCCGCGTCAACGGTGTCCGTCATTGGTCCTCCAGTTGGTTATCACTTCAGCCCAATGTTAGAACACGTTCCAGTTTTGCGATACGAGTCTGATCTTTCACTTCGTGCCGAAAAGGGGGTGGGTTGGCTCGCGATGTCGGGAGCAGCTCGGTCTGTAGGGCGAGCGTGGGCGGGTTTTGTGGAGGCAGCGCCATGCCCGCTCCACTACCGTCACACGGGTGGAGGTATCCGACGCCCTGCTGGCCCAGGTGGCGGCGCGGTTGCGGGCGGCGGGTTGCGTCTTCGCGGAAGATGAAGCCCGGATCCTGGTGAGCGCAGCCCTCGACACCGGCACGCTCGAACAGTTGGTGCGACGCCGGGTGGGCGGTGAGCCTCTGGAGTACATCGTCGGAGCGGCCGAGTTCGGTGGACTGATGGTGACAGTGCTGCCGGGTGTGTTCGTTCCGCGCCAACGGTCTCTGTTGCTGGTCGACGTCGCGGCGGACGGAGCGCCGCCCGACAGCTTGGTCGTGGATCTGTGCTGCGGCTCGGGGGCACTGGCCGCGCTGTACGCGGCGCGATTTCCGGAGGCGCAGATTGTCGCCGCCGACATCGACCCGGTGGCGGCCGAATGCGCGCGAATCAATCTGGCGGGTCGCGGCGAGGTCTTCTGCGGCGACCTCTTCGAGCCGTTCCCTGAACACCTTCGGGGACACGTGAATGTGTTGATGTGCAATGTGCCGTACGTTCCCACGGCCGCCATCTCGACCATGCCCCCCGAAGCCCGGGACTTCGAGCCGGCCGCGAGTCTCGACGGCGGCCCCGACGGCCTCGACCTGATGCGCGAGGTCGTCGCGCAGGCGCCGGGGTGGTTGGCGCCACGCGGCCGACTGGTGATGGAAGTGAGTGCAGCGCAGGTCGATTCGGCCCGAACAGTGTTCACTCAGGCCGGGCTCACGCCGTCCGTCCACTTCGACGCCGAACGCGGTTCCACCGCGGTGGCAGGGGTCAGGACGGGGTGACGTCCAGGACCACCTCGAACTCGAGCAGGTCTGCACCCGAGGAGACGGGCTTGGCGCGCTCGCCGGCATGTGCTTCCCGTGCGGGCCCCGCCGCCCACGCCTGGAAGTCCTCTTCGGACTCCCACTGGGTCACCACGAAGTAGCGGTCGTCGCCCTTGACCGGTCGCAGCAACTGGAAACCGAGGAAACCTTTCGAGCCATCGACACTGTGGGCGCGATGGGCAAAGCGCTTCTCCAGTTCGGGTCCGGCGCCCTCGGGAACGGAAATCGCATTGATCTTCACAACAGCCATGGCGATCACCCTACCGGCGGAGTGTCCTACTCAACTGTTCCCTGCGGCTGCCATGCGTGCCTGCTCCGGCCGCCGGTGGCTCTGGTCGCAGTCCTGCCCCGACGCAGCCGATAAGGTTCTACCCCGTGAGTGCGGACGTGGGTTTCATCGACTACGGCGGGATGCCGACGCGTCCGCCGATCGTGCTGTTGCACGGGTTGATGGGTCGAGGCCGGACCTGGCAGCGCCAGATCCCCTGGCTCCGCAGGTACGGACGGGTGTTCGCCTACGACGCGGCGTGGCATCGCGGAACGAAGAGCATCGAAGAGCCGACGCCCGAAAACCTGTGCACCGAGCGGTTTGTCGGTGACCTGGCCGAGGTCCTGACGTGGATCGACATGGGTCCGGCCGTTCTGGTGGGGCATTCCATGGGCGGCCTGCACGCATGGTGTGCCGCTGCGGACTACCCCGAGCTGGTGTCTGCTCTGGTGATCGAAGACATGGCACCGGACTTTCGTGGTCGCACCACGGCGGGGTGGCGCCCATGGTTCGAGTCGTGGCCGGACCGGTTCGAGACACTTGCGCACGCGCAGCAGATGTTCGGAGAGGTGGCCGGCCGCTACTTCTACGAGGCATTCGACGACGGCGCGCTACACGGTCGTCTCGACGTGTGGGCGCAGATCGCCGAAGAGTGGGGTCGTCGTGACTTCTGGCAGCAGTGGGATGCGGTGGCGGTACCGAGCCTGCTGCTCGAGGCCGAGAACAGTGTCACCCCGCCAGGTCAGATGCACACCATGTCGCAAGCACACGAGAACGCAATCCTGTTGCGGGTCAAAGGGTCCGACCACCTGATCCATGACTCCGCGCCCGACGAGTACCGCGGCGCGGTGGAGGCATTCCTGTCCGGACTGACGTGATCGGTCCGGCGATCATCCTTCGCCGGCCAGTGCGAACCGCCCATCGTCGGTGATCTCCGCCAATCCATCGACGAGCAGTGAGTCGAGCGCACGATCGCGCTGTGCCGTGTCGGTGGTCCACACCAGATCGAGTCGTGCCCGCTCGACAGGGATGTCGCTGCCCCGCAACACATCCAACAGCAGGCCGCGCACCTGACGGTCGGTTCCGGCGAACTTCTGCACCTTGCGGGCAGGCCCATCGTGCGCGGGTCGTCCGGCCGCGACCCACCGGCACCCGGTGAGAGGGCAGAGCTGGCAGCGAGGGTTCTTGGCGACGCAGACCAGCGCACCCAACTCCATCAGGGCTGCGGAGAAGCGGGGCGCACGTGAGTCGGCGGGTAACAGGCCCGCGACATCAACGAGGTCGGTGCGTGCTGGGTTGCCGGGTTCAGCACGGCCATGGACAGCCCGGGCGACGACCCGCCGGACATTCGTGTCGACCACAGGCACCGACTGACCGTAGGCAAAGCACGCGATGGCGCGGGCCGTGTAATCGCCGATGCCGGGCAGCGTGAGCAAGACGTCGACATCACTGGGGACCACGTCGCCGTGCTCGGCGGCGAGTACGGCCGAGCACGCGTGCAGCCGCATCGCGCGGCGGGGATAGCCGAGCTTGCCCCACGCCCGCACCACTTCGCCCACCGGGCTCGCGGCCATCGCCGACGGGACCGGCCACCGTTCGATCCACTGTTCCCAGATCGGCGCCACCCGTGACACCGGCGTCTGCTGGAGCATGATCTCGCTGATCAGGATGTGCCAGGCCGTGACGTCCCGACGTCGCCAGGGAAGGTCGCGTTCGGCGTCATCGAACCAACTGAGCAAGTTGGTGGGCGGGACCGGAGAGGGGGAGTGCAGAATGTCAGCCATGGCTCAAACAACCCCCGCTCAGGCATGGAAATCGCTGCGTGAAGGCAATGAACGCTTCGTGGCAGGCAAGTCGCTTCATCCCAGTCAGGGTATCGAGGACCGCGCCCGGCTCGCTGCCGGGCAGCATCCGCGAGCGGTGCTCTTCGGGTGCGCCGACTCGCGGGTGGCAGCGGAGATCATCTTCGACCAAGGGCTCGGCGAGATGTTCGTGATCCGGACGGCCGGGCACGTCATCGACTCGGCGGTATTGGGCTCGATCGAGTACGCCGTGGAGGTCCTCGACGTGCCGCTGATCGCCGTCCTCGGTCACGACAGCTGTGGTGCCGTCCGGGCGACACTGGACGCACTCGACGACCTGCAGATTCCCGGAGGATTCATCCGCGACGTCGTCGAACGCGTCACGCCGAGCATCCTGGCGGGACGCAGCGAAGGTCTCACCCGCGTCGACGAATTCGAAGCCAGGCATGTGAAGGAAACCGGCCGCCTGATGGTTCAGCGCAGCCGGATCATCTCCGACAAGATCGAGAGTGGCGAACTGGGAATCGTCGGACTCACATACGAACTGGCCGAAGGTGTGGTCCGTCTGAACGGGACGCTCGGCGAGATCGGCGAGGATCCGGAGATGCCAAGCCTGGCGTCGTGAGCAACCGCCCTTGAGATGTCTCGCACAGAGGTTAAATGCGACACGCCGCGCGAGGTGAGCCGGTGGCCACCGCCGTGCCACTAGCGTCGGGGTGTGCTAGATCCTCAGGGCCCCCTGCCGCCGGAAATTTACTGGCGCCGACGCGCACTCGCGGTCGGCGTCCTGGTGGTGGTGCTTGCCGTGATCATCGGACTCGTCTTCTGGGTGACCGGTGACGACAACGGAAAGAACACGGCCAACAGCACCGAGCTGAATGCCTCGTCGAGCTATGCGCTGCCGTCGGCCTACAACGATCCGTCGGCATCGCAGTCCGCGGTTCCCGGTGGCGGTTCGGGTGGAACCGGCGGAGGAAACGTCGCCGGTGCGAACCCCGATCAGCCCGGTGCCTCAGGTGCTCCCGGTATCCCGGGCGGCACCCCGGTCGGGGAGACCCCGCAACCTGTCCCCGCCAGCGGACTGTGCCCCGACCAGAACATCTCCGTGGTGCTCTACACCGACAAGCCGGCATACGTCGAGGGCGAGCAGCCGATCTTCACCATCGCCATCACCAACGCAGGGCTCTCCGACTGCACCCGCGACGTCGGCAAGGGCATGCAGAACGTGACCGTGCTGAACCTCGCAGGCGACCGCCGCATCTGGTCGTCCGGCGACTGCGCGCCGGTCGAAGGCGTCAACAACCAGCTCCTCAAGCCGGGGCAGCAGGTCAAGGACACCATCGACTGGTCCGGTACCACCAGCAGTCCCGGTTGTGAGACGCCGCGCCAACCCGTTGCTCCGGGCGCCTACCAGGCCGTCGCGAAGATCGGTGAGAAGCCGAGTGCCCCGATCACGTTCAACGTGAATCGACCGAACGCGCAGTAACTTTTGGCTCGCTCCGCTCGCTTGTCGGTGTGGCCTCGGTCGGTTGTTCTTCCCTTCTCCTCACATCGCTGCGCTCGTTCGTCGGCAGTCCAGAACAACCGGGCCACACCTCCGTGACATCTGTCGGTGTGGCCGGCACGCGCGAGCTCTTCCTGCGTCGACTCCGTCCAGAGCACGCGCGCCACACTTCCGGGGAGAACCGTGCGGCGCGCAGTTACTAATCGAACCGTTCGATGCTGGATTCGGCGAGCCGCGACAAACCCTCGCGAATGTGCCGGGCCCAGATGCTGCCGATGCCCTCGACCGCTTGCAGGTCCGCGGCGGTGGCGGCCAGTAGCGCTTGTAGCGTTCCGTAGCTGCGGACGAGCCGGTCGATGTGAGCGAACTGCAGACGCGGGATTCGGGCCAGCAATCGGTAACCCCGCGGGCTCATCGCGGTGTCCTGGGCGTCGATCGTGTTCGGGTAGCCGAACGCCCGGGCCAGTGCGGTGAGGTCCAAAAGATCGGTGTCCGTGAGGTTTTCGATGGCGGTGAGGGCCTGCTCGACCTCCATGGTGCTGGCGGGCTCGGGACTGGCGAAGTAGTCGCGCACCACCAGTTCGCGTTGAGAGTCGTTGTCGCCCACCAGCTCTTCGAGCTGCAGCCGCAGCTGACGGCCGTTCACGCCGAGTTCGAGAACGTAGTGCTCGATCTCCTCGGACACCCGGCGCACCATCTCGAGGCGCTGCACAACGGTCATCGCATCGCGCAGCGTTACGTAGTCTTCGATCTCTGATCGTGAAAGTGCGGTACTGACCTCGTCGAGTCGAGTCTTGTATCGCTCCAGAGTGGCGACAGCGAGGTTGGCACGAGAGAGGATCGCGTCCGATCCCTCGACGACATAGCGGATTCCGGCCACGTAGGCACTGACGATGGACATCGAGGCGCTGACCGAGATCACCGGGTAGCCGGTCTGGATGGCGGTGCGTTCGGCAGAACGATGCCTGGTGCCCGATTCTTCGGTCGGGATGGACGGGTCGGGCACCAATTGCACGTTGGCACGCACGATTCTGGCGCCGTCGGTGGACAACACCACCGCACCGTCCATCTTCGACAGCTCGCGCAATCGGGTCGGAGCGAACGCGACGTCCAGATGGAAGCCACCGGCACAGATCCGTTCGACCTCGGGGTCGTGCCCGATGACGATCAAAGCGCCTGTGCGGCCACGCAGGATGCGTTCTAGGCCGTCTCGCAGCGGAGTGCCGGGCGCCAGCCGGGCAATCGTGGTGCGGAGCAGGTCCGAGGCCGGAACCTCAGCCATGAGGCGCCTTTCTGTTGTCCATGAGATGGAGACTAGATTAGCTGTCTGTGAAAACAACTTTCGTGCTGCCCGATGAGCTGGTCCCGGCAAGCCGTTCGGCCAAGGCCCCGGCGCCCGGTGAAGTGGTGCGGGCGCACAACCCGATGTGCTTCGGCTGTGGTGACCGCTCCGAGGCCGGTCTGCACATGAAGGCGATCGCGGGCGAGGGCACCGACGTCACCGCCCGGATGCAGGTGGAGCCCCGATTCGAGGGCGGCCCCGGCGTCATCCACGGGGGCATCCTCTCGACCGCGTTCGACGAAGTGATGGGTCTGACGCACTGGATGGTGGGCGCGATTGCGGTGACCGCGCACCTGGAGATCGACTTCGCCAAGCCCATCCCGGTGGGCAGTGAACTACGGCTCGAGGCCGAAACGGTCGGCACCGTTCGGCGCAAGCTGTATTCGCGTGCCGTTGCCTACCTGGGCGACGACACCGAGCCCGTGGGAGCCGCACACGCGATCTTCGTCCAGATCAAGCCCCTGGAGCATTTCAAGGACAGCTTCGAGGCGAGTGGTGCGGCCGAGTTCTACGGTGAGCGCATCGCCCGCCATGACCGGGGAAGCAGCAGCGTCTAGAACCGGTAGGGGCTGGCGGGACCTTTCAGTGCCGTTCGCATGGCGGTCTGCAGATCGGCCACCTGGGTGATCTTCATGCCCGACGGAAGATCGAGCGAACCTGCCGGGACGATGGCGTGTTTGAAGCCGAGTCGCTTGGCCTCGGCCACCCTTTTGCCGACGCCGGCCACGCGGCGCACCTCGCCCGCAAGGCCGATCTCGCCGATGGCGACCATGGACCCGGGCAATGATCGGTCGGCCAAAATCGAGCTGAGCGCCAAGGCGACCGAGAGGTCGGCCGCAGGTTCGCTGAGTTTCATCCCTCCGACGGTGGCCACGTAGACGTCCTGGTCGTGCGTGGGCAGGTGGGCGCGAGCCGAGCAGACCGCCAAAATCATTGCGACCCTTGCCGAATCGAGTCCGACAACCGCACGCCGCGGGTTGGCAAGACTCGATTTCGAGACCAGGGCCTGCACTTCGCCGACCAGCGGCCGTTTGCCGTCCATGGCAACGGTGATCGCGGTTCCGGCGACGCCGATGTCGCGGTGATGCAGGAACAGTCCCGACGGGTCGGTGACCTCGTGGATGCCGTCTTCACGCTGTTCGAAGCAGCCGACCTCATCGGCCGCGCCGAACCGGTTCTTGATGCCGCGGACCATCCGCAGGGTTGAATGCTTGTCGCCCTCGAACGAGAGGACCACGTCCACGAGGTGCTCGAGGGAGCGGGGGCCGGCGACAGTGCCGTCCTTGGTGACGTGCCCGACCAGGATCACCGCGATGCCCGAGTTCTTTGCCAGTGAGGTCAAAGCCGTTGTCACCGCACGGATCTGGGTGACACCACCGTTCACGCCGTCGACGTTCTGGGCCACCATCGTCTGCACCGAGTCGACGATCATCAGCGATGGCATGACCGCCTCCGCATGACCTAGCACCGCGCCGAGATCGGACTCCGCGGCGAGGAAGATCTCGTCGTGTACCGCCCCCGTGCGTTCGGCGCGCAGGCGCACCTGGCCGGCGGACTCCTCTCCGGTCACGTACAGCGCGCGTTTGCCTTGCAGCGCCCAACGTTTGACGGTTTCGAGCAGGAGGGTGGATTTGCCCACGCCGGGTTCACCGGCGAGCAGCATGACCGAACCGGGGACCACGCCGGTGCCGAGGACGCGATCCAGTTCTCCGATGCCGGTGGGAAAAGCTGCGGTGTGGCTGACGTCGATCTGACTCATCGGCCGGGCGGGTGCGGTCGGGATGGTCGCGACCGTGGCGGACTTACCGCCGCCTATGCCCGCTCCACCGCCGGTGGCCATGGCGACCGCGTCGACAGAGCCCCATTCACCGCATTCCGGGCAGCGGCCCACCCATTTTGCGACCTGGTATCCGCAGGCGCTACATCGATATGTCGATTTGGGTTTGGCCACCGCGCAACTCTAGCCACGGTGACCGACACCCAACCGCCGGAGCGGACTAGTGGCCTCCGCCGTGGTCTTCTTCGACCACGCCGCGGGCCTTGTCCTGGCGGGGCAGCAGTGGCCCGGCGTCGACCGGCACGTTGAGGGTGGTCTCACCGGCCTGCTGGAAATCGAAGGTCAGCGGGACCGTGAGGCCCGGTGTGATGGTCTTCGCGGCGCCCGTGACGGTGACGGTGATGCGCTTCTCGCTGGGGTCTTCTGGTTCGGCGCTGGTGGTGAGCAGCAGTCCCGGCGTGCCGGCCCGCAGCGACTTGGTGGCCGGGATCTCGGTGGGACCGTCGATGGTGACCTTGCCGTCGCCGTTGGCGAACTCGATGCTCTCGAGCTTGTCGGCGACATCCGGACTGGTGTTGGAGATCAGGAACGACATCTCGAGCGGCCCGCCGTTGGCGAAGGCAACATCTCCGGACTCGGGGAAGACAACCGCGACGTCGCGCAAGGCGAGCGGGCCGACGGTGGCCGAGTTGCCGTTGACGGCGGAGGCCTGGTTGGCGGTCTGCGAGGTCTGGCCCGCACCGCACGCGGTGGTGCCGAGTGCCAGACCGGTCGCGATCGCCCCGACAGCGATGGCCGAAGCCACCCGGCGGCGCCGGACATTACGGGCCGGCCCAAACTCTCGTTCCACCGAAACTCTCTCCACTGACACCGGTTTTCCTCCGAGGTAGGTCCTGATGCTGCGCCCGCTCGTCAGTCGGCTCAGGTGGCCCGAGAACCCGCTCAGTTCGACTGCGCAGTGCGTGCACTACGGAGCGTAGTGGGCCGGTCGCGAGAAATCGCGATGGGGTGCCGAAATCGCTGCAGACCGAGCTCTCGGACGAGGTCCCCCAGAGTTCGTCGGCGATGGAGTTCGGGCAGTGTCCCAGCACACTTTTCAGGCATCGTCAAGGCTCGCGAAACCACCTCTACGTCGCTGACCTGCACCGTTGTCTGATGACGCGGGAGCCCCCGTGCTAGACTCGGGGAATGGAAAGGGGCATGGAACATTGAATTTCAAAGTTGGTGACACCGTTGTCTACCCCCATCACGGTGCTGCCTTGGTCGAAGACATCGTGACCCGAACCATCAAGGGAGAGGCCGTCGAATACCTCGTTCTCAAGGTGGCGGATGGTGACATGACGGTCCAGATACCTTCCACAAAGCTCGAATATGTGGGTGTGCGTGATGTGGTCGGAGAAGAAGGTCTCGGGAAGGTGTTCGATGTGCTTCGCGCACCGCACACCGAGGAGCCGACGAACTGGGCCCGCCGTTTCAAGGCGAACCAGGAAAAGCTGATCTCCGGTGACATCATCAAGGTCGCCGAGATCGTGCGTGACCTCTGGCGCCGTGAGCAGGACCGTGGACTGTCCGCGGGTGAGAAGCGGATGCTCACCCGGGCACGCCGCGTTCTCGTCGATGAACTCTCGCTCGCGCAGAACACCAACGACGAGAAGGCCTCCATCATTCTCGACGAGGTTCTCGCCGCCGCTTCGTAGACCGGGCATCTGGTCGTCTTGGCATCTACTGTCGCGCTGATCCCGGCTGCCGGTCGCGGAGAGCGGCTCGGTGCCGGATTGCCCAAGGCATTCGTCGACCTCGCAGGCCAATCCATGCTGCATCGTGCTGTGCGCGGTGTGCAGGCCAGCGGGGTCGTCGAGCATGTGGTGTTGTCGGTCCCGGCCGGTCTCGTAGACCAGGTCCGGTCGGACTTTCCCGAGGTGACCGTGGTGCCAGGTGGCGCTCAACGAGGTGACTCGGTGCGAGCGGCGCTGGCCGCCGCCCCCGCTGCAGACGTGGTCTTGGTGCACGATGCGGCCCGCTGCCTCACCCCGCCGACGTTGTTCGTCTCGGTCGTCGAGGCCGTGCTCGCGGGGGCCCGGGCCGTGGTCCCGGGGACTCCCGTCACGGACACCATCAAGTCCGTTGATCCTGCCGGTGTGGTCACCGGAACCGTCGACCGCACGCGTCTACGTGCGGTCCAAACCCCTCAAGGCTTCGACTTCGATGTCTTGACCTCGGCATACGCCGGCGCTGACGGCGACTTCACCGACGACGCCGGGCTCGTCGAATCCCAAGGCGTCGCGGTCCACACCATCGCGGGAGATCCCTTGGCTTTCAAGATCACCACCCCGTGGGACCTCCGCCTCGCCTCCTGGTTGCTGGCCGACGAGGCACGAACGTGAGGGTGGGCATCGGTACCGACGTCCACCCCGTCGAGCAGGGCCGGCCGTGCTGGATGGCCGGGCTGCTCTTTGCTGACGCGGATGGCTGCGCCGGTCACTCCGACGGGGATGTCGCCGCCCACGCCCTGTGCGACGCCCTCCTCTCCGCCGCGGGACTCGGCGATCTGGGTTCGGTGTTCGGAACCGGACGTCCGGAGTGGGACGGCGTCAGCGGCGCCCGCATGCTCGGCCACGTCCGCGGACTCATCGAATCTGAGGGTTGGCGCGTCGGGAACGCGGCAGTGCAGGTGATCGGCAACAGGCCGAAGATTGGGCCCCGCCGCGCAGAGGCCCAGCAGGTGCTCACCGAACTCGTCGGCGGGCCGGTGTCGGTGTCTGCCACCACCACCGATGGCCTCGGACTGACCGGTCGTGGTGAAGGCATCGCCGCCGTGGCCACAGCCCTGCTGCTTGACCAGTAGGATTGCCGATCGTGACCCTGCGCCTCTACGACACCGCCGCCCGAGATGTACGTGACTTCACGCCACTGCGTCCTGGCCATGCGTCGGTCTATCTGTGTGGCGCCACTGTGCAGGGCATTCCTCATATCGGTCACGTGCGCAGCGGCATCGCGTTCGACGTCCTGCGCCGCTGGCTCACCCACGAGGGCTACGACGTCGCGTTTGTGCGCAACGTGACCGACATCGAGGACAAGATCCTGACCAAGGCCGCCGATGCGGGCAGGCCGTGGTGGGAGTGGGCTGCCACTCACGAGCGCGAGTTCAGCCGGGCCTACGACCAGCTCGGTGTGCTGCCGCCGTCTGCGGAGCCGCGGGCGACGGGGTTCATCACCCAGATGGTCGAGTACATGGAACGCCTCATCGACCGCGGTCACGCCTACGCCTCCGACGGCAACGTCTACTTCGACGTCCAGAGTCTTCCCGAGTACGGATCGCTGTCCGGGCATCGCCTCGACGACGTCCATCAGGGTGAGAGCGCCGGGACCGGGAAACGCGATCCACGCGACTTCACCCTGTGGAAGAGCGTGAAGCCAGGCGAACCCTCGTGGCCGACACCGTGGGGCCGCGGGCGCCCGGGATGGCATCTCGAATGCTCGGCGATGGCCACAACCCTCCTCGGTCCGGAGTTCGACATCCATTGCGGTGGAATGGATCTGGTGTTCCCGCATCACGAGAACGAAGTGGCCCAGAGTCACGGGGCGGGAGATCCGTTCGCGCGCTACTGGTTGCACAACGGGTGGGTCACGATGGGTGGGGAGAAGATGTCGAAATCTCTCGGCAACGTGGTCGCCATCCCGGCGATGCTCCAGCAGGTCCGCGCTGTGGAATTGCGTTACTACCTCGGCAGCGCGCACTACCGGTCGATGCTCGAATACTCACCACGTGCTCTCGAAGATGCCGCCGAGGCGTACAAGAGGCTCGAATCCTTTGTGCACCGGACGGTTTCGCGCGTCGGCGATGTTCCCGTCGGTGAGGTGACCGCGGAGTTCGCAGCCGCTCTGAACGACGACCTCGGAGTGCCTGCGGCACTCGCGCAGGTCCACGGAACGGTCAAGGCCGGCAACACTGCCCTCGAGAGCGGTGACCACAAGACCGCGCTGGAATCGGCATCGGCGGTGCGAGCCATGCTCGACGTGCTCGGCGTAGACCCGTTGGCAGAGAACTGGGCGGACAGCCGCGATGACACTTCGCTCACCGCTGCGCTCGACGTTCTCGTCCGGGCAGAACTCGACCGCCGTACCGCGGCTCGGGCGGAGAAGAACTGGGCCGTGGCCGACGAGGTGCGCGACCGGCTGGCCAAGGCCGGGATCGACGTGACAGATACACCGGATGGACCGCAGTGGTCGTTGACGGACAAGTAGAAAACGACACAGAACATGGAGTCCGACCGGTGAACCACGAGGCAACGGCCCGAACCACGGGTCCATCGGCCCGACCTACCGAAGGGGCTGGTAACTGATGGCCGGCAATTCCAAACGCAAGGGCGCGATCCGCAAGGGTGGCACCAAGAAGGGGCAGACCGTCGGATCCGGCGGTCAGCGTCGGCGTGGTCTCGAAGGCAGGGGGGCGACCCCGAAAGCCGTTGACCGGCCCTACCATTCGGCACACAAGCGAGCCAAGGCAGCGGCGAAGACCTCGTCTGCAGGTGCCGGTCGTCCGCAGCGCAAGGCTGCCGTCGAAGGACCCGAATACGTCCTCGGACGCAACCCGGTGGTCGAGTGCCTGCGGGCTGGTGTCCCCGCCACCGCGCTGTACGTGGTGCTGGGCGCCGACGCGGACGAGCGGGTCACCGAAGCCGTCCAGATCGCCGGCGACAAAGGCATCGCGATCCTCGAGGTGCAACGGCCCGAACTCGACCGGATGAGCTCGAACGGCATGCACCAGGGCATCGCCCTGCAGGTACCGCCGTACCGCTACGCCCACCCCACCGACCTGATGCAGCAGGCCATCGACAGCGGTCAGCCACCCTTGCTGGTGGCCCTCGACAACATCACCGACCCACGTAACCTCGGCGCCGTGATCCGTTCGGTCGCCGCGTTCGGCGGACACGGTGTGGTGATCCCGGCTCGCCGCAGCGCCTCGGTCACCGCCGTCGCATGGCGCACCAGTGCGGGTGCGGCCGCTCGACTGCCCGTCGCGCAGGCCACCAACCTCACCAGAACACTCAAGGAGTGGGCTCAGTCAGGTGTGCAGCTGGTCGGTCTCGACGCCGACGGCGACGTCACCCTCGATGACTACGACGGTTCGGGCCCCACCGTGATCGTGGTCGGGTCCGAGGGCAAGGGGCTGTCGCGGCTGGTTCGCGAGTCGTGCGACTCGATCCTGTCCATCCCGATGGCCGGCGACGTCGAAAGCCTGAACGCCTCGGTCGCCGCTGGTGTGGTCCTCGCGGAGTTCGCTCGCCAACGTCGCTCCTGATCCACCCCGAACTGTGGCCTTCTGGCGACCAAAAGACCAGGTCGCGGCCGCCAGAAGGGCACACTATCGGGGGGCGGGGAGGAGCCTGGCCATCGCGAGCTTGAGGACGACGCCGACGGCGATGATGATGAGACCGACGGTGGTGCTGAGCGAGTCGGTGATCAGGCCGGCGATGCCGGTGACGATCACGAAGATCGGCACCCAGTCCCACAGACGTGCAAGCGACTGGGGGCTGACGTCCTCGCCGCGTTTTTGGGCCTCGCGGTCGGTGGCATAGTCCGGATAGAACTCCGTGAACGACAACGCGAAGATCGTGCCGGCGAGTTGGATGATCCATCCGGTCCAAAAATTGCCCGAGTCGTCGAGCACGGCATCGCCGTAGAAACCGGCCGCGGCCGCCACACCGAATCCGATGACCCACGACCACGTGATCATGTAGTTGATGTGCAGGAACAGCGGGTTCTTCCACAGTTCTTCAGGAGTACTTTCCTTGGCGTACTGCAGGGTGAACGGCTGGCGGATGAGAATCGACCCGAGCGCGAACGACACCAAGGCGATGTTGGTCATCTCACCGCCCCAGTGTTCGAGCCAATTGATGAGTCCGTCGGAACCGAATTGTGCAAGCAGTACCAAGACTGCGAAATAGGTGACGTCGAATGCCTCTAGGAACTTGATCGAGCTACCGCGTCGATGGCCACCGAGGACGAGCAGCAAGGACAGGCCGAAGGCCGCTGCCGCCGCTTCCTCGAAGCGGCCCGGCCCGGTGATCAGGGCCATCAAGATCCAGGGGGACATCCCGGCGAATGGCGAATCGAGAAACGCAGAAAGAACCCGACGGGATTTCGAAGGTGAGATGACCGGGTCGGCTGCAATGTCGCGATTGTTCGGACTGTCGGTCACGGTGTGCCCATTCTGAGTCGATGGATGATTTCGGATAGAAGAATATGATTTCGCGGTGATGGTAACGCTGAATCGCCGGCGTCACAGTAGATGCCTTCAAGCAGGGTCCGCACCGAGGAAGTTGAGGATCACCGGATTGACGACATTCGGGGTCTCGATCGGGATCAGGTGCGTTCCGGGAAGCACTGCCAGTCGTGCATTCTGCAGATTCGCAACGATGTCGAGGCTGTGCGCCACCGTCACCTCGTCGTGGTCACCCTGCATGACCAGCGTCGGTGCGCTCACGCGCGACAGCGATGCCAGGTCCATCTCGGGTTCGCTCGCAATCATCGTGGTGGTCTTCTCGAATACGACCGGGAAATGTTCATCGCCGTCCGGTGAGGTCTCCGCGTAGTCGGACCGTAAGAATTGCACGATCTCCGAATCGATGTCGTCGAGGGAGTCGAGTAATCCGCCGCTGGCCCGTCCGGACGAGTTCAGGTATTGCCCCAGGACGACCATCCGGTTCACCAGGTCGGGACGCTTGAGGGCGACGAGAAATGCGATGACGGCACCGTCGCTCCAGCCGACCAGGTGCGCCGGCCCGCCGACGATCCCGTCGAGATAGGCGATGGTTTCTTCGGCCATGTCCTCGTAATGGAACTCATCGGTGACGTCGGCGCTGTGTCCGTGACCATGCCGCTCGGGGGCGTAGACCGTGTAGCCGGCATCGACGAAGGGCTGGAATTGTCCGCCCCAATCCGCGGCCGAGGAGAACGCGCCGTGCAGTAGGACCACTGCGTCGCCCTCGCCGGCCACCTGATGCCACACCGGCGTGTCGGCAGACGGGTGGTTTATTTTGACGTATCCGGTGTACTCGGTGGTCATACGTTCGAGTTTTTCAGATCACCGGCCGTGTCGTGTTGCGAATGAGCGCGATAGCGGGCGAGTGACCGCTATTGGACCGATAGGGTCGAAATCATGGTGAGTACTAGTACGAGGGTGACCCTGTCCGACGGGGTTGTCGAGGGTGTTCGCGACGGCGACATCGTCCGCTGGCGTGGCATTCCGTTTGCCGCACCCCCAGTTGGTGACCTGCGACTGCGAGCACCCGCGCCCGCAATCGGGTGGGAAGGTGTGCTCAAGGCCGACAGCTTTCGGAACGCTGCGCCGCAGAACCCGAAGTATGCGCTGGTCGAGCGCGGGCGCAAGCAACCTGTCAGCGAAGACTGCCTGACGGTCAACGTGGTGGCACCGGCACGCACGTCGAACAAGCCGCGGGCGGTGATGGTGTTCATCCACGGCGGTGCGTACATCCTCGGATCCACCGCCACGCCGCTCTACTACGGCCACGACCTCGTCCGGCGCGGCGACGTGATCTTCGTGTCGATGAACTACCGGCTCGGTCCGCTGGGCTATGGGGACTTCACCAAATACTCCACCCCGGAACACCCGTTTGAGACCAATCTGGGTTTGCGTGACCAGGTGGCCGCGCTGCAGTGGGTCAAGGACAACATCGCCGACTTCGGAGGCGACCCCGACAACGTGACGATCTTCGGGGAGAGCGCCGGTGGCAACGCCGTCACCACGCTGATGGCCACCCCGGCGGCCGGCGGCCTGTTCCACCGCGCCATCGCCGAGAGTTCTGCGCCGATGCTGACGCTGCACCAGCACTACGCGCAGCGATTCGCCGACAAGATGGGCGAATTGCTGACCGCCGACACCGGCATCTCGGACGTGGCCGAAGCCCTTGCCTCGGCGTCGCTGGCCGACATCGGCCGCGCCGGGCATCGGTTGGCCAGGTGGGTCACCAGGGACACTCCCGGTCTGCTGCCGTTCGGGCCCGTCGTCGACGGCGACTACCTGCCCGTGGCGCCTGTGGAGGCCTTTGCCGACGGTTCGGCCCATCAGGTACCGATGATCATCGGTACCAACAAGAACGAGGGAACACTCTTCAAGCGTCTGCCGCAGGGCATGTTGTCCACCGAAGAGGTCATCACGGAGATGTTCGCCAACACCGAACCCGACGCACAAGATCGAATCACGGCTGCCTACAACGGTTACCCCAGTCCGCGATCAATGGTGCAGTTCGGCGGCGATTACATCTTCTGGGTGGGCAGCGTCGCTGTGACACAAGCACATTCCGAGCACGCGGCCACCTACGCTTACCGGTATGACTACTCACCGAAGGTGATGAGGTGGCTGGGTCTGGGGGCCACCCACGCGTCCGAACTGCTTGCCGTCTTCGGCATCTACCGCGGTAAGGCCGGCCGGCTGCTGACCCAGCTCGGCGATCGACGAGATGCCCTGCGCGTCACCGGTGAGGTGCAGGATCAATGGCTCGCGTTCGCCAAAACCGGCGAGCCGCTGCCGAGTTGGCCCCGTTACACACCGAAGGTGCGCGCCACCAGGATCTTCGACAAGCACTCCTACGTGGAGGTTGACCCGATGCGGGCACGGCGCGAGGCATGGGACGGGTTCGGCGACTACGCTGCGAAGGTCCCCGGCGCCGAAGCCGCCGAGGAAACCCTCGAGAACGTGTGACGGCCGCACGTCGGTGAACATCTGAAGCTGGGAGATGCGAATGCGTGTATTTGGCTCCGCGACCGAGGTTTTGACTGCTGTCGGGAGCGAGTTGGGCAGCAGCGAATGGATCACGGTGACCCAGGAGCGAGTTGACCAGTTCGCCGAGGCGACCGGTGATCACCAGTGGATCCACGTGGACGTCGAACGCGCAAAAGCGGAGAGCCCGTACGGCGGCACCATCGCCCACGGGTTCCTGAGCCTGTCTCTCCTTCCGATGCTGGGCGCGCAGATCTACGGGTTCGAGGGTGTGAAGATGGCCCTGAACTACGGCAGCAACAAGGTGCGTTTCCCGTCTCCGGTCCTGGTGGGATCGAAGGTCCGGCTCACCACCACCCTGGCCGAGGCGACCGACCTCGGCGATGGTGCGATCCAGATCGTGTTCGGTCACACGCTTGCCGTGGAGGGCACGGCCAAACCCGCGGTGGTCGCGGAGATGGTTGTCCGGGTTGTGTTTTGAGGTGTGCTGCGTGGCTGTGCACGGTCGTGGCCGCGATGATCGTCGTCGCCGGATGCGTCGGGTCTGACCCCGACCCGGCGGTGACCACCGAACCGGCCGTCGGCGAGTCGACGACAACAACGGCCCCGACAACACCGGTCGGGAGCGCGATCACGCCGTCCACCCCTGCGTATCTGCCACCGTTCATCGACCATGTGGCCTGGACGCAGACCGAGCAGGGCCCGAGTCTGCAGGTGTTTCCCACCGAGTCGGGACGCAACACGCAGGGCACGGGCGATCTGAACGCCAGCTGGGCCGAGGTGGTCGGGCTCGACCCCACGGCCGACACCCCGGGGATGCGCGACCAGTACGCCTGCCACTGGCGGTTCGCCCGGATAGTAGACCCGGACAAGACGAGCTGGAACCTGGAACCGTGGCGCCCCGTGGTCACCGAGTCGGAGATGATCTCGACCCGCTGCAATCCCGGCGGCGCCGAGGAATCAATTCCCTGACGTCGTCACGGACCGGACCACCTGACCGACGCGCAGCAGTCCGTGTGGGTCATGTTGCTCTGCGAGGGCTCCGAGCCACACCAGGGTGTCCTCGTCGTAGCACCGCGCCAAACGGGCCGGCCCGGTACCCGGTGCGAAGTTGGGCAGCTCACCCACCGACCACGGCGCCACGGCGTCCAGTACGGCGCTCGCATGGGCGGGCACGTGCTCGGCGATCGGCGGCACGAGTGCACCGATCACCATCAAGTTGAACGACGCGCTGCGATGGCAGAAGGCGCTGCGTTGGGCTGCCGGCCGCGACATCGCACCCCCGAGCAACCGGAGTTCGACGACCACCTGAGGCGAACCCGATTGAGGGCCGGTCAGCGCGATGAGGGAGTCGATGGCATCGTCGCTCAGCTCGCCGAGCAGCGTGCTGCGTTCGTGCGTCGGCATGGGGTCGACGGGATCGGCGTGGATCGCCCCCATCGCCGCGTACGGCATCGGCGCCACTGCGTCGATCAACGCTGTTGCGGCGGTGCGGATCGGCGCGAACAGGGCTTCGGCAGCAGCCGGTTCTGCAAGAGATGCGTAGCGGACCGCGAGCGTCAACTTGCCGGCCAGCTGTGGCGGCACGCCTGGCAGCGGAGGCAATTGCAGCAGGGCAATCGAGGTGTTCGTGTCCTCGGGAAGACCCGCACTCCAGTCGCGCCAGACCCGCAGCACGTCGGCAGCGTCGGAACCATCGAAGTAGACGGCGCCACCGTAGATCTCCGATATGGGCAGCAGCTCGATCTCGACCGAGGTGACGATCCCCAGCGTGCCTTTCCCGCCGCGCAGCCCCCAGAACAGTTCGGCGTGGTTGTCGGGGGTGACCTGCAGGACCTCGCCGCGCCCGGTGACCAATTCGAAGGATCGGACATGATCGGACGACAGGCCCACACTGCGCACCAGTGGGCCGATGCCGCCGCCGGTCAGGAAACCGATCACACCCACGTGGGGCGCTGAGCCGGCCAGGGCGGCGAGGCCATGTGCTGCGGCCGCGTCTATGACCTGCTGCCACCGCACGCCGGCACCGACCCTGGCCGTACGTGTCTGCGGATCAACCACGCAGCCGTTCAACTCGGCGGTGTGCACCAGGATCGTCCCCGAATCGATCGGCAGAGCGCCGTGCCCGGTTGCCTGCACGGCAACCGTCAGCCGGAGACGCTCGGCCACCCGCAACGTGGCCGCGACATCGGCGGCCGAGGTGGCGAACACCACTGCGCACGGCTCTGACGGCACCGAGACGTTCCAGGGCGTCGCGCGGGCGTAGTCGGGATCAGCAGGACCGGCGACCACACCGGACACGGCGGCGCGCAGTTCGGTGGCCGGGTCGGCGTGGGTGCTCTCGGTGGTCGTGGTCATCTTGTGTGGACGCCTCTCGTCATCGGGGAAGTCGATGGCAACAGGTTGCGTCACATCACTTGGCATCTGCTTGGCGACGAGTCCAAGAAAACCTCAAGAAGTAAGCCGAATCCGTTTGGTGATCCCGGTGCAGGGTCCGCGTCAGGCCTGCTCACGCGCTGTGCGCACGTCGTCGAGGAGGCCTGCCATACCGAACTCGGCCGCCCGGGTACCGATGTCGTCGAGTTCGTCGAGATGTCGTTCGGCCGACGGACGCAGCTGCCACTGGAGAAGGCGGCAACGAAGAAGGGTCGGTTGCCCGCCGTTGCGCTCGGCGACCTCCGCCGCCACCGCCACTGCCTCGGTTGCGGCAGCGGTGTGGCCCAGCAACATGTGAAGCCTGGCGAGGGCGAGGTCCACAGGGCCGACGGAACTGAGCTGACCGATCACGCCGATGCACCCGGTGAAGGGTTCGAGTTCGACGATGAAGTCTGCGGCGAAGTCGGTCAGCTCGAACTGCGCCACCAGGTGGGCGAGAGCCGTTGCGTGACCGAGCGTGTGCCACACGTGTGCCCCGCGGGTGTCTTGCCGCTGCCGGATGAGTTTCTCGGCCAGGTTCCGGTCGACCGGAGCACCGGGGACGGTGGCCAATCCGGCCGCGATGACGCCGATCATGTCGGTGTCCTCGGCGCTGGCCGCCACACCCTCGATCAGCTCGCGGGCCATCGACGCCTCGTCTTCGGACAGATGGCCCTGCTCGCGGCGCAAGCCCATCAAGGACATGTTGGACTGTCCGGTCACGTACAGCTCGGTCTGCTCGTGGACACGTTTGGCGATGGCCCGGTGGCGGGTGGCCCGTTCGAAGTCGCCGTCCCAGACCGCAACCACCACCTCCATCCAGCGGAGCTGTGCACGCAAGATCGGCAGGTTCAGTTCCTCGCTGCCGTTGATCGCCTGGAGTAGATGGCCCCGGACCGCGTGCACGTCGCCGAGGGTGAACGCAGCCATCGTCGCGATCGAGTGTGCGATCACGGTGTCGAATCGGGCCTGGCTGTGCGCGAAGGTCAGCAGGTCATCGATCGTGGCAATGGCTTCGGCGGCATGGGTTGCGACGCCGGAAAAAGTGATCAACCGGGCCATCATCACCTCGGCGGTGATCTCGGGGTCGTCCGCGATGGCCGCGAAATGCTCTGCCTGGACTATCAATTCGGGTGCCAGAGTCGGGTCGGGGTGATAGCTGTGCCCGACACACAGGGCTCCGAGAACCTGTGCGCGCGCGGCATGTTCGTCCGCGACAATTTGTTCGGCGCGAAACAGCAGGGCCAGCAATGGCGCCGGGTCCTTGCCCGGGGTCACCCACGGCCACCCGCCGCCCGAACGCAGCAGCGAACCGGCCAGTTTTCCGATGGTCGCGGTCTTCTCGGTGCGGATGGCCATGGCCAGTTCCGTTTCGACCGTGTCGAGTACGGTCTGGCCACGGCCCGAGCGTGACAGCGCCTCGAGATAGGACACGGTGAGGCCGTCCCGCTCTGCGTCGTCCTGATCGGCTGCGGGCAACAGGTCGTAGGCCACCAGTGCCTGATGCCACCAATTGGCCGCGGACTCGGAGTTCCATCGCTCGGCGGCAGCGGTGGCGGCCGCGATGCAAGCCGCGACCGCGTCGCGGGCCTCCACCAGAGGCAGCGCGGCCATGAGATGTTGTGCGCGCCTGCCCAACACGTCCGAGCCCGATGCGCCTTCGAGTACCTCGCCGACTTTGGCGTGCGCGCGTTTACGACGCAGCGTCGGCATCTGGGCCAGCACTTCCTCGCGAAGCAATCCGTGGGCGAACGCGTAACCGTCGGTGCCCGGGGCCGCGGCGATGATCCGGGCATCGGCCGCCTCGTCGAGATGGTCGGCGAGCGAATCGATGTCGAGGCGGGTGGTGGCCGAGAGCAGCGCCACGTCGATTGCGTCCCCGATGACAGCGGCCATCCGGAGCACTTGCAGCACAGCAGGATCGAGGCCGGCCAGCCTCAGGCCGAGCACGGAGCGAACTGCCTGGGGCAGTTCGCCGGCGTCACGTTCGTCCTTGGACAGGCGTGCGTATTCGGAGACGAACAGCGGATTGCCGCCCGTGCGTCTGATCAGGCGGGAGACCTCCGTGTCGGACAGGGCTTCGTCGGCGATCTCATTGGCCAGTGTCGCGGCATCGTCATCGGCCAGTGCCGACACGACGATCTGACGATTGCCACCTCCGCGGGCGACCGCGCTGAGAAGCCGGCCCAGCGCGGTCCCGTGCTCACCCTCACGCAGAGTGATGATGAAGCCCACCGGGTGCCCGTGCACAGCGGTCGCCATGGAGGCGAGCGCGCCCACCGACATCGCGTCGGCCCATTGGGCATCGTCGATCACGACCGCCAGAGGTGTTGTCGCCGAACTCTGTTCGATGACGCGCTGTACCCGGTCGTACGTGGTGAAGCGGGCGGTGTCGGCGTCCACGCCGGCCTGGGTGGTGAGGATCTCGGCGGGGTCGCAGCCCAGTGCCTCCACGAGCTGACGGGCGGGCCACCAGGCGGGCGCGCCCTCCTCGGGATTGCGGGCCCACACAGCGCGACCACCCAGGGTCTGCATTCGCTGGGCGGCCTCGTCGGCGAGTCGTGTCTTTCCGATGCCAGGCGGGCCGATCAGGATGAGCCAGCGTGTGTTCCCCGCGACCACCTCGCCGAGCAGCCGGCCGATGTGGTCGATCTCGCGCGCGCGGCCCACGAGTTTGCCGCTCGAGGCGGCAGCCGAGGCCGGCACCGGCTGATCCGGAACCGCCTCGGGTTCGGGTGAACGGATCTCGCCGGCGCCAGACCAGCTGGGTTTGCGGGGCCACGCGGCCAACTCCGGGTCGTGGCGCAGGATGGCACCCTGCAGCTCGCGCAGCTCGGCGCTCGGTTCGAGTCCGAGATCGTCGTCGAGTCTGCGCGCATGTTCGGTGAACACATCGAGGGCTTCAGCCGAGCGGCCCGCCCGGTGCAGCGCCATCATGTGCAGCCAGCAACTGCGATCGCGATAGGGCTGCTCGGTCTGCAGTGCCACCACATCGGCGAGTGCCTGAGGAACGCGCCCCAGCGCCAGGAGCGCGGTGATCCGGTTCTCCCGGCACCCGCTGCGGAGTTCTTCGAGTCCGGCCGCCTCGGTCTGAACCCAGCTCTCGTCACCGAAACCGTCGAGCAGCTGTCCGCGCCACATGCCGAGAGCCCGATCGGACGTCTCCAGGGCCGGCGCCCAATCCTCGCGGTCGGAGGCCTGGCGGGCCGAATTGGCCAGGTCCAGGAACTCGTCGATGTCGAGTTCGGAATCGTAGATCTCAAAGATGTACCCGTTCGACTGCCGCCGGATGGGTGAGGTGCCGACCGCGTCGTTACGCAGCGCCCGGCGCAGATTCGAGATGTAGGCCTGCAGGCTGGACGTGGCACTCGGGGGTGCGTCTTCTCCCCAGATCGCGTCCGACAGCCGGTCGATGGAGACGACGGTGCCGCGATTGAGGAGCAGCAGCGCCAGTACCATCCGCTGCTTGGGCGATCCGAGCTCGACGACCTGCGAGTGGTCGGCGCGACGGACCACAGACAGCGGTCCGAGCAACTGATACCGCATCGCCTGCCTTCCGGTCCGGGCCGCTTCGCCTGCGTCGCCCGAATTGAGAGCTTAGGCGATCAGCGGCCCCGGCGTGCCCTTGCCGAGCAGGTTCGAGCCAGCGGAAGGCGAAAGTCTCAGAAACTGCTGCCGAGCAGCGGTTTGCTGGAGGTGGGAACCCGTCGGCGCCCAGAGCCGGCGGACCGTTTGGAGCCGACCACACGGCATACCAGGTAGATGACAAACGAGATGGTGGTGACGAAGGCGGAGACCGGCAGACCCGGCGCCAGCGACAAGACGATACCGCCGACCGCGGCGATCTCAGCGAACAAGATGGACAACCCGAGCACCACCGTGGGGTTCGACGACACGCGCATGGCGGCTGCGGCCGGGGTGATCAGCAGCGACATCACCAGAAGAGCGCCGATGATCTGCACACTCTGGGCCACAGCCGCGCCGAGCAGCACCGCGAACACCACCGAGAGCAGCCGCATCGGCACTCCACGGGCCTCGGCCACGCGGGGGTCGGTGCTGGCGAACAGCAGCGGCCGATAGATGACAGCCATCGCCGCGACCACGACGACAGTGGTGATGACCACGGCCTCGGCGCCCTGGGTGCCCGCGTTGATGGCCTGCCCGGCGAGCAGGTTGAATCCGGTTCCGATGCGTCCCGGGTTGAGCGCGATGAACAGCACCGCCAGTCCGAGGCCGAACGCCATCACGACGCCGATCACCGAATCACGTTCGCGCACACGGTTGCCGAGCAAACCGAAGATGACGGCCGCGACGATCGCCCCGATCACGCCGCCGAGGTTGACGCTGAAGCCGAACAGCAGGGCGGCAGCGGCGCCGGTGAACGACAACTCACTGGTGCCGTGGACGGCAAACGACATCTGGCGGCTCACGACCATCGGACCGAGGACGCCGCCGAGGATGCCGAGCAGCGCGGTCGCCACCAACGCCTGCTGGACGAAGTCGTAGGAGAGCAGGTTCATCGTGGCGTCGAAGTCGAAGAAGTCCGACCACTGGGCCTTCATTCCTTCACCTCGACATCGCGGGTGGGCAGGTGGTGGAGGTCACCGCTATCACCGTGGCAGGCGGATTCGTCGGCGCCGACGACGATCAGCCGGCCCTGCACCTCCAGGACATCGACACGCGTCTGGTAAAGCTCGCTGAGGGTCTCCGACGTCATGACCTGCGCCGGCGTCCCGATGCGGAACCGGCCGTCGACGAGGTAGACGACCCGATCGACGTACGGGAGGATCGGGTTGATCTCGTGGGTGACGAACAGGACGGCGGTTCCGTGGTCGCGGCGACGGCGGTCGATCAGCGCGGCCACCCGGCTCTGGTTGGCGGGGTCGAGACTGAGCAGCGGCTCGTCACAGAGCAACACCGAAGGATCGCCCGACAGTGCCTGCGCAACCCGAAGCCGCTGTTGTTCGCCACCGCTGAGCAGTCCCAACGGGGCGTCGGCGAACTCGCGTGCGTCCACCTGAGCGATCGCATCGTCGACAAGAGCCTTGCGGCGCTTTCGGTTGCGCCATCCGATGCCCCACGCCTGCCCGTCCACGCCGAGACCGACGAGATCCCGGCCACGTAGCGGCACACCCTCATCGTGGGTCTGTTGCTGGGGGATGTACCCGATGCTGCTGTCGCCGGCCCGCAGGCTGCGGCCTTGCACCGCAACCGTTCCCGCGTTCAGCTGGTACTGGCCCAGCAGTGTCTTGAGCAGAGAGGTCTTGCCCGACCCGTTGGGTCCGAGGATCGCGATGAACTCACCGGGGGCCACGGTCAGGTCGAACTCGTCCCACAGCACCCGCTGCCCGAACATCAGGCGCGCGCCGCTGATCGTGACGGCGGCACCGATGTTGTCCAGAAGTGATGCCGATTCGGGCTGGGTCATGAACTGCGCTAACTGCTTGGTGTCGGTCTGGTCGAACACGGTGGCCGATCAGGGAGTGGCTGGTTTGGACGCCAGGGCGGACGTCAGAGACTCAACATTAGCCTTCTGCCATTCGATGTAGTCGGTGGTCCCGGCGGGCAGGGTCTCGGTGAAGTCGACCACCGGCACGCCCGACCTGGTCGCGATGTCGAGAAGTGCCTTGGTGCCCTCGTCAACTGCCTGCGTGTTGTAGATGAGGGCGCGCACCTGGCGTCCCCGCAGCAGATCCTGGGTGGCCGCGATGTCGCGGGCCGACGGCGACTGCCCGGCCTCGACCGCGTCCTGCAGACCGGCGGGGGTGACATCTTTGAGTCCGGCGTCGAGTAGCAGGTAATAGGCGAGCGGTTCGGTCTGCGCAACCGGGGCATCGGGGTTCGCGGTCTTGATGGCGGCGACCTGCGCAGTCAATTCGTCGAGCCGCTTGTCGAACTCGGTGACGTTGTCGCGGTAGGTCTGCGCGTTGGCGCTGTCTTTCTCCGACAGGGCCTCGGCCACCTTGTCGGCGACGAGTCCGGCGACCGCGAGATCGTAGAAGACGTGCTCATTGGCGCCGCCCGCTCCGTGATGGTGGCCGGACTCCTCCTCGTGGCCGGATTCCTGGGAGCCGCTTTCGTCGTGGCCTGCTTCTTCGTGCCCTGCTTCTTCATGGCCCGGTTCTTCGTGCCCACCCTCGGCGAGTTCGAAGGCGTTGATCACGACGGCATCGGAACTCTTGGGCGCGTCCTCCATGTAGGTGTCGTAGTGCCCACCGTTGAGGACCACCACACCAGCTTCGGAGACCTTGGCCGTGTCCTGTGCGTTCGGTTCGAACTCGTGCGGGTCTCCGGTGGGGGAGTTGTACAGCGACGTCACCTCGGCCTTGTCGCCGGCGACCGCAGCGGCGACCGAACCCCAGACGTCGGTGGAAGCCACGATGGACACCTTGCCGTCGGCGGTGGTGCCCCCGTCGTCCGAGGAGCATCCGGCCGCCAACGCGGCGGTGAGGGAGACGGCGGCGGCAACCGCCAGGGGTCGGGACCAGGTGCGCATCGGGGAGTGACCTTTCACGTCGAGACGATGGCCCGCCTCATCGAGGCGGGGGCTCCATCGGGTAGACGCTAATGATAACCGTTACCGACAGCCAGGCGAAATCAGCCTGGCGACACCACGGCCGGCGTCACGAACCGTTCGATGACAGCGCGCTCCTCGGCGGCGTCGGTGCCGGGAGTTGTCAACAGCGACAGAATCATTCGTACGATGAACTGCGCTCGCAACGCTTCATCGGCGCTCGGGTCTACGGAACCGCCTGTGGGGTCGTCGGAGACAAACGCCGTGACGATCTTCTTGATCAGCGCGGACGACGATCCGAGTTCGGCCGCCACGCTTGCCGAGCCGGGGCGAAACCAGGAGTGCAACACCGGGTCGGCGCGCACTGCCTCGACCGCGGTGACAATCGCGTCGGTGGTCCGCTCTGCCGGGTCGGCGTCGTCGGTCACACGCTCGGCGATCTGCCGCGACAGCGCACGGGCCTCGCGTTCGACAAAGGCCATCTGCAGTTCGGCGCGGGACGGGAAGTAGCGGTAGAGCGTGGCCCGCGAGCATCCGGCGGCCGCGGAGATCTGGTTCATGTTGACCGCATCCACCCCGTGCTCGGCGAATAGCTCGGCCGCGACGTCGAGTATGCGGCCGGCAGCGATGGCCGATCGGCTCTCGCCCAGCCAGGAGGCGGCCGTCACCGGTTGGTCCGCACAAGCAGTCTGGTCGGACGGCGTACGTAATTGCCCTTGGCGTAGGTGATCGAATCGGCGTCGACCTCGAAGTCAGGGCAGCGCCTCAGCAGCTCTTCCAGGGTCACCCGCACCTGCATGCGCGCCGCTGCCGCCCCGAGGCAGTGATGGCCGCCTCGACTGAACGTGAGGATCTGGCGGGGGCGCCGATGGATGTCGAGTTGGTCCGCGTCGTCACCGTAAACCCGCGGATCGCGATTGGCCGCGCCGTAACAGAGCAGGACTTTGCGACCCGCCGGAATGGTCACGGGTCCGTCTTCTGTCTCGACCTCGGTGTCGACTGTGGTGGTCCGGGCAAGGCCCTGGACCGGCGAGGTGAGACGGAGGAACTCCTCGATCGCCCCGGTGATGAGTTCGGGCTCGTCTGCCAGTTCGCGCCGCTGCCCGTGGTGTTCGCCGAGCAACGCTGTGGCACCGCCCAGTACTCCGGTGGTGGTGTCGTTTCCCCCGGTGACCATGGTGAAGGCGAAGGCGAGGATCGACAGCAACCCCTCGGTGTTGCCGTCCTCGCCGACTCCCGCCCTCACCAGATGCGACACGGTGTCGTCGCCGGGATGCTCTCGCCGATAGGCGATCAGCGTGCTGAAATACCCCATCAGCTCCACCACCGCCGCCGATGCGGCTTCGCCTGCTCGTGCCAGATCTGAGCTGTCGGCGCCGACGATCGCCTCGGTCCAGCCGTCGAACGCGCGCCGGTCCGACTCCGGTACGCCCAGGTAGTGCGCGACAACCATCGACGGCAGGGGTTTGAACAGGTCTGCGACCACGTCGCCTTCTCCGGCATCGAGGAGGACATCGAGCCGGTCGGTGACAAAACGCCGCACCGCGGGCTCGACGTCGGTCACCTGCTTCGGGGTGAACCCGCGGGCCACCAGCTTGCGGAAGTCGGTGTGCGCAGGCGGGTCCTGCATCACCATGGGCGGGTTGTCGACGAGGCCGAGGCTCTCGAGTTCGCCATAGGTGACGGTGAGGCCTGCGGTGGAGGTGAAGGTGCGCCAGTCGTCGGCGGCGCGGCTGACGTCGCCGTGTCGGGTGAGCACCCAGAAGTCGCGGTCGGGACGGTCGGTACGGACGCGATGGACCGGGTCATGGTCGCGCAGTGCCGTGTACATCGCCCAGGGTTCACGCCATGTCTGCCCAGAGCGCAGGGTGAACTCGGCTGGATATGACACATTGGCCTGCATGTCTCAACAGTGAGACACTTGGGCCAATGTGTCAACCCTCTTGTGCTGTCAGGCTCCCGAGGTGTGCGGCATGAGCGCACCCGGCGGGATGTGGCCGAACTTGCCGGCGTTGAAGTCGTCCATCGCCTCGATGAGTTCGGCGCGGGAGTTCATCACGAACGGCCCATACTGGAACACCGGCTCACGGATCGGGCGACCCCCGAGCAGCAGCACCTCGAGTGCGGGGCGGTTCGAGTCCTGTTGTTGCGCAGCGGAGATGGAGATCCGGTCACCGGGTCCGAGGACTGCGAGCTGACCCTGCTGGATGGGATTTCCCACCGGTCCCACGGTGCCGCGCCCGGACAGGACGTAGACGAGTGCGTTGAAGTCGCGGTTCCACGGCAGGTTCAAGGCTGCGCCCGGCTCGATGGTGGCGTGAGCCAACGTGATCGGTGTGTGGGTCGACCCCGGGCCGGTGTGGCCGTCGATGCCGCCTGCGATGATCCGCACCAGCGAACCTCCGTCGGGCGAACTCAGCAGGGTGGCTTGGTTGCCTTCGATCGACTGGTAGGCCGGGGTGGCGAACTTCGCCTTCTTCGGCAGGTTCACCCACAGCTGGACCCCGTGGAACAGGCCGCCACTCTCGACCAACTCTGCGGGCGGTGTCTCGATGTGCAGGATGCCCGACCCGGCCGTCATCCATTGTGTGGCGCCGTCTTCGATCAGGCCGCCACCGCCATGAGAATCCTGGTGGGCGAACCGGCCGTCGATCATGTAGGTCACGGTTTCGAATCCGCGGTGCGGGTGCCAGCTGGTTCCACGCGGCTCGCCGGGCTCGTATTCGACCTCGCCCATCTGGTCCATGTGGACAAAGGGGTCGAGGTCGGTCTTGGAGACGCCGGCAAAGGCCCGGACGACCGGGAAACCCTCACCCTCGTAACCGCGCGGTCCGGTGGTCACCGACCTGACGGGCCGCTCGGTGTCCGTCGCGACGGGGCCGGCGATGCGGGGCAGGGTCAAGGTATCGGCTGTTACGGCGGGCATGACGTGCTCCTTAGGTGGAGGTGGTTCGTACAGCCAGTATAACCGGACCGCGGTCCGATTCATTCCGTGACCACGGTCGCTGGTCCGTGCCCCCAGAGCCACACCATTAGTGTGGACTCATGGGCACCACCATGGGCCAGGTCGAGGCTCCCGACGGCACGCGCATCAGCTATCGGGTCGCCGGGCGGGCCGCCGACGCAGACAGCCCGGCACTGCTGCTCATCCACGGTTGGGCTCAGTCGTCCACCTGCTGGGGCGATCACCTACTCGAACTCCTCGGGCGCGGGCACCGGGTCATCGCGATGGACCTGCGCGGGCACGGCGAGTCCGGCGTACCCCCGGGCGCGACGTCTGCCGAGAACTTCGGACCGGCGAACTTCGCGATTGATGTGGCTGCAGTGCTCGCCGCCGAGGTCGGACCCGGGCAGCCGGTGTTCCTGCTCGGCTGGTCATACGGCGGGCTGGTCGTGTGCGACCACCTCGCGACCCTGGGGCGAGCGTCGGACACCGTGGCAGGTGTCGTCCTGGTGGGAGCGACAACCTCGATGGGGCGGGGTAAGCCCGGTGGCCGGATCGGGCCGGCGATGCGGGCCGCACTGCCCGATGCGTTGTCCGACGACCCGAAGGTGGCAGTGGCGGCGTTGTCCGACTTCGTCGCCGCGGTGACACCGCTCGGCGACGGTCCCACCATTCAACGCTTCCTCGGCACATCGCTGGCCACCGCACCGGCGGTGCGCAGCGCACTGTTCGGCCGCGGCGCCGACCACGACGACGTCCTGGCGGCTCTCGACGTGCCCGCACTGGTCATCCACGGCACCGCCGATGCGGTGGCCGACATCTCGTGCGCCGAACATGCCACGTCGCTGATCCCCACAGCCACCGCGGAGTTCTGGGAAGGCGGCGGTCACGCACCGTTCGTCGACGATCCCGACACCTTCGCGCGCCAGGTGGAGGGCTTCGTCACCGAATCCGTCCGGAGCTCCGAGCAGGGCAGGGGAGTCCGGTCGTGAGTCCGGCCGGTGGTCCCGCGGTTCCGCGGCGGGTGGCGCTGATCTCGGTGCACACGTCCCCGCTGGCCCAACCCGGGGTCGGAGATGCCGGTGGGATGAACGTCTACGTGTGGCAGACCGCCAAACGTCTGGCGCAACGTGGTGTCGAGGTCGAGATCTTCACGCGCGCAACATCCTCGGCAGATGAGCCCGTGGTGGAGGCTGCCCCGGGGGTGACCGTGCGGAACGTGGTGGCCGGTCCGTTCGAGGGGCTGGACAAGCGGGACCTGCCCACTCAGTTGTGTGCGTTCACGGCGGGTGTCCTGCGGGCCGAGGCGGGACGGCCGGTGGGCTACTACGACCTCGTCCACTCGCACTATTGGCTGTCAGGACAGGTCGGCTGGCTGGCCCGCGACCGATGGGCAGTACCTCTCGTGCACACCGCACACACTCTCGCCGCGGTCAAGAACGCCTCGCTCGCCGAGGGCGACACCCCCGAACCGCCGATGAGGCAGGTGGGTGAGCAGCAGGTCGTCGATGAGGCCGACCGTCTGATCGTCAACACCGAAACCGAAGCGCAGCAACTGATCTCGATCCATCACGCGGACCCGTCGCGGATCGACGTGGTCACCCCCGGCGCAGATCTCGAGTGTTACACGCCGGGGCCTCGGATCGACGCCAGGCTCGACCTCGGACTGGACCCTGACGAGGTGGTGGTGACGTTCGTCGGCCGGATCCAGCCACTCAAGGCTCCGGACGTGTTGCTTCGGGCCGCGGCGCCGCTGATCCGTCGCGGACTCTCGAACGGACGAAAACTACGGGTACTGGTGGCCGGTGGACCGTCCGGCTCCGGGTTGGAACGCCCCACGTCGCTGATCGAGCTCACCCGTGACCTCGGTATCGAGTCGTCCGTGACGTTCATCCCGCCGCAGTCGCCCGAGTCGCTGGCCAAGGTGTACCGCGCGTCGAATGTGGTTGCGGTGCCCAGCTATTCAGAAAGCTTCGGATTGGTCGCCATCGAAGCGCAGGCGGCCGGGATACCCGTGCTCGCCGCGGATGTGGGCGGGCTGGGGGTGGCCGTCGACAACGGCGTCAGTGGTGTCCTGGTGGACGGGCACGGCATCGACCGCTGGACCGGGGAACTCGACCGTCTGCTGGGAGACGAAACCGCCCTCGCGGCAATGGGAGAGGCCGCGCACCGGCACGCCCAGAATTTCTCGTGGGATCACACCGCGGATCAGCTGCTGGCCAGTTACGGCAGGGCCATCGACAGCTTCCGGCGAAATCGTGCACAGGTATCGAATGCGCCCGATTCGGGTACAACCCAGTCGCAGAGCGACCTCTCAGAAGAAAGCACTCCGCACGGAGTCGTGGCCGAACCCGAAGCCCGACCTCTGGCCCGGATGGCACGCCGGTTCGCCGGACGTAGAAATGGGGCACGAACATGACATCACAGATCACCTCAGAGCTCGGTTCGACGATCGACCGATTCCTCACCGAGCGCGAGATGACCTTCAGCCGTAAGGATTCCGGCGGCAAGGACGCCGACTACTTCGTAGTGGATCTACCGGGTGAGAAGAAGCTCAAGACCACGGTGCTGCTGACCGCAGCCCCACACGGATTGCGGATCGAGGCGTTTGTCTGCCGCAAACCCGACGAGAACCACGAGGGCGTCTACCGCTGGATGCTCAAACGCAACCGACGGCTCTACGGCGTGGCGTACACGCTCGACAACTCAGGCGATATCTACCTGGTCGGCAGGCATTCTGCGGAGTCGATCACCGACGCCGAACTGGACCGGCTGCTCGGGCAGGTCCTCGAAGCAGCCGACGGCGACTTCAACGTGCTCCTGGAGATCGGGTTCATCACCTCGATCCGGCGTGAATGGGCATGGCGGGTCTCGCGCGGTGAGTCGCTGAACAACCTCAAGGCGTTCGAGCACCTCATCGACGGTGTCGGGTCAGAGGGGGCGCCTGGTCGATCGGTGCCGTCGCACAACGGCAACGGCGGCGCGCCCCGGTCGCACGGTGAGCGTGCCCGCGGTGACGGCGGTGCACACCTTTCCGGGGGCGATGGGACGACCTCCGCCGGTGGTGCGCCGATCGGCAGTATGGAGAAGGGTCGCGAAGAGGGCGACAGCGGCCGGCCACGGGCATTCGACGCGGCAACCCCGTCGTCGGACGTCGGTCTGGACGACTAACTGTCCGATTCGGCAGACCCTGACAACCGGCATTGCTACTGTTGTTGACTGATCGTCAACAACAATGCCGGAGGCCGAAGAATCATGAGTTTCAAGAGTCCCTTTCCCCCTGTGGAGATCTCCGAGGATTCGATCTACGAGACGTTGTTCGGGTCGATCAGCGAGGAGGACCTGGATCGGACCGCGCTGATCGACGCCGGCGCCACCGAGGGCACCACCTACCGCGAGCTGATAGGCCGGATCAACGCGTTCGCGGGAGCCCTGGCGGCCCGTGGCATCGAGGTGGGCGACAAGGTGGCGCTGCTGTCGCCGAACACCTCGGCGTTCGCGTTCGCGTTCCACGGCATCCTGCGCGCGGGCGCCACTGCGACCACCGTCAACGCGCTGTTCACCGCGCCCGAGATCGCCAAGCAGCTCACCGACTCGGGTGCCAAGATGCTCATCACGATCACCCAGCTCGGTGACCAGGCCAAGGCGGCAGCAGCGCAGGTCGGTCTGCCCGAGAGTGCGGTGATCTTGCTGAACGGGCCCGGAGAGGCAGAGAGCCCCCACCCGAATGCGCTCGATCTGCTGGGTGCCGGCCTCGCGGCACCGGACGTCAGCTTCGACCCGGCAACCCATCTTGCGGTCCTGCCGTACAGCTCGGGCACCACCGGCAACCCCAAGGGTGTGATGTTGACCCATCGCAACCTCGTCGCGAACGTGGCGCAGATTCAGCCACTGCTGAACATGCAGGCGAGCGACTCGGTTCTCGCGGTGCTGCCCTTCTTTCACATCTACGGCATGACTGTGTTGCTCAACGCCGCACTGTTCAACCGCGGCCAGCTGGTTGTGATGCCGCGTTTCGACCTCGAGCAGTTCTTGACGTCGGTGCAGGACTACAAGTGCAGCTACGTGTTCATCGCGCCACCGGTGGCGGTCGCTCTCGCAAAACATCCGATGATCGACGAGTACGACCTGTCGTCCATCCACACGATCATGTCGGGTGCGGCGCCACTGGACGAGGTGCTGGGAAATGCGGTCGCCAAGCGGCTGAACACCCGGGTCATCCAGGGCTACGGCATGAGCGAGCTGAGCCCGGTCAGCCACGCCATGCCCAGCAAACCCGGCGACGGTCCGGAGGCGCCGCTGTCGTCGTGCGGTTGGCCGATCCCGAACACGGTCAACAAGATCGTCGATCCGGCGACCGGCGACGAGATCGACATCCCGGCCGAAGGCCTCAGCGAGCCGGGCGAGCTGTGGGTGGCGGGCCCGAACGTCATGGCGGGCTACCTGAACAACGACAAGGCCACCAAGGAGACCATCGACGACGACGGGTTCCTGCACACCGGTGACATGGCACGGGTCGATGCGAACGGTTGCGTCTACATCGTGGACCGGCTCAAGGAGCTCATCAAGTACAAGGGCTACCAGGTGCCGCCCGCCGAACTCGAGGCGTTGCTGCTCACCCATGACGATGTCGCGGACGTCGCGGTCATCGGCGTGATCGAGGCCGACACCGGCGAGGAGATCCCGAAGGCGTTCGTGGTCAAGCGCCCCGACGCCGAGCTCACCGAACAGCAGGTGATCGACTTCGTCGCCGGACAGGTCGCGCCGCACAAGAAGGTCCGCGAGGTGGAGTTCATCGACGCGATCCCGAAGAGCGCGGCAGGCAAGATCCTCCGCAAGGATCTGCGCAAGCCCGCCTGATCCCAGAGACGCTCCACAATACGAAGACGATCCACCTGGTAGGTGGATCGTCTTCGTATGTCCGGCGTGTTCGCGAAGGTTTGTGGCTCAGACCTTCTGGCTTGCCTGCGCGCTGTCGTTGGCCTCGATCGCCCCGGGCGAGGCCGGCGGCCGTACGTACTTGTTCGGGATGCACAACGCCAGTAGGGCAGCGCCGATTGCGGCGATACTGCCGACGATGAAGACCAGCCGGAAACTGGACTCCGACGGAACGCTCTGGCCACCGCCGAGATCAATGACCGAACTGGCAAGGATTGTTGCGAGCAGGGCTGATGCGATGGCGGTACCGATCGAGCGCATCAGCGAGTTGAGGCTGTTCGCCGCTGCCATCTGGTGGAGCGGAGCCGCGGACATGATGAGAGCGGGCATCGCCGAGTATCCGATCCCGACACCCGTGCTCACGATGATGTTGGCCACCAGGATCTGCCATGGTTCAGCCATGAGGAAGACCGATGTCACATAACCGGCCGCGATGACCGAGGCGCCGATGAGCAGTGTGAACTTCGGACCGATGGCGATGTTGAGCCGCGCGGACACCGGGGACAGGAACATCATCATCAGTCCACCCGGCGCCAGGATCAGGCCGGTGGCCAGGATCGTCTCGCCCATGCCGTAGTCGACAACTCCGGGAATGTTGGGGATCTGCAGCAGCTGCGGCGCGGACAGGCCGATCGCCATGAGCGAGAAGCCTACGAGCACGGACGAGGCGTTGGTCAAGACGATCACCGGCTGCCGAGACGTGCGCAGATCGACCAGTGGCGTCTTCGTGCGCAGTTCGAACCAGCCCCAGAGGGCCAGGATCACGACACCGGCAGCGGTGAGCCCCAGCGTCGTGACACTGGTCCAGCCCCACGTCGCACCCTTCGACAACGCGAGCAACAGCGCCACCAACGCGGTGGTCAAACCTGCTGCGCCGATGATGTCGAAGGTGCCCGGTGACTTCACGTGCGACTCGCTCACCAGCGTGAACACCAGGATGAAGGTGAAGGTGGCGAGACCGGCAGAGGTCCAGAACAGCACGTGCCAGTCAAAGGTCTGCGTGATCCAGGCGGCGACCGGCAAACCGATGGCACCGCCGACACCCAGGGTCGCGGACATCGTTGCGATGGCCCCGGGGACCCGCGCCGGCTCCAGCTTGTCCCGCAGCAAACTGATGCCGCAGGGGATCAGACCCATCGCCAGGCCCTGGAGTCCACGACCGACGATCATCGGAACCACAAGCGATGTCAGAGCACAGATGACGGACCCGATGATCATCGCGGCGATACATCCCAGGATGACGCTGCGCTTGCCGAACATATCTGCCAATCGCCCCGCGATCGGCATGCCCACCGCGGCCGCGAGCAGCGTTGACGTGATCACCCACGACGCGTTGTCGGCGCTGGTGTTCAAATACTCCGGCAGCTTGCCGACAATCGGAATCACCAGCGTCTGCATGAACGATGCCAGCAACCCCCCGAAGCACAACACCGCGATGAGCAGGTTCGGGTTGGGACTGGAGTTCGACTCGCTTTTCATTACTTGCATCATGCATGCAAATGAGTTCGCCAAACAAATCGGACACGCGTGCTGACCTGCACGCGGAGCCCGGGTTGGCCGGTTTGTGACTACGTCAGCATGCGGGCGCGTAAGCGATCCAGGTCACCTGGGGTCACGCGGCAGGCCGTCAGATAGTCGTCGAACGTGCCGAACTCCTCCAGGGCGGCCTCCCGCGCGCTCTGTAGGTAGTCGGCCTTCACCCCGAGGAGGTCATCAGAGATCTCGATCGGTTCGCCGCCCTCCGATGGACCGTAGATGCGCTGCAGGTGCGCGCGAAGGGCGTCGATGTCGCCGTTGCTCTCCAGGTAGTCGGCCATGATCTCGTCGGGATCCACCGCGAGCGCGGTGAGCACGGCAGCCACCACCCAGCCGGTGCGGTCCTTGCCGGCTGCGCAGTGCACCAGTACCCGCCGTTCGGGGTCACCGAGCAACTTGATCACCTGGTCCACCGTGTTCATCGCTCCGGGGAGCGCGGGCATCTGTGCGTAGACGTCGTACATGTAGCGGGTGCGGTTGGCGATGTAGTCGTCGCCCGACATCTCGTGGGGTGCCTTACCGTCCGGCCGGAGATCGAAGGGGACGATGTGCACATCGATCGAGTCCGGAACGCGGTCCGACCCGCTCTTCTCGATCTCCGCGTAATCGCGCAGATCGAAGACATCGGTGACGCCCAGGTTGATGAGATCTTGCCCGCCGGTGTCGTCGAGGTTGCTCAGTTCCGAACTGCGGAACAGCAAACCCGAAGCGACGCAACGGCCTTCGGTGGTCTTGAGGCCGGATACATCACGGAAATTCCACGCGCCTGAGAGCATGGCGTCAGTGTAGGGGGTCGATCCGCGCGGTGTGTTGTTGTTGTGTGGCCTCGATCGACCGATAGGTGTCGAATGCCGCGCCGGTGGGCCTGTGGAAAACTACTGCTCTATGAGCAACGGAACCCTGATCTTGATGCGTCACGGTGAAAGCGTGTGGAATGCGTCCAACCAGTTCACCGGTTGGGTCGACGTTGCCCTCACCGAGAAGGGCGAGGCCGAAGCGGTACGCGCCGGCGAGCTGCTCGTCGAGCACGATCTGCTCCCTGACGTCCTGTACACCTCGCTGCTCCGGCGCGCGATCTCGACCGCTCAGATCGCCCTGGACAGGGCCGACCGCCATTGGATCCCGGTGGTGCGTGACTGGCGGCTGAATGAGCGGCACTACGGCGCTCTGCAGGGTCTGAACAAGGCCGAGACGAAAGAGAAGTTCGGCAACGACCAGTTCATGTTGTGGCGCCGTAGTTACGACACCCCGCCTCCGGTCCTGGAGACGGGCAGCGAGTACAGCCAGGACGCAGATCCCCGGTATGCGGACCTGCCGGCAGTTCCGCAGACCGAATGCCTCAAGGATGTGGTCGACCGATTGATCCCGTACTACAACGAGGCCATCGTCGCCGACCTCAAGGCGGGCAAGACGGTGTTGGTGGCTGCGCACGGCAATTCGCTGCGAGCTCTGGTGAAGCACCTCGACGGGATTTCGGACGACGACATCGCGGGGCTGAACATTCCGACGGGTAATCCGCTGCGCTATGACCTCGACGACAATCTTCGGCCGGTCGTCAAAGGCGGGGCATATCTAGACCCTGAGGCTGCCGCTGCGGGGGCCGCGGCGGTGGCGGCACAGGGCAGTAAATAGCGAGCAATCGCTCTTTCTTTCCGATCGGAAATTCGGCATCAAGTGATTGCCGCATCCCGCTCTCGTACCCGTTGATCAGGTCTACCCTGGTCTCATGATGGCGCTTGCCCATCTGACCGGCGAATCCAGCTGAGGCGGGGGAGCATTGCATGGCAAATATCCGCGTGACACATTCTCAGGCCCAGGAACGGTATGAGATCTTCGACGGCGAGCAATACGTCGGATATCTCGACTACGTCAGTGAGCCCGAGCAGGTGGTGCTGACCCACACCGTCGTGCTCGATCAATTCAGCGGCAAAGGTTATGCCGGACACCTGGTGAAATATGTCCTCGACGATATCGAGCGCTCCGGGAAGAAAGTCGTACCGCTGTGCTCGTACGTCGGATATTTCATCGAACAACACCCGCAATATGCGCCGATGGCCACCGAGGTCACCCGCTGATCCACCCTGGACGTCACCTCGATTCGATGAGCCCGATCCCTTCCGACCGCGCGTGTGGGGCTCTTTCGGCGACCATCGGATGAACAGCGTCCGAACACTTGCGCGCTGACTTGTTACCGACCGTCACTGCCCAGCATTCTGCTGTGGTGTCCTGTTGCCCTGCCCGTAAGATTTGCTTGTGACCGCAATTTTCATCGCGGCAGTGGGCGTGCTGGCACTTCTTATCGGCGTGGCGGCCGGATGGTATCTGGGCCGCAGGCGCGCCGTCTCCGCGTTCTCCGACCTCACTCGATCGGCAACACCGGTCGAGTCCGATGTCGCCCCACTCCTGCACCCGTCGTCCGCCAGGGTTCCCCGGATGACCCGCGCCACCCTTCTCGACCTGATCATCGACGGTGGTGAGACCGGTGTTGCGGTGGTCGACGACGTCCGCGACGTCGTGTTCTTCAACGATCGCGCCAACGCCCTCGGCATGGTCCGCGACCATCTACTCGACGACGACGTGTGGGGCTACGCCCGATACACACTCGAGAGCGGCGACACCAGCAGGTTCACCTTCGTGCCGCCGCAAGGCATCGGGGCCTTTGTGTCCACCGGCCGGGGGCCGGGCCGCAAGATCCAGTCGGTCTCGTGTGTCACCGAACGGATCTCGGACGGAGACGAGCGCTACACCGTCATCTACGGCCAAGACGACTCCGAACACATGCGGGTCGAGCAGACACGCCGCGACTTCGTGGCCAACGTCTCGCACGAACTCAAAACGCCCGTCGCCGCCATCGGACTGCTGGCCGAGGCGTTGATGGAATCGGCCGATGACCCGTACTCGGTGGAGCACTTCGGAGAGCGGGTCCGCGTCGAGGCCCTGCGCATGGGCAACATGGTTTCGGAGTTGATCGCGCTGTCGCGGTTGCAAGGCGCCGAGAAACTGCCCGACCTCGAAGACGTGGAGGTGGACGTGCTCATCGACGAGGTCATCGACCGCGCCCAGATCAACGCCGAGGCCGCCGGCATCAAACTCACCACCGACGAGGACTCCGATCTGCACGTCGACGGCGACCACACCCTGTTGCTCACCGCCCTGAACAATCTCGTGGCCAACGCAATCGCCTACTCGCCCAGCGGTACCGCGGTGTCGGTGAGCAGGCGTGTGGTGACCATCGACAACCGCCAGATGGTGGCCATCGCCGTCACCGACCGCGGCATCGGGATCGCCCCGCAACACCAGCAGCGGGTGTTCGAACGCTTCTTCCGGGTCGACAAGGCGAGGTCACGAGCCACCGGGGGCACAGGCCTGGGACTGGCCATCGTCAAACACGTTGCGGTGAACCACGGCGGATCCATCGACCTGTGGAGCAAACCCGGCACCGGATCCACCTTCACCCTCACCATCCCGCTGGCGACACGCACCACCTCGCGAGCCCCCGAATTGTCCACTGCCACAAGCGCAGAACCGACCACGCAGACCGTGGTCACCGAAGAGAGAGAACTGAGCCGTTGACACATGTGCTGATCGTCGAGGACGAGGAGTCCTTGGCCGACCCGCTTGCGTTCCTGCTTCGTAAGGAGGGATTCGAGGCCACCATCGTCACCGACGGCAACTCCGCGTTGCCCGTCTTCGAACGCGTCGGTCCCGACATCGTCCTCCTGGACCTCATGCTGCCGGGTGCCTCGGGTACCGAGGTGTGCAAGGCGATCCGCGCCAAGTCGTCGGTGCCGGTGATCATGGTGACTGCCCGCGACAGCGAGATCGACAAGGTTGTCGGGCTCGAGTTGGGCGCCGATGACTATGTGACCAAACCTTATTCGGCCCGTGAGCTGATCGCGCGGATCAGGGCGGTCCTGCGCCGCGGTGGCGATTCGGCCGAGACCGACGACCTCGACGGCGGACTCATCGAGGCCGGCCCGGTCTCGATGGACGTCGAACGCCATACGGTCTCGGCCAGTGGGCAGTCGGTGACGTTGCCGCTCAAGGAGTTCGACCTGCTCGAGTATCTGCTCCGCAATGCCGGACGGGTGCTCACCCGCGGACAGCTCATCGACCGGGTGTGGGGCGCCGACTACGTCGGCGACACCAAGACCCTCGACGTCCACGTCAAGCGGCTGCGGTCGAAGATCGAATCCGACCCTGGCAATCCGAAACACCTTGTGACGGTGCGCGGTCTGGGCTACAAGTTCGAGCCCTGAGTTCTCAGGTGACGTCCGGCAGACCGGGGTCGGCGATGTCTTCGGCCTCGGGATGCTGGGCGTACTTGCGGTCGCCCTCTTGACGCTGGGTGGCCTTCGCCGTGGCCGGGTGCACCGCGACCAGGCCCAGCGCGCTGCGGCGACGGCAGACGGTGGCCAACTCGTCGTAGGCCGGTTTGCCGATCAGCGCGATCAGCTCGGGTCCATACGATTGCCACACCTGCTTCTCGCCGATGTGCGCGTCCGGCGACCCCGAGCAGTACCACTTCAGGTCGGCGCCACCTGAACCCCAGCCCCTGCGGTCGAACTCGGTGATCGTGGTCTTGAGCACCTGTTCACCATCGGGGCGTTCCACCCACTGCTCCTCCCGGCGAACCGGGAGTTGCCAGCAGACCTCCGGCTTGACCTCAAGCGGTTCGATGCCCTTGCGCAGTGCCATCGAGTGCAGGGCGCAACCCTGCCCACCGGCGAACCCCGGCCGGTTCAGGAATATGCAGGCGCCCTTGTACTTGCGCGTCTTGATGGCGGGCTCGTCGTCCAGCTCATCCTCTTCGAGGTAGCCGCGTTTGCCCAACGGGTCCTTACCTGAACCCTTTTCGTAGAACTGCCAGTCGTCGGGCGTCAGCATGGCCGCTGCCTTGGCAAGGTTCTTGCGGTCGCCCTTGTCGGACAGATAGGCGCCGTGGCTGCAACACCCATCGCTCTCGCGGCCCTCGATGATGCCCTGGCACGCCGGCGTACCGAAGACGCATGTCCAATGCGACAACAACCAGGTGAGGTCGGCGTTGATGATGCGTTCGGGGTCGGCTGGGTCTGCGAATTCGTACCATTCCCTCGGAAAGTCCAACGGGACCTCGGGGGTGGGCACCATTTTGGAGGCTGGCTGCACAGGTATCAACGGTAGACGCACTAGGTTGTAAGCCGTGCGTTTAGGAGTCCTCGATGTCGGCAGCAACACTGTCCACCTGTTGGTGGTCGATGCTCACCGTGGCGGTCACCCGACCCCGATGAGCTCGACCAAGTCCACTCTGCGGCTCGCCGAGCAGATCGACACCGACGGGCGGCTGTCCGATCCCGGTGCAGACAGCCTGGTGGAGGCCGTCGACGAGTTCACCAAGATCGCGTACACCTCTGGCTGCAAACAGGTGATGGCATTCGCGACCTCGGCTGTCCGTGATGCCACGAACTGCGATGACGTACTCAACCGGGTCGCCGACGAGACCGGTGTGCGGGTGGTGGTGCTCTCCGGCGTCGACGAAGCACGACTGACGTCGCTGGCGGTGCGCCGCTGGTACGGGTGGGGTTCAGGCCGCATCGTCGCCCTCGACATCGGCGGCGGGTCGCTCGAGTTGTCCAACGGCGTCGACGAGGAACCCGACGTCGCGTTGTCGTTGCCGCTGGGCGCCGGCCGGCTGACCCGCGAGTGGTTGTCGGACGATCCGCCCGTCCGCCGCAAGGTCGCGGTGCTGCGTGACTGGCTCGACGCCGAACTGGCGCCGGCGGCCAAAGAGCTCCTCGCTGCGGGCACCCCCGACCTCGCCGTCGGCAGTTCCAAGACGTTCCGCTCGCTGGCGCGACTCACCGGAGCGGCGCCTTCCAGCGCTGGACCCCGGGTGAAGAGGACACTGACCAGCAATGGTCTGCGGCAGTTGATCGCCTTCATCTCCAGGATGACCACGGCGGACCGGGCCGAGCTGGAGGGAGTGAGTGTGAACCGCGCGGGACAGCTCGTGGCAGGCGCACTGGTGGCCGAGGCGAGCATGCGAGCACTGTCGATCGATACTTTGGAGATATGCCCGTGGGCCCTGCGCGAAGGTGTCATTCTGCGCAGACTGGACCTCGAGTCCAGCGATACCGAGTTGCCGGCCGGCGAACGCTAAGGATGGTGAACTAACTCATGGCCAGAGGATCCGATCCCGATTCACGCCCCATCTCGGTTGCCGAGTTGTTGGCGCGGGCCAAGGAGCAGGACGCGGAGAACGCGGCAACCGGGTCTCAACCTGCAGCCACCCCGCCGACCGGCCGTCGCCACCGTGGAGGCAAGGGCGCGGTGTCGGTTGCCGAACTCACGGGCGAGATCCCTCGGGTGAACGATTCTTCCCCTCCGCCCAGCCGAGTTGACAACCCTGTCCCGCCACCCACCCGGGACTTCAATTCGGCAGACGTGTCCAAACGCGCGCAGGACACCGACGATGCCGCCGCACCGACGCCGGGCGAGCCCGAACGTCCTGCTCTGTCGCGCCCCCGTGATGTCGAGGCGCCGGCGGATGAGCAGCGGGCCGATGAATCCCCGGAAGGGTCGAACACCGAGTCGGCGACAAGCGGCGACGAGACCGCAGCCATGCCGGCGTCCGACCGTGGCGAGCGCGAGGAGTCGCAGACCGCGTCAGAAGAGGCCCAGCAGTCCGACGAGGAGACCACCGGAGTCATCGCATCGGTCCAGGCGTATTCGCAGGTCGACGACAACGACCCCGACCGCACCAGGGAAGACGGTCAGCACGACTTCCGTACCGCCGCCGAGCGCGAGGCCGACTTCCAGCGGTACCGCAACTTCGAGGACGTCGACGATTCCCCTGCCGCCCCCAAGCCGGCCAAACGCAAACGCGGTCTGTTCGGCTTCGGACGCAAGGCGGACGAACCGGCACCTGCGCCGTCGGAGCCTGAGCGGTCCGACGACAACGCCGGTGGCAACACCGACCACCAGGTCACCCAGCTCATTCCGACCGTCGATGACTCCGGCCACCCGCCGGCCAAGCCCGACGTGTCCACCCGATCGATGCCGACAGCGGACGGATCGAATCAGGCCGAGCCGGAACAGACCGCCCCGCAACCTGCCACTTCGCAGCCTGCCACCACGGCAACGTCGGGCGCAGCCGCGGGTCGTTACCTCCGGTTCGATGTCGATGACGACGAACAGACGCAGGTGTCAGGTCCAGATCTGACCAAACGCGATGTGCAGCAACCTGATCCGCGAGAGGTCGACCTCACGGGCACCGACCCGGTGGCGTCCGGCATGCCGTCGGGCCTGCGTGAGGTCGGGGCCACGGAGGAACACGGACCGCTGATCCATCCGCAGGTGCACCCGAGTGCCGAAGAAACCGAGGCCGTCAAGGCGCGGCTCACCGGATCCTCTACCGACACACAGGCCGGCGGGACGGACGCTCGATCGACCCACGACGACAGCAGCGCTCAGACCGCCGACAGTGAATCGCGACACTCGCCGACCGTGCAGTGGCTGATCCTGATCGGTCAGGTCCTCGCCGGATTGGCAGTCGGCGTCGCCCTCTTCTGGGGCTTCACCGAACTATGGCGCTGGAACGTGTATTTCGCGCTCGTCCTCGCCGTCGCGGTCATCTTCGGCATGGTCACCCTGGTCCATGTCGTCCGTCGCAGCCAGGACCTGATCAGTACACTATTGGCGTTGGGGGTCGGTCTCCTGGTGACCATCGGCCCGTTGGTTCTCTTGCTCGTCGCCGGAGACTGAGAGTGCCCGAGGAGATCGCCGTGTCCGCGCAGGGTTCTCCGAAAGAGTCGATGAGAGAAGACATCGCGATCGGTCTGTCGACCGCGTCCGTGTATCCGCAGAACACCGAAGCCGCTTTCCAGTACGCCAACGATCTCGGATACGACGGCATCGAGCTGATGGTGTGGGCCGAACCGGTCAGCCAGGACATCGACAGGGTCGCGTTCCTGTCCGACCGCTACCACCTGCCGGTGTTGTCGGTGCATGCACCGTGTCTGCTGATCTCGCAACGGGTCTGGGGTCGCGACCCCGCCGCCAAGCTGGCGCGGTCGGTGGCAGCGGCCGAGGATCTCGGAGCCGGAACCGTGGTGGTGCATCCGCCGTTCCGGTGGCAGCGAAAGTACGCGGGTGGTTTTCGCGACCTGATCGACGCGCTCGAGGACGACTCGGGGGTCGACATCGCGGTGGAGAACATGTTCCCTGTCCGCACCGACAGGTTCTTCGGCAAGTACGAGGAGGCCGCCGGGCGGATGCGAAGGCGCGGTGGGGGACCGGGCGCGGCGGTCTCTGCCTTCGCGACGTCGATCGATCCCACCGATGACGGTTTCGCGCACTACACACTCGACCTCTCCCATGCCGCGACCGCGGGCGCGGATGCGATCGAGATGCTCGACCGGATGGGCGGTGGCCTACGTCACCTGCACCTGACCGATGGTTCGGGGGCGGCCGTGGACGAACACCTGGTCCCCGGCGACGGTTCGCAACCCTGTGTGCAAGTGTGTAAAAGTCTGGCCGCCGGGGACTTCTCCGGATCGGCCATTCTGGAGGTCACCACGAGTTCGGTGAACACCAAGGCCGAGCGTCGTGAGATCCTTTCCCGCTCACTGGATTTCGCGAGAACGCACCTCGAGAGGCCGTAGCCGACCCATCCGGGCCGCCACCGAATCTTCCGATGGCCGTGGCCGGGATGAATGTAGAACCGTTGAAGGAGTACTGAGCACTGTGTCCGAGCCCAGCCTTGCCCGCCTGAACATCCTGCAAGAGATCACCGCTCCCAGCGGTGACCGAGTCGAGTACTCGGCCCAGATCGACCCCGTCTTCACCATCGGGCCCAAGGTGCACGGCGGCACACTGCAGATGCTCAGCGCCAATGCGGCCCTCGCCGGCTTCCGGGCCACCGCGCCGGCCGACAAGCCCGCATCCGACGATCTCGCCGCGATGGCCATCTCCACCAACTACCTCGGCGCACCCGACCCGGCCGAGATCACGTTGCACGTCTGGGTGCGCAAACGCGGCCGCCGGGTGTCGCTGGTCGACGTCGAGATCCATCAGAACGGCCGCAATCTCGTCCACTCGACCGTGACGGTCGGGACACCCGATGTGGACAACCACTACTCGGCCCCCACCCCGCTCTCCGCGGTTCCGGCCTCACCGACCGAAGACGTCATCTGGGTCGAGAAGAGCCCGGTCGGCGAGGTCATGCACCTGTCCGCAGTGCTCGACATCGCCATCGAGGAGCGATCGCTCGCCTTCACCCGCGGGGAGAAGGCCGACCCGGTGTTCCGGATGTGGGCACGGCCCAAGGAGGCCGACCCCGACGCCCTGTTCGCGATCCTCTGCGGCGACCTGAGTGCGCCGGTTGTGATGAACCTGAATCTGTTCGGCTGGGCACCCACCATGCAGTTGACGACATATCTGCGACGTCGGCCCGCGCCCGGATGGCTGCGTATCCAGGCCTCGAGCACCGAGGTCGGGCACGGCTGGTTCGAAGAGGACCACGTGGTCGTCGACTCCACGGGCCAGGTTGTCGTCCAATCGCGGCAACTCGCGATGATCCCGGCCGCGGGCTGACGACCACCCGGCAGCGATCCGGTCCATCGACAGGCGGGGGTCGTCCGCACCCCCGACGATCTCTGCGATCTGCGGCGAAAAAATCAGCCCTGGTGGACTCGCCAGAACACACCCACATCAGCGTGAGAAAGTGAGCAGCATGACTCAGCGAATCGCAATCATCGGCGGCGGCAAGATCGGTGAGGCGCTGCTGGCCGGCTTGATCAAGACCGGCAAGCCGACCAAGGATCTGGTCGTGGCGGAGAAGTCGGCGCGCCGGGCCAAAGAGATCACCGAGGACTACGGGGTGCGCGTCACCGACATCCCCGACGCTGTCGAGGGCGCCAACATCGTTGTCCTCGCAATCAAGCCGGGTGATGTCGACGCCGTCCTGTCGATCATCGCCGACGTCGAGGATGTCGGTGAGGCCGAGCGGCTCACCGTCACTCTCGTCGGCGGATTGCCGATGCTGAAGTACGAGAACGCTCTGCCTGCCGGCGCGCCGGTGGTGCGGGTGATGCCCAACACCCCGATGCTGGTCGGCGAGGCCATGTGCGGGATCGCGGCGGGTCGGTACGCCACCGACGAGCACGTGGCCACCGTGGTGACGCTGCTCGAGACCGTCGGCAAGGTGGTGGTCGTCCCGGAGAGGCAGATGGATGCCATCACCGCGCTGTCCGGATCCGGGCCGGCCTACGTCTTCCTGCTCGCCGAGGCGATGATCGACGCCGGTGTGTCGATGGGGCTGACGCGGTCGATGGCCACCGAACTCGCCGCGCAGACCGTGCGCGGTGCCGGCGTACTGCTGACCGACTCGGGGGTCTCGCCGGTGGATCTGCGCGCAGCCGTGACCTCACCGGCGGGCACCACCGCCGAGGCCCTGCGTGAACTCGAGCGCTACGGCATGCGTCATGCGGTGTCCGAGGCGATGCGGGCGAATGCGGCCAAGAGCGAGGCGACCGGCCGCGCTGTGCTGGCGAACATCGAGACGTCCTGAATCGCCGTCAGGCGCCGCGTCGGGGCGATCTCATGCGACAAAATCGACCCAGTTACCTACTCACGTCGCATTAACCCCACCCGCCACGCTAAGCTTCGGGGAGCACGTGCGTGTCTGGAGTCCGCCGGAGGGGAAGCCGAGCGGCCGCGACGCGTGCCCCGGAGGTATGAAAATTTCATGGCATCTGCAAGCAAGTCAGGTGACAACGCCGGTGGTGGAACTCAGTTCCTGACCGTCGCGGAGGTCGCATCACTGATGCGCGTCTCGAAGATGACCGTGTACCGCCTGGTGCACAACGGAGAGTTGCCCGCGGTACGCGTGGGTCGTTCCTTCCGAGTGCACGCCAAGGCAGTCCACGATTACCTCGAAACGTCGTATTTCGACGCTGGTTAGGCCTCACGAGGCATTCCCGACGGGCCGGGCCGCCACGGTGGCCCGGTCCGCGTCGGCCATTGGATCGAAGACCGCCGCGGTGGATTTCGTGACGAGTACGGTGGCGCGGTAAGGTCGGTAGTCGACCCGTTCGCCTGTGTTCTGGCGTACGACGTTATGTGAGCCAGCCTCGTTGGACGGCAAAACCTTGAAGGACCATCGGTCAGATCGTGAGGAAGTTCCCACATGGGTTCAGTGATCAAGAAGCGCCGCAAGCGCATGTCGAAGAAGAAGCACCGCAAGTTGCTGCGTCGCACCCGGGTGCAGCGCAGAAAACTCGGTAAGTGAGTTTTCTTTTTCGTTCAGAACCCGCCGACATCTCGGCGGGTTTTGTTTTGCCCTGATAAAGGCTTTCTCGCCGGATGTGCGCCCCGGAAAATTACTGAGCCACTGACTGGATGAAGACGGGCAAAGTTCCGTACGCTGGGCACATGGTCGAGGGTGGGGATGTGGCGGATACAACGCCGCGCGTTGTGTTGGTGACCGGCGCATCGACTTTTCTCGGCGGATATCTGACCACTCGTCTGGCGCAGAATCCCGACATCGACCGGGTGATCGCCGTCGACTCGCGGGCCCCTTCCAAAGACATGTTGCGACGTTTCGGTCGGGCCGAGTTCGTCCGGGTGGACATCCGGCGTTCGGCGATCGCGAAGGTGATCGACAAAGCCGGTGTGGACACCGTCGTGCACGCCGCGACCTCGGTGATGGACACCGTCGGTCATTCGCCTGCCATCAAAGAGTTCAATGTCATCGGCACGATGCAGCTGTGCGCCGCCTGCCAGCGCAGCCCCACGGTCAAGCGGTTTGTCGTCCGCTCGTCCGGCATGATCTACGGCGCCAGTTCGGCCGACCCCGCGCATTTCTCCGAGGACACCCATGCCCGGCATGAGCCGACACACGGCTATGCCCGTGATCTGCTCGACGTCGAAGGTTATGCCCGAGGCCTCGGCCGCCGACGACCCGACATGTCCGTCACCATTCTGCGGTTGTCGGCGATGCTCGGACCGCAGATCTCCACGCGCATGAGCAAGTACTTCTCGGCCACGGTGATCCCGGTGGTGATCGGTCACGAACCGCGACTGCAGTTCCTCCACGAAGAAGACGCCTTGTCGGCGCTCGAGCACGCGACTCTCGCCGGTCGCGCCGGCACGTTCAACATCGCCGCCGACGGTGTGGTGACGCTCAGTCAGGCGGTGCGGCGGGCCGGCCGCGTCGCTTTGCCGGTCCCGGGCCGGATGTTGGGCACCGTCGCCGGGGTCTACCGCGGCATGCGCGTTGCCCCGTTTCACAGCGATCAGGCCGACTACCTGACGTTCGGCCGGGTTCTCGACACCACCCGGATGCGCACCGAACTCGGCTTCGAGCCGAAGTACACCAGCTTGGAGACTTTCGACGACTTCATATCCCGAAAACCGCTGGAGCCGGTGATCTCACCGGCGGCCTGGCGGCGGTTGGAGCAGTGGATAGCCCAGGCCGCGAAGCAGCTGACGTGAGCGGGGCGAGCGGAGAAGGTAAGTTCATCCGATGCCTGGCGCGGGGGCGACCATGGCGGGGACAATCGACGAATGCTGTTCGACACGACCACGTAGGGGCGGCGGGCACCATGCTTGAGGGAGGTGGGTGATCGTGCAGAATCGGAATAGTACGTCCGACGCGCGAACGGCCAAGGTGATCCAGCTGTATTCCAGTGCGCCGGGCCCCGGTGGGCAGCCGCGTCGTCGGCATCCGTCCCAGACCAGCGGGCACTCGGCGAAAACTGCTGCGCCACAACAACACCCGAATCACCGCGGGCATCCGAACACCGATGAGTTCGTGCAGGCGCCGGTCACCCCGATCAGCGAGGACGTGCGAGCGCAGCTCGAGGCCGGACGGTTCGAGCAGGCCGCCGAGATGTCGTCGAACTTCCTGAATCTCGACGGTGTCCGGCAGACGATCGCCGACACGATCACCGGTGCCGCCGGGTACGTGCGTCAGCGCGTGACCGGCGACTACGAGGTGGACGACTTCGGCTTCGACGCCCACTTCACCGAGTCGGTGTGGCTCCCCGCCTTGCGGGTCTTGTTCGACAAGTGGTTCCGGGTCGATGTGAGCGGTATCGAGAATCTGCCGCTCGACGGTGGTGGACTCCTGGTGGCCAATCACGCCGGCACCATCCCCATCGATGCCTTGATGACGTCGGTTGCCGTGCACGACTACCACCCGAGGAATCGGCACCTGCGCGTGCTCGCCGCGGACCTCGCCTTCGACACCCCGGTCATCGGCGACATAGCGCGCCGCACGGGGTCCACTCTCGCCTGCACCGCCGACGCACAGAAGTTGCTTCGAGGCGGCGAGCTGACCGCTGTGTGGCCGGAGGGCTTCAAGGGCATCGGCAAGCTCTACAAGGACCGCTACAAGTTGCAGCGCTTCGGCCGGGGTGGTTTCGTCACCACGGCGCTGCGTGCCAAGGTCCCGATCATTCCGGTGTCGATCGTCGGGTCCGAAGAGATTTATCCGATGCTTAACGACCTGAAGCCGATCGCCCGCCTTCTCGGTCTGCCTTACATCCCGATCACGCCGACGTTTCCGCTGCTCGGACCGCTCGGCCTGGTGCCGTTGCCGTCCAAGTGGCAGATCCATTTCGGTACCCCGATCGAGACCGGCCATTTCGATGATCAGGCTGCCGACGATCCGATGGTCGTGTTCGACCTGACCGACAATGTGCGTGAAGACATCCAGCAGACTCTCTTCCGCATGCTCAGCCGTCGATCGAGCGTCTACTTCGGCTGAGTTTCACCCGCCACCCCCGATGATGTGCTGTTATGGCGAACGAACCCCCAGGTGGGCTCCGCCATAAGGGCACATCATCGGAGGGATTGGTTGTGACGTCAGCGGTTGAAGAACTGGACGGGCGACTCGAGCTGTGGCGTGGCCATCTCGGCCCGGACTGGGATGCTTATCGGGGCCATGCGGCACGAGTGCTGGCGTTGTGCGACGAACTGCACGCCATTTCGCCGCGTGCCTCGTCATCACCCGTGCCCAGCACCACCGAGGAGTTCCTCACGGCCGCCGCGTTCCACGACCTCGAAATCTGGACGGCCGGCACGTTCGACTACCTGCCACCATCGGCCGATCTGGCCGTCGCGTGGTTGCGCGATCACGGCCGCGACGACCTCCGGACGATCGTGACGGAGATGGTCTATCACCATCACAAGGTGCGGCGTGCCGCGCCGCCGGCATCACCGGTTGAGATGTTCCGGCGCGCTGACGCGATCGACGTCAGCTTCGGTGTCGTCCGGTTCGGGGTTTCCCGACGGCGGTACCGCCAGCTCTCTAAGCGCCTGCCCGACAACGGGTTTCATCGCCGCCTCATCGAACTCACGGTGGATCGCGCCAAGACCCACCCGACATCACCGTTGCCCATGTTCCGTTGGTGATCCCGCCCAACCCCCGATGTTGTGCTGTTATGGCGAACGAAACCGCAGGTGGGCTCCGCCATAAGGGCACATCATCGGAGGGGGGGCAGGGGAGTCAGCGGCGTAAATGGCGGACCGCGGCGGCAGCGCCACCACCGGCCGCGCCGAGCAACACGGCTGTCGGCACGCCGATCTTCGCGGCCTTGCGGGCCGTGCGGTAGTCGCGGATCTCCCAGCCACGCACCCGGGCGACCTCACGCAGGTCGGCATCGGGATTGATCGCCACGGCGGTGCCGACCAGCGACAGCATGGGGACGTCGTTGTGGGAATCGGAGTACGCCGTACACCGCTTGAGGTTGAGGCCCTCGCGGATCGCGAGCGTTCGCACGGCATGCGCCTTGCCGAGCCCGTGCAGGATGTCGCCGACCAGCCGTCCGGTGAACACCCCGTCGACGCTCTCGGCCACCGTGCCCAGTGCCCCGGTCAGTCCGAGCCGGTCGGCGATGGTCTGGGCAAGCTCCACCGGTGTCGCGGTGACCAGCCACACCTGCTGTCCGGCGTCGAGGTGCATCTGCGCAAGGGTGCGGGTGCCGGGCCAGATCTTGTCGGCGATGAACTCGTCGAAGATCTCCTCGCCGAGCCGCACGAGTTCGTCGGTCTCGCGCCCGGCGATGAAGGACAGCGCTTTCTCCCGCCCCTGCGCGACATCCTCGGAGTTCTCCCGGCCGGTCATCCGGAATTTCGCCTGCGCCCAGACGAATTCCATCACGTCGCGGTAGCTGAAGTAGTCGCGTGCGGCGAGGCCGCGGGCGAAATGCACGATCGACGCGCCTTGGACGAGTGTGTTGTCGACGTCGAAGAACGCCGCAGCGGTGAGGTCCGGCGGGACGTCGGTCGGCGTGCCGGGCTCGTCGGATTCGAGGAAGGTCGAAGGCTCGCTCTCGTCGAGTCCGCGTTCCCGCAGCTTCGACGACGCGGCCCGTGCACTGGCCTCACCGGCGAGCGACTGGCGCAATTCGGCTGCCGACTGACGGAAACGCCCGACCCTGCTCGTCAGCGGGGAGAGCGGGCCGGCCGTGGAGGTGGGTCGCAGTCGCTGCCCGTGGTCGCCGACGGGCCGGTCGTCGAGGTCGTCGTCCGCGAAATCGTCCCCGAAATCGTCTCCGAGGTCGTCGTCGGCGTCGTCATAGCCGTCATCGGAGTCGTCATCCGGACCGTCCCCGGGCAGCTCGCGCCGCCGGTCGTCAGGCTCGTGGTCGTCGCCGTGCTCGGCGCGGGAACCGGTGGCGCCATCGTCCTCGCCGTCGGCGTCCCCACTGCCCGGAGTTGTGCTCACTCCATCGCCTCCTTCGGTCGGTGCCAAGCCTAGTCGCCGATGCCTGCAACACTGGCAGGGTGAGGATCACGTTGCTGTCCCGGGCGGGTTGTGCCGCCTGTGCCCGTGCCAGGGCCGATCTACGGCCGGTTGTCGACGAGTTCGACGTGGAGTTCGACGAGGTCGACGTCGATGCCGTCGCGGCCACCGATCCATCCCTGCGCGCCGAGTTCGGAGACCGGCTGCCGGTGATCTTGCTCGACGATCGTGAGCATAGCTACTGGGATGTCGATATTCCCAGGTTGAGGGCCGATTTGCAGGGTGCCGCCGGACACTAGTCCAGACGCATGGCCAGAAGAACTCGAGCCGAGTTTGTGAATCGATTCACAAGCGGTACCGTAGTGCCTCGAGTTGGTGTTGAACCTGCCATGAGCAGGTGAAGCGCACCGAAGTCCGCAAAGCCGCGGACGATGCAGCCCAGAAGAAAGACGGACGCATGGCCAAGAGTTCGGCGGGGTTCAACGCCCAGTCCGAGATCCCCAGCGCCTCGGTCGCCCGGCTGGCCACCTACCTCCACGTTCTGCGTTCGCTGAGCGAGAGCGGCGCGATGGTGGTGTCGTCCGGTCAGCTGGCCACCGCAGCCGGGGTCAATCCGGCGATCCTGCGCAAAGACCTGTCCCATGTCGGGTCGGGCGGAGTCCGCGGCGTCGGTTACGACGTCGGCCGGTTGATCGCCCGCATCGCCTTGGCCCTCGGAGTCGAGCACAATCACAACGTGGTGCTGGCCGGCGCCGGCCACCTCGGCAAGGCACTGCTGGGCCGGGTGGGGTTCGAGCGACGCGGGATCAAGATCGTTGCCATGTTCGATGCCGATCCCGAGCTGGTCGGGACGACGATCACCGCGGCCGAGGGCGAGTTGGCCGTGCGGGCGCTCGACGAGATCGGCGACATCTGCCAAGAGCACGGGGTGGAGATCGCGGTCCTCGCGACCCCCGACGCCGACGCCCAGGCCACCTGCGACGCATTCGTCGAGGCCGGGGTGCACCAGATCCTGAACTTCACCGCGCTTGCGCCGCGCGTCCCCGAGCACGTGTACGTGCGGCCGGTGGACTTCGCGCTCGAGCTGCAGGTGATGGCCTTCAACGCTGCCCGACGGCACAACGCGGAGTCCGCGGTCGTGCCACGTGAGCAGCGCAGCAGTGGACGTGCCCCGAGGAGTGGGGCGAAGACGAGAGCACGATCAGATCAGAGATCGGTGGGCGTGTGAGTATTTTCCTGTTCGGCGTATCGCATCGGAGCGCGCCGGTACCGATCCTCGAGCGACTCGCCGTCACCGACGACGACCGTCCGAAGATCATCGACGATCTGCTGGCCAGTCCGCAGATCAGCGAGGCGATGATCGTCTCGACGTGCAACCGCGTCGAGGTCTACGCCGTGGTCGACGCCTTCCACCCGGCCCTCGAGGCCGTGGGTGAGGTCATGGGCAAACACTCGGGCATGACGGTCAACGAGATGACCAAGTACGCCTACGTGCGGTACTCCGAAGCCGTTGTCGAGCACCTGTTCTCGGTCGCCGCGGGCCTGGACTCGATGGTGGTGGGCGAGCAGCAGATCCTCGGCCAGATCCGGTCGTCCTACGCCAGCGCCGACGCGAACCGCTCTGCCGGGCGAGTGCTGCACGAGCTGGCGCAGCAGGCGTTGCGGGTGGGTAAACGCGTACACAGCGAGACCGGGCTCGACCGCGCCGGTGCATCGGTGGTCTCGGTGTCGCTCGAGCGCGCGCGGAGCATTCTCGACGATGACATCACCTCTGCCGTTGTCCTGGGTGCCGGCGCGATGGGTGGCCTGGCTGCCGCCCACCTGGCCCGATCCGGGGTGTCGGAGCTGGTGGTCGTCAACCGCACGTTCGAGAAGGCGCAGCATCTGGCGGCCAACGTCACCAAGAATCACGGCATCCCCACGCGGGCGGTGCGTTTCGACGACATGACCGACGCGCTGATCGGCGCCGACGTGCTGGTGACCTGTACCGGCACCATCGGCGCGGTCGTCGGTGTCGGTGAGGTGCATTCGGCGCTCGCCCGTCGCGAGAACAACAAACCATTGGTCATCTGCGACCTGGGATTGCCTCGTAACGTCGATCCTGCGGCCGGTCGGCTACCCGGTGTCCACATCATCGATATCGAGGGTCTGCGTGGCGATGAGGCCACCAAGGCCGCCGATGCCGACGAGTTCGCCGCCCGCGAGATCGTTTTGGGTGAGCTGGCCGACTACCTGATGCATCAGCGTCAGGCCGAGGTCACCCCCACGGTCACCGCGCTGCGGCAGCGGGCCGCCGAGGTGGTCCAGGCGGAGATCCTGCGACTCGAGAGCCGGTTGCCGGGTCTGGACGACCCGCAGCGCGACGAGGTCGCCAAGACCGTCCGGCGGGTGGTCGACAAGTTGCTGCACGCGCCGACGGTGCGGGTCAAACAACTCGCGAGCACGCCGCAGGGCGACACCTACGCCGAAGCTCTTCGCGAGCTCTTCGAACTCAAGCCCGGTGCGGCCGAATCGGTGTCGGCACCAGAGGTCGGGCTCGGGGACACGGCCGGACTCGGCGACACAGACGGAAAGGCCCGGTAGGACTTGAGCACCGACGAGACGAGTCCGATCCGGATCGGCACCCGTGGTTCGTTGCTGGCCACAACCCAGGCCGGCGACATCCGCGACGCACTGATCAAGGCCGGCCATCCTGCCGAACTGGTGATCATCAAGACCGCAGGCGACCTGTCGGCCGCACCGGTCCAGCAGATCGGCGTCGGGGTGTTCACCACGGCGATCCGGCTGGCGTTGACCGCGGGCGAGGTGGACGTCGCCGTGCACTCATACAAGGACCTCCCGACGGCCCCTGAACCCGGGCTGCACATCGCAGCCATCCCGCCCCGCGAAGATCCACGAGATGCGCTGGTCGCAGCGGGTGGCAAGGTGCTCGGCGAGCTACTGCCGGGAGCCACTGTCGGCACCTCCGCGCCGCGCCGGGCAGCGCAGCTTAGAGCATTGGGTCTCGGTTTGGAAATCCGCCCCCTACGAGGCAACCTTGATTCTCGGTTGGGCAAAGTCGCGAGCGGCGAACTCGACGCGGTGGTAGTGGCTCGAGCAGGACTGGTACGCATCGGACGGGCCGACGAGGTCACCGAAGCGCTGGGTCCGGTTCAGATGCTGCCGGCGCCCGCACAGGGTGCCTTGGCCGTGGAGTGCCGCGCAGACGATGCCCGACTGGTGAGCATTCTCGCCGAGTTGGACGATCCGTCCACCCGTGCGGCGATTGACGCCGAACGTGCGGTGCTGGGGGCCCTCGAGGCCGGATGCACCGCGCCGGTCGGTGCGATGGCCGAGGTGGTCGAGTCGATTGACGAGGACGGGCGCATTTTCACCGAGCTGTCGCTGAGGGCGACGGTCGTGGCCGAAGACGGATCGGACGCGGTCAAGGCCTCGGTGGTGGGTCCGGTGGAACGGGCAGCCGAACTGGGCCGAGAACTCGCCGCAGAACTGCTGGATCAGGGAGCAAGACAGCTTCTCTAGAAACAGTGGGCCGAGCTACAGCCCCACGGGGCAGGAGTTGCTGAGCATGAGCCGTAACAAAAAGGCCACCACCCCCGGTCGCATTCTCTTTGTCGGGGCAGGCCCGGGCGATCCCGGACTGCTGACCGTCCGCGCCCGGACCGCGATCGAGAACGCCGTCACGGTGTTCATCGATCCCGACGTGCCGTCCGCGGTCGTCGAACAGATCGGTGTCCGCTGGGGTGAGCAGGCCTCATCGAAGAGTTCGTCGACCGGTGCGACCCGCTCGGGCAAACAAGACATTAGCGGCGGCGAGCAACGCGATTCGCAGGGGGGTGATCCCCAGGACGCCGACGGCGCTGCCGCAGCCGGGGCGGGTGCCGATTCGGCAGACGACTCGATGGGCAATGTGCGTCCCGCGCTGGGTGATCCCGCCGAGGTCGCCAAAACTCTCGTCGCCACCGCCAAGGACGGCCACGACGTCGTCCGGCTGGTGGCAGGCGACCCCCTGACCACCGATGCGGTGCTGGCCGAGGTCAATGCCGTTGCCCGCACCCAGGTGCAGTTCGAGGTCATCCCGGGACTGCCCGCGACGGCCGCTGTGCCGAGCTACGCGGGTATGCCGCTGGGTTCGGGACACACCGAGGCCGACGTCCGCGGAGAGGTCGATTGGGCGGCACTCGCTGCCGCTCCCGGACCTCTTGTGCTCCACGCCACCTCGGGTCATCTCGCCGAGACCGCCAGTGCACTCACCGAGCACGGCCTGGCCGCGCAGACCCCTGCCGCCATCACCGTCAACGGCACCACTTGCCAGCAGCGCACCATCGAGGCGACGCTGGCCACGCTCAACGAGAGCGGAAGCGCCCTCACCGGACCGCTGATCGTCACCATCGGCAAGGTGGTCACCCAGCGCGGCAAGTTGAGCTGGTGGGAATCGCGCGCACTGTACGGCTGGACCGTTCTGGTGCCGCGTACCAAGGATCAGGCCGGCGACATGTCGGATCGGCTGGTCACGCACGGTGCCATCCCGATGGAGGTCCCGACGATCGCGGTCGAACCGCCGCGTAGTCCTGCCCAGATGGAACGTGCCGTCAAGGGTCTGGTCGACGGCCGTTACCAGTGGGTGGTGTTCACCTCGACCAACGCCGTGCGCGCCGTCTGGGACAAGTTCGCCGAATTCGGTTTGGATGCACGGGCTTTCAGTGGCGTGAAGATCGCCTGCGTGGGCGAGGCGACCGCCGAGAAGGTTCGCGGTTTCGGAATCAACCCCGAACTGCTGCCTTCGGGTGAGCAGTCGTCGCTCGGTCTGCTCGAGGACTTCCCGCCCTACGACGACGTGTTCGATCCGGTGAACCGAATCCTGCTGCCCCGTGCCGACATCGCCACCGAGACGCTCTCGGAGGGGCTGCGTGGCCGTGGCTGGGAGATCGACGACGTCACCGCGTACCGCACGGTCCGCGCCGCGCCACCGCCCGCCGAGACCCGCGAGATGATCAAGACCGGTGGCTTCGACGCGGTCTGCTTCACCTCGAGTTCCACGGTGCGCAACCTGGTGGGTATCGCGGGTAAACCGCACGCCCGCACCATCGTTGCGTGCATCGGCCCGAAGACGGCCGAGACCGCAACCGAGTTCGGCCTGCGGGTCGACGTGCGGCCGGAGAACGCATCGGTGCACGAGTTGGTGGACGCGCTCGCCGAGCACGCCGCTCGCCTGCGTGCCGAAGGTGCGCTGCCTCCGCCGCGCAAGAAGGCCCGCCGCTCACGCTCGTAGGCTGGAGGACATGACCTCACCGATCGATCGTCCCAGGCGTCTTCGAACCACTCCGGCCATGCGCCGGATGGTCGCCGAAACCTCCTTGGAGCCCAGGCATCTGGTGTTGCCGATGTTCGTGGCCGACGGGATCGACGAGCCGCGGCCCATCAGCAGCATGCCCGGGGTCGTCCAGCACACACCGGATTCACTCCGCAAGGCCGCGGTCGCCGCAGTGGAATCCGGTGTGGGTGGTCTGATGCTCTTCGGTGTTCCTGCCGAGGGCGACAAGGATGCCGTCGGGAGCGTCGGGACCGATCCGGATGGGGTGCTCAATTCGGCTCTGGGCCTACTGAAGTCCGAGCTCGGCGACTCGACTGTCCTGATGGCCGACACCTGCCTCGACGAGTTCACCGACCACGGGCACTGCGGTGTGCTCGCCGATGACGGCACGGTCGACAACGACGCCACCCTGGCGCGCTACGCCGAGATGGCTGTGGTGCAGGCGCAGTCGGGCGCGCACCTGGTGGGGCCGAGCGGGATGATGGACGGCCAGGTGGCCGTGATCCGTTCGGCACTCGACGATGCGGGATACACCGACACCGGGATCCTCGCCTACACCGCCAAGTACTCATCGGCCTTCTACGGCCCGTTCCGGGAGGCCGTCGGCTCGTCGCTGCGTGGCGACCGCAAGTCCTACCAGCAAGATCCCGCCAACCTGCGCGAGGCGATGCGCGAACTCGAACTCGACCTGTCCGAGGGCGCCGACATCGTGATGGTGAAACCGGCCATGTCGTACCTGGATGTGTTGCGACGGGTGGCCGACGTGGCCGATGTCCCGGTCGCGGCCTACCAGATCTCGGGGGAGTACGCGATGATCACCGCGGCGGCCGAGCGCGGCTGGATCGACCGCGATGCCGCCATCCTCGAGTCACTCACCTCGATCCGCCGCGCCGGTGCCGACATCGTGCTGACGTACTGGGCGCACGAGGTCGCCGACAAACTCCGCCGACCGGGCCGATAACCCCGCCGACCGGGCCGATAACCCCGCCGACCGGGCCGATAACCCCGCCGACCGGGCCGTCAGGGTCCGTTCGCGGCTCATGGCCGGGCGAGCGTTTGTGACGCCCGCGCGCAGCCGCCCGCCCGACCTCTAGGCTGGTGCCCATGTCCGTGACTCCACCGCCCTACAGCCAGGGCCCGTACGGCGGCTCCTCGCCCGAGTCACCGAGCAAGCCGGTCCTGGCCAGCCCGATGGCCATCGCCACCGAACTGTGGGCGCTGATCATCGTGGCGCAGTGCGTGGTTTTCGGAGGTCAGTACCAAGTGGCCTTCGACGCCGCCGACGAGGTGTCCCGAGATATGCCCGAGGGCGAGCTCCCCGATGGCGCCATCTGGGTGGTGTACGTCATCGTGGGGCTGACCCTGGCCGCGGCGTTCGGGGTGCTCGCGTGGCTTGCCCGGTCCGGGCGCAATTGGGCCCGCCTGGTTCTCGGTTTCGTCAGTTTTTATCTCGTTGTGCAGACGGTGTCGGCGTTCTTCATCGAGGAGGCCGATCATTGGACGATGATCCCGACCGTCATCGGCGGAGTCGCCGCACTCGGCGCGGGTGTCCTGCTGATGCATCGGGACTCGGACAAGTACTGCAAAGAGATGGCGGCGTGGCGAAAGAGTCAGTCGCACAAGGGCGGGCAGGCGCCGTGGTCGCAGGGCCCGCCGAGTGGGTATCCGCCCAACCCCACTTATCCGAACCCCTACCAGCAGTACCCGCAGCAGTCATATCAGCAGCAGTACTACGGGGCGCCGGGGTACCCGCAGGGTGGATACCAACACCCCGCCGGTCCGGACAACAGCACGCCCTCGGAGCCCGGCAACACCGATCCGAGACGTTCTGACGACGCCGGATCAGATACAGGAGAACGCAAGTGAGCACCGAGTCCGTGAACCCGGGCGTGCCCCCGAACACCGTCGTGTGGGCGTATCGGTTGTGGCTTGCATCCGGCGTCCTGCTCGCGCTGTGGGGTCTGTTCCAGATCGCCCTGGTGCGAACCGGGACCAGCGTGGTCTTCGGGGTGTTTTTCATCCTTGTGGGGGCGGCCCTGGTGTGGGCGGGTCGGCAGGCGTACGCCGGTGACCCGCGCTGGCGGTCGGCGGTCTCGGTCCTGACGCTGATGCTCGTCGCCATCGGGATCTTCGCCTCGATGCTCTACTCGCTGCCGATGGTCCCCGCACTGCTCTTCGCGTTGATCGGACTGTCCGGTTCGCTGACCGCCAACCGCCCCACGTCCGAGCCCTGGTTCGCTCGCCGGTGAGGGGACTGCGCCGATGAGTGACGAGACGCCCGACCACGAGCCCGAGACGCCGGAGACCGAAGGCGAGGTCTTGTTCTACGAACCCGGCGGCAGTTGGTGGGTGGTCACCATTGGCCCGCTCCTGTGTCTTGCCCTGCTCATCGTCGAGATCGTCGGCGAAGGCAAGGTGCACTGGCTCGCGCTGCTGGTCTTCGCCGCCATCATCGGCGGGTTCTCGCTCGTCCAGGTGTACGCGGCTCGGTCACACGTCACGGTGCGACTCACCGAGATGACTCTGCGTCAGGGCGCGCAGACCATCGCCCTCGACGAGATCGATGAGATCTTTCCGCAGAACAACAGCCCCGAACATCAGAAGTGGGAGAGCGCTCCTGCCCTGGGTGAACTGACTGCCGTGCCGCGGCGACGCAAGGGTGTGGGCATCCAGTTGCGCAGCGGCCGATTGGCGCAGGCGTGGGCCCGTGACGTCGACCGTTTTCGTTCGGAACTGACCCAGGCTCACCAGGCGATCGCCCTGGGGCTCGGTCCGAAGAAGTCCACTTCCCTTCAGAAACCCAAGCCGAAACCGAAGAAGTCCCCGCCACCGGTACGTGGTGACGAGGACTCTTCGTAGGTACAGCTCTAGCTGAGCTGGTCTTCGACCATCGCTGTCTTGAGCAGTTCCTCTGGCACCGCGAACCCGTCGACGAGCGTGCGCGCATGCGGACGCAGTGCCGCACACAGGTCGTTGACGCCGCGGCGGATCGCTTTGGCGCGTTCCACCGAGATGTGCCGGTGCATCAGGAACCATTCGAGGTCTGCTTCGAGAGCCGAGTAGACGTACAGGTCGCAGACCTTGCCGAGCAGTTCGGTTCCGGCCTTGCTGTCGCACTTGTCGATGGCCTCGATGAACGACTCGAGCACCACCCGTTCGATGTGCGCCGTACCGACTTTCAGCAGATGGTCCTGGGCCCCGTTGAACACCTCGAACGGATCGGCGTCGTCGTCGGTCGCCCGACGCAACCGGTTGGCGCAGGTCCGCAGGAGATGGTCTTCGCGGTTGCGGAACAGCCGGATCTGGGTGCCGCGGTTGGTCAGCTCGGACTCTTCGGGATCTTCGCCCGAGGTGTCCATCAGGGTCTGGACCACCTGGCGCGCAGCGGACTTCTCGAGGAACACGTCGCGGGCCATCCCCGCGATGAACCGTGCCCAGCCGACGGTGTTGAGTCCGCGAACGTCTTGCGCGTACGCCGACAGCAGTTCTTTGGCGACGAGCTGCGTGAGGACTGTGTTGTCGCCTTCGAAGGTGGTGAACACGTCGATGTCGCCGCGCATGATCGACAGCTGGTTCTCGTCGAGGTAGCCCGCGCCACCGGTGGCTTCACGGCAGACGTTGATGGTGTGCGAGGCATGCCAGGTGGTCATCGCCTTCAGGCCGGCGGCAGCGCCTTCGAGTTGACGCTGACGGTCTTCGTCGAGGTCTTCGGCGGACTGCAATTCGTGCAGTTCCTCGATGATCTCGTTCTGTGCGAACGCGAGCGCGTACGACTTCGCGATGAGGGGCATCAGCTTTCGCTGATGTGCCAGGTAGTCCATGATCACGATCTCGTCGTCCGAGTCCGGCTGTTCGAACTGCCTGCGCACCAACGCATACCGGGTCGCGATGGTCAGCGCTTTGCGGCCTGCGGCGCCAGCCGTGGCCGCGACACTGACCCGGCCCCGGATGAGGGTGCCCAGCATCGTGAAGAACCGCCGGTTCTCGTTCTCGATGGGCGAACTGTAGGTGCCGTCCTGGGCGACGTCGGCGTAGCGGTTGAGCAGGTTCTCGCGGGGGATGCGCACGCGGTCGAAGACGATGCGGCCGTTGTCGACCCCCGCCAGGCCGCCCTTGTATCCGCAGTCGCTGGTGGTGATCCCGGGGAGATCGTTGCCGTCGTCGTCACGGAGCGGGACCACAAAGCAGTGCACGCCTCGGCCGGTCGGTTCCTCGTCGGGACCACCGGTCACCAGCTGGGCGAACACCGCCGCGACCTTTGCATGCTCTGCCGCGCCGCCGATGTAGTCCTTACGTGCCAGTTGGGTGTCGGAGTTGACGACGAACTCGCCGGTGGCGGTGTCATAGGTGGCCGTGGTCTGGATGGCCTGCACATTGGAGCCGTGTCCGGTCTCGGTCATGGCGAAGCAGCCGAGCACATCGAGATTGATCAGGCCGGGTACGTACTTCTCGTGGTGGACATCGGTGCCGAGGTTCTCCACCGCGCCGCCGAACAGGCCCCACTGGACTCCCGCTTTCACCATCAGCGACAGATCGGCGTAGCCGAGCAGTTCGATCGCGCTGATCGAGGCGCCGATGTCGCCGGTGCCTCCGTGCTTCTCCAGGAATCCGGCGCGGGGGAACCCGTGACCGGCCAGTTCACGCATGATCTCGAGGATGCGAGCACGGGCCTGGTCCAACGGCAGCGACGGGTCGGGTAGCAATTCGGAACGGTTCAGCTGCTCTCGCACCGCTTCACGGGTGGACCGCCAACGCCCGTCGAGTGCGATGCGCAGGTTGTCGACCAGCAGCTCGGTGTCTTCCTCGGGGGTCTGCTTCTCGGGTAGATCTGCGGTTCGGACCTCGGGATCGATGTCCGTTGCCGTGAAGGTGTCCGCTTCGTTCGCCGTCATGGATCCGATGTTACCCACGGGTAAGGACTTTGAACCGGCAGTTCCGCAAACCCTCGGGGGCACCCGTACGGGCGGGCATCAGGACGCTGTGACGGTGATCGCTTCGAGCCGCTCCATGATGAACTCACCTGCGACAACCGGGGGTTGGCCGTGTGCTGCACCGACCGGTGGGCCCAGTGGGGTCACCACCGCATCGTGATCGAGTTCATAGAAGAAGATGAGCGACATCAGGTCTTCGTCGGGAGCGTCGGCCTGCGGAGGCAGCACGCGGTGGCGGCCTGCCGGCCATCGTCCGCCCGTCCAGTATTCGAGGAGATCTCCGATGTTGACGGTCAGGGCCTCGGGGTCGTAGGGGGCGTCCGCCCAGCCGCCTTCCTCGGTATAGACCTGGAGACCGCCGGACCCCGGTTCACGGTCGAGAACGGTGACGGTGCCGAAGTCGGTGTGCGCCCCGATCCGGAACTGTCCTTCCTCGGGACGACCCACCTCGGTCAGGGCGGGGTAGTGGTTGATGTTGGAGGTCCACGTGGCTCGCTCGGCCCGGCCGAGGAAGTCATGTCCGGCATCGAGCCCGAGCGAAGCGCTCATCAGTGCGAGCAGATCGTCGGACAGCAGCTTCATCTGACGGCAGTACTCGGTGAACAACTCCTCCAGCTCGGCCACCTCCGCAGGCCACACGTTCGGCGGGAACCACGCGGCGTCCACCACCGGGTCACCGGTCGGGGTCTGCGCACCGCAGTTGTAGGTCTCCTTGAGGTCGGGTGGCGTCTCGCTCCCGTCGGCAGAACCGTTGGCCTCCATGCCCGGTCCGATCCATCCGCGACCACCGACGGCCACCGCGTACCGGCTCTTGACGTTGGCAGGAAGAGCGAAGAACCGGCGCGCGGCCGCTCGGAGGTCGGCGGGAAGCGCCGGATCGATACCGTGGCCGGTGACCAGCAGGAAACCTGCCTTCTGCAGGCTCTCGTCGACCGCCCGGCACAGTGCCTCGGCTGCGTCGCCGCCCCGGCGCCACTGTGAGATGTCGACGGTGAGAATCGGGCTGCTCATCGGTCGGTCTCCTCGGCGACGCCGATGTCTTCGTTCCACAGCCCGGGGTTGCCGTCGATGAAGTCGGCCATCATGGCCACGCACCGTGGGTCGTCGACCACGGTGACCGACACACCCAGGTCGGCAAGCCAGTCCTCGCCGCCTTGGAAGTTCCGGGTCTCACCGATGACCACCGAACCGATGTCGAACTGGCGGATGAGGCCGCTGCAGTACCAGCACGGCGCCAGCGTGGTCACCATGATGGTCGATCGGTAGTCGCGTTGCCGCCCGGCGTTGCGGAAGGCGGCGGTCTCGCCGTGTACCGACGGGTCATCGTTCTGCACGCGCATGTTGTGACCACGTCCGAGGAGTGTTCCGTCGGCGGCGAACAGTGCGGCCCCGATCGGGATCCCCCCCTCGATCAGACTCTGCTGGGCTTCGGCGTAGGCGGTCTCGAGCAGCGTTGCGGGCGAGACGTCGATGGAGGTGCTCATGGGGACCAACGCTGCCCGTCGTGCGCAGGTGGGGCAACTGACATAGTGTCGCGGCACCGGGGGCTACCGGCGTGCAATTCGTCGGTGACGAGAGGCGAGCGACAATGGTTCTGGCGTTACACGAGGTCCTCGACCGACACCTGGCGGCAACAGATCCGCAGGTGCTCAGCGGGCACGGACGGCTCGGCAACGAAGTCCGCTGGGTGCATTCCAGTGAGATCTTCGAGATCGGTCCGCTGCTGTCAGGTGGTGAACTCCTGCTCACCACGGGACTCGGACTGGCGGGCACCGACGCCGGTACGCGTCGCCACTACATCCGCGAGCTGGCCACTCGCGACGTCGCCGGTGTGGCAGTGGAATTGGGCAGAACCTTCGACGAGGTCCCCGACGAGATGATCCGCGAGGCCTCGTCGGTGCAACTACCGCTGATCGCGCTGCACACCGTGATCCCGTTCATCGACCTGTGCCGTGCCGCCAACACCGACATCGTTTCGCGCGAAGTAGGAGTGCTCCGCCGACGAGGTGAACTCGACGCGGCGCTGCACGCGCTCATGGCGGCCGGTGCCGGTGCCCCGGCGATCGTGAAGGCCATCGCGGCTGCCATCGGTTGCCCACTGGTGGTGTTGGGCAAGAACAATGCGCTGATGGCCGCCGAGGGTGTGGACGACGACCATTCGGCGTGGCAGGTGGTGGACGCGCAGTCCGCGTCGGTGCCGGTACAGTCGCGCGGCCAGGTCATCGCGACATTGGTCGCGGGTCCGTCGTCGCTCGATGCGGACACCATGATGTCGCTTCTCGACCTCGGTGCCGGACCGCTGGGTGTGGCGCTGTCGATGTCGCGCGAGCTCGGAGGGCTGCGCCATCGGGCCGCGGCCACTCTGATGTCCGATCTGCTCGATCGACGGGTTGATCGCCGTCCTGACCTCATGATGCGTTCTCGGGCAGCAGGTTTCGACCCGGCGGGCGCTGTCTGCATCGTTCCGGTGGCGATCTCTGCCCCGGCGCCCCGGATGGCCGCGCAGCTGACGGCGACCGTGACGAAGAAGCTGGCCGTGCAGTCGCTGCACGCCGACGTACATGCGACCTCCTACGCGCTGTTCGCCATGACCGATCAAGCCCGCGACCAGATCACCCGGGTATGTGCGGCATTCGCCGGAATCGTCGGTGAGGCAACGGTTGTGGTGGGAAATGCTGCGCGTGTCGACGCCCGTGACCTGTCCGACGCCTTGCTGACCGTACGGCGAGCACTCGCAATCGCATCCGGGTCCCGTCGGGCGATGGCCCGTCACACCGATGCGGTTTCCTCGGTTCGCGCGCTCGCGGCCGAACTCGCGGTGGAGACTCTCGACGCCGCGGTCCGCGACGACCTGGTGACCTCTGTCGGGCCGCTGGTCGAATGGGATCGGACCCACGGGTCAGAGCTCACCCACACCCTTGAGGTGCATCTTCGACATGGTTGCAGCGCAACACGATCCGCTGTTGCCCTGCACTTGGGCAGGCAGAGTCTGTATCAGCGTCTGGAACGGATCCGGGAGCTGCTTGGATTCGACTTCGCAGCGCCCGAGACGTACCCGTCGGTGTTGCTGGCCCTCTGCGCGCACCGCAGTGCGGTGCGATCGGCCTCCGGTCAGGAGGACTGATAGTCGCGACGAATCTTGCTGCGCGACAGCACGAAGTATCCGGTGAACGCGATGACAAATCCGGCGAAGAACGTGATGTCTCCCAATTCGGGGACGGCCTCGGCGACAAAACCGACATATCGTTCCTGGTTGCTGAAGAGCAACACCGAGGCGACGAGCGCGATCAGGAACGCCGACAGTCCGCCCCAGTTCGTGTACTTCGGGTCGTACAGCATCGCGGCCACGGCACGGTTCCGGCGAAGGATCTGGTCGGCGAACACGATGCCGAGCCACGGGCCGATCCAGTAGGCGACGATCAGCAGGAAGGTCTCATAGGACTCGGCGGCGTCGGCCAGCGCCCACCAGGCAACCAGGAATCCCACGACTCCGAACACCACGGTGACGAGCGCCCGCTGAATACCGAGCGACATCTTGAATCCCATGGTGACAAAAGCCATTCCGCCGGAATAGAGGTTGATCGCGTTGGCCGCGACCGCCCCGACCGCGATGGCCAGCAACGTCAGATCCGCCACGACCGACGGCAGGTGCCCGGTGAATGCGTCGGTGGGGCTCTCCGCATCCGAGCCGATCGTCACCGACGCGGCGCCGACGGCCATCAGGGCCGTGGTGGACACGAACAGCCCTGACGAGGCGAAGAATCCGGTCTTGAACCGGGACACGGTCGCGGGAAGGTAGCGGGTGAAGTCGGCCGCGTAGGGGGTCCATCCGGCGGTGTAACCAAACGCCGTACCCACGGTCAGCAGGAAGCCGCCGAGTCCGGCGCCGCCGTCGGTGGCGGGTGCGCCGAGATCGGCCTTGCTGAAGATGATGACGCCGGCGATCACGAACACGATGGCGAGAAGCGGCGCGGCAATGCGTTCGAACCCTTGGACGAGGTTGTGTCCGAAGAACGCAAAAGCTGTCTGCGCCAATACGACGATCAGGAGTGCCAGCACCGACGGGAGACCGAACAGCGTGTTGAGGGCCAGCGCTCCGCTGACGCTGTTGGTCGCGAACCAGCCGACGCCGCACATGACGGTCATGAACGCGGCGGGCACGATGTTGCCGCGGTAGCCGAAACCCAGGCGGCCAAGAACCATCTGCGGCACTCCGTGCAGCGGGCCGCGAGCGGAGAGGGCGTAGTGAGCGAGGGCGCCGAGGAGGTTGCCGAGAGCCACCGCGGCGAGGGCCTGCCAGAAGCTGAGACCGAAGTAAAGCACCGACAAGACCCCGACGAAGATCGTCGCGAACTCGAGATTGGGCGCGGTCCACGTCCAGAACATGCTGCGCGGTTTGCCGTGCCGGGCCTCGAGCGGGATGAACTCGTTGCCGCCTGGTTCGACCGCAAGCACTTTGCTGCCATACGAGCTGGGCGCCGCGTCGGCGACGGGCTCTGTTCGGGGAGTGGTCGATGTCATTGCGTCACGGTCCCCTACCCGCAGGTGCCGCGGCAACCTACAGAACGTCCGCTGGCGTGGTGTCCCGGGCGGGCGAACTGTCGGCCCATCGGGCGGGGCTCAGTGACAGGTGGTTCATATCCGACGGCCGGCCGGTTGATGCTGCGTGATGCAGTGGATGCCCCCGCCTCGCTCGAACAACGGCCGCGCGTCGACCGTGCGGATCTCTCGCCCCGGGTACACCTCGGACAGGATTGCCGCAGCCCGTGCGTCATTCGGATCGTCGAAGCTGCACGCGATCACGGCATTGTTGACGACGAGGTGGTTGATGTAGCTGTAGTCCACCGGTCCCTCGTCGTCGGTCAGGACCGTGGGGGCCGGCACGTCGATGATCCGCCACCCGGGTTCTGCCGCAGCGATCACCTCTCTGATCCGAGCGCTCACCGCGTGATCGGGGTGGTCGGGGTCTTGCTGGTCGTGCACCAGCACCACACCTGGCGACGGGATGGCCGCGACGATGTCGACGTGTCCACGGGTGCCGAACTTCTGGTTGTCGCGGGTGAGGCCGTACGGCAACCAGATCGCACTCTCGGCGCCGATCGTCCGCCGCAGCTCGTCCTCGACGTCTTCACGAGACCACGTGGCATTGCGGCCCTCGCCCAACTGCACCGATTCGGTCAGCAGCACCGTGCCGTCACCGTCGACGGCGATTCCGCCGCCCTCGTTGACCATCGGCGAGTCGATGCGTTGCGCCCCAGACAGCTCGGCGATCAGCGCGGCGATGTGCTGGTCTTTGTCCCATCGCGCCCACGAGGCGGCGCCCCAGCCGTTGAACACCCAGTCGACGGCTCCGAGGGTGCCGTCCTCGTCGAGCACGAATGTGGGCCCGATGTCGCGCGCCCAGGCGTCGTTGAGCGGAGCCGCGACGATCTCGACGTCGCGGGAGAGATATCGCCGTGCCGCGGGCAACTCGTCCGGGTCGACGAGCATCGTGACCGGTTCGAACTCACAGATGTTGTGCGCCACCGCCGCCCATGTCCGGCGGGCTTCATCGCGCGCGGCGTCGGTGTCGCCGAGTGAATAGCCGGGTGCCGGGAAGGCCATCCACACTTTCTCTTGCGGAGCTGTTTCGGCGGGCATGCGCCACTGCGACATCACACGTCTCCGGCGCCGAAGTGGCCGTGCGTCGCAACCGGATCGACAAGACGACCATAGGTGTCAGGCCGCCGGGTTTTCAGGAACGGGAACAGTGTGAGCCAGTCCCGGCGCTGGGCGAGGTCGAGTTCTGCGACCAGCACGGCAGGTTCGTCGCGCGGCGCCTGGACAAGGATGCGGCCGTACGGGTCGGAGATGAAAGACGAACCGTAGAAGGTGATCTCGCCTTCGTTCCCGGTGCGGTTGGGCACCACCATGAAGGTGCCGTTGGCGATCCCGTTTCCGACGATCACCTGCTGCCACAGCGGCTGGGTGTCGAAGTCGGGGAAATCGGGCTCGGAGCCGATGGCAGTGGGGTAGACGATGATCTCGGCCCCGGCCAGCGAATACGCGCGTGCGGCTTCGGGGAACCATTCGTCCCAGCAGGTCGGCATCCCCAGGGTGGCGTCGAGCCCGGCCGGCGAGTGCACGGGGTACGGGTCGGGTCCGGCGGGTCCTGCCCGGAAGTATGTGTCCTCGTAATAGCCGGCCGTGATGGGGATGTGGATCTTGCGTGTCTTGGCCACCAGCTCACCGGTCGGTGAGACCAGGATGGCGGTGTTGAACCCGAGGCCGTCGTCGTAGGTGGTTCCGTTCTCCGTCGAGTTCTTCTCGTACAGCGACGCGTGCAGGAAGATGTTGTGTTGTCTCGCCATTGCCGAGACGAAGGCGAATGTGGGCCCGGTGTCGAGATCCTCGGCGGACTCGCCCGGGTTCGCGCCACCTCGGACGAACGCCGGATACCGCAGCAGGGTGATCTCGGGCAGGCACACCAGGCCCGCCCCGGTGTCGGCGGCCATCTCGACGCCCTGGGCGAGTTCGGCCAGCAGGGCATCGGTGTCGGGCTGCCAGCGATGCTGCACCAGACCCACCCGTATCGGTGCACGCCCTGAGTCGGTGTCCCGGCACAGTGACGGCGGCGCCGTCAGGGCAGTGATGAGCTGCATGATGTCCTTTCCCGGACGGCGTCGCCGATCCGGTGTGTGTCACTGCGTGTTTGCCGGACTACGTCAGTGCGATGTACTTCGTGGTCAGGTATTCGTAGATGCCCTCTGATCCACCCTCGCGCCCGATCCCGGATTGCTTCACGCCGCCGAAAGGTGCCGCGACATCGGAGATCACGCCTCGGTTGATCCCAACCATCCCCGACTCGATCTTGTCGGCCACCCTCAGCGCCCGGTCCAGGTCCTGGGTGTAAAGGTAAGCAGCCAAGCCGTATTCGGTGGAGTTCGCGGCCTCGATGGCGTCGTCCTCGGTGGTGAACGTACTGATGACGGCGACGGGACCGAAGATCTCGTTTCGCACGATGTCCGCGTCTGCCGGCACCTGGTCGAGAACCGTCGCTGGGTAGTAGCACCCCGCGTCATCGGTCGACGTATCCGGCGTGACGGAGCTCGGCAGGTTCTCCGGATCGGCGCCGAGGCGCACCCGGGCCCCATCCGCGACCGCGGCCGCGACAGCCTTCGCGATGGACGTCTGCTGTTTGGTGTTGACCATCGGGCCCAGGGTGGTCTTCGGGTCGTAGCCGGGCCCGAGGACCATGGCCTCCATCTTCGCCGTCAGCGCCGCGGTGAACTGTTCGGCGATACCTTCCTGGACGAGAAAGCGATTGGCTGCCGTGCAGGCTTCGCCACCGTTGCGGGTCTTCGCTGCGAACGCACCTTCCACCGCCTTGTCCAGATCGGCGTCGTCGAACACGAGGAAGGGTGCGTTGCCACCGAGCTCCATCGACGTCCGCTGAACGTTCTCGGCTGCCTGTCCGAGCAGGCTCCGGCCGACCGGGGTGGACCCGGTGAAGCTGATCTTGCGTACGCGGGGATCGGCGATCAGCGGCTCGGTGACGTCGGCTGCCTTGCTGGTCGGGAGAATCGAGAGCACACCACCGGGAAGTCCTGCCTCGCCGAGCAGCTTGGCGAGGTACAGCATGGTCAGCGGGGTCTCCTGGGCGGGCTTGACGATCATCGTGCAGCCCGCGGCCAGCGCCGGACCGATCTTCCTGGTGCCCATGGCAAGTGGGAAGTTCCACGGTGTGATCGCCAGCGCCACCCCGACGGGGGCGTGGGTCACCATGATCCGTCCGGAGCCGCCCGGCGACGGGGCGAAGCGGCCCGAGACCCGGACGGCCTCTTCGGCGAACCACCGAAGGAACTCGCCGCCGTAGGTGATCTCGGATTTCGAATCGGGCAGTGCCTTGCCCATCTCGAGGGTCATGATCGTCGCCATGTCGTCGGCGTGGTCCTGGACCAAATCGTAGGTGGCGCGCAGGATCTCCGATCGCTTGCGCGGCGCGGTGGCAGCCCACTCGTCCGCCACTGCGAGCGCGCTCTCGAGGGCGGTGTTCGCGTCGTCGGGCGTGGCATCGGCCACGCGGACCAGGGACGTGCCGGTGGCCGGGTCGTCCACCGAGAACGTGGAACCGTCGGATGCGTCCACCGAAGCCCCGCCGATCCACAGACCCGTGGGGACCTGGTCGAGGAGCTCGCGGAAGTCGGCAACAGGATCAGTCATGACAGTGTCCTCCAGATGATTCGAGCGATGTGGATGATGTGGGGTGACAATGCGCGCTCGGGCTCGGTGCGACATCCAGGGATGGGTTGCGGTCGAAGAAGCCGAATGGCTTGAGCCAGAACGAGACCGTGTCGGCGGGCATGATCGGCCAGTCCTCGGGCCGGGTGATGTGGTGGATGCCGAAGGTGTACCAGAGCACCACGTCGGTGTTGTCGATGCTGCGGTTCGCCTTCGTCCATTCGCCCAGCCCCTTGTCGGTGGCCGACTGGTTCACGAATTCACCTGCAGGCCAACGTTCGTCGGGACTGTTCGGGGTGACCCACACGGTATGGCCGATGACCTCGGCGCGCGCGAACACCGGTGAGGCCGGGTCGAACATGGCAGGGATGGCGTCGCCGGGGACCAATTTGTAGGCAGGATGGGTGCCCAGTCCGTTGGTGGTGTTGGTGTTCACCACCTTCCACGCTCGCTGGGTGGACCAGTTCATGTCCTGCTTGCCCTCTTCTTCGGTTCTTAAAGGGGTGTTGCGCTGCACCAGTGACAGGCCGTAGGGATTGGCCGGACCCATCGGCTCGATCTCGGTTTCGCTGGCGTAGACGGTGTTCTGGGTCCCGTCCACGTCGAGGTCGAGGCGGGCGACCAGGAAATGCTGATGGAACGGTGCATACGTGCGTTCGTCCACCAGGGTGCCGTGCGGGTGCGTCGCGCCGGGTGCGATCGGGGTGGTCACCATGATTCCGGTGGCGCGCACCTCGCACTCGATGTTGCCGTCCTGGTAGAAGCGCCAGTAGACGAGGTACTCGTAGTTGGCGACGGTGACATGGAACGACACCGTGAGCCGGCGCATTCGGCGAACCTCCGCGCCGGCGTCGTGATCGACATGTTTCCAGAGGACCGCGTTGTCCTCTTCGTGGATGCAGATCGCATTGGTGATCGTGTACGGCTCGCCTTTGCTGTTGTGCAGCACAGCATCCAGGTAACGGATCTCACCGAGGCAGTCGCAGCCGAGTTCCAGCGAGGTGGTCATGAAGCCAAGGCCCCACTCGCCGATGTCGAATGCTGTTCGGCGGTAATGGTCTTCGCAGTGATCTCGGTACGGCACCATCATCTCGGCAAACGACAGCCGATGGGCCACCGAGCGATCGCGGCCACCGTCGTTGTAGGTGACGGCGTGCAGGGTCATGCCCTCGCGGTGGTTGAATCCGACGCGCAACGACCAGTTCTGCCAGGTCAGCTTGTTGCCCTCGAGGGTGAACGAGGGGCCGTCCGGCTGGGTGATCTCCAGGGGCTTGAGTGGCGGTCGGCGGGATTCGGCCCGGATACGCTCTGGGATCCGGCCGGGCACGTACTCGCCCATGACATTCGGCGGATCCACGCCGCCGTTGTCCTCGATCTCGAGCAGTTCCATCGTGTTGAGGTCGATGACACAGTGCAGTCCGCTGACCGGGTGGGCGTAGGGATTGGCTCCCGGTTCGGACCTGAGCCAGGTGTCCGACCACCCGAGCCGCCTGTCCCGGTACTTGTCCGGGGCCACGGCGTCGCCATAGGTCCAGGTGTCCATGAACACCAGCCCGAGGTCGGTGATCCCGCGCTTCTTCAGGGCAGCGATGACATCTGGGTGGCGCCGCAGCACCTGGTCGCATTCTTCGAACTCGTCGACGGTGAAGTTCGCCTGTACGCCGGGGATGTGGGTGAAGGATTCGACCGCATCCTCGGTCAGTGAGACAACCGCCTTGTAGGTGGCGTTGCGCGTCGTGTCCGAGCAGGTGACGATTCCCTTGCGAGGGGGCCGCGGGCCTCCCGTCGCGTGGTCCGACAGAGCTTGTTTGCTGGGCTCGAGCAGCTCGATCGAATGGAACCGCCAGCCCTCGGCGACGCCGTGGTCTCGTGCGAGTAGTGCTGCCGTCGAACGGAATTCGTCGGCGCTGAAAGGGTCGAGGGGATGGCTGGTGGCCTCGGTTCGGCCGGCTACCGGATCAGTGGACACGCGCTGCTCCTGTCGACCCCGGTCAAATCGCGCAGGCAGTTCTCGAGTACGTCGAGCCCGTCGTTGAGCAGTTCGTCACCGATCACCAGCGGGGGCAGGAGCCGGATGACGTTGCCGTACGTACCGCAGGAGAGCAACACCACACCGTGTGCGAGACAGGCCGCCACCAGAGCCTTGGTCAGCTCCGGATTGGGCGTGTTCGTACCCGGTTGCACGAGTTCGATGGCCAGCATCGCTCCTCGTCCCCGGACGTCGCCGATCTCGTCGGTGACCGAGGCCATCGCCCGCAGTCGTCCGACGGCGATCTCTTCGATCTCCCTTGCCCGTCTGGGTAGATCGAGTTCGGCCATCACGTCGAGGGTGGCAAGTGCAGCTGCGCAGGCCACCGGGTTACCGCCGTACGTGCCTCCGAGACCACCGGCATGCACTGCGTCGAGCAGATCGGCGCGCCCGGTGACTGCGGACAACGGCATACCGCCGGCGATACCCTTGGCCATCGTCACCAGATCGGGCACCACGTTCTCGTGTTCGCTGGCGAACCACGCACCGGTGCGGGCGAATCCGCTCTGCACCTCATCGGCGATGAACACAATGCCGTTCGAGGCGGCCCAGTCTGCCAGTGCGGGAAGGAATCCGGGGGCGGGCACGATGAAGCCGCCTTCGCCCATCACGGGCTCGATGATGATCGCGGCCAGCTGATCTGCCCCGATCTGCTTGTCCATCATCGAGATCGCGCGGGCCGCCGCTTCCGGACCGTCGAGTCCGTCATGGAAGGGATAGGACCCGGGTACTCGGTAGACCTCCGGGGCAAAGGGTCCGAAACCATACTTGTAGGGCATGGTCTTGGCTGTCAGCGCCATCGTCAGGTTGGTTCGGCCGTGGTAGGCGTGGTCGAACGCCACGACCGCGTCGCGTCCGGTGGCCAACCGAGCCACCTTGATCGCGTTCTCCACCGCCTCGGCGCCGGAGTTGAACAGCACGGTGCGCTTCTGATGGTCACCTGGTGTCAGGTGATTGAGTCGTTCGGCCACCGCGACGTATCCCTCGTAGGGCGTCACCATGAAGCACGTGTGGGTGAAATGCCGTGCCTGCTCGGCAACCGCTTCGGCGACCGCCGCGTTGCTGGCGCCCACGCTCGTGACGGCGATCCCCGACCCGAAGTCGATGAACGAGTTGCCGTCGATGTCGACGATCACGCCGCCGTCGGCGTCGGCGGCGTACACCGGCACTGTCGAGCCCACGCCGCCGGCGACGGCCATCGCGCGGCGACCCTGCAGTTCAAGGGATTTAGGTCCGGGGATTGGCGTGACGAGTGTGCGTTGCTGGGGGAGGCGGTAGGAGACCGCTGCTGTTGTCGTCATGGTCATTCCACCGAACTCATCACGTGCTTGATGCGGGTGTAGTCCTCGACCCCGTAGGACGACAGGTCCTTGCCGTAGCCGGAGTTCTTGAACCCGCCGTGTGGCATCTCGGCAACCAGCGGGATGTGGCAGTTGACCCACACACAGCCGAAGTCCATACCTGCGGTCATCCGGTTGGCGGTGCCGTGGTCGGTGGTCCACACGCTCGAGGCCAGGCCGTAGCTCACGTCGTTGGACAGCGCGATGGCCTCGGCTTCGTCCTCGAAGGTCTGCACGGTCACCACGGGGCCGAACGTCTCTTCCTGCACCAGCGCGTCGGTCTGGCGGACTCCGGTGATCACGGTGGGCTCGATGAAGAATCCCTTGTCACCGCGGCGCTTTCCGCCGGTGACCACGGTGGCGTGCGAGGGGATCGAGTCGAGGATCGACGTCACCTTGGTGAAATGGTTGATGTTGTTCAGCGGAGGAACCGTTGTCGCGTCGGCCTTTTCACTGAGCGCGGCAACGAACTTGTCGTGGATGGAGGAGTGCACGAGGATACGGGTCACCGCCGTGCAGTCCTGGCCGGCATTGAAGAACGACGCCTCGCCGATGCCGTCGACGGCCTTGTCGAGGTCTGCATCGGCGAACACTACGGCGGGGGCCTTGCCGCCCAGTTCGAGGTGTGCGCGCTTGAGTTGCTGTGCGGCGGACACCGCCACGGCGATGCCGGCCCGGACCGACCCGGTGATCGACACCATGCCCGGGGTCTTGTGTCCGACGATGGACGCACCCGTCCCACCGTCGCCGAGCACCACGTTGAGGACTCCGTCGGGCAGGATGCCCTTGGACAGCGAGGCCAGGACAAGCGTCGATTCGGGAGTGGTGTCAGAAGGCTTGAGCACCACCGTGTTCCCGGCGGCGATTGCAGGTCCGATCTTCCACAAAGCCATCATCAGGGGGTAGTTCCAGGGGGTCACCTGACCGATGACGCCGATGGGTTCACGCCGCACGTACGAGGTGAACCCCTCCATGTACTCACCGGCCGATTTACCCTCGAGGAGGCGCGCCGCACCGGCGAAGAACCGGATCTGGTCGGCGCCGACGGTCACCTCTTCGTCGGCGATTTGATCGGCCGGCTGCCCGGTGTTCCGTGCCTGGGCGGCCACGAGCGCATCGGAGTTCGCCTCGATGGCATCCGCCAGCTTCAGCAAAGCGGTCTGTCTGGTCTTCGGGGTTGTCTTACCCCAGGTCTCGAAGGCGGTGGCCGCAGCGGCCATGGCCGCGTCGATGTCGGCGGTGGTCGAGACCGGCGACGTACCGACGACCGATTCGTCGGTTGGGTTGATCAGGTCGATCGTCTCGGTGGACGACGACGCGACGAACTCGCCGTTGATGTAGTTCTTCAGGATCTCGGGCATGACGCGCGGTCACTCTCTGTCGGATGGACTCGGGTCGGATCGGACTCGGGTCGTGTGGCTCGGGGGTCGATGTGGCTCGGGAATCGATGGGGGGCAGGTGATGGTTGCCAGTGTTCGCCGCATCGATGTGGTTGCGGACCTGACAAAATGTCCATGGTCTGCTTCCCATCGGTACACTCTGTCCAACGGTCGGCGTGTTTGTGCTGGTCTGCAGCCAGGGGCTGGGCCCCGAGGAGGAAGGTGAAGCGGTTGACCACCACTGTCCGCTGGCTACTGGGTCAACGCGACCTCGATCTGCGGCTGATCGGGGGAGCCGCTGGTCAGGACCGCGACATCGACTGCGCGCTGAGTTCGGAACTTCCTGCCCCGCACGAGTGGCTCGCCGGCGGAGAGCTGCTTCTCACCACCGGTCTGCGCCTGCCTCCCACCACGGCCGGGCGCCTCGAGTACGTCCGGCTGCTGGACCGGGTGGGAGTCGCAGGTGTCGGTTTCGGTGTCGGCCTCGGCTTCGACGACGTGCCTGCCGATCTGGTGGAGGCCGCCGATCAGGTGGGCCTGCCGCTTCTCGAAGTCCCCTTGCCCGTGCCGTTCTCTGCCATCGCGCGCACGGTGCTCGACCACATCGCCGCAGAGCGCTTCGACCAATTCGTCCGCGCGTCGCACACGCAGCCGCGCATCACCCGCGCGATCATCGCCGGCGGCATGCCGGCGGTGGTGCGAGAACTGGCAGATGCCATCGAGCAGACGGTGGTGCTGCTCGACCGTGATCAGCAGTTGGTGAGTGCACGGCCACAACCGGTGTCCACCGAGGATCTGGAGTCGGTGCGGTCGCAGGTGGGACGTGACCCCGCGGCGGCCAGCGGCGTCACCCTGACCGGCGACCGGGTGATCACAGTGCAGCGGATCAGTGTGGCAGGCAACGTCTTCGGGCACCTTGCGGTCATCGGCCGAACCCCGCTCGGTGATCTCGAGCGGGTACTGGTGGGTCACGCGACGTCGCTGCTCAGTCTCGAACACGCCAAACCCGGTCAGGTGATGCGCGACCAGCAGGCGCTGAACTCCGACGCGTTGACACTGGCCATGTCGGGCCCGCCGCCCGCGGCAGCGCGCAACATCGTATTGCGCGCAGCCGACCGGGGCGGGCGTGTGCGGATCGCCGTCGCGCAGTACTCCGGGGTGGGAGGTGCACAGCAGGCTGCCACGGCGGTGGCGGTGGAATTGCAGAACCATTGGCGCCCGGTGTTCGTCGACCAGAGCGGTCCGGAGGTGGTGGTGCTCCTTCGCGGGGAGGACCAACGTTCGTTCGCCGAATCGGTGCTCGCGATGGTGGGCAGGCAAGGGGCCCGTGCGGGATTGGGCACGGTGGTCTCGGTGGACGACATCAGCGACTCGGTCCGTCAGGCTCGGCTCGGATGTGCGGTGGCCGGGGACGGCGAGGTGGTCGACCTGGCCGCACAGGGGTCGGTGCTGGCGCTCGAGCCGGTTCGCCAGGCGTTCAGCGGAGCGCACGAATCGGTCCTGGGCCCGTTGCTCGATCACGACCGACGCAACGACAGCGCCCTGGTGGAGACGCTGCGCGGATACCTCCTGGCGAACGGACAATGGGAAGCCGCCGCCACCTCGGTGGGTGTGCATCGGCACACCCTTCGCCACCGGGTGGACCGCATCGAGCAACTTCTGCGCGTCGACCTCACCGACGCACGAACCCGCGCCGAACTGCTGCTGATCCTCCTGTCCGACCCCCGCTGACCCGGTCGTTTCAGTACAGTCCTGCACGAGCCCCGCGCTCTGCACAGCCCATCGCCGCTACTGGGCGAATGGCTTGGTGAGCTGTTCGGAGACCTGCCAGATTCGTTTGGCCGCCTGGGGATCACGCAGTCGTGAGAAGAGTTTCTGTCTTCCGGGGCCACCGCTGGTGTGCGCGAGTCCGTTCGGACTGTAGAGGCCGCCAGGTTCGGCGTCGGCAGAGGTCGCAGCGTACAGCGCTGGTAGCCGGGCTGTGTCGACCGTCCCGGCCAAGATGCCTCGTTCGGAGAGTGCCTGGATGACCCTTCGGCCCACCGTTTGCTTATCGCGGCCGAGTTCGGGGTGCGCGGCGAGCAGGTTCGTCGGGGCGATACCTGGGTGGGACAGGTTGCTGGTGATGTTCCACCCGCCGGCTTGGCTACGCCGGTCGAGTTCGAGGCCGAACAGGCCGAGCGCGATCTTCGACTGGCTGTAGGCCTTCATGCCGTCATAGAAGCGTTCCCACTGCAAATCGTCCCAGTTGATGAAGCCGCTGTTGGCCGCGACACTGATTTGCGACGTCACGCGTGCGTGGCCCGCGCTCAAGAGCGATAACAGCTCAGCGACGAGTCGGAAGTGGCCGAGATGGTTGGTGCCGAACTGGATCTCGAATCCGTCGACGGTGCTCTGCCGGTCGGGCGGGGTCATGATGCCGGCGTTGTTGATGAGGATATGGATCGGCCGGCCCTCCTCGCGTAGGGATTGGCCCAGAGCCTCGACGGAAGCAAGCGAAGACAGGTCGAGCTCCCGTAGCGACACGTTTGCGGCGGGCGCCTTTTCGAGGATTGAGGCGATCGCGGCCTCGCCTTTGCCTCGATTTCGTACGGGCAGCAACACTTCGGCGCCGGCACCTGCGAGTTTGGTGGCGATGCCGAGCCCGATGCCGTCGCTTGCTCCGGTGACGACAGCGCGGGTGCCGGACAGGTCGGGGATGGTGATGTCGATAGCTGCGCGTGGCATGTGTTGTTCTCCTGGGCTCTGGTGGTTCCTTCACAGTCGCGCGTCCCGGCCGCCTTGGGCAGGGCCCGTTTATCCACTGATCGCGAAGCCGTGGATAGACCGTGCTGCGCGCGGTAGGAAGAAGGCGAACCTTGGAGGCGATGTGGTCATCGATCGGATTGGACTGGCGGACTTCTTGCGTCGCCGACGGGAGGCGCTACAGCCCGAGGATGTGGGACTGCCGCGTGGTCCGCGCCGGCGCACCAGCGGATTGCGGCGAGAGGAAGTGGCGGCGCTGTGCCACATGTCGACCGACTACTACGCGCGTATCGAACGCCAGAGCGGACCGCAGCCGTCTGAGCAGATGATCGCAGCCATCGCGCAGGGCCTGCATCTCTCTATTGAAGAGCGTGACCATCTGTTCCGGCTTGCCGGACATCAACCGCCCACGCGCGGCCCGGGAAGTGAGCACATCAGCCCTGGTCTGCAGCGCATCTTCGACCGCCTGCACGACACTCCTGCCGAGATAGTCACCGAACTCGGCGAGACGTTGCGGCAGACCGCGCTCGGCGAGGCGCTCACCGGTGACCTCACCGCCTACAGCGGCCCAGCCCGCAGCATCGGATATCGCTGGTTCACCGATCCCGACAGCCGCGGGCTCTACGCACCCGAGGAACACCCATTTCTCAGCCGTCTGTGGGTGTCGGGCCTGCGCGGGGTAGTCACCCTCAGAGGGTCCGATTCCTATGCGGCGCACTTATCCAATCTGCTGCTCGAGCAAAGCGACGAGTTCCGGCAGGTATGGAATAGGCATGAGGTCGGTCTACGCCCCCCTGGCGTGAAGAAGTTCATACATCCTGAGCTCGGCGACTTGGAGTTGACCTGTCAGACCCTGCTCGATCCAACCCAGTCGCATGTGCTCTTGGTCTATACGGCTGTCCCCGGCACACAGAGTTACGAGAAGTTGAAGTTGCTGTCAGTCTTGGGGACTCGGTGATCCGGCCGGTAAGGATGAACCCTGTCAGCAAGCGCCAACCCGGTGACGACGATGATGTGCGGCCGATAGGCTGACTCAGGTGGAACTCGTCATCGGAATCGACATGGGCACCGGAAGCAGCAAAGGGGTTCTCGCCGACGCCGGGGGAACGGTGCTCGCCACCGAGACGGTCCCCCACGAGACGTCGATGCCGCGGCCGGGATGGGTGGAGGTCGACCCGGAACGGGTGTGGTGGCAGGAGATCTGCACGATCAGCTCCGCGCTGATGGCCGCCAAACCAGCAGACGGTGATGTGGTCGCCATCTGCGTCAGCGGGGTCGGCCCGTGCCTGGTTCTCTGCGACGCCGATCTCCGGCCCACCCGCCCGGCCATTCTGTACGGCGTCGACACCCGGGCCAGCGCGGAGATCGCCGAGTTGACCGAACAACTGGGCGCCGAACAGATCCTCGCCGATGCCGGGACGTTGCTGTCCAGTCAGGCGGTCGGGCCCAAGATGCTGTGGGTGCGCAATCACGAACCTGAGGTGTGGGCGCGCTCGGCGCGCTGGTATGGGTCCAACTCGTACATCGCCGCGAAACTCACCGGTGAGTACGTGATGGATCACCACACGGCCAGCCAGTGCGACCCGCTCTATGCGATAAAGGATTTCGAGTGGCACCGCCAGTGGGCTGAGCAGATCTGCGTCGACATTCCGATGCCACGCTTGTGCTGGCCGGGCGAGGTGGTGGGCACTGTTCACCGTCGCGGCGCGGAGGAAACCGGACTGCCGGAGGACATCCCGGTGGTCGCGGGAACGGTCGACGCTTTCGCCGAGGCGTTCTCGGTGGGTGTGCGTCAGCCGGGTGACCAGATGTTGATGTACGGCTCGACGATGTTCCTGATCCAGATCATCGACGAGTTCCACAGCGACCCTGCGCTGTGGACCACGGCCGGCGTCCAGGAGCGCACCCTCGCACTTGCTGCCGGGACGTCTACCGCCGGTCGGCTGATCTCGTGGCTCCAATCGGTCACCGGCAACGCCTCATTCGACGAATTGACGTCCGAGGCGATGGCGGTGCCGCCGGGGAGCGAGGGGCTGCTCTTGCTGCCGTATCTCGCGGGAGAACGTACTCCGGTGTTCGATCCCGATGCGCGTGGCGTGTTCGCCGGGCTCACGTTGCGGCACAACCGTGGACATCTGTTCCGGTCGGCGTACGAGGGGATCTCCTTCGGTATCCGGCAGATCCTCGAGATGTTCGATGACGCGCACACCGCCAAACGCACTGTCGCGGTGGGTGGCGGGCTGCGCAGCCCGGTGTGGGCTCAGGCGCTCAGCGATATCACCGGCCGTACCCAGCTGGTCCCCGAACAGACGATCGGCGCGAGTTACGGCGACGCTCTCCTCGCCGCGATCGCGGTTGATCTCGTTGCGCCGGAGACCGATTGGACCAAGCTCGCCCGGGAGATCACTCCCGACCCGAAGGTCGCGTCACTCTACGACGACCTGTATCAGACGTGGCGCGAACTGTATCCGGCAACGGCAGATCAGGTACATCATCTGGCGCGCATGACCGACGGCCGCTGAGAGCTGGTGGTCGGGTCCACCGCGGCTGAGCCGGTCGTGCCGGCTTGTAGCGCTCAGCCCATCGTGTAGCCGCCGTCGACGGGGAGGTCCACGCCGGAGATCATCGATGCCGCGTCCGAGGCCAGCCACAGCACGGTGTTCGACACTTCCTGGGGAATCGCGAAGCGGCCCAGAGGGATCCGCGCCAGCATCGGCGCAGCTTTGGTCTCCTCACCCCACACGCGTTGACCCATCTCGGTGAGTACGACGGTGGGGCACACCGAATTGGCGCGGATCCCGTACTCGCCCAGTTCGAGCGCCAGTACCTTGGTGGCCATCACCAATCCGGCCTTGGAGGCGCAGTACGAGTAGTGCTCACGCAGCGGTGCCAGGGCGGCAGCCGAGGCGACCGTGACGATGGAACCCCCGGTGCCCTGCTCGACCATGATCGAGCCCACCCGCGCGGCCAGCAGGGCGGGAGCTCGGAGGTTGACGTTCAGCACGGCGTCGTACTGCTCGGTGTCGAGGTCGAGAACCGAATGGGGGTAGGAGATCCCGGCGTTGTTGATCAGGATGTCCAAGCCGTCGAACGCATCTGCGGCGGCACGCGCGAGTGCTTCGGGACCATCGGTGTCCGCCAGGTCGGCGACCACTGTGGCAACGCGCGTGCCGTGTTCACGGCCCAGGGTGGCAGCGGCCTCGTCCAGCTCGACCTTGTTGCGTCCGCTCAGGATGAGGTCGGCCCCCGCGCGTGCGAGCGTGGCCGCGATATCGGCGCCGATTCCTTTGGTGGCGCCGGTGATCAGCGCGCGTTTGCCGTCGAGGCGCAGAGTGGTCGGATCGGCAGTCGGGGTGGTCATAAGCTCTCCATGATTGCTGTGGCGGTTGCGGGATCGGTGACGAGTTGGTTGAAGAAGCCCGCGGCTGCCCCGGCGACGATCGGGTCGACCTTGTCTTTGCCGACCGCCACACCGATGCCGATCGGCACCTGCTTGAGCAGGTCCAGTTCGATGGCGATGAGCCGTTCGCGTCCGGGGAAATCGACGGCCCGGCCGTCGCGGTCGTAGAAGCGCGAGCACACGTCCCCCACGGCCGAGCGCAGCGACGCCGAGCCGGTCGGGACGAATTGCGGTATGTCAGAACGTAACAGAGGCGGTGCGCCGATGCCCATCAGCGCGCAGCGGGCCTGCGACCACAGTCGTAGGACCGGCTGGATGCTGGGGTCGGCGGTCAGCGAGGCATGCAGATCGGGCCCGGGCAGGGCAGGCGCGAAGAGGTAGTTGGGGCGGCCGCCGATCCTACCGGCGACGAGGCGGGTGATCTCGTTGGTCTGGTACCACGGCTCGGGTTGGTCGTTGCCGCCGACGGTCGGAACCACCAGTACGCCGGGCAGTTCGGCCATCTCGTACTGGGCCACTTCGTAGACGGTGCGGCCCGAAGACACCAGGAGTACGTCGCCCGGCAGCAGATTCGCGTCACGGAGGCTGCGTGCCACCGCGGGAGCGAGAACCGATCCCATGACCTCCACGGTCGGGCGCGCTGGGGTGGGCGGGGGCAGCGGGCTGCTGAGATAGACCCTGTCGAGGTGCAGTGCTGCCGCCAGGCTGGTCTCCAGGTCGGCGTCGAAGAAGTCTTGTGGCGCAATCACTTCGATGCGGACGATGCCCCGGCGACGGGCTTCGGCGAGCAGCCGGCTGACGGTTGCGCGGCTGACGCCGAGCTGTGATGCGACATCGAGTTGAGTGGCTTCTTCGGTGTAGTACAGGCGGGCAGCGGCATAGACCAGCGAGGCGGAGAAGTGGCCGGAATCCGACCCGTTCGCCGCATCGGCCGACGGGGAGGCCGCCGACCTGCGTGTCTGGTTGGCCATGAGGCACACCCCTCCGTCGGTGACTGCGATCCCGCCGATTATGGCACTGCACATTTGTTCATGCGGTGAAAACTCGTGAACATCTGTTCTGTACATATGTATCAGGAAGCGCTAACGTGACCCGGAACACAGCAAAATGAACGCGGCCTCGGCCGGTGAGGAGTTGGCTAATGGGTGAGCAACTACCCGAGAAGATGCAGGCAGTTGTCTGTCATGGACCCGAGGACTACCGCCTGGAGCAGGTCGCGGTACCGGTCGCCGGCCCCGGTGAGGCGTTGATCAAGGTCGAAGCAGTGGGTATCTGCGCGAGTGATCTCAAGTGCTACCACGGTGCGGCGAAGTTCTGGGGCGACGAGAATCGTCCCGCATGGGCCGAGACGGAGGTGATCCCAGGTCACGAGTTCGTCGGCACGGTGGTCTCACTCGACGACGACGCCGCCGAGCGGTGGGGGATCGCGGTGGGCGACCGGGTGGTGTCCGAGCAGATCGTTCCCTGCTGGGAGTGCATGTACTGCAAGCGCGGCTGGTACCACATGTGCGCGCCGCACGACCTCTACGGATTCAAGCGCCGTACACCCGGGGCGATGGCCGAGTACATGGTCTATCCCGGAGAAGCGCTGGTGCACAAGGTCTCCAAGGACATCCCTGCGCACCACGCTGCATTCGCCGAGCCTCTGTCGTGCTCACTCCACGCCGTCGAGCGCGCACAGATCACCTTCGAGGACACCGTCGTCGTCGCCGGCTGCGGACCGATCGGCCTGGGCATGATCGCAGGTGCCAAGTCGAAGAATCCCGCTCGCGTGATCGCCCTCGACATGGCCGAGGAAAAGCTCGAACTCGCGAAGCGGTGCGGCGCCGACCTCACCATCAACATCGCGACCGAGGATGCGGTGGCGATGATCAAGGATCTGACGGACGGCTACGGTGCCGATGTGTACCTGGAAGCCACGGGGCACCCGTCGGCGGTCCCGCAGGGACTGAACCTGCTGCGCAAATTGGGCCGGTACGTGGAGTACGGCGTCTTCGGGAGCGACGTGTCCGTCGACTGGAGCATCATCAGCGACGACAAAGAGCTCGACGTCCTCGGTGCGCACCTCGGTCCGTACTGCTGGCCCGCAGCCATCCGCATGATCGAGTCGGGGGTTCTCCCGATGGACGAGATCTGCACCCACCAGTTGCCGCTGAGCGAGTTCCAGCGCGGATTGGACCTAGTGGCCAGCGGTAAAGAGTCGGTCAAGGTTTCCTTGATCCCGGCCTGAGCGAAAGACGTATCCATGAATGAGAACTTTTCGGTCAACGCTCCGATGTCCCGTCGAAACCTGCTGCGGGCGTTCGGCGTGGTGGGTGTGGCCGCTGCCGCAGCACCGATCCTGGGCGCCTGCGGCGTGGGTGGTCGAGTTGATGCGGAGAACGGTGCCGCTGCGGTCTCGGGCTCGTTCGACTGGCGGAAAGCCGAAGGCACCACGCTCAACATCCTGCAGACACCGCACCCCTACCAGCAGTCATTCCAGCCGCTGCTGTCCGAGTTCAGCGCTCTCACCGGCATCAAGGTGAACGTCGATCTCGTGCCCGAGGCCGACTACTTCACCAAGTTGAACACCGAACTCGCCGGCGGCACGGGCAAGCACGACGTCTTCATGCTGGGTGCCTACTTCATCTGGCAATACGGCCCGCCCGGATGGATCGAGGACCTGGGCCCGTGGCTGGGCAACAGCGCAGCCACGAGCCAGGAGTACGACTTCGACGACATCTTCGAAGGCCTGCGCACCTCGACCCGCTGGAACTTCGAGCTGGGCAGCCCGCTCGGCACCGGCGGTCAGTGGGCGATCCCCTGGGGGTTCGAGAACAACGTGGTGGCCTACAACAAGGCCTACTTCGACAGCCGGAAGATCGCGCTGCCGGACAACTTCGACGACTTCATCCAGCTCGCCATCGATCTCACCGATCGCTCGGAGAACCGCTACGGCATCGCGACCCGCGGCTCGAAGTCGTGGGCGACCATCCATCCCGGCTTCATGAGTCAATACGCCCGTGAAGGCGCCGTCGACTACACGCTCGACGGAGACGAACTGGTGGCCCGCATGAACTCCGCGAAAGCGGTCGACTTCACGCGCAAGTGGATCGAGATGCAGCACAAGGCCGGACCCACGTCGTGGACGACGTACGACTACCCCAACGCCACCGGTGACCTCGGTGACGGCAAGGCGATGATGGTGTACGACGCCGACAGCGCCACGTACCCCAAGAACAAGCCCGGCGCCAGCGCGCAGGCAGGCAACCTCGGGTGGTACCCCGGACCCGCGGGACCGGACGGCAACTACAACACCAACCTCTGGACCTGGACGTGGGCGATGAACTCGCTGTCCAAGAACAAGCTCGCCGCCTGGCTGTTCATGCAGTGGGCCACCGGCAAAGAGGCGATGAACAAGGCCGTCGAAGGCGGCATCTATGCCGACCCGGTCCGTAAGTCGGTGTTCGACAGCACGTTCAAGCGGATCGCGGCCGATCAGCCGGGTTACCTCGAGACCTTCGAGACGGTCATCGGCTCCTCGAAGATCCAGTTCACCCCGCAGAAGAAGTTCTTCGACACGACCAAGGATTGGGCGGTGGCGTTGCAGGACATCTACGGCGGCGACGACGCCCAGTCCCGGCTGGACAGTCTGGCCAAGACCAACACCTCCAAAGTGAATCTCTAACGGAGAGAGAAGAACCAATGACCACTCAAGCGTCAAAGGCGACGACGGATGGTGTTTCGGGCCAGCCGCCTGTCCGTGCGGACAAACCGGTCGAGGTGCCGACCTGGCGCCGACGGCTGCGCCCCTACCTGCTCTCGCTCCCCGCACTCGTCATCGTCATCGGCATCCTGTACCCGTTCTTCGTCGGTGCCTACTACTCGGTGCTCAACTACGCAGCCGTCAACCCCGATCCCGTGTTCGTCGGTTTCCGTAACTTCGCCTCCGTGCTCGGCGACCAGATCTTCTGGCAGAGCGTGCAGGTCACCGGGGTGTTCGCGGTGGTCGCCACGGCGGTCGAGACCGTCCTCGGCGTGGGCCTCGCGCTGTTGCTCAACCGCTCCAGCATCATCGGCAAGATCTTCGAGAAGGTCCTGATCCTGCCGCTGATGATCGCACCCGTCATCGCGGGCGTGATCTGGAAGCTGATGTTCAACCCGCAGTTCGGAATCCTCAATCACGTTCTGGGACTGGGGAACACCTTCGACTGGTTGTCCAGCACCAATGCGCTCTGGTCGGTGATCCTGGTCGACGTCTGGATCTTCACGCCCTTTGTCGCGATCCTCGTGCTCGCGGGCATCCGCTCGCTGCCGAAGGAGCCGTTCGAGGCCTCCGAGGTCGACGGTGCCAACTGGTTCTTCATGTTCCGCAAACTGATGCTGCCCATGCTGTGGCCATACATCCTGGTGGCCGTCATCTTCCGGTTCATGGACAACCTCAAGGTGTTCGACGCGATCTACGTGCTCACCGCGGGCGGCCCCGGCGTCTCGACCCGCACCCTGCAGATCGGCGCGTTCGAGGACGCGATCATCAATCTCGATTACTCCCGTGGAGCGACCTACATGTTGCTGCTCTGGATCATCGTGTTCATCACCGCACGCGTTCTCGTCAGCGTGCTCGGAAAGGCGCAGCGACGAGCTGCGGGAGCGGAGTCCTGACATGGCGCGTGAACTCTTGCCCGGTCAAAAACGTTTCACCGTCGGATCGGTTGCGGCCGACCTCACCCTCATCGCGTGGTTCATCTTCTCGCTGTTCCCGATCATCTGGATGGTGATCCTCTCGCTGAAGAACACCGAGCAGCAGACCAGCACCTACTTCTCCTTCAGCCCCACCCTGGAGAACTTCTCGACGGTGCTGTCCAACAAGGGAACCGAGCTGACCAGCGTCGACTTCAAGGCATCGCTGCTGACCAGCCTGATCAACTGCGGGGGTGCGGTCATCGTGTCGCTGGTCATCGGTATCCCGGCGGCCTACGCGGCCGGCCGGTGGAAGTACCGCGGCAGTGAGGATCTGATGTTCCAGATGCTCTCGTTCCGGTTCGCCCCAGAGCTCATGGTGATCGTCCCGCTGTTCGTCATCTACAACCAGATCGGACTCTTCGACACCAACGTCGGAATGATCTGGGTGCTGCAGCTGGTCACCATGCCGTTGGTGGTGTGGATCCTGCGTTCCTACTTCCAGGATCTGCCCGAAGACCTGGAGCAAGCGGCCCTGCTGGACGGCTACACCCGGTCCCGGGCGTTCGTGATGGTGGCGCTGCCGCTGGTCCGTCCGGGCATCGCGGCCGCCGGACTGCTGGCGTTCATCTTCGCCTGGAACAACTACGTGTTCCCGTTGATCCTCGCCGACAGCAATGCCGGTGTGACGGTGGCGATCACCAAGTTCCTCGGCGGTGGCGGTCAGGCCTACTACAACCTCACCGCGGCAGCGGCGGTCATCGCGGCGCTGCCCCCGCTGATCCTCGCGCTGACCATTCAGCGCTACCTCGTCCGCGGTCTCTCGTTTGGAGCGGTGAAAGCATGAGCACTCTCAGGCTCGACAACCTCAGCAAGAACTACGGCAAGACGGTCGGCATCAAGGACCTGTCCCTCGACATCGCGGACGGCGAGTTCTTCGTCATCCTCGGACCCAGTGGAGCGGGAAAGACCACCACCCTCAAGTCGATTGCCGGTCTGGTCGACGTCGATGCCGGTTCGGTGCACATCGGCGGCGTCGACATGACACTGGTGGAGCCCTACCGCCGGAACGTGGCGATGGCGTTCGAGAGCTACGCGCTGTATCCACAGAAGACGGTGTCGCAGAACCTCGAGTCGCCGTTGAAGTCGGGACGGACGGGCAAGTACACCGACGCCGAACGCAAGCAGCGCATCGATCAGGTCACCACAACACTGGGCATCAACCATCTGCTCGAGCGCTTTCCCCGTGAGCTGTCCAACGGACAGCGACAGCGTGTTGCGCTCGGCCGGGTGCTGGTGCGACCGGCGGATGTCTACCTGCTCGACGAACCGCTCAGTCACCTCGACGCCAAGCTCCGCGCGGCGATGCGTGCCGAGCTGAAGCAACTCGGCCAGATGTCGAGTACCACCACCATTTACGTCACGCACGACTACCAGGAGGCGCTCGCGCTCGGTGATCGCATCGGGGTGCTGCGCGACGGAGAACTGGTCCAGGTCGGCACGCCCGAGCAGATCTGGCGCAGCCCGGCCGACACCTTCGTGGCGAAGTCGTTGGGGCAACCCGAGATCAACGTCGTCGACGCTGTGATCGATGGCCCGACCGCTCGGTTGGGCGACGGATCGGGAAGGGTGCGGGTGCCGGATGGCGTGATGGCGTCGTCGGGCGACCGCGTGCGCGTCGGACTGCGGCCCTGCGATCTGAAGGTGCTGGGTCGCGGCGAGCGGATCCCCGACGATGCGATGCAATTGCACGGTCGGGTGATGCTGGCCGAACGACTCGGCCGGAACGTGGAGCTCACCATCGACTCGTGCGGACGGCAGATCATCGCATTGTCCAGCGGGCGCGAACATTTCGCGGAAGGCACCGAGGTGAGCCTCACCGTCGCCACCCGCGATGTCCACGTGTTCGACGCCGAGCAGACCGGCGCGGACAGCGTGCGGCTGATATCGAACGTGCAATCGGAAATGGAGGCAACCCGGTGAGCTCGACGACCATCCCCGCCCCGAGTCAGGTGTCGTCTGACGTCGCCAAGAGCCTGACCCTCGACAAGTTGGTGAAGACGTACTCGGCCCGCGGCCGCGAGAGTTTCCAGGCGGTCAAGGGCATCGACCTGACCATCGCCCCAGGGGAACTCGTCGCATTGCTCGGTCCTTCGGGCTGTGGCAAGACGACAACCCTGCGCATGATTGCCGGTCTGGAAACCGTCACCTCCGGTTCGATCAAGGTGGGCGACAAAGAGATCTCGCAGTTGCCCGCAGCCAAGCGGGGCATCGGCGTGGGGTTCGAGAGCTACGCTTTGTACCCGCCCATGTCGATCCGCGACAATCTCGCGTACGGCCTCAAGGCCCGCAAGGTTTCCGGGGCCGACCAGCTGGTGGAGACCATCGCCAGTCGTCTGGAGATGGAAGACCTGCTGCCGCTTCGGCCGGCGAGCCTGTCGAGTGGTCAGAAGCAGCGGGTGGCGCTGGCGCGAGCGCTCGTCCGCAACCCACCGGTACTGCTGCTGGACGAGCCGCTGAGCCACCTCGACGCATCGGCCCGGCAACGGGTGCGCCGCGAACTCAAGGTGCTGCAGCGCGAATTCGGATACACCACCATCGTGGTCACGCACGACCAGGTCGAGGCGCTCTCGCTCGCCGACCGTCTCGCCGTGATGAACCACGGCGTGATCCAGCAGTTCGGCACGCCGGACGAGGTCTTCGACGACCCGGCCAATCTCTTCGTGGCCGAGTTCGTGGGCGAACCGCAGATCAACGTGCTGCGCGGTGTCACTCGCACCATCGACCAGACTGTTTTCGTCGAGATCGGGCGTGGTGCAGGGCGATTGGCGACCACCGTGCGTGGCCCGATCGCCGATGGCACCCGGGTGTCGGTGGGGTTGCGACCGCAGGATTGCTCGGTTGTCCGGGCCGCCGGTGATCCGACCGTGTCGGCGTCGGTGGCGTACTTCGAGCATCTCCTCGAGTTCGGTCTGGCCACCTGCACGATCAGTGGCATCGAGGAAGGGATCGTCGTACAGACGCCCGCCGAGGACCACTTCACCACCGACCAGAAGATCGAGATCGGCGCCCCACCCGAGCGCGTGTACCTCTTCGACGCCGATGGCGGGGAGCGGTTGCGATGACCCGGTTGTTCAACGACCCGTCGCGGTTCTCCGAGGACATGCTCGCGGGTTTCTGCGATGCCAATTCCCGGTACGTCGCGGCCGTACCCGGGGGAGTGGTGCGTGCGCACCGGACGCCACCGGGCAAGGTCGCGGTGGTGGTCGGCGGCGGCTCCGGTCACTACCCCGCGTTCTGCGGCGTCGTGGGCCCGGGGTTCGCCGACGGGGCCGTGGTGGGCAACATCTTCACCTCGCCGTCCACCGACGAGGCCACCTCGGTGGCCCGCGCTGCCGACGGCGGTGCCGGCGTGTTGTTGACCACCGGGAACTACGCGGGCGACGTGATGAACTTCGGGCTCGCTGTGCAGCAGCTGCGGGCCGCGGGAATCGATGCGCACTACCTCGCGGTCACCGACGACGTCGCCAGTGCACCGGCGGGTGAAGAGTCCCGACGGCGAGGCATCGCAGGCGATTTCACGGTGTTCCGGTGTGCCGGTGCCGCGGCCGATGCCGGCCGGGACATGGCGGGCGTCCTCGAGATCGCCCGCCGGGCCAACGACGCGACGCGCACACTCGGTGTCGCTTTCGACGGATGCACGATGCCCGGGGCAGATGCCCCGCTGTTCACCGTCCCGGCCGGGAAGATGGGTGTGGGCCTCGGCATCCATGGTGAACCCGGCATCGCCGACGAGCCGATGCCGACAGCCGAGGAACTGGCCCGCACACTGGTCGACGGCGTGCTGGCCGCAGCTCCCACGACCGACTCGAAGCGGATCGCCGTGATCCTCAACGGGCTCGGCCGCACCAAATACGAGGAACTGTTCGTGGTGTGGTCCACGGCGTCGGCGCTGCTGCGCGAGGCGGGGTACACCCTGATCGATCCCGAGGTGGGGGAGCTGGTGACCAGCCTCGACATGGCCGGTTGTTCGCTCACCGTGATGTGGCTCGACGACGACCTCGAGCGTTTCTGGACGGCCCCCGCCGACACCCCTGCCTACCGGAAGATGACCGGCGACCACGTCGGCCCGTCGATGGGTGATGCGCAGTTACGTTCGAAGACAGATGAAGTCGTGGTCGCCGCGGCCCCCGCGTTGGCATCTCTCTCGGACGAGGCGGGTCGCCGCACCGGACAGGTGGTCGGACAGGCATTGCACGCTCTTGCCGATGCGGTGGCCGGCGCCGAGACGGAACTCGGCCGCATCGATGCCGTGGCAGGCGACGGTGACCACGGCCGCGGAATGGTCAAGGGCAGTTCGGCCGCTGTCGCCGCGGCCGATGAGGCCATAGCCGCTCAGGCGGGTGCCGGATCGGTACTCGCCGCCGCCGGAAAAGCCTGGGCCGCAAAGGCAGGCGGCACCTCGGGTGTGTTGTGGGGTGCGCTGCTCGGTGCACTCGGCGCCCGGCTCGGCGACACCGGTTCACCCGACACCGCACTGCTCGGTGCCGGTCTGCGCGACGGGTATCAGGCACTCGTCGATCTCGGCGGTGCTGCGCCCGGCGACAAGACGATGCTCGACGCGCTCGGGCCCTTTGTCGAAGAGATCGAACGACAGGCTGCCGATGGCGTCGGCTGGCACGAGGCCTGGTCGGCCGCCGCAGTGGTGGCCGACGAGTCCGCACAGGCCACAGCTCGATTACGACCGAAAGTCGGCCGTGCCCGGCCCCTCGCCGAACGCAGCGTCGGGACACCCGATGCCGGCGCGATCTCACTGGCCCTGTCGGTGCAGGCAATCGCCGACCGAACCAGTGCCCTCGTGGGCGCAGGGCACTCAAGCGATGAGAGGACATCTCACTCATGACCGATTCACAGAACTACGGCGCACTACGCATCGTCATCGGATCCGACGACGCGGGCTACGAGTACAAGGAGACCCTGAAGGCTGACCTGCAGTCCGACGGAAGGGTCGACAGCGTCGTCGACGTCGGTGTCGGTGCCGACGACCAGACCGCGTACCCCCACGTCGCCGTGACGGCCGCGCGGATGGTCGCCGAGGGCAAGGCCGACCGCGCGCTGCTGGTGTGCGGCACCGGGCTCGGTGTGGCCATCAGTGCCAACAAGGTGCCGGGTGTGCGGGCGGTGACCGCGCACGACAGCTTCTCCGTCGAGCGGTCGGTGCTCAGCAACAACGCACAGGTGCTGTGTTTCGGACAGCGGGTGGTCGGGCTCGAATTGGCCCGCCGGCTGGCCCGTGAGTGGCTCGACTACACCTTCGACCCCGAAAGCGCCTCGGCCGGAAAGGTCGCCGCCATCGACGACTACGAGCACAAGACCGCCGGCTGAGGCAGAACTTGGTGGGTCCGGGTAGAACGTTTCTCCCCGGTCGCGTTCCCCGGGCCCACCATTCCCAGGTGCAAGCACCTGCCCGCCCTCAAAACTGTTGACATACGGGACTTCGAGGGCAATACTCCCTCGCCCCTGCCGTATCCGTCAGTTTTCAGGGCGATGTTGGGCCAATGATTCACACTCTGGGTTCAGCGCCGTTCGGGCCGGCCGAATTCGACCACTGTGTCAATTGCGTCGACCTCGCCGACCGCAAACATTTCCCCCATGAAAGCCCCCGGCCCAGCAGCACCCCGGAGCAGCGTAAGTCATCCATGGCCGGGGTCACATCAGGACATTTGCCACACTGGAGATCGTGCCGCACACCACCGACCGTTCCGCCCAGCTGTTCGAGCGCGCTTCACGCTCCATACCCGGCGGGGTCAACTCGCCGGTTCGTGCCTTCAACTCGGTTGGGGGTACACCCCGATTCATCTCCAGTGCCTCCGGGTGCCGGCTGAACGATGCCGACGGCAACAGCTACGTCGACCTTGTCTCCAGCTGGGGGCCGATGATTCTCGGTCACGCCCATCCGGCCGTCGTCGAGGCGGTGCAGACAGCCGCGACCACAGGTTTGTCGTTCGGTGCACCCACCGAGGCCGAGATCGATCTGGCCGAGGAGATCATCGCGCGAGTTGACCCGGTGCAACAGGTCCGGTTGGTGAACTCGGGCACCGAGGCCACCATGTCCGCGGTCCGGCTGGCCCGCGGGTTCACCGGTCGCAGCAAGATCATCAAGTTCTCCGGCTGCTACCACGGCCACGTCGACGCGCTGCTGGCCGACGCGGGTTCGGGCGTCGCGACCCTCGGACTGCCGACGTCACCCGGCGTCACCGGCGCGCAGGCACAAGACACCATCGTGCTCCCGTACAACGACCTTGACGCAGTCCGCGAGACCTTCGCCGCGTACCCCGGTCAGATCGCCGCCATCATCACCGAGGCGGCGGCAGGAAACATGGGCGCGGTGGCCCCGGTCGACGGCTTCAACCAGGGTCTCAAGGACATCACGTCGGCCGATGGTGCCCTGTTGATCATCGACGAGGTGATGACGGGATTCCGCGTCAGCAAAGCCGGCTGGTTCGGCCTCGAGGGTGTCGCAGGTGACCTCTACACCTTCGGAAAGGTGATGAGCGGCGGCCTGCCTGCCGCTGCCTTCGGTGGCCGCGCCGACATCATGGCCTACCTCGCGCCCGCCGGCCCGGTCTACCAGGCCGGCACCCTGTCCGGGAACCCCGTCGCGGTGGCGGCCGGTCTCGCCACCCTGCGCCATGCTGACGACTCCGTGTACGCGGCACTCGACGCGAACTCCAAACAGCTCGGTTCCCTGATCGGCGAGGCGCTCACCGCGGAGGGAGTCGGCCACCGCGTCCAGTTCGCAGGCAACCTGGTCAGTGTCTTCTTCACCACGCGACCCGATGCCGCCATCAACGACTACGCGGCCGTGAAGAACACCGAGACCTGGCGTTTTGCGCCGTTCTTCCACGCGTTGCTCGACGCCGGGGTATACCCGCCGCCCAGCGCGTTCGAAGCCTGGTTTGTATCCGCGGCGCTGGACGGGGATGCTTTCGGTGTCATTGCCGACGCACTACCGGCAGCTGCGGCCGCGGCTGCACGTGCTCGGAAGGAGAACTGATGCAGCAGCGCACCATCGTGCACATGATGCGGCACGGCGAGGTACACAACCCGGAGGGCATCCTCTACGGACGCCTGTCGGGCTTTCATCTCTCCGAGCTGGGCGCGTCCCAGGCGCAAAAGGTCGCCGACTCCCTGGCCGACCACGACATCACTCATGTGTTCGCGTCGCCGCTGCAGCGTGCGCAGGAGACGGCCACTCCCATCGCCGCCTCGCACGGCCTGGAGATCATCACCGACGAGGGTTTGATCGAAGCCGAGAACACCTTCGAGGGCCTGCGTGTCTCGGCTGGCGACGGAGCTCTGCGTCGGCCGCGGCACTGGCCCAAACTGCGCGACCCGTTCACCCCCAGTTGGGGCGAGCCCTACATCCAGCTCGCGCACCGCATGCTCGCCGTCGCCAACAAGGCGCGCGAGGAGGCTCGTGGCCATGAGGCCGTGTGCGTCAGCCATCAGCTGCCCGTCTACACGCTGCGCCGTTTCCTCGAGGGCCAGCGCCTCTGGCACGACCCGCGTAAGCGGCAGTGTTCGCTGGCGTCGCTGACCAGCCTTCTGTACGACGGCGATGCACTCGTCGACATCGTGTACTCCGAGCCGGCCGGATCATCTGATCCGCTCGCCACAGGAGCTTGAGGGAAAACGGAACATCTTGACGGCGAACGACAATGGGGGCCAACTCGGCCGCGGGCGCAGTGTTGCGCGCGTACTGGCCCCGTTGGGATGGCGACTGGGTCTACTGGCCGTCCTCGGCCTGGTGACCCTGCTCGTGATGACGGCGTGCAGCACCGGCGATGACGCGGTCGCCCAGGGCGACACCTTCGAGTTCGTCTCGCCCGGCGGCAAGACGGTCATCTTCTACGATCCTCCCGCCGACCGCGGCAAGGTGGCCGCCATCTCCGGCGAGGATCTGCTCGACGACGCCAAGACCATCAACCTGTCCGACTTCGCAGGACAGGTCGTGGTGATCAACGTGTGGGGTTCGTGGTGTGGCCCGTGCCGCGGCGAGGCCGCGGCCCTGGAGCAGGTGTACGAAGCCACCAAGGCCCAGGGCGTGAGTTTTCTCGGTATCGACCTGCGCGACGAGAAGAGCACGGCGCGTGACTTCGTGAAGGACCGCGGCGTCACCTACCCGTCGATCTTCGACTTCCCCGGCCGCACATTGGCCAAGCTCACCACCCCCACATCTGTGGTTCCGACCACCCTCGTCCTCGACCGCGACCACCGCGCGGCCGCGGTGTTCCTCAAGGCGATCACCGCCGAAGAATTGCAGCCTGTCGTCGAGCGGGTCGCCGCCGAGAGTGCGCCGCAGCAATGACGTCGATGATGCTGAGCGCCGGAGCCCAGAGCACGGCAACGCTCGCCGGTGTGGGAGACAGCTTCTCCAACACCGTCTCGACCGGCCCACTGTTGCTGGCTCTCGGTGCGTGTGTGCTGGCCGGTCTCGTCTCCTTCGCCTCGCCGTGCGTGGTGCCGCTGGTGCCCGGCTACCTCTCCTACCTTGCCGGTCTCGTCGGAGCGGAGGCGCCGGCGATGTCGCCCAAGGAGTCGAGAAAGGCCGGGCGACTTCGGGTCACCGGTGCAGCGCTGCTGTTTGTCCTCGGCTTCACGGTGGTGTTTGTCCTCGCCACCGCATCGGTCTTCGGGATCACGAGCACGTTCATCGTCAATCGTGAACTGCTGCAACGCATCGGCGGAGTCGTCACCATCATCATGGGGCTGGTGTTCATCGGTTTGATCCCGATGTTGCAGCGCGACGCGAGGTTTCATCCGCGACTGGTGTCCAATCTCGTCGGTGCACCCTTGCTCGGCGCAGTGTTTGCACTCGGCTGGACACCGTGCCTCGGTCCCACGCTTGCTGCCGTCATCACCACCGCGAGCGGTACCGAGGGTGCAACGGCTGCGCGTGGGGTCACCTTGATCGTCTTCTACTGCCTCGGGCTCGGGTTGCCGTTCGTCCTGCTGGCCTTCGGCTCCGCGTGGGCTCTGCGTGCGGTGGGCTGGATGCGCCGTCACGCCCGGGCAATCCAGATCTTCGGAGGTGTACTACTGGTTGTCGTGGGCGTGGCACTGGTGACCGGACTGTGGGATCAGTTCATCGTCTGGGTCCGCGACATGTTCGTCACCGACACGGTGCTGCCGATATGACCGCCACCGCCACCAGGGCACCGCAGCCGGGCAAGGTGCCACCGCCCAGCCCGATCAAGCGCTACCTCCTGTGGCCCGCGCGTAATCTCTGGCGCTCGCTCACGTCCATGCGCACCGCGCTGGCCCTGTTGTTCCTCCTCGCCTTGGCCGCGGTTCCCGGCGCGCTGCTGCCACAACGCGACCTCAACGAACAGAAGACCGAGCAGTACATCGCCGACCACGGTTTCTTCGGTGAGCTGTTCGACAAACTGCAGATGTACGACGTCTTCGGCAGTGTCTGGTTCACCGCGATCTACGCGCTGCTGTTCATCTCCCTGGTCGGATGCCTCACCCCGCGCATGGTGGAGCACGCCAAGTCCCTTCGGGCGCGGCCGGTGGCCGCGCCGCGCAACCTCGGACGGTTGCCGCGGCACGAGAGCCACGAGGTGGACGGCAGCCCCGAGGCCATCGCGGAGCGGATCAACAACGGACTCCGCGGATGGCGTAAGACCACCCGGACCACGCAGCGCACCGAAGCCGACGGCTCGGTGGTCACCGTCACCGAGATCTCCGCGGAGAAGGGCTACCTGCGCGAGTTCGGAAACCTGGTCTTCCACTTCGCTCTCCTGGCGCTGCTCGTCTCGATCGCGGCCGGCAAGTTGTACGGCTACGAGGGCACCCGCATCCTGGTGGCCAACGGCGACGAAGGCCTGTGCAACACCTCCACGGCGGTCTACGACTCGTTCCGGGCCGGCAACCTGGTCGACGGCACCAATCTCAACGAGTTCTGCATGCAGGTCGACTCGTTCGAGGCCAAGTTCCTGCCCACCGGCCAGCCCGAGGACTACAGCTCGAAGGTGCGGTACCAGGTCGGCGACGACATCGACGGCGACACCTGGAAAGACGCAGAGGTCAAGGTCAACCATCCGCTACGGATCGCAGGCGACCGGATCTACCTGCTGGGCAACGGCTTCGCCCCCACCTTCACCGTCACCTTCCCGAACGGCGAGACCCGTTCGCAGACCGTGCCGTTCCAGCCCAACGAACTGCAGACGATGATGTCGAGCGGTGCGGCCCGGTTCGACACCCCCGCCGGGCTGTACCCGAACGAGGACGAGCGGCGCAAGAACCAGATAGCGATCGAGGGGCTGTTCGCGCCGACGGCCGTGTTCCACGGCGGCCTGATGACGTCGTCGTTCCCGCTACCGGAGAACCCCGCCGTCGCCGTCGACATCTATCAGGGCGACACCGGCCTCGACACCGGCCGTCCGCAGAATGTGTTCAGCCTGGACGTCAACCTCATCAACCAGGGGAGGTTGCTCAAGAAGGAGCGGGTCAACCTCCAACAGGGAGAGAAGGCGACCCTGGAGAACGGCACCACCGTTTCCTTCGACGGCTATCAGCGCTGGGTGTCGATGCAGGTGTCCCACGACCCTGCCCAGAACTGGGTCCTCGGTTCGTCGATCGCGATGCTGGCGGGGCTGCTGGTCTCGCTGTTGATCAAGCGCCGCCGTGTCTGGGCTCGGATCACACCACTGGCCGCGGGTACGAGCCTTGACGATGCCGGTGCGCGGGCGCCCGCAGATGCCGCAGATCAGGCTGGCGATTCCGCTCACGGACCGGATTCTCACAATCGGCCCGAGACCTCTACTCTGGATGTGCGACGCTGTGTAGTAGAGATGGCCGGGCTGGCCCGGACCGACCAGGCCGGATGGGGAGAGGGCTTCCCCGACATGGTCGCCGACCTGCTGGGGATCACCCCGCCTGCGTCCGGCAACCAGGCCACACAGGGCAACACGCGTAAGTAGCGATCGGCTGCGGAAGGTGAGCGATGGACGTCAACGAGACGCTGTCCCGATATTCGGATCTGTGCTTCGGGACCGCGCTGACGGTCTACGTACTGGCGATGGTCATGTTCCTGGCCGCGCTGGCCAGCAAGCGACAGGTCGTCGAGAAGTCGGCTGAACTCGTCGCTGCAGGCGCCGGCCCCACCGTGGTGCCCGCGTCGGATGTCCGCACCCCGGGCAAGCTCGAGACGGCGGCCAAGGCGCCGCTCGGTGATCGGCTGGCCAAGATGGCGTTCGGCGTGGTGTTGCTCGCGACCGCCCTGCAGATCGGGTCGATCGTCCTTCGTGGTTTCGCGACCGGTCGCGCTCCGTGGGGCAACATGTACGAGTTCGTCTCGATCTCGTGTGCGGCGGGCATGGTCGCCGCCCTGTTCGTGCTCCGTAAACGCGAGTACCGGCCGCTGCTCGGGTTCGTCCTGTTGCCCGTGGTGATCCTGCTGTTTATCGCAGGCACCTACCTGTACACGAACGCCGCCCCGGTGGTGCCCGCCCTGAAGTCGTACTGGCTTGCCATCCACGTCTCGATCGTCGCGACGGGTTCAGGGGTGTTCCTGGTATCCGGTGTCGCGAGCATCCTGTACCTGCTGAAGCTCAAGTACCCCAACCCGAGCGACCGGTTCTGGGGACGCATCCTGCAACGCGTGCCACCCGCGCAGACCCTGGATCGACTGGCATACAAGACCGTGGTCTTCGCCTTCCCCCTCTTCGGGCTCGGCGTGATCTGCGGAGCCATCTGGGCCGAGGCGGCATGGGGCCGATTCTGGGGCTGGGATCCCAAGGAGACGGTGTCGTTCATCGCCTGGGTGATCTATGCGGCCTACCTGCACGCCCGCGCAACCGCAGGGTGGCGCAACACCGCCGCCGCGTGGATCAACATCGCCGGTTTCGTGGCGATGTTGTTCAACCTCTTCATCATCAATTTGGTTGTGTCCGGCCTACATTCGTACGCCGGACTCTGACCCGACCCGAGGTGGACCGCCGGACCCGAGGGTCCGCCGGACCATGCTCACTCGTCGCGGTCGGCCTGCTGCTTCTTGACGACCTTGAGTAGCTCGATGACCACATCGAGGGTGTCGGTGGAGATGGCCTCTTGGCGGAACGCGGCCAGGTGGGCGCCGGTCTCGGCGGCCATCTGGACGTACTCGCGCTGCTGCTCGACCCGCTTGAGGTCTTCGTCGGGATCAGTCAGGAAATAAGTGACGCTGATCTCAAATGCTCGCGAGATCGCCTCGACGGTGCGGAACGACGGGGTTTTGGCCTTGCCCGTACGAAGCTGCGAGATGTACGCATCGCTGAGCGTGTATCCCAGCTGGTTCGCCTTCAGCGCGATCTTCTTGCCGGTGTAAGGAATTCCGTTTTCGTCGCGCACGGTGCTGAACAGCTCATTCAGGTGCTCGGCAAAGCTCTTTCCATCTTGTACAGCTGCCACTTCTCTATCTCCCAGACCTCTAATTTGACCCCGGCGGTATTGCAGGATCGAACTAGACCGAGACTCTACCTTTAAAGTTCGCAAAATGGGTACCCAGAAAAGCACACCGAACCAAGGGTTGACTTACTTAAGAATGTGCACATGTTTACGCCCGAAAACGCTGGTCTCAACCAGCAGAACCTGGACGTTGGTTCAACAAACTTTGGACAGTTGTGCAGGTCAGTAGCCCAACCGGAATTTATTGGTCGGTGGCGCTGGGTTTGTCGTCACCATCGGCTTGGAATTTGGGATCTTTATTTCGGGCCTTGCGGTCGAGGTCGTTGAGGAACTCAGGATCGTCGTCGGGACCGACCGGTCCGCGACGAATTTGACGACCCGGCGTGCGATCACCCGATTGCCCCGGCATCGCAGGGGCGTCAGGGCCGAACGCACGCCATGCCAGGTATGTGAGTGCCAGCAAGCCGATGATGGCGAGTAGGTAAATCATGTCGGCACCTCCGAAATCAAAGCCGTGCCCTCCAGGCTACGGGAGGCAGGCTCGTGAGAGGCCAGGCGTGGTGAGTGTGGACCGCTACGTTCGGCGCGATCCTGCGGTATCGCCTGAGCTGCCTGCGGTTCGGCCTGAGTCGGTTGTCAGCTGCCGGTTGCGGGAGTCCGCCGATTGAGCAGGGCGACCACGTCGGACTCCCGGAAACGGCGATGACCGCCCGGGGTGCGGATGGCCCCCAGGAGGCCTGAACTGGCCCAACGCGCCACAGTCTTCGGATTGACGTTGAACATGGCGGCGACCTGGCCGGGGGTGAGGGTGTGCTGGCTCGCCGCCTGCGGACTCAGCGTCGGCGGGGCGATACCTGCTGCAGATCCGTTGATACCCGAGTTCGGCATGTTTGCACCGTGGGGGCTTGCAAACGTCATTTGTGCTCCTATCGAGTCCGGCCTCACATCGGCCGCGCCGTGACTCCTGACGGAGGTTTCGGCGGGTCGCGAAGAGTCCTGCGGGTGTCGGTGGCCGCGACGATCCGCGAGTCACCGCGACCTCATGGTTACACCCGAAACCCCAGGTATTCGAACGGTCAGCTGTTGGTAAAGGGATCGCAAAGGCGCCCGTTTCGGGTCGGTGCGGAGAGAAGTAAGGTCTAGTTCGTGAGCGAACAAGCAGCCGGAGCCGGAACCGGACCTGACGGCGCAGGCGGATCCAAGAACGACAAGCGGGGCGGCCGGCGCGCGCCGTCGGCGAAGAAAACGGCTCCGGCCGTGGAACCGAGCCCGGGGGCAGGCCGCCGTCTCGCGTTCGATCTGCTTGCTTTCACCGTTGCGCGGATCGCCCTGGTGATCGCGTTGGCAGGAGGTATCTATCTTCTCGGCCGCGCGGTGGGTGTGGACGTCCCGATCCTGGTTGCGGCGTTCTTCGCGGTGATCATCGCGCTGCCCCTGGGAATGGTCCTGTTCCGTGGACTGCGTGACCGCGTCAATGTCGGCATCGCGACCGTGGATGCCGGCCGCAAGGCTCAGCGCGAGAACCTCAACGCCAGGTTGCGCGGCGAGGGACGGCCCGAGTCCGACGGTGGCTCCGGTTCGTCGAGTGTGTGACGAGACGGGAATGACATGACCTCTGCCGATGGGGGAGCACGCACGCACGACATCGACCGCAGGTCCGACCGCGGATGGGTCGACAATGCCGTGCGGCTGATCGATGCCGACGCCACCCGCAGCGCCGACACCCACCTGCTGCGGTTTCCGCTCCCCGCGTGGTCGCGGTGGGAAGACGGCGCGGGCTCGGCTGGGATTTCTCTGTATCTGAAGGACGAGAGCACCCACATCACAGGCTCGCTCAAGCACCGCCTCGCACGCTCGCTCTTCCTGTACGCGTTGTGCAACGGCTGGATCACCGAGGGCACCACGGTGATCGAGGCGTCGTCCGGGTCCACCGCCGTGTCGGAGGCATACTTCGCTCAGCTGATCGGGGTGCCGTTCATCGCGGTGATGCCCAGGACCACGTCGCCGGCGAAGATCGCGCTGATCGAACGCCAGGGCGGCCGTTGCCATTTCGTGGATCGGTCCGACGAGGTCTACTCCGAGGCGCAGCGACTGGCCGACGAGACGAACGGGCACTTCATCGACCAGTTCACGATGGCCGAACGGGCCACCGACTGGCGGGGGAACAACAACATCGCCGAGTCGATCTTCAGTCAGCTGTCGCAGGAAGAGCATCCGGTCCCGACCTGGGTGGTGGTCGGGGCGGGCACCGGCGGCACCTCCGCAACGATCGGACGGTTCATCCGCTACCGCAGGCACCGCACCTGGTTGTGTGTGGTGGACCCCGAGAACTCGGCCTTCTATCCGGCCTATCGAGATGGCGCGGAACCGCCGGCGGGTGGCGCGCGGTCGTCGCGTATCGAAGGGATCGGCCGTCCGCGGGTGGAACCGTCGTTCATCTCGCAGGTGATCGACCGCATGGTGTCGGTACCGGACGCGGGAAGTATCGCGGCCGCGCGCCGAGCCAGCGACGTGCTGGGATGGAGAGTCGGTGGTTCCACCGGGACCAACCTGTGGGGCGCCCTGCGACTGGTGTCCGAGATGCGGGCGAACAAGCAGGCGGGCAGCGTGGTGACGCTGTTGTGTGATGGCGGTGATCGGTACTCGGGGACCTACTACAACGACGAATGGCTTGCAGGTAACGGACTGGACCTGGGCCGGGCAGAGGGGATTTTGGATGAGTTCTTCGCCTCCGGACAGTGGAGTGAGTGAGCAGGGTCCACACCCCGACCGAAGTGGGGGACACGGCGCGGTCGCCGAACCGCCGAGGCTCATGGTCGAGGCGACCGACCTGGTGCGCGAGTATCAGATGGGCAAGCAGAAGGTGCGCGCCCTCGACGGGCTGAACCTCACCCTCGAAGGCCGTCGTTTCGTGTCCATTGTCGGCCCCTCCGGTGCGGGCAAGAGCACCTTGCTGCACGTCCTGGGGGCGCTGGACGTACCCGACTCGGGAAAGATCGTGGTGGACGGTCTTGATCTCGCGGCCCTGTCCGAGGTCGAGCAATCCGAGTTCCGGCGGCATCGGGTCGGCTTCATCTTCCAGTTCTTCAACCTGATCCCCACCATGTCGGCGTGGGAGAACGTCGCGCTGCCAAGGCTTCTCGATGGGCGGTCACTGCGATCGGCGAAGGCCGAATCGATCGCGCTGCTGGACCGGGTCGGTCTGGGCGACAGGGCCAAGCATCGTCCGTCGGAGTTGTCGGGCGGGCAGATGCAACGCGTCGCCATCGCGCGGTCGCTGATCATGAGCCCGCGCATCGTGCTGGCCGACGAACCGACCGGCAACCTCGACTCCCACACGGGCGAATCGATTCTCCAACTGCTGACCGAGGTGGCCCACGAAGGGGATGGGCGCCTGGTGGTGATGGTGACCCACGACAACAAGGCCGCGGCGCACGCCGACCAGACGATCACGGTTCGCGACGGAAAGATCGAGGAGTGAGCCGTCTCCCGCTAGTGGGTTCGCTGCTCGCCGGGGCCACTCGTGTCCGGGTCGTCAATCTTCGTGAGCTGCTGGGGCACCGGCTGCGGGTGATCACCTCTCTGATGGTGATCGTCGTCGCCGCCACACTGATGGTCGCGGTGCTCGGAACCTACGGTTCGTTGACCTCGTCGGTGCAGAAGCTCAGCGCCACCATCTCCGGTACCGCCGACCTCGAGGTCGCGGGCATCGTCGACTCCGGTGTCGACGACCAACTGGCGGGGGAGATCCGCCGCGATGCCCCGGCGGCCAGAAGTGTTGTCCCACTGGTCAACAGCTCGGTGTTCATCGACGGCAACCGAACCACTGTGCTGGGCAGCGACAACAACATCACCGCGCTCAGCGGCGATCTGCGTGACGCCGTGCAGGGCGCCGCGACCAGCGAGGGCACCGACCTCACCACCTTGATGTCGGGTATCAGTGTCGGCAAGGGCACCGGACTGCAGAAGGGTCAGGAGGTGACGATCAACGGGGTGGACACCACCGTCACCATGGTGATCGACGCGCCCGAGGCCCAGACCATCAACGGCGGACGTTTCGTCTTCGCGTATCTCGGCCTGGCACAACAGATCACCGACCACGAGGGCCGCGTGGACTCGATCCTCGTGACCAAGGAGCCGGGCGCCACCACGGACGAGTTACGTGATCAGCTGAAGGGAGTCGTCGACGGGCGCGCGGTGGTGGTCGATCCCGACTTCCGGGCAAAACAGGCCGAGACCGCGGCCTCGGTCACGCGCGATTCCACCCTGCTGGTCTCGCTGATCTCCTTGGTCATCGCCGGGTTCCTGGTGTTCAACACGATGAACATGGCTGTGGCATCGCGTCGTTCATCCATTGCGATGATCCGCGCGCTGGGCGGGCGGCGTGGACCACTTGTCGCCGACCTCATCGGAGAAGCCGCGCTCTTCGGGTTGGTCGGAGGCCTGATCGGTGTGCCGATCGGGATCCTGGCGGGACGATGGGCCATCGGCCAATTGCCCGACGTGCTGTCGTCGTACGGTGCGACCGTCGAGTTCTCGCTGCCCGGGTACGCGGCGCCCGCAGCCGTCGTGGCCTGTGTGCTCGCCTGCTGTGCGGCAAGTGTTCTGGCGGCGCGGTCGGTGTTCACGGTGTCGCCGATCGAGGCGATGTCGAGCAGTGTTGCGGCCGACCAGCAGTCGGGCCGCGGCATTGCCGCGAAGATCTGCGCGGTACTGGGTGTGGTGCTCATCGTCGCCGGGTGGCTGATGTCCGACGAGATCCAGGGCCGGGCCGTGGTCACGGCCGGAATCGTCTTCTGTGTCGGAATGCTGTTGGTCTGTTACGCACTCACGCCGCCGCTGGTGGCGGCGGTGACCTGGCTGGCCGGCCGGTTCGGTGGGCCGGGCAAGCTCAGTGCGGTCAACACCGAACGTGCGCCGCGCCGCGCCTGGGCCACGTTGATGACGGTTGCGGTGGCGATCACCGTGGGGCTGTGCACCTCTGGCGTGATGAACAACCTGGTGTCGTCGATCACCGGATCGCTCAGCGGGCTCGCCGACCCGGACTTCTACGTGTCGTCGCAGGAGAAGTCGTCCATTCCCGATGGCCCGGTCATCGATCCAGCGGTCGCCGAGGCGGTGGCTGCGGTGCCCGGAGTCGAGCGGGTGGTCCGAGGTCAGTGGGCCGCGGTCAATGTCGGTGAGTCGCGAGTGTTGTTGCAGGGCTTGGAACCCGAGACGAGTGCACCATTCGTCCGCAAGGCTCGCCCGGAGGTCATCCAGGAGGTGCTGGCCGGACGTGGGATGGTCATGTCGCACACGTTGGCCCGGAACCTCGATGTCGACGCCGGGGACACCGTGGAGATCGCATCGCCGACGGGTTTCCACCGACTGCCGGTGCTGCAGCTCGTCGACTACGTCAGCATCAACTCCGGCACCGCGGCGATATCGTCGGACTTGTTGTCGCAGTGGTTCAATCGACCCGGGGCGACGTTCTTGCAGGTCGATCTCGAGCCCGGCGTCGACCGGGAGCAGGTGCGTCCGCTGATCGAGGCGGCGGCCGACGGGGCCACGTCGATGCCCATGAACGTCTACACCGGCCAGGAAGGTCTCGACGCCACGAAGGCGTCCGTCGAACAGTCCGGAGCGTTCGCGATCGCCATCCAGTGGATCGTCGCGGTGGTTGCCGCGGTCGCCTTGCTGAACACCCTGCTGCTGTCGGTGATCGAGCGCAAACGTGAGCTCGGGGTGCTGCGCGCAATGGGAGCCTCGCGGCGTTTCGTCCGCCGCATGGTGTTGGCCGAGGCGGCTGCGGTCGCTGCTGTGGGGTCGCTGCTGGGTGTGGTGATGGGCACCGCTCTGCACGTGGTGGGCAACAAGATCCTCACCGAGACCACCTCGGTCCAGGTGCAGTATTCGCCGCAGATCGTGATCGGCATCTACGTGGTGGTCGCGTTTGTGCTGTGTTTCGCCGGAGCCTTCTTCCCCGCCGCCCGCGCCGGCCGCATGAACATCAGCGAAGCCATCCTCACCGAGTAGCCCCTCCCCGATCTTGGTGGGTTCGGGTGAGCGTTTCCCCAGGTCAGCCTCGCCCGTTCCCACCACTTCGGGGTGTCGGGGCTGTGGATAACCCTTGCTGACACGAGATTCTCGTGCGTCGGTCTGTGCAGACTTTCCACATGGGGGAATTACCGACCGGACCGGCGCGCGTGACGGACCTGCTGGCCGTGATGTCGCGGCATGAACTTCGCCTTGATTATCGCAGTGTCGCGCGGGGCGTGTGGCTTCGAAACGACCAGCCGTTGACGTTTCGAACGCACTCGATCGCGGCCGGCATGGTGCACGAGGACGCCGTGTTGTGCGGTTGGTCAGCAGCCGACTTCTGGGGCAATCCCTTCCGCCCGGACTGCGCGCAGCCCGAGATTACGGCGCCGATCGAGGGCAACCGGCGCTATGACGGAATCTGTGTCCGCAGAGTGCAGATCGACCACGATGACATCGTTGACATCGATGGCGTCCGACTCACCTCGCTTGCCCGCACAGGGATCGACCTCGGGCGATTCAACTCTCGGGAGGATGCCGTAGCGGCTTTGGATGGCATGGTTCGTCTGAGGCCGACAATGCTCGATGAGATAAGAGTCGAACTCAAGCGGTGGGAGAACCACTGGGGAATCGGGAAGGCCATCACCGCACTGCGCCTTGTGAACCCGCTCGCGGAATCACCGTGGGAGACGCGCCTTCGGCTGATCCTGTGTGACGAGTGTTTGGACGGGTTCGTCCTGCAGCATGAGGTGATGGGCGGCAGGTACCGCCTCGACATCGCCTGGCCGGGCCTCAAGGTCGCGGTCGAATACGACGGAGCTCATCACCGTGAGAGTGAACAGCACGCACGAGACCTGGAGCGATGGAACCGGCTACGAGCAGCGGGGTGGTTGGTCATCGCGGTCACAGCCCGCAACATCACGGCCGGTCGCGCTGAGTTCGTCATTCAGCTCCGGGCCGCACTCGCCGCACGCGGCCGGTCGTAGCCGAAAGTGGTGGGAAATGGTGATCGTGACCTGGGCTTTTCTGCACCCAAACCCACCAAAATCGGAGGGCGGGGCGGTTCTGGTGTCAATAAATGTTGACAGTCACGCCTTGTCAGGATAACTTGACAATCGTGCAGGAGAACCAAGACGAAATCACCACAGCAGTTGCAGATCGCGATCCGGCCAAAGGGCTGGCAGCGGTGCGAGCGCTGCGCACGTTGGCGGACCGGCTCGAAGACGTCCAGGTCGCCAACGCCCGCCAACAAGGGTGGAGCTGGCAAGCGATTGCCGACGTACTCCAGGTGAGCCGCCAGGCTGTACACCAAAAACACTTTCGCGGCGAGTAAGAGTCAGCCGCTGCATCAGAGAGCGAGACAACATGCTTCACCAATTCACACGTGACAACAGGACAACCCTGGCTTTTGCGTATCAGGAGGCCGCCGACCTCGGGCACACCACACTCGGCAACGACCACCTCATCCTCGGAATGCTCTGCAATGCACGGCTTTCCGCCTTCAGTATCCTCGGTGAGCAGGGCTTGAACCTGCCACAGGCACGCGAGGTGGTCCGGGCCCATCATGAGGCCAACGCCGCTGACTCCGATCCCGACAAGGACCGGATCGACGAAGATCGCGACGCCCTTGCTGCCATCGGCATCGACCTCGACAAGGTGCGCGAAGCGGTCAAAGGCGCCTTCGGAGACGACATCACCGACAACTGGGGCAAACGCCGCGGAGGCCGGGGACGGCCGGGTGGACCCGAACGTGCCGAGCGCTCAGAACGCGGCCCGCACGGTCGTCGACACGGCGGCCCCCGTGGCCGACGCGGCGAGGGCGGTCCCTGGGTGCGCCCCGACGTCGACGGCCCGTGGGTGCGACCGGACGGGGACGGGCCCTTCATCGGGGAGCGCGGACCGTGGCGGGGCGGACCCGGACACGGCGGCCCGGGCCATGACGTACCGGGTCATGACGGACCAGGCGAGGCCGGCCGTGGCAGGCGCGGACCGCGTGGCCGCGCTCGCCGACCACAGTTCTCGAAAGACGCCAAGTCCGCGATCACCCATGCTGGCGTCATCGCCCGAGAGGCGAACCGCGACATCACGGCCGAGGACGTACTGCTGGGCATCCTCGCGACCGGCGACGCCGCATCCACCGCGTTGATCGAGTCGACAACCACGGTCGAGGCCTTGCGGTCCGCACTGCAGCCGGCCGACGCCACATAGCCGATGTAGGTGGGTTCGGGCGTGCAAAACCGCAGGTCAGCCTCGCCTGAACCCACCAAAACCGGAGGCCGGGGTCAGCCGATCAGCAGGCCGGCCGCGGTCCCGATGGACCACAAGAGCATTGCCAACCCGGTCAGTGCGAGGGCGGGTATCAGCGCCGGACCCCCGGCGCCGGCCCGGACGGGTGCGTTGGCCTTGACGGCCAGCGGCGCGGCGACCAGTCCGAGCAACGCCCAGGGGGTCGCGGCGATGAGCACCAGCGAGATCACCGACGGAATGACAACGAGGACGGTATGGAACACCCGCGTGCGTTTGTCACCGAGACGAACCGCGAGGGTGTTCTTGCCCGACACCGTGTCGGTGGGGATGTCGCGGAGATTGTTGGCGACGAGAACGCCACTGGAGTAACACCCGACCGCGATCGCGCAGAGAAGACCCACCCAGTCGACCGACTCGGCCTGCACGAACTGCGTACCGAGCACTGCGACCAGGCCGAAGAACACGAACACCGCGACCTCACCGAAGCCGCTGTAGCCGTACGGATTACGGCCACCGGTGTAGTACCAAGCCGCTGCGATGCAGGCGAGCCCGATCAGGATGAGCCACCAGGCACTGGCGAGGGCGAGTGCCAGACCGGCGACACCCGCGAGCGCAAATGCCGCGATTGCCGCGGTCTTCACCGACTTCGGGCTCGCCGCTTTCGACCCCACGAGCCGCATCGGGCCCACGCGGTCGTCGTCGGTGCCGCGAATGCCGTCGGAATAGTCGTTGGCGAAGTTCACCCCGATGATCAACGCCACCGACACCACGAGCGCGAGCGCGGCCTTCCACCAGATGATGTGGTCGAGCCAGCCGGCGGCTCCGGTGCCGGCGATCACCGGTGCGATCGCGTTCGGGAAGGTGCGGGGTCTGGCTCCTTCGAACCATTGCGCTGCGGTAGCCATGAGAGCATCCTTGCGCACGGGCTCGACCCCGGTGTCCGCCGGACCCACTAGTGTGTAAGAAGCGACCCCGACCTGCAGGTTTGCCGTCGATCTGTTCATCATCAGCGAGGAATGTGTTGTCAGTGACAGTAGCGCCGATCATCGGACTGCTGGGACCGGTGGCTGTTGCGGATGAAAACGGACAAATGCGACCGGTGCAAGGCATTCGCGCCCGGCGGTTGCTGACGGTGCTCGCGCTGATGCCCGGAACCCACCGATCGCAGTCGGCATTGATCGACGGGGTGTGGGGCGACAACTTGCCTCGGTCGCCGCAGTCGGCTCTCCACACGCAGATCTCCAGGCTTCGACCACAACTTCCCGACGGTGCCATCGAGGTCGGGCCGAGAGGCTATCGCCTCACGTTCTCCGCCGACGCAGTCGATGTGTTCGCCGCCAGATCTCTCGTCGCCGAAGGGTCGACCCAGGCGCTCGACACCGCGGCGGCACTGTGGCGCGGGGATCCGGGCGAAGACCTCGGTGACGATGACCTGGCCCGCACCCTCCGCCAGACCGCTGACCGCGTCCACGACGACATCGTTGCCCATCGATCACGTAAAGCCCTGGAAGACGGCGACTTCGAGCTGGCGCGCTCGCTCGCCCAGCAACGATGCGACGCCGATCCACTCGATGAGTCCTCACACACCACCGTGATCCGCGCGCTGGCGGCACTGGGTCGCGATGCAGAGGCTCTCGCCGTGTTCGCCCGCATCCGGCGCTCACTGTCCGCCGAATTGGGCGCTGACCCCGGGCCGGAACTCGCGGCGTTGCATCAGCAACTGGTGAGCCGACAGGGAACCGCGCCGTCGCCCACACGTCGCGCGGCCCCCGTCAAGGCGGTGGGATTGTCAGCCGAACCGAACGAATTGTTCGGCCGCGCCGCCGACGTCGCGCGGATCTGCCGGCTGTTCGAGACCTCGCGCATGGTCACCGTGCAGGGACCAGGAGGCGCGGGAAAGACGCGTATTGCCAACAAGATCGGGCATATCGTCTCCGACGACGGTGCCCGTGTCTTCTTCGTCGAATTGGCGTCTGTCCGCGGTGACGACGACGTGCTGGCCGCGGTCGCAGGCACTCTTGGCGTCGGCGAATCCGACGTTGGTCCAGGCGGTCGGCCGCGGTTGGCGTACTCAGATCTGCGTGCGCGGCTCGCCGACGCCCTGACCGCGGACACTCTGGTCATCCTCGACAACTGTGAGCACGTCGTCGATGCCGCGGCGCGCATTGCGAGCGAGTTGATCGCGGCAGCAGACGGGGTACGGATCCTGGCGACCAGCAGATCGCCGTTGCGGGTCAGCAGTGAGGTCGTCCATCAGCTCCCGACCCTCGATGTCGGCGAGAAGGGCTCGGCAGCAACGGATCTGTTCGTCGCCCGCGCGCATGCGATCCGCCCGGATGTGGCGATCGACCTCGGTGAGGTCGCGGCGCTCTGCCGGGCGCTGGACGGTCTGCCGCTGGCAATCGAACTGGCCGCCGCCAGGGTCAGGACGATGACCGTCGGCGAGATCTCCCAGAGATTGACCGACCGCTTTGCGCTGTTGAGTGCGGGTAGCCGCTCGTCGCCAGTGCGACATCGCACCTTGCATGCGGTGATCGAGTGGAGCTGGGAACTGCTCGACCGCGCGGCGCAGGTCGCTCTGCGTCGGCTGTGCCGGTTCCCTGGTGGTTTCTCGCGGGAAGCGGCCTCGGAACTGGTGGGAGCAGGCGGTTTCGAGCTCGACGACGTTCTCGATGCGCTTGTGGATCAATCCCTGCTGCACGTGGTGGAGAACGGCGGGGTTCGTTATCGCATGCTCGAGACCGTCCGGGAGTTCGGCGAAGAACAGATCGCCGCGGCCGGCGAAGAGGCGCAGGTCAATTCGGCGATCGCTCGCTGGGCCCGAAAGTTTTCCGAAGACGTGCGGGAGCCGTTTGAGAACGGGCGGCAACCGGTGGCGTTGAAGGCGATCGCTGCTGAGGCCGACAATCTGGTGTGGGTGCTGCGTCGCTGCATGGAACCTGACCCACTTCACCGCCCCGATGCCGCGGAATTGACAGTTGTGACCTGCTTTCCCGTGCTCGCCGGTTATTGGGCCATCCGTGGTCTGCACGCCGAGGTGATGATGTGGGGTCCGCGCGTGGTCGCGTCCCTGCCCGCCGAGACGCCCGCGGCGATCGCGGCGATGTCCGACTTCGAGCGCGAGAACCGCCAGGCCACTTACATTCTCGCGGCAGCGCATCTGCTGATGTCCCGACATCTGAGGTCGCTTGCTGTCGCGCGGACTCGACTTCGGCGACTTCTCGAACCCCAGTTGTCGAACCTTCGACCGATGGACTTCGCGTCGGCGATCGCAACCTCGTACCACCCGTTGTCCGCGTTGCGGCTGTTGGTCGTCGCGCGGGACAGTCCCAACCCGCGTGTGCAGATGCTGGCGGCGGTGTTGCGGGTGAACGTCCGGGAGAACGTGGGTGACCGCGCGGGCGCCATGCGCGACGCTGTCGAGAACCTGGCCCTCACCGAAGAGCGGAACGACCTGTGGATGGCCGCGGCGTCCAGGATGGAGATCGGAAGTCTCTACGGTCAGGTCGGTGACTTCGACGCGGCGCTCGAAAGTTATTTCAAGGCAATTCATCTGCTGAACGAGATCGGGTCCGAGCAGGACAGTATGCAGGCGCGAGGGTATGTGGTGGCCGCCCTGATCGGATCTGGCCGGATCGACGACGCCCGGGCGGAGTTCGCCGACCTCTCCGACGGCTGGCAGCCCACTGACCCCGACCCGCAACTGCATCCGGAGGTCTCTGCCGGCATCCTCATCGCCGCGGCCGAGCTCGAGGTCTACGACCACAGAACCGACTCGGCGGCGAACCTGTACGAGCGCGCGGTTCGGTTGTTGCTGCGCGAACATCCCATGCCGGCGCAGGACCCGTTTGTTGCCATGATCATCAGTACGGCTGTGTGTGGCATGGCGGTCAACGGCGCCGTCGACCGCGCCACCCCGTACCTTGCCGATCTCGCCAAGATCGTCGACTTCATGGTGGGACCCAGTCGAATGGGTGATCTGCCGCAAATGGGTTCGGTGGCACTGGGATACGGGGTGTTGACGTGTCTGCTCCGACCTGGTTCGCCCGACGGAGCGAGGCTGTTGCATCTGGCCCGACGCCTCGGTGGCCGCCGAGACTTTCCCACACTCGCCTCAGCGATGGACCGTCGATTCGAGATGTCCGGTGTCTGCCACGACGATTGGCGATCGGGTGAGGCGGCGGTGACCACGATGTCCCGCAGGCAAGCCGTGCGGGACATCGTGGACATCATCAAGAGGCTCAACGTCTAGGCGTTGCGCATGTACGACTTCACCGTGAGTGGAGCCATGATCACGATGATGATGGCGGCACCCACGAGCGACCACACGACGTGCATACCGATGTGACCGTTGTTGGTCAGTTCGCGAACCGCGCTCACCAGGTGTGAGATGGGGTTGACCTTGACGAAGGACTGCATCCAGCCAGGCATGGTCTCCGGTTGCACGAATGCGTTGGACATGAAGGTCAGCGGGAACAGGATGAGCATCGAGATGCCCTGCACTGCTGAGGCTTTCTTCATGATGGTGCCCATGAAGGCGAAGATCCACGACACCGCGAAGCTGCAGGTGATGACGAGCAGGGTCGCACCGAGCACGCCTAGGGCGTCTGGTCGCCATCCCATCGCGATGCCCACCACGAAGGTGATCACGGTGGCGATCAAATAACGGACGACATCGGCGAGAAGTGCACCCGCCAAAGGGCTTATCCGAGCGATCGGGAGCGACCTGAATCGGTCGAAGACACCCTTGTCCATGTCCTCACGCAACTGCGTGCCGGTCACGATGCTGGTGACGATCACCGTCTGCACCAGGATGCCGGGAATGATGATCGGCAGGTAGTCGTGCACGCTGCCGGCGAGGGCGCCGCCGAAGATGTAGGTGAACATCAGGGTGAAGATGATCGGTTGCAGCACAACGTCGAACAGCTGCTCCGGGTTGTGGCGGATCTTGAGCAGACCGCGGTAGCCCATCGTGAACGACTGCCGGACAGCGTCGGCGACACTCACCGATCTGACGGGGACGGTGGTGTTGGTGGGTGCGGTGGTGATGGGTTTGTCGATGAGTGTGGTCATGCGGCTTGCTCCTCGGAAGTGGGGTCGGCGGGTTTGCCGGTGATGGTGAGGAAGACCTCGTCAAGACTCGGCTTCTGGACATTGAGCCCTTCGATCGCGATGCCCTCCTCGCGCAACGCAATGAGGACGTCGGGCAGTAGATCCGGGCGGTCCATGGGGGCGGTGATGCGTCCGGCTTCGGCGCTGAGCGTGGCCGGTTCGGAGAGGATCCGTTCAATGAGTGCGGCCGCGGCCGGCGCCATCGCCTTGTCGGCGGGGGTCAGTTGCAGGGTGGACGACCCGACCGAGCTCTTCAACTCGTCCGCTGTGCCGTCGGCGATCACCCGTCCGTGGTCGATCACCGCGATGCGGTCGGCGAGTTGGTCGGCCTCGTCGAGATATTGGGTGGTGAGCAGCACTGTGCTGCCACCGGCGACGAGACGCCGGATGGTGTCCCACATCTGCGCTCGGGTCCGCGGGTCGAGGCCGGTGGTCGGCTCATCGAGGAAGAGCAGTGGGGGAGTGGCTATCAGGCTTGCGGCGAGGTCCAGTCGCCGGCGCATTCCGCCCGAGAACTGTTTGAGTGGTCGTTTGGCGGCGTCGGTGAGTCCGAACTCCTCGAGGAGGTCGTGGGCCCGCTGCCGCGATGCCTGGCGACTGTTGCCGAGCAGGCGACCGAAGACGATGAGGTTCTCGGTGGCGGAAAGGTCTTCGTCGACCGACGCGTACTGGCCCGTGACACCGACCAGTGAGCGCACGGCGACAGAGTCGGTGGTCACGTCGTACCCGAATATCTTCGCCTGGCCCTCGTCAGGCTTGAGGAGGGTGGCGAGCAAGCGCACGGTGGTGGTCTTGCCCGCGCCGTTGGGACCGAGGACGCCGTAGACCGATCCGGTGGGAACCACCAGGTCGACGCCATCGACGGCCTTCGTGGAACCGAAGTGTTTGACCAATCCGCGGGCCTCGATGGCCGGCGCATCGGTGTGCAGTGGTGTGTTCATGGAACAGACTCTGCGCCGACGCGCTGTCGTGGCGCTTACACCGGCTGTCGTGGGCTGCCAAGTGCTGTCGTGGGTTCACCAGGGCAGCAGAATCGTCAGGTCGTCGCGTGCAATCGAGACCGTTTACAACTCATCGAGTTCGATATGGCCGTCTTGCAGAGCGCGGGCGAGCAATGCCGCTTTCGTGTTCGCCGGACGACCCACCGACGCGTATTTCAGTCTGATCCGATTCACGTGCGTGCTCACCGTAGCTGGGGTGATGAACAGCGCTTTTGCCACTTCCGCTTTTGAATCGCGCATGACCCATTCGCGCAGGATCTCAATTTCGCGAGCGGTCAGTGGTGGGGCTGGAAGGGGTTTTGAACCGGTCAACGGCAACACCAATGCAGAGCTACTCCTCGGGCAGGCCACAGGCCGGAACATGGGTCCCCCGACCCATCAGGAGAACTTATCGCGGGTGGCGACAACTCGACAGATGTATCTTTTGGTGTCACACGAATAGGGGTCATCGTGAGCCCTGCAAACTATTCGTCTTCGATATCGGCGTTCGAATACTTCACGACGTGATTGCCTCTTGACATCCTGCCTGATCTGTCAAGGTCTATGCGGCGGGTTCCGGAAACTCCACTGCGATAAATGGACAGGACGGTCGACCGGCCGGGTGGCAGCACGCGAATGCGTACGTCGCCGTCGCCCGCCGCGGACAGTGCATCGGTCACCACGGTGCTGGCACGGTCGCGGACCGTTGCGTCCGCGTCGTCGAGACCCCCGTCGTCGATCATCAGCACCTCCACGCCCCGACCTCGAGCCGCGCGTGCGGCCGCAGCCGTTGACGGGGTCACCAGTGCTTGCGCGCGAAGCTGATCGCGTAGATGAGCTTCGAGCAGTTCGCACGATTGCCGCTCATGATCCGACAGTGGCGTGCCCGTGGCGATTCGTTCGAGCAGTGGGCGGGCGAGTTCGTCGAGGTCGCGTAGCCGGAGGTTGCGCTCGAACTGGGCCGCCGCGACGGCCGACGCCTCGGCCGCGCGCGTCATCGACTGCTGTCGCAGCGTGAAGATCGAACGGATCGTCGGGCGGACGGCCAACGCGAGTGCGGTCGCTACCGCAACTGCGCCCGAGTTGTAGATCGGTGTGGTGGCCCCGGTCCACCAGCCCTGATCGGTGAGCGCCGCCCAGGCGCCGTAGACCCCGACCGTCAGGGCGATACTCGACCACGCGTATCGCGCGCGCCCTCGCAGACACATGAAGACATAGATGATCGACGAATAGCCGGACACCCAAATCTGATTCGACGTCTCCAAAGGCACCGGTACCGCCGACAGCAAGAACGCCGCTGCCACAGGCGACGACAACGCCAGGACGAGTGCCGCAGTACGGAGCAGAGGGTCGTGCGGCAACATCACCACGGCGACGGTCGCGGCGGCCATGATGAGCACGGCGACCACCTCGGGCCACATCGGTGACACGCCCCTGGTGTTCTGCAACGCACAGAAGGCCATCGCCAGCACCGCCGCACCCGTCAGTCCCCGCGCCAGGCGGGTGTGCAGGCCCAGCACCTCGCGGACGTCGGTGGGTCCGGTCGACGTCGCGAGTGTCATCGCGGCAGTCGCCATGTCAAGTCGACGCGAGTTCCCTCGCCCAGGCGCGACGCGATTTCGGCTGAGCCACCGGGCAATTGCCTCATGCGGCCTCGAACGCTGACAGCGAGGCCGAGCCGGTGGCCGGGAACGGTCGCAGTGTCGAACCCGACTCCGTTGTCGCCGACCGTCACCCGGAGAAAATTGTCGCCGGCCCGCACCTGCACCGACCGGCGGGCGCCTGCCCCGGCGTGCTGAACACTGTTGCGGAGGGACTCGGCCAGTGCCGCGGACATCGTCCGAACGACGGTGCCCGGGTAGCGGGTGGCCGGATCGACAGTTCCGTTGAAGCTGATCACTCGGATCGAGTCGTCGACTTCACCAGTGGCACTGCGCAACTGACTGATCGCAGCGTCGACATCGAACTCGGCTTGTTGCCGTACACCGGATTCGAGTACCTCGAGTTTGGTGAGCGTATCGGTGGCCTGTTCGACCAATGCCGGTGACATGCCGTGGCGCGCGGCGGCCAGCAACGTGGCCATCACGCCGTCGTGGGTGAGCGCGTCGAACCTCGAACGCTCATGTGCGCGAGCCACGGCCGCAGCGGCTTCGGCAGCAGCAGTGGCCGATTGATGCCGAGTGGTGTCGAGGATGCGTCCGGAGCGAATCGCGGCCACTCCCATCGCGTAAGGCATAGCCGTGAGGCAGAAGCTCCAGGCGATCTCGGCGGCAACCGGATTGCTGTGGTCCGACATGCGTACCACTTCGTTGACGAACTGCACCGAGACCAGGACGAACAGCCAGTAGGGCAGCGACCACCGGACGCGCCAGGTCAACGCAGCACTGAAGGCGACCACCCCGTTGAACTGGGTGAACCACATCCCTTGCGCCACATCGAGTTGCACCCCATTCCACACCAGGGGCCACGTGACGATGGTCAATCCGTAGCCGATCACCACCGCACTCGAAGCCACCCGTACGGCACGAACACCCGGCCGGAACGAAGCGATGATCATCGCGATCGCCGACCCGTATACGGACAGCAGCGCGGCCACCGTCCACCACATCGGGACCACGTCGAGCGATCTCGTGATGACGCTGCTCAGCCCGATGAAGCTGAGGCAGTAGCCGATTCCGAGATAGCGGCAGAACTGCCGGATGATCTTGTCCGCGGCCGACACGCCGCCTTCCGGATCAAAACCTGTCGTCAGGGTGCCGTTCAGCGCCGGAACAGTCGCGGTATCGGAAGCCAACCGTCCTCCAATGCGCGTTTGTAGAGGTCGGTCTTGGTCGGTGCCGGACGGCCGGCGTCGGCGTATTTGCGGCGGATCCTGGACAAGTACACATTGACGGTTTCGGTGGAAAGACCGGTGAGCGACGCAACACGATTGGCAGGCTCGCCGGACGCATAGAGTTCCAACACCTGCCGTTGGCGGGGGCTGAGATTCACCTCGGACAGCGCCGGGTCTGCGTCGATCGCGGAGGCCCAGTCCATCGTCGCGACGGTGTTCCCGTCGGCCGCGGATCGGATGGCCTCCACCAGTTCGGTGTTGCGTACCGATTTGCGCACGACACCGAGAACGCCCGCAGCTGTGGCGGCCCGAACGAGGTCGGGATAGTCCGCTGTGGTGAAGACCAGCACCTTGATGCCGGCGGCGTGCAATTGCTCGACGTTGGATTTTGGCGTGGAACCGTCTTCCAGCCGCAAGTCCAAGATCACCAGATCGAGGTCCTTGGTGATGCTGAGGAGCCCGTCGACGGTGCTCGCCCCCGCGGCGAAGGTCATGCCGTCGGAATCATTGATGATGGCCGCGAGTCCGGTGAGCTGGGACTCGAAGTCCTCCACCACACCGATCTTCCGCTCACGGTCACAACTCTGCTCAGTCATCGCAATTGCTGTTTTAGCCGGTTCCCCCGATTCATATAGTTAGTTTCACCCAACCAGTCATGATCGGGTGACAAAGAACACGAATCGTGATGTGTTCGGAAAACGCCGCCAGTTGGTCCGTTTTGACGTGTCGCGGGCTGCCGAGCCACCGCTGAGTTACTCGCCGAGCCCGCGCAGTTTTCTCCGAAGTGCCGCACGATCCACCTTGCCTGGACCCCGTCTGGGCAGGTCATCGACAAAGAACACCCGCCGGGGGACAGCGGTCTTGTCCAGCTGATTCGCGACGACGTCCTGCAGATCTTCGGTGGTGGCAAATGCGCCGGGCGAAAGAACAATCGCTGCGACGACCTGCTCCCCGAGCCTCTCGTCGGGTAAACCGAGAACCGCGCATTCGCTGACCGCAGGATCGGTGAGCAGGGCGGCCTCGACCACCTGCGGAACGATGGTGAGGCCCCCGGAGCTGATCGCTTCGTCGGCGCGGCCCAGTATCGTCAGCGACCCGTCGACGTTCAGGGTGCCGAGATCGTCGGTGCGGAACCAACCGGGTTCGGCGAATGCCGGATGACGTGGACGGCCCCGATAGCCGGACGCGACCATCGGTCCGCCCAGCTGCACCCGGCCCGACGGTGAACCGTCGATACGAATCCGCACCCCGGCCAGAGGCCGGCCGTCGTAGACGCAACCGCCGCAGGTCTCGCTCATGCCATAGGTGCGCACGATCGGGATGCCGGCGTCGATCGCCCGTTCGCGTAGTGGCGCCGGAGTGGCGGCCCCGCCCACCAGGACGGCATCGACGCCGCGCAGCGCGGCCACAGCCGACGGGTCGGCGAGCACCTTGATGAGCTGGGTGGGTACCAGTGAGGTGTATCGGCGTGGGCCTGGCATCTTGTCCACGCCCGCGACGAGGTTGGCTGGGTCGAATCCGCCGGCGACGTCGAGGGTCACCGGATCAAATCCGGCCCGCACGCTTCGCAACAGCACCTGCAGCCCCGCGATGTGATGAGGAGGCAAGGCCAGCAGCCACGCCCCCGGCCCGCCGAGGTATTCGTGAGTGGCATCGATCGAGGCCTTCACCGATGCAGCGGAATGCATGGCGCCTTTCGGGGTACCCGTGGTGCCCGACGTCGCGACCACCAGCGCCACTTCATCGTCGATCGGTTCGCCCGCGCCGAGAGCCGCAGTGAGCCGCCGAGTTTCGGCCTCGTCGTGGGTGGGCACCGGAAGGTAGGAGCCCGCACCGTCCAGAAGTCGCTGCAGCGCATCGATATTCGTCGATCCGGCCGACAGCGGCAGTGGTTCGAGCGGACGCTGGTCAGCCACGGGGTCGATCATCACCCGGCTGCTCGGGGGTCGGGGCGGGGTCGAATGGCCACCCCTGCTCTTCCAGATGCGCGCGGATCCGGGCGACGTCGGCTTCGAAGGGCAGTTCGTCGGTGATCTTGGTGATGAGCACCCCGGCGTCTACTGCCTTGATGGGTTCAGGACCCTCGTTGGTCACCTGACCCTGGTGGATCAGCTCTCGTGAGACTGCCTTCACCTCGTCCTCGGACAACTGGCGGCGCAACAACGCCACCAGCGGGACGTAGTCGCCGGACGGCACACCGTTCGGGTACCCGGCGCGTAGCCAGTTGACGACTCTCATCAAGAACTGCGGGCGGTCCACTACGCCTCCTTCCGGGCATCAAAACCATCGACGAACAGCGATGAACCAGCCGACCAGATTTTACTGCGACCACCTGCAGGTCGCGCCCGGGTCGATCGGTCCGAAATGGTCAGGGGTTGGCCAATGGCCATCCGGCAGCGGCGAGGCGGGCCGAAACACGTTGCACCTCTTCGCTGTCGGGTTCGACACGGGTCACCTCGGCCACGGCGGCACGGATCTCCGCTGTCGTGGGCGCCGGACCCGAGATCTGGTCGTGCAGGTTGTCGACCACTTTGTCGAGCTGCTCATCGGTGAGTGATCGACGCAGCAGAGCCAGCACGGGGTGGTAGTCGCGGGGCGGGATCCCATCGGGGTATCCACTGCGCAGCCAGTGCAAGACCGCCTCGAAAGGGTTCTCCTGCTGTGTGCTCGTTGTCATCGGGACGCGACTCTCACTCGGCGAACGGGAAGAGTGTGATACCGAAGTAGTAGTCGATCGTTTCGCGGGTGATCCACAGGATTCCGGTGACGATGACCGCCGCGATGAAGGCGAACAACAGGTACGCAACGTATTTCAGGACCGGATTGCCCGAGGACGCCGTGCCGTCGGCGTGGCTGTCGCCCGCACCCGCAGAGTGCAGACGCAGGCCCACGGCGAAGATCGCAGGAAGTCCGGCACCGAGGATGAGCCCGACCACCAGGACCTTGAAGATTGCCTCAACGGTTTCCATCGATCACACCTTTTCGGTCTCAGCGCGGGCGGCGGCAGTCTCGGGCGGGATGATGCTGCCGGTCTTCTCGTCCCACTCGTCGTTGACGTTGTTCGCATCCACCTTTTGCTGCTGTGCACGCCAGTACATGTAGCCGGCGAGTGCGACGAGGATGAGGAAGATGGCCACTGCGCCGGCAGCGCCACCGATGATGTCGGCGACGTAGTAGCTCAGGGCACCGACGAGGCCCGCCGACGGCAGGGTGACGATCCAGGCCACGGCCATCCGGCCGGCCACCGACCAACGGACTGTCGCGCCCTTCTTGCCGACGCCCGAACCGAGGATCGATCCGGTGGCGACCTGAGTGGTCGACAGCGCCATACCGGCGGCACTCGACGTGAGAATGATTGCTGCCGAAGACGCTTCAGCGGCCATTCCCTGGGGGGACTCGATCTCGACCAGGCCCTTACCCAGGGTGCGGATGATGCGCCAGCCACCCAGGTAGGTGCCGATGGCGATGGCGGCGGCACAGCTGAAGACGATCCAGAACGGCAGGCCGTGCTCCACGCTCGATGCGTCGAGGTGGCCGCTGGCGATCAACGCCATGGCGATCACGCCCATCGTCTTCTGGGCATCTCCGGTGCCGTGGGCGAGGGAGACCAACGAGGCCGAAGCGATCTGGCCGGCCCGAAAGCCTTGTGCCTTCTTGTTTTCCGCCACCTTCTTGGTGAGTGCGTAAATCATCCAGGTACCCGCGGCGGCCACCACGCAGGCGATGATCGGGGCCATCAGGGCGGGGACCAGGATCTTCGACGTGATGCCGTCCCAGTTGACGCCGGAGGTGCCGATCGCGGCCATGCCCGAGCCGATCAGTCCGCCGAATAGGGCGTGCGATGAGCTGGAGGGCAGACCGAACAGCCATGTGAAGAGATTCCAGAGGATGCCGCCGATGAGACCGGCGAAGATGATGATCATCGCAGTCTCGGCGTTCAGACCGGCGATGAGATCGCCTTTGTCCTCACCGCTCGTCTGCTGGATCTCGAGCACGTCCTTGGTGATGGTCGCGGCGACCTCCACCGAGAGGAACGCGCCTACCAAGTTCAGTATCGCGGCGATGCTCACCGCGGTTTTGGGCTTCAGAGCGCCGGTGGCGATCGACGTCGCCATTGCATTTCCGGTGTCGTGGAAGCCATTTGTGAAGTCGAATCCCAGTGCTGTGATGACCAGCAGCACGAGAATCAACATTTCTGCGCTCATGAGTACTGATTCTGAGGCTGAGCTGAGGATTCTGTCGAAACGGACATGTCTTGAAGAACACCACTGAACTGGGGTTTCATCCAGCAAACCGGGCGAGTTCACCCAATGTTCATGTGGCGTACGCCGCGTCGCCACACCCATGGATCGCCCGCGGGAGCATATGGAACACTTCTGAGGAATGTCTCGCAACGTCGCGGTCCGTGGGAGGACACATGAAGATCGGCATGGCCATCAACTACTCGGGAGATTTTGCCGAGACCATCGATAACCTGATCGATTTCGAGAAGGTCGGCCTCGACCGGATCACGGTGCCAGAAGCCTACAGTTTCGATGCTGTCAGCCAGCTCGGCTACATCGCCGCCCGGACCTCGACGATCGAACTGGCTACCGGCATCTTGCCGATGTACTCGCGGACTCCCACCAACCTGGCGATGACCGCGGCCGGTCTGGATTACATCTCCGGTGGACGCTTCGTACTCGGTATCGGCGCGTCCGGTCCGCAGGTGATCGAGGGCTTCCACGGCGTCAAGTACGACGCCCCGGTGGGCCGCGCCCGCGAGAACGCGGAGATCTGCCGCATGGTCTGGCGGCGTGAGCGCACCGAGTACAACGGCAAGTACTACAAGCTGCCGTTCTCGAAGGAAGACGGCGGCACCGGGCTGGGCAAGCCACTCAAGATCATCAACCACCCTGTGCGCGAGCGTATCCCGATGTTGTTGGCGGCCATCGGCCCCAAGAACGTGGAGTTGGCCGCCGAACTCTTCGAGGAGTGGCAGCCGATTCTCTTCCATCCCGAGCACCTGTCGGTGGCGTTCGGCGACGCCCTGGACAAGGGCAACGCCAAGCGCGCGCCCGAACTCGGCAAGCTGGGCATCTCGGTACACACCACCGCCTTGATCACCGACGACGAAGAGCAGCGCCAGAACGCGCTCGCCTTGGTCAAGCACCACGCCGCGCTGTACATCGGCGGCATGGGTGCCCGTGGCAAGAACTTCTACAACGACCTCGCCGTCCGCTACGGATACGCCGACGCCGCCAAAGAGATCCAAGACCTCTACCTCGACGGCAAGAAGCAGGAAGCCGCGGCAGCCGTCCCCGACGACCTCGCCTCCGGGATGTCCCTCATCGGCCCCGAGAGCTTCGTCAAAGAACGCCTCGCCGCCTTCGAAAGCGCTGGGATCACCACCCTTCTCGTCGCTCCCGCAACACCGGGCCATGCCGATCAGGTGGAGCAGATTCGTTTGCTGAAAGAGTTCGTCAGCTGATCTGAGGGTTCTCGCCTTTGCTCCGTCTGCTGCGCGAGCTTGCGCGGGTTTGGTGCCCGAGTTGGCTGGCCCGCTTGGGGTTCTCGTGGTTGCTCGGTCTGTGGGACGAGCTTCCGCGGGTTTGGTGCGGGCGTCCGCCGGTGCGCTTCGAGTTCTCGTCGTTGCGCGGTCTGTGGGGCGAGCTTGCGCGGGTTTGGTGCGGGCGTCCGCCGGTCCGCGGGGGTTCTCGTGGTTGCTCGGTCTGCGGAGCGCGTTTCCGCGGGTTTGGTGCCCGAGTTGGCTGGCTTGCTCGGGGTTCTCGCCTTTGCGCGGGTGTCCAGTCCCGCCGGCGACATCAGCGAAGTCCTGCTCGAACCATGGCCTGGCGGAGGATCTCTGGCAGACGGCCGGCTTCGAGGTCGGCCCACGTCCACCGGACAACTTCGAGGCCGAGTTGTCTCAGTCGGTCTTCGCGGATCTTTTCGGCGACGACAACGTCGTTCGGCGTCTGCCCCGGCGCCATCAACCCCTGGCCGTATTTCACCAAACCGTCGAACTCGCCGACCAGTCGACCTTCCCACTCGAAATCCACTCTGGCCACGAAAACCCCTGTTGGGGTGTAAAATTCGCGTTGCAGCCGCGGTCGCGGGATGTCGCGGCTCGCCAGCATCTGCGCTCGGCTCCATGACTCTCCGACGGTTTCCGCCAGTTGGTCGGCGGCCGCCAACGCTGTCCGAACCGGTCCGACGCCTCGCTTGGGCCCGCACGATTCCACCATCGCCGACATCACGTCGCGGTCAGCACCCGCTCTCAGTGCGCTGTCGAAAATCACCAGCGCCTGATCGAATGAGCCCGCGAGTGCGGTGTCGACCGCCGTCCGCTCGAGGCTGGTCAACGCAATTCCACCGACCTCGATGACCTCGCTGGGCGCAGCCTTCCCGGCGTGCAGGTGCCGCCGACTCTCGACGCGTCCGCCGCCGATGCGCCCGTTCAACAGATGCACCCGTGCGTGGGAGGGCTTGAGCAGCGGGAGCTCATGTAACAGAGCGGCCGAGGTGTGACTGACCACCAGTGGGTGGTTGCAACTTCGCGCGGCCGCGATCACACGCAATCGGGCCGCCGCGTCGTCCGACAGATCTCGTGATGTCCTCACATACGCCCCGTGCCAGATTCGACTGAGCATCCCGCCTCGAACGGCGCGCTTGATGTCGTCGTCGGAATACCCCAGCGCGATGACGTCGCGGCGCCAGATCAACCCATCGCCGTCTTCCATGAATTCCCCCATGAAGCGATTGTCAGTGCCCCGAAGGACCCGCCACCCGCGATACGCGGTGCAAATGGGGATAACCCCGGAGCTGTGGATAGTTCGCCGTGTATCGATGAGCTACCGGCGGGTTGGCGGCGCCGGTGCGCTCGGGGTTCTGGGGTTTGCTCGGTCTGCAGGGCGAGCGTTGGCGAGTTTGGTGGGATGGGGGTGAGGCTCGCTCGGGGTGCTGGGGCTTGCTCGGTCTGTAGTCCGAGCGTTGGCGAGTTTGGTGGGATGGGGGTGAGGCTCGCTCGGGGTGCTGGGGCTTGCTCGGTCTGTAGTCCGAGCGTTTGCGGGATTGGTGGGCTGGGGGTGAGCCCCGCTCGGAAGTCCTGGATCAGCGCGGTCTGCGGGGCGAGCGTTTGCGAGTTTGGTGCCCTGGGGCTCAGGCTCGTTCGGGATGCTGGTGTTTGCTCGGTCTGCAGACCGCGCCTTTGCCAGTTGGGTGCGCTGGGGGTGAGGCTCGCTCGCGCTGCCGGGATTCGCTCGGTCTGCAGACCGAGCCAACCCCCCCGGCCCCCACACGCGACCGAAGATCAACGCCACCCCCACCACCCGCTAATCTGGAAACACCTGTTATCAGATGGAAGGGTGGATGGATGAGCCAGAACAGTCAAAGGATGTCCCGGGAGGAGATGGACAGCCTCGACAGCAGTGTGTTCGCCAGGTCGTTGTTGTCGATGGGGCGCACGATGAGCACGTCGAACGTCATCATGCAGCTGGCCAATCCGGCGGTGGGTTATGGCGTGGCCAGGAGCAAGGTGGAGAACGGGCGTCTTGATCTGCACCCGATCAAGCGGGCGCGCACTACGGGGTCGTATCTGGCGGTGGCGGTGTTCGGCAACGCCGACGACCGCAGCCGGTTTCGCCAGGCCGTCAATCGGCAGCATGTGCAGGTCAGGTCGGACGACGACAGTCCGGTGCCGTACAACGCCATGAACATCGACCTGCAATTGTGGGTCGCCGCGTGTCTGTACTTCGGCTGGGAAGACATCTATGAGCGGGTGCACGGTCCACTGACCGGTGAGCTGCGTGAGGTGTTCTATCAGCAGGGCAAAGTGTGCGGAACCACCCTGCAGATGCCGGCCGAGGCCTGGCCCGCCAACCGTGACGCGTTCACGGAGTACTGGGACGAGCAGACTGCGACGATCTCGATCAGCGATGAGGTGCGTGAGTTCCTCCTCGGGATCGCCAATTTCGACTACGCGCACCCCGCCATCAAGAAGCGGTACGGGCCGGTGAAGTATCGCCGCACCATCGGGTATTTGCCGCAACCCTTTCGGGAGGCGCTGCGCGTTCCGTGGACGCAGGCAGACCAGGAATGGTTCGACGACTACGTCGAGAAGCTCGTCAAGAAAGAACGCCGGACACCACTATGGCTCTCGCAGTTGGGTTTTCGCCTACTGCTGTGGGATGCGCGGATGCGTAGCCGGCTGGGCCGACCGCTGGTCTGACCCGATCACTCGAACTGGGATTTGTACATCACCGAGTAACGTCCCTGGCGGGCCAAGAGCTCGTCGTGGGTTCCTTGCTCTGCCACCACGCCGTCTTCGATGACTGCGATGCTGTCGGCCTCGCGGATTGTGGAAAGTCGATGTGCCACAACGATGGTGGTGGTACGGGTGGTGAGTGCCTCGAGCGCTCGGGCGATGAGCAGCTCGGTGCGTGAGTCAACGGCACTGGTTGCCTCGTCGAGCACAAGTATGCGGGGGCGGGCGATCATGGCCCGGGCGATGGTGAGGAGTTGCACCTGCCCCTCGCTCAGGGTGGTTCCGCCGTCGCCGATGATGGTGTCGAAGCCCTCGGGCAGGGCCTCGACGATCTGCAGCGCATGACTCTCGCGAGCTGCTTCCTCGATGTCGGCGCGGGTGGCAGATGGATTGCCGAACGCGATGTTCTCGGCGATCGTGCCGGTGAACAACCAGCGATCCTGGGTGACCATGGCTGCCTGGCCACGTACGTACGACCGGGGTGCGGTGTTGATCGGCTCGCCGTCCACGAGGATCGATCCGGAGGACGGATCGTAGAGCCGCAGAAGCAGATTGGTGAGGGTCGTCTTGCCGGCGCCCGTGGGCCCGACCACCGCTACCGTTGATCCCGCCTCGACCTCCAACGAGAGGTCGTTGATGACGTCGATGGTCTTGGTGTCGTCCTCGGTGGACCGGCGATATCCGAATCGCACCTTGTCGAATGCGATGGCCGGCGGTGCACTGTGACGTCCGATGGTCTGCTTTGCCGAGTCCTCCATCGCCGGTGCATCTTCGATGGGCTCGGCCAGCAAAGACTTGATGCGGCCGAGTGATACGAGCCCGGCCTGGAGTTGGGCCATCATGGAGGTGAGTTCGTTGACGGGCTGACTGAACATCCTCGAGAACGACACAAAGGCCTGGACCTGCCCGACGGTCAGCGATCCACCGACCACCTGGATTGCGCCGACGATGGCGACTGTCAGATATCCGAATGCGGTGATCGCCTGCAGGACGGGCGAAATCGAACCCGCGTACGACTGCGCGGTGCGTGATGACCGTGCGAGCCGTTCAGTGGTGGCCTCGAACTCGTCACGGGCCCGGTTCTGCGCCCCGTACACCCGCAGGGTGTGCAGTTGGGCGTAGCCCTCGTCGATCTGTGAGGTGAGTTTGGCGGTTGCCTCCATCTGATCTTGGAAGTGGGGTCGTGACCGCTTGGCGATCAACACTCCCGCGACGACGATCAGCGGAATGGAAGCGAGCACAACAAGAGTCAGCTTCCAGGAGATGATCGGCATCACGACGAGAAGCGCGACAACGGTCAGTACTGCGCCGGGAAGTTTGACGAAGAGCGGTGAGAACACCGATGACACGTTGTCGATGTCGGCGGTCACCTTGGTCAGCATCTGGCCCCGCGCCGCGGTGTCGAAGTAGGCGACAGGAAGACGGTGAATGTGCGACTCGATATCGGCCCGCAGACGGTTCATCGCACGTTGGGTGAGGTTGTTGACCGCCGCGGCTTGCGTCCACGTACCCAGCGCTCCAATGGCATACACGACGACCAGCACGGCGAGAAGCGTGCCGACCGTGCTGAAGTCGATCCCGACTCCGGGCACCGCATCGGCGCCGGCCACCACGTCTGCGTAACTGCCGCGGCCCTCGGCGCGTAGCTGGGCCTCCGCCTCGGCAGCTGACAACCCCTGGGGGAGTGTCATGCCGATGGCACCGGTGAACAGAGCGTTGATGATGCCGGCCAAGATCAGCGGCCCGGCGATCAGTGCCGCGACGTTGGTCGATGCCAGCAATCCGACGGTGAAGAGTTTCCGGCGTTCATGAGTCAGCCTGGCCAGCAGCCATTTCAGGTTCATGCGAGGGCAGCCTGGGAATCGAGGATCTCGCGGTACGTGGCACTGGAGGCCAACAATTCGTCGTGCGAGCCTTGGGCATCGATGCGGCCGTCGGTCAGGATCACTATGGTGTCTGCTCCGCGAGCCGACGACACCCGCTGGGCAGTCAGGAGGATGACGGCCTCCGGAAGAGACTGCCGCAGTCGGTGTTTGATGACACTCTCGATCTCGGCATCGAGCGCTGAGAACGGGTCGTCGAGCAGCAACAGACGTGGTTTGGCGGCGATGGCCTGGGCAAGGGCGAGGCGCTGCCTTTGACCGCCGGAGAAGTTTCTGCCGCCGTGTCGCACCGGCTGTGCAAGACCCATCTCGTGGGAGAAGACGAAGTCGGCCGCGCACGCCGTGGTGAGGACGGCGCGGAGGTCGTCGTCGGTGGCTTCGGGGCATCCGAGCCGCAGGTTGGCTTCGAGCGTCCCCGACATCAACGACGGTGCCTGCGAGACGTAGGAGATGTCTTCGTGCAACACCTCTCGTCGCCGCTCCCGCACGTCCACTCCGTCGATCAGCACCCGCCCGGATGTGACGTCGCTGAATCGGGGGATCAGTTTGAGCAGCGTGCTCTTGCCATCGCCGGTTCCGCCCAGCACGGCGGTGACTGTTCCGGGGCGGCACACCAGGTCTATGTCGATGAGCACCGCATGCTGCGCGCCGGGATAGCGGAAGCCGACGCCTTCGAGCTGCAGCGAACCTGTCCGCGACGACGGCGTCCGGTCGGTCGGGGGATCCTGCACCGACGGTTCCGTGTCGAGCACTTCCTTGATGCGACGGGCGCTCACCTGCGCGCGGGGGATGAGTGCGATCATCGCGGCGCCGATGGACAGACCGATCAAGATCTGGGTCAGGTATCCGACAAACGCGATGATGCCGCCGACCTCCATCGTCTGATTGTCGACGAGAATGGCCCCGACGCCTATCACCGCGGCGGCCCCGAGATTCGCGATGAAGATGATGCTCGGCAGCAACACAGCCTGCAGGGCTCCGATCCGTCGCGCCGTTGCGGTGAGGTCTGTATTCGCCGCATCGAAGCGCGACATCTCGAGTTCCTCGCGGCCGAACGACCGGATGACGCGAATGCCGGTGAGTTGTTCGCGGAGAACCCGTCCGACGCGATCGACGCGCGCCTGGAGCTTCTCGTACGAGGGAATGAGTTTGCGGACGATGACAATGACGACCGCGGTGAGCGCGGCGGCCACCAGAACCACCAGGGGAGCCAGTTTGTAGTTCTCGCTCAAGGCCATCACCGTTCCGCCGATGACAAGCACCGGCGCGGACGCGAGCACGGTCATCACGACAAACACGGCAAGCTGAAGTTGGTTGATGTCGCTGGCGCTGCGGGTGATCAGAGTGGGGATACCGAACCTCTGAAGATCGGTGTCGGAGAACGACTGCACTCGGGAGTACGTGGCGTTTCGGATGGACCGGCCGGCGCTGGTCGAAATATGGGATCCGATCACGGTGGCCAACACCGAGGCGCACAGGTTGGTGAGCGCGAGCGCGAGCATGATCGCGCCGATGGTGACGATCGCGTCCATGTCGGCGCGGGCAATTCCGTCGTCGACAAGGCGGCCGTTCAGGTTCGGCAGCAGCAGGGTGGTGGCCGCCGCCGTGAGTTGTAGAACAAAGAGCAGGACGAGGGTCCAGCGGAATGGCCGCAAGTGCGGCAGCAAGACAGCTCGGAGTGGTCGCTTGATATCGGTGGCCATATGCATCACACGTCCCCGAAGCGCAGTAGCGCGCCGCGGGGACGTGTAATCAATAGAGAACTAGGACCCAGGGCTACTAGTTTGCGCTTCCCGAGGCGAGGCCGGCGAGGAGTCCGCCGAGCAGCTGGATGAAAGCGAGCAAGCCTGTTTCTGATGAGGTCATTTTTGAATCCTTTCGACGTGCTTCCCAAGTGCGGCTCAGGTCGTCGACGCTGAGCTGTCCGCCGGTGTTCGCGGCGAACCGGTCTCACAATGTCATCTTCACGGCCACTTGTCAGCATCTTCGACGTGAATAGTTCGCGAAGGAAGCGATCCTGCAGGTCAGCGAAAACTACTGCGGCACAAGCGGGTCGCTGTAGTGTCAAAGCGACAAGTTGTCTATTCCCGGCTCGGAACGAGAAAACGCCCCAGGATGACGGGTCATCCCGGGGCGTTCGGCGATCTAGCCGGCAGTGCCGCCGCCTTCTTCTCCGCCACCGGCGATGAGGCCGAGCAGGAGTTGCAGCAAAGCACCGAAATCAATATCTTCCAGCGAACCCATTGTAATCTCCTTCTGTTGAATATATGAACAGGCCGGAGTTTGCCGAGGCGCATGCTCGTGTTTTGAATCCCCCGACTAACCGAGCCGATATCCACCATGGCATCTTCGATTCTCTTTGTCACCCCATTCGAAGAAAAAGAAGGGGAAATGGCGCCGAAGTCATGCGCGAAAGTGCGTTTGACCAGCGAACATTAAGTCTTTCAACTCGCGAATTATTTTAATGAATGGGTGTCTAGGGTGCACATTCCTGAAACGTCCGGTGAACGTCCGTTGGATCGAAATCGGCCGGGCGCGAATGGCAATTCGATCTGCCGACGAGGCGGTTGGCCACCCAGGGCTGCCTGTGCTCGAGCCTCTGACCTGGTGTTTTGGACAGGTGGATATCGAATCGGCTACTGGGGTCACACGGGACGGGAGAACCAGGATATTGTTCCCCCGTGACGCGAACTGTGCGACGACTGAACTTTCCTGCCCGATCCTGGCGTGCCCTGCTGTCTGCAGCCGTGGTCACTGCGGCATGCGCATCGATGCTGACGGCGGCCCCCGCCTCCGCCGAGACGATTCCGACCCCGGGAATCTCCTCCCCGGGCGGCTCGACCCTCAAAGCGGTGAACAAGGTCGGACCGAAGCGGCTCGATCTGGTGGTGTACTCCGCTTCCATGAACCGGGACATCCCGTTGTCAGTGATCCTGCCGAAGGACCAATCGGCGCCGCGGCCCACGTTGTACCTGCTCAACGGTGCCGGTGGCGGCGAGGACGCGGCCACGTGGCTCGCCAGGACCGACGTCGTGGACTTCTTCGCCAACAAGAACGCGAACGTGGTCATCCCCAACGCCGGCGCGTTCAGCTACTACACCGACTGGCAGCAAGATGATCCGGAGCTCGGCCGCAACAAGTGGTCGACGTTCCTCGGCAAGGAATTGCCGCCCATCATCGACACGGCGCTGAACACTTCGGGTCGTAACGCGATCGCGGGCATTTCGTCGTCCGGCACCTCTGTGCTGAACCTCGCCATCGAACATCCGGAGCTGTATCAGGCCGTGGGTTCTTACAGTGGCTGCGCCACCACGGCGAGCCGACTGGGCCAGCTGTACATCCGCATCACTGTGGAGGCCCGCGGCGGCGGTGACCCGGTAAACATGTGGGGCCCCTACGACGGCCCAGGGTGGCGCGCCAATGACCCGATCCTCAACGCTGAGGGTCTGCGGGGCCATTCGCTCTACATCTCGAATGCGACGGGTATTCCGGGGCCGTACGAAAGCCTGGCATATGTGAACGACCCGACAAAGCTCGCCGATCAGGTGGTCATCGGTGGCGGAATCGAAGCCGCAACCGGGATCTGCACGGCGTTGCTTGCCGACCGCCTCAATACGCTCCGGATTCCCGCGACATTTGATGTTCCGCCGGTGGGTACCCATTCATGGGGCTACTGGCAGGATCAGCTGCATCGTTCGTGGCCGCAGCTCGGCGGAGCGATCGGCGCCTGAACGGGCCTTGTAACCACAAAAAACGCGCCCCCAGCGATGCTGGGGGCGCGTTTTCTATGACGTGTGGGTCTAGACCATCAAGCCGATGAAGAAGGCGATGATTTCCAAGAAGTCGATGTCCATTGTGGAGGTCATGTAGGTCCCTTTCGTTGATGTGGCAGGGTTGACCGATGCCCTGAGGCCACTTCGTTACTCGAAGCTTTATTCTCGTCAACCTGATTTGAACTCTTGCATTGTCAAGTCAGCTTCGCGTATCGAATTGTCGAATCGATACAAAAGTCATCTGTTTGAAGGTCACCAAACTGGGGGCTCGATCGGCGCAATTGCCGGGGATTAAAAGGACTGATTTGTCACCAACGTCGTCGTATCCATAGCGCTCTGAGCGCGATGATGACGCCTGCCAGAGACAACAGATCAGACTCGGTCAGCCCATTTTGGTAAGTGTACGAGAGCAGCACATGACCTTCGATCGGCCCGTTGAACAACACCCATAAGACCGCGACGAATATCAGGACCACTGCGGCCGCACGGCTGGGGCGAGCCAAGCACCACGCGCCGGTGACGAAAAGCAGGTTCAGCAGCACCAGGCCGTAGAACAGAGCTGGTGGAATCATCAGACCAGTATGTGGCGGTCACCGCGCTCGGGTTCGCCCCAGAGTGGGTGACAATCGCCACGCCCGCTTCAGTAGTAGAACGGGAACTCTTCCCACTCCGGTGAACGTTTCTCCAAGAACGCATCCCGGCCCTCGACGGCTTCGTCGGTCATGTAGGCCAGCCGGGTTGCTTCGCCGGCGAACACCTGCTGGCCCATCAGGCCATCGTCGGTCAGATTGAACGCAAACTTGAGCATCCGTTGAGCCGTAGGCGATTTCCCGTTGATGGTCTTGGCCCATTCGATCGCGGTGGTTTCCAACTCGGCGTGATCGGCGACTTCGTTGACCGCCCCCATACGCTGCATGGCGTCTGCGTCGTAGGCGCGGCCCAGGAAGAAGATCTCTCGAGCGTTCTTCTGCCCGACCTGTTTCGCGAGGTATGCGCTGCCGTACCCGGCGTCGAATGAACCCACATCGGCATCGGTCTGTTTGAAGCGGGCGTGTTCGCGCGACGCCAGGGTGAGGTCGCACACCACGTGCAGCGAGTGACCACCGCCGGCTGCCCAACCGTTGACAACGGCGATCACCACCTTCGGCATGGTGCGGATCAGTCGCTGCACTTCCAGGATGTGCAGACGACCGCCCTCAGCCTTCACCCGGGCGGAATCTACAGTGTCTGCGGTGTCCCCACCGGCGTACTGGTAGCCGGACCGCCCGCGGATTCGCTGATCGCCGCCGCTGCAGAAGGCCCAGCCGCCGTCCTTTTCGCTGGGGCCGTTGCCTGTCAGCAGGATGACGCCCACATCTGGGCTGCGACGGGCGTGATCAAGGGCCCGGTAGAGCTCGTCCACCGTGTGTGGACGAAAAGCGTTGCGCACCTCGGGACGATCAAACGCGATCCGGACAATGCCGTGGACCCGGCCTTCACCGGCATGCCGGTGATAGGTGATGTCGCTCAGATCGTCGAAACCGTCGACTACGCGCCACTGCGTGGGATCGAAAGGCTGATCAGATGGTGTGCTCATGGTGATCGAGCCTACGTCGTGGTGATGTGCGCGATCGAGGGCCGGGAGGGCCCGACGCTTGACGCACTCTCGTCGCCGCCTACCCAGGCTGATACATATTCGCGATGAGAAGAACGGCAAGGATGAGTATGACCAGAACGATTCCGACAGCTAGTTGAATCCGCTGTCGGCGTTTATAGATTCCCCGAGATCCCATTCGCGATATCGTAGACGGTCGCGAAAAAGACGGTGCGTTCCTGGTAGAGAATTTGTTCACCTAATTACCAATTACCTGTTCGCTATTATCTGCACCTGGAAATAATGTTAAAGCTTCGCTAATAGGAGACATCCTGGCCGGCAGTTGTCAGCCGGTAGCTGGCACGGGCTTCGGTACTTTCCGGCCGACCGCCCGTAGCCTGCACGTGCGGTCCATCCTTGTGACGGCTCCGTCAATGTGGCGAGCGTCGCGTCGCTACAGAGTGGAGCTTGGTTGCCGGTAAAGCGGCGGACGATGTCATCTGTCCGCTACGCAAGGCGGCGGAAACAGGTTCTACCCGTGTCTATAGTGTCGAGGTCATGACTCAGGACAGCCCGCTCGAACAATCTGCCGCAAAGTTCGAAAGCGCCCAGGCGGACGAAGTGCACCACGAGGGTGGGTTCCGGCCGACGTTCGACATCGACCTGACGCGCGGAGGTCCGCGGTACGGCGAGTTCATCGAAGAGGTCCGCACCTTCATGGACCGGGTGAAGGCGGCCTGCCCCAGCGAAGAGCTCACCACCGAGGTGATCGACGCGCTGCAGGTTTTGAACAAGAAGCTCGATGAGGTCGCGATCGATGAGTGGCGTGCACCGTCCGGTGGGCGGATCGATCTGCCGGCGCGCGGCAACATCACGCTGCCTCCGTATGAACTGGACGAGGCGAGTGCCGAAAACGTCAGCGCACGTATGACATTCCGCCGCTACCATCTGGGCGGCAACAACGCTGCCCACGGTGGTCAGGTGGCCGTTGCATTCGATGACTTGATGGGCATGGCCGGTGCGCTCGGTTCGGGTGGTGTCACCAGGACGGCATACCTGACCGTCAACTACCGCGCGATCACCCCGCTCAACACCGAGCTGGCGATCCGGTCGTGGGTGGATCGGATCGAAGGACGCAAGGTGTTCATCAAGGCCACACTGCACAACGGCGACGTGCTGTGTGCGGAAGCCGATGGGCTGTTCATCAAGCTCAAACCGGGCCAACCCTGATCGCTCGTCGCGCCTGTCGAGTGCGCGGCGGCCGGCAACGTGATGTGTGCGGCTTCGCAGGTGCCCTGGACCGCCAATACTAGGATATGCAACTATGTGAGGCGCCCGGCAGTCGATCAACGGAGAGTCATGTCAGACGAGAGCAGCGTCCTTGTTCGTACCGAGGGTCGTATCGGCCGCATCACCCTGAATCGGCCGAAGGCGATCAATGCGCTGACGCACGAGATGGTGACCGCCATCCACGCGGCGCTGCGCGAATGGGCCGATGACGACGCGGTCGAGGCCGTGTTGCTCGATGGCGCCGGCGAGCGTGGACTATGTGCCGGCGGAGATATCGTAGCCATCCACCGAGACGCCTCGGCTGCAACCACTTTGGACGATGCAGTCAACACCCCCTCGGGGCACTTTTGGCGAGACGAGTACATCCTCAACGCGTACATCTCCCACTATCCGAAGCCGTACGTAGCCCTGATGGACGGGATCGTGATGGGCGGGGGAGTGGGAGTGTCCGCTCACGCCAACAGACGTATCGTCACCGACCGGACGAGGATGGCGATGCCCGAGGTGGGGATCGGATTCTCCCCGGACGTCGGCGGCACCTACCTGCTTGCGCGCGCGCCGGGCGAGTTGGGCACCTACTTGGCCCTCACCGCCGCACAGATCGGTGGCGCCGATGCCATCGCCATCGGATTCGCAGACCATTTCCTGCCGTCGGAAAACATCGAGAATTTCGTCTCGGCTCTCACGACGAAGCCCGTTGATGACGCGATCGCCGAGTTCTGTGTTGCTCCTCCTGAATCCGATCTACTCATCAAGCGTCACTGGATCGACGATGCCTTTGCCGCCGACACCGGCGTCGGCATCGTCGAACGCCTGCGCGGACACGACGAAACCGACGCCCATGACACTGCGAACGTGGTGGGAGCCAAATCGCCGACGTCGGTGGAGGTGACAATCCGGTCGTTGCGGCAGATATTGGCCGATACAACCCTCGAGGAAGCTCTGGAGAGTGAGTTCCGGGTGTCGATCCACTTCCTGACCCATCCCGACCTCGCGGAGGGCATTCGGGCCCAGGTGATCGACAAGGACCGCTCGCCGAAGTGGTCGCCGCGGGGACTGACCGAGGTGGATCCCGCCGTGGTTGCCGACTTCTTCGTCCCCGTGCCCGACGATCTTGTACTGACGAATGGAGCGTTCTGATGAGCAGCTTTGAGACCATCACCACCGAGCAGCGGGGCCGAGTCGGCATCATCACGCTGAACAGGCCAAAAGCGCTCAACGCGTTGAACTCTCAGCTGATGACCGAGGTGGTTGGAGCCGCGCAGGCGTATGACGCCGACGCGTCTGTGGGTGCCATCGTTATCGCAGGCTCCGAACGTGCCTTTGCTGCGGGCGCTGACATCAAAGAGATGGCCGACAAGTCGTACGTCGACATGCTTTCTGAAGACTTCTTCAGCGCTTGGGGACACCTGACCGAGGTCCGCACCCCGGTGGTTGCGGCGGTGGCCGGATTCGCCCTCGGTGGTGGATGTGAACTGGCCATGATGTGCGACATCATCATCGCCGCAGAGAACGCCGTATTCGGTCAGCCCGAGATCAACTTGGGCGTTGTCCCGGGAATCGGTGGCTCACAACGACTTACGCGTGCGATCGGCAAGGCGAAGGCCATGGACATGGTGCTGACCGGCCGGCGCATGAAGGTCGACGAGGCCGAGCGTGCCGGCCTCGTTTCGAGGGTGGTACCCACCGAGTCGTACCTGGAGGATGCGATCGAGGTGGCGAACACGATCGCAGAGCTGTCGCTGCCGATCACCATGTTGGCCAAGCAGGCAGTGAACCGCTCACAGGAAGTGGGACTGACCGAGGGCGTCCTGTTCGAGCGGCGGGTCTTCCACTCCACGTTCGCGACCGAAGACCAATCAGAAGGTATGGGTGCGTTCGTGGAGAAGCGCGCGGCGAAGTTCAACCACCGGTAACCGACCAGAGCGAAGTCCGGGACGTCGCAAGACGACGTGTGCCGACGCAACCGGCCGAGTGGTCGTCTGTGAATCGTGCGTCACGATCGGTGGCCTGTGCTGCACCGCGGTTTGCAGCGATGCTCCGAACGGCACTGACGGGCCGCGCTGACAGATTGACGTGTATCCGAGGGGCTGATCCAACGCCAAGACACCGATTCTGTCGGCGGCCTTCCACCTCTGCGGCCAGATCGGGCATGCCCCGGCCGCAGATGCTTTCGTATCGCTCTGAGGGCTACGCGGCCTGTCATCGACGTTTCGGGCTGAACCGGCGCTGACTTTGAGACCGGGCGTTGCCAGTCGTACCCCACAGCCGCTGGGACGCCGCGAGGCTGAAGTTTGAGCAATAACTCAGGTCAAGGTACAGAAACCTAATGTTACGCACATGTTAAATCTTGACCTTAACGATCACTGCCTATTTGCGTGAGACGACTGTCACAAACGTGTATCGGCCGTGTCCGCCCTCGCGCTGCGGTCAGCTCATCGGACGACACCAGCGGGAAGTTTTTTTAAGGGCCGACTGGGCTCCGGTCGGGCCTGTTGTGCTGCCCGGCAGCGTGTTTCGCGCGATGGGGGAAATTGCAGAGTTGGGCGGAAGGTCTTCGAAGGAATCTAATAGACGCAAGGTCTCTTAGTCGAATGTTCGAACGATCGATCATTCTCCGAGTTTGTATCGAATTTATAGAGGCCACATCACGCCTCCAGGCGGCGACCATCGACGCGCGGTCCCCGGAATAGTGCAGTAACGTCCGTACTACGCGATGAACGCGCGGGCGGGCTCGAATAGTGCAGACATCGCATTGTAGGCCGCAATTAAGAAGCCGTTAACAAACTCACTGCTGAGATCAGCGGTGTCTTTGTCGACGCACAGGGAGGGATAGATGTCCAGACGCCAGGGGTCCGTTTCGGCCGTCGTCTGGCCAGGCGACGCGCGGGATTTGCCCCGGTCGGTGCAGGTCAAGCCGCGTGCCGAGAGTTGGGCCAGTCGTTACGTCACGCGCGTCAGATGGACCGACGCGTTGATTGTTGCGGTCGCAGTCCTGCTTGCGCAGCACATCCGATTCGGGGTCCCCGAGGATATATCCCGAGCGGCCTCGATGACCTCTTTTATCGTGACACCCTGTCTAATTGTTGCCTGGATATTGACCCTTCGAGCGACCCAAAGCAGCGATCGTCGGATCGTCGGTGACGGACCGAACGAATACAGTCGGGTCCTTAATGCGTGCTTCATAGTTTTCGGACTACTGGCGATCGTGGACCTTGCGTTTCGCTTGAATCTTGCCCGCGGCTTCATTGCGATCGCTTTGCCCCTGGGTACCGTGAGCCTTCTCTTCTCTCGTTGGGCGTGGCGCAAGGCGTTGCACCGCAGCCGTCTGCGGCGCAGGAACTTGAGTCAAGTTCTGGTTGTCGGTGGCCCGAGCTCAGCTGTTCCACTGATCGAGCACCTGGACAAGAACCCCGGCCTCGGGTTCGAGGTCGTCGGTCTCTGTGTTCCACCAGGTAGTGAGCACCGGCCGGTCACAGTCAACGGCCATGACGTACAGATTTACGGTTCTTTCAGCGAAGCGCGTGACGCGGTCGCACTGTGCGGGGCAACCACCGTGGCAGTGACGTCTGCGGAAGCTCTCGGACATTCTGCGATGCGCGAACTGTCGTGGGAGCTCGAGGGCATGAATGTCGACATGTTGGTGTCTCCGGGGGTGACCGACGTAGCTGGGCCCCGCATGATGGTGCGGCCGGTGGCCGGCTTGCCGCTTCTACACATCGACAAACCGCGGTATGACGGCGCCAACCGGTTCCTCAAAGCAGCGTTCGACCGCCTCGGTGCCGCAGTCCTGTTGTTGCTTGTCGCGCCAGTGCTGGTCGCTTGCGCCATAGCAGTGAAGATCAACTCCAGTGGGCCAATCTTCTACCGCGCTGAACGCATCGGCGTGGGCAACGTGCCCTTCGACATGTGGAAGTTCCGCACCATGGTCGATGGGGCAGACAAGCAGAAGGCGGCGCTGGCCCAGAAGAACGAGGGCGCCGGCGTCCTGTTCAAACTGCGCGATGACCCGCGGGTGACGACGGTGGGGAAGAAGCTGCGGCGATACAGCCTCGATGAGCTTCCCCAGCTCTTCAATGTGGTGGGTGGTTCGATGAGCCTCGTAGGACCGCGGCCGCCGTTGCGGGATGAGGTTGAGCAATACAGCGGTCTTGTCACGCGACGAATGCTGGTTCGACCGGGAATCACAGGGTTGTGGCAAGTCTCAGGCCGATCTGATCTGTCCTGGGAAGAGTCTGTGCGCCTTGACCTCTCATACGTCGAGAACTGGTCGATCATGCAGGACGCGATGATCTTGTGGCGGACGGTGCGTGCAGTGGTACGAAGCGACGGCGCGTATTGAGGATGAAAGTTCTCTTTGTTTGCACCGGAAACATCTGCCGGTCACCTGTGGCCGAGCGGATGCTTCAAAACCTGGGAGATGCGAGAGGTTTGCAACTCCAAGTGTCAAGTGCGGGAACAAGGGCTCTCAACGGGATGGAAATGCACCCGGAAAGTGCGCGAGTTCTCAGGGCCAGAGGAATCGACCCTGCGAACTTTCGTTCGAGCATGCTGACGGCGGACGCAGCTGAGCAGGCAGATCTCATCCTAGGCATGACTCGTGAACACCGCGCTTTCGCGAGACAACTAGCACCGGCGAGATGGAAACGAATGTATGCGTTACGCGAGATTGCAAGTGTTGCAAACCCGGCGATGGGCGACGCCACCAACCACCGGAACGATGCTCGAATTGGTCCGACCGATGCTCGGTTAGATATCGAGGACCCGATCGGAAAACCCAGTGAGACGTTCGACAAAGTCGGGGATGCAATCGCGCAGTCAATGGAAGGCGTACTCGCATGGTTGGCTAACGGCAAAATATCTACATCGAAGACGTAGGAGTCAGCATGCGAATCACTGTTTTGGGGACCGGATATCTCGGAGCTACACATGCGGCCTGCATGGCGGAACTGGGACACCAGGTTCTCGGCGTGGACGTAGACCCCTCGAAGATTGCGAAGCTACAGGCCGGGGAAGTGCCGTTCTACGAGCCGGGCCTTGAGGACGTTCTAAAACGGAATATTGCGGAAGGGCGTCTGAGTTTTACAGATTCTTACGCGCAAGCTGCTGATTTCGCAGACGCCCATTTCCTCGCTGTCGGTACGCCGCAGAAACGCGGCGAGTACGCGGCAGACCTGAGGTACGTCGACTCGGTTATTCAGGAACTGGCCCCACTCATAACTCGGCCGAGTGTGATTTTTGGGAAATCCACCGTCCCAGTGGGAACGGCCGAACGCCTTGGCGCGCTGGCCCGTCGTCTGGCACCTGTGGGAGAGGGCCTGGAGGTTGCATGGAACCCAGAGTTTCTTCGCGAAGGTCATGCGGTCAAAGACACACTGACCCCTGACCGTTTGGTGCTTGGGACCGATCCTACGCGGGGTGGACTTGCAGAGGCGTTTGCGCGAGATATATATTCAGCGCCTCTCGCGGCCGGCGTTCCGCTGGTGACGACAAACTTGGCTACGGCTGAGCTAGTAAAAGTCTCAGCGAACGCGTTCCTGGCGACGAAGATATCGTTCATCAACGCGATCGCTGAACTCTGTGAGGCGGCGGGCGCTGACGTCACTAAGCTTGCCGACGCGATAGGACATGACGAGCGTATTGGTCGCAAGTTCCTGAACGCGGGTATTGGATTCGGCGGAGGGTGTCTTCCCAAAGATATCCGCGCGTTTATGGCACGGGCCGGCGAATTAGGAGCGGATCAGGCGCTCACATTTCTCCGCGAGGTCGACAATATTAATATGCGCCGGAGGACGTGGATGGTCGAACAGGCCAAGAAATCGTGCGGCGGGTCATTCCTAGGGTCGAGGGTCGCAATTCTCGGAGCGGCCTTCAAACCCGAATCGGATGATGTGCGGGACTCTCCAGCGCTTAACGTGGCAGGTCAAATACAGCTCCAAGGAGCTACAGTTAACGTTTACGACCCCAAGGCAATGGATAATTCAAGGGCTCTATTTCCTACTCTTTCGTATTGCAGCTCAGTCGAAGAGGCATGTGAGGGAGCGGACACCGTGTTGGTGCTGACTGAATGGAAAGAGTTTACCGAAATTGATCCATCACTGCTGGCGAAGATCGTGCGAAATCGCTCAGTGGTAGACGGCAGGAACTGTCTGGACCCAGAAACTTGGTCAGGAGCTGGATGGATATACAGAGGAACCGGACGAGGCTAGCGACCGACACCGAGAGAGTCTGGATACTGGATGTTACGAGAGATTCGCGATCAGTCGAAGAGCGCGACCCACATGAAAGTTGGCCACGGGGGTGAGGTAAGCATCGACGGCGAGATGCTCTTTTCTGCCGGAGAAGATCAGCTAGTCGATGAACTGAAGCGGCTGATCGAGACGCAGGAGCGACACCTCGTCACCACCTGCAATGTCGACCAAATTGTCAAATTACGCAAGTCAGCAGACGCGCGGTCAGCATTTGAGGCTTCGTCCATACGGACGCTGGATGGCGCACCACTTGTACTGCTGGCGCGCCTGCTCGGAGCACGGCCCTGTGAGCGAAATACTGGTGCGGATATGCTCACTCGATGCGCTGCCTTATCTGGAACTGAGGGATGGTCAATCGCTATCGTCGGAGGAGCAGGCGATGTAGGGGCCCAAGCGGCAAGAAACCTGAGGGTCACTTATCCGGGAGCCCGTGTAAACCATGTGCCGCTCGGCCGATTAGAGAATGTGCGGTCTGAAAAGTCTAAACCAGCTCTGGCCCAACTCAAGGATCTGCAGCCTGATATTACATTCGTATGCCTGGGGTTCCCAAAGCAAGAAGCCTGGGTCCAGTACTGGCTTTCAGAACTGCCTCCCTCCGTTTATATAGGCGCCGGAGCGGCCGCTGATTTCGCAGCCGGGTCAAAGGCACGTGCTCCCGTCTTCTTGCAGAAACTTAGCCTTGAATGGGCGTTCCGGTTGTATCAAGAGCCACGTAGGCTCTTCAAACGCTACATGATCGATGACATTCAATTCGTCAGTATTGTGCTGCGTTCAATAGTAAATGCAGTCTGGTTGCGGTCCGCAACATGGCTTTTGCGCAGCCCGGGCGCCTCATGGGCGCGGAGGTTCCGCGGAAAACCCGAGGCGAGAAAAGAGAATATGACTAAAGAACGCCCTCATCCGAGACTAGCTATTGCGAAAAATCAAGGCGCGCCGAGCACCGTGGACCGTTTGATTATCCATCAATTTGACCTTCTCAAGGCCTCTCCCGGCGGAATAGACACCTGCATACGTGGGCTTTTGAAATACTTGCCAGTCAAGACAAGCATAGCGATCGTTGGAGTGATTGCGATGGGAAGCACCTCCGAACGCCAACTTGGAGTATGGGAGACGCACCGCATTGAAGGAAGAATAATCTACTTTCTCCCGGTCGCGCGTTTGGACCCGGCTGATCAGCACAGGAGAGTTCCGCACTCATTACGGATCGCATCTGGATTGCTGCGCTACCGTTCACGTTTGCCAATACCAAGCATTGTGCAAGTGCATCGAGCGGACCTAGCAGCATTCGTGATCGCAATGCGCTTGGCGCCGTTGGCCTATTTCGTCCACACTCAAGAGAATGGATTGACAGGGGGAAACTCGGACTCCGTTTGGCGGAAGGTTGGTGGTGCGCACCGACAAATGGAACGTCGCGTTGTTCGGCATTCCGCAACCGTCACGGTGTTCAACGAGGATCACGCAAAAGCCCTGAAACAGCTCAACGCGGCCACAATATTCTCTCCGACGTGGTTCGATCCGGAGATCCTATCTAGCGCCCAGAAGTCTGACACACGGACAGTAATCTGGGCGGGCCGCTTGGAGACACCGAAAGATCCAGCACTGGCGATAAACGCGGTCGCACAACTCATTAGCCAAGACCCGGGTTCATCATGGAGATTGGACATGTACGGGTTTGGCACGCAGGCAGACGCACTACAAGAGCTAGTAGCAGGCTTTGCTCCATTTGTATCCGAAAGAATAACCTTAAGAGGGCGCGTAGATCAAAAAGAACTCGCGCGCGCAATGGGGTCTGCGAGTGCATTTGTTATGACATCTTACCCGGGCTACGAGGGGTTCCCGCGGGTCCTGGTTGAGGCCCTCGCGTCCGGGCTTCCTGCCGTCGTGACCACAGGGTCGGATACCGGGGGCCTAGTCGAGGACGGTGTTAACGGGTTCACGGTCGAGAGTCGCAATGCGGCTGAAATAGCGTCGGCCCTCGCCCGAACTACTGATATTCAACAGGAGATTGTCGCTGCAAGTGTTGCTCATCTCGCCGCGCCGGCCGTAGTGGACCGCATTTACGATCACACAGTCGACAGCTTCGGCGCGAATGAACCCGTCGGCGTTAACGCGGCGGGATCCCCGCAGATCAAGGAAGTATGAAACATGAAATGCCTGGTTACCGGCGCGGCAGGGTTTATCGGTTCGACGCTCACGCAGAGATTACTAACTGAAGGCCATTCGGTAATTGCGATCGACGCCTTCACCGATTACTACGATTCAAGCCTGAAGAGACGAAACCTGGACGGAGTATTGAATCAGGTCGAACTAATTGAAGGAAACTTGAACGACCTCGACCTGAGCAAGGTACTGAGCCGCGGCGTCGACGTAGTATTTCACCAAGCAGGTCAACCAGGCGTACGGAAGTCTTGGGGAGAAGATTTCGGGATCTACTTAGATGAGAACATTCACGCCACACAGAAGTTACTTGAAGCGGCTGCGACTAACGAAGTAGAGAGAATCGTCTACGCGTCATCGTCGTCAATATACGGAGATGCAATCCGATATCCGACCACTGAGTCAGACTTACCTCAGCCGGTGAGCCCATACGGCGTCACAAAGCTAGCTGCGGAACACCTTTGTTCGTTATATGCAAAGCAGTTCGGCGTACCGACTGTTTCGTTAAGGTACTTCACGGTCTACGGCCCGAAGCAGCGTCCCGACATGGCTTTTACTAAATTTATAAAATGCGCGCTAGCGGACGAGCCGCTCGAGGTATATGGCGACGGGACGCAAATTAGAGACTTCACTTACGTTGATGACGCCGTCGAGGCGAACCTGGTCGCGGCGTTTGCGCCCGGAGTTACAAAAGGTGAGGTCATGAATGTGGCTGGTGGAACAAGTATCACTGTCAACGAGGTGATCAGCTTGCTCAGTGAAATACTGGACAAGAAAATCAAAGTAGAGTACCGATCGAATGTCCGCGGAGACGTATTTCAGACTGGGGGCACGGCTGATCGACTGCGAGGACTCGGATGGCAGCCCCGCGTCGCCATTCGTGAGGGGCTCGAGGCGCAAGTGGAGTGGGTCCGGTCAAAGCTTGTCGGTGTGCGCCCGGTGGCAAAATGACCGGGTTCTTATCTCGCGACCTCATTAAATCTGCTAACGCCACGAGGCGAGTCAAACTCCAGCAGGACTTGGCGGCGTATGACGTGACGGGATGGCGGCCTTCTATGCGGCTGCAGTTTCCCGGTCTCTACTATCAGAGAGTTATGCGTGATGTCGAATTTTTGTACTCGGCCGGGCGGCCTAGACTGGCAAACATACGTCGGGCCTATTTGAAGCTAATAGGAATGTTCCTGGGAATCTCGATACCGCCGGGAACTTTCGATGGCGGATTGTCGATCCCGCACTACGGGAGCGTCATCGTGAACGACAAAGTTCGAGCAGGCCGATTCTGTCGCATACATAGCGGTACTAATCTCGGCGAAACGAGCGACGGAGCGCCGACTTTAGGTGACGGTGTTTACATCGGCCCTGGCGCAGTTCTGTACGGTCCGATCTCCATAGGCGCCGGAGCAGTCATCGGCGCCAATTCGGTGGTGAACCAGGACGTACCACCAAGCACGCTGGCCGCAGGCTCGCCAGCTCGGCTAATGCGGCATAACAATCCGCCCGATGTAATGCCCTCTTGGATTCAGGCCAACTTGCTGCGAATTGTCGACCGGCAGGCGGGACTCAAGGTGGACACGACTGCACAAAATGGCGAAGGCTAGAGAGGCGATTCGAATGCCACGCCTCAGCGTAATAGTGCCAGTTCGCAACGGTGGACACTACGTCAAACGGGCGGTGCAGAGCACGCTCTTAGCTCTTCCCGCTGATGCGTCGGTTCACGTCATGGACGATTGCAGCACAGACGATACAGTGGAGCAGCTGGAGCAGATCAACGATCGTCGCTTGGTTGTGCTTCTCAAAAAGCATAAAGAACCCGGTTTAAGTGCCGTGCTGAACGAGCTACTGGACCGGACTGATAGCGAATACGTCGCTCGTATGGATGCGGATGACATCGCACTGCCGTGGAGGTTTCGACAGCAGTCGTCATACATCGAGACGCGAGGTCTAGATTTCACCTTCGCGCCAGTCATTCGATTCAGCAGACGAAAAGTTGCGCCGCAACGATTCATTGGCCTTGACCCAGCTAGTTTCAACCGTGCACTGCTGCTTACAAACCCAGTCGCGCACTCAACGATGTACGCAAAGAGACAACCGCTTACTGCTCTTGGCGGGTATCGGCAGGTGCAGTCAGAAGACTACGATTTGTGGCTGCGAGCCGCAGTACTCGGTTATCATCTCGGGCGCTCGTCTATGCCTTGCCTCCTATACCGGGTACACGCCGGCCAGGTGACTAGCAAGCCGGACTGGTCTGAAGCGTCGGTAGATGAAGACTTGCTGAGGCAGTCGCACCAAGCGCTCTCGGCCAAATTGATCGGTTGCCAGGTTAGTTCGCTCGTAGGGCTGAGAGCGCCGAGCATAGCGAGCGCTGATCTCATCGCTGAAACCAAGCGGCTGATTGCGGCAGTTCGTGACGTCTCGGCAGCATCCCATTCGCAATCGACTAAACAACTGCGTAGGATCGCAAATCGAGCCGAGGATGTATTGCCTACGACGCCGCCGAGCTACGGGAGAAGTCGATGGTGACGCTTGCGGTAGGGGTAGGGCTAGTCAGCATACTGATCGCTATGCCGTTCAGGTCGGGGCTGTTCGCGCTTTGGGCGGTCGTGGTCCTTCGATCGCTGTGTGATTACGGCGTTGTCGACTCGTCGAGACCGATGTTGGTCGCCTCTTTGTCCTCGGTGCTGCCAGTCGTCGCTATTGCTTATGCATTGTCCCTGTGGCTATCCGGCAAGCTGAAGTTGCGAAATCGGTGGCTCCTCGCTCTCGGTGTATTTGTGGTCCTATGGCAGATCGTGGCTTTTCTCGACTTTGGAATCCGCCCGTCAATATTGAACGAAGTGGTTCGCCTTTTGTCGATACTTGCGGTGTTCGCAGTGGCTACTTGTGCTGCGGGTTCTCTTCAGCGCATTTCGACTTACGCTATATCGCTGTTCATTCCGGCTGCGGCGGTCGCAATTATTGTGATGGTGCTTTCGTTGCCGCATACAGTCGTAAACGACCGGTTCACTTATACCTTCAGTCACCCGAACGCCGCAGGCGTCTATTTCGGGGTAGCGTTCTTGGTAGCACTCGGCATCGCGATATCCGGCAAAAGCCCCTTGTCTATCGGTGTGGCGGTGATCGCATTGATATTACTGACCGCAACTGCGAGCCTTACCTCTCTGTTGGCTGCAGCTATAGGTGCTATTGCACTACTGACAGTTAGCCCAGACTTGGGGAGTAGCCGAAAAGTGCAGATAGGCTTTTTTGGCGGCATTCTAATCTTCGCGGCCGTCGAGATTCTTAACGTATCAGATCGTTTCAATGAGTTTGCTGCCTCGGACGTGGCAGGTGATCCGGATTCGTTCCAGTGGAGGCTCGAGAACTGGCGCCTACTAATCGACCAATGGAAGATGTCGAAGGTACTTGGTTTCGGGACTGGTACCACCAACTCAATAATCAACCCGCTAGGCGGGCCTCCTCACAATGTATATGTGCAGTTCTTGGTCGAATATGGCCTGATTGGAATCGTTCTATTTGCGGTTGGTTACGCGTTATTTCTCAAGTCGTCCTACAAGTTAGCGCGATCGGGCGTTGGCGAGTTATCCGGCTTAAGCTTTGGTGTTCTTGTGTATCTGGGCGTGTGCGGTTTGGCAGGGAACACTGTTGGATATACGGCGGCTATGTATGCTGCTGCAGCGGTCGTTGGCCTCTCATTCGGTGAAGCCTGGATCGGAAAGGGCAGAGGAGGGGTTCCTCAATTAGGACCTCAGAACTCGAAAGGCGCGGCGCTTTGATAGGAATGGTGTTGAGAAAATGACCGATGGGTTTCCGCCTAGTGCTGATTGGCACGTGAATCGTGGACGTCTGCACGTGCAGGTAGCCTTGTTTCTGCTGCGTTGGGCCCAACGTAGTAGAAAATGGCCCTCGCCTGCGCGCCAGTTAGTCGGTATTCCTGTTGGACTACTTTACCGATTCGTGTCCCTGGCACTTATCGGGTTTGACATACCGATATCGACTCAAATCGGCCCGGGGTTGACGATTCAGCACGGAGTGGGATTAGTGGTGCACAATAGAGCCGTTATCGGGGCGGGCGTGACGCTACGGCAGTGCACGACGATAGGATCAAAGCAGGGATCGAATCCACCTAGAATTGCAGATGGGGTAAGCGTCGGTCCAAACTGCGTTATTCTCGGCCCGATTTCTATAGGTTCCTATGCGCAGATCGGTGCGGGTAGCGTCGTGCTCGCAGATGTGGGCGAATCGGAAGTGCACGCAGGCAATCCGGCGCGACGTCTTCGGTAGGTTTGATATAGTTGATGGACGGAACGCATTTGAAATATATAGATGTCATGCGTGATCGATGCCGAGCGGGCTTCGATTCGCTTCTAGGCAACACTAAGACGTTAAGTTTCGTCGACTTCCCAGATTACCCAAATGTCGGGGATAGCGCGATTGCTCTCGGGGCGTTGCAGTATTTTTTCGAGCGGGCGATTAAGGTCGAGTCTGTTTCGTGCATCGGCACGCTCTATGTACCAAAATTGCGCTCCTCTGATGTTGTTTACATCAATGGTGGTGGCAATATTGCTGGCTTTTTTGCTGGTATTGATCGCCATCGGAACGGTCTCAGTAGGGATCTGCCAGCCAACGTGAGGTTGGTGCAGGGCCCGCAGTCGATTCACTGGGCGAGCGAGTCAGCGCGGGCTGGTTTTCTCAACGACTTTCTGTCGCGTGAAGGTCTGGCGATCGCCGTTAGAGATAAGCGGTCTTCTCAGATATTGGCTGAGGAAGGTGCAAGCCCTGTGCTTATGCCGGATTCTGCTCACTTGCTGGGTAGGATAGAAAGTCCTCCTCCGTGCCAGAAGTACGTGGTGCTTGCCCGACGAGACCAGGAAGCTGTTGATTCCGGGCGCAGCGAGATGCACCCCGATTGGTTGACTGACGACAGGCGCGAGCGAGTAGCGAGCACAGTTCGATGGAAATATCGCTATCTATCTGGAATCGGATCTTGGCTGAATCCGTCTCCGTCAGCGTGGAAGTCGATCGCTGAACGCCGTCTCGCGCGCGGGGTTAGTATGCTTTCCCCGGGCGAAACTGTGGTTACTGACCGACTGCACGCGATGCTGATTGCCCTTCAGATGGGTCGCTCAGTTGTCGCTGTAGACAACAATAATCAAAAGCTTAGTAATTACGCTTCTACCTGGTTCGGAGATGTCGACGCTCGGCTGGTTTTTGCCGAGTCGATCGAAGCTGCTGTCGAGTCTGTTCGTTGACTCGGCCAGTAACGCCGGGGCGGTCCTACCGTGACTGTCACTCCCAACGGTTTGGCAAATAGTTGATAGCGCAGCTGTGGTCGCTACTGGAACGCGTTTTTCCGCGGGCGTCTTCGGCGTTTCTTATGCTTGTGCTCGCGTATTTTGCCGAACCGCGTCTCGTTGGCATCTATGGTTTGGCTGTCGTCTGTCTATTGTTGGTGCAGTCGGCCGGCGATAGCGCGGTACGGCAGATCGCAGTCCTCGCCATCAAGTCGAGTGAAGGTCGGCAATTTTTGCGCCGCTATCGCGTCATTGCCGGCTCTATGGGCTGTATATTTATCCTAATAATAGCTTTTGCGATTTATTACGTGTATAGGGGTAAGGTTCCGGATCAGAGTCTATACGCGCTGTTTACCTTGAGTGTAATTCCGGTTTTTCAGGCATCACGGGTATTCGGCCTAGCCGAACTTCAACTTTCGGGTCAATGGCGTCGCCTCGCATCATATCAACTACTGGCGTCAATCGTCTCGTTCGCATTCGGCTTCGTAATTCTTCTGCTAACTCGATCGCTAATTGCACCGTGCATACAGATGGTTTTGGCAGAGGGGTTGTTCGCCAGCGCTTGCATCTTCCGACGGCCCGGCAAGTATTTGGGTGATTCTACCGGCGAACATTCGTTTCCTGCCGGTGGGGGTAGACATGCGAAGCAAGAACATTTTGCGCGAAGTGAGTTTTGGTCTATGTCGACGTACTCTATCTTGGGCTGGGGCCAAATTCAGTCGGACCGGCTTCTGATGGGCTTCTCTGCTGGGCCAGCGGTTCTCGGCTCCTATTCGGTCGCCTCCGCTATTTCGCGGAGCGGTGGTGATGCCGCAGCAATGTCTTCGGCCAATATTTTGCGTTCTTCTATGGCCAACTCGAACGAGTACGAATCGCGTGCAATAGAAAAGCTGCTGCTGCGCGGTTTGGTGGTTGTGCTGGTTGCCGTAATACTGTCGGTTGCGCTGTCTGAAATTTTCGTTCGACGTCTGCTCTCCGCAGAATGGTCCGCGTCGGTGGATGTTGTTCCCGTGCTGGCGCTGGGCTCCATCCCCGCGTATCTTGCGTGGAATACTACTGTGGTGCTTGTCGTGTCTGGACAAGCGAATAGAGCGTTACCAGCAAAATTGCTTGGTGTTTTCCTGTCGGTTGGGGTTGCTTTCGGCGCTGCGCACAGTCTTGCGCTTGCTGCAGTGTTAGCGGTTAGTCGAGATGCCATTGTGTGTCTGTTGACTCTAATCCCGGCCCGGAAGCTGATCCCGAAGAGAGTTCTCTGGTCTTGTCTGCTCGCCTTTTCCGTAGGTGCCGTGGCATCGGTATGTCTTTTACTTGTGGGGGGCGAGGATTGGAGTATGTGAAGCAATTTTGAAAGCGAGTACTGACCGGTACGACACTTGGTCAGCGGCGGCATTTTGCGATACGGATCGGCGTGCGCATTGACGGGCAACTTATCGTGCGATTTGGCGTAGTGCACGCTAGTCTGTAAACGGCGACGAAGACACTGTGTCGCACTCTGGTCACCGGGGCGGGGCTCGGCGGCTGCAACCGACAAGCCGCAGGTGTGCAGTAGCTCCTAGAATGATCGTGACGATTGGAACTGGCTTTTATGACTGACGAGGCAAAAAAGGGCACTTCGCTCGGTGCGGATTCACTGCGCGCGGCGGTAGAGGTCGCGAAGAAGGGATGGCTGGTCATCCTGGCGTGTACGTTGATCTTTGGCTTAGCTGGGTTTTCGTACAGCGCGTTACAGGATCCGACGTATCGCTCGACTGCGGTGCTATACGTGACGTCAGGTGCCGAAAACACCGCCCAGTCTGCGTACCAGGGCTCTTTAGCCTCGCAACAACGAGTGACTTCTTACACCAAACTCGTCGATTCGGACGCAGTCGTAGATGAAGCCTTGAAGACTTCCGGCTTGTCTATCTCGATGGCTGAGGCAAAAACGGGACTTAGTGCCTCATCGACAGCTGACACGGTTCTGTTGAACGTGTCTGCAGAAAGTCACAACGCTGCGGACGCCGCAGCACTGGCGAACGCGGTAGCCACGTCTATGACGGCCTATGTTGCGGAACTCGAAACTCCCAGTGGGGGCGGTTCTCCTTTGGCGAAGATGACGGTGGTGACCCCAGCGAGCGAAGCGTCGTCTCCCGTTTTGCCACAGACCACACGGAACACAGTCTTTGCGCTGGCTCTGGGGCTTCTGCTTGGAGTGTGCTTCGTTTTTATCCGGGATCGTTACAACAACAAGGTTCGCGATGAAGCAGAGGTCGCTGCGGTCAGTGGCGCTCCAGTTCTTGCTTCAGTGCCTAGTGACGATCTTCTCAAGCGTCAAGGTCTGATCGACTTCGGATCAGGTGCCACTCTTGCCGCGGAGGCATATCGAAAGCTGCGCACGAACTTGTCGTTCACGAGTGTTGACAACCCTTCACGGCGCATTGTGGTGACCAGTGCGTTGGCCGCCGAAGGTAAGACGACAACTGCTATGAACTTGGCCGCCGCATTGGCCGAGACCGGTAAGCGTGTCGTTCTCGTTGACGCCGACCTCCGCAGGCCGCAGGTGTACCACCGTACAGGCGGCATGGGCGATATCGGTCTGACGAACTACCTCAAGGGCGACGGGTCGATGGCCGACCTGCTACAGCCGAGTGAGGTTAGCGGCCTGCAAATCTTGGCCAGCGGCCCGCAGCCGCCTAACCCGGCGGAGCTTCTGGGGTCGAAGAAGGCCGGACAAGGCATCGAGAATCTCTCGGCGATGTTCGACTACGTGATCATCGACTCGCCACCTCTGCTTCCCGTTACCGATGCCGCGGTCTTGGCGCAGTGGGCCGATGGCGTCGTCCTGGTTGCGCGGGCAAATCAGTCCCGCATCCCCGATGTCGCGGCGAGCATCGAGCAGCTCGAAGCTGTGCAAGCCAAGCTCATCGGTGTCGTTCTCACCGATGTCCCCACTCGCGGTGGCGCGTACAAGTACGGCTACTACTACAGCTCCACCGACGTGATGAAGAAGCCCGGGTTCTTCAGTCGATTCGGCAAGAAGGATCCGAAGCACCAGGATATCGAGGCGGTTCTCGAGTCAGCGCCTTCACATAGGTGATTCGACGCCTCGATGACCGTGAGGAGGGGCCTTCTGTGGGGCAGGTGCTGCGGCAGCCACTGACGCGCGCACAGCGCGCCCTGTGGGCTGCCCAGCAGGCAACTCCTCTGTGTCCCATCAACATTGCGCTGTGTATCGAACTCACAGGCAACCTGGACGCCGAGCTGCTGCGGGCGGTCACGCTCGGAGTGGCACGGCAAACCGGGATAGCGTTCACCCGCTTCGAGCAAACCGAGCGTGGCATCGAGCAGGTCATCGACCGTGGCCTCAGCGACGAGATCACGATGAAAGACCTGCGTACCGAACCTGATCCGGACGCGGCCGGCCACCAGTGGATGCGCGACGACTACACGCGCCCACTCGACGTATTCCACGACAGACTCATGGCGTCGGCAATACTGCGCGTGGCAGACAACCGGTGGTTGTACTACATGCGCGGCCACCACCTGACGTTCGACGGGGCAGGCGCATTCCGTTCGCTGCAACTCATCGTCGCCGCGTACAACGAACGCTCGGAGGACGGTTCCCTCAACCTCCCACCGGAATCGGACCTCTCCGGGTTGGCGCAAACCGACGTCGACTACCGCGAATCGCCGCGGTTCGAGAAAGACCGGGCGTACTGGGCCGAGCAACTTGACGGCATCGGTCCGCCGATCAGTCTCGCGCACCGCACCGGGCAACCCGATCCATCACCACGTCGTCACTCCGCAGTGCTTCCACCCGACACCGCAGCATTGCTCGCCCAGGCCGAGACCGAACTCCGCACCACGATGCCGGTGATCGTCGCGGTGGCGGTGTCGGGGTACCTCGCCCGTATCTCCGGCCAGGATGACGTGAGTCTCAGCCTGCCCGTCGCCGCACGCACAACTGCGTTGCTGCGCAAGACCTTCAGCACGGTGTCCAACGTCGTCCCCGTTCGCACTGGTATCGGAAGCCGCAGCACCATACGTGCGGCGATCACCTCCACCCAGGCCGCGATGATGGGTGCGCTGCGGCACCAACGCTTCCGGTTCGAGGACATGGCCGAGTCCATGCCTCGCGACTCCGCAGTGCTGCCCAACCGGCAGTTCACCGGGCCGCTACTCAACCTCATGCTCACCGTCGACAAGATCAATTTCGGCGACGTGTCCGGGTCGTTACACGTGCTGTCCACCAGCGCGGTCGACGACCTCGCCGTCAACCTCTACCGCACCGGAAATCCCTCTGCGCCGGACGAACTGCGATTCGACCTGGAGGCCAACCCGAATCGCTACTCCTCAGAAGAACTGGAAGGCCACCACCGTCGGCTGCTCCGATTCATCCGCGAGGTCGCGACTACTGCCATCGACGACCCCGCAAGATCTTTCGCCGATATCGCGCTGGAGTCAGATGCCGAATTATCAAGCCTGACAACCACTTCGACGCCGACTTTTGGCGGCCAGACACTGCCTGAACTGCTCGATGCTGCAGCGGCTCGGTACGGCGAGCGCCCCGCGCTCCACGCGGGTTGGGCGCACTGGACCTATCGGGTGCTGGCCGAACGATCACGCCGACTCGCCAACCTTCTCAAAGATGGTGGCGCCATCCCGGGTACAACCGTCGCGATCGCAACCGGCCGGGGGCTCGACCAGGTGCTGGCCTTCTGGGCGGTGGCCCGCACCGGCGCGACCCTGCTGCAGATCGACCCGGCGCACCCGGCCTCCCGTATCAATGGGCAACTCGCCCAATCGAGCCCGGTGAAGATCCTGACGTCGCGCGGGGGAGTCGCGCCGGGCGACACAACCCAGTGGTGGGACCTGAGCGACGTCGACCTCACGGACACCCCAGACACTCCGATCGAATTCCCGCGCCCACTGACGCTCGACGACATCGCCTACGTCGTCTACACATCTGGCTCCTCCGGCGCACCGAAAGGCGTTGAGGTCACCCACCGGGGGCTCGCTGCTCTGATGGCGCACCAGCGAGCGCTCGGAATTGACGAGAACGCGCGGGTCTCCGGACTCGCGTCTCCGGCATTCGACGCGTCGATCTTCGAGATGCTGTTGGCCGCATCGGGTGGCGCAGCCCTCTGCCCAGCACCGCCGGACGTGGCCGGCGGTCAGGAACTGGCCGAGTTCCTCACCGGCGCATCGATCACACACACGGTGATCACGCCCAGTGTTCTATCAACGGTTGACCCCGCCGGGCTTCCCGCCGACGTCTGCTCCACCCTCATGCTCGCCGGAGAAGCGTGCCCACCCGACCTCGTCCGACGGTGGGGGGCCGAACGGACGGTCCTGAACCTCTACGGTCCCGCAGAAGCAACCATCATGGCGACGGCGAGCGCGCCGTTGCGTCCCCTCGACGAACCGCCGACAATCGGGACTGCGATCACCGACGCGACCTGCTACGTCCTCGACGACCAGCTGAGGCCCGTCCCGTCCGATGTGATCGGCGACCTCTACCTCACAGGTCCAGGATTGGCATCGGGGTATGCGGGCCAATCTGGCCTCACCGCAACCGCTTTCGTCGCCAACCCCTGGGCAGCTCCCGGACAGCGGATGTACCGCACTGGCGACCGCGTTCGGCGGGACTCGACCTCAGGCCGGCTGCACTACGCGGGACGCAGCGACGACCAGGTGCAGATCCGGGGCGTCAGGATCGAACCGGGTGAGATCGCGATGGCTGCCGAGACGCATCCCGACGTGCACCAGGCGGTAGCCGTGGTTGTCGGCTCGGGTGACACCGAGGCGCTGGCGTTGTACGTCTCCTCGCACGTGGACGATCGCCGTCTCGCCACCCGCATCCGCAAGCACCTGAGCAGGCGTCTGCCGACGTCGATGTGGCCGGCCCACGTTGTCGTGATGAGGGCGCTGCCGGTGACTCCCTCGGGCAAACTCGACCGAGAAGCGTTGCCGCACCCGTCGACTGCCAACCAGCGCCCCCACCGAGCTGCACAGACCCCGGCCGAGCGACTCGTTGCACAAGTGGTTTCGCAAACGGTCGGCATCGACGAACCGTCCATGTACGACGACTTGCTCGCACTGGGCGGTTCGTCTCTCGACGCCACCCGGATCTCGGCGCGCATCGGTGCGACGACAGGAAGCGCGATCGGCGTTCGCGAAGTTCTCGAGGCCGGCGACCTGGCCGAATTAGCTTTGTTGGTGGAGCATTTCACGAAGACGGCTGCGCCAGCGGACGCACATCGCCCACGTCCGCCACGACCTCCCGCGTCATCGGGACAGATCTCGATGATTCTGGCCGACCGCCTCGACCCGGGATCCACCGCGAACCACCTCGAAGCCGACGTCGACCTGAAAGGGGCGCTGCATCGCGATGCGTTGATGGCCGCCATCGCAGACGTCATAGAACGTCACGAAGCGCTACGCACCATCATCCGCCTCGAGCCCGACGGCACTGCCTGGCAGGACGTCGTCACCGTCCGAGAAGCCCTCGCCGACAACGGGTTCAAGGTCGACGACGCCACGAGCGATGTGAGCGTCTCCGAGCAACTGATCGACCCCACATCACGGCCGCCGCTGGTGCTGGAGCTGTTGCGCATCGGTGCTGACCATCACCGCTTGGCTGTCCGCTCCCACCACGCTGCGGTGGACGGGTGGTCACTGGGTGTCCTGGTCGATGATCTGGCGACGGCCTATCAATCGCGTGTCGACGGCCACGCTCCGTCGTGGGCACAGGTCACGCAGTACATCGATGCCACTGTCGCGGTGAGTGGTGACCAAACCAGGCGTTCGGCAGAGCAATTGGAACGATGGACGCGCCGACTGGGTGACCTGCCGACTCGTCCTGAATTGCCGATCGACCGGCCGGCCGTGGGGGACCGGCATGTTCCAGCGCCTGCTGGGGTGGAGAGACGAACACTCGGCACGCAGATCACCGCAGCGTTACGCGATGCTGCCACCGAGCGGGGAATCAGCACCTTCGCCTGGCTCCACGCCACGCTTGCGGTGACGTTGGCGCGGTTCACCGGCTCGAACGACTTGGTGGTGGTGGTGCCGCAGGCAGGTCGGAGTCGACCGGAACTCGACACCGCCGTCGGAATGTACGTGAACCCCGTAGCGATACGTTCCACCCTCGGCCCCACGACCTCGTTCGAGCAGATTCTCGAGCAATCCGCCGAAGGATTGGCTTTCGCGCTCGGTAACGCCGACGTCCCGTTCGCCGACGTGGCCGCCGCGGTCGAACCGCAGCGCGACATCACCACGGCGCCGCTGTCCGACGTGTTGCTCACGTATCAGAACCAGCCGGTCGGCAGATGGGACGTCGCCGGCCTCCAGATCGAGTTCCACCCCAAGGACCCTCGGCACGCACGTATTCCGCTGCAGTGGATCGTGGACGACACCGCGGATGGCCTCCGGGTGGAGTTGACCTATCGCAGTGATCTTTTCAGTGGCGACATCGCGGCGGCGATGTGCCACTCGTACGTCACCGCGCTTGCCCAATCGCTTGCACGTCCCCAGTCGATAAGCGGGGAACTGGTTCCAGGGGAGCATCACTCGCTCGACGCGCCTATTCCCCGTAGCCACGCGTCGCTCGTCCAGCAGGTACGCGCCGCAGCGGATCGAGATCCGCTCGCTCCGGCATTGGTTTTCGGCGATCAGGTCCTTGACTACAACGAGTTGATCGGGCGAGCCGAGCAGGTGGCAGGCGGGCTTCGAACGGCCGGGGTCCGTCGCGGCGACCTGGTCGGCGTCGCGCTACCCCGCCATCCGGATGCGCTCGTCGGCCAACTGGCTGCGATGTTCGCCGGCGCTGCCTATGTGCCGATCGATCCGGAGTATCCGCGGCAGCGCATCGCAGCGATCATCGAGGACGCGAAACCGGCCACCGTACTGGTCAATTCGCGAACTCGGCGCAATATCCCCGCCGACGTGAACATCTTCGATGTAGACCAAGCCCGGGCAGCCGATGACCACAACCCCGTTGCCAACACACTGGACGTCGACGGCGACGACCTCGCCTACGTCATCTTCACCTCAGGATCCACCGGCCGTCCCAAAGGTGTGGCCGCCACCCACGCGAACGTGGCTGCATTGCTCGACGCCGCCCGAACCAGCTACGACTTCGGTCCCAGCGACGTGTTCAGCTGCACCCACTCCACTGCGTTCGACGTCTCCGTATTCGAGATCTTTGCTGCGTGGACAACCGGAGCCCGCGTTGTTCTGGCCGATCAGGAAACCGTGCGGGACCCCCAGGCACTGTGGCCCTTCCTACGCCAACACGGAGTGACCATCCTGTCCCAGACGCCTTCGGCGTTCTATCCGCTTGCCGCAGTGGCTATTCGAGACACCGATCCCGGTGCCGTTCGAGCTGTCGTCTTCGCCGGCGAGGCGTTGCACCCGTCCCGCCTGATGAGCTGGCACAGTGCATTCGGGCGCGACGTGCTGCTGTCCAACATGTACGGCATCACCGAGACCACGGTGCACCTGACAATCGGAGAGACCGACCCCAGAGACCATCGTTCGTTGATCGGCGACCCGCTTCGTGACACCACACTTCTGATTCTCGACCGCTGGCTGCAGCCGGTTCCGATCGGAGTATGGGGCGAGCTGTACGCGTGCGGACCCCAGGTCACCCGCGGATACGTGGGGCGGCCCGGTCTGACTGCCGAACGGTTCGTCGCCTGCCCGGCACGGTCGGGTGGCGGAAGAATGTACCGCAGCGGCGACATCGTGCGACGCACCGTGGACGGCAAGCTCGAATACCGGGGTCGGTCGGACCGCCAGGTGCAGGTGCGCGGATTCCGCGTCGAGCCAGGCGATGTCGGTAACGCGCTCCAGACCTTGCCCGCCGTGGCCGAAGCGGAAGTGGTGATCCGCACCAGTGGCACCGCGGGCGGCAGCGAAATCATCGCGTATGTCCGCCTCCGAACTGACCTCGCCGGCCAGGTGCCGAGCGAGAGTGAACTGCGTGACGCGGTGCTCTCCGTCCTACCGGGTTACCTCGTCCCATCGCGGATTGTCGTGGTCGAGACCTGGCCGCTGAACGCCTCGGGGAAGAGAGATCTCCGCGCGCTGCCAACCCCCGATACGCGAGGTGCGGTCGCCGTCGAGGGCAATGCGGTGCTGCCTGTGGGAGAGGTGATCGCCGAGGTCCTGGGAGTGCCGCCGACCAGTCTGAGCCCGGAGGTCGGCCTCTTCGACGTCGGTGCGAACTCGTTGTCGGCCATGCATATCGCGCTCTTGCTGACCGAACGCACCGGCCGCGACGTCAGTGTGCGGATGGTGGCAGAGGCGCCCTCGATCGCGGACCTGCAGGTGTCCGTCGACGCAGCGCGTCCGTGCGCCACACCCGCCGCCGAGGTGTCGATCGGGTCTGCCGCACCACCCGCCACCGCTCAGCAGCGGGCGCTGTGGGCATTGAGTCGGATCGATGAAGGTAGCGCTGTCTACCACTTGCCCGCCGTCCTCGATCTGCCACCCGAGGCATCGCCGCGCACCGTCATCGACGCGTTGACCGATGTGGTTGCGCGACACGAAGTCCTGCGCACGGTGCTGACCGACAACGACGGGTTTCCGCAGCCGGCTCTGGTGCCGCTGGATCAGGTTCGCACTCGACTTGCTGCCCTGGCTCACCCCCGCCCACTGCCAGAATCGCACGCGGCTGCCAACCTTCATGCCGAGGCGCTACGGCCGTTCGACCTCGCAACCGAATTGCCCTGGCGCGCGGAACTGTTCGCGGCGGGCGGTGGTGGAGGTCTTCGGCTGCTGTTGATCGGACATCACGTGGCCGTCGACGGATGGTCGATGACCGTGCTCGCCGACGACTTCGCGATGGCCTTGCGGGCTCGCCTGGCAGGGGTTGTGCCGGAATGGCAGGCACCGGCGGCCCAGTACCGTGATCACGCCTGGCGCATGGCCAAGGAGTTGGGTACACCCCCACGCTCCACCGAGCATCGGAGTCAGCTTCTCGAGCACTGGTCGCAAGTGCTCGACGGTGCCCCGATCCATCTGCAACTACCGTTCGAGTCGAAGACTGCAACCGTGCCTCCCGGTCCAGAACCCGCCGACTACCTGGACGTCCCCGTGCCCGCGGAGATGCGGGACGCGCTGCAGCGCATTGCTGCCGCGGAGAGCGCAAGCGTCTTCCACGTGTTGCATGCCGCTCTGGCCGCGACGATCGGTCTGTTCACCGGGACCGACGACATCGTGATCGGGACCCCCACGGCCGGGCGTACCCGGGAGATGATCACCGCAGTCGGCATGTTCGTCCAGACCGTGGTGCTACGTAGTCGAGTGGACCCGGGAATGACTGTCCGCGAATCCATTTCACAGAGCCGCGACGTGGTCACACAAGCTCTCGCGCACTCGGAGGTCTCGTTCGAAGAGGTCAAAGAACGCCTGGCGCCACCCCGGACCCTCGATTCGGACGCCTATCTCGACGTGATGGTCGCCTACCAGCCGGCGCCGGTCTCGGACAGCGACATCTCGTTGACGCCGATACGCGTCGGCCAGGCGCGAGTGCCACTCGAGTTCACCATCACCGACCACGGTGATGGCAACCCGATGCATCTCACGCTGAGCTACGGACTGTGGCATGTGCGGCCCGCGATGGCCGCGCAGTTCGCTGACACTCTTGTTCAGACCGTGCAGGCCCTCTCCGAGACAACGGATCCGGGCGTCACCACGATGCATGCGCTGACCCGTCCCGCCGACCGTCACATGCCGGTAGCATCACCGCGGCCACTGGTCGATGGTGCACACCAGAACACCGATGTGGTGGAACGCATCATCGACCGAGCACGCCAGGCGCCCGAAGCGATTGCGCTGGTCAATGTCACAGGCAACCTCACCTACTCCGGTCTCGTCACCCAGGCGGCCGCCATAGCGGATGAACTGAGGTCGCGTGGTGTGCAGCGCGGTGACCTCGTCGCCGTGATCGCCGACCGGCGAACCGACACGGTGTCGGCCATGCTCGGCATCCTGTTTGCCGGCGGGGGCTACGTTCCCGTCGATCCGACGTACCCGGCCGAGCGGATCGGGACCATCATCGCCGATGCCAGACCGGCAGCAATCATCGGCGCCGGCGGGGTACTGGACCAGGTCGACACCGAGATGACAGCCATTCTCGACGTTGCAACGCTGGACTTGGCGGCGCGTCGAAGTGTTGACGAGATAGACCGCGTCACAGCCACATCCGGTGATATCGCGTACGTGATCTACACATCCGGATCCACCGGAAAACCCAAAGGCGTGATGGTCACCCGGTCGAACATGGCCACGCTCCTGAGTACCGCCCAATCAGAGATCGGGGCGAGTGCCGACGACGTCTGGACCTGGTTCCATTCGGCCGCCTTCGACTTCTCTGTATGGGAGATCTTCGGTGCGTTGACTTCTGGCGGCAGAGTGGTGGTGGTGGACCACGACACCGCTCGGGATCCCCACCACCTCGTGGGTCTGCTGACACGCCACGAAGTCACCATCCTGAATCAGACACCGACGGCCTTCTCGCGGTTGGTGCAGCTGCCGGGTGACGACCTGCCAAGGTCGTTGCGTCTGGTGCTGTTCGGTGGCGAAGCGCTTGACCCCAAGGCGTTGTCGCACTGGCATTCCCGGCGTCCCGAGGTGCGCTTGGTCAACATGTACGGCATCACCGAGACCACGGTGCACCTGTCAGTCACGGACGTCGACACCTCCGATTCACGCAGTCTCGTCGGAGTGGCGCTGCCGAGCGCGGGCCTCGTGGTACTCGACCGATACCTACGGCCTCAGCCGATCGGTGCCACCGGAGAGCTGTATGCCACCGGAACCCAGGTCACCGTCGGCTACCTCGGCCGGCCCGACCTCACCGCCACCCGATTTGTTCCCTCACCATGGGGTCCGCCCGGAAGCCGAATGTACAGAACCGGGGACCTGGCCCGGTGGGTCGACGGCGGTCGGCTCGAATACCTCGGCCGCGGCGACCAGCAACTGAAGATCCGCGGGCACCGCATCGAACCGGGCGAGATCGCGGCAGTGCTGCGGGCCCAGCCCGGAGTCAGCGACGCCAAAGTGCTGCTGCGCAATACCGATCGCCAGGGCGACGAGATGTTGATCGGGTACGTCATCGCCGACGAGTCGATGCCGAGTCCGGACCCCACGTCGCTGCGCTCGGCCTGCGCCGCCGCCTTGCCGGCGCATCTGGTTCCCGCCCAAGTCCAGGTCGTCGCCGACTGGCCGCTCACGTCCACCGGGAAACTCGACACCGCAAGACTCCCGGCAATCTCCGCGCCGGTCGCGTCACGGGCACTCACGGGATCCGAGGTCGTGGTCGCCGCGGCAGTCGCCGATGTGCTCGGGTTGTCAGCCGACGACCTGGGTCCCGACACCCACTTCTTCGAACAGGGCGGCAATTCGCTGTCGGCTGCGCGACTCGCCTCGCACGTCGCAGCGCTCACAGGCGCTGACTTGGCCGTGCGATCGGTGTTCGATTGTCCCACCGTCGGTCTGCTCGCGGAGTACATCGACAGCGGCGTCGACGTTTCCGGCAGCAACCGCCTGCCGATGACCGCGCCGGCCGCTCATCCACGTCCGTCGCGACTGGAGCTCACGCCGCAGCAGCAGGCACTGTGGCTCCATTGGCAGGTGGACCCGGCACGTACCGATTACAACCTGAGCGCGCTCATCCCGGTCGGAGACATGCCCGTCAACGAGTTGTCGGCGCTCATGGCAACACTCGTCGACCGCCACGAGAGCTTGCGCACGAGCTTTCCCGCCGATGCCGACGGCCCGTACCAAGAACTCTGGGACAGCAGCAGGGTCGACAGCGACGTGACCGCTGATGTGGTCGCCGACCCCGATTCTGCGCTCGAGATGCTCAACGGCCCGTTCGATCTGACCAGCGAACTCCCGTGGCGAGTAGCGCTGTTCGAATCGCCGACGTACGGTAGGCAACTCGCGGTGGTTGTCCACCACATCGCGGTGGACGGGGAGTCGGTCCGAATCCTGCACAAGGAGCTCGCAGCGTTGACGGGCGGCGAGTCCCTCCCGGGTGGGGCGCTCGACTACGGGGACTACACAACCTGGTCCTCCGACGTTCTGAGCCACAACGGCGAGATACTTCAACGGTTCTGGGAGCGGGTTTTCGCCGAACCAGTGGCCCGGCCGGCACTACCTGGGCTGCGCCCGCCGGCCCGCGAATCTCGACCGGGCCCGACGATCGAAGTCGAGCTCGCCCCCGAGCAGCACCAGCGGCTTCGTGAGCAGGCGGCGGCACACAACACTTCGACATTCATGACCGTGCATGCCGCATTGGCCGTCTTGCTGGCACGCCTGGGCGATGACCCCGATGTGATCATCGGAACCGTTGTCTCCGGACGGGACGCGACAGAGTTCGCGGGCACCGTCGGAATGCTGGCCCGAACCGTGTTGCTGCGCAACGACATCGACATCAACAGGCCGTTCTCGGCAACCCTGCGCGAGGTCACAAGGGCGGATCTGGACAGCTTCGCGCACTCTGCGTACCCCGCCGACCTGGTCGCCGGGCTCGCCGATCCGAATCATCGACGGGGCTCGCGACCGGTGGTCGACATCTTCCTGGCCGACCTGGGTAGCGCGGTAACCGACGGGGCACTCACGGACGGGCCCCACCGAAACCTCCGCGGAGACCGAGCCCTGCGACTGCCTTCGCGGTTCGGCCTCGACCTGATGATGGAGGAACGCGGCGGTACCCTCGTCGTGCGGCTCGCCTTCGACTCGGCGCGCATCGACCAGCCCGACGCCGAATTGTTCCTCACCCGACTGATCGCCCTGCTGCAAGACGTAGTCACCGACCCGGCGCGACCGCCTGCAGACCACCTCGGCGCAGCGCCCGGCGACCTCGATGTCGTACCCGAGTTCGACGTGTGGGAACCACTGCCGGATCTACTTCGCCGAGGGACGCTCTCGAACCCGGCGGCGACGGCGGTCGAGGACGGCTCGTGGATCCTCAGCTACCGCGATCTCGACGTGGTGAGCACCCAGGTCGCACGAACGCTGATCGGCAGAGGCATCGGTCCGGGAGACGTGCTGGCGATCTGCGCGCACAGATCCGCGTGGTCGATCATCGCGACGTGGGCAACAGCCAAGACCGGCGCCGCGTTCGTCACCCTCGGTGTCGATGACCCGGATACCCGTCGACGTCGCATGGTGGACCAATCCGGGGCAGTGGCAGGTCTTTACGCACCCGGCGATGGTCCCGACGTCCCCGGGGTCGACTGGCTGTCACTCGCCGACATCGTCGCGGGCACGCCTGCCGAGCGTGCCCGAGTCACCTCTACCTTCGCTGCCGATGAGCGGACTCGACCCATCTGTCCGGATGATGTTGCCTACGTGATCTTCACGTCGGGATCGACCGGCGAACCCAAGGGCGTCAGTGTCACCCAGCAGGGGATCGCTCCGCTGGTGAACGCCGTCGTCGAGCACGTGGGTCTGACCGCGGCCGGCCGAGTGCTGCACAACTACTCCACATCGTTCGATGCCCACCTCGTCGAGTTGCTGCCGGCGTTCGCCGTCGGCGCCACGGTGGTGGTGTGCCCACCGACCGTGATCGGCGGACGGGAACTGACGGCGTTGCTCAACGACGCCGCGATCACCCACTTCTTCTCCACACCCGCCGTGATGGCAACGGTCGAACCTGCGATGGTCGACACGGTGCAGGTGGTTGCCACCGGTGGGGAGTCGCTGCCGAATGCAGTTGCGCAACAATGGGTGTCAGGGCGCAGAGTCGTCAACTTCTACGGTCCCACCGAGGCCACGATCGTGGCGACGGCCAACCGGGCAGTGGAACCGGGGGGACCGATTCCCATCGGCAGAGCCACGGGGCCGGCAGCCACCTACGTGCTCGACCGCAGACTTCGTCCGGTACCGCGGGGCGTGATCGGCGAGTTGTACCTGGCCGGAACCGGGTTGGCCCGCGGTTACACCCGAGCCGCCGGAATGACCGCGGGACGCTTCGTGGCAGACCCGTTCGGAGACCCCGGTACGCGCATGTATCGCACCGGTGATTTGGTGCACCGCACGGCATCGGGCGATCTGGTGGTCCACGGTCGCGCCGATGAGCAGATCAAGGTGCGCGGCATCCGGCTCGAACCCGCCGAGATCGACGCGGCACTGATGTCGTTGCGTGGTATCGAGCGGGCTGCGACCGGTGTGTACAACCAGGGGCCAGAACGCGTTCTGGCGTCCTGGATCATCGCCGACCCCGATCAGCCATGCGATCCGGAGAGGGTTCGAGATCAGCTGCGGAGCATTCTGCCGCCGACCCACATACCCACCCACATCACCGTTGTGGACCATTTCCCGGTCACTCCGAGTGGGAAACTGGACCGGCGGGCACTTCCCGCGCCGGCGCCGGCGCACCACGAGATCGAAGCTCCACGCACCGACACCGAGATAGTGGTGGCGGAGGGTTGGGCAGACGTTCTCGGGTTGCCTCTGGAAAGGGTCGGACGGGACAGCGAATTCTTCGACAGCGGAGGCACGTCCCTGTCCGCCAGCCGAATCGCCGGCCGGTTGCGACTACAGACCCATCGTGACCTCACCGTCCGCCACATACTCGACGCACGTACGGTAGCCGCCCTCGCGGCCGTCATCGATGGACTACCTTCCTCCGTGCTGGGTGACGTGGCGCCGCGATCCCTGCCGGTACCTGCCGAGTTGGAGTTGGCGTATCCGCAGCAGCGGCTGTGGGTTCTCAACCGGATCGATCCACAGTCGACGGCGTATCTGGTGCCCCTGGTACTGCGACTGCGCGGAGGAGTCGACGTCGATCGACTCTCGGATGCCATCGTTGAGGTGCAACGCCGACACGCCACCCTCCGCACCGTGTACCCGCAGACCCCTCGTGGACCACGGCAACAGATTGGCGGACTTGACTCTGCGAAGGCCCCCGCCGTGACCCGGGTGAATGACAACGACGTCAGCGGCCCGATCGGCGAACTGCTCACCGTCCCGTTTGATCTCAGTTCCGAAGCCGGCTTCCGAAGCGCAGTGGTGGTCGCCGGAACCGACACCTGGCTGGTGCTGGCGATGCATCACGTGGCCACCGATGGGTGGTCGATGCGGACCATCCTCGCCGATCTGGTCGGTGCCTACGCCGGAAGCCCCGCTCCGGCAGCAGAACTGACGTACTCCGACTTCACCCAGTGGCAGGCGCAACGCCTGGGCGACCCGTCCGACCCCGGCAGCCGGTATGCCCAGCAGCTCGCTTTCTGGCGGCAGACCCTCGCGGGTGTCGATGCGTCCTACCGCGTTCCAGGTCTCGTCGACAACGCGTCGGCCACCGGCGGCGCCGTCTACGCCACGCTCGGGCCAGACACTCTCGAAGCGCTGAACGACCTCGGACATACCGAGTCCGCCACGCTCTTCCACCTCGCGCACGTCGCCTTGACCGCTTTGCTGGCGCAGCACGGATCCACCCGTGACCTCGTCATCGGCACACCTGTACTCGGACGCGATGACCCGGCCTGGGAGCGGGTGGTGGGAATGTTCGTGAACACCATCGCGCTTCGTACACCGGTCGACGTGAGCCGCCCGATCCGGGCCGAGTTGCGAACCGTGCGCGACGCAGACCTGGCCGCGCAGTCGAATGCCGATGTGCCGTACGACGCCGTGGTTCGGGCGGTGACTTCGGTGCGCGACGCCGGCAGTAGGGAAGGCGGCAGTCGGGACGCCGGCAGGGATCCACTCATCTCGGTACTGCTCGTGCACCAGGAGGCACTCGGTGAGGTGTCGTCCGACCACGTCGACCTGCCGGGCGTCGACATCGGGATCGTCTCGGACGCATCCGAATACGTCGCGGCGAAGTTCGACCTCGAGATGGTGCTCTCCTCGGCACCGGGCGGCGGGCTCGCGCTGACGTTGGTGCACGGTGCCGCCGTTCCCGAACGCGTCGCCGAGGCATTGCTCGAGGACTATCTGGAACTGTTGCACGCCATGGTCTCGGCTCCCGACCATCCGTTCCCGTCACTGAGTCGCCGCTTCGAACCCGCTGCGGCGGGGGTGGCAGCGCTGTCCTCGGAGCCCACGCCTCTTGCGCCCAGCACCTTCACCGAACAACCGTCGGAGCTCGAACCCGTCGTGGCTGCAGCCTTTTCCGAGGTCCTGGGCCTCGACATCCACGACGTGGGCCGCGACAACAGCTTCTTCGACCTCGGCGGCAGTTCACTGTCGGCCACTCAGGTGGTGGCCATCATCGCCGACGAGACCGGGACGGCGGTTCCGGTGCGGCACCTGTTCACCGCCCCGTCGGTTGCCGCGCTGGCCGCGCTGCTGAGCAGCTCTGGCGAACGTGCCGCCGCAGCATTGCCTCCGCTGACGGGGCCCGGTGCACCACCAGATCTCGGGCCGGTGCCGTTGTCGCCGGCACAGCAGCGACTGTGGCTGGTACAGCGCATGATTCCCGAGCGACCGCTGTATGCCGTCCCCGTTGTCGTCGCGGTCCCCGCGGGAGCTACCCACGACGAGGTGGTCGGCGCCTGGCAGCGGGTTGTCGGTCGGCATGCTCCCCTGCGAACGATTTATCCCGACAACGGCGGCGCCCCCGAACAGCGTGTTGTGGACCAACCAGCCGATGTCGTCGACCTGGGGGAGCGCGACCTCGCGGAGGTCATCGGGGACCTTCTCGCCGAGCCGTTCGACCTCGAACGTGCCGTTCCGGTTCGCAGCGCACTCGTCGGAACCAACGGGCACCGGTTCGTGGTGGTGGTTGCCCATCACATCGCGATGGACGGGCAGTCAGTACAGGTGCTGCGCCGCGATCTCGAAAGTGCGCTGGCCGGTGACGAATTACGGCCGCTGTCGGTGTCATACCCCCAGGTGGCGCGCTGGCAGCACGTGGCGAACAATCTCATGCGCGGCGAGATGCTCGACTTCTGGGACCGAGCGCTGAGGGGGTACCCGGGAGTCCTCGAACTCCCCGACTGCGGACCGCGCGACGCGCAGCGCTCGCTGAGTACGTCGACCGTGGCAGTCCCGGTGTCGACGAGCATCATGGACGCGGTGACCCGCACGGCACAACGACTCGGTGTCAGTGACTTCCACGTGTATCACGCGGCCCTCGCGCTGACGTTGTCGATCGCGTGCGGCACCGACGATGTCGCCGTGGGGACCCCGGTGTCGCTGCGGCGCCACGCCGAGACGACCGACATGGTGGGGATGTTCGTGTCCACCGTCGCCTTGCGAACCGTGCTGCGGCCGGGGTTGACCACCGATGACCTCATCCATCTCGTCCGCGACACCGACCTGGCCGCCATGGACAACGCGTTGCTCCCGTTCGATGAGGTGGTGGCCCAACAGGATCCGATCCGTGAGATGGGCCGGCACCCCGTCGTGCAGGTCACTCTCTCGGTGAACGACGAGCCGGGCGGTCACGTGGCCGACGAACTGAGCCCCGACTCGGAGTTCGACCTGCAACTCACGGTCGGGCGGGGAACAGCGCTGTTCACCCACGCCAACTCGCTGTACGACAAGCGCGCCATCGAAACCCTCGCCTTGCGTTGGCAGCTCGCGTTGAGGCTCGTGGTCTCCGAGCACTCGGTCTCGCTGGAGACAGCCGACCTGCGCACCGAAGAAGAGCGATCGGAGAGGTCATCCCTCGCCTCGGTCGGGGCGCCGATGACCCTCACCCACATGCTCGAGCGGTCGGTTCGGAAACGTCCGACTGCGGTCGCCGCGGACGACGGCGAGACCGCGCTGACGTACGCACAATTGGACCAATGGTCGTCGGTACTGGCATCCGAACTCGTCTCAGCGGGAGTGCGACCGGGTGATCGGGTGGCAATGATGTTGCCGCGGAGTCTGGGATCGGTCGCCGCGTTCTGGGCCATCGCCCGTATCGCTGCGGTGTACGTACCCATCGACCCCCGGTACCCGGCCGAACGGATCGACCGGATGATCGCGACAAGTGGGGCCCAGGTCGCCGTTGCCCATCCGTCGGCGTCGCACCACTGTGCCGTGCAAGTGTCGGTACCCGAGCCGCCGACGGCTGAACCAGAACTCGGCCGGCCGACACCGGGGTGGATGCACGCGGCGCCCGAGGCTGCTGCCTATCTATTGTTCACGTCCGGCACCACAGGGCTTCCCAACGGAGTTGTCGTCTCACATCTCGGGCTACGGAACCTGTTGGAACCCAGGGTCTTCGTCGCCCAACCCGGTGCGCGCGTGGCGCACGTCGCCAGCCCGAGCTTCGACGCGTCCATCTTGGAAATGGTGTGGGCGTTCGGGTCGGGAAACACACTGGCAGTGGTGCCCGCTGACGACGTCACCGGCCGGACACTCACCGACCACCTACGGTCGCTCGCCGTGACCCAGACCTTCCTCACGCCATCGGTTCTGTCGACCGTCGACGAGGCCGTGTTGCCGGAACTGCGCACGGTGTTCGTCGGCGGCGAAACGTGCCCGCCCGAACTCGTCCGCCGTTGGAGTCGCGGCCGGATGATGGTGAATCTTTACGGTCCCACCGAGACAACGGTTTTGGGTACATCACATTCACCGATGCGTCCGGAAAGTGCGGCCACCATCGGCGCCGCGGTGCCGGGGTTGCAGGCCAGGGTGCTCGACGGTCACCTGCGACCGACACCCGACGGGGCAGTGGGCGAGCTGTACTTCACGGGGCCCGCCCTGGCAATGGGCTACCAGGGCAACACGCCCTTGACGGCATGCCGTTTCGTGGCAACAGCCGACGGTGGGCGGATGTATCGCACCGGCGACCTCGTCCGCCGTCACCAGAGTGGTGACCTGGAGTATCTGGGCCGTGCCGACCGCCAGGTCAAGATACGTGGCCAGCGGATCGAGCCGGCCGAAGTGGACGCAGCGTTGACCGCGGCCGGCGTGCGCACTGCGATGACAGTGCTCCGGAACGGTCCCACTGGTCCGGTGCTGGTGTCGTACGTGGTGGGCAGCCCGCAGGATGCGTCGTCGACAGCAGGCCTCCTCGACCTCCTGATGGAACGTCTGCCACACCATCTGATCCCCGCCGCCATCGTTCCCGTTGCCGAATTGCCCCGTACCCCTGTCGGGAAGCTGGACACCGCCGCGTTGCCGGAGCCGACCTGGACGGTGTCGGGTGGTGCGCCGCGTACGCCCACCGAAACCGCGGTGGTCGATGTGTTCCGTGAGGTGCTGGGCAACAACAACATCGGGATATACGACGACTTCTTCACCGTGGGAGGCAACTCGCTGCTGATCACCGCCGCTGCCGCCGCATTGACCCGGCGACTCGAACGTCCCGTCCCCGTCGCAGTTCTCTTTGCACACACCACGCCGGTGGCACTCGCCGGCGCCCTCGACAAGTACGAGGATCTCGCGGCAGAACTCGGGTCGGTGGTGCAACTGTCTCCCGCACACCGGGCGGGTACACCGCTCTGGTGTATTCATCCGGTCAGCGGGCTGGTGAACGACTACCGCCCACTCGGCCGTGACCTGCCCACTCCGGTGTTCGGACTGCAGATGCCCGGTTTGGACGACGTCTCCGCGCCGCATCTCACCACCATCGAAGCGATGGCGGCAGCTCACGTGGACACCCTCAAGCGTAGGCAGCCCAACGGACCCTACCGACTGCTCGGCTGGTCACTCGGCGCCGTTCTCGCACACGAGATGACCAAACAACTCACCGCGGCAGGTGATTCGGTGGATCTACTGGTACTGCTCGATCCGCGCATGGAGCCCGATATGCAGCCCGCGGCGGGAATGGACGAGACCCTCGAGCGGTCGTTGCGTGCCATCGACGCAGCCCGATTCGAGCAGTACCGGATCCGGTGCGAAGAGGCGATTGCCGCAGCGGCCGCCTACGAACCGGATGCCGCGGCGCCGCGATCGGCGATCATCGTTGCAGCGCAGGACAATCCGCATCCCGATCACTGGCGGTCGTTGATCGACGGGCGGGTGACCGTGGAGAACATCGCGGTCGCCCACCACGCAATGGGCGCCGAAGACGCCATGTCCGTCGTCGCGCAGCTGACGAATGCAGCAATCAGCGACCTCGACGACAACCACGAGAACATCAGGAGCACACCTTGACCCACGCGGTGACCGACCAGCCAGAACCGAGACGCCGGCCGCGCCGGCTGCGGTGGTGGATCCTGGCGGTGCTGGGCGTGCTGGTGGTGCTCGTCGTGGTGGGCCTGTATCTGGCATACCTGGCGTTCAGTGCCAAGGGCTCGCTCGAATCAGCCCGTGGTCACGCGTCGTCGGCGCAGCGGGCGTTCCTCGCCGGTGACACCGACAAGGCGGTGCGTGAGGCCGATGCCGCAGTTGTCCAGGCCCAGGCCGCCAACGGAGACACCCACAACCCGGTCTGGTCTGCGGTCGCGGTGCTGCCGTGGCTCGGTGATCCGCTGCAGTCGGTGCGGGACCTGACCGAGTCCGTCGAGGGTCTGTCCACGGATGTCCTGGTGCCCACGGCCGAACTGGCCGATGTCATCAACCCGAACAGTCTGCGCACCGAAGACAACACCATCAACACCGCCGCGCTCGCCCAGGCACAGCCAGAACTCGACACGATCGCCACGCGGGCCGAGGAACTCGAGGCGGATGTCGCCGCAACCGACGGGAGCTGGCTCGGCGTCGTCTCCGATGCACAAACCGAACTACACGATCAGCTCACCGAATCGGCCCGCTTCATCCGCGGCACCGACACCGCCGCGCAACTGCTGCCACCCATGCTCGGCGCGGGCGGCCAACGCAATTACTTCTTCGGTTTCCAGACACCTGCGGAGTCGCGGGCGACGGGCGGACTTCTCGGCGCGTACGGAGTGGTGAGCGCCGAGAACGGCCGGGTGAACGTGGACAATCTGGGCGCCAACAACACCATTCGGCCGCCGGCAGAACCCGTGGATCTCGGCGAGGAGTTCGACTTCAACTACGGCTACAACCGCCCCTACACCGACGTCCGCAACAGCAACATCAGTGCGCACTTCCCGTATGCGGCTCAGATCTGGATGTCGATGTGGGAGCAGCAGTCCGGTACCCGACTCGACGGGGCGGTCGCAATGGATCCGGTTGCGTTGAGCTATCTGCTCAAGGCCACCGGTCCGGTCAAGCTGGCCGGCGGTGAAACCATCACCGGCGACAACGTCACCGAGATCACGTTGTCCACGTCATACAAGCAATTCGGTGGCGACAACCCTGCGCGCAAGGCGTACCTGCAAGAGATCGCCCGCAAGGCCGTGTCATCGCTGACAGCGCTGCGCGGCAACACCGGAAAGGTGCTCGAGGCGCTGGGTCGTGGGGTGCACGAACGACGGATCATGGTGTACAGCGCCGATGAAGGCGAGCAGAAGCTTTTGGCCGCAGCAGGGTTGACGCATGAAGTCGCCGAAACGGAGGCGCCTTATGCCGAAGTGGTGGTCGGAAACCTGGCGGGTAACAAGATCGACTACTTCCTGAAGCGGTCGATCACCTATCGCGCCGACAAGTGCGAGGGGGATCGGCGCAAGGCCGTGGTGGAGGTCGAATTGACCAACACCGTCGAAGACATGAGTCTGCCGCCCTACGTGATCGGGAGCCTCGGTAATCCACAGCTGCAGCTGCCCAACGGAACGAACTTCGCGTCGGTCACCCTTTATGCCACGTCCGGCGCGAACCTCGAATCGGTGACGGTGGACGGAGATCCGATGCTGTACTCGTCGGGAACCGAGCGGGGCCACCCCTTTGTCACGGGCCAGGTGAAGATCCCCGCCGGCAAGACGGTGGTCCTCGAGTACGAGCTCGACGAGCCTGCCTCGTCGGGTACACCGCAGGTACCGGTACAGCCGCTCGTCGACGAGCCCCAGATCACGGTCGACGTACCGGCGTGCAAGGAGTGAGAGACAACAACATCGCCGTTCCGCCCGCCGATCGATCAGGTGCGCACGGCGACAACGCGATCGAGATCCGCGATCTGCAGATGCGTTACCGGGGCGTGCATGCGCTGAAATCGATCGACCTCGACGTTCCCGCGGGGACCGTGATGGGTGTTCTCGGACCCAACGGTGCCGGTAAGACAACCACCGTCCGGATCATCGGAACACTGCTGCGTCCGACGGCAGGCAGCGTGCGCATCAACGGGATCGACGCGCTGGCGAATCCACACGAGGTACGGAGTCTGATCGGGCTCTCGGGACAGTTCGCCGCGGTCGACGACAACCTCACGGGTATCGAGAATTTGACGATGGTGGCGCGCCTGTCCGGGCTTGGCCGACGGGCATCGAAGGCCAGAACACACGAGTTGCTCGAGCAGTTCGGAATCGCCGAGGCCGGAAAACGCCGGGTGGGTACGTATTCCGGCGGGATGCGTCGACGAATCGATCTGGCCGGCGCCATCATCATCCGACCGCCTGTGTTGTTGCTGGACGAGCCGACGGCGAGCCTGGACCCGATCAGCCGTGCCGAATTGTGGTCGGAGGTGCGGACTCTGGTCAGTGAGGGGACAACGGTGCTCCTGACCACCCAGTACCTCGAGGAGGCCGACCAACTCGCGGACGCGGTCACCGTCATCGTCGGTGGGGAAGTGGTGGCCCGCGGCACTCCCGGAGATCTCAAGGCAACCGTGGGTACGGCGCAGGTCCGGCTGCAGTTGGCCGATCCCGCTGATGCCGTCCGGGCGGTCGGCATCGTCGCCCAGCTCCCGGGTATGTCCGAGGTCGGTGCCGATGGGCCCGCCGTGACGTTCTCCACGGTGGAACCCAGCAGGCACCTGGCGCGTGCGGTCGCGGACCTCGCCCAGGCCGGCGTCGAGATCGTCGATGCGACAACAAACGCACCGACTCTCGACGATGTCTTCCTCGCTCTGGCGCGGAGCTCGAAGTGAGCCGTCCCGTCACCGCACCTCGCGGTCGCACCATCGCTACGTTCCTCGTGGATTGCGAGGTACTCGCAATCCGCAATCTCCGCACCATCTCGCGCAACTGGCAGATGCTCCTAGGTGTTGTCCTGCAGCCGCTGATGTTTGTCCTGCTCTTCTCGTACGTCTTCGGCGAGGCCCTCGGCGGTGACCGTTATCGCGAGTTCCTCATCGGCGGGATCATGACGCAGACGGTTGCTTTCAATGCCGGCTTCACGGCGCTCGGACTGGCCACCGACATCAAGACCGGGATGATCGACCGATTCCGGGCATTGCCGATGTCACGCGTGGCCATCGTGGTCGGCCGCACGGTCTCCGACCTCACGGTCAACATCGTCGGGCTCATCGTCATGTCGTTGGCGGGGCTGGCCATCGGATGGCGAATCGACACCGGTTTTCTCGACGCCCTCGCCGGCTACGCGATCGCGCTGCTGTTCGGATTCGCCATGTCCTGGATGGGGGCGGTGGGCGGTTTGGTCGCCGGTTCGGCAGAAGCTGCCCAGAGCCTGTTGCTCACCATTCTGTTCCCGCTGACGTTCATCTCGTCGGCGTTCATCCCGTCGACCACACTGCCCGGACCTCTGCGGGTGATCGCAAACTGGAATCCTGTGACGTCGGTGGCGGGAAGTCTGCGCGAGTGCTTCGGCAATCCGGTGTCGGTCAATCCGCTGTTGCCCGAGCCGGTGACCTGGGCGTCGGAGAATCCGCAGTGGTATTCGATCCTCGCTTCCGCCGTGATCTTGCTGGTAGCCGTCCCGCTCGCCGCTACCGTATTGAGACGTGTCTGAGCCGCAAGGTTGACCATTATTTTCGCGTTTTCTCAGCCTTTGGTTTCACACTGGTTGAATGATCGCATTCTGGATAACCCTCGCCGTGCTGGTGTGGCTGATCGTCGCAGTGGTGCTTGCGTTCATATTCGGAGGCGTTGTCCGACTCCGTGAACAGCGGGCGCACATCTACGGCTCTCGATCACACAGCACCTACTCGCACCCCTGGGCGTCCTGACGGCCGTTCATTCCGGTGTGCTGTCGGGACACCGGGCGCCATAACGATCGTCTGGCTCGCGCCCTGGAACTTCGCCGTTCCCGGTTCTGGCAGTTTGACGAGACCAATGCTGTGACACCGACTTTGGGCAGGTGTCAAAGAAACCCGGCGGCGCCAGCACGTCTCGTGTTTCCCGGTATGTGGGACGGCGACCTTTGCTATCGCGGATTACTGACCGCCGGGAATGTGAGGTTGATCACACAGACCTTTGTTCGACCGGTGGTGCATTCCCCCGTTGGCTCGGGAAATGAGTGAAGCAGGTTACTGCCGGGTAGTAATCGAGCTCAAACCGGGCACTTCCCGATCCGATCTGAACGTTAAGATCATCTTTGATATCCGTAATGTCCCAGGTCGTCGCCTTGCGCGGTCGTCGAATGGACCTCATGCTCGGTTGTGTTGCTTAACAGGCGCTCACTACAGCGTGGAGGCGGGATGTTCGAGGCCAAGGGAAATGACGGCGAGTCAACCGCCGTCGATTTCACATCGGTTGTGGACTCGCTGGGCACCGGGGTCCTGGTCATTTCCGCGAATGGCGAATTGCAAGCTGCGAATGCAAGCGCGAGGCGGATATTCGAACTAGATATCCGCAGCGACGGAAGCCCTGGAAACGCAAACGATCATTTCCCTCTCGTCGACGCCGATGGTCGCGAACTCGCGCCCGAAGATCGCCCGGACAAAATCGTTGCGCGCACCGGACGTGCAGTGGCCGGCATGGTTGTCGGCTTCGACCGCACCGACGGCCAGCGGGTGTGGGTCACATGCAACGTCGGCCTGGTGAACCCGGAGGACCCGGCCAACTCGGCGATCGCTGCCTCGTTCTCCGATGTCACCGCACAGCACGTGGGCCGTGCGATGCTCCAGTACGCGGCCGACCACGACATGATGACCGAACTTCCGAACCGTGCGTGCGTGATGCGCCGATTGAACGAAGTGGTCGCGAACTCCCAGCGTCGTGAACCCGCCGAGTCGACCGTCGTGATGTTCATCGATCTCGACAGTCTCAAACAGGTGAACGATTCGCTGGGTCACGGCGGCGGCGACGTCGCATTGGTGACGGCGGCAAACCGCTTGCGCGGCATCCTCAACGAGTACGGCATCGTCGGCCGATTCGGCGGTGACGAGTTCGTCGCAGTCCTGTCAGGTATTTCCGGAGCGGACAGAATCGCTGTGCTGTCCAAGCGTGTTCACGACTCGCTTGTGGAGCCGGTGATCATCCAGGGACGCCTGCTTCGTATCCGCGCGAGCGTCGGCATCGTGGAGGTCACCCCGAGTGACATGCGCAGTGCCGAAGAAGTGATCCGAGCTGCGGATACCGCGATGTACGAAGCGAAGTCGGCGGGTGGTGGCCACAGCGTTGTCCACGGGCGCGACTCCTCACAGCGCTTGCAGCTGTCCAAAGCCTGAGCTGATCGGTTCAGCGCGACAGTAATTCGTTCCCGGCGGGACGTTCGCGGATACCTTTACCGGTCACGAGGCGCTTCGTCGCCGAGAGTGCCCGCCAGACCGTTCGGACCGGCGCCGGTACCGGTGTTCGCAGAATTGCGTGTTTGCGGACGAAAACCGGGACTTCCCACGTGGTCTGAGAACCGGCGGGGAACAGGGCCGCGCTGTGGGGGCCGAGTCGGACCCGGTTGCCGTCCGCGCCGGTCACGATCACCTCGCCCTCGATGATGTGCACCAGCTCATCGCATCCGAACTTCCACCGAAACGTGCCTGCGGTGCAACTCCATACCGCCATGGTGGTGAGGCCGTCAGACGATGTCACCCACTCGCTCGATTGCGCGACGGGCGCACCGTCGATGATCCAATCGGGATCGATCGGTGCGTCCGAGAGGACGACCCCGTCGAGATCGACGCTCTGAAAAGTGATCATGCTCATTGCCCCCGTTCACGATCCGGTTCCACGAATCACCGCCCCGACAGTCAGGATGAGTATCCGGATGTCCAGCCACACCGACCAGTTCTCGATGTAGAAGTTGTCGTACATCGCCCTGTCGTCGATGCTCGTATCGCCACGCAGGCCGTGGATGGCTGCCCAGCCGGTCAACCCGGCCTTCATGCGATGGCGGTCCCGGTACGACGGCACCGAGTCCTCGAACTGCTGCACGAAGTGTGGGCGCTCGGGTCGTGGACCGACCAGGGACATGTCTCCCTTGACGACGTTCCACAGCTGTGGGAGCTCGTCGATCGACGTCTTGCGGATGATCTTTCCGACTGTGCTTACCCGTGACGAACGCTGAGCGTTCCAGCTGGTGTCTGAGTCGGCCGGTGGCGCCGGCCGCATCGACCTGAACTTGTACAACGTGAACTGAGCACCGTTGCGGCCGATGCGGTGCTGGCGAAACACGATGGGGGCCTGCCGGTCGGACGCCTTCACGGCCAGCGCGGTGACAGCGAGCAACGGGCTCAGCAGCAAGAGGGCCGACGCGGACACCGCGACATCGAAGACCCGCTTGAGGGGCCAGTACCACGTGCGCGCCATGTTGCGGCGAACGCAGGTCAGCGGAATCGTGTGGATACGGTCCATATCCGTACTGAGATGCACGAACTCGAACAGTCGCGGAACGATGAAGACTTCGCAATCCAACCCGTCGCATTCACGGAGCGGGGACACCAGCGAGGAATCGGGGGCGCCTCGGAATGCGACGATGACCGTCTCGATCTGGTGCTGCTCGACATATGTGCGAATGGGGATGTCCGAGACAACGGGAACCCCAAAGGTTGTCGGTCCCGCCATGGGGTCACTGCCGATGATCGCTATCGGTTCGACACCCAGTTCGGGGTAGTCGACCACACTCTCCAGGATCTTGGACGCAACGATGCCCCCGCCGATGATGACGGTACGACTGCGCGCATGGGGATTGGTCCGCCGTCGTCTGCGCTGAACCGCGAAGTAGAAGAGCCGGACGACGAGGAGTACGCCGACCATCGACACGGCGTGGACGAACAATTCGCCGACATGGGTGTCGCGCTCGAACACCACCGCCGAACTGAAAGCCGCGATGATGCAGGCGGCCACGAGCCCGGGCGCCTCACTCAACGAGGAGAGGTTGAAGCGGGGGCGATACTTGCCTGCCAATTCGAGAACCACCACGAAGATGGCGGCATCGATGAGAGTGGACGAGATGGGGCGCACCAACAGGAGATCCGTGATCACGATGGCGACCACGTCGAGCATCACCAGACTGACGTCGATCCGCTGCCGAGGTTTGAAACGATAGCGGCGTCGTGGCAACTCGGCTGTCAATTCACCCCTCTGGATCTGCGGACGCGGCGTCTCCTGCGGCGACATGGCCTCACTTGGTCTCGTTGCACTGCACGTTGACGATCGATAGCGGCGGACCGCGTCCCTCTTCCAGGATGCTATACGCCGACCAGCCCAGTCGCTGATTCAGCTCAGATCGAATGCCGCGTCGTAGCGCCGGAATACGGCCTCACGCGAATAGGTCGATTCGAAATGGGCTCGAGCGGCCTGCGACACCTCGTTGTTGTATCGGGTGGAGGTGAGGCCCACCATCACGTCGGCGAACTCCGCGGGTTCGTCGGCGACGAGGACGCCGTGGGAGGCTCCGCTCGTAATACCCTCGGCCCCAAGTTCGGTCGAAACCACAGGCACCCCCCGCCCGAGCGCCTCGATCACCTTCAGCTTGATACCCGAACCGAACCTGAGCGGATTGATGGTGGCGGCAGCCCGTCCGAAGAGTTGGCCGAGATCGGGGACAAAGCCCTCGAGCGAGACGCTTTGCGAGAAACGTTCTGCCGCTTCACGCAGCTTCCCGGAGGGCTCTCGACCGAGTACCCGCAGCTTCGCTCCGGGGACCCGTGCAAGCACCAGAGGCCACACGGACGTCAGAAAAGAACGCAGCCCGTCGTCGTTGTGTGGGAGCGATAGCAGCCCGAGAAAGATGAACTCCGGTGCGCCGCCGTATTCGCGAGAGTGCATTCCGGGTTCGGCGATCAGCGGCGGGATGGACTGCACTTTCGAATCGTCGACACCGGCTCGCCGGATGAGGTGCTCGGCCTCGCGCTGATTGACCAGGAGGCTGCGCGGGAACAGGCGTGCCGCTCGGTCCTCACTCTTTCGCACCAGGCCGCGCTCGACACGCATCAACCCGCGCTGCGTGTGCCTCTCGTCGGCCAATGGACGCAACGCACGCGGTACGTGGGCGGCGAAGTTGCCGAGCGGACTTATCCGGACGTCCGGATACCTTCTCGCGGCGTCGAGCATCGCCCGGTACCGCTCGGAGAACAGGTCGTCGAGGTAGCAGACCTGTCGTCGGGTGCGTTCGCTGCCTGCATATTGGGCCAGGCGGACTGTGTCAAAGATCTCGATATCGGTATCGAGGTTCTGCAATGTGTGATCGATGTCGGCTGCGACCGAAGCAGATCGAAGCAGTGCTTCCTGCAGACTCGAGCGGCCGGTGGGAACACGGGTCAGGACACTTCCCAGGGCCGCGGATGTTGCCGGTTTGGAAAGGGGATGCAGCCGTACGGGGAAGTCCTGAGGTCCGACGCCGTCGCCGATCAGGACGTAGTGGACGTTCTCCGCACCGAGACGATCCCGGTAATAGTCGATGATCCCGGCCAGAACCACCTTCTTACCTGCATCGACCGGATAGGGATGCACCGCGCTGACAAGTGCAACCGATTTCGGCATCTGACCTCCGTCGCAAGGGAACGACCTAGTCTCCGGACAATCGGGCGGCGTTGCCGAGTCGCCGATGAAGTGTCCGAGCCTGGCCTGTACGCGAGCGTAGCGGTCTGGTGCGCACAACGTGACACGGTGTGGACGTTGTCCCACCGGGTGAAATTCCCGCTCAGCGGCCGGATTTGAGGTGGATGGATTTGCCTCGGTCGTGCAGGTTGCTCCCGCAGATTGCGGCCGGCAACGACTACCATCGAGTCAGCCCGGCATTCCGGGGCAGGCAGGTGCGACTCCCGCGATTGTAGGAATCGGTGGTGGGGAGAGGATTGAGACAGCCGCATCATGCATGGCTCACCTCGCCCGATTGATCAACTCGATCATGAGAACGCCAACGCGATAACCCTGCCTGTTTTCCCGCCCCTCCCAACGGCGATGTGGGATGCCCAGACCGACGTCCTCGAGCGTATCGATACGTCCGTGCCGGCCACCGGTCGTCAAGCAGCCTGGAATTACCTCGTTTTCGCGCTGAGCAAGAGTTCCACGCTCGTGATGACAATCGTGCTCGCGCGTCTGCTCGACCCCGCCGAGTTCGGCCTCTTCGCTTTTGCTCTCCTCGTGGTGAATCTGTTCGACTTCGTCAAAGATCTCGGGGTCGGCGCATCCCTGGTGCAGAGCCGTCGCAGGTGGGACCAGATCGCCCCGACCGGTCTGACACTGTCGGTTGTCTTCGGTGTGCTGATCGGCGCCGTTCTGGCCGGTACCGCGGGGCTGACCTCCGATCTGGTCGGCCATCCGGACCTCGAACCCCTCATCCAGGTGCTGGCAATCGGTCTCACGATTTCGGCGTTGAGCGTGGTGCCGACCGCATATCTGCGCCGCAACATAGATTTTCGCGGTCGCATCTTCCCCGAGTTCATCGGAGCGCTGCTCAAGACAATTTTGACCATCGGGCTCGCGGTCGCGGGATACGGCGTGTGGAGCCTCATCTGGGGACAATTGGCCGGTGTCACGATGACCATGTTGCTGTATTGGAAGGTGGCCGGATCGACCCTGCGATTCGGCTTCGACGGACCCGAGGCCAAGTCGCTGTTGAAGTTCGGGCTGCCGGTCACCGCGGTCACCCTCCTCGCCTTCGGCATCTACAACGTCGACTACCTCGCCATCGGCAGCCGTCAGGGTGACGCCGAATTGGGTCTTTACACGCTGGCGTACCGGATACCCGAACTACTGGTGCTCAGCCTCTGTGGCGTCATCAGCGATGTCCTGTTCAGTTCGTTGTCGCGGCTGCAACACGACCTCAAGTCTCTGGGCAGCCACTATGTCCAGACCCTCGGTGTGGTGGTGGCACTGACGGCACCGATCGGGATCGGTCTGGCGGTCAGTTCGGACGCCCTCATCGGGACCATGTACGGCTCGCAGTACGAGGCGGCAGATCCGATGTTGTCGGTGCTGGCGATCTACGCGGTGGTGTACTCGGCGTCGTTCCATTCAGGTGACGTCTACAAGGCGATCGGCCGACCAGGCATCCTCACCTCGATCAATGCCGGCAAGTTCGTGGCGCTGATCGTCCCGATCTGGTGGGCTGCCGGTCACAGCGCGGTACTCGTCGCCGTGGCGTTGCTCAGTGTCGAGTTGGGCCACTTCGTCGTTCGGATGATCGTGGTCCGCCGGGTGCTGTCCCTGTCCTGGAACCAGCTCATACCTTCGATCATTCGGCCCGTGGCCGCCGCGGTGGTGATGGGTGTGGCTCTTGTCGGTCTGCACCGGATGATCCGCACACTCCCGGCGCCGCTGGTGTTGGTGCTGCTCGCCGTGGCCGGTCTGCTGGTCTATGTGGTGGCGCTGCGCTTCACGGCGCCGCTGCTGTTCGCGTCCGGATACGGCATCGTGATGAAGACGATGAGCAAGAACCCCACCATGACAACGCCGGGCCGACACCGTGCCCCGGCGGGTACACGACCGCGGCGTAGCGAAAACAACGTGGCCCCGGGCCGGCATCGCCGGACCGGACCCGCCACAGCACGCGCGCTGGTCGTGTCTAATGCAAATGAGCCGCACCGTGGTGTGTCCGGCTCTCGAGGTCGGCACCGCGTCGTGTCGAGGAACTAAGGATGAAGATGATTGCATTCCTGCGAGCGCCCGGCCGTGGAATCGCGGCCCTGTGCGCCGTGGTCGGATTGATACTCGGTCTCGCTGCAGCGCTGGTGTATTCGGCAGCCGCGACTCCCTCGTACGAAGCAAAGGCGACCGTTGTGATGATGCCGGCGCCGGGCGTCCCGCCCGCCGAGTCGTCGTACTACTGGGAAATCCTCAGCCGTGGCCAGGTCACCCGTACCGCCGCGATCGTGTTGGCAGATCGGCGATGGGTCGAACAGGCCGCGCAGTCCGCCGGTGTGCCGGCGTCCGAACTGACCCTCGCCGCGGGTGCGGTCGCGGACACCACCTTGATCGAGGCCACCATGACCGCCAAATCCGGTGAGGCCGCCGAGAAGGGGCTGGAGAAGGTTCTCGAGGTGGCCTCCGCGGACGCGGCAAGCATTTCCGGTCCCTTTGTCCTGAAAGAGATCTCTGCACCCGGCGGCACTGCGACGTCGACCGGTATCTCGAAGGCGCAATTGGTCCCGGCGGCATCGATCGCCGGACTCGTGTTGGGCCTCGGGGTAGGACTGCTGATCGCGCGCACCAGGCGCGATCCGCGTGCTCGGCATGGTTCCGCCCGGTCCGGACGCGGCGACGACAACGATGGGCGCTCAGATCAGCGCCCCGAGGCGTCGGCAGTGCACTCTCGCGCGGACGGCAGCACGCCGCCCGTGGACCGCCGTGACGAACCAGGCAACGAGTACGCGGCCTATCGACCCACGCCGGGACAGGCTGGATGACCACTCTCCGGCCGGTGATGGACAAGAACGATCCCATCATCTTCCTGATCGGAACCGGCCTGGCCATCGCGGGATCCATCGCGCTGCTCGGACCTCGACCACTGCTGGTGGTCGCGGCGCCGTTCGCGGTTGCCGTCGCCGTGTATGCGATGCGACGGCCGCTCGTGACACTGCTGATCCTCGTCGTGTCCGAGGTCCTCAACCTTGCGGGGATCGTGGCACTGCACGCTCAGCTGCCGGTGTTTCCTGCGTCGCTTGCACTTGGCGCACTGACCATCGGTATCGCGTTGCGTTCGCCCGAGGGCAGGGCGAAGATCAACCGCTGGACTACCTATTTCGCCGGCCTGGTGTGCATCTACCTTGGGACGCAGGCCATTGCGATCCTGGGCAGCGTCGACAACCAGGAGTCGATGTGGACCTTCCGGCGCATCCTCCTCGACTGCGTATTCCTGTTGATCGTCCTGATGTTGGCGCAGTTGAGCGAACGGCCCTGGGTGATGGCCGCGGCCATCGTTCTCCCGCTCGCCGTCTTGTCGTTGCTCGCCTTGGTCAATCAGGTTGTGTTCAGCGGAACCATGTCCTTCGGCGGCTTCTCCACAGTCACCGAAGCCTCCGGTGAGCTCACCACAACGTTGCGGTACGGCGGGCCACTTCCCGACTCGAACTTCTGGGGCCGAAACCTCGTGATGGGCATGCCCCTTGCGTGCGCGTTGCTGACCCGGTCGATCCGCCGCAACGATCGCATCGCGACGGCACTGTGGGGTGGTTCGGCAGTCGCTCTCCTGATCGGTGTGTACCTGACGCAGTCGAGAGGCACCTTCCTTGCTGCGGCCGTCGGCGTGCTGGTCTGGATCGTGGCGAGCGGCCCGGCCGTCCGGCGATGGAGCTTGGTCGCCGTACCGTTCCTCGCGCTCATGCTGGTGATCCCCGGTGTGGGAAACAGGTTGTCGGCGTTGGTCAACGACGTGTTCGCCGCCGACGTCGACTACGGGATCGACCCGTCGATCCTGGGACGCAAAGCAGCCCAGGAGATTGCGTGGGCGATGTTCGATGATCGCCCCATGTACGGCTTCGGACCCGGCACCTACTACACGCGGGTGCCCGAATACGCGGGGACTGTGGAAACAGCGGTGGTGCACCCCACCGACGCCCCGCACAACCTGTACGCACAGCTTGCCGCCGAGACCGGTATCGTCGGCCTGCTCGGTTGGCTGATCATGGTCGGTGGAGTGGTCGCCGTGGTGATCCTGCGGATGGGTTCGGTCACCTCCGGCAACCGCCGCACACTGCTCGCCGCTGCGCTGGCGGCAGTGATCGCCTGGTCAGCCGCGAGCATCTTCCTCCACCTGGCCTACTTCCGGTCCTTCGCTCTTGTCATCGCGCTGGCGGCGTTCTTGGCGTCGACGGGCGGTCCGGTGAAGGCGCGGGCTCTTGCCCGCGGTCGACGAACTGCGGTGGTCGTCTGCGGTTCACTGGGCGTGGGAGCCGTGGTCGCCGGAACGGTGTTGTGGTCGACGGCTTCTCACGACACGACGGCCAATCAGCAGCTGATGCTGTTACCGCGAGGCGATTCGGGTGATACTTACTTCGGATACGCGCTCGACATACGTTCTCGCACCCCAGTTCTCCCGACCTACTCGGCGATCATGAGGTCTGCCGACTCGCCGGCCACCGTGGCCGCTGACCCAGTTCGAGGAGTGATCACCATCAGCCTCACCGACGCGGACGCCGCGACAGCCGAGACCCGGCTGAGGTCCGCTGTGGAGGAGGCACGCGAGCGGGTTCGTGCTGTGGGTGCTGACGACGAATACTCCATCGTCAACGTCGGGAATCCATACGAGACGTCTCACACGGGACATTCGTCGACTTCGGTACTGCTGGCTTTGGTTCTGGGCGCAGGTGCGGCCGGCGCGACTGCGGCGGTGCTCCGCCGAGTTCGTCGGCGGCCCGCCGGGGAAGTGCGGCCGGGCGAGCAGGATCTGGTCGGGGCGCAGCGATGACAACGCGCCCGATTGTGCTTGTGGAGTTCTCCCCATCAGGTGGATTGTTCCAATTCGCAGTGCAATTGGGTGATGCGATGTCGGAGGCGGGACGGCCGGTTGTGCTCATCACCGGGCCCAGGCCCGAGCTGGCGCCGTCACGCGGTCTGACCATCCGCCCGCTGCTGCCGACGTGGCATCCCGCAGACGACACCGTCCGACCCGCATGGTTCTCGGCGGCCCGCCGTGTGCTGCGTGCCGGGCAGCTCGTGCTGGCGTGGTCGGTACTGGCAGTCGCACTCGTCCGTATCCGACCCGGAGCCGTGCTGTGGTCGCACTGGCGATTCTCCTTCGAGCCGATGTTCGTGGTGATGATCACCAAGATCGTGAGAGATGCCGTCTTCGGGATCGTGGCGCATGAGCCGTTACCGAGGTCGGACGCGAAGGACACGAGCACGCCGAAGTCGGGAATCCTGGTCGACAACGCCTTTTCGGCCGCGTGGCGGCAGATGGACGTCGCGTTTGTACTGGGGCCGCGCACACGGGACCTGGTGCTCGAACACTTCGACCCCGCCGGCCCGGTGATCGTCATCCCGCACGGCGATGAACGTGCCCTGCGTACATCGCGTGTCCTTGCGCCTGTATCGGAGTCCGATCAGGTGGCACTCTTCTTCGGTACCTGGACCGCCTACAAAGGCATCGACGTCCTCCTCGACGCTTTCGCCATCGTCCGGGCCGATCTACCCGACGCCCGGTTGGTTCTCGCCGGGGCGGTCGGCGCCGACATCGACCTCGACAGCCTGCTGCAGCGGGCCGATGAGATCGGGAACATCAGCACGCATGCCGGTTACATTGCGGTAGAAGAGGTCCCGGCCATCGTCGAGTCCGCCCGCGTTGTCATCACGCCGTACATCCGGGCGAGCCAGAGCGGTGTCGCCCACCTCGCCTACACCTTCGGGCGCCCAGTGATCGCGACCACCGTCGGAGACCTGCCCGAGGTGGTCCGCGACGGGGTGACCGGGTTGCTGGTGCCGCCCGGTGACGCGTTGGCCCTCGCCGGGGCCATGATCGAGTTGCTGACCGACCCGGTCCGCTCACGTGAACTCGGAGACGCCGGCCTGCAGCGGTTGTCGCAGGCGTGGGATGTGGCCGCCGGCACCGTCATCGAATCGCTGGATGAAGCAATGGTCCGAACCGGGAGAGGTAAATGAGCCGTCACCCCATCGCAAGGCACCTCAACATCCACATGACGTGGCGAGTTGCGCTCATCTGCTCGCTCGTCGCGATGATCGTCGCGTCCACGGCCGTGCTGGTGTTCCGATCGGAGAATCCGTCGAACGGTGCGTCGCTGGGCAAACCGTTCGCCACCAACAGTCCCTGGAACACCGCGATTTCGTGGAATGCGGCGCTTGATCCGAACAGTTCGGCGATGAGCGCGTACGCATCCCGGAACGGGCGGATGTACGCATCGATGGGTGAGTTCGGGATCCCCATCTACGCGGCCGATGCGCAGACACCGAAATACACCGTGCAGTGTACTCAGCAGGGTTGGGGCACATGCCCTTTCAGTGGCTACCAGGTGCCGATTCCCAATGGCGCCAAACCGCACACCGGCAGTGACGGCGCGATGGTGGTCGTGGACCAGGGCGCCAACCGGATCTACGAGTTCTGGCGCGCAAACCAGTCCGGGAGTCAGTGGACAACCCAGTGGGGCGCGATCAACCGCCTCGACGGTTCCGGATGGGGCGGAGCGAGCACTGGTTCGGGCGCATCGCGCCTTGCGGGTGTGATCCGCCTGGCCGAGATCCGCAACGGGGTGATCCCGCACGCACTCGCGGTCCAGACCGACAACATCTGTGCGGGGATCTTCCGTAGCCCGGCAATCAAGACCGACGGCCCGTCAACGCGTTCGGACTGCATCCCCGAGGGCGCGAGGCTACGGCTCGACCCCACGCTCAATCTGAGCACGCTCAACCTCGCCCCGGGTGTGCGTGCGGTGGCAAAGGCCATGCAGCAGTACGGCGCCTACGCGATGGACGTCGGCGGTACGTCGCTCAGCGTCGCTTTCGAGTTGGACACCCAGGCACCGGCCGGTTCCATAGGGCAGGTGTACACCAGTGCAGGCTTGCGATGGGATTATGACGGGATGGAGTCGATACCCTGGAAACGCCTGCAGGTCCTGAGGTGACCCGTCCACTGCGTGTGCTGTTGCTCATCGATGCATTCCGGATGGGAGGGGCCGAGACGTTGCTCGCGCCGCTGGCCGTCGCGTTCCGCGACAGTCCGGTGGAGATGGAGTTCGTCAGCGTCCTGTCATCGGCTGCCGATGCCGACAAGACCACCGAGATCCTGACCCAAGCGGGAATCAAGACCCGGGCCCTGGGTATCAAGCGTCTGCTCGATCCCGGCGCGCTGCCCAAGCTCGTGCGCGAGATCAAACACTCGGACTTCGACGTGGTCCATGCCCACCTCGAGATGGCGATCACGCTTGCGGTGCCCGCCGCGGCCATCGCCCGACGACCGGCTATCTGCACATTTCACCATGTGGCCCGGCCACTGTCGGGTCGCCAGGGTGCCCGGGAACGGCTGGCGGTGGCAGCCGCGGACAGGTCGTACCGCGCACTGTTCGTCTCCGAGGCGTCGCGGGAATCGTTCCAGCAGCAATACCGTCCCCGGGGACTCCCGGGGAATTGGGATGTGATGCATAACGGGATCAACATCGCCAACTTCACTCCCGGACAACCGGACCCGGCTGTCAGGAAGGAACTCGGAGGTACTGAGGGGCCGCTGGTGGTACTGCCTGCGGCATTCCGGGACTTCAAGGGAATCCCCGTTGCCGTCGAGGCGTGGCCGAAGGTTCTCGAGCGGTTCCCCACAGCAGTGCTGTCGCTGGTCGGCGGGGGAGAACTGGAGAAAGAGCTCCGTGACCAGGTCTCGCAGCTCGGTCTACAAGACTCGGTTGTCTTCGCCGGGGTGCGGTCGGACATGCCGAGTGTCTACCGAGCCGCGGACATCGTTCTGCTGCCCTCGACGCATGGCGAGAACCTGCCGACGGTGCTGATCGAGGCCATGGCTTCGGGCCGCGCGCTGGCCGCCTCGAGAATCGGTGGGATCCCCGACATCGTCGCGGACGGATCCACCGGACTTCTGTTCGAGCCCAATGATCCTCAGGCCCTTGCCGACACCCTGGGCGAACTCATTGCCGACCCCGGTCGGCGTCAACAGCTCGGTGACGCCGCGGTCCTGCGCGCCCGTAGCGAGTTCTCGGCCACCTCCTGGGCGCAGCGATTGCACGAACTGTATTCCGAAGCGGCAGAACGTAGAAGGTGAGCAAACCCGAAATCGTCTACATGGTGTCGCGGTTCCCGCGGACATCGGAGACGTTCATCGTCCGCGAGCTCGATGGTCTGGCCGGTCTCGGTCGATTCGATGTCTCGGTGCGATCGTTGTTCCCGTCGCCGGACACGGCAGTGCATTCGGTGGCCGAGCGATGGGCGGCGGTGCTGGTGCGGCCCGGAGCGGTGGCGATCGCGCGCGGAGTGTTCTGGGCCCTCGTGCGGCACCCGTTGGCGTTCCTCGGTGTCCTCGCGACCGTAATCGGTGAGCACCTGCGGGCGCCGCGGCTCGGTGCCCGGGCCCTGGTGACCACCGCGATCGGATGCGCACATGCGAGGGACCTCGCCCCGAGATCCCGCAGCGCGCACATTCACGCGCATTACGCGACCTATCCGGCGTTGGCGGCATGGGTGTGCCACCGTCTCACCGGCATCTCGTACAGCTTCACCGCACACGCCCACGATCTGTACGTCGACCAGGTGATGCTCGGCCGCAAGGTGTCCGACGCTGCGCTGGTGGTCACCATCTCGGATTTCAACCGGGCAATCCTGACCGGGCTGCACACCGGGACAGATGTACACGTGGTGCATTGCGGCATCAACACTTCCGGCTACCGATTCGAGCCGCGGGTGATTCCCGCACAGGGCCCGATACGTGCCGTGTGCGTGGCGTCGTTACAGGAGTACAAGGGTCACGAGGTGCTGCTGTGTGCATTGGCCAAGGGCGGTCCGGGCGTCGGTCGCATCCAGCTGGACCTCATCGGAGACGGGCCACTACGGGATGAGCTCGAGCAGCTCAGCCTCGAGCTCGGTCTGGCCGACCGCGTCCGATTCCTGGGCGCACAGACCGAAACCGTTGTGGCGGCGAAGCTGGCGGCCGCCGAACTGTTCGTGCTGCCCAGCGTCGTGGCCGCGGACGGGCAGATGGAAGGCCTCCCGGTCGCGTTGATGGAGGCGCTGGCCTCGGGCCTGCCGTGTGTGTCGACCTCGCTGTCGGGCATTCCGGAGATCATCGTCGACGGGGTGACCGGACGGCTTGCCCGACCCGGTGACGCGAAGGACCTACGCGACGCGCTCGAGTCGGTGGTGTCCGGTGGGGAAGACGTCGCCGGGTTCGCCGCAGCGGGACGGGCACTCGTCGAACAAGACTTCGATCTCCGGACCACCGTCGAGAAGCTGGCCGATCTGCTCGAACCGGTCTTCACGAACCGGCGAGACTGACCACAACCACAGCCATCGCGTGACAGTCGGTGTGCGACAACGACAACTGCGCTGTTGCCCACCCGGCCTGCGCGGCACGATCGGCCATCGATCCGTGCAGTTCGACGTGGGGCTTCCCGGCTATCATCACCACCTCGATCTCCTGCATCGGTGTCGGGATGTCGGTGTCGGCAAGTACTTTGATCACGGCTTCCTTGGCGGCGAATCTCGCGGCGAGCCGATCGACACGGTCGGCGCAGTACGCTATCTCGGCTGCGGTGAACACCCGATCGAGAAACCGTCCGCCGAAGTGGGACAGGGAGTTCCGCACGTCGTCGAGGGCCACGAGATCGCATCCGATGCGGGTACCCGGCGGGAGATCCATGTGCATGAAGGGCGCATTCAGCGATCGTCGGCGGCAAAACGAGTGACGGTCAGAGCGTCGATGGAGGTGACCGAACCCTTGGGAGGCCTGCCGGGGTGGTCTGGCAGAGCGGTCAGCGGTATCCGGTAGGGAAGGCCCCCGGCCAGGTGGAAATAATTGTCCGCGGGACGCCATCCCGGCGCGTCGACCTCCACGTACCGCAGGGTCGTGCGCGACAACAGTTCCAGCCACCACCGACCATCCGTCAGGACAGCTTTCGCGTCCAGTTCGATGAGTACCTGATGTGCTGTGGGTCGGATGACGAGAACATCACGCGCCACCACAACATCTTTCACGACCAAGGTCGCCTGCACTGCGTCTGCCACCGGTTCGCCGAACCCGTATGCGTGGGACAAGTCGGTGAACCTGCCGGTCAGATCGGAGTCGTGCAGCGTCGTCGACGAATGCGCATCGACGGACACCGTCCTGCGGGCCTCGGTCACCGGGTGTCCGGACGAGTTGGTGGCCACCAGTTCGAGGGTCCCCTCGAGGAGCTCCGGTCCGTCGTCGTAGACGTCGATACGAATTCCGGACTGACCCGCGGATGCGAGGCGGACCGCAACAGGTGACCACAGTCGCGCGAGAGCTTGGAGAGGTGCCTTCGGTTGCCCATCGATGTCGATGAGTCCCCATCCTGCGCCCGCGCACAGATCTTTGGACGACAGCACCAGCGCGCCATCACACCCGGAATCGTGCCGGCGCCAGAACGCATAACACTCGAGCATCGCCTCGGCCACGGCCAATCGCCCCAGCTGCAAATAGCGTTCGGGATCAGTCCTGCGCACCATCAATGGGTCGACGTCGAAGATGTCGGCCACATAGTGGTCGCGCACATCCTCGAAGTCCCATGACGCTCCCCGGTCCCGCGGAACCCCCGCTTTCCAGCGTGGATCGTGTCCGGCCACCGCCGCGCCGGAAAAGTGGCGGTCCACTGCGTCCGCAGACGGTGGGATGGCAAACGCCAAGCTCTCGGCTGCGAATCGGACACCCGCTGTCTTGACATCGGACAGAGGGCGCAGGTATCCACCGACTCCGAACCAGTGCGCCACACCGGAATCCGGACGGATCGCGAGGTCGGTGCTGCCAGGGACCGGCGAGGGGCTGGCGACGACAAACACCGCGTCGGACTCTGCCGCGACCACGAGCGACAACGCTCTCGACAGAGCCGAGACGTCGCGTTGCTCGGGCGCCAAACCCAGCATCTCGGGCTGCTGGATGAGTTCGTTCCCGCCGCTGACCACAGCCAACGCAGGGTTGCCCGACACCGTCCGCAGAAGCTCACGCATCTCGGCGCACAGCAAGTCCTGGGTGTCCTCGGGTGGGTCGAAGGTCGCCTGCATCGTGTCCTGCCACACCAAGATTCCGAGATCAGCGCAGGACGACCAGAACTCCGCGTCGGGAACTACCGTGCCACCGGGTACACGGAGCATGGTGGCACCGGCATCCGCGAGCAGCTGGAGGTGCTTCTGTGTTGTCGCGGCCTGACTGGTCAGTCGAAGTGGGTCGGGTGGCATCCACACCGCACCCCGGCAGAAGATGTCGACACCGTTGACAGCGATGGCAAAGCCCTGGTCTTCGCTGCTCATCTCGACGGTTCTGAATCCGAAGTCCTTCTCGCACAGAGGTTGTCCCGCCACGGTCACGATGGCGGTATAGAGGCTCTGATCCCCGTAGCCCCGCGGCCACCACAGCGCCGGTTCGGGAACCGTTGCCGAGACCGTGAACAGCCCATCGGAGTCGGCGGTGGCCGCTCCGACCGTGAGCTCGGTGCCCTTGTGGCGCACGGACATCGAGACGTCGCCTGTGCTCGGTGCGACACCACGCACAGTCACCCGACCGGAGCGCGGATCGGCCTGCACCACCACGTCGCGGGCGCGGCCGAGATCCCGGAGGGCCACCGGGCGCCAGAATCCCACCGCAGGGGATACTCCGGAGTAGACCGGAGCGCGACCGATCAACGTTGTTCGCAACCACCGAAAGCCCTGCGCTGCAATCAGACTCGATCGCCACCGACCGCGGGGTCGACGTTTGCGCAACACGGCGTCCAGGGCAGGGAAGTGCACCACCAGCCGGCTGTCGCCGGCGGGAACGGCCACCGATACCGGTAGGAACATGGATTCGACCTCGGCCACCGGGCGGTCATCGAGATAAACCGTTGCCGGCGCGGTCACACCCGCGAAGTCGATCCACGAGTCCTGCGCCGTTTCGACCGTGGTCATCAACCACCAGTCGGATGCATCGACGTTGTCGCCCCAACGCGACAGTGCCTGGTCCACGGCCCCTACGACGGTGGCATCCTCCACGTCGACGGCGTCGGACCAAAGGTCGTGCACGTCTTCGGAAGTCATGGCCGTACCGGGTGGGGTGCCCAAGAGCTTCCACCCGGTGATCGGACTCATCGGGCCACGGCGTCGGCGACGGTCTGCATGGCCGTCGCCCATGATCGAGCCATGTTCTCGAGACCTTCGCCGACGTCCACCTGGCGTCCGCGCGCGGCCCGCGCCATCTTGAACTGAACCGCCTTCGCTCCGGCAGCCACGTCGAGAAATGGCTCGACAGCTTCAGCGGCCCCTGGTGCCGGACCGGCCGCGAGGTGGCGACTGAGGTCTGCTGCCAACTCGGCGGTGGCGCCGCATTGACGCAATGTGGCGAAGGCCCACAGGTGAAAGGTCTCCATCCCGGCACCCGGAAGCCACGCGACGGCCTCCCGCACGCCGTGGCCGAGGCGCTCTACCGGATTACCCGGTGCCCGGCGCGCCAGATGCTCGCGAACGATCGGCAGGAGCGAATCCTCGTGGGCTCGTTCAGGAAAAGAACGAATCTGTTCCACGTAGGGCAGTAGTGAACCCTCTTCGGTCCCGGCGAGACCGAATACTCCCGTGAAATCAGCTCCTGAAAGGGAATGAATCCCGGAATTGTGGATATAGCTCATGGTCTGTGTGAATCGATCGACAGATGTCGGAATGATCGTGGTCTTCACATGATTTCGGTGGTAATCGGTGCCGGCGGTATCAGGGAGCCACCAACTGTCGACCTCGACCGTATGGAGAAGGCCGCGGCCAGGACCGCTTTCGATGGTCTCCAGCAGCGGCAGCCACACGTTCTCTTCGGTGACCTCGAGGCCGTAGAGTCGCCGGATGTCTTCTGGGGCGACCTTGAGGAAGCTCCACTGCTGGCCGTCGTGGTCGGCTGAGAGCGCGCAGGCGAAGGCCGGTACCGGATCGTGGCCGAGCGCATGGAGCAATTCGATCCACAGGTCGACATAACAGTTCGTCTCAGGCCAGATCCGGTCTCCGCTGTGGCAGAAATGGGGCTGACCGGTGTTGCTGATCGTCAGCGCCGCCGGCAAGCTCACGCGACACCGGCGAGGAGCTTGCTCACCACCGCTTCGAGGTTGCTGACCGTCGCGAATGTTGCCTTCTTCAGATCTTCGTCGGGGAACTCGACATCGAACTCGTCCTCGAGCGCCAGCATCACGTTCACACTCGCGTGCGAGGTCAGGCCCAGCTCGTACAGGTCGGCGTCGTCCTCAACCGACTGCGCGTCCACGGCGAGTCTCCCGTGTGCCGCGAGGATGTCGCGAATCTGATCTTTCACCGACACGATCCTTTCAGTAGCAAGTCGCCCGTGCGAGAAGAGCGTTCAAACGTATGACAGTGGAATCCATTCTGCCATCCACGTTTTCCGCATATAGCGATGTAGATTACAGTACGACCAGGAGCCATTGCCCGTCACACAGTTCGGCTGGGCGTCATCGCGCACCACGCGCCCTACCCGTACAGAGGTCCTCCATGACTGTCGACTCCACGCGCGACGGCGCCGCACCGATCGACGTCACGGGCGCGGTGAAAGCCGCAGCAGCCAATGCACACATAGTCGACCGCGACGCACGGTTCCCGGTCGAGGCCGTCACCGCCATGAAGGACGCCGGACTCCTGTCGTGTTCGCTGCCCACGGAGTTGGGCGGTAGGTCGGCCACTATGACCGACCTCGCGTCGTACGCCCGTTCCCTCGGAGCTGCGTGCAGTTCGGCGGCCATGGTCTTCGCGATGCACCACACGCAGGCCCTCACGCTCCGCTGGCACGGCGCGCAGGGCGACATCGCCGACCTCACCCGATCGATCGCGCAGAACGAGTCGCTGCTCGCCTCGGCGACCACGGAGATCACCACCGGCGGCGACGTCCGGTCATCCACCTGCGCAGTGGTTGTCGAGGGCGAGCGCGTGACGCTGTCCAAGAACGCCCCGGTGATCTCCTACGGCGAGTACGCCGATCACATCTGCGCCACTGCCCGGCGCGGCCCCGACAGTCCGCCCAGCGACCAGGTGCTGGTGATCTGCCCCGCCGCCGACACCGTGCTGGAGAAGACCGGGACGTGGGACGTCCTGGGGTTCCGCGGTACGTGCAGTCCCGGATTCCAGCTCAACGCCGACACCGACGCCCGCAACGTCCTGCCGGTCGACTACGCCACCATCTCCGCGCACACGATGTTGCCTGCCTCGCACACGCTCTGGGCCTCGGTGTGGCTGGGGATCGCCGACGCCGCGGTGAACAAGGCGCGGGTGCAAATCCGCGCCGACGCCAAACGCAACTCGGGGGCGCCCACCGATCGCACCGCCGCGTTCGCCGATCTGCTGGTGATCCACCAACGCTTCGCGTCCTCGGTGGCCGAGGAAGTCCGACGGTACGAGACCTTCCTGGAGTTGGGCGAGCTCGAGACCACAGTGGGATTCGCGATCGCAATGAACAATCTCAAATTGAACGCATCCAAAGCAGTGGTCGAGGTGGTCGCCGGCGCACTCGGCCTGGTGGGAATCAACGCTTACCGTGAAGATCACGCGGCCTCGATGGGGCGTCTGCTGCGCGATGCCTACGGGCCACAACTGATGGTCTCCAATGACCGTATTCGCGCAAACAATGCGCGACTTGTTCTTGCATACCGGGGGAAACCATGACAATCGCCGACCACGCGGAGACCGAACTCGAAGTTTCACGTCGCGCGTTCCGTGATGAATTGATCGCCGCTGATCTGCTCGTCCCATCCGGCATAGACGGTTTGTTCGGTAGGGGCGCTGTATTCGAAGACATCGTTGATGGAATCGACCGGTATGTCCGGTCGGCCGGCCTCGAAGCACACGGCACAGGTATTCGCCGTCTGCGCTTTCCTCCGGTGTTTCCGCGAGAGTCTTTCGAAAAAACCGACTACATCGCTTCTTTCCCTAATCTGACGGGATCGATCTCCACTTTTGTGGGCGACAACAAAGACCATCGAAAGCTTCTCGGCGATCGGGACGCCGGCGCGAGCTGGGACCACCACCTCTCCCCGGCGGGCACCATGCTGGTCTCGGCTGCCTGCCATCCGTGCTACTCGAGCCTGAGCGGCGTGCTACCCGACGGCGGCGTCACGTTGGACGTGTACGGGTACTGCTTCCGGCATGAACCCGCCATCGACCCCGCGCGGATGCAGGCGTTCCGGATGCACGAGTTCGTTGTCGTCGGGACGCCGGAAGCAGCGCAGCAGCACCGAGATTCATGGGTACCCAGGGGTTTACAGGTGCTGGCAGATCTGGGCCTCGAAGCTGCGGCGGTGGCTGCCAACGACCCGTTCTTCGGCCGCGTCGGCAAGATGCTGGCGGCCAACCAGCTGCAGGAGAGCCTCAAAACCGAACTGGTGGTACGCCTTTACGGCGACCTGGACGACGGAACCGCTCTGGTGTCGTGCAATTGCCATCGCGAACACTTCGGCCACAGCTTCGACATCAAGACGTCCGACGGCGCGCCCGCCCACAGCGCGTGCGTCGGTTTCGGCATGGAACGGATCGCCCTGGCGATGCTGCGCACCCATGGCTTGGACGTCACCCGCTGGCCGACGGACTTGCGCACCCGATTCGAGGCGTGATGCACGCGAGTCCAGACGTCACAACCCAATTGACGTACTTCGGACCCGCGGACACCCCTTTGTTCGGTGTGGTGTGCACTCCTCGCGATGGTCGGGTTCGCGGGGGTGTGGTGCTGTGCCCGCCGCTGGGGAAAGAGCAGGCCGACAGCACGCGGGGAATGAAATTGCTCGCCGAAAGGCTGGCCGCACAAGGATTCCTTGTGCTGCGGTTCGATTACCTCTGCACCGGTGAGTCCGCGGGCGCGCAGGACTCGCCGGACGCCGCCGACGCATGGCTGGGCAGCATCGCGTCGGCAGTGCAGTTCGTACGCGACGCCGGCGCGGAAACAGTTGCGCTGGTAGGACTTCGAGTCGGCGCGCTTCTGGCGTGCCAGCAGGTCGACCGCCTGGGACCACTCGCCGCACTGGTGCTGTGGGACCCGGTTGTGAACGGACGGCACCACGTCCGTGGTCAATCGGCACTGCACAACATGTCGGTGGGGCCCGTGGATCCGGCTGACGAACGAGTGCACCTGGTGGGCGCCTCGCTGCATTCGACCACCGCCGCGCAGCTGTCCCGGATGCGGGTGACCGCCGACGTCCTCGCCGAGGATCAAAGGCTGCCTGTGCTGTGTGCGATCAGGGACACCGATCTCGAACTGCCTGTGGTCAAGGCACTCGGTCAGCGCGGGGCCCGGGTTGCCCCGATCGGCGACCCGACCCGTTTCATCGCGTCGGAGACCGTGTACTTCGAGCTGCCCATCCGCGCGGTCGAGGTGATCGCCCGGTGGGTCGATGCGGTTCTTCCGAAAACCGTTGCACCGGTGAATGTTCGGCAACAGATGCGGATCACCGTCGGGACCGGTGCCGGTGGTCCGGACATCGACAAGAGCATCACCGTCCTGCCCGGTGGCACGGTGGTGTGGGAGACCGCACCCACCGACAGTCCCCGTGGAGTCGACAACCTGCTGATGGCGTACTCCACCGCAAACGACATCCGCACCGGTCCGGCGCGCCTGTGGGTGGAGGCCGGCGACCTGGTGGCGGGCCGCAACGGTCGAACCATTCGCTTCGATCGTCCGGGGGTCGGTGAATCCGGAAACGTCGACGCCGATGACGATTTTGCACCGCTCTACACCCCGGAGTCCGTCGAGCAGGCACGTGCGGTGTTCGACTTCGCGGCCGGACGTCCGTCCCGAATCGTCCACGCAGGCTTGTGTTCTGGTTCCTGGCTTGCCGCTCACGGCGGATGCTGGCCGGAGGAGTCCCACGTGGTGATGGTGAACCCGCTGATGTGGCGTCTGCGCGCTCGGACGTTCGACACCGCCATGGCGATCGCCAGTGGCGCCGCCTCGCAACCTGTGGACAGCACCGGCGCCGGTGCGCCCTGGTCGACCAGGGCGCAGGCGCGGCTTCGGGGCACGCTGGGCCCGTCCCTTCGCAAGCACATGCCGTACCCGCTGGTCGGTGTACTCGGAGCCGCCGGTGTTGTGCAAGCGCCCCGACTGTTGCTCAGAGAGCTGGCAGGTAGAGGTCTGCGTCCCGATGTGTTGTTCTCGCCGTGGGACCACGAGAGATTCACCGTGAATCGGGGGCCGAAGGCGGTCAGCAAGTTGAAGCCCGACCGTCGGCCACAGGTCACCGTCACACCGACCGGTGATCATCCCGGGTTGCACTGGGCGGTTCGTGCCGCGGTGCTCGATCGTTGTCTGTCGGCCCTGGCCGAACCCGGGGGCGATCGGGCCGCGGTTCAGTGGTGAGTGTTGTCAAAGCTCTCGGCAGGTGCGGGTTTGCCGAAGAGATACCCCTGAACCGTGGTGAACCCCAGCTCGCGTAGCCCCTGCAGCTCGGAGTCGTGCTCCACCCCTTCGGCGACAGTGGTGATCCCGAGTGAGTCGGACAACGAGCACACTGCCCGGACGATGGTTCTGATGGTGTTGTCCGTACCGACCTTGTTGATCAGCGATCTGTCGACCTTGACCACCTTGACCGGTTGCTCCACCATGTAACGCAGTGCGGCATAACCGGTTCCGAGGTCATCGACACACACGATGCAACCCAATTCGTCCAGCTCGACGAGCGTCTGGGTTGCCGGGGATCCGATCCGGATCAGGTCGCGTTCGGTGACCTCGATCCACAGGGTGGACGGTGGAACGCCGGTGGCGTCGAGACCCGCCTGGATGAGCTTCACGAGGCCGGGATCACTCAACTGCCGGACCGAGAAGTTCACCGACATGAAGAGACCGAGGTCGCCCGACTCGGCATGCCATTTCGCCAGCTGATGTAGCGCGGCAATCACCCCGAGGCGTCCGATGGGCACGATCAGTGACGTCTCCTCGGCCGCGTCCAAGAAGTCGGCAGGCGGCCTGATCTCGCCACCGACCCGCCACCGGAGTAGCGATTCGTAGCCCACCGCCTTGAGCGAGTTGATGTCGACGATCGGCTGGTAGAAGAGTTCGAAATCGCTACCCACGGACTTGGACAGCTCGGTGGTGCGTGCGACCTCACGATGCAGCCGCCCGATGGACTCCGGATCCGCGTAACTCACCGCGACGTCGGTCACCAGGGCGCTGTGGACAGCAGCGAGGGCCGCCTGTACGAGCTGGCTGGGACTGGCCGCGGTCGGGACGTCGGCCGCCGACGCCACGCCGAGACGGGCCTGCACGAAGTACTCGTCGTCGTCGACCTTGGTGGGTCTGCTCATCCGCTCGGTGAGTTCGGTGACGACCTTGTCCGGGGCGTTGGCCACCGCGTCGAAGACGACAAGCAATTTGTGGTCGTACGGACCCAGGAACACGTCTGCCCTGGGGCTGAGCAACTCTCGGATAGCAGTACCCATCGCCGGCCGTAGACGCTCGGTCAGTTCCCAGCCTTCCGCTGCGGCGAGCAGGCCGGTGGGATCGAGACCGATGACAACAACAGCAAGGCGCTCCATCCCGATGCCGTCGACGGCGGTCCTGAAGTCGGGGTCTGTATCGAGCGAGCGGCCGGACACGACTGGAGGACGCGGCACCCGAGAACCTCCCTGCCAGCCCGGTTTGGACGTGAACACACGGGTCTCACCCATGCGTCAGATGGCCTCACTGTACAGCGACCCGAACGGGATTCTCATCATCGTCGCAGAGTGTGGCGAACTTTGACTACAGTGATCGGAGCTGGTTGCAAATGGTTCATTTGGCTATGCATCGAGGGCCGTGCGGGGAGCGCGCTCTGGATGCATCGCTGTCCACTCCTGAAGTTGCGGCTCTCACCGGGCGCCGTTGTTTCGTTAGGCTGGTAGTCGCTTGTCGTGAGGCATTTCTGGGGGCGTTTTGACGCTCGGTCCACAGCTGTTCTGGTGAGTACTGCCGGCGTGTCCCCGCTGCCCCTGTTCGCTTTTTTCGCCCCGTCGTTCATCAACGACGGCCAGATGATCTTCGTGGTCGTCATCTGGCTGTTCACTCTCGCCAGCCTCGCAGTCACCCTCCGACGAGGCCGTTTGAGCGATCGAGAGTTCATGGTCATCGGCCTGGGAGCAATGCTGTGCATCTTCGGGGCGTCGCTGGTGGTCACGGACCCGGCCGCGGCACGCGCAATCGTGTCCCTGCTGGCGGTCCTCCCGGCCATTGCGGCCATGGGTTCGTCACGATGGGTGACGGGCGCGTTCACGATGATCGCGGTGTCACTGGCGGTCACGTCGTCGGTGGTCGAAGTGACATCGACGACCGCGCTGCTGGTCGCCGGCACTGCCGCCGTCATCACGGTCATCGTGCCGGTGTCCATGGTGGCGGCGCTGCGCGCATCGCTACGAATTGCCATGGACAAACTCGCCAGGCTTGGTGAGACCGACCCGCTGACCGGCCTTCTGAACCGGCGCGGACTGCTAAAGCGCAGCGGCGGTCTGCTCGACTCGGCGACCAAGCTGGGCCGATGCATCGGCTTCATGATGATCGACGTCGACGATTTCAAGATCGTGAACGACACCTACGGACACGCCTACGGGGACACGGAACTTCGCGGGACGGCCGCGGCGATTCGGCGGGCGTCCGGTCCAGACGCGCTCGCCAGCAGGATCGGCGGGGAGGAGTTCGTCGTGATGGCAGCGGTGAACGGAGCTGCCGAGCTGGTGCACTTGGCCGAACGGATACGAGAGGGTGTAGCTCACGATTGCATGGTCACCATCAGCATCGGCGCTGTCTACGCACCGGTGGCGCGTTCGGCACAGGGGAGCCCGAACATCGAGCAGGTCATCGACGGTCTCACCCGGTCGGCAGACAAGTGCGTCTACACGGCCAAGGACAGTGGTCGCGACCGTGTGGTGTCCAGCGAAGTACCGGAGATTGCGTGGGTGCCGGGAGGGCCCAGCGAACCGGAGGGTGAATTCACCACCGAGCGCAGCACCAGCATCCTCGACCTCGTCCGCCGAGCGAACCCCCGTTGAACTGACGTTTCGCCGGCGGGACGAGCTGCGCTGTCAGGTGAGTTCTTCGGTCTCCAAGACGAAACCGGCCGACTCGAGGCGCTCGATGAGAACGTCGCCGATCGCTGCGGCGGGGGTCAGCACACCGGTCCGATTCGGCAGCACGTCCCGGTGCAATGCAAGGGAGAGTGCACTCTCGGCGAGCATGACCGCGGTGGCCTTGTACCCGGGGTCGCCTTTGGCTCGCATCCGCGACCGGTAGCGCCTGCCGGTGCTGGTGGTGGTGTAGGTCTCGGTGGTGAAATGACCTGTCTCGCGGACCTTTTCACTCGGTCCCTCGCCTGGTTTGGGAAGGATCCGGTCGAGTACGCTGCGTACCGGTCCCACGGACATGGCGCCGAGGAAGGCCACGGTCCCGGCGCTGACGGCACCGGCAACAGCGGTCGAGACGCCCGGGACGCCGCCCACGTACATTGCTTCGCCGTAGTGGAAGTCGTCGCCGTAGGCGCCATCGAGCAGAGCGTTGGATCGACGGACGATGCGGGTGTTGTAGCTCGCCATGAAAAACGGCGCGAGCGTTCCCTTTAGTGATGGATCGACCTTGGACCCGCTGATCATCGCCATGTCGCTGGGCTCTGCGCTGCGTTTGATGCCTGCTCTCTCACCGGGGGCCGTCGAGAGGGCGTGAGGGTCGAGCAGCGTTCGCCGGGTGTCGGGGTCCGCGGCTTCTTTGGCGATCACCCGCATCGAGTCGACCGTGCCGCCGCTGACGCCGCCACGGAAACTGCGCACGACCATGGTGGTGTCACCCATCGAGCCGGCCTGGTCTGCGGTGATGCGTTTGTGGAGGAGATAAACGCCGAGATCCGATGGCACGGAGTCGAACCCGCAGGAGTGCACGATACGTGCGCCGGTCGCCTCGGCCTGCTCGCCGTACTTGTCGATCGACAGGCGTACGAAGGGCACCTCGCCGGTGAGATCGACGTAATCGGTACCCGCGTTGGCGGCAGCGGCCAGCACGCTCTCGCCGAACTTGAGGTAGGGGCCGACCGTGGTGCAGATGACGCGAGTGCGTGCGGCCATCGCATCGAGGGAGGCGGGCGAGTTGATGTCGGCGACCACGAGGGGCCAGGTATCCGCCGGTGCCGGCAGGTCGAAACGCACCTGGGCCAACTTGTGTTCACTACGGCCGGCAAGCGCGATTTTGGTTCCCTCTGGTGCGAGCTCGGCCAGGTAGGCGGCAGTCAGCTTGCCGACAAATCCTGTGGCCCCGAAAACGATGACGTCGAACTCCCGATCACTCATGACCCCGACCTTACTGACGCGAGACGCGACCGGCGAAAAAATCTCGCCAACCGCGTCTCGTTGGTTGTGGTGTCTGGCGGCAGAGCCGCTGCAGACGTCAGTAGTAGTGCGCTCGTCCACCGACCTTGCGACCGGTCGCGCCCAGGATCCAGAGCACCGCCCCGACCACGATCAAGATGGCTCCGACGATGTACAGAATGTTGATGCTGAACACAAGACCGAGAATCAGCAGAAGCAATCCCAGAATGATCATTTTGGCTCCATTACGCCCCCGTACCAGCTCGGCATGCCCCGTCGATGTCTTCGACGATCGGCCGAACCCACGTCTCCCGCTGTTGTGGCCGTTCGTGCGCCAGGGAACCGCATGAGATCGAATACCCTTGTTGCAAAACGCTAAACAAACAGGCTGTGACCTGGGCTACAGGCGCAGGTGTTCGCTACACCGACACCATTTCTGATGCGGCTGCGGGATGGCGGCGCCGAAGCCACCACTGATAGGCGCGCGCAGCGAACGGCGCGACAAACAACATGATGAGTACCCGGAGCATCTGGGCCGCGACGATGAAGGCCAGATTTCCGCCGGTGGCCGATGCCGTCGCGAGCACTGCGTAGATGCCGCCTGGAGTGGTGGCGAGGTAGCTGTCGAACATCGACTCGCCCGTCCACAGACTGAGCAATGCGCCGAGCCCGGCCGACGCCGCGGCGATCGCAACGATGAGCACGGTGGCGAACGGCAGGATTCTGGCGATGGCCACGAGGGCCGACCTGGTGAAGCCGAGCCCGGCCTGCCAACCGATCACCGCGTAGGCGACCTGCACCAGGACAACCGGAATTGCGGCGGCGGTGGTGATCCCCAGCAACTCTCCGGCGACCGACAAGATGAGCGGGCCGAGCAGTCCCGCCGCCGGCAGTCGGATGACTCGGCCGACCCCGTAGCCGACGACCATGCAGACCGCGAGGACGAGCAGCCCCCACCATGGGTTGCCGTGATTCTCGGAGAACTCGCCTCCGCCACCCGATACGGACTTCCCGTAGACGAAGATCGCCACGAGCGGCATCGACATCGTGATGATGGCGACGCGGAGATATTGGACAACGGCAACGATGCGCTCGTCCCCACCCAGTTCTCGGGCCAGGGCCACCAGGCCGGAAGCCCCGCCTGCCACGAGGGCAAGTGACCCGGTCAGCGAATCGACGTTGCGATGCAGTCCGAGCAGTGCCCCGCCGACCACCGAGAGCGCAAGTGTCGCAAGGGCCATGGACAGCACAGCAGGCCAATCCGAGCCGATACCCGAGAGGGTGTCGGTGGAGATCAACGTGCCGATGTACACGCCGAGCACTCCCTGGGCCGCCAGTCCGATCGGCCGGGGCATGGGAGGTTTGTCGCCACGGGCTCGCGGTGCCCACCCGACGACGGCCAGGATTGCTGCCACCACGAGGCCGGCGAACAACGCCGCCGAGGGGACCCCGGCCGCGGACAGGCCGACACTCGCCACGGCGGTGAACATCATCAATCCGATCCACCGCTTCACGATTGCAAGTTTACGCTTGCAATTATTCTTTCTCCACTCGGGAAGAACGGTGAGAAAACGAAGTACAATCTTGGTATGTCCAGAGCTGACCAGGCGGCAGGGGGGTTGGGTACCGCGGATGCGACCCGTCTTCGGGAGGCGATGATGGCGGTCACCCGACAGGCGCGAAGACATCGGCCCGCCCACGGACTCACGATGACGCAGGTGGCCCTACTCGGTGACCTCGACCGGAACGGGGTGAGCACGGTCGCCGAATTGGCGGAACGAGCGCAGGTGAAGGTGCAGTCACTGACGCTGAGCATGAACCGTCTCGAAGACCTCGGACTCATCACCCGGCGCACCGACACCGTGGACCGCCGCAGGCAGTTGGTCGAACTGACCGAGCCCGCCGTTCCACTGCTCGAAGCCGACCGCAGGCAACGCGACGAGTGGCTTGCCGAAGCCGTCAACCGGTTGTCCGACACCGAACGCGGGCTGCTGATGCTCTGCGTGCCGGTTCTCGAAAAGGTTGCGGCGTCCGCGGAGTGACAACCGGAGGTGCTGCCCGGGTCAGACCGTCGACGATCTCCGATACGGCTCGCGTCCTGCGGGTTGCGTCGGAGGCTCTCCGGCGCGGGCCGGTGGGATGGCCAGTGTGATTGGCTCATGATTCAAGACGAATGCCTCACCGTGATGCACCAGTTCCATCTTGTCGCCGTGCACCAGTTGATAAGTGGCCTCGCCGGCATCGATCTGAACTTCGATGCATCCGGTGCCCACCGCCAAGCGGAACACCATCCGGTTCAGGCGTGAAGGCAACCGGGGCGCGAAGGACAACGTTCCGTGGTGGTCGCGCATTCCGCCGAAACCTGCGACGCAGCAGAGCCAGGTGCCCGCAAGTGAGGCGATGTGCAGACCGCTCGACGAGTTCTGGTGCAGGTCATGAAGATCGGTGAGCGCAGCCTCCACCAGGTAGTCGAAGGCCAGGTCTAGGTACCCGACTTCGGCCGCGATGACCGATTGTGCGCACGCGGACAGCGACGAATCGCGCACAGTGAGCGATTCGTAGTAGTCGAAGTTCCGCTTCTTCTGTTCGGGGGTGAACGCGTCGCCCCGCAAGTACATCGCGAGCACCAGATCCGCTTGCTTCACAACCTGTTTGCGGTACAGGTCCTGGTAGGGGTAGTTCAGCAACAGCGGATAGTTCTCCGCCGGTGTGCCGTCGAAGTCCCACAGTGCCTGCCGGGTGAAGGACTCGCTCTGCTGGTGCACGTCGAGCGACGAATCGAACGGAATGGACATCCGGGCGGCGCAGTCCTTCCAGTGCGCCGTCTCCTCGTCGTTCACCCCGAGCCGCCGCGCATCCGAGGGATGCCGGGTGCACGCCTCCGCGGCATCGCGAAAGTTCCTCTGCGCCATCAGATTCGTATACAGGTTGTTGTTGGCGACCGCCGAGTACTCGTCGGGGCCGGTCACTCCGTCGATCCGGAAATGGCCGTGCAGGTCGTGATGTCCGAGTGACACCCACGAACGGGCGGTCTCCACAAGCAGCTCGAGGCCGTGGTCGACTTCGAACTGCGCATCACCGGTCGCCGCGACGTACTGCGCCACTGCGTAGGCGATGTCGGCGTTGACGTGCACGGCAGCACTGCCTGCCGGCCAATAGCTCGAGCACTCCTCGCCGTTGATCGAACGCCACGGGAACATCGCGCCGACCTGACCGAGTTCGCGGGCGCGGCTCTTGGCCTTGTCCAGCGTGGAGTGCCGCCATCGCAGGGCGTCGGCCGCTGCGGCGGGAACCGTGTAGGTGAGTACCGGCAGCACATACGTCTCGGTGTCCCAGAACGCGTGACCGTCGTAGCCGGGACCGGTGAGTCCCTTGCCAGGGATCGCACGGGTTTCGCCGCGTGCCCCGGCCTGTAGGACGTGGAAGAGAGCAAACCGGATCGCCTGCTGGAGTTCGGCATCGCCGTCGATCGTGACGTCGGCGGCGGACCAGAAGTCGTCGAGGTACCGGCGCTGGCGGGCGAGCAGCTCGTCCCAGCCGTTGTCGAGCGCAGTGGCCAGGGCAGCGTCCACCTGAGCCCGCAGAGCAGACGGGGACCTCTGACTGGACCAGCCATAGGCCAGGTACTTGGTGAGCGTGATCTTGTGACCCACCTCCACTTTGGCGGTGACCGTGAGACGGGCCAGGTCGCCGCTGAGGACCTCGCAGCTCACCGAGTTCGGTGCGTCGAGTTCGTGGTCCATGGCGGCCGCCATACGCAGCCCCGACTCCCTGGTGTGATGCCCGAGTACGGCGCGATGCCCGTGTGCTTCGGCGAAGTCGGCCACCAGAGGACGATCGAGCGCCGCAGAGACCCGGGGGTCCTTGCCCTGTTGTGGCGTCGACTCATTGGCGAGCAGATCCGACTGCAGCACCAGCTCCATGTCGTGATCGAGGGGTTCGACCTCGTAGCGAATGGCCGCGACCGCACGCTCGGTGAACGATACGAGTCGTTCGGTACGCACCCGCACCCGTCGGCCGGTGGGCGAGGTCCATTCGGTGACCCGTTGCAGGGTTCCGGCACGGAAGTCGAGGGTCCACTCGAGTTCCTGTGTGCTGCCGTACCGCAGATCCATCGGCTCGTCCTCGACGAGCAGGCGGATGATCTTCCCGTTGGTCACGTTCACCACGGTCTGCCCGTCCTCGGGATAGCCGTAACCGGCTTCGGCATATGGTAATTCGCGCCGTTCGTAATAGCCGTTGAGGTAGGTGCCGGGATTGAACACCGGTTCGGCCTCCTCGAGGCAGGCGCGTAGACCGATGTGGCCGTTGGAGAGCGCGAAGATCGACTCGATGTGTGCAAGTTCGTCGGCCTTCGTTCCGCGCCAGATCAGCTGCCACGGTGCGACCTCCAGGCCGCCGCCCTGGGTCATCGGGGATCCAGGAGTTCGGTCAGGGCATCGACGACCACGTCGGCACCCGCCTGCTCCAGTTCGTGCCGGTGCGTGTCGCCCTCGGTGCGGTCGACGCCCACCACATGACCGAAATCTCCGGCATGGCCGGCCTGCACGCCGGAGACGGCGTCCTCGAAGACGGCCGCCTGAGCGGGGGCCACGCCGAGCGCCTTCGCCCCGGCGAGAAACGAGTCCGGCGCCGGCTTGCCCGCCAGCCCCTGTTCGGCGATCACCAATCCGTCCACGCGGGCCTGGACGTAGGACTCGAGCCCCGTCGCACGCAGGATCTCCGCGCCGTTCTTCGACGACGTCACGACGGCGATGGCCAACTGTGCCTCCCGGGCTGCGTTCAGATAGGTGATGGCATCGGGGTATGCCTGTGCGCCTGTGGTTTTGAGGATGTCGAGGAAGAGGGCGTTCTTGGTGTTGCCGATGCCTGCGACGGTGGCGTCGTGCGGGCCGTCGTCCGGGCTTCCCGGTGGCAACGTGATGTTCCGTGACCGCAGGAACGTGGTGATGCCGTCGTCCCGGGAGCGGCCGTCCACGTATCGCAGGTAGTCGTTCTGGTCGAACGGCCGCTTCTGGGTGGCGTCATCGGCGGGATAGGTCTGGAGGAAGGTGTCGAACGCCTGCTTCCACGCCTGACTGTGGATGACTGCGGTACTGGTGAGCACCCCGTCGAGATCGAACAGCAGCGCGGTGACCGAGCTCGGTAATCCAATCACCGCCCCGACGCTACCCGTGCGCTCGCGACAGCACCGGCCGTGTGGCGCATCCGATCGGGCCGGGACCGCCCGCCGCGACCGCGGTTAGCCTGAAGTAATGAATCCCTCGACTCTGCAGGCCCGAGTGATCGTCGACGAGATGATCCGCGGCGGCGTACGCGAGGCGGTGCTGTGCCCTGGTTCACGTAATGCACCGTTCGCCTTCGCCCTGCACGCCGCCGACGCAGCGGGCAGACTGCGACTCCACGTCCGGGTGGATGAACGCACGGCCGGATATCTCGCACTGGGCCTGGCGGTCGCCTCCGGGCAGCCGGTGCCCATCGTGATGACCAGCGGCACCGCAGTCGCCAACATGAGCCCGGCGGTGTTCGAGGCCAACTATGCGCGTGTGCCACTGGTGGTGGTCAGCGCCAACAGGCCGTATGAACTTCTCGGCTCGGGTGCCAATCAGACCATCGAACAGTTCGGGATCTTCGGCACGCAGGTGCGTGCCGCCATCAGCCTGGGCCTCGCCGAACAGAACCTCGACACCAACAGTCAGTGGCGTTCGGCAGTCGGACGCGTGCTGGCCGCGGCGCGCGGAGCCCGCACCGGCAATGCGGGCCCCGTCCAATTCGACATCCCGTTGCGCGAACCGCTCGTGCCCGAACCCGGCGTCGGACCGCACGACGACCTCGGCGCCTACAGCGGACGACCCGGCAACGCGCCGTGGACCGCGACAGCAGTCGGGAAGCTGGACGTACCGGTGGAGATCGACCTCACCGAGCCGACCGTGGTGGTCTCTGGGCACGGTGCCGGACACCGTCCCGAACTCGCAGCGTTGCCCACGGTCGCCGAACCGACCGCACCTGCCCCCGAGAACCCGCTGCATCCGCTGGCTCTCACCGCGGTACGACCCACCCAGGCCATCATCTGCGGCCGGCCCACCCTGCACCGCCAGGTGTCGACGCTGCTCGCCGACCCGTCGATCAGGGTGTATGCGCTGACAACCGGGCCGCGGTGGCCGGACGTCTCCGGCAATGTGTTGGCGACGGGTTCGCGAGCCATAACCACCGGTGAGCCCGACGAGGACTGGCTCAAGGACTGCGCCGCCGCACATCAACGAGCGGTCGGGGCGGTGGACGCCGTCCTCGATGCCGCCGACCTGCCCACCGGGTTACACGTGGCCCGGGTTGTCAGCGCCGCGATGTCGCCGGGTGAGCAGCTCGTGGTCGGGGCATCGAACCCGATCCGTGACGTCGCCCTGGCCGGTCGGGTGGGACCAGACGTCCGGGTGCTGTCCAACCGGGGTGTGGCAGGTATCGACGGCAACGTCTCCACGGCAATCGGGGCCGCGTTGGCCCGTGATGTGCGCACCGTGGCGTTGATGGGCGACCTGACGTTCGTGCATGACGCGACGGGTCTGTTGATCGGTCCGGCCGAGCCGCGACCGGGTCGGCTGACCATCGTGGTGGCCAATGACGACGGCGGCGGGATCTTCGGGTTGCTCGAGCAGGGCGACCCCCGCTTCGACGGGCCCGACTACCTCGGCGCCCACGAGAGGGTGTTCGGTACTCCACACCGCACCGACCTGGCGTCGGTGTGTGCGGGCTTCGGTACGAGGCATTCGCTGGTGACGCCGGCCGAGCTACCCGCGGCACTGAGCGCCAAGGGCGAGGGCATCGACGTGGTGGAGGTACGCACCGACCGCGCGTCGCTGCGGTCGGTGCATGCCGCCATCAAGGCGCGCCTCTAGACCGATCGGGTCCTCTCGATTCGTCGGTGATGGGTCAGGGCTTGAGCAGGGTGAACTGCATGACGTCGACGTAGCCCTGCCGGAACAGCTCCGCGCACCCGGTGAGGTACTTCATGTACGTGTCGAACGTTTCCTGCGAGGCGATCTCGACCGCTTCGTCATGGCGGCGCTCCAACGCGGCCGACCAGAGGTCGAGCGTTCGTGCGTAGTGCAGTTGGAGCGGGTGCACCCGGTCGACCGTGTACCCGACACGCTCGGCGCCCTCGACAACCCACTTCGGTTCCGGCAACTGCCCTCCCGGGAAGATCTCCCGGGTGATGAACCGCGTGAACTCGAGGAGCTTGCGGTCGATCGGCAAGCCCTTGTCGCGGATGTCGTGTCGATTGTGACCGACGATCGTGTGTAACAACATCCGACCGCCCGATGGCAGGAGTGAGAACGACTTCTCGAAGAACGCGTCGTACCGTTCCTTGCGGAAGTGCTCGAACGCTCCGATGCTGACGATGCGGTCGACCGGTTCGTCGAACTCTTCCCATCCCTGCAAGCGCACCGAAGCCCGCTCCGGGGGCCAGCCACGGTCGTCGATGAGCCCTTCGACATATTCGAACTGATTCTGCGACAACGTCAGTCCCACCGTGTCGACGCCGTACCCCTCCACTGCCCGCATCACCGTGGCGCCCCATCCGCAACCGATGTCGAGCAGGCGCATGCCCGGCTGGAGGTCGCATTTGCCCAGTGCCAGATCGACTTTCGCGCGCTGAGCCTGTTCCAACGTGTAGTCGTCCTGCTCGAAGTAGGCGCAGCTGTACGTCCGCGTCGGATCGAGGAACAGTGCGAAGAAGTCGTCTGACAGATCGTAATGAGCTTGGACGTCGTCGAAGTAGGGTTTGAGGTCGGCCATGAAAGGTCCAATCAACGAGACTGAGCGACCGCAAGCAACGCCCGAGGGTTTCAGCGCAGCGGCCACTGGTCTCGGGATATTACGGGTAACTCGTATTCAATGTTGGATGAACAACATTGTTGGCCTGTTGCGTCGGCCGTCACACGGCTCGATGAGGAGGCGGCTGGAGTCGCTATTGTGGCCGCATGTCCGCTACCGTGCTGCGCCGAATCCAGATCGGACTACTCACGGTCGGGGTGCTGGTCACCATCATGATGGCCGTGATGGTCGCCGGGTCGTACCGAGACGATGCACTGATCGACGACGACAAGGCCACCGCCGTGGCCGAGGTGGTCAGCGCCAGCCCCACCAAGGCCACCGTCAGCTTCTCCACACCGGACGGCATCTTCCGCAGTCCCAGGCTCGGCGTGTTCTACCCCGGACGCCTGACCGAGGGGCAGCGGATCAGCATCGAATACTCCTCGACCAACCCCGAGCTCGTTCGGGTGGCCGGACGCGACGCGAGTCTGTCGATCCTGCCCGCCCTGTCGGTACTGGTGTATTCGTGGCTCGCCATCGCGGCGATCATGGTGCTGCTGGCCGAAACACACCGCCGTCGCGCCAATGGACGTTCACCTACGGTTCGGCCTGCGGTCACGGCGTCGCAGACCTCCTGACAGGTCCGGTGCCCACACTGGCACCGTGCGAGTCGCAATCGTCGCGGAGAGCTTTCTCCCGAACATGAACGGCGTGGTGAACTCCGTGCTGCGGGTGGCCGAGCATTTCGAGCACACCGGGCACGAAGCAATGGTCATCGCGCCGGCCCTTCCCCGGTCGGCGAGCAAGGGTGAAGAGCCGTCGCGCGGGCCGGACGAGGTGTCGGGCGCTCCTGTGCACTACATCCCTTCGGTGATGGTCCCGAAGGTCAGTTCACTGCCCGTGGGTGTGCCCGCGCCGTCGATGTTCCGCGCTCTCGCAGATTTCGAGCCGGACGTGGTGCACCTGGCATCGCCGTTTGTGGTCGGGGCCGCGGGAGCTGCCGCAGCACGGCGTCTCGACGTGCCGTCCGTGGCCGTGTTCCAGACCGATGTCGCGGGCTTCGCGGCGAGCTACGGGATGAAACTGGGCACTCGCGCTGCCTGGGCATGGACCCGTAAACTCCACACCGCGTGCGACCGCACTCTCGCGCCGTCCACCGTGTCGGTGAAAGCCCTTCGAGATCACGGCATCCCACGGGTGTTCCAGTGGGGCAGAGGTGTTGATGCTGAGCGGTTCCACCCCGATCGACGTGACGAGTCGTTGCGGTCGCGGTGGAGCCCACAGGGCAAGTTGATCGTCGGTTTCGTCGGCAGATTGGCGCCCGAGAAGCACGTCGAGCGCCTCGCGGTGCTGTCCGGGCGTTCGGACGTGCAGCTGGTCATCGTGGGCGGGGGACCTGAGCGCGAACGGCTCGGCAAGCTGATGCCCGACGCGGTGTTCACCGGGGAACTGGGTGGCCTCGACCTGGCCCGCGCCTATGCCAGCCTCGACGTCTTCGTGCATGCGGGCGAACACGAGACGTTCTGTCAGGCGGTGCAGGAGGCCCTGGCCAGCGGTGTTCCCGCGATCGGCCCCGACGCCGGGGGGCCACGTGACCTGATCACCCACTGCCGGACCGGGTACCTACTCGGCGTCGAAGATTTCTCGCCAAGGCTCGCCGATGCGATCGCGACCTTGCAGGACAAGAGGACCCGTGACGAGTTCGGCACCGCGGCCCGGCGCAGCGTGCGCGGACGCACCTGGGCGGCCATTGCTGACCAGCTGATCTGGCATTACGACGACGTCCTCGGCCGCGACGACCTGTTGCGTCGGCGGTCGGCATAGAGGCTCACGGGGACTCTTCTCCAGCCGGTACGGTGGCCGTTATGTCTCGTGCATCGCTGGCCAAGGATCCCGCCGACGTCGCGGCCATGTTCGACGGAGTGGCCGGCCGCTACGACCTGACGAACACGGTGCTCTCGTTCGGTCAGGACAGGGGATGGCGGGTCGCCACCCGCAAGGCGCTTGCCCTCGGACCCGGCGACGTGGTGCTCGATCTCGCCGCCGGCACCGCGGTGTCCACCGAAGAGCTGGCCCGCTCGGGCGCGGATTGTGTGGCTGCCGATTTCTCCATGGGCATGCTCAAGGCCGGCGCCCGGCGGTCGGTACCGAAGGTTGGGGCCGATGCGTTGCATCTGCCGTTCGGAGACGAGTCCTTCGATGCCGCGACGATCTCCTTCGGGCTGCGCAACGTGAACGACGTCGACCAGGCTTTCGCAGAACTGTTCCGGGTTCTCAAACCCGGTGGGCGAGTGGTGATCTGCGAGTTCTCCACCCCGGTGTTCGCGCCGATGCGCGTGGTCTACATGGAATACCTGATGAAGGCGCTGCCCTCGGTCGCCAGGAAGGTGTCCAGCAATCCGGATGCCTATGTGTACCTTGCGGAATCGATCCGCGAATGGCCCGACCAGGCTGCTCTCGCGCAGCGGATGAAGTCCGCAGGTTTCGAGCACGTCCGCTGGCGCAACCTCACCTTCGGCATCACCGCGCTCCACCGCGGCATCAAGCCCCGCTAGCCGGTCCTGTCCCGCCCCCACCACCCCCGATGATGTGCGGTTTTGGCGGTCGCGACCTGGGGTTTTGCTCGCCAGAAGGGCACATCATCGGGGGTGGTGGGGGGCGGGGATTGCGGTCAGACCTTTTGTTCGACGAGGGCGTCGCGCACGGTGACGGCCTTGGGGAGCAACCCGTTGGCGAACAGGAGGTCGGCGGCCCGCTGCTGCTCGTCGAGGAATTCGTCCGAGACGGGGTTGATGCCGAACGGTCGATTGCGCAGGGCTGACTCCCACGCGTCGAGACTGGCATCGCCGCCACGTGCGACGATGTCATCGACGAAGAACTGCGCGGCTTCGCGCGGATGGTCGACGATCCACTGGTCCGATTCACGCAGCGCATCGACGATGTGGTTGAGCTCCTGGGAGTTCCTCTCGGCGAAGTCGCGGCTGGTGAACCACAGCGACGGGTGACTGAACAGCCCTTCGGTGTCCACCAGGGTTCGCACCTCGATGTCCGCTTCCACGGCGCTCAGTCCTGGATATGCGCCCACCCAGGCGTCGATCGAGCCCGACCGGAAGTCGTCGGCGCCATCGGTGACCGAGGTGTTCACCGGGATCACATCCGACCACGACAGCCCGGCATTGTCGAGAGCGAACAACAACAACGTGGTCTGCCACGAGCCGTGTGCGATACCGACCCGTTTGCCCGCGAGGTCTTTGACCGACTGGATGTCGGAGTCGCCCTTGACAATCAGCCTGCCGTTCTCGACGCGCGGACCCGAAATGCCCACGTAGACAATGTCTCTACCGTGCGCGAGCGCCGTGATCGGAGGGGTGAAACCGGTCCCGATGAAGTCGTAGCCACCGTCGGCGAAGAGCCAATCGGAATGCAGGGTGGGCAGATCCCGCGTCGGATCGGGCTCGGGGGAGTCCGGCAGCGAACGCAGATCGACCCAGTCGACGTCGAGGTGTTTCTCGAGGATGCCGAGATGACGGAGGACGAACAGAGAATTGTTGTGGGGGAAGTAACCGACGCGAATGGTCATGGTGGGCTCCTGGCGTGGGGTGATGGTCAGATGTTCGGGATGAGACCGAGTTTGCGGGCCTCGTCGACCAGTCCGGATCGGCTCCACTGCGCTTCGAGGTTGGTGGGATCGAATTCGGCTGAGCCGCCCAGGGTTTCGGCAATGGCCTGGAACTGCGCTCCCTCTTCGAGGAGCACGATGAACTTGGCCGTTTCCAGCAGGCCGTCGCGGCCGATGACGTTTGCTCCGCCGTTGGCCTCGAAGATGGCCACCAAGTGTGGGTCGGTCTGCAGCCGCTCGAGGATGAACTCCGAGGCCGGCTGACGGCGGTTGATATGCGGTGGGATCTCGCGCGACAGTGTCAGGCGTTGTGAGGCGGCGTAACGGATGGGCAAGGTCCGATGGGTCTGCGCCCAGCCACCGAGCCACGGTGTGTGGATGTGGACCACCGTGGTGATCTCCGGATGGGCGCGGAACACGTCGGCATAGGACGTGACGAATCCCGCTCGACCGGAGCCGGACAACACGGTGCCGTCGAATGTTGCGACGATCGGCTTGACCGTCTTGTCGTCGGCCCACGGTCCGGGTTCGTTCAGGGCGATCGCGATCTCTTCACCCGGAACGCGTTCGACAAAGTTCACGGTGCCGTTTGCGGACACCGTCCCGGTCTCCCGGAAGACGGTGAAAGCCTTCTGGGCATCGCGCGCGGCGTTCTCGACGAAGTCGGCTATCGCCTGGCTGAGCCCGGATTCGGTTGTGGTCATGGGAGTTCCATACTTTCTGGTTGGGGGTTGGTCGGGGTCAAACGATCGGGTCAAACGGTGGCGTGTTCGAGGAGCACCTGATCTGGCCTCGTCAGTCGTGAGCGCCCCAGCAGGGGCAGGACCTCTTCGCCGACCCGGTACGCCTCTTCCAGATGCGGGTTGCCCGCCAGGATGAAGGCGTCGACACCGAGGTCCACGAGTTCGTCGAGGCGCTCGGCGACCTGCTCGTAACTGCCGACCAGCCCGAAGGCGGGTCCACCCCGCAGGAGGCTGAAGCCGGCCCACACGTTGGGCTGGACCTCGAGATCGCGGTAGCCGGTGATGGTCTCGGGAACCCAGCCCTTGATGCGTCCGGCGCCGACGGAGTCGCCCTGTGCCTGCCGGTTGGCCGCCTCACGGTCGACGTACTGCCAGCCTTTTTCCAGTTCCGCCCACGCGGCTTCCTCGGTGTGCCGGGCCAGGACGTCGATCCGGACAGCGAACTTCGGGGTCCGCCCGAGCTTCGCCGCATGTTCGCGAACGCCGTCGAACTTGGCCTTCAGATCGCCGTAGGGTTCGAGCCACGACAGGTAATAGTCCGAATGCAGACCTGCCGCACCGACCGCCGCTGCCGACGAACCGGAGAAGTAGACCTCCGGGAACTGCTCGCCGGCCAGATCTGATGGCAACAGCGCTCCCTCCGTGCGGAAGAAGCGTCCTTCGTAGTCGAAAGGCTCGGTGCCCCAAACACCTTTGAGTACTTCGAGGAACTCTGTGGTCCTGACATACCGGTCGTCGTGGGCGACCTTGTCCCCCCACCACAGCTGATTCGGGCCGCCGCCGCCGCTGATGATGTTGTAGACGAGCCGTCCGCCGGTGGCGCGCTGCAGACTGGCCGACATGCGGGCCGCCTGGAGGGGATGCAGGAAGCCCGGCTGGAACGCCACCATGAACTTGTAGGTGGTGGTCTCCCGAGCCAGCGCGGCTGCCACGGCCCACGGGTCGTCGGTGCCCGGGAACGAAGGCAACAGTCCGCCGAGGAACCCTGCCGATTCGGAAGCCTTTGCCACCGCGGCCATGTGGTCGATGTAGGCGTAACCGTCGGTCTGGCCGTTGCGGATCGCCGGGGCGATGTTTCCCGGGCCGATGCCGTTCCATTCACCCCGGTTGCTGCGGCGCGGTGTCCTGAGGGTGGCATGATCGCCGCCCATCCCGATCCGCCAGTAGATGTCGATCGTCATGGTGTTCTCCGTTTACAGGTGTTACGCGAGTACGCGGGCGGGGTCGGTGCGATACAGCAGGTGCTCGGCGGCACGGTGCAACTCTTCGATGTGGGGCACCCCGGACAGCACGAAGACGTCGATTCCGCCGGCCGCGAGTTCGGAGATGCGCTGCGCGACATCGTCATAACTTCCGACCAGTCCAACCGATGTCCGGTGGCCGAGATGCTCGAAGCCGGTGAACGTCACATCGTCGATACGGCCCCCGCCGGGATCGGCAGCGCTTCCCGGCAATTGCGCCCACTGACGCCGCAATCGAGCCCAGGCCTCGTCGGTGGTCTCTCGGGCGATGATCGGCAATCGCAGACCCACCCCGATCTGCCGGCCGAGACCCCGTGCGCGGCCGGTCAGCTCCTGAACCGAGGTATCGAGCGAACCGGACAACTCGAACAGGTGTACATCGCCGTGCCGTGCCGAAAGGTCCAGTGCCGCCTCGCTGTCTCCGGAGAGGTAAACGGTCGGGAAGGCGTGCCCGGTGACGGCTTCGTCGAATCCGCCGTCGATGACGTCGTAGAACTCGCCCGCGAAGTTGAACTCGCCTCCGGCGAACCCGCCGCCGCGTGCTCCGGCGCCGGTCCACACCCCTTTGGCAACCGTGAGGAATTCGTCTGCCCGCCGGTACTTTTCGGCCAACGAGGTCCGATCACCGCGACTACGATCATCGGTATCGGTGGTCTCGACGGTGACGTGCCAATCGAGCCGATCGCCGGAGAGCCGCTGCAGGGTGGCAGATACCTTGGCGGCATACACCGGGGTGCCGAAGCCGGGATGGAACCCGACGCCGACACGAGCGTGCCGGGTCTGCCTCAGCGCGTTGCCCGCCACGATCCAGGATTCCTCACCGTGAGGGTCGTACGGCGCGATCACGCTGTCGTAGCCGGTGAGTTCTGCGCCCGCGATGATCTGATCGAGTGCGTCGAACGGGCCGAAGCGTCCGGGCCTGATGTCGGTGGCGACCGCCGAGGTCGGGCCGGGGCCCCACCCGCCACGATGTCGCGGGGCGGATCCCACATGGCGACTGTCACCACGGGTGGGTAGTTCCCACGCGTAACGCACCATCAGCGAACACCCTTTGCCGCAACACGTTCCGCTTCGACCTCGGCGAAGGCCAGTTCGAGCGGCTCGCGGGCGACCCAGCTCTCGACATCGAAGTCGTGTGCCAAGAAGCCGTGGGCGTAGAGGAACTGCTTCTGTACGCCGATGAGTTCCACGCGCTCGTCGTTCAGCGACGGGTGCAGTGAGGTGTGGAACTCGTCGCCGTACGCCTTGGCCACGCCCTCGGGACCCGAGTAGGTCTCGCGTGCCAAGACCTCGCGAACGGTGCCGAGATTGGTCGCGGCCCAGTCCGCGGCCCGGAGACTCTCGGCGAGGAACCCGACAACAACCTCGGGGCGCTGCTCGAGGAGATCGGCGTGCACGGTGATCGGTCGTGGGGTTCCGTTGTTGACCCGCAGTCGTTTCGACTCGGTGCGGTCGAGGTCCACCAGCACTCGCAAGTTGTTCTCGATGGCGACCTCGGCTGCCCGGGCTCCCTTGACGTAGATCGCGTCCACCGACCCGTCGAGCAGCTCCTCGACACCTGAACTGGCCGAACGGATTCTGTCGGCAGCGTTGGTCCGCACCTGCGGATCGGTGTTCACCGCGGTCTCCCGGACGACGACGTCGGCGAAGGTGAGGCCACCGATCCGCAGCGCGGATGCGAACCCGTGCAGCGCCATCGCCCGCGGAAAGCTGCGGGCCTGGTCAGCAGCCCAGCCGGGGATGCCGATTCGTTTGCCCGCCAACCCTGCCGCGCTGTCGATGGACGATTCAGGGCCGACGAGGATGGCCTGCGACTCATCGATCCAGGTCAGTCCGATGAGCCGGGTCGGCGAACCGGCGGCCCGAGCGGCGATGGCGGGAACGTTGCCGCCTTCACGGATCAGTCCGGACAGTTCGTGGTCGAAGTGGTGTGATGCGATGGCCGGTTCGGCGTCTTGGAGGATCGAGAAGCCCAGGTCGCTGCGCGCAGCGCGCTGACCGAGCCAGCCCAGGCTGTTGGCCAGCCCGCTGGCCGTGGGCACGGGGCATCGCGTGTACCAGAGGGTGTCGATGGTGGTGTCCGGCGCAGTGATGGTCATGAGGGGGTCCTGTTCTGGTGGGTCAGGTGGATCGGGGTGATGTGCTCGGTCGGTTCAGGATTGGTATCCGGTGTGTTCGGGTGCGATCCGCCCGACACCCAGTTCGGCGAGGAACTCGGCTCGATACCGCAACGACTCCGGGTCGGTCCGGTCGCGGGGGCGGGTCAGGTCGATGTCCTCGTCGACGCGGAATCGTCCCTCGGACAGGATGAGTACCCGGTCGGCCAGACGAACGGCCTCGTCGACGTCGTGGGTGACGAGCAGGACAGCGGGCCGGTGCCGGGATACGAGGTCTCCGACCAGGTCCTGCATGTTGAGTCGAGTGAGTGCGTCGAGTGCTGCGAAAGGCTCGTCGAGCAACAGTAATTCGGGTTCCCGAACCAGCGCGCGTGCCAGAGCGACGCGCTGGGCCTCACCTCCGCTGAGGGTGGCCGGCCATGAATCCGCCTTGTCCACCAGGTTGACCTCATCCAACGCATCGCGGCCGCGTTCTCGGGTGGCCTTGCCGCGGCGTTGGCCCACGATCACGTTGGGCAACACCCGCTTCGAAGGGATGAGCCGCGGTTCCTGATAGACCGTGGTGCGCTTCGCCGGCACCAGCACACGTCCCGAGTCCGGGTTCTCCAGGCCGGTGAGCAGGCGGAGAAGCGTGGTCTTTCCCGTTCCGCTCGGACCGAGCAACACCACGAACTCACCGCTGTGGATGGTGAGGTCCACCTGGTCGAGGATCACCTTGTCGCCGAAAGACTTCGAGACGTTCGTCAGCGATACCGCCACGGGATGACCGGCTCGGCGCTCACGTGCGGTCGGGGGAGTGGGCTCCCGTTCGAGCAGGGGCGGCAGCGGGGCCTCTGGGCTCATCGGATGCTCACCCCCTGACGCCACGGCATCGAATAACGTTCGAGGATTCGGACGAAGGCGTCGAAGACCAGGCCGAGGATGGCGTAGAGGACCACACACAGGACCATGTAGTCGGTGCGGTTGTACTCCTGCGCCAGACTCACCAGGTAACCGATGCCCTCGCGGGTGCCCACCTGCTCGGCGGCGATGAGCCCGGTGATCGATATCGAGAGGCAGATCCGCAGCGCCATCAGGATTCCCGGTAATGCCGCCGGGATTATCACGCCGAAGATGAGTCGAGGCCCGGTGAGCCCGAAACTCTGCGCCGCCTCGATCATCTTGCGGTCGACGTTGCGGACGCCGAGGTAGCTGTACGCGTACATCGGGGAGACCGTCGCGACCGCGATGAGCAGGACCTTGAACGTCTCGTCGATACCGAACCAGGCGATGAACAGCGGTACCAGCGCCAAGAACGGGATGGCGCGGTTGATCTGCATCGTCGCGTCGATCAGTTCCTCACCGAGGGTGTACAGGCCTGCCAGGACCCCGAGGATGAGCCCGACACTCACCCCGAGCGCGACGCCGATCACCGCTCGCTGTAGCGAGGCGAGGGTGAAGTCGATGAGTTGGCCGGTCTCGTACAACTCAACCAGCGCGTCCCAGACGGCCGGCGGCCCGGCCAGGATCTCCTCGGAAATCCATCCGGTCGCCGACCCGATCCACCAGACCGCAACGATGATGGCGGGCACCAGAACTCGCAGGGGCAGCGTCAGCCAGAAGGGGCGACTGCGTTGCTTGCGGTGGCGCGGAGTCTCGAGACGAAGTCCCGATCCTCCGATCCCGACGGCATCCTCAGACGCTGACGGACTCGACTTCGCAACAGTCGACGATGTCATTTCCGGTTGCTCTCATACTCTTTGACTTCGGCAGGCAGATCGAAGAACACCTCTGAGGCGAGGACCGGCTTCTGGATGACCCCGGCCTCGAGGAACAGTGTGGAGACCGATTCGAGGTCGGTGCCATCTTGTGCCGTGGGATAGCGCGGAGTTGCTGCCTGTGAACCCAGAGCCAGTGCACGATCGAGTCGATCGTCCTTCAGGGCTCGGGGACCGGCCTTCTCGAAGACGTTCTCGAAGTCGGACGGGTTGGCACGCTGCTGATCGGTCAACTGCTGCACCACCTCGAGGTACTTCTGTGCGACGTCGGGACGCTGCTCCAGGACCTCGGTGCGCACGGCGATGATGGTGTTGTCGACCGAGCCGATACTCGCCTCCGTCGCGATCTCGACCCCGCCCTTCGCCTTCGCCTGCTGGTAGGGCTCGAGGAACGAGGCCCACGCTTCCACCTGTCCGGTGGAGAAGGCAGAGGCCGCATCGGCCTGCTGCAGCGGGACCCGCTCGACCTGGTCGAATGGAATGCCCGCCTGCTGCAACGCCTTCAGGGTGATGTACTCGCCCTTGCCGGCCGGGTTGACCGCGATGCGCTTGCCGATGAGCCCATTGACCGAGGTGATCCCGGAGTCCTCGGTCACCACGATGCCGTTCTGGTCCTTGCCGACCGGGTCCGCGGTGGCGATGATCTTGACGCCGACGTCCTTGGACAGCGCACCGACCACAGGGCTGTAGGCGCCGCCGGACACATCCAATTGCCCGGTGTTGAACAACTTCAGGTTCGACGAGAACCCGGGCGTCGTCTCGACCCATTCGATCTTGGCGTTCAGCGGGGCCAGCGCCTCGTCGAAAGTGCCGTCGCGCTTGCCGACTGCGAGTGGACCGGCGTTGCCCGGGTCGGCGACCTGGAGCACAAAGGCATTGGCATTGCTGCCGCCATCGGAGTCCGAGTCGCTGCCACACGCAGCGGCGAGGGTGAGCAACGGCAGCACCGCCAGCAGGCCGGCAGCGCGGCGGAAGGTTCGAGATCGTGGCATCGAGGGCTCCTGTTCGAGGGGGCGTGAGGGTCGCCGCGTGTTGGTGTTCACGTTATGGCCGATGACTTGTTTTGCAGAGCGCTGGGTTTCCATTAAGTGGAAAGATTGACATCGAGTGGTTTGTCTGTTTTCAACGCCGAGAAGCCGTGCCACAGAGTGGCGTAAGCGCCTGCCCGGTCGATGAGTTCGTCGTGCCCGCCGGACTCGACGATGCGGCCTGCGCTCATCACGACGATGAGGTCGGCTCGGGCCGCGGTCGCCAGGCGATGCGCCACCAGGACGGTCGTGCGTCGACGTGACACCGCGTCCAGGGCGGCCTGCACCCGCCGCTCGGTCGCCAGGTCGATGTTCGCCGTTGCCTCGTCGAGGACCAGCAGGTGCGGACTGATGAGTTCGGCGCGGGCCAGGCAGACGAGTTGCTGCTGACCGGCCGACAGTGTCGATCGGCCGGGACCAACCGGTGTCCGGTACCCCTGGGGCAAGCCTGCGATCATGTGGTGGGCGCCCACCGCGCGTGCTGCGTTCTCGATGACCGCGGGGTCGGCGGTAGGGCGACCGAAAGCGATGTTGGAGGCGACGGTCCCGGTGAAGAGGTAGGGATCCTGTGGGACATAACCGATTCCGCGGCGGTAGTCGTCGGGATCGAGGTCGGCGATGCGGCGCCCACCCAGCTCGATCGATCCCGAGTCGGGTTCGTAGAACCGTAAGACGAGCTTGGCGAGGGTGGTCTTGCCTGCCCCGGTGGTGCCGACCAGCGCCACGGTCTGACCGCTCTCGATCCGTAGATCGACCCCATCGACCGCGGGAGTCGGTGTGCTCCGGTAACCGAAGGTGACGTTGTCGAACACGAGGTCGGTGCCGGATGCCGCCCGCGCGGGTCCACTGGCCCGTGGCGTCGTTTCCTCGGCGGCGGTGAGGAAACCGGTCATCCGCCCGGTCGCGACCTTGGCCTGAATCCAGAGGTCGAGGACGATGGACAGCTGCTGCAGAGGGGTGAAGAACTGATCGACATAGAGCAACGTCGCAACCAGGACGCCGATGGTCAGCGTATCGGCGTCGAGCAGTTGTGCGCCCACCACCAGCACGAGCGCCTTCGCGCCGACGGCAAGCAGATTCATGAACGGGAAGAACACGGAGATGTACAGCATGGTGCGGCGGCGCGAATCGCGGTACGAGGCAGAATGATCGGCGAAGTGCGCGCTCGCGGATCTCTCGGCCGAGAATGCTTGCGTCACCCGGATCCGTCCGAGATGTTCGGCGAGAGTGGCCGTCACGGCGGAGATCCGGGTCCGTGCCTGCAGGTAGGCGGCATGGGAACCGCGGATGAAGAAGTATGAGGCGACGGCCAGGATCGGCAGCATGGTCAGCATGGCAAGGGCCAGTCGCCAGTCGAGGACAAACAACACCACCAGGACGCCCGCGCACGTGGAGATGCTCACGATCGAGTTGACCAGGCCTTGCTGGAGCAGCTGATTCACCGCGTCGACGTCAGTGGTCAATCGGGTGATGACCTGTCCGGCGGCGTGGCGGTCGAAGTAGTCGACGGGCAGCCGTTGAAGATGATCGAAGAGTCTGGTGCGGACCGAGTACAGCACTCGTTCCGACACCCGGGCCGACTTGAACAGCAACAGCCGCGAGTTGATCAAGGAGACCACCGAGACGAGTGCGAGCGCGATGCAGGTGAGCCAGAAGACATCGGCCGCTTGCGCACTGATGCCGTTGTCGATACCGAATCGGAAGGCCATCGGCGCGGCCAGTGTGGTCGCAGCGTCCACGAACACGAGCGCGGCGCACACCGCGATGGCAGGCACAAACGGCCGAAGGGCGCCGCGCACGGCGAACGGACGCGGATCCGATAGCGCGGATCCGGACTGCCGGGGGTCATCGGCGACTTCAGGGCTCGCGGACAGCGGTGGCAGCGCGAGGATGTCTCGCCGCAGCCCGGGGTCGACTCTGGCCGCTTGTTCTCCGCTCATCTCGGTCGTCAATCCGATGTGGCTGAGCAACTCTGGGTCGTCGTGCCCGGTGAGTTCCGCTGGGCCGGGCCAGCAAGCGGCGGTCGCGTCGGGAACCTGAATCAAGCCGGCGAGGTCGATGTCGTCGTGGTGTTTCCCGACCCCGACGAGAAGGTCGCGGACGAACTCCGACTGTGCCGCCACCACGTCGGGTCTTCCGTCGTGAGTGATGCGCCCTTCCTCCAGCACGATGACGTGATCGGCCAGCTCCACAGTGGTCGCCCGATGCGCGATCAGAATGGTCGTGCGCCCGGACATCAACTGCTGCAGGCTGTCCAGGATCGCGAGCTCGGTTCGTGAATCGACCGCCGACGTCGCGTCGTCGAGGATCAGCACGGCGGGGTCGACGAGGAAGGCCCGGGCCAGGGCGATGCGTTGGCGCTGTCCGCCCGAGAGGGCGATGCCGTGTGGTCCGGTCTCGGTGTCGTAGCCGTCAGGCAGTGCGTTGATGAACTCATGGGCGGCGGCGGCCTCGGCGGCCCGGTGCACCTCGGCGTCGGAGGCGTCTGGGCGACCCAGCGTGATGTTGTCCCGAACGGTCCCCGAGAAGAGCAGGCTGTCGTCGAACACCATCGTGACTGCGGCACGCACCGAGCGGAGCGAGACGTCCCTCAGGTCGGTGCCACCGATTCTGACCTCGCCCTGGTCGGGATCGTAGAAACGGCCGATCAGCAAGGCCAGCATGGTTTTTCCCGAACCCGACGGCCCCACCACGGCCACCCGTCGCCCGGGTTCGATGCGGGTGCTGACCTGCTGTAGCACGGTTCGGCCGTCGACGGTGAGGTAGGCACGATCGACCTCGATGACGCCGTGCGGATCGGGTAACTCGCCCGCCCCGGTGGTGAGGGTCGAAGTGGTGTCGAGGAGCATGAACACCCGCCGGGCGCCTGAGCGGGCGAGCTGTGTGGTCGACACCATCGCGGCGAGAAGCCTGGTGGGAGCTGCGAATTGCAGGACGTACGACGCGAACGCCAGGAACACCCCGAGTGAGATGCGGTTGTCGAGCGCGAGCCAACCGCCGAAGATCAGTACCCCGAGCTGAGTGAAACCGGGGATCGCGGCCATCGCGGCGCCCCATCGGGCCGAGATCCGGGCGGTCCGGATCCGTGACGAGAACAGGGTTGCGGCCCGCTCGGTGAAACGGTTGCGCTGGTGGGCTTCTCGGGCGAAGGCGCGGACGAGTCGCACGCCACCGATCTCCTCTTCGACAGCACTCGACACCTGACCCAGTTGAACCTGATCGCTGAACGACGCCGGATAGAGATCGCGTCGCAGTCGGAGGGTGACATAGGCGAGCACCGGGACACTGAGTGCAACCACGACGAACAGCAGCGGCGACAGCCCGGCCATCACGATCAACCCGACCACCAGCAGGGTCGCGTTGGCCAGGAACAGCGGTACCTGCGAGATGAACATTTGGATCAGGTTGAGATCCGCAGTACTCCGGGACAGGACGTCGCCCGCCGCGAGTTGCTGGTGACGGCGCGCGTCAAGGGTGTGCAGGTGCTGGTGGACGGCAACCCGCAGGTCGTGCTGGACGTCCACGGCGACACGACTTCCGAGATATCGCCGGATTGCGTGCGAGACGAAGGTGATGACCCCGATGCCGCACAGGACGCCGATCCAGCCGGCGAGGCGGGCCGCACCGGTGCCCAGCACATCGTCGATGATGATCTGCTGCAGCAGAGGAACCAGGGCCAACAGGCCTTGGCCCACGATGGCCAGAAGTAGCGACAGGACGACCTGCCGGCGATACGGTCGGAGCCACTGCCAGAGCCGGCGCAACCACCTGGGGTCCGGCTTGTCCGTCACGTCACCTCTTCGTCGCAGCTTGCTCGCCGATGTACTCGGGGAGGAGTATCTTCCGAATAGTGGAAAGGTGCCAGGCTCAGAATCAGCCCGATTCATATGGGTCGCGGCCGGTGGCGCCCGGGTGAGCATCGTGGACGAGACGAGGTCGATCGGGGCCTACGGGAGGATCGCAGAGGCCGATGGCGAATGGCGGAGTACAGACGGTTGCGCGTGCGCTATCGGTCCTGGGCTGTTTTCGGGGTGGTCAAGAACTCGGCGTCTCCGAGGTCGCGCGGGCTCAGGGTCTTCCACTGAGCACCACGCACCGGTTGCTCAATGCGCTCGTCGATGCCGGGTTCCTGGAGAAGAACGAACAATCCGGGCGATATGGCCTCGGAGGAGCGCTTGCGCAGTACGGACAGATCGCGTATCGCCAGCACCGCATCTATCTGACCGAGCCGCACCTGGAGCAGTTGGCCGCGACCACCGGGGCGACCGCGTCGGTGGCGATGCGGTACGGAAACGAGGTGGTGTTGCTCGGGACCAGTCGATGGCGGGAGGCCGACGGGCATGCGCTGCAAGGAGTCCTGCTGCCGTTGCACGCCTCGGCGCTCGGCAAGGTGTTGCTGGCGTGGTCCGAGGCCGGTAGCGATGAACTGCGGCGACTCCCGTACGGGCAGGGCACTGTTCGTGCTGTCGCCGATGCCGACGAATTGGCCAAAGAGCTCGCGCTGACCCGCGAACGCGGTTACGGATTCAACGACGAAGAACTAGCCCCGGACTTCCGGACGATTGCCCTGCCCATCATCGGCGAGGCAGAAAATGTCAAGTTCGCGTTGGGAATTCGGGGGAGTACCGATCTGATGATCCCCGAACGTATCCCGTTCCTCGTCGAGCTCGGCCGAGCAACGGCCCGTGATATTGCGGCCGCCCTGGCCGGTTGAGGTTTGTTCCCGATGATGTGCGGTTTTGGCGGTCGCGACCTGGGGTTTTGCCCGCCAAAAGGGCACATCATCGGGGGGGGGGGTCAGGTAAAAGGCGGGCGGGAGTCGAGTACGCTGCTCGTCATGCCGGCAACGCGCCAGGCCCGGGCGATCAGGTCTCTGTCGTCCTCGGTGATCAGATTTCCCATCACCCGCACCACCATCGACATCAGCGCTGCCGAGCGGATGCCCGGGCGGCCCAGGACGGGCACCACCCGCGGCACGGTCAGGACAGCAGCGAGTCGGCGGGCGGCGGAGAATGCCAACGCATACCGGGACCGGAGCAGGTCCGGCCAGAGGGTCGAAAGATCTTTCTGGTCAAGCACTTCGACGGCCAGTCGGGCAGTCTCCAGTGCGTAGTCGATGCCCTCCCCGTTGAGTGGGTTGACGCAGGCGGCCGCATCGCCGATCAACACCCAGTTGGCGCCCGCGACGTTGCTGACCGCTCCGCCCATCGGCAACAGCGCCGAGGCGATGCGCATCGGCTCGCCGCTGAGCCGCCAGTCCTCACGCTGAGAGTTGGTGTAGTGCTGGATGATCGGGCGCAGCGACATGCTCGCCGGGCGTTTGTCCGTCGCGAGGGCACCCACCCCGATGTTCACCAGCCCGGTCTCCGAACCCAGCGGGAAGACCCAACCGTATCCGGGCAGTAGTTCGGAATCGGTGCCGCGCAATTCCAGGTGCGACCCCATCCAGGGGTCGTCGCAGCGCTCCGAGTGCACGTATGCCCGCGCGGCGACGCCGTAGGCGGTGGTTCGGTGCCACGACCGTCCCAGCGCAGTGCCCAATGCCGAGCGCACCCCATCGGCGACGATGAGCTTGTCGACCTCGATCTCTGCGGGACCGTCATCTGTATTGACCTGAACGGCAGTCACTTTGCCGTCGACGACCGTGGCGCCGACCGCTTTGGTGCCCGACACCATCGTCGCTCCCGCCTCCACGGCATGAACGCGGATCCGGTCGTCGAGTTCCGTGCGGGCGACAGCGCTGCCGTAATCGGGGAAATGGTCCGACTTCGACGGCCAGCGGACGAGTTGACGGCCGCCCCAGCCCTGCATGTCCAGCCCGAGAATTCGTGGACCCGAGAACGCGTCGCCGAGGCCGAGGGCATCGAGTTCGGCGATGGCGCGCGGCGTCAGTCCGTCGCCGCACGTCTTGTCCCGCGGGAACACCGCCGAGTCGAGCAGAGTCACCTCATATCCCGCCCGGGCTGCCGCATACGCCGCGGCCGAGCCGCCGGGACCTGCGCCGACCACAAGCACCTGGGTGCGTGACGGACATGGGATGGGTGCACTCACCCGGCAAGTATCGCGCACCATTAGGCTCGTCCTATGACAGGAGCTGGTCAGGCGTGAAGACGACGTTCGCGGGTCTGGATATGGGTTCGGAAGACTTCGCCGCAGATGTGGGCAGGTCGCTGGAGAGCGTCGAGAAGCTGCTGCTCGAGGAGTTGTCCTCTGGTGAGGACTTCCTGACCGAGGCGGCCACGCATCTGGCCAAGGCCGGTGGCAAACGGTTCCGGCCGATCTTCTCGATCCTGTCGGCCCACTTCGGGCCAAACCCACACGCCCACGAGGTCATCATCTCGGCGACCGTCGTGGAGATGATCCACCTGGCGACGCTGTACCACGACGACGTGATGGACGAGGCCGAGCTGCGGCGCGGTGCCGTCAGCGCCAACAGCCGGTGGGGTAACAGTGTTGCCATCCTGTCCGGGGACTTCTTGTTCGCGCGGGCTTCGCGCCTGGTCTCCACCCTCGGACCGCATGCCGTCCGCATCATCGCGGACACCTTCGCCGAGCTGGTCACCGGGCAGATGCGTGAAACCGTGGGCTCGCAGGGCAAGCTCGACCCCGTCGACCACTACCTGAAAGTGGTCTGGGAGAAGACCGGTTCGCTGATCGCGGCCAGTGGGCGGTTCGGGGCGATGTCCTCCGGTGCGGACGAAGGCCAGATCGAACGCCTGTCCCGGCTCGGAGACTCGATCGGGACCGCTTTCCAGGTCAGCGACGACATCATCGACATCAGCTCGGTGGCCGGCGACTCGGGTAAGAACCCGGGAACCGATCTGCGCGAAGGCGTGCACACCCTGCCGGTGCTCTACGCCATCGCAGACCCCGACGAAACCCGGTTGCGCGAGTTGGTCCTCGCCGCCGACGGCACGCCCCGGCCGCTCACCGACGACGCCGAGGTCGCCGAAGCACTTGAACTCCTGAACAAATCGGCGGGCCTGGCCAAGGCCCGAGCCACTCTCCAGGGGTATGCCGACGCGGCGGATGCCGAACTGGCCCAGCTCCCCGAGGGGCCCGCGCACGATGCGATGAGCTCGCTGGTGCGCTACACCATCGACCGGATCGGCTGACCTGCTGCGTGGTCCGGTCCGGCCGGCCTGGGCCGGGAACCGTGAGGTCGGGCCCGATCGTTGTGCTGCCGTGTGTACAGACGGGAGTGATGGATGAGTGGTCATGCCAACGGCCTGAAGACCGTCCTGCTGCTCGGTTTCATGTCGGCGATCATCGTCGGGATCGGGGCAGCATTCCGCAGCCCCGCCATCCTGTTCGTCGCCGTGGTGGCGGCGGTCGGATTCAACGCCTACATCTACTTCAACAGCGCCAAGATGGCGCTCAAGGCCATGCACGCACAGCCCGTCACAGAGGTGCAGGCGCCGGCGCTGTACCGGATCGTCCGCGAGCTTGCGACGGTGGCGCGTCAGCCCATGCCCGCGTTGTACGTGAGTCCCACCGAGGCGCCGAACGCCTTTGCCACCGGACGTAATCCCAAGAACGCCGCAGTCTGCTGCACCGCAGGAATCCTGCAGATCCTCGACGAACGCGAGCTCCGGGCCGTCCTCGGCCACGAACTGTCGCACGTCTACAACCGCGACATCCTCATCTCGTCGGTGGCCGGTGCGATGGCTGCGGTGATCAGCGGCATTGCCAACTTCGCATTCTTCTTCGGCAGCAACCGTGAGGGCGGCGCCAACCCGATCATGTTGTTGCTCATCACATTTCTGGGCCCGATCGCTGCAACGGTGATCAAGCTCGCGGTGTCGCGCTCACGCGAATACCAGGCCGATGCCTCGGGTGCAGAGCTCACCGGCGACCCGCTGGCCCTTGCGTCGGCGCTGCGCAAGATCTCCGGTGGGGTGCAGGTCGCCCCGCTCCCGCCGAATCCCGACCTCGCCGCCCAGTCCCACCTGATGATCGCCAACCCGTTCCGGGCCGGCGAGCGGGTGGGCAAGCTGTTCGCCACGCACCCCCCGATGCAGGACCGCATCAGGCGTCTGGAAGAGATGGCCGGTCCAGGCCGCTGACGACGCCGGTGCCACCACAATCGTCCCGCCGGTAGGGGTGGCAAGGGGTATGTACCCTCGACGCCCTCCGAGCGGGACGAAATCGGCGCGTGGGACTAGCGGTAATTCACGAACTGCAGAGCGATCTCGAAGTCCTTGTTCTTCAGGAGCGAGATCACGGCCTGCAAGTCGTCGCGTTTCTTGCTGGAGACGCGCAGCTCCTCACCCTGGATCTGCGCCTTGACGCCCTTGGGCCCCTCGTCGCGGATCGCCTTGGTGATCTTCTTGGCCTTCTCCGAGTCGATGCCCTGCACCAGGGTCCCGGTGATCTTGTAGGTCTTTCCCGAAGCGACGACCTCGCCGGCGTCGAAAGCCTTCAAAGAGATGTCGCGCCGGATGAGCTTCTCCTTGAAGACCTCCAGGCCCGCCTGGGCGCGCTCCTCGGCGTCGGAGGTGATCACGATGTTCTCTTCACCCGACCACTCGATCTTGGTGTTGGTGCCCCGGAAGTCGTACCGCTGCGACAACTCTTTCGCCGCCTGATTGAGAGCGTTGTCGACTTCCTGCCGATCGAGCTTGCTGACCACGTCGAACGATGAATCTGCCATAACCGACAAGCCTAGTCGCCGCCCTCGGCAGTGATGGGCCCGATGGTCTCCGGGGCCGAAACGGGCGCCCATACGCAGGGCATTTGTGCTCAGGGGCCATGCCCGTTGTATTCTTTGCGGCGTTGCTTTCCGCCGGTCCAAAAGACTACGGAAAGTAGCCCGGCAGGTTGCCCGAGCGGCCAAAGGGAGCGGACTGTAAATCCGTCGCGCAAGCTACATAGGTTCGAATCCTATACCTGCCACAGCACCAGAAGACGGCCTCGAGCTGGGTGAACCGGCCCGAGGTCGTTTGGTGCGGCGAGACAACCACAGAGGCGATTTGGCGTGCACCAGCGCCGCTGTGTAATCTCGTTAAGGCTCTTCGTGCGTTGCCAGATAGGCAGCACATGGAAAGCGAACGCCCCCTTAGCTCAGTCGGTAGAGCGTTTCCATGGTAAGGAAAAGGTCGACGGTTCGATTCCGTCAGGGGGCTCGCTGGACTCAGATCCTGGGCAGCGGCGCAGCTGATGCCAGACGCGCTGTCGGACCTGGAATCGGGGCCATGGCGGTGTAGCTCAGTTGGTTAGAGCGAACGACTCATAATCGTTAGGTCGCCGGTTCGAGTCCGGCCATCGCTACGAAGTGTCGTCTCCGACGACGCGCTACGAAGTGTCGTCCCCGACGACGCGCTACGAAGTGTCGTCCCCGACGACGCCGCTACGAAGTGTCGTCTTGCGACGATGCGCCACAAGTACCGCCTCACGGTGGTACACCACACGATCCACCTGAAAGGCAATCCCGTGGCCTCCTCAACAGACGTGCGCCCCAAGATCACCTTGGCCTGCGAGGTTTGCAAACACCGCAACTACATCACCAAGAAGAACCGCCGCAACGATCCCGATCGCCTCGAGATCAAGAAGTTCTGCCCGAACTGCGGCAAGCACCAGAACCACAAGGAATCGCGCTAACTCCCACGCCGGGCGGCCGTTCGAGGCCGCCTGAGCAGCGGGGGCCACTGCGGCGCCCCAAGCGAAGTCGGCCCATTCCAGCCGACGATTTGTCCGGGAGTAGCCACGGCACCCGCGGCGCGGCCCCACATCGACAAGCCGCCGGAGTCGACGAAAAGTCGAAAGTCAGAGGTCGGTTTAGTGACGAATGTGAGCGAAGCCCAAGCTGCCGAGCGCATCCAGGCGATCCGGGACGGCGTCAAGCTGACCCCCGAAGAAATCGCCGAACACACGCAGGCGCTGGTGGGGTACAAGTACACCGTCGACGACTACTACGAGGTCGGCCGCGAAAAGGTGCGCGAGCATGCCCGCGCCGTCCAGGACACCAACCCCGTCCACTGGAATGAGGCCAAGGCCCGTGAGATGGGCCACGACACCCTCGTCGCCGCGCCCACGTTCGTATCCGTCCTCGGGATCATCGCCCAGCGGCGCCTCTTCGAAGATGTCATCACCGGCTACGACCTCTGGCAGATCATGCAGAGCGATCAGCGACTGGTGTTCCATCGGCCCATCAAGGTCGGCGACCACCTGATCTGCGACGTGTCCCTGGACTCGTTCCGACAGATGTCGGGCACCGACCTGATGGTCACCAAGAACGTCGTCTGGAATCAGCACAACGAGCCCGTGATGACCACGTGGACGAGCCTCGCCGCAAGGGCCGCCATCGAGGTCGACCCCGCGCTGGTCGACAAGATCGAACACGTGATGATGAGCGAGCCCCCCGGCATCGACCCGGGCAAGACCGTCAACGGCCCGTTCGCCCGCTACACCGACCCGGACCCGGCCATTGATCCAAAGGCCTATGCCGCAATCGATTTCGACACTCTGACGGTCGGACAAGAACTCCCCGCGCGGACATTCAAGCTGACCCGCGGAAACCTGATCAACTACGCGGGTGTGGCAGGCGATCCGAACCCGATCCACTACAGCGACGAGGTCGCCAAGGTGGCCGGCCTGCAGGACGTGGTGGCCCACGGCATGCAGACCATGGGTCTCGGAGCCAGTTTCATCGGCGAGTTCATCGGAGACCCGGCAGCCATTTACGAATACAACGTGCGGTTCACCAGCCCGGTGTACGTGCCGGCCGACGACTTCGCGGCCGTCGACTTCACCGGTAAGGTGAAGTCGCTTGATCCCGACACCCGCCGCGGCCAGATCTCGATCGTCGCCAAGCAGGGTGACCGCAAAATTTTCGGACGAGCACTCGTCAGCGTGCAGTTCAATTGATCGTCGGTACGGATGACCTGCGGTTTCCGCGGGTCAACACCGAGTTGGAGTTCAACCCGCCCGGTGACGTACACTTCAATAGTCTGAGTTCTACTCATACTTGCGCGCTGCCCTGAGGGTGGCGCGTTGGTTTTGTGTAGTGCAGACACCGGGTCGACGTGGCCTCGAGACCATCGCAAGGTGGTCACCGAGTAACTCGCCGTTCCAAAGGGGCGTAGCTCAACTGGCAGAGCAGCGGTCTCCAAAACCGCAGGTTGCAGGTTCAAGTCCTGTCGCCCCTGCCCTTGACGGTGTGCACGTCGGCACCTCAGGGCACCCGATGTCAGCTGTTCGGTGCCCAGGCACATCGCCTGCCGCCGAACATCCGACTTCAGCCACGAGAGGATCAAGTTGAGCAAGCGCGACCGTGCCGAACGCGCCAAGAGCGCGGCCGAGTCGAACGACGAGGTCGAGGTCGACACCTCAGTCGACGGCGAAGCCGGTTCGGTGGACGAGTCCGATGCTGAGAACGTCTCCGACGGAGACACTCAGACGGCGGCTCGCCCGACGGGTAAGCGTTCGCCGCGTGGCAAACGGACGAACCTGACGAAGAGCGACGACGACGATTCGGCGGGATCGGCCGTCGCCACCAAGGAAAAGACCAAAGACAAAAAGAAAGACGGCAAACGCAAGCGAGTCCGGCCCGAGGACAGCCACAATCCCTTCATCCGGTTGTGGATCTTCCTCAAGCAGGTTGTCAGCGAGCTCAAGAAGGTCATCTGGCCTACTCGCAAGCAGCTGATTCAGTACACGATCGTCGTGCTGATCTTCGTGATCATCATGGTCGCGTTCATCTCTGGGCTGGATCTGGGCTTTGCAAAGGCCGTTTTGTGGCTGTTCGGGTAATCACCCGCACGGCCGCTTCGAGGAAAGGGAGCGTGGGCTGCAGTGAGCACCCCCGAGAACGACGCTGAGATCAGCGAGACCGAAACCGACGTCACCGATCAGACGGTCGGTGATTCGGAGGCTGTTGACAGTGGCATCTCCGATCCCGAAGCGCCGGCTGATTCCGACAGCAGCGACCAAGACGCCTCCGGCGAGACCGACCAGGACGCCTCCGGCGAGGACGTGGCCCCCGAGGTCGTCGAACCCGAGGAAGAAGAGGACCCGGTCGAGGCCCTCAAGAAGTCCCTCAAGCGCGCTGCCGGCGACTGGTACGTGATCCACTCCTACGCCGGTTACGAGAACAAGGTGAAGGCCAACCTCGAGACCCGCGTCCAGAACCTGGATGTGGGCGACTACATCTTCCAGGTCGAGGTGCCCACCGAAGAAGTCACCGAGATCAAGAACGGCCAGCCCAAGAAGGTCAACCGCAAGGTGCTGCCGGGTTACATCCTCGTGCGCATGGACCTCAATGACGAATCGTGGGGCGCGGTGCGCAACACCCCGGGCGTCACGGGCTTCGTGGGATTGACCTCGCGTCCTTCGCCGTTGTCCATGGATGACGTGCTCAAGTTCCTGCTGCCCCGTGCCGAGCCGAAGAAGTCGTCGGCGAAAGCCGGCAGCGACGCCGGTTCCGATCTGGCCGCTGCCTCCGCACCGGTGGTCGAGGTCGACTTCGCGGTCGGCGAGTCGGTCACCGTCATGGACGGCCCGTTCGCGACGTTGCCCGCATCGATCAGCGAGGTCAACGCCGAGCAGCGCAAGGTGAAGGTGCTCGTCTCGATCTTCGGTCGCGAGACCCCGGTCGAACTCGCCTTCAACCAGGTAGAGAAGATCTGACGATCCGGCAGGTCGAGAAGATCTAAGACTTTCGCGTCTCCAGCGGGCGCGAAACCGGGCTGAGTGTTGTCAGCCCAAACGCAATCAATCAGAAACAGGGAAAAGGATGCCCCCCAAGAAGAAAAAGAAGCTGTCCGGGATCATCAAGCTTCAGATCCAGGCCGGCGCAGCCAACCCCGCACCCCCCGTGGGTCCGGCACTCGGCCAGCATGGCGTGAACATCATGGAGTTCTGCAAGGCGTACAACGCCGCGACAGAAAGCCAGCGCGGCAACGTCGTGCCCGTGGAGATCTACGTTTACGAAGATCGCTCCTTCGACTTCAAGTTGAAGACCCCGCCGGCCGCCAAACTGCTGCTGAAGGCCGCCGGTCTGCAGAAGGGTTCGGGAGAGCCGCACAAGACCAAGGTCGGCAAGGTCACGATGGACCAGGTCCGCGAGATCGCCAAGACCAAGCAGGAAGACCTCAACGCCAACGACGTTGAACAGGCCGCCAAGATCATCGCCGGAACCGCCCGCTCCATGGGCATCACGGTCGAGGCCTGAGTCTCTTCCTCGAACAGACATCACGTGGGAGGGCCGGCTCGGTCCGCACCACCAACCCCGCCTAGAACGCGAAGAGCGATCTGACAAGCAATCGCTCGAGCTGCGGAGAAAGACAGAGCAAACATGAGTAAAACCAGTAAGGCCTACAAAGCCGCTGCGGAAAAGGTCGACAAGTCCAAGCTCTACAGCCCGCTGGAGGCTGCCAAGCTTGCCAAGGAGACCGCTTCCACCAAGACCGACGCAACCGTCGAGGTCGCCGTCCGTCTCGGCGTCGATCCCCGTAAGGCAGACCAGATGGTGCGCGGCACCGTCAACCTGCCCCACGGCACCGGCAAGACCGCCCGCGTCATCGTGTTCGCCGCCGGCGACAAGGCCAATGAGGCCGTCGCCGCCGGAGCCGACGAAGTGGGCGCCGAGGATCTGATCGAGCGGATCCAGGGCGGCTGGCTCGACTTCGACGCCGCGATCGCCACCCCTGACCAGATGGCCAAGGTCGGCCGGATCGCGCGCGTCCTCGGACCGCGTGGCCTGATGCCGAACCCGAAGACGGGCACGGTCACCACCGACGTGACCAAAGCCGTCAACGAGATCAAGGGCGGAAAGATCAACTTCCGCGTCGACAAGGCAGCCAACCTGCACTTCGTCATCGGCAAGGCTTCGTTCGACGAGAAGAAGCTGGTCGAGAACTACGGCGCTGCCGTCGACGAGATCCTGCGCGCGAAGCCCTCTGCAGCCAAGGGCCGGTACCTCAAGAAGGTCACCGTATCGACCACCACCGGACCGGGCATCCCGGTGGATCCTGCGGTGAACCGCAATTACCTCGAAGAGGACTGAAGTCTTCCTCTAGGCCAGGCACAACAAAACCGGGACTCCCTATGGGGGTCCCGGTTTTGTGTTGGTGGCCTCGGTCGCCGGTTCTCGAACGGGGTTCCGGCACTGTGCATTTGGCTCGCCGGCGCTCGCGGGCGGATGGCCCTTTATCGCGTGTTCTTCCCTCGTCGACTCAGTCGCTGCGCTCCCTCGCTCCTCAGTCCAGAACACGCGGGCCATCCGCCGGGCGGTGTCCGCTTTGCTTCGCTCGCGTCGGGGGTGTCCTTCCCTCAGATCTGCTTAGAACGAGGGGGCCGAGGGAGTATTTCCCTCGGTCCCCTCGTTTTCGCCAGTTTTCGGGTTCGATCAGACCTTTGCGGTCTTCATGGCTTCGGCGGTGAGTTCGAGAGAACGGATACGTCCCGCACTGGTCACCGACTGGTGGGCCACGATGACCTCATCGGCCTGGGCCAACTCGGCGAAATCTTCCAAGAAGCCGCGTACGTCCGCACCCGTGCCGACGCCGGTGTACTTCATCATGTGGGCGATACCGCGGCCCTCGCGGGTGGTGAGGAAAGCATCGATCTCCTCATCGCTGTACTCGGGTGTCGACGGTCCGCGGGTGATGAACATCCGCACCCGGATCCGCCGCAACGCCTCGAAGTCCCGCGCCGCCTCGTCGGCGTCCTCGGCCGCGACAACGTTCGCGCCCGCGATCACATAGGGCTCCGGCAGCTGAGCCGAGGGCTTGAACTCGCGGCGATAGAGGGCCACCGCCTGCTCGAGGGCATCGGGCGAGAAATGCGACGCGAAGGCGTAGGGGAGCCCGAGAGCAGCGGCCAGTTGAGCGCCGAACAGCGACGAACCAAGGATGTACAACGGCACATCCGTCCCCGCGCCGGGAACGGCCTGAACGCCGGGGATCCGCGACTGTCCGCGCAGGTAGGCCTGCAGTTCGAGGACGTCCTGCGGGAAGCTCTCGGCCGAGCTGTGGTCTCGGCGCAGCGCGCGCATCGTCGCCTGGTCGCTACCGGGTGCGCGACCCAGACCCAGATCGATCCGACCGGGGTGCAGCGTCTCCAGGGTTCCGAACTGCTCGGCGATCGTCAGCGGCGCATGGTTGGGGAGCATGATGCCGCCGGCACCCAGACGAATGGTCTCGGTGTGCGCGGCGATATGAGCGATCAACACACTGGTGGCCGATGACGCGATCGACTCCATGTTGTGGTGCTCGGCGTACCAGACTCGCTTGTAGCCGTTGCGTTCTCCGGCCTGGGCCAGCGCAACACTCGCCTCGAAGCTCGCGCGAGCGGACTCGCCCGGCGCAATCGGTGCAAGATCGAGAATCGACAGGGTCAAGGACATAGACGGGCCTTCTTCACTGCTGGAAAGTAGTCATCACGCGAAATAGTTGTACGTGTGCAACAACGCTTGAGCGCGTCACTACCTTCCCGAAACCGATCAAAATCCGTCCGGATGGCGCAGCCGGAGCGATGTCAGGGTCGTTCGCGTTCGACAACCCGGCCCGGCAGACCCCATTCGGTCCGGCCCAGGCGACTGACCGGCGCCAGCCTGGTGAAGTCCGGATGGCCATCGGCGGCCGCGACAGCGGGGTCGACCGTCACCGCGACCACACGCCCCATCACCACCTGCGAGTTGCCCACCTCGATGATCTGGTGGAGTTCGCATTCGATGGCCACCGGGCTGTCGCGGACCCGCAGGCAGTCGACGACCGTCGCCGGTGCCGAGGCGACGCCCACGGCGGTGAACTCGTTGACGTCCTCGGCGAAGCCGGCCGAAGTGGCATTGACCTGGTCCATCATCGACTCCGTGGCGATGTTGACGACAAACTGGCCGGTGGCCGCCGCATTGTCCGCGCTGTGTTTGCCGCCGACGGCGGTGAACTGCACGACCATCGGATCGGTGGAGCTGACAGAGAAGAAGCTGAACGGTGCGAGGTTGTCCACGCCCTCGGCGCTGCGCGAGGACACCCAGGCGATCGGCCGCGGGACGATCGCGGTGGTGATCAGCTTGTAGAAGTCACGCGTGGAGGTGTTGGAGTGGTCGAAGAGCGTTCGACCGGCCAGGGTTTCGTCGACATCTCGATTCACCCGTCCAGCATTCCACCAGCCGCACGACGGCGTCGTGCGGCTGGTGTCCCGCGCTCAGGCGCGGCTCATCCGGCCGACACCCGGTAGACGCTCTGGGTCATCCCGTTGCCGAGAGTTGTGGTGCGCACGTGATCGAGCGGGATGTCGTGATCGATGGCGCCGAACAACGGCAGACCGGATCCGATGATCACCGGTGCCGTGGTGATCGTGATCTCGGTGATCAGGCCCCGCTGGAGAAAGCTGGTGATCAGACGGCCGCCGTCGGCATAGACATGGCGGACACCCTCGTCGTGAGCAGCGTCGAAGAACGCGTCGAGACCGCGGTGCACGGAGATCCGGTCGTCGACTCCGGGCTCGAGGGTGGTACTGAGCACGAACACGCGCATCCCCTCGTACGGCCATGTGTCGAAACTGCACCCGACCTCATATGTGTTGCGGCCCATGACAATCGCGTCCGTGGTCGCTATGAAGGCGTCGTAACCGGTTTCGCCGAGGTCCTCGTCGCGACTCAACAGCCAATCGATGCCACCGTCCGTGCGGGCGATGTAGCCGTCGACGCTGGTGGCGATGAACACCGCTCCGGTGACAGGGCTCGGGGAAGGGGAAGTGGTCATTGCTGTCCTTTCATGTCCAGGTGGTGATGAGTCGGTCGAACTCGTCTCCGAGAATCTCGATGAGGGAGCCGTGCGGTTGCACGGTCCAGCCGAGGAACGTGCCCTCGAGAAGTGCGAACAACGTTCGGGCTGCAGCCGGCGGAAGAGGCGCGCCGGGTAGTTCGTCGCTTTCGACCGCCCTTGCGATGACGGCTTGCAGTTGTCGGCGCTTTTTGTCCCAGCCGGCAGCGAGCAGTCGAGTCAGTTCCGGGTCGCCGAGATCCATCGCCAGGGAGGACACGTGGTTGCCGGCCTGGTCGGGGTCGTCGCTGTCGGTGTAGGACTCGACCGACAATCGACGAAGCGTCGCCAGGATCGGTTCGCCCGGGCGTCCGACGTCGTCGAGATCGATTGCGTCGACCCAGCGCTGCGACGAGGCGATGAGCAACCCGCGTTTGGAACCGAAGCGCTTGACGAAGGTCGCTGCCGAGACGCCGGCCTCCCGGGCCGCCATCTCGAGGGTGAACCGGGCCGAGCCGGTCTGCGACAGGACGGCGTCGGCTGCATCGAGCAGATGATCGTCGGAGTTCACTCGAGGACGCGCCACGCAGTTAGTAAATCATCATTGCCTAATACTGCCAACGAGTGGGTCTGTCCACAGATGCCGCGTTGTGCACATGACGTTGCCGCGGGCGGGGGAGCAGTCACACCGACGCCTTAGGGTTGTGAGCGTGCAAGACGACAAACTCCTGACCCGCATCTCCGGTTTGCTCAGGCAGGCAGAAGGCACCGACAACGAGCACGAGGCGCAAGCCTTCATGCAGGCGGCGCAACGGTTGGCCACCGCAGCGTCCATCGATCTGGCCGTGGCGCGGGCCCACGGGAAGCCCGAACAGCGCACATCCCCGGTGCAACGCAACATCGCGATCGGAACTGCCGGCAAGCGAGGGCTGCGCACATATGTCCAGCTGTTCGTGGCCATCGCCCACGCAAACGACATCACCTGTGACGTCGCGAGCAACTCGACGTTTGTCTACGCCTATGGATTCCCTGGCGACATCGACACCTGTGAGGCGTTGTACAGCTCGTTGGTGGTTCAGATGGTCGCCGCCAGCGACAGCTATCTGAAGTCGGGTGCGTACAAAGGCGAGACCTTTGCTCGTGTGGTCACCGAACGCCGCGGCTGGGTACAGCGCAAGGTGGTCGAGGAGAAGCCGCTGTCACCGATCACGGCCCGGCTGAACTTCCAGTCGGCGTTCGCCGAACGGATCGGCAAGCGCCTCACGCAAGCCCGCAATGAGGCGCGTGCGGCTGCGGTCGCCGCCGACGGGGGCCGTTCCGACTCGGGAACGGCTCTGGTCCTGCGGAACAAAGAGGTAGAGGTCCGGGATTTCCACAAGGAGACGTCCACCGCGCGGGGCACCTGGCGTTCGCAGAGCGCGTCGGCCGGCTACTCGGAGGGCGCGCGGCGGGCGGGGGACCGGGCCGGACGCCGGGCACGTATCGGCGAGGACAACCAGTTGGGTGCTGCGCGTGGGGCCCTGGAGGCGTGAGTGGGCGTGCTGAACCGTGAGTGGGCGCGTTGACGCAGCGTGACAGCCAGCGTTCGGCCTTGTACTCCGCAGAAGCGCTGGTGCACAACGTTTTCGAGCGCGCCGCGCGCGGTGGCTCCACTCTGGAGATCGCCGGCACCTCGGTGACACTGCCTCCGGAGGCTCGGTTCGGCTCGGTGGACTCGGTACGCGACTACGTGCACCGGGTGCTGTCGCTGGACAGCGTGATCGACAGGTTCCCGCGGGCCGCGGTTCCGGTGAGGGTTCGATCCCGCCGGGGGCAGCGCGAAGCCCACTACGAGTACCGGTCAGCCGATGACGACGGCGTGATCGCGGTACCCGATGCGGCCGAGGGGCGCTGGGCGATGCGCGAGCTGGTGGTGCTCCACGAGATCGCCCACCACCTGAGTCCGGGGTCGGCGCAGGACAAGCACGGCCCACGATTCGCGGGCACCCTCATCGACCTTGTCGGTCTGGTACTCGGACCTGAAGCCGCACTGATCTACCGGGTGACCTTCGGCGACAGCGGTATCGCGGTCGGTTGAGGGTCCGGTGCCCGACTACCAGCCTGGCTCGCCCACCGCCAGGAACGTGAGGTGGCTCTGGTGGAACGGGTCGAGAACGATTCTCTGCGAACGGAATCCGGACTTCACCAGGTCAGGGACCACGGCAAGGAAACGGGGCATGCTCGCCGCGTAGATGTCGACCCGCAGCCGATGCCCGACGTCCAGCAGCGCATCGGTGGACACCAGGTCGATGTCGAGGTCGATGGGTACGTTCGGGATCACCTTCAGTTTGCGTTTGCGGCTGAGCGGGTGGTGGGCGACGAGCAGCGAGCCGTCCTCGGCGTAATCGCTGAGTTCTGGGTCCAGAGATCGGTTGGACGCGGTCAGTGAACCGTTGGTGAGCACGGTCGAGGTACCGTCCGGCGCAACATCATTGAGGGTCACCGCCCACAGGGCGTCGCTACCGGCGCAGGTTGCGTGCAGGTGCAGATTGAGCGCGCCGGAGATCTGTACCTGTTCGGTGACCGGTGCCGTGGTGAACGAGAGGGCGCCCCGTTCCTGGAACCGGGCATCGGTGGTGAAGGCCTTGCCGAGAACCATGGTGGCGCCTGCGGTCACCTGTGTCATGTCCCGGGAGATGAAGCCGCGCACGCCCGGCTTCACCTTCAGTTCGGCGCGCGAGGTGTTCGCCTCCGCCCCAAGACTGCCGTCGTGCACGCAGTGCCCAGCGGTGTCCGAGCCGTCGGGCGACAGGTACAGCCGCCGAACCCGCGCCTCGGGGCGGGGGAAGCTCTGGCCCGAGGTCCACATACCGCCCTGTTGCTGCAGGGTCACCGGGCCGTATTCGTCCACGCCGTTGTCGAGCCCCTTGAGCCACTTGTCGAACCACGCGCGTTCGAGCACGTCGACGCGCGGCGGGCTCACCCGCCCGCCGAAGCCGAGCCCGGCATCGAGGTGGTAGCCGTCGGCCATGATCAGCTGCTTCTGCCCGGGCGGCAGGTTGAGCTGGTTGTAGATGCGGGTTGCACTGCGGCCGAAGAGGTCATGCCACCCGCCGAAGACGAATGTCGGGGCAGTGATCTCGTCGATCTTGGGGTCGCGCTCGTCGAAATAGGGATCGTCGTAGATCCGTGGATCGCGCCCGGTGAGGAAACCCCACGCCAGCGAGCCGATCTCGGTGGCGGGGGAGCCGACCCGGTCCTTCAGCCATCGGACGCCGTTGGTGCTGAGGGCATCGCCCACCGCTGTGGACGGGTTGGGCAGCCACTTGAGCAGATTCACCGCGGAGAGCCAGATCGGGATGAACGCCGACGGCGCACCGCCGGTGATGTAGATGTCGCGGACGATGTCCTCACATCCCTCGATGGCGAACACCGCCTTGAGGTGCGGTGAACCGTTGCCGGCCGCCTGCAGCGAGTTGATCGCCGAGTACGACCAGCCGGCCATCCCGATGTTGCCGTTGCTCCAGCTCTGCGCAGCGGCCCAGTCGATGACCTCGATGGAGTCACGTTGCTCGCGCTCACCGAGGATCTGCCAGCGTCCGTGCGACGCACCTGTGCCGCGGACATCGACCACGAGCTGGGTGTATCCGCTCTGCACGAGCTTGCGATTGATTCCGAAGACGTCGAGGGCACCACCGGACAGTGGAGGGAGGGGAAGGCGATGGGTGGCCTGGTCGATCGCGTCGAGCAGGGCGCGGTTGTAAGGGTTGATGGTCACCACCGTCGGCAACGGCGTCTGAACGGGTTCGCCCGACACCTTCACCGGCCGTACGAGGGTGGCACGCAAGCGGACGCCGTCGGACATGGTCAGCTCGAGTGAACGGTCGATCGTCACCTTGGGGAACGCGGGACGGCCGTCGACCTGTTCGCGCCACCAACGGGCGTTGGCGCCGCCGGTCGGGTCGCCGAACGGAAGGGTCGGTGCAGAGTGTGGAACCGCGCTCATCCGTGGCTCGGTGTTGTCGAACGGGTTGATCTGGTAGACCACGGCGTTCCCCTCTCTGCGTCGAGCGAGGCCACGGCTTCCAGGAACACCCCGTCTGAACAGGGCATATCTCAAAAACTGTGGCAACACTCCGTCGTGCTGCGGTACCGGGTGGGTCAGGAGGTATTCGTGACCGACCTCACACCGGATGGTTTGATGTCAATGTAGCCGAGCGGGTGTTCGGTCGCGACCCTGGGCCAGAACAGCCGCCTCTCCTTGACCCCGATGTGCCTGATTTGTGATCCGGTCCGTCGTGCCGGTACTGTTGGACCTTGGTGTTCGCAGGTCATCGACCTACGAGCGTCAGTTCAACCAGAGACCGTTGGTCACCGGTACGCATCGCGCGACCGGCCGAAGGCCCGACACACGTCGGCGGCCCACGCAGGGAGAACGAGGATTCGCTTTCGAAGCGGCGTCAAAGCCGCTTTGCTCGTGTGCGCCCCGTGCCCTGTGCCCGGGGCGTTTGTCGTTGGTGGGGCCCGCGGCCGATCGTACGAGTCGGACGAGGTGCCAACCGACACGTCATGAGAGGAGGCGAAGTATGGCAAATAGTGAAAAGGTCACCGCGGTTGCGGAGATCACCGAGCAGTTCAAGGGAGCCACTGCGGCAGTCGTCACGGAATACCGTGGCCTGACCGTCAAGCAGATCTCCGAGCTGCGTCGCTCACTGGGCGAAGGCGCTGTTTACTCCGTCGCCAAGAACACCCTGGTCAAGCGCGCTGCTGCTGATGCGGGCGTGGCCGGTCTGGACGAGCTGTTCACTGGTCCCACCGCAATTGCCTTCATCGAGGGCGAACCTGTGGTGGCTGCCAAGGCGATCAAGAATTTCGCCAAGGACAACAAGGCTCTCATCATCAAGGGCGGGTACATGGACGGCCGTGCGCTGTCTGTGGACGAGGTCAATCAGATCGCCGACCTTGAAACACGCGAGATTCTCCTTGCAAAGCTCGCCGGTGCCATGAAGGGCAACTTGGCAAAGGCCGCGGGTCTGTTCAATCAGCCCGCTTCGCAGGTCGCACGTCTTGCGGCCGCGCTGCAAGAAAAGCAAGCCGCGGGCGCACCCGCAGAAGCGGCCGAATAAAACCCCACACACCTCCGTCGGCCACATCACCTCGTGGCCGACGGGAAGACAGAAAGGATTGCCACCATGGCAAAGCTCTCCGCTGACGAGCTCATCGATCAGTTCAAAGAACTCACCCTGCTGGAACTCAGCGACTTCGTGAAGAAGTTCGAAGAGGTCTTCGAGGTCACCGCTGCTGCTCCGGTCGCCGTTGCCGCCGCCGGTGCACCCGCTGCCGCCGAAGCCGCTGTCGAGCAGGACGAGTTCGACGTCGTCCTCGAATCGGCCGGCGACAAGAAGATCCAGGTCATCAAGGTCGTCCGCGAGGTCGTCTCCGGACTGGGTCTGAAGGAAGCCAAGGATCTCGTCGAGTCGGCTCCCAAGGCCATCCTCGAGAAGATCGACAAGGACGCTGCCGAGGCTGCCAAGACCAAGCTCGAAGAAGCCGGCGCCAAGGTCTCGGTCAAGTAAAACAAGCACGTCACAAGCGATTGTTGATCCCTGTGTAGGGGTCGATCGCTCGACAACGATGGCCCGTAGCGACAGCTACGGGCCATCGTTGCGTCTCGGGTGGGGTGTGGGGCCACTGATCGGCGTGTCGGTGGCCCTGGCTACTGACGAGTAGAACCCGCTCCGACCTGGATTTGCGTCGCAAGGAAAAAGTTTTTACGGTGATTCAAGTTACTCGCGAGTAACTGTTCGTTTGATCTACCTGCGGCGATCGGGAAGAAGCCATCAGGCAGGTGGACCGGCGAGGGTGCGACGAAACTGAGAAAGATCGACAGCTCGTATATTCGTCACGCTGTGTGCGTTAGAGTGAGCCGAACCACAGGCTCCGCGCGGGGGCGGACTTCGTTTTGGAGGGACTAAATCAGTGGGCGTTGAGGTCAGTGTCGAGAATCTGACGAAGTCGTTCGGCTCGCAGAACATTTGGCGTGATGTGTCGCTGACCCTGCCCCAGGGTGAGGTCAGCGTGTTGCTCGGCCCGTCGGGTACCGGTAAGTCGGTGTTCCTCAAGTCGTTGATCGGTCTGCTCCATCCGGAACAGGGCTCGGTCATCATCGACGGCACCGACATCACCAAATGCTCCAACCGTGAGCTGTACGAGATCCGCAAGCTGTTCGGTGTCCTCTTTCAGGACGGCGCCCTCTTCGGGTCGATGAGCCTGTTCGACAACATCGCCTTCCCGCTTCGTGAACACACGAAGAAGAAGGAAGACGAGATCCGGCAGATCGTCATGGACAAGATCGAGCTGGTGGGTCTGACGGGCGCGGAGAACAAGCTCCCCGGCGAGATCTCCGGTGGTATGCGCAAGCGCGCCGGCCTGGCCCGTGCCTTGGTCCTCGACCCGCAGATCATCCTGTGCGACGAGCCGGACTCGGGTCTGGACCCGGTCCGTACCGCGTATCTGTCGCAGCTGTTGATCGACATCAACGCGCAGATCGACGCCACGATCCTCATCGTCACCCACAACATCCAGGTCGCCCGTACCGTGCCGGACAACATCGGCATGCTATTCCGCAAGGAACTGGTCATGTTCGGCCCCCGTGAGGTGCTGCTGACGTCCGACGAGCCGGTGGTGGATCAGTTCCTCAACGGTCGCCGCATCGGACCCATCGGCATGTCGGAGGAGAAGGACGACGCTCAGCAACGCCGCGAGCAGGAGATGGTCGATGCCGGCCACTCCGACGGTGGTACCGCCGAAGACGTCCGGGGCATCGTCCCGCAGCTGCAGGCCACACCCGGACTGCCCGAGCGCAAGGCGGTCGGACGCCGTCAGGCCCGTGTCCGCGAGATCCTGCACACGCTGCCCGAGCCCGCCCAGAAGGCCATCGAAGAAAGCTTCCTCGAAGAGGAGCGAGCTCAGGAGAACGGGCGCGAAGCTGCGCGTAAGACACAAAAGGTGGGCGCCGGTTCCGGTTCATCCAACTCCTCCTACGACGACTCCAGTTACCAGGGTTCGGACGCTCAGACAGAGCAGTTCCCCGCATACCGCGCCGGTGACAAGGCTCTTTAAATGACCAGTGCCACTACACGTGGCGTCGACAGAGTGGCGAAAGCCGGCTCCGGGGCACTTTCTCAGACCGGCAACATCGTCCAGTTGTTCATCGACGTCGCACGCCAGACTTTCGTGCGCCCTTTTCAGTGGCGTGAGTTCATCCAGCAGGCCTGGTTCATCGCCAGCGTCACGATCTTGCCGACGGCGCTCGTCGCCATCCCGTTCGGCGCGATCGTCTCGCTGCAGACCGGGTCGCTGATCCGCCAGCTCGGTGCCGAATCCTTCACCGGTGCGGCCAGCGTCCTGGTGGTCATCCAGCAGGGTGCCCCGCTCGTGACGTCGCTGTTGGTCGCGGGTGCGGCGGGATCAGCCGTGGCCGCCGACCTCGGTGCCCGCACCATTCGCGAAGAGATCGACGCGATGGAAGTGCTCGGCATCAATCCGATTCAGCGACTTGTGGTTCCGCGAGTGCTCGCCATGGTCCTGGTGGCCGTGCTGCTGTGCGGGCTGGTCTCCGTGGTCGGTATCGGCGGAGGTTACTTCTTCAACGTGATCATCCAAGACGGAACGCCCGGTGCGTATCTGGCTTCGTTCAGTGCGCTGGCGCAGTTGCCCGACATCTACGTCGCCGAGGTGAAGGCTGCCGTCTTCGGTGTGATCGCCGGCGTGGTCGCCGCATACAAGGGCCTGCACCCTAAAGGTGGCCCCAAAGGCGTTGGTGATGCGGTCAATCAGAGTGTCGTCATCACATTTTTGTTGTTGTTCTTCGCGAACTTGATCATCACCGCGGTCTACTTGCAGATCGTTCCCGCCAAGGGTTCATAGGAGGACTTCGGAAGTGACCATCGCCAAAGGTCGGGGAGACCTGGGATATCGGGCGGCCAAAGTCGCGCGTGTTCCTTTGCGCGTCCTCGACGGCGCGGGCGACCAGATGTCGTTCTATGGCCGCGCGATCGGCTGGTCGCCGCGCACCATTCGCCGTTACCCCAAAGAACTCCTCCGGCTTCTCGCCGAGGTGGCATTCGGGTCCGGTGGACTCGCGGTCATCGGCGGCACCATCGGTGTGATGGTGCTGATGTCCGGGTTCACCGGTGTCGTCGTCGGTCTGCAGGGCGCCAACGCCCTCGATCAGCTCGGGTCCCAGGCCCTCACCGGGTTCCTGGCGGCCTACGCCAACACCCGTGAGGTCGCCCCGCTCGTCGCCGGACTGGCCCTGTCCGCAACTGTCGGTTGTGGTTTCACCGCTCAGCTCGGCGCCATGCGGATCTCCGAGGAGATCGACGCACTCGAGACCATGGCCGTGCCGTCCATCCCGTTCCTGGTCACCACACGCGTGCTGGCCGGCTTCATCGCCGTCATCCCGCTGTACGTGCTGGGTCTGCTGTCGGCCTACTTCGCCTCACGGCTGATAGCCACGCAGTTCACCGGGCAGTCCTCGGGCTCGTACGACCATTACTTCAATCTGTTCTTGCCACCTGCGGACGTCCTCTGGTCATTCGGCAAGGTCATGATCTTCGCGTTCGTGATCATCCTGGTGCATTGCTACTACGGCTATTACGCCACCGGCGGTCCGGCCGGCGTCGGCGTGGCGGTGGGTCATGCCGTGCGTGCGGCCCTGGTGATCATCGCGGTGCTCGACTTCTTCCTGGGCCTCGCAATCTGGGGGACCACCACCTCCGTGCGAGTAGGGGGATAAACCGATGAAAGCTCTTCGCCGCCGGGCTCTGGGTCTGGTGTTCTTCATCGTTGTCATCTTGTTCCTGACGTTGACGATCATGCAGTACAACAAGTCGTTCACGAAGTTCGTCGACATCAAGTTGTCGACCACTTCGGCCGGAAATGCGTTGCCCACCAACGCCGACGTCAAGGCTCGTGGCCTGATCGTCGGGCAGGTACGCAGTGTCGAACCGGACATCAGGGACGGCTCGGTTGTGGTGACCCTCGGGCTGCAGCCGGACAAGGTCAAGATGCTGCCCACCGACACCACGGCCAGGATCTTGCCGAAGACCCTCTTCGGTGAACGGTATGTCGCGCTGCAGGTGCCCGACGGTCAAGAGGGATCGCCGAGCGATCACCTGACCAACGGCGACACCATCGACGAGGACGTGTCGGGTAACGCGGTGGAACTGCAGCAGCTGTTCGACCAGTTGCTGCCGGTGCTCGACGCGATCCCGCCGGCCGATCTGAACATCACGCTGTCGGCGCTGTCGAAGGCGTTGTCGGGCAACGGCGAACGCCTGGGTACGAGCTTCGAGCAGCTCAACACGATCTTCAAGGACATCAACGCGAACATGCCTGAACTCCAGGGCACGCTGCGTGGCCTGGCCAGTTTCTCGGAGACCTACTCAGAGGCGCTGCCGGACCTGGTGGACTCGCTGGACAATCTGCGTACGACGACCAACACGCTCTATGAACGCCAGGGCGACCTCCGCACATTGATCGCCTCGGTGACCCAGGTTGCGGTGGACGGCACGAACTTCCTGACCACAAACCGGAAAGATCTCGTGGACTTGGCAATTCAGTCTGAGCCGCTGCTGTCGTCGCTGGCGAAGTACTCGCCGACCTTCGGCTGCACGTTCAAGAACTTCGCGGGGTTGGTCCCCAGGGCGGACGTCATCACGGGCAAGGACACCGAGAACCCCGGTGTTCGGGTGAACCTCCAGTTCGTCAACCCCCGTGGTCGTTACCTCCCGAACCAGGACGAGCCGCGACTGTTCGACGAGCGCGGACCGATCTGCTACCCGCAGGCCCGCAACGGCCTGCCGTTCCCGCAGTACCCCTACGGGTCGGTCAATGACGGTTCGTACCAGCCGCCGTCGCGCAACGCCGGTCCCCGAGACCTGCCCGTCCTGCCCGAACCGCAATTCTCCGGTATCCCCTCGGGGACGATCGGTGCGGCTGAGCAGCAGCAGGACCCGCCGACCAACTACAGCGATCCGCGGAACAAACTCCAGGCGCGCGCAATCGTCGCGGCGTCATCGGGCAAGGACCCGGCCGAGATACCGGGATGGATCACGATGGTCGCAGCACCGACGATGCAGGGACAGCAGGTGAGCATTCGATGAAGAGTCTTGTCGGACCCCTCGTCAAGCTGATCGTCTTCGCTGTTGTCACGGTTTTCGCCACCTCGGTACTCGCGTTTGCGGTGGCCAACGGCGGTGGCGGTGGCGGCACCGATTTCAAGGCGATCTTCACCGACGCCACCCAGGTCGCCAAGGGCGACGACGTCCGCATCGCCGGCGTCCGGGTCGGCCAGGTCAGCGGAGTGGAGATCGTCAACCGCGATGAGGCGCAGGTCAGCTTCTCCGTAGACCGTGGCCGGCTGCCTGCCGGCGTGCGGGTCGCGATCAAGCTACGCAACCTCACCGGACAGCGGTACCTCTCTCTGGAGAAAGGCCCGGGCGACCCCGACGACACCATCGGCGGTGGCAGCACCATCGGTCTGCCGAACACCACCGAGGCCATCAACCTCACCGAGCTGTTCAACGGGTTCCGCCCGCTGTTCCAGCAACTCACCGCCGACGACGTCAACAAGCTGTCGGCAGAGATCATCCAGGTGTTCCAGGGCGAGAGCGGCACGATCTCGGAGTTGGTCCGCGACACCGCCAGCCTCACCAACACGATCGCCGACCGTGACCAGGTGATCGGCACGCTGATCGACAACCTGACAGTGGTGCTCAAGAACCTGAACGACCACGACGACCAGTTCACCGCGTTGCTGACGAACACCGAGAAGTTCGTCACCGGGCTTTCGGCACAGCGTGGCTCGGTCGGATCGGCAATCACGTCGCTGTCGAACCTGACGGCGGTGACGGCCTCGATCCTGCAGCCGACGCGCCCGTCAATCCAGGGCTCGATCGCTGCGCTCAACGACCTCGGCCAGACCGTGATACAGCGCCAGGACGAAATCAAGCAAACCCTGACCAACCTGCCGGTGAAGCTCCAAAAGATCGGGCGGGCAGCCACATTCGGTTCGTGGTTCCAGTTCTACCTCTGTGGACTGGACGTCACCGCGGGGAACGGCAGCAGTAGCGTGCTGACGCAGCCGCTGATCCCGCTGCCCGACATCAACCACGTCCTGTACACGAGCGCAGCTACCCGCTGCTGGGCAAACGAGGATCCACCGTGAACGAGATGACCCACCACGCAAGGCGAGAAGGGGAGGTGAGCAAGTGAGCGACCGTTCCAGTTCCGGACGTAGTCCGGTCACCGTGGGTTTCATCGGCATCCTCGTGCTGCTGATGCTGTCGACCTCTGCGTTCTTCCTCAACTCGCTGCCGATGATCGGTGCCGGTGTCATCTACTCCGCCGACTTCTCCGAAGCCGCCGGTCTCAAGCCGGACGCCGAGGTGCGAGTGGCCGGGGTCAAGGTCGGCAACGTGCGCGCCGTCGAACTCGACGGCGACAAGGTCCGGGTCGACATGCAGGTCAGCCAGGCCTGGATCGGCGATCAGACCACGGCCTCGATCCAGATCAAGACCGTGCTGGGCCAGAAGTACATTGCGCTCGATCCGCAGGGCAGCGAAATCGCCGACCCCAAGGACGTCATCCCGCTGAGCCGCACCACCTCGCCGTATGACGTGATCGAGGCGTTCTCCGACGCCGCCGATCAGATCGAGGAAGTCGACACCAACCAGCTCGCGACCAGCATGCGCACGTTGTCGGACGCCTTCTCGGGCACGCCCGCCGACCTTCGCGCATCGCTCGACGGACTCACCCGTCTCTCAGAGACCATCGCGAGCCGCGACCAGAAGGTCCAGGAACTGCTGGAGGCGACCAAGGACACCTCCAAGATCCTCGCCGACCGCAACCAGGAGTTCGAGCGGTTGATCAACGGCGCGGGACAGTTGCTCGAAGAACTGAACAATCGTCAGCAGTCGATCTCACGGCTGCTCTCGAGCACGATCACGCTGTCGGATGCCCTCAGCGGAATCGTCAAGGACAACCAGGAGCAGATCGGCCCGACGCTGGAGACGCTGCGTCAGGTGATCGAGATCCTCAACGACCAGAACGAGAACCTGCGTCAATCGCTCACGTACATGGCGCCGTTCTACCGGCTGTACGCCAACGTGCTCGGTAGTGGGCGCTGGTTCGACTCGGTGGTCACCAACATCCTGCCGCCGGCTCTGCCGCAGCAGAACACGACAAGGCTCCCGGTGCAGCAGAAGCAGATCAACAATGGCGGCGGAACGGTGGCCGGACAATGATGACCTCGGCGAGCAACACTCAGGACACTCGCGGTCCCGGCCGCTGGTTCACCCCGAAGCACATCGTCTTCATCGTCATCGCGTTGATCCTGGCGCTCTTGGTGGCGGGGTCGTTGTGGTGGGTGTTCAAGCGTGTCAACAGCACTCAGGTCACCGCGTACTTCAAGAGCAGCGTCGGCATCTACGACGGTAGTGACGTCCGCGTACTCGGCGTGGCGGTGGGCACGGTGGAGAACGTCAAGCCCGAAGGCGATCAGGTGCGCGTCAAGATGCGCGTCGACGGCAACGTCAATCTTCCGAAAGACGTTGGCGCAGTGCAGATCACACCTTCTGTGGTGGCCGACCGCTATGTGCAGTTGACGCCCGTCTACACCGGTGGCCCGAAGGCGTCGAAGGACATCAACCTGCCGGTCGCCAAGACGATGGTGCCCGTCGAGGTCGACGAGCTGTACTCATCGGTGCAGAAGCTCTCGACCGCTCTCGGCCCCGACGGCGCAAACAAGAACGGCGCGGTGTCCGAACTGGTCACCACCGGTGCGCAGAACCTGGCCGGCAACGGTGAGGCGCTGCAGTCGACGATCACCCAGCTCTCGAAGGCGGCGAACACCCTCAACGAGTCGCGGGGCAACATCGTCGACACGGTCAAGAACCTCGACAGCTTCATCGGCATGCTCGCGGCCAACGACCAGCAGGTGCGACAGTTCAACACTCAGATGGCCGACTTCAACAACTTCCTGGCCGGTGAGCGCGAACAGCTCGGAACCGCACTCGACAAGCTGTCGGTGGCGCTCGGTGACGTGGCCGGATTCGTCGAGGACAACCGCGAGGCACTGGGAGACCGGGTCTCGGAATTGATCCCGACCACACAGACCCTCGTGGACACCAAGAGCTCTCAGAAAGAGATCCTGACGGCTCTGCCACTGGCGCTGTCCAACCTGGTCAACGCCTACAACGCTGAGTCGGGAACTCTCGATCTGCACCTGACCATCCCCGAGTTGCAAGACCTGCTCGGCGCTCAGTGTGGCTTGCTCGACCTGGGCAGGCTCAAGCCAGGTGACCCGGCATTCGAACAGTTCAGCAAGACGCTCAAACCGCTGATCGACCAATGTACAAATGTTGCCGACCAGATCACCGCAGGTATCAAGACGCCGACGCTCAACCTGCCGTTCGGCATCCTGAGCAACGACAACCTGCAGAATCGCGGACCCGTGCCGGGCACGGTTCCGGGCAACCCGGATCCGGCGCTGGAGGGTGAGAACTGATGAGGTCACCCCTTCGTAGAAACGTTGTCGGTCGTCAGCGACTGGTGCAGGTCGGTGCCGCGGCACTGGCCGGTGCCGCGCTGATCGCGGTCAGTGGTTGTGGCACGCAAGGGCTGCAGTCGGTTCCGCTGCCCGGCGGCGCAAGCCTGGGTGACTCCCCGCGCACGTACAAGCTGCAGTTCCTGGATGTGCTCGACCTGGTCCCGCAGTCGACGGTCAAGTTCAACGGCATCGAGGTCGGCCGGGTGGATTCGATCAAGGTCTCGCCTGATCAGTGGACGGCGGAGGTGAAGATCGAGGTGCAGAACAACGTCGATCTGTCCGACGCGTCCACCGCGGAGATCCAGCAGACGAACCTGCTCGGTGAGAAGTACGTGGCGCTCGAAGATCCGCAAGAGAACGCGGACCTGCCCCGGCAGAACCCGGCCGAGACCATCGGTTGCCCCGCAGTGGGCGCGCCGGACTGCCGCACGCGCACGGCAACGGATATCGAGCAGGTGCTCGGCGCGTTGTCCTTGTTGCTCAACGGTGGTGGTATCTCGCAGATCAAGCCGATCGTCGACGAATTGAACACCGCACTCGATGGCCGCGAAACGCAGGTGAAGGGTCTCCTCAACGAGACCGCGACCCTGATCAGCGGACTCGAAGAGCAGAAGAACAACATCGTCACCGCACTCGACGGCCTCGACAAACTGTCCAATCGTGCCCGGGCCCAGACCGATCAGATCAACCGTGTCCTCGACGAACTGCCCAAGGGCGTAGCGGTACTGGAAGAGCAGCGGCCTCAGCTCGTGGCGATGCTCGAACAGGTCGACCGCCTGGGTGTTGTCGGGGTGCAGGTGCTGGGCACCGCTCGCGAGGAGATCATCACCGACCTCAAGGCTCTGCGGCCGACGCTGCAGGCTCTCGCCGGTGCGGCTCCGGACCTGATCACCGCGTCACCGCTGCTGTTCACCTACCCGTTCCCGGACGCACTGCTCCCGGGTATCAAGGGTGACTCGACCAACCTGTTCGCCAACCTGGACCTGCGGCTGCTCAACCAGCTCGAGGCTCTCGGGGTCGGACAGGGTGAGCCGGTGTACAGCCCGCCACGGACCGGACCGCAGCCGATCATCGATCCTGCGAATCCGTACTACAACGGCAATGGCCCGCGGCTCGGCTGGCCGACCATCACGTTGCTCCCGCTGCCGAACGCTCGGCCGGGGCCGAACACGCCGCCCTCGGGCGGGCAGTATGCGCTGATGCCGGAAGAACGCGGGCAGCAGAGCTTCCTGCAGGGCCCGATGAACATGCTGGCCAACGCGAACGTCGGAGCTGGATCATGATGAGCAAGATCGTCCGATGGCAGCTGATCATCTTCGTGGTGATCGGTGTGGTCGCCATCGTGTACGTGGGTGCCACCTACGCCAAGCTCGATCGGATGGTCGGCGTCGGTTCGTACTCCGTGAAGGCCGAATTCCCGGACTCCGGCGGCATCTTCACCAATGCCGAAGTGACGTATCAGGGTGTTCCCGTCGGCCGGGTCGGCGCGCTGACCCTGCAGCCCGAGGGCGTGCAGGTCGAGTTGATCCTCGACTCCGATGGCGCGGACATCCCGGATTCGGCCGTGGCCGTCGTCGCCAACCGATCGGCGATCGGCGAGCAGTACGTGGACCTGCGCCCGAAGAACAACGACGGTCCGTACCTCAAGAACGGCTCGGTCATCACCGACACCAAGACTCCGCCGCCGCTGCAGGACGTTCTGAAGTCGGCCGTCGACTTCACCGGCTCAATACCGGTGGACGATCTGAGGACGGTCGTCACCGAATTGGGCAAGGCCTTCAACGGCAATGCGGAGAATCTGCGGTCGCTCGTGGACTCGCTGACCAACCTGTCCCAGGCGGGTCTCGACAACCTGCCCCAGACGATCTCGCTCATCCAGAACAGCGACACCGTTCTGAGCACCCAGGCCGAGCAGTCTGACGAGATCCTCAGCTGGTCACGCAATCTGGAGCTGGTGACGCAGACCCTGCAGGCATCCGATCCGGCCATTCGGCGGTTGCTGACCACTGGAACCACCAGTGCCACACAGATTTCCAGGCTGCTGCAGGACAGTGGCGGTGACATCACCACCGTCGTCCGCAATCTCGCCGAGGACGTGCGGACTGTGTCGCCGACCTTCTTCGCGGCGAGTCCGACGCTGGCGCTTCTGTCGGCCCTCTCGAGCGGCAGCTACAGCCCGGCACCCGGAGACGGCACGATCCACTTCGGCATCGTCCTGGAGGTCAACAACCCGCCTGCGTGCACGCTCGGATACGAGAGCACTCAGGACATCATCGCCGCCGAAGAAGCCCGCAACCCGGACTTCGACATCAACTACGACGACTTCCCGTTCAACACCGAGGCGAAATGTACGGTCGCGCAGGGTAATCCGACCGACGTTCGTGGTGCTGCCCGGGCGGTGTACGCCAACCCGAACTTCCCGCAGCCGTGGGATGACAACCCCAAGAAGATGCCCGACACGTTGAATCTGAATCCGATCGCGGAACAGATCGCGGCGCTTCTGGGTGTGCGGGACAAGTGATGTCGAGGATGTGGGCTGTCCACTTGTCGACGGCTGAGGCGAGGCTGCACCCAGCAACGGCGTGTACCTTTGGCGGGCGATGACTGAGACTTCAAAGCCCGGCGGCAAGCGGCAGCACGGATCGCAGACGCTGTGGTTGCGGATCGGTGCTGCCCTGGCAGTGGCCGGCCTCGTGGCCGCAGTGGTGTGTGCAGCGTTCTTCGCGATCGGGTGGAAAGACGCCTACGCCGAGCGCGACGCCCAGCAGACCCGTGACAGTGCGCAGGACGGCGCCGAACAGGTGATCCTCAACGTCACCAACATCGACCCGAAAAATCTGACGGCATTCCGCGAGCAGGTCGACGCATCCCTCACGGGTAAGGCCAAGACGCAGATCACCGCGGAGGACTTCGAGAACCTCACCAAGCAGGTGGACGCCAACGGCGACCGGACCGCGACGTTGTCGTCGGTGGTCAAGCGCAGCGGCGTCGTCGAGTTCAACAAGGAAGACAAGACCGCAAAGGTGCTCGTGTACGTCGATGTCACAAGTACGGTCCAGGGCACGCCGCCGGCCACATCCAACATGGGGTTCTCGGTCGACGTCGTCGACATCGACGGCGGCTGGAAGGCCTCGGACATCCAGTCGATCGATGCGATCGGACTCGAGGACCCGGCAGGCAGCACCCAGGCACCGGCAGGCGATCCCGCTGCCACCCCGGCGCCGGTCGAACCCGCTCCCGCCACAGGGGGCAACTGATGGCGGGCACACCGCGTAAGCCGATCCGTCCGGCCGGACCCCGCGGCAAGATCCGCGTCGCAGGCAGCGGCCCGTCGGCCCGCAAGGTCAACCCTTCCGAGAACGCCGACGAATCGGCGACCACGGACAACGTGACGCCCGAGACAGCAATGCCGGAGTCGTCGGCACCTGAAGCGGTCGAGTCCACCGAGTCCGGTGCCGCTCAGTCCGCCACAACTCAGTCCGGCACCACCGAGTCCGGCACCACCGAGTCCGGCACCACCGAACCGGCGCCCGAGGCGGGGGAGTCCACGCCCGACGCCACCGCAGCACCCAGCGACCGGACGTCGACCGGCGAAGCCACGGCAACTGCCGAGACCGCGGCCACCGACAAAACGGTGAAACTCGGCAAGCCGGCCGCGAAGAGCAAGCCGAAGGTCAAGGGCGCCTCGCTCAAGAAGCCCGCAACCGAACGGTCGTCCGACGACAAGCCGGCCCAGGCCGCCGAACCGAAGACGGCGAAAGCGGCATCGGGCTTCCTGACCTGGCGCAAGGTTGCGATCGTCGCGCTCCTGGCCGTCGTGTTCGCGGTGTTCGCCGTGGTCGCGGCATTCAAGCCGGGTGCCTCGACGCAGTCGAACATGGCGTTCATCAACTCGTCGGAGACCAGTGCCCTCAAGGCGCAGGCCGGCGACCGCATCTGCGCCGTGCTCTCCATCGACCCCACCAAGTTCGACGACTGGGCCGACAAGGCGAAGACCGGTCTGACCGGCGAAGCGCTCAACGAGTTCAACGAGTACCAGAGCACCAGCAGGGACCTGGCGGCCCAGAGCGGCCAGGGAGCCGAGTGCAAGGTGGACATGGTCGCGGTCAGCAACATGGACGGCTCCAGTGCCACCGTGATCGCAACGGTGCTGATCAGTACCACCCAGCAGGGTGTGGCAGTCCTGAGCGGTCCCGGCCAGGCGCGTACCGAACTCGGTATGCAAAAGGTTGACGGACAGTGGCGCATCAACCGCATATCTGACTTTTAAGCGTCTTTCCGCGCGTTCCTCTTGACGCAGGGCCCCGTTGGTAGCAGTCTGTCCGCAGTAACCAAAAGGGGTTGTTTACGTGCGCCCATTTTCTGGTACAGTAGGACGTTGCGCTGGCTGCCTCCTGTCCATCTCTCGATTTCACCTTCTCGCCACGACCGTGTGTCGTCTCAGGTGATTCGCCGTTGACCAGGTCGCAGGCGCAGCGAACACCACTAAGGCACTACGAGTAATTCGTGTTGGAAGGACATATCTTGGCAGTCTCCCGCCAGTCCACCTCAACCATTCCAGGTGCGCCTCGGCGCGCCTCTTTCGCAAAGATCAGCGAGCCCCTCGAAGTACCCGGACTGCTTGATGTGCAGCTCGAGTCGTTCGAGTGGCTGGTCGGTTCAGCGGAATGGCGTGAGCGCGCTGCTTCCCGCGGCGACGGAAACCCTACCGGCGGCCTGGAGGACATCCTCGCCGAACTGTCCCCGATCGAGGACTTCTCCGGCTCCATGTCGCTGTCTTTCTCCGACCCACGCTTCGATGAGGTCAAGGCCTCGGTCGAGGAGTGCAAAGACAAGGACATGACGTACGCGGCCCCGCTGTTCGTCACCGCGGAGTTCATCAACAACAACACCGGCGAGATCAAGTCGCAGACCGTCTTCATGGGCGACTTCCCGATCATGACCGACAAGGGCAGCTTCATCATCAACGGCACCGAGCGTGTCGTGGTGAGCCAGCTGGTGCGTAGCCCCGGTGTGTACTTCGACGCGACCATCGACAAGGCCACCGAGAAGACCCTGCACAGTGTCAAGGTCATCCCGGGCCGCGGCGCATGGCTCGAGTTCGACATCGACAAGCGCGACACCGTCGGTGTCCGCATCGACCGCAAGCGTCGCCAGTCGGTCACCGTTCTGCTCAAGGCACTCGGCTGGACCAAGGAGCAGATCGAAGAGCGCTTCGGTTTCTCCGAGATCATGATGTCGACCCTGGAGAAGGACAACACCGCAGGCACCGACGAGGCCCTGCTCGAGGTGTACCGCAAGTTGCGTCCGGGCGAGCCCCCCACCAAGGAGTCCGCGCAGACCCTGCTGGAGAACCTGTTCTTCAAGGAGAAGCGCTACGACCTCGCCAAGGTTGGCCGCTACAAGGTCAACAAGAAGCTCGGTCTGGTCGAGAACCCGATGGCCGGCGCCCCCGTGCTGACCGAAGAGGACATCGTCGCCACCGTCGAGTACCTGGTGCGTCTGCATGAGGCCGATCCCAACGTCACCAGCACGATGACCGTGCCCGGTGGCGTCGAGGTGCCCGTCGAGGTCGACGACATCGACCACTTCGGCAACCGTCGCCTGCGTACCGTCGGCGAGCTCATCCAGAACCAGATCCGCGTGGGCCTGTCCCGCATGGAGCGCGTGGTCCGTGAGCGGATGACCACTCAGGACGTCGAGGCGATCACGCCGCAGACCCTGATCAACATCCGTCCGGTCGTCGCGGCGATCAAGGAGTTCTTCGGAACCTCGCAGCTGTCGCAGTTCATGGACCAGAACAACCCGCTGTCGGGCCTGACCCACAAGCGCCGCCTGTCGGCGCTCGGCCCCGGTGGTCTGTCCCGTGAGCGTGCCGGCCTCGAGGTCCGTGACGTCCACCCGTCGCATTACGGCCGCATGTGCCCGATCGAGACCCCTGAGGGCCCGAACATCGGCCTGATCGGTTCGCTGTCGGTGTACGCGCGGGTCAACCCGTTCGGGTTCATCGAGACGCCGTACCGCAAGGTCGTCGACGGATACGTCACCGACGAGGTGAACTACCTCACCGCTGACGAAGAGGATCGTTACCTGATCGCCCAGGCGAACTCGGGCATCGACGCCGACAACCGGCTCTCCGACGACCGCGTGCTGGTCCGTAAGAAGGGCTCGGAGGTCGAGTTCGTGCCGACCAGCCAGGTCGAGTACATGGACGTCAGCCCGCGCCAGATGGTGTCGGTCGCAACCGCCATGATCCCGTTCCTCGAGCACGACGACGCCAACCGTGCCCTGATGGGCGCGAACATGCAGCGTCAGGCGGTGCCGCTGGTTCGCAGCGAGTCGCCGTTGGTCGGTACCGGCATGGAACTGCGTGCCGCCATCGATGCCGGAGACGTGATCATCTCGTCGAAGGCCGGTGTGGTGGAAGAGGTCTCGGCCGACTACATCACCGTGATGGCCGACGACGGCACTCGCGACACCTTCCGGATGCGCAAGTTCGCCCGCTCCAACCAGGGCACCTGTGCCAACCAGCGTCCGATCGTGGACGAGGGGCAGCGTGTCGAGGTCGGCCAGGTGCTGGCCGACGGACCGTGCACCGATCAGGGTGAGATGGCCCTCGGAAAGAACCTGCTCGTGGCGATCATGCCGTGGGAAGGCCACAACTACGAGGACGCGATCATCCTGAGCCAGCGTCTGGTCGAAGAGGACGTGCTCACCTCGATTCACATCGAAGAGCACGAAATCGACGCCCGCGACACCAAGCTCGGTGCCGAGGAGATCACCCGGGACATCCCGAACGTCTCCGATGAGGTGCTCGCCGATCTCGACGAGCGCGGCATCATCCGCATCGGTGCGGAGGTCCGCGACGGCGACATCCTGGTCGGCAAGGTCACGCCCAAGGGCGAGACCGAGCTCACCCCGGAAGAGCGTCTGCTGCGCGCCATCTTCGGTGAGAAGGCGCGCGAGGTGCGCGACACCTCGCTGAAGGTTCCGCACGGCGAGACCGGCAAGGTCATCGGCATCCGCGTCTTCTCGCGTGATGACGACGACGACTTGCCTCCCGGCGTCAACGAGCTGGTCCGGGTGTACGTGGCCCAGAAGCGCAAGATCCAGGACGGCGACAAGCTCGCCGGCCGCCACGGCAACAAGGGCGTCATCGGCAAGATCCTCCCGCAAGAGGACATGCCGTTCCTGCCCGACGGCACCCCGGTCGACATCATCCTGAACACCCACGGTGTGCCGCGTCGTATGAACATCGGCCAGATTTTGGAGACCCACCTCGGGTGGATCGCCAAGACCGGCTGGAACATCGACGTCGCTCAGGGCGTGCCGGAGTGGGCGTCGAAGCTGCCCGAGGACATGCTCTCGGTGGAGGCGGACACCAACACCGCGACCCCGGTGTTCGACGGCGCTCGCGAGGAGGAGCTGACCGGTCTGCTGGCGTCGACGCTACCGAACCGCGACGGCGAGGTGATGGTCAACGCCGATGGCAAGGCCACCTTGTTCGACGGTCGTAGTGGCGAGCCGTTCCCGTACCCGGTCTCGGTCGGCTACATGTACATCATCAAGCTGCACCACTTGGTCGACGACAAGATCCACGCGCGTTCGACCGGTCCGTACTCGATGATCACGCAGCAGCCGCTGGGTGGTAAGGCGCAGTTCGGTGGTCAGCGTTTCGGCGAGATGGAGTGCTGGGCCATGCAGGCCTACGGTGCGGCCTACACGCTGCAGGAGCTTCTCACCATCAAGTCGGACGACGTCGTCGGCCGCGTGAAGGTGTACGAAGCGATCGTCAAGGGCGAGAACATCCCGGAACCGGGTATCCCCGAATCGTTCAAGGTGCTGCTGAAGGAACTTCAGTCGCTGTGCCTGAACGTCGAGGTGCTCAGCTCCGACGGTGCTGCCATCGAGATGCGTGACGGTGACGACGAGGACCTCGAGCGGGCTGCGGCCAACCTGGGGATCAACCTCTCGCGCAACGAGTCCGCCACTGTCGACGACTTGGCGAACTGACCTGACCCGCAAGCGGTCAGGCGGCTCGCCAACTGATCGTCCAGATTTACTGACTGAGCAACTGAAAGGTAAATAGTGCTCGACGTCAACTTTTTCGATGAACTCAAGATCGGTCTGGCCACCGCCGACGACATCCACAACTGGTCCTTCGGTGAGGTGAAGAAGCCGGAGACCATCAACTACCGCACGCTCAAGCCAGAGAAGGACGGCTTGTTCTGCGAGAAGATCTTCGGTCCCACCCGGGACTGGGAGTGCTACTGCGGCAAGTACAAGCGTGTCCGCTTCAAGGGCATCATCTGTGAGCGCTGCGGCGTCGAGGTCACTCGCGCCAAGGTGCGTCGTGAGCGGATGGGTCACATCGAGCTGGCCGCCCCGGTCACCCACATCTGGTACTTCAAGGGTGTGCCGAGCCGGTTGGGTTACCTGCTCGACCTGGCGCCGAAGGATCTCGAGAAGATCATCTACTTCGCCGCCTACGTCATCACCGCGGTGGACGACGAACTGCGCCACAACGAGAAGTCCACTCTCGAGGCCGAGATGGAGGTCGAGAAGAAAGGCGTTGCCGATCAGCGCGACGCCGATCTCGAAGAGCGCGCCAAGAAGCTCGAAGAGGACTTGGCAGAGCTGGAGCGCGAAGGCGCCAAGGCCGATGCCCGTCGCAAGGTGAAGGATGCCGGCGAGCGCGAGATGCGCCGTATCCGCGACACCGCGCAGCGCGCTCTCGACGATCTCGAAGAGATCTGGGACAAGTTCGTCAAGCTCGCTCCCAAGCAGATGATCATCGACGAGAAGCTCTACCGCGAGCTCCAGGACCGCTACGGCGAGTACTTCACCGGAGCCATGGGTGCCGAGGCCATCAAGCGTCTGCTCGAGGACTTCGACATCGCGGCCGAGGCCGAGATCCTGCGTGACACGATCCGTAATGGCAAGGGGCAGAAGAAGCTCCGTGCACTCAAGCGGCTCAAGGTCGTCGCGGCTTTCCATCAGTCGGGCAACTCCCCGCTGGGCATGGTTCTCGACGCCGTGCCGGTGATCCCGCCGGAGCTCCGTCCGATGGTCCAGCTCGACGGTGGCCGTTTCGCGACGTCCGACCTGAACGACCTGTACCGCCGCGTGATCAACCGCAACAACCGCCTCAAGCGACTGATCGACCTCGGTGCTCCCGAGATCATCGTCAACAACGAGAAGCGGATGCTGCAGGAGTCCGTCGACGCACTGTTCGACAACGGCCGTCGTGGCCGTCCGGTCACCGGACCGGGTAACCGCCCGCTGAAGTCGTTGAGCGATCTGCTCAAGGGCAAGCAGGGTCGTTTCCGTCAGAACCTGCTCGGCAAGCGCGTCGACTACTCGGGCCGTTCGGTCATCGTCGTCGGCCCGCAGCTCAAGCTGCATCAGTGTGGTCTGCCCAAGCTGATGGCTCTCGAGCTGTTCAAGCCGTTCGTGATGAAGCGTCTCGTCGACCTGAACCAGGCACAGAACATCAAGTCCGCCAAGCGGATGGTGGAGCGTCAGCGCCCCGCCGTGTGGGACGTGCTCGAAGAGGTCATCGCCGAACACCCGGTGCTGCTCAACCGTGCACCCACCCTGCACCGTCTGGGCATCCAGGCGTTCGAGCCGCAGCTCGTGGAGGGCAAGGCCATCCAGCTGCACCCGCTGGTGTGTGAGGCGTTCAACGCCGACTTCGACGGTGACCAGATGGCAGTGCACCTGCCGCTGAGCGCCGAGGCACAGGCCGAGGCCCGCATCCTGATGCTGTCCTCGAACAACATCCTGTCGCCCGCGTCGGGTCGTCCGCTGGCCATGCCGCGTCTGGACATGGTGACCGGTCTGTTCCACCTCACCACGCTCAAGGAGCAAGCGGTCGGCGCGTACACCGCATCGACCGACGGCGACATCGAGCGCGGCGTGTACTCCAGCCCGGCCGAGGCCATCATGGCCGTCGACCGCGGTCTGCTGAGTGTGCAGGCTCCGATCAAGGTCCGGCTGACGCATCAGCGTCCGCCGGCCACCGTCGAGCGTGAGCGTTTCCCCGAGGGCTGGAAGTTCGGCACCCCGTGGGAGATCCACACCACGCTGGGCCGGGTCATGTTCAACGAGCTGCTGCCCAACGACTATCCGTTCGTCAACGAGCAGATGCCGAAGAAGCGTCAGGCCACGATCATCAACGACATGGCCGAGCGCTACCCGATGATCGTTGTCGCGCAGACCGTCGACAAGCTCAAGGACGCCGGTTTCTACTGGGCGACCCGCTCGGGTGTCACCATCGCCATGTCCGACGTGCTGGTCTCGCCGGACAAGAAGCAGATCCTCGACAAGTACGAGGAGCGGGCCGACGGCCTGGAGCGCAAGTTCCAGCGTGGTGCACTCACCGGCGCCGAGCGTCGTGACGCTCTGGTGGAGATCTGGAAGCAGGCGACCGAAGAGGTCGGTGCGGCCATGGAGGCGCACTACCCCGACGACAACCCGATCCCGATGATCGTGAAGTCCGGTGCCGCGGGCAACATGACCCAGATTCGCTCGCTCGCGGGCATGAAGGGTCTTGTGACCAACCCGAAGGGTGAGTTCATCCCGCGTCCGATCAAGTCCTCGTTCCGCGAGGGCCTGACCGTGGCCGAGTACTTCATCAACACCCACGGTGCCCGTAAGGGTCTGGCCGACACCGCGCTTCGTACCGCCGACTCGGGTTACCTGACCCGTCGTCTGGTGGACGTGTCGCAGGACGTCATCGTGCGCGAAACCGACTGTGGCACCGAGCGTGGCATCAACACGATCATCGCCGAGAAGCAGACCGACGGTTCGCTCATCCGTGACGCCCATGTCGAGACGTCGACGTTCGCACGTACGTTGGCCACCGACGCTGTCGACGAGAACGGCAACGTGATCATCGAGCGCGGCCACGATCTCGGTGATCCCGCGATCGAAGCCCTGCTCGAGGCCGGCATCTCGCAGGTGAAGGTCCGTTCGGTCCTCACCTGCAGCACCGGCACCGGCGTCTGCGCCACCTGCTACGGACGGTCGATGGCCACCGGCAAGCTCGTCGACATCGGCGAGGCCGTCGGTATCGTCGCGGCCCAGTCGATCGGTGAGCCCGGAACCCAGCTGACCATGCGTACCTTCCACCAGGGTGGCGTCGGCGACGACATCACCGGTGGTCTGCCGCGTGTGCAGGAGCTGTTCGAGGCGCGTGTCCCCAAGGGCAAGGCCCCGATCGCCGAGGTCTCCGGACGTATCCGGCTCGAGGATGATGATCGCTTCTACAAGATGACGATCACACCCGATGACGGCTCCGAAGAGGTTGTCTACGACAAGATCTCGAAGCGTCAGCGTCTGCGTGTCTTCAAGCACGACGACGGCAGCGAGCGTCTGCTCGCCGACGGCGACCACGTGGAGGTGGGACAGCAGCTCATGGAAGGTGCTGCCGATCCGCACGAGGTGCTGCGTGTGATGGGTCCCCGTCAGGTGCAGGTGCACCTCGTCAACGAGGTCCAGGAGGTCTACCGGAGCCAGGGTGTGTCGATCCACGACAAGCACATCGAGACGATCGTTCGTCAGATGCTGCGTCGCGTGACGATCATCGACTCCGGTGCCACCGAGTTCCTGCCCGGTTCGCTCACCGAGCGTGCCGAGTTCGAGGCGGCCAACCGTCGTGTCGTGGCCGAAGGCGGCGAGCCCGCTGCCGGACGTCCGGTGCTGATGGGTATCACCAAGGCATCGCTCGCGACCGAGTCGTGGTTGTCGGCGGCGTCGTTCCAGGAGACCACTCGTGTGCTCACCGATGCGGCCATCAACAGCCGTAGCGACAAGCTCATCGGTCTCAAGGAGAACGTGATCATCGGTAAGCTCATCCCGGCCGGAACCGGTATCAACCGGTACCGGAACATCCAGGTGCAGCCGACCGAAGAAGCACGTGCGGCCGCGTACGCGGTGCCGTCGTACGACGACACCTACTACAGCCCGGACGGCACCTTCGGTGCCCCGTCGGGTGCGGCTGTCCCGCTGGACGATTACGGCTTCAGCAGCGACTACCGGTAACCAGCGCAACTCAAAGCGGGCGTCCTCTTCGGAGGGCGCCCGCTTTTGTTGTCGGCCCGCCCGGCCCCGCCCGCCCCCCGAATTCGCTCCACCTGCTTGCGTCTGCTCCAGGTGCACTCGGCGCGTTCGACCGCAGGTGGAGCGAATTCGGGTTGTCCACAGGGCGGTTGATATCCACAGGCCGCCGAGATACTGCTCGGACGGGCCCGCTTGCCGTCGGTGGCGAACTCAAGGCTCAGGGCATGAGCGAATCGAAGATCGAAGACCCGAATCTCGTCCGACGCCGGGATGCACTGCAGATCGGCGAACTCGACCGGCATCTGGCCGCTCGTGTGAAAACGGGGGAGCTACGTCGGCTGTATCGGGGGTTCTATACGTTCACGTCTGACCTCGACCAACTCGATCGCCATGTCCGCGACACGGAGATCTATCGGCGCACAGTGCTTGCGGCTGCAGACAACGGTGAACCGAACAAAGCCATCAGTCACTGGTCGGCGGCGGTCCTGCATGGATTGCCGGTTCTCGATGGTGACTCTTCCCGTGTGCATTTCACCGCGAACCGAATCGGGGGAGGACGACGCAGAGGCCGGGCATGTGTTGTGCACGGCTCGACGTGGGAGACCGACGAGGTGGCGATGATCGGCGAGTTTCTCGTGACCACACGGGCCAGGACGGCAGTAGACGTCGCGCGGTCCGGGTCATTCTTCCAAGCCGTCTGTGTGTTCGACGGAGCGCTGCACGCCGGCGTGCCCCGTGATGAACTCGAATCGGTGTTGCGACGAAGCGTCGGCCGTACCGGCATCTCTGTCGCTCGCGCGGCGCTCGCAGTGGCAGACGGCAAGTCCGAGAGCATCGGGGAGTCACTGTCGCGCGCTCTGATGCTGAGTTTCGGCGACATCCCGCTGCCTCGTCTGCAGCACAGATTCCTGACCGGCGACGGAACCTTCGTGGCCCGCACCGACTTCGACTGGGGCGGGCTGGTTGCGGGAGAGTTCGACGGCTACGCCAAGTACATCCGCTACCTTCGTCCGGGCGAAACCACCGAGCAGGCCTACGAGCGCGAGAAGTGGCGTGAGCAACGGCTGCATCGCATCGGAGTCGTTGTGGTGCGCTGGAACTGGAGCGATCTCCAGAACCCGGAGCGTCTGCATCGCATCCTGGTGAACGCGCTGACCGCACGCGGGCTGATGCCGTCCGCCCGACCGTGAATTCGCGCCGCCTACCGGCATGTGCGCCTGTTGCAAGCGGCGCACGCGCAGGCAAGCGGCGCGAATTTGAGGGTGGGGGCCAGCGGGGCGGGGTAGGCAGGTCAGGAATGACGCTGAGGAATGTACTGGACGGCCCAGTGATTGCCGTCGGGATCGTCGAAGGAGAGGAAGTGGCCCCAGGCCTGGACGTCGACCTCACCGGGTTCGACGCCGACGGACCGGAGGTGGGTCTGGGCCTCGTTGATGTCGGAGACACAGACCTGCAGACCTTTGACGGAACCTGGTTCGGCCTCGGTGAGGCCCTTGCCGAAGGCGATGGAGCACGCTGAACCGGGAGGCGTCATCTGTACGAACCGGACGTCGTCCGACACGACGTGATCGTGGTCGACGTTGAATCCGATCTTCTCGTAGAAGTCGCGGGTGCGGTCGACGTCGGTGACGGGCAGGATGACGACTTCAAGTGTCCAGTCCATGATGTGCTCCTCCGGTTGTGGCTGTCGGTTGCTGCTGAGAACAAGATTCGCAGCAATCGCGGACACTTCCGGTCCTAATTGTGAAACTTCAGCGAATAATCTGCACCGTCACCGTGACCACGTCACCTTCCGCGGCTCCGACTGCTCGCCGGACTGCCTTCTTCATCGGCAGAACATAGGTGCCGCGCTTGGAGTCCGGAAAGATCGATGTCTGCCAGTCGATCTCGTCGATCGAGACGCAGACCCGGATCGATCCGAATCCGGGACCCGGTTCCACTGTTGCGCGAATCTCGTCGGCGGAGTCCGCGGGCAGCGAGACGAAGTGCCACGCTCCCATCTCCGGCGCGGTCCAGATCTCGGCGTCGAACGTGATGATCACTTCGACAGTGTGGCCCAGAGGTCGGACGTCTCAGTAGTACACCGGTCCGGGAACGCCACCACCTGCTGCGATGGCGTCCCCGGTGATCGCGACACTGCGCGGCGATGCCAAGAAAGCGACCACGTCGGCCACCTCGGACGCGTCGACGATGCGCCGGATCGAGTTGGTGGCCAGTTCGTTCTCCAGGTCCGCGACGGCCACGCCGGATTCCGCCGACCGCTCCGTGAGTTGATCGGTGAGCCGCTGCGTGCGGGTACGGCCGGGGTGGACAACCGTGACGTTGATGCCGTGCGGACCCAGCTCGTCGGCGAGGTTCTTGGTCAACGCAGCGACACTCACGTTGCGGATGGTCTGTGCGATGGAGTTCGCTTGTCTTGCACCGAGACCGCTGATGTTGATGATTCGGCCCCAGCCCTGCTCGATCAGGTGCGGCGCCACCGCTCGAGCGGTGCGAAGATAGCCGAGCACCTTGATCTCGACCTCACGTCGGACGACATCGTCGGTGGTGGATGCGAAGTCGGTCGGCTTGCCGGCGCTCCACGGTGTGGCTGCCGAATTGACGAGGATGTCGATGCCGCCCAGCTCCGCGACCGTGCGGGTCACGAGGTTCTGCACCGACGCGTCGTCACCGGTGTCGACGGATATCGCGATCACCCGGCGGCCGGACTGCTGGGCGATGTCGGCGGCAGCGGACTCCAGGGCCTCGACCCCGCGTGCGGCGATCACGACGTCGGCTCCCTCTGCGGCCAGGGCATGAGCGATCGCCAGGCCGATGCCCTTGCTGCCGCCCGTCACCAGTGCCCGTTTTCCGGTCAGACCCAGATCCATCTATGTACTCCTCGTGGTCGGTGAACTCATGCTTGTGTACTCGGGAACATACTTGCCCAACAGCACTGCGCCCCCGGCCGACAGTGCGGCCACGGCGAAGACTGCCGCCGACAACGGGAACACGGCCGCGGACAACGCGATCGACAACGGGCCGACGAGAAAGCCACTGTCGTGCGTCAGACGCCATGCGGCGAGGAACTCGGCCCGGCCGGTGCTCGGTGCGACGTCTGCACCGATGGTCATGATGACCCCGTTGCCGAGGCCGTTACCGACACCCATCACCACCGCGACTGCAGTGAACGTGAAAAGCGTTGTGGTGAAGGGCAACAGCAGATATGACACCGACAGCACAACAATCGAGGGCACCGCCACCAACGTGCGCCCGAAACGGTCCATCAGATGGCCTGCGGGGTAGGCGAACAGCACGTCGGCAGCGGCACCCACACCGAAAAGTAGGCTGGCCACAGCCGGCGACAACCCGATGTGGCTGGCCCACAACGGCAAGATCGCGTCACGAGCACTGCGTGCCACGCCGAGCAACAGTGACCCCGCGCCGAGGGTCGCCAACAGCCGACCGTGCTCTGCGAAGACCTGGGAGATGTTGTGCGACTCCACCATCGGTCCGGCGCCCGGCGGGTCGGGGAGCCGGGCCATCATCGACCCGGCGACGACAATCGCTGTCAGCTGCACCAGGAATCCGCCCCGGGTACCGAACACGACGATGGCGCCGGCACCGAGGAGCGGTCCGACAAAGAAGCCGAGCCGCATGGCTCCGCCGAACAGCGACATCGCCCGGGCCCGCCAGGCGAACGGAACGGCCAGCGACAGGTAGTTCTGCCGCGCGAGACCCCACACCGCGTTGGCCAGTCCGACCGCAAAGATGCCCAGGCACAACGTCCATACCGCCGGTGCGAGAAGGCAGGCCAGCGCACCCGACGCCGCAAGCAGACTGGCCACGATGATCGAGCGCCGCTCACCGATCTTGGCGACGATCTGCCCGGAACACGTGTCGCCGACCACCTGGCCGAGTCCGACGATCGCCACGGTGAGGCCAGCCTGAGCTGCGGATGCGCCGAGCTCGAGGGCGGACAGCACCATCACCGGCGCGGCCGCCCCCTGTCCGATCCCGTAGGCCGTCGCCGGCAGGTAGACGGTGCCGGCGAGCGATCTCAGGGGTCGTTCGACGCGTCCGGCCGCTGTCGCCGGATCGTCGATCGATGTCATGCGCTGGCTGCCGCCGGCTCCTTCTCGACGGATCCGGACGGCAGTTCGATGCCGTAGTGGCCGCGGAGGGTGGATGCGGTGTAGTCGTCGCGGAAGCGGCCGCGGGCCTGCAGGATCGGGACGACGTGGTCGACGAAATCCTCGAGGCCGCCGGGCAGGTAGGGAGGCATGATGTTGAAACCGTCGGCCGCACCCGCGTCCACCCAGGCGATGAGGTCGTCGGCGATCTGCTCCGGTGTCCCGGTGATGGTGCGATGCCCGCGACCGCCCCCGAGGCGGCCGATCAGCTCACGGATCGTGAGATCTTCGGAGGCGGCGAGTTGACGTACCAGCGTCGATCGACTCTTGTGGCCCTGGATTTCCGATTCCGGAGGTAGGGGTGGCAGCCGGGAATCGAGTGGGAGGCCGGTGAGATCGACGTTGAAGAAGTTCGACAGCTGGCCCAGCGCATAGTCGGGCGAGATCAGATCGGTGAACTCACGTTCGAGGTCACGTGCTTCCTGCTCGGTACTGCCGATGAACGGCACGATGCCCGGGAGAATCTGGAGGTCTTCGGCGCCGCGACCATAACGCGGCAAACGCCGTTTGAGATCGCGATAGAAGTCCTGGCCTTCGGCGATGGTGCGCTGGGCGGTGAAGACCACCTCCGCGTAGCGGGCTGCGAGGTCCTTGCCGTCCTCGGAAGATCCGGCTTGCACCAGAACCGGCCGACCTTGCGGCGATCGGGGCGAGTTGAGCGGACCCCGGACCCTGAACGCCTCTCCCACATGGTTTATGGGATGCACCCGCTCGGGGTCCGCGAAGATCGCGTTGTCGACGTCGAGCACCACGGCGTCGTCCTCCCAGCTGTCCCACAGCCGGTTCACGACATCGACGAACTCCTGGGCGCGGCGATACCGGCCGGCGTGGTCGGGGATGGAGTCATAGCCGAAGTTGAGCGCCTCTTGTTCCTGACCGGACGTGACGATGTTCCATCCGGCACGGCCCCCGCTGATGTGTTCGAGCGAGGCGAAGGCGCGCGCCAACGTGTACGGGTGGTTGTAACCCGTTGAGGCAGTGGCGATCAAGCCGACCTTGCTGGTCCCGCCCGCGATGGCGGACAACAGTGTGATCGGCTCGAAGATGGCCTGGGTGTTGCGGCGGATGTTGGGTCCTACGGCCAAGCCGTCGGCGAAGAACACGGAGTCGAGCTTTCCGCGTTCGGCGATCTGGCCCAGCCGAACGAAGTGGGCGACGTCGAGCACTTCGTGTTCGGAGGTGCGTGGATGACGCCAGGCGGCTTCGTGATGGCCGACGCCCATCAAGAAGGCGTTCAGGTGCAGGGTGCGTGTCATGTGATCAGTCCTAGTGTGATGTCGGGTGATTCAGTTGGCGGCAGGTGTTCGCCAGCGAGAGAATCGGCGTTCGAGCAGAACGAGTACGTAGTTGAAGACGAGACCGACGAGCGCGATGGTGAGGATGCCGGCATACATCTGCGGGATCTGGAAGTTGAGCTGGCTTGCCATGATGAGGTAGCCGAGTCCCGAACGCGCACCGACCATTTCGGCCGCGATGAGAACCAGGATCGACGATGCGGCCGAGAGTCGGATGCCGGTGAAGATCGTCGGCAGGGCTGCGGGCAGGATCACCTTCTGGAACAACCGGTACGCGGGAAGACCCAGTGAGCGAGCAGATTTGATCAACAACGGGTCAACTGTCCGCACACCCGAGATCGTGTTGAGCAGGATGGGGAAGATGCAGGCGTAGGTCACGAGAGCGACCTTGGAGGTCTCTCCGATGCCGAGGATGAGCACAAAGACGGGGAGCAAGGCCAGTGCGGCCGTGTTGCGGAACAACTCGAGAACCGGGCTGAGGTACTGCGCAAGAGGCCGGTACCAGCCGATCAGGATGCCCAACGGCACGGCGAACACCACCGCGATGGCGAAGCCGCGCAGAGCTCGACCCAAACTCGCGGAGATGTGTTCCCAGAGCTGACCACTCTCGGCCAGATCGACCAGAGCCTTCGCGACCACCGAGAACTCAGGCAGGAACGTCCGGTCGACCAGACCGATGCGCGGCGCGACCTCCCAAAATGCAACCAGGAGCACCAGCGCGATCGAACTGCGGAAGACCCAGGAGCCGGACTTTCGCAGCTTCCCACCGACCCGACGTGTGGATGAGGGGACAGGTGCCGGAGCCGGGGATGCTATCTCCTTCACCGGCGCCGGGCTCGAGACCTTTTCCAACGTGACGCTAGACATGGCTACCCACTCCGATCGTTTCGGCGGCGGCACCGGCCACCTCGGGACGCAACGACAGCCAGATCCGGTGCCGGTAGTCGCGGAACTGTTCAGATGAACGGATGTCGTCGACGGCATCCCGGTCGATGTCGATCGGCAGGATCTCTTTGATCCGACCGGGGCGTTCGGTGAGGATGGCAACCCGGTTGCCGAGGTAGATGGCCTCGTCGATGCCATGGGTGATGAACAGGATGGTCTTGCCCGTGGCCTTCCAGATCCGTAGGAGCTCGCCCTGCAACCCCTCGCGGGTCTGGGCGTCGAGCGCTGCGAACGGCTCGTCCATCAGCAGCACCTCGGGGTCGTACGAGAGGCTGCGCGCGATCGCCACACGCTGTTTCATGCCACCCGACAGCTCGTGGGGGTAGTGGTCGCCGAAGTTGCCGAGACCGACGAGTCCGAGGTACTCATCGGCGATGGCCTTGCGCCGGCGACGCGAGATGCCCTTGGCCTCGAGGCCGAATTCCACGTTCGCACGGGCCGTGCGCCATGGCAGCAGCGCGTACTGCTGGAATACCACACCCCGATCCAGTCCTGGTCCGGTGATGGGCTTTCCGTCCAGCAGGATCTCACCCGCAGTGGGCTTGGTGAGGCCGCCGACCAGGTCGAGCAGGGTGGACTTTCCGCTGCCGCTGGGGCCGACGAGGACAAGGAACTCTCCTTCGGCCGCAGAGATGCTGATGTCGTCGATGGCCACGAACTCGGGCTTGCCCGGCGCGGTGAACGACTTGCGCACCCCGCGCAATTCCAGTTTCGGCGTCGTCATTTCGCTGCCACCACCGGTGCGCCGTCAGGCCCGGAGTCAGGCTGGTACGTGCCGTCGGCGTAAGGGTTGTCGTCGTTGGTGAAAATGTCCTGCGGTGTCAGCTTGCCCTTGTCGAGCTCATTGTTGCGCACGAGCCAATCGATCCACAGCTGGAACTCCTCGGGCTTGATCACCCCGCCCGGCGTGGGGATGGACGAGCTCTTCCAGTACTCGGCCAGAGCGGGATCCTCGCCGCGACCACGCTTGGTGATGATGTCCTTGAAACGTGCGACAACCTCCGCCTGTGGAGTCACCTGCGTCCAGCGGATCGCACGGGCGGTACCCTGGACGAAGTCCTTCACGGCCTCCGGATTCTTCTTGATGAATTCGTCACGGAACACGTAGCTGCCATAGCTGAAGTCTCCGAAGATCCTGTCGGTGAACAGCTCCCGGATCCCGCCGTTCTGCAGCGCGCGCTGCTGGAAGATGCTGTTGAACGCGCCGACATCGATCTGACCTTGGCGCAGCGACGACTCGTTGTTGATCGGCGGCACCACCAGCAACTGGACCGACGCGATCTCGTCCTTCGAAAGTCCCTCACGGGCAAGCCATTCGCGAATGACGAACTCCGAGTGCGCCCCCAACGTGTTGATTCCGATCTTCTTGCCGATCAGGTCCCTCGCGGTGCGGATCGGGGAATCCTCGAGGACATAGAACCCGTTGAATGTCTTCTCGTCGGCGCCGTAGGAATCGACGACGGCCGTGATCGGTGAACCCGCTGACGCCAGCTTGACGATCGCTCCGTTGAAAGCGTGCCCGAAATCGGTGTCGCCCGTCGCGGCGGCCTGAATCGACTGCGGGCCGCTGGTGGTCTCGCCGACCGCCTTGATGCTGACCTTGGTGAAGTACCCGAGATCAGCTGCCAATTCCGGGAATTGAACGGTCGCGGGGAAGCTGAGGTACCGCAGCTCGGTCTTGCCGTCGGCGGTGACGGTGGCCTCGTCGGCGGAGCCGCAGGCGGCAGTCGTCACCCCCACGAGAAGTGCCAGCGCTGCCGCGATGCGGACCCGCCATGGGTGTTTGTGACTCACTGCTTTTCCTTTCGGGTTTCTCGGATTCGCAAACGGTTGTGTTCTCGATCCGAAACTGTCATCGATTTGTTCCGCCGGCACCGAGCACTTCATTCGCGCTGCGAAACACTCTGCCGCGCATAGAACTTGGGGTTCGAGAGATATTTTTCGATACCGGTCCCGGGGTCTTCAACAACCTATTTCACATCATGGAAATAGAGGCCCGATTAAATCGTGGCGGGTAAAAGGCTGCGGTCTTTCGCCCTCACGGAACCGTCGGCCACGGCGTCGCGGAGCATTTCTGCGGCCTGGCGCATCGCCGGTTGGATGCGGACGATCAGGTTCTCATCGAGTCGTGCGCTACGTGCTTGGACTCCGATGGATGCGCGCACCTGGCCTCGGGCATCGAACACGGGCACGGCCACCGCCGTCACGCCACCGGCTGACGACACCGTGAAGCCGCGCTGCCGCGTGGACGCCACGTCCGGAATCGTCCCGAGGCGCCGATTGCGTCGATGACCGAACGCGACGATGGCCTGGCCCATTGCGCTTCCTTCGACCCTGGTTCGCCGGCTGGGCAGCTGGTGGGTACAGAACATCGACGGTGGCCGGGCCGAGTAGACGGTGACCGCGTCGGTGTTGTCGATGACACCGAGGCTGGCCGTGATCCGGATCCCTGACGACAAGAGATGCAGATGGGGGGCGGCAGCGTCGATGTCGATCTGCTGAGCCGCGGTCTGTGCAAGCGCGGTGATCCCGTCGCCGATGCGGTAGGCGCTGTGGCCGTCGCGTGCCAACAGCCGGCCCCGGACAAGCGCTTGGACGATGCGATGTGTGGTGCTCACCGGCAGGTCGACCCGGCTCGCCAGTTCGCTGACCGTTACCGGCCGGTCCTCGCCTTCGAGTGCGTAGAGCACTGCGATTGCCCGTTCCACCGACTGTGAACCGGTACGACCCGGCTGACGCGTCGAGGCCATGTCCTACCCCCTCCGGTTCGTTCTGATGCTTGTCGCCATGGTGGTTGCCAGATGATGAGAGGTGAAGATTTCGGCGCGGCGTGAACCTATCCCCGCTGGTGGCCTGGGTATTTCGACCCGACGGCCTTTCGGATTTCACATTGTGGAAGCAGTGGTTGCCACGCATGTGCGGTCTCGGTAGCCAATGGAAATCGTCAACCACTGAATGCAAAGGATGGGATCTGCGATGACCACACTGATCGAGAGCCGCCAATCGCTATCAAACCGTTTGTCCGTCGAGCCGATTGCCGGCTACCTCGGCGCCGAAGTCTCGGGCGTCGACCTGGTCGACGAGTTGGACGCGGAGGCGCAGCGCGAATTACGTGACGCCCTTTTCGAGTACAAGGTGCTGTTCTTTCGGGATCAGGCAATCGACCACGCACAGCAGATCCGATTCACGAGCTACTTCGGGCCGGTCACGGACGCTCATCCACTCGGGTACACGGACAAGTCGCCGGCCGGCTATCCGCAAGTGCTGGAGGTCGATTCGCGAACCTATGCCAGCCGCGGAGGATCGCGCCGATACAGCTACGCCAACTTCTGGCACCAGGACGTCACGGCGCTGGTGAACCCACCCGCCGTGACCGTGCTGCGTGCCGAACTCGTTCCCGAGGTGGGTGGCGACACCACCTGGGCAGACCTGGGTGCCGCCTACGACAACCTGCCCGCCTCGCTCCAGCGTTTCCTGGAAGGTCTGTACGCGGAGAACCGATTCGGGGGACGCGAAAAGCGTTGGGAGAAGGGATCAGAAGCCGAGTCGCTGACCCAGCAGACCCCGATCATCAGTGAGCATCCGGTGATTCGTGTGCACCCGGTGACCGGTCAGAAACTGATCTACGTCAACCCTGGTTTCACCAGCAGGATCCTCGGAGTCAGTCCCTCCCAGAGCGATCGCATCCTCGACTTGCTGTTCGAGGAGATCACCAACCCGGCCATCACGGTTCGGGTTCGCTGGACACCCGACAGCATCGGGGTGTGGGACAACCGCGCCACCATCCATCAGGCGCCCACCGATCTCGACCATCTCGACGTGGTGCGGGTGCTGCACCGCACGACGGTGGAAGGCGATGTGCCCGAAGGGGTTGGTGGCCGAAGGTCCCGATCCGTCTCCGGTGAACTGTTTCTCGCCAAGAAGAGTGCCTGACCCCCCGACCTGAGGACCACAGCCATGACAATCACCCAACCCGTCACCCGCACCACCCTCGAGTTCCGGCCGGTCGCCGGGCACATCGGAGCCGAGGTCAGCGGCGTGGACCTGCGCCGGCCCCTTGACGATGATCAGTCGGCCGCAGTGATCGACGCGTTGCATCGCCACAAGGTGCTGTTCTTCCGGGACCAGCAGATCGGCCATGCCGAGCAGATCGCCTTCGCACGGACCTTCGGCCCCGTCACCGCCTCGCACCCCTATGACGACGACGCCCCGACCGAGTTCCCCGAGATCTTGGCAATCGACAACCGAGACTACGAGCGCAAGTTCGGCGTGAAGGCGGCCGGCTACACCAACGAATGGCACACGGACGTCACGGCTTTGGTGAACCCTCCGGCCGTCAGTATCTTGCGGTCGGCCATCGCGCCGGCGCGGGGCGGAGATACCAGCTGGACCAACCTCGCAGCCGCGTACGACGGACTGCCCGAGTCGATCAAAGAACTCGTCGACGGCCTTCGGGCCGAGCACCGCTTCGGTGGCCGCCACCCGATCTTCAAGGCCGAGAGTTCCTACGGCAAGAAGGTCAGCAAGGCGCCGCTGATCAGCGAACACCCGGTGGTCCGCGTGCACCCGGTCTCCGGCGAGCGAATCCTGTTCGTGCAACCGGGATTCACCAGCCGGATCGTCGGCTACAGCCGACGACAGAGCGATGCCCTGCTCGACCTGCTGTTCGAGGAGGTGTCTCGGCCGGCCTACACGGTGCGATTCCGCTGGTCGACGGGAAGCATTGCGGTGTGGGACAACCGGGCGACCGCGCACCTGGCTCCGGGGGACATCAACCACCTGGACGTCACCCGTGTGCTCTACCGCACCACCATCGAAGGCGACATCCCCGTCGGTGTCGACGGCACGCCGTCGACGTCCATCTCCGGCGAACAATTCATCGGTTCCTAGCCCGGCGGGTGCCGGGGGGAAACGTAAGGTTCCGCCGGGGTCGTCCGTCGCATATCGTCGGGCACGATGACCACACCACCGATCCGGCGCTTCCGCGCGATCCTGCACGTCGACCTGGACCAGTTCCAGGTGTCGGTGGAGCGTCGCCGGAACCCGGACCTGATCGGCACACCTGTCATCGTCGGCGGGACCGGTGACCCGACCGAACCGCGCAAGGTCGTCACGTGCGCGTCCTACGAGGCCCGTGATCAGGGGGTACGGGCCGGCATGCCGTTGCGGTCCGCATTTCGCAAGATGCCCGAGGCGATCTATCTGCCCCTGGACCACACGTCGTACGACGAGGCATCGGCCGAGGTGATGCAGACGCTTCGAGACTTCGGATATCCCGTCGAGGTGATCGGGTGGGATGAGGCGTTCCTGGGCGTTCCGGCATCGGAGACCGGTCTCGACATCACCGAGTTGGCCCAGGCCGTTCGACAGCGGGTTCTCGATGAGCGCGGGCTGTCGTCGGCGGTCGGCATCAGCGACAACAAACAGCGCGCCAAGATGGCGACCGGATTCGCCAAACGCTCACCCGAGCACGCCTTCACCCTGGACAACCAGAACTGGATGCCCATCATGGGGGAGCGCGGTGTCGGCGACCTCTGGAGCGTCGGTCCCAAGACGACAGCAAAACTGGAGAGGCTGGGGATCAATACCGTTGCCCAGCTTGCCTCAGAGGATGTCGGGCGGCTGGTGGCCGAGTTCGGACCCCACCTCGGCAATTGGCTGTACCTGCTCTCGCGTGGTGGCGGCGACATCGAGGTGAGCGCCGAACCGTACATTCCGCGGTCGCACAGCAAGGTCGAGACCTTCCCGACCGACCTCACCGCCCGCGCCGACATCGATGAGGCGATCCGCAAGCTGACCCGGGAACTGTTGGCGCAGGTCATCTCTGAGGGACGGGTGGCTTTCCGGGTGGCCGTGACCGTTCGGACCATGACGTTCTACACCCGGACGAAGTCGAAGAAGCTGCCCGCCCCGACCACCGACGCCACCGTGATCGAGGCCGCGATGCTCGAGGTGCTGCACAAGTTCGAGCTGGACCGCCCGATCCGCTTGTTGGGTGTGCGTCTTGATCTGGTGATGCCCACAGAAAACATTCCGCCCGACCCGTAGGTGCCCGCACCGCTTCGGTGCTAACTTCCGGGCAGAGATCGGCGAGCGGGAGGGCATCACATGCGGTGGTTCAGGCAGGCGTTGGTGACATCGGTCTTGGTTGGGCTGATAACTGTCGGTCTGGCGCCGAGCGCGCAGGCGGCTCCGCTGCCGGTGCAGTACAACTTCCTGGCCGGCATACCCGCCGAACTCGCCAACCCGAATGGCTCGCTGCCCGGGTCCAACGATTACGCATGCAAGCCGTCTGCTCAGCACCCCGATCCGGTGGTATTGGTCCACGGCACCGCGGGCAGTCAGCAGACCAACTGGATCTCGTTGGTGCCGGTGCTCAAGAACGAGGGTTATTGCGTGTTCGCGCTCACCTATGGCGAGTTGTCGCAGCAGTGGCCGTTGTCGCGGATCGGCGGGCTGGGCGCCAAAGACGTCAGTGCCTGGGAGCTCAAGGTGTTCGTCGACAACGTGCTGGCGAAAACGGGCGCCGCGCAGGTCGACATCGTGGGTCATTCGCAGGGCACACAGATCCCGACCTATTGGGCGAAGTACTACGGGGGCGCGGGAAAGATCGACAAGTATGTGTCGCTCGCGCCGTACTGGCAGGGGTCGGACGGCGACGGCGAGGGCCGGTCGGAGTTGGTGGAGATGTTTGCCGACCGATTGGGATTGCCGCCCGCAGCAGTACCCGACACCGAATGCCCTGACTGCACCGCTGCACCCGGCGACGGTGACTTCGCGGCGGCCATCGATGCCCCCGATGGCCCCTACGTCGCGGGCATCGACTACACGAACATCGTCACCCGCTACGACCAGCTCGTGACCCCGTACACCAGCGGCATCCTGGCCGGGCCGCCCGGCATCGAGGTCACCAACATCGTTGTGCAGGACACCTGCTCGCGGGACCGCTCAGATCATCTGTCGATCGTGTCCAACCAGCGCAGTTCGGCGTTTGTGCTCAACGCCCTCGACCCCGCGCATCCCAGACCCGCACCCTGCCTGGACGTGCCGCCCTACACCGGTGCGTGAGCCAGTTTCAGGAAGGCGTCGAGCAAGGTCGCGCAGTTCTCTTTCGATTCGGCCGCGCGAGCAGCGATCTCAGCCGTGATCTTGTCCAGGTCGATACCGCGTTCGACGACCAGCTGACCCTCGCGGCCGGCGGCCCAGCTCGCCTGCCAGGTGGCCCACACCGCCGGTGAGATCTCCGGATGGAACTGAACGCCCAGGTTCCGACCGAATGTGAAGGCCTGCAACGCTGCTCCGTTGCGGGCGATTTCGCGAGCACCGGGGGGGAGGGTGAATCGGTCGTAGTGCATCTGCATCCACGGCCCGCGTGCAACCAGTTCGGGCGCAACGGTGTCGACGGTGACGTAACCGTGCTCGGGGTGGTCCGACCGCTTGACCTTTCCGCCGAGAACCCGGCTGAGCAGCTGGCCACCGAAGCACACACCGAGAATCGGTACGTTCGCGGCGAGGGCAGCACGTAGGTAGCCGATCTCGGCCGCCAGCCAGGGAACGGAATCGTCGTATGCCGCTTCCGAAGAACCCATCACGACAGCGAAATCGAACCCCGCGACCTCCGGTAGATCTCCGGACGGGTGCACGACCTCCACGTCGTAGCCACGGTCGATGACGTGGTCGCGCAGGGTCCCCGTATCAGCGACTCCGCGGTCGCGGTCGTGATCATGCACCACGAAGAGTGCGCGGTTGCGAGACGCCCCGGGAACTGGCTCGACGAGATCTGGCTCGGCCATCACAACCGGTCGTGGAGCTGGGTCGCGACGATGCAGACCGTCGATGGCGCGACAGCAACGTCGTGTGCTGAAAATTGCACTGCATACTCCTGATACCCGCCGGATCGTGTCCGACGGTGGTGGGTTTTGTCCAGTATGGACAGAACGCGGGGCCGGCGCTCATCCAAGGCCGGCTGCCATGGCACCATGGCCGGGCGATCCGAGTATCGGCCCAGGTGAGGATTCCTGTGAACGTCGGGTTCCCCGAGGCGCATCATTGATTGATGACCGATACGCACGAGGTGATCAATCAAGTTCCGCTGCTCAGTGGATACAACCCGGCGACCAACCCGGCGCTGTCGGAGTCGCTGGTCCGCGAAGGTGGTGGCTGGGGCGCCGACGAGGTCTTCGAACTGGGCGCCATCGCTGCCGGTGAGGAGGCTCAACGGTGGGGGGAACTCGCCGACCGGAACCAGCCGATACTGCGAACGCACGATCGGTACGGTCACCGTGTCGACGAGGTCGAGTACGACCCGGCCTACCACCGGTTGATGGATGTCGCTGTGACGCACGGTCTGCACGGAGCACCCTGGGCCGACGGTCGAGCCGGCGCGCACGTGGTGAGGGCCGCCAAACTCGGGGTCTGGACGGTCGAGGCGGGTCACGTCTGCCCGATCTCGATGACCTACGCCGTGGTGCCGGCGCTGCGGCACAACCCCGACCTGGCCGCCACTTACGAGCCGTTGCTGACCTCCCGAACCTACGATCCGTACCTGTCGGTCCCGGCCGGCAAGTCCGGTGTGATCGCCGGGATGTCGATGACCGAGAAGCAGGGCGGCTCCGATGTCCGTGCGAACCAGACAGCAGCTCAACCCAATTCAGACGGCTCCTACACGCTCACCGGGCACAAGTGGTTCACGTCCGCCCCGATGTCCGACCTGTTCCTCGTGCTCGCCCAAGCTCCCGGTGGACTCTCGTGCTTCTTCCTGCCCCGGGTACTGCCCGACGGCAGCCGCAACCGGATGCGCCTGCAACGACTGAAGAACAAGCTCGGCAACCACGCCAACGCGTCGTCGGAAGTCGAATACGACGGTGCGACGGCATGGTTGGTGGGCGAGGAGGGACGCGGTGTTCGCACCATCATCGAGATGGTCAACCTCACCAGGCTCGACTGTGCGCTGGCCAGTGCGGGCAACATGCGTGTCGGGCTCACCCAGGCCATGCACCACAGCCAGCACCGGAAGGTGTTCGGCGACTACCTGATCGATCAACCGTTGATGCGGAACGTCCTCGCGGATCTCGCGATCGAAGCGGAAGCGGCCACCATGGTGTCGATGCGGATGGCGGGGGCCACCGACGCAGCCGAACGCGGCGACGACACCGAGGCCCTGCTGCGACGTATCGGGCTGCCCGCGACCAAATACTGGTTGTGCAAGCGGGCAACCGCGCACGTCGCCGAGTCGATGGAGTGCCTGGGCGGCAACGGTTATGTCGAGGACTCCGGGATGCCGCGGCTTTATCGCGAAGCACCGCTCTACGGCATCTGGGAGGGCAGCGGGAACGTCAGCGCCCTCGACACGCTGCGTGCGATGGCCACGGCACCCAAGTCGGTGGATGCGCTGTTCGACGAATTGGAGTCGGCGACCGGCATGGACACCCGGTACGACAACTACCTCGACTCCCTGAAGAGCCAGCTGGGAGAGGCAGGCCAGCCGACCGCACGCAGGATCGCCGAGTCGATCTGCATCGCCTTGCAGGGCTCGCTGATGCTGCGGCACGGACATCCGGCTGTGGCGGAAGCCTTTGCGGCCACCCGTCTCGCAGGCGACTGGGCGGGCGCATACGGCACGTTGCCCACCGGTCTCGATCTCGCGCCCGTGCTCGAACGGGCACTGGTCAAATAGGCGCCGGCAGACTCATTCCCGCGGTATGGCCAGCCGGGTCATGTGCGCCGTCGAGTCCGGCGTCAGACCCAGCTGGTCCCACGCGGTCTCGGTCTCCACAACCGCGTACGCGGACGTGGGAAAGCGTGGAATGTGCGCTGCCGGGTCGAGTGTCATCGCCGTGTCCGGCATCCCGGGCTCGTGCCCGATCACCAATATCGTGGCGGCGTCCGCGGGCGCGTGGAGCCTGATCGCCTCGCACACGTCATCGGCGTCTCCGCCGTAGATGTCTTCGACGAATGTGGCCGGTGCGTCGATACCGGTGTGCTGCAACGTCTGGCGCGTACGGACCGCGGTCGAGCACAGGACGGCATCGACCGTGAGTGCGTCGTCGGCCATCCACCGGCCTGCCAATGCTGCTTCGCGCCGGCCGCGCTCGGCGAGCGGACGTTCCTGGTCGGGTGTACCGCTGGGATAGGCAGACTTGCCGTGCCGCATGAGGATCAGTGTTCGTGCCACGAGGTCGACGGTAGCGTCACCGCGTTCGCCTGTCAGGAAACCTTACGATGCCGACCGGTCGACTCATCCGCTCCGCACCGGGAGAGCGCGGCACGGAGGAGCCGCACCGTGTGATTCCAGGCGGATGCTTCCTGTTCGAGGTGCTGGGCGATCTCTTCGTTTCCCCGGTCCCACTCGAGCTCGGCCAACTCACGCAGCTCGACGACTTCGTCGAGTCCGAAGGCAACAAGTTCTTTGATGGAGTCGATGTTCGAGCAGGCCCAGTCGATCTGATCACGCTGCAGCGTCATCAGACGCTCCAGGTCATCACGCAGGGCCGCCTGCGCCGATAGGGATAGACCACTCACCTGTCCCAGGGTGCCCCACCTGCCGTCCGAGTACTAGTTGACGCGCCGACGAGGTGGCTGATGATCGCATCGCGCACGCGGATCGGCGGCATGGTCCCGGTCAAGGCACGATGGTCGCGAGCTCGGCGATGCTCGACAACATCTTCCGCGACATCACGAACGAAACCGGCTCCAGGAGAGTTGGCCCGAACGCCAGTCGGCTCCCGAACCGGTCGCCGTGGGCGTAGCGTCCGCGTTCGATCAGCCGAGAGCGGCCGTCGCCGGTATCGACCAGGTGAAAGGCCCACACCGACGCGTCGGCTGATCCTGCAGTGCCTCCGAACAGCACGAGCGACCGGCCGGGTTCGACAGCCTTGACCTCGAGGCCGGGCGCTCGGGGATGGAGCTTCACCTCGTCACCGATCGCCAGGTTCTGAAACTCCTGCCGAATCTCGGTGGTGTTGTGTATCCGGCAGCCCGCGATGTTCTCCAGACCGCGGTAACTGTAGAAACCGGCGCGGCTCTGGCCGATCTGCACCAGCCAGGGCCATACCCGTTCCGGCGTCGCGGCCACGTCGATCGCATGGGTGTACGACCACGACGGGATCGGTACGAGCTCGTCGCCCGGGAACGTCCGTTCAGCCTCGGCCGGGGTTGCCCCGAAACGTGCACGGACGGCGCGTGAAGGTCGGCCGAGAAACGCACCGGCGATCTGGACGGCCCCGACGATGGACTCTAAGACCACTTCCACTCGCGGATCTCCGGCATGTCCTCGAAGTGGGTGGTGACGTACTCGGTGTGGCGCTGTAGCTGCGACCGGCAGAACTCGGCGAGCTCCTGGCTGCGTTCTGGTACGCGACGGGTTCTGCGCAGGGCTTCCAGAACCAGGTGGTACCGGCTCATCTTGTTCTGCACCACCATGTCGAAAGCAGTTGTGGTGGTGCCCTGTTCGATGAAGCCGCGAACGTGGAACCGGTCGGCGCGGGTGCGGCCGTGCAGCTGCTGGTGGATGGCCCTCGGATAGCCGTGGAAAGCGAACACCACATCGGTTTCTGCGGTGAACAGATCCAGGAACTTCGATTCGGGCAGCCCATGTGGATGTTGATCCTGGGGCAACAGCACCATCAGGTCGACGACATTGACCACGCGGACGCGCAACCAGGGAACCCACTCACGCAGCAGGTGTGCAGCGGCCAGAATCTCTTCGGTCGGAACGTCGCCCGCGGCGGCCAGCACGATGTCGGGCTGCTCGGGGTCCGCGTCGTTGGTCTCGCCCTCGGTACCGGCCCACTCCCAGATCGATGCGCCGGCCTCGGCATGTTTGTGTGCCTGTTCGAGGGTCAGATACTGAGGGTGCTTCTGCTTGTCGACCACGAGGACGTTGACGTGGTCGCGGCTGCGGAAGCAGTGGTCGGCCACCGAGAGCAGGGTGTTCGAATCCGGTGGCAGCCAAACTCGCACCACGCCGGGGGCCAGTGGGATGACGGCATCGATCAGGCCCGGCCCCTGATGGCTGAATCCGTTGTGGTCGTTACGCCAGCAGGTGCTGGTGAGCAGCACGTTGAGCGATGCCACCGGTTCGCGCCACGGCAGCTCGGCCGCGTGCTGCAACCACTTGGTGTGCTGCACCAGCATGGAGACGCTCACCATCGCGAAAGCCTCGTAGGTGGCGAACAGACCATGGCGCCCGGTCAGCAGGTAACCCTCGAGCCAGCCCTGGCACAGGTGTTCACTGAGCACTTCCATCACGCGGCCCTCGGGCGACAGGTTGTCGTCGTTCTCGTTGGTCGGCAACTGCCAGCAGCGGTCGGTCTGCTCGAACACCGCCTGGAGCCGGTTCGACGCTGTCTCATCCGGGCTGAACAACCGGAAGGATCCGCCGTGGTTCGCATCGGAGTTGTCGCGGTAGATGTCGCGCATCAGCTCGCCGAGCACCTTGGTGGTCTCGTAGGCGAGTGCGCCGGGGGCCTCGATGTCGAGGGCGTACGACTCGAGCGGCGGGATCTTGAGGGGGACCAGTGCTCGGCCGCCGTTGGCATACGGCGTCGCACCCATCCGAAGCTCACCACTGGGTGCCAGGTCGGCGAGGTCGTCGATGAGTGCACCCGACTTGTCGAACAGGTCGTCTGGCTTGTACGAGCGCAGCCACTCCTCGAGGAGCGCGAGGTGCTCGGGATTCTCCTTCACCCCCGACAGCGGGACCTGATGACTCCAGTGGGTGCCCTCGATCAGTTTGCCGTCCACCTCGTGCGGTCCCGTCCAGCCCTTGGGGGTACGCATCACGATGGCGGGCCACTTGTCGCCGGACGGGTCGCCTTCCCGAGCGAGCTTCTGGATCTCGACGATCTTGTCGTGCGCGTTCGCAATCGCCTGAGCCATCGCCGGGAACACCGCATGGGGGTCGTCACCGCCGACGAAGATGGGCTCCCAGCCCTGGCCCGACAGGAACGCCGCGATGTCGTCGTCACTGCTCCGGCCGAAGACTGTGGGACTGGCGATCTTTGCGCCGTTGAGGTGCAGGATCGGCAGCACCGCACCATCACGGGCCGGATTGAGGAACGCCGGGATCTTCCACGAGCCGGCCAGGGGGCCGGTCTCGGCCTCACCGTCGCCGACGACACACGCGACCACCAGATCGGGGCTGTCGAAGGCGGCGCCCGCGGCATGGATGAGTGCGTACCCGAGTTCGCCGCCCTCGTGGATCGAACCCGGTGTCTGCACACTCACGTGGCTCGGGATACCACCCGGCGTGGAGAACTGCCTGCACAGCGCTCGGACGCCATCCGCATCCGGGGACACGTGCGGATAGATCTCGCTGTAGGTGCCTTCGAGGTAGGTCGCTGCCACCAGAGCGGGCCCACCGTGCCCGGGGCCCGTGATGTACAGCCACTTCGAATCGGTCTCGCGGATGCGCCGGTTGAGGAGGGTGTAAACCATCGCGAGCCCCGGACTCGTACCCCAGTGGCCGAGCAGTCGGGGCTTGATGTGTTCGACGCTGAGCGGCTCGCGCAGTAAGACGTTGTCCTGCAGATAGATCTGCGCAACCGTCAGGTAGTTGGTCGCGGACCACCACCGCAGATCGAGTTCGAGTTCGGAATCGGTGTATCCGGCCAACGTCATATGCGCACCTTCTGGGTGTTTGCGGACAGGGCATGTCGATTATCGGTCGGGTTCGGGTGACCCGCACGACTCGAGTACCCAATAGTCCAGAGTTCGCGTCGCCGTCACCGAGGTTTTGTTGTCGTCGTGATCGACTCGCTCACACTCCCACCGCGAGAGCACGCTCGCCCCCGGATCCGGCAAGTATTGTCGGCAAAGTGCACTTGTTCCTCCCGGCGCTGCTGGCGACTCTGTCGGCGCTCCTCGTCGCGACCGGGACACTCGTGCGTCAACGCTCCTCGACGGCGTCGGGGGGGATCACCAAACGGTGGTGGCTCGGAGTTCTGATCGCGGCCGCCGGGTTCGCGTTGCAGGCGGTCGCGCTCGGCCTCGGTTCGTTGCTACTGGTGCAGCCGTTGATCGTGCTGTCGGTGCTGTTCGCGCTGCCGATGGAGGCCTATCTCGACCACCGCCGCCTCAACTTCCACGAGTGGAAGTGGGGCATCATCCTCACCGTCTGCATCGCCGCGTTCGTGGTGATCGCCAGACCGGAGGCCGGGGGACACAACGTGTCGGCCGGAACCCTGGCAGGAACCATCGTCGTGGTGGTCGCGGTACTCATCGGTCTGGTGGTCGCGGCTCGGCTCGTGTCACCCCACCACCGGGCACTGCTGTTCGGATCCGCGTCGGGTCTGCTCACCGGAGTGCAGGCGTTTCTCCTCAAAGCGGTCGTGACCCAGCTCGGGGAGAGCGTCGTGGAGGTCTTGACCCACCCCGAGATCTACCTGATCCTGCTTGTCGCCACCGCCTCGGTGGTCACCCAGCAGCTCGCGTTCGCCGCCCACGATCTGCAGACGTCGTTCCCGGCGATGACGGTGATGGAGCCCGCTGTGGCCATGGCGCTCGGCGTGGTGCTGCTCGGTGAAAGTGTCGACGTGAACATCATCGACGGCATCATCGCCGGGCTCTCGCTGGTCATCATGCTGCGTGCGGTGTTCGTGCTCGCGAGGCACGCAGCCGAGCGTGAGACCGAGTTCGAAGTGGCGTTCCCCAAAGCGCCCGCCCCTGCTCCCGGAGGGTCGGCAATGGGCCCGACCGACCACTAGTCGCCTGTGCAGAACATCATGTCGGCGGTACTGGCGGTCGCTGCCGCCTGCCTCATCGCCACCGGGACGGTCTTCCGGCAACGTGCATCGGCGGCCAGTGGCGCCATCACACCAGGATGGTGGCTCGGCGCCGGTCTGGCGGTGTGCGGATTCTCCCTACAGGCAGCAGCCCTGGGTCTCGGCTCCATCCTGCTGGTCCAGCCGTTGCTCGTCCTGGCCGTGTTGTTCGCGCTGCCGCTCGAAGCGTGGTTCGACCATCGCAGGCCCACACGCACCGAATGGGCGTGGGGTGGCGCGCTGACCTGCTGTGTGGCCGTGTTCCTCTGCCTGGCCTCACCGAGATCCTCCGACAGCCGACCCGACCCCATGTTCTTCGTGCTCACGGTGGTGGCCGTGCTCGCATGCCTCGCCGGTTTGGTGATCGCGGCCGAGAGTTGCAACAACCACATGCGGTCGCTGTTTTATGGGCTCACCGCCGGAGCTCTGTTCGGGATCTCGGCGCTGCTCATCAAAGCCGTCATCGGCCAGGCCACCGACGATCTGCCCCGGGTCGGACTTCATCTCGAGATCTACCTGCTGCTCATCGTCATAGCCGCCGGCATCTACGCCCAGCAGCGTGGCTTCGGCTCTGGCGATCTGCAGACGTCGTTCCCGGCGATGACGGTGATGGAGCCGGCGGTGGCCATGGCGCTGGGCATGGCGCTTCTCTCCGAGCGGATCTCGGTCAGCGTGTGGGAGGCCGGGGTGGTGGGGCTGGCGCTCGTGGTCATGGTGGTCGCGGTGGTCGAGCTGGCCCGGCACTCCGCCATCCGGGGCACGTGAGGACTGGAACCGGCCCGCCCGCGATGGCAGGGTGGGGTGATGACTGAATCGACCGCGGAGACAGACAGTTCGATCACCGAGTACGACGTCATCGTCATCGGAGGCGGCCCCGCAGGAGAGGTCGCCGCGCAGTACGCGACCGCCGGTTCTGACCGAACCGCCGCCATCGTCGAACACGAACTGCTCGGCGGGGAGTGCTCCTACTGGGCCTGCATGCCGAGCAAGGCACTGCTCCGTCCGATCGAAGTACATGCCGCGGCATCCAACCTCGAAGGAATCAAGGTCGGCGAGAAACTCAACCCCGAGGAACTGCTGCGTCGCCGCGACACCTGGGTGAGCCAGTACGAGGACGGGGGACAGGAGAAGTGGGCGAACAGCCTCGACATCGCCGTCCTGCGGGGCCACGGGGTCATCTCCGGCGAGCGCACCGTGACCGTCGACAACGGGGGCCAATGTCAGACGGTCCGTGCGCGCCTGGCGGTGATCGTGGCCACCGGCAGCACCGCCGTGATCCCCGAACTCTTCGCCGACGCACAGCCGTGGACGTCCCGGGATGCCACCGGGGTCAGGGAGATCCCGGGCTCTTTGGTCGTGGTCGGCGGCGGGGTGGTGGCCTGCGAGGCCGCTACATGGATGGCGGCGCTGGGCAGCAAGGTCACCTTGCTCTCGCGCGGATCGCTGCTGGGTAAGACCGAACCCTTTGCCGGTGAGATGGTGGCCGAGGCGCTGACCGCCGCGGGCATCGATGTGCGTCAGCACGTCGACATCACCGAGGTGCGCCGACCGGTCTCCGCGGACACCGGCATCGGCCGCATCCACGGTGACCCGGCGACGGTGGTCGCCGGTGGTGAGGAGATCACCGCCGATGAAGTGCTGGTGGCGACCGGACGCCGCCCTGCCCGCAGCGGCATCGGGCTGGACGACGTCGATGCCGATGCGTCGTGGCTCTTCTTCGTCGGCGACGCGTCCGAGGGCCCGGCGCTCACCCACTGGGGCAAGTATCAGGCCCGCAACGTGGGTCGGCTGATCGCCGCCCGTGCCGACGGGCGCCCGGACCCGGTTGTGCCCGACGGAGTTCCGGTGCCGCAGGTGATCTTCACCGACCCGCAGGTTGCCAGCGTCGGTCTCACCGAGCGCGAAGCAACCGACAAGGGGATCGACGTGTCGATCGCCGACATCGCCTTCGAGTCGGTGGCCGGATTCGGGCTGCTCCGCGACGACGCCCACGGCAAGGCGAGGCTGGTGATCGACAAAGCTGCCGGTGTCATCGTCGGTGCCACCTTCGTCGGTCCTGAGGTCGACGAACTCGTCCATGCGGCGACGATCGCCATCGTGGGTCGGGTTCCGGTCGACACGTTGTGGCACGCGGTGCCGTCGTACCCGACGGTCAGCGAAGTGTGGCTACGCCTGCTGGAGTCCTTGCCTGAGTCGTAGCTTCCGCGAAACCCCTGCGGGCGCAGGCTTTTCGTCCGGATACCGGCACTGCGACCCCTGCAGAGAGATACAAGGCCTGCAGACTTCCGTGAGCCAGGTCAGGCGCGCACCACAAACCAACCGTTCGCCGACTCCAAGGAGATGTCGGTGGGCGGGGGAGGTGGTGTCTCGGTGCTGCCGAAGCTGAAGGGTCCACCGTCGAACAGGGCGAGGTCTTCGCAGGTGAACTCGCCTGCAATCATCTCGGCATCGAAGCCCGTGATGGTGACCTCGCAGCCGCTGTGCATGCTGTCGGCGAAGTAGGCGCCGTCGACCTGCAAGCCCATGAAGGCGTCCTTCACCTGATGCGGAACGTCGGCGGGCAGATTACCGGCCGTCTCCCCGTCGACGGTGACCAAGAACCCCGCCGATGTGTCACCGAACCGGACGTCGACCTCCTTGTCGGTGCCGAACTCGCCGCCACCCGAATCCGACTGCACCACCACACATTTGTCGGTGCCGTCGGACAGCACCACGGTGTACGCGGCCTCGCCTGACTCGAAGTCGATGTCAGTGGCCGGCACGGCAACCGGACCCGCGGGGGCGTCCTTGCCACACTGGCCGGTACCGGACTTCGACTCGGTGCCCGTCTCGGATTGGGTGGCAATCGAGTCGGATGTGGCGGGGACGGCTTCCCCTGAATCCTCGGAGCAGGCGGTGAGCAGTCCGAGACAGAGAGCGCTGATGCTCAGAATCGTCGCGGGCAGTCGGTTCGAACGGGAGGCCGGCACGGGGTTTCTCCTTGGCGGTACGAGCAGAATGCACAAGAAGTTACCGTGACCACATCGGTCGCGAAAGATCATGAATTCGTTTGAATGGCAGTGACACCTCGGGCGCCCGCCGATCTCCCGCGGTTACAGCATCGTCCCGGGATTGAGAATGCCCACGGGATCGAGCGCGTCCTTGATCCGCTGCGTCAGCTCGATGACGTCGGGGCCCAGCTGATCGGGCAGCCAGCCCTTCTTCAGACGTCCGACACCGTGCTCGCCGGTGATCGTGCCGCCGAGTCTGATCGCCAGGTCCATCACCTCCCCGAACGCGAGATTGGCACGTTCGGTCTCGTCGCGGTCGTTGGGATCGTGCACGATCAGCGGGTGCGTGTTGCCGTCGCCGGCGTGGGCGATGACAGAGATCAGCACCCGCCGGTCGGCGGCGATGGCCTCGATCCCATCGATGAGATCCGGCAGCTTGTGCAGCGGAACCCCGACATCCTCGAGTAGCAGGGGACCGATCTTCTCGACGGCGGGGATGGCGTACCGCCGCGCAGCGGTGAATGCCTCGCCCTCGTCGGGATCGGTGGTGGCGAACACCTCGGTGGCGCCGCAGGTGGTGAATGCTTGCTCGATGACCTCGACCTCGGAGGCTCCGGCAGCGCCTGGCGCATCGGACTGGGCGACGAGTAGGGCCCCGGCGGTACGGTCGAGGCCCATCTTCAGCTGGTCCTCGACCGCATTGATCGCGACCTTGTCCATGAACTCGAGCATCGCGGGCCGGATGGTCGACGTGATCGCGAGGACTGCCTCGGAGGCGGCATGCACCGACGCGAAGGTGCCCACCACGGTCGACGCCGGCGGCTGTGGGGGCAACAGCCGCAAGGTCACCTCGGTGATGATGCCCAGAGTGCCCTCGCTGCCGACGAACAGTTTGGTCAGCGACAGCCCGGCGCTGTCCTTGAGCCGCGGTCCGCCAAGACGCACTGCCCGCCCATCGGCGAGCACCACTTCGAGGCCGAGGACGTAGTCGCTCGTGACGCCGTACTTCACACAACACAGGCCACCCGCGTTGGTTGCCGCGTTGCCACCGATAGAGCAGATCTCGAACGACGACGGGTCAGGCGGATACCAGAGTCCGTGTTCCTTGACCGCGGCCTTGACCTCGGCGTTGAGCAGTCCGGGCTGGCAGATCGCCGTACGGGTGATCGGATCGACGGTGATGTCGCGCATGTTCTCGGTGGTCAGGACGATGCCGCCGTCGATGGCGGTGGCCCCGCCGGACAGGCCGGTGCCGGCTCCGCGGGGGATCACCGGTATGGCGTTGGCCGCACACCACTTCACGGCCGCGACCACGTCTTCGGTGCTCGTCGCGCGGACCACCGCCATCGCGGTACCCGCGTCGGGATCGAACGCCCGGTCCTGTCGGTAGCCCGCGACGATGTCCGGATCGGTGACCACCGCCCCCGCGGGCAGGGCCGTCACCAGGTCGTCCAACACCGTCTTCGTCGACATGTTCGCAGCGTAATCGTCCCTGTCGGGAGCTGCCGCGAAGTCGCCGATCAATGCCGGCGTCGGGGGGCGCGTCAGCGCAGCGCGGGCGAGATGAGCGAGGAGATCTGCTGTGCCCATTCGGCCGCCTGCACCTTGGCGCTCACCTTCGACGACGCATCGTGGCGTCCGTGCTCGCCCACCTGGGTGGCGCCGAGTTCGGTGAGCTTTTCGGCCATGATCTCGCCGCCGCGGTTGTAGGTGTCGTCGTAGACGCTGTCGCCGAGGCCGAACATGGCAAAGCGGAGACCATCGAGGGCGGGCTTTTCGTCGTCGAGGGCCTCGGCGAACGGCTCGGCTCCGGTGGGGAGTTCGCCCTCGCCATAGGTCGAGCAGACCACCACGTAGAAGTCCTCGGCGGAGAGGTCTTCGACGGCGAACTCGGACATGTCGTACATCGACACGTCATGGTTGTCGGCCAGCACGTCGGAGATGGAATCGGACACCACTTCGGCGGTTCCGGTCTCGCTGCCGTACAGGATCACAACAGACATCTTCTTCTCTCTCCATCCGGTCTCGTCGGCAACTGAGGGTACCCTATGTCGCGGCAGGTGCCGGGTGCCCGATCAGCGATTTTAGCGATCGTCGGGTCAACTTCACAGTCCGTGCCGCCGGGGGATCTTGCCGCCTGGCGGCCTGCGTGATGGCGCGGCGCGGGGACCGTGTCTGCCCGGGGATAATCACCTGACATCGTCGGCTCGGCTCGATACGCTCCGGGAGACGATGTTCAAGCAAAGGAGCAGTCGATGGCCGAAGATTCAGAGACCAAGCGTAAGTTCCGAGAAGCATTGGAGCGCAAGAAGAATCGTGATCTGCCCACGGGTGATCACAAGGATTCGGCATCCAAGGCGTCCGGCCAGCACGGGCCTGAAGGTGGCCCGCATCAGTTCCGGCGCAAAACCGGGTAGTTCCTGAACAGGTCATCTGCTGCTGGAGCTCGCATTACTAGGAAGTCCTAGTATATAGTGATGGGGACAACACGGCAGTAGATGACTTGTGAGGTACCCATGACCAGGCAGATCGATCACTTTATCGATGGGGCGCACAACCCCGGAACAAGCGGCCGCACCGCCGATGTGATGAACCCGAGCACCGGCAAGGTGCAGGCCACCGTGCCGATGGCCAACCAGGCCGACATCGACGCCGCGGTCGCCAGTGCCGTCGAGGCGCAGAAGGTGTGGGCTGCCTGGAACCCCCAGCGCCGTGCGCGCGTGATGATGAAGTTCGTGGATCTCGTCGGTCAGAACATGGACGAGCTCGCCACCCTGCTGTCGATCGAGCACGGCAAGACCGTTCCCGACGCAAAGGGCGACATCCAGCGCGGCGTCGAGGTGATCGAGTTCGCCATCGGCATCCCGCACCTGCTCAAAGGTGAGTTCACCGAAGGTGCCGGCACCGGCATCGACGTGCACTCGGTGCGCCAGCCGCTCGGTGTGGTCGCAGGCATCACCCCATTCAACTTCCCGGCGATGATCCCGCTGTGGAAAGCCGGACCCGCCTTGGCCTGTGGCAACGCGTTCATCCTCAAGCCCAGCGAGCGCGACCCCTCCGTGCCGGTGCGTCTGGCCGAGCTGTTCCTCGAGGCGGGACTGCCGCCGGGCGTGTTCCAGGTGATCCATGGCGACAAGGAAGCCGTCGACGGATTGCTGCACCACAAGGACATCCAGGCGTTCGGCTTCGTCGGCAGCTCCGACATCGCGCAGTACATCTACTCCACCGCGGCCGCGAACGGTAAGCGCGCGCAGTGCTTCGGCGGCGCGAAGAACCACATGATCATCCTTCCGGATGCCGACCTCGACCAGGTCGCCGATGCGCTGATCGGTGCCGGGTACGGCAGTGCCGGCGAGCGTTGCATGGCCATCTCGGTGGCCGTGCCGGTTGGCGAGGCCACCGCAACCCGCTTGCGCGACAAGCTGGTCGACAAGGTGAACGCACTTCGCGTCGGCCACAGCCATGACATCAAGGCGGACTACGGCCCACTGGTCACCAAGGCCGCGCTCGAGCGGGTCAAGGACTACATCCAGCAGGGTGTCGACGCCGGCGCCGAGCTGGTCATCGACGGCCGCGAGCGCACCACCGACGACCTCACCTTCGACGGCGAGAGCCTCGAAGAGGGTTACTTCATCGGACCTACGCTCTTCGATCACGTCAAGAAGGATCAGTCGATCTACCTCGACGAGATCTTCGGCCCGGTCGTCTGCATCGTGCGCGCAAAGGATTACGAAGAGGCGCTTGCCCTTCCGACCGAGCACGAATACGGCAACGGTGTCTCGATCTTCACCCAGGACGGCGACGCCGCTCGCGACTTCACCGCACGTGTGCAGGTGGGCATGGTCGGTGTGAACGTGCCCATTCCGGTGCCGGTGGCCTACCACAGCTTCGGTGGCTGGAAGCGTTCGGGATTCGGTGATCTGAACCAGCACGGCCCCGCGTCGATCCAGTTCTACACCAAGGTCAAGACCATCACGACCCGGTGGCCGTCCGGCATCAAGGATGGCGCCGAGTTCGTCATCCCGACCATGGACTGAGAGACCGGCCGGTGTCTTTCGACATGGATGACGATGACAAGGTCATCGTCGACACCGCCTCGGCGTTCGCGCGCAAGAGGCTCGAGCCACACGCCCTCGACTGGGATGAGCGCAAGCACTTCCCGGTCGAGGAGCTACGCGAGGCGGCCGAACTCGGCATGGCGGGCATCTACACGAGCGAAGACGTGGGCGGAAGCGGTCTGCGGCGGATCGACGGCGTGCGCATCTTCGAGGAATTGGCGAAGGCCGATCCCACCACGGCGGCCTTCCTGTCGATCCACAACATGTGCACGTGGATGGTCGACTCGTACGGCACGGACGATCAACGCACCACATGGGCGGCAAAGATGGCATCGATGGAGGCCGTCGCCAGCTATTGCCTGACCGAACCCGCGGCCGGGAGTGACGCGGCGGCGCTGCGCACCAAGGCAGTTCGCGACGGCGACGACTACCTGCTGAACGGGGTCAAGCAATTCATCTCCGGCGGTGGTGTCTCTGACGTGTACATCGTGATGGCCCGTACCGGTGCGGAGGGTCCCAAGGGGATCTCGACGTTCATCGTGCCGTCGGACACGCCTGGACTCTCGTTCGGCGCCAATGAGCAGAAGATGGGCTGGAACGCGCAGCCCACCGCTCAGGTCATCATGGAGGACGCGCGGGTACCGGCGGCCAATCTCCTCGGTGGCGTGGAGGGGACAGGCTTCGGCATCGCGATGAACGGACTCAACGGTGGTCGCATCAACATCGCCGCATGTTCGCTGGGGGGTGCCCAGGCGGCCTACAACAAGGCCATCACCTACGTGTCCGACCGAGAAGCGTTCGGCGGCAAGCTGATCGACGAACCGACCATCCGGTTCACCCTCGCCGACATGGCCACGTCGCTGGAGACCGCCCGCCTCATCCTGTGGCGGGCCGCCGATGCACTCGACGCCGGTCATCCCGACAAGGTCGAGCTCTGCGCGATGGCCAAGCGGTATGTGACCGACACCTGCTTCGAGGTCGCCGATCAGGCGCTGCAGTTGCACGGCGGATACGGATACCTGCGTGAGTACGGTCTGGAGAAAATCGTCCGAGACCTCCGGGTGAACCGAATACTGGAGGGCACCAACGAGATCATGCGGGTTGTGATCGGCCGCGCAGAGGCGGACAAGTCGACAAAGGGGCAATACCTATGAGCACCATCGCGTTCCTCGGTCTGGGCCACATGGGCGGACCCATGGCAAAGAACCTGGTCAAGGCCGGGCACACCGTGCACGGATACGATCCGTCGCCCGAGGCGGCCGTGGCTGCCAAGGAAAACGGTGTGGAGGTGTTCGCCGGGGGCATCGAGGCGGTTGCCGACGCCGACGTGGTGATCACCATGCTCCCGCACGGCAAGGCTGTCATCGATTGCTACGAACAGATCCTGCCCGGCGCCAAGACCGGTGCGCTGCTGATCGACAGCTCCACCATCTCGGTCGACGACGCCCGCAAGATCCACCAGCACGCGGACGACCACGGGTTCGCGCAGATCGACGCCCCGGTTTCCGGTGGTGTGAAGGGTGCCGACGCCGGGACGCTTGCGTTCATGGTCGGAGGCACCGAAGAAGCGTTCGTCGCCGCGCAGACCATTTTGGAGCCCATGGCCGGAAAGGTCATCCACTGCGGCGACCCCGGCAGTGGTCAGGCCGCGAAAGTCTGCAACAACATGGTGCTCGCCGTGCAGCAGATCGCCATCGGTGAGGCGTTTGTGCTCGCCGAGAAGCTCGGGCTGCAGGCGCAGGCGTTGTACGACGTGATCACCGGCGCCACCGGTAACTGCTGGGCCGTGCACACCAACTGCCCGGTTCCGGGTCCGGTGCCGACCTCGCCAGCCAACAACGACTTCAAGCCGGGGTTCGCCACCGCACTGATGAACAAAGACCTGGGTTTGGCGATGGCGGCGGTGGAGTCAACCGGTGCGACCGCCCCGCTCGGAGAACACGCGGCCACCCTGTACGCAGACTTTGCGCAGGACAACGCCGGTAAGGACTTCAGCGCGATCATCGAAACGCTGCGCTGAGACGCTGCGCTGAGACACAAGGCGTTGCGTTGAAACGCTCCCCTCGGGTACGGGAAAGTCGACCGACCGAACGCTAGTACGGCCGTTCTGCCCGCTGAATCGGTCGATGCGTGAATGATGGGAGGGACGCCCGCCGACGATCCCGAGGAGCACCCCCATGGCACCAACTCACACGCAGAAGTTCTACATCGACGGACAGTGGGTGGACCCGGTGTCCACCTCGACCCTCGACGTCATCAACCCGGCAACCGAAGAGGTCGTCGCGACGATCGCCCTCGGTGACGAGAAGGATGTCGAACACGCTGTTGCGGCGGCGCGCAAGGCGTTCGAGACGTTCTCCGAGACCACCCGCGAAGAGCGTATTTCGTTGTTGGAGAAGATCATCGAGGTGTACTCGCGACGCCTCGGCGACCTCGCCGAAGCGGTCAGCATCGAGATGGGTGCTCCGGTGAGTCTCGCGCAGGGAGCGCAGGCTCCGGCCGGCCTGGGGCATCTCATGTTCGGCCTGGAAGCACTGAAGAACTTCGAGTTCGAGGAGAAGGTCAACTCCACCACGGTGGTCCGCGAACCGGTCGGCGTCTGCGCACTGATCACCCCCTGGAACTGGCCGCTGAACCAGATCGGAGCCAAGGTGGCCCCGGCTCTGGCCGCGGGCTGCACCGTGGTGCTCAAGCCGTCTGAGATCGCGCCGCTCAGCGGACTGGTGTTCGCCGAGATCCTCGACGAGGCGGGCGTGCCGCCTGGCGTGTTCAACCTGGTCAACGGCGACGGCCCGACCGTGGGTGCGGCGTTGTCCTCGCACCCGGAGGTCGACATGGTCTCGTTCACCGGCTCCACGCGGGCGGGCATCGAGGTGGCCAGGAATGCGGCTCCCACGGTCAAGCGTGTGGCGCAGGAACTCGGTGGCAAGTCCGCGAACATCATTCTCGACGACGATGCACTCGCCGACTCCGTGGCGCGTGATGTCGCGGCGATGGTGGTCAACTCGGGCCAGTCGTGCAACGCGGGATCACGCATCCTCGTTCCGGCCGGCCGGATGGACGAGGCAGCTGAGATCGCCAGGGAGACGGCGGCAAAGATCGTCGTCGGGTCGCCCGCGGACGAGAACACGCAGATCGGACCGGTGGTCTCGCAAGCTCAGTTCGACAAGATCCAACGGCTCATCGAAACCGGTGTCGACGAGGGCGCCGACGTGGTCGTCGGTGGTCCGGGCCGCCCGGAAGGCGTCGACGTCGGCTACTTCGTCAAACCGACGGTATTCGCGAACGTCACCAACGACATGACCATCGCCCGCGAAGAGATCTTCGGTCCGGTGATGGTCCTCATCGGGTATCAGGACGAAGACGACGCAGTCCGCATCGCCAATGACTCGAGCTACGGACTCGGCGGCATGGTCTCGTCTGCGGACACCGATCGCGCGCGCAAGGTCGCCCGCAAGATGCGTACCGGAACCGTGCACATCAACGGTGCCCCGCTGGCCATGGATTCACCGTTCGGTGGTTACAAGCAATCGGGCAACGGCCGCGAGTTCGGCAAGTTCGGTATGGAGGAGTTCTTGGAGGTCAAGTCGATCTTCGGAGACAACGCGTAGCCCGGGAGAGCGTTTCGCCTCGTCGGGACATTCGAGTTCGCTAGAGTAGAACGTGTTCTAGTTTCTTGCGAATGGAGTGGTCATGGGTCAGGTGCTCGACCGGATCGAAGAACATGCCGAAGAAATCCGCGCTGCGGGCGTCGAAGGCGACGAGTTGATGCGCCTGCCGGATTCCTCCGCGCAGCGGTTGCGGGAGTCGGGAGTGATCCGTCTCCTGCAACCGGTCGAGCACGGCGGGCTGGCTGTCCATCCCCGCGAGTTCGCCGAGACGGTCATGGGCGTCGCGGCCATGGACGGGGCCGCGGGCTGGGTGTCCGGAATCGTCGGAGTGCACCCGTGGGAGTTGGCGTTCGCCGACCCCAAGGTGCAGGAAGAGATCTGGGGCGACGATCCCGACACCTGGGTGGCCTCGCCCTATGCGCCGATGGGTGTGGCCAAGCCGGTCGACGGCGGGTACGTACTCAAAGGCCGTTGGTCGTTCTCGTCCGGCACCGACCACTGCGATTGGATCGTCCTCGGGGCGATCGTGGGCGACGCAGACGGTAAGCCGGTGATGCCACCGACCATCCTGCACGTCTTCCTGCCGCGCGCCGACTACACCATCATCGACGACTCGTGGGATGTGGTGGGCCTGCGCGGCACCGGCTCGAAGGACGTGGTGGTCGATGGCGCCTTCATCCCGACCTACCGGACCCTCGATTCGGCCGACGTGATGGACGGCAGTGCGCCGCGGGCGGCCGGTCGCACCGAGTCGACCTACCTGATGCCCTTCAGCTGCATGTTCCCCCTCGGCATCACCTCCGCCGTGATCGGGATCGCCGAGGGCGCGTTGGCATGTCACATTGCGGCGCAACGCGATCGGGTGGCGATCACCGGCCAGAAGATCAAGGAGGACCCGTACGTCCTCTATGCAATCGGTGAATCGGCAGCCGAGATCGCGGCGTCGCGGGCCGCTCTGCTCGAGACGGTCGATCGCTTCTACGACAAGACCGAAGCGGGCAAAGAGATCTCGTTCGACGAGCGCGCCATCGGACGGCGCACCCAGGCCGCTGCCGCCTGGCGCGCAGTGCGAGCTGTCGATGAGATCTTCGCTCGGTCGGGCGGCGGCGCTCTGCACCGAAAGTTCCCCATGCAGAGGTTCTTTCGTGATGCGCACGCCGGACTCGCCCATGCCATCCACGTGCCGGGTTCGATCTTCCACGCGTCGGCGCTCACTCAGCTCGGCGGTGAGCCCCAGGGCATGATGCGCTCGATGATCTAGCGCTCAGATGTCGCCCGAGTGCTTTCGGACGGCATTGATCGATTTGACCAATGCCGCCGATTGCGCCTCGGTCATCCCCACGTCGCCGAAGACGTCCCGGTTGAGGGCGATGGTTGCCTCTTCGACTGTCGTGCGGCCTGATTCGGTGATCTCGACCAGAGTGGTGCGGCCGTCGGTGGGGTGCGGAACCCGCCTGACGAGACCGGATTCCTCGAGGCGACGGATCGCATGCGTCACCGAGGTGACGTGTACCTGGAGCCGGTCGCTCGCCTTGGTGATGGGCAGTGCACCGCGGCGGCTGAAGGCCAGCAGCCGGAGGAGTTCGAACCGCGAGAAGCTCAGTTCCCAGGGCTTGAGTACCGATTCCACCCTCGCCAGCAAGATCTGGTGCACCCGCATCACCGAGGTCACCGCCTGCATACCGCCGGCCACATCACCCCAGCCGGCGTTCTCCCAGTTCTTCCGGGCCTCGGCGATCGGGTCGGGTCTGACGTCGCTGGACATGCCCCCATTCAACAGCAGACGAGCGGGCGTTTTCGCGTCTCCGCATCGGTGGCGCCGTTGCCGCCGGTGCATGGCACAGTGATCATTGACACATTCGAGACAGGGGCCTAGCGTCGGAATCACCTGAGAGCTAGGAGGCTCGATGTCAGCACCAGCACGAGAAGCCATCGCGAACAGATTGCTGGCGGGTTCGGTCAAACGCTCGTATTCACCGATCGTCGACCTGGATTGGGATGCCCCACTCGACCCGGCCAAGTACTTCCTCCCACCGCGGGTGTGCAGTCTCTACGGCACCGAACTGTGGAACGGACTCACCGAGGAGCAGCGAATCGAGGTCTCGCGTCAGGAGATGGCCAACATCCTCTCGGTCGGGATCTGGTTCGAGAACCTCCTGAATCGGGCTCTGCTGCAACGGCTCCTGTCCGAAGATCCCGCATCGGCGCAAACCCACTACGCGCTGACCGAGATGGGTGACGAATGCCGGCACATGGTGATGTTCGGGCGCGCCATCGAACGGAGCGGCGCCCGACCCTACGGATTGCTGTGGTGGGAGCGGTTGATCATGACGATGCTGCCCTTCGCGATGCGGGGGTCGCTGTTATGGGTCGCGGCGCTGGTGGGAGAGGAGATCTTCGACGCCTTGCAGCGCGAGATGCTCGACGATCCCGAGTTGCAGCCGCTGGTGTCTCGCTTGATGCGAATCCATGTCACCGAGGAATCCCGCCACATCGGATTCGCCCGTGACGCGGTGGTCCGTCGTCGCGCCGTACGAAGCCGCTGGGAAACATTCGTGGCGGCCAACCTGCATGGTCTCGCCGCACTGCGCTTCAAATATCTGTTCACCAACTCGGCGATGTACGCGCGAGCCGGCCTCGACCGGCAGGAGGCGACGGCCGCGGCCCGAAGCAATCCGAACTTCCAGCAGATGCAGATCGTCGGGTTCTCGAGCCTGGCCGCTTTCCTCGAGGAGAACGGGCTCATGACGAGGTTCTCGCGCAGGCTGTGGCGCCGGGCCGGATTTCTCGAATGAGTGCGCTGACGGTGGGGTTCGAGGGCAACGGACCCGTACTCGTTGCCGTCCGTGATCTGTTGCGGGCGTCGCGGTTGGAGATCGAGGTGGCCACAGACTCAGGCGGTGATCACCCTGCCGGCGTGGTGGTGACGTCGACGCCGGCCCCGGCAGGCATCTTCCTGGGGGTGGCGGATCCCCGGCAGCCCAACGTGTTCTACACGGGGGACGCAACAGCACCCGCGCGGCTGGCGGCCGGCTACATCGTCTCGGCGATCGAGGAGATCATCGTTGCGGGGGCCGTCGAGATGCGAGTTCGGGCACCCATCGCCCGGTCGTGGGCCGGATACGCCGCGGCCAACCACGGCGGCGGACGAAAGCTGATCCGGAAGCTGAAGCGCTTCGACCCCGCGGACTACGACTACCGGTCGGCGCACGACGACGAGGACATCTACGACGGCGCTGCCGTCATCGAGCACGACCTCGAGTCGGTCGCCTGCCGCATCCGGGTGGGCGGCTACTTCGACCCCCTCGACGGCCATTACCACTGGGCCGGAATCGCATTCGGCGAATCAGTCCGAGAGCTCAAAGACGCCCGCGCCCGCGACGTCCTCGTCGCCGTCGACACACGCGACGGAGTCCCGGCCCGTCTCACCGAGATCACGCCTTGGGGCTCTGTGCGCATCGTGGGTGTCGGGCAGCCTCCCTACGCACTCGACGACGTCGAGGTCCTGCGCTCATCGCCCGAGCAACACAGCGTGGGCTCGTAGACTCGGACGCACGGGCGTCAAGCCGGGGTGTGAGGTCGAGGAGGAACCATGGGCAGAGAGATTGACCCAGCCAGACGCAACGCCGTGAGGCAGACGGTCGCCGCCCATCCCGGACTGGTGGTGTTCGCACTCAGTCCGGCGATCGTGGTGTTCGGCGTCCTGTGGTTGCTGACGAACTTCTGGCTCGCACTCATCGTGGGGCTTGTCGTGGGAGGCGGCGCGGCCTGGACGCTGCTGCGCAGGTAGGGCCGGCGTCATGGCTGAGCCCAGTACCCGCGTCGACAGCTGGATCTGGTCGGTCCGGCTGACCAAGACACGATCGGCGGCAGCGTCGGCATGCCGGGCGGGGCATGTCAGGGTGAACGGAACCACCGCCAAACCCGCGCAACACGTCGCCGTCGGGGACGAGGTTCGGGTTCGGGCAGCGGGACGTGAGCGCATCGTCGAGGTCACCAGAGTGGTGTCCAAACGTGTCGGACCGTCGGTGGCCGCCGAGTGCCTGATCGACCGCAGCCCTCCGCCACCGCCCAAGGAACTGTTGTCGGCGCTGCCGTTACGTGACCGCGGAGCCGGCAGGCCGACCAAGCGGGAACGGCGAGAGACCGACCGACTGCGCGGACGCTGACGTCGCGTGGGTACAAGCGGCAGGCAGACACACGCCGACATCGGCGGCGGCATCTCTACACTGCAACCTGTGGACTCCAGGGGTGGCAAGCCGACCGGAACCGGTCTGAGACGAGGCCGAGCTCCGCTGCGCTACGTGGTGGTCCTGCTGGCGGCCGCCATGCTCGTGCTGACCGGTTGCTCCGACGGCGGTTCGAACGACGACAGCCCCACCACGGAGACCGAGAGCGCACCCGGCAAGGCCGGCGAGGGCCCCTTCTTCGGTGAATGCGGGGGAGTCACCACCGAGGACGTCGCGCGGGTGACCAAGGTCGCCGGCCTCACCAACACGGTGAACAACCCGTCGGTGTGCGAGTGGGTCACCTCGCAAGACCAACTCGGACCGCAGTTCTCCTTCAACTGGTACCGGGGCAGCCCCATCGGGCGGGAACGCGCCACCATTCAGTTGTCCCGCGATTCGGTCGAGGACATCACCATCGACGGTCACGGTGGCTTCATGGGATCGAGTAGCGGCATCTGCGAGATCGGTATCGCTTTCGGGGCCGACTTCTTCGAATGGTCGATCTCTTACGGCCTGCCCGCAGACGGCCAGAGCAACCCGTCCGACGACGACATCTGCGCCGCCGCGAAGACCCTGTCCGCCCAATCGATCGAGAACGCGAAATGAGCCGCCGCAGAGTCGTTCCCCTGCTCCTGGCTCTGCTCGCAGTGGTCGCGTTGGCGGCCGGATGCACCCGCGCGGTCGACGGTGACGCCACCTCGATCGGTGGCGGCGACGGCACGTCCGACGGCAACGTCGACACCGACCGGTTCGACGGCTTGATGTACGAGTGCGAGATGCTGACGCCGGAGGCCATCGGCAAGGCCGTCGGCGGGTCCCTTGCCGAACCCGGATTCTTCGGCGCGATCTGCCGCTGGGTGGTGGCCGGTCCGGTCATCACCGACGTCACCTTCAACTGGTTCGAGTGGGGCGACATCGAGGTCGAGAAGTCGACTGCAAAGGAGCTCGGTTACACCACCGAGAACATCAAGGTCGCCAGCGTGACGGCATTCACGCAGCGCAATCCGGCCCGTCCGGCCGCGTGCGGCGTGACCGCCCGTTCACCTGACCGCGGCGTCTACACCTGGTGGGTCGAGCCCCGCAGTTCCACACCGATCGGCGACCCCTGCGCGGCGCCGACCAAGCTCATGGAGCTGCTTCTCGGCGGCGGGCAGTAAACCCCGCAAAGCAGGTCAGGGTCGCTTGGTGACGGTGACCGTCGCAGCCACCTGGTCTTCGACGATCAGCCACATGCGCAGCTGATCGCCGACACGCTCTCGCCGGATGGTGACCGTTGCCGCCGGTGTGACCGCCCGAAGATATTCGATGACGGCCCGGTGCGGGGCGTCCACGAGGTCGGGGTGGTCGAGGAGCTCGTCTTCGACCGCAGCCCAGTATGCGGCGTTGTTCAAGTGCTTGAACGGGTCGAAGTCGGTGGCGCGCAGGACATGTACGCGGTCGCTGTCCGATGCCTCCGGGACCGGCGCGGTGTTCATCGACTTCCACCGCAGCCGGTGCTCATCGGTGGTCTGACTGAGCATCTCGAAGGCTTCGTCGGTCAACCGTGTCGGCATGCCCTGGTCGTTGACGTTGATCCAGAACGCCTCGGTCTCGATCAGGCCGTCCTCGCGGGGCTCGGGATTGAAGCGGTTGGTCTCGTGGACCGATGTCACCCGCACGCGCATGTTGGTCCAACGGGTCGACAGAGCGCCGCACCACCGCTGCAGGGTCACGTTGCCCGGCCACGACACGGGGCGGATCACGTCGATGACGGTGCGCCGCACGATCCAATAGGGGTCGCTGGTGTGAAAGGCCGTCGCCTCGATGTTGTCGTTGGCGATGTCCTGCAGGTAGCGGCTCAGGCCATCGAGGCGCAGGCGCATCTCCTGGTCGACATCACCGGTTCGCACCCGGTAGTTCGACTCGAAGTAGCTCGCGCCTTCCTTGCGTTCCGGTAGATCTACCGGATTCATCGCGACGTCGGTCGGATCGATGGTCGATTTCTCTGGGCTCACCGGGTTCCCTTCGGTTGGGACGATGTCCGCTGCGGGATGAGCCTCGGGCAGGACTCGATCCCAAAGGGGCAGCATAGGTTGCTTCATCTGAAGCGGGGTTGGCACTACCGCCAATGGGACTGACGTCCTAAAGTGTCTCAGTCGGCGGCCTGAATTGTTGCCGCCTGTGAGCAGAGAACTACGCTTGCCTTCGGCGGGTATTGGCGGCTGAGGTAAATTCAAGTAAAAATTGGAACACGTTCCATTTTCGGGGAACGCCGAGAGTACTGAGGTTGAAGGCGTATGGCGCACGTGATCACGCAGCCTTGCTGCAACGATGCCAGTTGCATCAGTGTCTGCCCGGTGAACTGTATTCATCCGACACCGGATGAACCCGAGTTCGCCAGCGCGGAAATGTTGTACATCGATCCCGACACCTGCATCGACTGCGGTGCCTGCATCGATGAGTGCCCGGTGGAGGCGATCTTCCCCGACGACTCGCTCGACGAGGGCCAAGAGCGTTACCTGCAGATCAATGCCGACTACTACACCGACCACGACGTGTCGGGTGGTCTGGTCGCACCCCGCAAGAAGCCCCCGCTGCCTGCAGGCAAGGAACTCCACGTCGCGATCGTGGGTGCAGGTCCCGCCGCGTTCTACGCCGCCGAAGAACTCGTGAAGCACTCGGCCATCAAGGTGGACATGTTCGACCGTCTGCCGACGCCGTACGGGCTCGTGCGCGCGGGTGTGGCGCCGGACCATCCGTCCACCAAGGGTGTGGAGAAGACGTTCGCGGCCACTGCCGCCAAGCGCACGTTTGAGTACTACCTCAACGTGGAGGTGGGCAAGCACCTCGACCACGATGAGCTCCTGGACCACTACGGTGCGGTCATCTACGCCCATGGCGCATCCACGGACAAGCACCTCGGTATCGACGGTGAAGACCTGCCCGGATCCATCGCCGCCACCGACTTCGTGGCCTGGTACAACGGTCACCCCGATCACGCGGACCGCGACTTCGACCTGTCGGCCGAGCGCGCGGTGATCGTCGGCAACGGCAACGTGGCGCTGGACGTCGCCCGGATCCTCCTCGATGACCCCGACCGGCTGGCCAAGACGGACATCGCAGATCACGCGCTGGACAAGTTGCGCTCCAGCAACGTCCGCGAGGTCGTGCTGCTGGGAAGGCGCGGTATCGCACAGGGCGCGTACACGAACTCCGAGTTCCTCGCGATGGGGGACATGCCCGGGGTCGACGTCATCATCGACCCCGACGAGCTCGTGCTGGATGCCGCAAGCCAGGAAGCCCGCGACGCCGGCACCCTCGATTCGACCATCGCAACAAAGGTGCGCATCGCCGAGGAGTTCGCGCAACGCACCCCGACCGACGGCAACAAGCGCGTGGTGTTCCGATACCTCGTCTCACCGGTGGCCATCGAAGGGTCGGACGGCGTCGAAACCGTCCGCTGTGTGCGCAACGAGTTCGTGAATGCGCCCGACGAAACTGCCGATCACGCGGGCCAATCACCCAGGCCTGCATCGGGACGTGTCGCGATCACGCCGACCGGAGAAGAGTTCGATTTGAAGGCCGGCATGGTGTTGCGCGCCATCGGCTACACCGGGCTGCCGCTGGACGGCCTGCCGTTCGACGGAGCCCAGGGTGTGGTTCCCAACGAGTCGGGCCGCGTGCTCGACGCCCGCGGTGGCAGTCCCGTGGAAGGTGTGTACGTCGCGGGCTGGATCAAGCGAGGCGCTACCGGTGGCATCGGCATGAACCGGATCTGCGGTCAGGAGACGGCGTTGGCGGTGATCGCCGACTTCACCGAGGGCAGACTCTCCGAACCGGCCAAGTCGCGCGAGCAGATCCCGGATCTCATCGCCGAACGTGGCGCGGGCCGGGTGGACGGGTCGGGATGGAAGAAGATCGACCTCGCCGAACGGAGCGCGGGCAAGGAAGCCGGAAGGCGCCGGATCAAGTTCGTCAGTATCGAGGCGATGGAATCGGCGGCAAGGGCCTAGTGGTCGCGGTCATGCGGCGCGGTCAGAGGACCGACGTCATCGGTGTGCCCCCTTTTTCGCCGGTGAGCGAAGCAGGTACCGGGCAGCTAACGTTACGGCCAAGAATGGCCCGGTATGAAAGGTCCCAATGCGCATAGCACTGCTGTCTTACCGGAGTAAGCCACACTGCGGAGGACAGGGCGTGTACGTGCGCCACCTTTCGCGGGAACTCGCGTTGCTGGGCCATCAGGTCGAGGTCTTTTCCGGGCAGCCCTACCCCGATCTCGACGATGAGGCGGTCGCTGCCGGCGTCACCCTGACCAAGGTGCCGAGCCTCGACCTCTACAACGACGTGAATCCGTTCCGGACGCCATGGCCGTGGGAGATCAAGAGCTGGATCGACGCCCTCGAGGTGCTCACGATGTGGACGGCAGGATTCCCTGAGCCGCTGACGTTCAGTCTTCGTGCGGCTCGTCTCCTGCGCCGCCGCACCGACGATTTCGACGTGGTGCACGACAACCAATGCCTGGGGTACGGCCTGCTGCAGATCGAACGCAGCGGTCTGCCTGTGGTCGCGACCATCCACCACCCGATCACCCGTGATCGCGAACTCGCCGTGAAGGCCGCCAAGGGGTGGCGCAAGCTGACGGCCCGCCGCTGGCATGCATTCCTGCGGATGCAGGGGCGGGTCGCCCGGCGAATTCCCCGGCTGCTCACGGTATCTCGCAGCAGTGAGGTCGACATCCGCAAGGCTTTCGCCATTCCGGAGGGCCGGCTCACCACCATCCCGCTGGGCGTGAACACCGAACAGTTCCGGCCGTCGCCGGAGCGGGTCGCCGGGCGCATCGTCTGTGTTGCCAGTGCTGACGCCCCGCTCAAGGGAGTCTCGTACCTTCTCGAGGCGGTCGCGAAGGTGCGGGCGGAACGGCAGGTCGAACTGGTCTTGGTGTCCAAGTTGGTCGAGGGCGGTCCGTCGGACACCCGGATCGACCAGCTGTCCATCCGCGACAGCGTGCAGGTGGTGTCCGGCCTGGACGACGACGAGCTCGCCGAACTCCTGGCATCGGCCGAAGTTGCTTGTGTGCCTTCGCTTTATGAAGGCTTCTCGTTGCCGGCGGTGGAGGCGATGAGCTGTGGTACACCGCTGGTCGCCACCCGCGCCGGGGCGATCCCCGAAGTGGTGGGCGAGCAGGAACAAGCGGCGCTGCTGGTACCGCCGATGGATTCAGGTGCCCTGGCCGAGGCGCTGGGCAGACTGCTCGACGACTCCGAGCTGCGCACGCGCCTCGGCGAAGGTGGCCGGGCAAGGGTGGAAGAGCGTTACAGCTGGGCGGCGGTCGCCGCGAAAACGGCTGAGAACTATCAAAAAGCGATCGATCAGTTTGCTCGAGGAGGCAGCGTTGCTAACCGTTGATTTTGATCGACTGGGCGTAGGACCGAACACCAAGGCCATCGATATCGGTGCGGGGCAGGGTCGGCATTCGTTCGAGATGTTCCGGCGTGGCGCCGATGTGATCGCATTCGATCAGTCCGAGAGCGACATGTCCGAAGTTGCCGAGATGTTCGACGCGATGATCGCCGAGGGGCAGGTACCGGCTTCGGCCAAGGCCCGCGCCGAGGTCGGTGACGCCCTGCGGCTTCCCTTCGGTGACGGGGAGTTCGACGTGGTGCTCATGTCGGAGATCCTCGAACACATCCCTGACGACACCGACGCCATCTCTGAGATGGCCCGGATCCTGGCGCCCGGTGGTCTGGCCGCCGTGACCGTTCCGCGGTACTGGCCGGAGAAAGTGTGCTGGACGTTCTCTGACGAGTACCACGCCAACGAGGGTGGGCACGTGCGCATCTACAAGGCGTCGGAATTGGCCGGGAAGCTCAGTGCCGCGGGTCTGGAGGTGACCGGCACCGGTCACGCCCACGCGTTGCACGCCCCTTACTGGTGGCTCAAATGTGCTGTGGGAGTGGAGAACAACGACAATCCACTGGTCAAGGCCTACCACAAGCTCCTGGTGTGGGACATGATGTCGGCGCCCAAGCTCACCCGCGTCGGCGAGCAGGTGCTCAACCCGGTCTTCGGCAAGAGCGTGATCATCTACCTGCGCAAACCGGCTGATCTTCCCACCTCCACGTCCGGCTCCGGCTCCGTCTCCGACTGAGCATGACGCCGATCCCTGAACTCGCGGACCTCATCAGCGCCGAAGAATGCCTGGCCACCGGGCGGGCGATCGCGGCGATGCAGGAAAGCACCGGCGCGATGCCCTGGTTCCCGGGCGGTCAGACCGACCCCTGGGACCACGTCGAGTCGGCGATGGCGCTCAGCGCCACCGGCTTGATCGCCGAGGCAGAGGCGGCGTACGAATGGTCGCGGCGTACCCAGCGCGCGGACGGCTCGTGGGCGATCCGCACCGTGCTGGGCACGGTGACCGACCACAACACCGACAGCAACTTTTGCGCCTACGTGGCGGTCGGGGTGTGGCATCACTACCTGATCACCGGTGATGACCGGTTCCTGCAGAATATGTGGCCGATGGTGTGCTCGGCCATCGACCTGGTGATCAAGTTCCAGGCGCCCAATGGCCAGATCTACTGGGGCGCAACATATCCACTGCCCGATCAGTCGTCCGGTACGTATCCGGGGATCTATCACGAGGCTCTCATCACGGGGAACTCGAGCATCCATCAGGCACTCGGATGCGCGGTATCGATCGCCGAAGAACTGGGCCAGCCGGCCGAGGCGTGGGAGGCCGCGCAGACCAGGCTCGGACACGCGCTGCAGAGCCACCCCGAACTGTTCGCCCCGAAGTCCGAGTACTCGATGGACTGGTACTACCCGGTGCTCGGCGGTGCCGTCCGCGGCCGTGCCGGGCAGGAACTGATCGCCCAGCGGTGGGACGACTTCGTTGTCACCGACCTGGGCATCCGTTGTGTCGATCATCGCCCGTGGGTGACCGGTGCCGAGACCTGTGAGCTGGTCTTGGCTCTCGATGCACTCGGTGACGTCGCGGACGCGACCGCTTTGCTCTCGGACATGCAGCATCTGCGAGACCCGGACGGCTCGTACTGGACCGGTCTGGTGTTCGCCGACGGCAAGCGCTGGCCGGTGGAGAAGAGCTGCTGGACCTCGGCGGCGGTGGTACTGGCGGTGGACGCGCTGAGCCGTACGACGCCTGCCAACGGCATCTTCCGCGACGCCGATCCGCTAGCGGACGGCCCAGGTCTGCGCAAGTTGGCCAAATATAGAACGTGTTACTGTCTGTCTGCCTAGACTGGTGTCCAGGCACCGGTCCATGACCGGTTTGGAGCTGCAGCAGGAGGCACGATGGACTTCGGGATCGTCCAGTTCACCAGCGACCGGGGCTTGGCTCCGGCCACGTTGGCACCTTTGGTGGAAAACGCCGGTTTCGACGCGTACTTCGTACCGGAGCACAGTCACATCCCCACCAAGCGGGATGCCGCCCACCCACAGACCGGCGACTCGTCGCTGCCCGACGACCGCTACATGCGCACCCTCGACCCGTGGGTGTCGCTCAGTGGGGCGGCGGCGGTGACCAGTCGGATCCGGCTCGGTACTGCGGTGGCGCTGCCCGTCCAGTCCGACCCGATCACCCTGGCCAAGATCATCGCGACGCTGGACCACCTGTCGGGTGGCCGGGTCACCCTCGGCGTCGGGTTCGGTTGGAACCTCGACGAACTCTCAGACCACCACGTGCCGCCGAAGCGCCGTCGCACGATGCTGCGCGAGTACATCGAAGCCATGACCGCGTTGTGGTCGCAGGACGAAGCCGAGTTCGCCGGGGAGTTCGTGAACTTCGGTCCCAGCTGGGCATGGCCGAAAACAGTCCAGCAGCCGTCGCCGCCCGTCCTCGTCGGAGCCGCGGGCAACGAGAAGAACTTCAAGTGGATCGCCAAGAGCGCGGGTGGCTGGATCACCACGCCGGGCGAGCAGGACATCGAGGCGTCGGTGGTGCTGCTCAAGCAGATCTGGGCCGACGCCGGTCGCGAGGGTGATCCGCAGATCGTGGTGCTCGACTTCAAGCCGGTGGCCGAGAAGCTGGACAAGTGGCGCGAACTGGGCGTCACGACTGTTCTGTACGGAGTGCCCGACGACAGCGAAGAACGTGCCGGCGCCTACCTGACCAAACTGGCCGGGAAACTGGGACTGAGCCCGGCGACGGTATGACCACCGAGCGGGCCGAAAACTCCGCTGACCGGGCCGAAAAGTCCGCCGACCGGGCCGAAAACTCCGCTGACCGGGCCGAAAAGTCCGCTGACCGGGCCGAAAACTCCGCCGACCGGGCCGTTACCGGCGTCGAGTTTCCCGAATTGGGTTGCTACGGCCTGGCCGGACATTCTGCGAGCCCGCGCGATCTCGTCGACGAGGTTCAGCAAGCGGAAGAGTTGGGTCTCGGCTCGGTCTTCTTGTCCGAACGGTTCAACGTCAAAGATGCTGCGGTGCTGGCCGGCGCCGCGGGTGCGGTGAGTAGGCACATCGGGATCGCCACGGCGGCAACAAATCACAACACCAGGCATCCGCTGGTGACGGCGACGATGGCAACGTCGATGCATAGGCTCACCGGCGGTCGTTATGCGCTCGGACTCGGGCGGGGTTTCAACCTCCTGTTCGACGTGATGGGTGTTCCGCGGGTGACCTCCGCACAGATGGAAGACGCGGCCGGCATCTACCGCACCCTGTGGAAGGGCGAGGCGGTTGTCGGACACGATGGCCCGGCGGGGAAGTATCCGTTCCTGATGCAGGATGCGTCGTTCGACGAAGACATCCCGTTGATGTTGATGGCGATCGGTGATCAGACCCTCAAACTGGCGGGGAGGATCGCGGACGGCGTTGTGCTGCATACGTTCTTCAGCGACGAGACACTCGAACGTTCGGTGGCGATCATCCGCGAGTCGGCGACCGAGAGCGGCCGGGATCCGGCGGCGATCCGAATCTGGTCCGTGCTTGCGACCGTCGAGGAATCGATCCCCGAGGAGCTGCGTCTTCGCAAACTCGTCGGCCGGCTGGCGACCTATCTGCAGGGTTACGGTGAGGTTCTGGTCCGATCGAACGGCTGGCATCTGGCCGACCTCGAGCGATTCCGGAATGATCCTTTTGTGCAGGGCTTTTCGGGGGCGTTCGATGCCGTGGGTACTGTCGACGACCTGACCAGGGTCAGCAAGCTGTTGCCCGACCATTGGCTGGCGGCGTCGGCCACCGGCACGGCTGAGCAGTGTGCGCAGCGGATCGCCGATCAGTTCACCGCAGGCGCCGACAGTGTGATCCTGCACGGCGCCACCCCGACCGAGCTTGCGCCGGTACTCGATGCCTGGCGCTCCATCCGCCCGGGTGATCGATTCGACCGCCTGCCCGCGAACCCCGGAAGGGCCTTGCCGTGATCACCGAGATCGTGACCTCCGCCGAAGATCTGACCGCCGGCTGGGTGTCAGCAGCATTGGGCCGAGAGGTTGATTCGGTAGACGCCGCTGCGGTCGGGACGGGCCAGATCGGTACGTGTTACCGGTTGGACCTCACCGGAAGTGATGTGCCGGAACGGCTTCTGGCGAAGTTGCCTGCGTCAGACCCGGCGACCCGAGAGATGCTCGCTGGCGTCTACCGTTCTGAGGTCCGGTTCTACACTCTGATCGCCGACACCGTGGCGATCCGGGTACCGCGTTGCTTCTACTCGGCGTCATCGGAGACCGGTGCGGACTTCACGCTGCTGCTCGAAGACATGAGTCCCGCCGAGCAGGGCGATCAGTTGGCGGGCTGCACTGTGGATCAGGCCCGCGATGCCGTGATCAATCTCGCCGGCCTCCACGGCCCCCGGTGGTGCGACCCGACTCTGCTCGACATCGATGGGATGTCCATCAACGGCCCCGACGATGCCAAAATGATGGCCGAACTCTACGGTCCGGCGACGGAGATCTTCGTCGAGGCGCTCGGTGACCTGATCGCCGAGGAGGATCGCCAGACGTTGTGGGAATGCGTGGACGTCTGCGAGGCCTGGACGCTGGGACGAGCCGAACGCTTCGGTCTGGTACACGGCGACTATCGGCTCGACAATTTGCTCTTTCCTCCGGACGGCGGGCCGGGAGTGTCGGCCATCGATTGGCAGACACTGAGTTTGGCGCTGCCGGCACGCGATCTCGCATACTTTCTGGGCACCAGCCTCTCACCACAGCAGCGGCGAACCCACGAATCGGCACTGGTCGCGGACTACCACCAAGCACTTGTGTCATACGGGGTCACCGACTACGACCTCGATGCGTGCTGGGACGACTATCGGTTCGCGATGGTCCAGGGACCACTGGTGTCGGTGTTCGGGTGTGCATACGGAAGTCGCACCGATCGTGGCGACCGGATGTTCGCGGCGATGGTGGCTCGATCGTGTGCGGCTATCCGCGATCTCGGCACGATCGCGTTGGCAGCCGGATCCCCGTCGAGCTGAGGGTTGGCTGATGCCGGTCGCCGCTGAGAGAAAGACGCGCGTGATCCAATGGGCCACCGGGGCAGTGGGTATCGAGGCCTTGCGCGGCATCCTCGACCATCCCGATCTCGAACTGGCCGGTGTCAGGGTGTACTCGAGTAACAAGCATGGTGTCGATGCCGGTGTGTTGGCCGGCCGATCGACGGTGGGCGTCGCGGCGACCACCAGTCTCGACGAGGTGGTCCAGTCGGACGCCGATTGTGTCCTCTACACACCCCGCAGTCCGTCGATCGAAGACGTATGCTCCCTTTTGGCGTCCGGGAAGAACGTCGTGACAACATCATTCGGCTTTCACACCGCGCGTGCTGACGGTCCCGACAAAGACCGCCTTCGCGAGGCCTGTGAGGCGGGCGGAACGTCATTGCACGGCACGGGCCTCAACCCCGGCAACCTCGGCGTCGTGTTGCCTTTGGCATTGTCCGGGCTGACGCGCGACGTCACGAACGTGAAAGTTCAGGAGCGGGCCGATTGGTCTGTCTACGAGAGTCTGGACATAACGTTCGACCAGATGCGGTTCGGAAGTCCGGTGGGTGAGGTGACACCGGAATGCGAAGGCCTGAAGTTCACCAGTGACCTTTTCCGGGAACAGGTGTGGCTCGTGGGGGACGCACTGGGCCTCGACCTGGACGAGGTGGTGACCGACCTGCAGGTGATCCCGGCGTCCGTCGACCACGAGGTCTTCGGTCGCACCCTCAAGGCCGGCACGGTGGCAGGTCAGTGGTGGCGGTGGATCGGTCGCTCAGCGGGACACATCCGCGTCGAGGTGGAGGCCGTGTGGACGGTGGGGGAGCGTCCGCCGTCGGATTGGCCCGCGCCTCAACATGGTTGGACGATCACACTCGAGGGCACCCCATCGGCTCAGGCCCACATCGTCACCCTGGCCAGTTTCGTTCGTGATGTCTCCCTGGCAGAACACGTCAACGCGGCCAGCGTCGCCACTGCCGCTCAGGCCGTGAACTCGGTGGCCGCAGTGGTCGCCGCACCACCGGGATTTGTCACCATCGCGGATCTGCCCCTGATTCGGAACCGTCATGCGGTGGCCAGAGCGACCTGAGCTGCGGTTCGCGTTCAGGCCGTGTATCCATGCGGACGTGTTGTAAACGTTTGTCCGTACTGGGTTGTCCAGGTAATTGATCGGTCGGTGTGCATACGCGATTCCCAGTAGCCGAGTGTTTTGCGTTTGTGGTCGGGGCGGCAGGCAGCTTCGAGGTTCTCCTCGATCGTCCATCCGCCCGATTCGGCGTCGGAGTGGTTGAACGGGATGATGTGGTCGATTTCGCAATCGGCGGCTGGTGTTGTGCATTCGGGGGCGCGACAGGTTCCGTCACGCGCGACGATGAAATCGCGCAGTGCCTGTGAGGGCTGGTAGGTGAGAGCTCCCGGTGGTGGTTCAGTATGTCCGCCGTGGCCATCGGCTGGGAACAGCCCGGGTGGTGGCGACATCGCGCCGGGCTTACGATGGCGACCCTGAGCGAAGTTGTTCGCTTCTTGGAACAGCCCCTGCCAGGTGGCGTCGGCGGCGAGTTGTTGGGCCAGAGCGGGATCGATGACACCGTAACCCTCGAGAATCGGTACTCGTCCGACCAGTCCGGCCAACGTTTGGGCGTCGGTGTGGATCTTGATCAACGGTCTGGGTGATGCGGGCGCCGGGCGGCGGTCTTTTTCCGGGCAGTCATCGCGATCGCAGATGCAATCGAGGTGGCCCCGGCCCCGCATGACTGCAATGAATGCGTCAGCCCGTCGCTGGTGAGGTTCACGTCGGTCGCGGGCACAGACGGAGTCCATCGCTGCCCTTATCCGGCTGTCGAGTTCGGCGGCTTCGGCGGCGCCGATCGTAGCGGAGACGTGTGCCAGCCCGTTCAGATCTCGAGACGACCGATAGTCGCGATGCGGCTCTACTGATCTGCGTCGCTCAGCAGCACCGTGGGGGTCGGCGGCGATGACCAGCCTGTCAAGTTCGTCGCGCAAGGTTGTTCGCGGAAGTCGTTGCCGGGCAATGGCAATCGCCCCGGATTCGAGTTGGGACAGCAAGTTGTCGTCCAGGCCCTGTAGCGCGGTGACAATCTCGCGGACATGAGTGAAGCCGATGTCTCCTGCTTCGAACGCCGCCCTCGTGTGGTGGAAGCGGTCGCGTAGTTGCAGTCCGTTGTCGATGTAGATCCCGGCCATCGTGCGCGAGACTTCGAGCAGCATCGACACTTCTGCCACCGGAATACGGGCCGCTTTGTCCAGGTTCCCCGAGATGGCGAGTTCTTCCTGCACCCGCAGGTCTGCGAGTTCGACAACGTCTGCAATCTTTTGTGCGAATCGCCGATTCTCCTCGCGCGGGACCAGTAGCAAATCCTCGGCCAGCTGTGTGATCCGAGTTCCCCCCTCGACCAGCATCATGACCCCAGTATAGAGACGGGGTCTGACATCTTTTCGGACGAATGAGAGTGCCTTGCAACGTTTGTCGGGTCAGCATCGTCAACTGCGGTATCTACCCCAACAACAACTCGCCACTCTTGACCCCGGCGACCACGCCTCCGTCGACGAGGAGGTCGGTACCGGTGATGAAGCCGGCCTTGACCGGTTCGAGCAGGAATTCGGCTGCGGCAGCCACGTCTTCGGCGGTGCCGAAACGGCCGGCCGCAGAGTGGTTCACCATCGCCTCGTACGCCTGATGTGCGAACTCGGCGTTGAACTCGGCCCAGCCCATGGCGGTGGCGATGACGCCGGGGCTGATGCAGTTCACCCTGGCGCCGCGCCGAGCCCATGTTGGCGCTGCGTACTGGACGCGTAGCTGATTGCCCCGTTTGCAGTAGCCGTAGGTCAGGGCCCGGGTCAGATCGTCGGGCAGGCCCGTGATGTCGAGGACCTTGGCCGCGGACAATTCGTCGACGGGCGCTGTCGCAAGGATCTTTGCTGCCTCTTCGTCGACCGCGGCACCGAGGATATGGCCGGCAACGCTGGCGATGTAGACGCCGGCGCCACCGTCGGCGATCACACCGCCGAACACGTCCAGCGACAAGGCAGTTCCGACGAGATCCACCTCGATTATTCGCGCGGCCGGAGCCTGGGCGGGGGAGAGGCCGGCCGTGTGCACGAGCGAGGTGATCGAGCCGAGGCCGAGCGCGATATCGGCAAGGCGGCTCAGTGACTCGCGGTCACTGACATCGACCTGTTGTGTATGGACGTCGTACCCGCTGTGTCGCAGCGATTCTGCGAGTGACTCGAGTCTGTCGACGTCGAAGTCGGCCAGGACAACCGGACGGCCGGTGCCCAAGCGTCTCGCTATCGCTTCACCCATGCCGCCCACGCCGATGACAACCAGGACAGATTTCGACATGAACAACTCCTCGTTTTGCCCGGTCGCCAGGAGGCGCCGGGATTGTCTCAGGTCGGGCCGGACTGCAAGCCGGGCAACACATATCGGCGGATGTACCTCAGCACGGCCGCGTCGTCGTCGGGGTCGAGTGTGTCGCCGGGCACGGTCGCGATGCTGATGAGCGAACGCGCCACCCATTCCGAGGCCGCGACGATGTCGATGTCGGGATGGAGTTCGTGATTCTCCTGGGCGATCTCGAGGTAGGGCCGCCAGAACGCGGCGAGGTCGGGAACCAGGCCCTGCACGCCCGCGCCCGCACAGGCGGCGAACTCCTCGGGCTCATTGACCCGCAACTTCATCAACAATGCTCCGGGAGCGTCGTATGCGCTACGGCCGATGCGCACGCCGGCCGCCACCCGCTGGTCGAATCCCTCCACCTCGGCCAAAGTGGAGTGCGAATCTGCCCAGAAGGTCTCGTTCAATCGGACGATTGCGCCGCCCAGCAACGCCGACTTGTCCGGGAAGTGGCGATAGAGCCATGCCCGCGATACGCCGGCCACCTCGGCGACCTCGAGCACGGTGGTCGCGCGAATGCCTTTGGCAGCCAAGCACTGTTCGGCGGCATCGAGAAGCCGGTCGTGCACACTGCGGGTATCGGCGGTGTCGGTCACGGGCGATGGGTCCTCGCTGTTGTCGGCCGGGCAGGGGCAAACGTACCAAAACGCGTAGACAGATTCTCGATTCTGTGTACTCTCCGTGTGAACAGGTTCTAGTTTCTGTCTACTTCGCTCGCTAGGAGCCGCTATGCCAGGACCCACCACCGCCATCATCGGCGCCGGAATCAGCGGTCTGACCGCCGGCAAGATGCTGGCCGACTACGGCGTGCCGTACACGTGCTTCGAGATGTCCGATCGGATCGGCGGCAACTGGGCGTTCGGAAACCCCAACGGGCACAGTAGCGCTTACCGCTCGCTGCACATCGACACTTCGAAACACCGGCTGTCTTTCCGTGACTTCCCGATGCCGCAGCACTACCCGGACTTTCCGCACCACACGCAGATCAAGTCGTATCTCGAGGACTATGCCGAGGCGTTCGACCTCAAGGACAACATCGAGTTCGAGAACGGCGTCAAGCATGCCCGACGTTTGGAATCCGGGGGCTGGGAACTGCAGACGCAGGATGGGCAGACGCGGCTGTTCGACTTCCTGGTGGTTGCCAATGGGCACCACTGGGACCCGCGCATGGCGGACTTCCCCGGCGAGTTCACCGGTGAGTCGATTCACGCCCACCACTACGTCGATCCGCAGACCCCGCTCGCGTTCACCGGCAAGCGGATCCTGGTGGTGGGTATCGGCAACAGCGCGGCCGACATCGCGGTGGAGTTGTCGTCCAAAGCGCTGAGCAACCATGTGACGCTGTCCACCCGGTCCGGTGCCTGGATCGTCCCCAAGTACATCGCGGGCCGACCTGCGGACAAGTACTTCAAGACCAGTCCCCACATCCCGCTGTCATGGCAGCGAAAGCTGGTGCAGCTCGGCCAGCCGCTCAGTGCGGGGCGACCGGAGAACTTCGGGCTGCCCACTCCCAATCACAAGTTCTTCGAGGCGCATCCGACGCAGTCGGTGGAACTGCCGCTGCGGCTCGGGTCGGGCGATGTCATCCCCAAGCCCAACGTCAGTCGCCTCGACGGGGCCACAGTGCATTTCGACGACAACACACAGTCCGACTTCGACATCATCATCTACGCCACGGGGTACAACATCACCTTCCCGTTCTTCGACGAGGACTTCGTGAGTGCTCCCGACAACCACATCCCGCTGTACAAGCGGATGTTCAAGCCCGGCATCGACGATCTGGCCTTCGTCGGATTCGCCCAGTCGACACCCACGTTGTTCCCGTTTGTCGAGTGCCAGTCCCGCCTCGTTGCGGCGTATGCGGTTGGTCGCTACCGGCTGCCGCCGGTGGCCGAAATGGAAGAGGTCATCATCAGCGACCAGCAGAAGTACACCGGCCACATGCTCGATCGTCCGCGGCACACACAGCAGGTCGATTTCTTCATCTACGAGCACGACATGAGGGTGAAGGAATTGCCGGACGGACTGCGCCGCGCCAGAGAAATGGGTGCACCGGCATGGGCGGGGGTGTCCTGAGATGAGTTCAGCCGAGAACACCTTCAGTGACGTCACCTTCGAGTCGGGCGGAACCCGTTGCGCTGCCTGGCACTTCACCGCGACCACTGATGCGCTCGATGGCCCGGCCGGCCGGCCGGTGGTGGTGATGGCGCACGGTCTGGGCGGCACGAAGGATTCCGGACTGGCGCCTTTCGCCGAGAGTATCGCCGCGGCAGGCATGGACGTCTTGGCGTTTGACTACCGAGGGTTCGGTGACTCCGACGGCTCGCCGCGGCAGACGGTGTCGATCAGTGGCCAGATCGACGACTACCGCGCCGCGATGACAACCGCGGCCGCCTTGCCGGGTGTGGATCCGAATCGGATTGTGCTGTGGGGGGTCTCGTTGTCCGGGGGACACGTGTTGACCGCCGCCGCGGGCCGGGACGACGTCTGCGCGGTCGTCTCGCTCACACCGCTGGTGAACGGCGCTGCCGCCGGCCGGCTCGCTTTCGCACACCACCCCGTCTCGGCCATCGCGAAATCCACTGCGGCAGGCGTGCGCAGCCGACTGTCAGGGTTACGAGGCGGCGCCGGGATCATGATGCCGATCGTGGGCAGCCCGGGTGAAGTCGCAGCTCTGACACTGGACGGTTCTTACGCGGACTACATGGCCATCGCGGGGCCCACCTGGCGCAACGAGATCGACGCGAGCATCGGGCTCGAGCTGGGTCGCCTCCGGGCCGACAAGTCGGCCAAGGATGTGCGGTGTCCGGTGCTGGTGCAGGTGGCGGACTTCGACCGTAGTGCACCGCCGCACGCCGCGGGCAAGGCGGCGTTCACGGCGCGGGCCGAGGTGCGCCACTATCCGTGCGACCACTTCGGTGTGTGGCCCGGTCAGGACTGCTTCGATTCGGCCGTGACCCATCAGGTCTCGTTTCTCCGCCGACACCTTGAGACGCCGGCGAACGACGAACCCCGGCAAAAGTCCTCCGCGGCCGCCGAACCCGTGGTCGCCGGCTGACGCCGCTGCCGAACCCCACAAACGACCAGTTCCGAACAGATCGAGGTAACGATGGCCGACACGATTCAGCAACTTCTCCGCCAACGCGCTGACGACACGAGTGTGGCGGTGAAGTACGGCGACCAGACGTGGACCTGGAGCGAACACATCGCCGACGCCGAAGCGCAGGCGTCGGCGCTGATCGGCGTCGCCGACAAGGAGCGCCCCCTGCACGTGGGTGTGCTGCTGGCCAACACCCCGGACATGCTCAGCGCCATGGCGGCTGCAGGTCTGGGCGGCTACGTCCTGTGCGGTATCAACAACACCCGGCGGGGTCCGGGGCTGGTTGCCGACATCGTGCGTGCGGACTGCCAGATCCTGATCACCGACGCCGAACACCTGCCACTCCTGGACGGTCTGTCGCTGCCGGGCGTGCGGGTCTTCACCACGGACTCGGCGGAGTGGACCCAGCTCAAGCGCGACGCGGGACCCCTTGTCCCGCACCACGAGGCGCAGGTCACCGACACCTTCATGATGATCTTCACCTCGGGAACCAGCGGCGATCCGAAAGCGGTTCAGGTGGCTCACATGATGGTGCTGTTCGCCGGTCAGATGCTCGCGGAGAAGTACGAACTGGGTCCGGCCGACACGTGTTACCTCTCCATGCCGCTGTTCCATTCCAACGCGGTGCTCGCCGGCTGGAGTGTGGCCGTCAACGCCGGGGCCGCCATGGCTCCGGCCACGTTCTCGGCGTCGCGGTTCGTCGACGACATCCGGCGGTACGGCGCCACGTACATGAATTACGTCGGCAAGCCGCTGGCGTACGTGCTGGCCACCGAAGAGCGGCCCGACGATGCAGACAATCAACTCCGGGTGGCCTTTGGCAACGAGGCCACCGACCGCGACATCATCGAGTTCGGCCGGCGTTTCGGCTGCACCGTCTGGGACGGTTTCGGCTCCACCGAGAGTGCTGTCATCATCACCCGCGAAGAGGGCACACCCCTGGGGTCGATCGGGAAGGGTTTCCCGGGAGTCGCGATCTACAACTCCACCACCATCGAAGAATGTGCTGTGGCGCAATTCGACGAATCGGGTGCGCTGGCCAATGCCGATGAAGCCGTCGGTGAGATCGTCAATCTCGAAGGGGCAGGGTTCTTCTCGGGCTACTACAACGACCCCGGCGCCACAGAGGACCGGATGCGTCACGGGATGTTCTGGTCCGGAGACCTGGCCTACCGCGATGCCGATGGATGGATTTACCTCGCCGGCCGGACCGCTGACTGGATGCGGGTCGACGGGGAGAACATGGCTGCCGCGCCGATCGAGCGGATCTTGCTGCGGCTACCAGAACTCAATCGGGTTGCCGTGTACGCGGTTCCCGACGTCGCGGTCGGCGACCAGGTGATGGCCGCGATCGTGTTGCAGGACGACGCCACGCTGACCCCGGAGCGGTTCGAGGAGTTCTTGGCGGCCCAGCCCGACCTGTCGCCCAAGGCGTGGCCGCGTTACGTGCGAGTGGCAGAGGATCTCCCGTCCACCGCGACGAACAAGGTGCTCAAGCGCGCCCTGGTTGCCGAAGGACCGACCCCGGGTACCGGCGAACTGTGGATCCGGGAGGCGCGAGGCACCTCCTACGACATCGCCAGCACGGCGGTGCACTAGAGGGCAGAAGTCATCGGCGGACCCAGAACAGTCGGGCCCAGAAGAGTCAGGCCCAGAAAAGTCAGGCCCAGAAGAGTCAGGCCCCGTATACGTCCGGACCGACCCGGCGGGTCATCCGCCGGTATCGCGACATGGACCAGGGCCAGTTGTGGGTGTCGAGCCCGTCCGCTTGCTTGTACCAGCTGTCGCATCCCGACGCCCACACCGTGCCCGGTTGCCTCGTGCGCATCGCGGTCATGAACTCGGTGAACACTTTTCGGCGCACTTCGAGGACGCTGACGGCGCCGCGCCGCAGACGCTCGACCGCAGCGACGACGTGGTCGGCTTGGGCCTCCATCAGGTAGATCACCGACCCCGAGCCGAGATTGGTGTTGGGGCCGTACATGAAGAACAGGTTGGGGAAGTCGGGCACCGACAGTCCCAGGTAGGCCTCGGGGGCGTCAGCCCACCTGTCGTGCAGTGTCATTCCGTCACGTCCGGTGATCGACACGCTGCCGGCAAAGCCGGACGTCGCAAAGCCCGTGGCGAATACCAGAACGTCGATCGGACATGCTCCGGCATCGGTCTCGACATGCCCGGGTCGGACACCGCGGATCGTGTCGGTGGACACGGTGACATTCGGACGCTGCAGGCTCTCGTGGTAGCCGTCCGCGATGAGGATCCGTTTGCATCCGATCCGGTGGTCCGGAGTGAGTGCTGTACGCAAGTCTGGATCACGCACCGTGTGCCGCAACATGATCCGGTGGATCAGTGCCAATGAGGTGAGCATCCGGGGCCAGCGCCAGAAGAACATGCCGAAGAACTCGAGGTAGAGCCACATCAGTTGTCGGGCGGCCCTCCTGAGCCGCGGATACCGCCGGTACACCGCGCTGATGCCCGGACCGTACGAACCGTCCGGTTTCGGGAACACGAACGGCGCGGAGCGTTGGAAGACGGTGAGGTGTTCGACCTCCTCTGCGATGGCCGGGATCACCTGGACGGCGCTGGCCCCGGTTCCGATGACGGCGACCCGCTTGCCGGCCAGATCGACATCGTGCCGCCATCGCGCAGTGTGAAAGGCAGGGCCGGAGAACGTCTCCAGGCCCTCGATGTCGGGAACGACCGGAATGTCGAGTTGGCCCGTCGCACAGACCACAACCTGCGCGTCCACCCGGGAACCGTCGGTCAGCTCGAGCTCCCACCGATTGTCGCGCCACGTCGCCGACGTGACGCCCACACCCAGACAAAACCGCTCGGTGATCCCGGCCTCGTCGACGCAGCGCTGAAGATAATCGCGGATCTCCGGACCGGGCGCGAAGCGCCGAGACCAGTCGACCTGCTGGGCAAACGAAAAGCTGTAGACATGGGAAGGTGCGTCGCAGGCGGCACCCGGGTACGTGTTGGCCTGCCATGTACCCCCGACGGCGTCGGCCTTGTCGTAGACCACGAAGTCGCCCTCGCCGGCGGCCCGGAGCTTCAGCGCCATCGCGATGCCGGAGAATCCGGCTCCGATGACGGCAGTCCCGACCGTTGTATGCGCCTGCGGGTCGCGAGCAGTACTCACCCCGGTACCACTCCACCCAGCTCGGCGGTGATGTCATCTGCGGTGTCCCGCAGCCGGTGTCCGATGTCGCGGAGTTCTCCACCGGTGATCGCATCCGGTACGTCGAGCAGGCACAGCGATCCGACGACCGTTCCCTCGCGGTCGAAGACAGGTGAATTGACCGAGAGTGGCCGGTAGAGCTGGGCGTCGTCTATCTCACCGACGAGCATCTCCACGTTGAGCCGTTCCTCCTGGCCTCGGGTGAACCGGGATGCGCGCTCGGAACCGTAGGCGATGGATGTCGCCGAGACCGCCACGTCGCGGAAGGCCGCGGGCTCGGGCGGATACTGCTCCACCGCGAAGCGCCGGTTCCGGATGAGGTCGAGCACCGCCCGATACCGGCTCGAGTCCTCGGCGACAACGGGATTGCGGTCCAGCCACGCGGTGATGGCGAAGTCGTCGCCCCATGCCACCAATACCGAACCCAACGGCGGCCGATGGGTGATCTTGTCCCCGGCTCGCACACCGAGGAGCGGGCGGTCGTCCGGTTCGGGATGGGCCACCTCTGCGACCACGAGGTCGCCACCGGACGGCACGATCAGGCAGCACACGTTGCCCGACTCGATGGCCAATCGCGACATCGGTTTACGGGCCGGCGCGATCGCGTTGACGGCGATCCGCGCCGAGTCACCCACGGGGGCGAGCCGGGGTCCGAGTCGGTAGGTCTTCTTGGTCGGGTGCTTGACCACCCAGCCCACCCGGGTCAGCTCGGTCAGCATCGGGAACAGTGTCGCCTTGTCGGCCCCCAGGGTTCGCGAGATGTCGGCCAGGCTGCGCCCGTCGGTGGGGCGATCGGCCAGGTACTCGACGATCTCCACCAATCGCTCGGTCTGGGGTGAACGCCTGACCATCAAACACCCATTGCGGCCACGTGTTTGAGGATGTCGGGATATCTGCGGGTGTGCGCGCCGCCGTTGAGGTCGAAGGCGGCTCCGCTCACCCACGACGCACGGTCAGAGGCCAGGAATGCAACCATCTCCGCGACTTCCTCCGGTTGTCCGCTGCGGCCGAGGGGTGTGTTCTCGATGTAGTCCTCGGTGAGACCAGGAACCAGGGCCAGGCCCGCAACGAGTGGGGTGTCGACCAGGCCGGGAGAGATCGCGTTGACCCGGATCTTCCGCTCGCCCAGCTCGAGGGCCGCGACCTCGGTCAACATCAGCACGCCCGCTTTCGCGGCGCAGTACGCGGCCATGCCGGATCCCGGCTGCCGGCCGTTCAGCGATGCGATGGTGATCAGGCTTCCGCCGTCCGCGAGGTGCCTGGCCGAGTGTTTGGTCACCAGGAACGCCCCGGTGAGGCAGACATCGATGGTGGTCTGCCAATCAGCCAGGGCCAGGTCGGTTATGGCGCCGGGGATCGTGAGTCCGGCGCAGTTGACGACGCTGTGGAGCTGCCCGTGTTCGGCCACGATCTCGGTGAAGGCGCGGTCGATGGATTCCTCGCTCGTCACGTCGAGCCGCTTGGACGTGACCGACGGGCCGATCTCGGTTGCCCGCTGTGCGGCCTGCTCGGCGTTGATGTCGGCCAGGACAACCGTGTCACCGCCTTCGGCCAGGAGGCGAGAGGTCGCGAGTCCGATACCGGAGGCGCCGCCGATGACAAGCGAGACCTTGCTGTGGGTACTGATGATGGCTCCTGTGTTCTCGCTGGTGCCGGTCAGCCGACCAACACCTGCTGCGGTTCGATGAGTACTTTCTGCTGATTCGACGGCGACCCCAGTTCGGCGATCAGCCGGCCGAGGTCGTCGAGCCCGCCGCGGCCGGTGATGAAATCGGAGACGTCGATCCTGTTTTGCTGCAACAGTTTTGCGGCGAGTGTGAACTCCTGCCTGGTGTAGTACGAGACGAAGCTCATGTCGATGTCCTTCACCACGCCGGCGACGGGCATGAAGCTGTCCTCTTCGAGGCACACTCCGGCCACCACGATCCGGCCGCGGGGCGCGACGGATTCGAGGCAGGCGGCGATCATCCCGGGCGACCCCACACACTCGAAGACGACGTCGAAACCCTCACCTGGGTGACCGGCGGTGGGATCGACAACCGAGGACGCGCCATAGACAAGCGCTGAGGTACGTCGGGAGGCGACCGGATCGGACACCACGATCTCGTCGACGCCTTGGCGGACTGCCCAGAGCAGGATGGCGATACCGACGGGCCCCGCGCCGATGATCAGCACGCGATGACCGGGCTCGATGGCCCCGCGGGCAACGGCGTGCAGCCCCACGGCGAGAGGCTCGGTGACCGCGCCGACCGCGGTGGGCGCGCCGTCGAATCGAACCGTCTCGCGGGCGCTGACCCGGATGTACTCCGCGAACCCACCGGCGCGTCCACCCAGGCCGAAAGCCTCGACCCGCGTGCATCGGGCCACGTCCCCGCACACGCAGGAAAGGCATGTGCCGCAACCGCTCACGGGCATCGCGGTCGCCGGTGTGCCGATTTGCCACTGAGCGGCGACATCGCGCCCGGCAGCGACAACGGTGCCAGAGAACTCGTGTCCCATGATCGTGCCGGCGGGCAGATAGGGCGCGGTCTTGATGTCTGATCCACAGATGCCGCAGGCGCTCACCTCGAGGATCAGATCGCCGGGTCCGGGCGTGGGATCGTCGACCTCGCACACCGAGAACGTTCCGGTGTCGACCACAGCTGCCCGCATGTTCGCTCCCCGATCACGGTCGGTGCACGCACCGGCCATCGATGCGACCCACGTCACATTTGTTCCGTCATTAGTTCACAGCAGGGCGGTACTGTCAACGAGAATCCCGCGTCTGAGTGTCAAGTGGCGCAACCGCTTTCACAATGTGTTTGCACTGTGCAAATCATTGGTGTGCCGGAGCGTGCTCAGTAGACTGCCGCAGGTGACCAATGGGGCAAACGGCGGCGGGACCACGCCGGATCAGGTGACCGTCGGTGATCTGACGTTCGACATCTCGGTGTCGCGGCCGGAGTCACCGCCGGCAGGGACTGTGCTGATGCTGCACGGGTTCCCCGAATCGCGAGCATCCTGGGGAGCTGTTGCCGACCTGCTGCGGGACGCCGGTTACGCGACGTTCGCACCTGATCAGCGCGGCTACTCGGCCGGCGCCCGCCCTGTGGGGGTCGACGCCTACCAACTCGACGAACTCGTCGCGGACGTCATCGCGATCTGTGACGCACTCGGGCTGGACACCGTGCATCTCGTGGGACACGACTGGGGAGCTGCCGTCGCATGGACCGTGGCCGCGCGCCATCCCGAACGGATCTCGTCACTGACCGCTGTATCCGTGCCGCACCCCGTAGCTTTCGCGTGGGCCAAGAGCGAAGACCCCGAGCAGCGGGAGCGTTCGGGGTACATGGAGTACTTCCAGATACCGGACGAGCCCGAGTTCAATCTGCTGGCCGACGATGCCGCTGCGCTCCGGATGGGTTTCGGGGAAGCGGTTCCCAGTGATGTGGCCGACCAACATGTGCGGGTCCTCAGCGCGCCGGGGGCGATGACCGCTGCTCTGAACTGGTACCGCGCTCAGACCCCGGCGAGCGATGACGTTCCCGTCGTCGACGTACCGACTACGTTCGTGTGGAGTTCGGGCGACATCGCGATCGCGAGGGCCGGAGCCGAGCGTTGCGGCGAGTTCGTGCGCGGCGACTACCACTTCATCGAGATCCCAGATGCCTCGCACTGGCTGCCCGACGAGCATCCGGAGGCCATCGCCGACGCGATACTCTCGCGCATCGGCCGGTCGCCGGCCACCACGGCACGAGGAGATGCGCAGACATGACACCACCGATGAGGATGACTCCCGGTCGCTACAGGAAGGTCGTCTGATGGGCGCCGAGTTCGCGGTGCTCAGCGGGGGTGCCGGTCTGTCGCTCATGTCGGCGGTGCCCGGTCCCGACCTGGCCGGCGCCGGGTATGACGAGGGTGAATACGCGGTGTCGGGGGTCGCGACGAGGTACTCAGCCGCCGACCTGCCGGCCGATGGCCGTTTCGACATCGAGCCGGCCGACGACGCCGAGTTCATCACCCGTGTGGTCACGCGAGCGCCCGCCGACGCCGAGCGCTTCAACGGCACGCTGGTGGTGGAGTGGCTGAACGTCAGCAGCGGACAGGACGCGGCCCCCGACTACACCTATCTGAGCGAGGAGATCGTCCGGGGCGGATACGCCTGGGTGGGGGTGTCGGCGCAGTTCTCCGGCGTTCAGGGCGGTTCGGCGACGGTGGCCGTCGGTGATGGCGCGCCCAAGGGCCTGGTCGGTGCCGACCCGGAGCGGTACGGCGGCCTGCAGCACCCCGGCGACGGGTACAGCTATTCGATCTTCTCGGAGATCATCGACACCTTGCGAAACGGCTCTGCGACCCCGCTGGCCCACCTCGACATCCAGCGGGTCCTGGCGGTCGGTGAGTCCCAGTCCGCGCTGGCCATGACCACGTATGCGAACGGCGTCCAGCCGCATGACCGTCTCGTCGACGGGTTTGTCATCCACAGCCGGGCAGGTGCCCCCATGCCGCTGGGGGAACCTGGCCGGGCGATCGATCTCGTCGCCGCTCTGGGCGCACCCGCCGTGCGAATCCGCGACGATCTCGATGTCCCGGTGATCCTCGTGCAAACCGAGACCGACATCTTGGGGCATCTCTGGTACCACCCTGCCCGACAGGATGATTCGGCCCGACTGCGACTGTGGGAAGTCGCAGGCAGTGCGCACGCCGACCGATTCCAGATCGGCGATTTCGAGACGTTCCTCGGATGCCCCACTGCGGTCAACGACGGCCAGCAGCGCTTTGTCGTCCGGGCCGCCCTGCGTCATCTTGATGCCTGGGTGAGCGACGGGCGCGAGCCGCCCGCCGCCGAGCAGATGGCGGTGGACGACACCGGACCCACTCCGCGGTTCGTCACCGATGCGGTGGGCAACGTCGTCGGGGGAGTGCGCACTCCGAGCGTGGAGGTCCCGACGTCGGTCCTCAGCGGGTTCAGCACGGCCACGGCGTCTCGGATCTGCCAGCTGTTCGGGTCCACCGTCCCGTTGTCCCCGTCTGAACTCACCACGATGTACGGCACACCCGAGGCCTACCTCGAGCAGTACACCGCTGCCGCCGACGAGGCGATCGCGCGCGGTTTTGTCCTCGCCGAGGATCGCGCGGAGATCCTCGGCGATGCCCACCGCGCCACTGCAGGGTGGTCGGCAGGCCGATGAAGGCGTAGATCGAAGGTTCAGATCGACTGATCGCTGGGTGAGACCGCGGCCGCGGGCGGTAGAACTGTGGTCGTGAAACTGTTGCTGCTGGCCGACACCCACATCCCCAAGCGCGCCAAAGACCTTCCCTCGGTGGTGTGGGACGAGGTCGACCGGGCGGATATGGTGATCCACGCCGGTGACTGGGTCGACCTGGCAAGCTTCGAAGCACTCGAGCGCCGGGCGAAGCGACTGATCGCGTGCTGGGGGAACAACGACGGCCCTGATCTGCGGTCGCGCATGCCCGAGCGCGCCGATGTCACCCTCGATGGGCTGCGGTTCACCGTCACACACGAGACCGGTGCGTCAGTGGGTCGGGACAAACGGATGTCGATCGCGTACCCCGACACCGATGTCCTGGTGTTCGGTCACAGTCACATCCCGTGGGACACCACCACGGGCACGGGTCTGCGGCTACTCAATCCCGGTTCACCGACAGACCGGCGGAGGCAGCCGCACTGCACGTACATGACGGCTCGCGTGGCCGAAGGCGACCTCGGCGATGTCGTTCTGCATCGGATCGAGAGGTGAACCGCTGACGCCGGGCCCGTGGCAGGACGTCAGCGAACAGGCGTCAGGCCGGTAGCGGCTGACCCGGTGTACCGCTGTCGCGACGCAGCACCCGGAGCGACCCCTGCGCGCCGACTTCGGTGAACTGCCCTGTCTGTAGGGCTTTCTCGTAGATCTCGAACGGTGGCCGGCCACCGTCCTCGGGGTTCGGGAAGACGTCGTGGATGAGCAGGGCGCCGCCCACCCGCACCCACGGTGCCCACCCCGCAAGATCGTTCTGGGCTGCTTCGCTGCTGTGGCCGCCGTCGATGAACACGAAGTCCGCGGCCCGGCCCCAGACCTTTGCCGCCGCCGTCGAGGTGGCGAGCAGTCCGATCACCGTCTCTTCGAGACCGGCGTCCCACATGGTGCGCCGGAACCGGGCCGAGGTGTCCAGTGTTCCCGTGTGCGGGTCCACCAGCGACGTGTCGTGGTATTCCCAGCCGGGCTGATGCTCTTCGGAGCCGCGATGGTGGTCGATGGTGACGATGGTGGCGCCGGTCGGTTCTGCGGCGGCTCCGAGGAAGACGGTCGACTTGCCGCAGTAGGTTCCGATCTCCACCCCGATGCCCACCGCGTCGGGAGCCGACAGGTATTGCTGCGCAACCCGATACAGCGCGACGGCCTCGTCGATCGGCATGAAGCCGGGAGCCTCGGCCGCGGCGTGCAGGTGCCGTTCGCTCGGCTGGTCGTTTCGGGTTTCGGATACAGATGTCATACCGGTGATCCTATCGGCGCCTCCGCGTAGGGTTGTGCGTTATGAAGGCGCAGATACTCACCGAAGAAACCGGCCCGAGCGGATTGTCCCTGAACGAGGTCCCGGACCCGGAGCCCACCGGCACGCAGGTGCTGGTCGACATCAAGTCCTGCGGCGTCTGCTTCCCCGACCTCCTGATGAGCCAGGGCAAGTACCAGCTCAGGGTGCCGACTCCGTTCACCCCGGGCACCGAGGTGGCGGGTGTCGTGTCGTGGGTGCCCGAGGGATCCGACCTGTCGGTGGGCGATCGGGTTCTTGTCATGTCGGTGGTGGGTGGTTTTGCCGAGAAGGTGGCTGCGGCGCCCGAGCAATTGCTGCCCATCCCGGACGGCCTCACATTCGACGAGGGTGCCGCCATGGGCATCAACTTCCAGACCGCGCTGTTCGCGCTGAAGACACGTGCCCATCTCGAACCAGGTGAGACCGTCGGCGTTCTCGGTAGCGCCGGGGGAGTGGGCGTGGCAACCATTCGAGTGGCAAAGGCGATGGGCGCCAGGGTGATCGCCATCGTGCATCGCACCGGTGCCGAAGAGATGCTGCGGGAGATGGGCGCCGACGAGGTGGTTCAGCTCGAAGAAGGCTGGGGTTCGCGGATCAAGGAACTCACCGGCAACGGTGTCGACGTCCTGATCGACCCGGTCGGGGGCGAGGTGTTCGACGAGGCGCTGCGTCAGGTGGCCCCTGACGGCCGGTTCGTGGTCATCGGGTTCGCGGCAGGCGGTATCCCCACGGTCAAGTTGAACCGGGTGCTGTTCCGGAACATCTCGGTGGTCGGCGCTGCCTGGGGCGAGTACGTCCGCACCCACCCCGGCCTGCCGGCGCAGATCCATCAGGAGCTGACCACCATGATCGCCGACGGCATGCGGCCACCGGTGAACGTGACCTATGAACTGGCCGATCTGCCCCAGGCTCTGGACGACCTGGCGGCAGGCAGGGTCCTCGGCAAGGCGGTAGTCAATATATCGGAATAGTGGGAGTGGACAACAATGTGTCGCAACATAACTGAGCTTCGTGGACTCGAACCTCCGGCCACCGACGTCGAGATCGAGGCCGCGGCCCGCCAGTACGTTCGCAAGGTCAGCGGCGTGCAGAAGCCGTCGGAGGCGAACCAGCAGGCGTTCGAACTCGCGGTCCTGAGGGTGACCGCTGCGACTCAGGAGTTGCTCCAGTCATTGCCGCCACGGCGCCAGCCCCCCAAAACCGTTCCGCCCCTGCGTCGTCCCGAGGTGCAGGCGCGGATCGCGGCGCGAGCGGCGCGCGGAGCCTAGTCGAGTCCGAACAACTCCGACGCGTTGTGGTGCAGCACCCGGCGTAACCACTCGTCGCCCATGTCGAGTCGGGTGACCGCACGAAGTGCCGTCGCGTAGCCGTAGGGGATGTTGGGGAAGTCGCTGCCCCACAGGACGCGGTGGCCCAGATCGGCCAGCTGCGCCCTGCGATCGTCGGGAAACGGTGCCATCTCTTCGGCGAAGTCGGTGAACGCCATCGTCGTGTCGAGATGAATCCGTTCGTGCCGGCTCGCGATGTCGAGGAAGTCCGCGTACTCGGGCATGCCCATGTGCGCGATGATCAACGTCAGCGTCGGAAAGCGCTGCAGCAGTTCGGCGATGGGCTCCGGGCCGGTGAAGGTCCCCGGCGCCGGGCCCGATCCGCAATGGATGACAACCGGTGTTCCCGCATCGGCGATGGCACCCCACACCGGATCGAGCAGTGGGTCGAGCGGACTGTAGTCGCCGACCTGGATGTGCGATTTGAACACCGATGTGCCCGATTCGATCGCGGCGCCGACGTACGCCGGTGCAGAGGGCTCCGGGTAGAAGGTGGCGGTTCGCAGACAGTCGGGGGTGTGTGACGCGAACTCCGCCGCCCAGCTGTTGAGCCAGGCGGCCATGTCGGGTTTGTGCGGATAGATCATCGACGTGAACGTCGTGACCCCGAAATCGCGCAGTGTCTGTACGCGCTGTTGTTCGTCGGTGCGGTAGGTGATCGGCCACTGCCTTCCGACGAGCGGGCCGGCGGCATCGAAATAGGCCCAGACCTTGTCCATCACCGACTTCGGCATGAAATGGGTGTGGACGTCGATCATTCCGGGGAGGTCCAGGTCGCTCCAGATCCTGCGAACGGCGTGCACCTCGGCCGGGGACGAGGGGAAAGGGTCGGACACCTCGCCCACGCTACCGACAGGCCCGTCGTGTTCGGCACCGCCTGATTGGACTGTTGTCCAGACACCTGTATGTTTTAATGGTCGGAGTCCGGCGGGGAACTGCTCCGCAAGGCCCGGGATGAAGGCTTGTCGATGTCAACTGATCGCATGCTCGTCACAGGAGCTTTCGGCCTGGTGGGTGCCGAATTGGTCCGCACCCTGCTCACCGATGGCCATGATGTGGTGGCCACCGACCTCGACATCGAGGCCAATCACAAGAAGGCCGCTCGGCTCAGCGGCAAGAACGGGCTCAGGGGCAGCAACGGGCTCGCCGACAGGAACGGGCTCGACGTCAGATGGGCCGACCTGACCGATCCCGCTGCGCTGAATGCGCTTGTGTCCGCGGTTCGCCCGACGGTCATCGTGCACTTGGCCGCGGTCATCCCGCCCGCTTGCTACGCGCGCCCTGACCTCGCCCGCAAGGTCAACGTGACGGCCACGCAGTCCCTGGTCGATGCCGCTGTTGCCCAACCATCCCCGCCGCGGTTCATCCAGGCGTCGAGCGTGGCCGTGTACGGGCCGCGGAACCCACACCGCGTGGACGACGTCCTCACCCCGGACATGGCGCCGGCACCGTCGGACCTGTACGGCGCGCACAAGGCGGAAGCCGAAAAGATCGTCACCGCTTCGCATCTCGATTGGGTGATCCTACGGTTGGGTGGGGTCCTGACAGCTGAACCGCGCTGGGACATTGACAAGGATCTGGTGTACTTCGAAGGGTTGCTGCCCACGGACGGCCGCATCCAGACCGTGGACGTGCGCGATGTCGCCCATGCGTTCGCCGCAGCCGCCACCGGCCAGATGAACAACAAGATCTATCTGATCGGCGGTGACGAGTCGCACCGCATCACACAGGGTTTCCTCGCTCCGGCTGTTTCGGAGGCGATGGGTCTCACCGGTGGACTCCCCGTCGGCAGGCCAGGAAATCCGGACAGCGACCGCGACTGGTTCGCCACGGATTGGATGGACACCAGCTCCGCGCAGGCGGCCCTTGGTTTCCAGCGGCACACGCTTGCAGACCTCATCGCCGAGACCCGCGATCGGGTGGGTGTCAGGCGCTACCCGCTGCGGGTGATCGCCCCGGCGATGCGCAGATACCTGCGCGCTCAGTCGCCGTATCGCCACACGCCGGGCCGGTTCGCCGATCCGTGGGGAGCGATCGCCTCCAGGTGGGGCAACCCATCGCCCGACTCACCGTCCTGACGACCGAAGATCCTGTGAGGCAGCGGATGTGACCCGGCACGGTACACCGTTGACCACCTGTGTGTTGCTCGGAACGTCGAACAGTTCTGGCGGATTGAGCAGGTTGGAGTTCGAGCCGGGGTGAGTGTTGGCGGTGGCGAGCCTCGTGCCGGCCACGCCGTGCCCCCAACCGTGCGGAAGGCACACCACCCCCGGCATCATCTCGTCACTCACCTCCACCGGTGCTGTGAGTGAACCAGCGGACGTGGTGATGTCGGCGGGCGCACCGTCGATGAGGTCCAGCCGTGCAGCGTCGGCTGGGTGCACCAACACGGTGCAGCGGTCGCGGCCGCGCATGAGCGCGGGGACGTTGTGCAGCCATGAGTTGTTGGATCGCAGATGGCGCCGGCTGATGAGCACCAACTCGTCGGCTTCTCGGTCGATGCGCCGTTCGAGTCGGACGATGTCGGCGGTCAGGTGCGGATGCACCAGTTCGATGGTGCCCGAGGGTGTGCTCAGGACCTCGTCGAGACGGTCGCCCTCGAGTTCGCCGAGCCTGAGTCCGTTCGGGTGCTCGCGTACATCGTCGAGTGTGAGGCCGCCGGGTCTTCGACCGAGATCATCTCCCCACGGCCCCAGCCTGATTCCCAGATCGACGAGTCGTTCGGGTCCCACACCCCGGAGGGCTTCAAACGAAGCGGTGGCATCGCGGCCGGCCAAAGGCGTGTCGGAACTGGTGCACAGGGTTGCCACCAGGCCACCGACATAGAGGTCGTCCATGGCGGCCACGTCCACGTCGGGGACCGGGGTGCCCAGCACGGCGCCGCTCAGCCGTAGCAAGATTTCCCACTCGGCGGGCCGGCCCGAGTCCGGGGCGAAGACCGGTTCGGACCACTTCACACACGACGCGGTTGCGTAGTTCCAGTACAGGTCATCGGCGTGGAAACGTTCAAGCGGAGATAGTCCGGGCAAGATGACATGGGCGTGGCGGGTGGTCTCGTTCAACCAGTTGTCCACCGAGATCATGGCGTCGATGGCGCCGAGCGCGGCGTCGAGCCGAGCCGATCCCGGGGCCGAGATCACCGGATTGCCTGCCACACTGATGAAGGCGCGGATCTGCCCGTCACCGGGTGTGTCGATCTCCTCGGCCAGGACACTGATCGGGAACTGGCCGAACACTTCGGGAATGCCCCGGACGCGGCTGTGATATCGGCCGAACTGCCACCCGGGTGCATCCTGATCGGGCGGCTTCATGAACATCGGTGACCAGACGGCGGGTTTCGGGAAGAGTGCGCCCCCGAGACGGTCGATGGCGCCGAGCGCGGTGTTCAGCACAAAGACCAGCCACGTGGCCAACGACCCGAATTCCTGTGTGCACGAACCGATCCTGCTGTACAGGACGGGATTCCCGGCATGTGCGAGCCCGGCGGTGAGTCGACGGATCGAGTCCGCGGGGACGCCGCATGCCGGTGCCACGCGTTCGGGTGTGAACGGCGCTGCCATGGCTATCGCGTCGTCGAGTCCGGTGACCCGGCCCTGAAGGTGTTGCGGCCGCTGCACCCAGCCGTTCGAGGCGAGAGTGTGCAAGATCGCGAACAACAGCAGGGCGTCGGTGCCGGGACGGATGGGTACCCATTCGTCGGCACCCTGCGCGGTGCGCGTGCGTCTGGGATCGATGACCACGACCCGGCCACCGCGCCGCGAGATACCGCGGATCTTGCCCATCACGTCCGGTGTCGAGAGCATCGAACCCTGTGACGCGGCGGGATTGGCGCCGAGCACCACCAGATGATCCGCGCGGTCCAGGTCTGGGATCGGTGCGTTCCACATGCCACCGAACAGCAGTGCACCGACCACATTGAGTGGCCACTGATCAACCGTGCCAGGGGAGTAATAGGTCTGCATCCCCGCGGCCTGACCCATCCCGATCAGGCCGCCGATGTAGGAGCTCAGCGACACATTGTGCGCCACCGGATTTCCCACGTAGACGGTCAGGGCCCGCGCCCCGTGACGTTCGAGGACCGGTCGCAACACCCGCTCCGCCTCCTCGTATGCGTCGTCCCAGGACACCGGAACATGCTCGCCGTTCGCGCGTTTGACCATGGGTTCGCGAAGACGGTCCGGGTCGTCGTGCAGGTGTCCGAGGACGGTCCCCTTGGGACACAGGTGCCCACGCGACCACACGTCGTCGCGGTCGCCGCGGATCGATGTGACGGTGTTGCCTTCGGTGTGGACACGAAGACCGCACATCGCCTCGCACAGTGGGCATGTCACAGGATGATCGGCCGGACCAGCCATGAGGCCCGGGTTCCTCGGTTCAGCTCGGTCGGGCATGGGCGATCACCTCGATGGGAACCCCGTTCATCCGTGCCATCCCCGCGAGCCGCTCGAGATCGGCCGGGTCGCTGGAGATCAGCTGATTGACGTTGGCACCCCCGCTGCCCGAATCGGCCCGGGCGGCGTCGTTTGCGCGTGTCCAGCCGCCGGAACCGTTGTGACCCCAGCCATGCGGGATGGCGACGACGCCGGGTGAGATGTCCGCCGTGACGGTGATCGGCAGGACTATCTCGCCGTGCGCCGACCGCACCGACACGATGTCGCCGTCGGCAACCCCGCGGGCATCGGCGTCGTCAGGATGCATACGCGCCGTGTGGCTTCGCCCGCCGCGCAGGAGCATCGGCGAATTGTGCTGCCAGGTGTTCTCCGAGCGGACCTCACGCATCCCGATCAGAAGCAGTGGCAGGTCGGCGGGCTCGTCGAGGTCGAGGTGCCCGCACTCCTCGATGAGCTCCGGTGCATCCAATTTCACCCTGCGACCACGATGGGTGACCACGGTGCGCAACCGGCCGGGACGGAGGTGCTCGGCGACCACGACGCCACTGGGCTCTGCCCGCAGCCGCGCGAAACTCAATCCACGCCGACGAATGCCGAAGCGATCGCCACCCTGACCCATCCTGATGAGGCCGTCGATCACCCTCTCCGGATTGACCGGACGCCCCAGCCTTCGAGAGACTCTGTCCACGAACGCCATTGCCCGCATCTTGGTCGACAGGTCCGCAAGGCCGCAGGCGAGTTCGTTGAACACCTGCCACTCGGGGCGGCTCTCACCCATGGGCGCGATGACCGGGTCCGTGGCCTGTTTGAAGGGTGTGGTGTACAGCGACTGGAACATCAGTACGTGATCGGGACGTTCGTACATCGTCGGAGCCGGGAGGATGAAGTCGGCGTGGGCGTTGGTCTCATTGCGGTAGAGGTCAAAGGACACGCAGAGATCCGTTTGCCCGAGCGCCTCGGCGAGTTCGGCGCCATTGGGTACCGACAGCACGGGATTGCCCGCGCAGAGGAACAACGCCCGCAGCTGTCCGGGCCCTGGTGTGGTGATTTCCTTGGCCATCACTGACGCCGGTGCCTGCCCGGCCACCTGAGGGAAGCCGCCGATGCGGCTGGTACGTGCACCCCAGCCGAATCCGCCCGACCGCTGCATGGCACGCGCCATCGCGCGCTCGGCTGGAAAGCCCATCGTGCCGAACATCGAGCCGCCGACCGAGTCGAGATTGCCCGCAAGCAGATTGACGATGTCGAGCAAGGCTGTGGTCAACGTACCGTTCCGGCCCAGACACGTGCCGACACGTCCGTAGACGGCTGCGCGAGACGTGCCGGCCAGATCGCGCGCGAGCTTGCGGGCCGTCGCCGCCGGTACCCCCGTTCGCTCCTCGGTCGACTCGGGTGAACAAGGGGCGCTGAGCTTCTCGATGGCGGCAACGCCCGTCGCCTTCGCGTCGACCTCTCGGAGGTCGACGAGCCCCTCGGCGAACATCACGTTGATGAGCGACAGCATCAGCAGGGCATCGGTGTCCGGGCGGATGGGCATCCAGTCGAACTCGCGGGCGGTCTCGGTGCGCCTCGGGTCGATCACCACCACCCGTCCGCCTCGTCGGCGGATGCCGACCAACTTGTCGCGAACCCGAGGAGTGCTCATCAAGCTGCCGTGGGACACGACCGGGTTTGCCCCGACCACAACAAGCAGTTCCACCCTCTCGATGTCCGGGATGGGTACGGCCAGGGCGTTGCCGTAGAGGAAATGGCTTGCTGCGTAACGGTTGTTGGCGTCCTGGGAATTGGAGCTGTAGATATGTGGACTGCCGAGCGTCTGGAAGAACAGTCCACTCCAGATCATCAGCCCGGTGTTGAAGACCGATGGATTGCCGAGGTAGCCGCCGATCGACTCGCCACCGTGCTCGGTGTACACCGTGCGCAGTCTGGCGATGATCTCCGACATCGCCGAGTCCCACGACACCCGATCGAATCCACCGTCGGGCCGTCGGCGCAACGGATGCAGAACCCGGTCGTCGTCGTTGACGATGTCGCTGAACGCGATGCCTTTCGGGCAGGCATATCCCTCACTGAGTGGATGTGCTGGATCAGGTCTCAAGCGGAGCAGGCGGCCGTCCGAAACGGTGGCGATCATGCCGCACATCGGTTCGCAGATGCGGCAGAACGTTGTCTTGTCCACGGGCGCGGTCACGGCGACAACCAGCTCGGCGTAGGTGCGAGCGTCGACCCTGACAACACCATCAGAGCGATGTTGTACGCCAGGAACGCCACGTTGAGCAGACCCGCGAGGGCGAGCAGTCGCACGACGACGGGCAGAACGCCCGGCAGTACGTCGATTCCAGGGTCGAGAACACTGAAGCGGTGGCCCCCGCGGAAGAACATGAGCATGCCCGGTAGCGCCCACAGGAAGCCGAGCATGATGCCCTCGTACACAGGCCACTGATCTGCCGTGCCCGCGCTGATCGCGAGGTTGTCGGCCACCCGGTTCCACACGAGCAGGCCCTGTGCGATCCCGGCCATCTCGAATGCGGCGTCCAGGACGACGAAGATGAGCCACACGGACAGCACCAGCAGAAGTGGTGAGTGGAGACCGATGCGGTGGAGTCCTCGCAGGATGGCGTAGCTGAGCAGACCGAAGATGGGCAACAGGGCGAAGAACACCAGGGCCTCGAACAGAGGCTGCGAGAGGGTGGGCCCGTCGACGGGGGAGAACGGCAGGTGACTCACCCAGTCGCCCCGATCGCGAAGATGGGCGTTGTAGGTGAAGTTGTGGTCCAGAGCGTTGACGAGGGGTTCCTGCCAGTAGACCGCCGACCACGCGAAGGTCAGCAGCAGCGGCCACGTGAGTCCCTTTGCGCGCCAGGAGGAAGAGACCAAAGCCGCAATCCAGACAACAGTCAGGACGATCAGGATCGCTTCCGCGCGATCGACGTTCGTCATCACCGAGGCCGGCACCGGGTCGTTGCCTTCTGGCTGTTCTTTCGGATCGGCGAGAAGCCAGGCGACATAGCCGTAGACCTGGATCGCGACGAAGAACAGTCCGATGGCGGCGAGGATCAGCGCCGTCTTCGACGGTCGCAGTGGACCTTCCGTGCGGTCTGGATGCGTCGGCACCGTGTCTGGCGTGACCGGGGGTCCGGACATGAGTGCTCTTCCGTCCTGCAGTCGGCCACCTCTCGTGGTGGTCGCGTGGATGGGCTGTCGATGGTGGCCGGGGCGTGGTGGTGTCATAGTGCAAACAGTGAGACCTACGTCACATTTCCCGGTGTCATTCAGTCACAGGGCCATCCGAGGTGTCAACACTCCCGGGCTCCTGGCGATTGGCGACTACCGTCGTCTCGGTACGAAGGAGTAGCGTCTGTAAACGAATCTCTTTAGTCGCTAGGAGTCCTCAGTGTCCATTGACCACCCTTCGCCCACGCGCACCGCAGCGTCCGAGGTGCGGGCCGCGCGCCGCAGTCGGATGACACGTGAGAGCGTGATCTCCGAGGCGCAGGCACTCGTCGACGAGCTGGGTACCGAGGCCCTGACGATGACGGCACTGGCCTCCCGATTGCAGGTGCGGGTGTCCTCGCTCTACAACCACGTCCACAGCCTCGAAGAACTGCGCAGCGAACTACAACTCCACGCGATGCGTGAACTCGGTGACCTCGCGCGCAGGGCGGCCATGGGGCGTACCGGGGTGGATGGTCTGCGTGTTCTGGCCAGGGTGTTCGTCGACTATGGCGAGCGCTGGCCCCATCGATGCCGATCGCTGTTGCGAGTTCCCGTCGACCTGCCTGCATTTCGTGCCGCCAGCGCGGAGGCCGGCGAGGCCCTCGCGGTGATGATCCGCACCGCCGGTGTGCCCGAAGGCCGGGTGCTGCAGACGCAGCTCGCGCTGTTCGCTGCGATCAACGGGTTCGTCTCACTGCAGCTGTCCGGGTTCTTCGATGTCGTGGGCAACGCCGACGACGTGTTCGAACAGATCCTCCAGGGTGCAGTCACCGCTGCGGTCCTGGGCAGCTGAACCCGGCCCGGGCCGCCGACGGGTGGCCAGGGCCGGCCCGCGGTGATGTGACAAATCTGGCTGTTGCGGTCCGTGCCTGCTCACGCCCTGATATCGCCGAAGACCAGCGCTGATTCGATTGACAACGTAGTGTCGCGGTTGTACGAATGGCATTCGACAGAAACGAATACCTTTCGTTTTCGCAACCGACTCGACGAGGACATCATGCGGCGCTTGAGTGGAACCGACTCGCTGTTCCTGGCGGCCGAGACACCGTCGTGGCATCAACACGTCGGCGGTCTCACGATCTTGGAACCGGGGGAGTCCGGACTCGGATACGACGACGTCGTTCGGCTCACGCGCGAGCGGATGGAGTACGCCCCCAAGTTCCGCTGGAAGCTCAAGCAGGCCCCGTTCGGGCTCGATCGCCCGGTGTGGGTGGATGATCCGGATTTCGACGTCCGACATCACGTGCACCGCATCGGTGTTCCCTCACCCGGCGGCGCCCGTGAGGTCGGCGAGGTGGCCGGTCTGCTTCTCGGTGCCCAACTCGACCGCAACCGCCCGCTGTGGGAGGTCTGGCTGATCGAAGGCCTCGCCGGTGGGCGGGTGGCACTGCTCATGAAGTACCACCACTGTCTGCTCGACGGTGTCGCCGGCGCCGGTCTCGCCACCGCCATGCTCGATGTCGAACCAGACGCGACAGCTCCGATGGTGCCGAAGCCGTCGCGCGAGGAATCCTCCGCCGGCGATCAGGGTGTGCTCGACGTCGTCGGCGGTCTGGCGAACAGATGGGTCAAAGGCCCCGCGACCTATGCGCGTTATGGATTCGACGTTCTCTCCAAGGCTGCCGCCGTACTGGATGGGGCACGCAGCGGGGGATCATTGGCCTCGGCCATCCCGAGAGGCCCCAGCACTCCGTTCAATGCGTCGATCGGAGTCCGCAGGCAGCTGGCGTTCGCAGGTATCGCGTTCGACGACATCCGTCGAATCAAGGAGGCGCACGGGGTCAAGATCAACGACGTGGTGCTGGCCTTGTGCGGCACCGCGCTGCGTACCTATCTGCTCGCGCACGACGCCCTGCCGGACCGCTCGCTGGTGACAGGCGTGCCGGTGTCGACCCGCGCCGAAGGCGACGACACGCAGGACAACCAGATCACGACCGTGTTCGTGGAGTTGGCCACCCATCTCGATGACCCGATTCAGCGACTCAAGACGGTCAGCGAAACAGCAGCGGGCGCCAAGGAGATGTCGAAAGCGATGAGCGCCAAGCAGATCCAGTCGCTGGGTGAAGTAGCCGCCCCGCTGATCCTCGGTACCGCAATCCGGGCGATCTATTCGACCGAGCTGATCTCAAGGATGCCGCTGCGGATCAACACCCTCATCTCGAATGTCCCCGGTCCGCCGCTCCAGCTGTACATGGGCGGCGCCAAGGTCACCGGTATCTACCCCAGTTCGGTGATCCTGGAGGGGATGGGCCTGAACTTCACGGTGCTGTCGAACATGGAGCGGATGGATTTCGGTCTGCACGTCGACCCGAACCTGGTTCCCGATCCGTGGGAGATCATCGATGCGCTCGATGAGGCGCTTGCCGAGTTGCTGGCGGCCAGCGGTCTCGAAGGTCCTACTGCGGTTGATGATCCGTTTGCTGCCGACGAGCAGCCGGGCGGACGGGGCGGCGAGACGCAACGGCCACGGCCCACGGCGGGCCGGCGGACAAAGAGCGGGGTGAAGTAGTCCGATGGAGCGCATGACCGGACCGGACGCGTTGATGCTCAACATGGAGACCTCGACGACTCCGATGCACACCCTGAAGGTCGCGATTCTGGACGCGTCGAACCGTGGCACACCGGTGACCCTTGCCGAACTGCGCGCGCTGGTACCCCGCTATCTCGGCCACTTCCCCCGGGCGACCCAGCGGATCGAAGCGCTGCGCGGCCATCGCGGGCGTCCTTTCTGGGTGCCCGACATGAGCTTTCGGATCGCCCACCACATCGATGAGCACACCCTTCCAGCCCCTGGCGATCAGTCGCAACTCGATGAACTGCTGGCCGCGCTCGCCACGAAAGGGCTCTCACGCGATCGGCCGCTCTGGGCCATGACGCTGGTACACGGGCTGCGAGACGATCGTCAGGCGGTGGTCATCCGGGTGCATCACGCGGTGGTGGACGGTCTGGCGGCACTGAACTGTTTCCGCACGGTGACCAGCGACAGCCCGGGAGCGGCTGCGGCTGAACCGAATCCCTGGTCGGTCGACGACGCCACACCTCCCGAACGCGCCGAGATGCGTGCGATGGCCCGGCGAGAATCGGTTCGCCTGATGCGCGACCTACCGCATGTGGTGGCAGATGTGTATCGCACCGGGGTGGCGGCCCGACGTTTCGAACAGCGCCGAGCCGTGCCCCACTTCATGGGCGCCGACCGCACGAGCTTCAACACTCCGAGTTCACATCGGCGGCGCTGTGCCAGTGCGTCGATTCCGCTTGCTGACGTGCGGCGGGTGGCGGTTGCCACGGGCACAACCGTCAACGGCGCGTTTCACGGGATCGTGGCAGGCGCGATCCGAGCGGAGCGTCTGGCCCGCCGAGAGCGCACCGATCGCCCCGCCGTCGGGATGTTCGGGGTGTGCCGCGACCTCTCTTCGCCCCGCCGCCAGGGCAACGAGCTGGCGACGGCGACGGTCTACCTCCACACCGAGATCGTCGACCCTGTCGAGCGGGTGCGCGCGACCGCATCGAGTTGCGCTGCGGCCGTGTCCCTTCGCAGGCAGCTGGGTTTCGACCTCACCGAGCATCTCGCGACCTACACCGGTCGCCTGGGACCCTGGGCGCGTCCGATCGCAGCGCCCATCGCACCTCTGGTGATGAACCACATCACCACGGCGAACATGCCAGGACCCAAAGAACATCGATGGATCGGCGACGTGAAAGTGGAGCAATGGACGTCCTTTGCACTGGCGATAGCCCCGGCAGATGTCAACCTGACCGCGTACAGCTACGCAGGGCAACTGTCGATGGGCCTGATCACCACACCCGAGTCCATGGCTGACCCGGCGGCATTCCTCGGCCGGGTCCAGTCGTCTCTCGACGAATTGACCTCGGCACTGCGCACGGCTGAGAGGCTGGATCGATGACGGCCACACCCGGGCCGGATCGTGGCCGCTGGCAGAACAGATTCGACTCGTCGCTCACACGGATGTCGCTGCTGGCCGAAGTCCTGCCCCGGGCGGTGCTGAGCTCGCGCAGCGCCAGCCACCGCGCCGCGGCCACGGGCATCCCACCGTCGGCGTTCGGCGTCCGCCAGGTGGGTGAAACAGCGCTCGACGAGTTCTTCATCGCCGGCTTCTCGCTGCTGCGCGCCGTGCCCGATGAAGACGACATCCGAGCGAACGTGGACAGGTGTGCGCTGGTGGGCAGCAGGCTCAGGGCGCTGCCGATGCACGAGGCGAACCCGGATCCCCCCGAGCTCCGGATCCAGCGGTCGATCCGCCGGAAATTGGGGCCGGTGGCGTACGAGCGGCTGGACTACGCGAGTCCGGACCCCCACCCGTTGTTGCTCTCGGGCGACAAGACCAAGACGGCGGCAACCGTGCGGGTCCTGGAACACCGCGAGCGGGGGCACCCGTGGCTGCTCTGGATCCATGGCGCCGGTCAGGGCCGGATCGACGACCTGATGTCGTTGCGCGCAGCGTTCCTGCACGAGGAACTCGGCTACAACGTCGTGTTCCCGGTCCTGCCCGGGCACGGATTGCGACGCAGCAAAGGCGTGACCTTCCCCGGCTTCGATCCGATGGCCAACGTCGCGCTCACCGCTCGTGGGATCGCGGAGGTCCGTGCCCTGGTCCGGTGGATGCATGCGCAGGATCCGACCCCCATCACCGTCGGTGGCATCTCGCTGGGTGGTCCGGTCGCCGCAATCGTGGCCGGCCTCGAACCGCAGGTGCAATCGGTGATCGCAGTGGTTCCGATGTTGGACCTGCACGCAACCATGGCCCATCATCTGCTCCGCGGCGGTGACCGGGGTCGTGCGATCGCAGACCTGTTGCGGTCGGATCCGGTGCAGGACGTGACGAGCGTGGTGGATCCCCTCAGGGTGGTACCTCATGCGCAGGCGGACCGCCGTCTGGTGGTGGCCGCCCTGAACGACAGGGTGACCTCGGTTGCCGCCGCGGAACGTCTGCACGCCCATTGGTCGGGGCCGGTGCACTGGTACCCGGGTGGACACATCGGCGGGGTGATGTCGTCGGCCGTGCGTGCGGCGATCACCGACTTCGCCTCGGCGCAGACCTAGAACGGCCCGCGCCTGAGGCGCCCTGTGCCGAGTGGTCGGCCGGAGCAGGTTGGTGACCCACGTGGCGGTCGGGGTACCGTTGCCAGCTGTGCCTGATCAGTCCCCGGTTGAAGCCACTCGTCGACGATTGACGGGCAAACGTGCCGACACGGTGTTGAAACTGGGTGCGGCCACCGTCGAGGTACTCGGCGAAGTGGGCTACTCGGAGCTGACGGTGCCTCTCGTCGCGGCCAAGGCGGGCCTGGCCCGCGCGACCGCCTACATCTATTTCTCCTCGAAGGAACACCTCGTCGCAGAGGTGTACTGGCGTCGGTTGACCACGGCCACACCTCCGGCCAACGACTCTCCCGAGATGATCGAGCGCGTCGTGAGTGTGCTGCGGTACCTGGCCCTCAACGTCGCCGACGAGCCCGAGTTCGCTGCGGCGGTGACGCAGGCATTGCTCAGCAATGACTCTGACGTCGAACAGCTCCGCTTCCAGATCAGCCGCGAGATCCATCGGCTCCTGGTGGCAGCCGTGGGGTCGGAGGGAAGCTCAAGAGACGTGGGACTGCTGGAGTTGGTCTACACCGGTGCGATGGTTCGCGCGGGGATGGGTCACCTGTCCTACGGCGAGGTCGCGGACCAGCTCGAGGCTGCCGCGCGCCAGATTCTGGCCTGAACGCTCGCGCCTTCAATAGGCAAGTCGTCTAATAGCTTTCGCCAGTTCCCGACGCTGAATGCGCGCTGGGTCCGGTACCTCTCGACCGCTGTCGAGAACTCCACTCAATCACACAACTGGACACCCGTCTATACGGTTGACGATACGAATGTCTGTGCGTAATGTCTGACTGGCTTCGAACAAAGTGATCTGCATCACCAGCCGCCCCATCTCCCGCTCCTCGCGAGCCCACTGAGAAACCAGTCCTCCGTCGTGGATGGCCGGGCGATGGCGTCTGGCGCTCGATCGCCCCATCCATGGATCGTGAAGGGTATGAAATATGAAGTCACGCAGGACAAGTCGCAGCCGCGGCCAAGTCATCTTCGGCGTCGGTGCCTCGGTGTTGTTGACAGTTCTCGGCGTCAGCGCGTGCAGCGACGGTTCCGACAGTGACTCTCCGGATTCGTCACTGCCCACAACGTCTCTGCCGGCGGACGCGGCCACTGGCGCCCCGATCAAGGTGGGCTTCATCAACAGCGAAGGCGGCTCGTTCGCCTCTTTCCCGGCCAACCGCGAAACCGCTCAGGCCGCAGCCGAATACATCAACGCCAACGCGGGCGGGGTGGACGGACGGCCCATCGAACTCGTCATCTGCAAGCAGCAGGAAGAACCGGCTTCGGCGACGAACTGCGCCAACCAGATGGTCGAGCAAGGTGTTGTCGCAGTGGTGGTTCCCGGTGGAGCCCAAGGGCCGGCGATGTTGCCGATCCTCTCCGGCGCAGGTATCCCGTACGTCGGCCCGGTCGGCGTCACCCCCGTCGAGCTGACCTCGCCGGACTCCTTCATGTTCACCGCCGGACTGCCCGGCGTGCTGGCCGGCATGGCTCAATACTCGGCGCAGAACGGCATCAAGAAGCTGGCCCTCATGTCGGGTGACGGCGGAGGCACCCCCGCGGCGATCTCGGCGATCGGCAACCCGATCTTCCAGGCGGCAGGTATCGAACTCAAGGTCGTACCCATTCCGACCGCCGTGCCGGACCCCACGCCGCAGCTCACCGCAGGACTGTCCGACAACCCCGATGCCGTCGCCATCGTCGGTGACGCCAACATGTGCATATCGGTGCTGAAGACCATGCAGACCGTCGCCCCGGGCAAAGACCGACTGGTCGTGCCCACGTGCGTCGCCCCTGATGTGGTGAAAGCCGTTGGCGGACCGGTCATGGAAGGTATCAAGGACTTCACCACCGTCGACATCTACTCAGACGATCCTGACTCGGTGCTCTACCGCTCCGTGATGGCGCAGTACGCGCCGGAGACCGACATCGGCGGCTATGGCTACACCGGATACCAAGGTGTTCTCGGCCTGTACCGGGTGATCGAGAACCTGACCGGCGACATCTCGCCCGCAACGGTGACCGGAGCGCTCAAGGCAGCCAAGGACATCCCGCTCCCCATCGGGGCCGGACTGAAGTTCACCTGCAACGGCACCGCGATCCCGCAGCTGCCGTCGATCTGCAGCAAGACGTTGCTCGTCGGTCCGGTCGACAGCGAGGGCAAGCCCACGAACCTGACGAGCGTCGGCTAGATCCAGCGCGAGAAGACCCACCTGAATCATCGAAAGAAGTTGGAACAGTAGATGACCGAGCACTTTGCCTATCTTTTTCTCGGCCTGGGCAACGGAGCGGTCTACGCCGCCCTCGGACTCGCGTTGGTGATGACCTTCAAGAGTTCGGGGGTGGTGAACTTCGCGACGGGAGCTGTCGCGCTGTACACCACGTACACGTATGGGTTACTGCGTGAGGGAGAACTCCTCATCCCGGTACCCGGCTTCCCGTCGACGATCGAATTGGGTGGCGAACTCGATCTCGTTCCCGCCGTCGCGATCTCCCTGGTGATCGCGGCGGCGCTGGGAGCGCTGCTCTATCTGGTGGTGTTCCGACCGATGCGGTCGGCGCCGGTGGTCGCCAAAGCTGTTGCGTCGATCGGTCTCATGCTGGCCATCCAGGCGCTCCTCGCGCTCCGGGTCGGCACCACAGCGGTGCCGGTGGCACCGATCTTCGAACCGGGAGTTCTCTCCATCGGGGAGAGTCAGGTGCCCACAGACCGCATCTGGCTCGCCGTGGTGATCGTGGCCCTGGCGACAGTGGTCGCGCTGGTGTACCACTTCACGCGGTTCGGCGTGGCCACCGAAGCCGCCGCCGAATCGGAGAAAGGTGCATTCGTCACCGGGCTTTCGCCCGATCGCATCGCAGTGAGCAACTGGGCTCTGTCATCGGTGATCGCCGGACTCGGCGGTATCCTCATCGCCCCGATCGTGCCCCTGAGCCCGATCGCGTACACGATGTTCATCGTGCCCGCGCTGGCTGCGGCGCTGGTGGGCAACTTCTCGTCCATGGCTTTGGCCGTCGCGGCCGGGCTGGGCATCGGCATACTGCAGGCAGAGGGAACGCACCTGCAAAGTCTCTACAGCTGGATTCCGAAATCTGGTGTATCCGAGGCGATCCCGCTGCTCTTGATTTTGGTGTTCCTGGTGGTCAAAGGTCGGCCGTTGCCCAGTCGCGGCGGTATCGTGCACCAGAACCTCGGTCGGGCTCCCCGTCCGAGACGGATCTGGACGCCGGCAGTTGTCGCCACCATCATTGCCGTCATCGCCCTGTCGGCGACGTCGGGCAGTTACCGCGGGGCGATCATCGCCACGTTCATCTTCGCCATCCTCGGACTCTCGCAGGTGGTGGTGACCGGGTTCGCCGGACAGGTATCGCTCGCCCAGCTGACCCTCGCGGGTGTCGGTGCCTTCGGGTTGAGTGTGGTGAACACCGAACTGGGGATACCATTCCCGTTCGCGCCGATCCTGGCCGCACTGATGGCCACGGTCATCGGGGTGGTTGTCGGGCTGCCCGCCCTCCGGATCCGGGGGCTCCCGTTCATGGTGGTCACGCTTGCGCTCGCGGTGTTCTTGGAAACCTTCTGGTTCCGCAATCCGTCGTTCAACGGCGGACTCGAGGGCTCGAACTTCGACGCACCGAGCATCTTCGGGATCGATCTGGGTATCGGCGCCGGGGAGAACTACCCGAGGGTCTCGTTCGGGATCCTGTGCCTGATCATCGTGGTGATCGCTGCGGTCGGCGTCGGTCTGCTGCGGCGCAGTCGGCTCGGCTCGGCCATGCTCGCCGTCCGCGCCAACGAGAGGTCCGCGGCCGCCGCGGGTATCAACGTGTCGCGAACCAAATTGGCCGCGTTCGCAATCGGCTCGTTCCTCGCCGGGCTCAGCGGCACACTGCTCGCATACCAACAAACTCTCGCAACCGCTGATCCGTTCAGTGTGTTCGCCGGCATCGCGATCTTCGCCATCATCTACACCGCCGGGATCACGTCCGTGTCGGGCGCCCTGCTCGCAGGTGTCCTCGCTCCCGGTGCGTTGCTGTACATCGTGCTCGACCGGGCCTTCGACTTCGGTGACTACTACGCGCTGGCCAGTGGGGTGCTCCTCATCTTGACGGTGATGATCAACCCGGACGGCATCGCCGGACGCATCACCTCTCTGGTGCAACGGTTCTCGCGGTCCGAGACACCTCGAGCCCCGGCAGGGGAGACCGATGCCTCGACGACGCCGACATCCGGTCGGCTCGACGCCGGTACACCGGTGATCGATCGTGACCGGACGCTGCTGAACGTCGACTCCGTATCGGTGCAGTACGGCGCAGTCACCGCTGTGAGTGAGGTGTCGTTCGAGGTGTTCGACGGCGAGATCGTCGGGCTGATCGGGCCGAACGGTGCCGGGAAGACCACTCTGATCGACGCCATCAGTGGATTCGCGTCGGCGTCGGGACACATCACTCTCGACGGAACCGACGTGACCGACCTGGCTCCGCACCGACGCAGCCGACGTGGATTGGGTCGCACGTTCCAGGATGTCGAGCTGTACGACGACCTTTCCGTGCGGGAGAACGTGACCGTCGGCGCGCGTGGCGGTAAGGCTTCCACGAGCGACGAGAGCGTCGACGATGTTCTCGGCTTGCTCGATCTGCATTCGGTCGCCGATGTCACCGTTGCCTCACTGTCACAAGGACAACGGCAATTGGTGTCGATGGCGCGGGTGCTCGCGGGCAACCCCTCGGTGGCACTTCTCGACGAGCCCGCCGCCGGCCTCGACAGCAACGAGAGCCGGTGGCTCGGTGAACGGCTACGCGCCGTCCGCAACAACGGCATGACGATGCTCCTCGTCGACCACGACATGGAACTCGTTCTGTCCGTGTGCGATCGGATCATCGTTCTCGATCTCGGCAAGGTCATCGCCAGTGGGACCCCCGACGCCATCCGGGCCGATGAGCATGTCATCCGCGCCTATCTGGGTGTGCCTGCGGGTGGTCGGGACACCGCCGAGGCCACATCGGCGGCTGGGCTCACGGAACAGAAGGTCATCTCATGAGCGTGCTGGAATGCAAGGGCCTGGAGGCCGGGTACTTCAAGCGCAGCCCGTGTGTGCGCAACGTCCACCTGAACATCGGCGCGGGCGAGGTGGTGTCGCTGCTGGGGCCGAATGGTGCAGGCAAGACCACGTTGTTGCTCACCTTGGCCGGGTTGCTGCCGAGTTTCGGCGGAGACGTCTCGGTGGGTGGGCAGACCCTTCGTCGCGGAAGTCCGCGCGCAGCAGTGGGATCGGGCCTCGTGCTGGTGCCCGACGACCGCGCGCTCTTCCGCGGGCTGAGCGTGCGCAAGAACCTCCAGCTCGCTACCCGCGGACGTGACCGTGGCAAGCAGGCCCTGAACGAGGTGCTCGAGTACTTCCCGGCGCTCGGTGCTCGCCTCAAAGTCGACGCCGGCCAGCTGTCCGGAGGTGAGCAGCAGATGCTGGCCATCGGCCGCGCACTCATCCAGCGGCCGAAGGTACTGCTCATCGACGAGCTGAGCATGGGGCTCGCACCCGTTGTGGTGGAATCGATCCTGCCGATCATCCGGGCGGTCGCGGACCGGGGCGACACAGCGGTGGTGCTCGTGGAACAGCACGTCCACCTCGCCCTCGGGATCGCGGACCGAGCCGTGATCATGGTGCATGGTGAAGTGGTCCTCGACCAGCCGGCGTCGGTTCTGTCGGACGATCCGTCGTTGGTCGAGCGGGCGTACATGGGTGCGCGCAAAGAGGACTCGGAGAGTGTTGCCGGGTAGCCGCTGACCGTGCCGATAACGCCGTCGACCGGGCCCAAACTCGCGTCGACCGGGCCCAAACTCGCGTCGATCGGGCCGATAACGCCGTTGACCGGGCCCAAATTCGCGTCGACCGTGCCGATAACGCCGTCGACCGGGCCCATGATGCAGTGTGGACCTCACACCGCAAGCGTAATTTGGTGCAGCACTAGTACCAACGGTCGATTCAGCTCGTTCTGAGGCACGGTCGGTGCCGAGAAAGGCACGGTCAACGGCCGTTTCGGCACGGTCGGTGCCGAGAAGGGCACGGTCAACGGCTATTTCGGCCCGGTCGACGGCGTTTTCGGCACGGTCAGCGGCGTTCTCGGCCCGGTCGACGGCGATTTCGGCACGGTCGGCGGGTCAGTTCCTCAGTGCGGGGAGTACCTTCTCGCCGATGAGATGCACGCTGTCCCAGGATGGTTGCTCAGGCATCCCGCCACACAGCGGGTGACTCGTCACCAGGCGCACTTCGCGACTACGGCATTTCTCCACCAGGTCGTCCGGGGTGCAGACCAGATAGCCCGTGCCGCTGCGAAGTTCGTCCACGGTGGTGGAGCTGTCTCGAACATGCGAGGCGTGATCGCCGTGCCATGCCTCGTACGCCTTGGCGTCGGCGAGGAGGTACGAGCCGTAGTGGTGCCAGAACCGGTCGGGATCTTCGGAGCAGAACACCGTCGACGGCCCTGGCGGCGGCATCATCACGAAACCCGGTTCGCGGCCGTGCGCACGGCATTCCGACTCGTACAGGTCACGTAACGCGGGGTCGGCGACCTGGGGTTGGAAGCCGAGGTCGAGTCGGGCGGCGCGCAGAGCAGCAGCTCTGGAGCCGCCGCCGTAGAACAACAGCGGATGGGGCGTGGACAACGGCGCCGGAGTCACCTGCGCTGTCCGTCCTTCGAACTCGAACGGTTCTCCAGTCCACGCGGCCCGAAGAACGCCGATGAGTCGTTCGATATCGGCGCCCCGACTGACCCACGGCCGACCGAGTTGGGCGTACTCGTGGGGCAGGTACCCGAGACCGAGCGTGTACGACACCCGGCCCCCGCTGAGGTGGTCGAGGACGGCGATGTCCTCGGCCAGCCGCAGCGGGTCGTACAGATTCGCGACAAGCGCCGACACCGTGATCGAGATCCGAGTCGTTCGCGCAGCGAATGCGGACGCCACCAGCATCGGACTCGGGAGGTAGCCGTCGGGCGAACCGTGGTGCTCCGACAACATCAGGGCGTCCTGGCCGTGGGTGTCGAGGTACGCCGCCTGCTCCACCGACCGCGCGAACAGGTCGCTGCGAGCGGCGGGGGTGGCGCCTGGAGCGCGGAAGTCGAATCGGGTCGCGAAGAATGTCACAGGACGACTCTCAGTCCGCTGCCCGCGTCGCCTTCTTGTGCTTCTTGATGACCTCGCCGAACATCATGTTGAGCCGGGTACCTTGCGGCCAGCCGATGTAATAGCAGAGGAACAACGCTATTTCGAGTAGCTGATCAGCATCGAGTTCGCCGTTCCCGAGCGCGGCGCCGGCCTGGATCTCGGCGACATCGGTCTGCCCGGTTGCGGCCAGCGCACCCAGCAGTAGCAGTCGCCGATCTCGTACCGTGAGCCCCTCACGGGTCCACACCTCGGCGAACAGCTGATCGGCCGTGTGTGCGAAGAAATCGCCCGGGCCGTCCTGCATTTCCCAGCCGTACACCTTGGACATCATGTCCAGGCCCCGTTGACGTCGCTCTGACGTGCCCTCAGTAGTCATTGTTTTGCCTTTCCCACACCCAAGCCGTCAGCGAAACGATCCAAAGAGATATGTCCGAGCGGCAGATCGACCCCGAGTTCGGCGCCGAGCTGCAAGGCGAGTGCGAGGTCCTTCTCACCGAGATCCCGTACGTGCGTGAAGATCCCGTACCAGAAGTCGTCGGGGTCGATGGGCGCCGTGGTGTCCCGCAGCATGATCGCACCCGGCCCACCCGTAATCGCATCGGTGTGCCGGACCACCTTGCCGAGCTTGGCGATGTCGATGCCCGCCGCCTCCGCCAGACGCGCCGCCTCGGTGGTCGCGGTGAAAGCGATGAAGTGAAGCAGATTGCGGGCCAACTTCATCCGGGTACCGGCACCCACCGGTCCGGCGTGCACCATCATGTCCGAGACCGATGAGTACGGCTCTTTCAACTGAAGATAAGCCGACCGCTCACCGCCGACCATGATGGCGAGCTTGCCCTGTTGCGCCCCTGGGGCGCCCCCGGAGACCGGTGCATCCACCAGCTCCACGCGGGACTTCGCGCACACCGCGGCGAGATCGATCGCGGTCTGCGGACCGATCGTGGAGTGGATCGCGATGACCGTGCCGGGCGCCGCGGTCTGCAGGATGCCGTCGGGACCGGAGACGACCGTCTTGACCTGCTCGTCGTTGAGGACGGTGATGCCGATGACCCCTGCGGTCTTCGCGACCTCGGCGGGCGAATCCGCCAGCGTGGCGCCGGCTTCGATCAGCTTGTCGGCCGCCTCGGGCCGGGTGTCGCAGACAACCAGGCCGCCTGGCCAGGCGAGTAGGCGCTCGGCCATGGGGGCACCCATGTTGCCCAGGCCGATGAAGCCGACTGCTTTCTGATCTGTCATGACCGGATGATCTGTCCGCCATCGACATTGAAGATCTGACCGGTGATCCAGCCGGCTCCGTCCGACAGCAGGAACAGGAGCATGCCGACCAGATCGTCGGGTGTGCCCATCCGGGACAGCGGAAGTTTGCTGACCATGTCCTTGACCATGCTGCCCGGCGTTGTCGACTTCGTCGCCTCGGTGTCGATGGGCCCCGGTGCGATCGCGTTGACGCGGATGCCGGAACCGCCGAGTTCGGTGGCGAGCTGTTGGGTCAGACCGTTCACTCCCACCTTGGCCAAGCCGTAGAAGCCGCTGTACAGCCATGCCGCCGTGGAGGACTGGTTGACGATCGCGCTACCGGGCTTCATGTGACCGTAGACGGCACGGGTCACGTTGAGGGCGCCATCGAGGTTCACGCTCATGAACTTCTTGTAGTAATCCCAGGGGACGGTGATGAGGAAGTCGAGCTTCATCCCGCCGTAGATCGCGGCGTTGTTCACGAGATAGTCGATCTGCCCGTAGGCATCGAGGGTGGCGGTGGCCAGGGCCTGCGCCGACTCGGGATCGGAGACGTCGGTGTTGACGTAGAGCCCACCGAGGTCGGTGGCGACCTGCTTGCCTGCCTCGTCGTTGAGGTCGGCGACCACGACGTTGGCGCCCTCGGCGGCCAGACGGCGTGCATAGATCTCGCCGATACCACCGGCGGCGCCGGTGACGATGGCGGTTTTGCCTTCAAATCGGTTGTTGCTCATACATGCTCCTTATGCTGGTGCCGCGATGGCTTTGAGTTCCAGGTATTCTTCGAAGCCGGCGACGCCCATCTCGCGTCCGATGCCGGATTGCTTGTAGCCGCCGAACGGCACGTCGGCGCCGTACCAGATACCGCCGTTGATGCTCATCGTCCCGGTGCGTACACCGTCGACAACGTGCTGGATGCGCTCGGGGTCGGTGCCCCATACAGCACCGGACAGGCCGTAGGGGGAATCGTTGGCGATGTTGATCGCGTCGTCGTCGCCGTCGTGGGGGATGATCACGAGCACGGGACCGAAGATCTCTTCTTGCGCAACACGTGCGGAGTTCTCCACCCCCGAGATCAGAGTGGGCTCGATGTAGTAGCCCTTCTCTTTGTCCGCGGGCCTACCGCCACCGATCTCGATGGTGCCGCCCTCGTCGCGCGCCAGTTTCAAATAGCCCTCGACGCGGTCTCGCTGCGTCGCGGAGATGACCGGACCACAGATGGTCCCGGCATCGGAGGGGTCACCGGCAGGTAGTCCCGCCATCGAATCACGGGTCAGCGCAATGGCTTCGTCGTACTTCTCGCGGGGAACCAGCAGTCGGGTGGTCAACGCGCAGCCCTGGCCCGCATGGGTGACCACGGAGAAGCCGGCCATCGAGCAGGCCGATGCGAGGTCGGCATCGTCGAGCACGATGAACGCCGACTTGCCGCCGAGTTCGAGGAAGACGCGCTTGAGGCTGTCGGCAGCTGCCGCCATCACCTTCTTGCCGGTCGCGGTGGAGCCGGTGAACGAGACGATGTCGACGCGGGGATCGCTCGAAAGTACCGCTCCCACAGAATGATCGCTCGAGGTGACGATGTTGATCACACCGGCCGGGATGTCGGTTTCCTCGGCGATGACCTTGCCGACCAGTGCCGCGCACCAAGGGGTGTCGGGCGCGGGCTTGAGGACCACCGTGCAACCGGCGGCCAGCGCGGGGCCGATCTTCGCGAAGTTGATCTGGTGCGGGAAATTCCACGGTGTGATGGCGCCGACCACACCGGCGGCCTCACGCTGCACGCGCCGCTGGGTCTTGATACCCATCGGTTTGGCCCGACCGAGATCGCTTTCCCATTCGTAGCTCTCGGCGAGGTCGGCCAACCAGCCCAGATCATTGATCGGGCCCTCGAGCTGCGGGCCTGAGGTCAGAAAGTGAGGGGCACCCACCTCGGCGATGGTGATCTCGCGGAGCTCTTCGATGTGGCCCTGCAAGGCGTCGCGGAGTTGGCGCAGGCACTTCGCGCGGAAGGCGTGGTCGTGGCGCCAGGTGGTGGTGTCGAATGCCGTGCGCGCGGCGGCGATGGCGGACTCCATGTCGGCGACGGTGCCGTCGGCGGCCTGCCCGATCACCTCCTCGGTGGCCGGGTTGATGATGTCGAAAGTGCCACCGGAACCGGGTACGAGCTTCCCGTCGATGAGCAGCTCAGAGCTGGTTTCTGGCTTCAGCGCCATTGCTGGTCGCCTCCTTCTGGACACGTGTCTGGACTCGAGTATGAACCTAGTGTAATGTCAGCGTCCATGTCCAGTCCGGTTTCTTTCGAATCCACTCGCCGGCGGCTCACGACCGCTCAGGCGGAGACCGTCAACCGGTTGACCGCCGCGGCGGTGGAGGTGTTGCGGGAAGTCGGATACGACGCCTTGACTGTGCGATCGGTGGCCAAGCGCGCAGGCGTCGCACCGGCCACCGCCTACACGTACTTCAGTTCCAAGGGGCATGTGGTGGCCGAGCTCTTCTGGCGCCGGCTGGCCGAGGGGATCACCGACCCCGACCCCTCGTTGCCCAGAACCGAACGGGTTGTCACCCAATTACGTTCGGTGGCGTTGGCTGTCGAGGACGACACCCATCTGGCCCGTGCGGTGACCGCCTCGCTCCTGGGCTCGGATCCGGATGTCGAGCACCTCCGGTTGCGGATCGGCGTACTGATCCGGCAACGACTGGCCACCGCCCTCGGCGGTGACCCCGAGGCCCCTGAGAACGAGGCGCTGCTCGAGGCGCTCGAAATGCTGTACTCCGGCGCGCTCGTGCGTGCCGGCATGGGATACGAAACCTATTCCGCCATCGCCGACCGGCTCGACGCGGCGGCACGACTACTGCTGGAGAACCGATGACCACAGGTATGCAGACCCGGGTCCCGTTCGACCCCTACGACTACAACTTCCACGAAGACCCCTATCCCACGTATGCCCGCCTGCGCGCCGAGGCGCCGGTGTACCACAACGCGGACATGGACTTCTGGGCGTTCGCCAAGCACGAGGACGTACGCAACGGGTTCCGCGACGCGGTCCGGTTGTCCAACAGCTGGGGTGTGTCGATGGACCCGGCCGCTTACGGTCCCGATGCGCACAAGTCGATGTCGTTCCTTGCCCTGGACGACCCGAAGCACATGCGTATCCGCAAACTGGTCTCCAAGGGCTTCACGCCCAAGCGGGTCGCGGAGCTGGGTGACCGGATCGCCGAACTGACCCAACAACACTGGAGTCGCTGCCTGGAGATGGGGGAGTTCGACTACGTCACCGAGTTCGCCGGGCTGTTGCCGATGGATGTGGTGTCGGAGTTGCTCGACGTGCCAGTGGCCGACCGCGCCCATCTGCGTACCCAGTCCGACCTGCTGATCCACCGCGAAGAGGGCGTCTTCGATGTTCCCGAGGCCGCGGTGCTCGCCTACTTCGAGCTGACCCGCTACTACACCGAGCTGCTCGTCGAGCGCCGCAAGAAGCCGGGTACCGACCTGGTGTCCGCACTTCTCGAAGCCGAGGTCCTCGACGACGAGACGGGTGAGAAGACCAGGCTCACCGAGGACGAGATCATCGGGTTCATGGTCCTGATGATCGTCGCAGGCAACGAGACGACCACCAAACTGCTTGCGAATGCGGTGTATTGGGGATGGCGGTTCCCCGATCAGCTGGCGATACCGATGGCCGACCCCGAGGCCGTGCCCCAGTGGACCGAAGAGACCCTGCGGTACGACAACTCCACCCAGATCGTCGTCCGTCGGGTCATGGAGGACGTCGAGTACGGCGGCTACACCATCCCCGCCGGTCAGCGTGTGCTCTTGCTCCTGGGCTCGGCGAACCGCGACGAGGACGTGTTCGAGAATCCCGACAACTACGACATCACCAGGGACAGCTCGCAGGCCCTGACCAGCTTCGGCCTCGGCACCCACTTCTGCCTCGGAGCACACCTCGCGCGGCTGGAAGCCAATGTCGCACTGGGACAGATCGTCAAGTCGATCGACCAGATCGACATCGACATCGAGAACGCCGCCCGGGTGCACTCGGTCAACGTCCGCGGGTTCGCAGCCCTGCCCATGAAAGTGAAGGTGCGCTGATGCCACGGTTCCCCGGACACCCAGAACGCAGGCCGGTGGTCGTCGCCGGTGCCTCGTCCGGCATCGGCGCAGCGACGGCCGTCATGCTCGGTGCGGCCGGCTATCCGGTGGCACTGGGCGCCCGGCGGGTGCAGAAGTCACAGGAGTTCGCCGACCAGATCAACGAAGCGGGTGGCGAGGCGATCGCCCTTCCGCTCGACATCACCGATGCCGACTCGATCGACGAGTTCGTCACCAAGGCCGAAGCCCAGCTCGGTTCCATCGAGGTGGCCGTGTCCGGTGCCGGTGACCTGGAACCGGGACGCTCGTTCGAGGTGTCCACCGACGACTTCGCCGCGCAGGTGAACATCCACCTGTTCGGCGCACAACGTCTGTACCGCAGGCTGATTCCCGAGATGATCGGTCGCCGACGTGGTGATTTCGTGTTCATCAGCTCCGATGTGGTGGTGTCGCCGCGTCCGCAGATGGGCGCCTACGTGGCCGCGAAGTGCGGTGTCGAAGGACTCGCCGAGGTCGCCAGGATGGAGCTCGAGGGCACCGGTGTGCGCGCCAGCCTCGTCCGTCCCGGCCAGGTGATGACCGGCATGGGGATGAACTTCTCGCCCGAGGTCGCCGAATCGGTACTCAACGACTGGATTCCGTGGGGCCTGGCCCGGCACGGCAACTTCCTCAAGCCCGTCCATCTGGCCACGGCGGTCACAACCATCGTTTCAATGCCTCGGGGTGCACACATGCGCCTGGTCGAGGTCGAGGCCGAAGCCCCGGTCGCTCGTACTGAAGGAGACAGCAAATGACACTGACCAAGCCCAAGCGTGTATCCGGTGGCGACGGTGAGCACGGCCACCTCGACGAGTTGTCCACCGATCCCATCGGCCTGTTCAAGAGAGTCCGCGAAGAATGCGGCGACGTCGGGATCTTCCAGCTCGCCGACCGCGAGGTCGCGCTGGTCTCGGGCGCGGCGGCCAACGAGGCCTTCTTCCGTGCATCGGAAGAGGACCTGGACCAGGCGGCGGCATACCCGTTCATGACGCCCATCTTCGGTGAGGGTGTGGTGTTCGACGCGAGCCCCGAGCGGCGTTCGGAGATGCTCCACAACCAGGCGCTCAAGGGCGCTCACATGAAGAACCATGCCGTGACCATCCCGCTCGAGGTCGAGCGCATGATCGCCGATTGGGGTGATTCGGGTGAGATCGATCTGCTCGAATTCTTCGCCGAGTTGACCATCTACACGTCGTCGACCTGCCTGGTGGGCAAGAAGTTCCGCGAACAGCTCGACGGCCGGTTCGCGCACCTCTACCACGATCTGGAAAAGGGCACCGACCCGATCGCGTACGTGGACGCCCATGCCGACATCGAGAGTTTCCGCAAGCGTGATGCCGCCCGCGAGGGACTGGTCGCCCTGGTCCAAGAGATCATGGACACCCGCATCGCCGAGCCGGACGAGAGCGACGACAAGGACCTGCTCGACGTCCTGGTCTCGATCCGCGACGAGGAGGGCAACCTCCGTTTCACCGCGGACACCATCACCGGGATCTTCATCTCGATGATGTTCGCCGGACACCACACCACATCCGGCACCGCCGCCTGGACGCTGATCGAACTGCTGCGCCACCCCGACTACATGAAGCAGGTCACCGACGAGCTCGACGAGATCTACTCCGGTGGTGCCGAATACAGCTTCGGTGCGATGCGTCAGATCCCCAAGCTGGAGTCGGCGCTCAAAGAAGCCTTGCGGTTGCACCCTCCGCTGATCGTGTTGATGCGCGTGGTTCAGAACGAGTTCATCGTCGAGGACTTCGAGATCACCGCCGGCCAGACCATCGCCGCGTCGCCTGCCATCTCCAACCGGTTGCCGGAAGACTTCCCGAACCCGGACAGCTTCGACCCGGACCGCTACCTCGAGCCCCGTCAGGAAGATCTCGCCAACCGGTGGACGTGGATCCCCTTCGGTGCGGGCAGGCACCGTTGCGTCGGCGCGCAGTTCGCCATCATGCAGCTCAAGGCGATCTTCTCCGTGCTGCTGCAGAACTATGAGTTCGAGATGAGCCAGCCGTCCGAGTCGTACAAGAACGATCACTCGAAAATGGTTGTGCAGCTGGCCCAGCCGTGCAAGGTGAAGTACCGCAAGCGCGCTCGCTGAAGACAGGAACAGCCGATGAGAATCGAAGTCGACCTGGATCTGTGCCAGGGACACGCAATGTGCGAGATGGAAGCACCGGAGATCTTCGAAGCTGAGCGTGAATCGGTGAATCTTCTTGACCCGCAACCGGATGATAGCCATTTGGAGGACGTCAAGCGCGCTGTGCGTTACTGTCCCACTCAGGCCCTCAAGATCATTGAAGAATGAAAGTTGGTTATTTCCATGGCATTTGATCGCGCTGAGCTCGACGAGATGGTCGAGCGCTGGCTGCAGGGGAACGTCGACTGCGAGAAAGCCGGCGACTGGCGTCCGCTTGCAGAGTTCTACACCGAAGACGCCACATACGGCTGGAACTACGGCGCCAAGCATGACTTCATGGCGGTCGGTCGAGATGAGATCCGTGACTACGCGATCGGCTACGAGATGGACGGTCTCGACGGGTGGACCTACCCCTACCAGACGTGGGTGATCGACGAGAAGACCGGCGACATGCTCGGACTGTGGAAGCAGATCTTCGAGGCCACCCGCCCGGACGGTTCGCACTATGGGCTGGAAGGGATTCAGGGCAGCTGGTTCAAGTACGCCGGCGATTTCAAGTGGGGCTGGCAGCGAGACTTCTTCGACTACGGCAACGTCACCGCTCTGTTCATGGAGATGATGACCGACGGCGTGATGAGCAAGGGAATGCAGGGCCGCATCGACCGGGTCCTCAACGCCAAGGAGTTGCTGCCAGGGTGGTACCCCCTCGGCAAGACTCCGGTTCCGATGTGGTGACCGGCAGATGTCATACGCGGACCTGAGTCGCGCCCAGCTGGCCAAGCTGGTGCCAGAACTACTGCTGTCCGGCCAGTTGATCGACCGGTCCGGAATGGCGCACTGCATAGCCGCTTTCGGCCGCGAGACCATGGCGCAGATCGCGATCGAGGAGTGGATGGCCGCGAGTCCGGTCTACACCGGGCGGATGCGAACCGCTCTGCAGATCGACGGCGACGGCGTGGCGGACATGTTCAAATGCCTGCAGCTCGACATCGGCGCACCACCTCAGTTCATGGACTTCCGGTACACGATCTTCGACAAGTATCACGGGGAGTTCGTCCTCAACCACTGCGGCGCGTTGATGGACGTGGAGCCGATGGGCGACGACTACGTGACCTCGATGTGCCACGACATCGAAGACCCCACCTTCGACGCCACCGCGATCGCCACCAACCGGCGGGCACGGATTCGCCCGATCCACCGACCACCTCGCCGTCCGGCGGATCAGCACCCGCACTGCGCGTGGACGGTCACCATCGAGCCGGACCGCGAAGAGCTACCGCTGCCTCCCGAATCCATCGAGATGTCGAAAACACAGGCTGCGAAGATCGAACTGTCGCCGATCGACCCGGAAAGCGAGGGCCACGGGGACTACATCGGGCCGGTCTGGGAAGACCTGCGTTTCGAGGACTGGTCCCACTCGGCCCTGGTGCGCATCGCCGAAGAGGTTGCACTGCAACACCATCTGCTGGCGTTGGGCTTTCTGATGTCGGTTCGGGGCAAGACCGACATAGACAAGGCAGCCGAGATCTTCCGCAAGCAGCTGACGGGAATATCCGGTCTGACGGCCGATCGGTTGCGTAAATGCCTTGGCCTCGGACAGGGCGCCGAAGATCTGGCCGCGGTACTGCGGGTGCATCCGATCCTCGGCCCCGATCAGTACGCCGGCACCGAGGTGTCGGTTCACGGCACCGGGGAGTCCGCCATCGTCCGGCTGCGTATCCCTGCCGATTCCAGTGCGGTCGCCGACGGCGGCTGGCTGGCACACATCGATCCAGACCATCTCGAACCGATCCTGGCGATGGCCACCGGTGTCGATCTCACCTGGTCGGCGGTGACCGGTTACCGCGACGGTGGCGACGTGGTGGTCGAGATCGCACATGCCGAAGCCATCAAGGAACTCGGCGAGGTCGCGATCGCGCGATTCAGCGGCGGATCGACTTTCGAGTTCGCCGATCGAGGTATCCCGCTGTCGATCACGCCGGTCAACACGGGCGCCTGACCTCCGTGGCCGAACAGCATCTCTCCGGCAAGTGCGTGGTGATCGCCGGTTCGAGCCGGGGAATCGGTCGCGCCGTGGCCGAACTCCTTGTCGCCGACGGTGCATCGGTGGTGATGAACGGACGCGACGGTGAGGTGGCGTCCCGCGCTGCCGCTGATATGAGGGGCCTCGGCGGCGTCGCGGTGGCAGTTGCCGGTTCGGCGGCCGATGACGGCGTCGCCGAAGCACTGATCGCGGCATCGACCGACGAGTTCGGCGGTCTGGATGCGGTGATCAACTGCGCCGGGATCGCCGAACCCGAACAGTCGTCGATCCTCACCATGTCGACTGCCGACTTCCGCGCGCAGCTCGACGCCCACCTGCTGAGCACTTTCGAGTTGGCTCGGGTGGCGGCGCCGGTCCTGTCCCGGCAGGGTCACGGGTCGATCGTGGCCACGGGCTCTGCGGCCGCGGCCGGCAACTTCGGTGGCACCGGATATCCGGCGGCCAAAGGCGGCGTCAATGGTCTGGCGCTGGCGCTGGCCGCGGACCTGAAGCCGCACGGTGTCCGGGTCAACGTCATCTGTCCCGGTGGGAGAACCCGACTGTCGACCGGCGCCGGCTACGAAGCGCACATCAGGGGTCTCTTCGAGCGCGGGCTGCTCGACGAGTTCACCCGTGACGCCGCGCTCGATCCGGCACCGCCGGATTACGTGGCCCCGCTGTACGCCTACCTGGTGAGTGATCTGGCGTCCGAGGTGACCGGCCAGATATTCAGTGCCGCAGGAGGGTTCATCGGCCGATACCCGGCGTTCGAGCCTGCTTTCGTGGCGTATCGCGGACACCAGGACGAACCGCCCTACACATTGCCGGAGTTGCATCGACTCGTTCCCGACTGATCTGCGTGGGCGACGGTCGTGATAGGCAGTGGACATGACCGAATCGTCTGGGCCGCTGACCTCGCTCGCCATCGAGTACTCGAAAACCGACGCGGGGGTTCGTTCTTTTCGCCAGTACGTGGGGACCGGATTGCTGGATCACCGGGGCGATGCCGGACTGACCTCGGTCGCCACACTCGCCGAGATCGTGGGCGGTTCCGAGTTCTATCATTCGCAGCCCCCAGGATCGGCGACCGTCCAGGCCAGGCTCGCGTTGTCGATGCCGGTACCCGTGACCGTCGGCACCTTCGTACAGGGGTTCGGTCGAGTGGTCGGGATGACGGGCGGACACGGGGTGACGTCGGCCGAACTGGTCGACGACGCCGGCCACGTGGTCTGTTTGGCGATCGGGCGAGGGATCGTCGTCAGCAGACCGACCGGCGAGGTACCCGAGGGAGAGGCCGGCCACGCCGCGGGGTCTGCCCGCCGTGATCCTGAGGCGCCCGCGCCCCCACCTCTCGACGACGCGCTCACCGGTGTCGACATACTTCGTGGTCTGGCAGAAGGAAGCATCGGGCACGGACCCGTGCAGCGGATGTTCGGTATCCGGGTCGCCGCGGTGGGCGACAAGAACATCACCGTCGCCGTCACGCCGACCCCCGGGATGGCCAATCGGATGGGCACCATGCACGGCGGCGTGGTGGTGGCCGCGATGACGGAGGCGTGCTCGCTCGGCGCCGAGTTGCCCGCCGCCGCGGGAGTTCGTTTCCGGATCGTCGACATCACGCTCAGCTACTTCCGATCGCCCGCGATAGAAGGAGGTGAGCTGGCCATCTCGGTCCAGTTGATCAAGGCAGGCCGCCGGATCGTCTCGCTGCTGGCCACCATGGTGGGCGCCGACGGAACTGTCCTCGCCGAGGCCACGGCCGATGCCGCAGTGGTACCACCGGGCTAAAACAAGCAGCAGTGCTTGCTTTAGCTCCCGGGTCGTGTGATGCTGGCCCGGTGAGCATCGTGGCCGAGTTGGTGGCAGACCTGTCCGCCGAGATCGACGTCGTTGACAGCATGGTTGCAGATCTACCCGAATCCGGTTGGTTTGCAAGCACTCCCGCTGTCGGGTGGAAGGTCATCGACCAGGTGGCGCACCTGTCGTGGACCGACGAGCAGGCTCGCGTCGCGGCCACCGACCCCGCAGCGTTCGACGACATCCTCAAGACGGCATGGGAGAAACCCGCCACGTTCGTCGATGACGGGGCTCGTGAAGAGGCGGCGAAGTCGCCCGCGCAACTCCTTGCCGAATGGCGTACGCGTCGACGTGCTCTGATGGACGCGCTCTTGTCCCACCCGCCCGGCGAGAAGCTGCCGTGGTTCGGGCCGCCCATGTCGGCGGCATCGATGGCCACGGCCCGGCTCATGGAGGTGTGGGCTCACGGCCTCGACATCGCCGATGCGCTGGGAATCTCCAACGAACCGACCGCTCGACTGAAGTCGATTGCACACTTGGGGGTCAGAACCCGTGATTTTGCGTATCAGGTGAACCAGATCATTCCTCCCGCCGAGGAATTCCGGTATGAGCTGACGGCTCCCGACGGTTCGGTGTGGACGTGGGGGCCAGAGGGGGCTGCGCAGAAGGTGTCCGGTTCGGCTCTCGACTTCTGCCTCTTGGTGACCCAACGCCGGAACCCAGCGGATGTCGACATCCGCACCGAGGGTGACGATGCGGCCCGGTGGGTGACCATCGCGCAGTGCTTCGCGGGTCCTCCTGGAGGCGGCCGATGAGCGCGGTACGCATCGGCAACGCGTCAGGTTTCTACGGTGACCGCTTCGCCGCGATGCAGGAGATGCTCACCGGCGGTGAACTCGACTACCTGACCGGCGACTACCTCGCCGAGCTGACCATGCTCATTCTCGGACGTGACCGACTCAAGGACTCCACGCTCGGTTACGCGAAAACCTTTCTGCGACAGATGGAGACAAATCTCGGCACGGCGATGGATCGCGGTGTCAAGATCGTCAGCAACGCGGGCGGGGTGAACCCGGCGGGCCTGGCCGAGGCGTTGACCCGGCTGGCAGGCGAACTCGGCCTCTCACCCTCCATCGCCTACGTCGACGGCGACGACCTCACCGCGAGTGCCGCCGATCTCGGGCTGGGAACGCCACTGACAGCAAACGCGTACCTCGGTGGCTTCGGCATCGCCGCCGCCCTGCAAGCCGGTGCCGACATCGTGGTGACCGGTCGCGTCACCGACGCGTCACTGACCGTGGGTCCCGCCATCGCCCACTTCGGTTGGGAGCCGGACAATCTCGATCAGATCGCCGGTGCCATGGTCGCTGGCCACATCATCGAATGCGGCACCCAGGCAACCGGCGGCAACTATGCGTTCTTCACCGAGATCGCAGACCTGCGTCACCCGGGATTCCCGATCGCCGAGGTCGAGGCCGACGGGTCGTCGGTGATCACCAAACATGCCGGAACGGGCGGAGCGGTCACGGTCGGAACCGTCACAGCTCAGTTGCTGTACGAGGTAGGCGGGCCGCGCTACCTCGGGCCCGATGCAACCACCTGTCTCGACACGATCGAGATCGAGGATCTCGGCGACGACCGCGTGCGGGTGACCGGTGTGCGAGGTGAGGCACCACCGGACACCCTGAAGGTGTCGCTGAACCATTTGGCCGGATTCCGTAACGAGATCACCATGATCCTCACGGGTCTGGACATCGAGGCGAAGGCAGAACTGGTGCGGACGCAGTTCGAGTCCGAGCTCCACCACGCACCGGCCGACCTCACCTGGACCCTCACGCGCCTCGATCACACCGACGCACCGACGCAACAACAGGCGAGTGCAGTGCTCCAGTGTGTCGCCAAGGACCCTGACCCGAAGGTCGTCGGGCGCCAGTTCTCCTCGGCTGCGGTCGAATTGGCGCTGGCCAGTTACCCGGGTTTCACGATGTCCGCCCCGCCGGGGACAGGCTCGCCCTTTGCGGTGTTCGAGCCCGGATATGTACCGGCACACAGCGTTCCTCACCGGGTGCATCTCGCGGACGGAACGACGCTCGACATCGACGCCAGCCCGGTGGCGACGTCGGCTCCGGTTGCCGACACGTCATCGCCGGACGAGCCGGCCGATCCCGCCCGCTGGGGCCTCACCCGACGGGCGCCGCTGGGCGACATCGCCGGCGCGCGCAGTGGAGACAAGGGCGGAAGCGCCAATGTCGGTGTGTGGGTGCGCAACCCGGACCACTTCGAGTGGCTGGTGGCAACCCTCACGACGGATCGGTTCACAGCCTTGATTCCCGAAGCCGCCGAACTGACGGTCCATCGCCACGTCTTCCCGAACCTGCTGGCGATCAACTTTGTGATCGAGGGCATCCTCGGTCGCGGTGTCGCGGACAACGTCCGGTTCGACCCACAGGCCAAAGGCCTGGGGGAATGGCTGAGATCACGACACATCGACATCCCCATCGAATTCGGAGAACTGACGTGAGAACACTCGAGACCCCGGCGTGGAGAACTGACGAGCGGGCGCAATTGCGCAGTACCGTCAGGGCTTTCGCGCAGCGACACATCTTGCCGCACCAGGACGAGTGGGAGCGCCTCGGCGAGCTGCCGCTGGACCTGCACAAGCAGGCCGCAGAGGTGGGGCTCCTCGGATTGGGCTTTCCCGAAGAGGTCGGCGGCTCGGGCGGAGACCTGATCGACGCCACGATCCTGGGCGAGGAACTGCACTACGCAGGTGTGTCCGGTGGCGTGTTCTCGTCGCTGCTCACCTGCGGGATCGCGCTACCGCATCTGATCACGGCACGAGATGCCGAGCAGATCGAGAAGTGGGTTCGGCCCACGTTGGCCGGAGAGAAGATCGGAAGTCTCGCGATCACCGAACCCGGAGGCGGCAGCGATGTCGGCCACCTGACCACCGCTGCGGTTCGCGACGGTGATCACTACATCGTCAACGGCACCAAGACCTACATCACCTCAGGTGTACGTGCGGACTTCGTCGTCACCGCGGTACGCACCGGCGGGCCGGGCGCCGGTGGCGTCTCCCTACTGGTGGTCGAGCGCGGCACCCCCGGCTTCACGGTCACCCGCAAGCTCGACAAGATGGGTTGGCGCGCATCGGATACCGCTGAGCTGTCGTACGCGGACGTCCGCGTGCCCGCCACCAACCTCGTCGGTGCGGAGAACTCCGGGTTCGTGCAGATCGCGCAAGCTTTTGTCACCGAACGGGTCGGCCTGGCCGTGCAGGCCTACGCCAGCGCCCAACGGTGTCTCGACCTCACCCTGGAGTGGATCCGTGAGCGGCACACCTTCGGCAAACCGCTGATCGCCCGGCAGTCGGTGCAGGAAACGGTCACCGAGATGGCCCGCAAGATCGACGTGGTCCGCACCTACACCCACGCGATCGTGGACGCCGCGGCCGCCGGCGAGACCGATCTGATCGCCGAGGTCTGTTTCGCGAAGAACAGCGCCGTCGAGGCCGGGGAGTGGGTGGCCGACAAGGCAGTTCAGCTGTTCGGTGGGGCGGGGTACATGACCGGCACCGAGGTCGAACGCCAGTATCGCGACATGCGAATCATCGGTATCGGCGGCGGAACAACCGAAATCCTCACCGGCCTCGCCGGAAAACGATTGGGGTACCACCCGTGAGCGCGCCCGAGATCGACGACGCCACCACTTCGATGCTCGGCAAGATCGCCGAGATCGAGGAACTGTTCGCTCAGGCTGCGGCCGGTGGCGGCGAGAAGAAGGTGGCCCGCCACCGCGAACGCGGCAAGCTGCTTGCTCGCGAACGCATCGAGTTGCTGGTAGATGAGGACAGTCCGTTCCTGGAACTGTCGCCCATCGCCGCGTACGGATCCGATTTCCCTGTGGGGGCCTCGATCGTCACCGGCATCGGTGTGATCGAAGGGGTCGAATGTGTACTCGTGGCCAACGACCCGACCGTGCGTGGCGGCACATCCAATCCCTGGACACTCCGTAAGGGACTGCGCGCCAATCAGGTCGCTCTGGAGAACCGTCTTCCACTGATCAATCTCGTGGAATCCGGGGGAGCGGACCTGCCCACGCAGAAAGAGGTGTTCATCCCCGGAGGCGCGATGTTCCGGGACCTCACCAGACTCTCTGCGGCCGGGATACCGACGCTGTCACTGGTTTTCGGCAACTCGACCGCCGGTGGCGCCTACCTGCCGGGCATGTCCGACCACACCGTGATGATCGAAGGCCAGTCCAAGGTTTTCCTCGGCGGACCGCCGCTGGTGAAGATGGCCACCGGTGAGGTCAGCGACGACGAGTCCCTCGGCGGCGCCCAGATGCACGCACGTACGTCCGGGCTCGCCGACTACTACGCGACCGACGAACGCGACGCCATCCGAATCGGTCGCCGGATCGTGGCCCGGCTCAACTGGCGTAAGCGCGGCCCGGGCCCGGTGGCAGCGAGTGTCGAACCGCGCCATCCCGAATCGGATCTGCTCGGGATCGTGCCGGGAGACCTGAGGATCCCGTTCGATCCTCGCGACGTCATCACCCGCATCGTCGACGACAGCGTGTTCGACGAGTTCAAACCCGAGTACGGATCGTCGCTGTGCACTGGATGGGCGCGCATCCATGGCTATCCGATCGGGATCCTGGCGAATGCCCAGGGGGTGCTGTTCAGCGCCGAGGCGCAAAAGGCAACCCAGTTCATCCAGCTCGCGAACCGCTCGGACACCCCTTTGCTGTTCTTGCACAACACCACCGGATACATGGTGGGTCAAGAATACGAGCGGGGCGGCATCATCAAACACGGCTCGATGATGATCAATGCGGTATCGAACTCCACCGTCCCGCACATCTCGTTGCTGATCGGCGCGAGCTACGGGGCTGGCCACTACGGCATGTGCGGACGGGCGTACAACCCCCGCTTCCTGTTCAGCTGGCCGAGTGCGAAGTCGGCGGTGATGGGGGCGGCCCAACTGGCCGGAGTGATCTCGATGGTGTCGCGCGCCGCGACCGAGGCCAGGGGCGGAACGGTCGACGAAGAGGCCGACGCCGGGATGCGGGCGATGATCGAAGCCCAGATCGAGAAGGAGTCGATGCCGGCGTTCCTCTCGGGAATGCTGTACGACGACGGCATCATCGACCCCCGGGACAGCCGTACGGTTCTCGGGCTCTGCCTCTCGGCGATCGACAACGGGCCGGTGCAAGGCACCAGCAACTTCGGCGTCTTCCGGATGTGATGGGAAACATGCAAACAGTACTGGTGGCCAACCGCGGCGAGATCGCACGCCGGGTCTTCGCCACATGCCGCCGTCTCGGATTCGGCACCGTTGCGGTGTACTCGGACCCCGACGCCAACGCTCCTCACGTCCGTGAGGCAGATGTGGCAGTTCGGTTGCCGGGCAACACTTCTGCCGATACCTACCTCAAGATCGATGCGGTGATCGCTGCCGCGCGTGCCGCCGGTGCCGATGCGGTGCACCCGGGATACGGCTTCCTGTCCGAGAACGCCGCCTTCGCCCGAGCGGTGATCGGGGCCGGGCTCACCTGGATCGGCCCCGATCCATCGGCGATCGATGCGATGGGTTCGAAGGTGAACGCCAAGGCGCTCATGGCCGACGCCGGTGTACCGGTGTTGAGCAACCTGGATCCGGCTGCCATTGCCGCCGAGGATCTTCCGGTACTGATCAAGGCATCCGCCGGCGGTGGTGGCCGGGGTATGCGCATCGTTCGCGACCTCGCCGACCTGGCCGCAGAGGTGGCGACCGCAGCTCGTGAAGCGCAATCGGCGTTCGGTGACGCGACGGTGTTCTGCGAGCCGTACATCGAGCGCGGCCACCACATCGAGGTGCAGGTGCTGGGCGACGCAGCAGGAAACGTGTGGGCGGTGGGCGAGCGGGAGTGCTCGATACAGCGGCGCCATCAGAAGATCATCGAGGAGGCGCCGTCACCGCTCGTGGAGCGAATCGGCGCCGCATTGCGCCGCGAACTCTTCGACGCCGCGGTGGCCGCTGCCTCGGCCATCGGTTACACCGGAGCCGGGACCGTCGAGTTCCTCGCCGACGACAACGGACGGTTCTTCTTCTTGGAGATGAACACCCGGCTGCAGGTCGAACACCCCGTCACAGAGGAGACCAGTGGGCTCGACCTGGTCGCGTGGCAACTGCACATCGCCGAGGGCGCACATCTGCCACCCGAAGCTCCGGAACCGCAGGGTCATTCGATCGAGGTTCGCCTGTATGCCGAGGATCCCGGCGCCGACTGGCAACCCCAGTCCGGCAGGGTCGATCACGTCCACATCGCGGGCGATGCGGCCTTCCGCCGGCTGGGTGCACCCGGTGTGCGAGTGGACTCGGGCATCGAGGGCGGAAGCGAGATCTCGGTCTTCTACGACCCTATGCTCGCCAAGGTGATCAGCTGGGCACCGGATCGACGCACCGCGATCAACATCCTGGCGGGGGCGCTCGAGTCGGCGGAACTCCACGGTCCACGCACCAACCGCGACATGCTGGTGACGATGCTGCGCCGCAACGAGTTCCGTGCTGGCGACACCACCACCAAGTTCATCGACGAGATCGGTCTCGACGTCCTCTCGGCGCCTCTGGCCGGTGAGCAGCGACGACGCGAGGCCGTCATCGCCGCCGCACTCGCCGACGCCGCCGACAACCGGAGCCGTGCGGGCGCGGATGGGGAACTGCCGTCGGGCTGGCGCAACCTGCCGTCGGCCACACAGACGAAGAACTACACGTTCGGTGAGAACACCGACGAGACGACGGTGCGATACCGGGTGACACGTGACGGTGTGGTGCTTCCGGACGACCCGGCGGTGGCCGTGAAGACGATGCACAGAAACGCAGTGACCCTCACCGTCGCCGGCGTGGACCGCACCTTCCGGGTACGTCGACGCGACGACGCGCGCTGGGTCGATTTCGCAGGCGGGTCGGTGACGCTGAGCCGGGCACCGCGATTCGTCGATCCCGCGGAGATGAGTGCCCCCGGGTCGTTGCTCGCCCCGATGCCGGGGTCGATCATCCGGATCGCCGTCGTGGAAGGTCAGACCGTCACGAAGGGCGAGCCGCTGCTGTGGCTCGAGGCGATGAAGATGGAGCACACCATCTCGGCCTCCGCAGACGGAATCGTGGAGAAGCTGCCCATCGGGGCAGGACAACAGGTGGCCGTGGGCGAAGTGCTCGCCGTCATCTCAGAACATCGGCCGAACGAGATCGAGGGAGAGTCAGCATGAGCTTCGTGGAAACAGATGAGCAGAAGGCGTTACGCAGTTCGGTGGCCGGTCTCGGCGGCCGTTTCGGCCACGAGTACTTCCTCGATTGCGCCCGCAGTGGCCGCAAGACGGACGAATTGTGGTCTGAGGCAGGAAAGCTCGGCTTCATCGGTGTGAACCTGCCCGAGGAGTACGGCGGCGGTGGCGCGGGAATGTACGAACTGTCGATCGTGATGGAAGAACTGGCCGCCATCGGTAGCGGACTGCTGATGATGGTGGTCTCCCCGGCAATCTGCGGAAATGTCATCGCGCGCTTCGGTACCGAAGACCAGAAGAAGCAGTGGCTGCCCGGACTCGCCGACGGGTCGATCACCATGGCTTTCGGTATCACCGAACCCGATGCGGGGTCCAACTCGCACAACATCACCACCACTGCGCGGCGCGACGGTGGCGATTGGCTGCTCTCGGGTCGCAAGATCTACGTGTCCGGCGTGGACCAGGCCCAGGCCGTGCTGATCGTGGCCCGCACCGAGGACGCAAAGACCGGCCGGCTCAAGCCCGCGCTGTTCATCCTGCCCACCGACGCACCGGGTTTCGAGTTCAATCAGATCGAGATGGACCTGATCAATCCCGAGAAGCAGTTCCTGCTGTTCCTCGACGACGTGCGCCTGCCGTCGACCGCGTTGGTCGGTTCCGAGGATGCGGCGCTGAGTCAACTGTTCGCCGGTCTCAATCCCGAGCGCATCATGGCAGCGGCGTCAGCTGTCGGGATGGGACGCTTCGCTCTCGCCCGAGCAGTGGAGTACGTCAACGAGCGGACCGTGTGGAAGACGCCCATCGGCGCACACCAGGCCATCGCACATCCACTGGCAGTCGGCAAGATCGAGATGGAGCTGGCCAAATTGATGATGCAGAAGGCCGCGACGCTGTACGACGCCGGTGACGACTGGGGTGCGGCCGAACCGGCGAACATGGCCAAGTATGCGGCGGCCGAGGCGTGCGTCAAGATCGTCGACTCCGCCGTACAGTCGCTCGGCGGCAACGGCCTGTCCACCGAGTACGGGCTCGCGCCGCTGCTCAACCTGTGCCGGATCGCCCGCGTGGCGCCCGTCAGTCGCGAGATGATCCTGAACTTCGTGGCGCAGAACAGTCTCGGCCTACCCAAGTCGTACTGAGAGCGGAACCCGAGAACCGATATGGACGACATCGTCGGATACGCCGCCGAGGCGGGAATCGCGACCATCACCCTGGATTCGCCAGGAAACCGTAATGCGATCTCAGGCGCGCTGGTCGAGCAGCTGACGGCACGACTGGACGCTGCCCGCGACGACCAGGCGGTGCGAGCGGTGGTGTTGACACACACCGGCGGGACCTTTTGTGCAGGAGCCGATCTCAGTGAGGCGGGCAGAACCGGGCCAGAGGTGATGATCCATCTCATGCGGTCGATCCTCGAGTTGCCCAAGCCGGTGATCGGTCGGATCGATGGCCACGTACGAGCAGGCGGGTTCGGGTTCGTCGGGGCCTGCGATCTGGTGGCGGCGGGCCCGGCGAGCACCTTCGCGTTGACCGAAGCGAGAATCGGCGTCGCGCCATCGATGATCTCGCTCACGGTGCTCCCCAGACTCACGTCGCGGGCGGCCGGCCGATACTTCCTCACCGGCGAGAAGTTCGACGCTCCCGTGGCCGAGGAGATCGGGCTGATCACCACCGCGGCGGCGGACTCCGAGGCGCTGGGCGGCATCGTGGCGAAATGGTGCGCCGACCTGCGCAAGGGTTCTCCGCAGGGACTCGCGGCCAGCAAGCGGCTGACCACAACGGCGATTCTGCGTGAATTCGACCGCGACGCAGCACGATTGGCAAGCGAATCGGCAGTCCTGTTCGGTTCGGATGAGGCCAGGTCTGGAATGCTCGCGTTCTTGAACAAGCAACCGCCTCCGTGGGTGGCCGAGCACCCATGACGCGCGGCCCGGTACGAACTCCCCAGCAGGACCGCAGTCGGGCGACGCGCCAACGCCTGCTCGACGCGACCATCGACGTCCTCGCCGTCGATGGCTGGGCGGCGTGCAGCGTGGGTGTGGTTGCCGGCCGTGCGGGGGTGTCCCGCGGTGCGGCGCAACACCATTTCCCGACCCGCGAGGACCTCATCACCGCTGCTCTCGAGCATGTCTTCGAGAACCTGACGATGCGTGCCACCGACGAGGCCGAGCGACTCCCACCTGGTGCCGGACGGATCGAGGTCGCCGTCGCCACGGCCGTCGAGTTCTACACCGGTCAGGAGTTCAAGGCGGCATTACAGGTGTGGTGCGCAGCAGCATCCGACGAATCGCTGCGCCGGTTGATCCTGCCACTCGAGGGCCGGTTCGGAGCCGCGGCCCATTCGATGACGGTGCACATGCTGGGGGTCGACGATTCGGACCCCAAGGTCCATCGGCTGGTGCAGGCGACCCTGGACTTCGCGCGTGGGCTCGGACTGGCCGATACGTTGTCCGACGACTCCGCGCGCCGCAGGCAGGTCGTCGGGGCCTGGGCGGAGCAACTGCGGGCGTCTCTGCGCTGATTTGTGCAACCAGAAGGTTGCATATCGGAGCCGGGATGTGCAATCCTGGGGTTGCAGATCAATCCGACACGGAGGACACCATGACCGAAGACTTCGACCGCATCGAGCGGCAGATCGACATCGACGCACCGGCGGATCGGGTGTGGTCGCTGATCAGTGAGCCCGGTTGGTACATCAACGACTCCGAGATCACCCCCCACCGGATCGAGCGGTCCGGCGACGTCGACATCGTGCATGATCCGGTGCACGGTGCTTTTGCCCTTCGCACCGTCACGCTGGACCCGCCGAAGTACGCTGCTTTCCGCTGGATCGCCGATGTGGACGACACCGCGGGCGCCTCGACGTTGGTCGAGTTCTGGATCGACGAGATATCCTCGGGGTCAGTGATTCTCAGGGTCGCCGAGAGCGGGTTCGCGTCTCTGCCCGGGGACGCCACCGAACGGCGAAAGAAGTTCGACGACAACACCGAGGGATGGACCCAGGAGCTGGTTATCGCGAAGCGGCATCTCGAACTCGCTCAGGTCGATGTCCGGAGCTGACACCGAACTGCCGGCAGTCTTCGCCGCGCTCGCCGACGACACCCGCTGGGGGCTGCTCGTCAGGCTGGGCAGGTCCCCGGCGTCCGCGTCGGCGCTCGCGGCGGAGTTCCCGGTCTCGCGACAGGCCATTGCCAAGCATCTGGCGATCTTGGAGGAGACGGGTCTGGTCTCGTCGTCGAAGTCCGGCCGCGAGGTGAGGTTCACCGCGGTGGGCGCTCGGCTCAGCCGGATCGGCCGCGAACTCGATGGCATCGCGGCCGGCTGGGATCGTCGTCTTGCCGACATCAAGACCCGTGCCGAGGCCGATCCAAACAGCTAGGGCCGTCTTCATCCGCTGCCGGCGGGCCACCTGATATGAATCGGTGATGACTGACACGAGCGGGGACGCAGCAGGCCGGCAGCGGGTGACCTGTGAGGTCGCCGATGGGGTCGCGCAGGTGCGGCTCAATCGGCCGGACAAGATGAACGCCCTCGATCCGGCGATGTTCGAGGCGCTCGTCGACGTCGGGTCAGCGCTCATCGACCGCACCGACGTCTCCGCCGTGGTGATCGCCGGTGAAGGCCGGGCGTTCTGTGCCGGTCTCGACATGGGACAGTTCGAACTGATGCAAGGTGGGGCTGCCGACGTCGTGGCCGACCGCGAACGTCTGGGCGCGGCAACAGCTTTGGGCCAACAAGCCGTGCACGTGTGGTCGCTGGTGCCCGTACCGGTCATCGCCGCCCTCCACGGCGTCGCGTTCGGTGGGGGATTGCAGGTGGCGCTCGGCGCGGACATCCGGATCGCCGCGCCCGACACCACACTGTCGGTGATGGAGATCGTCTGGGGGCTGATCCCGGACATGACCGGCACGCAGATACTGCCGGAGCTCGTCGGCCGCGACGTCGCCAAGGAGCTGGTGTTCACCGGTCGCAGAATCAGTGGAAGCGACGCAGCCGCACTGGGTCTGGTGACCCGCACCGACGACGAACCGCTGTCCGCGGCCACGGCGCTGGCCACCGAGATCGCAGGCAACTCCCGGGGCGCACTGGTCGAGGCCAAGGCTCTGCTCGAACTGGCCGGGCGAGTGGACCTCGCCGCGGGATTCGACGCCGAGCAGGTCGCCATCCGGAAGCTGATCGGCTCACCCGAGCAGATCGAGGTCGTCCGCAGACGCACCGAGGACATGGCACGCCGCCGACGCTGACGCACGATGTACGACGAAGGCCCGCACCCCTGGCGAGAGAGGTACGGGCCTCGTCGGGACTCGTCACGCCGCGTGGTGGATGACCCCGCGAATGTTCTTGCCGTCGCGAAGATCCTGGTAGCCCTGATTGACCTGTTCGAGTGAGTAGGTCTGAGTGATCAGCTCATCCAGTTTCAACTGGCCGGCGTCGTACAGCCGCAGAAGTTTGACGATGTCGTACTGCGGATTCATCGATCCGAAGAGCGACCCCTTGATCGTCTTCTGGTTCAAGGTCAGATCGGTGCCCGACACCTGCACCGTCAACTTCGTCGGGTCCGCCAGGCCGGTGATCACCACTGTGCCGCCCTTGCCGATCACCGCGGTCGCGGCCGACACCACGTCCTGGTCGACGGTGCCGACCAGGATCAGGGCCGCGTCGGCGCCTTGGCCCCAGGTGAGTTCATTGACCTTCTCAGCGGCACTGGCCGCATCGGCGAATGCGTGTGTGGCACCGAACTTCAGCGCGGTCTCGCGCTTGAGCGGCACGGGGTCGACCACCACCACGTATTTGCAGCCGGCGCCCACCGCACCCTGTACGGCGTTGATACCCAGCCCTCCGATGCCGTAGATCACCGCCGTGTCGCCGTTGCGGAGGTTGCCGGCATTGACCGCTGTTCCCCAGCCGGACGGCACACCGCAGCCGACCAGGACGGCGGTCTCCAGCGGAAGCCAATCGTCGACCTTCACAACCGAGTGCTGTGAGATGGTGGCGCGTTCGGCGAACGTACCGAGCATGCACATGGCGCCGAAATCTTTTCCGCCTCCGTGGAATCGGAAGGAACCGTCGGGCATCGAGCCCTCCAGGATGGTGGCGCCCATGTCGCAGAGGTTCTGCCGACCGGTCGAGCAGTAGCGACAGGTGCCGCAGTTGGGGATGAAGCTACACACCACGTGGTCGCCGGGCTTCACCTTGGTGACGCCGGGTCCCACCTCTTCGATGATGCCCGACCCTTCGTGTCCGCCGACGATCGGATAGCGGGGTGGTAGGTCGCCGTCGGTCAGGTGCAGGTCGGAATGGCAGAGTCCGGCGGCGGTGTACTTGATGAGCACCTCGCCGGGGCCCGGCCCGTCGAGTTCGAGTTCCATGATCTCGAACGGTTTGCCGGCCTCGAGTAGCACTGCGGCTTTGGTTTTCATGATGGTCCTTTCGATGGTGTGTAGGGAGATGCCAGGAAGCGTTGTCAGAGAGCGATGTTCACTGATTTGGTCTCGGTGTAGAGATCGATCGCCGAGTTGCCCAGTTCGCGGCCCCAGCCGGACTGCTTGTAGCCACCGAACGGCATCGCGGTGTCGAACCCGTTGTACTGGTTGACCCAGACCGAACCGGCCTTGATGCGCCTGGCTGTCTTGTGTGCCTTGGACAGGTCTCGGGTCCAGATGCCGGCGGCGAGTCCGTAGATCGAGTTGTTGGCTGCAGCCACCACGTCATCTCCGTCGAAGGGCATTGCGGCCACCACTGGGCCGAAGATCTCTTCCTCGACGATCGAGAAACTCGGCTCGACGTCCACGAATACGGTGGGTTCGATGAAGTATCCCTCGTCACCCCAACGCTTTCCGCCGGTCAGCGCCCGTGCTCCGTCGGCAAGGCCCTGAGCGAGATAGCCACTGACCTTGTCGAACTGCTCCTGCGAGATGAGCGGGCCGAGTTCGGTGGTGGGATCGAGGCCAGGCCCGATCTTGGCCTTTGATGCAGCCTCTGCGACGGCAGCGGTGAAGTCGTCGAAGATCGGGCGCTCCACGAAGAGTCGCGTGCCCGCGACGCAGCACTGGCCGTGGTTGAACATCCATGCGGCGACCGAACCGGCCACGGCCTGCTCGAAGTCGGCGTCGGCGAACACGATGTTCGGGCTCTTGCCGCCCAATTCGAGGGAGACCTTCTTGAGATTGCCCTGCGCGGCCGCGACGATTTTCTTGCCGACCTCGGTGGACCCGGTGAACGCGATCTTGTCCACGTCCGGATGTGCCGTCAGGGCGGCGCCGGCGTCACCGAAGCCGGTGACGATGTTGACGACCCCGGGAGGAAATCCTGCCTCTTCGAAGATCTCGCCCAAAAGCAGTGCGGTCAAGGGGGTTTGTTCGGCAGGTTTGAGCACCACGGTGTTGCCGGCCGCGAGTGCGGGGGCCAACTTGAACGACGCCATCAGGAGCGGGAAGTTCCACGGAACGATGAGGCCGCATACCCCGACGGGGTCACGCAGGGTGTACGCGTGGAACTCGCCGCCCGGGACGAAGGGCATCGACACGTTGACCGTTGATCCGAAGATCTTGGTGCACAGTCCCGCGTTGTATCGGAAGATGTCGGCCGACCACGCCGTGTCGACAGCCGCGGCGATACCCGCTGATTTGCCGTTGTCCAAGGCTTCGAGCTGGCCGAATTCCTCCGCGCGTTCGGTGAGCAGATCACCGACCCGCCAGAGCAGACGTTCGCGCTCGTTCGGCTTCATCCGGGCCCATGGTCCGTCGTCGAATGCGCGCCGGGCGGCCCGGACCGCTCGGTCGACGTCGGCGGCGTCGCCGTGGGCGACGTCGGTGATGGGAGCCGTGGTGGCCGGGTCGAAGGTGGTGAAGGTCTTGCCCGACGCGGCACCTGTCCACTCACCCCCGATCAGCATCGAACGGTCGGTGGAAATGAAATCCCTTACCCGCGATGTCAATTGGGGCTCGGCAATGGCGGTCATACATTCTCCTAGCGTCAGCATGCACAGTCGTTTATGTGACTGCGGTCATAGTGCCAACGAAAGGTGGTGCCCAACTGTCCGGAATCTGTACACCCTGCCGGACGCCGAGGATCATCCTGTCGGTCGAACGAGCCTCAGTGATCGATGTCCAGTGCGCGAAGCCGGGTGTACAGCGTGCTGCGACTGATACCCAGCATCTTCGCTGCGTGGACCTTGTTGCCCTCGCTGGCCTGCATGGCCTCGACGATCGCCTGACGTTCGGCCCGGTCGCGTCCGGACAGCCGGTGCGCGCGCGTGGTGGTCTGATGGTGCGCAGGCAGGTCGGCAACCGTGATCACCCGATCCGCGCGGCGGGCGGCGTTGTCGGCCGCGGTTCGCAGAACCATCGTGAGTTCGGTCAGGTTGCCCGGCCAGTCGGACGAGAGCAGGGCCTCGCCGGCTGCCGCACCGAGCACGGCACGAGGCGCGATGCGCGACAACACGTTTCCCGCCAGAGCCGGCAGGTCGATCGTGCGATGGCGCAACGGCGCCAGATCTACCCGGCGTGGACACAGAGCGATGAGGGCGGCGACCGGACCAGGTGACTCGGGCAGCGGGGGAGCGGTCAGCACAACCGGTGGGGTCCCCTCGAGAACCGCCGTCCTGAGCGCGGACAGACTCAGCGGATCAAGAAGATGCACGTTCTCGATGAGCAGGGTGGTCTCGTCGGTTCCGGCGAGATGGCCGATCAGTCCGCCACCGCCCGAGCCGGTCACCAGGGCCGCGGCGTCCACGGCACGGACCGGGCGGTCGCCCAGCAGTTCAGCCGCGGTGCTGGTCCGTCCACTACCCGGTTCACCGGTGATCGCAGTGTTCTCCCACACGCTACGAGGTCGGTCTGTCCGCATGCCCGCGCCGGTCTGCGAGCGCGACTTACGGGCAATCGGCACGCGGGGCAGATCGAGAGGTCGCACCCGGAAGAGGGCGCCACCGGCACTGCCGGACACCCGCCGACCGACGACCTCCACGACGTTGCCCGACACCAGGGCGAGTTGCGTTCGGCGCTCGTCTGCACCCAGATCGGCGGCCAGCGCGCGAAGGGTTCCGAAGTCCGCGGACGCGAGGATGTCGGCGGCAAGGGCATTGGTCAGCAACAGATCGTCACCGACCGCGACCACGGCGACATCGCGCCGGGGCGCGACACGCTGAAACGCCTCCACCACCGCCGTCTGCCGCGCCCTCGACCCCTCCAGGAGACGCTGCTCGATATCGCCCGCGATTCGGTCGACAAACGGCGCGAACAGCGGATTGACGGTCGGTTCGAGGTTGCTCATGCAGACGATCCCCTCCAGCCGCCGGGAGACGGGATGGAGGATGGGCCGCCCATAGCAGCTGATCGTGCGGAACTGCTCGAGGAAGTGTTCGGCGGCATTGATGACGATGCCGTCCCGGATCTCGAGCGGGGTGCCGAGCGCGGTGGTGCCCATCGTGTCCTCGCTGAACTCGGCGCCGCAGACCGCGCCCACCGATTCCAGTGCCTGCTCGACCTGGACCCCGCCGAACGTGCGAGACACGAGCCGGGCATCGGCATCCACCAGCAACAGAGCCGTGTTGGACTCGGCCAATTGATGTGCGATGGCGTCGATGACCGGGCCGGCGGCCCGAAGCAACGGATGCTCGGTCGATGAGATGTCCACAGGCTGCACGTCCGGCGAATCACCTGGCTTCAGCCCACCCAGCAGCGATCGCTGCCACGACTGGGCGATGTCGGGGCGATTCGGCTGGGTGTGCGATCGGCTGTTCATCTGCACCCGCGACGCTACCCCCGCGGTAGGCGAGAGCACTGCGGAATCGGGTGCCTCGGCGGTCGATACGAGGCTGGGGCCACGGGCGGGACGTAGCTGTCGTAGGCCCATCAGGGGACAGGGCCCGACGCTTGCCGGTGCGCTCGAGTGGACCACCCGCGGGCCGACACAGGCGAATAGACTCGCCGGAACCGAGAACTGGTCTGCAGCACCGGCCCGAGATGGAGTCGTGGGAACCGCCTTGACGGATGTATTCGCCCGCTTACCCGGGGTCCGACCGCGCGGCAGTATCGCCGGGAGTAGCTGCGTCCCGACATCACCGCGGGTCTGGTGTTGACCGCGCTGCTGATCCCGGCCGGGATGGGTTACGCAGAGGCGGCAGGGTTGCCCGCGTATGCCGGCCTGTATGCCACCATCGTCCCGCTCCTGGCGTATGCGGTGGTGGGCCCGTCGAAAATCCTTGTCCTCGGGCCGGATTCGTCGCTCGCGCCCCTGATCGCCGCGGCGGTGGCGCCGTTGGCGGTGACCGGCGACCCGGAGACCGCGCTCGCCCTCGCCGGAATCCTCGCTGTCCTCGTCGGTCTCGTCTTGCTCGTCGCCGGTTTCCTTCGGTTGGGGTTCGTCACCGACCTGTTGTCGAAACCCATCCGGCTCGGATATCTGAACGCGATCGCGCTCATAGTGGTCGTCGGCCAGTTGCCGAAACTGCTCGGCTTCTCCGTCGATGCCGACAACCTGATCGAGCAGGGATGGGACACCGCGCACGCCGCACTCGGCGGCGGCATCGACCTCGTCACCGCCGCAATCGGTTTCGGCTCATTGGCGATCATCGTCGTCTTCCGGCTCTGGATGCCTCGCGTGCCAGGGGTTCTCGTGGCCGTTGTGGCAGCGATCGTCGTCTCCGCGACCCTGGGCCTCACCGATGACGTCGGGATGGTCGGCGCCTTGCCCGACGGCATGCCGTTGCCGTCGTTCGGGGGAGTCGGCTGGTCGGACGTGGCCGAACTCGTCGGGCCCGCAGCCGGCATCGCGTTGATCGCTTTCGCCGACACCGGTGTCCTGTCCCGCACGTTCGCGGCCCGCCACGGCGAAGAGGTGAACGGGAGCACGGAGATGAAGGCAGTCGGCGTGGCCAACATCGCCGGCGGCCTCTTCAGCGGCTTCCCGATCTCGGCGAGTGGATCACGCACCCCCGTGGCCGAGCAGGCCGGGGCCAAGACCCAACTCGCCGGAGTCGTCGGGGCACTCGCCGTGCTGGTCTTCGTGCTCGCGGCTCCGGGCGTCACCGCTTACCTGCCCGATGCCACGCTCGCCGCCGTGGTGATCGTGGCCGCCACCGCTCTGGTCGACGTGAGCGGCATGATCCGGATGTTCCGGATGAGCAAGATCGAGTTCGCTCTCGCGGTCGCGGCCTTCGTGGGCGTCGCGCTGGTCGGGGTGCTCGAGGGTGTACTGGTCGCGATCGGCCTGTCCTTTGTCGCCGTGGTCGCGCGGGCCTGGCAGCCCTATCGCACCGAACTCGTCCAGGTCGCCGACCGCCCCGGCTTCCACGACATCGCGCGCCACCCTGGCGGTCGCCGCATCCCGGGTCTTGTCTTGGTCCGCTTCGATGCACCGCTGTTCTTCGCGAACGGCGGCATCTTCGACGACTACGTCCGGTCGGTGGTCTCGGCGGCCGACGACCGGGTCGACTGGGTGATCGTGGCGGCCGAACCGGTGACCGGCATCGACACCACCGCGGTCGACGAACTCATCGATCTCGACACCTACCTGGCGAGCAGAGGCATCCGGCTGGTCTTCGCGGAGATGAAGGGGCCCATGAAAGACAGGCTCATCCGATTCGGCCTGGGAGACAGATTCGGTCCCGACCGTTTCCAACCCACGATCGAGGCCGCGGTGGACGCGTTCAGGGGCCGCGATGGCCGTTGAGTGCTGCTTACGAACAGGCGACAACCTGCAGGATCGTTCCGGTCTGCGGCCGTGCCGGACGATTTTGACCTGCGGTCGCACGGTCGGTAGAGTTGACCGCTGGTGCCCGGCCTCCGCCATATTCTAGATCGGCCGGGTCCATCTGCGTGCCTTCAACTGCCGCTTCGGGCAATTTCGACACGCCCGACCAAGGGGTAGGGAAGGCCACACCTGACCAGGGCGTTTGCCCCGGTGGGGCGTACTGCGGAAGAACCGATCTCATCGGACTTGCCCGGAGCAGAAACCGCAGCAGAGACGAAGAACGCCAAACAAAGGAAGAACTCTCAGTGCCAACTATCAACCAGCTGGTCCGTAAGGGCCGCCATGACAAGCCTGCCAAGCAGAAGACGGCAGCGCTGAAAGGCAGCCCGCAGCGACGCGGCGTGTGCACTCGCGTCTACACAACCACCCCGAAGAAGCCGAACTCGGCGCTCCGGAAGGTGGCACGTGTTCGTCTCACCAGCTCGGTCGAGGTGACCGCATACATCCCCGGTGAAGGCCACAACCTGCAGGAGCACTCGATGGTGCTCGTTCGCGGTGGTCGTGTGAAGGACCTCCCGGGTGTGCGTTACAAGGTCATCCGCGGCTCGCTCGACACCCAGGGTGTCAAGGCCCGCAAGCAGGGTCGCAGCAAGTACGGCGCGAAGAAGGAGAAGGGCTGATGCCACGTAAAGGACCCGCACCCAAGCGCCCCCTGATCAACGACCCGGTCTACGGCAGCCCCGTCGTGACCCAGCTGGTCAACAAGATCCTGCTGGACGGCAAGAAGTCGACGGCCGAGCGGATCGTCTACCAGGCCCTGGAACAGGCTCGTGAGAAGACCGGCACCGATCCGGTCGTCACCCTCAAGCGCGCGCTGGACAACGTCCGTCCGGCCCTCGAGGTCAAGAGCCGTCGCGTCGGTGGCGCCACCTACCAGGTGCCCATCGAGGTCAAGCCGGGCCGTGCGAACACCCTCGCGCTGCGTTGGTTGGTGACCTTCAGTCGCCAGCGTCGCGAGAAGACGATGGTCGAGCGTCTCGCCAACGAGCTGCTCGACGCCAGTAACGGTCTCGGCGCCGCAGTCAAGCGCCGCGAGGACACCCACAAGATGGCCGAGGCCAACCGGGCGTTCGCGCACTACCGCTGGTGACAACGGGCCGCCGGCCCTCCAGGCCGGCGGCTACCACAACTTTCAGGCAATACAGAGTGAGGAATTAAGTGGCACAGGAAGTGCTCAGCGACCTCAACAAGGTTCGCAACATCGGCATCATGGCTCACATCGATGCCGGCAAGACCACCACCACCGAGCGAATCCTCTTCTACACCGGCGTCAACTACAAGATCGGCGAGACGCACGACGGCGCCTCGACGACCGACTGGATGGAGCAGGAGAAGGAGCGGGGTATCACCATCACCTCCGCTGCGGTGACCTGTTTCTGGAACAAGAACCAGATCAACATCATCGACACCCCCGGGCACGTCGACTTCACCGTCGAGGTGGAGCGAAGCCTGCGAGTGCTCGACGGTGCGGTAGCGGTGTTCGACGGTAAAGAAGGCGTGGAGCCGCAGTCCGAGCAGGTCTGGCGGCAGGCCGAGAAGTACGAAGTCCCCCGTATCTGCTTCGTCAACAAGATGGACAAGCTGGGCGCCGACTTCTACTTCACGGTGCGCACCATCGAAGAGCGTCTCGGTGCCAAGCCGCTGGTTCTCCAGCTGCCGATCGGTGCCGAGGACGACTTCGACGGTGTCGTGGATCTCATCGAGATGAAGGCGATCACCTGGCGCGGCGTCGTGCCGACCGGTGCCGAGCCGACCATCGAGGAGATCCCGGCCGATCTGCTGGAGAAGGCCAAGGAGTACCGCGAGAAGCTGATGGAGACGGTCGCCGAGACCGACGAAGCGCTCCTCGAGAAGTACTTCGGTGGCGAAGAGCTCAGCATCGCCGAGGTCAAGGCGGCCATCCGTAAGCTCACCGTCACCCGTGAGCTGTACCCGGTGCTGTGTGGCTCGGCGTTCAAGAACAAGGGCGTGCAGCCCATGCTCGACGCGGTCATCGACTACCTGCCCAGCCCGCTCGACGTTCCCTCTGTGGAAGGTCACGCGGTCGGCAACGAAGAAGAGATCCTGTCGCGCAAGCCGTCGTCCGACGAGCCGTTCGCGGCGCTGGCATTCAAGATCGCCTCGCACCCGTTCTTCGGCAAGCTGACGTTCGTGCGTGTGTACTCCGGACACATCACGGCAGGCACCGGCGTGCTCAATGCCACCAAGGGCAAGAAAGAGCGCATCGGCAAGCTGTTCCAGATGCACGCCAACAAGGAAATGCCGGTCGAGGATGCCACGGCAGGCCACATCTACGCGATGATCGGCCTCAAGGACACCACCACCGGTGACACCTTGTGCGACTCGAATGCACCGATCGTCCTGGAATCGATGAGCTTCCCGGACCCGGTCATCAACGTCTCGATCGAGCCCAAGACCAAGTCCGACCAGGAAAAGCTGGGTGTCGCCATCCAGAAACTGGCCGAAGAGGACCCCACGTTCTCGGTCAAGCTGGACGACGAGACCGGCCAGACCGTCATCGGCGGCATGGGCGAGCTCCACCTCGACATCCTGGTCGACCGCATGAAGCGCGAGTTCAAGGTCGAGGCCAACGTCGGTAAGCCCCAGGTGGCCTACAGAGAGACCATCCGCAAGACGGTCGAGAAGCACGACTACACCCACAAGAAGCAGACCGGTGGCAGTGGCCAGTTCGCCAAGGTCATCGTCAAGCTGGAGCCGTTGGTGGATGCCGAAGACGGCGCCACCTACGAGTTCGTCAATGCCGTGACCGGTGGTCGCGTCCCGCGTGAGTACATCCCCTCTGTGGATGCCGGCGCCCAGGACGCGATGCAGTACGGCGTGCTCGCGGGCTACCCGCTGGTCAACTTGAAGTTCACTCTGCTCGACGGCGCCTACCATGACGTCGACTCGTCGGAGATGGCGTTCAAGATCGCCGGATCGGCTGCGATGAAAGAAGCAGCCAGGATGGCGGGCCCGGTGATCCTGGAACCGTTGATGGCCGTTGAGGTCACGACGCCCGAGGACTACATGGGTGACGTGATCGGCGACCTCAACTCACGCCGTGGTCAAATCCAGGCCATGGAAGAGCGCAGTGGCGCCCGTGTCGTCAAGGCACTGGTTCCGCTGTCGGAGATGTTCGGCTATATCGGAGACCTCCGGTCGAAGACCCAGGGCCGGGCAAACTACTCCATGGTGTTCGACTCGTACGCTGAAGTACCGGCGAACGTGTCGAAGGAGATCATTGCCAAAGCAACGGGTGAGTGATCACTCTCCCGTCGCCTCGGCGATAGCGCCACCGGCGCACAGCAGATAAGAATCGCTTGCCGGCGGGGGACGTGAGTCCCTTGCCGTGCAAGAACTAAACACCCAGTGAAACCCGGAAGATTCCGGTTCACGACAACAAGTCCAGGAGGACAATCAAGTGGCGAAGGCGAAGTTCGAGCGGACCAAGCCGCACGTGAACATCGGCACCATCGGTCACGTCGACCACGGCAAGACCACGCTGACGGCGGCCATCACCAAGGTGTTGCACGACAAGTTCCCGGATCTCAACGCGAGCTTTGCGTTCGATCAGATCGACAAGGCTCCGGAAGAGAAGGCTCGTGGTATCACGATCAACATCTCGCATGTTGAGTACCAGACGGAGAAGCGTCACTACGCCCACGTCGATGCTCCTGGTCACGCGGACTACATCAAGAACATGATCACCGGTGCAGCCCAGATGGACGGCGCCATCCTCGTGGTCGCCGCCACCGACGGCCCGATGCCGCAGACCCGCGAGCACGTGCTGCTCGCGCGTCAGGTCGGCGTGCCTTACATCCTGGTCGCGCTGAACAAGGCCGACATGGTTGATGACGACGAGATCATCGAGCTGGTCGAGATGGAGGTGCGCGAGCTCCTCGCTGCACAGGACTTCGACGAAGACGCTCCTGTCATCAAGGTCTCGGCCCTCAAGGCGCTCGAAGGCGACCCCGAGTGGGTCAAGACCGTCGAAGAGCTCATGGACGCTGTCGACGAGAGCATCCCGGAGCCGGTTCGTGAGACCGAGAAGCCCTTCCTCATGCCTGTGGAGGACGTGTTCACGATCACCGGTCGTGGCACCGTCGTCACCGGTCGTGTGGAGCGTGGCGAGGTCAAGGTGAACGAGGAAGTCGACATCGTCGGCATCCGCGAGAAGAGCACCAAGACCACCGTCACCGGTATCGAGATGTTCCACAAGCTCCTCGACTCGGCACAGGCGGGCGACAACGCCGGTCTGCTGCTGCGTGGTCTGAAGCGCGAAGACGTCGAGCGTGGACAGGTTGTCATCAAGCCGGGCACCACCACCCCGCACACCGAGTTCGAAGGACAGGCCTACATCCTGTCCAAGGACGAAGGCGGACGGCACACCCCGTTCTTCAACAACTACCGTCCCCAGTTCTACTTCCGTACAACTGACGTGACGGGCGTTGTGACCCTGCCCGAGGGCACCGAGATGGTCATGCCCGGTGACAACACCGAGATGTCCGTCAAGCTGATCCAGCCGGTCGCCATGGACGAGGGCCTGCGCTTCGCGATCCGTGAAGGTGGCCGCACCGTCGGTGCCGGTCGCGTCACGAAGATCAACAAGTAAGCAGTACAGAACAAACGGGAAAACGCCCGACCCCATCTGGGGTCGGGCGTTTTTTTGTGTGCCGGGGCCGATGGATACGTGTGACGTGGTTTACAAGTAACTCCGCCAAAGATACGGTTATAGAAATTCGTTTCTTCGGAGGTCGACGTATGCCCACCAAGTTCTCGCAGATCCCTTCCGGGAGTGGCCTCAAAGAGGTCCCCTTCTCGACGCGCAACGGCGTCATGGAGGTCCTGGCCATGCGCCACGACCCGTTCAAGCAATCGGATGAACGGCACGCCAAGTACGGGCGGGTCTCGGGTATCAACGCATTCGGGCAGAAGATCGTCATCGCTTCGGGCCCCGACGCCTGCGACGAGATCCTGATGAACAAGAAGAAAGCCTTCGCGAACGGACCGGCGTGGACCTATCTCATCGGGCCGTTCTTCAACCGTGGCGTCATGCTGCTGGACTTCGACGAGCACCGCCACCACCGGCTCATCCTGCAGCAAGCGTTCAACGCCAAGGTCTTACGCGGATACATGGACGCGATGCAGCCGATCATCCGTGACCGGGTCGCACAGTTCCCGACGGGAAAGGTGCTGCTGTTCCACGAGTTCAAGGCCCTGACCCTCGACGTCGCACTCGAGGTGTTCCTCGGGATGGAGTTGCCCAAGGACGAGGCTGACCGGCTCAACAAGGCCTTCCTGGAGACCGTGCAGGCAGGCGTCGCGGTGATCCGTAAACCGGTCCCCGGTACCCGGTGGTGGAAAGGTCTCCGCTCACGAAAGATCCTCGAAGAGTTCTTCTACAAGCACATCCCCGCCAAGCGGGCGACCGAGACGCCCGACCTCTTCTCCGTGCTCTGTCACGCCGAAAGCGATGAGGGACACAGCTTCACCGACGAGGACGTCGTCAATCACATGATCTTCGTGCTGATGGCCGCCCATGACACCTCCACCATCACGATGACCCAGATGTGTTACCGCATGGCCAAGTCGCCGCAGTGGCAGGTGCGCGCCCGCGAGCAGTCCCGCGAGCTGGGTTCGGAACTGAATTACGACGACCTCGCCGCGCTGACCGACCTCGACCTGATCATGAAGGAGTCGCTGCGGATGTGCACCCCGGTCCCGGCGCATCCCCGGATGACCGTGCAGGACACCGAGATCCAGGGCTACTACCTTCCCAAGGGGACCATGGTGACGGTGCCCAGCATGATCAATCACCTCGACCCCGAGTACTGGAAAGACCCGTGGACCTTCGACCCCGAGCGCTTCAGCAAGGAGCGGGCCGAGGACAAGGTGCATCGTATGGCGTGGAGCCCGTTCGGCGGCGGCGTGCACAAGTGCATCGGGCTGTACTTCGGCCAGATGGAGGTCAAGACGATCATGCATCAGCTGTTGCGCAACTTCGAGTGGTCGGTGCCCGACAGCTATGAGATCCCGATGAACTATGCGTCGTTGCCGATCCCCAAGGACAGTTTCCCGGTCACGCTGCGTCGGTTGTGATATCTATTCACCTCGACAGCCGGTGACAGTTGGGGCCGAGAACCGCGCCCGGGCCGGCGGGGTGAGGGTGCCACAGCATGAGCTTCTTCGGACAGGGTGGTAGTAACCGCGAACCGAGTTTCCTACGGACGTTCGTGCCGATCCTGCTGTTCACGCTGCTCTGCGGAATCGTCGGTCCGATCTTCCTGGTTGCGTATTTTCTCATCGACGACCCGCTCACCGGCTGGATGTTCTACGCGGGTCTGGGAATCACGGTCGCAGACGTGGTCATCGGATACTTTGTCGCACAGTCGCTCTACCGTCGCCGACGCAAACGGTACAACCTGGAACAGAACGGCAGGTTCGGCATCGGCGAGGTGCGCTCGGTGGACCAGACCAACGTGCGCATCAACGGACAGCCGATGATGAAGATCTCGCTGGCCATCTCCGGCGACGGCATCGCCCCGTTCGATGCGACCAAACGCGTGGTGGTGCCGTTCATGTTCTTGCCGGCTCTGCGGTCGCACAGGGTTGCGGTGCTCGTCGACACCTACTCGGGTGAGTTCGACATCGACTGGCAGCGCACAGCACTGCTGGCCGGGACGTCGCCCGCGCGCTTCACCGACACCGAAACCGGCGAGGAGTTCGATCTGTCCGGCAAGAGTGATGCCCTGATCGAGATCATGAGGGTCTTCGCCGAGAACAACATCCCGTTCGGAGGCAGGGTGGACCTGCGATCGAATCCGGTTGTGCGTGACCAGGTGATGGACATCGCGCGACGTCACGGACGTCCGGACGGGTTCGCCCAGCAGGGGCCGCCGGGCCGTCCGACATCGGGGCGTCCGGACATGAGCAAGCCGGCCGCGGCTTCGTTCACGCACCCACCGGCCGCGGCGCCCGGTCCACCACGCACGCCTGGCCAGCGGCTGGCCGAACTCGAGTCGATGCGTGCGGCGGGCACCATCAGCCTCGACGAGTACCGCGCGGTCCGTACCAGGATTCTCAACGATTTCTGACGTTTGCGTTGCTGCCGTGGGCGGAACCGCTCAGGGCTGATCTGCCCTGGGCAGCAACATCTTTCGCTTGCCCCGGGCTGGGTTCACAGTGGGGTCATGAGTGACAACTACGCACCTCCGGCCATCATCGACGACGAATTGCAATCGCGGCTCTTTCACCAACGGGTGATCGTGCTCGGCGATCAGCTCGACCAGAAGCTCGGCAACAGGCTGTGCAGCCAGCTGCTCTTGCTGTCGGCCGACGATTCACGCAAAGACATCAGCTTCTGGATCAACTCGCCTGGGGGATCGGTGCCGGCGATGCTCGCGATCATGGACGTCATGCGGGCCATTCCGAACGACGTCAGCACCCTTGCCCTCGGAATCGCCGCCAGCGCCGGCCAATTCCTGTTGTCGGCAGGGACGCCGGGCAAACGGCATGCGCTGGCGCATTCCCGGATCTTGATGCACCAGGGTTCGTCCGGCATCGGTGGAACCGCGGTCGACGTCGAGTTGCAGGCCGACGATCTGCGGCACACCCGCGACACCGTGCTGGCGTTGATCGCCGAGCACACCGGACAGCCCCCCGAGAAGATCTGGAACGACTCGCTACGGGACCGGTGGTACACGGCGGAGCAGGCAGTCGAGTACGGATTCGTGGACCGCATCGCCGACGGTGTCGCGGACATCTATCCGGCGTCGGCCCGCCCGGTTGCACTGGGGGGCGTCCGATGAGCACGTACACGGTGCCGTACGTGGTGGAGAAGACCGCAGCAGGGGAGCGTTCGATGGACATCTACAGCCGACTTCTCTCCGAGCGGATCGTCTACCTGGGCACCGAGATCGACGACGGGGTGGCCAACGTACTCATCGCGCAGTTGCTGCATCTGGAGTCCGACAGCTCGGAGATGCCGATCAACCTCTACATCAACTCACCCGGCGGGTCGCCGGCCGCGATGCTCGCCGTGTACGACACGATGCAGTTCATCCGGCCCGACGTCGCGACGACCTGCGTCGGTCAGGCCGGTGGTCCCGCCGCGGTTCTGCTCGCCGGAGGTGCGGCCGGACAACGATCCATCCTCCGGCACGGCCGAGTGGTGTTGCACCAGCCGTCGATTCAGGGTCAGGGGTCGATTCCCGACCTGATCATCCACGCCGACGAGGTGGTTCGCGTACGTGCCGAACTCGAGGAACTTCTGGCGCGGCACACGGGTAAGGACCTCGACGCCCTCCGTCACGACACCGACCGTGAGCTCATCCTGCCCGCGGCGGCCGGCGTCGAATACGGGTTGGCCGACCAGGTCCTGGAGTACCGGCCGATGCGGTGACCCCTACGGAATGCCGACGGCCAGGTCACGACGCCAGACGCAGGTGAGCACGGCCCGAAGATGAGACCGGCCGCGACACCGGGGAGGAGGTCCGGGGGAGTCCGTCCACCGCGATGGCCTGGCCGGCTGCATCGTGTGTGGCCCGCTCGATGATTGCGGCGACGCCTTTGGTGATGTCGAGAAGTGTGAGGCCGAGGGCGCCGGCGACCGCCGAGAGGATCTCCGACGACGGCTCTTTGCGTCCGCGCTCGATCTCGGACAGATATTGGGGCGAGACACCGGCTTCGGCGGCAACCCCGGTGAGGATCCGGCCCTGCTCCCCGCGGACATCACGCAGGTACGTCCCGAGGATGTCGCGCCAGAGCGGCTCGGGTTCCTGCGGTTGTTCGCGAGGCCGTGAACGGGCACGGAGGTCGGCGGACGTGGTGTCGGTGATGGTGAGACTGCGGCCCATCTACCGAACGTAGATCGACGGGCGGGCCGTTGCACCGCGAATCTGCTCAGAGCAGAAGGAGCGGTCGGTGTCTGGCCCCGGTTGCATGCAGGCACCTGTTGCAAAGCGAGAACCAAGAATTAGTTCGCGAGTGGCCACTCTCTATGTTATCGTTGCCATAGGTAGTGATGGAGGTCACACATGAGTCTGCAGGCGGACACCACGGCACCGGTCGACGACAACGGACATACGGGAGACGATGCCCCGTACGACATGGTTGTCCGCGGTGGCACCTGGTTCGACGGCACCGGTCAGCCAGGCCTGCGCCGCGACCTCGGAATCCGGAACGGCAGGGTTGTCGCCGTCTCCGCCACACCTCTGCCCGCCGGGCCCGACACGCAGCTGATCGACGCAGCCGGTCAGTGGGTGATGCCCGGATTCATCGACGTGCACACCCATTACGACGCGGAGGTTCTGGTGGCGCCGGGTCTCGGTGAGTCGGTGCGTCACGGCATCACCACCGCGATCATCGGCAACTGTTCGCTGTCCACCGTGTACACGACCCCGGTCGACGCCGCAGACCTGTTCAGCCGGGTCGAGGCCCTCCCGCGCGATCACGTGATCAAGGCGCTCGAAGGCGGCAAGACGTGGACCGATCCTGCGTCCTACGTCGCGGCCATCGAAGAACTGCCATTGGGCCCGAACATCGCCGCCTTCCTCGGTCATTCCGACATCCGGACCGCCGTGATGGGGCTCGGTCGCTCCACCGATCGGTCGCACACACCGAGTAGCGCCGAGATGGACGCCATGCTCGAGGCGGTCAACGACGCGCTCGACGCGGGATTCCTCGGGGTGTCGGGAATGACCAACCCCTGGGACAAGCTGGACGGCGACCGCTACCGATCGCGGTCACTGCCCTCGACCTATGCCCACTGGAGCGAGCGCCGCAAGATCAACAAGGTACTGCGACAACGTGATCGGGTATTGCAGACCATCCCCAACCTGAACACCAAGTACGACATCCTCTTTTTCCTCGCCGGGAGCACCGGGCTCGGCCGCAAGCCCCTGAAGACCTCGGTTCTGGCGGCCGCCGACGCGAAGTCGGACCGGTGGGTGCGGCGCATCTTCGGGCCGATCGCGACAGTGGCCAACAAATGGGGTCGGGGCGCTCTGCGCTGGCAGCATCTGCCGGTGCCCTTCCAGGTGTACAGCGACGGCATCGATCTCGTGGTGTTCGAGGAGTTCGGTTCGGGCCGTGCGGCACTGCACCTGCGCGAGGAGATGGGCCGTAACGAACTGCTGGCCGATCCCGAGTATCGGCGGTGGTTCCGCAAAGACTTCGAGAAGAAGTTCAGCTCGCGCATCTGGCATCGCGACTTCGACGATGCCGAGATCACCGAGTGCCCCGACGAATCCATGATCGGTAAGACGGTGGAAGAGGTGGCCCGCGAACGCGGGGTCCACAGCACCGACATGTTCCTCGACCTCGTCGTGGAATACGGTACGAAGTTCCGCTGGCGCACCGTGATCACCAATGACCGTCCGGAGATCGCCGACTGGTTGATCAATCAGAACGGTGTGACCATCGGCTTCTCTGACGCCGGTGCGCATCTGCGCAACATGGCGTTCTACAACTACGGGATCCGTTTGCTGCAACGCGTGAGAGACGCCGAACACGGCTCGCGCACACCATTTCTCACCATCGAGGAAGCGGTGCACAAACTCACCGGTGAATTGGGGGAGTTCTACGGCCTCGACGCCGGGTTCCTGCGTGAGGGGGACCGCGCCGATTTCGTGGTCGTCGACCCGGCGGGACTGACCGACCAGACCAAGGAATACGCTGAGGCAACCATGACCGAATTCGGGGGGATCAAGCGCATGGTCAATCGTAATGACGACGCAGTGTCTGCGACCGTGGTCGGCGGCCGGTATCTCTACGGTCGCGGCAACTTCGCGCCGGGTTTCGGCACCACGGTCCAGGCCGGCCAGTTCTTGCGTGCGGGGGCGCGCGGGACGGTACGAGAGAGGTCGACCGCGTAGATGGGAGAGGCACGCCGTACCCAGGAGCAGCGCCGGACGGCAACGATGGCGCGGCTGGTGGATGCGTGTGTGGAGTCGCTGTGCGAGCTGGGATATCAGCGCAGCACCATCAGCGAGATCTGTGCGCGCAGCGGAGTGTCCCAGGGTGGGCTGTTCCGGCATTTCCCGACTCGGCTGGACCTGGTGATCGCGGCCGCCGATTCGGTGCGTGCCCGACAGTTCGAAGCCTTTTCGCAGAGTCTGGCGCTGCTGGGAACGGGTACCTTGGCGGACTGCCTCGTGCTTGTCCGGCAAGCGTGCCGGGCGCCCATCAACGGTGCCTGGTACGAACTGCTGATCGCCGCGCGGACCGACGCGGGGCTTCGGGATCGGCTCGCCCCCTTGCTTGCCGAGTACCACGATCAGATAGCTCAGTTCGCGCGGACGGTCCCCGCCGTGCAGGGATTGCCCGACGGGCAGGTCGAACTCGTGGCGCTCACCATCGTCAATCTCTTCGATGGGGAAGCCGTTGCGGCGGCGGTCAATCCGCAGCCAGAGTTGGAGCAGCAGAGGCTCGAACTGGTACTCGGCTGGTTGGCCGGGGCGGCAGATCGGTGAATCGTTCATGACGATCCCCTCCGCGTCTCCGGTCCCGTCTTACGAGGAGATCGCAGAGTCGGCCGTGGTGGTGGCGTTGCCCATGCGCATGCGGTTTCGCGACATCACCACTCGTGAGGTGATGCTGTTCCGGGGTCCGGCCGGATGGGGTGAGTTCGGTGCCTTCGTCGAGTACGACGACGCCGAATCGGCCGCCTGGCTGGCGGCGGGTATCGAAGCCGCCTACCTCGGACCGCCACCCGCGGTGAGGGATTCGGTTGCGGTCAACGCCACCGTTCCGGCGATCCGGGCCGACCAGGTGGACGAGGTGTTGGCCCGATATCCAGGGGCGCACACGGCCAAGGTCAAGGTGGCGCAGGAGGGGCAGACGCTCGACGACGACGTCGCACGCGTGGAGGCCGTCCGGTCCCGCATTGACCATGTCCGGGTGGACGCGAACGGTAAATGGACTGTGCAGCAAGCGATCACAGCGATCCGCGCGCTCGGTGAGCTGCAGTACGCGGAGCAGCCCTGCGTCACCATCGACGAACTCGCTGCCGTCCGGGCCGCCGTCGACACCCCGATCGCGGCCGACGAGAGCATCCGGCGCGCCAGTGACCCTCTCAGGGTCATCGCCGCCGGCGCCGCCGACGTCGCCATCCTGAAGGTGGCCCCGCTCGGCGGCATGCGACGCGTGCTCGATCTCGCCGGCCGGATTCCGATACCGGTGGTCATCTCCAGCGCCCTCGACTCCGCGGTCGGTATCTCCGCCGGAGTGGCCACCGCCGTCGCGTTGCCTTCGGCACCCCCTGCCTGTGGGCTCGGCACCGGCGGACTGTTCGTCACCGACGTCGCCGATCCCTTTGTGCCAGAAATGGGTTCGCTCAGTCCCCGACTGGTCGACATCGATCCGACCGTGCTGCCCCTGGCCGGAGAGGACAGGCGGGACTGGTGGCTGGAGCGTCTGCGTCGCTGCCTGGCGGTACTCGCCGACAACTGAAAACCGCAACCGACTGTGCCTGGACACCGCCAGAAGATACAATTCTGCGAAATCGTTCCAACAGCGGAGGTTCAGCAATGTCGGTCATCCTGGCGGAGGCCCCATCGGGCAGCGGTCTGAAGTCGATCGAGGGTTCCGACACCAACGGAGCGATCCAGATCCTGAAGATGCGCCGCGACCCGTTCGCCTTCAGCGACGCCCAGCAGGCGGCATTCGGTCGTGTCTCCTTCATGAACGCCTTCGGGCAGAAGCTGGTCACCTGCCGCGGACCCGAGGCTGCCGATCAGATCCTGATGAACAAGGACAAGGCGTTCGCGAACGGGCCGGCCTGGAGCTTTTTCATCGGCCCGTTCTTCAATCGCGGTGTGATGCTGCTCGACTTCGAAGAGCACCGCCACCATCGGCTGATCCTCCAGCAGGCTTTCACCCAGCCCGTGCTCAAGGGCTACATGCAAGAAATGCAGCCGATGATCGTCGAGCGAATCAAGCAGTTCCCCGTCGGCGAGGTCAAACTGTTCAGCGAGTTCAAGGCACTCACCCTGGACGTGGCCCTCGAGGTCTTCATGGGTCTGGAACTGCCCAAAGAGGAAGCCGACCGCGTCAACAAGGCGTTCATCGACACGGTCCGCGCAGGAGTCGCGCTGGTTCGTCGGCCGGTCCCCGGTGGTCGCTGGTGGAAGGGGCTGCGGTCACGCAAAGTCCTCGAAGAGTTCTTCATGAGCCATATCGCCGCCAAGCGGGCGGGGGAGTCGCCCGACCTGTTCTCGGTGCTGTGCCACGCCGAGAGCGAGGAGGGCCACCGGTTCACCGACGAAGACGTGGTCAACCACATGATCTTCGTGATGATGGCCGCCCACGACACCTCCACCATGACGATGAGTCAGATGGCTTACCGCATGGCCAAGTCGCCCGAGTGGCAGGACCGTGCCCGCGCCCAGTCCATGGAACTCGGCGCCGAACTCGGCTACGACGACCTGGCGAAGCTGACCGATCTCGACCTGATCATGAAGGAGTCGCTGCGCATGTGCGCTCCGGTTCCCGGGCAGCCGCGGATGGCGATCAAGGACACCGAGGTACTCGGGCACTACGTGCCCAAGGGTTCGATCGTGTCGGTTCCAGGGCTGACCAATCACTACGACGCCGAGTACTGGTCCAACCCGTTCGTCTTCGACCCCGAGCGGTTCACCAAGGAGCGCGCCGAGGACAAGAAGCACCGGATGGCCTGGATGCCCTTCGGCGGTGGCGTGCACAAGTGCATCGGGTTGTATTTTGGGCAGATGGAAGTCCGGACGATCATGCACCAGTTGTTACGCGGTTTCGAGTGGTCGGTGCCGCAGGACTACACGATGCCGATGGATTTCAGCTCGCTGCCTGTGCCCAAGGACAAGCTGCCCGTCACCATGCGGCGCGTGTGATGGCGCGGTCGTCGAGTCCCACCGAAGAACGGGCATCATCGTCGCGCAAGGTGCGTAACACGGCATCGCCGCGTGAGCAAGAAGACGCCATCCTCGAGGCGGCGCGAGGCGAGTTCGAGGACAACGGCATTCGCCGTACCGGCGTCGACGACGTCGCCAAGCGCGCGGGGGTCAGCCGCAGCACCCTCTATCGACGGTTCCCGAACAAGGAGGCGCTGCTGCTCGGCGTGGCCGAACGCATCTACCTCGACGGAATGATGTTGCTCGAGCAGGCCACAGTCGGCCATGGACCGCAGGAAGCGGTCGTCGAGGCGTTCCTCGCCGGTGCGCAGTTGGTGAACAACGATCCGTTGATCCGCCGCATGATGGTCGACGAACGCGACGCACTCAAGGGCATCACCAACTCGGTGACCGGTCTGTTCATCGAAATCGTGACCGGACGGATCATGAAGACGTTGCGGGCGGCCGGCGCGAAGATGCCCGATGAGGATCTGCACGCGGTCACCGAAATCCTTGTCCGGCTGGTGATCTCGTACCTCGACACCCCGGCGATGGATGAGAGCAGATCGGAGCCCGAAGCGGTCCGTGACTACGCGCAGCGCTATCTCGCGACGATGGTGTGGTGAGGCGTCGCGTGTCGAAGGTGAACCATGTGCGTACCGAGTTGGCGGCGGTACGGGAACTGAGGCGCGCCGGTGCGATGCCGGGTGTTCGTCAACTGCCGCAGGTCGCCAGGCTGCGTCGTGCGGCAGGTGAAGCCGCGGGACCCGCGATCTATGCGGCCATCCACGGCAATCGGGTAGCGCTGATCGACCTGCAGGGGCCGGTGACGTACAGCGAATTGGCCGCGATGTGCAACGCGGTGATGAACGGCCTGGGTGCGGTCCTGCCAGGTCAGGGCCGTCCCACCGTGGGAGTGATGTGCCGCAACAGCCGCTTCGCGGTGATCGGTTTGCTCTCCGGCATCGGACTCGGTGCACGTGTGGTGCTGCTGAACACCGATCTCGGCGCCAAACAGATGGCGGAGGTGACCGCTCGCGAGAAGGTCGACGTGATCCTGCACGACGCGGAGTTCGCCGGTGTCCTCGATTTGGTCGACCACAGGGTCCGCCGGTACGTCGCCTGGGCCGACCAGGCTGAGGGTGAGCCAGGACCCGAAACACTCGACCACCTGATCGCGTCGAGCTCGACCGAACTGCCGCGGGCGCCTCAGCACCAGTCGTCGCTGGTGATCCTCACCAGCGGCAGCACCGGAGCGCCGAAGGGCGCGCCGCGCGATGGCGCAGTGTCGATGTCGCTGCCGGCCGGGTTCGTCTCCAAGATCCCGATCCGCGGCTCCGACACCGTGCTGATGTCGGCGCCGGCGTTCCACGGCTGGGGCTTGCTTGCCACGATGGTGTGCCTGCTGACCGGCGCGACCGTGGTCATGGACCGGCGGTTCCGGGCACCGGAGTCGCTGAGTCTCCTGGTCGAACACCGTTGCACCGCAATGATGGTGGTCCCCACCATGCTGCGCCGGTTCATGGACCTCGACGAGGAACAGCTCCGTCGCATCGACCACGGCCGGCTCCGGATGATCGCTTCGGGCGGCGCCAAACTCGACCCATCCCTGGTGCGTGCCGTCGCCGAGCGGTTCGGGCCGGTACTGCACAATCTCTACGGCGCGACGGAGGCTTCGTACGTCACCATTGCGACCCCTGACGACCTCGCGGCCGAACCGACCACCGCCGGGCGCCCACCGCTGGGTGTCGAAGTGGCCATCATCAGAGACGGTGCTCGGGTACCGCCGGGGGAGTCCGGGCAGATCTTCGTGCGGTCGGGCAGCCAGATCAGCAAGTACACCAACGGCACGAGCAAAGAGACACTGCACGGGATGTTGAACACCGGGGACACCGGACGTCTCGATGCCGCGGGAAGGCTGTTCGTCGAGGGCCGCAGTGACGGGATGATCATCTCCGGCGGCGAGAACGTCTTCCCCGAAGAGGTGGAACTGGCGCTCGGCAAGCATCCCGACATCGTCGACGCCGCAGTTGTTGCCGTCCCCGATCAGGACTTCGGCCAACGACTTCGGGCATTCGTGGTGCCGCGTGACGGTGCCGACGTGGCGGCCGCCGACGTGAAGACCTACATCGGTACCGAGCTGTCGCGGTCGCGAGTTCCTCGTGACGTCATCGTGGTTCCTGACCTGCCGCGTGGCGCACAAGGCAAGGTCACAAAAACCACACTCGACGCGCTGGCAGAGGAACACAACACGGCGTAGGTCGGTAGGCCGTGCTTGATGTTCTGGTTGTTGCTCGGTCTGTGGTGCGTGCGTGTGCGGGTTTCGCGAGCGGGCCCGTGGCCCCGCGTGCGACTTTCGTCGTTGCTCGGTCTGTGGTGCGAGCGTTTGCGAGTTTGGCGAGCCGTTAAACGACTTCGCGCGGCGTCCCGATCTGTAGTGCGAGCGTGGGCGAGTTTCCCGAGCTGCCCCGCGGCCCGACGTCCGATTCTCGTCGATGCTCGGTCTGTGGTGCGAGCGTGTGCGGGTTTCGCGAGCGGCCCCGTGGCCGGGCGTGCGATTCTCGTGGTTGCTCGGTCTGTGGTGCGTGCGTATGCGGGTTTCGTGAGCTGCCCCGTGGCCGGGCGTGCGACTCTCGTGGTCGCTCGGTCTGTGGTGCGTGCGTTCGCGAGTTTCGTGAGCTGCCCCGTGGCCCGACGTGCGATTCTCGTCGTTGCTCGGTCTGTAGTGCGAGCGTGGGCGGGTTTCGTGAGCGGCCCCGCGGCCCCGCGTGCGACTCTCGTCGTTGCTCCTCCCGCAGACCGAGCGTCGACGAGTCTCCCGAGCCGACCCGCGGCCCCGCGTGTGCGAATCTTGCGAACGCTGCGCTCCGCAGACCGAGCGTCTACCAGAAACCCGATCATCCACCCAGCGGGTCAGAGGTCACGTTGAGCCTGGAGTGCTTACGGCCGTAGATGAGGTAGTAGCAGATCACCACCGACACCCACAGTCCGAAGAAGACGAAGGTGTACCAGTGCAGTCCCCACAGGATGTACATGCATGCCGCGATGGCCAGAACCGGGGTGACGGGATAGAACGGGACCTTGAACGGCCTTTCCAGATTCGGCTCGCGGCGGCGCAGGATGATCACACCGAGGCTGACGACGGTGAAGGCGGTGAGCGTGCCGATCGACACCATGTCGATCAGGTAATCCAAGGGGATGAAACCGGCCATCAGTGCCACGACGACGGCCACCACAACCGTGTTGTTCACCGGCGTCAGCGTCGTGGCGTTCACCCGCGTGAAGAACTTCGGGAGCATGCCGTCGCGGCCCATCGCGAACAGGATGCGGGTCTGTCCGTACAAGGTGACCAGGGTGACCGAGAAGATGGAGATGACGGCACCCGCCGACAACACGATGGACGGCCAGGTCGACCCGGTCACGTCCTCGAGGATTTGGGCCAGGCCGGCCTCCTGGCCCTTGAACTTGTCTGCCTGCTGGGCGCCGACTGCGGCAAGCGCGACCAACACGTACACAACGATGACGGTGATCAACGCGGCCATCAGGGCCCGGGGCATGGTGCGCTGCGGGTCCTTCACCTCTTCGCCTGCCGTGGACACGGCGTCGAGTCCGATGAACGAGAAGAAGATGACGCCTGCTGCGGCGGTCACGCCGTTGGCGCCGTCGAGGAAAAACGGGCTCATGTTGTCGGTGTTGAAGGCGGAGAATGCGACCGCTGCGAACAGGGCCAGCACCGACAACTTGATGGCCACCATGACCGCGTTGGCGCGGGCGGACTCGCTGGCTCCCCGGATGAGGAGAACCGCGCAGAGGGCCACCAGGATGATCGCGGGCAGATTGACCACACCGGGGTTCTCGTCCCACGGGGCCGCGCTGAGCGCATGTGGGATCTCGGGTAGGTGGATGTAACCGAGGAGTGCGTTGAGATATTGACTCCAGCCGACGGCGACCGCGGCGGTCGCCACCCCGTACTCGAGCAGCAGACAACCTGCGACAGCCATCGCGACAACCTCGCCGAGCGTCGCGTAAGCGTAGGAATACGTCGACCCCGACACCGGCACCGACGACGCCATCTCGGCGTAGCAGATCACCGCGAGACCGGCGGCGATGCCGGCGATGAGGAATGAGATCACCACGGAGGGCCCGGCATCGGGCACGGCCTCGCTCATCACGAAGAAGATGCCGGTCCCGACGGTGGATCCGATACCGAAGCACGCCAGCTGTGTGGTGGTGATGGTGCGTTTGAGGCCGGTGTCCGCTTCCACGAGGTAGCCGGTGGGAACGGGTTTTCGGCGGAACAGGGTGGAGACGGTCAGTGGTGCTTCGCCGGCGGAGGCCGGGTTCTTGTTGACATCCATGTGGGTACCTCAGCCGGGGAAGATGATTGTGGGAACGGTCGCGGCAGCGATGATCTTCGCCGCTGTCGACCCGAGGAATACGCGTTTGACGGAGTCGCGAGGGGTCGTGCCGATGGTGAGGATCTCACCGTGCGGCCATTCGATGCCGTCGAAGGCCGCGTCCCAGTTGTCGCCGGTGCTCACCAACGTCCGGACGCTGTCGTCGATCACGTTGCGGTGCACCAGCTCTTGCATCGACGCCGCCATCTGCTCGCGCCAGGCCTGCATGATGCCGCGTTCGGCATCGAATCCGACCTCGGGCGGGAACATGTCCGCCGGCCGAACCCCGAACGTCGCCACGCGTAGCGGGACGGAGAGTCGTGCGGCGAGATCACGTGCCGAGACGACCACGTCTTCGCCGCGTGAGTCGCCGGAGTACGCGCAGGTGACACCGGTGATGGCGGTGCAACGGTAGCCCCTCGGGGCGAGCGCAAGCGGTACGGAGCTGGAGTGCATCAGGCGACTGGTGGTGGCACCGAGCGACATTCGGCCGTCGTCGTCGCCGTGTGTGGTTCCGAGCACGAGGACGTCCGCGTCCAGGTCGTCGAGAGCCGCATGCAGTGACTTGGACACCGAGCCTTCACTGATGCGGCGAAAGCTCACCGTGGTGCCCGGTGCGCGGGTCCGCAGGTGAGTTCGGGCGGCGGCCTCGGCGTCGTCGCCGTAACGCTGTGCGTACTCGGCGAACTCGGCATCGACGCGGGCCATCGATGGTGTCCTCCACGGCTTGGGGGTGGCGATCACCAATACCAGGCTGGTACCGAGCGCATCGGCGAGGCCGGACCCGAGCTCGATCGTCTCATCGCCTCCGCGCCCGGGCTGATATCCGACGACAACGGTCACTGCAGGGGCCGTGCTGGGTTCATACGTCCGCCTCTTCCGATGATCTCCACGTTCACCCCCGCAAGGAATGTAACCGACCCCGGCGCACCCTGTCGGAATGTCGGGCGGACCGTTCTTGCCGACCGACACGCGCCCGGCGGGCAGAAGCAGGACCCGGACGGTGGCGGGGTCTCTAGGATGAACCGGTGCTCAACGCCCGCGCACTGCTGTCCGCCACTCCGGCGGAAGAGCGTGCCCTCATCGCGAAGGACCGTGCTGCACGGGCAGATCTACGCGCGGCGGAGTCGGCCCTGGCCGCGCTGGAGGTGGAACTCGGCGAGCGTGACCCGATTCGATCGCCGGTGTGGTTCCGGATTCTCGTCGCTGCGGTCGCGCTGGCGGCCGTGGCAGCTGTCGCCGGCGGGTACCGATACGTCACCGCCGACAGCGGGTTCAGTGATGCCGACTACCAACGGGCCGCGCGTGAACGCGTCGAGCTGCTGCTGACTCCGGCTGCCGGCGATGCCGCCGGACGCAGCCGGAAGATTCTCGCCGGGTCCACGGGGACGTTCCGGGACGAGTTCGCCCAATCCGCCGATGCTTATACGAGGTTTGTGCAGCAGATCGGCGCCCAGGCGGCGGGAACCGTTGACGGCGTGGGTATTTCGTCGCGATCGGGCGAGCGGGCGACTCTGCTGGTCACGGCTGCGATCGCCACCCGTACCGAGGTCACCGACGATCCCGCCAACACCGATCCGGGCGGCGGACCGGACGATCGGCGGTTCCGCATCCAGGTGGACGTGGTTCCGGAGGACGGGTCCCTGAAGATCTCGGACCTGGAGTTCTTCCCGTGAGCGTCGGTGCTAAGCGCAGTTCGCCCACCGTTGTCTGGGCCGGGCTGGCGGCCGCGGTGCTCGCGGTGGTCCTGTGCGCCGGTGCTCTCACCTGGGCGTGGCAGGTTGACGGCGACGACGACCGGCTCGCAGCCAATCGCAGCCAGGCACAGCAACAGGCCGGACCGTTGGTGGCTCAGGTGTTCTCGTTCGCACCTGACACCTACGCGCAGGACCGTGAACGGGCGCGCTCACTGGTGACCGATGAGTTCGCCGAGCAATATGCGGCGTCGCTCGATCCGGCGGCGGTGCCCGACTACTCGGTGAGCTGGACGCCGATCGAGACCGGGATCTCCGACGTCGGTACCGATCATGCCGAGCTCGTGGTGTCGGCCGAGGTGGCCCAGACACGCACGGGCACGGACCCGGCGAGGTTCGTCAAGGCAGTCGAGGTTCGGCTGGAGAAGGTCGGCGGCGACTGGAAACTCGCCAGGGCGGACGAGGTGCTGTGAGCGCGCGGACCACAGCCGGCAGTGCGGAGGAGGCGGGCGGGGGCTCTACTCGGCTTCGATTTGCGCTCGAGCGTGTCGCGGAGGCGCGGGCGGCCGCCCACAGCGCTAGGTCTGCTGCGGCGCCCGCATACGCCGCGCGAGACCGACGACGCCGTGGCCGGCTCGCTTTTGCAGGCGGGTGCGCGGCCGCCGTCGCCGTCGTATTGCTGATCGCAGCAATCGTTCTCGCCGTGCAGCACCGCGCCGCCGAGCAGGACCGTGCCCGCGACTCCGCCGTCCTCGACGACACCCGATCGGCGATCGCGACCCTGCTGACGATCGATCCCGCCGAACCTCAGCGGTTCCTCGATGAGGCGCTCGCCGTGACATCCGGTGAGCAACATCAGCGGCTCGTGGACGCACGGCCCCAGGTACTCGAACTCGTCGGTCAACTCGAGGCACCCAGTACCGGCCAGGTGCTCGCCGCCGGCATCACCGGCGACGTCGACGACGACACCGCCCGTGTGTATGTCGTTGCCGAGGGCACGAACCCGGCGCTGCTCGGTGCCGGTGCGGGCCAGAATCGGGTGGCTCTGGTGGCCACCATGAAGGCCGACGAAGGTCGCTGGAAGATCGATCGGACACAGCTGCAATGACAAAACACGACCCGACCGAGCGCGACATGACCGGGCACGACATGAACGGGCCCCGCCACACCCCGCCGGCGTCGCGCCCCGAGCATCTGGGGCGGCGCCGAAAAGCGGTCGCGGCAATTCTGGGCCTCGCCCTCATCGTGCTGCTCACCATCGCCGTCGTGGGGTTCATCGGCCCGCAGACGCGAGGTGACGAACGCGAGGGGCAGCGACGCGAGATTCAAGCCGCCACGTCGGACGCGGTCAGCGCTTTGATGACGTTCACTCCGCAAACGCTCGCCGATCAGCAACAGATGGTGGGACCCCGGCTCACCGGCAGGCTGCTGCTCGATTTCCGAAGTAGAGGGCCTGCGGTGGTACTGCCGGCGGCCGTGGACCTCGGTGCCCAGATGTCGGCCCAGGTGGTGGCGACGGCGGTGAACCGGATGGACTCCGACAGCGCCCGGGTACTGGTGTTCGTCAACCAGGACATCACCGTGCCGACCGCCGACCCCGCTCAGCAGGTGGTGGCTGTCTCGCGATGGGCCGACATGCGTAAGGTCGACGGCAATTGGCTGCTCGCCGGGCTGCAACCGGTGGGACCGGGCTGAAGATGTCGAATCAATGTGCAGGCCGTATCCAGGATGTGAGGTGGCGATGAGCGCCGCGATCGTGATTGTCGGAGCCGGGCTCGGGGGAGCCCGACTGGTCGAAGATCTCCGTAATGAGGGATACGACGGGGACCTCGTACTGATCGGCCAGGAAGAGCACCCGCCCTACGACCGTCCGCCGCTGTCCAAGTCGGTGCTCATCGGCGATCAGGACCGGGTCGACCTCAAGCCGGCTGAGTTCTACGACGACAAGAAGGTGGACCTGCGCACCGGAACCCGGGTCATCGCAGTCGATCCCGCGTCGCACACGGTCACCACCGAACCGGTCGGCGGCGGCGCGGCCGAGACCCTCTCGTACGGCACGCTCGTGCTGGCTACCGGTTTGAACCCGCGCACCCTGCCGTTCGCCCGCGGGAAGGCGGGCGTGCACGTGCTGCGCACGGTCGACGACGCGCTGGCACTGCGTTCGGAAATCGACGGCGCGCGCACAGCAGTGGTGGTCGGTGCCGGCTTCATCGGCTGCGAGGTCGCCGCCAGTCTGCACACCCGAGGTCTCGACGTCACCGTGGTGGAACCGGCCCTCGCGCCCCTCGCGGTTGCGCTGGGTGAGCAGGTGGGCGCGATGGTCGGCAGGATCCACGCCGAACGCGGTGTGGAGATCAAGACCGGGATCGGCGTCTCCGACATCGTCGGCGATGACAAGGTCAGCGCCGTCACTCTCGCCGACGGCACCGAATTACCCGCCGACATCGTCGTTCTCGGCATCGGTTCGACGCCGGTGATCGACTACCTCGAAGGTTCGGGTATCGCGTTCGCCGACGGCGGGGACGGCGGTGGTATCGCGTGTGACGAGACCGGACGAACCTGTGCTCCCGACGTGTACGCCATCGGCGATGTTGCCAATTGGCGTGACGCACAGGGCAAACCGTCGCGGGTCGAGCACTGGAACAATGTCATCGAGCAGGCGGCAAAGGTGGCGTACACGATCCTCGGCACCGAGGCCGATAACCCGCGGCCGTTTGTGCCCTACTTCTGGAGCGACCAGTTCGACATCAAGGTCCAGGCACTTGGCCACCCCTCACCGGGCGACGACGTGCACGTGATCTCCGACGACGGAACCAAGTTCGTGGTCTATTACAGCCGTGACGGGCTGCTCACCGCCGTGGTCGGGGCAGGCAAGGCCGGAGCGGTGATGAAGATGCGTAACAAGCTGCTCGCCCACGCGCCGATCTCCGACGTCCTGGGGTGAGTGGACTCTGAGCTGATGGACACCGCCGGCACTGCCGAAACCCTTTCGGCCGCAGCGGTGATGGCTGCCATCGATGAGGCGGGGGATCCGGATCGGGCCGCGAGTTCGGCGAGGTTCTTCCGGACGGGACCGGGTGATTACGGCGAGGGCGACCGCTTTGCCGGCGTTCCCGTCCCGCAGCAACGCAAGATCGCCAAGAGGTTCCGTGGCCTCGACCGCAGTCAGGTGAATGTTCTGCTGGACAGCGTCATTCACGAACACAGGCTCACCGGGTTGTTCCTCCTGCGCTCGGGTTTCGAGAAAGCACAGAGCGACCAGGACCGCCGCGCTTGGGTTGACCTCTATCTGTCCGCCGTGGGCCGGGGTCGGGTGAACAACTGGGATCTTGTCGACTCATCTGCGGAATACATCCTGGGACAGTGGCTTCTGCGCTGCGACCGGGAGAGGGGCGAGCAGGACCACTCGCTGCTCGTCGGCCTCGCCGCCGACACCGACCTCTGGCGTAGGCGAGTGGCCGTGCTCGCCACCTTCGCATTCATCAGAGCCGGTGATGGCACAACGCTTCTCGCGTTGGCCCCCACGCTGCTCGATGACCGTCGCGACCTGATCCAGAAAGCGGTCGGTTGGATGTTGCGAGAGACGGGAAAACGCGTCGACCGCCGTCTGCTGATCGACTTCCTCGACCAGCATGCCGCCGAGATGGGCCGCACCGCACTGAGTTACGCCACCGAACACCTCACCGCGCAGGAGCGTGCACAGTACCGATCACTGCGGTGACGGATTCGGAAGGCGTGGGTCAGAACTCGATCTTGAGGGTGTCGGACGTGGGCCGGGCCTGACATCCGAGGATGTACCCGTCTTCGATGTCCTCTTCGTCGAGAGCCCCGACATTCTCCATCGCCACGGTGCCCTCGGTGACCGTGCACGCGCACGACCCGCATTCGCCTTCACGGCAGGAGTACGGAACGTCCAGTCCGGCCGACAACATGATGTCCACCAGTGTCCTGCTGCGGGGCCACGACAACTCGTGCACCTCGCCGTCGAGTTCGACCTCCACCGATGCGGCGTCGGCGATCTGTTCCTCGGTGAGTTCTTCGGGCTCGGAGTCTTCGAACGGGTCACCGGAGAGCGACGAGAACACCTCGGCATGCACCTGGTGGTGCGACATCCCGACCTCGGCAAGGGCCTTGTGCACCACGTCCATGAACGGACCCGGGCCGCACATGTATGCGTTGTAGGCCTTCAATGGGCGCAAGAGTGTTGCCAGCTTCTGCATCGTCGGGAGGCCCTGGACCGTCTCCAGCCAATGCACCACGGTGAGCCGTTCGGGGAACTGTTCTTGCAGCGCACGAAGTTCCGCGGCGAAGATAACGTCGTTCTCGCTGCGGTTGGCGTAACAGAGGTAGACGCGCCCGGTGCCCTTGAGCAGGGCGGACTTGAGGATCGACATCACGGGCGTGATCCCGCTGCCCGCGGCGAGGAGAAGGATCGGCGCGCCGAGATCGGCCGGCGTGAACACACCTGAGGGCGGCAGCACCTCGATCTGGTCTCCGGCGGACACGTTGTCGCAGACCCAGTTCGACCCGTAGCCATCTGCGGTGCGCTTGACGGTCACCTTGGGCTTCTCCGAAGCGAACGGGCTCGAGGCGAGCGAGTAGCAGCGAGCCACCGATCCCGTCTGATCACTCGGTATGCGCAACGTGAGGAACTGACCCGGCTTGTAGCGGAAGCGTTCGGCCGACTCTTCCGGGACGTCGAAGACCAGGGACTTGGCGTCGCCGGTCTCGTCGATCACCTCGGCCACGGTCAGCACAATGCTGCGGGTGCTGTGCGGGGACACGGTCACCGGCCTACCTCCTCGCCTGACGGCATAGCGGACGCCACGGACAAAACTGGAACACGTTCTAGTCGAGATTACCAGTGCGTCCGAGTGGCCCCAACTCGCTCGTGAGGCCCACGCTCAGGATATGGCTACCGCGCGTGAGCAGGTCGCCCAGATCGGAGTCGGGCCGGTCCAGCCACTGCTGGTACGCGGCGAGCGCCACGGCGAGAAGCATCCAGGCGACCGTCTGGGGGCCGTGATCGGAGGCGTCTGTGCCGGTGCGCATCGCGACGAACTCGGCGACCACATCGCGCCATCCGGTGTACATCAGCATCGAATGCGCCTGCAGGGCCGGAACGCTCAGCAGCAGGTGCATCCGCCGACGGTGATGTTCGAGGTGCTCGTCCGGGACCTCGTTGAAGGCGAGCAGTGCGGTTCGCAGCGCGTCGGCGACGGGCATGTCGGCGGGGAGGTCGGCGAGCAGCCTGCGCATGTCCTGCAGGTGCTCGTCGAAGTCACCCCACGCGATCGCGTTCTTGGAGGGGTAATAGCGAAACAGGGTTCGCCGGGCGATCCCGGCAGCGGCGGCGACGTCGTCGACACTGGTCTCGTCGAAGCCGACCTCGGTGAACAGGTCGATCGCGGCATCGGTGATCTTTGCCTTGGTGGTGCTCGGCCGCCGTCCGATCTGAGCGGTCACGCCGATCGCCGTCCACTGGGCACGGCTTCACCTCCGGTGCGTCTCGCTGTCGCCGGCGTGCGACATCGCCCATGGTAGATGTCGCGCAGCGGCCTGTTCCTGTTGCCTCAAAGGCTGGCCTATTGCCTCAAAAGGATCTGCCCCCCGGTGCTGATCAACTACGATTGCCCCACTTGCCGGGGCATGAAGTGAACGAGCGTTCCCTTACCTCGACGGCGTGGTCGCGGCACATCGATGCCGCTCTGAATGACAGTGGTCAGACGTGAATGGCGTTGAGAGGGAACACGATGCGTAGAACTGTATTCGAGACAGAGCACGATCAGCTGAGGGAAACAACCCGCCAGTTCATTGAACGGGAGATCGCACCTCATGCCGCACAGTGGGAACGCGAAGGCCAGGTCGACCGGTCGGCTTATCTCGCCGCCGGCAAATACGGGCTGATCGGTTTCAACCTGCCGGAGGAGTTCGGTGGTGGTGGGATGGAGGATTTCCGTTTCAACGCCGTGATCGTCGAAGAGCTGGCGAAGTTCGGGTCCGCGACGCCCGCACTGAGCCTGCAGAACGATGTGGTCGGGCCCTACATGGCCAAACTGACCAACGACGAACAGAAGCAACGCTGGCTTCCGGGTTTTGCCTCCGGCGAGCTGATCGGCGCCATCGCGATGAGCGAGCCCGGCGCAGGCAGCGACCTCGCGGGCATCAAGACGTCCGCAGTGCTCGACGGCGACCACTGGGTGCTGAACGGCTCCAAGACGTTCATTTCCGCAGGCATCAACTCCGACCTGGTCATCGTGGTCACGAGGACAGATCCGAACGGCGGGCACAAGGGCTTCACCCTGCTGGTCGTCGAACGCGGGATGGCGGGGTTCGAACGCGGCCGGAAGCTGGACAAGATGGGCCAGCACGCCCAGGACACCGCCGAACTGCACTTCACCGACGTCCGGGTGCCGGTCGAGAATGTTCTGGGTGAGGTGAACAAGGGTTTCTACCACCTGATGCACAACCTGCCCTCCGAACGGTTGTCGATAGCCATCGGTGCCATCGCCGGTGCGCGCCAGGTCTTCACCGACACGCTGCAATACACCAAGGACCGCAAAGCCTTCGGGCAGCCGATCGGAACGTTCCAGCACAACCGGTTCGTCCTTGCGGAGATGAGCACCGAGCTGGACATCGCAGAGCAGTACATCGATCGGTGCCTGGCTGCAGTGGTCGCGGGAGAGCTGACGGCGGTGGACGCGGCGAAGGCCAAATGGTGGACCACAGAACTTGCCAAGCGAGTGATCGACCACTGTGTCCAGCTGCACGGCGGATACGGCTACATGAACGAATATCCGGTTGCCAAGGCTTACGTCGACTCGCGGATCCAGACGATCTTCGGTGGCACCACCGAGATCATGAAGGACATCATCGGCCGCGACATGGGGCTCTAGTACCTGTCCTTTTGGACGGTTTTCGCAGATTTCCCGCATTGATTCGGGTCAACCCCTGGCGTTTGTGCACTGAGTGCCATTATGGTGATCGTCACACCCACTACAGGAGGTAATCCCCATGACAGCTCAGAATCCTTCGCAGGCGGACGCCACCACCGAGACCGAACTGGTCACCGAATCCCTGGTCGAAGAGGTGTCGATCGACGGCATGTGCGGCGTGTACTGACGTGACTGTCACCGACTCTGGCACCGTCAGCGTCACGGGTCGAGCAACCGCGTTCGACTCCGATCGCGCGTGGGTGCTGAACTCGTCGGTCGCACTGCGCCCCGAGCCTTTCGGGGCGCTGTTGTACCACTTCGGCACTCGTAAGCTGTCGTTCCTCAAGAACCTGACGGTGGTCGAGGTCGTGCAGTCGCTCGGTGATCACGCGAGTGCTGACGACGCGCTGGCCGCTGCCGGCATCGGCGATGCCGACCGGCACCTGTATGTCAGTGCTCTTTCTGCACTGGCTGTTTCGGGAATGATCGTCCCCAACTCCTAAGTCCGGCATGACCGCACGCGTCGCAGCCCGGCGCGTGCGGTCCGGCAAATCCCTGCCCCGGTAAGTGTTCTGTGAGGAACCCCCCATGACTTCTGTTCTCGATCGCCCCTCGGCGTCGCGTCAGCCCGTCGGCCGCCTGGTCGACCAGTTCGAAAAAGGTCTCGATGCACCGATCTGCCTGACGTGGGAGCTGACCTACGCGTGCAACCTGTCGTGTGTGCATTGCCTGTCCTCCTCGGGTAAGCGTGACCCACGTGAACTCGACACCGCGCAATGCAAGGCCATCATCGATGAGCTGCAGCGCATGCAGGTGTTCTACGTCAACATCGGTGGCGGCGAGCCGACGGTGCGGCCCGACTTCTGGGAATTGGTCGACTACGCCACCGATCATCAAGTGGGAGTGAAGTTCTCCACCAACGGCCTCAAGATCGACAAGAAGGTCGCCCAGCGTCTCGCGGCCAGCGACTACGTCGACGTGCAGATCTCACTCGACGGCGCGACCGCCGAGGTGAACGACGCAGTGCGCGGCCCGGGGTCGTATGCGATGGCGATCAAGGCGCTCGAGAACCTGCACGAGGCGGGGTTCGCCGACGCCAAGATCAGCGTGGTGGTGACACGGCAGAACGTCACCCAGCTCGATGAGTTCAAGGCGCTCGCGGACCGTTACGGCGCAACCCTGCGTATCACCAGGATGCGGCCGTCCGGTCGAGGTGCCGACGTCTGGGACGACCTGCACCCGCTACCTGAACAGCAGCGCGATCTGTACAACTGGCTCGTCGCACACGGCGAAGGGGTGCTGACCGGCGACTCGTTCTTCCATCTGTCCGCGTTCGCCGAGTCCGGCCAGGGTGCGCTGCCCGGCCTGAACCTCTGTGGCGCCGGCCGCGTGGTGTGCCTGATCGATCCCGTCGGTGACGTGTACGCCTGCCCGTTCGCCATCCACGAGAACTTCCTCGCCGGAAACATCCTGTCCGACGGCGGGTTCAAGACGATCTGGCAGCAGTCAGACCTGTTCCTCGAACTCCGCGAACCCCAGAATGCGGGCGCCTGCACCAAATGCCAGCATTTCGACGCGTGCCGCGGAGGATGCATGGCCGCCAAGTTCTTCACCGGTCTGCCGCTGGCCGGACCCGACCCCGAATGTGTTCAGGGTTATGGCGAAGAACTGCTGGCCGGCGATCGCAGCGTGCCCTCGGCCAACAAGGACCACTCGCGCGGTGTGCCGCTGACCCTGATGACACGTCCGCCTTCGCGTGACTGCGACGAGAACCCGCTGGCCGGTTTCACTCCGGCGGCCGCGTCGGCCTGCCACTGAACGGCGCGGCTTCACCCGGAGTTGCCTTCGATACCGAAGGTGGACTCCCACACCACAACCCGGCAACGACGCCGGTGAGAAAAGGAATCAACACCCCATGGTCAATCCCTGGTTCGAGAGTGTCGCCGAAGCCCAGCGGCGAGCGAAGAAGCGACTTCCCAAGTCGGTGTATTCGTCACTGATCGCCGGAAGCGAGAAGGGCATCACGGTCAACGACAACGTGGATGCGTTTGCCGAACTCGGGTTCGCGCCCCACGTCGTCGGCGCGCACGCCGAGCGGGAACTGTCGACAACCGTGATGGGTCAAGACATCTCGATGCCGGTGATGATTTCGCCGACCGGTGTCCAGGCGGTCGACAAAGAAGGTGAGGTCGCCGTGGCGCGGGCCGCCGCCGCCCGCGGTACCGCCATGGGTCTGTCGAGTTTCGCCTCCAAGCCGATCGAGGAGGTCACCGCAGTCAACGACAAGATCTTCTTCCAGGCCTACTGGCTCAACTCTCGCGAGGACATCCTCAAGCGCGCCGAACGGGCCCGCGAGGCCGGCGCCAAAGGTCTCATCGTCACCACGGACTGGTCGTTCTCGATGGGCCGTGACTGGGGCAGCCCCGAGATCCCGGAGAAGGTCGACCTCAAGGCCCTGCTGAAACTGGCCCCCGAGATCGCGATGCGACCGCGTTATGCCTGGGACTGGTTCAACAAGGGCAAGCCCATCATCCCCGACCTCACCGCGCCGAACGTGGTGGACAAGGCTCAGCAGGCACCGACCTTCTTCGGCGCATACGGGCAGTGGATGCAGACGGCGCCGCCGCGGTGGGAAGACCTGCAATGGCTGCGCGAGGAGTGGGGCGGGCCGTTCATGGTCAAGGGCATCACCCGCATCGACGACGCCAAACGCGCCGTGGACATCGGGGCCACCGCCATCTCGGTCTCCAATCACGGTGGCAACAATCTCGACGGCACCCCGGCGACCATCCGCATGCTCGGGCCGATCGCCGACGCCGTCGGCAAGGACATCGAAGTTCTCCTCGACGGCGGGGTCCGGCGTGGCAGCGACGTCGTCAAGGCGCTCGCCCTCGGTGCCGATGCGGTGATGATCGGTCGCGCTTACCTCTGGGGCCTGGCTGCCAACGGCCAGACCGGTGTCGAGAACGTCCTCGACATCATGCGCGGCGGAATCGACTCGGCCCTGATGGGACTGGGCCGCCGCAGCATTCACGACCTCACCCGCGACGACATCATCATCCCCGAGGGCTTCGAGAAGCGATTCGGCGAAACCACCTCGTAGAGCCCCGGCGCCTCCGGCAGGTCGATTCGACTAGAACACGTTACAGTTTGTTGTAACGTGGCGTGGTACTCAACCCACGTTCAGATCGACGGAGGCAGTGGCCGATATGGGAGATTTCGACGGCAAGGTCGTCTACATCACGGGCATCGCCCGCGGGCAGGGCCGCAGTCACGCGATCCGATTCGCCGAGGAAGGCGCATCGGTCATCGGGCTCGACGTATGTGGTGAGGTCACCAAGATCGGTTATCCGGTGGCCACCGCCGAAGACATGGAAGAGACCGTGCGCCAGGTCAAGGCCGCGGGCGGCAATATTCTTGCCCGCCAACTCGATACCCGTGACCTGGCGGGCCAGCAGCAGCTCGTGGCCGACGGCGTCGCCCAATTCGGCCGACTCGACTACGTCATCGTCAATGCCGGTGTGCTCACCTGGGGCAGCGTCCACGAGATGACCGAGAGCCAGTTCATGGACGTCATCGATGTCAACGTGAACGGATCCTGGAAGACGCTCAGGGCGACCATCCCGGCGATGCTCGAAGCCGGCAACGGGGGCTCGATCGTGATCATCAGCTCCGTCGCCGGGATCAAGTCGATGCCGATGCAGGCGTCCTACTCGGCGTCCAAACATGCCCTGGTCGGACTGGCGCACACAACCGCAAAAGAGCTGGGCCGCAGCAAGATCAGGGTCAACACCGTTCACCCCTACGGCGTCGAGACCCCGATGTGCATCGAGGACGCCGATGCCTTCAAGGTGTTCGAGATGCCCGAGTACAAAGCGCACTTCGAGCCGATCCTTCCCGGTATGGCCAAGTCCGGCGACATCACCGACGCGGTGATGTACCTGTGCTCCACCCGCGCCAAGTTCATCACCGCCTCCTCCATCGAGGTGGACATGGGCGCCACCAAGGTCTAATCGGCCAACCAGCCGGCGGATACGAAAACGGCCCACCCCGCACGCGGGATGGGCCGTCGTTTCGTGTGTGCGGTCGGTCAGTCCTGCCAGAGCGTGGCGGGGTCGGCTGCGGTGCGGGCCGGTGCGGCGGGTGTGTCGGGCACTGTCCGCGAAAAGCGCGGTGCCACAGAGGCTTGCATGACGCCGTCGATCTCCACCAGGGATCCACGACTGGCCAGGTGCTTGTTCTGCGGCGCCTCTTCCCAGTCGAGAACCGGCGTGGCGCACGCGTCCGTCCCATCGAAGATCGCGGTCCACTCGTCGCGGGTCTTGGACTTGAACACCTCGGCAAAGCGGATCTTCATGGCCGGCCACCGGGGCATGTCGAGTTGGTCGGGGAGTGTCTCGTCATCGGCGAGTCCCATCCCGTCGAGCAGGAGGGCATAGAACTGCGGCTCGATGGCGCCCACGGCGAAGTACTTTCCATCAGAGGTCTCGTAGACGTCGTAGAACGGGGCGCCGGTGTCGAGCAGGTTGGCTCCGCGCTCGTTGCCCCACAGACCCGTGCCGCGGAACGCCCACATCATCTGGCCGAGCACCGATGCACCGTCAACCATTGCGGCGTCGATGGTTTGGCCCTTGCCCGACTTCTCGCGCTCCACGAGCGCCGCCAGGATTCCCTGCACGAGGAACATGGATCCGCCGCCGAAGTCGCCGAACAGGTTGAGTGGTGGGGTTGGCACCTCGTCGGCCCGGCCGACGGCGTGCAACAGGCCGGTCAGCGAGATGTAGTTGATGTCGTGGCCGGCCACCTGCGACAGCGGGCCGTCCTGGCCCCACCCTGTCATCCGTCCGTAGACCACACGGGGGTTGACGGCCGCGACATCATCGGGACCGAAACCGAGTCGTTCGGTGACGCCGGGACGAAAGCCTTCGATGACGACATCGGCCTTGGCGATCAAGTTCATGATCGCCTCTTTGTCCGCAGCATCTTTCAAGTTCGCCTCGACCACCGTGCGGTTGCGCAAGAGCTGGTCGGCGACCTGTCCCTCTTTCGGAAGCTTGCCTGGGCGCTCGATCCGCACGACGTCGGCGCCCAGATCGCCCAGCATCATCGCTGCGTGCGGCCCGGGGCCGATGCCTGCGAACTCGATCACGCGTATTCCGCTCAGCGGTCCGTTCTTTGCCATGTATCGCACCTCATCGTCGAGTGGTCCACCACGCACGCCACCCGGCGGGCGCAGAGCGTCACATCCAAATACTGTCGGGTGCCAAGTAAACCAGGTGCCGAGCGAATGCTCGGGCGGCAAAGCCCTTCGGGGCGAAGCGGCAACGGTCTACCATTGTCCGAATGACACCTTCGGGCGGGCTCGGTTTCCGAAGCTGGACCGAGTTGGATGATCGGTCGGCCACGGTCCTCGTCCCGTTGGGTTCCATCGAACAACATGGGCCACACCTGCCACTCGACACCGATGTTCGGATAGCGACTGCCGTTGCCGATGCCGCAACAGGGTCGGGCTCGGAGCCATGGGCTCAGGGGGCCGACCTGATGGTTGCGCCACCACTCAATTACGGCGCGGCCGGGGAGCACGAGGGATTCCCCGGGACCATCTCCATCGGGCACGAGGTGTTGTACTCGGTGCTGGTCGAGTACGGGCGCAGCGCCTGCCGATGGGCGGCTCGGTTGGTGTTCGTGAACGCTCACGGTGGTAACGGGAGAACGTTGCTGTCGGCGGTGTCGCAACTGCGCACCGAGGGTCGGGAAGTGGCATGGTTCGGATGCGCCTCTCCGGGCGCCGACGCACATGCTGGTTACACGGAAACGTCGCTGTTGCTGCACATCTCGCCGATGGTCGTGCGCGTCGAAGAGATGGTCAGCGGCAACGTGACTCCGGTGTCCGAATTGATGGCATCGATGCGCGCAGGGGGAGTGGCAGCTGTGAGTGACAACGGGATACTCGGCGATCCGATGGCGGCTTCGGCCGCCGAAGGGAGGCGAATGCTCAGCGAGATGGCCGCGCGGCTGGCCGACGCTGTCGGTCGGTGGGAGCCTGACTCGAACGGGATGCTCAGGTGATCGCCGGAAGTCGGCAGGACGAGCGCGAAGACGAAGGTGGGGATCCGGACGGATCGCAGGTCGACGTCCCGGTCGATCCCGACGTCGCGGTCCCGCCGCCCGGATTCCAGGTGCAGCTCGATCCACGCTGCATGATCTCCGACGACCGTCGCCACATCATCGGGGGATCGCCGACCCGGCTCCTGAACCTGTCCGAGCTGGCCGGCGGCCTACTCGACGCCGACGGCCGGCTCACGGTGCACGACCGCACCACCTCGCAACTGGCCAGGAAGTTGCTCGATGCCGGCGTCGGTCACCCACGGCCGATGTTCGGCCCGACCGACACCGACGTCACCGTGGTGGTCCCGGTGCGCGACAATCAGTCCGGAATCGACCGGCTGCTACCGGGTCTGGCCGGGCACAAGGTCATCGTCGTCGACGACGGGTCGGCCGTACCGATCGAGGCGCCAGGCGCCCAGGTCATCCGCCTCGAGCGCAGTCATGGACCCGCAGCGGCGCGTAACAGGGGAGCCGCCCACGCGGACACCGAGTTGCTCGCCTTTCTCGACTCCGACGTCGTGCCGGAGCACGATTGGCTCACCAAGTTGCTCGGACACTTCTCGGATCCCAAGGTCGCCCTGGCAGCGCCACGAATCGTCGCGCTCGAGCCGGGCGGCGGCGCCACCTCCCGGTACGAAGCCCTGTGTTCTTCCCTCGACATGGGCCGCCGAGAAGGCCCGGTGGCGCCCCGGTCGCGCATTCCATATGTCCCCAGCGCAGCAATGATCGTGCGCCGCAACTGCTTTCGCGGATTCGACGAGTCGATGGAGGTCGCCGAAGACGTAGACCTGTGCTGGCGGCTTCATGCGGACGGGTGGTCGCTGCGATACGACCCCATCGCCACCGTCGCCCACGACCACCGGCATCGTCTCTCCAAGAGCCTCGACCGCAAGCGTTATTACGGTACCGGCGCGGCCCTGCTGTCGGGCCGCCATCCGGGCATGGGTGCTCCGTTAGCCCTCACCGTTCCCATGGCGGCAGCGATGGCGGCTCTGGTCACGGGGACGGTCTGGGGGGTCATGGCCGCCCTCGCTGTCTTCGGAGTGATCGGCGGGCGGCTGCACCGCCGGGTGTCGTCCATGCCCGATGCCGCCCGCACGGCCGCCAAACTCACAGCGCAGTCGGTGGGATTCGGGGTGTTGCAGTCGGCGTCTGCGATGTGTCGCCACTATTGGCCGCTGTCGATTCTCCTCGCCTTGGTGTCCAAGCGTTTTCGGTTGCTGCTCCTGACTGTTGCGGTCGGGGAGGCAGCATACGAGTGGGTCCGGCTGGAACTGGTCAATCCCGAGCCGGGCGCCCGCGTCGGCTGGTGGCGGTTCATGGTGCTCAAACGGCTCGACGATCTGGCCTATGGCGCAGGTCTGTGGCAGGGGGCGCTCGCAGGCCGCAGCATCGACGCACTCTATCCGCGGATCAGTAATTCGGTGTCGACCGAAGCGCGCCCTCGCGTCGCCCCTCGATGACCTGATGAGCAGCGCTGCCGATGTCGGCGCGGACGTCATCGTTGTCGGCGCGGGCAGCAGCGGGAGTGTTGTCGCCGAGCGCCTATCCCGAGACCCGGATCGGCGAGTCCTGTGGCTCGAGGCCGGGCCCGGTTCGCCGGCGCCATCCGCGCTGCGCCTGGATCGACTTCCCATTGGACCGGGTTCGGACCGGGTGGCGCGGTATCGCAGCAGGCAGGGGTTCGACCTACCCCGAGGGCGCGGTGTGGGCGGTTCGTCGGTGGTCAACGGCGGATACTTCCTGCGTTGGCATCGTTCGGATTTCACCGGCTGGTCCGAGGAGATCTGGCCGATGTCGGTCATCGCCGACACCTACGACAATCTTGATGGTGGCGCGCAGGGCGGCGGCTCGATGCATGTCTCGGCCTTTGCCGACGATGAGATCGGTGGGTATGCCAAGGCGTTCGAGAGTCATTGGGAGACAGAGGGTCTTGCGCGTATCGCTGCGCCGTGGGCCCATGTGGGGATCAACCGGGTGCGTTCGAATCGGGACGGCCCCTTACGTCGGTCGGCGGCGCACTGGATGGTTGACGATGGCGGCCGGCGTGGCCTGCGTCTGCTCACCGGTGCTGCGGCCACCGAGCTCGTGGTGCGGGGAGGGCGCGTCACGGGAGTCGCCATCGGTGACGATGTGTTCTCTGCTGATGAAGTGATTGTCTGCGCCGGAACCCTGGGGACTGCAGAGCTGCTGATCCGGTCACCCGGCGTGCAGATACAGAGCCTGGATGTGTGGGAGCATCGCGAAGTGCTCGTGCGGTTCGCCCCCGCGCAGCTGCCCGTCGCGAAGCCTTCGGCGTTGCTGCAGTCCGTGGTGCACACATCCGACGGTGTCGAGTTACGTTGTTACGGCGGAGACTTCGCAGATTTCATCGAAGGACTGCCCGCAACGGGACCGGCTTTCGGGGCGGCCCTGATGCGTCCGCACCGCGCCGGATCCCTTTCCTGGGATGCGACGAGCGGCCTGCAGGTCGACCTCGGTGAACTCGACGGCGCCGACACGCGCACTCTCGGCGTGTGGGCCGACCGACTGCGGGCGATGTTCGACAGTGATCACTTCTCCGCGTACGCGGGGAAGGGGAACGCTCAGATCGATCCGGTGCTCAGGACCTCACAGCACGCCTGGGGCACACTGCCGATGGGGGTGGCCACGGACTGGGCCGGAGCGGTGGGCGGGGTCGATGGTCTGAGGGTGATCGATGCCTCCATCTTGCCGACGGCCGGCTCGTCCGGGCCGCACGCGACGGTCATGATGGTCGCGACTCGGATCATGGATCTGATCTACTGATTTACCCAACTGAATGTCCGGTTGTCCTCCGTCAACGCCGGTGGCTACGGTAGGGCCATGGACGAATCTCGGTTGACCGTCGTGATCCCGGCCTACAATGAGGCCGAGACTCTCAGGGGTTGCCTCGACAGCTTGGTACCGCAACTGACCCACCTGTACGAGATCGTGGTGGTGGACAACAACTCGACTGATGAAACGGCTTCGCTTGTTGAGGAATTCGCCTCGAAGTACGGAAAGTTCCGGTCGGTGGTGGCCACCGAACAGGGCGTGATCCACGCCCGCACAGTCGGTTTCGACAACGCCCGGGGTGATGTGATCGCTCGCATCGATGCCGATTCGCGCGTCGGTCCCGGGTGGGCGCAGTCGATCAACGAGTTCTTCGACCAGTACGGTGACGTTTACGAGGCAGGCACCGGGTTGTGCACTTCTCATGATCTGCCGTTCCAGGATCGCTTTCGCCGATCGCACATCGGCATCACCGGCGATGCGCGGGCGAAGCTGGCCGCGATGTCGGAGCGGCCCGGGTCCGAGGGGCCGGATCTTCAGCGGTTGTTCGGGTCGAACATGGCAATGACCAAAAAGGCGTGGGAGCAGGCGCGCTCGTGCAGTTGCATGCGCTCGGACGTGTTCGAGGATCTTGATCTGACCCTGTGCCTCAAGCGGAACGGTGTCCGGATCGGCCTGATCCCTGGCGCCGACGCAACAATCTCCGGCCGACGGTATCTCACCCCGCCCCCGGCATACTTCAGGTACTGCCTGCGAGATCAGCGAACCTTCAAAGTGCATGGGCTGCCCAAGGAGCGAGCAAAGGCGGTGGTGCAGATGCTTGTCGTCGCCATGCCTTTTTATCTCATCAACTGGGTGCCCTTTCGGGCATACGATCCCGCTTCGGAGCGGTTCAGGGTCCGGAACCTGATCCGGCCGCCGCAGACTCGCCTCACTCCTCGCGCCCACCGCTGACCGCCGTCGAACGTTCAAGCCCCGGAAGGACTCACAAACACAGCACGCGGTGCGTGATCCCGCCGCGGATCTTGCCCGCCTCGTGAGCGACGTGATAGATCCAGCGACCGGTGTTCATCCGGGTGACTGCTTGCGGCAGAAGTGGATTGCGAAGGGCGAGCGACGTCACCACCAGCGGGAACAGCAGCGGCCGATTGTATTGGGTGAACCCCATCTCCCGGTAGCGGGCGTGTATCTGCGCCGCGCCCCGGCCGTAGACGTAGATCTGTTTCCCGAGCGACCGGTACGTGTTGCGCAGTCGGTAGTCGAGCAGGGCTTCAGGGCTGTGTGCGAGCACGTACCCAGCCAGTTGTGCGCGCCATACGTAGTCATTGTCCTCGGCCGTGTGGACAAAGGTCTCGTCGAATCCGCCGATACGGTCGTGGACATCGCGCCACACGCCCATGTTCGCTCCGATGGCGGTCGGATACCAGCCCGGTACCGGCCAACCGTCTTCGGGCAATGGGATCGGCCGCCACGTCCGAACCTCAGAGGTGTTGAGCGCCTCGGTGTCGAGGGATCCCGACACGAGGTCGGCGGCTTCTGCGGCGGCCGCCATGCTGCTGAGCCAGTGTGGACGTACCCGGTCATCACTGTCGACGAACGCGAGGAAGTCGCCTCGGGCGGCCTCGGCGCCCGCGTTACGCGCATGCGACGCCCCCGGCACCGCAGAACTGTCTACGTAGACGAGGTGGAGACCGTCGGGGATCGCTGGGCCATCGATGAACCCGCGTAGTCCATCGGTCGAACCGTTGTCACTGATCACCACCTCCCAATCCCCTTGATAGTCCTGGGCGGCAAGGGCTTTCACCTGATCGACCAGGTGGGGCATGCCGTTTTTGACCGGGATGACCACCGAGACACAAGACGGTCTCCGGCGCTGTGATCGTGGAGGGGGCATTGGCCGAGGACCTCAGATGATGGTGGCGCGGTGCGCCTCGAACGACTCGCGGACGATCTGACAATATTCGCCGATGTCGGGCATCACCGCCGAGTCGACCGTGATCGACATGGCGATGTGGTCACCCCGGTCGGAGATTGCGTGAGCCAGAGTTGCACCCGAGCCGACCGGCTGCATGGTGAAGCTGTCCACGATGTTCATCCCGCAGAAACTACCGTGTCTCGCGATCCCGGGCAGGTTGGTGATCACCACGTTGAAACGGGGCGGCGCCACCGACTTCTTGCGGCGCGGCCGCCCGGAACCGAGCAGCCGGAGGACCGGGGCGGGCACGATGTCGATGAACCCCGTCGTGTGTTCTGCCAGCTTCTGTTTGACCCTGTTCTTCTTGCGTGCGGTCTCCGCGGCGATCAGCGATATCCGCATCCGGGGATCCGCTTCGGTGGTCACCAGATCCACGACCACCGGAACGAACTGGTTTGCCGTATCCGCTTCACGCATTCCCCTCGTCGACACCGGTACCAGAGCAGACAGCGACGATGGCGGGGTCTCGTTCCTGCGACCGAGGTAGTCGTGAACAGCCTGTCCGACAATGGACAACATGAGGTCGTTGACCGTGGCGCCACTCAACGAGGATTTCATCTCGAGCACATCGCCGCGGTCGAAGAGTATGTGGCCTACCGTGCGGGGGCCGCGGAAGTCGTGATTGAAGCGGGTGACCGGCCAGACCCGGTGGGGCCGACCACCGCCCGCCTGAGCCCGCCTCTGCTGTCTCGATGCTCGCACGATCCCAATACCCTCGTTTGCGAACCGGGTCCAGAGCGCGGGTCCACGCAGGAGTTCCCGACGGGTCAGCGCCCCGCGAGATGCAGTGTCCTTCCCGACGACCCGGCCCTCTGCACGTGTTGCGTCGCTCACGACACCGTCGTCGAACACCTTCTCGCCCAGGGTCGCCGAGGTGACGCCATCGAAGGCGATGTGATGGAACCGGAACACCACGAGACTGCACAGGCCGGCGTGGCCTGGCACGCCGGTGACGTCGGGGATGACGTGCATCAGCCAGGGTGCGTGGGACAGATCCATCGGCGTCTCTCCGAATTGCTCGACGAGCTCGATCGCCGAAGCCCACGTGCCGACGTTGCGGTGCACCTGCAGGTGGGCGGCCGCGGAGAAATCCGGGTCAGGAACCCAATAGGGGTAACCGATGTCTGATGGCAGCCGGATCATCTTGCTGTTGAACAGATCTGAGATCCAGATCCGTTCGCTGATCCACTCCAGAAGGTGATCCTCGGTGAGCTCGAGCGGTCGGCCGGCGGGGTTCACGACGACCTGGCAGCTGACAACCGTGGCCGTCGCGACTCCGTCCCCGAGGTAGAGGTATGCGGCGTCACGCGCGGTGACCTGTTTCATTCGGCGATCTCCGGTGATGTGCAGGGCGTCCCACGCGATCCCCTGTGGCGCTAGGGGACCGCGATTCGGACGAGCGGGGGACGAACGGTGGGCTGGTCGACCGGCAGTCTCAGCCGACCTCGGCCTGGTGGGTCTTGAACGATTGCTCGAGGATGCGGCAGTACTCGGTGATGTCGGGAAGCGACGCACGATCGGCCGTGATGGACACCGCGAGCTTGTCGGCCCGGTTCGTTATCACGTGAGCCAACGTCGATCCATTGGCCACGGTCTGGACCCCGAAACCGCCCACCACTTCCAGTCCGAAGATCTTTCGTCGTATCTGGGCACCGTTCACGTTGGTCACCACGATGTTGAACGCCGGGGAAGTGGAAGCCGACTTCGACTGCCGCCGCGAGAGAACCCCGAGGAGGCGCAGAAGTGGTGCGGGCATTGCGTCCACTACCGCGACGTCTGCCCGGGTCGCCTCCTCGGCGATGCGCTTCTTCTCCCGGCTCGTCTCGGCGGAGATCAACTGCACTCGCGTGGTGAGATCGGATTCGGCCGTCTGCAGATCAACCACCATCGGGACGAACTGGTTCGCCGAAGCGGACTCACGCATCGCGCGCGTCGACATCGGCACAAGCGCGGACATCGAGGACTTGGGGCGCTCACCCACCTGGGTCAGATAGCGATTGGTCGCCTCTCCGATGACGGACAGCATCAGGTCGTTGAGGGTTGCGCCGGCGACCCGCGACCGCAACTCGAGCACTTCTTGCAGATCGAGCATCACGCCGTCGGCGATACGTGGTCCCCGGAACGGTGCGTTGAACCGGATGACCGGCCAACTGCGACGTTGCCCGGGCTCCGATGTCTTCGCCTGGTTCCGAGTCCGGCGGATTGTCGTTCCGCAGACACGGGCGAAGCGCCAGAAATGAGCTGGCAGGCCGATCAGCTCTCGCCGAGCCACCGCTGCCCGCGTTTCTCCGGCATCCCCGATGAGGCGGCCTGCTGCACGGATTTCGTCGGTGATCTCCAGGTCGCTGAACATGGTGGCCGTCAGGGTGCTGAACAACATCCCATCGAATGCGGCGTGGTGGTAGTGCAGCGCCACGAGTGTCGACAACCCGGTTTGATCCGGTGCGTCGGGGATGTCGGTCATGACATGCATCAGCCACAGCGGACGGGACGGGTCGAGTGGTGTGGCCGCGATGTCTGCCACCAGGTCTCGGGCCGCGGACCAATCCGTCACGTCATGGAACCGGACATGTGCGGCGGGGTCGAATGCTGGATCCGGCACCCAGTAGGGCAAGCCGACGTCGCCGGGGAGATGCATCAGTTTGCTGGTGAACAGATCCGACACATCGAGGCGTCCGCGTAACCAATCCACAGCGGCGGTGTGGTCGATCGTCAGCGGTAGCCCGTCGGGATTGGGCATCAGGTACGACGACACGATGGTCGACGAGTTCACGTCGCCGAGATACAAGTAGGCGGCGTCACGTCCCGCGATCTGCTTCATCGCGTCGGTTTCGGTGGCATAGGTGTTGATCGTAGGCAACAACACCCCAACTCGGCGGTTTTCGAACAGGCCAGACCGGCCGAGGGGACGGTCAGGTCCGCGAGGCTGCGGCTCGTCGGTACCCGCGCAGTGCCGGGTAGGCGAAGATCACGATCGCCCCCACCGCCCAGGCGATCGTCTTGATCAGACTGTCGGCCACCGGTCCACCGATGGCCAGCGCACGCATGGTCTCGATGGCACACGTCATGGGCTGGTTGCGGACCAGAGGCTGCAGGATCTCCGGATAGGCCTCGATCGGTGAGAACCCCGAATTGAAGAACATCAAAAGGCTCGTGATGAGCGACATGATGGGGACCAGGGGGAGGTTCGATGCCGAAACCGCCAGTGTCAGAACGATCGTCGAGTAGGCCGCACCGTAGAGGAGGGCGACCCCGAAGATGCCGATTGCCGGCAGAACCCCTTGGTTGAAGCGCCATCCGATGGCCAGGCCCGCGGTTGTCAGGATCGCTGTACTGACCAGGATCCGGATCAGCTCGACATTGACCCGCGACGTCAGATCCGCCGCCCGGTGTACCGGTAGTACATAGAGGCGGGTCAGCAGTCCTGTTCGCCGCTCGCTGATCAGCCGGGTACCCACGGCGAGCGAGCCGAACATCGCCCCGACCAGGACAACCAGGGGCACCGTGCCGTACGCACTGTTCTGACCCGTGGCCTGTCCGACGGCGTCTCCGAGGACAACCTTGAACATGACCATGCTCAACAGGGGGAACAGCATGCTCTGCATGAGGGTGAGCCGGTCCCGCGTCACGACGAGCAACTGCCGACCGGTGAGGATGCGGGCGTGCCGCAGGAACGCCTTGACGCCGCGTTCACTGGCGTCGGGGTGATCGGCAAATGCTGTCGCGAGGTCCTTGCGGTGATCGCCCGCCGACTCCTGCTCGGCCGCGTCGACGGCCGCAGCAGCAGCGGCGATCTTCCGCACGTCCAGACGAACGGTCTGGGCCTGCTGGAGTTCGGCCGATACGTGGCTGGTGTCCAGAGCGCCCGGATCGGTGAACTGGGTGAGCTGCTGACCTCGGTATGCGGTGGCTCCCGCACGGCCCGACGGGCGAAGGACTGCTTGTTCGGCAGTCCAGTCCGCGGCTGCGGCACCAGGGGACAGAAGTGTCCACGGGCCGACAAAGGTCCGATTGCTGGCAGTGACCGGGGCGTCGTAGTCGCTCTGGTCCGCGTCGCCGCGGTCGAGTCGCTCGAATCGTGTGGTCGGGAGGTCGTCGGGACGGCTTCTGCGTCGCCCGGAGGGGGGCTGTTCGGTGCGCCACCAGTGCTGGAGTCCGGCTGCGTCGCCGTCGCCCCGGTGCCGGGGCCGACGGGGCACCACAGGTACCTGCGGCTCCTGCGGCGAACGTTTGTCTTCGCTCAACGTCGGCTGCTCCGAATCATCACCCAGGCCCCGCCGATGATGGCGACGACCACAACCCCTGTGGCCCACAAGATCGAGGGCAACGCGAGACGCAGGGTCACCTCACCGCCGTCGAATCCCCGCATCAGTTCGGTGAATTGAGAGATCGGCTGATTGCGTGCGAATGGTCTGATCCACTCGGGGAATCGTTCTTCCGGGACAAATCCGGTGGAGAGCATTCCAAGGATCAACTGCGGTAGGGCGAGGGCCTGGCTGGTGGCCTGCGGGTTTCGCGACAGGGCGCCGATCGTGTCGGCGCCGAACGCCAGGATGATGCCGACGACAAGGGCGACGCCGAGGAACCCCGCGAAATTGAGCAGACCCGACTCCGGTCTCCACCCGATCACCAGCCCGGAGATGATGGCCCAGCACAACGAGATGATGAGCAGTACGACGTTCGCGGCCAGCCTGGCCATGAGTGGTACCAGAATGTTCACCGGCATGCTCCGCAGCCGGTTGCTCAACCCGAGGCTGCCGTCGGTGGCGGCCCGCATCGCAGCGGAGGTGGCCACGAATCCCACGGACTGCAAGCAGATCACCGGCATGAGGAACTGGGCATAGTCCATCCCGGGGTACAGATCCATGATCGTCCGCAGCGGGACATAGAAGCAGACGGTCAGCAGTACCGGCGAGACGATGCACAGAAGGAATTGCCCTTCGCGGGCCATCCCTCGGAGAGACCGGTTGGTGAGGGCCAGCCACTGCTGTCCGGGATGCACCGAACGATCGCTCCCGGAGGACACGACCCGATCCGGGGTCAGCGTCGTCATCGGCGGTCCCGGGCTGCCGTGGCGGGAGACGTCGCCTCGGGGGAGCCGCCGGTCGGCGACTCGGTCAGCTTCAGGAACACGTCGTCCAGCGACGGACGACGGAGACCGACGTCGGTGAGTTCGATGCGGGCGGCGTCGGTGCGGCGCACGATCTCCACGAGTGTCTGCGTCGCGTTGATCGCGGGCATCGTTAACGAGGTTCGCGACATGTCGATGCGGATCTGGTCCGGTGGAACCATGTCGGCCAAGAGTTGCTTGAGCTGCTTGAGGTCGTCGGGATAGCTGGGGATCACCTCGCAGAAGGTGCCGCCGACCTCTTCCTTCAGCGCAGAAGCCGTGCCCTCGGCGATCACGCGCCCCTTGTCGATGACAACGATCCGGTCGCTGAGGAGGTCGGCCTCTTCCAGGTATTGAGTGGTGAGCAGCGTGGTGATGCCCTGATCGCGCAGCGACGTCACGATGTTCCAGACATCCTGGCGGCTTCGCGGGTCCAGGCCAGTGGTCGGTTCGTCGAGGAAGACCACCTCCGGCCGGACGACCAGACCGCAGGCGATGTCGATACGCCGCCGCATTCCGCCGGAGAACTTCCCCACTCGCCTCGACGCAGCCTCCACGAGATTGAACGCCTCGAGGAGTTCGTCGGCGCGGCCGTTCGCCTCGCGTTTGCGCAATCCCATCAGCCTGCCGAACAAGATGAGGTTCTCGCGTCCGGTGAGAGATTCGTCAAGGGCGGCGAACTGCCCGGTCAGCATGATCGACTTGCGGACCGACGCGCGATCCTTGACCACGTCGAAACCGGCGATCGAGGCGCTGCCGCCGTCGGGGGTCAACAGAGTCGCCAGCATGTTGACGGTTGTGGTCTTCCCGGCGCCGTTCGGCCCCAGGAGCCCGAGCACCGTGCCGGTCGGCACCTGGAAACTGATGCCGTCGACGGCGGTGAAATCACCGAATGTCTTGACCAGGTCGTTTGCCACCACACTGTGCTGTAGCCGGCCGCCGCCGACCGGCTGCTGGTAGGTGGACGGAGCGCCCGAGGAGGCTCGTACGCCGTCCTGGTCGTCGCTGTTCTGCGTAACTCGGCCCCGCCTCGCCTGCATGTCCGTCCCGTCATCGTCATGGTCGCCATGGCGACGCGATCACACCTGATGATTCGTTACGAACCTATCGCACCCAACGGGCCGTAACGCTACGGCTCGACGCAGCGATATCGTCCGTATGAATGGAATGTTGGGCAATTGGTATTCAATGGCCTGACAATGGCTATGCTTTGGTGACCTGGACGGGGCTATTGCAGGGATCCGACGAATTGCACGGGAAGAACGCATTCGGCGCACGTTTTGAGAGGGAGGGCGTTGTGGTACTGCAGCTCCGCCGTTATGGCAAGGGGTCGTCGGCCCGATCCGACGCACGCGGCTCTCGTAACCGAGAGGATCGCACACTCACGCAACTCGTGATGGCGGCTGCCGATATCGGCCGCGATCGACCGGCAGTGGTGGGCCAGGGTTATGCGGTGAACTTCGGCGAACTCAAGGGACGGGCGCAGGGTGCCGCAATCGCGATGGCGAGCGAAGCGGTGGATGATTCCGCCCTCACCGTCGCGCTCATGACTTCCGTACCCGGGCTGGCGGTGTCGGGCCCGCGCGGCCTCGCCGATACGCTTGCCGGGATACGCATACAGGCAATGATGGTTCTCGCGGAAGCCGAACTGGTCTGATCTGCTGTCCGCCGGCAGTCTGTGCACCCCATGCGGGGTACGGGCCGCCGGCGGTGGTGTGTGTCGACCGTGGTGCACGCGTAACCGAAACAGGAGAAGGGTCCGCTCATGAGCAATCCATTCGACGACGAAGACGGCCGGTTCTTTGTGCTGGTCAACGACGAGAACCAGCATTCGCTGTGGCCGACATTCGCCGACATCCCGGCCGGCTGGAACAAGGTCTTCGGTGAGGCATCGCGCGCCGAGTGCCTCGACTACGTGAACGAGCACTGGACTGACCTGCGCCCGAAGAGCCTGATCGAGGCCATGGAGGCCGATTCTCAGCAGTAGGTGTTCGCCGCGGGCCTGCGGACATACCACCGTAAGGATCATGGTGTCTGTCCGAAACACGCGATGACAATGACACGAATTCGCATCGAATGTTTCATTTTTGATGCCTGCTGCGCGCCCATCTGCGCTGGTCAGAGACCTTGAGCCCGAGGTGTGTCATAGATCACACCTGGATCTTGTAACAGCTGGAATACTTCCCTTCCCTTACTGCCCGGGTACTGTGAATATTAGCTACGCCGACCCATTGAGGGTCGAGGCAGATGCACAGGGTTGGTGAGCAGATGGCTATTTCAACGATTCGGCCGCAACAGCGGGCTATGGCGCCTTCATCTCAGAGGGTGGACCTGCCTGCCGCGGTGGGCGAGATCACTCGAGTGACCCCTGACCGGGTGGTCGTTCGGTACAGATCGCGTGCGCTGACGTACCGCGACCTCACCGGTGCGATCAATCTGATGATGCCGGTCACCCGGAACCAGTACATGGACGACAGATCCGCTGTCGTCGCCGCGATCTTCGCGGGTATCCCGGCTCTCGGTGCAGAAACCGATGGATCGGTTGTCGCCACAATCGTCGACGATGCACTTGCTCAGATCCGCGGTGACTTCGACGAACTGCACACCGCGACGGCACCGCCCCAGCAGCGTGTCACCGCCGGGCGAACGAGTGAGATCGACCTCCGTGTGATCGCCAGCAGGCTCGCCGGCGGGTAGTTCGGCGCCGCCGGCCCTCGCGGCCCCTCAGTATTCGACTCCGGCCCCCTCGCACGCACACCGCGTACGAGGGGGCCGGACTCGTCGGTGCTGGTGACAGTCACCGATCGAACGTCAGCGATGGTGCGCCGGGCCTGGTCTATACTTGATTGCGCTGCCGGAGACGCCCGGCCGACTCGCCAGAACCGCGGTGTCGAGCTGATCCGGGCCGCTGGAGCATCGGTGTAACGGCTATGACAATCTGGTCGATAGGTCACAGAAAGGCATGCCATTCGAGTGGCAGATATCTGCGACTCGCCTGCGTGGTTACTGTCTAAACGACCACTTGCGGGTTGAATGTGAACAACGAAGACACCGCGATTACATTTCGCAGATACAAGTATTCATCGTCACTGAGGCCGAGGCGAGCAAGGGTTCGAGATTGGAGCGGCAAACTTTGAGTGCTGGCCGTTCAGACGTACCAGCAGATGCGCCCGGCGACCCTTTTGAGCTGTCGGCGGCGCAGCGTGGGATCTGGTTCGCCCAGCAGAGTCTGGGCGAGGTCGCGATCAACATCGCCCAGTACGTGGAGCTGGTCGGCCCGGTAGACATCGATACCCTCACCCGGGCGTCGCAGTTCGTCGGCCGCGAGATGGGATCGGGATACCTCGGCCTCGTCGAAACAGACGGTCTGCCCTTGCAGCGTGTGGACGGCAGCATCGATGACACCATCGAGTTCGTCGACCTGGTCGATTCCCCCGATGCCGAGACCGCGGCGCAGACGTGGATGCGCGACGAGTACCGCCGCCCGATTGATCTCCTGCGGGACCGGCTGACCGTCAGCGCCCTGCTGCGCATCAGCCCCGACCACTATTACTGGTACATCCGCACCCATCACATCGCTCTCGACGGCTTCGGCGCGATGGCGATGGTGACGCGCATCGCCGAGGTGTACACAGCCCTTGCTTCGGGTGCCGAGATCCCGCCCGCCAAGGGTGCGGCCTTGCCCGAGATCATCGCCGACGAACGGCGTTACCGGGAATCGGACCGATTCGTCAAGGACCGCGAGTACTGGGCAGAGCGAACGGCGGATCTGCCTGCCGCGCTTTCGCTGTCGCAGCAACGTGCGGTCCCGGGTGAGTTCTCGCGACTGGCTTCGTCCACGCTTCCCGACGACACCGCTGCGCTGCTCGACGAGGCGGCCCGCGATGCGTCGGGCAGCTCGGCGCCCGCGGTGATCGCGGCGTTTGCGGCCTACCTCGCACGGATGACCGACAGCGAAGACGTGGTCCTGAGCCTCCCGGTCTCGGCTCGCAACACGGCCAAGCTCCGCCGGGCCGGGGGAATGGTGTCCAACATCGTTCCGATGCGTCTGACCGTCACCCCGTCGACCACCATCGCCGATCTGGTCCGCACCGTCCAGACCGAGCTGACGGGAGCTCTCCGGCGGCAGTTGTACCGGCACGAAGACATGCGGCGCGACATCGGACAGGGCACGGGACAACGAGGCCTGTTCGGGCCGTCGGTGAACCTCATGATGTTCCACCCGGTGTTGCAGCTCGGCGACGTCGTCGGTCATCTGCACGTCCTGACCACCGGGCCCGTCGAAGACCTGTCCATGAACCTCTATCCCGGGGTTCAGGGATCGAATCTGCGTGTCGACTTCGAAGCCAACCCGCAGACGTACGCCGACGAGGACCTGCAGCGGCACCACCGTAGGTTCACCGACTTCCTCGCCCAGATGTTGCGGGCCGCCCCTGAGACGCCCGTCGGTGCGCTCAATCTCGGTTCACCAGCCGAGATCGCCGCCACGATGGTCCAGTGGAACTCCACGGAACATCCGGTGGCGTCGCACGACCTCATCGAGATGTGGAACCGGCAACTCGCCGCGCGACCTGATGCGATTGCGGTGGTCGACGGCGACCGCCGCTTCACTTTCGCCGAGTTCGATGCGTGGACGAACAAGCTCGCTCGTCACCTGATCGGCGTCGGCGTCGGCCCGGAGGTCCGCGTGGGTGTTGCGCTCCGGCGCTCCGGCGAGATGTTGGCCGCGCTGTACGCCGTCCTCAAGGCCGGCGGCGCCTACGTGCCGATCGATCCCGACCATCCCAGCTCGCGTATCTCCGATGTTCTGCAGACCGCCGAACCACTCTGCGTCTTCATCGCGGACTCTGATCATGCCGTCGTCGACCTCGGCGCGACCGCCACGGTGGATCTGCATGAGTTGGATCTTGATTCACTGCCCGGCGGCCAGGTCGACGACGCCGAGCGCATCGCGCCGCTGCGCCCTTCCTCGTTGGCCTACGTACTGTTCACCTCGGGGTCGACCGGCAAGCCCAAGGGTGTGGCCGTACCCCATCGCAGCGTCGTCAACCAGTTGGATTGGCTCGCAGGGCATTACGAGATCGGGTCGAACGACGTCATCTTGCAGAAGACGCCGACCACCTTCGATGTGTCGGTGTGGGAGCTGTTCGCCCCCACTGTCGGGGCCAGACTTGTCATCGCCGAGCCGGACGGCCACCTCGATCCCGAGTACCTGGCCGGTGTGATCGCGTCCGAGGGGGTCACGGCCACCTCGTTCGTTCCTTCGATGCTCCAGCTCTTCCTCGGTGAGATCGGCCGGATCGAGCCTGGCTCGCTGCGTTTGCTCTTGGTCGCCGGCGAAGCGTTCCCGGCCAAGCTCGCGGCTCAGTCGCACCAGGCCCTGCCCGGTGTGCAGATCGAGAACTTGTACGGCCCAACCGAATTCACTGTGCACGCGACGTATTCGGCGGTCGACGCCGAGTCGGTGCACACCGTGCCGATCGGACGCGCGGTGTGGAACTGCCGGGCATGGGTGCTCGACCGCAGGTTGCGGCCCTGTGTGATCGGTGCGGTCGGTGAGCTGTACCTGTCCGGCGCGCAGGTCGCCCGCGGGTACCTCGGTCGTCCGGACCTGACCGCCGAACGTTTTGTTCCCTGCGTGTTCGGCCCGGACGGTTCGGTCATGTACCGGACCGGGGATCTCGTGCGCTGGTCGGCCGACGGGTCGCTGGAGTACGTGGGCCGTAGCGACTTCCAGGTCAAGGTCCGTGGCCTCAGGATCGAGCTCGGCGAGATCGAATCCGCTGTGCTGGCTGACGATTCGGTCCGCGAGACCGTGGTCGTGGTGCACCACAGTACCCACGGCCAGCGTCTGGTCGCGTACGTGGTGGGCAGCGGTATCGACACCGCTCAATTGATGAACACCGTGCGCGCCCGGGTGCCCGAGTACATGGTTCCGGACGCGATCGTCGAACTCCCGCAGATGCCGCTCGGTGCCAGCGGTAAGATCGACCGAAAAGCACTGCCGGAACCCGATTTCAGTGCTCAGACCGTGACGTTCCGTCCGCCGACCACCGACAAGGAACGTGCGATCACCGACCTGGTCGCCGACCTGCTCGGTCAGCCCCGTGTCGGACTCGACGACTCGTTCTTCGGTCTCGGCGGCGACAGCATCATGTCGATCCAGTTGGTGTCGCGTGCGCGGGCGATCGGTCTGCACTTCTCATCACGAGAGGTGTTCGAGCACAAAACGATCGGTGAACTGGCCGAGGTCGCCCGGGAAGAGAGCTCGACCCTGGTCGCCGAGGAACTCGACGGTGGTGGGGTGGGCGAGGTCGCCCTGACTCCGATCATGAGCTGGATGGCGCAGGAACCGGCGGCCGTCGGGCCGTACTCGCAGTCGATTGTGGTCTCCGCTCCCGAGCCGTTCGATGTCGATGTCCTCCGTCAGGCCCTCGCCGGCGTCCGGCGGCATCATGATGTGCTGCGGTCGCGACTGACGTTCGGCGACAACGGACTACGCCATGTGATCGCACCGGCGGAAGACTCGTCCGAGGTGCCCGTCGACGAGATCACCGTGGCCGCGTCGCGTGGTTCGTCGGCGTTCGACGATGCGATGGAGACGGCGGCAACCGCCGCGACCGATGCCCTCGATCCCGAAACCGGCCGCGTCATGTCCGTCACGGTTGTCGAGGCACCCTCTGGCGCGGGCTCCGAGCGGCGACTGCTGATCGTGCTGCATCACCTCGCCGTCGACGGCGTCTCGTGGCGCATCCTGCTACCCGATCTCGCGACGGCATGGGCTCAGATCTCCTCGGGGGAGCCGGTTGCGCTCGATCCGGTGGGTACATCGATGCGCCGGTGGGCTCATGGTCTGAAGGAGCTGGCGGGCGATCCGGCACTTCTCGACGAACTCGACCACTGGCGATCGGTGGCGTCGGCAATCGACAACCCCAGTCTGACGGTTAAGCCCGATCGGGATCTGGTCCGAACCCTCAAGCACCGGGAGCTCGTGCTCTCGCCCAAGTTGACGGACACGTTGCTGACCCGGGTGCCCCAGGCATTCCACGGTGGCGTGAACGACGGACTGCTGGCCGCATTCGCGTTGGCCGCGACCCACTGGCTGCGGGGACGCGGCGAGTCGGCGACCTCTCTCGTCGTCGCATTGGAGGGTCACGGCCGAGAGGAAGAGCTGCTGCCCGGCGCCGACTTGTCGCGCACGGTCGGCTGGTTCACCACTCTGTACCCGGTGCTCCTGACCACCGACGGAATCGACGTCGACGACGCGCTTGCGGGTGGGCAATCCGCAGGCAGTCTGGTCAAGGCGGTGAAGGAGCAGCTCGCCACCGTGCCGCGGCGCGGCGTCGGCTACGGTCTGCTCCGCTACCTCAATGACCAAGGCGCAGAAGTTCTCTCGGACGCTCCCGACCCTGCGATCACATTCAACTATCTCGGACGCCTGGCAGGAACCGACGGATCTGGTCCTTGGGTCCCTGACGGCGACAAGGCCATCCGCGGTACCCGTGGTGCGGCCGTGCCGGTGCGCACTGCTCTCGACGTCAACGCCATGGTGACCGAGTCGGCGTCTGGACCGCAGCTGTCGGCGACGATCGACTACCCCGCGTCGGTTCTCGACGACGAGTCGGTGGACCGCCTCATCGAGTTGTGGCACCGTGCACTGGAATCCATTGCATTGCACTCGGTCTCGCCAGGGGCGGGTGGTCTGACGCCGTCGGACCTCGAGCTGGTGAACGTGCGGCAGGGTCAGATCGACGAGATAGAGCGGCGATTCGACGACATCGCCGACATCTGGCCGCTCACCCCGTTGCAAAACGGGCTGCTGTTCCACGCCGAATTGGCCGCAGGTGATGTGGATGTCTATGCGGCACAGATGGTCCTGGATCTGTCCGGGGTGGATCCCGAACGCATGCGGCGCAGCGCCGAGTCGTTGATCGCGCGACACCCGAACCTGCGCAGTGCGTTCATGACGGACTCCGAGGGCGCCGCGGTGGCGGTCATCCCGTCGGAAGCGCCGACGCCCTGGACCGACCACGATCTGACCGGACTGGACCCGGCCGACCGTGAGGCCCGGCTGACGGAGCTCACCCACGCCGAGCGCATCATGCCGTTCGCGATGGACCGGCCACCGCTTATCCGCTTCACGCTCATCCGGCAGGGCGATTCGGTCCACCGGTTCGTGGTGACGCTGCATCACATCCTGCTCGACGGCTGGTCGATGCCGATCTTCATGACCGATCTGTTGGCCATCTATCAGGCCGGCGGCAGTGCGCAGACCCTCATCTCGCCCCGCCCGTACCGAAATTACTTGGCGTGGCTGCAATCCCAGTCGCCTCAGGAGTCGCTGGCCGCGTGGTCAGGCGCTCTCGACGGTATCGACGAACCGACCCTGCTCTTCCCGGGCGCCGACACCCACGGCGCAGGCCAGGTGCCGCGTCAGGTGGATGTCGTGCTCGACGAGACGTTGTCGACGAGGTTGACCGAGTTCGTCCGTGAGTCCGGGGTGACCGTCAACAACGTCCTCCAGACCGCCTGGGCGCTGGTACTCGCCCGTCTGACCGGCCGCGACGACATCGTCTTCGGGACCACGGTGTCGGGACGGCCTCCGCAGGTGGCCGGCATCGAATCGATGCTCGGCCTGTTCATCAACACCTTGCCCGTCCGGATCCAGCTCGAAGCTGCCGCCGACCTCGGCAGGCTGATCAAACGTGTTGCGCAGGAACAGGCTGAATTGCTCGACCATCACACGGTCGGCCTCGCCGAGATCCTGGGCGAGACAGATGTCGATTCGTTGTTCGACACCATGATGGTCTACGAGTCCTACCCGCTCGACCGGACTGCGCTGACCGCGGCAGCGGACATCGACGGGATGCGGGTCGACCACGCAGATGTCCTCGACGCCACGCACTACCCGCTGACCCTGATCGCCATGTCCGATCCGGGCCTGCGACTGTCGGCGAAGTACCTCCCGGGCATCGTCGAGCGCGAGCAGGCCGAAGCGATCCTGGACATGATGGTCCGGGTGCTCGAACAGGTTGCTGCCGACACCGGTGTGCGTGTCGGCGATGTCGACATCCTCGATGCCGACCAGCGTGCCGAACTACTGGGTCAGAGCGGTGTGGGAACCACCGGCCTCGCGACGTTGCCGGAGCTCCTCGACGCGGCGGTGGCAGCGGCGGGTGAACGCGACGCCGCGGTCTCTCCGGCCGGGTCGATCACCTACCGCGAGCTGGACGAGCGATCGAATGCCCTTGCGCGTCTTCTGATCTCCCGAGGGATCGGGCCGGAACAGATCGTCGCTCTGGGCATGGGCCGCTCGATCGACTTCATGGTTGGGCTGTGGGCGGTCGCCAAGACCGGGGCGGGTTACCTGCCGGTGGACATGCGCTACCCGGCCGAACGCATCGAGCACATGCTGCGTGACTCCGCGGCGGTCTACGGCCTGTCCACCTCGGCGTGGCGTACAGAACGTCCCGACACCGTCGAGTGGCTGGAGCTCGATTCGGACGAGGCCATCGCGGTGGTCGCTGAACAGTCGACCGCCGTGTTGAGCGACGGCGAACGCGTCGCACCGATCCGCGTGGCCAACACGGCGTACATGATCTACACCTCGGGAACCACGGGAGTGCCCAAGGGTGTGACCGTCACCCACGGTGGTCTCTCGAACCTGCTGCACGAACAGGCGGATCGTTTTGTCCTGACCGAGCACTCGCGCACACTGCACTTCGCATCGCCGAGCTTCGACGCCTCGGTGCTGGAGGTGCTGCTCGCGCTCGCCAACGGCTCGACCATGGTGATCGCGCCGACCGAGGTATACGGCGGCGACGAACTGCACGACTTCCTGGCCCGGTACGGGGTCACCCACGGCTTCATCACTCCGGCCGCACTGGCCTCGGTGGATCCGGCCGGACTCGACGCATTCGAATCGGTTGTCGTCGGCGGCGAGGCGTGCCCGCCTGAGCTGGTCGATCGCTGGGCACCAGGCCGCCGCATGTTCAACGGCTACGGCCCCACCGAGACAACATGTTTCGCGGACATAGCCGGACCCATGCAGCCGGGTGAACGCATCACCATCGGTTCGCCGGTCCGCGGCCTGACGTCGCTGATCCTCGACAACCGCTTGCAACCGGTTCCCGTCGGAGTCGACGGCGAGCTCTACCTCAGTGGCCCGGCAATGGCGCGCGGGTATCACCGCAGGCCGTCGCTGTCCGCTGACCGGTTCATCGCCAATCCCCACGGCGAGCCGGGTGCGCGGATGTACCGCACCGGCGACGTCGTCCGGTGGGTTCGGCGTGATGGCCGACTCGAGGTCGAGTACATCGGCCGCAGCGATTTCCAGGTGAAGGTTCGTGGCTTCCGCATCGAGCTGGGTGAAGTCGACGCGGCACTCGCTGCGCATCCGGGGATCGACTTCGCGGCGACTTCGGGCGCCGCACTGCCCTCCGGTGTGACCGCGCTGGTCTCACACGTGCTTGCCTCACAACCGTTGGACGCCCGGGAGATCCGCGAGTTCGTTGGACAGCGGCTGCCGTCACACATGGTGCCGAGCGCGATCGTTTTCCTAGACGAGATCCCGTTGACGCGTTCGGGAAAGCTCGATCGTGCCGCCCTGCCGGAAGCCGACCTCGAGGCGTTGATCGGCGGCGGTGCCGAGCCGTCCACGGACACCGAGCGGGCTCTGGTGGACATCTTCGCCGAGGTCCTCGGGTTGCCCTCGATCGGTGTCGGTGACTCCTTCTTCGATCTCGGTGGCAACTCACTCGTCGCCACCAAGGCGGTCGCCCGCATCAGCAGCCTCGTCGGTCGGCGTGTTGCGGTGCGCGAGATCTTCGAGAACCCGACCGTCGAGTCGCTGGCCGCACGACTCGACCAGACCGACCCCGGCACTGCGGGCAAGGACGCAACGCCGGCGCTGATGCCGGGGATCGCCGGCGAACGGCCGCCACTGTCGCTGTCGCAGCAGGCCATGTGGTTGCTCAACCGCATGGACGCAGGCTCGCCCGCGTACAACATCGTGCTGCCCCTCACGCTGAAGGGCGCGTTGGACATCGGCGCGCTGCGTGCCGCGATGGGTGATGTACTCGAACGCCAGCAGTCGCTGCGGACGATCTTCCCGGATACGCCGGACGGTCCGTACCAGCGAGTGCTGCCACTGTCAGAAGTGGCAGTCGATCTCGAGCCCGTCGACGTGGCCGACACCGGCGCGATGTTCGCTGCCGCAACCGAGTTCGCGGGCAACGGCTTCGACGTCACGGCCGAGCCGCCAGTGCGCGCCCGGTTGCTCCGGTCCGGCGACGACCACCTGCTCATCGTGATCGTCCACCACATCGTTGCCGACGGCGCGTCGATGGCGCCACTGGCCCGTGACCTGGTCATCGCCTACGCAGCCCGCAGCTCGGGATCCGATCCGCACTTCGAGGCGCTGCCGTTGCAGTACACCGACTTCGCCGCATGGCAACGCGGTGTACTCGGTTCGCCTGACGACCCGGCGACAACGGCAGGCAAGCAGCTCGAGTTCTGGCGGTCGACGCTGGCCGGTGTTCCAGAGGTCATCGAACTCCCGCTGGACCGTCCGCGCCCGATGCGCCGGGAGATGCAGGGTGGCGCCGTGCCATTGGAGATCCCTGCGGACATCGTGGGATCCCTCAACGAACTGGCCCAACGCAACCAGGCATCGCTGTTCATGGTGGTGCACTCGCTCGTCGCCACACTGCTTGCCCGACTGTCCAATTCAGACGACATCACGGTCGGTACCCCTGTCGGGGGCCGCGACCACGCCGACCTCGAACCGCTTGTGGGAATGTTCGTCAACACGGTTGTCCTGCGCACCCGGGTTGACGCCGGCGACCGCTTCGGCGACCTCTTGTCGCGGGTTCGCGCCGCCGATCTGGATGCGTTCGCCAACGACGACATCCCGTTCGAGAACGTTGTCGGTGCCCTCGTGCCCAGGCGACAGAGCTCGCATTCGCCGTTGTTCCAGGTGCTGCTCTCATTCGAGAACAACGAGACAGCGAGGGTGGATCTGCCCGGCCTCAGCGTCGGTGTCGTCTCCGACATGGCCACGGGTGCGAAGTTCGATCTGACCTTCACCCTCGACGACAAGACCGTCGGTGAAACCGGTGAACGCACCCTGACGGGCCGGATCACCTACGCGAGTGACGTCTTCGATCACGACACCGTTTCGACCATCGCAGAACGCCTGGTGATCCTCGCTCGCGCCGTCGCAGAGGATCCCGCGGCCGTGGTCGGCGATGTGGACATCCTCACCGACGCCGAGCGGCTGGACGCCGAACCCGCTGTGGAGCCCGAGCCGACGAAGTACACGGCCCGCGACCTTGCGGCACTCCTCGCTGCGGCTGTCGACATCGACCCCGATGCGGTCGCCGTGGATCACGACGGCACACGGATCACCTACCGGGACTTCAACGAACGCTTCTCGCAGCTGTCGGGTCCGCTGACCGAGCGGGGTATGGATTCCGATGCCATCGCCTCGGTGGTGCTCAGTGGGCTGGTTCCGACGATCATGCTGGCGCCCGAAGGCTTTGCCACCGTCTTGGACACCGTCATCGCCGACGCCGCGCGGTTGGTGGGCGGCCGCTCGCTCGAGCGTTACCGCACGACCATGGCACCCGCGGCAGACAGCGCAGCCGGGCCGGAGCAGGGTCTGGTCGCCACGCCGCTGACCGAGTGGGACGAGCGTGTTCGCGAACATCCGGGCGCACTCGCCGTGCGTAGCCCTGAGGCGTCATACACCCGTCTCGAACTCGACCAGAGTGCCAATCGCCTTGCCCGCGAACTGATGTCACGAGGCATCGGCCCCGACGACGTGGTGGGCCTGCTCACCCCACGGTCGGCGAACTGGGTGCTGGGAATGCTCGCCGCCTGGAAGGCGGGCGCGGCATACCTACCTCTGGACCCGGGTGCGCCTGCTGAACGGGCCGGCTCGGTCATCGAGGACACCGGCGCCACGGTGGTGGTCGCCAGTCAGAACGCCATCACGGACGAACTCCGCACCCGGATCGCGACTACCGGTGCGGTCCTGATCGAATTGGGCGACAGTGCGACCGAGGAGCGGCTGCGGCGGCTGGATGCCGCAGCGCTGCCGGACCGCTGGACCGAACCCGGTGCCGGTAGTCGACTGGGTTACGTCATCACCACGTCTGGATCGACCGGCAGGCCCAAACCGACTCTCGTCCCCGCGGCCGGACTGCTCAACATGTGGAACTGGTATCGCGGACAGGTCACGTTCGGGGACGGTGACACCGTCCTGATCGCGTCATCGCCGCGATTCGACATGACGCAGAAGAACATCTGGCTCGCACTGCGGGTCGGTGGTGTCATCCGCCTGGCGACAGAGGGATTCGATCCCGAGGAGATCCTCGGCATCATCGCGTCCGAGAAGATCGACCTGTTCAACGTCGCCCCCAGTGCGCTCGAGCTCCTGGTGGAGCTCGACGAGCATCGGGTCATCACCACCATCGAGAACGTCACCGCCGGCGGCGAGGTGCTGTCGCCGCGGGCCTACCGGACCTTGCTGGGCACCGACACGCACCTGCTGTCCACGTACGGACCGACCGAGACGGCAGCCACCAGCTCGGCGACGGCCGTCGAGATGGCCGACCACGCACCGAATGTCGGGGACGAGGCCCGCGACATCGGCCCGATCACACTGGGACGATCCATCCCGAACGTGACCCACAAGGTTCTCGACGGTCGGCTGCGGCCGGTCCCGGTCGGAGTGGTCGGTGAGTTGTACATCGGCGGGATCGCTCCCGCCCGCGGGTACGGCGGCATGTTCGACACCACCGCAGCGCGTTTCGTCGCCGACCCCTACGGCAAGCCCGGCGTACGGATGTACCGCACCGGTGACCTGGTCCGCCGGCTACCGAACGGTGACGCACAGTTCATCGGCCGCAGCGACTTCCAGGTGAAGGTGCGCGGACTGCGTATCGAACTGGGGGAGATCGAGTCCGCACTGACAGCGATCCCTGGAATCCGCCAGGCCGTGGTCTCCGCGCACGGCGAGTCATCCGACCGCCGGCTCGCGGCCCACGTCGCAGGATCTGCCGACCTCGATGCCGGCGAGATCAGGGCCGCGCTCGGCAAGGTGCTGCCCGACTACATGGTCCCCGAGGCCATCGTGATCCTCGATGCGCTGCCGCTGAACCCGAACGGCAAGGTGGACCGAAAGGCTCTGCCCGAACCCGAGTTCGGACAAACCCCCGAAGAGTCGTTCGTCGCGCCGCGCACGCCGCTGGAGGAGATCATCGCCGGGGTGTTCGCCGACGCGGTCGGCGCCGAACGGATCAGCGCAACGGCGTCCTTCTTCGAGCAGGGCGGCAACTCGCTGAGCGCAGCGCGTCTCGCCACCCGACTGTCCGATGCCCTCGGCACAGCCGTCGGCCTGCGCGACGTCTTCGAGAAGCAGAGTCCCGCCGAGCTCGCAGAGTTGATCGAACAGCGCCGCACCGACGGTGTGGTCGCGACCGGCCGAGCCCCGGCCCGATTCGTGAAGCCCGAAGGCCCCACGCCCGAACGTATTCCGTTGTCCTTGGCGCAGCAACGGCTCTGGTTCATCAACCGCTACGACCAGGAGTCGGGCGCCTACAACATCCCGATGACGTTGTTGCTCACCGGAGATCTCGATGTGGAGGCGATGGGCGCTGCCCTCGTCGATCTCGTCGAACGGCAGCAGGTCATCCGGACGATCTATCCCGAGAGCCCCGAGGGACCGGAACAGCGCATCATCCCGATCATGGACGCGCTGCCGCCGTTGCGTCTCGATTCGATTCCGCAGGGCGAGGTGTGGGAGCGACTGCAGGCGTTCGCCCGTATCGGTTTCGACGTCACCAAGACCGTGCCGTTCCGGGCGGCTCTCTGGCGGATCGAACCGGAGTCGCCGAAGCCGGGCGCAGCCGAGGAGCACCTGCTGGTGATCGTCGTGCACCACATCGCCTCGGACGGTCTGTCGATGCGGCCTCTGGCCACCGACCTGTTGACCGCCTACCAGGCTCGCCGTGAAGGTCGCGCGCCCGGTTGGGCTCCGTTGGAGGTGCAGTACGCCGACTTCGCGATCTGGCAGCAACAGAACTTCGGCAGCGGTGCCGCGCCGGGCAGCCTGGCGACGACCCAGCTCGATTTCTGGCGGGAGAACCTCGCCGGACTGCCCGAGGTCATCGGGCTGCCCACCGACCGCCCGCGTGCCAACACGCGCAGCGGTGTCGGGGCCAGCCACCTGTTCTTCGTGCCGCCGGGCCTCCACAAGCGCGTCGTGGCGCTCGCCGGTGCCCACGGCCTCTCGAACTTCATGGTCATCCACGCCGCCTTGGCGGTGATGCTCGCCCGTTCCGGAGCAGACAACGACGTCGCCCTGGGCACTCCGATCGGCGGACGCGGAGCCCCTGAGCTCGACGCGCTGGTCGGCATGTTCGTCAACACACTCGTCTTGCGGACGCAGGTACCGCTGGACCGGACCGTCGCCGATTTCCTGACCGAGGTGCGCACACGGGATCTCGACGCCTTCGTCCACAGCGATGTGCCCTTCGAGCAGATCGTCGACGCGCTCACCCCGCACCGGTCGACGGCCCATACCCCGCTCATCCAGGTCATCTTCGGGCTGAACAACAATGCGCGGCCGATCCTCGACGTGGAAGGCCTCACGGTGACCCCCGGTGCGGTGGACACCGAGTTCAGCAAGTTCGACCTCGCCTTCGAGTTCACCGAGCAGTGGGACGACGCCGGGAAACCTGCAGGCATGGCGGGCTTCCTCGGCTACGCCACCGACATTTTCGACGGTTCCACGGCCGCGTCGCTGACCGAACGTCTCGTCCGGGTGCTGGAGGGAATGGTCGCCGATCCAGGTGCGGTACTGGGCGAGATCCCGTTGCTCGACGACCAGGCGATGGCCGATCTGGTACCGGTCCGAGGCGTCGATCCGGTGCCGCCGGCCACACTCGGCGAGCTGCTCGATGCCGCCGTGGACATGAACCCCGACGGTGTCGCACTCGTGTGCGGCGGGCAGAGCATGACCTACCGCGACCTCGACGATCGCTCCAATCGGCTTGCCCGCGAGTTGATCTCGCGTGGTCTCGGCCCCGAAGACGTGGTTGCGCTGGGCATCACCCGCAGCATCGAATCGGTGCTCGCGGTCTGGGCGGTGGCTCGTTCGGGTGCCACCTTCGTTCCCGTCGACCCGAATTACCCGGCCGATCGCGTCGAGCACATGCTGACCGATTCGGGCGCGACGATCGGCCTCACCAGGCGGGTCGATGCCGTCAGATTGCCGCAGACCATTGCCTGGCTCGACATCGACGACCCGGCCCTGCACCGCCATCCGGCCGGCCGCATCGGCGCCGACGAGCGCCGCGCCCCGGTCCTCACGGCCAATTGCGCGTACATCATCTACACCTCGGGCACCACCGGAAAGCCCAAGGGCGTCGAGGTGACCCACGGTGGGCTCGCCGCGTTCAATGCCGAGCAGCATCGTCGTTACAACACCGACAGCAACTCGCGCACACTGCATTTCGCCTCGCCGAGCTTCGACGCATCGATCCTCGAGTTGCTGCTGGCGGCCGGGGCGGGCGCCACCATGGTGATCGTGCCTGCCGGTGTCTACGGCGGCGAGGAACTGCGAGAGCTGCTCGCCGACAACCTCGTGACACACGCCTTCATCACTCCGTCCGCGCTGGCGTCGGTGGATCCGGCCGAGCTGCCGCACTTCTCCGACGTGGTCGCAGGCGGCGAAGCGGTCCCGAGCGACCTGGTGGACCGTTGGGCTCCCGGGCGTCGCCTCTACAACGGTTACGGTCCGACCGAGACCACGATCATGACGAACATCAGCGATCCGATGGTGCCGGGCGAACCGGTCACCATCGGCGGCCCCGTCGCCGGTGTCGAAGCGCTCGTCCTCGACGGCCGCCTACGTCCTGTCCCCGCCGGCGTGCCGGGGGAGCTGTACATCAGTGGACCGGGTGTCTCTCGTGCCTACCGCGGTCGACCCGACCTCACCTCGCATCGGTTCGTGGCCAATCCCTATGCCGGCGAGGGCGTCCGGATGTACCGCACCGGCGACGTGGTGCGCTGGGTCGAGGTGGCCAAGCCCGACGGCCGGACCGTCTTCGAGATCGCCTACATGGGACGATCCGATCAGCAGGTCAAGGTCCGCGGCTTCCGGATCGAACTGGGCGAGATCGACGCGGTACTGGCCGGACATCCGGCAGTGGACTTCGCCGTGACGATCGGTGTGGACGGACCGAGTGGCGACACGGCTCTGGGGGCATACGTCAAACCGACCCCGGGCAGCACCATCGATGCCCGGGACCTGGCCGACTACGCCGGGGGATTCCTGCCGAAGTTCATGGTGCCGTCGTCGATCGTGATCCTCGACGAGGTCCCGCTGACGCCGGTCGGAAAACTTGACAAACGTGCCCTTCCTGCACCCGAGTTCCGCGGCGCCACAGGCGAACACCGTGAACCATCGACTCCGATGGAGCACGCTGTGGCGGCTGCGTTCGCAGACGTCCTCGGGGTGGACACCGTCGGCGCCGACGACTCCTTCTTCGAACTCGGCGGCAATTCGCTGGCCGCCACCCGTGCCATCGCCAGGATCAACGAGATCCTGGGTGTGCGTCTGGGCGTACGGATCCTGTTCGATTCGCCGGTGGTGGCGGATCTCGCCGAAGCGATCGGTGCCTCGCCCGATCTCGACGGCATGCCGATCCGACCGCTCACCCCGCAGAAGCGGCCGGACCGGATCCCGCTGTCGCTTGCGCAGCAACGGATGTGGTTCGTCAACCGGCTCAACCCCGATGCGGCCGACTACAACATCCCGCTCGGCCTGCGGCTGCGGGGCTCTCTCGACGAGAGCTCTCTGACCGCAGCTCTGATGGACGTGATCGAGCGCCAGGAGATCCTGCGTACGGTCTACCCCGACTCGGTGCAGGGCCCATATCAGAAGATCCTTCCCGTCTCGGAGGCTGTGCCGCAGCTGATCACCCGCACGGTGGGTTCCGAGGACGAACTGCTCCAGATGTGCGTCGAACTCGCCACCGAGGGATTCGACGTCACCGCCGCGCCGCCGCTGCGGGCGATGTTGCTCGAGATCGCCCCCGACGACCATGTGGTGCTGCTGGTCATCCACCACATCGCAGCAGACGGGTCGTCCCTGGTCCCGCTCGCCACCGACCTGATGACCGCGTACACGGCGCGGGTTGCCGGTGCGGCTCCTGCCTTCCGGCCGCTGAGTGTGCAGTACGCCGACTACGCGATCTGGCAACGCGGCGTGATGGGGTCTGAGGACGACCCGGATTCGCTTGCGTCACGGCAGATCTCGTTCTGGCGTGAGCACCTCGCGGGAATGCCCGAGCTGCTCGACCTGCCGACCGACCGGCCGCGCACCGACAAGCGGTCGGTTGCCGGTGGCGAGGTCACGTTCACCATCCCCGCCGAGCTCCAGGCACAGCTGCAGGCCCTGGCTCGCGAGAACGACACCACCATGTTCATGGTGGTGCACGCCGCGTACTCGATCTTGCTCGCCCGGTTGAGCGGCTCGGACGACGTCGCCGTCGGCACGCCGACGGCCGGCCGGAACGCTTCGGCGGTCGACGGACTGGTCGGCATGTTCGTCAATACGCTGGTGTTGCGCAGCACCGTCGACATGTCTTCGTCTTTCGTGTCCACCCTCGCGGCGGCCAAGTCGGCCGACCTCGCCGCGTTCAACAACGCCGACCTGCCGTTCGAGCAGGTTGTCGAGGCCGTGGCCCCCACCCGTTCGCGGAAGTACGCGCCGCTGGTCCAGGCGATGCTCACCATGCAGAACATCGAGGTGCCGACGGTGACCCTGCCGGGTCTCGAGGTGAGTGGGCTCGACTCACCGATCCGGTACGTCAAATCCGATCTGGGCCTGACGGTGTCGGAGAACTTCGGCGCCGACGGCCGAGGCCGCGGGATCGATGCGATCCTCGACTACGCCGTCGACATCTTCGACGAGTCGACCGTGCAGACGATGGCCGAGCGCTTCCTGGCGGTGCTGACCGCCATCACCGACGACCCCGAGGTCCCCGTCGGCGACATCGAGATCCTGACCGAAGCCGAGCGTTCGGCAATGGGTGGATCGACGTCGGCAGACGAGGCGGCAGGGTTCGGTTCGGCACTGTCCGACCTGAAGGGCAAGTCACTGGCCGAGCTGCTCGCCACCGCCGCGCGCATCAATCCCGATGGCATCGCGTTGTCGCACAACGGGACCGACGTGACCTACGGAGCACTGCATGCGAAGTCGACCGAATTGGTCGCAACGCTGGCGGCCGTGGGCGTGGGGCCCGAAGCCGCCGTGACGGTCGCTTTGTCCACGCTGCTTCCGGGGCTGCTCGAAGGCGCGGCAGCAGAAGGTTTCGCCGAGCAGTTCGCGGGGATGCTCGCCTCGGTGATCGCCGAGTCGGGCTCTGCCGCGGATCAGGGCGAGCCCACGCTGGCGCGGTTGTTCGAAGCGCAGGTGGAGCGCACCCCCGACGCCCGCGCGCTGGTGTTCGGGGACGCGACGCTGAGCTACGCGGAGTTCTCTGGACGGGTCAGTGCGCTCGCGCGCCATCTGATCGCGGCCGGGGTGGGACCGGAAGTGCATGTCGCCCTGGCGATGCCGCGTTCGTTCGAGCTCTTGATCGGGATGTACGCCGTCATCGAGGCCGGCGCGTCGTACGTGCCGATCGACCTGGCGAACCCCGTCGACCGGATCGCCTACGTGCTCGACAGCAGCAACCCGAAGATGGTGCTCACCACCTCCGAAACCGGGTTCGAGATCCCGGAGGGGACAGCGGCTGATCCCGACATCCTGGTGATCGATGCCCTCGAACTCGATGGCTACGCCACCGGACCCATCACCGACGAGGAACGAACCGCGCCGCTTCGAGGCGACAACACCGCCTACGTCATCTACACCTCGGGATCCACCGGACGTCCCAAGGGGGTGGCGGTCAGCCATCGCTCGATCGTCAACCGGCTGCTGTGGATGCAGGCCGAGTACTCCCTGACGGCCGACGACGTGGTGATGCAGAAGACGCCTGCGACGTTCGACGTGTCGGTGTGGGAGTTCTTCTGGCCCTTGCAGGTCGGCGCCACACTTGTCATCGCCATTCCCGATGGTCACCGCGACCCCGACTATTTGCGGCGGTTGATCGTCGAATGTGGCGTCAGCACCCTGCATTTCGTGCCGTCGATGCTCTCGGCGTTCCTCGCCGAGGCCGACAGTGCCTCGCTGGCGGGCCTCACGCGGGTCTTCGCCAGCGGTGAAGCGCTGCCGCCGGCCACTGCGGCGCGGTTCGCCAAGCTCACCGACGCCGGGCTGCACAACCTCTACGGACCGACCGAGGCAGCAGTCGACGTCACCTATCACCAGTACACCGCCGACGACGTGAACGTGGTCCCCATCGGACGTCCGGTGGCGAACACGGGCGTACACGTTCTCGACGCGCGTCTGCGGCCGGTGCCCCCGAACGTCTCCGGCGAGCTGTACCTCACCGGTGTCCAGCTGGCGCGGGGGTATGTGGGACGGCCGGATCTGAGCGCAGACCGTTTCGTGGCGGACCCGATGGCCCGCGGCGAGCGGATGTACCGGACGGGCGACCTCGTCCGCAGGCGTACCGACGGTGAACTCGAGTACATCGGCCGTACCGACTTCCAGGTGAAGCTGCGTGGCCTGCGAATCGAGCTGCCGGAGATCGAAGCCGCACTGACCGACCACGAGTCGATCGCCGACGCCGTCGTGGTGGTGGTGGACGTGGCCGACGACAAACACCTCGTCGCCTACGTGGTGGCCGAACCCGGACGGTCCGTCGACAACACCGACCTGCTGCGACTGCTACGTGACCGGCTGCCCGCCTACATGGTGCCCAGCGCCATCATGGAACTGGATGCGTTCCCGCTCACCGCGAACGGCAAGCTCGACCGCAAGGCTCTGCCAGAGCCCGAATTCATGGACAGTGCAGCGGAATACATCGCACCGCGCACGGCGGCCGAGGAAGCCGTCGCCAAGGTCTTCGGCGACATCGCCAAGCGGCCACAGGTCAGTGCCACCGACTCGTTCTTCGACATCGGCGGAACCTCGCTGGGCGCCACCCGCGTGGCCGCCCGGGTGCAGGCGGCACTGGGCATCGAGATCAGCGTGCGAGACATCTTCGACCACCCGACTGTCGCCGAGCTGGCCGAGCTGACCACCTCGCGTTCCGGTGGGGCACAGGCACGGCCCGAACTTGCCCCGCGGCCGCGGCCCGAACGGATCCCGCTGTCGCTCGCGCAGTCGCGGATGTGGTTCATCAACCAATTCGACACAAGCTCGCCCGCATACAATCTGCCGCTCCCGCTGCGGCTGTCCGGCGAACTCGACATCGACGCGCTGCGCACCGCCATCGTCGACGTCGCCGAACGTCACGAGTCGCTGCGCACCACGTTCCCCGACACCGCCGACGGTCCGTACCAGCTCATCCATCCTGTGGACGAGGCGGTCAACGGGATCTTCCACGAGGTGGAGGTACGGTCGGATCCAGAGGCAATCGCCGATGAACTGAGGCGCCACGCGATCGCCGGGTTCGATGTGACAACCGAACTCCCGATGCGGATCGTGTTGCTGCACATCAGCGAAACCGAACACATCCTGATGCTCGTCGCCCATCACATCGCCGCAGACGGTGCGTCGATGGCTCCGCTCTTCGGCGATCTGGTGCTCGCCTACGAGGCGCGCCGGGCAGGGCAGGCCCCGGACTACACCCCGTTGGCCGTCCAGTATGCCGACTTCTCGATCTGGCAACGCGAAGTCCTGGGAGACGAAAAGGACGCCGGCTCGATCGCCGCGGAGCAGGTCGGCTACTGGCGAAAGACGCTCTCCGGCTTGCCGGAATCGGTGGAACTACCCACCGACAGGCAGCGCCCGGCCATGCAGTCGCTCCGCGGCGCCGCACTGCCGTTCACCGTCGCGCCGTCGGTCAGGGAGTCGCTGCAGCGCGTCGCGCGGTCTCACGACGTCAGCATGTTCATGCTGATGCACGCCGCGCTGGCCGTGCTCATCGAGCGGTTGACCGGTGAGGCCGACATCGCCATCGGTACCCCGATCGCCGGTCGAGGCGAAGAAGCCCTGGATCCACTGGTCGGCATGTTCGTCAACACCGTCGTGCTACGGGCCGAGGTTGATCCAGAGGTGAGTTTCGTCGATCTGCTGGCGCAGGTCCGAGCCGCCGACATCGACGCGATGGCCCACGGGGACATCCCGTTCGAGCGCCTGGTCGAGGTTCTCGACGTCCACCGCTCCACCGCGCATCATCCGCTGTTCCAGGTCGCGCTGTCGTTCGACAACAACGAGGCACCAGAACTCACCCTGCCGGGTCTGAAGGTGTCGCCGGTCCGCGCCGACTTCGACGTCGCCAAGTTCGACCTGCAGTTGTCCATCGGTGACAACGACGAGCCCGGTGCGCCGATCAACGCCGTCTTCACCTATGCGACCGACCTTTTCGACGAGTCGTCGATCAACACGTTCGCCGAGCGGTTCGTGCGCATCCTCGAAGCTGTCGCCGTCGACCCCGACGTGGTCGTCAGTGACGTCGACGTGTTGAGCGACACCGAACTCGCCGATCTGACCTCCGTCCGCGGCCCTGAAGGTGTCGAACCCCAGACTCTGCCCGACCTCCTCGCACGAGGGGTCGAGGCCAACCCGGCGGGCGTCGCGGTGTCCTACCGTGGCCAGACGCTCACCTACAAGGCGCTCGACCAGCTCACCAACCGCCTCGCCCGGCGGCTCATCGAGCTCGGTGCCGGTCCGGAGACCGTGGTGGCACTCGGTGTCCGCCGATCGATGAGCTCGATCGTCGGCACGTGGGCGATCGCGAAGACCGGCGCGGCGTATCTGCCGATCAACCTCGACTACCCGCTCGAGCGGATCGTGGAGATGATCCAGGACTCGGGTACGTCGTTCGGTCTAACCGTGCTCGGCGACGACGAGGCGCTGCCCGCCTCCGTCGACTGGTATGACCTCGACGAACTCGACGCGCAGACCGGCGACCGCTCCAAAGCCGTTGTCACCGACTCCGATCGGCTGTCGCCGCTTCGTATCGACCACCCCGCGTACCTCATCTACACGTCGGGTTCGACAGGGAAGCCGAAGGCTGTGGTGGTGACCCATCACGGGCTCGCCAACCTCGCCACCGACGTGCGCGAGCACTACGACGTCACCACCTCGTCGCGCTTCCTGCACGTGGCCTCACCGAGCTTCGACACATCGGTCGGCGAATTGCTGGCAGCATTCACCGCCGGCGCAACACTGATCGTGTCGCCGCAGGACGTGTTCGGCGGTAGCGAGCTGGCAGAGCTGATCCATACCGAACGCATCACCAACGTGGTGATGACCCCGACCGCTCTGATGACCGTCGACCCGGCCGGGCTCGACACGGTGCATTCGGTGGTGGTCGGCGGAGACATCTGTCCGCCAGAGCTCACCGAACGCTGGTCCGGTGCACTACGAAATGCCTACGGCCCCACCGAGGCCACGGTCATCGTCACCATCACCGCGCCGCTGTCTGCCGGCACCAAGGTCACGATCGGGTCGCCGCTGCGTGGCGTCACCACCCGCATCCTCGACTCCCGGTTGCGTGTGGTTCCCCGTGGTGTCGTCGGTGAGCTGTACCTCGCCGGCCCAGGGGTCGCCCGCGGGTACCACGATCGTCCGCAGATCACCGCACAACGTTTCGTCCCGGATCCGTACGGTGAGCCGGGCTCGAGGCTCTACCGCACCGGCGACCTCGTGCGCTACAGCATGGACCCCGGCAGGAACGGGCACTCGCTCGAATACGTGGGGCGTAGTGACTTCCAGGTGAAGGTGCGCGGATTCCGTGTGGAGCTGGGCGAGATCGACAAGTTGCTCGATTCGCACCCCGACGTCGATTTCGCGGTCACGGTCGGTACCGCCGGACCCGGTGGCGACACCGTGCTGGCGTCGTACGTGCTGCCCAAGCCCGGACACGAGGTGGATCCGGAAGCGCTCAAACGCAATGTGGGCGAACATCTTCCACAGCACATGGTGCCGTCGGCGGTGACCGTCCTCGACGCCATCCCACTCACCCCGATCGGCAAACTCGACCGGCGTGCGTTGCCCGAGCCGGTCTTCACCGTGGGCGACCGGGTGTTCCGCGCCCCACGTAATCCGGTGGAGACCACCCTCGCCGAGGTGTTCGCAGAGGTGCTCGATCTTCCCGAGGTGAGCATCGACGAGAGCTTCTTCGACCTCGGTGGCAACTCACTGAGTGCCACCAAGGTTGTCGGCCGGGCAGGGGCTGCCCTCGGCGGGAAAATCGGGGTGCGTGAGCTGTTCGCCGCGCCGACCGTCGCCGAACTCGCCGAGCGCCTGGCCTCCGGGACCGGTGTACGTGCCCACCGCCCGCCGCTGGTGGCACGACCACGCCCGGTCCGGATCCCGTTGTCGCTGGCCCAGACCCGCATGTGGTTCCTCAACCGCTTCGACCCGGAATCGGTTGCCTACAACATCCCTGCCGCGGTGACGCTGGTCGGCGATCTCGACGCTGCAGCCCTGCGGCGCGCGATCAACGACGTGGTCGCGCGACACGAATCGCTCCGGACCATCTACCCGGACTCGCCGACCGGACCGCATCAGGTGATCCTGACGGCGGAGCAGGCCGCCCCGGAGATGGAGATGGTCGACGCCACCGAGGACACGCTCTTCGACGAGCTGACCCGGTTCGTGGCACGGGGCTTCGACGTCACCACCACCGTGCCCGTGCGAATCGCGTTGATGCGATTGGACGAACAGCGGCATGTGCTGTCGATGGTGGTGCACCACGTGGCGGCCGACGGTCAGTCGATGGTGCCGTTCGTCGGTGATCTCGCGGTCGCCTACGACGCGCGTTCGGCCGGGCGGGCTCCGGAGTGGGCGCCGCTGCCGGTGCAGTACGCCGACTACTCCATCTGGCAGCGTGAGTTGCTCGGTGACGAGTCGGATCCGACCAGCGTGCTGGCCACCCAGGTCGAGTTCTGGAAGAAGAACCTCGCGGACATCCCCGACCAGCTGGAACTGCCCACCGACCGGCCGCGGCCTCCGGTGCAGTCGCTGCGCGGACGTCAGTTGTCGTTCTCGATCTCTGCCGAGGCCCATCGCGGCCTGGCCGACCTGGCACGTGCAAGGGGTGCCAGTGCGTTCATGGCCTTCCACGGCGCCTTCGCGCTGCTGCTCGCGCGTCTGAGCGGCAACCCCGACATCACCGTCGGTACGCCGGTGAGCGGAAGGGTCGAGAGCGAGGTCGAAGGTGTCATCGGCATGTTCGTCAACACCCTCGCCATGCGGACCGAGATCGATCTCGGCCGTGGTTTCGGTGCGCTCCTGGACACCGTTCGCGATCGTGACGCCGAAGCGTTCTCCCACGCCGATGTGCCGTTCGAACGTCTCGTCGAGGTACTCAATCCGGTGCGTTCGACCGCCCACCATCCGATCTTCCAGGTCGGTCTGTCGTTCCAGAACATCGAGCGCGCCAGCCTCGACCTCGCCGGCCTGCGCATCGAACCTGTCGAGATGCCCGAGGGCGTGGCACAATTCGACCTGCATCTGATCCTGTCGGACAACTACGACGACGACGGACAGCCGGCCGGACTGGACGCGGTGTTCACCTACGCCGACGACCTGTTCGACCCGGAGACGGTGAGCGCGATCGCCGACCGCTTCGTCACGTTGATCGACGAGATCATCGACGAGCCGCTCGTTGCCGTCGGTGACCTGCCGATGCTCACCGGTCGACAGCAGCGCGAACTGGTCCGTGGTCGCAACAACACCGCTGTGGTGCTGTCGCCGGGCACGCTCGCGACCCGCCTGTCGGAGTCGATACGCGACAACGCAGAAGACGTCGCGCTCGAGGCCGATGACGGCACCGCGCTGACCTACGGCGACCTGGCTGTCCGGGTGAACGCATTGGCCCGGATCCTGATCGACCGTGGGGTCGGCCCGGAAACCACTGTCGGACTTGCGATGCCGCGGTCGGTCGACCTGGTGGTGGCGATGTACGCGGTCACCGTCGCCGGCGGCGCCTACCTGCCCATCGACCCGGACCATCCGCTGGACCGCATCTCCTACATAGTCGACAACGCCCGACCCGTACTGACCCTGGTGGCAGGCGTGCGCCCGTCGGGAGTGCCGGAGACGACCCAGACGCTCGATGTCTGTGGCCTCGATCTGGCGGGAGTCTCCTCGGCGCCGGTGGAGGAGGGCGACCGCCTGGCTCCGCTGCGGCCGCACAACACGGCATACATCATCTACACGTCCGGGTCCACGGGCCGACCCAAAGGCGTTGCGGTGCCTCACGCCGCGATCGTCAACCAACTCGACTGGATCGCCGCGCAGTATCGACTGGACGCCGATGACGCCGTGCTCCTGCGCACGCAGGCCACCTTCGACCTCTCGGTGTGGGAGTTCTGGTGGGCTGTGACCGCGGGCGCCCGTCTGGTGATCGCCTCGCCGCAGGGACATCGCGACCCGGCGTACCTGGCCGAACTGATCCGGCGAACCGCGATCACCACGGTCACCTTCGTACCGTCGCTGCTGAACGTCTTCCTGCAGGAGGCGCGGGCCGATCAGCTCAGCACACTGCGGTACGTCCTGTGTATCGGCGAGGCGTTGACCCCGGACGTCGTCTCGCGGTTCCGGGATTTGACGGCACAGGCGTCTTCGGGCGTGGAGATCCACAACTTGTACGGGCCCACCGAGGCCGCGGTCAGCATCACCCATCAGGAGGTGCCGTCCGAACTGGGCTCGGCGGTACCGATCGGCCGACCGGAATGGAACAGCCAGGTCTTCGTGCTCGACAACCGGCTGCATCCGGTACCCGACGGGGTGACCGGTGAGCTGTACCTTGCCGGTGCGCAATTGGCGCGGGGCTACCACCAGCGCAGCGACCTCTCGGCCGAGCGGTTCGTCGCGAACCCGTTCGGCACGCCGGGCAGCCGGATGTACCGCACCGGCGACCTCGCGCGCTGGACCACTGTCGCCGGTGACACCCGGCCGACTCTGACGTACATGGGACGCAGCGACTTCCAGGTGAAGGTGCGCGGCTTCCGCATCGAACTCGGCGAGATCGAACGCGTCCTCACCATGTCGCCACAGGTGGATGCCGCGGTGGTCACCGTCCACAGCGATCCACACGTCGGTGAGCAGCTGGTCGCGTATCTGGTGCCGTCCGCAGGCGCTGCCCTCGACACCCGTTCGGTGCTGTCGACCGCTGCCGAAGAACTGCCGGCGTACATGGTGCCCGCGCTCGTGGTGCCGATCGAGCGGCTCCCGCTCAGTGTGAACGGCAAGCTCGACCGTAAAGCGTTGCCGCAGCCCGAGTTCGGATCGTCGGACAACTATCAGCCGCCGAGCAGTCCGGTGGAGGAGATCGTTGCCGGCATCTTCGCCGACGTGGTCGGCGCCACGATGGTCGGCGCCGGTGACAGCTTCTTCTCGCTCGGCGGCAACTCGCTGTCGGCCACCCGTGTCGTCGCGCAGATCAACGCTGCAGTGGGCTCGAACCTGGCCGTGCGCGACCTGTTCACCGAGCCGACCGTCGCCGGACTGGCACTGCTGGCCGAACGCGCCGACGGGGACCGGGCGCGGCCGGCGCTGCTGGCGACCGCGCGTCCGGCCTTCCTGCCCCTGTCGCCCGCACAGAGCCGCATGTGGTTCATCAACCAGTTCGACACCAGCTCACCGGCTTACAACATCCCGGCCGTGATCGCGATGTCCGGCGACCTCGACGTCGACGCACTTCGCGAGGCCGTGACCGATGTGATCAGCCGGCACGAGGTGCTGCGTACCCGCTACCCGGATGACGGCGACGGACCGCGCCAGCTGATCCTCGACGTGGACGAATTGCCGTCTGCGGGGCTCTCGTTGGATGTGCGGGAGGTGTCGGGCGACGACGAGTTGCACGCGCAGCTCGGTGCTTTGATCGGCGAGGGGTTCGACGTGACCGCCGCCGTGCCGGTCCGCATCGCACTGCTACGACGGTCGCCGTCCGAACACGTCCTGGTGGTGGTGATCCACCACATCAGCGGTGACGGCGCATCGATCGCTCCGTTGGCGCGTGACGTCATGGTGGCCTACACCGCGCGTACCGGGGGCGGTGAGCCCGGCTGGTCGCCGCTGGCCGTGCAATACGCCGACTACGCCCTCTGGCAGCACGAGGTACTCGGCGACGAGAACGATCCCGAGAGTCTGGCCGCGCGTCAGATCGACTTCTGGACCCGTCAACTCGACGGCATCCCGGATGTCATCGATCTGCCGATCGACCGTCCGCGACCGCCGGTGCAGTCGACCGCTGGTGCCTCGTACGAGTTCTCGCTCGATCCCGAATTGCGCAAGGGGCTCGCGCGTGTGGCATCCGGCCACCACGCCACGATGTTCATGGTCTGTCACGCGGCGCTGGCCGTGCTGCTCGCACGATCGGGCACCACGGACGACATCGCCGTCGGAACCGCAATCGCCGGGCGCGGCGAGGCCGAACTCGACGACCTCGTGGGCATGTTCGTCAACACACTCGTGCTGCGTACCCAGGTCAGGCCCGGTGAGCCGTTCAGCGAATTGCTCGCCCGGACCCGCGCCACCGACATCGCCGCCTTCACACACACGGAGGTGCCGTTCGAGCGTTTGGTCGAGCACCTCGCGCCCGAGCGTGAGACCTCCTACGCGCCGCTGTTCCAGGTGGCTCTGGCGTTCCAGAACAACGAGCGGGCCGAGCTCGAGCTGCCGGGCATGCACGTGTCCGGACTCGAATCACCGATCACGACAACCAAGTTCGATCTCCAACTGACCCTTGCCGACGAGGAAGGCGACAACGGCGACACGGGCCTGACGGCGCTGTTCACCTACGCGACCGCGTTGTTCGACCAGTCGACCATCGCCGCGCTGGCCGAGCGTTTCACCGCGATCGCGGCCGCCATCGTGGCCGACGCGGACGTACGAATCGGTGACATCGATCTGCTGACGCCCGCGGAGCGGTCCGAGTTGTCGCCGGTCGCCGGCCCGCCGGATGCCCCGGCGCGCACCATGATCGAGATCTTCGACGGCGCCGTGCAGGGCAACCCCGACGGTGTGGCGCTGGTGTGCGGCTCCGAGACGCTGACCTACCGTGAACTCGACTTCCGGTCGGGTGTGTACGCCGAGCTGCTCGTCGACCGAGGTGTGCGTCCCGGGATGCCCGTTGCGCTGGCGATCAGCCGATCGGTGAACTCGATGGTCGCGTTCTGGGCCATCGTCAAGTCGGGCGGCGCGGTGTTGCCGATCGATCCGAACTATCCGGCAGACCGCATCGAGCACATGGTCGCCGACGCCGACGTGACCATCGGTCTGACCACCGACGAGATCGTCGACCGCCTCCCTCAGTTGGCGAAATGGTTACCGGTGTCCGACGAGACAATCGACCGATATGGCCGTCGCACAGTCGAGACCGGCGGGGAAGCACCTGCCTCGCTTCCGGCGCACGCGCCCGTCCTCGACGACCTCGCGTACGTCATCTTCACTTCCGGTTCGACGGGCCGGCCCAAGGGCGTCGGTGTCACCCATCGAGGTCTGGCCAACCTGTTGGCCGAGATGGGCCCCCGGTTCTCGCTGACCTCGTCGTCACGGGTCCTGCATTTCGCGTCCCCGAGCTTCGACGCATCCATCTTCGAGATCATGATGGCGATCAACGCCGCATCCACACAGGTGATAGCGCCGGCATCGATCTTCGGCGGCGAGGACCTGGCAAGGCTGCTCGCCGAGCAGCGGGTCTCCCACGCCTTCGTGACACCCGCCGCGCTGGCCACCGTGCCCCCGGACGGTCTCGGCGGTGTCGAGATGATCGCTGTCGCGGGCGATGTGTGCCCGCCTGAACTGGTGCGGCGCTGGGCCCCGGACCGTGCGATGTTCAACCTCTACGGCCCGTCAGAGGCGACCATCTGGTCGACGTCCACGGACGCCATGGACCCGTCCCGGCCGGTCACGATCGGTGGTCCGATCACCGGTGTCCGTGCGCTGGTGGCAGATTCACGCATGCAGCCCGTGCCGCCGGGTGTCGCCGGTGAGCTCTACGTGTCCGGGTCCGCCGTCGCGCGGGGATACCTCGGCAGGTTCGATCTGACAGCTCAACGTTTTGTGGCCGACCCGTTCGGCGAACCCGGTTCGCGGATGTACCGCACCGGCGATGTCGTCCGGTGGACGCGGACCGCTGACGAGCGCCTGGAACTGGAGTTCCTCGGCCGAACCGACTACCAGGTGAAGGTCCGCGGCTTCCGCATCGAGCTGGGTGAGATCGACTCCGCCCTCGGCGAACATCCCGACATCGACTTCGCCATCACCATCGGGCACACGCATCCACACACCGGCCAGACCGTGCTGGTCGCCTACGTGTACCCACGGCCCGGCCGCAGTGTCCAGGCGACCGAGATCAGTGCCCGGCTGGGTGAGCGGTTGCCCTCGCACATGGTCCCGTCATCGATCACCGTGCTCGACTCGGTACCGCTGACCCCCGCAGGCAAGCTCGATCGACGCGCACTGCCAGAGCCGGTGTTCGACGGCAACTCCGGTGCCTACCGGGCCCCGAGCACTCCGATGGAGCAGCGGCTGGCCGAGCTCTTCACCGAGGTACTCGGTGTGGAGCGGATCGGTGTCGACGACTCCTTCTTCGCCCTGGGCGGTGACAGCATCGTCTCCATCCAGCTCGTGTCCAGGGCCCGCGCCGCCGGCATCGTGCTGACACCGCGCGACGTGTTCGATCGGCGCACCGTGGCGGAGCTGGCCGAGGTGGCCAAGCTCGCCGCCGACGCCGAGGTCCGCATGCTGGCCGAACTGCCCGGTGGCGCAGTCGGTCCCGTACCGCTGACCCCGATCATGCGGTGGCTCGTCGACACCCGTCGGCACTACCAGCAGTTCTCCCAGGCGAGCTTCCTGACCCTGCCGGCAGATCCAGGCCATGAGCGACTGCTCTCGGCTGTCGGTGCCGTCTTGGACCGCCACGATGCCCTGCGCGCGCGACTGGACGTCGACGACGCGAACCCGGAATTGTCCAGACTGGTCGTTCCTCCGGCCGGCGCCATCGATCCGGCCACGGTGCTGACCCGCGTGGAGTTCTCCGACACCCCCGGCACCCCGGAGTTCAAGGCGATGGTCGCAGCCGCCACCGCGGCGGCAGTCGACCGCCTCGACCCAGCCGCAGGCGTCATGATGCAGGTGGTCTGGTTCGATCCCGTCGACCGCACCGCCACCGGACGGCTGTACGTGCTCATCCATCACCTGGTGGTGGACGGTGTCTCGTGGCGGATCCTGCTGCCCGACCTCGCCATCGCCTGGGGGCAGAGCGAGAACGGCGGCACCCCCGACCTGCCTGCGGTGGGAACGTCCTTGCGTGCGTGGGCAACCGCGCTCAACGAGACCGCCACACAGCGCGATGACGAGATCGACCACTGGTCTGCAGTTGTCGCCACCGACGATCCTGCGCTCGGTGATCGCCGGATCGATCCCGACCGCGACACGGCGTCCACCATCGAACGCCTGGACGTCGAGTTCCCGAACGACGTCACCGAGTCGATGCTGACCGGCGTCACCTCCGCCTATCGGGGCGGTGTCAACGATGCGCTGCTGACGGCACTGGCTCTGGCAGTGCGGCAATGGCGCGCTCGCCGGGGGGTTCACTCGGACACGCTGCTCATCGATCTGGAAGGCCATGGCCGCGAAGAAGAGGCCGTCGGTGGAGCCGACCTGTCTCGCACAGTCGGCTGGTTCACGAGCCTGTACCCGGTGGCCCTCGACCTGACGGGCATCGACCAGGGTGACGCGTTCGCCGGTGGGCCCGCTGCGGGCTCGGCCTTCAAGGCTGTCAAGGAGCAACTGCTCGCGGTGCCCGGTAACGGCATCGGATTCGGCGTCCTCGCTCACGGTGGCGTGCGTCAGGTTCCCGCGCTCGCGGGCTACGAGGGTGCCCAGATCGGATTCAACTATCTCGGCCGCGTCAGCGCCGGGCACGACGACACGGACCCGGTCGCCGACGCCAACGGGTGGCAGCGAGCCACCGACGGTGGGGGATCGGTTGCGGGCGCACAGGATCCAGGCATGGTCGTGCCCGCGGTACTGAGCATCAACGCGGTCACCACCGACCACGCCGACGGTGCCCGGCTGTCGGCCTCCTTCGGTTACGCGGGGGAGATCCTCGGCCACGACGATGTTCGGGAACTCGCCGAACTCTGGGTGTCTGCGGCGACCGCGCTCGCCACCCACGAGCGCAGTGGGAGGGCCGGCGGACTGACCCCGTCCGATGTACCGCTGGTCCAGATCAGCCAGCGCGAGATCGAGGACCTCGAGCGCGATTACCCCGCGGTGCACGACATCTGGCCGCTCTCGCCGCTGCAGATCGGCATGCTCTTCCACGCCGAGGTGGCCGGTCAGCACGTCACGGACGTCTACACCGCCCAGGTTGTCCTCGAGCTGCGAGGGACTGTGGACGAACAGCGCCTGCGTGCGGCGATGGCGACTCTGGTGCGACGAAACCCCAACCTGCGTGCAGGATTCCGGCACATCGGCGATGGCTCGGTTGTCCAGGTGATCGCCGGCGACGTCGACATCGCCTGGGAGGTCGTCGATCTCACCGACGATTACCGGACCGACAGCGCCGCCGCCGACCACGAGGTCGACCGGCTCCTCAGGGCTCACCGCAGCGACCGCTTCGACATGGCCGCTCCGCCACTGATGCGCGCGCTGCTCCTGCGTGTCGCCCCGGGTGCCGACGGCACCCCGCGTTACCGGATGTCGCTCACCAACCACCACATCTTGCTGGACGGGTGGTCCGGACCGCTTCTGATGGAACAGCTGTTCACGCTGTACGCCACCGGCGGCGACGACTCCTACCTGCCCCGCACCCGCTCGTACCGCGACTTCCTGGCCTGGCTGGACCGGCGCGACATGGCCACGGCCGTCGGATCGTGGCAGCACGCCCTCGACGGCCTCGACTCGGCGACCTTGTTGGTCGATGAGCCGGCCGTGGAGAGCGCCGGAGACCAGATCCCCATCGAGCTGGGACTGGACCTCGGTCGCCGGACCGCCGAAGGGCTCGCGGATCTCTCGCGAGACCGAGGCATCACGATGAACACCTTGGTGCAGGCTGCGTGGGGTCTGGTGCTGGCACGCACACTGGGCAGTGACGACGTGGTCTTCGGTGCCACGGTCTCGGGCCGACCGCCCGAGATCCCGGGCGTCGAGTCGATACTGGGACTGTTCATCAACACCATCCCGGTGCGGATCAAGCTCGACGAGCGGGAGACCGTTCTCGGACTCCTCGAACGGATCCAGTCCGAACAGGCAGGCCTCCTTGACGCCCACCATGTCGGGCTGCCCACGATCCAGCGTTCGGTGGGACTGCCGATCCTGTTCGACACGCTCACGGTCTTCGAGTCGTACCCGGTGGACCGCGGCAAGCTCGACGCGCAATCGGACATCGACGGCATGTCGATCGCGGGTGCACAGATCAACGACGCGTCGCACTACCCGGCAACGCTTCTGGCACAAGCAGATCCAGATCTGTCGCTCACGTTGAAGTACCTGCCCTCTCTGGTGCCGGACGACCGCGCACAAGTGCTGGCCGATCGACTGGTCAGGGTTCTGGACACGTTCGCGCAGGCAAGTCTGACCCCGGTTCGCGAACTCGACCTGCTCGACGCCGATGAACTGCACGCGCAACTGGACACCTGGAACGCCACCCGTAAAGAGATCGCCGACCGCACCGCCATGGAACTGTTCGCCGAGCAGGTGGCGGCGACTCCCGATGCCATCGCGTTCATCGAGGGCGAGCGGACACTGACGTACGCGCAGTTCGACGCTCTCGGCAACAAGCGGGCGCGGGCTCTGATCGCCCGGGGTGTCGGACCCGATTCCGTTGTCGCCGTGGCCATGTCGCGCAGCCTCGAGCAGGTCGCGACCGTGTACGGGATCCTCAAGGCGGGCGGCGCGTACCTGCCGCTCGACGTGGAGGCGCCCGACGACCGGTTGCGCACGATCGTCTGGGACGCCGACGTCACCTGCGTGGTGGCCGATCCGTCACAGCTCGCACGACTGCGTTCGGCGCTGCCCGGCGTCAACTGTCTGGACCCGACCGTGCCGGACCTGCAGTCCATCGACGACAGCCCGATACGTCCCGGCGAACGCAGGGGCAGGGTGCGCCCACGATCACTGGCGTACGTCCTGTTCACCTCTGGATCCACCGGCAGGCCCAAGGGCGTCCAGATCTCTCAGCGGGCGCTGGTCAACCAGCTCCGGTGGATGGCATCCGAACACGGATTCGGAGCGCAGGACGTGGTTCTGCTCAAGACGCCGTTCACCTTCGACGCCTCGGTCTGGGAGATGTTCGCGCCCACCATCGTCGGTGCCACCACCGTGATCGCGGGTCCGCAGGCACATCGCGAAGCCGATGAACTGGTGTCGCTGGTACAGCAGCACGACGTGACCGTGGTGCAGTTCGTGCCGTCGGTGCTGGCCGTGTTCGCGGAGTCGGCAGAACCCGGATCGCTGAAATCGTTGCGCACCGTGTTCAGTGGTGGCGAGGCCCTCCCGTTGTCGCTTGCGCAGCGTGTGGCCGACATCGCCGACGCGCAGGTGGTGAACCTCTACGGGCCCACCGAGGTCACCGTCGATGCCACCTCGCAGGTCGTCGCCGTACCGGGGACGGACCTGAACGGGCACGCAACCCGTGCCGACGCGGCGCCGATCGGCCGGCCTGTCTGGAACACCCGCAGCTTTGTCCTCGACCGGTGGCTTCGGCCCTGCGCGGTGGGTGCGGTGGGTGAGCTGTACCTGGCCGGTGACCAGCTGGCACGCGGGTACCTCGGGCGTCCCGACCTGACTGCCGAACGTTTTGTCCCGAGCGTGTTCGGACCTGCCGGGTCGCTGATGTACCGCACCGGTGACCGGGTACGGCGCCTCGCGGACGGCACACTCCAGTACCTCGGCCGAGTCGACTTCCAAGTGAAGGTCCGCGGTTTGCGCATCGAGCTCGAAGAGATCGAATCTGCTCTGGCACAGCATGACTCAGTGGCCCAGGCTGCCGTGGTGATGCACGAGGACGGGGGACGACAGCGTCTGGTCGGGTACATCACCGGACACGACGCCGATCCACAGGCGGTCCGTGCCCACGCGGCACGCACCCTCGCGCCGTACATGGTGCCCGAGGTCATCGTTCCGCTGGAGGAGTTCCCGCGCAGCCGGTCGGGCAAGATCGCACGACGTGAACTGCCACTACCCGAGGCCACTCTGGCTGCGGGCCGGGCACCGTCGACCCCGACCGAGGAAGTTCTCTGTCGCATCGTCGGCGAGCTGGTGGGTGCCGAGTCTGTGGGTGCCGACGACTCGTTCTTCGAACTCGGCGGCGACAGCATCCTCGCGATGCAGCTCGTCAGCCGGGCGCGGTCAGCCGGAGTGCACTTCACCGCCCGGGATGTGCTGGAGCACCGCACGATCGTCGCGCTCGCTGCTGCGGTGGATCGTGCAGCCGCCGCGTCCGACACGGATGAGACGGCGGCCGCGAGTGCTGAACCCGTTGCCACGCTCGGCGATCCGACGCTGGCCCCGCTCAGTCCCGCCGCAGCGCGCATGATCGAACGCGGCGGAGACACCCGCAGGTTCGTGATGCCGATGGTGGTGAACCTTCCTGCCGACGTGACGGCAGACCAGATCGCGGCCACCATGGGCGCGGTCATCGACACCCACGACATCCTGCGGTCCCGCCTTGATCGCGAGGCCGAGGCATTGCTCATCGGTGCACCCGGAAGCGTGAACGTGCACTCGTTGCTGCGTCGCGTGAACCTGTCGGACGACAGCCGCCCGGGTGCGCCTGAATACCAGAACGCCCTGCGCGAGGCGCTGTTCGAGGAGATGGACCGGCTCGCCCCTGAGGACGGCGTCATGCTGCGACTCGCCTGGCTGGACGCGGGGCCGGGTGTGGCCGGCAGGCTGCTGATCGTCGCCCACCACCTTGTGGTGGACGCGGTGTCGTGGCGAGTCCTGGTGGCGGACATCGCCACCGCGGGCTCGCAGATCTCAGCAGGCGCTCCCGTGGAGCTTCCCGACGCGGGAACGACGTGGCGGGACTGGACTGCGGGCCAGCATGCGCGAGTCGCGGACCGGCGAGGCGAGCTCGAGTACTGGACGTCAATCCTCGACGGTGACGACCCGGATCTGGGCAGTCGCCGACTCGACCTCGACCGTGACCGGACCGACCTGCTCACCAGGACCTCCGTCGAGATCCCGGCCGACATCGTCGAGCCACTGATGAGCGCCACGGGCGACGGGACGACAATGGCCGATCAGCTGGTTGCAGGCCTGTCCGCAGCGGTGGTCGGTTGGCGACGGGACCGCGGCATCGAGGTGCCCAGTGCACTGCTGACCCTCGAGGGTCACGGACGTCAGGAAGACGTGGTGCCCGGTGCTGACCTGTCCCGGACGGTCGGCTGGTTCACGTCGATGTTCCCCGCGAGGATCGACCTGTCCGGCATCGACATGGCCGCGCTCTTCGAACGGCCCGACATCGCCCGCGAGGTGTTGAACCGGACCAGCGAGGCGATGGCGGCGAACCCGGACCGGGGCATCGGTTACGGCATGCTGCGCTATCTCGACCCGGAATCGGCTGCAACTCTGGCTGCGCTGCCCGAGCCGCAGATCGTGTTCAACTACATCGGGACCGTCCCGGGCGGCGACATCGCCGACGAGATCGCGGCAGCGCCGTGGTTCCCGGACGTGCGCGGGCCGCAGTTGGGCAGCACGGACAGCGATGTGATGGCACGAGGGAACAGGATGCCGGCGCAGGCCGAGATCGACATCCAGTCGATGGCCACCGACACACCGGATGGGCCGGTCGTGCGCGCCTTCGTCACGTATATCGCCGATGCCATCGACCCCGAGGACCTCGACGAGTTGATGGAGCACTGGCTGTTCGCTCTGAGGAGCCTGGCCGGTCGCTGAGCCAGACGGCGGCATCCGGGGGTGTCGCCCCCCGCTCGGTCTGTCGGCTGAGCGTGGGCCGGTAGGGCGAGCGCTCCCGACGCTCGGCTCGCGAAACTCGCAGTCGCGTCCTCTGCAGACTGAGCTTGTGCCGGTAGGGCGAGCGCACCCTACGCGCGGCTCGCGAAACTCGCCGTCGCGTCCTCCGCAGACCGAGCGTGGGCCGGTAGGGCGAGCGAACCTTACGCGCGGCTCGCGAAACTCGCTCTTGCGACGTCTGCAGAGTGAGCTTTGGCCGGTACGGCGAGCGCACCCGACGCCCGGCTCGCGAAACTCGCCCTTGCACTATCTGCAGGGCGAGCTTTGGCCGGTACGGCGAGCGCACTCCTCGCTCGGCTCGCGAAACTCGCGCGCGATCTGCGGCGGCCGCGTCGATATCCGTACGTTCATACGAGCGTTAGGCGAAATGCGGGGCAATTACACGTGCATCCCCTAATCTCGTAAAGTGAGTCCCGACGCGCATTTGTTTTGCGCGCCGCTTTTCAAGAGATGCATGGCATGTGGAGCATTGTGCAGCCAATTGTCTATTGAGGTCGTCGAGGCGAGGGGGAGCTGTGTCCATTTCAGTGGTGATACCAGCATTCAACGAGGAAGTTTCGATCGGTCGGTGTCTGGACAATCTCGTCGAACAAATCGACGACATTGCGGAGATAGTTGTGGTCAATAACAATTCGACCGATAAAACAGCCGACGTAGTGGCCGCTCATCAAGCGACCGTCCAGAAGATCCGACTACTCGACGAGAGTCGTCAGGGGATCGTGCCCGCTCGCGACCGCGGGCTGGCGTCGGCCACGAGCGAGGTCATCGCACGGATCGACGCGGACACTATCGTCGAGCCGGGGTGGGCCGCTGCGATCGATACGTTCTTCGCGTCCGCGGGCCCCGAGTTCGGCGCGGCCGTGGGCCCGTTCACCCAGTACGACATGCCTCTTCAAGGGGTGCACCGCGCTCTGATGCGGATCGCGACCACGTCGCGGAAAGGGGAGGGTGAGGAGATCAAACAGTCTCCTGGCGTGTATGGGGCCAACATGGCGATTCGGCGCGAGGTGTGGGAGCAGATCGGGTCGCTGACCCATGACGAGCCGGGGATTTGGGAGGATCTGGACATCTCGATCGCGTTGGGTGCTGTCGGTCGGAAGATTGCCGTGATCGAGGGCATGCGGGTGCAGGTGTCCGGTCGGCGGATGCTGACGAGCCGAAAGTTGTACTGGCAGTTCACCCGGGGCGTTCCCCGGACATGGGAGCTGCACGGGGACCGGTCACGAGCCCGGGCGTCGTGGATCAATGTGTGGATCGCGCGGACGATGTATCTCGCGTTCTGGGTACCCACCCGTACGTACGATCCGGTGACGCGCAAGCACAGCATCAGGCGACTGTTCGCCGATCGAGAAGACCGGCCGATCGCCTGATACCGAAACCGTCCACTCCGGCGCCGCCCGAGGGGGCAGGCCCCTGACAGAAGGATGTCCGCGTGACGACAGTTGTAGACCAGATCGAACAGGAGACCGCAGACATTTTGCGGGCGGAGATCCCGGGTGATCGGGTGGCCGTTTTGGACTACCCCAATCACTTCAATTCCGGTGACCTCCTCATCTATCGCGGGCAACTGGCGTACCTCGACCGGCTGGGGATCGATCCCGCATATGTCTGTGCGACCCACACCTATGACCGCGCCGCCCTGTCGCGTCGACTGCCGACGGGCCCGCTGTTGTTGCAGGGTGGTGGGAATTTCGGGGACCGGTATGACCGATTCCAGCTATTTCGTGAACGGGTGATCGAAGAGAATCCTGACCGGAAAATCATCCAGATGCCGCAGACGATCGACTTTCTCGACAAATCTGCGCTGGAGCGTGCGCAGGCCGTGTACTCGCGGCATCGGGATCTGACACTGATGATCCGCGACAGGGTGGGCTGGGAGATGACCCGCGAATTATTTCCCGATAATCGGGTGGTTTACTGTCCCGACCTGGCATTTGGAGCCGGACCGCTGCCACCGGTAGGGAAACCGAGTCGCGACGTCGTGATGCTCAAACGTCGGGATCAAGAATCAATGCACGAGAAAGACGATGTCGGCCGGGCGTTTGCGGGTGTGCCGCGGACCGAGTGGCATGCATCGGTAGCGGACAACTTCAAGTGGTGGCCGGTCAGCCTGGTGAACTCGGCGATCCACAAGGTGCCGCGGGTCCGGGTGCGGGCCTATCCGTTCGCCCGGTGGGCGTTCGATTACCAGTGCGATCTGATCATCCGCAACGCGGTGGACATCCTGTCCGAGGGCAAGGTTGTGGTCACCGACCGGCTCCACGCAGCGGTCTTCTCGGTTCTGCTCGACAAGCCGGTGGTGATGGTGGACAACGCCAACAAGAAGATCTCGGCCATCTACCGGGACTATCTCGGATCTGCTCCCGGCACCCATCTCGCACGAGACTTCGACGAGGCCGCGCAGATCGTCACAACCCTGCTCTGACGTCTCTCCCGGCGCGGGTCATCGGTCTGGCATCAGGGGCACGGTGCCGGATGTGTCGGCGCATATCCCGGGTCGAGGGCGGCGAGGGTGATCCACACCGAACGTGGGCTGCTGGTGACCTCCATGTGGTCGGCCTCAGCGCTCTCGCAACCGTCCTGCACCCACACGTTCTTCACGGTCGCGCCCGGAACCGGCTTGAGGAACGAGTGCTCCGGTGGCGTCACCATAGTGTCCTGCTTGGTACCGACCGCCACGTAGTCGACCCCGGGACGGGTGTCCCCGCCGGCGGCCAGTTCGCGAAGGAACGGCGAGCCCGCCATCTGCTCGATGTACGAGGGCCCCACCGTTGCGGCGGCAAGCTTGACCACCGGGATTCCGAGCATCTCGGCGATCGCACCGAGCTGTTGATTGATGCTGAAGCTCGTTCCTTGGTTGGTGCCGGCAAGGCTGACCAGGGTGTGGACGATGTTGCGTTCAGGACGAACGGCATCGGAGCCACCGCCCGACTTCAGGTACGACCGCGCGACCAGTGCGCCTTGGGAGTGCCCGACCACATCGACCTGCGGTGCCCCGGTCGCGGTGCGTACGCGGGACACGAAATCGCCGAGACTGCGGGCCGACCGCTCGATGGTGTCGCCGCCGACGAGATCGAGGAGATTCTGGCGCGTGCCAGGCGCCCTTGTTCCGTAGTTGAGAGCGAAGACGCAGTACCCCTCGGCCTTGAGCGCCGGAGAAAGCGCCTTCCATGTCGTCGCCATATCGGCCCACGTCCCGTGGACCAGGACAACCGGACGGGGATGTGCCGCGCTGGGGTTACAGGACCAGTCATTGGCACCCTCGGGTGATTCGCCGGTAGCCGTCGGTGCAGGTGCACCCGTCGCAGGCGCTGCGAGTGCGGTCGACCCCAGCCACATCATTGCCACGCATACAAGGACGATTCGTCCCGTCAGCCATCGTCGATCCAGCGTTCGCAGCAAACCCAGCCCCTCATCCGATCGTAAAGTCTCAACTTCTCATTGAGAGTTTACGCGATGATGCCGGGATGCCACCAAACGCCAGGTGGTCAGGACGACGCGTACGGAAGGACCCGCGTCTTGTGTTTGGAGAACAGCTGTTTCAGCGAGTACCGGCCTTTGACCGGGTCCCAGGCGCGTGACGGCAACCAGAAGATGCGATGCAGCACCCGCATCGTCCGGACGTTGGCCACAGACCTGCGAGCTTGCTCGTGCATGCCGCGCGCCTCGTAGGTGGCGGGCATGTAGTCGGTGAACTTGCGGTACACCTCCACGCTGGAGAGCATGCGGCGCCCCGAGGCGCTGATGTCCATGCCTGGGACGAACACGCTGCGCTGGCCGACCTCGGTCACACACAACGTGATGTCGAGGTCGTCGAAGATTCCGTTCTGGTCGAGCAGGATCGGGCGGATCTGCTCCCAGGTTGTCCGACGGATTGCCATGTTCGCACCGAACAGCGACGGAAGGTCGCCGCCCTTTTTGTCGGCCGATTTCAGCGCGACGGTCAACAACTTCCTGTGCACCCATTGCAGGGGCATGTCGTATTGGTCGAAGAAGCCGGTGCCCGCACCGATTGTCTCGTCGGCAGTTGCGAAGAACTCGCGGACCGCGCGGGCCCAACCGGGTTTCGCTCTGGCGTCGGCGTCGATCCTTCCGATGATGTCGCCGGTCGCGCTGTCGAAACCTGCATTGCGCGCGGCGATGACGCCTGGCCGTTTCTCGGTGACGACACGCAATTGGGCGATGCGGTCGGTGAACCCGGCGACGATCTGCGGCGTCTCATCTGTGGAGTTGTTGTCGACGACGATGATCTCGTCGAGCTGGTCCAATTCGGTCATCAGGGACTCGAGTAGCCAACCGATCGAATCGGCTTCGTTGTACGCAGGAATGACCAGCGACAAGGTGGGGGAGGTCATGAATCAGGAGTATTACATGTCAATCCGGCAGTGGCGTCTGTTCATTCGCGAATGCAAACAAAAAGCAAAGCGCGAAATTGACCGTGACGCTCACTTATTTAGATCCTCGTGAAGTTCAGCGGCAACTCTGTCACCTGCAGTGATCAAGGTCATAAATAGACAAGGTGCCTGCGCAATGAACAGCCCATCCGACATTTCTGTGCGTGTGGCACCCTTAATCCACCTCGCCACCGGCGAGAGAAGAGCGAAAGCGGAGATCCTCGTGAGCGATACGATTTCGGCGTCCGAACGTCCGGCGGAAGCGGGTGTTCCCGCACTCTCCGTCATCGCGAAGACCGCGGCAAGTGTGCCGGATCGAGTGGCCGCGCAATACGGTGGAAGCCGTGTCACCTATGGACGCCTCCACATGGTCGTCGAGGAATATCGCTTGTTGACCGCTGAGCTCGGTCTCGACGACAACGCAGCGGTGTATGCGGCCGTGATGCACACTCTTCCCGGCCTCGGCGTGATCGACGATCCGTATGAGATGGCGGGTGTGGTCACCGCATTGCTCTCGCGCATCGTCGACACGGACCTCACGCCGTCGATCAACTGATCGCACCACGCCCGAAAGGCTCGAGCAGGCCGTTGTAGACCTTCGGGATCGGCGGTGCGAGCTCGCCCGTGTTCCGGGGTCGCAGACTCATGGTGACCAATGACTGGACCAATAAGGTGCCCGCGGCAACTCCGTCGACAACAGGAATGCCGATCTTGGCGCTGATGACCTGTGCGAGATCGGCCATACCGGCACAACCCAAGACGATCGCGTCGCTGCCGTCCGTTTCGGCGGCCGAACGGCACGCGTCCACCAGGATGCCTGCGGTGTCCGGATTGGTCTCGAGTTCGAGCACCGGGATCTCGCACGCGTGGATGCCGCGGCAGCGGCCAGCGAGTCCGTACCGTTCGGCGAGCTCCTCGGCGCGACCGATCGTTCTGCCCAACGTGGTGACCACCGAGAAGGTGCGACCGAGCAACGACGCGGCGTGCATCGCGGCTTCGGCGATACCGACCACGGGAACGGAGGCCACTTCGCGGGCTGCATCGAGTCCGGGGTCGCCGAAGCAGGCCAGCACGTAGGCGTCGGCGGGATGCTCGCTGCGCTCACTGCGCACAATTGCCTCGATGACGCCGGGAACGGACAAGGCCTCGTCGTAGTGCGACTCGATCGAGGCGGGCCCCATCGAGGACGTGACGCCGACGATCTCGGTTTCCGGCGCCGCCACCGACCGCGCCGCGGCCGCGATCTGCTCGGTCATCGACACGGTCGTATTGGGGTTTATGACGCTGATACGCACGACAACCAGTATTCCTGTCCCGGCACGAGGACCGCCCGGGTGACCGGCTGCCGACGCAGCCGGTCACCCGCGATCGAAGGATTGGATCGGTTCGACCCGGTCAGATGGCGGGTGCCTCGGACGACTCGGTCGCCGGGGTCCGTGTGCCATAGATCAGCTCGGTGGGAAGCAACTTCATACCCAGCATGTAGATGACGAATCCGATTGCCGCACCGATGAACCAGGTGAAGCTGGCCTGGTAGCTGGTGCCCCAGATGACCACGCCGATGGGGACCAGCGCCGCGACGATGGTCGCCACCACCGCAACCGGGTTCACGCCTCCGCGGAAGTAGTACATCGAGTTCTCGTTCATCGTGAACAGGTCGTCCACCTCGATTCTCTGTTTCTTGATGAGGTAGAAGTCGGCGATCAGGATCCCGAACAGTGGCCCGATGACCGCGCCCAGGGTGTCGAGTGTGTAGTGGATGGCGTCGGGATTGTTGTACAGGTTCCACGGGGTGATGAGGATGGAACCGACCGCCGCGATCATTCCGCCTGCTCGCCAGGTGATCTTGGTCGGCGCCACATTCGAGAAGTCGAATGCGGGGGAGACGAAGTTGGCGACGATGTTGATCCCGATGGTCGCGATGGCGAATGTCAGCACACCCAGGACGGCAGCAGTGGTGTTGTCGATCTTGTCGACGATGTGCACCGGATCGGTGATGATGTTGCCCGCGTCGTCCGTACCGATCACCGTGGCGCCCGCGGACACGGTGCACACCACCAGGATCGAGAAGAACAAGAAGTTGACCGGCAGTCCCCAGAAGTTGCCCTTCTTGACCTCGCTGTAGGACTTGCCGTAGCGGGAGAAGTCGCCGAAGTTGAGCATCGGGCCCGAGAAGTACGACACCACAAGGGCGATGGCACTGATCAGAGCGGTGATCGATGCCCACCCTGTTTTGCTGGGGCCGACCGACAGATCGAAACTGACGTTGTCCCAGCCGGCCTTCCAGATGAGGTAGCCGGCGAGGATGACCATGACCACATAGACCGCGGGCCCGCAGAAGTCGATGAACTTACGGATGGTCTCCATGCCGTTCCAGAAGACGATCGCCTGCAGGACCCACATGAGCATGAAGCCGGCCCAGCCGAGTGGCGACAGACCGAGGAAGGCCATGTCGCCACTCTCGCTGTACTTCTCGAGTGACGGCCAGAACTTGAGAGCGAGGAGACCGAACGCCACCGAGGCGAGATAGGTCTGGATCCCGTACCAGGCCACTGCGATCAGACCGCGGATGATGGCCGGGATGTTGGCGCCGCGGACACCGAAGGCAACGCGGGTCGTCACCGGATAGGGCACGCCCGCCTGCTGGGACGGTTTGGCGACGAGATTGCAGAGCAGGTTGACGATCACGATGCCGATCACCAGGGCAACCAAGACCTGCCACGCGGCGATGCCCAGCGCAAACAGGCTGCCCGCGAAGACATATCCACCGACGCTGTGCACATCGGACATCCAGAACGCGAAGATGTTGTACCAGGTCCACGTCTGGTGGCGCAGTGGCGCTAGATCCTCATTGGTGAGGCGCTGGTCGTAACCGAGCTTGATGACGCTCTCGCCCGCTGCATTGTTGTGATTGGTCGGTATCTCGGGTTCAGAACCTGGAGTCTTGACGTTTGTCATGGGCGGCATCCTCGAGTCGTTTCGAACCGTTTCGGAGTTCCTGTGCGGCTGAGAAAAACCTAAGTTCGCCGTGTTGCACCCTGATTACGTACGTGACAAATCGGCCGGGACAACGCCAGGGAATGCGATATATTCTGCGAGCACCGACCGAAAACGCTCTGGTAGAGCGCCAATTGCGGGCGAATCAGCGAACCGGTGGTTGATCCTCACGAGCCACGTTCAGCTCGGCGGCGGTCTCGATGATCACCGATTCGAGCCGGCGATGGTGGGCCTGTGCGATCGAGATCAAGCCGTCCGCGTCACGCCTGGCCATGGCGTCGATCATCTTCTCGTGGTCGCTGTGCAGTTGCAGCTGGGTGGGCCCGGTCGCGCGCTGCATCACCTGGAACGGTTCGGTGATGTCCCATGTGGAGTCGAACATGTTGAGCAGGCGAAGCATGCCGCACGGCGCCGCGAGTGCTCGATGGAACAGACGCGAATGCACGTGGTACGCGCGCCTGTCGCCGGCGATGGTCGCTTCCTGCAGTGCCTCGTGCTGTCTGCGTGCGCGGTCCAGGTCGTCGTCGGTGGCCAGCTCGCATGCTCGGCTCAGGGCGGCCTGCTCGAGGACACCCCGGACGAAGTAGATCTCTTTCAACTCGGTGAGGGTGAGCTGCGCGACGAAGTAACCTCCGCCGGTCTGATGGCCCACGAGGCCTTCGCCGATCAAGGTCTTGAGCGCCTCACGCACCGGGATCGCGCTGATACCGAACAGATCTGCCACCTCACCGACCGGGATGGCGGTACCCGGCGCTGCGCTGCCGTCGAGGATCACCCGCCGCAGATCGCCAAGCACACTCGCCTGCGCCGACCCCGAGCGCTCGCCGCTCAGGTACGAGACCAACGGTGGCTGCGACTGGTGTGTGGACACGGTTTCCTCTGTGACGGGTGGCTAGCGGCTACCGGCTACCGGCTATCGGTGCCGGGTGAGCCGGGTGTGGCGAATGCGTCGAGCACCCAGTCTCGCAGGGCCTCGGTGAGCACACGCTGATTGTCCCGTTTCACGATTTCGTGCCCCTCGTCGGGGAAGAGGATCAGATCGGCCTTCTGCCCGTGTGCGCGAGCGGACTCGACGACCTGCTCGGATTCACTGACCGGGACGTTGGTGTCGTGTCGGCCATGGATCACCAGCAGCGGCGCACGTAGCTCGGAGATGCGATGAATGGGCGACAGGTCGCGCAACAGTTCCCGGTCGGCGTCGGGATGTCCGTACTTCGTGTAGGCGGCCACCGCGATCCATGGTTCGGTGTTCTCGTAGAACGACTGAAGGTCGCTCATCCCGCAGATCGCCACGCCGGCCGCGAACGTCTCGGCGTGGAAGGTCAGACATGCCAAGGTGAGGTATCCGCCATACGACCTTCCCGCACAAGCGATCCGGCTCGGGTCGGCATAACCTTCGCGGATGAGGAAAGCCGCGCAGTCCGCGGCATCGTTGATCCCGGCATATCTGCCGTACCGGTCGTCCGCGTGGGCGAACAGCCGGCCAGAACCTCCCGAGCCGCGCACGTTCGCCGCGAGGACGGTGATGCCTGCCTCGAGTAGGGCGGGGAACAAGAAGCTGTAGTCGGGCCGGGCCTGGGCTTCGGGTCCGCCGTGGAAGTAGATGAGTGCCGGTTGTGCGCCGGAGCCCCCATCCTGGCCCGCCCGCCGCGCACGAGCGGCCCGGGACGCCGACTCATCCGGGTGATAGAGCCAGCCAGACAACGGCATCCCGTCGCGGGCGAAGAACTCGACGTGGTCGGGCTGGTTTGTGCCGCGGTGATCCGTGGCGCTGTGGTTGTTGGCGGCATCGGGGTGGTCAAGAGGAGTCCAATGCGCCTCACGCCAGTTCACCAGACCCACCTCGGGAGGGAGGTCGGGTCCCTGCACGGTCATCGCGATCAGGGAACCCGTTGTACTGATCGACAATTCGCTGACGACCGCACCGGGCAACTCGATTGGTGGGTGCAGCGTGCGGTCGGGCAACGTCATCACCTGTAACTCGCTGCGGCCCTTGTTGTTCCACAGGATGGCCAGGGTGCTCTGGTCGTAGCTGAGCGCGAACTCGTCCAAGCCGCAGTCCGGCCGCTCGGCGATGACCGCGAACCGGATACCCTCCCGCGCGGACTCGATACCGAGCAGTCGGGGGAACTTGGCGTCGAAGTCGCTGCGCACCAAAGCCTGCACGCTGTCGAGGTCCTTGTGAAGCTTCGGCAGGCCGAGGCCGGGGAAGAGCAGGGACGAGTGCTGGTAGCCCTGGTCGAGAATCACACCCCGGTCGGTCGTCGCCCCGGTGTCGTTGGGGAGCAGCGGGGTGATGGTCGTGGCGTGCGGATCGGACTGCGCCGAACGCCGATTGTCTCTGCGCAGCAGCAACATGTCCCGATACCCGCGTGGTCCCACCCGCAGCAGGGCGGCGTCCTTCCACGAATCGACCAAGTGCCCACCCACCCGGGCATCGAGGTCGATGACGTACTGCGACAGAGGATCGGCGATGAGAGCGTGGGCGGTTCCGTCGGCCTCGGTCGCGGTGAGTTGCACCCGGTTCACGTCCCACCCGATCAGCTCGACCGTCGCGTAGTCGTCGGCGGCCGCCACCCGGTGGGCGGCGGTGTCGTGGGGATCGGTGGTCACCACCCACACCTGATGGTGTTCGCCGCCTCCGGGCGCGACCTCGCACGCCAGCCAGTGCCCGTCCGCGGAGTGGATCAGTGTGCGTACCGGCCCGGTGCACGGCAGATCGACCATCCGCAGCGGTCCGGCGCCCGCCCTGCTGAGAGATCGCTGCACTGCCCGCGGGTACCCAGTGCCGTCGTCCAGGATGTAGGCGAGCGCCTTTCCTCCCGGCGACACCGACGCACCGTAGCTGTGGCGCTGACGGGTGTCGTCCGAAGTCGTCGCAGCCGACGTGCCCTGCGCAGAGCTGCCTGTGACCGCCGGTGTCACCTCGACCCCGGCGCGCCTGTCATCGACTCCATGGTTTGTAGCCACATCTCCAGCATGGCTACCTGCCACAGCGCGTTCGAGCCCAGGGTGGTGCGAGTCCGATTCGGGGCAGCCAGCAGCGCGGCGACGGCGTCGTCTTCGTACAACGCCCGACGACGCGCCGACTCGGCGCGCAAGGTGTCCTGGACCAGGTCGAGGACTCCACCGTCGAGGTGGCGGATGCCGGGGACAGGGAAGTACCCTTTCGTGCGGTCGATGACCTCAGCAGGCAACAGGGCGCGGCTGGCCTCCTTGAGTACCCCTTTGCCGCCGTGCGCCAGTTTGAGCCCCGGTGGGCACGTGGCCGCGAGTTCGACGAACTCGTGATCGAGAAAGGGGACGCGACCTTCCAGACCCCACGCCATGGTCATCGAGTCGACGCGTTTGACCGGGTCGTCCACCAGCATCACGGTGGTGTCGAGCCGTAGGGCCGCGTCTACGGCTGTGGCGGCGCCCGGGGCGTTCTGATGCTCGGAGGCGAACTGCCAACTGGGGTCGTGTTCCAGGCGATAGTCGCTGCGCAACAACGTGTTCAGCTCGTGGTGTGAACGGTCGAAGAACACCGAGGCGTAGGCCTTCGTGACATCTTCACGCGGAGTGTTCTCAAGAGGCGGATACCAGTCGTAGCCGCCGAGGATCTCGTCGGCGCCCTGTCCCGACTGCACCACCTTGATCGACTTGCTGACCTCCTGGGACAACAGGTAGAACGCCACACAGTCGTGGCTGACCATCGGCTCGCTCATCGCGGCGACGGTACCTCCGATGGCGGGGAGCAGACGGTCGGTGCCGATGTGGATCTTGTGGTGGTCGGTTTTGAACGTGCTCGCGATGAGGTCGGAGTATTCGTATTCGTCGCCGGATTCTCCACCGGCCGAGTCGAATCCGATGCTGAACGTCGCGAGGTCGCGCTGTCCCTGCTCGGCGAGCAGCGCGACGACCAGCGACGAGTCGATACCGCCCGAGAGCAGCACGCCGACCGGGACGTCGGCGACCATCCGCCGGCGAACCGCCACCCGCAGGGAGTCGATCAGGGCTTTGCCCCATTGCGCTTCGTCCCAGTCCGCGCGATCCGGATGAGGCTCGAAAACCGGTTCCCAGTACCGCTTCTCGGTGGACGTGCCATCAGCCCTGATGGTGCGAACCGTGGCGGGCGGCAACTTGCGGACACCGGCATACATGGTGTGCGGCGCGGGCACCACCGAATGGAACGTGAAGTAGTGGTGCAACGCGACGCGGTCGATCGAGGTGTCGACGCCTCCGGCGCGCAGCAGTGCCGGGATGGACGATGCGAAGCGCAGCCGCGACGCTGTCTCGCTGATGTACAGGGGTTTGATGCCGAGGCGGTCGCGGGCCAGCGTCAGCTCACCGGTGTCGGTGTTGACGATCGCGAACGCGAACATGCCCTTGAAATGCTGGACGCAGTCGGCGCCCCAGCGATGGAACGCCTTGAGGATCACCTCACTGTCGGCGGTCGAGAAGAAGGAGTAGCCGTGGCCCGTGAGTTCATCGCGCAGCTCGCGATAGTTGTAGATGCAGCCGTTGAACACCAGCGACAGACCCAGAGCGGTGTCGACCATGGGTTGTGCACCTCGGCCGGAGAGGTCGATGATCTCCAGTCGCCGGTGTCCGAGGGCCACGTTGCGGTGGAGGTAGGCACCCTCGCCGTCGGGTCCGCGGGCGGTCATCGTCTCGGTCATGGCTGCGACGGCCGCGAGGTCGGGCCGCTCGCCGCCCCAGGTGATCTCCCCGCTGATGCCGCACATTCGCTACCGCCTCTCGGTTGGGGTCTGCGGGCACGCATGGTCCCGCGACGATCCGCTGAGAATCCACGTGTCCTTGCCGCCTCCGCCACGGGAAGAGTTGACGATCATGCTGCCCGAGGGGGCGACCCTGGTGAGGGCCGCCGGCGCCATGTGGGCCGAGACGTTGCCGTCCCCGTCGGCCCGTAGATGAACGAACGCACGGAGGTCCACGTGGTGCGGGTAGAGCCCCTGGCCGTCGAATGTCGGGTGGGTGGACAACCGGACAACGTCTTGTGCGACAAACCTTTCCGGGTGCCCGATCAGGTCTTTGCGCCGCTCGGCCAGCTCCTGTTCGCTGGCCTCGGGTCCGATCATCACCCCTGAGCCGCCGAGGCCGTCGATCGGTTTGACGACCATCTCGTCCAGGCGGGAGAGCACGTGGTCGCGCTGATCGCGCTCGGCACACAGCCAGGTGGGGATCTGGTCGATGGCCGGCTCCTCACCCAGGTAGTACCGGATCATCGCCGGGACGAATGCGTACACGGCCTTGTCGTCGGCGATGCCGTTGCCGAGCGCGTTGGCGATCGCGAGCGTTCCGGCTCCGAGCGCGCGGAGGAACGGGTGCCGCAGGGGTGCACCATCGGATCCTGTCGACGAGAGCAGCATGTCTTCGTCCATGCGGGCGTAGATGACGCTGAGCGGCACGTCCTTACCGTGGATCCGCGCCACGATCCGGTTACCGTCACCACGTAGGTCGCCGGTGTCCACCACGGCCAGCCCCGCGCGTTCGGCGATCATCGTGTGCTCGAACCACGCCGAGTCCTCCCACCCGGCGCTGAGGACCACGATCGCGCCGTTCGGATCGCCGCGTGGTGGACGCGCGGCGCCCAGGGTCTCGGCGATCATCTGCGGCATGGTGTCGACCGGCAGGATCTCGTCGTGACACCTGATCTCGCCGAGGAACCGCGTCATCAGAGCGCGGTTTGAGATCGCGTAGGCGACGCCCGAGGGCACCCGCAGGTTGTCCTCCAGGACACAGAACTCGCCCGGTCCGGTCGACACCAGATCGGTCCCGCTGATGTGGGTCCGAACCCGTTGCCACCGTGGGGCATTGCCTGCACTTCGGTACCCAGGGGCCCGGTCCAGGATCTCCGGCGGGATGACGCCCTCGGAGATGATCTCCTGGTCGCCGTAGACGTCCAGGAGGAAGGCGTTGAGGGCGAGCGCGCGCTGTCGCAGCCCCTTCGACACCCGCTCCCAGGTGTCGGCCTCGATGATCCGGGGCGCCGCGTCGAGTGAGAAAATCTGTGCTCGGTTCTGGCCGCTGACCCGGAAGGTCATCCCGCCCGCGCTCTGCTCGCTCTCCATGTGGTGTTGCCGGTTACGCAGGGTGACCGGGCCCAGGGTGGTCAGCGTGTCGAGGACCCCGCGGTAGGCGCGCCGTACCCGGCCGTCGGCGTCGAACACCTCGTCGTAGAAATCGGGTTGGGGGTTGTCGTGGCGTGCGGCGTAGCTGTGGAGCATCGGGTTGGCGGGATCGGCGACGGTCGGCGGGGGTGGGGCGGCCCCGGCGGTCTCGGTGATCAGACTGTCCACCACGTCCGACAGATGTCCACGCCGCCGCAGCGCACGTCGTTGCCTGGCTGACGAGCTGCCGACCCCGATCGCCTGGTCGATGAGCTCGGTCACGGTCTCCCAGTCGCCGCAGGACTCCAGTTCCGGCTGCAGCATCGACGCCAGTTCGCGCACCATGTCCTCGGCCGGACGCGGTTTGGCGGCGACCATGTCGACGAGGTCTCCCTCCAAGCCGGACCGCGCAGCCTGCCACAGCGCCGCCCGATAGATCGTGGGTGACACCTCGACGCCGGGTTCGCCGTGGGCCATGGCGGTGATCTCGTGCTGCACCAGTGCCCGGAACAGGCCGGCGACGAGTGCGACGGTGTCGACGGATGGACAGCTGTCGCAGACCCTGAGTTCGAGTGTCGGCTGCCTCGCCGAGGGCCGCACGTCGTAATAGACCATTCCCGGGTCGGTGATGACCCCGGTGTCGATCAAGCGTTGGATCTCTGCGTCGTAGTGAGCGGCGGAATCGAGACGGAGAAACGGGCCGGTGGTGGGCCAACGTTGCCAGACGAGTGTGCGTGAGCTGGCATAGCCGGTGTCGGTGCCGTCGGCCCAGAACGGTGAACTCGCGGACAGCGCCAGCAAGGTCGGCACGTGTGGCGACAGTCGCCACGCGACCTGGACCGCCTGGTCGCGATCGGCGACATCGACGTGGACCTGGGTTCCGCAGATGAGCTGTTCCCGGGCGAGAAGTTGGTAGTCGGCCAGCATCTGGCGGTAGCGCGGGGTCTCGGTGACCTGGAGTTCGGTGGGGACCGCCAGTGGCATGGCGCCCGCGGCCACCACTCCGATCCCGAGTTCGCGGGCCGTGTCCGCCAAGACCGCACGGTGCTCACGCAGATCATCACGCAACGACGAGAGCCTGCTGAACACAGCGCTGTTCACCTCGATGACGCAGCGCTGCAACTCCTCCACATAGCCACCCGTATGCGGCAGGGCCTCGAGCAGTTCAGGTGCTCGTGGAGTCAACCGGCGGGTGCGGAGATCAACGAGGTGGAACTCCTCTTCCACCCCGATATTTCTCGGCTGACCGTTCATTTGAGAAGCCTAAGACCAATTTCGGCAGTCGGCACGGCGACGGAACGCCAGAAGCGGTCACCCGAGGTTCATGACGGCGTCACCCAAGTGGTGATGGTGCAGTGGACCACTTCGACGCCGTCGTGGTCGGTGATCGTGATGTCCACCGGCACCTCGCATCCCTCGGTCAATTCCGCGAAGTCGACGGGCTCGGACAGTGTCGCGACCGCATGCAGACCGGTGGTGGCCTTGGCGAGGTAGCGACTCTCCATCCCTTTCGGGATCCAGCGGTGCGTGCTGGGCACGGTGGCCTCCATCAGCATTCCCATAGCGACCTCGGCGAGATTGCACGCCGCGATGGCGTGGAACGTACCGAGGTGGTTGTGGACGCCGAACCACTTCGGCGCGACGACCTCGCATCTGCCGGGTTCCATCGTCTTCACGAACGGGACGATGGTCGCGAAGTAGGGGACCCGCACACACATCCCGATCGAGAACAGCACCGAGCCCAGCCGCCCTGCGGGGAGCTTCTGACGGAAACGATGGGTGGGGCTGCTTCGAGGGGGCTGGACGGGAGATGTCATGACGGCATCTTACCGGCGAGTAAGTTAGCGGGGCGCGCAGCTGACCGGGGCAGCGACAGAACCTGGCTCGCGGCGTACAAGTGCTTCGCGCGCCTCGTGTCGTCCCACATTGAATGCCGTGGGTCCGTGTTCGTCCGCAAGGTCGCGCCCGATGCCACGCAGGACGCACTCGTGGAGGTCGACGGGCAGCCCCAGCAGCGCTTCGGTGGCATCGGGGGACAGGTTCGCCAGGTAGGTCAGGTCGACCTTGCCGGTTCGCTCGAAGCGGTCGACGTTGGCCTGCGCGATTTGTTCGTCCGGGTTGTAGGCCGCGAACGACAATGCGGCGACGATGGTGAGAAACCCCAGAGCTCTTGGCAATTGGCGGGTGCCGAGGCCGGCGCCGGCAATGACCAGGGCAACGAGGACGGCTCCGAGCCACAGCTCTGTTGCCATCACACCCACGCGCAGCCGGGTGGCGCCGAAGGTGTCCATGTAGAGGTTCATCCGGTGCAACGCCGAGGCCACGACGGCAAGCGCCGCGATGCAGAGTCCGCCGAGGATCGTCCGCATCAGTACCCGCCCGGCGGACGTGCTGCGGTCCGCGCGTTGCCAGGCGATCGACACGACCAGGATGGTGAGCGCCGTGACGGCGAAGAGTTGCCAGAATCCGGTGCGCGCGTAGTCCGCGTAGGTCAGTCCCGCCGTCTCCTGCACGTAGTCGTCGCCACCGAACATCGCCCGTGCCTGGGTGATCAGAAAGACGATGTACAAGACGAGCACGGTGCCGGTGGGAACGGCCCACATCCACGGCTCGGCCGACGTGCGCGGCGACCGGTCCGCCAGACGTGGTCGGGCGTAGCGCAGGTAGATCCCGATCGCGGTGGCTCCTCCGATGACAAGACCGATGACGACACTGGGGCCCACCTCGGTGTCGCCGACGTCCGGCAACACAGTGCTCAGCAACGACTCGAACGTCGCGTCGGCGCCGGCGAACAGGGCGCCGAACACCACCAAGAGCACCACTGTCACCACCGCCACCTGGATCATGGCCCCCAGGTTCTTCACCGGACGGTCCCGTGCGCCGTCGGCGATTCCGCGCCCCAGCCACGCGGCAGTCGGGATGAGGGCGACGATCGGCGCGACGACGGCTGCGGCCATCTCGCGAATGGACTGGGCACCGACAACGAGCGTCCCCGTGGCCAGGATCGCGATGGCCGTGCAGACTGCGGCCAGCCATCCGGCGCTGCGCCATCCCGAGACGAGTAGTAGCGCAACGATGCCGGCGGCGGTGATCAGCTCGGTCACGGTGGGCCGCTCGGGCGACGCGGCGAAGACGGCTGCCAGCACCGCGACGCCGGTCAGTGCGATGCCGATCCCGATCGCGTCGGTCGGCACCAAGCCCATCGCCAGAACGATGGTGATGGCAACTGCCACAACAACTTTCAGTGGTGCAGTCCCAGGCAACGCCGTGGAGAGCGTGACCCGGTGGATCTTGGCCGGTTCCTTGGTCAGCACCACCGATTGGTAAGCCTGAGGAGCATCCGAACTGTGGGTCTTGGGCATGGGTGTAGCACCTCTCGGAGACGATGGAGCAAAAATGGTGCCGCGATCTGCGGCGATGCTGTGCGCGTTCGAGCAGTCGTCAGTCGGCGGGCACGAGCGGTAGACGGATCCGGATCCGGCAGCCCTCAGGGACGTCGACCACACCGATGTCGCCGGCGTGCAGTGTGATCACCCACTGGGCAATGGCCAGACCCAGACCTGTTCCGCCGTCGCGTGATCCCCCTCGACTGAACCGCTCGAAGATGCGCAGCCGCTCGGCGGGCGCGATACCCGGGCCCCGGTCGGCCACGTCGATGACAACCACCTCGCCCTCCCGCCAGGCACTGACCTCCACGACGCCGCCGGGCGGGGAGTGGCGGGCCGCGTTGTCGAGAAGATTGGCGAGCACCTGATGCAGACGACCCTCGTCGGCGTGGACGTGTAGCGCCGCCGCGACGTCGATCGCAAACGAGATGTCGCCCGGTGAGCGAAGCCGGCATTCGGCGACGGCGGTCTCGGCGAAGCATGCGATATCGATGCGCTGGTGGTCTAGCTGGGCGACGCCGCCTTCGATCCGGGACAGATCCAGCAACTCGGTGATCAGCCGCCCCAGCCGGTCCGTCTGCGAGAGCGCCAGTTCGAGGGTCTCCTGGTCCGGCGTCCGTACCCCGTCGACCATGTTCTCCAACACTGCGTGCAGTGCGGCGACCGGTGTACGTAACTCGTGGGCGACATTCCCGGTGACCTCGCGGCGATAGCGGTCCTCGCCGGCGAGGTCATCGGCCATCTGATTGAAAGCAGTTGCCAGCGTGCCTATTTCGTCGCGGGACGTCGCTCGGACGCGGGCGGTGTAGTCGCCGCGGGACATCCGGCGCACCGCCCCCGTCATCTCGCGCAGCGGAGACGTCATCCCGTGGGCGAGCACAAACGTGACGACTATCGCGACGAGCAGTGCCATCAGCAAGGCGTACCGGAACTGCCACTGCGCGGTGATCCAGAAGGACACGCTGGAGGTGAACAGTGCGCAACCGACCACAACCGCGGTCTTGAACTTGAACGAGTGCAGCGGGTCCAGCGGCCGGGGCAGCATCACGGCGGTCCCTCGGTTCCCGACACCGCGCGGACCTCGAGTGCGTAGCCGATGCCGTGCACGGTCCGGATCCGAGACGAACCCACCTTCTTGCGGAGGGAACGGATGTGGCTGTCGACCGTGCGGGTCTCTCCGGCGGCGGGCCAGTGCCAGACCGCGTCGAGCAGCTGTTCCCGACTGAGCACGGCGCCGGGGTGGCGGACCAGGAACGCCAGGAGGTCGAACTCGGTGCGGGTGAGATGTACCTCGTGCCCTTCGACCGTCACCTGCCGGGCGGCCTCGTCGATGCGCAGACCGTCCCTCACCTCGCCGGCCGGATCCGGTGCCGCGGGCTCGGCGGCAGAGTCGGCGAACGGGCCGTAGCGTTCGGCACGTCGGAGCAGAGCGCGGGTGCGCGCCACGAGCTCGCGCATGGAGAACGGCTTGGCCAAGTAGTCGTCGGCGCCCACTCCCAGTCCGATGACGAGGTCGGTCTCGCCGGAGCGGGCGGTGAGCATCAGTACCGGGGTCGCCATATGTGCCTGGATCCGCCGGCAGACCTCCAGGCCGTCCATCCCCGGAAGCATCAGATCGAGGATCACCGCATCCGGATTGGTGCTGCGATGAGCGTCGATCGCAGCAGGCCCCGTGTCGGCCGTGGTCACCGCGAAGCCCTCCGCGCCCAGGCGGTCCGCGATCGACTGACGGATCAGTGGCTCGTCGTCGACGACCAGCACCGATGGCGTCTGCGGGTGTGGGGTCATGACTGCGACGGTAGTGCTCCGATGTCCGCACCCTGCGCAGATGTTGTGAAGAGTCTGCGAAGGTTTTGTGCGGAGAATGCGCGGTCGTGACGGCAGGGTCGTGACCTGGGCCGGGGCAATTTGGACCTGGGCCGGATCTATTGCATACTTGTCGGGTTGCCTTGATCGGCAGCGCGGCCCTGTATGTCTGTCGTCTGTGCGTGCGAACGTCCAGACCAGGTGACAGGCCCCCGTCGATCAGAGAGCATCACCGGACGAACTAAGCGGTCACGAACTGGTTCGAGCTTCCGTTGTGGTGCACAACAAGCAAGTACGACCCGCGTCCACCTGGACGCACACCGGCACCACGGGTTCTGCGCATGCGCAGAGGTATGTGTAGCGAATGCGACACGCCCGACTGCGTGGACCGGACGGGCCTGCGGAAGCAGGCACTGAACAACGACAGATGAACAGCGTCGATCACCACCGCAAGGTTCTGGTCACGGGGATGCGACTACACAGTTGCGTCGTTCGAGGTGTTCATCTGTGCAGCCGAAATTGACGGAAGAGGACACAGCGTGGCGGGACAAAAGATCCGCATCCGGCTCAAGGCCTACGACCATGAGGCGATCGACGCGTCGGCGCGCAAGATCGTGGAGACCGTGACCCGTACGGGTGCACGTGTGGTCGGCCCTGTGCCGTTGCCCACCGAAAAGAACGTGTATTGCGTCATCCGCTCGCCGCACAAGTACAAAGACTCGCGCGAGCATTTCGAGATGCGTACACACAAGCGACTGATCGACATCCTCGACCCGACGCCGAAGACCGTTGACGCCTTGATGCGCATCGATCTGCCGGCGAGCGTCGACGTCAACATCCAGTGAGTGGCGGGAATCATCAGATGACTCAAAGAAATGTGAAGGGAATCCTGGGCACGAAGCTCGGGATGACCCAGGTCTTCGACGAAGACAACCGGGTGATCCCGGTGACCGTCGTCAAGGCCGGACCCAACGTGGTCACCCAGATCCGCACCGAAGAGACCGACGGTTACACCGCCGTGCAGCTCGCCTACGGTGCCATCGACCCGCGCAAGGTCACCAAGCCTGTCGCCGGTCAGTTCGCCAAGGCCGGGGTCACCCCGCGCCGGCACCTGACCGAGATCCGCGTCCACGACGTGTCCGACTACACCGTCGGACAGGAACTGACCGCCGAGATCTTCGCCGACGGAGCACTGGTCGACGTGACCGGTACTTCCAAGGGCAAGGGCTTCGCCGGTGTCATGAAGCGCCACGGCTTCAAGGGCCTGGGCGCCAGCCACGGCGTGCACCGCGTGCACCGCGCTCCCGGTTCCATCGGTGGCTGCGCCACCCCCGGTCGCGTGTTCAAGGGCATGCGGATGGCCGGACGGATGGGCAACGACAAGGTCACCACGCAGAACCTGAAGGTCCACAAGGTGGACGCCGAATCGGGCCTCCTGCTGATCAAGGGAGCAATCCCCGGTCGCAAGGGCGCGGTTGTCATCGTTCGCGACGCAATGAAGGGTGGTGCATAGCCAGTGAGCGTCAACACTGAGAAGCAGCAGACCCGCACGATCGACGTGAAGAGCTTCGGCGGCAAGACCGACGGAACCGTCGAGCTGCCTGCCGAGATCTTCGACGCACCGGCGAACATCTCGCTGATGCACCAGGTCGTCGTCGCGCAGCAGGGTGCCGCACGCCAGGGCACCCACGCCACCAAGACGCGGGCCCAGGTCCGCGGTGGCGGCGCAAAGCCGTACCGCCAGAAGGGAACCGGTCGCGCCCGCCAGGGCTCGACCCGCGCCCCGCAGTTCACCGGTGGTGGCACCGTCCACGGCCCACAGCCGCGCGACTACAGCCAGCGCACCCCCAAGAAGATGAAGGCAGCCGCCCTGCGCGGTGCCCTCTCCGACCGGGCCCGCAACGACCGCATCCACGTGATCACCGAACTGGTTTCCGGGCAGGCCCCGTCCACCAAGTCGGCTCGTCAGTTCCTCGAAGAGCTGTCCGATCGTCGTAAGTTCCTGCTGGTCGTCGGACGTGAAGACGTCGCCGCATGGAAGAGCGTGCAGAACCTGCAGCATGTTCTGCCCATCGCACCCGACCAGCTGAACACCTACGACGTGCTCGATGCCGACGAGGTCGTCTTCAGCCGCGAGGCACTGGGCGCATTCGTCGACCAGAACAAGAAGGAGGCCTGAGTTCCATGACAGTTCAGGCAAACCCCCGCGACATCATTCTGGCGCCGGTCATCTCCGAGAAGTCCTACGGACTGATCGAGGACAACGTGTACACGTTCTTCGTGCACCCGGAGTCGAACAAGACCCAGATCAAGATCGCCATCGAAGAGATCTTCGGCGTGCAGGTCTCGAGCGTGAACACCGCCAACCGTCAGGGCAAGCGCAAGCGCACCCGGTTCGGTTACGGCAAGCGCAAGGACACCAAGCGCGCGATCGTGACACTGACCGCAGACAGCAAGCCCATCGAGATCTTCGGAGGCCCGGTCGGCTGACGCCGCTCGGACTCCACCGAAGAAGTAGAGGACAAGAAGACTCATGGCTATTCGTAAGTACAAGCCGACGACCCCCGGTCGTCGTGGCGCTTCCGGCGCGGACTTCTCCGAAGTCACTCGTGACACCCCGGAGAAGTCGCTGGTTCGTCCGCTGCATGGTCGCGGTGGACGAAACGCCCACGGCCGCATCACAACCCGTCACAAGGGTGGTGGCCACAAGCGTGCCTACCGTCTGATCGACTTCCGTCGCCACGACAAGGACGGCATCAACGCCAAGGTCGCTCACATCGAGTACGACCCGAACCGCACTGCGCGGATCGCGTTGCTGCACTACGTCGACGGCGAGAAGCGGTACATCATCGCGCCCAAGGGACTCAAGCAGCACGACGTGGTGGAAAGCGGCCCGACCGCCGACATCAAGCCGGGCAACAACCTCCCGATGCGCAACATCCCGACCGGTACCCAGATCCACGCTGTGGAGCTGCGTCCCGGTGGCGGCGCCAAGATGGCTCGTAGCGCCGGTGCCTCGATCCAGTTGCTCGGTAAGGAAGGCCCCTACGCCACGCTGCGTATGCCTTCCGGTGAAATCCGTCGCGTCGACGTGCGCTGCCGCGCCACCGTCGGCGAGGTCGGTAACGCCGAGCAGAGCAACATCAACTGGGGCAAGGCCGGCCGTATGCGTTGGAAGGGCAAGCGCCCGACCGTCCGTGGTGTCGTGATGAACCCGGTCGACCACCCGCACGGTGGCGGCGAGGGCAAGACCTCCGGTGGTCGCCACCCGGTCAGCCCGTGGGGTAAGCCCGAGGGCCGTACCCGCAAGAACAAGGCCAGCGACAAGCTGATCGTCCGTCGCCGGCGCACCGGCAAGAACAAGCGATAACAGGAGGGAGTTAGAGAATGCCACGCAGCCTCAAGAAGGGCCCCTTCGTCGACGACCACCTGTTGAGCAAGGTCGACGTTCAGAACGAAAAGGGCACCAAGCAGGTCATCAAGACCTGGTCCCGTCGGTCCACCATCATTCCGGACTTCATCGGTCACACCTTCGCCGTCCACGACGGCCGCAAGCATGTGCCGGTGTTCGTCTCGGAGTCCATGGTCGGTCACAAGCTCGGCGAGTTCGCGCCGACGCGCACCTTCAAGGGACACATCAAAGACGACCGGAAAGCGAAGCGTCGGTAGATGAGTACTGAAACAACCAATCCGACCGCCAAGGCGACCGCGAAGTTCGTGCGTGTCACGCCGATGAAGGCGCGTCGTGTCATCGACCTGGTCCGCGGCAAGAACGTGGACGAGGCCCTCGACATCCTGCAGTTCGCGCCCCAGGCTGCGAGCGAGCCGGTTGCCAAGGTGCTCGCCAGCGCCGTGGCCAACGCGGAGAACAACCTCGACCTCGACCGTCGCACCCTCGTGGTGTCGCAGGCGTTCGCCGACGAGGGTCCGACCATGAAGCGGTTCCGTCCGCGCGCCCAGGGGCGTGCCTTCCGGATCCGTAAGCGGACCAGCCACATCACCGTCGTGGTGGAAAGCATCGCCAGGAGCGACGCGGCCGCCGGCCGCAATCGCCGGAAGGGAGCTCAGTAGTGGGCCAGAAGATCAACCCGCATGGCTTCCGTCTCGGTATCACCACGGACTGGAAGTCCCGGTGGTACGCAGACAAGCAGTATGCGGAATACGTCAAAGAGGATGTCGCCATCCGCAAGCTCCTGGCCACCGGCCTCGAGCGCGCCGGCATCGCCAAGGTGGAGATCGAGCGCACCCGTGACCGGGTTCGCGTCGACATCCACACCGCCCGTCCGGGCATCGTCATCGGTCGCCGCGGCGCCGAGGCCGACCGGATCCGTGGCGACCTGGAGAAGCTGACCGGCAAGCAGGTCCAGCTGAACATCCTCGAGGTCAAGAACGCCGAGTCGGAAGCTCAGCTGGTGGCACAGGGTGTCGCCGAGCAGCTCAGCAACCGCGTGGCTTTCCGCCGGGCGATGCGTAAGGCCATCCAGTCGGCCATGCGTCAGCCCAACGTCAAGGGAATCCGGGTCCAGTGCTCGGGTCGCCTCGGCGGTGCGGAGATGAGCCGCAGCGAGTTCTACCGCGAAGGTCGGGTGCCGCTGCACACGCTGCGCGCAGACATCGACTACGGCCTCTACGAGGCCAAGACAACCTTCGGCCGTATCGGCGTGAAGGTGTGGATCTACAAGGGCGACATCGTCGGTGGCAAGCGCGAGGCTCTGTCCTCGTCGGCTGCTCCGGCTGAAGATCGTCGTCCGCGTCGTCCGGCCCGCCCGAAGCGGAGCGGTTCGTCGGGTACCACAGCGACCAGCACCGAAGCTGGACGCGCGGCCACCGCGACCGCAGATGCACCTGCGGCTGTCGACGCTCCAGCGACAACGCCTGCCCCCGCGCAGGCCGAGAACCAGGAGGGCTGAGGCATGTTGATCCCTCGTCGGGTCAAACACCGCAAGCAGCACCACCCCAGCCTGAAAGGTCAGGCCAAGGGCGGCACCAAGGTGACGTTCGGTGACTACGGCATCCAGGCACTGGAGTCCGCCTACATCACCAACCGTCAGATCGAGTCAGCTCGTATCGCGATCAACCGGCACATCAAGCGTGGCGGCAAGGTGTGGATCAACATCTTCCCCGACCGCCCGTTGACGAAGAAGCCCGCCGAGACCCGCATGGGTTCCGGTAAGGGTTCGCCCGAGTGGTGGGTCGCCCCGGTCAAGCCGGGTCGCGTGCTGTTCGAGATGAGCTACCCCAATGAGGAGACCGCTCGCGAGGCCCTGCGTCGCGCGCAGCACAAGCTCCCGATCAAGACCCGCATCGTGACCAGGGAGGAGCAGTTCTGATGTCTGTCGGAATCGCCGCCGCCGAGCTCCGCGAGCTCAGTGACGAAGAACTGGTCGAACGTTTGCGTGAGTCGAAGGAAGAGCTGTTCAACCTTCGGTTCCAGATGGCCACCGGTCAGCTCGACAACAACCGCCGGCTGCGTACCGTGCGTCGCGAGATCGCGCGCGTGTACACCGTCATGCGGGAGCGCGAGCTCGGCCTGGCCGCCGGACCCGATAACTCGGACGGTGACGACGCATGAGTGAGGACCAGAAAGTGACTGAAACGTCCACCACCGAGGAGCGTGCACGCCGCAAAGAGCGGATCGGGTACGTCGTCTCGGACAAGATGCAGAAGACCATCGTGGTCGAGCTGGAAGATCGTGTGAAGCACCCGCTTTACGGCAAGATCATCCGCACCACCAGCAAGGTCAAGGCTCACGACGAGAACGAGACCGCCGGTATCGGCGACCGCGTTCGCCTGATGGAGACCCGTCCCACCAGCGCCACCAAGCGCTGGCGTCTGGTCGAGGTCCTCGAGAAGGCCAAGTAAGCCAAGCAGTTTCACGAAAGCGGCCCGTCCCTTTGTTGGGGCGGGCCGCTTTTGTTGAGATGACGCCTTCCTAGGGGTGCTACCGGTGAAAACTGCTGTTACTCTGCACAATGTCGGACCTCCACGATGCTTCGCGGACACCATCCGGCGACGGGTAACTCGTTACTTCAACTGGGAGTCGCATGATTGCATCGTGGAGCACGATCTGCTCGTACCCGAAGACGGGCAGGACTTGGATTCGCTTCATGTTGGCTGAGTACTTTAGCCTATCTTACGATCTGAATGTGGATGTCAATCTGCTAAATGTATATACATTGATTCCGAACATCGATACAAACGTTCACGGTCGAGGGCGAGACTCAATCAGAGCGGAACTTCGAGAACGCCAGAAGGTTGGGATGCAGCATTCGTGGAGCGATTCCAGGTTCATGAAGTCAAATGACACAGTGGTGCTCGTCCGCGGTTTCGAAGACACTCTCGTTTCGCATTGGATGCACGCGCGATTTCACTATCAGGCCGAAGGAAGAAGTATTTCTGAGTTTATCCGATCGGCCGACACTGGATTGCCGCAGATACGTTTATTTGCTGAGTACTGGGCGCCGAGATTCGATGATCCAAATGTATCGTTCGTCTCGTATGAAGCGATGATTTCCAGGCCGTTGGAGACATTCGAGTTCTTGCTCGCAGCGCTGGGGGTACCTGTTGAACGGCAAATTGCTCAACAGGCGGTCGAGAAGTCAACATTTGAACGAATGCAGCGGATAGAAGTTGAAGAAGGAATGTTGGGGATACGCTATGACCGATCAAACCCAGAAGCGCTCAGGGTGCGAAAAGGAATAGTTGGCGGCTTTCGGGAGGTGCTCTCGCCTCACGACTGCACCTATATCGCAGCAGAGGTAGCGAAATCGGAAGAACTCAAGGAGATTTCTTCCTTGATTGCGGGTCAATGCCGAATGAGCTAACGAACTCATGGGAATCGAAGGTTCCGCGCTGGGTTCGTGAAAATGAACCGCGTTGGGTTCTTGAAAGGTCGCATCAGTCATACCGACCTGACACTAAGGTTCGAAGAAGATGTAAGGTTGTCTACCTCTTAGATGGTCCGCTCTTTCCGATTGGCGACGGAGGTAGTCACGTCAAGAACGGGATCATATCTGCCCTGGGCAGGTCCGATTTCGAGATCATGGCTGTTGCAGCACTCTGGCCCTTTATGGACGAGAACCATTTTCGCGATCTTGGTATCGAAATACTGTGGGCGTCGCCGGATCAGTACTTTAGCGATGAATGGCTAGGTTCGATTCTAAATGAGTTGGGCTGCGAGCTCGTTTTCGGCGACAGTATTGAGACCTTGGAGCGACTCGATAGGACTGTCGGTACACCGAAAATTGCAGCGTTCTTCCTAGACGATTTCGCCGAGACATCGAAGATGCGCGGTGACAGTGAAACCCAGGCTGTAACTATACGTCGACTTCAGGGCCGTCTGCTAAGGGAAGCGCCGGTCGTCTTGCTGAGGGGAAACGGAATGGAGTTGAGCGCCAGAAATTCGGACGGTCTTATTACTCATGTGACTTATGGAGTCTCCCGCTTTCGTCAAATAGACGTCTGTCAAAGCGGCCCAATTTTGTACCTGGGAAACTTCTTTTATCCTCCAAATCGATCTGCCCTGCGAAGGGCGGCTATGGCGTGCGAAGGTCTTCGAAAGTTGCGTGTCGTCGGACCGATTTCATCAGAAGGTGCAAGTTTCCTGCGCAAGCACGGTCAGACCGATATTGTGGGGTGCGTTGACTCAATCGAAGAAGTGGCCGATGGTTGTTGCGGCGCCTTGGACCTAGCTCAGAGTGGTTCGGGAACAAGCACGAAGATTCTTACGTACGCAAAGTTGGGGCTGCCGGTAATTTGCACCCCATTTGCCTTGCGCGGCATCAACGATTGCCTCGGCGAACTGTGTCGTGTCGTGGAGTCAGAGGATCAGCTGAGTAAATCGATCTGCTCGATTCCGGACGACTTTGAACTTTCTGTCGTAAACTCAATTGAAGCTCGAAACATCGTGATGACTCGATACGATCTGGATGCAGAGGCTTCCGCTTTGGTAAATAGCCTAACGAACTATTTTCGATTGGACGAGTAGTGATCATTTGGTTCAATGGATGCCCGGGAGCCGGAAAAACTTCGGCCGCCGAAGTCCTTCACGGACTAACGGGAGTGCACACAATTAATCTGGAGAAGATAGGTCGAATGCTTCAGAGGTTCACTGGCGTGGATGACTATCAGTATTCAGCGATTTGGCAGACTATTGCTCGCCGAGCTCCCGTAAGTATGGCCCGTCTCTTCGGGCACGTGGTCGTCGACATGACCCTACTCGATCCTGGCGTGCGGCTGCGAACTATCGATGTTATCAAAGATGCTGATGAGAAATTAGTAGAGATATTTCTTCATGCTGATCGAGAGAATTTGTCTAGCCGAATACGAGATAGAGGCGGAGTCAGCGTGGATTGGTGCCTTTCAAATCTGGAGCGGTTCATGGCCTATGGAATACCAGCTTGTGCTGAGATCGTGTTGGTTACCGACGATCTTGAGCTCAAAGACATTCGAACAGTCGTCGCGGATGCGTGTACCCCTTTGCTTTCCCGATCCGGTTCAGCGAATCTAGCAATACGTCACTCCAGCTTGCAGGAAAGCATTGGAGGATTAAGTGGTTGAGATTGAGGGGGGCCCGAAAGGCTATACCCTAATCTGCGGAACTGCCGGTGTGCAACTGAGCAAGACTACTGTCGAGATCGCTACATACCTCGCAAACAAAAACGGAAGTTCTGAGGTCTCGTACAGCGAGGGCGAAAAAGAAAATCAAAAGAATATTCTGTCGTGGGTCGTCGGCCCGCGACCTGAGGCAATTCGAATATGGAATACCAATATCGCAGACTCGGTGCAAAGTCTAGACGAAACGAAACGGTTTCGGTTTATGTCTTGTCATCTGACGCTATTTCAGCATAATCGCAACGTGATGTTTGCGCCAGCTCTTACGGAATCGTTTAAGTCTGAGCGTCTCGTGCCGAACCGGATCGTGGTGTTAATCGACGATGTTTATGACGTATACAAAAGACTTTCTGAATCGGGCGAGAATGCACTCTGGTTTGAGGCTGATGCTGAAAAGAGCATGGAAAGGCGTCTCTTGCGTTCCGCTGGTTTTGAGGATGGCACACGTGAGTTCTCGAACGAAGAACGTCTTCTCAATTTGGGTATTACACGCATAACTGGAATCCAAAGACTGATTGCTTGGCGTCGAAGTGAGATGCAGTTTGCCGAGAATCTTGCGGCGCAGCTTGGCGTTGCCGAACTGTATCTGATTGCAGTGAAGCATCCGATGAGTGTGATGGAACAGCTTTTAAACCAGAATCAGCCCCCAGTAGCAACGTACGTCTCACATCCGATCGCCAGACTGAAACAACAATTCGAGGAAACGGGGGGTGAGGAATGGCCTGATTATGTGCGACGCGTTACCGAACTTCCAATCCGATTGCTTGAGCATGCTGGAAGCGTGGTTGGCATCTCGCCAACGACGATCGACGAGTCTAGGTTCAAGCCTCCGGAGCGCGAACATGTGCACATGAGAACTGGCGGGATGACTAAACGATGGCCGGTTCATACTAACAATCGTCGCATTAATGATTCGAATGCAGTCACGGATGACAAATACGGGTACAGTGACGATATTTTCAGTAGCAATGTAGCGATATCCTCGGGCTACGTGCGCACACTAAACGCTATGTTGTCTGACGAAGTTCCTTTCCGTGACCACTACATAATAGTTCACACTCCTAACCTGTTGCTTTACCAACCGAGGGAGGATGGATTGCCAATCTCTGCGGGAGTTGGCTATGAAGTGGACCATTTCGCTGAGCTTGCGGATCACGGATCGTCGCGCAAAATGGTTGCTGTCCACGATATCGCGGACGTTCACAGCATCATGTTCGGTGACGAGCGTTCGGTTGATGTTGGATTGCGAAGACTCTCGCTCGGTGACGCCTGTATAGCGATGAATGGCGCTGCAGTAGAAAGTCGCGTTCAGACTATAAATGAGAGGGATGCTGAAGGTATTCTTAAGGGTGTGGAACCCGTGGACTCATTTCTCGGACGGCCAATCCCGGATGCGGTTTTGGCAAGTATTAAGAATACTGGCTACCATGCACTTGCGTGTTCATATCTATATCGAACACTTACCGGACTTGACAGTGTAAGGGATTGGGCGTTGGTGATTATCGCAGATTTGTCCAGCAACGGATATCTACCCTTGGTGGGTGAGTGGTTACGGACGGGTCGCACGGCAGACGCGCGTAGACTTTGCGGCACTGGTGCATGCGCAGGGGCGTTAATAAGTGGCCTGTCCGATGTTCGGCAGATGGGTTCAATCCCGTTAGAGGATTGGGCGCGGGAGTTTCTTGTGGAAGAAGGTGATCGTCGTGCCCGATGACAGTGCAGACGGTGAAGGTGGCAGGCTTGCAGAAGGATTAGAGCATGCGTGGGCCTGGTTCTCTGTCCACGCAACTCAGCGTATGCAGCTCGTCAATTATTTCATTGTGGCATGTGCATTTCTGGTCGCCGGGGTAATTGCCTCGGTCGGTGCCGATGTGCCTGTCGGAGGCTGCATTGTGTCGTTGTTTGGAGTCTTTACTGTCGATAGATTTTGGGATTTGGAGAAAAGGACGAGATCGTTGGTGCGTATTGGTCGTTCAGCGCTAATCGAATTGCAGCATCGCCTGGCGTCCGACTGTGCGATTCCCGCGCTGGAATTGGCAGCTCTCGCCGAGGCTGACACTGCAAACTCAGGGCACTACTCACGGTCCATTTCGTCGCTCTATGCTGGAATGGCTCTGCTTTTTGGGTCTTTAGCATTTCTGTGCGCCGTCTTAGCCGCCATGCAGATCCTATGAGACCTGCAACTTGCGGTATTCTCGTTGAATGCACGAGATTTCCGTGGATGCTGTGACGGCGTCAAAATTGTGCGAGAACAAGCCCATCGAGTCCGTTGCCGAAGTAGCTTGTTCTGGGCGACCAGCTTGTCATAGCGGGTATGCCCTCGGGGCCGCTGTAGGGACGAATGTGGTTGAAGGTCACGTGCGAGTGGGCGCAACGACTTCCTCGGCCGAGAGCGGGGAAGACCGGTGGAAGCTCAGGCACATCGGGGTGTTCGCCTTCTGGAACGGTGCGCCATCGGGGGCTGCGTAGAATTCTTCGGTACCCAGGCGCCCGATGTCGTTGATCCGGCTGCCTTGGCAGAAGAAATCTCGTTCGCGGCGGTTATCTGAACTGGCGTGTTGACCCGTCCGAAGAACTGGGTCGAGGCGGTGCCGACGATCTTGGCATCGATGTCCTTGGGTGCCTGCGTCGCGAACACCAATCCCGATCCGTATTCTCGCGCCTGCGCGCTAGGCCAACGGTGGTCGCGTACACTGTCACTCGTCCCGACGGGACCAGGTCTGGGCTTCATCCATGACGAAGAGTGCACCGCGAGGTCGATCGCCGGGTGGGTTCTTCTTGATCCAGGTGAACAGGGCAAGCTCGAGCTCGTACACGAATCCTCGCTGACTGCCTTCGGCGGGCAGCCTGATCAGGCTGACCACCGAGATCCGGGCCGTTTTGCCGGCCGTCGGAGTAAGCAGGACCGATGGGTCGACAGGTGTTCCTCCGCCGCCCAGCATCGTGTAGATGATCATCGCGGCCTTGAGGTTCTCCGCCAGGATGCACGCGGGCTTTTCGGTGTCGGTCAGTCCACTCATGTCATCCGTCATCTCTGACAGGAGGGCGACGTATCTGGCGATTGACCCGCCGCCTTCTCGGCTATACAGCGCTATGGATCGTATGAGGATGGCTGCTTGCGGAGCCGCTTTCGGGCCGCTGACCCTACGCAGGTTTGAGCGCGGACACTCCGGCGCGACGGCCAGATCGAACTCGTCCGGGTTTTCTTGGACGGCCGCAGAATCGGGAGAGGCTGAAAGCTCAACGGGCGCCACCGCTAAGTCCCGCCGTCCAGATCACGGCCTCGACGTTCGCGAAATAGTCGACTGCCTTCGCGGCATCGTCGCCGGACCATGCTGGCGGCGGGTCGCGCCAGGCGGTTCCGAGCTTCGAGCAGGTCGTTGTTGGGATCGAGGATGATCGCGGAAACGCCTTGCGGTGCTCATCCTTCGATCAGCCGCCAGATCATCACCGTCTTTGCCCGAGCCGGAGCCGGCGAGGATCGCTGTGTGCTTGCGCAAGGCCTCGAACTCGACAGTGGCCTCGCGGACTTCGCGACACCGAGCCGGATGGTGGTCGATACGGTGGTTTGGGGTGAAACCGCGGGAGCTGGCTCGTCGACGGGTGGGACGACCGGGGTTTCGGCGGTGGTCTCCGCGGACACCACCGGCGTCGTGAAGCAACGTCCTTCTGGTTCCGAGGCGACTGGCTCGGGTTCGGGATTTTGGCGTTGATTCCCGCTGTTCCGAGCGAACTGGTCAGCAGGTCGACGTCGTGGGCCGGTTGTCGACCGTGCAGCCAGGTGTCGCGTCCGGCCGGCGTCTTCTTCAGCATTCTTTGAGCGCAATGTTTCGCGATGTCGGATGCCGAGAACCTGGCCGCCTTCAGCCAGGTCGGAGACCACGTCCGCGGTCTTCGGTCCGCCGGGCCATTCGACGTTCCGCAGTATGAAGAGCTGACGCCGGGACGCGGTCATCGCCAGACCCGCGTCAATGGTCGCGTTGCGTAGACGCGATTCGACGGCTCCGGCATGGGTGGCCGAGATGGCCCGGAACGCCCAGTACTGTTCGTCGTCGATCTGGGAATCGAGGGTTTGGCGGAGCCAAGAGTGAATACAAAACTGGCTGCCGATCGGATCGAGAACGAATTCCGCGCCCGACCCGGATTCGATGACCCAGGCCCTGCAGACCTGCACTCAGCAAGGGGGTGGCACGACGGTATCTTCCTTCTTGGGTCGACGGCTGCGGCGGTGAGCGCATCGCTGATGTGGCGTTGGTAGATGCCGTCGAGGCCTGCGGGCGGTGTCTCGACCTTCGAAGTGGTCGCCTTCGAAGACAACTTGGTCGACTCACTGACGAGGAATTCGAGTTCGGTGACCTCGTCAGCGCCCAAGTATTCGTTGATGTGCCGGTCGACGTGTTTGATTAGCAGCCTCGCGTTGAGCGTGGCCGCTTCGGCGAAGGCCTCGTCCTCAATTGGCCAAGTGGGGTAGGGCGGCTTGAAAGCAGCGCCTGCATACGACCGGTGAGGCGCCGTTCGACCAGGTGCCTGCAACTGTGCCGTTGGGAAGGATAATGTGCTGCGGAACTGACTGATCCGGAACCGAAGCTCGCTTGTGTCTCAATGATCGTCCATACCGACGGGAGGCAGGACACCACCGTCACCGTTCGCAGCAGCACCTCGCGCAACGACATCAACCCGTGCGCGACCTGGTCAACCACAAGGCTGGGATTCGATGTTCCGGGTGAAACATCGGTGCGAAATCGATATTGAGCCTGCATTGTGTCGATCTGATCGATCGCCAAAACGGTGGGCCCACTTGCGGCCAACTACGAATATGCGTGGACGGTCTGATCATGCGGGAGGGCGCGCGGCGGCAACTGCCACTCAGTTCGTTCGGTGGCGTCGATCTCGCCGATGTTGTTTCTTGAGTTACGCAATTCCTAGATCGTTCAGTTGCGGACTCGGCGCCGCCGTCAACACCAGCGCGCGCAGCGTGGCGTGGTGACTGCGGATTAATGGCGCTGGCGGGTCTGATCCTGGGTTACTCCTTCCTGGTGGGTTGCTAATCTACTGGTTGGTGATCGCCATCGTGGCGATCGCCGACAGCGGTTCGAGTTACTAAAAGCCCGTCCCTGTATTACCTTGTTTAACTATCTAATTCGGAGTCATCAACTCGATCTCGTCGACTCATTTCGCCCGAGATCGGGTACCGGGATGTGTCATCATCGCCTACGTCGGTCGTCCATTCGGATCGGGGCATGATGCCAAACAAGAAGTCGCGTAGTGAATGGCTGGCCAGCGTCACACCGCCGTTCAGAATCGCCGGTCATCGCGTCGCCGCTGCGGCTGTCGCCGGCGCGCTAGTCGTCGGTGCGGCCCTGCTTATCTGGAAGATCGATGAAGCGTCGCCGACGGGTATCGTCGCGTACGAGTTCGGTCAGAACCCGATCGATGCAGACGCCGCTCGCACTGCGATCGAAGCCGATTGGTGGTTTCTCGCCGGCTATGGCCTTATCTTGCTTGCCTCGACATTGAGTGCACGACTGCTTGCGTTCTCCGATTTCGGTAAAGGCGTCACATCATTCGGTGTTGCCGCAGCGGTGGTGACGATAGTCGCTGATGTCGCCGAGAACTGCCTGTTGTTAGGCCATGACCGCAATCTCGCGGCAGTCGCCGCGACCATCAAGTTCGTGGCGCTCATCCCTGCGCTGGTTGTGGCATTGATGTCGGTAGGAGCTGTTCTTCGGCTGTGCAGATCTCGATTCCTGGTTCGCGGCGGCGGCCTCTGGGGCGACGTCATCGAGCGAGATGCAAGAACGGCGCGTGGTGAAGATGAACTGCGTTGGCACCGGGGATACTGGATCCCCCGCGAAGGTAGAAAGGCCGGGGCAACCGCAATTTGTCTGTCCGGCGGTGGTATTCGATCGGGGTGCGTGGCAATGGGTGCCATGCAGACCTTCTCGGGCACCAATCCCGATCCGAATGGCAAGGATCTTCCCAAGGTGATCGACGAAGTCGACTACATCATCTCAGTCTCGGGCGGTGGCTACAGTGCCGGTGCTCGGCTGTTGGCCATGCAGAAAAAGGAGGGTGACAGCATGGCACCCTCCAAGCTATCCGACAGATACGCGGCCGGCTCGCCCGAGTTCGAGCACATGCGCAAGCACTCTAGCTATATCGCTGATACGCCGGCCCAGCTGCTCGACGCGTTGACAAAGGTCGCGAAGAACATGATCTTGTCCCTCGTTGTTCTCTTTGCGCCGGCGGTAGTGCTGGGTGTGCTCGTCGGTCTTTTCTACGACCAGGTACCGCTGGCGGCGTTTGTTCCGGTTCCAGATGCTTTCCTTGGCGAGACCGACAACAACTTGATCGGCGGATGGACCGCGTCCATGGATCCTCCGGCGTCGGGCCTCGTCGACAATTCAGGAGCTGTGTGGCTGGCCGTCGTAGTTCCTGCTGCGCTGGGGATTGTCATGTTCTCGTTCAGTGTGCTGATCGAAGTCTTTTGGACCAACGAGTGGGCCGAGAGCTGTCGCTACGCCACTCGAAAGGTCGCCATGGCGTGGACAGCATTCACGCTCCTGATGCTGCTGATCGTCGCTGGTCTGCCAGCCTTGATCCGCGCATGTGCGGCATTGGCGAACGATGACGGCGAAACTGCCTTCGTGCTGGCCGGTTCCACGGCTTCGGCAGTGGTGGTGCTGAACTACTTCGGGGTCCTCGCCGCGATGGCGTGGAAGAACAAGGCATTCTTCTCGCGGTTTGCTTCGAAGTTCGGCGCCGGAGGAGTTAAGCCAGGAGCCGCCAAAGCATTGCCACGAGGCGTCTTCCAGCTCATACTCGTTGTCCTGACGCTGGTTGTCTTGGCCGCGGCCTGGCTGGCGACCGTGGGCGGGGTGGGTGCTGTCATCTTCTATGTTGCTGCGACTAACGGCGATCCGTTGGTGCCAAGAGCTGCCTGGACAACTCTCCTGGTGGCATTAGTTGCAATCGTGGTGGTTGGTTGCCCCGACGTCACGTCGTTCAGCCTCCATCCGTTTTATCGGCGTCGGCTGGCGCGTGCGTTCGCGGTGCGACGACGCAACCGCGCCGGTCGGGTCTTCGCGGAGCCCTACCCCGACAAAGAAGGCACTCGCCTCGACGAATACGGGTCTGTCGGGGGGGTCGACATTCCTGAGTTCGTATTTGCGGCCGCCGCTACCGTCTCAGGTGAGATGAAGCCCGCGCCCGGCCTGAATGTCGTCTCGTTTGCGCTAGGACACAATTACATTGGTGGCCCCGACGTCGGCTGGATGAAAACCGGGAAGCTATTTGAGAAGTCCACCAGCCGGATCAAGCGCGACCTCACTGTGGAGGCGGCTGTCGCGGTCAGTGGTGCCGCGTTCGCCTCCGCCATGGGGCGGCAGAACAACGGCTACCAGACGCTACTGGCGGTGTCCGGAGCTCGCCTGGGGACGTGGCTGCCAAACCCGAACTACCTGCGGTTGTCGATGGAGGAGCAGAACCTCCAGGCGTGGTCGTGGCCTCAGGGACTGCCGCGTTTCCGTGGATTCACATACCTGCTTCGGGAGGTGTTCGGTATCAACCCCGATGCTGGCCGGCTGGTGCAGGTCACTGACGGTGGGCACTATGAGAATTTAGGGCTGGTCGAGGCGCTGCGGCGACGGTGCACCCTGATCTACTGCATCGACGGCAGCGGGGACACTCCGCCACGTCTAGGCACCCTGGCCGACGCGTTGCGGCTGGCCAAATACGAACTCGGCGTCGACATCGTCTTCGATCACGGTGACGACTTGAACCCGAGCAACCTGGTGCCGGGAAGTGGTACGACCTTCGGGCCCGATGACCAGTTCGAGGCGCTGAACGACCGCATAACCAAAGGAGCAGTGATCCGCGGGCAGATTTACTATCCCGACGCTGCAGGACTGCCAAAGGACACAGGTGCGACCCTCATCTACGCGAAGGCGGTTCTGTCGGAGCAGTGCCCGCTTTGGCTGCAGACGTACGCCGGTGCGAACGACATCTTCCCCCATGACAGCACATCCGACCAGTGGTTCAATGAGGGCCAGTTCGCGGCGTACACGGAACTGGGCCGATTGATCGCCGCCGAGGCGTTGACAGCGGTCCTTTCGGCCTCGGCGGCTCCCTCCGATCAGCAGGACACCGCCTCATAGTGATTCAGTTCCCGCCGATGACCACCGGAAGCACGTTCCACGGGCGATCGGTGAGCCAATCGATGACGTTGGAGAGCCCTGGTGTCTCGTCCGCATCGAGGTCGTCGAGAAGCGGATCCCGTGTGGGGTCGCCCTCGGACACACCGGCATTAGGTGAGGGCTCGTCGCACACGATCATCGTGTTGTCGGCTTCGCCCCATGCCTCCTCGAACTCGTCGAGTGGGACTTCCATGCGGTCGCCGTCGGGATGCCCTGGGTCGCTGAGGTAGACCACGCCTTTGTCGGTGTCGATCTCGCTGATCACCACACAGTGATCGCCTCCCTGGTCGCGACCCATGGCCTCGTCGCGCTCCTCCTGCTCCGGATCCCAGTACTCTCCGGAGTCGACGTACAGCATGACGCCGCGCCCTTCCTCCAGAGCCGTCGCGAGGTCGTTCATCGTGCCCGTCTCGACGGTGGCCGGGATCCCGTTCTGTTCGAGCAGGTCTGCCGCAGCGTAGATGGGCATGCCGTTCTCGATCTCGCCGTCGAGGAAGTAGCCGTTGTCCTGGGCCATCTCGACAAAGGCTTCTTCGCTCTGGATGTCTTCGCCGGTGTACTCCGCAACGATCTGGGCGACACTCGCCGGCACACAGGTGCCGTTCACGGCTTGCTGGAACCAGTGTTCGGAGTATTCGTCGGCGTCGCCGCCGACTCCGTCAGACGGTTCCGCGGGCTCGTCCGGCGGAGCCGCATCCTGATCGGGCCACAGTTCGGTCAGCACCGACTCGAGTTCGTCCAGTGCGCCGGTGTCGTCGGCCGCCGACGCTGTCGAGCTGTCCTGCGGGCCGTATTCGGCATCGCCTTCACCCATGGCTGTTCCCTTCGATCAGATCCGATGTCGATTGGATCGGCGTCATGGCTCGAATGTTCCCGTGATGAGCGAACCCGGAATGTCGGGCGTCCAGGAAGCTCACAGCCAGGTGCCAGAGTTCTACGAGTTCGCGTTTCTACCTTGTGAGGAGTCGGCCCGGGCAAAACAGGCCGGGCTTCAGGAAGGGAGGACAACATGCAGGTCAAGAAGGCGTTCACGCGGACGGTGGCAACGGGGGCAATCGGCCTGGCTTCGCTGGGAGTCGGCGGGGCTGTGGCCGAGGCGACGGCAGCGCCGGCGGCGACATCATCGACAACGACGCAGGAGGGCCCCACCCGGACAACCACATCGTCCCCGGGCGCGGTCAAACGCCCGGATCTTGCGACATTCACTTTCCGCGGGCAGGAGGTCACCCCCACCTACGACCGGTACAAGCGTGGTTGGGGCTTCTGGTTCTTCGGCTTCTGGGTCCCAGTCGTTCTGTGACAACCGCTCGGCAGCCTCAGTCGACGTGACGAAATAATTCGGACCACGGTCCGGTTATGATGAACGTAGCTTTTACCGAGGAGGTAGCCATGCAGTTCGGAATCTTCACCGTCGGCGATGTCACCGTCGACCCCACCACCGGTGTGGAACCCACCGAGAACGACCGGATCAAGGCAATGGTCGCCATCGCCAAGAAGGCGGAAGACGTCGGACTCGACGTATTCGCCACCGGTGAGCACCACAACAAGCCGTTCGTACCCTCTTCTCCCACAACGATCCTCGGCTACATCGCGGCCCAGACCAAGACTCTTCAGCTGTCGACATCGACCACACTGATCACCACCAACGATCCGGTGAAGATCGCCGAGGACTTCGCGATGTTGCAGCACCTGGCCGACGGTCGTGTCGATCTGATGCTGGGCCGCGGCAACACAGGCCCGGTCTATCCGTGGTTCGGCAAGGACATCCGTCAAGGCATCCCGCTCGCGATCGAGAACTACCATCTGCTGCACCGACTCTGGACCGAAGAGGTGGTGGACTGGCAGGGAAAGTTCCGTACGCCGCTCACCTCGTTCACCTCCACGCCGCGACCGCTCGACGGCGTCGCGCCCTTCGTCTGGCACGGGTCGATCCGTAGTCCGGAGATCGCCGAGCAGGCCGCCTACTACGGGGACGGCTTCTTCGCCAACCACATCTTCTGGCCCAAGGAGCACTTCCAGCAGCTGATCGGTTTCTACCGCGAGCGCTACGAGCACTACGGTCACGGCACCGCCTCCCAGGCCGTCGTGGGACTCGGCGGGCAGTTCTTCATCCGCCCCAAGTCGCAGGATGCGGTCAACGAGTTCCGGCCGTACTTCGACAACGCGCCGGTCTACGGCCACGGCCCCTCGCTTGAGGAGTTCACCGCGGACACACCGCTGACCGTCGGCAGCCCACAGCAATTTGTGGACAAGACGCTGAGTTTCCGTGAGCACTTCGGCGACTACCAGCGCCAGCTGTTCCTGGTCGACCATGCGGGACTGCCGCTGAAAACCGTACTCGAACAACTCGACCAGCTCGGTGAGGTGCTGCCGCAACTGCGGGCGGGATTCGCCGAGGGGCGCCCCTCGGACGTTCCGGACGCGCCCACCCACGCATCGCTGGTGGCCGCACGAAGCACTGCGGTCACCGGTGAGGACACAGTCGAGGCGGAGGCGGTCAGCCGATGAATCCGACTCGTGTGGTGGTCGTGAGTGCCGGGGCCGGTGAACCGTCGTCGACTCGGCTACTGGCCGACAGGCTCGCCGCTTCGGTTCAGGCGCAACGTGATTCGGTTGTCGTCGAGACCGTGGATCTGCGGGAGATCGCGGTGGACATCGCCCGGAGCATGATCACCGGATTCCCGGTGGGTGCTGCGGATCCCGCGGTGAAGGCTGTTGTCGAATCCGATGCCGTCATTGCCGCGACGCCGGTGTTCAACGCGTCCTACAGCGGATTGTTCAAGTCGTTCTTCGACATCATCGACAAGGACAGTTTTGCCGGTAAGCCGGTGCTGATCGCTGCCACCGGTGGTAGCCCGCGACACTCGATGGTTCTCGATCACGCTGTGCGGCCGATGTTCTCGTATCTGCGCGCTGTGGTGGTCCCGACCGGTGTGTATGCCGCGTCCGAGGATTGGGCGGGTACCTCCGGCGACACCGCCACGCTTGCCGACCGGGTGGATCGTGCCGCCGGAGAACTGGTGGCGCTGTTGGGCGGCACCCGTACGACGCCATCGCCGGTCGACGGAGACGAAGCCGGGATCGCCAACTTCGCTCGGCTGCTGGGGGAGTCCTTCCACCAACCGAACTGATCGCGCGATCGGCCCACGGACACACTCCATGGCATCAGCGCCCCCGGCAACACTGCCGGGGGCGCCTTCGCGTCAGCGGGCTGGACACCGGATGTGCGAGGTCAGCGGTGGCCTTTTGATCTACATAGGCGATTCGATCGCGTCGGCGAACGGTGGACAAGCGCCGAAAATTGGGATCGGTAGCCCCTCGGCCGGGCTTTAGTTGTCCCATGCCGGAGCCACACGGAAGGCGCCGCACAACGAAAGGAAGACCAATGAAACGAGTCCTCACAGCCACCCTCGGACTGATCGCCAGCGCAACCCTGCTGATGGCCTGCTCGGACGACAGCAGCAGCAACGCAGACAGCAGCCCCGCGGCCAACCCGGTCGCAACCAGCCAGACGAACGGAACCGAGGTTTCCACCGGCGGCGACACCGAGGTGAAGGTAGAGGGCAAGGATCTCGCCGGCGTCGACCTGAACTCGGTGAGCTGCGTGAAGCAGGGCGGCAAGATCAACGTCGGCAGCGGCTCCACCGGCGGCCAGCAGGGCCTGGGCATCGTGATGACGGATGAGGCCACCCCGAAGGTCGAGTCGCTCGGACTGGTGGTCGACGGCAACGCGCTGGCCGTGACCAACGGGATGGGGATGTCGGTCGGATCGGCGAAGGTCTCGGTGGACGGTGACACCTACACCATCACCGGTGAGGCCGAAGGCGCTGACATGAAGAACCCGACGGCCGGGATGATCAAGAAGGAGTTCAGCATCAAGGTGAGCTGCAACTGATCTGAACCGATGAGAATGCGGCGGACGTGCATCGCACGTCCGCCGCTTTCGTGTGTGGTGCCCGTGTACGCGGTTGCCCGCTGGTCCGCGATCAATATGATGCAGCCATGTCGGTGGCCGGTGATCTCGAGCGCGCGCGTGACCTCGCCTGCGCCGACGACCACGCCGCGGCCCGCGATCTGTTGTTGTCGCTGATGCCGAAGATCGAACAGCTCGACCGAGACGATCTGATGCTCGAGGTGTTCGCCCAGCTCGGCGCGATTTACCTGACTCGCAGCGCTCACGACGGGGTCGTCGAGTGTATCCGCAGGATTCGCGATTGCGTCGGTGTCTATTCGGAGATCCTCGCCGGGAAGATGCCCGAAGCCGAGGCGCAGGTGACCATGTCATCCGACGACATCACCCGGATGGTCCACCGGTACACCGGGCACGCGGATGTCCTCGACATCGGCTTGGCATCAGCTCGCGGTGACCACGACGAAGCGGCGCGGCGGCTTGCGCATCTGAGCGGCAACGCAGTGGGCGACCCCGATTCGGACCCCGACCAACGATTTCATGTCACACATGCACGCATCCTCACCGCGATCGCGCTCGGTGATGTCGACGAGCACATGGCCGCAGCGCCCCTTTGGGAACTCGGCCTCGAAGAGTTGCACACCTTGAGGCGGAGCGTGTCGGAACCCGGCCCGCCCTCGCCCTCCGATGCCTGGAGCGGTCCGGGCCCGGTAGATGTCGACCGGCTTCAGGTGGACGCTGGGATCGGCTACGGCAGATTCTGTGTGCTGACCGGCCGGCTCGACGAGGCCGGCTCGCAGCTTCGTCGTGCAGGTGCGCTTGCGTCGCAACGCGACTGGCCGCTGGCATCGGCGCGGAGCGAACTCGAACGCGCGGCTCTCGCCTGGGCTCGGTCCGACCATGCGGACACCGAACGCCTGGCCCAGGCTGCGTACCCGGTGTTGGCCACGTATGCGGTCGCGGATGACGTCTCCAGATGCTGGTTGTACCTGGGACTCACCCGGATGGCCGCGGGCGAACTGCAGGCAGCCGACCACTGCTGGGAACAGGCGCAGCGGCACTGGGACGAACTGGGTATACCCCTGCATCGTCACCGGATTTTGATGCAGCGCAGTTGGATACCGGTGTTTTGTGGACAATTCGATCGCGCCCGGGAAATGGTCGGGCAGGCCCGGATGCTCCTGGACGCGACCCCCCAAGCGACTTGGCTGCATCACGCCCGCCTCGATGACCTGACCGGATCGATCTGGCGAGCAGAAGCCCTCGCCGACATGGGTTTCGACGGCATCGGTGATCCGCTCGCCGACTGGAGTTCGGTGGAGGCGCGGGTTGCGATGTCGGAGGGCATCACCACGGCGACCGACGGGACGGCCGGCCATCTCTCGGCCCAGCCCAAATTCGAACGGGCCGCCGCGCTGAAGATACCCGCGGCGCTTGCCGTCGACAGTGTGCGGCATTCGATGCCCGACGCCGAGGCTCGTTCGCGCTGGGCCCGGTCGGTCTCGGCCCCGGTGATGGCCGGCGCCTTCGCTGTGGCGTGGGAATGGGACAACACCTCATTGGTCGCCGAGATGATCGAATACGTCAGTGCACGGGGAACATTCGGCCTCGACCCGAGTGTGTCCGATGCTGTCGGCAGTGAGTGGGCACTGACTGCGACGGGGGCCACCCCGGTGCACTCCGTTGCCGACATCGACGAGAACCGCGCGGTGGCTGCCGGGGCCACGACCACCGCGGTCACCGGCGGTCTGACCCGGCTGGGTCCGTTGCCCCCGCTGCAGATGGACCGCGGTGGCGGCGCGATCCTGGCAGAGTATCGACGGCTGGCCGCCGAACGCTACGGACGCGAGGTCACGAGTGACGAGCCGATGTGGCCCACGTGGAGATGACCAGCGCGCCACCAACAAGATTGGTCCTGCGGTTTGCCGACGTGGGAGTTGCGACATACGCCAGTCTGCGGGTGGTGGGCGAGCCCGCACGCACCGTCACCTGGGTGGTGGAGGAGCCGTTTGTGGTGGCCGCGATCGAGCAGGTGGCCGATGCACTGCCCTCGCCGCGCGACGGCGAGACGATGGTGGATGCCCTTCAGCGGTCACTCCTGTCGGGCCCGTTTGCCGATCCGTCGACCGAGTTGCGTGCGTCGTACCATCTCGGGCTGCTGTTGCTCTCGCAACAGGCATGGTCTCTTTTGCTCGAATGTGTGGCGGCCATTCGCCCCGTTCTGCATCTCACTCCCACGGCGCGGCTGGCACAGATCCCGTTCGCCCTGCTCGCGTTGCCATCGGTGTATCCGACCGCCGACCAGTTGGTGCGCGCCAAGGCCGGGGCCGTGTTGGCCACCGGAGAGGTACTCGCGCGACTGCCCTGGGAGGCAGGCGATCTCACCGCGTACACCGAGGGTTACCGGCTGATGGAACTGGTGGATCTCGTGATGTCGCCCCCGGCGAACATCGTCCACGCTCCGAGACGCCCGGCGCGCTGGGAGGAGCGCCGCACCTCACCTCCGGTTCTCATCCTCGATCCCCGCGTGCCCGGGCAGACACCTTCCTCGCCTCTGGGTTCGGTGTTGGGCAGACCGTCGCCGGACAGCATGGTGGCGGAACACTTCGCCGGAGCACTGACGAGCCATGCCGTGTATCCGCCGGTTTCGGACACGGTCGAGTTGTTCAGGCGCCGCGACACGGACCGGAACTGGTTGTCGGTTGTGTTGCATGACAAGCCGAGCAGGCTGCTGTTCGTCGGTCATGCCAGTGCGGCCGCGAGCGAGGTGGGCTACGCCGAGCGGTCGGCGTTGCACCTGTCGTGTACAGCTCTGCATCCCGGGCTGGCGGATGCAGTGGGCAGCCATCGACCGTGGACGGCCGCCGACCTCCTCGCCGACACCGAGCGCTGGCCGATGCCCCCGCGAGTGGCCTTGGTGGCGTGCGCATCCGGCACCGATCACCGGTTCGACGAGCCGAACGGTTTGGTCGCGGCCATGATCCTGGCCGGGTCGGAACTGGTGACGGCGACGTTGTGGTCGTTGCCGACAACGGCCGGGTATCGAAGCCTCGCCGAAGGCGATACCGCCATCGACCCCATGGGGGAGTTGATCACAGCCGTGGACAGCGCCCACGAGAGCGATGACCCGGTGGTGGTACTCGGTCGGTGGCAGCGCGCGCAGATGAGACGCTGGCGATCGGGGGATGTCACTGCGCACCCGGTGTTCTGGGCGTCCCTGGTCACCTTCTCAGTGCCTGATCGGGAACGTGAGATCGGTGCTGTGCCGGCTCAGCTTCGTGGGACACAGACCGCGACACGGGAGGAATCAGAGGAGCGGTAGTAGGTGTCGATGATGCTGCCCGGTTCGACGTTCGTCACCGAGCTGGCCGGAATGAACGTAACCTCGTGTGCGGGGAACTGGCCACCTTCGGGCCGGTTCACGATCACGTCGAGTTCGACCTCACGGTAGTCCTCGCACACCCGGCCGGTCGGCTGCATGGCCGTCACCACCGCATGCGACCTGACGCCCCGCCGGATGAGGTCGAGTTTGTCCGCCGTGGTCAATCCCTTACGGATGAGCATGGTGTCGAAAGCCGCTCGCGCTGCGGTCATGTCGTCGGCCAGTCTGACTTCGGACGGTCGTGCGGGGTCGAACCGGACGGCGAGCACCACACCCGGCCACAGGGTGGCTCGTGAGCCCTCGGCGTCGAATCCGTGGTGATTCAGTTGGCCCCGAAAGTGCTGTCCGGACACGGTTTCGACGTCGACGATGATCGTGGGTGCCGCGGCCCTGTGGCCAACCGCGGCCCTGTCGTCAACCCAAGCGCTGTCGCCGACCGGCGGCATGTCCTCGACGGCATGGACTGTGGCCATGCCGATACCCGGTTCGTCCAGAGGCGCGGGCTTCGGTTCGTCGTCGGAACAAAGGCTCATGCGGGACGACGGCCGCATCTCGCCGAACGACACCAGAGCCGCGCCGGCGAGGGCAACGGCCCCGACCGAGACCAATGCGGCGCTCGGCAGGAGGAATGCGACGGTCGCGATCAGCGCGACCGTCGTCCACGACGCCAAGGTCGCCACCGCAGGAGTCGAGGTCGAACCGAACTGGGGGTGGGGTGCTTGTTTCATGGATCAAGGGTCACTGCAGGTGCCGGCTACCGAACCCAACTTCTCGCGCCACGCGGCTCTGGTCGAGCGCACAGTGCCTCGTCTAGCATCACCTGGTGACTACCGGGTACGACGTGGCGACGGAGGTCGCCCTCGCCCGTCCACGTCGGGCGGTCATCGACGAGGCCTGGCGCCGGCTCGGTCCCGGTGTGGAGGTGCTCAGCGGCAGCGACGGTGGCCCGCTGCGCCGGACCGTGAAGCGTATTCTCGATCCGCTGGTGCTGCGGCTTCGTGTGAATCCTCAGTTCTCGGCAGCGATCCTCGCCCCCGACGTGGCGCGCGACCTACATGACGTGATCATCGCGCACGGCGATCAATTGCTCCGCACCGCACAGTGGTTCGAGGTGCTCAAGAAGAGTCGCAGGCGGCTGCGCATCACCACCGGCAACGCGCAGGAACTCTATTTCCCGGTCTCGTACGAGCTGGCCGTCACCCGCGGCGCGGCAACGGGGGACGTGGAAGCTGTCGCCGATTCCGTCCTACGTGACGTTCACTCGGATCGGGACCGTACCGCGACCGCAGCTCTGGACAAGCATCTGGCTGTGTCCCAGACCATCTTGACCCTCACTCGACAACTGGAGAGGAGCTGGCGCGACGTGCGTCCCGGTGGGGCGATCACCGGGCCATTCCTGTCGGGACTGAGCACCGTACTGGCGGAGACGGGCGACCATCGGGCGCGGGCGGCACGGCAACGGGTGTGGACGGCCTTGGTCGCCGACGACACGCCCTTCAATCTAGGGGCGGGCGCTCGGGTCGATCCTGCGGCGTTGCCCTGGCGGTTGGTGGACCTCGGTCTGACATCTACTGAGCCGCAACGACGTCCGCATCTGACGGAGAGGTCCTCCGGGGAGCGGCCGCTCGACCGGGCCGTGGTGGACCGTGTCCGCGCCACACTGCGTCGAGCGCTCGACCGCGACGAACTCCCCGACATCCCGCTGTTGTGTGCCGAGGAGGTGGACCGGGCGTGTTCTCCCTGGGGTCTGCTGGCAGAGGACATCCAGGCAACTCTAGTTGCCGGCATCGAGGTGGCTGTGGAGTTGATGCCGCTGGACGAAAGACACAGCGCCCGACACGGATTGGCAGCGCTGATCCAGGCCCGGCTGCGCAAGGAGGCCTACGTGTTGCACGCTCGCCGCTGCCTTGCCGCCGGCGCCCCCGTTCATCCGCGTCAGCAGAGGGTCGTCGACGACCTACGCGCGTTTCGCCGCCCGTATCTCGGCCGGCTGTGGGCACGGCTGCACGGGCGTGATGTCTGGCAGGAGTCCTGCGACGATGTCGAGGACATTCGATCACTGCTCGATGGGGTCGCCCGGTCGGCGAGTCTGGACCAGCGGCAGCGGATCAAGGCCATGCTGGCGAACGTGAGCGGGTCCGAGATCGAGGTGGCCGGGTGAGGGTCGTGTCATGAGAATCGGAGTCGAGTCGGGGCTGTGGACCACTGGCAATGTGGAGCGTGCACTACCGCTGGTGACGGTGCTCGAGGTGAGCGGCGCGGTGATGTCCTGGACGCTCGACGAGCAGAGCGCGCCGCAGATCGAGTTCACCGACGCATCGCGAGCCGACTGGCTGTGGCGAGTGGTCGGTGAACGCGGCCATGTCGTGGTCGTGGCGGTCACCGACGGCCCGACCGATTCCGCGGTGGCGATCGAACTCGACGGCATCGACATGGATACAGAGGCCGTCGAGATCCCCCGACGACTCGCCTTGGGACATTGGCTGCGCAGATGGTGGCCCGCCGGTGTCGGCGATGGCATCACCGCTCTCGACCGGCCTCTGCTCGACGCGGAGATCGCGATTCTCACCTCTGCCGCGGAGGTCTTCTTCACCGATGACACCATCGATTCTGGTGTCGCCGAACTGCTCTCGCAACACGCCGCAGCGCTCACCGAACATGTGCGTTGGGGCGATCCACGTGTGGTCGAGATGGTGCGTCGATGCGTGGACCTGGTGGAGGAGGTGGGGATCGACGATCCGGTTCACCGGTCCGAGTGGGCTGAGCTCTCGGCACTCACTGCGCACATGGACGCCCTCGCTACACCGCCATCGGGACGTCAGGATGACTACGCCCTGGCAGCGGGAAGTGGTTCGGCGCCCCGAACCGATGCGATTGCCGCCGGCACCGACACGATTCGCTGGGGTGGTGTGCCTGCGGAAACCTTCGATTCCGCCGAAGACACCGTCGACTGGTACGTGCGAGCCGATCCGGCTGTCGCCGTGATCATCGCGGCGGCAGTGGTACCGGGCGCCGACCCGGCGGGCATCGATGTGTCGGTGCGCGCCGGCGGTGTCAGCGGCTCGGCGGTCCTGGGATCAGACGGCCGCGCGAGTGTCCCGCTGGTGGACACCGACGGTGAGCCGATGAACGACGACCAGGCGTGGTCCCACGACTGGTCGTCGACGTCGGTCACGGTCGGGGTCCCCGTCGAGGAGACACGCGAAACCAGGGACCGGGTGCGAGCATTCGCGCGCCGCCGGCTCGATGAGCCAGGGCCGGACGCTTTCCTGGCGGAGATCCTGGCCGCGGAGGCCGACTACTGACAGTCGTTCACCTCAGCGGCTGGCGACGGTCCGGTAGCGCCACAGCGACAGCGGGACGAACACCAGCAGGATTGCCAGCGAGGTGATCAGTGAGTATCCGACGGCATGGTCAGCCACCCAGCCGGTGGCCTGCGGGAAGTCCGGGGGCGCGGAGTTGCCGAGCAGATCACGAGCCGCCGTGGCCACCGCGGTGATCGGGTTCCATTCGGCGATCGCCTTGAGTGGTCCGGGCAGGCTCTGAGCCGAGATGAACGCACTCGACAAGAACGTCGCCGGGAACATCCACACGAAGCCGACGCTCTGCGCCACCTCGACGTTGCGGGCCATCAATCCGGTGAAGGCGCCCACCCACGACATGGCGAAGGCCAGCAGAAGGATCAGACCGAGCGCGAGCAGGGCATCAGCGAAGCTACCGCGGATACGCCAACCGATGACCAGTCCGGTGATGGCCATCACGGCAACACTGACGATGCTGACCACCAGATCGGAGAGCGTTCGGCCGAGGACCACCGCCAACGACCACATGGGCAGGGTCCGGAGCCGATCGACCAGGCCCGATTGCAGATCGCCTGCCAGTCCGACGGTGGTGAAGGCGGAGTTGAAAACGACTGTCTGCGTGAAGATGCCGGCCATCAAGAACTCGCGATAGGACGCCCCGCCCAGCGTTGCACCGAAGACGTACGCGAAGAGGAACACGAACATGAACGGCTGAACGGTCGCGGAGACCAGCAGGGTCGGAACGCGGCGGATGGTGAGCAGGTTGCGTCCGGCCATCACCGAGCTGTCGGAGAAGAGTCCGCCACCGGACATCGTCGGTGTGGATTTCGAGGAGGCGGCACGCGGTGCGCCGGTCCTGGCGGATCGGGCCTCGGTGGTCGCGGTCATGCGGCGTTCTCCTCGGGATCGGGCGTGGGATTGGACGTGAGGGAAAGGAACACGTCGTCGAGCGTCGGTGCTTCCACCGAGAAATCGTGCACCGCGACACCGGCCTCGGACAGGGCCTGGATGATCGTTGCGGCGCTGGCAGTTCCGTCGCTCACGGCAACCTGCCACTCGGTGGAGTGCGCGGTTCCGTGCGGTTCCGAAGACCCGTGCTGGGACAAGACGCGGTGCACCAGATCCCGGTCGATGTCGAGCCCGACCTCCACGGTCAGCAACGTCGACTGGCTCGCGGCCTTCAGCTCGGCGGCCGAGCCCATCGCAACCACTTCGCCGTGATCGATGACGGTGATGGTGTCGGCCAGTGCGTCGGCTTCCTCCAGGTACTGGGTCGTCAGGAGCACCGTGGTGCCGCCGCGCACGAGCTGATTGATCAGAGCCCACATCTCGCGTCGGCCGCGGGGGTCGAGTCCGGTGGTCGGCTCGTCCAGGATCACCACACCGGGCTGCGCGATCAGGGCGCCGGCCAGGTCGAGACGGCGACGCATGCCACCGGAGTAGGTGCGCGCCGGACGGTCGCGCGCTGACTCGAGGCGGAAATCGTTGATCAATTCATCGGCACGGGCGCCGGCTGCACGTTTGGACATCCCGTAGAGACGCGCGACCATCCGGAGGTTCTCCCAGCCGGTGAGGTTGCCGTCGACGGCCGCGTACTGACCGGATACGCCGATGCTGCGGCGCACCTGTGCCGGATGCGCGAGTGCGTCGATGCCGAGTACGTGCGCCGAGCCTGCGTCCGGCTTGAGCAGGGTGGAGATGATGCGCACGGTGGTGGTCTTGCCCGCGCCGTTGGGACCGAGCAGCGCGTGCACGGTTCCTCGGCGCACCTTCAGGTCCACCCCGCCGAGTGCCTGATGGGATGCGCCGCGGCCGAAGCGGCTCCCGAATGTCTTGAACAGGCCCGACACCTCGATGGCGAACTCGGACCCGTCACCCACCGTGTTGTCGGGCGCCTCACCGTCGGGCCCCTCGTTCACCGGGTGGTCGAGGTGCGTCTGCGTCTCCTCACCCATTGATCCACCACTCGCCGTCGCGAGCCGAAGCCGCGACGGCCTTGCGTTCAGGCATTGTTCGCTTCAAGCTCGCCGGCGCGATGTCGCGCCAGTTCTGCTCGACGAACTGCAGGCAGTCCTCGCGTCCGGACGGCCCGTGCTGCGAGGTCCACCCGCCCGGGACGGGCGCGAAATCGGGCCACAGCGAATGCTGCCCCTCGTGATTGACCAGCACGCGGAAGGTGCCCCGCTCGTCATCGAATGGATTGATCATCATTGGTCCCTTCATCAAGTGTTGCAAGGTGATCGCCGAGTGCCTCGGCGACCGGATGGACGTGATCACCGTCGAGTAGCTGGCTGTGCCGGCAGTAGGCGACGGTGTGCCCGATGTCCCCGGCGACGTGGTGACGCCAATCGTCGACAGCGGGCCGTCCCGGCGGTGGGTCTTCGGCCGCGGTGACGAACATGGCTGCGCCGTCGTACACCCGCGGCGTCCACTCGCGGGCCACCGCAGTGGCAGCGACGTAGGCGTCGTACAACGACTCGAGATCCGATACCGACAGATGCGCCAACGGGCCCTCGGAGGCGCGGATGATCTCGGTCGCCTCGTCGATGCCGATGTCGCCGCCCACATCACCGGTCAGCTCACCGTCGCCGAAGCCGAACTCCGTCAGCAACTCTCCGACCGACGGTGTCACATCGAGCTCGGGACGGCCGGGGATCACATACGAATCGAGCAGCATCAGTGTCTCGACCTGGTGGCCTTGCTCCCGTAGTTGCACCGCCATCTCATGTGCGATGGAACCGCCCAGGGACCAGCCGATCAGGTGATACGGACCCTCGGGTTGCACGGCCCGGACCTGCTGCAGGTAGTACGCGGCGAGGTCGGGCACCGACCGGAGTCGGGGACCGCCCGACAACGCCGGGTTCTGTAGCCCGTAGAGCGGCCGGTCGGAATCGAGATGCGGCAGCAGTGCGGTGTAGCTCCACGCGACACCGAGCGCCGGGTGCACCGCGAAGAGCGGAGCCCGGGTTCCCTGCGCCCGCAGGCCGATCAGCGGAGCCAGCGCCGGATCGACACCCGGCGCGGACCCGGTGTCAGCCTGATCGCTGTCAACGCCCTGCTCGTCGATCCGTGCCGCGAGCTCCTCCGGGGACGAGTCGCTGAACATCCAGCCGACCGGAACCGCGATACCGGCCTCGTCGCGGAGCGTCGCGATCACCTTGGTGGCCAGGAGCGAGTTGCCGCCGAGATCGAAGAACCCGTCGACAGCGCTGACTGATTCGACGTCGAGGGCCTTGGCGAAGGCCTGCGCCACAATGGTTTCCGTTCCCGGGGCCGGTTCGCGTCCGGGTTCCGACGAGAATTCCGGCTTGGGAAGCGCGTTCTTGTCGAGCTTGCCCACCGGTGTCAGGGGCATCGAGTCGATGACCGTGATCGCCGACGGCACCATGTGACGAGGCAACTTGTGGGCCAGCTTGTCGCGGAGAGCGGCGGTGTCGATGTCCGCACCGTCATGGGCCACCACATAACTGAGCAGCCGTGCGGAATGGCCCGCTTCCTCACCGGTGTCCACGATGGTCACCGAATGCCGTACCTGCTCGAGGCCGGACAACACGGCGTCGATCTCACCGAGCTCGATGCGGAACCCGCGCACCTGAACCTGATCGTCACTGCGGCCGACGTACTGCAGCGTGCGGGTTGCCGTCCAACGCACCACGTCACCGGTGCGGTACATCCGCTCACCACCGACACCGGTCGGATTGGCGATGAAGCGGGCCGATGTGAGGTCGGGGCGCCCGAAATAGCCACGGGTCACCTGATCCCCGATGAGGTAGAGCTCACCGGCCACCCCGACGGGAGTGGGGTGCAGGCGGGAGTCGAGCACAAGCGCCCGGACGCCGCGGTTGGGCGCCCCGATCGTGATCGGGGCGTCAGGGGCCATCGGTTCACTGCTGGTGGTGATGATGGTGGTCTCGGTGGGGCCGTACACATTCAGCATCAACCGGTCAACGGACCACCGGCGGACTAGATCGCTGCCGAATGCCTCGCCACCCACCGCGATGGTGCGCAGTCCGCGGACCCGCCGGTGATCCAGACTGGCCAGTGCCGCGGGGGTGATGAAGGCGTGGGTGACCGCGCTGAGCTCGAGGAAGTCGGCGAGCTGATCGCCACCGAAGACATCGGTCGGGCTGATCACCAACGCGGAGCGCCCTGAGATGGCCAGCAACATCTCGAGGATCGACGCGTCGAAACTCGGCGATGCGAAATGCAGCACCCGCGAGGCCGATTCGGGCGACATCTTCGCCTTCAGCTCGTCGTGCACGGCCGCCAGACCTCGATGGGGCACCATCACACCCTTGGGCCTGCCGGTGGAACCGGAGGTGTAGATGATGTACGCCAGTTGATCGTGCCGCGTACCGTGCCCGACCTCGGCCGGGGTGAGGGGCAGTGCAGACATCGAGACGGTTGCCCCCTGCACGGCGGAGTCGTCGAGAACGAACCAGTCCACTGCAGGTGGCATCGACTGTGCGTACTGCTCGATGGTGATACCCACGCGCACCCGGCTGTCGGCGAGCATGTGCTCGATGCGGCCTGCCGGGTACGTGGGATCAACCGGCAGAAATGCCGCACCGGTCTTGCTGATGGCAATGGTCGCGATGATTGCGTCCACCGACCGCGGAATCGCCATGGCCACCAACGAATCCGGACCGAGTCCACGCCGCAGCAACAGCCTGGCCAGTTTGTTCGATCGGGTGTCGACCTGCCGGTAGCTCACACTCGTGTGAGCGTCGATCAGCGCGGTGCCGTCCGGATTGTCGTTGACCGCCGCGGTGAACAGCTCCACCAGTGACCTGGGCCTCGGGGCGGGCAGACCGCGCACAGGGGCCAGGGTGGCCTCCTCGACGAAATCGGTGACCGGCGTGTCGCCGACGGGCATCGTCGGTGAGTCGGTGACCGCCCGGAGAACACGGATCAACCGCGCCGAGATGGCCTCGGCGGTCCGCTGGTCGTAGCGAGCCCGTGCGTAGGTCATCTTGATCCGCGCCTGACCTTCGGCGCCGGGGTTGATGCCGGTGACGGTGAACTGCAGGTCGAACTTCACCGACTCCGTGTCGACCTCGGTGACCTGGGCCAGGAGTCCGGCGCCGGCATCGAGGTTTCCGCCGAGGCCGGTCTCGGACCAGTCGTGAACCGACAGGGCGACCTGGAAGAGGGGATGACGTCCGGGTACCCGCTGAGGGTTGACGGCGCTGACGACATCGTCGAACGGTACGTCGACGTGCGCGAGTGCTTCGAGGTCGCTCTCGCGGATCGACGACAACAGCTCGGTGAACGACGCCGCGGGATCCAGCGTGCTCCGCAGTGCGAGGGTGTTCACGAACATGCCCACGACTCTTTGCAATTCGGGCTCGAACCGGCCGGCCACGGGGGTGCCGATCAGCACATCGGACCCCGAACCCATGCGGTACATCAGAACCGCGAGCGCGGCGTGCATCAGCATGAACGGGCTGACACCTTCTCGGCGTGCGAGTTCCGCGATGGCGCCGCGCAGATCATCGTCGATGGTCAGCACCGTGTGTCCGCCACTGTGCGCGGCGGCAGCATCGAGGTCTGCGGTTGTCTCTGCCTGCGAAGGGATCGTGGAATCGACCGGGGCATCGGCGAGTACACCCCGCCAGTAATCGATCTGCCGGGCCGCGGCGCTGCCGGGATCGTCGGGTGAACCCACGGTGGTGTGTTGCCACAGGGTGTGGTCGATGTAGCTGACAGGCAACGGGTCGAACTGCGGTGCCTCACCCCCGCTGCGCGCCCGGTAGGCGAGCATCAGATCACCGAGCAGCGTCGGCAACGACCATCCGTCCGCGGCGATGTGGTGCAGCACCACCACCAGCGTGTGGCTCAGGGGCCCGGTACGCAGCAACCGGACGCGGATGGGCGGCTGGTTCGACAGGTCGAAACCCTGTGCAGCGGTGGTCAAGACCAGGCTTTCCAGGTCAGCGGTGTCGTGATTCTCCACCAGTAATCGGTGACCGATCACCTTCGCGGCGTCGGGCTCGGGCACCTGGGTGGCCTCCCCATCGACCTCGGGGAACAGCGTCCGCAGACTCTCGTGCCGCTCGACCAGGTCGATCAAGGCCGAATGCAGTGCGTCGACGGACAGTTCACCGTGGAACTCCACCGCGAAAGGCACGTTGTACGCCGCCGACTCCGGATCGGTGCGGGAGAGGAACCACAGGCGCCGCTGCGCCAGTGACAGCGGTGCGGACGTGGCGTGGTCGCGGTGGCTCAGCGTCGCTCGCTCACCTCGGTCCGCAGCCACGTCTCCGGTTGCGGCGAACCCGGCGAGGTCGGAGACCCTCGGATGATCGAAGACAACCCTCACGGGCAGTTCGGTACCCAATGCCCGGTTGATCCGGCTGATCAACTGGGTGGCGGTCAGCGAGGTACCGCCGAGTTCGAAGAAGTCGTCGTCTGCCCCGATCTGGTCGGCGGGTATGCCGAGCACCTCGGCGAACAACGTGGCAAGGGCCTCCTGGGCATCGCCCGTCACGGGGCGGCGATCGGTGTCGGTCCCGCCGACCACAGGTTCGGGGAGGGCAGCGCTGTTCAGTTTGCCGTTGGGGGTCAACGGGATCGAGTCGATCGGTGTGATCGAAGCAGGCACCTGATGGCGCGGCAATCGGGCCTGCAGGTGGCGCCTCACGTCGTCGAGATCCACATCGCCGTCGACGGGGACGACATAACTCGCCAGCGTGGCACCCTCCCCGCGACCGCGCACCACCGTCACCGCGAAGCGGATGTCGGGTCGTGCGGTGAGTGCCGTGTTGATCTCACCGAGCTCGATCCGGAACCCGCGGAGCTTGACCTGGTTGTCACTGCGTGAGAGGTAGGTGATCACGCCGTCTGGGTTCACCGTCACCACATCGCCTGTGCGGTAGAGCAATCCGCCCGGTTCACCGTAGGGGTTCGCGACGAACCGCGTGGCAGTCAGACCCGCACGCCGGACGTATCCACGTGCGAGACCCGCCCCGCTGAGATACAGCTCGCCGGGTACACCCGCCGGTACCGGCCGCAGGGCGGCATCGAGAACCACTGCGCCCTCACCACGTACGGGCGTGCCGATCGGGATGGGTCCGCTCGGCAACGGCCGATCGTCGTCGCCGTTGATCGTGGCCATCACGGACACGACAGTGGTCTCGGTGGGACCGTACGCATTGAGGAACGTGCGTCCCGGGGCCCAGGTACGGATGAGGTCGGGACCGCATGCCTCGCCGCCCACAGCCAGCGTGCGGAGATCGGGCAGATCTGCGCTCGGAACGGTGGCGAGGGCCGCGGGTGTGATGAACGCGTGGGTGATGCGCTGCGACCGCAGGAACTGCTCGAGTTCGGACCCGCCATAGATTCGTGGGGCGATGACCATGGTGGCACCGGCCGAGACGGCCAGCAGCAGTTCGAGCATCGATGCATCGAAGCTCGGGGACGCGAAATGCAGGGTGCGCGAATCGCTGTCGACTCCGTACCGCTCACGTTGTTCGGCCGCCAGCGGTGCCAGACCGCGGTGGGTGACCGCCACGCCCTTGGGCACTCCCGTGGAGCCCGACGTGTAGATCACGTACGCGATGTTGTCCGGCTGGGCCCACCGGTGACGGGTGAGTCGACGACCACTCATGGTGTCCACGGCTGCACCGAGCTGGCCGTCCAGGCTGATCCACCGGACACCGACGGGTAGATCATGCGCGGTCGCCTGATCGGTCAGGCCCACGACGGCTTTGCTGTCGGTCACCATGTGTTCGATGCGTTCAGCTGGATAACCCGGGTCCACCGGCAAGAAAGCTGCGCCGGTCTTGGTGATCGCCCACATCGCGGCCACCGAGGTGGCTCCCCGCTGCAGGGCGATGGGGACGATGTCCTCAGGTCCGATCTCCAGGCTGAGAAGGTAACGGGCCCAACGGTTCGACCACTCGTCGAGTTCCCGGTAGGTGAGCACCTGGCGACCGTCGTCGGTCAGCGTGCGCGGACCGGCTTCCGAGGCCGGCCACTGGCCCGCGTCGAAGACGAGCGCCGGGGCGTCCGGGTTGCGGCTCACGGCATCGGCGAGCAGATCGGGCAACAGGGTCTGCTGGTCCGACCATGCATCGCCCGCCTCGTCTGTTCCCGCCAAGACATTCTCGGGCCACTCGTTTTCGGTCAGCACGTCGAGGTCGCCGATGGTGATCTCGGGGTCTGCGACGACGCTCTCGAGGACGCGGACGAAGCGCTGCGCCATGGCTTCGATGACGGCTGCGGGATATTTGTCCCGCGCGTAGGTCAGCCGCATCATGTGCCCGGTGACCCGGAGCTCCAGATCGAAACGCGTTCCCGCGGTGTCGATCTCGGTCACGTCGGCGAGCAGCTCCCCGAGCTGGAGGGCAGGACCGGATTCGTCGGCGAACGCCAGGGCGACCCGGACGAGGGGATCCTGCTGGCGGCGGTCGTCCGCGACCGCGGTGGCCAGTTGGTCATAGGGAACGTCGGCGTGCGAGAACGCGTCGATGTCGGCGTCGCGAACGCGGTCGATGAGCTCGGTGAACTGCGCACCGGACGTCACCGGCGTGCGCAGCACAACGGTGTTCACGAACATGCCGACCAGGTCGGCGAGATCGGGGTGGTCGCGTCCGGCGACCGGGCTACCGATCACCACATCGGAATCGGCGCCCTCGAGGTGGACGTCGGAGTGGGTGCTCAGGCGGTGGAGTAGCGCGGCAAACGCGCTGTGCATCACCATGAACAGGCTCGCGTCACGCGAACGGGCGACGCTGGACAGTCCGTCCAAGACCTCAGGGGCGATCTCGAAGTCGACCGTTCCACTGCCGTGTTCGCCAGTCTCGGTGTGAGCGAGAATCGACTCCCGGCTCACCCCCGACAGGGTGTCGCGCCACCAGGTCAGCAAATCGCTGATCCGGCTGCTCGGATCCTGGTCGTCCCCGAGTGCAGCCCGCTGCCACTCGGCGAAATCACGGAAACGAACGGGCAGCGGGGCCAGGTCGGGTGTTCGTCCCGCGCACCGCGCTTCGTATGCGACGGCGAGATCGGTTGCGAGGGGACGCAACGACCAGCCATCGGCGGCGATGTGGTGGATCACCATCGTCAGCACGTGGGTGTCGACATCCGTGCGGACGAGTTCGGCCCTGATCGGCGGCGAGGTGCGCAGATCGAATCCTTCGACGCCCAATGCTGTTTGCCGCTCGGCCAACTGATCGCCGGCTGATTCAACGACCGGTAATTCGAACCGCGGGGCTTCGAGCACCTCGACCTGTGGCCGGCCGTCGTCCTCGGGATAGATGGTGCGCAGTGGTTCATGGCGGGCGACCACGTCGGAGAGTGCGAGTTCGAGCGCCGGCACATTCAGGGCGCCACGCAAGGTGACGGCGAAGGCGATGTTGTATGCGCCGGATTCGGGTTCGAGTCGGTTGAGGAACCAGAGTCGTGAGGCGGCGAGCGCCGGAACGGAGTCACGCCCGAACACCGGGCGTTCACGGGCCACCAGTTCGGGCAGAGGTGCGGCCGCGTCGTCGCCGGGCTCTGCTGCACAGGCCCGGGCGAGGCGCGCGATGGTGGGGTTGTCGAAGAGGGTACGGACCGGGACGCGGCGTCCCAGCATGACCTCGAGACGCGCTACCACCTGAGTGGCCATCAGCGAGTTGCCGCCCATCTCGAAGAAGTCCTCGCTGCGGCCGATGGTGGCGGCATCGCGGCCGGTCACCTGCGCGAAGATGGCGGCGATCTGCTGCTCGCGGAGGCCGCGCGGTCCACCGCCGTTGTCTGTCGGGCTGTCCGCGGAACGCGACGGTTCGGGAAGCGCCCGGTAGTCGATCTTCCCGCTGGGGGTCACCGGCAGGCGATCGATCACCATGATGGAACGCGGCACCATATGACCTGGGAGTTGAGCTGACAACCGTTCTCGCAGCGAATCGGCCTGCAAGGTGTGGGCGGTCACCGGGCTGACGTACGACACCAATTCCGTGGTGCCGTCGCGGCCCGGCCGGGCGACCGTGACGGCCTCGGCCACCAGGTCGTCACGAATGAGGGCGGCATCGATCTCACCGAGCTCGATCCGGAAGCCACGCACCTTGACCTGGCTGTCGGCACGCCCGAGGAACTCCAGTTCACCGGCCGATGTCCAGCGCACGAGGTCGCCGGTGCGGTACATGCGGTCACCGTCGCGTCCGAATGGGTTGGCCAGGAACGATTCCGACGTGCGCCGTACCCGTCGGTGGTATCCGCGCGCCAGGTGTCCGCCGGCGAGGTACAACTCGCCAACGGCGCCGGTCGGTACCGGCTGAAGCCGCTCGTCCAGGACCAGCAGATCCATACCCCGTACCGGCCCGCCGATGCTCAGGGTCTCATCGGGCGCGATCGGGTCGGAGATGGTGGCGGCCACCGTGGCTTCGGTGGGGCCATAGGCGTTGAACAGCCGACGACCACGGGCCCACCGCGAGATGACCTCGGGGTTGGGATGCTCGCCGCCGACGATCACCGTGGACAGAGCAGGCAGGGCCTCCGATTCCATGGTGGCGAGCACCGACGGCGTGACGAACGCGTGGGTGACCGACTGTTCGGCCAGGACTTCCTGGAGTTCGTTGCCGCCGAGAACGTGTGGCGGAGCGATCACCATGGTCGCGGCTCCACCAACTGCCATGAGTACCTCGAGGACCGACGCGTCGAAGCTCGGTGATGCGAAATGTAGTGTGACGCTGTCGGTCTCGACGCCGAATCGCTGCACCTGCTCGGATGTGAAGTCGACCAGGCCGTGATGGCTGACCACCACACCCTTCGGCACGCCGGTGGTTCCCGAGGTGTAGATGAGGTACGCGGGGTTGTCCAGTGTCAGTGGGCCGACCCGGTGGTGGGACCGGACCGGGTTGTCCGGGGCTGCGCGCAATTGCTCGAGCAGTTCGGGGTGGTCGACTGCGATAGCCGGGGTTCCCGGGGGCGCCACCGGCGAGTTCCGCACGGTGAGGCACAGTTTCGCGCCCGAATCAGCCAGGATGTGGTCGATGCGTTCGGCCGGATACCGCGGGTCAACCGGCACCCAGGCAGCGCCTGTCTTGGCGGTGGCCCACAGCGCGATGATCCATTCGAGCGAACGCGGGACGGCGATGGCCACGAAGTCCTCCGGGCCGATGCCTTCCGCGATGAGGAGGTGCGCGAGGGCGTCCGAGCGGGTGTCGAGTTCGACGTAGGTGAGTTCGCGGCCGACTTCGCGGACCGCGACCGCGTCGGGGTTGACCGCGACCGCCTCGGCGAGGATGTCAGGTAGCACCCGCGCGCGGCGGGGGGTGGGACCGGTGGCCGGCACCAGCGCCATCTCCTCCGCACGGCCGAGGATGTTGATGTCGCCGATCGGCCGGGTGGGGTCGGTGATCACACCGCGGGCGACCTGCTGCAGTCGCTTGCCCAGTGTGCGGATCGTCGCGTGGTCGAACAACTCTGCGGCGTAATCGATCTCGACATCGAGGCCGGCCGGATTGCCGTCCGCCGTGTATTGCTCGGTGACGGTGAACTGGAGGTCGAACTTGATGACCCCGGCGCTGATCGGTGCGGCCGACACGGTGAGACCCGGCAGTTCGAGAGAGATGTCGGTGTTCTCGTTGAGAGCAATACTCACCTGGAACAGCGGATGTGCTGGATTCGAACGGTCGGGATTGACGGCCTGCACCACTTGTTCGAACGGGGCGTCGGCGTGTGCCAACGCATCGACCGTGATGGCCTGCAGGCGCGATACGAGATCGCCGAAGCTGTCCGACTTGCTGATCGATGCGCGCAGTACGACGGTGTTGACGAACATGCCGACCAGTTGGTCGAGTGCGTCGTCGCCGCGGCCACCCACCGGCGTGCCCACCGCGACGTCGTCGTCGTTGGCCATCCGACGCAGCAACGTCGCGATCAATGCGTGGACAACGGTGAACAGTGTCTGCTCACCTGGCGCCTGTGCGGCAGCGAGCAGTCCGCGGTGCACGTCGGCATCGAGTTCGACGGTGTGACCACCGGCGCGCATCGTGGGGTTCGCCGGCCGCGGCCGGTCTGTCGGGAGGTCGGTCTGCGCCGGCATGTCGGCGAGCGTGAGCGACCAGTAACGTAGTTGCGCCGCAATGGAATCGGGGCTGCTGTCATCGGCCAGCTGCTCGGCCTGCCAGATGCTGAAGTCGCTGTATTGCACGGGTAGCGGCTGCCAGTTTGGCTGGTGACCGGCCGAGCGGGCGGAGTAGGCGATCGACAGGTCGCCCGCGAGCGGGGCAAGTGAGAGGCCGTCGGCCGCGATGTGGTGCAGGACGACGACCAGCACGTGTTCGGTGTCGGAGATGCGCAGCAGCCGCGCACGGATCGGGATCTGCTGGCCGAGGTCGAAGCCTCCGCCGGCCAGGTCACGGCTCACGCGTTCGACGTCCGATCTGCTGACGTCGGTCTCGGCGAGGTCAAGACCCACCTCGTTCACCGGCAGAACGCGCTGGAACGGTCCGTCGTCATCAAGCGGGAAGACCGTCCGCAACACCTGCTGACGTTCGGCGACATCGACCAGTGCCTGCGCCAGTGCGTCGTGGTCGAGCGTGCCACGAAGCGTCAGGCGGAACGGGATGTTGTAGGCCCCGGATTCCGGATCTGACCGGTTGATGAACCACACCCGCTGCTGAGCCGCCGACAGTGGGATCCGGGTGTGATCGGTGGTGACCGCCTTGATCGTGGTGACGGCTCGATCGGGCCGGATCAGCGACTCGTCGACACCCATGTCGCGCAACGCCTCGGCCAGATTCGAAGGGGTGGGTGCCGCGAACAAGGTCTTGATACCGATGCGCCGGCCGGCCAGCGCGGTCAACCGGGCGACGATCTTGGTGGCAAGCAACGAATTGCCCCCGAGATCAAAGAACGACGCCTCGGCGCTGACGGTCTCTCGCCCGAGTATGCCTGAGAACAATTGGCACAGAGCGAGTTCGAGATCGTCGCGAGGGGCGACGGTCGTGTCCTCGGCCGGGGTGAACACGGGCTCCGGCAACGCTCGGCTGTCGAGCTTGCCGTTCGATGTGGTTGGGATCTGGTCGAGTTCCACGATGGCCGACGGGATCATGAACTCGGGCAATGTCTTCCGGAGCGCACGGCGGATGTCACCGGTGTCGGGTGATGTCCCGCCCGACGGGGTGATGTACCCCACGAGCATGGGATCGCCTGAGCCCGGATCCACGCGGACGACCACCACTGCCTCGCCGACGCCACCAGCGGAGGTCAGCGCGGCCTGGACCTCGCCGAGTTCGATGCGTTGACCACGGATCTTCACCTGGAAGTCGCTGCGCCCGATGTAGTCGAGGGTGCCGTCCGCACGCCACCGGACGAGGTCGCCGGTGCGGTACATCCGTCGACCCGGCTGATGGGGATCGGCCACGAACCGATCGGCCGTCAGGTCCGGGCGTCCGACGTATCCACGGGCCAGTTGCGTTCCGGCCAGGTACAGTTCGCCCACTGCGCCGACAGGCTGGGGGCGAAGCTGCTGGTCGAGTACATACACCGCGGTGTTCCACACGGGGCGACCGATCGGCACGGACGCCCCGGTGCTCGAGGCACTGTCGTTCTCGAAGGTGACGTCGACGGCGGCTTCGGTGGGACCGTAGAGGTTGTTGACCGGAGCATTGCTGACGCGGCGGAACCGCACGGCAGTCGCCGTGGCGAGGGCCTCGCCACTGGTGAAGACCAGCCGCAGGTTGTCGAGCCCATCGCGACCGTCTGCGGTCTGCGGATCGGACTCGAACGCGGAGACGAAGGCCGCGAGCATCGACGGAACGAAGTGAGCGACCGTCACGGCATGTGCCGACATGACATCGCGCAAGTACCACGGATCCCGATGTCCGTCAGGGGTGGGCACGATGAGATGCGCACCCGCCACCAGAGGCCAGAAGAACTCCCACACCGATACGTCGAAGGTGGCCGGGGTCTTTTGGATGACACGGTCGTTCTGGTCGATGTGATACTCGTGCTGCATCCACTGCAGCCGGTTTGTGATCGCTCGATGACTGACGGTGACGCCCTTGGGTTTACCGGTCGAACCCGAGGTGAAGATCACGTACGCGGGGTGCTCCGGTCGCAAGGGTGCGCGGCGGTCGGCGTCGGTGATCGCCCGGTGGTCGATGTCCGAGGTGTCGTCGAGACCGACGTCGAGAACGGTCGCGGTGGTCTCGGGAGCCTGCTGATCGGCGGCGACCAGCACGATGGACGGAACGGCAGTGTCAAGGATGTGGTCGATGCGGTCCGCTGGGTCGTCTGGGTTGATCGGCAGATACGCGGCACCGGTCTTGACGACCGCATGGATCGCGACCACTTGTTCGACGCTTCGGGGCAACATCACTGCTACCACCGATTCCGGCCCTGCACCCTGTGCGATGAGTCGCCGCGCGAGACGGTTCGTATGCCGCGCGAGGTCCGCGTAGGTGAGCGGATGTGCTGCGGTCTCGGCCGCTTGCAGGGCGGGGCGGTGGGCGTGTTGTTCGGCTGCCGCATCCAGTAGTTCGGTCAGCGTCTGCGCCGGCAACTCCCGGTAGGTGTCGTTCCAGACGTGCAGGACCTGCCTGCGCTCATCGGCCGGTACGGTGCCGACCTGCGCGATTTTGCGGTCGAGGTCGCCGCGGACGATGTCGGTGAGCAGAGCCTCGATCCGGCGATGGTGATCGTGGACCTCGTCGCGCGAGTACCGATTGGGATTCGCCTCGAGGTCGAGCATGATGTGTTGGTTGCCGAAGTTCTCGTAGACGTTGAACGACAGATCTTCGACAGGTCCGGTGGACAGCAGGTGTACCTCACCGCTGACCGATCCGAAGTCGATATGGCTGAAGAACAGCATCACGTTGACCATCGGCCCGTAGAAGTCCCGCTCGGTGCCGGTGTCGCCGAGGAGTTCCCGGTTGATGTCCTCGTGGCGGAAGCGCTGGTGTTTGAGGCCGTGCTTGATGTGCAGGTTCGCCTGGGTGAAGAGCTCACGGATCGTCATGGACGGATCGGTGGGGACCTCGATGGGCAGGACGTTGGACGTCATCCCTGCGCTCACCCGCAGCATGTCCGAGGTGCGAGCGGCCACGGGGAGACTGATGACGGTCTCATTCCGGCCGGTCAGTCCGGAAAGGTACAGAGCGACAATGGCAGTGATCGCCGAGGCCGGCCGCACACCACAGGCCTTGGCCGCGGCACGCAGGTCTGCCGCGAGTTCCTCGCTGAGCTCAGAAGAGGCGATGGTCGCGGTGAGGGCGGCGGTCAGGTCGTCGGTCTCGGCGCCACGGCGCAGCACCTCGCTGCGGGTGAGGGATGCCCGCGCGGTCGCCGCGACATCGGGGTCGATGTTGTCGAGCTGGTCTTTCCAGTACTGGCGGTCGGTTTCGAACCGCTCCGAGGCGCGGTACTCGCGGTCCATCTCGGAGATGTGCAGCATCGACGCGGACGTTGGGGGTGTGTAGTCGCGTCCTTCGACGATCGCACCGTAGTGCGCGGCGACGGCGGTGAGCATGAACATGGCCCCGTAGCCGTCGAAGGCCAGGTGATGGCCCCAGCAGTACCAGATCACGTGCTCGTCGGCGAGCCGGAGTACGTAGGTCTCGAGCAGGTGGTCAGTCACCAGATCCACCGGTTTGAGTCGGTGGGTCTTCATCCAGTGCAGAGCTGCGGCATGGGGGTCGGGATCGTCTCGGAGGTCGACGTAACCGAGTTCGACCTCTCGGTCACGATCGACGGTCAGTACCGGCTCGTCGTCGGTCTCGATCACGCGCAGCAGCGCGGACTCGGTGTCTCGGGCGGTCTTGTGCACGGCGTCGGCCAGGACGTCGAGATCGACGGGCCCGCGCAGTTCGACATAGGCCGAGACCGACAGCGGAACCTCGGAATCGAACTGGTGGGCGTACCAGATGCCGCGCTGAGCGGCGGTCATCGGAAAAGACGGCTGTGTCCGTGCCTCGTCTGCCGGCCTGTCCTCGTTGCCCAAGGTGAACTCTGCGACGACCAGATCCTGATCGGTGCCGATGGTTTCAGGCATGCTTGTACCGCTAAAGGCTCGCTTCACAACGCCCCTCCCGTAACTTGGTCGCTCGTTGTGCAGTGTCTTGCGTAGTTGTTCGGTGCTGACGCTGCAATAGATTGGTCAGACTGACTATTAGTCTTGCCCCGATCGAGTCTGGCCTGGTGACAGCCCTATCGCTGTCCGGAAATACTTTGTTACAAGGGGACTTACGCGCACGGCGGGCTAGTTACCCACGGTCGCAACACAATAAACGAGCGACGTTCGCCAGGTGGCCACTCAGTGTTTGCTCACGCCTGTTATCGAATGATCTTCGCGGTCACGATTGCCGTTAGCATATCGATGATTTCGTCGGGTTCGGAGTCGGATTGCACGCCGGCTTCGGTGCGCCGCTCGTAGTCGGCGATCAACGCGAACATCGCCGTGGCGACGGCTGCAACCCGCCGGGTGCGGGCGGCCCGGTCGGCGTCGATCGACTTGGTCAGTCGTTCAAGTACTTTGGGCCATTCGGTGTCGTGTCGCTGCAGCGTTTCATCCGGCCAGGCCGTTCGGATCACCTCGAGGAAGCGTGCGTAGTGGGTGCCTTTCATCTGGAGGATGGGCAGGACCAGGACGCTGATCAGGTCGCGGATGCTGGGCTCTTTGTTCTGTGCGGCAAGATCTTTCAGCATCTGTGATCGGACGAGTTCCATGGGTCCGAGACGTCGGGCGACGATCGCGGCGATCAATCCCTCGCGGTTCCCGAAGTGATACTGCACGGCCGAGTTGTTGCGGTGCCCCGCTTCGATCGCGATGTCGCGGAGCGGGACCTCGTAGCCGCGGGTGGCGATCAATCTCTCGGCTGCGTCGAGCAATTCTCGCTTGCCGCGGTCGATTCCGGCATCGGTCACTGTGGCCCCTCCCGTCACATCCCGCCGAGTCGGCCCGAATGAAGTTCGTAAGCCACATCACCGTTAAGCGGCCATGCTTATATTGAACGATGATTACCGACCCGCTGCACAAAAAAGTGGTCTTTGTCACTGGCGCCTCATCCGGTCTGGGATCTGCTGTGGTCGAACTGTTTTCTGCGCGCGGCGCGGAAGTGTTCGGCTTCGCCCGTGATGCCGACCGACTGGCGGCAGTGTTCGAGGGCGTGCCGGACGGCCGGTTTCAGATCGGCGACCTCGTCGACGCTCAGCAGTGCCGGCGCGCGATCGCGGCCTGTGTGGATCGCTTCGGCAGGATCGACGCACTCGTGAACGTGGCGGGCGCACACACCATGCGTCACACCACGGAGGTGACCGACGACGATTGGCAGCGCGATCTCGCTGTCAATCTGAGTGGCCCCTTTCATCTGATCCAGGCGGCATTGCCTCAGCTGATCGAGAACCGGGGGAGCATTGTCAACGTCTCGTCGGTGGCGGGGGTCCAGGGTCAGGCGTACTCCGCCGGCTACTGCGCTGCCAAACACGGTCTCGTCGGTCTCACCCGAGCGCTCGCCGTGGAATACGCTCACACGGGGTTGCGGGTCAATGCGGTGTGCCCGGGAGGGATGTTGACCCCTCAGGTGACAGACTTCGCGCCGCCCTCGGACGCCGACTTCGACCTGGTGATGCGAGCGGCGTCACCGCGAGGATTCGCCGACACCGCGGACGTGGCGAAGTTGATCGCGTTCCTCGCCGGCGACGATGCTGCAGCCGTGCACGGTGCGGTCTACGCCGCCGACAACGGTCGGTCCGCGGACTGACTCAGTCGCCGATCCGTTGCCACGGATTGGTGTGACCGTCGGGGATCAGCCCGTCGAACATCGCACGCATGTCGTCGGACAGTTTCATCAGTTCGACGTAGGACCCGATCGGACCGCCTCCGATGTAGGCGAACTCCATACCGACGCCCTCGAACACGCCGTCCTGGAGGACCTGTGTTCCCGCAGCCTTCAGGTCGGCGATGGCTGCATCGAAATCATCTGGGAGCCAAGCGATATGGTGAAGGCCGGGCCCGTGCGCATCGAGGAACTCGGTGTATAGGTTCACTCCTGAGACGGGCTGGATCAATTCGAGCTGCTGGCCGCCGGCGTACCCCAGCGACACGTGGATCGAGTAGTCGGCGGGTGCACCGCGGTAGGAGCACGAGCCGGGGCCGAACGCCACGTCCGGGATGCGCAACCACGATCGGACACCGTAACGGTCGGTGAACTCCTTTTCGGCGGCGTCGATGTCGGCCACCACCCACGCGACCTGAAAGATCGGCCCGTCGGCAACGTTCACCTCAGGAACCGATCGCCAGCGCGAGTGCCATGAAGAGCATCAGGACAAAAGACGTCATGAGTCCGCCGATGGCAATGCCTGTCCATGCCTGGGCCTCGCCTGTCTCCCCGGTGTTCTTCATCTGACCCAAGCCGACGAATCCCATGACCACCGCCGCGGGGGCGAGCAATGCTCCCAGGCAGATGAACGTGGCGGGTACGGAGATGAGGGCGCAGATCATGGCCGCGTTGGCCATCGAGTTCGTCCGGGGGCGGGCAGTCGCATATGGGTTGACCGGGTACGCGTAGAGGCCGGGTGAACCGCCTGAATACGTCAGCGACGGGTAGGCGCCGGGGTATGGGGGATATGCCGGGTCGAGGCTCGCGAGGGGGTCTCGGAATCCACCCGATCCGTCGAGGTCGTACGACGGCCAGTGGGCGGATGATCGTGAGTCGGTGACGATGGGCTCCGTGCTGTGCGTTCGACCGGCGGGCGTGGGCTTGGTGAGATCAGGCCGTTGACGATCGGATTCCTGGCCTTGTGTCATCGGTGCGCTCCGCTCATTCGGCTGTTCATCGCCTGCTCGTGCCAGCTTATGCGTCGCCCACCAGGAGCCGGCGAAATCTGTGGCGCATTCGGCGGTCACGGCGGCCGTCTGCGACGACGAAGCGCGGTGCCCGGCCACCTAAGTGACCCGGCACCGCGCATCGGTCCCGGCCAGGTTGCGGTCGCGTCAGCCGCCGTGCGTGGACCCCATGGAGACGAGGGCCGTGATGGACGATCCCGCAAGCTTCCACGTGCCGTCGGCGTACACGTAGTCGATGGGCATGGCCACCGGCTGCGGGGTGTGCGGGCTCGCCACCTCGACGTTCGCGGTGGCCTTGTTCTCTCCGTTCACCGTCACCGTGGTGACCGTGAACTTGTCCGGGGTGTAACCGGCGGCGGTGAAGCCGCGCGACAATCCGGTCAGCTGTGTGCCGATGGACGGATCCGTCGAGTCGACCAGCTTCGCCGAGTCGGCAGGCGCGGTCTCGGGCGTGAGGACCGTGCGCAAGATCTCCTGTGCCGTGGAGCTCTCGAGGGTCGACCCGGACTCGGTGGCCGTGCCGGACGTGTCCGCGGAGCTCTGGGATGTCGCCGAGGCCGTGGTCGAGGATGCGGATTCGGACTCGCTGTCGTCGCTGCACGCGGTGACTCCGAAGGCGGTCAGGCCGACCAGAGCGATGCCGGCCACACTCTTGCGAAAGTTCATATGCACTCCTAGAACCGATTAAGTAAGCCAACACTAACCCAGGTGCGCTCGGCGTGTCCGACGAGGTCAGGTGCCCCTCCGGTGGGTTTCGATGCCTCGGTAGGCGGTACGGGTTCTTCATCGCCGCGGTCCATCCGGGCGGTGCGGACGACTAGTGACCTTTGCGAAACATGTTGTGATTGAGCGTTTTACGGCATCAAGCGCTAGATTTGCGGTGCCGGTCGCCATTCGAGGGGGTGCGGTCGGCGTAGTGCACACCATCGCAGCGGGTCGTCTCGGACATGGTGTGCGCTGCGACGGTCATCACGGAGGGGGGAGCGAAGTCCATGACAGTCGAAGATGTGCATCCGGGGCGTACTCCCGGCGCGGGAGGTCAGGCGGATTCGGTGGCCGTACCCACCCTCTCTCCGCGGGAGGTGGAGGTGCTCCTGGCCTGGTTCGCCGCCGACTCCAAGGTCGAGGCGGCGGCATCGCTGTTCATCACACCGGCCACCGTCAGCACCCACATCACGCGGATCCGGGGGAAGTACGATCTTGTCGGCCGACCGGCCCGGACAAAAGCGCAGCTGCTCGCGCGGGCAATTCAGGACGGGTACACGCACCTCGACGACTGGTGAAACCCGACGTCAGTGTGTTGTGTCCCGGGCCCATCCTGCAGCAATTTGGTTTCCACCTGCTGGTTCTCTACACTTGAGCGGTTGCCTGGGCACAGCTGTGTCCGGGCGGCGAGACCGCGTGCGTCGGGTCGGAAATTCGGCGTGCAAGAAGTAAACCAGGTCAAGGAGACTACAAAGTGATCCAGCAGGAGTCACGCCTGCGGGTCGCCGACAACACGGGTGCCAAGGAAATCTTGTGCATTCGCGTGCTCGGAGGCTCGTCACGGCGCTACGCCGGCATCGGTGACGTCATCGTCGCCACTGTCAAAGACGCCATCCCCGGCGGAAACGTCAAGCGGGGAGAGGTTGTCAAGGCGGTCATCGTGCGCACCACCAAGGAGCGCCGCCGTCCGGACGGTTCGTACATCCGTTTCGACGAGAACGCCGCCGTCATCATCAAGAACGAAAGCGATCCTCGCGGAACCCGCATCTTCGGCCCGGTCGGCCGTGAGCTGCGTGAGAAGAAGTTCATGAAGATCGTCTCGCTGGCTCCGGAGGTGCTCTGACATGAAGGTTCACAAGGGCGACACCGTGATCGTCGTGTCCGGCAAGGACAAGGGCGCCAAGGGCAAGGTCATCGAGGCCTACCCGCAGCGCAGCCGCATCCTCGTCGAGGGCGTCAACCGCATCAAGAAGCACACCTCGGCCTCGCAGAATCAGCGTGGCGCATCCTCGGGCGGCATCGTCACCCAGGAAGCCCCCATCCACGTGTCGAACGTGATGGTCGTCGATTCCGACGGCACCCCGACGCGCATCGGCTACCGCACCGACGACAACGGCAAGCGCGTGCGCATTTCCCGCAAGAACGGGAAGGACATCTGACATGAGCACAACTGAGAAGATCCAGCCGCGACTGAAGCTCCGCTACCGCGAAGAGATCAAAGACGCGCTGAACAAAGAGTTCGCCTACGACAACGTCATGCAGATCCCCGGCGTCGTCAAGGTCGTGGTCAACATGGGCGTCGGCGACGCCGCCCGTGACGCCAAGCTGATCAACGGCGCCATCAAGGACCTGGAGCTGATCACCGGTCAGAAGCCAGAAGTTCGTCGGGCCCGCAAGTCGATCGCACAGTTCAAGCTGCGCGAAGGCATGCCCATCGGCGCCCGCGTCACCCTGCGTGGCGACCGCATGTGGGAGTTCCTCGACCGCCTCGTGTCGATCGCACTTCCGCGTATCCGCGACTTCCGTGGCCTGAGCGATCGCCAGTTCGACGGCAACGGCAACTACACCTTCGGTCTCAACGAGCAGTCGATGTTCCACGAGATCAACATCGACAACATCGACCGTCCGCGTGGCATGGACATCACCGTTGTCACCACCGCGACCAACGATGACGAAGGTCGGGCACTGCTGCGTCAGCTCGGCTTCCCGTTCAAAGACCCCAACGTGAAGGACAACTGACATGGCAAAGAAGGCTCTGGTCAACAAGGCCAACAAGAAGCCCAAGTTCGCCGTGCGTGGCTACACCCGCTGCAACCGTTGCGGTCGCCCGCACTCGGTGTTCCGCAAGTTCGGCCTGTGCCGAATCTGCCTGCGCGAGATGGCACACGCAGGCGAGCTGCCCGGCGTGCAGAAGAGCAGCTGGTGATCTGGTAGCCACCAGGCTCACCGTCAGGCTTTGACGAAAGGCGCTCCACCTTCGGGTGGGGCGCCTTTCGCGTCGGCGGGGGGCGCGTGGTCAAGGTCTGTTCTTGCGTCGCTGCGTGTGACGTCGCTGGGCTCGGTTCGGTCCGGTGTGTGGGGTGATGACTCGCGGGCCCCTCGGTCGGTTGTCATCGCTCGGCAGGACGCCCTTGAGCAGCTGATGTTCGGGGCGCAGAGCGTAGCCCTCCTCCCACGGGTGCTGACCATACTCGTCCGGCCAAACGGCCTGCAGCGCAGGCGAATCGGGGAACAGTTCGTTTGTGATGATCAGATCGTCCATGTCTAGCAGCTCGATGAGGCGGACAGGGACATCGATCGATTGCAGTGGCACGTCGACACTCTCGTTGACGATGTCGGTCCACTCGTAGCGGTGGAGTAGGTTGCCGAGCTCGTTCAGGACCGAACCGCTTGTCCTGGCGTCGAGCCCGTACACGACGAGTTCGGGTAGTGAATGCAGGCCTAGGCCGGTCGGACAAGTCACCACGATCGGCCCGCTGAGTGGCCGTCGAGGGAAGTGTGCCCTTCACTGCAGGTCAGGGGGATGATCCCGGTGTGAGTGGGGCCGTCCACATTGTCGGTGCGTCTGATCGCCATGGACATCGGTGTCTACAGTCGTGCGGAGCTGCAGCAGCGGGGGCTGGGTGGGTGGCAACTGCGCAAACTGGTTCGCGACGGTTCGCTGATCAGGCTGCGCCCCGGCTGGTACGCAACGGAGACGGCCAACACTGTTGTCGTGGAGGCTGTTCGAAGCGGCGGAGCGCTCAGCTGTGTGTCGGCCCTGCGCCACCACGGACTGTGGGTACCTCCGGGCTACGACCGCGTTCACGTGCGGGCAAGAAAACACAACCAAGCGCACGGCACACGTTCGTGTCAGGGTCACGGGCGGCCGATGCCGGTCACCACCGCGGTCGACTCGATTCCGGTGGCGCTCGACTCCGCCGCCCGGTGTATGGGTGCCGAGGACTGGATTGTCGTCTGCGACTCCGCGCTGAACTCAGGTGGCCTGACGATCGCCGGGCTCAGATCAGCGATGGGCTTTGTGACACAACGAGTTTCGGACCTGATGGACAAGTGCGAACCAGCAGCTCAGTCGGGGACCGAATCGATCACGCGCCTGCGGCTCCGTGCAGCGGGATTCACCGTGGTCGTGCAACCGGTGATCCTCGGGATCGGCCGAGTCGACATGCGGGTCGGCCGGTTGCCCATCGAGTGCGACAGCCAGAGCCACCACACCAGCCTGGAGAACTACCGCAACGATCGTCGTCGCGACCGAAAGGCTGTGCTGGACAGGTGGCTCACGCTGCGGATCACGTATGACGACGTCCTGTACGGCTGGGACGAGGTCCTCGCCGACATCCGGTCCATCACCCGGACCGACCGCCATCGTATTCGCACCACGATCGTCCCCGTCGCTGGTAACGAAGGGTTATCTGCCCTTGGTGACCTTGTTGGGGGATGAAGGTGGTGGGATCAGCGGCCGAGTAGTCCGCCGAGCCCGCCCTGTACACCGGATTGCTGCCCACCGCCGGTTCCTCCGATGAGTCCACCCGGTGGCATCTCGGACGGCTGCACGACCACAAAGCCGTGGCCGCTGAACGCCAACGTGAATCGCTCGCCGGTGCTGCGTCCCATCAGGGTTCCGAGATTGAACGAATCGTTGCGCTTGACGCTGGTCTGCAGGCTCGACGACCACGCGACGGCGGCATTCGGGTCGGCGTAGGTCTGCTGATCGACGGTCAGCACCACCGGATTGCCGTCGGTTGTGATGGCGATCCGTCCGCGGCCGGTGAAGACGCAGTTGAACAGACCGGCATTGCTCTGTGCGGCTGCGCCCTGCATCCGTTTGACGTCATAGCTCAGCGTGGAGTCGAAGGCGAGGACGTTGGCGCCGTTGATGGTCAGGCCGTCGGTGCCGTCGAGGTCGATCAGATGGACGTCGCTCGCGGCATCGGCAAGGAACAGATCGCCGCGTCCGGTGACCTTCATCAGCGGGACCCCCTCACCGGTGAGGGTGTTGCGGATGGCCCGGCCGATACCCCCGGATCCGAGGGCCTCGAACTTCAGATCGCCCTGGTAGGCCACCATCGACCCGGATCGCGCCATCACCTCGCCGTTCATGCCGACCCGGCACATCTTGCTGCCCTGCTTCTGGATTCCGGTGCCCGACACCTCGGCATGTGCCGGCGCGAAAAGGTCACTGTTCATGGCGTGGACTCCCTGGTTCTGGGGTGATGGCGAGTTCGTCGGCTGTGACACCGGCTGCGCCGGGGCGTATGACGATGCAACCGGGGGCTGCGTGGGCTGGGTGGGCTGCCCGGCCGGTGGCCAGGGCATGGGGGCGGGCGCGGGGGGAGTGGTCACCGGATCGTCGTCGACCTGGATGCCGAAGGCTCTCGCGAGTCCGGCGAGTCCGTCGTCGTATCCCTGGCCGACGGCCCGTACCTTCCACGCGTCGCCGCGCCGGTACACCTCCATACACACCACCGCGGCCTCGGTGGTCAGACGTGCCGGCGTGAACGACACGGACGGCACACCTGCGCCATCGCGCAGTTCGGCGCGCAGCGTTCCCGCGGTGGCGAAGGTGGTCGGACCGTTGCCGTCGAGACTGGCGGTGATGGCGATCGTCTCGATGTCGGCGGGCACCCGGCCGGTGTCGATGCTGATGACGTCGGATGCACCGGCGTCGCGATAGCTGACACCGGGCCCCGACGCCTGGTTGTAGAAGATCAGGTCGTCGTCCGAACGCACCCGGCCGCCCTGGCCCAGCATGACCGCTGACGTGTTCACCGGAGATGCGCAGGTCACCGACACGCTGATCTGCGGCGACGGGATCGCGGTGTTCTCTCCTGGAGCGAGTTCTCTCATGGTGTGTGCCATTGTTCCAGGCGGCGGGTCAGTCGCGATTCAGTAGCGGGACCAGGGCCTCGGTTTTCGCCTGGTTCCAACCCGGCGGGTCCAGAATCGCAGCCCACGCGTAAGGGATGGCGGACAGGTAGTCGTGACCATGACCGTCGGGGACATCGGTCGACACCGCCAGGTCCGCCGAGACCTGTAAGAACGACACGAACGGGATCCACCGGGTCGACGACAGGACGTCGTCACCGCGGGCTTCCTTCAACCAGTCCGGCTCGTTAAGGATCAATCGGGGACTCCACCAGGCGATCGGGTCGCTGGCGTGCTGCAGGTAGATGATCCGTGACTGCTTCCACGGTGCATCCGGTCGTTCGAGGTCTGTTTCATCGGCGATGAACCGGACCTGGCTGCCGTTGTCGTAGATCGGGAGGATCTGGGGCGATCCGTCATCACGATCCGCTGTCGTGTCGTTCCACAGCGTGTTGTTGAATGTCGGACCGCTGAAGAGTGCACCGTCGGTGCGCGCGGCCAGCGCCGGGATGCTGCCGAACGCGGACTCGCCGGCAAACGACCCGAGACTCTCTCCGAAGACCACCAATTTCGGTCGCTGCCCCTCCGGGATCGCCTGGACCCGTTCTGAGATCGCCTCGAAGAGTGCCCGACCGGCCTGCCGGGCGCGCTCCTTGTCGACGAGGAACGACAGCCAGCTCGGGAGATACGAATACTGCATGCTGACGATGGCGGTATCGCCGTTGTACATGTATTCGAGCGAATCCACGGTCCCCTTGTTCAGCCAGCCGCTACCGGTGCTGGATCCGACCGCGACCACCTGGCGCTCCAGGCCGCCGGTCCGGACCAGTTCATCCGCTGCGAGTTCGGCGATCCCGCGGACCGAGTCGGCGGACTCGAGGCCGGCGTACACGCGGATCGGCTCCGTGGCGGGATCACCGTTGAACCGGGTCAAAGCCGCGACGTCCGGGCCTTTGGAGATGAACACCCGACCTTCGCGGCCGAGCGAATCCCAGGACACGAGCGACCCGGGTCCACCGGAACGGAGTGAGGATGTCGGTGGCGCTGAGTCAGCCTTCGTCTCTTCGTTGGCGGCGGCGAAACTGGCATTGAGGGCCTGCATCGAGTAGTTCACGATCACGCCGTTGAGGATGAACACCGTCAAGACGACGACGACTCCGGCACCGATGACCGCGGAGATTCGAGGCGGCGCAACCCGGTTGAGCTGTCGTACGCACCATCGCACCGCGGACCCGAAACCCTGACCCAGGGACATGAGAAGGAAGAACACGACGAGCCCGATCACCGCGATCGTCGGGTAGGCACTCCACCTCAGGTGATCGACCCCCATCAGGTCTCGGATCTCGGCCTGCCAGGACGAGAACCACACGAGCATCAGCGAGGTGCCGACGACCGCGGACGCTGCGAGCGCGAGCCACGCCACCCGGCCCGCGCTTCGCCAGGGTTCGTCCCGCGAGATCATGAACCGCACGAGCCAGGTGAAGAACACGCCCAGGCAGTAACCGACGGCAGCGGAGCCGCCGCTGACGACACCCTGGAACAGCGGGCCCCGTGGGAGCAACGACGGTGTCAGCGAGAACCAGAGGAAGACGAGCGCGACCACCATGCCGGCGTATGCGTACCGCTGCAGGTGTCGACGCCACCACGACGGCTCCGACTCTCTCGCCGATGTCCCGCCGGATACCTGCGGGTCTACGGGTGCCTCAGGTGCATCTGCACCGGAGTTGTCCGTTGTGGAGATGTCGTTGTCCGCTGCCACCGGATAGACTCCCTGCTGTTTCGGGATTCGCAACCTTATCAACGGAGTCCGCCCTCGAAGGCGGGTCGGCGATCTCGAGCAATTTGGCCTGAGCAGCGCCGTTCCCTACACTAGAACGGTTGCCTCGGCTGACCCGTGCCTTCGGTCGGTCAGAAACACCCAGGTGACCACTTTTTCTTGGCTTCCGGCTTTGAAAACTCCCGAGTGCATCCGTGCATTCGGGGGAGCACTACCCCCGACTGGCTTGCCAGTCGGACTGAACTGCCCTGACCGGCAACGGTCGGTCAGGGACACGTAACTCACTTCGTAGTAGGCCCACGATGTGACGTGCAAGGCCCGCGACGGCCAGGCGATCGCCTGGAGGTCAACGGAACCGGTATGCGCATGCTGCATGGGAACCGCCGCGAGAAAGGTTGACGGTCTGATATGACCATGACTGATCCGATCGCAGACTTCTTGACCCGTCTGCGCAACGCCAATTCGGCGTTTCACGATGAGGTGAGCCTGCCGCATTCGAAGATCAAGGCCAACATCGCCGAGATCCTCAAGCGCGAGGGCTACATCACGGACTACCGCAGCGAAGATGCCGAGGTCGGCAAGAACCTCGTCGTCACGCTGAAGTACGGCCCCACCCGCGAGCGGAGCATCGCCGGTCTCCGGCGCGTCTCCAAGCCGGGTCTGCGCGTGTACGCGAAGTCCACCAATCTGCCAAAGGTGCTCGGCGGCCTGGGCGTGGCGATCATCTCCACTTCCTCGGGTCTGCTGACCGACCGCCAAGCCGCCAACCAGGGCGTGGGCGGCGAAGTCCTCGCGTACGTCTGGTAAGGGGCAAAACTAATGTCGCGTATTGGAAAGAACCCGGTCGCAATCCCGGCCGGAGTAGACGTGAAGATCGACGGCCAGACCGTCAACGTCAAGGGCCCCAAGGGGCAACTGTCAGTTGACATCTCGGAGCCGATCAGTGTCGCAGTCGAAGATGGCACCGTTGTGGTGACCCGTCCCAACGACGAGCGACGTAACCGTGCACTGCACGGCCTGAGCCGCAGCCTGGTGGCCAACCTGGTCACCGGTGTCACCGAGGGCTACACCCGCAAGATGGAAATCTTCGGTGTCGGTTACCGCGTGGCGCTCAAGGGCAGCGACCTCGAGTTCGCGCTCGGTTACAGCCACCCGGTGCCGATCAAGGCGCCCGAGGGCATCACCTTCGCGGTGGAATCGCCCACCAAGTTCTCGGTTTCGGGAATCGACAAGCAACAAGTCGGACAGATCTCGGCGAACATCCGCCGCCTGCGCCGTCCGGACCCGTACAAGGGCAAGGGCGTTCGCTTCGAGGGTGAGCAGATCCGTCGCAAGGTCGGAAAGACGGGTAAGTGACATGAGTGAAACTGTGAAGACCAAGCGTCTGCCCCTGGGCAAGGACGTGTCCACCCGTCGTCGTGTCTCCAACGCCCGCCGGCACTTCCGGCTGCGTAAGAAGATCAGCGGCACTCCCGAACGGCCGCGGCTCGTGGTGAAGCGCTCCTCGCGCCACATCCACGTGCAGCTGGTCGACGACCTCGCCGGCAACACCGTGGCCGCAGCCTCGACCATCGAGGCCGACGTCCGCAGTGCCGGTGGCGACAAGTCGGCACAGAGCAAGAAGGTCGGCGAACTGATCGCCGCCCGCGCCAAGGCTGCCGGTGTGCAGACCGTGGTGTTCGACCACGGTGGCCACGGCTACCACGGTCGTATCGCCGCTCTGGCGGATGCCGCCCGTGAGGGAGGGCTCGAGTTCTGATGATTGATACGAATACTTGCAACGGAAGGACCATCTGATGCCGGGACGTCAGCGTCGTGACGGCGGTACCGGAAGCGGACCCGCCGGAAGTACCAGCAATGACCCCAACGCCAACAACGCGGGCGGCGACCGCCGCGGTGGTGGCGGCAACCGTGACCGTCGCGACAACCAGCGCGGTGGTGGCCGGGAAGACAAGAACCAGCTCGAGCGCGTCGTAGCCATCAACCGCGTCTCCAAGGTGGTCAAGGGTGGACGTCGGTTCTCCTTCACCGCTCTGGTGGTCGTCGGCGACGGCAACGGTCTGGTCGGTGTCGGTTACGGCAAGGCCAAGGAAGTTCCCGCGGCGATCCAGAAGGGTGTCGAAGAGGCTCGTAAGAACTTCTTCCGCGTCCCGATGATCGGCGCGACCATCACCCACCCGGTTCAGGGTGAGGCTGCGGCCGGAGTCGTGATGCTCCGTCCGGCCAGCCCCGGTACCGGTGTGATCGCCGGTGGCGCGGTGCGTGCCGTGCTCGAGTGCGCGGGTGTCCACGACATCCTCGGCAAGAGCCTGGGCAGCGACAACGCCATCAACGTCGTGCACGCAACCGTGGCAGCGCTCAAGCTGCTGCAGCGTCCCGAAGAGGTGGCCGCACGTCGTGGCCTGCCGATCGAAGACGTCGCACCGGCCGGTATGTTGCGAGCCCGAGCAGGACAGGGAGCGTAGTGAAATGGCAGAACTGAAGATCACCCAGGTGAAGAGCACCATCGGTTCCAAGCGCAACCAGCGTGACAGCCTGCGGACCCTCGGACTCCGGGGCATCCGCAAGACCGTCACCCGCGAGGACAATGCCCAGAACCGCGGCCTGATCAATGCGGTCCGGCACCTCGTGACCGTCGAAGAGGTTTAGTTCCATGACAATCAAACTGCATCATCTGCGGCCCGCCCCAGGGTCGAAGACAGAGAAGACCCGCCTGGGTCGCGGTGAGGGTTCCAAGGGTAAGACCTCGGGACGTGGCACCAAGGGCACCAAGGCACGCAAGAACGTGCCTGCCGGCTTCGAGGGCGGGCAGATGCCCATCCACATGCGGCTGCCCAAGCTCAAGGGTTTCAAGAACCGCAACCGGGTCGAGTACCAGGTTGTCAACATCGGCGACATCGCCCGGCTGTTCCCCGAAGGGGGCACCGTGGGTGTCGACGAGTTGGTCGCCAAGGGTGCCGTTCGCAAGAACGAGCTGGTGAAGGTTCTCGGCGAGGGCGAATTGTCGGTGGCCGTGCAGGTCTCCGCCAACAAGTTCTCGTCGTCCGCGAGCGAGAAGATCGCCGCCGCGGGCGGGTCCACGACTGTCCTGTAGGGCAGACGTCGATCACCCACCACCCAGGACTCGCTACAGTGGCGGGCGGCGCGTGTGCAACTGCGCGCGCCGCTCGCCACTTCAGTGGTCGCACGCCGGATCCCCGGCACGTGACTGTTAGAGTCCAAGAGTTGTTTGTAGCCCGGTGCAACGCTGCTGCCGGAGCGACATTGCCCAGGAGGAGTTAGTGCGTTCCGCCGTCATATCGGCCTTCAGGACACCCGACCTGAGGCGGAAGATTCTCTTCGTACTGGGAATCATCATTCTTTATCGTCTCGGCGCGACCATTCCGTCGCCCGGCGTGGATTACAAGCAGGTTCAGCAGTGTCTGGACGCGGCGTCTCAGGGCGACTCGGCCGGCATCTACTCCCTGATCAACATGTTCTCCGGTGGAGCCCTGCTCCAGCTGTCGGTGTTCGCCATCGGCATCATGCCGTTCATCACCGCCAGCATCATCGTTCAGCTGTTGACCGTGGTGATCCCACGGTTCGAGCAGCTGCGTAAAGAGGGCCAGTCCGGCCAGGCGAAGATGACGCAGTACACGCGGTATCTGACGCTCGCCCTGGCCCTGTTGCAGTCCACCGGCATCGTCGCTCTCGCCGACCGTGGCGACCTGCTCCCCGAATGTGAGAACGGTGACCAGATCCTCCGGGATCAATCGATCTTCGGACTGCTCATCATCGTTCTCGTGATGACTGCGGGCGCGCTTGTGGTGATGTGGTTCGGTGAATTGATCACCGAGCGCGGCATCGGCAACGGTATGTCGCTGATGATCTTCGCCGGTATCGCCGCCCGCATCCCGTCCGAGGGCAAGACCATCCTCGACACCCGTGGTGGACTTGTCTTCTTCCTGGTGTTGCTGGCCGCTCTGGCCATCGTCGCCGGCGTGGTGTTCATCGAGCAGGGGCAGCGCCGGATCCCGGTGCAATATGCCAAGCGAATGGTCGGTCGCAAGATGTACGGCGGTTCGTCCACCTACCTCCCGTTGAAGGTGAACCAGGCCGGCGTCATCCCCGTCATCTTTGCGTCGTCCTTGCTGTACCTGCCGAACCTGATCCTCCAGCTGACGCAGAGTTCCACCGAGGAACCCTCGTGGTGGCAGCGTCAGATCCAGACGTACCTAGTGGACCCCAGCAATCCGGTCTACATCCTCGTCTACTTCTTGATGATCATCTTCTTCACGTACTTCTATGTGGCGATCACGTTCAACCCACAAGAGCGTGCGGACGAGATGAAGAAGTACGGCGGCTTCATCCCGGGCATCCGCCCGGGTCAGCCGACGGCGGACTACCTCGGCTACGTGTTGAGCCGGATCACTCTGCCCGGCTCCATCTATCTCGGCACCATCGCCGTGTTGCCCAACCTCTTCCTCGAGATCGGCAATTCGGGATCGGTGCAGAACATCCCGTTTGGCGGCACCGCGGTGCTGATCATGGTCGGCGTCGGGTTGGACACCGTCAAACAGGTCAATTCGCAGCTCATGCAGCGCAAGTATGAAGGGTTTCTCAAGTGAGACTGGTGATTCTCGGCCCGCCCGGCGCCGGCAAGGGTACGCAGGCAGAACTCATCTCGGAAAGCCTGGGAATCCCGCACATCTCCACCGGAGACCTGTTCCGCGCCAACATCTCGCAGGGCACCCCGATCGGACTCGAAGCGAAGAAGTATCTTGATGCCGGCAATCTGGTGCCGTCGGAGATCACGATCGACATGGTTCGCGCTCGCGTTGCCGAGCCGGATGCCGCCAAAGGTTTCATCCTCGACGGTTTCCCCCGTTCGACCGACCAGGCCGATGCGCTCACACACATCCTCGAGGAGCTCGACACCAAGCTCGATGCGGTGCTGTCGTTCGGCGTCGACGAAGATGTTGTGGTCAAGCGGATGCTGGCTCGCGGACGTGCGGACGACACCGAAGAAGTGATCCGCAACCGTATGCAGGTCTACCTCACGGAGACGGCGCCGCTGCTCGAGTACTACGCCGACACGGTCAAGACCATCGACGCCATGGGCGACGTCAACGAGGTACACCAGCGCGTGTTGCGGGCCATCGGCGCCTGAGCATCTGAGAGTTGTAGGTTCTGATGGGGTTTCGTAAACCCAAGCCCGTTCCGTTCCGTTCGGCGGGCGAGGTGGATGCGATGGCCGCTGCCGGTGAGGTTGTCGGCCGCGCGCTGGTTGCCGTACGCGAAGCCGCCAAGGCAGGTGTCTCCACCCTGGAACTGGACGAGGTCGCCGAGACGGTGATCCGCGAGGCCGGGGCCGTCCCATCGTTCCTCGGGTACCACGGGTTCACGGGCTCCATCTGTTCGTCGGTCAACGACGTTGTGGTGCACGGCATCCCGTCCAAGGACGTGGTGCTCGCCGAGCATGACCTGGTGTCCATCGACTGTGGTGCGATTCTCGACGGCTGGCACGGTGACTCCGCGTGGACCTTCGGGGTCGGTGACCTGTCGGCGGCTGACCAGGACCTCAACGACGCGACCCGCCTGGCCATGGAAGCAGGTATCGCCGCGATGGTCGACGGCGGCCGGCTCACCGACATCTCGCATGCGATCGAGACAGCCACGCGTGCTGCGGAGAAGACCTACGGCCGGACCTTCGGCATCGTGGACGGTTACGGCGGTCACGGCATCGGACGCGAGATGCATCTGGACCCGTTCCTGCCGAATGAGGGCAAGGCGGGCCGGGGCCCGCAGCTGGTGGTCGGATCCACGCTCGCGATCGAGCCCATGCTCACCCTCGGCACGGTGGAAACCACTGTGCTCGACGACGGTTGGACCGTCATCACCAACGACGGCACCCGTGCCTCCCATTGGGAGCACACCGTGGTGGCCACCTCCGACGGTCCGCGCATCCTCACCGTCCGCTCGTAATCCCATAGTGGTGGGTTCGGGTGGGTGAACCTGCAGGTCAGGTTCACCGGAACCCACCAAGATCGGAACTCAGACCTCCAACATGATGGTCACCGGGCCGTCGTTGACCAGGCTGACCCGCATGTGCGCCCCGAACCGGCCGGTCGCCACCTCAGCGCCCGACGACCGCAGGGCTGCGACCACCTCGTCCACGAGTGGTTCTGCCACCGGACCCGGCGCTGCCGCATTCCACGACGGCCGACGTCCCTTGGCGGTGTTGGCGTACAGGGTGAACTGACTGATCACGAGAATCGGTGCGCCGAGGTCGGCAGCTGACTTCTCCCCGTCGAGAATCCGGAGCCGCCAGATCTTGTCCGCGAGGGTCCTGGCGTCGTCGGCGCCATCGGTGTGCGTCACCCCGATGAGCGCGACCACGCCATGGCGACCGTCGCCGGGTTCGATCCGGCCGACCACCTCACCTTCGACCTCGACCGACGCTTCGGTGACCCTCTGCAGAAGTGCTCTCACCCGGCCAACTTAGCGGGTACCTGGACCTACTCGCCGGAGGAGACCATGTCCGATGACGCGCTCAGCCGGTCGCGGATGGAATCGGACGTGCGGTCGAGGGCGGCAACCTGGATCGGCACGCCGGTCATGTTGGCCATCCCTGCCAGACGCTCGAGATCCTCAGGGTCCGAGGAGATGAGCTTGTTGACGTTGACCCCGCCGGTGCCGAGGTCGTTGCTCGCGGCGTCGTTCGCTCTGGTCCACCCGCCGTTTCCGTTGTGACCCCAGCCGTGTGGGATGGCGACGACGCCCTGTTTGATGTCGTCCGTCAGCGTCACCGGAAGCGCGATCTGACCGTGCCTCGAGGCGACACTGATCAGCTCACCCTCCGCGATTCCTCGGTCGGCGGCATCGGTGGGGTGCATGCGGGCGGCATGAGTCCTGCCGCCGCGCAACAACATCGGGGCGTTGTGCTGCCAGCTGTTCTCCGAACGGATCTCGCGCATGCCGATGAGCCGTAGAGGGTAGCGGGGGTCGGTATTCCGCTCGAGGCGGTCGATCTCGGCGAGCAACTCGGGCGCGTCCAACCGGATCTTGCGCGCGCGATGGGTGACGATCTTGCGCAGCTGACCGGGCTCGAGATTGTCCGCGACTATCTTGCCGTGCGGGAACTTGTTGATCAGCTTCTCGAAGGTGAGGCCACCCCGGCGAAGACCGAAACGGTCACCTCCGATCCCGATGCGCACCACCAGATCGGAGAGCATCGTCGGGGTCCACGGCTTGCCGACCAGATCGGCGAACTTGTTGAACAGGTGCAGCCCGCCCAACAGCGGTGCCTGTCTGGCAAGCGACGCCACGAGCTCGTTGATGATCTCCCATTCCTCGCGCGCTTCCCCGCGCGGCGGGATGACGGCTTCGGTGGCCTGTTTGAACGGTGTGGTGAACAGGGCCTGGAAGGGGAGGAGGAAGTCGGACCGCTCGTACATCGTGGTGGTGGGCAGGATGTAGTCGGCGTGAGCGTTGGTCTCGTTCTGATAGAAGTCGAGGGACACCATCAACTCCAGGTCGCCGAGCGCCTTGGAGAGTTCGTCGCCGTTGGGCACCGACAGAACCGGATTGCCGGCGCTCACGAACAGGGCCTTGAGTTGTCCTTTGCCCGGGGTGAGCATCTCCTTGGCCATCACCGAGGCCGGAGCGGTGCCCAGAACCTGCGGCAGGTCGCCGACCCTGCTGCGCCGTCCGTTCCACGTGAACCGCGAGACATGTTGCAGCGCTGCCACTCCCAGACGTTGTCCGGGGATGCCCAGATCGCCGAACATCGATCCGCCTGCGACGTCGAGGTTACCGGCGACGAGGTTGACGATGTCTAGCAACGCGGTGGTGAGGGTGCCTGCACGACCCAACGACGTCCCGATCCGGCCATAGATCGCGGCGCGGTCGGTGACCACCAGGGTGCGGGCCAAATCGCGCACGGTTTGAGGATCGATGCCCGTGCGATCGGCGGTCATTTCGGGAGCGAAACCGGCGGCCAGTTCTTTGATCGACTCGAGACCGGTGGATTGCTCGGCCAGCTGGTCCTCGTCGGCGAGCTTCTCGGCGAACATGACGTGCAGGAGCGACAGGAGCAGCAAGGCGTCGGTATCCGGGACAATCGGCTGCCATTCGAACTCGCGGGCGGTCTCGGTGCGGCGAGGGTCGATCACCAGCACGCGTCCGCCGCGGTTCGTGATGGCCTGCAGGCTTTCCCGGATGCGCGGTGAACTCATCACACTGCCGTGGGAGACAACGGGATTGGCGCCGATGATCACCAGGAACTGGACCCGGTTGATGTCGGGAATGGGTGCGGCAACCGGGGTGCCGTAGAGGAAGTGACTTGCCACGAATCGGTTGTTGACGTCTTGTGACCCGGCCGAGTAGACGTGCGGTGTGCCCAGCAGCGTCATGAAGTTGGCCACCCAGAGTGTGTGGCCGGTGGAGAATGTCGCCGGATTGCCGAAATACCATCCGATGCTGTCGGCACCGTCACGGCGGTGGATCGCGCCGAGGCGAGAGGTGATGTCGGACATCGCGGTGTCCCAGGAGACCTCTTCGAACTCGCCGAACTCGTTCTTGCGTAGGGGGTGAAGAACGCGGTCGGGATCGTTGACGATCTCCGTGAAGGCGATGCCCTTGGGGCAGGCGAAGCCTTTGGACAACGGGTTCTGCTTGTCCGGCCGCAGCGAGAGCAGCTTCCCGTCCTCGACGGTGGCGATCATCCCGCAGAGCGGTTCGCAAATCCGGCAATAGGTGGTCTTCTCTTCGTGCACGCGCTGCCTCCTTGTGACCCCGTTCACATCTGACAACGAGTGTTTCACGATTGCGGGGCGTGCGCCAGCGGTCAGCTGCCGATGGCCTGATCGCTCGGTGTCGCGCCCACGGTGGAGGCACGGGCGACCAGCTCCGGCTGAAAGAGGATGTGCTCGGGACCGGCGCCCGGAGCCCTGTCCGTCTCGGCGAGCAGCAGGTCCACGGCGTGAGTCCCGAGTCGGCCACTGGGCTGACGGATCGACGAGAGAGGAACGACGGCTGACTGTGCGAAGTCGATGTCGTCGTACCCGATCAGCGCGATGTCCCCGGGAACCGACACGTCTCCGAGCATCGTCAGTGCTTGCAGTACGCCGATGGCCAACAGGTCGTTGGCGCAGAAGATGGCGTCGGGACGGTCGGCCGCCGGGCGCGAGCGGATGCCCTCACCGGCAGCGCGTCCCGCGAGCACGCTCAAGGCGCCCGTGGTGATGACCTCGAGCTGGGCATCCTCGACTTCGGCGACCGCCTCACGTGCACCGCTCAACCGGTCGGCGACCTGGTGAAGACCTGCCGGTCCGCCGATGAAGGCGATGCGCCGGCGACCGATCGCGCAGAGATGTTCGCAAGCGAGTCTGCCCCCGGCGACATCGTCGACTGCCACCGACGAAAACGGGCTCCCCTCGCCGCGACGGTCCACCAGCACCACCGGGGTCCCGCGTCGGTGGAGCTCGGCGAGACGGCTCAGGTCGTCTCCGACGGGGGAGACCAGGACGCCGTAAACGCGTTGTTCGTCAAAGGTTTCGACGTATGCGCGTTCTCGTGCCGGGTCATCGTCGGAGGTCCCGAGGAGTACGGTGAGCCGGTTCTCGGCGGCCCTGCGTTCGGCCGCCCGCGCCAGGTCGGTGAAGAACGGGTTACCGACGTCGAGGACGATCAGCCCGACACACCGTGACCGGCCCGCCTTGAGCTGGCGGGCCGCATCGTTGCGGACGAATCCGAGGTCGGCGATGGCTCGATGGACCCGTTCGACGGTGGTCGGGGCGACCTTCTCCGGTGCGTTGAGGACGTTGGAGACCGTCCCGACGGACACCTCTGCCGCAGCGGCGACGTCGCGAACGCTCACCGCCATCGCCGCACGCTCCTCTCGACGCCACCCAGGGGACCGCAGACCGGATGATCGGTCGAGCGGGTATCTGTCCGAAAGGCTATCGGGTCGTCTCCGGCGACGGGGCGTGTGCGGGCATCGGGGCGAGCCGGATGAGTTGGGTGACGTGCCCTGGGTTGAGCTCTTCGAGACAGGTGACACCGAGCAGCCGCATGGTGCGTTCGATCTGCTCGGCGAGGATGTCGACGGTGCGGTTGACGCCTGCCTCGCCGCCCGCCATCAAGCCGTACAGGTAGGCCCGGCCGATGAGGGTGAACCGGGCTCCGAGCGCAACTGCCGCCACGATGTCCGCGCCCGACATGATGCCGGTGTCGAGGATGATCTCGGTGTCGCGGCCCACCTCGGCTGCGACGTGGGGCAACAGGTGGAACGGGATCGGGGCCCGGTCGAGTTGCCTGCCGCCGTGATTGGACAGCACCAGCCCGTCCACCCCCAGCTCGACGACGGCCTTGGCGTCGGCCACCGTCTGGATGCCTTTGACCACCAGCTTGCCGGGCCACTGGGCGCGGATCCAGGCCAGGTCGTCGAAGGTGACCGTGGGGTCGAACATCGTGTCCAGCAGTTCCGCGACGGTCCCCGACCATCGGTCCAGGGACGCGAAAGCCAGCGGTTCGGTGGTCAGGAAGTCGATCCACCACTGGGGGCGGGGCAGTGCGTTGATGACGGTGCCCGGTGTCAGGGCCGGCGGTATCGACATCCCGTTGCGCTTGTCCCGCAGGCGAGCCCCGGCGACCGGTACGTCCACCGTCACCAGCAGGGTGTCGTACCCGGCCTTGGCTGCGCGGTCGACAAGCGCCATCGAGCGCTCGCGTTCCTTCCACATGTACAGCTGAAACCAGTTGCGGCCGAGCGGGTTCGCGGCCCTCACATCCTCGATGGAAGCAGTTCCCATGGTAGACAGCGAGAACGGGATGCCTGCGCGGGCGGCGGCGTGGGCACCGGCGATCTCGCCTTCGGTCTGCATCATCCGGGTGAACCCGGTGGGTGCGATGCCGAACGGCAATTGCACCGGGCCGCCGAGCACGTCCCAGCCGGTGGAGACCTTGGACACGTCTCGCAGGATCGCCGGATGGAACTCGATGTCGGCGAAGGCCTGACGGGCGCGGGCGATCGACAGCTCCGCCTCGGCTGACCCGTCCGTGTAGTCGAACGCCGCGCGCGGGGTCCGGCGTTTGGCGATGGCGCGCAGGTCCTCGATGGTCAGGGCGGCCTCGAGACGTCGCTTCTTGCCGTTGAACTCCGGCTTCTTGAACTGCATCAAGGGGGCGAGGTCGTGGGGCTTGGGAATCTGCCGCTTCATCGTCATGCCTTTCTCAGAGCCGCTGGTCGCGGATCATACTGCTGTGGGGGGAAGGCCGCCGCGACCATCGCGCGAGCAGCGGCGAGATCGGCGCCGATCAGTTGTTGTGTGCGAGCCGAGATCAGTACGTTGCCGATGGCGGTGGCCTCCACCGGACCGGCGAGCACCGGCAGGCCGAGCCGGTCGGCCGTCAGCTGGCACAGCAGACGGTTCTGGGCTCCACCGCCGACCATGTGCACGGTGCGTACCTCGGTTGCCGAGAGCTGCGAGGCCTGTTGCACGCGTTCGGCAAAAGCGGCGGCCAGACTCTCCAAGATGGCCCGCACCATCTCGGCATGCCCGTTCGGGGCCGGTAGGCCCCGCTGGGTGTACCACCTCGAGATGCGCGAAGGCATGTCGCCAGGGGTCAGGAACTCGTCGGCGTCGGTGTCGAAGACCTGGGCCGGAGGCTGGGCGAAGGTGGCCCCGTCGATCAGGTCGGGAAGGTCGATAACGGTGCCCTCGCGTTCCCATTGCCGTACTGATTCGCTGAGCAACCACAAACCCATGACGTTGCGCAGGAAGCGGATACGGCCATCGGCACCGACCTCGTTGGTGAAGTTCGCCGAGCGGGCGGCCTGATCCACCACCCGGTGCGCCAGTTCCACGCCGACCAGGCCCCACGTGCCGCAGGAGATGTAGGCGGCATTGTCGGGGTTCATCGGTACAGCGGCAACGGCCGATGCGGTGTCGTGGGATGCGACCGCGTTCACAGTCGCACCCCCTGTCAGACCCAGGCCCGAACCGACCGACGGCAACACCTGCCCGAGTTCGCAACCGGGCTCGATCAGCGGACCGAACAGGTCTGTCGGGAAGCCCAGGGTCGACATCAGGTCGTCGTCCCAGTGCCCGTGGATGTCGAGCAGTCCGGTTGTCGAGGCGTTGGTGAGCTCGGTGCGCATCTGACCGGTCAGCCAGTATCCGATGAGGTCGGGGATGAGTAGTGCGTGGTCGGCCAACGTCAGGGTGCCGCACGCCTTCTCCGCGGCCAACTGGTACACGGTGTTGAACGGAAGGAACTGAAGTCCGTTGCGCGAGTACAGGATCTCCGGCGACACGGCGTTGTGCACGATCTCAGTGCCGGCGGACGACCGGTCGTCACGGTAGTGGTAGGGCAGACCGAGCAGGCGTCCATCGCGGACCAGGCCGTAGTCCACCGCCCACGAGTCGATGCCGATGCCCGCCAGATCGGGCGCCCGCCTCGCGGCCAGTGCCAGCCCCTCTCGGATGTGCGCAAAGAGTCCGGGCACATCCCAGTGCAGGCCCGTCCGGGCCCCGTCCCAGATCGGTAGGGGCCCGTTGGCGAAGCGGGTGAGTTGCTCGATGCGCAGCTGCCCGCCACCGACCTCGGCGAGCATGACCCGGCCGCTGGTGGCGCCGAGATCCACCGCCACCAGCTGCCGTGTCGACACTGACCTCGTCATCGCAGGAAGGCCGCCGCCACACCGGCGTCGACCGGCACGTGCAGGCCGGTCGTGTGCGACATGTCCGCGCTGCACAGGACAAACGCCGCGTTGGCGATGTTCTCCGGCAACACTTCACGTTTGAGCAACGTGCGCTGCGCGTAGAACTCACCGAGCTCCTCCTCTGGCACTCCGTACACCGCAGCACGTTTGGCGCCCCACCCACCGGCGAAGATCCCCGAACCGCGGACAACGCCATCCGGGTTGATGCCGTTCACCTTCACGCCGTGTTCGCCGAGCTCTGCCGCGAGCAGGCGAACCTGATGTGCCTGGTCGGCCTTCGTCGCCGAGTAGGCGATGTTGTTCGGGCCGGCGAACACCGAGTTCTTCGACGATATGTAGAGGATGTCGCCGCCCATCTGCTGCTCGATGAGGGCCTTGGCGGCCGCCTTCGACACCAGGAAAGAGCCACGGGCCATCACGTTGTGCTGCAGGTCCCAGTCCGCGGCAGTGGTGTCCAGCAACGACTTCGACAGTGAGAGGCCGGCATTGTTCACCACCAGATCGATGCCGCCGAAGGCCAGCACACACGCGTCGACCGCTGCCTGCACCTGCACTTCGTCGGTGACGTCGGCGCGGATACCGATTGCCACGTCGGACGAACCGATCTCCTCGGCGGTTGCCTGTGCCTTGTCGGCGTCGAGATCGGCGATCACCACGCACGCACCCTCGGCGGCCAGGCGCTGCGCGATGGCCTTGCCGATACCCGAAGCTGCCCCGGTGACAAGCGCGATGCGTGTTGCCAGTGGCTTCGGTTTCGGCATCCGGGCCAGTTTGGCCTCTTCCAGCGCCCAGTATTCGATCCGGAACTTCTCGGCCTCGTCGATGGGGCGGTAGTGCGAGATGGCCTCGGCGCCACGCATCACGTTGATGGCGTTGAGGTAGAACTCACCGGCAACCCGCGCGGTCTGTTTGTCCTTTCCGTAGCTGAACATCCCGACCCCGGGAATCAACACGATCGCCGGATCGGCACCGCGCATGGCGGGGGAGTCGGGGGTGGCATGGCGCTCGTAGTAAGCCGTGTAGTCCTTGCGGTACGCGGCGTGTAGTTCCTTCAGTCGGGCGATGCAGTCGTCCACCGACGCGTCGGCAGGCAGATCGAGCACCATGGGCTTCACCTTGGTGCGCAGGAAGTGATCGGGGCAGGAGGTGCCGAGAGCTGCCAGCTGCGGATGCTCTGCAGCAGAGAGGAATTCGAGGACGGGATCGGTGTCCGTGAAGTGACCGACCTGAGGATTGTCGGTGCTCACCAGACCGCGCAGTGTCGGCGCCAGTGCCGCCGCCTTGGCCCGCCTCTCGTCGTCGGGCAGCGGCCCGAACCCACGCAGCGCCGGGCCGAAAGGCTGCGGTCGCCCGTTGCGGGCGATGTACTCTTCGGCCGCCCTGATGATCTCCAGTGAATTCGCCTCGGCCTCCTCGGACGTCTCGCCCCACGCTGTGATGCCGTGTCCGCCGAGGATGGTGCCGATGGCCTGCGGATTGCGGCGTTTGTGTTCGGCGATGTCGAGACCGAGCTGAAAACCCGGTCGCTGCCACGGGATCCAGATCACCCGGTCGCCGTAGATCTGCTTGGTGATGGCCTCACCGTCCGCAGCGGTCGCGATGGCGATCCCGGAGTCGGGATGCAGGTGGTCGACATGGGCGGCGTCGACGAGGCCGTGCATGGCGGTGTCGATCGACGGCGCGGCGCCGCCGCGCCCGTGCAGCGTGTAGTCGAATGCGGCGACCATCTCGTCTTCACGCTCGACACCGGGGTACACGTCGACCAAGGATCGGAGTCGATCCAGGCGCAGAACGGCCAGGCCCTTCTCGGTCAGTGTGCCGAGGTCACCGCCGGATCCCTTGACCCACATCAAGTCGACGTCCGCGCCGGTGACAGGGTCGATGTCGGTGCCTTTGGCCGAGGTGTTGCCGCCGGCATAGTTGGTGTTCTTGGGGTCGGAACCGAGTCGGTTGGACCGCTCGATCAGCGCGCTGACGGTGGGGTTGGTACTCGGGACTGCCCGGGTTGTGGCTGCTTTGTCGGTCATTCGAATTCCCTTCGGTGAGCTCATGCGTTCCAGGACGACTGGGTGCCCGAGGCCCGCTCGGTCGCCATCTGTTCTCGGTATCCCGACGCCGCGAACGCGGCCATCGGATCAGCGGGCAGCCCGCGTTCGGTGCGCCACTGGGCCAGCATCGGCCTCACGTCCGTGTAGAACGCGTCCATCACGATTCCGTTGGCACCCAACACATCTCCCGCTTCTTGAGCGGATGCCAGTGCGTCGGTGTCGACGAGCAGGGCTCGTGCTGTCATCTCCTGCACATTGAGCACGGAGCGGATCTGCCCGGGGATCTTCTCTTCGACGTTGTGGCATTGGTCGAGCATGAGGGCCACCGGGGAGTCGGCGTCGAGACCGCCGCCGCGGATCACCTCGCACATGATGCGGAACAGCTGGAACGGGTCAGCCGCCCCGACGATCAGGTCGTCGTCTGCGTAGAAACGCGAGTTGAAATCGAACGACCCGAGCTTCCCCAGGCGCAGCAACTGGGCCACGATGAACTCGATGTTGGTACCGGGTGCGTGATGCCCGGTGTCGAGGCAGACCATCGCTCGCTCGCCGAGGGCACTGACCTGCGTGTAGGAGGTACCCCAGTCCGGCACGTCTGTCATGTACATCGCCGGCTCGAAGAACTTGTATTCGAGCACGAGTCGCTGACGTTCACCGATGTGCTGGTAGATGGTTGCCAGTGATTCGGCGAGGCGATCCTGCCGGCCCCGGATGTCGCCCTGGCCGGGGTAGTTGGTGCCGTCGGCGAGCCAGATCTTGAGGTCCCGCGACCCGGTCTGGTCCATCACCTCGATGCATCGCAGGTGGTGGTCGATTGCCTTCTGGCGCACGGTCTTGTCGATGTGGGTGAGGCTGCCGAACTTGTAGTCGTCGTCCTGGAAGGTGTTGGAGTTGATGGTGCCGAGCCGCACGCCGTGGTCGCCGGCGTACCGTCCCAGCGCCGAGAAGTCGTCGGTCATGTCCCAGGGGATGTGCAGCGCAACCGAGGGTGCCAATCCGGTGAGGCGGTTGACGACGGCGGCGTCGGCGATTTTCTCCTCGACGGTGCGAGGCGTGCCCGGGGTACCGAAGACCTTGAAGCGGGTCCCGGAGTTCCCGAATGCCCAGGACGGCAACTCGATTGCGAGGTTCTCCAGGAGAGACCCGGGTGCGTTCACAGCTGTCATCGGTGTGGAGTCCTTGCGATCGTCCGGTGGTTGAAACGTTTCAATTCTGACATGTCGAGGTGATGCCATCGCTACAGACCCCCACCCGTGGGCACCGAGGCGGGCGCCGGTCGGTCAGCGGGCTCGGACGGGACGGGACGATCCGCAGCCACGTTCGATGCAGTCGCCAGTTCCGGACTGAGGGGTTCGCCATAACGCTCGATCTCGATCTGCTGCAATGTTTTGCCGCGGGTGTTCGGGGCGGCGATCGCACCGATGATCAGGGCGACGGTCAGCAGGGTCACGAGCAGCAGGCCGACCCAGGCCAGTCCGACAGCAGCGAGCAGGGTGGGGAAGAAGTAGCTCAGTGCCCCTGTCGCCGTGCGGACCACGAAGAACATGAAGCCTTGTGCACTCGCGCGATACGGGGTGGCGAACAACTCGCTGGCCCAGAGGCTGTAGAAGGCCTGCGCACCGACACCGCTCGAGATGCCCCAGCAGATCGCGAAGATGAGCAACGTGGGCAGACCGCCGTCGGTGAACAACACCAACACGCCCCATCCGATGATGCCGGGGACGGCGCCGGCCACGTACAGCGTGCGCTGCGAGACGCGGTCGCCATAGCGCATGAACCCGAAATAGGTTGCCAGGACGGTCATTCCCCACACCAAGACCTGCAGCAGGTTCTGCTGCACCTCGCTGTCGAGGCCTGCGGTCTCGTACACCCGGGGCATGAAGATGCCCGCCTGGCCCGCCACGGTGTTCCAGAACCCGTAGATGCCGATCAGGACGAGCAGTGCGGTGATGTTCTTCTTGCGCGAGAACAGTCCGCGCAGACCGTTGCCACCGCTGACGCGCTGTGCCTGGTCTGTGGTGGTGTCTTGGCCCTCTTCGGTCCAGATCTTCGATTCGACGAGGCCTTGCCGGATCCACCAGACGATGGCCGCGACCACAAACAGATGCAGGAAGATCAACCGCGAACCCAGCAACTCCAGCGGCGCCAGTGCGGCGGCCAGGGCGAAACCGATCAGCGGCCCGACGGACCACGCCAACTGTGCTGTTCCCACATGGCGGGCTCGCGCGCCCGAGGGCGCCTGTTCGGCGATGTACGTCCACGATGCCGGGACTCCCGCACCGACCGCCAGGCCGGTCACGACAAACGCCAGGAGCAGCATGGTGAAGTTCATCGCGAACGCGGCGATCAGCACACCCACCATGTACAGCAACAGGTCGTAGGTGTAGATCGCCTTGCGGCCGTACCGGTCACACAGTGGCCCGCCGATTGCTGCGCCGACGGCCGCACCAAAGGCGTTGGCGCTCAGCGCGGCGAGAAGCCCGACCGCGAAGTTGCTGATCCCGAACTCGTCTTGCCAGAATCCGAGGCTCGTGGCGATCGCGATGATCGAGCCGGCCTCGATGTAATTGGACATGGCCACGGAGATGGTCGCTTTCCATCCCGTGGTCTTCTTGGCCCCCAATTTCATGGGTACTCCTTGTGGGGTGAGTCTTGTGCAGGGTAATTGGTTGATGCGATCTGGCGGATGCCGATGAGACGCAGCCGCGACGGGATTGGCAGGGGATCTCCCCTCAGTCGAGGTGGAAGTAGTCGGTGAGTCGGTCGAGCGTCTGATCGGGTCCGCGACCGGCGGGGTCGGTGAAGTACTCGGCCATCGAGGACTGCCAGCGGGCGTTGACATCAGTCGCGTTCATCTCGGCCACCGCACGGTCGAAGTCGTCGGTCTCGAGGTACCCGACTACCAGTCCGTCGCCGCGCCGCAGGAAAAGCGAGTAGTTGTGCCAGCCTGCGGTGCGCAGGGCATCGAGCATCTCGGGCCAGACGTGCTCGTGCGCCGCGAGATAGTCGTCCACGCGTTCGGGTCGCAGGTTCATGGTGAAACACACTCGCCGGCGTGCCGGTGGTCCATCTCCTGCCCGGGAGTCCGTGAGATGAGTGGTCGGGGTGGGAGCCATCGTGGGTCCTTGAACTGATCGGGCATCCGGTCGGGGGGCGGCGGATGAGACGGGAATGAACGCTTTTGAAACGTTTCAAATCGATGTGATTGGAGTCACCGTAAACTGAAGGGGAGTGGCCGTCAAGAGGTGACTTCGTGGGCCTTCGGAATCCGGCGCCCCACACCTGCGGACTAAAGGCGACGGCACGAGGTGCCGAAAACGCCCGGTCGGCGGGGATCTGAGCGGCCCGAACTGGGCGTATTTGTCCTGAGCTGCGCGAACGCGTAATGTAGATCAACGGTGCGCCCGCGCGCCGGGTTGTTTTTGTGCCCAGATCCGCAGAGCTCGTTCGAGTCCCCTGCCAACTGAGACTCGAAAGCCCGGGACAAGTGCGTGCCAAGAAGGTAACCGAACAGAACTGTTCAGGTGTGGTCAACACACCAGAATCGTGGAGGCTATGGCCAAAGAAGGCGCGATCGAGGTCGAGGGCCGTGTTGTCGAACCCTTGCCCAATGCGATGTTCCGCATTGAGCTGGAGAACGGCCACAAGGTGCTTGCCCATATCAGCGGCAAGATGCGGCAGCACTACATCCGCATCCTGCCCGAGGACCGCGTGGTCGTGGAGCTCTCGCCTTATGACCTGACCCGCGGCCGCATCGTTTACCGCTACAAGTAAACGACCGGTACCTCGGCCCGCTGATGCGGGCGAGAGGGCCAGTGCAACATGCCCGGTACCGCCGGGTGTGAACACCAACGACAGGCGTGGCCCCAGGGCCACGCCGCAGGCTTTGAAGGAGATCACTGACGTGAAGGTTCAGCCGAGCGTCAAGCCGATCTGCGAAAAGTGCAAAGTGATCCGGCGTAACGGCCGAGTCATGGTGATCTGCGAAAACCTGCGCCACAAGCAGCGCCAGGGCTGATCAGCACTTGTAGGAGATCGCTTGTGAGAGCGACACAACTCAATACAGGCACGACAGAAGACCTTCCAGCACCAGCGGCCATAAACGGATGACCGCCTACCCCCGGCACGGAGGCCGGGGCCCCTCGCAGAGAAGGGGACGGACTGGGAGCAGACCTCCGAGAACCAAAGGAAACGCCACATGGCACGTGTTGCTGGTGTTGATCTTCCGCGCGAGAAGCGCCTGGAGATCGCACTGACCTACATCTACGGAGTTGGCCGCACCACCTCCAAGGAAATCCTCGACGCCACCGGGCTCAGCCCGGATCTGCGCGCCAAGGACCTCACCGACGAAGACGTCTTGAAGCTTCGTGAGTACCTCGAAGCCTCGGTCAAGGTCGAAGGTGACCTGCGCCGCGAGGTCCAGGCCGATATCCGTCGCAAGATCGAGATCGGTTGCTACCAGGGCCTGCGCCACCGTCGTGGCCTGCCCGTCCGCGGACAGCGCACCAAGACCAACGCTCGGACCCGCAAGGGCCCGAAGAAGACCATCGCCGGGAAGAAGAAGTAATCCATGCCTCCTAAGTCACGTAGCGCTGGCCCGAAGAAGGGCACTCGCCGTCGCGAGAAGAAGAACGTCCCGCACGGCAGCGCGCACATCAAGAGCACGTTCAACAACACCATCGTCTCGATCACCGACCCCGCCGGGAACGTCATCGCATGGGCATCCTCGGGCCACGTCGGCTTCAAGGGCTCACGTAAGAGCACCCCGTTCGCCGCGCAGCTCGCTGCCGAGAACGCTGCCCGCAAGGCGCAGGAGCACGGCGTCAAGAAGGTCGACGTGTTCGTCAAGGGACCGGGCTCCGGTCGTGAGACCGCGATCCGCTCACTGCAGGCCGCCGGCCTCGAGGTCGGCACGATTTCCGATGTCACCCCGCAGCCGCACAACGGTTGCCGCCCGCCCAAGCGGCGCCGGGTCTAACGGGAAAGAGAGAACTAGAAAATGGCTCGTTATACCGGACCCGTCACCCGTAAATCACGTCGTCTCCGCGTCGACCTCGTCGGCGGAGACCAGGCGTTCGAACGTCGCCCTTACCCGCCCGGCCAGCACGGCCGCGCGCGGATCAAGGAGAGCGAATACCTGCTGCAGCTCCAGGAGAAGCAGAAGGCCCGCTTCACCTATGGAGTGATGGAGAAGCAGTTCCGTCGCTACTACGAAGAGGCCAACCGTCGCAACGGCAAGACCGGTGACGAGTTGCTGAAAATGCTGGAGACCCGCCTCGACAACGTGGTGTACCGCGCAGGCCTGGCCCGCACGCGTCGCCAGTCGCGTCAGATGGTCAGCCACGGCCACTTCACCGTCAACGGTGTGAAGGTCGATGTGCCCAGCTACCGCGTCTCTCGCTTCGACATCATCGATGTCCGCCCGAAGTCGCTGCAGACCACCCCGTTCCAGATCGCCAGGGAAATCCAGGCCGATCGCAAGGCGCCGGGCTGGCTGCAGGTTGTCCCTGACACGCTGCGCATCCTGGTGCACTCGGAGCCTGAGCGCGCGCAGATCGATGTGCCCCTCACCGAGCAGCTCATCGTCGAGTTCTACTCGAAGTAACCGCCGTTCGTCGCTGGGCAGGGTTCGCCCTGCCCAGCGTCTGGTCGGCCCCTGGCAGCAGACACAAGGGTTTGCTGTCGCAGTCGAGCGTCATATAGCGGACGTTCACACAGGAGGAAAAATCTATGCTCATTTCACAGCGACCCACACTCTCCGAAGAGGTCATCTCCGGCGATCGCTCGAAGTTCGTCATCGAGCCGCTCGAGCCGGGCTTCGGGTACACGCTCGGCAACTCGCTTCGCCGCACCCTGCTCTCGTCGATCCCCGGCGCTGCTGTCACCAGCATCCGCATCGACGGTGTGCTGCATGAGTTCACCACCGTTCCCGGGGTCAAGGAAGACGTCACCGACATCATCCTGAACCTCAAGGGCCTGGTCGTGAGTTCCGAAGAGGACGAGCCGGTCACCATGTACGTGCGCAAGCAGGGACCGGGTGCAGTCACCGGTGCCGACATCGTGCCTCCGGCCGGTGTCACCGTGCACAATCCCGATCTGCACATCGCCACCCTGAACGACAAGGGCAAGCTGGAGATCGAGCTCGTGGTCGAGCGCGGTCGCGGTTACGTCCCGGCCGTGCAGAACAAGGCCTCGGGCGCCGAGATCGGCCGTATCCCGGTCGACTCGATCTACTCGCCGGTCCTCAAGGTCACCTACAAGGTGGAGGCCACCCGCGTCGAGCAGCGCACCGACTTCGACCGTCTGGTCCTGGACGTCGAGACCAAGAACTCGATCACCGCGCGGGACGCGCTGGCCTCGGCCGGCAAGACCCTCGTCGAGCTGTTCGGGCTCGCTCGTGAGCTGAACATCGAAGCAGAAGGTGTCGAGATCGGACCCTCGCCCGCCGAAGCCGATCACATCGCATCGTTCAGCCTGCCGATCGAGGATCTCGAGCTCACCGTTCGCTCGTACAACTGCCTCAAGCGCGAGGGAGTGCACACGGTCGGCGAACTGGTGGCCCGCACCGAGTCAGACCTTCTCGACATCCGCAACTTCGGCCAGAAGTCGATCGACGAGGTGAAGGTCAAGCTGCACGCACTCGGCCTGGCACTCAAGGACAGCCCGGCCAGCTTCGATCCGTCCCAGGTGGCCGGATACGACGTGGCCACCGGCACGTGGTCAGATGACGCCGCATTCTCCGATGCCGATGCCGGCGAGGATTTCGCGGAAACCGAACAGCTTTAATCGCAACCCAGCTCACGGCCGAGAGGCCGAGAGTTAACCCTAGGAGTTCGAAATGCCCAAGCCCACAAAGGGTACCCGCCTCGGTGGGTCGGCTTCGCACCAGAAAGCGATGCTGGCGAACCTGGCCACCTCGCTCTTCGAGCACGGCCGGATCACCACCACCGAAGCCAAGGCGAAGCGGCTGCGTCCGTACGCGGAGAAGCTGATCACGCACGCCAAGGCCGGCAACCTCGCCCACCGTCGTGAGGTCCTCAAGGACATTCGCAACAAGGACGTCGTGCACACCCTGTTCGCGGAGATCGGCCCGTTCTTCGCCGACCGCAACGGTGGCTACACCCGCATCATCAAGACCCTGCCGCGCAAGGGCGACAACGCCCCCATGGCAGTGATCGAGCTGGTCCGGGAGAAGACGGCTTCGTCGGAGGCCGATCGGGCCACCCGCGCTGCTGCCTCGAAGCAGAAGGCTTCCGAGCCCGTCGCCGAGGTTCCCGCCGAGGTGTCCGAGGGCGACAATGTCGTCGAGGCCACCCTGGATGAGGCCACCGACGCACAGGTCGAGAACGCCGACGCCGTCGCAGAGGGCTTCACCGAGGAGACGACCGCGGAGAGCGCCACCGAGATCGTCGACGAAGGCAAGGCCGAAGGCTCCGACGACAAGAAGTCGGACGCCTGAGCGAGAACATGTCTGACGAGCCCGTCACCGGATTTTCCGGTGGCGGGCTTCGTCATTTCGTCTCGCCGGTCCGGCTGCGTATGCAGATCGGTTATGACGGAACAGATTTCGCCGGATGGGCCAGACAACCCGGGCAGCGCACGGTGTGTGGGGTTCTGGAGCGGACACTGTCCACCATCGTCCGAGAGCCCGTCACCCTGACGGTCGCCGGACGCACCGATGCCGGCGTGCACGCCACCGGTCAGGTCGCCCACTTCGACGTGTCCGGTGAGGCGTTGCAGACCAGGTCGATCGCCGGTGAACCCGCGAACCTCGTTCGACGGCTGGCGAAGATGTTGCCGCCCGACGTCCGGGTGAAGGATGTCGAGACCGCACCCGTCGAGTTCGACGCCCGATTCTCGGCGCTGCGCCGGCACTACGAGTACCGACTGGCCGATGATCCCTGGGGTGCCGAGCCGGTGGCTGCCCGCACCACGGCGGCATGGACACGACCTCTCAACGTGGACAGGATGCAGCAGGCATCCTCAGAACTGGTGGGTCTGAACGATTTCGCCGCCTTCTGCCGCCGGCGTGACGGGGCGACCACCGTTCGGGACCTGCAGCGATTCGAATGGGTGCGTGACGACTACGGCGTGCTCGTGGCCCAAGTGAGTGCCGACGCTTTTTGCTGGTCGATGGTGCGCTCACTCGTGGGTGCGGTCGCCGTGGTGGGGGAGGGTCGACGGACACCCGAATGGTGCGCCGGACTCCTCCGACAACGGGTTCGCTCCAGCGAGGTGCCCGTTGCGCCGGCGTGCGGCCTGAGTCTCGTCGGGGTGGACTACCCTCCCGATGAGCAAGTCGCCGAACGAAATTCCGTGACCCGCGAGGTCAGGTCGGCGATCGACCCGGCCGGGTGCTGCGGCGACTGACCGCTTCCACGGGCCTCCCGTGCATCTCCAGGCCGCCCGATGGTCAGGGACGCAGCTTGAATCCCCGCGGGTCTCGCACCGCGCCGGTGAACATCATGATCGCATCGATGATCACCCAGATGCCGAGGCCGAACAACACCAGCCAGCCGACCAGGACGAGGGTCAGCAGCCAACCGACGAACAGCGTGATGAGCTGAGTGACGGCGATACCGTTCGAGCCGAGGTAGAAGCGGCCGGCGCCGAAGCCTCCCAGAAAAAGCTGTAACAGGCCGGCCGTCGCTTTCGACTTGTCCGACAACGGTTCTCCGGTGAACGGGTCACGACCGAACGGTGCGCCCGGGTCGCCGCCTAACCCGTACCCGGGCCCGTACGGCTGATTGTAGAACGGTTGCGGAGCGAACTGCGGCGCCGGAAACGGCTGCTGCTGATAGTGCGTCTGATCCCACGGCTGTGACGGATTTGCCGCCCGCGTCGGATCGTATGGATCAGGAACGCCCGAATCGTCGTATGGCATGGGATAGTTCATTCTCGTACCTCGCTGGTCGACCGGATGGGTCAGGAGTTGTAAAAGGGCTCGCCCCGTCGCGATGCGGTGGTCGAGAAGTCCTCGGCGACCGTGGCCGCCAACTCGACAAATGCCCTGCGGGTCGTCTTGCCGAGAAGGTCGAGGTCGACCTCCGCGCCTTCGGCGAGGTGGTCGTCGAACGGGATCTGCTGCACCGCGCGACAACGGGTGAGGAAGTGGGCGCTGAGCTGACCGGTGTCGATGGTGGACGCCCCGGGGCGCGACGAGCTGAGTACCACCACCGCGCCGGAGACCAGATGCCCGAAACCGTGCGCCTGCAACCAGTCCAGGGTGGCACCCGCGCTGCGGGCACCGTCGATGGCGGGCGAGGTGACGAGGATGAGTGAATTGGCCATGTCGAGCACACCGTTCATCGCCGAGTGGCTCAACCCGGTGCCGCAGTCGGTGATGATGATGTTGTAGAACCGCTGCAGCACCGTCATCACGCCGCGGTAATCGGTCTCGCTGAACGCCTCGGCAACCGCGGGATCACGTTCGGAAGCAAGAACTTCCAACCGGCTCGGCGCCTGGGAGGTATGGGCCCGCACATCCGAGTACCGGTAGATCGATTCATCGGAGAGCAGGTCGCGCACGGTGGACCGCGTCTGCTGCGGAATGCGCTGAGCAAGCGTGCCCAGGTCGGGGTTCGCGTCCACCGCGATCACTCGATCGCCGCGCAGAGAAGCGAAGGTCGATCCCAAGCCGACTGTTGCGGTTGTCTTTCCGACGCCGCCCTTGAGAGAGAGAACCGCTATGCGGTAGTCGCCGCGCACCGGCTGGTTCACCCGATCGAGGAGCTGCTTGTAGATCAGGTCATCCGGGGACTCGCCTGGGTTGATGGCGCCTGCGGACAACTTGTGGACGGTGCGTCGCCATCCACTGGCCGGGGCGCGCCGTGCCTTGCGGAGTAGCGCCACCTCGTCGAGGGTGGCCGGCCCCGACACCGGGGGTTGCGGTGCGAATCCCGCCGGGCCGGGATAGGTATGTGGCGCATGGTGCTGGGGAGTCATGTGCTGGGCCGGGCCGGGGCCGGTGTGCGATGCCGGTTGCGATGCAGAGATGTGCGGTGGCGGCGTCGTCGAAAAGTGTTGAGAGGGTGCGGGGCCCGGTCCGGTGACGAATGGCGGAGTGGCGAAGTGCTGGGCGGTCTGCTGATCGGGGGTCGGGTACTGGGGCGGGCCGGGATGGTGCGGCGGGCCGGAATGGGGAGGGCCGGGTTGCGGTGCCGGGGCCGGCGAAATGCTCTGCGACATCAGAGGATCGAATGCCGTGGGCGCGGGTCCGTCATGCGCGGCGCTGAAGTGTGGCTGCGGAACTGCTGTCGGCACCACGTCCGGCGATGGGCGGTTGTGCGGCGTGGGCGTTGGGTGTCCGTCGTGAGTCGATTGTGGTTCGTCTATTGGAGGTTCGGAGGCGCTCGTGGGCGCCTGTCCGTGCCTGCCCGGTGCGTGTTCGGTCGACGGTTCCTGCAAACGGGCGTCGGGAACCGGTGACGAATCCTGCTGTGGGACTGAATGATCGGTGGCTCGAGGCGCGCCGAACGCGGCGACATCCACCTCTGCTGCGTCCTGCAGCCAGGGCGGAGCCGCCGGCACGTCGGCATTGTCGAAACTCAAAGTACTGCCCCCTGTTGCACGATCGAACCCCCGGACACAGTTCTACGATCTCCCCGAACTGCCCCGCACCCCGGCGTGCTCACGGCGCCGGCGACATCACCCGGCCCTGTCTTGCACACCGCCTGCACGGACTATAGACCAACGGGCGGTTCGCCGGATGTTCTGGACTGGCGTTGTCGGCGCTTGTGGGTACTATCTGCAACCACAGGGGAGAAGAAATCTAGGGGGGAACGTGGCTGCCGCGACTTCGCGCACCGGGAACATTGCCGTTTTGACCACTGATCAGGGGTTGCCCACATCGGTGAGGATCGAGCCGGCTGAGCTCCGGAAAGATCCAGGCCTGTTGGCCGCCGAGGTGCTCAGGCTGTGTCAGCAGGCCGCGATGAAAGCCGGTGTCGCGCGGCGTGACGAACTGCGTGCCGGTGGGGTGAGCAACGAGATCATCGATGCGATGAACCTGCCGCGCCCCGACGACCTCGCCCGGGCCGAGTACGAGGACGACGCGGTCGCCGGTGCTCCCGGTAGCTGGATGAGGTCGGTATGAGTTCGGCCATGGACGAACTCGAGGCGCGGGCGCGGGCGCAGCTCGATGGACTCCGCGAGGTCAACGAGAAGCTCGCTGCCATCTCGGTACGGGAGACCTCACCCGATGATCGGGTCACGGCCGAGGTCGACGGGGTCGGTGCGCTGACCGGCTTGTGGTTCAGCCCCACTGCACACGCCATCGGCGCGACAGAGCTGGGTGATCTCGTGGTCGCCACCGCGTCCACCGCTGCCGCTCACGCTTTTGCGCGGCGTGCTGCTGTGCTCGAGGACTTCAACGAGTCCTTCACCGAGCTCGTCGCCAGCCGGCCGGGCGCCGTGCGTCGGCGGTCTCCGATCGGAACCACACCGCATTCGCCGGCGTCCTAGTTCACGACGCAGTCATCAGCACGACCGGCCTCGGCCGGTCCGCTTCTGCAAGTACATGCTTCACCATTCACATCAACGGGGGTTCGATGTCCGAGATCACTGCTGTTCCTGCTGCCATCGAGGCGTTCGGTGACACGGCGGCACTCATGTCCGCTGCCGTGGCCAGTGCGGGATCCATCAACGCCGCGGCGAACATCGCTCAGATGGTGCCGGTCTTCGGGTTGATCGGCCAGGAGTTCCTTCTGGCGTTCGCCGGGGCCCAGGCAAGCCACCTGCTCGGGGTCGGGCAGCTCGCAGCGGTGCATGCGGGGACCGCAGCTGCTGCGCTGGCAACGGCATCGGAGTTCACGGACACCGATGATGGGGCCGGCCGAGAATTCACAGCCATCCAGTCGGCGCTGTGAGAAAACGCGACCAGTGACCGAATCCGAGCCTGCCCCGCCGGCTTCATCTCCTCCTGTCGACTCCACCATCAATGACCTCCTGCAGGCGAGTCCGCTGGGTCCGATCCTGGACACCCCGGTCAGTCAGGTGCTCAAAGACCTGGGAATAGCCGGTCTTCCGCAACTTCCGCCTGCTCCACCGATGCCTGGACTGCCGCCGCTTCCGCCGCTTGATCTGGACGTCCTCGTCAAGCCGATCACCGACTTGCTCGGTGGTTTCGGAACGGGGAACCTCGGCGGTGGGGACTTCGATCCGACCTCGATACTCCAAGGGCTCTCCCAGATTCTCGACCTGTCGATGTCCATGGGTTCGGGGGCGCTCAAGGCGCTCGACCAGGTCTGGACGGGCCAGGCGGCCACTGCCACCGCAGCCAAAAGTGTGCAGGCAAGCGCTGATACGGCCGCGCTGTCCGCGCAGGGAACCACGATGACGGCCGACACCCAGGGTGCCGCGGCCATCGTCGGCACCGGACTGGCGCTGGTACAGGGCATCATCGCGAAAACTGTTGCCATCATTGCCGCTTCGGCCCCTTTCCTGGTGACGCCTCCGGGTCAGGCAGTGGCACTAGGTGCCGCTGCCGATGGTCTCGCCGAGGCCACGGCCGTTGTCGCGGCCACGCGGGCAGAGCTGTTGGCGCCGACGGGGCACATGGTCGTGAACGGACAACCGGTGCCGGTGACCGGGGCACCGATGGCGGGTCCATCGCCGTTCTCCATCGCCGGGACGGTGCTCGACAGTGTCGGCAAGCCGATGGTCGCGGGCGTCGGGCAACTCGGCGGGATGGCAGGTCCGGCGGGCACTCAACTGCTCAGAACCCATGAGGCGCAACTGAAGAAGTCGACTACCGATCCGTCAATGGATCCGGCGAGAACCATGCCTGCCGGCCTTGCGGGTGGCCTGGGCGGCGGCGCTGGTGGCGGAGGCGGCGGTGGCCTGGGTCCAGGAGGCGGCGGGCCCAGTGCGCTGAGCGCCCGTACCACCCCAGGACTGATGAGCGGCGCCGGACCGGAAGGTGTTCCGGCAACGAACAATCGCAATCAGAGCACGGTGGTCCCGGCTGCGATGGGAAGCCCGATGGCGCCGATGGGTGCGATGGGAGCCGGGCGCGGAGCCGGCGCGTCAGACGACCAGCACGAGACGGCGGACTACCTCGTCACCGAGCTCAACGGAACTCAGATCATCGGGGACATACCGGACGTCGCGCCTCCTGTGTTGGGAGAAGTGCAGACCGAAGACCGGGAGTCCTCACCTGACGTGAGGTTGCGCCTGGGACCGTCGGGCAGAGACCAGGAGATATGACACCGATGAACAACGGAGAAACGATGACCGGATCGCAGTTGAAGGTCGATCCCGACGAATTGATCCGCGCAGCAACGGATCTCGACCGTCTGGCCGATCAGTTGGGCAGTGCCCTGACACAGCACCTGCCGACGCTGTCCGTCGCTCCGGCCGGCCGCGACGAAGTGTCGACCGTTGCCGCACAGACCCTGACGGCAGTGGGGGCCGAGTTCGCGGCAACCACCTCGGCCGGGGTGAACGAACTACGAAAGATCGCGGCCGTGTTGCGGGCTCAGGCCGGCGGCTACCGCGGTGCCGAAGAGAGTGTCGAGGAGGCTTTTCGGCTGTGACCGGGTTCACGGGGGTGGTCTGGGAGGCGCGGCCTGCGCAGCGGCTCGCCGCGGATCTCGCCGAAGGCGGCGCCGGGGCGACACCGTCTGCGCAAGCGGCTCTTGCCTGGGGCTGCGTCGCGGGGGTGCTCGCCGATGCGGGATTGGACTACGCGGCAATTCTGACGCGCCTCGGAACCGGTTGGGAATCTGTGACGTCCGGCGATGCGTTCGCCAGGCTCGCCGATTTGGCGACCTGGTTCACCGAGGTTTCCGCGGCCGCTGTGGAGAACGCGGGGAGGGCCACGGCTCAGTGCGCCGCCACCACCGTTGCTCATGCCAACATGCCCAATCTGCCCGAGATCGCTGTGACAAAGGGTATTCGGGACACAGCGGCTACCGTGGGTGCCGCCCTGGGCGCGCCGATCGGCGGCGTTGCGGCCGATGCCGAACGCGCTCTGCACGACCAGAAGCAGCGTGCTGCCCGGGTCATGGACACGTACGAGGCCGCGAGTGCACCTCTCGCCGAACCGTGGCTTCCGCCGCGTCTGACGGAGGTCGTCTCGTCCACCGCCCTGACCGGCGAACAGATGTCACGCCCGCCTGCGCATGTCGCGCCGGTATCGGCGCCCACCTCGACGACATCCCCCGGGCCACCGCTGCTGGGCGGATTCGCGCCGGCCCCACAGACCCTGCGTGAGAAGACCCGTTTCGCCACAACGGTTCTGGCCGGTACCACAAGTCCGTCCGCGGCGGCCGAAGCTGCGGGCCAGCCAACACCTCAGCGGTCGACAACTGCGATGACGCCTGCGCCCCCGGTGTCGCCGCTCGCGACGGTCGGCCAGGAGCCGGCACGTGCGGCCCGGTCGCCGCAGGGCGCGGGTATAGACGCAGCGGCCGGCACCCAGGACCCGACCGGTCGGTTCGGTGACGAATCAGGCCCGGCAACCGAGGTCATCGACGCGCGATACCGCACGGGTGCACTCGATCTGCCGCCGGCCACGTCGGTTCCGGCAGTCCTCGGTGCCCCGGACACAGGACGATGACACCGATGTGGATCAAGGACATCGCACCGGAGTACCATCTGGCCCTCAGCGATATCGACTATCTCGCACAGGTTCTCGACATCCAGACGTGGCCGACGGTGCTCGACGTGACGCCGATTCATGACACCGCAGTGGAGCGAGCCGCAGCGCATGCCTCTGCGTCACGAAAGCTGCTGGATGCCGGGATCACGAGCAGGGATGCCTGTTCGACCGCCGGCGTGACCGAGCCGCTGGCGGACGCGCTGACCGTCCTTGCCAACCCCGACGCCGTTGTGGAACTTCGGCGATACGGCATCGAGATGTCGGCGCGTATGTGTCTGGCCCGAAGCGGCGGCAGACATGTTGTGGCACATCGACTGCCGGACGGACTCAGAATCCGGATGCTCGGGACGGTCGACGCGAGCGAGGTCGGGCCTCTGATCGCCGCTGAACTCGGTGCGATGCCGGTGGCGGACGTGCAGTCGATCAGCGCGCCCGCGGCCGAACTCCGCGAACGACTCGATCGTGCGGCCACAGCGGCCGACTATGCGGATGCGCTGTACGCCGTCGGTGCGACGCACGCTGACGCAGCCAGGTACGCGGCGGCATTCGAATCGTGTGTCGGCCATGCCGAGATCATTGCGCGGGAGGCAGGCCCGGGCAGAAATCTACGGACGTCAGGCGCGGTCGCGGTGTACGACACCGCCCGTGGCCGGATCGTGGCGAGTCCGACCATGTCGCCCGATGGCCGGATCTGGACGACGTTGTCCGCGGGCACACCGCACCGCATCGCTCAGGCAACCGACCTGTTGATGGAGACGTTGCCGACCGGCAGATGGATGCCGTGATCGGGGGGAATCGAGAGGGGGAGTAGATCCCGGCCGTCGATGCCGATCGACGAACGGGAGTCAGTCGCTGTACACGCGGACGTCATCTGATTCCGCGGCAATCACACACAAAAGGGGAAGCATCATGAGCACCGGAACCAACGGTCTCGATCTCGACGTCGCGGCCGGGTTGGCCTCGACGAAATCGGTGGGGGACATCGTCGACGACATGGGCACCGTCCTGGCCCGCATCACCGCAGACGCCGAGGAGGCGCTTGCACTCTGGAAAGGCAACGCGAGTGGCGCCTTCCAGGGCGCGGTGACAGCTTGGAAGGACGAGGCGACACAGTTGCAGACAGCTCTCGACACGCTCAAGACGTCGCTGTCGACCGGCTTCAACGGCTACGACGCCGACGACCAGGACAACGCCGGCATCTTCAACAACGTCGCCGGATCCGGACCCGCGCTCAAGCTCTGAGCGCTCACACTTCCACCGAGTCAGAAAGCAGACCAACCATGAGCATCATCCAGTACAACTACCCGCGGATGGAAGAGCTGGCATCTCAGCTCAACAGCAACTTCAACCAGCTCGAACACCTTGCCACCACATTGAAGTCCGAGGTGTCCCGGCTGCACGAGAACTGGCAGTCACAGCAGGCATCGCAGGCCTATGGCGCCGCGCAGCAGTCGTGGGACACCAGCTTCACCGACTCCCGCGCGCTGCTGACCGCGCTGTCGTCGAAGGTCACCGAGGCATCGAGCAACATGCAGGCCGCCGACCAGCGGACGGCCGGCTACTTCAGCTGATCGTCGGAGCACCTCGAACAACCCGAAACCCGCCGGCCACCTGAGTCGGCGGGTTTCGGCGTCTGGCAGGTGGGTTCTTGTCTGCGACGCACTTCCTCCGACTGCGGTGAGTTCCTCCGGTTGCAGCCGGAGGTTGTGGCGGGAGTCGGAGGGTCTGCCGCCAATTCACGCCGATCGACCGGGTGCCGCACAGCCGCCAATTTCGTTGCCGTAAGAATCTTCGTGTGCATCGCGGCGGATTGGGCAATCTACGCCGGTTGCGTCCGATAGTTTGCAGACAGGCTGCACGCTGGGGCACGCCGCGTTCGAGTGAGGGAGTTCCTGCATGGGTAATCCGCTGACACGGACAAAGTCCGTAGAGCAATCGATGGCTGACACCGAAGAACCCGGTTCGCAGCTGAAGAAGAGTTTGACCTGGTGGGACCTCACGGTCTTCGGTGTATCGGTCGTCATCGGTGCCGGCATCTTCACGATCACCGCGTCCACCGCGGGTAACAAGGCCGGACCGGCGATCTCGCTGTCATTCGTGATGGCCGCAGTGGCGTGCGCATTGGCAGCCCTGTGTTACGCCGAGTTCGCTTCCACGGTTCCGGTGGCCGGGTCTGCCTACACCTTCGGTTATGCCACCTTCGGCGAGTTCCTGGCCTGGATCCTCGGCTGGGACCTCATCCTCGAGTTCGCGGTGGGCGCCGCGGTGGTGTCCAAGGGGTGGTCGAGCTATCTCGGCACGGTCTTCGGATTCGCGGGTGGCACAACGGAAATAGCGGGGCACACCGTCGACTGGGGCGCCTTGGTGATCGTTTCGGTGATCACCCTCCTGCTGGTGCTCGGCACCAAACTGTCGTCGACGTTCAGTGCAGTGATCACGGCCATCAAGGTGACGGTTGTGCTGCTGGTCATCGTGGTGGGCTTCTTCTACATCAAGGCCGACAACTACAAGCCGTTCATCCCGGAGTCGCAGCCATCGGAATCGGGTGGCAAGTCCGTTGACTCCACGCTCTTCTCGTTGATCACCGGTGGTGGCGACTCGAGCTACGGCTGGTACGGCGTGTTGGCGGCGGCATCGATCGTGTTCTTCGCGTTCATCGGGTTCGACGTGGTGGCAACAACTGCCGAGGAGACCAAGAATCCCAAGAAGGACGTTCCGCGAGGCATCCTCGGTTCCCTGGCCATCGTGACGGTGCTGTACATCCTGGTCACGATCGTGGTGACCGGCATGTTGAGTTACAAGGAACTGGCGACATCGGCGGGCGACGGGGAACCGAAGAACCTGGCGTACGCGTTCGGGCAGAACGGTGTCACCTGGGCAGAGAAGGCGATCTCGATCGGCGCCCTGGCCGGACTGACCACCGTGGTGATGGTCCTAATGCTGGGCCAGTCCCGGGTGTTGTTCGCGATGGCCCGAGACGGACTCCTGCCGCGGTCGTTGTCGAAGACGAGCAAGTTCGGCACACCCGCACGCATCCAGATCATCGTGGGCGTCGCCGTCGCGGTTGTCGCGGCGTTCTTCCCGATCGAGAAGCTCGAGGAGATGGTCAACGTCGGCACGCTGTTCGCCTTCGTCGTGGTCGCGGCCGGGGTCATCGTTCTCCGACGCACCCGCCCGGATCTGCCTCGAGGCTTCAAGGTGCCGTTGATGCCGATCCTGCCGATAGCGGCAATCGTGGCCTGCCTCTGGTTGATGCTGAACCTGTCGGCGCTGACGTGGATCCGGTTCCTGATCTGGATGGTCATCGGCATCGCGGTCTACTTCCTCTACAGCCAGCGTCATTCCATGGTGGGCAAGCGTCAGCGTGGCGAGATCGACGATGCTGTCGGGGACGCGGCGCTGGCCGCCGAAGCGAAGAGAGCAGGACCGAATCGGCCGTAACGGCTGACCCGCACAGAGCCCCGGTCGAGAGCGCGACTCTCGATCGGGGCTCTTTTGTGAACTGGGGCACTTTACAAATAACCCTGTATGTATAGACAACAGACGTGACACTGGCTATTGTCAAACTCATCACGTTCTACTCGACGAGGAGGTAGTTGATGAGAACCGATCTCACGGCACAAGGTGGCCAGGGGGTGTCGCCGGCTCTCGAGTGGCGAGAACGCAAGCGGTACCTCTGGTTACTCGGCCTGATCCCGCCGACCGCACTGTTTCTCGCGGCCGGTCTGATCGCCGGCTTCAACGCACTCGGATGGAGCGCGGTGTCACCGGTGTGGTGGTGGATCGGACCTCTGCTCGTCTACGGTCTGCTACCCGTCCTCGACATCTTCTTCGGACCGGACGGTCAGAACCCTCCCGAAGAGCTGATGGAGCAACTGGAGAACGACAAGTACTACCGGTATTGCACCTATGTCTACATCCCGTTCCAGTTCGCGAGCCTGATCTTCGCCTGCTACCTGTGGACAACCAGCGATCTGAGCTGGCTGGGTGTCGACGACGGGCTGGGGATCGTCTCCAAGATCGGTGTGGCGCTGTCGATCGGTGTCATGGGCGGCATCGGCATCAACACCGCTCACGAACTGGGCCACAAGAAGGATTCGCTCGAACGCTGGCTCTCGAAGATCACTCTCGCGCAGACGTTCTACGGTCACTTCTACATCGAGCACAACCGGGGCCATCACGTCCGTGTCGCGACGCCAGAGGATCCGGCCAGCGCCAAGTTCGGCGAGACGTTCTGGGCGTTCCTGCCACGCAGCGTCTGGGGTTCGCTCACCTCAGCGTGGAAGCTCGAACGCACCCGGATGAACCGCCTGGAGCACTCTGTCTGGAACATCCGCAACGACGTGCTCAACGCCTGGCTGATGTCAGTGGTGCTCTGGGGCGCGCTGACGGTCGTTTTCGGCTGGGAGATATTGCCGTTCATGGTGATTCAGGCGGTGTACGGGTTCAGCCTGCTCGAGACGGTCAACTACCTCGAGCACTACGGACTGATGCGCCAGAAGCTTCCGAGCGGCCGGTACGTACGCGCGGCACCCGAGCACAGCTGGAACTCCGACCACATCTGCACCAACATCTTCCTCTATCACCTGCAGCGCCACAGCGACCACCACGCCAATCCGACCAGGCGTTACCAGGTTCTGCGGAGCTTCGACGACGCCCCGAACCTGCCCAGCGGCTACGCGAGCATGATCACGCTGGCGTACTTCCCTCCGATCTGGCGCAAGGTGATGGACCACAGGGTGATCGACCACTACGACGGCGACCTCACCAAGCTCAACGTGGTACCCGGCAAACGGGAGAAGGTGCTCGCCCGAGCGGCTGGGAGCAAGCAGCGATGAGCGCGTACCGATGCCCGGTCTGCGACTACGTCTACGACGAGTCGGCCGGGGCGCCGCGTGAGGGTTTCCGGCCGGGCACAGCGTGGAACGACGTGCCGGACGACTGGCCGTGCCCCGATTGCGGGGTCCGCGAGAAGGTCGACTTCGAACCAGCTCCTGGGCGCTGACCGCAACGGCCGAACACCACCGATGACATCGCCACCAACACATCACCACCAAGGACATCACCATGAACTTCAAGCTGTACGTCTGTATGCAATGCGGGTTCGAGTACGACGAGGAAAAGGGTTGGCCTGAAGACGGAATCGCGCCGGGAACTCGCTGGGACGACATCCCGGATGACTGGAGTTGCCCTGACTGCGGTGCTGCGAAGGCTGATTTCTACATGGAGGAGGTAACCAGGTCTTGACCACCGGTGCGGTGGTGCCATTGCGGCCCGGTGTCGCGGTGCGCGTGGGCACGCGCACACGGGCCGACGGGCACACTGCGGCCGACCGATATCCTGACCGCATGTCTGAACCCCATGTCGAGCCGGCGTCGGCACGCCACGCACCACGGGGCACAGCATCAACGGACGTCGGTTCGGTCCCGGCGCCGCAGACCCCCTTCGCACAGGCGAGCAAGAAGCTGTTGCGGGACAGCCTGCTCGACGGGATGCGTGATCTCCTGCGTACCCGCGACTGGTCGGCGGTCACCATGGCCGATGTTGCGGCGGCCTCCGGGGTCAGCAGGCAGACCGTCTACAACGAGTTCCGTTCGCGACAGGGCCTTGCCTCGGCGTACGCGCTGCGGTTGGCCGACGAACTCGTGGACCTGGTGTCAGCTGCGATCCTGGCGCACGAGGGGGAGGCGAAAGTCGCCCTGGCCGAGGGTTTCTCGGACTTCTTCGCGACCGCGGCCGACGACCCACTCATCCAGTCGCTGCTCACCGGGCGGGCGAAACCGGATCTGCTCCGGCTGATCACCACCGATGCTGGGCCGTTGATCACGCAGGCCAGCTCCAGGGTGGTGGGCCTGTTGCAGACGAGCTGGGTCCAGGCAGACGAGACAGCGGCGGTCAGGATCGCCCGTGCCATCGTCCGGATGGCGCTGAGCTATGTGTCGATGCCTCCCGAGGCCGACCGCGACGTCGCAGACGATCTGGCCGAGATCTTCGGGCCGGTGGTGGATGCCGCAGCCGGGGGCCGAGTCGGTTCATCCACCCGTTAGCCTGGTACCCATCATCCAAGTTGGACTTGAGGAGTGGTTAATGACATCGGTCCAGACCGGTTCGCTCACGGCGGACAACCGCAACGGTATCGACTTCAAGGTCGCCGACCTTTCGCTTGCAGAATACGGGCGTAAAGAGATCGGCCTGGCCGAACACGAGATGCCGGGCTTGATGGCACTCCGACGCGAATATGCAGATGTGTTGCCGCTCAAGGGAGCTCGGATCTCCGGGTCTCTCCACATGACCGTGCAGACCGCTGTGCTGATCGAAACTCTGGTGGCTCTCGGCGCCGAAGTGCGTTGGGCCTCCTGCAACATCTTCTCCACCCAGGACGAGGCCGCCGCGGCCATCGTCGTGGGACCTCATGGCACCGTGGACGAGCCCAAGGGCGTCCCCGTGTTCGCGTGGAAGGGCGAGAGCCTCGAGGAGTACTGGTGGGCTGCCGAGCAGATGCTCACCTGGCCCGGCGAACCGGCCAACATGATCCTCGACGATGGCGGCGACGCCACCATGCTGGTGCTGCGCGGCGCTCAGTTCGAGAAGGCCGGGACCGTGCCACCCACCGACGACGACACGGATTCGGCTGAATACAAGGTGTTCCTGGCGCTGCTGCGCGAGCGGTTCGAAACCGACAAGGGCAAGTGGTCGGCGATCGCGGAGTCGGTGCAGGGCGTCACCGAAGAGACCACCACCGGTGTGTTGCGCCTGTACCAGTTCGCCGCCGCCGGCGAGCTGACCTTCCCCGCCATCAATGTCAACGACTCGGTCACCAAGAGCAAGTTCGACAACAAGTACGGCACCCGCCACTCGTTGATCGACGGCATCAACCGCGGCACCGATGTCCTGATCGGCGGCAAGAAGGTGCTGATCTGCGGCTACGGGGACGTGGGCAAGGGCTGCGCCGAGTCACTCGCAGGCCAGGGGGCCCGCGTGCAGGTCACCGAAATCGACCCGATCAATGCCCTGCAGGCGTTGATGGATGGATACGACGTCGTCACGGTCGAGGACGCGATCGGCTCCGCCGACATCATCATCACCTCCACCGGCAACCTCGGCATCATCACCTTCGAGCACATGAGGCAGATGAAGCACCACGCCATCCTCGGCAACATCGGTCACTTCGACAACGAGATCGACATGGCCGGCCTCGAAGCGTCGAAGGACATGACCCGGATCAACATCAAGCCGCAGGTCGACCAGTGGATCTTCCCCGACGGCAAGGCAATCATCGTCCTGTCCGAGGGTCGTCTGCTCAACCTGGGCAACGCCACCGGCCATCCGTCGTTCGTGATGAGCAACAGCTTCTCGAACCAGGTCATCGCCCAGATCGAACTGTGGACCAAGAACGACGAGTACGACAACGAGGTCTACCGGCTGCCGAAGGCCCTCGATGAGAAGGTCGCCAAGATTCACGTCGAAGCGCTCGGCGGCAAGCTCACCAAGCTCACCAAAGAGCAGGCCGAGTACATCAATGTCGACGTCGAAGGGCCGTACAAGCCCGAGCACTACCGGTACTGATCCACATCTGAACAGGTAACGACCACCGAGATGGTGGGTCCAGGGGCATCACTCGGTGATCGCCTCCGGGCCCACCATTTTGTTGTCTGGGCTGTGGTGGCGATCAGCCGGTGATGATCCCGCCGCCTTCTGGTTCGTCGGCGGTGGAGCGCTCGGACAGGCTGGGGCAGAAGCGCCACTGATCCTCTTCGTTCCGGAATGCCCAATGCACCTCGCCTGTCTCGGACTCGATCGTCATCACGCCGTCGATCTTGCCGACGATGCCGCTGACCGTGACGTCCTGGATGTCGATGCGGGCGGTGATCGACCCATTGCGGTCGAAGAGCTGCTGATACCCGGCCACGGACTCGGTTCGTGAGTCCGCGGCGCAGGCCATGTCGTGCAGCCCGATCGCGTCCTGGTCGTTGATGAGCTGAACGCGCCTTTCCGCAGCGGCCTGGACGGCATTTTCCTCGGCCGTACCGTCCAGTCGGCCGGTTGTGGTGACCGGACCCTGGGTGGATGAGGACGGTCCCGCGAACGGGTCGCTGTTGTTGCCGCCGTTGAACGAAAGGACAGCGGCCAACGCCACGGCCAGCACGACCACCACGCCGATGACTCCGGCGACGATCAGTCCGGTGTGTGAACCTCGTCGAGGTGGGGGTGGAGGCGATCCCCATGGGGTCGGCTGTCCGAAAGGCTGGGCCGGCGGGGGAGACGGGTTCCATCGACCGGAAGGTGCGGGCCCCCACTGACCCGGCCGCGGTGCCTGCCATGGACCGTTCTGTCCTGGTCCGTTGCCGGCACCATGCCGGCCGCTCGGTGGGCCGGGCTGTTGTGAGCCGCCTTGACCGGGGTGCTGCTGACCGTGTGTGCCGGGCCGTCCGTACGGCTCCGACGGACCTGGGTCACGCCAGGGCGACGAGCCCGGTGGTGGGTGGGTCAAGGAGTCCTTCCCGAGGACCGCTCAGATTTCTCGGGTCGAGCAGATCAGCCAGTCCCCGGAGCGGTTCTCCATGTCGAAGGTATAGCGATTGGTGTCGAGGTCGGATTGGTTGTCCGGGTCGACGAAGGTCAGTGACACGGTTGCCTGCGCGCTGTCCCCGGTGACATCGATACCGGTGACCGAGTTCAGCTTCATTCCGACGGTGGCGGTGTCCTTGGCCTGGATGTCCTCGATCGTCGCCTCTTCGGCGCCGCAGGTGACCGCGATCGCTGCGTCCCAGTCGCGTGCGGTGAACGCCGTCGTGTACTCGCGCACGGCCGCCTCGATCTGCTCCTCGGCGTCGGCGGTCGACGTCTGCGAACTGTCGGTGGTGTCCGACGACCCGGTGGATTCGGAGGTTGCCGTCGAGCTCGTCGGCGAGGCCTTCGGGTCGTCGTCGTTGCCGCCGAGAACCAGGAACAGCACGACGCCCAGGGCGATCACCACAGCCGCCGCGATCCCGATGCCGATGATCCAGGGCGTTTTCGACGGCTTCGGCCCGGAGGGCGGGCCGTATCCCGGGCCGCCGGGCCCGCCTCCCGGTGGCGGCGGGGTGGCACCGTATGGCTGCTGATACCCGCCGTACTGGCCGGAGTTGTATTCACCCAGGCGGTACTCGCTAGTCGGTTCATACTGCGGTTGTCCAGCGCCGGGCGAGGAGGGTTGTCCCCAACCGGGCTGTTGCCCGGCCTGACCACCCCAGGTGGGTTCACCGGGCTGGCCCCAATTCGGCTGCTGTCCCGGTTGTCCGCCCCACGTCGGTTCGCCCGGGCCGGAACCCCATCGAGGGTCGCCCTGGTTGTCGCCCGAGCCGTAGGGGCCTTGCGGTGGTTGCGTCATCGGGGCCTCCGGGCGAGTTCGTGAGCGGCTGGGTGTCAGCTCGGTGCGCGGTGAATATCGTTTGCGCAGCGGCGGTTTGCTGTGTTCGAACATTACTGGGGATACCGGCACCCACCAACAGGGGAGTCGACCACACGCCGGGTCGTTGCCGACATGTGATGGTGGTGAGAGACGGCTTCTGTGAAATCAAAGATAATGGATGGGCGATTCGTTATCGCTTGGTTGGCACATCTTCCAGCCGGTTTGTTCTCGAGTGAAGTGCGTGAGTTCGGAAGGTCGCGCGGAGATGGCCCCATTCGCGGGCTCGGCGATCGCCAGCGTCACGTGTGCCGTTGCCATCTGGTCGTCTCCGGATCCGATGAACTGGATGTCGGCTATGCGGGTGACACGGACGAGCGCCCCCTGCGAAGGCGGCCCGAGGGCCTCGACGATCTGGCGTGCCACCACGGCCTGTTGATCGCAGTACGTGAGCGAGAGCGCGGCCGGGTCGCGGTGATTGAGCGCGTCGATCTGCTGATGGACCAGTTCGCGGATCTGGCTCTCGTCGCCGGCCGCGGCCGGTCGCAGAGCAAGGGCGGACCACACCAGCGCGATGTTCAGGACGAGAACGATCAGGGCGAGCAGGGCTGCGGTGCGGACGGGTACGTAGTGAGTCGGGTGGGGCAGCGTGAGGCTCATGGCTGACCTCCCTCCACCTGGATCGTCCCGCGTATGTGCGCCTCGGGAACCACCTCAGGTCTCTGGTCGAGAGGCTAGTGACGCGACGACGTGCGGCAGCGGATATAACGGCTGTCGTTGCAGTGTCTTGATCGAGTTGTGATCGCTGGTCGGCGCTTGGCTATAGCGCAACGCCGGGAGATCGTCGCTAGATGGCGATGAGGCGGTCCGCGAGTTCGGGATCTGCTTCGGTGCCCAGGCGCGACCACGGGGACATCCAGCCCATCTCGGCGAGCGCGCGGTAGACGAGCCCGGTGCGCTCCTGGAGCTCATGATCGCGCTCGTAGTGGTCGCGCAGGCGTGAGGCATCCAGCTCGGCGCGCGACTTGGCCCTGTCGATGGCGACATCGGTCGGAACGTCGAGCAGCAGATGATGATCGGGTACCGGCAGCCCGAACCTGCTGAACTCCAGAGTCGTCACCCACTGCACCACTTCGCCATCGGCGTCCTGCCCCAAACGGGCTGCGCTGTAGGCGGCGTTCGACGCCACGTAGCGGTCCAGGATCACGGCGTCGTTGGCAGCCAACAGCTTTCGTAGATACTCCGCGGCGTCGCGGCGATCGAGGGCGAACAGGATTGCCATGGCGTGCACGCTCGAACGCAGATCGCCGTGCTCTCCGTGCAGTGCCTCGGCGGCGATGTCGGCGGTGACGGACTCGCTGTACCTCGGGAACGTCAACGTCTGCACCCGATAACCCTGTGTGGCCCAACGGTTGACGAGTCCGGTGACCAACGTGTGTTTGCCGGCGCCGTCGAGACCTTCCACCGCTATCAATACGCCCACTCCTGCAGGGTAGCCGCGTTCGGCGGCCAAACGCCGCAGCCCGGTGGGATGGGCCGGTCGGCGCGTCAACCACAAATAAGGGCCATTCGGTGACACGATGAGACGATGAAACCCAGGATTCTGGTTGTCGATGATGATGCGGCATTGGCGGAGATGCTCACCATCGTGCTGCGCGGAGAGGGCTTCGAGCCCTTCGTGGTCGGCGACGGCACTCAGGCGCTCACGGCGGTCCGCGAGATCCGGCCGGATCTGGTGCTGCTGGACCTGATGTTGCCTGGGATGAACGGGATCGACGTGTGCCGGGTGCTCCGGGCGGACTCGGGAGTCCCGATCGTGATGCTGACCGCCAAGTCCGACACCGTCGACGTGGTCCTCGGGCTCGAATCCGGTGCCGACGACTACATGATCAAGCCGTTCAAACCCAAAGAACTGGTCGCCCGGGTGCGTGCCCGCCTACGCCGCACCGAGGACGAACCGGCCGAATTGCTCTCGATCGGTCCGGTCGAGATCGACGTTCCCGCGCACAAGGTGACGCGTGAGGGCGTGCCCATCTCGCTGACCCCGCTGGAGTTCGATCTCCTGGTGGCGCTCGCTCGCAAACCCCGTCAGGTATTCACCAGGGACGTGCTGCTCGAGCAGGTGTGGGGCTACCGGCACCCGGCCGACACTAGGCTGGTCAACGTGCACGTACAGCGCCTGCGGGCCAAGGTCGAACACGATCCGGAAAACCCAGAAGTGGTTCTCACGGTGAGGGGGGTCGGCTACAAGGCCGGACCACCGTGATCGGACGCCCTCGGCGCCGCATCAATGGTTCGTTCGGACCGTGGATGCGTCGGGTGGGCGCGGTCGGAAGGATCGTCGGACAGCTGTGGCGGCGTTCGCTGCAGCTGCGTGTTGTCGTGTCCACGCTCGCTCTGTCTTTTGTGGTGCTCCTCATTTTGGCGTTCGTCCTGACCAGTCAGATCACCGATCGGCTGCTCGACCTCAAGTTGCAGGCGGCCACCGAAGAACTCGACCGCACCCGGGTCGCCGTGGAACGCGACCTTTCCGGCGCCGATCCGAACACGTCGCTGGTCAACCGGCTGCGTCAGACCCGGTCGATCCTCACCGACCGCGATGTCGACTCGGGCGATTCATCGGGTGTGGTGGGTACCTTCGACACGGTGTTGCTCGCACCAGGTTCCGGACCCACCGAACCGACAGGCGTCGGCCCGGTGGGCGAGATCCCGGAGAACCTGCGCCAGATGGTGCAGGGCGGCCAGATCGCCTACCGATACTCGTCGGTGACGGGGTCGAGTGGGCACCAGAGTCCCGCGCTCATCATCGGCAGCCCCACGAACTCCGACATCCCCGGCCTCGAGCTGTATCTGGTCTTCCCCCTCACCAATGAGGAGAACACCGTCTCGCTGGTGCGGGGCACGATCTTCACCGGTGGACTCGTTCTGCTCGGGCTTCTCGCGGCCATCGCGATCCTGGTGTCGCGGCAGGTGGTGATCCCGGTTCGATCGGCGTCGAGGATCGCGGTGAGGTTCGCGGACGGACGTCTCAAAGAACGCATGCCGGTGCGCGGCGAGGACGACATGGCCAGGTTGGCGATGTCGTTCAACGACATGGCCGAGAGCCTGTCGAAGCAGATCACCCACCTCGAAGAGTTCGGCGGTCTGCAGCGGCAGTTCACCTCGGATGTCTCCCATGAACTGCGCACCCCGTTGACCACCGTGCGGATGGCCGCCGACGTGCTCTACGAGAGTCGCGAACAGCTCGAGCCGGTCCTCAAGCGTTCGGTGGAACTCCTCGACAAAGAGCTCGATCGATTCGAGACGCTGCTCAGTGAGTTGCTCGAGATCTCCCGCCACGACGCCGGTGTGGCTGAACTCGCCGCCGACAGGCTGAACATGTCGATCCCGATCGATGCCGCGGTGAGGACGGTGCAGCATCTTGCCGACGAGACGGACACCGAACTGATCCTCGATCTCCCCGACGAACCCGTGATCGCGGAGATCGACCCCCGAAGAGTGGAACGTATTCTGCGAAATCTGTTGGCCAACGCCATCGACCACGGCGAACAGCGGCCGGTGACGCTGACGATGCGCAGCGACGGTGATGCCGTCGCCGTGACGGTCCGAGATCAGGGGATCGGTTTACGACCCGGTGAAGAGAAGCTGGTGTTCAACCGATTCTGGCGGTCTGACCCCTCGCGGTTCAGAAGGTCGGGCGGCACCGGCCTCGGTCTGGCCATCAGCGTCGAAGATGCGCGACTGCACCAGGGCCGGCTCGAGGCGTGGGGAGAGCCGGGGCAGGGCGCCTGCTTCAGGCTCACGCTTCCGCTGGTCCGTGGACACAAGGTGCTCGGGAGTCCGCTGCCGCTCAAGCCTCCGTCGATGCGACGCAGCCGGGATTCGGGGCAGACCCATGTCTGAGCGATCGAGGACCCTGCGGACCGGAATCGCACTGGCGGTGATCATCGCTGCCGCCGCCCTGCTGTCGTCGTGCGTGTCGATCCCGAACAACTCCAGTCCGCAGCCCTTGGGGTCGCTCGAACGGCATCAGCCCACCCGAAACGTCCCCACACCGCGCCCGGACATGGACCCCGAGGCCTTGGTCCGCGATTTCCTCAAGGCGTCGGTGCAGCCGGGATCAGGCCATCTCGCGGCACGTCAGTTCCTCACGCAGGAGGCGTCGAACTCCTGGGACGACCAGGGCGGGGCGCTGCTGCTCGACGAGATCAACGTGCTCAGTGACAACCGCACCGACGACACCATCACGGTGCGGGTGAACGGCGAGAACACGGGTGAACTACAGCCCAGCGGCCAATTGATCCCGAGCTCGGGTCGGATCGAGACCCGATTGTCGCTGCGCAAGGTGGACGGGCAGTGGCGCATCGACGGTCCGCTCCCGGTCGGGGTGGTGATGGACCGCGAACAGTTCGAGTCGTCGTACCGGCCGCACGTGCTCTACTACCCGAGCACCGACGACCAGCACTTGGTGGCCGATCCCCGGTGGATGTACTCCGGCGGCGACCAGCTCGCCGACCAGCTCATCGGTCTGCTGATCGCCGGACCGGTCGACGACCTACGGGGCGCTGTCACCAACGAGTTCCCGGCCCGGTCGTCGCTGCACGGCTCGATCGAGTCACTGCCGACGGGCGGGATCAGACTCGATCTCGCCGGGCTCAACGGTGTGGGTGACGCCGAACGTAATCGTCTTGCGGCGCAAATTATCTGGACGCTCACCGAGTCCGACATCACCGGGCCGTACGTGATCGACGCCGATGGCGCACCGCTCGACGAACGACACTCGGGCGGGTGGCAGACCAGCGATGTGGAGTCGCTCGATCCGAGTCCGGCGCCGGACTCACCCATGGGACTGCACATCGTCCGCGGCGGATCGCTGTCTCTGGTGGCCGACAATGCGGTCACACCGGTGCCCGGGGTGCTGGGGTCGACGCGCAGTCTGTTGTCGGCCGACATCTCGGCCAACGGCAGGCGGGTGGCGGTGGTGTCGCAGAATGCGGCACCGGGTCCGGCGCCGCGCCTGGCGCTCGCGGTCGGGGACTACGGCGCCGCCGTCACCCCGGTCCTCGAGGGCGAGATGATCACCCGGCCGTCGTTCGCCGGTGACGACCAGACGATGTGGGCAGTTGTCGACGAAACGCGGGTCACGCAGGTGACCCAGGATGCCGGTGGTGGGCAGATCACCGAGACGGAGGTCGACTCGTCGGCCATCAGGGCGGTCGCCCAGGGGCCGATCACCGAACTGCAGGTGTCGCAGGACGGTGCCAGGGCCGCGATGATCGTGAACGGTCAGGTGGTCCTCGCCGTCATCGAGGACCGGGCCGACGGCAGGCCGGTGCTCACGAACGCGCAGGGCGCCGCGGCGCTCAACATCTCGGGGGCGGTGTCGCTCGACTGGTTGAGCAGCGAGATGCTCGTGATCGCGAGGAATGCTTCAGACGGACCGGTGGTGCAGTTGCGAATCGACGGCACCCCACCTGGGGCCCTGCCGAGCGGCAACCTCAGTCCGCCGGTGACCGCGGTGGTGGCCGGCCAATCGACGATCTACGCCGCGGACAGTCGCGGAGTGCTCAGGCTCGGGAGCACCAACGATGAACCCGACCAGTACTGGAGTGAGGTCACCCCGACGATGGGGTCGGGTGCAATCCCCGTCCTACCTCACTGAGCCCTGCTGTGGACAACCATCGGGCTGTGGACAGCCGCAGCTGACACAGTCGCGCGCCCGTTGTACGAGTATCTGTCGCCGCCATGCTGGCGGCATGGTCAGACGTGTGGTCGATGCCCTCGCCGACCTGGTGGTGCCGCGACTGTGTGGCGGCTGTGGGCGTCCTGGTCTGAACTGGTGTGCGCAGTGCGCATGCCTCCTCGCCGATGCACCCACGGCTGTGCAGACCCGCGTGCCACTCGCGGTGCCGGTCTACGCCGTTGGTCCCTACACCGGGCCGCGCCGCCGGGCGATCCTCGAACTCAAGGAACACGGCCGCGTCGATCTCGCCGCGCCGCTGGGACGGGCGCTCGCCGAAGCACTCCGGATCCTCGATGGTTGGTCGGAGTTGCCGATGGCCACGAGCCTGGTCCTCATCCCGGCTCCGACGAGGAAGCTCTCGGCACGTCGGCGCGGTGGCGATCCTGTGACCGCCATCTGTCGGTCCGCCGCAGCGCACCTGGGGTCGGCGGTGGCGGTCCTCCCGGTCCTGACGACGTCGCCGTGGGCCAGGGATTCGGCCGGACTGTCGGCGTCTGCCCGCAGCGCGAACCTGGCCGGCGCGATAGGCATCGGCGGGCGTGGCCTCCGGGACGTCGTGACCGCGCGGGCCAGCGACACCGCCGTCGTCTTGGTGGATGACGTGGTGACCACCGGAGCTACGGCGGCCGAATCGATCAGAGTTCTCGGTCGAGCAGGAATCGGCGTACATCTGGTGCTGGTGATCGCTGCAGTGTGACGGGGGTTTCGGTGTATGTCATCCGTTGGCGCCGAACATGTTTCGTGGCGCGGGGGCAGGGGTTCTGAAGCCGGGTGGCGCTCCGCCGGAGGTGAACACCTGTTGACGAAACTGTGGCGAACACCTGCCGGGCGGACTAACGTCAGGGGTGCGATCTGATTGCCAGACCCAAGGCCACCGACGGTGGCGACGGGGGGAGGTGATGCCGAACATTCAGACCGGTACCAGGTCGCTTGCGGCCGCGGTACCGGAAGTCCTGTTCACCGATCCAGGAGGTATCGCAAGTGACGACAAGTGTCGGCAGGAATGCCGTTTCCGAATCCAGCGTCGACAACCAAGCGAGTGTCGACCCCGAAGCCGCAGGTGCCCCCGAATCCGCCGCGCACGATCCGTTTGATCCCGGCATATACATACGAACCGAATCCTCTGACGCGCCCTCGCGACCTGATGCCGAAGTCCAGGTCAGTGGCCGCAACGTCGAGATCCCCGACCACTTCCGCATCCATGTGATGGACAAACTCTCCCGGGTTGAACGCTTCGATCCCACGATCTTCCGCTTCGACGTGGAACTGCACCACGAACGCAACCGGCGTCAGTCGAAGATCTGTCAACGACTCGAGATCACCGCACGCGGCAAGGGCCCCGTGGTTCGGGGCGAAGCCTGCGCCGACAACTTCTACGCCGCCCTGGACGCAGCGCTCACCAAGCTGCAATCCCGTCTGCGTCGCACCAAGGACCGGCGCAAGGTCCACCACGGCCTGCGCACCCCGATCTCCGTTGCCGAAGCGACCGCCGCTGCTGATCCGCTCCTGAACGGCAATGCATCCGCACCGGCCGGCGAGGTCGACGACGACCGATGGGCCGACCACAGTCCCGAGGCCGCGGGCCCCGGTCAGATCGTCCGAATCAAGGAACACGACGCGGTTCCGATGACCGTGGACGACGCGCTTTACGAGATGGAACTGGTCGGTCACGACTTCTTCCTGTTCCATGACAAGGAAACCGACAAACCCACGGTCGTGTACCGGCGCCACGCGTTCGATTACGGATTGATCCGTCTGTCCTGACCGTCGAGAGGCACCTGATCTGCCTCGCGTGACCGCGATGGCGCTGACCGTGGCTACCATGGAATCCGACCTGCTCCGAATCTGCAGGTCGGATTTCGTGTGTAGTCAATTGGATCGAGGATAAAACCAGTGCTCAACAAGCTGCTGCGCGTCGGCGAAGGCCGGATGGTCAAACGCCTGGATGCCATCGCTTCGCATGTGGAGACGCTCGACAACGAGACCGAGGCGCTGACCGACGAGCAGCTGCGGGCCAAAACCGATGAGTTCAAGGAGCGCTACGCCGGTGGCGAGACGCTCGATGACCTCTTGCCGGAAGCGTTCGCGGTCGCCCGGGAGGCCGCCTGGCGGGTGCTCTCGCAGAAACACTTCCACGTTCAGATCATGGGCGGCGCCGCCCTGCACTTCGGCAACATCGCCGAGATGAAGACCGGTGAGGGCAAGACCCTCACCTGTGTGCTGCCCGCCTACCTCAATGCGTTGGCCGGCGACGGCGTGCACGTGGTGACCGTCAACGACTACCTCGCCAAACGTGACTCCGAGTGGATGGGCCGCGTGCACCGCTTCCTCGGGCTCGAGACCGCCGTCATCCTGACCGGGATGACGTCTGATCAGCGCCGCGAGGCCTACAACGCCGACATCACCTACGGAACCAACAACGAGTTCGGTTTCGACTATCTCCGCGACAACATGGCCCACTCGTTGAACGACCTGGTGCAGCGCGGGCATCCGTTTGCCATCGTCGACGAGGTCGACTCGATCCTCATCGACGAGGCCAGGACGCCGCTGATCATCTCGGGTCCCGCCGACTCGTCGAGCAAGTGGTACGCCGAGTTCGCCCGCATCGCGCCGCTGCTCAAGAAGGACGTGCACTACGAGGTCGACATCCGTAAGCGCACCATCGGTGTGCACGAGGAGGGCGTCGAGTTCGTCGAGGACCAGCTGGGCATCGACAACCTGTACGAGGCGGCCAACTCGCCGCTGGTGAGCTACTTGAACAATGCGCTCAAGGTCAAAGAGCTGTTCGAGCGTGACAAGGACTACATCGTCCGCAACGGTGAGGTCCTGATCGTCGACGAGTTCACCGGCCGCGTGCTCGAGGGCCGGCGTTTCAACGAGGGTCTGCACCAGGCGATCGAGGCCAAAGAGCGGGTGGAGATCAAGGCCGAGAACCAGACCCTGGCCACCATCACGCTGCAGAACTACTTCCGCATGTACGACAAGTTGTCGGGCATGACGGGTACGGCGCAGACCGAGGCCGCCGAGCTCGACCAGATCTACAAACTCGGTGTGCTGCCCATCCCGACGAACAAGCCGATGGTGCGCGCGGATCAGACGGATCTGATCTACAAGACCGAAGAGGCCAAGTTCGACGCGGTGGTCGACGACATCCTCGAGCGCCACCAGAAGGGCCAGCCGGTCCTGATCGGTACCACCAGCGTCGAGCGGTCCGAGTACCTCGCCCGGCAGCTCAAGAAGCGTGGCGTTCCGCACAACGTGCTCAACGCCAAGTTCCACGAGCAGGAAGCCCAGATCATCGCCGAGGCCGGTCGCAGCGGTGCGGTCACCGTGGCCACCAACATGGCCGGCCGTGGCACCGACGTCGTGCTCGGCGGCAACCCCGACATCCTGGCCGACATCCGCCTGCGCAAGGCGGGGCTGGATCCGGTGGACACTCCCGAGGAGTACGAGGCCGCGTGGGACGAGATGATCGAGCTCGTCAAGAGCGAGGTCGCCGACGACGCGGAGAAGGTTCGGCAGGCCGGCGGGCTCTACGTACTGGGTACCGAGCGGCATGAGTCCCGCCGTATCGACGACCAGCTCCGTGGTCGTTCGGGTCGCCAGGGCGATCCCGGCGAATCCCGTTTCTACCTGTCGCTCGGTGACGAGCTGATGCGCCGATTCAACGGCGCAGCCCTCGAGTCGATCATGAACCGGGTCAACCTCCCGGACGACGTGCCCATCGAGGCCAAGATGGTCACCAAGGCCATTCGCAGCGCACAGACCCAGGTCGAGCAGCAGAACTTCGAGGTCCGTAAGAACGTCCTCAAGTACGACGAGGTGATGAACCAGCAGCGCAAGGTGATCTACGCCGAGCGTCGCACCATTCTCGAGGGCGAAGACCACCGCGAGCAGGTCCAGCGCATGATCGACGACGTCGTCGGCGCCTATGTCGATGCCGCCACGGCCGAGGGTTACGTCGAGGACTGGGACTTCGAGCAGCTGTGGACCGCGATCAAGACGCTGTACCCGATCGAGATCGACTACAAGGAACTGGTCGAGGAGAACGAGTTCGGCGAGCGCAAGGAGATCAGCGCGCAGGAACTGCGGGACATGCTGATCGCCGACGCCCATGCTGCGTACGAGAAGCGTGAGAAGGAGATCGAGTCGATCGCCGGCGAGAACGCGATGCGCCAGCTCGAGCGGACCATCCTGCTCAGTGTCCTCGACCGCAAGTGGCGTGACCACCTTTACGAGATGGACTACCTGCGCGAAGGTATCCACCTGCGCTCGATGGCGCAGCGTGACCCCGTGGTCGAGTACCAGCGCGAGGGCTACGACATGTTCACCGGCATGCTCGAAGGCCTCAAAGAGGAGTCGATCGGCTTCCTGTTCAACGTGGCTGTCGAGGCGACACCCGCACAACCTGCCGCTGCAGCTGCACCAGCTGCCCCCGCCGCGCCTGCTGCCCCCACGCCGCCGGCCCCCTTGCCGACCGAACAGCCGGTCCCGGCGCGTAAGCCTGCTCCGGCTGCTCTGCGCGCCAAGGGGATCGACGACTCGGGCGATGCCGCACTGACGTACAGCGGTCCGTCGGAGACCGGCGGCACAGCAGTCCGCCAGACCGGTTCGTCGAACGGCCAGGCGTCCGGTACCCGCAAGGAGCGGCGCGCCGCCGCACGCGCGGGCACCAAGACGGGTGGGCCCAAGCCGGCCAAATCGCGCAAGAAACGGTGACACGGGCGGCGATCTGGGGTCGCCGTCAGCGTCACCTCTCGGGACAACGGAACCCGGATACCGCAGGGCACGTCGTACTGCTGGTATCCGGGTTCCCCGGTTTACCGGGCCGGCCACCAGTGCCGGTCGTGTGCCGATGGGTCCGGGGGGACCATGACAACAACAACGCTCGGGCCGGCCACGGAGCTCGCCCCGATCTCAGAATCGAGCTCACCCGCACAAGAGGGTCCGTTTGGATGTTCCCGGCCGACAGGGCAGTCCCATTCGTCCGTCGCAGAGGTCGTGGATCGCGCTGGTTTTCGGGTGACTGCTGCACCGCGATACGAACCGGAACCGGTTGATCCGAGTCAGCCGCGGGTCATCACACTCGGCCGGTCGGCTCCGCTCCGTCGGTCTCCGCTACCCGTGGTGCCTGATGGTGTGGACCTCGAGATGCGGCAATTCGCCATCGGGGCAATCAAACTCGTGCTCGAGGTGATGAACCGCCGCCGTCCCGTGACGCAGTTGTCGGCAGTGGCGATCCCGCATATCGCCGACCAGTTCCGCACGCTGCTGTCCACGGGATCCGACCGGGGTGGCCCGCCTGCGGCGTTGCTGCGCCTGCATACGCAGAGCATCCGGCCGGACGTCGCCGAGATCACCGTCGTCTACGGACGGGGCCACAGAGTGTTCGCGATGGGCGCTCGTGTTGAGCGCCGCCGGGTGGTGATGCGCGCAGCCGAACCCGGGGGAGCACGCCGGCGAACGCAGCGCTGTCTCCTGACCGCGGTGACCGTCGGATGATCGGCGACCATGCGCTCGCCTGCCACGACGCCGCAACGCCGGCGTGGCCGACAGGTGGGCCCCTTCGGCCACCGACGGCTAGCATCGAACTGTGAATCGGCTGTCGCCCCAGGACTCGATGTACTACTACCTCGATGAGCGCGGCACCACCACGCAGGTCGGATCGCTCCTGATCCTGGAACGGCGCCCTGGAGGACTGGACTACGCGAGTCTGCTGACGACGGTCGAGTGCCGCCTTCAACTGGTACCGCGATATCGGCAGAAGATCCGCGAGGTCACGCTGGGGTTGGCGCGGCCGGTATGGGTCGACGACCGCGACTTCGACATCACCTATCACGTGCGACGCTCGGCGCTGCCGAGTCCCGGCGCCGACGATCAGCTGCACGATCTCGTCGCGCGCCTGATGTCGCGACCGCTCGAGCGCAGTCGGCCGCTCTGGGAGATGTACCTCGTGGAGGGCCTCGCGGACAACCGGATGGCCATCCTCACCAAGACCCACCGGGCGCTGGTCGACGGGCACGAAGCGCTCGAGATCAATCAGGTCATCGTCGACGACACGCGCGAACCCGCCCAGATGCCCGAAGACCTCTGGCTTCCGGACCGCGAGCCGAGCAACAGCGAGCTGGTGGTCGGGGCGATCACCGACGTCATCACCCGGCCCTGGGAGATGGTCGACCAGGTGCGAGCCGCCACCAACCAGGTGACCTGGGTGGGCCAGGCCGTAACGGCGACGGCCCGCAGGGTGGAGACGGTGATGAAGATGGCGGCCAGCACCGCCCCCGCGAGTCCACTCAACGGTGCGACGGCGCCCACCCGTCGTTTCACGGTCGCCTCGTTCGCGGTCGAGGACTGCGTGGACATCGCCGAGCGGTACAGCTGCCAACCCAACGACGTGATCCTCGCCGCCATCGCGGGGGCCATCCGGCGGTGGCTGCTCTCCCGCGAGCAAGCGGTGGACCAGGTCGAGACGATCCGCGCGATGGTCCCTCTCTCGGCGTACCCGGTCGACAACGACGCGGCGGAGTCCGACGCCGACCTCGAGGCCCGTGGCATGGCCACATCGGCCGAATGGATGGCAGGCGGTCTACACGGTTTTGTCACCGATCTCCCTGTGGGAGAAGCAAATCCGGCAGTGCGTCTCTCGCAGGTCGCGCAGCTTGCCGAACGGTACTCGCAGTCGGGCCGGCGGGGGTCGGTGGGCGTGGAGCCCTGGATGCCCGAGATCGGACCGGCGACCTTCCATGCGATGAGCGCGCGCGCGACAGCTTCGCTGTCGCGACGGTCGTTCAATCTGCCCATCACGATCGCCCGGGGTCCGAGAGCCGCGCAGTACCTCGGTGGCAACGAGATCCTGGCCATCTACCCGGTTCCGGTGCTGGTGCGCAACCGCGCCCTGGCCGTCGGCCTCACGTCGTACAACGGCCGGATCTACTTCGGCCTCAATGCCGATCGCGGTGTGATGTGGGACCTGGGTGCCATGGCGGAGTACCTCACCGACTCGTTCGACGAATTGCTTTCCGGTGCGCGCTGAGCCGGTGCCGGCCCCTCGAGAAAGGTCACATGAGAATCTATTTGCCCGCCACATTGTCGATGCTGTTCGAACTCAACCAGTCCGGTGAGTTCCGGCCGGTCGGCGGTACGGCTTTCGCGCTGACCCCGGCGCTCCGGGAGGCGTATCACGATGGTGACGACGAGGAACTCGCCGAAGCGGCCATTCGCGAAGCAGCCAGGGCGTCGCTGCGGTTGCTGGCAGCAGAGGACGACGACCGGTCCGACGAGGACGGACAGGCCCAGCTACCTGCCCGGCGTGTGGTGATCGCCGCCGACGTCGACGAGGTGAAGCTGCGGCCCGACCTTGATGTCGCGGTGGTCAAGGTTCCCCCGGTGGTGGACCGCTCGGCGATCGCATCGGTTCTCATCGACGGTGGTGATGCCGAGGGCAAGGTGGTCCGAGCTGTGGGGATGGTGGATTCGGCCGACCTCGGCGACGAGGACTCCGAGCTGGCGATCGGCGACGTCGAGGATTTCGACTTGGGTTGGTATGCAACGCAAGAGCTTCCGTTCCTCTTGGAGCTGCTCTAGGCGCGCTTGCGCCGACCTCCCTCTGCGGCTGTTCTACGCGTAACCTACGGTTGCGTAAGTTTGCGCCCGAGAATTGACGGCGGCAGTTGAATGGAGGCAATCAGATGGGTTGGCGAGAACGTTTCGAGGCACCCGTGCGGGGCATCGCCAGCAGCAACCGGGCGGCCAACAGTGTGCGGGCGGTGGCGGCGAGGATCACCACCCCGTTGTTGCCGGACGACTATCTGCACCTCGCGAATCCACTGTGGTCGGCGCGTGAGCTGCGCGGCAAGATCGTGGAGGTCCGGCCGGAGACCTCGGACTCTGCCACCATCGTCATCAAACCGGGGTGGGGGTTCTCGTTCGATTACCTTCCGGGCCAGTACATGGGGATCGGGGTACTCGTCGAGGGGCGCTGGACCTGGCGTTCGTATTCTCTGACATCGGTGCCGCAGACCTCGGGAGGTGCCCGTGGTCGGGTGGTCACGATCACCGTGAAGGCGATGGCCGAGGGTTTCCTCTCCGGACACCTGGTTCGGGGTCTGGCACCGGGCACCGTGGTCCGGCTCGCACCGCCTCAGGGTGAGTTCGTCCTTCCCGCCGACCTCCCCGAGAAGCTGCTGTTCGTGACGGCCGGCAGCGGCATCACCCCGATCATGTCGATGCTGCGCACGATGGAGTCGCGCCATCAGCACACCGATGTGCGACTGATCCATTCGGTGCCGACGGCGGATGACCTGATGTTCGGCTCGGAACTCGAAGCGATGCAGGAGGGCGGGCTGCTCGACGCCCACATCCAGTTCACCCGCAGCGAGGGCAAGGTGGACATCGAGCGTCTCGACGATCTGTGCCCGGATTGGGCGTCTCGCCAGACCTGGGCCTGTGGTCCGGCCGCGCTGCTGGATTCGTTGACCCACAAGTGGACCCAGGCGGGGCTGCGGGACCACCTGCACATCGAGCGGTTCGCGTTGGAGCGTGGCGAGGTCGGTGCCGAGGGCGGCACGGTGACCTTTTCTCGTACCGGTAAGACGGCGACCGTGGACGGTGCCACCACACTGATGACGGCCGGTGAGGATGCCGGCGTGCAGATGCCGTTCGGCTGCCGGATGGGTATCTGCCAGAGCTGTGTGGTGATGCTCGAGAAAGGCTGCGTGCGAGATCTGCGCAGCGGCGCCGAACACGTAGAGGGAGAACGTATTCAGACCTGCGTCAGCGTCTCGGCAGGGGATTGCACTCTCGAGGTCTGACACACCGACCCCCGATGATGTGCTGTTCTGGCGGAACTCACCTGGAGGTTTGTTCGCCAGAAGGGCACATCATCGGGGGTCGGGACGTGTAGCGGGCCTCTAGCGTGCGGAGCCGGTCCGGCTGGAGGTGCTGCTGCGACGGCTGCCACCCTGGCCGGTGTGGCCGCGGGTACGGCCGTTCTCTGCGCGGCCGCCTTCGGATCGTGCGCTCTGTCCACGGCCACGACCCTCATACGGCGCGGAGCCGTTGGCGGTGGGGCGAGGACGACGCGAGCCGGTCGAGCGGCTGCCTGGCGCCTTGGCGGTCCGGTTCGGGACGTTGCTCACGGCGGGCGGCGCAACCAGGTCGGCCGGTTCGCCGACCAGCGTCTTGAGCTGCTCGGAGTCGGCGGTCACCCGGATCGGGGTGGCCTTGATCGCGGCCTTGCGCAGCAGCTGTGACATGTCGCGACGCTGTTCAGGAAGGGTCAGGGTCACCACGTCGCCGGCACTGCCCGCCCGAGCTGTGCGGCCCGAACGGTGGAGGTATGCCTTGTGCTCGGTGGGCGGATCCACGTGCACAACCAATTCGACGTCGTCGACGTGCACGCCGCGTGCCGCGACGTCGGTGGCGACGAGCACACGGGCCTTGCCGCTGGAGAAGGCGAGCAGGTTGCGATCGCGGGCGCCCTGCGACAGGTTGCCGTGTAGGTCGACACTGGGGATGCCGGCGTCGGTCAGCTGCTTGGCGAGCTTGCGGGCCTGATGCTTGGTGCGCATGAACAGGATCCGGCGACCACGCCCTGAGGCGAGTGCGAAGACGACGCCCTTCTTGGAGTCCTGTCCGGAGACTTCGAAGATGTGGTGGGTCATCGCGGAGACGTGCGAGGTGGCCTCGTCGACCGAGTGCATGACCGGCTGGTTCAGGAAACGCTTGACCAGCTTGTCGACACCGTTGTCGAGGGTGGCCGAGAACAGCAGTCGCTGTCCGCCTTCGGGCGTGGCGGTCAGGATACGTGTGACGCCGGGGAGGAAACCGAGGTCGGCCATGTGGTCTGCCTCGTCGAGGATGGAGATCTCGACGCGGTCCAGACGCACCAGACGCTGGCGCATGAGGTCTTCGAGGCGGCCCGGGCAGGCCACGACGATGTCCACTCCGGCGCGCAACGCGGAGGCCTGACGGCCCTGCGGTACGCCACCGAAGATGGTCGTCACGGTGAGTCCGAGGGCCGAGGCCATCGGCTGCACGACAGCGGTGATCTGGGTCGCCAGTTCGCGGGTGGGCGCCAGGATCAATCCGCGGGGGCGGCCGGCTCCTGCGGGGCTTCCGGCAGACAGACGGGCGACCAGCGGGATGGCGAAAGCGAGGGTCTTGCCACTACCGGTCTTTCCGCGACCGAGTACATCGCGGCCGGCGAGACTGTCGGGCAGCGTGTCGGCCTGGATGGGGAACGGGGCGGTGATGCCGCCGGCGGTGAGCACCTTGACCAGGCGCGGGGGAACGCCGAGGTCGGCGAAAGTCGTTGAGGCAGGACTGGATACAGAAGTCATCAAAAAATCACGTTTTCCGTGTTACGCGGTGCTCCGAGCTCGATTCACCGCTGGTTGGCGCGACTGCCGCTGATCAGGGCCGAATACCTCGGCCACCATTCGGTGGGCAGTAACGATCGCCGTGTGAAAGCTCGGTGGGGTTGATCAACTCGCACATGATGCGCATCGAATCTCTTCGGGTGCGACGGTGCGAGGAAGCAGTTCCACGACGGTTCCGCGCATATGGCGCGGAGTACCCGTCAACTATAGCCCGCCGTCGCCGCGTTCTGGGTATTTGCGCCTGCGTGACCTGAGTCTCACCGCACTGGACAGCCTCGGGATCGGAACCTACGATTGCGTAAGTTACGTTCCCGTAGGTTGCTCTCTCGATCCGGTTCGGCCTCCCCCAATCCTCGAGAAGAGAGGTTTGATTCAGATGGCAATAGCTGACATTCCCGAATATGCCCACCTGACCGACGCCGACGTCGAAGCCCTCGGCGCGGAACTCGACGCGATCCGCCGCGACGTCGAATCCGTCCGTGGCGAGAAGGATGCCAAGTACCTCCGCAACACCATTCGCTTCCAGCGCGGTATGGAGCTGACGGGCCGTGCGTTGCTGTTCGGCGCCCGCGATCGCAAGCTGTGGGCACTCGGTGCCGGCGCCCTGGGCGTCTCCAAGATCGTCGAGAACATGGAACTCGGCCACAACGTGATGCACGGTCAATGGGACTGGATGAACGATCCGGAAGTGCATTCGACCAGCTGGGAATGGGACAACACCGGTCCATCCGCCCACTGGAAGCACACGCATAACTTCATCCATCACAAGTACACAAACGTGCTGGGGATGGACGACGACGTGGGCTACGGATTGATCCGTGTGACCCGGGATCAGCGGTGGAAGCCGTTCAACCTGGGCAACCTGGCCTACAACACGCTCCTCATGCTTTTCTTCCAGTACGGCGTCGCGGTCCAGCACCTCGAACTCGGCCGGGTCGCCGCGGGCAAACACCCCAACCCCGACGAGTTCAAGAAGGACCTCAAGGACGTCGGCATCAAGGTGGGCCGGCAGATCAGCAAGGATTACGTCGTCTACCCGGCGCTGGCCGGTGCGGCCAACCGCTCGTGGACGAGCTGGGGACGGGCGATGACCGCCACGCTCGCCGGAAACACCATCCGCAACATCTGGACCAACGCAGTGATCTTCTGTGGTCACTTTCCCGACGGGGCGGAGAAGTTCACCAAGCAGGACATGGAGAACGAGACCCAGGCGCAGTGGTACTTGCGGCAGATGCTGGGCAGCGCCAACTTCCATGCGGGCAAGCCCCTCGCGTTCATGAGCGGCAATCTTTGTTACCAGATCGAGCACCACCTGTTCCCCGATCTGCCGAGCAACCGGCTCGCGGAGATCTCCGTTCGCGTTCGCGAACTGTGCGAGAAGTACGACCTGCCGTACACCACGGGCCCGTTCCTGGTGCAGTACGCGAAGTCGTGGCGCACCATCGCCAAGCTGTCGCTACCGAACAAGTACCTCAAGGCGACCACCGACGACGCACCTGAAACGGCGTCCGAACGGCGCTTCAAGTCGCATCCCGAGCAGCGACTCGTCGCCGAGATCGACCCGGCGACAGGCCGCCGCCGTGGATTGCGCAGTGCGATCAACAGTCTTCGCGGTCGCCGTTCATCGGTGATCTCCATCCGTAAACGCACTCAGACCGACGGCGTCAGGGCTGCCTGAACGTTCCGGGTCGCCCCCGACAACCCCGGCGTGGACAATGGTGGAACACCACCAGTCCACGCCGGCTTCATCCGGTGGACAACGCCGACAAGGAGTTACAAGGCGCGATGGCAATCACTGACATCAATGCGTATGCGCATCTGACCGAAGCCGATGTCGAGGCCCTCGGCAACGAGCTCGATGCACTGCGACGCGAGATCGAATCCGACCTCGGCGAGCGTGACGCCAGGTACCTGCGCCGCACCATCGCGGCTCAGCGTTTTCTGGAGGTCGGCGGCCGACTCGCCCTGCTCGGTAGCCGTCACCGGTTGTTCTGGCTCGGTGGCACGGCCATGCTCTCGGCGGCGAAGATCATCGAGAACATGGAACTGGGCCACAACGTCATGCATGGCCAGTGGGATTGGATGAACGACCCCGAGGTGCACTCCACGTCGTGGGAATGGGACATGGTGTGTGCATCGACGCACTGGAAGCATTCGCACAACTACATCCACCACAAGTACACAAACGTGCTCGGGATGGATCACGACGTCGGCTACCGGCTTCTGCGGGTGACCCGGGATGAGCCGTGGCAGCTCAAGCATCTTCCTCAGCCGTTCCTGAACCTGTTCTTGGCTGCAACCTTCGAGTGGGGTATCGGCCTACACGACCTCGAGACCAGCGAGTACCTGGCTGGACGCAAACCTGCGGAGATCGCCATTCCGCAGTTCAAGGCCTTCGGAAAGAAGGTCGCGAGGCAATTGGCCAAGGACTTCGTCATCTTCCCGCTGCTGTCGGGCAAGGCTGCTCGGCGTACCCTCACCGCCAATCTGACCGCCAACCTGGTTCGTAACTTCTGGGCGTACCTCGTGATCTTCTGTGGCCACTTCCCCGATGGCGCAGAAAAATTCAACGAGGAAACGCTGATCGACGAGACGCACGGCCAGTGGTACCTGCGGCAGATGCTCGGCACCGCCAACTTCAATGCGGGCCCGGCGATGGCGTTCATGAGCGGCAACCTCTGCTACCAGATCGAACACCACCTGTTTCCCGATCTGCCGTCGAATCGTTATGCCGAGATCGGTGTCCGGATACGTGAGCTGTGCGAGAAGTACGACCTGCCGTACACCACGGGGTCGTTGCCGAATCAGTACTGGCTGACGTTCCGGACCATCTGCAAGCTGTCGCTGCCCGACGGTCTGCTCGTCGACACCGCCGACGATGCGCCGGAAACCGCTTCGGAGAAGAAGTTCGCGGGCCTGCGTGGAGCCGCTGCGGCCAGTGGACGACGGCTCGCCGCCGACAAGCGGGAGGGCCTCAAAACCGCTCTCGCCGAGGCGCGTTCACGGCGCCGGACCCGCGCAAAGCAGTTGCGCGCCTAGTCCCAGTGGTTGGCCACGCTCAGCGCGGCCAGTAATTCGCGCACAGCCATGGCGCGGCGGTGGTGCTGGCCCTCGAGCGCGTCCAGAGCGCATTCGGGGTCTGCGGGCGGACCGAGGTGGGTGCAACCACGGGGACAGGCCTCGATGGCGACGGCCAGGTCATCGAAGGCCTTGATGACGTCCTCCGGCCCGATGTGGGCGAGCCCGAACGAGCGGATGCCGGGAGTGTCGACCACCCATCCACCGCCGGGCAACGGCAGCACCACCGACTGTGTCGAGGTGTGCCGGCCCTTGCCCACACCTGACACCACCGCGGTCGCACGGTAGGCGTCGGGAACCAGTCTGTTCACGAGCGTGGATTTTCCGACGCCGCTGTGCCCGATCAGGGCGGTCAGCTTGCCCTGCAACAGTTCCTGCGCGGGTTCGATGGGATCGTCCCGCCCGGCGATCAGTACCGGCAGGTCGAGGTCGGCGAATGCCGCCCGAAAGGACTCGGGGTCGGCCAGATCCCCTTTGGTCAGGCACAGTATCGGGGTGAGACCGCCGACATAAGCTGCGGCCAACGCCCGTTCGACGAATCCGGTGCGCGGCGGTGGGTCGGCGAGGGCGGTGACAATCAACAGTTGCTCGGCGTTGGCCACCACGATGCGCTCGTACGGATCGGTGTCATCGGCCGTGCGCCGCAACACAGTTCGTCGCGGCGCGACCCGGACGATGCGCGCCAGGGTGTCCGCTTTGCCGGACAGATCGCCCACCACCGAGACGTCGTCACCGACCACGATGGGGGTACGGCCGAGTTCGCGGGCGCGCATGCAGACGACTCTGGTGTCGGGGTCGTCGGCGAGTACGCATCCCCACCGTCCGCGGTCGACGGAGACCACCATGGCCGTCTCGGCATCCTCATGTGTCGGACGGGTTTTGGTGCGTGGCCGAGTGCCCCGGCCCGGGCGTACCCGGACATCGGTCTCGTCGTACTGCCGCTTGCTCAAGCGTTGATCATCCTCGCCCACATCGCAGGGAAGTCGGGGAGTGTCTTGGCGGTGGAGCCGATGTCGTCCACCGAGACGCCCTCGGTGACCAGGCCGACAAGAGCGCCTGCGGTGGCCATCCGGTGATCGGCATACGCACGCCAGGTCCCGCCGTGCAGGGTCCTGGGCTCGATGACAAGACCGTCCGGGGTTTCGCTGCACCGCCCACCCAGTCGGTTGATCTCGGCGGTCAATGCCGCGAGGCGGTCGGTCTCGTGGCCCCGCAGATGGGCGATGCCGGAGAGCGTCGAAGGTCCTTCCGCGAGCGCGCACAGCGCGGCGACGGTCGGGGTCAGTTCGCCGACTGCGCTCATGTCCCACGAGATGCCTTGCAGCGCAGTGGGTCCGGTGATCGTGAGAACGCCGTCCTCGTTCTGGCTGCGGCACCCCATCGCCTCGAGGATCTGGACGATCACCGCCCCTGGCTGGGTGGTCGTCACCGGCCACCGGGGAACCGAGATCGTGCCGCCGGTGGCTGCAGCGGCGGCAAGGAAGGCCGCGGCGTTCGACAGGTCGGGCTCGATCTGCCAATCGACGGCGCGGACCGTGGCAGGCGCCACCTGCCAACGGTTCGCGGTCGAGACGTCCACCGCGACACCGGCTGCGGCCAGCATGTCGATCGTCATCGTGATGTGGGGGGTCGACGGGACAGGGTCGCCGACGTGGACGATCGTGAGACCGTTGTCGAAGCCTGCCGCACTGAGCAGCAGGCCCGAGACGAACTGCGATGACGCCGACGCGTCGATGGTCACTTCGCCCCCTCGGACCGAACCGGTTGCGGTGATGGTGAAGGGGAGCGAATCGCCCGCGACCTGGACACCGATGTCGCGTAGTGCCCCGAGGATGGTGTGCAGCGGCCGGCTGCGGGCCTGTTCGTCACCGTCGAACTCCACAACGCCGTCCGCCTGGGCAGCCAGCGGCGGAACAAACCGCATGACCGTGCCGGCCAGCCCACAATCGACCTTTCCGCTGTGCATGGGCGCGGGGGTGATGGTGACGGTGGCGGGATCGTCGGTATCGATGTCGACCCCGACGCCGAGCGCGGCCAGTGCATCGAGCATCAGGTCGCTGTCACGGCTGCGGAGTGTGCCGGTCAGTGTCGACGGACCGTCGGCCTGCGCCGCCAGCACCAGTGCCCGGTTGGTGATCGACTTGCTGCCGGGGAGGCTGACAACGGCGTCGACGGGCGCGGGAGCGTGAGGGGCGTTCCATGCATTCACCCGGACAGTCTTTCATGCCTTCGCAGCAGGTCCGATGGTCCGAGGTGGCCTCGGGGCGGCGTCGGCCGATGGTGGTCTGCCGAATAGCTGACAAGACGCGAATTTGTGGCTGTTCGCCCGCTATGTTCTTTCCATGAACCTTCGCCCAACTCGCCCCGCCGCGCTCGTCGCACTATGTGCCGCAGCCGTTTTGACCCTCTCGGCGTGCTCCGACGACTCGTCGGACAATGCGGATCCGTCCGCGAGCGCGCAAACGTCCTCGAGTTCGGAGCCCACGGCCGCCGAACTCGACGCCCGTGCCGAAGATCTGATGCTCCCCGAGTCGGAGTTCCCTGGCGGCGGCACGTATGTGGTGATGGACAAAGCCGCGATCGACGCCGACAACGAGTCCGATCCCGAGGTCACGCCGACGGGCTGCGCGAACATCGCCGATGAGACCGATGCCAGCAAGCAATTCGACCGTGCGAAGGTCAAGTACGACCTCGAAGACGGCAGCACCATCGAAACCCAGGTGATCCTCGGGCAGGACGGTTCCTTCGAGGAGCTGGAGAACGACATCGCGTCCTGTCCTGCGATGACCATGCGCGACGACCTCCCGGATGGTTCGCAGTTGGTCGCCGAGATGGAGAACTCGCTCGAAGATCCCCAGGGCACCACCGTCCCGGCGAAGACCGTCGTGAGCACCGGCACCGCAACCGTGGGTGCCGACACCCTGCCGCTGACCATCCGGTCAACCGGGGCCTACGTCGACGGCGTCACCGTGAGCGTCGACGTGACGCTCATCGGAGAGGACGCCGGCACGTGGGGCACCGCCGACGAGGCGGCAGTGGTGGACCTCCTCAACAAGCAGATCGCCATCGTTCAGGACGCAGCCAACGCCTGATACCGACCGGACCGGCGCCCTCTCGACCTGTCGAGGGGGCGCTGGTGTTTGTGCGGGGCCCGTACCGGGACATGCGTCAGTGCCGAGGTCGGCGCTCGCGCGGGGGATAATGGGCCGCATGTGTGGGCGATACGCCACGACGGCGAGTACATCAGATCTGGTTGCCGCCTTCGACGCTGCTCTGGCCGCCGAGGACGCGGCCAAACTCGACAATCCCTCCTACAACGTGGCCCCGACGACGACGGTCCCGACCGTTCTCGAGCGGGCGGAGCGATCAGAGTCGGACCATCTGTCTGATGGCGAGCCCGCCGTGCAGCGACAACTGCGGGCACTGCGCTGGGGACTGGTGCCGAGTTGGGCCAAGGACCCGTCCATCGGCAGTCGGATGATCAACGCGCGATCGGAGACGCTGACCGAGAAGCCCTCGTTCAAACGGGCCGCGGCGAAACGCCGCTGCATCTTGCCGGCGGCCGGCTTCTTCGAGTGGACCAAGGGCGAGGACGGCAAGAAGCTGCCGTTCTTCATGCACGACCCCGACACCCCGATCCTCGGTTTCGCGGGTCTCTACGAACTGTGGCCCGACCCGGGCAAGGCCAAGGATGATCCGGACCGCTGGTTGTGGACCACCACGGTGATCACCCGTCCCGCGGCGGATGCGCTGGGCCACATCCACGACCGCACGCCGGTCATCGTGACCCCGGACATGCGCGACGACTGGCTGGATTGCTCGAGCGGCAAGGTCGATGTGGCCCGAGACCTGCTGGCGGCCCTGCCCGAGCCACATCTGGTGCCGTACCGGGTGTCCACCGACGTGAACAACGTCCGCAACAATCGCGCGGATCTGATCAAGCCGCTCTGAGGGTCCGCGCAGCACGGTTCCTCGGCGCTTGGGCAGCCCCGGTGCCTTCAGGCAGTGATGTCTGCGACGACGGCGCCGGTGACGGCGATCAGGTCGGTGGGGGACAGCTCGATCTCGAGGCCGCGTTTGCCCGCACTGCAGAACATCACGGGCCACAGCTCGGCCGTCTCGTCGACGACGGTGGGCAGCGGCTTTCGTTGACCGATCGGTGACACCCCGCCCAGGACGTAGCCGGTGACCCTCATGACGTCCTTCGGCTCGGCCATCGCAGCTTTGCCGCCCAGCCCCAAGGCGGCAGCGGCGGCCTTGAGCGAGAGCCGCGTGGGAACGGGGATGACCGCCACGGCCAGCGTGCCGGCAACATCGAACACCAGCGTCTTGAATATCTGGTCGGGTTCGGCGCCCACCGCGTCGGTCATGAATGTGACGGCCTCAGGACCCCAGGCCCCATCCGAACTCGCCGAATACTTGTGAACGCGGTGGTCGATGCCTGCTGTCTGCAGGGCCAGCAATGCCGAAGTCGCTGCCATGGGGATCCATTGTCCTGCCCGAGGTGGGTGTCCGGTCCGTCCACCCCGTTGTCGTGACGAGAGTGCCCTGTAAGCCTCTGATAAAGCCCAGGGTGGGCGAAACCTGACGTCTTCCGGAACAAGGTGCGCGGTGATGGTGTTCTTTACTGCGAAGGAGGTGTGGTGTGCACAGCAACTCAGCAGATACCGGGTCGGTAGGCTTGCTCGACAGACCTGATTTTCCCGCAGGTCTCGAAGGGATTGTCGTGACCGAAGCCGAAACACCGGAAGAGCACCCAGAGACCCCGGAAGAGCAGTACGCGCGATTCGAGCGCGACGCTCTGCCGTTGCTCGACCAGATGTACGGGGCCGCGCTGCGGATGACCCGTAATCCGGCCGATGCCGAAGATCTGGTGCAGGAAACGTATGTGAAGGCGTTCACCGCGTTCAAGTCGTTTCGCGCCGGGACCAACCTGAAGGCGTGGCTGTACCGGATTCTCACCAACACGTACATCAACGGCTATCGCAAGAAGCAGCGACAGCCCGCGCAGTACCCGACCGACGAGATCACCGACTGGCAGCTGGCGGCCACCGCCGAGCACACGTCGGCAGGTCTGCGGTCGGCTGAGATCGAGGCGCTGGACGCCCTCCCGGACGACGACATCAAGGCAGCTCTGCAGGAGCTGCCCGAGGACTTCCGCATGGCCGTGTACTACGCGGACGTCGAAGGTCTGCCCTACAAGGAGATCGCCGAGATCATGGACACCCCGATCGGGACCGTGATGTCGCGATTGCACCGTGGCCGGAAGCAATTGCGCGACCTGCTCGGCGACGTCGCTCGCGAGCGTGGATTCAACAGAGGAACTGGCGGCCGATCGGCCGGTGGCCGCAAGGGTCACGAACAGGAGGTTGCCGGATGAGTACCGGGAATGCAGGCGATGGAGTGGGACACGACGCACGTGCCGACGAGGCCATCGACGAAAACGACCGGCTCGACTGTTCGGCGGTCATCGCCGATGTCTGGCTGCTGCTCGACAACGAGTGCGACCAGAACGCGCGGGCGCGGCTGCAGACGCACATCGATTCGTGCGCGCCATGCCTCGAGCACTACGGGATCGAGAAGCAGCTCAAGAGTCTGGTGAGCCGCAAATGCGGCGGGGATCAGGCACCTGAAGGCCTGCGCGAACGCCTGACCCTGGAGATCCGCAAGACGGTCATCGTCCGCGAGACCCGCGGGTAGTTTCTCCACACACGGCCCCCAAGCAAACGATCCACTTATCTGAAGACAGTCCGCCGTGCAAGCGGATCGTCCTCGGATAAGTGGATCGGTTGTTTTTCGGGCACTCTTCGATGAAGCGCCCAACGCTCAGGCGTTGGGGCGCTTACCGTGGTTGGCCGCGTTCTTCTTGCGGGCCCGCTTCTTACGTCCACGTTTTCCCATGACAGTCTCCTTTCGACAGCGCTCCATTGTGACACGAAGGGGGTCGCCGCCGAGAATCGCGGACGGTCTTCGTGCGATAGGTTGATACCGCAGAACATCAACGTGGGAGGACGGCATGGCAGAAGAGGTCGTGGCAGAGATTGTGGCGAGCGTTCTCGAAGTGGTCGTCACCCCTGGTCAGGCGGTGGAAGCCGGTGACACCATCGTCCTCTTGGAGTCGATGAAGATGGAGATCCCGGTACTCGCCGAAGAGGCGGGCACGGTCACCGAGGTCAAGGTCAATGTCGGCGACGTGATCCAGGCCGGGCACCTCATCGCGGTCATCGACAACTGACCGCCGATCTTGCGGTCGTGATGTCGGCCAACACTGACGTGCGCCCCGCTCACACTCCGAACAAGCGGGGTCTGTCCTGATGTCGACGCTGTCCGAGCTGCTCGCCGAACACACCGAGCTCTCCGGCGCCGCAGGTGGCCATCTCCAGCGTGTGGTCGCCGAGTGGCAGTTGCTGGCCGATCTGTCGTTCGCCGACCTGCAGATGTGGGTCCACTCGCAGCGGGCCCACGACAACTCAGACGACGGTACGTCCGGCGACACCACCCACATGGTCTGTGTTGCCCAATGCCGTCCCAACACGGCACCCACCGTCTTTCCGTCCGACGTGGTCGGTACATCGATCACCGTCGACGAGAATCCTCAGGTGTTCGGTGCACTGGGCACTGGCCGCATCTTGCGTGAGGAGGATCCGACGTGGGTGGGATCGGTGGCGATCCGGCGTGAAGCGGTGCCCGTCAGGTTCGAGGGATCGGTTGTCGGAGTGCTCGCCCGAGCCATCAATCTGACGCAGCCGAGGCTGCCGTCACCGCTGGAGCTCTCCTACCAGGACTGCGCAAATGACTTGTGCCAGATGGTGTCTGAAGGCACGTTCCCGCAAAATGAGGGCAACCCGAGGGGGTTGTCCACGCCGCGCGCCGGCGACGGTTTCATTCGCGTCGACGAACACTGCGCCGTGCAGTACGCCAGTCCCAACGCACTGTCGGCGTATCACCGGATGGGGTGGACGTCCGAGCTCGGCGGCAACAATCTCGCCGATGTGACCGTGTCATTGCTGACCGATCCGTTCGAATCAGAGGAAGCCGCTGCGATGTTGCGCGCCGCCGCCGAAGGGCACGCCGGCATGCGGATCGAGGCGGACGCGCACCGTGCCACGGTGCTGATCCGCGCTGTCCCACTCCGACCCCGCGGCGAACTGGTCGGCGCCGTGATCCTCGTGCGCGACGTCACCGAGGTCAAGCGCCGGGACCTGGCCTTGATCAGTAAAGATGCGACCATCCGCGAGATCCACCACCGGGTGAAGAACAACCTCCAAAGCGTGTCGGCGCTGCTGCGTCTGCAGGCCCGCCGTACCCCCAACGAAGAGGCCCGGCAAGCGCTCGGCGAGGCGGTGCGCCGGGTCGCCTCGATCGCGCTGGTCCACGAACTGCTGTCCGGCAGCGTGGATGAGGAGGTCGATCTCGACGTCGCCATCGACCAGCTCGTCCCGGTGATGGCGGATGTGGCGTCCGGTGGCAGTGACGTCGTCGTCCGCCGGGTCGGAAAGATCGGAGTGGTCAAGAGTGATCTCGCGATGCCGATGGTGATGGTGCTCACCGAGCTGATCCAGAATGCGGTCGAGCACGGATTCGCGCCCGAACAATCGGGCCTGGTCTTGATCGAGACCTCCCGCACCACCCGTGAACTCGTGATCACGGTGCACGACAACGGGATCGGGTTGCCGCCGGACTTCGATCCGCAGAAGTCCGACCGGCTGGGGTTGCAGATCGTGCATACGCTGGTGCAGATCGAGCTGTCCGGCACGTTGGAGCTCCGTAGCGGCACCGATGGTGGTACCGATGCCGTGCTCACCGTTCCGTTGCGCTGAAAAGCGCTGACGCTCTTTGCTTTTAGCCTGAAACAACACAAACCCGGTGGCTGGTGTGCCACCGGGTTGGGTTGTCTGTTGTCGGGTGATCAGTGGGCTGTGATCACCCAGGTGGGGCTATACGGAACTGCGTGTGCGACTGCGTGCGTTGCGCCGCTTGAGCGCACGTCGCTCGTCTTCGCTCATTCCGCCCCAAACGCCTGCGTCCTGTCCGGACTCCAATGCCCAAGTGAGGCAATCAGCTGTAACCGGGCAGCGGTTGCAGACGAGCTTCGCATCAGCAATCTGCGCGATGGCCGGGCCACTGTTTCCCACCGGGAAGAACAGCTCCGGGTCCTCGTCGCGACAAATTGCGTTGTGACGCCAGTCCATCCCTCTGCTCCTTCAGGCGCTTCTTCGCGCCGCTCGTAACCGTCAGTTCATGCGTGCGTAGTTATTGTTTCCGCACTGTTGCTTGTGAATACTTTCACGAATCCAGATGAAGTCAATGGTGTTGCGTTAACACGTGTGCAATATCACTGTGTAGGGGGTGCCTTCATTGGTCCACCTCCCGTTGTACTACTGTGCAGACGGTTTTGCCTGTGATTTATCAAGCAAACATGGTGTGACCTCGGACTCTTTACAGACGTCCAACGATCAGCTAACACGCGGACGAGAGGCACATCACTCGCGCGGAGCGACCACTTCCAACGCGCCGGGCCTGCAACCGAACGTCAGGGCGGTACGCGTCCCGAGGTATTCGCCGTCCATCTGCATGTCTATCGGTGCAGTACTGCTGACCACCACGGACGGGACGTCGTCGGCTCTGAGCAGGTGGCGTGCGCTCGGCTGCGCCGTGCGCGAGAGCAGTTGGCGGGCGAGCGGCAGGTTGCGCAGCGGACTCATCGATCTCGACGCGAACACGCCCAATTGGCCATCGAAGCTGGTGTCCGGATTGGTCTCGATGGGCCGCGCGCCCAGATAGGTCCAGGGCCGGGAGTTGGAGACGAACAGATAGTGGACGCCGTCTACAGGTTCGGCATCGGGAAGGGTGACGGTCAGGGTCGGCTGCCCGCCCGCGGCCCCGATGAAGGTGCGTACTGCGGTCCACAGATATCTCGTGGCGGAGGCCCGGTGACCGGCCACACGCTGTTCGTCGATCGACTTCACCACCTGGGCGTCGACACCCAGGCCCGCGTTGAACAGGAACCAGCGGTCGTCGGTGTGGCCGAGACTGACTCGGCGCCGCGCTCCGCCGGCGAGCAGGTCCACGAGCTGGCCGGTGGCCTTGAGAGGATCGGGATCGATACCCAACGCCCTGGCGAAAACGTTTGCGCTGCCTCCCGGCACCACCGCCACGGCAGGAGAGGGCAACCCGCTCGACTGAGCGGATCCGGGCGGATCGATGACCCCGTTGACCACCTCGTTCACGCTGCCGTCGCCGCCGTGGACCACAACGACGTCGTAACCCTCGAGCCGAGCCTTCGACGCCAGTTCGCCGGCATGGCCACGGTGGGTGGTGTGTTCGACGGTTATGTCCACAAATGGGGTCCGGTGGTCCCCGGGCCGGCGCAGTGACGCAGTCAGGGTGCCCACCAGCGCATCCCGCCCCGCCTCGGTGGTCGAGGTGGCGAAGGGGTTGACGATCAGCATCGCGCGCACGAGAAGTGAGCCTAGCGGGATGTGGGGATCCACCGCCGACGCGATCCTCCACCGTCCGTCCGGCCGGGGGGCCACTAGGCTGGTCCGGTGCCGGAATCAACTCCTCCGATCAACGTTCGCCGGGCAGGCGCCATCGTGGCGCTCGAGGGCGCCGCCTTCATCGTCTATGCGATCGTCGCCGTTGTCCGCGGCCTGATGGGCCACGAAGAGGAAGCGATCAGTGGGTACGGCACCGCAGCGTGGTTCGCGATCCTCGGCGGCGGCATCTTCGCAGGCGGGCTCGCGCTGCTGATGGGCCGGCGATGGGGGAGGGCGATCGCGGTCATCGCGCAGGTCCTGCTGCTGCCGTTTGCCTTTGCGCTGATCACCGACAGTGACCTGCCGGTTCTGGGTACGCCGATCTTGATCGCTCTGGTGGCGGCGCTGGTGTTCCTCTTCAGTCCGTCCTCGATGACGTGGTTCGCTGCCGCGTACGCGATCGACGGCTCGGACGACGGCACGGAAGAGGCTGTGGCAGACAAAGAGTCGGCCCCACAACGCGCGCAGTCACGCAAGAAGAAGCGCCGCCGGTAGCGGGCGCCGACGCTCGGTCCCTCCCATGGTCGATATCGGGGTGGCTGGCGGGACACGCCCGGGCCGGTTCACGTGACGGTTCGCACATGGGCCGGGCGACCCGCATCCACGTAGTCGGCGCTGCGATAGCCGGTGATCCCGAGCGACTGGATCTGATGGGTCTCGCCGTCGAAGCCGAGAACCGCCAGCGATGCGGGCAGCATCGCAAAATGAGCGCCGAATCTGACCGGTGCGCCGATCCACCGTGCGAGCAGCGACCGCGAGAAGTGTCCGTGGCCGATGACCACCACCGATCGATCGCGTAAGTACTGCACGAGATCTGCGATCACACCGTCCATACGGTCACTCATCTGCTGCGGTGACTCACCATCGGGTCCGCCGCGATTCCACACCGTCCAACCCGGGTCGGTCTCGCGGATCTCCGGTGTGGTGAGTCCTTCGTATCTGCCGTAGTCCCATTCGGCGAACTCCTCGCCCGTGCGGGTGATGGTCAATCCGGCCAGTTCGGCGGTGTGGCGGGCGCGCAGCCTCGGCGACGACAGCACCAACGGATCGGTCAGGAGCAGCTCATCGAGTGGCGCGCGCAGGCTCTCGGCCTGCTGTTCACCGAGCTCTGTCAGAGCTATATCGCTCGACCCGGTGTGCTTTCCCACCTTCGACCACTCCGTCTCACCGTGGCGGATGAGGATGAGGCGATGGATTGCCGAAACTGCAGCGTTCTCTGCGGACAAATTGCTCGGTGGGCGCATAGGGTCAAGGGAACACAGGCTGCGACGGCACCGCAAGCCATCTTCTGTTCCTGACCGGCGGACAGAACATGTAATTGTAGGCGCTGTCGGAGACAGAGCAGGGCGAAGCTCGATCAGCTCTTCCAAATGCATGGCCGGAGGGAGTCAAGCAATGAGCAAGGTACTTGCCGTGGCGAATCAAAAGGGTGGCGTCGCCAAGACGACAACTGTGATCTCGCTGGGGGCGGCGTTGGCGGGGATGGATGTGTCGGTCTTGGTCGTGGACCTCGATCCTCAAGGCAGCCTTACGTTTTCGTTGGGTCACGACCCTGACAAGTTGCCCGTCTCGGTGCACGACGTGCTGCTCGGTGAAGCAGAGATCGCCGACGTACTGCTCGACACCGAAGACAAGATGACGCTGCTGCCGGCGACCATCGACCTCGCCGGCGCCGAGGCCCTGTTGCTGATGCGGCCGGGGCGCGAGTACGCGCTCAAACGGGTGCTGGCAAAGGTGGCCGACGACTACGATGTGATCATCATCGACTGCCCGCCTTCCCTCGGTGTGCTCACCTTGAACGGACTCACCGCGGCGGACGAGGTGATCGTGCCCCTGCAGTGCGAGACGCTTGCGCATCGGGGTGTCGGTCAGCTACTGCGCACGGTCACCGAGATCCAGCAGATAACGAACCCTGATCTGGCGCTGCTCGGCGCGTTGCCGACCCTGTACGACGCCCGCACCACCCACAGTCGCGACGTGCTCGCCGACGTCTCCGACCGGTACGACCTCCCCGTGCTGGCTCCCGCGATCCCACGCACGGTCCGCTTTGCCGAGGCGTCCGCGACCGGTGTCAGCGTGCTCGGGGGTCGCAAGAACAAGGGGTCGGAGGCCTACCGGGAGCTCGCGGAGAACCTGTGGAAGCACTGGCAGGTGGGAGCCGACCTGGTGACGATCGACGCGGAGTGATCTCCACTCGGCCTAAGTCGCGGAGGGCTTGAGTACCGAGACCGTCGATCCCCATTGCTGGACGACGTTGTCGCCGATCAGTCCGAGTGTGACGATGCCGCCGCCGTAGCCGCTGCGCTGCACCGGGATCGACCGTATCGGCCTGCCGTCCACGATGTTGTGTTCGCTGATGCCCGACGCACTGGGCAGCAGCAGAGAACCTGCCATCACCACGCCGGGCCCCAGTGTCGCGGGTACCTGGAATCGGGCTTGCAACGTGCTCGCGTCCAGGACCACCGTGGCCTCGCCGGTCCAGAAGGTGATGAGCCCGCCGCTACTGACCGGCGTGCTCTCGACACCCACCGCACGCCCCAGCAGGGTGGTGCGGCCCCGCAGGGTGCCGTCGAGTGCGTAGGTCTCGAGCATGGGGCTCGGGGACGAGACGTAGACGGCCACGCCGTTCGCGCCGACCGCCACCACGCGGGGCGGTGAACCGAGATCAGCGGTGATCAACGTCGACCCCTGCTCGTCCAGCTTCTCGTCTTTGTCCAGCGTCGCACCGAGAACCGTCAATCGGTACCCGGGCTCGATCCCGCACCGCTCGACGACTGCCACTCGGCCCGAACCGATTGCGCTGGAGAGCAACTCGCAGCCGGACCGGGGTTGTGCGCCTGGGTTCACGGGTGCGTCCACGCGACCGTATTCGATGGTGCGAACCAGATCGCTACGCCACGTCTCCAACCGGGTGTCGCCCTGTGCCAAGAAGTAGTCCTTCTCGATGCTGAAGTCGAGTGTGCTGTCGGCGTCACTACTGCGGGACGCCGCGCGCTCACCGGTCGCGGAATAGAGAGCCGTCACCTCGCTGCAGCCGCGGGCATTGCGATAGACCGCGATGACGTAGTCGCGTCCCGAGCCGGGCCAGCCGGCGACGCCGCACAGCGGCAGGTCGCGTCGATACGACCAGAGTTCACGGCCCGTCGACGGGTCGTGTCCGATGACGGTCCCGCGGTCGCCGGTGACCACCACCGGGCCGATCACCACGGGAGCCGTGGTCGCGTTGCTGGCAGCGCGCCAGGCCTCGGTGAGACCTGACGGCACCGACGATGCCGAGGTGGGCGGAGGTGCTGAGTTCTGAGCGGGATCCGAGCTGGTGCCGCGCACGGCGCTGGTGGACCAGATGGCAACGCCTGCAACGACGATCACGACAACGATGACCGCGGCCACCGCGAGATCGACCCGTGTCCGCCGCTCAGGCTTTGGCACCGTCAGTTACTCCGAGGTGCTGCTCACGGTCTCGCCGTTACCTTCGGCGCCGCCCGAGGTCTGCCCGCCACGGCGACGCCGACGACGCCGCGGACGGTCGCCGCCGCCCTCGGTGCCCGGTCCGGAAGTCTCCGACGGTGCGGTCGAGGCGGTCGAGGCGGTGCTCGCGGACTCGGTGGTGGTGGTGGTCGCGCCGGCGCCTTCGCCCGGTGTGCCGCCGCGGGTGCGGCGACGCTGACGAGACGGGCGTTGGCCTCCCTCGCGCTGGCCGGACTCGCGGCCTGCCGATTCTCGGCTTCCGGATTCGCGGCGACCCGACCCCGAGGAACGTCCACCCGAGCGGGGTTCACGTTCCTTGCGGTCTTCGCGCGCCGCGCCGCCCGATCCGATCCGGCCGTTGGCTGTCTCCGGGATGTTGAGGTCGGAGCGCAGATGCGGTGAGCTGGAATAGGTTTCGGCGGGCTCGTCCTTGGCCAGGTCGAGCGCCTTGCTGATCATCTCCCAGCGGTGCAGCTCGTCCCAGTCGACCAGCGTCACGGCGATACCGGTCCGTCCGGCGCGCCCCGTGCGCCCGATGCGGTGCACGTAGGTCTTCTCGTCGTCGGGGCACTGGTAGTTGATGACGTGGGTGACGTCGTCGATGTCGATTCCTCGGGCGGCGACATCGGTGGCCACCAGTACGTTGATGCGCCCCTCGCGGAAGGCAGTCAGGGCCTTCTCGCGCGCGACCTGTCCGAGGTCTCCGTGAACGGCACCGACGGCGAACCCGCGCTCGGCGAGGTCGTCGGCGACCTTCTGGGCTGTGCGCTTGGTCCGGGTGAAAACCATTGTGGCGCCGCGACCCTCGGCCTGAAGGATGCGGGCGACGAGCTCGGCTTTGTCGAGGGCGTGCGCGCGGTACACGTACTGGGTGGTGCGCTCGTGGATCGCCGAATCGTTGGCATGCTCGGCGCGGATGTGCGTCGGCTTGGTCAAGAATGTGCGGGCCAGGGTCACGATCGGTCCGGGCATCGTGGCCGAGAAGAGCATGGTCTGACGGGCATCCGGCAGCGAACTCATGATTCGTTCGATGTCGGGGAGGAATCCCAGGTCGAGCATCTCGTCGGCCTCGTCGAGAACCAAAACCTGCACCTTGCCCAGGATCAAGTGGCCCTGGCGGGCGAGGTCGAGCAGACGCCCGGGAGTGCCCACCACGACGTCGATGCCGATCTTGAGCTCGCTGATCTGGTGCTCGAACGGCCGGCCGCCGAAGATCGAGAGCAGGCGGATGGGCCGGTTCTGCCCATCCGCGGTGTCGACGTGCAGGCCCTTGGCCGCGACCTCGAGGTCGTCGGTCACCTGGATGCACAGCTCGCGCGTGGGCACGATGATCAGCGCGCGGGGAGTGCCGTCGAGCTTGCGGATGCCGGGCTCGCCGGCGTCCGCGGTGGCCTGCGACACCCGCTGCAACAGGGGGACGCCGAAGCCGAGGGTCTTGCCCATGCCGGTCCGTGCCTGGCCGATGAGGTCGTCGCCAGCCATGGCCAGGGGAAGCGTGAGCTCCTGGATCGCGAAGGTGTTCGTGATGCCATCGGCGGCGAGGGCGTCGACGATCTCCTGCCGGACGCCGAGCTCGGCGAAGGTGGGGGAGACGTGGTCCTCGGCGACGATGACGTGCTCTTCGGCCTCGACGACGTCGTCCAGGGAGACTGCAGTCTCGGTGTTCGTATCTGAGGTGTGATTGTCGGTGTTCAGTTGATTGCCTTCCGCAAAGTGCTGTCCCGCGCGCACTGTAAGAATCAACCAACAGGTCAGCTCTGGATCCTCGATCTGCCGAGGACTCGCATGACCGGTATCGGGCGAATCGGGCCGATTTCGTTCAATCGGGCTGCCGTCGGTGCGCGCACAATGTCCGTGTGAGCCAGCTAAGGCGCTTGGCTTACCCCTCGCAGTGTACGTGTCCTCGGCATATTGCCAACATCGAGTCGCGAGCTGCCGGGTATCGGTGCAGCCTGTCCGTGTGCTGAGTCGCCGAACACGGTGAGCTGCTGACTACACTGGAGACCATGTCGTCTGGTTCACAAACCGAACCGCCGGTGTCGGATGTCGCCACCTCGGTTCCCTTCGATCACCCTGGAATCACCGAACTCTTCGGGGTTCTGGCGTGCGGTGAACTGGCCGCGTTCTATCGCCTCACCTCCGAGGCCGTGATGGCTCCGGGAATCCGGGGACGCGTGGCGATGGCCAGCATGGCCGCCGCGGAGATGGCCCACTTCGAGATCCTGCAGGACGAACTGCGCGCGCGCCGGGTGGACGTGTACGACGCGATCGAGAAGTACGAGGCGGTACTCGAGCGCTACCACGCGTCAACCGTGCCGAGCAGTTGGCAGGAGTCGCTAGTCAAGGCCTACGTCGGCGATGGTCTGGCCGCGGATTTCTATCTCGAGATCGCCGGCACCCTGCCGCCGGAGGCCGAGGCCGTGGTCCGCAAGGTGATGTCGGAGACTGGGCACTCGGACTTCGCCGCCACCGCCGTCCGTGACGCGGTCGCCGCAGACCCCGACCTGAAATCGCCGCTCACCCTCTGGGGACGCCGGCTGCTCGGGGAGGCGATCACCCAGACGCAGTACGTGCTCGCCGGCCAGGAGGAACTGACCGAGCTGCTGTTCTCGGTCCAGTCCGATCTGAACCGGATCGTGACGTTCTTCGATTCCATCCAGGAGCGGCACGCTCGCCGGATGGCCGACATGGGCCTGGGCTGACCCGCCGCCTCCGGGCTGGCGTCGTCGACACTCGTGAGTGCGACTAGCCTTGGAACGAGAGTCGGGACCTGTTCACCGAGCTCGACCTGTGAGATCCAATCGTGAAGACCTGTGGAGGATTCTGTGGCCGTTGATGTGAAGATCGGGATCACCGACAGTGCACGCGAGATCGTGGTGCACACCGATCAGAGCAGTGATGACGCCCATGCCGCGGTGGAGTCCGCGCTGGCCGGCGGCGATCAGCTGCTTCGCCTGCAGGATGACAAGGGCGCACGTTTCCTGATCCCGGTCACCAAGATCGCCTACGTCGAGGTCGGCATCTCCGATGCACGCAAGGTCGGTTTCGGCGCCATCTGACGCTCGGTAGAGGGGCCGGGCTAGTTCTCGAGAATTCCGGAGGACTGCTGAAGCGGCACTCGGGACAGCCCGCCCCAGAGCATGGTCACCGTGATGTCCACGGCCTCTTCCTTGGTCACCGGACGCTTGGCGTCCAGCCAGTGCCGGGCGTTGACCTGGCTGGTCCCCACCAGTCCGGCCGCCAGCATCCTGGAGCGGTGCGGATCGAGCCCCGAGTCGTGCATCACCAGTCCGTAGACGGCGTCGACGCAGGCTTCGGTTGCGCCTTCGACACGCCTGATCGCGGCCGGATCGAGGGCGTCCGAGCGGAAGATGAGCCGGTATCCCTGGCTGTCCTCGTCGATGAAATCGAAGAACGCCTGCACCGCGGCACGCACCCGATGGCGGTTGTCGGTGGAACTGAGCAGGGCCCCGGTGACCCGGTTCACCATCGACTCGGCGTGGGAATCGAGTACGGCGAGGTACAGGTCGAGCTTGCTCGGAAAGTGTTGGTAGAGAACAGGTTTGCTGACCCCGGCGTGTACGGCGATCTCGTCCATCCCCGCCGAGTGGTAGCCGCGTTCGACGAAGATCTCGCTGGCGGCGTCCAGTAGTTGTAGTCGCCGCGCGCTGCGCGGCATCCGGACGCTTCGACGTCCGCCACCGGCGGTGGTCGAGTTCGTTCCGGTGCCTGCGGCAGCCGATTCAGTCATGGTCGCCAGGGTATATCCGCCCGCGATGTGCGCCACCGGTGGTTGCCTACAGATGAATCGTGGATGCCTGTGAGAAGGTTTAACGGTGACTGGTGCTGGCGGCTCGGGACCGACGGAAACGCGGCGTACGCCGCGCGACACCGCCGATCCCGAACGAATCCGTCGGACCGCCGGCTCCGACCGGAAGCGGCGAAGTGTCGACCCCGATCAGACCAGCAGGACCGTCGATCGGGCGCGCCGCGCCGCCAGGCGTGCGGCAGAGGCCGACGCTCACCTCGCGAACCAGGAAACCGACGTACACCGTCCCGTCTCCGGTCGGCCCGCCCCTGACCAGCCGTTACGTGCCCGCTGGGATCCCATCGACGAACCGGGCAGGCCGCGTGCGGACCGCGGGAAGGACCGCAAGAAGCAGTCGGCGGTTGGTCGATTCGTCACCACCTACGGCTGGCGGGCGTACGCCATCCCGGTACTTGTCGTGCTGACCATCGTGATGATCGTGCTCACCGTCCAATCCCACCAGGACGGCGGGTCCGACCGAGTCGTCGACTCTGATCCCGATGCCGTCCGCAACACCAACGTGCGGGATGAGACCACCGCCATCGGTGCACCCCCGAAGTCGGTGCCGCTGGAGCAACTGCCCGCGGGTGTCCTGCCCGCCGGCGGCCCGTTCACCGAGAAGGGTGCGGCCGGGTATCACGTGGTGCCCGGGACCACGACTCGCGTGGGCACCGGGGGTCAGGAGTACACCTACACCGTCGAGGTCGAGAACGGTTTGGCGTCCGGTGACTTCGGGGGCGACCCCACGTTCGCCAAGTTGATCGACACGACACTCGCCAACCCGAAGAGCTGGATCGGGGACGGCACAGTGTCTTTCCGCCGGATCGACAACGGCGAGCCCGATTTCCGGGTGACGCTCACCTCGCCCGACACCACGCGGCAGCTCTGCGGATACGAGATCAAGCTCGAGACCTCGTGCTACTACCCGCCGGAATCCCGGGTCACGCTCAACGAGGCGCGATGGGTCCGCGGCGCGACGTCATATCAGGGTGACGATCTCGGCTATCGGCAATATCTGATCAATCACGAGATCGGGCATGCGATCGGGTTCGAGGCACATGAGCCGTGCAAGATGAACGGGTCTCTGGCGCCGATCATGATGCAGCAGACGTTCGGTACCGCGAACAGCGAGATCATGGCGCTCGATCCGGACATGAAAGCCAACCGCGACTTCGTCTGCAACCCCAACCCCTGGCCTTTCCCCGAACGCTGAGCTCGGCCACCGCACAGGCCGGGGCCGCCGGAATCTTCCCGGACAAAAGCTCGTTGCACCTACGTGGGGTGGCCGGACCGACGACCATCACCGTCACGCGCACTTCGTGAGGAGCCCGAGATGTCAACGTTGCCGCCACTGGTCGAACCCGCTGCCGAGCTGACCCGCGACGAGGTCGCCAGATACAGCAGGCACCTGATCATCCCCGACCTCGGTGTCGACGGGCAGAAACGTCTGAAAAACGCTAAGGTGCTGGTGATCGGCGCGGGCGGACTCGGTTCCCCGGCGTTGCTCTACCTCGCGGCCGCGGGGGTCGGAACGATCGGCATCGTCGAGTTCGACGAGGTGGACGAATCGAATCTGCAGCGCCAGGTGATCCACGGGCAGTCCGATGTCGGCCGGCCGAAAGCCGATTCCGCGCGCGACTCCATCCTCGAGATCAATCCACTCGTCACGGTGAACACCCACAAGGTACGACTGGACAACGACAACGCGATCGAACTGTTCAGTGCCTACGACCTGATCGTGGACGGTACCGACAACTTCGCGACGCGCTACCTGGTCAACGATGCGGCTGTCCTCGCCGGTAAACCCTATGTGTGGGGTTCGATCTACCGGTTCGAGGGCCAGGCCTCGGTGTTCTGGGAAGATGCGCCGGGCGGCCTCGGTCTCAACTACCGCGATCTCTACCCCGAGGCCCCGCCGCCTGGGATGGTTCCGTCGTGCGCCGAGGGTGGCGTGCTCGGAATCCTGTGCGCATCGATCGGGTCGATCATGGGAACCGAGGCCATCAAGCTCATCACCGGTATCGGCGAGACGCTGCTCGGCCGGCTGATGGTGTACGACGCGCTGGACATGCGGTACCGCACCATCAAGCTCCGGAAGGATCCGGAGGCGCCGAAGATCACCGAACTGATCGACTACGACGCGTTCTGCGGTGTCGTCTCGGATGAGGGTGTCTCGGCTGCGGCCGACTCGACGCTGACCGCCGTCGAACTCAAGCAACGGCTGGACTCCGGTGAGAAGATCGCCCTGATCGACGTGCGTGAGCCGGTGGAGTGGGACATCGTCCGGATCGACGGCGCCACCCTGATCCCCAAGGGTGACATCGAGTCGGGCGAGGGGCTGGCGCAGCTCCCACAGGACCGGCCGGCGGTGCTCTATTGCAAGACCGGGATCCGGTCTGCGGAGGCGCTGGCCGCGGTCAAGAAGGCCGGTTTCTCGGACGCCACCCATCTGCAGGGCGGGATCACCGCGTGGGCCAAGCAGGTCGATCCGGCGTTGCCGGTCTACTGACGTATCTGCCACCTGCGGCAGGTAGGGGCGCTGGTGCGACGACACCTGCGCTGCCTGCTCTGAATCTCGCGGTCACGCCGGTAACGTTTGTCGGGTGACCTCTGACTTGACCTCCGTCGAGCCTCCGGAGCATGTGCTGCAGACCTTCGGGCTGACGCAACATCCCGTGGTGGCTCTCGGTGACGGCTGGGAAGGTGGTTGGCGGATCGGCGAGACAGTGTTGTCGCTGGTTCCCGACCACGCTCGGGCTGCTTGGTCGGCCAAGGTCAGAGAAACCCTGTACGTGGAAGGCGTCCGCATCGCGCGCCCTGTGCGATCGTCCGACGGCCGGTATGTGGTGTCGGGCTGGCGAGCGGACACGTACATCGCCGGAACTCCGGAACCCCGTTACGACGAGGTCGTCTCGCTGGCCGACCGGCTGCACGAGGTGACCGTCGAGCTCGAGCGCCCGAGATTCCTGATGCAGCCTCCCGCGCCGCCGTACAACGACGTCGACGTGTTCACCGCCGCCGACCGCGCGGCCTGGGACGATGTGCCGTTGCGTTCGGCAAAGGCCGCGGGCATGGGTGACCCCACGTCACCCGACGGGGTCACCAGTCTGGAGATCCTGCACACCCTCGCAAAGCTGCGCACCAAGGTGTCGTCGCCGTCCCAGCTGGTCCACGGTGACCTGTTCGGCACGGTTCTGTTCGCCGGCGCCGCGGCCCCCGGGATCACGGACATCACGCCGTATTGGCGACCCGCAGCGTGGGCGGCCGCCGTCGTGGTGGTCGATGCGCTCGCCTGGGGCGGCGCAGACGATGGTCTCGTGGACCGCTGGGAAGACCTTCCCGAGTGGCCGCAGATGATGTTGCGGGCCGTGATGTTCCGTCTTGCGGTGCACGCGTTACATCCGCGATCCACCGCTGGAGCCCTTCCCGGCCTGCAGCGCGTAGCCGACATGGTGCGCTTTCTCGTCTGACCGCACCCTCTGAGCTGCGGATATTCAGTTCGTCCCGGCAGTTGGCGGGTTTTTGCGTTCCCGCCTTCTCACGTTCGGTGGCGAACCGGAGTGAGAACACTGTGATAGTTCGGTCACTGAATGCAAAATTGCGGCAACACCCGTTTCCTACGGTTCTCCTCAGGCACCCGCCAATTCGCGCCGGACCCCTGAGGAGGGCCTAGTGACCGTTACTGGCACCAAACGAAAGCACTACATCACCGACTGGGATCCAGAAGATGTAGAGGCTTGGGACAATGGCAACGCTGCCATCGCCAAGCGCAATCTGATCTGGTCAGTGATCTGCGAACACGTCGGATTCTCGATCTGGTCCATGTTCTCGGCTCTCGCGCTGCTCCTCGGACCGGAATACGGCATCAGCCTCGACCAGAAGTTCGTCATCGGCGCCACCGCGACATTCGTCGGTTCGTGTCTGCGGATTCCCTACACTCAGGCAACCGCCATCTTCGGCGGCCGCAACTGGGCGATCTTCTCCGCGGTTGTCCTGATGATCCCCACGGGCCTGACGTTGATGCTGGTGATGAACCCCGGTGACTTCGGGTTCGGATGGTTCCTCTTCGTCGCCGCACTCACCGGCTTCGGTGGCGGCAACTTCGCCTCCTCGATGACCAACATCAACGCCTTCTACCCGCAGCGACTCAAGGGCTGGGCCCTCGGCCTCAACGCTGGTGGCGGCAACATCGGCGTCCCCGCGATCCAGTTGGTCGGCCTGTTCGTGATCTGGGTTGCTTCGGACAAGCCCGAGATCCTCTGCGCCATCTACCTGGTGCTGCTCGCGGTCGCCGGTGTGGGCGCAGCGCTCTACATGGACAACCTCGACCACCAGACCTCCAGCGGTAAGGCGATGCTCGAGACGCTGAAGTACAAGGACACCTGGATCATCTCGCTGCTCTACGTCGGAACATTCGGTTCGTTCATCGGATTCGGGTTCGCCTTCAGCCAGGTCCTCAACATCTCGTTCACCGCCAACGGCGCCACCAAGCCGGCCCTCGCCGCAGCCCAGATCGCTTGGATCGGACCACTTCTCGGGTCAATCAGCCGGCCTTACGGTGGCAAGCTCGCCGACAAGATCGGTGGCGGCAAGATCACGATGTACTGCTTCATCTCGATGGTGGCCGCGTCGTCCATCCTCGTGGCTGCCAGTGCTCTGTCCGATGCCAACGACAAGAAGATCACCGGTGGCACCCTCACCGCCTTTGTCATCGGCTTCGTGTTGCTCTTCGTCATCTCGGGTATCGCCAACGGTTCGGTGTACAAGATCATCCCGGCGATCTGGGAACACAAGGCAAAGGTCAACCCTGCGCTCAATCCGCTCGGCAAGGCCAACTGGTCGCGGTCGATGTCCGGAGCCCTGATCGGTATCGCCGGAGCGTTCGGTGGACTCGGCGGCGTGGCCATCAACCTGGTCCTGCGAGACAGCTACAAGTCGAATCAGTCTGCTACGCAAGCATTCTGGATCTTCCTGGCCTTCTATGTGGTGGCTGCCGGCATCACCTACTGGTTCTACGTCCGCCGGTCGATCGAGATCACGGACAAGGCCCGCGAGCTCGACGAGTCGACCGCCACGTCCCCGGTCACCGCCTGATCATGACTGCGCAAACCGTGTCCATCGATCTGCCCCTCGGCGAGCCGGGCAACCGCTCCGCCGGCGAGTTCGCCGGGGGGTCGGTCGGGACCGCCACACACTGCCCGTATTGCGGTCTGCAGTGTGCGATGAACATCAGCGGCAACGGTGCCGCCGATGCCGAGGTCACGCCGCGGCAGTTCCCCACCAACCGGGGCGGTCTGTGCCAGAAGGGTTGGACCGCAGCCGATGTGCTGCGCAACCCCAACCGCCTGACCGCCCCGTTGGTGCGGCGCGACGGAGTGCTGACGCCCACGACATGGGACGATGCCCTCGACGTGGTGGCCTCGGGGTTCGCGCGGGCACGACGTGAGTACGGAGCCGACTCGGTCGCGATCTTCGGCGGCGGCGGGCTGACCAACGAAAAGGCCTACCAGCTGGGCAAGTTCGCCCGAGTGGCACTGGGCACGTCGAACATCGACTACAACGGCCGCTTCTGCATGAGCTCGGCCGCCGCGGCAGGAATCAAGTCGTTCGGGATCGACCGGGGACTGCCGTTTCCGCTCGCCGACCTCGGCTCGGCCGAGTGCATCGTCATCCTCGGCGGCAATGTCGCGGAGACGATGCCGCCGATGGTCGGGCATCTGATGACCGCGGCCCGGGCCGGAGGTCTGGTGGTCGCCGACCCGCGGCGTACCTCGACGGTGGAGCGGGCGGTGTCCGACGGCGGGGTGCACCTGCAACTGTCGCCGGGTACCGACCTGCCCCTGGCTCTGGGGCTGGCGCACATCGCGGTCACCGAGGGGTACGCCGATCTCGACTACATCGCCGACCGTACCAACGGGTTCGACGACTTCTGGCGTGCCGCCGCGCAGTGGTGGCCCGAACGCACCGAACGCGTAACCGGCGTTCCGGTGAGCGCGATGCGTCGTACGGTGGCGATGCTCGCGGACGCCCGGGCGGCCGGTAAGGGTGCATATGTGCTCACAGCTCGTGGGGCCGAACAGCATTCGAGTGGCACCGACACGGTGAGCGCTGTGATCGGTTTGTCCTTGATCTTGGGCCTGTGTGGACGTGAGGGCAGCGGTTACGGCTGCATCACCGGTCAGGGCAATGGTCAGGGCGGACGCGAACACGGTCAGAAGGCTGATCAGTTGCCGGGTTATCGCAAGATCACCGACCCCGCTGCGCGCGCGCACGTCGCCCGGGTGTGGGGCATCGATCCCGAGGATCTACCGGGCGCAGGCAAGAGCGCGTACGAGTTGCTGGAGTCGCTGGGGCAACCCGGTGGGCCCAAGATGCTCATGGTGCACGCTTCCAACCTGGCCGTGTCCGCGCCGCGGGCGGGACATGTGGTCGAGCGCCTGGAGTCGCTGGAAATGCTGGTGGTCAACGACTTCCTGCTGTCAGAGACAGCGAAGTTGGCCGACGTGGTGCTGCCGGTCCTGCAGTGGGCAGAAGAAGAGGGCACCATGACCTCCCTGGAGGGGAGGGTCCTACGTCGGCGCCAAGCCATTCCGGTCCCCGAGGGAACCCGCAGTGAACTGGAGGTCCTGTCGGAGCTTGCCACCCGTCTCGGCCAACCGGCACACCGCTTTCAGACAGATCCCCGCGACGTCTTCGACGAGTTGCGCGCGGCATCTGCGGGTGGCGCAGCCGATTACGCTGGAATCACCTACGAACGACTCGACAATGATGAAGCGCTCCACTGGCCGTGCCCCACCATCGGCCATCCCGGTACGCCCCGCATCTTTCTCGACCGGTTCGCCACCGATGACGGGCGCGCACAGTTCATCCCGGTCGACTACAGCGGTCCGACCGAACCTGTCGACGCGGAGTATCCGCTGGTGTGCACCACTGGCCGCGTGCTCACCCACTACCAGTCCGGTGCACAGACCCGCTACGTCAAAGACCTCGCCGACGCAGCCGGTCCGATGTTTGTGGAGGTGAACACCGACACCGCAGAACGCCTCGGGGTCGATGACGGTCAGCAGGTGCGTGTCATCTCGCGGCGGGGGACGATGACCGCTGCGGCACGCTGCGTCGAGTCACTGCGACCGGACACGGTGTTCCTGCCCTTTCACTACGCGGGTGACCAGCGGGCCAACCTGCTCACCAATCCCGAGTTGGACCCCACCAGTCGCATGCCCGAGTTCAAAGCCTGCGCGGTGCGACTGGAACCGCTGGAATCCCTGGAGACGCAGCGTAGCGGAGCTCGACCAATCGCTGGGAAGACGCAGCGTAGCGGAGCTCGACCAGTAGTCGGGGAGACGCAGCGTAGCGGAGCTCGACCAATCGCCGGGGAGACGCAGCGTAGCGGAGCTCGACCAGTAGTCGGGGAGGTCTCATGACCAAGCGTGTGGTGATCATCGGAAACGGAATGGCCGGCGCCCGATTGCAGGAGGAACTGCACCGGCGGGATCCCGCGGGTGAGCACGTCACCAGCGTGGTCATCGGCGACGAACCCGGATCGGCGTACAACCGCATCCTGATGTCGAATGTGGTGGCCGGCCGGATCACGCCGGCCGACACCAGGCTTCGCGCCGACAACTGGTACTCCGAACGGAACCTGCAGACGCACACCGGTGTTCGGGTCGAGCGTGTGGACCGCGACACCAAGACCGTGCACTGCGACGACGGCACGGTGCACGGCTACGACAGTCTGGTCTTCGCCACCGGCAGCCGTGCTTTCATCCCGCCGATCGACGGCGCGCTCGCGAAATCGGGCCGCCCGATAGAAGGGGTGATCGCGTTCCGCAATCTTGCCGACTGCGAATCGATCGTGTCCTCGCTCCGCGAGGGAACACGAGTGGTTGTTGTCGGTGGCGGCCTTCTCGGACTCGAGGCCGCGCGCGGCGCGCTGCTGCGCGGGGCACAGGTGACGGTTGTCCATCCACGGAGCTTCCCGATGGAGAAGCAGATGGACGGCGCGGGCGGCGCAGTGCTGACCCGTGTATTGCGTGAGATCGGGATGGACGTGGTGCTCGGCAGCCGGGTCACCGCCGTCCGGGACGACCCGGGAACAGGCCGGGAAGTGGTGCTCACCGACGGCTCCACTCTGGGCGCCGACCTCGTGATCGTCACCGCCGGCATCGCCCCCAACGTCGAGCTCGCCACCGCTGCAGACCTCGCTGTCGAACGCGGTATCAAGGTCGACGATCATCTGCGTACAAACGACCCGTCGATCTACGCGATCGGCGAATGCGCCCAGCATCGCGACATCGTCTACGGCTTGGTGCAGCCGGGCTGGGAGATGGCCGAGACGGTGGCGCAGAACCTGCTCGGTGACCAGCAGGCCGCTTATGAGGGGACGCAGCAGATCCTGCGTCTGAAGGCACACGACGTGGATCTCGCGTCGATGGGGGAAGTGGACACCGACCCCAATGACCTCGACGCCGAGGTGCTGACCCTGTCCGATCCTCATCGCGGGCGTTACGCGAAAGTGGTTGTGCGCAAAGACCGTCTGGTCGGCGCGGTACTGCTCGGCAATCCCGAGGTGGTGGGCACCATCACGCAGTTGTTCGACTCCGGCGCGCCGGTGCCCAGCGATCGGATGCGTCTGCTGCTCGGTCACCTCATCGGTGGCGCAACCGAATCGGCGAGTCCGGCCCAGATGCCGGGCGACGCGATCATCTGCCGGTGCAACTCGGTGTCCAAGAAGAACCTGACCGATGCGTGGCGCAAAGGTGCGCGCAGCCCCATGGCGATGGCCGATGCCACCAGGGCCACAACAGGTTGCGGCAGTTGTGAATCCGTCGTCGAGGGACTTTGTGAATGGCTGGCGACAGCCGATGCCTGAGAGACCAACAGAAGTACGAGGAGGGGTACCAGTGCCCAGCAAAACAGTTGTGGTGGTAGGCCATGGAATGGTCGGCCATCGGTTCGTGCAGGAACTCCGCGAACGTGACGTCACCGACCAGTGGCGTGTGGTCGTCGTCTGTGACGAACCCAGCCCTGCCTACGACCGTGTCGGACTCTCGTCTTATGTGAACAGTTGGGATCCCGACGCGCTGGCGCTCGAGGGCAACACCTACCCGGGCGACCCGTTGGTGACCATGCTGGTGGGCCGGTCGGTCACCGCCATCAATCGGGTGGCGCGTACGGCGGTCCTCGACGACGACTCGAGCATCGTGTTCGACGCGTTGGTGATGGCGACCGGTTCGTATCCGTTTGTGCCGCCGGTGCAGGGCGCCGATTCGCCGAACTGTTTCGTCTACCGCACACTCGACGACCTCGACAAGATCCGTGCCACCGCGGAGGCGGCGCCGGCAGGGGCCAACGCGGTGGTTGTGGGGGGCGGCCTGCTCGGGCTCGAGGCGGCCAACGCACTCAAGCTGCTCGGACTCAAACCACATGTGGTGGAGTTCGCGCCGCGGCTCATGCCGCTGCAGGTGGACGAGGGTGGCGGCGCGTTGCTTGCGGGCCTCGTCACCGAACTCGGGGTGAGTGTGCACACCGGTGTCGGGACCACGGCCATCGAACCTGCCGGCGACAACACGTTGCACGTCACTCTCTCCGACGGCAGCAGCATCGACAACGCTGCCCTGCTGGTGTTCTCGGCCGGCATCCGGCCCCGCGACCAGCTGGCACGCGACGCGGGCCTCGAAGTGGGTGAGCGCGGCGGGGTCCTGGTAGACGACGGATGCCGCACGGCCGATCCCGACATCTACGCCATCGGCGAGGTCGCCGCGGTCAACGGTGTCTGCTACGGACTGGTCGCCCCGGGGTACAGCACCGCCGAGGTCGTGGCCGACCGGCTCCTGGGTGGCAAATCCGAGTTCCCGGGCGCGGACCTGTCCACCAAACTCAAGGCGCTCGGCGTGGATGTTGCGAGTTTTGGTGACGCGATGGGCGCGTCCGAAGGTGCGCTCGAGGTGGTCTTCAATGATCCCGTCGCCGGTACCTACGCCAAAGTTGTTGTCTCCGATGATGCCAAGACCCTTCTCGGTGGGGTGCTCGTCGGCGACGCCGGCCAGTACGCGCTCCTCAAACCGATGGTCGGTGGCCCGTTGCCCGGCGATCCCGCAGCGCTGATCGCGCCGGCTGCCGGCGAAGGTGTGGGTCTGTCGGCCCTCCCGGATTCCGCCGAGATCTGCTCGTGCAACGGGGTCAGCAAAGGCGACATCTGCGGCGCGATCGCTCATGGCGCCCAGGACGTCACCGCGGTGAAAACATGCACCAAGGCGGGCACCACCTGCGGTGGCTGTATCCCGTCGATCAACCGCTTGCTGGCCGATTCCGGTGTCGCGGTGTCGAAGTCGTTGTGCGATCACTTCCACCAGTCGCGCAGTGAACTCTTCGAGATCGTCCAGGCGACCGGTATCCGGACCTTCACCGACCTCGTGGCACGGTACGGCAAGGGCGGGGGATGCGAGATCTGCAAGCCGACCGTGGCCTCGATCCTCGCCTCCACCTCGAGCGACCACATCCTGTCGGGAGAGCAGGCCGCTCTGCAGGACACCAACGACCACTTCTTGGCCAACATGCAGAAGAACGGCACGTATTCGGTCGTGCCACGGATGCCCGGCGGCGAGGTCACCGCGGAGCAGCTGATCGTGATCGGCGAGGTGGCCAAGGAGTTCGGGCTCTACATCAAGGTGACCGGCGGTCAGCGGATCGACATGTTCGGGGCCAGGGTGGAGCAGTTGCCGCTGATCTGGCGCAAGCTCGTCGACGCGGGCATGGAGTCCGGTCAGGCCTACGGCAAGAGCCTGCGCACGGTGAAGAGTTGTGTCGGTACGAGCTGGTGCCGCTACGGCGTGCAGGATTCGGTGGGCATGGCCGTCGATCTCGAAAAGCGTTACCGCGGTCTGCGTTCGCCCCACAAGATCAAGTTCGGGGTGTCCGGTTGTGCCCGAGAGTGTGCCGAGGCCCGCGGTAAAGACGTGGGCGTCATCGCCACCGAACACGGGTGGAACCTGTATGTGGGCGGCAACGGTGGTCAAAGCCCCGCGCACGCACAGCTTTTGGCTTCCGGCATCGACGACAGGACGCTTGTCGCCTACATCGACCGATTCCTGATGTTCTACATCCGCACCGCGGACCGGCTGCAGCGCACGGCGCCGTGGATCGATTCGCTCGAGGGCGGTCTCGAACACCTCAAGGCCGTCGTGTGTGATGACAGCCTGGGAATCGCAGCCGAACTCGAAACGGCGATGGAGTCGCACGTCGCCGGGTACAAGGACGAATGGTCCGGAGTCCTCGAAGACGAGGAGAAGCTGTCCCGGTTCGTCTCGTTCGTCAACGCACCTGCCCAGCCGGACCCCACCATCGAGTTCTCGGAAGGTAGCGGACGCAAGGTACCGGTACTCTTGGGAACACCGCAGCCCGGCGTACGCCCGCCGGCGAACGGAGGAAGCTGACCATGAGTCTCGTTGATGACACTCGGGTTGATGAAGTCGCAGTCACATGGACCGCGGCGTGCCCGTTCGACCAGCTCGTACCAGGAAGGGGAGTGGCCGTGCTCCTGCCCGGGGACGAACAGGTGGCCTTGTTCCGTCTCACCGACGACACCCTTTTTGCCGTGGGGAACATCGACCCCTTCGGACGTGCAGCGGTGATGTCTCGCGGCCTGGTCGGGGACCGCGCCGGTGAGCCCACTGTGGCCTCCCCGTTGCTCAAGCAAGTTTTCTCCCTGGTCGACGGACGTTGCCTCAGCGACGAATCCGTTGTCCTGCCGGTGTACGACGTACGGATCAAGGCCGGTCTCGTTCAGGTCAAGCCACATCGAGTGCAAACGCCGATCGCGTGAGACATGGAGGTCTAGTGAAAGCGGGTGATCGAATCGCCGACTGCGAATCCGGTCCATTGACCGGATTCACGATCGGCATCACGGCAGCCAGGCGTGCCAACGAGTTCGCCGCGTTGCTGGAACGACGCGGCGCGCAGGTGGAGCACGCCCCGGCGATCGAGATCATCCCGCTGGCCGACGACGCAGAGTTGCGGTCGGTCACCGACCAGATCATCGCCAACGCGCCGGAGATCGTCGTTGCCACAACCGGTATCGGGTTCCGTGGGTGGATGGAGGCGGCCGAGGACTGGGGTGTGGCGGAGCGCTTGATCGCCGCACTCGAACCCACCCGGCTGCTGGCGCGCGGGCCGAAAGCGAAGGGCGCAATCCGCGCCGCCGGGTTGCGGGAGGAATGGTCGCCGCCCAACGAATCGTCGAGTGAAGTTCTCGAGCACCTGCTCGACGAGGGTGTCGAGGGTACCCGGGTGGGCGTGCAGCTGCACGGCGCCACCACCGAGTGGGAGCCACTGCCCGACTTCTGCGAGGTGTTGCGCGAGGCGGGTGCAGAGGTACTGCCGATCCCGGTCTACCGGTGGCTGCCGCCGCAGGACACCACTGCGATGGACCAGATGATCTCGGCCATCGTGGGTGGTGAGCTGGACGCGGTGTCGTTCACCAGCGCTCCGGCCGTCGCATCGATGCTCGGTCGAGCCCAGGACACGGGGCGGCTCGATGCGCTTCTGGACGCTCTGCGAACCGACGTCCACGTCATGTGTGTGGGGTCGGTCACCGCCGGCCCGCTCGCGGCGTTGCGTGTGCCCACCTCGCGGCCGAATCGCTTTCGCCTCGGTGCTCTCGCCCGGCACATCGCCGAAGAGTTGCCCCGCCGGGTGCCGACTCTGCGTGTCGCCGGTCACGACATGTCGATCCGCAGTCGCTCGGTGATGGTCGACGGCGAGCTCCGGCCGCTGTCGCCGGCAGGTCTGACCTTGCTCAAAGCCCTGGCGCGTCGCCCCGGCAGGGTGGTGTCACGGCATGCGCTGCTCACCGAACTTCCAGGAGGCGGCGGCGACACCCACGCGGTGGAGACCGCCATGGCACGCCTGCGAGCGGGCCTCGGCGACCCCCGGATGATCCAGACCGTTGTCAAACGTGGCTACCGCCTCTCCGTCGACGTCGAGTACGAGGAAGGGGAAAACGCATGAGAATCAAGGGGATCGACGCGCAACCCATCCTGGTCGCACATGGGACCCGCTCCGAACAAGGCGTATCGATGATCGCGGACCTTGCGGACAAGGTCTCGACCCAGATCGGTAGTACGCGGGTTGCGTTCGTCGACGTACTCGGCCCTTCGCCGTCAGAGGTGTTGCGCGGGATCGACGGGCCAGCGGTGGTCGTCCCGGCGTTCCTGGCCTCCGGCTATCACGTCCGCAAAGATCTACCCGAGCACATCGAGGCCAGCGGCCATCAGGGCGTCTCCGTCTCGCGGTCGTTGGGTCCCGATCCCGAACTGGCGCGGGTCTTGGCGTTGCGTTTGTCCGAAAGTGGCTGGCGCCGAGGCGATTCCGTTGTGCTCGCCGCGGCGGGGTCATCCGATCTGTTCGCGCTCGGCCAGGTCCGGCGTGCCGCCAACCTGCTGGGCACGATGATCGGCGAGCCGGTTCCGGTCGGGTATGTGGCCACTGCCCAGCCGCGCATCGCGGACGTCGTCGCCGACACCAGGGCTCGCACCGGGCGCCGCGTGTTCATCGCCTCATACTTGTTGGCGCATGGGCTGTTTCACGATCGGCTCCACGACGCAGGCGCTGATGGCGTGGCTCAGCCCCTGGGTACCGACCCCCGTGTCGTCGACCTGGTCGTGCGCCGGATGAGGTCGGTGCGCCCCGTGGTCGCCGCCGGTCTCTGAGCCCCCCGACCCGCCCCCTACACAAAATTCGCGCCACCTACCGTCATCCGCGCCGGCTACAACCGGTGCGAACCTCGGCAGGTGGCGCGAATTTTGTGTAGGGGCGGGTCAGGCGAGGTCGGCTCGGGCGATTTTCATGTCGACTCGGCCGTCGAACACTGGAACACCCTCGGCGCGAAGGTTGTCGAGCTGGCGGTCACGCAGGTGCGGAGCCGGTGTCCCGGCGGCGCTGATCACCCGGTGCCACGGTAGATCAGCAGAGTCGGTTCGCATGATCCATCCGACGATGCGGGGGCTCGACAGGCCCGCGGCCGCTGCCACGTCGCCGTAGGTGGTCACCTTCCCGGCAGGTACCGAGGCGACGATCGCGCGTACCCGTTCGACCTGATCGTCGGTGATCTTCGCCATCAGCTCTCGGATCGTGGACGCGCCAGGGCCTCCGCGACCAGGCGCGCGGTCAGTTCGGGGCGGGCGAAGGGAACCATGTGGTCGCAGTCCTCCTCGTACAGCGAGAAGAGCTCCCCTTGTTGTGCCGCAAGCGCTTCGAGTAGATCGGCGGTGACGTACGGCGGTTGCACGCGCAAGGCCTGAACCAGATCGACCGGCATGTGCGGTGGGGGTAGCACAAAGGGTCGGGCCAATTCGCTCCATGTGGTGACCACGGTCCCCGGGTGGACGCGCCAGCTCATCCGGCCGCCTGCGGCGGTCAGGTGGTCGGCGACCTCTCGATCCAGCAGTTCCGGAGGTAGTTCGGCCCATGATTCGCCCAGCTTCTCCGCACGTGCGGCTGCCTCATCTGGGTAGTCGTGATGGGTGATGTAGCTGGTGGCGATGTCCATGAGCCGGGCGGGTTCGAGGCCGATGGCCGGGTCGAGCAGCACCAGCGCCCGGATGCGCTCGGGGACCAGGCGTGACAGATGCAGGGCAAGTGCTCCACCGAAGGAATGACCCACCAGGACCACAGGGAAGGACGCGTGGGCCTCGACCACGTCCGCCAGGGCAGCCACGTGTGCGTCGATGGACCACGGCGGTTCCCAGGTCGAGAAGCCGTGTCCGAGCAGGTCCGGGGCGATGATCCTGGCGTCGGGCAGCGCTGCGGCGAGGTCCGCCCACCGCTTGCCGTGGCCGGTGACGCCATGCAATGCGAGTACGGGGTCGCCGTCTGCGGGGCCGTACAGTTCCACGTTCAAACCAGCCATGGACCAATCGTGCCCGACCGTGGTCGCGCACGCAGTACCGACCCGGGCGCGGGTGGGCGATGGTGGCGCGGTCGACATGTCGGTCACCCGTGACACCATCGTGGAGGAACCAGAGGAAGGAGACCGTGTGCCAGCCATGACGACGCGACTGGTGTCGGCGCCCATCCCTCCTGCGCAACCGCGTACCTGGCCAGAGCGGGTGCAATCGTTGATCGACCGTCCCGGCGGCGCCGCGTCACCGGGTTTTCATCCACTGCGGGTGCACGGAGGCCCGGGCACGGGAAAGACGTCACTGATCGTCGACATCGCGGTGGCCCGTCTTGCCGACCCGGGGATCGATCCGGAGTCGCTGCTGGTCCTGGCCGCCGGGCGGCGGGCAGCCACCGAGTTGCGCGAGCAGATCACCGCGCGACTGCTGGCTCAGCGCGCCGGGGGAGCGGGCCGCGCTCCGCGAGCCACCCGCGAGCCGATCGTCCGCACCGTCCACTCCTATGCGTTTGCGGTGCTTCGCCTGCAGGCGGCCGCACACGACAATCCGCCGCCGCGCCTGATCACCGGCGCCGAGCAGGATGCGGTGTTGCGGGAACTCTTGGCCGGCGACATCGAGGATGGTGCCGGCTACTGGCCGCCACGACTGCGCCCGGCTCTGGGTACCAGCGGGTTTGCACAGGCATTGCGGGACATGATGATGCGGGCCGCCGAACGCGGTGTGGGGCCCGAGGACCTGATGGCGCTGGGACGCAAGCACAAGCGCCCGGAGTGGGAGGCGGTCGGCAAGGCCTACCGTCAGTACGAGCAGAGCGGTCTGCTGCGGGGGGCGGTCGGGCTGGAGGCACCACAGGCGACCGCGCCCGCAGTCGACGCCGCAGAGCTGGTGGGCTCTGCTCTCACAGCATTCGCGACCGACCCCGATCTGCTGCGGCGCGAGCGAGCGCGGGTGCGGTACCTGCTGGTGGACGACGCCCAGCACCTCGATCCGCAGGCGGCCACCCTCGTCGAGCTGATCGGGGCGGGAACACACCAGACGGTGGTCGCCGGAGACGGTGATCAGGCGATCTACGGCTTTCGTGGGGCCAGTTCGCGGTTTCTCGACGAACTCGACGACCCGGAGCGAGACATCCTGCTCGACAACAACTTCCGTTCGAGCAAACCCATCAGCGACCTGGGCGCGGCGATCGCCGCCCGGCTCCCGGGTCCCCGTCGGCGCCGAGCCGAGGCCGCCGACCGGGGTGGGCCGGTGCCCGTGGTCAAGATCTACGGATCGGCCGCCAAAGAGGCCACGGCCATCGCCGACATGATGCGCCGGGCGCACCTCTACGACGATGTCCCGTGGTCGGAGATGGCTGTCATCGTCCGATCGGTACCCCGCGCGATGGCGCCTCTGCGGCGCGCGCTGCGCTCGGCCGGTGTGCCGGTGATGACACCGGCCAGCGAGATCCCACTCGCACGTCAACGCTCGGTGGCGGCCATGCTGCTGGCCCTGCGCGCGGTGTCGGAACCGCTGGAACCGGAGGAAGCGCTCGAACTGCTCGCGGGACCCATCGGAGGCGCCGACCCGGCTGCGCTGCGGCGGCTACGGCGTGGACTGCGTCGTATCGAGACCGAATCCGGCGGAGACCGCGACTCCGCGTCGGTCATCGCCGAACTGGTCACCGGCCGCCGGGTGCGAGTCGAGCATGACCCCATCGATGTCGACCACTACCTCGACGGGCTGACCGACGCCGAGAAGCAGCCGCTGGCAAGGGTTCTCACGGTCATCGGCGCAGCTCGCGTAGCGTACGAGAACCGCCGCGGTATCGAGGAGATCCTCTGGGAGGCATGGCAGGCCACCGGACTCGGCCCGCGATGGTCGAACCAGGTGATGCGCCGCGACCACGGACCCGGTGGTGCGCAGGCCGATCGGGACCTCGATGCGATGGTGGCGCTGTTCGACGCGGCGGCGAGCTTCACCGACAGCCTGCCCGCCGCGACACTCGGTGGGTTCCTGGATTACCTCGGGGCGTTGCAGATCCCCACCGAATCCCGCATGGCGCAGGCGTCATCGGACGCCGTCACGGTGTTGTCCGCCCACGCGGCCACCGGTCGCGAATGGGACGTCGTGGCGGTGGCGGGTGTTCAGGATGGTTTGTGGCCCAGCCTGCGCAGCCGGGGGAGCATTCTCGGCACCGGACAGTTGGTTGATCTTCTCGATGGCGTGGACGCCGATGCGCTGGACACCATCTCGCGCACCGCGATGGCTCTCGCCGAGGAGCGTCGACTGCTGTTGGTGGCATGCACGCGGGCTCGCGATCGACTGATGGTCAGTGCTGTCGATGACGGGAGCGGAGATGCCGCGCCCTCACGGTTCGTCGGCGAACTGGCCGCGATCGTCGAGAAGGGCGCCGTGGACGACGATGAGATCGAACTGGAGCTCCCGGTGGAGCCAGGTCTGCGGCGGGTGCTGTCGCTGTCGTCGTTGGTTGCCGAGTTGCGTGCCGAGGTGTGCGCAGCCACCGATACGCCTACGGAACGGGCGAGAGCCGCCGCGGACATGCTCGCCGAGCTTGCCGACGCCGGTGTTCCGGGTGCGCACCCGGACCAGTGGTACGGCCTCGCTGCTCCCAGTTCGGAGATCCCTCTGTGGTCGGAGTCGTCTGGGCCGCTGACCCTTTCGCCGTCCAGTGTCGAGGCGCTGGGAACCTGCTCGCTGCGCTGGATGCTGGAGCGGTACGGCGGCCGCGACGGCGATTCGCGGCCGGCCGTCGCCGGAACGCTTGTCCACACACTCGTGCAGGCCGTCGCCGGAGAGATCCCACCCGACGATGTCACCGCTGCACTGCGGCGCGTCTGGGACCAGGTGGATGTCGGGGCACCATGGTTCTCGCGTCGTGAACTCGAACGCACCGAGGAGATGCTCACCAACTTCCAGCGCTGGCTGAAGGTGTCCCGCGAGACGCTCACCGAGGTGGGTGTCGAGGTGGACGTGGATGCGCGTATCGAACCCGCCACGGTCCAGGACGCCGACGGCGAGACCGTCGACATGCCCGAGGTGCGGTTACGCGGGCGCATCGACCGGCTCGAACAGGACAGCGCCGGACGCCCGGTGGTGGTGGATGTGAAGACCGGCAAGACCACGCTGTCGGTGCAGGCCGCCCAGGAGCACGCGCAGCTGGCCACCTATCAGCTCGCCTTGCGGCTCGGTGGCGTGCAGGCTGTCGGACCGGTCGAGCCAGGTGGTGGATCGCTCGTCTACGTCAACAACTCGAACAACAAAACCGGTGCGGCGCAACGTGATCAGCCGCCCCTGTCGGAAGAGCAGGTAGAGCAGTGGCTCGCCGTGGTGCGGGCGGCCGCCCACCGCAGTATCGGGCCGCAGTTCGTGGCCACCGTGAACGACGGATGCGGGCACTGTCCACTCACCGCGAGCTGTCCGGCCCAACTCGACGGCAGGACCGTGACCGATGGCTGACACCGGAACGATGACAAGGACTTCCGCCCGGGTCCTGTCGGCGGCACTCGGTCTGCCCTCGCCCACCGATGAGCAGGTCGAGGTGATCGAGGCGCCGATGGAGCCCGTGCTGGTGGTCGCGGGGGCGGGTGCAGGCAAAACCGAGACCATGGCTTCCCGGGTGGTGTGGCTGGTGGCCAACCGTCTGGTCGAGCCGGACGCAGTGCTGGGCCTGACCTTCACCCGGAAGGCCGCCCAAGAACTCGCCGCGCGTATCCGCCGACGGTTGTCGATGCTCGCGGGGTCGCCGGCGATGCAGAACTGGGACCCCGACGGCACGTTGCGTGGCCGACTTCGGTCGGCAGACCCGCAGGTGAGTACCTACCACGCCTACGCCGGCAGGCTGATCGCCGACTACGGATTGCTACTGCCCGTCGAACCCTCGGCCACCCTGCTCGGCGAAACCGAACTGTGGCAGCTGGCGTTCTCGGTGGTGGCGGGGTGGACCGATGACCTCGAGACCACCAAAACCCCTGGCGGCGTGACCGAATCAGTACTGAAGCTCTACAGCGAGCTTGCGGAGCACCTGGTGGACCTCGACCAGCTCGCCACTGCGGGCGACTCGCTCTACGAGCTCATCGACACGCTGCCCCCGACCGGCAGGCAACGCCCCGAGCCGCCTCAGAAGCTCCGGTCCATCCAATCCGTCATCGATGAGCGGCGGGCGTTGATGCCGCTGGTGGCCGCGTTGGGCGCCGCGATGCGCGAGGCGAACGTGCTCGACTTCGGTAGTCAGATGTCGCTGGCTGCCCAACTCGTCGCACGTCACCCGGAGGTGGGCGAGTCCGAACGCGCCGCCATCGGCGCGGTGTTGCTCGACGAATACCAGGACACCGGGCATTCGCAGCGAGTGCTGCTGTCGGAGCTGTTCGGAACGCCGCCCGGGGTGACGCGGGGCGCCGGAATCGCGGTGACCGCGGTCGGTGACCCGATCCAGTCGATCTATGGCTGGCGTGGCGCGTCGGCTGCCAACCTGCCCCGCTTCACCACCGATTTCCGTTGCAGTGACGGAACTCCCGCGCAACGCCTGGAACTCCTGACCAGCTGGCGCAACGCCCGCCACGCCCTCGACATGGCCAACGCCGCGTCCGAGGAGCTGCGACGGCGGGGTGTGCCGGTGAGCATCTTGCGGCCGCGAGACGATGCTCCGACCGGGACCATCACCATGGCTCTGACCGAGACCGTGGTGCAGGAGCGTGAGTGGATCGTCGACCAGATCGAAGCCGAGTACAACCGTGCCGAGGGTCCACCGCCGACGGTGGCGATCCTGGTGCGCCGCAACGAGGATTCGGCGCCGCTCGCGGCCGAACTCACCGATCGTGGCATCGCGGCGGAAGTGGTCGGCATCGGCGGTCTGCTGGGTGTACCGGAGGTCCGGGACGTGGTGGCGATGCTCCGTCTGATGGCTGATCCCATGGCGGGGACGGCTGCCGTGCGACTCCTCACCGGACCGCGGTGGCGGCTCGGGGCGCGTGACATCGCTGCCCTGTGGGCGCGTGCGCGGGACCTCGCCGCCGGTACCAACATCGTCACCGGCACGATGACGAGTCTGGAAGAACTCGACAGCGCACTTGATTCCGCGGTGCCCACCGAGGTGGTGGACCAAGCCGGTCTCGGTGATGCACTGGCCGACCCTGGTCCGGCGCAACGGTATTCACCCGACGGGTACCGCAGGATCAAATCATTCGGTCACCAGCTGACCATCCTGCGGGCTCGGATGGGGCAACCGTTACCCGAGTTGGTCGCCGAGGTGGAGAGGGTCATCGGCGTCGATGTCGAGGCGCAGATCCGGGCACGGGGTCTGCGAGGCAACATCACCGGCCGCGAACACCTCGACGCCTTCGCCGAGTACGTGGCCGACTACACCGAACGGTCGGCCGCCACGCTGCCTGGACTGCTCGCCTTTCTCGAGTCTGCCGCCGACATCGAGAAGGGTCTGGAACCGGGCAAGGTCGAGATCGCCGAAGACCGCGTTCAGATCCTCACCGTGCATGCGGCCAAGGGCCTCGAATGGGACGTGGTGGTGATCGCGCATCTGTGCGCGAACATCTTCCCTGGTGGAAAGGCCGACGGGACCTGGCTCGGTAGTGCGCGGGAACTGCCTGCGGAGTTGCGGGGCGACCTCGCCGAGACGCTGGGCGCCGAAGGCTTCCCGCCGCTGGAGCTGTCCGAACTCGACAACCGCAAAGAACTCGAGGACGCAATCGAGGCCCACAAGGACGCTTTGCGCAACCGCAAGCTCGAAGAGGATCGGCGACTGCTGTACGTGGCCTTGACGCGGACCAAGAGGGCATTGATCATCTCGGGGCATCACTGGTCCGACGGCGGCGACAAACCTCGTGGACCCTCGATCTTCTTGACCGAGTTGCACGACATCGCTTCTCGGCTGATCGAGACCTCGAGCGACGGCGCACCGGGATTGACCATCGCGGGCTGGGCAGCGCCTCCCGAAGAGAACGCGGACAATCCCTTGGCGGCGTTGACCGCCGGCGTGCCGTGGCCCGCTGATCCGCTCGGTTCCCGCCGTCCTGGCATCGAGCGTGGCGCCGACCTCGTGCGCGCCGCGTTGCGAGCCCGGGGCGAGCCGGCCCTCTTCGACATGGGCGCCGAACCCGAACCCGACCTGTCGGCCGACGACCCGCAGGTCCGCGATTGGGCCAACGACCTCGCGGTGCTGCTCACCGAACGGGAAAGTGGCCTCGGTACCGACATCGAGGTGATGATGCCGCAACATCTGTCGGTCAGCCAGCTCGTCGAACTGGACAAGGACGAGGAGACCTTTGCCCGGCGCCTGCGTAGGCCGCTGCCGTTCAAACCCAATCCGCTGGCCCGCCGCGGCACCGCCTTCCATGCCTGGGTGGAACGGAGGTTCGGCGCCACCCGACTGCTCGACATCGACGAGTTGCCGGGAGCGGCCGATGCCGAAGGGGGCTCGGACGCCGACCTGGAGGTGCTGCGGGAGCAGTTCCTCCGATCCCGGTGGGCCGCAAGGAACCCCATCGAGGTCGAGGTGCCGTTCGAGACGGTCATCGCCGACACCATCGTCCGGGGTCGGATCGATGCGGTGTTCGCCGAACCGGATGGCGGCTTCACCGTGGTGGATTGGAAGACCGGTGCCCGACCGACTGCGGCACAGGAGAAGTCGGTGTTCGTCCAGCTCGCTGCCTACCGGGTGGCCTGGGCGGAACTGACCGGTGTCGACCTGGAGAAGGTGCGGGCGGCGTTCCACTACGTACGGTCGAACACCACGCTCGAACCCGCTGACCTGCCCGACCGCACCGGGCTGGCCGACCTCATCAGACGTGAGAAGCGAGAACGACCCTGAACCGGTCAGACCTTGGGTGCGGTCTTCCAGACCCGCCATCCCGCCCACACCATGGGGAACTGGAAGGGCAGGCGAGCCCACGCGACCAGCCGGTAGGGCAGCGGTTTGTTGCGGTAGATGCGCACCATGTTGATGTTCCCGGGGTACACGCCGATGAACAGAAGAACCGAGAACAGTCCGGCGAAGCGACGGGTCCGGGGAGCGAGAAGGGCGCCGCCGACCGCGAGTTCCACAACACCGGAGCCATACGTATAGGCACGCGGATTACCTGGCAGTTCCTCGGGGATCAGGTCATCGAACGGTTTGGGTGCGAGGAAGTGCAAGGCGCCGATTCCCAACAGGCCGATGCCCATCCGCTTCGCCAACGTCGCATCATCGGGAAACGTCAACTGCCGCAACTTGTGCTTGCCACTGTTCATGCGTCCACCATGCCTGATGGTGACGAGATCGGTGTTGATTACCACCGGTGCGGAAAAGGACTACAGTCCCCACTTGTGCGTACGCAATTATCCCGGCGCCGTGTCGGCGCCCTCGTCGGGAGGCATTGATGCCCGCAGGCAGGCTCCGCCGGCGGTTCAAGAGCGAAGAGCTGACCGACATGCCCGACCACGCGCTGGTCGGTGTCGTCCGTATCCCCGAGATGCAGTCCAGCCCGGGTCGGGCGATCTCCCGGCGGGTCATCTTCGCCCTGGTCGCCCTCTTCGCCGCCGTCTTCATCGTCTACCTCGACCGCGATGGTTATCGAGACGTCCAGGACAGCGAACTCTCGTTCCTCGACTGTCTGTACTACGCCACTGTGTCGCTCTCGACCACTGGCTACGGCGACATCACCCCGTTCACCCCGGAGGCACGACTGATCAACGTGCTGGTGATCACGCCGCTACGCGTCATGTTCCTGATCGTGTTGGTCGGCACCACGTTGGAAGTGCTGACCGAGCGATCCCGTCAAGCTCTCAAAATTCAGCGTTGGAGGAACAAGGTGCGTAATCACACCGTGGTGATCGGGTACGGGACCAAGGGCAAGACAGCAGTCAAGGCGATGATCGCCGACGGTCAGAAGCCCTCGGAAATCGTTGTGGTGGACGGTGACCAGACAGTGCTCGACAACGCTGCCGCCAAGGGGCTCGTGACCGTGCGCGGTGACGCGACCCGATCCGACGTGCTGCGACTAGCGGGCGCGCAACATGCGTCCTCCATCATCGTGGCCGCGAACCGCGACGACACGGCAGTCCTGGCGACGTTGACCGCTCGCGAACTCGCTCCGAACGCGAAGATCGTCGCATCCATCCGCGAAGCGGAGAACACCCACTTGATCCGTCAATCGGGCGCCGACTCGGTGGTGGTGAGTTCGGAGACCGCCGGCCGCCTCCTGGGGTTGGCCACCAGCACTCCCACCGTCGTGCAGGTGATCGAGGACCTCCTGACTCCTGACGAGGGTTTTGCGATCGCCGAGCGGGACGTGGAACCGGACGAGGTAGGTGGGTCGCCCCGGCACCTGTCCGAGATCGTCCTCGGCGTGGTGCGGGAAGGCACGCTGCACCGTATCGACGACAGCAAGGTCGACGCGATCGAACGCGGTGATCGACTGCTCTATGTGCGGCAGGGCCAGGGATGATCGAACTACCCGGCCGAGACGAGATCGATCCGAGGCGAGAGGTGAATCCGCTTGCGGCGATTTGAGTTCGACAAGCCACCGATGTTGTCGCGCGCGGTGTACAACCGTGCGGACGAGATCAGGCACGACAAGCAACGACTGACAGAAGGATGGCCGCACGCCCTGCTCCTACAGATCGACCCGTCGGGCCGGTATCCGGTGGGCGAGGACGGTCTTGGCTGGATCATGGCAGTGGACGTCGGTGACGAACCCCCGCCGGAGGCGGTGTTCCTCGGCCTGCATCCCGAAGAGGGCACCGATATGTGGGCCATGCGGTTCGACGTCATCGACGGGCCGAAGGACGACCCACGGCGTGGCGCGCAGCTCCTCGGCGCCGACGAGGCCGGAGTCCTGTCCACCGCGCTGGGAGTGCTCAATTGGCATGACTCAGCCCGTTTTTCGCCGGTCGACGGGAATCCGACCGAACCTGCGAAGGGCGGCTGGGTCCGCCGCAACACCATCAGTGGCCGCGAGGAATTCCCCCGAACGGACCCGGCGATCATCACGGTGGTCCACGATGGCGCCGACCGGATACTGCTCGGCAGACAGTCGCAGTGGCCTGAGCGCTGGTTCTCGACGCTGGCCGGATTCGTCGAGCCCGGTGAGTCGCTGGAGCAATGTGTGGTGCGTGAGGTGCACGAAGAGGTGGGACTGGACTGTTGGGATCCGCAATACGTGGGGTCGCAGCCGTGGCCCTTTCCCCGGTCCCTGATGGTGGGATTCGAGGTGACCGCAGACCCGGATCAGGCTCTCGATTTCATCGACGGCGAGATCGCGGACGCCGAGTGGTTCAGCCGCGCCGAGGTCCTCGAAGCGCTCGAAGCCCAGCAGGACTGGATGGGAGCCGACGGCAAACCGATCATCGACGACGCACGGCTGAGATTGCCGGGATCGATCTCGATCGCGAGCGCGCTCATTCGCGCCTGGGCCCATACCCCCGCAGACAAGGACCGCCCGGCGTCCCGTGGTGGGGGAGCCGGGCAGTCGGAGCCGGGGCGGTTGACGCAACCGCCCGACACGTCGGGCGGTGCCTAGACCCCGAGCTTCTTACGGACGTCGGCAACCGTCGGGTTCGTCGCGGTGCTGCCATCGGCGAACTTCACGGTGGGAACCACGTGGTTGCCGCCGTTCACACTGCCGACGAAGTCGGCGGCACCGGGGTCCTGCTCGATGTCGATTTCCACCCACTCGATGCCCTGACTGCGCAGGCCCATCTTCAGGCGCTTGCAGTACCCGCACCAGGTGGTGGTGTACATGGTCAAAGTCGCGTTCTCGGTAGTCACGCCTACATAACACCACGACCGCCACAGCTGTTCCCGTCCGCTGCGGCGGGCGGACGCAGTGGTGTCGGCCCTCGTTGGAATACTGGGCACATGGACTCACTGGACCCCGAACAGCAGGCGGCGGTGCTCGCCCCTCGCGGCCCGGTGTGTGTGCTCGCAGGTGCCGGCACCGGCAAGACGCGCACGATCACCCGGCGGATCGCGCACCTGGTCGGCGACGGTCATGTGCGGGGCAGTCAGGTGCTGGCGGTCACGTTCACGGCGCGCGCCGCCGGAGAGATGCGGACCCGGCTCCGTTCACTGGGAATCGCCGGGTCGGGTAACGCAGTGCAGGCGTTGACATTCCACGCCGCGGCCATGCGGCAACTCAGGTACTTCTGGCCGCAGGCGATTGGCGACAACCGGTGGGAATTGCTCGACAACAAGTTCCCCGTGGTGTCCCGCGCGGCCCGGTCGGCGGGTGCGCCCACCACCACCGACTCTCTGCGTGACCTGATCTCGGAGATCGAGTGGGCAAAAGGCTCGTTGATCGGGCCGGACCAGTACGCCGTGGAGGTGTCCAAGTCGCGGCGAGAGGCGCCGATGCCTGCGGAACAGGTCGCACTGGTCTACGAGCGATATGAACAACTCAAGGTGTCACCCTCAGGAGATCAGCTCCTCGACTTCGACGACCTGCTGCTCATGACGCGCGCCATCCTCGACGACCATCCGGTGGTCGCCGAGGAGTTCCGCGACCGGTATCGCTGTTTTGTGGTCGACGAGTATCAGGATGTGACACCCGCGCAGCAGGCGCTGCTCAACGCCTGGCTCGGTGAGCGCGACGATCTGACGGTGGTGGGTGACGCCAATCAGACGATCTACTCGTTCACCGGCGCGACCCCGAGCTATCTTCTCGACTTCTCCCGGCGCTTCCCGGAGGCGATGGTGGTCCGGCTCGAGCGCGACTACCGATCCACTCCGCAGGTGGTCGGTCTGGCCAACCGCGTGATCGGGGCCGCCCGAGGTCGCATCGCGGGTACCCGCCTGCAGCTCATCGGGCAACGACCGCCCGGACCCGCGCCGGATTTCGCCGAGTACGACGACGAGCCGGCTGAAGCGGCTGCCGTCGCGAAGGCGATCAAACGGTTGATGGCCCAAGGTGTTCCCGGATCCGAGATCGCGATCCTGTATCGCATCAACGCCCAGTCCGAAGCCCACGAGCAGGCGCTGACGGCGGCAGGCATCCCGTACCAGGTACGTGGAGGCGAGGCGTTCTTCGCCCGATCGGAGATCCGGCAGGCGATGCGGGCCGTGCAGCAGACCGCAGGCCGCGACGACCTGCCTGCTGAGGCCGATGTGGTCACCTTGCTGCGGGCCATCCTCGTGCCGCTCGGTCTGAGCGACGAACCGCCGGCCGGTGCCCAGGCGCGGGAGCGCTGGGAGTCGCTGCGGGCCTTGCTGAATTTGACCGAGGAGATGGTGCACGAGAACGAGCACCTGACCCTGACCGAGTTGTCCCGCGAGTTGGCAGCCCGTGCTGAAGCGCGGCATCCGCCGACGGTGCAGGGTGTCACGCTGTCGTCGCTGCACGCCGCCAAGGGCCTCGAATGGGACGCCGTGTTCTTGGTGGGCATGGTGGATGGCTCCGTGCCGATCAGCCAGGCGATCAACGCAGGCGATGCGGCTATCGAGGAAGAACGGCGGCTGCTGTACGTCGGCATCACCCGGGCCCGCGAACACCTGCAGCTGTCGTGGGCGCTCGCGCGCAACGAGGGTGGGAGGCGTTCGCGGCGCCGGTCGAGGTTTCTGGCCGATCTCGTTCCAGACGACTCGCCCGCCTCCCGGATCGCCGAACCGAAACGGAAACGAACGGGGCCACGCTGCCGAGTCTGCGGTAAAGCGCTTCTCGGCAAGACCGCCTCGCTTTTGGGCCGATGCGAGAGTTGTCCGTCCGACCTCGACGAGGGTTTGCTGGTCGCTCTCAAGGAGTGGCGCAGCGGCAGGGCCAAGGAACAGAAGGTCCCGGCCTACGTGGTGTTTTCCGACAACACACTGATCGCCATCGCCGAGCAGCAACCCGGGGATGTGCCTGCGCTCGTTGCCATACCGGGGATCGGCGCGAAGAAATTGGACCAATACGGCGAGGACTTGCTCGCCTTGGTCCGCGACAACGGCGCGGGCTGACCGGTCGGCAATCCTTCGGCTGAGATCTCGGAAAAACTGCAGGTCAAAAATAGGTTGTGCAATCTCGGCGTCGACGTTTAGGCTGATTCACATCACCAAGGCGAGGGGCTACTCGATGTGTTCGAGTGATCACCGAGCCACCACATCGCACCGAATGTGCATCTCGAACGAGCAGGAAAGGACAGGAACCGTGAACGATTTCATCAGCGCCGCCGGCGTGTGCGAGTCGTGGCATCTGCCTGTCCAAGGCCTGCGTCCGCGACCCGGGCATACCCCCGCAACCGCCGCCATGAAGCCGGAACTCCTGGCTCCGAAAGCAGCGATTCCGGCGGTAAACCGCTCAGCGCTTCCCGTGCGACCCCGAAGAACGTCGATCTGACACAGATCAATTCATTCGAGGCCACGGCGAGTCGCAACAGCGAACCCGTGGCCTCACTTGTGTGAAGTGGAACATCTGTAGTTCCCCCACTGTGAGCCCGGGTTTTCAAGACAAATCCGAGAGCACATTCGACAGTGGAGGAACTGATGACCGAGTTACTCGAGTCATATATAGGCGGCGGGCTCGCACTGGACATATCCAAGACCGAGTTGCCATGCCAGTACGCCGACGCGGACCTGTGGTTTTCCGAGAACCCGGGTCAGCTCGAGCAGGCGAAGGCGTTGTGCGCCGATTGCCCATTACGGCGGGAATGCCTGGCCGAAGCGCTCGAACGCGGTGAGCCGTGGGGCGTGTGGGGTGGAGAGATCTTCGATCAGGGTGTGGTGATCGCCCGTAAGCGTCCCCGCGGACGGCCACGTAAGAACCAGACGGCGGCATGAGCTCGTCGGCGCGACGACAGAGCGGGCGGTCTGTGAGAAATACACAGACCGCCCGCTCGTGTGTGTGAATCAGCCGGTGCCTTCTACTCGGCCAGCCCGTCGACCCACTTCTCCATGATCGCCCGATAGGGGGCTTCCGCGTCGAGTTGGGCCGCGATGCCCACACAGCCACCGAGAACCCGGAACACCATCACGTACTCCTTGGGACAGTTGAGGTTTCGTGATGTGCGGTAGACGTCGCCACGTGGATCCGAGGCGGCGCCGGCCGCCCGCTGCAGCCATTTGCGGGTGAAGTGGAACGACTCGCTGTAGAGCGGGTCGACGTACGGACGCAGATACGCCTCAAGGTCACTCGGGGTGACCTTGTCCTGATGCGAGCGCTGAATGAAGTTGGCTCGCACCATTTCTTCTTTCAGCTCGTCGTACTTGTTGTCGCGGCACAGCCGAAGGATCGGTCCGGTCGCCGCAGGCAGACCGTTCGGGTAGATGCCCACGGCACCGAAGTCGAGAATCGCCATCCGGCCATCGTCGAGGAACTGGAAGTTCCCCGGATGGGGATCGCCGTGGACCAGTCCTACCCGCTTCGGTGAGCTGACCTCGAACTCGGTCATCTTCGCCGCAGCGTCGTTTCGCTCCTCCTGTGTGCCGTTCTTGATCACCTTTGACATCGGCGTTCCGGTGATCCATTCCGACACAACTACTTTGGGGGCCGAAGCGACCACCCGGGGCACCACGAAATTGGGGTCGTCGGCGAATCCCTTCGCGAAGGCCCGCTGGTTGTTGGCTTCCTTCGTGTAGTTCAGTTCGTCTTCGGTGCGCTCGATGAGCTCGTCCATCATCGACTTGACGTCGGTACCGGGGGACAGGCGCTTGAGCAGTCCGGTCATTCGCGACATGGTCTTGAGATCGGCCTTGAGGGCGTGGTCGGCGCCGGGGTACTGCACCTTCACCGCTACGTCGCGGCCGTCGTGCCACACCGCCTTGTGTACCTGGCCGATGGACGCCGAGGCCGCCGGTTCATCGGAGAACTCCTGGAAACGGTCACGCCACTTGGTGCCCAATTGGTTGTCGAGCACGCCGTGCACCTTGGCGGCGGGCAGTGGTGGCGCTTCTGCCTGGAGCTTGGTGAGAGCGTCACGGAAGGGTTCGCCGAACTCTTCGGGGATCGCCGCCTCCATGATCGACAGCGCCTGACCCACCTTCATGGCGCCGCCCTTCAGCTCGCCAAGGACGGCGAACAGCTGCTCGGCGGTCTTCTCGAGCATGTCTGCGGCGATCTCATCACGGTCCCCACCTGCCAACCGTCTGCCGAACCCCGTCGCCGCCCGTCCTGCCACCCCGAGCGGAAGCGAGGCGAGCTTGGCATTGCGCCGTGCTCCACCTCGTGTGATCTCAGCCATTGAGTTTTCCCCTTTCCCGATTCTTCGAGCTTAGATCACGCCGGCACGCCGCAACCGCATAGCGGGTGCGGCGTCCACTGTCTGATCTGCAGAGATGATGCATTCGGCCGCAATTCGATCGTCGCGTTCACGGTGGTCGGTGGATCGCGGTCCGGCCATGCCGATGCCGACACTGCAGCGCTGGTGAAAGCTGTGATGTGTTCGATCTGCGCCACGGTGAAGGCCACGGTGCCCGCGATGGTCGCCGGACTGGCCCACCCGCGTTGACCGAACAGCTGGGCGCTGATGATGGGCCACTCGGCGTCGCGGTCGCGTCGATGGTGGTCGGCGCACACGAGGCAACTCGTGAGCCCGGGCAACACCAGCGGCCCGATCACTCCCGATCCGTCGCGCAGACGGACGGTCAGGTGCGGGACCCGCGACTTCATCAGATCCGCTATCAGCCAGGGGTCGTGCGTGAGGAAGTCGGTCAGCACCACAAGATCGGCTGACCAGGTCGCAAAGGCCTGTTCCGTGTCTGGGTGGTCAGGAGCGAGTCGAGGTCGCCGAACCGATTGCCGAACGCGGTGGCCGCCGGCGCCGACCGCTTTGGCGACTGCGCTCGCCAGCGGTCCCGAGCCGTGCACGCGGACGGTCAGTGGGCGGTGGGCACCCGCCGGCGCGTGGTGCCCGATCCCGACCGCAACCAAACGGTCGAGAATGCCCCGGATCTCGTTGAGGTCGAGCCCGATGTCCGCCGCCGCGGCCGTCACCTCGGTGACCGACCGGGGCCCGGTCATCCACCGCAGCAGTCCGACCAGACGGGCTGGGGAAACGTGGACCGGTGGTTCGAGCACAACTGCGGTCTCCGGGTCGCATCCGATCTGTACCCGGCCGCCGGGACGCAACACGATCACCGTCTCCGGTCGCAACCGGGGCAAAGACATCAGAACAGCCATGCCGCCACTCAACCACCGCGACGTGGGGACCGACGCCTGCCGACGTCAGTTATCCACAGGGCGAAATGCAGCTCGAGCAGGACGTATGCGTCCCGCTGGAACTCAGGCGTCTGGCGACTTCTGATCGCCCTCGTCGTCGGTGGGCGGGCGCTTCTCGGCACGTTTGGCCTCGTCCGCGATGGTCTTCTCGAGTTGGGCGATCGGGTCGTCGAAGGCGTCGACTCCGCCACCGATCACCCGGTCGATGAACGCCGCCGGATGGTCGAGGTCGTCGGCGTCGGGAACCAGGTCGGGGTGCGCCCACACACCATCGCGCGTGGTCACGTCCGACGACTCCAGCAATTTGCGCCAGAGGTCGGCGGCTTCGCGCAACTTGCGCGGGCGTAGTTCGAGTCCGATGAGGGTGGCGAAGGTCTCTTCGGCCGGTCCACCGGTGGCCCGTCGCCTGCGCATCGTCTCGGTGAGTGCGCCCACCGACGGAATCCGGTCGTGGAGAGCTTGGGAGACAACGGTTTCGACCCAGCCCTCGATGAGCGCCAACAGCGTCTCCAGGCGGGCAAGGGCGTGTTCCTGAGCGGGGCTGGTCTTCGGTTCGAACGCCGCGCCGCCGCCGAGGAGGTCCTGGAGCTTGCTCGGATCGGACAGCAGCTGTGCCGGATCGATGCCCGCCGCGGCGTCCTGGATGCCGGAGAAGTCGATGGAGATCCCGCGGGCGTACTCCTCGACGGTCGCCAGCAGGCGTTGGCGGAGCCACGGGACGTGCGAGAACAACCGCACGTGGGCGGCCTCGCGCGCCGCCAAGAACACGATGATCTCCTGGCTGGGCTGTTCCAGTCCCTCGCTGAAGGCGGCGATCGCCTCGGGGAGCAGCACAGCCGTTCCTGTGGGAGCCAGCGGCAGGCCCACATCGCTGGACGTCAGTACTTCTTTCGCCAGCTGGCCCAGGCCCTGCCCGAGCTGGGTTCCGAAGGCCATCCCACCCATCTGGGTGACCATGCCGAGCATGGGGCCGGCAAAATCTCGTGCTTCTTCAGGCAGGTTCTTGGACCAGGTGGTCGCCATCTGCTCGGCGACCGGATTGCACAACGTCTTCCACACCGGCAGCGTCTTCTCGAGCCAGTCCACGGGCGTCCATGCCTCGGTGGTGGTGACTCCCGCGGGCAGCGTGGTCACGGCGTCGAGCCACACCTCGGCCAACCGGACAGAATCGGTGACCGCTGACTTCTCCCGGTCGCTGACCGGGGTGTGTTTGCCGATCTGCTGGCGGGCCAGCGAGGTCGCCACCTGGTAGTTGACCGGCTCACCACCGCCGCCCGTGCCCATACCTGCTCCCATACCGGACAACATCTGACCGAGCTGCGAGAGCATCTGCCCGAGCTGATTCGGATCGAAATCGCCGGGTTTCTTGCCGCGCTCGTCACCGTCCCCGTCGTCGCCGGACGAAGGAGAGAAACCGAAAGGCAAGTCATTCATACCTCTACGTTACCGGCGCATCAGCCCGGATCCTCCTGCGAATCCATCCGCTCTCGGCGAACGGTGACCCTCTACGCTGGGCCTGGTGAAAATGCAGTCCCTCAGAATTGCCCCGGAATACCGGCGGGTCACCACGTTGCTGGTGGCGTTGGCGTTCCTGGTTGCGTTCGTCTTGCTGGGAACGCTGGTGAAGGTGCCCTACGTGGCACTGGGACCGGGTCCGACGGTCAACACGCTGGGCCAGCTGAAAGACGGATCGAACGGCGAGATGATCGATGTCGTCGCGATCGGTGGGACGCAGACCGACCCGACGACGGGCAACCTCAACCTGACCACCGTCTCGGTGACCGACAACCTGACGCTGTTCCAGGCGATGGGATTCTGGTTATCCGGTGACGATGAGCTGCAGCCACGGGACCGGGTGTACCCGCCGGGCAAGTCCAACGACGAGGTGGACGCAGAGAACAAGCAGCAGATGACCGGCTCGGAGAACTCCGCGACGCTTGCCGCACTGAACTATCTGGGTCGGCCGGTGGAACAGGTGGTCGGCGGTGTCGATGACAACGGACCGTCTGCGGGCAAGCTCGAACCGGGCGACGACATCGTCGCGGTCGACGGCGTGGCCGTCGAAGACCCGAATGCCCTGCGGGCCGAGCTCGGCCGGTTCGCCCCAGGCACCGAGGTCACGCTCGACGTCCTTCGCGACAAAAACCCGGTCACGGTGCGGGTGACCCTGGGTGCCAATCCCGACGACGAGTCGAAGGGGATCCTCGGCATCACGCTTGCTGAGGAGAACGGCGACCCGGGGCTCGACGTGGATTTCAACGTCGGTGACATCGGCGGACCGTCGGCCGGATTGATGCTGACCTTGGCCGTGATCGACAAGTTGAGCCCCGGAGAGCTCACCGGCGGCGACTTCATCGCCGGCACCGGGACGATCACCCCGGATGGGGACGTGGGCGAGATCGGCGGCATCACCCACAAGATGCGGGCCGCGAAAGATGCTGGCGCTGAAGCGTTTCTGGTCCCGTCCGGCAATTGTGCCGAGGCGAAATCGGACACACCTGACGGGCTGACACTGGTCAAGGTCGACACATTGCAGAACGCCGTCGACGGCTTGAAGGAACTCGAAGCGGGTCGCACGCCACCGGGTTGCTGACCTCCGACGCGGGCCGCCCCGAGACTGTTCGTCCGACTATTCCTCCGGCGGGGTGTTCTCCAGCGTTCCGGCGAGAGCGGCCAGGAGGTTGGGCGCCAACTCGGGATGTTGTAGCAATTCGATCGGGGCGTCGGGATCATCTTCTGTGCCCGGAGCAAGCTGCAGGAGGCTCAATGCCCGTCCGTCACGCAGTACCGCTGCGGCCAGACGCGCCCCGCGACTCTCCGGATGCGCTTCGGCGGCGCTACGCGCCGCGTGGTCGGCAGCGTCGGGGTCGGTGAGCAGTGGGCCCAGTGCCTCGTCCAGATCGCTCTCGGCCTCCGGTGGCAGCACGATGATCTCCTGGACCAGGGCGCATCCTTCGACTTCGGGTGGCCAGCTGGTGGTGGCCAGAACATGCTCGAGTTCGGCCATGCCACTGTCGGGCGACACGGGCAGCGGGGCCTGTTCGATGAGCGTGAGCTCAGATGTGTCGTGGTCGTCGACCCAGTCCGGTTGGGTGTCCGCCAGCAATGCGGTGGGCACGAGCGCGAACAGCTGCGGTGGCTGACCCCAGCCGGCGGCATCGACGAACTCCACGACTTCTCGGATCGCGCTTCCCAGGGCGTCGGGGGAGAGGACGGGCGGTTGCGGATCGGTCACCGGACAATAGTGACATCCACGGCGCCGTATGCGGCGAATGATCGGGTTGAACACACCTGCACACGGGGCCCGACCCACGTTCTCACCCGCCGGTGAGCAACGCCATACACGCACAAGACGACTCACAGCTGCGATCGGTACTGTTCTAAGTGATGCGGAGTAGAGGGGCCGATACCGGCCGCTCTCTCGGCTTTCAACGCTCTGCGAGGCAGCGGGGCGCCGCAAAGTAAAGTGTTGGTCAAGACCGGGTGCGGTGCCCCGGCATAAAAGTTGGAGTAGAACACGTGGGAATCCGGGGTCCGGCAGCAATGCCGACGTTGTCGCGGCGAAGCAAGGCGCTCATCGCCACTGCCGTCATCGTTCTGGTGGTGTTGCTGGTGGGGCCAAGGCTCATCACCATCTACACCGACTGGTTGTGGTTCAAGGACATCGGCTACAGCTCGGTCTTCAGCAAAATCATCTGGACGCGCGTTGCGCTGTTCGGCATCTGCGGTGCCATCGCCGGGCTGATCATCTTCGGTGCGTTGTGGCTCGCCTACCGCAGTCGGCCGGTGTTCGTGCCGACGAGTGGGCCAGGCGATCCGATCGCGCGCTACCGCACCGTGGTGATGAGCCGCATCCGGTGGTTCGCGATCATCCCGACGTTGCTGGTCGGCCTTCTCGCGGGCCTGGTCGCGCAAGGCTCGTGGTCCACCGTGCAGATGTTCCTCAACGGTGAGAGCTTCGGTACCAAGGATCCGGAGTTCGGTCTGGACGTCGGCTTCTATGCTTTCGACCTACCGTTCTACCGCTTCGTGCTCAACTACCTCTTCGTCGTCGTGGTGATCGCGTTTGTCGTGAGCTTGGTGACGCACTACATCTTCGGTGGGATCCGGCTCGCGGGCCGCGGCGGAACGTTGACGAACGCCGCGCGCATCCAACTGGCAGTCATCGCCGGTACGTTCCTGTTGCTGAAAGCGATTGCGTACTGGCTTGACCGTTACACCTTGCTCAGCAGTACCCGCAAGGAAGGCATCTTCAACGGTGCCAGCTACACCGACATCAACGCGGTGCTCCCTTCGAAGCTGATATTGATGGCGATCGCGATCATCTGCGCGCTCGCGGTCTTTGCCGGTGTGGTCCTTCGCGACCTGAGGATACCGGCACTCGCCACGGCCATGATGTTGTTGTCCGCGTTGGTCATCGGCGTGGGTTGGCCCGCAGCCATGGAGCAGTTCTCGGTGAAGCCCAACGCGGCTGAGAAGGAAGCCGAGTTCATCAATCGGAACATCACGGCCACCAAGCAGGCGTATGACATCGGTGACGAAACCGTCACGACTCAGGCGAATTGGACTGGCCAGCCCGCCAACCCAGAGCAGGTCGATGCGGACGAGCCGACCTTGTCGAACATCCGGCTTCTCGATCCGAACATCGTGTCGCCCGCCTTCACCCAGCTCAAGCGGCAGCAGAACTTCTACGGGTTTCCGACCCAGCTGGCGCTCGACCGTTACACGGTCGATGGTGAGATGCGGGACTTCGTCGTTGCCGCAAGGGAACTCGACCCCACCAAGTTCGAGGCGAACCAGCAGAACTGGCTCAACAAGCACACCGTGTACACGCACGGCAACGGTTTCATAGCCGCGCCGGCAAACACCGTGAACGAGGCAGTCGCCAGCGAGAACGATGTCAGCGGCGGCGGCGAACCCGTGTTCAACGTCAGCGATCTCAGCAACTTCGAGACCGACGAGTACAAGGCCAATGCACCGATCCAGGTCACCCAGCCGCGGATCTACTTCGGCGAGCTGATCTCGAAGGTGAATCCGGACTACGCAATCGTCGGCAACAACGGTGATCCGCGCGAGTACGACACCCAGGAGACCAAGTACACCTATGAGGGTGACGCAGGAGTGCCACTGTCGAACTGGTTCAATCGGTTTGCCTACGCGGTCAAGTACACCGAGCGCAACCTGCTCTTGTCGGGCGCCATCAATCCTGAATCGAAGATCATCTACAACCGTGATCCCCGAGATCGGGTGAAGAAGGCTGCGCCCTGGCTCACGGTCGACTCGAAGACCTACCCGGCTGTCATGGCCGACGGTTCGATCAAGTGGATCGTGGACGGTTACACCACCCTCGACGCATTCCCGTACGCACAGAAGACGTCCCTCGAAGACGCGACGACCGACGCGCAGCAGCTCAACCAGGGACAGACCGGTCGCACTCAGGTCAACCGACAGGTCTCGTATGTGCGTAACTCGGTGAAAGCCACAGTCGATGCCTACTCGGGCGAGGTCACGCTCTACCAGTTCGACGACAAGGACCCCGTTTTGAAGACCTGGATGAAGGTCTTCCCCGATTCGGTGAAGTCGCGAGCGGAGTTCGACAGCCCGGACAACGCAGACCTGCGCGACCACGTCCGCTACCCGGAGGACCTGTTCAAGATCCAGCGGCAGTTGCTCACGAAGTACCACGTCACGAACCCCCAGACGTTCTTCCAAGGTGATGCGTTCTGGTCGGTGCCGGCTGATCCAACAGACAGCGCGGCGGTCACCCGAGGACTCGATCAACCGCCGTACTACTTTGTCGCATCGGACCCTGAGACGAAGGAGCCGTCATTCCAGCTGACGTCGGTGTTCAACGTCCTCAAACAGGAATTCTTGGCGGCTTACATAACGGTGTCCTCTGACCCGGACAACTACGGGCAGATCACCATCAAGAACTTGCCGCCGAACACGCAGCGAGAGGGTCCGAAACAGGTCTTCAGCGCCATGGAGACGGACACTCGAGTGGCCGAAAGTCGCAAGAATCTTGAGAACACGGCAGACGTCACGTTCGGCAATCTCCTCACGTTGCCGGTGGGCGACAACGGCATCCTGAACGTTGTGCCGATGTACGCACAGGCCAAGTCGACTGCGGGAACGTTCCCGCGTCTCGTCAGGGTGATCGTGCGGTACGACGACAGCACAGGGAACCCCCGCCGGGTCGGCTACGCACCCACGGTCGCAGCTGCCCTTGCCGGCGTGGGGATCGACCCCTCGACGGTCACGCAGATCCCCGGTGACAACCCGGGTCAGCCCCAGCCGAACGGGGAGCCCGCTCCGCAGCAGACGAACCAGCCGAATCAGCAAAATCAAGTGCCGGCAAACACCACGGCGGTCCCTGCGTCTCCTCAGCGCGACGCGATCGTCAAGCGGATGGACGATGCCCTGACCGCCATGCAGCAGGCCCTCTCGGCGGGTAATTTCACCGCCTACGGTCAGGCCCAGACGGACCTGCAGGCAGCGGTCAACGATTATGAGAACCTGCCGACCAGTTAGCGTTTGGCCAGTTCAGAAGTAGTGACCGGCGTTACAGGCGGGCGATTTGCACTTCGGATGTGCCCGCCTGTAACGTTGTGTTCACCGCCGCGGGGTGGAGCAGCTCGGTAGCTCGCTGGGCTCATAACCCAGAGGTCGCAGGTTCAAATCCTGTCCCCGCTACGAAGACAAGAACCCGCGTTCTGCATCACGCAGAACGCGGGTTCTTGCTATGTCAGGGGTGGTGTTCCAGTCGGTGGCGCAGAGGCCCCGATCAGGATGGGTCTTCGTGGGTGACCGCCTTGTAGCCGCGGGCACCAGCCCGATCCACCGCAGCTTTCACGAGGCCGAAGATCAAGCCCTGCAGTGCAGCGGCGACCAGGACTTCGGTGTTGCTCCTCTGGAGGTCTTTGGGATCAGGCGCCTTGGCGTCGTTGCCCAGACGCTTCCAGACCTGAGCGAATGCGGCTGACGCCACGACACCACCGAGGACGCTTGTGGCTATCGACAGCGGCTTGTAGGCGGCTTTGGACACGGCGCTCATACGATCTCCCTTTTCTTCGAACGGCGACGACGGGCAACAACGAGCAGGACGAGCAGCACTGCGCCGATCGCGCCGGAGGTCGCCAGGACCTGCTGGTTGTCTTTGGCTTTGATCTGCGCGGTGTGCGCGGTGTCTGCGGCAGCCGTCTTGACGCGGGTGGGTACATCGAACTTCTGCGCCAACGCGTCCACCGTCTGGGCCAGCTCGGCGCGCTGTTCCTCGACCGGGGGCACATCGGTGGGCGCGGTGGCTCCGGGTTCGGGTGTTGCGCCCGATGACGTCGGTTCGCTCATCAGAGATGCTCCCTCACGGTGTTGATGTCCCTCTGGATGCTGTGCACGGTTGCCTGCGGTGCCGGCGGCACGGCCTTCTTGGCCCGAGACGCGCCGATCGCGGCAGCGATCGCTCCGATGACGACCAGCACGGCCGCGACGATGAGTGCGGCGAGCCATGGATCCACCGCGGTGGCCAACCCCAGGACGGCCGCTGCGATGAGTGTTCCGAATCCGAAGAGCAGCAACAGGGCACCTGCTCCGGAGATACCGACACCGATGCCGAGCTTTATTCCTTTTGTCTTCACCTCATCGAGTGCGTCCCGCACTTCTGTCTTGACGAGGGTGGAGGTCTGCTCGGAGAGGCGTTCGATCAACTGAACGGTCGAGAGATCTGTCGGTGGGGGCTGATTCATCGTTCCTCCTTTGACTGCGGGCTGCGACGCAGTGATCAGCTCAGCCGACCTACCGAGCCGCGAGTCACGGACAGACGGTGGTTACCCCGGGCAACATGTGAGCAAACGGACAACAAAAGACGATGTGATCCTTCAGAGTGCCGCGGCGGCGGGCCTTTTCATTTTGCGCACCGTTTTCCCGTCGGCGTATTCGCCCAGCGCGGTCATCACCCAGCCCGATGGTTCACGAACCATCTTGCACATCAGTACCCCGGTGGCGGGGCCTGAGTCGGAGAGTTCGAATCGGACCATCTCCTGGCCGCTCCCATGATCGACGAGCCTGCAGAAGGCCCGTCCGACGTCGGTGAATCGCTGGCCCGAGAAGGAGTTCACGGTGAACACCAGGCCGGTGACCGAATGGGGCAACCGTCCCAGGTCTACGGAGATCACCTCGTCGTCGCCCTCACCTGCGCCGGTCAGGTTGTCACCCGAATGTGCCACCGCACCATCGAGTATCGACAACTTCAAGAACCAGCAGGTCGCCACGACCTTTCGGTTGGCATCGAATGCGATGCACGACGCGTCGAGATCGATTCGGCCCTTGCCGGCAACCGGGTCCCACCCGAGTCCCATCCGGACCTTGCTCAGCAGCGGCTTGCCGAACTTCGTCAGCACCACCGACTGGCGTTTTTCGAGGACCACGTGACCTTTGTCGAGGTTCGGCCGATGGTTCGCCGAGTGGGTGGGGGTCGCCACCGGGACGGCGGGAACCGCCACTGGTTCCACCGTCGCCGCAGTCTCGGCAGGGTCGTCCACGCTGATGCCGAAATCGATTGCGATCCCGGCCAATCCGTCTGCGTAGCCCTGTCCGACCGCACGCAGCTTCCATCCGCCGCCGCGCCGATAGACTTCGAAGACGATGAGGGCGGTCTCGCCGGAGAGGTTCGCCGGGTCGAACGTGGCGAGCAGTTCACCGTTCGCCGCATCGATGACGCGCGCATGTGGATTCGTCCCGGCGAACGTGGTCGCCGGGGGATCGAGACTGGCCGTGATCACCACCTTGTCGATGGCCGACGGGATGGCAGCAAGGGTGATACAGACGGCATCGGGACCGTGCGCAGTGCCGGGCATATGGCGCAGCCCCGGCCCGACGGGCGCGTTGAAGAAGATCAGGTCGGCGTCGCTGCGCACCTTGCCCGACGGGGCCACCAACAGCGCCGACACGTCGAGTTGCCGTCCGCTCACCCCGACCTCGATGCGAACTTCGGCGGCCTGCAACGCAGTGTTCGCGCCCGCAGTCATCGGCATGCTCATTGTCGCGGTCCGCCCTTGTTCGACGCGTGGCTGTGGGCCCGGGAAAGGACTGTCGCCCCGAAGCTACCGAAGTCCGGCGATCGGTGTGGGCGTGTTGTCGATTCGATACATCCGGGCAGATCCGCCACGGCTCGTCGGGACGGATCGGGAGCCGGTTATTGTCCTTCGAGCACAACCACTCACCTCTTCACAGAACACGGAGGGCTCCTGTGCCCGAGCTCGATGGCGCTGCCACTGCGCTGGTACTTGTCTCGACCGCGATGGTCCTTCTGATGACCCCGGCGCTGGCGCTGTTCTACGGCGGCATGGTGCGCAGCTTCAGCGTGCTGAACATGATGATGATGAGCTTCATCGCGATCCCGTTGGTCGCAGTCGCGTGGCTGGTCGCCGGCTACAGCCTTGCGTTCTCCGACGACGCGGGGTTCGGCCTGATCGGTGGCGTGGAGTCGTTCGGGCTGGCGGGGATCGGTCCGGAGTCGTTGCACGGGTCCATCCCGACCTTGTTGTTCGTGACTTTTCAGCTGACGTTCGCCGTGATCACCGCGGCCCTGATCAGTGGGGCCATCGCCGACCGTGCCCGCTTCGTCGCCTGGATCGTGTTCGTGCCGATCTGGACACTACTGGTCTATGCGCCTGTGGCGCACTGGGTCTGGGGTCCCGGCGGCTGGATCGCAGAGCTCGGGGCGCTCGACTTCGCGGGCGGTCTGGTGGTCGAGGTGGCCTCGGGCGCCTCGGCGCTGGCACTTGCCCTCGTCTTGGGGCCGCGCCTGGGATTTCGCCACGACACCATGCGCCCGCACAATCTGCCTTTCGTGCTGCTCGGCGCGGGGCTGTTGTGGTTCGGATGGTTCGGCTTCAATGCGGGCTCCGCGCTCGCGGCCGACGGCATTGCGGCAGCCGTCCTGCTCAACACCTTGATCGCGGGCGGCCTGGGAATGGCCGGCTGGCTTGTGGTCGAGACCAATCGTGATGGGCACCCGACCAGTTTTGGCGCGGCGTCGGGCATTGTGGCCGGGCTGGTGGCGATCACGCCGTCGTGTGGATCGGTGGGGCCGCTCGGCGCGGCCGTTGTCGGCCTCGCAGCCGGAATCGTGTGTGCCTACGTGGTGCTGTGGAAGTTCAAGTTCGGCTACGACGATTCACTGGACGTCGTTGGCGTCCACTTCACCGGCGGTGTGGTCGGTACCTTCCTCATCGGGCTCTTCGCGACCTCGATGATGACGTCCGATGCCGAAGGACTTTTCTACGGCGGCGGACTGGCTCTGCTGGGTAAACAAGTGGTCGCCATATTTGCGGTAGCTCTTTATACATTCTTGATGTCATTTGGAATCGGGAAGGTCATCGATTGGACCATCGGGTTCAGGGTGTCGGCGAAAGATGAACGAGAAGGGGTCGACTTCTCCGAGCACGCCGAGACGGCCTACGCCGATCTCGAGCGCTGATCGCCACCTCTGGGGATGGGATCAACACAAAAGGCTCTTTGGTCAATGTTAATCAGCCGAATCGGGTATTCCGCAAATCGGTCGATATGATCGTCACGTTCAGAAATTGCCGCTCGACGTTGCTGCGATGAACCTTCGGGCGAACGGTCGCCGCCTTTATGTCCGGGCGAGTGCGCGCTGGTGGTCGAAGTCGCCCATTGTTTGTCTGAGTTGTGCGTCTGACTCCACTCGCGCTCCACGAAGTGCACGTCAGCCGCAGTTGCGTTGAGCAAATTGACGCCATGCCTATTAATGGAATCAGGCACTTTTTAATTGATGTGGTCGGGTAATGCCGTGGAAAGAATGCGCTGACTGATTTCGAAAATCGTAGATAAAAATCGCATTCCGCGAAACTTTTTGGTTCCTTACTTTCATACTCGGGGCAAGCGGGTCGGACTGGCTGGCCCTTTTGTGTAGGCGAGGTTCAATTATGAGTTTGACGGTCACAAAACGTAATCGCCGCAAGATCCGAGCGGTTCTTGCGGCGGGTTTGGTGCTGGGTGTGGGAGCAGCGGTGACACTTGCGGCCTGGAGTGATTCCGTCTGGGGCCAGAGCGAGTTCGCCACCGACAAATGGAACGTTCAGGGCAGTTTCAACGGTGGCACCAGCTGGGGTGAGTTCGCAACGGGGCCGACGGCCGGCACGTTTACATTCCCGCTGGCCGATGCCACGAGCCTAACGCCCGGTGAATCGGTCAAAGCCCCGGTGTCGCTGCGGGTCGGGCCGGCGGTATCGGCATTGAATGCGTCGGTGACCCTCGCTCCTTCGGGCAACACATCTGCGTTGGCCGGCGAACTCGAACTCACCGTCACCGAGGCCGCCAACTGCAGCGTCGCGGGCACCACGCCGTCAGGCTGGCCGGTAGGTGGAAGCGTGGCAACGGCCGGCGGAAGCACCCCGATCATCCTCAACGGCGACATGACCCCGCGGCACTTCTGTTTCACTGTGACGCTGCCGGCCGACGCGGCGCTGCTCAATACGTCGACAACAGGTCAGGTTCTCTGGGAGTTCAAGGCAACCAGCGTCGAACCATAGGCATCTGGCGGCCGCCGGGCCAGTGGTTCATTGCAGAGCCCCGGCGGCCCGGTTGCCCTGATGTCGTGCGCGTCCGCGTCGTGAAGTCCGTAAATCTATAGGAGTCATTGATGTTTCATGCTGATCCGGTCGACCACGCGGAATCTTCGTCAGCGCCGAGACGGCGATCCGCGCTGTCGGTCGTCAGCAGTGTGATCATGAACCTGCTCGCGGTGGGCGGGCTCGCGTGCATCGTGATGGTTGTCCTGGCCGTGGTGTTCAACGTCTCGCTCATTATGTTCAAGACCGGGTCGATGGCGCCGTCCATCCCGGCGGGATCGCTGGCCGTCGTGCAGACGGTGCCGGCGGCGTCTGTGGACGTGGGCGACGTGGTCACCGTCAAACGGCCCGGTCAGTTGCCGATCACGCACCGGGTGATCAAGACCTCACCAGGTGCCGACGGCACAACGATGCTCGAAATGCGTGGTGATGCCAATTCATTCGACGACCCGGGTGGCTATCAGGTGAAGGAGGTACGCAAGGTCCTGTGGTCGGTACCGGGTCTTGCCAAGGGTGTCATCTGGCTGTCGAATCCGTTTGTCCTATTGGCGATCACAATTGGCGCCGCGTTGCTGGTGCTCTGGGCCTTCTGGCCCCGACAGAGCGAGGACGACGCCGATCCCGATGACGGCGTTCCCGACGGCCGAATAGCAATGCCCGAACGTGGTGCAGGCGCCCATTCTCGGATCGAGGCCTGAATAGTGGGTGGCCATCACAGCAAGGCGCTCGGCAACAGAGACGTTGGGCAGCGGCACCGCCGGCGTCTCATCGGGGTGGCGGCACTGGCAATCCTGGTGGTCGTTGGCGCATCCGCGTTGACCGGGGCGTTCGCCGATCGGACACTGGCCGCCTGGGGAGACAAGGTCTGGGGGACAAGCACATTCGGTGTCGACCCGGCATACGTCCCCACGGGGTGGGCAAGGGCATCAGCGGGAGCCGGCACCATCGAGCGCCCCGACCGTGGATGGCTGGGCACGGTGACCACGTTTGCCGGTGGCGAACAATCCATGGCGGCTCCCACGAGGTCGAGCTATACGTCCCCACAAACCCCTACCTACGGGGGTTGGCCGGGCAGTGTGGACTTCAGTCTGAGCTCCTCGCAATGTGTGCGTCACGCTGCCGGGACACAGTGCGCGCCTGCGCCTGCCGACGCCACGTCGAGCGCAGCCACAACAACATCGAATCTGTACCTCACCTACTTCGGCGCTGCTCTCGGTGATCTTCTAGGGGTGGTCAACCCGGTGAAGGTGTCGGTGTCGTGTCGTCCAGGACAGCTGCTTGCGCCCAGCCCCACAGGGACAGTGAGGTTTCGGCACTCGGCGGTGGTCTGGGAATCCGTAGCCGTTCCCACTCAGCCCGGGCACACCAGCTCGGGCGAGGGACCGGCGCGTCAGCTCTCGATCGTGTGGAATGTGGCCCAGACTGCGACCTCCATCCGGTCTGAGCTGATCATGACGTGGACCCAGCCGTATGTCTTTCCGGCGACGCCTGAGGTGAATCTGCGGAACGTTGTCCTCGCCCGCGCCGAATGCGGCACCGCAGGTCAGCCCCCGCCGCTGAGCGCCCCGTCGGCGCTGAGTTCGCGCCAAGCCGCGCAGACGACGTGTCCGGCCGTTGCGCAAGACAGGGACGAGGAAGTGGCCGTTCCCACCACGACGACCAGGATGACGAAGACGAGCACCCCGCCCATCACGTCTGCCCCGCCTGCTGTGGACGCTGACAACGACGCGCCAGTAGAGGACGGGACAGCCGACTGCGGTGGTACTGACCCCGCAACTTCTACTGCTGATCCGAGCCCGGCCGGTACGTCGACCAGCACGCCCTCACCTGACGAATCAGGCTCGACCACAACCACATCCGACGCTGCTGAGGCCATGCCGGTGAGACCGCCGCCGGAAAGTGCGGCCGACACCGCAGAACCGGCACCACCGCTGATGGTCCCGGACGGACCCACCACACCCTCGCCCGGCGAAGAGTTCGCCCTTGTCGGCACGGATGGTGCTGACTTGGGCGCAGCGCGGATCGACGAGGTCCTGATCGATCACAGCTGCAACACTTCTCCCGCGGTGACCGTGGCGGTGCGGATGACGGTTACCCCGTCCACGCACACCGGTGAGTACGCGCTGAATGGTGTGGAGTCATCACAATTCAGGCAGGGCAGCGGCACTGGTTCGCCGGTTTCGAGCTGGGGTCAACCGTGTGGATCTCTCGGGCAAACGCTTTCCACCTTGACTCCGGGCCGCACCGCCGCAGGCTGGGTGATCTTCGAGGTCCCCGATCCTGTCACGCCCGTGCTGTGGCAACCGAACGGCACGACGGGATGGCTGATTTCGCTTCCTATCCTGTCGGCGTCGCCGTCCGAGACCCCGCCCCCGTCACCCACCTCACCGTCGTCTACCTCACCGTCGGCGTCGCTACCGTCGGTGCCTCCGGATCCTGAGCAGAGCGAGGGGAGTGACAAGGGGGCACCGGGATCGACCGAGCCGGATGAGTGACTCGGGACCCGAATTGTCTGCGACGCACGGGAGCCCGAAGGGCGAGAGTCACGGCAATTCGGCAAGCATTCGTTCGACCGCTCGTGGTGTGCCGTCGCCGGAGGCAAGGCGGTCACCGATCGCCTGCGCCGACGCGGAGTAGCCGGGTTCGTTGAGGATGCGCGACAACGCCGAGGCGATACGAGCGGCCGACGCTTTCTTGCGCAACACGATGCCTGCACCCGCTCTGGCCACGGATCGACCCACCATCGGCTGGTCCAACAGTGGGTGCATCGGCATCACGATGAGTGGAAGTCCGTGGGCGAGGGCCTGGAAAGTTGTCGAGTGCCCGCCGTGACCGATGACCGCGACGCACTCCGGCAGGACGTCGGCATGCGGGACGTACTCATGGAGCTCGGCATTGGCGGGCACCCGCAACCGGGATGCGTCGATGGCGGGTCCGGTGGTGGCGATCAGCCGGATGGGCAGGGTGGCAGCAGCGTCGAGGATGTTCTGCATGGTCTGTTGCTGGGCCGGAAAGTATGTGGTGCTCAAGCTGGCCAACACCGTTGGGGGCGTCCGCGGGGTGAGGGGTCTGGCGACCGGTTCGGCGGGCCCGGTCCAGAAGATGTTGCCTGCTGCGCGGTGGCGGCGTCCGGCAGGGTCCAGTGCCTGGTCGGAGATGACCACCTGCAGGTCCGCGGAACCCCAAATCCGACGTGAACTCAAGCCGCGCAGCCGGGCGACCACTCCGATGGGTCCGCGACGCCACGGCCCGTCGAGGTAGGCGTAGTAGGCGTGGAACAGGGCGATGGTCGGCTGTGGCAGAGCGTTCAGCGCGGACATCACCGGCAACAGCATACAATCGACAACCACCAGGCCGGCCTCACGTGAGGCGGCAACGGCGTCATCGACCAGAGTCCGGGTGGTGAAGAGCGCGAGGTAGCCCCACAACGTGGACGCGGTGCTCTTGTGCCTGCTGGACGACCACGACGGCGCGTTCGAGTAGGAGATGAACTCGAACCCCGCGGCCTCGACCTTGCTCCTCTGCTGTGCGTGGCCGAGAACGGTCACGCGATGTCCTCGCCGGGCGAACTCCCGTCCGAGCGTGATGACTGGCGGGAAGTTCCCTCCCGCGTCGAAGGTCACAAACAGGATGCGGGCGGGCTGCGTCGGCGTCGGCACGGCCCTGAGCTTATGCAGCCGCGAGTATCGCCGACACCATTCGAGATACCCGGCGCTGCGCTGTGCTCCTCGACAACGTGCGGTCGCGGCACAGCAGCTTCCAGGTGTACACATCGGTCGCCACCACCAGCATGTCGATGAGCTCGGTCCGTGCCGCGGCCGACCGGTCGGCCAGCTGCGGTGCGAAGACGGTACTCACCCACGCACGGTGGGCCTGACGTTCGGACTCGGTGAGCTGGGCGGCGCGGCGGTCCCAACCCTCCTGACCCAGGAGCATGATCACCGCGTCTCCGTGGTCGTCGAAGTGGTCGAACAGCACCTCCAGAGCGGCCCGGACGTCGCCCGGGGGGCTGGATCGATGTGATCGGAGTTGTTCGGCGACGAAGTCGGTGGCGGCATCCAGCAGACCATCACGGCTACCGAATTGGCGCAGGACAGTCTGCACACTCACGCCGGCGCGAGCAGCGACCTCAGGGAGCACAATCGTTGCGAACGGCTTCTCACCGGCGAGTGCGACGGTGGCCTCCAGTGCCCGCCGCCGGGTCAGACCGGCGGACTCGGCACGCGAACGCATGACGTAGTTACGCGTCGTTTTCATCGGATCCGACGCTAACCGCAGAGTCATTTCGTGTCAACGTGCGCTATCTCGAAATGAGGGTCTCCACATGCATCTCGCCCGGACCGCGAGTGCGGTCCGGGCGAGATCGGTTCTGACGGGGGTCAGCTGTAGAGGTACTGCCCGCAGACGGGCCAAGCGCCGACGCCCTGCGAGGCGAGCACGTTCTCGGCCACTCGGATCTGTTCCTCACGGCTTGCGTTCGACGCAACGCCGACGCCGCCGTTGGCCTCCCAGGTCGACTGGCTGAACTGCAGTCCGCCGTAGTAGCCGTTACCGGTGTTGATGGCCCAGTTCCCGCCACTCTCGCACTGTGCGACGGCGTCCCAATTGTGGGCACCCTCGGCCGAGGCGGTTGCTGCGAACGCACCCATCGGTGCGAGCGTCAGGGCTCCGGCGATCGCCGTGCGGGCGGCAAGCTTGCGCATGTTGGTCATGGTTCCTCCTCTGCCGCTTGCCCAGAACTTCAGGCGAGCGGGATCGTTGTATCCAGGACTTCCGTGTTGCCGTCTTCTACGACACGCTCAGCGACGTTACGTACCCGAAGCGTTGACGTCACGTCGGGGTGTTGGGTACGAACGTGCGCTTCGGGCACTTGATGATTCGTCGTCAATGCTGGTCAGCTCGGTGTTCTCGAGGCGTCACAGGCCGGGGATGCATCCGAGAAATGTGATCGTCGACACGGCTCAAATGTGATGTGGCACATGCTCCGGGCGGGTGCATGATGCCTCAAACCTTGCGCGAGGCAACAAAAAACCCCGTCCGTACCCCTCGATGCGGACGGGGTCCTTCGTCCATCAGATCACTTGAGTTCTGCGCTCGTCTTCCCGAGAACTCGACGTGCGATGATCAGGTTCTGGATCTGCTGGGTCCCCTCGAAGATATCGAGGATCTTTGAATCGCGGGCCCATTTCTCCAAAAGGGAGCGTTCCGAATAGCCAAGGCTGCCCGCCAGTTCCACGGCCTTGGTGGTCACGTCGGTGACCGTACGCCCAGCCTTCGCCTTCGACATCGAAGCCTCTTTGGAGTTCGGCTCCTTGTTGTCGGCCATCCATGCTGCTCGCAGTGAATGCAGGTATGCGGCTTCGAAATCCGATTCCATCCGGATGAACTCTGCTGCAGCGGCGTGCTGATTGTTGGCCGGCTTGTCGTAATCGATGTCGACGCCTGCTTCTTCGAGCAGAGTTCGGAGCTCCTCGAGCGCCGCCCGCGTCACACCGACCGCCATCCCCGCGACCATCGGGCGGGTGTTGTCGAAGGTCTGCATGACCCCGCCGAAACCCTTCTTGGTGTCCACTTCTGGTGACCCCAAGAGGTTTTCGGCCGGAACGCGGCAATTCTCGAAACGGATCGCGGCAGTGTCGGAAGCCTTGATGCCGAGCTTGTGTTCGAGGCGCTCGATCGTCACACCTTCGTGTTCACGGGGGACGACGAAGCTCTTGATCGCCGCACGGCCGGCGCTCTTGTCCACTGTGGCCCAGACGACGATGTGGTCGGCACGGGATCCGGCTGTCACATAGATCTTTTCGCCGTTGATGATGTAGTCGTCGCCGTCCCGGGTCGCGGTGGTCGAGACCGCGGCAGAGTCGGAGCCGAAGCTGGGTTCGGTGATGGCCATCGACGCCCAGACCTTGCCGAACTTCTTCAGCTGCTCTTCGGAGGCGACGGCCGCGATGGCGGCGTTGCCCAACCCCTGATAGGGGATCGACAGCATCAGACCGAGGTCGCCCCACGAGGTTTCCATCGTATTGAGCACCGACTGCATGTTGCCGCCGTTGACGACAGCACCTGCGGGCAGTTCTTTCTTGTTCTTCTGCTGGCTACGTCCACCGTCGGCGCCGGCTCCGGCGGCTCCGGCTTCACTGAGTCCGTCGTACAGACTCGCCAGGGTGTCGAGCTCGACCGGGTAGTCGTGTTCGCGGAGGTCGTACTTACGAGAGATGGGCCGGAAGATCTGCGCTGCCGCCTGGTGAGCCTGATCGACGGTGTGATGCAGCTTTCGGGGGAGTTCGAGATTGATTGCCATGGCTGGATGTCTTTCTGTGCAAGAGTGTCGGGTCGGATGGGGGAGCGGTCGTCAGATGACGACGATGCCCTCGCCGATGGCCGCACCGCGCAGATCGCGGAACCAGCGCTCGACCGGATGTTCTTTGGTGAAGCCGTGTCCGCCGAGCAATTGCACTCCGTCCGAACCGATTTGCATACCCTTGTCGGCTGTGAGCTTGCGGGCCAGCGCCGCTTCTCTGGCGAAAGACAGTCCTTGCTCGGCGCGTGCAGCTCCACGCAGGGTGACGAGCCGGATCGAGTCGAGCTCGGTCGCCATGTTTGCGACCATGAATGCGACGGCCTGACGGTTGGAGATCGGCTCCCCGAATGCCTCGCGCTCGTTCACATAGGGGATGACGTAGTCGAGGACGGCATGGGCCGTACCGACCGCCAGCGAGGACCAACCGAGCCGAGCGAGCCGGACCACGTCGCGGTAGTCGGTGAAAGCGCTGTCGCCTTCTTCTTCACCAAGCAATGCGGTGGCGGGCACGGTCACGTCGGTGAGCAGCAGCCGACCGATACCGGCGGCGCGCACACCCATGCCGGGATCTGCCTCCACGACAAGACCTTTGGAACTCGACTCGACGATGAACAGGGCGGGACGGCCATCGAGCTGTGCGCCGATGATGAACAGTTCCGAAGATGCCGCAGCAGGCACAAACGACTTGACACCGTTGAGGCGGTAGCCGCTGGGTACGCGGGTTGCCTTGGTCTGCAGGGACATTGCGTCGAAGAGCGGGCGTGGCTCGGCGATGACGACGGCGGCCTGGGGCACGTTCTCGCCCGCGAAGTCCGGCAGGTAGGTCTTCTGCTGCGCGTCGCTGCCGAACTGGGTGAGCGTGGTGGCGACACCGCTGGGTGCCAGCAGGGGCAGTGCCAAGCCCATGTCGCCATAGGCCATCGCTTCGGCGACGAGCGAGTTGGTGACCACGCCACGCTCGGTGGCGGCGCCCTCGAACTCTTCGGGCACATTGATCATCGTGATACCGAGTTCGGCACTGCGAGCGAGGATCTCGGGCGGGGCTGCGGCCACGGCATCGGCGTCGTGGGCTGCCGGGCGCAAGATCTCGCCCGCGAACTCCTTGACGGTGTCCGCGATCATCTTCTGTTCGTCGTTGGGGAACAGGTTGAAGTAGTCCTTGGGGGTGGTGGACAGACGCTTTGCCTTGTCGCCACCCTGGGCGCGGGAGAAGGCGCGGGTAGCGGCGCCGATCGTCTTGAACCCGGTCTTGGTTCCCTCGTACGCGATGCGGTTCAGCGGCTCGCGGATCTTGTACTTGTCGGCGAAATCGGAGCCGGTCACCGTGGTCAGGACTCGCATCGCTGCTCCGATGGCGCTACGGCGGTGGGGGTTCTTGCCCACAGCGGAGGTGTCGCGGGGCTCGGTATGAGTGCTCATTCTCACCAGCTTGTCTTCTACGTGTTGGGCGTGAGGTGTCGGTCGGACGACCTTGTCTCACCGATCTTACCGGTCGGTAAGAAAGCGGTCAGCACGGACCTTACTACTCAGTAAGGTCGGTTGTCACGCGGCCGTTCGGGCCGCCGGTCACAGATGGGTGCGACTACCAACCGATTAGCAATGCGAACCATTGTTTGCGCAGCTCACGGGGGATTTCATCGGCCGTCATTCATTTGTTCACAAAATGGTCCAGGACCAGCCGAAGCCCGGTTCCGTGCCATATCCTGCTCCTCATGACACAACCTCCTCCCGGGTATCCGGCACCGCCACCCCAGCCGCAGGGTGGCCCCTACAACGACACCTTCTACGCTTCGATCTTCGGTCAGGAGCAGGGCCCGATGGGGTACCAGGACCTCGCCGGGCTTGTCCGCTCCGGACAGATCAAGCCGGAGACGCAGGTGCGCACGCAGTCGAGCAGCTGGTTCCCGGTTTCTCAGGTGCCCGGCCTGTTCTCGGACAAGGAATGGCTCACCGCGCTGCTGATCTCCGTATTCGTCGGCGGTCTCGGCATCGACCGCTTCTACCTCGGGTACACCGGCCTCGGTATCGCCAAGCTGCTCACCTGTGGTGGCCTCGGCATCTGGACACTCATCGACATAGTCTTGATCGCGATGCGCAAGCTCCCCGACTCCAACGGTGTCCCACTGAAGTGATGGCTTGACGTGGCGGCCCCGCCCACCGCAGACCGGCGGCAGTCTGAACGGAATGTTCGGATTGCCGCCGGTCTCGGTCTGGGTGCGGTCGCCGCAGCGTTCCTGATCAGCCCTGCTCTCAGCACATCGGGGCCCACGCTGTGCCCGGTACGGCTGGTCACCGGGCTGCCGTGCCCCGGTTGCGGGCTCACCCGCAGCTGGACGGCTGCCGCCCACGGCCATTTCTCTGATGCGTTCGCCTACAACTTCTTCGGCCCGATCAGCTTTGCCGCGACCATGGTGTTCGTTGCGCTCGCCGGCGTGCTGCTGGCGCGGCGACGATCGTTGGCCGGTCTCGCGCGAGCCGCCAGGCATCCCGTTCTCTGGGCGGTGATCGCCCTGTGGATCGGGTACGGAATCGCGCGCGTCGTCGACCAGATCGTCGGTGGTGGTCTGTTCCCCGACGTCTCGTGATCGGCTGAAGCCGTCACGTCAGGTCGAGCGCGTCCTCCCCGGGCAGGACGATGAAGTCGGTTGCGGGATCACTCATCTCGGACAACCGGCTGTAGTGCATCTTGAGGCCCGCATCGCCGAGTAGGCCTTGGTGGATGGGGAAGGCCACCCTCGGCGAGACTGCGCGCAGATAGTCGATCGCCTCGCTGATCTTCATCCACGGCGCCATGGTCGGCATGGCCAGCACGTCCACCTCCACCTCCGGCACGAACAGCGAGTCCCCGGGGTGCATCAGTTGTGCCCGACCGGCATCGTCGCCCAACAGGTAGGCCACGTTGTCGATGGTGGGGATGTCGGGGTGGATCACCGCGTGGGTACCGCCGGTGATGCGAGCCGTGAGGCCGCCGACGGCGAACTCGTCGCCCGGGTGGGCTGCGGTCCACGAGCCTGCGACGTCGTCGTCGTTGAGCTGACGGGTTGTCTGCGGATCCGCGTACAACACCGCGTCGGGATTGCCGGCGACCAGATCGGGCAACGCCGCGACATCCACGTGATCGGGGTGCTGGTGCGTGATCAGGATGGCCTCGAGCCCGGTGAGTCCAGTGAAGCCGTGCGAGAAGTTGCCGGGATCGAAAAGGATTGTGGTGCCGTCGTGTTCGACCAGGATGCAGGAGTGCCCGAAGTGTGTGATCTGCATGGTGTCAGTATGCGCCGTCGCCCTGCCGTAGCGACGAGAGAACGGCCGTATGCAAGGCGCCGTTCGTGGCGATCGCACTCCCGCCGTGGGGGCCGGCCGTTCCGTCGAGCGAGGTGAACGTCCCGCCCGCCTCACGCACCAGGATGTCCAGCGGCGCGAGGTCCCACAAAGACACCTCAGGCTCCGCGGTGATGTCGACCGCGCCCTCGGCCACGAGGCAGTAGTTGTAGAAGTCGCCATAACCGCGGACCCGCCAGACAGCGTCGGTCAACGCGATGAACTGATCCCGGATCCCGCGGTCGCGCCACCCCGACAGGCTCGAGAACGCGAGGCTCGCCGCGTCGAGTTCGGTCACCCGCGACACCGTGATCGGTCGCGCCGAACCGTCCGGACGCTGCGCGAACGCGCCCTCGCCCGCCGAAGCCCACCACCGGCGCGCGAGCGCGGGCGCGCTGATCACACCCACCTGCGGCACCCCGTCGACGAGGAGCGCGACCAGGGTGGCCCACACCGGCACCCCGCGCACGAAGTTCTTTGTGCCGTCGATCGGATCGATCACCCACTGGCGACCGCTGATCTGCGCCTCGCCTCCGAACTCTTCGCCGAGGACCGCGTCGTCGGGACGCAGGTCCGCGAGCCTCTCGCGCAGCGTCGTCTCGACGGCGAGGTCGGCGTCGGACACCGGGGTCAGATCGGGTTTGGAGTCGACGCGCAGATCCACCGCACCGAAGCGGTCGATGGTGATGGCGTCGGCGGCGTCGGCCAGTGTCAGCGCCACGTCGAGGTCGGACTGCGTCGGCGAGGTCATGGACGCTAAAACTACAGACACCTGCTTGCCGGGCGTTGTCGCCAGGTGGTCCGGCTAACCTGATGACAACCGACAGGCGTGCCGCGAACGACCGGACCGGCGACCGCTTCCGACCCCAGGAGTGCGATATTCATGTGGTTCTCGATCATCATCACGCTGATGCTCGCCGGGTTGCTCGCGGTGCTGTTGATCCAGTGGCAACGCGGACGGTCCGGTGGCGCCGCTGCCTCTCGCGAGGGCAACGCCGCATTCACCGATCGGGTGCCCGGCACCCTCACGCTGACCGGGGTGGCGGACAAACCCATCGAAGGTGACAAGAACCACCAGGCCTTCTGCACTGTCTCGGGCACGATCACCGGACCGGACACAGCCCCGACCGATGTCTACGGCCGGTTCGTGATGCCGATGTCGTCGGCGTGGCCGCAGATCGGCGACCAGGTCCCGGTCACCTACAAACCGGGTAAGGCCGAGTCGACCTGGCAGATCGCCGGGTCGATCGGCGGTGGTCCGGGCACGTCGGGTCCGGACCTGCGTAAGCACTGATCCTCGAGAGTCACGCTGCGGCGGTCGCCGCCATGGTCCCTAAGGACCGGTAGCCTGGGTGACCGTGCATCCAGACGTTTCAGCAGACCTCGACGCCCTCGACTCGACCCTCACCACAGTGGAGAAGGTGCTCGACCTCGAGGAGCTCCGGCGACGGATCGACGAACTCGAACACCAGGCCGCCGATCCGGAGCTGTGGAACAACCAGGAACACGCCCAGCAGGTCACCAGCGAGCTGTCCCACGCCCAGGGTGAGCTGCGGCGCGTCTCTGAGCTGAGGCAGCGGCTGGAAGATGTGCCACTGCTCTACGAATTGGCCGAATCCGAGGAGGGCGCCTCCCAGACCGAGGCGATGGCCGACGCCGACGCTGAGCGCGTCGCACTGCGGGCCGACATCGAGGCGATGGAGGTCAAGACGATGCTGGCGGGTGAGTACGACCACCGTGACGCGCTGGTCAACATCCGATCCGGCGCCGGTGGAGTGGACGCCGCGGACTGGGCCGAGATGCTGATGCGCATGTACATCCGCTGGGCGGAGAAGCACAACTACAAGGTCGAGGTGTACGACACCTCCTATGCAGAAGAAGCCGGACTCAAGTCGGCCACCTTCGCGGTCAAGGGGCCGTACATGTACGGCACGTTGTCCATCGAGATGGGCACCCACCGTTTGGTGCGGATCAGTCCGTTCGACAACCAGGGTCGTAGGCAGACGTCGTTCGCAGAGGTCGAGGTGCTCCCTGTGGTGGAAACCACAGACCACATCGAGATCCCGGAAACCGAACTGCGCGTTGATGTTTACCGTTCATCCGGCCCTGGTGGACAGTCGGTGAACACCACGGACTCCGCTGTGCGCCTGACCCACATTCCCACCGGTATCGTGGTGACCTGTCAGAACGAGAAGAGTCAGTTGCAGAACAAGGTAGCCGCCATGCGCGTGCTGCAGGCCAAGCTGCTCGAGCGCAAACGCAAGGAAGAACGCGCCGAGATGGACGCCCTCAAGGGAGACGGCGGATCCAGCTGGGGCAACCAGATGCGGTCATATGTGCTGCATCCCTATCAGATGGTCAAAGACCTACGGACCGAGTTCGAGGTGAACAACCCCACCGCGGTCCTCGACGGCGACATCGACGGGTTCATCGAATCCGGCATTCGCTGGCGGATGGCCCAAAACGCCTGATGCCGCACAACGCCTGACCGCGCCACCCGCCTGAACCGGTGTCCACCGGCCGCGTGCTCCGAGTAGGCGCCCGGACGGTATTGGCTCGATCCCGAACACGACCCGGAGGAGCAACCCGATTTGATGCAAGACCTCGTCGCGCTTGTGACCGCAGCGCCGGAAACCCCGGCCGGAACCAGTCGCTTCGTCCGATGGCTGTCCCTACAGGGACTCACCATCGTTCTCTGGGTGCTCGGCGCCCTGCTCGCGACCCGATTCATCCAGTGGGTGGTCGGACGGATCACCGCGCGCATCGACTCGCAGTTCACCGAATCCGATGCTCTCGTGCGCTCGGAGGCGATCAAGCATCGCCACTCGGTGGCGCAGATCCTCGCCTGGGCGGCGATCGCGATCGTCTACATCATCGCCGGCTTCAACGTCGTGCGGCAGTTCAACGTCCCCATCACCGGGTTCGTCGCGCCCGCGACAGTGCTGGGTGCGGCACTCGGTTTCGGTGCGCAGCGCATCGTGCAGGACCTGCTTTCCGGATTCTTCATCATCACCGAGAAGCAGTACGGGTTCGGAGACGTGGTCAGCCTGGCCATCGTCGGCGCGACCGAACCCGCCGAGGGGACGGTGGAGGACGTCACACTGCGCATCACCAAACTGCGCTCCGCCGATGGCGAGATGATCACCATCCCCAACGGCCAGATCGTCAAGGCCATCAATCTGTCGAAGGACTGGGCGCGCTCGGTGGTGGACATCCCGTTGCCGATCGGTGCCGACATGAGCAAGGTGAACGACCTCATCGCCCAGATCGGACACCAGGCGTTCACCGACTCCCGGACCCGCAACCTGTTGCTCGATGAGCCGACCGCGATGGGTGTGATCGACATCGAGGTGGACACCATGACGGTCCGCATCGTCGCCCGCACCCTGCCGGGCAAACAGTTCGAGGTGAGCCGCGACCTCCGCTCGCGCATCGTCCGGGCATTCGGTCGCGCCGGTATCGCACTGGCCCCGGGCAGCGTCATCGAAACCGATTCCGTGTCACCCGTCGCAGCCGAGGAGGGAAGCCGATGACCGACAACCAACAGAACCCGGACAACGAGCCGTTGAACTCGGCGAACATCCCCGCCGGCGGTACGCCCACGCCGGCCGGCACAGAGGCCGAGGACCGCCCAGCGTGGTGGCACCGGATCCCGCGCACACTCTTCGGAGGCAGGGTTCGTACCACCACAGCAGCGTTGGTGTTGCTGTTCATCGGCGCGATGCTCCTGTATGGCCAGCGGTCGGAGTACTACAGCAATCTCGACGACGAGAAGGCGCAGGCGACGACCAGCCGGCAGCAACAGGTCCCCACCACCACACCGCCGCCTCCGGAGACCACAGAGGAGACGACAACCGCTACGACGACCACGCCCGAGACCACCGAGTCGTCCGTGGAGGTCGGGCCGTCCTCGAGCTCGTCGACCATCGATACCACGGTCCCCACGCAGACCGAGCAGCCCCGGGGCGGGCTGATCCCGGGATTGGAGATCCCCACCCCCAGCATCGCGAGGTGATCCCGGTCCCCGGGCCCGGGCAAGTCTGAGCCGGATGGCCAAGATCCGTGGTTACACTGGCAGACCGTGATCAGCGTCAAGAATGTGACGATGCAATACAAGGCATCGACCAGGCCCGCCTTGCGAGATCTTTCTCTCGAGGTGGACAAGGGCGATTTCGCGTTTCTCATCGGCCCCTCCGGATCAGGTAAATCCACCTTCTTCCGGCTCCTGTTGAAGGAAGACAAACCCACCTCGGGTGATGTGTATGTGGGCGATTTCCACGTGAACAAACTGCCGGGCAGACGCGTGCCGAAGCTTCGCCAGTCCATCGGATGTGTATTCCAGGACTTCCGGTTGCTGCAGCAGAAGTCGGTGGCCGAGAACGTCGCGTTCGCCCTCGAGGTGATCGGTAAACCGAAGAGCACCGTGTCGAAGGTGGTTCCGGAAGTTCTCGAGTACGTCGGTCTGTCCGGCAAAGCAGATCGCATGCCTTATGAGCTCTCCGGCGGTGAGATGCAGCGGGTTGCCATCGCCCGCGCCATCGCGAACCGGCCGCTGCTGCTGCTCGCGGACGAGCCCACCGGCAACCTGGATCCCGACACCAGCCGGGAGATCGTCGAGGTGCTCGATCGGGTGAACCGACGCGGGACCACGGTGGTGATGGCAACACACGACCGCCAGATCGTCGATGCGATGCGGCGCCGTGTGCTCGAGTTCAGCAACGGCCGTCTCACCCGTGACGACGCCCATGGCGTCTACGGGCTCGGCGGCTGAGCCGACTCCGACCCTTCGACTTCACCTACTTCTGTAGTCCCGACCGGGAGGACACCCGAACTCACATGCGCGCGAGTTTCATATTGAGCGAGGTCCTGAACGGACTGCGCCGCAACGTCACGATGACCATGGCGATGACCATCACCACCGCGATCACGCTGGGCATGTTCGGCGCCGGGTTGCTGGTGGTGCAGATGGCCGACAAGACCCAGGACATCTTCCTCGACCGGGTGGAGATGCAGATCTTCATCTCCGATCCGGTGACCGACGCCGACCCCGACTGCAAGGCCGCGCCATGTGCGCCGCTGCGGGAGCAGATCGAAGCTGCCCGTGGCGTGGAGTCGGTGCAGTACATCGACCGCGCCGAGGCGTTCAAAGACGCCAAGACCAAGACGTTCGCGAACAACCCGGACATCGCCGCACTGGTGCGGGAGAACACTCTTCCCGCGTCGTTCAAGGTCAGGATGGCAGACCCGAACCAGTTCGGTGCGGTCCTCGATCAGTTCAAGGACGCCGACGGAGTGGACGGCGTCCTCGATCAACGCGAGCTGGTCAAACGGATCTTCAGCGTCCTCGACGGGGCACGTAACGCTGCCTTCGCCATCGCGCTGGTGCAAGCGATCGCCGCGATCTTGTTGATCGCCAACACTGTTCAGGTGGCTGCCTACACCCGACGGACGGAAGTGGGCATCATGCGCCTGGTGGGTGCGACACGCTGGTACACCCAGCTGCCGTTCCTCCTCGAAGCGGTGGTCGCGACCGTGGTGGGTTCACTGCTGGCCATCGCGGGACTATTCGGAGCCAAGGCGTTGTTCTTTGACCGGGCACTGCAAGACCTCTATGGGGTGAACATCCTGGCCAAGATCCAGACGGCCGATGTGTTGTTCGTGGCTCCGTGGCTGATCATCATCGGCGTGGTGCTCTCGAGCGTGACGGCATACGGCACGCTGCGGTACTACGTCCGCGAGTGACCCGGCCGTTCTCAGCCGGTAGACAAATCACGCGACGTCCAGACGCAGCGTGTGTAGTGTTGCGTGGCTCGGTGAAATGAACAGCTCGGCGCACCACAAGCGCCAGAAGACGGGACGAAGGTAGGTGAATCGATGAAGGAAAAGGGTCGCAAGGCGATTGCGACGAACCGTAAGGCGCGGCACAACTACGCCATTCTCGACACCTACGAGGCGGGCGTCGCGTTGCTGGGCACCGAGGTGAAGAGCCTGCGCGATGGTAAGGCGTCACTGGTCGATGCCTTCGCCACCGTCGACAACGGCGAGGTGTGGTTGCGGGGCCTTCACATCCCGGAGTACGGCAACGGTTCGTGGACAAACCACGCTCCCCGCCGCAATCGCAAACTGCTTTTGCACCGCCGCGAGATCGATGGCCTGATCGGGAAAATCCGTGATGGCAACCTGACCCTGGTACCGCTGTCGATGTATTTCAGCGATGGCAAGGTCAAGGTGGAATTGGCGCTGGCGCGCGGTAAACAGGCTCACGATAAACGGCACGATCTGGCCCGTCGCGACGCCGAACGCGAGGTCACTCGCGAATTGGGTCGGCGCGTCAAGGGAATGCGTTAAAAACAGCCACCGCATATTCGGCGTCGCCGCCTGAATTGATCTTGGGCAATTCATCGATTTGTCCACCGTGCTTTTTTCTGCGATTTGTTCGTGGGTTCCGCGCGCACAGCCATGGCTCTTCGCCCGGCGGGTGATCGGGCGCCGGCCGAGAGTCGCTCGGCCGCAAGCGGACACGAACTACCTCATCGCACGGTCCGCCGTGTCCCGGACCGCTTCGGGCGATGAAGATCACATTCATGGGTCTCGGTGGCCCAAACCTCAAGTGCTGAGCCGACGCGAACGATTGCGTTCACCTGTCGCGCCCAGCAATTTGTGTGCGCGTGCCTTTCTCGCCGCGCGCCGTTCAATCGGATGACAGATGATCGCCATGTGTGATTTCTCCGAAAGCCCTCGTTGATGCGGGTGGCCAATCGGCCGTTTTCGGGCACATCGTAAAGAACATGACGCCCTTTGTGGTGCGTGTCAAAACAGGAGCAACCGAGCATGAATCGAACGCGAGGCCACACCGGTGGTCTCACCTCTTTGCCGGCCAGACGCCGTTTACGGGGTTCTGTGCTGGGCGTTGCCGCGGTAGCGGCGGCGGCGATCTCGCTGACCGCCACACCGCAGGTCGCATCGGCCCGGCCGATCAGTGACTGTCCAGACCTGCACGTGGTGGTGGTACCGGGCACGCTCGACTCGAGCGTCAACCGGGACCCGCACCAACAGGCCGGAGTTCTGGCCCCCACGATCGAAGAAGCCGGGCGTGGGGTGCCACCAGGGGAAATGCAAACCACCTATGTCCCGTATCCGGCAGACTTCGGCTACACCGCCGACGGGACCACATACGCCAATTCCTCTGCGCGAGGAGTCGAGGCCACCAACGCCCAGATCCGCCAGATCGGAGCGCAATGCGGACCGGGGACCGACATCGCAATCGTCGGTTACAGCCAGGGCGCCGATATCGCACACAAGGTCGCCGCGGACATCGGTGAGAACCGTGGGCCCGTGGCGCCCGGCCGGGTACGCGGCGTGTACCTGATCTCCGATCCCAACCGTGCCGCCGGTACGGGTCTCGTACCCGGGGCGCCGGGCCTTCGGGCGCCGCTTAACGGGGCTCGCACGTTGTCCGATACCACTGAGGTCGCGGTCGGCGGCGGCATCGGGTCGGCTGGATCGACCGGATTCGGCGCGCTCACCGGTCGGGTCGTATCTCTCTGTGAGACAGGCGACTTCGCGTGCTCGATCCCCGAGGATGCACAGGTGGTCCGGACGGGCGCGAACATCGCCGAACAGATGCACATCGACACCACCGACCCGTCAGGCATTGCGTCTGATCTCGGGAACGCACTTGCCCTTACGGCACTGCGGACCGGTGCGTACGTACTCGCCACGCCGGACTGGCTGTCGGGTTCGGAGTCGCTCGGCCAGGCGGTGGAGAAGAACAGTTCGCCATCACTGGCCGTGCCCACCCCGGACGATTTGTCTGTCTCCGGAGTGCTCGGCTTCGTGGTGGATCTGCCCGTCTCCTGGGAGGCAAGACTCCAGTACGAGAGGGAGGCCGGCCTCCGAGACAATCTCGGCCTCGTGACGATGGCAACCGAACCCAGCTACTGGTACCCGGGGCCGAGTCACGTCAGCTATTTCGACCAGCCTGCCGATTCGTCGGGGCGTACGGGTTCGGAATACGTGAGTACGTGGTTGCGGGAGTCGGCGGTGAACGATTCGCCGGCAGGCGACACTCCGATGGCGTCCATCGATTCGACGGTCGATCAGACGTCGGATCCGTTGGTCGATCAGGCAGCGGACGCAGTCGAGATCGCAACGGCCGTCGTCGAGAGCGTGGGCGTGGTGGCACCGCAACTTCCCGAGGTGGTCGACGTGGTGCTCGACTCGGCAGAGAAGGTGATCACCTCGCGTGACCCGCTCGCCGAGGCACTGGCAGTGATCGGTACAGCCGTGCAGCCGGCCTGATCACAGCGCCCGAGAGGGTGACGACACTGCGGCCCGAATCGGAATGGGAATGATTCGGGCCGCAGTGCTTGTTACGATGTATGTCTGCCGTACTTCGGTGCGGTGGAACCTATCGAGGGGCTGAACGGTTTCGACTGCGTGCGTCAAGGTAGGGGAAGCGTGTCGGTGCAGGCTAGAGACCACCGTAAGCGTCATAGCAACCAATTAAGCGCCGATAAGAATCAGCGCGACTACGCCCTCGCTGCCTAAGCGACGGCTGGTCTGTCGGCCCGGGTGAGCTCTCGCCCCGGGTACCGGCATCATTCAGAGAGCTAACCGTTGCGGGCGGTCGCGGACCGCAATGGGACATCAAACAGCGACTGGGATCGTCATCTCGGCTTGTTCGCGTGACCGAGAGATCCGAGTAGAGGCTTAGCGAACTGCACACGGAGAAGCCCTGCTGAAACGGCGAAGGACCCGGGTTCGATTCCCGGCAGCTCCACCGTCAGATCACGGATTCGGGGGGAGAACCAAACAATGGTTCTCTCCCCGTTTCTGTGTCCAGGGCACAACCAATGAGGAGAGTACGACGATGACTCAGGTTCCGAACATCACTCTCAACGACGGGAACACCATTCCGCAGCTGGGATTTGGCGTGTTCCAGATCAAACCCGAAGACACCGCCGATGCGGTCAAGACGGCACTCGACATCGGCTACCGGCACATCGACACCGCAGAGATGTACGGCAACGAAAAAGAGGTGGGCGAAGGCATTCGCGCCTCGGGCATCCCGCGCGACGAGATATTCGTGACGAGCAAACTGAACAACTCGTTCCACGAGCCCGATGCTGCGCGTAAAGCGTTCGACACCACCCTGTCCGATCTCGGGTTCGACTACATCGACCTGTTCCTCATCCACTGGCCGCTGCCCACCCAGTACGGCGGCGACTACGTCTCCACCTGGAACACGATGATCGAGTTCGCGAAGTCGGGCCGATCGAAGTCCGTGGGTGTGTCGAACTTCCAGGTGGAGCACCTCGAGCGGCTCGCCAAGGAGACCGAACTGGTGCCGGCGGTCAATCAAATCGAGGTTCACCCGTATCTGGCCAACGACACCGTGCGCAAGTACGGCAAGGACCACGGCATCGCGACCGAGGCCTGGTCACCGATCGCGCAGGGCAAGGTGCTCGACGATCCGGTGATCACCGACCTGGCCGCCGAGGTCAGCAAGACTCCGGCACAGGTTGTGTTGCGCTGGCACATTCAGCGCGGCGACATCATCTTCCCGAAGTCGGTGACCCCGAAGCGGGTGCAAGAGAACTTCGCGCTGTTCGACTTCGAACTCGACAGCGACGCAGTTGCCACGATCGACGCGCTCGACAAGGGCGAGGACGGTCGGGTCGGCCCGAACCCCGACACGTTCGACTACGTCGGCTGACCGCTGCCGCTGACCCCTTAGGCCGAAATTCGCGCCGATTACTTCGAAACGCTCCGGTTGCAACCGGGGCGTTTCGTCGTAGGTGGCGCGAACTTCGACTACAGGAAGCTGCGGACGAAAGTGAGAGCGGTCGATTGCCACGTCCAGACGTGGTCGAGCATGGCGTGACCGCCGCCCTCGATCGGCACGAACTCGGCGTCGACCCCACGTTCGCGGAGTTGGGTGATGCCCTTTTCCGTTCGGGCCGAATACGTTCGCTGGTCGGCAGTCCCGTGCAGCGCCAAGACCCGTGCCTCGCCGTGGATGTACTCCCAATCCGCGTGCTGCCACCATGGCGCCAAGGCGAGGACGCCGGCCACCCGCTTGTCGGCGGCGAGGTGTGCGGCGACCCTGCCGCCCATCGAATGGCCGACCAGGATCACCGGGCAATCCGGGTGCCCGTCGATGAGGTGGTCCAAGGCGGCTTGGGCCGGAGCAAGGGGACTGTTGTGCTCGCCGTTCCACCCGTGGACGTCGTAGACGGCCTGGTGCACCACCACTCGCGGAAGCGCACGCAGCGACAACGTGAACGGGTACATCCGCATCGGCGCGGGTTGGCGTCGGCTGAACGGTGTTGTCGAGGTGTCGGTGCCACCGGGCAACACCAAGACCGACGCCGCCACCGGCAAACCGGGTATCAGCATGTGCTGGGTGCCGGCGCCCCTGCCAGGCGGTCGTTGAGATAGCTCAATGCGATCGGGACACCGGACGCGATGGTGGAGCCGTGGTCACCGGGGACGATCACCGTCTGTACCCGCGTTCCCTGTCGGCACCAGTGTGCAGCGGTGGCCAGCACCCGGGACGTGGGAGTGAGCTGGTCATCGGCGCCTTGGTAGAGCAGCACCGGCATTCGCGGCGCGCCTGGGAACATCTGGACGCTGTTGCGGTTGAGGGCATCGACCCCGGCCTGGGTGTTGGCGAGGGTCCCCGTGTTGACCACGTCGGCGATCTTCATGTCGGCGCCGGCATCGATGATCTGGTCGGTGCACGCGTTGCGGATCTGATTGGCCAGCGCCGCCCCCCGATCGTTCAGTTGATCAGACAGCGACACCTCGTTCGGGTACTCGCGTTCGAGCCCGAGGGAGGCTGCGAAGCCCAGGCCGAACAGCGGGTTCGGAGCCACCCCCAGCGTGCGGGCGATCGCTTCGAGGTTCACCGGTGTGCCACCTGCGGACAGACCGACGAGATCGAGCTCCGGGGCGTACGTGGGCGCCAACACGCCTGCGTAGGCAGTGGCCATGGCTCCACCCGAATACCCGGCCAGGACCGTGCGAGAATCGCCGACCCGGAATCCGGGACTCGACTGGACGGCCCTGATGGAGTCCAGCGTGATGGTGCCGCCGAGTCGGGCCGCCCCGTATGCGCTGGTCGGTCCGAGGTGGTCGGGAATGTTCACCGCGACTCCACGCGCCAGCGCCAGACCGATGAGTTGCTGCTCCTGCAAACCGCCACGGAAGATCTGATGCGACGGCGCGCACTGCGGCCCGAGCGAGTTGGTGAACGGCTGATACGACAGCAGGTCGTGGCGGGCCCCGCCGTCGGGGACAATGACCGTCGTGACAGCGGCAATCGGCTCACCCTGCGAATTGGTACTGCGGAACAACACCTTCTGGGCGCTGGAGCCGGGGAACGGACTCGGCAGCGGTTGCACGCGGAGCACGTCACCGTTGGCTGCACCCTCGATGCCCGCCGGCTCTGCATAGAACGGATCCGAATCGGTGGCAGGCATGAACGGGGCAGCGCTTGCGGGCGCAGCGGTGAACCCGATGGCGGCGGCGGTTGCGAAGACGGCGGCCGCGACCTTCACTCCCAGCCCACGCCGAAACTGCGTGTGAACGCGCATTGATGTGCCTCCGTCACCCCGACCGAGGTCGTCCGCCCAGACGTTTGGAGCGGTGTTCGGGAGGAGTGTAACCCGCGCCAACCCCATGGCGACCGCGATCGGTGGCAGAATTCAGAGGTCCAGTCAAAGACGCCGAGGATTGTGACCGCCGCCCGCCGGCCGGTCGCAGACAACCGGAAGGATTTTCAATGGCTCACCCGCGTGCGGGGACCCTGGCACTACCGGAAGATCTGATTGATGTGTCGGCGGTGATCGACGCCTACTACTCGGAAAAGCCTGACCCGGAAAACCCTTCCCAGCAAGTCGTTTTCGGCACGTCGGGCCACCGCGGTTCCAGTCTCGACGGTGCGTTCAACGAGGACCACATCATCGCGACCACCCAGGCGATCGTCGAGTACCGCACCGTCGCCGGCATCACCGGACCGCTCTTCATCGCCCGCGACACCCACGCGTTGTCGCTGCCCGCATGGCAGACGGCCATCGAAGTCCTGGTGGCCAACGATGTCCGTGTCCTGGTGGACAACAAAGACCGATTCACTCCGACACCGGCGTTGAGTCATGCGATTCTCACGCACAACCGCGGCGGGGGACCGAGTGCCGATGGGATCGTCGTCACGCCGTCCCACAACCCTCCACGCGACGGCGGCTTCAAGTACAACCCGCCCAACGGTGGACCTGCCGACACCGACATCACCTCGCAGGTCGCCGCTCGCGCCAACGAGTTGTTGCAGAGCGGTCTGGGCAGCGTCAGACGAATCCCGTTCGAGCGGGCCAAGGAGTCCGAGTTCTACGGGACCTATGACTTCGGCGCCAATTATGTGGACGACCTCAATTCTGTGGTCGACATGGACATCATCAGGAACTCCGGTGTGCGTATCGGTGCCGATCCGATGGGCGGCGCGTCAGTCGGGTATTGGGCTGAGCTGGGTGCGCGCTACACGCTGGAACGACTGACTGTCGTCAATCCCATTGTGGATCCCACGTTTTCGTTCATGACACTCGACACCGACGGCAAGATCCGGATGGATTGCAGTTCCGCGAACGCGATGGCATCGCTGATCGACGCGCGGGACTCCTTTCAGATCGCCACCGGCAACGACGCCGACTCCGACCGGCACGGCATCGTCACTCCCGACGGTGGCCTGATGAATCCGAACCACTTCCTCGCGGTTGCCATCGACTACCTGTTCACCCACCGGCCCGACTGGCCGAAGGATGCGGCAGTGGGGAAGACCCTCGTGTCCTCGTCGATGATCGATCGGGTGGTCGCGGGGATCGGCAGGCAGCTCGTAGAGGTGCCGGTGGGTTTCAAGTGGTTTGTGCCCGGACTGCTCGACGGTTCGGTCGGTTTCGGTGGTGAGGAAAGCGCGGGCGCGTCATTCCTTCGCAAGAACGGGCAGGTGTGGACCACCGACAAGGACGGCATCATCATGGCGTTGTTGGCCTCGGAAATCCTTGCCGTCACCGGCATTTCACCGTCCGAACGGTATGCGCAGCTGGCCGAGCAATACGGCGGGTCGCCCGCGTATGCGCGGCGCGACGCCCCAGCCACCCGCGAGCAGAAAGCGGTGCTCGGCAAGCTGTCGGCCGAGCAGGTCAAGGCGACCGAGTTGGCCGGCGAGGAGATCACCGCAGTGCTCACCGAGGCGCCGGGTAACGGCGCGAAGATCGGTGGTCTGAAGGTGACCACCAAGAACGCGTGGTTTGCGGCCCGGCCTTCGGGTACCGAAGACGTGTACAAGATCTACGCCGAATCCTTCAACGGCTCAGACCATCTGGCTCAGGTTCAGAACGAGGCCCAGGAACTGGTGGACGGTGTGCTCGGATCGAGCTGAGAGACCAGACGCCGCACGGTCTTGTGCGCCCCGCTCCGGTTCGAACCGAAGCGCGACACGCAAGGCCGTGCGTGGACTGGGTCAGCCGCCCGCGGGCACCCCGATCGCGAACCCGACGAGATAGGTGGCGCCGGCCGCGATGACACCGAAAAGGAGTTGTCGCAGCGCGCCTTTCCAGATCGGCCGGCCGGTGATCCGGGCAGCCAGCCCACCGACCAAGATCAAACCGAAGGCACCCACGAGCAATCCCGCTGTGAGCGATTCGAACCCGAGTAGATAGGGGATCAGCGGGAGCACCGCGCCGATCGAGAACATCACAAACGACGAGACCGCGGCCACCTTCGGCGACGGCTTCTCGTCGGGATCGACGCCGAGTTCCTGCGTCAGGTGCAGGCTCACGGCCTTGTCGGTGTCCTGGTGGATCTCGGCGGCCGCCGCCGTCGCAGTCTGCTCCGACATCCCCATCTCGATGAACGCTTCGACCAATTCGCGCAGTTCTTCCTGCGGATGTTTGCGCATTTCACGACGCTCGACAGCTACCTCGGCGTCCACCTGCTCGTTCTGGGTGGAGACCGAGGCGAACTCGCCGAGGGCCATGGAGAACGCTCCGGCCACCAGCCCGGCGACTCCGCTGAGCACGATGGTGTGGCCACTGGCGCCTGACGCGCCGACACCGGCGACGAGGCTGATGTTGGTGACCAGGCCGTCCATCGCGCCGAATGTCGCGGCGCGGAGTCGACCGCCTGCCACGTTGGCGTGGGTGTGCCCGACCTCTTCCACACCAACGTCAGCAGGATGCGGTGTCTGGTCCGGGGTACCTGGAATGGTCACCACGAGATGGTATCGGCCGGTACCTGTAGATCTCCGCTTCGCACGTGTCTGAAGCTGCCCGCTTTTGCTAAGCGACCTCTCAGGCGGTGGTCGTTAGGCTGGTGCGCGTGTGGAGATACGTCGTGAGCGTGCCGGTTCGTATCGGCTTGGCGGCGGTTTGGCTGATCGCCGGCGGCATCAAGGCGGTTGATCCCGACCAGTCCGAGATCGCGGTGAAGGCGTATCACCTCTTTCCGGATTCGACCGCGTACGCGGTGTCGCTGGTGCTACCCATGGCTGAGATCGCGTTGGGACTGCTGCTGTTGATCGGGTTGGCCGTACGTCCGGCGGCCATCGCCTCGGCGGTGTTGCTGGTGCTGCTGATCGCGGCCATCGTGTCGGTGTGGGCACGGGGCTACACGATCGACTGCGGTTGTTTCGGAGGCGGTGGGGAAGCCGATGTGTCGTGGCGGAACTATCTCACCGAGATTCTTCGAGATGTCGGGTTCTTGGCACTGGCAGCGTGGTTGATCGTTTTCCCGCGAAGCCACCTGGCGCTCGGCCCGGGCTCGCGACCACGGGTGGCCCGCGACGACCACGACGATGACTCCAACGACCCCGCGACGGCCGCGGGTGTAGATGATGAAATGGCAACCGAGGAAAAGCATTGAGTAGCAACAACAAGCGACCCGCTCCCAAGACTGCGAAGTCGAAGTACCAGCCCCAGGCGCAATCGAGCACCACCACGTATGTGCTCGCCGGCCTCGCGGTGTTGGTGATCGCGGCGGTGGTCATCGGCGGCATCATCTGGAACAGCCAGCGCAACAAGGGCGGTGCCGACAGCGCCGTGTTGTCCAATTCTGCGACCTTCGTGGTGGGTAGCCCGACGGCTCCGCACACCATCGACATGTTCGAGGACTTCCAATGCCCGGCGTGCGCCAGCGTTGAGAAGCAATCCGGCCAGACGATCACCGACGCCGTCAACAGCGGCCAGCTGCAGGTGCGGTTCCACATGCTGACCTTCCTCAACGAGCAGTCGGGGTCGGGTGACTACAGCTCTCGGGCAGCGGGCGCGATGAAGTGCGTCGCCGACGCCGAGAACCAGGACGTGAAACTTGCGTTCCATTCCAAGCTCTTCGCGGTGCAGCCGAAGGAGGGCGGCGACGACCACGACAACCAGACGCTGGCCGGGTTCGCCAAGGAAGTCGGCGCATCGGAGGCCACCCAGCAGTGCATCGCGGACGGCACTCAGGTGCAGGCTGCCGAGTCCATCGCCGACGAGTCGCAGACCCAGCTTGCCAAGGCTCTCGACGGTCAGGTCGGAACTCCCAGCGTGTTGCAGGACGGCAAGAAGGTCACCATCACCAACGGAACCGGCTGGGTCGATCAGATCCTCGGCGGCGCAAACAACTGACAACATCGCACCCCAGTGAACGCGGGGGAGAACCCGGCCGAAGTCGCCGCTACAGCGGATTTGGCCGGGTTCGCGCCGATGGTGTAATTTCGATCGAGCACGCAGCACCAGGGCAAACAACCTGGCGTGGGTGCAAAAACCGAATACGGGGCTATGGCGCAGCTGGTAGCGCACCACACTGGCAGTGTGGGGGTCAGGGGTTCGAGTCCCCTTAGCTCCACCGTTGAAACAAGATGATCCACCTGTCACGACACTCGTCGTCGGCAGGTGGATTGTTTGTTTGTGGGCCGCGCGAAGCCCGCCGGTAACAACTTTGCGATCATGAACGAGGAATCAAGGAAGACGTTCGTTCGTGAAAGGACCCCGCCGCCGTGAACCTGTCGAAGAGATCTGGGCAACCGGGTCGGGTGTTCCTCATCGCGGCGGCGATACTGCTCGTCGTGGCTGCAGCGTTCGCGTTCTGGCCGGTGGACAACTCGCAGGGCACGGGCTGCGGGAGTTGGGCGCTGAAAGACGACTCGTCGGCGGCGGCAAAGGACTCCGAGTTCAACCTGGGCGACACCACCAAGGACCTGACCCGGGCACTGGCCGATCGGTATCTCGGCGACAACTCCGCCAACAGTCTCGGGCTCGGCGACAACACCAGCCAAGTGCAGGCATGCGAGTCCGCGCGCGGAGACCAGACCAGCGAGGTCGTGATCTTCGGATTGGCCGGAGCGGCTGCACTTGTGGTCGGCTTGATCCGGCGGTATCAACCGACGCGGGCCACGTGACAGGCCACCCACCACCTGACCGGTCACCTTCCATTTGTCGGCCGTAAAGGGTTTGACCCCGGCGATAGTGTCCGACATATGGACAGCAATGCGGGAAAGCCCCGACGTATCGACTCGTTCAAACTCCTGTCGTTCGCTTCGCACATCGACGACAACACGATCGAACAGGCGAAAGAGACCGCGTCGATGCCGTTTGTCCACCCACATGTCGCCCTCATGCCAGATGCCCACTCAGGCAAGGGTTCTGCCGTGGGAACTGTCATCCCCACCATCGACGCGGTGATTCCCGCAGCAGTCGGCGTCGACATCGGCTGCGGAATGATCGCACTGCGAACCCGATACAGCGAGGACGACCTCGCCGGCCATGATCTGTCGGTGCTGCGGGCATCGATCGAATCGGCAATCCCGCTGTCGCCGGGTAACTACAACCTTTCGCTCGACCGGTTCCCGTTCACCGCGGAACGAGTGGCGTCGCTGGCCGCGGACGCCGTGAGCGATCGGGTGGATCTGTCCCACTCACCCAAGTGGCGTGAGCAACTCGGCTCGCTCGGAGGCGGCAATCACTTCATCGAGTTGTGCATCGACAACGTCGGTGGCGTCTGGCTGTTTCTCCACTCGGGTTCGCGAGGCGTCGGCAACAAGATCGCCCAGAAGCACATCAAGATCGCTCAGAAGTTGTGCAAGCAGTGGCATATCGGGCTACCCAACGCCGATCTCGCCTACCTGCCGGCGCAGACACCGCAGTTCGACGCGTACCTGACCGACCTGTCGTGGGCCCAGCGATTCGCGTTCGAGAACCGCGCGGAGATGATGGATCGCTTCCGACAGGTGTTCGCGCAGTGGATCGGCCACGACGGCGATCCTGCCGACATTGCGACGGACTCGGTGAACTGCCACCACAACTACACCGTTCAGGAACGCCATGCGGGTAAGGACGTGTGGCTGACCCGTAAGGGAGCCATCGATGCACACGAGGGTGTGCGTGGTGTGATCCCGGGTTCCATGGGCACCCGCTCATATGTCGTGCGCGGCAAGGGGAATGCTTCGGGCTTGTGCTCGGCTCCGCACGGGGCCGGTCGCCGGTTCTCCCGTACCGAAGCCAAGCGCCGGTTCACCGAGGCAGATCTCGACAAGGCGATGGTCGGCATCGAATACCGGCACGGACCCGACTGGATCGACGAGATCCCGGCGGCCTACAAGGACATCGACGTTGTCATGCGTGACGCGCGAGAGCTCGTGGACATCGAGTTCGAACTGCGTCAAGTACTCAACGTCAAGGGAACCTGAGTTCGCGGGGTGGCTCACTGCTTCGGATCTCGGTCCGCGGCGGCAGCGTCATCGCGTTCGCCTTCGAGCAGGCGCATCACCCTCGCGGCGCTCACGCCGTGCACCACCACCGAAAGCACGATCGTGAAAGACAGTGTGGCCCAAAGCATGTTCGCCTGCGGCAGGTCGGTCTCGGCGACCGCGTAGGCGAGGTAGTAGATCGAGCCGATGCCCCGGACCCCGAAGAACGCGGTGGCCCTGCGTTCTTTGGGGCCGAGGTCGGCGCAACCCTGCAGCGACAGCCACCCGACCACGGGTCGTATGACAAACACCAGGGCCACACCCACCAAGACGCCGCCCCAGGTCAGTTCGGCCAGCAGCCCAGAGGTGAGGGCGGCGCCCACGAGAAGCAGCACAACCAAAGTCAGAACGTGCTCGAGTTGTTCGATGAGACTGTGCATCTCCTCGTGGTAACCGCTGGACCGTTCGACGTTGCGGATGGCCAGTGCGCAGGCGAACACCGCCAGGAAGCCGTAGCCGCCGACGAGTTCGGTGAGGCCGTACACCGCGAAAGTAGCGGCCAGTGCGACGATCGGCTCACCGCGATCGGCCAACCGCGCGTGTTTGATCGGGAAACGAAAGAATCCGCGGCCGAGCAGGTCCCCGGCGAACCAGCCGACCAGACCACCGATCACGATCTTGCCGACCAGCTCCCACGCCAGCCACGGCACGATCCAGTTCTCGATCGGCCCTTTGGTCGCCAGGAATATCGCCAGATACACGAACGGGAATGCGAGTGCGTCGTTCAGGCCGGCCTCGGATGTCAGCGCGAATCGGACCTCATCGTCCTCCTGATGGGAGCCCTCGCCCGAGGTCGGCCCCTCCACCTGGACGTCTGACGCCAGCACTGGGTCGGTGGGCGCCAGGGCCGCTCCGAGCAGGACCGCAGCGGCGGGGGTGAGGGCGGCGGCCCACCAACCGAGTACCGCGACCCCCGCGATGCACAGCGGCATCGCGATGAGCAACAGGCGCCAGGTGGAACTCCAGGTGCGCCAGTTGAGTGGGCGGTCGATGGCCAGTCCCACACCCATCAACGCCACGATGACGCAGGCTTCGGTGAGATACTCGGCCACGGCCGGATGGGATAACGGCGAGACCGGATCGGTTCCGGTGTCCCCGACGATGAGTCCGGTGATCGCTCCGATCGCGAGGACGATCATCGGGGCCGACAAGGCGCGGTCTCGGAAGAGTCGGGGAACGGTCGCAGCGAGTAGCAGCGCGACGCCGGCCGACACGTAGACGATTTCGACGTTCAGCGCGCGCGCTCCGGGGTGTGTGGTCTGACCATGACCACTCCGTACCCCGAAGGGCCGGTGCCGAACCTCGGTACCGGTTTTCGGCGACGGATCAGATGGGCGAGATCACGCCTCGGCGTGGATTTGCGACCTCAGCCGCAAGATCCCGTCGCGAAGACGGGTCTTGAGAGTCGGCACCAAGATGCCCAGACGCTTCGCGGTCTCTCCGTGCGTCAGGTTGGCGAAGTACACCATGTCGATGCTCTGACGCTGACGGCTCGACAGTTTGCTGAGGTGCCGCCGGATCTGAAGGTGCTCCTCGCGCAGCAAGAGGGGCTCATCGGCCCCGCCCTGCGGGATGTCGACCGAGAACATCGCAAGAACCGCGGTCTTCTTGCGTAGCCGTTCTTCTGCCCTCACCCGGTCGATCGCCCGCCGGTGGCAGATCATCATGAGCCAGGACAGCGGCCTACCCATCTCCGGCTGGTACTGACCGGCCTTCTGCCATACCTCGATGTAAACCTCTTGCAGGGTTTCCTCGGCGTACCCGAGATCCCGAACGGTCTTGTAGATCAACCCGAACAGACGTGCTCGGGTGGCGTCGTGCAATCGCCGAAACGCCGCTTCGTCTCCTGCGGAGACACGCTGGAGAAGTTGACCGAGGTCGACCTCTGAGTCCGTCTCGGGTGCGTCGGTCATATTTCCGTATAGGAACATGTTCTCAGTCCGTTACAGTCGCAGCTGTCCATCGCCCGGCCCCGAGACGGGTTTGAATTATGTATGGAGAAGTCGAGCAAGGGCTTTCGCGGACCGCTGGCAATCGCGCATCCGGTGTAGCCGGTACTACTCGTCAGTAGAAGTGGATTCGACCGACGGGAACGTCGCTCTCAATGGTGTTTGGCGACGCAATTCGGATTGATGCAGTGCGGCTCTGTCTTGGTCTTGTGAGTGTCGCCCCCGAACGTCCGGAACTCTTTCACCTCAACCTCCATCTGCTGGCCGCAGGCTGGACAATGGTGAATCACTGGTTTGCTATACGTCTTGGATGCCATACCCCACGGTAAGACTGTGATGTAGCTCACGTCTAGGCCCAATCAGCAGACAGTTTCTCGGTAGGCGCTTGTTTGTCGGCATGGTGGGCCGGGTATCCGGCTCGGCGAGTGCAGAACGCGCCAAAAGCACACGTGCACAACGCTTTGACCTGGAGGTTGCAATGGCAAACGAACTGAGTGGTCAGAAGATCGCATTCTTGGTGGCGCCGGAGGGTGTCGAACAGGTCGAACTCACCGAACCCTGGGAGGCGGTCAAGACAGCCGGCGGAACACCGTCTCTTGTCTCCCTTGAATCAGGGCAGATCCAGGCTTTCAACCATCTCGACAAAGCTGACCAATTCCCCGTCGACAAGGTGGTCGCCGAGGTTCCCTCTGCGGACTTCGATGCCTTGGTCCTGCCGGGCGGTGTCGCAAATCCCGACAATTTGCGGATGAACGACGAAGCCGTCAAGTTCATCTCCGGCTTCTTCACCGAGGGCAAACCGGTAGCCGCGATCTGTCATGCCCCGTGGACGCTCATCGAGGCCGGTGTGGTGTCCGACCGCAAGCTGACATCGTGGCCCAGCCTGCGCACCGACATCACCAACGCCGGTGGGCAGTGGACCGATGAGGAAGTGGTTGTCGACAATGCGGGTTCGAACACACTGATCACCAGCCGCAAGCCAGACGACCTACCTGCATTCTGTGATGCATTGATCCGCGAGTTCGCTGCCGACAACAGGTGACATCGGGCATCATCACCCTGAAATAGGGGGGAACCGGTGCGGACACCCACGAGAACTGCGGATTTGCTGACCCTCATGGGCAGCGCGAACAACACGGCGAACGTCATCATGCAATTGGCGATCGCGCCTGTGGGCCGCGGCGTTCGGGAAAGCCGGGTCGACTCTGGGAATGTCTTCATTCATCCGGTGAAACGGGCCCGCACGACTTTTTCTTTTCTCGCCGTCGCGGTGATGGGCGACGAAGGGGACAGAAACTTCGTGCGAGAGCAACTTCGCTCCGTTCATAAGCAAGTGGTGTCCACCGCAGACAGTCCCGTGAAGTACAGCGCCAACGACCCGCGTCTCCAACTGTGGGTTGCCGCGTGCCTGTACCGCTGGTTCGTCGACCAATACGAGTTTCTGTACGGACCGATACCTCCTGAGCAGGCTGATGCCATCTATCAAGACGCGGCCACATTGGGGACAACTCTCAATGTGCGACCGCACATGTGGCCGGCCGACCGAGAACAATTCGAGCGCTACTGGGAAGAGCAACTCGGATCGATCCGCATCGACCCTGCGGTGCGCGAGCATCTACTGGCCATCGCGGACCTCAGTTTCCTGAGAGGTCACGTGGGTCCGGTGGGCACCTTGCTCCACTTGACGCTCGGAAAGCCCTACCTGTTCATGACCACGGGCAGCCTGCCCCAGCCATTCCGTGACGAGATGGGTCTTCGCTGGTCGCCCGCTCAGCAGCGTGCCTTCGACGACATCCGGCGGGTGATGGCAGTGGTTGATCGTCTTGCGCCCGTGCTGAAGCTGATGATGCGGGCTCAGGTATTGGACGTGCGGCTGCGGCGACGCGCTGGGATCCGGGTGTTCTGAGGTGCCCGCAGCCAGGCATGCTGGGTGACATGAGCGCACACCCGATGTTTCCGCTGGGGATGACGCTGCTGCCCGGCGAACCGTTGAGCTTGCAGGTGTTCGAACCTCGCTACCGGACGATGGTCGTCGACTGCACGTCCGCGGACGGCGACAACACCTTTGGCGTCGTCCTGATCGCCCGAGGCCACGAGGTGGGCGGCGGCGAAGAACGCGTCGACGTCGGCACTCTTGCCTCCATAGAGGAGTGCAGTCCACGTCCCGATGGCCGCTATCACCTGTCGTGCGTGGGTACCGAACGCTTCCGGGTGAGGTCATGGCTGCCCGACGACCCGTATCCGAAGGCCGACATCGAGCTGTGGCCGACGCCGCAGACCGACGAGCTGAACCTCGACCTCCAGCCGGTGGTCCACCGACTCGACTCGTTGGCCGAAGCGCTGATGCGGATCCGGGGAATCGCGGTCGGCGATCGCCTCATCGAACCGCTCGACAACGACGAGACCGTGGAGACGAAGGTCTACGGCACTGCTGTGCGGCTGGGTCTCGGCCCGGCCGATCGACTGCGCATTCTGTCTGCTCCGACGACTGCAGAGCGTATCGATGCACTCTGCCAAGCTCTCGACGACTTGATCGCGGTCATCGAGTTCTCGGGATTGCCGAGTAATTGACCGCCTGAGTGGCGGTGGTCAGCTCGATCCGGAGCTTGCCGCGACCAGGATGACAAAGCCGATGATCCCTATCACCGAGATCGCGATTCCGATCCAGCCGAGGATCTGTCCGGCCTGCGCCATGCCCTTGCCGCTCTGCGTTCCCTGAGATTGGTCGATCTCTTTGATCGCCTTGTTGCCGAAGATCACCGCGGGAATGCTGACCAGGCCGCACACGAGCACAAATGCGCCGATGCCCAGCACCAGCGAGATCACCGCACTGGTGTTGGTCTGGGCGACGGGGGTGTAGGGATACCCCGCCGGGTTGTACCCAGGCACCTGACCGTAGCTCGGCTGGCCGTAGCCCTGCTGCCCATAATTCGGCTGGCCGTAGCCCTGCTGACCGTAGTCGGGCTGGCCGAATCCGGGCTGCTGGTAGCCGAATCCGGGGTCCGCGGGCGGCGGATTGTCGCCGGCGCCCGGATCCTGTTTGCGCAGCGGATCGTTGGAGGGTGGCTCGTACGGCGGGGGATAGGTCATGGCCGTCACCTTTCAGGCTCGACTGGAGCACTCGGGCTCAGCTGGAGTTGGTCAGGCAGCGGCCCGATTCGTGTGCCGAGTGTATCCGGCTAGCGCCCGGGTGTGGCGGTGGATTCCTCACCGCCGTCGGTCAGCGCGGCGGGGGCCGGATCGGCGCCGGACAAGGCTCGGTACTCACCGCCGCGCAGGGCAAACCCGTTGAGTGATCGGGTGTTCAGGCAGTACAGGCCGGAATCGTCGTTCAGACATTGGAAGGTGCCGACGGAGATGGTGGAGCCGGTGGGCAGCACCGAGCCCCGAACCCACACCCACGGTGTGTCGGCACAGGTCCCCTGGGTGGGGGTGTCGGTGAGGACAACGTAGTCGGCCTCCCAGTTGCAGTAGTCGCGGGTGGTCGTGGAGCCGCCGGTGGGGTTGGTGGGCTCGCACGCAAGAGTGGGCCGGTCACGCTGCACGGTGGAGCAGTTGACCGCGCCGTCTGCGGTCGCGAAATGAAACTGCGAGGTGTCCTCTATCGGACCGTCCTGTGTCTGCGCGGCCTGGTGATACATGCTGTTGTCTACGCGGGGCGCGGTGCTGATCGCAGTGGCAACGGTGAAGCCCTGTGATCGCCCGGCCGTGGTGCTCCGTGTGGTCGTGGTGGTGGAGGTCACCGATTGCTCGGTGGACAATTCGTCGGTGGGCGGCAGTTCCGTGCGGGTGGGGCCGTCCTCCGGAAAGCAGCCGCCGAGCACCACCGCGGTCGCGACGGCTGCGATGGCCACGGCGATCGATCTGTTCCACATGTCCGTACCCTTACCCGTGTGTCGACACCCAAGATCGTGCTGTTCTACGTCTTCACGCCGCTGGCCGATCCAGAGGCAATCCGCCTTTGGCAGCAAACTTTATGCGAGTCGGCGGGCGTGACGGGCCGGATCATCATCTCCGAGCACGGCATCAACAGCACCGTCGGCGGCGACATCACCGCGGTAAAGCGCTACGTCCGCGGCACCCGGGCGTATCCGGCGTTCAAAAATGCAGACATCAAGTGGTCCGACGGCGCCGGCGACGATTTTCCTCGCCTCAGTGTCAAGGTCCGTCCGGAGATCGTCACATTCGGGGCGCCGGACGAAGTGCGGGTCGATGACAGCGGCGTCGTCGGCGGGGGTGCGCACCTCACGCCCGAGGCTCTCCATCAACTGGTCGCGGACCGCGGAGACGACGTCGTGTTCTTCGATGGCCGAAACGCGATCGAGGCGCAAATCGGTCGTTTCCGCGACGCGGTGGTGCCACCGACGCAGACCACCCGCGACTTTTTGGAGGTCATCGAGCGCGGTGACTACGACCACCTCAAGGACAAGCCCGTTGTCACCTACTGCACCGGCGGTGTGCGGTGCGAGGTGCTGTCGGTTCTGATGCGCAACCGCGGGTTCGGTGAGGTGTATCAGCTGGACGGCGGAATCGTCCGGTACGGCGAACAATTCGGCGACGACGGCTTGTGGGAGGGCTCGCTCTACGTCTTCGACAAGCGAATGAGCGTCGACTTCTCTGACCACGCAAAGGTCATCGGCCATTGCACGCGGTGTGGCGCAGCCACCAAGAACGTCGCCAACTATCCCGACGCCGACGGCAGAGACCTCGTTGTCGTCTGCCGCGACTGCCTCGCCGGACCGGAGCGATGAAGACCGTTCCCGTTCTGATAGTCGCGGGGTTCTTGGGCGCCGGCAAGACAACACTGCTCAACCACCTCCTCCGCAACCGGGCCGGTCTGCGAATCGGGGTGGTGGTCAACGACTTCGGAGCGGTGAACATCGACGCGATGCTGGTGGCGGGTCAGGTCGACGGCACGGTGGCGCTCGGCAATGGCTGCATGTGCTGCACAGTCGACGACGAGGGACTGGAGGCCACCTTTGCTGCGCTGACCACTCCGCGCGCCGCTCTGGACCTGATCGTGGTGGAGGCGAGCGGCCTGGCCGAGCCGCGCAATCTGGTGCGGATGGTCGCGGCGAGCACTCATCCGCGAATCGAGTACGGCGGTCTCGTCTACTTGGTCGATGCGGCGAATTATGAGGCCACACGGGAGCGTCATCCGCAGATCGATCAGCATGTGGCGCTCGCCGACATTATCGTGATGAACAAGGTGGACCTGGCCCAGGAATCGTCGGTCGACGCCGTGCGCGACCGGCTACGCGAGCGAAACGCCACGGCGCCGATCGTCGCGACCAGCGACTCCGCGATCGACGTCGAGCTGCTGTTGGATGCCGACGAGAAGCCCGTGGATGACAAGGCGCCGCGACAGCTGGGTCTCGACGAGCTGCTGCTGGCCGAGGATCTGGCCGGCGAAGACGGCAGCGAGGAGCATTGCGGACACCTGCACCACGACTACCAGTCGGTGTCCGTGACCGAGAGCGCCCCGATGAACCCGCGGGCGCTGGCGACCTTTCTCGAACAACCGCCTGCGGGTGTGTTCCGAATCAAGGGATTCGTCTTTTTCGACGTGGTGGGGCATCGACAGAAGTACGTCCTGCACACCGTGGGGAACTACGTGACGGTTCACGCCCAACGTTGGGAGAAGGACGAGCCACGGCGTGCCGAACTCGTGGTGATCGGGGTGGGCATCGACGAGGAACAGGTGCGCCGGGTCCTGCTGGACGCTCGCGCCGACGGCGACGTCGACAAGCAGGCCATGCTCAGCCTCACCCGCTACCTGCGGTAGCGCAGGGTACCTGCGGATCTGCCTGTCACGACCTGTGCCGCCGCACAGTTACGCATCGACCAGATCACAAGCCAACAACGGTTTCTGAGCTGCAGGTCGGCAATTTCCCAAAAGTCTCAACTACTGCTTGACTGTTACTGAAGTGAATATTGTGACTGATGTTGCGCCCATCGGGTGGAACTCGGACTCAAATTTCAGGCGTACTCGAAAGGAACACCGTGACCAAGAAGAACCTCCGCGTCGCCGGGCTCACCTCCCTGGCTGTTGCGGCCTCCCTGATCGCGATGCCCACAGCGGCCAATGCCGAACCTGCACCGCCACAAGGGAACACGCTGGCAGGCAAGACTGTTTTCCTCGACCCCGGACATCAGGGATCGGCTGCGGGCAACGACCTGAACAAGCCGGTTCCCGACGGGCGTGGAGGCACCAAGCCGTGCCAGACCACCGGTGCCACCAGCCCTGATGGGGTGCCCGAGCACAAGGTCAACTGGGACATCACCCAGCTGGTCAAGGCTGGGCTCGAGAGCCAGGGCGCCAAGGTTGTCCTGAGTCGCCAGGATGACGCCGGGTGGGGAGGGTGCATCGATGAGCGGGCCAACGCGGCCAACGCCTCGAATGCAGACCTGGCCGTGAACATCCACGCGGACTCGACCTCGCCTGGCACAGATGCGGGTAAGAGCGGCTTCCACATCATCGTGCCCGAACTGCCCATTCCTGACGCCGCCGTGAACGAGGTGCAGTCGGGCAAGGGGCGCAAGGCCGCCGAGCAGATGCGTGACGCATTCAAGAGTGCAGGGTTTGCGCCCGCGAACTACGCCGGCGCGCAGGACGGACTGCAGACCCGCGCGGACATTGCGGCCGTCAACCTGACGAAGGTGCCGGACGTCTTCGCCGAGCTGGGCAACCTGTCGAACCCGGCTGATGCAGCTGCGTTGTCGGGTGCTGAGGGCCAGCTCAAGTACGCCATCGCCATCGTCGACGGCGCCATCAGGTACTTGCTGACCGGTGCCACCGCACCGGCCCCGGCGACCGCCCCCACCACGGGCACCACGCCTACCACTGCTACGGCGTCGACGACCGGAACCTCGCCGACGACGGCCGCGCCCTCCGCCGCGGGTACGCAGCCGACCACACCGGCGGCATCGCCGGTCGCCCCGGCCGCACCTTCGACGACCACGCCGCCGACCACCGCGCCCTCCACCACGGCGCCGTCGGTGACCACCCCGTCAACACCTGCGCGGTCGACGACGACCCCCTCGACGGGCACCCCGAAGGCAACCACGCCCTCGACAACACCGAAGACGACCACCACGACTCCCTCACCGGGTATCGGGTTCCCGCAGTTGCCTCTGGCCGGTCAGCAGTCCACAACACCCACCACCGAGCAGAGTGAGGGAATCGATCTGAGTGGTCTGCAGGCGATTCTGCCGCTGCTCGGTCAGCTGACGCAGACCGACGATCCCGAGGCCATCGAGGGTCTGCTGTCCAGCGAGGGAAGTGACGCCGCATCCCAGGTACTGCAGGCGATGTTGTCAGTCGTCTACGAGATGTTTGGCGGCAAACTCCCTATCTGAGTACGGACGTGACCCGTAGGGTTGGGTCATGAGTGTTCGAGATCTGTTGGTGATGAAGGCTCCAGTGCCCACCTTGCAGGGCAGGCGTGTCCTGATTACCGGTGCGGGGAGCGGGATCGGCAAAGCCACGGCCGTCGCGGCCGCGTGTGAGGGTGCAGCGCTCGTGCTCACCGACATCGCCGCCGACAATCTCGACGAGACCGTCGCAGAGATCAAGCGCGCCGACGGCAAGATCCTGTTCCATCGTCCCGGTGACGTCTCGGACTACGAGTGGGTGCGCCGGTTCGCCCAGCAGGTGGACGCCGAGGTCGGTGTGATGGACGTGGTGATGAACATCGCCGGTGTATCCGCTTGGGGCACAGTGGAAAACCTGGAGCACCGTCACTGGAAGAAAATGGTCGACGTCAACTTGATGGGCCCGATCCACATCATCGAGTGTTTCGTTCCGCAGATCGTGCGCCGTGGCCGTGGGGGCCATCTGGTCAATGTGTCGTCGGCGGCGGGGCTGCTCGCACTGCCCTGGCACGCGGCATACAGCGCCAGCAAGTTCGGGGTGCGCGGCGTGTCCGAGGTGTTACGAATGGACCTGCGCCGCCACAAGATCGGGGTCTCGCTGGTGTGCCCCGGCGGTGTCGACACGCCACTGGTCAACACCGTCGACATCGCCGGTATCGACCGGGACAACCCAAAGGTTCAGCGGGAGATCGGGCATTTCCACAAGGTGGCCGTCTCTCCCGAGCGCGCCGCGCAGGCCATTTTGCGCGGGGTGCGCAAAAACCAGTTCATGGTGTACACCTCGCTGGACATCCGGTTCGGCTACTGGGTGGCCCGCAAGTTCGCCCTGCCGTACGAGGTGGTCATGCGTATTGCCAACAACCGGTTCGACCAGCTGGCGAGAGTGAGTGGTCGCAACTTCGAAGCTCTTGCCGTGCAGTCGGATTCGAATACTAGCTCGTCCACCAGTCGTCAAAAGGGCTGACCGGTACCGTTCGCTTGTGGCGGGTGCGCAGAAACAGTGATTCGATCCGCTCGGCCACCTGACCGTCCACCTCGTGGCCCTCGAGGTAGTCGTCGATCTGGCTGTAGGTGACACCCAGCACCTCTTCGTCCGGCAACGCCGGCCGATCATCTTCGAGGTCGGCGGTGGGAACCTTCGAGGTCACCGAGTCTGGTGCACCGAGATGCCGGAGGATCTGTGCCCCTTGTCGTTTGGTCAATCCGGTGAGGGGAGTGATGTCCACGCCCCCGTCGCCGTACTTGGTGAAGAATCCGGTGACGGCCTCCGCCGCGTGATCGGTACCGACCACCAGGAGGTTGTCGTGAGCGGCGATGGCGTACTGCAGCACCATGCGTTCGCGGGCCTTGATGTTGCCGCGGACCAGGTCTTCGAGCGGTTCGCCGATCGTCTGGACGACTTCCTCGGCAGTGGCGTCTGATCCCGGTTTGACGTTGCACACCACCGATCGGTCTGGCGCGATGAACGACAATGCGATCTGGGCGTCGTCTTCGTCGGCTTGTTCGCCGTAGGGAAGCCTTACGGCGACGAAGGTGGCTTCGGTTCCTTCTGATCGCAGGCCCTCGACCGCCAGCTGGCACAGTTTGCCGGTGAGGCAGGAGTCCTGACCGCCGCTGATTCCGAGGATGAATCCTGCCGAGCCCGCAGCCTTCAGGTACTGCTTGAGGAAGGCTACTCGCCGTTCCACTTCTGCTCCGGGGTCGATGGTGTCCGACACCTCGAGCTCGGTGATGATGCGCTTCTGCAGGCTGGTCATGAGGCGATGGTAGTGCGCCCTACGGTGATCCGGCACGCTGGACGGGTGAGCGCAGACGAGTACCGCAAGCATCAGCCCGGAGTGCACCCCGATTTCTTCATGGCCGAGGCGGCCGGTCTCCGGTGGCTCGCCGCCGCCGGAGCTCCTGTCGTGCGGGTGTTGGATGTGGGAGCCGATCACATCACCTTGGCCAGAGTGCCGACATCGGCGCCCGGCAAGGCCGCCGCCCGCGACTTCGGGTCCGCCCTGGCGAGAATGCATGATGCGGGGGCTGATCAATTCGGAAGCGGGCCACCTGATTTCGACGGCCAGATGTTCATCGGCCGGCGACCCATGCCGTCAGACCCGACCGCCACGTGGGGCGCCTTCTACGCCCGCCAGCGAGTGCTCCCATTTCTCGACGATGCGGTGTCCGCGGGAAACCTTGGTGCGGCCGACGAATCGGACACCAGAGCGGCGTGCGAGGTGATCGCCAGTGGGGCGTTCGACGACGGCGAGCGCGCGGCACGAATCCATGGTGATCTGTGGAACGGAAACGTGATGTGGACATCGAAAGGGGTGGTGATGATCGATCCTGCGGCGCACGGCGGACACCGTGAGACAGATCTGGCGATGTTGGCGTTGTTCGGCTGCCCGGAGTTGGGGTCGGTCATCGAGGGGTATCAGGACACCCACCCGCTGGAACCCGGTTGGTACGAGCGGATTGCGTTGCATCAGTTGCATCCGCTGGCCGTGCACGCGGCCGGCCATGGTCCGCACTACGGGGTCGAACTGGGCCGGGCGGCCCGCCGCACGCTGGAGCTGGCGCGTTGAGCAACATCCTGGTGGTGTCGGCCACCCGATCAGAGGCAGCCCATGTGCCTGCCGAACTGCCGTTGCTCATCTGTGGGATCGGCAAGGTCGCTGCTTCGATCGCGGTGACCCGGTCGTTGGCGGCCCATCCCGACCCCGCGTCGGTGACCGTGATCAACGTGGGCACCGCCGGAGCTCTCCGGCCTTCGACGGCCGGCCTGTACGTGCCATCGGTGGTGCATCAACACGACATCAGCAGTGCCGCTCTCACCGCGATGGGATACCCGGTGGTGGACCGGATCGAACTGCCTGACGGGGACGGCAGCGAACTGGCCACCGGAGACACCTTTGTGGCCGACCCAGCTCACCGCGATGCGCTGGCGCATCGGGCGGCGCTGGTCGACATGGAGGGTTTCGCGATCGCCCGGGCTGCCGGAGAGTTCGGGGCGCTCTGCCGCCTGGTCAAGGTGGTCAGCGACGAGGCAGATGCGCAGGCCATGGACTGGCCCGCCAGGGTGGATGCGGTGGCAGGACTCCTCGGCGACTGGCTCAGAACCCACGTCGCGGACGCGTGCTGACCCAGGGGACTCAGCTGGGTTCGCGGTACCGGAGCCTGGGGGCGTTGGTCAGATCATCGGGTGCCCGGTAGGCCCGTGCACCCGGCGGCGGTGGGTCGTCGTATGACGATGCACGCCGACGACGCGGCTCGGGGGCTTCCGGAACAGCCCGGCGGCGGCGAGGGGCTGCAGCCGGATCCGATGCCCGGTTGGCAGCGCGTTCGGGCGGCTCGGTGGATCGGGCGGTGCCGGCGCGAGGCGCTTGGCCACTTCGCGACCGCGAGGTGGTTGCTGCGGGTGGCGTCGACTCGCCGGACCGGCTTGCACGGGTTCGTGGCGGAGTGTCCGTGGATGCGGCAGGGCGTCGACCCGTGGCCGGGCGTCGATCGCTCTTGGTGAGGACCACAGTCTTCTTGGGATGAGTCAGCCATACCCGGGCCGCCGCGATCGCGAGCACCGCGACAAAGGTCCAGCCCATCAGAGGAAAGAGCTTGGCAACCGGAAGAGCCACGTTGAAGATCAGCCGCTTCACGCCGGAGTCACTGTCCGACACCAGGAAGTAGAGGGTCACAACCGCGACGACGAACAGGATGAGCGGGGGTTGTGTGACGGCGGTGAAGAGCGCACGTCGGCGTACCGCGAGTACCGCCGCGATGCATCCGATCACATAAAGGGCCCGGAATCCGAACCCGAGACTGGTTTCGTCACCGGCGAGCGCGAGGATCGCGCCCAACACCGTCAGGCCACCGGCGAGCAACACCGCGCCCCACCACGGAACCCCGGGTGCGGTGGGAAGTGCGGATTGCTCATCGAGGGGAACCCCCGAGCGAGAGCGCGGGCCAGAAATCACATGTCGACCGTACCGGTAAACCCTGAGAAACCCGGTAACGAACCCGACGGATCGGCTGTGGCGAGTATCGCTAACGGGGGCCGTCGAGCGAGGCCCGGCCCGGCAGACCCGACCCGGGAACGCTCCCCACTCGGGTTCCCGTGAACGTCGCGGCGATGGCGTGCGGGCACGTGAAGTCCGCGGCTCGCGCCAGAGTCCGCGGTCCGCGCCGGCTCGACGACTGCACGGCTCGTTCCCGAGTGAGCAGGCTGCGCACGTGGTCGGTCGAGCCGACTCTGCTGCAGGCCGGCTGTTGCCCGGTGGTCCGAGTCGCGTTCACGACGGCCGCGGTGACCTTTGCGTGTGTGAGGACACTGCCGACCGAGCCGGTGTTCGCGGGTTCGACGTGGGCGGCGACGGTCGCCGCAGGTGTGATCACCTGGCCGGTCAGCTCCTGGTCGGCGTTGTCTCCGACCGCGAATGCGAGGGCTCCCACGGCGGCGGTGGTCAGGAGCCAGCCACTGACCACACCGGCGCTGCGAAGAGTTCCGGATGGCGGTGTCTGACGAACGCGGCTGACATACATGTGAAGGACTCCAGGTTTTGAAGGGAACTGGAATCACTGTGTCGTCTGCCGCTTGGACTGGGCTTGAAGATGACTAGGAAGCGGTGCGACGGGGTCTTCCAAGTCGTGTTGTCCATTCCAAGACGACCGGTCGGTGCAGGTCAGACCAGGCCTGCACCGGTGCGTCTGGGCTGGGCGTCTATCGGAACCGGCGGGGCGAGGTCATCGAGATCTGCGAATGCGTCGAGTTCGGAGAGCTTGCGCGCGGTGACGGTGATCCGTGAATCGATGGTGCCGATCGCACCGTTGTAGGAGTCCACGGCCTTCGACAGCGAACCCCCGAGCTTGTCGAGGTGGCGGGTCACCATTCCGATGCGCTGATACAACTCTTTGCCGAGATGGTGGATCTGCTGGGCGTCTCGGGTCAGAGCTTCCTGGCGCCAGCCCAGCGCGATCGTCCGAAGCAGGGCCACCAGATTGGTGGGGGTGGCGATCACGACGTTCTGGTCGAATCCGAAGTCGAGGAGGTCTGGGTCGGCGCGGCACGCCATCTCCAGGATGGCCTCGCCCGGGACGAACAGGACCACGAACTCGGGTGAGCTGTCGACTGATTCCCAGTAGGACTTCGACGACAGGTGCTGAACGTGGGCGCGCAAAGCGCGGGCGTGGGCGCGGTAGCCCTGGGCGCGTGCGGTCGGGTCGGTGCTCTCAGAGGCGTCCAGATATGCCGACAACGGGACCTTGGCATCGATGACGATGTCTTTGCCTCCGGGAAGATGCACCACGAGGTCGGGCCGGACGCGGCTCGAGTCGTTGGTGGTTCCGGCAGCCTGCGTCGTGAAGTCGCAGTGCCGCTGCAGACCCGCCGCCTCGATCACGCGCTCGAGGTGCAGCTCGCCCCACCGTCCGCGGGCTTGTGGGGAACGCAGCGCACCGGCCAATTGTTCGGCCTGCGACCCCAGATGTGCTGTGGTCTGGCGCATTCCGGTGACCTGCTCGGAAAGGCCCGCGTAGGCCGCGATGCGGTTGCGTTCGGTGCGGCGCAGTTCGCCCGCGAGCGAGTCGAGCGTGTCACGCAGCGGGCCGACGATGTGCGAGACCTGCTGCCCGATCGCCCCGGACTGGCGACGGGCGGCATCCTCGCTGGCTGCCGACAACGATCGGACCAGCAATTCGTGATTGGCGTGCGCGGCTTCGGCCTCCGCCCGCGCGACAGCCACTTCGGTGTTGGATCGGCCGGCGTGCACAAACCACCCGAGCGCGAAGCCGATCACCAGCCCGAGGACGAGCAGCAGAACTGCGGTGGTACCCATGGTGTCGATGGTGCATCACGGGTCGGACATCGTCGGGGAGGCGCGGTGGTCTCAGGCCCGTTCTTCGTGGGCGATCAGCCATCGTTTGACGTCGAGGCCGTACCGGAAACCCCCGAGGGTCTTGTCGGTACGCAGCACTCGATGACAAGGGACGAACAGGGCCGCGGCGTTGCGGGCACATGCGCTCGCAGCAGCGCGGATCGCGGCGGGCCTGCCGCTGCGGGCGGCGTACTCCGCGTAGCTGACCGGAGCCCCGGCGGGCACTTCTCGCAGCACGTCCCAGGCATGTTCGAGGAACTCACCCGATCGTTGCCGGACGGGGATGTTGTCGATGGCCGTCACGTCGCCTTGGTGGTAGGTCTTCGCGGCAGTGGTGACATCACCCAGATCGGGCTTGTCCACCAACGTCAGCGGACGGATCGACTTGTGGACAAGGGCTTTGAGGTATTCGGGGTCGTCGGACCACCCGGAGGCGAGCACCTGACCGTCGCTGTCGACGATCATGGTGAACGGTCCGGTGGGTGTCGAGATGGTGGACCAGGCGGCTGTACTCATCAGATTTTCTCTCTCGTGGGTGCAGGTATGGAGGTGGGTGCGGGCGCCAGCATCGGGACCGTTCGCGCGAGTGCATGGGCCCACAGGTGCATCGATGCGTACGAGCGCCACGGCGACCAGTGTCCGGTGGCGCCGAGATCGATCCCCAGGTCCTGAGCCGAGCGTTTGAGCACCAGGTCGGTGCTGAGCAACACATCGGGGTTGTTGAGCAGGCGCATCGTCACGTAGTCCGCCGTCCACGAACCGATTCCGCGTTGGGCGAGTAGGTGGGTACGTACCTCTGCTGCCGGCATCCCGGGATGGATGGTGAGGTGACCGTCGGCTACGGCTCGGCTCACGTCGACGATGGCCGAGGTGCGGGCGGCCGGTCCGGTGAGCACCTGCATCCCTCGCTCGGCCACCGCGTCGGCCTTGGGGAAGAGGTGGGTGATGTCGCCGTCCGGTTCGGTCAGCGGTTCCCCCAAGGCCGCAACCAGTTTGGCGGCGTGGGTCCGTGCGGCAGGTAAGGAGATCTGCTGGCCGATCATCGTACGTAAGAGAACTTCGAAGGCGTCGGTACATCCGGGGGCCCGGATGCCCGGGCGTTCGGCGACCAGGGGTGCCAGAGCAGGATCCGCCGTGAGGACCTCGTTGGCCGCGGCCACGTCGGCGTCAAGATCCAGCAACTGCCGGATGCGATGCACCGCGACCCCCAGGTCGCGCATGTCGTGCAACCGGAGGTCGGCGCGGACATGATCGGACAAGATCTCCAGGCCCACGATCACCGGCCCGTGCGGAAGCGACATCGAACGCCGGTAGATACGGCCATCCCAGCTCTCCACACCCGCAACGGCGTGACCGGACAGGAACCACTGCAACCAGGGCGGTGTGAATGGTTGGCGGACAGCGAGTTTGAGTGTGACAGCACTGCCGGTGGCACCGGGTGCGTTGGTGGCACCTTTGGCACGCAGAGCGGTGGGCGTCTGGGCGAACACCTCACGCACCGTGTCGTTGAACTGCCGGATGCTGGCGAAGCCGGCGGCGAATGCGATGTCCGACATCGGCATCGTGGTGCACTGGATGAGCATCCGCGCGGTGGTGGCCCGGTAGGCCCTGGCCAGGGCGAGTGGTCCGGCGCCGATCTGTTCGCCGAGAACCCGCCCGAGTTGACGTGGGGAGTATCCGAGGTGCTCCGCCAGGCCGTTCACGCCGCCCCGGTCCACGATGCCGTCCTCGATCAGCCGCATGGCGCGTGAGGCGAGGTCGGAGTTGATGTTCCAGCGCGGCGAACCCGGGACGGCATCGGGGAGGCAACGACGGCAGGCGCGATAACCGTTCTGCTGGGCGGCCGCGGCGGTCAGGACAAACGAGACATTGCCAGGCTTGGGCGTGATGGCCGGACACGATGGCCGGCAATAGATGCCGGTGGTGCGCACCGCCACGAAGAACTGACCGTCGAACCGGGAGTCGCGTGCCTGTAGCGCGCGGAAGCAACGGTCAAAGTCGAGTTGGCTCGCACTGATCGCGGTGGTGGGCATGGCACCACTCTGGCAGTATTCCGACGCTCTTACTAGCGGGAATCGGACGCGGCCGTCACGGGGGTTCCAGGCCGCTCACGCAAGCCTGCCGGTCACCGTGAGACGCTGTGTCCCAGATCACCTACCAGCTCCGAAGGCAGGTCCGTAGCGGCCGACCTTCAGGCTCTTTGCGCAGGAAAAGGCGGACAAAACGTCCAACCCGTGCCAGAGTGGAAATATGTACGTAACACGATGGGGACGCAAAGAGGCGCCGTTGTCGCAGTTTCCCGGCTGGGGTGTCGAGATCATGATGGGTCTCTACGGCGAACAGTCGGTGCGGTCGGCGATCGAGGCCGAGAAGAACGCTTCTGCCGGGTCGGTCCGGCCCGCCACGGGTACGGATCTGCCGCAGCCGAAGGACGTGGATCCGGTGCAGCAAGACCTCGACGCGGTCGGCGGGATGTTCCGCTGGCTACAGCGCCGACGCGCCTGAGCATCACTCCACAGTGTCGATGCCGGCGAGTTCGACGCCTCGGAACCGGGCCAATCTCTCGGCCTCGGCAGCGATGGCTTTCTGCATTTTGGTGGTGTGACGGACCCACGGCTCAACCTTGATCCGAAGCTTCTTGCCCGCCTTGGCCGGACGCCATGTGCCCACCGGTTCGGCTGCGGCAAAAATCACTCCCGGTCTGCCCAGAACCGGCCACACGGCTTTACGGCGATCGATGTCGGGAACCAGCATCTCTCGATCCCGTCCTTGCAGCAAAGCGTCATAGGGTCCGGCGAGACGGACAGCCGTCGGCTGTGGGGGATCGGTCAGTAGGTCGATCGCGTCGACCAACGCGGATTTGCCCTGACCTTCCACGTCGACATCGAGAATGTCGTCGGGCCAGTACGCTTTGACTTCTTTCACCGGTGCGTCCAAGAACGCCGCCACCTCTTGGGCCGTGGAAGGACCGTAGAACCGCAGGTAGTTGCGGATGAGGTCGAACCGTGGGGACGCATCGGTGCCCGGCCTACGGAATTCGTTGGGCCGCAGCCCCTTCACCCTGTGCAACACCGGTGGACTGGTGTTCGGGACCAGTTCGAGACCGGCCTGCAGAGCCGCGAGCCGAAACGTCTGCTCATGTGGGTGCACCGCGCCGCACGGTTTGCAGTCTCGTAGGTGGTGCTCCGGTAGCTCCGTGGTCAACCGGCTCGACATCTCGCCCTTCACCATCGTGTCGGTGACGATGGCGCGCATCGTATGGGCGAGCTCTCGCAGCGCCACCAGGGTGTCGACGCCCGCGTCCTTGAACTTCTTGTTGGCGTCGAAAATCCGTTTGGCGGCATCCAGTGGCGAGTAGGGGCTGACCGCCACCGCGACATCACCGAGGTCGGCCCGCCGGTAATAGTGTGGCGCTCCACGCACCGTCCAGGCGACGGTGAGACCATCGATCGCGGCCGCTGACATTCCCCGGATCGTCAAAGCCCAAGGGGCGCCGTCGGGTCCGGTGTCCTGGACACCGAAGTCGAGCAGAGCGCAGTCGTCACCGGTTCCGGCAGGGCGTTCGAGTTGCTGAGCGAACCACCGGGCAGCGAGAATCTGTTCGCGACGGATCGACTGCATGATGACCTCCTCGTGACAACCGTACGGAGCATCGGCGACATCCTGTGAGCCGTTCGATGTCGAGTTCGGTCCCGGTCGACCTCATATGTGACGATCACACCATGGCAACAACACCGTCGGACGACGCGTCGGAGCAAGTTCGGCCCAAGGTCACCAAGTCCGTGACCGGTCCACGCCGCCGGTCTCACCCCACCCGTGGCAGGGTGATCGGCAACGGTATGGCGTGGACGGCCAAGCACAGTCTCCGGATCATCCTGATCACGATCGCCGCGTGGATCGCAGCGTGGGCCATCGGTAAGTTGTGGACGATTCTGTTGCCCATCGCCATCGCGATCATCGTCTGCACGGTGCTGTGGCCGCCCGTGCGTTGGTTGCGGTCCAAGGGTGTCGCGCCTGCCGCAGCCTCCGGTTTGGTCCTGGTCCTGGCGTTGGCGGTGGTGTCCGGGGTGATGGGAGCGATCGCACCATCGGTCGTCGACCAGTCCACCGACCTGGCGAACCAGGCCACAGAGGGTGTCGAGAAGGTGCAGGAGTGGCTGCACGGTCCGCCGTTCAGGTTCAGCGAGGATCAGCTCAACGACGGCGTGGACGCCATCACCAGCCGCATCCAGGATTCGAGCGCGACCATCGCCTCGGGTGTCTTCTCCGGCGTCACCGCGGCGACGTCTGTTCTGATCACGCTGTTCACAGTGATCTTCCTGGTGTTCTTCTTCCTCAAGGACGGACCGCGATTCGTGCCGTGGCTCCGCCGGACGAGCGGCCAGCCGGTCGCAGAGCACCTCGCAGAGGTGATGACGAGGGTGTGGTCGACGCTGGGTGCCTTCATCCGGACCCAGGCGCTGGTCAGCTTGATCGACGCTGTACTGATCGGGCTCGGCCTGGTGATTCTCGGTGTGCCACTTGCGTATGCGCTCGCCATCATCACATTCATGGGCGGGTTCATCCCGATTGTCGGTGCGTTTGTGGCCGGCGCGCTGGCGGTGTTGGTGGCCTTGGTGGGCAACGGTGTGTGGACCGCCCTGATCGTGCTGGGCATCATCGTGGCCGTACAGCAGTTGGAAGGAAACGTGCTGCAGCCGTGGCTGCAATCGCGGTCGATGAACATGCATGCCGTCATCGTCTTGCTGTCGGTGTCGCTCGGTGGATCGCTGTTCGGCATCGTCGGTGCCTTCCTGGCGGTCCCGGTCGCGGCGGTGGGAACGGTGATCCTGAGGTACCTCGACGAGCAGATCGCCATCCGCGCCGGCGAAACGGTGGAAGCGGAAGAAGAGGACGACGATCTGGTGGTTCCCAAGGACGAATTGCCCGCCGATCCCGAACCCACGTAGGCACTTGCGCGGCGCCGGGGATCGTACGGCGCGCCGACGTGCTCCGGGCGGCAACTAGACTGGTCGGTTGTGAGTCTTACCCTCGGTATCGTCGGACTGCCCAACGTCGGCAAATCCACCCTTTTCAACGCGCTGACCCGCAACGATGTGCTCGCCGCGAACTACCCGTTCGCCACGATCGAGCCCAACATCGGTGTGGTGGAGTTGCCCGACTCGCGGCTGGCCCGGCTCGCGGAGATCTTCTCCAGCGAGCGGATCCTGCCGGCCACGGTGTCGTTTGTCGACATCGCGGGCATCGTCAAGGGTGCCTCCGAGGGCGAGGGTATGGGTAACCAATTTCTCGCCAACATCCGCGAAGCCGAAGCCATCTGCCAGGTGGTGCGTGTCTTCGCCGATGACGATGTGGTGCACGTGGACGGCCGGGTCGATCCGGTGTCCGACATCGAGGTGATCGAGACCGAACTCATCCTCGCCGACATGCAGACGCTCGAGAAGGCGCTGCCGCGGCTGGAGAAGGATTCGCGGAAGAACAAGGACCTCGTCGAGGTCGTGGCGGCTGCCCAGGCCGCGCAGAAGGTGCTCGACGAAGGCAAGACCCTGTTTTCACAAAAGGACTCCCTGGACTTCGCGAAACTCCGTGAGCTGCATCTGATGACCACCAAGCCGTTCCTTTACGTGTTCAACGCCGATGAGTCCGTGCTCACCGACGCCGACCGCATCGCTGAACTCAAAGCTGTTGTGGCCCCGGCCGACGCTGTGTTCCTGGACGCAAAGGTGGAGAGCGAGTTGCTCGAGCTCGACGCCGAGGATGCCCAGGAACTTCTCGACTCCATCGGCCAGGACGAGCCCGGCCTGCATTCACTGGCCCGCGCGGGATTCCACACCCTTGGGCTGCAGACCTACCTCACCGCGGGACCAAAAGAGTCGCGCGCGTGGACAATTCACAAGGGCGACACCGCTCCCAAGGCTGCAGGTGTCATCCACACCGACTTCGAAAAGGGCTTCATCAAAGCCGAGATCGTGTCATTCGACGACCTCGACGCCGCCGGCTCGATGGCTGCGGCAAAAGCTGCAGGCAAGGTCCGGATGGAAGGCAAGGATTACGTGATGGCCGACGGGGATGTGGTCGAGTTCCGCTTCAACGTGTGATTGAGTATCGGCTCAACGTCTCGCAGCATCGACGCTCGTCAGTCTCGGCTTCCGGCGCCTTCGAATTCCGGGGAGGTCCGTTCGATCTCGCGGTAGTCACGACGTTGTTGATGTGTGTCGCGGGTTCGCCGATGCTGAAACCGTGAGCGATCCGCGCCATCCTCGGTACGTACCAGCCGACAAAGAGATCTTGTAAACCATAGAACCGCACTCGTCGCAGTGGATCACCAGCCTCTGTCATTGCTGCTCCTGTGTTCGCGGGCAACCCGTTGGTAAGGCTCTGCACGTGCCGTAGACAGCCGCGTTGGTCGGCAGCGCAGACGTCGTTATGGGCACACACTCGGTGAAGTCTCGCTTGAACTCGAAACGGACGTTCGACGCAAAGACTTGTCAGACCTCGAATGTATATTCGAATCATGAGTTGGGCGGGGGCCACCACGATGGACGCTGAGGCGTCAAAGTTGTTGTCGCGGGTGCAGTCTGGGGTTCGTGAGGTCAATCGAGCGTGGGCGCGGCGGCTCGATGACGGCCTCGAGTATTACCGGTATGTCTCCAGCAATGACGACGAGAACGGCACTCGGGCAGCGGCCTGTGAGATCGCGGTGGCGTGGCGGTGCTCCACGGGTCAGGCTGACCATCTGTTGCGGTGCCGGCGGTTGCTGGATCACCTGCCGGCGTTGGCAGAGGCGTTTAATGCCGGTGAGGTGAGCATCGGCAAGCTCAAGGCGCTGCATCACCGGGCGTCGCGGGGGTACCGGGACGCGCTGATGGACCTGGACGGTGTGCTCGCGGACGACGCGATGCTGTTGGGTGACAACTCATTTGCCGAAGAACTGGATCGTCATCTGATGTTGTTCGAGCCGGAGGCCGCGGACGATGACGAGGTAGCCGATCCGGCTCGGCGGGTGGTGGTGCGTCGGCGTGCGGGTGGGATGGCGAGTTTGATCACCGCATGCACTGCGGAAGAAGCGGTCCGGGTCAAAGCGCAGCTCAATGAAATGGCGCCGGACGATCGGGCTGGACAAGTGGACGCGGTGCTCGATGCGATCGCAATCAGCCATGGCCAGACTGAAGCCGTTGCCGCCGAGACGTCGGATCCCGCAGAATCAGCCGTCAGCTCAAAACCAGACACGCGCGACCTGCCCGATGCAGAGCAGAAGACGGCGCGGTCGGCTCCTCGCGCATGGACGGAGCTGGTGGTTGATCTGCCGACCGTGCTGGGGTTGTCATCGAATCCGGGATATCTGCTCGGGTACGGGCCGCTCGATTGTGAGCAGTCGCGGTCGTTGGCGACTCGGTCCAGGTGGCGGGGTTTGGTGACGATCGGGGAAAAGGCAGTCTCGGGACTTCTCGACTTATTCACCACTGCCGCAGGCGCGGCGATCACCCGTGACGACATCACGGCGGTGTTGATGAGCTCGGTCGACGGCGGAAGTCGAATCGTGTTGGGGGAGAAGAACCTGGGCCTGCCGCCGCCCCTGAAGGCGCCACCCGATCAGGATGGCCACGGTGGTTGGAGTGTGCCGCCGCCGGGCGCGTTGCGGTATCGACCCGGGGCAAGACTGGCTCGAATAGTGCGTGCGCTCGATGGGCATTGCCGGTATCCGGGCTGTTTCGTGCCCGCGGACAAATGCGAGCTCGACCACATCGTGCCGTTCAACCATGCCAACCCCATGGCCGGCGGGTGGTCAATCGAAGCGAACTTCGAGTGCCTGTGCAAAGAGCACCACGACCTCAAAACCCGGGGCATCATCCGAGTGGTCCTGAATGGCGACCGGAAGATCTGGATCAACACGCGGGCCGGACAACAGGTCGCTACGCAACCTGCGATACGCCAAGCCACAGAGTAGCTCTAGTCCAAGTCGACCTACTTGCTTCGGTACCCTACGGGGGTATAGTCGATTGGGACCGACACGAGGAGGGTGAGATGACGCGTACGCAGCGCACTGAACCCGCCGTTGTCGGCTCAACGGCCACTGTGGCGGCGTCAGCGTTTGCAGCGCTACTGGCAGTTCTCCTCATGCACTCGGTGCCCATGGTGCACGCACCGGCGCATGGGGTCGCAGGCGCGCATGCCGCAGTCACCACCCACCACGAGCATGCGGGCCACACAACCATGGCCCCACCGGCGATGGCAGCCGACAGCACCCACTGGACGACGCATACAGCCTTGGCCCTCTGCATGGCGTTGATAACCGTTGCGTCGGTGTTGCTGATCGTGCGTCGGCTTCTGGGACACCAAGGCGCCGACGCCGCACCGCGAATCCATGTTCCTGGCAACGGCAGGTACGCCTCTCGCGCCCCACCCTGGGCCGCGCCCTCCCTCGATAAGTTGTCGATCTTGAGGATCTGATGGACCCCCGCCCGTTTCCCGCGGGTGAGTCCTCGTCACGGCGTGTGTGTTTCGCACGCCGATCCCTATCAACATTCGAAGGAATAACCATGTACGAAATACGTTCTCGCCGAACCGGTTTCGCGCTCGTCGGCATTGCGGCGTCGGCCACCCTGCTTTTTGCGGGGTGCAGTTCTGACAACGGTGACCACGACATGGGCTCGATGTCCCACCAGTCGTCTGCCACATCTGCCACTCCGTCGGCACCGACTTCGGAACAGGCCGCCGCGTTCAACGACGCCGATGTGATGTTTGCGCAGATGATGTACCCCCACCATGCACAAGCCGTGGAGATGGCCCGACTGGTCGAGGGTCGCACCACCACTCCCGAGGTCGTCCAACTCGCTGATGCCATCGAGTCGGCTCAGGGTCCGGAGATGGAACAGCTCGCCCAGTGGTTGAAGCAGTGGGGCCAGCCTGATCCCAGCTCAGAGGGTGGAGATCAAGGCGACATGCATCACGGCGACGACTCCATGAGCGGAATGATGTCGGCGCAAGAGATGAATGACCTGGCGGCCAAGAATGGCACGGAGTTCGACCAGGCCTGGCTGGCGATGATGATCGAACATCACGCCGGCGCCATCGAGATGGCAGACGCCGAGATTTCTGACGGTGAGAACCAGGCCGCCAAGCAACTCGCAACGTCGATTGCGGCGACTCAGCAGCAGGAGATCGACACCATGAAGTCGCTCCAGCGGTCCTGACCGCACACACGAAATCGAAAGATCCAGCACAGGCGCTCCCGCTTCGGCGGGAGCGCCTTTGTTGTTGAGACAACTCCTCGACACATACCCCTGGGGGGTATATATTCGGGACATGGACACGATGCACAATCACTCGGCTCACGCCGAACATCACGCAGCGCATGAGGGAATGGACCATCAGGGTGGTCATGAGGGACACGCGGGGCACTCCGGCCACGGCGATCACGTCGGACAGTTCCGCCGACTGTTCTGGATCATGCTCGCGCTCGCAGTCCCGGTCGTCGGATTTTCGAGCATGTTCGCAATGCTCATCGGCTACGAATTACCCGCCCACGGGTTTGTCGCGTGGATCTCGCCGGTGCTCGGCACAGTCATGTTCGTGTGGGGCGGCCGCCCGTTCCTCAGCGGCGCGGTCGGCGAGATCCGCTCGCGGGCCCCCGGAATGATGCTGCTCATCGCTCTTGCCATCACGGTCGCGTTCGTTGCCTCATGGGGCGCGAGCCTCGATGTGCTGCACCATGATCTGGATTTCTGGTGGGAGCTGGCGCTGCTGATCGTCATCATGCTGCTCGGGCACTGGATCGAGATGCGTTCGCTGGCACAGACCACGTCAGCACTCGACTCGCTGGCCGCACTGTTGCCCGACGAGGCCGAGAAGGTCGACGGTGGCTCCACGGTGCTCGTACCTCCCGCGGAACTCCGTCTCGGCGACGTTGTTCTCGTGCGTCCGGGAGCGAGTGTGCCGGCTGATGGAACGATCATCGACGGGACCGCCGAGGTCGACGAGTCGATGGTGACGGGCGAGTCGCGCACCATCCGCCGGACGGTCGGGGACGCTGTGGTGGCCGGAACCGTCGCCACCGATTCAGCTCTGCGCGTTCGTGTCACGGCCATCGGTGACGACACCGCGCTGGCGGGTATCCAGCGACTGGTGTCCGAGGCGCAGAACTCGTCGTCGCGGGCGCAGCGCCTCGCCGACCGCGCGGCCGCGTGGCTCTTCTGGTACGCGCTCGGTGCCGCAGCCCTCACCGCAATTGTCTGGTCGGTTCTCGGATCCACCGACGACGCGGTGGTGCGCACCATCACCGTGCTGGTGATCGCGTGCCCTCACGCTCTGGGGCTGGCAATACCTCTCGTGGTGGCGATCGCCACCGAGCGCGCGGCGCGTGCAGGCGTATTGGTCAAAGACCGCCTCGCTCTTGAACGCATGCGGTCGGTCGACGCGGTGTTGTTCGACAAGACCGGCACATTGACGCAGGGGGAGCCGACGGTTGTCGCGGTCCACGCACTCGGTACGTCGACCGAGGACCAAGTGCTTGCCCTGGCTGCGGCGGTGGAGTCGGACAGCGAGCATCCGTTGGGCAAAGCGATCGTCGAGGCCGCCAAGGCGCGACAGCTGCAGGTTCCTCCTGCCGAACAGTTCCGGGCGTCGCCGGCCGAAGGGGTGTCGGCGTCAGTGGAAGGGCAGCATGTCCGGGTCGGGGGCCCGCGCATGTTGGAGCGATACCAGCACTCCGAGGTCGAGGCCGCCGAGAAATGGCGTGCCGACGGAGCCACCATCCTGCACGTACTCGTCGACGACGAGGTGGTCGGAGCACTGAAGTTGGCCGACGACATCAGGTCGGAATCGCGGGAAGCCGTTGCGGCACTCCATCGACTCGACATCGAGGTTGTCATGATCACCGGTGACGCCGAAGCGGTGGCCCGGTCGGTGGCGACCGAGCTGGGTATCGACCGCGTGTTCGCCGACGTTCGGCCGGAGGACAAGGCGTCGAAGGTCGAAGAATTGCAGGGCGCCGGACGCACGACCGCCATGGTGGGTGACGGGGTGAACGATGCGCCCGCGCTGGCCCAGGCCGATGTCGGCATCGCCATCGGCGCCGGGACCGACGTCGCGATCGCATCGGCAGGGGTCATCCTGGCCGGGGACGATCCGCGTTCGGTCGTGTCGGTGATCGAGTTGTCCAAGGCGGGCTACCGGAAAATGAAGCAAAACCTCTGGTGGGCAGCGGGATACAACTTGATCTCCGTGCCGCTGGCTGCTGGACTGCTGGCCCCGATCGGGTTCGTGCTGCCGATGTCTGTGGGTGCCATCCTCATGTCGGTGTCGACGGTGGTGGTCGCACTCAACGCGCAGCTCCTGCGTCGGCTGGATCTGCGGCCGGACGCCCGCGATGCCGGGACCAAGGCCGCGAACGCTGGGCAAGGTGGAGCAGACATGGCAACATCGCGCTTGTGACCAGCGACTCCGCCGCAGCGCAGAACCTTCGAGACCTTGCTCTGCTGCGACGCGTTCGCGATCGGATCGACCGCGAGTATGCGGACCCACTGAACGTCGAGGCTCTCGCCCGAGGTGTGAACATGTCGGCTGGTCATCTCAGTCGCCAGTTCAAGCTCGCCTACGGCGAGTCGCCGTACTCCTATCTGATGACCCGGCGGATCGAGCGTGCGAAGGCGCTACTCCAGCGGGGCGATCTGAACGTCACCGAAGTGTGTTTCGCCGTGGGTTGTTCGTCGCTGGGAACGTTCAGCACCCGCTTCACCGAGTTGGTCGGAAAGTCGCCGAGCACCTACCGGAGTGAGGCTGCGGGTGAGACCGCAGGGATGCCGTCCTGCGTCACGAAGAAGGTGGCCAGACCGATCAGGAATCGAGAAGCCAAAGGCGTCACGTCGCAACTAGCGTGATCGCCATGGACATCAACATTCATTCGAGTTTCCTTCCACACACCGACCCGGAGGCTTCCAAGGCCTTCTACCGGGACACCCTCGGCTTCGAGGTCCGCAATGAGGTCGGCTACAACGACATGTACTGGATCACGGTCGGACCGAAGGGGCAGCCCGACGTCAACATCGTGCTGGCACCGCCGGGTGCCGACCCGGGCATCACCGACGATGAGCGGCGCACGATCACCGAGATGATGGCCAAGGGCACGTACGCGAGCCTGCTGCTCGCCACCAAGGACCTGGACGACACGTTCGAGCGTGTGCAGGCAAACGGCACCGAGGTGGTGCAGGAGCCGACGCAACAGCCGTACGGCATCCGGGACTGCGCGATCCGTGACCCGGCAGGCAACATGATCCGCATTCAGGAAGTTTCCTGATCTGACGGCCGGCTCACCCCGCGCTGATCCTCAACCGGCACACCGGGCGGGGGAAACCCAGTACACTGTACGAAACTAGACCGAGTCGGCGCTCTGCCGCGACGTCGCGCCAACAGATGGAGACCGGAGCAGCATGGCCACCACCAAGAACCCGCAACCGCAGGAACCGCACATCGCCGACACCCACGACCTGATCCGCGTGCAGGGTGCCCGGGTGAACAATCTCAAAGACATCAGCGTGGAGATCCCGAAGCGCAGGCTCACGGTGTTCACCGGAGTCTCCGGTTCGGGCAAGAGTTCGCTGGTGTTCAGCACCATCGCTGCCGAGTCGCAGCGCATGATCAACGAGACGTACAGCGCTTTCCTGCAGGGTTTCATGCCCACCTTGGCGCGTCCGGAAGTCGATGTCATGGACGGTCTCACCACCGCCATCATCGTCGACCAGCAGCGGATGGGATCGGACCCGCGGTCGACCGTCGGTACGGCGACCGACGCCAACGCGATGCTTCGAATCCTGTTCAGCCGGCTCGGCAAACCGCACATCGGATCCCCACAAGCCTTCTCGTTCAACGTCGCGTCGATCTCCGGTGCGGGTGCGGTGACGATCGAGCGTGGGGGACGGGAGACCAAGGAGCGGCGGACTTTCAGCATCACCGGTGGCATGTGTCCGCGGTGTGAGGGGCGGGGGGCGGTGTCCGACATCGACCTCACCGCGCTGTACGACGCCGACAAGTCGCTCAACGAAGGCGCCATCACCATTCCCGGGTACAGCATGGAGGGGTGGTACGGCCGAATCTTTCGGGGCTGCGGCTACTTCGACCCCGACAAGCCGATCAGCAAGTTCACCAAGAAGCAGTTGAACGACCTGCTTTACCGGGAACCGACCAAGATCAAGGTCGATGGCATCAACCTGACCTACCAGGGGTTGATTCCGCAGATGCAGAAGTCGTTCCTGTCCAAGGACATCGACGCGCTCCAGCCGCACATCCGAGCATTTGTCGAACGGGCGGTCGCCTTCGCGACGTGTCCGGAATGCGATGGCACGCGGCTGAGTGAAGCGGCCCGCTCGTCGAAGATCAACAAGATCAGCATCGCCGATGCCTGTGCGATGCAGATCAGCGATCTCGCCGAGTGGGTACGTGGACTGGACGAGCCGTCGGTGGCCGGTTTGTTGTCCAACCTGCAGCAGACTCTCGACTCGTTCGTCGAGATCGGGCTGGGCTACCTCTCACTGGACCGTCCCTCAGGCACCTTGTCCGGGGGAGAAGCGCAGCGCACCAAGATGATCCGGCATCTCGGGTCATCGCTGACCGATGTCACGTACGTCTTCGACGAACCGACGATCGGGCTGCACCCGCACGACATCGAGCGCATGAACGGTCTGCTGCTGCGGCTGCGCGACAAGGGCAACACCGTGTTGGTGGTGGAGCACAAGCCGGAGACCATCGCGATCGGCGACCACGTGGTGGATCTCGGTCCGCGCGCCGGCACCGAAGGCGGTCAGGTGATGTTCGAGGGCACTGTGGAGGGATTGCGGGCCAGCGACACCCTGACCGGGCATCACCTCGACGACCGGGCGCAGCTGAAGCCCTCGGTGCGTGAACCGTCGGGCGCTCTGGAGGTACGCGGGGCCGATACTCACAACCTGCAGAAGGTCGACGTCGACATCCCCCTCGGCGTGCTCGTTGTCCTCACCGGGGTCGCCGGATCGGGCAAGAGTTCGCTCATCCAGGGTTCGGTGACCGGTCTCGACGAGGTGATCTCGGTGGACCAGGCCCCGATCAAGGGGTCGCGGCGAAGTAACCCGGCCACGTACACCGGATTGCTCGACCCCATCCGCAAGGCGTTCGCAAAGGAGAACGGGGTCAAGCCGGCGCTCTTCAGCGCCAACTCCGAGGGCGCCTGCCCCACCTGTAACGGCGCGGGCGTCATCTACTCCGACTTGGCGATGATGGCCGGGGTGGCCAGTACCTGCGAGGAGTGCGACGGCAAGCGGTTCCAGGCCGCGGTGCTCGAATACACCTTCGGCGGACGCGACATCAGCGAAGTGCTGGGCATGTCGGTGGCCGAGGCGGAAGCGTTCTTCAGCGATGGTGATGCGAAATTGCCTGCGGCGCACAAGATCCTCGACAGGTTGGCCGACGTGGGGCTGGGCTACATCAAGCTCGGACAACCGCTGACCACGTTGTCCGGCGGTGAACGGCAGCGGATCAAGTTGGCTACCCAGATGGCCGGCAAGGGCGGGATCTATGTGCTCGACGAACCAACTACCGGCCTGCACCTCGCCGACGTCGAGAATCTCCTCGGCCTGCTCGACCGGTTGGTCGAATCGGGGAAATCGGTCATCGTCATCGAGCATCACCAGGCCGTGATGGCACACGCGGACTGGATCATCGATCTCGGGCCGGGGGCCGGTCACGATGGTGGCCGGGTTGTCTTCGAGGGCACACCCGCCGACCTCGTCGCGGCACGGTCCACCCTCACCGGCGAACACCTCGCGGCGTACGTCGGCGCCTGAAACGTGCCGCGAACCCGGACACTCGACTGGGCGTCGGGGGCCGGTTCGCGCGCCGTAACAACGTGTTAGGTGTGTGCGATGATCTGATCAGTCGCACACGGTGTGCTCGCGCTCGATCCCGGCCCGTGGAATCGTTGCCCGCAGGGCCACATGCGCGTCGGAAAGGAATGGGCGGCGCATGGCCGGATTCGTGGACGACCCGCAGATCCTGCGTGCGATCCTCGAGTTGTCTCCCGACCTGATCGTGGTGTCCGAGTTCTCAGGACGGGTGGTCTACGTCAACCCGGCCGGTCGGCGACTGGTCGGATTGGCCGAATCACCGGAACGCGAACTGTTCACGGCAGACTTCTTCACACCGGCGGGCTTGTCGATCTCCGATGAGGTCGAGGACAACCTGAGGTCACGGGGATACTGGCGTGGTCGCAGTGAGTTGCAGCACTTCCACACCCGTGCCCCCATCGCGGTAACAGTCACGACCTTTGTGGTGGAGCGGTCTGACGGCCAGCCGTCGGTGATCGCAACCATCGTCCGTGACCGCCGCCGGGGAGATGAACGTGATCGTCGGCTGCGCGAGGTCGCCGACGCTGCAGCTCAGTTCGGCGCCGAACAGAAGGCCGTCGCCGAGCTGAGCCGGCTCGCGCTGGAGGCCGAACTCCCTCATCTGCTGACCGCTGCGACCGCGGCTGCGGTGACGCTGGTCGGGGTGGAAACCGCCATGGTCACCCGGGTGCGTGAGTCGGACAACACACGTCTGAGCCTCGAGGCGGTCACCGGTCCGCGGGGAGACGGCTTCGACGTGCCCGCGGGCAATCACTCGCTCATGGGCTACACCTTGAGCACCGCCGATGTGGTGGTGTGCTCGGACCGCCTGGCAGAGACCCGCTTTCCCACAGAGGTGATGAAGAGCTACGGCCTGCGTAGTGGTGTCGGCATACCCATTGCCGGCGCCACCGCACCGTGGGGAGCGCTCTCTGTCCACAGTGCCGACGCGCGCAATTATGCCGATCGCGACATCACGTTCCTCCAGACCGTGGCAGATGTGCTCTCCGCGGCCATCCGGCGCATCGAGCTCGACCGTCAGGTGCGCCAGCGCAGCATGCATGACCCTCTCACCGACCTCCCCAATCGCGCTCTGGCCTATGCGTGCATCGACGAAGCCCTTGAACGGGCAGACGCCGCCGATACCCACGTCGCCGTACTGCTCCTGGATGTCGATGACTTCAAACTCATCAACGACAGCCTGGGGCACGAGGCGGGCGATCTCGCCCTCGTCAGGTTCGCCCAGCGACTCAGAACCGCTGTGCGAGAACAGGATGTGGTGGCCCGACTCGGAGGCGACGAGTTCCTGATCCTCTGCGAAGAGGTGCGCGACATCGCCGAGGCGCAGCAGATCGCGCATTCCATCACCGAGCTGCTGGGCGCTCCCTACGCGCACGGCAGTGCGCCGACGCCGTTGAGTGCCAGCATCGGTGTCGCCGTCAGCGAACCGGGCTCCTCCCGGCGGGAATTGATCCACCGGGCCGATCTCGCGATGTACCGGGCAAAGGACATGGGCGCCGGTGGCCATGCGGTCTACGATGATGACGACGTGTACGACGCCGAGCGGATCCGGTCGTTGTCGATCGACCTGCGGTCGGCGCTCGAACGCGGCGACCTCACCTTGCACTATCAGCCACTGGTGGAGATCGAGTCGGGACGGATCGTCGCGGTCGAGGCACTCGCGAGATGGAACCATCCCGTACACGGCCCGGTCAGTCCGGTGGAGTTCGTGGCTGTTGCCGAAAGAACAGGATTGGCAACAGATCTCGGGACGTGGGCGCTGGCCGAGGCGTGTGCGCAGGCAGCCAGGTGGCGAGAGTTCACCACGGTGTCGATCCGGGTCAACGTGAGCGCGCTGCAATTGCGCGACCCGGCCTTTCCGCGGGTGGTCTCACGGGTGCTGGCCGCGACCGGCCTCGAAGCATCCGCACTCGGGCTCGAGATCACCGAGACGGTGTGGGTGTCCGACACCGCAAGGGTGGCAGGCACACTCACCGAGCTACACGACATGGGGGTGTCCCTGTTGCTCGACGACCTCGGCAGGGGCCACAGCTCGATCTACTACCTGGATCGCTATCCGGTGTTCGAGTGCTTCAAGATCGACAAGTCGTTCATCGCAGACCTTCCGGGTGCTCGACCGGAGGCGATCGTGTCCGCGATCGTGGGCCTGGCACGAGCTTTCGACGTCACCGTCGTGGGCGAAGGTGTGGAGACTGCCGAGCAGCTCGAGGCTCTGCGGGCGTGCGGTGCGGATTATGCGCAGGGTTACCACCTCGGCCGGCCCTCGGCCGCGGAGGACGTGACGGCAACGTTGCGGTCAGCGGTCGTGTGACAAGCCGTAGGACTCGACGCCAACAGGAGATGAACTCAGCTCTGCTCGCCCTGCCCAGGAACCGCCCGTGCGTTAGGTTTTCGCGGTACCAGATAACAAGGCGATGGGATCGGTGTGCGAAACAATCTCTTGGCGACAACGATGGCCGCGATGGTCGCGACACTGGGACTGGTCGCGTGTGGCAACGACTCGGCCGATTCGACCGAGAGTGCAACGACCGTGCAATCGGCATCCGGAGCGGAGTCGCCGAGATCCTTTGACTTGCAGGCACATCGCGGCGGACGCGGCGAGTACACCGAGGAATCGCTGCATGCGTTCGACCAGGCCCTGTCCCTCGGGGTCAGCACCCTCGAGTTGGACATCGTGCTGACCAAGGACAACCAGCCGCTCATCTGGCACGATCCGAAAATAGACGAGACCAAATGCGCGGACACCGCGGCGGCGACACCGGGCGATCCGCAGTTCCCGTACGTCGGCGACCTCGTCCACGACCTGACCCTCGCGCAGATACGAACTCTCAACTGCGACAAGGTGCTCGCCGGCTACCCGGAAGCGCAGCCGGTGGCCGGAAACAAGATCGCGGTTCTGCCGGAACTGTTCACCCTCGTCGAGACACGGGGCGCCGATGCGGTGCGGTTCAACATCGAGACCAAGATCGAGGCGGAGAAACGCACAGACTCGGCGACACCGGAGGAGTTCGTCGGTGTCACCTTGGCGGCGGTGAAAGAGGCAGGCATGGTTGGCCGGGTCAGCATTCAGAGCTTCGACTGGCGCACACTGCCGCTGGTGCACGACGCCGAGCCGAGCATTCCGTTGGTGGCGCTCTGGGATGAGACCACATGGAAGAAGGATTCTCAGTGGCTCGGCCCGGTTGACTTCGACGCGGTGGGCGGCGATGTGATCAAAGGGGCTTCATCGATCGACGGTGTGACGGTGTTGTCGCCCGGTTATGTGAACCCGTACCCCGACGGACAGGTACCGCCCGCGGGTTACACGCTGGTGGCCGACGAGGACTTCGTGTCCCGAGCGCATGAGTCCGGGCTGGCCGTGATCCCTTGGACCATCAACGATCCCGCCGTGATGGAGGCGCAGATCGAAGCGGGTGCAGACGGCATCATCACCGATTACCCCACTCGCCTGCGAGAGGTCATGGCCACCCGGGGGATGACTTTGCCTTCGCCCGCGTAGTTCTCTGGCGGTTGTCCTATGCGTTGTCGAGTGACGTCGACAGCCCGGCAAGTCCACTGCCGACCGAGTTCCCCGCCTTGGTGGCCGTGACCGTCCCGAACTCGACCGGCGCATCGACGGTCGCGCCCGCGTAGGCGAAGATGCCATAGATCCCGGCGGCGGCCTCCGCTGGAACCGTGTACGTGACCGTCTGCTCCATCGTTTGTCCGGGTTTGAGGTCCACCGGAATCGGAGCGAGAACGTTTGTGCCGGTTGCGCTGCCGGGTTGCACCACATCCACCCACACCTGCCCGACATAGGGTGCGTCGGCGGGTGCGGAAACCATCAGCTTCGCGTTCAGGGGACCACCGCCCTCGGGCAGTTCGGTCGGTGTCTCCGGGGAGAGTCGGACCTGCACCGGCAGCTTGGTCTGCGGAGAGGCCGGCCCCGTGGATGCGGGCGAGCCGTCGCCGACTTCCGGCCAGCCGTTGGCCCACACGATGCGGTCGATCATCCCTTCACGTCGCTGGGCGCCACTGGGCAACTCGAGATCATCGCGTGGAACGGCGTGATACACAATCCAATCCGCTCCTGCGTCGTCGGTGACAACGGTGTTGTGGCCGGGGCCGGCCCATGCCTGACTGCCCGCCAGGATGAGCGCGCCACCGCCGGCGTTCAGGTCGTCGCCCTTGCGGTCGAGGTACGGTCCGGTGAGTGACTGCGAACGGCCGGCAAGAACTCGGTATGCGGTGTCGGCGCCGTTGCAGCAGTTGCCCGCCGAGACGAACAGGTAGTAGTAGCCGTCGCGGAAGATGACCTCGGGGCCTTCGAACCGGTCGTCGGCCACCCGTACCGGGGCACCGGCCGGAGCATTTCCCTCCGGGTTGAGTGGTATCGCGTACACGCCGTGGAAGTTGCCGACGAACATGGTCTTCGTCTTTCCGTCGTCCCAGAGGAACGGATCGATGGTGCCCCCGACGCCGACGTCCTGCGCGCAGAACACCGGATGGCCCAGATCGGTCCACGGTCCTGTCGGACCCGGTGCGGTTGCCAGGCCGATGCAGGGGTTCTTCTCGTCGTAGAGCGCGTAGTACAGCGAAAAAGTGCCGTTCGACTCCGAGATGTCGGGGGCCCAGGCGAGTCTGCCGGGTGGATGCCAGCCGGGCGCCTCGTCGAACACATCGCCGACGTACTTCCAGTCCACCAGGTCGAACGAGGTGAACACGGTCATGTTGTGCTCGCCCTGGCCATCGCCCCAGTCGTCGGCGGTGGCGTACATGTAATACCGGCCGTCTTGCGCGCGGATCACGGTCGGGTCGGCCGCCACCGGCTGCACGATCGACTGCGCCGTCGCGGACGGTACCGGCGCGAGCATCACGACGATCAGAGCCAGGAGAGCGGGAACCGCGATACGGCAGGCGTTGGCCCAACGGCGTCCGACTGCCTGCCTCGTGCTCGAATCGATCGGTTCAGCGGCCGGAGCCCCCCACGCGTGCATGTCGCTCCTCGCCACAACTCACCATTCAGGTCGCGGCAAACATATCCAGCTCAAGTTGAGGTTGAGACTTCAGCCACGCTGCGACATCGTGCTGTGACGAAACCGTGTTCGGCCGGTTATGCGCACAGCGCGGCGAAGTCAGACGAACTGCAGGGTCTCGATGATCAACCGGGTGGCAGCGCGGCCCTCAGGGGTCGGTGTCAGCGGGTAGATGTGCAATCCGGAGGGGCAGGTGTTGAGCTCCACATCCGAACCCGCCGCGCTCGCTTGCTCGTGGAACCGCAGGGCATCCGGGTACAACATGTCGTGCGTGCCGATGTGCACCGTCGTCGGGGCGAGCCCGCCGAGGTCCCCGTACATCGGACTGACCTCCGGGTGCGTCAGTGGTTTGTCGGGAGCCCACACCCGTGCTGCCATGTCCAACGTCGACCGGTTGAGCCATGGGTCATGACGCTCGACGCGAGCGATGTCGGGGTTGCTGAGGGAGAGGTCGAGCCAGGGCGAGATGAGAATCAGGCGCCCGGGCGGGCGCAGGTTCAGGTCGCGCGCGGTCTGTGCCATCAGAAGCGCCAGGCCGCCGCCGGCGGAATCCCCGACCAGTGCGATGGGCGACCCGGGGTGTTCGGTCACCAGTCGCTGATACACCGCGGTGATGAACGGAAGGGCGTCCCGATGGTCGTAGCGGGGAGCAAGCCCGTACATCGGCACCTCGACCCGCATGCCGGCGTCGGCCAGCTGCGCGATGAAAGCCCAATGCTGGGCACTGATCTCGCTGACATACGCGCCGCCGTAGAAGTACAGCACCGTGGTCTGGGGGCGGATGCGACGCGGGGTGACGCTGTAACTCCGGAAGCCGCCGATCGAGCGGCGTTTGACGATGTGCGAGGTGTACATCGATTCCGGGGGCGACACGACCTTCTTGGGCCGGTAGATCTGTCGGCGTGCGCGCTCCGCGGTGCTGGTGAGGGACAACCCGTTCAGCCTCAGCATCGTCGACAGTGCTTTCATCTGAATACTCATCTGTGTCGAGATTAGACCGTGGACCTGTGTTCAACCTGCAGCAACGTGTGAGATTTTGCTGATGATCCGGCGAGACCTATCTCACGGTCGGGTGGGTCGTGGAATCGGCACCTGGCCTCGGCGGTTGATGTGTGGCGTGACCACACCAGCACTCTTCACGCCTATGACCCTGCGCGATCTGACCATCGCGAACCGCGCCTGGCTAGCACCGATGTGCCAGTACAGCTGCTTTGCCGAAGACGGCGTGCCCACGGACTGGCACCTGGTTCATCTCGGCGCCCGGGCCACCGGCGGGTTCGGCCTGATTCTCACCGAAGCTGCCGCAGTCACCCCCGACGGGCGGATCAGCCCCCAGGACGCCGGTATCTGGAACGACGAACAGGCGGCAGGATGGCGTCGGATCGTGGACTTCGTGCACGAGCAGGGTTCGGCGATCGGCGTCCAACTGGCGCACGCAGGCCGCAAGGCTTCGACGTACGCCCCGATGGCCGACGCCGAGGGCAGCATCGCCGACGCAGACGGAGGCTGGGTGACCAGCGCCCCGTCTGCTGTTGTATTCGAGGGCTACGCCACGCCGTCGGCGCTGACCCGCGATGGCATCGCGCGCGTAGTCGATGCGTTTGCCGCCGCGGCGTCCCGGGCACATGAGGCCGGCTTCGACGTCGTCGAGATCCATGCTGCTCACGGGTACCTGCTCCACGAGTTCTTCTCGCCGTTGTCGAACATCCGCGAGGACGAGTACGGCGGCGATTTCGAAGGCCGCACCCGGATCTTGCTCGAGGTCGTCGAAGCCGTCCGTCGCGTGTGGCCTGACCGGAAGCCCCTGTTCGTGCGGCTCTCGGCGACCGACTGGACAGAGGGTGGGTGGACGGTGGACGACAGCGCTCGGCTGGCCGCAGTCGTCAAATCGCTGGGAGTCGACCTGATCGACGTCTCCAGTGGCGGGAATGTCCTGGCAGACATTCCGGTGGGCCCCGGCTACCAGGTCGACTTCGCCAAGGCCATTCTCGAGCAGTCGGGTGTTCCCACTGCGGCGGTCGGCCTGATCACCGAGCCGGGGCAGGCGGAGAAGATCCTCGCGGCAGAGTCTGCACACGCTGTACTGCTGGCACGAGCTGGTCTCCGTGAGCCGGCGTGGCCGCTGCGCGCGGCGCACGAATTGGGTCTGACCTGGCGAGAGGCCCCATACCCGCCGCAGTACACGCGGGGCGCCTGGCGCTGATCGATCCCGGGTTGCGCCCGCACGCGATATCCCGACAATCGAGTAGGTGTCCCCGGATCTTTTGAGCCGCCCCGTCGATCGGTTCGAACGACGGCTACGACGAGTGTCGGCGTTCTGCGTGGTGGTTGCCTGCATGCTGTCCGTGCTCACGGGAGTTCTGGTGTGGGACATGGCCGAACGGTCGCCGGTCGCCGAGCCGGTGGCGGCTGTGCGAGCGGTGACCGACGAGGCGGCCATGCCCGCCACCGCCCAGACGATCGGTACCCCGGCGGTGGCGGTCCGGGCGCACTGGGAGTGGGAGTCGCAACGACGCGACGGTGTGATCGCGGTGCCGGCAGGTACGCCCGCGGGCCGCAGCCGCGACATCCCCGTCGACGAGAACGGCGACTGGGCACCGGCCGGTGCTGCCTTCGGGGGACCGATCCCACGAGTGGGACCGGCGGTGCTACTGGCGATGCTGGTGGGCGTAGGCGGAATCGTTGTGATTCGGCAGGCGACCCGCAGAGCGGTCGAACAGCGACACGACCGATATTGGACCGAACAACTCGCCCGCTTCTTCGCCACCCGACCGGACTGACGGATCAGCAGCAGCGGCCCTGCGGATTCCGGTCCTGATCGCGGTACCGGGTACGCCAGTAATCGCGCTCGGTCATCGGGACATCGGCCGGGTGGTGGGCCCGGTGATGGGCGAGGTAGCGCTGGTAATCGCTGTCACCCATCATCGCTCCCACGTACCAGCGCACCGCGTCTGAGCCGCGGCGGAGTACGTCCATCACGGAGCCGGCCTCGCTCCCTTGCTCGTACCGTGCCCGTTCGGATCACCCGTCGCAGACGCCGTTGAGACCCTGTCGGTTTTCTCGAACTCGGCCCATTCCTGCTCGATCTGCTTCTCGGTGGGTGTGGCGATCAGGCCGCGGGGGGCAAACCTCTTCGACTCCACAGGGGTGTCCTCCGTGGTGGGCAGTCCTCCTGCCCGAATCGCCTTGACGCACACAAACGCTGCCGCGATGACGACGATCAGCACCAGTACCGCGAACACGATGGACAATGTGCCCTGGATGAAGGTGTTCCGGATGACGGCGTCGATCTCGCCGACGTTCTTGGCGGTCTTGAAAGCGGTCTCCCCGCGATCCTTCGCGTTCTGGAAATCGCTGTGCTGCTGCCAGTACCCGATGGCGGGATTGCTCGAGAAGATCTTCTGCCATGAGGCGCTCATCGTGACGATCAGGTCCCACGCCAGTGGGATGCCGGGAATCCACGCCCACTTGAACAGCCCGCGCTTGAGGACGATCACCAGCACGATCGTCAGTGCGATGGCCGCGAGCAACTGATTGGCGATACCGAACAGCGGGAACAGGGTGTTGATGCCGCCGAGCGGGTCGGTGACACCCATCAACAAGATCGAGCCCCACGCCGCGACGACGATGAAGGTGCAGAGCCACGCGCCCGGTCGCCACGACGGATCCTTGAATCGCTTGCCGCCCTTCACATTGCTCAGCCCGTCCGAGAGCATGAACCGGGCCACGCGCGTTCCGGCGTCGACGGTGGTGAGGATGAACAGGGCCTCGAACATGATCGCGAAGTGGTACCAGAAGGAACGCAACGACTCCCCGCCGAATGCGCGCTGCATGGTGTCGGCCATACCCATCGCCAACGTGGGTGCCCCGCCTGTTCTGGAGATCACCGAACTCTCGCCCACAGCCTTCGCGTCCTGCTCGAATTGTGCGGCCGTGGCAGGATCCCCGGGAAGATTGAGGCCGTTCACGTAGTCAGCTGCACCCTGCGGAGTCCCGTCGGTCAGTGCCTTCGGCGCGTTCATCGCGAAGTACAGATGCTGGTTCAGGATGCAGGCGGTGATCAGGGCCATGATGGCAACGAAGGATTCGGTCAGCATGCCGCCGTATCCGATGATGCGTGCCTGGCTCTCCTTCTCCAGCAACTTCGGCGTGGTACCCGAGGCGATCAACGAGTGGAAGCCCGACAGTGCGCCGCAGGCAATGGTGATGAACAGGAAGGGGAACAGCGAACCGGCGAAGGCCGGACCCTGGCCGTTGTGTGCGAACTCGCTGACCGCCGGGGCCTGCATCACCGGTCGTGCGATCACGATGCCCACCGCGAGCAGCACGATGGTGCCGATTTTCATGAAGGTGGACAAGTAGTCGCGCGGCGCGAGCAACAGCCACACCGGTAGCACCGCTGCGGCGAACCCGTAGATGACGATGGCCCAGCTCAGGAACACGGGCGAGAGGCTGAACAAGTCTGCGCCCCAGCTCGACTCGCCGACCCATCGGCCGGAGATGATCGCGAGCATCAGCAGCACGAAACCGATCAGCGACACTTCTGACACCCGGCCGGGACGCAGGAACCGCAGGTACAAACCCATGAACAAGGCGATGGGGATGGTCATCGCGATCGAGAACACACCCCACGGGCTCTCGGCGAGCGCGTTGACCACAACGAGTGCCAGGACCGCGATCAGGATGATCATGATGACGAATACGGCGATCATCGCCGCGAATCCGCCGATGTCACCGAGTTCGTCGCGGGCCATCTGGCCGAGGCTGCGGCCGCGGCGCCGCGTGGAGATCGACAGCACCAGGTAGTCCTGGACGCAGCCGGCGAACACTGCGCCGATGATGATCCAGATCGTTCCGGGCAGGTAGCCCATCTGCGCCGCGAGGACGGGGCCGACCAGTGGCCCAGCGCCGGCGATGGCTGCGAAGTGATGCCCGAACAACACCCGCCGGTCGGTGGGCATGTAGTCCTGGGCGTTGTCGAGGACCTCGGCCGGGGTGGCGTGATCGTCGCGGGGCCGAACGACTTTCATCTCGATGAGGCGCGCGTAGAAGCGGTAGCCGATCACGTATGTGCACAGTGCCGCGATGACAAACCAGATCGCATTGACCGTCTCTCCGCGGACGAAGGCGATGATCGCCCAGGCGCACGCCCCGATGATCGCAATGATCGCGAACATGATGCGTTTGCCGACGGTCATCGGACTTCGGTCGACGATGGCGACGGGCGGAAGATCGGGGTCGGTGCGGATGAGATCGATGTGGGGATCTCGGTCGCGTTCTGCAGTGGCGGTCACCGTGGCTCCTGTGCGTTGTGGGCGGTAGGAGGATTCACGCCTGCTGTCTGCCGCAAGCGCTGGATCCGGCGCCACCCTGACCCATGGGTTCAAGGACCAGTGTGGCGCCGGTCACTCTACGCCCGGCAAGGAACAGTGATTTTCAGACCCCTTTTCCGTTCCGAACGACCTTACTCACCGGTTGATGGTGCTCTTTCCCAGCGCGAGCCCACCGAACGCGATGACCAGCCAGACCCCGCTCACCACACCCGGGAATCCGGGCAGCCCGAATGCGCCGACGGTGACGATGACGGGGAGTATCGCCAGCGCGCTGACCACCCCGATCCAGCGAGAGACCAGACGCTCGCCGAATGCCATCCAGGCGACGGCGCCCGCAGCGACCGTGACGCCGAGGTATCCGATGAACGAGCCGAAGTCGTTGAGAACGTAGAGCACGTACAGTCCCGCCTTGTCGAAGGCGTCGTCCTCGGAGCCGCCGTTGTACAGACCCATCGCGCCTTTCCAGCCGTAACCCAGGGAGAGGGCACCCGCCGATGCGGTGAAGCCGAGAGGGACAACGCGCGCTGCGGTGCTCGACGGGGTCCGGGGTTCGACGTGTCGCTTCCACGCGGCGGCCAGCACCAGGAGCAGGGCAACAGTGAGGTAGCCGGTGATGATCGATGCGTGGGCTTTACCGCTACTGACATCGTCGACAATGTCCGCGTTGTAGGGCGTGTTCTCGTCCCACTCGGGATGAAGATCGAAGGCCAGAGTGGCTGCCAATGCGCCGATTCCGGCAGCCACGCCCAACCACGGCCAGCGTCCCCTCGTCGCTGTCTCCGTGGTGTCGGCCAATGCCTGTGTCGTGGGTGTGGTCATCGTTTTTCTCCTTCTTCTCGGGGTGCGGGCCGATTCCGTCCGCGTTGTCGGTGGAACTGTCGGGAATGGGCATGACAGAACTGTCTGGGGGGACGTGTCCCGGCCGACAGGGACGCCGGTCCCTGGTTGCCGGGAAGTTCGCGTCTGCAGCGGTTTTCTGCGAATCGGCGTGCCACGATGACCTGGTGAGAGCTACTGCCCACGGTCTCGTCGACAAGATCGGTGATTCCGCGCTTCGCCGGATCGCGCTGGTGCTGGGGGTCGGCGCGGTGACGTGCATCGTGGGCGCGCTTGTGCTCCACCATGAACTCACCGAACGTGTGACTGCCGAGCCGATGTTCGCGAGTGATCTCGTGCTCGGTTCGGTATGGCCTGTGGCGGGTGTTGTGCTGCTGTGGCACCAGCCGCGAAATCGCTGCGGCTGGCTGTTGGTGTCGACAGGGTTGATCAGTGTCTACCTGATCCTCGGGCAGTACAGCGTCTGGAATGCGAAAGTCTCGCCGCTGCCGGGTTCGGCGGTGGCCGACTGGATTTCGATGTTCGGCTTCGGCGTCTACTTCGTTGTGCTCCCGCTGCTCACACTGATGTTCCCCGACGGCGGATTCGGGTCGCGGCCCGAGAAGATCTTGGCGATGTCCGCGCTCTCGGCCGCGATGGCGGCCGTCGGCGCGCGAATGGTGGTTCCAGGTCGTGCTGATGTCGACGCGGCTGTGCAGAACCCCATCGGTATCGAGGTGCTGGAGCCGCTGAACTACGTGACGTTGGTGAGTTCCTTTTATTGCCTGGCGGCGGCGACGCCGCTCGCGGTGGTCGCGCTGGTGTTGCGGACACGACGCGCGGTCGGGGTGCAGCGGGCGCAGTTGCAGTGGTTCATGGTCGGCGGCATCGTCATGGCGTGCGCGCTCATCTTGGCGCTCCTTCTCGGCGAGACCGGGCCAGGCAACGCGGCGTTTGTCATCGCGCTGCTGGCGCCCCCGGTGGCGGTCGTGTCGGCAACCCTGCGTTTTCGTCTGGTCGACGCCGAGTTCGCTCTGAGTCGTTCGATCGTGCTGGTCCTCGTGGTCGCTCTGGTGGCCGCGGGCGGCGGCCTGATGCTGTGGCGGCTGGATCCAGAATTGGCGGGATCGCGGGCCGGAATCGCCCTTGTGGTGGTGCTTGTGCTGGGAGCGTTTGCCGTCCGCGCCGTGCTGCAACGGGTCATCGACAACTGGTGGTTCCCGCAACTGCGCGGCAGCCGCACCCTTGCGCCGCGGATCTCCGAGGCGGTGACGCTGTCGTCGGAGCCGCGAGCAGCGCTGACCGACTTGATCTCGGCATTGCGCACGGAGTTGCGTATGCCGTACGTGGCCTTCGACGGTGTGGTGCGGGCCGAACATGGGATTCGGCCTGCCCACGTGGTCACCATCGACGCAATTGCGCTGGGACGCAGAGTCGGTCAGCTCGAGGTCGCACCGCGGCGCGTCGGTGAGGGGTTCAGCGCTGAAGAACGCCGACTCCTCGAACAGGTCGCGGCACACGCGGCGATGATGGCTTATGCCACGTCGCTGGTGGCCGAGACCGAGCACTCGCGTGCCCGTATCGTCGCGGCCCGGGAAGAGGAACGACGACGGCTGCGCAATGATCTGCACGACGGGGTGGGCCCGGGTCTTGCAGGGATTGCCCTGCAGATGGATGCACTGGCTGCCGAACTCCGCCGAAAGGGTGATGATGCCCATGCGGACAAGGCCGATGGGATCCGGGATCGGGTCCGCGAAGCCGTGGTCCAGGTACGTGCGGTGTCTCGTGGTCTGCGGCCGCCGGTCCTCGATCAGCTGGGACTGGCACAGGCGCTGCGTCAACTCGTGGACGGTCTCGGTGCCATCGAAGGTGTTGTGCAGCTTGATGATATGGGTGAACTGCCTGCAGCAGCGGAGGTCGCCACCTACACCATCGCCGCCGAGGCGGTCACCAACGTGGTGCACCACAGTGCGGCGTCACGGGTGAGGATCGACGTGGAATGCGACGATGAGAACCTCGAACTCCGGGTGAGCGACAACGGCCGAGGAATGCCCGGCCGGCCGACACCTGGCGTGGGCTTGATGAGCATGCGGCAGCGTGCCGCCGAAGTGGGTGGCCGCGTGGAACACCTTGCCGCCCAAGGGGGAGGGACAGTGGTGCGGTTGGTGGTGCCCGTCGTGTCCGCGGCTGTCCCGAGAGAGGCTGTGCGTCAATGACATCGGTGCTCGTGGTAGACGACCATGCGCTTTTTCGCGCAGGCATGCTCGCGGTGCTGTCGGCGATGGACGACGTCGAGGTCGTCGGGGAAGCCGCCGACGGCGAGTCGGCGCTCCGGGCTGTCGAAGAACTACGGCCGCAGGTGGTGCTCATGGACTTGCGGATGCCGGGTATCGGTGGACTCGCGGCCACGGCGCGGGTGGTGGACAGATATCCGGACGTCGCAGTGGTGGTCCTGACGATGAGCGAGGACCCGGATTCGGTCTTCGCGGCTCTGCGGGCCGGCGCCCGAGGCTATTTGCTCAAGGAAGCCGAAGCCGGTGATGTGCACCGCACGATTGCGGCGGTCGCCAGGGGGGAGGCCGTCTTCGGACCCCGCGTCGCCGAACAGGTGGTCGGGTTCTTCTCGGCGATGGCCCCGAACAGTGCTGGACCCCAAGCTTTTCCGGAGCTGACGAGCCGCGAGCGCGAAGTCCTGGAACTGATGGCACGGGGTTTGGACAACGCTGCCATCGCCCGCCGGTTGTTCTTGTCCGAGAAAACCGTTCGCAACCGGGTCAGTGAGATCCTGGCCAAGATGCGTGCTCGGACGAGGGCGGAGGCGGTGGCCAGGGCGAGGGACGCAGGTGTGGGAGGGCAGCCCGCCTGACGCGACTCACTCTGCATATATGAGGGCATCAAGTAATTAGCGCATCATGACAGCGAGGCGCTGTTAGGCGGCTTAGGTGGTGTCGTTGTCGAGCAGTATGCGAAGGCTCGGGCGGGTGTTGGGTAGTCGAGGGTGGGTTGTGTCGTTGGTTCACCATGCCGGCCACGCGTTGAAGGTCTCTGACGTTGTAGGCTTTTAGGCCTGATTGCTTGGCGAGCCAGTGGTCTAGCAGCCGGCTGGTGTCCTCTCTGGCACTCTGCCGAGGGTATCGAAGGAGCGAACGCGCGCAACGGGTTTCACCTGCGCGTCGTCGCGGTATCTGACAGGCTCGTACACCGATCCCAGGTAGTCGCTCAACAGTCGCTTTTCGCCTGATCGCCGCTTCGGCGCGACGGAGCCTCGGATTGTGTGCTTGTCGACGTGTGTGGCGACGGTCGGCGATGGTGAAGCGTCCAGGTAGCGTCTGTTGATCCTTGCCTCTGCAACAGATTGACACTGGGGTAGGCGATTCCGAGAACTTCAGTGAAGGCTTGGTGGCCTCCTTTGGTCGAGGCCACTTCGATAGTTCCGGCTCTGGCTGGGCGGCCCGTAGCTTTGATGCATAGCGACGCATGGGCCTTTGCTGATGCCCGCCAATGCGCGATCGATGTCCGATGGGTGTTTTCAGGGTTGCTGTTGCGGGCGATCCGCGGATTGGTGTCGGAGGCTGGTGATAACCTCCGCCTGACGGGTGTGAGCGCTCGCGCGATTGGCGAAATATGTTGTTAGACAGGGAAATCTACAATTCCGATCTTGCGAACATGTGTTCGAATGCGGTAGTATGAAGGCATCAATTGGGCAGCTGGCGCAGAGTTCGATCGGCGTAGCTGCTATGGGGGTCCCTGGGGAGGGGTGTGAGGATGCGAATTCTCGATGTGGTCGACGATGTGATGGGGATGGTCGTTCCGGATGACCCATCGGGTGTTGTGGGTCTGATCAAAGATTTGATCACCCTGCGCAATGCGACCGAGTGCAAGTTGTCTTCGGTGGCGGCGCATATCGACCGGCTGGGGATAGCGAAGAAGTCAGGGTTTACCACCTCGAAGTTGTTGCAAGCCAATGGGGTGGCTCCAGCGGTTGCATCACGGTGGTTGCGGATCGGGACCGGACTGACCGGTTTGGATCGCACCGCCGGTTACTTTCGCGATGGATTCCTGTCGACCGAACATGTTGATGCGGTGGTCAGGGGGCGCGCGCACGTCGCGGCCCGGGCCGGCTCCGAGATGGCTGCTGAGGAGCGAGCGGACATCGAGCGGAAATTGTTGAGCCACGCCATCTCCGGCGCCTCGCCGGGCGAGGTGGGCAAGGCCGCGCGCAAGCTCGGAAATCAGGTTTCTGGGAACACGGGTGGGCTCCCGGCGTCCGAGGATTCGGCGATGAACACCGTGGACTTTGCAGTTGTCGACGGTCGGTTCGTGGGAAAGTTCGATCTCGATGCGGTGATGGGGGAGAAGATGCGATCTGCCCTGAACGTCTGGAGCAAGCCGCGCCCTGAGCCCGACGGAAGTGAAGATCGCCGGTCCTCGGCGCGGCGCAGAGCCGATGCCCTGCACCAGCTATTGGACTGCGGTGGTGGACGAACATCGGCGCCGGCCCCGAGAACCGAAGTGATCGTGACTGTTCCGGCCGATGAACCCGATCGCGCGTCGTTGCGGTGGATGGGCCCCATCACCGAAGCCACTGCCGCCGCGCTCGCCTGCGACTCGTCCATCACATCGGTGACCTTGGACGGCCAAGAGGTGCCGATCGATTTGAGCCCACCACGCCGCCTGTTCACCGGGCTGCTGCGCAAGGCGATCATCATCCGGGACGCGTGCTGTGTGAAATGCGGGGCACCCGCGGAATGGTCCGACTGCCATCACATCGTCCACTGGCAAGAAGGTGGCCCGACCACCCTGGAGAACGGGTGTCTGTTGTGCCGCACTTGCCACCGCGCAGTTCACAACACGGACTGGGACGTTGTCATGGGGCCAGACAAACACCCATGGCTGCTACCGCCCGCTGACGTGGATCCGCTGCGAAAACCCCTGCCGGCCTACAACCGTAGGACGCTCACCCTCGCTGCGTGACTGCGGCCGAACCGCACAAAGCGGCAAGACCACACCGAACTGCTGGGCCGATAGATCGATAGTCCCACTCGCAACCGGCCCACGGCCGGAACCGCGATAGAACATTGACAACTCCACAGTGTGAACCGCCCGCGCGATCAGCGGACGGTACGAGCCAGTGTCAGGCCCCGGGCGAGTCTGCGGATGTTGTCGGCGATGTCCCGAACCCGCCCCACGAAAGTGTCGTGCGTGACGCCGGAAGAATGTGGCGTCATCAGCAGATTGGGGAGTTCGGCAAAGGGCAGATCGCCCGGCATACCGCGACCATCCGGGCCGGGGTACGAGTACCACACGTCGATGGCGGCCGCGCGAATTGTGTTCGCACTGAGGGCATCGTAGAGAGCCTGCTGCTGAACAAGTGGCCCCCGTCCGACGTTGATCAAGACTCCATCCGAACCGAGGGCCTCGAACTCTGCGGGACCGATCATTCCTCGGGTATGAGCGTTCAGCGGCGCCGAGACGACAACGACGTCGGACTCGGTCATCAGGCGGCCCAGGTCGGCCGCATCCCCCGCCCATGACAGGCCGTGTGCGTGGGCGTCGACAGTGCCGCGGCCGGTGACCGCCGACGCGGTGCACCCCAACGTACGCAGCAGGTTCCAGCTCTTCGACCCGATGTGGCCGAACCCCACGAAGCCGATGTGCGCCTCGCGCATGGTGAGGGGCTGGGGAAGGGAATCGTCGTACACCGATGTCGCCCACACTCCTTGACGGAGCGCCCGATCGTGGGCGAGGAAACCACGGCGCAGCATGACGGAAGTGGACAACACGTATTCGGCGATCGAGTCCTCGTGATGGAACGTGTTGGCGACTTTGGTGCGAGGTCCGAGCGCGTCGAATGCGACATTGTCTGTGCCCGCCCCTCCCACGTGCACCAGTTGCAGTCGCGGGGCGGCGGCTGCCATTGCTGTGGTGAACCTGCCGCCCACGTACACATCGGCTGCCGGGAGATCGCTGATGATGGCCTTCTCGTCGGAGCGTTGGTGCCACCGGACCTCACTCTCGGCAGGCAGCAAGCCCTCGAACAACTCACGATGCGGCAGCAGATTCCGGTCGCCGACGACGATCACCATCCGCCCCAATGGATCGCTCATGTCCGAACCAGTGCTGGACGCTTGCTGTCGAAACTCCAGCCCGGTACCAGGAACTGCATCCCGACCGAATCATCGCGGGACCCCAGACCCTCGCGAAGGTACAGCTCGTGTGCGGCGTCGACCTGGTCCATGTCGAGCTCGACACCGAGTCCAGGCCGGTCGGGAACAGTGAGGTGACCGTCGATGATCTCGAACGGTTCCTTGGTGATCCGCTGACCGTCTTGCCAGATCCAGTGGGTGTCGATGGCCGTGATGTCGCCGGGTGCGGCAGCGGCGACGTGGGTGAACATGGCCAGCGAGACGTCGAAGTGGTTGTTGGAGTGCGATCCCCACGTCAGGCCCCACACATCACAAAGCTGCGCCACCCGCACCGATCCGGCCATCGTCCAGAAGTGAGGATCGGCCAACGGGATGTCGACCGCTCCGGATCGGATGGTGTGCCCCAACTCCCGCCAGTCGGTGGCGATCATGTTGGTGGCGGTGGGCAGCCCGGTGGCCCTCTTGAACTCACTCATCACTTCACGCCCGGAGAAGCCGCCCTCGGGTCCGACCGGGTCCTCGGCGTAGGCGAGCACGTCGCGCAGTCCGCGGCAGGTCTCGATCGCCTCCGAGAGCAGCCAGCCGCCGTTCGGATCGAGCGTGATGCGCGCGGCCGGAAAGCGTTCGGCGAGCGCGGTCACCGCGGCCGCTTCCTCCTGAGGTGCCAGCACCCCGCCCTTGAGTTTGAAGTCGGAGAAGCCATAACGATCGTGCGCGGCCTCGGCGAGAGCGACGACGGCCTCAGGGGTCAGCGCCTCCTGGTGCCGTAGTCGAAGCCAGTCGTCGGACTCTCCGGAACCGTCGAGGTAGTCGAGTCCCGTCTTGGTGCGGTCGCCGACGAAGAACAGATATCCCAGTGCCTGCACGCGCTCGCGCTGCTGGCCGTCGCCGAGGAGGGCGGCAACCGGCACTCCGAGGTGTTGGCCCCACAGGTCGAGCAAAGCGGATTCGACAGCGGTGACGGCGTGTACGGCGGTGCGAAGATCGAACGTCTGATTGCCCCGCCCACCCGAGTCACGATCGGCGAAGGCGCGCCGCATGTCGCCGAGAATGGCGTTGTGGTCACCCACATGGCGTCCGACAACCAATTCGATTGCATCGCACAGAGTCTGACGAATCGGCTCGCCGCCCGGCACCTCGCCGACCCCGGTGTTTCCGTCCGCATCGGTGATCATCACCAGGTTCCGGGTGAAGAACGGAGCATGTGCCCCGGACAGGTTGAGCAGCATGCTGTCGCGGCCGGCGATCGGGATCACCCGCATCTCGGTGATTGCGGGAGCACCACGCGATATTCGCGATGTGGCTGATGACGTCATTGTGGAGCCTTTCGCTGTTGTGATTTCAAATGATCTGTTGCCCGATGAGCAGGACAGCCCCCACCGAGGAGATGGCGATGGAGAGCCGGCGTAGTCGCACCGGGTCGAGCAATGTGTTGACGAATCGAGAGGCCGCGTAGCCCAGCACAATCGCCGGGATGAGAATCAGGAACATCTCGGCGTTCTCCCGTTCGATGGCACCGGCGGCGGCGAGCACCGCGATGGACATCAATGACCCGACGAAGAAGAACGCGCTCATGTTCCCGCGCAGTCGGGGGCCGCTTGACCCCTGCAGCACCAAAGCCATCGGCGGACCACCGATCGAGGTCGCGGTGCCGAGCAGACCCGACGCAGCGCCCGCAGTCGCGAGGTTTCGTCGCCGCGGCGGTGGCGCCCAACCCATCGTCGCCATGACAACACCGGCCAGCACCACTGCGGCGAGCAGCAACGCGAGCCCGCGTTCGGGCAGGAACAGCAGCAGCAATGCCCCCGCGATGGTGCCGGGGACACGGCCCGCCAGCGCCCACCCGGTGCCCCGGAGGTCGAGGCTCTGCCGTTCGCGGATCACGACGAGCAGCGTCACCACCACCGCAGACATGATCAGCGTGCCCGGGATGAGCGATGGGTCGACGAGGGCGACGATCGGGGCGGCAAGCATCCCCATGCCGAAACCGATCGATGCCTGCATGCACGCGGCAGCAAACACGGCCACGATGATCACGACGAGAGCTGTGATGCTCACCCGACGGCTGCGGGCATACCGAGGGACACCGTGTTGCGCGGGTGGAAGCACTCGGCCATGTGTGGCGGACCGCTCAATGCTGCCCGGATCGACGTGGTCTGCGGAACGTCGGTGGCGACGGGCGGCGCCGATTCCGCGCATTCGGAAGTGGCGTGCATGCAACGAGTACGAAATCGGCAGCCCGACGGCGGATTGAGCGGCGAGGGCACTTCGCCCTCCAGGATGATGCGGGTCCGCCGGGTTTTGGGGTCGAGAGTGGGCGCCGCGGACATCAGCGCTTCGGTGTAGGGATGCATCGGGGTGTCGAAAACTGTTTCGGTGGGCCCTGTTTCGACGATTCGACCGAGATACATGACGGCGACGCGGTCGGCCACGTGCCGCACGACCGACAGGTCGTGTGAGATGAAGACGTAGGAGATGCCGAGTTGCTGCTGCAGGTCGTTGAGCAGGTTGAGCACCTGGGCCTGCACCGAGAGGTCCAGTGCCGACACCGGCTCGTCACAGATGACCACCGACGGGTTGAGAGCCAGCGCCCGGGCGATTCCCAACCGCTGGCGCTGCCCACCGGAGAACTCTTGTGGTGAGCGATGCTCGTCGCTGGGGCGTAGACCAACCAGATGCAGGAGTTCGCGCACCCGAGCGGCCCTGTCCCGCTTGGACTTGTAGAGGGTCTTGTGGGTCCGCCACGGCTCGGAGATGATCTCGGCGGCCGTCATCCGCGCGTTGAGCGACGCATACGGATCCTGGAACACCATCTGGACGCGGCGTCGCAGGGCGAGCATGTCCTTGCCCTTGAGGGTGTACGGATCGACGCCATCCCAGCTGACGGTCCCGGTGTCGGGGCGCTCCAGCATCATCAGAGTGCGGGCGAGAGTTGATTTGCCACAACCTGATTCACCGACCAGGCCCAGTGTCTCACCGGGGGCGAGATCGAGGTCGATTCCGTCGAGCGCCTTGAGCTCGGTCTTGCCGTCTTTGCCTGCCGGCACCCGGAACGTCTTGGTGAGGTCGCGAACCTCGAGGACCGACGATCCCGTCGATCTCGGTTTCGTGGACTCAGACATTGCCGACCTCCTCGGTGAAATGGCATGCCGCGGAACGGCCGGTGGCGATTGACTTCAGTGCAGGTCGGGAGGTGGCGCAGAGGTCTTGTGCCAGTGGGCATCGGGCCTGGTACACGCACCCGGTCGGGATCGAGTGCAGGTCCGGGGGAGTCCCACCGATGGACTTGAGATCCTCGCCCCGTTTGGCGTTCACGGGCACCGAGTCGAGTAGCCCCTTGGTGTAGGGGTGTCTCGGACGGGAGAACACCTCGGCGACCGGCCCGGTCTCGACGACGTTGCCGGCGTACATGATCGCCACCCGATCGGCTTGCTCGGCCACCAGTGCCAGGTCATGGGTGATCAAGATGACCGCCATGTCGAACTCGGCGCGCAGATTCTGCAACAGGGACATGATCTGTGCCTGCACGGTGACATCGAGCGCGGTGGTCGGTTCGTCGGCGAGAAGGACCTTGGGGCTCAGGGCCACCGCCATCGCGATCAACAGTCGTTGGCGCATACCACCCGAGAACTGATGGGGGTAGGAGTCGATACGGGACTCGGGCTCGGGGATGCCGACGTGCTCCATCAGCCGGATGGCCTCGCGTTTGGCGGCCCGCGCAGACATCCCGCGATGGATACGGAACGGCTCGGCGAGCTGGGTACCGACCGTGTACACCGGGTTGAGCGCGGTCAGCGCGTCCTGGAAGACGATCGCCAGCTCGGTTCCGGCGACCTGCCGGCGCTTGCGTTTGCTCGCCGTCGTCAGGTTGGTGTCCCCGAGCATCACCGTGCCGTCGGTGACATCGGCGATCGGGTCCAAGAGCCCGACCAGGGCTTGGGCGGTCATGGACTTGCCACATCCGGACTCGCCCAACAGGGCCAGCGTTTCGCCGCGGCGCGCGACAAACGAGACGTGGTCGACGGCCCGCACCACCCCGGTGGGCGTGCGCAGGTCGACGGTGAGGTCGGTGACGTCCAGGGCGATCCGCTCGTCGGCGGTGGCCGCGCCGGGGCCGGCGATGGCTGGTGCACTCATGCGACTGCCTTTCGTGAGGAGAACAGACGGCGGCGGGCACGCGGCACGGTGAGGCGCCAGCGCTGGCCGGGATCGGTGGCGATCCGGGCCCACGCCGCGAGGATCGTGGCGGACACCGTGGTCACCACGATGGCCAGACCTGGGAAGAACGACAGCCACCATGCGGTCTGCAGATAGGTGCGTCCCTGCGACACCATCAGGCCCCAGCTGATGTCCGGGGGCTGGATACCGATGCCCAGGAAGCTCAGCGAGGATTCGGCCAGCATGACAAAACAGAAGTCGAGGGTGGCGACGGTGAGCAAGGTGGGCAGCAGGATCGGCAGGACATGCGAGCGGATGATCGACCCACTGCTGGCGCCGAAGGTGCGGGCCGCATCGACGAATATCCTGCTCTGCAGTTCGGCCGACTCGGCCCGTGCGGTACGCAGGTAGATGGGGATTCGCGTGAACGCCAGTACCAAAACGATATTGGCCGCACTCGGCGAGAACACGTAGAGCACCACGACTGCCAGCAGCAGGGAGGGAAAACTCATGATCACGTCGGCGACCCGCATCGCCGTCGTCTCGCGCCAGCCGCGGTGGTAACCGGCCCACATGCCGATCACCGAACCGATGACGCAGGAGATCACCACGGCGGGCAGGGCCACCATCATCGTGGTCTGACAGGCGACGATCAGGCGGGCCAGCATGCTGCGACCGAGCGGGTCGGTGCCGAGCACGTTCATCCAGCCGGTGTCGAGGTTGAACGGGGCCAGATTCGACTGGTCCAGGTTCTGATCGGTGGCGGCGCTACCCACCAGCCACGGTCCGAAGCAGGCGACGAGGAGCACAAAGGCGAGGATGCCTGCGGCGACGGTGGCCATCGGATCCCGCAACAGCAGTCGCCAGAGGGGCATCCTGCTGGACGGAACCTTGCCTGCGGCAACGGAATCGCCGGTGATGTCTGTAGGCGCGACCAGTGAACCGGTGGGATCGGTGACTGTGGACTCGGACGGTCCGGTGACAATCGACATGACGTTCTCCTAGACCTTGACCTTTTCGCGGACCCGCGCGTCCAGTAGCGCGTAACCGGCGTCGATGACGACGTTGAGGATGAAAATGCTGACAGCGGTGAGCAATACGGCGGCCTGCAGCACTGCGAAGTCGCGTTGGAGGATCGAATCGATCATCAGTTTGCCGATGCCGGGCCAACCGAAGATGGCCTCCACCACCACTGCACCGTTGACCAGCGCGACGGCGAGGTCGCCGGCGACGGTCAACGCCGGTGCGGCCGCGTTTCGCAGCGCATGATGGGTGACGACGCGCATGTCGCCGGCCCCTTTGCTGCGGGCAAGTCGCACATACGGCGCAGAGAGCGCCTGCACCATCGCGCCCCGGACCACCTGCGTCAGGACTCCCAGCGGCCTGATCAGCAGCGTGGCGATCGGCAGGATCCAGGACAGGCTGCTGCCCGTTCCGGAGGTGGGCAGCCACCCGAGGACCACCGCGAAGATCCAGATGCCTGTGATGGCGAACCAGAAGTCGGGAACGCTCGCCGCGGTCATCGACAGCAGCGACGAGAAGCGGTCGGCAAGTGAGTTGGGCCGGAAAGCAGCCCAGCAACCCAGTATCACCGCGCCGACGATGGCCAGAAGCATGGTGAAGAACGCCAGCTGCAACGTCGCGGGGAACGCCCGTAGGGCCATCTCGGCTGCTGACTCGCCGGTGCGGAGGGACTCTCCGAAGTCCAGGTGGACCACTCCGCCCAGGTAGTCGAGCATCTGGTTCCAGACGGGCTTGTCGAGACCGTTCTCGGCCGCGAACTCGGCACGCTGATCCGGGGTCGCAGACACCGGTAGGTAGAGGTTGGTGGGATCACCGGTGAGTCGGGCGAGCAGGAAGACACCGAAGAGCACGACCAACAGGGGGATGAGGCTGGTGTACATGCGGCGTCGCAGGAAGGCGAACATCTCTCACCGCTTTCTCGAGGACATGGGGCTGGTCATGACAGGTTCCTTCAGATGGTGTGGAAAGCGGGGATCAGTCGTTGCCGGAGGAGGTGGCATGGGTCATCTCGGCCAGTCGCATCTCGTCACCGGTTGCCGAATTCGGTTGGTAGGCGACCGACGGCGCCTTGGCCAGTACCGCGTTCATGTGAGCGAGGTAGGCGTACTGACGGATCTTGCTCGGTTCGTCGGCGAGGACCGCGGCGAACGCCCCCTGGCGGGCATCGCCGGTCTGGTTCTGGGCTGTCTCTATCTCGGCGTCGAACTCGGGCGTGCCGTAGGTGCTCTGGTAGCCATCGCTCAGCAGGTATTGCTCGGCGGTGAACTGGGCATCACCGGCCTGGTTGCCGTGCTGGATCATCAGCAGGATCGGTCCCTCGTCGGGGAAGGGTCGGATCTGATAGAGCATCTGGCCCGACGTGTCCATCATCTCGATCTTGACGTTGAGACCGATCTGGTCGAGTGAGTTCTGGATGACCTCGATGGTCTCGTTGACCTTCGGGTACATCCCTGTGCGCCCGATGAGCTTGATCTGCTTGTCGACCGGCACCCCGTCTGCTTTGGCCTCGGCCACAAGCTCTTTCGCGCGGTCGAGGTCGTAGGGGGTGGCAGAGATCGTGTCGTTGAACCCGATGATGCTCGGGCCGACGAGCTGTGCGGCCGGATCCCCGAGGCCGCGGAAGAGGGCCTTGATGATCCCGTCGCGATTGATCGACAGGTCGATGGCCTCGCGAACCCGGTAGTCGTCGAGCGGTGGTTCATCCGCCTGCATCCGCAGCGCGGTGGTCTCGTTGTTCGGGTACGAGACACCCAGGTCCCCGGCGCCGTCTTCCGGGCCCAGGTAGGTGGCTATCTCCGCCTCGTCGTTGGTCACCATGGCTGCGCGCACGCTGCCCTCGGTACGCCACTGGTACACCGCACGGCTGTACTCCGGGGTGGGGCCGGCGTACTCGGGATTGAGCGCGAGAGCCAGCTTTTGGCCCGGATCCCAGTAGTCGACCCGGTAGGGACCGGTGCCGATCGGGATACGCACCTTGTCCGCGGTGTCGGTACTGGTCGGGACCATCTCGATGAACGAGAGACGCAGCGGCAGAATCGGATCCGGAGTGGGGGTGGTCACTGTCACCGTCGCCGGATCGGTGGCTTCGACGACCAGTTCGTCGTCACCGAACACGTAACCGTCCACCTCGCAGCCGATCGTGGAGTTGATCGTGCGGTTGATGGAGAAGGCGGCGGCTTCTGCATCGAAGGGCGTGCCGTCGCTGAATCTGACGCCCTGGTGGATGCGGAACGTCCAGGTGTTGGGAGAGGTCTGCTCCCATGAGTCGGCCAGCTTCGGCTCGAGGTCACCGGTATCGGGATTGCGTTCGATGAGCGGCTCGGTGATGTTGGACCGGACCACGGGACCCGTGGCCGTCAGCGAGGCGTCGCAAGGCTCGAGCGTCGGAGGCTCCTGCGGGAGCACGATGCGCAGGGTGTTCGGGTCGGCAGCGTCGGTCTGTGTCGAGTTGGCGACCGAACAACCGGTGGCCAGAGCGGCCACGGCGGCCATGGCGACGACCGCCCGTACGGAATGGCGTCGGGATGCCGGCTGCGGGGCTGCGGCGTGCATGGGTCCTCCGTTGATGATGGTGAATCGCGTCGATCGAGACGCTGGCCGTTTGTGACGGTAGCCACAACGTAGAAGTGCCCCGAGGAGGCGTCAACAGGCCAAAACGCCTGCAAACCGCCATTTCTGTCGGTGATGGGCGTCACTGGCTGTCTCATCTGGTGACACGACTCACCTGCAATATAGCCTCTGACCTGGCGCATTACGGATTGCTTGTCGCCGAGTCCGCTCGGTGACCAAGCCAGTGATGCCGTTTGGGTATCAGTCCATGTTATTTACGAGTTGGACAGGTATTCCTGAGGCGGCTTACCGTACGGGCAACTCGATGAAGACCGCGATGGTCTTTCCCTGTCGTCAGGAGGCACGATGGCCGATGTCGCACCAGTCGCGGCACGACCGGCGAAAAGCGCTACACCACAGCAGTATCGCGACTCGGAGGACCAAGCGGGACGGGTGCTGCAGGTCGGCCCGCTCAAGCCGTCACTCGCTGAGTCCCTGGCAGCCGGCTACGGAGCGTTGTTGCTTCCGGACGACAGTTCCAGAGAAGGCTTCCTCGCCACTCGGGGCGACGCCGTCGCCGCCGTCGTCACCTCTGGCCGCACGGGCGTCGACGCGGCACTGATGGCGCAGTTGCCGAACCTCGGCGCGATCATCCACTTCGGCGTCGGATACGACACCACCGACGTCGAGGTCGCTCGGCAGCGGGGCGTGGGGGTGAGCAACACTCCGGACGTCCTCACCGATTGCGTTGCGGACACTGCGGTGGGACTGCTCATCGACACGCTGCGCGGTTTCTCTGCTGCGGACCGGTACGTGCGTGCCGGCCGGTGGGAGGACGAGGGCAACTTCCGCCTGACGCGCAAGGTGACGGGCGCCCGCATCGGAATCATCGGACTCGGCCGCATCGGTTCGGCAATTGCTCAGCGCCTCAGCGGTTTTGGGTGCAGCATTGCCTACCACAACCGCCGCGAAATACTCGGCTCGCCGTATCGGTACTCAACGTCGCCGGCCGAACTGGCGGCGACGGTGGACGTACTCGTCGTGGCGGCCTCAGGTGGTGAACACACCCGGCAGCTCGTCGATCGTGATGTCCTCGAGGCGCTGGGGCCCAACGGATTTCTGGTGAACGTGGCGCGGGGCAGCGTGGTCGACGAAGAAGCGCTGGTCGACCTGCTCACGTCGGGTGGTCTGGCCGGCGCGGGTCTCGACGTGTTCGCCGACGAGCCGCATGTCCCGGCAGCGCTCGTCGGCCTCGACAACGTGGTGCTGCTGCCCCATGTCGCCAGTGGCACCACCGAGACCCGCGCCGCGATGGAAGCCCTGACGCTGGCCAACCTCGACGAGTATCTCGGCCGGGGCACGCTGAGGACGGCCGTCCTGCAACCTGAACCGAAAGGAAGGCCGCGCCCATGAGCGTTGTGCTGAGCTATGTTCCCTCTACAGAGGGGCGCGGTGCGTTGTCGTTCGGTTTCGCCGAGGCCCGCATGCGCGGAACAGATCTGATGGTCATCGCCGAGGACGACAGCGGATCGTCTCCGGAGTTCGAGTCGGATCTCGACGCTGCACGCCAGGCCGCCGGGGCCGCCGATGTAACTGTTGCGATCGAGCCGAACGACCCGGCTCTCTCGCACGCCGACAATCTCATCGACGCGTCGTATCGCGACGATGTCGAGCTCATCGTGATCGGTATCCGTCGTCGTTCGCCGGTTGGCAAATTGCTGACCGGCAGCGCCATGCAACGGGTTCTGCTCGACGCGCAGTGCCCCGTCGCCGCAGTCAAACCCCCGGTACGCTCTGCCGTGTGACGACTGCTTCACGGTTCGAGATCAAATCCATTCGCGTTGCGGTAGAACGACTTCCATGATCCGCGCCAATGCCGGATTCGGATTGTCCGGGCGCCAAGCAGCATTCATCTGAACCGGGCGGTCTCGAACAGCTGTCACCTCTTTGAAGACGACGCCCTCAGGGTGCATGGTGGCGGCAGATTCGGGCACCAGCGCCATTCCGAGACCGGATCTGACCAGCACCAGCATGGTGTGCACCTGGGTGACGTACTGGACGTAACGTGGTGTCGCGCCGACGATGGTGAACGTGCTGATCAGCAACTCGTGGAAATAGCGGGCGTCGACGGGGGAGTACATCACCACGGGACGGTTGTCGAAGTCCTCGATGGTGAGGTGCTCGGCATCGATGAGATCGTGATCCGCAGGTAAGGCGGCGATCAGCCGCTCGTGATGGATCGGCCGGCTGCTGATACCCGGACGGGTCATGATAGGGCGCACGAGCCCCAGGTCGAGCTCTCCACCGGATAGCGACTCGATCTGGGCAGAAGAGACCATCTCGCGCAGAACGAGTTTGACGTCGGGCAGTACCTCACGGGCGGTGGCCAGCAGCCGAGGCAGTACTGCGTGAGCAGATGCGCCCGTGAAGCCGATGATGACGGTGCCGAGATCGCCGGCAGGCACCCGGCGCACGGTCAGTACGGCGCTCTCGGACAGCCGCACGATGCGTCGGGCGTCGGGCAGGAAGGCCGAGCCGGCGGCGGTCAGCGTGACCGAACGACTGGTCCGGTCGACGAGTTGCACCCCGAGTTCGTTCTCCAGTTGCTGAATCTGCCTGCTCAGTGGCGGCTGCGTCATGTGAAGACGTTCGGCGGCTCGGCCGAAATGGAGTTCTTCGGCGACAGCGATGAAGCAGGTGAGGCGAGCCAGCGAGAACATTGATCCACTCCCGGTATCGGAATCGGGCGCGTAAGCGGCCCAGTGAATCAATGTACGCGCCGGCTCAGCGCCAGACGAGCGGGTTCACCAGCGCGGGCAGGTGTTCTCGAACGACGGGTCGATGGTTTTCATGTATCCGGTGTCGTCCCGATCGCGGATGCCGCAGTCGAGATATTGCTGGTGCAGGGCCGCGAGGGCATCTTCGTCGATCTCGACCCCCAGTCCCGGCCCCGCCGGAACCGGCACTGCGCCGTCGACGATGGACAACGCTCCCGCTTGTACGACGTCCTCGGTCTTCCACGGCCAATGAGTGTCACAGGCGTAGGACAGATTGGGCGTCGCGGCGGCCAGGTGGACCATGGCGGCGAGGCTGATTCCCAGATGCGAGTTGGAATGCATGGAAAGGCCCAGACCGAAGGTCTCACAGATCCCGGCGAGCAACCGCGACCGTTGCAGACCACCCCAATAGTGGTGGTCGGAGAGAACCACGGACACCGAGTTCTGCCGGACCGACGGTTCGAGCTGGTCGAAGGCGACTACGCACATGTTGGTGGCCAGAGGCATTTTCGCTTCCGCCGCCACGTCGGCCATGCCCCGGAGGCCCGGTGTCGGGTCTTCGAGGTATTCGACGACGCCGGCGAGTTCGGATGCCACCTCGATCGAGGTCTCGACCGTCCACGCCGCGTTGGGGTCCAGCCTCAGCGGCAGGTCGGGAAATGCCGACCGCAGGGCCTTCATGGCCGCGATCTCCTGCTCGGGAGGAAACACGCCGCCCTTGAGCTTGATCGCCTTGAATCCGTACGTGCCGATCATCCGCTGCGCCTGCCGGACGAGACCCTCCGGGTCGAGCGCCGCGCCCCACTCGTCTGGGTCGGTTCCGGGATGGCCGGCCCACTTGTAGAACAGGTACGCACTGAACGGCACCTCGGTGCGCACGGCGCCGCCGAGGAGATCCGATACCGGCCGGCCCAGGGCCTTGCCCTGGATGTCGAGGCACGCGACCTCGAAGGGTGACAGCACCCGGTCGGTGGTGCTGGCGGTGGTGATCATGCCGGCCACACCGTCACCGCCGCTGACCGACAGCGTGCCGAGGGTGGCATCGATGGTCGTTCGCAGCGCGTTGAGCGCGAACACATCGTGTCCGGTGATCGCCTTCGCGGACGCCTCGAGCCGAGCCAGATGTGCGGTGTCGGCGTAGGTTTCACCCAGTCCGACGAATCCGGCGTCGGTGTCGAGCTGGATGATCGCCCGCAGTGCGTAGGGCTGGTGGACGCCGACGGTGTTGAGCAGCGGCGGATCGGCGAAAGCGACCGGGGTGATGCGGGCGCCGGTGATCCGGATCGGTCCGGTGGGCATCAGACCGCGACGGCCGGTGACAGGGCGCCTTCGAGGACGGCCCGGCCGGCAGCGGTGATCTCGATGAGCTCCTGTTGGTGCGCTTGCGTCAGCGGCACGAGCGGTGCGCGGACCGGTCCGGCATCGAGACCCTCCATCGTGACGCCGAACTTCACCATCGACACCGCGTAACCGGGGACCTGGTTACGCAGGCGGACCAACGGGTGGAAGAACTTGCGCAACAGAGCTTCCGCGAGTTGGTCGTTCCCGGACTCCAGGGCGTTGTAGAACGCCAGCGCGATCTCAGGGGCGAACGCGAAGGTCGCCGAGGAGTACAGGGTGACGCCGATGGCGCGGTAGGCCTGCTGGGTGATCTCGGCTGTGGGCAGACCGTTGAAGAACAGGAAGTTCTTGCCCGAAGGTGCCAGGGCGTCCTTGACGGCCATCACGATGCGCGCGACGTTGTCCAGGTCGCCGGTACCGTCTTTGAACCCGATGACGGTGGGCAGCTGCGCCACCTCGACCGCGGCAGCCTCGTTGTAGACGGCCGAACCGCGGTTGTAGACGATGAGCGGTAGATCGGTGGCGGCAGCGACGGTGCGGGTGTACTCCACGAGCCCGGCGGGCGGCATCGTCACGAGGTACGGCGGTAGCAGCAGGATGCCATCGGCGCCCGCGGCCTCGGCGCTACGCGCGAATTCCTGTGCCTGGACCAGCGATCCGCCGGCTCCGGCGAAGACTGGCACCCGTCCGGCCACGACCTCGACCGCCGTTGCGACGATCTTGCTGAACTCGTCGAGCCCCAGAGCGTGGAATTCGCCTGTACCGCAGGCAACGAAGACGCCACCGGGTCCCGCGGCGACACCCTTGTCGAGGTGCTCGGCGAGCAGGGTGTAGTCCACATCCCCGGACGGGGTGAACGGGGTGACGGGAAAGAACAGAACTCCGTCGAGCATCAGATTTCTCCTTGAATGGGTGGGGTTGGTCAGTCTTGGACGAGGCGGCCGTCGATGCGGCGCCACAGCTGATCGGGGTTACCGTCGGCGATCGCCGACGGTAGCAGTGCGGGTGGGACGTCCTGGTAGGCGACCGGCCGCAGGAACCGCTCGATGGCAAGCGATCCCACGGACGTGGTGCGCGAATCGGACGTCGCTGGATACGGGCCGCCGTGGACCATGGCGTGGCCGACCTCGACCCCGGTGGGCCAGCCGTTGAACAAGATGCGGCCCGCCTTGAGTTCGAGAACGCTCATCAGCTCGCCCGCCGCCACGAGGTCGTCGTCGTCGCAGTGCACCGTCGCGGTGAGCTGGCCTTCCAGGCGTGCCGCGACGGCGCGTACCTGGTTCGTGTCAACGCATCTGACCACCAGACTGGCCGATCCGAATACTTCCCCCTGCATCACCTCTGATGCCAGGAACGTATCGGCGTCGGTGCTGAAGACAGCGGCGCCGCACGTATTCGGCCGGTCGATCGTCGGGGCCTTCGCCTCGGCGGTCGCTGCGGTCGACAACGCCTCGACACCGTCGGCGTAGGACCTCGCGATGCCGGGGGTGAGCATCGGTGCTGGGGCCGACGCGGCGATCGCGTCGCTCGCAGACCGCACGAAGTCATCCAACGCGGGGCCGTCCACGGCGATGACCAGGCCGGGGTTGGTGCAGAACTGCCCGGCACCCATGGTCAACGACCCCACGAATGCCTGCCCGAGGTCGGTGCCCCGGTTTTGCAGGGCGGACTCCATGAGGAACACCGGGTTGACCGAACTCATCTCGGCGTAGACGGGGATGGGCTCGGGCCGGGCTGCGGCGGCAGCGACCAGAGCTGTTCCGCCAGAACGCGATCCGGTGAATCCCACGGCCTTGATCCTCGGGTCTGTCACCAGACGGGTACCGAGGACCGGTCCCGAGCCGTAGAGAAGCGAGAACGTTCCGGCGGGCATCCCCGTGCGGTCGATTGCCTCGGTGATGGCGCGACCGACCAGTTCTGACGTACCGGGATGAGCGTCGTGTGCCTTCACGACCACCGGGCAGCCGGCCGCGAGAGCCGAGGCCGTGTCGCCGCCTGCCACGGAGAACGCGAGCGGGAAGTTGCTGGCGCCGAACACTGCCACCGGTCCGAGGGGGATCTTGCGTTGCCGGATGTCGGCGCGCGGCAACGGTGCGCGATCGGGCTGTGCGGGATCGATGCGTGCACCGTTCCAGCCGCCGTCTCGCAGTACGCCTGCGAACAGGCGCAATTGCCCTGCGGTCCTGCCCACCTCGCCGGCGATCCTGGGGCGGGGTAGACCCGATTCGGAGCAGGCTCGGTCGACGAGGGTGTCGCCGAGAGATTCGATGTTCTCTGCGATCGCCTCGAGGAATTCGGCTCGGACGGTGGACGTGGTCGACCGATACCGGTCGAAGGCAGCGGCGGCAGCGGCACAAGCGGCGTCGACGTCATTGTCGGACCCGTAGGAGTAACCCGGTTCGAGGACGTCGCCGGTCGCCGGGTCGAGTCCGTGCAGGGTGTCGCCCTGTCCGGTGACCAAGGTGCCAGCGATGATCATCTGCCCGGTCAGAGTGTTCATCTGCGCCTGCGCTGTCGCGCGATCTTCTGTCGTCGTCATGTGCCGACTCCTACCTGTTGTGCGTACTTGTTCGGCCATCGCGATCGCGGCCGACCTGCGTCGTCGACCCAGACCACGCCGCCCAGCGGCAGGCGTGACCTGGGTCATACATCGACCGTAGGCCGCTTATTCATTCATGTCCAAGTCAAATGTGGACGTGTTCAATAGCTAAGTTGTATCGACCGACGTGGGCGGACGGTTGCGGCCAACAGATGGGCGCCCGATGTGCCCGCGGCGGTGAAGTACGTTCGTCGGATGGAGCGAATGACACCTGTCGATGCCCAGATGTACTGGATGTCGAGTCGAGTTCCGAACGACCAATTCCTGCTGTTCGCGTTCGACGGTGAGGTGGGCAACCTCGAGTCGGCCATCGACGACGTGCTCGGGCGCGCGGCGTCGAACGTCGATCTGACCTTGCGGGTCGCCGACCCAGGCTGTGCTTTCGACTACCCTTACTGGGTTCGCCACGGGGTCCGGCCAGATCACGTCGCAGTGCACCAGTTGCCGCAGCCCAGCTGGTCGGGTTGCCTTGCAGCCGTTCAGGATCTGTTCGCAGATCAGCTCGACCTCCGCTCCAGCGTGTGGCGTCTGCACGTGTTCGAGGGTGTCGGGGACGTTCCCCGCTGCCAGGGACAAGCGACGGTGGTGGTCCTGCAGATCGGACACGCCCTCGTCGACGGTCGCCGTGCGACGGGCGTGGCCAGGAGTCTGTTCGTCGATGGCGGAGAACCGCGCCACAGCGCTGCCGCGAAACCCGAGAGCGGCTACTCGACGGCCCGAGCGGCAACGGTCGCAGCGATCCGGACACCCAAGCAGCTCGGCTCATTGGGCTTGCGCGGGCTGAATGCTGCTGTGACGCACCGAAGGCTGGTCGCGGACGTGGCCGACGGATCCGTGCCCCCGCAGGCCGATGTGCGGCCGGCGCTGCCCACCAACAACAGGCCGGGGGGTCGCAGCGAGATTCGGACGCTGGTCCGTGACCGCAACGACTTTCCGGGGCCAACCGTCACCGTAGGAGCGCTCACAGCCATCTCGCTGGGGTTGTCGGAGCACCTCGCCGGCCAGGGTGTCGACACCGCCACGCTCGGTGCGGAGCTGACTGTCGCAAAACCAGGAAAACCCCTCGCTCGCAACCACTTCCGGAATGCCGGTATCGATCTGTTCAGCACCACGCCATCATGGGAACGAAGAACCGAGCAGATCGCCGAGGCGTTGACGCATCGTCGATCACGTGGTGCTCATCCCGCGTTGCGAGCGGCCGACGAAGCCTTCGCTGCGGTTCCCGCTCCTTTGTTGTACTGGGGAACAACACTATTCGACCCGGCTGCGGTTACACCCATGGTCATCGGGAACACGGTGGTGTCGAGCATCAACCGCGGTCCGGCCGACCTGACATTCGGCGGGGCGCCGGTTGCGTTCACCGCCGGCTACCCGGCCCTGTCGCCTGCGATGGGCGTCACCCACGGGGTTCACGGAATCGGTGACACGGTGGCGATCAGTGTCAATGCGGCAGAGTCAGCGATCGGCGACATCGACGACTATGTCGAGACACTGAGCGCGTCGATCGCCTGGAATCGAATCGTTGCCGGGACGTAGCTGGTCGCCGGATGCTACTAGCTGTCGTCGTGGCCGTTCTTGGTGCGCACCAACCGTTTCGGTAGACGGCCGACCAGTTCTCCCAGTGGCTGCACCGCCTGACCCAGTACCTCCGCCGCGTCGTTGAGCTGGTCCACCGTCAGTTGCAGCTTGCGGATGTTGGGTGCCAGTTCGCCGATCACCTCGACGAGCTCGGTCAACCGATCCAGCGGCCCACCGGGAGCGATGGTTCGTTCGATGGCCCCGTTCTCGCCGAGGAGCTGTTCGAGCAACCCCTCTTCGGCAACGAGTCGGTCCATGAAGCCCTCATCCTCGGCGAGGCGGTCGAGCAGACCTCCCGGTGTGGTCAGCTTGGCCAAGATCCCGTCCTCGGCGAGGAGACGGTCGACCGGTCCACCCCGCGAGAGCAGTCGATCGAGAGGCCCGCCGTCCTCGGTCATCTGATACAGCACGCCGTCGTCGGACAGCATTCGGTTCACCAGTCCGTCATCGGACACCAGCCGCTCCAGGGGGCCGTCCTTGGCCAGGATGCGGCCCAGTGAACGGTCGTCTTCGAGGAGCTCGGCCACCTGACCGATCAATTGCAGGGGACTGCGGCCGGGAGGTCCCTGAGACACCCCCATCGCCACCGTGATCTCGTGCTGCACGTTCTCGATCGCAATTCGGCTGACCGCCACGCTGGCCTCGACGGCCGACAGGGCCGCCCCCGCGATCGCGAATCCCAACCGGGTCGGAAGTTCGATCACCAATCTGGCATCCATGCCGTTCACCCTAAGACGTCCCCTCCACGCCGGTGGCGGATCACCCTGCTTTGGCCTTTGCCTTCTGTTCCTTCTTGAATGCTCGCACCTTCTGCAGGGATTCCTCGTCCACCACGTCCGCCACCGAGCGGTACCCGGCCTTGCTGTAGTCGCCGACCGCCTTCTGCCAGCCATCAGGAGCGACGCCACATTGCTTTGCGAGCAGTGCGGTGAAGATCTTGGCTTTCTGGGCGCCGAAACCCGGCAGTTCATTGATGCGTTTGACCAGATCCGGTCCGTCGGCCGCCTCGTTCCAGATCCGGGCGGTGTCGCCGCCGTACTGCTCCACCACGATGGTGGCCAGGGCCTGCAGACGCGCGGCCATCGACCTGCCGTAGCGGTGGACGGCCGGCGGAGTGGCACACAGGTCGGCGAACGAGTCGGGCTCGGCGGCGGCGATCGCGGCGGGATCGAGACTGCCGAACCGTTCCCTGACCTTGGCAGGCCCGGCAAATGCTCGCTCCATCGGGAACTGCTGGTCCAGCAACATCCCGGCCAGCAGCGCGAAGGAATCGGTACTGAGCAACTCGTCGGCGGACGGGTCACCCGTGATGTGCAGACTGGTCATGGACACGAAGTCTAGTGCCGGGCACTCAACCCACATCGCCGCGCGCGAGGACCCGTCGCACCGAACCCCGATCACCGGTGACTCGGTGGTGATTGAATGCTCGGCAGGGCGGTCCGGGTCGGGGAGAGCGGAGTCGGTCGACACCGTGCGCTGCGACAGCGCCGACCCGTGGTCGCCGGGCCGGCTCAGGATCGACATCGACGTGTACAACGATGTCGTCTTCCCGCCCGACGGGGCGCGTGGGCCTGTCCTCTACCTCAGTGCGAACAACTCGCGTCCTGGCTTCCTGCTCGAATACAACGTCGAGGCAACCGTCCGCTGGGTCAACACCACCACCGGAGCGCGCGGGACGACGATCATCCCGGCGCGGGGCCGTTCGGCCAGCTGGGAAGGTTCCCTGCCGACCGGCCGTGGCCACGTGGCCTACGCCGTCACCCAGAAGATCGGCGCACTCGCCTTCGTGCCCATGGTGAACCCGCAATCGTCGACCTGTCGCGGCGCTGCAACGGTGTGACCACCTGTCGGGTGGGGCTCTGGAGTTCCCCACCTCGCGGCGGCGCAAACGCTTGCGGCCCAGCTCGCCGGTGACCGACTTGTGACCGACTGTCTTTCGGGGACTTGCGAACTCGCCTGACATGACAGGAGTAACGTCAGCTCTTGGCGTATGTCGTCGGCGGTGATTGCCGACCGCCGTCCGGAAGGTGGGTACCCCCGATGTCCACAGGTGCAGCCAGTAGATCCAGCCGGCCGGTCGGGGGTGAGGCCCACGTAGCCAAGGTCATCGGTGTGACCGTCGCCGCAGCCGTCGGCGGATTCCTCTTCGGTTTCGACAGCTCGGTGGTCAACGGCGCTGTCGAATCCATCGGCACACATTTTGAGCTCAACTCGTTCATGAAGGGCTTCGCGGTCGCCATCGCACTCCTCGGGTGCGCGCTCGGCGCCTGGTTCGCCGGTCGGCTCGCGGACATCTGGGGCCGCAAGAAGGTGATGCTGCTCGGCTCCGCGCTGTTCATCGCCTCGTCCATCGGAACAGGGTTGGCGTGGTCGGTCCCAGACCTGTTGATCTGGCGTGTGATCGGCGGCCTCGGTATCGGCATCGCGTCGGTGATCGCTCCGGCGTACATCGCCGAGATCGCCCCCGCCCGATACCGCGGTGCACTCGGATCCCTTCAGCAGCTGGCCATCACCATGGGCATCTTCGTCGCACTGCTGTCGGATGCGCTGCTCGCCGACAGCGCCGGTAGCGCATCGAGCGATCTATGGTTCGGTATCGAGGCGTGGCGCTGGATGTTCATGGTCGGTGTCATCCCCGCCATCGTCTACGGTGTTCTGGCCCTGCTCATCCCGGAATCACCCCGCTATCTGGTGGGTAGCAATCTGGACGAGGAGGCAGCCCGCATTCTCACCGAGGTCACGGGCGAGGCCAACCCACTCGAACGTGTCAAAGAGATCCGGTTGACCCTCAAACGCGAATCCAATGTGTCGATCAAGGACATCCGCGGACCTTCGTTTGGCCTGCATCCCCTTGTCTGGGTGGGTATCTGGATCGCGGTGCTGCAGCAGTTCGTCGGCATCAACGCAATCTTCTACTACTCCACAACGCTGTGGCAGTCCGTCGGATTCAGTGAGAGCGAGTCGTTCAAGACGTCGGTGATCACAGCTGTCGTCAACGTGGTGATGACCTTCGGCGCGATCCTGTTCGTCGACCGTATCGGCCGCCGCAAGCTCCTGCTGATCGGCTCGGTCGGCATGGCCATCGGTCTCATACTGGCGTGTGCGGCCTTCACTCAGCAGCAGGGCTCGGGCGACGACATCACCCTCCCGGACAACTGGGGAGTGGTCGCCCTGATCGGCGCCAACCTGTTCGTGGTCGCGTTCGCTGCCACATGGGGCCCGGTCATGTGGGTGATGCTGGGGGAGATGTTCCCCAACCGGATCCGCGGTGTGGCGCTCGGTGTGTGCACCGGTGTGAACTGGCTCGCGAACTTCACCATCTCGCTGCTCTTCCCAGAACTGAACTCGCGCCTCGGCCTGGCATGGATCTACGGGTTCTTCGCGTTCTGCGCGATCGTGTCGTACTTCTACGTGCACTTCAAGGTTCCCGAGACCAAGGGTATGGAACTCGAGGACATGGACACTCTCGGCGACGTCGAGGCCGCACTCAAGGTCGAAAAGGCCGCGGCCAAAGAGAAATAGCGCTAGAGCGAATCGGTGAACAGCGGCGGCCGTCCCTCTTTTCGGGCGGCCGTCGCTTCTTGGAAGTTGGCGGTCAGCAACCGGACGTAGAGCTGGCCGAGACCTTCGGCCTGCATGTGCGCGTCGAGGCTCGAGGCCTCCATGCCCGACCACAGCGTCCTCTTGGTCAGTTCGATTCCCGGGCGCGACAATTCGGCGATCCGGTCAGCGACGCGGCAGCACTCGTCGAGCAGGTCGGCGTCGGGAACAGTTCGTGATACCAGCCCGATCCGGGCGGCTTCGTCGGCGTGGACATCCCATCCGGTCAGCATCATCTCCGCGGCATGTGAGCTGCCGACGGCTCGCGGCAACAGGTAACTCAAACCCAACTCGCTTGCGGTGAGCCCGTTGTTGATACCCGCTGCACGAAAATAGGCCGCAGCGCCCGCGATGCGGATGTCGCATGCCAGCGCCAGACAAAGCCCGCCACCGATCGCGGCGCCGTTGACGGCGGCGATCACCGGCTGATGCATGCGGCGGATCGCCTTGATCGTCTCGTCGAGCAGCTCCAAGGAACGAAGCGCGATCGTGGGGGCGGTCAGCCCGTCGATGCCGGGTATCTTGCCCGCCGACTTCTGGTCGGCGCCAGAACTGAATCCGCGTCCGGCGCCGGTGATGATGACCGCTCGGACCGCGTTGTCCGCACTGATCTCCTCGAGTATTTCCTTGAAGGGCAGCATGACGTCAAAAGCCATGGCATTCATGCGTTCTGGGCGATCCAAGGTCACCAGGGCAATGTGTTCGCGGGGATGATCCACCCGGACATACGACATTTCGCCATCGTGACACGAGCGGCGTTCCCTGAGGTGCGAATCAGGGAAGTCGGCCACAAAGATCAGGGTCGATCCCCGATGGCAGGGGCGCTCGACGTCCATACATTGGGACAGGTGAGAGCGGCTCGGTGTCGCTGGGGGACTGAACAGAAAGGAATGACATGGACGAATTGGTTCGGGTTTCCGAGGGCAGGATGCTGGGAGGCGTCTGCACCGGCATCGCACGACGGTACGGCTGGGACGTGAATGCGGTGCGCGTGGCATTCGTGGTCTCGTGCCTGTTGCCGGGGCCGCAGCTGGTCGTTTACCTGGCGCTCTGGTTGGTGATGCCGATGCAGGGCAAGACCGCCCCCGCCGGCGGGGTCACGCCGGTCTGACGATGCCCGCGGCGTGGCGCCGCCGGGCCAGTGAGTCGACGCCGTCGAGCAGGAACATCTGCGCGACGAAGTAGGTCGACAGCACGGTTGCCTCGCTCATCGCGCGTGGGAGGTTGCCGCGCAACAGATACCGGCGATTCATCAAGATCGCGTCGGACAGCATGAACAAGATCCCACCCGTTGCCAGTCGGCGGGTGGGATCGCCTCGTGTGCCCGAGGACAGGTACGGGTCGGCGGCCGTGGCCGCCATCACCGACAAGGCGGCTCCGTAGGTACCGAGCACGGGCAGCAGCCTGGGCTGGTTCAGGATCAGCAGTGCGGCAACCTCGTTCATCACCGCGAACCGGGGGAGCAGTCGTCGACGTGTCGGCCGGGCACCGTGCCGGGTGAACAGACCCAGGTAGGCCAGGTGTGCCGCGCCGAACATGGTCGCGCCGGTCTGTATGTGCCGGTCTTTGCCTGGACCTTCGGCGAACTCTTCGCGATACATGAAGTAGTCACCGGCTGCCGAGGCGATGATCGTGGTGGCCAGCAATGCGTTGTCCGTCGGTGCCCGTCGCCTCGTGCCGCGAGCAACGGTGATCGCCAACATTCCCAGCGCTGCCGGCTTGACGACAGCGACCACCGGCCGGTGGCGAACAGCTCCCGCTGCCGCCACCAACACGGTGGTCACCGCAAACGCTTTGCGCTCCGGACACTTCCAGCCGGACACCCGCATGTCTGGTCAGCCCGCGAAGAGTCTCTCGACGAACCCTGAGGCATCAGGCAATGCGGCCGCAGCCGTGCCCTGACCGTCGGACGGATACGTCCGGACCGTCACGTTCTGTCCCGACGCCTGCACCCTGTTGATGAAGTCGAGTGTGTACGGCAGCACAACCGTGGTGTCGAGCAGACCCTGTCCGATGAACACCGGTTTGTCGTAGCCGCGGTCGGGGACACCGAGGTAGGCGTCGACGACAGGCCTGATGTTCGGGATCGACGCGACCGGCTTGGTGAACAACTCGTTGATTCCGGTCGAGGCGACCGAGCGCTGCAGTTCGGCGGAACACACCTTGAGGGCCTTGTCCACGAGTGCCTTGCCCTCGGTGGTGAGGTAGGAGTTCAGATTGAGCTCCGGGTACGAGCCGCGAATACCGGCGATCGCGTAGAGCACCTCGGCGGTGAGATCGGTGGGCAGCGGCACGGGGATGAAACCCGGTCCGGCACTGAGCACCAATTCGCCCAGATTGGCCGGCACGCTGGTGGTCACCGCGCCCCGGAAGTCGAGCTCTGGGCCCTGCCACGCTATGGCGTTGCGCGCAGTCGCCAGCGCCGAGGTCGCCCCACTGCCGTTCCCGTTGACGATCCACTCGTCGGACAGGTCCGGGGTGATGTCGTGGGCGGCCTTGACCGCGTCGACGATGTTGCGTGCCTTGATGTCGCCCTGCAGGTCCGGCGTGGCCCCTTCGACACCGAGACCGGCGTAGTCCGAGGCGACCACGGCGTAGCCCTTGCGGAGCCAGGGGGTGATGTCGTTCCAGTGGGCGGCGGATTCGGTCTTGCCCGACCAGGACGGCGCACACTTGTCGGCCAGGCCGACGGTGTCGTGCGCCCATGCGATCACCGGCCAGCCGCCTTCGGGCGCAGTGCCTCTCGGCAGGTACACCGCGGCACTGCTGATCTCGCTCCGATTCTCGGCCGCGGTGGTCCAGTATGTGAAGCGGTCGGCGCTGCCGGCGCCGGTGACCCAGCGATCGTCTGGCAGACCGATGTTGGCGTGGACGGTGCCCGACGTGGCGGTCGGCGCGGCGGCTGCGACGCCGGTCCCGATCGCGGCGGCCACGGTCGCGGCCAGGGCGGCAACGGTCAGACCGCTGACACTCATTCGTCGCAGTGCTTGTGTGTGAACACTTTTCATGACTTCTCCTACAAGAAAACGCTGATACCGAGCTACGCCTGGGTGATCCCGATCATCGGGAAGAAGAAGCAGCTGCGGTTTCCGTTCTGGACGGTGCCGAAGACTGCGGACAACACTGTGCCGTTGCCCGTCTCAACCGGTGCCAGGCGGGCACCCTTGACGCTGACGTTGTTCACCACAGCCGAGATGCGCTCGGCGATCGCGGTGCGGATTGCGGCCGGGAAGGAGGCGGGGACGTTCTTCATCAGCAGGTCGACGATCGTCGTGCCCACCGGCGCCATGTCTGCGAAACCGCCCTTGAGGGTGTTCACGTTGAACCAGGCAACCTGCATTCCGGTGGCTGCGCCGTCGGCAGTGATGCCGGCCGGGAAGAAGCCGAAGAGCGTCTCACCGTCTTTGATGAGGTTGGCGTCGAGTCCTTCGGGAAGCTTCAGCCCGGGCAGGAAGTAGGGGCCCGGAATCGCCCCACCTACTGCGGGGACCAATCCGAGCGGATTGGATTCGGTCGGGGCTGTGCAGTTGAAGGCCGCCGACGGGTTGATGAAGCTCTGGATGCCGAGCTTGCGCAGGCTCTCGTTGGCCTCGGCGAGAAGGCCGAACATGTCCGAGGAGTCAGCTGCCGGCGTGGCCGCGGTGCCGGCGACCTCGGTCGGCACCTGACCTGTTCCGCCCAGGAGTGCCTTCGCCGCGGCCAGGGCGGTCGGATCTCCCGAGGTCTTCTTCAACGTTCCGATCGCCGATGTGAGTTCGGCGTCGCTGGGGGTGTGCTTCGGAGCGGTGAGGGTCGTGTCGATCGGTGCCGCGGGCTCGGCCGTCGCCAGGGCAGGCATCAGCAGCGCCCCGGACGCTGCGATCGCAAGTGCGGCGACGCCTCGGCGAAGCATTGGTGAGCTGGGCATGGTTCCCCCTTGAAGAGAAGATTATGGGCCACCTGTTACTCGTGTGACAGATGTGGCCAATGGTGCGCTTGTTACACACAACCATGTGATTCAAGGAGAAGGCAAGCTGCGACGCTGACCTGTGATGCAACTGCTACCGTTCCGGTTTTCCTGCGGGTCAACGGATCTCGGCAAGACTGTTCGCAATGGTAAAAGAAACAGGCGCCGACCAGATGGTCGACGCCTGTTGCTGTGCGGGGGAGGGCTAGATGTTCATCAAGCCGACGGTCGGGATGATGGTGCAGCTGACCACCTTGCCCTCGGTCTTTGTGGTGACATTGCCGTAGATGGCCGAGATGACCCGGCCCTTACCGGTTTTCGCGATCGTGGTGAAAGTTCCGGGGCCCTCGGCGACGTTGATCTTCTCGTTGCGCTGCAGGCTCTGCTGGCCGGTCTTGCCGGTGTCGATGTTGACCCAGGCCACGGTCAGGGGGGCTTCTTTGTTGTTCAATGCGGGCCCGGTGCCGAGGCTGGTGTAGACGAAGCCGGCTTCGCCGCGAGCGGGACCGGGAGCGGGTGCCTGCTGCGGTCCTGCGGTCGCGAGCGCGGTGCCCACGGAGTTGCCTCCGGGAATGCACCCGTTGCCCAGGGTCGGGTAGAGGAATTGCTGGATCACGGGTGCGCCGGGGCCGGTGGGAATGGCGGGACCGCCACCGCCGGTGCCCTCGAGGAAGCTGATGACACGATCCCAGATCTTCGCGAGGTCTGGCGGCAGTCCGGAGTCGGCTGCCAGGGTCTTGGCGTTCGCCATCAGATCGGCATTGACCTTGCCGTCGGGGCCCGGGGTCGCGGCCGAACCGATGATCGCCGGGACGAACGCGCCCAGCGACTGCAGTGTGGCCTCGCTGACCTTGGGTGTCGGCGCCGGGGCCGGTGCGGCAGAGGCCGTGGCCGGCAGTGCGAGCGCAGCGCTGGCGGCAATCGCGACGGCCGTGACGACCCGGCGGGCGGAAAGGTTGGGCAACGGCTTGCGTGAACGCTTGCTGCTGCGACCTGTCGGCTCACTGAATAGCACTGTGTGGTGTCCCATCTTGCGTTGATTGCCCGCGATCTGACGGCTGGTGTGTAAATCGCCGTGCTGACGGTAACCGTTCCGTGACCATCCCGCCAACAGGGGGGACGCGCCGCGAGAATCGATTTCTGTCGCCAGGGGACCATAGCGTGTTACTGGAGTGACTCATGGGGCTGGAGACACAATTGTTATGTGTCGTTCGGGCCACGGCCACGCGCACTGGGCGAGAGCGGTGCGTCGAGTGCCTGGTTAGATCATTGATGACCAGGCACCACCGCACCTCTGGAGGCTCGATGCGTCGACGACATCAATTCGTAGCAGCGCTGATCGCTGCCGCGGTCGCCACGACCGCCTTGAGCGCCTGTGGCGACTCGGACACAAGCGATGAGGTGGTGTTGCTCACCCACGACTCGTTTGTGCTGCCGGACGAACTGCTGGCCACCTTCGAGGACCAGACCGGATTGACCCTGAAGGTGGTCAAAGAAGCCGATGCGGGTCAGCTGTCCTCATCGGTCGCCCTCACGGCCGGCTCGCCTCGCGGCGACGCCGTGTACGGCATCGACAACACCTTCGCCTCCCGGGTCGTCGACGCCGGCGCCCTGGTGGAGTACACCAGCCCCGACAACGCCCTCGGACCCGCCGACGACGCGTTGCCTCCCCCCAACCTGCTCACCGCCGTCGACCGGGGAGACGTCTGCGTGAACGTGGACAACACCTGGTTCGCCGACCGCAACCTGCCCACACCCCGGAACCTGGCCGACCTCACCGACCCGCGGTACCGCGGGCTGACCGTCGCGATGGATCCCGCCACGTCATCACCGGGAATGGCGTTCCTGCTCGCGACCATCGCCGCCAACCCGGATGGGGTGAACGGCGGATGGCAGGGTTACTGGCAGCGACTGCGCGACAACGAGGTGGCCATCGCGCCCGGATGGACCGAGGCCTACAACCAGGAGTTCACCGCGGGTGAGGGCAAGGGCTCCAAGCCGATCGTCGTCTCCTACGCATCGTCGCCCGCGTTTCTCCCCACCACCACCGCATTGCTCGACACCTGCTTCGAGCAGATCGAGTACGCCGGCGTGCTGCGCGGCGCGTCGAACGAAGACGGCGCCAAGAAGGTCATCGACTACTTGATCAGTGAGCCTGTTCAGGCGGCGCTTCCCGAGTCGATGTACGTCTACCCGGTCCGTGAAGGAACACCCCTGCCGGCCGACTGGGCTGAGCACGCTCCCGAGCCCGAGTCCGCCGCAACCATGCCCGCCGATGAAATCGCGACGAACCGCGAAGCGTGGCAACAGGAGTGGCGCACCGTGATGGGCCGCTGATCGAGGTGCCGACGGCTCGGCCGGCACATCCGGCCATTGCCGGCCGAGTGGCGGTGACGGCGCTGGGCGCCGCCCCGCTGGTGTTCGTGGCGGTGATGTTCGGCTGGCCACTCGTGGCGTTGGCGGAGCGGGCGTTCGCCGACGGCTCCGCGTCGAACCTGTGGCAGCTTCTCGATGGCGCCAACGCCGCACATCTGCTCTGGTTCACCGTCGCGCAGGCGGCCGCGTCCACAGTCCTCACCCTGCTGATCGGCCTTCCGCTCGCGTGGGTGCTGTCCACCTATGAACTCCGAGGTGCGCTGCTGCTGAGGATGCTCGTCACCATTCCATTTGTCCTGCCCACTGTTGTTGTCGGCGTGGCTTTCTCGGCTCTGCTGAGTAATCGCGGCCCGCTCGCCGGCCTTGATCTCGCCGGGTCGGTCTGGGCAATCCTGTTGGCGCACATGTTCTTCAATGTCGCAGTGGTGGTGCGCACGGTCGGGTCGGTGTGGTCCGGAATCGATCCTCGCTCTGAGCAGGCCGCCCGGACTCTCGGAGCCGGACCCGTCCGCGTGTTCCGCACGATCACCTTGCCCGCGCTGGCCCCGGCCATCGCCTCTGCGGCATCAGTGGTGTTCCTCTTCTGTGCGACCAGCTTCGGGGTCATCCTGATACTCGGTGGCGGCAGATTCAACACGCTGGAGACCGAGATCTACCGGCAGGCAATCGGTTTCTTCCAGCTACCTGCTGCGGTTGCGCTCTCGATGGTCCAGATCGTCGTGGTCGCGGTGGTGGTCGCGCTCAGCGCGATCCTCGGTCGCCGGGTCCGCGCGACAGCTGCTCCGCGGTATCGCAGGCGGCCACGCGGCCGTGAGTGGCCGGTGATCGGCTCGATCCTCGGGGTGTCGGGGGTGATCCTGCTGGCCCCGCCGGCAATCCTGGTGCTGCGCTCGGTGCGACCCACCGTCGGTGGGAGCTGGAATCTGGACGGTTACCGGGCGCTGTCGGAGTCGGTGAACGGTCAGACACCACTGGACACCATGCGGTACTCGCTGCTCAGCGCGACGTGGGCGACGGTCATCGCGATGGTCCTCGGTCTTGCCGGCGCCGTTGCCATCTCCCGGGCGAGGGGATGGTCGGGCAGTGCTGCCACGGTGATCACCATGCTCCCGCTGGGGGTCAGCGCGGTGACCGTCGGCCTCGGGTACCTCGTTGTCCTCACGGCGATGCCGCGGGAGGTGAGCACCTCGCCGGCCATCGTGCCCGCGGTGCAGGCCCTGATCGCATGCCCACTGGTCATCCGGATCCTCGTGCCGGCCATGGGACTGATCGACGGGCGGCTGCGTCAGGCGACGGCCACCCTGGGAGCCGGCCCGTGGCGGGTGTGGTGGACCGTCGACTTCCCGGTCATCAGGCGAGCACTGTGCGCTGCAGCGGGTTTCGCTTTTGTCATCGCGCTCGGGGAGTTCGGGGCGACCAGTTTTGTCGCTCGTCCCGACACCACAACGGTGCCGGTACTGATCGGTTCGTCCCTTGCCCGGCCCGGGTCGGGCAACTTCGCGACCGCGATGGCCTGCTCGGTGATGATGCTGGTGGTGACCGCCGTGGTGGTCACCCTGATCGAGGTCGTCCGTCGCGAAGAACGGGGAGGCGAGTTCTGAGATGCTCCAATTATCGTCCGTGACAGTCGGTTACCGGTCTGAAACCGTCCTCGACGACCTCAGCTTGTCGATCGGCACCGAGGGATCGGCCATCACGGCATTGCTGGGTCCGTCGGGATGCGGCAAATCCACCCTCATCCGCGCCATCGCCGGCCTGGAACCACTGACCGCCGGCACGGTCACGTTCGACGGAGCGGATCTGGCGCCGATCGCAACCCATCGGCGCGACTTCGGGGTGGTGTTCCAGGACGGACAGTTGCTGCCCGGACGCAGCGTCGCAGACAACATCGGATACGGATTGCGTGCCCGGCGCTGGCGTAAAGATGCCACCGGCACCCGAGTGGCCGAGATGCTGGACCTGGTCGACCTCTCCGGCTACGGGAACCGGCAGGTCGCCGAGTTGTCGGGTGGGCAGCAGCAGCGGGTGGCCCTGGCGCGCGCTCTTGCCCCTCGTCCTCGCCTGTTGCTGCTCGACGAACCCCTCTCGGCCCTCGATCGGCAACTTCGTGAACGACTCGCCGTCGAGATCGCCGAGATCATCGACGCCACAGGCACTCCCACCATCGTGGTGACCCACGACCACACCGAGGCGGCGTTGATGGCCGACCACATCGCCGTCATGGACCGGGGCCGGATCATCCAGCACGACGACCCGGCGTCGTTGTGGCGCGCACCGCGAAACGACCGGGTCGCCCGGTTCATCGGGTGCACAACCATCTTCCAAGGGACCGTTCGCGCGGGTGTGTTGGACAGCGACCTCGGCGCGGTTGCGCTGGATGTTCCCGATGGGCGAGTGCGAATAGGGCTACGGCCGGACGCTGTCACGGCCGTACCGCTCGCCGATGCCGGGCAGTCGGCGCCCGTCGGAACGGTGCGGCATGTGGCATCGCTGCCGGAGGGGACACGAGTGCGGCTGTCGGTGGCGGGAATCGACGTCGATGCTGTGAGCAGTGCTGCGGTGTCGTTGGGAGATCGGATGGCGATAGCGCTCGACGCACACCGGCTTGCGGTCATCACCGAACACAGCACGGAGGACGCCGATGCGTGAAGTCGTCGCCGGGGCAGTGATCGGGGATGGTCGTCTGCTGCTCGCCCAGCGGACCTATCCCACGGAGGTCGCCGGGTTGTGGGAACTGCCGGGCGGAAAGGTCGAGGAGGGGGAGACCCGTGAACAAGCCCTCCGCCGCGAACTCGGCGAGGAACTCGGCATCGAGGTACGGGTCGGTCGGCAACTCGGGGACCCCGTACCGCTGCGCGCCGACCTCGTCCTGGTGGCGCTGGCCGCTGATCTGATCAAGGGGTCGCCCCGGCCGGCGGAACACTCAGCCGTGCGGTGGGTCGAGACGCCGGAACTCGAGTCGATGGCGGCGCGGGGTGAACTCGTGCCTGCGGACGCTGCCTGGCTCGATGAACTGGTTGAACTGTTGGTCAGGCAGCGCGGGAACGAACCTTCTTGAGGGCTTTGGTGAGTTCTTTGTTGGACATGCCCTGATCAGCGAACTTCTGCATCTTGTGGATCACCACGGGGCAGCGCAGGCACCGGGTGGACGATCGGCAGCACTTCTTTTTCGCCTTCATGCTGCAGACGTCTGCGGCTTTCTTCTTGCCCACTGCTGACCTCTTCGCGTCGGTACGTACCCGGAAAAGTTAGGTTAGCACCACCTTAATTCAGGAGTCGATGTGTCCTGTGACGGCGCTCTCACCGGGGTACCGGATACCCTGTATTGGTCTGAGCACCTCGCTCGACCTTTTTGACATGCCCACTTCACGTCCGGAGAACTTCAGTGACTGCTGCCCCCAATTTCCGCAACGTCGCGATCGTTGCGCACGTCGACCACGGGAAAACCACCCTGGTTGATGCGATGCTGCGGCAATCGGGCGTTTTCGAGGAACGCGCCGAACTCGTCGATCGTGTGATGGATTCCGGCGACCTCGAACGGGAAAAGGGCATCACGATCCTCGCCAAGAACACCGCGGTGCACCGTCGTCAGCCCGACGGCACCGAAGTGGTCATCAACGTCATCGACACCCCCGGCCACGCCGACTTCGGTGGTGAGGTGGAGCGCGGCCTGTCCATGGTCGACGGTGTTGTGCTCCTGGTCGACGCGTCCGAGGGTCCGCTGCCGCAGACCCGGTTCGTGCTGCGTAAGGCTCTCGCCGCGTCGTTGCCCGTGATCCTCGTCGTCAACAAGACCGACCGTCCGGATGCGCGTATCGCCGAGGTCGTCGAGGAGAGCCACGACCTCCTGCTCGACCTCGCGTCCGACGTCGACGACGAAGCCGCCGAGGCCGCCGAACTCGCCCTCGATCTGCCGGTCCTGTACGCCTCGGGTCGTGCGGGTATCGCCAGCACCACCGCTCCGGAGAACGGCCAGGTGCCCGACGGGGAGAACCTCGACGCACTGTTCGACGTGCTGCTCTCCTACGTGCCCGCCCCCAAGGGTGATCTGGATGCGCCGCTGCAGGCCCACGTCACCAACCTCGACGCCTCGGCGTTCCTCGGCAGACTCGCGCTGGTCCGCCTCTACGCGGGCACCTTGAAGAAGGGCCAGACCGTCGCCTGGCTGCGTGAGGTCAACGGCGAGCCCGTCACCGAGCGCGCCAAGATCACCGAACTGCTCGTCACCGTCGGCGTCGCGCGTACCCCGGCAGAAACCGCCGTCGCCGGCGACATCGTGGCCGTGGCCGGCATGCCGGAGATCATGATCGGCGACACCCTCGCCGACGTCGATCATCCGATCGCACTGCCCAGGATCACGGTCGATGAGCCGGCCATCTCGGTGACCATCGGCACCAACACCTCGCCGCTGGTCGGTCGGGTGAAGGGCCACAAGCTCACGTCCCGCATGGTCAAGGACCGCCTCGACAGCGAGCTCGTCGGCAATGTGTCGTTGCGTGTCCTCGACATCGGTCGTCCGGACGCCTGGGAGGTCCAGGGTCGTGGTGAGCTCGCCCTGGCAATCCTTGTCGAGCAGATGCGACGCGAAGGCTTCGAGCTGACCGTCGGCAAGCCGCAGGTGGTCACCAAGCAGGTCGACGGCAAGCTGCACGAGCCGTTCGAGCACCTGACGATCGACGTACCCGAGGAGTACCTGGGTGCGGTCACGCAGCTGCTCGCCGCCCGCAAGGGTCGGATGGGCGACATGGCCAACCACGGCAGTGGCTGGGTCCGGATGGAGTTCGTCGTTCCCTCGCGCGGTCTGATCGGATTCCGCACCGATTTCCTGACCGAGACCCGTGGCACCGGCATCGCGAACGCGGTGTTCGACGGCTATGCGCCGTGGGCCGGCGAGATCCGCGCCCGCCACACCGGTTCGCTGGTCTCGGACCGCGCCGGAACGGTCACGCCGTTCGCCATGATCCAGCTGGCCGACCGGGGAACGTTCTTCGTCGAGCCGGGCGCCGACACCTACGAGGGCATGGTCGTGGGTATCAACCCGCGCATGGAGGACCTCGACATCAACGTCACCAAGGAGAAGAAGCTGACCAACATGCGTCAGTCCTCCGCCGATGTGATGGAGACCCTCGCCAAGCCCATCAAGCTCGAACTCGAGGCTGCCATGGAGTTCTGTACCGACGACGAGTGTGTCGAGGTCACCCCGGAGGTCGTCCGGGTGCGCAAGGTCAACCTCGACTCGAACACCCGCGCACGTGAGCGGTCGAAGACCAAGGCCCGCAACCAGAGCGTCAGCTGACTCGCTGTGTGAGCTGACATCGGGCGAAGGATCGACGACGGGGAGTTGATGACGGGCGACGCTGCCGGACAACCGCGGTTGGATACCAAGGCGCTCACTGCGCTGAGGTGCTTGGGGCTCGTCGCGGCGTGTCTCATGCTCGTCACGGCGTGCGTCGCCGACCCGCCGCCCCCTGTGCAGCAGACCAATTCGGTTCCGCCCGAGCCCACCGAGCCGTCGGGTCAGGTGCTGTACGTCGCCACCGACTCGATCGGTATCGGCTTCAACCCGCACCTGGCCGCGGACCAGTCGGCGGTGACCACGGCGGTCGCGGCGATGACGCTGCCCAGTTCGTTCCGGCCGGTCGCCGACGGCCCACGGGTGGGATGGGTGATGGACCCGGCTCTGCTCACCAGCGCGGAGGTGACCGGCACAGCGCCGTTCACGATCACCTACCGCATTCACGAGGACGCCCAGTGGTCCGACGGGCTGCCGATCACCGCAGAGGACTTCATCTACCTCTGGCAGCAGATGTCACGTCAACCCAACGTCACCGCGCCCGCCGGATATCGGCTGATCACCGATGTCCGCAGCGGCGGCGGTGGCAAAGAGGTCACCGCTACCTTCGCGGCGCCGTACCCGGCATGGCGGGAGCTGTTCAACGACCTCCTGCCGTCGCATGTGCTCAAGGGCGCTCCCGGCGGCTTCCAGTCGGGCATGGACAGCGGCTTCCCGGCGTCCGGAGGACCCTTCACGATCAGCGGCATCGACCACAGTCGCGACGAGGTGCGGATGATCCGCAACGATCGGTTCTGGCTCAAGCCGGCGATCGTCGATCGGCTGACCCTCCGGCGCGCCGGCACCATCAGCCAGGTGGCGGATTCGATGCGCTCAGGCGACACGCGCGTCGCCGCGATCAGCGGCGGGCCGGCCCTGGGCGCCAACCTCGGCAGTATCGGTGGTGTCCAGACCGGGAAGGTGGCCCAATCCCGCACGCTCGGGATCACGGTGAACACCCGGACCGCCTCGATGGCCGATCTGGACCTGCGGCGGGCGGTGCTCGGTTCCATCGACACCCAGCTCGTCACCTACGCCGGCGCGGACGACACCGAGGTGCTGCCGGCCATGAACTCGGTGTACGCACCATCGGACCCGGGTTATTACCCCGTTCCGCGCGCGGTGGCCACCCCTCAGCAGATCGATGAGTGGATATCGGCCGCCGGATATCGCCGGGGACTGGCCGAGCCGCCGCCGACTCCGTCGGACGAATCGATCCCGTCTGATGCGCCGGGCTCGACGACAACGGAGACCACGACCACTGCACCCGGTTCGTCCGACGTGTCGGGCACATCGACCCCGCAGACCCCAGCCGGGGATCTGCCCCGCCTGCCAGTGGGCGTCCAGCAGGTGGAGCGGGACGGTGAACCCCTCATCGTGCGGGTTGCCTCGGTCAGCGGCGATCCACGGACCGGCGCCGCGGCCGCGAACATCGTCGACCAGCTGGGCCGCAGTGGTATCCGCGCCGAGACCGTCAGCCTGTCCACCGCCGACCTCTACAGCTCGGCTCTGACCGGCCGTCAGGTCGACATCGTCGTGGGCTGGAGCCGCGCGGGCGAGTCGCCCGCCACCGCACTGGCATCGAACACCGAATGCCTCAGTACCGAGGCGACCACGGAGACATCGACCTCGGGTGAACCCGCACCCAGCCCGTCGGCGACACCCTCTCCCGGCCCCGCCGAATCGGCGTCGAGTTCGTCGCAGGCACCCGAGGAGCGCACCGAACCGCGGTACACCAGCAACGTGTCCGGTCTGTGCGACCCGGCACTGCAGGCTCTGTCGGCGCGGGCCATCTCGGCTGACGACCCCACCGAGGATCTCCGCGGCGCCCAGCGACTCCTCGACGACCAATCGGTGTATCTGCCCGTCTATCAGGACGTCCTCACCACGGCGGTTTCGCCGCTTGTGACCGGCGCACCTGTCACCGGGCCGGTTCAGACGGGTATCTTCGGTGGGTCCGCGGGCTGGCAGCAGCAGACCGGAAATTGAAAAGAGAACTCTCACCTTGAACCGTTTGCTGTTCGTGCACGCCCATCCCGACGACGAGACCATCACCACCGGCGGCACAATCGCGAAGTACCTGGCCGACGGAGCCGAGGTCACCGTTGTCACCTGCACGTTGGGTGAGGAGGGCGAGGTGATCGGGGAACAGTGGAGTGGTCTGGCCGCAGACGGCGGTGCCGATCAGCTCGGCGGCTACCGGATCAGCGAACTGACCCGGGCCCTGGCGGAGCTGAGCGCTCCGGCGGCCGAATCCCTCGCACCGGTGTTCTTGGGCGGCGCCGGCCGGTGGCGTGACTCGGGTATGGCCGGGGCGCCGTCGAACGACCACACGCGGGCATTCATCGGCGCCGGTACCGTACCGGCCGAGGTCTTGGCCGAGCTGATCTGTCAGACGCGTCCGCAGGTCCTCGTCGGGTACGACCCGGTGGGCAGCTACGGGCATCCTGACCACATCCAGGTACATGCGATCTGCGCCCGGGCCATCGAGCTCGCGGCAGCGTCAGAGACCCGGCCGTGGACGGTGAGCAAGCATTACTGGACGGTGACCGAGGAATCGGCGCTTGCCGACGGGCTGGCCTCTGCGCAGACGCGGGTGCCTTCGGGCTGGCGGATGCCGCTGGCGGGAGAGCTGCCCAGCCATCCCGATGCCGAGGTCACGACGGCCATCGACGTGCGAGAGGTGTACGACCACAAGGTCCGGGCACTTGCCGCTCATGCGACACAGGTCACGGTGTCGGCGTCGGGTACCGAGTACGCGTTGTCCAACAACATCATTCAGCCCATCTTCGCCGAGGAACACTACATCTTGGTGTCCGGGGTCCAGGGGCCTGCGGGGCCGGGAGGCCGTGAGCCGGACCTGTTCGGGGGGCTGTGATGCGCAGGGCGCTGCTGGTTCTCCTCTGGCTGGACGGATTCCTGGTCGGGATCGCCTCGGTGGCGTTCCTCCAGCTGACCATCGGCACCGTACAGATGCCGATCAGCGCCGTGGTGGCGGCCGCTGCGAACTGTGTGCTGCTGTGGTGTTGCGCGACGCTCACCGAGACCACGGCCCGATTCGGTGCTCTCATCGCGTTCGGTCTCGCCTTCTTCGTGGCCACCGCGAGTGGCCCCGGGGGTGATGCGCTGATGCCTCAGGACTGGCGAGCATTCGCGCTGCTGGGGCTGGGTGTGGGAGTTCCCGCATTCGTGTCGTACGCCGGACTGTTGCCCGCCGCCGACACCGGCAAGACCACTCCGGTCGCGGGGGCCAGGGAATGACCGGGCAGCCGGGGAGCATTATCTGATGGTGACCCCAGACCAGCTGACCTCAGAGGCGCAGACGGACGGGCAGGTGTCCGCAGCGGTGCACAACGCGTTGCAGCAAGCTCGCGAAGGCGCTCTCAGCCCGGAACAGGCCACCACGTTGCTTGCAGTGCGCGGCCATGAGCTGCAGCAGTTGTGTCGCATAGCCGCTGACCTACGTGACGTCGGGCTCGCAGAAGAAGGCCGCGACCGCCAGATCACCTACTCGCGCAAGGTTTTCATCCCGCTGACACGCTTGTGCCGCGATCGCTGCCACTACTGCACCTTCGTCACGGTGCCGGGCAAACTGAGCCGTGCGGGCCACGGCATGTTCCTCGAACTCGACCAGGTTGTCGAGATCGCCCGGCAGGGCGCTGAATTGGGTTGCAAAGAGGCATTGTTCACCTTGGGGGACCGGCCCGAGGACCGGTGGCCCGAAGCGCAGCAGTGGCTCGACGAACGCGGTTACAGCTCCACTCTCGACTATGTCCGTTCCGCTGCCATCCGGGTTCTGGAAGAGACCGGCCTACTGCCCCACCTCAATCCCGGGGTGATGAGTGCCGAAGAGATGTCGCGGCTCAAGCCGGTCGCCCCATCGATGGGCATGATGCTCGAGACCACGGCGCGCCGTCTCTTCACGGACCGGGGGAACTGTCACTACGGCAGCCCGGACAAGGACCCGGAGATCCGCAAGCGGGTACTCGTCGACGCCGGCCGGATGTCGATACCGTTCACCACGGGGATCCTCGTCGGAATCGGGGAGAGTTTCGCCGAGCGCGCCGACTCCTTGATCGAGATCGGCAAGATACACAACATCTTCGGCAACATCCAAGAAGTCATCGTCCAGAACTTCCGGGCCAAGCCCGACACCGCGATGCGCGGGGTCGCCGACGCCGAGTTCGAGGAGTTCCTGGCGGCAGTCGCGGTGGCGCGCATCGTGCTCGGGCCGCGGATGCGAATCCAGGCCCCGCCGAATCTGGTCTCACCTGCCGAGTGCGCGGCTCTGGTCTCGGCGGGCGTCGACGACTGGGGTGGTGTGTCGCCGTTGACGCCCGACCACGTCAATCCCGAACGGCCCTGGCCCAATCTGGAATCCCTGGCCGAGATCACCGCCGCCACGGGCTACACCCTCACCGAGCGCGTCACCGCGCAGCCGCGTTACGTCCTGCAAGGCGCGCCGTGGATCGATCCGGCTGTCGCGGGCCACTTGCAGGCGGTGGCGGATCCGACGACCGGCCTGGCCGCCGACATCCGTCCGAGCGGTCGGCCGTGGGGTGTGGTTCGTGAGGCGGGCCGAGTCCCGGCTCGGGGTGTGCCGGACTTCGGCGCGGCTTTGGACCGTGCGCATGCCGACCCGGCCGGCTGCAGTCCCGACGACTACCTGACCTTGGCGCACGCTGATGGCGAGGAGCTCGATGCTCTTGTCGCTCTGGCTGATTCGCTGCGTCGGCAGACTGCCGGCGATGATGTCACCTACGTTCCCAGCCGCATCATCAACACCTTGTCCGTGTGCGAACCAGGCTGCCGATACTGCGCGACCTCCACCCACTCGGCTCTGTCGGCCGAGCAGGTCGCCGACCGGGCCGGGGAAGCATCGATCGCCGGGGTGGACGAGGTCTGCATTCGAGCCGACCCCGACGCCACCGTCGCAGATTGCTGTGAGTACATCCGCGCGATCAAGGCCCGGGTGCCGTTCATGCACGTGAGCCTCCTGGTCCCCGCGATGATTGGCGTCGCGGTCCGGGCAGGCGGGCCGGTGGCCCACACGCTGCTGGCCGAACTGCGTGACGCGGGCCTCGACCACATCGGTGGCGCAGCGGGACTCAGCATGGGGGCGAACGCGCTCTCGGTGGCCCACGAGTTGGGGCTGCGTTCCACCGCGACCCTGGTCTACGGCCACGGGGGCGGTCCGTCCGATTGGGTGCGTGAGTTGGGGCTGGTGCGCGAGATGTTCGACCGCACCGGAGGATTCGTCGACTTCGTGCCGCTTCCGTTCTGGTATGCCGGAGCCCCTGTCCCGTCTGTGGACGCCACGAAACCGACGATCCGCGACAGTCGGGCAGTGCACGCTCTGTCGCGTGTGATGTTGCACGGTCGGATTGCGACGATCGGAACCAGTCTGCTCGGTCTCGGGGTGGCGGATGCGCAGTTGATGTTGCAGAGTGGCGCAAGCGATCTGGGACGGACGGCAATCGAGGAAACCATCGCGCGATCGACCGGGTCGCATCATGGCCTCGCGTGGACACCCGCAGAGATGCGGTCCATTGCGGGAGCAATCGGCCGACCCGCTCATGAGCGAAGCGTCGCCGGCGTCCGAAAAGAGAGTGCCGCATGAAGTTACCCCTGCCACCGGCGAAGCACCTGAGTGATCACGAGGTCGCCCGGCTGTTGTACACGGCCACCGGGTTGATCGATCCTGCCCTCGGGGCGGTGGAGCACCTCGATCCTCTGGGGATCAAGCACAGAACGTTTCGGGGACCCGAACAGCAGGCCATGTCCGCGTCTGAGGTGCCCGCCGAGGGAATCGCGAAATTGATTGCGGCTTTGGATGACTCACTCGTCAAGGTCACCGACGCTTCCGGCTTCCCGGGGACGGCGAAATGGGAGAGCTGGACCGCTGATCAGCGCCGCGACTGGTGGGTCGGCCGGATGGGAACGGTGACCACGGCCCTGGTGGCCTATCCCGGGGTGTTCGGCGTGATCGCCAATCGGCTGCCGATCCAGGTGATCGCCGGATTCGTGCAGCAAGCGGTCGTGCTGTGCGCTGTCGCACGGGCATACGGCATCGACGACCGTCATGCGCAGACCGACCTGCTCGCCCACGTGCTCTGCCGCCGGAAACTGGATTCGCGTGCGTTGCTGCGCAATGGGTCGGCAGACGAAGGTCACGCCTCGGTGTGGGACAGGCTGGCCACATCGCGTGCCATCGTCGGTGAGTTGGGTCGTCGTCCGTCGCCGCGGCAACCCTGGCGGCTGCTGGGTGCCCTACCGGTCATCGGCGCCGTGGCCGATTTCATCGGCGAGCACTCCGCCCTTCGTCGCGCCACGGACTCCGCGGTGGAGGAGATCCAGCACAACAGCTGACCGCGGGTCAGCGGGCGGGCTCGGCCAGCCCGGCTTCGACGAGTGCCTCGAATCCTCCGACCACGTCGGTGGCCCGGTGGAGGCCGAGTTCCTGCAGCGACGCGGCGGCCAGGCTCGACGTGTATCCCTGCGAGCACAGCACGATCCATCGGACTTCGTGGTCGATCGCTTGGGTGATGCGGGCGTCGGAAGTGGGATCGAGTCGCCATTCGAGAACGTTGCGTTCGATGATGAGGGCACCGTCCACTTCGCCCTCGGCGGCGCGTTGGGCTGCGGGCCGGATGTCGACGAGCACTCCACCCTGTTCGACGGCGATCGGCACGTCAGCCGCTTCCAGGCGCACCAGGCCCTCCCGCGCACGGGCCAGCATTTCATCGATCGTCAGTTGTGTTGTCACCGAACTCATGCTGCCCCGCCGTCGGTGAGGACGGTCTTGGTCCGGCGAAGCGACTGCGAGTCGGTGACTTCGTAGTAGGACATCGCGGTCAACGGTGGTGAGTACGCGTGCACGCTGAGCGTCGGCTCGCTGGTCACCTCGCGGGTGGGACTGCGGACCACGTCGTGGACCCAGCCCAGCGGGAACGAGGCCTGGTCGCCTTCGTCGAGCGTGCGTGCCCGCAGGGTGGATCCAGTCCACCGGTATTCGGTCAGTGCGCCCGACAGCACAGTGAGCGCGCCCAGCGAACCGGCGTGGTCGTGCAGGTCGGTTGATTCGTCGGGAGTCCAGCTGATCAGCCAGATGTCGACATCGTCGTCATAGTGCAGACGCGTTGCCCACCTGTTTTCCCGGTCCCAGTACTTGGGGAGCAGGTCGTCGTGGCGGCCGTCGAGTACGTCACTCGCGCTCTGGTCGGTCAGCCGCAGCAGATCGGCCGGCCTCAACCGTGTCGGGAGGTGGTGGGTGGGTAGTGCCGGAGTGGTGAGCGGACGGTTCAGTGTGGAGGTCATGACAGGTGCTCCTGGGAGGGTCGAATGGTGCGTGGTCGCTGGGTCAGCGACAACACATTCGGTTCCACAAGGGCATCTGGTGCGCGTTCACGTCACCCAGGATGGATCGCGCGGGCCGGCGTGCACAGGGTTAGGACCGTCGTGATTTCAATCGAGGCCCGACTGATGGGGAGAAAGGCCACCTTGCCTCACCCGGTTTTGACTTGATATGTGCAACGCGGATACTAGGAGGCGACAAGCGGGCAGTCTGCCGTCCTTTTGTGGTGGAGGGCGTGCCCGCTTTTGAGCGCGCGCAGCCCACGCGCGAGTAGCGAAGACGAGGAGGGTGGTCGGTGACCTATATCATCGCTGAGCCTTGCGTTGATGTGTTGGACAAGGCATGCGTCGAGGAATGCCCTGTCGACTGCATCTATGAGGGCGAACGGATGCTCTACATCCAGCCCGACGAATGTGTCGACTGTGGTGCCTGCGAGCCGGTGTGCCCGGTGGAGGCCATCTTCTACGAAGACGATGTGCCGGACGAGTGGGAACCGTATGTCAACGCCAACGTCGACTTCTTCGATGATCTCGGTTCGCCTGGCGGTGCCAGCAAGGTGGGGAAGGTCGCGTACGACTCGCCGTTCGTCAAGGCGCTGCCCCCGATGAACACCGAGGACTGACTGCCCGATGACAGTGGTGCGTGGCCGCGAACCGGTTTCCAGGCGGCTTCCGGATTTCCCCTGGGACACCCTCGCGGCCGCGAAGGCCCGGGCGACGGAGCATCGCGACGGCATCGTAGATCTCTCTGTGGGAACGCCGGTGGACCCGGTTGATCCGCTGATCCGGTCGGCACTGGCCGAGGCGTCGGGTTTCCCCGGCTACCCGGTGACCATCGGGACGCTCGAGGTCCGCAGCGCCGCGGTGGCCGCTCTTGCGCGCCGGCACGCGGTTCCCGGTCTCGACGAGACCATGATCTTGCCGGTGATCGGGACCAAAGAGGTCATCGCCGGTCTGCCGTCGACCCTGGGTATCGGACCGGGCGATCAAGTGGTGATTCCCGAGATCGCTTATCCCACCTATGAAGTCGGTGCCCTGCTTGCCGGTGCGGAGCCCGTTCGCGCTGATTCGCTCACGCAGCTCGGACCGAGTTCGCCTGCCCTCTTGTACCTGAACTCGCCGTCGAACCCCACCGGGAAGGTCCTCGGGCTCGAGCACCTCCGCAAGGTGGTCCAGTGGGCGCGCGAGCGCGGGACGATCGTGGTGTCGGATGAGTGCTACCTCGGCTTGGCGTGGGACGACGAACCGCTGTCGATCCTCGACCCCCGGGTCACCGACGGTGATCTGACCGGTCTGCTGGCGGTCCATTCGTTGTCCAAGACGTCGAATCTGGCGAGCTACCGCGCTGGTTTCCTCGCCGGCGACCCGGCGCTGATCGGGGAGCTGCTGGCCGTGCGCAAACACGCGGGCCTTATGGTCCCGTACGCGATGCAGGCGGCGATGGCCGCTGCGCTCGGCGACGACCATCACGTGGACGCCCAGCGGGAGCGTTACCGCGCCCGCCGCGAGACTCTCGCGGCGGCCGTTCGCAGCGCCGGGCTGCGGATCGATGAATCGGCCGCAGGTCTGTATCTGTGGGCGACCCGGGACGAGCCGTGCCGAGACACCGTCGACTGGCTTGCCGAGCGCGGCATCCTCGTCGCCCCAGGCGATTTTTACGGCCCGCGTGGCGTGCGCCATGTACGGTTCGCGCTGACCGCCACCGACGAACGGATTACGGCTGCGGCCACCCGCCTGGCATTCTGACCTGCAGATATATCACCTGTAGCCAATCTGAGACCGTTCCGTTACCCCATTTCGGCGACTTTGGGCGAAGCTGTGATCAACCAGCTGGATCGATTGTCGAAACAGCTACCGCTACAAGGGATTCGAATGGCCGGCGCCGTCCACTCGTGAACCGGGTGAGGAGGCGTGATGAGCACACAGCTGACCGGATCATCAATCGCGTGGCGTGCCCCGATCTCCGATCTGCTGGGCGATCTCGCGGCTGCGGGGTCCCTGCGGTTCACCGAAGTGGTCGCCGAGAACATGACGCCCGGCGCGTTGCCGGACGGAGTGATCGATCTGCGCGCCCGAGGAGTGACGATCGTGGCGCACGGCGTCAGCCTGGGCCTCGCCGGAGCCGATGTACCCGACCCGGGGCGTTTGCGCCGACTGGCCGAACTCGCACGTGAACTCGAGTCGCCGGTGGTCAGCGAGCACATCGCGTTCGTCAGGGCCGCCGACTCGCCCGATCCTCTACATGGCGACGTTCTGGAGGCCGGTCACCTGTTGCCGCCTCCCCGAACACGCGCGGCGTTGACAGTCCTGTGCGACAACGTCTCCCGTGCCCAAGATGCAGTCGGTGTGCCGCTGGCACTGGAGAACATCGCGGCGCTGATCGCCTGGCCGGAGGATGAGTTCGACGAACCCGACTATCTCGCCGAGATCGTCCGGCGCACAGGGGCGCAGTTGGTCCTGGACGTGGCCAACCTCTTCTCGAGCGCAGTCGCGCAGGGGACTGATCCGCTACACCAGTTGCTGCGATTCCCGTTGTCGCACATCGCCTACGTGCACACCGCAGGCGGGCGTTATCGCCAAGGTCGATATGTGGACACCCATGGCGATCCGATGGTCGACGATGTGACGACGTTGCTCACGCAGTTCGTGGCGGGATGCCACCGGGCGCGGATTCGGGTTCCCGGGATCATGCTCGAACGCGACACGGGCATCAGCCCCGAGACGGTCTTGCCGGGCTTGCGCGCGATCGACGCCGCGATCGAGGAAGGCCGGGTCCGTGAAGTCGACCATTGCGCTTGACCGAGAACGCGCGGAGCTCGCCGCCCGCCAACGCGAGGTGGTGGGTGAGCTGTTGGCAGGCCGGGTCCCCGCCGGATTCGACCGCGTCGGATCGATGCTGACGAGCGACATCCTGGTCGGGAAGCGAGCTTCGGCGGCGCTGCGTGCCGGCCCTCAACTCGAAGCGCTCCCGCGCTGGCGTTCGCGGTTCGGTCAGTTCGGTAGAGAGATTTCCCTTCGTGGGTGCGCGCATGATGACGTGGCCGCTTTCACGTTGTGGCTCGAGCGTCGCGAAGATCTGGACCCCGAGGCAGCGGATTGGCTCGCGGTCGAAAAGGTGTACGCAGGTGTCCGGCGGATCGCTTGGGTGCGCTACCGCGGACGTCGAGAACTGGTGATCGGAATGGGTTCGGCGACATGGCATCTGTCAGGGTCGCGTCCAAGAGTTGTCGACGAGGAGGGGTTGTCATGAACGCACTGTTCATAGTCCTGGCGGTGGGGATACCGGCTCTGCTGTTCGTCTTGCTGACCCGATCGGCGCAGCCGGGGCGCCGACGCAGGCGTCGCGGAGGCTGGTCGGGCGACGGCGGCGGGTGGATCGGCGGTTCCGACGGGGGAGGTCACGGCGATGGTGGCTCCGGCGGTGGGTCGTGTGGAAGCAGTTGCGGCGGCGGCGGCTCGTCGAGTGGTGGCGGTGGCTGCGGGAGCAGCGGGTAGAAGGGCAAGGCCATGACAATTCTGATCGTGATCGGCGCGTGTTTGGCCGGCGGGGCGCTGATCGCCCTCATCGCCGTGGTCGGTTCTCGCTCTTCCAGATCAGCTGATCGGTATCGGGCTCCGGGTCGGGGACCCTGGTACGGCTCGCCGTACAACAATCTCAGTGGCGGGGACGCGTCGACGAACCACGGCGACACCAGCTGGAACGATTCGTCGGGACCCTGGCACAGCAACAGCTGCGGATCGGGCCATCATCACAATTGCAGCTCGAGCAGCTCGAGCAGCTCGTGCAGCAGTTCAGGATCGTGCAGTTCGGGGAGTTCCTGCAGTTCCGGAAGCTCCTGTGGCTCAGGGTGCGGTGGTGGCGGAGGCGACTGACCATCGACTCCGCCCCACCGACACGTCGCGCGTCAGTTCGCGTGCAGCGCCGCGTTGAGTTCGATGCCATCGCCCTTCCACGGAACGACCTCGACCGCACCGGTTGTGCTGTTGCGGCGGAACAAGATGTTGCTCTTGCCCGACAGCTCCCGTGCCTTGACCACGGTGCCGTCAGGCCCGGTGACCTTGGTGCCCGCAGTCACATAGAGCCCTGCTTCGACGACGCAGTCGTCGCCGAGCGCAATACCGCACCCTGAGTTGGCGCCCAGCAAGCAGCGCTTGCCGAGCGAGATGATCTCTTTGCCGCCGCCGGACAGGGTGCCCATCGTCGATGCGCCACCGCCGACGTCGGATCCGTCGCCGACGATGACCCCGGCGGAGATCCGGCCCTCGATCATCGACTGTCCGAGTGTGCCGGCGTTGTAGTTCACGAATCCCTCGTGCATCACCGTGGTGCCCTCGGCAAGGTGCGCGCCAAGCCGGACGCGGCCGGCGTCTGCGATCCGGACTCCGCTCGGCACAACGTAATCGACCATTCGAGGGAACTTGTCGATGCCGTACACGGTGACCTGACCGCGGCTTCTGAGCTTGGCCCGCGTCAGCTCGAAACCTTCGACGGCACACGGGCCGAAGTTGGTCCACACCACATTCGACAGCTTCCCGAAGATACCGTCCATGTTCGCCCCGTGGGGAACGACGAGGCGATGTGAGAGCAGGTGCAGTCGCAGGTATGCGTCGTGGGCGTCGGAAGGTGCGTCGGCCAGCGCGATCGAGGTGCGGACCGCCACGGTGCGCACCCCGCGGTCGGTGTCGCTGCCCACGAGTGAGGCGAGGTCGGCGGGTACGTCATCGCCTTCGAGGAGAGCTGTACCGGATTCGGTCACCTCGGTGAGTTCGGGCGAGGGATACCAGGTGTCGAGGACCGCCCCGTCATCGGTGATGGTGGCGATGCCGATGGCTGAGGCTCCAGATGCGTTGGTCACGGGTCCTGAGTTTACGCGGAGCAACTTCACGCAGGACAATCCAGAGCGTGTCCGAATACGTCACCTACCGCGAACGTCGCTCGTCGCTGGTGCCCGCGACGATCTGGTGGCGCAGCGGCCCGGCAGGTCTCACCGAAATATTGCCGGATGGATGCATGGACCTGATATGGACGGGCACAGATCTGATGATCGCCGGACCGGACACCGGACCCGTCGTCGTGGAGGGATCGCGCACGGCAGAGATGACCGCCTTGCGATTCGAGCCGGGCGTGGCCCCGGTTGTCTTCGATTGTGCCGCAGACGAACTGATCAACAGCAGGATCGCGCTCGCCGATGTGTTGCCGGCCCGTGCGGCACGCCTGCTCACCGAACAGGTGGCATCCGCCGCGGATCCTGCAGGAGTACTACAGAGATGCGCCGCCGACAGCCTCGCCCGGAGGCCGCCCCCGCGATGGCTCCGTCCGGCGACCGCACTGTTGGCGGAGGGTCAGCCGGTGAGCCGGGTCGCCGACGAGGTGAGCGTGAGCCCGCGTCAGCTCCAGCGATGGTCACGGCACCACTACGGGTACGGCGCCAAGGCGCTCGCGCGGATCCTTCGGGTGGATTCGGCGCTGGATGGTCTACGGGCCGGGGTCCCGCTCACACAGGTGGCCCACTCGGCCGGGTACGCCGACTACGCGCACATGTTCCGCGAGGTCCGGGCGGTCACCGGGAAGGCCCCGGCCCACTTTGCTCGCAGTCGGATGGACAACTCGTGGGAGCGAGCGGTGGGCGACTACGGTGAACCACGTGAGTATTCCGGCCCTTGACCTGCGCGCCGACCCGATCGACCTGACGGCAGCGCTCGTCGACATCCCCAGTGTCAGTCATGACGAAGCCGCGATCGCGGATGCCGTGGAGATCGCGATACGCGAGCAGACCTCTGGTTTCGAGGTGCTGCGCCACGGCAACCGGGTGCTCGCTCGCACCGATCGCGGGAAGTCCCGTCGAGTGGTGCTGGCCGGTCACCTCGACACCGTCCCCATCGCCGACAACGTCCCGAGTCGCCGTGAGACGGTCGGCGGTGAGGGTGACGTGCTCCACGGATGCGGCACCGTCGACATGAAGTCCGGCGACGCGGTTTTCCTGCACCTCGCCGCCACACTCGACGACCCGAACTGCGATCTGACCCTGATCTTCTACGACTGCGAAGAGATCGCCGCGACATACAACGGCCTCGGGGTCATCGAGCGTGAGTTGCCACAGTGGCTCGTCGGTGATGTCGCCATCCTGGGTGAGCCCACCGCGGGTCAGATCGAGGCGGGTTGTCAGGGCACCCTGAGGGTGAGGTTGAGCACCGCGGGTGTGCGCGCCCACTCGGCTCGCTCATGGCTGGGTGACAACGCGATCCACAGGCTGGGTTCGGTGCTCCAGACCCTGGCCGCCTACGAGGCGCGCCGAGTGGACATCGACGGGTGCGAATACCGGGAAGGTCTCTCGGCCGTGCGCATCGAGGGCGGTGTCGCGGGAAACGTCGTACCCGACGTGGCGAGCGTCGACGTGAACTTTCGGTTCGCCCCGGACCGGTCGGTGGAGCAGGCGACCGACCACGTCCGTCAGCTGTTCTCGGACGAGATCGCCTCGGGCGCAGTGACCTTCGAAGTGACGGACTCGGCGGCGGGAGCGCTGCCCGGACTCGGGCATCCGGCGGCTGCGGCCCTGGTCGGGGCAGCAGGCGGGCAGTTCCGGGCCAAGTACGGGTGGACCGATGTGTCCCGGTTCTCGGCGCTCGGGATCCCGGCGGTCAATTTCGGGCCGGGTGACCCGAATCTCGCGCACAAACGCGACGAACGGGTGCCCACCGCGCAGATCACCGAGGTGACCGACGTTCTTCGGCGATATCTCACCGCCTGACCGCCTGCTCGGGGGCCGACATCTGCCGACCGTTGCTAGCGTCGTGGCATGTCAACACCCGACCGAGACACCCGGCTCAGCTATCGCGGGGCGGCCCGGATCCGCGAGGATCACGACAAGCCTGTTCAGACCACCGACCAGCGCCTGCTGCGATCACCCGATTCGGCACGTGACCCCTGGAGGGTGCTGCGCATCCAGTCCGAATTCGTCGAGGGTTTCGACACGCTATCGACGGTCTCGTCCGCGGTGACCGTGTTCGGTTCGGCTCGCGTGCAACCAGGTTCCCCGTTCTACGAACTGGGCCGCGAGCTGGGGGCGGCGCTGGCCGACGCGGGGTATCCGGTGATCACCGGTGGCGGACCCGGCCTGATGGAAGCGGTCAATCGCGGGGCCTGCGAGAACGGTGGTTACTCCATCGGGCTCGGCATCGAGCTGCCGTTCGAGCAGAACCTGAACGAATGGGTCGACCTCGGCATCAATTTCCGGTACTTCTTCGTCCGTAAGACCATGTTCGTGAAGTATGCGCAGGCCTTCATCTGCTTGCCCGGCGGCTTCGGAACGCTCGACGAACTCTTCGAGGCTCTCACGCTGGTGCAGACCCGCAAAGTGGTCCAATTTCCGATCGTCCTGTTGGGCAAGGACTTCTGGGAACCGCTCCTGGCCTGGGTCCGTACGACGATGGCCGGTGAGGGCCTGGTGTCCGAAGCGGACATCGAGCTCCTGCAGGTGACCGATTCGGTGACCGAAGCAGTCGCGATCGTAGACGAATCGCGCCAGCGGCAGGCCAAATCATGAGTGCGATCTGCGTGTACTGCGCATCCGGACCGGTGCCTGCCTCGTACCTGCAGCTGGCGGCCGAGCTCGGCACCGCCATCGGAAGCACCGGGAACACGCTGGTGTCCGGGGGTGGCAACGTCTCCATGATGGGTGCGGTGGCACAGGCGACCCGCGACGCCGGTGGCCACACCGTAGGGATCATCCCCAAAGCGCTGGTGCACCGCGAAGTCGCGGACACCGACGCCGACGAACTCGTCGTCACCGACACCATGCGCGAGCGCAAGCAGCAGATGGACGACCGGGCCGATGCGTTCATCACCCTGCCCGGAGGTATCGGGACACTCGAAGAACTGTTCGAGACATGGACGGCCGGCTACCTCGGCATGCACGCCAAGCCTGTGGTCCTGCTCGATCCCGGAGGACATTACGACCCGCTTGTTCGGTGGTTGCGCGACCTGACGGCAACCGGGTTCGTCTCCACGCATGCACTCGATCGGCTTGTCGTCACCAAGTCGGTCCGCGACGCTTTGGCAGCGTGCAATATTTATCTGTGAATATCGGTAACCTCATCGCGAACGTGCCGTGCGGAGCTCTACGGAGCTCGTTTGGGGGCACAACGGACAAGCATCGGAGCTCAGGTGGCAAGTGAATCCCGGACAAGTGTTGGACTTCTCGACGTTGCGAAGGGCGCGCTTGCAATGGTGCCGGACGTACCCGGCATCGTCAGGCACGCACCGGGGCTGATCCTTCGCAGGCCGTCGGCGGAGTCGACGATCGGGTCGGTGTTCAACTCGCTGGTGGCAAAACACCCCGAGCGGCCTTTCATCCGGTTCGAGGGCAATTCCATCACCTACGGTGAAGCCAATCGCCGGATCAACCGCTATGCCGATTTCTTCAGCAAGAACGGTGTGGGACAGGGCGACGTCGTAGGCGTACTCGCGAAGAACCATCCACAGACGCTCCTGGTGATGATCGCCGCGGTGAAGCTCGGCGCAGTGGCAGGGATGCTGAACTACAACCAGCGTGGGAAGGTGCTCACCCACAGCCTCGGGATCCTCGAGGCCACCGTTCTCGTGGTCGACCCGGAGGTTCGCGAAGCCCTCGAATCGATCGACGACGACCACGTGCTGCCCTCGGTCACAGTTGATTTCGATGAGCTCGACGAGGCCACCGAAGGTCTGAGCGACGAGAACCCTGCGGTCACCGCCGGGCTTCCCGCAAAGACCAAGGCGTTCTACATCTTCACCTCCGGCACCACGGGGATGCCGAAGGCCAGCATCATGTCTCACTACCGCTGGATGACCAGCATGGACGGCATCGGTGGGATGGGTGTGCGGCTTCGCCACAGCGACACCATGTATTCGGCGCTGCCGCTCTACCACAACAATGCACTGACAGTTGCGCTGTCGTCGGTGCTGGCGTCCGGCGCATGCCTCGCGATCGGGAAGTCGTTCTCGGCATCCCGCTTCTGGGACGACGTGATCCAGAACCGGGCCACTGCGTTCTGCTACATCGGCGAACTCTGCCGGTACCTGATGGCCCAGCCCGAGAAGCCGACTGACCGCAGCCATGGTGTGAAGGTGATCGTCGGCAACGGCATGCGGGCCGAGATCTGGGAGAAATTCACCCAACGCTTCGGCATCGAGCGGGTTGTCGAGTTCTACGGCGCCTCCGAGCTCAACCTGGCATTCATCAACGTGTTCAACCTGACCCGCACCGCCGGGTTCTGCCCGCTGCCGTACAAGGTCGTCGAGTACGACCACGAGACAGGCGACCCGAAACGCAACGGCGACGGCCGTCTGACAAAGGTCTCGAAAGGTGAAGCAGGACTGCTCATCTCGGAGATCTCCGATCGGGTGCCCTTCGATGGTTACACCGATGAAGAGGCGTCCAACAAGAAGATCATCTCCGACGCGTTCAAGGAGGGTGACCGGTGGTTCAACTCCGGTGACCTCGTGCGCGATCTCGGTATGTCGCACATCGCCTTTGTCGACCGGCTCGGTGACACCTTCCGCTGGAAGGGCGAGAACGTCGCGACCACCGAGGTCGAAGGTGCTCTGGCAGGTGTCGACACTCTCGATCAGGCCGTGGTCTACGGCGTGGAGGTGCCGGGCAGTGACGGCAAGGCGGGTATGGCGTCGGTGACCGTCCGTGAGGGCGCCGACCTGGATCCGAGGGCGCTCGCGAAACACCTATACGACGAGCTGCCCCCGTACGCGGTCCCGCTGTTCCTCCGGGTCGTGGATCAGCTCGAGCAGACGTCGACATTCAAGAACCGCAAGGTCGAGCTGCGCGATCAGGGTTACACGGAGGTCGGCGACGATGCGCTCTATGTTTTGACCGGTAGCGAAGACGGGTACGTCGAGTTCTACGATGAGTACCCCGATGACGTTGCCGGAGCCAAAGTCCCCCGCGGATAAGCCGATCCCGAGCGCGCAGCCGGTGGGGGCTGACGCGTGGTCGGCGCACGCGCCGGTGTCGCCGACCCTCTGTGGCCGTGCGGTCGCGACGGATCGTGCGTTGGTCATGGCAATCGTCAATCGGACACCTGATTCGTTCTACGACCGTGGGTCCAGCTTCACCGACGATGGCGCGAAGTCCCGAGTCGAGCAGGTGGTCGCCGAGGGCGCGGACATCGTCGACATCGGCGGGGTGAAGGCGGGTCCCGGTGTCGAGGTTGACGCCGCCGAGGAGATCGACCGGGTGTTGCCGATGGTCGAGTGGATCCGTCACCGGCATCCGGATCTCATCATCAGCGTCGACACGTGGCGCGCCGATGTGGCCCGCAAAGCAGTGGACGCCGGGGCGGATCTGATCAACGACACGTGGGCGGGGGCCGATCCAGACCTGGTCTCGGTGGCCGCCGAGATGTCGGCGGGCATCGTCTGTTCGCACACCGGGGGAGCGGTACCGCGTACCCGCCCCCACAGGGTTCGGTACCCGGACGTGGTGGCCGACGTGCTCGCGGAGGTCACGAAAGCTGCCGACCGCGCGGCTGCCGCAGGCGTGCGCCGTGATTCGATTGTCATCGATCCGACGCATGACTTCGGGAAGAACACCCATCACGGGTTGGCTTTGTTACGCCAGGTGAACGTTCTGGTTAATACCGGCTGGCCAGTGCTGATGGCACTGAGCAACAAGGATTTTGTAGGGGAGACTCTAGGGGTAGGCCTGGAAGATCGGCTGGAGGGGACACTGGCCGCGACAGCACTTGCCGCTTCGGCGGGAGCACGAGTGTTTCGCGTTCACGAGGTTGCCGCCACACGAAGGGTGGTCGAGATGGTTGCCGCGATAGCCGGAACCAGACCACCTGCCCGAACAGTAAGGGGTTTGGCATGACCGCTGGAAAACACGTCACTGGAAGGTCCGACCGCGTCTGGACGCCCATCGCGTCCGCGCCCGAAGATTCGCCGCAGGCCGAGTGGGCCGCCGATCACAGCTGGGACCGACCAGACTGGTCTGTCGAGGAGTTGGTGGCCGCAAAACGCGGCCGCACGGTGTCGGTGGTCCTGCCGGCGCTGAACGAGGAAGACACCGTCGCGGATGTGATCGCCTCGATCCGTCCACTCGTCGGCACCCTGGTCGATGAACTCGTCGTGCTCGACTCGGGCTCGACCGACGCCACCGCCGAGCGGGCTCGCGCGGCCGGTGCCCAGGTGATCACCCGTGAAGAGGCGGTTCCCGAGGTGGAGCCGGTTCGCGGCAAAGGGGAAGTCCTGTGGCGTTCGCTGGCCGCCACCACCGGCGATCTCATCGCTTTTGTCGACTCGGACCTCATCGATCCCGATCCGATGTTCGTGCCAAAACTGCTCGGACCGCTGCTGATCAACGAGGACATCCAATTGGTGAAGGGCTTCTATCGACGCCCGCTCCGTACGGGTCAGGGTGAGGACGCCAACGGAGGCGGCCGCGTCACCGAACTGGTTGCCAGGCCGCTGCTCGCGTCCTTCAAGCCTGATCTCACCGCGGTGCTGCAACCTCTCGGAGGCGAATACGCCGGCACCCGGGAACTGCTGTGCGCCGTTCCTTTCGCCCCCGGTTACGGAGTGGAGATCGGGTTGCTCGTCGACACCTACGACCGCTACGGGATGGCCGGCATCGGCCAGGTCAACCTGGGTGTCCGCACCCACCGCAACCGCCCTCTTGTGGAGCTCGGGGTGATGAGCCGCCAGATCGTCGGCACTCTGATGGGTCGCTGCGGCATCGAGGACTCGGGTGTGGGGCTCACCCAGTTCAAGATTCAGCCCGACGGCACCTTCACACCCAAGACCACCGATGTCTACCTCGCTGATCGACCCGCGATGAACACCTTGCGGCCGATGGCCGCCACGCGAGCGCGCCGCGCCTCGTAACGGTCGACCCACCGGCACCACAGCACCAAAGACGATCCATCTGCAGAGCAGGTGGATCGTCTTTGCATGTGCAGCGCCCCGGTCGGCTACCGTAACTAGAACATGTTCTAGCAAGGTGTCCGTTCACACTTCGGGGAGTTGGTCGATGTCAGGTTCGATGACGGGTAAGTCCGTTCTGGTCACCGGTGGCGGCAGTGGAATCGGCGCGGGAATCGCCGGTGCACTCGCCGAGCAGGGGGCCAAGGTGACGATTGTCGGTCGCAACGCCGAGCGCCTCGGCGAGACGGCCGACAAACTCAACGCAGCACTGGTGGACGGCTCGGTGCACGCTCACGCCGGCGACATCACCGACGAGGATCAGGTCGCGGAGGCGGTGGCCGCGGCCGCGGCTCTCACCGGGCGCCTGGACGGAATCGTCGCGTGCGCCGGCGGTAGTGAGACCATCGGCCCGATCACCCAGATGGACACCGCTGCGTGGAAACGCACCATCGACCTCAACCTGAACGGCACGATGTTCACCATCAAGCACGGCGGGCGCGAGCTCGTGCGGGCCGGCGGTGGGTCGATCGTGGCCATCTCGTCGATCGCTGCGAGCAACACACACCGATGGTTCGGGGCGTACGGCGTCACCAAGTCGGGTGTCGATCATCTCGTTGCGCTGGCCGCAGACGAGTTGGGCGCCAGCAACGTTCGCGTCAACGGAATCCGGCCGGGCCTGACACGCACCGAATTGGTGGGCATGATCGTGGACGACCCGACGCTGAGCGAGGACTACCGGGTGAGCACCCCGCTGCCCCGTGTCGGTGAGGTGGAGGACATCGCCGCGCTGGCGCGATTCCTGCTCGGTGACGAATCATCCTGGATCACCGGGCAGGTCATCAATGTGGACGGGGGCCAGATGCTGCGGCGTGGTCCCGACTTCAGTTCCATGCTCGAGCCGTTGTTCGGAGCCGAGGGCTTGCGCGGAGTCGTCCACACGGAGAGTGACGGAGTCGAGAACACAGAGGAGGCAAGGTCATGACCACCGCACATCAGGTGTTGGGCGCCGAGGTGCAGATGCCGGTACGGGTCCGTGATGCGAGCTGCTTTGTTGCCGGGTTCACCGCATCGGCGTCAGCGGCGCAGGCCGCGATCGACGAGACAGGGCTGCAGGTGATGCAGGTGCGCCCGGGCCGGGCGATGTGCATGCTCGTATTCGTCGATTACGTGGACGGAGATCTCGGTCCCTACAACGAATTCGGGGTGTGTCTGCTCGTCGGTGATCGGGAACGCCGTGGCGCGTCGATCGTTTCGAATCTGAGGGATCTGGCTGCCGGGCGGGCACGTGCCCTCGTACACCGACTTCCCGTCGACGGCGAGTTCACTCTTGCTGCGGGCCGGGGTATCTGGGGATTCCCCAAGACACTGGCCGACTTCGACGTCGACCATCGCAGCGCGACGAAGCGGGGCGTGGTCAGCGAGGGCGGACAGATGATCGCTGCATTGACGGTGCGGCCGGGCATCAAGGTTCCCGATTCCAGCGCCACGACAGTCTTGCGTGCCTACTCACATCTCGACGGGGTCACCAGGGAGACCCCATGGGTGTTGAACAACACCAAGAACACCCGCACCCGCCTCGGCGGCGCCGATCTGCAGCTGGGTTCGCATCCGATCGCCGATGAGCTGCGAAGCCTGAAGCTGGGACGTCGGGCGTTGATGACATCGTCGGTCGGCCACCTGGAGATGACGTTCGAGGACGCCGAGCGGGTGTCATAGTGGATGGGTGCTGACGTTACTGCTCTACCTGCTGATCATGATCGCCGTGATCGGTGTCGTGTTCGCCGTTGTCTGGGTGGTGTTCGGGCGGTCGGAAGACCTTCCGCCCCTTGAACCGGGCACCACGCTGACGCGGCTGCCGCGCGCCGGGATCACCGGCGACGACGTCCGGTCCCTGCGGTTCGCGCAAGTGACCCGCGGCTACAAAGCGGGCGAAGTGGACTGGGCCCTGGAGAAGCTCGCCAGGGAAATCGATGAACTCAGGTCGGCGCTTTACCGGCTCCAGGCGCGTGATGAGGTCGAAAGCCCAGCGCAAGAGGCAGAATAACCCGTCAGTAGTCCGTACTATAGAAGCCGACCAGCGTATAACCGCGCGGTGTCAACGGATATTGGCACCGACCGAATAAGATCAGACTTCGACGCCGACTGCGGCAGCGAATCTGAAGGGAGCAGAGATGGCGGCGATGAAGCCACGGACCGGGGACGGTCCCCTTGAAGCAACCAAGGAAGGGCGAGGAATCGTTGTACGCATCCCCATCGAGGGTGGCGGCCGACTGGTTGTCGAGCTGACCTCGGACGAGGCAGCGGCATTGGGTGAAGAACTGCGTGGGGTGACCGCCTGATCCGGTGACACGCAGCAACAACAAGGAGACGATCGACCATGCTTTCTGCAGTGGTCGATCTCTTGTGTTGTCCGGTGTGCCGGGCACCGTTCGAGTGCGCCGACCGTACTCTCTGGTGCACCGGCGGCCATAGCTTTGACATTTCGAAGCAGGGATACGTCAGCCTGCTCGGGGGCGGGGGGAGCAGTTTTCGTTCGGACACCGCCGAGATGCTCGGTGCCCGAACAAGATTCTTGAACGCGGGTTTCTACGACCCTATTCTCTCCGCGGTACGCGATCAGTGCGCGCCTGGCGCAACGATTCTCGATGTGGGTGCGGGTACCGGGCATTACCTGTCGGCGGCGGTCGATGCGTCGGGTGGGCGCGGCGTCGGCATCGACCTCTCGAAGATCGCGGCGCGGCAACTCGGTCGGCTGCCCGGGGAGATCGGTGCCGTCGTCGCTGATGGCTGGCAACCCTTTCCGGTCGCCGATCAGGTGATCGACCTTGCGTTGTCGGTGTTCTCGCCGCGCAACATACCCGAGTTCGCAAGAGTGCTCAGGGCCGACGGCAAGCTGGTGGTGGTGACCCCGACACCTCGCCACCTACGCGAACTGGTGGACGCCGTCGGCATGATCGGTGTGGACAAGGACAAGTCCGAGCGGATCGGCAACAGCATGGCGGGCACCTTCGTCCGCATCGAACGCACACTGGTCGAGTACTCGGTTGCCCTGTCGCACTCGGAGACAGCCGATGTGGTCCTCATGGGTCCGTCCGCATTCCATCTGACAACGGGCGACGTCGCCACGAAGCTCTCCGGTCTGCCCGACCCGCTGTCGGTGACGGTGTCGACGACCGTCCAGGTGTATCAGCTTGTGGCGCAGACGGTTTCGTAGATCGACAGCGTCTGCTCGGCGATCGAGTCCCACGAGAATTCGGCAATCGCGCGTTCGCGGCCGGCTGCACCCATGGCGGCGGCCTGAACCGGGTCTGCGACCACCCGATTCACTGCCGCGGCAAGATCGTGTTCGAAGTCGCGGGCGTTGTCCTCGCTGTAATGCACCAGGAGGCCGGTGACCTCGTCGCGGACCACCTCGGGAATGCCACCGACGTCAGAGGCCACCACTGCGGTGCCGCATGCCATCGCTTCCAAGTTGACGATCCCGAGCGGCTCGTAGATCGACGGGCAGATGAATACGGTTGCAGCCGAGAGGATTTCCCGGACCTTCTCGGTGGGCAACATCTCGCGCACCCAGAACACCCCCGAACGTGCGGCGGAAAGGTGCTCCACGGCTTCGGCGATCTCGGCACCGATCTCAGGAGTGTCGGGTGCGCCGGCACACAGCACCAGCTGCAGATCGGGGTCCATGTGGTGGGCCGCGGCGATCAGGTGGCGAACACCCTTCTGCCGGGTGATGCGACCGACGAACACCGCGATGGGGCGTGTCGGATCGACGCCGATGTCGGTCAGGACCGATGTCGAGTCGGCGGCGTCCACCGGATGCCACGTGTGGGTGTCGATGCCATTGCGGACCACATGCACCTTGTCCGGGTCGAGGCGCGGATACGCATCGCACACGTCGATCCGCATGCCGGAACTGACCGCGATCACGGCATCTGCGTATTCGACGGCGTTCTTTTCCACCCAGCTCGACACGCGGTACCCACCGCCGAGTTGCTCGGCTTTCCAGGGTCTGCGGGGTTCGAGTGAATGTGCGGTCAGCACATGGGGTATCCCGTGCAGCTGCGCGGCGAGGTGGCCGGCGAGACCGGTGTACCAGGTGTGTGAATGGGCGACCGACGCACCTTCGGCGGCCACCGCCATCCGTAGATCCGACGACAGTGTGGTGATCGCGGCGTTGGCGCCTTCGAGACCGGGGTCGACTCCGTGGACCTGGGCGGTCTCACGTGGAGCGCCCATGCAGTGCACGTCGACCGTGGCGAGGTGGCGCAGATGTCGCACCAATTCGGTGACGTGGACTCCGGCGCCGCCGTACACTTCTGGTGGATATTCCCTGGTCATCATCGCCACGCGCATGGGTCTGACGCTAGTCGGACGAAGGCCGTAACGCCATCGGTGCACTTCAATGCCGCCGTGTGATCAGAAGTTGTGTCGCGATAGCGCAAGCGATTTCGAAACTCTCGCCTGTTGTCTCTGGCCGCGACGTCAGTTGACGGATAGGTTTAAGGGGTGATTTCACAGCGCCACGTCCTCGGGATCGTCCTCGCCGGCGGCGAGGGGAAACGACTCTTTCCGTTGACGATGGACCGCGCCAAGCCCGCCGTGCCGTTCGGTGGCGGATACCGGCTCATCGACTTCGTCCTCAGCAACCTCGTCAACGCCGGGTATTCGCGGCTGTGCGTGCTCACGCAGTACAAGTCGCACTCGCTCGACCGCCACATCTCGCAGACCTGGCGGCCATCGGGGTTCAACGGCGAATACATCACGCCTGTCCCGGCGCAGCAACGGCTCGGACCCCGCTGGTACACAGGCAGCGCCGATGCGATCTTCCAGTCGTTGAACCTGGTCTACGACGAGGAGCCCGAGTACATCGTCGTGTTCGGCGCCGACCACGTCTACCGGATGGATCCCGAGCAGATGGTCGAGGCCCACATCGCTTCTGGTGCCGAGTGCACGGTCGCGGGCATCCGGGTTCCGCGCGCGGAGGCCGTGGCGTTCGGCTGTATCGATTCCGACGACAGCGGCAAGATCACCCAGTTCCTCGAGAAGCCCGCCGATCCGCCCGGCACGCCGGACGATCCGGACGCGACGTTCGCATCGATGGGCAACTACGTCTTCACGGCCGACGCCTTGGTGCGGGCGATCAAGGCCGACGCCGACAATCCCGACTCCGACCACGACATGGGCGGCGACATCATCCCGGCCTTCGTCGACCGCGGTGAGGCGTTCGTCTACGACTTCAAGGACAACCAGGTGCCCGGGGCCACCGACCGCGACCGCGGATACTGGCGCGACGTCGGCACCCTCGACGCCTTCTACGACGCCCACATGGACCTGGTGTCGGTGCACCCGATCTTCAACCTCTACAACCGGCGCTGGCCCATCCACGGCTCCGCGGACTATCTGGTGGCGCCTGCGAAGTTCGTCCAGGGAGGCCTTGCGCAGGAGTCGATGGTGGGGGCGGGGAGCATCATCTCCGCAGCCACCGTTCGCAACTCTGTCCTGAGTTCCAACGTGATCGTCGAAGACGGCGCCACCGTCGAAGGCAGCGTGCTGATGCCGGGTGTGCGGATCGGTAAAGGTGCGGTCGTGCGAAAGGCCATCCTGGACAAGAACGTCGTGGTGTCAGACGGCGAGATCGTCGGCGTCGACGAACAACGTGACCGCGAGCGTTTCGCTTTCAGCAACGGCGGCGTCGTGGCCATCGGCAAGGGCGTACGGGTCTAGCGACCGGATGCAGCTCTGAGCGCTGCGTCGATCAGCGCCGGGATGGCGGGGTGTTCGGTGTTCTCGGGCAGCGCGTCGATGGGCCACCAATCCAGATCCACCGACTCGTCGCTGCGGACGATGGCAGGCAGGGAGCCGTCGGCATTGTCGTTGGCGAACGCCGCGAACCGTAGGTCGAGGTGTCGGGTGGGTACACCCAGCGAGCAGGTGATCGGGTGCGTGTGGATCTGGACCAGCTCCGGTCTGACGTCGAGGCCGGCGATCCCGGACTCCTCCCGTGCCTCGCGAGTGGCGACGTCTGCGATGGTCTCGTCCGTGTCCTCGCAGTGCCCACCGAGCTGGATCCATTTGCCGACCCGGGGATGCAAGGTGAGCAGCACGTGGGTGCGGGCCGCGTTGATCACGATGGTCGACGCGGTGATGTGCCCCGCCGCACTCTCGCGAAGGCACCCGCGCGGTGCGGCCGCCAGGAACGCGAGCACGGTGTGACGTAACGAATCCTGGTGCGGGTCAGGTGCGTGCCATTCGGTGAGCAGTTCAGTGGTCGACCGGTGCAGGCTCTGGGCGCTCACAGTTCCACCACCAGGTCGTCGACGTCTGCGGGTGACCGCGGTTCCAGTTGGCCGGCGGGGAATCCGATCGCAACTGTGCCCAGCGGTTCCCAGTCGGCAGGGAGCCCGAGCTCGGCTCTCACCACGTCCGGCGCGAAGATCGTCGAACCCACCCAGCAACTCCCGACATCACGGACGGCCAGCGCAACGAGCAGGCCCTGCACGGCGGCGCCGGCGGCCACGGTGAACATCGTGTGCTCCGCCGCCGTCCTCCGGGCCTCCGGATAATCGTGCCGCCCATCGCCTGTCAGTACGGGAATGACGACTTCCGGCGCCCGATACAGCAATTGACCGCGCGCCACCCTCTTGCTGATCGATGATTCGGTCTTGCCGTCCTCGGTCAGGTCGTGATGCCACTGCCGTGCCATGGCGTCCAGCAACGCAACGCGACGGGTGCGGTCGCGCAGCCACACGAAGCGCACCGGACGGCTGTGGTGCGGTGCAGGTGCGGTCAGGGCGTCGGCGAACGCTGCCCTCATCACGTCGGCCGGTACCGGTTCGTCGGTGAAGTCACGGACCGACCTGCGCATGAGGAGCGCTTGCCGTCGACCCACATCGATGGCTTCGGCAGTACCCAACCAGAACAGGTCTTCCTCGCCGGGGCGAAGGAGATCTCTTGCGGTGGTGCCGTTTTCGCGCGGAGTCAGACCACGCACCACCGCCACCGGGATCTCACCCAGTTTGCCCTTGACGAGATCGGCGGCAGCGGCGAGTTCGTCGGCGACGGCGATGTCGGTGACGATCAGCGGATTGCCGTACTCGTCGACCGAACCCTCGTAAGGGTGGGTGACAGCGATGCCTGCGGCTCCGATTGCCACGTCGGTCTGTCCGACCCGCCAGGCCCGTCCCATCGTGTCTGTGATCAACACGGCCACGTCGATGCCCAGTCGGTCGCGCAGGGACGCGCGCAGGGCCATAGCGCTGGCGTCAGGATCCGTGGGCAGCAGCGCCAGTTCGTCACCGTCGACGTTGGAGCCGTCGACGCCCGATGCCGCCTGGACGATGCCGAGCTTGTTCTCGGTGATCAGTGTGCGGCCCTTGCGGGCCACCACCCGCACCGCTTCGGAGTCCACGAGGGCGCGACGGGCGATGTCGCGGGCTTCCGGCTCGGTGGGGGCCGGCACCATCCGGCCCTCGACCTTCGAGATGATCTTGCTGGTCACCACCAAGATGTCGCCGGTACGCAACCAATCGGCCGCCGTTGCCAAGGCACCGGCGAGGTCGTCACCCGCCCGGAACCGCGGCAGGCCGGTGATCGGCAGGATCTGGATCGTCCCGCCGGCGGCGTGGTCCTCATCCATGCGCCACACCCACGAGGTCACATGCGTCGCGGACCATCTGGGCCGTCGTCTCCGGATTGCTCATCAGCAGGGGAACAGACGCGACCGTCACTCCGGGGATGTCGGCGGTGTCTCCCTGTGCGATGAGCCACCCGTCGAGGATGCCGTTGCCGCTACGCGCTCCATAATGTCGACCGACACCTTCCGGGCTGGTCTCGACGCCGATGACCGAGAGACACTCGTCGGCCATGCCGCGCAGGGGACTGGTCCCGATGATGGGGGAGATGCCGACGACCGGTGCGGCGGTTGTCCGCAACGCTCCCCGGATGCCGGGGACCGAGAGGATCGCACCGACACTGACCACGGGGTTCGACGGTGCCAGCAAGACGATGTCGGCGTCGGCGATGGCGTCGAGAACCCCGGGCGCGGCTTTGGCATCGTCCGAACCGACTTGGGCGAACCCGTGGGTCGGGATCTGCGCTCGGTGACGCACCCACCATTCCTGGAAGTGGATGGCGACCTTGTCGTCCTCTTCCTTGCTGACGACGACGTGGGTCTCGTGGCGGTCGTCGGTGGCGGGCAACAGGCGAACGCCCGGATCCCACCGTCGGCACAACGCTGCGGTCACGTCGCTGAGCCGGTAACCCGCGTCGAGCATCTGCGTGCGGATCAGATGGGTCGCCAGGTCACGGTCACCCAGCCCGAACCAATCGGGGTCGGCGCCATAGGCAGCCAGTTCCTCCTTGGCGTGCCACGTCTCCCCGCGTCGGCCCCAGCCGCGCTCGGTGTCGATGCCGTCACCGAGTGTGTACATGCAGGTGTCGAGGTCCGGACAGATCCGGACCCCGTGCATCCACGCGTCGTCTCCCACGTTGACGATTGCCGTCACCTCATGGTCGGCCGGGGCGCGACCGGACGCGAGAACCTCCGGGAACGGGGTATGTCCCAGGAGTTCACGAACACCTTGCAGAAACCGGGCGCCACCGACGCCTCCGACGAGAACCGTCACCTTCACAGGGAACCAGGGTAGGCGCTTGCCGAGAGTGCCAGCGAAGTGAGCCGAGTGCACGTAACGTTGCTCACGGCGACGTCGCGCAATTTGGGGGTTTTTGCGGCGATTCGATATCCTCGCCTGACTTTTCCTCGCTCTGCGCCGTGTCGAGACATCGAAATCGGGCAGAGGGGTGATAAAGCAATTTCCCCGCTGCGCTTGACCTGGACACCCAAACCCGTGTCTAATCACATCAGTGTCATTCCCTGTTTTGACAGCGAGAATTGTTGCGGGGCACGGGGATCGATCACTTGTTCGAATCCGATTGACCAACTGCACAATTCGAAGTGAGATGAGGAGGCGGGACGATGGCTCTGGAACACATGGCTACCAACAGCCTTGAACCGCAAGTCGATTCGCAATCGAATGCATCCGAAACCAACCAAACTGAACGTCCTCGCCTGAGCCTGGTCACGTCGGCATTCGATGATATGTTCGAAGCAGTCGAAGATCAGTGGCAGGACCGTGCGCTGTGCGCACAGACCGATCCAGAAGCTTTTTTCCCTGAAAAGGGTGGTTCGACCCGGGAAGCCAAGCGCATTTGCCAGGGTTGTGAAGTGCGTCCGGAATGCCTGGAATACGCGCTGCACAAAGATGAACGCTTCGGAATCTGGGGCGGCCTGTCAGAGCGCGAACGTCGCCGTATCAAGCGCGGGATCGTCTAGGTCTCCCTTTTCTCTGCACCCCCCGCTCTGTGAGCTCGGGGCGTCTGCTCCAAAGCTGTCGACGGACTCGGCAAGAGTGGTTCTGCTCAACGCCTCTCAGGTGGGTGGCGGGTCGATCGTGTCCTCGTCGACACCGAGGTGTGCTGCGACCTGCTGCACCAGGACCTCGTGCACGAGGTCCAGCAGATCTGCACCTTTTTTCGCCCTGCTCTCCAGCGGGCGGCGGAACAACAATATGCGCGCTTTGGTGGCTCGCCCCTGCGAGTCCATGCCGGACGGGATGAGCCGCGCAAGAGGGATCGGGCCATCGGCCGTCACCTCCACCGGCCATTGAACGGTCTCGGGGTCGCGCGGAAGCATCCTCGGCACGTCGTCCACCGCGATGTCCAGATCAGTCAACCGGGCGTGCCATCGCGCGTCGATCTCGGCGAATGCCTCGAGCACCACCGCATCGAACGACTGTGACCGGCTGGTCCAGGCGGGGACGTGGGTGGGCAGCAACGTCGAACGCAGTCCGCGGCCCCGTCGATCGCGGACCCGGGGCACACCACGTGAGGTTCGCCGGCGCCGCGGTCGTGCCAGCGGAGGACGAATGGGAGCCATAGAGCGCAAGTCTAGGCAGTCGCGGACGGTGTGTCCTGCTACGACCCGCCAGTCGGTCGGGATAATCTTCCTCCGTGAGGCTCCCACGTCAGTGTTCCAGGCCCGGTTGCGCCAATCCGGCGGTGGCAACTCTGACTTTTGTGTATTCGGACTCGACCGCGGTGGTCGGTCCGCTGGCGACGTCGGCCGAACCTCATTCATGGGACCTGTGTGACACGCACGCCACGCGGATCACCGTGCCGCGGGGGTGGGAGATGTTGCGCAGTGAGGGTGGGTTCGCCCAGCCTCTGCGGGACGAGGACGATCTGACCGCTCTTGCCGAGGCTGTCCGTGAGGCAGCCGGCGGTGGGGGACTGGTGCCCCGCTCGTCGCCCGTACGTGCCGGCGAATCGATCGGATCCCATGAGCGCCCCGCGCCTCGCGGCAACGGTTCGCTCAGCGGACCCGACCCGCTTCCTCGTCCTCGACCAGGTCGCCGCGGGCACCTTCGAGTACTGCCTGATCCTGTCGACTGAACTCGGCCTGCGAATCCGCCTGTAGCCGTCGGTCTTTGCGGTTCGTCCACGCCCGCTCGCCGTAGTGGCAACCAACCATGACGAGCGCTGCCAGGCCCCAGCCGAGGAAGATGTCGATCACGTAGTGCTCGGCCGAATACACCAGCGTGAATGCCATCACCAGTGCGTATCCGGTGTACATCGTGCGTCCGAACGCACGGGTGCGGCCCCACATGAACATGGCCAGCAGTGCGGTGACACCGGCGTGCAGCGACGGGATCGCGGCCACCTGGTTCGACTTCTTCTGCCCGACCTCGAGCACCTCGCGGACGGGTCCGATGTGCAGCACATCCCAACCGCGACTGGAGATGCGCTCGACGTACGGTTGCGCGCCATCGTGCCTCGGCTGCACGGGGCCGAGCAGTCCGCCGTCGGGGGCGTCTTCGACGGGCTGGGTGATGCAGAGCGGGAACGCCGATCCGTCGGCGACCTCGGCCGGGGTGCATTTGGCCGCCGCCCATGGCGGTGCGGCAGGCACCAGGATGTAGCCGATCAACCCGATGAAGAAGATGGTGATGAGCCGCAAGACGAATCGACGCCACTGCAGACGATCTTTGAGCCACAGGAAACCGGCGACCGCGTAAGGAACGATGAAGTAGGACATGTACACGAAGCTCGTGAACACCTCCCACCACTGCGCCTCGGCCATCTTGAGGTGTTCTTGCAGCCACACGGTCGGCACGACGTGGAACATCCAACGGTCTGCGTCCACCGCGAGGTGCCATTGGGTCGGCATCCCGAGGAAGGCTGCGATACCGCGAGTGGAGTCGTAGACCGCCAGCAGTACACCGAACGGCAGCCAGTCGCGCACCACCGACAGGATGTTCCGTCGTCCGATGGATGCCGCGGCAAGCCCGAGCCCGAGGGCCACGAGAACGTACGATCTGCCGAACGACATTGTCCTGGTGGCCAGCAGCACGATGATCGTGGCGGCCCAGATGGTCACCGTCACGCGACGGACGAGGACCAGGTTCACTCTCTCGGAAACCAGACGCGCCGCCGCGAACTCGGCGAATCGGGTTCGGGCGTACCAAGATGTAACAGGGGCGTCAGTTTTCTGGGGGCTCTGCAGTTCGGTCATGATTGCGCGGCGACCCCGGTGTCGACCGAGCAGTTTTTCGCCAGTTCCAATGGATGCACATGCACCCGATGAGAAGGAGCCATTCCGTGGATCGTCCCGCACAGCTGTTCAGCCCCGAGTTGGTCAGCGCCGTCATCAAGGCCTACGACGTACGTGGTCTCGTCGGCGAGCAGATCGACTCGGAGTTCGTCAGGGGCGTGGGAGCTTCGTTCGGCCGCCTCATGCGCACCGAGGGCCAGTTGGGATTGGTGGTGGGCCACGACATGCGGGAGTCGTCGCCCGAACTGGCCGCTGCCTTCGCAGACGGCGCGCTGGCCGAGGGGCTGGACGTCACGATGATCGGCCTTGCGTCCACCGACCAGCTGTACTTCGCGTCGGGATTCCTGGATCGGCCCGGCGCCATGTTCACCGCGAGTCACAACCCGGCTCGGTACAACGGCATCAAACTGTGCCGCGCCGGTGCAAAACCTGTCGGTCAGGACACCGGGCTGGCCACCATCTCGCGCGAGCTGGTGCACGGGGTGGACGGCACGGCGGCCCCCGAGAGCACCAGGGGAACCCTGACCGAGCGCGATGTGTTGGCGGACTATGCGGCGTATCTGCACAAGCTCGTCGATCTTTCCGGTCTGCGGCATCTGACGGTCGCCGTGGATGCGGGCAATGGCATGGGTGGTCACACAGTTCCGGTGGTCCTCGGCGGATCTGAGGCGTTCACCGTGCGTTCACTCTACTTCGAGCTGGACGGAACATTTCCCAACCACGAGGCCAACCCCCTCGATCCGAAGAACCTGGTGGACCTGCAGGCGTATGTCCGCGAGACCGGGGCCGACATCGGGCTGGCCTTCGACGGGGACGCCGACCGCTGCTTCGTGGTCGATGAGCTGGGTGAACCCGTGTCGCCGTCAGCGGTGACCGCGCTGGTGGCCGAACGCGAGCTCGCAAAGAATCCGGGCGCCATCGTGATTCACAATCTGATCACTTCACGCGCGGTTCCCGAGCTGGTCACAGAGTTGGGCGGGACGCCGGTGGTGACCCGTGTTGGGCATTCGTTCATCAAGCAGGAGATGGCCGACACCGGTGCGGTGTTCGGCGGTGAACACTCTGCGCACTACTACTTCAAGGACTTCTGGAACGCCGACTCCGGGCTGCTCGCGGCGTTGCACGTGCTCGCCGCGCTTGGTGCCTCAGATCAGCCGCTGTCGGCGATGATGGCGCGTTACGAGCGTTACAAGAGCTCAGGAGAAATCAACTCAACGGTCGACGACCAGGTCGCACGTACTGCGGCCGTCCTCGCGGATTTCGGTGACGAGATCACCGAGACCACCCGGATGGACGGCGTCACCGTGGATCTCGCAGATGGGTCCTGGTTCAATCTGCGTGCCTCCAACACCGAGCCCCTGCTGCGGCTCAACGTCGAGGCGCCGACCGCGGAGCGGGTCAACGAGCTGGTGGACCGCATCCTCGGGGTGGTGCGGGGCTGAGCAGACCGCGGTGAGCGGCGGCTCGGACGGCAATTCTTCCGCTCCCGAACGGGTGCGGACCATTAGTCTGGTCTCATGTTGACCGGAGCTCCAGACCTCGACGACGTCGCCGCACTGCTCGACGCAGACGTCGACGGTCTGCTGCCCGCTTCGGCCCTGGCCGGTGCGCAGTGTCGCGCAGTGTCGGCAGCCCACAGCGAAGGCGTTCTGGAGCCTCTGAGCCACCTACGGCCACGGGCCGTGGTGATCGTCTGTGGCGCCGGGCCGGCCGGGCGAGCTGCGGCCCTGGTTCTGGCACTGGCCGCGCCCCACATCGACGTCCCACTGATCAAGTCCGAAACGGTGCCGTCGTGGGTGGGTCCTCTCGACGTGGTCGTGATCGCCGGTGACGATGCCGGCGATCCCAGGCTCGCCGACGCGGCGGCCCGTGCCGGACGCCGGCAGGCAGAGGTAGTTGTCGCCGGACCTGTGGAGGGGCCGTTGCGCGACGCGCTGGCCGGGCGGGTGCTGGACATGTCGCCGCGGGTTCCGGTGCCTGCGCGTTTCCGCTTCACCCACTATGTGTGTGCCTACCTGGCCGTTCTCGCCGGCCTGCGATCGGTCCGGGTGACCGGCCGCCACCCCGACCTCGAAGCGCTCGCCGATCAGCTCGACACCGAAGCCGCTGGGAACCACCCCGCCAACGAGCTGTTCCACAATGCCGCAAAAGAATTGGCGTCGCGGCTGGTCGGGCATCCCACAGTATGGGCGGCAGACACCCCGGCCGCGCTGGCGCTCGCCGTCCACGCGTCGAGGAGTGTCTTCGCGAGTGCCGGGATCGTCAGTACGGCAACGGATCTCGGCGACGTGCTGGCGGCGGCACCGGTGCTGGCGAAAGGGGGTGGAGCTTTGTCGCCGGACTACGATCCCATCTTTCACGACGCGCAGATCGACGGACCGGTCGCCGGACAACAGGTCCGGGTACAAGTGTTGACCACCCCCGATCGCGAGTGGCAGATCCGTCGTCGCCTCGGAGTGCTGCCGGATGCCGATGTGGTGACCAGTGGTCCCGCGTCTCCACCGGTCGGCGGACAGCCGGCACCCGGCACACTTGCCGACGGCCCGGCGCCAAGCGGACTGGAAGATGTTGTGCCACTGATGATCTTGGGATTGAGGGTCGACATGGCGGGTGCGTACCTGCGGTTGGTCGGAGATCGTTGATGCGCCTGCTCGATGGTGTCGTCCGTCCCTATGCCTGGGGATCGCGTACTGCGATAGCAGCCCTGCGCGGGATGCCCACACCCAGCGCGCACCCGGAGGCCGAGTTGTGGTTCGGAGCCCACCCGGCAGCGCCCGCGATCGTTCGTGATGACGCTCGGGAGAACACTCTCCTGGAAGTCATCGACGCCGATCCGCGTGCCGAACTCGGCACTCTCTGCGCCGAACGGTACGTCGGGCGTCTGCCGTTCCTGATGAAGATCCTTGCGGCCGAAGAACCGTTGTCACTGCAGGCCCACCCCAGTCTGCAGCAGGCCAAAGAAGGGTTCGCGCGAGAGAACGAGCGTGGCATCGATGTGGGTGCATCGGACCGCAATTACCGCGACGAGAACCACAAGCCCGAACTCGTGGTGGCACTGAGCGAGTTTCACGCCCTGGCCGGCTTCCGCGACGTGCGCGAGACGGTCGATCTGCTGCGCGTGCTGCAGGTTCCCGAGCTGGACAGTCACCTCGGAATGATTGCCGGCCAACCGGACTCGCAGGGCCTGCGGGCCCTGTTCACCACCTGGATCACCCTGCCCGAGTCGGCGTTGTCCACTCTCATCCCGGCCGTTCTGGCCGGGGCCATCCGGTATCTGGAATCCGGGCAGGACCGCTTCGCGGCCGAGGCCCGCACGGTGCTGGAGATCGGCGAGAACTACCCGCTCGACCCCGGCGTTCTCGCTGTGCTCCTGCTCAATCGGGTGACGCTCGCCCCGGGGGAAGGCCTGTATCTGCCGGCAGGCAATCTCCATGCCTACCTCTGGGGCACCGCTGTGGAAGTGATGGCCAATTCCGACAACGTCCTTCGCGGTGGTCTCACCCCCAAACACGTCGATGTCCCCGAGTTGTTGCGCGTCCTCGACTTCACCCCGGTCGCTCCGGGTGACATCGCGCCCTCGATCCACACCTTGAATTCCGAACTGATCTACCAGACACCGGCGGCGGAGTTCAGACTGTCGAAGGTGGAACTCGACGGGACCGGTCTACGCAGGCCGTCGTCGATCCTCTTCGATGTTCCGGGTCCGCAGATTCTGCTGTGTACAACGGGTTCGATCGAACTGCGGGGTCCATCAGGTCATCTGGTTGTCCCGCAAGGACGCGCGGCGTGGCTGGGTGACAACGATCCCGACGTCATCGTGCATGCGGCATCGGCCCACACCACATTCTTCCGAGGGCTGGTACCCGGACACTAGCCGTCCGGTTCGACATGGTCAGACTCTTGAAGGAACCGGCAGCGTACTGCCGATGAATGCCATCTCATCCGGCGTCGCGACCATCGTCACCATTGCGCTGCCGGTGGGTGTGGCAACCCAGATGTCTTGAGGGGCGGCTTCATTCTGTTCCAGCCGGACGTCGGCCGGTTCACCCGGTGAGCCGGGTGAGCCGGGTGGAACCACGGTGATCACGGTCGGAGCATCGACGGGTGCCGGTGCCACGCCATGAAAGACCGCCACGGTGTACTGACCGTGGGGGTTTCGGCCGCCTGCGAGTGCGAGGAGACCCGGATCCCCGACGGCTGTGACAAACTGTTGCCAGACGGCGCCATGGTCGGTGTAGACGAGGACTCGAGCGCCGACTGCGATGGCGCGCAACAACACCTGCTGAGCCAGGTGTAGGCCCCCGGCGATCGACACCCGATGCGCATGACCACCCAGCAGGTCGACCGCAACGGCCCGGCCTGCGTGGTCCGCCCCGATGAGCTGACCGCAGCCCGTTGCCGACAGGGCCACTTCGGACAGGGATTCCAGCGGCACCGTCTGCCTGCCGATCGGCGGTAGCTCGGCGGCAGCCCCCACCGGCAGACTCGCCGCGAGCGCTGTGCGCTGACGGCCGGGCAATTCGATCAACCCGGTGATCGCCGAGTGAGCAAGGGACGCAGAGTTGAACCGGACGAGCGTCCGCATCGCGACCTCGCCCGGCCCTGCCGGCGACAACCGCATCGTCACCGTCGTGGAGACCGACGGAACGGCCCACACCGTGTCGAGGACTTCGGCGAGGTGGACGGGATCGACCGCGTACGTACGCATGCGCAATCGATCGGAGGTCACCGCATCCCAGTCTTCGCGCACCTCACCGGTGTCGGCGCCGTGAGCGAGGTGGCCGGTCGCGGAGGTGATCTGCGCCGCCGTGAGAATGCTGGCCGACAAACCCTGTCCCGCAAGCCGGTTGGCTACCCGGCGGGTCGCGATCATCGCGGTACGCAGAGCGCCTTCGGAACCGCCACCCCGACGTGCGACGGCGTCCGGACAGTGCGACGGGTCCAGTCGCAGCACAACAAGCACCGACCGATATGCGTTGGCAGGCAACGGGCCCAGCGTGCGCCGGTAGACCTGGGCCACCGGCCCGGTGCCGTGAGTGCGTATCCCGTGACTGATCACATCCACCGACTCCAGGCGGATGTCGAACTGGCGAACGCATTCGGCGAGGGCAGCCAGGGGGATCGGCGGAAGGCCGCGACAACCGCTGGGGTCGAGGAAACTCAAGGTGGGTGGGGGAGTGTCGATGCGCACCACCGTGACCAGAGCCGTTCCGTCCCAACGTGCACCGACCGCATTCGATCCGGATACGGGAATGTCGAACGGTGCCTGATCCGGTTTCGAACCGTCCGACTCCGCTGCACCGATGAGCCTTCTGCGCCACAGGCCCAGACGCAAACCGGTCCGCTCCGCCAGCGACATACGGCCCGGCAGCGGGACAAGCGTCGCGGACAACGCAATTGCCGCCACGATCCCTGCCCACCAGAGACCGCCCACGTCGTGAGACAGCACCAACGCCCCAGCGATCAGAACTTCGATCGCGACCACTACCTTCATGATCCCCCCAAGAATCATCAACACCGCACGTCATGGTCGAGCCCCGCTCGCATCCCCCCGGTTGCGCTGCGTCTACTGCAATATGGTCGAGCTCCGCTGCGCTGCGTCTCCGTCACTCTGGTCGAGCTCCGCTGCGCTGCGTCTCCGTCACTCTGGTCGAGCTCCGCTGCGCTGCGTCTCCGTCACTCTGGTCGAGCTCCGCTGCGCTGCGTCTCCACCGGACCAATGGTGCTATACGCTACACGCCGGGGAGATGGGGGGACGGCATGCCGGCTCAATTGACGACGAAGGCTCAGGTCAACGGATACCGCTTTTTACTGCGCAGACTCGAGCATGCGCTGATCCGTCGGGACGTGAGGATGTTGCACGACCCGATGCGGTCGCAGCTGCGATCGCTCATGGTGGGATTGATACTCGCGATACTGGTGCTCGCCGGCTTCGGGGTATACGGGTTGATCAAACCGCAAGGCTCCGTTGGTAAGTCGCAAATCATCATCAGCAAAAAGGCCGGCGCGATGTATGTGGTGCTGGACGGACGTCTGCACCCTGTCCTCAATCTCGCGTCGGCACGTTTGATCACCGGCAGCGACGAGTCCCCGAAGTCGGTCGGTGAGAAGAAGTTGACGGGATACGCTCGCGGCCCGCTTCTCGGAATCCCCGGAGCGCCCGCGGCGCTGCCCGGCCCCGCTGACACGAAACGTTCGAACTGGGTTGTCTGCGACACGACGTCGGCCGGTCAGGTCAGCACCACCGTGCAAGGCGTGGCCCCCGTACTCGGCGAACAGATGCGTTCGGCCGGCGGAACCGACGGGCCCGGGGACGAGGCCGTTCTCGTCTCGTCCGCGGGGCAGGTCCACCTGATCGGTGCCGGGCGCCGATCCCGCGTCGACACCGAGAGCGTGCCGGTACGCCGTGCTCTCGATCTCGACCACGCCGAGGTGCGCGAGGTCAGCTCGGGGGTCCTCAATGCCTTCCCGGAAACCGATCCCATTGCGGTACCCGACATTTCGAATCGGGGTGCCCCTTCGGCTCTCGGTCGGGACACCCCCGTCGGATCGGTGTTCAAGGTGACTGCGCTGTCGGGAGAGGCGACGTTTTATGTGGCGTTGGCGCAAGGAGTGCAACGGATCGGTGAGGTCGCTGCTGAGATCATCCGGCAGGCCGATCGATCGGGTGCCGACAGTGTGCCGACACTCAATCCCGGCGCTCTGACAGGGGTGGAGACGGTCAGTATTCTCCCCACGGACGACTTTCCGACGGCACCGCCACGATTCGCGGACGATACGGCCGACCCCGTCGTATGTGCGGCCTGGTCACGGTCGGTGGACGACCACGAGGCGTCGCTACGAACACTGCTCGGTTCCGTCCTGCCGCTGAGGCCACGCGACAAGCCGGTTCCGCTCAGCGGAGCCGACGGTCCCGGCCCGGGTCTCGACGCGGCGTTCGTCACACCCGGACGCGGACACTACATCCAGGCGACGGGATCAGAACCCGACAGCACGCGAGCCGAATCCCTTTTCTACGTCAACGATTCGGGGGTTCGTTTCGGCGTCCCCGACGCTGCGACCGCCGATGTCATCGGACTCGGACGAGATCCGCTGCCGGCCCCTTGGTCGGTCATCTCACTGCTCGCTGTGGGGCCCACACTGAACCAATACGACGCACTCGTGTCCCACGACGGCATCGCACCGAATCTGGCCGGTGCGCAGTTCGAACCACCCGGCAACTAGTCGGATCGATTCGGGATGTCCCCGATGCTGCCCAGCGAAGTCAGCGTCGCGGCGGCGTCAGCGCCCGCACGAGTTCTTCCCACCGATCACCGATATGACCGAGGGCCATGTGGTCGTTGTGGAGCATGTGGTGGATGGCAGGCGCTTCCAGTGGTGCCAGCACCGCCATGCACAGCAATTCGAGATTGCCGCGAAAACCCATCTGTGTGAGCAGCATTCGGGTGTGGGTGACCACAACGGTCCTGGTGGGATGACTGAACCGCTGCGGTCCGGTGTCCTCGGCTTCGAGCAGTAGATCCAAGTGCGCCGCTGCCATCGCCAGACGGGCGCGGCCGAACGCGATCAACCGGTCCAACGGGTCGACCTTTTCGCCCGGGTCCCCGGGGCCCAGTGGTGCCGGGCCGGTGAGGAAGGCTTGTTGCAGCTGGATCTCGGAGTGGTTGAGGAGCGCGAGCATCAGGCCGGACCGGTTACCGAATCGGCGAAAGACGGTGCCTTTGCCGACGCCCGCCTCACGTGCGACCGCGTCCATGGTGACCGCCGACGCGCCGCACGATTCGATGAGGCGGGTCGCGGCCTCCATCAGCAACTGACGGTTGCGAGCGGCATCGGCCCTTTCGGGCTCCTGGTCGTCGACCAGTGGGATTGCGGCGGGGTGGCGTTCGGTCAGAGTGAGGGGAAGGGGCGGTCGAGGCGCGTTGGGGGCATCGATCAACGGCAGTTCGGCGCCGGTTGCGCTGGACTGCTCGGAGTTCGCCCCGGGTGCCGGGTGCCGTGCGGGCTTTGACACACCTTGACTGTAACGCGTGTCGCGACGACGGAATTATTCGGACCGTGGTCCGGTTGAACCGATTGTAGGTCGAATCAATCTTGGAGGAGAGCAGTGACAAACGAGAACAAAACGGAATCGACGAAGATCGTGGTGCTGGTCGGAAGCCTGCGACGCGAGTCGGTGAACCGTGCGCTGGCGCGTGTGGCCGCGGAGAACGCGCCGGTCGACGTCGCAGTGGACGTGTACTCGGGCCTGGAACTGTTGCCGTTCTACAACGAGGACCTCGACACCGAACCGGTTGATGCCGAGGTTGCCAGGGTGCGCCGGACCGTGGGAGATGCGGACGCTGTACTCATCGTCACCCCGGAGTACAACGGCACCATTCCGGCGGTTCTCAAGAACGCCATCGACTGGCTCTCACGCCCGTACGGCGCCGGCGCCCTCACCGGTAAGCCGGTCGGAGTGCTGGGCGCAGCGCTCGCGCAGTTCGGCGGGAAGTGGTCACACGACGACACCAGCCGGTCGGTGGGTATCGCCGGAGGCCGGGTGGTCGAGGACGTCGAACTGCACCTCACCATCGGCACGCTGGACGGCAAGCCGGTCGCCGAAGTGCCAGAGGTGGTCGATGAGCTGCGGCACGCCGTCACGGTGCTGGTCGATGCCGTCGACGCCACCGTCGCCGCCTGAGGGCGGGGTTCGCACAGCCGACAACACCTCTGACGGACCGCCGTGGCGAGATCGATCGACTCGCCGCGGCGGTCCGTTCGTGTTCGACGCGACATGTGACGAACGACACGCCGAGACACGCCAGATGCAGATTTTTTCGAAGCTTCCGACCTGGGACTTTCATGAATGTGATTCGCAACGTGTTGTGTCGCTCCCGAATGTCAGACACTAGGTGTAGTGTTTGGAACACTGAACGGCACGACGGGGTTGACTCTTATGAACAGCACTGACAGGCCGGCCAGATCGAGATACGAAAGACACGATTTGCTGCTCGAGACACGTTTTCGGCAGCGATAACCGGTCCGCACACAGGGAGTTCTGGGATATGACTACTTCGGCCACCGCAACGATCACCGTCTACACCAAGCCTGCTTGCGTGCAGTGCAACGCCACCTACAAGGCGCTCGACAAGAACGGTCTCGACTACGAGGTCGTCGACATCACCGAGGATTCCGAGGCCCGCGACTACGTGATGGCCCTCGGTTACCTGCAGGCGCCCGTGGTGGTCGCCGGCGACAGCCATTGGTCAGGATTCCGCCCGGATCGCATCAAGGCGCTCGTCGCAGCCGCAGCCTGATCCACGTCGTCTCATCATTTTCTAGCTCTACCGTCAGCACCATCGCGGAGGTCGGGACATTGGGGAAGATTCCCGTACATTCCGCGGAGGCCGGATCCGGCGGCCCCCCGTTGATCGTGTACTTCTCGAGCGTCTCGGAGAACACACACCGATTCGTCGAGAAGCTCGGTCTTCGGGCGGTCCGGATCCCCCTGTTCGACCCCGAGGGCACGTTCGTCGTCGATGAGCCCTACGTCTTGATCTGCCCTACCTATGGGGGTGGGAAGGCGTCAGGAGAGCCCGGCGGATTCGTTCCCAAGCAGGTCATCAAGTTTCTGAACAACAAACACAACCGTTCGCTGATCACCGCGGTCATCGCGGCAGGGAATACCAATTTCGGTGAAGAGTTCTGCCTCGCAGGCACCATCATCTCGAACAAATGCCAGGTGCCGTACCTGTACCGGTTCGAGCTGATGGGCGACGCCGAAGACGTAGAGCGAGTCCGCACCGGCCTCCATCAATTCACACTCGATCAACTCGCACAGGAGCCAGCACAGTGTCGCCAACCGCAACCGCAGTAGAGACCTCGGCAAGCAAGTCAGGCGCACATGCCGACCCGTCGGGGCACAACCCGGGTGAGATGGATTACCACTCGCTCAACGCGATGTTGAACCTGTACGACGCAGACGGCAAGATCCAGTTCGAGAAGGACCGCGAAGCGGCCAATCAGTACTTCCTCCAGCACGTCAACCAGAACACCGTTTTCTTCCACAACCTGGAAGAGAAGCTCAAGTACCTCGTCGAGGAAAACTATTACGAGCCAGAGGTTTTGGCGAAGTACGACCGCGAGTTCGTCAAGGGGCTCTTCGATCACGCCTACAGCAAGAAGTTCCGGTTCCCGACCTTCTTGGGCGCGTTCAAGTACTACACCTCCTACACGCTGAAGACCTTCGACGGTAAGCGGTACCTCGAGCGGTTCGAAGATCGTGTCGCCATGGTGGCCCTCACCCTCGCCGACGGGGACACCGCGCTGGCCCGCAACCTCGTCGACGAGATCATCGAAGGCCGATTCCAGCCGGCCACACCCACGTTCCTCAACTCGGGCAAGAAGCAACGCGGCGAGCCGGTGTCGTGCTTCCTGCTCCGCATCGAAGACAACATGGAATCGATCGGGCGCTCGATCAACTCCGCACTGCAGCTGTCCAAGCGCGGCGGGGGAGTGGCCTTGCTGCTGAGCAACATTCGTGAGCACGGTGCCCCGATCAAGAAGATCGAGAACCAGAGCTCCGGTGTCATCCCCATCATGAAGCTGCTCGAGGACTCGTTCAGTTACGCCAACCAGCTCGGTGCCCGGCAGGGTGCGGGTGCGGTGTACCTGCACGCACACCATCCCGACATCTACCGCTTCCTCGACACCAAGCGCGAGAACGCGGACGAGAAGATCCGCATCAAGACGCTGTCGCTGGGTGTGGTGATCCCTGACATCACCTTCGAGCTGGCCAAGCGCAACGACGACATGTACCTGTTCAGCCCGTACGACGTCGAACGGATCTACGGTGTGCCGTTCGCGGACATCAACGTCAGCGAGAAGTACCACGAAATGGTGGAGGACAAGCGGATTCGCAAGTCCAAGATCAAGGCACGCGAGTTCTTCCAGACGCTGGCAGAGCTGCAGTTCGAATCGGGCTACCCGTACATCATGTTCGAGGACACGGTGAACCGCGCCAACCCGATCGACGGCAAGATCACCCACTCCAACCTGTGCTCGGAGATCCTGCAGGTCTCCACGGCCTCGGAGTTCAACGACGACCTGTCCTACGCCAACATCGGCAAAGACATCTCGTGCAACCTGGGTTCGCTGAACATCGCCAAGACGATGGATTCGCCAGACATCGCGCACACCATCGAGACCGCGATCCGCGGGCTCACGGCCGTGTCGGATCAGACCGCGATCACGTCGGTGCCTTCGATCCAGAAGGGCAACAACGAATCACACGCCATCGGCCTCGGGCAGATGAACCTGCACGGCTACCTGGCGCGGGAGCGGGTCTACTACGGATCGCCCGAAGGTATCGACTTCACGAACATCTACTTCTACACCGTGCTCTTCTACGCGCTGCGCGCATCGAACCGCATCGCCAAGGAGCGTGGTAAGGCGTTCGGCGGATTCGAGCGGTCGAAGTACGCGACCGGCGAGTTCTTCGACAAGTACACCGACCGCACCTGGGCGCCGGAGACCGACAAGGTCCGAGAGATGTTCGGGCAGGCCGGGATCGCGATCCCCACGCAGGACGACTGGCGTGAGCTGAAGGCTTCCGTGCAGGAGCACGGCATCTACAACCAGAACCTGCAGGCCGTTCCGCCGACGGGTTCGATCAGCTACATCAACCATTCGACCAGCTCGATCCACCCGGTCGCCGCCAAGGTGGAGATCCGCAAAGAGGGCAAGATCGGGCGCGTCTACTACCCGGCCCCCTATATGGACAACGACAACCTGGACTACTACCAGGACGCGTATGAGATCGGCTACGAGAAGATCATCGACACGTACGCCGCCGCCACCCAGCACGTGGACCAGGGGCTGAGTCTCACCTTGTTCTTCAAGGACACCGCGACCACTCGCGACGTGAACAAGGCGCAGATCTACGCATGGCGCAAGGGAATCAAGACGTTGTATTACATCCGGCTGCGTCAGATGGCTCTCGAGGGCACCGAGGTGGAGGGTTGCGTCTCCTGCATGCTGTAGTAGCTGTCTCGATGTGTTTGGCCGACAACAACTTTCATGATGAAGAACTCGTAAGCGAGGAACGATGACGTCCACTCAGAGCCATTCGCCGGCCGACGGAGCACCGATCAAACTGGTCAGCCGGGTCTCGGCGATCAACTGGAACCGGGTTCCCGACGAGAAGGATGCCGAGGTGTGGGACCGCCTCACCGGCAACTTCTGGCTACCGGAAAAGGTGCCGGTGTCCAACGACATCCCCTCGTGGGGCACCCTCACCGAGGTCGAGAAGCAGCTCACCATGCGGGTTTTCACCGGTCTGACGCTGCTCGACACCATCCAGGGCACCGTCGGTGCCGTCAGCCTGATCCCGGACGCCACCACCCCTCACGAAGAGGCGGTGCTCACCAACATCGCGTTCATGGAGTCGGTGCACGCCAAGAGTTACAGCTCCATCTTCTCCACCCTGTGCTCCACCAAAGACATCGACGAGGCGTTCCGGTGGTCCGAAGAAAACGAGTACGTGCAGACCAAGGCGCGCATCGTCATGGATTACTACCGAGGCGATGATCCGCTCAAGCGCAAGGTGGCATCCACGCTGCTCGAGTCGTTCCTGTTCTACAGCGGCTTCTACCTGCCGATGTACTGGTCGTCGCGAGCCAAGCTGACCAACACCGCTGACCTGATCCGGCTGATCATCCGTGACGAAGCGGTGCATGGTTACTACATCGGTTACAAGTACCAGCGGGCGCTGGAAACCCAGACGCCAGAGCGTCGGCAGGAGCTGAAGGACTACACCTTCGAATTGCTCTTCGAGTTGTACGACAACGAAACCGATTACACCGAACAGCTTTACGACGATGTGGGCCTCACCGAAGACGTCAAGAAGTTCCTGCGGTACAACGCCAACAAGGCGCTCATGAACTTGGGCTATGAGGCGATGTTCCCCCGGGATGAGACAGACGTGAACCCGGCGATCCTGTCGGCCCTGTCACCGAACGCGGACGAGAACCACGACTTCTTCTCCGGCTCGGGCAGCTCGTACGTCATCGGCAAGGCCGTCAACACCGAAGACGAAGACTGGGAGTTCTGACCCACGCCACAATTCGCTCCACCTACGACGAAACGCTCCGGTTGCAACCGGAGCGTTTCGTCGTAAGTGGAGCGAATTTCTCAGCTGACCTCGTTGAGTTTCCCGGTGGCGACATCGAACACAAACCCGCGCAACGACGTCGTCTTGGTGATGAACGGGGACTTCTCGATCCGCGCCACCGACTGCCGCACGTCTTCGTCCAGGTCGCCGAACGCCTCGGCAGACCACGCCGGCTTCACGCCGACCTCGTCCTGGATGGCTCGTTTGAAGTCGTCGTCGGTGAACGTCAGCATGCCGCAGTCGGTGTGGTGGATCAGGATGATCTCGGTGGTACCGAGTAGCCGCTGACTGATGGCGAGTGACCGGATCTCATCGTCCGTGATCACACCGCCGGCATTGCGGATGACATGTGCCTCACCGGGATTGAGGCCGAGAATGCCATAGACATCGAGCCGGGCGTCCATGCATGCGACGACGGCGACGTGCTTGCTGGGTGGAAGGGGCAGTGGACCGGAGAAGTCGGCCGCGTACGCGCGATTGTTGTCCAGGTATTCATCGGTGACGGTCATGCACTCATGCTCATGGGTGCATGAGCATGCGGACAGAGTTGCAGCCACGATGATTCCAACGCAGTCCGCCGCGATGAGCAGGCCGAATGCCATCGACGACTGTGGTGGAGCGTCGAGCGTCAGACCAATGAGTTGCCGACGTTGAAGAGCACCAAGTTCGCTGCCGACAGTCCTCCCGAGCCGAACCAGACCTCGTCCTCCACGATGCGCACGCGTCCCCAGCTCGGTGCACCCATGTCGTGCCATCGATCGCTCTCGAGGACCGAGGTGCCGTGCTCCAGCCCGGCAGGCCCGTCGAATCCGACGTAGATGACATCTCCGTCGGCAATCTCGAAGTTCTTGTCGTCGATCGGTGTCGGCGCCGGCTCACGCTGACCGGGCGGACGTTGCACACCCATGTCGGTCAGGACGCTCGCGGCGAACCCGCCGGTGCCCTCCACCGTCTCGGAGTCCTTGCCGAACCGCACGAGAGAGGCCTGGTTGTATCGCGCGCCGAGTCGGTCACCGGTCGTCTTGGCGGCGTCTTCATAGGCTCGCAGTCGTTGCTCGCCCGCGTCACCGCGGCCCACAGCCTCGGCAACCGTCGAGAACCGCTCGCGCCAGTCCTGCGCCGGATCGATCTGTACGGTCCGGACCGAGCCCACAGCACCGTCGAGTGGGGATTCGCCGACCGTCAGCAAGAGGTCGGGATTGGTCGCGGCCGCCCGTGCGACGTCTGGCCGGCTCTTTTCACCGACGGTCGGAAGGTCCTGCACCGCTGTGCCCATGAACGAGGGGAGTGAGCCGCCGACGGTGGTGGAAGCGACGACTTTGCCCTGTATCCCCAGCGCGCACAGAGCGTCGAGGAGGCTTGGGTCCGCGACCAGGATGCGACTGGGGTCGGGGGCCCCGGTGTCGACCGGAGCAGGTGTCTGACATGTCTGGTTCTTGTCGCGATCGGGGTCCGCGAGATCCACCGAGGCGATGCGTGTCGTCGTCTTCACGATCGACCCTTCGCCCTCGGGGACGGACGAGTCGAGGCATCCACTTACACCTGCGCTGACCAGGGCGGCAAGCGCAAGAGTCGCCAGAGCGCGACGGCGACGGATCACTTCGCTCACAGGTTCTCTTCCACTCTTCGGTTGCGGCCCGATGACGGCTGAATCCCGAACAAACTAGCACTGCTCCGCCGGGTGGAGACCGATGTCGAAAGCCGCGTTTGCCCACCCCCGGATCGACTACGACAGTTCGTAGGACCCGAGCGGCTGCGGGCCGTATGAGGGTCTAGGATCAACATCAGCGCACATTCATGGCCGTCGCTCCAACGTCCTCCGCGGAACACACTTCCGCACCTGACGCAGGCGACAGGCCACGCAGGCAGGAGGATCAGTGACCGCGGTAGACCAGCCCACCACTCAGGTGGCTCCGGTTCGGCCTTATCCCGAGCGCACGGGTGCCAAGGGTTCGTTCATCTACAAGATGTTGACGACGACCGATCACAAGATGCTGGGCATCATGTATTTGGTTGCGTGTTTTGCGTTTTTCCTCATCGGTGGCTTGATGGCGTTGTTGATGCGTACCGAGTTGACGGCGCCTGGTCTGCAGTTCTTGTCGACTGAGCAGTACAACCAGTTGTTCACCATGCATGGCACGGTGATGTTGTTGATGTATGCGACGCCGATTGTGATCGGGTTTGCCAACGTGGTGTTGCCGTTGCAGATCGGTGCGCCTGATGTGGCGTTCCCGCGGTTGAATGCGTTCAGTTTTTGGTTGTTCGTGTTCGGTTCGACGGTGGCGATTGCCGGGTTCATCACTCCGGGTGGTGCGGCTGACTTCGGTTGGACTGCGTATACGCCGTTGACCGATGCGGTGCATTCGCCGGGTCCGGGTGCGGACATGTGGATTTTGGGTCTGGGTGTGTCGGGTCTGGGCACGATCTTGGGTGCGGTGAACATGATCACGACGGTGGTGTGTTTGCGTGCGCCGGGTATGACGATGTTCCGGATGCCGATTTTCACTTGGAACATTTTGGTGACGAGTGTGCTGATCCTGCTGGCGTTCCCGTTGTTGACGGCGGCGTTGATGGGGTTGGAGGTTGATCGGCAGTTCGGGGCGCATCTGTATGACCCGTCCAATGGTGGTGCGATTTTGTGGCAGCACTTGTTCTGGTTCTTCGGTCATCCCGAGGTGTACATCATTGCGTTGCCGTTCTTCGGGATCGTGTCGGAGATCTTCCCGGTCTTCTCCCGCAAACCCATCTTCGGCTACTCCACACTCGTCTATGCCACCTTGGCGATCGCAGCTTTGTCGGTGGCGGTGTGGGCACATCACATGTACGCCACCGGGGCTGTGTTGTTGCCGTTCTTCTCGTTCATGACCTTCATCATCGCGGTGCCGACGGGTGTGAAGTTCTTCAACTGGATCGGGACGATGTGGAAGGGTCACATCACGTTCGAGACGCCGATGCTGTTTTCGGTGGGCTTTTTGGTGACGTTCTTGTTCGGTGGTCTGACCGGTGTGTTGCTGGCGAGCCCGCCGTTGGATTTCCACCTGTCTGACAGTTACTTCGTGGTGGCGCACTTCCATTACGTGTTGTTCGGCACGATCGTGTTCGCGACGTATGCCGGTATCTATTTCTGGTTCCCGAAGATGACTGGCCGGATGCTTGATGAGCGTTTGGGCAAGATCCACTTCTGGTTGACGATGATCGGTTTCCACACGACGTTCTTGGTGCAGCACTGGGTGGGTAACGAGGGTATGCCGCGTCGGTATGCCGATTACCTGTCCACTGATGGGTTCACCTCGTTGAACATCGTGTCGACGGTGGGTGCGTTCATTCTGGGTGCTTCGACGTTGCCGTTCTTGTGGAATGTGTTCCGTAGCTACCGGTATGGCGAGGTGGTGACGGTGGATGATCCGTGGGGCTTTGGTAACTCGTTGGAGTGGGCGACCAGTTGCCCGCCGCCGCGGCACAACTTCACCGAGCTGCCCCGGATCCGTTCGGAGCGTCCGGCGTTCGAGTTGCATTACCCGCACATGGTCGACCGGATGCGCGAAGAAGCACACGTCGGCCACGCCAGCGAGAAAGCCGAACAGGCCAAGCGTGATCCTTTGACGGTGGGTGGCACCGAGTCATCCACCGAACCCAACTCGTTCTGACGGTGGGATACAACATCAGCCCAAGCTCGGAAGAAGCAAGACCTCTCGGCACCTCCGTCCTGATCACGGTCACCGGTCACGACAAGCCAGGCGTCACGTCGGTGCTGTTCGGAGCCCTGTCCACCCGCAACGTCAGCGTGCTGGACGTCGAACAGGTGGTGATCCGCGGTCGCCTCACCCTTGGTGTGCTGGTGAGCTGCATCGGCGACAGCGAAGAGTTGCAAGAGGTCATCGAGCAGGCGATGGATTCCCTCGGAATCGATGTCACGGTCGAGGTGGGAGCAGCCAACGGCGACCGCAGGCTGTCCACCCACGCTGTGGTCATCCTCGGCAGCCCGGTCAGTGCCAAGGGGTTCAGCGCACTTGCCGGCGAGCTCGCCCGTCAGGGCGGCAACATCGACTCCATTCGCGGAATCGCGGACTATCCGGTCACCGGGCTCGAACTACTGATCAGCGTCGACAAGGACAGCGTGGCCGCCGATGCCGCATTGCGTCAGGGACTTGCCGCCGTGGCCAGCAAGTACGGCATCGATGTGGCCGTCGAGCGAGGCGGTCTGGCCCGGCGGGCCAAGCGCCTCATCGTGTTCGACGTCGACTCCACCCTGATCCAGGGTGAGGTCATCGAAATGCTCGCGGCCCGGGCAGGCCGCGAACAAGAGGTCGCCGCAGTCACAGAGGCTGCCATGCGAGGCGAGCTGGACTTCGCGGAGTCTCTTCACCAGCGTGTGGCCGCCCTTGCCGGCCTCGACGTATCGGTGCTCGACGAAGTGGCCATGGAACTGCAGCTCACGCCCGGTGCCCGGACGACCATCCGCACTCTCCACCGAATGGGGTACCACTGCGGCGTGGTGTCGGGTGGCTTCCGGCAGGTCATCGAACCGCTGGCCCATGAACTCGAGCTCGACTTCGTGAAGGCGAACACCCTGGAGATCTCCGAGGGCAAGCTCACCGGCCGCGTGAAAGGCGAAATCGTCGACCGGGCCGGGAAGGCGAAGGCCTTGCGTGCATTTGCCGACAGCGTCGGTGTGCCGATGGAGCAGACCATCGCGGTCGGTGACGGGGCCAACGACATCGACATGCTGACAGTTGCCGGCCTCGGAATCGCCTTCAATGCCAAACCGGCGTTGCAGGAGGTTGCCGACGCCGCGCTGTCGCACCCGTTCCTGGACGCCGTCCTCTTCATCCTCGGTGTCACACGCGATGAGATCGAGGCCGCGGACGCCGTCGACGGTGTGTTGCGCCGCGTGCCGCTGACCTGATGGTCGCGCCCGACGCCGACAACACCTTTGGGCAGCGGTACCGGCGCCTGACCGAATACGTCGGTGGCGGTTCGGATCCGGTAGATCCTGGCCAGGTGCTGGCGATGCCGATGGTGCTCCACATCCCCAAGGCCGATCCTCCGCCCAGGACCGCGCTACTCAACGCTGCGGCTTCCGCAGTCGCGGCATTGTGCCTCGATCCGCGCTCGGGCGGCGACGGCCCGTGGTCGGAACCGATGGACGCGTGGTGCGATGCGCGGATCCGTAAGATCGCGCGCCGCGCACGTGGATCGCATTGGAGTGCGGCACAAGAAGTCCCGGGGGTGACCGCACGATGCGGTTCGGCCGAGGCCCGGGCCATCGTGCCCGGACCGGTCGGCGACATCGATCGGCGGATCGGACGCCTCCAGATCGGGGGCACCGACGTGCCCGGCGACGATGCCGACGTGGGCACCGGGCCGGTGCTGTGGGTCAATCCGACTCTCGAGATGACAGTCGGGAAGCTCGCCGCACAAGTCGGGCACGCTGCGATGCTGGTCGTCCGGTTGATGTCCGTGGAGGCCGCCGAGCGATGGTGGTCCGATGGATGCCCGGTACGGGTGCGCACCGCGTCGCCGACCGACTGGACCCGGCTGATCGACGCCGACCTCACCGGCCATGCGGTTGCTGTGCGCGACGCCGGTTTCACCGAGATCGCGCCGGGCTCGGTGACCGTGATCGCCGAAGTAGGGCAGGCCGGCCCGGGCTCTGCCGATTAGTCTGGCGCCATGACAGAGCTCCCCGACTGGGCCGCCCACCTGCAACTGGAACCGCACCCTGAAGGCGGGTTCTACCGGCAGACCTGGGTGAGCGATCTGACCATCCCGAAAGATGTTCTGCCGCAGGGGTATCCGGCTGAGCGAGCGGCCGGGACGGCAATCTTGTTCCTGCTGTTGCCGGGGCAGCAATCCGCGTGGCACACCGTGCGCAGTGCTGAGATCTGGCTGTATCACCGGGGGGCGCCAGTGGCCCTCGGTCTCGGTGGTGACGGACCTGAGCCCGCCGGTGAACGAACCGTGCTAGTCGGCGCCGACATCACCGCCGGTCATCGCCCGCAGTACGTCGTCGCGCCTGGCGAATGGCAGCGCGCGCAACCGCATGGAGACGAACCTTCGCTGGTCAGTTGTATTGTCGTGCCCGGCTTCGACTTTGCCGACTTCACGATGCACTGACCTCGGGGACCACAAACCTGTTCGGCCCGCCTGCACCGCCTTCGTGTCTCGGTGCGGCACGATAGGGGGGTGCGTGAAACGGATCCGGACCTGCTGATCGACTTCGAGGATGTCGCCCTGCGACGCTCCGGCAACACCTTGGTGGGGCCGATCACCTGGAAGGTGGAACTGGACGAACGGTGGGTGATCCTCGGTCCCAACGGGGCCGGGAAGACCTCGCTGATGCGCATGGCCGCCGCACAGACTCATCCGAGCAGCGGAAGCGCGTTCCTGCTGGGCGAGCAGGTCGGTCGCACCGAGATGAGAGAACTCACCACTCGTATCGGCGTCACGTCAGCGTTGCTCGGCGAACGCATCCCCGATGACGAGAGGGTGAGTGACCTCGTCATCTCAGCCGGCTACTCGGTGCTTGGGCGATGGAAAGAGGAGTACGACCAGGTCGACCGCGAACAGGCCCTGGAAACCCTCGAATCGATGGGTGCCGAACACCTCGCCGACCGCACCTTCGGCACATTGTCCGAGGGCGAGCGCAAACGGGTTCTGGTCGCGCGTGCCCTGATGATCAATCCCGAGCTGCTCCTTCTCGATGAACCGGCCGCAGGGCTCGACCTGGGTGGGCGCGAAGAACTGGTCGCGAGACTCGAGGTCCTCGCCGCCGACCCCGACGCCCCGGCGATCGTACTGGTGACACATCACGTGGAAGAGATCCCGAACGGGTTCACACATGCGATGCTCCTGAAGGAAGGTGCGGTGGTCTCCCAAGGCCTGATCGAGGATGTGGTCACGTCGGAGAACCTGTCGAGCGCCTTCAGTCAGTCGATCGTGCTGACCAACACCGGCGGTCGTTTCTTCGCTCGACGGGCACGTCGCGCGGGCGGCCATCGGCGGCGTGCCGAATGACGTTCGGACAGGTCTCCGATCCCGATTCCGTCCCTCTTCGCGATGCGGCAACGGTGGTTCTCGTCCGCGGCGGAGTGGATGGGCGGCCCATCGAAGTCTTCCTGATGCGGCGGGTCAAGCAGATGGCGTTTGCCGGGGGGATGACAGTGTTCCCGGGTGGCGGCGTGGACCGCCGTGACGCCGAGGCTGATCTCGCGTGGATCGGGCCCGACGAGCACTGGTGGGCGGAGCGCTTCAACACCGATGCCGCGACAGCACAGGCTTTGGTGTGCGCGGCCGTTCGTGAGCTGTTCGAGGAATGCGGTGTGCTGCTCGCCGCACGCGCGGATGGCACGTTCCCCGACACCTCTGCCCTCACCGCCGAGAGGGCGGCTCTCGTCGACAAGTCGTTGTCGTTCGCGCAGTTCCTCCGTGAGCACGACCTGTCGTTGCGCGCGGACCTGTTGCGCCCGCTCGCACACTGGATCACGCCGATCGGGGAGAGCCGTCGCTACGACACCAGGTTCTTCCTTGCTGCTCTGCCCGAAGGCCAGCAGGCGGACGGTGAGACCACCGAGGCCGCGGAGACGGCGTGGGCGACGCCTAGGGCGGCGCTCGAGGCCTGGGACGACGGGAAACACTTTCTGTTGCCGCCCACCTGGACTCAACTCAAGGAGATCAGCTCCTACGGAAGTCTTGCCGATCTGCTCGCGGCCGAACGCGAGATCGAGACGATCCTCCCTGAGGTCGTGTCGACCGGCGAGCGGATGCGTGTCCGGTTCGACGGGGAATCCGACTACCGCCGCTACCGGACGGACCTGGCCTGATGGGTCACTCGGGCTCGGGCGGCGGTGAGGCTCCCTCCCGCTCGTCGCGGTCGGCCCATTCGAGGAGTGTGTCCAGCCGGTAGGCGTGGTCGTCGATCGCCGAATGCAGGTCACCGAGTTCGGCAAACCGGGCTGGAACCGTCGCGATCGTGAACTCTTTCGGTTCCACATCGTCGATCTCGTCCCAGCGGATCGGGGTCGACACCGTTCCCTCCGGGTTGCCCCGAACCGAGTAGGCGCTCGCGATCGTGTGGTCGCGGGTGTTCTGGTTGTAGTCGACGAACACCGCGGCCGGGTCGCGGTCCTTGCGCCACCAGGTGGTGGTCACGTCGTCGGGGGCGCGGCGTTCCACCTCCCGGGCAAAGGCGTGCGCTGCGCGGCGGACGTCGGCGAAGCCCCACTCGGGCTCGATCCGAACGTAGATGTGCAGGCCTGAGCCGCCGGATGTCTTCGGATAGCCCGTCATGCCCAACTCATCGAGTACCTCGTGGGCGACGTGTGCACTGCGGCGGACCCGGTCGAACGGGCAGTCGGGCATCGGGTCGAGGTCGATGCGCCATTCGTCGGGCTTCTCGGTGTCGAAACGACGCGAGTTCCACGGATGGAACTCGACGGTCGACATCTGGACCGCCCAGATGACACTGCCCAATTCGGTGACGCAGACCTCGTCGGCAGTCCGGCCGAATCGGGGGAAGTAGATGTTCACGGTCTCGAGCCAGGGAGGTGCTCCGGACGGGATGCGCTTCTGATGCACCTTCTGCCCGGCAACACCCTTGGGATACCGGTGCAACATGCACGGCCTGTCGAGCAGGGCGCGAACGATTCCGTCACCGACTGCGAGGTAGTAGTTGACCAGATCCAGCTTGGTCTCGCCCCGGGCAGGGAAATACACCCGTTCAGGACTCGATACGCGCACGACGCGGTCGCCCACGGAGATCTCGATCGGCTCGCCGTGCGAGCTAGCTGCCATCCCCCGACAGTAGGGGATGGACCGGACACCCGGTAGCCTCCGATACATGCCTGAGTTCGTCACATTGCAGACGTCCGACGAGTTCCCCGGGGTCGGCACGATTCTTCTCAACCGCCCCCCGATGAATGCTCTGAGCCGGCAGGTGCAGAGTGAATTGGCCGACGCCGCTCGCGAAGCCACCCGCCGTGACGACATCAAATCGGTTGTTGTCTATGGCGGACCGAAAGTGCTTGCCGCAGGGGCCGACATTAAAGAGATGAACGACATGACCTACGCCGAGATGCGTAAGGTCGCCGGTCAATTGCAGGACGGTCTGAGTTCCATCGCCGCCATTCCCAAACCGACCGTTGCGGCCATCACGGGGTACGCCCTCGGCGGCGGGCTGGAAGTTGCGCTCGGTGCCGATCGCCGGATCGCCGGCGACAATGCGAAGCTCGGCGTTCCTGAGATCCTTCTCGGCGTCATCCCGGGCGGTGGGGGCACCCAGCGATTGGCGCGGCTGATAGGGCCCGCCAAGGCCAAGGACATGGTGTTCACGGGCCGATTCGTCGGCGCCGCCGAGGCCCTGCAGATCGGGCTCGTCGACGAGGTCGTCGCTCCGGACGAGGTCTACAACGCGGCGCTTCGGTGGGCGTCGAAGTTCTCGGGTGCGGCCAGCGTGGCGCTTGCCGCGGCCAAGGCGGCCATCGACCAGGGTCTCGACGTCGACCTGCGCACCGGCCTGAAGATCGAGGAGCATCTGTTCGCCGCGTTGTTCTCCACCGACGACCGGGCGATCGGCATGGCGTCGTTTGTCGAGAACGGCCCGGGCAAAGCAGAGTTCACGGGCAAATGAGTATCGATCCGAAAGCAGTTGTGGAACCAATGACTTCGCCGACCAGTGATCCCGCTCCCAACCCGCATGCCACTGCGGACGAGGTCGAGGCCGCACTCGCAGACACCAAGCTCGCGCAGGTTCTCTACCACGACTGGGAAGCCGAGACCTACGACGATAAGTGGTCGATCAGCTACGACGAGCGCTGCATCGACTACGCCAGAGGTCGCTTCGACGCCGTTGCGGCCGACCAGCCGTTGCCGTACGGGCATGCGCTCGAATTGGGTTGTGGCACAGGATTTTTCCTGCTCAATCTCATGCAGGGTGGGATCGCGACTAAAGGTTCGGTGACCGATCTGTCGCCGGGCATGGTGAAGGTGGCCTTGCGCAACGCGGCGAACCTGGGCCTCGACGTCGATGGCCGGGTGGCCGATGCGGAGACGATTCCCTACGACGACAACACCTTCGATCTCGTGGTGGGTCATGCTGTGCTCCATCACATCCCCGACGTCGAGAAGTCGCTGCGCGAGGTGCTGCGAGTACTCAAACCCGGGGGTCGGTTCATCTTCGCCGGCGAACCGTCGACCATCGGTGACTTCTACGCACGGTGGCTCTCGCGTGCCACGTGGGCAGCGACGACGAAGGTCACCAAACTGGGTCCATTGCAAGGCTGGCGCCGACCGCAGGCCGAACTCGACGAGTCGTCGCGCGCTGCGGCGCTCGAGGCCGTCGTCGACATCCACACCTTCGATCCCAGTGACCTCGAGCGGATGTCGACATCTGCCGGAGCTGTGAACGTGAAGACCGCAACCGAAGAGTTTGCCGCCGCCATGCTGGGCTGGCCGGTTCGGACCTTCGAGGCCGCCGTTCCGCCGGAAAAGCTGGGCTGGGGCTGGGCGCGGTTCGCGTTCGGCGGCTGGAAGCGGCTCACCTGGGTGGACGAGAACATCTTGCGAAAAGTGGTGCCGCCCAAGTTTTTCTACAACGTGATCATCACGGGCACCAAGCCGGAGTAGTCTCCCACACCTGCGAGTAACCTCCGACCGGAAGTGTCGGAAATAATTGACATGTCGGTAATCTCCGACATATCGTGGTTGTCGTGACCACGACAGACGACGTCTTCGCGGCGTTGGCGAGTCCGGTGCGCCGCAGACTTCTGGAGATACTCGCCGAGCAGCCACAGTCCGCAGGTGCGCTCAGCGATCAGTTCGCGCTGAGCCGGCCTGCGGTGGCCGAGCACCTAAGGGTGTTGCGAGAGGCCGGACTTGTGGCCGACAAGGCTTCCGGCCGACGGCGCATCTACGAGTTGACGCCAGAACCCCTGGCCGACCTCGGTGAGTGGTTGCATCCCTTCGAGAAGTACTGGCGGGGGCGTCTGTCGTCCCTTGCCGACATTGCAAAGGATGTGGAATGACGGAAACGACTGTTGCCTCGATCAAGCTCGATCAATTCGTGCAGGCCGAACCTCGGAAGGTGTGGCGGACGCTCACCGAACCGGAGCTCCTGGAGAAGTGGTGGGTGCCCGGCGACATCTCGGCCGAGGTGGGTCACGAGTTCACCCTGGAGATGCCCGGATTCGGCCGTCAGCCGTGCAAAATCCTTCGGTCAGAGCCGTTTTCGCTGCTGAGCTACAGCTTCACCCCGCAGTGGACCCTGACATGGACGCTGGTGCCGGAGGGCAGGGGGACACGCCTACTGCTCGAGCATTCCGGTTTTGATCTGGACGACGCCAGGATGGCCGCCGCGTTCGATCGGATGGGGCCTGGATGGCAGGGCAGCATCCTGCCGCTACTCGCCGAGACGGCCCAATCTCTCTAGCGGGTCAGCAGGTGGCCACGATCTGGGCCATGGCTTGCTTCTCGGCTTCCGTGACCCACAGGCTGTAGCGCGCCTTGACGTCGATCTGCCGGGACACATAGGTGCAACGGTAGGACTTGTTGGGTGGAAGCCAGGTGGCCGCATCGCCTGCGCCCTTGCTCTGGTTGGTCGGCCCGTCGGTGGCCTGCAGATTGGCCGGGTCGTTCGCGAAGTCTGTCCGTTTGGCGCGGTCCCATTGCGCTGCTCCCTTCTGCCAGGCGTCGGACAGCGCCACCACGTGGTCGATTTGCACTGCGGGAGAAGTCTTCTCGCCTCGGACGAAGTCGATGCGACGGCCGGTGTAGGGGTCGTCCAGTACGCCGGTGAGAATGACACATTCGCGTGTACCGGGCTTCACCGTGACAACCGTCAGGTCGCGACGCAGGATGTCGTTGCGGGTGTCACATCCGTTGTGGCCCTGCGCGACATTCACGTCGTCGGTCCAGGCCTGCCCGAATTGCTCGCGGCTGTAGCCGGTTTTGGGCGCTCGGCCCTTGATCGTCAGCGAGTCGAGCTGAGCAAGCGCGGGGCTCTGGGCCGTCGGCGCGTCGGGTTGAGCAGGACGGGCTGCCGTCTGACTGCCGGGCGGGACGGGCGCGTCCTCGATCTGACAGGAGGCTAACGCCAGCGCACTGAGCAAGGTGAGCGCCAGGTGGCGGCCCTGTTCGGGTCGGTTCACGTTCTCCTCGGTTTCGGCACGGATACTGTTATACCCGTGGGCTACGACTTCTCGACCGACGATGTGGCGTTCCTTCGTTCCAAAACCGGACGCGAGGCACTGCGGTTGGCGGATTCGCTTGCTCTGGAGCCCAATTCATTGATGACCGACATCGGGCGTCTGACCGCGGCCTATCCCGGACGGCAGGCGGCGCTGGTGGAGACGGTCTCGTGCCGCCGTCGGGCAGTCGGGAAACTGCGCGACCCGCATCGCTGGCTACTGACCTCTGACGCTCTGCAACAGGCCACCGCCTATCCGGTCGCCGATCACCGGGCAGCTGAACTCGCCGGCCGATATCCCGGTGCCACCGTCCACGACGTGACCTGCTCGGTAGGCGCCGATCTCGCGTCGCTGACGCACGCCGACGGGTTGGGCGGCGTGATCGGCAGCGACATCGACCAGATCAGGTTGGCGATGGCGGCGCACAACGTGCCCCAGGCCGCGCTGGCCCGCGCCGATGCACTCACGCCGACGAGTGCTGCCGACGTCTATGTGGCCGACCCCGCACGCCGCAGCGGGGGTCGCCGGAGCTTCCGGATCGAAGACACCGCGCCGCCGCTGCTGGAGCTGCTGACCGTCTACGCGGGCCGTTCGCTGGTGGTCAAGTGCGCGCCCGGGCTCGACTACCGACTCTTGCGCGATCGTTACGGATTCGCCGGCGAAGTACAGATCATCTCGCTGAACGGCGCGGTGCGCGAAGCGTGCCTGTGGAACGACCCCCGCCCTGGCGTCAAGCGGCGGGCAACCGTGATCCGCACGGACGGCTCAGGTTTCGAGATCACCGACGCTGCCGATGACGATGCAGGCGTCGATGACGCAGGGGAGTGGATCTTGGACCCGGACGGCGCCGTCGTCCGGGCCGGTCTGGTCCGCCACTTCGCAAAAGCCCACCGGCTGTGGCAACTCGACCCCCAGATCGCCTATCTCAGCGGCGATCACCTGCCGACGGGTGAACGCGGATGGCGGGTCATGGAACAGTTCAACTTCTCGGAGAAACACCTCAAGCGACGCCTGGGCGAGTTGGGCTGTGGCACCCTCGAAATCCTGGTTCGCGGCGTCGACATCGACCCCGACAGGTTGCGGAAGAGACTGAAGCTCAAGGGTTCTGCGGCCCACGCTGTGGTGATCACCAGGATCGGGCGGCGCGGGGTGATGTTCATCTGCGAAGAGGGGGTGCGGCAACGCTGATGACCACCGCGATGTGTGCGGTCTATTTGTCCTTCGGTGCGTCGTAGAAGTAGACCTCACCGAGGTTGGTCGCAGTCGCGACCTGCCCGGTGTTCGACACGGCCACACCCGTGGTGAAACCGACCGACCCGGGGATCGCAAACTTCCGCACGGTGGCACCGTCGGCGGAATCCACCTCCATCAATGTCAGTTCGTCCGCGTTGTTCTCGCGCACGACCGTCCATGCGGTCCCGGAGGTGGTGAGTGCCGACAGCCCCACCGATTGCACATCAGTGCGTTGCCACACTCGTTCGGCCTTGTCGCCCAGATCTCGGTAGGCGCGCACCGGTGCGTTGAGCAGTCCGGTCGGGATGATCAGGCCGTCGGGTGAGACGGTCATCGTCCCGAAACCGTAGTTGTCCACGAAGTAGTCCCATTTGGGCGTGCCGGTGAGGGCGTCGAGAGCGTAAATACTGCCGAGGCGGTTGAACACGTACAGCGTGCGACCGTCGGCCGACAAGGTGGGCGTCCCGATGACGCCGCCCGGGATCTCCGCTTTCCACGACTCGCGAATCGATCGGGTGCCGTTCTCCTCGGAGTAGTCGTAGCCGCGGACCCCGGATGCGATGACGCCCTCGGGCCAGTAGTTCAGATAGAAGCGCTCGCGATCGGAATCGACTGCGGGAGGCGCCTGGACAGGGCAACGGGGACCACCCGAGACACAGTCGCCGAGGCCGTACAGTGGCTGTGCCGGGTCGGCATCAGGACGCAACGCAATACCCGGTGCGGCAAGTTTGCCGGTCTGCGAGTCGAACAGCAGGATCTGGCCGAGGTGGCTCACCATCAGCACCAGCCCGGGCGCCGCGAACTTTGCCGAGAGCGGCACGCCGACGACGCCGAAACGCCACCGGAAATCACCTGCTCCGTTGAGCCCGTAGAACATGCCGGCGTCACCGATGTAGATGTTCTCGTACTGATCGAACAGCATCGAATTGAGTTCGATGCCCGGTCCGTAGTACTTGCAGAAGTTCTTCCGTCCGGCCCGCTGATCGAAGAGGAATGTGTTGCAGCCCCCGGGGGTGGCGGCCGTGACGCCTACGTTGGATCGACCGGAGATCGTCAGGGGCGAGGAGATCGGCCCACCGACCGGCCGCGACCATGAGAGCTCGAGTTCGCCGGTCTTGGGATACACGAAGTTCGAGTTGTGGGCGTTACCCCCATAGCTGGACCAGCCTGCGCTGGCCACCGAACGCACGTCGTCGACACCGTCAGAGCACGAACTGAGCAGAACGGCCAGCAACATCACCAGGGCCGCGGCGGCTCGTGCGGTGGTCCGGCGCCCCATCGTGCTCCTCTTCGTTGCTTCGGCAGATCGGGCCTGAGCCTATCGTGAGTGACCCGCAGGATCGCGTATCGGCGTCCATTAGTGTTCGTATCCATGACGAGCATGTGGAACGCACCGCTGCATCGCCGGTGGCGTGCTGGAATGCGGCGGGAACCGGAGCAGGCCCGTTTCCTCACCCGGGAATCGCTGCGGTGGGTGCTGGAACATCGGGCGTACTCGCCCTGGTACCTGGTGCGGTACGTCCGGCTTCTCAGGTTCAAACTCGCCAACCCACACGTGATCCTGCGTGGGATGGTGTTCCTCGGCAAGAACGTGGAGATCCACGCGACCCCTGAACTGTCCCGGCTCGAGATCGGCCGGTGGGTACACATCGGAGACGGGAACTCGATCAGGTGCCACGAGGGTTCGCTGCGCATCGGCGACAAGGTCGTCTTCGGTGAGAACAACGTCGTCAACACCTACCTGGACATCGAGATCGGCGCATCGACCCTGGTCGCGGACTGGTGTTACATCTGCGACTTCGACCACCGGATGGACGACATCACCGTTGCCATCAAAGACCAGGGGATCGTCAAGGGGCCTGTACGGATCGGCCCGGACACCTGGATCGCCGCCAAGGTGTCGGTGCTCCGCAACACCCTGGTCGGCAGGGGTTGTGTGCTCGGATCTCACGCGGTGGTGAAGGGGACGATCCCGGACTACTCCATTGCGGTCGGTGCGCCGGCGCGAGTGGTGAAGAACCGCATGGACGACTGGGCGAGCAATGCTGCCGAGCGAGCCGAACTGGAGCGTGCTCTCGCCGACATCGAACGCAAGAAGGCTGCTGCCCAAGGGGATTGAGCCCAGGGGGATCGAACCGGCACGCCGGATGGCTTACACATCGATGGATCAGATCGGCCCCGCCGGGTCCCGCTCCGGCAGCGGCCTGTCGGCGATGGTCGGCCGCCCCAGAGGGCGCCGAGGACGCCGTGTGGCTTTCTCGTAGACAGCCGCCGTGCGCGCCGCCACCTGATCCCAGGCGAATCCCTGTGACACCCGGACGCGCGCGGCGATGGCGCGCTGTTGAGCGGACACGGGGTCGGCGAGAGCGGCGCGGATCGCAGCCGTGAGCCCACCGACGTCGGCCGGGGCGAAACTGAGCCCGGTGACCCGGTCGGTGACGGCCTCGCCGAGACCGCCGGCGGTCGAGGTGACCAGCGGGGCGCCGGTGGCCGCCGCCTCCAGGGCGACGATCCCGAACGGTTCGTATCTGCTGGGAAGTACCATCACGTCGCAGTCCTTCATCAGTTCGGCCAGTCCCGCCTTGTCGACGGCACCGACGAAACGGACCGCCCGCGACACCTTGTGGTCGCGGGCGACCTCCCGCAGCCACGACAACTGCGTGCCGTCACCGGCGACCGTCAGCACCGCTCCCCGGTGGGTGCGCCGAATGCGTGCAAGGGCCGCGATGGCGTCCTGGACACCCTTCTCGTATTCCAGTCGCCCCGCGAACAACAGGCGCGGGGGGCCGTCGTGCGCGACGCGGCGCGCGAATGGCCACGCATCGATGTCGATGCCGTTGTGGATGGTGTGGATCTCGGCCAGTTCGGGGCCGAACAACCGATACACCTCGTCCCGCATCGACGCCGAACAGGTGATCACGGCGTCGGACTCGGCTGCCAGCCACCACTCCACCGAATGGACCTGCTTGTTCACCCGTCCGCTGACCCATCCGCTGTGTCGGCCCGCTTCGGTGGCGTGGAAGGTGCTCACCAACGGCACGTCGAAGTGTTCGGCCAGAGCTATCGCCGGATGAGCGACGAGCCAGTCGTGGGCGTGTACGACGTCGGGCTCCCATGTGCCCTCGCCGTCATCGTCTTTCGGATACCCGAGCCCGAGACCGGCGCGGATGAGCGTGTGGCCGAGAGCCAGGACCCACGCCATCATGTCCTCACCGAACACAAAATGCGGGGGATCTTCGGCCGCGGCGATCACGCGAACCCCGTCGCACACCGTGTCGGTACCCGGATGTGTGAGTCCGTCGCTGCCCGTGGGTTGTCGCGACAACACCACCACGTCGTGCCCCGCTCGGACGAGCTCGGTTGCCAGGTGGTGGACGTGCCTTCCGAGGCCGCCGACCACCACCGGGGGGTACTCCCAGGAGACGACCAGGATCCTCATGTGATCGCGTCGGCCGGCAATCGGCGGGCGTCGAGTCCGGGGAAAACGTTGTCGGCGAGATTCCAACGCGCCGATAGGGTTTCGGCCCACTGTTCGCGACCCCGGTCGGCGGCGTCGCAGATCTCCCTGGCAGCGTGTGCGTGGGTGTACAGGCGCCGGCGCGCATAGTCGGCTGCGGTGTTCTTCGACACCATGAAGGGCCAATCGGACGACAGCATCATCAGGGTCTCGCGCAGGATCTGATCACTGACCCGGTCACGTCCTGGGACTTGACCGTCCACGCGCTTGTCGACGGTCGCCAGGGCTGCGGTGACGACCTCGGCGTTGATCCGGACCAGATCGTCGACCTGCGGCCCGTTCCACACCCGCCAGTCCTTGCCTGAGCCCCAAGAAGTCTCGGGAAGGTCGACCGGATCGCCGACGAAGCCCCCGGCCTTGGCGCTCTGCAGGCTGCCCACACGGACGCCGGCGCGCGGGAGTGCACGCAACACTGCATCGAGCCACTGGGGGCCTTCATGCCACCAGTGGCCGAACAGCTCGGTGTCGAAGGCGGCGACAACCAGTGCGGGCCTTCCGATCCGTTCGGTCTCGGCGATCAACCGGGCTCGGACGTTGGTGACGAAGTCGTCGACGTGACGCTGCACAACTGCGTGGGTGCGATCTGGTTCGTACGGCTTCTTGTCGCCGGCGGCGACGGAGCGGCCGGTCACCCGCGAGGCCTTGAGCCCAAATCGGTGGTCGTAACTGTGGAAGTCGCGGTAGGCGCTGTGCCCGGGATACCCCGAGCGCGGTGACCACACTCGGTACGACACCGGGAGATCCCGGCCGAACGCGATCACGTCGCTACCACTGACCGGGCGTCCGAGTGCCGTATCCCCTTGCAGCGCAGGGCCGTCGACCATGAAGTGCTCGACGCCGGCTTCGTCGTAATCCTCTTCCATGCCGGGTGCGTAGGCGCACTCGGGTGCCCAGATCCCGCGCGGACGCACGCCGAAGCGATGACCCGCATCCGCCAGTCCCTCCCCGAGGGAGAACGCCCGGAGGCGCGGATCGAGCAGGGGGCCGAAGTGATGTGCCAGCGGGCCGCCGAGCAACTCGACTGTTCCCGCGTCCACCAGTGACCGGATGAGCGGGGAACCGCCGTGGCGCCAATGGCTTTCGAAGTCATCGAGAGCTTCTGCCGCACTGCGGTATTCGCGGGCACCGAGGTTGTTGATGTCCGAGAGCCCGCCGTCTGGGCTCTCGGCGACTGCGGCCTCACCCGCCCGCAGCTGCCAGTCGGCGAGCCACTGATACATCGAATCCAGGCAATGCGGATCATCGAGCTGCGCCGCCAGCACCGGCGTCATCCCGAGACTCAGTTGGTCTGTGTAACCATCTGCTGCGAGTCCCCGCAGGACTGCGAACACACGTTGATAGGAGCCGGCCCACGATTGGTACAGCCACTCCTCGCCGACTGGCCATCGCCCGTGATTGGCGAGCCAGGGGAGATGCGAGTGCAGGACCAGGGCGAACATGCCGGGGACGGCGTCCGCGACCCCGTCGTCGCGAAGACCTGCTTCGGTCACGGCTTCACCGCGACGAACAGGAGGTCGAGGCTGTTGTCGAGATCGGTGCCGGAGATGTCGAAGTCGGCGGTGCTCACCCCCGCCACGTCTGCGGTCAGGTCGCTGGGCCAGGCCTGGCCGGACAGTGCCCGGTCGATCTGGGCGTCGATGAACGAGCCACCCCATCGGGTGTCGAGTTCGCGCAGTCCCCGGCCATGACGGACGCCCAATTGCTCGATGACGGAGAAGCCCGCTGCGGAGAGCAGCTGGTGGAGTTCGGCGGGATCGAGTTCCCGGGTGTGGAACGGGTTGAGTGGGGTGTCGCGGCCGGGGGAGAAGGTGATCCGGTTCGGCGTGGACATGAGCAACTCACCACCGGGTCGGAGCACCCTGAGGCACTCGGCCACGAACGCGGGCTGATCCCACAGGTGTTCGATCACCTGGAAGTTGACGACGCTGTCGATCGAGGCATCGGCAAGGGGTAGGTCGATCAGGTTCGCCTGGTGGATGGTGAGGTGCGGGTAGCGCGCCCGCGTGTGCTCGACGGCGGACTGGTCGTAGTCGACGCACGTCACCGATCGGGCGACGGCGGAGAGCAGGTCGGCGCCATAACCCTCGCCTGATCCGGCTTCCAGGACATCGCGTCCGTGACAACGGTCGGCGATGTACTCATAGGCGACCTCGTGGCGGCGGAACCAGTAGTTCTCCTCGGGAATTCCGGGAACTGTCCGCTCGCCGGTGAGCGATAAACCCTGCTCGGGGGCTGTTACGCCGTCCTCGGCGCCGATCGGGGCAGGCGATCCGACGGCGTTGTTGGATCCATGCGTGGGGCTGACCATCCAGCAGAGCCTAGTGGGCCGTGTGTGGAGCCGGAGGCGGACCTCGCGGTGACCCTCGCGATGCGGGGTTCGGCAAGGCAGTGTGACCGACTTCATTCCCCTGCAATCGGGTGTTCGACCTGCCGGAAGTGCGCGCTAAGGTGGTAAAGAAACAGGAGTACTTACCGACGGGTAAGTTGTCCAGAACCCTACGCAGGAGGTCGACGAAGACCCATGACAAACATTGTCGTTCTGATCAAGCAGGTCCCTGACACCTACTCCGAGCGCAAGCTCAGCGACGGTGATTACACCCTCGATCGCGAAGCCGCCGACGCCGTACTCGACGAGATCAACGAGAAGGCCGTCGAAGAGGCTCTGAAGATCAAAGAAGCGGACGGCGGTGAAGTCACCGTGCTGACGGTCGGACCGGATCGCGCGACCGACGCCATCCGTAAGGCACTGTCGATGGGGGCCGACAAGGCCATCCACGTCAAGGACGACCAGATGCACGGCAGCGACGCCATCCAGACCGCATGGGTCATCGCCCGTGCGCTGGGCACCGTCGAGGGCGTCGAACTCGTCATCGCAGGCAACGAGGCCACCGACGGTCGCGTCGGCGCGGTGCCGGCCATCATCGCCGAGTACCTCGAGCTCCCGCACCTCACCCACATGCGCAAGCTCACCATCGAGGGCGACAAGATCACCGGCGAGCGTGAGACGGACGAGGGCATCTTCCATCTCGAGTCCAACCTGCCTGCCATCGTCAGCGTCGGAGAGAAGATCAACGAGCCTCGCTTCCCGTCCTTCAAGGGCATCATGGCGGCGAAAAAGAAAGAGGTTCAGGTTCTTTCGCTTGCCGACATCGGCGTCGAAGCCGAAGAGGTCGGACTGGCGAATGCCGGATCGACGGTCACCAGCGCGACCCCCAAGCCGCCGAAGAGCGCGGGCGAAAAGGTCGTCGATGAGGGTGACGGCGGCACGAAGGTCGCCGAGTTCCTGGTCGGCCAGAAGATCATCTGATCCCCGCCGATCACATCCCCCGACATCGACCACACCGCAAGGAGTTAACAAATGGCTGAAGTACTCGTCCTCGCCGAGTTGGACGCGGAAGGTGCCCTGAAGAAGGTCACTTCCGAACTCATCACCGCTGCCCGCGCACTGGGCACCCCGTCTGTTGTCGTCGCGGCCAAACCCGGGACAACCGACGCCATCGCCGACGAGCTCAAGGAGTTCGGCGCCGAGAAGATCTACGTCGCCGAGTCCGATGACGTGGACGGCTACCTGATCACGCCGAAGGTCGACATCCTCGGCACCCTGGTGGAGCAGGTCTCCCCGGCCGGTGTCCTCGTCACCGCAAACTTCGACGGCAAAGAGATCGCCGGCCGCCTTGCCGCACGGCTCGGTTCAGGCGTTCACGCCGACGTGGTCGAGGTCAAAGAAGGCGGAGTGGGCGTCTACTCCATCTTCGGTGGCGCCTTCTCCGCCGAGGCACAGGCCGGCGGCGACGTCCCGGTGTACTCGGTGCGTCCCGGTGCGGTCGAGGCAGCCCCGCAGGCCGGCGCAGGTGAGCGCGTCGACGTCGAGGTTCCCGAGGTTCCCGAGAACGCGGTCAAGATCACCAAGGTCGAGCCGAACGTCGGCGGTGACCGTCCGGAACTGACTGAGGCCACCATCGTCGTATCCGGTGGACGCGGCGTCGGCAGTGCCGAGAAGTTCTCTGTCGTCGAGGAACTCGCTGATTCGCTCGGTGCCGCCGTCGGTGCCTCGCGTGCGGCTGTCGACTCCGGTTACTACCCCGGCCAGTTCCAGGTCGGCCAGACCGGTAAGACCGTGTCGCCGCAACTGTATGTCGCCCTGGGTATCTCAGGCGCCATCCAGCACCGTGCGGGTATGCAGACCTCCAAGACCATCGTGGCGGTCAACAAGGACGAAGAGGCTCCCATCTTCGAGATCGCCGACTACGGCATCGTCGGTGACCTCTTCAACGTGGCACCGCAGCTCACCGAAGCGGTCAAGAAGCGCAAGTAACGCCGCTCGCAGCTGAACCACAGATGACCCCCTGGCACCCTGCCGGGGGGTCATCTGCTGTTCATGCACGTTGCACCGACACGACACACCGCCGATCCCGACCGGTCCGACGCACTCGATACACCTGTGCCATGAGGACACCCGCAGTCATCAGCACGACCGCACTCGTCTCCGGGCGCGACTACAGCCTGTATCTGAGTACCGACCCTTCCGACATCGACGTCATTGCGCGTCTGCGTTACCAGGTCTTCGCGAACGAGCCGGGTTTCGGCGGCGCGATGGCCGGCGTCACCGACGGGCGGGATTGCGACCCCTTCGACGAGTTCTGTGACCACCTCATGGTGCGCCACAACATGACCGGCGCCGTGGTCGGCTGTTATCGCCTCCTGCCGCCGCCGGGTGCCATCGCCGCCAGAGGCCCTTACACGGCTACGGAATTCGACGTCCACGAATTGGATTCGATTGCGCCGCAAACGGTCGAGATGGGCCGGGCGTGTGTTGCCCTCGAACACCGGTCCGGATCGGTCCTGGCTCTCATGTGGGCGGGCATCTTGAGGTATCTGGATCTCAGTGGCTACCGGTACCTGATGGGTGCGACCTCGGTGCCGATCTGCAAGGACAGCGACCGCGACCGGCCCGGGGCACAGGTCCGCGGTATCAGGGACTTCGTGCGCGACCGGCACCGAGGTCCTTGGGAGGTGTACCCGCACAGGCCGGTGGTGCTCGACGGCCTGCGGCTCGACGACATCGCACCGCCCGAACGCCTGGCATTCCCGCCCCTGCTCAGTGGATATCTGAGGATGGGGGCCTGGGTGTGCGGAGAACCGGCCTATGACCCCGATTTCGGGGTGGCCGACTTCTTCACGGTGATCGATCGCGAGCGCGCGAACACCAGGTACCTGGACCGGCTCCGCCAGGCTGCCGAGCGGGTACCCGGATGACAGACGACCCGATGGTGACGAACGCGCCCGCTCGGCACAGCTGGTTTCCGGCGAGTGCCTGTGACAGCAGTTGCCTGTCCACTTCGAGCTGCGCAGCGGGGCGGGTACGCAGGAGCTGGCGCGTCATCGCACTGATGACCACCGTGGCGGTCGCGGTCACCCTCGGGGTCCTGGTGCCTCTGCTGCCACGGTCGGCGCGTGCCGGGTACGTGCGGTGGATGGCTGTTCTGTTGCTGGCTTCGATCGGCATCCGGGTACGCGTCCGGCACAGCGAATTGTCTGCGGGAGATCCGCGGCCCGCAGGCGCAGGCCTGATCGTCGCCAACCACATCTCGTTCCTGGACATCCTCGCGATCGCCACCGTCAGTCCTGCCCGCTTCGTGGCCAAGGCAGAACTGACCCGATGGCCGGTGGTCGGAACGCTCACCCGTCGCCTGGGTGTGATCCCGATCCGCCGCGAGTCGTTGCGCGACCTCCCATCCGTCATCTCGGATGCCGTCGACGGACTACGAGCGGGGGACAACGTCGGGTTGTTCCCCGAGGGGACGACACGATGCGGTCGCGGCGGTGGTCGTTTCCGCCCAGCGATCTTCCAGGCCGCGGTCGAAACGGGGGTTACGGTCCAGCCTCTGGTGGTGAGTTTTCACACACCGGACGGCGCGATCAGCCCGGTCGCGGCCTTCATCGGAACCGACAACATCGCCGACACGATGGGCCGGGTCCTGCGGGCCAAAGGTCTGACCGTCCACGTCCGCCTCTGCGAGCCCCAATGGCCGGGATCGGACCGGCGTGAGCTCGCCGACCGCTGCGAGCGGATCGTGTTCGGAGAACCCCCGTTGATCGGTCTCTCGTCGGGCATCCCCGCCGCGATGGTGAGCTGACCACCGGACGGTCCCGGTGTCGGGGCACCGTCCAGACGCCGGTGGAATAGAACCTGCTCTGCGAGCGGTTATCCTGGATTGGTTATGTACTCCTCCGACCGGGCCCCGATCTACCTCGATCACGCAGCGGCAACCTCGATGGTGCCTGCAGCAGTCGTGGCGATGAGTCAGATCCTGGGCACTGCGGGCAACGCATCGTCGCTGCACGCGTCGGGGCGGCGCGCCCGCCGGCACCTGGAGGAATCCAGGGAGTCCATCGCGGCTTCGCTGGGCGCGCGACCGTCTGAGGTGGTCTTCACCGGGGGCGGAACCGAAAGCGACAATCTCGCGGTCAAAGGCATCTTCTGGGCGCGGAACAGGCCGGGTTCGCCGGCCGCCGGCCGCCGCCGCATCATTGCGTCATCCATCGAACACCACGCCGTTCTCGACCCGGTGCTCTGGCTTGCCGACACCGAGGGAGCCGAAGTCACCTGGCTACCCGTCGATCATCTGGGTCTTGTCGACCCCGCAGATCTGCGGGCGGCGCTCACCGCGCATGCAGAGGACACTGCACTGGTCAGCGTGATGTGGGCGAACAACGAGGTCGGCACCATCGAGCCGATCGCGGAGCTTGCCGCGATCTGCCGAGAGTACGGCGTTCCCATGCATTCCGATGCTGTGCAGGCGGCCGGACACCTTCCGCTCGACTTCGCCGCCAGCGGCCTCTCGGCGATGAGCATCGCCGGACACAAGTTCGGTGGGCCCCACGGGATCGGCGCGCTGCTGCTGGGCCGCGATGTGGACTGCGTGCCGCTTCTCCACGGTGGTGGGCACGAACGGGACGTCCGCTCGGGTACCCCCGACGTCGCGGCTGCGGTGGGAATGGCTGTAGCACTTGAACATTCGGTGCGAGAGCTGTCGGTCACCGTGCCGGCAGTGGCGAACCTGCGTGACCATCTGTTCGCGGTGCTGACCGAGAACACCGACGACTGTGTGGTCAACGGACCCACCGGCTCGGCACGGCTGCCGGGCAACGTGCACGTGTCGTTTCCAGGCTGCGAAGGCGATTCGCTGTTGATGTTGCTCGACGCCAACGGCATCGAGTGCTCCACCGGCTCGGCGTGTACCGCAGGCGTGGCCCAGGCGTCTCATGTGCTGACCGCGATGGGCGTATCCACTGGGCGGGCCCGCAGTTCGCTGCGGTTCTCACTGGCGCCCTCGACAACCAGCGATGACATCGACGCCGTAGGCGCTGTCATCGGTGAAGTGGTCTCCCGCGCCCGCGCCGCCGGGATGGCCACGGCAATGGCAGGAGAGCGCTGATGCGAGTACTCGCAGCAATGAGTGGTGGTGTCGACTCGGCGGTGGCTGCCGCACGGGCGGTGGCCGCCGGACACGACGTGGTCGGGGTACACCTGGCCCTGTCCACTGCGCCCGGCGCACTGCGGACCGGATCCCGAGGATGCTGCTCGCGGGAGGACGCGTCTGATGCCCGGCGGGCCGCGGATGTTCTCGGAATCCCCTTCTACGTCTGGGATTTCGCCGACCGCTTCAAAGATGACGTCATCGACGAGTTCGTTGCGGCGTACGCGGCCGGGCAGACCCCCAATCCCTGCCTGACCTGCAACGAGAAGATCAAGTTCTCGGCACTGGCCGAACGCGCCATCGCCCTGGGCTTCGACGCGGTTGCCACCGGCCACTACGCACGGCTCGAAGGCGGCCGGTTGCGTCGGGCGGTCGACCACGACAAAGACCAGTCGTACGTGCTCGCCGTGCTGACGCCGGAGCAGCTGTCGCGGGCGATGTTCCCGGTGGGCGACACACCCAAGGGCCAGATCCGGGAAGAGGCCGCTGCGCGCGGCTTGTCCGTTGCCAACAAGCCCGATTCTCATGACATCTGCTTCATCCCCACCGGTGACACCCGGGCGTTCCTGGGTGCCACGATCGGTGTCCGGCCCGGAAAGGTCGTCGACGCCGACTCCGGTGCCGAACTGGCCCAGCACGAAGGCGTCCATGGGTTCACCATTGGACAGCGCAAGGGGCTCGGTATCGATGCACCGGCTGTCGACGGCAAACCGCGATACGTGACCGAGATCGATCCCGACTCCGGAACCGTGACGGTTGGTTCCTCCGAGCGTCTCCAGGTGTGGACGATCACCGCCCGCAAGGCCATCTGGACGTCCGGACACACTCCCACCGAACCGTTCGAGTGCATGGTCCAGGTCCGGGCACACGGCGGATTGGCGCCGGCCGTGGCCGAGGCCATCGAGCTTGAGCCTTCACACGGTGTCGACGGACAGGGCCCGGGTATCCGCATCACCCTGCGCAGCCCCCTCACCGGGGTGGCTCGCGGGCAGGCGGCCGTGCTGTACCAGCCGGATTCGGTGTCGGGTGACCTGGTCATCGGCAGCGGACGAATCGCGGTCACCGGTTCGGTCCCGTCGGATCTCGTCAGCAGCGCCACCACGTGACCGTCCTGCCGGCCGGCACCGGAACCGGTGTGGGGTCGATGCCGGGTACCGATCCGATCGAATCTGCGGGCATCAGCCTGGGCGAGTGCGAGCTGGCGTTTCTTCCCGAACTGCCGCAGCGCGGGCTCGGGGCCGACATGATCGGGCGGTCGGCTGCCCTGCTGGTGGACATGCCGATGGACACCGTGGCCTCCGGCTATCGCCTGTCGGCACGCAAATCCGGATTGACCCGCCGCGCGCGCGACTTTCTGAACGCCGACCTCGACGCCTTCGAAGAGGCCTGGGAGCGTGCCGGGATGGCCGCGACCGACCGCTTCGTCAAGCTGCAGGCGTGCGGCCCGTTCACATTGGCCGCGTCGGTGGAACTGCGCAACGGGCACAAGATCCTGCACGATGTCGGGGCCTGGTCGGATCTCGTGGATTCGATGGCCGAGGGCCTGCGAGTACACGCAGACGAGGTCCATCGCCGCACCGGAGCTCAGGTGATCGTTCAGATCGACGAGCCGATGATCGGGCGGGTGATCGAGGGCTCGGTGGAGCCGCTCACCCGTTTCGACATCATCAGGCCCGTACCCGTCGCGGTGCTCGCCGAGAAGTACGACGGTTTCATCGACGTCGTCGGCAGGCCGGTGGTGATGCACGACTGCTCGGCGAATATTTCTTGGGAGCTGTTGGAGCGCACCAGATTTGCTGCGGTCAGTGTCGATCTCGCCCAGATCCGCACGGTGGACCTCGACGGTATCGGGCAGCTGCTCGACGAGGGTCGGGACGTCATCCTTGGCGCCGTGCCGACGGCTGCTCCCGCAACCGAACTCGCCGCAGAACAGGTGGCCGCGTCGTGCGCCGCTCTGACCGACCGAATCGGGCTGTCCCGGAAGGTCCTGGCGGAGCAGATGGTGATCAGTCCCGCGTGCGGTCTGGCCGGTGCCGATGCCGCCTGGGCGAAGACGGCGCTCGCGCTGTGCACCACAGCGGCGGCCGGCTTGCTCGCCGACCCGACCGCGGTATAGCGACCCGGCCCGGTCGATCGGGAACATTCATCGTCTGCGCAGCCTCTGATGAGGTATGGACAACTTCGCCTGCCGCGCACGGATATGCGCGAGACCGACGCGGGTTCGAACCGCGATGCAGAGCGGCGCTTTCATTTGGCCGCTCCCGTGCCATGGCCGTGACGATGCGGGGCCCCAGCCCGCAGAGCACGGTGATGAGTTCGGCCCCGGCGCAGCAACCGAGCGATGACGTCAGGTCAGTTCGTCGGGGCGCTCGCCGGCATCGAGCCGGGCGATCAGCTTCTTGGTCGCGACAGAGCGGTAGCTGGCATCGAGTAGTTCGGCCACCTCCGTCCAGTCCGGCCGTGCCGACAGGTCGATCCCCATCCATCCGTACGGTCCCACGTACGCCGGATAGAAGAATCGCGAGTCTTGTTCCAGTGCAACGCGTTCGGTCTGCTCGACCTTGAACAGCAGCGATTGCTCGAACTGAGGTCCACCTTTGACCCCGCCGCCGTACATGCCGAACATCTTCCCGCCGCGGAATGTCGGGCGACCGTGTGCGATCTTCTCCGTCGCATCCGGGAACGCGAGTGCAATGGTGCGCAGTCGAATCAGGACCGGGTCGTCCTCGGAGTACATGATCGGGTGGGGCATGGCGACAGTCTAGAACCGGTGTCTGTTCGCGTGCCGGTGAAATGTTAGGTTGACCGGGCGTTGGTTTCCGTCGGTCAGTGACCGGCGGATCGTAAGAGGGAATCCGGTGAAGATCCGGAACTGCCCCGCAGCGGTGAGTGGAAACGAACGCGGTCACCAGCACTGGGTGTATGCCTGGGAAGCGACCGCCGGTAGGAGACACCGAATATTCGGTGCCATGTCCGCGAGTCCGAAGACCTGCCAACGCGACCGCGCCGCCGGCGTGGTCGCCCGTCGACTCCGAGGGACACGGTTGACGCGGTGATGGTGTGCTCGCGCGCGCCTTCATTCGCTGACGCATGCGTACGGGTCGGCCGGCATCGGGTACAGCGGAAAGTGCGGCGATGCGCCCTCATTCGGTGACTGCGTTGGTGGTCGAGTTGTGTTTCGCGCTGGTCGCCGTGTCAGTGGTGGCGCTCATGTTCGGTACCGTTCACGTCCCCTGGCGCGACACCACCTCGTTCCTCTGGGCCGAGTTGGTCGGAGGCGCAATATCCGCGGACGACGTGCCCAATTACCGAATAGTGGTCGATTCCAGAATGCCGCGACTGATCGTGGCACTGTTCGTCGGCGCCGGACTCAGTGCTGTGGGTCTGCTCGTACAGGCGATGGTGCGCAACGCATTGGCAGACCCGTATGTCCTCGGGATCTCCTCGGGAGCATCCGTGGGCGCGACCGCGGTTGTCCTGTTCGGCACATTCGGTGCGCTGGGTATCTACGCGCTGAGTACCGCAGCGTTCCTGGGCGCCCTCGGTGCCACCGCCCTCGTCTACCTGATGGCGAGATCGGCAGCCGGATTGGTGCCTCTGCGGCTCGTGTTGACGGGAACCGCTCTCGGATACGGTTTCTCGGCGGTCACCACCGTGCTGATCTTCATGGCACCGCAAGGTGACGGTGCGCGCAGCGTGATGTTCTGGCTCCTGGGGAGCCTGTCGGGTGTCAGCTGGCACATGGTTCCACTGGTGGTGGTCGTCGCCGTGGTGGGAATGGTGTCCATCGCCCTGTGTGCGCGACGCCTGAACGCGTTGTCGATGGGCGACGAGGTCAGTGCCGCACTGGGACTGAACGCGTCGCGGTTCAGGATCCTCCTGTTCGTCATCGCGGCCGCGATGACGGGTTGTTTCGTGTCCGTGTGTGGCGCGGTCGGATTCGTCGGTCTGGTCGTCCCACACGTGGCGCGACTGCTCGTCGGTGCCGATCACCGGCGACTCATCGTCGTGACGCCCTTGCTCGGCGCCGTCTTCCTCGTTTCCGCCGACCTGTTGTCGCGCACGGTGGTTCCGCCACAGGAACTACCACTGGGGGCGATCACCGCGGCAGTCGGGGTACCGGTGTTCGTGTTCTTGATGAGACGCCGTGATGCATCGATAGTGCAGACCTGATGCGGGTGCAGTTCGATCACGTGGACGTCGAGATCGGCGGCCGTGTGGTGGTGGGCGACATGAACCTGACCGTCGAGGCGGGTCAGTTCGTCGGGATCGTCGGGCCCAACGGCAGCGGCAAATCGACGACGCTGCGCTGTCTGTATCGAGCGTTGAAGCCGTCCGACGGTCTTATCACGGTGGGTGAGCGGGACATTCGTGCCATCAGCATGCGCGAGAATGCCCGTCAAGTGGCCGCGTTGACCCAGGACAACACATTGCATTTCGACTTCACAGCGCGCGAGGTGGTCGCCACCGGGCGATTGCCACACAGCGGGATCGTCGCCCGCGACCGTGCCGCCGAAGACGAAGCCATCGGGGAGGCGATGGACAAAGCCGATGCCGGGGGTCTGCGCTCCCGATTGTTCTCCTCTCTGTCCGGCGGCGAGAAGCAGCGCGTCCTGATCGCCCGTGCTCTGGCCCAGGAACCACAGGTGCTCGTGCTCGACGAACCGACCAATCATCTCGACGTGCAACATCAACACGGCGTGCTCGGCGCGGCAAAAGGGTTGGGCATCACGGTGATGGCGGCGTTGCACGATCTCAATCTGGCCGCGCAGTACTGCGACCGCGTCCTCGTGCTCGTCGACGGCGCGGTGGTGTGTGCCGGAACCCCTCTCGAGGTCTTCACCGAAGCCGTGATCAACCGGTGGTTCTCGATCGGCTGCCACATCGTCGCCCATCCCCGCCTCGGGGTTCCCCAGATCATCTTCGACGGGCTGCAGCCTGTGTCGAACCATGCCCTTCACCACGAGGAGCGCTGAATGTACCGAAATCGCCGTGCCCTTGCGATGATCGTGATGGCGGTGGCAGTCAGTGCGTGCGGCGCCGACGTGGAGCAGAAGGCCCCGTCCGGCGGGCCCACGGTGACGGTGACGAATTGCGGTGCGCCACTGACGGTATCGGGGACGCCGACTCGTGTGGTGACCAATGACACCGGCATCACCGAGATGATGTTCTCGCTCGGACTGGCCGACCGGCTCGTCGGGTACACCACCTATCCCGGCAAAGAACGTGACGTGCAGACCTCGCCCTGGAAGGCGGATTTCGAATCGACCCCCGAACTGGGCAAGGCATTCACCCGGGAGATCGTGCAGGCGGCCGACCCCGATTTCGTCTTCGCCGGGTGGAATTACGGCTTCCGGGAGTCGACCGGCATGACACCGGACTGGATCGAGCAGATCGGCGCCGTCCCGTACCAACTCACCGAGGCATGTCGACAGCCCGGAACAACGCGCCGGGGGATCATGTCGCCGTTCGATGCGCTCTATGCCGATCTGGAGAACCTCGGTGACATCTTCGGAGTCCGCGAACGTGCGGACGACCTGGTGGAGGAGTACCGGAACCTGGTGCGCGGGGTGAACGCGGCGGTGCCGCGAGACCGTGACCCGGCCAGGGTCTTCCTCTTCGACAGTGCCGCCCCCGAGCCCTTCACCTCGGGCAGAACCGCTGCACCCCAACAGATCATCACCGAGGCCGGTGGCCGCAACATCTTCGATGACCTGAACGACTCGTGGACCACCACCTCGTGGGAGGCCGCCGCCCAGCGTGATCCCGAGGTCGTCATCATCGTCGACTACGGGGCGGGGCCGGCCGACTCCGTCGCCGCGAAGATCCGTCAGCTCGAATCGCACCCGTTGATGTCGGGTTCGACCGCGGTTCGCGAGGGACACATCATGGCGCTGCCCTACGCCGCTCTGGTGGAGGGCCCCAGGAATCCGCAGGCTGTGGTCACGGTCGGGGGCTACCTACGATCCATCGGCCGCTAGAGCACTGCGGGGTCTCCACCGCACGGTCCCTGCCGATGGATCGAACCCCCCGAGTCCGGTTTCGGTGTCAGCCCTCTGGACTATCTTCGAGGGGTGGCCAACAGTGCAGACATCAGTGAGCAGACGCCCGCGGAGCCGACTCCTTCTGCGGCCAGAGAGCAGTGGTCGCAGCTGGCCGAGGAGGTGCGTGACCACCAATTCCGCTACTACGTGAAAGACGCTCCCGTCATCACCGACGGCGAGTTCGACACGTTGTTGCGCCGCCTGCAGGCCCTCGAAGACCAGTACCCGGAGTTGGCTGTCGCCGATTCGCCCACCAAGTTGGTCGGCGGTGGTTTCGCCACCGAGTTCAAGGCCGTCGACCATCTCGAGCGAATGATGTCGCTGGACAACGTGTTCGATGCCGACGAGATGCGCAGCTGGGTGTCTCGTGTCGAGGCTGACGCGGGCGCGGATCTGGAATACCTGTGTGAGCTGAAGATCGACGGCGTGGCCCTGGCCCTGGTGTACGAGAAGGGTGTCCTCGTGCGGGGCACCACCCGCGGCGACGGACGCACCGGCGAGGACGTCACGCTCAACGCCAAGACCATCGACGACGTACCGCACCGACTCACGCCGTCCGACGACTACCCGATACCCGACCTGCTCGAGGTACGCGGCGAGGTGTTTTTCCGAGTCGAGGATTTCGAGGCGCTCAACGCGTCGCTCGTGGAGGCGGGCAAGGCGCCGTTCGCCAATCCACGCAACTCTGCCGCCGGGTCTCTCCGTCAGAAGAACCCGCAGATCACCGCCAGACGACGGCTCGGGATGATCTGTCACGGGCTCGGCCGGATCGACGGAACGCCGCCCAAGACCCTCCATGACGCCTATCTGGCGCTGGGTGCCTGGGGGCTGCCGGTCTCCGAGCACACCACCAAACTCACGGGCGCCGACGCCATCCTGGAGAAGATCGCCTACTGGGGTGAACACCGCCACGACGTCGAACACGAGATCGACGGGATCGTCGTCAAGGTGGACGACATCTCGCTTCAACGCCGGCTGGGGTCCACCTCGCGCGCGCCGCGCTGGGCCATCGCGTACAAATACGCCCCCGAAGAGGCGACCACCAAACTGCTCGACATCTTGGTCAATGTCGGACGCACAGGTCGGGTCACTCCTTTCGCATCGATGAAGCCTGTTCTGGTGGCGGGCTCGACGGTCGGCATGGCAACGCTCCACAACGCATCCGAGGTCAAGCGCAAGGGCGTTCTGATCGGCGATACCGTCACCATCCGAAAGGCCGGCGACGTCATCCCCGAAGTACTCGGCCCTGTGGTCGACCTGCGAGACGGCACCGAACGCGAGTTCGTGATGCCTACGCACTGTCCCGAATGCGGCACCGAATTGGCGCCGCAGAAGGAGGGTGACGCCGACATCCGCTGTCCCAACAGCAGATCGTGCCCGGCCCAGCTGCGAGAGCGACTGTTCCACATCGCCGGTCGCGGATCATTCGACATCGAGGCTCTCGGATACGAGGCTGCCACCGCGCTTCTGAGCTCCGGGGTGCTCGACAATGAGGGTGATCTGTTCAGCCTGACCGAGGACGATCTCCGCAAGACCACTTTGTTCACCACCAAGTCGGGGGATCTCTCCGCGAACGGTAAGCGGTTGCTCGCGAATCTTTCTGCGGCCAAGAAGGTACCGCTGTGGCGGGTATTGGTCGGGTTGTCGATCCGGCACGTCGGCCCGAGTGCCGCACGCGCTTTGGCCACTGAGTTCGGCAGCCTGGAGGCCATCGAATCGGCAACAGCCGAGCAGCTCGCCAGCGTGGAGGGTATGGGTAATACGTTGGCGCAGAGCGTCGCTGAGTGGTTCACGGTCGACTGGCATCGTGAGATCGTCCGGAAGTGGCGTGAGGCGGGTGTGCAGCTGGAGGACGAGCGCGACGCTTCCATCCCGCGCACGCTGCAAGGCCTGAGCATCGTGGTCACCGGTTCGCTGCAGGATTTCTCCCGCGACGGCGCCAAGGAGGCCATCCTGGTGCGCGGGGGCAAGGCGTCAGGGTCGGTGTCGAAGAAGACGGCCTATGTCGTCGTCGGGGATTCGCCCGGTACTAAGGCGGACAAGGCCGAACAGCTCGGCGTACCCATTCTCGATGAAGACGGGTTCAAAAAGCTTCTGGCAGAGGGTCCTCCGCCGCCGGAGACCGAGGAATCACCTGCCGACGTGAACGAAGATGAAGCGCCGTAGGACTGATGACGCGGCCGACCGGGTCAGGGTTGTTTGAGCACCGTCGTGACGATCTTCGCGAGGTAGCCGATCCGGGCAATTTCGGACGGACGGAAGTCCGGGCCACCCGGTCGACCGAGGAGTAACGCCTTGCCCGGTGAACCGATGGGCGCGGCGGCCAGCCGAGTGTCCATGTCGCGCCAGGACTGCGGCACCCACGGCGATTCCGGATCCAGCTCGGCCTCGTGGTCGATCGGCAGCCAACTCGCATCGGTGAGTTGGGTTTCCGGGGCACCCGAGCTCCCGAAGAGCTGGATCGCCCCGTTGGCGCCTGAGGTGATGATGGTCGCCCATGCAACCCGCAGAACCCGGGGCGCCGCCTCGACCAGGACCTGCAGCCGATCGCGGCCGGCGGCCGCGATCTCGTTGACCAACTCGAGTTCCCGGTGGGTCTCGAGGATGCCGGTGTATGGGCGGATCGAATCCACCCGCACACCATCAACCTTTTCTGCGGCAGTGATCAGGGTGTCGGGCAGCGAGCTGCGCGGAACCTCGACGACGATGTCATCGACTGCGTACCCTTCGCCGCGTTCGACAACGTCGAGCGACAGGATGTCGGCACCGATCGAACCCAGGGAAACGGCCAGGAGGCCCAAGGATCCGGGTCGGTCCTGGAGGTAGACGCGCAGCAGATAGGACACGGTCGACATTCTCCCACCGGTACGTCGGCCCTGCCGTGTGGCGCGCCCTCAGTGGCCGGCGCGCGGTGGCCTGGCGATCAGGCCGGAGGAGTGGTCCCGGGGAGCGCTTGGACGCCTACTGCCGTGCCGTACGCGCACACCTCGATACCGGTTCCGCCGAACTCGGTGGTCTCGAACCGGAACGCCACCACGGCGTTCGCGCCGCGTTGCTGCGCCTCTGTCGCCAAGCGCTGCAGCGCTTCCTGGCGGCAATCGTGGAGTAGCTGTGTGACTCCCTTGAGTTCACCACCCGCCATCGCCTTGAAGCCGGCGCCGAGGTTCGATCCGATGTTGCGTGACCGGACGGTCAGCCCGAAGCACTCGCCGAAGGTGTAAGTGATCCGGTAGCCGGGGATGTCGTTCGTTGTGACGATGATCATGAACGAGACGATACGTCGGCGACCCATCATCCGCCCGTCGGATATTCGCCTGATCACGACGCGTGCCCAGGGTTCGAGGCGGTTGCCGGTCGGGCTCGATAATGAGCAGATGGCAATCGACGATGCGCGCGATCATTCCGACGTGACCACATCCGTGGCACGCCGGATCGAGCCTGATCGAGAACACGACTTCATCGCCTGGACCGACGCCGGAATCGCATTGGCGCGGACATTTCCGGGCTTCCTCGGCGGAGGGTGGTTGCGCTCGTCGAAGGTGCCCGGCGAGTACTACGTCATGTACCGGTTCGAGAATCAGGCACAGGTCGACGATTGGGTGTCGTCGCCGGTGCGCAAGGCCTGGCTCTCGCGTGGGGAGGGGATCGCGGTCGAGTACGCCACCCATCGCCTGTCCGGCATCGAAGGATGGTTCGAGCCACAGTCCACGTTGACGCAGGCGGTCCGCGTGATGGGCGCGCCGCCACCACGCTGGAAGCAGGCGATCACCATCTGGCTCGGCTTCTTTCCTCTCAGTCTGGCGATCAACATCGGCATCATCGCCCACCTGGGGGACACGCCGCTGGTGGTGAAGACGTTGATCGCCACATTGGTGAGCACACCGCTGATGGTGTACCTGCTGCTGCCGTGGATCACCGCGCGACTCAAACGCTGGTTGTAGGGCTCGCGGCACCTGAGGCGATCGGGGGACCGGCGCCGACTAGTCTGGATCGGGGTTCGGGCCGACATCATCGTGGGCCGCCCTCGAACAGAAAGGGTGCATCTCTCGTGTCTGCCATCTCGCGTGATGAGGTTGCGCATCTCGCCCGGCTGTCGCGGCTGGCGCTGACCGACGACGAACTCGACCACTACGCCGGTCAGCTCGATTCGATTCTGTCCCACGTCGCCAACATCTCGGAAGTCGCCGCGGCCGACATCCCCGGCACCGCACACCCGGCAGACATCGCCAACGTCTTACGGCCCGACACCATCGTGCCCAGCCTCACCACCGAGGAAGCCCTCTCGGGTGCACCTGCGGTCGAGCAGGGACGGTTCGCAGTGCCGCAGATCCTCGGAGAAGAACAGTGACCGCACCCACCCGCCAGTCCGGCGAGATCACCGGCTTGTCCGCCGCCCAACTGGCGGAGAAAATCCATGCCGGTGACCTGTCTGCCGTGGAGGTCACCAGCGCGCACCTCGACCGGATCGCCGAGGTGGACGGTGAGCTGAACGCCTTCCTGCACGTCAATTCCGACGAAGCACTGCAGGCGGCCGCGGCCGTCGACAAGTCCATTGCTGCGGGCGAGTCCCCGGCATCGCCGCTTGCCGGTGTCCCGCTGGCCCTCAAGGACGTGTTCACGACCACCGACGCGCCCACCACCTGTGGTTCGAAGATCCTCGAAGGCTGGGTACCGCCCTACGACGCCACCGTCACCTCACGGCTGCGTGCTGCGGGCATCCCGATCCTCGGCAAGACCAACATGGACGAGTTCGCGATGGGATCGTCCACCGAGAACTCGGCATATGGGGTCACCCGGAATCCCTGGGACACAACAAAGATCCCCGGCGGGTCGGGTGGCGGCAGCGCGGCGGCCCTGGCCTCGTTCCAGGCTCCGCTCGCCATCGGCACCGACACCGGCGGTTCGGTCCGTCAACCGGCCTCGGTCACCGGGACCGTGGGCGTGAAGCCGACGTACGGCACCGTCTCGCGGTACGGGCTGGTGGCATGTGCCTCGTCGCTCGATCAGGGCGGACCGTGCGCGCGCACCGTCCTGGACACCGCGCTCCTGCACCAGGTGATCGCCGGGCACGACCCGCGGGATTCGACGTCGATCGACCAGCCGGTCGGTGACATGGTCGCCGCCGCGAAAGCCGGCGCTTCGCAGGACCTTTCAGGTGTCAAGGTCGGCATCGTCGCCGAATTGCAGGGTGACGGTTACCAGGCCGGCGTGCTGTCCTCGTTCAACGCGGCCGTGGAGTCATTGCGTGAGCGTGGCGCCGAAGTGGTCGAGGTGTCGTGCCCGCACTTCACCTACGCACTCGGTGCCTACTACCTGATCCTGCCGTCCGAGGTGTCCAGCAACCTCGCACGCTTTGATGCAATGCGGTATGGACTGCGGGTCGGCGACGACGGCAGCCACAGCGCCGAACAGGTGATGGCAATGACCCGTGCGGCCGGCTTCGGTCCAGAGGTCAAGCGCCGCATCATGATCGGAACCTACGCATTGTCGTCTGGCTACTACGACGCGTACTACGGTCAGGCGCAAAAGGTTCGCACGCTCATCGCCCGCGACTTCGCCAAGGCGTACGAGACCGTGGACGTTCTGGTGTCGCCCACCACTCCGACAACGGCGTTCGCGATCGGTGAGAAGGTCGACGACCCGCTGGCCATGTATCTCTTCGACCTCTGCACCCTTCCGGTGAACCTGGCCGGCAACTGCGCCATGTCGGTGCCGTCGGGTTTGTCCGAGGACGATGGACTGCCCGTGGGACTGCAGATCATGGCTCCGTCGATGGCGGACGAGAGGCTGTATCGCGTCGGCGCCGCCTACGAGGCGGCCCGAGGCCCGATCGTCTGACCCCCACTCCCCGATGATGTGCCCTTCTGGCGACGAAAACCCCAGGTGGGGTGCGCCATAAGGCCACATCATCGGAGGCAGAGGGGGATGACATGACCTTGTTCGGTTCCGTACTGATGACCGTGGCCGGCAGGAAACGACAGTGCCCCGATCAGGTCCGCGCTGGCCTGGACGAACCCGGCCACCGGTAGCCACGGCGGTGTCGGCAAGTCGTGGGTGATGCCGGACGCCAGCGCCGGCGGCTGCCAGATCAACCGCGGGCTCCAGCGCACCACAGGATCCGATCCGTTCGCCAACACGGTGGTCGATGGCGCCGACAATGACGCCGTGCCCGCCGGGGCACCCGCGAGCACCGTGTGGCACAGCGCGCCGGAACGGTTGTCCTGCGCCCATTGCCGTGCCGCGTCGGCGCCGACCGCACCCAGACTCTGGCCGTAGAGGTAGATGTGCGGGCGGTTGGGCGAGGCCGACCGGTTGACGGCATCGATGAGCGCGGCCGTGACCGCGACAGCGCTGTCGCGGGCCGGTGCGGAACTCGACAGAAAAGCCTGCCAAGACGGAATGTCGCTGTACTGCAGGGCAACAACTCCCACATCTCCGGCCATCCGCGACTCGATCCCGACCAGAGCGTCCGGGTCCACCCACCCAGATCCGGTGGGTACTGCGACCACCACGGCACTGCGGTGCATCCCACCCGCGGCCTGCCAGCGTTTCACCAGATTCTGCGCGCGGTCGGTGACGTCGCGGGTGTCGAGTTCTCCGTAGACCCGGAGCGATGTGGATTGGGCGCCGGCAGCGGTGAACTTGTGCGCCACAGACTCGCCTGACCCCGCAGCACCGGCAGGTGACGGGGCGACCGAGAGCGCGATGGCCGCAGCGAGCACCGCCCCGATCATGCGGATACGGGAAGGCAGGGCAACACCCACGGCCACCAACCCGGAGGGCGCGGCGGCCACGGCCACCCATCCGAGGTCGAGGGTCTCTGTGCCCAGAGCCCATCGCAACTCCAGTTGCCACCAGATCATTTGTACGAACATCGCAACGATGACCAGGCCCCCGGCGGCGGCGGTGACCTTCCTCGCGCGCGCGGCCGGCCACGGGACGAAGCGGGACGCCAGCATGCCGATGAGGGCGCCGATGCCGGCGAAGGCCGCGAGCAGGACGCCCTGGATCAGTGCTTCGCGGGGCAGCGAGCCTGGGGCCAAAGCGATTGCCGCGCCTGCTGTGGTGCCGGCCGTCACCAACGGGTGTGGCCACGTGCGTGCCGTCATGCCAGACCCACCAGAGATGCGAGCGACTCGCCACTGCGGACGAAGGTGGATGCAACGATCGCCGGAAGAGACTCCCTCGCGACCGGGGCGCCCGAGTGCTGACGCCAGGTGTTTAAGCTCAACCCCACCCGGGCGAGATCGGCGGCCCAGTTGCATGCGGGATCGTCGCAGACCTGATGCATACGCTCGGCGAGCATGGTGTCGAGTGCCACCCGAGCCCAACCGGCGAGCGGAACGCCCTTCTTGTCGGCGAGACGCAACAGGTCGTATCCGAAATCGTGTGTCTTGCAGAGAGGTTCGAACCGGTCTGGCAACGGGATGGGTGATGAGCAGGCGCCCGCGGGGTCGATCGGTATGCCATCGACCACCTCAGGCCGATAGCCCATCTCTGCCTCGAAGTCCACGGGCAGTACAGCGATCGCATCGGTGGGCCTCGGCCCTGTCAATGCCACAATCGCTGCGCCTGCCGGGGTACGGATGTCGGCGGCCTCGGCGGGCGACATCCCCGGGGCGGAGGTGGCTGCGGCGGCGGTTGCCGGCCACAGACCCAACGCCACCACGAAGCAGATCACCAAACTGGACAGGAACATTCGGTTGTGTACGGGTCGCATGGATTGAACGTAGGAATCGGGAGCACCCGGGCGCATCGGTCGTCGGACGCGTTGCCCGGTGGCTACAACGGGGTGCACCGTGGGTGCGCGTGCTACCTGCGGGTCAGCGCAGATCTCACTCTCAGGTATGGGGTCGGACGAGGATTGGGTGGCTACTGTCGAACCAATGAAACTGTGGACTGCTGCCGCCGACTATGTGGTCGACGAGGCCAAGAAACTACCGATCACCGCCGACCCGGCGGTCATCGGATTCTTGAGTCGCAAGGTCAACATCTTCTTCACGCTCGTCGCACTCATCATGTACGCCATCGCGTGGCCGACCCTGGCCGTGACACACGACGTGCAGCCTGCGCTGATGCCCGTCGTCGCGGCGTTCGCGGCCCTCCCGATCATGCTGGGCTGGGCGAATCCCACACTGGGCTGGGCGATCTCGGTGGTGTCCTCACAGGTCATCGGGCTGACCATCGATCGGCTCGACACCTGGAACTACTCCATCCAGGTGGTGCACTTCATCGAACTGGTGGTGCTCACGGTTCTCGCCTATCTCAAGGCGCCGCTACGTCTTCTGCCGGTGATCTGGCTGGTGTCGGCACTGGTGATGTTCTCGGTTGCACCCAGCGAGGCCGAGGTCGGTTGGGTGATCGGACTGGCTGTCGCCGGCATCATGTGCGTGCTGATCCGCATCATCGTGCGATCCCGTGCCCAACTCGCCCAGCAGACCAAACTGAAGGACACCGAGAAGTCGAAGAATGCGGTGCTCTCGGAACGGACCCGCATCGCCCGCGACCTCCACGACGTTGTGGCTCACCGGATGTCGGTGGTGGTGGTGCAATCACAGACCGCGAAATACCGGGTCGAGGGTGTCGGCGACGCGGCTGCGGCCGAGTTCGATGCCATCGCCAACGTCGCACGCGAGGCCCTCGACGAGGTGCGCACCATGCTCGGTGTGCTTCGTCTCGAAGATGATTCGGCCGCCGATGCACTTGCACGCAACCCGAATCCGGGGTTGGCGCAGATCGACGGACTGATCTCCGCGACGAGGGGCGCGGGGATCGACGTCACGTATTACCCGGCCGTCGGCGCGGACGAGGTGGGTGACGCGTGTGCGTTGGTGGCGTACCGGATCGTGCAGGAATCGTTGGCGAACGCCACCCGTTACGCGGCGGGGTCGCAGGTGCGCGTCGATGTGACGGTCAAGGGAACCGAACTCGCGGTGACCATTGCCAACACCGCTCCGACGGAACAACCCATCGGGCTCGATTCCGAAGGGGGACTGGGTATCCCGGGGATGATCGAGCGGGCCAAGGCCGTCGGTGGTGTGCTGTCCGCAGCACCGCAACCAGACGGTGGGTTTGTTGTGCAGGCACGCCTGCCGATCCGGGCGCCGGGTGTGGTCGATGATTCAGGACAGTCGGGTCTGCAGGTCGGGATGGTGGAAAAGTAGGCTGTCGACGTGTTGATCACAGTCTTCATTGCGGACGATCAAGCAATGGTTCGACAGGGCTTCGGTGCCCTGCTCGCCGCACAGTCCGACATTTCGGTGGTCGGGGACGCGCCGGACGGCAAGGCCGCGGTGGCGGCGGTCCGTCAGCTCCACCCGGATGTGGTGCTGATGGATGTGCGCATGCCCGTCCTCGACGGCCTCGCAGCAGCTGAACAACTGCTTTCCGGACCGGCAAAGGTGTCCAGCAAGATCCTGATGCTCACCACCTTCGACATCGACGACTACGTCTATCAGGCTCTGCGGATCGGTGCCTCAGGCTTCATGCTCAAAGATGCGCCGGCCGAGGAGCTGGTGCGTGCGGTCCGCGTGGTGGCAGCCGGTGACGCACTGCTGGCACCGTCGGTGACCCGCCGGCTGATCGCCGAGGTGACCAGTAGACAACGCCCTCGCCGCGCCACGTCGAGCCGACTCTCCGGGTTGACCCCTCGTGAACGCGAGGTGCTCGAGCAGGTGGCCGAGGGCAAATCGAATGCCGAGATCGCCACCCATCTCTTTGTGGCCGAGCAGACAGTCAAGACCCATGTCAGCAACCTGCTCTCGAAGTTGCAGCTGCGCGACCGCGCACAAGCGGTTGTCTATGCCTACGAAAACGGCGTGCGCTGAGCCGGAGCTTGCATTCGGTTGCACAATTGAAGCCAGTGGCGCCCGCAGAGCGCGTGCTGTCCGAGCAGAGATGACAGTCTGAGCACAGATGAAAAGGGAGCGGGAACACCAGATGCGCATTGGAGTGCTAACCGGTGGCGGTGACTGCCCAGGATTGAACGCTGTGATCCGGGCCGTGGTCCGGACCAGCGAGGTCCGGTACGGGTCGGCGGTGGTCGGATTCCTCGACGGCTGGCGGGGATTGCTCGAGGACCGGCGGATCCATCTCGCCGCCGACGACCGGAACGATCGGCTGCTCGCGAAGGGCGGCACCATGCTGGGTACTGCGCGCACACATCCGGACAAGCTGCGTGCCGGCCTCGACCAGATCCGGCAGACATTGGACGACAACGGCATCGACGTACTGATCCCGATCGGCGGCGAGGGCACGTTGACCGCCGCGTCCTGGCTGTCCGATGAAGGCGTCCCGGTGGTCGGGGTGCCCAAGACCATCGACAACGACATCAATTGCACCGACGTGACGTTCGGGTTCGACACCGCGCTGACCGTCGCGACCGACGCCATCGATCGTCTGCACAGCACCGCCGAGTCGCATCAGCGTGTGATGCTGGTGGAGGTGATGGGCCGCCACGCCGGCTGGATCGCCCTGCATTCGGGCATCGCATCCGGCGCACACATGATCCTCATCCCCGAACAGCCGTTTGACGTCGAAGAGGTGTGCCGTCTGGTCAAACGCCGCTTCCAGCGCGGTGACTCCCATTTCATCTGCGTGGTCGCCGAGGGGGCGAAACCGGCCGAGGGCAGTAATTTCTCGGTGCTCAAAGGTGGACTCGACGAGTTCGGACACGAGCGGTTCACCGGAGTCGCTCAACAGCTCGCCGTCGAGATCGAGCGCCGGATCAACAAGGAAGTACGGACGACCGTGCTCGGCCACGTGCAGCGCGGTGGCAAACCGACACCTTACGACCGGGTGTTGGCCACCCGATTCGGCGTGAACGCTGCCGACGCCGCGCACAACGGGGACTACGGGATGATGGTCAGCCTCCAAGGGCCGAACATCGGATTGGTGCCCATCGGCGAGGCCACCAAGGAGCTCAAACTCGTTCCCCAGAACCGCTACGAAGACGCCGCGGCCTTCTTCGGCTGACTCCCCACCCCGATGATGTGCCCTTATGGCGGGTAAAAGCCCAGGTGAGCGCCGCCAAAAGGGCACATCATCGGGGGTGTGGGGGCCAGTTAAACTCGGTGCATGACCGAACTGCTCGACTACGACGATGTCATTTCCGAATTCGACCCCGTGATGGGCATGGAGGTGCATGTCGAGCTGGGCACCAACACCAAGATGTTCTGCGGCTGCCCCACCACCTTCGGTGCCGAACCGAACACCCAGGTGTGCCCTGTCTGCATCGGCTTGCCGGGCTCGCTGCCGGTGGCGAACGAGAAGGCCATCGAGTCGGCGATCCGCATCGGCCTGGCCCTCAATTGCTCGATCCGTCCGTCGAGCACCTTCGCTCGGAAGAACTACTTCTACCCGGATCAGCCGAAGAACTACCAGATCTCGCAGTACGACGACCCCATCGCGTACGACGGTTACCTGGACGTCGCGCTCGACGACGGCACCACCTGGCGCGTCGAGATCGAGCGGGCACACATGGAGGAGGACACCGGCAAATCTCTGCATGTCGGATCCACCGGTCGCATCCACGGCGCGAGCCACTCGCTGCTCGATTACAACCGCGCGGGCGTGCCACTGATCGAGATCGTCTCCAAGCCGATCGAAGGTGCGGGGGAGCGGGCACCGGAGGTCGCCCGCGCGTATGTCACCGCACTGCGTGATCTGCTGAAGTCGCTCGGTGTCTCCGACGTCCGTATGGACCAGGGCTCGATGCGCTGCGACGCCAACCTGTCGTTGATGCCCAAGGGCGCCACCGAGTTCGGTACCCGCACCGAGACCAAGAACGTCAACTCACTCAAGAGTGTCGAGGTCGCGGTCCGATACGAGATGCGGCGCCAGGGTGCGCTGCTCAAGTCCGGGGTCGACATCATTCAGGAGACCCGGCACTTCCAGGAGTCCGACGGATCCACCTCTGCCGGGCGCCGCAAGGAAACCGCGGAGGACTACCGCTATTTCCCGGAACCGGATCTGCCTCCGGTGCAACCCGATTCGGCTTGGATCGAGGAACTCCGCGAGACCATCCCCGAACTGCCTTGGCTGCGGCGCGCACGGATCCAGCAGGAGTGGGGTCTGTCCGACGAGGTGATGCGTGACCTGGTGAACCTCGGTGCCGTGGATCTGATCATCGCGACGGTGGAGGCCGGTGCGTCGGTGGACGCCGCGCGCGGTTGGTGGGTGTCATTCCTGGCCCAGCAGGCGAATTCCCGGGGCAATGAGCTGGCGGATCTGCCGATCACCCCGAAGCAGGTTGCGGCAGTTGTCGCTCTCGTCGACGAGGGCAAACTCACCAACAAGCTCGCGCAGCAGGTCGTAACGGCAGTGCTCGACGGTGAGGGCGAACCCGAACAGATCATCGCCGACCGGGGCCTGGAGGTCGTGCGCGACGATTCCGCTCTGCAGAAGGCGGTCGACGAGGCGTTGACCAACAACCCCGACATCGCGGAGAAGATCCGCAGCGGCAAGGTGGCCGCCGCAGGCAAGATCGTCGGCGATGTCATGAAGGCCACACGGGGACAGGCAGATCCGGCCCGGGTCAAGGAACTGGTTCTGGCCGCCTGCCAGTAGCGGTTCAGATGTTGGTGTCGGCGGGGCCCTGCGGCATCGGGATGATGATCACCCGATCGTCTGTGGGGCCGGCCGTACCGGTCTGCTTGTTCACCGTCGCAACCTGAAAGAGGCCTCCGGGTACAGCCGTGAGGCGTCCGAGCGACCCGTATCGCTTCTCCAGCACGGTGACCGGTTCAGCCGTGGTGGGCTTCTCCTCGGTCGGCGCCGCCAGGGCCTGAAGTCGTTGAGTCCTGGTCTGCGACACCATGATCATGCCGTTGACCGCAGCACATCCCGCGGTTTCGGGTTTGTCGGGCCAGGTCCACAACGTGCGCGCCACCCCGGTGGCACTGATCAGCTGGAGGCGGTCCTCGGCGGGGGCGCGGTCGGTCAGGTACAGCGCACCGGTGGCGACGTCGGGGCACAAGGCTGGATTCGATCCCAGTCCCGAAGTCAGGACCCGGGGTGGGGTGGTGCTGCCCGATGCCAGGTCCGTGACCGACAGAATCTTGCCCGCGAGAGATGACGGGTCAGACGCCGACTGTGGATCGCCTGCGTCGCCGGTGGCCACCAGCAATTCGGTCGGACTCTTGAAGTAGAGGGTTCCCATGTTCCCGACCGGGCCCTTGGGGATGCCAACGAGAATCGGCTTGGGCACGTCATTCGGGGCCAGCCGGACAACCCGGTTGTCGGTCGGGGTGGTGATGTAGGCGTAGAGCAACTGATCCTGCGCGAAATCGGGTGAGAACGCGAAGTCCAGCAGGCCGCCGTCGCCGGAGGCATCGACCTCGAACTGGGCCACGTCCTGAGTTGGCCCGCCGCGCTTGGTGCGCACGATCTTTCCCGTGGTGCGTTGCGCGACCACGGTCGCCGTCGCGTCGGCATTTCCGGGGAGCACGCCGCTGGTGGTGTCGAGACACGTGGCGATGACGGTCGGGTCGGGGTCCGGGCAGGGACCCGTCGGAGCGCCCGGATCGGTCGGTGGCGGGCTGCTCGGTGTCTGTTCCTGCTGCTGCAACGGCGGGTTGGGGTTGGTGGAGAACTGGCCGGCGTCGCGGTTGCGGTCCTGCTCTGCGAAGCCGTCGGCGCATCCGGTCACCACGGTGGCTGCCGCCACCAGCATGATCACGATCCGTGCGATCGCAGACCCGTGGTGCATTGTCATGGCGTCCACCCTACTGATCGGGCGCGCCCGGCCCGGCGAACACTTGGGTTGCCCGGTGAGCCTCTAAGGTCGAACTGTGACCGAACGAGATCCTGACGGCCAGGGGTCGAGCCCCTACGACGAGCCCACCGAACAGATCGGAGTGCCGCAGAGTGCGGCGCGCGACCCGCAGGCGACCCGGCCGGAAGGCGATACCGGCGCCTATGGCTACGCGCCCTACCGCTCTCCTCGCTCTGGTGAAAGTGGTCAGTTCGCCCAGGACGAGGCGGAACTGGAAGAGACCGAACAGATCCCGACCATGCGTAAGCAGCCTGCCGGCGCGACGCCGGCCGGTGGTCAGGCGGTCGACGACGATCTGTCCCGTCAGGACACCGATGTGGTGGCCAGGCCCGCTGCAGCGGCGCCCTCCACCGCGACAACCCGGATTCCGACCGCGGCGGGTGTGGACCGGGACGACTTCCATCGTCAGCACGGCCCGCAGCCGCGGTACGACGACGATGACGACTTCGCCACCCGCGGTCCGGCTGAGCCCGAACCCGTCGGTCCGGTGGTCACCGAAGCGCCCGTGCGGCGTGGGACCACCGATCTGGGATTGCTGATCCTGCGGGTGGGTATCGGCCTGATCGCGATGGCCCATGGGAGCCAGAAGCTATTCGGATGGTGGAACGGCCCCCGGCTCAGCGGCTTCGAGGACTACCTCGTCAATTCGGCGAACACCAACATCGGGTTCAACCCGGATGCCGCCAAGTGGCTTGCCGTGCTGGGCGCGCTCTCGGAGACCATCGGCGGGTTGATGCTGGTGCTCGGACTGCTGACTCCGATCGCGGGCGCGGCGGTCCTGGGCGTCATGGTTGTGGCCGCTCTGTTCAAGTCGACCCTCGCGGGTGGCGTGTGGTTCTTCGCCGTCGACCCCGACTTCACCAACAAGGGCATCGAGTACGAACTGTTCCTCGGTCTTGCGGCCGCGGTGATCATCTTGACCGGGCCAGGCCGTATCTCTCTCGACTTCAACCGGGGCTGGGCCACCCGGCCGTTCATCGGATCGGTCGCCTGGCTTGTTGTCGGCATCGCCGCACCGGTGGCGATCTGGTTCCTGTTCAACGGAACCAACCCGTTCGAATCTCCGGGCAACCCGGCCCAGTAGTCAGGCCCTTCGCAACGTCGCCAACTTCGTCGCCGTGGCGGGCCGCCGGGGGCATATGTCCCTCGGCGGCCTTGCAGCGGGCGGATCTCGGGGCCGATCGAGACTGGTCAATCGACCTGGCGCACCGCGCCCTTGTCGGCTGACGTGGCGAGCTTGGCGTACGCGCGCAGCGCAGTGGTCACCTTACGATCGCGGGCTTGCATCGGCTGCCACGGGCGTTCGGATGCGTCCATCTTCGCTCGGCGATCGGCGAGGACCTCGTCGTCGACGAGAACTTCCAGCTTGCGGGTCTTCACGTCGATCAGCACCTGGTCGCCGTCCTCGATGAGTCCGATGACACCACCCGCGGCCGCTTCCGGCGAGATGTGACCGACCGACAGGCCCGAGGAACCACCCGAAAAACGCCCGTCGGTGATGAGCGCGCACTTCTTGCCCATGCCCGTGCCCTTCATGAAGGCGGTGGGATGCAGCATCTCCTGCATACCGGGCCCACCAGCAGGACCCTCGTAGCGCACCACCAGCACCTCGCCGGCCTGGATGGTCTTGCTCAGGATGACCTGAACGGCTTCGTCCTGGGACTCGACCACGCGAGCCGGGCCCTGGAAGTGCCACAGTTCCTCGTCGATGCCGGCCGTCTTCAGTACCGCGCCGTCCTCGGCGAGGTTGCCGCGCAGCACGCACAACCCGCCTTCGACCGTGTAGGCGTGCTCGATGTCGCGGATGCATCCGCCGGCAGCATCGGTGTCGAGAGAACTCCATCGATTCGCAGTCGAGAACGGTGTGGTGGTGCGAACGCCACCGGGGGCGGCGTGGAACAGCTCGAAGGCCTCGTCGGTTGCTTTGCCGCCGCGGATGTCCCAGTCGTCGAGGAAGGCAGCCATCGTCGGCGAATGAACCGTGCTGGTGGTGTCGTCGAGCAGTCCTGCCCGACGGAGTTCGCCCAGGATGGCGGCGATACCGCCGGCCCTGTGCACGTCTTCCATGTGGTAGTCCGAGTTTGGCGACACCTTCGACAAGCAGGGCACCCGACGGCTGATCTCATCGATGACCGTGAGATCAAAGTCGCGGACCTCGCCTTCCTGGGCGGCAGCCAATACGTGCAGAACGGTGTTCGTCGAGCCGCCCATGGCCACGTCGAGCGCCATGGCGTTGCGGAATGCACTGGGAGTCGCGATGTTCCGGGGGAGCACCGACTCGTCATCGTCTCGGTAGTACCGCAGCGCTGCCTCTACGATCACCTGTCCGGCCCTGCTGAACAGACTGCGGCGCGCTTCGTGGGTCGCGAGGGTGGAACCGTTGCCCGGCAGGGCCAGTCCCAGCGCCTCGGTGAGGCAGTTCATGGAATTGGCCGTGAACATGCCCGAGCACGAACCGCAGGTCGGGCACGCGGCTAATTCGACCTCCCGGAGCGCGGCATCGTCGACGGCGTCGTTGGCAGAGGCCGAGATCGACGTGATCAGGTCTGACGAGGGATGCACCGTGTCTCCGACGACGACGGCTTTGCCGGCCTCCATCGGTCCGCCCGAGACGAAGACGGTGGGGATGTCGAGCCGCATGGCGGCATTCAGCATTCCCGGGGTGATCTTGTCGCAGTTGGAGATACACACCAGCGCGTCGGCAGTGTGGGCGTTGACCATGTACTCCACCGAATCGGCGATGATCTCCCGGCTGGGCAGCGAGTAGAGCATGCCGTCGTGGCCCATCGCGATGCCATCGTCGACAGCGATGGTGTGAAACTCCCTCGGCACGCCTCCCGCGGCACGAACAGCGTCCGCGACGATTTCGCCCACGTCCTTGAGGTGCACATGGCCGGGTACGAACTGGGTGTACGAATTGGCAATGGCCACAATCGGTTTGCCGAAATCGTCGTCGGTCATCCCGGTGGCGCGCCAGAGCGAGCGGGCGCCTGACGCATTACGTCCGACGGTGGTGGTGCGTGACCTCAAATTCGGCATGGCTGCTGATTCCTCGATTGCTCGACCAGATCCGGCCGGGCTGCGGCACGGAATAGTTGCGCGGTCAACCGTACGCCGGTGCGCGCGGCCGCATTTGCGCGGCCGTACGTATTCAGTAGTGCTCAGTGCGGGTTTCGGCGCATGCGGAGTCGACGCTGATCATCTCGACGCTGATCATCTCGACGCGGACGGGTCCGGCGGAGAGACCCTCAGGATTCAGGTGGTCGTGCCCTCGTCGGGTTTGGTGCCAGACTCTCCATCGTTGTCGGAGATGGCGTCATCGGTCGACGAGGTCGGCCCGGGTGTGGGCTCCACGACCTCGGCTATCCGTTCCTGCTCGGGGCTGTCGATCGCGTAGGGGTCGGGTATGCGGCCGCGGCTGGCCGCCGACAGGCGAGGTAGGTCACGGAAGGTGATGGCGGGCAGCACGAGTTTGGACTTGTCGGTCCGGACCGCACGCACGGCGCCCCACTTGGGAAATTGCAGTCCGGCGATCTGGTCCCACGTTGCCGACCGGCGACCCCGCAGACTCACAGCAGTGACCCCGTCCTCGGTGACGATGGTGCGCAGCCGATGGATCCACAAGGCCAGCAGGATCGGCACCACCAGGGTCCAGCCGAGATAGCGCAACGACGCCCCCGCCAGGGCCAGCGACGTCACCGCCATCATGAACGCAGCAAAGTAGGCGACCGGAGTGATGCGGAACACCGCGGGCAGCTCGATCGATTCGGTCTCGGACACCGAGACATTGTGGCATCCCCAAAGACGCAGACGGAATCGGCGATGAACACAGCCCTGCGGCCCGGGCGTTGAAGCGATCCCACGATGTGGGATCAGATCTCAAGGAGTTTGACTCACTGCATCCGCAGTTCTAGCCTGGCTAACTGTGATGCAAAAACAGATTCTCGTACTCGGCCGGCGCGTCATCGCCTGACCGGGTATCTCCCACGAGTACTCACAAAGCATCGACGCGCCACCCTCGCACAGCAACGGCTGTCGGGGGTTTTTTGTTGTCCACCGACGCATACGGCCCAGGGCCGTGGTGTCCGAACAGAGGGAAGGTGCAGTGAGCGCACCAGCAGCACGCACCCAGCCGGGGTCCCACCCCGGTGGTCAGACAACGCAGCAGGCCAAGGGGCCCGTCGCCCCGCGGCGTACGCCAGGGAATGGTTCGCCGGTAGCCCCGTCCGCAACCGGTCCCCGTCGAACGGTGGCACCCGAGCGGGTCAGTGGTGCCAAGGCAGTAGTGCGCGCCCTCGAGGAACTCGGCGTCGATGCGGTCTTCGGCATTCCCGGCGGAGCGGTCCTCCCGGTCTACGACCCACTGTTCGACTCCAAGCAGGTCCGCCACGTCCTGGTCCGCCATGAGCAGGGGGCCGGCCATGCCGCCACCGGTTACGCGCAGGCCACCGGACGCGTCGGGGTGTGCATGGCGACCTCCGGTCCCGGTGCCACCAACCTGGTCACGCCCCTGGCCGACGCGCAGATGGACTCGGTGCCCATCGTCGCGATCACCGGGCAGGTCGGGCGCGCGTTGATCGGTACCGACGCCTTCCAGGAAGCCGACATCTCCGGTATCACCATGCCGATCACGAAGCACAACTTCTTGGTCAACAGTGGTGCGGAGATCGCGAAGGTGATGGCCGAAGCGTTCCACATCGCCGAAAGTGGCCGTCCCGGAGCGGTTCTCGTCGACATCCCCAAAGATGTGTTGCAGGCCCAGACCACGTTCTCGTGGCCGCCGCAGCTCGATCTGCCCGGCTACCGTCCTGTCACCAAGCCTCACGGCAAACAGGTCCGGGAAGCCGCCAGGCTCATCGCGTCGTCGCGTTCACCTGTGCTCTATGTCGGTGGCGGGGTCATCAAGTCCGACTCCTCCGATGAGCTGCTCGAGCTGGCCGAACTGACCGGTATTCCCGTGGTCACCACCCTCATGGCCCGCGGCGCGTTCCCCGACAGCCACAAGCTGCACCTCGGAATGCCCGGAATGCACGGAACGGTTGCCGCGGTCGCGGCCCTTCAGCGCAGCGACCTGCTGATCACCCTCGGCGCACGCTTCGACGACCGTGTCACCGGCGCGCTCGATTCGTTCGCTCCCGATGCCAAGGTCATCCACGCCGACATCGACCCTGCCGAGATCGGCAAGAACCGGCACGCGGACGTGCCGATCGTCGGGGATTGCCGTGCGGTGATCACCGAGCTGACCGAGGCCATCCGTGACGAGCGGGCGACCACCGCGGCTGCGCCGGACCTGAGCACCTGGTGGAGCTACCTCGACGGAATCCGCCGTACCTACCCGTTGAGCTACGACCGCCCGGCCGACGGCTCGATGTCGCCGGAGTTCGTGATCTCGGCGATCGGCAAGACCGCCGGCCCGGACGCGATCTACTGCGCGGGTGTCGGACAGCACCAGATGTGGGCCGCCCAGTTCATCTCGTACGAGAAGCCGCGTACGTGGCTGAACTCGGGCGGACTGGGCACCATGGGCTACGCCGTCCCGGCTGCCATGGGCGCCAAGCTCGGTATGCCCGACACCGAGGTGTGGGCCATCGACGGCGACGGCTGTTTTCAGATGACCAATCAGGAACTGGCCACCTGCGCCATCGAGGGCATCCCCATCAAGGTCGCCGTCATCAACAACGGCAATCTGGGCATGGTCCGACAGTGGCAGACCCTCTTCTACGAAGAGCGGTACTCCAACACCAATCTCTCGACTCACCATTCCGATTCGTCGGTGCGGATCCCGGACTTCCTGAAGCTCGCCGAAGCACTCGGCTGTGTCGGATTGCGTTGTGAGCGCGAGGAAGACGTCGATGCCGTGCTCGCCGAGGCGCGTGCGATCAACGATCGTCCGGTGGTCATCGACTTCGTCGTCGGTGCCGACGCCCAGGTGTGGCCCATGGTCGCCGCGGGCACAGGCAACGACGAGATCATGGCGGCCCGTGGAATCCGGCCGTTGTTCGACGACGACGAGGCCGCATCCACCGAACCCGCCGAGATCCATCGGACGATGGCCGGCGGAGACATCGCCGGCGTCGAATCGGTGCAGACCACCCGGATCAGTGACGAGAAAGACGAGACGAAATGACGACGCATCACACCCTCAGCGTGCTCGTCGAGGACCGTCCAGGTGTCCTGGCCCGTGTCTCGGCTCTGTTCTCGCGCCGCGGGTTCAACATCGAGTCCCTCGCCGTTGGGGCCACCGAACTCAAAGGTGTCTCGCGGATGACCATCATGGTCGCGGTCGAGGATTTCCCTCTCGAGCAGGTCACGAAGCAGCTCAACAAGCTGATCAACGTGATCAAGATCGTCGAGCAGGACCCGGACACCTCCGTGGCCCGCGAGCTCATGATGATCAAGGTGCGCTCGGATGCGTCGGCGCGCGGAGAGGTGATCGAAGTGGTCAACCTGTTCCGGGCGAAGGTCATCGACGTGTCGCCGGAATCGATCACCGTCGAGGCGACCGGTACTCCCGACAAGCTCGAGGCACTGCTGAAAATGCTTGATCCGTACGGCATCCGCGAGATCGCCCAGTCGGGCATCGTCGCGCTCGGTCGAGGTCCGAAGAGCATGTCGGCGGCACGCTGAGGCGTTCGCGGGCAGGCGCTCGGCTCGTGTCGTGCCGAGTTCGTCACCACACCAGAAGTTCGAGTCGAATAAAGAACTAGTCCCTGGCCAATGAGGGCCGGGGGATCACCGAAGAAGGGAAAACCAAGTGGCAGTCGAGATGTTCTACGACGACGATGCCGACCTGTCGATCATCCAGGGCCGTAAAGTTGCGGTCATCGGATACGGCAGCCAGGGACACGCTCACTCGCTGAGCCTGCGTGATTCCGGCGTCGACGTCGCAATCGGTCTGCGCGAGGGCAGCGCGTCCCGCGCCAAGGCCGAAGAACAGGGCCTCAAAGTGCTCACCGCCGCAGAGGCTGCCGCATGGGCCGACGTCATCATGGTGCTGGCGCCCGACACCTCGCAGGCCCAGATCTTCAAAGACGACATCGAGCCGAACCTGGGCGACGGCGATGCACTGTTCTTCGGTCACGGTCTGAACATCCACTTCGACCTGATCGAGCCGGCCGACAACATCACCGTCGGCATGGTCGCCCCCAAGGGCCCCGGCCACCTGGTACGCCGGCAGTACGTCGACGGCAAGGGTGTGCCTTGCCTCATCGCCATCGACCAGGACCCCAAGGGTGAGGGCGAAGCTCTCGCGCTGAGCTACGCCAAGGCGATCGGCGGCGCGCGCGCAGGCGTCATCAAGACCACGTTCAAGGAAGAGACCGAGACCGACCTCTTCGGCGAGCAGGCCGTGCTCTGCGGCGGCACCGAGGAACTGGTCAAGATCGGTTTCGAGGTCATGGTCGAAGCCGGCTACGCGCCCGAGATGGCGTACTTCGAGGTCTTGCACGAGCTCAAGCTCATCGTCGACCTCATGTACGAAGGCGGCATCGCCCGCATGAACTACTCGGTCTCCGACACCGCCGAGTTCGGTGGGTACCTGTCCGGACCGCGTGTCATCGACGACGGCACCAAGGAGCGCATGCGCGGCATCCTGAAGGACATCCAGGACGGCACCTTCGTCAAGCGTCTCGTCGCCAATGTCGAAGGCGGCAACAAGGAGCTCGAAAACCTGCGCAAGCAGAACGCCGAGCACCCGATCGAGGTCACCGGTAAGAAGTTGCGTGACCTGATGAGCTGGGTTGATCGTCCGATCACCGAAACTGCCTGATACGCAGTAGCTTTCGCAACAAGCCCCGGTCCTTTGGACCGGGGCTTGTTTTGTCGTGGTGGCGTTTGTTGTTGTGGTCGAGTTTGTTCTTTATCTCACCAGCTGTGTTCTTGGCTCGCTGGCGCTCGCGTGCAGGCGGCCCTTTCTCGCCTGCGTGGTGGACGGCAAGGGTGCGAAACGGATCAAAAGACTTTGAAGCCCTCGACGCCCCGCTTGGGCATGTCATCGAGGAGCGCCTTGATGTTGGTGCCGGTCTCCGGCCCGATGCACCCGACGAAGTAGTAGGCATTGACCATGCCGATGAGCCTGTCGCCGACCACGACGGGGCTTCCGGAATCGCCTTCGACAACGCAGATCTGGCTGATGTGTTCGGTGCCGTTGGAGAACCAGGTGATGCCACATGTATTGCCGGTGGTGCGGCCTTCTTTGCAGGCGATGCTGCCGACTGCCGGGGGAGTGGTCTGGACGCCGCGGATGGTGACACCGCCGACCGTGCGGGTGGGGGTCACCTTGGTGTTGTCGAACTTGATGATGGCGTAATCGAGTTTGTGGTTGGAGAACGCGATGCGACCGAGTAGCCCCCGGTTCTGGAACTGTTCGGAGATGACCCGCTGGCCGCCTTCGCCGCAGTGTGCCGCCGTCAGCCCGTAGAGGTCGCCGCGGTTGTCGGTACCGATGGTGGTGAGGGTGCACGCGGCGGCGGTGTTGCCCCCGGTGAGGATGAGGATTCCCGACCCGCCTCCGAGGGTGACCTTGGCGGGGTCCGCGCTCGCCGTGCCGGCCCCCACCAGCACGAGTGTGGCCATCGCGATCGCAGCGCAGACGGCCAGCAGTTTCCTGAACATTTCGATTCCCCAATCGTGTGTGCGGGCCACCTGAGCGCCCCCCGCCCGGATGCAATATAACCGTAACGCAAGTCACAGGGAGCTAGATTGCCTGCACGCGAATGAAGATTCTTTAATCACGCAGGTCGGATGCTTGCCGCTCTACCCACCCGCGGGAAATCCGCAGGAGAGGGCCTCTAAGCTGATCGCTGGAGTTGCCAACTGAGTTTGCTCCCGGTAGAGCACCGGGCGCGGCCCGACACCAGGAGAAAATCACCGTGAGTCCCACCGGCCGCCCAGTCGTCCTGATCGCCGACAAATTGGCCCAGTCCACCGTTACTGCACTGGGTGAGGATGTCGAGGTGCGCTGGGTCGACGGCCCGGATCGTCCCAAATTGCTCGAAGCCGTCAAGGACGCCGATGCGATCCTGGTCCGGTCGGCCACTCAGGTTGATGCCGAGGTCCTGGCCGCCGGTCCCAATCTGAAGATCGTCGCCCGCGCCGGAGTAGGCCTGGACAACGTGGACGTGCCGGCCGCCACCGAACGCGGTGTCATGGTCGTCAATGCGCCGACCTCGAACATCCACACCGCCGCAGAGCACGCCGTCAGCCTGCTGCTGTCCGCGGCCCGCCAGATCCCCGCAGCTGATGCGACGCTGCGTCAGCACGAATGGAAGCGGTCGAGCTTCAACGGCGTGGAGATCTTCGGCAAGACCGTCGGTGTCGTCGGGCTCGGTCGGATCGGACAGCTGTTCGCGCAGCGCCTCGCGGCCTTCGAGACCAACATCATCGCGTACGACCCCTACGTGTCCCCGGCTCGCGCCGCGCAGCTCGGCATCGAACTCGTCAGCCTCGATGAACTCCTCGAGCGTGCCGACATGTTCTCGGTGCACCTGCCCAAGACGCCGGAAACCCTCGGGTTGATCGGCGCCGAGCAGCTGGCCCGTACCAAGAAGGGCGTCATCGTGGTCAACGCCGCCCGTGGCGGTCTGATCGACGAGCAGGCTCTCGCCGACGCCATCGCGTCCGGTCAGGTCTTCGCTGCCGGGCTCGACGTGTACGCCACCGAGCCGTGCACCGATTCGCCGCTGTTCGAGCTGCCGCAGGTCGTCGTCACCCCGCACCTCGGTGCGTCCACCTCGGAGGCCCAGGACCGCGCGGGCACCGACGTCGCCAAGAGTGTTCGGTTGGCCCTGGCCGGCCACTTCGTTCCCGACGCAGTCAACATCACGGGCGGGTCTGTCGACGACGAGGTCGCGCCGTGGCTCGAGCTCGTCCGCAAGCTGGGTGTCCTGGTGGGTGCGCTGTCCGGCCAGGTGCCGGCGAATCTCACCGTAGATGTCCGTGGTGAGATCGCGTCCAGGAGCGTCGACGTGCTCGGACTGTCCGCTCTGCGCGGCCTGTTCTCGGCAGTCATCGAAGAACCTGTCACGTTCGTCAATGCGCCGTCCCTCGCCGCCGAGCGCGGCGTCACCTCGGAGGTCACCACCGCGTCCGAGAGCCCGAACCACCGAAACCTGGTCGACCTGCGCGCTGTGTTCGGCGACGGCACCGTGCTGAATGTGGCCGGCACCCTCTCGGGTCCGGCCGAGGTCGAGAAGGTCGTGAACATCAACGGCCGCAACTTCGACCTGCGTGCCGAAGGCCGCAACCTCGTTGTCGCCTATGGCGACAAGCCCGGATCGCTCGGCAAGATCGGCACGCTGCTGGGCAACGCCGGTATCGACATCCAGGCTGCCGGCCTCTCCCAGGACGCCGAGGGTGAAGGCGCAACCATCCTGCTCCGTGTCAGCCAGGAAGTTCCGGCAGCTGTCGTCGAGGCCATCGGCGAGGCCGTCGACGCCACCCTCATCGAGCAGGTGGACCTGTCGTGAAACTGGCTGTCATCGCGGGAGACGGCATCGGACCCGAGGTCGTCGCGCAGGCGCTGGACGTCCTCGATCAGGTGCTCCCGGGAGTCGAGAAGACCGAGTTCGACCTCGGCGCCCAGCGCTACCACCGCACGGGCGAACTGCTCACGGACAGCGACCTCGCGGCCATCCGCGAACACGACGCGATCCTTCTCGGCGCGATCGGGGACCCGTCGGTGACGCCGGGCATCCTGGAGCGCGGGCTGCTGCTGAAGATGCGATTTGCTCTCGATCACCACGTGAACCTGCGCCCCAGCAAGCTGTTCCCGGGCGTGCGGTCGCCGCTGGCCGGAAATCCTGACATCGACTTCGTGGTGGTACGGGAGGGCACCGAGGGTCCGTACACCGGAAACGGTGGCGCGATCCGCGTGGGCACCCCCGACGAGGTCGCCACAGAGGTCAGTGTCAACACTCGCTTCGGCGTCGAACGTGTTGTCCGAGATGCTTTCTCGCGTGCGCAGGCACGCCGCAAGCACCTCACCCTGATCCACAAGACGAACGTGCTGACCTTCGCCGGGTCGCTGTGGAAGCGCACCGTCGACGAGGTCGCGGCCGAGTTCCCGGACGTGACGGTCGATTACAACCACATCGACGCGGCAACCATCTACATGGTCACCAACCCGTCGCGCTACGACGTCATCGTCACCGACAACTTGTTCGGCGACATCATCACCGACATCGCCGCGGCGGTCAGTGGCGGTATCGGTTTGGCGGCGTCCGGCAACATCGATGCCACCGGAACCAACCCGTCGATGTTCGAGCCGGTTCACGGCAGCGCACCCGACATCGCCGGGCAGGGCAAGGCCGATCCGACGGCTGCCATCTTGTCGGTGGGACTGCTGCTGCGCCATCTCGGTCATGACGCCGAAGCCGACCGCATCGACCAAGCGGTCGCTGCCGATCTCGCGGGCCGCGGCGATCAGCCGGTGACCACCGACGAGGTGGGGACCCGGATCAAGGCTGCACTCGGCTGAATCGGATACCTCCGAAAATCCGCTCCACCTACTTCTGTTCGCTCCCGTCGCAAGCGGTGCGAACGAAAGTAGGTGGAGCGGATTCGTTTGGTGGCTTTTCGTCGGCCGGGACCAAGCCGATCGCGATGGCCGGTGCGGCCGCGGAGATCAAGAAGGCCGCCGGATAGCCGAAGGTGCCGATCGCCATTCCGAACAGGGGAGTGGATCCAGCCATCCAGAGATACTGGCCGGTGTTCTGGATCGCGAGTCCACGGCCGCTCCACCCGGGGCCCGCGAATTCGGCGATGGCGGTGAAGGCCAACCCGTTGTCCGCGACGGTGATCACGCTCGCGACAACCATGACGATGGCTGCGGTCGGGCTGTCGAGCCAGTCCGTGAACGCGAGCAAGCCGACCGAGGCGGCCGCGCCAACGGCGATCAGCCGAATGGGTTTGGTACGCGACCCCCACGAGTCCGACCACCGCCCGGCGGCGATACGCCCGAATGCGCCGAGTACCTGGCTGATCGTCACCAGTATCCCGGCGCTGAGGGCTGACCATTCGTGTTGCACGATGAGCCACGCCGGGACGAAGGTCCACAACATCCCCTGCGGGATCGACAGCAGGATGCTGACGCCGTGTACTCGCGGCAGAAAACTGCTTCCACGATAGGGATTCGGGGACCCGACCGCCGACCCGTCTGCCGTGGTCTCGCGGGGTGGGTCCGCGACGACCACTGCCACGAATGCGGCCGCCAATGCTGTGACGACCAGTGGAACAGCCAAACCTGCTGTGACGCCGAAGGTTTCAGCCAGCACCGGAATCGTCAACGCGCAGACCCCGATGCCCAACGGCTGCGCCATCTGCCGGACGCCCATCGCGGTGCCCCGGCGATCGGGAGGGAACCATCCGACGACGATGCGCCCGCCGGCGCCGTTGGTCGCCGCCGACGTGATTCCCGCGACCAGTAGGCACGCGCCGAGGATCACGGTCGGCGCTTCCAAAGCGTCGGCCAGGCAGGCGGATCCGGTGGCCGCGATGGTCAACGTCAGCGACAGCAGCAAAATGCGACGCTCACCGAAGCGGTCCAGCGCAACCCCCCAGGCGATGGTCGCGAGCAGCAGGCCGACCATGGGGACCGCGGCAAGGGTCGAAACGGCCGTCAGCGACATCCCCTCGGACCGGTGCAGCTCCGGGATCAGGAAAGCCATTCCACTGACCACGCACGTGGTTGCCATTGCTGCCGTCAGGGAGGCGGCGAGCATCGCCCGACGTCTGATTTCGGTGGGCACCGCACACCTCCACGTATCTCAACATATGAAACTGATGGTCCACATTCTAAAACATTCAGGGAATGCAACCAACCCGGCTCCCGCCCTGTGAGACGGCGCCGGTGCGATAGTGTGGCGACCATGCGTCTAGGTCGAATTGCGAGCCCCGACGGGGTTGCCTTTGTCAGTATCGAGGGTGAGGGCGGTGATGCCACCGCCCGCGAGATCGCCGAGCATCCCTTCGGCACACCCACGTTCACCGGCCGCAGCTGGCAACTGGCCGACACAAGGCTGTTGGCGCCCATCCTCGCCAGCAAGGTGATCTGCATCGGTAAGAACTACGCCGCCCACGCGGCGGAGATGGAGACGGACGTGCCGGCGAACCCGGTCATCTTCATCAAGCCGAACACGTCGATCATCGGTCCCCAGGTGCCCATTCTGCGACCCAAGTCGTCGGAGCGGGTCGACTACGAGGGGGAGCTGGCCGTTGTCATCGGGCGACCGTGCCGTGATGTGAAGGCCTCTGCCGCCAAAGACGTCATCCTCGGTTACACGGTCGGCAACGATGTGACAGCTCGCGATCAGCAGAAGGCCGATGGTCAGTGGACCCGCGGTAAGGGGCACGACACGTTCTGTCCTCTCGGCCCATGGATCGAAACCGAGCTCGACCCAAGCGATCTCGAGATCCGCACAGAACTCGACGGCGAGGTGAGGCAGCGCAGTCGGACCAGTCTGATGCTCCACGACGTGGGTGAGATCGTGGAGTGGATCAGCGCGGTGATGACCCTGCTCCCGGGCGACGTCATCCTGACGGGCACCCCAGAAGGTATCGGCCCCATGAACGCCGGCCAGACGGTGAGCGTGACAGTCGAGGGAATCGGTACCCTCACCAACCCGATCGCGGATCGGGGCAAGTGACATGCGCCCACAACCCAAGACCGCTCAGGTCAACGGAATTCAGCTGAGCTATGAAGACGCGGGGACCGGTCCGCTGGTCGTGATGGTGATGGGGACGGGTAGCCCCGGCCGGGTGTGGAAAGCGCACCAGCAGCCGGCGTTGGTCAAGGCCGGCTACCGGGTCATCACATTCGACAATCGTGGGATCTCGCCGTCGAGCGAGTGTCCCGGCGGGTTCACCCTCGCCGACATGGTGGCCGACACCGCTGCGCTGATCGAGTTCATCGGTGCGGGTCCGGCCGCGGTGGTCGGCACCTCGCTGGGAGCGAAGATCACCCAGGAGTTGGCGCTGGCTCGTCCCGAACTCGTCAAGTGCGCCGCGATGATCGCCACGTACGGACGCAGTGGGCCTCTCCAAGAGGCGATCTCAGAGGGCGAGCGTGCCCTGTATGACCAGGGCATCACGCTCCCGCCGCGCTATCACGCCGCGATCACCGCACACCTGAACCTGTCGCGACACACACTCGACGACGACGTCGCGGTCCGGGATTGGCTGGACGTCATCGAGTTCTCGGGTCAATCCAACACCGCGGGAGTGCGTGCGCAACTGGCGTTGCACGACGGCGAGAGCAACCGGCTGTCGGCTTATGCGGCCATCAACACGCCTTCTCTCGTGGTCGGCTTCGCCGACGATCGGACGTTGCCACCTCACCTCGCGCGCGAGGTCGCCGACGCGATCGGCAGTGCCGAGTATCGCGTTGTCGAGAAGGCCGGACACTACGGTTATCTCGAGCAGCCCGACGAGGTGAACTCGCTGCTGATCGGGTTCCTCGACCAGCACGCCCGCTGAGCCGCGACCGGGCGAGGGCGGGCCGGCGGTCAGCGATAGCCTGGGCACATGAGTGATTCGCAGGTCCGCGTCCGTTTCTGTCCATCACCGACCGGCACCCCCCACGTCGGTTTGGTGCGCACCGCGCTGTTCAACTTTGTCCACGCGCGGCACACCGGCGGCACCTTCGTGTTCCGGATCGAGGACACCGACGCTGCACGAGACAGCGAGGAGTCGTATCAGTCCTTGCTCGACGCCCTTCGCTGGCTCGGGCTCGAGTGGGACGAGGGCCCCGAGGTCGGTGGCCCTTACGGGCCGTACCGTCAGTCGCTGCGCAAGGCACAGCATCTCGACGTGGTCGCCAAGCTGCTCGAGGCCGGCGAAGCGTATGAGGCCTTCTCGACGGCCGACGAGGTCGAGGCCCGTCACAAGGCGGCCGGCCGCGACCCCAAACTGGGTTACGACAACTTTGACCGCACGCTGACCGATGAGCAGAAGCAGGCCTACCGCGACGAAGGCCGAACCTCGGTGGTGCGTCTGCCGATGCCCGACCGGGACATCGAGTGGGACGATTTGGTGCGCGGCCGCACGGTGATCCGGGCGGGCACGGTCCCCGACTTCGCCTTGACGCGCGGCAACGGTGATCCGTTGTACACGTTGGTCAATCCGGTCGACGACGCCTTGATGAACATCACTCACGTACTGCGGGGCGAGGATCTGCTGTCGTCCACGCCGCGCCAGATCGCGCTGTACGAGGCGCTAGCCCGGATCGGAATCGCAAAGCGCACACCAGAATTCGGTCACCTTCCATTCGTGATGGGCGAAGGTAACAAGAAGCTGTCGAAGCGCGACCCGGAATCGAGTCTGTTCCACCACCGCGACCGGGGATTCATCCCCGAGGGGCTGCTGAATTATCTGGCGCTACTCGGCTGGGGCATCGCCGACGATCACGACATCTTCACCCTCGACGAGATGATCGCGGCGTTCGACATCCGTCAGGTCAACTCCAATCCGGCCCGGTTCGACCAGAAGAAGGCCGACGCAATCAACGCCGAGCACATTCGACGCTTGGCTCCGGACGACTTCGCCGACCGGCTGCGCACGTACCTGGTCTCCGCTGGGCTGCTGACCCAGCCTGTGGACGACAAACAGTTCACCGTGGTCGCCGATCTGGTGCAGACCCGCATCCAGGTTCTCGGTGACGCATGGGGTCTGATGGCGTTCCTCTATGTTCCCGACAGCGACTTCGCCATCGACGAGACGGCTGCGCGCAAGAACCTGGGCGCCGATGCCGGACCGGTGCTCGACGCCACCATCGCCGCTCTGAGCGCTTTGGACGAGTGGACCACCCCCGCGATCGAGGCGGGCCTCAAAGATGCGTTGGTGGACAAGCTGGAGCTCAAGCCGCGCAAGGCGTTCGGTCCGGTGCGGGTGGCGGTGACGGGGTCCCACATCAGCCCGCCACTGTTCGAGTCGCTCGAGCTGCTCGGCGAGGCGCGCAGTCTCGAGCGTTTGCGGCAAGCTCGGGCAAACTTCTGCTGAAAACCCGTTCTGAGCTGGCGATTGTAGGTTCTGGCGGGGGGTTTGATACCCTTCTTTTCGGCGCTTTTCCGGCGGTCACAAGCGGCTTGGAAAGCACCCATTGGGGTATGGTGTAATTGGCAACACAGCGGTTTCTGGTACCGCCATTCTAGGTTCGAGTCCTGGTACCCCAGCGGTTCACAGCGCAGCTGTGACAGTTCTGGCCCCGTCGTCTAGCGGCCTAGGACGCCGCCCTCTCAAGGCGGTAGCGCGGGTTCGAATCCCGTCGGGGCTACAACAGAAGGACCCTCTCACCTGCAACGCAGGGGAGAGGGTCTTTTCTTTTGGGTCGTGGCAGCAAAGTTGTCGGGCCGGCAGAGTCTGGCTCCCCGATTCATTCGGTGGGCGGTGTGGAAATACGAACGGCCCCGATGGGATGCCAGGCCAAGGAGCCGTTTTCGAAGTCCTGTGCTCGGCCGCCGTTGTACTCGTACTCGTTGGACACCGGCCAACCCAGCTCACCGGTTTCGGCCCCTCGGCGGTAGTAGGCGTCGCCGATCACGCCGTGAACATGGTGTCCGGGGTCGTCTCCCAATTTGCGGAACACGACGCCGCGTTCGAACGCCTGGATGTCGCCCACCCCCGCCACGTAGGTGTGACCCTGCACGGGGTATCCCAGAGGACCGTTCTCCCAGTTCAATCCGGCCCAGTACTCGAAGATGCGCATGTTCACCGCATGTGCGCCGAACCGCGGGTGCCAGTAGATATAGCCGGCGCGGAACTTCGCGTACCTGCCTGCGCCGTCTGATCCGCAGATCATCTCCCCGGGCGTCTCACGTTCTCCCAGCCAAAAACCCGCGACCTTCTGGACCTCATCGATCTGGTTGACCGCCGGCGGTGTCGGGCCTCGGTTGATCTGTTGCTGGACGTCTTGCCGAAAAGCGTCCATGTCGATGCCGCCCGGGTCCCACTTCCCCTGCGAGCGGCCGGCCCATTCCTTGTGACCGATGACGCGGTCTGCGCCCAGTCCGAGCTGACGGCAGGTCGCTGCACACACCTTCACGTAAGCCCAGTACTGCGCCGCGGACCATCCTTCGGTGCCGCTGTTCTCCGCCTCGATCCCGATGGAGACCCGGTTGGCGTCATCGGTGGGAATGCCGGGCCAGTCGCCAGGACCGGCATGCCATGCGATGCCCGCGCCCACAACCGTCGCGACGCCGTTGCGGGCAAGGTGTATCTGGGAACTCAGGCCCAACTCAGGATGCTCGGCGATGGATCGGGGACTGGCGTTACCGCCGGTGTGGTGTGCCATGACATGGGTGATCTGGCCGAAATCGCCGTGGCCGCGGTCACGCCAGCCCGGATACTCCACGGTCTCCACACCCTCTGCGCGCAGAACGTCGGCGAGCCAGACGGGATCTGCCACGGCAGCGTCTCCTTGGTGTCTTGTCGGGTGCGGTCGCGTCAGAGAGGTTGGGCGACGTGGAACACCATCCAGGCCGCCCAACGCCCCGGTTGCACCGCGAGCGTGGTGATCTCCACCTGGCCGTCCATCACGATAGGAACGTTGACGAACGCTTGCGCTCGAACGCCTTCGGCGAGCCAGGTCTGGATCGAGTCGGGGTCGGCATCGTGATGAAGCCGGTAGTTCAACTCGCGACCAGAGTCCGAGACGAGGCGCAGATAGTGCACCATCGGTACCTCCTCGAGTACGGGGTCAACTCGATGAGCGTACAAAAGCCGTCGGACAGCTGAGTGGCTCCACCACGTGTGCGTCTCCGATGCCGTCGATTGGGCGACGAGTTGAAGAAAGCGACGTTGCTGACGCAGGATTGGCCAATGACCAAGAAGATGACGAAGAACGAGCTGCTCACCGAACTCGACCTGAGAATCGGATCATCATCACCGGACATGCCGGGGACGTCATCGACAACCAGCGCCACAGAGAGTGCGGACGACATCCATGCCAGGGACGCGAAATTGTCGTCGTGGCGCGATCAGGTCCAGAATGCCACCGACGGTGACCCGGTCCTGGACGAGATCGCCGCGCACCTGGCCGAGTGATCACACACCCGGCGGTCGGTGCACGCGATCACTGCTGGTTCAGGAACTCAGCTGTGCTGCCGGCCAACGGGATCTCGGGCATACCCAGCTTGCGATGATCCCAACTGCGGACGCGGTCGGATGAGACCCGGACCGCCACGCGCTTGTTCATCATCTGGTCCACGAACGGTCGCATCTCTTCGGTGTACGGGCCGTTGTACCGTTCCCACACACTGATCCCGACCTTCAGGATGGTGTCGGGATCGTCGTGGATCGATGCCGTGCCTTCGATCGCGACGCCGCGGAGTTTGTCGTAGGTGAGGCCGTCTTCGATCATCACGGTGCAGATCGGGTTGCGGCGCACGTTCACCGCCTTCTGTGATTTGGCCTTGGTCTCGAACCAGATCTCGCCGTCGATCACCGCGTACCACATCGCGACGAGGTGAGGCCTGCCCTGAGCGGACACCGTTGCCAGTGTCGCGGTTCGGCTCTGGACGATGAACGTCGAGATCTCGTCCTCGCTCATGACAATCTTGCCGCGCTCGTTCGTACCCACTCGGTGCCCTCTCGCCGCGGGAGAGTGATGGGTCGACGACCCTCAATCTCCATCTCAGATGAACGTGTTCTCACACACTAATGCCCGCGCTACAGCCGCTTGTTGATCGCATCGGCGGCAGCCAGCAGGTCAGCGGCCCATCGCGATCCCGGACGCCGGCCCATACGGTCGATGGGGCCGGATACCGAGATCGCCGCGATCACCTCACCGCCGGGGCTGCGAACCGGGGCGGACACACTCGCCACGCCGGGCTCGCGTTCTCCGACGCTCTGTGCCCAGCCGCGTCGTCGCACCTCGAGCAGTGTTCGCTCGCTGAATCCGTTCTCTCCCAACAACAGTCGCGCGGTCGCCGGATCAGCCCAGGCAAGAAGGACCTTCGCTCCAGAACCGGCGTTCATCGGCAGACGTGCGCCGACCGGGACCGTGTCCCGAAGCCCCGACGGCGGTTCGATCGCCGCGACACAGATGCGGTCGGCACCCTCGCGGCGGTAGAGCTGCACACTTTCGCCGGTGATCTCGCGAAGCCTCGGCAGCACCAGGGCTGCGGCCTCGCGGACCGTGTCGGTGGCACCGGCCGCCAATTCGCCCAAGACCGGACCGGGGCACCACAAGCCGGATGTGTTGCGTGCCAGCAGTCGATGGGTCTCGAGGCCGACCGCCAGTCGGTGCGCGGTGGCGCGGGGTAGGCCGGTGCGTGAACAGAGCTCTCCCAGATTGCACGGGCCCTCGGCGACGGCGTGCAGAACTGCAACGGATTTGTCCAGAACACCGATGCCACTGGAGGTGGCCGATGCGGTATCATTTCTCACAAGCCGATACTATGCTCTCGCATACTGAGATGCCAGCCCCAACTCGGTAAGACAGAAAAGTGGTGATTGTGGTGACCGACCGTCCGATGACCCTGGCCGAAAAGGTCTGGGAAGAGCATGTTGTGGTTCGCGGTGAGGGAGAGGGATCCTCGCGCAACCCCGACTTGATCTACATCGATCTACATCTCGTGCACGAGGTGACCAGTCCGCAGGCATTCGACGGGCTCCGCCTGGCGAACCGTCCGGTGCGCAGGCCCGACCTCACGATCGCGACCGAGGACCACAACGTCCCGACGGTCGACATCGACAAGGTCATCGCCGACCCCATCTCGCGCTTGCAGGTGGACACCCTCCGTCGCAACTGCGAAGAGTTCGGTATCCGACTGCATTCGATGGGCGACGCCGAACAGGGCATCGTCCACATCATCGGTCCACAGCTCGGACTCACCCTGCCGGGTATGACAGTGGTCTGCGGCGACAGCCACACCTCGACCCACGGCGCCTTCGGTGCGATCGCGATGGGCATCGGCACCTCCGAGGTCGAACACGTCATGGCAACTCAGACTTTGTCGTTGCGCCCCTTCAAGACAATGGCGATCACCGTCGACGGCGAGCTGCCGCCCGGCGTGACGAGCAAGGACCTGATCTTGGCGATCATTGCCAAGATCGGCACCGGCGGAGGACAGGGCTACGTCCTCGAGTACCGCGGATCGGCGATCGAGAAGCTGTCGATGGAAGCACGGATGACCGTGTGCAACATGTCGATTGAGGCCGGCGCCCGCGCGGGTCTTATCGCTCCCGACGACACCACGTTCGAGTTCATCAAGGGCCGTCCGCACGCCCCGCAGGGTGCCGATTGGGACGCAGCGGTGGAGAATTGGCGACAACTGCGTACCGACCCGGACGCTGTCTTCGATGCCGAGGTGCACATCGATGCGGCGTCGCTGACACCGTTCGTCACCTGGGGGACCAACCCCGGACAGGGTGCGCCCCTCGGTGCGACGGTGCCCGACCCAGCTGAGATGACCGACGAGGGGCAGGCTGCCTCGGCGCAGAAGGCGCTCGAATACATGGATTTGAAGCCGGGAACCCCACTGCGCGAGGTGGAGGTGGACACCGTCTTCGTCGGATCGTGCACCAACGGGCGCATCGAGGACCTGCGTGCGGTGGCCGAGATCCTCGACGGTCGCAAGATCGCCGACGGGATGCGCATGCTGATCGTCCCCGGGTCCACCCGTGTGCGGCTGCAGGCCGAGCAGGAGGGCCTCGGTGAGATATTCGATGCCGCAGGCGCACAGTGGCGACAGGCGGGGTGCTCGATGTGTCTGGGGATGAACCCGGACCAGCTGGCGCCAGGGGAACGGTGTGCGTCCACATCGAACCGGAATTTCGAAGGGCGACAGGGCAAGGGCGGCCGAACCCACCTGGTCTCACCGGCGGTGGCGGCGGCCACCGCGATCCGAGGTCGGCTTTCTGCGCCCACGGATCTGCCCGATCCCGCCCGATAAATCCCACAGGCCGAAAAGAAAGAACAGACGATGGAACCGATCACCACGCACACCGGCATCGGTGTCCCGATGCGCAGGGGCAACGTCGACACCGATCAGATCATCCCGGCGGTCTACCTGAAGCGGGTGACTCGCACGGGCTTTGAGGACGGTTTGTTCGCCGCGTGGCGCAACGACCCCGATTTTGTCCTCAACACCGAGCCCTACAACCGCGGCTCTGTGCTCGTGGCCGGGCCCGATTTCGGCACCGGTTCGTCGCGCGAGCACGCCGTCTGGGCGTTATCCGACTTCGGATTTCGGGTTGTCATCTCGTCGAGATTCGCCGATATCTTCCGCGGGAACGCCGGAAAAGCGGGTTTGGTGGCTGCCCAGGTGGAGCAGTCGGACGTCGAACTGCTCTGGAAACGGCTCGAAGAGCAGCCGGGACTGGAATTGACGGTGAGCCTTGAAGATCAGACCGTCACCGCAGGGGACCTAGTGGTGCGCTTTGCAATTGATGAGTACACAAGGTGGCGTCTGATGGAGGGTCTGGACGACATCGGACTGACATTACGGCAGGTCGAAGCCATTTCTGCGTATGAAAAGGTAAGGCCCGTATGGAAACCGAAAACCCTGCCGGTCCCTCCCTCGGGAGCCTGAAGCCGGCCTCTGACGTAACCTGTTAGAGGACAAACCTTTCGCCACGCCGGGTGAATTTGGCGTGGATCGTGGACGTTTTGCCATTTGACGTTTACCGTGTCCTGTAGCTGGCCCAAAGTGGGCCAACAGTTTGCGGAGGTTGAATCCATGAACAAGGCAGAGCTCATCGAGGAACTGACAAAGAAGTTGGGGACCGATCGCCGGACGGCTACAGATGCCGTTGAGCACATCGTCGATACGATCGTTCGCGCTGTGAACAAAGGCGAGAGCGTCACGATCACCGGCTTTGGTGTTTTCGAAAAGCGTCGCCGCGCTGCACGGGTTGCCCGCAACCCCCGCACCGGTGAAACAGTCAAGGTCCGTCCGACTTGGGTTCCGGCATTCCGTCCGGGCGCCCAGTTCAAGTTGGTGGTCTCCGGCAAGCAGAAGCTGAGCGCGTCGGGACCAGCAGTCAAGCGGGGCAGTGCAACTGCTTCGAGCAGTGCGCCGGCCAAGAAGACCGCCGCGAAGAAGGCGGCTCCGGCCAAGAAGGCGGCCACTCCGGCCAAGAAGGCGGCCACTCCGGCCAAGAAGACCGCCGCGAAGAAGACCACGGCAGCACCGGCCAAGAAGACTGCTGCCAAGAAGACCACGGCAGCACCGGCCAAGAAGACTGCTGCCAAGAAGACCACGGCAGCACCGGCCAAGAAGACTGCTGCCAAGAAGACCACGGCAGCACCGGCCAAGAAGACTGCTGCCAAGAAGACCACGGCAGCACCGGCCAAAAAGACCGCTGCCAAGAAGGCTCCGGCCAAGAAGACCGCTGCAAAGCGCACAAGCAAGTAGCCAGACCAGCACCAGACAAAACAAACCCCGGCGGACCTTCCCTCCGCCGGGGTTTGTTTTGTGTTGTGTGGCCCCGTTGCGGCAGGGCGACGCGGGAAGTCCGAGATCAGGTGCCGGGGTTGCCGGGCAGTGGGCTGTCGATGTGGTTGGCAGCAACCAATTTGCCGTCCAACAAAGAAAGCACCCACACGCTCGCCTTACGATTTCGTGCGGGCGGAAGCTTCACACCGTCGTGCGCCGACCACCACTTCATCAGCGGCGGGATGACCTTGCCCTGACTGCACACGACATGGATCCCGCTCTCGCAACCGATCTCTCGGATCCGCCGCCGCCCCGGCTTGGGATCTTCGTTGAACGCTTCCTCGGCCAGGCTGGGTTCACTGATGATCGACACACCCAGCTCATCAGCAAGCGGTGCCACTGTCTGCTCGCACCGGACGCGGTCAGCGGAGTGCACGTGCGTGGGCCCGAACGCGAGCAGCTGTCCGAGCAATGCCTCGGACTGGGTTCGGCCGACCTTCTCCAACGGCCGAAGACGGTCATCGCCGTGGTACCGAGATTTGCGGCCCGCCTTGGCGTGACGCACCAGCAGAACCGTATCGAGTCGTGCGGGAAGCTGTTCGAAAGTTGCCAGGACTTTCTGGTCCAGCCGGAAGGAAAGTTGCTCTGCGGCCGCTTCGATTGGCAGCCAACGTATTTCGTCAACCTCGTGGTTGGGTGTAAAGCTGCCACCGACCGCTTCGGCGGACCAGTAGTGCACGTGCTTGCGACCGGGTCCACGTAAGTCGTAGCTGACCATGCGTAGGTGCCGTACCAGCCGGACGTCGTAACCGGTCTCTTCTCTGATCTCCCGTACCGCAGTGCTGATCAACGTCTCGCCCGGCTCGACCTTGCCCTTCGGCAGGGTCCAGTCGTCGTACCGCGGGCGGTGGACGATCACGACTTCGACGTCACCGGCGGAGTTCTCGCGCCACACGACTCCGCCGGCCGCGTAGACAACAGTGTTCTTGCCGTCTGCCGCTTTGCTCACTGGATCAGGTCGGCCCGGCTACGGTTGCGACGCATCATCTGGCGCTGATGATCACGTACCTCTTCACCCGCGGCAGGCGACGCCGTCCAGCCGCCGTCCTCGCCGAGCACCCAACTGCGGGTGGTCGGGTCCATCGCCGAATTGAAGACGTCGTCGAGTTCGCGGGTCAGTCGTGGATCGCGCACCTGCGCCATCACTTCCACGCGGCGGTCGAGATTGCGGTGCATCATGTCGGCGCTGCCGATCCAGAACTCGTCGAGGGACTGGAAATGCAGAACACGGGAATGCTCCAGGAACTGTCCGAGTATCGAGCGGACGGTGATGTTCTCGCTCATACCCGGAACGCCCGGCCGGAGCGCGCAGATCCCACGCACCACGACCTCGACAGGGACACCGGCCTGCGACGCCCGGTACAGGGCGTCGATGACCTGTTCATCAACCAGAGCATTCATCTTCAATCGGATCCGAGCATCGGTATGCCCGGCCTGACGCCGTTCACTCTCTGCGAGGATCCGGTCGATGATGCCCGCCCGCACTCCGTGCGGGGCGACCAACAGGTTGCGGTAGGCCACCTTCCGTGAGTAGCCGGTGAGGGTGTTGAACAGATCGGTCAGGTCGGCGCCGATGTCCGGGGCCGCGGTGAACAGGCCCACGTCTTCGTAGAGCCGCGCGGTTTTCGGATTGTAGTTACCCGTTCCGATATGGCAGTACCGGCGGATGGTGGACCCTTCACGGCGCACGACGAGACATGTCTTGCAGTGCGTCTTGAGCCCGACCAGTCCGTAGACGACGTGCACGCCGGCCTGCTCGAGTTGTCGGGCCCATTTGATGTTGGCCTGCTCGTCGAAGCGGGCCTTGATCTCCACAAGCGCGACAACCTGTTTGCCGGCCTCGGCGGCGTCGATCAATGCGTTCACGATCGGGGAGTCGCCCGAGGTGCGGTACAGCGTCTGCTTGATCGCCAGCACCTGAGGATCTGCCGCGGCCTGCTCGAGGAACCGCTGCACACTCGTGGAGAAGGAGTCGTATGGGTGATGGACCAGGACGTCGCCGTCACGCAGGGTCGAGAAAATGCTCTTGGGTGTTTCGCGCTCACCGAAAGCCGGGTGGGTGGCCGGGACGAACGGCGGGTCCTTGAGAGCTGGACGGTCCACGGCGGCTACCTGGAACAGACTCGACAGGTCGAGCAGCCCGGGAACTTCGATGACGTCTGCGGGGTCGACGTCGAGCTCACGCAGCAACAGTTCGAGCATGTGCTCGGTCATGTCGTCGGCGACCTCGAGGCGGACCGGCGAACCGAAACGTCGCCGCGCCAGTTCTCGTTCGAGTGCCTGCAGGAGATCCTCGTCGCGATCTTCCTCCACCTCGAAATCCGCGTTGCGAGTGATACGGAAAGCGTGGTGCTCGACGATCTCCATCCCGGGGAACAGCTGATCGAGGTGAGCTGCGATCAGATATTCCAGCGGCAGCAGAACCGTTTTCGCCGGGGTGTCGGCGGTTTTCGCGTAGTTCTGCCGGAACTCCGGCGGCATGAACCGATCGACCTGAACGAACCGGTCGACGTTGTCGGGCACCTTGACGCGCGCGAAATGTTCGCCACCTTCGGTGACGTCTTTGACGGTCACCGCCAGATTGAGGCTGAGGCCGGAGATGTACGGGAACGGGTGCGCCGGGTCGACCGCGAGTGGGGTCAGAACCGGGAAGACCTCTTCATGGAAGTACTCGGCCATCCGGCGGCGCTCGTCGTCGGTCAACTGGTCCCAGGTGATGACGTGGATGTTGTTGTCCGCCAGGGCCTTGCGGACCGAGTCGAGGAAGACCCGGGCGTGGCGTTCTGCCAGCACCTGTGTGCGCTGTGCGATGAGTGCAAGCTGCTCGCGCGGTGACAGCCCGTCGGCCGACCGTACCGACAGGCCGGTTTCGTGTCTGCGCTTGAGCCCTGCGACACGCACCATGAAGAATTCGTCGAGGTTCGAGGCGAAGATGGCCAAGAACTTTGCCCTTTCGAGCAAGGGCAGCGAGGTGTCTTCTGCCAGCGCCAGAACCCGGGCGTTGAAGTCGAGCCAACTGAGTTCCCGGTTCAGGTAACGGTCTTCGGGAAGGTCCGCTGTGGCAGTGGGGGCGGCGGTGGCTGCCGGCGGGGCGGCCGGCATCGACGATCGCGGCCGGGGAGCGGGGGTCGTTGATTCGGCTGTGCTCACCAGACCATCATGGCCTATCTGTCGGGGCCCCGACACCGGGAGATCAGGTTTGTTCATCCAATTGCAAGCGTTCGAGAACGGCACTGGTAGAAGTTCCCAGGCCAAGGCGCCGTGCGGTCAGCAAATCCTCGACGGTGTCGACGTCGATCCTCAGGTCAGGCCAGCGGCCGGAGTCCTCGGTGAGTTCGACAGCACCCCGGCGTCGATGTTCTCGGGCCGAATGAGCCCCGAAGCGGAGGGTATCGGCCGCACTGAGATCGGCGGCGTTCAGGAACAGCGCGGTGGTACCGGTGCCCGAATGGTCGGCGATGAAGGCCCGCTCCAGATCCGAGGACCGGTCGATGGCGGCCGTGAGCGACTCGGGTCTCACCGCGGGGAGATCGGCCTGCAGCACCATGATTCGGCTGCCCGGCCACAACGACAGAGCGTGGTCGATGCCGATCGCGAACGCCGCGTTGAGAACATCGCCGTTGAGCACGTCGCCGCGGTCCACCACAGTGCGAGCGCCGCTCGCCTGCGCGGCCTCGGCCACCGATGCGTCGGGACTGACCACCACCACCTGATCGAGTCCTGCGGCTCGCACCGCTGCGAGGGTGTCGGTCAGCATGGCCAGCACCAGTTGGCGTCGGGCATTGCCGTCGACGCCCGGCGACAGCCGTGTCTTGGCTGCGCTCAGCTCCTTGACCGCGATGACGACTGCGATCGATCGCGTATCCATGACCTCCATCATGGTCGCCGGTGGTCGCGGGGGGAAAAGGCACCCCACCACCTCCGTGGCCTCTAGTCTTGGATCGTTCGAGAGAATCGGGTCGGTCCGGGGAGCGGATGTCGACACAGTCGGACGGAAGAGAACGATGGAGAAGGTGGTGGCGTGATGCAGGCGGTCGTGATGGGCTCGGGTTCGTGGGGCACTGCGATGGCCAAGGTGTTGGTCGACGCGGGCACCCCGACGGTCTTGTGGTCGAGGAGGCCCGAACTGGCGGACGCCATCAATCGAACCCACACCAACCCCGACTACCTGCCACAGGTACAGCTGCCCGAGGGCCTGCGCGCCAGCGCCGACCTCGCCGAGGTTCTCGCGGGCGCCGACCTGGTGGTCTGTGCCGTGCCCTCCCAGTCGCTGCGCGCGAGCATGCAGACCTGGCTGCCGCACCTCGCTGACACCGCAACCCTGATGTCGTTGTCCAAAGGCGTGGAAACCGGGACGCTGCTGCGGATGAGCGAAGTGATCGCCGAGGTGACCGGTGCCGCCTCCGATCGCGTCGCGGTGCTGTCGGGGCCCAATCTCGCCGGTGAGATCGCAGTCGGCCAACCCGCCGCGACCGTGGTCGCGTGTGAGGACGAATCCCGGGCGCGCGACATCCAGAAGGCGTGCAGTACGAGGTATTTCCGGCCGTATACCAACACGGATGTGGTCGGCTGCGAGATCGGAGGCGCGGTCAAGAACGTCATCGCGCTCGCGTGTGGGATGGCGTCCGGTGTCGGCCTCGGGGAGAACACCCTGGCATCCATCATCACTCGCGGTCTGGCCGAGACGATCCGCTTGGGGGTTGCGCTGGGGGCGAGACCCGAGACGCTGGCCGGGCTGGCCGGGGTCGGTGATCTCGTCGCCACATGCTCCTCGCCGCTGTCGCGCAACCGCACATTCGGCAGCAGGCTGGGGGAGGGCAAGACACTGGCAGAGGCTCAAGAAGCCACCAACGGTCAGGTCGCCGAGGGTGTGAAGTCGTGCACGTCGGTACGGGCGCTGGCCGAGAAACACGGTGTGGACATGCCTTTGACCGAAGCGGTTCACCAGGTCTGCCACGAAGGACTCACGGTCACCGAGGCCATCTATTCACTGCTCGGCCGACGGACCAAGCCCGAGTGACGTGACGTCCTCAGCCGCCCAGATCGATGGGTGCGCTCGTGAGGTTCTGGTCGATCAGTTGCGAAACCTGTTGAATGGGGCCATTTCCGACGTTCTCGGGTAGCCAGATGGCCACATAGGGCCGATGATCGACGGCGTACCAGAGGAAGCCCTTGGCCTCGGTTGTCGCCGACACCGAGAACCACTGCACCGGATCGACGACCTGCAACCCAGAGGTCGGCGAGAGCGATTCGGGCCGATCGACTCCGCAACGCACCTGGACGGGTCCGGCCACCTGGTCGCCTGGCGCCCAGGTCACCAGGCCGTCCGCAGCGGTCTCTCGCTTGCCGAACCCATCAAAACTCTCGGGAAGGGCGGCAATGAGTTTCGCGCACTCTGGAGAGCCCCGTTCGGGCGCTGCCATCGTCTTCAGCGGGGTGTCGTCGGAGGTTGCACCGTCTGTGCCGACCACTGCATAGGTGATGAACCCCACGATCACCATGACCGGGATCGCCACGATGCTGGCGATCACGGCCGGGCTGAGCCGGCGCGTCGACGAGTCGCTCACCCCTGCCTCGGCGTACCGGTCACCACCGGGCAGGTCAACGTCCGGGTGATTCCTTCGACCTGCTGGATCTTCGGTACCACCGCTTCGGTGAGGTGCGTCCCGTCGGTCGCATCCACGCGCACGATGACGTCGTAAGGGCCGCTGACCTCCTCCGACGAGGCGACGCCGTCGATTTCCGAGATGGTGGCCGCTGCCACGGCGGCCTTTCCGACCTCGGTCTGGATCAGTATGTATGCCTGAACCACGGCGTTCCTTTCGCTGGCGACTGCGATCAACCGGTGGCTGACCCAAATACACTGGCACATATTCTCACCGACAACGGTGCTCAGAGGCCAATCAACAGACTCGAGATGAACGAAGGGGCGGTGAGGGAACCTGTCCAGCGATCCCGTCCGCACGGTCGGCGACGTCGGTGAGCAAGAGCTGATCGCGCTGTTCACCGCACAAAACGACTCCGCTCCTGCAGATGGGGTGATCGTGGGCCCGGGTGATGACGCCGCGGTTCTCGTCGGCAGCGGACCGGTGGTGGTGAGTACCGATGCACTCGTCGACGGACAACACTTCCGACTCGACTGGAGCACGCCACGTCAGGTGGGCGCCAAAGCGGTGGTGGCAAATGCCGCCGACGTGATGTCGATGGGCGCCAGGGTCACCGGTTTTGTGGTGTCGCTGACGTGCCCGGATCGAACACCGACCACAACACTGGTCGGTGTCCGTGACGGAATGCGTGAGGCCGCAGCGCGGTACGGGGCGCAGGTCGTCGGTGGCGATCTCACCGCGGGCGATCAACTGGTGATCGCGGTGACGGCGATCGGCGCGATGGACGACCGCGCACCGGTTCGACTCTCCACACCGGTAGCCGGTGACGTCCTCGCCGTATCGGGCCCGCTCGGTGGATCCGCCGCGGGCCTGGCTCTCCTGCTGGCAGGCGTCGATGAGTTTGCCGATCTTGTTGCCACGCACTGCGTTCCGAAACCGCATCTACAGCTGGCCCTGGCCGCGGCGGAGTCGGGCGTGCACGCGATGACCGACATCTCGGACGGCCTGGCGAGTGAACTGCGAACGATGGCAAGGATGTCGGGTCTGTCGCTTCGGGTGGACCCCGCTGCCATTCCGGTGCCCCCCGACCTGGCCGCGGCAGCAGCCGAGCTGGGTGTCGACCCGGTCCGCTGGGCTGTGGCCGGTGGAGAAGACCATGAACTGTTGGCTGCCTTCGCGCCCGGTGAGCTGCCGGCGGGGTGGACCGCGATCGGGTCGGTGCATGCGGCTGACAGCGGCCCGTCGGTGGTGGTCTCGGGCTTGGATGTGTCCGACCTCAACAGCGGCTGGCGGACATTCTGACCGCTGCGGTCGACCGCCCGGGCGCCCGCGATACTGTGACTGTCATGGCGATCTACGCACTCGATGACCGAGAGCCGCAATTGGGCGAAGGGGTCTACATCCATCCTGACGCGGTGGTGATCGGAGCCGTCACGCTCGAGGCGGGGGTCTCGGTCTGGCCCGGCGCCGTGCTTCGGGGCGACTACGGAACCATCTCTGTCGGCGAGCGGACAAACATCCAGGACGGCACGGTCATCCACTGCACACTCGTGGACGCAACGGTGATCGGGGCGCGGTGCACCATCGGGCACAATGCGCACATCGAAGGCGCCGTGATCGGCGACAACTGTCTGATCGCCTCAGGGTCGGTGGTACTCAACGGGTCTCGGATCGGGGCCGGTTCCATTGTCGGTGCCGGTGCGGTGGTGCCGTTCAAGTTCGAGGTACCCGACCGTTCGATGGCGCTCGGTGTTCCGGCGAAAATACGTCAGGGCTACCAGGTTCCGGAAGGTCACATCGACCTGAACGTCGATCTGTACGCCAACAATGCCGCCTACTATCGAACTGCCCTGAGGCGGCTCGACTAGGTGATCGGCACTTTTTCCGCGGTGAGGAGCGATATGTCCGACGGGCGACCACTGTCCGAACTCGTGGATGCGGGGTGGGCAACAGCCCTCGAACCGGTGGCCGACGACGTCGCGCGGATGGGCGAGTTTCTGCGTGCCGAGCTGGCCGCAGGGCGAAAGTATCTGCCGTCGGGGCCCAACGTCTTGCGCGCGTTCACCCGTCCCTTCGACGAGGTGAGAGTTCTCGTGGTGGGCCAAGATCCCTACCCGACGCCCGGACATGCTGTGGGACTGAGCTTTTCGGTGGCGCCGGAGGTGCGACCGGTTCCTCGCAGCCTGGGGAACATCTTCACCGAGTACGGTTCCGATCTCGGATTTCCGCGGCCGTCGAACGGGGACCTGACGCCCTGGGCGGATCAAGGGGTACTGCTGCTCAATCGGGTTCTCACGGTCGCGCCCGGAACCCCGGCGAGCCACCGCGGCAAGGGGTGGGAGGCAGTCACCGAGTGTGCCATTAAGGCCTTGGCGGCCCGAGATCAGCCGTTGGTGGCGATTCTGTGGGGGAAAGATGCCGCATCACTGACGCCCTGGTTGCCCGGGGTCGCGACGATCACGTCTCCCCATCCGTCGCCGCTGTCGGCAAGTCGCGGATTTTTCGGGTCGAAGCCGTTCTCGCGTGCCAATGCAGCGCTCGCCGAACAGGGTGCCGATGGGGTGGACTGGCGCCTGCCGTGAACGGCGACGTAACAGCAAGTCTGGTACCGGCGACTACTTGCCGTTGATGGAGGAGAAGTCCGGCTTGCGTTTGCCGACGAACGCGTCGACGCCTTCGACTCCGTCGGGCTGGCCGGACAGTGCCGAGATCGATGCGGCCTCGGCATCGAGCTGATCGCTCAGCGTGGATGTCGGGGAGTTCGTGAGAAGTGCCCGAGTGGCGGACAGGGCCCGCCACGGACCGGCCGCGATCGCGGATGCAGCGGCCTCTGCGGTCGCCAGAACTTGGTCGTCTTCCACGATGCGTGAGAGCAAACCCAGTTCGAGTGCACCGGCCGCGTCCACGATCCGGTTGGTCAAGATGATGTCGCGGGCACGGGCGGTTCCGACAACCCGGGGGAGCGACCACGTGAGGCCGCCGTCCGGACTGAGACCGATCCCGATGTAGGCCGGACGCATCTTGGTGGATGTACCACCGATGGCGACATCGCTGTGCGTCACCAAACTCATCCCCGCGCCGGCGGCCCAACCGTGCACCGCTGCGACGATCGGGAGATCGGCTCCGACGAGCGCTCGGATGAAGTGGTGGAAGTCACCGGCGAGACCGCCGAGGAAGTCAGGTCGATCGTCGGCAGCCGCGAAATCGCGAACATTGCCGCCCGCGCAGAAGTTGGCGCCGGTACCGATCAGAAGAATGGCACCGGCTTTGATCTCGCCACGCGCCACCTGGAGCAAGACCTCGGTGCCCCGGTTGAAATAACCGCGGTCCAGGGAGTTGCCCGCTTTGTCAGAGGCGACGGCGATCCGTAGAACGCCGTCGTCGCTGAGCTGGACGGAATCAGACCCGACGGTCGATCCCGGCCGTGTGTCGGTCACGGGGTCAGCCCCGGACGACCTTGCCGGCCTTCAGGCATGAGGTGCAGACATTCAGGCGCTTACGGTTTCCGGGAGCGATCTGGGCCCGAACGGTCTGGATGTTCGGGTTCCAGCGCCGGTTGGTACGCCGGTGTGAGTGAGAGACCGACTTACCGAAGCCGGGGCCCTTGGCGCATACGTCGCAGACGGCAGCCATCGTCGAACTCCTTAGTGAGAAACTGGTGGTCATGGCCCCTCGGTGTTCGGCGTGACGCCGGCGTCCGATAGGCAACCCTGCAAGGATAGCGGCTCGGTGGGCCGCGATCCAAATAGCCTCACGTCCCCGTCCCGCTGATACGGCCGGGTCCGGTTGGTCGTCCCCTCAGATTAGTCTGTGGAACAGACCACATGAGGGGAGGTGCGGACATTGACGGAGCAGGTTGGTGTACCCGCCATGGACCCCGGGTTGTTGCGCGACTGGATCGAGGGTGCGGTGGCAGGGCTCGGCGCCGTCCGCGCCGAGATCAACGACCTCAACGTCTTCCCCATTCCGGATTCGGACACCGGTAGCAACATGCTGCACACGATGATGGCGGCAGCCGACGCAGTGGGTGAGGTCCAGGCCGAGGCCGATACGGCGACGGTCGCCAGGGCGATGGCTGATGGTGCCGTGGGCAAGGCGCGGGGCAACTCGGGCATCATTCTCTCGCAGGTCCTCGTCGGACTGGCCGACGCTGCCGAGGTCAACTCCGTCGGTGGCCGTGTCTCCTTCAACCAGTTGTGGGTCGCGGGCCTGCGTCTCGGATCGCTCGCGGCCACGCGCGCGGTGAGCCAGCCGCGTGAAGGCACCGTCCTGACGTTGCTGCGGCGCGCGGCGCACAATGCTGCCGAACACATCGAGGCGACGCCTGCCGACCTCGCCAGGGCGATCGCCGACGGCTGTGCCGAGGATCTCGACCTCACCACCGGCCAACTCGACGTGCTGGCTCAGGCCGGGGTGGTCGACGCCGGTGGACGCGGTCTGCTCGTGATCTTCGACGAACTGGTCAAGGTACTCACCGGTGTATCTGCACGCCGCCGTCGTTATCAGGGCGCGCTGGCCGGTGGCGGTGACCGCATCGGACACCAGATCGGCGAGACGTGCGAGAGCGACGATGAGATGGACTTCGAGGTGATGTATCTCCTCGAAGGCGCTGCCGCAGAGCAGATCTCGACGTTGCGGCGCGATCTGGACGATCTCGGTGATGCGGTGGTGATCGTCGGCGACAGCGCCGATGACGAAGCAGGTGAACGATTCTCGATTCACGTGCACACCTGTGAACCGGGTGCGGCGATCGAGGCGGGGCTGGCCCTGGGAAGGGTCTCCGACATCCGGATCAGCTGCTTTCTGCTCGATGCCCATCGAGGCCAGGACGACGACGCCGGGCACCTTCCCAAACGTAAACGTGCCGTCGTCGCCGTCGTCACCGGCGACGAGGCTGCCGAGTTGTTCGAACAGGAGGGGGCCGTGGTGGTCCGCGCCGACACCGACGGTGCCGGTGAACTGGATGCGGACGCGTTGGCCAAGGCGATCATCGAGGTCGACAGTGCACATGTGGTGTTGATGGGCAATGGGGCTTTGCCGGCCCAGGAACTCGTCGCCGTCGCCGCCGCTGCCCGCTCGCGGGAGCGCTCGGTGGTCATCCTCCCGGGCGGGTCGATGGTGCAGAGTCTGTCGGCGATGGCCGTCCACGACCCGACCGAACTGGCCGACGACGACGCCTACGCGATGGCAGAAGCAGCCGCCGCAACGAGATTCGGTGCGGTGGTGGTGGCCACCGAGACGGCCCTGACCTTTGCCGGAACCTGCCGGCCGGGTGACCACCTCGGACTCATCGGCGACGGAGTCCTGGTGATCGACAGGGAGATCCTCGGCGCTGCGACAGGTCTGATCGATCTGCTGCTCAGCACGGGTGGCGAGATGGTCAGCGTGCTGGCGGGCCGCAACCTCGAACCAGGGGTTCTGGAGCAGCTCGAGCACCACGTGAACACCAACCACCCCGGGGTCGAGTTCGTCAGCTACCCCGGCGGCCAGGTCGGCGAGCTCCTGCAGGTCGGAGTCGAATAGGCATGGCACGCTAGTGGTTTCGCTGTCCGACTCGCTCGAGACGGTGCTCGGCGCCAAAGCCGCCGACATGCTCGAGGAACAGATCAAGGTGCAGACCGTCGGTGAGCTCTTACGCTACGTTCCCGACCGCTACGTCAAACAAGGTGATCTCTCGGGCGAGCGCAGACCCGAACCCGGTGAGCGCCTCACCGTGGTGGCCCGGGTCGAGGAGAACAAGACGATCCCGATCCGCAATTCCCGCCGGAAAATGGTCAAACTCGTGGTCTTCGACGGGAACGTCCGGATCGCTGTCACCTTCTTCAACTCGCCGTGGATCGCCGCGAAACTCCCCAAGGGGACACGGGTGATGATGGCCGGCGAGGTCAAGTATTTCCGCGACGAACTACAGCTCACCCACCCGAACTGGCTGCTGCTGCCAGAGGACGGCACCTCGATCGAGGCCGACGACGCGGTGGGGTCGGCGGTGATGGCGGGGATCGCCAAAGCGCTTGCGGTGGACGCAGGAGACGGCGGCGGAGAAAAAGATGGGTCGATCGATTTCTCCGAATTCCTGCGCGATGTGATCCCCGTGTACCGGGGCACGGCCAAGTTGCAGGCGTGGACCATCTGGCAATGTGTGCGCGCCGTTCTCGGCCAACTCGATCCGATCGACGACCCGTTGCCCGACACCGAGCGGCTCGCCCGCGGGTTGATCGGTGCGGACGAGGCGCTTCGCAAGATTCACGTACCCGAGGGGCAGAACGACATCGACCAAGCGCGTGCCCGGCTCAAGTTCGACGAGGCGCTCGCGTTGCAACTGGCATTGGCGCAGCGACGCCACGTCGACCGCGGTGCGGCCGGCCCTGTCTGTCGGCACGTACCCGGTGGCCTCGAGGACAAGATGATCGCGCGGCTGCCCTTCACTCTCACCGAAGGCCAGGCGGCTGTGATCGACGAGATCAGCGCCGACCTCGCAGCCCCGATCACCGCGGCCGATCAGTCCAGCGTCGCGCCGATGAGCAGGCTGCTGCAGGGAGAGGTCGGGTCGGGCAAGACCTTGGTGGCGCTGCTGGTGATGCTGAGGGTGATCGACAACGGCTACCAGTGCGCGCTGCTGGCTCCGACGGAAGTCCTTGCCGCTCAGCATCTCCGGACGCTCGAGGCGATGCTCGGAGGACTCGCGCGCGAAGGTGAGCTCGACGGGGAGGAGGGAGCCACGCGGATCGCGCTGATCACCGGATCCATGAAGACGGCGGCCAAACGCACCGCGCTTCTGGAAACCGTCACCGGCCAGGTGGGCATCTTGATCGGCACCCACGCGCTCCTCCAGGAACACGTCGACTTCTTCAACCTCGGTTTTGTCGTGGTCGACGAGCAGCACAGATTCGGTGTGGAACAGCGCGATACGTTGCGGTCCCGTGGACGCGACGGAATCGTCCCGCATCTGCTGGTGATGACCGCGACGCCCATCCCGCGCACTGTGGCCATGACCGTGTTCGGAGATCTCGAGACCTCCACGCTCCGAGAGCTGCCGCGTGGTCGTCAACCGATCACCACGAGTGTGGTCCCACGTGGGAATCCGAAGTGGGTCCAGCGTGTCTGGGAGCGGGTGAACGAGGAGGTCGAGGCCGGTCGACAGGTGTACGTGGTGTGCGCCCGGATCGGCGACGACGGGACTGCGGCCGGGCAGAAGTCGGAACGCAAAGGCGCCGAAGCCGCAGCCGAGCCGGCCACGTCCGCGGTGGACATGTTCACGACGCTGAGCGAGGGGCCGCTGGGTGTTCATCGCCTCGGCCTTCTGCACGGTCGACTGCCCGCGGACGAGAAGGCCCTGCTGATGGCCGACTTCACCGCTGGGGATATCGACATCTTGGTGTCCACAACGGTGATCGAGGTCGGAGTGGACGTGCCCAATGCCACGACCATGGTGATCGTGGACGCCGAGCGTTTCGGGGTCAGTCAACTGCACCAATTGCGGGGCCGCGTCGGCCGTGGTGGTCTGCCCGGATTGTGTCTTCTGGTGACCGGTGCGTCGGAGATGTCGCCGGCGATGGAACGGTTACGGGCTGTCGCGGAGTCCAATGACGGGTTCGCGTTGTCGATCGTCGACCTGGCGCAGCGGAGGGAAGGTGATCTGCTTGGCTCCCTCCAATCGGGGCAGACGTCGTCGCTCAAGTTCCTCTCTCTCCTCACCGACGGCGACCTCATCGAGGACACCCGCGCGCTGGCCGACGAAGTGGTGGGCCGCGACCTCACGCTCGTCGACCACAAGCCGATGGCGGGTCTCGTCGACTCGATCCTCGGGCCCGTCCGATTGGCCTATCTGGACAAGTCGTGACGGCGGTACCGTTGCCCTGAAGTGGTGGGTGGCGCTGTTCGCCTTCGCGATGGCGGCGGTGTTCGCGGCGACCGACGGGCTCTCCGGTGTGGATTCGCACATCGCATCCACCGATGCCCGAGCGGTTCTGGCCGACTTGGCGTTGATCCCGGCACTCGCGGAGCGCCCGGAATCGACCGACTACGAACGCAGCTCCTTCGGCGAGGCGTGGACCGACGGTACCGATGCGCGCGGTGCGGGCAACGGATGCGACACCCGCAACGACATCCTTGATCGAGACCTGCGCGACAAGGTGTTCACGGCTATCGACAGTTGCCCGCGAGCAGTGGCCTCCGGTGAACTACAGAGCCCGTACAGCGGGCGCTGGATTGTCTTCCGGCGGGGCAAAGGGTCCGGCGCCAAGGTGCAGATCGACCACATCGTGCCGTTGGCCTACGCATGGTCGATGGGTGCGCGTCGCTGGGAGGCCGTTGTGAGACAACGGTTTGCGAACGATCCCGCGAATCTGGTGGCGGTCGACGGGGAAGCGAACCAGGACAAGAGCGACAAGCAGCCCTCGCGATGGATGCCCGCCAACGCGGCGTTCCACTGCCAGTATGCGACCCAGTTCGTCAGGGTGGTGCGAGCGTACGGGCTGTATCTCGACCGCGCGTCGTATCCCGTGCTCCGAAAGGCCCTGGCCACCTGTTGAATGCCGTCCGCAGATCGGGCCGAGATACTGGTCGAGCGTGCCTGATCTTCCGCCTTGGGTCAGGACGGCGACAACGGCGCGGTCGTCGGGGGACAATTGCAGACATGCGTAGTCCCGAGACAGCAACAGCAACAGCATCGGACGTAGGCTCGTCACTGGTCGCAGTGGTCGGCACGTTGAACCTGGACCTCGTGGTCCGCACCGACCGCCGGCCACGGGTCGGCGAGACGGTGATGGGCACGAGCTACGTCGAACGGCCCGGCGGTAAAGGGGCGAATCAGGCACTCGCGGCAGCAGACATCGGCCCCACCGCCCTGATCGGTGCAGTGGGCGACGACGACGCGGGTACAACGATGCGCCGGCACCAGGACGCCGCCGGCGTGGACACCCGCCACGTCGTCGAGATGGCCGGCGCCAGTGGCCGCGCCGTCATCGAGGTCGATTCCGATGGCGACAACAGCATCATCGTCATCTCCGGTGCCAATGATCGGGTCTCGGCGGACCACGTCACCGCTGCGCTCGACGCTCTTGCCCCGAAAGTTGTTCTGACGCAACTCGAATCACCACGATCGGTCACGGCGGCCGTGGTGAAATGGACCGAAGCCGGCGACTGTCGTTTCATTCTCAACCCCAGCCCGGTCGCCCCGCTGGACGACAACATCTTGAGCGCGGCCGACCCGTTGGTGGTCAACGCGATGGAGGCCGAGTACTACTGCGACGACCGACGGCTCACTGATCCCGGTGACATGGCCCGGCGACTCCTGGAGGTGGCGCGCTCGGTGGTCATCACTCTCGGCGCACGCGGCGTGGTGGTTGCCACGGGCGGCTCGGTCGAGACATTCGACGTCGAGAAGGTGCACGCACATGACACCACGGGAGCCGGTGACCACTTCGTCGGTTCTCTCGCCGCATACCTGGCCGCGGGATCGGATCTGCAGTCGGCGGCACGCCGGTCCGCAGCCAGAGCGACGGAATACGTCGCTTCCCCCAGGTAAGTCTGGCTGCGCGAAGTGGTATCGCCGCTGCGGTTTCGGCGATACGTTCGGACCCACCCGGCCAAGGAGACACATGACGAACACAGTGGTGGTGCGCCGCGAAGGATCGGTCACCATGATCGGCATCAACCGGCCCGACGTGCGCAACGCCGTCGACGGCGAGACCGCCGCAGCGCTGGCGGACGCCTTTCGCGCATTCGACGCCGACTCCGACGCCGCGGTCGCGGTACTGCACGGAGAAGGCGGAACCTTCTGCGCTGGTGCAGATCTCAAAGCGGTCGCGACAGGAGACAAGGTCAACCGGGTGGAGCCCGATGGCGACGGCCCGATGGGACCGACGCGAATGCAACTGACCAAACCGGTGATCGCGGCCATCAGCGGACACGCGGTCGCCGGCGGGCTCGAACTGGCTTTGTGGGCCGACATGCGGATAGCCGAGGACGACGCTGTTCTCGGTGTGTTCTGTCGCCGCTGGGGTGTGCCGCTGATCGACGGCGGCACCGTACGGTTGCCGCGCCTGATCGGCACCTCGCATGCGATGGACCTCATCCTGACCGGACGAGCGGTCTCGGCGGCGGAAGCTCATCACATCGGCTTGGTGAACAGGGTGGTGCCGCACGGCGAAGCGGTGCGCGCCGCGAAGCTGCTCGCGCGCGAGATCGCTGCCTTCCCGCAGACGTGTCTACGTCAGGACCGGCTGTCGGTGATCGAGCAGGAAGGTATGACAGAGAGAGACGCACTGAGCAATGAGTTCGCGCATGGACTGACGTCGTTGGCAAGCGACACCGTGGCCGGCGCTTCGCGGTTCGCAGGGGGAGCGGGCCGCCATGGCTCGTTCGACAGCGCACAAGACGGCCGCCAGGATGACGTCGATCAGGGATGAACTCCCCGAACCCTTATCCTGGACCGATGAGTGCTTCCATCACCACTGCGGCTGATGTCGAACAGATCGTTCGTGCCCAGGCGACCGCGGCGAAAGCCGCGTCCAGGGTGCTGGCCCGACTGACGACCATCCAGAAGAACCAGGTGCTGCATGACGCAGCGGAGGCCCTTCTCGTCCAGACCGATGCCATTCTGGCGGCGAACGCCGGGGATGTCGCCCGGGCCGAGGCTGCGGGTGTGGAGGCCAGTCTCATCGACCGCCTGCGTCTGACCGCCGACCGCGTCGAGGGCATCGCCCAGGGCCTGCGGCAAGTCGCCGTCCTACCCGATCCGATCGGCGACGTCATCCAGGGCAAGACGCTGCCCAACGGGATGCAGTTGCGTCAGGTCCGGGTGCCCCTCGGTGTCGTCGGGATGGTGTACGAGGCGCGGCCCAACGTCACCGTCGACGCATTCGGCATCGCGCTGAAATCGGGTAACGCAGCGCTGCTTCGTGGGTCGTCGTCCGCGGCGGGTTCGAACGCAGAGCTGGTACGCATCCTGCGCGAGACGCTGACCGCCGCTGGTGTACCCGCTGATGCCGTCCAACTGCTCCCGTCCGACGACCGGTCGAGTGTGACCCATCTGATCCGGGCTCGTGGACTGGTCGATGTGGTGATCCCACGTGGTGGTGCAGGGTTGATCAAGGCAGTGGTGGAGAACGCGACCGTGCCGACCATCGAGACCGGTACGGGCAACTGCCACATCTACATTCACGCCGCCGCCGACCTCGATATGGCCGAGGATCTGGTGATCAACTCCAAGACCCGCCGGCCGAGCGTGTGCAACACCGCGGAGACCGTCTTGGTCGACCGGGCCATCGCGGAGACCGCACTGCCGCGCCTGACCCAGGTCTTGCAGACCTCGGGGGTGACCATCCACGGGGACGAACCGGGCATGGTTCCGGCGACCGAGCAGGATTGGGCCGACGAATATCTCACCCTCGACATCGCTGTGAAGATCGTGGGTGGGATCGACGAGGCGATCGACCACATCGACCGGTACGGCACCAGCCACACCGAGGCCATCGTCACCACGGATCTCGCTGCCGCCGAAGAGTTCACCAATCGCGTCGATGCTGCCGCTGTGATGGTGAACGCGTCGACCGCATTCACCGACGGTGAACAATTCGGCTTCGGCGCCGAGATCGGTATCTCCACACAGAAATTGCATGCCCGTGGACCGATGGGGCTCCCGGAACTCACGTCCACGAAGTGGATCGCGTGGGGGAACGGCCAGACGCGGCCTCGCTGACCCGGTGGACGAGCCGGCCGACACCTGATTTTCGATCCTGAGGAGTGACCTGTGGGCGTACAGCCTAGTTTCACCGATGTGCCCGGCGTCCGCGAAACGCTCGCCGGGGTCGGTTATCTCGCCGACGACGCGACCTCCACGTCGGTGTTCCTTGCCGACCGGCTGGGCAAACCGCTCCTGGTCGAGGGACCGGCCGGTGTGGGTAAAACCGAACTCGCCCGCGCCATCTCGCAGTCGACGAACGCCGATCTGGTGCGACTGCAGTGCTATGAGGGCATCGACGAGGCTCGCGCACTGTATGAGTGGAATCACGCCAAGCAGATCCTCGCCATCCAGGCGACAGGGCAGCGCGGATGGGACGAGACGAAAGCCGACATCTTCTCGGACGAGTTCCTCCTGCCCCGGCCACTGCTGAAAGCGATTTCGCAGCCCGGCCCGACGGTGCTGCTGATCGATGAGGTCGACAAGGCCGACGTCGACATCGAGGGCCTGCTGCTCGAGGTGCTCAGCGACTTCGCGATCACCATTCCGGAGATGGGCACCGTGACCGCCGACCGGCGGCCCATCGTCCTGCTCACCTCCAACGCGACGCGCGAACTGTCCGAAGCCCTCAAGCGACGCTGCCTGTACCTCTACATCGACTTCCCCGATGCGGTCCGCGAGCGCGAGATCCTCGCCAGTCGCGTCCCGCAGCTCGCCGAATCCGTCGCGAAGGAACTGGTGCGCATCATCGGAGTTCTCCGCACCCTCGACATTCGTAAGAAGCCATCGGTTGCCGAGACGATCGACTGGGCCAACACCTTGCTGGCCTTGGGAGTGGGGGAGAAGCCCGGGTCACGGATCGACGACGGGGTCATCGCGAAGACCCTCGGCGTGGTCCTCAAACATCGTCCCGACCTGGCCACCGCGCTCAAAGAGCTGAAGTTGAGCTGAGCGCGCCCGTGGATGCCCCGTTCATCAGCCAGCTCACCGGATTCGTGGATGATCTGCGGGCCCGCGGCATCGTCGTCGGACCGGCCAACCTGATCGATGCGGGCCAGGCGACGGAAGTGCTGGATCTGCTCGACCGGGACAGCTTCCGTGAGGGCATGGCGTGCACACTCCTGCACGACAACGGACATCGCAGAGTGTTCGATTCGGTCTTCGACCTCTGGTTCCCGTTGGGCATGGGCGAACGCAGCGGCGTCGACGACGACGCCTTCGCCCCTGACGCCGAGGGGAACATCGACGTGGACGCGGTGCGTGAACGGCTCGCCGAGTTGCTAGCGGACGACTCACCGCAGGCGCAGGCCGAACTCGCCGCCTTCGCGGCGATGGCTGTGGCGCAGCTCGGCAGTTACCGATCCAATCGCGGTCCGGCGTTCTCGACATATCAGGCGATGTCGACGATCAATCCCCAGACCCTGATCGCGCAGATCGCCGCCGCCATGGCGGCCGGCGCGGGCGACGAGACCGCCGGCACCGAACCGCTGTACCGGCGGGCAGCGGCCGACCGGGTACAGAAGTTCAGGTCGTTGATCGAAGCGGAGACCAGGCGCCGGATGGCCCAGCGGAACGGCCGCGAGCAGGTCTCGCAGTACGCGGTCCCCAATCTTCCCGAACGGGTCAATTTCCTCTCTGCCGGCGCAGCTGATCTCGCGGAGGTCCGTCGCACCATCGCTCCGCTGGCACGGCTACTGGCAGCGCGCCTCGAGATCCGCAGGCGACGCGCCCACCGTGGCTCGATCGACGTACGCAAAACGTTGCGGGCGTCGATGTCCACCGGCGGTGTGCCCATCGACCTGGTGCGCCGCAAACCTCGGCCCGGCAGGCCCGAATTGGTTGTCCTGTGTGATGTCTCGGGCTCGGTGGCCGGGTTCTCGCAGTTCACCCTGCAGCTCGTCTACGCCCTACGCCAACAGTTCTCGAAGGTCAGGGTGTTCGCGTTCGTCGACACCGTGGATGAGGTCACCGAGCATTTCGACGGGCCCGATCTCGACTTCGCGACAGCTGTTCGCGAGATGCTCGCCGGCGCCCGATTAATCACCCGCGACGGTCACTCGGACTACGGTCACGCGTTCGGCGGGTTTGCGGACGACCACCTGGATGCCCTCACGCGCCGGGGCGCACTGCTGATCCTGGGCGACGGGCGCAACAACTACCACGACCCCCAACTCGACGCGCTCACGCGCATGGTCGAGAGCACCCGGCATGCCTATTGGCTCAATCCGGAAGCCGCGGTGAACTGGGACACGGGGGACTCGGTGGCCGGCACCTACTCGGCGGTCATCGAGATGCACGAATGTCGCAATGCCGGCCAACTCGCCAAGGTCATCGCCAACCTGCTGCCGGTCTGATCTGCTGTGGACCTCACGTGCTCAGTACACTCAGCCCCTATGCCCGAGATCGCGCCAGACCGACAGCAGCCGCGCGGTCGACGGATCGGGGTGATGGGCGGCACTTTCGACCCGATCCACAACGGTCACCTGGTGGCGGCGAGTGAGGTCGCCGACCGGTTCGAACTGGACGAGGTCATCTTTGTCCCCACCGGACGACCGTGGCAGAAGAACCGGTCGGACCGGAACGTGAGCCCACCGGAAGACCGCTACCTGATGACGGTGATCGCCACCGCGGCCAACCCCCGGTTCTCGGTGAGTCGGGTCGACATCGATCGCCACGGGGACACGTACACCGTCGACACCCTTCGCGACCTGCACACCCTCAACCCGGACGCGGAGTTGTTCTTCATCACCGGCGCCGACGCGTTGGCATCGATCCTGTCGTGGCAGAACTGGGAGGGTCTGTTCGAGTTCGCCAGCTTCGTCGGCGTGAGTCGGCCAGGGTATGAACTCGGCGCCGCGCATCTCGACCAGCACCTCGACAAGCTGCCGCCCGATACCCTTCATCTGATGGAGATACCGGCGCTGGCCATTTCTTCGACCGACTGCCGGATGCGAGCCGGCACCGGCCGACCGGTGTGGTACCTCGTTCCCGACGGGGTGGTTCAGTACATCAGCAAGCGAAAGTTATACCAATCGAAAGGCATTCAGTGACAGCGTCATCCGAGGCGGTTTCCATGGCAACCGTGGCCGCCCACGCGGCCGCCGACAAGTTGGCCGCCAACGTCATCGTGATCGACGTGTCCGAACAGCTCGTGATCACCGACTGTTTCGTGATCGCATCGGCCGACAACGAACGTCAGGTCGCGTCGATCGCCGACGAGATCGAAGAAAAGCTCCGCGAGGCCGGCAACAAGCCTGTCCGTCGGGAGGGGACCAGAGAAGGCCGCTGGACCCTTCTCGACTACATCGATGTGGTGATCCACGTGCTGCACAACGAGGAGCGTGAGTTCTACGCTCTCGAACGACTGTGGAAAGACTGCCCGATCATCGAGATCCCCGGAATCGAGTCCAGTGTGGAAGCCGGTGACAGCGATCGGGGTGACCTTGGTGAATGAGTCGATTCGGCCGGACGGTCACGACTCGAGCATCGAACGGATGACCCCGGTTGTACGACGACTGCTTCTCCTGCGTCACGGTCAGACCGACTACAACGCAGGCAGTCGCATGCAGGGACAACTCGACACCGACCTGTCCGAACTCGGAGTCCGGCAGGCCGCCGCGGCGGCGAAGGTGCTGGCTGCGCGCGGCCCTCGGTTGATCATCTCGTCTGATCTGAGGCGGGCCCGCGACACTGCGGCCGCCCTGGCGGATCAGGTGGGTGTGGAGGTTGCCACGGATCGGCGTCTGCGCGAAACCCATCTCGGTGAGTGGCAGGGTCTGACCCACCATGAAGTGGATGCGCAGATGCCCGGGGCCCGCAAGGTGTGGCGCGACGATGCCTCATGGCGACCGCCCGGTGGCGAGAGTCGCACCGATGTGGCGCAGCGCAGCATGCCGGTGGTCGACGAACTCGTGGCCGAGTTGGGGGACTGGGGTCGCGGAGACGACGCGGACGCCCCCGTGGTCCTGGTTGCTCACGGCGGGGTCATCGCTGCGATGACTGCGGGCCTGCTGCGGTTGCCGGTGAGCCACTGGCCCGTGCTCGGGGGTCTCGCCAACACGAGTTGGGTCCAGCTGAGCGGTCACGGCGCCGACGACGAGACCACGTGGCGGCTCGATGTGTGGAACGCATCGGCCGAGGTCGCCGACGACGCGGTGCAGTGACCGGTTGATGAGTTCAAGCGACGGCAACTCGCCGAGTCGACCGCCGGACCGCGACAGCCTGCTGGTCCTGTCCGACTCGCTGGCCTACTACGGACCCACCGGTGGTCTACCTGCCGATGACACCCGGATCTGGCCGGTTCTGGCGGCCGATCGCCTGGATCTGCGTCTGGAGTTGTTCGGGCGCATCGGGTGGACCAGCCGTGACGTGTGGTGGGCCCTCACCCAGGACCCGCGGATCTGGTCGGCAGTTCCGAGGGCCAAGGCCGTGGTGTTCGCCTTCGGCGGGATGGATTCGTTGCCGTCCCCACTTCCGACGGCGCTACGTGAGCAGATTCGGTACATCCGTCCTCCGGCACTGCGGCAGCAGGTGCGCAACGCATACGGGTGGCTGCAGCCGCGACTCTCGCCGCTCGGATGGCCGTTGGCGTTGCCGCCCGCGTTGACCACCGACTACCTGACGAAGATCCACGAGGCCTTGGTCGCGGTTCGACCCGACCTTCCGGTGGTCGCCTGCCTGCCGTCCACCCATCGGAGTCCGTACTACGGGAATGTGCATGCCGGGCGACCCAAAACCGTTGGCGCGATCACTGATTGGGCGACGCAGGCGCAGGTGCCCCTGGTCGACCTGCTGGAGCCGACGGCACGCCACTTCGATGACGGTGAAGGCAACCCGGACGGGATCCACTGGGGGTTCGGCTGTCATCTGGAGGTGGCCGACCTGGTGGGCGATGCCGTCGCCGCCGCCACCGCGACTAGCGTGGCACTGTGACCGTCACCATCGTCACCGACTCGTCGGCCCGCCTACCCGCGCCGATCCGCGAGCGGTACCGCATCGAGCAAGTACCCATGCATGTGCTGACCGCCGATCAGGATCTGCTCGAGGATGTCGACGACATCGGCCCGGACATCTTCAACGATCCTCAGACCACCACATCCGGCGTCTCCCCGGCAGACCTCGAGGCTGCCTATGAGAAAGCGGTCGACCTCAGCGACGGAGACGGCGTGATCGCCGTGCATCTGTCGCGGCGGTTCAGTGGGACGTGGGGCTCGGCGAGACTGGCGGCCGAGAAGTTCCAGGGCCGCATCCGAGTGGTCGATTCTCGCACCGTGGGGCTGGGGGTCGGGTTTGCGGCGATCGCCGCCGCGCAGACCGCGGAAACCGGCGCCGACATGGACCGGGCGTATGAGGCAGCGATCCGGGTGGGGTCCACCACGGAGTGCCTACTGTGCGTACAACAACTCGAGAACCTGCGGTCGAGTGGCCGCATCGGTGCCACCACCCGCCTGTTCGCCTCGGCCCTCGCGATCAAACCGATACTTCGGGTGGTCGATGGCACGCTTGCGCTGAAGGAAAAACAGCGAACCATGTCCAAGGCGATCGCCAAGATGATCGACACGGCCGTGGACGTCGCCGAACGCCGCCCCATCACGCTGGGTGTACAGCATTGCGACGCACCCGAATTGGCCGAGCAGATCATCGACTCCCTGCAGTCCAAGCTCACCATCACCTCACTGGTGCAATCCGACCTCGGGCCCGTGTTGTCGCGACATGTGGGGAGCGGTGCGGTGGGGATCGCTGTGACAACGTCGCTCGACCACATCGACGTCGACTGACTTTGTCAACACTCGACGGGTTGTGCACAGCCCCGCGTCGCCGGGCCGCGTTCTGATCTGAACGCAGAGATCTGCCTCCTACCGTTCGGGTATGAGAAGCAACCTGGACCGGTTGACGGCCTCGCCGACCGCGTCGGACACGCCTGAACCATCTGTCCCGGTGGCAGAACCGATGGCCCCTGCCTGGCTCGGTTCGGCGCAGTGGATGCACGACAACCCGGATTCGCCCGGCGGCGGTGGCGATGCCCCGCCGGCTGGTGCGGCCGGCGGCGCACGTGGTCACTGGACCGATGACCCCGACGACGTCGACGCCGGACCGCTGCGACGGCGATGGCGTTCGACCCCGGCAGCGGCGATCGGCTTGGTGTCGGTCGGAGTCGTGGCAACTCTGATCGCGTTGTACACCGCGTTCGCCGGGCCCGACGCGGGATCAGAGGTCCCCGTCAGCTTCCCGGAATCGGCGGGTGTCCCGGCCCCGGCGGGCACTGCGCCACCAGCGCCGAGCACTGCGCCCCTGGCGGAACTGGTGGTGAGCGTGGTCGGTTTGGTGCACCGTCCCGGACTGGTCCGGTTACCCCCGCAAGCTCGTGTCGCCGACGCCATCGACAAGGCCGGAGGAGCGAAGCAGAACGCAGATCTGTTGACCCTCAACCTGGCTCAGCCACTTCGCGACGGCGATCAGGTACTCGTCGGTTTCACCGACCCGGCGGGAGGCTTTCAGATGCGCAGTGCCGTCGTGGCGGTGGACGGTGCCGGGAGTCCGCCGGCCGCTGCCGGCACCGCACCACCCGGGCCTGCTCCGGCAGGAACGGCCGATGGGGCGGGCAAGGTGAACCTGAACACGGCGACCGAAGCCGAGCTGGACACGCTCCCCGGGGTGGGCCCGGTCACCGCGGCCGCGATCATCGCGTGGCGGCAGGCCCACGGGAGCTTCACCTCAGTCGATCAGCTGGCTGAAGTCGACGGGATCGGTCCCGCTCGCCTGGAGAAGCTGAAGGACAAGGTCACGGTGTGACCGGCATCGACGTCCGGGCGCCCACGTCGGTGGGCCTCGACGTGCGGCTGGTGCCCGCGGCGGTCGGAGCGTGGACGATGACGGCTGTGGGGATCGTTGGCCCCCTTGGCATCACGGTTGCGGCGAGCATATCGGCCAGTGTGGTCGCGCTCGCGGCGATCGTCTGGACAGCACACGGATCTCGGCTGCTGGTTCTGCCCGTGGTGCTCGGGGTGGCCGGAACCATGGCCGGATTCGGGTGGGCACTGGTGGTGCGTCAGCACCAACTGGCCGAGCACCCGCTGGCGGCCGAGTCGATGCGCGGAAGCAAGACAACCATGACCCTTCGGGTGTCAGACGACCCGCGCATCGTCGCCGGCACCGATCGGGTGGTGCTTGCGGTTGATGTGGTGTCGGTGCGGGGCCGGGATGTCGCCGACGCGGCGGCGACCGTGCTGGGGCCGATGGACGGATGGTCCGGTCTTGTTCCGGGACAGACCCTCTCGACTGTCGCCAAGGTGTCGGCGCCGCGCCGCGCCGACCTTACCGTGGCCACGCTGACCGTCTCCACACCGCCGAGCCGGGTACGTGCGCCGCCCTGGTATCAGCGCGCCGGAGCTCAGGTGCGTACCCGGTTCCAGGAGACGGCCTCACGGGCACTGGGTACCCCGGAATCGGGTTTGGTGCCCGGAATGGTGCTGGGGGACATCTCGACTCTGGACGAGGACGTCAAGACCGCATTCCGAACGTGCGGCCTGTCGCACCTCACGGCTGTGTCGGGCGCCAATTTTGCAATAATCATCGGTGCTCTGCTCCTCGCCGTGCGAGCGGCGGGCGCCGGGCCCCGTCTCTCGGTGGTTGTGATCGCCTGCGCCATCGTGGTTTTCGTGCTGCTGGTCCGACCGAGTCCGAGTGTGGTGCGGGCAGCTGTGATGGGTGCGGTGGGACTGCTCGCATTGCTGGTCAGGCGACGGGCCCAGGCGATGCCTGCGTTGTGTACGGCCATCGTTGTGCTGTTGCTGATCTGGCCCGCCTTTGCCGTCCATCCGGGATTCATGTTGTCGGTCGCGGCAACCGCTGGGCTGATCGTGATGGCACCGCCGATCGTGGATCGGCTTCGACGTCACCGCGTTCCGGGTGGTCTCGCCGAGGTGCTGGCCGTCGCCGTCGCGGCGCAGGTGGTCACCCTCCCGATCGTCGTGATGATCAGCGGTCAGATCAGCCTGGTGGCGATCGTCGCGAACATCGCGGTGACACTTGCGGTCCCGCCCATCACCGTGCTGGGTACGGCCGCTGCAGCCCTGGTGGTGCTCTGCCCGCCGCTGGCAACGTTGCTGGTCCGGTTCGTCGGTCCGGCCCTGTGGTGGATGGTGGTGGTGGCCGAGCAGTTGAGTTCACTTCCGATGGCCACCATCACTCTGTGGTGACCTGTCGTCGGTCTCTGGCACGATGGCCGGGTGAGCAGTGTGCATCTGGTGTTGGGCGACGACGAGTTCCTCTGTGAGCGGGCAACCGCGGGCATCGTTGCCGGCGTCAGGGGGTCGGTCGACAATCCCGGCGATATCCCGGTGACGCGGCTGCGCGCCGGAGATTCGACCGAACACGAACTCGCAGAACTGCTCAGTCCGTCGTTGTTCGCCGAAGACCGCATCGTGATCCTGGAGGCCGCCGGTGAAGCAGGGAAGGAACCGGCCAAGCTGGTCACCGAAGTGGCAGCGAGTCCACCAGAAGGCGTCACGCTGGTGGTGGTCCACTCAGGGTCGGGGCGTGCGAAATCCATGGTCGCTGCCCTGCGGAAGTCAGGTGTCGAAGAACACGACTGCGCTGCACTCAAACCATCGGCGCGAGCGGACTTCGTCCGCAACGAGTTACGCAGTCACGGGGTGAAGGCGGGCCCCGATGTCATCGAGAAGATCCTGGATTCGGTACGGGCAGACCTGCGCGAGCTGGCTGCGGCCTGCAGTCAGCTGGCCGCCGACACCGGGGGCAAGGTGGACGTGGCCGCGGTCGCCCGCTACTACTCGGGCCGCCCAGAGATCACCGGCTTCGAAGTCGCCGACAAGGCGGTCACCGGCGACCGGCCTGGAGCCCTGGAATCATTGCAATGGGCTCATCATCACGGTGTCCCGCACGTTCTGCTCGCCGATGCGTTGGCCGAAGCGGTGCATGCGATCGCCCGGGTGCGCGGTATCGGCAGGATGGATCAGTATTCGGCTGCGTCGGAACTGGGGATGCCGCCGTGGCGGGTGAAGAAGGTTCAGGGTCAGGCGTCGGCATGGGACTCGGTGTCCATCGCCAAGGCGATGACCGTGGTGGCGACCTTGAACGGCGAGGTGAAAGGCCAAGCCGCCGACGCGGATTACAGTCTGCAACGCGCGGTGGCCGCGGTCGCTGATCTGCGTCCCTCTCGTCGCCGCTGACCCCGCCGACCGTGCCGAAACAGCCGCTGACCGTGCCGAAACAGCCGCCGACCGTGCCGAAAAGTGGGCACGAGCATCTCAATAAGCTGTAGCGATCGGCAACACTGAGGTACTCAGGCCCGCTCGATTCGACTTACGGCACGGTGAACGAGCGTTTCGGCACAGTCGATGCGAACTAGGGCCCGGTGAACGAGCGTTTCGGCACGGTCGATGCGAATTAGGGCCCGGTGAACGGGAGTTTCGGCACGGTCAACGGCTCCGGTCCGAGAACGCGGTGAAGACAAACGACGCTCACCCCGACGACCGCGTGGGGGATCGTCGGGGTGAGCGAGGTGTGGAAAGTTCAGTTGTGCCCGGTCATCGGGCGGGCTCGATCAGAGCTTGTTGAGCGAGACAGCCATCGCCGATTTCTTGTTGGCTGCCTGGTTGGCGTGGATGACGCCCTTGCTCGCGGCCTTGTCGAGCTTCTTGCTGGTGCTGACCAGCAGCTCGGAAGCCTTGTCCTTCTCGCCCGCTGCGACGGCCTCGCGGAAAGAGCGAATCGCGGTCCGCAGCGACGACTTCACCGACTGATTGCGCAGCCGTGCGCTGTCGTTGGTCTTGTTCCGCTTGATCTGCGACTTGATGTTTGCCACGCGTGTGTTTTCCTTAGCTCAGCGATACGGGTTTTGGTGTCAGCACCAGCGCACTACGTTACCAGCCGGCCCGGTATGCACCCAAATCGCCGCGGCGCAGCTGGCGGATACCGCGGGCAAGACTGCCAACACCAGCCACTTACGGCACGATGTTCACATGAGTGCGGCAACTGCAGCAGGGTCAAAGCGCGCCGTGGCCACTCGCGCCACCGGTACCAAGGTGTCAGCCGAGACCACGACGGGCAAGAAGAAGCCGGCAAAGGTGGCCGGGCCGAAAGGCAACGGTTCCAAATCGCCGGCCAAGAAGACCGCGGCGAAAGGCGTTGCGAAGCCGAGTGGCATCTTCAACGGCTACGCCGCGGGCCCTTATGACGGCGCGTTCGACGAGATGTTCGACGACAACGGCGAGGTTCGCGGACCGTACCGGGGGATCCACAAGTCCCTGGGCAGTTACGACGGTGCCGACCTCGACACCCGCGTCGACGCTCTCGGTCGGGCCTTCATCGATCAAGGCATCACGTTCTCGCTGTCGGGGCAGGAGCGCCCCTTCCCTCTCGACGTGGTCCCCCGAGTCATCTCGGCAGGCGAATGGGCGAAGCTCGAGCGCGGAATCACCCAGCGGGTCAAAGCCCTGGAGATGTTCCTCGACGACATCTACGGCGAGCAGGAGATCCTGCGCGACGGGGTCGTTCCCAAACGGCTGATCACCTCGTGCGAACACTTCCATCGCCAAGCGGTGGGCATCAGGCCTCCCAACGGAGTTCGCATCCACGTCGCCGGCATCGACCTGATCCGCGACGAGCACGGTGACTTCCGGGTGCTCGAGGACAACCTGCGTTCGCCATCGGGTGTGTCGTACGTGATGGAGAACCGTCGCACCATGGCCAGGGTGTTCCCGGATCTGTTTGCCTCACACCGGGTTCGGGCTGTCGGCGACTATTCGACCCATCTGCTCCGGGCCTTGCGGGCGTCGGCGGCATTCAACGAGGCCGACCCGAACGTCGTTGTCCTCACCCCCGGAGTGGCGAACTCTGCGTACTTCGAGCACTCGCTGCTGGCCAGGCAGATGGGCGTGGAATTGGTGGAGGGTCGCGACCTCTTCTGCCGCGACAACGTGGTGTACATGCGAACCACGGAGGGGGAGCAGCGAGTAGACGTGATCTACCGCCGCATCGACGACGACTTCCTCGACCCGATGCAGTTCCGCCCCGACTCCATGCTGGGCGTCGCCGGACTGCTCAACGCGGCACGTGCCGGGAACGTGGTGATCTCCAGTGCCGTCGGCAACGGGGTCGGTGACGACAAGCTCACGTACACCTACGTTCCCGAGATCATCGAGTACTACCTCGGTGAAAAGCCCAGCCTCGGCAACGTCGACACCCTGCGCTGCTGGCTCGACGACGAGCGCGAGGAGGTGCTCGACCGGATCGACGAACTCGTGGTGAAACCCGTTGAAGGATCAGGGGGTTACGGCATCGTCTTCGGTCCCGATGCGACCTCGGAGGAATTGGACGTCCTGGCGCGCAAGGTCAGACTCGACCCTCGCGGCTGGATCGCGCAACCGGTGGTGCAACTCTCGACGGTGCCCACGAAGATCGGTGGCAAACTGGCGCCGCGTCACGTGGATCTGCGACCGTTCGCCGTCAACGATGGCGAGTCGGTGTGGGTGCTGCCCGGCGGGCTGACCCGGGTGGCGCTTCCCGAGGGCAGTCTGGTGGTCAACTCGAGCCAGGGTGGCGGCTCCAAGGACACCTGGGTTCTCGCGACCCGTACCTCGGGTGAGGAGCGAGAACTCTCGGGCGACGAACTCGTCCGGAGCCAAGACCTCAGGGCTCCGAGCACTCCCACCGAGCAGGGGCCGGACACCGCCGCCATGCAGGATCAGCAACAACAGCAACAACAGCAGGCGGGTGTGACCGGTCGACACAGTCAGACCCAGGGTCCGACCGGTCAGACGCAGAGTCAGTCGATGTCGCAGCAGGGTGGTGCCCGCCGATGATGCTCGCACGCAACGCCGAATCCCTGTACTGGATCGGACGCTACGTAGAACGCGCCGACGACACAGCCCGGATCCTCGATGTGGCGGTACACCAACTGCTCGAGGACGCCACGGTCGATCCCGACGGCCGGTGTCGACTGGTCTTGAAGGTGCTGGGGATGGAGCTGCCCCCAGCTGATGTGGAGCTGGACGCCTGGTCGTTGACCGACCGGGTCGCCTACTCGAAGAAGGAACCAGGCTCCATCGTCGACAGCGTGGGTCAGGCCCGGGAAAATGCAAGGGGCGCACGCGAAGTCACGTCCAGCGAGATGTGGGAATGTCTTAACACCACCTACAACGGTCTGGGTGACGCCGAGCGGGCGTCACGCAAGCTCGGGCCGTACGAGTTCTTGTCCTTCGTCAAGAACAGGGCGGCGATGTTCGCCGGATTGGCCGACGCCACCCTCAGCCACGACGACGGTTATCGCTACCTCCTGCTCGGCCGGTCGGTCGAGCGTGTGGACATGACCATCCGGATGTTGTTGTCGCGCGCGGGTGACCGGTCGGGGTCGCCGGCGTGGGTGACGGTGCTGCGGTCCGCGGGTGCACACGACACCTACCTACGGACCTACCGGGGCGCACTCGATGCCACCCGGGTGGTCGAATTCCTGCTCCTCGACAGGCTGTTCCCGCGATCGGTGTTCCACGCGATCAGCTTGGCCGAACAGCAATTGATCGAGCTCGACAACCGGCCGAGCCGGGTGGGCGCGCAGGCCGAGGCGCAACGTCTCCTGGGTCGGGCACGAAGCGGGCTCGAGTTCATGCAGCCGGGAATGTTGTTGGACGACTTGCAAACCCGGTTGCTCGATCTGCAGGAGACGTGCCGCGAGGTCAACGAGGCCGTCACGGCCCAGTACTTTCACGTATCGCCATATGTCGCCTGGGCGGATACGTCCGCAAGCGATTCGGTCGACCGATTCATCGAGGAGAGTGAACTGTGAGCTGGCGATTGCGGGTCGTGCATTCGACGGGATTTGCCTACAACGCCCCGGTCACCTCTTCGTACAACGAGGCCCGGCTGACGCCGCGAAGCGATACCCGGCAGAACGTGATCATCAACCGCGTGGAAACGATCCCCGCGACGAGGTCGTATCGGTACACCGACTACTGGGGGACCGCGGTCACCGCCTTCGACCTGCATGCTCCTCACGAGGAACTCGAGGTGTCGGGTCTGTCGGTGGTCGAAACCGAGCCCGACGCAATGCCTTCGGACGACGAATTGCTCGATTGGGAATCGCTGCACCATGAGTCGGTGATCGACCGATACGACGAGGTGCTGAGCAACACCGGTTACGTACCGGTGAGCAGGCAGCTCGGTCAGGTGGCCAAACGCCTCACCAAGGGGCTCACCCCCCAAGAGGCTGTGCTCGCCGTGTGCCAATGGGTGCACACCGAGATGGAGTACGTTCCCGGCACCACCGGCGTCCACACCTCCGCGGTCGAGGCCTGGAAAGAGAAGAAAGGCGTCTGCCAGGATTACGCGCACCTGTCCTTGGTGATGTTGCGCAGCCTCGGCATTCCGTCGCGCTATGTGTCCGGCTACCTGCACCCGAGCAGGTCGGCGGTCATCGACCGTACGGTCGAGGGACAGAGTCATGCCTGGATCGAGGCCTGGACCGGTGGCTGGTGGGGATACGACCCCACGAACGACCTCGCGATCTCCGAGCAGCATGTGTCGGTCGGTGTGGGCCGCGACTACTCCGACGTGCCTCCGCTCAAGGGGATCTACACAGGCGCGGGCGCCAAGGACCTCGAGGTGAAGGTAGAGATCACCCGTTTGGCGTGATCGCCACGTATTCGCTCGCCGTGCGCCAAACCCTCGGTGGGCGGCCGCTCCGGTGTCACAGTCGTGCAATGACCACTGCAGCAAAGCGATCCGTTGTCCCGTTTGTTGTCAGCGCAACCGGTAGCGGGGTCGCCCAACGTCTTGTCTCCGGCGGCTCGGCTCACGAGTTCCACACCGATGCGTACCCAGCGTTCGGCGGTGAGGACAAGGCCCCGAGTCCGTTGTTCTACGCTCTGGGCGCACTGACGTCATGCAATCAGGTCACCGCGTCGCTGGTTGCCAAAGACCTCGGGATCGCGTTGGGGGAGTTCACGTTCGAGGTGCAAGGTGATCTCGACACCGCCGTCCTCGTGCAAGGCGCCGAAGGTAACGCCAACTTCGACAAGGTCACCGTGTCGGCCGTGGTCGAGTCAGACGCGAGCGAGCAACAATTCGCCGAGTTCGTCGCCGAAACCGAACGACGGTGCCCGGTCTCGCAGCTCTTCGTGCGCAGCGGTCTCGAGTTCGTCAACAACTGGACGCAGGCGCCGCTGTCCTGAGTCAGACATGGGTGGCCGGATTCAACGCCACCCGTACCGGTCCCGCAGAACCGTTGCGATCCGATCGAATTGGCCTCGATCGACGATCGCACCCTCGCGGCGGATGGCGTGTTCGGGCACCGTGAGCACCCGGTCGAGCCGGGCGAAGCTCTCACGGTGGGCACCGTCCCACTCGCCGGTCCCGATGCTCATCCAGTTCGCGTCGTCGCGCCGGTGCTCCTGACTGGAGAGCATGAGTCCGAGGAGAGCTGGTCCCTCCCGTCCGACCACCACGACCGGACGGTCCTTACCTCGACTTGGATCATCTTCGAACTCGACCCAGGTCCACACCACCTCGCCGGGATCGGCTGCGCCGTCGAGGCTGGGAGAGTAGGCGATCTGCCGCGCGTGTGTGGCCGTCGGCGACGTGCGCGTCACCTGGTTCCCACCCGGTGAGGGCGCAGATTGCCGGCCGGGCCGTGTCGCCGCAGAGCGGGTGAGTTCGCGCACCACGCGCGGCCCGTGTCGACGGATCAACGACATCGCCATCTGTCCCAAGGTGCCTGCCACGCCGTCAGCCTATCGAGAAGAAGTCGAGGACTTCGGTGGCGATCAGCCGCGGGGCGCCTGACCGATCGGGTTTGAGGTCGTGTCCGACCCTGGGGAGATCGAGGAATCGGGTCGGTGACGGGATCATCGCGACGGCGGCTGTCAGCTCATCCGTGGTGCCGAACGGGTCGGTGGCGCCGTGAACCACCAGGACCGGCTTGGCGATGGAGGGCAGGTGATCGGTGCGCATCTTCTCCGGTCGTCCGGGTGGGTGCAGCGGGTACGAGGTCAGCAACAGTCCATCGGCGATGTCGGGGTTCTCGGCCACCGCCATCGAGGCCTGGCGTCCTCCGTAAGAATGCCCGCCGACGATCAGGGGGCCGGTCGATTGACTGCTGAAGGCGTCACACGCCGCGGCTATCCCTGCGCGGTCGGCTGCCGCGCCGGACGGATGCGGCGGTCCCTTCGGTCGTTTCTGACGGTAGGGCAGGTCGATGCGGGCGACCGCGATCCGGCGGTCGCACAATTCTTCGGCGATGCGGCGCAGGATGACCGCATTGTGGTCACCGCCCGCACCGTGCGCGAGCACGACCACGGCGAGCGGGTCGCCATCGGGCCGATGCAATGCGCCGGCCACACCTTCTGACTGCCACTCCTCGACGCTCACGTCCTGAACATTAGCGTCGAGACCGCCGATGGATGGTCGATGCGCCTGCGCATGAGAAACTGGACGGGTATCTCGGCCACTGCAAGGAGTGAGTTCAATTCCCAGGCTTTCCGACACCACGTTCACCGATCCCGCGAAGATCCGGAATTTCTGCATCATCGCTCACATCGACCACGGCAAGTCGACGTTGGCGGACCGGATGTTGCAGGTCACCGGTGTGGTCGAGGGGCGCGACATGCGGGCGCAGTATCTGGACCGGATGGACATCGAACGTGAGCGCGGCATCACGATCAAGGCCCAGAACGTCCGGCTGCCCTGGAACGTGGACGGCACCGACTACGTGATGCACCTGATCGACACCCCCGGCCACGTGGACTTCACCTATGAGGTGTCACGTGCACTGGAAGCGTGTGAAGGCGCAGTGCTGCTCGTCGACGCGGCCCAGGGCATCGAGGCTCAGACGTTGGCCAACCTGTACCTGGCGCTGGACAAGGACCTGACGATCATCCCGGTCCTGAACAAGATCGACCTGCCGGCCGCCGACCCGGACCGTTACGCAGCCGAGATCGCTCACATCATCGGCTGTGAACCCGACGACGTCCTGAGGGTCTCGGGCAAGACCGGCGTCGGAGTCACGGAGCTGCTCGACGAGGTGGTGCGGCTGATCCCGGCTCCGGTCGGCGATTCCGACGCCCCGCCCCGCGCGATGATCTTCGACTCGGTCTACGACACCTATCGCGGCGTCGTCACGTACGTCCGTGTGGTGGACGGCAAGATCGTGCCCCGCGAGAAGATCAAGATGATGTCCACCGGCACCACCCACGAACTCCTCGAGGTCGGCATCGTCTCTCCGGACCCGAAGCCGTCCAAGGGGCTGGGCGTCGGTGAGGTGGGCTATCTGATCACCGGTGTGAAAGACGTCCGTCAGTCCAAGGTCGGTGACACCATCACCTCTGCGCGTCATGGCGCGGAGACCCCGCTGACGGGCTACCGCGAGCCACGGCCGATGGTCTACTCCGGTCTCTACCCGGTGGACGGATCCGATTACCCGGTCTTGCGTGAAGCCCTCGACAAGCTGCAGCTCAACGACGCCGCACTGGCGTACGAGCCGGAGACGTCGGTGGCGTTGGGGTTCGGTTTCCGTTGCGGCTTCCTCGGGTTGCTGCACATGGAGATCAGCCGCGAACGACTCGAACGGGAATTCGGCCTCAACCTGATCTCCACCGCACCGAACGTGGTGTACCGCGTGGAGATGGAGGACGGCACCGAGCACATCGTCACGAACCCGTCCGATTGGCCGGACGGCAAGGCGCGCAACATCTTCGAGCCGATCGTGAAGACGACGGTGATCGCACCGAGCGAATTCGTCGGTTCGATCATGGAACTGTGCCAGTCCCGGCGTGGCGAACTCGGTGGGATGGACTACCTGTCCGAGACCCGCGTGGAACTGCGTTACACCCTGCCGATGGCCGAGATCATCTTCGACTTCTTCGATTCGCTCAAGTCGCGTACCCGGGGCTACGCCAGCCTCGACTACGAGGAGGCAGGCGAGCAGGTGTCGAGCCTGGTGAAGGTGGACATCCTCCTGCAGGGTGAAGCCGTCGACGCCTTCAGTGCGATCGTCCACAAGGACGGCGCCGCCGCGTATGCCACCAAGATGACAACCAAGCTCAAGGAGCTGATTCCCCGCCAGCAGTTCGAGGTTCCCATCCAGGCTGCGATCGGAGCAAAAATCATTGCGCGCGAGAACATTCGGGCGATCCGCAAAGACGTCTTGGCCAAGTGCTACGGCGGCGACATCAGCCGTAAGCGCAAGCTCCTCGAGAAGCAGAAAGAGGGCAAGAAGCGGATGAAGACGATCGGCCGGGTGGAGGTCCCGCAAGAGGCGTTCGTGGCTGCACTGTCGTCGGATGCGTCGAGCGACAAACCCAAGGGCAAATAAGGCCGGAGGGAATCAGGACCGAAAGTCAAGCACCGCAGTACCATCGGGCCATGCCCTCTAACCCGGTCCTGGCCCGTAGTCCCCATCTGCACGGTCTGCCCGACTTCCCGTCGTTCACCGACGACGACTTCGTGCCCGCCTTCGAAGAGGCGATGGCCGAGCACCTGCGTGAGGTGGAGAAGATCGCCGGCGCTCGCGCCGAACCGACCTTCGCCAACACCATCGAGGCACTCGAACGCAGCGGGCAGGCGTTGGCGCGGGCGGCAGGCATCTTCTTCAACCTCACCGGTGCCGACACCAACCCCAAGCGCAATGCGATCGCCACCGAGCTCGCGCCGAAGCTCACCGCGCACGGCAACGCCATCGCACTGCACGCTGGTTTGTTCGCCAGGATCGACACGTTGTTCCAAGACCGCGACGGCCTCGGTCTGGACGAGCCATCGCTGCGTTTGCTCGAGCGGCGCCATCGCGACGCGATCCGCGCCGGGGCCGGTCTCGACGCCGACGGCCAGGCTCGGATGCGGCAGATCTCCGAGCGCCTTGCCACCCTCACGACCGAGTTCGGTCAGCGAATACTGAACGACAGCAACGACTCTGCGGTGCTTGTCGACGACGTGGGCAAGCTCACCGGTTTGTCCGACGGCCAGATCGCGGCTGCGCGCCGCGCCGCGCAGGATGCAGGACACGACACCGGGTATCTCCTCACCCTCGAATTGCCGTCGAGCCAATCCGCTCTCGCCGTGCTGGAGGATCGCGACACCCGGGTCCGGCTGTACGAGGCGTCGGTGAACCGCTGTTCGCGTGACAACAACAACGACACCCGCGCACTCATTCTCGACATCGTCCGTCTTCGTGCCGAACGGGCACGTCTACTGGGTTACCGCGACCACGCCGAGTACGTGATCGCGGAAGAAACCGCTCCCAGTCCCGAAGCCGTCGAGGAACTGCTGAAAGACCTGATCGCGTCGGCCATGCGGGCAGGAGGGCGCGAGCTCACCACCATCACCGAGACCGTCGGCACCGACATAGGTCCGGCAGATCTCACGTATTGGCTTGCGCGGCAGCAAGAACAGCATGCTGCGGTCTCGTTGAGCGGGCTGTCGGACTACCTCGAACTCGACAGCGCGCTTGCCAATGGAGTGTTCTACGCTGCGGGCCGACTCTATGGTCTGCGGTTCGTCGAGTTGGACAACGCGCCCACGTATCACCCTGATGTCCGTGTCTGGCAGGTGTTCGACCGCACCAACACTTCGATCGGATTGTTCCTCGGCGACTTCTTCGCCCGTCCGAGCAAGCGAGGTGGCGCCTGGATGAACAACTTCATCGATCAGAGCCTGCTCCTCGAGTCCCGTCCGGTGATCGTGAACGTACTGAATCTGACAAAACCCGATGAAGGTGAGAAGTGTCTGCTCACCATGGACCAGCTGACCACATTCTTCCACGAGTTCGGACACGCCCTGCACGGCCTGCTGTCGGCGGTGCGGTACCCGTCGCAATCGGGGACATCGGTCCCTCGGGACTTCGTCGAGTTTCCTTCACAGGTGAACGAGATGTGGGCGCTGCACCCAGAGGTGTTGCGACAGTACGCCAAACACCACGAGACGGGACAACCCATCCCTGATGACCTCGCCGAGGCCGCGAGGGCAAGCGCGGACGTCGAGTCGGCCCACGGCACCATCGAGTACCTGGCGGCCGCGATCCTCGACATGGCCTGGCATCGGGTGACCGTCGAGGATGACATCGACGACGTCGAGGCCTTCGAGAAGGAGGCACTGGCCAAGGCCGGTGCCGCGGCCGACCTCATCCCGCCGCGATACCGCAGCGCCTACTTCAATCACATCTTCGGTGGCGGATATTCGGCCGGCTACTACTCGTACATCTGGTCCGAGGTCCTCGACGCCGAGACCGAACAGTGGTTCCTCTCCGGCGGTGGCCTGTCTTCGGATCTGGGGGCCCGGTTCGTCGAGACGACCCTTTCTCGAGGCGACAGCGTGGACCCCATTGCCGCACACCAGGAACTCCTGGGCCGTCCGGCCGAGATCGAACCCCTGCTGCGTCGGCGCGGCCTGCTACCGGCCTGAGACCAGCACGCCCGCCGCGATCGCGGCCAATGCCGACTCGGCGGCGCGTTCGGCATCGACCTTCTTCAGCGGTCTTGTCGAGGTGAGGAACTGATAGTAGAGAGGTGCTGACACCTGCCGGATCGCAGCTGTGGCATCGGTGCCGGCGGGCGCTTCCCCGCGGGTGATCCCGTCGAGTACACACGGTGCCCATTCGGCGACGCGGGTGTCGTAGAAATGCGCCAGTGCGTCAGCGGTACGCGCGTCGCAGGTCGCCGCAGCGATGATCGCCTTGAACAACGGACCTTGACGCTTGTCCGACAGGGTCTTTCGCACCAGTGCGGCATTGGCGTGCAGGTCGGCGGACAGGGTGCCGGTGTCTGCCCGCGGCACGGATTCGGCGGCCATCTCCGACAACAGATCTGCCACCAGGCCGGGCGCCGAACCCCACCGGCGATACACGGTGGTCTTGCCCACACCGGCACGACTGGCCACGTCAATGAGGTCGAGGCCGGGCAGGCCTGATTCGGCGAGTACGTCTCCGGTCGCACGGAGAACCGAAGCGCGGACCGCAGCCGTTCGACCACCGGGCCTGACCATTCCTGGCTCAGTCATGTCATGAGTGTAACGGGAACGCGGTTTCATTAACCGAGCTGCCGTGCTACCTTCGCTAAAGGAACAGGAGTTCCATTAAGGAGGAAGATCGTGGAGTATCGGCGTGTAGGCAATTCAGGACTGGTGGTGTCCGAACTGAGTTTCGGTGCAGGCACATTCGGTGGCGCGGGCGAACTCTTCGGAGCCTGGGGCGACCTCGATGTCACCCAGGCCCGGAGGATCGTCGACGTGTGTCTGGAGGCGGGTATCACCCTCTTCGACACAGCAGACGTCTACTCCGCCGGGGCCTCGGAGGAGGTTCTGGGCGCAGCGGTCGAAGGGCGTCGCGACGATGTGCTCATCTCGACGAAAGCGAGTTTGCCGATGGGAGACGGGCCGTCCGACCACGGGTCTTCGCGGTCGCGGTTGATCGGTGCCGTCGAGCGCGCGCTCACGCGGCTGCGGACCGACCGGATCGATCTGTTCCAGCTGCACGCCTACGACTCGAGTACGCCGATCGACGAGGTGCTCAGCACCCTCGACCTCCTTCAGCAGCAGGGCAAGATCCGGTACACAGGTGTGTCGAACTTCTCGGGGTGGCAACTGATGAAGTCTCTCGGAATTGCTGATCGCCAAAGGTATTCGCGGTACGTTGCGCACCAGGTCTACTACTCGCTCGTCGGGCGGGACTACGAATGGGAACTGATGCCGCTTGCGGCTGAAGAAGGCGTCGGCGCCATCGTGTGGAGCCCCCTCGGCTGGGGCAGACTGACCGGCCGTATCCGACGGGGCGAACCCCTCCCAGAAGGAAGCCGGTTGCACGCCACCGCTGATGCGGGCCCGCCGGTCGACGACGACCTGCTGTTCGACGTCGTCGACGTGCTCACTGACATCGCGTCCGAGACCGGGCACACCGTCGCGCAGGTTGCTCTCAACTGGTTGCTGCGCCGACCCACAGTCTCCTCGGTGATCGTCGGCGCTCGCAACGAGCAGCAGCTTCGCGACAACCTGGGTGCTGTGGGTTGGCGCCTCGACGCCGAACAGATCGCCCGTCTCGACGCGGTCAGTGGTCGCGAGGCGCCCTACCCCTACTTTCCGTACCACCGGCAGGAGGGGTTCGCTCGACTCAACCCGCCGATGGTCTGATCGCCGCAACTTCTCCGATGATGTGGGGTTCTGGCGGTGCCCACCTGGCGCTTTCGTCGCCAGAACCGCACATCATCGGGTTCAGTTGGCGGGGATGAACATCCCGTGGCCCTGAGCTTCTTCCGCGCGGATCACATGCATCACGGCGTTGATCAGAGCCAGATGGGTGAAAGCCTGTGGGAAGTTGCCGAGCTGGCGGCCGGTGGTGGGCTCTATCTCTTCGGCGTAGAGCTTGAGCGGACTCGCGAACGACAACAGCCTCTCGCACAACGCTTTTGCACGGGGGAGTTCGCCGATCTCCACCAGGGCGGACACCAGCCAGAAGGAACAGATGGTGAACGATCCCTCCTCGCCGGACAAGCCGTCGTCGGTTTCCTCCACCCGGTAGCGGAGCACCAGCCCGTTCTCGCTCAGTTCGTCGGCGATCGCCAGTACGGTGTTGCGAACACGCGGGTCCTCGGCAGGCAGGAATCGCAGTAGCGGCACCAATAGGAGAGAAGCGTCGAGGGCGTCGCTGCCGTACCGCTGGGTGAAGATGCCGCGATCGTTGACCCCGAACTCCAGGATGTCGGCCTTGATCTCCTCGGCCTTCTCCGCCCATGTCTTGGCGTACGACGTCTCGCCGTGGATGGCGGCGAGTTTGGCGCCGCGGTCCAGGGCGATCCAGCACATCACCTTCGACGAAGTGAAGTGCTGCGGCTCACCGCGGACCTCCCAGATGCCCCGGTCCGGATGGCGCCAGTGCTTGATCGCCTCCTCGACCTGGGCCTTGAGTACCGGCCACAACGTCTCGGACACGGTTTCGGTGGTCTTGGTATTCAGGTACACCGAGTCGAGCATCGTGCCCCAGATGTCGTGCTGTGACTGGTTGTAGGCACCGTTGCCGATCCGCACCGGGCGTGCCCCGTCGTAACCGGACAAGTGATTGAGCTCGGATTCCTCGAGAGTTCGCTCGCCGCCCACCCCGTACATCACCTGCAGCGGATGGTGTTCACCATTCGTCGCTCCGGAGACATCGGCGATGAACGAGAAGAAGTCACCGGCCTCACGATCGAGGCCGAGGGTGTACAGACCCCAGAGTGCGAATGTGGAGTCGCGAACCCACGCATAGCGGTAGTCCCAATTGCGTTCTCCCTTGGGGGTTTCCGGGAGCGAGGTGGTCGCCGCCGCCAGTAGCGCGCCGGTGGGGGAGTAGGTGAGCCCCTTGAGCGTCAATGCGCTGCGTTGCAGGTGATTTCGCCACGGGTGGTCGGGGAAGCTGCCGACGTTGATCCACTGACGCCACGACTCTGACGTCTCCCACATCCTCTGTGCGGCGTCCTCCCACGTCTGCGGCGCGGGCGGACTGCCCCAGCTCAACGCGACGAAGATCTCGCTTCCCTCTGTCATACGAGTTCGGGCCCGGGCCTCACGACCTTCGAGGCCGATCTTGAGATTGGTGGTGAGTTTGAGTGCCGGGAAGTCGCCGGTCACACCGGTCGCGGTGGCGATCGCCTCTCCGTACGCAGGTCCGGAGTACTCCCACTTCGTGCCACCCTTGTGGTAGTCGAATGCCGGCTCGCAGCTCATCGCCAACTCGACGGTGCCGTTCACGCACCGCACGGTCCGCAGCAAGATGTGTTCCGCGTCCCAGTCGGTAGGTGTCCGCTTGTGGGTGCGGGAGCGGGCATCGTTGTCGTGCCACGGTCCCATCACCAGTGCGTCGCGCACGATCAACCAACCTGTGTCCGTCTGCCAGGTGGTCTCCACCATCAGGCTTCCCGGAAGGTAACGTCGGTCGACGGGGACGTTCACCCCGTAGGGGGCCAGTTTGAAATGTCCGGCGCTACGGTCGAGCACCGCCCCGAACACACTGGGAGAGTCCGGCCGCGGAACGCACATCCACTCCACTGATCCGTTCCGGGCGATCAGGCAATTGGTTTCGCAATCGGACAAGAAGGCGTAGTCACCGATGGGTGGGAACGCAGATTGCACCACTGGAGCCGAGTGATGGGGGGCCGCGCCGCTGAGGGCGGAATGGCTCACATGCGGACGCGGGACCGCCGTGTTGCCGGTGAGGTCAGAGATGCTGCTGCCCTCGGTTGGGGTTGTCATCGCTCTATCATGCGGTTGCGCGATGCCCCATGCCACCGATGCAGCGATACTCGTAGAGGCGAGCCGCACAGCGTCCGACTCCACCGAACACGGTCCTGGCCGATTTTGAATCACGGTGAACAAAAGTCATCGGGCTAGGCTGTTGTGGTGGATGCGATGACAACGTGGTGGGACGGCGTCGAGGAGTGGCTGACGTCGTTGTCGTTCGTCCCCCAGATTCTTGTCTGCGCCGCGGTGGTCGTACCGCTGGCCATCGGCCTGTCCTATCTGATGAATTTGCTGGTAGACACCTCATTTCGGGTTGCCGACCGGCGCGAATCCACCGAATCCGATTCCGGAGAACACTGATGCCTCGCTCGAAGGTCACGATGGCCCTGATCGGTTTGATCGTGTTGGTAGTGGTGGCCTGGTTGTTGCTCGGCTGAGCAGGGGTTCATCCGACCCACTTTTGATGAGTTTGCCGACCAATTCATCCTGCTAGTCTTCGGCCTATGTCTGCAGCCGTCGGTTACCGCGTACGCCACACCCTGGCGTTGTTCGCGGTCGATTACCGCTGCGTTTTCGACGCGCTCTGTCGCTGAACAAGTTTTCCAGGGCATTGCCCTGCGCTGATTCGACTCGAACACATCCGACCTGAAACAAGGGGACACAACCGTGCTTTTCCGTCTCTCCCGCCGAACGAGTACGCGAAGGCGCGCTCGGAGATCGTCGGCCGGGATCCTCACGATGCTTACCGTGTCCGCGCTGGTGCTCTCGGCCTGCGGTGGCGGTTCCACCGACGAGCCCGGCGGCCAGGACATCTCCAGCGGTTCACGGCACCTCAACCTCTTCGCGTACGCAGTGCCCAAGATCGGCTACGACGCGATCATCCCGGCGTTCCGCGATACCGAGGAGGGCAAGGGCATCGGCTTCTCGCAGTCGTACGGCGCGTCCGGCGACCAGTCACGTAAGGTCGCCCGCCGAGTCCCGGCCGACGTCGTCAACTTCTCCGTCGCACCCGACATCACCCGCCTGGTGAAAGAAGGGGTGGTGGACAAGGACTGGGCCGAGCAGTACCCCAACGGCAGTACCCCGTTCGGGTCCGTGGTCGCGCTCGTCGTCCGCGAGGGAAATCCGAAGAACATCCGTACCTGGGACGACCTCTTGAAGCCAGGTGTCCAGGTGGTCACCCCGAACCCCGGTAGTTCGGGTTCGGCCAAATGGAATCTGCTGGCACCGTTCGCCGCGAAGAGCAACGGTGGGCTGAACGAGCAAGCCGGGCTGGACTACGTGGCCGAACTCGTCCGCGACCACACCCGGGTACAGCCCAAGTCCGGACGTGAGGCGACCACCGCATTCGAGCAGGGCCAAGGCGATGTGCTGATCAGTTACGAGAACGAGGCGATCTTCCTCAAGAACCAGAACCCCACCGCCAAGCCGGGGCAGCGCGTCGACTACGTCATCCCACCCGAGACGTTCAAGATCGAGAACCCGGTCGCCGTGGTGAACTTCAGCAAGGAGAAGGAGGCGGCCAACGCCTTCGTCAGCTATCTGTTCACTCCACCGGCGCAACGGCTCTGGGCGCAGCAGGGTTTCCGTCCCGTCGACCCGACGGTCATCGAGGAGACCAAGGATCTGTTCCCCGGTGTGATCACAAAACTGTGGACGATCAGCGAATTGGGCAAGGTCCTCGGCGAGGGCACTGCCGCGAAGAACAAAGGTAAAGACCTCAAAGGCTGGCCGGCAGTGGACAAAGCGCTGTTCGGCACCTCCGGGGCAATCACCGAGATCTACGACGCCGGAGGCAAGGTATGACCGCCACAGTGACGCCGTTGAAGCCACCCGCTTCATCAGGTCCACCCAAGCGAGGTTGGGGCAGCGTCGGACCGCTCAGCATCGGAATTGCCGGTTTGTGGTTGAGCATCATCGTGCTCCTGCCGCTCGCCGCGATCACCAGTGAGGCATTCGACGACGGTTGGAGTGGATTCTGGGCCGCCGTCAGCGACGACGGCGCGGTCGACGCCCTGAAGGTGACGGTCCTCGTCTCACTGGTCGTGGCACTGATCAACGTGGTGATGGGCACCATCGTGGCCTGGGTCCTGGTCCGTGATGAGTTCCCGGGCAAGCGAATCGTCAACTCGCTCATCGACCTACCGTTCGCGCTCCCCACGATCGTCGCCAGCCTCGTACTGCTCTCCCTGTATGGACCGAGCAGTCCGATCGACATCGAACTCAACGCGACCCGCCCCGCACTGGTGATCGCGCTGACCTTCGTCACGTTGCCGTTCGTCGTTCGTCAGGTGCAGCCCGTGCTGATCGAGATCGACAAAGAGGTCGAAGAAGCAGCCGCGTCTCTGGGCGCAGGCAACTGGACCATCTGGTGGCGGATCATCTTCCCGTCACTGGCTCCGGCGGTGCTCTCGGGTGCCGGTCTGGCGTTCACCCGCGCCATCGGTGAGTTCGGTTCGGTTGTGCTGATCGGTGGCAACATCCCCGGCGACACCCAGGTGGCGTCGCAATACATCCAGCAGCAACTCGAGATCGACTCACCGGTCGATGCCGCCGCGGTATCGGTGGCCCTGCTGCTGATCGCCTTTGTCGTGCTGCTCGTCCTGCGAGTGCTCGGGCGCTGGACCTCGCGCCGTGAGGAGGCGAACTGATGAAGGTCTCCAGATTCCCGCAACTCACCCTGCGTGTGATCGCACTGCTGTATCTCTTTGTGCTGCTGGTGGTTCCGGTGGCACTCATCTTCTACCGGTCGTTCGAGCACGGCATCGGCCAGTTCTGGGACTGGATCACCACACCCGCCGCGATCTCCGCTCTGCAGCTGAGTCTGCTGATCGTTCTCATCGTGGTCCCGTTGAACGTGGTCTTCGGTGTGTTCACCGCAATGGCTCTGGTACGTGGACGTTTCCGCGGTCGAGGTGTCGTCGAGGCAATCGTCGACCTGCCGTTCGCCGTCTCGCCCATCGTGGTCGGCGTCGCCCTGATCCTGTTGTGGGGGTACGGAGGCTGGTTCGGCGGTGTCGAGAGCCTCGGCTTCCGGGTGATCTTCGGGCTGCCCGGCATGGTGCTCGCAACCATCTTCGTCACACTGCCCTTCGTGGTCCGTGAGGTGGAACCGGTCCTGCGCGAGATCGGAACCGAGCAGGAGGAGGCTGCTGCAACGCTGGGGGCCAACGGCTGGCAGACCTTCTGGCGGATCACGTTGCCCGCCATCCGATGGGGACTCTCCTACGGCGTGGTCTTGACGATCGCGCGCTCGCTCGGCGAATACGGCGCGGTGATCATCGTGTCGTCCAATCTGCCCGGCATCTCCCAGACCCTCACGCTGCTGGTGTCGTCGCGGTACACCGACGACTACAACGAGTACGGCGCCTACGCGGCGGCGACGCTGCTGATGATCATCGCCATCATCGTGCTGCTGCTGATGACACTCGTGCAGCGGCGTACCGGAACCAATCAAATCGAGCGCCGACAGGCGAGCAACGAGTCCGACGCTGCGGCAGACCCGGCCGAGACAGCCCCTAAAACGCAGGAGAGTGAACTGGTATGACGATCTCGGTTATCGACGCGAACAAGCGTTATGGCGACTTCGCCGCCCTGGACAATGTGTCCATCGACATTCCCGTCGGCTCGCTGACGGCACTGCTCGGACCGTCCGGGTCGGGCAAGTCGACGCTTCTGCGCGCCATTGCAGGGCTCGATCAGCTCGACTCGGGGACCGTGCTCATCAACGGTGACGATGTCACGCGTATCTCCCCACAGCGACGCGACATCGGGTTCGTGTTCCAGCACTACGCGGCCTTCAAGCACATGACGGTGCGGGACAACGTGGCGTTCGGGCTCAAGATCCGCAAGCGACCCAAGAACGAGATCAAGGCGAAGGTCGACGAGCTGCTCGAGGTGGTGGGCCTGGCAGGTTTCCAGACCCGTTATCCCGCGCAGCTGTCCGGTGGACAGCGACAGCGCATGGCGCTGGCGCGGGCTCTGGCCGTGGACCCCAAGGTGTTGTTGCTCGACGAGCCGTTCGGCGCACTCGACGCGAAGGTCCGAGAGGACCTGCGGGCGTGGCTGCGCAGGCTCCACGACGAGGTCCAGGTGACCACCGTGCTGGTCACCCACGATCAGCAGGAGGCGCTTGACGTCGCCGACCGCATCGCAGTGCTGAACAAGGGACGCATCGAGCAGATCGGCTCGCCGGCAGACCTCTACGACCGGCCGGACAACAAGTTCGTGATGTCGTTCCTCGGCTCGGTGGCGAAGCTGAACGGGGTGCTCGTCCGGCCACACGACATCCGCGTCGGCCGAACCCCTGACCTCGCACTGGCGTCCGCAGACAAGAACGCGGCGGAGACCGGAGTGCTCAAGGCGCGGGTCAAGCGCGTGGTGTACCTGGGATTCGAGGTGCGGGTCGAACTCGAGAACGCCGCCACGAACGAGGATTTCCACGCGCAGATCACCCGTGGTGATGCCGCGGCGCTGGGCCTGCGGGATGGCGACGACGTGTACGTCAGGGCTACTCGGGTGCCCGACGCCGCGCTCGCCTAGCTGGGCGAACGCTCTGACGTGAAAACGACCCGGCCGGCCGGTCGGGTCGTTTTCACGTGTGTGCGGCCCTGGGCGAGAGTCAGGTGCTCACCAGGAACTCACCGATGAGTTCGGCGGTACGCTGCGGTTGATCGAGCATGATCAGGACGTAGGCGTCGTCGACCTCGGCAAGGGTGCCCTTGGGGAACAGGTCGGCGAGCTGATGCCCGTGCTCGCGCCGCATCACGTTGGTCTCAGGTGCCCAGATGATCAACACCGGCCCTGCGAAGTCGCGCAGCTTCTCGGTTGCAGCGATCAGAGCTGCCTTGTCGAATCTCGTTCGGCAATAGGCGAGTACGTCTCGGCGGACGTCGGCTGATGCCACGCCGGGATCGGTCCATCGCGAGATGATGTCGTCCGGGATGCGTTTTTTGGCCATCAGCCCGAGGACCATCGGAGTCCGGCGGAGGAAGCGGTTGCGAAACTGGTGCAGCGCGAACAGGATTCCACCCGGAACCGAGATCGCGACCTTCACCACCTTGCCGGGGAACCCCGGCGGGAAGTTGTCGTACGCTTCGGCCGGGCAGACCACCAGGCGGGTGATCCGTTCACCGGACGTGAGCTCGGGCAGGAACAACGGGCCGCCCCAGTCGCTCAGGATCAGCGTCACCTGCTGCAGGTGCAGTGCCGCCAAGAAATCGGACAGGATGCCGACCATTCCGGGCATCGTCAGATCGGCAGCCGGGTCCATCGGGATGCAATGGCCGCCCAACGGCAGCACTGGCAACAGGTAGCGGAAACCGTCGGGCAGGAGTGGCAGCACCAGATCCCACTGGTGGTCGTTCATCAGCAATCCGTGGGTGAGCACCACGGGAGGGCCTTCTGGATCTCCCAACTCGCGATACTCGATGGTTCCTGCGCTCAGCTGCACTCTCTGCATGGTGTCCTCCCCGATACTAGAGCAATCGTTCTAGAACGATTGCTCTAGTATGGGACGCGGAGGTGTCGATGGCAAGAGGAACGCGCGAAACGATCCTGACCACGGCGGTCGAACTGATGCGGGTACACGGGTATGCGGCACTGAGCATGAAGCAGATCGTCGCCGGCTCCGGCGCGCCGATCGGGTCCATCTACCATCACTTTCCCGAGGGCAAGGCGCAGATCGCCCGTGAGGCACTGGTGAACGCGGGCGTCGCCTACGCGGCGATCATCCCGGCGGCCTTCGCCGATCAGACCGACCTCGGCGACGGCATCAGAGCTGCCTTCGCCCTGGCCGCCGAGGACATCGAGCAGACCGGTTTTGCGAACATGTGTCCTGTGTCCACCGTTGCCGGTGAGGTCGCAAATGCCGACGAATCGCTCCGATTGGCAGCGGCATCGGTGTTCGGGGACTGGATCACGCTGGGAACGGCGTACTTCGAGAGTCGAGGCGTCCATCCGGACACGGCAAGGGAGGTCATCATCGCGATCATCTGCGCGTTGGAGGGTGCCTTTGTGATGACCCGGACCCTGCGCGACACTGCGCCACTACTCGCCGCTGGGGCGGCCTTGGCGGGTACTTACCACGGGGTGCCGCTGACCGAGAAGGCGGCGACCAAGCGTTCTATCTGAACGCTGAGAGCGGAGCCGGGGTGGCCGTGGTCGCGTCGCGAAAGCGGTCGCACACGACGTCGATCAGGTCGGGATGAGCCCCGATCGGGCCGGCTATCAACGACCCCGGGGCGAGATGATCTACGGCCGCGTCGACGCGTTCGGTCAGCAATCCTGCGGACAGAAAATATGGGCTCACAACAACACGCCGTGCACCGCCGCGACGCAGACTCCGTAGAGCCTGATGCAGATTGCTGTGATCCTGGCCCAGTCGGGTCGCGAAGACCGTCTGCACCAACGGTGTTCGGAGCCGTACGGCGAGTTCTGCGGCGCGGGCCCGAACGGCCTCGTCGGCGGTGGGATCGCTGGACCCGACCGCGGTCAACACGACGCCATCGGTGGCGCGGATGCCTGCCTGGTCCAGCCGGCCGATCAGGACGCTGACGATCCGGGAATCATCTCCGAGTGGCCGCAACTGCCGGATCTCGATGTCAGGGTTGGCGGCGCAGGCGTCGGAGACGATCGCCGGAAGATCGACCTTGCTGTGAAAAGCGTTGGACAGCAGCAGGGGAGCGACCATCACCCGGCCGGTGCAGGCCGCGAGGACGTCGGCGACGCTCGGGGAATTGAGGTCGAGGTAGCCGAGGCGTACATCGACCCCGGGGAGCCGGGTGCGGACACCATGGGTGATCCGTTCCATGGTGGCCGCGAACCGGGGGTCGCGGCTGCCATGGGCGGCCAGCACAAGTGTTGTCACACAAGTTCTTTCAGGTGCAGCTGCGACAGTGCGTCGCCGACCAGTCCGGCGCCGAGGGTGTTGCCGCCCTGCGGGTCGATCAACAGGAAACTGCCGGTCTCGCGGTTGGTGTTGTAGTCATCGGCGCTGATCGGCTGTGCGGTCTGCACGGAGATCCGGCCGATCTGGTTCAGCTCCAGCGATTCGGGCTGATCGCGCAGTACCAGTTCCTGCTCGTCGAACAGCACCTCGAGTTCGCCGACGATGGCCTGAGTGGTGCGGGCGCCGTGTTTGAGCAGCAGTCGAGCACCGGGGCGCAGAGCCTTGTCGCCGAGCCAGCAGACCGTGGCGCTGAACTGCGAAATGGGTTCTGGCGCATCGGCGACTGCGGCGATCACATCACCGCGAGAGACGTCGACATCGTCTGCGAGGACCACGGTCACGCTGCGACCGGTGTGGGCGGACTGCAGCGAACCGTCGGCGGTGTCGATGCGTTCCACGGTGGTGCGGGTGCCCGAAGGCAGGACGACCACCTCGTCGCCGACGGTGACCCGTCCGGCGGCAACCTGACCGGCGTACCCCCGGTAGTCCGGGTACTCAGGTGTGCGGGGCCGGATCACGTACTGAACGGGGAAGCGGAACCCGACCGGCTTACGGTCGTCTTCGACGGGAACGGACTCGAGGTGTTCGATCAGTGTCGGTCCGTCGTAAAAGGGCGTGTTCTCCGAACGCACGGCAACGTTGTCGCCGTGCAACGCCGACACCGGGATCGAGACGACCCGATCGGCACTCCAACCGAGTGAGGTTGTCATGTCGGTGAACTGGGTCCGGATTTCGCCGAACACCTTCTCCGGGTCGTCGACCAGGTCGATCTTGTTGACTGCCAACACAAGCCGGGGCACACCCAGCAAGGCCATCACCGCGGCATGCCGGCGGGTCTGCGAGATGACACCCTTGCGGGCATCGACGAGCAGGATGACCAGGCCCGCAGTGGATGCGCCGGACACCGTGTTGCGGGTGTACTGCACATGCCCTGGCGTGTCGGCCAGCACAAACGAACGCGTCGGAGTGGCGAAGTAGCGGTAGGCGACATCGATCGTGATGCCCTGCTCGCGTTCGGCGCGCAGACCGTCGACGAGCAGCGACAGATCCGGTTGATCGAGGCCCTTGTCGACCGAGGCGCGGGTGACCGCGTCGATCTGGTCGGCCAGTACGGACTTGGTGTCGTACAGCAGCCGGCCGACGAGGGTCGACTTGCCGTCGTCCACACTGCCGGCAGTGGCCAGACGCAGCAGATCAGGTGAAGCACTCATCAGAAATATCCCTCGCGCTTGCGGTCTTCCATCGCGGCCTCGGAGACCCGGTCGTCGCCGCGGGTGGCACCGCGTTCGGTCAGGCGCGATGCCGCGACCTCGGCCAGGACGGCCTCGTTGTCGGACGCGTCGGACAACACGGCCCCGGTGGTCGATCCGTCGCCCACGGTCCGGTACCGGACCGAGAGCTTCTGGATCTGTTCACCGTCGGCGGGCCCGCCCCAGGGGCCGGGCGTCATCCACATGCCGTCGCGTGAGTAGACCTCGCGCTCGTGCGCGTAATAGATCGAGGGGAGGAGCACCTGCTCGCGGGCGATGTACCGCCACACGTCCAGTTCGGTCCAGTTCGACAACGGGAACACGCGAACGTGCTCTCCCGGTGCGTGTTTGCCGTTGTAGAGGTTCCACAGTTCGGGTCGCTGGCGCTTGGGGTCCCACTGCCCGAAGGCATTGCGGAGCGAGAAGATCCGCTCCTTGGCGCGCGAACGCTCCTCGTCCCGGCGGGCACCACCGAACACGGCATCGAACCGGTTCTCGGTGATCGCGTCGAGAAGGGGCACGGTCTGCAGCGGGTTCCGGATGCCATCGGGGCGTTCGGTCAGCCTGCCATCGGCCAGGTAGTCCTCGACCTTGGCCACGTGCAGGCGCAAGCTGTGCCGCTCCACCACGTCGTCACGGAACTGCAGCACCTCGGGGAGGTTGTGCCCGGTGTCGACGTGCAGCAGCGAAAACGGCAGTGGCGCAGGCCAGAACGCTTTGAGTGCGACGTGCAGCAGCACCGTCGAATCCTTGCCTCCGGAGAACAGGATCACCGGACGTTCGAACTCGCCGGCAACCTCTCGGAAGATGTGGATCGCCTCGGACTCGAGGGCGTCGAGTGTGCTGAACTCGTCCGCGGTCTCGACGGGCAATACGTCGGTGTTCTGGTCGATTGTCATGACGCGTGCAACCCGCATTCTGTCTTGGCCAGTCCGGCCCATCGGCCACTTCGGGGATCGGCGCCGTTGATCGGCTTGGTGGTGCAGGGAGCGCATCCGATCGACGGATATCCCTCGTCCACAAGGGGATTGACCAGCACGCCCTTGCGGTCGATGTAGTCCTGGAACTCGTCGTCGGTCCAGGCGGCGATCGGATTGATCTTCACCAACCCGAACGCCTCGTCGAAGGAGATCAGAGGCGCGTTGGCGCGGGTGGGGGACTCCACTCGGCGAATGCCGGTGACCCAGGCCCGGTATCCCGACAGCTCACGTTTGAGCGGCACCACCTTGCGAAGCCGGCAGCACTCGCCGGGATTCGAGGCGAACAGATTGCGTCCCACGGTCGCATCCTGCTGGGCGACGCTCTGCTCGGCTTTGGCGTTCACGATCTCGACGCCGTAGACCTGTTCGACGGCGTCCCGGGTGCCGAGGGTCTCGGCGAAGTGATAGCCGGTGTCGAGGAACAGCACCTTGAGTTTGCCGCCGTTCAACTGCTCGGGGGTGACGGCAGAGGCCGCAACGTCCACGAGCACTGCGTCCTGCATGTTGGATGCGACGATGAAGTCGGTACCGAAAGTGTCTGCGGTCCAGCGCATCAGGTCGTGTGCCGAGGCGTCCGGGCCCAGCAGTGCAGCACCTTCCGCCGCCAGATCGCGCAACTCCGTCTCACTGCGAACTGCGGTACTCATCGCAAATCCTCCTCGTCGGCGCGAACCGCCCACTGGGCGAAACGCTCACCGTCACTGCGTTGCTTCACGAAATTGCGGACCACGCGGTCCATGTAGTCACCGATCTCGCCGGAGAGCACCTTGTGCTGACGGAGTTTGCGGCCGAATGCCGAATCCTGACCGAGGCTGCCGCCGAGGTGAACCTGGAAGCCTTCCACGGTGTTGCCATCGGCGTCCTCGACGAGCATGCCCTTGAACCCGATGTCGGCGATCTGCGCGCGGGCGCACGAGTTGGGGCAGCCATTGATGTTCACCGTGATCGGGACGTCGAGCTGGTCGTTGATGTCGGCGAGCCGCGACTCCAACTCGGGCACCAGCACCTGCGACCGTTTGCGCGTCTCGGTGAACGACAATTTGCAGAACTCGATGCCCGAGCACGCCATCAGGTTGCGCCGCCAGGGCGACGGCCTGGCGATCAGCCCGAGAGGTGCGAGTTCGGAGATGAGCTGCTCGACCTTGTCGTCGGCGACGTCGAGGACAACCAGCTTCTGGTACGGGGTGAAGCGGATACGGTCAGAGCCGACCCGGGCTGCGGCATCGGCGACGGCGGTGAGCTTGGAGCCCGACACCCGTCCGGCGATCGCCGCGAACCCGACGGAATTGAGGCCGTTCTTCAGCTTCTGCACGCCCACGTGGTCGCGCGGTGCGCTGAGCGGGGCAGGCGCCGGTCCGTCGATCAGCTTGCGCCCCAGGTATTCGTCCTCGAGCACCTGGCGGAACTTCTCGATGCCCCAGTCCTTGAGCAGGTACTTCAGCCGGGCCTTGGTACGCAGACGCCGGTATCCGTAGTCGCGGAACAGCGAGACCACGCCCTCCCAGACGTCTGGGACGTCGTCGAGTGCGACCCACGCACCGACCCGCTGCGCCAGCATCGGGTTGGTGGAGAGCCCCCCGCCGACCCACAGGTCGAGGCCGGGACCGTGCTCGGGATGGTTGACGCCGATGAAGGCGACATCGTTGATCTCGTGGGCGACATCCTGCAGGCCGGAGATCGCCGTCTTGAACTTGCGGGGGAGGTTCGAGTACTTCGGGTCGCCGATGTACCGGCGGACGATCTCGTCGATCGCGGGTGTGGGGTCGAGAATCTCGTCCACGGCCTCACCGGCGAGCGGGGAACCGAGGACCACGCGGGGGCAATCCCCGCACGCCTCGGTGGTCTTGAGGCCGACGGCCTCGAGTCGTTGCCAGATCTCGGGGACGTTCTCGATCTCGATCCAGTGGTACTGGACGTTCTCACGATCGGAGAGATCCGCTGTGTCGCGGGCGAATTCGGTGGAGATCTGACCGATCGTGCGCAGTTGTTCGGCAGTCAGCGCACCGGCGTCGCAGCGGACCCGCATCATGAAGTGGCGGGCCTCGAGGATGTCGATGTTGTCGTCACCGGTCCAGGTGCCGTCGTAACCCTCGGCGCGCTGGGTGTAGAGACCCCACCAACGCAACCGGCCGCGCAGATCTTGTTTGTCGATCGAATCGAAGCCCTGTTTGGAATAGATGTTCTCTACACGGGCGCGGACGTTGAGCGGATTGTCGTCCTTCTTGGCCTGCTCGTTGGGGTTGAGCGGCTCCCGGTATCCGAGTTTCCATTGGCCCTCGGCGCGGCGCTTCGTCGGACGTGCCCGCCGCGCCGGTTTGCCGGGGGCGTCTGCGGTCGACGTCATTGATTCTCCTGTCTGGCGGACTCCGGGCAGCGTGCAGATCTGGGCTCGAGGCACCGGGGAGTCCTGCAAAGGCTTGATACAAGGGAAGAGCGTGGCGCGGGCATGTCACCGTCTGCGGTCCGGGCTGTGGACCGTGGGCCTTGCCGCTTGTCAGTTAAGACAGAAAGCGCTGCATACGCGCTTGAGATCGATGTGCCGTCGCATCGCGAGCCACACCCCTTGAGAAGTCACGTCGCCCATAGTGCCACGGCCTTCCTTGATGCGTCTACTTGGGCTTACTTTGGCTCACACTGAGCCGAAGTCAATCGGCGCGGTCGACGCCGACGTATTCAGGTGTCAACACCGGACGAGCCGTGGTCATTCCTTCCCGCCAGATTCTTTCTTCTGTGCCCTGCTCCACTGGACGGCAGCGACGATGACCTTGATGCCCACGCCGACGACGATCAGGTTGAGCACCATCTGCGCCGCCACGATCGCGCGGGACAGATCGACAGCGGCGGTGATGTCCCCGAAGCCCACGGTCGCGAACACCGACAGCGTGAAATAGAGCGAGCTCATGCGGGACAGCGGCTCGCTGAATTGCGCTGGGTCACTCGCCGACAGCATGAAATATCCGAGAGAGAAGCCGAGCAGGTAGAGCGGGGCGATGATCGCGAGAGCCTCGATCGCCTGGACCGCGGGCGCCGGGGCCCGCAGGATCCGCCCGATTTGCCAGACGGCCGTGAGGGCCGCGACCACCAGGAACGCCGCCACGACAACCACCTCGCCCCAGCCGTCGAGCACCGTCCACGGCACCACGAAGTACGCGGCCAGATAGGCGACCACGATGCCGACCGACCGCGCCATCGCCCAGACGAGAACGCTCTTCGGCAGTTGGATGAAGTCGCCCGACCCACCGGGTCCTGTCATGGGTTCGCCCCTCGCCAGTCGCACTGATTCTGATGTTGCCCGCCGGTACTGGGATGATCGAACCACGATGCCCAACACCTTCATCCCGAAGTCGCGATCCGAGACCCCTCTGGGGCTGTACATCCACGTCCCGTTCTGTGCGACGCGGTGCGGCTACTGCGACTTCAACACCTACACACCAGGTGAGCTCGGCAGCAGCTCATCACCGGAGCAGTGGCTCTCCGCGCTCGACGGTGAACTGTCGATGGCTGCGGCCCACCTCGATCCGCCCAGGCCCGTGTCGACGATCTTCGTCGGCGGTGGCACCCCGTCCCTGTTGGGAGCAGAGGGATTGGGGCGCGTCATGGCATCGGTGCGCACCCACTTCGACATCGCACCGGGGGCCGAGATCACCACCGAATCGAATCCCGAATCGACGTCGCCCGAGTTCTTCGAGGGCATCCTCGCGGCCGGGTTCACCCGCGTGTCACTGGGGATGCAATCGGCGGCGGGTCACGTTCTCGCAGTGCTGGACCGCACGCACACCCCCGGCCGGGCCGTCACCGCCGCGCGGGAGGCCAGGGCCGCCGGGCTCGGACATGTGAACCTCGATCTGATCTACGGCACCCCCGGAGAGCGCGACGAGGATCTCGCCTCGTCCCTCGATGCGGTGCTCGATGCCGGGGTCGACCACGTGTCGGCATACGCGCTGATCGTCGAAGACGGCACCGCGCTGGCCCGCCGGGTACGCCGGGGAGAGCTGCCGGCTCCCGATGACGACGTGCTCGCGAGCCGGTACGAGATGATCGACGAGCGCCTCTCGGCTGCGGGACTTCGGTGGTACGAGGTGTCCAACTGGGCGCGAACCTCGGTGCCCGACGCGTTCTGTCGACACAATCTCGGCTACTGGGACAGCGCCGACTGGTGGGGTGCCGGGCCTGGCGCGCACTCGCACGTGGCGGGGGTCCGCTGGTGGAACCACAAACACCCGGCCAGGTATGCCGCCGCGGTGGCGGCCGCAGAACTACCGGCTGCCGGTCACGAACAGCTGAGTCCGGACGATCAGCACACCGAACGGGTGATGCTGGCGATCCGCCGTTCGGTCGGGCTCGCGTGGTCCGAACTCCGTCCCGACGAGCAACAGCGGGCTGCGCGAACGATCTCCGACGGCCTCACCGAACGGGTCGGATCGTCCCTGGTTCTGACCAACCGTGGACGTCTGCTGGCTGATGGCGTGGTCCGTGACCTGTTGGCGGGCTGACACTCTCGACCCCGGTACTCGGTTCGCGGGTCAGTTCGGAGACGTTGTCGAGGTCGAGCAGTCGTGCATGGATGACGTGCCGGTTGCGCAATGCCGACCGGACTGCGCGGTGTAGGCCGTCCTCGAGATAGATGTCGCCCTGCCAGCGCACGGCGTGTGCGAACAGGTCGCCGTAGAAGGTCGAGTCTTCCGAGAGCAATTTGTCCAGGGCGAGCACCGTGGTGACAGTGATGAGCTGATCGAGCCGCAACTGGCGCGGCGGGATCTTGGCCCAATCGCGAATGGACAACTGATGGTCCGGGTACGGCTTCCCGTCGCGGACGCCCTTGAAAATCACCGGTTCACCGTATCGGTTCTCCGTCGCCGTAGACTTGATGAATGCTGTGAAGTGCCCATTGTCCAAAGCCGAGGGCTGGAGGTGAACTGCTCATGTCGAGCACCGATGAACGTCGTTTCGAAGTACTTCGCGCCATCGTCACCGACTATGTCGCGACGCAGGAGCCGATCGGCTCCAAGGCACTGGTCGATCGCCACCACCTCGGTGTGTCCAGCGCCACCGTCCGCAACGACATGGCCGTACTGGAGGCCGAGGGGTACATCACCCAGCCGCACACCAGCTCCGGCCGCGTTCCCACGGACAAGGGGTATCGCCTGTTCGTCGACCGCATCAGCGAGGTGAAGCCGCTGTCACCGGTGGAGCGGCGCACCATCCTGAACTTCCTCGATTCCGGGGTCGACCTCGACGACGTACTCCGACGATCGGTTCAGTTGCTGGCGCAACTCACCCGGCAGGTCGCGGTGATCCAGTACCCGGTGCTCGCGTCGTCCTCTGTCCGTCACCTCGAGGTGGTTGCCCTGACGCCGGCCCGGTTGCTGCTGGTGGTGATCACCGACACCGGCCGTGTCGAACAGCGCATCGTCGACCTCGGCTCCGACCTGAACGACGAGGACATCAGCCGACTCCGCGACATGTTCGGTGCCGCGTTGAACGGTCAGCGGCTCGAGGTCGCCTCACATGCAGTCGCAGAGCTGGCCAACAAGGCTCCTGAAGACCTGCGTCAGCCGTTCATCCGGGTCGCGACCGTGTTGGTGGAAACATTGGTCGAGCGATCTGCGGATCGGCTGCTGATGGGCGGCACCTCCAATCTGACCCGGGCCGCGGCGGATTTTGCGCCGATGGCCGGTGCCATGGGATCGGTACTCGAAGCGCTCGAAGAGCAGGTGGTGGTCCTCAAACTGCTGGCCGCCACACAGAACACCGGCACCGTGACGGTGCAGATCGGCGAGGAGACCCGAGAAGAGAACCTGCGTGGCACCGCGGTGGTTTCCACCGGGTACGGTGCCTCGGGCACTGTGTTCGGTGGTCTCGGCGTGCTCGGACCGACCCGGATGGACTATCCGGGAACGATCGCGTCCGTCGCCGCCGTTGCCAGATACGTCGGCGAGGTACTCGCCGATCGATGACGTGCGGGCGCCGCACACTGACCTGAACAACCCATCCGGACGCGACTGCTCGGTGCTTCCGGAGATGAATCAAAGAACGGAAAATGCATCGCCGTGGCACGTGACTACTACGGGATCCTTGGTGTGGACAGAGGCGCCAGCGACCAGGAAATCAAACGCGCGTACCGCAAGTTGGCGCGTGAATTGCACCCCGACGTCAACCCAGATGAGTCGGCACAGACCCGCTTCCAGGACGTGACGGCCGCCTACGAGGTGCTCACCGACCCGGAGAAGCGGCGCATCGTCGATGCCGGCGGTGACCCGCTCGAATCGGCGGGCGCCGGCGGCTTCGGAGGCTTTGGCAACGGTGGGTTCACCGGTGGCCTCGGCGACGTCTTCGAGGCGTTCTTCGGTGGCGCGGGCGGCGGCGGACGGGGTCCGCGTGGTCGCGTCCAAGCAGGTTCCGATGCGCTGCTGCGGATGCGACTGGACCTCGACGAGTGCGCGGCGGGTGTCAGCAAAGAGGTGACGGTCGACACGGCAATTCTCTGCGACGTGTGCACCGGGTCGGGCACAAACGGCAACAGCAAGCCCGTCGTGTGTGAAACCTGCCGCGGCGCAGGCGAAGTGCAATCGGTGCAACGCTCGTTCCTCGGCCAGGTGATGACGTCGCGGCCGTGCCCCACCTGTGGGGGCGCCGGTGAGACGATTCCCGATCCGTGCCACAAATGCGGTGGTGACGGACGAGTGCGCTCGCGCCGCACCCTCACCGTCAAGATCCCTGCTGGTGTCGCCGATGGCATGCGGGTTCGTCTCGTCGGCCAGGGCGAGGTGGGACCAGGTGGCGGTCCTGCCGGCGACCTCTACGTGGAGGTCCAGGAAAAGCAACACAGTGTGTTCGTCCGCGACGGCGACGATCTGCACTGCACCGTGCGCGTCCCGATGGTCGACGCCGCCCTCGGTGGCGAGATCGACATCGACACGATCCTGGGCGGCTCCACCCGCGTGGTGATCGAACCCGGAACGCAGCCAGGGCAGATCGCCAAGATCCGTGGTCAGGGAATGCCGCACCTGCACACCGGGGTACGCGGCACCCTGCATGTGCACCTCGACGTGGTGGTGCCGACGCGCCTCGATTCGCAACAGACCAAGCGTCTCAAGGAGTTCCGGAAACTGACACTCGAGGACCAGATCGAACTGGTGCACGCCGGGTCGTCGAACACCGGGGGACTGTTCTCCCGGCTGCGTAACGCGTTCGCCGGGCGCTGACGCAGGGCTGTGCCGAGGACGCCGTCATGAGTCCGCCGCTGTTCTGGGTCGGCAGCGTGCCACCTGCCGGGGAGATCGCCACCGTGGACGGTGACGAGGGTCGCCACGCCGTCACCGTCACCCGGGTTTCGCCGGGGGAACGCATCATCGTGGCCGACGGTCTGGGGACCTCCGGGCTGGCCGAGGTGATCACGACCGAAGGCAAGGCGTCGCTTCAGGCGCGGGTACTCGATCACGTCGGCAGGTCCGCACCCCGACCGCGGGTGACCGTGGTGCAGGCCCTGCCCAAATCTGAACGGTCCGAGCTCGCTGTCGATCTCGCCACCGAGGCTGGTGCCGACGCGATCGTGCCGTGGCAGAGTGCGCGCTGCGTGGCGAAATGGGTTGGGGCCAAGTCAGACAAGGGTGTGGCGAAGTGGCGGGCGGCCGCTCGCTCGGCGGCCAAGCAGAGCCGGCGGGCCTACATCCCGGAGGTAGAAGACCTGGCGGCGACGCGGGACGTCGTGGCGCGCGCACAACAGGTCGTCGCGGCCGGCGGCATCGTCGCTGTCCTGCACGAGAGTGCCCGGACGAGCCTTGCCGCGCTGGATCTGTCGAGCGCTGCGGAGATCATGTTGATCGTGGGACCCGAAGGTGGACTCGATGATTCGGAAATCGACGCCCTGGTGTCGGTCGGTGCGGTCGCGGTCTTGCTCGGACCCGAGGTGCTGCGCACCTCCAGTGCGGCAGCAGTCGCGCTCGGTGCCATCGGCGCGCTGACCCCGCGTTGGGCGGTGGGCACGCCATGGAGGTGAGGGTGAAAAGGGTGAAACTGGCCTACGGCGAACGCAATTCGCAGTTCGGTCACGTCTACCTGCCGGCATCGCCCGCCGAGAACGGCGTGCCGGTCATCGTCCTCGTGCACGGCGGCTACTGGAGCACCGAGTTCGGGCTCACCATCGAGACCGCCATCGCCCGCGATCTCGCCGCTCGCGGAGCCGTGGTCTGGAACATCGAGTACCGTCGCGTCGGGGAAGAAGGCGGCGGATGGCCACGCACGGGCAACGACGTCGTCGCCGCCATCTCCGCACTCGACGGCCCGGTCCGATACGCCTTGCCTGAGCACATCGCGTCTGCGGCCGACTGGTCGCGGGTCACCGTCATCGGGCACTCGGCGGGCGGCCAGCTCGGGGTGTGGGCCGTGGCCCAGCTGGGCGCCGTGACCAAGAGAGCAGCGATCTCCACGGTGATCGCTCAAGCGGCACCGCTCGATCTGCAGTCGGGTGGACGCGCCGGACGCCCGTCACTGCGTGCGCTGATGGGGGCCTCGATCAAACAGGCGCCGCAGCTGTACCGCGATGCCTCACCGGTGGAGCAGGCACCTTTTCCCGCCCACGTCGTCGCGATCCACGGAGACCTCGATGAGTCGGTGCCGGTCGAGGTGAGTCGCGACTACGTGCACCGCGTGGTGCACGCCGGTCAGTCTGCGGAACTGATCGTGGTCCCCGGCGAGGGCCATGACGTGTTCGTCAATCCGCGCAGCAGGGGTCATCGGGAGACGGTCCGGGTACTGGGTATCTGACGGCGCGAGGTCCGCTTCGGCGAACAGGCGAAATATTGACGTGAAACCGGGCGTTTCATCGACGTAGAATCAATCGAACCCAGCGGCAGAGCAGGAGATAAGAACTTCGTGAGAGATGACAACAGCGCGACCCGAACCAGCGACGACTCGGACGGGACATCGGCGCGTACAACGGTGACCACAACCCTCGAAGTGTCACCGGATGTCATCTTCGGACTGCTGGGCGCTGGTGACAAGAATCTGAAGCAGCTCGAGTCCGATCTGACCGCCGACATCCATGTACGTGGCAACGCCGTGAAATTGACCGGAGAACCCGCCGACGTGGCGATCGCCGAGCGCGTTCTCGCCGAATTGTCCTCGGTGGTGCGGCGCGGAACCCCGTTGACGCCGGACCTCGTCCGCCACAGCGTCGGCATGCTGACCGACGGGTCGGGGGCTTCACCTGCAGAGGTGCTGAGTCTGGACATCATCTCCAGGCGCGGAAAGACCATCCGGCCCAAGACGCTCAATCAGAAGCACTATGTCGACGCCATCGACAAGAACACCATCGTCTTCGGGATGGGTCCGGCCGGTACCGGCAAGACCTACCTCGCGATGGCCAAGGCAGTGCAGTCGTTGCAGGCCAAAGAGGTGAGCCGGATCATCCTGACCCGTCCGGCGGTCGAGGCCGGCGAGCGTCTCGGGTTCCTGCCGGGCACCTTGCACGAGAAGATCGACCCCTATCTGCGGCCACTGCACGACGCCCTCCACGACATGATGGATCCCGAGGCGATCCCAAAGCTGATGGAAGCCGGGGTCATCGAGGTGGCCCCGCTGGCCTACATGCGTGGGCGCACCCTGAACGACGCGTTCATCATTCTCGACGAGGCGCAGAACACCACCGCCGAACAGATGAAGATGTTCCTCACCCGGCTCGGCTTCGGCTCGAAGATCGTGGTGACGGGCGACGTGACCCAGGTGGACCTGCCGGGCAACTCCGAGAGTGGCCTGCGCGCCGCAAGCCGCATCCTCGAGAACATCGACGACATCTTCTTCTCGCATCTCACCAGCGCCGACGTAGTACGCCATCGCCTGGTTTCCGACATCGTCGACGCCTATGGCCGAGATGAGGCAGCGGCAGAATTACACGGCAATCGCGCACAGCGCCGTGCCGCGGCCGGCGGGCGTCACCGATGAACGCGGACGCGCCCCGAACGACGGGCGGAGACCTGTGAGTATCGAGGTCTCCAACGAATCCGGCGTCGATGTGCCGGAAGAGATGCTCATCGACGTCGCCACCTTCGCGCTCGGCCGCATGGATGTACATCCGGCGGCCGAGTTGTCGATGGTGCTGGTCGACAGCGAGACGATGGCAGAGCTGCACATGCGCTGGATGGACCTGCCCGGTCCCACCGACGTGATGAGTTTCCCGATGGACGAACTGAGTCCGGGCGGGCGCCCCGACACCGCAGGGCCGGGACCTTCGATGCTCGGTGACATCGTGCTGTGTCCGGAGTTCGCGGCGGAGCAGGCCGCGACTGCCCGGCACTCCGCCGACCACGAATTGTCCATCCTCACCGTGCACGGTGTGCTGCACCTCCTCGGCTTCGACCACGCCGAGCCCGAGGAAGAGAAGGCGATGTTCGGTCTACAGGGCCAGATCATCGAAGACTGGTATGACGACCGGCGCGCTCGCGCCCGTGCCGCCCGGATGGCCCAACGAGACACGAAGCTGTTGCACAGCACCGGTTTCGACGACGACTCACCGACCTCCGAGGGAAGCTGATCACCAGTGCCCGCTGATATAGCCCCGCTGATCGCCGCAGTTGCGCTGGTATCGATCGGCGGCGTCTTCGCGGCCATCGACAACGCACTCGTGACGGTGTCGCCCGCGCGGGTCGAGGATCTGGTCAAAGACGGCCGTCCTGGCGCTCGCCGACTCCGCGACGTGCTCACCGATCGGGCCAAATACGTTGCGCTGACCGTATTGCTGCGTATCGTCTGCGAAACTGCCGCAACGGTTTTCGCCGCCGGATACGCCGTCGAGGTGCTCGGTACCCCCTGGGGTGTCGTGGTGGCCATCGGCGTGATGGCAGTAGTCAGCTACGTGGTGATCGGAGTGGGCCCACGCACCCTCGGCAGCCAGAACGCCTACTCGTTCGCGGTGAACTCCGCGGCTGTCCTACAGATCATCGGGGTGCTGCTCACCCCGCTGACCCGGTTGTTGATCGCTCTAGGCAACGCGATCACCCCCGGAAAGGGCTTTCGCAACGGACCGTTCGCCACCGAGGTCGAGTTGCGTGAGGTGGTCGACATGGCCGAGCTCACCGGTGTCGTGGCCGCGGGCGAACGACGCATGATCCAGTCGGTGTTCGACCTCGGCGACACCAGCGCACGCGAGGTGATGGTTCCGCGCGGTGAGATGGTGTGGATCGAGGCGACGAAGACGGCGGCGCAGGCCACATCGCTGGCGGTACGTTCGGGGCATTCCCGTCTGCCGGTGATCGGCGAGAATCCCGACGATGTGCTTGGGGTGGTGTACCTCAAAGACCTGGTGCAGCGCGGACTTCCACCGGCTCAGCCGACCGCGGTGGAAGTGCGCGAACTGATGCGCGAAGCCGAGTTCATCCCCGATTCCAAGCCCCTGGACAAGGTGCTCGCCGACATGCAGCGCAGTCGTAACCACATGGCGCTGTTGGTCGACGAGTACGGCGGTATCGCCGGTCTGGTGACCATCGAAGATGTGCTCGAAGAGATCGTGGGCGAGATCAACGACGAGTACGACACCGACGAGACCCCGCCCATCGAGGCTCTCGACGACGGCACGGACGGATACCGGGTGTCGTCGCGACTGCCGGTCCAGGACCTCGCGGAACTGTTCGACGTGGAGTTCGACGAAGACGACGTGGAGACGGTCGGCGGATTGTTCGGTCTTGTCCTCGGCCGGGTGCCGCTGCCCGGAGCCGTCGTGGAACTGCATGGGCTCGAATTGATCGCCGAGGGCGGGCCGAATCGGCAGGGGCGCGTACGGATCACGTCGGTTGTGGTGCACCGGGTTCCCGAGAAAGAACTCGAGAAGAAGAAGAAACGGAAGAAGAAGCGGGACGTGTCAGAAGCCGAGACCGCCGACACGGCGGACCATCAGCCGGATACCGCCGAACGCACCACCCAGCTACATGAGGAGGCGTCGTGAGTCGGCCAGCGGCATCCGGACTCGACGACGAGGACAGCAAACTGCTGACGTTGGCGCGGGGTGCGATGGCTCGATCGGGCGGCGACACCGGCGCGGCGGTACGGGACACCGATGGCAGGACGTATGCCGCCGGTCCCGTCGCTCTCACCTCACTCCGGCTGTCGGCGCTGCAGGTGGCGGTGGCGATGGCCGTGGCCAGCGGTGCCGAGGGGTTCGAAGCGGCGGTCATCGCGTCCGGTGCCGATGTGGGCGATGATCCGGGTCTGGCACCGTTGACCGAAGTCAGCGCCGACGCGTACGCGCTGGCTGTGGACCCCGCGGGCGATGTCCGACATCTGGCGGTTCCCGCGTGAGCGTTCCAGAGAGCGACTCCGATTTCCGGTCCGGTTTCGTCTGTTTTGTCGGCCGGCCGAACACCGGTAAATCGACGTTGACCAACGCGCTGGTGGGGGAGAAGATCGCCATCACCTCCAGCCGGCCGCAGACCACCCGGCACACCATCCGGGGCATCGTGAACCGCGAGGACACCCAGCTCATCCTGGTGGACACCCCAGGTCTGCACCGGCCCCGCACTCTCCTCGGTAAACGACTGAACGACCTTGTGCGCGACACGTATTCGGAAGTCGACGCGATCGGATTCTGTGTCCCTGCGGACGAGAAGATCGGGCCCGGGGACCGCTGGATCGCTCAGCAGCTCAAAGAGATGGCCCCGAAGACGCCCGTGGTCGGCCTGGTCACGAAGATCGACAAGGTCAAACCCGAACGCATCGCCCAGCAGCTGATGGCGTTGTCCGAACTACTCGGACCCGACAGCGAGGTGGTGCCCATCTCCGCTGCCAAGGGCAAACAGTTGGACGTGCTCGTGGGCGTCCTGCGCGGATTGATGGAGGCGGGCCCGGCGTACTACCCCGACGGCGAGCTGACCGACGAACCCGAGACCACCTTGATGGCCGAGTTCATCCGCGAGGCCGCGCTCGAGGGCATCCACGACGAGCTGCCCCATTCCCTCGCCGTGGTGATCGAGGAGATCATCGAACGGGAGGTTCCGGAAGGGCACGTCCCGATGGTCGACGTGCACGCGAACTTGTTCGTGGAGCGGGATAGTCAGAAGGGCATCATCATCGGGAAGAAGGGTGCTCGCCTCAAAGAGGTCGGCACGGTGGCCCGCGTTCAGATCGAGAAAGTGATGGGTGCCAAGGTGTACTTGGACCTTCATGTGAAGGTGGCCAAGGACTGGCAGCGCGACCCCAAACAGTTGGGACGACTCGGCTTCTGACGGGCGCGCGGCAACGACGATCGAGGGAGCAGCCCGATGGATCCGGACGTAGCACGCAAAATCCGTTCACCGTGGCTCTGGCTCGTTCCCGTCGGCGCGGTGGTGGTGCTGATGTCGCTGCTGGCCGCGACGTACGTGGGTTCGGTGGCGGACCCGCAGAAACACCTCGAGAAGTTCCCGGTGCTCCTGGTGAACGAAGACGGTGGGGGTCGATTGCCCGGGCCGGACGGCGGCGAGGGGCCGGAGCAGAACTTCGGCGCGCAGATCGTGTCAGGGCTCGAGAAGGGCTCGGACACACAGAAATTCGACCTCGAGGTGGTCGACTCGGACACCGCGTTCCACCGTCTGGACAATGCCGAGGCCTATGGGGCGATCGTCATCCCGCGGAACTTCACCTCGACCTCGATCGAATTCGCCGGATCGGCTGTGGGTTTCACCCAGGTCGATCGCCCGGTGATCCAGGTCTGGACCAATCCGGGGGCCGGCGCACTCGCGTCCTCGATAGTCACCGCATACGCGGACACCGCTCTCACCGAGGCCAACACCACGTTCGGCAAGCAGTTGGCGGCCGGGGTCATCGATCAGGCCAAACAGGCCGGATTGACCGTGAGCGGAGCGTCCCTGCTCGGGTTGGCCGCTCCCATCGACATCCGGATCGACCCTGCTGATCCACTCCCGGGCAACGCCGGTAACGGACTGACAGCGTTCTACTTCGCGTTGCTCCTGGTGCTCGCCGGATTCACGGGGTCGGTGATCGTGCAGACCCTCGTCGACGGCATGCTCGGCTTCGGTCCGATGGAGGTCGGACCCCTGTATCGACTGATGGCTCCGCTGAAGATCTCGCGGTGGGGGACCCTGGTGATCAAGTGGTGGATCATGTTCGTGATCGCTCTGGTTCTGGCGTCGGTGTATCTGCTGGTGTGCCGAGTGGTCGGAATGGACCTCTCCAATGCCTTCGCTCTCTGGATGTTCGGCGTTCTGGTGATCACGGCGGTGGGGGTGACGTGCATGTCGGTGGCCGCGGCCCTCGGATCCTTCGGTCTGCTCGTGAACATGGTGGTGTTCGTGGTGCTGGGACTGCCGTCCTCGGGAGGCACCGTCCCGCTGGAGGCCACCCCCTCGGTGTTCCATTGGCTCGCGTGGTTCGAGCCGATGCATCAGGTGTATCTGGGCGCCCGGGCGATCCTGTACTTCGACGTCAACTTCTCTGCCGGGCTCGGTCGGGCGCTGGTGATGACCGGCGTGGGCCTGGTCATCGGGTTGATACTGGGCGCCGTGGTGACCCAGTTGTATGACCGCAAGGGGTGGTTGCGTGCACCCGGGGGATTCAGCCCTCGCCACCTGGCGGAATCGTCGAAATCAGCCATCTGAATACGCGCGGTATCAAATACTGACGATTAAATGACGTTTGCTCGAGCGCTCAGTGGGGAATAACACGTTCAATCCGTGACGGCGACGAGTGAGTCGGGGCATGCGTCGCAGCGGTAGGACATCGGCTGATGCCGGTGACGCGGTGTCCAATCAGCGGCACGGCAATTCCACGTGTTCGAACGCGAAAGGCCATGCCGCGATGACGAATGACCTGACCCCTTTCTACGACGATGTCCAAGCTCACTACGACTTGTCCGACGAGTTCTTCGAACTGTTTCTCGATCCGACGCGAACATACAGTTGCGCCTATTTCGAACGCGATGACATGACTCTCGAAGAAGCGCAGCGCGCAAAGGTGGACCTAGCCTTGGGTAAATGCGATCTCGAGCCCGGTATGACACTGCTCGATGTCGGTTGTGGCTGGGGTTCGACGATGCTGCGAGCACTGGACAAGTACGACGTCAATGTCATCGGACTGACGCTGAGCCAGAATCAGCACGACCGCGTGGCATCGCTGCTCGAGCAGCGGGACAACACCGGCCGTAGTGCCGAAGTGCGACTGCAGGGTTGGGAAGACTTCGACCAGCCGGTCGACCGGATCGTCAGCATCGGCGCGTTCGAACATTTCCGGCGTGAGCGCTATGACGCATTCTTCGACAAATGTCGCAACATTCTTCCCGCGGACGGTCGAATGTTGTTGCACACCATCACGCAATACAATCGTCACGACATCCGTGAACGTGGTCTCCCGATCAACAGGGAAGTGCTGGAGTTCGCTCAATTCATCCAGAACGAGATCTTCCCGGGAGGCCAGTTGCCCGAACCCACGTGGGTGGTCGACGGCGCCGAGGCCGCAGGCTTCGCGGTCGAGCGCATCCATCCCTTGCAGCAGCACTACGCGCGGACATTGGAGATCTGGTCGGCAACGCTGCAAGAGAAGAAAGACCAGGCGATCGCGATCGCGTCACCCGAGGTGTACAACACCTACGTCAAATACCTCAGTGGTTGTGTGGACTATTTCAGGAAAGGCTATATCGACGTCATGCAGTTCAGTTTGTCCAAGCAGCAGCCTCCTTCAGTGCAGCAATGAGCGTGCAGCAAGAAGCGGTTCCAGCCGCAGACGTGGCAACCTCCCTCCTGGGTCGGCCCTACCGCCTGTCCGACACCTATGAGGTCGGGCGGGAGAAGATCCGCGAGTTCGCGAGGGCAGTACAGGACCACCACCTGGCCCACTACGACGTGGGCGTTGCCCGCGCTCTTGGGCACGAGGGTTTGGTGGCGCCGATCACCTTCACCGCGATCCTGGGCGGCATATCGCAGCGTTGTGTCTTCGAGCAGTTCCTGCCCGGTTACGACCTGAGCCAGGTATTGCAGACCGAACAGCGCATCCGTCAGCATCGGCCCTTGCGGGCGGGCGACGACATCACCTGCCGGATCACTCTCGATGCGTTCCGGGCCGGGCACGGACAGGACTCGTTTGTCCTGAGAACCGATATGTCGGATCAGACCGGAGCTCTGGTGCAGACCGGCTGGACAACTGCAGTCGCGCGCTCGGGCGGAGTTGTCGACGAGAACATCGCCCAGGCCGTCGAGGGCATCTTGATGCGCGCCGCCACCGAGGCCGGTGGCGAGATCGGATCATCGATCGTGCATCTCGTGGAGGACGACACCGGCACGCTCGCGATTGCCGACTCCGTTGCGCCGCAACCCAAGCGGCGGTTCGCCGACGTCTCCGTCGGTGACGAGATCTCGGCGCGCACCGTGCAGGTCGCCCGCGGCGACCTGGTGAACTATGCGGGAGTGTCGGGTGATGAGAATCCGATCCACTGGAGCGAGCAGGTGGTCGATCTCGCCGGCCTGGACAATGTCGTCGCCCACGGGATGCTCACCATGGCCTTCGGCGGTGGCTATCTGTCCGAATGGGTGGGCGATCCCGGGGCAGTGATCGAGTACGGCGTGCGTTTCACCCGGCCGGTGTTCGTCGAGGCGAAGACGCCGGCAGAAGTGACCTACACCGGGAAGATCAAAGAGCTCGACGAGACGAACCGGACCGCCACGATCGTGCTCACCGCGACCGCTCGCGGAAGCCGCATCTTCGGTAAGGCGACGGCCATCGTGCAACTGGCGTGATCGCCGGATCCGATCGGGTGCCTGGTGAGGCATGTCGGATCGGACGGCGGTCGGTGCCCGGTGGAACAATGTTCGGGTGAGGTTGTATCGAGATGAGGCGGTGGTCGTCCGCCAGCACAAGCTGGGCGAGGCGGACCGCATCATCACGCTGCTCACCAAGGAGCACGGGCTGGTCCGTGCCGTCGCCAAAGGGGTGCGACGTACCCGTTCGAAGTTCGGTGCCCGGCTCGAACCGTTTGCGCACGTCGACGTGTTGCTCCACCCGGGTCGCAACCTCGACATCGTCACCCAGGTCTACAGTCTCGACACGTTCGCCTCGGCCATCGTCTCCGACTACGGCCGGTACACCACGGCCTGTGCGATCTTGGAGACCGCGGAGCGTCTGGCCGGTGAGGAACGCGCCCCGGCGGCCCGCCTCCAGAGGTTGACGGTGGGTGCGTTGCGAGCGGTCGCGGCGGCGGATCGGCCCAAAGAGCTGGTACTCGACGCATTTCTGTTGCGAGCGATGGATTTCGCCGGCTGGATGCCGGCGCTGGAGAACTGTGCGCGCTGCGGTGATCCCGGGCCTCACCGTGCCTTTCACGTGGCGGCCGGCGGTGCGGTCTGTGTGCACTGTCGCCCACCCGGCTCGGCGACGCCTTCACCCGGGGTACTCGACCTGATGGATGCGCTCTACCGTGGCCAGTGGGAACACACCACCGAGGTCACCGAATCGGCTCGGCGGCAGGCCAGCGGTTTGACCGCAGCGCATCTGCAATGGCATCTCGAACGCCAGCTGCGCACACTGCCGCTGATCGAACGCGAGGCGCCACACCGGGGGCTCATCCCCGCCGGCGTGCCCATCGCCCCTGCCAGAAAGGACATCAGTGATCCAGCGACGACGCAGCGCGGCGCGGCAAGCTGAGGCACAGGCCGCAGCGGATGCGACATCACGGGTGATCCGTCCGCCCGACCCGCATCCGTCGGGGGCTCGGCCTCCGGAGATACCGGCCCAGTTCGTCCCCAAGCACGTCGCCCTCGTCATGGACGGGAACGGCCGCTGGGCCACCGACCGTGGCCTCCCGCGCACCGAAGGCCACAAGCGCGGCGAGGCGGTGCTCATGGACACGGTCTGCGGGTGCATCGAGATGGGTGTCGGGTGGTTGTCCGCGTACGCGTTCTCCACCGAGAACTGGAGCCGCAGCCCGGACGAGGTGCGTTTCCTCATGGGTTTCAACCGCGACGTCATCAGGCGCCGGCGTGACGAGATGCACGAGATGGGTGTGCGTGTGCGTTGGGCCGGGCGACGACCACGGCTGTGGCGCAGTGTCATTCGTGAGCTCGAGGTCGCCGAGGAGCTGACCGAGCACAACACCACCATGACCTTGACGATGTGCGTCAACTACGGCGGCCGGGCAGAGATCGCAGATGCCGCTCGCGAGATCGCCCGTCGCGCCGCCGCCGGAACGCTGGACCCCGAACGCATCACCGAGGCCTCCTTCGCGCGTTATCTCGATGAACCCGACATGCCGGACGTGGATCTGTTCCTGCGCCCCTCGGGGGAGCAGCGCATCTCGAATTTCCTCCTCTGGCAATCGGCCTACGCAGAGATGGTGTATCAGCACAAACTGTTCCCGGATTTCGATCGCCGGGATCTGTGGGACGCCTGCGTCGAATACGCAAGCCGCGACCGACGTTTCGGTGGCGTGCCGGGGTCGTCCGGTGCCTGAGGCGCAGGGCGAGGCCGGACTCATCGCGCGAACCGCCGAGGTGCTGGCGTCGGAGGTCTCGGTGCAGCCGGGCGAGGACGATTCGCTCACCGTGTATTTCCAGGGCACCGTGGTCTCGATGCGTGCGTTGTCTCTCGCGCCGGGACTCGACGTGCTGTCCCTGACCCAGGTGCTCGCGTGGGACCTACCGGTGACCGATCAACTGCGAGCCGACGTGGAGCAGGCGTCGGGATCGTCCAATTTCGGCACCGTCAAACTCGCGGTGCACGAAGTGACCGCAGATGTGTTGTTGCACTACACGTTTCCGGCCGGCACCCTGTCCGACGAAGCGTTGCGCACCATGCTGATGATGGTGCTCGGTGTAGGCGCCGAGGTGGGCGCGCGCATCCGGGGATGATCGTTGCCGCGGCAGCCTCCACGGGCCGGTTCAGGAGCAGGCACCACAGCGGCCGAACACCTCGACCGTGTGACTGATGTCGACGAACCCGTGTTGGGCCGCGACCTCGGTGGCCCACTGTTCGACGACGTCGGCCTGCACCTCCACGGTGGTGCCGCATTCGCGACAGACCAGGTGGTGATGGTGGTCGTTCGACGAGCAATGCCGGTATACCGATTCGCCCGAATCGGTCCGCAGCACATCGACCTGACCGGCGTCGGCCAAGGCCTGCAGGTTGCGGTACACCGTTGTCAGCCCGATGGATTGGCCGGAGGCCTTGAGTTGATCGTGGAGGTCCTGGGCGGACCGGAATTCCTCGCTGCCCGAGAGCAATTCGGCGATGGCGCTGCGCTGCCTGGTGGATCGGACGCCGGTGACCGGACGCTGTTCGGTTCCTGAGCTCATGGCCGGGCCTCACCGTTCGTGGACTCCTCGGTCGCGTGTGCGATCGCATCGGTGACGATGTGCGCGAGGTGGTCGTCGACGAGCGTGTACAGCACCTCTCGGCCCGAACGGCGGCCCTCGACGACGCCCGCCGATTTGAGTACCCGGAGATGCTGGCTGATCAGCGGCTGCGGTACCGACAACGCACCTACGAGTTCGTGCACGCATCGTCCGCCGGAGAGCAATTCGAGGACGATTGCGATCCGGACAGGAGCCGACAGCGCGCGGAGCAATTCGCCGGCAGCGTCGAGGACCTGCTTGTCGACACGGTTCTCGGCGGATGGCCTGACTGTTCCCGCGGCAGCCATCTCTGATTGGCCGGTACCGGCGGAACGGCCGCTGAGGGGTTGGGTTGTCACGACTACTCCCGGGGTTCGTACGAACGAAAGCTCTTGACAACCATTTTCATATGCGTTGGACGCTATGTCAAACGTGGCGCGCTCGGCCAGGACGTCCGCGGCCGTGTCCCGGCCGCGCGCTGCCGGGGGACGAAGGCCCCGCACGCGACCGTTAGGCTAGTCGCGTGGCAGGCAAAACCAATCTCGTGGAAACCGTCGTCAACCTCTGTAAACGACGGGGGCTGGTGTATCCGTGTGGAGAAATCTACGGCGGCACCAAGTCGGCCTGGGACTACGGCCCTCTCGGCGTGGAGCTCAAGGACAACATCAAGAAGCAGTGGTGGCGGAACATGGTCACCTCGCGCGATGACGTCGTCGGTCTCGACTCGTCGGTGATCCTGCCGCGCCAGGTGTGGGAAGCATCCGGCCACGTGGAGACCTTCAGTGACCCCCTGGTCGAGTCGCTGCACACACACAAGCGCTACCGCGCCGACCATCTCATCGAGGCCTACGAGAACAAGCACGGCCACCTTCCGCCCAACGGACTGGCCGACATCAACGACCCGGAAACCGGTCAGCCCGGATCGTGGACCGAACCCCGAGCGTTCTCCGGTCTGATGAAGACCTTCCTCGGCCCGGTCGACGACGAGGCCGGCCTCCACTACCTGAGGCCGGAAACCGCGCAGGGCATCTTCATCAACTTCAAGAACGTGATGACGACAACCCGCAAGAAGCCGCCGTTCGGCATCGGGCAGATCGGCAAGAGCTTCCGCAACGAGATCACGCCGGGAAACTTCATCTTCCGTACCCGTGAGTTCGAGCAGATGGAGATGGAGTTCTTCGTCAAGCCGGGCGAGGACGAGACCTGGCATCAGTACTGGATCGACTATCGGCTCAAGTGGTACACCGACCTCGGTATCGATCGGGACAACTTGCGTCTGTACGACCACCCCAAAGAGAAGCTGTCGCATTACTCCAAGGGAACGGTGGACGTGGAGTACCGCTTCGGATTCGCCGGAGGCGAGTGGGGCGAGCTCGAGGGTGTGGCCAACCGTACGGACTTCGACCTCGGGACCCACATCAAGCATTCGGGCGAGGACCTGTCGTTCTTCGATCAGGCGTCTGGCGAGCGCTACGTGCCGTACGTGATCGAGCCGGCTGCCGGCCTGACCCGCTCGCTGATGGCCTTCCTCTGTGACGCGTACACCGAAGAGCAGGTCCCGAATGCCAAGGGCGGCACCGATACCCGCACGGTTCTCAAGCTCGATCGGCGACTGGCCCCGGTGAAGGTGGCCGTGCTCCCGCTGTCGCGCAACGAGCAGTTGTCACCCAAGGCGAAAGACCTCGCCGCCGAACTGCGCCAGAACTGGAATGTCGACTTCGACGACGCCCAGGGCATCGGCAAGCGGTACCGCCGCCAGGACGAGATCGGCACACCGTTCTGCGTCACCATCGACTTCGACACCCTCGAGGACAACGCGGTGACCGTGCGCGAGCGCGACACCATGACCCAGGAGCGGGTCGCCCTGGACAAGGTCGTCGAGTATCTGGCCGTCCGCCTGATCGGCTGCTGACCGCAGGCGCCGCTGCCTATGATCGCCGTAGGCAGCGTCGCCGATCAGTCAGGAGCGGGTCATGAAGAAGGTCTTGAAGTCTCTGTCCGAGGACGAGTACCGCTTGGTTCGCGAAACCAAGCGAAAGCAACTGACCGACCTGGACGAGGACTCTCTGATCGCATTGCACGTGCGCACCCGCCGGGCCCGGAACAAACACGTGAAGAACTATCGGCAGGCCGCGGCGCAATCCGTACGTGCGAAGGGCGGACGCGGTGCCGCCCGACCGGCCACCAAGCACAATGCGGCGAAGGCGGAGGCCTTCGAGGCCGCTCTGGCTCGGGTGAGTAGACAGCTGGGTGTTGTCGCGAAACGCAGCGCTGCCGAGCTCAAGAAGGAACGCCTGTCGAATGCCAAGGGCGAGGGCACTTCGTTCAGCGGTCCTGCCGACGGCAAGGGCACAGTGATCTCCGAGGGCACCACCCGCGCTGACAAGACGCGGAAGTCTCCCGGCCGCAAGAAGATTGCGGCGTCGTCGAAGGCGGCGGGCAAACGTCGGCAGGCAAAGAAAGACAATCGCTGACGACCAGTGTGGTCGTGCCGTGGACGGATTCGGCACTGAACTGTCTGAAATCCGTCTGATCTGGGATACTCGGATTCTGTAGCAAGCCGTCTGGGTGCGCATGGGGCGCGGCCGAGAGTGACGGCAGGAGAGTGGGTAGTTGTGTCTGTAAGCGGGAAAATCGTTCATTTTGATCCCAACAAGGGATTTGGGTTCTTGGCACCCGACGCCGGTGGCTCGGATGTATTCCTCCACATCAACGACATCGACATCGACGAGCATTCGCTCAAACCCGGTGCGGCCGTCGAGTTCGACATCGAAGAGACCGACCGGGGATCCAAGGCGATCAATCTGGTGGTGACCGGTGCGGCACCCGCCGGATCCGCTCCGGAGCGTCCGCGGCGTTCAGAGGGCGGGCGCGACAGCGGACGCCCGGACCGCAAGCACGACAGCCGCGACGACCGCCGCAAGCCGCGTCACAACGATGCGGCCACCCTGGATGCGGGCACCTTCTCGGAGGAGATCACCGAGCTCCTGCTCGACGCTTCAGGAACTCTGACCGCCGCTCAGATCCTGGCGATCCGGCAGCGGGTCACCGACTTCGCCATCGCCCGGGGCTGGGTGTTTGACTGACTCGTCCGCGGGAACGCCCCCGCCGGTCCTACGAGCCGAGTACAACGAGGCCGATGTTGAGCGGCTGGTCCCCGAAGGCTCAAAAGTGGCCGGACTCGCCGGCACCCGCAACGACTATCGCAGTGCCTTCGCCCGGGATCGGGCGCGGGTTCTGCACTGTGCCGCGCTGCGCCGGTTGGCTGACAAGACCCAGGTCGTCGGTCCGCACGAGGGTGACACCCCCCGTACCCGGCTCACCCATTCCCTCGAGGTCGGCCAGATCGGCCGCGGGATCGCTATCGGGGTGGGATGCGATCCCGACCTGGTGGACCTTGCGGGCCTGGCGCACGACATCGGACACCCGCCGTACGGCCACAACGGTGAGCGCGCGTTGGACGAGGTCAGCAGCGAGTACGGCGGCTTCGAGGGCAACGCCCAGAATCTTCGCATCCTGACGCGGCTCGAACCGAAGATCCTTGACGCGGAAGGACGCAGCGCAGGGCTCAACCTCACCAGGGCGTCGCTGGATGCCACGTTGAAGTATCCCTGGACGCGGCCGTCTCCCGGTGCGAAGTTCGGCGCCTATGGCGATGATTCGGCGATGCTCGACTGGATCCGCAACGGCCGCACCGATACCCGGCAGTCGCTCGAATGTCAGGTGATGGACTGGTCGGATGACGTGGCCTACTCGGTGCACGATGTCGAGGACGGCGTGATGGCCGGGCGCATCGACCTGCGGAGCCTCGGCAACCCCACCGATCAGCGCGACCTGGCCGCGGTCGGGCTGCGCGAGTTCCCCGGCCCCGAAGAGAACGTGCTGATCGAGGCGGCAGCCCGCCTGTGGGGCATGGACATCGTGAACGAGGTGGGGGAGTACGACGGGACACTTGCGCGCTCAGTCGCTCTCAAGCGGCTCACCAGCGAACTGGTCGGCCGTTTCGCGTCCGCCGCGATCAGCATGACCCGTCGAGAGGCTCAGGAACGCGGTGTCAGCCGCTACCAAGCGGATCTGGTCATCCCGCCTGCCGTGGCAGCCGAGGTGGCGGTGCTCAAGACCCTGGCGTTGCGGTTCATCTTCTCCGATCCACGCCATCGCGCCCATCAGGCCCGCCAGCGTGACCGGATCCATCGGGTCGCCAACTGGCTGGTGCACGCCGCCCCCGGTGGTCTCGACCCGTTGCTGGTTCCCGCGTGGCACCAGGCAGCCGACGACGCAGGACGCATGCGCGTGATCATCGACCAGATCGCGTCGATGACCGAGGGCCGTCTCGAGCGCATGGACAAGCAGAACCTCGGAGCGTCAGCCCACCTCGGCTAGCCCGGTCCTGGTGGGTTCTGGTGAGCGTTTGCGCAGGTCGGCGTCGCCGGAACCCACCATTTTCGGGGGGCGGGTACCGACCGCCCGCAGCGGCCTAGACTTGCTGTCGTGGCAGGCCGAATTCCCGATCGCGACATCACCGCTATCCGCGAAAAGGCACACATCGAGGAAGTTGTCGGTGAGTATGTCGCTCTGCGCAAGGCCGGCGCCGATTCACTCAAGGGACTGTGCCCGTTCCACGACGAGAAGTCGCCGTCGTTCCATGTTCGGCCCAACCACGGTCACTTCCACTGCTTCGGATGCGGTGAAGGCGGCGACGTCTACACGTTCCTGCAGAAGGTGGAGCACGTCAGCTTCGTCGAAGCTGTCGAGCAGCTTGCCGACCGGGTCGGGTACCAGATCAGTTTCGAAGGGGGCGGCACCAGCGTCGCCCGTGATCGGGGGACCAGGGCACGACTGGTGGCGGCCAATGCCGCCGCCCAGAAGTACTACGCGGAGCAACTCAAGACTCCTGAAGCACAGACTGCCCGCGATTACCTCACCGAGCGGTCGTTCGACGGCGCAGTGGCGCTGAAGTTCGGCTTGGGCTATGCGCCGGCCGGCTGGGACAAGATGACCAAAGCCCTGCTGTCTCAGGGTTTCGAGTTCGCCGAACTCGAGGCCGCGGGGCTCTCGAAGCAGGGTCAGCGCGGCCCCATCGACCGGTTCCATCGCCGTCTGCTCTGGCCCATCCGCAACCTCGGCGGCGACGTCATCGGTTTCGGTGCCCGCAAGTTGTTCGACGACGACAACATGGGCAAGTACATGAACACGCCAGAGACCATGTTGTACAAGAAGTCCCAGGTGCTGTTCGGGCTTGATCACGCCAAGAAATCGATTGCCAAGGGCCATCAGGCCGTTGTGGTGGAGGGTTACACCGACGTGATGGCGATGCACCAGGCCGGCGTCACCACGGCGATCGCCTCGTGTGGCACCGCGTTCGGCGAAGACCACCTCGCGCTGCTGCGTCGATTGATGATGGACGACAGCTACTTCCGAGGCGAGGTGATCTACACCTTCGACGGTGACGAGGCCGGGAAGGCTGCCGCGCTCAAGGCATTCGAGGGTGAACAGAGCATCGCCGGTCAGACTTTCGTCGCGGTGGCGCCCGACGGGATGGATCCCTGCGAGCTGCGCCAGCAACACGGCGACGCCGCCGTTCGGGATCTCATCGCCCGGCGCATCCCGATGTTCGAGTTCGCGGTGAAGGCTCTGCTGGGCAACTACGACCTGGATACGGCCGAGGGGCGGGTACACGCTCTGCGGGAGGCGGTGCCCGTTGTCGCACGAATCCGGGACGTGGCGCTACGGGACGAGTACGCGCGCCAGCTGGCCGGGTGGGTCGGCTGGGACGACACCTCGCAGGTGTTGCGGCGGGTGCGCGAAGAAGCGGGCAAGCAGGCCAAGGCGGCCCGATCCGGCGCCGCGGACACGTCGAAGAACCGAGACCGTCGGGTTGATGCAGTGCAGGACGCAGATCGCCCGAAGGCCGACTCGAAGACGCCGACCGTGGTTCGCCCACGTCCGTCCGATCCACGGTTGTGGGCGCAACGTGAGGCGCTCAAGGCAGCGCTGCAGTATCCCGCCATCGCCGGGACGGTGTTCGATTCCCTGCCGCCCGAGTGCTTCACCGAGCCCGCGTACCAGGTCATCCGCGAAGCCATCGCATCCGCTGGGGGCACGGGGACGTCGCATGGGGGAGCGCAGTGGGTGGACAGTGTCAGTCAGTGCCTCGAAGGCGCTGTGCTGGAGTCGCTGGTGACCGAACTCGCCGTCGAGTCGATGCCGGTGTCGGAGTACATGATTCCCAAGTACGTCGGCAGTGTGCTGGCCCGGCTGCAAGAAGTGTGGGTCGGCGCGCAGATCGCCGATCTCAAGTCGAAGCTACGTCGTATGTCACCTGGCGACGACCCCGACGCCTACAACGCGCTGTTCGGCGATCTGGTGGCCTTGGAGGCCTACCGGCGCAGCCTGCTCGAGCAGGCCGTGGCGCCCACTCAGGACGTCGGCTGACAGGTTGGGATCAGTTGTTGCGGACCTCGTCGGGGCCCAACACGGTGGTGGTGTCGTCGATCTCGCGCAACTCGGTGAGTTTGGGCTGGGTGCTGAGCTTCTCCGACAACTTCTGCCTGCCCACGTCCACAGCCTTCTTGGTGGCGGGCGACGCGGCGACGGTGCGGTAGGCGCGATTGATCTGCTCGTAGCGCTTGCGACCGGCTTTCGCCCCGAGGACGTAACCGACGCTGACAGCGGCGAGGAATCGAACCATAGGAAGTCTTGCCTCCAGTGCAGGTGACGGGCGAACACGGCGCCGTGTTCGCGATTGCTCGCCCCATCCTGCCTGATGTGGTCGTCGCACGCGGAACTCGCCTGGTCGAACGCCCCGCGAGCAGGCGATTTGGCATGTTCCCGCACCTGTAGGCTAAAGTCATTGTTCGGCGCTCGCGCCAGATATTCCCCCATAGCTCAATTGGCAGAGCTTCCGACTGTTAATCGGACGGTTACTGGTTCGAGTCCAGTTGGGGGAGCAGATAAGCCCAGGTAGACCGGTTTTCGCCGGAGCGCCTGGGCTCTTTTGTGTCCAAGGGTCGCGCCAGCGGGACTCGCGGCGGGTCGAGTACGACGTGGTGCGCGTGGCTCGGTAGCATCAGCACGTTCGCAGCGTCGTTGACGCAGCCTCGGGGCGGTAGCTCAGTTGGTTAGAGCCGTGGACTCATAATCCATTGGTCGCGGGTTCGAGCCCCGCCCGCCCCACCGCGGACACAGAAATGCCCCTTGGCGCGAGCCAAGGGGCATTTGTGCCGGAAGGGTCGGGGGATCTCCCAGCACCAGTGGTTCGACTCATCTATGGATCTGGATGGGTCGGCCGCGAATCAATTTCGCAACCCACCGGGAAATCCGACTTCCCTCCCAATCAAGCCCGCCGCGGAACCTCGAGTCCACGCTGCTCGGCGATTTTGTTTGCATTGTCAAGTTGCGCGATTCTCTCGTCGTACGATGTGCGATCACCGTTTGCTTGAAGTGAATCGAATTCCATTTGCACAAGCTTGGTCTGGTCGTGGATGAATGAGATGAGCTCGTCGTCGTTGAGGTCATCCGGTGCGCGGTTCGAGGTGTCGTCCATCGCACCATCATGGACCAAGCTGCAGCTCTACAACGGTGGAACCGGCTGCGAGACAGCCCGGGAACTCAGCCTTCTCGATGAATCCGAACCAGCTGCAGCGCGCCCGAGATCGCGACGATCGGCCAGCAGACGATCCCGACCCACAAGCTGACGTTACGTTCGCCGTCGATGAGGTCGTAGACCGCAAGAGCCGTCAGTAGTACGCCGGCAAGGACGCAGAACCACGCGAGGGTGGAGCGTGCCGACGAGCCCAAGGGCGATTTGTTCGCAGAAGTCACCGAACGAAAGTACATCTGCGCACGCGGTAATGCAGGGTGTATCGAACTGTCAGCCGCATGCGCGGGTAAGTTCGCGAATTACCGCAACAGCAGTTCGCGAATCGCCCCGGAGATTTCGTCCGGTGATTCTTCCGCCATGAAATGCCCGCTGTCGATGATGCGGTGCTCTACATCGATTGCCCACTTCTGCCACAGTGCCTCGGCATCGAATCCCAGAGCTGAGCCCCAGTCCTGAGCAATGACCGTCACCGGCATCGACAACCGTCTGGATGCGTTCAGATCTTCGAGATCGTGCTGGACATCGATGCCGGCCGAGGCGCGATAGTCGGCAACGATCGAGGGCACGGCGTTCGTGCTTGCGGCGAGGTACTCACTACGCACGTCGTCGGGGATGGCTTGTGGATCCCGCGTCCAGATGTCGAGGAAGTAGCCGAAGAAGGCGTCGGCGCTCGCCGCGATCATCGTCTCTGCCAGGCCGGGCGGCTGTGCCATCAGGTAGAGGTGGAAGCCCACTGCCGCCGAAGTGCCGTGCATGACGTCCCACATGTCGAGCGTGGGAAGCACATCGAGCGACGCCAGATGGGACACGACGCCCGGATGATCGAGGGCGGCCCGGAACGCGACCAGCGCGCCGCGGTCATGCCCGACCAGGGCGAACCGCGCATGACCGAGCGCGGCCGCGACTGCGACGATATCTGCGGCCATGACCCGCTTGGAGTACGTCGAGGAGTCGGCGTCGGCCGGTTTGTCGCTGTCGCCGTATCCCCTCAGATCGGGACAGATCACGGTGTGGTCGGCGGCCAGATCCGCCGCGACGTGACGCCACATCAGGTGGGTCTGCGGGAATCCGTGCAGCAGCACGATCGGGCTGCCCGTACCTGCGGTCGCGACATTCAGTGCGACGCCGTCGGCGACGGGGATCTTCTGGTACCCGAAGTCGGGAATGGACGGTTTCATGGGAGGCCTCTCTGGCGAACGTTGATGTACCTCGTCACCGTGCCGCGTCCCGATGAGCATCCAGTCAGCACGAATCCCATTCGCGACGCCCCTCGCCCCGGCAGAGCCGAGTCGGCGGGGACAATGGTCATGTGTCGATCGAGTTCAGCGTCTTGGGGTCGGTCACAGCCTACGACGGCGAAGGCAACACGATCGCCCTCAAAGGCCCCCGCCATCGAGCCGTACTCGCCCGATTGCTCATCGCCCGGGGCAGGAGCGTGCCTCTGGCAACGCTCATCGACGACCTGTGGGAGGACCCTCCGCCGGACGCCGTCGGCGCGATGAGGACATTCGTCAGCGCCTTGCGACGAGCCATCGAACCCGAACGGGCACCACGGTCGCCGGCTCGGTTGCTCGTGACCGAGGGAACCGGCTATGCGTTGCGTGCAGGCGCATCCGATGTGGACGCATGGCGATTCGGCCAGGCCGTCGAGTCGGTACGAGACCTCCGCCCACAGGACGCGCTGACCACACTGCTCGACGCGCTGGCACTCTGGCGTGGCCCGGCCTACGCGGACTTTCTCGACGAACACTGGAGCCGCTCTGAACGATCCCGCCTCACCGAAGTACGCCTGCACGCGGTGGAACTCCTGGCGGAGGCTCGCCTCGACCTGGGTCTCGACGCCGAGGCGATACCCGATCTCGATTCCCATGTCGCAGAACATCCTTGGCGCGAGGAAGGCTGGCGGTTGCTGGCCCTCGCGTTGTATCGGACGGGCCGGCAGGGGGATGCGCTCACCGTTCTCCGGCGGGCTCGTGGGCTGTTGGTCGATCAGCTGGGCGTCGAGCCGGGCCCCGCCCTCGTCGACTTGTACACCGACATCTTGCGGCAGTCGCCGAATCTGGGTTCCACTTCGCCGATCCGGCAGAGCGCGCAAGGAGTGTGGGCGCAGACCACCGCAGCTTACGACCGGGCTGTGGCGGCCGGCTCGCGAGCTCGGCTGCGTTCCACCGTCGACCTGCTGCGCAGTCTCGCCACCACCGGAGGCGAAGGGCTGCGGGTGGCGCAGCAACAGCGCCTCGCCACGATTACTGCTGCCGAGGAACTGGGTGACGTCGGTCTGACGGCCAAGGTGATCGGGGCATACGACGTCCCGGCGATCTGGTCACGGTCAGACGATCCGGAGAACGCGGCAACAGTTGTCGCTGCCGCCGAGAGGGCGCTGGCGACCTTGGCTTCCGGGCCCGTAGCTTCGATCCGCGCCAGATTGCTGGCGACGATCGCTCTGGAGAGCAGGGGATCATCGGATCCGCGGGCAGCGGCCGCCGCCCGCGAAGCCGAACAGATCGCGCGTAGCGTCGACGATCCGGGCCTGTTGGCCTTCGCGCTCAACGGAGTGTTCATGCAGTCCTTCTCGCGCGCCGGTCTGGCCGGTAGGCGCGCCGCCATCGCCAGTGAACTGATCACCCTCTCCACCCGGCACGACCTCGTCACGTACGAGGTGTTGGGTCATCTGATCGCGATGCAGAGTTGCTGTGCCACCGGTGATCTGACGGGCGCCGATGATCATGCCGCTGCGGCGGATCGGCTCGCCGAAGGCTACGAATCACCGCTGGTGGCAGTCTTCACGCAGTGGTTCCGAGCGATGCGGCTCGCGTTGACCGGCGCTCCGTTCGACGACGTCGCTGTGGCGTACCGTGCGGCAGCTTCCGGGTCGGGGAACGCTGGTATGCCCGGACTGCATCAAGGCCTGCTTGCTCTCGCTCTCCTGTCGTTGCGCCTTCAGCGGGCGCATCCACCGCAGGCCTCAGACGGAGGCGACACGGACTGGGGGCCCTACGAACCCTGGGTGCGCCCCCTCCTCTTGGCCGCTCAGCACCGCGGCGACGACGCGACAGAAGCCCTTCGACAGCTCGCCGATCCGCCGCCTGACCATCTGCAGGAGGCGCTGTGGTGCCTCACAGCGCGGGCCGCCATCGCTGTGAACGACCGCGGAATGATGACTCGTGCCCATCGGGCGCTCCTACCGGCCGAGGACGAGATCGCCGGAGCAGGAAGCGGACTGCTGACTCTTGGACCCGTATCGAACTACCTGCACGAACTCGCAGGTGCGCTGGCGCGCTGATCACAGACGCGTCCGACGTCCGATCAGGTGGGCATCATGCCGGCGCCTCGATCCATCCGGAACCGAGGTGCCGGCTGTGCCTGGCCGGTCACCAGATCGGCGATCATGCTTCCGATCAACGGCGCGAACTTGGCCCCGTGTCCCGAACAGGGTGAGGCGACCACCAAGGGGCCACTGCGGTCGAGGATGAAGTCTTCATCACTGGTCATCGTGAACAGGCAACTCGACTCGGCGATCGGTTCGGGATGCACGGCAGGCAGCCATTCACTGACGTAGTCGACGACGTCCTGTCTTTGCTCATCGGTGATGCGGCCGTCCCGACTGCCGGCAGTGGTGGTGACGCCGTCGTCGAATCGCGCCACCTTCATCGCAGGCACCGGAACGTCCTCGCCCGAGGCCAGTCCGTACATCTGACGGCCGTCCATGTGGACAAAGGTCGGAAGGGTGGGGTGACCGGGCCGCATCGGGAAGTGGAACACCTGTTGTTGACGGATGGTCAAGGGCGGCAACACTTTGTCATCAGGGCGCCCGAACTCGAGGAGTGCGCCGGCGAAGTCGGGTAGCCAGGCGCCCGCGGTGAGCACCGTCACGTCGGCGATGATCTGATCACCGCCGGCCGTGCGCAGGGTGACCTCGCCCGTCGGTGTCGGATTCGCATCGACGACCCGGGTCCGGGGAAGGATCTGCGCGCCCGCCTCAGCTGCGAGCGACGCGGCCGCGAACACGGTGCTCTCCGCGTCGATCACACCCGAACACGGGTGGAACATCACGTCGGTATCGAACCGCATGCCCGGCCAGCGCCGGGTCGCCTCGGTGGGGGAGAGCAACTCGTGCTCGACGCCGTGCAGAGCCATCTGCTCGGCCAGGGTCGCCGGCATGCGCTGGAGTCCGTGGTCGAGGCCACCGGTACCGGTGATCAGAGTCGTGCGGGATTCCTGTTGCAGGGCCTGCCACTTCTCCAGTGCCAAGCCGGTCATCGCGACGTACAGAGGATCGGGATACGCGCGGCGGAAGATCCGAGAACGCCCATGCGAACTGCCATGGGAATGGCCGAGATCAAATGCTTCGATCAACGCGACCGACAGACCGCGCCCGGTGAGCTGCCACGCGGCGCATGCCCCCATCAGCCCTGCACCGACGATGGCGACGTCCACCCGGTGCGCCGTCATGGCTTGCCGGTCGAACCCGGCGGGCGTCGACCGGTGACCGGAACGGGTTGCCGAGGGTCGTGCTGGATGCTGAACCTCCTGGTGGAGACCATGGTTGACCAGTATGGAACCGGCCGCGGGGGCTGTCCACTCGAGCCGGAGAATGGCCAGGAAGGCCGCGTCACCTGACGTCGGGTACGCCGACCCACCGGTACACGAGGTCGCGGACGCCGGCCAGGCCCAGGGTGCGTCCGACAGCGGATTCCACCGCGAACACATCCGGGTCTATCTCGTCGCGCATAGTGGCCCCGAATGCCGCGAGCTCCACCACATCCATCCGCTCGGGTGAGAACCCGGTGAGTTCGGTCAGGTCATCCACGGCTCCGATCAGCTGCGCAGCCGCAGCCGGCTCAGAGCGGCGGAACAGGACGTAGGCGAGTGTGAAGAGGCCCACCATCGCCGAGGTGAGGTCATCGGCCCGCTCGCAGTACGCAAGCATGTGTCCGAGCTTTCGTTCGGCGGGGCCGTTCCAGTTCTCTTGTGCGATATCGCTTTTGGCATGGATCCAGAGGATCGAGGCAGCGCACCAGTCATAACCGCAACCGCGGGCGGTCTCCAGCGCGGTGGTGAAGTGCGCTGCAGCGGAGGCGTGATCGCCGGCACGGAAATCTGCGGTGCCCAGCGACATCAACGATTCGGCTGCGGTCCACGGGTAGCTGTATCGCCGCGCGATCTCGAGCGCGACTGCTGCATGCTCCCGGCCGGCATCCACCAGGCCCGAGCCGGATTCGAAAAAGGCGAGGGTGACCGCTGCGTCGCCGCGGGCAACCTGTTCGTCTGTGTCCGCAGAGTTCACATCGAACGTCGCGAACACCTCCCCGAGAGTGCCCAGGGCAGCGAACAGCGCCGGGAGATCGGCGGCCAGGTAGCTCATGATGGTCCGACCGGCGATGGCCCGGACCCTCGTCGCGATCGGGATGTCGGTGGGAGCGGTCAGTGCCGGTGCGAGCATCCGCATACCTTCATCGGTGTGCCCGCGGCGGTACCAGAACCAGTACACGTTCCCGACCACTTCGAGGTATGTCTCCAGTGAGGTGCTCTCCCGAGAGAGCGCGGCGCGGATGTTGTCCATGTCGGCCCCGAGCGTGCGCGTCCACGCCAGGCATTGCGGGCCGCGCAGTCCGAGGTAGGCGTCGGTGGCCACCGCAACCACCCACGCTGTGTGCGCCAGTTCGAGCTCCCTCGCTCGTGCCGGATCTTGTTGCGCGAGGGCGTAACTGCGCAGCGTCTCGAGCATGAGATACCGCCGTGGATCTCCGCCGACGGCCTTGAGCATCGACTTGTCGATCAGGGCGTTGAGGTCGGTGAGAAGATGTCGGTGCCGCGTGACCTGTCTCGCCGCGTCCAGATCGAATCCGCCACTGAACACCGCCAGATCGCAGAACAGTTGCTGCTGACTGTCGGTGAGGGAGAAGTACGAGCCGTCGATGGCTGCCTGCATGGTGGCGTGCCGCTTGTTGGTACGGGGTCCGCCGCGCAACACATCGAAGCGGTCGTCGAGCATGTCGATGATCTGACGAACGGAGAGGGTCGAGGACTGGCCGGCGGCGAGCTCGATGGCCAGAGGCATGTGATCAAGTGCGGCGCAGAGGTGTTCGATATCAGCATGCTCGGCATCGGCGGCGGCCGAGCCCGCCCGCTCGAGAAACAGGTCCGCAGAATCGTCCAGCGGCGGCATCTCGTAGACGGTCTCCCCGGCGACGCCGATTGCTTCTCGACTCGTGGCCAGGATCTGGATCTTCGGACACGTCTGCAGCACGGTGGTGACGAGTGCGGCGACCTCGTCGAGCAGATGCTCGCAATTGTCAAGAACGAGAAGGAAATCGCGGTCGTGCAGAAGTGAGGTGAGTACGCCGATTCCGCCGGAGACGGTCAGGCCGAGCGTCGCGATGACGGTGTCCAGCGTGTCACCGGGACGGGTGACCCCGGCGAGCTCGATCAACCAGGGCCCATCGGCATCTTTGCGTTCACGGGCCACCTCGAGGGCAGCGCGGGTCTTGCCCATCCCGCCCGGGCCGGTGAGCGTGACCATCCGATGTGAATCCAGCAGCTCACCGATCTGCTCGATTTGTTCTTCGCGACCGACCAGAGAGGTCAGCGCCAAGGGAATGTTGCCGGTCGGACGCTCCGGATTACCGACTGGCCCGGGCGCGGTGACGGTTGCCGCATCTCTCTCGCGTGGCATGAGGACCGGGTCCTGCCGCAGGATGGCGTCCTGCAGTTCGAGCAGGCTCTGCCGGGGATCGGCACCCAGCTCGTCGGCAATACGGCTGCGTGCCTCGCGCAACGTCTGGAGGGCGTCGCCCTGGTTGCCGGCTCGATAGTGGGCCAGAGCGAGTAACTCCCAGGCACGTTCGCGCAGGGGATCGGTCGCGATGATCGATTCGAGCTGCGCTGTGACGGCGGTGAACTCGCCGCAATCAGATCGCGCGGCAAGCAGGTCTTCGGTGGCATCTGCCCGCAGACGTTCTAGCCGCACCGTCTCGATGGCGGCGAAGTCCCAGTTCGCCGCATCCGCATACGCCGGGCCCCACCACAGTTCGAGTGCCTCGGAGAGGGTGCGCCGGGCGGATTCGCTGTCGCCGGAAACCAACTGGTCACGGCCTGCGGTGGCGAGCGTCTCGAATCGGGCGGCGTCGACCTGGCCGGGGTCGACCACCAGGGCGTACCCGGTGCCCCGTCGGACCAGGATCTCCGGTGCCGCGCGTCCGCGCTCGGGTTCGAGGGCTTTGCGCAGAGCTGCCACGTATGTCTGCAGCGTCAGCTGGGCCGAACGAGGCGGGTTGTCGCGCCAGAGATCCTGAATCAAGGTGGAGTCGGGGACCATGTGGCCGTTCGACATGATCAATCTCGCCAACAAGGCGCGGGGGAGAGGACCACCCAGGGTGACCGGTTCACCGTCGCGAATGATGGTGAGTGCGCCGAGAACTCGCACCGAGATGTCAGACATAGACACCGACGATAGAGACATCTGTGCACCTTCGACACCCGAGCGGGTAGATCACCCCGCGAACTCCGAGCTCGTGGCGGCGAGCAGATCAGCCCGGGGCAGCCGCGTTATCCGCGTCGTCGGACCACAACCCGATGCTCTCGAGGTGGCGCATCAGCCGCTCGGCACCGTCGGTGAACTGCCGGCGAGTCTGTTCGACGACCTCGTCGCGGTCGCCACGCCGGTACGCGTCGATGAGCTTGAGGTGACTGTCGTAGGCGACCTGCCCCCACTGTGGGTCGTTCGCGTAGAGCTCCTGCGGGGTGTACCGGGTTGCGTTGAGCAAGAACCACGCCAATTTGTCGCCGTTGGCGATTCGGTTGTGCACCCGATGGAATTCGAACTCGGCCGACACGATCTCGGACACTCGGCCGGCGGCCAGCGCGTCCTGCAGGGCCTCGTTCAATTCGGCGAGGCGGTCGACCTCAGCAGAGGTGATGGTCGAAGCAGTCCGCACCGCCAGTTCCACGGCCAGCACACTTTGTAGCCAGAAAATGTCTTCCACGTCCTGGCGGGTGAGATCGGCGACCACGTACCCCCGGTGCGGAACCAGGTTGACCATGCCCTCGCCCCGCAATGTCAGCAGTGCTTCTCGCACGGGGGTGACGCTCACCTCCAGTTCCACCGCGGTCTCGTCCATCCTGATGAACTCGCCGGGCCGAATCGTCCCGGACATGATCAGGTGACGCAGATGACCGGCGACCTCCTCGGAGAGGCCAGGTCGCCGGCGCATCGTCGTTCGCGATGGGGTCGTCAAGACGTCAGAGACCGTACGTCTTGCCGATGATGTCGCGCTGGATCTCGTTGGTTCCGCCATACACGGTCGATATGATCGCACCCCGCATCAGACGCTCTGCATCGAACTCCGTCGCGTAACCGTAGCCACCCATCATCTGCATGCCGTCGATGGTCATCGCCTTCGACACCTCGGTGGCCTTGAGCTTGGCCATCGACGCCTCACGCGGCAGCATCTTCTGGGGGTTGGCGTCGGATTTCTGGGCCACGCTGTAGACGAGCAGTTTGGTGCATTCGATCTCGGTCGCGTGGTCGGCCAGCCGATGACGCAGCGACTGGAATGTGCCGACCGGGCGGCCGAACTGCTTGCGCTCGGTGACGAACTCGAGGGTGTTGGCGAAGGACCGTTCTGCAACACCGAGCTGCATGGCAGCCAGGATCAGACGTTCGGTGTTGAGGCCACTCATGAGCTGCATCCAGCCGCCGCCGACCTCGCCGACCACTGCGCTGTCGGGAACCCGGACGTTGGTGAAGTAGAGGTCGTTGACCTCTCGGCCGCCAAGCGTGTCGATGCCCTTGATCTCCAGTCCCTCGGTGCCGGCGGGGATGTGGAAGAAGGTCAGTCCCTCGTGCTTCTTGCCGGTGCGGTCGGTTCGCGCCACGAGAAGAATGCTCTTGGCGAAGTGCGCGTTGGAGCACCAGGTCTTTTGGCCGTTGATGACCCAGCCGCCGTCGACCTTCTCGGCACGGCAGGTCAGCGCGGCGACATCGGATCCGGCTTCCGGCTCCGACATCGAGATGGAAAGTGATTCACCCGCAACGACATCGGCGAGAACTTCCTTCTTGAGCTGCTCGTCGGCGAACTTCTGGTAAGCGCCGGCGGCGATCAAGGTGGGGCCGATGCCGCCGATGGGGGCGTTGCCGCGCATGGCCTCTTCGAGGAGGATGCACATCTCGACATTGCCGGCGCCGGCTCCGCCGAACTCCTCGGGAACGAGAATGCCTGCCCAGCCCAGGTCGGCCATCTTCTTGTACAGCTCCACCGAGTGCAGTTCGGCACCTGCGGCGGTGAGGGCGTCGCGCTGCTCGCGGGTCCCCGCTTCGCGTTGACAGAAGTCGGCGACCGACTTGGCGAAGTCGGTCTGCTCGGGGGTGAGAATCGACATGAAAATGGCTCCTAGATCAGTTCGTGGCCTGCTGTCGCGAAGGTATCACATCAAATATATTTGATGGTCGGTTGCTGTGTCAGGGGCCACAGGGCCTACATTGTCGGCATGAGCCCGAAAGCCAAGCTGGGGGGAACCGGCGATCGTGGTGCCGATTCGACGCGGCCCGACGCTTCAGACGTCCCCGAGACCGACACGACTCCGTCGAACCCCGGTCAAGACCCCACGGCCGGGAGCGATCCCTCTCCGTTCGATTCTGCGGAGTTCCTCGAGGCCAACCGCCGAAACCGCGACAAGATGCGGGCCGCTGCCCAAGCGCGCCGTGCCAAGGAGGAGGCTCGCGCGCGTAGACGGTCGGGCCGGTGGTGGCGGCGGTCGGCCGCCGCCGCACCGGACACGGCCGTCGAATCAGAGTCCGCCGATGCCGAACCCGAGCGATTCGGTGATGGCCGCCTGACGGTTCGGGTGCTGTCGGTACTGCTTGTTGTCGCACTGGCCGCCGCAGGTGTCTTCGTCTACCTCTACCGAGATGCGGACAGCCGCGCCGACTCGGCAGACCGCGTCAACCAATTGCGCCCCGGCGCAGTCCAGCTCGCCGGCGAGTACGCAACCACGCTCCTGACCTATGACTCGGCTGACTTCGCCGCGCTCGACGAGCGCATCACCGAGATCTCCACACCGGCATTCGCCCGAGACTTCATCGAGGGGTCGCGTCAGGCCCGCGAAGGGACGGCCAACGCGCAGGCGGTCGCCAAGGCCGAGGTGGTCTCTGCCGGTGTGATCTCGGCGTCGTCCACCGAGGCAGTTGTCCTTCTCGCCATCGACCAGACCGTGACGGCGCCTGGGACCGCAGAGCAGTTCCCGGACGGCGTGCCCTACCAGTCGCGCGTCGAGGTGACACTCCAATGGATGCCTGACGGCTGGAAGTTGGCCGACTTCAAGGTGATCTGAAGCAGGTCAGGTGATGTTCTCCCCGTTGCCGAGAAGGATTGCCGACATGACTGCCTCGATGCGTCTGCGGGTGGAGGGACGTGCGTCGTAGCGTTCCCAGTTCCCAAGGTCCAGAACGGTGTTGGTGGCGGCGTGCACGAGATACCGTGCCTCGACGGGGTTGAGATCCGGCCTGATCTGGACGACCAGTTGCGCCCATTCTTCGACATTGCGGCGTTGCTGGTCGCGTAGCTCGGCGCGTAGCGGGTCGGGCACGCTACCGATTTCCGAGAGGTACAGGTTCAGCAGGTCACTGTTGACAAAAGACATCTCGACATACCGCGACACGAGGTTGTCGAGGGCCTCTCGCGGGGTGGCCGATTCCGCGAGGGCGTCGCTGATCCCGGCCGTGAGGCGCTCACTGGCACGTTGGAAAGCGGCGGTCAGCATCGCGACCTTGGTGTCGAAGTGGCGATACACGCCGGACTGATTCATGCCGACGGCCGCGCCGATCTCTTCCATCGTGACGTCGTGGAAACCGCGCCCGCGCATCAGCCGAATGGCCTCGGTCAGAAGGGCTTCGCGTTTGGACGCCATCGCCATTCCGACGGGGCCGGCAGCCGCGTCCCCGACAGGCGCCTCCACGGGCGGGAGCTCGGTGCGAGCCACCGTCATCGCCGCGGACATGATGATCGCTTCGATGCGCTTGCGCGGCAGCGACGCCCGGTGCGTGGTGATCGAACCGATGACACTCAGCAACGATCCGCTCAGGTATCTGGCATCGGTGTTGAGCCGACCGGCGACGGTCGGATTGCTCTCGGTCAGTTCTGGCCGCATCTTGCCGAGCGGCGTGGCGAAGCGGGTGTGCATGCGACCGACCATCTCGCCCAACGCCTGCCGATCGGGCTGAGTCAGGTATCGCGCCTCCCACCGGTACAGCGCCCCCCGCGACCGGTTGTCGATCGTGGTCCGGGTCAATTCGGTGATCAACAGGCGCAGTTCCTGTTCGGGGTCTCCCGGTAGCTCGGGGACAACTTCGACGGCGCGTTCCAGGTCGGCGCCGAGCGTCCGCACCGTCTCTGAGAAGAGCGCGTACTTGTTGGGGAAGTGGCGATACAGGGCGGGTCCACTGATCCCGACCTCGCCGGCGATCTGGTCCACGCCAGTCGCGAAATATCCTCGTTGACTGAACGACTCGGCAGCGACGCGAATGATCTGATCGCGTCGGTCCTTCGGTCGTTGCCGAGGTTTCGGCGTGTCGCCGGTGGTTGTCTGGGCCGTCTTCAACCGGCCGTTGGCAGATGCCATCCGATCATGCTAGCTGCCGGTACCGGGTGAGCGCAGCGGTGGTCCGCCTGTGTTGTGCGTCGCCACAGGCGACGTGCGACGTCACTTGACGCCCCCGACCGCGATCTGAGAAGTTAATGTGGATTCACGTGATCTGTGTCGCAGCTGCCAGATCTGAGCCGAGGGTGGCATCTATGCAAGGGCAAGACGGCCTGACAACGTCGATCGACGAACGTGGAGTGGCTCGGCTGGTGATCAACAGGCCTGAGCGAAAGAACTCCATGGCCTCCGAGACCAGTGTGGCGTTCATCGAGGTGATGACCGCGTGGGCGAGGGACGACTCCGTGCGTGTGGTTGTACTGGGCGCACCGGGTCGCGACTTCTGCACCGGGGCAGACATCGTGGCGATGGCGACAGCCGAGCCACCGCAGTCGCCGGAAGAAGCCAGAGCCCGCGCCGAGCAGACCATCGACACCGGTTCAGACGTGGTCCGAGCCATTCGCGCGATCAAGGTTCCAGTGGTCGCCGTGGTCGGTGGGGCGGCCGTCGGTATCGGGGCCTCGATCGCGTTTGCCTCGGACCTCGTCTACGCCGCGTCCGACGCCTACTTCCTGCTCGCCTTTGTGAACATCGGGCTGATGCCGGACGGCGCCGCCACCGCCACCGTCGCTGCCGCGGTCGGCAGGGCCCGGGCGAACGCGATGGCGCTCCTCGGAGAGAAGCTGCCGGCTTCGCAGGCCTGGGCAGACGGTCTGGTGACGGCGGTGGTGGAACCGGATGCGCTGCAGGCCAAGGTCGACAAGGTCATCGACAAACTGCTGGCCGCATCGCCACGGGCGTTGGAGCTGACCAAACAGGCAGTCGACGCTCAGACTCTCGCGGGATTCGACCTCGCACTCGACCTCGAACGTGAGGGGCAGATCGAATTGCTGCAGTCGCCCGAGTTCGCGGCGCTCATCGAAGCATTCGCCTCCCGCGGCAAGGCACGCACGCCCGTACCGGCGTCCAACCAGTAATTGACAACAATGGCCCGTTCGACGCGGACGGGCGGTCCCACGACAGGAAGCAGAACATGACGAGTACCACGTTGGCCCAATCAGACCACCTGGTAGAAGAGCCTTTCCGGTCGCGCCGGAACAACTGGAACACCCACGTGCGGCGGCACGCGACGATGAAGCCGAACGACGTGGCATTGCGTTTCCAGGGTCAGGACACCACGTGGAAAGAACTCAACGACCGCTCGGTCGCGTTCGCTGCAGCCCTGTACCGACGGGGTGTGCGTTTCGGCGACCGTGTGCTGATCCTGATGCTGAACCGCAGTGAGTACGTCGAGGCGATCTTCGGCGCCAACCTCATCGGAGCAATCGCGGTGCCGGTCAACATTCGGATGACGCCTCCCGAGGTCGGATTTCTCGTGGCCGACAGCGGCGCGAAGGTTGTCATCACCGAGTCGCTGCTGGCGCCGCTGGCCGATGCGGTCCGCAAGGGCAGCGATGGCATCGAGAACCTGATCGTCGTCGGCCCGTCCGACGTCGCCGACGCGCTCGACTACGAGCAGCTCCTTGCAGAGGACCCCTCCGATCTGCCGGCGATCGACGTGCCGGAGAACTCGATCGCGATGATCATGTACACCTCGGGAACCACCGGAAACCCCAAGGGCGCCATGCTTTCTCACGCGAACATGCAGGCGCAGGCGGTCACCTGTATCTCGGCACTGCACATCCGCAACGATGACGTGGGCTCCTGTGTGGCACCGATGTTCCACATCGCCGCGATGGGTGCGATGGCCCCGCTGTTCTACATGGGCATCCGCACGGTGATCCACCCCCTCGGGGCCTTCGACCCGGAATCGCTGCTCGACGTGCTGGAGAAGGAAGGGATCACCTCGATCTTCCTGGTCCCGGCTCAGTGGCAGGTGGTGTGCGCGGTGCAGCAGGCCAAGCCCCGCGACCTCAAGTTGCGCGTGATCTCGTGGGGTGCGGCTCCCGCATCGGACACGGTCTTGCAGGCCATGGCCGACACCTTCCCCGAAGCGATCAACGTCGCGGTGTTCGGTCAGACCGAGATGTCGCCGATCACCTGCGTACTCGAGGGCAAGGACGCGCTCCGGAAGCTGGGCTCGGTGGGCCAGGTGATCCCGGCGGTTCAGGCTCGTGTGGTGGACGCCGAGATGAACGATGTGGCTCCGGGCGAAGTGGGCGAGATCGTCTACCGCGGCCCCACGATGATGGAGGGCTACTGGCAGAACCCGCAGGGCACCGCCGACGCATTCGCCGGCGGCTGGTTCCATTCCGGCGACCTGGTCCGCATGGACGACGAGGGTTTCATCTACGTCGTGGACCGCAAGAAGGACATGATCATCTCCGGCGGCGAGAACATCTACTGCGCCGAAGTGGAGAATGCGCTGTTCGCCCACCCGAAGATTCTCGAGGCAGCGGTGGTCGGCAGGGCCGATGACCGGTGGGGTGAGGTACCGGTTGCGATCGTGGTGCTCAAGCCCGGCGAAGAGCTGACCTTCGACGACCTGATCGAGTTCTTGAACGAACATCTCGCGCGCTTCAAGCAGCCCAAGGAGATGATCGTGATCGACGAATTGCCACGCAACGCGTCGGGCAAGGTCGTCAAGCCGTCGCTGCGCAAGGAGTACGGCGGCAAGGACGCCGGTCTCGAGCACTGATACCCAGGAACACTGGGACCCCCGATCGACTCTTCGACGAGACGGTCGGGGGTCCTCGTGATTCACCGCGGTTTGCCGGGTTTTCGGAAAGTCTTCTGACACAGGTCAAGACCCGTTCTGGCCCTGAAAACTGAAACACGTTACACTTCTCGAAGACCAGTGACCGTCGTCACTGCAGTGGTCGAACCGTGGTGACGTGGTCACCTTCAATGCAGAAGAGCGGTGCCGCGTCGGGCGCCGCGAGTGGAGGGTTTGAATGAAGACCAAAGGCGCTTTGCTCCGGAACTTCAACGAGAAGTGGGCGATCGAAGAGATCGAGATCGGTGACCCCCGCAAGGGCGAGGTCAAGATCCGGATGGAAGCCGCCGGGATGTGCCACTCCGATCACCACTTGGTGACCGGTGGCATCCCGATGGCTGGGTTCCCGGTGCTCGGCGGCCATGAGGGCGCCGGAGTCGTGGACGAGATCGGCGAAGGTGTCACCGACTTCCAGGTCGGCGACCATGTGGTCCTCTCGTTCATTCCCTCCTGCGGCAAATGTCCGTCGTGCCGTTCCGGACTGAGCAACCTCTGCGACATGGGGGCCATGCTCCTGCAGGGAGAAGCGGTGTCCGACCACACCTTCCGCGTGCAGACCGCAGACGGCGAGAACGTCTACCCGATGACCCTGCTCGGTACGTTCGCGCCATACATGGTGGTCCACGAGACCTCGGTGGTGAAGATCGATCCAGAGATCCCGTTCGAGGTCGCCTGCCTGGTGGGTTGCGGTGTTCCCACCGGTTACGGCTCGGCCACCCACAGTGCGAACGTGCAGGCGGGTGAAGATGTCGCGATCGTCGGGATCGGTGGCGTCGGTATCTCCGCACTCCAGGGAGCTGTGCTCTCGGGTGCACGCTACGTCTTCGCCATCGACCCGGTGGAGTGGAAGCGCGAGCAGGCCATGAAGTTCGGGGCCACGCACGCATTCGCCAGTGTCGAAGAGGCAGCCATGACCATCGCCGAGGTGACCGCGGGGCAGATGGCCAAGAAAGTGATCGTCACCGTCGGCGAGGTACACGGCAAGGACGTTGATCTCTGGATGGGCATCACGGCCAAGGCCGGCACCTGCGTGCTCACCGGCATGGGCAACATGATGGAGTCCGACGTCACCCTCAACCTCGCGATGCTGACCCTGCTCCAGAAGAACCTGCAGGGAACGATCTTCGGTGGCGCCAGCCCCAAGCTCGACATCCCGCAGCTGCTGTCGCTGTACAAGATGGGCAAGCTGAACCTCGACGACATGGTCACCCGTCAATACCGCCTCGACCAGATCAACGAGGGCTACCAGGACATGCTGGACGGCAAGAACATTCGTGGAGTCATCCGCTTCACCGACGAAGACCACGCGGTCTGATCAACCCGAAACCCTCTCACCGGGGCCGGCGAGCGCACACTCGCCGGCCCCATTTTTTGTCTTCGGGATCGGTGGGGTGCCTGCACAGGAGTAATCCAACCGCTGCGCGGCAACGATTTCCGGGTGGGCGATGGCAGCGTGTTGCTCGTGTCGCCTCGGTCGTGATGGCATGAACCCATGCTCAGACAACTCGAGGAATGGCCGGTCGATACGGTGGCGGCCGCGGTGGTCGCCGGCGGAGAGGTCGTCGATAGCCATGGCGACAAGCAGCGGGTGTTCCAGCTCGCGTCGGTCACCAAGCTGCTCACCGCACATGCGGCTCTGGTTGCGGTCGAAGAAGGGGCGATCGAGCTCGATCAGCCGGCCGGGCCGGAGGGCTCCACGGTTCGTCATCTGTTGGCGCACGCATCGGGCCTGCCGTTCGAAGGCCGTGCCCCGACGGCGGGTGTGGGGGAGCAGCGGATCTACTCCAGTGCAGGATTCGAGGTGCTCGCCGATCTGATCGGGGCGGAGACGGGCATCGAGTTCGCGGACTATCTGCACCAGGGCGTGTGCGAGCCGCTCGGCATGGGGTCCACAACGTTGCGGGGATCAGCAGGGCACATGGCCCACTCGTCGGTCGAGGACCTTGCGGCGTTTGCGGTGGAGCTGCTCAACCCGAAACTGGTGTCGCCCTCGTTGTTAGCCGACGCGACGTCGGTTCAATTTGCAGGCCTCGACGGATTCGTGCCGGGGTACGGAAAGCACCGTCCGTGCGATTGGGGTCTTGGGTTCGAGCTGCGCTCGACCAAGGATCCGCACTGGACCGGCGCGACCAACAGCCCGGGAACCTTTGGGCACTTCGGTCAGTCGGGCACGTTCTTGTGGGTCGACCCGGCGTTGTCGGCAGCGTGCGTTGTGTTGACCGACCGCGCTTTCGGACCGTGGGCCAAGCCGTTGTGGAGCGAGTTCAACGATTCAATTGTCCAGTCGCTGACACATTGAAATCACCATGCACTAGCGCAACACGGGTCACTTAAGGCACAATAAACACCAAAGGTGTGATATCTGCTCCTGGGTACGACAGACGTTGGGGAAGACGTTCTCGTCGAAACCGGAGGTGGAAAGTGCGCAATCTGAATCAGTTTGCGGACGTGACATCGGGTGTTGTGTACATACACTCCTCACCCGTCGCGTTGTGCCCACATGTGGAGTGGGCTCTTTCGTCGACCCTTGACGCCCGCGCCAACCTGAAGTGGTCGGCGCAGGACGCAGGGCCGGGGTTGCAGCGTGCCACGGTGGACTGGGTGGGGCCCGTGGGTACGGGTGCCCGACTGGCCAATGCGCTCCGTGAGTGGACGGTCCTGCGGTTCGAGGTCACCGAGAACGCCAGTGAAGGTGTGGACGGTGAACGCTTCAGCCATGTACCCGGTCTGGGACTGTGGCGCGGTTCAATGAGCGCCAACGGCGACGTGATCGTCGGCGAGATGCAATTGCGTGCACTCATCGAATCGCACACCGACGGAATGGAATTGGCCGGCGCGCTCGATGCCGCGCTCGGCACCGCGTGGGACGAGGCGCTCGAGTCGTTCCGCATGGGTGGCGATGGCGCAGAGGTCACCTGGCTGCATCAGCGCGTGGGCTGAGGCGTAGACAAGACAACAAAACCGGCCCGGGCAAAGAGCCCGGGCCGGTTTCGTTTGTAATGGCTGCGCGGCCCGTGAGCGAAGGTGTGGGCCGCGTGCGATGCAGTGAGGAACGCGGTCGCGAAGCGGCCACGTGACGAGCGAAGAGCCCGCAACAAGGCCCACACCAAAGCGAACAGTTATAGAGGTATGTTCTTGTGGCGTCCGCGACGTGCCGGCGCCGATGCGAGTGCTTCGGCGATGATGCTGCGGGTTTTGGCGGGATCGATGATCTCGTCGACCACGCCGATCGACTGTGCGCGACCCACGCCGCCGGCGATGGCTTCGTGCTCGACGGCGAGGCGTTCATGCAGTGCTTCGCGCTCGTCGTCGGGCGCTGCGGCCAGGGCCTTCTTGTGCAGGATGCCGACCGCGGCCTTGGCGCCCATGACGGCGACCTCGGATCCCGGCCATGCGAATACGGCGGTGGCACCGAGGGCACGCGAGTTCATCGCGATGTAGGCGCCGCCGTAGATCTTGCGGGTGACCAGGGTGACGCGGGGAACCGAGCATTCGGCGAACGCGTGGAGCAGTTTGGCTCCACGTCGGACGACGCCGTCCCATTCCTGGCCGACTCCGGGTAGGTAGCCCGGGACGTCGGTCATCACGATCAGAGGGATACCGAAGGCGTCGCAGAGACGCACGAAACGTGCGGCCTTCTCAGCGCTTTCGGAGTTGAGGCAGCCGCCCATGCGCAGCGGGTTGTTGGCGATGACGCCGACACTTCGGCCGGACAGTCGGCCGAACCCGATGGTGATGTTCGGAGCCCACTTTGCTTGCAGCTCTTCGAAACTCGAGATCTCGGTTTCGCCGTCGGCCGCGATGTCGGTGTCGAGCAGGGCCCGCACGATCGGGTGGACGTCGTATGCGCGACGGTTCGACTCGGGCAGCAGGGCCCGCAGGTCGGTGTCGCCGGCTTCGGCCTTCTGGCGGCTGAAGTGTCCTTGCTGGCTGAAGGTGGCGATGAGCCGGCGTGCTCGCCAGTAGGCGTCGGGCTCGGAATCTGCGGTGATGTGCGAGACGCCCGACTTCTTGCCGTGAGTGAGTGGGCCGCCGAGCGACTCCATGTCCACGACCTCGCCGGTGACACTCTTGACCACGTCGGGGCCGGTGACGAACACGCGTCCGGCCGGGGCCATGATCACGATGTCGGTGAGTGCCGGGCCGTATGCGGCGCCGCCGGCTGCGAAGCCGACGACCACGGAGATCTGCGGGACGTAACCCGACGCACGGACCATCGCCTCGAACACCTCGCCGACAGCGTGCAGTGCTTCGACGCCTTCGGCCAACCGCGCTCCGCCGGAATGCCAGATACCGATGACCGGTGCCTGCTCGGCGATGGCGGTGTCGATGGCGTTGACGATGTGCTTACATCCCACCACCCCCATGGCCCCACCCATGACGGTGCCGTCGGTGCAGTAGGCGACGGTGCGAACACCGTTGACTCGCCCGACTGCAGCCTGCACTCCCGACTTGTCGCGGGGGTGCAGCAACGACATCGACGCTTCGTCGAAGAAATTGGTCAAGCGCAGCAATGGATCTCGCGGATCGACCGACTCTTCGTGCTTGGTGATCGGGGCCATGGTGGTCATGGAATCTCCTTACAGGTAGATCTTCAAGCGCCCTGTCGTGATGGAACAGGGGGCAACGGGTCAGTAGCGCCCAAAGGCGAGCGCGACATTGTGCCCACCGAATCCGAACGAGTTGTTGATGGCGTATTCGATCTGGCCGTAACGGGGTTCACCGTGAACCACGTCGAGGTTGATCTCCGGATCCTGATTGTCGAGGTTCAAGGTCGGAGGGATGACTCCCTCTTCGATGGACTTGATGGTCAGAACCGATTCGAGTGCCCCCACCGCACCGATGGAGTGCCCGAGGGCAGACTTCGGTGCGTAAACCGCGGCATGATCGCCGACGGCCGCGTTGATCGCGAACGCTTCAGCCGTATCGCCCACCGAGGTGGACGTGGCGTGGGCGTTGACGTGGGTGATGTCCGATGCACTCAGCCCAGCTGTCGACATCGCGCGTTTCATTGCCCGCGCGGCGCCGGTTCCCTCCGGGTCGGGTGCGACCAGGTGGTAGCCGTCGGACGTGATGCCCGCACCGAGCACGCGCGCGTGGATGTGCGCGCCACGAGCCCGAGCGTGGTCCTCACGCTCGATGACCATGAGTGCAGCAGCTTCGCCGAAGACGAAGCCGTCGCGGTCCTTGTCGAACGGGCGCGAGGCTGCGGCCGGGTCCTCATTTCGGGTGCTCATCGCACGCATCATCGCGAAGCTCGCGATGGGCACCGAGTCGATGTGACCCTCGACGCCACCGGTGACGACGATGTCGGCGTCACCCATGACGATCTGACGCCACGCGTGAGCGATGGCCTCAGATCCCGAGGAGCAGGCGGAGATCGGCGTGATGACGCCGGCCTTGGCCCCGATCTCGAGGCCGACGACCGCGGCGGGACCGTTGGGCATCGACATGGGTACTGCCAGCGGGGACACCTTGCGGTAGTTGCCCGTGGTCTTCATGACCCTGTCGGCCTCGATGAGAGCGTCGCCGCCACCGAGTCCGGTGCCGATGACAACACCGAGACGATCTTTCTCGACGTCGGGCTCGCCGGCATGCACCCAGAGGCGCTTGCCCATCACGTAGGCGATCCGCTCGACGTAGGCCATGCGCCGGGCCTGGACCCGCGAGACCTCGTCGGTCGGATCTTTGACAAGCCGCCCACCGAACCGGACCGGGAGGTCGTACTCCTCGACCCAGTCGTCGGTGAGCGTTTTGATGCCACTCTCTCCGGCGAGAAGACCCTTCCACGTGGAATCGAGGTCTTCGCCGACGGAAGTGGTGGCAACCATCGATGTCACGACGACGTTCGGGAAATTCCCGCCGAGGGTGGAGTAATCGCGAAGAGAGTTAGTCACTGAAAATCACTCACCGGTGGTCTTGTCGGCCTCGATCTTGGCGCGGATCGCGTCAGCGGCGTCGGAGTTCTCGGCCTCGAGCTTCTGGATGTACGACACGGCGTCACCGACGGTGCGCAGTCCGGCCAGATCCTCATCCGGGATCTTCACGCCGTACTTGTCTTCGGTCTGCACTGCGATCTCGACCATCGACAGCGAGTCGATGTCGAGGTCGTCGACGAACGACTTCTCCACAGTCACCTCAGAGGGCTCAATGCCGGTGACCTCCTCGATGATCTCAGCGAGTCCGGCAATGATTTCTTCCTGTGCGGCGGCCACTATGTGGCTCCCTTCTACTTCGTATTGCGGGTGTCTTCCGGACGGCGTGCGAACGCCGCGTTGGACTGTGACGACCTGCGTGCTTTGGTCTGTCACTTTCCGGGGATGGAGACGCGAGGTGCGCCGCCACCGCTATCCAAGATCGGTGAGTCCCTCGAGGTCGTCGGGGGTCTTGAGGGCCCGGGTGGGCGTTCCCTTGAGTTCGCGCTTGGCGATTCCGGTGAGTGTGCCGGCGGGCGGCAACTCGACGAGCGCGCTGGTGGCTTTTTCGCGCATCGTGGCCGAGCACAGGTCCCACCGCACCGGACTGGTGACTTGGGCGACCAGTTTGTCGAGCGCATCGCGCCCCGAGGTGACGGGCTGGCCGTCGGAGTTGGAGAGCAGCGTCCTGTTCGGGTCTTGCGGGACGATGTCCGCGGCAGCTTGGGCCACGGCTTCCTGCGCAGACTCCATGTATTTGGTGTGGAAGGCACCGGCGACCGCGAGCTTACGGATGCGCGCCTTCTCCGGCGGGTTCGCGATCAACTCGTCGATGGCCGCGACAGCGCCCGCAGCGACAATCTGTCCCGCCGCGTTGCGGTTGGCCGGCACCAGGTCGAGTTCTTCGAGACGGGCCAGGACGGCAGCTTCGTCGCCACCGAGCACCGCAGCCATGGTGGTGGGTTCGAGTGCACAGGCCTTTGCCATCGCGGCGCCGCGAACAGCAGCCAGGGCCACGGCCTCATCGGCAGTCAGCACGCCGGCGATGGCAGCGGCGGCCAGCTCGCCCACAGAGTGGCCGGCGATGAGAGCGTCTGCCGGCAGGGGAGAGCGTTTCGAGAGTTCGTCGAATGCGAGCAGTGCGGACACCACGACCAGCGGCTGGGTGATGGCGGTATCGGTGATCTCGTCAGCCGTCGCGGTGGTGCCGAGTCGTGCGATGTCGAGTTTCGTCATCTTCGACCAGGTCGAAACCTGGTCGCGGGCGCCGGGCAGCTCGAGCCAAGGGGTGAGCATACCGACGGTCTGGGAACCCTGTCCGGGCGCAAGCAAGGAGAGCACGTGACAAGAGAACACCCTATTGGCGTGTGGTGAGGGTGTTGGACGCGATGAACCTTGAGCGAGGCCTTTGTGGGGTTCCCACAAATGACCACATCAGCGTGCCTGCATCGTCACCACATCGATATGCGTTAGCCAAATGTGAAGTGATGCACAATCGTCACCTTGGTCCTCAGTGTCCTGTTGCCCGTGTGACTGAAGAGAAAACTGTGCGCATGTCGTGTCGAACTCGTGCCAATCTGCCGACAGTTGTGGCAACCCTAAGTACGTACGCATCTCGTGGGTTCATCGGATCGCGGCCAGTTATGTCCGAAATCCGCTTTAGTCGATATCTGACAGTATTTGGATGGACGAAGAGTTCGCGGGCGCAGGACTCCACCGACCCTCCGGAGTCGAGATAGGCGTCTAGCGTGACGGTCAAAGTGTCGCCGCCTTTGGTCAGCGGGGTGATCAGGGAGTCGTTGAGAGTGGTCATCGCGGTCTGATCGCCGAGCAATGCCCGTTCCGGCAGGAGCTCCCAGGAATGCACCGGCCGCGGAGCGCTGGGCCAACCCGCCACCGCCTCGATACCGGCGAGTGCGTCGATGGCGCTGGCGTGCGCGGCCCCGAGGTTGGGTGTTGTCGGGCCGATCACCACCGGGCCCTCGGCGAAGAGCTTCAGCAGATCGGTGACAAACGGCTCGCTCACGGCCACCGGCCCGCTGACGATGGCGACCAGCAGGCTGCCCTGGACGACGGACAACGCTGCGCGGTCGTGCTGGCGGGCGGTGTTGTGCACCGCCAGGGGCACCGAGACGTTGCGCTCGGGTGGCGGCATGCCGACCAGGACCGTTGCGGTGGCCTCGGTGTCCCAGTTCAGAGCGGCTGCTCGCGACAACAAGGTGGGTCCGGAGTCGCCGCGCACCACTGCGTCGACGACCAGCGCTTCGAGCCGCGAATCCCACGCACCGCGTGATTCGGCTGCGGAGGCGTAGATCGATGCCGCCGCGAACCCGATCTCGCGCCCGTAACGCAGCACCGATTCGGTGAGTGCCCGCAGCTGGGCGTCGTTCCGGGCAAGCAGAGGGAGCCACTTCTCGAAGAACTCCATGGCCACCCGGACCATCTCGACGGTTTGCAGCAAGCTGATACGCCGGGCCAGATCCTGGGGCACCACCTGGAACGCCTGCACCGTGAACTTCACGTTGCCTTCAGGATCCTGAAGCCACTCGACGAAGTTGACCACCGCGGTCTGCACGACCAGCTGCACATCGGCTCGCTGCCCTGCCTCGAGGTCGGCGAAATACGGTAGTTGGTCTTGCATCGAGTGCACCGCCTCGGTGGCCAACCGCCCGCTGTATTGCTTCACCCGGCGTAGCAGCGTGTCCGGCAGTGCGTCGTGCACGTTGGCCGGGGCGGGCACATGGGCACCCCTCGGCCCGAAGAGATCGCCGGCGGGCTGCTCGACCGCACGTGACTCATCCATCTGACCAATCTATGTCAGCGAGACGGTTTCAGGTCGGACGCTGCCTGCAGGCGATCCCCTCGACGGGCGGAGTGGGACTCTGCCTAGGCGCCGGGACCCGGGTCGCTCGTCTGCTTCGGCGCTGCGAGTACATCGTCGATCTTGTACTTCGCGGCGGCCTCGGCAGCGACCTTGGCCTCGATGTGGCCATCGCGGGCCAGTGCCGACAGCACACCCACAGCGATCGATTCACCGTCGACGTTGAAGTAACGGCGTGCGGCCGGGCGGGTGTCGGAGAAACCGAATCCATCGGTCCCTAGGGTGAGATACGTGCCGGGAACCCAGGCGCGGATCAGTTCGGGAACCCCACGCATGAAATCGCTGGCCGCGACGAACGGACCGGCGGCCTCGGTGAGCGCTTCGGTGACGTACGGCTGCTGGTGCTCACCGTCGGGATCGCGGAGCGATGCCTTCTCGTACTCCACACCATCACGGGACAGCTCGTTCCACGACGTCACCGAGTAGACGTTTGCGCCCACGTTCCATTCTTCGGCCAACAACTCCTGTGCTTTGAGGGCACTGGGCATGGTGATGCCGGAGACCAGGATGTTCGCCGGGTACTCCTTGCCTTCGGGAGCGTCGGCGTAGCGGTAGATGCCCTTCAGCAGTCCGGCGACGTCGAGGTTGTCGGGCTGCGCCGGCTGACTGATCGGCTCGTTGTAGATGGTGATGTAGTAGTAGATGTTCTCGGGATCTTCCCCGTACATCCGGCGCAGGCCGTCGGCGATGATGTGCCCGAGTTCGTATCCGAACGCCGGGTCGTAGGCCACGACTGCCGGGTTCGACGCCGCGAGCAGAAGCGAATGCCCGTCCGCGTGCTGCAGACCTTCACCTGTGAGTGTGGTGCGACCGGCGGTAGCTCCCAACACGAATCCTCGTGCCATCTGGTCGGCCGCCGCCCACAGTCCATCGCCGGTGCGCTGGAAACCGAACATCGAATAGAAGATGTACAGCGGGATCATCGGTTCGTCGTGCGTTGCATACGACGTACCGACAGCGGTGAACGATGCCGTGGAACCGGCTTCGTTGATGCCCTCGTGCAAGATCTGCCCGACCGAACTCTCCTTGTACGCGAGCATCAGCTCGGCGTCGACGGAGGTGTAGAGCTGACCGTTGCGGTTGTAGATCTTGAGCGACGGGAACCAGGAGTCCATGCCGAAGGTGCGGGCTTCGTCGGGAATGATCGGCACGAGGCGCTTACCGACTTCCTTGTCACGCATCAGTTCCTTGAAGATGCGGACGACGGCCATGGTCGTGGCGACCTGCTGCTTGCCCGAACCCTTCGCGGCCAGTTTCAGCGCCGGCGCGGTATCCGGCTTGAGGACCTTGCTCTTGGTACGGCGAGCGGGCAGGAAACCGCCGAGCGCCTTACGGCGATCGAGCATGTACTGGATCTCGGGTGCGTCGTTGCCGGGGTGGTAGTACGGCGGCAGGTAGGGATCCTTCTCGAGCTCGGCATCGCTGATCGGGATGCGCGTGCTGTCGCGGAAGTCCTTGAGATCGTCGAGGGTCAGCTTCTTCATCTGGTGCGTGGCATTACGGCCCTCGAAGTGCTTGCCGAGTGTGTAGCCCTTGATGGTGTGGGCCAGGATCACCGTCGGCTGCCCCTTGTGTGCCAGCGCCGAGGCATAGGCCGCGTGCACCTTCTTGTAGTCATGGCCGCCGCGCTTGAGGTTCCAGATATCGGCGTCGCTGAGGTCTTTGACGAGTTCCTTGGTCCGCGGGTCGCGGCCGAAGAAGTGGTCGCGGACGTAGGCACCGTCGTTGGCCTTGTAGGTCTGGAAGTCACCGTCGGGAGTGCTGTTCATGAGGTTCACCAGCGCGCCGTCGCGGTCCTTGTGCAGCAGTGAGTCCCACTCGCGACCCCAGACGACCTTGATGACGTTCCAACCGGCTCCGCGGAAGAACGACTCGAGTTCCTGGATGATCTTGCCGTTGCCGCGCACCGGACCGTCGAGGCGCTGCAGGTTGCAGTTGACGACAAACGTCAGGTTGTCGAGGCCTTCGGTTGCGGCGACGTGCGCCAGGCCGCGTGACTCCGGCTCGTCCATCTCGCCGTCGCCGAGGAACGCCCAAACGTGCTGATCGCTGGTGTCCTTGATGCCGCGGTCGTTCAGGTAGTGGTTGAACCGCGCCTGGTAGATCGCGTTCATCGGGCCCAGGCCCATGGACACGGTCGGGAACTGCCAGAAGTCGGGCATCAGCCGGGGGTGGGGGTACGACGGCAGGCCACCACCCTCGCCGGCGTGGGAGTGCTCCTGACGGAACCCGTCCATCCGCTTCTCGTCGATGCGGCCCTCGAGGTATGCACGCGCGTAGATGCCGGGGGAGGCGTGGCCCTGGATGAAGATCTGGTCGCCGCCACCGGCATGGTCCTGGCCGCGGAAGAAGTGGTTGAACCCGACTTCGTACAGCGCGGCCGACGACGCGTAGGTGGAGATGTGGCCGCCGACTCCGACGCCGGGACGCTGTGCGCGGTGCACCATGATCGCGGCATTCCATCGGATGAACGCGCGGAAGCGGCGTTCGACTTCTTCGTCACCGGGGAACCAGGGTTCGCTCTCGGTGGGAATGGTGTTGACGTAGTCGGTGGAGGTGAGGGCTGGGATCGAGACCCGCTTCTCCCCGGCACGCTCGAGCAGGCGAAGCATCAGGTACCGGGCCCGGCCGGGGCCGGCGTTCTCGAGTAGACCGTCGAAGGACTCCAGCCATTCAGTGGTCTCATCCGGGTCGATGTCCGGAAGGTAAGACGCGACTCCTTCTCGGATGACGCGAACCCGCTGCTGGTTCTTCGGTGCTTTCGTGCTGTCAGTCACTACGCTGGTCTTCTCCTCGAGTCGTCCGGCAGGGTGACTGCCAGAAACCAAATGTGGCGCTGGACCCTGGTGAGGTCCTCGGCGTTCTCTCAATCGTGCCGCATGTGATGTTCGTTGGCATCGGAGGACGGCAAACTAGCCGAACCTACATGTGTTGTTGTGGATGTTCGAGCGGTACATGGGGCAGTATCTGCTCTGTGAAGTCCAGGTGGGTGGCCGGCGTTGTGGTGGCCGGGGCACTTTTCACCGGATGTGCCACCACTGTCGACGGTTCCAGCGGCGTAGACCCCAGCGACGTGCGCGCCTACCAGAGCGACGTGTCGGTCGCGGCGGAGCAATCTCGGATCGCGGAATCGTCGAGGGCCGCCGAGGCTGCGCGAACACTGACGGTCGGCCTCTGCGCGCAGTTCACCACCACCGTGGTGACCATGCTGAACGGCTACAACGAGTTCGTCACCAAACTCAATGACGTGCAGTCCTATTCGGACATGGGCGACAGCAGCCGGGTGGTGATCGACCAGCTCACCGCCGGTGAGCAGGCAATTACCGCGAAACTGGTGGGCGGCGTCGAACAGCCCGTGCAGACCCTTGTGCGGAATTTTCTCGACCGCAACCGGGAGTTGGTGACCGCGGTGAGGAACGAATATCGGGCCGGCCTCAACGACCCGGCAGACAAGTGGATCGACGCCAGGAACAAGGCTGTGGACGCGTGCGGGAAAGTTGCCGGTTGAAAAAGGTGCCATTCGGCTTGCAACTTGGGGGTTTACCCTGTTCGCTTGAGTCATCGAAGCGGACACGGACAGTGTTCGCCTATTTTTCTACTGACAGGAGGTCGTCGCGTTGGTTGCCGCTTCAGATGGTGATCGCGTCCAAAAGCTGGGAGTGACAGCGGGCATGATCGTGCAGGAGCTGGGGTGGGACGAGGACACCGACGACGACCTGCGTGCCGACATCGAGGATGCCATCGACGCCGAGATGGTGGACGACGACTCCGACGAGGTCGTCGACATGGTGGTGCTGTGGTGGCGGGACGGTGACGGCGATCTGGTCGACGCCCTGATGGATGCCATCACGCCGCTCGCCGACGACGGGTTCGTGTGGGTGTTGTCGCCGAAGACCGGAAGCGACGGTTACGTCGACCCCAGTGAGGTCGCCGAAGCCGCGCCGACCGCGGGCCTCACCCAAACCAGTGCCGTGAGTTTCGGTGACTGGCTGGGTTCTCGTCTGGTTCAACCGAAGACGCGAGCCGGCAAGAAGGCATGACCGACTCCGCTCAACAGGAGCTCGCGGTGGGCACCGCGGCTCCTGACTTCACGTTGCGTGATCAGAACAATCAGGACATCACCCTCTCCAACTATTTCGGCAAGAAGAACGTGCTCCTGGTGTTCTTCCCGATGGCGTTCACCGGCACCTGCGAAGGTGAGCTGAGCATGGTGCGCGACCGGCTGCCGGACTTCGAGAACGACAACTCGGCGTTCATCGCGGTCTCGGTGGGCACATCGCCCACCCACAAGGTGTGGTCGGCGGCGCAGGGGTATCTCTTCCCGATCCTCGCGGACTTCTGGCCCCACGGGCGCGTCGCTCAGCTGTACGGCGTATTCAACGAGGACAAGGGCTACGCCAACCGCGGCACCTTCGTCATCGACAAGACCGGACACATCGCATTCTCAGAGCAGATGGCCGCCGGGCAAGTCCGTGACCAGTCGCTTTGGGAGAAAGCCCTGGCCGCGCTAGATTCTTGAAGGTGTCTGACGCCTTCGGGTGTCGGACGGGCGGCGAGTCCATGTTTTCTCTCGCCGTCGCGGCCGGTCGAACTCGCCTTCGGTTCGGTCGCCCCGCGCGTATAGCTCAGCGGTAGAGCTCTGGTCTTACACACCAGCGGTCGGGGGTTCAAATCCCTCTGCGCGCACCGCATTTAAAGGGTTGGACCCGTTTTGTTCGTTGTGTCACAAGCGTCTGACGCCTCTCAGCAGCCAGGCTCAGCGAGTCGTTCTAGTAGTGCCCATACTTCTTCTCCGTGAAGCCAGCGTCCACACGACCGAGCCACGGCGATAACGATGACTTGCGCGCGTGGCCATCTGGCCTCTGCGAGCCGTCGAGGATTGCTACACCAGCGGAGCAGCGCGGCGTCGATAGTCCACCACACAGCGTCTCCGAGCACGTTCACCGCCACCGCCAGCACCGGGCCGCCCACGCCCCCCGGCTCGCTCCGTGCGAACAAATAGAAAATCAGCGATCGGTGAGCTGTTCGGATGGTTGCAGTCCGTTATCTCCAGAAAATCGACCGAGTGATAGATGATTCTGTGGACACCGGCCTCCAGTCCGATTCCGCGAATCGGTTGCGGCGCCTGCAGCCATCGGGTCGCCGCCCGACCACAGAGAAAGTCTCAACATGAAGCGCACGCTGGTGGCTGTCGCCGCACTCTCACTCCTTATGGCGGGATGTTCCAACGGAGGCAAAGACGCACCATCGTCATCGTCGGCCGAAGCGCGTGCTGCGATCGCAACGACGACCACCGCACCTGAAGTAGAGACTTTCAAGATTGGAGAAAGTGCTACTAACGGCGGCGTGAAGCTGACGGTGACCAGCGCAACCAACCCACCGACCATCCCGATGATGACCAACAGCATGCGGAAGAACAGTGGCTACGACGTTTACGGCGACGTTGCGCCTCGGGCGGGCGGAAAGTTCGTCCGTGTAGATGCCACCATTGAGAATGTCGGTCAGGCTTCGATGGATCTGACATGCAGTTGGCCCATCGCAGTGTTCGCCGCTGACGCGACCAATCGGATGTTCGACCCGGTCGACGAACTGTACAAACTGCAAGGCACTCCCGAGTGCAATGAGAACCTTCAGCCTGGGTTCTCCTCGCCGATGACCTACGTGTTCGAGGTACCTGAATCGGCGGATGTCAGGATTTTCGGCTTTGCCGATACCAAGAGGGATTCCGAGGACCCCACTTTCGTTGTCATCACGCCCCAGACACCCGGTCCGATCGCACCCCCGGTCGAGACCGACGTGACACCAGAACTAACGGCTGAGCCAACATATGAGGCACCGATCGAGGCTCCAGTCGTCAGCGAGGAGCCGCCGGTTGGGTACACCGCAGCACCCACGGGTGAACCAACGCCGCTTCCAGGCAAGGAGATTGACTACTGCATGAACGGGCCCACATACCAGACCGGCACTACGATGTTCACCGACGGCACCACAGGATGGACCCAGGAATGCGCGGGTTAGCGACCGCGCCACACACCTGAAGCGCGCACCCGGAGAACGGCTGAGGGTTTCCCTGTTGGCCCCGAGCAATACGCCCGGCGGCTTCGTCAGGTCGCCGGATATTCTGGCATCGCCGATAGTCGCACATCCATGCAGTCAAGTGACCTTTTTGTCTGTTCGGCCTAAGGTTCGAATCCCTTTGCGCGCACATCATCTACACCGACCCCTCACGCATTCAAGCGCACACTCGCCCCGACACCCTGTTGCGTCGCCAGATCGACCAACGTCCGGGCGGTCACCAAATCTTGTAGACCGATCCCCACGGAGTTGAACAGGGTGATGTCGTCGTCGCTTCGGCGGCCGAGGGCGGGATTCACAATCACATCGCCGAGTTCGACATCGACGCCCTGCGTCCGAAGGTGGCCTTCGGCGATCGCCAACAAGACATCTCCCGATTTGGTGAGTGCGGTCGGAATGCTGTCGACGATCAGCCGGCTGCTGCCGATACCGGGACCGTCGATCTCACGGTGGTCTGCGCGGGGAGGAGCGCCGACGGCGTTGAGGTGCAGGCCCGGCCGGAACCAGGCGCCCTCGACGATCGGTTCGCGCGACGGCGTCAGTGTGCAGACGATGTCGGCGGAGGCGAGGATCGACCGAGGGGATTCGGCGTACTCGATCTGGATGTCGAGATCGGCTGTCCGACGACGGAAACTGTCGACGGTTGACGCCGACCGCGACCACACCAGAACCTTCTCGATGTTCCGGATGCGGCAGATGGCGCGGGCGTGCTCCACTGCGAGGGTTCCGGCACCGATGAGCCCCAGGATCGAGCTCCGCTGCGTGGCAAGGTGAGCAGTCGCCACCGCGCTCGCCGCAGCAGTACGGATGGCCGTGATGAGGCGGCCGTCGAGTACCGCTTCGCACTCGCCGCTCTGTGCCGACATCAGCAGGATGGTCGATCGCTGACTCGGGAGCCCGCGGCCGACATTGGCCGGCATGTCCGACAACATCTTGACGACGCTGGCGGCCAACGGTTCTGACGACGCCACCATCGGGAGCGCGGTGCCGCCGTCGGCGATCGGCAACTGAGGGGGAGCGGGGTTACTCGCAGCACCTGACGTCAGATCCGCGTGAGCTTGCTCCACGGCGCGAAAGACCGAAGCCCGGTCGATGAGCGCGTCAATGTCGGAATGGGTGAGGATGAGGGTCATGTCGCCTTCCGGGGCAAGAGGTTCAGGAACGGCCGGCGTACGGCACGGTGAGGCACGACGGGGCTCGGCGGCCACCGACCACGCCGCTGATCGCGACGATGGCGATGACGTACGGCAGCATCAGCAGAATCGCGTAAGGGATGTCGACACCGACGGCAGGCAAGGCAAACTGAAGCGATCGGGCAATCCCGAAGAACAGGCACGCCCACACGATTCCGATCACTTTCCAGCGCCCCGCGATCACTGCGACCACGGCGAGGTACCCGAGGCCGGCAGTCATGTTCTCGCTGAACGACTGCACTTCCGACAGCGCCAGTTGAGATCCCGCGAGACCGCCTGTTGCGGCAGCGAGCAAGACGCACGCGGCTCGGATCTTGTTGACGGACAATCCCGCCCAGCCGGCCGATGTGGCGTCCTCGCCGACGGCGTCCACGCGGATTCCCGCCATGGTCTTGCCGGAGAACAGCAGCGCCAGCGCGATCACCACGAGCACGCAGAGGTATCCGAGGACTGATTGGCCGAACAGGGCGGGACCGACGATCGGGATGTCGGTCAGCAGGGGGATGTCGACACCGTCGAAACCGGGCACACCTTGGCCTTTGCCGTTCTCGAGGAAGATGCGAGCACCGTAGGTGGTCAATCCCAGAGCCAATGCGTTGCCGGCAATTCCGACAACGATCTGGTCGGCTCGGAACCGTACGGTGAGCAGCGCCTGGATGATGCCGAAGATGAGCGCGGCGAGCACACCGCTGATGACGCCGAGCATCGCCGAATCAAGTGTGGCCGAGGCCAACACGCTCGCAAACGCCCCAGTGAGCATGATGCCTTCCATGCTGAGGTTGAGCACACCTGCACGTTCGCTGATCGATTCCCCTGCTGCGGCCACGATGAGCAGGATCGCGAAGGCCACCCCGCTGGTGAGGACCTGGGTGAGCATGTCGATGTTCATGACGTCGCCTTTGCAGGGGCTGTGATGGCGGGTGCCGACGTGGTCTCAGGGGGCGCCGGTGATCTCGACCGGGTGGTCCACAAGGCAGCGCCGGCGATCAAGATGATCAGCACGCTCTGCACCACGATCACGGTGGATGACGGCACTCCCGCGGCCAGCTGCAGATTGATGCCGCCCGCAACCAGGAATCCCAGGAACAGCGACACCCCGGCGACAGCTGTCATCGACCCGCGCGCCAGCAAACCGACCACAAGTCCGGTGAAACCGAAACCCGACGAGAACCCTTCGGCCAAGACGAACGGGGCGGACGTGACAAGGATCCCGCCGGCAAGCCCGGAAAACCCACCTGCGGTGGAGAGCCCCAGGAAACGGACGCGATCAACCGGGACGCCTAGTCGAGCCGACGCGGTCGGTGACAGTCCCACCGAGCGGAGCCGTAGTCCGATTGCGCTGTGCCGCAGAACCACTCCGACGGCCGTGATGGCAAGGAGGGCAACGACGATGGCCACGGTGGCCGGCGACTTCGTCAATCCCAGCAGCGGGAGGTGGCTCGCTTCGCTCAGCGACTCCGACTGGGGGAGCGTCTCCGACGAGGTCATCGGCTGCCGGAGCAAGCTCGGCTCCTGGACCATCAACACAACCAACGCCAGTCCGACAAAGTTGAGCAGCAGGGTGGTGATGATCTCGCTGGTACCGCGCCGAACATAGAGCCACGCCGCGATGGCCGCCCAACAAGCGCCGGCCAATACGGCAGCCACCAGCGCCAGAGTGACTCCGACGAAGAGAGGCATGGAGTCGGGGATGGTCACGCCCACCGCGGTGGCAGCAATGCCGCCGAGACAGATCTGGCCTTCGCCCCCGACGTTCACCAGACCGGCCCGATAAGCGACGGTGAAGCCCGCCGCGATGAACATGATGATGGCAGCGTTGTTCAACGAGGTGCCGACGGCGAAGGGCGAGCCGAATGTTCCCTGGATGAGAGCGTCGACGACGTCGGCGGGTCCGGCCCCAGCGCCTGCGGCGAGCAGCAGTCCGACGCCAGCGGCGATCACCAGGGCAACGACAGCGACCACAAGCGGACTGTGGGCCCAATTGCCTTGCCGCAGTTTGGTGCGGAGCGGCCCAGCCGTCGGGATCATCCTGCCACCCCCATCATGAGCTCACCGATGTCGTTTGTGGCAGAGGAAGACTCGGAGTCGATAGACCCGCGAATGGTGCCGCGGTAGGCGACGACGATGCGCGAGCAGAGGGTGACGAGCTCGTCGATTTCGCTGGAGATCACCAACACTGCGGCGCCAGACGCCGCGGCGGCCCGAAGGCGGTCGAGCACAAAGGCGACGGCACCGACGTCGAGCCCGCGGGTGGGTTGAGCCGCGACGACAACACGCAGCCCCGGGGTCGACAATTCCCGGGCCAGCACAACCTTCTGCTGGTTGCCGCCGGACAATGATCCGATGGGGATGTCGGGACCACTGGCGCGGATCGAGTACTCCGTGATGGCCTGCGCGGCATCAGCTCTCATACGCCGGCGATCCAGGAGTCCCCAGCGTCGGTAGTCACTCAATCGACCGAGTGCGTAGTTCTCGGCGAGTGATAGTTCGGCGATCATGCCCTCGGCATGCCGGTCTTCGGGAATGACACCCATGCCGGCACGGGTGCGCTGCGCCGGAGTGTGTTCGGTGATGTCGAGTCCGTCGACACTGACTGTTCCGTGATCAGCGGCGACGGACCCGGACAACACTGCCGCCAGCTCCGACTGGCCATTGCCTTCGACACCTGCGATGCCGACGATCTCTCCCGAGTGGACAGTCACATCGACGTCTGCCAGGGCAGTGCTGCCGTCTGGGCGGGACAGCGTGACTCCCTTGACTTCCAAGCAGGGTGCTGCGTTGTGCGGTGGCGATGCCGGGCGTCGTTCGGACACAACACGTTGCGCGCCACCGAGGATCAGGTCGAGCAATGAGTCCAGCGGTGTCTGCGACAGCCGGCCTCCGCCGACGACCGTCCCGCCTCGAAGCACAGTCGCCGCGTCGGCCACGCGGGCGACCTCCCCGAGTTTGTGGGTGATCAGGACAACCGACTTGCCGTCGGCGGCAAGGGCATTGCAGGTCTCGATCAGCGAGTCGATCTCGCCGGGGTCGAGTACCGCAGTCGGTTCGTCGAGCAGGATGAGGTCTGGCCCGCGAAGCAGGGCTTTGACGATCTCCACCCGCTGTCGTGCGCCGATCGGCAGGTCACTGACACGGGCAGTGCGGTCCACGGTCAATCCGTACGAATCGGCTATGCGCGCCAGGCCCTGCTCCACCTCATCGTGTGGCTGGCGAAACCCTCGCCGGCCCAACAACAGGTTGTCTTCCACCGTCATCGTGGGGATCAGCGAGAAGTGCTGATGCACCATGGCGACGCCGGACTCGAGTGCCGCTGCCGGTGTCAAAGGGCGATACGGGGCTCCGTCGATGGTCATACTGCCCTGGTCCGCTGACACCGTTCCGTACACGACGTTGCACAGAGTCGACTTGCCTGCGCCGTTCTCTCCGAGGATGCAATGCACCGTGCCGCGTTCGACGGCCATGGTGACATCGTCGAGGGCGCGAACACTGCCATACGACTTACCGATTCGGTCGAGCGTCAACAGCGGGCTGGTTGCTGGGGTCATCGCGTCGGCCGTTTCAGTATGCCGTGACAGAGCCGGAGGTCAGCGCCGCCTTTGCGTCGGTCAGCGCCTTGGTGGCGGCCGGGTCATCCGAGCAGAGGATGAAGTCGCTGCCACCCTTGTCTGTTGTCAGACCGAACGGAACCTGTGCAGCCGCCCACGAGCCGTCGAGCGTTGAGGAGACGGCGTATTCGATCTCGGTCCCGATGTCGGTGCGGACAAAACCTACGTATACCGGGTTTGCGCAATCTCCGGGAATCGGCCCGCCGACCATACGATTGCCCGAGTCGCGTGCAGCTTGTTCGATGCCTTGTTTGCCGAGGTTGACGATCTGACCGAGGATGTTGGCACCTCCCGCGTAGGCGGTGCCCGCAGCCTGTTTGGCTTTGGCGGGATCGTTGAAGTCGCCGACATACTGGGGGCTGAAAACCTTGACGTCGGGTCGGACAAACGTCGCCCCGTTCGAGAACGCCTTGGCCGCATTGACGATGGCCGGCAACTCGACGCCTCCGACGAATCCGACCGTTCCGGTGGCCGATGAAGCCGCTGCCACTGCACCGGAGAGGAATTCGGCTTCGGCCTGCTGCGGATCGTAGTAAGCGAGATTGTCCATCGGCTCGGCGTCGGAAGGTCCACCGATCTCGACGAACTTCACATCTGGGAACTGAGGGGCGATCTTTCGCACGTCGGCGTCGGTCTGGCCGCCGACCGAGATGACCAATTCGTTCTCAGAAGCGAAGCGCTGCAATGCCTGCTGGTAGTCAGCCGGTACAACCTGCTCGACATAGCTGAGGTCCACCTTGTCGCCGAGTGCCTGTTCGACCCTCTGGTATCCGAGGTAGCCCGACTCCATGAATCCGGTGTCGGTGACAGAGCCGGGGAAGAAGACTCCCACCGACAGGCTTCCGTCGTTGGCGTCGGCGCCTGACGTGCCACACCCTGACATCCCCACCGCAATGGCGCCGGCTGCGAGCAGCGCCACCGGAACGCGGACGGTTGTGGATCGAAGTCTCATGGTGTCTCCTGTCGTCGGCCGCTGTGTTTTAGCGGTATACCGTTACGAGAAGAGTGGGGGCTGAGTGTTTCCATCCGATTACGAGGCGGTTAGTTATTGGTATACCGCTAAGTGGGTCTGGCTAGACTCGGTTGAACGAGGCGAGATCCGCGAGAGGACTTGGTGTTCATGCCTGCGGTAGAAGAGCTGACGGGTTCGGCGAACGATCGAAAGTCATTGCGCCAGCACGCGTATGAGGAGATTCGCCGCCAAATCGTAGATCTGCGGCTGGCGCCGGGGTCAAGGCTGGTCGAGCGCGATCTTGCCGCGGAACTCGATGTCTCGCGTATTCCGCTGCGCGAGGCGTTGCAGTTGCTGCAGCAGGACGGACTGGTGGTTTTGGTGCCGCGACAAGGCGCAATCGTTTCGCCCTTCAGCGAGAACGATGTCCGAGATCTGTTCGACGTGCGCGAGAGTCTCGAAGTCCTTGCCGCCCGGCTTGCTGCAGAGCGAGCCGACGAGGAAGGTCTCGCCCGGTTGTCGGAGCAACTCGAAGCCGCTCGTGCGGCGACGCTGAAGCGGGACCGCCCAGCGATCGCAGCGGCCAATGCCAAGTTTCACCAAATGATCGTCGACCTGTCCGCGAACCCTCTGCTGGAGTCGCTGCTGCGCCCTCTGGAGGCGCGCACGCAGTGGCTCTTTCATCTGACAAAAGACCGGGATCCGGGCCGTCAGTGCCATGAGCACGAGGAAATCCTTGCCGCCATCGCAGCCCACGACGCCGACCGTGCGGCCGAATCAGCGTTCCTTCACGTTCATTCGGGCCGGGAGGCAAGTCTTGCCATGGCCGCCGAATGGTCGGGCGGGTCGATCGATCCGGTGGAGGCCACGAAGGGACGTCGGCGGGCGAGATCTGAACCGACTTGAGCGGTAGGTGCTACACGGTCGGACAGCGAGCCAGGGTTCCGGCTAAACGCTGAATCGCTGTGCGTGCAGGGCCCGCATCTCGTCGACCAGAGCATCAGCCGGCCCATCTACCGGCACTTGGGGCGCAACGGTATTGATCGGCAGGCCGGCAACCGGGGAGAGAGGAGCATTCCATTCCGCGAGCCACTCCGACAATTGAGACGACGACACGGCATAGGCAATTCGGCCCAGTCCGACCCACGCGTGCGCGGCGGCGCACATCGGGCAATGCTCTCCGGAGGTGTACACCGTGGCCGCGGCCCGCGCGGCCGGCTCCATGTTCTCCACTGCCCACAACGCGATCGTCAGCTCCGGATGCCTCGTGTTGTCGCCGTCTTTGACGCGGTTGCGCTCTTCGAAAAGTGTTCGGCCGTCTGCGCTCACGAGCACCGAACCGAAGGGTTCATCGCCGGCCGCCAGTGCTTCGCGTGCCAGATCCACGCATCGCCGTAGGTGCTGTACATCGTCGTTCGTTATGCCCACAGGTGCGAGCGTACGACACCCTGACTCGGTGACCAGGTGTGTCCACGGTGGGGTACTGGACGGACCCGCGATTTGCCACAGGCCTGTTTCGAATCGCCACAATGCTGAAACTGAATTGTTCAATCGGCTTTGTCGGCGAAACTCAATTTGATTGGGTGACCAATTCGTTCGCAGAACCAACTCAACCCGCTTAGCAAGGATTGGCAATGGAATCGCTCGACGTGGTCGGTCGGTTGATGCGCGATGGTGAGACGAATGAACCCGACGGCTACACCGGCGCTGCGGCTCCGTAAAGCTACGGCGAGGTGACCCTGCGGAGCGTCGTGCACCGAGCACCTGCCCGGTGCCACACGTAAAGACAGCCCGCTGGTCTGCAGCTCACCAGCCAGGGGCAACGTTGCGGACAAACTGGCGTGATGGGACGATCAGGCTGGGAACAGGCCGTGAATCTGATTCGACATTGTTCGAACTGGCTTTGAAATCCGACGGTTTTGATCGTCAGAATCATAAACTCTGATCGTGACGATCAATTCGAAATTACTTTTAAAAGAACAGTTTCCCAATTCGGGATAGTGGGCCATACTTTCGACGTGTTCTTATGGATAGGCGTCGCCGTAGCCGCTTGGGTATTGATCTCGATCTTTGTTGCCATGGTGATGGCGCGCGTGATCAGTCACGCAGATCTCGAAGCCGAGGCCGCGGATCTTCGCGCTCTGCAGTCTGCGGGTCGGCCAAAAGAGACCGCCGGAAGCGCGTGATATCGCTTCCCGTCTCCTGGACGCATGGCCCTTAGCTTGATTCTTCGAGGGACTCAGGCGTGGCGACAGGGTTCCCACCGAGTTCTTCTTCTGCCCGACGTTCGGTGAGAAGCGGGACGAAGTCGCGGATGGGTTGGCCATCGAACTTCCGGTATGCGTCCTCGACGACCTCGGCGACAGCTTCCGTCGGTACATCCGCGTGCTTGTCCGCGAGTTTGTCGGCGATCTGCTCGATCTGCTGCTGCTCTTGATCCTCGGGGTTCATACCTTTGACCGTACGGCGCGCACGTCGGACCCTCTAGTTTGTTCACGGGCTGTTGGCCCTACCGCCATCAGCTATTCGAGTGCATTGTGACGCGTACGGCGATCAGGCCCCGAGCTTGGCGATCCGGTCGTCGAGGAGCGCGGCGATGGATGTCAGCTCCTCGTCGTTGACGTGCGCGACGTCATGAGTCTCGCGCAATTCGCGCGCGGTGGCGACCACCAGCGCCGACTCATCCTTCTCCGCGCTTGCGCCGTCGACGACCGACAGCTGACCCATTTCCAAGATCAGATGCGCATCCTCGAACGAACTCTCGAGAAGTTCCCGGACGTGTGTTTCCGACACCATCGGTTGTCCCTTTCATAGCTACGACCATGATCTGACTCGATCCGGCAGGTACCCGTTGATTGCCGAGGGCAAACTCCGCGCATGACCGGCCACGGCAATATTCGAACGCTGGACAAGTGCAGGCGGGGAAGCAGCTACAACTCGAAAAGCCACAGACAGGCCGTGTCTGTAACGAACTGGTGGCTCACCGATATAGGTGGGTGAATGGCTCGGACCGGTGGGGAAGTCGCTGGTAGCAGCGCATTTCATTACCCTTCCGAAAGGTTTTTGTTCCATGACGCAACAGTTCTCCATGCCCGATAACTGGGATCGGCCGACCGGTGGGTCCCCATATGGGCAGCCACCGAAGAAGAAGCGGAAATGGCCGTGGATTGTTGGTGCTGTCTTCGCGCTACTGATGATCGTCGGCCTCGTCGCGCCTTCGGAGGAGAAGGCTGATGAGAAGCCGAAAACTGTTGCCGAAGCGTCGACACCTGCGGTGACATCACCGCCGAAGACAACATCAACAACCACCACCGCGACCACAACCACGACGACAGCGGCACCGCCAACCCGAATCGTGACCTCAGTGGTGACCTCGATCGTGGAAGTGCCGGTCACCCGCGGCATTCCGGACACGAACACTGCGACTCAGGCACCACTGCCTGTCATGCCGCGGACGTCGACACCGGCATACGTGCCCATCGCACCCGGTTCCAACGCCGGAGCGGTCTATTACGAGAACTGCACAGCGGTGAAAGCAGCAGGTGCTGCTCCGATCATGCAAGGAGAAGCCGGCTACCGGTCCGCCCTTGACCGCGATGGCGACGGGGTGGCGTGCGAGACATAGCCGCTCAGCGCCGCCACTGGTAACGGATCTTGGGCCGACCGGCATTGCCGTAGTCCGTGTGGCGAGAGAGGGTTCCCTCGTCGGCCAGGCGTTCGAGATAACGCCAGGCCGTCACCCGTGACACCCCGACCTGGTTGGCGGCCTCGGCGGCGGTGAGACCTTCGGGACTGTCGCGGATCCGGCGGGCTATCTCGTCGGTGGTGCCGGGTGCCGCGCCTTTCGGGGCCGCGGATTTGTCTGTGGTGCCGCGTAATTCGGCGATGGCACGGTCGACCTCGGTTTGGCTGGCCGCGTCGGTACCTGCGGGCAAGGCTTGTCGATAACGCTGGTATCGCTCGAGGCGGTCGCGGAAGGCGGCGAACGTGAACGGTTTGAGCAGGTACGCCAGCGCCCCGTGGGCGACGGCGGCGCGCACCATCTCCAGATCTCGTTCGGACGTGATGGCGATGATGTCGGGGGCCGGGCGTAGCCCTGACAGTGCTGATGCCAGGTCGATCCCGCTGGCGTCGGGCAGCCCCAGATCGAGGAGGACGAGGTCGATCGGGGCTGCCGTTGTCGCGGACTCTGCGGCCGATCGCATGGCATCCTGCGCCGTATGCACAACGGCGACAACGGAAAAACCGTCGATCCTGCCAAGATACGTGCGGTGGGCTTCGGCGATCAAGGGTTCGTCTTCGACGACGAGAACGTTGATCATGCCGGCGGCCCGAAGGTGACGGTGACAACCGACCCGTAGGTCACCTCGGCGGTGAGGGTGCCTTCATGGCGATCGACGACCTGGGACACGAGCGCCAAACCCAGTCCGCGCCTGCCAGATTCGCCACCGGACTTGGTGGAGTATCCGCGCTCCCTCGCTTTGCTGAACTCCTCAGCATCCATGCCCGGCCCGCTGTCGGCGACCTGGATCAGCAGATGTTCGCCATCTTGCCGTACGGTGACCTCCACCCAGGGGTCGGACCGGTCGCATGCATCCAAGGCGTTGTCGACGAGGTTGCCCACCACGGTGACGAGTTCTTGGCCCGACAACACGGCGTGCTCGCTGTCCGAGGGAATCACGGTGTCGTCGGTGATCGTCAACTCGATGCCCCGTTCGTCGGCTTGAGCGCTCTTGCCCAGCAGCAGGGCAGCCAGTGCGGGTTCACCGACCGATTCGGACAGCCGGTCCACCAGTTGCTGCGACAACTCCAACTCGGTGGTGGCGAAGCGGACGGCCTCGTCGCCGCGTCCCATCTCCACCAGCGTCACGATGGTGTGCAGGCGGTTCGCCGATTCGTGAGCCTGCGATCGCAGCGATTCGGTGAACACCTTCATCGAGTCGAGTTCGCCCAGGGCGCCCTGCAATTCGGTCCGATCACGAATGGTGACCACCTCGGTCTCCGGCGACCGATTGTCAGGGACACGAGACCTGTTGACCACCAGTACCCGGTCGCCCGTCACATGGACTTCATCGCGTGCGCCGGGGGAGTACGACCGAAGAAATGCCGGCAGGCTCTCTTTGTCCACCTCGCCCGCAGGCAGTGCCAGCAGGCGCCGGGCTTCGTCATTGGCCAGGGCCACGCCATGTCGATCCAGCACGATCAATCCTTCCGACACCGAGTGGAGGATGGCGTCGTGATGTTCATACATCACCTGCAGTTCGGTGGGAGCCAACCCGTGTGTCTGCCGCAGCAGGCGACGGCGGATCGCCCAGATCCCGACGAGCGACACGAGCAACGCTCCGGCGGCGATCAGCAGGATCTGCGGCAACTGCTGCTGCCAGCGTGAGAAGAGCGTCTGCTGGGTGATCCCCGCCGACACCAGTCCGACAATGTCGCCGGACGATGAGCGCACCGGCGCGACTGCGCGGATCGAGGGACCGAGAGTGCCGGTGTAGACCTCGGTGAAGGTGCGGCCCTGCAACGCCGGGTCGATGGTTCCGATGTACGGCCGGCCGATGAGCTCGGGGTTCGTGTGGGTGAAGCGTGTCCGGTCGGGCGCCATGATCGTGATGAACGCGATCTGGGTATCTGCCCGAACCCGTTCGGTCACGGGTTGCAGCACCGCTGTCGCTGTCCCGGATTCGATGGCCGCTGCGGTCGCCGGCGATTCGGCCAGCGCGCTGGCGATGCCGGTCACCTGCAACCGGGCCGCAGCGTCACCGTCGCGCCTTGCGTCGACTATCGCCAGTGCACTGCCGCCCAGGACCATCACCGCGATCACGACCAGCTGCAGCACAAACGTTTGGCCGGCAAGTGAACGGGGCACCAACCTGGCCATGAAACCTCTCCGTCGATTGAACGTAATGAACTAAATGGTGACCTGGCTCACCCCCGTGGAACACCATCCTTGCAGACCCATTCTTGCCACCAGTCAGAAGGAAGTTCGATCATGACAACCACACACGATCGTCAGGCCGACGGGGACGCTGCCGTTCCGAAACGACGCGATCGCACGCACTGGCTGTACATCGCGGTGATCGTGGCCGTGATCGCCGGTGTCCTGGTCGGCATCCTGGCTCCCGGGGTCGGCAAGGACGTCGGAGTCCTCGGCACGATGTTCGTCAGCCTGATCAAGATGATGATCAGCCCGGTCATCTTCTGCACCATCGTCCTCGGTATCGGGTCGGTGCGCGCAGCCGCCACAGTCGGAAAGGTGGGCGGCCTGGCTTTCGCCTACTTCCTGGGTATGTCGACGGTCGCGCTGGCGATCGGACTCGTGGTCGGCAACCTACTCAAGCCCGGTGATGGTCTGACCCTCGACCCCTCGGCGATGGGCAAGGGCACCGAACTGGCCGACAAGGCACACGAATCGGGCGGCACGCTGGACTTCATCCAGTCGATCATCCCGACGTCGATGCTCTCGGCGCTGACCGAGGGCAGTGTGTTGCAGACCCTGTTCATCGCACTGCTGGTCGGCTTCGCCATCCAGAGTCTGGGCAAGTCGGGCGAATCCGCGCTGCGAGCCATCGAGACGCTGCAGAAGATCGTGTTCAAGGTGCTCGCCATGGTGCTGTGGCTCGCCCCGATCGGCGCTTTCGGCGCGATCGCGAACGTCGTCGGCCAAACCGGTTGGAGTGCGGTCACCGAACTGCTGACGTTGATGCTCGGCTTTTATGTCACCTGCGTGATCTTCGTCTTCGGAATCCTCGGACTGCTACTCCGCTTTGTCGCCGGCGTCTCGATCTTCAAGTTGGTGCGCTACCTCGCCCGTGAGTATCTCCTGATCTTCGCCACCTCGTCGTCGGAGTCGGCGTTGCCGCGGTTGATCGCCAAGATGGAGCACCTCGGCGTCGAACGCACCACTGTCGGAGTTGTTGTCCCGACCGGCTATTCGTTCAACCTCGACGGCACGGCGATCTACCTGACCATGGCCTCGCTGTTCGTGGCCGACGCCATGGGTCAGCCACTCTCGCTCGGGGAGCAGATCTCGCTGCTGGTCTTCATGATCGTTGCCTCCAAGGGTGCGGCCGGCGTCAGCGGCGCGGGCCTGGCCACGCTCGCCGGCGGTCTGCAGAGCCACCGTCCCGAACTCCTCGACGGCGTCGGGATCATCGTCGGAATCGACCGGTTCATGTCGGAAGCGCGTGCGGTGACCAACTTCTCCGGCAACGCGGTGGCAACCATGCTGGTCGGTTCCTGGACCAAGACGATCAACAAGGATCAGGTCGACAACGTGCTGCGCGGTGACGATCCGTTCGACGAGCTGACGATGGTCGACGACGGCCACGACAGCTGGGACAAAGACGACGACGACTCCGGCACAAAGGTGGACACCACGAAGAAGCCGGTGACTGCCTGAGTCTCACCTCTGACAACGCTGCGCCGCGGACCGCTGGTCCGCGGCACAGCTGTTTTCATGCGGTGACCGTCGACAATTTGCTGAAATGGGCGAATCGAATATCCCGCGGGGTCACACCGATCGGGGGGGCGTTCGCGACGTGAGGGGACCAGGTGGCCACAGAGGTCGACGATGGCGCGCACAGCCCTGCGATCTCACAGCAGGACCGGTGGATCCATCTGACCGAGTGGCCGCTGGCCATCGCCGGGGTCGTGTTCGTTCTCTGCTACGCCGTCGAAGTACTCGCCCAACCGGGTGGAACGGCGGAGGACCTCCTCGAGGCGGTCATCTTCATCACCTGGGCCAGCTTTGTCATCGACTACCTGGTGCGGCTCGGTCTCGCGGGTGAGCGACTCCGCTGGTTCGTCCGGCACCTCCCGGAACTGCTGATCGTGGCTCTACCCGTCCTGCGTCCCTTACGTCTGCTGCGCCTGCTCGCGGTACTCGCCGTACTCCATCGCGTTGCCGGTCAGGCAATCCGCGGACGGGTACTGGCGTACACGGTGGTTGCCTGCCTGATGCTGATCTTCGTCGCGTCGCTGGCGATCCTCGACACCGAGCGGGGCAGCGACGACGCCACCATTCGTAACTTCGAGGACGCGTTGTGGTGGTCCATCACCACGGTCACCACCATCGGCTACGGCGACTACGCGCCGACCACGCTCACCGGGAGGATGATCGCGGTCGGTCTGATGATCGGTGGCATCAGCCTGATCGGCGTCGTCACGGCCAGCATCGCCACCTGGATCGTCGAACGCGTCAACGAGACCGACGAAGCCAATCTCGCGGCCACCAAGCGTCAGATCGACGCGCTGCACGACGAGGTCCGCGACCTGCGGGCCGACATCGCCCGGCTCACATCACAGCCGCACCCGGGATCGGCGACCGATGCCGCGGTCGTCGGCTCGGCCGACGCCGAACGCCGGCTGTGACGCCGCGGAGAAGCAGCTGGTCGTAGCGGGTATCGGCGGATCGGCGACCGCCGAAGCAATGAAAAGCGGTAGGCCAGTCGCTAGGCTACGAAGGGTCGACCTGTAGCCCTCGGGTCGACAGACCGATCGAACAGCAAGCCCTGGAGGCGCGCATGGCAGACGAACGGTTCAACACGACAACGGATTCCGGTGCGCCGGTCACCAGCGATGAGCACTCGCTGACAGTGGGCGCCGGTGGTCCCATCGTTTTGCACGATCACTACTTGATCGAGCAGATGGCCCAGTTCAACCGCGAGCGAGTGCCCGAAAGGCAGCCCCACGCGAAGGGCAGTGGCGCGTTCGGGTCGTTCGAGGTCACCGCTGATGTGTCCGAATACACCTGCGCAGCGGTCTTCCAGCCGGGCACCGTCACCGAGATGGCCGCGCGATTCTCCACCGTGGCGGGCGAGCGTGGAAGCCCCGACACCTGGCGGGACCCCCGCGGTTTCGCGCTCAAGTTCTACACCAGCGAGGGTGTCTACGACATGGTCGGCAACAACACGCCGGTCTTCTTCATCAAGGACCCGCTGAAGTTCCAGCACTTCATCCGGTCACAGAAACGGCGCGCGGACAACAACTTACGTGACCACGACATGCAATGGGACTTCTGGACCCTGTCCCCGGAGTCGGCACATCAGGTCACGTGGCTGATGGGTGACCGCGGAATTCCGCGGACCTGGCGGCACATGAACGGTTACAGCTCCCACACCTACCTGTGGGTGAACAGCTCCGGTGCAAAGCACTGGGTGAAGTACCACTTCAAGACCGACCAGGGCATCGAGACATTCACCCAGGACGAGGCCGACCAGATGGCCTCCGCCGACACCGATTACCACACTCGTGATCTGTACGAGGCCATCGACGGTGGCGACTTCCCGACGTGGACCATGAAGGTGCAGCTGATGCCGTTCGACGACGCAACGTCGTATCGGTTCAATCCCTTCGATCTGACCAAGGTCTGGCCGCACGACGACTATCCGCTGATCGAGGTCGGCCGGATGAAGCTCGACCGGAACCCCACCGACCATCACACCGAGATCGAGCAGGCCGCATTCGAGCCCAACAACCTCGTCCCCGGGATCGGGTTGAGTCCGGACCGCATGTTGCTGGCGCGCTCGTTCGCCTACGCGGATGCACACCGATACCGAATCGGCGTGAATTACAAGCAGATTCCGGTCAACGCCTCGAAGTATCCGGTGCACAGCTACTCCAAGGACGGCGCGATGCGGGTCACCAACGTGTCCGATCCTGTGTACGCACCCAACTCCAAAGGCGGTCCTGCCGCGCGTAACGACTTCCGGGGTGAGCCGGGCTGGGCGGCCGATGGTGCCATCGTGCGCACCGCATACGTCGACCACCCACAGGACGACGACTTCGGTCAGGCGGGCACGCTCATCCGAGAGGTGATGGATCAGGATGCGCGAGATCGACTGGTGGACAACGTTGTCGGTCATCTGCTGAACGGGGTGGAGGACCCGGTGCTCAGCCGGGCCTTCGAGTACTGGCAGCGCATCGACCCCGGTGTCGGCAAGGCGATCCAGGACGGTGTGGAGTCCAAGGCTGGGGAGTCCGATCCCAAGGCCGCGGACCAGGGCAATCCGGCTCGCGCCGGCATGCAAGAGAAGGCGTAGGGCATGGCGGAGATCGAAGGCGAGAAACTCGCTGTCCTGTTCGACATCGACGGCACCCTCGTGGACTCGGTGTACGCCCACGTCGCGGCCTGGCATGAGGCGCTGGCCGAGGTCGATCTCACCGTTCCCCACTGGGAGATCCACCGCCGCATCGGGATGGACGGGTCACTCCTGGTCGATGAACTCCTGGACATCGCGGGAGTGGGCGCGGACGCGTCGGGCAGGTCGGATCTGGCCGATGCGGCGTCGAGTAAACACACCGAGGCCTATCTCCGGCGTTCCGATTCGCTGACCATTCTGCCCGGTGGCCGTGACGTCATCAAACGCGCCAAGGAGCTCGGATACGTTGTGGTCCTTGCGACTTCGGCGCCGCAACAGGAACTGCAGATTCTGCGTGATCTGCTCGAGGTCGAGGACCACATCGATGCGGTGACCTCCGGGGAAGACGTGGAGACGGCCAAACCCGACGCGACCGTCGTGAAGATCGCTGTAGAGCGCGCCGGGGTGAGTGCCTCGAACGCGGTCATGGTCGGCGATGCCACCTGGGATGCCATCGCGGCAACGAAGGTGGGTGTTCGTTCGGTGGCCGTGCTGACCGGCGGCATCGGCGGTGATGCCCTCCGGGGTGCCGGCGCCAAGCGCGTGTTCCAGGACGCACGCCATCTCGCGGACGACCTCGCCAAGACCGTCGATGGGTTGTGCGCCTCGCCCGGCAGTCGGCGTTAGGCGTTGCGGTAACGCTCGGCAACCCGAAGGTGGTACTCGGCGAGTGCCACACATTCGTCGCGCAGCTCGGTGGGCGAGAGAATTGTGAAGTCGGCGTCGAACGCGTACAGCCACCGTGCGATTGCAGCTGCAGACTGGCCGTAGAGCTGCACCTCGCAGCTGTCGGTGTCGCCGGATTCCACCACACCCCACTCGGCGTCGACCATGTCGGCGACCTTGTCGACGGGGCTGTGGATCTGCACCCGCGCGTTGGCCTGGCGGTACACGGACCCCAGGCTGCGCGCGATGAATGCCGCAGCGCCGCCTTCGGGCAGCGGCCGAGGTGAAAAGCGCGGGCCCGTCGGTATTTTCGGGGTGAGCCGGTCGAGGCGAAACGAACGCCAGTCGTCGCGGCCGAGGTCCCACGCGAGCAGGTACCACCGCGCGCCACTGCGAACCAGGCGGTAGGGCTCCACCTCGCGCCTGCTCTCTGTTCCGTCACGGGCTTTGTAGTCGAACCGGAGTCGCTCGTGCCGGTGACAGACGGCCGCGACGTCCGCGAGAACGCCGGCATCCACCGCCACCCGGGTTCGGGTGGGGGTGGAGTCGACCTGCAGCGAATCGAGCCGGTGCCGAAGCCGCGACGGCATCACCTGACGCAACTTCGACATCGCGCGCATCGACGCCTCGTCGAGGCCGCTGACCGAGTTTGCCGCACCGGCGCCCAGACTCAGCGCCACCGCCAGAACCTCGTGATCGTCGAGAAGCAGCGGTGGCATCTCGGCTCCGGCCCCGAGCTGGTATCCGCCGCCGACACCCACACTGGCGTCCACCGGATACCCCAGCTCGCGTAGCCGGTCGATGTCGCGGCGCACGGTGCGGGTGGTGATGCCGAGCCGGTCCGCCAGATCTGCTCCCGACCAGTCCTTACGGGTCTGAAGCAGGCTCAGGAGCCGGAGTAGTCGCGCTGAGGTATCCAACATGGTTTTGACAATGCCAGATATTGCGGACCGATACTGTCCGCAATGGGTCATAGGTTCTCCTCATCGCAGTTCGCGACTCATTCCGGGAGGACAACAAAGATGACTCAGACACACGACACGCCGGCCATCGAGATGGTGGGCCTGACCAAGACCTTCAAGCAGGGCAAGAGCACCGTCGAAGCAGTCAAGGGCATCGATCTGGCCGTGAAAGAAGGGGAGCTGGTCGCGTTCCTCGGACCGAACGGGGCGGGTAAGTCCACCACGTTGCGGATGATCACCACGCTGTTGCGGCCCACGTCCGGTGCGGCGTGGCTGGCCGGGCACAACATCGCCGACGAGCCCGATGCGGTCCGGCGCAAGATCGGCTACGTGGGCCAGGGCAACGGTGGTGGCAACAACCAGCGCGTACGTGAAGAACTCATCACCCAGGGTCTGTGCTATGGATTCGGCAAAGCCGAGAGTTCGCTTCGCGCAGACGAATTGATCGCGGCCCTCGACCTGACGGGGATGGAGAACCGAAAGGTGAGCACTCTCTCGGGAGGTCAGCGCCGCCGACTCGACATCGCGCTCGGCATCGTGCACCGGCCTCCGGTGATCTTCCTCGATGAACCGACCACGGGCATGGATCCCCAGAGCCGGGCCAACCTGTGGACACACATTCAGCGGTTGCGCGCGGAGACCGGTGCCACCATCGTGCTGACCACGCACTACCTCGACGAGGCCGACGCGATGGCCGAACGAGTGGTCGTCATAGACAAGGGCACGGTCATCGCCGACGACTCCGCGGCGGCGCTCAAAGACACCCTTGCCGGCGACAGCATCAGCCTCACCGCCGACTCCTCCGACGGTGCCGCAGAACTGGCCCGGATCGCCACCTCGATCGATGCGGTACGCAGCGCCGAGGTGATCGGCGAGTCAGTCGAATTGCAGGTTGTCGGTGCCGACAAGGTGCTGCCCCAGGTGATCACCGCAGCCGCGGCCAGGGCAGTTGCGGTACGCAGTGCATCCTCGACGCGCCCGACCCTCGACGATGTCTTCCTCTCACTCACCGGGCGAAGCCTGCGCGAAACTGCAGCCGTCTGAACACCTTTCCCTCAAACCCTTAGCCAAAGTCTCCAGGAGAAACCGATGACAACATCAATCGTCCGCGACAGTTCCATTGTTCTGACCCGTGAATTGCGGCCGACGGTCCGGGATCCGTTCACCGTGATCTTCAGTCTCGTGCAGCCGCTGATTCTGCTTGCTCTGTTCGGCCCGCTTCTGAAAGACGTTCCGGGTGCCGGTGATTCGGGCAATGTGTGGAACTGGTTCATTCCGGGTGTGCTGGCGATGATCGCGATCTTCGGCACGTCGATGACCGGCTCCAACCTGATGGACGAGATCCACTCGGGCAGTCATGAGCGGATGCTCGTCACCCCATTGAGCCGCAGCTCGTTGCTGATCGGACGTGCGTTGAAGGAAATGGTGCCGCTCGCAGCGCAGGCCGTGATCATCTTGCTGGTGGGCCTACCCTTGGGCTTCGACATCAACCTCGGGGGAGCAGCCATCGGCATCCTCATCCTCGGTGTGTTCGGCGTCGGACTCGGAGCCCTGTCTTACACCCTGGCTCTTGCTGTGCGCGAACAGGACTGGGTGTTCTGGACGGTACAGCAGACGCTGATGTTCCCGATGCTGATCCTGTCGGGCACCATGCTCCCGCTCGATGACGCGCCGGGATGGATGAAGGTGCTGGTGAACATCAACCCGTTGCACTACGTGGTGGAAGCGGAGCGCGCGCTGTTCGTGGGCGACTTCGACACCAAGACGGTGCTTTCCGGTGTGGTCGCGGCCCTCATCGTGGCCGTCGGTGGAATTGCCGCAGGTGTGCGGGCGATCAGTGCGGCGTCGCGCAGCTGATCCCATCACCAGATGTGGCCTTGTCACGCGCACACTCCCAGGCGGGGTGCGTGACAAGGCCACAGTGTGATTTGGGATTCGCTTGGGGTTCGGCGTTCTTCAGGGGAGGATGCCTGCGCTCTTGGCCGCCCGCATCCACTCAGGGAACTCCGAGAGCAGACGCTGGTACAGATCGTCATCGCTCACCTGATCGATGTCGTCGAGTGCAAAGAAGCCCGCGTTGTCCACGACGCGGCCCGCCATGTCGTCGAGTCGTTCTAGGACTCCGTAGTTGGCCCTGCCGATCCCGACGAATTGCCAGAACACCGGAGCGCCCGACGCAGCACGCATCAGCTCGCTGATCGGTACCTTTTTCCGGAAACCGCCGTCGGTGAAGAAGAGGACAAGGACCGGCCGTCCAGGGACAACCGTGTTCAGGATCTCGTTCATGATCGGCAGTTCATCGTTCGACGCTCCGATCGCGTCGTAGTCGATGCCCCCGTGAACACCCGACAGGTGGAGGAACTCCTCGGTCCACGACTCGACGTTCGTCACACTGATGTCGGGGACACGCGCGAAACCACGGGCGTACATATACGGCTCCAACTGGCCGTCGTCGTCGATCTGGGTGGCCACCGCCAGCATCCGTTCGACCACGCGGTGCACCACCCGGCCGGAGTATTGCCGCGACATACTCCCGGTCTTGTCGATGACAAGGATGACCCGGGCTCGGACGCCGGTCGCGTTCTTGCTGAGCAGTACCTTGTGCACCTCACGCTTGCGCATGTCGAGGCGATGGCGCTTGTCGAGCGAGAGCTTCTCCTCGCCCGCAACAGATCTCACCGCCGCGACCCCCGGGGCGGGCGACGTGGCCGCGGGTTCGTCATCGACCTCCACACCGTGTTCCCGAACCAGATCCGCGAAGCCGCGATCCCATCCGGCGCTGACATTGCGGATCTTCCACTCACCGCCCCGCCGGTAGATCTCGCCCAGCACCGCGGCACGTTCGGTACTCAACCCGGCTGCGGGTAGCTCGATCTGGAACCCGGTGCCGCTGGCAGAGGCTGCCAGAGCGGGTAGCGCCGACAGGGGAGACGGATACCCGTCGTCGCAGGCGACCGCAACGGCAACGGTGTGGACGTCGGCAGGCACCCTCGCGAGGTCGACCGTCAGGGTGGTGCCACCCGACAGCACAACCGCACCATTGGTCGACTGCGGCTGGTTGAAGAAGATGAAGTCCGAGTCGGTTCGCGTCTTGTGGTTGTCGCCGAGAAGAAACGCCATCACGTCAACCGTGCCGGGCGCCGCTCCGGTGACCGCGACAGTGAGAAGGCCGGAAGAGATGGTTGTGTTAGCGCCTCGCTTCAGGGTGACCATGGCGCTCAGTATCGACGGTGGTGCGCCGAACACGCATCTGATGTCGGCCCATCAGCCGATCCGATCCGAGGTCATGCAGCAGGCAGACCGGCGAGAGGCTGCACGGTCTTGGCGATGCCGTAGCCCGCACTCCACGGGTAGAGCCCAGCCGAATCCGGCCAGACCAGTTGCCACGCCGACACACTGCCGTAGACGCGGTTCGCGACGCGCAGGTCCGACGTGGTGAGTGCTTCGATGGCCACCAGGTCCAGGTCGTTGTCGAAGAAACCCGACAGGCGTTCACCGGCGGTGAGGCTGCCTCCGGCCCTTGCGATCCGGTGTCCGACAGTGTTCAGGATGGATCCCGCGGTGCCCGGTTCGAGTCCGTAGATGATCAGCTCGGGGTGCGCCAGCGAGGTCAGCCCGGTGGTGTAGGCGAGCGACGGGAATCCGACCTGGACGGCCGCACGTACCGCGGTGACCGTCCAATAGCGCTTGGCGATCGCGCGGTGGGCGAAATCGACCGGATCGGATTGCTGACGCATGGCGTCCTCCTTGGCTGTCTGGCTGGTGCAGATCGTTGTGCCGGGAGGTTAACGTCGGCCTCTGACAAGTCGGTGCTCTGACAGAGGCTTGCGTTCGAGTGCGCTCGAAGACCTAGCGTCGCCTCCATGACAAAGAACTGGATCATCACCGGCGCATCCTCGGGCATCGGACGGGCTCTCACCGAAGCGGCGTTGGCCGCAGGGGACCGCGTGGTGGCCGCGATGCGACGACCCGAGCGGATCGCCGATCTGCTCACCACCTACCCCGACGCGCTGTTGGCGGTTCGCCACGATGTGCGCGACACCGCGTCTGCGGCCCACCTCGTCGTCGGCGCCGTGGAGCGCTTCGGTGCCATCGACGTTGTGGTCAACAACGGTGGAGTCGGGCAGATCGGGGCAGCCGAGGAAATCGACGACCAGCAATTGCGAGACATGCTCGATCAGCACCTGTTCGGTCCTGCAGCCCTGGTGCGGGCGATACTGCCCGGTATGCGAGAGCAAGGCAAAGGAACAATCGTGCAGATCAGCAGCCAAGGCGGACGCGTGTCATTCCCGGGTGCCGGGTCCTACTCCGCGGGTAAGTTCGCGCTCGAAGGGTGGTCTGAAGCTTTGGCCGGCGAGGTGGAACCGTTCGGCATCAGAGTTCTCATCGTCGAGCCGAGCCGCTTCCGAACGGGTTTCAACGCACCCGACGTACTCAAACTCGCAACGCCATCGAAGACCTATGGCCCTCTGTTGGCTGCAGTGCGCACCGACATGCTGGCCGTGGACGGAAAGCAGGAGGGCGATCCCGCTCGCGCGGCGGACATCATCCGGTCGTTGGTCGACGCCGACAGCGCGCCGCTGCGAATCCCACTCGGACGTGAAGCGGTACGTCGGCTCGCCAACGCTCACCGACGTGGACTCGAGGAACTCGACAAGATCGCCGCATTGTCCGAGAGCGCAGACTTTCCGGGCGTCCCAGAGTCGGTCCGGCCGGTCTAGCGTTGCATCATGGCGACCCGAGATCTGATGAGCCGAGCGCTCGATGCGCTGCAGGGCGGCGACGAGTCGATGACCGTGGAGGCGGTCCACGGCCTGGTCGGTTCTGTCGAGGTGGACGGCCCGCTGGGCATCGCCGACGTGGCCGAACTGCTCGGCGTGTCCGCGCACACACTTCGCTACTACGAGCGAGCCGGCCTGGTCACGGTGCCACGAGATCTCGCCGGCCGACGTGCCTACGATGGCGCCGCTGTCCGGCGGCTGGTCTTCGTCTCCCGAATGCGCTTGTCGGGCATGCCGATGCGGGATCTGCAGCACTATGTGGAATTGGCCGACCAAGGGGAGCGGACGGTTGCCGAGCGACTCGAGATCATGCTGGAGCAACGCGACACGATCACCCGGCGCATCCGCGAACTGGAGCTGTCGCTGGCGGCCACCGAGTACAAGATCGCGACGTACGGCGGCAACATCGGGCCGTGATCACACCCTTTGTACTGTCGGCGGAGTCACCCGGCCTGATCGTGCAGGACGCGGCCACCCGTGGCGAAGGAACGCACTTTCGGGTCGAGCCAGATGTGCGCCGGAACGCCGCCGCCGAGGAGTGCCCGGGCAACTGCTGGTGACTCGCCGAGCGGGGTGTCAGCGGCGGCGATCACGATGTTGCCGTAACGACGGCCCTTGAGCATCGCGGGGTCGGCGATGATCGCGAGGTGCTCGAACAAGGTCCCCAAGGTGGCGGCCTCTGATCGGGCGAGTGAAAGGTCGCGGGTGTCACCACAATTGACCATGTAGACACCGCCAGGGGCCAGCACCCGACGCACCTGGGCGGTGAACTCGGTGGTGATCAGTGCCGGTGGGGTGACGGCGGCGGAGAACACGTCACGAATGATCAGATCACGGCTGTTGTCGGTGAGTGATTCGGTGACCTCGCGAGCGTCACCCACCCGCAGTCGGAGCAGTGGAGCACGAGGCAGATCGAACCATTCCCGCACCAAACGAGCCAATGTGTCGTCGATGTCGACCGCGACCTGCCGGGCCTGCGAATAGTTCGCAGCGAGATGACGAGCCATGGAGCAGGCGCCGGCGCCGAGATGAAGAACGCGCAGTCGGCTCGAGGCCGGCCAGCGGTCACCGATGAGAGCGGCCATCCACTGCATGTACTCGAAGTCGAGCTGGCTGGGGTCGGAGAGGTTGATGTGAGAACTCTGCACGCCGTTGACGTTCAGTATCCAACCGTCGGTGAGGTGGTCACGAACCAGCTCGCAACTGCCCGTGTCGATCGGGTACACGCCGGGCTGCGGCCCGCCGGAATCGTTGCGGGCCTTGGGTTGTCGCGATGCGCGGCCCATCAGAGATCAGTACACATCTCGCAGGTACCGCTTCTCCCGCTTGAGGGTGTTCACGTAGTCCTCCGCGGTCTCCGCATCGAACCCGCCGTGCTCGGCGACCACGTCATGAAGAGCCGAATCCACATCTTTCGCCATCTGCGAGGCGTCGCCGCAGACGTAGAAGTGTGCACCGTCCTCCAGCCAGGTGAACAGGTCGGCGCCGTTCTCCCGCATCCGGTCCTGCACGTAGACCTTCTGCTCCTGGTCCCGCGAAAACGCCAGATCAAGCCGGTCGAGGACGCCGTCGCGGCGGAACTGCACGATCTCGTCTTCGTACATGAAGTCCGTTGCCCGGAACTGGTCCCCGAAGAAGAGCCAGTTGCGTCCCCGAGCGCCCCTGGCCTTGCGTTCGTAGAGGAAGGAGCGGAACGGGGCGACGCCTGTACCCGGGCCCACCATGACCACCGGTACCGAGTCGTCGTCGGGCAGGCGGAACGAGCGGTTCTTCGACAAGAAGACACCGGCCGTGTCGCCCGCCTTGAGCCGGTCCGCGAGGTAGGTCGAGCACTGCCCTCGGCGGTCGCGCTGCGCCGAGCGATACCGAACCGCGGACACGGTCAGATGAACCATGCCCTTGTGTGTCAGTGGGCTCGACGAGATCGAGTAGACCCGATGGGTGAGCGGTCTGAGGAGTTCGAGCAGCTCGGTCGCGGATATCTCGAGCGCGGGTTCGAGGTCGAGCAGGTCCAGGACATCCTTACCCCACAACCATCCTTCAAGAGCCTCACGTTCCTCGGTGGACAGAACGTGATCGAGTTCGGCATCGCGCGATCGTTCGGCCATGAAGTCGATCAGGTCGCGGGTGGGCAGAGAGATCTCGTACTCGTGTGTCAGGGCGTCCACCAGGGTGAACTCGCCGGCGCGGGTGGTGATCGGTTGGTGCGGATCTGCCCCGATCCTGGTGATCAACGCCGACACCAGGTGCGGGTCGTTGACCGGTCGGATGCCGAGGCCGTCGCCCGCTTCGTAGTCGATGTCGCTGTCGCCGAGATCGAAGACCACATGACGGACGTCCTTGGCCGAGTCCGAGCCGCGCAGTGGTCGATTGGCGACGAGCGTGGCGGCATAGGGGTTCTTGCGGGTCCACGGTGACCTTTTCGGCTTGGCCGGGCGGTCTGGGATCTTCTCGGCGCCGGGTATCTCCGGGGCCGACACCCCGCTGTCGAGCTCGGCGAGTGCCGCTCGGGCGGCGGCCAGAACTGCGTCGCGGTCGGTCGCGACGGCGCCTTCCGTTGTCGAGCCGGCGTCGAAACCGGCCAGGAAACCCGACAACCACATTCGCTGGTCGCCGGTATGGTCAAGGTCGTCTGGCAGGTTGGTAGTTCTCATTAGCTCACCATTGTTCGTGATGTCGGAACCAGTGCCCCGGGGTGGGCCGGGCGCCGCTGCGTCGTTGAAGCGGCACCAAGCAGGAATGAGGGTACCCTCACTTGCTGTGATCGCCGGGCGCGCCTCACCAAGTCCTAGGATGAGCACACCATGGTGACTGCTGGCTGGGACCGCGCCCTCGGGCTGACCGCGGGATATCTCCTCGACCGCATCTTCGGCGACCCGATGCGCTATCACCCGGTGGCCGGCATGGGTATCGCCGCGGGAAGGCTCGAGAGCATCCTGTATCGCGATTCACGTTGGGCCGGAACCGTGTTCACCGTCACTTGCGTGGGAGTGGTCACTGGTGCGGGCATGATGGGCCGCCGCACCGGGGTGCTGCCGACGGCGCTGATCACCTGGGCGACCTTGGGCGGAACCTCCCTGACGTCGGTGGGCGAGCGTCTGGCCGACTCGCTGGCGTCCGACGACCTCGAGGGCGCCCGGGCGTTGATACCCAGTCTGTGCGGGCGTGACCCGAACAGTCTCGACGCAGACGGGATGGCACGCGCCGCGCTCGAGTCCGTCGCCGAGAACACCTCGGATGCAACAGTGGGCCCGCTCGTCTGGGGAGCGATCGCCGGGATCCCGGGACTGCTGGCGTACCGGATGATCAACACGCTCGATGCGATGGTCGGATATCGCAACAGCAGGTACTCCAACTTCGGCTGGGCAAGCGCTCGACTCGACGACGCGGCGAACTTCCTGCCCGCCCGCCTGACCGCAGTCCTGGTGGTGGCGCTCGGTGACGACAGGGCCGGGGCGGCCACCGCTGTGCGTCGGGACGCATCGGCACATCCCAGTCCCAATGCGGGTGTGGTCGAGGCCTCGTTCGCGGGAGCACTCGGCGTGAAGCTCGGTGGTGTCACGGTCTACCGGCACCGGACCGAGATTCGCCCGACGCTGGGCGACGGTCGCGCTCCCACCGGCCGCGACCTGTACCGCGCCGCGGGGTTGTCGCGGCGGGTGCAGATCGGCGCCCTAGCGACCGTAGCGGTCGGACAGCTTGTCGTCCGGCGCGCTCGTCGGCCCTGAGCCGATCGGCCCACGCGCCTCCGAATGGACCACTGACCCGGTGGACGACGCGGCGAGTGCCTCCCGCGTCCGGCGGCCCCGCTCGCGTGGCTTCTTGGGTATCGGGGCGCCGGTCTTCGCAGCTCGCCGCTGCTTGACCTCCGACCACACGAAGTAGCCCAGCCCCAGCGGTGCCATCACACCGAAGGCAAGCCATTGCAACCCATAAGAGAGATAAGGGCCTGAATCGAGCTGGGGGAGATCGATGACTCCGAGTCCACCGGGTTGGTCGTCGGTCAGCTGGAGGTATCCGGCGGCCAAAGGCACGTCGACGGCACGGCCGAGGACCTCCGGGTCGATCGAATAGACCTGTGTGGCGCCGGCCTCGGTACGCGGCTCACGCCCCGGACTGGTTCCCTCCGCCGCACGGATGCGAGCGACCAGCGCGACCTGCTCGGACGGCGGCGGGGTTATCGGAGGCAAGGCCGTGCCCTGAACAGGCTTCACGTATCCGCGGTTGACCAGGTAGGTGTCACCGGACTCGGCCGCGAAAGGGGTGAGCACCTCATAGGCGGGCGACCCTTCGATGGAGCGCAGCCGGACCACTGCCTGCTTGTCCGGCAAGTACCTGCCGGTGACCGAGACACGGCTCCATTCGGCGTCCTCGACCGGCCGACCATCTTGATAGAGGTCGCCGATCGGAACGGGCTGAGACGACTCCGCTCGTTTGATGAGGTCGTTCTGATGCTCGGTGCGTGAGTTCTTACCCAGCTGCCACGGGGCCAGCACCCAGAAACACGCGACGGCGAACGCGATCACCACGATGGCAAGCGCGATCCATCCGGGACGCAGGAAGTTTCGCAGGACACGCACATCACCACGGTACCGAGTCCACCCACCAGGTCCGACACGGTGTCGTGTCCGATTCCCAGATCGGCCATGTCCGACGCGGCCGGACCAGCGACTACTCTCAACGCAGTGGGACGGTGCAAAAACTGCGGTCCGCCCGGCGACGGGCCGGCATCACGCCGTCATCATCACCACGAGGGGAGCGTCACCAATGCGCGATCTGGTCTGCCGTAAGTGTGGTCAGCGACTGTCGTTCGAGAACACGTTGTGCCTGAACTGCAAGAGCCCGCTCGGATTCCACATGCCGACGCGCACCATGTATGTACTCGACGACGAGGCGACCGCCGAACTCGACGGACAAAAGCTGGTGCGATGCGCCAACTTCGCGCTCATCTCCTGCAACTGGATCATCCCGGAAGTCGAACCCGGCACGAAAACACCTGCGGGCGAACCAAATCCGTCGACTCTGTGCGAGTCATGCCGGCTCACGCGAACGCGGCCCGCCGACACCGACACCACCGCGATGGAGGCATTCGGCGTTGCCGAGACCAACAAACGGCGGGTGATCCTCGAACTGGACGAGCTGGGGCTTCCCATCCGGGGCCGCGACGTGGACCCCGACACGGGCCTCGCATTCGATCTGCTGTCCAGCGCCGAGAACCCGGTCATCACCGGACACGCCAGCGGGGTGGTGACCCTCGACCTCGCAGAGGGCGACGATGTGCACCGCGAGCAGTTGCGGGTGTCGATGGACGAGCCCTATCGCACCCTGATCGGACACTTTCGTCACGAGATCGGGCACTACTACCAGATGGTCCTGGTCGGCTCAGGTGAACACCGGGAACGCTTCGAGGAATTGTTCGGAGACCCGGACGAGGACTACCAGGCGGCACTCGACCGCCACTACGGCGACGGACCCCCGACGGACTGGCGGCGAAACTACGTCTCCTCCTACGCCACGATGCACCCCGCCGAGGACTGGGCCGAGACGTTCGCGCACTACCTGCACATCCGCGACACCCTCGACACCGCTGCGGCATTCGCGATGGCGCCGGCAGGTGCCACCCTCGACAGCGTGTTGCTCGGTGATGTGGGATTCGACCAGATCATCGACCTGTGGCTACCACTGACGTGGGCGCTCAACCAGATCAACCGATCGATGGGGCATCAGGATCTGTACCCGTTCGTGCTCCCGCAACAGGTGTTGTCGAAGATGCGCTTCATCCACGGACTGATCGCACCGGCCGTGCTCTGACTGCGGGGGTACGGGGTCAGCGGCGTTCGCGCACCCACGCCAGGAGCCCCGGGACGGCGGCCTCGATCTGCTGACGAACGGTGGCGAAACCGTCGTCCGATCCGTAGTACGGGTCGGCGACATCCGGCCCATCGGCGTCGGGGTCGAAGCTGCGCAGCAGCCGGGCGCGTTCGCCGACGCCCTGTTCCTGCAGTGCACGCAGATGTCCGCTGTCCATCGCCAGCAACAAGTCGGCTCCGAGGTGCTCGGGTCCGATCTGGGCTGCGGTGTGGTCGTCGTCGTACCCGGCCGAGGTCAATTCGGTACGGGCTCTGAGATCGGCGGGATCGCCGACATGCCAGTGCCCCGTTCCGCAACTGGACACCCGGACCTGGTCCGCGAGCCCGGCCTCGTCGAGCGCATGCCGGAAGATGTTCTGCCCCATGGGTGAGCGGCAGATGTTCCCGGTGCAGACGAAGGTGACGTGCAGGCGTTCAGGCATGGAGCAACTCGCGGAGCTGGTCCACCGATTCCACAGCCCATGCCGCGTCGGTGTGTTCGTCGGACACCGCATACCCCCACCGCACGAACACCGCCGGAATGCCGTACTCGGCCGAACCGTGGACGTCATGCGAACGGTCGCCGATCATCACCACCGCGTGATCGGAGACGTCGGTGATCCCCAGGGAGGCCAGTGCGTGCCCGATCACGTCAGATTTGCTGCGCCGTGAGCCGTCGTCGGATGCCCCCGCGATGTACTCGAAGTGCTTGTCCAGGCCGAAGTGCTCGAGGATCCGCCGGGCGGTGGCCTGATTCTTGGAGGTCGCCACCGCGAGCCTGCGGCCGGATGCGGACAGGTCGTCGAGGAGTCCATCCATACCGTCGAACACCGAGTTCTCCAACCAGCCGACGCTGACGTACCGCTCGCGGTACGCCTTCATCGCGGCATCGACGGTGGGTTCGTCGAGGTCCAGCCGCCGAAGGCTGTCGATCATCGGCGGCCCCGCGATCCCCGCGACCACCGACTCATCGGGTTGCGGTGCACCCACGGTGTCGAGGGCATGGCGAAAACTCTTCTCGATGCCCGCGAACGAATCGGTGATGGTGCCGTCGAGGTCGAACAGGAGCACCGTCGACGCGGCGGCCGGGTCGGGCAGATCGGCGGGGTCGGGAAGGCTGGTATCGATGCGCGAACTCACCAGTCCATCCTGCCCGTAGGCTCGACAACTGTGAAATCGCCAAGCGCACCGACCGGGGGAGAACACCGAGTTGCTGCAGGACAACTGCTCACGGACCTTGCCCGTCACGGCGACCGTGACGTCGAGCCCGGACTCGTCGACTTCGCGGTCAACGTGCGTGGCACCACCCCCGACTTCCTACTTCGAGCGCTGACTGCCCGCATCGATGACCTCGCCCGCTATCCCGGGGTCGACGATGAGCGACGGGCCGGGGAGGCCATCGCCAGGCATCACCGCCGCGACCCGTCCGAGGTGATGTTGCTGGCCGGGGCCGCAGAGGGATTCGCGCTGCTGCCGCAGTTGCAGCCCCGGCTGGCGGCTCTTCTGCAACCCTCGTTCACCGAACCCGAGCGCGCCTTGCGCGCAGCGGACGTCGCGATCGAGCAGGTGGTGCTCCCGCCGCCGTGGAACCTCGACCCCGATCTCGTGCCCGAGGCCGCCGACCTGGTGGTGCTGGGCAACCCCACCAATCCCACGTCCGTGCTCCACCCCCGCGCGGCGATCGACGCCCTGCGACGTCCCGGTCGCGTCGTCGTGGTGGATGAGGCGTTCGCCGACATCGTGCCCGGGGAGCCAGAGAGCCTCGCCGGTGATCGTCTCGACGGTGTGCTGGTTCTGCGGAGCATCACGAAGACATTTGCACTCGCGGGGCTGCGCGCCGGCTACCTCCTGGGTGACCCTCTGTTGCTGCGCCGGTTGGCCCGGGCCCGACCGCACTGGCCGCTGGGGACGTTGCAGCTGGTCGCGCTCGAGGTGTGTGCGGGCCCCGCGGGTGCTGGGTACGCGGCGGCGCAGGCTGCCGAGGTACAGGCGCATCGCGCCTCGATGATCGCGGCACTGCGGAAAGCAGGTGTCGAGGTGATGGGACGGCCTTCGGCGTCGTTTGTCACGATCGCCGTCCCGAACGGCACTGCGTTCAAGGAACGGCTGCGCGATCATGGGTATGCGGTGCGCAGCTGCGCCAACTTCGTGGGGATGGGGCCGGACATGCTCCGGCTCGCGGTCCGCGACGAGAGCGCTGTCTCCGGGTTGATCGCTGCGATCGGAAAGGTGGGCTGATGACGGCTCTTGCAGACGTGATCGACGTACTCGAACGGGCATACCCCGTACGGCTCGCCGAGGACTGGGACTCGGTGGGTCTGGTGTGTGGTGACCCCGCCGACACGGTGGGTTCGGTGCTCTGCTGCGTGGACGTGACCGACGCGGTGGTCGACCTCGCCGTGGCCGGTGGGGTCGACCTCATCGTGGCCCACCACCCGCTGCTCCTCCGTGGCGTCGACACGGTGGGCGCTCATACCCCCAAGGGCCGGCTCATCCACCGGCTGATCCGGAACGGGTGCGCGCTGTACACCGCACACACCAATGCGGACTCGGCATCCCCGGGAGTGTCGGACGCGTTGGCCGGCGCGCTCGGACTGACCGACCTGCGGCCGCTCGACCCGAAACCTGCTGCGGCCATGGACAAGTGGTCGGTGTTCGTTCCTGCCGCCGAAGCCGCCTCCGTACGAGAAGCGATGTTCGCTGCCGGAGCCGGCCAGATCGGGGAGTACAGCCACTGCTGCTGGAGTACGTCCGGAACCGGACAATTCCTTCCCAGCGCAGATGCCGACCCGGCGGTCGGTGCGCGCGGTGAGCTGACCCAGGTTGCCGAAGACCGTGTCGAAATGGTTGCACGCAGATCGGTGCGCGCAACCGTTCTCGGCGCGCTGCGAGCAGCCCATCCTTACGAGGAACCGGCCTTCGATCTCATCGAGCCGGCCGCAGGGATCAGTGGTGAGGGACTCGGCAGGGTAGGTGAGCTCGCCGAACCGCTGAGGCTGGGCGCGTTCACCAAGCTCGTCGCCGACGCCCTGCCCGTGTCGACGTCAGGGGTACGCGCCGCCGGTGATCCCGAACAGCCGGTCCGGACCGTTGCGGTCTGCGGTGGAGCGGGCGATTCGCTGCTCAGGGCCGCGCGGGCCGCGAAAGCGGACGTCTACGTGACGGGGGATCTACGCCACCACCCGGTCGACGAACATCTCCGCGGGGGTGGTCCGGCGCTCATCGACGCAGGCCACTGGAGCACGGAGTTCCCTTGGTGCGAGCAGGTTGTCGATCTCCTGGGTGACGAGCTGCCCGGGCTCTCGGCCACCGTGTTCGCCAACCCTACTGATCCATGGACCGTCCATCGAGGGGGTCACGGCGGATGAGGGCGGCGGGAGCTGAACCGAGTGGGTTGTCGCAGACCGCGTACGGTTGCACATCCATGCATCAAACGAAAGGGCACTGGTGAAAGCAGACCCGGCCGGCCAACGACTCATGTTGGACATCGCCGACATCGATGCCGAATTGCACCGCATCGCGCATCGGCGGGCAGTCCTTCCAGAGAACGCCGAGTTGAGCAGGCTTGCCGAACAGCTACAGACCCAGCGCGACGAGGCAATCCGCGCCCAGATCGCCGCCGAAGACCTGCTGCGTGAATCGCGTCGGCTCGACAACGAGATCAACTCGATGTCGATGCGCGAGGCCAAGGACAACCAGCAGTTGGCGGCAGGCAATCTGCCTGCCAAGGCACTGACCGAACTCGAGCACGAGGTCGCCGGATTGATCCGTCGACGGTCCAATCTCGAGGACGAGATGCTCGAGGTGATGGAGCAGCAGGAAGCGGTCAGCGCGGACGAGCAGCGCGCATCGGCGATGACGGCCCACACCCAACGGCTGATCGACGACGCCACGGCTCGCCGCGAGGTCGCGTTGGCAGAGATCGCGGAGGCAGAGGCGGCGGCGCAGACCAAACGTGACGCGCTGCTCGAACACGCCGACGCCGCTCTCATGGCGATCTACGACCGGCAGACGAAAGCGGGACGGGTCGGAGCCGGATTGCTCCGGGCCGGACGTTGCGGCGGATGCCGCATGGAGTTCGACCGCGGTCTGCTAGGCCGCATCGCCGCCACCCCGGCCGATGAGGTCGTCCGATGCGACGAGTGTGGCGCAATCCTGGTACGTACCAACGAATCCGGTCTGACCCGGTAACGACCGCGGCGCCTGTGCGCTCGACGACATCGCACGGGACGACAGTGCACCGACGGCACGAAGGGTGAGGGACCGGTGAAGGTGATAGCGGAGGCAGACGGGGGCTCACGCGGCAACCCCGGTCCTGCCGGTTACGGTGCGGTCGTCTTCGACGCAGACCACTCTGCGGTTCTCGCGGAACGCAAAGAGGCGCTCGGGGTGACCACCAACAACGTGGCCGAATACCGGGGTCTCATCGCGGCGCTCACCGCTGCTGCCGAACTCGGGGCCGCTGAGGTCACGATGCGGATGGATTCGAAACTCGTTGTCGAGCAGATGTCGGGCCGGTGGAAGATCAAGCATCCGGACATGATCCCGCTGGCTCGCGAGGCCAAGAGCCTGACCGGACGGTTCGACAACGTCGAGTTCGTCTGGATACCGCGCAACCAGAACGGGCACGCAGATCGATTGGCGAACGAAGCGATGGACGCCGCAGCAGGTGTGACAGTGGCCGCGTCGCCCGAACCCGACACGGGCGCAACAGAAAAGACGCCCGCGCCGGCGACATCGCCGGGGTGGACGGGCGCACGCGGTGCTCCCACGCGTCTGTTGCTGTTACGGCACGGGCAAACAGCGCTGTCGGTCGAGCGTCGCTACTCGGGTAGGGGTAATCCCGAACTGACCGAATTGGGCCGTGAACAAGCTGCACTGGCCGCCAAGCGGCTGGCCTCACGGACCCCCTCGGACGTCAGTGCTGTGATCAGTTCTCCGTTGGGCCGGGCCAGGGAGACCGCCGAATCAGCCGCTACCGCATTGGGTTTGCCGGTCACGGTGCACGACGGTCTGATCGAGACCGACTTCGGGGCGTGGGAGGGCCTGACGTTCCGAGAGGCCGCAGAGCGCGACCCCGAGCTCTTCAAGGCCTGGCTCGGTGACACCAGCGTCGCCCCGCCCGGGGGCGAGAGTTTCGACACCGTCACCGAACGAGTGCTGCAGGCACGGTCAGAGATCGTCGCAGGCAATGAATCATCGACTGTTGTGGTGGTATCCCACGTGACACCCATCAAGGTGTTGCTGCGCTCAGCGCTCGATGTGGGTCCGTCGCTTCTCTATCGATTGCACCTGGATCTGGCGTCGCTGAGCCTCGCCGAGTTCTATCCCGACGGCGGTGCGTCGGTGCGACTGGTGAACGACACCAACCACCTCGGCGAGATCTGACTCAACTGGCCTTGCGGCGACGTTGCTTCTCCACCGGCATCCGGTCGGCCTGGTCGAATCCGGGACGGTTGCTGCCCACGAAGGCGAAGAGCCACGAGGCGATGGCCGCGAACCGGTTACGGAACCCCACCAGGTAGAACAGGTGCACTGCCAGCCACGTCAGCCAGGCGATGAAGCCGCCGAACCGGATTCGCTCGTTGATGGCCACCACCGCGCTGAAGCGGTTGATCACCGACATGCTGCCCTTGTCGAAGTACTGGAACGGGGTGCCCGGCTGCTTCTTCCGGCTGATGATGTCCGCAGCGTGGCGCGCCTCCTGCATGGCGACCGGGCTCTGACCGGGGTAGCCGTTCAACGACGTCATGTCGCCGATGGCGAACACGTTCGCGTAGCCACCGACCGTCAGGTCGGGGTTGATCAACAGCCTGCCGGCGCGGTCGGTCGCGCTTCCGGTGACCTCGGCGAGTACGCCCGCGAAGGCGCTTGCCTGCACTCCGGCCGACCACACGATGGTGTCGGCTGCGATGCGACGTGTTGCCGCCCCGTCGCCGATCTTGACGGTGACGCCTTCTGAATCCATCTCGGTGACAAAGGCGTTCAGTACCACCTCGACACCGCCACGTTCCAGGGCTTTCTGCGCGTAGGCGGACAGCGAACCCCCGTATACGGGGAGCGCAGCCCCCGCGCCCTCGACAAGGTAGACCGAGACGTCATCGAGTTTGTAATACCGGGTGGCCAATTCGCGAATCTGGCCGGCGACCTCCACGCCGGTGGGGCCGGCGCCCACCACGACGAAGCTGAGCAACCGGCGACGCAGATCCGGATCGTCCGTGCGCGCGGCCTCGTCGAAGCAGCGTCGGATCTGTGCTCGAAGACGGGTGGCGTCGTCGATCGTCTTGAGCGCAAAGGAATATCGTGCGAACTCGTCACGACCGAAGTACGACTGGGTGGCACCTGTGGCCGCGATCAGATAGCGGAACCGGACGGTCTGGGTTGCGCCCTCGCCGCGGAATGTGAGGAGCCCGGCATCGGGATCCACCGCGGTCACCGTTCCCAGCCGCACCTCGATGTTCTTGTGGCGACGGAGAATGCCGGCCACGTCCGGGGCGATCTCCTCGCTGTTCAGTACGCCGGTGGCAACCTGGTACAGCAATGGCTGGAACAGGTGCTCGGGCGTACTCGAGACGAGGACCACCCGCAGACCCGACTTGGCGAGCCGCTGCGCTGCGGTGAGCCCACCGAAACCCGATCCGACGATGGCGACGTCGGCGTCGAGTTGCTGATTCGTGCTGGTCGTTGCGAAAGCTGCGTCCATGATCCTTTTATCTCCTGAGTGCGACATCTGCCAAGTACAGCGTCGACTCATCAAGGAGTAATCCCTCTTCAGCCACTGATCAAACGAATTCTAAAGATAGGACTTATCGCGATTCGGCATATATGCTGCTCACATGGAGCTTCGCCAGTTGACGTATTTCGTGGCTGTGGCCGAGGAGCTGAGCTTCAGCCGGGCGGCGCAGCGCTGCTTCATCTCGCAGTCGGCGATCAGTCATCAGGTTGCCCGGCTCGAGCACGAGCTCGGGTCCAAATTGATCGAACGGTCCACCCGGGCCGTGCGGCTGACCGAGCTGGGCGCGCAGGTGCTCCCGCTCGCCAGGCAGATGCTGGGCATCGAAACGATGATCACGGCCGCGGCTCGGGCGCCTGGTGGCCGCGTACGGATGGCGGCGAACATGTCGTTCGCTCAGCAGTCGCTCGCCGCGATAGCGCAATTGCGTACCGAGCATCTCGACGTCGAGATCGAGTTCATCATCAAGAGTTTCGATCAGCGCATCGAGGCGGTGCTCGGTGGTGACGTCGACCTTGCGTTGATCCGAGGCGATATCGAACGCCCGGGCCTGGCGGTGCAGCGAATGTGGGTGGACGATCTGGTGGTGGCGATGTCGGATCGGCATCCGCTCGCGGGCACCGGCGACGTCCCGTTGGCCGAACTGGGTGCCTATCCGCTGTTGTTGCCGCCTGCGCGCGATCAGGTGCTGTTGCACAACGTGATCCGGGATGCCTTCGACCGGCATGGACTGGATCGCCCTCGTCAGGCGCCGCCGTTGCCGGTGGATCACACGGCCACCATGGAACTGCTGAACCACCCCGACGAATGGACGGTGCTGTACGAACGGATGCCGCTGGCGGGTATCGCCTTCACGCGCGACCGCGAACGCGCACTGAGGGTTCCGGTGTCTGCTGTTGTTCGTTCGCCCGGTGCGCATTCGGAGATCGTGGATGATCTGATCGCGACGTTGCAGGCCGTACACAGGCGGACCGGAGACGAAGCGTAGCGGAGCAGGGAGCTTCAGGTCACCAGCCAGAGGGCCACCACGGAGGCGACGAGGGCGGCGGGAACGGTGAGCAGGCCGACTGCGGTGAATTCCTTGACCGTCACGGATTGACCGCCGACCCGGACGAGCTTCAGCCACAACATGTTCGCCAACGATCCGAGATAGGTGAGTGTCGGGCCGATGTTGACGCCGAGCAACATGGCGAGCACCAGCGGAGTCGGGCATCCGGCACCGAGTGCGGCGAGCATCAGCAGGGTTGCGGGAATGTTGTTGATCACGTTGGCGATCACTGCTGACACGACTGCGACGAGCAGCAGGTCGAGCAGGCCGGTTCCGTCGAGGAGGAACTCTGCGAGCCGGGAGCCCAGTGCGCCGTCGGCGATCCCGACGACGAGCACTCCGAGGGCGAACACGAAGGCGAGAAATCCGGCGTTTGCCGACCGCGCGATCTCGACCACAGAGGTACTGCGCGCGCGAATTGCCAAGGCCGCCATCACCGTGGCTCCGAGGACGGCAAACCACACAGGTTCGATACCGATCACCGAACTCAGCCCGAACAACAGTAACGTGGCGGCGAGTACGGCGAGGGCGGCCGTGGGGGCGGGACCGGGTTCCTCGGTGTGTTCTGGATGCGGGAGGGTCTTCAGGTCGCCACGGAAGTACCAGCAGAACAGTATGTACTCGACTGTCACGATCACCAGCCACGGAAGCGCCATCAGCAAGGTGAACTCGACGAAACCCAGGCCTGTCGCGGCAAATGCCAGCAGGTTGGTCAGGTTCGACACGGGCATCAGCGTCGACGCCGAGTTCGCCAGTGTGAGCGAGGCGTAGCTGTACGGGCGTGCGGCCACCCGTAGCGTACGGGTCATCGACAGGAGGACGGGCGTCAGCAACAGCACGGTTGCGTCGAGGCTCAGGGCGGCAGTGGTGAGGGCGCCGGCCACGAAGACGAAGCCGAGGAGCCGGTACTTCGGCGCCGGCGTGCCTGCGGCCGGAACCGATCGGCGCGCGATTGTCCTGGCGAGCCATGTGAAGATTCCCAGTGCGGCACACGCGTGCGACAACACCAGCAGGGCCGCCAAGAACAGCACGGTCGGTGACAGGGTTCGGATCTCGGCCCAGGCCCGATCAGGGGCCACCGCGCCGATCGCGATCGCGAGTCCGGCTGCCGGAACTGCGGCCACGGCCTCGGGAAGCCCTCGCGGCCGCCAGACAGCAATCCCCAGCGTCGCGACCAACAGCACCAGAGCCGCAACGTCCACGCGCTGATTGTTCCCTGCGCCCGGTCGGGTGGACCAATCGGACAGGAGGGAACGTACAGTGATGGAGCGAACGAGTCGGCCGGGCGGCCGCGATCGCGGGAACAGTTGCCTCAGCGACCTGCCCGGGGTCGAGGAAAGTCCGGACTCCACAGAGCAGGGTGGTTGCCAACAGCAACCCGAGGTGACTCGCGGGACAGTGCCACAGAAAACAGACCGCCGGCGAGAGTCGGTGAGGGTGAAACGGTGCGGTAAGAGCGCACCAGCATCACGGGTGACCGTGATGGCTCGGTAAACCCCACCCGGAGCAAGGTCGAAGGTCGCATCAGGCAACTGGTGCGGCTGCGCAGGTGTTCGAGGGCGGCTCGCCCGAGCCTGCGGGTGGACCGCTCGAGGTACCCGGCGACGGTGTACCCAGATGGATGGCCGCCACCGGCGACCGCAAGGTCGCCGGTACAGGATCCGGCTTACAGGCCGGCTCGTTCGCCCACATCCGAATGTTTGTCCCGACAAGCCGTTGCCGGGGGAGCCCGCCGTTAGTCTTGGGCGGTGCAACGCAGACTCCGCGCAACGGACATAGACTTCGGCGCCATCCGGACCGACCTGGGCTTGTCCGAAGACTTCGGCGCCGCCGCACAGGAACAGGCGCAGAACGCAACCGACCGGCTCGCCGATTCCCGCACCGACCGCACCGACCTCCCACTGGTCACCATCGACCCGCCCGGTTCGGTTGATCTCGATCAGGCGGTCCACATCGTTTCCGACGGTGGCGGCTTCGTGGTGCACTACGCCATCGCAGACGTCGCCGCGCTCGTCCCTCCCGAGGGGCCGTTGGACCAGGAGACGCGCCGGCGAGGGCAGACCGTCTACTTCCCCGACGGGAACGTGCCGTTGCATCCTCGGCCGCTCTCGGAGAACATCGGGTCGTTGCTGCCCGATCAGACGCGGCCCGCGGTGCTGTGGCGGATCACCGTGGACTCCGCAGGGGAGCCGACGTCGGTGGACGTGCACCGGGCGTCAGTGCGTTCGGTGGCTCGTCTGGACTACGAGGCGGTGCAGCGCGACGCGGACACAGGTCGCCTGCACCCGTCGATCGCGGCGCTGCCCGCCTTCGGCGAACTTCGCAGCAGACTGTCGATCAGCCGCGGCGCCATCGAATTGGGGTTGCCCGAACAAGAGGTCGTCCGCGAGCCCGGGGGCGACTGGCAGCTGGTGGTGCAACCCCGCACCCGCGCCGACATGTGGAACTCGCAGGTGTCACTGCTCACCGGGATGTGCGCCGGCCAGATGATGCTCGAGGCCAAGACCGGGCTTTTGCGGACCCTGCCCGACGCCCGTCCGGAAGACGTGGACAAACTGCGTGCATCCGCCTCTGCCCTGGATGTGCCCTGGGCACAGGATGTCTCGGCGGGCGCCTTCTTGGCCGGGCTCGATCCGGCCGCCCCGAGCACCCTGGCGTTGATGTCGGATGCGACCACACTTCTGCGTGGCAGTGACTATCTGGCGATGGTGGGGGAGATCCCACCGGATACGGTCACCGGCCACGGCGGTATCGCCGGTGTGTACGCGCATGTGACGGCACCGCTGCGCCGGCTTGCCGATCGTTTCGCGACCGAGGTGTGCCTGGCGCTCGCGTCGGGGGAGTCGATTCCTCCATGGGTTCGCACGGCGCTGCCGACTCTTCCCGATGTGATGCGGAGTTCGAGTTCGGTTGCCGGCAAGGCCGACCGGGCCGGCCTCGATCTCGCCGAGGCGATGCTGTTGTCGAGCCGGGTGGGCGAGAGTTTCACTGCCACAGTCCTGCACGGGAAGCGGGGTAACCGTCACGCTCAGGTCTTCATCTCCGACCCAGCGGTGTTCGGCAGCTGTCTCGGCGACCCACCGGAAGGCACTCGGATCCAGGTGAGGCTGACCGAGGCCGACCCTCACGAACCGACGGTGGTCTTCACCGCCTTGCCGTGATGGTCGGCCACGCGATCAGCGAGCCGAGCGGATCTTGTCGTACTCGGCGAGCGCAGCCTTGGCCGCGAACTCCTCACGTGCGTCGAGGCGTCCGTAGACAAAGGCGTCAGCCGGGGTGATGCCGGATGCGGATGCCAGCGATGCGAGGTGCTCGCGACTGACTTCTGCATCGTGGAAATCGCCCAGCACGCTCTGTTCACCCTTGGCGACCTTTGCGATCTTGCGGTGTTTGTTGCTCTGCAGCTGCTCACCCGATTCGGCGCTGTACCGCAACTGCTTTGCGCGTTTGCGGATGGTGTGGAGTTGTTCCACCCATTCAGGTGTGCCGTCGGTGAGTTCCTCGAGTTTGCGCTGAGCCTTCTCGACACGCTTGGCGCTGCGTTTGATCGCGTGGTCGAGCGCGTCGGCGGCGGTGAGTTCTGCATCCTCGCCGGCTTCGGGCTCGGCGATGGTGCGGTCGAGCTCTTCGAGCAACTCGAAATACCGCTTCGAGCGCAGGAAGTCGATGGCCAGTTCGAGTGCGATGCGGTGCGTTTCGCGTTGGTCATCGATCAGTGCGGTGACTATCGACTCCGATGCCTTTTCGTTCTCGAGCAGGTGTTCGTTGCGTTCGAGTTGTACTTCGGCGTCCCGGGCTTCGCCGAGAACTGCTGCGAGGTGTTTCAGCTCTCCGCCCAGGTGTTCGGCCGTGTCAGCGGACAGGACGTGCGGGAACGACTGCAGGACGCTACGCGCTCGTCTGGTTGCCACCCGCATCTGATGCACAGAATCGGGCGCATTCTCGCGGACGAGGGGATCCTGAGCGATCAGGTGGTCGCGGTGCTCGGCCAGCTCTGAGATGACGAGCTCGAGGGCGCTGGGCTTCTTCCCGATGGAGTGGGCTTTGCCGGTGGGGGTCGGCCCGATGGTCCTGGCCAACTTAGAAGCACTGGACGCGGTACGAGCCCCGTTGGCGCGCAACAACTTGTCGGCCTTCTTGAGCAGCTTCTCGTTGCCGTTGACCAATTCGAGTTCCCACTCGTTCCAGCTCTGGGCGTGTCCGCCGGGCAGCAGCGACTGGGCGGTCACGTTGTCGTCGCACAGGACGGCCAGCACGTTGTCGTCCTCGTCGCGCAGTTCGGTGATGTGCCGGACGGTGGCGATCGTCGCGATGGGGATCAGGCGTCGACCGCGGACGTGAACACCGACCTGATCGGCCAGTGCGTGGGGCACCACGGCCGCGAAATGGTCCGTCTGCGTTTCGGTGCTGGCGTCGGTCACCGAGTCCAGCGGGGCGTGTAGCTCGCGGCGGCCATTGCTGTTCGCGGGGGCGGGACGCTTGAGATGCCAGCCCTCGTCGTGTCCTCCGGCCCGTCTGCGCAAGGTGATCTTGTTGCTGGCCAGATCGAGAGCTTCGGTGTCGTAGTAGGTTGCGTCCAAATGCTCGACCACCGGTCCGGACACCGAATGCACCATTTCGAGAGTGGTCAGATCGGGTACGGACGCTCCGGCATTCAGGTCGTACTTGAGTTCGACTTCCAGAACCTCGTCGGCGCTCACCGGCTTCTTCCCTTCTGTTGGTCGAGACCGGCAAAGCGGTCGGTTGCTTCGATCAATTGGTGGCGGATACCCGTTTCGAACGAGGCATGCCCGGCATCGTCCACCATATGCAACTCGGCCGCAGGCCACGCGCGGTGAAGGTCCCAGGCACTTCGTGCGGGGCACACCACGTCATAGCGACCCTGGACGATCACACCCGGGATGTGTGCGATCCGATGTGCATCGCGCAGCAGTTGCCCCTCGTCGAGGAAGCCGCGGTGCGTGAAGTAGTGGTTCTCGATGCCGGCGAAAGCGAGTGCATAGCGTTCGGAGTCGCCGTCCTCGTCTGCGTCGGCGCGCTGAGGAAGTAGGTAGCTGGTCGATTTCTCCCACGTCGTCCACGCCACTGCGGCCCGCACCGCTGCGGCGCGATCGTCGCCTGTCAACAGCCGGTGGTAGGCCTCGACGAGGTCGCCGTCGCGCTCCGACTCGGGTATCGGCTCGAGGTACGACTCCCACAGATCCGGGTAGATGTTGGCGGCACCGCCGTTGTAGTACCAGTCGATCTCGCTGCGGCGCAGCAAGAAGATCCCACGGAGCACCAGCTCGGTGACCCGTTCGGGATGCCGCTGTGCGTAGGCGAGTCCCAACGTCGACCCCCAGGAACCGCCGAACACCTGCCACCGGTCGATCGCCAGCTCCGTGCGCAACTTCTCCATGTCGGCGATCAGGTGGGCGGTGGTGTTGACGGACAAGTCGGCGCCGTCGGCGATGTGGGGCCGGGACTGCCCACATCCCCGTTGGTCGAACAAGACGATCCGATAGGCATCGGGGTGGAAGAACTGTCGCTGATTCGGCGACGTACCGCCGCCCGGACCGCCGTGGACGAACACCACGGGTTTGCCGCCCGGGTTGCCGCTCTGCTCCCAGTAGATCTGTTGCCCGTCACCGACATCGAGATGTCCGGAGGCGTACGGCTCGATGGCCGGATAGAAATCGCGCATCCGACCACTATGCCGGTCCGCCCGTGGACGGGCCCGCATTTGTGGCCGACCGAGCGCAAAGCCCTAGTAGCTGTGCTCGGGTCCGGGGAACTGTCCGCGACGCACCTCGTCCGCGTACTGCTCTGCGGCACGGCGCAATTCGCCGCCGACGTCGGCGTAGCGTTTGACGAACCGGGCGGTCTTGCCGTGCGTGAAGCCGGCCATGTCCTGCCAGACGAGTACCTGTGCGTCGGTTTCGTTACCGGCCCCGATGCCCACGGTGGGGATGGTGAGTTTGCGGCTGATCTGTCCCGCGAGGTCGGCAGGGACCATCTCCATCACAACAGCGAATGCGCCTGCCTCCTGGACGGCGATGGCGTCGGCGATCAGTTGGTCGCCGGCATCACCACGGCCCTGAACGCGGAAACCGCCGAGGCCGTTCACGCTCTGGGGAGTGAAGCCGATGTGTGCCATCACCGGGATGCCTGCCGCGGTCAGTGTCGCGATCTGGTCGGCGACGCGTTCACCGCCCTCGAGTTTGACGGCATGGGCGCCGCCCTCTTTGAAGAATCGGATCGAGGACTCCAGGGCCTGCTGCGGCCCGGCCTCGTAGCTGCCGAAGGGGAGATCGGCGACCACCAGCGCGTGCGGCGCACCCTTCACGACCCCGCGGACCAGGGGGAGCAGTTCGTCGATGCTGACGGGAATTGTAGTGTCGTAGCCGTAGACGACGTTTGCCGCGGAATCGCCGACGAGGAGAACCGGGATCTGGGCATCATCGAAGATCCGGGCACTGGAGTAGTCGTACGCGGTGAGCATCGACCACTTCTCGCCTTCAGACTTCATCTGGGCCAGGTGATGCACGCGGGTGATGCGGCGGCGGGGGGAGGAAGTGGCTGCGTCGCCAGGAATTGATGCGGAGGGAGCAGCGCCATAAACCGAAATTTCGGACATCGTTGTCTCTTTCGTGCCTCGAGTCCCGCATCCGCGGGTACCCGGGTGGGTGGATGACCCCACCAGTGTGGCACTCCGCGGCGCGAGGAGAAATGGTGTCGGCAGTGGAACTTGTCACACGGACGTGATCTCGGCGGAACCTCACCGACTTCGCAGCGGGCCTGTGCGGCGTCGATCGCGTGGCACGATGATGACGGTGAGCATGGATGAGGGGCCGACCCGGCTCGTGGATCATGGGCCGACCCCGCCGCGACGAGTCGTCACGGTGGTGACGATCCTGATGGCGCTGTTGCTGACGGCCGCATGCACCGAAGGTGTGTCGGGAACACCAACCAACGCAACGTTCACCACCGGTGTGGCCCCGACTCCGGACCTCGACCGGTTCTACGGACAAGAGGTCCGCTGGGGCCCGTGCGCCGACTTCGCCGACCAGGAGCTGAACGGTTATCCGGCCGACCGCAGCGACTGCGCGACGGTGTCGGTTCCGGTGGACTACGCCGCCCCCGAGGGGCAGGTTGCACAGATCGCGATGTTCCGGCTGCGGGCGTCCGGCGACAAGATCGGCTCACTGCTGGTGAACCCGGGCGGACCGGGAGCCTCCGCGGTCGAGTTCATCGCGGCGCAGGCCGACTTCCTCGGCGGTCTCGACGTCTCAGAACGGTTTGACCTGATCGGGTTCGACCCGCGGGGCGTCGGCAAGTCGACGCCGGAGATCCGTTGCCTGACCGACGAGGAGCGCGACGCGGAACGGGCCGAGACCCTCGTCGACATGACGCCCGACGGCATCGCCGCAATCGAGGACCGTGCGCGGTCGTTCGCGCAGAAGTGCGCCGAACGCCTGGGTACGGAGTACCTCGCGCATGTCGGTACCGACGACGTGGTCAAGGACATGGACGTCCTCCGTGCGGTACTCGGGGACGAGCAGTTGAACTATCTGGGCTATTCCTATGGCACCCGCATCGGCGCAACGTACGCCGAGCAGTTCCCGACCAAGGTCCGGGCCATGGTCAACGACGGAGCAGTGGATCCGTCGGCCGACCCGGTCGAGGATGCCGTGGCGCAGCGAGAAGGTTTCCAGTCGGCATTCGATGCGTTCTCTGCCGACTGCGCCCGGTACTCCGACTGTGCGCTCGGTCCGGACCCGTCGAAGGCCACGTCACGGTTCCAGCAGTTGACCCGGCCGCTGATCGACGTGCCGGTCCCGACGACGCAAGACCGTCGACTCACCTACGGCGACGCGATGACGGGGGTGAGTCAGGCCTTGTATTCGGACACGCTCTGGGAACCGCTGCGAGAGGGCTTGGCGCAGCTGACCGAGGGCACCGGGAGTACGTTGCTGCGGCTGGCGGACTTGTACGAGGGCCGCGACTCCTCAGGCGCGTACACCAACACCTTGGACACCTTCACGGTGGTGCGTTGTGTGGACGACCCGCCACTGACCGATCAGGCCCAGATCGATCGCCTCGATGTCGAATCCCGCAGGGTGGCGCCGTTTGCCGACGACGGTCGCGGAACCGGCCGGGGCGCCCGTGATGCCTGCGCGTTCTGGCCGGTGCCACCGACGAGCACGCCCCATGAACTCGATGTCCCCGACCTGCCCACCACGGTCGTCGTATCCACCACCAATGACCCGGCGACTCCTTACCAGGCGGGTGTGGAACTCGCGCGGCAGCTACGCGCCCGGCTGATCACGTTCGAAGGCGATCAGCACACGGCATCTTTGCAGGGCGATGACTGTGTGGACGATGCGATCACCGCATACTTCGTCGATCTCACACTGCCGGAAGAAAACCTCAAATGTTGAGATTCCAGGGTGAAATCCGCTGGATATTCTGGTTGATGCGCGCTTGTAACATCGATTTAACACCGCGCTCCTAGGCTCCGATGTCATGGATCGCCAAAAAGAATTCGTGCTCCGGACCCTCGAAGAGCGCGACATTCGTTTTGTTCGCCTCTGGTTCACCGACGTTCTCGGCTATCTGAAGTCGGTCGCGATCGCGCCGGCCGAGCTCGAAGGGGCTTTTGCCGAGGGTATCGGGTTCGACGGGTCGGCCATCGAGGGCTTTTCGCGGGTGTCCGAGGCCGACACGATCGCGAAGCCCGATCCGTCCACGTTCCAGATCCTGCCCTGGACCACCAGCACCGGGCGGCACCACTCCGCGCGTATGTTCTGCGACATCGTGATGCCGGACGGTGAACCGTCGTGGGCAGATTCGCGCCACGTCCTCCGTCGGCAGCTGAACAAGGCAGCCGATCAGGGATTCAGCTGCTACGTGCACCCCGAGATCGAGTTCTTCCTGCTCAAGAACCCGCCCAGTGTCGACGGGTCGATCCCGATCCCCGCCGACAGCGGTGGTTATTTCGATCAGGCAGTACATGATTCGGCGCCCAACTTCAGGCGCCACGCCATCGAAGCCCTCGAGTCGATGGGCATCTCGGTGGAGTTCTCCCACCATGAGGGTGCACCCGGACAGCAGGAGATCGACCTGCGGTATGCCGACGCCCTGTCCATGGCCGACAACGTGATGACGTTCCGTTACGTCGTCAAAGAGGTCGCGATCGGTGAGAACGTCTGGGCGACGTTCATGCCCAAGCCGTTCAGTGAATACGCCGGCTCGGCGATGCACACCCACATGAGCCTGTTCGAGGGCGACACCAATGCCTTCCACAATCCCGACGACCCGATGCAGCTGTCGGACACCGGAAAACAGTTCATCGCCGGCATCCTGCACCACGCCGACGAGATCAGTGCCATCACGAACCAGTGGGTGAACAGCTACAAGCGCCTGATCCACGGTGGTGAGGCCCCGACGGCCGCCAGCTGGGGAGCGGCCAACCGGTCGGCGCTCATCCGTCTGCCGCTCTACACGCCCAACAAGGCATCGTCGCGCCGGATCGAAGTCCGCAGTCCTGACTCCGCATGCAACCCGTACCTCACCTTTGCCGTACTGCTGGCCGCGGGGCTCAAGGGAATCAAGGAAGGCTACGAGCTACCCGAACACGCCGAAGACGACGTGTTCGCGCTGACCCCGGCAGAGCGACGCGCCATGGGCTATCGCGAGTTGCCGGGCAGTCTGGCCGAGGCTCTCACGAAGATGGAGAAGTCCGAACTGGTCGCCGAGGCCGTCGGAGAACACGTCTTCGAGTACTTCCTGCGCAACAAGTGGGCGGAGTGGACCGAGTACCGCAGCCACGTCACGCCGTTCGAACTGAAGAATTACCTGGCCCTGTAACTCTCCGGCGGCGCCGGCCCGTGTGGGCTGATGGTGCCGCCGACAGCTCGACCAGTACGGTTGTGTGTTGTGAACCCACCTGCCTCGCGATCTCGAGTGCCCAGTGTCGGCCGACTCGGACTGCTGGAAGCAACAGCAGCTGCGGATCTGGCGACACTCGGCTGGGATGCAGAAGAGAGCGTCGATCTGTTGTGGGCGCTTTCGCGCGCGCCGAGTGCGGACATCGCGCTCAGAGCGCTTGTCCGGCTGCACGCGGCCGTCGGCCCGGAATGGACGGACATCGACGGGCTCTTACGCACCGATCGCGGTTTCCGGGGACGTCTGTTCGCCGTATTGGGTTCGTCGACGGCGTTGGGTGACCACCTCGTCGCCGAAAACCACGCGTGGCGATTGCTGACCCGCAAGGACCTGCCCGAACCGGCAGAGGTTCTGCAGTCGATGCTCGATTCTGTTGACGCACAACCCGAGTCGGGACACGAAGACAACGGGAACCTGCTGTTCCGGGCACGCGAGACAGGCCCGAAAGCGGTGGTTGCGCTACGGCTCGCCTATCGCGACCTGCTGCTGCAGGTGGCCGCCCGCGACCTCGCGCCCACCGTCGAGGACGAACCGGTCCTGTGGTTCAGCGATGTGAGCAACTTCTTGGCCGATCTCGCCGATGCGGCTCTCACGGCGGCTTTGGCGGTCGCCATTGCCGAGATCTGCGGTGACGACCCGCTGACCTGTCGCATCGGTGTGATCGCCATGGGCAAATGCGGTGCGCGCGAATTGAATTACGTCAGCGACGTCGATGTCATCTTCGTCAGTGAGCCCGCCGACGCGCAGACCAGCCGTATCGCCGGCGAGATGATGCGCGTGGGATCGCTTGCCTTCTTCGAGGTGGATGCCGCGCTTCGGCCGGAAGGCAAGGCGGGCGCTCTCACCCGAACCCTCGATGCGCATGTCACCTACTACAAGCGCTGGGCCAAGACGTGGGAGTTCCAGGCCCTGCTCAAGGCGCGGCCGATGACCGGCGACATGGAACTGTGCCGTCAGTACGTGGATGCGGTGAGCCCGATGGTGTGGGAGGCCTCTGAGCGCGAAGACTTCGTCATCGACGTGCAGGCGATGCGCCGCCGGGTGGAGTCGATGCTGCCCGAGGACATGCGCGAGCGCGAGATCAAACTCGGTCGCGGTGGACTGCGCGATGTCGAGTTCGCCGTCCAGCTCTTGCAGATGGTGCACGGCCGGGTCGACGAAACGCTTCGCGTCAAGGGAACTGTCGAGGCCCTCACGGTGTTGCGGGACGGCGGGTACATCGGCCGCGACGACGGCGCCAATCTCATTGCCTCCTACGAGTTCTTGCGTTTGCTGGAACACTGCCTGCAGCTTCAACGGCTCAAGCGCACGCATACGCTTCCCGAGTTCACCGATGTGGAGGCCATGCGGTGGCTGGCCCGCGCCGCCCACATCAGACCCACCGGCGACCTCGACGCGGGAGGCGTACTGCGCGAAGAGATCCGACGACAGTCGCATCGGGTCCGCCGCCTGCACGAGAAAATTTTCTACCGTCCCTTGCTCGAAGCGGTCACGCGTTTCGACAAGGACGAGCTGAGACTGTCGGACGAATCGGCGATCCGGCGTCTGGGCGCACTCGGCTACAGCAAACCGCAGAACGCGCTGGGGCATCTGAAAGCGCTGGTCTCCGAGACCGGACGCCGCGGGCAGATCCAGGAACTGCTTCTGCCGACATTGCTCGAATGGCTCAGTCGCACACCGGATCCTGATGCGGGCCTTCTCAACTACCGGAGGCTCTGCGACGCAGCGGCCGATCGCGACTGGTTCCTGCGCCTGATCCGCGACGAGGGGGTGGTCGCCGAACGGTTGATGACTGTGCTGGGCACCTCGGCCTACGCAGCCGAGCTGCTGATGCGGTCCCCGGATGTGATCCGGTTGTATGCCGACGGCGCGTTGGGTCCCAAGCTCGTCGAGGTCGATCCGAAAGACGTGGTCGGCGGCATGGTCGCCTCGGCCGTCCGGCAGCGTGACCTCAAATCGGCCATCGCAGTGGCGCGCTCACACCGGCGAGCCGAACTGGCCAGGGTTGCTTCGGCCGACATCCTGGGCATGCTCGACGTCCCGCAGGTGTGCCGAGCGCTGTCGCTGGTATGGGCCGGTGTGCTGAATGCTGCGCTGACGGTGGTCACCAAAGCCTCGGTCGCCGAACGGAAATCACCCGCTCCCGCCCGGGTGGCCGTGATCGGCATGGGCCGGCTCGGTGGCGGTGAACTGGGTTACGGGTCGGACGCCGACGTGCTCTTCGTCTGCGACCCGGTGGAGGGCGTCGACGAGTCCGAGGCAGTCCGGTGGGCCAACTCGATTGCCGACCGGGTGCGCCAACTCCTCGGGACGCCGAGTGCTGACCCTCCGCTCGAGGTCGACACCGGGTTGCGCCCGGAAGGCCGTAACGGCCCGGTGGTTCGCACCCTCGCCGCCTACGCGACGTACTACCAACAGTGGGCGCAGGCGTGGGAGATCCAGGCATTGCTCCGCGCGCACCAGGTCGCCGGCGATGAGGACCTCGGAGTCGCCTTCCTGCACATGGCCGACCAGATCCGATACCCGGAGGGCGGCGTGTCCTCGGATGCGGTCCGTGAGATCCGGCGGATCAAAGCCCGGGTGGATGCCGAACGTCTCCCTCGGGGAGCGGACCCGGCAACTCACACGAAACTGGGACGGGGTGGTCTCGCCGACGTCGAGTGGACGGTCCAGCTGTTGCAGTTGCGGCACGGGCACCGGATCCCGGCCCTGCACAACACATCCACCTTGCAATGTCTCGACGCCATCGGCTCGGCGGAACTGCTCGGGGAAAATGACGTCCACCTCCTCAAGGAGGCGTGGCTGACGGCGACAAAGGCACGCAATGCGCTGGTGCTGGTACGCGGCAAGGCAGTAGACCAGTTGCCCGCGCCGGGAAAGACGTTGCGCGCGGTTGCTTTTGCGGCCGGATGGCACGATGACGACTCGGGGGAATTCTTGGACAACTATCTGCGCGTTACCCGGCGGGCAAAAGCCGTGGTACTGAAGGTATTCGGCGGGTGAGGCGGGGCTCGCAGCGTCTGGCCGACCGGGGAGCCGCGTTCAAGGTCCTCTACTTCTTTGCCGTGGTGATCGGCTGGTCGCTGTTCGCGGTTGCCCTGGCGGCGGTGTGGCTGCATTTCTTCCCAGGCCGTGGGCAGGTGGCGATCGCTGCTGCCAGTGCCGTACCGCTGATGTTGCTCGCCATCGTTCCTGCCATCCTCATCCTCGCCGTGACACGACGGTGGATCTCCACCGTGCTGGCCGTTGTCCTCTTGGGGGTGGGCATCTGGACCCAGGCGCCGCTGTTCAAAGCGGCCGATGCACCCACTCGCGGGGCTGTGACGGTGGTGCAGGCAAACCTCAAGCTCGGCGAGGCCGATGCCGGAGAAGTGGTCTCGCGGGTCCGGGCGACCGGGGCGGCGTTGCTCACCGTCGAGGAGCTCACGCCCGGGTCTCTTGCTGCACTCGAGGGCACAGATCTACGCGGCATGATGCCGTACGAGTTCGTGGTACCCGGCGAAGGCGGCACCGGCACAGGCATATTCAGCCGTTACCCGCTGCGCAACACTGCTGAACTGAACGGGTTCGCGCTGGGAAATCTGCGCGCGGACGTGGACCTTCCCGGCGCGCCCGGCACCACCGTCTTTGCCGTGCATCCGATCCCGCCTTACCCCTACGACCCCGAGCGATGGGTGGACGAGATGAAACGCCTGCGCGAAACGCTGCACGGGGTTGCCGGAGATCGGGTGATCGTCAGCGGAGACTTCAACGCGACATGGGACCACGCGCAGTACCGGTCGCTACTGGAGCGCGGATTCCGGGATGCGACCGAGCAGGCGGGCGAGGGCGTGCAGTTGACCTATCCGGACGATCGCAGCTACCCGCCGCTGATCGGCATCGACCACGTGGTGACGCGCGGATTCACCGCGACATCGTTGTCCACCTTCTCGGTGACGGGGTCCGACCATCGCGCACTGGTGGTCGCACTGGTGCCGAGCTGACGTCTCTTTGGTAGCCAGCCGGCTGCGGCACTCACTTCTGACCTTTGATCAGCTGTCAGCGGAGATGATCTTGATGGCGAAAACCAGCGTGTCGCCGACCTCGATACCGGCCTGGGGATTACCGGTCGCGTACCCGTCGGCAGAGGTCATCGCGACGCCCACAGTGGATCCGACCTTCTGGCCGGCGATGGCCTTCTGGAATCCCGGGATGACCCCGTCGAGCGGGAAGTCGACGGGCACGCCGCGCTCGTAGCTGCTGTCGAACACGGTGCCGTCGCGGCCGTTCACCCCCATGTAGCAGACCGTCACCTCGGCGGTGTCGGGCACGAGTGCGCCGTCACCCTCGGTCAGCGTGTGAACGGTCGTCTGGTTGACGGAGAAGGGTGTGGTGACCTCGATGGCGGGCGCGGTGGTGTCGGTGGAGCCGGTGACCGCGACCTCACCGGTGTTGCCCGGCAACGTCCACTCTGGTTCCACGTTTGGCTGCGGGGCCACGGTCGGGCATCCCTTGGGTGCTGCGGTGGTGGTGATCGCCGCTGCGGTTGATTCAGAGCCGGCGGAGTCGGCGTCGGAGCCGCACGCGGCCAACATCAGCGTTGAGGACACGATGAGGGCTGGGAGCAAACGCTTGAAGGTCATCAAGGCAACGTAGCAGTTGCCGATCGTTGACCGATTACTGCCGTCGGCGAATGTGCTGGGACGCAAACACATCCGCCCGCGCCACATCACTCGGCGCGGGCGGACGTCACCGGTGGGGTCAGGCGCGCCATTCGGCGGTGCGGTCCGGCGTCGCCTGCGCGAGCGCTTCGATGGTGCCGTCGATTCCGTAGTCCTTGCCGTACACCGGGGTGCCCGGTTGCTGACGCCACGACTCCTCGAGGCTTCCGGCGTCGACCGGATCGAAACCGAGTTCGTCGACGAGCTGGGAGACGACTTTCTTGCCCTCGTCATCCGGGCCCGCGATCGGGAGTGCGATGCGGCCCTGTGTTCCGGCCGGGACACCCTTGTCGAGCAGGTGCTTCCAGAAGATGCCGTTGAACACCTTGTAGACCGGCTCGCCGAGGAGCTGTGAGACCCACGCACTCTCGGGTGTGCCGTCTTCGATGGCGTCGATCTTGCCGTCGCGCTGCTGCGGGTAGTAGTTGTTCGTCTCGATGATGGGCGCACCGGGTTTGCGCTTCGACACGATGCCCGGCGCCAGGTCAGGAGTGTTCTTTTGCGGGATGCTGACGATCACGAGATCGGCGTCCTCGGCTGCTTCCGACGCCCACACCGCGGTGGCCCCGGTCTCCGATGCGAGGTCGGTGAGCGTCTGCGGGTCGCGCGAGTTGGCGACCCGGACCTCATGTCCCAACTGTGCCAGCCGACGCGTCAGCGTCCCGCCGATGTGGCCTGCTCCGATGATGCCGATCTTCACGTGTGACTCCCTGGATAGTTGAACGACTACGTCCTCTTCACGCCAACCGGCGCAGTCGTGCGTTCATTCCGTCCTGCATGTGTGTGTCTGCATACGCGAAACCGGCCCGGTGAACTGGGAGACAGTTCACCGGGCCGGTTTCGGGTCACGCGATCAGATTCGCCGGAGGCGGATCAGACGTCCTTCGCCGGAGGCGGATCAGACGTCCTTCGCCGGAGGCGGATCAGACGTCGTAGTAGAGAGAGAATTCGTAGGGGTGCGGACGGATCTGCACCGGCTCGATTTCGTTCTCACGCTTGAACGAGATCCAGGTCTCGATCAGGTCCTCGGTGAACACGCCACCCTCGGTGAGGTATTCGTGATCCTCTTCGAGGCGATCGATGACCGCGCCGAGCGACGTCGGGGCCTGGGGGATGCCCTTTGCCTCCTCCGGCGGGAGCTCGTAGAGGTCCTTGTCGACGGGCTCGTGCGGCTCGATCTTGTTCTTGATGCCGTCCAGGCCGGCCATCATCATCGCGGCGAACGCCAGGTACGGGTTACCCGAGCTGTCCGGGCAACGGAACTCGAGGCGCTTGGCCTTCGGGTTGTTGCCGGTGATGGGGATACGCACGCAGGCGCTGCGGTTGCGCTGGCTGTAGACCAGGTTGATGGGGGCCTCGTAGCCCGGCACGAGCCGCTTGTAGGAGTTCACCGTGGGGTTGGTGAACGCCAGCAGCGACGGCGCGTGGTGCAGGATGCCGCCGATGTAGTGGCGGGCCAGATCCGACAGTCCCGCGTAGCCGGCCTCATCGTGGAAGAGAGGCTTGCCGTCTTTCCACAGCGACTGGTGGGCGTGCATGCCCGATCCGTTGTCGCCGAAGAGGGGCTTGGGCATGAAGGTGACGGTCTTGCCGTTCTGCCATGCGGTGTTCTTCACGATGTACTTGAACAGCTGAACGTCGTCGGCTGCGTGCAGCAGGGTGTTGAACTTGTAGTTGATCTCGGCCTGTCCGGCGGTGCCCACCTCGTGGTGGCCGCGCTCGAGGATGAAGCCTGCCTTCTGGAGGTTGGTCGAGATCTCATCGCGCAGATCGACGTAGTGGTCGTACGGGGCGACCGGGAAGTACCCGCCCTTCTGGCGGACCTTGTACCCAAGGTTGGGTGAACCGTCGGGATCGGTCTGCGAAACCGTGTTCCACCAGCCTGATTCGGACTCCACCTGGTAGTGGGTGCCGTTGATCTCGGAGCTGAAGGACACCGAGTCGAAGATGTAGAACTCGGCCTCGGCGCCGAAGAAGCAGGTATCGGCGATGCCGGTGCTGGCCAGGTAGTCCTCGGCCTTGCGGGCGATGTTTCGCGGGTCGCGGCTGTAGGCCTCGCGCGTGAATGGGTCGTGCACGAAGAAGGTGACGTTCATCGTCTTCGCCTTGCGGAACGGGTCGATCCGCGCAGTCGCCGGGTCGGGGAGGAGCATCATGTCCGACTCGTCGATCGACTGGAAGCCGCGCACCGACGATCCGTCGAATGCCAGGCCGTCCTCGAAGACGCTCTCATCGAAAGCCGATGCCGGGATGGAGAAGTGCTGCATCACCCCGGGGAGATCGCAGAACCGGATGTCGACATATTCGACGCCCTCGGACTTGATGCCCTCGAGCAGTTCTTCTTTTGTGTTGTACACCTGTGGGTGACTCCTTCACTCGTACCCGTTGTAGTCAGACCAATTCTTGGGTTCTACCTGGGTCTGACGACTGTCCTTGCCACTCTAGAGCGGCGGATCATCACCGCTGACCGTATTGACACCAGGTTGCTTGGCAGATACCTCGGTGTTTCGCCTGTGTTACGTAGGGAAGTCCGCGACGCAACGACGGTACCGATCACGGCGTGTCGGGGCGAGTCGCGTCCGGTCCGACGGTTTCGGCAGCACATCTATGATTGGGCAATGGGACGAATCACCGGATCGTGGCTCTCGGGCCCTCAGTCGGCTCTGCACGATGGTGTGGACGACGGCACCTACCGCGGTGAACAGCTCGGACTGCCCGAATCGGGACCCGGGGCGCTGGCGTCGTCGTGGCACCGCTGCGTAGGTCTGCTCGTGGATTGGCTGATGTGCGGCGGTATCTCGCTGTTGTTTGTCCAGGACCTGCAGTCGTCGTCGCTGTCGACGATCGTCCTGCTCGTCTGGTTTGTGGTCGGGGCCCTGACCTTGACCGCATTCGGTTTCACCCCGGGCCAGTTCATCACCGGCTTGCGGGTGGCCAGGGTGGACGGGGGCGAGCGGGTGGGACTTCTTCGGTCGCTGGGCCGGCAGATCCTCATCGTCTTCCTGGTCCCGCCCCTGATCAATGATGCCGATGGCCGGGGACTGCACGATCGGGCAACCGGTACCGCGTTGGTCCGTACGCGTTAGTCTCCCGCCACACACCGAAAACCCCGCCACACACCGAAAACCCCGCCACACACCGAAAACACACCGCCACCCGTCTCGGCCCATCCAACTTTGCGGGGTGGATGTGACCAGAACGGGTGGCGCTGTGCTGTGCGGAGAAATCCGATGTGGGGGAATTGCGGCGTTGCGAAGGAACTATCGACGCCGGGCGGCGCGCTGGACGTTGCGCATCTTCGCGCCCTGCGGCATCGGCCCCTTGGGCATTCCCGGTCCGGGCTGCTTCCCGCCCAACGCCGCGAGTCGTGATTCCAGGGCGTCGATCCGGGCCTTGTTGATGTTGTTCGGCAGTTTGTTCAGATGGCGTTCGAGGCTCTTCAGGGGTACCTGACCCTCGTCGTTGCCGACGGTCACGTCGTAGATCGGTGTATCGCCGACCAGTCGGGCGATCCGCTTCTTCTCCTGTGCCAGCAACGATTTGGTGCGATGGGGCGCGCCTTCGGCGACGAGGATGACCCCGGGCTTGCCGATGACCCGATGGATCGCGTCGAGATGAGCGGTGCCCGTGACCGCCTGCTTGACCCGCCACTGCCCACGCATGTTGTCCAGCGCCCACGCTGCGGCGCCGGCCTGGCCCTCCGCTTTGGTGAACACCGTCTTCTGAACACGACGACCGAAGATGATGAAAGCGATCAGCACACCCAGAACGATGCCCAGCGGCAGAACGAACACCAGCGATCCGGTGAGCACACCGATGAGTACGGCCAGGCCGACCAGGAGGACAACCGCGCCGATCATGTAGGGCAGCAGCAGCTTGTCTTCCTTGCGCTGCATCTGGAACGCCTGCCAGAGCTGCTTGCGGCGGGCCCGCGACGCTTCCTTACGGGCAGCCTTCGCTGCTGCCTTCGCCTCTTTTGTCGCTTTTGGTGCCTTAGCCATGTGGTCCAGGATACTGAACCATCCAAATCAGTTGACCAGGCCGTCCCAACCCGACGGTCAACGCCCGGTGGCGGCGGAGTGACGGGTCAGCGGGCGAGGCGGGCCAGCAGCGACGTGGCTTCCTGGGTGGCGCTGCCACCGTCGGTCAGGTGGGCCATCTCGGCGGGCAACTCCCGGCCGTGGTGAGCCATCGCCTGGGCGTACAGACGGCCGGCCCGGTACGACGAACGCACCAGTGGCCCCGCCATCACGCCGGCGAACCCCAGGTTGTCGGCGAACGTCGAGTGCTCGACGAACTCTTCGGGCTTGACCCACCGATCGACCGGATGATGCCGCGGTGACGGACGCAGGTACTGCGTGATTGTCAGGATGTGGCAGCCGGCATTGTGCAGATCGGCCATGGCCTCGCGGACCTCGTCTGGTGTCTCGCCCATCCCGAGGATGAGGTTGGACTTGGTGACCAGACCGGCGTCGCGCGCGGCGGTGATCACATCGAGGCTGCGCTGGTAGCGGAACGCGGGACGGATGCGCTTGAAGATGCGCGGCACCGTCTCGACATTGTGGGCCAGCACCTCGGGCCGTGAGGCGAACACCTCGGCGAGCTGGTCGGGGTCGGCGTTGAAGTCGGGGATTAACAACTCGACGCCGGTGTTCGGGTTGAGTTGCTTGATGTAACGCACGGTCTCGGCGTACAGCCAGGCACCGCCGTCAGGAAGGTCGTCGCGCGCCACACCGGTCACGGTGGAGTAGCGCAACCCCATCGTCGCAACCGACTCTGCCACCCGGCGGGGTTCGTCCCGGTCGAGGTCGCTCGGCTTACCGGTGTCGATCTGGCAGAAGTCGCACCGACGGGTGCACTGTTCGCCGCCGATCAGGAAGGTGGCCTCACGGTCTTCCCAGCATTCATAGATGTTGGGACATCCCGCTTCTTCACAGACCGTGTGCAGGCCCTCGCTCTTCACCAGGGCTTTGAGTTCGGTGAACTCCGGGCCCATGGTGGCGCGGGTCTTGATCCACGACGGCTTGCGCTCGATCGGTGTCTCGGCGTTGCGCGCCTCGAGCCGGAGCAACTTGCGGCCATTGGGACCAACGGACCCGGGGGCGCTGGATTGAGATGGTTTGTCCTGCGAAACGGTCACTGGATCGATGCTACGCCGGTGCGGGCAGGTGCGAAGACCTGCGGGGAGGGCTCGGTCGGTGCCGGGTGGTCGCTCACCGGGAGGGTGCCGTCGAGCGCTTCTACCACGGACTTCTCCAGCAGGGGGAGTACCTCGTCGACTGTGACCGTGCGACCCAATTCGCCTGTCAGAGAACCTGCCCCGGCGTCGGGGATGCCGCACGGAATGATAGAACCGAACGCGTCGAGATCCGGATTGCAGTTGATGGCGATCCCGTGCAGGGCCACAGCGCGAGCGACCCTGATACCGATGGCACCAATCTTCCGATCCGCATTTCCGCTTTCGTCTCCGAGCACCCAGACGCCCGATCGACCCTCCACCCGGTACGTCGGCAGACCGAGATGGCCGCACACGGCGATCATCGCCTCTTCCAGTCGGCGCACGTAGTCCACGACATCAACCGGTTGGGCAAGCGCGACGATCGGATAGGCGACGAGCTGGCCAGGGCCGTGCCAGGTGATCTTCCCGCCGCGGTCCACGTCGATGACGGGTGAACCGTCCGTCGGCCGGTCGGCGTCCTCGGTTCGCCTCCCGGCGGTGTAGACGGGCGGGTGTTCCAGCAACAGCAGTACGTCGTGGTCCAGCACACCGTCGGCACGGTCAGAAGCGAGCCGGTGCTGCAGGTCGAATGTCTCCTGGTAGTCCACCCGGCCCAGTCGGCGAACCTCGATCGGGTCTCGGGACAGTCGTGAACTGGTCATCGCTTCTTCATCCTGCCGCTCCTCGGCCGTCGCGGCCGGTGGCATACGCCAACGCCGCGGCGATGGTCGGATGCCGATACTCGAAATCGTTGCCGGTCAGCACAGCGGGTACAACGTTCTGGCCCCCCAACAACATTTCCTCGGCCATCTCACCGGCACCCCGCTTGAGTGCAAAACCCGGGACCGTCCACGGAGCCGGGCGCCCCAGAGCGCGACCGAAAGTCTTGGTGAACTCGTTGTTGGTCACCGACGCCGGGCCACAGACGTTGACCGGCCCGGCAAGCGACCGGTCCAGCACGAACTCGATCGCGCGGACAGCGTCCACGAGGCTGATCCAGGGGAGATACTGACGGCCGTCACCGAGTTTCGCGCCGAGCCCCAACCGGAACAGAGGTCGGAGCCTGCCGAGGATTCCGCCCGTCGGCGACATCACGGGCGAGATCCTGAGAAGCGTGACCTGGTGCTCACCGGGCACCGATGCGGACATCGCGGCGGCTTCCCAGTCGGTGGTGAGGTCGGCAAGAAACCCCGTCCCGGACGGGCTCTCCTCGGTGACCGCGGTCGACCCGGTGTCGCCGTAGTAGCCGGTGGCGCTGGCATTCAACAGAACCGGAATCCCTGCGGCCCGTACCGCGTCGGCGAGCACCTGAGTCGGAATGATCCGGCTGTCTCGCAGTTGCTGCTTCACATGGCCCGACCAGCGCCGGTCACCGATACCCTGGCCACACAGATTGACCACGGCATCGGCGCCGCGCAGCGAGCTCGAATCGATACCGAAAGACTCAGGCTGCCAATGGATCTCGTCCTGTGCCGTCGTCGGTCTGCGAACGAGCCGGACCACCTGGTGGCCGGCCCCGGTGAGACTGTCCACCAGGGCCGTGCCGATCAATCCAGATGATCCCGCAACGGCGATGCGCATCGGCTAGAGGCCGAGATCTGCCTCAAACGCCGCTTCTTCCAGACGATGCTTGACCGTGGTGAGGAAGCGTCCGGCGTCGGCACCGTCGATCAACCGGTGGTCATAGGTCAGCGGCAGGTAGGACATCGACCGCACCGCGATCGATTCGGAACCGTCAGCTCCGGTGAGCACCACCGGGCGTTTGACGATCGCGCCGGTGCCCAGCATCGCGGCCTGTGGCGGAACCAGGATCGGGGTGTCGAACAAAGCGCCCTGGCTACCGATGTTCGTGATGGTGAACGTGCCACCGGTCAGGTCGTCGAGCTTGAGCTTGTTGCTCCGCGCCCTGCTCGCGATGTCGGCGATCGCCCGCGCCAGTCCGGCGATCGAGAGGTCGTCGGCGTTGTGGATCACCGGCGAGAGCAGACCCTGCTCGGTGTCCACAGCGATACCGAGATGCACCTTCGAGTAGTAGGTGATCTCCTTGGCGTCCTCATCGATCGAGGCGTTGACGTTGGGATGGGCCTTGAGGGCCTCGACCACAGCCTTCGCGATGAACGGCAGGAACGTGAGGTTCACGCCCTCGCTCGACTTGAAGCCTTCCTTCGCAGCCTTGCGTAGCGTCACGATCTTGGTCATGTCGACCTCGAAGACCTGCGTGAGCTGAGCGCTCTCCTGCAGGGACTCGCGAGTCTTCTTGGCCGTGATCTGGCGAATCCTGTTGATCTTCTGCGTGGTGCCGACCAGCTGGGCCAGCTCTGGCCTCGGCGCGACCGCAGACGAAGACGTTTGCGCCGCAGGCGCGGGCTCGGCGGACTTCTCGGCTGTCGGCGGGGTCTTTGCGGCCTCGGCGGCGGCGAGCACATCCTGCTTGCGGATGCGGCCACCGACACCGGTGCCCTTGATCGAGTCCAGGTCGACGTTGTTCTCGCCCGCGAGTTTGCGGACCAGCGGCGTCACGTATGGACTCGAGCCGCTGTCGCCACCGCTGGACGCGGGGGCCGACTTCTCGGCGGGCTCGGACTTCTCGGCGGGCTCGGACTTCTCGGCGGGCTCGGACTTCGGGGCCGGAGCGGGCTCGGGTTTCTTCGCCTCGGCTTCTGGCTCGGGCTCAGGTTCCGGTTCGGGCTCGGGTTCTGGTTCCGGCTCGGCCTTCGCCTCGGGTTCCGGCTCAGGCTCAGGCGCGGACGGTTTGGCGTCGGCCGAACCGATGACCGCCAGACGCCCGCCGACCTCGACCACGTCGTCTTCCTGGGCGACGATCTCGAGCAGGGTGCCGGCCGCCGGCGATGGGATCTCCGTGTCGACCTTGTCGGTGGACACCTCGACGAGGGCCTCGTCGGCCTCGACCGAGTCGCCGACCTCTTTCAGCCAGCGCGTCACGGTGCCCTCTGTCACCGACTCACCCAGTTCGGGCATGGTGACGTCGGTGCCTTCACTCGACCCCGACCCGGATGCGGCGGGCTTGGCCGGCTCGGGTTCGGATTCAGGCTCGGGTTCGGGTTCGGGTTCCGCCTCTTGCTCGGCTGGCGCCTCGTCGGAACCGGCATCGCCGGAGTCGGCGTCGTCAGAGCTTCCGTCCGACTCGCCTTCTTCGCCGATCTGGGCCAGCTCGCCGCCGACCTCGACCACGTCGTCCTCTTGGGCGACGATCTTTGTCAGGACACCTGAGGCAGGGGCCGGGATCTCGGTGTCGACCTTGTCGGTCGACACCTCGAGCAACGGTTCATCGGCCTCGACCGTGTCACCCTCCTGCTTGAGCCACCTGGTGACTGTGCCCTCGGTGACGCTTTCACCCAGGGCGGGCATTTGGACGGAGAAGGCCATCGTTGTCGACTCCTCGATTTCGAGATCCGGTGTACGGTCTGCGGTCTGAGTCCGGGCCACCGGTGTTGGTGACGCGGCGTTGTGGCGGTACTTCCTAGTGGGCCGAACCGCCGGTCTAAACCCTACCTTTTGCTCTACCCTTCGGCAGCGATCTCCTCGAGCACGGCGAAGATGGTGCGTACGGGGACACCTGTACCGCCCTTACCGGTATAGCCCCACGGGCCTCCGGTGTTGAACGCAGGTCCGGCGATGTCGATGTGGGCCCACTCGACCCCGTCGGCGACGAACTCGCGCAGGAACACGCCGGCCGAGAGCATTCCGCCCCAACGGTGATTGGTGATGTTGGCCAGGTCGGCGACCCTGGAGTCGAGATCTGATCGCAATTCCTCGGGAAACGGCATCGCCCAACCTGATTCGCCCACCGAGCGGGAGATCGTCGCGACACGGTCACGGAACTCCTCGGTGCCCATCACACCGGGTGTGCGTGTCCCCAGGGCCACCATCTGCGCGCCGGTGAGTGTTGCGGTGTCGATGAGGTAGTCGGGGTTGTCCTCGCACGCGCGCACGATCGCGTCGGCGAGGATGAGCCGGCCCTCGGCATCGGTGTTGAGCACCTCGACGGTCTTGCCGCCGTACTGGGTGAGGACGTCGCCGGGACGCTGGGCGGTGCCGGACGGCATGTTCTCGGCCATCGGGACGGTGGCGATGACGTTGACACCGACGTCGAGTTTGGCCGCGAGGATGGTGGTGGCCACGATCGCCGCAGCTCCGCCCATGTCCGAGGTCATGTGGTCCATGCCGGCTGCCGGCTTGATCGAGATGCCACCGGTGTCGAAGGTGATGCCCTTACCCACGAGCGCAACGGTTTTCGCCTTGCGGCCCGCGGTGTGGGTGAGTCGTACCAGGCGCGGTGGCCGGGAACTGCCCTGGCCGACCCCGACGATGCCGCCGTAGCCGTCCTTGGCCAGGGCTGCCTCGTCGAGGATCTCCACCTTGAGGCCGGCGGCAGAGCCGAGGGCCTTGGCGCGTTGCGCGAACTCCTCGGGGTACAGATGGCTCGGCGGGGTGTTGACGAAGTCGCGGGCGGTCGCGACGGCGATGGCGATGGCCTCGGCGCGCTCGAGATCTTTCTTGGTCTGCTTGTCGGTGCCGGGCACCAGGAGCTTGACCGCGGTGACCCCGGACTTCTCCGGCTCCTTCGAACGAAACTCGTCGAAGCGGTAGGAGCCGAGGAAGAAGCCCTGGGCGGCGGCGGTCAGATCGATCGTGGACAGCGTGGTGACAGCACTGGCCACCCCGTCGAGGCTGCGGGCGGCAACACCTGCCTGCCGTCGAACGTGTTCGCTGTCATCGAGTTTGGCCGGGGCACCCAGGCCCACCGCGAGGACAGAGGAGACGCCGAGCCCGGGGGGTGCCGGGATCCGGTTGAGCTGGCCGGCCGCGCCGGTGGCCCCGACCGCAGACAGCGCGGCGTCCACTGCGCCTGCTTGCGCATCGTCGAGCAGTCCATCGCCGATCACCAATGTGGGAGTGCCGTCGTCCTCAGTGGTCGTCAATCCGATGACCAGAACGTCGTCGCCCTTGCCGATCTGGGTCACCAGAGACAGTTCCGGACCCAGCCGACGGTTCGCGCTTGACTTGCTCACGTTTCACTCCCACTCGTAGCCGACATGCTTCCCGATTGTCGATCCTAGTTCGCCTCGCTCCCGGGCCCGCCGTGGGCGCGATAGCGTAACGCCATGAGCGAAGGTGAATTGCTGGCCGGACCGATCGAGGAATCGCACCGCACACTGGGTGCGAGTTTCGCGGCATTCGGCGGATGGAACATGCCGGTGTCCTATGCGGGCACTGTCGCCGAGCACACCGCCGTGCGTGAGGCGGTCGGGATATTCGATGTCAGTCACCTCGGCAAGGCGTCCGTCACCGGACCGGGAGCTGCGGACTTCGTCAACCGCACCCTCACCAACGATCTGAACAAGATCGCGCCGGGCAAGGCCCAATACACGTTGTGCACCAACGAAACCGGCGGGGTCATCGACGATCTGATCGTCTACTGGGTGTCCGACGACGAGGTGTTCATGGTTCCGAACGCCGCGAACACGGCTGCAGTGGTCGCGGCGCTCGCGGCCGTTGCCCCTGACGGGATCGAGGTCCGGAACCGGCATCGCGACTTCGGTGTCATCGCGGTTCAGGGTCCCCGCTCGGCGCAGGTGCTCGCGGATCTGGGCGTGCCGACGGAGATGGACTACATGTCGTTCGCCGATGCCGAGTTGGCGGTGGGTGACACGAGGTACCCGGTGCGGGTGTGCCGGACCGGATACACCGGTGAACGAGGCTACGAGTTGCTGCCGTCGTGGGACGACAGCGCACCGGTCTTCGATGCGCTCCTGTCCGCTGTTGTCGCGGCCGGCGGACAGCCGGCCGGATTGGGAGCTCGCGACACCCTCCGCACCGAGATGGGTTACCCCCTGCACGGACACGAACTGTCGGTCGACATCAGTCCACTGCAGGCCCGTTGCAGTTGGGCTGTCGGATGGAAAAAACCGGAGTTCTTCGGTCGCGACGCCCTGCTGGCCGAGAAGGAGGCGGGCCCGGTGCGGCGGCTGTGGGGTCTGCGGGCGACCGGGCGCGGCGTGCCGCGTGCCGATCTGCCCGTGTTGTCGGTCGCAGGCGGTGACCGGATCGGCGTGTGCACATCGGGCACCTTCTCTCCGACGCTCAAGACCGGAATTGCCTTGGCGCTCATCGACAGTGCCGCCGGTGTCGCCAAAGGCGACACCGTGGTGATCGATGTCCGGGGACGGGCTCTCGAGTGCGAGGTGGTGCTGCCGCCGTTCGTGACCGCGAACGCCGGCTGACCCCACCCGTTTCGCCGGCGGACCGGGGGTGTCGCGCCACGCGGAATCGGTGGTCGGAATCGGCTCACGGGTGAGCGTTACCATTGCCTGATGACCTTGGAGTTCGTCCGGACCGAGCATCCCCAGCCGGTGTCCCAGTCGCGCCGCGCCGACATCCTGGAAGCCCCGGGATTCGGCAGGCATTTCACCGACCACATGGTGATCATCGATTACAGCGCGGACAAGGGCTGGCACGACGCGAGCATCGTCCCGTACGGCCCGATCGCCCTGGATCCTTCGGCGATGGTGCTGCACTACGCCCAGGAGATCTTCGAAGGTCTCAAGGCCTACCGGCAGTCCGACGGGACGATCGCATCGTTCCGGCCCGACGCCAACGCAGCGCGGATGCAGCGTTCGGCGCGTCGGCTGGCCATGCCCGAACTGAGCACCGAGGACTTCATGGCCTCGCTTCAAGCCCTGCTGGCCGCGGATCACGAGTGGGTGCCCGCAGCCGGCGGCGAGTCGTCGCTCTATCTGCGCCCGTTCATGATCGCCACCGAGCCCGGCCTCGGGGTGCGGCCCGCAACCGAGTACCGGTACATGCTGATCGCGTCGCCTGCCGGTGCGTACTTCCCCCGCGGCGTTCATCCGGTGAGTGTCTGGCTGTCCACCGAGTACGTGCGGGCGGCGCCCGGTGGTACCGGCGCGGCCAAGTTCGGTGGCAACTACGCCGCGTCACTGCTCGCCCAGGCCCAGGCCGCCGAGCACGGATGCGATCAGGTGGTCTGGCTCGACGCCATCGAGCGTCGCCACATCGAAGAGATGGGTGGGATGAACCTGTTCTTCGTGTTCGGATCCGGTGCCGACGCCAAACTCGTGACCCCGGAGCTGTCGGGATCTCTGTTGCCTGGGATCACCCGGGAATCGTTGCTGCAGTTGGCGACCGACGCCGGTTTCGACGTCAGTGAACGCAAGATCAGCGTCGAGGAGCTACGCAAAGGCGTGGCATCGGGCGAGATCACGGAGGTCTTCGCCTGTGGCACCGCCGCGGTGATCACCCCGGTCGGGCACGTCAAGGGCGACGTCGATGACTACACGATCGCCGACGGCCAGCCGGGCAAGGTGACGATGGCCCTGCGCGACACCCTCACCGGCATACAGCGCGGGACGTTCGCCGACACGCACGGCTGGATGACCAAGCTCTACGGCTGAGGTCGGCGCCCGGCCTGTCAGCCGATCAACATCCCGCACAAGGCGATCAGCGCGCTCAGTTCGACGAGAGCGCCTAAAACGTCGCCGTTCACACCGTCGAACCGTCGGGAACAGTGTGCGGTGAATGCCCAGGCGAAGGCTGCGACCACCACAGCGGTGAACGCACCGGGAATCGGCGGTACCGGCTCGATCGCGAACCCGGCGACCACAGCCCCCATCACCCAGAACGGGATGGTCAGCCGCTGCGTGCCCGCGGTCAATGCACCGAACTTGGATTTCTCGGTGGCGTGCAACGTGATCCGGCATCCGATCACAGGGGCCACGCGACTGAGGAAGACCACGAAGACGATGGCGGCCCAGTTTCCCTGTTCGATGAGGGCGCCGTATCCGGTTGCCTGCGCACCCATCACCAGCACCAGCGTCGCCGCGCCGAACGGACCGGTGCTGCCACTGTGCATCACCTCGTGAACCCGCTCGGGCGGACCGAAACAGCCGAGTCCGTCGGCGGTGTCGGCGAGCCCATCGAGGTGCATGCCCCGGGTCAGGACCGCCAACAATCCGACGATCAACAGGCCGAGCATCAACACCGGTAAGTCGGTGAACGACAGCCCGAAAGCGGCTGTGGCGGCGATGCCGCCGAGGACCGCACCGACCAGGGGAGTGGACCCGATCACCGCGCCGCCCAAGGCGCGGTCGAATGGGCCCGGTGGTTCCGCCACAGGCAGGATGGTCAACCAGGACAGCGCGGTCTGGGGACCGCGCAGCGCGCGGCGAAGGCTCATCGACCGGCGCGCGTGGGTTCCGGTGCGCCGGTGACCTGGGCTTCGGCGAAGGTGGCCATGGAGGCGAGTGTGGCCACCGCAGACTGCACCACCGGGAGAGCGGTCAGAGCGCCACTGCCTTCGCCGAGGCGCATCGAGAGGTCCAGGAGCGGCTCGAGATCGAGTTGCTTGAGCGCGATGCTGTGAGCCGGCTCGGCGGATCGATGCCCGGCCAACCACCACTCGCGAGCACCGGGCGCTATGTCGTTGGCAACCAGCGCAGCGGCTGTGACCACCAGACCGTCGAGGATGACCGGTGTGCGCCGTAACGCGGCCTGGGCCAGGAAGCCCGCCATCGCGGTGATCTCCGCGCCCGCCACAGTGCGCAGTAACTCGAGGGGAACCCTGCCGTGGGGGCGCGCACGACGCATCCCGTCGCGCACCGCCGCAGTCTTGCGGATCCAGCCGTTGTCGTCGATGCCGGTTCCGCGGCCGACCACCACCACGGGCTCGTTGTCCGTCAGAAGACCGACGAGAATCGTTGCGGGAGTGGTGTTGCCGATACCCATCTCACCGGCGATCAGGAGATCGGCGCCACTGTCGATCTCTTGGTCGGCGATGGCCCGCCCGGCGGCGAGGGCAGCGCGGGTCTGCTCAGTGGTCAGAGCGTCTTCGACGGTCAGGTCTCCCGAGCTGCGCCGAACCTTGAATCGGCTGATGGCTTCGGGCGTCTCGGCGTCGACCGCGAGATCCTCGACCCTGACCTTCGCACCGTGCAGTCTGGCCAGCACGTTCACCGCGGCTCCACCGGCGGTGAAGTTGGCGACCATCTGTGCCGTCACCTCAGGTGGGTACGCCGACACCCCGGCGCGGGCGACCCCGTGGTCGCCGGCGAACACAACCACCGTCGGCTGACCGAAAGGCGATGGGGGACACACTCCTTGGCATGAAGCGACCCACACTGCGATCTCTTCGAGCCGACCCAGCGAGCCGGTGGGCTTGGTCAGTTCACCCTGTCGTGCCCTGGCCGCAATGGCTGCATCACGGTCGGGAGCGGCGATGAAGTCGAATTGCTCGGGGAGTTCGAACTCCGTCGCGGCGCCGAGGCCGGCGTGCTGCCCGGAGTCGTCGGACCCCTCGGTCGGTGGGGTTGCCGACGTGACCTCGATGTCGTCGGCTGTCGATGCCTCGACCGGCACGGGCGCCGCGCTGACAGCGTTGGTGGCAGCCGGCTGCGGGCCACTGATCTCGAGCACTTTGCCCGCGACGACCAGGACCGTCCGGTCACACGTCGCCGCCACGGCATTGTTGAGAAGCCCCAGCTGATCCTGAAACAACCGTCCCGCAGGCGTGGGCGCCACCAAAGACAGGCCCACCTCGGGACTGATGATGACGAGGTCTCCCGTGAAATCTGCTATTGCAGAAACGAATTCGGCGACCTTGTCAGAGAGGTCGAAATTGTCGTCGTCCCAGCCGCCGACATCGTCGATCTGTCTGCTGACCCACCCGCCGAGATCGTCGACAAGGGTCGCCACGTCCGGGTCGGAGCGAAGTCGACCGGCGACGTCGGCGGACTCCACCGTCTGCCAACCGGCCGGCCGTCGTGACCGGTGTGCGGCGATGCGCTGTGACCACTGTGGGTCACCCGTTGCCGGATCGGCCGCCGTGGCGATGTATCGGACGCCGGTTGCCGGGAGCAGTCCTTCGCCGAAAGCTGATTTACCTGAACGAATTCCACCAAGGATCAGAGTGCGCATCGTCGCTCAGACCGCGTCACCCGGCTTGACCCTCGGTTTTGGTGCCCGCATGAACCGCAGCTGCATCGCGCGGCTGAATCCGTACCAGCCGAGCTTGAATCCGCCGTCCTCAGTGCTCGGGAACCGCTCGCGGACGCGATTGTTCAGGATGCGCCCCAGCAACACTCCGTCGATCACCAGGAAGATCACGAACACCAGCATGAGCAGGGTGGCGTACACCGCGATGGCCGGCACGAACATGACGATGATCAGCAGGATGGCGAAGGGCATGAACATCCCGGCGAAGTTCCGGCGGGAGTCGACGATGTCGCGGGCGTAACGACGCACCTCGCCCTTGTCGCGCGGCATCAGGTACCGCTCGTCGCCTTCCATCATCTTCTGACGCTGGTCGGCGCGCTGCTGACGGCGGGCGTCGGCCTGGTCCTTTTTCTCGGCTTTGGTCAGGGTGACGTTCGACCCCTTGAGTTCCTTCTTCCGTGCCCGCGCCTCGGCGCGGGTCAGCGGGGCCGGGCTGACCGGTCCGCGTCGCTTGCCCTGGGCGTCACGCCGCTTGGGAGTCGGGCGACCTTTGCCCTCGGTGTACCTGCGACTGCCCGCAGTTTCTTCCACCGTTGTCTCACCGGCGGTCGTGTCGACGGTGTCGCCTTCGACGTCGTCCTTCTTCCAGGGCAATTTCACCCCGTCAGATTATCTCCCCGGCGGCAGTTCTGATCCCCGGGTGGTGCCGGACTCCCGGCCGGCCGGGACAGCCGGCGTCTTCGCTGCGCTGCCGGAGCTGCCTTGTCGTTCCTATACTCCCTCCATGAAGGCTTTGATCGCCCCGGACTCCTTCGGTGACACCCTCACAGCGGTCGCGGCCGCCAAGGCCATCGCGGCCGGGTGGAAGCTCGGACGTCCCGGCGACGAGTTGATATCGGTGCCTCAGTCCGACGGTGGACCAGGATTCGTCGATGTCCTGGCCAGCCGTTTCGGCGATCGCCGCAGCGAGACGGTGACAGGTCCACTGGGTGCGTCGGTTCGGGCCGACTGGCTGCTGGATCGTCGCGGAGACCGTGTGACCGCCTACATCGAATGTGCGCAGGCCTGCGGGCTGCACCAGTTGGGAGGCGGCCCCACTCCGCGGACCGCGCTGTCCGCGGACACGTTCGGGGTCGGCCGGCTGGTGGCCGCCGCGGTTGCCGCCGGCGCCACAGAGATCGTTGTGGGGCTGGGCGGCAGCGCGAGTACCGATGGCGGTCGTGGTCTGATCGACGCGCTGGGTGGTCTCGACGGCGCCGCCCATTCGCTGCGGTCGGTCACATTGGTGGCTGCCTCGGATGTCGAGAACCCGCTGCTGGGCCCGGGTGGTGCGGCACATGTGTTCGGGCCACAGAAGGGCGCCGACCCCCAGACCGTCTCTTTGTTGGAGGAAGGCATGGCCGAATGGGCCACGCAACTCAACGGTCTCGCCGGCCGCGACATCACCGAGGATGCAGGCGCAGGTGCGGCCGGGGGACTGGGTGCCGCGCTGATCGCGCTCGGGGCAACGAGGGTGTCCGGGGCGACCGTGATCGCAGAGGCGACCGGACAACAGCAATTGATCGACGACGTGGACCTCGTGATCACCGGCGAGGGGCGGTGTGACGAACAAACCCTCAAGGGCAAGGTCGTCGCGGCGCTGACCACCGCCGCGCGTCGGCGAGGTATCCCGACCGTTGTGCTTGCGGGCCAGGTGACGCTCACGCCCGCGCAGATCGTCGAGGCGGGCATCGCCAGGGCTGACTCGATCGTCGACATCGCAGGATCGGTCCAGCTCGCGATGGATGACGCCGACAACCAGCTGCGCCGACTCGCGCGGCACGTCGCCGAGGAGTGGTGACCGGCGCTTTCGCCCGCCCGCGTGACGCGGGAATAGGTGGGACAGGAGTACGGTTATAGGCGTTGGAAGTTCGCATCCGATACCTGGCAGCTGTGCCGATCGCACGCCTACGCCCCGCACACTGAGGAGAATCCATGACCGCATCGAATGAGACCGCTGTGCAGACCGAGACCGAAGCGCCTGCCCACGGTGTGATTCTGACCGATGCCGCTGCCGCGAAGGCCAAGGCCCTGCGCGAGCAGGAAGGTCGCGAAGAGCTCATGCTGCGCATCGCGGTTCAGCCCGGTGGCTGCGCAGGCCTGCGCTACCAGCTCTACTTCGACGACCGCAACCTCGACGGCGACTTGGTTGTCGAGTTCGACGGCGTCGGACTGGCCGTCGACCGGATGAGCGCGCCGTACGTCATGGGCGCGAGCATCGACTTCGTCGACACCATCGAGAAGCAGGGCTTCACCATCGACAATCCGAACGCGACCGGCAGCTGCGCCTGCGGCGACTCGTTCAACTGACGCCCAAGCCCCGACTGGGCTCTGGCTCTCGGCAACGGCCGCATCCGATCACTCGGGTGCGGCCGTTGTCCTGTCTGAGGAGTTGCATACCGGCCCGGCCGGAGGCGCCCGCCCATACTTTCGACGGATTCGGGGTATGCCCTGCTTCGTTCGTGGGCGTATGTAGCGTTAGCCCCATCACCGGGTGAACAGAAAGGCTCGTTTTCGTGGCCATTGCCATTTGTGGATCGATCGCAACAGATCATTTGATGCGTTTTCAGGGGAAGTTCTCCGAGCAGCTGCTTTCGGAACATCTCGACCACATCTCTCTCAGCTTCCTGGTCGAGGAACTCATCATCCGGCGCGGCGGTGTCGCCGGGAACATCTCGTATGCGATGGGTGTCCTGGGTGGTTCGCCGTTGCTCGTGGGGTCGGTGGGCAGCGACTTCGACGACTACCGCAAGTTCTTGGAGGACAACGGTGTGGACACGCGCGGTGTCCGCGTCTCGGAGACAGCCCACACCGCACGCTTCATGTGCACCACCGACGACGAGATGGCCCAGCTGGCCAGTTTCTACGCCGGAGCGATGAGTGAATCCCGCCAGATCTCACTTGCCAGGCTCGCCGAGGAGTTCGGCAAGCCCGAGCTCGTCCTGATCGGCGCCGATGATCCTGAGGGGATGATCGTGCACAGTCGGGAGTGTCGTGAGCTGGGCATACCGTTCGCCGCCGACCCATCGCAGCAACTCGCGCGACTCGACGGCGAACAGGTTCGCGAACTCATCGACGGGGCCACCTATTTGTTCACCAACGAGTACGAGTGGGGCCTGCTACGTCAGAAGGCCGGGCTCAGTGATGCCCAGGTCGCCGAGATGGTCGGACTGCGTGTCACCACGCTGGGCAGCGGTGGTGCCGAGATCGTCGAGGCCGACGGAACGCGCACCCATGTGCCGGTGGTGCCCGAGACGGAGAAAGTCGATCCGACCGGTGTCGGCGACGGCTTCCGCGCCGGATTCCTCGTCGGCAACGCAGCGGGTCTGAGTCATGAGCGCAGCGCCCAGCTCGGCTCGATGGTCGCCGTCCTGGTGCTGGAAACCATTGCGCCGCAAGACTGGACGTGGAACCGCGAATCAGCGTTGGCGCGCATTGCGGGCGCGTACGGAGACGAGGCTGCTGCCGAGATCGGAGCGGTCATCCCGGCGTGAGATGACCGCCCGGCCTACGCCGAGGCTAGAGCTTGACGGGGTAGCGGTGGTCTTCGATCTGGGGCGTGATGGTGCCCTCGACGAAGATCCCGTGCCACACCATGAAGATCAGCACCGTCCAGAGTCGTCGACTGTTGTCGACCACTCCGTCGCGATGCTCCGTCAGCATCTGCCGCACCGCGTCCTTGTTGAAGATGTGCTCGGTCTGAGACTTCTCGACGGTCTGCTGAGCCCAGTCGTAGAGTTCGGTCCCGGCCAGCCAGTGACGCAGCGGAACGGGGAAGCCCAGCTTTTTGCGGTGCAGGACGTGGGCGGGGACTATCTGCTCGAGGGCCTTCCGTAACGCGTATTTTGTGGTGCCGTGCGAGATCTTCTCGTCGAAGGGCAGGGCCTCGGCGACTCGCATCACCTCGGGGTCGAGGAAGGGGACCCGCAACTCGAGCGAGTTCGCCATGGTGATCTTGTCGGCCTTCACCAGGATGTCGCCGCGAAGCCAGGTGAACAGGTCGAGATGCTGCATCCGCGCCACCGGGTCCCACCCCTGCGAGGTCGCGTAGATCGGAGCCGTCACATCGGTGTGGGTCCAATCCGGTCGGAAGTCTTTCAGGACAGCGCGTAGCCGCGCGTCGTCGAAGCTGCGTGCGTTCCCGTAGTACCGCTCTTCGAGCGACATCGAGCCGCGGTGCAGCAGGCTCTTACCGCGTGTGCCCTCGGGTATGCGGTCCGACAACCGGCCCGCGGCCACTCGCAGTCCCCTGGGTAGCCGCTCGAAAGGCTTGAGCGACAACGGTTCTTTGTAGATCGTGTACCCGCCGAAGAGTTCGTCGGCACCTTCGCCGGACAAGACCACCTTGACGTGCTTCCGTGCTTCTTTCGCCACGAAATACAGCGGCACCAGAGCCGGGTCGGCGACGGGGTCGTCGAGGTACCACACGATCTCCGGGATCGCGGCGGCGAACTCGGCAGGTCCGACGACCTTGACGACGTGCCGAGCGCCGATGGCCGCGGCCGATTCGGCTGCCACGTCCACCTCGGAGTAGCCCTCGCGCTCGAACCCGGTCGTGAACGTGATCAGATCCGGGTTGTGCCTGATCGCCAGCGCCGCGATGGCCGTTGAATCGATGCCTCCGGAGAGGAACGAGCCCACCGTGACGTCGGCACGCATGTGTTTGGCGACCGAATCCTCGAGCGCTGCGGCGATCTCGTCGTATCGCTTCTGTTGGGTGTCCGGGGTGAACGGGCGAACCTTGAACTGGGGTGTGAAGTACCGGCGCACCTGCGGTCGTTGTCCGGGCTTGATGGTGGCGTAGCTGCCGGACTCGAGGCGACGGATGCCCGCGTGCAGGGTTTCTGGTTCCGGTACGTACTGCAGCACCGTGTAGTGCTGGACTGCGCGGGGGTCGAGACCGTCCGCGACGCCGATTCGGTCGAGGAGTTCGAGGAGGCTCTTCTTCTCGCTGCCGAAGACCGTTCCGCCCGAGCCCGTCGCGATGAAGAGCGGTTTGATGCCGAACGGGTCGCGGGCGATGAACATCGATCGCTCCTCGGTATCCCAGATCGCGAAGGCGAACATGCCGCGCAGCCGGGCGACCGCGTCAGGACCCCAGTGATGGAAGGCAGCGACGATGGCCTCGCCATCACCCTGGGTGCGAAACTCTGCGCCCTCGTCCCGGCTCAGCTGCTCACGAAGCTCGAGGTAGTTGTAGATCTCGCCGTTGAAGACCAACGCGTACCGCTCCGGATTGTCCGCGGGACCCCAGCGCAGCGGCTGATGCGAGTGCTCGATGTCGATGAACGCGAGACGGTTGAACCCGAAGGCGACATCCGCGTCGTGCCACGTTCCACCCGGTTCGTCAGGCCCACGGTGGCGCATGCAGTGCGACGCCGCGGCCACCAATTCGGCAGACTCTCCCGCAGACGCGTCGCTGGACAACAGACCTAGCAGACCACACACGAAAAAGCCTCAATTCGTCCTCCGGACAGCACTTCGAACATGCCCGAGTATGCCGCAACAACGGTCACCCCCGCCTGCCCGCCCCAAGCGCGTCCTCGGCATTCCGGGCGTCGATGACACGAACCCAAACCCCGATACGAATGTTGCGGGCGGTTGGTCTACGCTGCGTAGTACACGAGCTACCAATCGTGGGTGGCGGTGTGGCTGTTTGCAGTCTGGGCAGGGTAGGAAGGCGTGAAATTGGCACACGGTGGGCGACCTCCGGCATCGACTAAGCGTCAGCACCGCGGACGTCGAATCAAGCAGATCAGCGCGACCCTGTTCTTGGGTGTCGGCGCGATGATGCTGTCGAGCTGCAGCGCTGAAGAAGTGATGCGGTTCGGCTGGCCCGAGGGCATCACGCCCGAGGCCGAAAGCATGCGTCACCTATGGACCTGGTCGGTGATCGCTGCCCTCGTCATGGGAATCATCGTGTGGGCGCTGACCTTCTGGACCGTCACCTTCCACCGCAAGAAGCCCGGTGGGGACGAGTTCCCGCGCCAGACGGCCTACAACGTGCCGCTCGAGTTGACCTATACGGCCATCCCGTTCGTGATCATCGCGGTGCTCTTCTACTTCACGATCATCGTGCAGAACGATGTCGAGGCGAAGAAGTCCGATCCAGATGTGGTCGTGAACGTGACTGCCTTCCAGTGGAACTGGAAGTTCGGCTACCGCACGGTGCAGCTGGAAGACGGCTCCCGTTACGACGGCACCCGCGAGAACCCGTACGAGAACCAGCGGGCCGAGCTGGAAGAGCATGCCGGCGAGAAGGCCGAGCAGGCCGGCCACAACGAACAGAACGCAATCGACGCGGAGCGCAACAACATCCGCGAGTACCTCATGTACGACAAGATCGAGACCACCGGTAACTCCGAAGAGATCCCGGTCCTGGTCCTGCCGACCGGCAAGCGCATCGAGTTCGAGATCGCTTCGAACGACGTTGTCCATTCGTTCTGGGTCCCGGAGTTCCTCTTCAAGCGCGACGTGTTCCCCTTCCCGGAGGAGAACCACACCGACAACCGCTTCCAGGTCAGCTCGATCGACCGCGAAGGCGCCTTCGTCGGGCGTTGTGCCGAGATGTGCGGTACCTACCACTCGATGATGAACTTCGAGGTGCGTGCCGTCAGTCCCGAGGAGTTCGATCGCTACATCAAGTTCCGCGAATCGAACCCGAACGCCACCAACGCCCAGGCACTCGAATCGATCGGTGAGCCCGCCACTGCGCTGACCACCAAGCCTTTCGACACCCGCCGCGGCACCCAGACGGCCTCGAACTAGTACCCAGGAGCCACGAGATGAGAATTGAAGCGCGCCTCTTCGAGGTACTCACCGGGTTCTTCTTCCTGGTCGCCATCGCCTACGGGCTGGCCAGTGGACTGTCCAGCAAGAACGTCGAATGGGTCGGTGTCACCGGTCTGGTCATGACCGGCGGTCTGACCCTGATCATCGGGACGTACTTCCGATTCGTCGCCCGCCGCGTCGACATCCGCCCTGAGGACTACGAGGACGCCGAGGTGTCCGACGGTTCCGGCGAATTGGGCTTCTTCAGCCCCGGCAGCTGGTGGCCTGTGGTGATTGCCCTCGGCGCCGCGACCCTCGCTGTGGCGATGGCAACCAGCAACTTCTGGTTCGTCGGATTCGCTGCTGCAGCCATCATCGGTGCGGTCGCCGGTCTGGTCTTCGAGTACCACACCGGGCAAGAAAAGCACTGACCAGCAGAACAACATCGATTCTTCTTTGCACTCAGCTCCTGGGATGTCCGTAGAGATACGGCACACCTGGGAGCTGAGCGCTGTGCAGCGCCGTCACCTGCGAGAGCTCTTCGACCGCGCTTTCGACGGTGAGTTCGGAGACACCGACTACGACCACGCCCTCGGCGGGCTTCACGTCATGGTCGCGTCCGACGGCCGTGACGTAGTGGCCCATGCGGCGGTGGTGGCCAGATCCATGGTCGTCGACGAAGTACCGCTCCGCGTCGGGTATGTGGAAGCGGTTGCAGTCGACCCCACACGGCAACGACAGGGTCTCGGGCATCAGGTGATGGAAGCGTGCGAGCGAATAGTGCTCGACGCCTACGACTTCGGGGCGCTCAGCGCCAGTGCGGCCGGCGAAGCCCTCTATCGTGCACGAGGCTGGCGTCCGTGGGAGGGCGAACTCGGGGCGCTGACGCCCAGCGGCCCGATCGCGACGCCCGACGACCGTGGAGGGGTACACGTCTTCGGTGAGATCGGACGGCCCGATGGTCGCCTGCTGTGCGACTGGCGCTCCGGCGACCTCTGGTGATCCTGGTGGCCCTGTAGCGCCGCCGTTGTGCTCGCCTGTTCGTCTGTTCTCGAATGGTGAGTCTCGGTTCCAGGTGCGCGCTCGTGGTTTTCAAGCTTCCCCTTCGTTGTCGAGGCCCTCAGGACCCGTCCTTCTGTCCACACCGATCGCGTGCACTGCAGTGGGGTAGGGGAGAGGCGCAACGTCTGGGGAACCTGCCCACACACCGAGAGCCCGGGTCTCAAACAATCCTGGGCACAAAAAATCCGGGCCCCGATATGGGACCCGGATTTCTTGTGTTGTCGCAGATCAGTCGGTGAACGGGCTTCCGCCACGAGCCTGAAGAGCGCGCAGCGCGTCCTTCTCGACATGGTGGGCTTCGCTGTCGAGCTCGATCTGACGCTGTTGCTCTTCCGGTGGGTCAGCCACCAGGAGCGAACCGCTGCCCGGGCTACCGGCGGACCCCAGCTTGTTCATCCGCTTGGGCAACGCTGCACCCTCGTACGGCATCGGAAGCGGGTGACCGTGATCATCGAGAGGTCCGAGCGGCTGGTGCAGCTCGATGTACTCACCATGGGGGAGACGCTTGATGATTCCGGTCTCGATGCCGTGCTCGAGCACGAAGCGGTCACTGCGCTGCAGGGCCAGGGCCCAGCGGTAAGCGATGTAGTACGCGAGCGGCGGCACGATGATCAGGCCGATGCGTCCCATCCACGTGGTCGCATTGAGCGATATGTGGAACTTGTACGCGATGATGTCGTTCATGCACGACACGGTGAGCACGATGTAGAAGGCGAGTGCCATCGCGCCGACACCTGTGCGCACCGGGGTGTCGCGAGGCCGTTGCAGCAGGTTGTGGTGAGCATCGTCGCCGGTGAGCCGCTTCTCTATCCAGGGATAGGCGAACATCACGGTGATGATGACCCCGATGAGAACGACCACCCAGAAGATCGCTGGGATCGTGTACGCGTTTCCGAAGTAGACCTCCCACGCCGGCATCAGGCGGGCAAGTCCGTCGGTCCACATCATGTAGATGTCGGGCTGCGAACCGGCCGACACGTGCGCCGGGTTGTATGGCCCGAGCACCCACACCGGGTTGATCTGGAAGATGCCGGAGATGATCGCGAGGAAGCCGAAGGTGACCGCGAACAGCGCACCGGCCTTCGCCGCAAAGATCGGGAGGATGCGGACACCGACAACGTTCTGTTCGGTGCGGCCGGGGCCGGGGAACTGAGTGTGCTTCTGGTACCAGACCAGTGCGAGGTGTGCACCGATCAGGGCCAGGATGATCCCTGGGAAAAGCAGCACGTGCAGGATGTAGAGCCGCGGAATGATGATGTCGCCTGGGAACTGACCGCCGAACAAGGCCCAGTGGATCCAGGTACCGACAAGCGGTATTCCGAGGACGATGCCCGACATGGCAGCGCGGACGCCGGTGCCCGAGAGCAGGTCGTCGGGGAGTGAGTATCCGAAGAAGCCCTCGAACATCGCCAGGAGCAGCAGCATGCAGCCGATGACCCAGTTGGCCTCACGCGGCCTGCGGAACGCACCGGTGAAGAAGATGCGCGCCATGTGGATGATGATCGACGCCGCGAACAGCAGCGCTGCCCAGTGGTGGAGCTGTCGGACGAACAGACCGCCGCGGACCTCGAACGAGATGTCGAGTGTGGTGGCATACGCCTTGGTCATCATCACGCCGTTGAGCGGTTCGTAGGCGCCGTTGTAGACGACCTCGCTCATCGACGGATCGAAGAAGAACGTCAGGTACACGCCCGAGATCAACAGGATCACAAAGCTGTAGAGCGCGATCTCGCCGAGCAGGAAGGACCAGTGGGTGGGGAAGACCTTGTTGATCTGCCGCCGGAGACCGGGAGCCAGGTGATACCGGCTGTCGACCTCTTCTGCGCGTTGCGCGAGTTTGCTCATGGTCTGTCCTTCCCCTGGCCGCGTTCCCAGAACGCCGGCCCGACGGGTTCGATGAAGTCGCCGGCCGCCACCAGATAACCCTGATCATTCACAGTAATGGGCAACTGCGCGAGCGCGCGAGCAGCTGGACCGAAGATCGGCTTGGCGAACTCGAGGGCATCGAACTGAGACTGGTGACACGGGCAGAGGATTCGGTTGGTCTGCTGCTCGAAGAGCGATGCCGGGCAACCGAGGTGCGAGCAGACCTTCGTGTAAGCGAAGTAGTCGCCGTAGTTGAAACTTTCCTGGTTCTTGCGCTTGATGGCCCGGGCCGCATCGTTGGGACGCAGGCGGATCAACATCACGGGGTTGTCCACCGCACGCAGTCCTTCGAGGAGCTTGTGCCGAGACTCTTCCGTCTCTCCGACGCCATCGGAGACCCGCCACGGGAAGACCGTCTCCATGCCGCCGGCATCGAGATCTTCCGGCCGGACGAGGACCACCTGGTGTGGGTTGCCGGTGTCGCGACGCAGGAAGACCGTCTCGTTGGGGGCTTCGGGCGAGTTGTGGATCGGCGACCACCCGGTGTTCCAGAGCGGGGCGTCCTTGCCCTCGGCCCACGGGTTCTTGATGATTCCGCCGACCAGGGCGACGAGGCCGGTGACAGCGAAGGTTCCGAGTCCGAAGAGTCCGGCACCGATGATCATCTTGCGACGACCGATCGTGGACGACGTCACGGTGTTGCCGAGCATGGCGGCAGCGGTCTTCTTGTCGACCTCGGTGGAGCCGCCGTCGTGGCGGTCCTGGACCGAGATCTCTTCGGGAATGAACTTCTTGGTGAACTGGATGGCGCCCACTCCGATGGAGAGGATCGACAATCCGAAGGTCACGCCCAGAAGGGGAGTGTTGAAGATGTACTGCCAGTAGTGGTCTCCACCGGGCATGACGAATTCCCAGTGGTTGAAGATGAAGATGACGAAGCAGGCCGCCGCTGACAGACCGGCCAGCAGGAACCAGAACGCAACCGATCGCTCGGCACGCTTCTCCGCCTTGCTGCCGGGCTCGGGGAACCGTTCCCGACGGTGGATGATCTCCACACCGTCGAGATTGGTGCCGAGCTTGACCAGCTGGTCGTTGCTCATCCCGTCGAGCTCGTCCTGGGTGGGGACAGATTTGTGTTGATCGCTCATGTGCGTGATCCCATCCACATCGCGGCGGCGACGATAGCCACTACGCCGACAGCCCACATCGCCATTCCCTCGGAGACCGGTCCGAAGCCGCCCAGGGCGTACCCGCCCGGTGCTTCGGGGCGCGTCGCGTACTTGACGTAGCCGATGATGTCCCGCTTTTCCTCATCGGTGAGCTGACGATCCGAGAACTTGGGCATGTTCTGCGGTCCGGTCAGCATCGCCGTGTAGATCTGTTGCTCATTGGCCGGGTCGAGGACCGGCGCGAACTTGCCCGACGACAGTGCGCCACCGCGACCGGTGAAGTTGTGGCACGACGCGCAGTTGAGGCGGAACAGTTCACTACCGCGGCCGATGTTCTCGCCGCGCAACTGCTCTTGCTCGACAACCGGGTAACCGTCCTCGAAGATGACGTTTCCGTCGGCGTCCTTGGCGTACACGACCTGAGGGCCGCCGCCGACCGACTGGATGTAGGCGCCGAGCTGGTCGATCTGGGCCTGGGTGAACTTGGCCGGCTTGCGCTGGATCTGAGCCTCACCACGGACCGCGGGCATGCGCCCGGACGAGACCTGGAAGTACACCGAGGCATCGCCGACGCCGACCAGCGACGGTCCGCGGTCGAGCACGCCTTCGAGGTTGGCGCCGTGGCACGTGATGCAGGACGTCTCGTAGAGCTTGCGGCCATCCTGGATCAGCGCAGCACTCGACTCGCTGTCCGCCTTGGCGACCTGCGGGTCCGGGGTGATCGCGGTGGCCAGGCCGCCGGCGACCACCAGACCTGCGAGCAACAGCAGGATGCCGGACGCGCGACGTCGCAACTTGCGGCGTGCCTTGGCCTTTTTCGCGTCGATCCTGCCTGCGCCCTCGCTCAGGGCGCCCTCAACCGAATCCCCGGGTGAGGTGGGTGGGGGAGATGAACTCATCTGTGTCTCTCTGCTAAGCGGACTGACTCTGCCTGGGCGAAAGTGTGGTGCGCGTTACCGGATGAAGTAAATGGTCGCGAACAAGGCAATCCAGACGATGTCGACGAAGTGCCAGTAGTAGGACACGACGATCGCGGCGGTTGCCTGAGCCGGGGTGAACTTGCTCAACCGCGTGCGGATCAGCAAGAAGACAAAGGCGACGAGACCGCCGATGACGTGCAGGCCGTGGAACCCGGTGGTGATGTAGAACACCGAGCCGTAGGCGCTCGACGACAGCGTCGTGCCCTCGTGAACCAGGTGGTAGTACTCGTACGCCTGACCGGCGACAAAGATCGCGCCCATGATCAGCGTGATCGTGTACCACCGGCGAAGGCCGAAGACGTCGCCACGCTCGGCGGCGAAGACACCGAGCTGGCATGTCACCGACGACAGGATCAACACGGTGGTCACCGGGATCGCCAACGTCAGGTTGAGCTCGGTGGGCTCCATCGGCCAGTTGCCGTAGTTTCCGGCTCGCGCGACGAAGTACATCGCGAACAATCCGGCAAAGAACATCAGCTCGCTCGAAAGCCACACAATCGTGCCGACGCTGACCATGTTGGGTCGGTTCAGCGAGTGCACGCGCTGGGTGATAGCTGATCCTGTGGGTGCTGCAGCGCTAGTCACCCCAGAAGTATGACGGTTCGTAGTAAGCGCTGACTACTTGGGTCCAGAATTTTTTTCGGCGGGTCACGCCGACCCAGGTAGATGGAGGCATATGCCCTGTTCCCGGCGTGTCAGAGAGCTGGAAATCACACACCTGGGAGGCTGGTGGGGTGCCTCGCGACGTGAACGGGAACCCGGTCGAAGTATCCCGGTGGAAACGATGGTCCGGTCGGCTCGCCGGCGGTCGAAAGCCCAACGGGGAGTTGTCTGCCGACGATCCATCTCTCGTCGTGACAGCCGAGAGTTTCGACGACGCGGAGGCGGCGTCGTCGGTGCTCGCAGATTCCGGTTGGCGCGAGGACGAACAGTCGGTTCTGCGGCACCTGCTGATACTGCCTTCCGGGGCCGTCCCAAGGGCTCTGGAGCTTGCGGCACAGGACCACTACGGACCCGTTCCGGTTCCGCCGGGATGCGGTGTGGAGGCCCCCGGCGGCAATGATGTGGTGGCACTGGCTCGCGTACAGCTGATCGATGCCCTGCACGTGTCCCAGGAACGCTCTCGGATGGCCGGTCTGGCCCAGCGGCACGGCGGCTCTGCAGTGGGCTGGCAGGTGCTGCAACCGCCGACGAATCGGGTTGCGGGGGGTGGCTAGGCTGCCACTGTGACCCACTCGAATGTTCCGGCCCGCACGTGGCCGCAGATTCTCGGTGTTCTGGCCGATGGCCACGACCTGGATCCCGACGGTGCCGAGTGGGCGATGAACGAGATCATGACCGACAACGCGACCCCAGCGCAGATCGCGGCCTTCGGGGTGGCGATGAAACTCAAGGGGCCGACCCCCGGGGAGTTGCTCGGCCTGGCAACGGGGATGCTCTCCCACTCCAGTGTGGTGCCAACAACGGGCGATTGCGTCGACATCGTGGGAACCGGTGGTGACCGGTCGAACACGGTAAACATCTCCACGATGGCATCGGTGGTGGTGGCCGCAGCCGGTGTGCCGGTGGTCAAGCACGGCAACCGCGCAGCGTCGTCGAAGAGCGGTGGCGCCGACGTCCTGGAGGCGCTGGGCGTCAAGATCGCGCTGACCGCCGATGGCGTCGCCACCTGTGTCGGCCAGGCCGGCATCGCGTTCTGTTTCGCCCCTGTGTTTCATCCCGCATTAAGGTTCGCGGCGGCCCCACGCAAGGAAATCGGCATACCGACGGTCTTCAATGTGCTTGGCCCCCTGACCAATCCGGCACAGCCAACCAGTGGACTGGTGGGGTGTGCCTTCGTCGATCTCGCTCCTGTCCTCGCCCAGACGTTCGCTGATCGGGGTCATTCGGTACTCGTCGTCCGCGGCGATGACGGCCTCGACGAACTGACCACGACGACGACGTCAACCGTGTGGCAGGTCGTCGACGGCGCCGTGCACACACAGACGGTGGACCCCACGACCATCGGTCTGGCCCGCGTCGAACTGGAAGCACTTCGGGGCGGCGACGCGGATCACAACGCGCAGGTCGCGCGGGACCTGTTCGCCGGAGCGACGGGGCCGGTACGCGATGCCGTGGTGCTCAATGCCGCCGGCGCACTGGCTGCCTACCGTCCCGACCGCGACGCCGACCTGCACGAACAGCTGCGCACGCAGATCGACGTGGCCGCCGACGCAATCGACTCCGGCGCGGCCGCGACCCTGCTCGACAACTGGGTGCGCGTGAGCAACGCCCTCTGACGCACCCCTCCACGGGCTGTCCGGCGGGCTCCCCGGTAGGCCATCGACCAGGGAAGTCAACCGGGTGCCCTTTTTTACTCGCCGATGGAGAAGCCGGCGTCCACGTCGGCGCTGGAGTAGCTCTTGAAGGCGATGTGGGTGGCGGTGTGTTTCACACCCGGCAGCCGACTGATCGCGGCGGTGACGACGTCGGCGATCTCCGCGTGGTCCCTGACTCGGATCTTCGCGATCAGGTCGACGTCACCGGCGCACGAGTACACCTCGGTGACGCCTGAGATGTCGGCCACTGCCTGGGCGGTCTCCGGGATCTGATGGACATCGGTCTGGATCAAGACGATGGCGGTAATCATTGACTCAGCCTAGGTCGCCCTCGAGCGTGATGGTGCGACGCGCCGTACCCACCTTGTCGCGCCAGTGGACGTGCCGGCCGCCACCGTGCCGCGGCAAGCTGAACCCGCTGGTGGCACAGACGATTCGAACACCTGGCCCGGTGAGCCACCGGTACACCAACGCGACTTCCTCGTGGGGCGCGCCGTACAGCGGCCCCGGTTCGGGGATCACCGTCTCCGCACCGGCCGCCAGCGCCGCGACCACGGGCATCGGCGGAACGCCCCGTGCGGCGACCCCGGCGCTCGCGAGGCGGCCGTGCCGGATCACCGCCAGGTCCCATCCGCCGCGTCCGTCGGGTGCGGCGGCGACCATTTCCGAGATGCGGGCCAGGGCAGCCAGTCGCTGACACCGTTCCAGGTGGGCGATGAGGTGGTCGAGGCGATCGCGTAACCGCGCGGCGTTCTCGAAGAGCTCGGCACGGGCGAGCGACTCGAGTTTGTCCAGAGCCAGCTGAACGGGGAGGTCGCTTCGGCCGCTGAACAGCTCGGCGACAGTTCGGGCTCGGGGGAGATACGCCTCGGCGGCAAGTGGTTCGGTGGTGGCCGCGTGGCAGCCGCCGACCACTCGTCGCCCGCCCGGGCCCACCTCACATACATGAAGTGCAGTGGCCCGCAGTGCGGTACGGCACGTGCGTAGGCCGCATGTGTCGGCGATGAGGTCTGCGACGTCATAGGCAGTGGCGCGGGAACGAAAGGGGCCGACCGAGGTCGCCGTCGGGGCCCGGCTGATCTTCAAGCGTGGGAATGCCTCCTCGGTGAGGCAGATCCACCAGCCGAGATGCGGGAACTTCGAACGGCGGTTGTAGGGCGGCGCGTAGGCGCCGAGGAGGCGCAGTTCGCGCACCCCGGCCTCGATCCGATGGGCACACTGGACGTGGTCGACGCGCGTCGCCAGTTCGACCATCTCGCGTATCCGGGTGCGGTTCTCCGAACCGGTGAAATAGCTGCGGACCCGCCTGCGCAGGTCGGTTGCGGTGCCGACGTACAAGACCTCGTCAGAGGGTCCGCGAAACATGTAGACGCCGGGTTCTGACGGCAGGTGATCTGCCAGACCCCTCTTGTTCCGCGTGGCGCGGGAGACCCCGGGCAGGAAGTTGCGGAGGTCGCCGAAGGTGTGGATGCCGAGATTGCCGACCCGTTCGAAGAGGCGGTGCATCACCTCGACTGTTGCGCGGGCGTCGTCGAGCGCCCGGTGGGTCGGGCGGGTCTGAACGGCGAAGAGGTCAGCGAGAGCCGAGAGTTTGACAGTCGGTGCCTCGTCTCTGGTCAGGACTCGACGGGCCAACTTCACGGTGCACAGCACCCTGCGGAACGGCCACGGGTGGCCGAGCTCGGTGGCAGCGGCGCGCAGGAAGCCGGTGTCGAACCGGGCGTTGTGCGCCACGATCACCGAGTCGCGGGCGAATTCGAGGAAGGCCGGGAGTACCTGGTCGATCGTCGGGGCCTGGTAGACCATCGCTTCGGTGATGCCGGTGAGGCGAACGATGTGTGGGGGGATACCGCGCTGTGGATCCACGAGAGTCGCGAAGTCGCCCAGCACCTCGCCGCCCCGGACCTTCACGGCGCCGATCTCGGTGATCCGGTCGCCCATCGGGCTGCCCCCGGTGGTCTCGAGGTCCACCACCACGAATGTGGTCTCCCGCAGGGGGACGTCGTCGGGGTGGTCGAGTACGGGATCGTCGAAACACAGCTGAGTCCCAGCAGCCTCACCAACAACACTCACACCGCGAACATTAGTTCGATCCACCGACACCGCCGCGGTGGTGCAATGCGAGATGGCTTGTCAGACCGTGGAGTTAGCGTTCGGCCATCGGGGTCGAACCAGAGGGCTCCGGACGTCGGGGAGAACCCTGAGAACCCTGAGAAAGGGCCCCCTAAACCGAATGAGACGGAGATCACAATGCTCATAGACTGCAACACGTGCCCGGGCCGTCGAGTCGCCTGCGACGACTGCATGATGACCGTTTTCCTGGGTCCCGTAGGTGTCCCTAACAGCGCAAACGACGAAGTTCGCTGTGATGAATTCGTTATTGACCACCAGTCGCGCATCGACGACGCCATTGCGGTGTTCCATGCTGCGGGCATGATCGGCAAGTCTGACCGTCACAGTCAGGACGTGGCAGTCAACGCAGGTAACAGGGTTTTTGTTCCCCGATCTGGCGGTCATTTGCGAGCTGGATGACCCGACACGCCGGTCGGTCTCCTGTCGGTCCCCTAGTGGACACGGACCATCACGGTTTCGTAACCTTTCTGAGACCTTGCGAAAGCGTCCACTCCAACCGGAGCGGATCGTAGGGTCGCCGCTCAATCACCGTCCTGGTGAACCGGGGAACCACTGATGCGAATGCGAGTTCACATCCGGGGTGAATCCCACTGAACCCTGAGGTCTTCAGACTTCTGGGTTCACCGGGTAGGGCCATCTTCCGGCCCGAATCCGACAGCTAACCCGGTAGGCGGATAGGGAAGAAACAGGAGACATCGCTTCGTGGCGAAACACCGTTTGCAACAGCCGAACCGGGGCATCAAGAGCGCCCGGGGCGCACTGATCGCCGGATCGATCACTCTCGGCACCATGGGAATGGCCGCAGCGCCGGCCATGGCTGCTCCGATCACCGTTCCCGGTGTCGGAACCTTCGAGATCCCGGGCCTGGCCGAAAACCAGATCCCCAATGAGTTCAAATCCCCCAGCATCCTGCCGCAGGCAGCGCAGCCGGTCCGGCCCGCAGGCCAGATCGCCGCTGATGCCGCAGTGAGCAAGATCGGTTCGCCGTATGTCTACGGCGCAGCCGGCCCCAGCGCATTCGACTGCTCGGGTCTCGTCTACTGGTCGCATCAGCAGGCCGGTCAGACCATTCCCCGGGACAGCTACGGCCAGCTCGGCGGTGGCACCCACGTCGACGCCGCGAACATCCAGCCCGGCGACGTCGTGATCTACAACGGTGGAGGCCACGCCGGCATCTACGTCGGTGGCGGCCAGGTCGTCCACTCCTCGACCGAGGGCGTGCCCGTCGGTCGGATGGGCCTCAACGACCAGTCGATCGTCGACATCCGTCGCTACTGATCTACACAACTGAACACGACCATTGGGCGGGGCCGCACTCGAGCGGCACCCGCCCAATGGCTTCCGATCACCCGGTCCCAGACAGTCTGGTCGTCCGGGCTCGGGGGAGCCGAAGGCCTGTGTAGCCTGGCCGGGTTGGCCAGTGCAACGGGATCGGTCGTACAAGACGTACCGAGTGGGCAGCTGATCTGCTCGGTACATACAGAGGCAAAAGGGCTCGGGTTGGCCCGCATGAAGTGTTGAGGAGTTTCATCGTCGTGGTGCGGAAGCGTTATGCCACCGTCATGCACACCGTGATCGCGGCTGTGGTGCTGGCGTTGGCGGTTGCACTGGGCGCGGGTGCGCCGGCCGGTGCCGAACCGGGACCGAAGAGCCCGGATGACATGCTCACCGAATACACGCAGCTGGGCCGCGAGGCCGAGCAGGCCACCGAGGCCATCCACAACACCACGATCGAACTGAACAACCAGCGCGGCGCCGTCGCGGCGGCAAACGAGGCCGCCCAGGCTGCCGAGCGCACCCTCGCCGAGCAGGAGACGCAGGCCGAGAGCCTGCAAGGCGCAGTCGATGCGCTGGTCAACGCCAGTTACCGGGGCGCGCGGGTCAATCGTCTCTACGCCGTCCTCGTCAGTGACTCGCCGCAATCACTGCTCGACCAGATGTCCGGACTCGAGATGATCTCGCGTCAGACCGTTGCCGACGTGCAGACGTTCAAGGTCGCCAACGACAAAGCGCTGGAAGCGCAAAAGGTGGCGCAGGACGCGAAGACGAAGGCCGAGCAGGCCGTGGCGGCCGCCGAGAAGACCAGCGCAGACCTTCAGGCCAAGCAAAGTGAACGAATCTTCAAGGCCACCGAGATCAGGGCGATGTACGAGTCGTTGACCGGCAAGCAGCTCGCCGCACTGGCCGGGCCCAAGATCGAGTTCGACGCCTCCATGTTGCCCGCCGGGACGGCCCCCGAGGTCATCGCTGTTCGAGCGGCGCTCACCCGGATCGGCGATCCCTACGTGTGGGGCGCCACCGGGCCGGACCAATTCGATTGCTCCGGACTGATGGTGTGGGCGTACAAACAAGCAGGGAAGACGCTGCCGCGGTCCAGTCAGGCGCAACTGGCGGGCGGCACCCCGGTGGAGCGAGATGCTCTGCGGCCCGGCGATCTGATCATCTACTACCCGGACGCCACCCACGTGGGCATGTACATCGGTAACGGTTACGTGGTGCACGCCTCGACATTCGGTGTGCCGGTCAAGGTCGCTCCGATCGACGGAGCCGGCCCGTACAACTCGGCCCGTCGATACTGACGCCACCGGATCGCCAGTGACTTCCGAGCGCGAGTCCCCAGAGCGCGAGGACCTCGACGCCGCACCGGCAGCGGACGCCACGTCCGAGCGCCGGAATCCGCCGCGCCGGAAGTGGCTGTGGGTCCTGATCGCCGTGGTGCTCGTGGCCGTTGTCGGCATCGTCGCGACAGTGCTTGTGACGTCGTCGGACTCGGACACCGATTCACCGGCTGCAACTTCGTCCGCGCGTCCGCAGAATCCGTACGAACAGTCACGGTCGCTGGGGGTCACCCTGACCTTGCAGGCCTACACCGATGCCCTGCGCGAGGGGAATGCCGAGTCGGCTCTGGCCCAACTGGATGCCTCGGCGACCACTGCCTTGCGTGAGCGGACGGGTGCATCGGCAGCGGGTCTGCCGGCCCTGCCGCTCAGTGCTTTCGAGTTCCGATTGTCGGCGAGCCGCGAGTTCGAGCGTCTTGTCCCCGCCGAACTCCAGGAGCGTCTCGACGCGCAGGGGAGCAGCGACTCCTGGGTGGCCCCTGTGCAGTTGCGATACGGGTACGAGGGGATCGACTCGATCCCGGTTGTGCTCGACCTCCCCATGGTGATGGCCCAGTATCCGGACGGCTGGAAGATGGTCGCCGATGCGGGACCGCTGTTCGGGCAGCCCGCGCCTGCGGGTCAGGTGTGGGAGTTCCCCTCACCGTCGGCGACGTCCGTCGCCACCACGCCGGGCGAGTCCTTGGTGTTGACCAACGGGTCCGACACCGGCTTCACCGCCCGCCTGAAGGAACTACTGCCGGCCGCCGCGGGAGCCGTCACGCAGTTCTGGGGCACCAAGTGGCCGCAGGGCGCGGGGATCATCGCTGCCCCCACCGACGACGAGTTCCGATCGCTCACCGGTGCTGCGACCGCCGACGCCCAGGCTGCCGCGGCCGTCTCGATCTTCACCGGAGTCGATCCCGCTGGACCGACCGCCCTGGGGCAACGCGTGGTCTTCAGTCCTCAAGCGGCGCAACTGGATCCGAACGCACTCGCGGTGGTGCTCCGGCATGAGCTTTTCCACGTCGCCGCTCGCACCGTCACCGCTCAGGCGGCCCCGGTCTGGGTGACCGAAGGCGTGGCCGAATATGTCGGCCGCCGAGGGACGTACACCCGCCTCGCCGACGCCGCCCCGACCCTGGCCGGGCAGGTCGCAGCCGGTGAGGTGCCTGCGGACCTTCCCAGCGATGCGAACTTCTCTCCGGGCAGTCCCGACGCGGCGGTGTCCTACCAGTCCGCGTGGTCTGTCGCGGCCTTCATCGCGGACAAGTTCGGTGACGACAAACTCAAACGTTTCTATGTGGCGTTGGCCGGCGCTGATCAGCCGACCGACCCCCAGCTGGTGGTCAAGTCCCAGGACACCGCCTCGAACATCGTTCTGGGGATCTCGCGCGAGGAACTCGTCGATCAGTGGCGTGGCTGGCTCACTGCGTCACCCTGATCGCCGCTACGGTGAGCCAATGCACCGTACGCTGTTGGTCACCAACGACTTTCCGCCCCGGCAGGGGGGAATCCAGTCGTACTTGCAGAACCTGGTCGAGCGGTTGCCCGCCGGCGACGTGGTCGTCTATGCGCCGCGATGGCGCGAGGACAGCCACATCCGGTTCGACGCGGAGCAGGACTACGAGGTCGTCCGCCATCCCACGACGTTGATGTTGCCCACGCCTGCGGTTGCGCGGCGGGCGGCCGATCTGGTTCGGGCGCATCAGGTGGACACCGTCTGGTTCGGGGCGGCAGCCCCTCTGGCCGTGCTCGGTCCGGCCGTGCGACGCGCAGGCGCGCAGCGTGTGATCGCCAGTACGCACGGCCACGAGGTCGGCTGGTCGATGCTTCCGGTGGCGCGGCAGGGTCTCGGCGTGATCGGCCGCGGCACGGACGTGATCACGTACGTGAGCAAGTACACGCGTGATCGATTCAGTGCGGCATTCGGCCCCCGCGCGGCGCTCGAACACCTACCGCCGGGTGTGGACACCGAACGGTTCAAGCCGGATGACGTTGCCCGACAACGTCTTCGACAATTGCACGGACTCGGTGATGCGCCGACCATCCTGTGTCTGTCCCGACTGGTCCCGCGCAAAGGGCAGGACATGTTGATCCGGGCGTTACCCGAGGTCCGTGCGGAGATCCGCGACGCCACGTTGGTGATCGTCGGGGGCGGTCCCGATGCCGAGCGGCTTCGGGACCTGGCACGCAAAGTCGGTGTCGCCGAGCACGTTCTGTTCACCGGCTCGGTACCCGCCGACGAGCTTGCCGCGTACCACAACATCGCGGATGTCTTCGCGATGCCGGCGCGTACCAGAGGTCGGGGACTTGATGTCGAAGGTCTCGGCATCGTCTATCTGGAAGCCTCGGCGTCGGGGATCCCGGTGATCGCCGGTGAGTCGGGAGGCGCCCCGGAAACGGTGAAGCAGGGCGAAACAGGTCTGGTCGTGGATGGCCGGTCGATCAGAGAGATCACCGATGCCCTGACAGCTCTGTTGGGAGACCCGGACCTGTGCGCATCGATGGGCGCTGCGGGGCGGGATTGGGTCCGGTCGCGGTGGCGATGGGAGCACATGGCCGGCCGGCTGCGGCAGCTGCTGTGACCGCGTGCCGCGCTGCGCACCGTCAAGGCAGGGTTGTGGTCGGACCGGCACGCCGATATGTGAAGCTAATGCGGTGACCAGTATCCAGGTTGCCGACCAAACTTTCATCGCGGCGCCGCCCGAGTCGGCGACCGAGGTGATCTCCGACCGCGCCAATTGGCGCCGATGGTGGCCTGATCTGCGGTTGACCGTGGTTCAGGACCGAAAAGAGCAAGGTGTGCGCTGGAAGGTGTCGGGCCCCGTCGAGGGGACGACCGAGCTGTGGCTCGAGCGGGTGCTCGATGGCTTCGTGCTGCACTATTTCCTGCACGCAGAGCCGACCGGGACGCTTCCGTCCGAGCCGAGGGCGCGCGGGACCGAGCTGGCCCGGATGAACCACCGGCGCCGGGTGGCCGGTCGCGTCATGTCGTTCGAGGTGAAGGACCGCCTCGAGCAATCCCGTCACGTCGGCGGACCGGCAGCCGGCGCATCGGCCGCGGGAGGTTCGCGATGACCGACCGCACCGAACAATCCATCGTGATCAACGCAGATGCAGCCGACATCATGGCGGTCATCGCCGATTTCGAGCAGTACCCGCGGTGGGTGTCGGCGGCCCGCAAGGTGGAGGTGACCGTACCGGGCCCCGGAGGCCGCGCGAAGCAAGTTCGGTTCGTGCTCGATGCCGGTGTCCTCAAGGACACCTACGAATTGAGTTACGAATGGGCCGCCGATGGGCACTCTGTGAGCTGGGACCTGGTCAGCAGCGATCTGCAGACCGCGCAGCACGGTAGTTACCGGTTGGTGCAGCAGGCACCCGGGTCGACGAAGGTCACCTACGAACTGACCGTGGACCTGTCGATTCCGATGATCGGACAGCTCAAGCGGCGGGCTGAGAAGGCCATCACCGACGCAGCCCTGAAAGAACTGAAGAAGAGAGTCGAAGACTGATCGATCTAGCGCCCATCCACCTCGTTCTCGGGCCGGGTGGTGCCGGAACGTCGACGGTTGCCGCCGCCGGTGCCGTCGGACTGCCGCAACACCACAGCGGGTCAGGGCGACGCGGGAAGACGCTTCTGGTGTCACTCGGCCGCTTCCGTGATGTCTCGGCGATCTTCGGTGTGTTCGCCTCGCCTGGCGAGCCCGTTCCGGCGTCGCAGCAGGTGGACATACTCGAACTGGACACACTGGCGATGGTCTCGCAGATGTGGGGTTCGGTGCGTTCCGCGCTGACCGCCGGGGAACTCACCGGTACGGGTGTGCCCGGGGCCGGCGCGGTGGTGTCGGGCCTCGACCCCGAGGAGATCCTCGGGATGCCAGGAGTCGAATCGTTGCTGGCGCTGCGCCGGATTCGCGATGAGGCAGCGTCGGGCGAGTGGGCGCAGGTGGTGATCGACATGTCCGGTGGTGTCGATCCTTTCGAACTCATGCGGGTTCCTCAGATGGTGGCCGACATGATCGAGAGGTTGTGGCCGCGTCACCGGCGCCTTGCGGCCGCAGCGGACAACGTACGCATTGCCCGCGTCGTGGGGATGGTCGATGCTCTGGTGCGCGATTGCGCGGACGTCGACGAGCTGCTGTTCGACGCGTCCGGCGTTCAGGTCCACGTGGTGGTCGGGGTCGACCGCGACGGTGCGGCCTCGCTGGACCGTGCCCGAGCCATCTTGCAACTGATGGGGCTGCCGGTGTCGACCATCCTGGCCAACCGGGTGCTGCCCGAGGTGTTGTCGGTCGACGCGCACACAGCGGAAGGGCCTGGCAGTTCATCGTGGCTCGACCACCAGATCGCCGCCCAGTCAACGTTGGTCGATCATCTACGGGCGACCAAGGACGAGGCCGAGGTGGTGTGCGTGCCGTGGGTCTCCGGGCCTATCGATTCGGTCTTGTCGTTGCGCAAGCTCGGCGTCGATCTGTCTGGCGGGCAGATGGCAGCGGTGGGCCCACGGGCCGCACGGGTCGGACGCGAGTCCGGGTCCGGGCTCGATTCGGTCTATCGGATGACGTGGACGCAGTCACTTCCCGACCCGTCGGGACTACAGCTCGGCCGCAGCGGTGACGACTTGATGGTCACGGTGAGCGGGGTGCGGCAGCGGATTCGGCTGCCGTCGGTCTTGCGGCGTTGCGTCGTCATGGGCGCGTTCTGGGACGCCGGCGAGCTCACCGTACGCTTTCGGCCGGACCCCGATGTATGGCCGCAGAATTGACAGATGAGTAAGAATGGCGGGCACCGCGAGAGTGTCCGATCGCGCAAGCAGTCGAACGAGGGAAGGCCGGCGTGAGCGACGAGCAGGGCAGGGCCGCAGGTGGGCCTGGCGGCGCCCGGCCAGGAGGCGATGCCGAGGCCTGGCGCACCCTCGTGCTCGGTGTCCTCGAGCGAGTCGACCACTTTGCGACCGTGCTGCTCGACGAAAACGGGGCGGCGGCCAGGCGGGCGGGCGGCGGCGCGACAGCGGATGGCGCCTCGTTTGTGGCCACCGACTTCGCCGGTCAGGCCCGCTTGGCGTTCGACACGATCATCGACGAGGCCGGAGATCTGTTGTGGCAGCTCCTCAGTCAGCTGATCGCCATCCTCGAGGCCGTTCAGCAGGCGCTGGAGCAGGTCATCGGCGCGCGTCCGGAACCCGGGCCCCGGCGTCCGGCGGGTGGCACAAGTGCCCGTGACGCCGTCTATCAGCCCATCACCGTGTTGTTCGAGCCGGTGGGGGACGTCCCGCGGGGTGACCCGTGAGTGCCCACGAGTCCACCCCGAACCGTCAGGGCCAGCGCGGGGACATGGCGATCGGTATCGATATCGGGGGCACCAGCATCCGTGCCGCGATCGTCGACGAGCAGGGGCAGGTACATGACACGGTGCGAGCTCAGACGCCCACGACGGTGTCCGCGCTCGAGACCTGCCTCGACCGCACCGTCGCCGAGCTGACCGCACGCTGGGACGTCATCGGGGTGGGCGTCGCCGTCGCCGGGTTCCTCACCAGTGATCGTCAGGTCATCCGTTTCTCACCGCATCTGCCCTGGCGTGAGGCCCGCGTGGCCGAGGAGATGTCGCGCAGGATCGGACTGCCGGTGGTCTGCGAACACGACGCAAACGCCGCCGCTGTCGCCGAGTATCACTTCGGCGCGGCCGCGCGAGGTCACAACACGCTGGTCATTGCGATCGGCACGGGTATCGGAGCGGGTTTGCTGCTCGATGGCGAGATCTACCGCGGCAGCTTCGGTGTCGCGCCCGAACTCGGCCATCTGCGGGTCATGCCCGACGGCCGGCCATGCTCCTGTGGCAAGTTCGGGTGCTGGGAAAGGTATTGCAGCGGAACGGCTCTGGTCGACACGGTGGTCGAGCTGATCGCCGACGGTGGGATGTGGAACAGCAAACTCGCCCGCGACATCTCCGACGACCCCGGCTCGCTGACCGGACGGCGGATAGCGGCGGCGGCGCATGAAGGCGATGCGCTGGCGCTGGCGGCGTTCGCCGAGTTCGCCCGATGGCTGGGTCTGGGGCTGGCGATGTGCTGTGACGTGTTCGACCCTGATCTCGTGGTACTCGCGGGCGGTGTCGGTTCGTCCTCGGGTCTGTTCCTGGACGAGGCGCGCGAACACTACTCGGCGTTGCTCACCGGTGCCGGACACCGGAGGATGGCGCGAATCCGCGGGACCCAGCTGGGCGAGGCGGCCGGGATGATCGGTGCAGCCCAGATCGCGAGGACCGAGGCCAGGCGCTGACGCCACCGCAGCGGGGTGGGTAAGGTTTTGTGCGTATGTGGTGTCGGTGACAGTGGCGGTCGGAAGTGATTCGTCGGAGAGTGGGAAGACATGTGGTACTGGGTCTTCAAATACGTCCTGATGGGGCCGGCGCTGCGAGTGCTGGGGCGCCCCAAAGTCGAAGGGCTGGAGAACCTTCCGGCGAAGGGCCCGGCGATCCTGGCGAGTAATCATCTTGCGGTGGTCGACAGTTTCTATCTGCCGCTGATGGTGCCGCGCCGGATGTACTTCCTCGCCAAGAGCGAGTACTTCACCGGAACGGGCGCCAAGGGCGCCTTCCAGCGGTGGTTCTTCAACGCCTCGAGTCAGATCCCCATCGACCGCACCGGTGCCGACGCCGCGGCCGGAGCCCTGATGGCCGCCAAACGCAAACTCGACACCGGCGACCTGATGGCGATGTATCCGGAGGGAACCCGGTCGCCGGACGGACGACTGTACAAGGGCAAGACCGGCCTCGCGCGGATCGCGATGCAATGCGGTGTCCCGGTGATCCCCGTGGCCATGATCGGCACAAGCGAACTCAACCCGCCCGGGACGACGATCCCGCGGTTCGGACGCATCACCGTCAAGATCGGCAAGCCCCTCGACTTCAGTCGTTACGAGGGGATGGAGGGCAACCGTTTCATCGAGCGCGCCGTCACCGACGAGATCATGTACGAGTTGATGCACCTGAGCGGCCAGCAATACGTGGACGTGTACGCCGCCTCGCTCAAGGAGCAGGCTCAGCCGCCCGCCACCAACACATCGCCGGCCGCCTGAGCCGCCGGTGCGTTATTTCTACGACTGCGAGTTCATCGAGGACGGACGAACGATCGAATTGGTGTCGATCGGGGTCGTCGCCGAGGACGGACGTGAGTTCTACGCGGTGTCCACCGAGTTCGATCCCGACCGGGCCGGCCAGTGGGTGCGCGCACAGGTTCTGCCCAAGCTGCCGTCGCCGGCGTCCAAGGCATGGCGTAGCCGCGCGCGCATCCGCGACGACCTGCTGGAGTTCCTGACCGCCGGGGAAGGCCGTATCGAGCTGTGGGCCTGGGTGGGCGCCTACGACCACGTGGTGCTCTGCCAATTGTGGGGACCGATGACCGCTCTGCCCCGGTCGATGCCGAGGTACACCCGTGAACTGCGTCAGCACTGGGAATTGAGCGGCCGTCCCGAATTGCCTCCGGCTCCCGACGACGCCCACGACGCGCTCGCCGACGCCCGGCACAACCTGAACAAGTGGCTGGCCATCGAAGCGTTCCGAGGTGAGGGGCAGCTCGATCACGCGGGGCATTAGGCTGGGCACGTGGTGAACTGGACCGTAGATGTTCCGATTGAAGAACTGCCCGAACTACCGCCGCTGCCGGGAGACCTGGCAGAGCGATTTGCGCAGGTGCTGGACAAGCCTGCGCTGCAGCAACCGAGCTGGCCTGAGGACAAGGCCCGTGCGATGCGCACGGTGCTCGAGAGTGTCCCCCCGATCTGCCTGCCGAACGAGGTCGAGCGCCTCAAGGCGCAGCTCGCCGAGGTCGCGCTGGGACGGGCGTTCCTGCTGCAGGGCGGCGACTGCGCCGAGACCTTCGCCGACAACACCGAACCGCACATCAAGGGCAACATCCGCACCCTGCTGCAGATGGCAGTGGTGCTGACCTACGGCGCCAGCATGCCTGTGGTCAAGGTGGCCCGCATCGCGGGCCAGTACGCCAAGCCGCGCTCTTCCGACACCGACGCACTGGGGCTGCCGTCCTACCGCGGCGACATGGTGAACGGTTTCGTCGCCGAACAGTCCGTCCGAGAGCACGATCCGTCTCGACTGGTCCGGGCGTACGCCAACGCAAGTGCCGCCATGAACATGGTGCGCGCGCTCACCGGTGCAGGTCACGCCGATCTCCACCGCGTACACGACTGGAACCGGGAGTTCGTGCGCACATCGCCGGCCGGTGCGCGTTACGAGGCGCTCGCCTCGGAGATCGATCGCGGGCTGCGTTTCATGGACGCGTGCGGGGTTCGCGACTCGAACCTGGAATCGGCAGACATCTACGCCTCACACGAGGCGCTCGTGCTCGACTACGAGCGTGCGATGCTGCGGCTGGCGGACGACCCGGAAGACCCCGACAGCGGCAAGAAGGTGCTGTACGACCTGTCCGCGCACTTCCTGTGGATCGGCGACCGGACCCGGCAGCTCGACGGAGCGCACATCGCCTTCGCCGAGCTGATCTCCAACCCGATCGGTCTCAAGATCGGCCCGAGCACCACGCCCGAGCTCGCCGCCGAGTACGTCGAGCGACTCGATCCGCACAACGTGCCCGGCCGTCTCACCCTGGTCGCCCGGATGGGCAACGGCAAGGTTCGTGACCTGCTGCCGCCGATCGTCGCGGCGGTCGAGGCCACCGGGCACAAGGTGATCTGGCAGTGCGATCCGATGCACGGCAACACCCACGAGGCGAGCACCGGCTTCAAGACCCGCCACTTCGACCGCGTGGTCGACGAGGTGCAAGGTTTCTTCGAGGTGCACCACGCACTGGGAACCCATCCCGGTGGCGTGCACATCGAACTCACCGGGGAAGACGTCACCGAGTGTCTCGGCGGCGCACAGGACATCTCGGACATGGATCTGGCCGGCCGATACGAGACCGCGTGTGATCCGCGGCTGAACACCCAGCAGTCACTGGAGCTGGCGTTCCTCGTCGCGGAGATGCTCCGGGGGTAACCGCTCGACGGCGAAGTCGGTGCTTCAGTCCTTGACGAGGCCGCCGTCGACCACCAGGTTCTGACCGGTCACCGCCCGTGCCCACGGTGAGGCGAAGAACAGAACAGCGTCGGCGAACTCGGCGGGAGTGGTGACCCGTCGCAGAGGCGTGCTCTGGGCGATGAGATCGAACACCGCCTCGGGGGTGGCGGCGCTGGCGTCGGTGGTTCGCAGCAGGCCACCGGACACCATGTTGACGGTGATCGACTCGGGTCCGAGATCGGCAGACAGGGTCCGAGTCAACGCGAGCAGTGCAGCCTTGGCCGCGGTGTAGTCGAGGTAGGGCACAACCGGGTTCTGGACGAGGTTGGTCCCGATGGTGACGATGCGGCCGAATCCCGCCTCGCGCATCCCTGGCAGAGCTGCCTGTGTGGTGTGCAGGGCGCCGGCAACACTGCCCCGTAGTTGGGCGTCGAACGCCTGCCATTCGATGGCGTCGACTGACGGCCGTGCATCGCCGTTGAACGAGAAATCGATCAGCGCGTTGTTGATCACGGTGGTGACGGGAGCCCCGAAATGCGCACGGGCGGTTGCGAGCATGTCCAGCACGGCGTTCCGATCGGTGACATCTGCCTGCACGGCCAGGCATCGGCCGGCCCCCAGTTCGTCGGCGAGCGCGTCGGCGGCCGCTTGGCTGCGGTGGAAGTTGATGACCACCCGCGCCCCCTGGGCGGCGAACGCCCGGGTGATCGCGGCGCCGAGTCCACGGGCCCCGCCGGTCACCAGGACGATCTGCTCGGACAGTGGCCGGTGATCGGAATCATTCTCGGGCGCAACTGAGTTCACGATGGACATCCCTCCGCCAGCATTACCTGGTCAGGTACAGCGGGTCTGATCTCAGCCGACGTGTTCGGCACCCCGTGTCACCGGCAATCAGATCACACCGGGCCACACGACGGAGACCGCGCATGCGCAGCGGCCGGGCAACGTCAGGGGAACGAGGTGATCTGCACCGTGCTGCCCTGCTTCACCCGGGTACCGCCACCCGGATTCTGCCCGACCACGAGCGACACACTCGAGCGCGTCAGGCCCCGACTGTCCACGGAGAGGCCGGCTGCCTCGAGCTTGCTCTTCGCGGTCCCGACCGTGTCGCCGGTCACGTTCGGGACATCGACGCCGTCGGATACGAAGATGCGCACGACCGGGTCGCGAGGGTCCACCCTCGCCCCGAAGGCGGGGCTGGCGGTGGTGATGGTGCCCGCTTTCGCGTCACCGTCGGTGGACGTGCCGCCGTCTTGCGCGATCAGCCCCGCGTCTTGCAGGACCCGCCGCGCCTCGTCGGGGGTCTTGCCGGACAGGTCCGGCACCTTGATCGCGTCGGACACCACGAGTGTGACGGTGCTGCCCGGCTCCGCGAGGGTGCCCGAGCCGGGGTCGGTGCCGATCACCTTGCCGCCGTCGACATCCGGACTGAACTCCTTGCGGACGGTGCCGGCCTTGAGTTTCGCGGTCTTGAGCAGCGCGGTGGCGTCGTCCTGATCGCGTCCGGCCACATCGGGCACCGAGATCGGCTCGGGGCCTCGGCTGGTGATGATCTGCACTTCGCTGCCGACCGCAACCGTGGTGCCCGAACTGGGACTGAGTGAGACCACCGACCCCTTCGGCGCGGTGGCGCTGTACTGCTGGCGTGCAACCACGGGCGTGAGAGTGCGGTCGCGCAGACGTTTCTCGACCACGGCGAGCGGATCACCCGAGGAGAGGTCCGGGACTTTGGGCTGTCCCACCGAATACGACAGATCGACGTCCGAGAATCTGCTGACGCGCGTGCCAGGCGCGGGCTCGACGGCCATCACCTGGTCGACCGGCAGCTCGTTGTCGTAGGTCGGCTTCTCCACCACGTCCAGTCCGGCGTCTTCGATCGCCTCGGTCGCTGCCACGCGGTCCATCCCGTTCAGTTCCGGAACGGTGGTGAAGCGACCCGACCCGAGCCACCACCCGGCGACGCCGAGCGTCGCCGCGAGCAGCACCACCACGAGCACCCAGATCAGCGCATTGCGGCGCGACTTGCGCCGGCGTTCCTCGAACTCGGCTGCATGCGACAGCAACATGGGTGAACCGGACGGCGGGCCCTGGGCGTAGGCGGGTGGGGGCGTCGGTGGTTGAGGCGGTCCGTGACCTTCGGGATGCCGGGTGTCCGGTGGAAGTGTCTGCACACGAGTCGGGTTACGGACATCGGGTTGCGCGGCCGCCCTCGCCGGCAACGGGTCGGTGAGGTCCGGGTCGACGGCGGCCCCGGGACGGTGTTGCTGACGGTCGCGAAACGCGACCATGGTCTCGCGTTCGGCGGAGCGGGTCGGCGCCGGGACGGTGAACGCGGGCAGCTGCAGATCGTCCGCGATCTCGTCGAGTACCTCGCGCATGTGATGTCCGTCGCGGTAGCGATCCGCAGGGTTGCGTGCGGTCGCGGTGAGGACGAACTCATCGAACTCGCGGGGCACACCTGGGATCACCGAACCCGGCGGCGGGACGTCGTTGTGCAACCGCTGGTAGGCCAGACCCAGTGCGGTGTCACCGGTGAAAGGTGTTCGGCCGGTCAGCATCTCGAACACGAGAATGCCTGTTGAGTACACGTCGGAACGAGCATCGGCCGACGCGGTTTCCACCTGTTCGGGGGAGAGGTAGGCAGCTGTTCCCAGGATCACGCTGTTGGAGGTGATCCCGGCGGCCGCGATCGCCCGGACCAGCCCGAAGTCGACGACCTTCACCTCCCCGTCGTCGGAGATGAGGACGTTCTCGGGTTTGACGTCGCGGTGCACCAGCCCGGCACGATGCGCGGCACCGAGTGCTCCCAGGACCGGCGCCGCGACCGCGGTGACCGCGTGGGGTGGCATCGGTCCGCGCTCACGTAGCAACTCGCGCAGGGTGCCGCCCTGGACGAGTTCCATCACCAGGAATGCGTAGTCGCCGTCCGCGCCCTGGTCGTACACCGCGACCAGGCCGGGGTCCTTCAGCCGGGCAACGGACCGGGCCTCGAACTCCAGGCGGGCAAGGAACTGTGGGTCGGCCGAGAAACGCGGATCCATGACCTTGACCGCCACCGGACGATCGAGGCGCAGATCCATGCCCAGGTACACACTCGACATCCCCCCGCGGGCGATCAGCGCATCGATCCGATAGCGACGCTCGATCAGGACGCCGAGCAACACGTCGGACGGGGCGTTCACCAACTTGGGCCTTTCTCGGCAGGGCGGGACACGAACAACGAGTCCACCCTAGCGAGGGAGTGTCGAGAAAAGATCACGGAACATGTGTGGCGCCCGCGCCCGGAACGGTGATTCGACGCGTCGACCATCGCCTGGGTACCCTCGTCCCCGTGGGTTCCGTACCGCTTTCCGAAGACACGCTGCCTGCTGACGTCGAAGTGTTGTCGGTGTCACAGGTCTCCTCCCGAATGGGATTCTCGAACAGCAAGATCCTCAACCTGATCACCGACCACCAGTTGCTCGCGGTTCGCCGTGACGGGCAGGTGGCCATTCCGGCCCTGTTCTTGGACGGCCCGGAGATCACGAAACATCTTCCCGGGCTCATCGACGTCCTCCTCGACGGCGGCTTCAGCCGCGACGAGGCCTTGCGTTGGCTGTTCACGCCGCACGACGACCTCGACATCACCCCGGCTCAGGCACTGCACGGTCATCAGGCCCGTGAGATGGTGCGTCGGGCCCAGGCAGAAGCGTTCTGACCGGTCCCTCCTGATCAGGCCGGTCGGGTACCGGTGCCTAGGACCGAGCAAGCGTGCGGCCCCGGGTGCTCACGGCACGGGCCACGTGACCGAGGCGGGCCGGTTTCGACACCCGCACGCGTTCGGTGAGTACGCGGTAGCCGCTACGTTCGACCTCGTCGAGGATCGCGCGGTACATGGTGAATGCTGCTCGGATGCCCGGCCGGCTCGACGGCGACAGCATCTCGATTCCTGGTTCGGCCCGGCGGTATTCGGCACGGGTCAACGCGATCAGATGCGCCAGGGCGCGGCGTAGTTCACCCGGTACCTGACCTGTGCGTCGGCATCGTCGCAGCATGGATTCGTCCACCCCGAAGACCGCGAGTTCGTCGGTGGGTAGATAGATGCGGTCGCGATCGAGGTCTTCGCCGGCGTCCCGGATGAAGTTGGTCAGCTGGAACGCGTCGCCGAGCGCTCGCGCGGGCGTGATGGCGACATCCCCGGCGACCACCGTGCCGAGGATCGGCAACATCTGCAATCCGATCACGCTTGCCGACCCGTACATGTAGTCGCGCAGTTCAGCCATCGTCCGATACCGCGCGACGTGGATGTCGCTGTCGGGGATGTCCATCCTCATCGAGCGCATGAACGCGTCGAAGTACCGGTGGTCGATGTCGAATGTGGTGATGGTGTCCGCGACCGCCAGCACTTCGGGCCGGCGGGGGAGATGCCCCGGATCGGACAGAGCCGCGTGCAGGTCGGCCTCGATCGCGTCGAGTGCGGACAGTCGGTGTTGCCCGGATCCCGTGTCGACGATGTCGTCGACCATGCGCGCGAAACCGTAGAGCGCATAGACCCCGGCGCGTTGTCGCCGCGAGAGCAGTTGCGTACCAAGGTAGTAACTGCGGCCGTGGGTGGCGGTGAGCTTGCGGCAGTGCTCGTAGGCGGGTTCGAGTCGCCCGTCACCGATCATGCGGGCGCTCCGGTGACGGGGGCCGGGGAGGGTCCACGGGTCACCCGGCGCAGACGCAAGGGGTCCTCGCGGATCAACGACCAACCCGCAAGTGCCGAGAGGGCAACGGCGACAACCACATCGGTCAGCTTGTACATGAAGATCTCGTCGTCCGGGCCGAACACCTGGAGGAGGAACACCGAATAGAACACGATGGCCGCCACTGCCCATCGCTCGATGGTGAAGGCGGCAGCCAGCACAAGCGCCCAGGTGTAATACCAGGGCAGCGTGGACGGTTCGAGTAACAGGACGGCGAGCATGGCCCACGCCATCCCGGTGACCGCGGCACGCTCACCTCGTCGAAACCACAACCAGAGACCCACCAGGGTGAGCGCCAGGACAACCGACCCCACCGCGCGCGTCACCTCGAGCACCGGCAACAGCGGCAGGGCGGTGAATGGTGATGCGGCAAAAGTGATGAGGTGCGCCACCGCGGTGGGAATGGTCAGCCAATTGATGATCTTTGCGGCCCACGTCAGCCCCAGCAGCCAGCCGAACCCGTGGCCGACGAGCAACGTCAGCAGCCCGAAGACGGCCACGGACACCCCGATGATCGAGGCGAGAACGCGAGCCACGTCCTTGGCACGGACGTCACGCTCATCGCGGATGTGGGACAACCAGATCCACAACACGAAGGGGATGGCGACACCGGCGGTGATCTTGATCGACATGGCGAGGGCGAGAACGCCGGCGCCTGAAACGTGTTTGCGTGTCACCACGAGCGTGACCCCGGCAATGAGGACGCCCATCATCAACAGCTCGACGTGCGGTCCTCCCACCAGGTGCACCAGCACAAGAGGATTGAGGACCGCGAGCCAGAGCGCCAGAGCGGGGTCGGTGCCGAAATGTCTGGCCAGCTTCGGAAGCGCCCACAACGTCAAGAACAGCCCGGGCACGAGGACCAGCCGCATGACCAGCACACCCACGACGGGCTCGTCGCCGGTCACCCGGGTGACCGCGCCCGTGAGCGACATGAACGCGGGACCATAGGGAGCTGTGGTGGTCGCCCATACCTGGGCCATCGAGTCGAGCAGGGCCCCGGGCTGTACAGCAGGCCCATCGGCATACGGGTTGAATCCGTCGCGTAACAACGCCCCCTGGGCGAGATACGCGTATACATCCCGGCTGTAGAGCGGCACGGCGACCATCAGGGGCGCCGACCACGCGATGGCCGCCCAGCCGACTGTGCGGGCGGCGCCGTCGGTCGGGGTTGCGGCGCGGAGCGTGCGACCCACGCGTACCCAGGCGACCACCATCACCGCCACACCCAGCCAGAACGACATTCCCGCCATGGTTTTACCGTGTCCGAACGACAGCCACGACAATCCCAGATCCTGCAGTGAGGTCTGGTTCCGAGGGATGTCGCCGACCCCGAAGCTCCCGATGGTGACGAGCAATGATCCGGCGAAACCGAGCAGGACGGATCCGCCGATCGCCGTCGCACCGAACTCACGCAGCCGACGGATGTTGTCGCCCACCGACGTGTGCGGACGTGCGGTGTCAGAGCGAGCCATTCAGGTCTGCCGCCGGGTCATGGCCGTTGCCAGGTCCGTCAATTCGGACTTGGCGGCCGGGGTCGCGTTGCTGGCGGCCAAGGTCGTCAGAGCCGAGTCGACGAGACCGTCGATCTGCTGCTCCACAGCCTGCACTGCACCACTGTTCTCGATGATCCCGGTGATCTCCGCCAAGTCCGCTGGACCGAGGTCGTGCCCGATCCCGTCCCGAAGCTTCTGTGCGGCAACCGGATCGTTGGTGTCGGCGAAATCGAGTGCGGCGGCCAGCAGTGCGGTGCGCTTGCCTGCCCGGAGGTCGTCACCCGCCGGCTTACCGGTCACCGACGGATCGCCGAACACCCCGAGCAGGTCGTCGCGAAGCTGGAACGCCACGCCGATGTCGGTGCCGAACGAGCGCAGTGCATCCACCAGGGCGTCATCGCCGCCACCGATCACGGCGCCGAGCTGCAGCGGCCGTTCCACGGTGTACGCCGCCGTCTTGAACCGCATCACCCGATGAGCAGCGGAAGGAGATTCGTCCCCCGACGCCTCGGTCCGGATGTCCAGCAGCTGCCCGGCCAGTACCTCTGTCCGCATCCCGGACCACACCGGTGTGACCTGGCCGAACACGTCGGGGCCGAATCCGGCGCCCGCGAGCAGATCGTCCGCCCACGCGAGTGCGAGATCGCCGAGCAGGATGGCCGCGCCTTCGCCGTAGTGGTCCGCCGCACCGAGCCAGCCGGCAGCCCGATGTCCTTCTTCGAAATGGCGGTGGATGGTGGGGTGACCCCGGCGGGTGTCGGAACGATCGATGATGTCGTCGTGAATCAGGGCGCAGGCCTGTACGAGCTCGAGGGCCGCGCACACGGTCAGCATCTCGTCGGGAAGTGTCCGGGCCGGGCCGGCAGCGCGGTAACCGGCCCAGGCAAAGGTGGGCCGGGCCCGTTTACCGCCACGCAGTACAAAAGCCTCCATCGCATCCACCGCTTCGGCGAAACCCGGGGAGATGGCAGTCACCGTGGGCCTGCGATCTTCGAAGACCTGCCGCAACAACTCGGTCGTCGCCATCGGGACGTCGCGCAGGAACTCGATTGCCACGGCTTCACCTTAGCGGTGGCGCGATCGGTGTCGTGTTGTCGCGGGTTGACCACGTCCGTGGCACCACATGGTCTCGACCACGGCGCCGACCGTATGCTTGTCAGGTGAGTTCGCAGCAATCCCACCCGTCGATCGTGCAGCGACTGGCCGAGCCACATCCGGGGCCGGTGCCGTTTTCGGTCGAGTTCTACCCGCCCCGCGATGAGCAGGCCGAGGCGCGTCTGTGGCGTACGGTGCGGATCTTCGAACGAATGGGCCCCGCTTTTGTGTCCATGACCTATGGGGCGGGCGGGTCCACCCGCGACCGCACGTTGCGTATCACCGGCCAGCTCGCCCGGGAGACCACATTGCTGCCGGTGGCGCACCTGACCGCGGTCGGCCACAGCGTCGCCGAACTGCGCGCGATGATCGGTGGGTACGCGGACAAGGGCATCACCAACATCCTCGCGTTGCGCGGTGACCCCCCGGGCGATCCGCTCGGCGAGTGGGTCAAGCACCCCGAGGGCGTCGAGTACGCCGAGCAACTGGTGCGGCTCGTGCAGGAACTCGGCGACTTCAACGTCGGTGTCGCGTCGTTCCCGGAAGGCCATCACCGGGCGCCCGACCTCGACCACGACACCAAATATCTGGTGTCGAAACTCCGGGCCGGAGCCCAGTATTCGATCACGCAGATGTTCTTCGACGTCGACGACTTCCTGCGGCTGCGCGACCGGGTCACCGCCATGGACCCCGAACAGGGTGCCAAACCGCTGATTCCCGGGATCATGCCGATCACGTCACTGGCGTCGGTGCGGCGGATGGTCGAGCTGTCGGGGTCGGTGCTGCCCGAGGCCGTCGACCGGCGGCTCGCCGCGGCGGCGGGCGACGGTTCGGAGGAGAACCGTGAAGCTGTGCGGGCCGTCGGGATCGACCTGGCCACGGAGATGGCCCAGCGGTTGATCGATGAGGGCGTGCCGTGTCTGCACTTCTGCAGTCTCAACTTCGCCAAGGCCACCAGCGAGGTCCTCGAGCGCCTCGGTATGAACGTGATGGCTGCCTGACAGTCCGACCGGCTCGCCTGTAGATCAGCGTGGCGAGAGACCGCGACCTTTCCAGTCGAGTGTGCCGCGCCGGCGGGCTCGCAGTGAGTCGCCCACCGCTGCAACGGCCAGTGCGGTGGACACCGGATGTGCGACGGCCGAGACGATGTCGACCGGGCTGAGCGCTCCGGTTTCGGCATGTCGGGCGACCATTCGGGACGCAGACGCCGCGGTCAGCGTCAGCAACGCACGGGACCGTCGTCGACCCCGGACCAGGTGCACCACCGGCAGTACATAAACGGCACCGGCGACCAAGGCGACGATGCTCGCGCCCGCAGGGCTTCCGAACTCGGTGCTCAGCCACCGCCGGTATCCGCCCCAGGTGTCTGCCGCACCCTCGTACATCCGGCACCAGACGACCCCACGACCGCTGCGGATCGCCGACGACATCCCGGCGGAGCGGTAGCGGCGGGCCAACGCGAGGTCCTCGGTGATGGTGGCGCGAACCGCGCTGTGGCCGCCGGCGCGGCGGTAGTCATCCAGCGACGTCACCAGGAACTGCCCGTTTGCCACGGCCATCGACCGGGGTAGCAGACGCTCGGAGATAGCCAACGGCACCGAGCTGAGCCAGGACCAGCTGAGCAGTGGTTGAACCAAGTACTCCAGCAGCGATCCGGCCTGCTGCGACGGCCACACGGTGAGGAGTCCGCCTCCCGACCTGGCCAGTGTGCCGATCGCGCGGTGCAGTGCCGCAGGGCCCAGACGTACGTCGGCATCCACGAACACCAGGGTTCCGTCGGTGATCTGGGCGGTCAAGAGATCCAGGGCGTGGTTCTTGCCGGTCCATCCGGCCGGTGGCGGCTGTTGGTTGCGGACCACCGTGAAACGCGGATCATCGGCCGCTGCTGCGACGGCAACTTCCGCGGTGCCGTCGGCGGAATCGTCATCACAAATCAGCACGCGCAGGTCCGCGATCGCGTGCTGGACTTTCAAGTCGTCTACCAGGTCGGCGATCCGCTCGGCCTCGTCGCGTGCCGGCACGCACACCCACACCGCCCCGACCACCGGGTCGGCGTCGGCTGCGAGATCGGTGAACCGCCGGGTGTTCACCACTGTCAGAACAAGATTGACGATGGGCACCGCCGCCGCGAGGTTGCCGATCAGCGGGATGATCCCTGTTTGTCGCGTGGTCTCTTCGCCGGGGCACCTGGACGGGGGGACTGGTCCCGGTTGACCCAGGCCAGGGCGACGACGAGGACGGTCACCGCCAGAGCGATGCCGGCCATCAGGCCAGTCCAGCCGGTGAAGGCCGCCGTACCAGGTTCGTCGTAGCGCGCTTCCGCGGTCATCGGGGAGGCCTTGCCGATCTCCGGCTTCCACGACACCGCGTCGTCGCCGTCCTGTTGTCCGTTGGTGGCGCTGACCGGCCCGGCGAACTGGACCGAGAACTCGACATAGTCGCGGCCAGGCGCCAGACCCAACAGGTCGGCGGTACCGCGGAACGTGACCGCGTCGCCGCGACGCTGCGCCTGCAGGTCCATGGCCACGGCCGCGTCGGGATATGCATCTTCGACGAGTTCACCCAGCTGGGTGAACTGGCCCAGAGTCGCCTCGGTGAATGTGGCACGGGTGCCGATCAGTCCGTCGCGTTTGAACTCGGTCGCGCTGACCACGGTCTCCAGCGACTGGGGCACGTCGATCTGGGGACCCTTCTCCTGGCCGACATCCTTCTCCGCGAGGACAAGAGCGCCCCACATGCGGTCACCGAACTGGGCGGGGGAGTCCGAACACGCCGCCAGGAGTGGGACCCCGACGAGGGCCATCAGCAGCATGACCAGCGTGAGGCCGCCGGTACGGCGACCACGGGGGCGGGTTTGGATCACAGGCACGCGATCATCTTTCCATCAGGCCAGTGCATCCGGGCACCGGTGCGCCATTTGCACTCACAGCGTGTCCCGCGAACGGTTTCGCGTCCGCCGCCACAGTGCCGACCCGGCAGGCACACCGAGTACTCCCATCACTGCCAATCCGTAGGGCACCGCAGGTGGCAGGTCCGGATCATCGAGGAACACCAGAAAGGCCAGGGCCGAACCGAGCCAGGTCCAACAGAACCAGCCGACCGGGGTGATGGGGGCCGGCGGCGTGGTGTCGACGGGTTCGCGATCGAGTGTGGCGAGCAGTACGAACATCAGCGCAGCCACGCCCGCCCAACCCGCATAGTTGGTCAGTGGGATCTGGTCGACTCCGGGTAGCCCGCTGTCGCGGTCATCCCACGTCCACAGGCCGGCACTGACCATCTGAGGGTCCAGATAGAGGTCCCAGCCCACCATCCCGACGGTCGCGAGTGGAATCCGCAACGCCGGGTTCGAGGTCACCAGCGAGCTGACCCACCACATGCAGTAGCCCCCGGCCGTCCAGGCCAGGCCGATGACAATCGGTACGTCGAGAACGGATGGGCCGATGCGCCCGGTTGCGTACTCGTACGCCCCGAACGGGAAAGATGTTGCGGTGCCGATGATCTCGGCAGTCCAGCCGACACCGGCGGTGGCCGCGAACACACCCACGGTGCGCAGAGCGCCCAGCCGGGCTGCCGAATGGGCGATCATGGCTGCCGCGGAGGCCAGCACCACCACCACGGTCGCGCGGTCGCGGCCGACGCCCTCCACCAGGGGGTAGACGATCTGGGCGGCTATGGATGTTGCCAGCAATGCGGTGGACAGCCACAGCAGTGCTGCGCCCGGAGTCGACGCCCGCGCCGGGGTGTCGTCGCCGGATGTCATCCCCATCGGCCGCGAGTGATCCTCGCGAGGGGCGACCGTCGATCGACGAGTACGGCAGATGCCGCGATCCTGCCGCTTGCGCCGCAGACGCCGCCGCCGGGGTGGGTCGAGGCGCCTGCAAGGAAGAGCCCGGCCGCACCGGGTACCCGGTGACGGGCCAATTCGGGATGGGGGCGCCAGATCATCATCTGGTCGAGCGACATCTCGACGTGCATGATGTTGCCGCCGGTCAAACCGAGCTCGGACTCGAGATCTGCGGGTGTCTGGACATGGACGTGCTCGATGGAGTCGGTGAAACCCGGTGCGTGGCGTTCCAATTCGGCGATGATCGCGTCAGAGGCCTCGCCGGCGTGGTCGGTCCAGCTGCGCCCACCCGACAACCGGTAGGGGTGCCACTGTGCCCAGAGGCTGGTCATGTGGCGTCCCGGCGGTGCCAGCGTCGGATCGATCGCGGAGTAACTCATCGCGATGAGGGCCGGGCGCGTGGGTAGATCGCCGGCGGAGGCGTCTGCGTACGCCCGCGCGAGATGCCCCCGGTCGGTGACCAGCAGACCGAGTGCCGCGTGTACGTCGGTGTCCGCAGGCAGGCCCGGGTAGGTCGGTACGTCCGTACCGCCGAGCCGCACCGCCATCCCGATGCCGTTGCCGATCCGGATCTGCGATCGCCAGCGGTCGAGTGCCGTGCGATCGAAACCGCCGGCCCGCAACAAACCCAATGTGGTGAGTACGTGGCAGGCGCTCACCACGGTTCTGGTGCGGTGCTCGCCGCCGTCGGCGCTGCGGACCAGCCAGCCGTCGCCGCGGGGCTCCAGAGCCGTTGCGGCAGCGGACAGGAGCACCTGGCCGCCGTCGGCGTCGAGTTTGCGCAGTAGCGACTCGCTCAGTGCTCCGCTGCCGCCGATGGCCCGGCCGGGCGGAATGGTGTGCATCGCAGCGCAGAAGCCGACCATCGGTGCACTTCCGGGCTCGTTCATCGGAGGCCCGGATTGTGCCCCGAACCAAGCCAGCGCAGCCTTGAGGTGCTCGGACTCGAACCAGTTGTCCAGCAACGCATTCCCAGACATCAGGAATTCCTGGGACAGGCCGATGCCGGCTGTTCCGCCTCCGCCCGGTATCCGGCCGGTCAGTCCCCAGAAGGCCCGGCCCAGGGCCATCGGCGAAGGCGAGGAGGTGAACGCCGACATCATCGCGTCCGACCTGGGCCCCCACACGGCCACGAAGCGTCGGTAGGCATCGGCGTCAGCCGCACCGCACGCCGCCTCGATCGACGCACACGTCCGGTCGAGACTCTGGTGGAAGACGATCGGCGGCCCATCCGCGGTCCCGGGGGAGAACGCCCACGGATCGCAGTCGACGTAGCGCAGTCCGTGGTCGGCCAAACCCAGCTCGTCGATGATCGGTGTGTGGCGGATCATCAGGTGTGCCGACGACCCGCGGTCGACCTTGTAGCCGGGGAATCGCTCCACGGTGGACACCGCACCCCCGGGCACACTGTCGCGTTCGAGCACCACGACCCGTTGTCCGGCCGCGGCAAGGTAGCACGCCGCGATCAATCCGTTGTGCCCCGCGCCGATGACGACAGTGTCGATCATGCCGGCGGTCATCGGCCGAGGGGGAGGGTTCGGCCGAGGACCGCAAACGGCCTGGGATCTCCCGAAAAGGTGAAGCTGCGCAACACGTCCACGAACCCGAGCCGTCGGTAGAGCCGCCACGCGCGGTTGTTCTCCTCGGTCACCTCCGGGGTGGACAGCAAAACCTGAGGTTCCGGCCGGTCGGACAGGAGTCGGGACAACATGGCTTCTCCCAGCTGCCGCCCTTGGGCAGACGGATGGACGTGCAATTCGGTCAGTTCGAAATAGTCGCCGGTGATCGCTTCGATCCGTTCTGGACTGCAACCGGCCCGAGCCAGCCCCGAACGTACCTGCTGGTTCCACCATTGGTCTCGTGCACCGCGGTAGCCGTACGCGATGCCGACCAGCCTGTCGCGGGCTCCGGCACGGTCGGGCGAGTCGACGGCAGCGACCGCTTTCCACCCGGGCCGGTGCACGTGGTCTTCCCACAGCGGAGAACGCTGCATCTCGGTGCCGGGGGGATAGTTCATCGCTGTGACGTACACCGTCAGGGCGTCGGGGAGCCACGTCCGAGCATCTTGGGCCGCGAGGTCCACGAGCCGGATGGCCACTGAAGTTTCCGCCTTCTTCGCTTGAGGGTTCACACCGTCGTAGGTATATTGAATATGTCGAACGGGTGTTCGAGGCTTCAACCTCCGCAAAGGCTACGCCGCATCGTTGCCCGCACGACGTGAGGACGGTCCGATGGTCGACGAGGGAAGCGTGGGCCATCGGACCGAACCCTCCACAGTTCACCTCCGGGAGAAGGGAGTAGAGCAGATGTCGCCGACAAACACCCAGCGTTCACGTGGCACAGCTCGCAACCGGACGTCCGAAGCCTCGAGGCTCGAGCCGTCGCAGATCATCGCGGCACGCGATCTCCTGGAGCGCGCCGAGGTTCGGCTGCGCGAGTCCGACATCGTCGCAGATCCCACCGACGGGTTCAGTGCCCTCTATCAAGCCGCTCTTCGGGGCGCCGGCGCCGCGCTTGCGGTGGCCGAACGGCCCACCCGTCGTCGCGGCTCACGCAGCGCCTGGTCCCGTCTGCCGCATGCCCTCCCGGAAATGACCGGTTGGGCAACCTACTTCGCGGGACTGTCGCGGCTACGCGCTGACGCCGAAGCCGGCATCCGGGCCGTCGATCCAGCCCAGATCGACGAGTTGCGCGCCCGTGTCGACGAGTTCCTCCACGTTGTCGAGATGGAAATCGTGCGTCGCGAGCAAGGAAAGCCGTCAAATTTTCCGGCCGGAGCGGCTTGATGTCGCAAATTTCGGCCGTTCAGAGCCTTCTTCACCAACTCGTGCCAGGGAATGGTGGTCGAGAATCCCAACACCTCGTATCATTTCAGGTGAGCCCACCACAGTGGACTCGGGCAACCGGAATCTGCCTCCCCGTGAGCCCTACCGAAACCATGTGCTGAAGGAGGGGCGGGTGCCACTCTCAGAGCACGAGCAGCGCATGCTCGAACAGATCGAAAACGCTCTGTACGCCGAAGACCCGAAGTTTGCTTCGAACGTACGGTCGCGTCGCTTCGGCGGTTCCACTGCTCGGCGTCGTCTACAGGCCTCTGTGTTGTTCCTCGTGGGCTTGTTCCTGCTGATCGGCGGAGTTGTCGTCGAGGTTCGACTCGGCGGCTTCCCCATCATCAGTCTGATCGGCTTCCTCGTGATGTTCGGTGCCGGACTGCTGGCTCTGTGGGGATCGCGTGCCGGATCAACTCCGACTCGTGATGCTGCTTCGGGACCCCAGTCGCCACGTGGTGGCTCGTCCGGACGGGAGCAACGGGGGAGGAAGTTCTCCGAGCGGATGGAAGAGCGTTTCAATCGTCGGTTCGAAGAGGAGTAGGCCGCAAGCCCCTCGGTAGACCTCAAAACCGCGTATCGCATCAGCGATACGCGGTTTTTGTTTGTCTTAAAGGGCTGAACGCCCACTCTCCACCCCATTCCCCACTTTCTCCCACCGTGGCCGACTTTTCCTGCAGTTGTGACTGGAGGGGCGCCTGTGTCGCGCTTTCGAGCTGGTCAACGGGCTCTGACACGCCGTGAGAGGTTTCGCCCCCCACCGTCGATTTGGTTTTCACCTGCACGTTTGGGTGAGCAGTCGGGCTCGGCGCGGACTTTGGGGTGGAAAGTGGAGTGTTGTGGGGTACAGTGGTGATCGTTGGTGGGAGAGAACCGGACTTTCCCCACTGACCTCGGGCTGGAGGTGTCGACATGGCTGACGCTATGTTTCTCGGCACCTACACGCCCAAGCTCGATGACAAGGGGCGGCTCACGTTGCCCGCGAAGTTCCGAGACGTACTGGCAGGAGGCGTGATGATCACAAAAGGTCAAGACCGCAGCCTCGCCGTGTACCTGCGAGATGACTTCTACGAGTTGGCCAAACGAGTTCTGGCCGCCTCGAAGAACGATCCCGCTGCCCGGGCCTTCCAGCGGCAACTCAGTTCGGCGACCGATGAGCAGCGCCCCGACGGGCAGGGCCGGATAACCCTGTCGGTCGACCACCGCAGATATGCGGGGTTGGCCAAAGAGTGTGTGGTGATCGGCAACATGAGCCACTTGGAGATCTGGGACGCGCAGACCTGGCGCGATTACCAGGACGAGCACGAGGAGAACTATTCGAGCGTTGGGTTCGACGCTCTGGACACGGTTCTGTAGGCCGGGACCAGAAGAGAACTCACGTGGGTGCATCGAGGCCTCTGCCCGATCCGACCCTGACGCACTTCCCCAGCGCCAGGTTCGCCGATCGGGCAGGGACCAGGATCCACCCGCCACTCGAGCTTCGGCTCTACGCGGAGTTCGGCATTCCATCGACGCCGCGGTGCCGGTCCTTCCGGTACCCACACCGCACGAAGGGCAGCAGTACCGTGGATCACGTCGAGGGCCGATTCGGGCATGTCCCGGTGATGGCGACGCGAATGGTCGAACTCCTCACTCCCGCACTCACCCGTCATCACGATGACGGCACAGGCGCGACCTATCTGGACGGCACCCTCGGGGCCGGCGGCCACACCGAACTCGTGGCCGAGACCTTCCCCGGTGTCGCGATCATCGGTATCGATCGTGACGAGAATGCTCTCGAACTCGCCCGCGACAGATTGTCGGCGTTCGGTGACCGCATCACTTTCGTTCACGAGCGCTACGACGCCGTGGCCGAAGCGCTCCGGCAGGCGGGTGTCGAATGGTACGACGCGGGATTGTTCGATCTCGGTGTCTCCTCCATGCAGCTCGATCAACCCGAACGTGGGTTTGCCTACTCGGTTGACGCGCCCCTGGACATGCGGATGAACCCGTCCGACGACCTCACCGCCGCCGACGTGCTCAATACGTATTCACACGGGGAGATCGCGCGCATACTCTCCGAATTCGGCGATGAACGGTTCGCAGGCAAGATCGCTTCGGCCATCGTGCGCGAGCGTGAGACCGAGCCGTTCACGACGAGCGGACGGCTCGTCGAATTGCTGTACCGTGCCATCCCCGCAGCCACGCGTCGAACCGGTGGACATCCCGCCAAACGCACATTCCAGGCACTGCGGATCGAGGTCAACAGTGAATTGACGTCGCTACGCAACGCTCTGCCGGCCGCCTTGGACAACTTGGCCGTCGGGGGACGGCTGGCCATCATGTCTTACCAGTCACTCGAGGACAAGATCGTCAAACGCGAGTTCGTCGCCAGGACCACATCGACGTCGCCCCGTGGGCTGCCCGTCGACTTGCCCGGTACCGCACCCGAATTCGAGCTCATCACCCGCGGAGCTGAGCGTGCCTCGGACACCGAGATCGAACAGAATCCGCGCTCGGCCTCGGTGCGTGTACGTGCAGTCGAACGAATCGCCAGGAGGAATCCGTGACCGTAGTCGATGATCAGCCCGGTGCCCGGAGCCGTCGTACGGCCGAGCCCGATACCCGGCAGCGATCGGCGGCCGCGCAGAGGGCCCTCGAGCGTCGACGCAAACGCCTTGTGCGCGAGCCGAATGCGTCAGAGCGGTCGCGTGACCGACGCGATGCCCTGCGGGGGTCGGGTGAAACCGTTGCGAATGAACGAGATTCGAATGTCGTCGCTCGCCTTTTCACGTCGCCGATCAAGGCCGCACGGCGGATCCCCTTTGCGGTGGTGGTGGTGGGGTTGCTGTTGGCCGGTTTGGCCCTCACCTTGTGGCTGTCGACGAAATCGGCTCAGGACTCGTATCAACTCGGTGTGGCCAGGGAGCAGAACGAGCAGCTGTCGGACCGTCTCAACGCCCTCGTCAAGACCTACGAGTCAGGCGATTCCGCGCCCGAATTGTCCGACAAGGCAGGGCGTCTCGGGATGATCCCCGTCACAGACGTACCGCGCCTGGTCGTCGGCACCGACGGCAGATCGACGGTTGTCGGCGACATAACGCCTGCGGACGGTCCAAAAGCGCCCTCGCTCAACGACACTCCGCGTTCGACCTCCCCGGCGACTTCGGACCGATCGCCTGAGTCGCCTGCCCCGACTCCGGGCCAGCAGGGTACCCCGGTTCAACAGGGCACCCCGGTTCAACTGGGCGCTCCGGTCGAGCAGGGTGCCCCGGTGAACGGTGCGTCGCCGGAGGAGCCGACCGGCGGCCCGATACCGGCCCAGCCGCAGACTCCGGCAAATCCGGCCACCACGCCCGGATTCACCAATGTTCTTCCCCCAACCGGCGGCGCGCCGGGATCAAATTCGGGGCAAACCCGTTAGCGGAGCAGAGAATTGACAACCATGACGTGCTCCCGAGCGACGAACGCCACCGCCGACGGGCGTCGTGGCCCCGGGTGCCCGCGATGACGCGCCCCACACGCGATCACGATCGGCGCGCCCGTCAGCGGGCCACCGGCCGAGACCGCGCCGGGGCGGCCCGGCGGCCCCGGGGTCGGCAAGGCAAGAGTGGAACTGGTGCCCGCGAGGGCGACAATGTGGCGGCGGGTCGGTCGGCAGCAACTCGGACCGGCTTCCCGATCGGCGGTTCCCAGCATTCGAATCAACAGGCGCTTCGGGCCGGACGCCAGTTCCTGGTGCGGCATCGACTCGCCAGCCTGGTGATCGTCCTGATCGTGGCGGTGGTCGCGATCAAGATGGTGATGCTGCAGGTCGTGGATGCCTCGGGATTGTCTGCAGAGGCGGCGAGTCAGCGGGCGGTCACCGAGGTGCTCCCGGCCAAGCGTGGCGCGATCGAGGACCGCAACGGGAAGGCGATCGCGTACACCGATGACGCCCGTGCCCTGACCTTTCAGCCTGTGAAGGTCCGCAAAGAGATCGAAGAGACGAACAAGAAGAACCCCAGTCTGCCCGGTGTCGACGAACGCATCGACCAGATCGCGGCGGGCATCAGTGGGGAACTGGGTAGTGAGTACGACCAGGATTCGATCAAAGAGTTGTTGCGCAGCAACGAAACTTTCGTTTACCTCGCCCGGGCAATCAGCCCCGAGGCGGCAGGCAAGATCATCGACGAATTCCCGGAGGTGGGATCCGAGCGACAGGACGTGCGCCTCTACCCGGGTGGGTCACTGGCGGCGAACATCGTCGGCGACGTCGACTTCGACGGCAACGGACTGATCGGGCTCGAGTCGTCCATGGATGCGATCCTCTCGGGCACCGATGGATCGCGGACCTACGACCGCGGCTCCGATGGCGCAGTGATCCCCGGCAGCTCGAGGAACCTGCATCCTTCGGTCGACGGTGGCACCGTCGAACTCACCATCGACTCCGACATCCAGTGGTACGTCCAGAACGAGGTCGAGAAGGCCAAGAAACTGTCGAAGGCCAAGAACGCCTCGGCGGTGGTGCTCGACGCGAAGACGGGCGAGGTCCTCGCGATGGCGAACGACGGCACCTTCAACCCCGCCAAGCCGCTCGATGAGCAGGACAACGCGCAGCTGGGTGACCTGCCGATCACCTCGCCCTTCGAACCGGGGTCGGTGAACAAGATCATCACGGCGGCTGCTGCCATCGAATACGGGATCACCAACCCGACCGAGGTGCATCAGGTGCCGGGCAGTATCGACATGGCCGATGTCACGGTGAAGGACGCCTGGTCGCACGGTGTCGAGCCCTACACCACCACGGGAATCTTCGGTAAGTCGTCGAACGTCGGAACACTCATGCTCGCCGATGAGGTGGGTGAGGACCGATTCGCCGACATGGTCAAGCGTTTCGGCCTCGGTCAGCGATCAGACGTCGGGCTCCCCGCCGAAAGTGCCGGCGTGGTGCCGGCACGGTCCCAGTGGTCGGGAGGCACCTTCGCGAATCTGCCCATCGGACAAGGCCTCACGATGACCTTGCTGCAGATGACAGCGATGTACCAGGCGATCGCCAACGACGGTCTGCGCGTTCCGCCCCGCATCATCAAGTCGATCGAGGGGACAGGCCAGGACGGCCAGCTGCCGGCGCCCGAGGGTGTGCAGGTGGTGAGCCCGCAGACAGCTCGGACGGTGCGGGACATGTTCCGCGCGACCATCCAGAACGACCCGATGGGCGTTCAGATGGGTACGGGCGCCAAAGCCGAGGTCCCGGGCTATCAGATCAGCGGGAAGACGGGTACCGCCCAGCAGGTCGACCCCGATTGCGGTTGCTACTCGCAGTCGAGCTACAACATCACGTTTGCCGGGATAGCCCCGGCCGACAACCCCCGGTACGTGATCGGGATCATGCTCGACGCGCCCACCCGCAGCAGTGACGGCACCGGCGGTCAGAGTGCTGCTCCGCTCTTCCAGAGCATTGCGTCCTGGATGCTGCAGCGCGAGCAGGTGCCGATGTCGGCGCAGCCGACGCCGCCGCTGGTGCTGCGAGCCGAGTGACCCGCCGGCGGTATGTTGATCGAATGTCTTCTTCCGATGACTCGGTGTTGCGCCCTGCCGTGGTCGCCCCGACCGAAGTGTCGGTGCTGTCGGCTGCCTGCCACGCACGGATGGATCTGATCGGTTCGGTCGACGAACGCACGCCGGTCACCGGGGTCACCCTGCGTGCCCAGGATGTGCGTCGTGGAGATCTGTTCGCGGCGTTGCCCGGCAACCGTTTCCATGGCGCCCAGTTCGCCGCAGATGCACTGGCAGCCGGCGCCACCGCTGTGCTCACCGATCCGGCGGGCAGCGCGATCATCCAGGGTCTCGACGGCCCGCTGGACTGTGTTGTGCTGGTACACCCCGATCCGCGGCAGGTTCTCGGCGATCTGAGTTCCCGGATCTACGGGCAGCCGTCGCGGCGTCTGACCGTCATCGGGATCACCGGGACCTCCGGCAAGACCACCACCAGCTATCTGACAGAAGCAGCGTTGATGGCGTCCGGGCAGTCGGTGGGGCTGATCGGAACGGTCGAGACGAGAATCGCGGGCATTCGGCAGCCGAGCGCCCTGACGACCCCGGAAGCACCGGAACTGCAGGGCCTTCTCGCCGCGATGGTGGAGCAGGGGGTGGACTCGGTGGTGATGGAGGTGTCCAGCCACGCGCTGGCACTCGGCCGGGTCGACGGCTGTGCGTTTGCCGTAGGCGCGTTCACCAACTTGTCGCAGGATCATCTGGACTTCCATCCGACGATGCGTGACTACTTCAACGCGAAATCCCTGCTTTTCCAGCCTGATTCACCGGTACGCGCCCTGCGGTCGGTGGTGTGTGTCGACGACGAGTGGGGCAGGGAGATGGCCGGCGTTGCCGGGCCTGACGCGATCACCCTGTCGACCACCGGTGTCGCGGCCGACTGGCACGCGTCCGACTCGCAGGTCGCCGCCGACGGCAGCCAGAGCGTCACCGTCACCGGCCCGTCCGGCGACACCTATTCGATGACCGTTCCGATGCCTGGGCGCTACAACGTCGCCAACGCGTTGACCGCGCTGGCGATCTGCGACCACATCGGCATCTCGGTCCGGACGGTGATCGACGCGATCGCCGGAGTCGCGGTGCCCGGGCGGGTGGAGAAGGTGGATCGCGGCCAGGCTTTTCTGGCCGTGGTGGACTACGCCCACAAGCCCGCAGCGCTCGAGGCGGTGATCGCCACGTTGCGGAGCCAGATCGACGGGCGGCTGGCCGTTGTGGTCGGGGCAGGCGGTGACCGGGACACCGGGAAACGGCCGTTGATGGGCGCAGCTGCGGTTCGTGGCGCCGAACTCGTTGTCATCACGGACGACAATCCACGCACCGAACGTCCCGACGACATCCGCGCGCAGGTGCTGGCGGGGGCTCACGAAGTGGCAGAGGCCGAACGGCCGGCCGGCGCCGCGCCGGTGCGCGAGATAGGGGACCGGCGTGAGGCAATCCGCGCTGCGGTGGCCTGGGCGGAACCGGGCGACGTGGTTCTGATCGCGGGCAAAGGCCATGAGGCGGGGCAGGAGATCGATGGCGTCAAGTACCCGTTCGATGACCGGCAGGTGTTGGCCGAGGCCATCGACGACCTCGTCATCCGGCCGGATTCACCGCCGGGAGGTGGGTCATGACATCGGGTGCGTTTGACACCGCAAGCGTGCGGGCGGGGTTGCGACAGCTCGCCGATGCCGTACATGCAGCACCCGGTCGGCGCAGCTGGGCCGTGCTGGGCGAACTCGACAAACCCGCCGGGTTCGACCCCGACGATCGATCCGCGATGACGTCCTGGGTTGTCGCCCACGACGAATTGGGACGGCTGGCCGTGCGTCTGGACATCGGTCAGATCATCTGTGTGGGGACATCCCGGGCCATGCACGGCCTGCACCAGGGTGCGGTCATGGAAGGATCGTGGGGCTCTGAAGCGGTCCTGGTGTCGGCAACGGAGCAGGCGATGGAGATACTGGACGCTCAACTCGGCGAGCACGACGTGGTGCTGGTGATGGGTGGACGCGAGTTGGGGCTGGTCGAGGCGTTGGACGAGCACGTCCCGGCCGACAAACTCCTGATGCGACAAGGGTCCGAATAACTGATGGCATTTGAACAGGTGAGGACTTATAGGTGAGGCAGATCCTGATTGCGGGCGTGATCTCGCTGGCTGTGGCGATTCTGCTGACGCCGGTGCTGATCAAGGTCTTCTCGAGGCAGGGATTCGGCCAGGAGATCCGGGTCGAGGGCCCCAAGAGTCATCAGACCAAACGCGGTACGCCCTCGATGGGCGGCGTCGCCATTGTCGCGGCACTCTGGGCGGGCTACTGGGGCGCGCATCTCGTCGGTCTCCTGACCGATGGGAGCGGACCGACGGCCTCTGGTGTCCTCGTGCTGTCGCTCGCGACGACTTTGGCCATCGTCGGTTTCCTCGACGACTTCATCAAGATCCGTAAGCAACGCAACCTGGGCCTGAACAAGACGGCCAAATCGGTCGGCCAGCTGATCGCGGCCCTGCTCTTCGGCATCCTGGCACTGCAGTTTCGCAACGAGGCCGGCTACACGCCCGCCAGCACCCAGCTGTCGTATGTGCGTGACATCGACGCCATCACGATGAGTTCGGTGTTGTTTGTCGTCTTCTGCTGGCTGGTGGTGTCGGCGTGGTCGAACGCGGTGAACTTCACCGACGGTCTCGACGGTCTGGCCGCAGGATCGATGGCGATGGTCCTCGGCTCGTACGTGCTGGTCACGTTCTGGCAGTACCGAAATGCCTGCGTGGGTGGACCCAAGACGGCCGAACCCGGCTGCTATACGGTCCGCGACCCTCTGGACCTGGCGTTGATCGCGGTCGCCGGTGGCGGCGCGTGCCTCGGCTTTCTGTGGTGGAACGCCGCTCCGGCCAAGATATTCATGGGCGACACCGGATCGCTCGCGCTCGGAGGGATGCTGGCCGGGCTGTCCATCACCACGAGCACCGAACTGCTGATGGTTGTGGTGGGCGCACTGTTCGTCGCCGAGATCATCTCGGTTGTCATCCAGATCGCAGTGTTCCGGACCACCGGTAGACGAGTGTTCCGAATGGCGCCGTTCCACCACCACTTCGAACTGTCGGGGTGGGCGGAGACAACGGTCATCATCCGGTTCTGGTTGCTCACGGCCATCGCCTGTGCCTTGGGATTGTCGCTGTTCTACAGCGAGTTCCTGGCGGCCAGCGGAGGATGACCGTGCCCGTCTCCGGCACCGGCACGCCGTGGGGACAACGTGTCCTGGTGGCAGGCGCCGGCATTGCCGGCGCTTCCGCTGTCCGGTTCCTGCTCGGCCAGGGCACATCGGTGACGGTGTGCGACAACAACAGCAAGGCCACACGTCCACTCGTGGAGCTCGGAGCCGCAGCATCCACGGTGGACGAGATCCTCGCGCGGGACGCGTGGGTTGATGACTTCGATCTCGTGGTCACCTCTCCGGGCTTTCGTCCTGACAATCCGATGCTGGTCGCCGCGGCGGATGCCGGTCTACCCGTGTGGGGTGAGGTCGAACTGGCCTGGCACGTCGACCGGTCCGGCATCACCGGGCCGCCGCGGCAGTGGCTCGTGGTGACCGGGACCAACGGCAAGACCACCACCACAGGCATGGTCGAGGCCATCATGACCGCTGCGGGCGCGTCGGTGAGCGCGTGCGGCAACATCGGTCTGCCGGTGCTCGATGCCCTGGTGGCCGAGCCGCGATCGGACGTCCTGGCGGTCGAACTCTCGTCGTTCCAGCTGTACTGGGCGCCATCGGTGCAACCGACCGCAGGTGCCGTGCTCAACATCGCCGAAGATCACCTCGACTGGCACGGTTCCATGTCGGCTTACATCAAGGCGAAGTCGGTCGCGTTGTCCGGGCCGATTGCCGTTGTGGGGCTCGACGACCCGGTCGCCGGCATCCTTGCCGCAACAGCCGAAGGTGCTCGGACCGTGGGGTTCCGGCTCGGCACCCCGCACCCTGGCGAGCTCGGGGTCTCCAACGGACAACTCGTTGATCGGGTGGACTGGGACGAGAGCGGCGACAACTCTGTTGTCGCGTTGATCGCCTTGGACAAGGTCCGGCCGACCGGCCCGTCGGGACAGTTGAATGCGCTGGCAGCGGCAGCACTGTGCCGGGCTATCGGTGTCGGACCAGAGGCAGTGGAAGAGGGCCTCGAATCGTTCACCGTCGGCGGTCATCGCAGCACGCCGATTGCGGTCATCGACTCCACGACCTTCATCGACGATTCCAAGGCCACCAATCCTCACGCCGCGCTCGCGTCCATCAGGGGACATCGCCGTGTTGTGTGGCTGGCCGGAGGGCTCCTCAAGGGGGCTTCGGTGGACGACCTCGTCGTCGCGGTTCGCGATCGGCTCGCCGGGGTGGTGATCATCGGAGCCGATCGCGACATCATTGCCGACGCAATGACACGACACGCCCCTCTGGTACCAACAGTCACAGTAGTAACAGGGGAAGATGGGGCGGTGAACACTGCTGACCCCACTGCCGTCATGGCCAGGGCGGTGCGCGCCGCCTGGGAGATGTGCGTTGCCGACCCGGACACACCGGACGCGGTCCTGCTGGCTCCCGCCGCGGCCTCACTCGACATGTTCGCCGGTTACGGAGTCCGTGGTGATGCGTTTGCCGCCAGCGCTCGCGCCCTACCGGGTGCGCGTGTGTTGGGGGCATCCTGATGCCGCGCGGACTCGATCCCGAAGAACCCACAACAACCGGGCTTTCGCCCGACGATCAGGCTGCCGACGACTCGACGTTCGACGAGGCCGCCGATGCCGACGGCACGGAGTCGGATTCAGCGACCGGTGAGAAAGATTCTGCCGGAACGGATTCTGTCGCCGACGACAAGCCGGCGGCCGGTGCATCGACTACCCGCAGTCGTCCCGAACGCAGGGTCATCACGTTCGCCGAAGGCATCGGCAACGTCGTCACGGCGATCTCCGGAGTCTTGAGCCGCCCGCTCGCCTCGTTCCATCTCATTGTCACGCTGACCGTGCTGTTGACCTCGTTCGGTCTGGTGATGGTGTTGTCGGCTTCCTCGGTCGAGGGGTACTCGAAGACCGGATCGTCCTATGGGCTGTTCACCACGCAGCTGGTGTTCGCCGCGCTCGGTGTGGTGCTGTTCTACCTCGCCGTCCGGATGCCGATCAGGTTGATGCGCAGGTTGGCTGCGCCCGCCATGATCGTCGCGACGATCATGCTCATGCTCGTTCTGGTGCCGGGCATCGGCAGTCTGGTCCAGGGTTCGCGGCGGTGGTTCACCGTCGGTGGCTTGTCGGTCCAACCGTCGGAACTCGCCAAAGTCGCCCTGTGTGTATGGGGCGCTCACCTGTTGGCGTCGCGTCGGCGTGACAACGCATCGCTTCGCGAATTGCTGGTCCCGCTGATTCCGGTCTCCTTCTTGGTCTGCGTGCTCATCATCCTCGAGCCGAACCTGAGTACCACCATCACCATCGCGGTCATCGTCGGTGCGCTGCTGTGGTTTGCCGGCCTGCCGGTGAAGGTGTTCTTGTCATTTGCCGCCACCGGTGTGCTCGCGGCCGGTGTCCTGGCGATGACCGCCGGATACCGAAGTGAACGCGTGCAGAGCTTCCTCGGACACATCGACGACCCGCAGGGCGCGGGATATCAAGCGCGACAGGCAGGTTACGCCCTCGCCAACGGAGGTGTCTTCGGTGAAGGACTCGGCCAGAGTCGCGCCAAATGGAACTACCTCCCGAACGCCCACAACGACTTCATCTTCGCGATCATCGGTGAAGAGCTCGGACTCATCGGCGGCGTTGTCGTCCTGCTCCTGTTCGGACTTCTCGCGTACGTGGGTCTGCGCATCGCCTCACGCTCGGTGGACCCGTTCCTGCGGCTGCTGACAGCAACAATCACCGTGCTGGTCACTGCCCAGGCTTTGATCAACATCGGTTACGTTGTCGGTCTCCTGCCGGTCACAGGTATCCAGCTGCCCCTGTTGTCGGCCGGTGGCACGTCCACTTTCACCACGTTGGTGATGTTCGGCCTGCTCGCGAACGCAGCACGACACGAACCCGAGGCGGTTGCCGCGTTGGCTGCCGGGGGAGATGGTCGTTTCGGTCGGATGTTGCGACTGCCCAATCCGGTCCCGTACTCGCAAACGCGCGCCGAGGTGCTCCGCGAACGACTCGATCGTCGCAGGGGGAAGCAGGATTCACGCCCGGCCGCCCGCGCCCGTAGGGCCGCGGTCGCCGAACCCGCTCGGCGTCGGACCCGTGGTACGCAGCCGCCACGCAGTTACCCGCCACCACAGCGGGCCGGGCGCGGGCGTGGGGTCCCGAGGCAGCAGGACTGGGGATATGGCGGTACCGCCAGCCCACCGCAGACACGGGCTCGGCCCCTGCGCAAGCCTGCAGATGCCTCGGCCGCCAGCCCACCGCAGACACGGGCCCGACCCCTGCGCAAGCCTGCAGATGCCTCGGCCGCCAGCCCACCGCAGACACGGGCTCGGCCCCTGCGCAAGAATGACCCGTATGCCCGACAGCGTCAGCAACAAGATCCTCGCCGTGGGAGCACCCCGGCACCGCGTTACCGGGATCCGGAACGGTGGCGGTGACCGGACCCGCATCTGCGGCGGTACCCGAAGTGAGTGAGTCGACCCGTCCGTTGTCGATCGTGGTCGCAGGCGGTGGGACCGCCGGACACATCGAGCCGGCGATGGCTGTCGCCGATGCCGTGCGCGACCTCGATCCGGGTATCGAGGTCACAGCGCTCGGCACCGCTCGCGGTCTGGAGACCACCCTGGTCCCGGAGCGCGGCTACCGGCTCGAACTGATCCCGCCCGTCCCGCTGCCCCGCAAGCCCAACGCCGATCTGGCCAGGCTGCCGCTACGGCTTCGCGCTTCGGTGGCGGCCACCCGTCGAGTTCTCGACGAGGTGAACGCCGATGTGGTGATCGGATTCGGCGGATACGTGGCGCTACCGGCCTATATCGCTGCCCGGATGCGCCCGCGTTCGCGGCGGGTGCCGGTGGTCATCCACGAGGCCAATGCACGTGCAGGCGTGGCCAACAAGGTCGGCGCTCGGCTGGCACAGCGGGTGCTCGCCGCCGTGCCCGGCTCGGGTCTGGATGCGGAAGTCGTCGGCATTCCGGTACGGGCATCCATCTCGGACCTGGACCGCGCAGGTCTTCGTGCGCAGGCCCGTGAGTTCTTCGGACTCGACCCCGATGCACCGACCCTGTTGGTGTTCGGGGGATCGCAGGGCGCCCTGAGTTTGAACACTGCGGTGCGGGGCGCCGCTGAGGTGTTGGCGGACAACAAGATCGGTGTGTTGCACGCTTACGGCAAGAAGAACACGCTCGAACCGTTCGAGGCCGAGTGTCCCTATGTGGCGCTGCCGTACATCTCGCGGATGGATCTGGCCTACGCCGCCGCAGACCTGGCGATCTGTCGATCGGGAGCGATGACGGTTGCCGAGGTGTCGGCCACCGGACTCCCCGCGGTCTACGTGCCCCTGCCACATGGCAATGGGGAGCAGCGGTTGAACGCAGCACCGCTGGTGTCGGCCGGTGGCGGGATCTTGGTCGACGACGCCGATCTCACGCCTGACTACGTGGCCCGCACCATTCCACCCCTGCTGACCGATCCCGGCCGGCTGGCCGCGATGTCGAAGGCTGCGGCCGGCGCAGGAGCTCGGGGTGCTGCCCAGGCCGTGGCTAGGGCCGGCATCGAGCTCGCACAGGCGCATCGCTCCGGGGGGTCGACATGAATGAGACCTCGACCACCGATGTCGAGCAAGCTCTGCCACCGCAACTCTCACGTGTGCACATGGTCGGTATCGGTGGGGCCGGAATGTCCGGGTTGGCACGCATCCTGCTGGCGCGCGGGGGACAGGTGTCGGGTAGTGATGCCAAGGATTCACGCGCCGTCATCGATCTCCGGACTCGCGGCGCCAAGATACAGATCGGTCACGACCGCTCGGCACTCGAATTGCTCGAGGGTGGGCCCACCGTGGTCGTCACGACCTTCGCGGCGATCCCGAAGACGAATCCCGAACTCGTCGCCGCGCGTGAACTGGATATCCCGGTGCTGCTGCGGCCGGCGGTGTTGGCGACGCTCATGGAAGGTCATCGCAACCTGCTCATCGCGGGCACCCACGGAAAGACGTCCACCACTTCGATGGCCGTGGTCGCGTTGCAGCACTGCGGCTTCGAGCCGTCGTTCGCCGTCGGAGGCGAGCTGAACGAGTCCGGTACCAACGCTTATCACGGCTCCGGCGACGTGTTCGTCGCCGAAGCCGACGAGAGCGACGGCTCGCTGCTCCAGTACAGCCCGGACGTCGCGGTCGTGACCAACGTTGAGTCCGACCACCTCGATTTCTTCGGGACCACCGAGGCCTACGTGCAGGTGTTCGATGACTTCGCCGACCGGATCAACCCCGGTGGCGCTTTGATCGTGTGCCTGGACGATCCCGGCTCGGCTGCGCTGGCCGGCAGGGTGGCTGCGCGGATGGCCGAGCGTGGGGTGTCCGTGCTCGGATACGGCGAAGGTACCCAGGCGCACCTGGCCGGTGGTGTGGGACTCACCGTCCAGTTGCTCGATTGGCAGAGCCGGGCCAGCGGTGGCATCGCGAAGGTGCGGTTCACCGATGTCGACGGCGATGTACAGGAGCGGTCCATCATCCTGACCGTTCCCGGCAAACACATGGCGCTCAATGCAATTGCCGCGATGATCGCGGGTGTGTGCCTGGGGGCGCCGGTCTCGGGCGTCATCGAGGGTGTCGAGGGTTTCGCCGGAGTACACCGTCGTTTCCAGCTCCGTGGCCGAGTCGGACGCATACGCGTCTTCGACGACTACGCCCATCACCCCACCGAAGTGCGCGCTGTGCTCACCGCGGCCCGGGACATGGTGGACGCAGACGGCGGCCGCGTGGTGGCGATATTCCAGCCGCACCTGTATTCGCGCACCGAAACCTTTGCCCGTGAGTTCGCCGAGGCGCTGAGTCTGGCCGACCAGGTGATCGTGCTCGACGTCTACGGTGCTCGGGAGGAACCGATCCCGGGCGTCTCGGGTCTGACCATCGCCGACCAGATCACCAAACCCGTTGCCTTTCAGCCCGATGTCTCGGCGCTGCCCGGTCAGGTTGCCGACATGGCTGCTCCCGACGATGTGATCCTGACCATCGGCGCCGGCGATGTGACGATGCAGGCCGCCGAGATCGTGGAGGCTCTGCGTGATCGGGGGCATCACAGAGCTGATGGCGGGACGCCGAAAGGTGGCCGATGAGCGAGCGGCGCCGGCCCCACCGGGGCAGCGGCAGACGCGGCGATCATCGAGATGCCAAGGGATCGGGCGGCGTTCCGGTGGACCCGAAGGGCCAGTCGCACCCTGACGAACTGACCGAGCCCGACGATCTCACGGACCTGGCCGACGTGACAGTCGACGGTGGAACCGACCGCGAACCCGACGAGCCGGCCGACCGCGACGAACCCGGTTCGGTCGAGCGGAAGCCTCGCCGAGGAGCCGGAGCCTCCCGTCGCGCACGGGGCGTCAGTGGTCTGCGACTACTGCTGCTCACAGTGGGCGCCATCGTCGTGGTGATCGCACTGACGGCAGTGGCCTACTTCTCTCCTCTGATGTCGGTTCGAACCATAGAGGTGACGGGTAACTCGATTGTGCAGTCTCCGGAGATCGTTGCCGCAGCAGCACTTTCGAAGGGCGAGCCGCTGATGCAGGTGGACACCGCAGCTGCGGCCCAAAGGGTGTCGATGATCCCGCGCGTGGCCACGGTGCGGGTCAAGCGCGAGTATCCGTCGACCATCACCGTCTCCGTGGTCGAACGCCAGCCGGTGGTCTTCACCGAGCGAGACGGCAAGCGATACCTGATGGACAAGTTGGGCTTCGAGTTCGCGCAACAGGATCCACCGCCGGGCCTGGCCGAACTGGTCACGTCGAATCCCGGTTCCGGAGATCCTTCGACCCGCGCGGCGCTCAGTGTGATGACCGGGGTCCCCGCCTACGTGGCCGACCAGGTCGCCCGTATCGAGGTCACTTCGCCGGTGAACATCGTGCTGCAGCTCAAGGACAATCGCACCGTGGTGTGGGGCGACGACGAACGCAACGGTGAAAAGGCGGAGACACTCCGGCACGTTCTGGGGCAGGAAGGCACCGAGTACAACGTGTCGAGCCCACAGAATCCGACCTTCAAGTAGATTTCGAGCCCGATTTCTTCGGTTCTTGGCGACACGCCGCAGCGCTTGCTGGCTCCGCAGTCCGATGGTGCCTAGCGTTTCCCCCAGCACGTGACTACTTGACATAACTCTAAGCCTGTGGTTTAGGTTGAGGGTTTTGGTCCCGGTGGGTGCGAGCAGTAGAGCCAGATGGTTCGGATCGAAACAAAAGGAAGGCGAGCGCTATGACGCCCCCGCACAACTACCTTGCCGTGATCAAGGTCGTCGGTATTGGCGGCGGCGGAGTCAATGCCGTCAACCGCATGATCGAACAAGGCCTCAAGGGGGTCGAGTTCATCGCGATAAACACCGACGCACAGGCCCTGCTGATGAGCGACGCCGACGTCAAACTCGACGTCGGCCGCGACTCGACGCGTGGCCTCGGCGCCGGCGCCGATCCGGAGGTGGGACGCCGCGCCGCCGAAGATGCCAAGGATGAGATCGAGGAACTGATCAAGGGCGCCGACATGGTGTTCGTCACCGCGGGTGAGGGTGGCGGTACCGGAACCGGTGGCGCTCCTGTCGTCGCGAGCATCGCGCGCAAACTGGGTGCACTCACGGTCGGTGTCGTGACCCGCCCGTTCTCCTTCGAGGGAAAGCGCCGTGGTGGCCAGGCAGAGGTCGGTATCGCCGCACTGCGTGAATCATGCGACACCCTCATCGTGATCCCCAACGACCGGCTGCTCCAGATGGGTGATGCCGCAGTCAGTTTGATGGATGCCTTCCGCAGCGCCGACGAGGTTCTCCTCAACGGTGTGCAGGGCATCACCGATCTGATCACCACGCCGGGTCTGATCAACGTCGACTTCGCCGACGTCAAAGGTGTGATGAGCAATGCAGGCAGTGCCCTGATGGGCATCGGTTCGGCGCGGGGCGAGTCGCGGGCGACGAAGGCCGCCGAGTCGGCGATCAACTCCCCGCTGCTCGAGGCCTCCATGGAAGGTGCTCACGGCGTGCTGATCTCGATCGCCGGCGGAAGCGATCTCGGCCTGTTCGAGATCAATGAGGCAGCGACGCTGGTGCAGGAAGCCGCACACATCGACGCGAACATCATCTTCGGCACGGTCATCGACGACAACCTCGGCGACGAGGTGCGGGTGACGGTGATCGCCGCCGGCTTCGACAGTGGTTCGCCCGCACGCAAACCGGTCGAATCTGCTGCGACCGCTGCCGCACGTACGAGTGGCTCGGTCGGTTCGGCACGTGCCGGGTCGGTGTCGGCAGGTGGCAACACCACCGAACGGCGTGACCCGCTGTTCGCGCAGGTGCCCGCCGGTGACCCGTTCACCGACGACCGCTCGTCGCGCAACGGCTCGTCGCGTCCGGCTCACGGTCTCGACGAGGCCGACGACGAGGTGGATGTCCCACCGTTCATGAAGCGCTGAGCCCCGCAGTGGGGATACGGATCAGGCGGGTTGTCACCGCCCGGTCCGGTGGTGTCTCCACCGGTCCGTACGCGTCGTTCAATCTCGGTGACCACGTGGGCGACGATCCGGATGCGGTGCGCCGCAATCGGCTTCGCCTCGCCGAGAAGATTGGCGTGGACCCGGCACGCATGGTGTGGATGGAGCAGATCCACAGCCGCAACGTGACTCGGGTAGACGAGCCGGTGACGGGCGCAGTGCCTGCCACCGATGCGTTGATCACCACCACGCCCGACCTCGCGTTGGCCGTCCTCAGTGCTGATTGCGTGCCGGTGATGCTCAGTGACGAGACGGCGGGTGTGATCGCCGCGGTGCACGCCGGCCGGGTCGGAGCGCGCATCGGGATCATTCCCCGCACGCTCGAGGCCATGGAGGAAGCCGGCGCCAAGGTGAGCCGGATCGGTGCGTTCCTCGGCCCCGCCGCCAGCGGTCGTCAGTACGAGGTGCCCGCGCAGATGCAGGCAGATGTCGAAAAGCACCTCCCCGGCAGCGCCACCCGCACCGCCAAGGGGACTCCCGGACTGGACCTGCGTGCCGGGATTCGCCGTCAGCTCCTGTCCTCGGGCGTCTCGGCGGTGGCCGAGGACCCGCGGTGCACCATCGAAGACCCGGCGCTGTTCAGTCATCGCCGCGACAATCCCACCGGCCGGCTGGCCTGTGTGATCTGGATGGACAGTGGCAGTGCCTGATCAGGAGCCGGTGTCCCCTGCACGGGCGTCGCAACTGGCGGCCAATCTGGCCGGCGTCCGCCTGCGGGTGGACGAGGCGTGTGTCGCGGCCGGTCGTTCTCCCGCCGATGTCGCACTGCTGCCGGTGACGAAGTTCTTCCCTGCAGCGGACGTGCTGGCGCTGATCGAGGCCGGTGCCAGCGAGTTCGGTGAGTCCCGTGAACCCGAGGCCGGCCGGAAGGCCCAAGATGTGCGGACCGCCACCGGCCGCACGGACCTGCGCTTCCACATGATCGGTCAACTGCAGCGCAACAAGGCCAAGTCCGTTGCGCGCTGGGCTGATCGAGTGCATTCGGTGGACAGCCTGAAGTTGGCGCAAACCCTCGACCGCGCCACCGGCGTCGCCCTCGACAATGGTGACCGCGCTGCCGCGTTGGAGGTGCTGATTCAGGTCGGCCTCGACGATGACGAGGCGAAAGGCCGTGGGGGAGTAGCGGAAAGCGACCTCGCCGAGCTGGCCGAGTCGATCGCCGAACTACCCAACCTGGTGCTGTGCGGGCTGATGGTCATCGCTCCGCTGCACGGTTCGGCGGACCGATGGATGGCGGCGTCAGCAACCATCCATCACGATTTCGTGGCGCAGCACCCCGAGGCGCGGGAGCTGTCCGCCGGTATGTCGGGGGACCTGGAGATCGCAGTGCAACACGGATCAACCTGCGTGCGTGTCGGTACCGCGATCATGGGGGACAGGCCGCTAATCTCGCCATAACGGTTAGTCACATCAGTAACAGCGACAACATGACTAACAGTGGCAACAGGACTGCAGGAGTTGTCGAGTACCGGCCGCGGCTGAAAGAGGAATTGCGATGAGCACCATCCACAAGTTCAAGGCGTACTTCGGCATGGTCCCTCCCGGTGACTACGAAGACGACTACCTTGACGATCCCGCTCCGGCGCGGTCGCGCCGCTACGAGCGCGACTACCGTGACGAGGCAGACTTCCGCGAGAGCGATTACCGCGCCGAGTATCGCGACGACGTGGACGACCGCGACTACCGCGAAGCTGACTTCCGGGACGGTGAATACGAGCGCGTTCCCGAGTACGCCTACGCCGGCTCCCGGCGCCCGCAGTTCGAATCGATCGACCGTTACGCGGCTGCCCCCGCGCCGGCACGGATGACGGGCCGCCTCGAACCGCTCGCCACACGCACGGTCGGCACCCGGCCCTCCGCGGTCGGTGGCCCCTCCACCCGCGGCGCCCTCGCCATCGACCCGCGCGCAGAACTCGACCGGGTCTTCGAAGAAGGCAACCCGCTCGGCAAGATCACCACTCTGCGGCCCAGCAGCTACGCCGAGGCACGCACGATCGGCGAGCGGTTCCGCGACGGTAGCCCTGTGATCATGGATCTCGTGGAGATGAGCAACGCCGACGCCAAGCGCCTCGTCGACTTCGCCGCCGGCCTCGCGTTCGCGTTGCACGGCTCGTTCGACAAGGTGGCCACCAAGGTGTTTCTGCTGGCTCCTGCCGACATCGACGTCTCGCCCGAGGATCGCAAGAGGATCGCCGAAACCGGTTTCTACAACCACCAGTAGGTCGGCCGACGGGCCCGCCGGCCTGTCGTTTTCACATCCGGGACCGAAATCGGGCAGAGTTGTGGCGTGACGATCGCACGCGAAATTATTTACTACCTCCTTTTCATCTACTGGCTGCTTCTGCTCGGTCGGTTGGTGATCGAATTGGTGCGAACCTTCGCCCGAGAGTGGCGACCCACCGGAGCCTCGGTGGTGGTCATCGAAACTGTCTTCACCACGACAGACCCACCCATCAAGGCCCTTCGCCGAATCCTGCCGCCGATCCCGCTCGGACCCGTTCGCCTGGACCTCTCGCTGATGATCACGATGATCGTTGTTCTCATCGCGATGTCGTTGGTCGCCGCTTAGTCGGATTCGACTGCGGGTCGTACCCCCGGATGGCAAGCGGGGGCATTAGTATCGAGTAGGTTGATAACGAACGGGTCACAAACTCGGGACGCGCCGAAGTAAATAGTGCGTTTTGACACCCGTTTGATTTCGACATAGCAACCAAAGGGTGCGACGAACGGTTCTAGTGTGACAGGATGGACGCCAGTTACAGGCTAGATGTCGATCGTGAATAATATGGCTGACTGATCCATGATCTGGGTCGCGTCAGAAGTGAATTCATGGGCGGTGACTACGCCAGCCAGCACCTCCAGACAAGCAGACCAATGTTCGATACAAGGTATAAGGGGACCGACCAATGCGGCTGACACCAGCTGATGTGCACAACGTCGCGTTCAGCAAACCGCCGATCGGTAAGCGCGGCTACAACGAGGACGAAGTCGATCAGTTCCTCGACTTCGTAGAAGCTGAACTGGCGCGTCTGATCGAAGAGAACTCCGACTTGAAGCAGCGCGTCGAGGAGCTCGAAGGCGAGGTGGACCAGGCCAAGAAGGCTGCGCCCGCGCAAGAGCCCGCGACACAGACCTTCGCCAAGCAGCAGCCCCCCGCTCCTGAGCCGGTGGCGCAGCAGCAGCCACAGCAGTCCTCCAACGAGGACCAGAGCATCCGGGCAGCCCGCGTGCTGGGCCTGGCCCAGGAGACCGCGGATCGTCTGACCAACAACGCGCGCAGCGAATCCGAGGCCATGGTTGCCGACGCACGCGCACGTGCCGATGCTCTCGTCGGCGACGCCCGCTCGAAGTCCGAGGCGATGCTGAGCGATGCCCGTCAGCGCTCCGAGGCGATTCTGGCCGACGCGCAGTCGCGCGCCGAGACCCAGACCCGGCAGGCGCAGGAGAAGGCCGACGCTCTGCAGGCCGACGCCGAGCGCAAGCACACCGAGATCATGGGCACGATCAACCAGCAGCGCTCGGTGCTCGAGGGTCGAATCGAACAGCTCAAGACGTTCGAGCGTGAGTACCGCACGCGGCTCAAGACGTACCTCGAATCCCAGCTCGAAGAGTTGCAGCAGCGTGGAAGCGCCGCACCGGTGGACAACGCACGTGGTGGCGACGCTTTCTCGTCCGATCCCGGCAATGGTGGTTTCACCAACTCCGGCGGATTCAGCAAGCCGAACAACTGATTCTCGTCGGGGTCTGATCCGTGCTGGTGCTGGCGCTGGGCGCCACCCTGGTGGGATTCGTCCTGTTGGTGGCGGCGCTGATCAGCGGGGTCCTCTGGCTCGCGGTCGCGTGCATCGTGGTGTGCGTGATCGGAGTCGGATTCCTGCTGGCTGACCTGATCGGGCTCGGCCGCCGGTCGAACTCTGATGAGGCCGACCACGACGCCCGGCCAGAATCGGGCGCGGACGACCAGGCAAGTCCCGGGTCCGCCGATAAGGTGCGAGACCAGAGCGGGCATCAGCAGGACTCGGATGCACAGGGTCACTCGGATGTGCCGGGTCACTCGGATGTACAGGGTCACCGTTACGACGATGACCCGCCCACCGAGGAAATACATCTCGACAAGCCGCGTTAGACTTGTCATCAGCGTTGATCCGGCCATCACCGGGGAGCTCTCGGAAGAACAGGACAGCCCTGGCGGTCCCCAGTAGAACCGGGCGGGTGAGGTCCGTCAACGCCTCGACGATTACCGGCGTCTCGCCGGCAGATCGACCGAGTGGCGTCCCACGGACGCAAGCGGGGTGGTACCGCGGCCGATGAATCATCGGTTCGTCCCCGTGCCAGGCAGCAAAGCCGACGCACGAGGAGACGGTAGTGACCACACAGGACCCGATATCAGCCCCATCGACGAGTGGCTCAGCAACTCGCGTGTACCCGCTGGTCGATCTCACCGGGGGAACCAAGGCCGGAGCGCCGTCTTTTCCCGAGGTCGAGAAGCGAGTACTCGACTACTGGCAGGCCGACGACACGTTCCGGGCGTCGATCGACAACCGGGCCGACGCGCCTGAGTTCGTCTTCTACGACGGGCCCCCCTTTGCCAACGGGCTGCCGCACTACGGCCACCTCCTCACCGGGTACGTGAAAGACCTCGTTCCGCGTTTCCAGACGATGCGAGGCAAGAAGGTCGATCGCCGCTTCGGCTGGGACACCCACGGCCTGCCTGCGGAACTGGAGGCCGAACGCCAGCTCGGGATCACCGACAAGTCCCAGATCGAGACCATGGGCGTCGCAAAGTTCAACGACTACTGCCGCGCATCGGTGCTGCGCTACACCGACGAGTGGCGGGAGTACGTGACGCGCCAGGCTCGATGGGTCGACTTCGACAACGATTACAAGACCCTCGACATCGACTTCATGGAATCGGTGATGTGGGCGTTCAAGGCGCTCCATGACAAGGGCCTGATCTACCAGGGCTACCGCGTGCTGCCGTACTCCTGGTACGAGCAGACTCCGTTGTCGAATCAGGAGAGCAAGCTCGACGACGCCTACAAGATGCGCCAGGATCCGGCTGTCACGGTGCGAATGACCCTGCGTCCCAGCGATACCGGTCCTGCTGCGCTCGACGGGGTGGAAGCCCTGATCTGGACGACCACACCATGGACACTGCCGTCGAACCTGGCCATCGCCGTCAATCCGGAGTTCGAATACAGCCACGTTCGCGGGGAGGACGGGCAGCAGTACCTGCTCGCCACCGCGTTGCTCGGCAGCTACGCACGTGAGTTGGGTTCGGAGCCCGAGGTTCTGGGGACCTACCTGGGTGCCGAACTGGAGAACGTGCACTACACCCCGCCATTCGACTTTTTCGCGGGTCATGAGGGTGCGCACCGTGTTCTGCTGGGTGACTACGTCACCACCGACAGCGGTACCGGAATCGTCCACCTCGCACCGGCTTTCGGTGAAGAGGACATGGAGCTCGCGACCGCGTACGGCATCGAGGTGGTGCAACCGCTGGATGCAGGCGGGCGATTCACGAGTCTGGTAGCTCCCTACGAGGGCCTGCAGGTCTTCGACGCGAACCCGGTGATCATCAAGGACCTCAAAGCCGCGGGCAAGATCCTGCGCCACGAGACCATCGAGCACTCCTATCCGCATTCATGGCGGTCGGGAAAGCCGTTGATCTACATGGCGGTGCCCTCCTGGTTTGTCGCGGTCACCACATTCCGCGACCGGATGGTGGAGCTCAACAAGCAGATCGAGTGGTCGCCGGAGCACATCCGGGACGGCCAATTCGGTAAGTGGCTCGAAGGGGCCAAGGACTGGAACATCAGCCGCAACAGGTACTGGGGTGCGCCCATCCCCGTATGGGTGTCCGACGATCCCGAGTACCCGCGGGTCGACGTGTACGGCAGTCTCGACGAGCTCGAGCGTGACTTCGGCGTGCGTCCCGACAACCTGCACCGCCCGTTCATCGACGAGCTCACTCGCGCCAATCCTGATGACCCGAGCGGTGAGTCGACGATGCGCCGGGTTCCGGAGGTGCTGGACTGCTGGTTCGAGTCCGGTTCGATGCCGTATGCACAGGTGCATTACCCGTTCGAGAACACCGATTGGTTCGAGGGAACGGACTCTGTACCGGAGACGGAGCGGAGCGGAGCTCGACCAGCTGTACCGGGCCACAGCCCGGGTGACTTCATCGTCGAGTACAACGGGCAGACGCGCGGATGGTTCTACAACCTGCACGTCCTGTCGACCGCACTGTTCGACCGGCCGGCGTTCCGTACCGTCGCCGCCCACGGCATCGTGCTGGGCGACGACGGCCAGAAGATGTCGAAGTCGAAGCGCAACTACCCCGACGTGAACGAGGTGTTCGACCGTGACGGCAGCGATGCCATGCGGTGGTTCCTGATGGCCTCTCCGATCCTGCGGGGTGGCAACCTGGTGGTGACCGAGCGCGGCATCCGCGAGGGTGTTCGGCAGGCGTTGTTACCGCTGTGGAACGCGTACAGCTTCCTGCAGTTGTATGCGGACCGGCCTGCGCAGTGGAGTACCGGCTCGGCCAATGTGCTCGATCGGTACATCCTGGCCAAGGCAGCCGCCACTCGCGATGTGATGACCGGGCAGATGGAGACCTATGACATCGCGGGGGCGTGCGACGAGTTCCGTCACTTCTGCGACGCCCTCACCAATTGGTATGTGCGCCGGTCCCGTTCGCGTTTCTGGGCAGGCCAGGACGATGCGCCCGAGGCCTTCGACACGCTGTACACCGTGCTCGAGGTGGCCTGCCGCCTTGCGGCGCCGCTCTTGCCACTCGCCACGGAGGCGATCTGGCGGGGCCTGACCGGAGGTCGCTCGGTCCACCTCACCGATTGGCCGGCCGATGACGAATTGCCGGCCGATCCTGATCTGGTTGCGGCGATGGATGATGTGCAGGCCGTCTGCTCGGTGGCCTCGAGTCTGCGCAAGGCGAACAAGCTCCGGGTACGCCTGCCGCTGCCGTCGTTGACCGTGGCATCCGCCGATGCCGAGCGGTTGCGGCCGTATTCCGATCTGATCGCCGACGAGATGAACGTGAAGTCCGTGCGTCTGACCGATGATGCGGACCAATACGGCCGGGTCGAGCTCGCGGTGAACGCCAGAGTTGCCGGACCCCGTCTGGGCAAAGACGTCCAGCGCGTCATCAAGGCGGTCAAGGCGGGCAACGTCACGATCGACGAGCGTGATGGTGTCGACGTGGTCAGTGCTGACGGCATCGAGCTGCTCGAAGGTGAGTACACGCGCAAACTCGTTGCAGTGCAGCCGGAGTCGACCGCAGAGCTGCCTGCCGGGGCGGGTCTGGTGGTGTTGGACACGTCCGTCACCGAGGAACTCGAGGCCGAGGGCTGGGCCAAGGACCGCATCCGCGAGCTGCAAGAAGCGCGCCGCGCGGCAGGGTTGGACGTATCCGACCGCATCCGTGTGACACTCGCAGTGCCCGACAACCATGTCGAGTGGGCGCAGCGGCACCGCGATCTGATCGCCAGGGAAGTTCTTGCGGTCGAGCTCGACCTGGTGGCCGGTCACGACGGCAATGCCGCCGGCGAGTGGGTGGCCTTGGGTGACGGTGTGCAAGCGACGCTGGTGAAGGCGAACAAGGCCGATTAACCAACTGTCGGCTGCGCGTGGCCGAGTCCGATCCGATCGAGTACGCCGCCGATCTGGAGGTCGAACAGGACCTCCGGATCGGTTGGCGGTTCGGATCCGAACTGGCCGAACACTTCCAGGCTCGTCAGCCCAACCGTGGTGGCCCACAGCAGGATCGCCGTATGAACGTGCTGGTCGTCGATGTCGAGGGCGAACTCGTCTCTGATCGGCGCGAAGCCGGCACCTGGTAAATCGCCGTAGCTCGGTTGATCTCCGATCCGCCCGGCAGTTGCCGCCTGCTGCAACGTCTTCAGCAGCAGGCCGACAACGCGCGTGCCCGGCTCGGTGGTCAACTCCGCGGGTGCCTGGTAGCCGGGCACGGGGCTGCCGTACAGCAGTGCGTAGCGGGCCGGTTCGGCCACTGCCCATCGTCGGAAAGCTTGGCAGCTGACCATCAGTCGTTCCCGGAATGCGTCCGAGGCGGCCGATTCGTGGGCTTCCACCACGTGGTCTGCCAACTCGGTGTACGCATCCACCACCAGCAGCGTCAACAACTGGTCGCGGTTGGCGACGTACCGGTAGACGGCGGACGAGACCAGGTCGAGGTCGCGTGCGATGGCACGCAGCGACAGCGCCGCAGCGCCATATCGAGCCAGATGAGCGCGGCCGAGTTCGAGGATGCGTTCCTGGGTACGGGCACGGGCCATCGCGCGCGGTGTCGACTCCGTCGCGGTCTTCTCTCGGTGGGGCGATTGCGGGGGCACTCGTCCATCCTCACACAAAAGAGAGCAGTGCTCTTGCATTCTCGGCGACTGGGGCGCACACTCGGAGAAACAGAGAGCAGTGCTCTCATCGACTCGAGACACCCAGGAGCCACCATGACCGCCACGACCCACTACAACAAGCCTGGTAAGTCCGTTGCCGTGTTCAACTCGGTTGTCGCCTGGATGGCTGACCGTGGGATCACACTCGCCGGCGCCCGCACGCTCGAGGTCCGGGGTCGCAAGACCGGTGCGATCCAGCGCATCCCGGTCAACCCGTTGCGTCTGGACGGCCGGACATTCCTGATCGGTGCTCGCGGAGAGACGCAGTGGGCGAGGAATGTGCGGGCGTCGGGGGAGTGCACGCTGCGCGGTGGCCGGACTTCGACGACCTACCGCGTCACCGAGCTGGCCCATGCGGACAAGCCGTCGGTACTTCGCCCATATCTCAAGCGCTGGGGTTGGGAGGTTGCGTCGTTGATGCCCGTCAAGATCTCCGCAGGCTCGAGTGATGACGAACTGACCGCTGCGGGCCCGGCCATTCCCGTGTTCGAGCTGACGCCGGTGCACGTCCGCTGATCAGCCGGACGGGGCATACCATCACTGTGTGCGGGTGCAGGACGGGAACATCAGTTCCCGGTGGGTGATGCATATCGACATGGACGCGTTCTTCGCATCCGTCGAGCAGCTCACCCGTCCAACACTTCGAGGCCGCCCGGTGCTGGTCGGGGGACTGGGCGGCCGAGGAGTGGTCGCCGGCTGCAGCTATGAGGCGCGGGTCTTCGGAGCTCACTCGGCAATGCCGATGCACCAAGCGCGCCGATTGGTCGGTCCGGGCGCCGTCGTCCTCCCGCCCCGCGGATCCGTCTACCGGGCGGTGAGCCTGCGTGTCTTCGGCCTGATTCGCGCCCAGGTTCCTGTCATCGAGATGTTGTCGTTCGATGAGGCTTTCGCCGAGCCGGTCGAACTGGCAGGCGCGCCGGCCGACGTCGCCGCAGCTTTTGCCGAGCGCCTCCGGGCCCGTATTCGGGACGAGCTGGGTCTGGCCGCCTCGGTCGGCTTCGGGAGTGGCAAGCAGATCGCAAAGATCGCGTCGGGTATGGCGAAACCGGACGGTGTGGTGGTGGTGACGCCGGGGGAGCAGCGCGAGTTCCTCGCCCGGCTGCCCGTGCGCAAACTCTGGGGCATCGGCCCGGTCGCCGGGGAACGATTGCAGCGCTTGGGAATCGACACCATCGGAGACCTCGCTCGGATGTCGACGCTGGAAGTGTCGTCGGTTCTCGGTGCCACTGTGGGGCCCGGGTTGCACCTGCTGGCTCAGGGGATAGATGACCGGCCGGTCGCTGAACGGGCATCGGCCAAGCAGATCAGCGCCGAATCGACGTTTGCCGAGGACATCACCGACCTCGGGCATCTGCGCGGTGCTGTCGAGCGGGCTGCGACGTCTGCGCATCGGAGGCTGCTCGCCGACGGGCGGGGCTCGCGCACGGTGGTGGTCAAGCTGAAGAAGTCGGACATGTCGGTGCTGACCCGGTCGACCACGCTCGCTGCGGCGACCACCGAATTACCCGTACTCGCTGCTGCCGCGCAGCGGCTGGCGTTGGACCCCCAGGAGATCGGGCCCATCCGGCTTGTCGGCGTCGGTTTTTCGGGATTGACGGCGGTGCAGCAGTTTGCGATGTTCCCAGAGCTCGACTCCACCTTCGACGCCCCCGAGTCGAGCGCGGAATCGACATCGGAGGAGATGTACCACCCGGGCGGTCGCGACCCCAACGCCGACCGACTGCGTTGGACCACCGGTAATGACGTGCACCATCGCGAGTTCGGGCACGGGTGGGTTCAGGGCAGCGGTCACGGACGGGTCACGGTCCGGTTCGAAACACGAAGTCGCGGTCCGGGATTCGCCAAGACGTTCTCGCTGGACGATCCGCAGCTGGAAGTGGCGGACCCTCTGCTCAGCCTGGATTGGCCTGAGGAATTCCTCCGGTTTGCGAACGAAGACGAGTAGTGGTTACTGCTCGGCAGCTGCGTGTAGGTGGACAAACACCGCGTCGGTCAGCAGAGCCTCCACGTTTGTCTCGAACACGTCGAGCGCACGAGTCGCGGTCAGCATGGCGATTCCGTGTATCGACGCCCACAGCAACAAGGCTCGGCGGCTCGTCTGCTCGCGCCCGACACTGTCCGCAAACAGTTCTTCGACGGTTGTGAGCATGGGGATCGTCGTAACGCGCAGGTTTTCGCCTCCGCCTTCGAGTAGATCGTGGCGGAACAGGAGTTCGAACATCCCGGGTCGGCGTGCGGCGAAATCGACGTAAGCGCGAGCCATCGCTGACAGTCTTGTATTCGGTGAAGTAGACGGCTCAGAATCTGACTCCGCCATAGCTGTTTTCAGATCGTCCAGGCCGACCGCTGCGATTGCCGCCAACAAACTTCGGTGAGTGGGGAAGTAGCGCCTCGGCGCTCCGTGTGACACGCCCGCGTGTCGCGCAATCGATCTGAGTCCGACCGAAGCGAGACCCGCAGTGTCGACGAGTTCGATGCCTGCCTGCACCAAGAGCGCCCTTGTATCTGGAGGATCCGCCATGTAGACAGTGTCTACCAGCGATGTAGACACTGTCTACAGGAGGAGGGTCAATCCATGTGGTACTGGCTTTTCAAATATGTCCTGATCGGCCCCTTCCTGCGGCTCGTCGCCCGTCCACACGTCGTCGGGTTGTCGAACTTCCCCACCACCGGACCCGTCATCGTGGCGGCGAACCACTTGGCGGTGGTCGACTCTCTGGTGATGGTTCTCGTGTTGCCGCGCCGGGTCACCTTTGTCGCCAAGGAGGAGTACTTCACGGGCACGGGTATTCGCGCTGTGTGCAGCGGTGGTTCTTCTCGGCCACCGGACAACTTTCCATTGACCGCCGAGGGGGTGTCGCGAGCGTCTCCGCACTCGATGAAGCTGTTTCCATCGTCGGTGCCGGCGGCGTGTGGGGCATCCACCCTGAGGGCTCGCGGTCGAGAGATGGGCTGCTGCACCGGGGAAGAACCGGCGTGATGCGTGTCGCCTTGGCGACGGGTGCGCCGGTTGTGCCTCTGGCACTCAAGGGAACCGACCGCGTGAATCCTCCTGGCGCGCGGCTGTGGCGGCCTGGCAAAGTGCACGTCGTCGTCGGGCAGCCCCTCGTATTGTCGACATTCTCCGCTGATAGTCCAACGGATGTCCGTGAGGCCACGGACCATCTGATGGCGACCCTCTCGCGATTGTCGGGCCAGCAGTACGTCGACAGCTACACGCAACGCGCTGCTTGAATATTCTCTCTGTCAACACATTTGATTCTCTCCCAACGCGAATAGGCGATCGAGACGGGTTCGAAAATATGTTCGACAATGTCGGGTTCTGTTGGTAGACTTGGTGAAAGGGGTTCGAGGGCTGGGGGGCTTGTCGATGAGTGATTCTGTGACGGTGGATCCACCGCCAATGCCGGTGTTGGTGGGGTTGTATCGCGATCTCGATGCGGTGTTGCAGCGGATTGCTGGTGCGTCATCAGCTGATGTTGATGATGTGCAAGTTGCTGAGTTGGTGCGGGTGAACGAGAGAGTTGTTCGGGCACTTGCGTTTCAGGGTCTCAAGCGGTTGCAGGAGGTGAATGATCGGGGTTTGTTTCGTAAGGCTGGTCATTCGACGTTGCACCGGTTTGTGATGAGTGAGCTGCGGGTGTCTCGTGGTGATGCCTCGTCACGGTTGAAAGCGCTCGATGCTGCCGGTGTGTTGTTGTCGATGCAGGGTGAGGCGTTGCCACCTAAGTGTCCGGCCGCATCCCAAGCGTTGGCCGACGGTGCAATCGGGTTGGCGCACACGGACGTGATGCTCAAAGTCCGCGACAAAATCCCGCACAAGTCAGCGCCAGAAGTGTACGACCTGGTCGACGCGTGGATGACCGACAACGCCCGCACCCTGGGCCCCACCGAACTCGAGGTGTGTGGGCGGGAAGTGTTGGCCCGGGTCGATCCGGACGGGACGCTCACCGATGACGTCGACCGCAAACGCAACCGGGGTTTGTCCGACGGTCCCCAAGGGTTGGACATGATGAGCAAGCTCTCCGGAAATCTGGATCCGGCGACGTTGGCGCTGTTTCGGACGGTGATGGATGTGTGGGCAGCACCCGGGATGAACAATCCTGACGACCCGAACTCACCCACCGGGGCCGTCGATGACCCGACCATGGACCCAGCAATCATCGAGGCCGCGGCCGGGCGTGACACCCGCTCCCGTGCCCAACGTCAACACGACGCGTTCAAAGCAATCCTCAAAACCATCCTCGAGTACAAACTGCTCGGCACCTCCCACCGTGGCCTGCCAGTGCAGGTCATCATCACGATGACCAAACAACAACTCGACGAGGCCGCCGGGATCGCCCACACCGCCTCCGGCGTCGACCTGCCGGTCAAAGATGCTCTCGAACTCGCCTCCCGCGCGGAGTGGTCGTTGGCGGTGTTCGCCAACCACTCCGCCGACGTCCTGTACTTCGCACGCGCCAAACGCACCGCCCAACAAGGCCAACGGATGGCACTGTTCGCCAAAGACCGAGGCTGCACCAGCCCGGGTTGTCGTAACCCGATCTCCTGGACCGAAATCCATCACACCACCGCCTGGGCCGACGGCGGACACACCGACATCGACGAACTGGCCCCGGCCTGCATCCCGCACCACGCGATGATCGGACCCGGCGAGGATCAATGGCAAACCATCATGCTCCGCGACGGACCCGACGCCGGCCGAGTCGCATGGATCCCACCGAAATACATCGACCCGGACCAACAACCAAGAATCAACCGAGCCCACCACACCGACCACACCATCGAAGCGGCATGGCAAAAAATCATCGCCGAACGCCAACAGGCACTCAACGAACGGGAACAACGCATGCAGCTCCAGCAACACAACCCGGCCGAGGCAATGGCGAACCCAGAGAGCAACGGCACGGGTGACTGCGACGACACGGGTGACTGCGACGATTCAACGAATTGATCCGAGAAGTAAGCGGCCCGAGCGCACATGAGGCACGGCGCGCGAGCTCCGGGGCCAGACGTCTATTCCGCGGCGAAAAACGCCGCGACATCGGCATGCCCTGCGCCACCGGCGAGCAACGCCTGCAAGGTAATTCGCGCCTGGGGCCCCCGCAACCACGGCGAGATGATCGCACCACGGGCGGCCAGATCAACAGCGCCACCGCCGCCGCTATACGTCGCGACGATCTCTCCCCGCGGAACACGGGAAGACACGACCACCACAACGCCACGGCCGATGACGTCGGCCACCGCATCCACCACCCGCGGGTGCGTGTTACCGGAACCCGTGGCAATCAACACGATTCCCGCCGAGCCCGCGTCCGCGCACCAACCAACGATCGAGGGGTCGACGCCGGGATACAACATCACGATGTCCACCCGCGTGCCGGCGATGAGAGCCGGCGTGAGCAGAGGCCGCGGGAGATTCGGACGCACGGTGGCAAAAGGAGCATCTGCAACGCTGTCGAACTTGGCGGTGCCACGAGCCGGTACCAGCGTGCCACCCATCGCGATGAGAACTCCGCGGTCGCGAGACACGGGATCGACCGCCGCAGCGATGGCAGCAGACAGGTTCGCCGGACCATCGGCGTCAGGTGAATCCGCCGGACGCTGGGCCCCGGTCATGATCACCGGCCGGGGATCGGCGTGCATCAGATCGATGAGCATCGCCGTCTCCTCCATGGTGTCGGTGCCGTGAGTCAGCACCACGCCCGTCACCGATGGATCATCGAGCTCGGCCACCACCGCCGACCGCACCGCGTCGAGGTCCTCCGGCAACAGAGACGATGAATCGAGGTGGAGTACGTCGCGGGTCCGAAGCTCGAGACCCGCCTCGGTGTGGTGTGCCACCAGCGCTTCTGCGGCGACCGCCGGACGTGCGCCATCGGCGAATCGACGACTGGCGATGGTGCCACCAGTGGTGAGAATCGACACCAGAGGTTGTGTTCTGACCACGCCGCCAGCTTCGACGGCTAAACCGCTATGCGTCAACTCGGCATGTTTTTGGCATAGTGGGGCAGGACCGACGGCCCAAGCGGCCGACCGACTAGTTCTCACGGCCTCCATTTCGGTGGTAGCGGTGACAATGAGTAAGGACGGATTTTGAAGCTTCGCAAGTTCGTGACCGCCGGCGTCGCACTATGCGCCTTTGTTTCCATCGCTGCCTGTTCAGACGACGGCGGTAGCGACGACCCCACCACCACAACGACCACCACCTCGGTCGCCGGGCCGAGCGACTCGGCCGACCCTAGCGGCGCTCCGGGCCTCACCGACCCCAAGAAGCCGCCGACGGCCGCCGCGCTCAATGACATGTTGACGGTGGCGCTCGATCCCAACATCCCGAATACGGAGAAGACCGAACTGGTCGAGGGATCGGATGCGGATCCAGAGATCTTCGACAAGCTGATCGCGGGTATGAAGGCCAACCCCGACGTCACCTACGAGATCGTCGCCCCCGTGCGTCCCGCCGGAGCCAACCAGGCCAAGGCCAACGTGAAGATCAACTTCCCTGACCAGCCGCAGACGCAGGTCGAGGCGCTGATCGCCTATAACGAGGGACGTTGGAAGCTGTCCAAGACGACGGTGTGCCTGCTGCTCAGCGGAGCCAACGAGAAGAGCCCGATGTGCCCAGCAACTAGCTGACACCCACATCAGAACAAGAAGCGCCGCAGACTAACGTCTGCGGCGCTTTTTCGTGTCGGCGTCAGTTGGCCGGCGACCACGCCGAATCGAACCCGAGAAGCTGACTGAACGGTTGTGCTCCCTCGGCGCCGACGAGGGTCCGGCCCCCTGAGATCTTCAGCTGGCCCGAAACCGGCACGCCCCTGGCCAGGTCGATCACCACTGAACCGGCCCCGGTCATCGAGTAGGCGTCGATGGTCAACACCCCACCATCGGGGAGCCGGAACGCTGAGTCGGTGGGCGATTCGTCGATGCTGTAGTCGATGGTCAGCCGCTCGCCCTCGCGGGCGGTGAGAGTGGCGGTGATCGTCTGACGCACCGTCGCCCCGGCGTTCACCGTCCGCACGGCCTGCCAGCGCGCCCCGACCCCGATCGGCTCGGTCGGCAGGGTCACAGACCGCTGCAGCGTCGCGACCAGCGCTTCTTCGACGGCCTGACGGGCACTGTCGTCGGCTTTCTCGGTAGGCAGGATCCGCAGCGAGATGGGCGCCACGCCGGGCCCGATGCTCATGCCCGCCCGCGAGCCGTTCTGGGCCTCGAGCGCCTGGTCCAGGGCAGTGTCGGGGGAACCTGCATCTCCGATCCGGAGATCGATGTCGGTTGCGTCCGTGCAATTGACCCTGACCGTCATCGGCAGATCCACTGTGGTCGCGCCCGACTCGGCATCCTGCTGCCCGCTCGCCGAAGCAAACGTCGACGTGGTGACCAACTTCGCCGACTGCGCGGTCCCGCGATCGAATCCCGCCACCGGCACCGACCTTGGCTCGGCGCCGTTCGTCTCCACCGTGACCTTCGCCGGAGGCACCGGCAAGAGCGCCGCAGAGCTGGAACCGGCCGTCGAATCGGTGGCGCACCCCGACGGCGGCGGAGGCGGCGGTTCGTCATCGGAACCGCAGCCGGCGAGCCCGATCGCCACAACCGTCACCGCCGAGATCACAACCGGCGTGTTGAGCAGACGGGACGACAGGGGGCCGGAGGTGGCGCGGGCGAGAGCTGGATGGGACACGGCAGCCAGCGTATCGACCGGGTCATGGATGATGGACAGGTGACAAGCGAGAAAGGGTCCAGACCGTCGAGCGAACCCCGACCGTCGAACGAGCCCTCCCCGTCGGACAACCCGGCCGACAGCACGTCGGGCAACCCCACCCGTCCCAGGATGTGGTTGATCCTCTTGGTCGTGGCGGTCACCGTGCTGGTTGCCGATCTGATCACCAAGATCGTCGCGGTCGCCCTGATCGAACCCGGCGACCCGGTGGAGATCATCGGCGACACCGTCACCTTCAAGCTCGTACGGAACAGTGGCGCCGCATTCTCGATGGCCACCGGCTATACGTGGATCCTTACGCTGATCGCGCTCGCCGTGGTCGCGGGCATCATCCGCTACAGCCATCGGCTCGGATCGATCTGGTGGGCGCTCGGTCTCGGTCTTGTGCTCGGCGGTGCTCTCGGTAACCTGATCGACCGCATCTTCCGGGCGCCAGGCCCGCTGCGCGGCCATGTGGTCGACTTCGTGTCGGTGGGCTGGTGGCCCGTGTTCAACGTCGCCGACTCCGCCGTGGTGTGCGGCGCGATCGGTCTGGTGGTGCTCACCCTGTTCGGATTCGAGTTCGACGGAACGCGTTCGGGCGGAGCAGAAGACGCCGTCGACCCTGCCCGGTCCGACTCCAACTCCGACACCGCGACCGGCTCGGCGCAGAGCGACCGTCAGGCACCCGATGCGTGAATCACGGTCGATGCCGATCCCGGATGGGATCGACGGAATGCGCACCGACGCAGGCGTTGCCCGCATGCTCGGATTGTCGAGGACGGTGGCGGCTCAACTCGCCGACGACGGGGACATCAGCGTCGACGGTTCGCCGGTCGGCAAGTCCCACAAGCTTGTCGGCGGTCAATGGCTCGAGGTGCTGTTACCGGCACCGGCCCGCGTGCTCACCATCGAGGCGCAGCCGGTCGAGGGCATGGAGATCATCTACTCTGACGACGACATCGTGGTGGTCGACAAACCGGTCGGCGTCGCGGCACACGCGTCGGTGGGATGGACCGGACCTACGGTGATCGGCGGACTGGCTGCCGCAGGTTTCCGGATCTCCACATCGGGGTCGCACGAACGGCAGGGCATCGTGCACCGCCTCGACGTCGGGACTTCCGGGGTGATGGTCGTCGCCACGTCGGAACGGGCCTACACACTGCTCAAACGGGCGTTCAAACAGCGAACTGTGGACAAGCGCTATCACGCTGTGGTGCAAGGTCATCCGGACCCGCCCACCGGCACCATCGACGCCCCGATCGGTCGTAGTCGTGGCAACGACTGGAAGTTCACGGTGTCCGCGGCGGGCAAGCCCAGCATCACCCACTACGACACCATCGAGATGTTCCGCGCGGCAAGCCTTCTCGACGTTCATCTGGAAACAGGGAGGACGCACCAGATCAGAGTGCACTTCTCGGCTCTCCATCATCCGTGCTGCGGCGACCTCACCTACGGTGCCGATCCGGTACTGGCCAAACGGCTGGGGCTGGAGCGCCAATGGCTGCACGCTCGCGCCCTGTCGTTCGCCCACCCCTCCGACGGTCGTTTGGTGGAGTTCACCAGCCCATACCCCGACGACTTGCAGCATGCACTTGATGAATTGCGTGCCGGCTAGCAGGTGAAGGTCCCAGCTCGCACCACCGTCCTGGCGGTCGCCGTCCTGGTGTTCGTCGTCGGCGGCCTCTATGTGGTCGGGCGGCTCAATCCTGCGCCGTCCGCCCCGGTCACCACCGACATCTTGGGTCCTGAGAATGGCGAGCAGGTGTCGGACTACATCGTTCGGGCCGCGCAGTCGCTTGAGGGGACGAGTTCGCCGGACTCGGCACGCTGGGCCATGGTTTCGTTGTCGGCGCCGGTGAGTGTCGGTGCAGCGTGGGATCTGGTCGGTTCCAGGCAACGGGTCATGCTGTCGCAGAACATCTTCAACGTGCCGATCGATCGCGTGCAGACGCCCACCGTGGTGGTGCCGACCGGCAACACCAGCGAGTCGTTCGCGGCGTCGGTGCAGGTGGGCGCGCAGGCCGTGACGAGTCGGACACCCGGTACGCCGAGGGCCGAGCAGGTGAACGAGGTCGCGGCGCGACGGCTGCAGGCGAGCTGCTCATGCCTGATCGGAATCGTCGTGAGGGCAGACGTCGCGCAACTCCGATCGATCGCTGGGAAACCGGGTATTCGCGCGGTCCAGGCACTGCCCCCTGATGCGCTCGCCGGCTTGTTCACCGTCATCCCGCTGCTGCCCTCGGCCACCACGGTGGTCGGTCCGGGGCCCGACGATGGCGAGGTCCCGGCCGCCTAGGTCGTTATATGGTGTCTTCCGAAGACGGCCCTCCGCGGACGGAGGCCGGTTAGGGGAGATCATGTTGCAGCCGGGATCCTGGATAGCGGGGTACCGGGTGGAGCGCGCTCTCGGTAGTGGCGGCATGGGCGCCGTCTACCTGGCCAAACACCCCGAACTTCCCCGCAGCGATGCCATCAAGGTCCTCGGCGAGCAGGTCGGCGCCGACGAACAGTTCCGCAAGCGATTCCTGCGCGAGGCCGAAGTCGCGGCCGGACTGGACCATCCCAACATCGTCACCATCTACAACCGCGGCCGCGACGACGGCATGCTGTGGATCGCGATGCAGTACGTCCCCGGCACCGACTGCGCGCAGGAACTGCATCGGGCACAGGAAAAGGCCGGTTCGGACGTCGGTCTGCCCCCTGCGCGCGTGGTGCGGATCGCCGGTGAGATCGCCAGAGGACTCGACTACGCCCATCGCAAGGGTTTGTTGCACAGGGACATCAAGCCGGCCAACATCCTCCTCTCGGAGGTGGAGAGCGACGAATACGGCGACGGTATCGAGCGGCGCTACTCGCTCCAGGATGACGAGCAGCGCGTGCTGCTCACGGATTTCGGCGTGGCAAAGGCAGCCAACGAAACCGAGTCGCTGACCGTGGTGGGCACTGTCCTGGCGACACTGTCGTACGCCTCACCCGAACAACTCAAGGGTCAGCCCGTCGATCCGCGCACCGACCAGTACTCGCTGGCCGCCACCGTCTTTCATCTGATCGCAGGCCGAGTGCCCTTCCGTGGCGACAGCACGGCGGACGCGATCAGTGGTCATCTGAGCAAGCCGGTCCCGAAGCTGTCGGAACTGATTCCTTCGGTGCCGCCTGCCGTCGACTCGGTGATCGCGAAGGCCATGGCCAAGGAAGCCGATGACCGTTTCGCGAACTGCCGCCAGTTCACCGATGCGTTGCAGTCCGCGTTGCGGCAGGCAAACGGGCCCGTCGGGTACCCGGCCCAAGCGGCACGCCGACCCATCACCTCCACGCCACCTCCGATGCCCGTCGCACGCCCTGACTCTGGAACGCCCCCGACCCACCAGCGGTTTCAGCCGTCACCGCCCGCGCAGCATCTCGTCTCCCAGCAGTACGATCAGGGATTCCAGCAAACCCCGGCCCCGACGGCTCATGGAAGGTCCGTGCACCCGCAGGCAGGCCAAGGCACTGCCGGACACGACACCGGTGCGCCGTCGGGTTCCAATGCGGTGATGATCGCGCTGCTCGTGGGACTGGTGGTGGTTGCGATCGCGATACTGATCGCCATCCTGCTCGTGGCCTGAGTTGTCACATCTGCACCATGCGTCACCACTACGGGAGGCGTCGGACGCGCCTGCCCGCCGGCGTCGGTACCCCCGCCTAGACTGAAGACCTTGCGTCACGGCCCCGTCTCCGGTGGCCGGCGCAGGCGTTCGAGAGTTCGAAATGAGAGGCGACGCGTGTCGGATTCGTTTGTGCATCTGCATAACCACACTGAGTACTCGATGCTTGACGGGGCGGCGAAGGTCAAACCGATGATCGCCGAGGCCACGAGGTTGGAGATGTCCGCGATCGGCATGACCGACCACGGAAACATGTTCGGCGGCAGCGAGTTCTACAACGTCGCCACCGACATGGGGGTCAAGCCCATCATCGGTATCGAGGCCTACATCGCGCCCGAGTCGCGCTTCAACACCAAGCGGGTCCTCTGGGGAAGTCGAGAGCAGAAGGGCGACGACGTCTCGGGTTCGGGCGCCTACACCCACATGACGATGGTGGCCGAGAACGCCACCGGTCTGCGTAATCTGTTCAAGCTGTCGTCGCTGGCATCCATCGAAGGCCAGCTCGGCAAGTGGTCACGTATGGACGCCGAGCTGATCGCGGCTCACGCCGAGGGCATCATCGCTACCACCGGCTGCCCGTCCGGCGAGGTCCAGACGCGTCTGCGTCTCGGCCACGAGCGTGAAGCGCTCGAAGCCGCCGCCAAGTGGCAGGACATCTTCGGGAAAGAGAACTTCTTCCTCGAATTGATGGAACACGGCCTCGAGATCGAAGGCCGGGTCCGCGACGGGCTGCTGGAGATCGGCCGCAAGCTCGGGATCCCGCCGTTGGTCACCAACGACTGCCACTACGTCACCAAGGGCCACGCGGCGAGCCACGAGGCCCTGCTCTGCGTGCAGACGGGCAAGACCCTGTCCGATCCCACGCGCTTCAAGTTCGACGGCGATGGCTACTACCTCAAGTCGGCCGCCGAGATGCGCGAGTTGTGGGACAAAGAGGTGCCCGGCGGCTGCGACAACACCCTGCTGATCGGCGAGAGGGTGCAGAGCTACGCCGAGGTGTTCGAACACCGTGACCGGATGCCGGTGTTCCCGGTGCCCGAGGGCGAAACGCAGCAGACGTGGTTGCGCAAAGAGGTGGCCCAAGGTCTCAAGACCCGGCGGTTCCCGGACCGCGAGGTGCCGCAGGAATACCTCGAGCGAGCGAACTATGAGCTGGACGTCATCATCCAGATGGGCTTTCCCGCGTACTTCCTGGTGGTCGGGGACCTCATCAGGCACGCCAACGAGGTCGGCATCCGGGTGGGGCCCGGTCGTGGTTCGGCCGCCGGTTCGCTGGTGGCCTGGGCGTTGGGCATCACCAACATCGACCCGATCCCGTACGGGTTGCTCTTCGAGCGATTCCTCAACCCCGAGCGTGTGTCGATGCCCGATATCGACATCGATTTCGACGACCGCCGCCGCGGCGACATGGTGCGTTACGCCACCGAGAGGTGGGGTAGCGACAAGGTCGCCCAGGTCATCACGTTCGGAACCATCAAGACCAAGGCCGCGATCAAGGACTCCGCCCGCGTCCAGTTCGGTCAGCCCGGATACGCCATCGCCGACCGCATCACCAAGGCGCTGCCGCCGCCCATCATGGCCAAGGACATCTCGATCGCGGGCATCACCGATCCCACACACGATCGGTACAAAGAGGCCAGCGAGGTACGCCAGCTCATCGAGACCGATCCCGATGTCAAGAAGATCTACGACACCGCACTGGGGCTCGAAGGGCTGATCCGGAACGCCGGTGTGCACGCCTGCGCGGTGATCATGTCGTCCGAACCGCTGACCGAGGCGATCCCGGTGTGGAAGCGTCCGCAGGACGGCGCCATCATCACCGGCTGGGACTACCCCTCGTGTGAGGCCATCGGCCTGTTGAAGATGGACTTCCTGGGGCTGCGCAACCTCACGGTCATCGGCGACGCGATCGACAACCTCAAGCTCAACCGCAACATGGATCTGGACCTGGATTCGTTGCCGTTGGATGATCCCAAGACCTACGAGTTGCTCGCCAGGGGAGACACCCTCGGCGTGTTCCAGCTCGACGGCGGGCCGATGCGTGAGCTCCTCAAACGTATGCAGCCCACGGGATTCGGCGACATCGTTGCGGTGCTCGCGCTGTACCGTCCCGGCCCGATGGGCATGAACGCCCACAACGACTACGCCGACCGCAAGAACAACAGGCAGCCGGTCACCCCCATCCATCCCGAGCTCGAGGACCCGCTCAAGGAGATCCTGGCCGACACCTACGGCCTGATCGTCTACCAAGAGCAGATCATGCAGATCGCCCAGAAGGTCGCCGGTTACTCGCTCGGACAGGCCGACCTGCTCCGTCGCGCCATGGGCAAGAAGAAGCTGTCCGAGCTGGAGAAGGCCTACGCCGGCTTCCGACAGGGAATGCTCGACAACGGATTCTCCGAAGCCGCGATCAAGGCACTGTGGGACACCATCCTCCCGTTCGCCGGATACGCCTTCAACAAGTCGCACGCAGCCGGCTACGGGCTGGTGTCGTTCTGGACCGCCTACCTCAAGGCCAACTACCCGGCCGAGTACATGGCCGGTCTGCTCACGTCGGTTGCCGACGACAAGGACAAGGCCGCGATCTACCTGGCCGACTGTCGGCGCCTCGGCATCACGGTGCTGCCGCCCGATGTCAACCACTCTCAGCAGAACTTTGCGGCCGTCGGTGACGACATCCGATTCGGACTCGCTGCGGTGCGCAACGTCGGAACCGGAGTGGTCGCTTCGATTCTCGCTGCGCGCGAAGAGAAGTCGAACTTCTCGAGCTTCTCGGACTACCTCGCCAAGATCAACGTCACGGCCTGCAACAAGAAGGTCACCGAGTCGCTCATCAAAGCAGGTGCCTTCGACTCGCTCGGTCACGCCCGTAAAGGGTTGTTCCTGGTCCACGCCGATGCGGTCGACGCTGTCCTGGGTACCAAAAAAGCCGAAGCCGTCGGCCAATTCGACCTGTTCGGCGACGCCGGCGGTGACGGCGGCGCAATGACCGACGACGCCTTCGCCGTCAAGGTCCCCGACGAGGAATGGGACACCAAGCACAAGCTCGCGCTGGAGCGAGAGATGCTGGGACTGTACGTGTCCGGCCACCCACTCAACGGTGTCGAGCACGTCATCTCTGCCCAGACCGATACCTCGATCAGCTCGCTCCTCGAGGGCAACGTCAAGGACGGGGCCCAGATCGTGATCGGCGGCATCATCTCCGCGGTGACCCGACGTGTCAACAAAAAAGGCGAGTCCTATGCGGTGGTGCAGATCGAGGACATGGTCGGTGGGGTCGAGGTCTACTTCTTCCCGCGCGCCTACCAGGCGTACGGCATGGACATCGCCTCGGACGCGGTGGTGCTGGTGAAGGCACGGGTCAATCTGCGCGACGACAGCATGATGATCTCCGCCAACGACCTCGCGGTTCCGGACTTGTCTCACGTGGGCGTCGGGAAGCCGATCTCCCTGACGATGCCCACCAGGCTGTGTACCGCGGACCGCGTCAGTGCGCTCAAGCAGGTACTGGTGCGCCATCCCGGCACCGCCGATGTGCACGTGCGCCTGATCAGCGGCGACAAGGCCACCACCCTCAAACTCGACGACCAACTGAGGGTCAACCCCACGTCGGCTCTGATGGGTGACCTCAAGGCGCTGTTGGGGCCCTCCTGCCTGGCTACCTGACCTTGCCGGGGGAATAACCCCCCGCAATCTCGAGGTTGTAGCTGCTCGAACCGTAATCTCTCCACCGGAAAGAAGAAAAGCTGATGCCACTTCAGGGCGAGTACGAACCCGGTCCCAGCAATTGGGTGCGCGAGCAGACCGAGAAGATCGAGGCCTCCGGCGGAACCGAGGGAAACGAACTCAACGGTATGCCGGTGGTGGTCCTGACGTCGGTGGGTCGCAAGTCCGGCAAGCTCCGCAAGTCCCCTCTGATGCGTGTGGAGCACGAGGGAAAGTACGCCGCAGTCGCCTCTCTCGGAGGCGCACCGAGGAACCCGGTGTGGTACCACAACGTGGTGGCCAATCCACATGTCGAATTGCGTGACGGCACGGTGGTCAGGGACATGGTCGCCCGCGAGGTCACCGGCGATGAGAAGGCCGAATGGTGGGAGCGCGCCGTCGCAGCTTTCCCGCCCTATGCCGAATACCAGGAGAAGACCGATCGGCAGATCCCGGTGTTCGTGCTCGAACCCGCTGAGTAATTCCCTGGAAGTTCAGTGAGACCATAGGGAACGTGACCACACGACACACCACTGACCCGACGCCGCACGCCGCCGCTCCCGATCTGGACGCCGATGCGATCGAGGCGGCGGCGGAGCGAATCGGCAACGTGGTGGTGGCGACCCCGCTGCAGCTCAGCGAGCGGTTGTCGGCGAACACGGGCGCACAGGTCTACCTCAAACGGGAAGATCTGCAGTCGGTCCGTTCGTACAAGATCCGCGGTGCCTACAACGTGATGTCGCTTCTCACCGAGGCCGAGCGTGCCGCCGGTGTGGTGGCGGCGAGCGCGGGCAACCACGCCCAGGGCGTCGCCTACGCAGCGCGCACGATGCAGATCCACAGTCGTATCTACGTTCCCACGAACACGCCGAAGCAGAAGCGGGACCGTATCCGTTGGCACGGAGGCGCTTTCGTGGAGCTGATCGCGGTGGGGGACACCTATGATGCCGCGGCTGCGGCTGCGCAGGCCGATGTGCTGGAGACCGGCGCGACCTGGATCCACGCGTTCGACGACACTCGTACGGCCGCAGGTCAAGGCACCATCGCCAAGGAAATCGTCGAGCAACTCGGCGTCACCCCCGACCTGGTGGTGATACCGGTCGGCGGTGGTGGGGCGCTCGCAGGCATGGTGACGTATCTGCGTGCGCACAGCCCGCAGGTCCGTATCGTCGGGGTGGAACCCACCGGTGCGGTGTCGATGTCGGCCGCTCTTGTCGAGGGCGGCCCGGTCACCCTGACCGACATCGACCCTTTTGTCGATGGTGCTGCCGTCAAACGCATTGGTGCACTGGGTCATCGGGTGATGGCGGACGCCGGGGCAACGGTGGCCCAGCATCCCGATCTGCCACCGTCCGGCACCGTGCATCGAGGGCACGAGCAACTGCTCGCCGGAGCCACGCACATCACACACGTCGACGAGGGTGCGATCTGTTCGGCGATGCTCGAGCTCTATCAGAACGAGGGCATCATCGCCGAGCCCGCCGGGGCACTCGCGGCGACCGTACTCGAAGATCTTCCGATCGAACCCGGCTGGAACGTGGTGTGCCTGCTTTCCGGCGGCAACAACGACGTGTCGCGGTACGGCGAGATCATCGAACGTTCACTGGTCCACCGTGGCCTCAAGCATTACTTCCTGGTCGACTTCCCGCAGGAGCCCGGTGCCCTTCGCCGGTTCCTCGACGAAGTCCTCGGACCCGACGACGACGTCACCCTGTTCGAGTACGTCAAACGGAACAACCGTGAGACCGGAGCCGCGCTCGTGGGTGTCGAACTCGGGGCACCGGAAGGTCTCGGCCCGCTGCTCGCCCGGATGGACGCTTCGCGACTCAAAGGCGAACGGCTCGAACCGGGTTCGCCTGCATACCGCTACCTCACCTGACCGCCTGTCGGGCAGTCAGATGAGGCCGCGCTACGTCAGTCGCGCCGGATGATCAGCACACTGTGCCCGGCCAGGGTCGGTGACGTGACGTTCCTGCCCGGTTCGATCCCATCGGACACGCCGTTCTCGAATGCGAGCAGAACGGTGCCCGAGAACGGTGGTTCCGCGGGCGCTTCGGTCAGGGTCACGATCGTCGAGAGTGCTCCACGGTGCATAGCGAACCAGGTGTTGCTTTCGTCGAAATCGATTGCGACCGAGTCGAAGTCGTCGTCGGAGTACTCGAGCTGACTCTTGCGGAGCGTGATCAGGTCGCGATAGAACCCCAGCAACGCGGCGTGTGGCTGCTCGGTGAGTTCGTCCCAGTTCAGTTTCGACCGCGAGAAGGTCTCCGGGTCTTGCGGATCAGGCACGTCGGCCGCATCCCACCCGTGCTCGGCGAACTCGGCCTTGCGGCCGTTCGCCGTGGCCTCACCGAGTTCTGGTTCGGGGTGGGAGGTGAAGAACTGGAACGGGGTGCTGGCTGCCCACTCCTCACCCATGAAGAGCATCGGCGTGAACGGTGAGGTGAGCACCAGCGCTGCCTTCACCGCCAGCTGGCCCGGATCGAGGTAGTGCGAGGGCCGATCGCCGATCGCGCGGTTACCGATCTGGTCGTGATTGCAGGTATAGACCACCAGCGACGTGGTGACCACCCGTTGATGGTTGATGGGCCTGCCGTGCCTGCGCCGCCGGAAGGACGAGTAGGTGAGGGCGTGGAAGAAGCCTTCTCGCAGAACCTTCGACAGGCATTCGAGACTGCCGAAGTCGGCGTAGTAACCCTGTCGTTCCCCCGACACGGTGGTGTGGATCGCATGGTGGCCGTCGTCACTCCACTGGGCGGCGAGGCCATACCCGCCGTCATTGCGGGAGGTGATGAGTTTGGGATCGTTCAGGTCGCTCTCCGCGATCAAGGACAGCGGCCTGCCGACCCGGTGTGACAGGGTGTCGGTACGCATCTGCATTTCCTCGAGGAGATGCAGCGCGGTGCGGTCGACCAGGGCGTGCACGGCGTCGAGTCGCAGTCCATCGACATGGAACACCTCGAGCCAGCGCAGTGCCGAACCCAGGATGAACTCGCGGACCTCGTCGGAGTCGGCTTCGTCCAGGTTCACCGACTGTCCCCACGAGGTGGCACCTTCGGTGAGATACGGGCCGTAGTTCGGAAGGTAGTTGCCGGACGGACCGAGATGGTTGTACACCGCGTCGATGATCACGCCGAGCCCCCGCAGGTGGCAGGCATTGACGAAGCGAGCGAGAGCGTCGGGACCCCCGTAGGTCTCTTGTACCGCGTACCAGCCGACGCCGTCGTAGCCCCAGTTGTGGGTGCCGTTGAAGGTGTTGACCGGCATCAGCTCGACGAAATCCACGCCGATGTCCACCAGGTGGTCCAGTTTGGCGATCGCAGAATCGAGGGTGCCGTCGGCAGTGAACGTGCCGACGTGCAATTCATAGATGACTGCGCCTGCAACGGGCCGGCCTTGCCAGTCCGAATCAGACCAGATGTCCGGGTCGATCTCGTGCACCTGGGACAGTCCGTGGACGCCATCGGGTTGTCGCGGCGAGCGAGGGTCAGGGAGTGGGTCGGTGCTGTCGTCGATGAGATAGCCGTAGCGGGCGCCGGGCGACGCAGGTACAGGACTTTCCCACCAGCCATCCCCGGTCTCGCGCATCGAATGGATGTCGCCGTCGATCGTCACTCGCATCTGCTGCGCCGTCGGCGCCCATACCGGTAGGGAGGTCACCTCTAAACCGTAGGTGCTATCCATCCGCGACGCCGTGGTGGTCTCCCGGCGCGTCCATGATGTGGACCGCGCGGATCGACGCCGAAACGGCTTAAGTTAACGACAAATCACGGCAATGGTAGGACTGCGAGAGCTTTTGGGCTAATGTGAGCACGCGCGCTTCCAGATCGTGGTGAACACGATCGTCGCTGCGTACGGCAGCGGTGGGACGAAAGAACATCGTGTCGGGTCGGAAACGTTGGTTCGTCGGCGATTTCGTTTAGCTATATGGCACTATGAGCGAACTCATACGCAGGGTGGCGTATGACGGGGATCACTGAGGCAGGGTGTGAGTACAGAAACCGCGGCGTCACGCAGCAGGCGAACAGCCTCGGCTCGTAGTGCAATGCTGCCCGCCAAGCGCTGGTTCCGCGGCCACGTGATCGCATCGTTCGAGACCTTCGGGCGGCAGATGACGCTGTTCCTCGAGGTCTTCAAGGTGCTGATCGTCGACATCGTCAAGCGACGGTTCCCATTCGGTGAGTTCATCCGCCAATGCGCGTTCATGGCCAACACCTCCGTCATCCCCACTCTTCTGGTTGCCATCCCGGTCGGTGTGATCGTCTCCATCCAGGTCGGCAACATCGCCAACCAGATCGGTGCCACCTCGTTCTCGGGCGCGGCAACCGGTCTCGGCGTGATCAGGCAGGGCGCTCCGCTGGTCACCTCTCTTCTGCTTGCCGGCGCGGTCGGGTCGGCCATCGCTGCCGACCTGGGCTCGCGAACCATCCGCGATGAGATCGACGCGATGCGGGTGATGGGAGTCAATCCCACCCAGCGGCTCATCTCGCCGCGACTGCTGGCCACGATGGTCGTGAGTTTTCTGCTCTGCGGATTCGTGTGCTTCATCGGCTTCGTCACCGGCTACGTCTTCAACGTCTACTTCCAGGGAGGTACGCCGGGTAGTTACACCGGCACCTTCGCGTCCTTTGCATCCCCGGCCGACCTCGCGTTCGCCATCACCAAAGCAGTGATCTTCGGCGCGATCGTCGCCGTGGTGGCCTGCGACCGCGGGCTCACCACGAAAGGGGGACCCTCAGGTGTCGCCAACTCGGTCAACGCGGCGGTGGTCAATTCCGTGATCCTGTTGTTCACGGTCAACGTCATCCTCACCCAGATCTTTGCGGTGGTCGTCCCGGCCAGGGTGGTCTGATGGTCGCCTCCAAGTACACGCCGCCGGCCCTCAAGCCAATTGAATGGGGCAAGAAGGTCTATCAGTCACCCCGCGACACATTGGTGTTGATGGGCCATCAGGTCACCTTCCTGGTCCGGTCGGTCGGTGCGGTCCCGATTGCCTTCAAGCACTACAGCAAAGAGATCTGGCGACTGCTCTCCGACGTCACCTGGGGTAACGGCGCCATCGTTGTGGGCGGCGGAACGATCGGCGTGATCATCCTGCTCGGCATCATGGGCGGTGCAACCGTGGGTATCGAGGGCTATACAGCCCTCAACCTGTTGGGCATGTCGCCGGTCACCGGCGCCATCTCGGCATTCGCGACCACCCGCGAATTGGGACCCCTGCTGGCTGCGGTCGCCTTCACCGCGCAGTCCGGGTGTCGATTCACCGCTCAATTGGGCTCGATGCGGATCAGCGAGGAGATCGACGCACTCGAATCGATCGCGATCCGGCCGATGCCGTACCTCGTCACCACCCGCATGATCGCCGCCGTGATCGCCATCATCCCGCTGTATTCGGTGTCGCTGGCCGCGAACTACCTGGCCTGCCAACTCATGTTCCAAGTGCAGAGCGGGCAGGGCCGCGGCGCATACCTGTCGTACTTCTACCAGTTCATCCTGTCCAAGGACATGGTGTTCTCGGTGATGAAGGTTGTGGTGTTCGTACTGCTCACGACGTTCATCCAGTGCTACTACGGCTTCTTCGCATCAGGCGGGCCAGAGGGTGTGGGGGTGGCAGCCGGCCACGCAATTCGGCTGTCGATCATCGTGCTGGTGTTCGCGAATCTTCTTCTGACACTTGTTTTCTGGGGCCTGTCGCCCGGCATCAGGATTTCGGGGTAACGCATGTTCGTCGACACGACCGGACGCAATCCGTCTGTGACCCAGTACTTTCTGCGCGGCGTCGCATTTGTTGTCGCGCTCGCGCTGATCCTGTTCGTCCTCATGCTCAGGTACCAGGGCACTTTCGAGGAGAAACTCGAGGTGACGGCGACGCTCGACGACGTCGGCGACGGTCTCACGGGCCAGGCGGACGTGCGGTACAACGGTGTCATCATCGGCAGCGTCACGTCGATCGAGACCGCGAACAACGACCTGTCCGACGTCCTCATCGAGGTGGCCCCTGAGCAGGCGCAGGGCGTACCCGCCAACGTGACGGCACGAACGGTGCCCAGCAACCTGTTCGGCGTCAACTCGGTGGAACTCATCGCACCACCTGATCCCAAGGGACACCTGTCGAACGGGAGCAAGATCACCGCGGACGAGTCCAAGGAGACCATCGCCCTGCAGACCGTGCAGAACGATCTACGCGAGCTCTTCGTCGCCGTCCCGCCGGAGGAGATCGGTCGCGTCCTCGGGACCATCGCCGATGCGCTGCGTGGCGGTGGAAACGTGTTCTCTGCCTTCGTGGGCACACTCAACCAGTACTGGCAGCAGATCAATGCCCAGTTCCCCGATGGCGCACCTCCCGGATTCGACAACTTCAACCGGGCCATGCAGGGGATCGAACAATCGACACCTCAATTACTCGACACCATGGGGCGTGCGGTGATCCCGTCCATCACGATCATCGAACGCCAACGCGACCTCGCGAGCACGCTCACCGCGGCCCAGTCGATGATCGACCGGATCCAGGAGTTGTTCGCGCGCAACGGTGATTCGGGCATACAGATCGTGCAGAACCTGAACACGATGACCGGTGCGGTGGCCGTGGACTCAGAGGCGCTCCCAGGCGGCATCCGTGCACTCAACCAGCTGGCCGGCAAGGTCCTGACCGTTTTCACCGGAACAAATGGGAAGCCGCAGTTGAACATCGGCGTCAGCCTCAGCCCGTTCTTGCAGTACAACCGACAGAACTGCCCTGTGTACAACGGTGGCGAGTACGGCATCACCCGGGGACCGGGATGTACCGGGCCCGGGACCGGTACCGGACCGACGAACTCCGGACCCCTTGTGGTGCGGCCCGCCGGAGCCGAAACCGGGACGAACACCAACGAATCCTCACTTCCCAGGGCGGTCACGACGGGCACCGACAACGAGACGCTGCGCGCAGCACTCGATCGCGAACCCTCGGCAGCCGACACACTGATGCTCGGCCCGCTGGTCCAGTCGGTGCGGGTACAGCAGAACACCGGCGGTGAGGGCTGATGGGTTACCGCAAGCCTCTCATCGGGTTCAGCCTGTTCGCCGTGCTGGCGCTACTGCTCACGTACACGATCTGGTCGACGCTGGAACGAGCAGTGCCGGGTCAGACCAACGAATACACCACTTATTTCAGCGATGCCTCGGGGCTGCACTCGGGTGACGACGTGCGGATGGCCGGGGTCCGGGTCGGCCGCGTCTCGGACATCGCCCTCGATCGAAACCGGGCCAAGGTGACGTTCGACCTGCAGACCGACCAGACCATCTTCTCCAACACGCAGGCGTCGATCCGCTACCAGAACCTGATCGGACAGCGCTATCTGGGACTCGACCTCGTCGAAGGCGCAGAACAGAAGAAGCTCGAGCCGGGGTCCACCCTCGAAGAACCGTCACAGGATTCGTTTGACGTCTCGGCGTTGCTCGCGGGCTTCCAGCCGGTGTTCGACACCCTCGAACCCGAGCAGGTCAACCAGCTGTCGGAGAGTCTTGTGCAGACCTTCCAGGGCAACCAGGTATCGCTCAGCTACACGATCGAACAGATCGGAAAGCTGGCCGCAGACTTCGGAAATCGAGATCAGGTCATCGGAGCCCTCATCACCAATCTGAGCGCGGTGATGGGAGACCTCAGCTCGCAGGGCGATCAGATGCAGGTACTGGTGAAGAACCTCGCTGGATTGATCGAGGGGCTGAACGGCAACTCGACGTCGCTGGGTGCCTCGGTTGACAGTATCGGTGACGCGACGAGCCGCCTCGGTGGGCTGCTCGGCCGGATCCGTCCTGATGCCGAGCAACTCGGGCAGAGCTTGCGGGACACAACCGGCCGGATGATCGGCATCGGGTCCAAACTCGACCAGCTGGCAATCGATCTGCCGCTGTTCCTGGTGCACTTTCCCATGGTTATGGGACAGGGCGCCTACCTGAACATCTACGCCTGCGAACTGGACGTATCAATCGGTGGTGTTCTCTTCCCGCCGGGGTTGATCAGCCAGATCGGCGGCACCCAGCACTCGGTGGTGTGCCGATGAGCCCCGGGGAGGCACATGCTGTGAAGTCGAACATGTTGCGCCGCAGCTGGTCCGAGCATCGATATTTTTGGCTCGGAGCTATCGGGTCGGTGGTGCTGGTCTTGATCGTGGTGTCCACGTTCGCGATCTCGGAGTCGGGAATCGGTAAGCGGGAGTACACCGCCGACTTCTCCCAGGCCGGCGGTATCCGCCCCGGTGACAAGGTTCGCGTTGCCGGCATCGACGTGGGGGAGGTCTCGAAGACCACCTTGGCCGGCGACCACGTCGCAGTGGCCATGGAGGTCGAGAAGGACGTCGAGGTGATGTCGGACGGTTCCGCCGAGATCAAGCTCTCGACGCTGCTCGGACAGCGTTACGTCGACATCAAGGTCGGTGAATCGACGGCTCGACTCAGTGGCTTGAGGATCGCCCGCACCCAGGTGCCGTACGACCTGCAGGAGACCATCGAGCGTGGGACCCCGATCCTGTCGGGGGTGAACGCCGAAAGCCTCAGCGACAGTGTGGATGCGCTGAACAAACAGTTGGCCGGCGCGCCGGGGATCACCCGCACCACGTTGGATTCCCTGACCGAGATGTCCAGGGTGATCAGCAACCGCAGTGATCAGATCAACCTGCTCATCAAGGACACCAATTCCGTCACCGAGATCGTCAACAGCAGCCAGTATCAGCTGTCGGTGATCGTCGGTCAGGGCCAGCTGCTGGCTCAGAAGATCGCCACCCGGCAGCAATTGGTGATCAAGATGCTCGATGGCGTCGCGGACCTGTCGAACCAGATGTCAGCCATGGGCGCGGAGAACAACAATCAGTTCGCGCCCCTGATCGCCAACCTCAACACGATCTCGGAGGGTATGGAAAAGAACCGCGACAACCTCCGTCACATGCTCGAGGTCCTGCCGCTCACCGTCCGGGCGATCGCCAACACCACCGGATCCGGTCCTTACGCAATGGGTTACCTCCCGTGGGGCATCTTCCCCGACAACTGGCTCTGCGCGGCGAGGGTGGTCGACGGATGTTGAGCACCCAGCATGTCTCGCGCCGGGGCGCGAGCACGATACGCCGCTCTGTGGTGATGACGGCTCTGCTCATCACCACCGCACTTCTCGGCACCGGATGCACGCTGATTCCCGCCGAATGGCGCCACGCAGCGGGCGAGTCGATCAAGCTGACCGCCTACTTCGACAGTGTGGCAGGGCTTTACAACGACAACGACGTGGATGTGTTGGGCATGCCCGTGGGTCGGGTCCTGTCGATCACGCCTCAGGGCGACCGGGTCAAAGTGGAGTTCACCGTCGACAATTCGATACCCATCCCGGCAGACGCCACCGCCGCCATCATCAACACCTCGTTGGTGACCACCCGCCACATCGAGTTGTCGCCCACGTACACCGAAGGTGCGAAGCTGGAAGACGGTGACACCGTGGCCAATGCAAAGAGCCCGGTGGAGATCGGAGAGCTCTTCGACACCGTGGACAACCTCGTGGAGGAGTTCCAGGCAGACCCGGATGGCAGTGGACCGCTCGGCGACATGCTGACGATCTCGTCGGGGATCTTCGGCGGCAACGGCGAGCGGATGGCCGTTGCGCTCGAAGAACTCAACAAGGTCGCGCAAGTCGGCGTCGACAACGGGGATGCACTCGTCGAGATGATCAAGAAGATCTCGATTCTGACGACGGCGCTGGTAGACAACTATCCGAAGATGACGGCGTTCTCGTCGGCCATCACCCAGGTCTCGCAGATGCTGGGTGACCAGTCGCCGGGTCTGCAGGCAACCATGCAGGCGCTGAACCAGACATTGAACAACACCGCCACCTTCATGGAGGGGAACGTCAACGTCGTCGACAGCTCGATGGGCCGGCTCGCCGCACTGATCAGCAATCTCAGTGACTACTCGCGTCAGCTGGTCGACACGATCGATGTCGCGCCGTTGGCTTTCGACAACTTGGCCAACTCGGTATCGGTGGAGCAGAGAGCGTGGCGCGCCCAGTTGCTGATCGACAAGTCGTTGCTCGACACCGAACTCCTGTCCACGTTCTGTGAAGCAATCAACTTGCAGGAAAACGGCTGCCGAACCGGCAAATTGAAGGATTTCGGCCCCGATCTGGGTGTGTTCTCGGCGCTGGTGGAGATGACAAAATGACGCACAGACGATCGGCGATGCAGGTCAGGGGAGCAGTGGTGGCGGGCCTGGCGGCGACGATGTTGCTGTCCGGTTGCGGCTCCATCCCCGGCCTGACGATCGACCAGATCCCGCTGCCGGCGCCGGGAGGGGTCGGTGACGGTTACGAGATCAAGGGTTCGTTCGGCAACGCGCTGAACCTGCCGTCGCAGGCAAAGGTGAAACTGAACGGCAACGACATCGGTCTGGTCGAATCGATTTCGGCGAACAACTACGCGGCCGACGTCACGATGAAGATCCGCAAAGACATCACGCTGCCGGTGGGCACCGGGGCCGAACTCCGTCAGGGCACACCTCTCGGTGACGTGTTCGTCGCGTTGAAGCCACCGGAAGGTGATGACACCCAAGGGTCCATGGCGCCCGGCGACGAACTGTCAGGCGAAACGTCCGAGGCCGCAACCGTCGAGGATCTGCTGGTCACCGCGACCGCATTCGTTGACGGTGGCTCCATCAAGAACCTGACCGAGATCATCAACGAGTTGTCGGATGCGCTCGGCGGCAAGGCGCCGGAGCTGACCGGCGTGATCGAGGGCATGACCACAGGCATCAGCCGCCTCGCCCAGAACACCGTCGAGTTCGACACCGCACTCGAATCGTTCAACGGACTGGCCGAAGACCTGTCGAACGGACGGGAACAGCTGGTCGCCTCCATCAACACGGTCGGCCCTGCACTGGACGTGGTCAACGGGCAGATCCCGGCACTGGTCACAACATTGGACAAGACCAGCACGGTCACCGATGCGCTCAACGATTTCCTCGACACCCAGACCGAGAACGCGGCGGAGATGACCAACAACCTGCTGGTGGACATCGATGCCCTGGGCGAAGCCGTCGGAGAACTCGGTCCGTTGGCCGACAAGCTACGTGTCCTCACTCCGAAGTGGGTCGACGCCACCCCAGGCACGGCGGCCACCGTGAGCGCCAGGCTCTGGTATCTGTCACCAGGATTCGGTTTCGACTCGGGTAGCCGGCTACCGGAGATGGAGGATTTCAATCAGGGTGTCAACAGCTTGAACCAGACGCTCACCCGAGTTCTCGCCCGGCTCACCGGAACCCGCGGATGTTGTGGGTGAGGGGACGATGATGACATTTCTCCGTACTCACCGGATCCTGCTGTCCAACCTCGCCTTGATCCTGGTGATGGTGATCGGGTTCGGCTATCTCACGCTGGGTGTGCTTCGCTGGCGTCCGTTCGACGACAGTTATTCGCTCACAGTCGAATTCGCGAACTCCGGAGGTGTTCAGGAGACTTCCGAGGTCACGCTCCGGGGCTCGCGGATCGGTGAGGTGGACACTGTTCGGGTCACCCCGGCCTCTGTCGAGGTGAAGGTAACGATCGACAGCAAGTACAAGATCAACACCGATTCCGAGGTAAAGGCACTCGGGCTCTCGGCGGTCGGCGAGCAGTACGTCGACTTTCAGCCCCCCACCTCTGACGGCCCGTACTTCTCGAACGGCGACAAGATCTCGTCGGTTCAGACCTCGTCGACGGTTGCTTTCCCGAAATTGCTCGAGTCGACGGTCGGAGTGGTCAAACAGATCGATCCGGTCAAGCTGAAGACGACGATCGACGAACTCGACATCGCACTCGACGCCGGTGGCAAGAACCAGCTCCGCGCCTTGTTCAACAGCGGCGGCGTGATCTTCGCTGACCTCTACCGTGTGCTGCCCGAGACGGTCACGTTGATCCAGAACACCGGCACCATCCTGGAGACCACAGCAGACATTCAGCCCGATCTCGGCCGGCTCACCGGCGGGATGAGCGGGCTTATCGACGCCCTGGTGGCCTCGGACAACGAACTGCGTACGTTCCTCGGTACCGGGCCGGCGCGGCTGACGACACTGGCGGGCTCACTCAATCAACTGCAGGATCCGCTGACCGATGTGCTCAAACAGTTCCTCGACATCGCCCAGCAAGGCGCGCTCCGTGCTCCCGCGATGGTGAACCTGCTCCCGTCGATCCGTGATGGTGCCACCACCGCGCAGGCGATGTTCCACGACGGAGCGTGGTGGGCTTTCGGCTCGATCTATCCGCGGCCGTATTGCGAGTACCCGACGATGCCGCAGCGGCCGACCCAGATCCTGGAGAGCTCGGTTCCGGTGAATATGTACTGTGTCACCGAAGATCCGACTCAGCAGATCAGGGGAGCCGCGAACGCACCACGGCCGCCGGGCGACGACACCGCCGGGCCACCGCCCAACATGGACCCCAACGCGCGCACCGCTCCGCTGGGCTGACAGCCGACCGCTTCACGGTCCCGGCAGATGCCGTCACCGTTCTCGAGACCTGTTGTGAGGTAGAAACGCCGTTATGGCAGACAAAGATGTATCAACGCCCACCGGCGACGGCGATGACGCCGACACACCGTCGGCGAAGAGGGTGCCATCGGGCAAGTCCCGCCGGGCGAAGCCGGTTGTCGCCGAGTCCACCGCCGGAACATCGGGATCGGCCGCGTCGTCGTCCGCGAAGAGTTCTGCCGCCTCCTCCGCGGCGTCGACCGGAGCGGACACCAAGCAGGCCAGGCAGATAACCATCAGTGTCTCGGCAATCGGCAAGGTGGCAGCCGGAGCATTGCTGATCGCCCTGATCGCGGTGACGGTGTTCTTCGGGCTGAAGTGGAAATCCGACCAAGACAAGATCGCGGCGGCCGAAGATGCCAAACAGGCCTCCGACTACTTCGTCACCCAGTTGCTCAACTCCATGAACACCACCACCGCGGGCGAGTACGTCGACACGATGTCACCGCTGACCACCGGTCAGTTCAGGGACAACCTGCTCAAGGAGCGGGAGAAGACCCAGGCCGACATCACGCAGATGCAGTTGAAGATCACGCCGTCGATCTGGTCGTCGGGTGTGGTGTCGGCCGAAGGGGATACGGCGACCACACTGATCATCGCCGAGATCACCGGAACCAGCAGCGTTGCCACCACACCGGTGACCAACGTCGGCATGTTCCGTCTGACGTTGGAGAAGCACGACGGTAAATGGCTGGTGTCCCAGATGGATCCGGGTCCGTCCAGCTCAGGTGCGGGATCGGCGGATTCGGGAGCACCGGTTGATCCGAATGCTCCCGCGGATCCGAACGCTTCGGTCGTGCCGAATGCACCGGTGGAGCCGGCGCCGGTGACCCCGGCGCCCGTCGGCTGACCGCTGATCGTCCAGCGCTAGAGGCTGATCCGCTCGCCGGTCTCGGGATGGAACAGGTGCACCTTTCCGCTGTTCTGCCGCAGCCGGACCGCTTCGCCCAGCTTCGCAGGTGACCGCTGGCCCGATCGTGCCACCAGTGTCAGCGGCCCGCCCTCGAGACTTCTGACATGCGGGTCGTCGAGCGTGGCGTACACGTACGTCTCGCTGCCCAGTTCTTCCATGAGCGCCACCGTCACACCGAGTCCGTCGCCAGCGTCGCCGAGGGAGAGTTCTTCGGGTCGAATGCCTACGGTGACCTCCTGCAGACCGGACTTCTCGATCAGCGTGGTCGAGTCCGCGTCGAGGTCGATTCTGGACCCGGCGACGGTCACTGCACCGTCGCGCACCGGCGCGGTGAACAGGTTCATCGCGGGCGACCCGATGAAGCCGGCGACAAATGCGTTCTTCGGTCGGTCGTAGAGCTCTGTCGGTGTGCTGAACTGCTGCAGCACACCGTTTTTGAGCACCGCAACGCGGTCACCCATGGTCATGGCCTCCACCTGGTCGTGGGTGACGTAGACGGTGGTGGTGCCGAGTCGTCGCTGCAACGCGGCGATTTGGGTGCGGGTCTGCACGCGCAACTTCGCATCGAGGTTCGACAGAGGTTCGTCCATGCAGAACACCTGCGGTTCGCGGACGATGGCCCGACCCATCGCCACCCGCTGGCGCTGGCCGCCGGACAGCTTGCCCGGCTTGCGGTCGAGGTAGTCGGTGAGGTCGAGGACCTTGGCGGCCTCGGCGACCTTGCGCTTGCGTTCCTCGAGCCCGACACCGCGCATCTTCAGCGCGAAGCCCATGTTCTCGCCGACAGTCTTGTTCGGGTAGAGCGCATAGTTCTGGAAGACCATGGCGATGTCACGGTCTTTGGGGGCCACACCGACCATGTTGTTGCCGCCGATCTTGATCGCCCCGCTGTCGATCTCCTCGAGACCGGCGAGCATGCGCAGGGCGGTGGACTTACCTGAACCCGAGGGGCCGACGAGGACAACGAACTCGCCGTCTTCGATGTCGAGGTTGAGTGAGTCGACGGCCAGTGAATCGGCGCCCGGGTAGACGCAGCAGGCGTTTTCGTAGCTGATGGTTGCCATTGTGTGCTCCTGTTTATTTGATGGCCCGGGCGAAGCCCGAATGATGTGCTCTGCCGAAGCTCACTTGATGGCTCCGAAGGAGAGGCCGCGGACGAGTTTGTTCTGAGCGATCCAGCCGCAGATGACCACCGGCAGAGCGGCTATCACCGAGGCGGCGGACAGCTGGGCCCAGAAGAGCCCCTGTCCTGACATGAACCCGGTGAGGGCCACCGGCATCGTCTGGGCGTTGACGGCCGTCATGTTCACCGCGAAGAAGAACTCGTTCCACGAGAAGATGACGCAGATCAGTGCGGTGGCCGCGATTCCGGGAGAGATCAGCGGAAGGATTACCTCACGAACCGAGGTCCAGAGACTGGCACCGTCGATCTCGGCGGCCTCCAACAGTTCGCTGGGTACCTCGAGGAAGAACGACCGCATCATCCACACCGCGATCGGCAGGTTCATCGAGGTGTACAGGACGATGAGTGTCCAGACGTTGTCGAGCATCCCGATCTGGCCCACGATGACGTACAGCGGGATGATGACGGCGACCACGGGAAGCATCTTGGTGCTGATGAAGAAGAACAGGGCATCGCTCGTCTTCTTCACCGGCCGCAGCGAGAGTGCAAACGCGGCTGGGATGCCCAGCAGCAGAACGATGATCGTCGACACCGTCGTCACGAACAGTGAGTTCAGCAGCGCGGTCCCGACGCCCGCGTCGAAGACCGCCTTGAATTGGTCGAGCGTCGGGGTGAATAAGAACGTCGGGGGATTGGTTGCCGCATCGCTCTCCTGCTTGAACGCGGTGAGCACCATCCAGGCGACCGGAAAGAAGAACCCGATGGCGATGATCCAGGTGAAGGCGGTCAGCAGACTCCCGCCTCGATTGCGCCGCTTCTTGATGTCCTTGATGTCGGTATGTGCTTGTGTCGGTGTGTTGTTCACTGCGGTGGACATCAGGCTGCCTCCTCTTTTCCGCTGAAACTCTTGAAGATCAGGCGAAGGGCGAGGCTCGACAAGATGATGGTCGCAATCACGGTGACCACGCCCATCGCGGCCGCCTGTCCGACATCGAAACCGAGGAACGCGCGTTGGTAGATGTAGAAGGGCAAGTTCGAACTGGCGACGCCCGGACCTCCTGAGGTCATCATGTACACGGCGTCGAAGGTGTTGACCAGGTAGATGGCTCCGAGGACAGATCCCAGTTCGATGAACCTGCGCAGGTGGGGCAGCGTCAGTTCCCGGAACAGCCGAAAGCTGGTGGCGCCGTCGACGCGGGCGGCCTCCTGGATGTCCTTCGGCATCGACTGCAGGCCGGCCAGGATCAGCAACATCATGAAAGGTGTCCACTGCCAGACCAGTTCGGCCATCACACTGGCGAGTGGGAACTCGCTGAGCCAGTCGACGTCGCCGAGACCGAACGGGCTCAGCGCCCAGTTGACCAGTCCGTTGGTGGGGGAGAGCAGGCTCGTCTTCCACAGCAGCGCGGCCGCCACCGGGGTGACCAGGAACGGGGTGATCAATAACGTGCGGACAATGCTGCGCCCGATGAACTTGCGGTCGAGGAGGATGGCGAAGAACAAGCCGAGCAGAACCGAGATGACAACGGTCCCGACGATGAGGATCACCGTGTTGAGTGCCACCGTCCGGAACTGGCTGTCGGTGAAGACATCGACATAGTTGTTGAGCCAGTTGAACTCCCGAGACCCGGGACGGACCAGGTTCCATGACTGGGTGGAGTAGTACAGCGTCACGATGAAGGGGATCTGCGTGACGATTATCATGAATATCAACGCCGGTAGCAGCGGCCCCCGTCGTCGCCATCCCTCGGCGCGCGAGATCCTGTCCCGTTTGGACGTTATCGACGGCGGCGCGGAACCCGGATCGGGCTCGGTGCCTCGCTCTGCGAGTGCGGTGGCCATGTCCTCACTGCTCCTTCTTGTAGGACTCGCCGACTACCTCGGCGTACTTCTGGGACTGTTCTAGCGCTTCGTCGACGGAGATCTGTCCGGCGATTGCGGCGCTGATCTGCTGGCTCACCCGGGTGCCGAAGTCTTGGAACTCGGGGATGGCGAGGAACTGGATTCCGGTGTATGGCACGGGGTCCACTGTCGGTTTGTTCTGATCGGCGGCCTGCATCGATTTGAGGGTCGGCTCGGCGAAGGCGCCCGAGATCTCCTTGTACGCCGGCAGGTCATAGGTGGAGAGCCGGCTGCCGGGCGGGACGCTGGCCGCGCCGAGCTGCTCGGCCACCATCTTGATGTAGTCCTTGCTGGTCATCCATTCGATGAACTTCCAGGCGTCGTCCTTCTTCTTGCTGCTCTCGGGGATACCGAGCGACCAGGCGTACAGCCAGCCGTTGCCGCCCTTGGCCATGCTGGGAGCCATGGCGTACCCGACATTGCCCGCGATATTGCTGTCGTCCGGGCTCTCGAGCACCGAGACCGCTGAGGTCGCGTCGTACCACATCGCAACCTGGCCCTGTGACATCAAGTTGGCGCATTCCTGGAAACCTGTTGAGGCAGCACCGGGTTCGCCATACTGACGGACGGTGTCGACGTAGAACTCGACTGCTTCTCTGACCTGGGGACTGTCCAGCTGAGCATTCCAGTCCTCGTCGAACCAACGTCCACCGAAGGCGTTGATCACGGTGTCCAGCGGTGCCAGGGTCTCACCCCATCCCGGCTTGCCGCGCAAGCAGATCCCCGACACCTCGCCCTTGTTTAGGGTCTTGGCGGCCTCCTGGACCTCGGGCCACGTCGGCTCCGCGGGCATGTTGATGCCCGCGTCGGCGAGCATCTGCTTGTTGTACATGAGGAACGAGGACTCACCGTAGAACGGTGCCGAGTACATGTTGCCCTCGTAGGACAGCGCCTCGCGGAGGGTCGGGATGAAGTCGTCCTGGTCGTAGCCGGGGCTGGAGACCATGTACGGGGTGAGATTGACGAGCCACCCGTTCTCGGCCCAGGTCGCCGTTTCGTAGTTGCTGATCATCACCACGTCGAACTCGCCGCCGCCGGTTGCCACCGAGGCGGTGATCTTGGCGCGTGCCTCGTTCTCGGACAACGTGACGAACTTGAGCTTGACGCCGGGGTTCTCCTTTTCGAATTGCGGAGACAATGCGATCGCATCTTGCATCTGGGAGTTGGAGACCAACGCGATCGTGACCGCTTCGCCACCGCCGTCAGTGAAAGATCCGGCGCCACTGCAGGCGGAGGCCGTCAGCGCAACGGTTCCCGCGAGGGCAAGGGGCGCAAGGGCTCTCCGCCATCTCGCCCGTGTTCTTGGCTTCGTCGAGTCAGTCATCTTTGACCTTTCTCTTGCGTGATGAGCCAGTGCGCAGTGCCCAGATCGGTGATCAGTGTGGTGGCGAGGCCACCTCGGAGGGCGCCCAGGATCGACTCCCGGCGGTGGTTTCCACCGGAGATGAGCATGGTGGTGGGGCAGGAACGGACGGCCTCGAGTGGAACGGAGACCGTGCGGTCGACGAGCGAGGATTCGACGGTGACCCCGTCCTTGTCGTAGAACCGCCCGCCGATCTCGCCGACCGCCCCGAGTCCGGTCAATTCGTCGAGGATGGCGGCGTCGATGTACGCCCCTTCGAAGAGGGTGGTGGACGTGGTGACCGACCCGACACCGAACACCATCACATCGGCTTCTTCGGCGGCTTTGAACGACTGCGACAGGATGGAGTCCCGCTGCAGCGCCTTCACGGTGTCGGGATCGGCGTAGAGCGGGGCAACAAGCCGAAGTGGTTGTGCGCCCAGACGTTCGGCGAATCGGGACAGTGCGTGATCAACGCCGGTGTGGTACTCGACAGACGTCATGGAGCCGTCCATCTGCACCACCCGCCGGCAGCTGGCAGAGCGGGGAGTGATCGAGTCGGCCACGGCGACCGTTTCCGGCCCCCATGTGAAGCCGAGTGTGCTGTTCGGCTCGAGTCTGCGGATGAGAACCGACGCTCCAGCCCGTCCGAGCGCGGAGTCACCCGTCTGCGTCCCGTCGGCGAGCTGATCGATGATCAGGGCCTCCTTGAGCCCGAACGCGGTCTCGAGATCGCGCTCCTCGTCGGTGTGGATGGAGCCGGCCAGATGCGGGGGTGCGTCGATGACCACACGCACCAGGCCCTGGGCACGCGCCCTGGCAATGAGTCGGCCTGCGGTGGGACGGGAGAGGCCCAACCGCGCGGCGACCTCCGCCTGGGTGAGCCCTTCGAGGTGGTACATCGTGGCCGCACGAACAAGTAGGCGCAGGTCTTGCCCGGTGTCGGCGGTGGGCTCCAGCGGTGACGCGTTCACGCGCCCTCCTCATCGAGGTGTGTGAGCAAATGCTCACTGGTGGTGCATATGCTCAGTAAGCTAACATCCTGAATGTGACCCACGCAACACCCACAGAGGACCGGCGAATGACTCCAGCCACCATGACCGCGAGTGTCCTGACCGCACCCGGCAGTCTGACCGTCGAGCAGCGAGAGGTTCCGTCGCCCGACCCCGGCGACGTGTTGGTCCAGGTGAGCGCGGTAGGGGTGTGCGGATCCGACACCCACTACTACCGACATGGACGGATCGGTGACTTCGTCGTGTCGTCGCCGTTGGTGCTGGGACATGAAGCCGCCGGGCGGATCGTGGCGGTCGGCAACGGAGTGCCGGAGTCGCGGATCGGGGAGCGGGTGTCCATCGAACCCCAACGACCGGACCCCGACGACGAGCCGACGCGACGCGGGCAGTACAACCTGTCTCCGCACATGCGTTTCTACGCAACTCCACCGGTGGACGGTGCGCTCGCCGAGTTCGTGACCATCGGGTCGGCCTTCGCCCACCCTGTGCCCGACTCGGTGAGCGATGAGGCGGCCGCGTTGTTCGAACCACTGTCGGTGGCGATCGCCGCTTGTCGCAAGGCGGAGGTCGGGATCGGTGACGGCGTGTTGATCACCGGTGCGGGTCCCGTCGGGCTGCTCTGTGTCCAGGTGGCGCGGGCGGCGGGTGCCACCCGGATCGTGGTGACCGACGTGAACCGCACACGACTCGCGGTCGCGGCCGGATTCGGGGCAACGGACGTGCTCACCCCGGATGAGCTGGACACCACGATCGGCGTCGACTCCTTCATCGACGCATCGGGTGCGGAATCGGCGATTTCATCCGGCATCGCCGCCGTCCGGCCCGGTGGCCGCGTGGTCCTGGTGGGCATGAGTGCGAACTCGACGATGGCGTTTCCCATCTCGCTTGTCCAGAATCGGGAACTCGTTGTGACAGGGGTGTTCCGGTACGCCAACACCTGGCCGATCGCGCGCGAGCTGGTCACCTCGGGCAAAGTAGATCTCGACTCGATGGTCACCGGGCGTTTCGGTTTGTCCGAGGTGGCCGAAGCCCTGGATGCCGACCGGCAACCGGGCAGTATCAAAGCTGTTGTCTACCCGGGCAGGCTCGGTGGATCGGCAGGGGCGGGGGCATCGTGAAACTGGACAACGCAAGTCTGGCCGATCTCGTGGCGGTGCCGAAACCCGAGTACGACCGGACCCAACTGGGCTGCGGCATCGTGCATTTCGGTGTCGGCGGATTTCATCGTGCTCATCAGGCCATGTACGTCGACGCGTTACTCACCTCGGATCCTGCCTCGCGGAATTGGGCGATCTGCGGCGTAGGAGTGCTACCGGGTGATGTGCACATGCGAGATGCGCTGGTACCGCAAGATGGGCTCTACACGTTGACCCTCAAGCATCCCGGCGGGGCCGTGCAGACCTCGGTTGTCGGCTCCATCGCCGAGTATCTGTTCGCACCCGACGACCCGGCAGCGGTGATCGACAAGCTCGCCGACCCGGCCACCCGAATCGTGTCGCTCACCATCACCGAGGGCGGGTACAACTTCTCGTCCGCGACAGGGGAGTTCGATCTGGCCAACCCGGCGATCCAGGCCGATCTCCAGCCGGGTGCTGTTCCTTCGACGACGTTCGGCCTCGTCGTCGAGGCCCTCGGCCGTCGTCGCGACGCCGGGCACCGCTCGTTCACGGTGATGTCGTGCGACAACATCGAGGGCAACGGAGACATCGCACGTAGAACATTCACGGCCTTCGCGTGCAGCAAGGACCCCGGTCTGGCCGAGTGGATCAGCGAGAACACCGCTTTCCCGAATTCGATGGTCGACCGGATCACCCCGGCCACGCCACCCGAACTCGGCGATGAGGTGCAGGCGCGCACCGGCATCACGGACCGGTGGCCCGTGGTCGCCGAACCTTTCACCCAGTGGGTTCTCGAGGACTCGTTCTCGGCCGGCCGTCCTCGACTCGAGTCTGTCGGTGTACAGGTGGTTTCCGACGTGGGTCCGTACGAGCTGATGAAGCTCCGGCTGCTGAACGCGGGTCACCAGACCCTGTGTTACTTCGGCCATCTGATGGGCTACCGGCTTGTGCACGACGCAGCGCAGGATCCGTTGATCCGCCGTCTCCTGCTGGGCTACATGAACAACGAGGCTCGGCACACGCTGTTGCCCTTGGCCGGTGTGGATGTCGATGCCTACATCGAGACGCTGATCGAAAGGTTCTCCAACCCGTCGATCGCCGACACCATCGCGCGGCTCTGCCAATACTCGTCGGACCGGATACCGAAGTGGTTGTTGCCCGTAATCCGTCAGCAGCTCCAGGCCGGTGGTGACGTGGTGTTGGCTGCGGCGGTGGTGGCCAGCTGGACCCGCTACGCAGAAGGGGTGGACGAAGCAGGTGAGCCGATCGACGTGGTCGACCCGCTCGTGGATTCGTTGGTCCCCCTTGCGGTCCGGAGCCGCAACGAGCCGCTGGCGTTTGTGCAGAATCGTGAGCTGTTCGGTGACCTCGCCGACGAGAACCGATTTGTGCGCCCCTACCTGTGGACGTTGGAATCGTTGCGCCGCAACGGCGCTCGGGAGACGTTGCAGCAACTGCTGGTGGAGAACAACGACCCCCGAGGAGTCTGACGGGGCCGCCTGGAGTTACTCGGATGCCGCGTCGTCGTCGTGGCTGACGATGTTGATGACGTTGCCGTCGGGTGCCCGGACGAAGAACCTGCGCACGCCCCACGGTTCCGTGGTCAACGGGTGGACGATCTCGAACCCGCGTCGTTGTGCTTCGGCATAGGCCTCTTCCACCTGGTCGCCCACGTGTACCGAGATCACCGAGTCGACAGGTGAGGTCGCATCCTCGGTGACGAGCTGAATCGCCGCCCGGCCGTCTGCGGACTGGTAGTTGGCCACCCAGCCCAGATTGAAAGCCTCGATACCGAGGCCGAGGTAGTCAGAGTAGAAGTCGCGCGCAGCGGTGATGTCGGGCACCGACAGATTCGCTGTACACCGGTGGGTTTCATGGGCACTCCTTCGGCTGTGTTGTGGTGACAGTGTGGGGCGAAGGGCCTGTGAGGGCAAGGGTCCCCGCTCTTGACGTCAAGTCGCGTTGAGGTCCTATCGTTGACCTGATGATGAACACGCAGCCATGGTCTGCTGACGATCCGCCCGAGCAAGGGCTCGGACTCATGCGATTGACGGAGGCGGGTACCGACCCTGATCGTGATCCGACGGCGGTGGTGCATGCCGCACTGGACGTCGGCGTGACCCTGCTGGACACCGCCGAGATGTACCGCAACGAGGAACTGGTCGGGCGTACCATCGCCGGACGCCGCGAAGAGGTCATCCTGTGCTCGAAGTTCGGTGTCAGATGGGGTGATTCAGGTCGATTCGATGACTGGAGTGTGCACGCCGACGCCGCGACGGTGGTCTCCTCGTGCGAGGGCAGCCTGCGCCGCCTGGGGGTTGAGGTCATCGATCTCTACTACTTGCACCACCGCAGTGAGCACACCCCGATCGAGGAGACGGTCTCGGCCATGGCCGGGCTGATCGAGGCGGGCAAGATCCGCTCGATCGGCCTGTCGAACGTCACTGTGGAGGACGTTCGCCGAGCGCACGCGGTCCATCCCGTCCTCGCTGTGCAGGAGGCGTGGTCGCTGTCGACACCCATACCCGGGTCGATGTCGGAAACATTGGCGGAGTTGGGTATTGCGCTGGTCGCGCATTCACCGACCGGCCACGGCGCGCTGCGTGCGGAAGATTCCACATCTCTCGGTGTGGCGCTGGGCCACATCGCCCGACACCGCGGGGTGTCGCCGGGGCAGGTGGCCCTGGCCTGGGTGCACTGTCAGGGCCGGAGACGAGATGAGGTCGTCGTACCGCTTCCGGGGACCACGAGTGTGCGCCATCTGCACGACAACGTGGCCGCCATCGGCATCGAGCTCGATGACAGCGAACTCGATCGGCTCACCGAAGCGGCAGCGCCGACATCAGTCGCGTGAGAGGTAGCCGAGGGCACCATGCCCTCGGCGCGTAGCCACGGGGACTATTTCGGTGTGGGTGCGCGGTCGGTCCCAGCCGGCGGTCAGTTCCGGCCGACAGTCAGTCCGGATGCCTCGTGGTACTGCTCGACGACGTGAGGGGTCGGATCGGCCTCGTAGACACGTTCGTCGGCGGCCGACCAGCGAGGTGGTTCAGACGTGGGGTCGAGCGACCAGGCGGCCTGACGGGCGGCGCCGAGCGCGACGTATTCGCCTGGTTCCGGGACCACGACGGGGCGGGCGAAGATTGCCGGGGCCAGCTCCCGGACGGCTGCAGAGCGCGCGCCGCCACCGACGAGGATGATCCGGTTGATCTCGATGCCTTGGTCGCGAATCCGGTCGGCGCAGTACTGCAGGGAACACAGCAGACCTTCGACGCCCGCCCGGGCGATGTTGGCGCTGTTCAGGTTTCGTCCGGTCATGCCGTGCAGGGCTCCGCGCGTGCGCGGCAGGTTGGGGGAGCGTTCCCCTTCGAAGTACGGAACCAGGGACAGCCCGTCGGCGCCCGCAGGTGCAGACAGGGCAAGGTCGGACAACGTGTCGAAGTCGACGTCGAGCATCCTGGCCACAGCCGCCAGTACGGGGGCCCCGTTGAGAGTGCACACCAGCGGCAATTGCCGGCCCGTGGCGTCGGCGAAACCGGCAACCAGTCCGGCGTAGTCGGTCGGCGCACTGTCACTGACCGCGCTGACAACTCCAGAGGTGCCGAGTGACACGATGCAGTCGCCGGGGGCGGCGCCGAGCGCCAGCGCCGCCGCTGCGTTGTCGCCGGCGCCCGCGCCGATGCCCGCGCCCGACCGCATGGCGCCACCGTTCTGTGCTGGGCCGACGATCCGGGGCACCATCGGCGCCCGGCCTCGCATCGCCAACTCCAGCAACCGAGGCTGGTACTCGTCGGCCGCTGCGCTGAAATAGCCTGTGCCACTTGCGTCGCTGCGATCGGTCCACAGGTCGGCCAGGTCGGTACTTCCGGTGAGCCTCCAGCTGAGCCAGTCGTGGGGGAGACACACCGCGGCGGTGCGATCGGCGTTGGCGGGCTCGTTGTCGGCGAGCCACCGCAGCTTGGTGGCAGTGATCGCCGCGACCGGGACCACCCCCACCTCGTCCACCCACTGCTGCGGCCCGCCGAGGTCGGCGATGAGCTCGTCGGCAGCGGGACCGGAACGGGTGTCGTTCCACAGCAGCGCGTCTCGCACCACCTCACCGGCCTCATCGAGACACACCATGCCGTGTTGCTGCGCTCCCACGGATACCGCCGCGACGTCGTCGAGACCGCCGGCTGCCTCGACCGCTGAACCCAGGGCCTGCCACCAACGATCTGGATGCACTTCGGTGCCTGCCGGGTGCGGCGCGCTACCCGAGCGCACGACGCGGCCGTCGGCTACGTCGCACACCACCACCTTGCTGGATTGGGTCGACGAATCGATTCCTGCGACCAACATGGTGTCCAACTCCTCAGTGCGCGCTCGCGTTGGTGAAGCCCGCAACCAGGACGCTGGTCACTCCCTCACACGCTCGAAAATGCCGACCGGCGTGGCCAGCCCCGACAGCGTCACATTACCGTCGACGTCAGTGCCGGTGATCTGCTCCCGCCACGTACCGGCGGGGAGATCGAGATGGGTCTGGGCCCATTGCTCGGCGTCGAGGCCGACGGTCCAGCGAGCTGCCGCGACGATCACTTCGATCACCCCGGCCGTCGAGGTGCGACCGAAGGCCACCAGATGATCGGCGGCCGGACCGGTGCCCGACAGCGGCTCGTACCCACCGTAGACGAACACCTCCGGTCGGCGCCGGCGAAGGGTCAAGGCCGCCCGCACCATACGAGTCTTCGGGTGTTCGCCGTCGCGGGTGTAGTCCACCGCCCGGCGATTGTCCGGGTCGACGAGGGAATCGTCGAACCACTCGGTGCCCTGATAGACGTCCGGGATTCCGGGCAGCAACGACGCCAGCGCCTTCTGCGACAGAGCGTCGGATTCGATGTGAGGCAACATCTCCTGTACGAGCTGGGTGTACTCGGGCGCACACCGGCCGTCGAACGAGGCATCGATCCACGCATGTACGGCGCTCTCGAACTGTTCGTTCACGTCGGTCCACGTGGTGCCCACCCCGCCTTCGCGGATCGCCTTTGTGGCGTACTCGTGGAAACGGGTACGAAGGGCCCCGGTGATGACGCCGTCGACCGGCCAGATCCCGAACAGGTTCTGTCGCAAGAAGAGTCCGGTGACCCCGGCGGGCGCGGGGTTGCGGGACTCCGAGCGGTCGACAAAGTCGGTCCACCTCTGCGGGATCTGGGACAAGATGCCGATGCGTGCCCTGACGTCCTCACTCCGCTTGGTGTCGTGAGTCGACAATGAGGTCAGTGCCCGCGGCCAGTTCTCCGCCCGGGTCACGTTGGCGGCGTGGAAGTCGTCGATCAATTCACCGAAGGCAGCCGGGTCGCCGCCGACCTCCTGCAGGCTGACCAGCCGTGCGGTCCGGTAGAACAGGCAGTCCTCGACGCTCTTCGCGGTGACGGCGCCGCACACCTGGGCGAGCCGGCTGCGCGATTCGTCGTCGGTCGCCACTGCCGATGCGAGCAGTTCGAAAGCAGTTGCCAGGGCCGGCAACCGTTCTCGCTCACTTGCGATGACCGAATCCAGAGTTCCGGCGAGTATCGGATAGTCGGCGCGATAGACGCCCAGACCCGCGATCACCGCGCCGATCGCCGAATCGAGGTCGTCGTTCGAGAACACCTCGCCATCACGGGCCGTTGCGGTGATCGCTCGTCGCAGGCGGGCCCGTTCGGCAGGGAAGGTCTCGTCGAGGATCGACAGCTTGAGCTGTCGTTCCGCCGCGTGCAGCCACAGCTTGTCACCGCGATCACCGGTGTATTTCTGATGCAGCTGCCCGAGACCCGATTCACCGGTCGGGTCGATGAGCACCGCGCCCACCGACCGCATCGTCTCGTAGCCGGTGGTGCCGTCGACCGGGAGGCTCGGATCCAGAGGCTCGTCATGGGCAAGGATCTTCTCGATCAACAGGATCCGGTCCGGTCCGATGTCGGCACGCAGTCGGCGGAGATAGTCCTGGGGGGCCGCCAGACCGTCTGGGTGGTCGACGCGAAGACCGTCCACGAGGTCTTCCGCGACGAGTTGACGGATCAGGTCGTGGGTGGCCTGGTAGACGGCGGGGTCTTCCTGTCGCAATCCCGCCAGACCATTGACGGAGAAGAAGCGGCGATAGCCGATGACGCCGATGTTCCACGGCACCAGCCGGTAATGCTGCCGGTCGTGGACTTCCTGGGCCGATTGGCCGCCTTCGGTGCCGGGGGCGAGAGGGAACCGGTGGTCGTAGAACGAGAGTTCTGGCTCGTCCCCGCTTGTGTCCACCTCGAGTGATGCCACGTCGTCGGCGGACCCGAGAACCGGCAACGCGATCTTGCCGTCGGCCCCGTTGTCCGCCGACCAGTCGATGTCGAAATAGTCGGCGTAACGAGACGTCCGACCGTTTCGCAACACGTCCCACCACCACGGGTTCTGCCGTGGGTCCTCGACGCCGGTGTGGTTGGGGACGATGTCGACGATCACACCGATGCCGCGTTCGGCTGCCGCCGAGCGCAGATCCCGCAATCCCTCGATTCCACCGAGCGACTCGGCGACCGCCGGCGGCGGAACCCAGTCGTACCCGTGGGTCGACCCCTGTTGGGCGGTCTGGATCGGCGACAGGTACAGATGGCTGACGCCCAGCCCTTCGATGTGGTCGAGCTGTTCAATTGCGTCGGCGAAGGTGAACTCGCCGTGCAGCTGAAGCCGGTAGGTGGCCGTCAGCGGCAGGATCATGGGTACTCCAGCGGTTGTCGAGTTTGGCCGGTATCGGTGTCCGGCCAAGGCGGTGGCACAAGATCGAAGATCAATTCACTTTGCGGAGTACCAACAACGACCGTTCCCTAACCAACAGTGCGCTGCCGGCTTTCGCGTTGACCGTGCTCGAGCCGGTCGGGTGGGCGGTGTCGAGTTCGCCGGTCCACTCGTTGGCGTAGAAATCGGTCGGCACCCGGAAGACGATCGGTTCGTAGTGCGCGTTGAAGCACATCAAGAAATCGTCGTCGACAACCAGCCGTCCACGGACGTCCTTCTCGTTGATGCCGGATCCGTTCAGGAAGACGGCCAGGGATTTGCCGAAACCGCTGTCCCAGTCCTCCTCGGTCATCTCCTCGCCGCTGGGTGTGAGCCACGCGATGTCACGTGCCTGGTTACCCGACCGGATCGGCCGACCGGCGAAGAATCGGCGCCTGCGGAACACCGGATGTGACGATCGCAGGGCGATGACCCGTCGGGTGAACTCGAGCAGATCCGAGTTCTTCTCTGCCAGTTGCCAATCCATCCATGCGATCGGGCCGTCCTGGCAGTAGACGTTGTTGTTGCCGTTCTGGGTCCGGCCGATCTCGTCACCGTGGGCGATCATCGGGGTGCCCTGGCTCAACATGAGGGTGGCCAGAATGTTGCGTTGCTGTCGCGCACGAAGGCGCTCGATGTCGGGGTCGTCGGTGGGACCTTCCACACCGCAGTTCCACGAACGGTTGTGACTTTCTCCGTCCCGGTTGTCCTCGCCGTTCGCCTCGTTGTGTTTCTCGTTGTAGGACACCAGGTCTCGCAGGGTGAAGCCGTCGTGCGCGGTGACGAAGTTGATGCTCGCGCTGGGGCGGCGCCCGGTTGCCTCGTAGAGGTCTGACGAGCCTGTCAGCCGCGATGCGAACTCTCCGAGTGTCGCGGGCTCGCCGCGCCAGTAGTCACGCACGGTGTCGCGGTACTGCCCGTTCCACTCGGTCCACAGGCCTGGGAAGTTGCCCACCTGGTAGCCGCCCTCGCCCACGTCCCACGGCTCCGCGATCAACTTCACCTGGCTGACCACGGGATCCTGTTGCACCAGATCGAAGAAGGCTGACAACTTGTCGACGTCGTGCAGCTCGCGGGCGAGTGTCGAGGCGAGGTCGAAACGGAAACCGTCGACGTGCATCTCGAGCACCCAGTAACGGAGCGAGTCCATGATCAGCTGCAGCGTGTGCGGATGGCGCACGTTCAGACTGTTTCCGGTACCCGTGTAGTCCATGTAGTGCCAGGGTTCGCCGTCGACGAGTCGGTAATACGCCGCATTGTCGATGCCGCGGAATGCGATGCTCGGACCGCGATGGTTGCCCTCGGCAGTGTGGTTGTAGACCACATCGAGGATCACCTCGATCCCGGCCTCGTGGAATGCCCGCACCATCGCCTTGAACTCCGGAACCGCACCGCCGGCCCGCTGGTTGGCCGCGTAGTCGGCGTGGGGTGCCATGAAGCCGAAGCTGTTGTACCCCCAGTAATTTCGCAGACCCTGATCAAGCAGGGTCTGGTCCTGCAGGAACTGATGCACGGGCATCAGTTCGATGGCTGTGACACCCAACGAAGTGAGGTGGTCGATGATCGCCGGGTGGGCGAGCCCGGCGTAGGTTCCGCGGAGCTGTTCGGGCACTTCGGGATGGGTTGCCGTCATGCCCTTGACGTGGGCTTCGTAGATGATGGTCTCGTAGTACGGGCGATTAGGAGACCGATCGTGCTGCCAGTCGAAGAACGGGTTGATCACCACCGACGTCATCGTGTGGCCCAGCGAGTCGAGCCTGGGAGGTTCGCCGAACAGGGGGTCGGGCGTAGATTCTGGCCGCGGTCGGGGTGTGCGCTCCTGTGCGGGTGCTGCCGTGCCAGGGACTGTGTCATCCAGGGACTTGGGAGTGGTTGCGTCCGAGTCGGTTTCGCTGTCGGCGGACGAGTCTGTGAGCTGGTCTGACGGGGCGGCGTCGTCTGTCGACGCAGCGACATCAAGCGAAGCCCGCGTGTCGGTGTCGGTGTCGGTGTCGGGCTGAGGACTCGGGTCGTTGCCGCCGTCCGTGTCGGCCGTGGGCTCGGTCAGCACCTGTTCCTGCGGATGTTCCTCCAGCACGATCGGGTACGAGTACAGGGAAGCGTCGCCGTCGAACTCGCCATGGAATGCCTTGCCGTACGGATCGACCAACAGCTTGGAGGGGTCGCAGCGATGGCCCTGACGAGGGTCATAGGGGCCGTGGACCCGATAGCCGTAGAGCTGACCGGGCGATATCGACGGCAGGTACGCGTGCCAGACGTAGCCATCGACCTCCTCGAGGGGTACGCGCGTCTCAGACCCGTCAGGACCGATCAGGCACAGGTCCACGGCGGTGGCCACCTCGGAGAAGAGCGAGAAGTTGGTACCCGCTCCGTCGAACGTCGCGCCGAGGGGATATGCACTACCCGGCCACACCATCAGCTCCTCGATCACGCCGCCCGTGGCGCCGGCGGTGGTGCCGTGAACCGCCACCGCGACGTCGTGAGAGGCGGTCGAATCGTCCACGGTTCTGGCGGACGACGCGTCGCTTCTGGGGGTTGATGTCATGGGCACCCTCGCATTTTCATGTTGATGACCCTACTGTTCGCGGAGGCCCGCGGCACTGTCAGTGCGGAGCCATCGCACCAGATCACCGGAAGAGTAGAGGGTGCTTCAGGTCCAGGGCAGCGCGGCTTGCATCTGACGTTGCAGTTCGGCTGTGAGACTGCGCACATAGGTCGCGCTCAGGTGATGCCAGTCGTGGTAGACGGTGATGTTCCCGACCACGGCAGGGCAGGTCGTGTCGTTGCACATGCCGTCCGTCAGGTCGAGCGGCAAGACGTTCGGGTGGTCCGCGACGATGTCGAGCGTGGGGTTCGTCGGCGCGAAGGAGGCGGAACGCGCGGTGTCGCAGTTGTCGCTGTCGCGGGTGTTGGCCAGGCAGTCCGGGGTGTTGATCGGTCCGTCGGCGTTGTGGGGCCACGAGCTGTCGCGTATCCCGAGGATGGGGATGTTCGCCTGGGCGAACTGGTCGAAGATCGGCAGGTAGTCGCCGGGCACCCAGTCGCCGGGGCCGTCGTCGCGCGGCCGGGTTGTGTTGGTGAACAGTGCATCCGGCTTGTCGGCGATGATCTGCGGGACCACTTTCTGGACCCAGTCATGACACTGCGGATAGGGAACTCCGCGTTGCTTCGGCACCAGCTCGGTGGACAGCGGACAGCCCATCTTCAGATATGTCTTCACCTTGAAGTGGTTCTGTTTGCCGATGATGTCGAGCGCCGTGATCCAGTATTCCGCGTGCGAGCCACCTGCAAGCGCAATCGTCTTGGTGGCCAACGGATCGCCGTACACCCCGACGTGCACCCCGGTGTCGTCGAAGTCGCTGATGTGGCCGTTGAACGAGGTCACCGGCAGGTCGTTGACGACCTGTAGTGCAGATGGCTGGGGGTCGACGTGGGGGACCGGGGCGTTGTCGAGGAGCGCCCGGGCACCGGGATAGACACGGGGATCGAGCTTCGTGGTGTCTACCGTCATGTGGGTGACGTGGTAGTCCCAGGCCTTGAAACCGACCGTCATCACCACCGCGCTCACGATCAGCACGCTGGTCACCACGGTGGTGTAGTCCAGGAGTCTGGACCGCCACGGGTTCACCGTGGCTGCGTGCGCCGGGTGGTGTTGACGCGTCGGGGTGCCCTTGTGCGGCGGATCTTCTTTGTGGATCGACACCGACCGGGGTGCTCGCAGTGGCTCTTCGATGTACCGCTTGGTCAGCCACGCCATCGCGATGGACACCGCGATGAGAGCGGTTCCCTCGACGATCGACGCATGGTTCTTGTCACGCCACGTCAGGTAGAAGATCAGCAGCGGCCAGTGCCACAGGTAGAGGGAATAGGAGATCGACCCCAGCCACACCATCTGTCGGGCGGACAGTGCGTGATTGACAACCGGTTGTCCCGACTTCGGGCCGTGCTGCAGCGCTGTCGCACCCGACCAGATGATGGCGAGCGTCGACAGCACGGGAACCAGCGCCCACGGTCCGGGATACTGCTCGACACCCACGATCCACCAGCCACAAGTGATGATCAGTCCCAGGGCGGCGACTGCGACGACATTGCGGATGACATTGGGAACCCGGAACTTCGGCATCCAGACGGCGAGCAGACCGCCGGCGAGCGGCTCCCACACGCGGGAGATGGTGTCGTAGTAGTTGAACTGCTGGTTGACGTCCATCCGCATGTGCGCCCAATAGAACGACACGGCGGCCACCCCGAGGAGCGATACGCCGATCAGGATGCGGATGACCGTGGGGTCGGCCAGCTTGCGTACTCCGGCACGCACCAGCACCGTGATGATCCCGGCGACCGCCAGGGCGGTGAGCATGGTCAGCACGAAGAACTGGCCCTGTACCGACATCGACCACAGATGCTGCAGAGGACTGTTCGCCGAACTGGCCGCCGTGTAGTCCTGCGAATTGAACGCCAGATGCCAGTTCTGGTAGTAGAACAGGCTCGCTATGACCTCTTGGCCCGTCGCCCGCCAGCGGGTCTCGGGGAAGATGAGCAACGTACCGAGGCTGATGACGACCAGGATCGCGACCAGCGCGGGCAGCAGTCGCCTGCCGAGCCGGGTCAGTCGTTTGACCGGGTTGATCGCGGGCCAGAGTCCGGCCTGATCGTTCTGTGCGCTGACGATGACGTGCCGCAGCAGCGAGCCGACAAAGAAGTACCCCGACAGGGTGAGGAACACGTCGACACCGCCGGACACCCGCCCGAACCAGATGTGGAAGCACGCCACCAGGACGATGGCCAGGCCCCGCAGACCGTCGAGGTCGGTGCGGTAACTGGGGACCGTGTCGGCGGGTACCGCCGGTGGCCTCTTCTCAACGCTGGGTGCGGCTGTCAACTGCTCTCTAGTCTCACTTGTCCGGTGGCGCTGAAATCGGTGTCGTCACAGCATCGGGGTGGGCGGTTCCGGCACGTAATCTACCTGCTGCACCTTAGAATCCCCGGCCTGGAACGCCGCGGCGCGCTCATTAGGGTGGGTAGGTGCCCACATTGCCCGAATCTCAGATCAATCGGCCTCCCATGGCGGAAGAACAGATCACCCGGGTCGACTCGGAGATGATCTGGCATCCGTACGGGACCATGCCCCATCCGGACCCCGTTCCCCGCGTCGTCCGATCTGCGTCGGGTGTCCGCCTGACCTTTGCGGACGGGACCACGGTCGTCGACGGTATGAGTTCGTGGTGGGCCGCGATCCACGGCTACCGGAACCCGGTGCTCGACGCTGCGGCACGCACCCAGCTCGACTCGATGGCGCATGTGATGTTCGGTGGCCTCACCCACGAACCTGCAGCCAGGCTCGCCGAGCTGCTCGTGGAGATAACCCCCGATCCGTTGCAGACCGTGTTCTTCTGCGACTCCGGGTCGGTGTCGGTCGAGGTCGCGGTCAAGATGGCCCTGCAGTACTGGCGGGCCCGGGGTGAAGCCGGCCGCACCCGCCTGCTGACGTGGCGCGGCGGCTACCACGGCGACACGTTCACCCCCATGAGCGTCTGTGACCCCGACGGCGGGATGCACTCGCTGTGGACCGACGTGCTCGCCAGTCAGGTGTTCGCATCGGCGCCGCCGTCCGAGTTCAGCGTGGAGTACGTCACAGAGCTCGAAGACCTCGTGTCCGAGCATCGTGGTGAACTCGCCGCCGTGATCGTCGAACCGGTGGTCCAAGGTGCCGGCGGGATGCGATTTCACGATCCCCGTTATCTCGGCGAACTGCGCCGGATCTGTGATGAGCAGGGAGTGCTCCTCATCTTCGACGAGATCGCCACGGGGTTCGGCCGGACCGGAGAGTTGTTCGCCGCCGACCATGCCGGCGTGTCCCCGGACATCATGTGCATCGGCAAAGCGCTCACCGGTGGCTATCTGTCCATGGCAGCAGCGTTGTGTACCCGCGACATCGCCGACACGATCTCGAGGTCCGATGTCGGGGTGCTGGCACACGGGCCCACATTCATGGCGAACCCGCTCACGTGTGCGGTGGCCGTGGCATCCACCGAACTGCTACTCGCGTCCGGGTGGCGCGATCGGGTCGCCCACATCGCCGATCGACTACGGGAAGGACTCGGCCCTCTCGCCGACCTCCCTGGCGTCCGTGACGTCCGGGTGCAGGGCGCGATCGGGGTGGTGCAACTCGATGACCCCGTCGACATGGCTGCGGCGACGAACGCCGCGGTGTCGGCGGGGGTGTGGCTACGGCCGTTCCGCGACAACATCTACACGATGCCTCCGTATGTGTGTACCGACGAGGACCTGGACGTTCTGATCGGCGGGGTGTCGGCTGCGGTCCGTGCCTGCACGACTCAACCCTCGCCCGCCGCAGCCGAAGCGCTGTGAGACTCTGTTCGTCAGTGAAACCACTTGCCCCGACCGACAGAAGCACCGATTCGGACAGCGCCCTGGACTGGCTGGCCGAGGCTGCCGACGTCCGTGAGGTCGCGGGGTTGCACCGCACGTTGGTGCCTCGCGCGGCCGATAACGCGCTGATCAATCTGGCGTCCAACGACTATCTCGGTCTCTCCTGCGATCCCCGGGTCCTGGCCGGCGCACACGCGGCGCTCGACACCTGGGGTGCGGGCTCCACGTCGTCGCGCCTGGTCACCGGCACCACGTCCCTGCACGAGGCGCTGGAGAGGGATCTGGCCGAGTTCCTCGGTTACCCGGCGGCGCTGGTCTTCTCGTCGGGCTATCTCGGCAACGTTGGCGCGGTGGCCGCTCTGATGGGCCGGGGAGACGTGATCATCAGCGACGGTGGCGCCCACGCATCGCTGATCGATGGCTGCCGGCTCTCACGCGCACGAGTGGTGGTGGTCGATCGTGGCGACCACGAGGCCGTCAGGCGCGAGCTTGCCGAACGCAGCGAACAGCGGGCCATGATCGTCACCGATTCGGTCTACTCGATCGACGGTCAGATCGCGCCGGTTGCCGAGTTGTACGCCGCGGCCCGCGAGCACGGAGCGATTCTGTTGGTGGACGAGGCGCATGCGTTGGGCGTCCGTGGCTCCGGCGGGCGCGGCGTGCTGGACGAGGTGGGTCTGGCCGGCGCCCCTGATCTGGTGACCACCACAGTGCTCTCGAAATCCCTTGGCGCACAAGGGGGAGTGGTGCTCGGTACAGAGGCGGTCCGCGACCACCTCATCGACCGGGCCCGTAGCTTCATCTTCGACACCGGGCTGGCGCCGGCCGCGGCGGGAGCCGCCCAGGCCGCCCTCGCGGTGCTCCGCGACGAACCGGGTCTGTCCGAACGGGTACGGGCGAACGCGGCACTGCTGGCGCACTTGTGTGGCGGCGAACCGCCAGAGGCCGCGGTCGTCTCCATCATTGTGGGCGATCCGGCGCAGGCTCTGCTGGCGGCGCAACGGTGTCGCGAACAGGGCGTGCTGGTCGGGTGTTTCCGGCCGCCGTCGGTACCGCCTGGAACTTCTCGCCTGCGTCTCACCGTGCGCGCCGACCTCACCGACGACGACATCCGCACGGTGGCCGGCGCGGTGACCTCCGTGCTGAACGGACTCTGACCCGTGAATCTGGTCATCACCGGTACGTCCACCGAAGTGGGCAAGACCATCACCACTGCAGCCCTCGCCGCGGCGGTGATGGCTCGTGGCCTCGACGTCGCCGTGTGCAAACCCGCCCAGACCGGGGTCGGTCCGGACGATCCCGGCGACATCGATGAAGTCGTGCGTCTCGCCGGGGTCAGGACAACGGCGGAAGGTGCCCGTTTCCGCGATCCACTGGCCCCCGAGCGTGCGGCTCGGAACGAAGACGCCCAGCCGGTCCAGTTGTCCGACATCGTCGCGGCAGTGGACGGTCTGGCCGGGTCCGATCTCGTCCTCGTGGAGGGCGCCGGCGGTGTGCTGGTCCGGCTGGCTGCCGATCTGACCATCCTCGACGTCGCCGCGGCCATCGGTGCGCGTGTACTCGTGGTCGCTGCACCGGGACTGGGGAGTCTGAACCACACCGAGCTCACCGTCCGCGCGATCACCGGGGCGGGACTCGAGTGTGCCGGGGTGGTGATCGGGTCCTGGCCCGTCGAGCCGGATCTTGCCGAACGGTCCAATCTCGAGGACTTGCCGCAGGTCACCGGCGTGCCCATCGTCGGGAAAGTGCCCGCAGGGGCGGGTACTTTAGACCGCCAGGCCTTCGTGTCGCAGGCAGTTGGATGGTTCGATCGCGATTGGCTGACTGCCATGTGTCCCACCCCAAACTGACCGTCCACGGTGATAGGGCACACTGAGACCGCAATACTCATGACAAGAGGGAGGCCCCACGTGACCCAGGCACCAGTACGCACAGACATTCTTGACGTCGCGCGCGAGCAGGTGTTGGAACGCGGTGAAGGGCTCGACAAAGAGCAGACACTGCAGATCCTGCAGCTGCCCGACGAGAAACTGACCGATCTCCTGCAGCTCGCGCACGACGTGCGGATGAAGCACTGCGGGCCGGAGGTCGAGGTCGAAGGAATCATCTCGCTCAAGACCGGCGGTTGCCCCGAGGACTGCCATTTCTGCTCGCAGTCCGGCTTGTTCGCATCACCGGTGCGCAGCGCGTGGATCGACATCCCTGCTCTCGTGGAGGCTGCCAAGCAGACCGCCAAGTCCGGCGCCACCGAGTTTTGCATCGTTGCGGCGGTACGTGGTCCGGACAAGCGCCTGATGACGCAGGTTGCTGCCGGCATCGAAGCGATCCGCGCCGAGGTCGACATCCAGATCGCCTGCAGCCTGGGCATGTTGACGCAGGAACAGGTCGACGAGCTCAAGGCGATGGGTGTACACCGCTACAACCACAACCTGGAGACCGCGCGTTCGCACTTCCCGAACGTGGTCACCACCCACACCTGGGAAGAGCGGTGGGGCACCCTGCGAATGATCCGCGATGCCGGCATGGAGGTCTGCTGCGGCGGCATCCTGGGCATGGGCGAGACGCTTGAGCAGCGCGCCGAGTTCGCAGCGGATCTGGCCTCGCTCGATCCCGACGAGGTTCCGCTCAACTTCCTCAACCCGCGTCCGGGCACCCCGTTCGGTGACCTGGAGGTGCTGCCGGCGGCAGAGGCGCTCAAAGCTGTGGCCGCCTTCCGCCTGGCGCTGCCGCGCACCATCCTGCGGTTCGCCGGTGGCCGGGAGATCACGCTCGGTGACCTCGGCGCCAAGCAGGGCATCCTCGGCGGGATCAACGCGGTCATCGTCGGTAACTACCTGACCACCCTCGGTCGTCCGGCCGAGACCGATCTGGATCTGCTCGAAGAGCTGCAGATGCCGATCAAGGCCCTCAACGACTCGATCTGACAGTTCGCATCTCAAGGAACGCTCCGACGATGACCGACATCCCCGCGCCGCTGGCCGCGCCTCTCACCTTCGGGGTGTACACGGGCGTGCGGTTGGAGCTCGAGCACCCGGACTCGGTGCCCAAGGCCGCGCAGTTGGGTCTGGAACCACCGCGTTACTGCGGGCAGTGTGGGCGCCGGATGGTCGTTCAGGTCCGTCCTGACGGATGGTCCGCGCGCTGTTCACGACACGGCACGGTCGACTCGGTGGAGCTGGCACAGCGTTGACCGGTTCGCGCCGGGCGTTGTCGCCTTCTGCATCGGCGTCCGCGCTGGTCGTGGCGGGGATTGTGTTGGTCGCTAGTGCATGGGGAGTGATCTGGGGCCTGCTCACCCCGGGCATCGACGGTCGGGTGATCGAATCGGACAGGGCGGTGGCCATCGGCGACGCCGGCACCGAGTTCTCCGCCCTGGCGATCTTCTTCTGTGTGGCACTGGCCGCCGGTGTGGTGCTGGCCGTGGTGCTCTGGGCATCTCCGTCACTCCGTGGTCCCTTGGGCGTGGTGGTGTTGACCCTGTCGACGATCACCGCCGGCGTCGGGGCGGTATGGGTGGGCGATGCCATTGCCCGACTGCGCTTTTCGGGTCGAGATGGGGCGGCGGTCGGGCAGGAGTTCACCCAGCCGCCCAGCCTGCGCATCGTCGGTGCCCAGCTCGACATCTCCGGAGGAGTCGGGTTCTCGTGGGCCCTGCTGGTGATCGCGCCTCTGACCGCGCTGGTCACCACCATCTTGTTGGTCGCCCTCGAGCGCGGCGAACCTCGTGAGTCGGCAACCGGCGACGATGCTCCCGTCGAAGCGAGTGTGTCGCACCGAGAGTGATCTGCTGCCAGCACTTGCGTAGAAACAGTTGTAGTTTCACAATAGTTGCGTGACCAAACCAGTCGAGGATCTCAGCCGCAATCGCAAGGTGGCGATTCTCGCGACCTGCTGTCTCAGCCTGCTGATCGTCTCGATGGACGCGACCATCGTCAACGTCGCGATCCCGTCGATCAGGAGTGACTTCAACGCCACGCCCACCGAATTGCAGTGGGTGATCGATGTCTACACGCTGGTGTTGGCCAGTTTGCTGATGCTCGCCGGAACCACCGCGGACCGATTCGGGCGGCGGCGGGTGTTCCAGATCGGCCTGACGTTGTTCGCTCTGGGTTCGCTTCTGTGCAGCCTGGCACCCAGCGTCGAGGTCCTCATCGCCGCCAGATTCCTCCAGGCGGTGGGCGGTTCGATGCTCAACCCGGTCGCCATGTCCATCATCACCCAGACGTTCTCCGGCCGGGTCGAACGTGCTCGGGCGGTTGGCGTCTGGGGTGCGGTGGTCGGGGTCTCGATGGCGCTCGGCCCGATCGTGGGCGGCGTGCTCATCGATCTGTTCAGTTGGCAGTCGGTGTTCCTGATCAACCTGCCGATCTGCCTGATCGCGGTGATTGCCACCATTGTTGTTGTGCCCGAATCGAAGTCGCAACGCGTTCGCGGACTCGACCCCATCGGACAGGGCCTGGCGATCACGTTCATGGCTGGTGTGGTCATCGGGTTGATCGAGGGGCCCGGCATGGGCTGGACCGATTGGCGGACGACCGGGATCTTTGTGGTGGCGATCGTCGCATTCGGCGGTTTCTGTGCCTACGAACTGCGCCGGACCGACCCGTTCATCGAACTACGGTTCTTCCGCAGCATCCCGTTCTCGGCGGCCACCGTCACCGGCATCTGCGCCTTTGCCGCCTATGGCGCGTTCCTGTTCATGATGTCGATCTACCTGCAGGGAATCCGCGGCTACTCCCCGGTCGAGACGGGTCTGATGTTCCTGCCGATCGCGATCGGCACCATCATCTGCTCGCCGATGTCCGGACGCCTGGTGGGTCGCTATGGAACGCGCCCATCCCTGGTGTTCGCGGGTGTGATGCTCGCATTGGCATCGAGCCTGCTCACCCAACTGGGATCGAATACCCCCAACTGGCAGATGCTCATCGTGTTCGGCATGTTCGGGGTCGGTTTCGGAACGGTGAACGCGCCGATCACCACGGCTGCCGTCAGCGGGATGCCACGCGAACGCGCAGGTGCCGCGTCGGCGATCGCATCGACGAGCCGCCAACTCGGGATCAGCGTGGGAGTGGCGCTGTCGGGGACCATTGCCGGATCAGTGATCGCGGCCGGGCCCGAGTCGCCGGTGTCCGTGTCCGCGATGGCTCCGCTGTGGTGGGTGACGGCGGGACTCGCCCTCACCATCGCGGCATTGGGGATCTTCTCCACCACCGAGGCGTCGGCGCGCACCACGTCACGGGTTGCCGACCTGTTCGCCGAGTCGGACGAAAAGCCGATCGACCAGCCGACGCATCACGCACCCACCGGCGGCAGGAGTCGGTGATGGGGGATCTGCGTGACGAGGTGTGGCGCACGATGACGTCGTTGGTGCACAGCAACCGCGAGACGTGGCGTCGCGCGGTGATCGATCAAACGGGGTTGCCGTTCAGTAGATTTCGGATCCTGAGCCGGCTCGACGGCGGTCCGCTCACCATGAAGCAGCTGGCGTCGGCGGCCACGGTGGATGCACCTGCCGCCACGGTGGCCGTGACAGAGCTGGAGCAGCGGGGACTGGTGGACCGTCGAACGGACCCGGCCAACCGGCGCAGCAAGTTGGTGTCGCTGACCGAGGCGGGGCAGGAGATGCTCGACGCGGCACGAGCGGTCGAGGATCCGGCGCCTTCTCCTTTCGACACGCTCAGCGACGACGAGGTCGCTTCCCTCGCGGTTCTCCTGACGAAATTGGCCGAACACACGCGGACCGGGTGAGCGCCTTCGCGGCGGGTCAGGGCGGCGGGCGAAGCGTCGCGAACTCGTCGGTGATGCGCAGTTGTTTGTCGGCAAAACGATAGAGCGCCGGTGGCCGCCCACCCGATGGTCCGGTCCGCCCGACTGTTCCGGTTGCGGTGATCACGCCGCGGCGGGACAAGATGCGCAGCAGATTGGTCGAGTCCACCGGGTAGCCGAGGGCAGCGCAGTAGATGTCGCTCAGTGCCGACATCGAGAACTCGGCGGGCGCGAGTGCGAACGCGATGTTGGTGTACGACAACTTGGCAGCCAGTCTCGACCGTGCCCGTTCGACGATCTGGCTGTGGTCGAAGCTGATCTCCGGTAGTCGTGAGACCGGGTGCCACCGGGTGTCGGGTGGCAGATTGGGCTGTGAGTCGGACGGCACCATGCCGAGATATGAGGACGCGATGACGCGCGGCCCGGGCATCCTGGCGGGGTCGGAGAACACCGACAGTTGCTCGAGGTGGGCGACTTCGCGCACGTCGACCTTCTCGGCCAACTGCCGTAGCGCCGAGGTCCTGAGGTCTTCGTCGGCGCGAAGGCCGCCGCCGGGCAGCGACCACGATCCGGCCTGCGGGTCGAACGCCCGCTGCCACAACAGGACCGAGAGCTGGGGAGCGTCGCATTCACGCGATTCGCGCACCTGGAACACGGCGCAGAGCACTTCATGAAAGACGCTCGGCGCAGGCATGGCTGCGAGTGTAGTGGGTGTGTGGCGCACTGTTTGACCACGTCGACGGGGTTGCGGATGCGGCCTTTCGGCGGCTCGCGGCAGGCGGGTGCTACGATCGGGTCGAGGTTTTCGATCTACAGTCGAAAACCCCAGCCCAGTATCCCAGGCCGGCCACCGTAGGTCGGCTCCACGAACAGGAGGTGGTTGGACATGACCACCACGGAACTCCCGATCGGCTCTACCGCACCTCTCTACACCGGAGTCGACCCCACGCCCGAATGGTTCGCCGAGATCAAGCGCCTGGCCAAGGCACGCAACGCGACCTTGCTGGCCCACAACTATCAGTTGCCTGCCATCCAGGACGTCGCCGACCACGTGGGCGACTCCCTTGCGCTGTCGCGCATCGCGGCCGAGGCCGAGACCGACGAGATCATCTTCTGTGGCGTGCACTTCATGGCGGAGACGGCCAAGATCCTCAGCCCCGACAAGCGGGTGCTCATCCCGGACGAGCGGGCCGGATGTTCGCTCGCGGACTCCATCACCGCCGAGGACCTGCGGGCCTGGAAGGCCGACTACCCGGATGCGGTGGTCGTCTCCTACGTCAATACGACGGCAGAAGTGAAGGGTCTCACCGACATCTGCTGCACGTCGTCGAACGCCGTCGATGTGGTCAACTCCATCGACCCCGACCGTGAGGTGCTCTTCCTTCCCGACCAGTTCCTGGGAGCCCACGTCAAGCGGGTGACCGGCCGCACGAACATGCAGATCTGGGCCGGCGAGTGCCACGTGCATGCCGGTATCAACGGTGATGAGCTGACGGAGAAGTCCCGGACCCACCCGGACGCCGAGTTGTACGTGCACCCCGAATGTGGTTGCGCCACTTCGGCTCTCTACCTCGCGGGCGAGGGCTTCGTGCCGGCGGACAAGGTCAAGATCCTCTCCACCGGTGGGATGCTCGACGCCGCCCGCGCCACCGGTGCAACCCAGGTGCTGGTGGCCACCGAGGTCGGCATGCTGCACCAGCTGCGCAAGGCTGCCCCGGACGTCGACTTCCAGGCAGTCAACGACCGCGCGTCCTGCCCTTACATGAAGATGATCACCCCGGCCGCGCTGCTGCGTTGCCTCACCGAGGGCAAGGACGAGGTGCACGTCGACGCCGCCACGGCCGAGCGCGCCCGGCTGAGCGTGCAGCGGATGATCGAGATCGGCAATCCGGGGTCGGGGGAGTGACGGCGGGCAACCCTGCCGGCACCGCTGAGGTCGCTGCACTGATCGCGACCGCACTGGACGAGGATCTGCGCTACGGACCCGACGTCACCACGGCCGCAACGGTTCCCGAGGGAGCAGTTGCGACCGTGGCCCTCGGCAGCCGGCAATCCGGTGTACTCGCCGGCCTCGACGTTGCACTACAGGTGTTCGATGCGGTGATCGGCACCGGCGCATACGAGGTGCTCGACCGCCTCGAGGACGGCGCGGTGGTCGAACCGGGCACGGTCGTCGCGACATTGCGGGGCCCGGTCGGCGGACTACTTGTCGCCGAACGCACCGCGTTGAACCTGCTCTGTCATCTGTCGGGGATCGCCACCGCCACCGCGCAGTGGGTCGCCGAGCTCGACGGCACCGGCGCCAAGGTCCGTGACTCCCGAAAGACGTTGCCGGGCATGCGATTGCTCCAGAAGTACGCGGTGCGGTGTGGCGGGGGCGAGAACCACCGCATGGGGTTGGGCGACGCTGCACTGATCAAGGACAACCACGTGGCCGCTGCGGGTTCTGTCACGGCCGCCCTGCAGGCGGTGCGTGCCGCGTCCCCGGACCTGCCGTGTGAGGTCGAGGTGGACTCGCTCGAACAGCTCGACGAAGCGCTGGGGCTGGAGGCGGAGCTGGTTCTGCTGGACAACTTCCCGTTGTGGCAGACCCAGATGGCGGTGCAGCGCAGGAACTCGCGGTCGCCGAAGACAAAACTCGAGTCCTCGGGTGGTCTGAGTCTTGATGTCGCCGAGGACTACGCCCGAACCGGTGTCGACTACCTCGCTGTCGGAGCGTTGACCCACTCGGTGATCGCACTCGACCTCGGGTTCGATTGGGTCGGCGACTAGTTCCCGCAAAGGCCGGACTTGCGTCCGTCCGCAGGTTCTGGAACTCCTGCACGTGAACGCAAGGCCTGAGCTCGCGCTGACTCGGCGCACGGGGCCGGGGACATATGCGCCTGTACGATTCAATACGGCGCTCGACGCCATTCATCGAACCACCCACGCCACTCCCCTGGAGGTAGAACACGTGCCGACCGTCAACGCCTACGCCGCGATGTCCGCGACGGAAGAGCTGGTCCCCACCACCATCGACACTCGTGAGGTGGGTCCGCACGATGTTCGCATCGTGGTTGCGTACGCCGGCATCTGCCACTCGGACATCCACACCGCTCGCAACGAATGGGGAAACACCGCATACCCCGTCGTTCCCGGTCACGAGATCGCGGGAACCGTGTCGGAGATCGGTTCCGAGGTGACGAAGTACCAGGTCGGCGACCGGGTGGGCGTCGGGTGTTTTGTCGATTCATGCCGTGAGTGCGAGGCCTGCGTCCTCGGCCAGGAGCAGTACTGCAGGCGCGGGATGGTCGGCACCTACAACTCGACCGGTCGCAACGGCGAGCCGACCACCGGTGGATACGCCCAGGAAGTGGTGGTCGACGCGAATTACGTGCTCCGCATCCCCGACTCCTTGGGGCTCGATGTGGCAGCTCCGCTGTTGTGCGCCGGGATCACCACCTACTCACCGTTGCGGCACTGGGGTGCGGGGCCGGGCAAGCGGGTCGCGATCATCGGGCTCGGGGGACTGGGTCACATGGGCGTCAAGATCGCTGCGGCCATGGGCGCCGAGGTGAGTGTGATCTCGCAATCCCTCAAGAAGATGGAAGACGGATTGCGGCTCGGCGCGCAGCACTATTACGCCACCGACGACCCGGCAACGTTCAAGCAGCTGCGCGGAAAGTTCGATCTCATCATCAACACGGTGTCGGTCAACTTCGACATCAACAAGTACATGGGCATGCTCGCGCTCGACGGCACGCTCGTAGAACTCGGGCTGCCAGAGAAGCCGATCTCGGTCCGGGCGATGTCCTTGACCGCGAACCGGCGTTCACTGGCCGGCTCGATGATCGGCGGCATCGCCGAGACCCAGGAGATGTTGGACTTCTGCGCCGAGCACGATCTCGGTTCGGAAATCGAGGTCATCCCCGCACAGCAGATCAACGAGGCCTACGAGCGGGTGATCGCTTCCGACGTCCGCTATCGGTTTGTCATCGACAACTCGACGCTGTGACACCGCCGGTCGTCATCTGAACGTCTGACGCGCCTGTCTGCGGTCCCTTGATCTGCGATCGGGAACAAGCGCGCCGAGCAGGAAGTTGACGATCGAGATGATCACCGACCCCCACACTGCGGTCCAGAACCCGTCGATGCTGAGCCCGAACTCGGTGGAGTCGGTGATCCACGCGGTCAGCAGCAACATCAAAGCGTTGATGACCAGCGTGAACAAGCCCAGTGTGACGATCAGCAGGGGGATCGACAGCAATTTCACCACCGGCTTGATCGCGGTGTTCACCACGGTGAACACCAGCGCGATGAACAGGACGATCAGGACCTGTGCGGACGTGTCGCGGCCGTCGGTGGCGATGGAGATGCCGGTGACGAGCGCCCCGGCCATCCAGATCGCAATGGCGTTGATCAGCAGGCGGACGACGAAGACCATGTGCTGATCCTAGGGCCGCCGGTGAAAACGGCTGGCCGCACCGCATATCCTTGAACCCGGATCCATAGCGCACTGTGGATCGCCGACCCACCCGTCAGGAGTATTCGCCGATGCTTGCCCGCACCGACCTACGCGGTGCCCGTGCCACCACTGCTCAACTGCGCCGGGCGATGCCGCGCGGCGCGACCGACGTCGACGCAGTCCTCGGACAGGTCAAGCCGGTGATCGACGCGATCCGAGATCGCGGGTCCGAAGCGGCCCTGGAGTACGGGAAGAAGTTCGACGGCGTCGCACCCGACACCGTGCGGGTCCCGACCGAGCTGATCGACCAGGCCCTGGCCGCCATCGACCCGGACGTCCGCGCCGCACTCACCGAATCCATCGACCGGGCTCGCAAGGTGCACGCCGACCAGCGCCGCACCGATGTGACAACTGAGGTCAGTCCAGGTGGAACGGTGACCGAGCGCTGGATACCGGTGAGCCGCGTGGGTCTGTACGTGCCCGGCGGCAACGCCGTGTACCCGTCCAGCGTCGTGATGAACGTGGTGCCTGCCCAAGAAGCCGGCGTCGACACCCTGGTCGTCAGTTCCCCGCCTCAGGCACAGTTCGGCGGCAGGCCACACCCGACCATCTTGGCGGCATGCGCGCTCCTCGGGGTCACCGAGGTGTGGGCGGTGGGCGGCGCGCAGGCGGTTGCACTGCTCACCTACGGCGGCACCGACACCGATGGCACCGACCTCGAGCCGGTCGACCTCATCACCGGCCCCGGCAACATCTATGTCACCGCCGCAAAACGGTTGTGCCGCAGCGTTGTCGGGATCGACTCGGAAGCAGGCCCCACCGAGATCGCGATCCTCGCGGACGATTCGGCGAACCCGGTCAATGTGGCCGCCGATCTCATCAGTCAGGCCGAGCACGATGTGATGGCTGCGTCCGTCCTGGTCACCGACAGCACGACTTTGGCCGATTCCGTGGACGCTGAACTCGAAGTACAGATCGAGCGCACCACACACAGCGAACGGGTACGCACCGCTCTGGGCGGATCGCAATCAGGTGTGATCCTCGTCGACGACATCGAACAGGGGCTGCGGGTCGTCAACGCCTACGCGGCCGAACACCTCGAGATTCAGACCCGAGACGCCAAAGGTGTTGCGGCGCAGGTGCACAGTGCCGGCGCCATCTTCGTCGGCGACTTCTCGCCGGTCAGTCTGGGTGACTACTGCGCAGGTTCCAATCACGTGCTGCCCACGTCGGGGTCGGCCAGGCACAGTTCGGGACTGTCGGTACAGACGTTCCTGCGTGGGGTCCACGTCATCGACTACGACGAGGCCGCGCTCAAAGAGGTCTCCGGGCATGTGCAGACACTTGCGCGTGCCGAGGATCTGCCCGCCCACGGCGAGGCTGTCCGACTGCGGTTCGCCGGCACGGTGGACAGTACCGGCGGCGAGCAGCGGTGAGCGCTCCCAGCAGCCGCATCGGGTTGGACGACCTTCCGCTCCGCGAATCGCTGAGGGGTCAATCACCCTACGGCGCACCGCAACTGGAAGTCCCATATCGGCTCAACACCAACGAGAACCCGCACCCACCGTCGCAGGCATTGGTCGACGACCTGGCAGAGTCAGTGCGTGCAGCGGCAAGTCAGTTGCACCGCTACCCCGATCGCGATGCCGTCGCCCTGCGCACGGATCTGGCCGCATACCTCACCACCCGGACCGGCATTCGGCTCGGTGTCGAGAACCTGTGGGCAGCAAACGGATCCAATGAAGTGCTGCAGCAGTTGTTGCAGGCCTTCGGCGGACCGGGACGAACGGCACTGGGATTCGTACCCTCGTACTCGATGCATCCGATCATCTCCACGGGTATCGACACCACCTGGATCGAGGCCAAGCGCAGCGCCGACTTCTCGTTCGACCTCGACGTGGCACTGGCCGCGATCGAGGAACTGCGGCCCGACGTGGTGTTCCTGACGTCGCCGAACAATCCGACGGGTGGCTCGATACCGCTGGACGAGATGCGGGCAGTCGCGGCGGCGGCACCCGGCATCGTCATCGTCGACGAGGCCTACGCGGAGTTCTCCGCGGCGCCGAGCGCTGTGGCGCTCATCGAGGAGTTCCCGGCCACGGTTGTTGTCAGCCGAACCATGAGCAAGGCGTTCGCGTTCGCCGGAGGGCGGCTCGGTTACCTGGCCGCCGACCCGGCGATGATCGACGCCCTGCTGCTGGTCCGTCTGCCGTATCACCTCTCGGTGATCACGCAGGCTGCCGCGCGCGCGGCACTGCGGCACGCCGACGACACCCTCGCGGGAGTCGCGGCCATCGTCGCCGAGCGCGAACGGGTCACCGCCGGACTGACCGACCTCGGCTTCCACGTGGTCGACTCCGACGCCAACTTCATCCTGTTCGGCGACTTCTCCGATGCCACAGCCAGCTGGCAGCACTACCTCGACGGCGGTGTGCTGATCCGGGACATGCACATCGCCGGGCATCTGCGTGCGACCATCGGCCTGCCCGCCGAAAACGACGCACTGCTGGCACGCAGTGCCGAACTGGCCGGCTCCGACCTCGTAGGAGGACAACAACAATGACATCCCAGGCTCGCGTCGCTCGGATCGAGCGCACCACCCGCGAATCAGCCATCACCGTCGAGATCAACCTCGACGGCACCGGCAACACCGAGATCTCCACGGGAGTGGCCTTCTACGACCACATGCTCACCGCGTTCGGGGCACACGGCAGTTTCGACCTGACCGTCGCCGCGAAGGGCGACGTGGAGATCGAGGCGCATCACACCGTCGAGGACACCGCAATCGTGCTCGGCCAGGCGATTCGACAGGCGCTGGGAGACAAGTCGGGTATTCGTCGCTTCGGCGACGCATGGATCCCCATGGACGAGACACTCGCGCAGGCGATCGTCGACGTCTCGGGCCGGCCCTACTGCGTGTTCACCGGAGAACCCGACCACCTTCTCACCAGCACGATCGGTGGAAATCCGGGTGTGCCGTACCACACGGTCATCAACAAGCACGTGTTCGAATCCCTCGCGATGAACGCACAGATCGCACTCCATGTCCGCACGCTGTACGGTCGCGACCCCCACCACATCACCGAGGCGCAGTTCAAGGCAGTGGCACGCGCTCTGCGGGCTGCGGTGGAACCAGACCCACGGGTGACCGGGGTTCCCTCGACGAAAGGTGCGCTGTGAGCAACACCGAGAGCGGCACCGAAGGCCGCACAGTCGCCATCCTCGACTACGGATCAGGCAATCTGCGCTCGGCGCAGCGAGCGCTCGAGCGCACCGGTGCCGACGTCACCGTCACCTCGGACGCCCACACGGCCCTGGAGGCCGACGGACTCGTCGTGCCCGGTGTCGGAGCCTTCGCGACATGCATGGAAGGGCTGCGCGAGATCAAAGGCGACCGCATCATCGATGATCGGCTCGCCGGCGGTCGCCCGGTGCTGGGCATCTGCGTCGGGATGCAGATCCTGTTCGAACGGGGCGTCGAGTTCGGTGTCGAGGCCGACGGGTGCGGACAGTGGCCGGGCACGGTCAGCGCGCTCCCGGCACCGGTGCTTCCACACATGGGCTGGAACACCGTTGAGGCCGAACCGGATTCGGTCCTGTTCGAGGGCATGCCCGCCGATGAGCGGTTCTACTTCGTGCACTCCTATGCGGCGCAGACGTGGGAACTGCACTCCGAGGGGCATTTCAAACCCGCCAAGCTCACGTGGTCCGAACACGGTGGTCGATTTCTCGCCGCCGTCGAGAACGGGCCACTGAGTGCGACCCAGTTCCACCCGGAGAAGTCCGGTGACGCCGGAGCCCGGCTCCTGCGCAACTGGGTGCGGTCGTTGAAGTGAGCCCGACCTGCCCGACCGCGATCACCCGCGGACGGCGATGAGCCCGGCGCGCCAGTTCTCTTTTGCCCGGCTCGCCGTGTTCGCGCTCGGCGCCGGCACGGCGGTTCTGGTGCTCTCGGTGCCCGTGGTGATCTGGTTGGCGCAGGTCGCACCCCTGGCCGCCCTGGTCGTCGCGCTGCTGGCATTGGTCGTCGCGGTCGCGGCGATGGGTATTGTGGCCAACCGGATGGTTGATCGGGCAGCCCATGCCGATGACGCCGAGATCGACCCGAAGAACACCGAAAGGGATTGACACACAGCATGAGCTCACGACTTGAACTGCTTCCGGCGGTCGACGTGGCCGATGGCCAGGCGGTCCGGCTGGTGCAGGGCGCCGCAGGCAGCGAGACGTCCTACGGTTCTCCGCGGGAGGCCGCACTGACGTGGCAGCGCGACGGTGCCGAGTGGGTGCATCTGGTGGACCTCGACGCGGCGTTCGGCCGGGGCAGCAACCGCGAGTTGTTGGCCGAGGTGATCGGTGAGCTGGACGTGAAGGTCGAACTGTCGGGCGGCATCCGCGACGACGATTCCCTCAGGGCGGCGCTCGCCACCGGCTGTGCGCGAGTGAACCTCGGCACCGCTGCACTGGAGAACCCCGAGTGGTGCTCGCGCGCGATCGCCGAACACGGTGACCGGATCGCGGTGGGCCTGGACGTCCAGTTCGTTGACGGCTCGTACCGGCTGCGCGGACGGGGATGGGTGTCCGACGGCGGCGACCTGTGGGAGGTCCTGACCCGGCTCGAGCGCGACGGCTGTAGCCGCTACGTTGTCACCGACGTGACCAAGGACGGCACCCTCACCGGGCCCAATCTCGACCTGCTGCGCGAGGTCACGTCGAAGACCGACGCGCCCGTCGTGGCCTCAGGTGGGGTGTCGACTCTCGACGACCTCGCCGCGATCGCTGGACTGGTCGACGGTGGCGTCGAAGGGGCCATCGTGGGCAAGGCGCTCTATGCCGGGCGGTTCACCCTGGTGGAGGCGCTTGCGGCGGTGTCGTCATGAACGTCGCACCCGCATGACCGCCACCGACGTCCCCGATTTCCCGGCCGACCTCGATCCGAACCGCCTGCTGGCCACCGCGGCCGACGTGCTCGACTCGGTCACCGCCCGCTTTCGCGATGGCCTGGGTGCACCCAGCGCGATCACCAAGGGGCACACCGACTTTGCCACCGAGTTCGATCTCGAGCTGGAACGGATCATCTCGGCGGAACTGCAGGAACGCACCGGGATCGGTGTGCACGGCGAGGAGTACGGCGGACCCGACCTCACCGAAGGCACCGTCTGGGTGGTCGATCCGATCGACGGCACGTTCAACTACTCGGCCGGGGTGCCGGTGGCCGGGATCCTGCTGGCACTGCTCCACAACGGACTGCCGGTGCTGGGACTCACCTGGCTCCCGCTCTCGGATCTGAAGTACGCCGGGTTCGTGGGTGGCGGTCTCACCTGCAACGGCAAGCTGCTCGATCCGCTGCCGACCCTGCGGCTCGACGAAGCAATGCTGGCGTTCGGTGCGTTCAACCTCGACAGCCGCGGGCGCTACCCGGGATCCTTCCGGGTGGAGTTGCTCGGCGAACTCAGCAGACGGACCGCTCGACTGCGTCTGTTCGGCAGCACCGGCTTCGACCTGGCCCTGACCGCCGGCGGCCAGATCAACGGCGCGATCAGCTTCGGCCACCACGCCTGGGACAACGCGGCGGGGGCCGCGCTGGTGCTCGCTGCGGGTGGCCAGATCAGTGACCTCGCGGGCGACCCGTGGACGGTCGACTCGCCGTCCATCCTGGCCGCCGCGCCAGGGGTGCACGGAGAACTGGTCGAGCTCATCTCGCAGCTCGGCGATCCACGTGCATTCGAGGTTCCGAAGGAGAAATACCGATGACGGTCGCCGTACGGGTCATCCCGTGTCTGGACGTCGATGCCGGCCGTGTGGTCAAAGGGGTCAACTTCCAGAACCTGCGCGACGCCGGCGACCCTGTGGAACTGGCCGCCGCATACGACGCGGACGGGGCCGACGAGCTCACCTTCCTCGACGTCACCGCCTCCAGTGGAAACCGCGGCACCATGCTCGACGTGGTCAAGCGCACCGCCGATCAGGTGTTCATCCCGCTCACCGTCGGCGGAGGTGTCCGCACGGTCGCCGACGTGGACAGACTGCTGCGGGCCGGTGCGGACAAGGTGGGTGTGAACACCGCCGCCATCGCCAACCCCGATGTGCTCGGCGAGATGAGCCGGCACTTCGGGTCGCAGTGCATCGTCCTGTCCGTCGACGCCCGCACTGTGCCTGACGGCGAGTCACCGACCCCATCGGGGTGGGAGGTCACCACCCACGGAGGCCGTAAGGGCACCGGGATCGACGCGGTCGAATGGGCCAGACGCGGCCAGGACCTCGGGATTGGGGAGATCCTGCTGAACTCGATGGACGCGGACGGCACCAAGAACGGTTTCGATCTCGACATGATCACCGCGGTCCGAGCAGCGGTACAGGTCCCGGTGATCGCCAGCGGTGGAGCGGGCGCGCTGGAACATTTTGTGCCTGCGGTGCGTTGCGGGGCAGACGCGGTGCTGGCCGCTTCGGTGTTCCATTTCGGCCAGCTCACCATCGGCCAGGTCAAGGACGCGATGCGGGCCGAGTCCATCCCGGTTCGCTAGCGCGCGGCCCGTTTCAACCCCAGGAGTTCCCATGTCGCTCGACCAGGAGACAGCCGGCAAGCTCAAACGCAATGCCGACGGTCTGATCTGCGCGGTGGTGCAAGAAGCCGGGACCGGCGATGTCTTGATGGTCGCGTGGATGGATGACGACGCACTCGAACGAACCCTGACCACCCGCGAGGCCACGTACTTCTCCAGATCACGCGGCACCCAGTGGATCAAGGGTGCCACCAGTGGCCACACCCAGAAGGTTCTCGAGGTGCGCTTGGACTGTGACGGTGACACCGTGCTGCTCACGGTCGAGCAGACCGGCGGGGCATGCCATACCGGCGACCACAGTTGTTTCGACGCGGACGTTCTCTTCACCTCCATCTCGTGAGCGGGTCCCGTCAGAACCCACAGCGACCGCACAATCCCAGCGACGCAGAACCCAGCGAAACAGTGAGGCCGACATGCCGTTGATCCAGATCTCTCAGACCCCGGGGCTCAGCGACCGGGTCAAACGCGAGACCATTGCCGCGGTCACCGAGGCCTACGCCCGCGCGACCGGAAAGAACCCTGATTCCGTGTGGGTCACGATCACCGAGGTACCACGCACGCAGTGGGGTATCGGTGGGGAACCGCTCGGTCAATAGCGGCGGCCGACCGGGACGAAGTCCGTTGATGAAATGATGGTCGGGATGCCGAACAAGACCACAGCCGCCGCACCTGCCGGGGGTTTCTCAGACACCACCACGCTGGCCGAGTTCCTCGACCTCGCCGCCGACCATCGGGTGGTCCCGGTGACCCGCAAGGTTCTCGCCGACGCGGAGACCCCGCTGTCGACGTACCACAAACTGGCCGGTGACCGGCCCGGGACCTTCTTGCTGGAGTCGGCGGAGAACGGGCGCTCGTGGTCACGATGGTCGTTCATCGGGGCGGGTTCACCGTCCGCGTTGACCTCCGTGGACGGTGAGGCGACGTGGTGGGGGACCAGGCCGGCCGGCGCACCTTCAGGTGGCGACCCACTCGCCGCGCTCGCCGAGGCGTTGAAGATCCTGGCGACGGACCGGCTGCCTGGTTTGCCTCCGCTGACCGGCGGGTTCGTCGGGTTCTTGGCGTACGACGCCGTTCGGCGGCTTGAGCGTCTGCCCGACACCACCGAGAACGATCTGCACCTGCCCGAGATGCTGATGATGCTCGCCACCGACATCGCAGCGGTCGACCACCACGAGGGCACCATCACGCTGATCGCCAACGCGGTCAACTGGGACGGCACCGCCGAACGCGCCGAGCTCGCCTACGCCGATGCGCTCGCCCGGCTCGACACGATGACGGAGGCGCTCGCCGCTCCGGCGCCCTCGACGGTGTCCACTTATCGGCCGGTCGAACCCGAATTCACTGCTCAGCGCACCCGTGAGGAGTACGGCACCATCGTCACCAGCCTCGTGTCGGAGATCGAGGCCGGCGAGGCATTCCAGGTTGTTCCGTCCATGCGTTTCGAGATGCAGACCGATGCCGATCCGATCGACGTGTACCGCGTGCTGCGCACCACGAACCCCAGCCCGTACATGTACCTTCTGCGCATCCCCGGCATCGGACGCCCGGACTTCACCATCGTCGGATCCAGTCCGGAAGCGCTTGTGACCGTAAAAGATTCGGTGGCAACCACTCATCCGATCGCGGGTACCCGCTGGCGCGGGGACACCGAGGCGGACGACCTGCTGCTCGAGAAGGATCTGCTGGCGGACGAGAAGGAGAACTCCGAACACCTGATGCTCGTGGATCTGGGACGCAACGATCTCGGCCGGGTCTGCGAACCAGGGACTGTGCAGGTCAGCGACTACCGGCACATCGAGCGGTACAGCCATGTCATGCACCTGGTGTCCACGGTGTCGGGCCATCTGCGTAATGAGAGCACCGCTCTCGACGCGGTGAACGCGTGCTTTCCGGCGGGGACCCTGACCGGAGCACCCAAGGTGCGCGCGATGGAACTGATCGACGAGCACGAGAAGACTCGGCGTGGTCTGTACGGGGGTGTGGTCGGTTACCTCGACTTCGCCGGCGATGCGGACACCGCCATCGCGATACGCACCGCGGTGATGACCGAGGGGCGGGCCTACGTGCAGGCCGGAGGAGGCGTGGTGGCCGACAGCCAGGCTGACTACGAGTACAACGAGGCGAGCAACAAGGCGCGAGGTGTCCTCAAGGCCATCGCCGCCGCGGAGACGATGTCACGAGTGGGTGGCGACCGATGACCGAACCCGGCGATACGACGAACCCCGGCGAACTGCCGTCCGATGAGGGGATGGCCGGCCCGCGCGGTGGTGGACGTGGCCGGCGGCTCGGCGTGATCGCCGTTCTGCTCGGCGTGGCGGCGGTCGCGTTCTGGGCCGCCTCTCGCATGACGTGGGCCGAACTGATCGCCGCAGACGGAATGGCACCGCCCCGCACGTTCACGGTCAAAGGGTCGGACTGGACGCTGCTGTTGACCCCGCTCGCGATTGTCCTGCTGGCCGGGATCGCTGCGGCCGCTTCCTTGCGTGGGTGGGCGCTGCGGATCGCCGCCGTCATCGTGGCGGCCATTGCCGTGCTCGGGATCCTGCCCGCGATCACCCTTCTCACCGGCGATGACCACACGACCTACGCCGCGAAGGTGATCGACATGCCGGCGCGGTATCAGCCGCTCGAGGTCGACACCTCGGTGCTGCCAGGCATTGTGGTGCTTCTCGGTGCGCTGGCAGCAGTACTCGGGGCCGTGGTCATGCTGCAGACGGCCGCGCTGGATGCCCCCATGTCGTCGAAGTACAAATCGCCTGCGGCACGCCGGGCCGAGCTCGAGGAACAGGTGTTCGCCAAGCGGAAGGCGGACAAGAAGTCGGGGCGAGTCTCCGGCTCGAACGACCCCCAGGAGGGCGGACGCGCCTCGTCCACCGAGGCGGCCGCGGACGGCGCGCCGAACAACGAACGCATGCTTTGGGACGCCCTCGACACAGGCGATGATCCGACCGTCGGTCCGTCCGATCGGCAACCGTGACGCGTCTCACGTACCGGCCCGGTACCCCGAATCCGGACGGTATGGCAGCGCAGCTACCCTTTGTGTACGGAAATCACGAGCAGCTGTGGCCGTTAGCGTGTTGCGCGCAACCTCGCCAGTAGCGTGAGAAAGGGGTTGATCATGAGCACGCAAACCGTCCTTGACTCGATACTTGCCGGGGTGAAAGCAGACGTCGCCGCGCGTGAGTCCGTGATCGACTTCGCGTCCATCAAGGCCGCCTCGGCCAAAGCGCCGGAACCCAAGGACGCCCAGGCCGCATTGCGGGAACCCGGTATCGGCGTCATCGCCGAGGTGAAGCGGGCCAGCCCGTCCAAGGGCGATCTGGCCGACATCATCGATCCGGCCGCACTGGCCACCGCTTACGAGTCCGGCGGCGCCCGGATCATCAGTGTGCTCACCGAGGAACGAAAGTTCCGCGGTTCGCTCGCGGACCTCGACGCGGTTCGTGCTGCGGTGCAGGTGCCCGTCCTCCGCAAAGACTTCATCGTGGGGCCCTACCAGATCCACGAGGCGCGGGCTCATGGCGCCGACGTCATCCTGCTCATCGTCGCCGCGCTCGAACAGAACGTCTTGGCGTCGCTGCTCGACCGCACCGAGTCTCTTGGGATGACGGCGCTGGTGGAGGTCCACACCGAAGAAGAAGCCGACCGGGCCCTACAGGCCGGTGCGTCGGTGGTGGGCGTCAACGCCCGCAATCTCAAAACCCTCGAAGTCGACCGGGACAGCTTTGCTCGCATCGCTCCCGGGCTGCCCACCGAGGTCATCCGGATCGCCGAGTCCGGAGTACGCGGCACCGCCGACCTGCTGGCCTACGCCGGCGCCGGCGCGGATGCCGTGCTGGTCGGGGAGGGGCTGGTCACCTCGGGTGACCCGCGCGCCGCGGTATCCGAACTGGTGACCGCCGGAACCCACCCGTCCTGTCCCAAACCAGTCCGTTAGGCCTTCGCCGCAACATGACGTCTTCGTCCTCATCTGCTTCACCGTCCCAGTCGTTCTCGGATCTGCCCCCGGCCAGTGCCGGGCTCGCCTCCCGGACGTCGTTCGAACCGGATCGCGGCGGGCACTTCGGTGTCTACGGCGGACGGCACGTGCCCGAAGCCTTGATGGCCGTCATCGAGGAAGTGACCGCCGCCTACGAGAAGGTGCGTTCGGACGACGAGTTCCTCGGGGAACTCGACCGGCTCCAGCGCGACTACAGCGGTCGCCCCTCACCGATGTACGAAGCGCGGCGCCTCTCCGAGCTCGCGGGCGGTGCACGTATCTTCCTCAAACGAGAAGACCTGAATCACACGGGTTCTCACAAGATCAACAACGTGCTCGGCCAGGCGTTGCTCGCAAAGAAGATGGGCAAGAACCGCATCATCGCCGAAACCGGTGCCGGCCAACACGGTGTGGCCACCGCGACCGCCTGCGCGATGCTGGGCCAGGAATGCATCATCTACATGGGTCGGGTCGACACCGAACGGCAAGCGCTCAACGTCGCCCGGATGCGACTGCTCGGTGCGTCGGTCGTGGCGGTCGAAACCGGCTCTGCGACTTTGAAAGACGCCATCAACGAGGCGATGCGTGACTGGGTGACCAACGCCCACGACACGTACTACTGCTTCGGTACCGCGGCCGGTCCACACCCGTTCCCGATGATGGTCCGAGACCTGCAACGAGTGGTCGGGCTCGAGGCGCGCCAGCAGATCCAGCAAGCGGCGGGTCGACTGCCTGACGCGGTCGTCGCGTGTGTCGGCGGGGGGTCGAACGCGATCGGCATCTTCCACCCGTTCCTCGAGGACACCGACGTTCGGTTGATCGGTTACGAGGCGGCCGGCGACGGCGTCGACACCGGCCGGCACGCGGCAACGTTCACGGGCGGAACCCCGGGCGCCTTCCAGGGTGCGTACTCCTACCTCCTGCAGGACAGCGACGGTCAGACCACCGAGTCGCACTCCATCTCGGCCGGACTGGACTACCCCGGAGTCGGACCCGAGCACGCACACCTCAAGGACATCGGGCGGGCCGAATACCGACCGATCACCGATACAGAGGCGATGGACGCACTGGCGCTTCTGAGTCGCAAGGAGGGCATCATCCCGGCGATCGAATCGGCGCACGCCGTCGCCGGTGCCCTCAAACTCGGCCAGGAACTCGGTTCCGACTCGATCATCGTGGTCAACCTGTCCGGACGTGGTGACAAAGACGTCGACACCGCCGCCAAGTGGTTCGGACTCTTCGAAGTGGATGGTCATGTCTGAATCCCCGACGGCCCACTCCCGGCTCGGCCCCCTTTTCGCCCGTTGCCGCGAGGAGAAGCGCAGCGCGCTCATCGGGTATCTGCCGGTGGGCTACCCGGACCTTCCGGGGTCGCTGGACGCGATGCGCACCATGGTCGACGCCGGCTGCGACATCATCGAGGTCGGGGTCCCCTACTCCGACCCGGTCATGGACGGACCGACGATCCAGGACGCGGCCGACCAGGCATTGCGGTCGGGCGTGAGGGTCCGGGACGTGTTCTCAGCGGTCGAGGCAATTTCCGACGCGGGCGGCAGTGCAGTGGTGATGACCTACTGGAACCCGGTTCTCCAATACGGGGTCGATGCGTTCGCGCGTGACCTCGCCGGCGCAGGGGGCCTGGGCTTGATCACCCCGAACCTGATCCCTGAGGAAGCAGACAGCTGGATCGCTGCGTCCCACGAGCACCATCTCGACCGCATCTTCTTGGTGGCACCGTCGTCCACCGAGGAGCGGTTGGCCATGACACTCGAGGCCAGCAGCGGCTTCGTCTACGCGGCCTCCACGATGGGCGTCACCGGTGCCCGCGACAGCGTCTCCACCATGGCCCCGGAACTCTGCGCCCGCATCCGTCTGCACTCGGACATCCCGATCGGGGTTGGACTGGGTGTACGCAGCAAGGCGCAGGCCACCGAGATCGCCGGATACGCCGACGGCGTGATCGTCGGATCCGCTCTGGTGAGCGCGTTGGCCGAGGGCGGCGACGCGCTTCGTGCACTGACTGCCGAACTCGCCGAGGGCGTCCGGGCGACGTACGCCGGGCAAGACCCGGTGTCGACCGAGGTTCCTTCGTGACCACTGAGCTGCTGACGTACATCCCCAGCCCGTCGCAGGGTGTCTGGCATCTCGGTCCCTTCCCGCTGAGGGCCTACGCGCTCTGCATCATCGTCGGCATCGTCGTCGCGATCTGGTGGGGCAACCGACGCTGGATCGCACGCGGCGGCCGCGATGGCGAAGTGCTCGACGTGGCAATCTGGGCGGTCCCGTTCGGTCTGATCGGTGGCCGCATCTACCACGTGATCACCGACTGGAACACGTACTTCGGCGACGGTGCGAAAGAGCCGGTCGACGCCTTCAAGATCTGGGACGGCGGACTGGGTATCTGGGGCGCCGTGGCATTCGGTGCCCTCGGCGCATGGATCGGAGCTCGCCGCGCCGGGATCAAGCTTCCGCCCTTCGGCGATGCGATCGCTCCACCGATCTTGCTCGCCCAGGCCATCGGCCGGCTGGGCAACTGGTTCAACCAGGAACTCTACGGAGACCGGACCGATCTACCCTGGGGCCTGAAGATCTACGAGAGGTCGGATTCCTCGGGCTTCACCAGCCCCAACCTCATCGACGGCAAGTCCACCGGCGAGGTCTACGCGATCGTGCAGCCGACGTTCCTCTACGAGCTGCTGTGGAACCTGCTGATCGTGGCCGCGCTGATCATCATCGACCGTCGGTTCCGGATCGGCCACGGGCGACTGTTCGCGCTCTACGTGGCTGGTTACTGCGTCGGGCGCTTTGTCATCGAAACCCTCCGGACAGACCCGGCCACCATGCTGTGGGACATCAGAATCAACCTGTTCACCTCTGCGCTGGTGTTCGTGTGCGCTGCCCTGTATGTGGTCATCGCGCCCAAGGGCAGGGAGACGCCGCACGACATCTATCACCCGGGTGCTGCCCCGGAGGCCGGACCCACCGAGCACCCCGTCGACGGGTACGTCGAAGACGAACGCGAACCGGCGACGGTTGCTGCGGCGGGCACCGCGAAGAACTCCGACGACGATTCGACCCGCACCCGGCGCGTCGACCTCGACAAGCCGGCCGACTCGGCTGGACCGGTTGCCGGGCTCGAGTCGAAGGCGCCGTCGGCAGCGGCCGCCCAGGCAACAACGGACCAAACGCTCGAGGAGACCGCACCGGATGCGACCGGCGTAGCCCAGCCTTCGGATGCCGCGGATACCGAGACGGCGGACAAGCCTGCGACTGCAGGAGCCACCGCCGCAAAGGCCACCGAGCCCACTGGTCAGGAAGCCCCGGCAACGGACAGGTCCGAGCCTGAAACGAAGAACGCGGAGACAGCCGAACCCGGCCAAGCCGATCCCGAGACGGCCGGACCTGAAACGGCCGAGCCCGGCGAGTCGGCAACCGAGGCAGAACTGCCTCCGCCGCCCCCGGACAATCTGCCTCCGGATCCCGACATCGAGACCGCCGGGGACCCGAAGCTCGACAAGGCCGCCACGCCGTACCGGAAGCCCAAGCCAGACACCACAACCGGGGCCGACGAGAGCTCGAGCTGACCCGGTCTCTCCTCCACATTTGCTGCTAACATCGGAACTTACGCCACTGTGAAGTTCGCAGCGTCGTGTTCACCCCACGGGCCAGAGACGTCCTGAGGATTGCTGGCTGGTTCCCTCGCGAGGCGGGGGCTAGGCGTGGAGGTCGGATTTGCTGTTCTCTCAGCTCCCCGAAGCCCAGGGTCTGTACGACCCGGACAACGAAGTCGATTCCTGCGGTGTGGCGATGGTCGCCGACATCCACGGACGGCGTTCTCATTCGATCGTCGCCGACGGCCTTCTCGCCCTCGAGAACCTCGATCACCGCGGTGCGGCCGGAGCTCAGACCAACAGCGGGGATGGCGCCGGCATCCTGATGCAGGTTCCCCACACCTTTTTGCGTGAGGTGGTCGACTTCGACCTTCCTCCGGCAAACCTCAATGGCGAGAACACTTTTGCCGCAGGAATCTGCTTTCTTCCTGCCGACCCGGACGCCCGACGACGTGCGATGACCCGGGTGGAGGACATCGCCGCCGAGGAGAACCTCAGGATCTTGGGGTGGCGCGACCTGCCCGTCGAGGTGGATGAAGCCGACATCGGTGAGACGGCGCGGGGCTGCATGCCGTTCATGAGCCAGTTGTTCGTCAGCGGACCACTGAACGACGACGGCATCGCACCGTCGGGGCTGGAGCTCGACCGGCTCGTGTACCCGCTGCGTAAACGCGCGGAGCGGGTCACACCGGACCTAGAGGCCGACGGCAGCGGATTGTATTTCGCGTCGCTGTCCAGTCGCACCATCGTCTACAAGGGCATGCTCACCACCAAGCAGTTGCCGCTCTACTACCCGGATCTGCGCGATGAGCGGGCCGAGAGCGCCATCGCGATCGTTCACTCGCGGTTCTCCACCAACACCTTCCCGTCGTGGCCTCTGGCGCACCCGTTCCGGTTCGTCGCCCACAACGGGGAGATCAACACCGTTCGGGGCAACCGGAATCGCATGCGGGCCCGCGAAGCGCTTCTGGACACCGACCTGATTCCCGGTGACCTCAAGCGGCTGTACCCGATCTGCACCCCGGATGCCTCGGACTCCGCGTCACTCGACGAGGTGTTGGAGCTGCTGCACCTCGGTGGTCGCAGTGTGCCGCACTGCGTGATGATGATGGTGCCCGAGGCCTGGGAGAACGTGCCCGACATGGATCCTCGGCGCCGCGCGTTCTGCCAGTTCCACGCCTCGATGATGGAGGCCTGGGACGGTCCGGCTTGCGTCACCTTCACCGACGGCACGATGGTCGGTGCTGTGCTCGACCGCAACGGACTGCGGCCCGGGCGCTGGTGGCAGACCCGCGACGGACGGGTGGTCCTCGCTTCCGAAGCGGGCGTACTCGACATACCCACCGACGACATCGTCGCCAAGGGCCGTCTCGAGCCGGGCAAGATGTTCCTGATCGACACCGCAGAGGGCCGGCGGATCGCCGATGAGGAGATCAAGGGTCAGCTGATCGGTGAACAGCCGTACGAGGAGTGGCTGCACGCCGGACTGCTCGAACTGGCGAGGCTCCCAGAGCGTCCTCGGTTCCTGCCGACCCACGAAAGCGTGGTCCGCAGACAGGTGTCGTTCGGGTACACCGAAGAGGACCTGCGGGTATTGATCACCCCGATGGCCGCCTCGGGGTACGAGGCGCTGGGCTCGATGGGCACCGACACCCCGATCGCCGTGCTCTCACAGCGTTCGCGTCTGCTCTACGACTACTTCGTGGAACTGTTCGCGCAGGTCACCAATCCGCCGCTGGACGCGATCCGCGAAGAAATCGTGACCTCCATGGCTCGGGTGATGGGTCCCGAGCAGAACCTGCTGCACCCGAGTGCGGCGTCGTGCCGGCAGATCTTGTTGCCCTGGCCCGTGTTGAACAACGATGAGCTGGCCAAGATCGTGCACATCAACGACGACGGGAATCATCGGGGCCTGGCTGCCAAGGTGCTGCGCGCGCACTATCCGGTCGCCGAAGGGGGACCGGGTCTGGAACGCGCGCTCGAAGAACTGCGCCGGCGAGCGAGTGAGGCGATCGCCAACGGCTATTCGACGCTGGTGATCAGTGACCGCGAGGCCGACCGGGACAACGCGCCGATCCCGTCGTTGCTCGCCACGTCTGCCGTGCATCACCATCTGATCCGCACAAAGGAACGTACGCGGGTCGGTCTCGTCGTCGAGACCGGTGATGCGCGCGAGGTGCATCACGTCGCGCTGCTCATCGGCTTCGGGGCTGCGGCAGTGAACCCGTATCTGGCTTTCGAGACCATCGAAGATCTTGTTCGTGAAGGCGAGCTGACCGGCGTCACCCCGTCGAAGGCGGTCCGCAATTACTTGCAGGGACTGGGCAAGGGTGTGCTCAAGGTGATGAGCAAGATGGGTATCTCGACCGTCGGAAGTTATACGGCCGCACAGTGTTTCGAAGCAGTAGGACTCTCCGGCGACCTGGTGAAGGAGTACTTCACCCGTACGGTGTCGCGGATCGGCGGGGTCGGTCTGGACGAACTGGCCGAAGAGGTCCGCATCCGTCACCACCGGGCCTACCCGCCCAACCCCACCGAGCAGGTCTACCGCCGGCTCGAGGTGGGTGGCGAATACCAGTACCGCCGCGAAGGCGAGCTACATCTGTTCAGCCCGGAGACGGTGTTCTTGTTGCAGCACGCCAGCAAGTCCGGCCGAACCGACGTCTATCGCAAATACACCGACGAGGTGAACCGGCTCTCCCGCGAGGGCGGCACACTTCGTGGGCTGTTCGAGTTCGACACCGAGGGTCGCGAACCGATCCCACTCGACGAGGTCGAATCGATCGAGTCGATCATGACGCGGTTCAACACCGGCGCGATGAGCTACGGGTCGATCTCCGCCGAGGCACACGAGACGATCGCCATCGCCATGAACAGCATCGGTGGACGGTCGAACTCGGGGGAGGGCGGCGAGGACACCGATCGGCTCTACGACCCCACCCGTCGTAGCGCGGTGAAGCAGGTCGCCTCGGGCCGCTTCGGTGTGACCAGCGACTACCTCGTCAACGCCACCGACATCCAGATCAAGATGGCGCAGGGTGCCAAGCCGGGTGAGGGCGGACAGCTGCCCGCATACAAGGTGTATCCGTGGATCGCCAAGACCAGGCATTCCACGCCGGGCGTCGCGCTCATCTCGCCGCCGCCGCACCACGACATCTATTCGATCGAAGATCTGGCCCAACTGATCCACGACCTCAAGAACGCCAATCCGCAGGCGCGCATCCACGTGAAGCTGGTCAGCGCGATGGGTGTGGGTACGGTCGCGACCGGTGTGTCCAAGGCCCACGCCGACGTGGTGCTCATCTCCGGCCACGACGGCGGGACGGGTGCGTCCCCGCTGACCTCGCTCAAACACGCGGGCACCCCGTGGGAGATCGGTCTTGCCGATGCCCAACAGACGTTGATGCTCAACGGTTTACGCGACCGGATCACCGTCCAGTGTGACGGGGCGCTGCGCACCGGCCGGGACGTCATGGTCGCGGCTCTGCTCGGTGCCGAGGAGTTCGGATTCTCCACCGCCCCGCTGATCGTGGCCGGCTGCATCATGATGCGGGTCTGCCATCTCGACACCTGCCCTGTGGGTGTGGCGACACAGAATCCCAAGTTGCGAGCCCGGTTCACCGGCAAGGCCGAGCACATCGTGAACTTCTTCAAGTTCGTCGCCGAGGATGTCCGCGAACATCTTGCGATGCTCGGATTCCGGACCCTCGATGAAGCGATCGGACGTTCCGATGCGCTCCACACCGCGCCGGGGGTGGCGCACTGGAAGTCGAAGGGTGTCGACCTGTCGCCGATCTTCCACACGGCCGACACCGACTCGCCGAGGCGGCGGACCCGCGAGCAGTACCACGCCCTCGACAAGGCGCTGGACCAGACGTTGATCCAGCTGGCAGAGGGGGCGCTCGAAGATGCGCACCCGGTGACCCTGGACCTGCCCGTTCGCAACGTCAATCGCACGGTCGGAACGCTGCTGGGGTCGGAGGTGACGCGACGGTACGGCGCAGATGGTCTGGCCGAGGACACCATCACGGTGTCGCTGACGGGCTCTGCCGGCCAATCGCTCGGGGCGTTCCTGCCGCCGGGTGTCACGTTGAAACTCACCGGCGACGCCAACGACTACGTCGGAAAAGGTCTGTGCGGCGGAAAGATCATCGTCCGGCCGCATCCCGACGCACTGTTCATCGCCGAAGACCAGGTCATCGCCGGCAACACCATCCTGTACGGGGCCACCAGCGGCGAAGTCTATCTGCGCGGCCGAGTCGGCGAACGGTTCTCAGTCCGCAACTCCGGTGCCACCGCGGTGGTCGAAGGCGTCGGCGACCACGCCTGTGAATACATGACGGGCGGGCGGGTTCTGATCCTCGGGCCCACCGGTCGCAACCTTGCGGCAGGGATGTCCGGTGGCATCGCCTACGTGTACCGACTCGATCCGGGCATGGTGAACCAGGCGATGGTGGCGCTGCAGAACCCGGACCCCGACGACCTGCTGTTCCTGCACGAACACATCAGCAGACACGTCGCGCTCACGGGGTCGGCGGTGGGGGCGTCGATGCTCGCCGACTGGCCTCGGCGAAGCCTCAAGTTCACCAAGGTGATGCCCACCGACTACCAGCGGGTGCTCGACGCCGCCCGGATGGCCGAAGCGGAAGGACGCGACGTGGAAGCTGCGATCATGGAGGCGGCTCGTGGCTGATCCGCGCGGATTTTTGGAGGTCGGCAAAACCGAGGCCCCGACCCGGCCGGTATACGAACGGGTCAACGATTGGCGTGAGGTCTACGTCGACAAAGACCCCGACAAAGAGAACCAGCACGTCTCCGAGCAGGCCCGCAGGTGTATGGACTGCGGAATCCCGTTCTGTCACTCCGGATCTGCGGGCTGCCCGCTGGGCAACCTGATCCCCGAGTGGAACGACCTGGTGCGCCGTGGCCGGTGGGATGCGGCCAGTGACCGTCTGCACGCCACCAACAATTTCCCCGAGTTCACCGGCAAGCTCTGCCCGGCGCCCTGCGAGGCGGCTTGCGTGCTGTCCATTTCGCACGCCACCACCGGCGGCAGCGTCACCATCAAGCGCATCGAGAAGACGATTGCCGAAGAAGCGTGGCGAGAGGGACTCGTCGTCCCGCAGACCTCGGCGACACTGTCCGGCAAATCGGTCGCAGTGGTCGGTTCGGGGCCCGCTGGTCTGGCGGCCGCGCAACAGCTCACCCGAGCGGGTCATGCGGTGACCGTCTACGAACGAGACGACCGTATCGGCGGTCTGCTCCGCTATGGCATCCCCGAGTACAAGATGCAGAAGTCGGACATCGATCGGCGAATCGCCCAGATGGCGGGGGAGGGCACCGAGTTCGTCACCAACTGCAACGTCGGAGACGACCTGACCGTCGCCGAGCTGCGCGATCGTCACGACGCCGTCGTTCTTGCTGTCGGCGCGCTGAAGGCCCGCGACAACCCCGAAGTACCCGGACGTGAACTGGGCGGTGTCCACCTCGCCATGGAGCATCTGGTGCCCGCCAATCGCGAATGTGAGGGCGACGGCGCATCACCGATCTCCGCGCACGGCAAACACGTGGTGATCATCGGCGGTGGCGACACCGGAGCCGACTGCCTCGGTACCGCCCACCGGCAGGGTGCTGCGTCGGTCACCCAGCTCGACTACAACCCCGAGTTGCCACCGGAACGGGACGAGAACCTCTCACCCTGGCCGACATGGCCGTTGATCTTGCGCGACTCCGCCGCGCACATCGAAGGTGGCGAACGCAAGTATCAGGTTGCGGTGCAACGTTTCCTTGGCGATGACAACGGCAACGTCACCGCGATGGTGCTGGCCGAGGTCACCGTCGAGCGCGACGGCAGTGGCAGGCGACACGTCGTGCCGGTGGGTGACGAGTTCGAAATGCCCTGCGAAATGGCGCTTTTCGCGATCGGGTTCGAGGGTGTCGAACGCACGACGCTGTTGACCGACCTCGAGTTGGAACCCAACGGCCGCGGCGCACTGTCCTGTGGCAGCGACTGGCAGACCGACACGCCCGGGGTCTTCGTCTGTGGCGATGCCCACCGCGGGGCCTCGCTGGTGGTGTGGGCGATCGCCGAGGGACGGGCGGCAGCGCGTGGTGTCGATGAGTTCCTGATGGGCGAATCGGATTTGCCCTCACCGGTTCATCCCGCGGCGCTTCCGCTCTCGGTTCGCTGACGACGCACTGCCGCAGAGCCACCGATATCGGACCAAAGGCGGAGTTCGACGTAATTTCACGTGACGTCTTGGGTGCTTACGTGGAGGAGATGGCCGGCGCGGACTAGGCTCGGCGGAGTGAATCGACGTACCAAAATCGTGTGCACCCTGGGTCCTGCAACTGCAACCGACGAGCGCGTGCGTGAGTTGGTAGAGAGTGGCATGGATGTGGCCCGGCTGAACTTCAGCCACGGCAAACACGAAGACCACCGAGAAATGTACGACCGCGTGCGCAAGGCCTCCGACACCACCGGACATGCGGTGGGCATCCTCGCCGACCTGCAGGGTCCGAAGATCCGGTTGGGGACGTTCGCCGACGGACCGGTGCAATGGCCCGCGGGCAAGCAGGTCCGCATCACCGTCGATGACTGCGAAGGCACCGCCGAACGCGTGTCGACCACCTACAAGCAGTTGGCTGTCGACGCCCGGCCAGGCGACCGACTGCTCGTCGACGACGGCAAGGTGGGGCTGACGGTCACCGACATCGACCAGAACGACGTCATCTGCACGGTCACCGAAGGCGGACCCGTCAGCAACAACAAAGGTGTCTCCCTCCCGGGGATGAACGTCTCGGTGCCGGCGATGTCCGACAAGGACGAAGCCGACCTCGAGTTCGCCCTGAAGCTCGGCGTCGACCTGATCGCCCTGTCGTTTGTGCGGTCGCCGGCCGACATCGAGCTGGTCCACACCATCATGGATCGCGTGGGCCGCCGGGTCCCCGTCATCGCGAAGCTCGAGAAGCCCGAGGCCATCGACAACCTCGAAGCCGTGATCCTGGCATTCGACGCAGTGATGGTCGCCCGCGGTGACCTCGGCGTCGAGCTGCCCCTCGAAGAGGTCCCCCTGGTGCAGAAGCGGGCCATCCAGATGGCCCGCGAGAACGCCAAGCCGGTGATTGTCGCCACCCAGATGCTCGAGTCGATGATCGAGAACTCACGGCCCACCCGCGCCGAGGCGTCAGACGTGGCCAACGCGGTACTCGACGGAGCAGACGCGGTCATGCTCTCCGGTGAGACCTCGGTCGGCAAGTACGTCATGGAAACCGTCCAAACCATGGCCCGCATCGTGAAGGCAGTGGAAAGCGGACCCCGCGACGTCCCGCCGCTCTCACACGTCCCGCGCACCAAACGCGGCATCATCTCCTACGCCGCCCGCGACATCGGCGAACGCCTCGACGCCAAAGCCCTCGTCGCGTTCACCCAGTCCGGCGACACGGTCCGGAGGCTCGCGCGCCTGCACACCCGACTGCCGCTGCTCGCGTTCACCCCGCTGCCCGAGGTACGCAGCCAGCTCGCAATGAGTTGGGGCACAGAGACATTCATCGTCCCGCGCGTCGAATCCACCGACGCCATGATCCGCCAGGTGGACCAAGCACTCCTGGAAATCGGGCGCCTCAAGGTCGGTGACCAGGTGGTCATCGTCGCCGGAGCCCCTCCCGGCACCGTCGGCACCACCAACCTGATCCATGTCCACAGGATCGGCGAGGACGATCACTGAGTTATCTGCTCGCTCCGCTCGCTTTGTCGGTGTGGCCGTCATCGCGCGTTCTTCCCTCCTCTTCACATCGCTGGCGCTCGTTCATCGTCAGTCCAGAACGCGCGTGGCCACACCTCCCGGGTCGCATCGGTCGCTTGCGCTCCCTCGCGAGGCTTGAGTGAACGAGCGAAGCGAGTGATTGTCGCGGGTGGCCCCGCGTGCTCTGGACAGAGGAGCGAGGGAGCGCAGCGACCGAGTCGACGAAGGAAGAGCGCGTGACCCCGGGCCACCCCGCCCGCGAGCGGAGCGAGCCAAATCAGCACAGCTAGCATTCGTCCTGTGACTGATGCCCCCGGCTCGACGTCCGACCTGAACAAATTGCTGGCGCTCTTCGATCTGGAGGAACGCGAGACCGACGTCTTCATCGGCGTCCACCCCGCAGAGGTGGGGCCGCGCACGTTCGGCGGTCAACTGCTCGGGCAAGGTGTGGTGGCTGCCGGGCGCAGTGTTCCGCGGCCCACCCCCGTGCATGCGTTGCATGCGCACTTCATCCGTGGCGGGGATGTGACCAAACCGCTGGAGTACCACGTCACCCGTCTGCGAGACGGAAAGCCGTTCGCCAATCGTTTGGTCACCGCATTGCAGGGCGGCGAGGAAATCCTGTCCATGCTGGTCGCCTTCCAGGACAACAAGGCCGGCCTGGAGCATTCGGTCCAGATCCCCGAGGTGCCATACCCCGAGGACCTGCCCACCCTCGGCGAACACTTCAAGGGGTTCGAAGATCGCATCGCCATGTTCGTGAATGCGTTGCATCCCATCGACATTCGCTTCGCCAATGACCCCACGTGGAAAGTGCGGGAGTCCGGCGACACCCTGGAACACAACCGGGTGTGGATGCGTACCGACGGCCAGATGCCCGACGACCCGCTTCTGCACATCGCCGCGCTCTGCTACGCCTCGGACACCACAGTGCTCGATTCGATCCTGACGACACACGGGTTGTCTTGGGGCATCGACCGGTTGTTCGCCGCCACCGTCAATCATTCGATGTGGTTCCACCGCGAGTTCCGATTTGATGACTGGTTGCTGTACGCGAGTGAATCGCCGGTCGCGGCCGGCTCGCGTGGGCTGGCTTCGGGACGGTTCTTCACCCGCGAGGGATTGCTGGCAACGACCGTGGTCCAGGAAGCGCTCATCAAGTACTTCCCGCCACGCGGCTGACCTGGCGGGCCGATGAGGCAGACTTGAATCATGTATCCCGCCCAGCAAACGCCGCAGTACTGGCTGGCGCCCGGACCTGATCTGCCGCCCCGCACATGGCAACGGCGCACGCGGACACCGATCATCATCGTCAGTGCCGTCGTCGGTGTTGTGCTCGCCGTCATCGCGCTCGGTGCCATGGCCTGGGGTGTGCAGGGCCGCGACTTCACCGCCGAAGGCGAGGTTGTCCTCACCGGCGGTCAGTATGCCGTGTCCTCCTCTGACATCTGCGGTGGCACAAGCGAATTCGAAGACCTCAAGGTCGGTGCTCGAGTCCGCATCCTCGACGAAGAGCTCACCATTCTGGAAGAGGGCACACTCGGCGCACCTGAACTCACCGACAACCGATGCCGCCTCGGATTCGCGGTCTCCGGGGTACCGGAGGGCCGCGGCCGCTACGTCGTCGAGATCGGGACAACCGTCCGGCACGAGGCGAGCGAAGGCGTACTCGAACGCGGCATCACGTTCGAGTTCTGAGCGGAAGGCTCAGAGCTCGCGGTCCACGAACTCCGGGGTTGTTCGCTTCATGCCGGCTTTCCGGGCAATGGCGTGGTTCTTGCCGCGAAGCAGCCGCAGTTGCAGCACCTGCTCCACCGGGAACGAGAATCGGGGAGAGCGCGACCAGGTCTTCTCGAGCAACGACTTTGTAGACGCCACCGAATCGGGGGAGCGGGACGCGATCTTCTCGATCAAGGCCATTGCCTCGGCCATCGGATGCTCGGCGACGCCGGTGACGAGGCCGATCTCCTTGGCGTAGTCCGCGGAGAACATCTCGCCGGTCATGGTCAGTCGCTTGGCGATGTCGATGGTGGTGAGTTGAGCCAACGCGGCCGATGCCGACATGTCGGGGATCAATCCCCACTTCGCTTCCAAGACGGAGAAGTCGGCGTCAGGCGTGGCGAACCGGAAGTCGGCTCCCATCGCAATCTGCAGCCCGCCGCCGTAGCAATGGCCATGCACCACCGCGATGACGGGAACGGGAACCCGTCGCCATTCCCAGGCCGGGTCCTGAAAACCGTTGGAGCCCTTCAAAATGTTCGGGACGAAAGTCCGGTAGATGCTCTTCTCTTTGCCCTGGAGGCTGGCGAAATCGAGTCCGGCACTGAAGGATTTGCCCGCGCCACTGATGATGACGGCGCGCAGGGTGCGGTCCTTGGCCGCTTGCCGGGCTGCTCTGGTGAGTCCGGCGAGCAACGGCAGGGTGAGCCCATTGTGCTTGTCGGGCCGGTTGAGCTGCACATGCGCGATGGGACCGAAGGGTGTCTTCTCCACCCGGTAGGTCACCGAATCGTCAGCCGCGGGGCGGGTCTCAGGGTCCGCGGCAATGGCCAGAGATGCGGGACGTGAGGTGGCATCGGTCGAGGACATTCGGATCTCCTTCGGTGCGTATTCGCTTCGAGGGTACGCCCGAGGCCCTGACCCGATGGACCGGCATCAACCCCTCCAGAGCTGCCGGCGGTGGGCGGGCTCACACTGCGGCGGCGCCGTGACCTGCGTCCTCGTCGGGTTCCGAGCTCGTATCGCGCTCGTCGAGAATGAAGAAGGCGAGGGTGACGGCAAGAAAGCCGGCGGGCAGCCAGGCGGCGTGCACACCCATCCACTCCGTCGCGAAGGCGCCGACCGCAGCGCCCAGGAAGAACGAGCCGATGACTTTGGAGTAGATGGCAAGCGCGCGTTTGGACGTCTCGGATCCGGTGGTGAGGACGCCGTACGCGGACTCGACGGTGCGCATCAAATTACCGGTGGTTGCGACCACCATGTAGTTGAGATCGCCGATCGAGCGGAACAGCTCGATCTGCATCGCGGCCATGAAAGAGATCGGCACCGTGACGTACATGTGGGGGACCGTCTCGGGAACGAATCCGATGGCGGCCAACGACAGGGCCTGGATGCCCATCGTCCATCGGATCGGATGGGTCACCACCGAGTCGAGGCGTCCGGTCTTGATGTGGGTGGAGAGGGTGACACCCAGCAGGAACGCGACGATCGGCCAGATCCGCGCCACAGCGTCGGCGTAGTGCTGTTCGGACAGGTTGATGAAGAAGAAGATGACGTTCCCCGTCTGCACATTGGCGAACACGCCGCCGCGAACAAGGAATGTGTACGAGTCCAGGAAGCCACTGGCGCAAGTGACGAGCAAAGCGAACCGCAGCGTTGTCGTCGTGGTCGTCGGCATTGTTCTCCCGCCCGGAATCTTTTGTCCGAGGTGATGTTACGGCCGAGGCCCGCTCTCCGGGTGCCAAGCGGCGCGGGCAAGTGGGTTGGGGGTGCTGCGTCGTGGTCGCCACATTGCACGTGGCTGTCGGCTGTCCGATTTGTCGGGTCATCGGCGAATCGCCTTCGGGAGCGGCGCGGCAGCGCTAGATTCTGATCACAGCCGTGTTCATGATGCGTCGCGACCAACCGCCGGGAGAACAGATGAGCGAGAACGCCACCGACGTCGTCTTTCACCACGCTTCGGGAGTCGCCGTGCACACCACGGCCGAAGCGTTTCAGCAGACCGCCAAGATGCACCCCGATCGTGTCGCGCTGCGCACTCCGGGCGGGATCCAGGAGATCACCTGGCGTGAGTACGCGCGTCGTGTGGAGGCGATCGCACGAGGCCTCGTGCGTCTCGGCGTCACGCGTGGCGACACCGTCGGCCTGATGTTGACCAATCGCCCCGAATTCCACCTGGTCGACACCGCGATCGTTCACCTGGGAGCAATCCCGTTCTCGGTGTACAACACCAGCGCACCCGAGCAGCTCGAGTACCTGTTCACCGACGCTGCGAACAAGATCGTGATCACGGAGCAGGTGTTCATGCCCGCCATCAAACAATCCGGCGTGGCGCTCGAGCACATCATCAGCGTCGACGGTCCGGCCGACGGGGTCATCGAACTCAAAGACGTGGAGGCTCAGGGCGACGAGGAGTTCGATTTCGAAGCGTCCTGGCGGGCAGTCAAGCCCGATGACCTGGTCACGTTGATCTACACCTCGGGAACCACGGGACCCCCGAAGGGCGTGGAGATCACGCACAGCAACGTGATCGCCGCGGCGGAGTCGGTGGCCGACGAACTGCAGTTCGGATTCGACGACCGGATCATCTCCTACCTGCCGTCCGCACACATCGCCGATCGGGTGTCATCTCACGGTGCCAGCCAGATGCGTGGAATCCAGATCACGTCGGTGGCCGATCCGCGAGAGTTCGCTTCGGCGCTGCCCGATGTACGGCCGACCGTCTTCTTCGGGGTTCCCCGTGTGTGGCAGAAGGTGAAGGCCGGCATCGAAGGCAAGCTGGCCGAGGAGACGAGCCCGGTGAAAAAGAAGCTTGCGGGATGGGCGCTCGACGTGGGCCGGCGTGCAGCCAAGGCCGACTTGGCGGGCACGCCGAGGGGCAGGGCCCTCGCTGCTCAGCACCGCGTGGCAGACACCCTCGTGCTGTCGAAAGTCCGTGCGGCGCTGGGACTGGACGAACTGAAGGTGGCCATCTCGGGTGCGGCGTCCATTCCGGCCGAGGTGATCGAGTTCTTTGTCGGGATCGGCATCCCCGTCATCGAGGTGTGGGGTCTGTCCGAGACGACCGGAGCTGCGACGAAGACGACCACGGACAATCTGAAGGTCGGCACGGTCGGCAAACCCGTGGACGGTGTGGAGATCAAACTGGCCGACGACGGCGAAGTGCTGGTCCGGGCTCCGATGGTCATGCGCGGTTATCGCAACAAGCCGGAGAAGACGGCAGAGGCGATCGATGCCGATGGGTGGTTCGCCACCGGCGATGTGGGCAAGATCGACGATGAGGGAAACCTGACAATCGTCGACCGCAAGAAGGAACTCATCATCAACGAGTCCGGCAAGAACATGGCGCCGAGCACGATCGAGAACGCGGTGAAGGCGTCCTCGTCGCTGATCAGCCAGGTGGTCGCGATCGGCGACAACAAGCCGTACATCAGCGCCTTGGTGGTCCTTGATCCCGACGTCGCGACCATGCGTGCAAAAGCTTTGGGCGTCCCCGAGGCGCAGATCGCGGATCTTGCCGAGAACCCCGAGATCATCGAAGAGATCACGCTGGCAGTGAAGGCAGGCAACTCGAAGTTGTCGCGGGTGGAGCAGGTCAAACGGTTCGCGCTCGTGCCATCTGCCTGGGATCCGGGCGGCGACGAACTGACTCCGACGATGAAATTGCGGCGCAAGCCGATCGCAGGCAAGTATGCCGACACGATCGTCGATCTCTTCTCGAACCCGCCGGGTGCAGGAGTCATCGACCTCGGGTGACTGCGCGCGGACTCATCGCGCAGGCGATGATGGTGCAGTGACTGCAGCAGTGATCTTCGACATGGACGGTGTGCTCATCGATTCCGAGCCCATCTGGGAACAGGTGCGCCGGGATGTGGTGGCCGAACACGGCGGTCGGTGGCTCGACGAGGCGCAGACCGCACTGATGGGCATGAGCACTCCGGAGTGGGCGAGTTACCTGAGTGAGGACCTCGGTGTGGGCAAGCCACCGAATGAGGTGGCGCAGATCGTGATCGACAAGATGGTCGAGCGGTATGAGGACCATCTCCCCGTGTTAGCGGGCGCCGATGACGCAGTGCGACGGTGTGCCGGGCGGTGGCCATTGGGGCTGGCCAGTTCCTCGCCCAGGCAACTCATCGATGCTGTCCTGCGGACGGCGGGATGGACCGACCTTTTTGCGGTGACCGTGTCGACCGAGGAGCTCAGCCGAGGTAAACCCGCGCCCGACGTCTACCTCTCGGCGGTGCGGGCGTTGGGGTTCGAGCCCGCAGAGTGTGTTGCGGTGGAGGATTCGTCGAACGGTATGCGATCCGCGACCGCCGCCGGACTGGTGCTCATCGCTGCACCCCGGCCGGAATACCCGCCGGCCCAGGACGCCATCGCAGGCGCAGCTGTTGTGCTCGACGATCTCGACGGGCTCACCGAGGATCGCGTCGCCTCACTGGCTTGAAGACGCCACGGGCGCCTCGACTGCACTGACCACTCTGTGGTGTGGTTGATACGCACGATTGGGTACCCGTCTGAGGTTCGACTCCTCCACTTGAACAGTCGAGTCCATACCGAATGGAAGGCAGCATGAGCGATTCACCTCCGAACGAGCAGCCTGGCAGTACCGACGAGCCGGGCAAAACCGTCGATGATCTGGAAGAGAAGATCAGTCAGGAACACGCAGACTCAGGCAAAGCAGGGCCACCCATCACCGAGAGCGACCCCGGTGACAGCGGCGATTCAGATTCGAGTGGCTCGGATCCGAGCGGTGACACCAGCACCGCGCAGGGGTCGGCAACCGGGGAACCACCGGACTGACAATCCGAAAGCCGCCCGATCATTCACGATTCGGCTTCGCGTCGACGATCGGACGGTTTTTGCTCACGGCGTCACACCAAGGCCGGAGCCAGACGACGCCACTGCTCCCTCGGGTACACCTTGGGGTCGGTGTCGAGCACCTGCACACAGACGTGGTCGGCACCGGCGGCAAGGTGTTCTTGCACCCGGGCGGCGATGGCGGCTTCGTCGCCCCACGCGATGATGGTGTCGAACAACCGGTCGCTCACCGATGTCAGATCGTCTTCGGTGAAACCCGAGCGCAGCAGGTTGTTCGCGTAGTTCGGCAGCCCAAGGTAGTTACGCAGCCACTCGGTTCCGATCGAGCGGGCGTGGTCGGCGTCTGTGGTCAGGATGGCGGTCTGCTCCGGGAGCAGCAGCGGGCCGGTGCCCAGGGACTCGCGCGCCCGGGCGGTGAAGTCCGGTGTGACCAGGTACGGGTGTGATCCGTTCGCGCGAGTTGCGGACAAGTGCAACATCTTTGGTCCCAGCGCGGCGAGGACGCGGGCGTCGACGGGGACAGGCTGTTCGGTCGCGTCCAGAGCCTCGAGGTACGCCTTGGTCGCAGCCAGCGGCTTCTTGTATCGGCCCGGGTCGCCCGCGTCGATGAGTGGAGCGTGGCTCACGCCGATTCCGAGCAACAAGCGCTCTCCGTGCGCGGAGACCATCGACTGGTATTTGGCGGCGACGTCCACCGGTTCGTGCATCCACAAGTTGAGGATGCCCGTCGCGACGACGGCTCTGCTCGTGGCTCCGAGAAGATTCTCCACGGCGTCGAACAGCGGCCCCCCGACGTCAGGGATCCATAGTGCGGTGTATCCCAGGTCCTCCAGTTCGGCGGCAGCTTCAGCGGATTCAGCGGCATTGCCGTAGCGCAACTGCGAACTCCATACGCCTACACCTGCGAGTTGCATGGTCATCTCCTCGGTGACGCGCGAGGGCGTCGTCGGCGCTCGTGAGCGCGTGGTGTGATTCGAGATCTGCTGTTCACGATGCTAGTCGATCGCTTGATCGGCGCGACCGGTCGCGGTGGAGTAATGTTCGAGCGTTCGCGAGTAAACGGCCTCATGCATCGCCGAAATACGCTGCCGCTCAATCTGTCTCGAGGATCTGCTAGCCGCCGATGTGCTGTCTCGTTCGGCGTGTGTGGCCCTCAAGGCCTCGGTCAGGCTGGTGGGATCGAATCTGTCCAATCCGAAACCGTATGTTCGACATGGCTTTTGATCGGCGAAGTAGCCGCAGTCCGGAGCGATCACCGCGGTCCCCAAGTCGTAGCACGCTTCCAGCCATCCCGAATGTGTTCCGAATCGGTAGGGGAGCACACTGACATCGATCTCGGTCAGGTACTGCCAGAGTTCGTTGTCGTCGAACCGATTGTGAATCCTGAGGTCCACACTGTGCCCGGTCGCGTAGTCGGTGATGATCGCGGCGAGGTCGGCCGTCCGTTGATCGGCACCGGGGTCGAAGACGTTGGAGTCCAGGTCCACCCGCACACGCGTGTCGGGGAGACCTGCCGCCGCGGTCACGATGGTGTCGAGCACGGCAATAGGATCGAGATTGGCCCGGAGACTCTTTGCGTGGAGGCCGACAACGAACTCTGGTCGGCGATCACGAGGCCGGCCGATCATGCCCAAGGGAGCTACATGTGGGTGGGGGATGACAGTGGCCTCGATGCCCCAGCGCTCGACGATCTCCCTGGCCGCTCCGGGAGTCAGGGTGATGACCTCGTCGGCGCCGCGCACCAGGACCTTCAGCTGTTCGAGGTGGAACGTGTTGTCCCGAAAGTGAGGGTTGTGCAGGTCGTGGGCGGTGAACACCAGCGGTTTGTTGTGGCGGCGGAGCAAGTCGACGACTTGGTGGAGTCGTTCGGTGGGGATGGCATCGAATCCGAAGTGCAGGTGAAGCACGTCGAAGTCATCGATGTGGTCGCTCAGCCAGGCGGGTTCGAGCCACCGCGGTGGCCACCACCGATCGTTGGAGTCGGCGCCTTCGGGCACCGGGTCGGGAAGCCGTCTCACCCGCGAATCGCCGGCGTGGAGGTGGGCTACATAGCGGTGGTCGGTGGGCACCGAGGCGACGGTGATCAAGTCGATGATTCCTTCGTGCGCAATTCGGATACCCGGTGTTGTGGCGACCCCGCCCGGCTGTTCGAGAGGGACGCGTCCTGACATCAAAGTACTATCGCGGCGCCCAGCCGATATGCAGGGTCCGACGACGGTGAGCAGAAGGGCAGAAGTGGACGGACGTACCCGGCACTATGGAGAGTTCTACGGTGTCGCCGACACCGCGACGACGGATGATCGGCAAATTCTGGTCGTGTGGGGCAACTGTCAGGCCGAGGCACTGCGGATCGTCTTGTCGGGTTCGCGCGACCTTCCTTACCGCACGGTCCGGGTTCCCCCTGTCCACGAATTGGAGGCGTCCGACATTCCCCGGGTAGAAGATCTGATCCGTCAAGCCGGTGTCATCGTGTCGCAGCCGGTGCGTGAGGGATACCGGGGCCTACCGATCGGCGGTCCCGATCTGGCCGACATGGCACCCTCGGCGCAGCGCATCGTGTGGCCGGTGATCCGCTACGGAGGGCTGTACCCCTTCCAGGTCATCGTTAGGCACCCGGCAAGCCCGGCTGCGGTGCCGGCGGCCGTTCCCTACCACGATCTCAGGACTGTTCTTGCGGCTCGCGACGGACGAGAGTCCTTCGAGGACTGGGACGTCGAGGTCACGCCTGAACGTGTTCGTGAAGCAGCGCGGTGGAGTATCGCTCAGCTGTCGGCCCGCGAGAGCCGGCATTGCGACGTCTCGATTTCCGATACCCTGCTCGACCTCGGGGCAGATGCCGCGCACACGATCAATCACCCCGGCAACAAGACGTTGATGGTGCTCGGCGAGCGAATACTCGACGCACTCGGTGCACCCGCGCCGATCGCGCCGGATCGCGAGTTGCTCGGAAACACCCGGGCTCCACTGGAACAACGTGTGATCGAGGCCTTGGGTGTGCAGGCCGCCGCCCGGCTCTCGTGGTCGGTGGACGGGGCGCAGGTGAGTGAAGAAGATGTACACAAACGCCAAATGCTCTGGTACGCCGACCATCCGGAGTACATCGACGCGGCCCTGGAACGGTACCGGGAGCTGGTCTCCATATTGGGTCTGTCATGACGAGACCGATTGGTCACCTCGCCGTCGGGCCTCGAGCGCATGGTGTTGTTCGCTACGCGCATTCGGTCTTCGATGCTGCGATCGCGGAGGGCGCCGACCATCGACTGCACCACCTGGATGGCCCGATTGTCGACGACCCGACCACTGACGTCCGAGACATGTTGGACGACTGCGCGCTTGTGCATCTGCACGTGACAGACCGCCTGTTCGGACGTACGCCGACCGAAGCCCGCCGCACGGTCTTGTCGATGATCGAGAATCTGAGTCGGCCTGTGTCGGTGACCCTCCATGACCTTCCTCAGCCGTCGGACGGTCAGGCCATGCCTGCCCGGGTGGAGTTCTACCGGTCGGTGGCGCGAGCTGCCTCGGGGGTGATCGTGTCGAGCCGCCATGAAGCGACACTGTTCGCCGACTTCGTCGACCGAGACATCGTCGTCGAAGTGGTTCCGCTGATGTTCGACGATGTTCGTGTCGAAAAGCCGGTTCCGACTGCACGATTGACGGTTGCAGTCCTGGGTTTTCTCTACCCGGGTAAGGGGCATGGCGAAACCCTGCAAGCGATGTCGGGGCTTGATCCGTCTGTTGGCTTCGTCGCGCTCGGTCGTCCTTCACCGGGCCATCAACACATCGCCGATGAACTCGAGGTGATGGCGGCGGATATGGGTCGAACGTGCGAGATCACCGGCTTCCTGTCCGATGACGAACTTCGCAGGCGAGCGGCCGAGGTCACCGTGCCGGTGGCCTTTCACAGACACATGTCCGCATCCGGCTCCATCAACTCATGGATTTCGGCGGGCCGCCGGCCACTGGTACCGCGGACCGCGTACACCGAGGAGATCGCGACACGGTCCCCTGGCGTGGTCGCCTTGCACGCCGACGACACCAATTCGCTGCGAGCCGCGATCCATCGTGCCATCGCCGATCCTGGGAGCACCTGGATCGATTCGGCGGCAAAGCCGATGCCGACGCCCGCGGACGTGGCAACGACGTACGAGCGGCTACTGCGGCGGTGGAGTGCGTGAGCGCGATTCCTCTCGACGACGGACGGATGATCCTGCCGGACAATCGGTGGGACCTCGTCGGGTACTCGTCGGATACGCCGTTGGTGAGTGTTGTCATCCCGTACTACAACCAGCGACGTCAGCTGGACCTCGTGCTGAAAGCATTGACGGCGCAGACATATCCACGAGATCGGTTAGAGGTGGTGATCGCAGATGACGGGTCCGCGCAGGCACCCGATCTCAGCGAGTGGGCCTCGAAGCTGTCGGTGACAGTGGTCAGTCAGGAGGACAGGGGGTTTCGCGCGGCGGCCGCTCGCAATCTAGGCGCGTCGTCGTCCACGGGGTCGATCTTGTGCTTCCTCGATGCCGATACCGTGCCCACACCCGACTACATCCGCCTGGCCGTCCGATTGCCCGCGGTGGCCCCGGACACCATCGTCGTCGGAAGGCGTAAGCACGCAGACCTCGCGCAGGTCACTGCGGACTTGGTCGTCAGCTGGTTGTCCGACAACGCGCACAAAGAACAGGCGCACGGCCACGAACCGCAATGGTTGGTGGACGGATACGACCGCACCCTCAACCTTCTCGCGCCCGGCTGGGATGGGTACAAATATGTGCTCAGTGCTGTGATGACTTGCAGCCGTAATCTTTTCGAAGCCATCGGCGGTTTTGACGAGTCTTTTGTGCAATACGGGGGAGAGGACTGGGAACTGGCGAACCGTGCCTTCATGATGGGCGCCGTATTCGCGCATGAACCCGCAGCGGTGGCCTGGCACGACGGGCCTGACTGGGCGGAGCGGTCGGTGGCGGACCGGGCGGCGGAAAAGAACGCCGAAGCACTGGCCCTGGCGCCGTTGCTCACCGATCCCGCCGCCAGGACCACGGGTCTCGGGTACCTCATCCCAGACGTGGCCGTGGTGATCTCGACCGATGGTCACACCGCGCCGTCGTTGCTGCACACCGTGTCCAGCGTGCTCACGGGCGTCGACAGTGCGGTGTGGTTGACCGGACTCGACGCAGGCGCTCTGCTTCGCGAACTGGGTATCCACGACTCCCGGGTCCGGATCGGCGAGCCGGACTCAAAGGTGCTGTCGCGGTGCCGGTTCGTCGTCGAGGTGACCGGCCGCGCCGTCTTCTCCGCTGACAGTATTGCAAGCCTCACTGCTGAGGTGGCCCCCGGTGCGGCCGGGCAGGTGGTTGTCGAATTCGGCTCGGGGTCCTCGGCGTCGGTGACGACGTGGTCGTCGCGTGCGCTACACAGGTCACGACGATGGTCAGAAGAAGCAGGGCTGACCGCCGAGGAGCTGATCGAGATGTTGTTCGGCGTTCGACACGTCGAGTCCGGAAGTGTCGGAATCGTTGTCGCCGAGGATGAACCGTCGTTGAGCTGGTAGCCCTGTGGTCAGGGCAGCAGGATCACCTTGCCTGCAGCGTGACCGTCCTGGAGGTACCGGTGGGCGTCCTCTGCGTGTGCGAGCGAGTAGGTCCGGTCGATCTCGACCCTCAGGCTGCCGTCGCCGGCCAACCTCGCGAGGTCAGCGCGTGCGGCATCACGAATGGCGGTGCCGGGGTCGGCTCCGGGCCCGTTCCCGAGGAGTTTGATCCCGGTCCCGTCGGTTTTTCCGAAGCCGGCGATGGTCGCGATCCGGCTTTGATCCGAGACCAACTCGAGCGATACCGATATTGCTTCGTCCGTGCCCACGGTGTCGATGGCGGCGTCGACGCCCTCCGGTGCGAGGGAACGGACGCGGTCGGCCAGGCCCGACCCGTAAACGACAGGCACAGCACCCAATTCGGTCAGGACACCGTGCCTGCGATGGCTGGCGGTGGCGACCACCGTGGACCCGCGCAGCACCGCCAATTGGACGGCGCTGAGCCCAACCCCACCTGCACCACCGTGGATCAACAACGTCTCGCCCGCCACAGGGTGGACGGTCTCGAGCAGATGAACTGCGGTTGCACCGACGAGCATCAGACCCGCCGCTTGTTCGAACGAAATCGTGGCGGGCTTGGTCACCACGTTGGAGGCCGACGTCAGTACCTGCTCTGCATAGCCACCTTTGACCCGGAAGGCGATCACCTCGTCGCCGACGGATAGTGGACCTGAGATGCCCGCGGCATCGGGTCCGACGGCGGCGACCACACCCGACACCTCCATGCCCAAGTGCAGAGGGAGCTTGCTCGGGTCGGTACCGAAGGCGCCGCTGTAGAGCTTGAGGTCAACGGGGTTGACGCCTGCCGCTCTGACGTCGATCAGCACTTCTCCGGGCCCCGGGGAACCCAGGTCGAGACCTTTGACCTGGAGGACTTCCGGACCGCCATACGCGCTTGCGACTACTGCCTGTGTCATGAGCGCCATCGTAGATCCGAGTTCGAGGTCCGCAAGCGGCGACAACCGTCAGCTTGTGAAAGGAGTTGGGCCAAAGCGGCACTTTCACGCCGCGGCGGGGTCAAGGCCACGGGTACTGCTGCTCAACCCTCGGCGGTGGCGATGTGTTCAGCTATACGAGTCAGCGTGGAGCGAAGGCGGTCCGCGGCGGCGATTGCGGCGAGCGCAGTGCGCTGTGACGGGTGGGGTGTGGACACCAGCCGATAAAGGCCTGGCAACTCACCCGCCCACAAGGCGCGGGTGAGTCCTTGCAACGCAGGCTTTCCCACGGCCACAACGACTTCAAGCACGGGAAGCTGGTCGAGCACGGCGATCAACATGGGTCGGGCGGCATCGATGTCGGCGAGAGTGGGTGCCCGAGTGTGCGACACCCAAGGAACGACGTTCCACTTGACACATGCCGAGCGGGCCAAGCCGACCTCATCCATCATCGACCGCATGGTGCGGTTCGAGCGATCGGCGTTGTCCAAAGAGCAGAATGCTGCCGCGCCCATTTCAGCAGTGGCAGGGGCAGGGGACTCCATCAAAATCAGGACTCTCGCTGCTGTTCCCGCGTCATCGGGATCGAACCACGGGACCACTGGACTACCAGCGCCTTCACGCCACTGCCTCACCATTGCGTTCAACGTCGCAACATGTGGGTGTTCGAGCCGCGCGCTCTTTGACTCGAACTGGGGCGAAGAGTGGGTGGCAGCCATGCCACCATCATGGCCTGCGAACAATCGGACTGGTCGTACCGGAGAACTGGCCCGCGCGAGCCGTGGGCCCGGATGGGACATCCTGCGCTAAATCCAATTAGCGCGGCTTGGAAACCATGCATCTGCGCAAATGGATAACCGAGGGCAACAGAAGGGTGCTGGGCAGTGGGGAAGGTGGTGGCACCATGACAATGACGGGGGATCTGGCACTGTCTACGACCGCACGGTGGGGCCGCGGCCATCCTGGATCGCTAAAGCGTTCGCCGAGACGTATCCGAAACGGTCTACTGCCTGTCGACGATGGTTCGGTCGTGAGGACCGACGAAGACTGGGACGCGGCGAACGGTGACCCGGTCGGGAAGCTGTCGACCAGACAGTCCAAGGCTGTTCGCGCAACGAAGAGGCCTGGCTCGTCTGTCAGCCATCATTGCGTATGACGCTGGGGCCCTCGCTACGAATGCTTAAGCCGCGATTGACAACAGTCGTCGGTGTGGCGCTGCGTGGGTGCTGGTTGCGACCGCGACAACGATGCACGCTCACACCTGCGACACACCTTCCTCGCTGTGACGAACGGGAGTACTGCTGGCAGGATCGGCCCGGTTCGGCCTTGTTGTCCAACGACCTGGGGCGCCGGGTCATTCCTCAATGGCGGTGCATGTAGCGGGATCGTCCAAACTGTCGTCGGTTTCGAGTAGCGTTCAGGGGCTGTCAATCGGGAGGTCTGTTCGTGCAGCTTGAAGTATTGAAGTCCGGTCTGCGAATCGACGGGGTCATTCCCAACGAGGTGGTCACGGTCATAGCGGCGCAGTGGCACGGCGTCGACGCGCTGGAACTGACCTACAAAAACGCCGCGGGCGGGCTTGGACAGCAAGTCGTGTTCCGGAAAGACCAGGACAATCTAAGAGTTGCTCAAAGTGGTAGCCGCGCCTTCGATGCCACCGCGAGCGACTTCAAACTCGTCGCCGAGGCCCAGCGTATTTCACTGGCCGGGCTGTTCGATCCCATGCTTGCCGTCGCCACTAGCGATGTTCAACCGCTGCCGCACCAGATCCGCGCGGTATATGGCGAACTCCTGCCCCGCACCCCACTGCGATTCCTTCTCGCCGACGACCCGGGCGCCGGCAAGACGATCATGGCTGGCCTCTACATCAAGGAGCTGCTACTGCGCGACGACGTCAAGCAGTGTCTTATTATCGCGCCCGGCGGACTGGTCGAGCAGTGGCAGGACGAACTGTTTTTCAAGTTCGGGCTCCGCTTTGATCTCCTGACCAACCAGCTCATTGATGCCCAAGCTAACTTCAACGTCTTCGAGACCAACCCGCTTCTGATCGCACGGATGGACCAACTCTCCCGCAACGAGCAGCTCCAGGCTCAGCTCAAAGAGACCCAGTGGGACCTGATCATCGTCGACGAGGCCCACCGGATGGGAGCGCACTATTTCGGGGGAGAGCTTCGCAAGACGAAACGGTTCCTGCTGGGCGAAATCCTCGGCCAGATCACCCGCCACTTGCTCCTGATGACAGCGACCCCGCACTCAGGCAAGGAGGAAGACTTCCAGCTTTTCCTGACCCTGCTCGACCGGGACCGGTTCGAAGGCAAACGTAACAAGAGTGTCGACGTGAGCGGTGTTATGCGCCGCATGGTCAAAGAAGACCTCCTGACTTTTGACGGTAAGAAGTTGTTCCCCGAACGTATTGCAGAGACCGTCCCCTATGAACTGACCGCTCGCGAGTATGACCTCTACGAAGACGTTACAAAATACGTCCGGGAGGGGATGAACCGCGCTGATCGCATCGGTGGCAAACGCAAGAACACCGTCGGTTTCGCACTCACTGTCTTGCAGCGACGACTCGCATCCAGTCCAGAAGCGATCTACAAAAGCCTCGTACGACGCTCAGAACGCCTCGAACGCAAGAAATTCGAAATCCAAAACGGTACTTACCGCGACGGTGAACCGACTGTCGATGTTGGCGCCATCGACGACGACGAGTACAACGCCGATGAGCTCGAACAGATCGAAGAAGAACTCCTGGATGCAGCGACCGCTGCCCAGACAGTCGAAGAGCTCAACGCAGAACTCGCCGAACTCAGCGACCTCATCAAAACCGCACGACTCGTCCGCGAAGCTGGTACTGACCGCAAGTGGACCGAACTGTCAAATATTCTCCAGGACAACGCGCTCACCACAGATCCAAACGGCTGGCCACGCAAGTTCATAATTTTCACCGAGCACCGAGACACCCTTGGCTACCTCCAGACCAAGATCGGCTCACTCCTGGGCAAGCCCGACGCAGTGCGCGCCATCCACGGCGGCGTGCGTCGCGCCGAGCGTCGCCAGATCACCGAAGAGTTCACCAAGAACCACGACTGCCAGATCCTCCTGGCCACCGACGCCGCCGGTGAAGGCCTCAACCTGCAGGCCGCCCACCTCATGGTCAACTACGACCTCCCCTGGAACCCGAACCGAATCGAACAACGGTTTGGCCGCGTCCACCGCATCGGACAAGATGAAGTCTGCCGACTGTGGAACCTCGTCGCCGCCAACACCCGCGAGGGCGAAGTCTTCACCCGCCTACTCGAAAAACTTGAACAAATGCGACAGACATACGGCGGCAAAGTGTTCGATGTACTCGGTGAGGCCTTCGCCGACACCCCACTGCGAAACCTGCTGCTCGAAGCCATCCAGTACGGCGAGCGGGCCGACGTCAAGGCCAAGATGCACGAAGTCATCGACGCTTCCATCGGCGACGGACTCAAAGACCTGCTCGACGAACGCGCCCTCGCCTCCGAACACCTCGCCGACGCTGACCTCCGCGCTCTAAGAGCCGCAATGGACGACGCCCGCGCCCGCCGGCTCCAACCGCACTACATCGAACTGTCCTTCAAAGCCGCGTTCACAAAACTCGGCGGCCGCATCGTCAAACGAGAAAAAGGACGCTACGAAATCAGCAACGTTCCACAACACATTCGCTCAGCCGGCACTGGCCCGATCGCAACAAAGTACGACCGCGTCACCTTCGATCTCAGCTTCGTCCAACCCGGCGACCTCACTCGCGCCGATCTCCTAGCACCGGGACACCCACTCCACGACGCGGTCATGAGCGAGGCGATCCGAACTTTCGGCGGCGCCCTCAACCAGGGAACCACCCTGGTCTCTGCCACACTCGAAGAGCCCCAACTCCTCGTCGGGGTCGTCGAAGAGATCACCGACGCCACCGGCGGATCAGTCAACCGGCGCTTCGGCTACGCCTACGTCGACCAGTGCGGCACCGTCAAACCCGCCGGACCGGCGCCCTACCTCGACTGCGTCGCCGCACCCGCGAGTCCAGCCGTTGACGCAGCGCGGAGTCTCGCTTGGCTTGGTGACGCGGAAGACAAAGCAATGAGCTGGGTCATTGCCAACCAGCTCCCGGACTACCTCGCCGAGATTCAGCCACGACGACTTACAGAGCTCGGGAAGGCCCGCGAACTGGTGACTAAACGGCTCAGCTCCGAAAGCGAACGAATCCTGCTCGACGCTGCGGTGGCATCAGAGAAAGAGCAGAAAGGCGAAAGACCCAGAGAGTCTTCCGACAGCCTCAATCGCAAAGCCGTAGAGCTCGATGCGCGGCTGCGCAAACGCTTAGCCTTGCTGGATCAACAGCAGCTCATGTCGACCAAGCCCCCGCATATCGTCACGGCCGCTTTAGTCCTTCCGATCGGACTGCTGGACGACGACATCCCAGCAACCGCACCTATCCACGCTAAAGAAACCAAAGAAGTCGAGCGCCGCGGAGTTGACCTCGTCCTGTCCTGCGAGTACGAGCTAGGACGCAGACCGGTCGAACAAGCCTTCAACAACAAAGGATTCGACATCCTTTCGGCAGACGCCAAAGGCGACACCTACAGGATCGAGGTGAAAGCGCGCATCGAAGGCGCCAAAGACTTCTTCGTGACCCACAACGAAGTCATGACCGGCAAGAACGCCGTTCCGCGGTACCGCCTCGCTCTCGTCAAGGTCGACCCTCGCGGTCCGCAGTACGACGAGGTCCGGTACCTCGACAATCCCTTCGCCACCACCGATCTCGGCGACTTCGAGGCCACCGGAATCCGAGGCAACTGGGGCAAGACCTGGGCTAAAGGCATGTCGCCGTTCTGACGTCCAGATACCTGTACCGGCGACTAGTGTTCCACAGCGTCGGGCTCACCGCGTAGGTTCATGTCCAAAAAGAATGCCGCGACAGTGGCGATGTTAGCCCGTGATTCCGGGCACGGAAGATCGAGGGATCTGTGTACAAGCGCAAGCTGATCGAAGTGGCACTGCCATTGGACGCGATCAACCGAGAAGCGGAGCGCGATACCCCGAAGCGATCAAATCACCCGTGGAGGATGCATTTCTGGTGGGCACGCCGAAAGCTGGCGACCGCGAGAGCCGTCCTTTTCGCACAGTTGGTCGATGATCCGTCATCGGATCCAGAGCGGTTTCCGACCGTCGAGGACCAGCGGGCTGAGCGGGAGCGCTTGCACACGCTCATTGAGCGACTTGTCTGTTGGGACAACGCGCGAGATCCGCGGCTCTTGGCCGAGGTTCGCGCAGAAATCAAAAGATCGGCGGGTACTTCTCTCCCAGCCATCTTTGATCCGTTTGCGGGTGGAGGCAGCATTCCGCTGGAGGCTCAGCGGTTGGGCTTGGAGGCACGTGCGTCGGATCTCAACCCCGTCGCGGTGCTGATCAACAAAGCTCTCATCGAGATTCCGCCCGCATTCAAGGACCAGGCTCCCGTATATCCCGCGCTAGCGGACTCGCAGATCCGTAATTGGAGGGGCGCCCAAGGGCTTGGTGCTGATGTACGTGCCTATGGCTCTTGGATCAAAGAGCGGGCCTTGGATCTCCACAAAAATACCTATCCAAGTGAAAGCGGAAAGTCCCCGATTGGGTGGCTGTGGGCGCGGACCGTACGTTGTCCCAACCCTGCTTGCGGCATTGATATGCCGCTCGTGAAGTCGTGGTGGGTAGCGAAGAGGTCTACTCGTAAAGTGTTCATAGTTCCTACGGTTGTAGACGACCCCACACATTCCTCGGGCATGCGAATTGAATACAGCGTTAGCGAACGGCCGATAGAAGCGCCTTCGGACGTTGATGACGGCACCGTAGGACGACGAGGCGCCAAGTGTGTGTCGTGCGGCACAGCGGTGCCACTGACTTATATTCGAGAAGAGGGCCGTGCTAAACGGCTCGGCCAACAACTCCTGGCCACGATTGTAGACGGCGGGCGGAGGCGCGACTACATTTCGCCAACTGCCGCCCAGGCAGTGGCGGCGGATGTCATCCGACCGGCTGAGACTATACGAGGTGAAGTCGGCTTCTATCCGCGAGACCTAAAGGCGCCGACTTACGGCCTGACGGAGTTCGCAGATCTTTTCACCGCGCGCCAGTTGACGGTAATAACGACACTTAGCGACCTGGTGCAGGAGGTCCGAGACGCGGTCGTCGGCCACGGAGGGGCTCTCAATTACGCCGACGCTGTCGCCACCTACCTCGGCCTGGCTGTCAGTAGAGGGACTGATTACCAGGCGAATGTCACCACTTGGCACTACCAGAATGAACAGATTCGCAACGTCTTCGCCCGGCAGGCGATCCCCATGGCGTGGGACTTCTTTGAAGTGAACATCCTGGGGACGGGTTCGGGCACCTGGGCGTCGCAGGTTGAGTTGGCGGCGCAGGCCCTTGACGGGCTCGTAATCGACACCCCGGCCACGGCCCGGCAACAGTCGGCGCAAGATGCGTCACGGCAGCCGCTCGTCATGTCGACGGACCCGCCCTACTACGACAACGTTGAATACGCCGAACTGTCGGACTTCTTCTATGTATGGCTCCGACGAACCCTACGGGCGGTGCATCCGGATCTCTTGTCAACCCTTCTCGTCCCTAAGGCTGAAGAACTGGTGGCGAACCCCTATCGCCACGAGGACAAACAAGGAGCCAAAACGTTCTTTGAGGACGGTTTTCGGACGGTTTTCGCAAACGCCCGAGAAGTCGCGTCGCCAGACTACCCAATTACGGTTTACTACGCCTTCAAACAGAGCGAGACTGACGCCGACGGCCAAGCTTCTTCAGGTTGGGAGACTTTGCTGGAGGGAATGATCCGGGCCGGCTGGATGATCACCTCGACGTGGCCGTTCCGGACTGAGACCGCGTCGCGCATGCTGGCACAAGGTAAGAACGCGTTGGCATCGTCGATCGTGCTCTCCCTGCGACCACGTCCCGGCGGAGTGACCACCACAGATCGACGGGGTTTCATCGCTACGTTGACTGCAGAACTCCCCGCAGCCCTCCGCAAGCTCCAACAGGGGCAGGTCGCGCCCGTTGACCTTCCGCAAGCAGCCATTGGGCCTGGCATGGCGGTGTTCAGTCGCTACTCAGCTGTTATTGAATCCGACGGAAGCAGGATGACCGTTCGAGCAGCCTTGTCACGTATCAATGAGATTCTTGACCAAGTCCTGAACGAGCAGGAGGGTGACTTCGATGCGACTTCCAGATTCGCAATCGCGTGGTACCGCCAGCACGGCTATGGGGTTGGCAAGTTCGGCGACGCTGACAACCTCGCTCGTGCACGGAATACCAGTGTGGACGCGATGGACCGCCAAATGATCTTAACGAGTCGTGCTGGAAGCGTGCAGCTCATCAAGCCCGCCGGTCTCTCGTGGGACTACGACGTTCTCAAGGACCCGCACTTTAGCAACTGGGAAGCGCTGCACCACCTCATCAAAGTCCTGGAGCGAGATGGCATCGCCCCAGCGGGCGGCTTCCTCCATGCCGCGTTCAGTCGTTCGGACGGCGCGATCGATGGTGACCTGGTCAAGGAACTTGCTCACCTGCTCTTTCGCATCGCCGAGGGCAATGGTTGGACAAAGGACGCACTCAGCTTCAACACTTTGGTGACTAGCTGGCCTGAAATCTTGGAAATCGCTCGAAGCGCGGGCAAGCCAGTTGTTAAGCAGGGTGCGTTCGACTTTGACGAAGGAGACGAGTGATGCGGAAGCTGACTGCGCACGAGCATCCACTACGAAAGGTCTTCTCAAGTGACTTTGAGTTCCATATCCCTGAATACCAGCGACCATATCGGTGGGGGAGAGACCAGGCGCTCCAGCTTCTGGACGATCTGGAGGAAACGCTTGATCGTGATCACGACGAGCCGTACTTCCTGGGCTCGCTTGTGCTAGTTGAACGAGCCGACGGGTCCTACGACGTCATCGACGGTCAGCAGCGCCTCACAACAATCACTTTACTGTTCTCCGTTCTCCGAGACGTTGTTGAGGGGGACGAGTTCGCACGCAACCTCAGTGCCAGAGTGTTGGACCCGGGTAACGAACTGGATGGCATTGCGTCGCGTCCGCGGCTGACTTTGCGTGAGCAGGACGCCCCGTTTTTCCGCAAGTATGTGCAGGACCCGGGGAATATATCGACGCTGGTGACCCTGACCGACGCTGCCGCAGAAACAGAGCCGCGGCGCGCGATACGCGACAATGCGGCAGCGTTTTGGACGCGGTTGAGCGGATGGCCAGACGAGCGTCGCCGAGCGCTGGCGACGCTTGCAAGCACGCGAACCTACCTTGTCGTCGTCAGCACCCCGAGTCTCGACAGCGCCTACCGCATCTTCAGCGTGATGAACGCCCGAGGTCTCGACCTCACGCCGGCCGATATCTTCAAATCGCGGGTGATTGGCCAGGTCGCTGATCTTGGCGGGAACTCGAAGCGGTGGGAGCTCGCCGAGGAAGCGCTCGGGAGCGACGACTTCACAGAGCTTTTCCGTGATATCCGGACGGTCGTGAGTGGGGAGCGTGCCCGCCGTGAACTACTCGTAGAGTTCCCCAGTCAGGTACTCGATCCGTATCTTGACAATAACGCTGCCGCAGACTTCGTCGACTCTCTGCTTCTGCCCTACGCCAGAGCATTCGAGCGGACTGTCGCGTTCGATTTCGGGCCCGGTGACGAATGGAAACCGGTCAATCACTGGCTCAAGAGGCTGGACATGGTCGACAACAAGGACTGGCGACCCTGCGCTCTGTGGGCCATGGTGGAGCACGCCGACGACGCAGTCTTCCTCACTGCGTTCTTGAAACAGCTGGAGCGCCTCGCAGCCAGCTTCCTGCTGCGCCAGGCCTACACCACTCCGCGAATCGGGCGCTATCTCGAACTACTCAACCAACTCAAGGCCGGCGCCGGACTCGATGCCACCGCATTCGACCTCAGCGATGAAGAACGCGAACTCTCACTAGCAGCACTGCAGGGCGACATCTACAAAATGCAACCTCGCCGGGCACGCTACGTGCTGCTCCGCCTAGACGAGCTGCTGGCAAAAGACCCTGGAGCGACCTACAACCACACAATCATCTCTATCGAACACGTACTCCCACAAAATCCAAAAGACCCGAGTCAATGGCGACTGGACTTCACCGACGAGCAACGAGCTGAACTTACCCACAAGCTGGGCAACCTGCTGCTGCTGAACCATCGAAAAAACTCACAAGCCAACAACTACGACTACTTGGCCAAGAAAGCCAAGTACTTCACGACATCGACCGGCTCAGCAGTATTCGCTTTGACCACACAGGTGCTCGACCAGCCCACCTGGACGCCCGAGGTCATCGCTACTCGTCAGCAGCAGCTCACAGACATGCTGGCACAGGAATGGGAGTTGATCAGGAATGGCTCTAAGTAACCGCGACCGCATTGACCGCATGTTCCAGGTACTCGCCCCGGCACTCGATGACTTCATCTCCACTGTCGTCGGGCAAGGCGACCCAGCACTCGGCGCTGTCTGGACCACACTCGTTCAGGCCAAGGACAGCAAGAACGGTGCGCCTTCAACGAAAACGTACGACGCCCTGGACCCACAGGTGCAATTTAGGATCCTGACGGAAGGCAACATCACCGCCGGGTTCAAGCGCGGATGGTATCCGTTCCAACAGGTTATCGGCCGCAGCGGAGAAACGTTCGCCAGCGAGCTCCGCGAAGTGCGCAACGAGTGGGCCCACAACCGCACATTCACCGACGACGACGCCTACCGCGCCCTCGACACCGGCGAACGACTCCTCAAACTAATCGGTGCCCCCAAAGACGCGGACCAAATCCGAAGTATCCGCCTGAACCTCCGCCGTGTTACCGCCGACAAAGACGACAAGAAGGTCCTGAAAGCCGCGGTGGACAACCCCGAAGCTACGGGTCTTCGCCCGTGGCGTGAGGTCCTCCAACCCCACGACGACGTAGCAACCGGCAACTTCCACGCATCGGAGTTCGCAGCCGACCTGTACAAGGTCGCTACCGGCGGCGAGGTCGATGCCGACTACGCCGACCCCGTCGAGTTCTTCCGCCGGACCTACCTGACCGAAGGCCTTCGCGACCTCATCGGACGGGCGGTTCGCCGCCTCGGCGGAGACCCCAACGTGTCGCCGGTCATCAACTTGCAGACCAACTTTGGTGGCGGCAAAACCCACTCCATGTTGTCGCTGTGGCATATCGCTGCAGGTCTCTCCGTTGGAGACTTTCCACAGGAGACACAAGAGCTACTCACCGCCAGCGGATACACCGGCACTAAGATCAACCGCGTCGCCATCGTCGGAAACCACTTCAGCCCATCCGGTGTCACCAAAGACGACGGCACTCATGTGAACACCATGTGGGGTGAACTCGCGTGGCAACTCGGTGGACCGCACGCCTACGCGGTCGTCGCCAACGCCGACCACGACCGCACCCATCCCGGCGACGCCTTACACGAGCTGCTGGCCACGTACGCACCCGCCGTCATCCTAATCGACGAATGGGTTGCCTACGCACGATCACTCGTCGGGCGAGACGACCTGGCCGGAGGCACCTTCGACGACCAATTTACCTTTGCCCAGTCCCTCACCGAAGCCGTTAAAGGCACCCCGGGCGTCCTGCTGGCCATCTCGATCCCAGCCTCAGAAACAGGCGACGCCAACGACAAGGTCGTTGCAGGCAACGCCGAAGAGGTCGGCGGCCAGAACGGACTCGAGGCGCTCAAGCGCCTGCAAAACGTTGTTCGGCGGGTCGCCGACCAATGGCGCCCCGCCTCCTCAGACGAGGCCTACCACATCGTCAAGCAGCGGCTATTCACCCAGCCCGATGCCGCAGCGCTGGCCGCGATCGGCGCGACCGCCCGTACTTACGTCGAGATGTACCGCAAATTCTCCGATGACTTTCCCCGCGAGGCCCGCGACAGCACCTATGAGGACCGGATCAAACGCACCTACCCCATCCATCCAGAGCTGTTCGACACCCTCTACGAGGAATGGTCATCACTGGAGCGTTTCCAACGCACGCGAGGTGTTCTGCGCCTGATGAGCACCGTCATCCACGCCCTGTGGACCGGCGAAGACCAGTCCCCGCTCATCATGCCCGCCTCCATCCCGCTTGCCACGTCGAACGTCAACTCTGAACTGACGCAATACCTTCAGGACTCCTGGAAAGCCATCATCGACGCCGACGTCGACGGCGCGAACTCCGAGCCGGTGCGTATCGACAAGGAGAAGCCACTGTTCGGTCAGCGAGCGTTGACCAAGCGGCTGGCGCGCACCGTTTTTTTCGGGGCAGCTCCGACGATCGCACCCGGATCGGTCCACAAAGGTATCGCCGCCCAACGGGTCTTTCTGGGCACCGCCATCCCAGGCGACATCCCCGGCAACTTCCACTCCGCGCTCAATCAGCTCGGCGACCGAGCGACCTACTTCTACTCCGGATCAGGGAAGTACTGGTACGACGTCCAACCCAACATCACCCGCACCGCAAAAGATCAGGCCGAACGTCTCCACAAGGAAGACGTGTGGGCCGAGATCGTCCGACGCCTACAAGATCAAGGCCGCAAGCGAGGCGACTTCGCCGGCGTCCACGTCTGCCCAGAGACGAACGCCGACATCCCCGACACCGATGAGACGCGGTTAGTAGTCCTGCACCCGAAGGTTACCCACAAGCGGGGAGCGGAGTCTGCGGCAAAGGATTTCGCCCACAAGGCCACTGAACACCGCGGAAGCTCCAACCGAGCACATCGCAACGCACTGGTCTACCTCGCTGCCGACGCCGCCCGCCTCGAGGAACTTGAGAGCGCAACCCGTGACTACCTCGGCTGGACACACGTCTTAGCCAGCGAAGTCGACCTCGACCTGACCCAAAACCAGAAGAATCAGGCCTCACAGCGAGCGGCGCAGGCCGACCAGACGGTCACCGCCCGTCTGCTGCAAAGCTTCACCTGGGCACTGGTCCCCAACCAACCTGACCCAGGCGCGCCGTTTCTGATCAAAGAAACCAAAGTCGAAGGCCAGTCCGACGCTCTCGCAGACCGCGTCTCACGCCGCCTGGGCAACGACGGCGACCTCTCGACGCGGCAGGCAGCGGCAACGATCCGACTCGCAATCGGCAAAGTTCCACAGATCTGGAAAGACGGCCACGTGTCCTTGGGAGCGCTATGGGGACTGTACTCGCAGTACCCGTACATGCCGCGCCTACGCGATCGGTCCGTTCTCGACGCGGGTATCCTCGACCTGCCGATGATCTGGCAGACAGACGCCTTCGCCCTGGCAGCCGGCTATGAGGAGTCCACAGGCCGATACATCAGCCTCTGGACACCAGAAGACACCGAGAACTCGCCAGTGGTCACTGATTCATTGCTCCTTGTTCGGCCCGACGCTGCAGAAATGCAACGTTCAGACGAACCTGGCCCTCGACCAAAGCAGGGCAGCGGGACGGGCCCCAAGCCAGGTCCCGGACCTAAGCCAGGTCCCGGTCCGGCGGACGACAACGACTGGCCGACACGCTTTTACGGAGTGAAGACGTTGAACTCCGACAAGATCGCGTTGGAGTTCAAGAACGTTGCCGACGAAGTCCTCGCGCACCTTCGGTCAGGTGAAAACACCAGCGTGACGGTACGAATCGAGATCGAAGCAAACGACTCCGACGGCTTCAACGAGAGTCGGGTTCGTACCGTCTCCGAGAACGCCAAGACACTCAAGTTCGACCAGTCCGGATTTGAAACTAGCTGAAATAGGCAGCTCGCCGCCGCCTGGGGGATCAGCAGGCCCAGCGGTGGTGGATTCTGCGCACCACCACCGATCAAAGGCCGAGACTTATGGGGCGAGAAGAGCGAGTACATCTAACGACGCTTGCCGATGAGGCATCGATGCTCATCAGCACAGCTCAACAGGTCCACGCAACTCGTCAAGAAGTTGGTACTGCCGGCTCGGAGGCCGAGGCGGGTCTCCGGCGACGCGTCATCGACCTACACCTCGACGAGGACGGCGGTGTACGCGTCCTACCGCTGCGGCACGGGGACCTCAAACTTCTTGCCGCCATTGCCCAACGGGCTGCGCTCGCCGAGTTGAATGCTGACGCCCAAAACATGGTCACGAGCCTGACGACCGATGTAGCGCGCGCAGTCAACGACGCCCGGTCATTCGTCGGCGCACGCCGCCTGTTGATGCGCAAGGGCGCCCGGGAAGCAGGCCGTCACGCGGGCGTGTTCCTCGAAAATTACATGCGCTGGGCTCACGCCGAGAATGTCCCGTACAGACTCTCCGAGCTACTCGGCGCGGCAGCGGCCACAGTCGACATCAAGGATATGGACACTGCGTTGGGTCAATGGTTGGCCTCCGCGCCGGAGACTTTTGCATGGGGCACAGCAACCGTCGTCGACGGTGCCCCGGCCAAACACTTGGCCCGCGCATTGACGACCATCGAACGTGCCGTTGCCTCAGAGGCGGAAGCGAAAGCCACAGCGCTCCAAGCCGGCACCGCCGTGCGCCGCACCGATACAGACAAACTTGTTCACGCGATGCCGGTCGGAAGGCTCAAGGACGCCACTCGTGATCGCCTGCGTGTGAGCGCACTGACGGACGCCGGCATTGACACCGTCGGACAAGTGCTCAAGAACCAAGCCATCCTCGAGTCCTTGCCCGGCGTCGGACCCGCTACCGCCACCCGCATCCGCGGAGCAGCTCAGACGCTATGGCAAACCACATACGACGAAATGCCAGTCCGCATCGACATCAACGATCGTTCACCGCGTGCGACGAACCTGCTTCGCGCACTGGGGCGTTGGAGAGCCCTGCGAGCCGCCCAACCCCCAGCGAGGGAGCTTGCACTGCTCAAGCCGATGGCCAAGTTAGCCGCGGCTGCATCGGAGGCTCCCGCCCGACTAGCAATCTTTGCACCGCACACCACCCACACGCCGCCCGAACTGGTTCGCGACCTAGAAGCCATACAGTCGCGCGCTCGAACAATCGCCGCTGCCGATGCCCCGATCACAGACCTGTGGGACCAATTTCTGGCCTACCCCGCCGATTACTACGCGCTCCTCTCGGAACTGGGCCTCTTGACCGAGGACGAGAACCGAATATTCGGGGATCTCCCCGACGACATCGTCGCGGCCGTACGCCAGCAAGAACTCAATACCGAACACCTCAACGCGTCGTTGCGCGGATACCAGAGTTTCGGCGCACGATTCGCACTCGCACAAAAGAAGGTCATCATCGGCGACGAGATGGGCCTGGGAAAGACAATCGAGGCGATCGCCGTCATCGCCCATCTGCGCGCCAAGGGTTCCCACCACTCACTAGTGGTCTGCCCAGCAGCAGTGGTCACCAACTGGATTCGCGAAATATCAACCAAGTCCACGATCCGCCCACATCGGCTCCACGGACCTGCACGGCACAACGCACTGCGCAGTTGGTCGCGCACCGGCGGAGTCGCGGTGACCACGTTCGAGACACTGCCATGGCTAAGTACCCAGCAGTCTTCGCCCGCCGACCTAGGCTGCGTGATCATCGACGAAGCGCACTACATCAAGAACCCGCAGGCCCAGCGTTCACAACGTGCGGTGCAATTGATGAACGGTTCAGCGCGAACGATCCTACTGACCGGCACCCCCCTCGAGAACCGGCTCGACGAGTTCAAAAACCTAGTCCAATACGTCCGACCGGACCTTACCGTTGACGCCACCGAACTCTCGCCACGACGGTTCCGACAGCAAGTGGCACCTGCATACCTGCGACGAAATCAAGAAGATGTGCTCACCGAACTCCCGGAACTGGTAGAGGTCCAGGAGTGGGTTCCGATGTCGCCCGATGACTTGACCGCCTACCGGAACGCAGTGCACGACGGAAACTTCATGGCTATGCGACAAGCAGCTATGACCCAAGGTAAACAGTCACAAAAATTGACGCGACTCATCGACCTCGTCGCAGAGGCTGAGGCCAACGAACGACGCGTGATCGTATTCTCACACTTCAGGTCTGTCCTCGACGAGGTTGTCCGGGCGCTGCCCGGCGAGGTCGTCGGTCCACTGACCGGATCGGTACCCGCAGCGCGGCGACAGGAAATGGTGGACCAATTTACCGCCGCTGGACATGGTGCAGTGTTGGTATCTCAGATTGTTGCAGGCGGCGTAGGGCTCAACATTCAAGCGGCCTCGGTCGTCATCATTTGCGAGCCGCAGCTCAAACCCACCACCGAATGGCAGGCGATAGCTCGCGCCAGGCGGATGGGTCAACTTGAGTCGGTACAGGTCCATCGGCTTCTCACCGAAGAAGGAGTCGATCTGCGCATCACCGAACTACTGGTACGCAAGCGTGAGCTGTTTAACGACTTCGCACGTATCAGCGACATCGCCGAAAGCGCACCAGAAGCCGTCGACATATCCGAAGCAGAACTGGCCCGCGAGGTGATCGCCGACGAGCGGCAACGCCTATTCGCTGAAGAACAACTTTAATACAGAAAATCCGTACATTCACCAGTGAGAGTCCGTTTTAACAGGGGCGCGGACGCATCGCGAAGCCGAACAGCTTTAATACTCGCGAGCAGCCTTGCTGTGATGCCTCGCATGTCAGTGACGTGCGGGTACGGTTCTGTCTGTGTTCGCAATTTGGAGAAGCTGTCAGCATTTCGCAACGCCAGATTCGATTCCCGATGCCATCGCATCCAAATTAGAGGTAGTTCTGGGAGCTTCGGAACAGTTGCCGTCGGCTGGCAGGGCTCGTCGTTTCGTTGCCCGACGCACTGACAGGGGACAGTGGCGCAGCGTCGGATTCGTAGCGAACGGCTCGTTAATCGAAACGACTACATCCGCTCAGCTCCGAAAATACGAGCGCGTCAGAGTCGGTGAGTTGACCTGGTCTAACGACAGTTATCGCCCGTTGTCCGATAGCGACCATCCCTCACGTACGGTAAACCTCGACGAGAGATAGCGTGCACCCGAGACACGCTGCTTCAGCAGAATTTGTAGTGTGAAATGACGTCCTGTTGCCCGATGCAGCAGGAACTGGGTGTTCGTGAGGGTTGTTAGTCGATGCCGCAGCAGCCGAAGTGAGCCACCCAAGCTCCCAGGATCTCTTTCGATCGCTCCCGGTAGCGTGCGTTGTAGCGATGCCTGCCTTCAATGAGTAAGTACGGGTAGCCCGAGTCGGGTTCATGGATGACGAATACAGGAGGAAGGTGCACCCCCTCGCGGATGCTGCCCCGGATGTCGTCGATCTTCGCTTCACCGATCGCGTCTCCCTGATCGTCCGTCAATTGTGACCGATTGATCGCGATTGTAGGGATCGCCTTCATCGCCCAGCACTCGTGGTGTTCGCTGACGCCGTACCCGTTCTCGACGTTGTCTGCGGTGGAATCGTAGGCCTTGTCCGGACAGATGCGGCAGGCCATAGCGAGTGAGACCAGCTCCTGGGATTCCGCATCTTGCGGTCCAAAGCCGTCAGCTTTGACCATTGCGAGCCCAATCGTCCGGATGGATCACGTGCTTTAGCTTAAAGCGCCACTCGAGTCGAGCAATAGCGAACCAGAGACCTGGCGGGGACCGCACCTCCCAGTAGCAAAACATCATCTACAGGTCGCGGCGTCTTCGAGCCTCCTCACCGAGCGGTTTTGCATGCGGCAGACCTGCCTCCTACGCCACCGACCAGATGGTGCACGACACGTCAACAAACGGGCCCCTGCCGGTGTGAACGGGATAGCATTCAGACGAACGCAGAACGCGAAGCTGCGACAGACACCGATGGGGAACGTGATGGCGCCTGCGGGCTGGCAATTCTGGCAATTACGACGCGTCGACGACGGACGTGTCCAGTGGCTAGCAGTGACCAAGCCTGGGGCACGATCGGCTATTGACCAGCATAAAGTTTGGACGCTGGTTCCGAGGTTAGCTGTATTCGTTGCCAACCGGTATGTCACGCAGGACCACCACGGGGAAGTGGGGAACGAGTGGGTCCACGAAAACATTGACATTGAACAGGCACGTACGGTCGTCATTGACTTACCTGAACCTGAGCCGGCCGAAATCAAGCGGTTCACACACCCTGAAGCTGAGCTGACGCTCCAACAAATCGACCGTTACCCAGCCGCCAAAATACTAGGCAAGCGAGTCGCAACGACACTGACGTCGCGTTGTTGAGCAGAACAGCAGGAGCCTCTGACATATTCGTCTACACCGCTCCATCGGGCACAGTTCTAGCGTAGGTTCCCAAACCGTTTCCGCATCCCGTCTTCCACCACCCGTGCCCGTTCTTCGCTAACTGGTTCGTAGCCGTCCGCGAACTTCGTCTTGCGAGCGACGGCGGAGAGATACTTCCACTGGCCGAGTCTCGGTTGAAATTGTTCACCTTCGCCGCTGACGTCATCGACCCGTATCAGCCCATTGTCGTCGCCATCGGCGTAGAACGTGAAACCCATGTCGGCCTTCCGGTATGACAGCATTCCGCAGCTCTTCAGACATAGCACAGCAGAGATCATTTGCTATGCCAGGGCTACCGCACCTAGCGCAGCTTCATGCAACCAGCTACTACCGCACTAGACCCGAGTCCCTTCCCCAACGCTGGTCATCGTTAAGCCTGTCGTGCACTTCGCATGCCGCGACTGTTTGGTCGAGCGGCAGTGCGCCATGGTGTGCTATGGATAGCTGCGCATCGACGCGGACGCGAGTCCGGGTATCGGCGGTAGATTCGCTGTCCGAATCGGACAGCCAGCTTTAACGTTTGAGAGTCGGACTAAATGCCTGTGAGAGAGTCATCCGATTACATCTGAGCGCGAGCCCGCACTGGTTGACGTGGGCATAGTGATTCTCGAGGCCGTAGCGGTGCTGCATTCGCGTAGTTACCACCGTCTTCGGATACTGCCTGGTATGTCGTCGTCGGGCGTGCATTGGCGACTCGCTGTCACCGCGGCCGAGAACATGGTCGACGAAGGCGGCAATCTTAGTCTCCATGATTGGGAAGCGGCGTTCACCTACACGACGGGCACAGGGGCCGAGATTGCCGGCAGGTCCGTTACCGGGGCCACCACGCCAGCGGAGATAGCTGACGTCATCGTCGAATCACTACCAAGTGCCATAGGCGACGCCGCCGACCAGGCGTACGTCCAGTGGTATGCGCGGCTGTTGGACCTCGTGCACCACTATCACGCGCTTCCTGTTGCCTACGCTGACTGCTCCAATCCAGCAGACGGCTGGGAAGTTGGGTGGGGTGGCAACGTATACGTGTCTACGCCTCCTCCCATCCCGAGTGCAGGTTGCACTCACTGAGTGCCTAGCTCTTCGCAATCGTCAACCGGCTCGCGAGACTGAGCACCTACTGACGGCCCCATCCGGGTGAGTGTTTGACGTACAACGTGCCGCGAGTAGCCGTTGTAGTTGAGTAACCGTTCTAGGCCGGTATCGTCGCTCCCATGCCAGCGACCCCGAACCGTTCTGTGCCGGAGTGGAAACCGGACGCTGACGTCGCGCTGTGGGCGGAGCAACATGGCTATGGACCAGCTGTGGAGATGACCGACGGCAATCTTCGAGACTTTGCCAAACGGCATGCTGGTCGACCGGTTGGATTATATCTCTGGGAGGGCGAGCAGCATGAAATTTATATCGGCATCTCCTCGACATCAGTGGTGGGGCGCCTGCGTGATCATCTCAAAAGCTTCGCCCACGCCAACATTCAGAGTTTCCGCTTCTTTGAGCACCACGGCGACCGTAGCCAGCTGCGAGACATCGAACGTCAGCTGATTGGGAAGCGATCTGGGCGGGCTTCACCGTGTTCAACAGCGAGCACACTTCTTCCATATATGGTGCATCGGAGTTCGACGAGCTCATTGCGATCGAGGACCAACTTGCGTGGTTTGAGGACCCGGCGGCCAGCAACCTCACATCGGCACACGATGTGCACCCCATCGACAACAACCAGCGAGCAAGGTCGCGGAAGAACTGGGCCAAGTTCACGAGTCGGCCCGACGCACACCAGGTACTCGATGCAGTCTCGCTGAATCTTCGCACCTGCACTCCGTTCCCCTTCCAGACCCAGATTCACTACTGGGGTGTGTCCTGTTTACCCAACACGCGTCTCGGGCGCGGCTACAAGCGACTCAGCACAGTCAGTATGGGAGTACTCGAAATGCTCTGGATTAATCAGACACCGTCTGGCCCGGTAAGCGTTCAAATGGGTACCGACTACCGGCTTCTCCCACCCGACTTTGAGCGCGAGCTCGCTACGTGCGACGTTGCTATGGCTGGCGTTATGCACGTGAACGGGGGAGCCGCTGAGGAGGTCCTCACGTTCCCAACGATTAGTGCGTTCATCGGCGCCATGCATCAGTTCGCGCCCATCCGGATGGCTGCTGCCAGGTTTGCACTGGATCGCATGCGTATGAGCAAGCTAACGCGCCACAAGGACGCCCATAACTTCCTGTTTGCCCAAAAGGCCCTGCATCGCGTCGACAAGTGGAGCATCACTACAGAACCACTCGACGGCCTCAGCGAAGTAATCACTGCCCTGCGAGAAGGGCCAGCAACAACGAAACACCCCAGCAGTAGCAGTCGTCAACGTGACGCACGCCGGGAGTAGCCGACGACTGCCTCTCGTTCAGACCCAGTCTGCTGTCGCATAAGTTCTTTCCGTCGAATCTGGAAGTGCGCTACTTCACCGCAATAGGCAGTCCGCTGGATCGGCGGAGGCGTCCAACGGCGCCTTGCTAGTGATGTTCGATCATCACGAAGTCTTTGAAGACGAGCTCTCGGAGCTGTCCCGGTATGCCCATTCCTCCGCCGAATCCACCGAAAAGCGCTTTCTCGAGCTCGTCTCGGCTTGCGAACTGCTCGCCGTCGTGGTCGATCAACGCCAGAAGGACGTCGGCAAATTCGGCCCACCGGAACATGTCGTCAGCAGATGCCGTCGGGATCCGACCTTGCACAAAATCAGGGGCGAACGACCATGGGCGCAGGAACTCGCGGAAGGCGCTGGAACGGACACGGTACCGAGTGGACATGAGCAGAGGATAGGACAAGCGGGTCGCGGCAGCGTCTGTGCGCGGCTAATGATGTGGCCCGCCGGTGCATCCTCGAACGACACGACACCCCCGGATCAGATCACCGACCCCCGCAGCGCTCCGAAGACCTGCTCGCTCAGATCGACTAAACGGCAGGTCCATTCTTTGGGTACCCTCTGTTACTGCAACCGGCGCGCGCGTAGCCAGTCACAGACGATTCGGTCGGTGTCGGGCGGGTGGCGTAGCTTGACCGCATGGCCAACGGTAATCAGATCGAGCCCGCAACGAAGTTCGAGCAGACGCTGCGGGCTTCGGCCCAGATGCCCGGGGTGCGGATTAATAGGGAGGCGTTCCTCCGTAGGGAGTTGAAACGATTTTGCTCCGACGACCAGATCGGGCGCGCGATCGCCACGACCCCTGCCGAAGCGGGCGTGTCGATCGACGTGGTCGACCAAATCGCCAACAGCGTGATCAAATATGAGACAGGCAAAGTAACGACCATCTCGGCTGTGGCCGGCATTCCGGGAGGGTTCGCAGCATTCGGCACGGTCCCGGCCGATATCGCGCAGTACTACGGCCACTTGCTGCGCGTCGTTCAGAAACTTGCCTACATCTACAGCTGGCCGGACCTATTCGATGACGACGGGGACGGCATGGACACCGCGACCGAGAGCATGCTCACATTGTTCATCGGTGTCATGTTCGGCGTGAACGCGGCGCAGGCCGGCGTGGCGCAGGTGTCGGCGTTGATCGCGAAACAGGTGGCAAAGAAACTCCCGCAGCAAGCACTGACCAAAGGCACGGTTTACCCGATAGTCAAGAAGGTCGCGACAGTCCTTGGCGTCCAGATGACCAAGCAGATCTTCGCGAAAAGCGCAGCGAAAATTGTCCCGCTGGTAGGCGCCGTCGTCTCCGGCAGCCTCACGTTCGCCACATTCATGCCCATGTCCGTGCGGCTCCGTAAGCACCTCGCGAGCTTGCCGTTGACCAAGCCGGGTGCGAGCGGCCCGGAGTTCTTCGAACCCACGCCCATCGCGGAGTAGTCCACTTGTCCAGTGGCGCGACCGAAGAACACGATGAAGAAGAACAAGACGAAACAGACTAAGAAACTGGCTGCGGAGTTACATCGCATCACGACTGCTGGCCGGCCGCTATCTTCTGCCGATGTACGGGCTCTTGACGCCCTCCTAGGAGATTTGGCAGTTCGAGCGACTACGGACCGTACGGTACGACTTCTTTGGCTTCGGGCCAGCTTTGTCCAAGAACACCTATCTAGTCAGCCAAGCGCATCCACCCGCGACGGAAGTGGCCTACCAGCTGCAGCTGATGTTGGCCCCGTGCACGGCCTGAGCCACGCTCGACGCGAAGTCTTGGGCGGGCTTCCTGGATCTCGTCGTCAGCGCTGATAGAGCTCGTTTGCAGTTCGACCACACCGTATCCAGGGCGTTTTCGCTACGCCGAAGACGCGAGTTGCCAGAAGCAAAAGGGGTCGGCCGGGCCGGCGTTGCCGCCGCTTTCGTGAATACGTCATGCGGGGGCACCGGCTAACCGGCTGCTGTACCTTGGGCCGTCGAGGTGATCTCGCCGTTTGATGGCGGATCGTTTGGAGTGGGGTCGAAGTTGGTCGCCTGAGGTCTGCGGTTCACCACGATGGGCGCAAAACCCGTTCATGAGGGCGGCGACCCGGACTGCCCGCAGTCCGGTGGTGGGCTTTACGCGAATGCCGTGTAAACGCTCAGCGCCAAAGTGATCGTCGCGGCATTCATCAAATCGGGTACGTTGCGACACTGGTGACGAAAAACGTTGCGCTGCAACAGTATAGATACTGTATCGGCGCCGATGATGCGGAAGTAGCCACGGCCACGGCCACGGTCGCTGGCTGGTCCTAGGCGGGCAAAGAAGAGGGTGAGCCGTTCGGATGCGGAACCTTGGGCCGGCTCGACCAGCTGTACCGTGCACGATGCTTCGCTACCGGTGCCGCAGCCACACCACAGCCCTCCGACCCGCATCCCCAGTCCCCACCGTTGATCGAGGAGCGCTTCGGTGAGCTGGCGGTGATCGACTGGTACTGGGGGCGCGATTTCCATCCACACCTTGATGGACCTCCCAAAATCGGTGTAGATGTACGTCAGATGAGCGTTGCTCTTTTCGGTGAAGACGGCAATCCGGCGCGGCAGCCGCGAACCGAGTCCGAACCCGCCGCCAGCGGCAGGTGAGACTTCGATTTCTTCAGCAACCAACGCGGGAGTGCTCCACAGAGGTGTTTCATACGCGGTGAGTTGACGACGGCGTGCCTCAAGATCACCGTTCCAGTGAGTGCCGGTTGCACCGCGAAGCACCACATGCGCTGCAGTGCGAGCACAGTAGGCGATGCCCAGCACGAGATCGTGTTGCGAGTCGTCTCGGCACCCTCAGTGGCCGGCGGTCTGGACGTATCGGGCCGCCCTGACTAGTCCTCGGCGCTTATGTGGGCGGTGCGTGCGGCGGTGAGTTCTGCCCAGTGCGCTTGCAATCCGGGCAGCGTAGGACCGACACCGAGGCTTGCCAGTGGTTGAGAGTGCCCATCGATGTAGCGGCACGCTTCCTCGAAAATTCGGTTGACGGTGTCGATCGCGGCCGGCAACGCTGCTGATTTGATTTTCGGCAGATTCGTCATGCGGACGTTGGGTTGGTAGCGCTGAGTCACGCCCTGCAGTAATTCGGTTTCGGTGAACACTTCGCACCACGCCCGGATCCAGTCGTAGCCGGTGCGCACCAGTGCCGCGCGAGCATCGCCCTGCTGAGTCCTCGCCGTCTCGATAGTCTCGTTGATGTTCTTCTTGAGGCTGGTGAGGGTCCCACCGTGGCCCGGTGGCTCTGGTGATCTCACCCTTGCCGGACTCGTCGGTGACCTGGAAGTAGCGGCAGCGTTTGGACGATTCCATGAGCAGTAGCAGCGTGGTTGCGAACAGGATGTCGTGAGTGAAAACGATGACCTGATTGGTCTCGGCGAGCAACGCGATGCGCTGGGCAACTTCGTTCACTCGTCGGTGATCGAGGCTTGAGACGGGATCGTCGAAGACGACGGGTGCGGTGATACCAGCGAGCCTGGCCTCTGCAAGAAAGTCGGCCATCGCAATCACCTTTTGCTCACCCTCAGATAGTACTGCCGACGGTTTGTGATTGCCGCTGAGCACTTTTCGGCGATGAGCGCGACCCTGGCGCCCGACGAACTCCACCCGCAGGGCTGGTGCCCGCAAGGCTCGGCACTCGTCGTTGAACAGCGAGTCGAAGCTGTCGTTGACCATCTGATCGCTGGCGGTTTTGGCGAGCCCAGTCACTGTGCGCAGTAGGCCAGGCATGGGCTTAGCAAGCAGAGTGAGCCGCTCGGCCTGTTTGGCGTTGAGTACCTGTGATTCGATGAGGCTCCACGACTTCGTGAGTTCGGCTGCGGCTTCGAGCTCGACGAGGTCGCGCTTCTTTTCGACGGTGGTGTCCGCGCGCGTAGCGGCTTGGTGCTGTAACACGGACAGCGCTTTGGTGGTGGACTTCTGGGCAGCGGCAAGGGCTTTCGAGTCGGCGGCTGAGGTCGCGAGTAGCGAAGGCAGGACTGTCGAGGTCGACTGCAGCTGCATCTTCAGCTCGGAGAACGTTGCTACGGTGCGATCAAGTTCGCGGTGGAACGGCGGCTTTTCCTCGGCAGCGGAATAGTCACCTGCAAAGGTTGAGGCGTCTGCGACCGGCATGTTCACGACCGCTTCCACGAAGGTGCGCAGGCCCTCCTTTGTCGCCGCGATCTCGCCGCTGATCGCGTCTTCAAGGTACGACGAGTATTTGCTGACCAGGGCGTGTGCTGTCGGGGTGAGCGGCTGGCGACAGTAGATGCAGCGTTGTGCGTCGTGAACATCGAGGCTCGAGAGGTGCGTCCGGTAGTCCTCGCCAGCTTCGATGAACGCACTCCAAGTGTCGTCCGGGGCGGTGGGCAGATCAGCCGCTTCGAACAGGGTTCGGCGAAAGTCGCGGAAGTCCTGTTCGAGGGAGATTAGCTTAGTCCTTTCGTGTTCGTAGGCGTTCGCGTCGAACTCGGCCATCGTGGTGGCAACGGCTGTCGCCTGCGTCAGGACTCGTTCGAGGTGTTGGTGCAGCTTGATTTCAGCAGTAACCGTGTCAGCTTCGAGTGCTGCGACTGTTCGACGTAGTCCGGCGATACGGGCGTCGATAGTCGGGTCGGGATCGGCGAGCTTTTTCAGTTGCTCGAGGTCGGTGGCAGCGCCCAGCGTCTCGATGAGGGGGTAGGCCGAGGCTCCGCGAGCAAACCTGGAGAGAATGCCTGTGGATGAGGTCGTGAGGGTTGTGACGGCATGGTCGATGTGTGTCTGTACTGCCTTGATTGCATCGATGACGTGGTTGAACAGTGCCAGAGATGCTGGTACGTAAACATATTCGAGGTCGGCGTCGACATGGAAGCTCACCGAAGGGCTGTCGAAGATCGACATCCGCGTAAACGGGGACAGACCTAGTTGTCCCTTCCAGGTCAGGCTCTTAGCCTCAGTGCCAAGCTTGTACTCGATGACGGCAGATTGTGGGTAGGGCACCGTTGCGTCGATGTCGCCGAGGATGACGTCCGCCGTCCGGCTGGCAGCGAGTGCTTTGAAGATCCTGGAGTATCCGGTTTTGCCGGTTCCGTTCTCGCCGAACAGGATGGTCAGACCTTCATGCGGCTCGATGACGCCGCCCGGGACGAGCGCGTTGACGCCGGTCACCCCCGACACCGACGTCACCGCGAGTGGTTCGATGGCGTCGTCGTCGTGGTGGGGAGTCGATAGCGGCTGCTGCGTGGGTAATACGCGGGGGTCAATGGCTTTCTCTTGCCGGAAGAGCTCGTAGGTGTGTTTTTTTTCGTCGTCGGTGAGCTGGCGTCCGCCAGCGACCACCTGACCAACGATGTACCGCACCCATTCGTCCGAGGAGTTCGCCCACTGACTCAACAGAACACGAGGGTGCACGAGGAGATGGGTAGTGGTGTCGTCAGCCACGGTCAGCCTTTTCGCCGGCGAGCGCCCAGTCGGTGGTGACCGTGCTGCTCGCTCCGGATCCTATGGCACCGGGGTACGGCCGGACCCGCATTCGCGTCCGGCTGTTGTGGTGCGTAGCCGGTGTAGACCAGGTCTGACCTGCGTAGACCGTTTCTACCTGGTGTTACCTCCATCTAAAAGGCGGAAGGTCAGCTGGTGGTGCGAAATCCGATAATCGGTAATCACGTGGCATCAGTGCGTTTAGATACCCGATCCGAGGGACGAGGCGCTGCTAAAACCAGTTAGCGCGATACGACTCCGATCCACGGCGATCGGGTGCAGGTACGTTGTCGCGCAACCAGCGTTGGCAGTCTGCGCTGCTTTTGCGAACCAATCCGGTTGCCTCGATCACGCTGAAACCATCCCCTGATGAGTGACAAATGCAGATCAGTCGGTCGAAACGATCACCTTCCCGATCATCGACCCGCCCTCCACCGCCCGATGCGCTTCCCGGAGGTTCTCCGCGTTGATTGGGGTGAGCCGCCGGCTGACGGTGGTCTTCAAGACACCGCGGTCGACCAGATCGGAGATTCGATTCAGGACATGGTGTTGACTGTCGCTTTCTGGTTCGTACAGCGGCACAGTGAACATCAGTTCCCACTGCCAGGACTGACTCTTTGATTTCAGAGGAAGAATGTCGAGTCCCGCAGGTTCGTCGATGGCGATCACCGCTCCGCGCACCGCCATGATCTGAGCATAGGTCTCGACGTTCCCGGCCGAGAACGGCGAGAAGATCCAGTTGATGCCTTGCGGAGCAACGTCTGTCGCCTCTTCGGCGAGGTTGTGGTGGTTGATGACGTGGTGCGCGCCGAGGTCGCGGGCCCACTCCATGGACTCCGGTCGCGACGCCGTCGCGATCACGGTGACTCCGGTCAGCGCCCTGGCGAGTTGGATCATGACCGACCCGACCCCGCCGGCGCCGCCCATCACCAGCAACGTCCCCGTCGAGGCAGTCTTCAGCCCCATTTCGGTAAAAAGGGCCTCCCACGCCGTGATCGAGGTTAGCGGCAGCGCCGCGGCGTCGCCGAACGGCAGCGACACCGGCTTACGACCGGCCATACGTTCGTCGACCACATGGAACTGGGTGTTGCTGCCGGAACGTCCGATCGATCCGGCGTAGAAGACGTCGTCGCCGACCGCGAACAGTTCGACGTCAGATCCGACCGCAATCACTGTGCCCGCGGCGTCGTAGCCGAGTACCTTCGGCTCCTTCTGTGGTTGGAATCCCGAACGCTGTTTCACATCGACCGGATTGACAGACACTGCTTTGACTTCGACCAGCAGGTCGCGGCCATTGATCTCCCCGACCGGGAGTTCGATTTCGACAAACGAATCAGGGGCGTCGACGGGGCCCGCCTCGAGGGCGGCAACGGTCGTGGTTGTTGTTGGAATCGTCATGACACGACGGTATGCGTGGACCCCTAGTTACCCGCAAGGGTTTCTAGTACCCTTTAGGTACCATTGCGATAGAGGGTGAAGGTTTCTCCATGACCACCAGACACCGAGGCGACGTGTACTCCGCGACCTGCCCTTGCCGACCGATTCTCGACCTGCTGGCCGATAAATGGAGTGCGCTAATCATCGGCGCACTCGAGGGCGGTCCGATGCGCTTTGGCGAGCTGAAGGCTCGGCTGCAGGGCGTCAGCCCTAAGGTCCTGACTGCTGCACTCCGGCGACTCGAATCCGGCGGTTTCCTCACACGGACCGTGCTACCGGAGGTTCCGCTCCACGTCGAATACGAATTGACCGACCTCGGTCGAGGGGCCAGTGAACCGCTGGCCGCGTTGCGTGATTGGGTCGATGGAAACCTGGACCGGTTCGGTATCACCGGTGAAAGTGGTGGGCGATCGACGGTCAAAAAACTCGGCCCTGGTTAGCCAGCGGGTTCCTAACTCGCTGGACTGACGCACGGTCACACGCAACTGTCTGGACTGGATGGACCCAATCAGATCCCCGGACCGGTGAGCTCCTGATTACGGACTGGTTGCGACGCTGCGTTGTCAAGGAGAGGAAGATCGACCACAACGCTACTGCCGGCGGCCATACTAGAAACTCTCATGGTCGGGGAGTGAGTAACCCGCCTACTTCGCTAAGTACGCCTTAGCCTTTCTCAGCGCGTCAGTCGGAGGGTGACTAGATGTGCGAGGAGAGCGGCGAACCTGGTTTTCACACCTACGGCAGCTTCTTGGATCAGTTGGACACGCACAGCGCCAGGCCTTCCGTTTGACCAGCTCGGCCCTCGTGGGTCGGCCTATCGAAGGAATGTTCTAGTAAATCGTCTACGCACAACAACATTCGGACTCTACCTGGTTTGCTGGTGTTGCTCTCCCGTCCGGAAGAATTTCCGACGTTCCTGGTGAGGAAGCCTGCACGATCGGAGATCAATATCGGCAACTTCATGTTCGTACATCGCCATCCGCGATGACCGTCTGAACTGATCCCACTGCTGCCGAACGATCGTGGCGGTCCCGACATGCGGACTCGCGCTCCGCCTATTAGCGCGTGCCCGGATGATCGGCAGTGCTAGATCGGACCCAGCCCGAGAATGGGTGCGCCCCTCCATCGCTTGCGCCGATTTCGCAATAGTGGCCCGGCACCACGCCAACGGCTTTATAGTGTAATGGTAGTCATAGTTGTGACGGGCGATCTTGATGCTGGCTTCGCGCTGAGGAGCCTGGGATCGGCCGCAAGCGACACGGTTGGAAGCGAGAGGATCAAGTAATGCAAGAGGACATCGCGCGGCACCTATTGGACCGATTGGAAATCCAAGACCTACAAGCGCGATACGCAATAGGGCAGGACGAACATCAGGGTAGTGATGGCGACGTCGCAGAACAGTGGCGAGAGGTCTTCGCGGCGGATGCAGAACTTGACTACTCAAGCGGCGGCTATCCGGGTGTTAGAGCGACCTACCCCGAGTTAATCGAGTGGATGCGTGGAACTGCCGGTGAAGGAGGTGTGATGAACGTCTTTGACAACTGGCAGCACATGCTCGGTCTGCCCACAGTAGCGATCGATGGTGATGAGGCGACCGCGCGAACCGACCTATTGGCGACCCACAAGGGAAAGCCAGGTCCTCGCGGCGAAAGTTGGAATCTGATGGACGCGTGCACGTTCTACGACACCTTGCGGCGGATCGACGGCAAGTGGCTGATCACACATAGACGCTTGGAGGTGCACTGGCTCGAAACGTTCGCAGGCGTTGCACCGCTGGCGGGCGAGTTCTGACCGCGATGATGTCAGCAAGCGCCCCTCAACTTCAAAGGAGCCAGTGTGAATCAGTCGCTACTTGGTAAGACGGCGTTGGTGACCGGAGGCGGCCGCGGAATTGGACTTGCAGTCTCTCGCGCGTTGCTCGAGGCCGGCGCGGCGGTGACGATGGTAGGACGGACCGAATCTACGCTCGAGATGGCCAGCTCTCAGCTCTCTGCAGCGGGTTCGAAGTTGGCCTATTTTGTCGGCGACGTTAGTGACGAGGCAACCGTAGAGAACGCCGCGGCTCTCGCGCGTAGAGAGTTTGGTCGGATCGACATCCTTGTGAACAACGCGCAGGTGATTGCAGTCGCGTCACTCATGGATTTGTCGAGAGACGACTTCGAGGCAGCGTGGCAGTCAGGTCCCATGGCAGCGCTGGCCTTCATGAAGGAGTGTCACGCTGATCTGTGCGACGGAGGTGTCGTGATCAATATGTTGTCTGGGGTCGGAATACGCTGGGATATGGACAATTACGGTGCGTACGGAGCCGCGAAGCAGGCGCTGGCAACCATAACTCGCACGGCTGCCTGTGAGTGGGGCCCGGCAGGAATTCGGGTTGTGGGAGTCATGCCAAATGCTGCAACCGATGCGTGGGTTGACTTCGAAGTGAACTATCCTGAGGCAGCGAGCGATTACGTTGCGCGCCTGCCACTTCGCCGCATGGGTAGTCCAGACGAAATCGCTCGCGTGATCGCCTTCCTGGCAGGCCCCGATGCCGGTTTAATTACAGGGTCGGTAGTCAAGGTTGACGGTGGGTTTGCTCCGTGACCGCGCCACAATCCTCTGCGCCCTGCCATGGCAATTTTAGGGATGGCGTCCAGTCGAACCAAGTTGCAACCCAGCGCCGAAGGTTCCGATTTGGTCGAACGAGTCGTCGATCAGCGGACCGAGGTCAGAGTTCATTGGGAGGTCATCGACGGCAAGTAGTGAAGCGTCAACGGCCGCCAATGCGAGGCCGGAATAAAGCACAGGCAGTGTGTCCTTGGGTCCTGACCCCATTCGTGTGGACAGTGCTGCCGCGATGACCGCTCGCCACTCGTCTTGTTTAGTGAGGTGGCGAGCTCGTAGGGACGGGTTGTTCCGGTTGAGTCTCAGTACAGACCGCCACCTCGGTTCTCGCTCCGCAAAGTCGTGAACGAGAACATCGAGGCTGCGGCGAAGGGCGAGTGCAGGGGTCTCGCCAGGGGGCCGGGCGGCCAACTCTCGACCGATTGACGGCCCGATCGCCTCGACCGGTTGCAGCACAGCATCTTCCTTGGACGCGAAGTACCGAAAAAACGTGCGTCGCGATACCCCCACGCTGTTAACGATGTCGTCAACGGTGGTCGCGTCAAAGCCTCGTTCATGAAACAAGGCCGAGGCGGTGTCGGCCAACTCGGTCCTTATCTGCTCACGCATCCGTGCCGGGGCGGTCGCTCTGACGGAACTCTCTGTCATGAGAGTCAACGTACCCGACAGATTGATCTGCTGACACTCAGTGTTACACTGACATTGAGTGCCACGGCGGCATTCGATGACAGGAGCGAGCTATGACGTCGATTAAAGTCGGTAAGTTTCTCATTACTGAGCTAGCAGACGGGGAAGGACACCTTCCGCCGATGTTCTACCCAGGCGCGGATTTCGCCAGCCAACCCGAGCTCCTGCACGACGACGGGACCTATCACATTCGAGCAGGCGCATACCTGATTGAAAGCGAAGGCGTAGTTGCGCTCGTGGATGCAGGTTCGGGGCCCGACGACATGTCGTTTCCGGCTGAAGTCGCCGCAGCGGCTGGCATGGTGACCCCGCCGGCGAATATCATGACATCGGGCCGCCTCCCGGATTCCATTGCGCAAGCGGGAATTACGCCGGACAGCGTGACTCATATCGTTCTGACTCACCTTCACAGCGACCATGTCGGATGGGTTGCGCCGCGAGGTGAGAGCCTCTACTTCCCAAACGCTGAGGTCTACTACGGTGAGGCGGATTGGCCGGCGCTAATCGAAAACGCAGGTGCGGGCGACCCAGCAAAAATCGTGATGGAGTACGCCAGCACCCACGGCGTGCTCCATGCAATGACAACACCTACTTTCGATATTGTGCCCGGTGTGCGCGCGATACACGCCCCTGGACATACGCCTGGCTCATACATCGTTTCGGTGGGTGATGGCGATAACCAGGTGTATCTCACCGGCGACGTAATCCAGCACCCAGACCAACTGTCCCAGAGGGGAATTCATTTTCTTACAGATGGGGACCGCGACCAGGCGACTAAAACTCGCGAGCAGCTAATAGAAACAATCACAGCGAGTGGGTCGCCCATCGCGACGTCACACATCCCTTCGCCGGTCTTTCGCAAGGTTGGTAAGGATGGCGACTGGGAACCAGCCGCGTAGACGCAGTTAGATCACGACACAATCATTCGAAAACGCGAGGTCAAAGACATGGCGGAGTTCAAACGGTTAAACGCGTACGGAGGAACGCGACCGCTGTCATGGGCGGTGGTCGCAGGCGAAACCGTCTATGTTGCCGGAATGGTCGGAGCGCCCATCGATTTCGACGCTACGACACCCGGCGAGCTAATCTTTGACAGCAGTGTCGAGGAACAAATGCGGCAAACCTATCGGAATATCGGCGTGATCCTGGAGCGCGCGGGTTCGTCGCTGCTACGCATCGCGCAGCAGACGGTGTTCTTTACTGGTGACAGTCGGGAGGTCATGGCAGCCAACCGGGTCGTGCGGCGAGAGGTCTTCGGCGACCATTCACCGGCGAGCGCGATGGCAGGTGTGCAGAATCTATTCGATCCTCAATGCCGCTTAGAAATTCAGGCGATCGCGTACAAGTTAGAGACCACGCCAGTTCAGCAATAGATACGTCCACGTCCGCCACTCGCTGGTAAGTGGCACGCACGGGTGGACCACGTGCTCGTTGGCGGACGTCCAAGGCGGTGAAGCGCAGATCGACCTCGGATCGGGCGGCATCTTTCCGACCGAGCACGAACGGCTCGCTGGCAGCTCGATCGTCGTCCTCATTGCCGTCAGCCGTTGCTCCTTCTGAGCAACAGCTGTCGCCATCTTAAGTAGATCATCGTCCGGTTGGATGCGGTGGGCGCGCTAAAACGCACTGAAGCCTTGACATCCAGTAGTCAAGTAGAACTACCATAAGCATGGTTGCTGTAACACGGATCACATCTCGATGGACTGTTTCGACGGGGCACCGCACCCGCGCGGTCGATTGGCATCTTTCAGCGGCAACTGCGGGCAACCCCGAAGTCAGTCGGGGCCCCCTGACCCGATACCGAGACAAAGGGAGACCGTGCAAGCTTCAATCCGGGCTGAGAACGTTGCAATAATCGAAAGAGTCTACGGACTATTACAAGCCTTTGATGTCGAGGCTTTCGCGATGCATGTTCATCCAGACTTCACCGTCGACGCACCCAATTCTTTGCCCTACGGAGGCCTCACCAGAGGAACCGAAGAAATGAAAGACCGAATGTCGTCCTTCGCGCGATATTGGGACGAGCCGACCTTCAATGTGCACGCCATCACCGCAGACGACGAAGCTCTGGTCACAGCTCATGTAACCCTCTGCGCCGTCGGCAAAGCAACCGGGGAGCGACTCGAGATGGAGGTTGTCGAAGTTTGGTCGATTGAAGGGGGAAGAATATCAAGTCAGCGTACTTTCTATTTCGACCCCGTGGTGGCCCGGCGTGCTGCTGGCGTCACTTCCGAACCGAGTACCTAGCGATTTAGAAGTCGGCGATACGATACGACCACCACCCAGGCCGTCTCATTCCGAGGGAGCGCCTATGTCTATTTCTGATGTCCCAACGAAACACCTCAGTTTCCAAGCTGATTCGTTCATTGATGATCGGTACAGTTTCGTGACGGTCGATGGAAACACCGCGACTGCTGCCTCCTACGACAAACAATTTATGTCGACAGCAGACTTGGCGACGAGAATAGTACCTGCCCAGTTTATGGGCGCGTTCACCACCGGTACGTCCGCGACGAACAAACTAGGAAACTACACCACGCACGTCTAGATTAGATACATCACACAAAAAATATAAAGGTTATGGGGCCCTCGTTGGCTTGTTTGGTCGAGAGGGTTTGAATCGATGCAGACTAGGAATTCTAGAATGAATGAACGTCTTCAGGGTAAAGTTATCGCTATCATCGGGGGTGCATCCGGTATTGGACGAGCAACGGCGGAGCGCTTGGCTTCGGAACATGCTGTTGTAGCGATCGGCGATCTAAACGAGCAGGGGGCCGATGAGGCAGCCCGCGAGATCAATGACGCCGGTGGCACGGCGTGGGGATGTCGAGTGGACATTTCAATCGAGGCGCAAGTTGCCGATTTCCTTGACCGTGCGGCGGACCGCTTTGGAGGACTCGATGGACTCTTCAACAACGCGGCTGACTTGCGCCCCTCGATGCAATCACAGGACACTGATGCCGTTGACATTCCACTCGCGATATGGAACCACACGCTAAATGTAAATCTGACTGGTTATCTGTACGGAATACGTCATGCAGTACCTCATCTGCTTTCGAGGGGCGGCGGAAGCATAGTCAACACAGTGTCTGATTCTGTTTATCTCGGCGAGACCGTTCGGTTGGCTTATGCAGTAAGTAAGGCAGGGATAGTTGCCCTATCGAACAACACGGCTGCGCGATGGGGCCAAGAAGGGATCCGGAGTAATTGCCTCTCGCCCGGCGTAACACTAACCCCCGGCGGAGAGAAGCTAATGCCGATAGAGTGGCAGGAAAGCATGTTGCGGGGCATGCCGACTCCTCGGCTTGGGAGGCCTGCGGACCAGGCTGCGGTTGCAGCGATGTTGCTCTCGGATGACTCTGAGTTCTTAAACGGTCAAACCATACGGGTCAATGGGGGAAACCTGCTAGGCACGACCACCCTGGGAAAGTGACGAGGGGGTTGAGGTATGAATCCACCTAAACGCGAGCCGGCGCGCTTCGCGAGAGAGGACTGTGGTGATGCCGGACTCTACCGGGGCGGACGTTAACGTGATGAACGAAGATGCAGGGCCGACTCTAGGACTCCGCTGGCCAATAAAGCGGACTTTTGTCAACTATGTACGGGGTATGACCGACGGTAAAGGTTCAGCAACCCACGGTGCGTCAGTGACTGGCTCGATGGAGTTCCTGTACGAGAATGATCCTGGCTTCAGTTCGACAGATGAGTGGCGGTTTCGAGGTGATGTCAGGTTTGCCGGGCACTCAGGGTTGCTGTTCGTGAAGATTGCCGATCCGCGGATAACAGTTGTCGGCGCCGATGGCGTTGCGGAGTTGACGGTCGTCGACCCGTACGGTTCGGACACACGCCTCAAACTCGCGACTCTCCGCGTCTCACCGCAGCACCGGCCAGACGGCATCCAGATGTGGACCGGCACGGACGTCCGGCTTTCCGCAGAGGGGGTCGGACTCTTTAATGACGTGTACCAGCCGGGGGAGGAGTTCGATTCGCTCGAGATTCTACAGAGGCTGCCCCGTCAGAAATAGATCGCTACCCGGGGTGGTCAGGAGATGCAGACTGCTCTGACGGCGCTCAACTTGCAATCGGGCTGGGATCAGGTGATGTCCAGGCAACTTGACGGCCGTTGTGATGCTTATTACAGTGATCATGATAACACTACTTTCGGAGGCCGTCGTGACCAATCTGACCACCCCGCACGTCCAGATAGAGGACCCGCAGTTCTACCTGGACAACCCTTGGCCCACCTTCCGCTGGATGCGTGAAAATGACCCGTTTTACTACTACGAGTCGCTAGATACATTTGTGGTGACCCGGCACGCAGACATCCGTGAGATCGTCAACCACCCCCACGTCTTCGTGAGCTCGCGCGGAATCTTCCTTAACGATTGGAAATACGCAGGGCAGCAGGCGGGCGATGAGACCCTGACGGACAGCTTCTTTCCAAAGGGCGGTGAACAGGTCGGCACAGCCGATCTGCCCAGGCATACCGACCTTCGGAGGGTCATCGCGCCGGCGTTTTCGCCGCGCGCAATCGGGCGAATCGCAGAGTCGCTAGCGCTGGAGGTCGCCGAGATGGTCGAAGGCATTGAGCCTGGCGCAGTGACCGATTGGCTACCTTTTGCGAGTCTCGTGCCGATTCGAGCAGCTACGAAACTGATTGGGCTGCCGGACACGGACATCGACCGTGTTCAGTTCTGGAGTGACGAACTAGAAAAACTCGGCGGCGATCTGACGCTTGAAGAGCTTCAGGCCGCTGCTCGCGAGTTCCAGAGCCTGCAACAGTTCATCATCGAGAACATCGAGGTGCGGCGAAGGAACCCAGGTACCGACGACCTATTAACCGTTCTGCTGAATGCGGAGTTGGACAACGACAAGGTGTCGGAGGCGAACGTAGTCATGTACGCCATGACAATGATGGCTGCTGGAGGCGACACCACGCGATCCCTGTTGGCGGGGATCATCTACCACCTAGCCCAGCACCCCGCTCAGTGGGAACTACTGCGCGGCGATCGGACCATAATCCCGCGGGCCATCGAAGAGGCGCTGCGGTATGTCACGCCTGCTCGTGCGTTCGGCCGAACTGCGGTACAAGACATCACCGTCAACGGACAGGAAATCAAAGCCGGCCAGCGTGTCTACCTGATGTACATGGCTGCCAACAGGGACGAAGAGGTGTTCCCCGACGCTGAGAAGTTCGACATCACACGCAAAGAAAGTGCCCAGCAATTGGCCTTGAGCGGGGGAGCACATATCTGTGCTGGGGCTCGTCTCGTCAGGTCGGAGGCTGCGATCGTTCTGAACGCATTGCTAGATCGGTTCGCCCGCGTCGAACTCGCGGGTGAAGCGGTACCAGTCGTGCATGTCATTCGAAATGGTTGGAGTACGATGCCCGTCAAGTTTCATATTTAAGGCATTCTCGAACCAGTCAGATGAGGTCCGGCGCTGGCGAACGCTTGGGTGGTTCCGAGTATTGCTACTCGGTGCCTTCCACGTCGCCAGATGGCCATCGCTGGTTATGGATGGCGCCTCGGTTCAGGCTGCGTCATGGTGACGTGCTGTTCACGGGTATTTCTCTTCGTCCGAGGCGGCCTTCCGTTCGGAATCCTGGCTCCTGTGACCTCGCATTGTTCTGGAGGATCAGAGAACGTCGACCTTTGGCTGCGATATCCATGTCGCCGGACCCCAGCGTCAGATTGGCCGGCGACGAACCACGCGCAAGGAGGCGTTGCTAACCACTAGCGCCGATGGTGTTGGCCGTCGGTTGCTTTGCAGGGGGCAATTTAGTCGAGAAAGTCGGCCGAGTCGGTAGGTTACCGCCGGGCATTAGGACAGACGGAAAGGGCGAAGGTCAGATGTTGGTTGATGACCGCGCTGGATCAGGCTCCCGCGAGCCAGGAAACGTCACAGGTCTGCACATCGTCGTGACGGGTGGCGGCCGCGGGATCGGAAGAGCCTGTGCAGCGTCTCTAGCTGCCGCCGGCGCACACGTCACAGTCGTCGCTCGCACGCGAGTTCAGGTGGAGGAAACGGTTCTAGAAATTAGAGAGCGTGGGGGAAGCGCCAAGGGCTTCGTCTGCGACGTCACGGTTCCGTCGATGGTTCATGATGCTTTGTCCGCTGCTAGTGGCTGGCGCCCGGTGGATGTTCTGATCAATAACGCTGGAATGAACTCAGCTTTTGGTCCGTTGGGTGAAGTTGATCAAGATTTGTGGTGGGCCGACATTACCGTCAACCTACGCGGTTCCGCCCTTTGTTCAGCAGCCCTTCTTCCGAAGATGGTGGAAAGAGGCAGTGGCAGAATCATCAACATTGTCTCCGGCGCGGCCGGGCGGGCATTTCCCTTCGACACGGCGTACGGAATCTCGAAAGCTGCGATCGTTCGTCTGACGGATAGTCTCGCTGCTGAAGTTGCCTCTGCTGGGGTCTCAGTGTTTGCGCTAGGGCCGGGCAATGTGGATACCGGCCTGAGTCGGTCCTTCCTGACCTCAGGTGTTATCCATCGTTACTCTCCCGACGCTGTCGGACGTTTCTCACCAGAACCCCCAGACAAAGCAATCGCAGCCATTTCTTTCCTGTCCGGGGGTGCTGGCGACATGTTAAGTGGACGGTGGGTTGACGCTGCGGACGATTTGCAGCAGTTAGTAGCGCACGCGGAAGAGATCGTTGCAAGGGACCTCTACCAGCTCAGACGAACGAAGCTGTAGTAGATCGTGCTGCCGCCGCACCCGGTCGCTTGGTTTGCCAGCCACTATCGCTGATGGGGTCAACTTCTAGTCACCAAGTTATATGAGTGGCCACGGTGCCAAAGCGGACTGTGTAGCAAGCGGTCACGCGCGTTGCAGGACGCGCCGAAGTGTGCACGTTCATGGGGCGTGGGCTGTCCACGGGGTCGGGTGGATCAGCATCGGTCGATTCGAGCGGTGATCGCTCATTCGGCTATTGCCTCTTCAGTAGCAACGTGCGGTCAACGGTGGTGACCAGAACTAAAGCAACCGAGCAGACGAGCATGACCACAGCCAGATTATGTAGACCTGGTGTGTCGGCACCATCTGGGAAGCATGCAGCAATTGCGACTGCTGCAAACATGGCACCCATGTACGTAAATGTGCGGAGGAGGCCAGCGGATGAGGCGATCCGGGCCGCAGGAGACTGTCTGTACAGGGCGTTCTGATTTGCCAAGCTAATGAGAGCCTGTGCAAGGCCCATCAGACTCGCGATTGCGATGAAGATCCATAAATTGGTGGATGTATTCACGAACAGCATCAAGCTGCACCCAGCCACCATTGCGGCTCCACCGATGGCGAGCTTGCTGACTATCCCCGGCCGCATGCCGGTGATTGCGGAGCCAAGAATCGCAACGCCGAACAGCGGCATCATGATTAGCCCCGAGACGGCTGGCTCTAGGTTTCGAGAGCTATCGAGCCACTGCACGAACCCATAGAGAAAGCCATACGACGACATGTACGCGAGCGCTTGGCGGAGATAGGTCAGGAGCAGAGGTATATTGCCGGCAATCACTCGCACGTCGAGAAACGGATTGGCAGCTCGGCACTCACGGATCACGAACCCGGCGAACACCGAGGCAGCGATAGGGAGTATGTACCAGTTCGACGCCCGCGGGGCCATTAGAAAAGACATCAAGGCCGTCAGGGAGATGCCGAACAGCAACATGCCAACGACATCGATCGACCTCGAGTGCGCCGTGAATGCGGGATCTCGCAGAGGATTGCCGCGAGGCATCCTTCTGAATCCAAATACTAGGCTTACAATCGCAAGAGGCACGTTAAGCGCAAAGATGAGACGCCAACTACCAACCCCTTGTAACGCGCCTCCAAGGGAGGGCCCGATCACGGCAATTGTTTGAGTTGAAATTGCGAGCAGAGTGAGAACGGCCTGCGGACTGTCTCGCCCTGTTCGCTTGGCCTCGCTCCGAATTAAGTACATCGCGGCGGGATACCCGGCGCAGGTCCCGATTCCGATGACAACCCTTGCAACTACAAGGACGGTCAGTGACGGGGCGCAAGCCCCGAGGAGCCCAGCAGCTCCGACGAGAAGTGCGCCTGCAATGTACAAGGCGCGGGGACCAAATAAGTCAACCAGACGGCCAACAACCGGCTGGCCCACTGCCGTCGCAAGATACAAGCCTGTCACCAACCAGGCTGTCTGAGCCGGGTCGGCATTCAGTGCCTGGCCGATGGGAATCAGAGCCACGGCGATGAGGGATGAATTGACTGGATTGAGGATGGACCCGAGCACCATCGGCGCTAATAATCGTCGTTCGAACGATCCATCGTCGTTTGTCGATGCACGTGTACGTATGAGTCTAATCACCAACTTCGTAGTCACGAACGCCTCATTTTGGACATCTGTGAGTAGTTCAACCCAAATGCATGGGTTCGGACTGCAAAAGCTTGCTCTCCAGCTAGCTGCTGGATCTCCGACGATCCGCTATTGACGCCGGACCGAACGCTGCCTTGACTGCGGACTATCTGGAAGCGGAATACGCACTGGGCATTCTCGATTGTGCACAAGAGCTTGAACTTTTCGGGCCTCACAGCAAATCCCAGGTGCCAGAAATACTCGTGCTCAACGCATAACGCGTCGTTCGCCCGCTCCTGCACGGGTGTAAAGCCCGGGGTCATGGATGGCGCACCAGCTAGCTAGTCAGTCAACCCGGTTCGCCGGATCCCTCACCAATCCAAGGACTTGAGGACCAACCGACGGAGGTGGCGAGGACTGCTGCCAACTGTGCCTGAGCGCGCGTGCTGCAACGCGAGATTGTCCCAGACCACCAGATCGCCGACTGTGTAGTGGTGCGAGTAGGTATTCGATTGGGCGTACAACGCTGAGAACGCTTCCTGAAGGAGCGCTTCGCCTTCGTCTGAGGTGGGTCCGAACTCGACAATGTGACTCGTGTAAAACTCACTTACGAAGAGAGACTTACGACCGCTGTGCGGGAGCGTTACGACCACCGGGTGGACCGCGTGCCGTACGTCTTGTAGGAAGCGGCCACGCGGGAAGTCCGCTTCACGGACGCGATAGGCCTCCTGCTTTGGGTCGTCTAAGTCGAGAATATGGACCGCAGTAAGCTTTTCGAGATCCGTCTGAATGCTACGAGGTAGGCTCTCGAACGCGTGGACCCCACTCGCGAAACTCGTGGGCGGCGAGGTAGGCGAGACATCAATAGCATAAAGGGATGTCCCCGCCCGTGGCCGCTCGCGGTATGCGCCGTCGTTATGGAAGAGAAGGCGTCCAGCACCTGCGGGGCTTTTGTTCTCGATCTCGACGTTGGTCATGTACTCGAAGTAGCCTCCAGCGTCGAACTGATGAAGGGGCCCAAGATACTTGACGAATCGGTCGTGGTCGTCGCCCTCTAGCGCTTGGCCGCGTACAAGGACGAGCAGATGATCCTGGAAGGCGCGCCGGAGTTGATCAATGTCGGTGTCGGGCAGCGGCTTAGTTAGATCCACGTCGAGCAGCTCGACTCCAATGGAGCCTTCGAGGGGTGAGAGCCTCATGATCATCCAATTCTGATTATATTTATTGGGGTTGTGATGAGGGTAACGTCGTGGGGTGGTGGAAGTCAACAGGTTACCTGTCGGTCTTCCGTCTGTGTGCTGACGGATTGCGTGTTTCAGGTGCTGCCTGATCTCAGGGCCGGCAGTCAATGATCTCGCTGACAGGGATCTTCGTGTAGGACGAGGTCGCCGGGTCGGCAGCGGCTCGCTCAACGTAAAAGTGGTTCCTGTCGGAGAGAACGCGTTTCGGTTTGTGGCCCAACATGCTTGCCGCCACGTACATAGCGCTCAGGCTCGTTACATCACATATCGCACCCAGTCGCAGTAACGACCTCGTCTCAGCGATGGCCTCGTGTTCACCAGCACGTATGACCAGTCTAATTGAGGGCGAAACCCTCTGTGCGGCAAGTGCGACTGCGACGTTATCTAGATCGTCCGAGCCGACAGCGGCGAGCGCCATCGCGCGCTTCACGCCAACCCGTTTCAAGATGCCTCGATCGCCTCCATGTCCGACGATTGTGGGGATGTTTAGCGAGCGAACCAGTCGGAGATTCTTTGCCTCCGGGTCGCGTTCAATGCCAACGACCGGGACGCGAAGTGCTTGGAGCTCGAGGCACAAGCGGAGCCCAACCTGTCCTAGCCCGACGACGACAACGTGTCCGCTGCGGGGCAGCACCCGGCGTCCAATGAGACCTACAAGTCTACGACCCAGGATGCGGTCAACTACTCCTGCGGTAAACATGGCCGTGAAGATGACTGTGACGAGCATGGCTACGGATGCAAACAGTGCGTAGGGAGAACTGCCGTGGGTGTCGGTGGCTGGACCAACCGTTGTAACGACTCGGACTGCCTCGTTGAATGCGTGGAGTGGCGGCAGATGCAATGCAATCACGAGCCAGAGCCAGTCTGCGACAAGCACCGCGAAGAGTCCGGTCAAGCCTGCCAAGAGCATGTACGTACCGAGATCGTGCGAACCGAGCAGTCCGGTCACGCTGGTGAGAACGCGCCGCCACCATGCCGGTCGCGGAAGCTGCACCAATGAGTTTTGGAGCCTTCCATTTTCAGCCCGAGTCTCGAGCATCTGAGCGCCTACCTGCTGAGCCGCAATCAAATTGGGGTCGAGGCAGGGGCCAGCGAGGGCCGGTGCCGCGAGGTCCGCGGGAGTTGTGACATCGCATTGCGGCAGCATCTGGGCCAGATGGTCGGCGATCGTTCGATCGAATATGGTTACGAGTAAGTGGGTGTCGGGCGAGATATGCGCAATTGCCAAGGCGTATCGGAGTGCTAGGACGTCGTCGTGAACCAAAACTGCCGCGCCGCGCAGGTCGCCAGTTATCGTGAGTCGCAGGTCGCCGTCAGTTGGTTTGAACTGATGGGCTACTCGGTTCCCCCTCTCACGCAGGGCAGAACAGACCCGACGTGCGAGAATCGTCTCTCCCACGACCAAATATGAATCAGGCATGTCAGGACCCCTCTCGAGGGCGTGGTGCTTGACCTGTCGAGTTCGACGGCCGATCGCAGGAGGAAATCTTCCTCTGTCTTGCAGAAGCGTGTGCTCGCCGCCGCTCAAAAAGTCGAGCTCACGTCTTTGCCCCAACGCCTCACAAACTATGCCTAGGATAGGCATGTATGACTCTAGCTCTTGCAGATCAATGTCACTGGTGGGAGGCACGGAGAACAATGGATAGCCAGCGCCACGCAGGGAAGACCGTCGTTGTAACCGGCGCAGCGAGTGGCATCGGTCGCGCCGCGGCACTGCGATTCGCACGTGAGGGCGCGATCGTCGTCGGCTGCAATGTGAGCGATCGCTCGCGAGCGGCCGCAAGCAAGTTCTTCGCCGAACAGGGTGTCGAGGTTCGCTTGATGAAGGCAGATATCTCGATTCAGTATGACGTAGACGCGTTGTTCGAATCGCTCGAGGCGGGAGTGGACGTCCTCGCGAACGTTGCCGGGGTGATGGACGGGTACATGCCACTCGGAGAAGTCGATGATGACACCTGGACGCGCGTCGTCGACGTGAACCTCACTGGATTGATGCGCGTATCGCGAGCAGCCCTGAAGTCGATGCTCGACAACGGCGGAGGGTCGATAGTGACTGTCGGGTCTCGTGCATCGCTTGGGGCAGGGCCGGCCGGAGTTGCCTACGCGACAACCAAGCACGGCGTGCTCGGGTTAGTAAAAAGCATCGCTTGGTATTACGGCCCACAGAACGTCCGCTCGAACGCCGTACTCCCAGGTGGCGTGCACTCTGAAATGCACAAATCCTCAGACCGAAGCGGATGGGCGTTTGAGCGAGCATCGATAGCTAAGGCGCCGATGCCACCGAAGGGTGAAGCAGACGATATTGCGGCAGCAGTGTCGTGGGTGGCGAGTACTGAAGCGGCTTACGTCAACGGTGCAGTCGTCAGCGTGGACGGAGGATGGTCGGCTGCGTAGGTGATTAGCCCCGCTGCCGCTCCATCATGAGATGTGGCGCACAACCTTCGTTGACAACCATACCTATGTTTGTCAGCATTACTTCGCAGCATACTCATTGACAGTCGGAGGAACCGTAGTGAAGTCGCGAAGCAGTCGTAGCTGGCACATCTCAGGTATCGCGGTACTCGCCGCGGCTGGCCTATTCGCCACAGCGTGCGGGGGCAGTGAATCCGCGACTGCAACTCGGCCGAGTGATCCGTCGGCTGCCGCGCTCTTCGATGCTGCACAAGAGAAAGACGAAATCTTCGTTTACTCAGTCTTGCAGGGTGAGCTCAACGACCAGCTGGAAGCTGGGTATGCGTCAACTTATGGCACACCGCTCACTATCGAGAAGATCGCGGGATCAGCGTTGTCGGCACGCTTCGAGTCTGAGGCCGCGGCAAACGCAGATAAGTCTGACGTGGTCATCAGCAGTGACTGCACGTTCATCCACGATCAAATTGCCAAGGGCACGATGGTCTCCATTGCCGGAGCGGGCGTCCCTGGGTACCCGGGCGACTACCCTGCTGAGTTCCAGGTCGATGAGGGCGCGGTCCCGATTGTTCAGATGAACCCTCTTGGGATCGGTTACAACTCGTCCAAAGTGAACGAAGATGATGTGCCCACCAGCTGGGATCAATTGATTGACCCTAAGTGGAAGGGCAAAATCCTCATGGTCGGGCCTAACAGTTCGGCCGCCCAGACCCAAATGTGGAACTATCTCATTGAGTCGCGGGGCGAAAGTTTTGTAAAGCAGTTGGCAGGCCAAGCGGCACAGTTCTTTCCGTCTACGGGGCCAGCTTCGGAGGCTCTCGCAGCAGGTGAGGGCGATCTGCTGATTCCGACCGCTGCACAGGTTACGAACACGACAGCCCAAACAGGTGCTCCGACCGCGTTTCAGCCAGTCGAAGAGACCACGAGCGCGTGGCTGTGTGTTGGTCTTCCCGCCAAGGCGCCGAATACCGAGGGTGCGAGATTATTCCTGAGCTACTTGCTTTCTCCCGCGGGCAGTGAAGCGCTGAACGGCAACAAAGAGACCGGTAGCGTTGGACCCTTCGGCACGGGAGTTCAGATGCCGACGGGCTACGTACCTCCGTCGACGGTCACACCCGAGCTGACGGCCAACGTCGCAGGCATCGTGGGAATCTCGTAGCAGTCACAGTGATGGATTTGTGCACCCGATTCTGAACCACTATCCCCGTAGACGTGACGAAAGGCCGACATGAGCAGTCTGTCTGTTGTGCCGAAGCGCTTCTGGCAACGCCGGTTAGCGCGCCCGAGCACATTCCAGATCATCAGCACCCTAATCATTGCCGTCGTGGCCGTGCTCGTTGCGTACCCATTTGTACGCGTGGTTGGAGGCATGTTCTTCGAGGACGGGCTTCCTAGCGTCGAACCCATAAGACGTGCAGTCACCGCCCCCGGCGTGGGTGAGTTGCTGTCTAATTCTGTAGTGATCGTCAGCGGATCGGGAATGCTTGCAGTAGTTGTGGGCTCATTGCTGGCCTGGCTGAACGAACGCACAAACGCTCGAATTGCCGGACTTACCGACTTTGTGCCGTTAATGCCGTTTATTCTCCCCTCTATCGCCCTGGCAATCGGATGGACCCTCCTGTTGTCGCCGGGAGCGGGAATGATTAACGTGCTAATACGCGCCATATTGGGCTGGTTCGGTATCGAAATTGAGAGAGGTCCGTTCGATATATATACGCTGTACGGAATGATTTTTTGCTACTTCATCGTGTTGGTCCCTTACGTGTTTCTGTTTGTGACCGCAGGTCTGCGCAACATGCCCGGCGATTTGGAGGAGGCTGCGAGGATCTCGGGAGCGGGTGCGTTTAAAACATTCTGGAAGGTGACACTGCCAGCGCTGAAACCCAACATTGCTGGCGCCGCAGTGATTGTGGTCTGGTTCGGGTTTGCGATGTTTTCCATTCCATTAATCATCGGCACTGGAGCGCAGATTGATGTGCTGACTGTCCGGATTGTTCGGTTGATCAACTTCACGTACCCACCGCAGACTGATCTCGCCGTGAGTCTCAGTCTGTTCATCCTTGTTATCGTCGGTGGTGCGTGGCTGATTCAGCTACGCATCATGCGCGGTGGTCTCTTTGTGCAAGTAGGAGGCGGGAAAGGTGCACGGAACTCGAAAGTCGATCTGGGGCCCTGGTGCTGGCCCGCGCGAATCTTCTTAATCGGCTTCCTGCTCATCTCGGGACTTTTTCCACTAATTGGGCTGTTAATCACTGCACTAAATGGATACTGGAGCGCAGACATTCAATGGTCAGAGCTCGGGTTTTCTGCATTTCAAAGGGTTCTTGAAAATGAACAAAACCTGGTGGCTCTTCGTAACAGCCTGCTCTTGGGTCTCATCGCCGGGACCGGGATCGTCCTGTTCTCAGCTCTAATGTCGACCTATATGCAGAAGTCCGGCGGTGGGCCGTTCAAGCGAGTACTCGAGGCAGCGATCCGAGTTCCAGTGGTTGTGTCCGGTTTTGTACTTATAGTAGGCATGATCATCGCGTACTCCGGAGCCCCGTTCTTCCTGCAAGGTACGTTCCTGCTATTCGTCATCGCATATATGGCTACTGCAATCCCTCAGGCGTCGCTAATATCTGACTCGGCGGCAGCGCAAATTAGTAAAGAGATGGCAGAAGCCGGCTCAATATCCGGTGCTCGTGAGGGAAAAATATTCTCGCGAATCCAGTTGCCGCTGATGGCGCCAGGACTGGTTGCAGGATGGACGCTGGTATTCGTCAATATTACTGGCGATATGGAAGTCGCAGCCATGCTGGCTTCCAGTTCGCAACCAGTGGTCGGTTTTCAGATTCTCGAGACCTACAACATCGGAAGGTTTGCAGATCTCGCCGCGATGGCGTTGATGCTCACGATTCTGACGACGGCGTGCGTGGCGATCGGTACCATTCTTGGTCGGTTGCTCGAAGGCCGATCTCGGAAAGCAACGTGATGAAGCCTACTAAAAGGATTAGATCGATGACTCAAAAGACGGCACCTGTGGTCGAGGTTACCAATCTCATCAAGACCTTTCGTCGACGAGACGGCGTGGTAGTAAGTGCTGTAGACGATGTGTCGCTGGCTGTGCACCCGGGTGAGTTCGTGGTTCTACTGGGTCCTAGTGGGTGCGGTAAGACAACCCTTTTGCGATGTATCGCGGGCTTGGAGCATCCAGACTCCGGGACCGTGTCGGTTCACGGCAAGGTTCAGTTCGGCAACGAAGGTAAAGTTCGGGTTTCAGCGGAGGGACGCCGATTAAGCATGGTCTTCCAGTCCTATGCGCTCTGGCCGCATATGACTGTGTCGGATAACGTTGCTTTTCCTCTGAAGAACCGAAAAATTGGAAAGTCGGAGATCCAGCGCCGCGTCGGGGGTGCTCTTGAGAAAGTTGGCGTTGACAGCCTCGCCAAGTCGTACCCATCACAAATCAGCGGCGGACAACAGCAGCGCGTAGCCCTTGCCCGGGCGTTGGTCTCCAACGACGGACTCATTCTCTTTGATGAGCCGTTGTCAAATGTCGACGCCCGGGTTCGTGACGAGCTCCGCTTCGAAATCCTTGAAATGCAGCGCGAGATTGGATTTGCCGCGCTGTACGTCACGCACGACCAAACCGAGGCCATGGCAATGGCCGATCAGATCGCTGTACTCGGTGGCGGTAAAGTCCGACAACTGGGATCGCCGGACGAGATCTACCTACGGCCGACGTCTGCATACGTTGCCAAGTTCGTCGGAACAGCGAACGAGCTCGCTGGCACAGTCGTAGAGGTCGATGCCGACGGGCGGTTATCTGTCAATACTCACCTTGGGAAGGTGTCAGCGGTGTCGGGTGACGGGTTGTGCGCCGCCGGCGACGATGTAGTACTGGTCTGGCGCCCCGAGGATGCGCAAGTCGTGACCGGAGAACGCAGCGACGAAGCGGCCAATGTATGGACCGGCCGGATCCTTGCCTCGGTATTTGTCGGCGCGCACATTGAGGCTGATGTCTCGTTCGGCGATGTCAAACAGCGTCTGTGGAGCATGACCGGGGGGTTCCCATCCGCGGGCAGTACTATCTCAATCTTCGTTCCTCCTCGCTCCGTTCGAGCTTTTAGGCCTTGAAGTGCGCAAATGGGCGTTGAATCCTATTGGGCGTCGTCGGGAAGATCGCATTGAGCCGGCGAAAGCGCACTTCGCCTCCAGTGAAGAGAAACCGCTACGTGAGCGGGGCGACCTGTTCTCTGGGAGCTGCGAGTCGACCTACGCATGGGAGTGGAGCCCTAAGTTGGCGGCTCAATGTGTAGTCATGGCGGGACCGGACCAGATTCATGCGGTCGGCGCCGCGGGATTCGACGTGGTCTCCTTTGCGGATCACCATCATCTCGACGCATGGCTATGGTTAAGTCTCCGAGACAATTGGCCACCTCCCGAAACGGGGGAGGGGTAGAGGTCTGCGGTGCTGGTGTGACCTTGTTGCGGTCACCGATGATCGTGACACGTGGTCGTAGAAGTTGCGGTTCTGGGCTACCGAGAAGCCTTCTCTAGGATATCAAGGCCGCACCCATCAAGCCGGGGCCCGCAGCACTTAGTGCTGCGGGCCACTGAGCGTTCCGGGCTAGCGTTAGTGGGGCTTGAGGACGCGATCGGGCTGGTTCATGCCAGGCGCGACGCCGGGATAATATTTTCCTAGTCCGGGACGTTCAATGGAGGAATTGCACGCCTCAAAGAAGATTCCTAGTGGACCTGAAAAGAATGCGGCACGTGACTCAGGAACGGTCTTTCCGCCCTTGTGCATCCAGTTGCACTCACGCAAGCGATCCTGTTCGGCATTGACGTTGTCAGTCCAGTAACCCATATGATGAAAAATCGTCCCTGATGCGGGTTCATTCGGAGTGCCCGGGACGTTCTCAAAAAGTTCGAGAGCCACGGGACCCTGAGCCGAAAACACCAGACGGGTATCGAGCGTGAACAGCTTGCCGTCGGCGTCCATGCTCTCGCCGACATAATGCTTGATGGGATTCCATTCGACCTGGAGAGCGTCGCCGAACTTCTCCATAGCTTCTTCGAGATCGTCAACTGAAAACGCTACGTGCCAAATCATTATGAAGCTCCCGGATAATAGGCCTCAAGGCCTGGCCGTTTAGTCAATGCGTTGCATGCTTCGAGCAGTATTCCGTACGGACCTTCGTTCAGCATGATCCTCCGCAGGCCCGCCTCATCATTACGGAAGTAAACACAGGGCATCCCGAGTTCGTCCAAACGCTGCTCTTCCGATACGAGATCGTCGGACCAGTAGCCTAAGTGGTGAAACGCGCTGTCCCCACGGCGCACGTTCGGGGTGCCAGGCGAAGGCTCGATCAACTCGATAGCGAGGGGCAGGTCAGTCGAGAACACCACCCGTGTCTTTAGCGGGAACGTCGAGCCGTCGGGACGCTCCATATCGCTGTCTACCTCGTGGATCGGGGCCCACTGGAGGCCTAGGGCGGTGGAAAGATCGTCCATCCCGTCCTCAAGGCGCTCGACGAGCAGACCTACATGCCAAAGCTGACGTGGGCCAGCGTTTAAACTAGTCATAATAACTACAATAAGGGTGATGCCGACCACATGTCCACCCGAGGCTGCCCGCGATAGTTGGTGATGCCAGGCACTTGCTGAAGCGTACGTGACGCAGTTAACATGTTTACTGTGATTACAGTTAAACCTATGTCGGGCGACACGACGGTGCTCTCGGTCGCCGGGTTGTCCAAGACCTTCCCGGGTGTCAAAGCGCTCGATGATGTGGACATCGAGGTGCAGGCAGGGGAAATTCATGCTTTGGTGGGCCAGAACGGGTCGGGAAAGTCCACCTTTATCAAAGTGCTGGCCGGCGTCTACACAGCGGACTCAGGTGCAACTGCTGTGGTTCGGGGCCGAGCACTGAATGCCGGTGACCCACAATCTGCTCATGAGTGTGGACTGCGTTTCGTCCACCAAGACCTCGGCCTGATCCCAAATCTAAGTGCGGTGGACAACCTGGCCATGGGGTTTGGGTACGCAACTGGTCGCGTCGGTCGGATCAAGTGGAAAGCGCAGCGTGAACGGGCACAAGAAGCGCTGGCTCGAGTTGTAGAGAACTTTCCGCTACGGGTCGAGGTCAGCAAGCTGACTGTGTTCGAGAAGACGGCACTTGCGATCGCGCGTGCCCTCCAAGACTGGGATGAGCATGGCGCTTTGCTGATCCTTGACGAGCCCACCGCGGCGATGCCACGTCAGCAGGTCGAGCATCTGTTCTCGCTACTTCGGCGCATTCGTGATCGGGGCATGTCAGTCCTCATCGTCACGCACCACCTCGAGGAGGTCTTCGCAATCGCTGATCGAGTGACGATCTTTAAAGACGGCCAACGAGTGACGACTGAGGCCGTGTCCGACTTGGACGCGGGCGCGGTGACATCGTTGATGACCGGCGGCCGGACGAAGCGACTTTCGGACCGACGGACGGTGAAGCCTGGCGAGGTCGCATTGGGCGTTGTAGATCTTCAAGGAACGACTGTGCATGGCGTCGACCTATCGGTTCGCACGGGTGAGATTGTCGGCGTCGCGGGTCTTAGCGGGTCCGGTCGAGATGAATTGTGTGAGTTGCTGTTCGGTGCCGTACAGGCAAAGGGATCGATCGAAGTCTCTGGAGTTCCGCTTCGACCGGGTCGACCGGATCTCTCCATCCGAGCTGGCGTAGGTCTTGTTCCCGCTCACCGGCACCGCGACGGGTTGATTATGACGCACTCGGTACTACGAAACCTTTCCCTCGGTGGACTTCGATCGCTGGCGCCGCGCGGGCGGATTCATGTTCGGCGCGAGCGAGAGGAGGCTAAGCGCTGGGTGGACAGGCTCGGCGTGAAGACGCATTCGGTCGAAGCGGGTATTGCGTCGCTGTCGGGGGGAAACCAACAGAAAGTCGTCGTTGGAAAGTGGCTCAGACTTGAGCCCAAGGTGCTCCTGCTGGATGAGCCTACCCAGGGAGTGGACGTCGCTGCTCAAGCCGATCTTCATGAACTGCTCGTCCAGGCCGCAGACCGTGGTGCCGCACTGGTCGTGTGCTCGTCCGACGAAGTCGAATTAAGCAAACTCTGCGACAGAGTCGTCGTGTTACGTGAAGGCCGGGCGGTCATCGAGCTGCACGGCGACGAAGTCACTGCTCACCGGATAGTTGTCGAAACACTCAATGCCGATACGCAATCTGAAAACAAGGAACTAGCCTCATGACCACACTGGATGCAACCTCTCCCCACACCAGCGGCGGTGAACCCGAACCGAATCCGGCACCGCACCGCCCGGCGACACGCAAAAGATCGCTCGTGCACTGGTTGGCGATCGATCGCTTCTCCGGGATCTACATCATCGTGGTGCTGATCGCCCTATTCATGCTGTGGATTCCTGAGACTTTTGGAACCTCCACGAACGGGCGGGCGCTCATTGCCGGACAGGCGATCACCGGCGTTATTGCCTTGGCGGCAACGATCTCTTTGATCTCTGGCGTATTCGACCTGTCAATCGCAGCGACGATGGCAGTGTCGATCAGCGTGTGCGGCCAGTTGCAGGCAGTGGTCGGGTTGAATCCTTGGCTTACCGTGTTGTGTTGCCTCGGCATTGGAGCAGTCATTGGCGTAATTAACGCGATCATCGTGACCAGGTTGCAAATTGATCCTGTGATCGGAACGCTCGCAATGTCGGCCATACTCGCTGCCGTCACCTACTGGGTGGCTTCCGGACAATCAATTCTCTACGGCTTTGACCCCGGCTTTGTCAAGCTCGGTGCGTCCGAGCCGTTCGGGATTCCGTTTACTTTGATCATTCTAATCGTGCTTGCCGCTCTTCTTTGGTATGTGCTCGAGCAGACTCCTATCGGGCGCTATCTTTATGCTGCCGGCGCGAACCCGCAAGCTGCAAAATTGAGTGGTGTTCGAGTTGGGCGGCTGACCTGGGGTGCCCTGATCACGTCGGGCATTCTTGCAGCCGCCGCTGGAGTTGTGCTTACCATGCAGGTCGGCTCGGCCCCGTTCCAAGGTGGTCTGCCTTACCTGCTACCGGCGTATTCGGCGGCGTTTCTCGGAGCCACTCAGATCCAACCGGGCCGCTTTAATATTCTGGGTACCTTGGTCGCGATTTACGTGGTGGCCGTCGCGGTCAAGGGCTTGCAACTCAAGTTTCCTGAGTCCCCCTGGGTTACCGACCTGGTCCAAGGAACGATCTTGCTGATTGCCGTGAGTTTTGCTGTGTGGGCGACAAGGCGTCGAGCGTCGAGTTCCTGACTTAGGAAGCTAAACCGCTGGCACGACTCCGACGGGGAGTTGTGCCAGCGGGGGGCTCACCAAGAAAGTCTGAATGGGACTCGAAGGCAAGTCTTAGCTACCTATAATTGATGGCCACAGTTTTGCGGCGCCCGCAGATATTGCGACCTCTGTCAAGTAGTCGTCCCAGCTGCGAACGGATCCGAAGTCTGAGCGCCAAGACAACAACCGATTGGTGTGGCGGTGGAGTTCATGTTCAGCGGTGAAGCCGATAGCACCCATTGCCTGATGCGCGTTTCGGACGACCGTTGAGGTTGCATGTCCCGCCATTGAGAGTGACGCGGCAATTGCGAAACGGCTGTGAGAGTCGCTGAAACCACGCTCATGAACGAGGTGGGCAGCTGCCTCTGCACCCGCGCGCGCAACTTCAGCCTCTGAGGCCAAATCGGCGACAAGTTGTTGTACTGCTTGGAACTTGGCGAGGGGACGACCGAACTGGACACGAACTGTGGTGTGTTCAACGACTAGTTGTTGGATCCTGCTCATCGCGCCGACGATGAGATGTGCCCGCGCCAGACCGCCGCGAAAGTGGAACTCGCGGACTGCTCCTTCGTCGACTTGGATGCCAGATAGCCCGGACAATTCGAACCCCATGTCGTCGCGAGGCTCACCGGCGTAATTAACTCCGAGGGAAGCCTCCGCCAGCGGCACTGGGACGTCGGCTACGAACCAAGCGTCCGAACGTGGGTAGAGGATCACGACTCTGTCGACCGCTCGCCCCCACGGCACTGCTCGAGAAAATCCCCGTGCGTCTGTGACCGCGGCGGTGCGGATGAGATCGTCGTCCGCTTGAATCGCCGCATTGTCCAGAAGCCAACCTGCAAGCAGATCATTCTCGGCGATCGGTGCGCGGGCGGCGTCTCGACCCACCGCTTCGAGTAGGTACATCGACTCGATCCAGCTGCCACCACTGCCGTTTCGGCTCTCCCCGCCCGTCAGTCGGTCAAGGCCGAGGCTCGCGAGACGTTTCCACAACTCGTAGTCTACGGAAGCTTCGTCGCGCTCTTCATTCGTTCCGCGGTTTCGTGAAAATACCGATGCCAACATGTCCACGAGCTCTTTGTAATCGTCGTTCATCGCATCCCCAATCCACGAGAAATAACTCCGCGAAGCACCTCGGAGGTGCCCCCGCGAAGGGTAAAACCGGGTCGTTGCATCAGACCAGATGTCAGCAAACTGTCGAACGCCGGCGAGGTTGTTGCCTGACTGGTCCAGACTGAATCCACCACCTCAACAATGTCGCCTTCCGTTCTGGTTCCGACGTGCTTGACGATGGAAGCGTCAAGATCGGCGTTGAGGCCACCGGAGAGCTGCACAGCAACTTGCTGGGACATGTGGTGCAGCCCGAACAAGCGGCCCATCATCTGGCCAAAGGAACTGTCTGGTGGCACTGCGTCGGAGGCAATCTGGTCGCATGCTGCAGCCAGAAGGGGAAAGGTAGACATGAAGCGCTCTGGTCCGCTTCGCTCAAATCCGAGCTCTGACGTTACTTGGCGCCATCCATCTCCGATCGTCCCCAACACCATGTCATCTGGAATAAAGACGTCGTCGAGCAGCACCTCATTGAAATGGTGATCACCAGCCATAGTGAGAATTGGCTGGACCTCGACACCGGGGCTGTCAAGGAGGACGATGAACTGACTCAGTCCGGCGTGCCTACGATCAGGATCGAGCGCAGAGGTTCGGGCTAGAGCAAATAGCGCTGTCGCATGATGGGCACCAGAAGTCCAGAGCTTTGTCCCAGATATCCGCCAGCCGCCTTCGACCTGGACGGCTCGAGTCCGGACGCTAGCAAGATCTGAACCGGATTCAGGTTCGCTCATGCCAATTGCCCATGAGATGTCGCCGGTCGCGATTCCGGGAAGAAACTTGTGCCGCTGAGATTCGGTGCCGAAAGCTAACAACGACGGCGCAGCTTGGCGATCGGCCACCCAGTGTGCGGCCACGGGCGCGCCTATCGCTAGCAACTCCTCGGTGACAACGAATCTCTCTAGGAAGCTGCGTCCGTGGCCGCCGTAGGCGGCGGGGATCGTCATGCCGATCCATCCGCGTTCTGCGAGCAGTCTGCTGAAGCCGGCATCCCATCCCGTCAACCAGGCATCGACGGCGGGGGCAAACTGGCCGCGAGCGATGGACTCGGTAAGGAAGTCCCTAACCTCATGGCGCAGATCCTCAAGGATCGGGTCGTCAATGTGCATGATCAGCCACCTGTGTAGACGCCGTCGCGACGCTCCATGAACGCCGACAGGGCCTCGCGATGATCGTCACTGTGATGCGACATGGCCTGCATGGCGGCGGACAATTCAAGGAAGGAGTCGAAGTCCTGACGTCCGGATTCGCGCAGTAACCTCTTCGTCAGACGCACTGACACGGGCGGGTTGGCAGCGATCTTCTTGGCAAGGCCGATGGCCTCACCCATTAGATCTCCTGGAGCAACAACTCGCGAGACAAGGCCCCAGCGCATCGCGGTGTCGGTGTCGATTCGATCGCCCGTGAAGGCCATCTCGGCGGCTCGAGCGGGACCGATCGCGCGTGGCAGCAACCACGCACCACCATCGCCGGGGATGATTCCAAGTTTTACGAAACTCTCGGCGAAGAACGCCGTCGACGAGGCGATTCGGAGGTCACACATCAGCGCAAGGTCGCATCCGGCTCCGATGGCTGGTCCGTTGATCGCAGCAATAATGGGGACGTGGCAGCCGTACACCGTGCGCGCTAGATGTTGGATACCCCGCCGATACGCCGAGAACATCTCGTGCGGCTTGCCTTCAAACATGCCAGTACGGTTGGCCATCGCCGTTACATCACCGCCTGCTGAAAATGCGGGGCCCGCGCCGGTGAGAATCGCAACCCGGATGTCTGGGTCGTTGTTCGCGTTGTGCACGAGAGTTGTCAGTCGTGCGACAACGGCGTCGTGTGAAATCGGGTTGCGCGTGTCCGGCATGTTCAGTGTCCACGTCGCTATGTGATCACTGATGTCTGCCAGCACGACATCATCGGCGGTTGACAAGAATCTCACCCCTCGGGAGTCTGCAGAAGGTAAAACTTACAAACATAATCATAGTAACAGGGAGTATTGAGACATACCCTGTTTCCTCGAAACTGCTGGAGTTCAGAGCCGGTTGGGGAGCTTACGATCGAACACCGTCAGCGCGAGCACGACGATGGTGACAGTGATGAGGATGTCGGCGATTGAATGCAAGCCAGAATCGGTTGCGCCATCTTGAAACACAACACCGATGATGCTGCCTGATGCGATTGCACCGACGTACGTCGACGTTCTCAGTAGACCCGCCGCAGTCCCGGTTTCGTCGGATCGTGCCTGCGCGAACACGGCCGATTGGTTGCCGATTGATGCTAGACCGATGGCCAGACCTGCAACTGCGGTCAAGGCAACCGAGAAGGCAGGGGAGGTCCCCGTATTTAAGAGTCGGAGGCCTATCGCGGTAATGATCGCGATCACCGCGCTCGCGAGCAAAGGTGCCCTCACGAGGTTGCGGCGCGAGACAGGCCGGGTGATGAGGGCGCCGGCAATACTCATCGGGACTACGAGTAGGCCAGTGACAGTCGCGGAAAGTCCCTGTGCCTCCTGGAGCCATTGCGTGAGACCGTACATGACGCAGTACGCGACGAGCATGGTTCCGGCGCTCCGGATGTACGTGTGAGTTAGAGCCCGGTTTTCTATCAGCGAACGAATGTCTATAAACGGGTGACCCGCCTTAAGCTCCCAGAGGAGCAGGCCTGCTAGGCATGTCGCAGAAACTGCGAGCGAAACCCATTCGAAGTAAGGCAGAGCTGTCAAGAACACCACCAGGGCGGTGAGCATTGCGCCGAACAAACACATGCCGGCCAAGTCGAGTGCACGCAGAATCTCACGCCAGTTCGGCGAATGGATGCGCGGCGGATCAGAGGGGAGCCACTTCAGCGCCATAGCCAAAACAACAAAGGCGATGGGGATGTTGATCCAGAAAGTAGCTTGCCAGCCGGCCACGCTGACCAGGATCCCTCCTAGTGGCAGGCCTAGCAGAACTGTCACTTGGCTCGATATCACAAGATTTCCGAGCACCCCACCGGGCGCGACGCCCGTATTGGCCGCGCGCTGCCGAATCATTAACATCGACGCGGGAAATCCGGCAGAAGTACCCACGCCCAGGAGCACCCGAGCGAGTACGAGAACGGCAACGTTGCCCGCAAGCGCACCGACCGTGCCGCCGGCGATTACGAGGAGCGCTCCGACTACGAATATCTTCTTGGCGCCGAACTGTTCTGCGCACCTGCCCATGGCCGGTTGTGCAATGGCGCTCGCGACGTAAAGGACCGTTACGAGCACTGCAACTTGGCCGATGGAGACATCCATCGCTGCAGCGATGGGCACGAGCGCTGTAGCGATGATCGAGCTGTTGATGGGATTGAGTCCAGAGCTGATGACGAGCGGGGTCGTGAAGCGCCACCCAAACGCGTTGTCGCTCGATCCGGCCACCGACGCCTCTGGCCGTGGGGTCACCTCGTAGATTCGGGCAGGGACCGGCTGATTTCATCAGCCCTGATGTCTGCCAGCTTGGTTAGTATTCCGATTGCAGCAGAGAGTGTTTCGCGCTCCTGGGCAGAGATGGCGTCGTCGATTGCATGCGCGAGCCAATCGTTGCGCGATTGAACAATAGACTCAATGAGCCGCTGACCAGCGACGGTCGCGGACACCAGTTTTTTGCGCCCATCGTTTGGATCCGGCGTACTGACAATCAGATTCTCTTGCCTCAACGCGCCAATGGTCTCAGCCATAGATTGCGCGCGGACGTGTTCGGACTGCGCAAGATCGGCCGCCGTGATCTTTCCCGACTCGACAATCCGGCCTAAGGCCGATAGTTGCGACACGGTCAATTCCTGACTGATTCCGGACTGCTCGACGCGAAGCCTCGCCCTCAACCTTGCAATGGCCAGCGAGAGCTCGTGGGCGATAACCGGTGTGGGTTTGTCGTGCTGCACACGAAGAAGAGTAGCATCGATCGGGAAACTGGGCAGTTTGCCTGTCTATACATCGTCGGAGACTGAGGTGACCTGTGGATGCTGAACTACTGACAGTCGATCGTGGACACGTCCGGACCTTCACCCTGAATCGGCCCAAGCGATTAAACGCACTATCAACCGCTCTGCAGTATGAGTTGGCGGACAGGCTGATCGAAGCTGACCTAGACGAATCGGTCCGCGTGGTGGTCGTCACCGGCAGCGGCGACAGAGCCTTTTGCCCAGGAATCGACCTCAAAGAGCTGAGATCGGCGCCAAGCGGCGTGTGGCGAGGACCGTATGCCCAACCACGAAAGGCGCTATGGGAAGTTTTATTCGAGGTTTCGAAGCCAACCATCGCCGCGTTGAACGGCCTAGCGGTTGGCGGAGGATTCGAGCTTGCACTTGCTTGCGATCTAGTTGTCGGGGTATCGGGAGTGTCGGTGGGCCTACCGGAGGCAAAACTCGGATTGGCAGCGTCTTTCGGGTCAGCACAGCTGAGTCGCAGAGTTCCCTACGGCGTAGCATGCGACATACTCTTCACCGGACGACTGCGTCCCCTTGATGAACTAGTGCAGTGGGGCCTGGTCCAGAAAGTTGTCGGCCGCGGGCAGCTAGAGCGAGAAGTATCTGAACTGGCAGCGACGATTGCCGCGAATGCGCCGCTCAGTGTTCGGCGCATGAAGGCGACAATGGCCAAAGGGGCCGATCTGCCCCTCATGTCGGCGGTCAGGCTCGGTGCCGGACCAGATCCGTATATATCCAAGGATCGTCACGAAGGAGTGGCGGCTTTTCTAGAGAAACGTTCACCGCGGTGGACAGGAAAGTAGCGGAAGGGGGTCAGAATCCGTTGCGTCCAGATGCCGCCATCGACGCCGCCCAAGGGCGGCGTGGCAGGTCACGGTAGGCGGCTTTCCACGCCTTGTTACCTTCATCGAGGTGACGCCGCATTTCCTTTTCTGCGGCCTCAGCGCTTCTTGCCGCCAACGCTTTGATGATTCGCTCGTGGGCCTTGATGGCGTTTGTACGATGCTGGTGGGTGAAGTCGCCGGCAACGACACCGAAAGCTAAACCGTCAGCGACGGATTCGAGCATCGCGGTAAGCAACTCGAGCACCGGGCTATTGGCGGCGGCAGCAATTACCTCGTGAAATTCAACATTCTTCGCCCTGAAGACATCGCGATCATCAATGTTATCGGTGATCTCCTTATTGATACTTTTGAGCCTGGCGATGGTTTCGTCGTCAATATTCGATGCCGCCATACGGGCCAGCATGGGCTCTAGCGCCTGCCGGGCCTCGAACAGTTTGGAAAACGGTACGTCCTGGTACTGCATCAAGAGAGTCAGGGCTTCGCCGAGATCGGCCGCGCGCGGTTGGCGAACGATTGGCCCCCCGTCCCGGCCGGCGCGAATGGTCAGGATGCCTCGACTCTCGAGCAGGCGTAACGCCTCGCGGAGAGTGCTTCGGCCCACTTTGTAGGTGTCGAGCATTTGCCGCTCGTTCGGTAACCTAGTTCCCTCCGCCAGTGCCTCGTTGACGATCTGATCGGTGATCGCACGTGCAACGATCTCGGACTGTTTGATCGGTCTTTGCACTCCGCCAGTCACTGCCCCTCACTCCCCGGTCCGCCGTTGTGGCGTCCATTTGCACTTCGGCTTCCAAGCCGCCAGTTCTGACATCGTTAGATCGGCGACCGTAACGCAGCGAGTGCGACCTTACTGATGACCACCGTCTCTATGACCACCATTCACACAGTTTAGGTGAGCGGTGGAACTTCCGCGGCGCCGACCCGCCGATAGGCGGTGCGCGGGCGCTTCTGCGTCCGGTGTGAGTGGGTGGGTGTTGCACATCACCCCAAAGATGCTTACTGTGATCATCATCATCGATCAGTAGTGCTGAACGTCTCCCGGCGGATGCCCCTCCCCGCGGGACCGATACCCCTCCCTTGGAAGGAAAACACCATGAAAGCCATTCCCCTCGACGCACCTGTGGGCGTCGAACTCCACGACCTCGACATGAGCGTGCCGTTTACCGAGGAGGAGATCTCGGTCCTTCGTGAGGCCTTCGACACCGGTGGATTCGTGCTGGTGCGTGGGCAAGAACTCGCCGACGAAGACCAGGACCGGTTCGTCACGTCGCTGGGCGAGCTGCACACGTTCCGCTGGGGCACCACAGTGGAATACCTGTCCAACGTCATCGAAAACAACCCATCGCTGGCGGGAAGTCGCCGGCTGCTGTTCCACAACGACGGTGCGTACCGCCAAGACATCGCCGCAGGCACCTGCCTCTACGCCCAGGACGTTTCACCGACCTCACCGCCCACTGCATTCGCCAATACTGTGCGCGCCTACGAAAACCTGCCCGAGGACATCAAAGACAAGATCGAGAACCTGCACGCCTACAACATGTTCGACACCAACGACACCGACGCCGAACAAAAACGCATGCGCCTGTCGAACTACCCCGAGGACGCGGATCTATCGACCGTCCAAGCCACCGAACACCCCATCGTCATCACCGTGCCGCACAGCGGCAAAAAGGCACTCTTCGTCAACGAGTTCAACACCAGCCACATCGTGGAGTACGGCCCACGATCCGAGGAAGGCGAAGAACTCCTACAAACCCTCTTCGCGGCCATCTACGACGACGCCAACACCTACATGCACCACTACACAAACAACGACCTTGTCCTCTTCAACAACCTCGCCGTCCAACACGCCCGCGTCGGCCAAATCGACAACAACCCCCGCACCCTGCGCCGCCTCGTCCTCAAAACACTCAACTGGTGAGCAAGCGAACGGCTGGCCGCGATGTCTGTTGTAGGCCAATCCGGGGTGTACGCAGCGAGTACTTCTGGCATCGTCGCATTAATGACCAGCACTGACTTCGTGGAACTTGCGACTGAGCTCCGAACCGCCGCCGGCCAGCTGATTCGGAAAATTCGCCGCGAGAGTGGTGAAACCGAGCTGACCTGGTCTCAGAGTCTTCTGCTAAGCAGTGTCGCTCGTCGCGGGACGGCGACTGCGAGTGAGCTAGCGGTCGAGAATGGCCTTCGAACTCAGACTGTGTGGTCGAGCCTGTCGACGCTCGAGCGACGCGGATTGATCAGCAGGGAACGGGATCGGTCCGATCGACGAAATGTGTTAGCGACGCTAACGCCTGCCGCCCACGATGTGCTTGCAGCGCGCCATGAACGTGAGGTATGGCTCGCTATCGCACTGGAGCGCGACTTCAGTGCGGAGCAGATCGATGTCCTTCGGGAGGCGGTGCCATTGTTGCTTGCCTTGGCTGCAGCGGCGCCGGTTGGGTCGGCCAATGACACCCCAGACGACTAAAGCCAGCTAACACCAGCGCATATTTGTGGTACTACTCACATTCCTATATACTCTGCGCATAGTAGATACATTTACTCGGCGAGCCGGCGGGCTGGCATGACCTGGAGCAGCGAATGCTTATTTCAAATCTTGGATACATCACTCTGAATGTTCTCGATCTCGATCAAGCGGTTGAGCTGTTCGAGGTGAGCGGTCAGCTTCAGCTAAACCGCAGAACGTCGGACAGCGCACACCTTGGTGGTGCCGGCCAGCATCATTGGATCGAACTCCGGAGCGATCCGTCGCGGCCTGAGGGGCTTCTGAAGATGGCCTTCCAGATCGATGGTGAGACAACGTTCGACGACGTCGAGAAGGCGCTCGCTGGAGGCGGTGTCGCCTTCGAGCGATCCCAAAGTTTTCGCGATGATCTAGTCCGTGAAGCGATTCGGTTCACCGATATGGACGGCACCGAGGTCGAGATTTTCGACGGTCTCGCAGAAGTTGCTGGTGGGGAGCAGCCAAAGTGGGCTCACCTGGATCGATTGCTGCATGTTGCAGTTTCTGCCTCTGACTTCGATGCGGCATTGGACTTCTATACGAACATCCTGGGGTTCGGGGTGTCCGACTTCATTGAGGACACAACGGCTTTCCTGCATGGCTCGGATGGTGCGCACCACTCACTCGTGCTGCAGCGACTGCCGGACACGCCCCGTGTCGTCAACCACGTGTGTTTCGAAACCAAGACATTCGATGACGTCATGCGTGCTCGGGCTATCGTCCGTCGCGCCGGCCTCGAACTTCGCGATGACCTCATCCGACACGAAACGTCGGGTTCGATAGGGTTCTACTTTGAGGGTCTGCCGGCGGGCCTTGGGATCGAGTTCTGCTACGAGCACGGACGAGTTGATCCGAAGGAACACCGCCCGCGCACATTTGTCCGGACGATCCGTGCAAAAGACGTCTACGAGCCCCCTGCCGGATTCTGAGAAATAGGGCATCAGCATGGTTAAAACCAATCCGGACGCACACACTGCTAGCGTCGGACCGCTTGGCGCAGTTCGTGTTCTCGATCTCACTGGAACGATGTCTGGCCCCTTCTGTACGCTGCTGCTTGCTCAAATGGGTGCCCAGGTCGATAAGATCGAGCCGCCGCGGGGTGATGTAGTGCGGCACTTGACCGCTAGCAAGACGGCTGGCATGTCATCAATCTTCCTCGCACTCAATGCAGGTAAACGCTCGATCGTTCTGGACTTCTCCACCGAAGAGGACCGCGACTTGCTCCGGGCGCGGCTTCCTGACTATGACGTGGTAGTTCACAACATGCGTCCTCAGGCGGCCGGACGCCTTGGGCTTACCGAGGACGACTTCGCAGCGGCGGGATCATCGGCGTTGCTCTGTGAGCTGGTTGGTTTTGGGCCCGGCCCCTATGAGGCGATGCCTGCCTACGACGACACCATTCAAGCCATGTCAGGGCTTGCGTGGGTGCAAGGAAACGGGGACGAACCGTCATATGTCCGTACCGCGATTGCGGATAAGACAAGCGGAATGTACGCCGCGCTGGCGATCTGCGCCGCACTTGCAGCAAGGGCGATGGGAGATGGACCGAAATCGGTGAAGATACCGATGTTCGAGACGATGGCAGCCTTCACAACCGCGGAACAGATGGGAGGCCTGACCTACGACCCGCCGGCCGGCCCAGCGTTGTACCCGCGGACGGCGTCTCCCCACCGCCGTCCATTCTCTACTGACGACGGCTACATCAGTCTGATGCTCTACACCGATAAACACTGGGAATCATTTCTGAGGCACATTGATCGCGCCGACCTCGTCGAGGATCCGCAATTCTCCTCCATCGCGGGGCGGACAGCAAACATCGACGAAATTTACTCCTTCGTCGCCAAAGAACTGTTGAAACAGTCGACGGGCCACTGGTTGAAAGTATTAGACGAGATTGACGTACCCCATGCCCCTGTGAAGTCGATCGAGGACTTGCTGGAGGATCCGCACCTCAGTGCTGTCGGATTGATCCAGACGGCGGTCCACCCGTCCGAGGGGACGGTACGTACTTTTCGTGCGCCGTTCCTTTTCGACGGACTTAGGCCGACCGATCTGAGCCCCGCTCCGACACTGGGACAAGACACCGAGCCGTTCAAAGGTCGTACACAGACTTCTGAGGAATTCAAAGGCAACTTCTCCGTGAGGAACTCAACATGAACGCAACCAGAGACGCTGATGTCACGAGAGCGCCTGCTGTCGCCACAAAGGCGTGGGACCCGGACAGCTTTATCAAGTTGACCGAATATCGTGAAGTCGAAGAGGTGCTGAAGCGCGGTCGTGACTTCGTTCTCGAGGGTACAAAGAACGAATCCCAGGAATTTATCGGCGGCACGCTGGTCGCGATCGATGGACGCGCGCATATGGCTCGACGTCGCTCGTTGATGAAAATGATCGGACCCAAACAACCATGGGGTGCCGAAGGCCGCATGTTCGAGGATGTATTCGCGGAAACCATGGAACGCATTCGGGGTGATTCGGAACCGGATTCGGCGAGCGTTCATTTCGATCTTCTAGAGTTTGCGCGGATTGTTAACTGGCGACTGACCGCGGCCTTGGTAGGTGTAGACGGTGTCGATAACGCCGAAGCGGTGGCACACTTCCAGGAGTTAGCTGTTCCTGTGTTGCATGGCTTGACCGTCGAATACTCGCCCGAAGAGAAACAGCGAAAGGCGATCGTTGACGCCGCTCGCCTGGCACGTCAGCAGTTTCGCGCCGAGATGTTCGATCCCGCCTTTGCTAGGCGCCGAGACCTGGTGACAGCTGCAGGAGATGATAAAGCGAGGAAGGATGCGCTACCAGGTGACCTTCTGACTAGCTTAATCATCGCTGCCGGCGACGAAGAGCCCGATACCGAGCATATCTTCCGCGAAATGATGGCATTGCTTGCGGGAGCTATTAACAATCCTGTGGCGCAAGCAGCGTTTGCTCTTGACGACATCATTCCGTGGTTGACGGAACATCCCGAAGACCTTGCCAACACAGGCAAAAAGGAATTCCTCAATCGGGCCGTTAAAGAAACGCTGCGACTGCACCGGGCGACTCGCCCGTATCTGGTTCGAATCGCCCCGAATGACGTCAAGCTTGAGTCCACAGGTCGCGAGATCCCTGCCGGTTCCTGGGTCGCCGGATGGATCGGGCCAGCAGATCTCGACACGAACGTGTTTGGTGACGATGCGCGGCAATACAACCCGTACAGGAAGCCAACGGAAGCTGATGCTTCCCCTTTCGGCCTCTCCTTTGGGGCCGGGCCCCATGTATGCATCGGCCGGCCGATGCTGCTGTGGGAACAGGGAGGTGAAGAGGCACAGGGCAGCCTGACCAAGATGCTGCGCCTGTTGCTGGCTAACGGTGTCCGCCCAGACCCCGACGGGAAGCAGATCCTCGAAGAGGGCCCTGAAGGCGGTCGACGGTGGACGCGCTACGACGTCGTCATGCCGCTCCGACCCTGATCAGATCGAATGGTTGCACGACATGCGTTGTCATAGTGACCTTCCAGAAATCGTAGAAAGAAGTTTCCTATGAACAACACTGGATCGATAACCCGCCACGCAGTTCGCGTCGCCGATCGTCTGGAGATCACTCCTGACGTGGTCATGCTTCGACTCGAGCCAACCGAGAGTGCAGCGTTGCCTGCTTGGGATGCAGGTGCACACATTGAACTCCACCTACCTTCGGGTCTGTCGCGCCATTACTCGCTATGTAGTGATCCACGCGACACGAGCCAGTACACCGTGTGCGTATTACGCGAAGAACAAGGGCGCGGAGGATCGTTGGAGATTCACCGCGATGTATCGGTCGGTACGAAGCTGATCACGAAAGCTCCGAAGAACCTCTTTCCTCTTATCGAGGACGCAAAATCATACCTGTTTATCGCCGGGGGAATCGGCATCACCCCAATCAAGGCAATGATAGAGGCGGTGGCTCGCCGCGGCCAGGACTGGAGACTGATCTATGGTGGTCGCAGCCTTTCTTCGATGGCGTTCGCCGACGAGTTGAAGGCCGAGTACGGTGACCTCGTCACTCTTGTTCCGCTAGATTCAGCTGGCTTGATTGATGTGTCGCGAGCCGTAGCATCAGTGGGCGAGGGATCCCACCTGTATTGCTGCGGTCCCACTGGGCTTCTTAATGCGGTGACCGCGGAATGCGAGTCTGCCGGTATCGGGCCGGCGCTGCATATCGAACGGTTCACTGCCCCGGACGACAAGCGCGAGGAAGTCGAAAACGACCCCGCTGGCTTCGACGTCGAGTTGCGCGAGTCTGGGGTCACCGTGCATGTCGGTGCTGATGAAAGCATTCTGGACGCGGTTATGACAGTCCGCGAAGATATCGATTCGTCGTGTCACGAGGGTTACTGCGGAAGTTGCGAATCTCGCGTCCTTGAAGGCGTTCCGGAGCACCGCGGAAGTCTGATGACGCCCGAGGAGCACGATGAAGAAGGCACGATGCTGATATGTGTTGGTCGGTCGAAAACGCCGAAGTTGGTACTAGATCTGTGAACGCAGACCAGGCGAGTGCCGCCGTGGTGACAGCTCCTCAGACGGTTGAGATTCGGACTTTCGACCGGCCAATCATCGGCGAGAATGATGGCTTACTCGAGGTCGAGGTGAACGCGCTCTGCGGATCGGACCTCGATTTCTTCAACGTCGAGCTACCTGGTTATCCGCTGCCCATGGTCATCGGTCACGAACCGGTAGGTCGCGTCGTGGAGATCGGCCGAGAGGCTAGTCGTCGGTGGGGTGTCAAGGCCGGTGATCGGGTGGTGGTCAACTCTGCGATTCGATGTGGGGAATGCGCTGACTGTTTGGCTGGGCGCGACTGCCGTGCGCGATCGTACGGGACCCTCTCGCCCAGCCTCAGCCCAGGATTGTGGGGTGGAATCGCGACTCACATGTATCTGGCCCCCGGATCGACGGTAATTCCATTGGCCCAGGATGTGTCGCTGGCTGCAGCTGCCTTTCACAACCCCATGGCAAACGGATTCGAGTGGGCAGGCGTTGCGGGGAATGTGCACTCGGAAACGACTGTCGCAGTCTTGGGTGCAGGCCCCCGCGGCGTCGCCACTGCTGTCGCGGCGACGATGCTCGGATCAACGGACGTCACCATTCTGGGTCTGGAGCAGGATCGACCAAAACTCGACGTTGCGCTGGCGCTAGGGGTTCACCGCGCGGCAGTGTTGACCGGAACTGATGCTGCAGAACTGCGGGACTTGCTCGGTGATGACGTGGACGTCGTCATCGACACCACCCCACGAGCAACTTCGACTGTGAAGCAGGCACTCGTGGCGCTTGCAAGAGGAGGTCGGCTGGTCCTGGCAGGAATCAAAGGTCCGAATCGCTCGATCAATCTACAGATTGATCAGATAGTGACGGGCAGGCTGACCCTGGTGGGGCCGCTGAGCAAAACCGAGAAATCCCTACGCCGAGCAGTGCTGGCCATCAATGAGCAAACGGTCGATCTCGATCGCATCAGCTCGCGTGCATATCCCCTCACAGCGATCGGTGAAGCTCTCGCCGACCTGGGACGCAATGACGCAGACCGTCCATTGCAGCTGCGGATCGAACCCCAGCTGTGAGCCCCCTATATACCGTTGTCGCAGTTCGTGATTCGTTCTATCGGCCTTGCTAACGACGTTAAGGAGAAGAAGTGAAGGTTGGAATTATTGGGCTGGGCAACATGGGCGAGCAGATCGCCCGGGCCATCGCACGCGCAGGTTTCAAGACTCACCTGTACGACGTTCGGCCGGAAACTGTCGAGCGGCTGGCTTCGGAAGAGAACATGGTGGGCTGCTCGTCAGTGAAAGAGCTCGCTCAAGAGTCGGATGCCATCGGCGTCGTTGTACTTAACGAAGCGCAGGTCGCTTCGGTCGCAGACGAGGTGGTTGCGACAGGTCTACCGAGAACCCTGATAATTCACAGCACTGTAACGCCGGCGTTCGTGCAGGAGCTTGCGGCCGCCGTGGCGCCAGCTGGGGTAAAGGTAATCGACGCAACTGTCGCAGGTGGGGTGGCGCGCGCCAAGACAGGGCAACTCACGGTCATGGTGGGCGGCGACGACGCGACGGTCGGGTCTGTGCGCGAGGTTCTTGAAGCGATCGCCCGCGATGTCTTTGTCGTGGGACCCGCCGGTGCTGGCTCGGCAATGAAGTTGGCGGTCAACTTCATGACCATCTCCTCATACGCACTCGAGATGGAAGCCATGGAATTCGTTCGAGCTCACGGTATTTCGGAGGATGCGTTGAGTTCGGTTCTGACCACGAGCTCCGCTGACTCAAGAGCTGTGCGCACGTGGGGCTTTCACGACCGGCTTCGCCGTAGTGCGCCCCCGGGGACGGCGCCTTCCCAGGTTGTCATGCGCAAGGACGTCTCCTCTTTCGCCCGAGCTGGTGCGCGCGCCGGGTCTCTTATGCCGTTAGCGACCATTGCGGCTGAGACTTTGCTGCCGAAGATCGCCGAACGCGACGCTTACTTGGACTCGCTCGGTGAGATTGATGCGGTCCCGCGGTGTGCACGTTGCACGTTAGAGCTGATCCCGCCATTCCGTGAGGCGGGTGCCCATCCTGAGTGCGCTGACATCTGACAAGCCATAATCGCGCGGCCCGCGAGTATCACGGGCCGCGCGGTCGCTTGCCAGCTAGCTCGGCGGCTCGATTCCCATGAAGTAGTCCTCGAGGGGCAAGTGTCTCCAGGTCAAGTGTTGGCTATTCATATAGCGGACGAGTGCCTCCAAAGTGGGCCGGTTTCGTTCGACACCGTAGGGCCAATAGTCGGTGCCCATCAGAGCGGCCTGGTCTTCGACAGCTGCCAACGTCCATGGCAGAGTGGGATATGAAACACTTGTGGACCAAAGCTTGTTCTGCGCGGCGATCTTGCTCTCGTTGAAGATCGTGAACACTTTCTGTGCAAGACCCGGCTCGGACTCCACGAGCTGCCTCTTCATCACCAACACGTGCATGACTGGGAAGATGTTAGTGCGGAAGTAGAAATCTCGTTCCTGTTCTGTCGCATTTAGAAACAACCGGCGAACGCCAGCGGGCCGCGGCGCACTACCTGCTCCGATCCAAGCATCTATCGAGCCATCCCTAAGCTGTTCGGGCAATGAGACCCCTTCTGGGGCGGATGTGATGTCGACATCGGCTGGATAGATGAGCGTTTCGGGATCCAGGCCGGTCGGGGTCCGGTGTGACACCCATTGCACATCTCGTGGCAGCAGGCCGTAATCGTCGGCAAAGATTCCGCGCAGCCACACGGCCATCGTCATCCCGTACTCGGGTAGACCTATCCGTTTACCCCTGAGTTCGGACGGGTTCGTGATGTCGGATCCGTCGCGTACGTAGATGTTGGAGTGCCGGAAAGCGCGAGACACCCATACGGGCAAGGCCACGAGTTCACAGCCGGCCGGATCCTTCGAATATTGCGTCATGAAGAACGACGCCGACATCTCCCCGCCTGCGACGTCCGCGGAGTCGCGAAGAGCCGCGAACGCGTCCTTCGGGCTGGGCAGTATCTCGGTCTCGATTGAAAGACCATGATCTGCAGCCACTTTCCCTATGTTCGCTACGCGGTCATACGCACCGCCGAACAAGAAGGTCAATGGTTTTGTCACCTGGTACTCGTCTCGTCGATGGTTGATCCTCCAGCGACAATAACGGTCAGCACCTTGCCTCGTTGCGTTAACATAGTTACCATGAACATATTCTAATGGATAAGTGACGGTGCCAACAAGCACCCGCGGCATTGGGATGAGTTGCTCAGTGCCCGGTCAAACGGTCTACATCGAGCACACGGTCGGAACCAACGTTCTCGGTCAACAGTTCGGCAGGGGCTCCGGATAATGGTCGTGCGGTTCGCCGGATGGGTCGACTCCCGCACGTGTCTCGGCGCGCCTTGTGTCCCACATGGCCGGTTCGTGAGTCACCGGTCGGCGGTGCTCGCTGTGCGTTCGTTATTCAACGAAAGGAATCGATATGGGACAGATGGATACGGTGTGGGTTGATTTGCTGGGTACTGCCTACGAGCAACGGTTTTACGACGTCGATGGCGTCAGGACCCGAAGCATCGAGGCGGGAGAGGGCGACCCGATCGTGTTTTTGCACGGTGGTGGCGGGCACGCAGAGACGTGGATACGAAACCTGGAGGCGCATTCGCCGCATCGCAAGTCGTACGCGATTGACATGCTTGGACATGGTTTCACCGATGCGCCGGAATCATCTGACTACACCACAGCTGATGTCCTTAACCACGTAGTCCGGTTCTTGGATGTTGCGGGAATCGAAAAAGCCGACTTTTGCGGGGAATCTTTTGGGGGACGAATTTCTGCTTGGATGGCGATCAATCATCCCGATCGCGTCAACAAGCTCATACTGAATACCTCGGGCGGGTTACCTGCCACCAAAAAGCATCAGTCGGACGATGTCAGCGACCTCCTTGCACGGACAACGAACTCGCTTCAGCAGACGAGCGATGAAGCTGTGCGATCACGGATCGAATGGCTGTTTGCGGATCCGTCCCAGGTGCCCGAAGAGTTCGTCAAGATCCGGCAAGCGATCTATCGTCAACCAGGGATCAAAGAATCGTTGACCAAGCTGTTCAGCAGATTGTTTGACCCTGAGGACGCTAAAAACTACTGGTTGACCCCGGAGCGACTCGCTGGCATCACGGCGCCCACGTTCGTCATCTGGAGTGACCACAATCCCATCCATAGCTACGACGACGCGAAGGAAGGGTTCTCACACATACCAGATGTCCGATTCCATCTGATTAAGAACGCAGCACATTGGCCTCAATATGAGCAAGCGGAAGAGTACAACAGGGTGCAGGTGTCGTTCTTGTTGGACGGCGAGCCGTCTCTAGCGACCGTTGAACCCATTTCTGTTGGAGGGAAGAGCTGACATGCTGCGACACGTCGTGCTGATGAACTGGAATCATGAACTCTCCGTCGAGGAGGCCGCCGAAGTAAAGCGTGTCCTCGATGACCTCGGCGCTCAGTCCCCTGACGTCGTTGCCTTCTCCCACGGACCCGATGTCGGCGTTCGCGCCAACGGTAGTGACTATGCTCTGGTTGCCGATTTCGACAACGCGGACGGCTGGAAGGCTTACAGCAAGCATCCTGCCCACGACGTTGTTCGTGGCGTGATGGGCAAGATCGTGAGTGACCAGGCCATCGTTCAATTTCAGATTGCTGACAGCATTGCGGGGTCGCAGTGAGCATCTTGAGTCGGGCCGGTCTGCAGTTCATCGGGAACAGTTGGGTCGAGTCGACCTCGAGCGCCAAGGTTGTTGTGCAGAATCCGACGACCGGAGCCGTCATATCCGAGGTGTGTCATGGAAGCGTCGCAGATGTGGAGCGGGCGGTGGCTTCGGCGGGTGCAGCGTTTGCAACGTGGTCTGTGGCACCGGTCAAGGAGCGAGTAGACATCCTCCGGAAGGTCGCTCAATCGCTCCGGCACGACGTTGATGAAATCGCCGAGATCATCAGCTGCGAGGTTGGAACGACTCTGGATGTGTCGGTGGCAGTCCAGGTGAGCAGACCAATCGAGGTTCTGGAATCGCTGTGTGACTCGGCGCTAGCCTTCGGATGGACCGAGCAGATTGGCTCAACTTTAGTCGTTCGCGAGCCGATAGGAGTAGCCGTCGCAATCACGCCATGGAACTTTCCCCTTCACCAAGCAATCGCAAAGATCGGTGCGGCAATCGCCGCAGGTTGTACGGTTGTCTTGAAACCCTCGGAATTGGCGCCGCACAGCGCCTATGCGCTCGCTAACGCATTCATCGACGCGGGCGCTCCACCCGGAGTGTTCAACGTCGTTACCGGACTTGGCGATGTGGTCGGAGATGCGTTGGTAAGCCACCCGGGCGTAGGAGTGATTTCGTTCACGGGCTCCACCGCCATCGGTAAGCACCTCGCATCCGTTGCAGGGCAATCGATTAAGCGCGTGGCGCTCGAACTCGGCGGAAAGGGACCTTCTGTCGTCCTGCCCGGCGCCGACGTTGCCAAGGCAACCGCAGCCACCGTTGCCCGATGCTTCACCAACTCTGGCCAAGTCTGCGCAGCGTTGTCACGCCTTATCGTGCCGCGCGAAGACCTACATGTGGCCGAGAAGATAGCGAAGGAAGCCGCTGAAGCTTTTCAACTCGGCGATCCTCTTGAGCCGGCAACCACCATGGGTCCGGTCATATCAAAGAAGCAGAAGGACAGCATCCTCGAGCACATTGCGACCGCAAACGCAGAGGGTGCAAGACTCCTCACGGGTGGTAAGGATGCGACGGTTCCAGACGTGGGCCACTTTGTGGCACCTACCGTATTCACGGAAGTCACGAAGGGCATGGCCATAGCCCAGCAAGAAGTGTTTGGCCCCGTGCTCGCCATCATGCCCTATGACAGTGTGGATGAGGCGGTCGACATCGCCAACGCATCTGACTACGGCCTCGTCGGTGCCGTGTTCGGGCCCGACGTGAAACAGTCCGCCAGCGTCGCGGCGCGAGTCAAAGTCGGCATGATTGGTGTGAACGGTGGCCGGATCAACGTCAATGCACCGTTTGGTGGCTACAAGCAGTCGGGCCTGGGACGTGAGTTTGGCGCGTACGGAATCGAGGAGTACGTGGAGATCAAATCCGTGAACTTCACAACCCCCGATGCGATCGAGTGGCCGTAGCTTCACCGGATTTGCAAGACCAGCGTCCGCTGAAGGGACTGCCCGGTGAGGGCGGTCCCTTGAGCGTCGGCGCAGTCGGTTGACGGCTGGTGTCTCGTAGCGATTGGTGCCATAAAAGTCTTGCTTTGTGATTGATGCCACTACTACAGTAGAGGTGTCATGATAGTTATCATGCGCATATTCAGCTCATGCCTCTCTAGGACAACCCACGCTCGACGTCATCCCGCTAGTCGATGACAAGTGTGCAGCGATGCGGGGTGCCGGACAGGTCGAGCAGCTACTGGAAGGTCAGATGCCGAGTGTGGAACATGAACCGAGGACGAGCAATTGAGCCGTCCCCAAGGCGGGCGAGGATCGTAGCGGTTGCTGCATCGGCGCTTCTAATTGGTGGGGGCTTGGCCGCATGCAGCGATGACTCGTCGTCAGGCGCCGCAGGCGCCGGGTCGCAGGAGTGCATAACCGCGGCCGATGAGTTCTTGCAGCCATGGAATGAGCTCCCGACATCGCTACCGGCGTCTCCACCGGGTGGCTACGTTCCACTGAGCAAACCGGCCCAGCCTGGGGGCTCTATAGTCTTCTTGGCGAGCCCCATTCCGTCGGTCCAGGACGGCGCTAAGGGTATGGCCGTAGCTGCCGAGTCGATCGGTTGGTCCTCCAAGACACTGAACTTCGACGGGAACTTGCCCGACATGCTGGTGAAGTTCGATCAGGCAATCGCCGAGAAACCCACTGCAATCTGGGTTCAGGCGTTCCCTGCCGCTGGCATGCAAAAGCAGCTAGATGCCGCTAAGAATGCAGGAATTGTCGTGGGGATGACCTCAGTCGCTGACGAACCCACATCGGTGCCCGGATTCGCTGCAGTAAGCAACGGCCCTGTCACTGCGGAGGAAATCGGCGAACTGCAAGCGAATTTGGTGATGCGAGACTCTAAGTGCACTGCCAATGTCGCGATGTTTACCCTCCCATTTCCGATCATTGAAGCAACCGACAATGCCTTCACGAGCACACTGAAAGAGAAGTGCCCGGATTGCAAAGTAAGCACCACATTGGTGCAGCCGCAGGACTTAGGAACACCGAAAACAGCGAGTGCCATCGTATCGAAGCTACAATCGGATCCTACAGTCAAATACGCCTACACCGTTATCGGAAATGTTGCGAACGGCGTGGCGCCGGCCCTCCGCCAGGCAGGCCTCAAGGACATCAAGATCTTCGGCAATACGCCTGACGCCGATTCGATTGCCTCACTTCGTGACGGAACCAACGCCTGGTGGGTCAACCAGAACCCGACCCTTCAAGCGTGGGGACTGATCGATTCGGTGCTCCGAGCCATTGATTCGGGAGCGCCTCACCCCGATGGTGGCCACTATCCGCTCGCAGTGCTGACGCCAGAAAACGTCCCTGATGGCACCGGTGTACCAGCGCTACCAACAGATTACCAAGCCGAGTTCGAGGCGCTGTGGGGAGTCAGTTAGGTGAATTTGGCGTGCTGAATGCGGCCGCCCCGGTTGGGTGGCCGCATTCGGCGTTCAACGCCCAGCGCATAGTCGCGCCAAAGTGGGCATGCTAGTGGCGTGAGATGCGTGGCTCCAAGGGTCTAACAGACTCGGATTCCGGCAGGACTTGCGCGGACGTTCTCAGATGGCGCTGGTTTGGATCCTCAGCAGCCGCGGTGGGACAGCGTGATAGCTCGCAATCTATTGTCAAGACAGGCGCTTTTGGGTATCGACAATGTGAGACTGCCGGGCTAGCGTCAGTGCCACGCCATCCGCTGCCGCACGCACCGCATCCACATGCTGACGGGGGTTGAAGCGGTGCGCAGGTCCAGTCACGCTCAGCGCGGCGATTGGGGCTCCGGCGCCGTCAAGAATCGGCGACGCGAGACAGACGATCCCTAGCGTCGATTCCTCGACCTCAAACGCCACGCCTTCCTTGGCTATGTTCCCAAGCTGACGGTAAAGCATGCCGGGGCCGACTATGGTGTGCCGGGTTCTTCGTTCGAACGGGCGAGTGAGATAGTCCTGAATGAAACGATTGTCCGAAGAAGCGAGAAGAACCTTACCAATCGCAGTGCAGTACAGAGGCATACGGCCACCTACGCGCGACGGTGAAGCCGCTTGGCGGTGCCCGCCTATCTTTGATACGTAGATCACCTCGTCGCCATCGAGTAGCCCGAGATGGACGGTCTCCGTCGTACGGACAAAAAGGTCTTGCATGAATGGTGTGGCTACCTCCAGCAGCCCACGCTCGGGCGAGGCTCGCATTCCGAGCTCGAAAAGACGATTACCAAGTCTGTAGCCGGCGTCCGACCGGGCTAGAAGTTTTTCTGAGACTAAGTCATTGGCAATCCTATGGACCGTTGTTTTCGGAATCCCGGTCCGGGATGCGAGTTCGGACAGAGGTACTACGCGGCCATCGGCCTGAAACGCGTCAAGAATCGCGATGGCTTTACCGAGCACAGAGTTTGGGTCGAGGTGTTGTTGCAACGCTGCACTCCCTGCTCGTCACGCGGGCTAGACGCATTCCACTCAGTGGAACCAACTGTTCGACTTACAGCGTAATCCATTACGAAGATGATCATGATAGTCGCAGACAATCCGAAAGTAGCTATGAGCTCAAACATCCCCATCAACCCCGGATCGGCTCCTGTCGATCCCAACATCGAAGCAGCAGCTGAAAGGCTCACTAAGGCGTTTCTTTCAGGTCAGCCGTGCGCTCCGATCATCGACCTCATCAAGGCCGATGATGTCGACTCGGCGTACCAGATCCAGACTCTGTTCAATACGGCCAGACAGTGGCAGGGCACGAAGGTCGTCGGCCGGAAGATTGGGGCGACGTCTGAGGTGGTCCAAGTCCAGCTCGGGGTCGATCAGCCTGATTTTGGGGTCCTTTTCGAGGACATGCAGTACGCAGACGGAGACACGGTGTCGATGGAGCGGCTGCTGCAACCAAAGGCTGAGGCTGAGATAGCTTTTGTACTCGATCGAGATCTCGCCGACGGAGACCTCGACGTCGAGCAGTGCAGGGCGGCCGTAGCCTACGCGACGGCCGCCTTAGAAATCGTCGACAGTCGAATTATGGACTGGGACATATCTTTTGCCGACACTGTTGCCGATAACGCTTCGAGTGGCGTGTACGTTCTCGGTTCGATCCGTAAGTCGCTGGCCGAGTTTGTACCGGTCGAAGCGCAGATGACTATGACAATCGACGATGAACTGGTGTCAGCTGGCGACGGGGCGGCCTGTCTTGGCGATCCACTTCACGCGTTGACCTGGCTGGCGCGTCGAGCTCGAGAGTTCGGAGAACCCTTGAGGGCAGGGCAGGTCGTCCTTTCCGGAGCCCTTGGGCCGATGCGGCCAGTGAAGCCCGGGTCCGTGGTCACCGCTCATATCACAGGGCTCGGTTCGGTTACGGCTCGATTTCCAACGATGTCAACAGATTGAGGAGTTCACTATGAGTGTTAGGCCCAAGACAGGTCCAACACGGACAAAGGTTGCGATCATCGGGTCCGGAAACATCGGCACCGACCTTATGATTAAGGTGATCGAGCAGTCGCAATACCTTGAGGTAGCAGCGATGGTCGGCATCGACCCGGCATCGGATGGTCTGGCGCGTGCAGCTTCCAAAGGTGTTGCCACTACCCATGAGGGCGTCAGCGGATTGGCTCGGATGAGTGTCTTCGATGAGATTGAGATCGTATTCGACGCGACTTCGGCAAAAGCTCACGAGGCGAATGACGCGATTTTAAGCCCTTTAGGTAAGCGGTTGATCGACCTAACACCAGCAGCTCTGGGGCCGTTCGTCGTACCCGCCGTGAATCTGGGCGACCACATCGATGCACCGAACGTCAACATGGTGACCTGTGGTGGTCAAGCAACGATTCCCATCGTTGCGGCTGTCTCCCGCATCGCGCCTGTCGCCTATGCCGAGATCGTGGCTTCTATCTCATCGCGATCTGCCGGACCGGGTACGCGCGCCAACATTGATGAGTTTACCGAGACAACGTCTGAGGCTATCTGCTCGGTGGGCGGTGCGGGTCGTGGCAAAGCAGTCATCATTTTAAATCCCGCCGAACCACCCCTCATAATGCGGGACACGGTGTTCTGTTTGGTTCATGCCCCAGATTCCGCGACTCACGACGAGATTCGAGCGTCGATCGAGAAAATGGTGGGAGACGTAGCAGCGTATGTGCCGGGGTACCGACTAAAGCAAGGTGTCCAGATCAACGCTATTCCGAACGACCAACCGGTGCACACGCTGCTCGATTCCGGGACGCAGGAGGCGCCGACACATCAGGTGTCTGTGTTCCTCGAAGTAGAGGGCGCAGCACATTACCTGCCTGCGTACGCCGGCAATCTCGACATCATGACCTCGGCCGGTCTGCAGGTAGCTGAACGAATTGCTCAGAAGAAAGAGGATGCATCGCATGAGTGAGACAACGATTTTCGTGCAGGACGTGACGTTGCGCGACGGGATGCATGCAGTGCGGCATCGCATTACCCCGGAGAACGTGGGCAAGATCGTAGCAGCCCTGGATGCCGCTGGTGTCGACGCGATTGAGGTCGCACACGGCGACGGGCTAGCCGGTGGGTCACTGAACTACGGCCCCGGGTCTAACACTGACTGGGAATGGATTGAGGCCGCGGCCCAGAACATCACGAATGCTCGCTTGACGACCCTCTTGCTTCCAGGTGTTGGAACTATAGAAGAGCTCGAGCGAGCATACGATCTCGGCGTTCGCTCAGTTCGCGTGGCCACGCACTGCACGGAGGCCGACGTGTCCGCGCAGCACATCAGCAAAGCGCGCGAGATCGGGATGGATGTCTCCGGATTTCTAATGATGAGCCACATGGCAGAGCCTGAAGTTCTCGCCGCGCAGGCCAGAATGATGGAGAGCTACGGCGCGCATTGCGTGTACGTCACAGATTCGGGTGGCCGACTAACGATGGATGGTGTTCGCGAACGGGTGCGGGCGTACCGCGACGTCCTGGACATCGAAACTGAGATCGGTATCCACGCCCACGAGAATCTCTCCCTTTCGGTCGCCAATTCGGTGACCGCGGTAGAGAACGGGGTCTTCCGCGTAGACGCCTCGCTCGCAGGACACGGCGCTGGAGCGGGCAACTGTCCCATCGAAGCGTTTATCGCTGTCGCCGACATTCTAGGTTGGAGGCACGGGTGTGATGTATTTGCACTGCAGGATGCAGCGGATGACATAGTTCGCCCATTACAGGACCGCCCTGTTCGCGTCGATCGAGAAACTCTAACTTTGGGGTACGCCGGCGTTTACTCAAGCTTTCTTCGTCACGCGGAAGCCGCGAGCGTCCGCTACGGAGTCGATGTTCGCACCATCTTGATGGAAGCCGGACGACGCAAACTAGTTGGAGGTCAGGAAGACATGATCGTAGATATTGCATTGGATCTCACAACGCCTGTTGGTGCGCAGGCAAGTTGATCTGACTCAGACAAGGGCAAAGGGACGGCCGATGGGCCGTCCCTTTGCGTTTCGAAGCATTGAACGCGATTGGCAACAGGTTAAAGCGATGCCGCCCACGATTTCGCGCTAACAACGTCGGCGTGAGCGGGGAATACTTTCTCCACCAAGATATTGTGAACGTCTTGGTCAGTGTCTGCGCACGCATCGGCGAGAACCGTCAATTCAAAATCGGCGTCGCTGGCGTGACGCAGGGTCGAGAGAACGACCCCGCTGGTCGTAAGACCGGCCAGAACGAGATGGGTGACACCGAATCCACCAAGGACGGCTGACAAATCGCTACCCGCGAAGGCACTCATCCGGCGCTTGGTGACGATGGCTTCGTTCGGCGCGGGGTTGAGGCTTGGATGGACCTGCGCAGTCGGCTCGCTCTCAACGAACACGTCGCCATAATTGGCCAGCGGCGCAAAGCCTTTGTTGTCCGGATTAATCTCAGGATAGCCGGCGCGGAAGGCGACACGTACGAAGATGACCGGGACTCCGGCGTTGCGAGCAGCGTCAACAGCAGTCTGCGCAGCAGCCAGTGCAGGACTGTCCTCCCCACCGACTGACCCTAGGATCACTGGCTGATAGTCCATGACCAGCAAAGCTTGGTCGCTCATATATACTCCTTGTTACTTCAATTGATGTTGAATGAGGTTCTGATCCCTGGGGTTAACCCAAGACCGGCCCAGCGTCCATGCCGCCATCGACAAGAAGGTGTGTTCCGGTCACCCACGAACTTTCTTCGCACGCCAAGTACAGCGCCGCATGGGCGATGTCTCGAGGCTGGCCCATCCGAGGTATGGGCATTTTGGCGAAGAACGCTGGGTCCGGCGAGACCCCCGCATTACGTGACATGGGGGTGTCGATTTGTCCGGGCACGACTGAATTTACCCGGATACCGTACTGGCCTAGATCAAGGGCAGCGCATTGGACTAGCGCGGAGGCGGCGGCTTTGCTCATCGAGTATGGTGCTAAACCGGCTACTCCATAGCTAACGCCTGCCATCGACGTGACGATGACAATCGACCCGCGCCGCGCCCCTTTCATACCAGGGACGACTGCTTGGATCCCGAGGAAGTTTCCGAGAGCGTTGACCTCGAACGCGAGGCGGACGGCTTCTTCGTTCGTGGTGTCAACTGCACCACCGACCATCACTCCTGCAACCTGGACGAATACATTGGGAGGAGTTCCAAAGCGGTTTTGGCTTGTGTCGACGGCCGCTGCCCAGTCGCGGGCGTTACGCACGTCGACCTCTGCGAACTCGGCGTGGATCCCTAATGACTCGGCGACCTTCTTCCCTTCAGACTCAGGTCGATCGGCGATGATCACCGAGGCGCCTTCGCTGACGAACAGCTGCGCCACCGCGCGGCCGATTCCACCACCACCACCGCCAATAAGTGCGACTTGACCGAAGAGCCGGCCCCGGCCGCCGACCGCAGTAACCGGGGCCGCGGGCTCGGATTCGGGCTTTCCGCGGCGAAGTGCACCGGTCGGGTTAAACATGCCTATGTTAGGACTATTCATGGTGACTCACGTTACACGTTGGTGGGCGTCGCCGAAAGGCCGGGCAATATTTCTGTCAGGGTCGTGTTTGAGGGCCCCGGGCGGTTAGATTGATATCGCGCCGCCGTCGACCCTAAGAGTTGATCCTGTGGTGAAGCTCGATGAATCGCTGGCGAGATAGACGACGGCTGAGACGACCTCGTCGCCGCGGCCCAGTCGTCGCATCGGCGTCCTGTCGAGGTGTTGCTGCGTGTGTTCGAACGAGATCGCGGCTCCCATTCCGACCTCCATGGCGCCAGGCGCGATTGAGTTCACTCTGACTCCTGCGCTGGCCCATTCCTTCGCCAGAACCATGGTGGTGGCTTGCATGGCGGCTTTCGACGAGCGGTACAGGAGAGACCCGACTCCGCTATTCCACAGCCCGATCGAGACGATGTTGACAATGCTTCCGCGCCCGTGGCGGCGCAGATGGGGGTACGCGTCTTGGCATAGGAAGAACGCACTCTTTGTGTTGACATCGTGTACCTGGTCGTAGAGTTCTTCGGTAATCTCGGACGCCGGAGACCGGCGTGCAACACCGGCGTTGTTGATCAAAATGTCGAGGCTCCCGAAGGCGGCGACTGAGGTCGCGACGATATGGCGGCGGTCCTCGGGACTGGTGATGTCCGCGGCGACAGCGATAGCTCGTCCACCCGATTGCTCGATCTCTCGCTGGATCTGCCTACATTGCGTGATGGACCGACCAACGATTACGACCGACGCGCCGTGGTCGGCCAAGCCCCGAGCGACGGAATTCCCCAGCCCTCCCGTCGCTCCGGTGACTACAGCAACTCGGCCAGCCAGGTTGAACGCTTGCGGGCTCGGCTTGCTCACCAGTTGAGTGTTTTGAGGACGAGGCGGCGCAGGGTGCGGGGGTTGTTGTCGATTTGGCCGACGCGGGCGTGTTGGACGGCGAGGTTGTTGAAGAGGACAAGGTCGTTGTTTGTGTAGTGGTGCATGTAGGTGTTGGCGTCGTCGTAGATGGCCGCGAAGAGGGTTTGTAGGAGTTCTTCGCCTTCCTCGGATCGTGGGCCGTACTCCACGATGTGGCTGGTGTTGAACTCGTTGACGAAGAGTGCCTTTTTGCCGCTGTGCGGCACGGTGATGACGATGGGGTGTTCGGTGGCTTGGACGGTCGATAGATCCGCGTCCTCGGGGTAGTTCGACAGGCGCATGCGTTTTTGTTCGGCGTCGGTGTCGTTGGTGTCGAACATGTTGTAGGCGTGCAGGTTCTCGATCTTGTCTTTGATGTCCTCGGGCAGGTTTTCGTAGGCGCGCACAGTATTGGCGAATGCAGTGGGCGGTGAGGTCGGTGAAACGTCCTGGGCGTAGAGGCAGGTGCCTGCGGCGATGTCTTGGCGGTACGCACCGTCGTTGTGGAACAGCAGCCGGCGACTTCCCGCCAGCGATGGGTTGTTTTCGATGACGTTGGACAGGTATTCCACTGTGGTGCCCCAGCGGAACG
>NZ_PEBD01000011.1 GCF_002735905.1 Williamsia muralis
TGCTCATCAGTCCCTGGTGGCGACGCGGATGCGTACGCCCGGTGGGGTGATGGTTGCCCCGTATGTGGCGGCGATGACCCCGCAGTTGGTGGCGGTGGAGTGCTGGGGCGGGGCGACCTACGATGTGGCGTTGCGGTTTTTGAAGGAGGATCCGTGGGACCGCCTGGCGCAGCTGCGTGAGGCGATGCCCAACATCAACTTGCAGATGCTGCTCCGCGGACGCAACACGGTCGGCTACACCCCGTACCCCGAGCAGGTGACCCGCTCGTTCGTGTCCGAGGCCGCCGCGACCGGGATCGACATCTTCCGGATCTTCGACGCGTTGAACAATGTTGATCAGATGCGGCCGGCGATCGATGCGGTCCGCGAGACCGGCACCACGATCGCCGAGGTCGCCCTGTCCTACACCGGTGACCTGTCCAACCCCCGCGAGAACCTGTACACCCTGGACTATTACCTCCGGTTGGCCGAACAACTCGTCGACGCGGGCGCGCACATTCTGGCGATCAAGGACATGGCCGGACTGCTACGCCCGCAGGCGGCCGCGACACTGGTCTCGGCGCTGCGACAGAACTTCGATCTGCCGGTGCATGTGCACACCCATGACACCCCGGGCGGGCAGCTCGCCACGTATCTGGCGGCGTGGCAGGCCGGCGCGGACGCGGTCGATGGTGCCTCGGCGGCGTTGGCCGGGACGACCAGCCAGCCCGCGTTGTCGGCGATTGTTGCCGCCACCGCGCACACCGAGTACGACACCGGCCTGGACCTGGCCGCGGTGTGTGAGCTCGAACCGTATTGGGAGGCGCTGCGGAAGGTGTACGCGCCGTTCGAGTCCGGGCTCCCCGCCCCGACGGGCCGGGTGTACACCCATGAGATTCCGGGCGGTCAGTTGTCGAACCTGCGTCAGCAGGCGATCGGGTTGGGGTTGGGGGACCGGTTCGAACAGGTCGAGCACGCTTATGCCGCCGCCGACCGGATGTTGGGCCGGTTGATCAAGGTCACCCCGTCCTCGAAAGTGGTCGGCGATCTGGCGTTGGCGTTGGTGGGCACCGGGGTCAGTGCCGACGACTTCGCCCAGGACCCGGCCGCCTACGACATTCCTGATTCGGTGATCGGGTTCTTGCGCGGTGAGCTCGGCGACCCCGCCGGGGGTTGGCCCGAACCCCTACGCACCCGGGCGTTGGCCGGCCGGGCCCCGGCCAAACCGGTCACCGACCTGTCTGACGATGATCAGGTCGCCCTCGACGGCGACAGCGCGACCCGACGATCAACGTTGAACCGGTTGCTGTTTCCTGGCCCGACCCGCGACTACGAAGAACACCAAACCGCGTACGGCGACACCTCACGTTTGTCGGCCAACCAGTTCTTCTACGGCCTGCGGTACGGCGACGAACACCGCGTGGAGCTAGAACCCGGCGTCGAACTACTCATCGGGTTGGAAGCGATCAGCGAGGCCGACGAACGCGGTATGCGTACGGTGATGTGCATCCTCAACGGCCAACTCCGACCGGTCCAGGTCCGTGACCGTTCCCTCAAGGTCGACGTCCTCGTCGCCGAAAAAGCAGTCGCCGGCAACCCCAAACACATCGCCGCACCCTTCGCCGGAGTCGTCACCACCGTGGTCGAACCCGGACAACACATCGAACCCGGCGCCACCATCGGCTCCATCGAAGCCATGAAAATGGAAGCCGCCATCACCACCCCCACCGGCGGCACCATCAAACGCATCGCCATCACCACCGTCGCCCAAGTCGAAGGCGGCGACCTCATCGTCGAATTCGAATAGGAAACGGCCGATGGCGTTCTATGTGTTTGAGTAACATAGGTATTCAGCAGCGGGTCCCTTGCCGGCAGTCAGGAGTGTACGCACACGCGCAGTCAACCGTTCGTGTCGAAGCTGCCGTCCACGAAGTCCACCAGGTTGGGCATATGAACGCCCATAATGAACAGAATCGCCACGGCTGAGTGCCGGCACTTCTGCAACAGTCGAAGTCAGTGAAAGAGGCAACGTCATGGAATCAACCAAGTCAGCGCAGGCAACCGTGCTCGTGATCGGCACAACAGGACAGGTCGGCAGGCTCATCCTCGAGGAATTCGATCAGGACTCCACGGGTGTTCGGGTCCGTTATGGTGCACGCAAACCCGAGCAGGTTGACAAGCTGTTATCTGAGGGCCGCGACGCGGTGCTTCTCGACCTCGACGATCCGCGTACGTTCGCGCACGCACTCCACGGAGTCGACCGGCTCTATCTGTTGACCGGTTACACCGTGGCGATGCTCGCGCAGAGCAAGACCATCGTCGATGCGGCTGTGAAGGCGGGCGTTCAGCACATCGTGCATCAGGGCGTGTTCGCCAATTGGGACGTCACCGATCCCCACTTCGTGTGGCATCAAATGATCGAAAGGTACATCGAAGGAAGTGGATTGGCGTGGACTCATCTGCACCCGAACGTCTTCATGGAGGGGCTGTCGACGATGAGCCGGGTCGAGAACGGTGTGTTCTCGGTCTTCTGGGGTGAGCACAGGGTCGGCTGGATCGCGGCCCGCGACATCGCGGCGGTGGCGGCAACCGTTCTACGTCAAGGACCTGAGCGTCACGCAGGCAAGAATTACTGGCTCTCTACGGAAGTGGCCTCGGGACCAGAGGTGGCGGCCATCTTGTCCGAGGTGTTGGGTACCGAGTTCCGCTGTGAGATAGGCGGCCCAGAGGAGTTCAAAGCCTCACTGGCCACCGGCGCGTCCGGCGTAGAGGCCTGGTACGCCGCAGCCGGCGTCGAGTTCACCCGGCAGGTGATCGACGGCCGGATGGGCTACATCGGGACAGTGCGCGACGACGTGGAGTTCGTCACGGGCCGACCCTCGATCACGTTGCGGCAGTGGGCTGCTCAGAACCGCCATCTGGTATCGGCCAGTACCACCGACTGATCGCCAGTGCGTTGCCTGACCCCCGGTCGGTTGTCCGCTAGTGCTGTGACCACCACTGCATGGCCCGGTTGGCGCTCGCTTCGGCGCGGGCGCGTTCGTCGCCCATGCCGACGAAATGGTTGACGGCCATGGGTCGGAGCACCATCGATACCGGGTCGGCGAAGTGTGCGAAATGACCGGCCATCTCGAGTGTGACAAAACCATGTACGGCACTCCACAACTCGGCAGCGATCTGGTTGCTGTCGGTTACCGAGACCCGTCCCGACTGCGCCAATCTCTCGCAGGCGTCCGCGAGCACGGCGTACGCGGTCGCGAACCCGTTCGTGGTCTTGTGTTCGGGAGATCCGACGTATCGATAGGTGCCTCGTGTCGACAACCCGAACATCATGTCGTAGAGGTGGGCGTTGCTTTGGGCCACGCCTCGAGTGGACAGGGCGATGGCGAACAGCTGCACTCCGGGGTCCGCGTCGGCCTGGGAGGCGGCGTGCAGGGCTGTCGCCAGCTGTGAATACCCGTGGGCCACGACGTCCTGCAACAGCTCTTTCAATCCGCCGAAGTGGTGGTAGACGGCAATGGTTGAGACGCCGGCGGCTTCGGTGATGGTTCGGACTTTCAGCTGCTCAGGGCCGTGCTCAGCCAGCAAATCAACGGTCGACCGGATCAGGCGTTCGCGCGCCGAGTCGTTCAGCTGAGGTTCATGCCGCTCCGGTGCGCTTGCCACCAGAACATGGTTTCACACTGCCCGCGCCGGCCTTGTCGGCTGTCGCATCCTATTGCGGTGGCGGGGGAAGTCCGTTGTCGCCGTGCTATAACTTCATTATGCTGACGTTTCGCCAGTCCTTGAACCGATCTGTCAACAAGACCGCTGTACTGATCACGCTGTGCTTGGCGGTGTTCGTCGTGAACGTCTCGACGACGATCATCAACATCGCGCTGCCGACGCTGGCCACCGAGATCGGTGCATCGACTCGGGATCTGCTGTGGATCGTCGACGCCTTCAACCTCGCGTTCGCGGCACTGGTACTGGCGGGCGGTTCGCTCAGTGACCGATTCGGCCGCCGGCCGATGCTGCTCATCGGTCTGGGGGTGTTCCTGATCGCGTCGGTGGGAGGTGCGCTCAGCAGCGATTCCACGACCCTCATTGCCTGGCGGGCGGTCGCCGGCGTTGCCGCGGCGATGGTGTATCCGGTGACCCTGTCGATCCTGGCCAACGTGTTCACCGAGCGCTCCGAACGGGTCAAAGCCCTCGGTTTGTGGGGCGCTGCCACGGGACTGTCCGTCGCGGTCGGGCCGGTGGTCGGAGGCGCGTTGCTCGAATCATTTTGGTGGGGTTCAATTCTCATCTTCAACGGTGCGGCCGCCGCGGCCACACTTCTGTTTGCTCTGCGCTTTGTGCCTGACTCGCGCGACCCGGCGACTCCACCGCTGGACTACGTGGGACTGGTGTTGTCGACCGTTGCACTCGGGACGCTGGTCTACTCGATCATCGAGGCGCCCGATCGTGGGTGGGCCGCGGTCCCGACCTTGGTCGGATTTTCCGTCGCCACAACCATTTTGGTGGTCTTCGTGCTGCATGAGATCCGCGTAGAGCATCCGATGCTCGACGTGCGACTGTTCACCAACCTGCGTTTCACCGCCGTGAGCGGCGCCGTAACGAGCGCGTTCTTTGCGCTCTTCGGCTTCATCTTCTTGGTGACGCAGTATTTCCAGTCGGTGCGCGACTACGGTGCGCTCGAGACGGGTGTGCGAATGTTGCCCGTTGCCGGATCGATCGCGGTCGCCTCGTTGCTCGGACCGCGTCTCGCGGTCCTCATCGGATCGAAGGTGGTTGTCGCACTGGGCCTGGTGTCGCTCAGTGCGGCCTTCGGGTGGGCGTCCACACTGTCCATCGACACCGGGTATTGGACCATCGTCGGCCAGATGGTGTTGCTCGGTGCCGGCATCGGATTGACGAGCACGCCTGCAACAGAGGCGATCATGGGTGTCGTGTCACCTGAGAAGGCGGGTATGGGTTCGGCGGTGAACGACGCCACCCGCGAACTGGGTGGGACTTTGGGCGTCGCGGTCATCGGGTCGGTGGCGCTGTCGGTGTATCGCGACCACCTGCAGCCCGATTCACTGCCGGAGCCGTTGCGGGAACCGGCACGCGAGTCGGTGGGGGCGGCGCTCGCGGCATCGCAACAGGCCGCGGCGACGCTCGGACAACTCGGCGCCGACGTAGGAGCACGCCTGGCCGACACTGCACGGCTGAGCTTTGTTGATGGCTTCACCACCGGCTGCGTGGTCGCGGGCGCGGTGACAGCCGTCGCCGCAGTGCTCACCCTGATCTATCTACCAGCCCATCCCACCGCCCCGGCCGCCGGCGGTGGCCCCGACGACAAGAAGCCGAGCACGAGACCTGAAAACCCAACGGCCAGCAATCCAGGGTCACCGGTTGAACTCTTGTGACCCCAGGCGTTGCCGGGCGCGCATGGTGTCTTTGGTGATCGGTACCTGGCCGAGAGCTTTGGCGAGGCCTATCGGTGGCATGTCACCGTAGATGGTTTCGCTGGCGGCGACCTCGTAGGTCTCGTGCCAGATACCAACGGCGGCAACAGCGTTCCTCTCGCGGCGAAAGAACGCCTTCTGTGCCGGCCGATGAAGTTGTGCCATATCAGCTGCGTACGCATACAGCGATTCGGTGTCCCGCCAATACTGGATGGACGTCCCGCCGTCTTTGCCGAACACCGTGCGGTAGCCGAGTAGCCCGGAGTCCGGATCACGCGAGAGTTCCTTCAACATGCGGTACTGCCCGACAAATACAGGCAGCCACGCATCAACACGCCAAACCTTGTTCAGGCGCATTCCCAGCAGGAACACGACGACGTTGTCGCCGGACGTCCGATCGTGGGTCGTCTTCATTACCGTCATCTCACGCTCCGATCTCGTAGATATAGCCCGATGAAGAGACTATAACTTCGTTACAGTGCGGGGCGCAGGCATTTGAAGTGGTAGGGCGCAGTGGTGCTTGCTTTTCCGGCGCGCTCCACGCCGGCGTCACCCCGTCTGCGACAAGCCTGATTCCTCTGCTGGGGCTGCGGCTCTTTCGAGTGCTTCGAGATATCCGGTGATGGCGTCGCGGTTGTGGGTGAGGAAGTTGATTTTTTCGTTCATCCGGTCGCGTTCCTCCGCGAGGACCGCTTGCAGTGCCGGATCGGCGTTCTCTACGACGATTGTCTGTGGTTTGCCAAGACATGGCAGTATGTCCGCCACGATCCGAGTAGGGATGCCGGAATCGATCAAGCCGCGGATCTTCTTGACCCTGTCGATCAGGTAGTCGTCATAGACCCGGTACCCGTTCTCGAGACGGCGTGGAGTGATCAGCCCCTGTTCTTCGTAGTAGCGGAGCATCCGCCGTGGTATCCCGGTCTTCTCCGAGAGCTCTCCGATTCGCATGTGTTCTCCTTCGACGATTTGACCTTCACATTAATGGCAAGGTTGAGGATGGGGAAGTCAGGACTTACGGAAGCTTCTAAGGGGAATCGATCCATGAAGATCGGCATCATCGGAGCGGGCTCGATCGGCTCGACCATCGCCCGTCGACTCGGCCGCCAGGGACATGACGTCGCAATAGCCAATTCGCGCGGGCCGGAGACCATCCGGGCCGCAGCCTTGAGCACCGGTGCGCGCGCCGTGACGGCCGCCGAAGCGTCTCGGGGAGTGGAGGTACTCATCGTCTCGGTACCGATGAACCGCAACCCGGACATCGCCGACCACGTTAGGCAGGCCCCGGTGGACGCTGTGGTCATCGACACGTCCAACTACTACCCCATGCGGGACGGCGCGATTCGCGCCTTCGATGAGGGTCAGCCCGAATCCGTTTGGCTTTCAGAGTTGTTCGGGCGCCCGGTGGCGAAGGCGTGGAACGCGATCACGTCGCAGTCGTTCGATGCCAAAGCCACCGAGTCGGGTGATCCGCATCGGGTGGCCATTCCGGTCGCCGCAGACCTTGATGCCCACAGAGCGCTCGCGATGTCACTCGTAGAGCAGACCGGCTTCGACGCTGTCGATGCCGGGGATCTTGCGGGTTCCTGGCGCCAGCAGCCCGGCGCACCTGTCTACTGCACCGACCGTGGACGTGACGAGATGTCGCGCTGGCTCGCAGCCGCCGACAAGAACCGCGTGCCGGAGCGTCGAGATCTTGCGATGGAAGCAATCGGTGGGTACATCGCCGCCGGTGGCCGCATCGACGGGAAGTTCCTCGTGGCCATCAACCGGGCCTGCTACAGCTGACCGTCCCTGCACCCCACCACATCTATCACCACAAACCAGCCAGAATGAGGACGAACGAGTCATGACCTCCCGAGACATGTCACCGGCACAGGAAGCCGGCAGCAGTCAGTCACCTACAGGGGACGGAGCCACACAGCAGAAGGCGTCATGGATGGGGGTGTGTTCGCTCAGCGTAGGGGTGTTCGCACTCGTGATGTCGGAGTTCTTGCCGGCCAGTCTGCTGTCCCGGGTCGCATCAGATCTGGACGTCACAGAGGGCGTTGCCGGTCAGTCCGTTGCCATCACGGCCATCGTGGCGGCAATCTCAGGCCTGGTCATCCCAGTTGTGTTGTCGCGCATCGACCGCCGGCACCTGATGATTGCCCTTTCTCTACTCGCGGTCGCGTCGGACCTGCTGGTGGCGGTGGCGCCGAGCTACCCGGTTCTCCTGATTGCTCGCGTTCTGCTCGGCGTCGCGATCGGCGGATTCTGGGCACTTGCGATTTCGATGACCGCACGGTTGGTCCCGGCGTCCAAATTGGGCCTGGGCCTGACGGTCGTGAACGTGGGCGTGTCCCTGGCCACCGTGGCCGCCGTCCCCCTGGGGACGCTGCTCGGTGAAATCTGGGGATGGCGCACCGTTTTCGCGCTGGCCGCAGGTGTGGCCATGATCGCAGCCGTCCTGCAGGTTGTCGCCTTGCCGTCAATTCCGAGCGCCCCGTCTGGTGGATTCCGGCCTCTGCTGCAGACTTTTCGGTCCAGGCTGATCCAGGTGTGCCTGTTCAGCATGGCGCTGATGGGCGCGGGCCACTTTGCCGGCTTTACCTATATTCGTCCTGCGGCAGATGAAGTGGGTGGCCTCGACCCGGATCTGCTCGCCGTGTTGCTACTGGTCTACGGCGTCGGAATCGTGGTGGGAAACCTGGTGGCCGGCCCCTTGGCGGACCGGACCCTGCGGATCGCGGCATTGCTGTTCCCACTCGTCCTGGGTCTCTCGATGATCGCCTTTGCCTTGACGGGTGGCAACGCCGTTGCCTTGTTCGCCGCCGCGGCACTGTGGGGCGTCGGCTTCGGCGCTCTCCCCACCGTCATCTCGACATGGCTGGCACGAGCGGAGCCCCGCCACCTCGAGAGCGTCGGCGGGCTGCAAACCGCAGTCTTCCAGGTCGCGATTGCACTGGGCGCCTTTGTCGGTGGTTTACTCGTCGACGGCGTCGGCGTACAGACCGCAGTGATTCTCGGCGGACTCGCCGCTGTTCTCGGCGCCGGGATCTTGGTTCTGGTCAAGCCCAGACGGTCGCCCGATGACGAAGCTGCAGAGGGCATCGTCAAGAGTGAGGTGACGGTGTGACCGACAAGCAGATCATTCTCGCGATGGGATTGACCGATGGCTACGGCAATCTCCATGGGGCATGGCGTGCACCGAATGTCGATCCGAACAACTATGCCGAGATCGAAGCCAGCATCCGATACGCCCAAGCGGCTGAACGAGGTCTGTTCGCGTTCTTGTTCACACCGGACTTTCCGGCCGTGCGAGGCGACATCGAGCACGCCACCATCAGCAACGTCCTCGACCCGATAGTGTCGCTCACGGCCATTGCTCGCGCGACGAGCCGAATCGGTTTCGTGGCAACGGGTTCGACCACCTTCCAGGAACCGTTCAACGTGGCACGGCAGTTCAAGGCCCTCGATGTGATCAGTCACGGTCGGGCCGGATGGAACGCCGTCACCACCAGCGACCCTGCCGTCGCAGCCAATTACGGACGTCCGGTCAGCGATCGAGCCGAGCGGTACCAGCGCGCGCATGAGGCCGTTCAGATCGTTCAATCACTGTGGGGCAGCTGGGAAAAGGAGGCTTGGGTCAAGGACCAGGCCGGCGACCGCTTCCTGGACCCATCCAAGTTGAGGCCCATCAACCTGCAGGGTGAGCACGTCGCATCCCGCGGACCGCTCGCGATTCCCCCGTCGGAGCAGGGGCAACCGGTCATCTTCACCTCAGGGGGGCCGAGTCCGCACCTGCTCACCCTCGCGGGCCGCTACGCGAGCGGGTTCATCTCCGAGGTCTGGACGATCGATGAAGCACGCGCGCAGCGTCAAATGGTGCGTGACGCCGCAACCGAGTTCGGTCGCGATCCAGACGAGATCAAGTACTTCCCGGGTTTGATGACCACTGTTTCGCCGACTGTCCGTGAGGGCATCGACCGCCGGATCGCGTTGGCGGGCGATGTCATCGAGGCGCGACTGCCACATCTCGGGGCGATGCTCGGGCTGCACTTGAGCCCGGACCGGATCGACGAACCGCTCACCGAACGTGAGCTTGCTGCGGCGCGTGCGGCGCCCACAGACCCCCGATCCGGGATTGCTCTGGAGGTCGCCCGGCTTGGCTGGTCACCCCGCGACGTACTGGCCCACGGTGTGATCGACTTCCACCCCACCGTTGTGGGGCCGGGAGTGCGACATGCTGATCACATGCAGGAGTGGTTCGAGGCGGGTGCCGCGGACGGTTTCTGGGTGTCCCCGGACGTCTACGAGGACGGCGTCGATGCATTTGTCGACGAAGTCGTTCCGCTCCTGCAGGAGCGAGGCATCTATCCGACCGAGTACCCGGGCGCCACCTTGCGGGCCAACTTGGATGTTCCTTCTCAATACGGCATCGATCCTCGGACCAGTAGTCGGACGTCTGTGTAGTGAACTTCAGTCTGTTGCCGTCGATGACTGACAACGCGTACAAGCCACCGGGCTGTCGTCTATTGTCAGACTATTGATAAGAGGCTGGAGCACACAGGTCACTCGGGACCCGGCTCAGGACAGCGGAGTCAGCGCGACCAACTCAGGAGGTTCTTGAATGATCAGACTCGTCTCGATGATTCGCCGGCGGTCGGAACTGAGTCTGTCCGACTTCCAACAGCTTTGGCGTACCGAGCACGGACCCCTGGTGGCGTCGCATCAGAGCAGGCTCGGCCTTCTTCGCTATACGCAAACGCATTGGGACGGGAATGCGGTGCCGACGGCAGTTGCCGAGGCACGGGGGCCGATGGAGCCTTCCTATGACGGCGTGGCCGAATCCTGGTGGGAGTCCGAGGAAAGACTCATCGCGGCGCTGGAGTCTCGAGCGGCCGACGAGATCCTCACCTCTGAGAAAGCTGTCTGTGACATGTCCGAATCGCCGATTTGGGTCGCGCACGAATATCCGCAGTTCAGTTTGTCATTGACGCCATACGTTGCGCGACCGAACAGCACCATCGTCAAGGCGCACTTCACGCTGCGCCATCGCGCGGACCTCACCGTCGCAGAAGCGCAACTGTACTGGCGCACCGTCCACGGACCTCTTATTCGGTCCATGTCGCCTGTGCTCGGCCTCCTCGCCTATCAGCAGGTTCATCGGTTCGAGTCACCCGTAGAGGAGATGCTGCGGAATGCCAGAGGGACGGATGCGCCGCCCTACCTCGGGCACGCTGAAATGTGGTACGACCAATCAGTAGTGCGCCGCGCACCTGAAATCGACAGTGCGAACCGTAGGGCCGCAGAGGATGAAGCCGAATTCATCGACTTCGCTGGGTCTGCGAACGCAGTAGGAAAAGAATATGTGTTTGTCGACGCCCTCTGACTGCCGATCCGCAGCGTCGAGACCGCGGCCGGCGAACAGTCGACCACTGAAAACAAGGAGACAGAAATGACCGGCTCAACTGATGTCGATATAGACGCGACTGATCATCTCTTGAAGACGACGCGTGCGGTGCGCCGCCGCCTCGATTTGGAACGGCCGGTGGAACGAGAAGTTCTGCTCGAGTGCGTGTCGATCGCTCAGCAAGCTCCCACTGGTAGCAACCAACAGGGCTGGTCCTTCGTCATCGTGACAGATGCCGAGAAGCGGAGACGGATAGCGGAGCTGTATCGCGACGGAGTGGGCGAGATGTTCACCACCATGGCGGCCGAGGCGAAGAAGCTGGGTGATGACACGACGGCCCGTATCTACTCGGACGCAGACTATTTGGCCGATATTCTGGATCGGATACCAGCGCATGTGATCCCGTGTATCCAAGGGCGCATCCCGGAATCGACAGATCCGTTCGCGGGACCGATCACGACGTCGATGTTCGGTTCGATTTTGCCGGCGGCGTGGAGTTTCCAATTGGCCTTGCGCTCACGTGGATTGGGGTCCGCGTGGACCACTGCACATCTGATGCGTGAGCGTGAGGTCGCCGATCTGCTGGGCATTCCCGACGACGTGACACAAGCTGCGCTGTTTCCGGTGGCGTATTACACCGGAGAAACCTTCTCGCCGGCGAAACGGCCACCCCCGCAGACGATTACCCATTGGGACGGCTGGTCCGGCTAGCCGACTGGGCAGTCTGTTCGACGATGACTTTCGCCCGTTGCCCACCAGTGGCTCTGGTGGGCAACGGGCCTCCGGTGGCCTTAGAACAACGATCGTGGTCTAGTGCGGAGACCTCGATCAGTGCAAAGTCTCAGGCCGCGAAGATATCTCCGGTGGGTGGCTGCCACAAAGCGGCCTCAGCGCCTGCCCACAGTGCGCTCAGTTCGTATGGGTTCGCGATCACCCGGCGGAAAGTCCGAGTGCCCTCGCGATCCGCACTGACGTACCTGTGCTGAATGGCGACGTTGTCCCATGCGACGAAATCGTTCAGATTCCAATCCTGGTGAATGATGTTGTCGGGCTTGTATACAGCCGCCTCGATTTCGGCGAAGAGTTCTTCGCTGGTCGCGTCGTCCCATCCGAGGACGTGGCTCGAGAACAACGGCGAGACGTCGATGAACTCATCACCGGTCACCGGATGCCGTTCGATGATGGGATGCACCGCATGAGGGGCGTCCGGTACTCGACTCATTCGGCAGCGAGAGTCGAAGCGGAATCCGGGAGTCATCGCGAGCGCATTGACTACGAAAAGGTCTTCTACCTTCGCCCGAAGGTCGGCAGGGAGCAGTGCGGCAGCGCGCACCATGTTGGTGTAGCTCGTCCGCGACTCCACTTCGTTTTCGATGTTGTACCAGGACTGCGCCTGCAGTGCGCCGGCCGGAGTGAACATGTAGTCGGAGTGGAAGACCACTTCGTCCGTCTCGGGGCCGTAGGTTCCCTTGTCCGTGTTCGAGATGAACACAAACCTGTCGTTCTTCGGGACAGAGTTGGTCGCGCCTACGGCCATTGCGGGCTCGACTATGACGCCGCTGAGAAGGGACATGAATGCGACCTGCGCGGCGGGCGACATGTCCTGCTCGGGGAAAATCAGGACGCGGCGTTCGAAGAACAGCCTCCGCAATTCGCCGCCGAGTTCCTTGTCGATCGGCGCACTGAGGTCTACGTCGGTGACGATGGCTCCGAACGAGTCGGCGATGGGCTTCCATGCAACGGGCATTTGCTCTGCTCCTTGATTGGGTGAAGCTGGTTCCTTGTCACGCGGCAGTTTGTCGACGACCCCGGTGACTTGATGTGAACGAGATCACAATTTACAGCGCACTGTCGGAATTTACAACAGTCAGACATTCCGACAGTTTGCAAACGTCTCCTCGAGTCGCGCTGGCCAGGTATCGTTGCCGGAAGGTGGTTGACACCCTTGTCGCCTGAGTGCGGAGCGGTCGCTGATGTCGGCCGTTGACCACCTGGAACGCGTCGCATCCCGCGTCGGCGCTCGACCGAGAGTTCACGCGCCGTCCCTCTCGGCCAAATGCCTGACATTGCAATGGCTGACCATGTCAGTTATTTTCATCACAGGTCGAGTGTCGGGTTGGGCACAGTCCGGCATGAGCCCTCCAATGGAGCGGCAGTAATCCCGATGCACCCGTCGCTCAGATCATCGCCGTATGGCGGCCGCACAGAACGCGCGTCGCACCTTGAGGAGCTGATATGGAACTGACAGGAAAAACTGTGCTCATCACCGGCGCGGCACGAGGGCTGGGTGAGGCTTTTGCCATCGAACTGGCGAAAGACGGCGCCGAAGTGTTCTTGGCCGACGTGGGGTCGGCGGTGACTGAGGTGGCTGCGCGTATCGAGTCAAATGGTGGCCGTGCAGAGGCAATGGTCGGATCCATTGTTGAGTACGCCTTCTGCGACGACGTTGTTGCAGCATGCGTCTCCCGATTCGGCAAAGTCGATGCTGTTGTCAACAATGCCGGCCTCATACATGAAGCTTATTTCTGGGAGGATGATCCGGAAGCAATGCGCGCCATCGTGGAGGTGAACGTACTCGGCACCATGAATATGGGCCGTGCGACAGGTGCGTATATGAAGGACCACGGAGGTGGCGTCATTCTGAATGTCTCCTCCGACGGAGGCGGCGGTATGCCTCAGTACTCGGCATATGCCGCCTCGAAGGGGGCGATCTCGTCTTTGACGTACAGCTGGGCACTCGACGGTGATGATCATGACATCCGTGTGAACGCCATTGCTCCCTTCGCGCGGACGCACATGTCCTTGCTGACACCATCTTTGGCGCCGAATCCTCCCGATCCGGCGCTGATCGCTCCCCTCGTCACCTACCTGGTGAGTGACCGTTCTGAAGGAATCAGCGGACAAGTTTTTCGATTCACTTCGACCGAACTCGGACTACTTCAACATCCACGGTTGAAAGAGCCGACCTTGAAGAAGGATCGGTGGAATACCGCCGATATTCGGGAAGCAATCGATGGCGAGCTCAGCGAACACTTAGAGATTGTCAGCTCCCTGGGTTGGCGACCAAGCCGAATGCGGGATTCGGGGCGAGTCGCGGAGCAATAGGAGCGTACCCACGGCGACACCACCGACGATGCGGAGTCGCACTGCGAAGTCCGATCAGTCTTTCTTCACTGCGTCGTCGAGGCGGCCAACAACGGCACAAGGTCGCACGAGCTTCGTCACAGGGCTCCCGCTTTGCAGATCGCGTCGTCGGCTGCCGGCGCTTCGCCGGCTGTTTCGTCGTCGAGCGGACCGGCAGTGGCTGGCGCGGCATCGACCGCCTCCCCGGTGGCTGCCCCGCCGCCGACCGGACTAGCTGTCCGGCGGATGAACAGGGCGCACACCAACACGATCAGGCCGATGGCCCAGGCGGTCAGGAAGGCCCCTTGACCCGCGGATTCGGCCTGTCCGATGCTCAGTACTCCGGCGTCCTTGGCGCCGGAACCGATGGTGTACGCCGAGATGAACACCGCACCGAAAGCGGCGCCCGCAAGCTGCTGGACGGTGGCGAAGGCTGATGCGCCGTGCGAATAGAGTTCGGCCTTCAGCGCACCCATCGCACTCGTCGTGAGCGTTGCCCACATGGCGGCCTGCGCACTGGTGAAGATCAGCCACGCGAGAACAAGCGTGATGACGCTGGTGCTCGCGTCCACCTGGCTGAGGAACCACAGGACGCCCAGCCAGATGATGGCACAGGGAATCATCAACGGGCGCGGTCCGAAGCGGTCGTACACCCGGCCGCTCAAAGCTGCCATGATCGAGATCGCAGCCCCGCCCGGGATCAAGAAGAGACCGAGCTGCAGGGTGCTCAGGCCGGTGACATTGGTGAGCACCAACGGGACCACGATCAGCAGGCCGATTCCGTTGCCTGCAACGAAGACCATCCCCAAGATGGCCATGGTGTACGGCTTGCTGAGGAAGATCCGCATGTCCAAAAAGGCGCCGTCACGACGCTGCAGCGGGATCTGCCGGAAAACGAATGCCACCAGACCCACCAGGCCCACTGCGATCGGAATGTATGGCGAGATCGGAGAGTGCCCGGAGGATGCTTCGCCGATCAGGGACAGTCCGTAGACCAGGCCGCCGAACCCGACTGCGGAGAGAAGCAACGACGGAACATCCAGGGCCACTGGCTCGGGGGTGGTGGTGTTGCGGAGCTTCCATGCACCCAGCGCGAGGGCAGCGATCGCGATCGGCAGCATCAGGATGAACAGCCAGCGCCAGCTCAGCACCGACAGTATGACCCCGGAAAGCGCTGGTCCGAGGGCCGGCGCGACGGCGGGGACCGCTGTGGTGATCGCCATCATCTGGCCGCGGCGACCTTCGGGAACCAAGCGCATCGTCGTGGTCATCAGCAGGGGCAGGAAGACGGCGGTCCCCGAGGCCTGGATGACCCGGCCGGCCACCAGGAGCCCGAATGTCGGCGCGATGGCGGCGAGCGTCGTCCCGACTATGAACAGCGACATCGCGACCAGGAAGACCGTGCGCATGTGGTACCGCCGCATCACGAAACTGCTGGCTGGGATCAGCACGGCCAAGGTCAGAAGGTAACCGGTCGTGACCCATTGCCCGGTGCTCGGGCTGACACCGAAGTCCGAGATCAACGTGGGCAGGGCGACGCCGAGGAGCATCTCGTTGAGGAAGACGATGAACGTCGAGACCATCAGGATTCCGATGACCAGGAGAACGCCCGGCGGGAGCCGGTCACCGGAGCGCGTCGTCGGTGTCGTATCTGCGACGTCAGATGCCGATTGGGTGGTCATGCGTGTGCTCGCCATCTCTTGAGGTGTGGAAATGATTCAGTCGCTGCGACGTGCCTGGGCCGGTGGGCGGCCAGGATCGAGTGCGGGCCGGCGGGCAAGGCGGCTCCCCGTACGCGCGAATCCGTCAGCCGGCAGTGACCCCCGCGACCTTGAGAGCCGCCGGGCGTCGACCGGTGCTTCAATGAACCGGACAAAAACGGATGCAGTCTCCGTTCAGGGAACAACGATATGGAGGCACTGTCCGCTTGTCAACGAGGAGCGAGCGAACGTGACTGAGGCCACGAAAGTGCCAAGATGCGGATGGCTACGGGGTCGGCTCTGCGGGTGGTTGCGTGCGCCATCCCTCTCGCACGATGGCGCGCAAGGAGTCTCTTGATCCTTCGTCCGCCAGTTGCGCATCACTGACCCACTTGGAAGCGAGCACGGTGAGGACGAGGTCTCGATCCCGCACCCACGGACGGGCGCATCCGGCCGCCTGGGCGTCGGCGAGGAACCGCCCCGTGATCTCCACGAGCCATTCGCAGGTGATCGCCAACGGTGAGGTGTTCTCGCTCAAGGCTTCTCGGAGGGGGCCAGGCAAACCGTCGAAGACGGTCACATAGTCACCCAGCGCGGTCAGCCATAGTTCTAGCGCTTCAGTGGGGTCGCCCTGCTCGGCTTCGATCACGGCCCTGCGGGCGTCCAACTCCTCCCAGCGGGCCTGCATGAGCGTCGCGAGGAGTGATTCCCGGGTAGGAAAGTGGCGATAGAGGGTGCCCGGCCCGAGGCCGGCTCTCTTGGCGATGTCCTGCATTGCGCCACTCACGCCGTGCTCGGAGAAGAACTCCTCCGCGACGTCGAGAATGTGCAGTCGGTTGCGCTCCGCGTCAGCACGCGACTTCCGCGGTGCCGCCTCCTGGTGGACCACCATCTGACCTCCTCTACGAAAGCGGACGATACGTCCACATCGCACCGAGGGCAAATGGCCGCAGCCCGTGCGGGCAGCTCAGAGGAGAGACGCCTGGCAGCCTGCACCCGTCAGGTGACCAGCTTCGTCGCGATGTTCGCGTATGCGAGTCCCAGCCGCGCGGGGTCGCGATGTTCGGTGCTGGGGAACCAGCGGCACACGTCTACGCATAGCGACGAGATGGCGAGGACGGCGTCGTGCGGGTTCGGCGTATTGAAGTCGCCGTGTGATGTGCCCTCGTCGACTATGTGCGCGATCACTGCTGTGGTGTTTCGACGAAGTCCCGCGATGACTTTGTAGTGGGCGGGAGCGAGAGCGTGCAGCTCATACTGCACCACTCGAGCCAAAGCGTTGTTCTCTGCCTGCCAATGCGCGAAAGCGGAAACGACCGACCGCAATCGAGTTGGATAGTCGTCGGCCGGATTGTCCGCGTTGCTCACTGCGGAAAGCGCGCCCCGGTGGCCGTCCAGGCTGATCGCAAACAGCAACTCCTCCTTGGATGCGAAGTGTGGATAGATCGCAGCGGCACTCAGTCCGAGACGTTTGGTGATCTCCCTCGTCGAGGCGCCGCCATAGCCGGACTCCGAAAACACCTCGATCGCAGCATGTTTGATTCTTGAAACTGCTGCAGTGTCCACCGAACGTTGCACTGTCACCGCTTCCTGTCTGCTTCGTGCATCTTGACTTCCGGCCGTGTGCATTGCAGTATAAGCGAGCGCTTACCTAAGCAATCGCTTAGGTTCACTTCCCTGTCTGAGCGCGTTGAGGAGATGTCAATGCCAGAAGCTGTTGTGGTGTCCGCCGTGAGGTCGCCGATAGGCCGTGCATTCAAGGGCTCCTTGGCCTCGATGAGGCCCGACGATCTCGCTACCCAGATGGTGCGGGCAGCGCTCGCGGAGATTCCTGAGCTCGATCCTGCCGAGATCGATGACCTGATCCTTGGCTGTGGTCTCCCTGGGGGCGAACAGGGCTTCAACATGGGACGAAACGTCGCCATCGCTCTCGGCTACGACTTCATGCCTGGGACCACCGTCACCAGATATTGCTCGTCCTCACTGCAGTCCACCCGGATGGCCTTTCACGCCATCAAGGCAGGGGAGGGCCACGCCTTCATCTCCGCGGGCGTGGAGACGGTGTCGAGATTCACCAAAGGCAACTCCGATTCGCTGCCCGACACTCACAACCCGCTGTACGCAGATGCGGAAGCGAGGACCGAGGAGTTGGCCAAGGGCGGACAACGCTGGCACGACCCCCGACTTGACGGACGCATTCCGGATACCTACATAGCAATGGGCCAGACCGCTGAGAACGTCGCGCAGACAACGGGTATCACCAGGGGAGAACAAGATCGATGGGCCGTCAGGTCCCAGAACCGCGCTGAAGAGGCAATCAAGTCCGGCCATTTTGATCGCGAAATCACTCCCGTCACGCTGGAAGACGGAACGGTTGTCTCCCGTGACGACGGACCACGCTTCGGAACCACGTACGAGAAGGTCAGTGGATTGTCGCCCGTCTTCCGTCCCGACGGGACCGTCACCGCGGGCAACGCGTGTCCCCTCAACGACGGTGCGGCCGCACTGGTCGTCATGTCGGATACCAAGGCGGCCCAACTGGGCTTGACGCCTCTCGCGCGGATCGTCTCCACCGCGGTGTCGGGATTGTCACCCGAAATCATGGGGCTCGGACCTATTGATGCGTCCAAGAAGGCAATGGCATTGGCCGGCATGTCGATTCACGACATCGACCTGGTCGAGATCAACGAGGCGTTCGCCGTCCAGGTCATCGGATCTGCGCGTGAACTCGATATCGACGAGAGCAAGTTGAACGTTTCGGGAGGCTCTATCGCCCTGGGGCATCCTTTTGGAATGACGGGCGCTCGAATCGCCACGACGTTGATCAACAATCTGCAGGCGCACGACAAACAGTTCGGCCTGGAAACCATGTGTGTCGGTGGTGGCCAAGGGATGGCCATGATCATCGAGAGGATGTCCTGATGGGTAACGTTTCATTTGATTTCACCGGCCGCACTGTTGTGGTCACCGGAGCCGCCCGCGGTATCGGCAGGGCGCTCTCGCAACGTTTCGCCGATTCGGGCGCAGACACCGTGATGGTCGACTTCGACGCCGACGAACTCGCCTCCGCCGCAAAGGAAGTAGGGGCGACGGGTCTGCCGGCAGATGTCAGCAAAACCGGCGACGTCGAGCGGGTCATCAGTGAAGTCATCGAGCGAAACGGCCGCGTCGACGTGTTGGTGAACAACGCCGGAATCTTGCGGGATCGTGTTCTGTGGAAATTGACGGACGATGACTGGGAGCAGGTGCTGTCCGTCCACGCCGGCGGTACCTTTCGCTTCACCCGTGCCTGTGTTCCGCACTTTCGCGCCCAAGAGTACGGCCGCATCATAAACGTGACGTCGTACACGGGCTTGCACGGAAATCGTGGCCAGGCCAACTACGCGACAGCCAAGGCGGGAATCATCGGTTTCACCAGGACCGCAGCAAAGGAGCTGGCGGCCTTCGGGATCACGGTGAACGCCATCTCGCCCAATGCGGCAACCCGGATGACGGCTTCCATTCCCGAAGAAAAGATTGCCGAGGTGTCCGGACCGATCGCGAGGTTCGCCGATCCCAGCGAGATCAGCGACGCCGTCTGCTTCCTCGGTTCTGAAGAAGCCGGATACATCACCGGCGTGGTTCTGCCGGTCGATGGCGGCCTGTCCATTTGACGAGGGAGTCTCATTCATGCCTGCACCGCTGTCGCGCCGCGATCTCGATTTCCTGCTGTACGAATGGTTGGACATCGTCGCGTTCACCGACCGGGATCGTTTCAAGGAGCATTCGCGAGAAACTTTCGACGGTAGTCTCGATCTGAGTGCTGAGCTGGCCGTCAAACTCTTTGCGACGCACAACAAGAAGGCTGATCAGAACGAACCTCATGTTGGTTCCGACGGCAAGGTCGTGCTCATCGATGAAGTCAAGACCGCCCTCGACCAGTTCAGTCAGGCCGGGCTGCTCGCCGCGCAATTCGATGAAGAAGTGGGCGGCCTGCAACTGCCGTCTGTGGTTGCTCGCGCATGTATGGCCTGGTTCCAGGCTGCGAACACGTCGACGTCGTCATATCCCTTTTTGACCATCGCGAACGCCAATCTGTTGATGGAATATGGTTCCCGCGACCAGATCGACACCTGGGTGCGCCCGATGCTGCAGGGACGGTTCTTCGGAACCATGTGTCTGTCCGAGCCGCAGGCGGGTTCTTCTCTCGCTGACATCACCACCAAGGCGCAGCCCGCTGGTGATGGCACTCACCGAATCACCGGAACCAAGATGTGGATCTCTGGTGGCGACCATGAACTGACCGAGAACATCGTGCATCTGGTGCTCGCCAAGGCGCCGGGCGGCGCTCCTGGTGTCAAAGGCATCTCACTGTTCATCGTGCCCAAGGTGCTGCCAGACGGGCGCCGCAATGATGTTGCGCTGGTGGGCCTCAATCACAAGATGGGGAATCGGGGCACCACCAACACCCTGCTCAATTTCGGTGACGGCACATATGACCCCACATCGGAGCGAGGTGCCGTCGGGTATCTGGTCGGGGAACTGCACCACGGCTTGACCTACATGTTCCACATGATGAACGAGGCCCGGATCGGCGTCGGCCTGATGGCGACCGCTATCGGGTATGCCGGGTATCTGCAGTCGCTCGAGTACGCGAAAGTACGTGTCCAGGGCCGGACACCCTCGGTGAAGAATCCATCCTCACCACCGGTCGCGTTGATCGAGCATGCTGACGTCAAACGAATGTTGTTGGCGCAGAAGTCATATGTAGAAGGTGCGCTGGCGCTCGAATTGTATTGCGCAGCGCTTGTCGACAAACAACAAACCGCGCTGGACACTGCCGAAGCGGACCGGCTCGCAACGTTGATCGACGTACTGACCCCGATCGCGAAGAGCTGGCCGTCCCAATGGTGTCTGGAGGCGAATAACCTCGCCATCCAAGTTCTCGGTGGCTACGGCTACACCAAAGAATTCGATGTAGAACAGCTGTATCGGGACAACAGGCTCAATCCGATACACGAGGGAACCCACGGAATCCAAGGACTCGATCTCCTCGGCCGCAAAGTGGTCATGAACGGCGGATCCGGACTGAAACTCTTGGTCGAGACCATCGAGACGACGGTCTCGTGCGCCGAGGGGATCGAGAGCACAGCGCCATACGCGCTCAGACTGCGCAAGTCCGTCGACCGCCTTGTCGAGGTGACATCGATTCTGTGGTCGGCGACCGATCCTGCAGTCACTTTGGCGAACTCATCTGTCTATCTCGAGGCTGCCGGCCATGTCGTCATGGCCTGGGTGTGGTTGGAGCAGCTGATCACCGTTGCCGACCAGCAAGGCAGCTTCTACGACGGCAAGCGTGCAGCAGCCCAATATTTCTTCCGATATGAGCTGCCGCGCACGGACTTCCAGTTCGATCTGCTCGCGTCGTTGGACAGCACAACACTCGACACCGAACCGGCATGGTTCTAGAGGCATCTCGATGAACCAACTCATGGTGGCAGGAAAGGTTCAGCAATGAGCGTGCTCGACACATTTCGACTCGACGGCAAAGTTGTGGTGGTCACGGGGGCGTCGTCCGGATTGGGTGTCGCCTTCGCCGAGGCATTTGCTGATGCAGGGGCAGATCTGGTCTTGGCTGCACGGCGTGCAGACAAACTCGATGCGACGGCCGCGCTGGTCGAGCAGAGAGGACGGCGAGTCCTGACTGTGGCGACCGATGTCGTCGATCCGGAACAATGTAACTTCGCCATCGATTCGGCAATGAAAACCTTCGGCCGTGTGGATGTACTCGTGAACAACGCGGGGGTCGCATCGGCTCGGCCGGCCACCCGTGAGACCCCGGAGGAGTTCCGCGCTGTCATCGACGTCAATCTCCATGGCGCCTATTGGATGGCGCAAGCGTGTGGTCGTGTGATGACCCAGGGAAGCTCGATCATCAACATCTCGAGCATTCTGGGGATCACCACCGCAGCACTACCCCAAGCCGCATACAGCGCAAGCAAGGCGGGGTTGATCGGACTGACTCGGGATCTCGCTCAGCAGTGGGGGGTTCGAAAGGGCATCCGAGTCAATGCTCTTGCGCCAGGGTTCTTCAAATCAGAGATGACCGACGAGTACAAGCCGGGATATTTGGAAAGCCAACAGCATCGGATGCTGCTCGGCCGCATGGGCGACCCGGCTGAACTGGCTGCCACTGCGGTGTGGCTGGCCTCTGCGGCCGGCGGCTATGTGACTGGGCAGACGATCGCCGTAGATGGTGGAGTGACGACAACGTGAGGAATGCACTGTGAAGACAACTCTGGCGGAGCTCGATGCACTCGTCGGCAAGAGCATGGGAACCAGCGACTGGATCGACATCACGCAAGCGCGGGTGAACTCGTTCGCCGAGTCCACCGAGGATCGGCAGTGGATTCACACCGACCCCGAACGTGCCCGGCGCGAAAGCCCTTTCGGCGGACCGATCGGTCACGGCTACCTGACGTTGTCACTGCTGAGCGCATTCTGGGAGCAGATCATGCTCGTCGACGGTATCTCGATGGCGGTCAATTACGGACTCAATAGAGTGCGTTTCCCCGCCCCCGTCCCGGTGGGCTCGCGCGTCCGGATGTCCGCGACCCTCACGTCGGTCGAATCGGTAACCGGGGGCGTTCAAATTGTGTTGGCGGCAGTGTTCGAAGCCGAAGGTGTTGTGAAGCCGGTCTGTATCGCCGAACCGATCTTCAGACTGTACGAGTGACGCTTGGTCTCTGCGCGAGTGTTCTGCCGAAGGAAACCAACGTAACCATTGCCTCGCGGGAGGGGCCCGCACGTATGTGGTGGATCGTCGTCGTTGACGCTGAGAGCGGGGAACAGTGTCTGTGAATGGGTCGTTGCACAGTCACCTGCACTACGTCTCGCGCAGAGTTTAGTGACGCGCAGCGTCTAGACGAGTCGACCGAGTGTCTCGATGAGACTGCCTGCGATCCCGCCCCCGGGGTTCCGCGCTAACCCTTTTTCAGCGATGGCTGGGGCGTACCCAAGCGCCTATAGCTCGGCCGCGCTTCCTACTGCGATCGTTCACGAAGGCGTGGGCGGTCGTAGGGAGCCAGCAAGAAAACATTAGGGAATGCCATGCCGGCAGCCACAGTCCGGCGCGACGTGGTTGTCCCTTGCAGGGCAACCGCTGCCCGAGCGGCACTTTAGTTCGCATTGATTCAATTCGGCCTCACCTATGCCCACCTGTAGTGACCGCGTTCGAGGCGGTTACCTGTGTCCTCCCGTTGTTTGATTGTGTTCGCACTCGCGCATACCGTTTCACCCAATCATCAAGAGCGATGGAGAGACCCGGCTCACTGACATCGCAGCAACCCCATCGCTTTGGCGTGAGTGGGTGCTACCGCCGGGACCGATGAAGGGGCATGAAGTGTCTGTGGAACTGGAGTCCGCGTGAGGTTCTTGTTGATCACGCTGATCACCCACACCCCCGATCCCATCACCGGAGTGACTCTGTCGCCGGCGGCGCGCCTAGGGGAGGTCGTCGACAGCGCCGTACTAGCCGAGGAGCTCGGATTCGACGGGTTCGGTGTGGGTGAGCGTCACGAACGACCGTTCATCTCTTCGTCGCCGCCGGTCGTGTTGAGCAACATCGCCGCCAGGACGTCGACAATCGACTTGTTCACGGCCGTGACGACGTTGAGCCTGCTCGATCCGGTGCGTGCGTTCGAGGACTACTCGACCCTGGACAATCTCTCGGGCGGACGTTTGCAGCTGATGATCGGCAAGGGCAACGGGGCCGCGCAGGCCAAGCTGTTCCACGTCACCGAGGCTGATCAGTGGGAGCGCAACCGCGAAGGCTATGAGCTGTTCCGTCAGCTTTGGGAGAACGACTCCGTCACCTGGGCAGGCACTTATCGACCGTCACTGACCGACGCGGAGGCGTTACCCAGACCCCTGCAGAAGCGGATCCGTATCTGGCATGGGAGCGCTACCAGTCGTGAATCTGTGGACTTGGCAGCAGCTTTCGGCGACCCGTTGTTCTCGGCAAATGTCACCAATCCGATCGACCCCTACGCCGACCTCATCGACTACTACCGTGAGCGGTGGGTGCACTACGGCCACGACCCCGCGGCCGCGCTGGTCGGCGCCGGGTCGGCCGGGTACTACGCCACCAAGAACTCGCAAGACGCGGTCAACACCTACCGTCCGATCTACGACGCCACCCTCGCCCGGATCGAGTCCTTCGGTCTGCCCAAGGTATTTCCGACGCTCGAGGACGCGATCGAGCGGAGTTCGCTTTTGCTCGGTAGTCCGCAGCAGGTGATCGACAAAGTGCTGCGCTATCACGAGAGGTTCGGCCATGAGGTAATGCACCTGCATGCTGACGCGAGCGGACTGACCTCCTCCCAGCACCGCGATTCCCTCGAGTTGTTCCAGAGCGAGATCGCCCCCGTGCTCCGAAAGGAAATCCCCAGCCGGCCGATCTCAGCACATGCCCGTGTTGTCAAAGCGTCTTGACCCAACCCACATCGCACTAAGAGCCCGCACCATCGCGCCTCCAGATAGGAAGACCATGCCAGTAGAGTTCCTGGGAATCGCCGCCACCAATGACGGCACCGAGACACATCCCCGCACGAGCGCCAGTTCCTTCGACAAGGAGTACACACTCAAACTCGCTCGTGCACACGAGGATTTCGGCTGGGACCGCATTCTGTTCGCCTACGGTGCCGGTGCCCCGGAGCCGGCGGCGGCAGCGTCGTACATCGTCAGCAACCTCGAGGGGATCCAGATCCTGCTGGCACACCGACCCAATGTCTCGTACCCCACGTTCGCCGCGAAAACTTTTGCCACCCTTGACCAGATCTCTGGGGGACGGGTCACCGTGCATTTCATCACCGGTGGCAACGACACCGAGCAGCAGCGCGAAGGCGACTTCCTGCCCAAAGACGACAGGTACGACCGCACCAGGGAGTACATCCAGATCGTGAAGAAGGCCTGGACCTCCCACGAACCGTTTGATCACCACGGTACGCACTATCAGTTCAACGACTTCGTCTCCGACATCTTCCCGGTTGCGCAGCCCCGCCCCAACATCTCGTTCGGTGGATCTTCGGCAGCGGCCTACGCGGTCGGCGGCGCCGAAGCCGACATCTACGCCCTGTGGGGCGAACCTCTCGAGAGCACCGCCGAGCAGATCGCCTCGATCACCGCCTCGGCCAAGGCCGCGGGCCGCGAGCAGCGACCGCGACTGCAGATTGCCTTCCGCCCCATCATTGCGCCGACCGACGAGCTGGCCTGGCGTAAGGCGGAATCGATTGTCGAGCAATTGCATACACGGACTGCCGGCGGGGCGCTGATCTCCCGTATGCATTCCCTGACGGCGCCCCAGAACGCGGGATCGCAGCGATTGCTCGGTATCGCCGATTCGGTCGATCGGTTCGGCTCGGCGGGGTGGACTGCGACCGCGAAGGCCACGGGCGGCGCCGGGAACTCGAACGCGTTGGTCGGCTCACCGGAGACAGTGGCCGCGGCGTTGCTCGAGTACTACGACCTCGGAATCGAGATCCTCTCAGCCCGCGGCTACGACCTCCTCGACGACGCCATCGACTTCGGGCGGCACGTGATCCCCATCGTCCGCGAAGAGGTCGCCAAGCGCGACAAAAGTGCACAAGGCGCGGCGTGACGGGCAGCAGTTAGGACCGTGCCACTTCTATCGAAGATGTTGCTACGCAACGACGCTTGGCGTAGACGCTCTGCTCGGATCCACGGAGGAAACAGATGATTGCACGTATGTCCCGTCCACTGCTCGCCGCCGGCGGCGCAGCGTTGATGGCAGCAACGCTGCTCAGCGCATGTGGCTCCGACGACGCTGGTGGCAGCGGCGATGCCGGGCCCCCGCAGCCGGGAGGCACGCTGCGCTATGGACTCTCGCAGGCGCCGACATGTTCCGACCCCGCACAGGGAGCCAGCAACCAGACGATCTACGTGACCCGCCAGGTGGTGGACTCACTGACCGACCAGGATCCGAAAACCGGCGACATCACTCCGTGGCTCGCCGACAGCTGGGAGATCAGCCCCGACGCGAAGTCGTTCACCTTCAAGCTCAAAGACGGTGTCACCTTCAGCGACGGCACCCCCGTCACAGCCGACTCGGTCAAGAAGAATTTCGACGCCATCGGCACACTGGGTGCCGCGAAAGCTCCGCTCGCCAGCAGCTACCTGAGCGGCTACACGGGCACGACGGTGGTGGATCCGCTCACCGCGCAGGTGAACTTCGCCCAGCCGAACGCACAGTTCCTGCAGGCGACGTCGACCTCGCAGTTGGGCCTGCAGGCCGACGCCACCGTCGGCCAAAGCGCCGAACAACGATGCCTCGGCACCAACATCGGCAGTGGCCCGTTCACTTACGCGAACTGGCAGCAGGACCGCTCGGTGTCGCTCGCCAAACGCGTCGGCTACAACTGGTCGTCGCCGGTCTTCGCGCACAGCGGTGAGGCCTATCTCGACGCGATCGATTTCACGGTGATCCCTGAGTCGGGCGTGCGTACGGGATCGTTGTCGTCCGATCAGCTCGATGCGGTCAGTGACGCGCTGCCCCAGGACGCGCCGCAGATCGAAGCGGTCGGCGGAGAGGTGTTGACCACTCCGAACCCCGGAGTGCCCTTCGGATTGCAGCCCAACGTCTCTCGTGGTGTTCTCGCCGATCCTGTGGTGCGTCAGGCGATCATCCCCGCGATCAATCGACAAGAACTCATCGACACCGTTCTGGGCGAGGACTTCAAGGTCGCGACCGGTGCACTCGCCGCCAACACCCCGGGATACAAGGATCTCTCCTCGCAGGTGACTTTCGATCAGGACAAGGCGAAGTCGATTCTCGACGGTGCAGGTTGGGTCGAGGGCGGCGACGGGATCCGGGAGAAGGGCGGGCAGAAGCTCTCGTTCACCCTGTCGTTCAGTGCGGTGTTCGCCGGCAACCAGGCGATTCTCGAGCTGGTTCAGCAGCAGCTCAAGCAGGTCGGGGTCGACATGAAGCTCGGCCTGGTGTCCACCCCTGAGTTCACAGCACTGCAGGGTAGTGGCAACTACGATGCGGTGTACTACAACAGCACCCGCGCCGACGGTGACATCTTGCGCACGACCTTCGGGCTCGAGAGTCGAAACTTGAACAAGCGCGGCCCGATCCCGGCCCTCGACGACGCCCTCACCGCTCAGCTGGCGGCGACCGACAAGACCCAGCGCGACGGATACCTCGCCACCGCGCAGGAGCAGATCATCTCGAATGGGCTCTGGATTCCGACCACAGAGCTCTCCCAGGTCATCGGGAAGTCCCCGAAGACAGAGGATCTGAAGTTCGACGCCTCTGCGCGACTGGTGTTCTTTGATACCTGGATCTCCGGGAGCTGATCGTGGGCCGGTACGTCGGACTGAGGACACTGCAGGCGGTTGTCGTCCTGTGGGCGTCCTTCACGGTTGCTTTCGTGATCCTGTTCATCTTGCCGTCCGATCCGGTCAGCATTGCGGTGCAAGGTAATTCGGCAACGCCGGTCGACCAGCAGGCAGTGGAGGAATTGCAGGCCCGGTATGGGCTCGACCAGTCACTGCTCTCGCAGTACTGGGCCTCCCTGTCACATGCGGTCCGGGGCGACTTCGGGGCCTCGATCTCGACCGGACAACCGGTGACCACAGCAATCGGCGACGCATTGCCCAATACACTGGCACTGGCCGTCTCCGCGGTGGTCCTGGCTGTCCTCTTCGGCGGTTTGATCGCCTTTGCGACCACGTACACGAAGGCGCAGTGGCTGCGAACCGCCTTGCAGGCGCTGCCCCCACTGGGTGTCGCGGTGCCGACCTTCTGGGTGGGATTGATGCTGCTGCAACTGTTCTCGTTCAACCTGAAGATCTTCCCGGCCTTCGGCGACAAGGGGTTGTCGTCTCTGGTGTTACCCGCGATCACCCTCGCCTTACCGACAGGCGCCGTGATTGCTCAGGTACTTGCTTCGAGTATGGGTACCACCTGGCGGCAACCGTTCGTGGAGACAGCGCAGGCCAAGGGCGCCAGCAGGATTCGGGTAGTCGCCCATCATGTTGTGCGGTTGGCGAGCATCCCGGCCCTGACCATCGCCGGGGTGTTGTTCGGCAACCTGCTCGCCAGTGCGGTGGTCGTCGAGACCGTGTTCTCACGGGCGGGCGTCGGACGGCTGATGCAGACATCGGTGATGGCGCAGGATATACCGGTGGTGTTGGGAATCGTGGTCTTCTCGACTGTGGCGTTTGTGGTGATCAACCTGGTCGTCGACCTGCTCTACCCGCTCATCGACCCCAGGATTGTCGAGTCCTTCCGTAAGAAATCCGCGCCGGCGTCGACGGAAACCGAGAAGAAGGCAGCGTATGTCTGACCTCATCCTTGTGGGCAATCAACCGACGACCTCCGCGGGGGAGATACCCGATTCGGATCTGGCCGCACGACCTGCCGCTGCAGTCGGTCAGCATGTCGCGCGATTCGGGCTGCGGGTTTTGCTGAGATACGCAGTGCTGGCGCTGTCCTTACTGGTGGTGCTGCTGGTCATCGGCTTCGCGCTGTTTCCCTCGGTGTTCGCCGGCGGTGATCCTCTGACCGGCGTGCCCGCAGACAAGTTCGAGGCACCCAGCGCGCAACATTGGTTCGGCACCGACAACATCGGGCGCGACGTCTACACCAGGGTCGTTCACGGAGCCGGGCTGTCGCTGACGGCAACGTTGTTGGCAGTTGGTATCGCCTTGATCGCCGGCACGGTCATCGGCCTGGTGTCGGGTGCTGTCGGCGGCATCGTCGACGCCGTTCTCATGCGCGTGGTCGATGTGCTCCTGTCGATACCGGCGCTGCTGCTGTCGCTGGCGTTGGTGACGGCGCTCGGTTTCGGCACGGTCAACGTCGCCATCGCAGTCGGCGTGGCAATGGTCGCGAGTTTCGCGCGCGTCACCCGTTCGGAGGTTTTACGCGTGCGGCGCGCAACCTACGTGGAGGCAGCGTTCGCATCGGGGGTTCGCTGGCCGACGGTGTTGCTGCGCCACATCCTCCGCAACTCCTACGCCCCTGTGATCTCCTTGGCTGCAGTGGAGTTCGGCATGGCGATCCTGGCGGTGTCAGCGTTGAGCTTCCTCGGATTCGGTGCGGTACCGCCTACTCCGGAATGGGGCTCGCTGATCGCCGAGGGACGGAACTACCTCGCCGTCGCGTGGTGGATGACCACGCTCCCAGGGCTCGTGATCATCGCGGTCGTCCTGTCCGCACACCGGATCGGCCATCAACTGGATCGGGGCTCCCACCAATGACCGAAGGCACACCTTTACTCAGTGTTCGCGGTCTGCGTGTCCAGTACGGGTCCGGTCCGGAAGCGGCGATCGCCGTCGACGGGATCGACCTCGACGTCGCCAAAGGCGAGGTGGTCGCCATCGTCGGCGAGTCGGGATCGGGCAAGTCCACCACGGCCCATGCGATCATCGGCCTTCTGTCGGGGTCCGGGACTGTCACGGCCGGCACGGTGGCGTTCAACGGCACTCGGATCGACAACGCTCCTGATCGTGCGCTGGAGAAGCTCCGGGGCGCCCACATCGGGCTCGTGCCGCAAGACCCGACGACGTCGCTGAATCCTGTGACGCGCATCGGAGAACAGGTCGCCGAGGTGCTCCGTATCCACGGCCGGGCCAATCGGCGCACTGCGGCCATCGAGGCACTTCGTATTCTCACCGAAGCCGGCCTGGACAACCCTGAAGTCCGTATCAGGCAGTACCCGCAGGACTTGTCGGGTGGTCAGCGTCAGCGCGTGCTGATCGGTATCGCGTTGGCCTGCGAGCCGGAGCTGATCATTGCCGACGAGCCCACCAGTGCACTCGACGTGACGGTACAGCGACGCATCCTCGACCACCTCGACGAGAGAATTGCCGCCACCGGCGCTGCAGTGTTGCTCATCACCCATGACCTCGGGGTCGCGGCCGATCGCGCCGATCGCATCGTGGTGATGAGTGAGGGTCGGATTGTGGAAACAGGTACCGCAGCCGAAGTTCTCACCGATCCGCAGCATGAGTACACGCGGAAGCTGCTCGCTGCTGCGCCCAGCATGACGGCCGGAACCACCGTTTCCGTGCGCAGGCCACGACCCCCGGCCGAAGGTCCTGCGCTGCTGACGGTTCGGAATCTGACCAAGCACTTCCGGATCGGCCGGGGCAGCTCGATCACAGCCGTCGACAACGTGTCGTTCGATCTATCTCGAGGACAGACGTTTTCGCTGGTCGGTGAATCCGGGTCGGGCAAGTCTACGACGGCCAGGATCGCAGCCCGCCTCGAGACCGCGTCGTCGGGCACCGTCGACTTCGACGGAGCGACGATCACTGCGCTCCGCGGCAGAGAGCTTCGAGAGCTGCGACGCCGGGTCCAATTCGTCCACCAGAACCCTTACGCGTCGTTGAACCCGAAGCTCACCATCGACAAGATCGTTGCAGAACCGTTGCAGGCCTTCGGTATCGGCACTGCCGCGCAGCGATACGACAGGGTACGTGAACTTCTCGACCAGGTGGCGCTGGGCGACAAGTACCACTCCCGGCGACCGGCGCAGTTGTCCGGCGGTCAGCGTCAGCGGGTCGCGATCGCGCGGGCATTGGCCCTCAATCCGGATCTCGTGGTGCTCGACGAGCCGGTCTCGGCTCTCGACGTATCCGTGCAGGCCCAGATCCTTGACCTACTGGCTCAGCTGCAACGGGACCATTCGCTCAGCTATCTCTTCATCTCCCATGACTTGGCGGTGGTGCGTCAGATCAGCGACGGGGTGGCTGTGATGCGTCGTGGCGAAGTCGTCGAAAACGGTGCCATCGCCGACGTTTTCGACAACCCGTCACACGAGTACACCCAAGAGTTGCTGGACGCCATACCAGGTAAGAAGATCGCGCTTTCGTGATTCAGTGTGAAGCGGGCTGGACCCGGCCGACATAATGGGTCAACGCGGAGAGTAGTTTGTCGACGTCGTCCGAGGTCGAGCCGAGACCGAGACTTGCCCGTACGGCCCCACCACCCTTACCGAGTCGATCGAGTAGGGGATGGGCGCAGAATCGGCCGTCGCGCACTCCGATGCCGTGTTCGGAAGAAAGGTGATGCGACACCGCCACCGCGCTGTGCCCGTCGACGACAAAGCTGACGACGCCCACCGAGTCGGTGATGTCATGAAAGATCTTGAGGACCTCGACGCCCGGGATTTTGGCCAATCCTCGCCGTAGCTGGTCGGTGAGCAGTGTTTCATGTTGCGCCGCAGCGTCCCCGAGGGAATTGATCTCCTGGCAGGCTGCCGCCAATGCGGCCGCACCGAGGACGTTCGGCGATCCACCCTCGTGCCGGGCGGGCGCGGCCACCCAGTGCGTCCGATCCACCGTGACATCGCGGACCGCACCACCGCCGGCCAGGTATGGCGGGGCCTCATCGAGCCAATCTCGTCGCCCCACAAGAACTCCCGCGCCGAACGGTGCGTACACCTTGTGGCCGGAGAATGCGAGGTAGTCGATGCCATCGGCAGCCAGAGAGATCCGCCGGTGTGGGACGAGCTGGGCGCCATCGACGACTATGCGAGCGTCATGTGCATGGGCCAGTTCGGCGAGGCGGCGAATGGGAAAAATCTCCCCGGTCACGTTGGATGCGCCCGTCACTGCGAAAAGTGCTGCCCCAGTGCGTTTGAGTTCAGCAGCGACCAGCGCAAGCGTGGATTCGATACTGTCGGTGGACCTGACGACATGGACATCCCTCCACGGCAACAGGTTCGAGTGATGCTCGATGTCGAGGACGACCACGGGACCAGGGACGCATCCGGCAAGTAGGTTCAATGAATCGGTGGTGTTCCGCGTGAAGATCAGACACTGGTCATCGGCGGCCCCGACAAACTCGGTCACCTCGGCACGGGCGTCTTCATAGGCTTTCGTGGTGACCTGAGAGGCGTATCCCGCGCCCCGGTGGACACTCGAGTACGTCGGAAGCAGTTGCTGAATACGGCGCACGGCGCTACGGAGGGCGGGTGCGCTCGCCGCGTAATCGAAATTGACATAGCGGGCAACCGTGCCGTCGGCCAACGGCGCTTGAAGGTCCGAACCCTCAATATCTGCAACGGCTTTCGCTGTGGGTGCCAGTTCAGTGGTCGTCATGATCGCATCCTCAGGTGTTAAGGACACCAGCACGCACAGGGGTTCGCAGGGATCACCTGCGAACACCGGACATGTGGGGTCCGCGCTTGCCGACTGACGATTTCAGCCGGCCAGGTCATCACCCGGAGCACCCCGCCGCGGTGGAGGGTTGCCGATCAGCAAGCCGGGGCTGTGCGCTGATACTCGTGACCGAGACGAATGCTAACAAACACGCTGCGTGGCCGCCAGTGCCCGCCCGCGAACAACTTTTACGGTGACGCCCTAGCCCCCGGTGGTATCCCGGCGCCAGGTTAGGTTCTTCGAGATTCGAAGGGTCCACGAAAATTGATTCCGCGACGAGTTTGAGTACCCTTCTGTTCAGCGGTCGACCCGAAACCCTCTGGTGGACATCGACCGCCGTGTGTCAACGAGTACCAGTGCCAAGTTCCAGCTGGCTGGTCGGCAACCCTCCACCGCGGCGGGGTGCCCTGGATAAAGGACACGGCTCCAGTCCGAGAACGGGCATGGAGCAAGCGCGGGTTCACGCATGCGAACCCGGGATATTTCGGGAGTTCGATGTTCAGCCATACCTGGCCACCGCTGTCGGTTCGCTTTGTCGGTGTGCCGCACGCCGCTGTCCGTGAGCGGTAGCCGGAGTTCTTCAATGTCAGCCTTCCACCATCACAGGAGACCATCCATGCCGCAACCAACAGTCCGTGTCAGACGCCGATCCAGGGCAGTCTTACTCGCCGCCGTGTCGATCGGACTCGTCGCCAGCGCCTGTAGCTCGGGTGGGCGTAGCGACTCGGCCACGGCGACGGGGGATCCTGTAGACGGCGGAACGCTTCGATTCGCCAGCGCCTCGGGTCCCGGAGCGTGCGTCGATCCGCACCAGAGCCCGGCCGACATCGCGGGCTTCTACGCTCGTCCCATCCTCGATTCACTCGTCGCCCTGAACGCCGACGGCACGCTGGACCCGTGGCTGGCGACGGAATGGACTGTCTCACCCGACCAGCTGACGTACTCGTTCACCTTGCGCGACGATGTCACCTTCTCCAACGGAGAGAAGTTCGACGGAAACGCCGTCAAAGCCAACCTCGACCACATCGTCGACCCGGCAACGAAATCCCAGCTGGCCGCCAACACGATCGCGACCTACACCGGGACCACCGTCAAAGACCCCACGCATGTGAACGTGACCTTCTCGGAACCGAACTCGGCATTCCTGCCATCGCTGGCCACGGCCTACCTGGGAATCGAAGCCCCCTCGACACTTACCAAGGGCCCAGATGCGTTGTGCACGACCATCGTTGGCACGGGGCCATTCATCAGCGAGGGAGGGTACACCCCAAACCAGGGGATCGAGTACACCCGCAACGAGGACTACAACTGGGGTCCGGGCAACGCCGAACACACCGGTAAGGCCCATCTGGCCGCGATCAGCATTCAGGAGATCCCCGAGGATTCTTCCCGCTACGGTGCGCTGACCAGCAATCAGGTCGACGCGATCGCCAGCGTGCCGCCGGTCAACGTCTCCCAGCTCAAAGACACCCCCGGGTTCACCGTCGACACCGCCCAGGCACCGGGAGGCAACTACAACTACTACCCCAACACCGAGGCCGGGGTCTTCTCCGACGTCAGAGTCCGCGAAGCCTTCCGCGCGGGAATCGATTGGGCCACCATCGTCGACAAGTTGTACTTCGGTGTCTTCCAGCCCGCCAAGAACACATTGAGCCCAGCCACCGTCGGCTACAACAAGGAAAGCGAGTCGGCGTACACCTTCGATGAGGACAAGGCCAACAAACTCCTCGACGAGGCCGGCTGGACCGGCCGTGACGGCGAAGGCTTCCGCACCAAGGACGGCAAGCGTCTCACCGTCGTTCACCCCTACCTGAAGGAGTATGCGCGAGAGCAACGCGACACCTTGCTCGAGCAGGTGCAGTCCTCGGCCAAGAAGCTCGGCGCCGATTACCAGATCAAGAACATCACGGTCGACGAGTTCTACAAGGCGCTCTACACCAATGGTTACGACGTACTCGACATCAGCTGGCAACGCGCCTCTCCAGATGCACTTCGCACGCTGTCGGACTCGAGCAACATCCCGCGAGACTCCTTCGGCACCAACTTCGCTCGCTACTCCAACCCGGCCGTCGATGCCGAGCTGAAGGCAGCTCTCGCCGAAACCGACCTGGCCGAGCAGTCCGCAATCTACGGCCGCGCCCAGCAGCAGATCGCCGACGACGCGGCAGTCTTCCCGGTCTACGTGTTCAACTACGCACTGGGCCGCAACAACAATGTCCAGGGTGTGAAGTTCGAGCCGCAGGCGTTCCCGACGTTCTACGACGCCTGGGTCACGCAGTGACGGTGATCGAAACGGTGGCTGTCCCGACCGAGATTCCGCGCACTCGGACTCTCGGTCGGGCGGTCGCCCGCCGGTTGGGTGTCTCGCTGCTGGTGTTGTGGGGTGCGATCACCGCCACCTTCATCGTGATCCACTCCGGCAGTGGGTCGCCGATCAACGCCATCATCGGTACCGCCGAGGTCTCGCCGCAAGTACGGGCGCAGATCATCAGCGACTACAAACTCGACGACCCGATACTGACCCAGTACGGAAACTACCTCTGGCGTCTGTTGCACGGGGATCTCGGCCGGTCATATGCCCTGCGGATGCCAGTGTCCGAGGCGATCGGCGAGCAGATCTGGCCCACACTGCAATTGGTGATCGTCGCCGCGATTCTCTCCTTGTTGACCGCTCTGCTGGTCGGACTGGCGACGGCCAACCGTCCAGGCTGGATCCGCGGCCCGATCACCTCCCTCGAAGTGTTGACCGTGGCCGTACCGACGTTCTGGCTGGGCATCCTGCTGCTGACAATCTTCTCGTTCGAGCTGGGCTGGTTCCCCTCGGTCGGCTCCGAAGGTGTCTCGTCGTTGGTGTTGCCCGCCATCGCGTTGGCGGCGGCACCGGCCGCCCTGCTGTCGCAGGTGCTTCGGCACGGCGTCGAAAAGACGTTGGACGAACCGTTTGTCGTCACCGCCCGATCCCGTGGCGTCGGCGAGACCGTTGTGCTGTTGCGTCATGTGCTCCGGCACGCGGCGATGCCGGTGATCACGCTGTGGGGCTGGATCATCGGTGCTCTGATCAGCGGCGCCGTCGTGGTCGAGCAAGTTTTCTCTCGAGAAGGTCTCGGCCGCTTGACGATTGCTGCTGTCACCGGCAGAGACCTACCCCTGGTGTTGGGTGTGGTCATCATCGCCGCCACCTTCTACACGATCGTCAACACCCTGATCGACGCCGCCTACGGGTGGCTCGACCCACGCCTACGAACCCAGGACTCTTCGTCCGCGACCGGAAAAGCGGCCCTATGAGCACACCCTCGGTATTGCCCGACCCTGCACCGGCCGTCCGCTTCGCGTCGGGACAGACGGTCGTACAACGTATCCGGCGACTGCGGATCTCGGTGATCCTGAGCGGCATCTTCATTGCGATCATCACCCTGGCCGCATTTTTCCCGGCGATGTTCACCGATAAAGACCCCAATGCGGGTGAACCGCTGGACATGCTCCTCGCACCCAACGCTGAACACCTGTTCGGGACCGATCAGAACGGCCGAGACATCTACGCCCGCATCATCCACGGCGCCTGGCCCTCCCTCCTGATCGGTGTCAGCGCAACAGTGTTTGCGCTACTGGCCGGCACCGCGATCGGGGTGTTCGCGGCCCGAGGTGGCCGTACTGGCGACTGGGTGGTGTCCCGTCTGCTCGATGTGTTCCTGGCCATCCCTGGACTTCTGTTGGTGTTCTTGATCGTCGCGGCCCGCGGACCCGGCACCCTGACCACCATCATCGGCGTCGCGGTGGTCACCCTGCCCAGCTACGCCCGTCTCGTCAGAGGCGAAGTGCTCCGGCTGCGGGGAGCGGTGTTCGTCGAAGCGGCGAAAGCACTCGGCTGGACCCAGGCAAACATCATCGGTCGCCACATCATCCCCAACGCCGTCGGACCCGTCCTGGTCCTGGCGACCATCGGCATCGGGTCGGCCATCGGCATCGGATCCTCACTCAGCTTCCTCGGCCTCGGACCTCAACCACCCACCGCCGAGTGGGGCAGCATGCTCTCGGCCAGCCGCACCTACTTCTCCGTCGCCTGGTGGCCTGCCGTCTTTCCCGGTCTCGCCATCACCCTGACAGTGCTGTCGGTGACCGTGGTCGGGCAATACCTGCAACGCCGCACCGACGGACGGATCGCATGATGACCACCCTCACACGACACTCCAGCCCCCACACCCCGCTGGTGGATGTGCAGAACCTACGAGTCGGGTTCAGCTCCGGTGCCCGCACCATCTCTGCGGTCGACGGGGTCTCTTTCACCATCGCGCGAGGACAAAGTGTCGCGATCGTCGGTGAATCGGGCTCGGGGAAATCCGTCACCGCCCGCAGCCTCGTCGGACTCATCGGCGGCAACTCGCGCGTGACTGCAGACAGACTGCACATCAACGGTTCTGACGCCCGCTCGTACTCCGAGCGGCGGTGGCGCAGCCTACGCGGCAATCACGTCGGATTCGTCCTGCAAGACGCGCTGACGTCGCTCGACCCTCTGCGGACCATCGGCGCCGAGATCGGTGAAGTCCTGAACACCCACCGAGTCGTAGGCCGCAGCGACGTCGACGACCGGGTCATGGAACTGCTGACCACGGTGGGCATCCCAGAGCCACAGTTGCGCGCCGGTCAGTACCCGCACCAGCTCTCCGGCGGCCTCCGTCAGCGCGCCCTCATCGCTTCGGCGATCGCCGCCGACCCCGACCTGCTCATCGCCGATGAGCCGACCACCGCTCTCGACGTCACCGTCCAGGCCCAGATCCTGGAGCTTCTCGAACAACGTGCAGACAACGGCACCGCGCTGCTCCTCATCAGCCACGACCTCGCCGTGGTTTCCCGCGTCTCCGACTACCTCTACGTGATGAAAGACGGCGTCTTCGTCGAACACGGACCCACCCGCGACGTCCTGAACAACCCGCGGCATGGCTACACCCGACAACTCCTCGACGCCATCCCCGTCGCCCACGCCCGCGGCACCCGACTGTCCTCCACGTCAGGCGTCGAGGCCCTTCCGCGCGCACCGATCTCCGATGACGTCGTCCTGCAGGCACGCGACCTGACCAAACACTTCGCATTGTCAGGCAACCGACAGCTGCGCGCGGTCGACGACGTCAGCCTGACCGTCCGCGGCGGCGAAACCCTCGGCATCGTCGGCGAATCCGGCTCCGGCAAAACCACCGTCGCGCGCCTGCTTCTCAACCTCGAAACTCCGGACAGCGGCAGCGTTCACGTCGGCGGCAAAGACTGGACAGCGCTGTCCGACAGAGAAATACGGCAGACCCGGCAGAACATCGCGGTCATCTACCAGGACCCACTGAGCTCCTTCGACCCCCGCCACACTGTCGCCCGCATCATCGAGCAGCCCTTACTGGCCGCCGGCGGCCTGACCCGCGCCCAGCGCCGCACCCGGGTCCTCGAACAGCTCGAGCTCGTCGGCCTCAGCGCAGCTCACCTCGGCCGCCGACCCCGGCAACTCTCTGGCGGCCAACGCCAACGGGTCGCCATTGCCCGCGCCCTGGCCACCCGCCCCGACATCGTCATCTGCGACGAACCCGTCTCGGCCCTCGACGTCTCCATCCAGGCCCAGATCCTCGACCTCCTCGCCGACCTACAAGCCGAACTCGGCATCGCCTACGTGTTCATCTCTCACCATCTCGGTGTCATCTACCACGTCGCCGACCGCGTCCTAGTAATGAAAGACGGACGTGCGGTCGAGACCGGCACCGTCGAACAGATCTTCAATCACCCCACCGACGACTACACCCGTGCCCTCCTCGCAGCCATACCAACGCTGGAGAAGCAGCGCGACAACGACAAAGCAGGAATCGGCACATGACCATCACCCGAGTGGACACGGTCGTCGTCGGCGGCGGCGCCATGGGCTCGGCCGCCGCCTGGCACCTCGCCCGCCGCGGAGTCGAAACCGTTCTCCTCGAACGGTTCACGCCCGGTCATGCGAACGGTGCCTCCCACGGCACCTCCCGGATCTTCCGGACCTCGTACGCCGATCCCACGTACGTTGCATTGGCCCGTGAGGCCGAACGACAGTGGGCAGAGCTGGAGGGGGAGGTCGGGGCGACGCTCTTGACGGTCACCGGTGGAGTCGACCAGGGATTTACGCCCTACCTGATTCAAATTGCCGACACCCTTGCTGACCTCGGCGTCGACCACCAATGGCTGAGCGCTGATGAAGCGTCGGAGCGTTGGCGAGGAATCACGTTTACGGGCCGCTCGTTGTACTACCCGAACAGCGGGCGGGTGCATGCCGACAACGCCGTGGCGGCGCTACAGGCGGCCGCTGCCGCCCACGGCGCCGAGGTCAGACACGAATCGCAGGTGGTATCGATCGAAGTCACAGACGGCGATTCGGTCACAGTGCGCACCGCCGACCACAACTACCTCGCCCGCCGGGTGGTGGTGGCCGCCGGAGCATGGGCCGAGCAACTCGTGAGCGACATCGCGCCATTGCCACCGATCCGCGTGACGCAGGAACAACCTGCCCATTTCGCGCCGCGCGACCCGAGCATCAGCTGGCCCAGCTTCGGGATCCTGCACGACCCCGACGAGCCGAGCGCCCCCGAATTCGGTGGGGTCTACGGCCTGTCCTCCGGCGTCGAGGGAGTCAAGGTCGGCTTCCATGGAGTCGGACCGGTCGTCGATCCCGACCACCGCGACTTCACCGCGGAGCCACGGCAGTTGGCCGCTCTGCAGGACTACGTCCGCGAATGGGTGCCCGGCGTCGACGCCGACGCTCTGACGCCCATCAGTTGCACCTACGCCACCACGCCCGACTCCAATTTCGTGATCGACCGCGTCGGCCCTGTCGCCGTCGCTGCCGGATTCTCCGGCCACGGATTCAAGTTCGTCCCTGCGATCGGCAGACTCCTGGCCGACCTCACCATCGACAAAGACGCCCCAAAGTTGTTCTCCTTCCGTAGTCACTCCCCAGAAAAGGTGCACTGACATGCCAAACTTCGCCAGCCCCGCCGATACTGCGACACACGGTGAGTACACGATCAAACGCACGCCCGGCGACACCCGGCCGATCTACCGATTCACCGGACGTATCAGCAACGACGGTTCCACGCCCTACCCGGCAGTCGCCGACCGTTACCACGTCTACTCGGGCTGGTTCTGCCCGTGGGCGCAGCGGGTCACGCTCGTCATCGAGTTGGCCGGCCTCTCCGACACCGTGAGTGTCAGCTACGTAGACGGCAAGCGCGACGCGCGAGGATGGGCCTTTCGGGAAACCCACGGTCCAGATCCGGTGAACGGCTTCACACTGCTGCGTGAGGCCTATGACCTCACCGAGCCAGATTTCGATGGTCATGTCTCGGTCCCCACCCTGTGGGACCGCGAGACCAACAAGGTCATCAGCAATGACTTCGCGACGATCGACGCCGACCTCGCTTCCCAATACGACGTGGCAGCGAACGGTGGGGTCGAGCTGTATCCGGCCGACCTACGCGCCCAGATCGACGAGCTGGAGACGTGGCTGCGCGCCGACGTCAACAGCACTGCGCACACCGCGATCGGCGAAGGACCGGTGGCCGCGGAGGCCGCACGGACCTTGCAGGCGGCGTTTGTAAAGCTCGGACATCGCTTGCGCGACAGCCGCTTCCTGCTCGGTGACGAGGTCACCCTGGCCGATGTCCGACTGTTCGTGACGCTCGTACGCTACGACGCGTCCGCGGCACGAGCCGGCGCACCTCGCCTGGCCGAGTTCGGTGAATTGTGGCGCTATGCACGCGATCTCTACGCCATCGACGCGTTCACCAAGACCACGGACTTCAGTTCATTCGGCGGTGACAAATCGGTGGTCGCCGACTGGCAGAGCTCGGTCGGTGTCGCGCGATGAGTCCCGTGCATCTCGGCGTCGCACTCGACGGTGTCGGCTGGCACCCGGCTGCCTGGCGGGAGGACACCGAGAACGCCCGGCGACTGACCGATCCCGAGTACTGGGTCGAACTCGCGCAGACGGCTGAACGAGGATTGCTCGATTTCATCACCATCGACGACACGTTGGCTCTGCAATCGGAGACCTATGGTCCACCGATCCCGCGCACCGATCGAGTGCGTGGTCGGCTCGACTCGGTGTTGATCGCATCCCGGGTTGCGCCGCGTACCAAGCACATCGGTCTCATTCCTACCGTCGTGGTCACTCACACCGAACCGTTTCACGTCGCCAAGGCGATCGCAACGCTCGACTTCGTGAGCAGTGGCCGGGCAGGCGTGCGACTCAAGGTCGGAGTGACCGGCACTGAGGCACAGCTATTCGGCCGCCGCGACATTCCCGAACTCACCTTGTCCGAACTCAAGGCCGCCACCGACACGTCATTCGTCACCAAGGCATTTGACGAGGCCGTCGATTACGGCGAAGTGCTGCACAGGCTCTGGGACAGCTGGGAGGACGACGCCGAGATCCGCGACCAGTCCACCGGACGGTTCGTCGATCGAAAGAAGCTGCACTACATCGACTTCGAAGGCGAGCACTTCTCTGTCAAGGGTCCGCTGACCGTTCCACGCCCGCCGCAGGGCCAGCCGATCGTCGGCATCTTGGCCCATGCAACCGATGTGTACCGGCTGGGTGTGGCCGTCGGGGATCTCATCTGGTTCACCCCGCGGAGCAACGCCGACGTTGCAGCGGTCCGCGCCGAGATCGCTGCGCTCACTGAGGCGTCACACCGGTCTACGTCGCCCGCGAAGTTGTTCGGCGACCTGGTTGTGGTCCTGGATTCCGACCGGGAACGAGCCCTCGATCGGTTGCACCGCCTCGATGACCTCTCCGGCGAGCCGTCGGCCTCGGACGCCGACATCTTCACCGGCACCCCGTCCGAGCTGGCCGATCTGATCGACGCGTGGACGACGGCCGGCCTCGACGGCATCCGCTTGCGGCCGGCCGGCAATGCTGTTGATCTACCGCTGATCAGCGACGCGTTGGTGCCGGAGCTACAGCGCAGAGGCCTGCGACCAGATGGATACTCCGCCAACACATTGAGGGGCCATCTCGGCTTGGAGCGACCCCGCTCAAGGTACGCAACATCATCGGAGGTGTCATGACAGGCAAGCCAGTCAAACAGGTGCGTCTGGGGGCCGCCTTTCCCGGTGTCAACAACACCACCGTGTGGAGTGACCCGCGGGCGGGAAGCCAGATCGAGTTCAGCAGTTTCGTGCATCTCGCGCAGACTGCCGAAGCCGCGAAGTTCGACTTCTTCTTCCTTGCCGAGGGTCTGCGCCTGCGCGAGAAGAAAGGTCTGATCCACGACCTCGATGTCGTCGGCCGCCCCGACACATTGCCGGTGCTGGCGGCGCTGGCTGCTGTCACAACCGACATCGGTCTCATCGGCACCATCAATGCGACCTTCAACGAACCATTCGAGCTGGCCCGGCAATTCGCCAGCCTGGACCACCTGTCGGGTGGACGTGCGGGCTGGAACCTCGTGACGTCATCGGACGCGTTCACCGGTGAGAACTTTCGGCGCGGCGGCTACCTCTCCTACCGCGACCGGTATGTGCGGGCTGCCGAGCTGCTCGATGTCGTTCGGACACTGTGGGATTCGTGGCCGGAGGACGCAGTTGTGGCAGACGGGGAGCAGGGCCGGTTCTGGAGCGACCCCGACACCGGCGCGTTCGCCCACCACGGCGAGCACTTCGATGTCCGGGGTCAGTTCTCGGTTCCCGCCAGCCCGCAGCGTTATCCGGTGATCTTTCAGGCCGGCGACTCCGAGGCCGGCCGGGACTTCGGCGGTGCCTACGCCGACGGAATTTTCACCCTGGTCCGGGACATCGGTGAATCCCGCACCTACTACCAGGAACTCAAAGCCCGCAAGGTTGCGGCGGGTGGCTCGCCCGACGATCTACTCATCTTGCCGGGAGCCACGTTCGCGCTTGGTGACACGACTGAACAGGCTCACGAGAACGCCGCCGAGATCCGAAGGCAGCAGGTCAGTGGAGCAACCGCAATCGGGTTCATCGAAGAGGTCTGGAATCGCGACCTCAGTCAGTACGACCCCGACGGCCCGCTGCCGGATGTCGCACCTGACCTCGATTCCGCCGCGATCATCCAAGGCAAGAGCCGAATATACAAGGACTCGGCCGCCCTGATCGAGCGGTGGCGGCAGCTCGCCGACACGCAGAACTTGTCGATACGTGACCTCGTCGTCGAGGTCAGCGCCAAGCAGACGTTCATCGGGACGCCGGCCGAGGTCGCCGAGCAGATCAACCACCGCGTCCAGACCGACGCCGCCGACGGCTTCATCCTCTCCCCGCACCTCACTCCGTCCGGACTCGACGAGTTCGCCACGAAGGTGGTACCGGAGTTGCAGGAGCGCGGTGTCTTTCGTTCGGAGTACACCGGTTCGACGCTCCGCGAGAACCTCGGATTGCCGGTCGCGCATGCCCGGTCCTGGCCGCAAGACAACCTGCCGGCCTACGCGTCTACTTCTACCTAGGAGATTTTCATGGGACCCATACCGCTGTCCGTCCTCGATCTACTGCCGCGATCCAGCGGCGTAGACAACGCCACCGCACTGCGCAACACCATCGATCTGGCTCAGCAGGCCGAGCGCTTGGGCTACGCGCGCTACTGGTTTGCCGAACACCACCTGAACCCAGGCGTTCTCGGTTCGTCACCCGCTGTCGAGATCGCGCTGGTCGCCGGATCGACGTCGACCATCCGATTGGGTTCGGCCGGCGTGCAATTCGGACATCGAACGCCGCTGGCTACGGTCGAGGAGTTCGGTCTGATCAATGCTCTGCATCCCGGGCGACTCGATCTCGGGATCGGCCGGTCGATCTCGCGACCGGAACCGAAGGCCGCCCCCGGCGGCGAGTCGGACACGGACAGTGCCAGGAAGAGCTATCTGGCAGCACGCGGCGGCGCTTCGCACGACGAAGACAGTCACACCCCGAATGGCTTGTTGCTTCCCAGACAGTTCGACCTCTCGTCCGCGTTTTCGAGCAGCGCCGCTGCGCATCTGCTGAATCTCCTACAGCAGCCCGGTGCATACGCACCGGGCTACGACGACCAGATCTCCACTGTCCTCGCCCTGCTCAAGGGGAGCTATGTGAGCCCCGAAGGACTTCCCGCCCACGCGTCGCCCGGCGAAGGCGCGGACGTCCAGGTGTGGATCCTGGGCGCGTCAGGAGGATCGAGTGCCACGGTCGCAGGGTCGAAGGGGCTGCGATTCGTGGCAAGTTACCACCACAGCCCGAGCACGGTCATCGACGCGGTCGACGCCTACCGGGCAGCGTTCAAGTCCTCCGCGGACGTACCCGAACCGTACGTCGCGGTGTCGGTGGACGCCGTCATCGCCGAAACCGACGACGAGGCAACCGAACTCGCCAGCGGATACGCACCATGGGTGCGGAGCATCCGGCGCGGCGACGGAGCTATCCCGTTCCCGACTTCGGCCGAAGCCGCGGCGTTGGAATGGACCGACGACGATCGCGAACTCGTGCGCGATCGGGTGCTCACCCAGTTCGTCGGGTCGCCGGCCACGGTCGCCGACAAACTCGAGGTGCTGCGGGATGCCACCGGCGCGTCCGAGATTTCCATCACGACCATCACCCACGATCACGCGGCGCGGGTGCGATCGTACGAATTGATCGCGAAAGAGTGGGCCAACCGGTGACTTCCACGACGTCCCCAGACACCTCGGTGCTCGACAATGCCATGTGGGAGAGCTTGGTCGGTGCGCACGCGCACCTCAGCGAAGGTTCTCAGCGAGCTCGCCGTTACGTGCCGACGGTGGCGCCATTTGTCGCGGTCGACGATCCCGACGACCCACAGACCTGGACGGAACTCGCGCAGTTGATAGGCCCGGGCCAGGACGTCGCCATCCCGCGCGACGTCAGCATCCTCCCCGACGGTTGGTCACTGGTCATGACTGGGCCTGGCGTTCAGATGATCGCGACCGAGGCGTTGCAGTCCAGACCATTCGAAGAAGCGGTCCAGCTCGGAGCCGACGACGTCGACGACATGCTGGCCTTGATCGACCACACTCGACCCGGGCCGTTTCTGCCCGAGACATACCGTTTGGGGACCTACCTCGGAGTGAGGCGGGAGGGGAGGCTGATCGCGATGGCCGGCGAACGCCTGCATCCGCCCGGATGGACCGAGATAAGCGCCGTCTGCACCGAACCCGAGTTCCGTGGTCAAGGCCTTGCCACACGTTTGGTGCTTGCTGTTGCCAACGGTATTGATTCGCGTGGTGAGACGCCGTTCCTGCATGCAGCCGCGACCAACACAAATGCCATCGCACTCTACGAACATCTCGGTTTCGTGCTGCGGACCGAGATCACGTTCAGCGTGGTCAGGTCACCTCTCGGCTAGGGGAGTCAGGCGAAGGACTTGCCCGATCTCTTCATCAGTGCGTTGAGCTCTGCGGCCGCCACGGCCTCCGCATCATCGAGGGACTCTCCGCCGGGCTTGATGATGCGCGAGACACCGCGTCGCAGGTCGTCTTGATACCGGGCGTCGATGACATCGAATTCGAGGTTCTTGACGTAGATGCGCAAGCGATCGCGTAGTGCCTGATCCGAATCAGCTGCCTCGACAACGTTGGGCAACATGCTCGTCTGAACGAGCAAGGCATGTGCGACTTTTCGCGCTTCGGGGTCGCGGAGACCGAGCATGATCTCGCGAGGCGAGGACCGGATGATGTGGTCCTTCCACCAATCGAAGTTCGAACTCTCGTCCACGGTGACCAGTTCAAGCTTTGTTTCGTCGAGGCTGCGCGCCAGCGTCGATATCGCGAGATCGAAATACTTGGTGCGTTCCCCGGTGGGGAGGGCATTGATGTAGGAGCAGAGTTCGTCGCCGGCATCCTGAGCGGAGAAGCAATATCTTCGGATGCCGTGAATGCTCGTGTCCAGCAGCCCGTATTCGTAGTTCATGATGCGGAAGGGGCTGAGGCCACTGTCGAGAACGTCGGGACGGCCGTTGACCGAGGACTCAGCCGAGAACTCCCACGGAGTGGCCGGGTTTCGGCGACCGGCCAGGATGTCGGTCAAACGCGGTTTGCCGTAGAACCGGTGCGGCATGATCGGGCCCGGCCCACGAGAGTAGGCGATGGTGACACCGGTCGATTGTGCTTGCCGAAGAAAACGGTGGTAGTCGAGGTACACCAGGGAGGCCGTGTACCGCGTCAGGGGAGACGGTCGCAGTTCCCCGACATGGTAGACAGCGTCGTATAGCCTCAGATGCCAGTTGTCGGACCAGATCTCGCGCGCGGCGTCGGCGATGAGTCTTCCTTCCGCGGCATCATCACCGCGGAACTGGGAACCGATCGTGGCTGCACCGAGAATGCCGAGCAACGCCGTCACCGGCGCATCGAAACCGGCCGAACCGTCCGCTGAGGTGATCAGCACACCGAGGGATTTTGCGAGTGCCCCGAACGCTGTGTCGCAGTCGACATGGATGAGGGGGTCCAGGCCGGAGAGCAGCTTCAGCCCGTCCTCGGTGAACTCGTGTTGGTCGTACCCCGTGCCCATCGACGCTGTCACGAACTCGGTGAGCACCCGCGACTCCTCGACGGCGTGCTCGGTCAGTGAATCGTTTTCGATGCACTCACGGACGTCGCGGGCGAGGGACCGGGTCGATCCACGCTCGATGAGGGAGAGGAAATCGAGTACCTCGCGACGCAGAGTGCTCGAGAACGGCACCTCGCGTGTACGCCGGTTTGCCGCGATGGCCACCTCGGCGAGCGACACCTCCGGCGCGTAGCGACTCTTCGCACTGTTAGTCGCGTACGCGTGCAGCGTGCCCTTGCGTACCCACTGATTGACAGCTTGCCGGCTGACGCCGACCACCCTGGCAGCCTCGGACTGCGTCACCAGATCCGACGGCAATTCATTCGTGGACGAGCGCGTTCGAAGACGTTCCGCTGCGCGTTCGAGAGCGCGAACCAGTTCGGCGACCGGTACCGCGCCGCTCTCGCCCAGCGTGAGAGCAAGCCTTTCGAGGGCGACCGAGATCGATTCCTCGCCTTGCGTGTGCATTTTTCGAGCGTAACCGATGTCAATGGCATCGCTTGACGCTTTCGCAGAACCCCAGCTATCGTGTGACTGGGATTACACGCTAGGAGGAGTGAGACATGGTCGAGAGTGATCAGTCTACGGTGCTGGCTCGACGGGCGGCCCGTTTGCTGCCCGCACCTCCTGACACCGGCGATGCGTTCGGCATGCTGGCGTGGGAAGAGCTGGTCCTGGCGACGGCCAAGCGCCTCGGGATGGTGGCGCGGTGCGACACCCGCCATCTGCCTCCTGACGTGGTCATGCCGGCGCCAGGAACCAAAGTCACGTGGCAGACCTTGTTGAAACTCGGGGCGTTGCTCAACTCGGACGACGCCATCGGTGACCGAGCCGCCGGATGGTTCACGTCGACGACCACCACGCTCTCGGAGACCGCCGCGGCGCGCTGGGGGAGTGCTGAGAACGCGGGAGCGTGCGCGGGCGGCGTTCGTCGGATGCGTGGCCGCCGAGTCGAGCTGGCTCACGACTGACGATCAGGCCACCGATACCCGATCTGACAACGCATCCGTCCCGGACCGGGAACGGTCCCAGTGCGGGATCCAGAGAGCGGCGATCGCAGCGAACAGCATCGCCGCCGCCAACATGACGAAGCCGACCGCGTAGGCGGCTTCTGCAGGAAAACCGGCGTCCGTCACGTGTGACGCGACCAAACCGGTAAAGGCAGCGGTTCCCATCGCGCCACCGATCGTGCGAATGTTCGCGTTCATCCCGCTGGCCACGCCGGTCTGCCCGCTGGGCACCGATGTGATGACGACAGCCGCGAGCGTCGACACGACAAGACCGAGACCGACACCTTGAACGGACACGGCGAGATAGAGCTGCCAGGTCTGCGTATGCGCAGCGGCAACCATCAGATAGGCGGTCGCGCACAGGATCGACCCTGTGAACATCACGGCTCGCGCCGAGGTCGCTCGGACCAGGCGTGCTGAGAACAGGCCGATGAGCACTGACACTGCCGAGGACGGCAGTAACAGCCATCCCGACTGAGTGATGGTTGCTCCCAGGCCATACCCGGACTCCGCCGGCGTCTGGATGAGCTGGGGCAAAAATGCATAGAACGAGAAGCTCGAGAAGCCGACCATGAATGCCACCGCGTTCGCTGTCCAGACACCGCGGAGCCGCATCATCCTCATGTCGATCAGGGGATATCTGACACGCTGTTCAACGACGATCCATGCCGCAGCGAGTAGAGCTCCGCCGATGAGCAGCGCGACTACGACTCCGCTCGTCCAGCCCCACTCGCCCCCGCGACTGATCGCGAGCAGCAGGGACGCGAGCGCCCCGGAAAGGAGGAGGGCAGGAAGCGGGTTGATCGAACCGCCCCGGGTCGAGTCCGAACGCGGAATACACAGGGCTGCACCGACCACCGCAAGGGTGACCCCGATAGCCGGTAACCAGAACAGCCAGTGATAGTCGAGGAAGACCACGATCGGGCCGGCAAGAATGATCCCGGCGCCGAAGCCGATCGACGCGATCGAAGCGACGACGCTGACCGCTGTCCGGGTCTTCTCAATGCTGAACTCGTCGCGGATGATGCCGAATGACAGCGGCAACACGCCACCTCCGACCCCCTGCACGATGCGTGCCGCGATCAGCCAACCGATCGAGGGAGCGACAGCCGACAGAACCGAACCCACCGCGAGACCCGACAATGCGACGAGAAGGATTCGCTTCTTCCCCACCCGGTCCCCGATGCGCCCGAGCAGGGGAGTGGAGATCGATGCCGACAGCAGATAGGCCGTCAGCACCCACGACACCGTGGATTGATCGGTCTCGAAGCTCCGCTGGATCTCCGGCAGGACCGGGATGATCAACGACTGCAGCAGCGAGAATGCCGACACCGAGACGATGAGGACCACGAGTATGGCGCGTGGGTGCTGCCGACGCGGACGCCGCCCGGCGGCGTCGACCTGACTCAACGGAGGATGAAGCCGGTGTAACCGTCGTTCTCGATCTTGCTCAAACGTTCCACGAACTCGGGTAGTGATCCGACGTACGCCAGGTAGATGCGGCGCTTTCCGGGGATCGTCTCGCCGAAGACATACGACTTGGTGTTCGTGTTGGCAGCCAGGCCCTTGGACGCTTCCTCGTAGACGTGGTCCGTCCACTCGTCCTCAGCCGCCGGGTCGGCCTCGACCCGTGAGATGTTGTTGTCGAAGACGTGAGTGGTCAGGCGTGCCATCCACTCCAGTACCCGTTCACTGCAACGCAGCGAGTTGCCGTGGCCTCCCTTGCCGTGGGGACCGCCCATGATGAAGAAGTTGGGGAAGCCGCTGACCTGGATGCCGAGATAGGTGCACGGACCGTCCTCCCACTTCTCGCGGAGCGTGGTGCCGCCTGCGCCGTGGATGTCGATGCGGTTCAACGCGCCGGTGAATGCCTCGAAACCGGTGGCGAACACGATGATGTCGGCATCGATATTGCCCTGTGCCGTGACGAGTCCCGTGGCGCTGAAGGATTCGATGGGGTTCTCGGCCAGCGAGATCAGTTCGACATTGTCGCGGTTGTAGGTTTCGTAGTAGTTCGTCTCACAGGGCACCCGCTTGGTTCCGAACAGATGATCTTTCGGGATCAGCATCTCCGCGGTCTTGGGGTCGTCGACGCGGCCGCGAATCTTGTCGGCCAAGAACTCGCAATAGATGCGGTTCGCCTCGGGGTCACTCGCGATGTCGTGGTACATCCCGGTCCACTTCGCGAATCCCGGTGCATTCCACGCTGACTCGAACCTGGCGTTGCGCTCTTCGACGCTCACGTCGGTGGATGCGACAGGATCCCAGTCGTGCAGGAACCCGCTGAATGTGCCGCTCATCCGCTCGAAGATCGCCGGGTAGTTCTGCCGGATCTCCGCCATCTTGGCGTCGTCGAACGGGGTGTTCCGAAGCGGCACAGCCCAGTTGGGCGTGCGCTGGAACACCGTGAGATGTTGGGCGGTCTTGCCGATTTCAGTGATCACCTGCACGCCGCTGGCGCCGGTGCCGATGACGACGACCTTCTTTCCGGCGAAGTCGACGTCCTCGTCCGGCCAGAGTCCGGTATGGTACCACTCGCCCTCGAATGTCTCGATGCCGGGGATCTTCGGGAACTGCGGCGCTGAGAGGACGCCCGTGGCCGCGATGACGAGCTTGGCACGGAAGTGCCGACCGTCGACGGTTGTCAGATCCCAGTGGTCGGTGGTCTCGTCGAAGTCCATCCGGGCGACCCGGGTGTTGAACTCGATGTCCTTGCGTAGGTCGAACTTGTCCGCAACCCGGTTGAAGTACTGCTCGAGTTCCGGCTGACCGGCGAACATCTCCTTCCAGTCCCACTCTTCGAGGAGCTCATCAGAGAAGGAGTACTGGTAGCTGAAGCTCTCGGAATCCAGCCGAGCACCGGGGTAGCGGTTCCAGTACCAGGTTCCACCGACCCCGCCGCCGGCCTCGAGTACCCGAACCGAACGGCCCGCTTCCCGCATGAGGAGGAGCTCACGCATGCCGCTGGCACCCGCGCCGATGATGATGACATCGAATTCGTTTGCACCGTCATCGATTACGTCGGACGTCGATGCTGGTGACGTACTGGGCTCGCTCATGATCTCCTCCGAGATGGGTTCACAGTTGTGTTGACGCGTCGCACGCCGGGACTAGACCGCACCGACGACAGGGGCGTCGAGTGCCTGTTCGGCGATCAGCTCGTAGTGTCGCTCCGCCGAGCCGAGGACGGCCGAATCGGCCACTGCGCGTTTGAAATAGAGGTGCGCCGGATACTCCCACGTGAATCCGGTACCGCCGTGCAGTTGGATCGCGGTGGCCGTCGTCCGGAAGTAGGTCTCTGAAGCGACCGCACGGGCCAGGCTCGCAGCCAGACGAGGATCGTCAGTGTCGTCCTGGATGGCCCACGCGCCGTGATAAGCGACCGAGCGCGCTTGTTCCACCGCCATGAGCATGTCGGCGCACTTGTGCTTGACGGCCTGGAACGCGCCGATCGCCTGACCGAACTGCAGGCGGTTCTTGGCATGGTCCACGGTGCGGTCGAGCATCGCCTGACTTCCGCCGACCTGCTCGGCAGCGATCAAAACAGCCCCGACCCTGGCTGCGTACTCGCATACCGCAGGGGTCTCGATCTCGTCGGCCACGCGCACTCCGACAACGTCTTTCAGTTCGTACTGAGCCTGCCTACGGGTGAGGTCCATGGTCGTCAACGCTGTCCGGGTGAGACCTGGATCAGCGGTGTCGACCAGGAAGAGCGCAATCCCGTCGGAGGTGCGGGCGGCGATGAGTGCCGCGTCGGCGGCCATCCCGTCGGCGACGTGGGTGGCGACGCCGTGCAGCGTCCACGTGCCCTCTGACGTCGTCGCAGACACGGTGGCGTCCTCGGCGACGAACACGCCGTCGCCGATGGGGGCCGCCAGTGTCAAGACTGTGTCCCCGCTCATTGCGCCGGCGAGATGCGGTGCGGCAGCTCCGATGTCGGACAGGGCACACAGAGCGGGCACCGCCAGGGCCAGGGTTCCGACGACGGGCCCGCACACCAGTGCCGCGCCCATCTCCTCGAACAGGATGGCCTGGGCGACCAGTCCGGCATCGTCACCGCCGAGCGATTCTGGTACCGCCAGACCGAAGACTCCGAGTTCGCTACCCAGCCGTCGCCACAAAGCCGCGTCGTATCCCGACTCCGATTCCATTGCGCTTCGTACGGCGGATTCGGGTGACATCTCTTGACAGAACTCCCGCACCATTTCACGCAGGGCGATCAGATCCTCTGAGAACTGGAACTCCTGTGTCGGCTCACTCATCGCGGGATGTCCTTCCATGGCTTGCCTTTGTCGTTGCGCACTTCCTGTGGAAGCTTCAGAACCCGTTCGCCGATCACGTTGCGCATGATCTCCGAGGTACCGCCCTCGAGCGTGGTGGCGCGCGATCGCAGGAACTTGCGCTGTATCGCGGTCGGGCCGCTCACGTCGTCGGGGGCATCGGTCGAGTAGGTGTCGATGAGTGCGCCCTCGGGCCCGAGAAGTTCGATGCAGAACTCGTAGACAGCCTGATTCAGTTCCGAGCCGGCCAGTTTGATGGTGGCACTTTCGGGACCGGGGGTGCCGCGGACAGCGGACGCCCGAGCCCGCTCAGCGGTGAGGCGCTGCGATTCTGCGCGCGACCACAGTCGGGCCAGCTTTTCGCGCAGGATTGCGGTGTGGCGTTCGGGATGTGCCTTCCACAGGTCCAGGGCGTCGGCGATCGCGCCGCTGCCCCGGGCAGGAATCCGGTCGCCAAGTGATGTGCGCTCGTCACCTAGGGTCCCGGTGGCCACGAACCATCCGGCACCGACATCGCCGAGGCGCCCCGAGTCCGGGATGTGGACGTCGTCGAGGAACACCTCGTTGAACGACGCACGCCCGGTCAGTTGTCGCAGTGGTCGTACCTGCACACCTGGCGTCGTCATGTCGAGGATGAAGTAGGTGAGGCCGCGATGTTTCGGGACGTCGGGATCGGTGCGCGCCAGCAGGACGGCCCAGCGCGACTTGTGGGCGAGACTGGTCCACACCTTTTGGCCGTTGATCTTCCAGCCGTCGCCGTCGGGAACGGCCATTGTCGCGAGCCCTGCGAGGTCCGACCCGGCGCCCGGTTCGCTGAACAACTGGCACCACAGTTCCTCACCGGTGGCCAGCGGCCGGAGCAGACGGGCGGCAGTGTCGGGGTCGGTGTAGCGGCTGATGGTTCCGGCCACGATGCCGTAGCCAATTGTGTTCACTGTGCGAGGTTCGGGGCCACCGGCATCTTTGATGATCTTGTTGGCGATCATCTGCAGGCTTCGCGGTGCACCGAGTCCGCCGAGGCCCACCGGGAAATGAACCCAGGCCAGACCGGCATCGAACCACGCGCCCATGAGCTCGGTGAGCGGCACCTCGTGCGGGGGATGTTCGGCGACTACTTCGCGCGCGAGTTTCTCCACGAGTGCTGCGTCGGGTGTCACGTCGGTCGTGGTCATCGACCTTCCTTTTCTGCAGGGGATCAGCCGGGGCGCGAGTGGTTCTCGGCTATAGCTTGACTGTAACAGAAGTAGAACATAACTATGAAAGTACTTCGATTGCCGTTCCGGCCACCTCGGCACAGCAGACGGGTGAGGATGTGGTCGGGGCCATCGGACCCCTCGCGATACGGACTGGAGACCTGTGAGCAACGAACCCGCACGACGTGCGCCGCGACAGACCTATACGGCCGACGAGGTCCTGCGTCTGGCCGAGGAGCTCAGGACCTGGGGAAGGTGGGGCCCCGACGACGAATTGGGGGCGGCGAACTGGACCACGCCGGCGATGGTTTCCGCGGCCGCTGGGCTGGCCCGTCGGGGTCAGATCTTCTCTCTCGCCATCCCGATGGATCGGACCGGGCCGCAGTCGGGCCGCACAGCACGGGTCAACCCGCAGCATGTGATGTTTAAGCACGGCGGAGACATGCTCGCCGACGGTGAGGCAGGACTACGCGGCATGCGCTCGACCGACGATGCCGTCTATATGCCTCTGCAGGCCAGTACCCAGTGGGATGCCTTGTGCCACATCTTCTACGACGGCAAGGCCTACAACGACCGCGGGCCGGAGTCGGTGACCAGTGCAGGGGCAAAACACAACAGCATCACCTCGATCAAGGAGCGTGCCGCCGGCCGCGGAGTTCTTGTCGATCTGCCTCGTCTGCTGGATGTGCCATGGCTCGAACCGGGGGATTCCATCGGTGCCGAGGATCTCGAACGCTGGACCGGCCACCACGGCGTCACCATCGGGGAGGGCGACTTCGTGTTGCTGCGCACCGGGCACCTCGAACGTCGGCGGGCGGAGGGGTGGGGCGACTACGTCGCAGGTGCCGCGCCCGGATTGGGTCTGAGCGGTGCGGAGTGGCTGGTCCGGCGCCGGATCGCCGCGGTGGCGTCCGATACCTGGGGTCTGGAGGTGCTTCCATCGGAGTGTCCGGACATCGGCCATCCGGTCCATGTGGTGCTGATGGTCAACGCGGGTGTCCGCATCGGTGAGATCTGGGATCTCGAAGCCCTGTCGGAGGACTGTGCGCACGATGGTGTCCACGAGTTCTTTCTCGTCGCCCAGCCGCTCCCGATCACCGGAGCCGTGGGTTCGCCGATCAACCCAATTGCCATCAAGTAATGTTATAAGCAAGTTGCAATATTGTTCACCCGCGCGGAAGGTCCCCATGTCTGACTACCGGTTCATCACCTACGAACTCCTCGACGAGGGTCTTGTCGCGCGGATCACGCTCGATCGCGCGGGATACCGGAATGCGCAGAACCGAACCCTGCTCGTGGAACTGGACAGCGCCTTCATACGTGCCGAGGCCGACGACACGGTTCGGGTCGTGATCCTCGCCGGCGCCGGCGAGGTCTTCTCGGCCGGGCACGACATGGGCACACCCGACCGGGCCGCCGAGCGGGATCCCGAATCCGAGCACTTCCACTCGACGTTCACCACGCATGGCGCGACCAAGCGCAGCGCGGAGAAGAAGATGGTCGAAGAGTGGCACTTCTTTTACCAAAACGCCTGGCGCTGGCGCAATCTACGCAAGATCACCATTGCCCAGGTGCAGGGTGCGGTGCTGGCGGCGGGTCTCACGCTGGCGTGGTCGTGTGACCTCATCGTCGGCGCCGAGGGAACCAAGTTCGCCGATCCGGTCGCGGTGCGTCTGGGCATGTGCGGTGTCGAGTACTTCGCGCATCCCTGGGAGTTCGGGCCCAGAAAGGCAAAGGAACTCCTACTGCTCGGTGACTCCATCGACATCGAGGAAGCGCACCGCCTCGGCATGGTCAGCCGTATCTTCCCGCGCGACGAGCTGGAGGCCGAGACTCTCGAAATTGCACGCGCCATCGCCAAGCGTCCCAGTGTCACCTCGCTCCTGATCAAGGAATCGGTCAACCAGACGTTGGAGAACCAAGGCTTCTACAACGCGCTGCAGTCCGCGTTCAACCTCCACCAGCTCAATCACGCGCACTGGGCAGAGATCCATGGTGAAGGCGGCGACCGCGCGCAGCCCGAAGACGGCGCCTTGCCGTGGAAACTGCAGAGGGACTGAGCCCATGGTCGATGAACGTGACGCAAACGTGGTCCCCGACTTCAGTCGGATGCTCCGACTCGACGAGACGGTGCAGGTGGTTCTCGGCGCAGGCCTTGGCATCGGCCGTCAGACCGCCCATGCGCTGTCGTCGGTCGGAGCCCGGGTTGTCTGTGTGGACGTCGACGCCGACCGCGCGAAAACGGTTGCCGCGGAGGTGGACGGGATTCCGTGGGCCGGTGATCTCACCTCACGTGATGATGTCGCGGATCTGTTCCGTTTTGTCGCCGACGAGTGCGGCAGGCTCGACGGGGTCGTCGACATCGTGGGTGGCGCCCGCTACAAGGCGATGATCGAGCTCACCGACGACGACTGGACGTTCCACCACAACGTCGTCTTACGACACGCATATCTGACACTGCAATACGCTGCGGAGTACTGGCGCGCGTCGGGAACCGGCGGCACGGTCACGTTCGTGGCCTCGGTCGCCGGGTTGACCAGTGCTCCGATGACCGCGGCATACGGCGCACACAAGGCGGCATTGATGTCCCTCGTCCGGACCGCGGCCGTCGAACTCGGACCCGAAGGGATCCGTGTCAACGCCGTGGCTCCGGGTGTGGTGAGAACGCCTCGTGCGCAAGCGAATCCGAAATGGACCGACGATCTACTCGAGTCGAACATCGAAAAGACGCCCTTGCGCCGATTGGCCGTACCCGCTGACGTCGCCGCCGGCGCGCTCTTCTTCAGCACGCCCATGTCCGGTCACGTCACCGGACAGACATTGATCGTCGATGGCGGCAACACCATCGTCTACAACGTCGACACCCCCGGAGCCTGAGGCACGGACAACAATGCCCCCGCTCGGCGATCCGCCGGGCGGGGGCATTGTCGTAGGTGAGTGGTCAGCCCGGCGAAACGACCTCGTCGCGACGGATCAGACCGAAGTCGGAGTCGACAAGGTCTTCGTCGGCACCGGGTAGCGGCGCTGCCAACGCGGGAACCGGGGCCGACACCGAGAACTTGATCGGTGCGCCCGCGACGTCGACACCTTGGTGATAATGGCCGTCCGGCAACGTCATTCGCATTCCGCGTGCCATCGCCTGAGGATGCGAGAACGCCTCGTTCAGGCTGAGCACCTGGGCTCCGGGTAGGCGGAGCTCCACGTAACGCTGCTCCCACTCGGCTGCGGTCCGGCGCAAGAAGCTCGGCTCGACGAGCCGGTAGAGATCAACCTCGTTGACCCGACGCAGTGGCTCGGACTCGAAACGGGGATCGTGCTCCCACTCAGGTGCCTCGGCCGCCGTGCAGAAGCCGTGCCAGAACTGCTGCGTGATGCAGATGACGAACCACTTGTCGTCCTTGGTCCGGAACGCGCCGAAGGGAAGTGAACCGCTTCCGCCGCGCCGCGGTTCCGGTAAGAACCGCTTGCCGACGGTGACCGCCTGTGGAACCCGGTACGACAGCAGGGCGACCTGGGCATCGAGGAGCGCAAGGTCGATCCGCGAACCCGTACCGGTCAGCCGGCGCCTGCGTTCGGCGCCCAGCATGCCCAGCACCGCGTACATCGAGCCGGTGAGGCCGCCGATGGGGTTGCCCCAACGCACAGGTGTGTCCGGGCGGGTGTGGTCGACGGTGATGCTCATGCCGCCACCGAGTGCTTGGATGGCGTTGTCGAAGGCGGGGTAGGGGCTCCACGGCCCGGTGTGTCCGAATCCGGTGATGGAGCAGCTGATCACATCTGGCTTGATCTCTTGCAAGGATTGGTGGTCGATGCCCAACCGCTGGAGAACACCTGGACGGTAGTTGTCCAGGACCACGTCGGCGTGGCCCAGCAGTCCCCGGAAGTACTCCTGACCTGCTGCCGTCTTCAGGTCGGCGGTGACGCTCTGCTTACCGCGATTCAAACCACATCGGAAGGCGGATTCACGCTCGGGGTCGGGATACGGCTCGAGGAACTGTCCCACCGGCCGGTCGACTCGGATCACGCGGGCGCCGAGGTCGGAGAGCAGTTGTGCGGCAAAGCCCTTGCTGGGCTCATCTCCGTTCAGCTCGAGAACGACCGTTCCGGTCAGGGGGCGGTCTTCGGCTGCGGATCGACCGGTTGCGGGCTCCGGCGCGACCCGCGGGCGCAGCGGCCGCGGCGGTTCGCCGAAGCCGTCGCCGAGGTGGATTGCGCCGGCAGCGGAGAGGGATTCGAGTTCAGCTTCGGTCAGCCCGAGAACCGAGGTGAGTACGAGGGCGGTGTCGGCGCCGTTCGGGCGAGGTGCGCACCAGTGCTCCGGGTCACCGAACTTCAGCGGATCGCCGGCCACCGTTGCACTGCGGCCGAAGTGATCTGCGATATCCACAGCCATGCCACGAGCACGCACCTGGGGGTGGTCGAACACCTCCGCGACACCGAGCACACGGCAGGCGACGACGCCCGCCGCCATGAACTCGTTCTGCCACTCTTCGGCAGGGCGGGTGATCAGCACTTCTTGAAGAATTGCCACGACCTCGTCGCGATGGGCGTGCCTGGCCAGCTGGGTGCTGAAGCGGGGATCGTCGATCATGTCGGTGCGATTCATGATTCGGCATGCTGCGGGCCACATGCGCTGACTGATGCACAGCGCAACCCAGCCGTCACTGCATTCGAAGTTTCCGAAAGGCACTGTGCCCTGGCCACCTTCGAACGGCGCGGGATCTGGCTCCTGCCCGAAAGTGAGTGCCTGGGGCACGCGGTAGGTGTTCAGTGCCAGCATCACGTCGAGCATCGAGACATCGACGTGCTGACCGGCGCCGGTGCGGTCGCGGTGGATGACGGCGGCGAGAACGCCTATGGCGCTGAAGATCCCGGCGAAGAGATCTCCGATCGGGATGCCCCAGCGAACCGGTGGGCTGTCGGGATCGAGTTTTGTGTAGTTCATGGTGCCCGACAGCGCCTGGACGATCGGGTCATAGGCAGGCATGGTCGACCATGGTCCGTCGCTACCGAATCCGGAGAGTGAGCACGTGATGATCTGCGGATTGCGGGCGGCGAGCGAGTCGTAATCCAGTCCGAGCCGTTCCATCACGCCCGAGCGGAAGTTGTCGAAGACCACGTCGGCTTGTTCGACGAGTCGTAGCAACGTTTCGCGGCCCTGATCGTTCTTCAGGTCAAGGCTCACCGAATGCTTGTTACGACTGAGGCCCCAGGTGAACGCTTCGTCTTCGGTCAGAGCGGACGGCGCACTGTTGCCCGTCACCGCACCCGGAATCGATTCGATTCGGATGACCTCGGCACCGAGGTCGGACAACATGAGCGAACCGAACGGCCCGGATACGACCCTCGACAGATCGAGAACCCGTATCCCGTCCAGTGGACTGAGATTGCGTGAGTCAGGCGACATAACCGAATGTTACTGCCAAAGCTTGTTGCAACACAACTGCAACAAGTTTTCAATCTGCTTTGAAGACCATTAAAAGCGTTTGTCGGCCGTCAGACGGTCGAGCTCGCGAAGGCGGCCTCGAAGTCCATCTGGCGGGCGATGTCGTTCTTGACGATCTTTCCGCTGGCGGTGCGGGGAAGGGCCGCCGAGGTGGTCACCATCCGGGCCGGAACCTTGAATGCGGCGAGCTGTGAGGCAACGTGCGCGCGCAGGATGTCGGCGCCAAGATCGGCGCCCGGGTGGACCCGCACGATGGCGGCCAATTCTTCGCCGAGCGTCGGGTGCGCGATCCCGAACGCCGCGGCCTCGACGACATCGGGGTGGCTCGTCAGGCAGGCCTCGACCTCTGCACAGTTGATGTTCTCGCCACCGCGGATGACGACATCTTTGAGGCGGCCGGAGATGTACAGATAGCCCTCGTCGTCGAGACGGCCGAGATCGCCGGTGCGGAACCAGCCCTCGGTGAAACTCTCCGCTGACGCATCCCGGAGGTATCCGGTGATCACCTGCGGACCCCGCAGGATGATCTCGCCCTCTTTGCCGTTGAGGACGCGAACGAGTCGGTCGTCGACGATCCCGACCTCGACGGTCGGCAAGGCCCTTCCGACGCTGTCCGGCCGCTTGACCCAGTCCGGACCACCGATGGCCACCACACCTGATGTCGTCTCGGTGAGGCCGTAACCGGTCCGGGCGCTGACGGCGCCTTCGAACTGACGGTGGACGCGCTCGATGAGGTGGGGCGGGATCGATGCACCGCCCAGGCCGAGACTCTTCAGCGACGACAGATCGTGGTCGGATGCCAGAGCGGTGTCGAGGAAAGTCTGAATCATGTACGGCGCACCCGAGAGTTCGGTGACACCCTCTGCAGCGACGAGTCGTACCGCCTCTTCTGGGTCCCACTTGTGGAGCAGGACCATGCGGTGTCCAGGGTAGGACGACGTGTAGAGGGTATTGACTCCGGCGATGTGGAAAAACGGGAACGACACCAGCTTGACCCCCGGTGACGGCATCTGTGGAGCTGACCCGTCGGCCGGGAAGCGCACCGCGCGGATGAGCTTGTTGAGCAGCGATGCCGAATGGTTGAGGTGGGAGCCGACGGCTGCCTTGGGACTGCCCGTCGTACCGGAGGTGAACAGGATCGTCGCCGGATCGAGCGGGTCCACCGACTGCTCGGGTGGTTCGGTGGTTCCAGGGTTGGCGATGAGGTCTGCGTAGTCGATGACGCCCTCGGGAAGAGTTTGGCTCCGTACCGCGACCACGCGCCGGACACCGAGCGCGTCGAGGTTGATCTCTCCGGTCTGTACAAGCCGTTCAGCGTCGGCGATCAACACGCTCGGGCGGGCCTGATCGATCAGTCCCTGCAATTCCGCCGGTTTCAGCCAGGCATTGAGTGGCACGACGACGGCACCCAGCAATTGCAGGGCCCAGAACGAAAAAATCCACTCCGGGTAGTTGCGCATCGCGATGGCGACCCGGTCACCGTGCCCGATCTCGAGTGTGTTCCGGAATGAATGCGCGAGTGTGACGACCTCGAGCCACTGTTCGTCGAATGTCCACCGCTCGTCCCGGTAGACCACGGCATCGGCACCGCCGTGCGCCCTCGTCGCGAGGAAGGCATCTCGCAGTGTCAGCGGATCCCGATCGAACACCTCGTACTCGACGCCGTCAACGACGCGTGTGGTCAGCGGGAAGAGGCCGTCGGGATCGGTGAGACGTTCTTGTGGTGTTCGGGTCCCATCGTGCATTTTCGGCACCTCTCCATCAGATCGGACCTGCAGCCAGACGAGCAGGACCTCGGCATCTATCGTGGTTCAATAGTGGTTACACCATAACAACAACCAGGAGTGGCCGGAGTGGACGTCGTAGTGACCACGCACCAGGGGGCCATTCGAGGCCGTGAACGAGCGGGTGTCGCCAGTTTCCGGGGTATCCCCTACGCGGCCGCACCCGAAGGTGCACTCCGATTCGCCGCCCCACAACCCGCGCCGCTCGGTGATGTGGATGCTCGTGAGTGGGGAGCAACGGTGTCCACCCCACCTCAACGGTCACCAGAGATTGATCGGCTGTTGCCGGATCCGGTTAGGCAGGGCTCATCGGCACTGAACTCGTCGCCATTGAACTTGAACGTCTGGACCCCGTCGACCACAGGCGCATTGCCGGTTCTCGTCTGGATCCACGGGGGCGGATTCGTGACCGGCGCAGGTTCGGTCACCGCGTACGACGGATCTGCGCTGGCACAGCGAGACATTGTTGTGGTCACGATCAACTACCGGTTGGCGGTCGAGGGTTTCGTCGAGGTCGAGGGCTGTGTGTCCAACCGCGGGCTGCTCGATCAGATAGCGGCACTGCGGTGGGTTCAGGAGAACATCGCGGCCTTCGGCGGGGACCCGACGGCAGTGACCGTCGCCGGAGAGTCCGCCGGGGCGATGAGTGTTGTCACGCTGATGTCGATGCCGCTTGCCCGAGGTCTTTTCGCTCGGGCGATCGCACAGAGCGGAGCGGGTCACCACGTCCACACGCCGGATGAGGCGGCGTACATATCGGCCCAATTGTCCGCGGAATTAGGGATACCTCTCACGAACGAGTCCTTGTCGCAGATACCTGATGATCGGCTGTACGCGGCACTCAATGCCGCGCTGACAACGGTGTCATCAGTGCCCGGCCCCGGGGGGAGACCGCTTCGTCGTCTCGGCGTGCAGCCGGTGGTCGACGGGGATGTGTTGCCGATGCGGCCGATCGATGCCGTGAGAGTCGGCGTGGGCAGCGAGGTCGATCTGCTGACCGGCACGAATGCGGACGAGTACGGATTGTTCGTGGCGGCCACAGGACTCGACGAGCGTCTGGACGAAGCGATGCTCGCGGGCATGGTCTCGCGTTTGGGCAGCGACGTCGAAGCCCTGCTGCCCGCGTACCGCACGAGGTTTCCGCACGCTTCGCCGGCTGAACTCTTCAAGCAGTTGCAGGGCGACTGGTTCTTCGTCATCCCGATGCTGCGTCTGGTCACGGCGCGTGAAGCGGCCGGCCGGCGGACGTTCGTCTACGAATTCGTCTGGACGCCGGAGACCTTCGGCGGCCGGCTCGGGGCCTGCCACACCCTCGAGGTCCCGTTTGTCTTCGACACGCTGGGAGATCCCTGGGGACGTGAGCTGCGGGGCGATGCGCCCCAGGCGGTGGCGGACACGATGGTCGAGGCATGGGTGTCCTTCGTCCGCACCGGTCATCCGGGGTGGGACGCGCACGGGTCGGCGTCGACTGTCGCCCGCATCGATGAGCGCATCACCACGGTGACCGACCCGCACCGATGGCGGTTGGACAGATGGCAGGGCCTCGCGCCGGTCGGCTGACTCTATTGGTTGTCTAGTTATGTCGCTAGCATGTTAAACTTGTGCTCGACACATCGGACCGGATGTCGTCCGATGGAATGGGAGTGTGATGAAGCAGCCGCTGAAGGTCGCCGTGGTGGGCGCGGGCATGTCCGGACTGTTCTTGGGTTATCACCTCAAGCAAGCGGGCCACGAGTTCACGATTTTCGAGAAGCGCAACGCCGTCGGCGGCACCTGGGATGCCAACACCTATCCCGGGCTCCACGTCGACGTTCTGACTCGCAACTACGAGTTCTCTTTTGCCCGAGCCCAGCACTGGACCAAGCGGTACGCACCGGGCACCGAGGTGCGTAAGTACCTGGCCGACTTCGCGAAAGATGCCGGACTGCTCGATCACATCCGGTTCAACACCGAGATCACCGCGGCGTCGTGGGACGACGGTGTCTGGAATGTCACCCTTGCCGACGGGTCGACCGACATCTTCGACATCGTCGTGTCCGCGACCGGATTCCTGCGGGTACCCAATCGTCCGACCGTCCCCGGTGTGGAATCCTTCGCCGGCAAGTCATTCCACTCTTCTCAGTGGGATCACTCGGTCGATCTCAACGACAAGAGTCTGCGCGTCGGCGTCGTCGGAACGGGCTCGAGTGGCGTCCAGATCGTCACCGCACTCGGCGAGAAGGGTCTTGACGTGACCCACTTCATCCGTTCGCCGCAATGGATGCAGGTCAAGCCGAATCCGCGGTACACACGACTGGAGAAGTTGGTACTGCGGATTCCGCCGCTGGCCAAGCGGTACGACCAGCGCATGGCAGAACAGCGCATCAAGACCGACGGCAACGAAACCTGGCGCCTGGTCCCAGGTCCGGATCGGGAAGAGATGAAGGCCCGGTTCCTTGCGATGCTCGAGCGGGAGATTCCCGACCCCGAGTTGCGTGCCAAGTTCACGCCCACCGAGCCCCTCGGTGTCAAGCGAATCGCCAAGACCCCGAATTACTATCGCGTGGCGCAACAGGACAACGTGCACCCGGTCTTCGGCGGGGTCTCCAAGGTGGTGCCCGAAGGCATCGTGGACGACAAGGGCACACTGCACGAGCTCGACGTGATCGTGTGGGCAACAGGTTTCGATGCGCACGCGTACATGCGTCCGATGAACCTGACGGGGCCGCAGGGCCGCACGATCGACGATGCGTGGCGCGACGGTGTGAATGCCTTCCGCGGCATCGCGGTCACCGGTTTCCCGAACTTCTTCATGCTGTGTGGACCGTTCGCGCCGATCAACTCGATCACGATCCCGACGACGCTCACCCATGAGGTGGGCTACCTCATGCGGTTGCTCGAGGTCATTCGCCGAACCGAGAAGGGCTACGCGCCCACCGCGGAAGCCACCGAGGAGTTTCTCGCCGAGGTTCGAAAAGCGCTGCCCGACACCACCTATTCCGAGGGCAAGAACTGGTACAGCCAGAAGGTGGGGACCCCGATCATCTGGCCGTTCACCCGGCAAAAGCACGAGGAACAGTACAAAGAACTCAAGATGACCGACTTCGACACCTTCGAGATGGCTCCGGTCCGCGGAAACAAACCCGACCGGGTGGTCTGAGTCCTCCGATGGCCACTCACGAAACCGTCCGCGCCGGTGACTCAGTGATCATCGATGCCCAGATCCATGTCTGGAAGTCCTCGACCCCCGATCGTCCGTGGCCGGCGGACGCCATCGAGCCGCAGCGTCCGGTGCCGTTGGAAGTGCCCGAGGTGCGAGCCGAGATGGACAACGCGGGTGTCCGCGCGGCACTGCTTCTCGCGCCGACCTGGGAGGGCTCGCGCAACGACTACGTTCTCGCCACCGCCGCGGCGGAGCCCGAACGTTTCGGGGCACTGTGCCGATTCCCGACTGCCGACCCCGCCGCCGTCGAAAAGCTGGCCCATTGGCGAGAGACCGCCGGTATGCGCGGAATCAGGTTGTCGCTCAACAGAGGTGACGTCGAGAGTGCGCTCGGCGCGGCGATCGACAGTGGATTCTTCGCCGCGGCGCAGGAACACCGGGTACCCCTCAGTGTCTATGCACCAGGTCGGTACGGGTTGTTCGGCGAACTGGCCAGGCGGTTTCCGGGTCTGCTCATCACCGTTGATCACTGCGCGATCGAAGACGATCGTCTGGCGCTGCCCGATGCGATCGAGCCGCTCACCGATTTGGCGCGATATCCCGGGATCGCTGTGAAGGCCTCGGCGTTGCCCTGTTTTGTGCGCGAGACCTTCCCGTTTCCCTCGATCGAGACCGCCGTCTATCGGCTCGTCGAGGCGTTCGGGGCGCAGCGGGTGTTCTTCGGATCCGACTTGTCCCGGCTGCCGGTTCCCTACGCGCAGTTGGTGAACACATTCACCGACCACCTTCCCCGACTCGACACCGCCGAGCGGCAACTCGTCCTGGGCGGCGCTCTGGCGAAATGGCTCGAGTGGCCCGAACCGCACTCGGTGCCGGCCGTCGCTTCCCGTCACATGACGTCTTTCGAAAATGGAGATTGAGATGAAAAGCCCCATCGCCGGGAATCGTGCCGGCTCGTTGTCCGATGTACGTGTCGTCGAGATCGGCGGTCACGAAGGAGAGTACTGCGCGTTGGTGCTGGCCGGCCTCGGCGCCGATGTCATCAAGGTCGAACCACCTGGCGGCAGCGCCAGTCGCATGTTCGCACCGTTTGTCGATGACGTGCCGAATCCTGACAGGTCACTGCACTTCTGGGCCTACAACCGGGGTAAGAAGTCGATCGTCATCGACGTCGAGACCACCGAAGGGCGAGCTGACTACGCCGCGCTGATCGCCGGCGCCGATGTGGTCATCGACTCCACCCCGCTCGGCTACCTCGATGAACTGTCGCTGGGTTCTGCCGATGTCCGGGCCGAACACTCGCGATTGATCTACGGGCGACTCACTGCCTTCGGCGAGGACGGACCGCACAAGCACTTCAAGGCGTCCGATTTGGTGCATCTCGCCTACGGCGGTGTCGTGATGAACAACGGCTACGACCCCGACCCCTCGTTGAAGTACGAAACCCCGCCGATCGCACCGCAACTCGGTCACTCCTACGCCATCGCCGGAGAGCAACTCGCGTTCACCGTGGTGGCTGCGCTCTCCACTCGTAACCGAACAGGACATGGGCAGCATCTGTCGTGCGCGATCCATGAGGCCGTGGCAAAGAACACCGAGGGTGACCTGATGTCCTGGGTCGCTTTGCGAACCCCGTTCAACCGTCAGACGTGCCGTCATTCGGCGCCATCGGTGTCGCGTCATCGCTCCATCTTCAGCACCAAGGACGGACGCTGGTATCTCGCGATGACCCGCAACGCCGCGTTGCTGGGCCCGTTCCTGGACAAGTGGGGTATCGGCGGAACCATCAGCGATGGCAGCGACGAGAAGGAAAAGGACTCCCGGGTCCTGCCGGGTATGGAGGGTGGCGCTGCCAGCAACATGGACGTGGTCGAGCAGACCATTCGTCGGTACATGTACGACAACGTTCCGTGGCGTGAAGCGCAAGAGGCCGGTCTGATGTGGGTTCCGGTCCGAGAGCCGCACGAGAGTGCTCACGACGAGCACTGGCTCGATCGCGGAACCTACACCGATGTCGAACACCCCGAGCTCGGGCGGTCTTTCCGTTACCCGACCAGCAAGTGGGTCACCGGCGGATCGGTATGGGTCCCGGGGCGACGCGCGCCGCTGCTGGACGAAGACCGGGCTGCCGTGCTGTCGGCAGCACCGCGTACCCCGATCGAGCCCCGGCCGTTCGAGGGTGAGGAACGGCTGACGCCCAACGGCACACCGTTCGCGCTGCAGGGAGTTCGGGTGCTCGACTTCACGTGGATGCTGGCCTCTGCAGGTGCGACTCGTTTCTTGGCCGCGCTCGGTGCTGACGTCATCAAGGTCGAGTGGCACAAGAACCTCGACCCGCGCCGTGGCGGTAACCCGGTGGGTGGCCGGGAAGCACGGGAGAAGGCAACAGGTCCCGTTCCGTCGCAATGGCCGGCCGATCAGGGCGGTCCGGTGGGCGCGCAGTACAACAACAAGAACCCAGGAAAGCGCGGACTTTCGCTCAACGTCAAACATCCGGAGGGTCTCAAGCTGGCGAAACAGCTGGTCACCAAGTCGGGCATCGTCGCCGAAGGGTTCTCACCCGGGGTGATGGAGAGCTGGGGTCTGGGCTACGAGGTGCTCCGGGAGATCAATCCGTCGGTCATCTATGCCAAGCAGTCGGGCATGGGCAGCCGCGGTCGCTACGGTCGGTTCCGCACGGTCGGTCCTGTCGCACAAGCATTTTCGGGACTGTCGCACATGAGCGGACTGCCGGATCCGTATCCGCCGGCCGGATGGGGATACTCGTACCTCGACTGGTACGGGGCTTACAGCTTCGCACTGGCCATCACCGCTGCGGTGTACCACCGTGAGCAGACCGGAGAAGGTCAGTGGATCGATGCGTCGCAGAGTGAGGTCGGGTTGTACCTGACCGCGCTGCCGCAGCTCGATCACGAGGTCAACGGCCGGACGTACAAGCGGGCAGGGAACCGTTCGCCGTACTCGTCGGCGGCACCGGAGGGCATTTATCGCTGCGACGGTGACGACCGCTGGATCGCCATCACGTGCGCGACGCAATCGGAGTGGGTCCGATTGGCCAAGGAGGCAGGCCACACGGAGTGGTTGGAGCGTGACGAGTTCGCGACCCCGGAAGCACGACAGAAGAACCGCGCCGACCTCGACAGAGTGATCGACTCGTGGACCAGCGAATGCGATCCGTACGCCTTGATGCAGCGATTGCAGGATGTCGGCATCGCGGCAGGCGTCGCACAGACCGCCGCCGATCGCTACGAGCGGGATCCGCAGTTGCGTCACCTCAATTGGCTGACCGAACTGGACGCGACCAACTTCGGTCGCTGGCCGGTGGCCGCACCGTCGGTCCACATGAGTGAAACGCCGCAACACATCGGTGGATTGGTGAACCGTGGTGCCGCCGCGTACGGCGAGCACAACTACGAGGTCTATTCCGAACTACTCGGTCTGTCGGCGAGCGACGTCGACGCGCTCGCAGCCGACGGCATCGTCTGATGGCGGTGTCCGTGCCCGGTGCAATCCGGGGAAGATCGGCAATCGTCGCTGTAGGCAATACGATTCAGGGAACGGTACCGGGTATCTCGGCCGACGAGATCGGCGTCGAGGCGTTGCGCCAGACCCTGAATAACTCTGGTATTGCCAAGTCGGAGATCGACGGCCTGATCACCTGCAAGTCGTACGGTGGCTTCGGCATCGACACCGAGATCGGACGCCTGGCGGGATTGAACCCGGCCTACAGCGCCACACTCGACTACGGAACCTGCAACTTCTCACTGCATTTGGCGTGCGCAGCCATTGAAGCCGGACTCGCCAGTTGCATCGCCATCGTGTACGGCACGACCCAGCGAAGCGACGGCAACCGGTTCAGCCATCCACTCGGCAGGCAAGACGACGCATCGGTGTACGGCTTCTTGAACGTCGCAGGTGTCGCCGGCATGGCCTTTCGGCGGCATCAGGCGCTGTACGGCACCACCGAGGCGGACCTCGGCGAGATCGCGGTGTCGCAGCGCAAATATGCGCAAGCCAACCCGCAGGCCATCTTTCGGGACACGCTCACCATCGACGACTATTTGGCGGCGCCGTATCTCGTCGAACCGCTGCGCCGTGCTGACCTGTGCATGATCTCGGACGGAGGCGCCTGCCTGATCGTCGCGAGTGCGGACAAGGCCAAAGAGCTCACCGGAACCCCGGTACATGTGATGGGTATCGCCCAGCAGTCCGGGTTACGTGATCGGCAGAACGACGACCAGTGGATGCGACCGTGGATAGGTCAGGTGGCCGACCGGATCTATCCGGCAGCGGGAATCGACCGCGGTGACATCGACGCGCTGTACATCCAGGATCCGACCAGCGTCTGGGTCATGCAGATGCTCGAGTGGTACGGATTCGTAGAACCCGGCGGTGTCGGTGATGCCTTCCGTTCGGGCGCAATCGGATACAACGGAAAGCTGCCGTTGAACACCAACGGTGGGCAGCTCTCCGAGGCGTACATGTGGGGATTTCTCCATCTGGTCGAGATGGTTCGTCAGCTGCGCGGGGAGGCCGGTGACCGGCAGATCGACGGTATGCGGACCACTCAGTACTGTTCGACCTTCGGGATGATGAAGGCCGCGAGCACGATCTTCAGCTTGGACATCGAATGAACCCGGGAGATCAGTTGAACGACGAAGCGCCACTTGGCTTCACAGGCGACGACCAACCGTTCTGGGATGGTGCGAAGGAGGGCCGGTTGACCTTCCAGCAATGCGACGACTGTCGGTTCGTACGGTGGCCGGCGGCGGGGGTGTGCCCTGAGTGCCTGTCGCGGGAAGCGACATGGCGCGAGTTCGCCGGAACCGGTTCGGTCTGGAGTCATGTTGTCTACCATCGCGCCTACGCTGCGCGTCTGAAGCCGGATGTGCCTTACCGCGTTGTTCTCGTCCAACTCGACTGCGGTGTGCGGCTACTCAGCCGAATACTCGACGTGGACACACCGGTGGCCGTGGGGGACCGGCTTGAGGTGCGCTACGTCGACGTCGGTGATGCAGGTCAGGTTCCGGTCTTCGTGCCTGTCACTCGATGAGGTCGCGCAGGTAGTCCTTGACCCCCCACCGGAGGTCAGGACTACCTGCGTCTTCAGGCGTTGTCGGCCAGGATGATGTCGCCGGCGATCCAGGCCAGAGCCTGCGTCGGGGCGCTGCAGTTGCCCGACGGCATCTGTGGGAACACCGATGAGTCCACCACCCGCAGGTTGTCGATTCCGCGGACCCGGAGCCGTTCGTCGAGCACATCGTCGTCGTCTGGACCGATGGCGCAGGTACCCAGCGTGTGGATCCCCGCGACCCCGTTGTTGATCGTGTACCGGACCACGTCGTCGATCAGCTGCGGTCCCGGCTCCAGTTCTTCGGCGACATAGCGTGAGAACGGTTCGGTGGCCAAGATTTCCCGCGCCTTTGTCAAAACCTTGGGGATGATGTCGCGGTCGTGGTCGGTCGACACATAGTTGGGGACGATGCGGGGTGCGTCGGCAGCCTTGGGCCCGGTGACATGAATGGAGCCCTGACTCGTCGGGAAGGTCGGGGACACGATGAATCGGGCGCCCGGGAACTTGTCGACGACAAGGCGACCCGACGTCGGACTCACAGCCGACGTGGAAATCGGGGTGAAGAATGCGTGGGTGTCAGGCCTGGGCGAGGCAGGATCGGACTTGTATGCCGCGACTATGTTGTACCCGCCGTGCGCGATCAGACCGTCGCGAGTGAACAGATACTTGAATCCGGCCCACATCTGGCGAGGGAAGCTCGAGGCCTGTTTGTTGAAGCCCGCGACGTCCTTGAGTCGGACCTGCAGCATCAGACCGCGGTGTTCGCGCAGGTTCTCGCCGACCTTGGGGCTCGAGACGACCACGGGAATCCCGGCCGCTCGGAGTACCTCGGGCCTGCCGATACCCGAACGTTCGAGCAGCTGGGGTGATTCCAGCGGGCCGCCGGAGACGATGACCTCTTTGCGGGCGCGGTAAGTCACCTCGTTGCCCTTATGGCGCCCGCGGACACCGACCACCCGGGTGCCGTCGAGGATCAGGCTCTCGACGTAGGTGTGGGTCACGATGGTGAGGTTCTTACGACGCCGGGCTGGTTTGAGGAAGGAACGAGCCGCGCTCATCCGCGTTCCGCGCTTGATACTCGAGGCGACGTATCCCACTCGCTCGTCGTCGCTGCCGTTGGGGTCACGAACGAATCCGATGCCGTGCTTGCCCATTGCCTCGATGAACGCGTCGCTGGCCTGCTCCGGCGGGCTGGTGATGGAGATCTTCACTGGGCCACCGACGCCCCGGGTGGCACTCGGGCCCAGTTCGTGGTCTTCGAGTTGTTTGAAAGCTGTCAGGAACCGGTCCCAGTTCCAGTCTTTGAGGCCGAGCTTCTCCCAGGCGTCGTAGTCAGGAGCCCAACCGCGGTTCCACACCATGCCGTTGATGGTGGTCGAGCCACCGAGAACCCGACCGCGAGGCCAGGTCCCGGTCATCCCGTCGCCGTACGGTTCCGTTGTGTAGCTCTGCGAGGTGCGTGGGTTGTTCATCGTGAAGTAGAAACCCTTGGGCACCAGGTGGATCGGGTTCAGATCCTTGCCCCCGGCCTCGATCAGCAGTACGGAGTGACGCGGGTTCTCGCTGACGCGGTTCGCGACCACAGCGCCGCCGGCGCCACTGCCGATGATGATGAAGTCGAAGTCGCGTTGGGATTTCTCAACCATGCTTCTAATCGTAGACCATTGCTGGTTCAGTGGTGTTAAAGTCGTGTTCTGCGCACCGAGCGGCCGAAAGTCTGGTGATGACACTCATCAATCCCGAAATGCGTCGCGCCGTCGGATCGGTCATCGACTGGCGCGTGTCGTACCCGATCGGCGACTCGGACATCCGCCGGTGGTCCGTGGCGGTCTGCTATCCCGAAGAGGCAGAGATGGCGGTCGTTTCCTCGCAGGGTGTCCGCATCGCGCCGGACGAGTTCAACCCGTTCGCCTGGGGCGTCAACGACCGACGGTCACCCCCGGTCAGGATCGATCCGGGGGACACCGATCGCCCCGAGAAGATGATCGGCGTGCGCGGGCCCGGATTGAAATACCAGGTGGCAGGCGGCCTCGACGTCGAATACGGGTCCCCGATGCAGGTCGGAGACGTCATCCGGTCCGATGTGAGGCTGGTTGGCTACACCGAACGAGTGGGCAGGAATGGGCCCATGTTGTTCACGGTCACCGAGGACATCTGGATCGACCAGCACGGCCGCTGGATCAAGACGATTTTTGAGACGTCGATCAGGTACGGCCGGTGACCCCCGACCAGCCGGCGACCCCCGAAACGGCTGTGGTGGGCACAGTTCTGCCCGCGTTCACCAGAACCCCGGGATTCGCCCACTGGAATCGTTATGCCGCCGTCAACGATGAGTTCGTACCGATTCACATGGACGACGCCGAGGGCATTCGCGCCGGCTATCCATCAGCCATCGGGATGGGGCGCCTGCAATGGTCGTACGTACACGTCATGCTGCGCCAGTGGCTAGCTGGTCGTGGCGAGATCACCAGGGTTTCCCTCCAGTTCCGCCGACCGAATCTTCGAGGAGTTCCGATCCGGGTCGAGGCCACGGTCTCGGCGGTGCGGACCACTGCGCGGGGGCGCGAGATTGACCTGAACGTGCAGATCACCGACGACAGCGGCGATCTGCTGGCGCCCGGTTCGGCCACGGTCGTCCTGGCAGCTGCGACCGGGAACGTCGCTCCGATGTGAACGCCGGCACACGAACTCCTTGCACTGACGGACGTCACTGCTTATTATTTTGCTAATCGGTTTACAACCATCATCAAACTGAGTTCAAGCCGTGGTCAACATGGTATCGGCGGCGCGGTGCATGCCGAACTAACAAAGGGTGTCAACATGTCAGAACTCCAGCGCTTCTCGATGTCGATCGACGGCGGTTCGGTAGGCAGTGAGTATTTCTCGGTCATCAACCCGGCGACCGAGAAGCCGTTCGCCGAGGCGCCGAGCGCCACCAAAGACGAGATCGATGCTGCGTTCGCCGCCGCGGACAAGGCATTCGTGGACTGGTCGGTGGACGATGAGGCCCGGCAGATCGCGATGCGCAAAGCGGCCGAGGTGGTGACCGCGCATGTCGACGAGTTGGCGGCACTACTGGTGAGCGAACAGGGTAAGCCGCTCGCCGACGCGATCGGTGAAGTGCATGGCACCGCAGCGTGGATCTCGTACTTCGCCGACGTCGAGATCGCCGACAAGGAATACATCACCCCTGGCGAGGTAGCCCAGGTACGTCTGCCGTTGGGCGTCGTCGCGGCGATCACTCCGTGGAACTACCCGGTCATCCAGGCCGCGTGGAAGTTCGCGCCTGCTCTTCGTGCGGGTAACACCGTGGTCCTCAAGCCCTCTCCGTACACCCCCATCGCGACCCTGCGTCTCGGTGAACTTCTGCAGGATGCCTTCCCTGCCGGTGTGCTCAACATCGTGTCCGGCGGCGACGAGGTCGGCGTCGCGCTGACCAAGCACCCGACGACCGCGATGGTGAGCTTCACAGGCTCCACCTCGGCCGGGAAATCCGTCGCCAAGGCCGTGGCAGACGATCTCAAGCGAGTGACACTCGAGCTCGGCGGCAACGACCCGGCAATCGTCCTCGACGACATCGACATCGCCAAGGCGGCCGAGGACCTCTTCTGGGGTGCGTTCGTCAACAACGGTCAGGTGTGCGGGGCTGCCAAGCGGGTGTACGTGCCGGAATCGATCTACGGCGCTGTGGCCGACGCACTCGCTGATGTCGCGGCGGGCGTGAAGGTCGGCGCCGGCGACGCAGCCGACGTCCGGCTCGGGCCGATCAACAACCGTGCTCAGTATGACCGTGTGAACGGCCTGCTCGAGTCGGCAGTCGCCGGCGGTGCCACGGTGCGCGCCGGCGGCAATCGGGTCGGAGAGGATGGCTACTTCCTCGAGCCCACGATTCTGACCGATGTGCCCGCCGGGTCCGCGATCATCGACGAGGAGCAGTTCGGTCCGGTTGTACCGCTGGTGTCGTACACCGATCTCGACGCGGTCATCGCCGAGGTGAACAACTCGAAATACGGTCTCGGAGGGTCGGTCTGGAGTGCCGACGCCAACCGGGCCCTGGCTGTGGGCCGCCGGTTGCGCGTGGGCACCGTGTACATCAACGGACACGCCATCAACCACGGCCCTCATGTGCCGTTCGGCGGCGCCCGCTGGAGCGGTATCGGCGTGGAGAACGGTCTCGCCGGACTCGAGGAGTACACCCAGCGCCAGATCATCTACGGCAACGGTGCGGACCTGTGAGACAACCCGCGCTGTGATGACGCAGTGAACAAGAGCCGCCCGGTTTGTCCGGGCGGCTCTTGCGTTCTGCGGTGATGTCGCTGTCATCTGCTTCAAAACCGGGCAAGACAAAACGGCCCGATCGACGAAAGTCGATCGGGCCGTCCGGTGTTCAGGGGAGACGTTGCCCAGGGGAGGAGTTGCTAGGACAACTCGAAACCCTTGTAGCCCGCCTCGGCTGCCTCGGCGATCTTCTCGCGGTAGAGAGGCTGGCCGCCGGCGTACAGCAGGTACGCGCGTCGGCGCCCTTCGACGTTGGAACCGAAAGCCCAGGACTCCGCATCCTCTTGCAGCGTGCCGCGAAGATGGGAGTCCACGTGGTCGTTCCACTCCTCCTCGGCGGCAACGGTTGCCTCGATCCGGGTGAGCCCGTGATCGCGCAAGTGCGCCACACAATCGGCAACCCAGTTGGCCTGGGTCTCGGTCACGCGGGGGATGATGCCCGAGGCGCTCTGCGGGCCACCGACGAAGAAGAGGTTCGGGAAGCCCTCGGCCTGTATTCCCAGGTGGGTCCGGGGACCCGCAACCCAGTGTTCGGTGAGCGGCCGGCCTTCGACACCACGGATGTCGATCGCATTGTATGAACCCGTCACCGCTTCGAAGCCTGTCGCGATGACGATCATGTCGAATTCGTAGATGTCGGTGGAGGTTTCGACACCGGTCGCGGTGTACCTGACCAGGGGTTCTTCGATGGTCGACACCAGCTTCACGTGTGGGCTGTTGAAGGTTTCGTAGTAGTTGTTCTCCAGAGGCGGTCGCTTCTGGCCGAAACCGTGATCGGTGGGGATGAGTTTCGCCGCAGTCAGAGGATCGTGAACTCGGGCACTGATCTTCTCAGCGAGGTACGCGGTCAGATTGGCATTCGCTGTGCGGTCGACCGACACATCACGAAAGTTCGCCAATACGAATGCCATTCCGGGCGCGTCGTACAGTTCGTCCCAGATCGCCCGCCGCTGTTCGTCCGTCATCGCCAGCGACGACTCGGTCATCGGCTTGTGCATGGCACCCGCGGGGGTGGACTGGGTGGCCTCGTAGATCTCGTTGATGGTCGCTCGAATCTCGGCGGACCGCTCAGCCGAGATCGCATGGTTGTTGATGGGGGTGCACCAGTTCGCCGAGCGCTGGAACACGGTCAGTGATGCCGCTGCCTTCGCCACGAACGGGATGATCTGCACGCCACTGGAACCCGTACCGATGACCGCGACCCGCTTGCCGGTGAAGTCGACTTCCTCATGTGGCCACAGGCCGGTGTGATGCCACTCGCCGCGGTAGTCCTCGAGGCCGGGGATCTTCGGGAAGGCGGGCTTCGACAAGATCCCGAGTGCGGTGATCAGGAACCGCGTTCGGAAGGATTCACCGGACTCGGTGTCCACCAACCATTCCCGGACGTCTTCATTCCAGTGCGCCGAGACGACCCGCGAGTTGAACTGCATGTCGCGGCGCAGATCGAGACGATCGGCGACGAAGTTGAGATACTTCTCGATCTCGGGCTGGCCGGCGTACTCCTCCGACCAATCCCACTCGTCGATGATCTCCTTGGAGAAGAAGTACCCGTACGTGTAGCTCTCGGAGTCGAATCGGGCGCCCGGGTAGCGGTTCCAGAACCACGTACCACCAATTCCTGCCCCCGCTTCGATCAACCGGACATCGAGGCCCTTCTCTCGAAGCGCGAACAGCTGATGTAGGCCCGAAATCCCGGCGCCGACCACCAGGGCGTCGAGGAGTACCGGTGCGTTGGTGGGGTCGGTGCGCGTTGTGTTCGAGGCCATCTGCACTCTTTCGTCGGGATCGTATGGGCATCTGACGTCCCGACGCCGGAGTCGTCCGACGACAGAACTCTGCCTCGCCAAGTTGTGTACTTATTATGAAACTCTGATCCACAGTGGATGTCAAACCCTCTATCGGCGACTGCAGTAGTCCTCCCGAACGGGCTGGATTCCACACGTGAGTTGCACGAGCCTGCCAATCGGACCAGAACGCTTCCTTGTATGACAATTGTGTTCTACTGTTGGAGACGAGTGGCCGGGCACGGTGAGGACAGAGACGACCGACCACACAATCGATCGAGGAGAGACGTGTGACGAGCCAACCAACAGCTGCCGGCGGCACCGAGACCGCCACGAAGTTCGGGCGAGCGATCGTGATCGGCGGAAGCATCGCCGGTTGCCTGGCCGCGGCGGCGGTCGCAGAGCATTTCGAAGAAGTGCTGATCGTGGACCGGGACGAGTTCCCCGACACCCCGCAGCAGCGCAACGGTGTCGCGCAGGGTGCGCACTTCCATGCGCTCCTGGCTGCCGGGCGCCAGGCGATAGACGAGCTGTTGCCAGGATTCTCGGAGAAGGCGCTCGAAGGCGGCGCGGCCGATCTGGATTCGACCGGTGACGTCATGCGGCTGGACCGCATCGGGTGGTCGCCTCGGTTCCCGTCTCGGCTGCGCTTTCTCATGGCCAGCCGTCCGCTGATCGAGTGGGCGGTCCGCGATCGCGCACAGGCGATCGCAAACGTGCGCTTCCGGACAAAGAGTCCGGTTGCCGGCTTGGTGGGGACCGAGGGCAAGGTCACCGGTATTCGTCTGGACGGTGAGACAGGCGAAGTGATCGAGGGCGACCTGGTGATCGATGCCAGCGGCCGCCGGTCGATCGGGCCCGATTGGCTGGCCGAGATCGGCTACCCGAAGCCCGTCGAGACGGTTGTGAACGCACACTGGGGATATGCCAGCACCTTCTTGAACGTTCCAGAGGACTGGGATCCCGGTTTTCAGGCGCTGGCCTGCGTCCCGGTCGGCGACGACGCCCGGACCCCGGAGGCAGCCCGCAGGGCCATGGCGATGTGGGTGGTCGAAGGGGAGCGCCGCTGGATCCTCACCGTGCAGGGTTCCGCCGGCGACTATCCCCCGCGCAAGGAGGCCGATCTCAAGGAGTTCGTTTCCAAGATCGGCGTGCCAGAGTTGGACAAGGCACTGGACTCGGTGGAGTTCCCGGGACGAATCCAGATCTGGCGCGACACGACCAACCGCTTGCGCGACTTCGCCGGACTCGACGAACGCCCGGAGAACTTCCTTGCGATCGGTGACGCGTGGTCGGCGTTCAACCCGGTGTACGGCCAAGGCATGACGATTGCGGCTCTGGATGCGCGTGCACTGGCACAGCAGATCAACGAGCAGCTCAGCGAAAAGCCGGGTGATCTGGGCGGACTCGCCGGTCGCTACTACGCGGCGACCGACAAGGTCGTGCAGTTCTGCTGGAACAGTTCGACCGCGCTCGACTACCGGATTCCCGGCGTCGAGGTGACGGTTGACGGTGAGCCGCGGACACCTGACGAATCGGCAGCAGATCTGGGGTTCTCGGATCGGCTCGCGGTGTGGGCTTCGCTGGACGAGGACCGCTACGTCAAGTATCGCGAGACCACCCAGTTGCTGCGTTCGAATGACTGGCTGAAGGCCGATGAGGTCGTCAACGAGATCAAAGAGAACTGGGACGAACTCGGCGCCCGGATCCAGGCGCGCTGAACCGTAGCTCAGCCGGCGACACACACTACAAATCTCGTCAATTCTTCAAGAAGCACCATTGGGCCTGCTCGATGAGTCGAGCAGGCCCAATCGTGCGTCCGGGCCCGAGTCGGTCGATTCTGGGGGCTCGCGTCTTTATTGTGTTACAGCTATCATGTTAGCTAAACCACATGAACATAACCGTGTGACTGCAGACATCAGTGGCAGTCGCACGGTGGGAACTAGGGCTGGAGGCCACAGTGTCCGAGGTAGTAGTCGACAGCCACACGGGTGTGAAGGCTGGAAGCGTCACGGGTACCGAAGAGATTCGGACTCTTGTGGTGTCGCGCAAGGAATTGATCGCCGACGACGTCGTACTCCTGGAGTTCGCCGATCCGGACGGTGGCGACCTGACCGCGTGGGAACCCGGCGCTCACATCGACCTGCTGCTGCCCGGTGACATGTCGCGGCAGTACTCGCTGTGTGGCGACGTCGCCAACAGAAGGGTCTGGCAGGTCGCCGTACTCCGGGAGCCCGAAGGCAGAGGAGGTTCGATCTACCTCCACGATGAGCTGGCCGCAGGGGCGTCGATCCGTATCCGCGGTCCGCGCAACAACTTTGCGTTCGACAAAGCTGGTTCGTACATCTTCGTCGCCGGCGGAATCGGTGTCACACCGATGCTGCCGATGATTGCGGCGGCCGAATCAGCGGGCGCCAGTTGGGAACTCGTGTACGGCGGCCGGACGAAGTCGAGCATGAGCTTCGTCGACCATCTGACGTCGACATACGGTGAGCGCGTATCGATTCGTCCTCAGGACGAGTTCGGTTTGCTGGATCTACCTGGTCTGCTCGGCACAGTGCGTGGTGACACCGCCGTGTACTGCTGCGGCCCCGAGCCGCTGCTCCAAGCGATAGAAAACGCTTGCGAGCCGTGGCCGGCAGGCTCGCTTCACCTCGAACGCTTCTCTCCCAAGGCGCTGGAGGAACCGTTGCTGGCCGAGTCTTTTGAGGTCGAGTGCCAGATGTCGGACAAGACGATCACGGTTCCGCCGGGCAAATCGATCGTCGACGTCATGCAGGAGAACGACATCCCGATCGTCGTGTCGTGCCAAGAGGGCACCTGCGGATCCTGCGAGACCGTGATCCTGGCAGGAACACCCGAACACCGCGATTCGATCCTCACGCCGGCCGAACGAGAGGCCAACGAAACCATGATGGTGTGTGTCTCGCGCGCCCTCACTCCTCGCCTGACCCTTGAGATCTGACCACTTCTTCACCCCACGCAGGAAATCAGCCACCCAAGTCAATGGAGTCAACAATGACCACGTCAGTATCGACATCTGAACTACGCGAACAGTATCGGCGCGACTACGACCCGTATCACGATGTCCCCATAGCGGAGCAGCTCAGCGAGCTGGCCGACCGACGCCAGAACATGCCGATCAGTTACTCGGCACGAGGCAACGGCACGTGGGTTCTGACCCGCTACGACGACATCGCCAGTGTGCTGCGCCGGAGCAACCGAGGCTTCATCAGCTTCCCGAACGACCCCGACGGCGTGAACAGTCAGGGTTCCGAGGAGGGGATGATCCCGATCGAACTCGACGGCCGACGTCATCAAGAATTCCGCCGGATGCTCGATCCCGCCTTCTCCCAGGAGCGGGTGGCGACGCTGGAGAACGACCTGCGGGCATGGTCGAATCGACTGATCGACGGATTCATCGAAGACGGGAAGTGTGACTTCGTCAACGGCTTCGCTCTTCCTTTCCCAGGCGTCACGGTCATGAAGATCATGGGCTGGCCCGAGGCGGACGTCGATCTGCTCAACGGGTGGGTCGACATCGTCATGCACGGACTCCCGGGCGCTTCCGAGGACGAAGCGAACGCCGCACGCGGCAAGGCACACATGGAGATTCGCGAGTACATGCTCAATCTCATCGCCGATCGCCGTAACAGTCCGTCGCGCGAAGACGTGACCTCGGCGGCCATCGATTGCGAGATCGAGGGCAAGAAGCTCACCGACCTCGAGCTGTTCGACCTCTTCCTCCTGATGATGCTGGCCGGCCTCGACACCGTGCAGAGCGTCCTCGGCCAGGCGATGGTGTTCTTCGGCCGCAACCCTGATCAGTGGAAGCGGCTCGTCGACGATCCGGCACTCATCGAATCCGCGGTCGAGGAATTCGTTCGATGGGGTGCTCCGCCCGTGCCGACCCGGACCATCGTCCACGATGAGGTCACCGTCGGAGACATCACGCTCCCGAAGGGGGAGAGGGTTCACTTCCCGCTGGCCGTCGCCAATCGTGATCCGGCGTACTACCACAACCCGGACGACGTCGTACTCGAACGTTTCGTTGCAGCGGACACCAAGCCGCACATGGGCTTTGGGATGGGACCGCACCGGTGCGTCGGGGCGCATCTGGCGCGCCTGGAACTGCGTATCGCGTTCGAGGAACTGACTCGCCGCGTGCCGGAGTTCTCACTGGACCCCGAACACACCCCTCACGAGCACCTCGGTCTGGCCTGGGGCGTCAACAACGTTCACCTGACGTTCTCGCCGGGCTCACGCGAGGGCTGACACCACAGGCGGCCAGGAGCCGTCGCACGGGGCGGAGGAATCGAGGACATCGATTCCTCCGCCTTTTGTCGTGTGCAGGTGATAGGGAAGAACGTGTGCGTACGTGAGTCGACGCGGAAGCCTGAGCACATGGAAAGGGGCGCCATGGAATACTCCATGGCGCCCCCTGATCATGGGTGACTACGCAGCGGTCAGTCCATCAGCACGACGCCGCGGAGGTTGCGTCCCGCGTGCATGTCGGCGTAGCCGGTGTTGATGTCGTCGAGCGAGTACGTGTTGGTGATCAGATCTTCGAGATTGAGCTTGCCGAGTCGGTAGAGATTGAGCAACAAGGGGATGTCACGGTAGACGTTGACCCCACCATAGACGTTGCCGCGCAACGTCTTCTCCTGCAGCGTGAACTCGAACAGGCTGAAGTTCACGGAGCTGCTGGCGGCAGGGGTGACAGAGGTGATGATCGTGCGGCCGCCAGGGCCGACGAGACGGCTGGCGTCCTGCAGCATGTCGCCGTCACCGACTCCGACCGAGATGATCGAGACGTCGGCCATCTGGCCCTTGGTCTCGGTGGCCAGGAGCTCCATGGCTTCGGCGACACTGCCCGCGGTGTGGGTTGCCCCGAACTTCTTCGCCTGCTCACGTTTGAACTCGACGGGATCGATCGCGACGATCATGCCGGCGCCGGCGTTGCGGGCGCCTTGCAGAGAATTGATACCGACACCTCCGGTACCGATGACCACGACGGTCTCACCGGGCTTCACCTCACCGAGGTACACAGCCGCACCCCAGCCGGTGATGACTGCGCAGCCGAGCAGAGCGGCTGAGCTGAATGGGATGTCGTCATCGATCTTGATGGTCCGCTCTTGGTTGACCACCGTGTACTCGCTGAACGTACCGAGTTCGGCGACGCCCCCGAACTGCTGTCCACGGGCGTTGAAGGGTGCGATCGACCCGTTCCCGATGGTGGTCATGAAACAGAGGTTGTGCTTGCCGGCGTTGCAGAAATGGCAGTCCCCACACGGTGGGTTGAACACCATGACAACGTGGTCGCCGGGCTTGACCCGTGTGACCCCTGGGCCTACTGCCTCGACGATTCCGGCGCCCTCATGCCCGCCGACGAGCGGCAGTGCGGCCGGCTGGTCGCCCGTGACGTAATGATCGTCCGAGTGGCACAGGCCGCTGGCCTTGATCTTGACGAGAACTTCTCCGGCGCGCGGTTCCACCACGTCGACCGATTCCACGTTCCACTTCTCGCCGACGTTCCACAAGATGGCGGACTTGCTCATGCTGACTCCTAGTTCGGCGCGCTCATCCGGTGCGCTGTTATCGGAATCACAAGTATGGACCAAAGCTCACTGCAACACAACTATGACTTTCGCCGGATCGGCCGGGCCATCGCGGCGCGTCACTAAAGACCAGTTCAAGCGCTTGCTGAAGAGTGGTGGCGAGAATACCTGGACGGCGGGCAACCATGTGCGCAATGATATTCGTATGACTGTTGATTTGGTGTTCCGGAAGTCGTGGTCCCAGGGATGGACGGCGTGACCACCCCTGGTCTCGTGTGGGGGATCAAACGCAGTTTCGTCGAGTACATCGCTCGGATGCCGGACGGGCAGGCAACTGTCAGCGGGGGCGCAATGCCCACCGAGACGAACGACATGCTGTTCGAGCCGGATACGGTCGAACCTCAGCTGCCCGACGGCGCAGATGCGCTGTACGCATTCCGGGGTGACGTCCGGTTCGGCGGGCACTTCGGGATGCTGTACGTGCGAATCGCCGATCCGTGGGTCACCGTTTACGGCGATCGGGGAGTGTTGACGATCCTCGACCCCTACGACCCTGACGTTGCTCCCCGCAAGCGGTTGGTGACCTTTCGCGTCTCGGAGCCACGCTCGGCCGGCAGTGTTCAGGTCTGGCAAGCGCCGGAGGTCATACTGGCGCCGGAGGCATGCCCGGTGTTCAACGACGTCTACGCGGCAGGCGAACGATTCGAGCCGCTCACGTTCGCGGTATCAGCTGTATCGAAGGCGAGCCGGATATGAGCGCGGATGTGTCGGATCGGGTGGAGATCGAGGCTGCACTGCGGGCCTATGCCGTCGGCCTGGACGAACGCCGGTTCGAGATGTGGGACAACGTGTTCACCGACGACGCAGTCATCGACTTCACCCCGATGGGTGGGCGGCGCGAGACGCCGGCTGAGATGAGCAATCGACTGGGCAGTGACGACCCCAACTGGCTGTTCGCACAGCATCCGCTGTACAACACCCTGATCGAGGTCGACGGTGATCAGGCGACCGCGCACTCTGATTACGGTGTCGAGACGGGTCGGCGCGGTGCCGAGGAGGGGCAGATCGTGCGGATGTCGGGCGGGGGTTCGTATCGTGACACCCTGCGGCGCACGCCTGTTGGCTGGCGAATCAGTGAGCGCCTGGTGTTCATGAAGTGGAAGCAGACGGTTACGGTCCCGGACGAACTCGCCGGTCGCCGCTGACCCCCTGTCTGGCGGGAAGGTCAGGCAAGGCGCAAACCAAGGAGGACGATCCCCCCTTTCGGGTGGATCGTCCTTCTTGTTGCTTCGATCGAGTGGGGTCAGCCGATGGCAGCCGTTGTCTCGCTCTGAGCCGGTTCGAACTCGAGACGGACATCTTCCACGCCCCAGGCGAGTCCGAGGTGCTCGTGCGGCCGGCAGTCATCCGCGAGCCTGAACTCGGGCATGCGTCTGCGCAATTCGGTGAAGGCGATCTTCAACTCGAGCCGCGCGAGATGGAGGCCGACGCACCGATGTGGTCCCATCCCGAAGGCCAAGTGGGGCTTCGGTTCCCGATCGAACTTGATCTTGTCGGGATCCGGGTAGTACTTCGGGTCGCGGTTTGCGGCGGCAAGGGGGAAGTGGACTCGTTCGCCTTTGGGAAGCGTGAGTTCGCCGACGTCGGCCGACTCGTCGACGATCGTGCGCGTCGGCACGGCCGGTGCGGCCCAGCGAAGCAGTTCCTCGATGGCGGGAGCGAGGGCGTCCGGATTCTCGAACATCCGGTCCCACTGCTCGGGGTGGCGCGCGAGGTACACCATGGACTGCGACAGGACGCTCTGCACGGTGTCGAGCCCGGCGGTCATCATCAACAGGAAGAGGTCGAACAACTCGAGGTCGGTGAGCTTCTTGCCGTCGATCTCCACGTCGAGCGCAGCCGAGGTCACGTCGTCGGTGCGAGGGACACCGCGTCGCTCGGTGATCATGTTGAGCATGTACTCGCGCATCTCCACGTGCGCCTGCCCGCGCGCGGCCATGGTCTCCTCAGGGGTACCGCCGACGACGCCGTGGAGCAGCGTGGCCGTCCAGGCGTTCATCTTGTGCATGTCCTCGGTGGGCCAGCCCATGATGGTCAGCACCGTCACGCCGGGGAACGGCAGCGCGAACTCTTCGACGAAGTCGCAAGCTCCCTTCCCGATGAATCCGTCGATCAGTCGGTTGGCCCACTGTGTGAGCTGATCTTCGAGTAGCGCAACCCTTTTCGGCGAGAACATCGGATCCAGCAGTTGCCGGAACTGCTTGTGACGGATGCCGTCGATCTCGATGGGAATCATGCCCTCTTCGGATCCCTGACTGTTGATACCGTCGGGATCGTTGGGGAAGCTGATGAACCCACGGTTGTTGCGTCGCAACACGCTTGAGATGTCGTCGTATCTGGTCAGCACCCAACATCCGTTACCCCTCGCGGAGTAGCTGATGGGCATCTTCTCGCGTCGGTCGGCGATCTCGGCGAGGTGCTCGGCAATACCGACCGAGCTGTAGGGGTCGTAGTCGCGCCGGTAATCGTCATGGAGCTTGTCAATGTCTGGTTGAGATGTCATCTGCGGATACGCTCCGTCTGGTCTGTGGGCCAACCTCAAAGGTGACCTTATTGTGTTGACCATCACAGCGTAGACGATTGGGACCCTGACGTCCGGCGATCGCTCACCGCAGAACGCGGAACGTTCCTCTGATGTCGTCGACCAACGCGTCAGGACTCTCCATCGGACCGAAGTGCCCACCGACGTCGTGGTGGACCACGTTGCTCACGTTGTACAAAGTGCCCAGATGATCGAAGGACGCGCCGGGTGGGGCGTCATCGGCGAAGATCGACAGGCCGGTCGGGCACTGGATCAGCGGCGTCAGGTCATGTGATCGTTGCCATGGGTTGGCCGGCCCCTCGAAGTACAGACGCGCGGTGGTGGCGTAGGAATTGGTCACCCAGTACAAGGTGGCGCTGGTGAGGAGGAATTCGACCGGGTAGATCTCGTCGAAGTCCAGTGCCGGGTCGGTCCAGCGCAGACGCCGCTCGATCAGCCAGGCGGCGAGTCCGGCCGGTGAGTCGTGCATCGCGTGGGCGAGCGTCTGGGGATGGACCACCTGGGGCGTGATGTGGCCGATCCGCCTTCTCTCCCAGGCGATCACTCGCTCACGGTCTTCTGGTTTCGCAGCGTCGACCGCCTTGTGCAGCAGATCCCAGGGCCGATCATTGTTCCAGCCCATCGGCGTCGAGACGCTGCTCAGGTGTATGCCGTAGAGCTGATCGGCGTACTTGTGCCCGAGCGCGGTGGTGACAAGTGCGCCCCAGTCGCCGCCGTACGCCGCGAACTTGTCGTAGCCGAGGACGTCACGAACGAGGGTGACCCACAGATCGGCGATCCGGCCGTGTGTCACCTGCGTGGTGTCGAGCGGCGTCGAGAAAGTGAAACCGGGGAGCGACGGAATGATGACGTCGAACGAGTCGGTGGGATCGCCGCCGTACTCTTCCGGTCGGGTCAGCGGCCCGATGATTCGGTGGAAGTCCCAGAATGTCCACGGCCACCCGTGCGTCAGGACGAGCGGAATTCGGCGCGGCCCGCTGCCTTCGATGTGGATGTAGTGGATCGGGATTCCGTCGATCACGACTCGTGCATGCGGGAGAGTGTTGAGCTCGCTTTCGTGTTCTCGCCAGTTGTAGTCGTCGCGCCAGTTCCGCACGAGTTCACGCATGTACTTACTGGTCACTCCGTAGCGACCGTCGTCATTGCCGGGGTCGGGTGCGAAAGTGGTCAGCTCAAGGCGTCGCTGGAGGTTGTCCAGCACCTCAGCAGGTATCGCGATCTCGAACGGCTGCGGCTTCATGGCCAGGGTCTCCAAACGTGAATCAGACGATGTGTGGGCCACATTACTCAGGCGGATCAGTACAACACAATTGAGAGCGACCGTGCCGTGATTGGTGTGCTCCCGGGCGAAGCAGATGGTCGCCGTAAAGACCAGGAAGACCGGGTCAGGCCTCCTGCACGCTGGGCTGATGAGGCGGGAGCCACACTCTATTCGCAGTTGTGTTCTAATATGGTTACCGAGTACCTCGGCAGCCTGGCGGATGAGGCGGGCTGCGGTGAACAAAGGATTTGCGGCCATGAACACTGCTCCGGGCGCGGTCTTCGCGCTGAATCAAGAAATGTGTGCCGGACACGGAAGGTGCTACGGCCTGGCACCTGAAGCGTTCGACTGCGACGACTCCGGGTACGCCTTCGTGCTCGAAGGCGGTGGATCGGAGATGACGTCGACGCAGCGAGATCGCGTCATCGCCGCCTGCCCTGAACAGGCGATCACCATCGCCGAGACGAAAGAAGGGTGAGCCTGATGACGACTGCATCAAGCGACGTGGCCGAACTCCGTGCGAAGTACCGCCGCGACTACGACCCGTACAACAAGGTCGGAATCCAAGCGCAACTCGACGAGATCGCCGACCGCCGGCGGGAGGTGCCGATCTCGTACTCGATGCGGGGCAACGGGTGTTGGGTCCTGACCAAGTACGACGACATCAGCAGCGTGCTGCGTCGCAACAACCGGGGATTCGTCAGCTTTCCGAATGATCCGGACGGCGAAAACGTACAGGGCGCGAAGAAGGCACTGATCCCGATCGAGCTGGATGGCTCCCGGCACAAGCAATTTCGCCAATTGCTCGACCCACTTTTTGCGCCGAAGCGCGTGGCGTCACTGGAAGGCCGGCTCTACGAGGCGGCCAACGATCTGATCGACGGTTTCATCGAACGTGGAAGCTGCGATTTCGTGACAGAGTTCGCGATGCCCTTCCCAGGCGCCACCTTTCTCGCCATCATGGGCTGGCCGGACGAGGATCTGCCCCTGCTCAACGGCTGGGTGGCGGCGATCCACCATGGCGTCATCGGCGGAACCGAGGAGGAATCCGCACAGGCGCGCGGTGACGCTGTATCGCAGATGCGTGACTACGTTCTGGCGATCATCGCCGAGCGACGCGACGCCCCGAGAGACGATGTGACCAGCCATATCCTGCAGGCGGAGATCGACGGCGCGCCGATGTCGGATGATGACCTCTTCGATTTGTTCCTCTTACTCATGCTGGCCGGCCTCGACACGGTCCAGAGTGTGCTGGCGCAAAGCTTCGTATACCTCGGGACGAACCCAGACAAATGGGACGAGATGTTCTCCGATCCAGACCTGCTCGCGCCGGCCATCGAGGAACTGCTGCGCTGGTCGGCACCTGCCGTGCCCACCAGGACAGTGACCGACGAATCGATCGTTGTCGGTGATCTGACGTTGCCGAAGGGCGAGCGGGTCCACTTTCCGCTGGCCGCGGCCAACCGCGACCCGGAGTACTACGAGAATCCGGACGAAATACAGTTCGACCGAAGTCCCAAACCGCATCTCGCTTTCGGGATGGGACCACACCGGTGCCTGGGCGTGCACCTGGCTCGACTCGAACTGCGTATCGCGTTCACCGAACTCCGTCGTCGGATCCCGACGTTCACGTTGGACACGGTCGCCGGAGAACCAGCTGAGCACTTGGGGCTGTCGTGGGGTGTCGACCACGTGCATCTGCAGTTCCCGGCCGGCCGGCGAGAGCGCGCCGTGCACGACTGACGAACCATCGCGCATCAGATCGACAGCCGAGCCGTCGGCTTCCCACGACATTGTCAGCGGGAAGCCGACGGCTCTGTCATGTGTACACGACTAGGAACCTGTCAGCGCAGGGCAGTGCGCTGGCCCTAATCGACTGTGAGCGCGAACTATTTCGACCCATAGCGTGACACCGCTCACTCCAAGTGGTTTACTAAGCAGGTTCGAGCACAGTTAAGCGCCTCGTGCCAACACCACTAGCGACGGCGGGGGTTCGCGATCACAGGCACGGCGTGCACTCAAAGAGGAGAATCATGAAACGAGCAAGGCTTGTCCAATGGGGCGTCGGCATTCTCGCCGTCTGCCTCGTGACATCGGCGTGCGGTGGTGACGACTCGTCATCGTCGTCATCAGCTGCGCCGTCCTCCGGCCCCGCTTTGAGCGGCGCACCCATCAAAATCGGTTTCGCGGTATCCGAGACCGGTGTTCAGTCGTCGAGCACAGCAGCGTCCGTTCCCACCGCCGAAGCGTGGGCAGACCAGATCAACAACACCGGCGGACTCGGTGGCCGGCCGGTCGAGATCGTGGTCGCCGACACCAAGAACAACGCGGGAAGCGCGCAGGCGGCAGTCCGCGGTCTTGTCGAGGATCAGCAGATCGTCGCAATGCTGTTGTCGGACTCCGTCGCTGAAGGTGCAGTCGGAGATTACCTGCAGCAGCAGAACATCCCCGTGATCGGCGCTGCCGGCTACAAGGCGGATGTGTGGAACGGGTTGAGCAACTTCTTCACCACCGCACCGAACGCTGGGATGGTCGTCCAGTCGCTGGCCACCTCCGGCAAAGCTGCGGACGCCAAGGTGCTCAGCGCGGGTGTCTGCGCAGAGTCGGCAACATGCGCCGACGACGCATCAAAAGCTCTCGCCCCTGCGGCGGCGGCCAACGACATGAAATACGGCGGCGCAGTGACCATCTCGGCCACAGCCGCCAACTACACAGCTGAGTGCCTCAACTTCAACAAGCAGAACGCCGACTACGTCGCACTGCTCGTCACAGTCGACACCTCGGTGCGCGTCATGACCGACTGCATCCAGCAGGGCTTCGACGGAACGTTCGGTACCTCGTCGACCAGCTTCAATCCGACGGAGTACGGGAAGGTCGCGGGCATGAAGATGGCCGGCACGCTCAACGGATTCCCGTGGTGGGCCGACTCCGAGCCGGTCAAGAAGTTCCGTGACGCACTCGACACGTACAAGTCCGGCACCGACTACACGAGCACCAGTGCAACGACCACCTGGTCCAGCCTGGAACTGTTCCGTACCGCCCTCGGTTCGAATACCGCGGACGTCACGCGTCAGAGTGTCTTCGACGGGTACTACTCGCTCAAAGACGAGACCCTCGGTGGCCTGTTGCCCCAGCCGGTGACCTTCACCAAGGGCCAGCCCTCTCCCCAGATCAAGTGCTTCTGGCAGTTCAAGTTCAACGCCGGTGACGACAGCCCTGAGCTGCTCGCTCCGAGCGGTGAGTCGGGCAACGGGGACAGCGGCGATCTGGCCACTGCCTGCGCAGCATAAGTAACTAAGGAATCGACCAACACAATGGACGCACTACTACCTTTCATCGTCGCCGGTATCGTGACCGGCGCAGTGCTCGGCATCGCCGGCACGGGTCTGGTTCTCACCTACAAGACATCGGGGATCTTCAACATCGGGCACGGCGCTGTAGCTGCTGCTGCTGCGTATTGCTTCTACTATCTCTACGTTGATCACGAATGGTCATGGTGGGCCGCGTTCATTGTGGCGGTCGCAGTGTTGGGTCCGTTGTTCGGCGTGCTGCTCGGCTTCATGAGCCGGGCGCTCGCCGAACAACCACCTGCCATGAAAATCGTTGCCACTGTCGGTCTTGTCCTACTCGTTCAGGGCGTCGCGACGGCGCACTACGGATACGACCCGCTCAACCTCCCGCAGTACCTGCCGAACGGTCGAAAGTTCTTCGAACTCGGTGGCGTCAACATCACCTACGCCCAGGTCGTGGTCATGGTGGTTTCTGTGGTCGCAGTTGCGGCCCTATATGTCCTCTTCAAGTTCACCCGGACCGGACTGGCCATGCGTGCGGTGGTCAACGACCCGGAGTTGGTCGGTCTCCACGCCACCAATGCATTTCGAGTGCAACAACTTTCCTGGATCATCGGCTCTTCGTTCGCCGCCCTGGCCGGTGTGCTGATCGCGCCGTTCACCGGCATCGAAGCGGTGGCTCTCACATTCCTCGTGGTGCAGGCGTTCGGCGCCGCGGCGGTAGGTGCATTCTCGAGCATCCCGCTGACCTACTTCGGTGCACTGCTGATCGGCATCGCCGCGAGTTTGTCCACAAAATATGTGGTCGACTTCCCGGTGCTCAACGGTCTGTCGTCGAGCCTCCCGTTCTTTTTCTTGCTCATCGCCCTACTGGTCATCCCGAAACGCAAGCTCGAAGTGCCTGCGCGCGCCGAGAAGCCACCGGTGCTGCCTTGGAAGGGCCCGAACAATCTGCGGTTCACGATAGGTCTGGTGGTCATCGCCGTCCTGGCCGTGGTTCCTGCGGTGGTCGGATCGAATCTGTCGTATTGGACCATCGGTCTGACGCAGGCCATCATGCTGCTCTCGCTGGGTCTGCTCGTCCGGACTGCCGGTCTGGTGTCGTTGTGCCAGGCGGCATTTGCCGCGATCGGCGCAGCCGCATTCGCACAGTTCATGTCTGAACTCCATCTGCCCTGGCTGCTCGCTCTGCTGCTCGGAGGGCTGGTGGTGGTCCCGGTCGCCGCGCTGCTTGCGTTACCCGCGATCAGACTCTCCGGCCTGTTCCTCGCATTGGCGACGCTCGGCTTCGGTCTGATGGTGGAACAGCTGCTGTACCCGCGCTCGTTCTTCTTCACCCAAACCGGTGTCGGCCGAGAAATGCCGCGACCCAGCGGTTTCGAGAGTGACACCTCGTACTACTACGTGGTGCTCGCCTTCTTCGTCATCACCGCCATCGCGATGATGGTCATCCATCAGATGCGGGTGGGTCGTACGCTGCAAGGCCTGTCCGGCGCGCCGCTGGCCGTCCGGACGCTCGGCTTGAACGTGAACATGTTGCGGGTCATCGTATTCTGCATCGCCGGATTCTTCGCAGGCATCTCGGGCATCCTCTACGGATCGACCGTGCACTTCGCGATTTTCGGGGACTCCAACTACACGGCGTACTACTCGCTGGTCCTCATCGCGACCCTGATGTTGATGCCTTTCCGGGAGCCCTGGTACGCCGTCGTCGCAGTCATCGCGTCGGTGATCCCCGCCTACGTCGACAGCGACCACACCGCAAGTTATCTGAACATCATCTTCGGCCTCTCGGCAGTCATCATCGCCACCCAGGGCGGTGCCAAGCCGATGCCGATGCGGGCACGGGCGCTGATCGAGAAGCGGTTCGGCTCCGCGCAGCGCCGGAAGACACCGAAAGCATCAGTGCAGGAACCGCACTGGCATGTCGCCGAAGAAGCGACCAGTCTCGAGGTCAAGGACCTGACCATCAAGTACGGCGGCCGAGTGGCGGTCGAGAACATCACCTTCGCAGCGCCCGTCGGGCAGATCACCGGCCTGATCGGTCCGAACGGCGCCGGCAAGACAACAACATTCAACGCGACGAGCGGTTTGCTCGCCCCCACCACCGGCAGCGTGTGGTTGCATGGGACGAACGTCACCGGTTTCGGCACGTCGAAGCGCGGACGCCTGGGCCTCGGGCGGACCTTCCAGCTCATGCAGCTGGCGGATTCGCTGACCGTCGCCGAGAACGTGGCGTTGGGAATCGAATCATCGCTCGCAGGGTCCTCGGTCCGGGGTCAGCTCATCGCCACTCCGGCTGAGCGTCGAGCGACCATGGCAGCAACCGAGCATGCGATGGAGCTCTGCGGTATCGCCGACATCCGGAACGTCCCGGGTGGTGCGCTGTCCACCGGACAGCGGCGCTTGGTCGAGTTGGCACGTTGCCTCAGTGGACATTTCGACATCCTGCTGCTCGACGAGCCGTCGTCGGGACTCGATCCCGCGGAGACCGAACAGTTCGGGATCACGCTGCAGAATGTGGTGCGAGACCGAGGGTGCGGAATCCTGTTGGTCGAGCACGACATGGCTCTGGTCCTGGGAATCTGTAAGGACATCTACGTGCTCGACTTCGGCAAGATGCTCTTTCACGGAACCCCGGAGCAGGTCCGCACCAGCAGCCTGGTGCAGTCGGCCTACCTCGGTTCGTTCGACAAGGACAAAGAAGAACTCGCTCATGAAGGAGTGCTCGGATGACCAGTCTCGACAGTCCGGTTGTAGACAGAGCCGTGGCCACAGATGCGCTGGAATTGAGCGGCATCAGTTGCAGTTACGGTCAGACCCAGGTGCTGCGTGACGTGACGATCAACGTGCAGGCAGGCAAAGCGACCGCGCTCATCGGGCCGAACGGTGCCGGTAAGACGACGACCCTGCGGGTTGCTTCCGGCGTCCTCAAACCCAGCAGCGGGACGGTCCGGATGTTCGGAGAAGAGATCACGCGGGTCCCGACGCACCGGCGTGCCGATCGCGGGTTGTGCCACATCCCGGAGGGCCGCGGGGTGTACCGCAATCTCAGTGTGGGGGAGAACCTGTTGATGCAGGCCCCTCGGGGCAAGGCCAAGAACAGTATCGAACTCGCGACATCGGTCTTTCCGATCCTCGGTAAGCGACTGAGTCAGAAGGCGGGAACGCTCAGTGGTGGTGAGCAGCAGATGCTCTCGCTGTCGGCCGCCTATGTGCGGAACCCGAAGCTTGTCCTGGTCGACGAGCCGTCTCTGGGACTCGCGCCGATCATCGTGGACGTTGTCTTCGACTTCCTCGAAAAGCTGAGGACCGCGAAGACCGCACTGCTGCTGGTGGATCAGTACGCGGTGCGGGCGTTGAGCATCGTCGACACCGCCTACGTGCTGCGCCGTGGTCAGATCGCCTACTCAGGTGATGCTCAGAAGCTGCTCAGCGGCAACATGTTCGAGCAGTACATCGGCTCCGACGGCACTGCGTGAGTGGTGGGGATCGCCTGTTGTCGACCGACGTCGCCGACGACCCCAGCAGTGCGCCTGCCTGGTTTCAGACCGCGCTCGCAGCACTGCCCGAGCGAGGGACGACAGTCAGCTCCGGTGTGCGGATCCAATGGCGGGCCTGGGGACAGGCAGATCGACCCGGACTGATCCTCCTGCACGGTGGTGGTGCGCATTCGGCGTGGTGGGATCACATCGGTCCGCACCTGACCACGGACAGACGCGTCCTGGCCATCGACTTCAGCGGGCATGGGGACAGTGGGCGACGGGCGACCTACGACATCGAGAGCTGGGCCGCAGAAGTGGTGGCCGTAGCCGGCGAGGCCGGATTCGCGCATGGACTCGTCGTGGTTGGTCACAGCATGGGTGCACTGGTCGCGTTGAGCTGTGTCCCTCGCCTCGGCGACGCGGTGGCAGGGGCCATCCTCGTGGATCCTCCGGTACGCATCCCTGATACCGCTCAGCGTCTTCTGCGAGAACGATTCGCGACCAAACCGGCCCGCGTCTATCCCGATCGCGAAGCGGCCGTGCGGAGTTGGCGTCCATCACCGCAGCAGTTCGTCATCCCGCATGTCGGACGACACATCGCTGAAGAATCGATCCGTGAGGTCGATGGTGGCTGGACGTGGAAGTTCGACCCCGCCAACTTCGACCGAAGCGAGCCGGACCCGCACCAGTGGACGCCTTCCCCATGCCCCGTGACGGTCTTGCGGGCGGAGCACGGCATGCTCAGCCCCGACATGGCCGACCTGCTCGAGCGTCGCGTGGGCCCCCGGGTACGCATCACCCAGATGGCCGGTGCCGGGCACCATGTGATGCTCGATCGACCGGTCGAACTCATCGACGCAATATCAACGGCCACTGACGATTTCACTCGCGGCGCGCAGAGAGCGGTGACAGGATGAGTACTGGACGTGCCCTGCTGGTCGGAGGGACCGGACCCACCGGCCCGCACATCGTCGAAGGACTACAACAGCGGGGATTCGAGGTGACGCTGCTCCACCGCGGCACGCATGAACTGCCCGAGCAGGCCGCCCTCGAGCACATCCACGCCGATCCGCACTTCGCCGAGAGCGTCTCCGAAGCGGTCGGCGACCGCCACTTCGATCTCGTGGTGGCGACCTATGGCCGACTGCGACACGTCGCGGCGGCCTTTGCCGGCCGCTGTGAACAGTTCGTCGCGGTCAGTGGGGCGCCGGTGTATCAGGGCTATCACGTGCCGGAGAGTCGGAATCCGATCGGCATTCCGGTGTCGGCAACGGAGAGCGACGTGGGATGGACCGACGGGCCAGAACCCACTGACGACGCTTCACGCTTCTCTCAGCGGATCCTCGCGGCCGAACGCTCCGTCTTCGATCTGCACGACTCAGGTGCCTTCCGCGCCTCGATCTTTCGCTACCCGAGCATCTACGGCCCACGTCAGCTCTACCCACGCGAATGGTCGATCGTGAAGAGGATCCGGGACGGACGGAACACCATCCTGATGCCGGACAACGGACTGACCATCTCGTCGCGATGTGCCGCGGTGAACGCGGCCGGCTTCCTGCTTGCGGCCGTCGATCGGCCCGACGCGGCAGCCGGCGAGGTGTTCAACGTGGGCGATGTCCAGCAGTTCTCGTTGCGTCAGTGGTGCCAACTGATCTCGGGTTTTGCCGGCGGATCGTTGGAGGTCGTGTCCCTGCCGTTCGACCTGGCGGGGCCCGGCCGCGGGCTGTTTCCGGTGCCCCACGACGAACATGGGCTACTGAGCATTCACAAGGCACGGACGGTACTCGGCTACGTTGAAATGGTGTCCGCAGGCGATGCGCTCCGCGACACCACCCGGTGGTACCTCGACAACCCGCCGGACGAACGGACCACGTCGAGGATGACCGACAAGTTCGATTACGCGGCAGAGGATGCTCTTCTTGCCGCGTACCGGCACGCGGCCGCGACGATGGCAGAGTTCCAGCAAGTGCCCGAGACAGCTCCGCATCCGTACGCTCACCCGAAAACCGTGGGCGCGGTGGACCATCGCGGCCGATAGCGGGTCAGTAATATTGCTAATAATGTTATAGTTGTGTTTGTGACCACAAGCGAAGGCTCACCTGGAGGCCGGTCGGCATCGTTGCGGGGCATCCGAGTCCTCGATGTGACCAGAGGCGTCGCAGGGCCGGTTGCCACCATGCTGCTGGCCGACCTCGGAGCAGAGGTCATCCGCGTAGAGATTCCGCGAGTGCCGTCCGACAGTCCTGAACTGCCGGGGTCGGTGATGTGGCACCGGAACAAGAGGATTTGCGTCGAAGGACCCGATTCACCGATCGTGGCTGATCTCGTTGCAGGCGCCGACATCATCGTAACCACTTCCTCAGATGTCGCCGATGCACTGGGACTGTGCGAGCACACGGTGTCGGGTGGCCTGCAAAACCATCAGATCCACGTGTCGATGCCGCCTATTGCCGGCTCGGACAAGCTCGACGGTCAGACCATTGACGCGCTCGCGGCGGCATTCAGCGGCGTTGCCCGTCGGCAATCGTCGTTCGACGGCGGACCTGTCGAATCGGTCTACCCGTTCCTCTCTTACATGCAGGGGCTCTGGGCTGCCACGACCACGATCGCGGCACTCATCGAACGCGAGCGATCTGCGCGCGGCCAGACCATCACCGTCGACGGTATGCACGGCGTCCTGGTCGCGGCAACGACCACGATGGTCGTCGATCCCGCAGGCTCCTCGCCGATCACGAGTGTGGGTGCAGGCGGGCCCAACCCGACCTACACCACCTACCGCTGTGCTGACGGCGAGTGGCTGTTTCTCGGCGCGCTGACAGAGAAGTTCCAGTCGACTGCCTTCGCGTTGCTGGGTTGCAGCGACATCCTCGACGACGCGCGGATCGCCGGTGATCGGGAAAAGCTCTATTCACCGCAACACCGCGGCTGGGTGCGCGAGCGACTGGCGGCGGGTTTTGCCTGCCGTGATCGGTCCGAGTGGCTCGAATTGCTGGCGGTCAACGATTGTCCGGCAAGCGCTGTCGGACAACGCGATCAGTGGCTGTCTCACCCGCAAGTGCTGGCACTCAACCAACGTCGCAGCGTCAGGGATCCGCTCGTCGGCGTGACGACGATGCCGTTTTCGCCTGTCGACCTGTCCGAGACACCCGTGCGCGATCCACGGCCGCGTTCGTTCACCTCATCACATCGCTGGATCGGTGCCGCGTGGCAGCCGGGGACGTCGACATCGACCGACCTGCTCGCAGACGGTGATTCTGGTGCCGCGGAAGGTCCTCTCGCCGGGACCAAGGTGCTGGATCTCGGTACCGTGCTGGCCGGACCCTACGCGGGGATGTTGCTTGCCGAACTGGGTGCGGATGTCGTGAAGGTCGAGCCACCGTCCGGCGATGCGTTCCGGGTTCGCGGGTATCCGCACTACCGCGGTCAACGCAGTCTGGCCCTCGACCTTCGAGATGACGGGGGCTACAAAGCTTTTCAGTCGCTGGTCGAGCACAGCGGTGTTGTCATCGACAACTTCCGCCCCGGAGTCCTCAAACGACTCGCCATCGAGCGCGAGAGTCTCATGTCGGTGCGGCCGGACGTCATCACCGTGTCCATCACCGGGTTCGGTGACGTCGGGCCGCTCGGTGGTCGACCGGGTTTCGACCCGGTGCTGCAGGCCATGTCGGGCATGATGGCAGCCCAGGGCGGCGACGATCACCCGGTGTTCTCGACGATTGCGGTGAACGACGTCGCCGCAGCGTGTGTCACTGCGCTCGGCACCTGCGCAGCGCTGTTCCATCGGGTCCGCGGCGGTGGGGGGCAACAGGTCACGACGACCCTTGCCGCGGTGACTTCCTTCATGCAGAGCGGTGAACTCGTCGAGTTCGCAGGGAGGCAGCCATCACCCACCGGGGGCCGGGATCACCGCGGGTCTGCAGCGCTGTCCAGGTACTACCCCACAAGCGACGGGTATGTGCGCATTCACGTCGACAATGTTCGCGACCTGATCTCGGCGGGTCTCCTCGCGACGGAGCCGCCGCTCGAAGAGCTGACGAACGTGATCGCCAATGCCCTGTGCCAGTGGGAAAGTGCGGCTGTGGTGGGGCAGATCGGCGCTGTCGGCGGGTTTGCCGTGGCGGCCCGAACGTTCCGCGACCTGCTCGACGACCGGGTGGTCGCCGACAACGAGTATCTCCAGTCAGTGGTGTGGCCCGACGGGCGAACCACATTCCTACCCGGTCGCTACGCACATTTCTCGCGATCACAGCGCGCGGGAGTGATGACACCACCGGGTCTGGGCGAGCACAGTGAAGAAGTGCTGGCGGAATGCGGTGTGAGCGGTGATCGTTTCGAGGAACTCGTGCGCAGAAACGCGGTGGTCAGCGAGGGACCGATCCCGTCTGTCGCCGACGTCGGCTACCGCTGACCGCCGGGATCGTGCAATTCAACCGAAAGGCGTTGGGAGAAGATATGAGTGAGAAATCGATTGAGGCAAGACTGTCCGATCTGGAAGCGCGGATCGGTCACCTCGAAGACGAGAAGGCTGTGCGGGAGTTGCTGTCTCGCTATGGCTACTACGCCGACGCGTGTCTCGATGAAGAGTATTTCGGGATCTTCACCGACGACTGCGTGATGGATGTGTCGTCAGGAGCGGCCGAAGATCCCTACGGTGTCATTACCTGGCAGGGCAAGGACGCCATGCGCGAGTTCCTTGCGGTGAGAACCGCTGGACACGGTGACGGTTTCTACGGACGCAGCCTGCACATGCAAGGAAACAACCTGGCCATTCGGATTGACGGTTCCACCGCAGTGGCCAACGGATACTCGTTCATCCTTCACCAGGAGGAGCCTGACATCCGCCTCGTCAGTGCGTCGATCAACGAATGGCACCTGATCAAAGAGGACGGACAGTGGAAGGTGCAGAAGCGGATTCGCCGACGTGTCGGTGCGCCTGACTCCGCGAAGGTGCTGAGGTCGACCGAGTCCTGAGTCGTTCGTCGGTCACCATCTCACGGGGCGGTGATCGGCGAACGTCACCGAGTGGCGAAGTCTGCTGCCTCGGTGAGGAGCTGGTCGAGCTGGTTGCGCGCCTCGTCAAGGCGACGGGCATACTCGTCACGCTGCTTGGCGACTTTGTCCTCGACAGCACGCACGTCGGAGTCGACCGACACTGCAGCGACCGCAGGTACGGCCTGGCGCTCTGCTGCTGCGGCGAAGAACTCGCGAACGATGGCCTTGGCCAATCTGTCGTAATCGATGTCGATCGCAAGTGCGCCGTTGGCACCGGCACGAACAGCCCCGGCAGACGGAGCCGGGGACGAGGAACCAGAGCGGATCGATTCCGCGGCTTCGGCAGCGGCGATAGTGTATGTCCGTTTACCGCGGATCTCTCGGCTGATCTCGCCATCAGCGTCCATTGCGGCGATCAGCTGGATGAATGCGACGGATGACCCCTCGTAGCCGATGGCGTCTTTGAGGACTTTGGTGGCGTAGCCCGAGGGATCGTCAACTGGCCCAGCCGTCATCAGGTACTGTCTGATCCGGGCGCGGGCCGTATGGTCTCGGGCCATTGCGCACTCCTAGGTGGGTAGTCTTCGATTCGGCGATTTCCTTGCACATCCTCGTCGAATTCCTTGTTTGGGACCAGGCTAACACACGTTTGTCGACAACTAGGAAGAAGCTGCGACAATTGCAACACAAGTAACTCATTTGCGTCGAATGCCGGTCCTTACAGCGGTGTTGGACAGCCGGGTAAACGATCATTGAATAACCGCTAACTATGCTCCGCTGCGGAAGGTTGACATGGCACATCATTGGCTGCACAAGTGCGAAGTCGGTACACCGGTAGGGCGGAGCTAGGGCGCGTGCCATGTTGCCTGTGGCCACGCGCCGGAATCGGTTGCGGCTTTGAGCAGGCTGGTCAGGGCGTGGTCGACGACCTCGACAGCCGGGGTGGGGTGGGCGGTTCGGGGGACTGCTTTGACCACATCGCGACATGCGAGAGGGTCGGCGATCGGGCTCCCCTGGAGCGTGCCGGCGGCGATCTCATTGGCGACGCTGATGCCGGGCAGAATCGTCCACCCGTGTCCGCCCTGTACGAGTTGTTTCTGGACTCGCATCGAGTTCGTCTCCGCAGCGGTGGTGACTGTGATGCCGGCGCGCACTGCGGCCTGATCAATCAAGATCCGCAGTCCGTGTCCCGGGTTGGGCAGGACGAAGGGTTGGTTGTCGACCATCGTCAGATCCACGGCATTCTCGGGGTCGAGGACCGCGCCACCTGAAGGTGCGATCAACCACAGTTGTTCGCGCGCCAGCGGTGTGACATTGAGATCCGATGTCTTCTTCAAGTTGTACAGCAGGGTCAGGTCGAGATCGCCGTCATCAAGCCACTGCTGTAGGTGCCCAGAGTAGGCGGAAACAATTCTGAGTCTGATTCCTGGATAATTCTGTGCGAGAACCGAAGTCAAAGCATTGCAGATGATGTCGCTCATACTGTCGAGAATCCCGACGGTGACAATACCGCGAACGTCGTGGGGTGTCGGGACTATTTCGGTCCGCACTCTGTCGAGTTCCGTAAGCGCTCGACGGGCTCGGTCCACCAGTATTTCCCCGGCCGCGGTGGTGTGCATCCCCGCAGGACTGCGTTCGAAGAGTGTGACACCCAGTTCGTGCTCAAGGGCCTTAATCTGCCTGGTGACGGCCGGCTGCACGAGATGAAGGAGCTGCGCTGCCCGGGTGACGCTGCCGGTCTCGGACACGGCGATAACCGCTTTCAGCTGCTTGAAGTCCATCTCGGAAGTATTCTCCGCAGGCATAGGGGTATGTCAAGAAGGTATTTGTCGCTGTATCCCATCACAAGACATGATGAACTCACTCGTCGGAGTCGTTCAGCCCTGATGTCAGGCAGATGTTCGAGGATCCGATGTCCATCACAGTCGATGTCAGGAGAGCAGCCATGGCTGAACTGAACGCCGAGGAACGATCGCTGGTCCAGACGGTGCGTGATTTCGTCGACAAGCAGGTCAGGCCGACCGCTCGCGAGCTGGAGCACGCGAATACGTATCCCGAAGAGCTGATCGAGACCATGAAGGAGATCGGCATCTTCGGTCTTGCGATCCCTGAACCGTACGGCTTCGGTCAGGTGTCGATGCCGTGCTACGTGCAGGTGACCGAGGAACTCGCACGCGGCTGGATGAGTCTGGCCGGGGCGATGGGCGGGCACACGGTGGTCGCCAAACTCATCCTCACATTCGGCACAGAAGAGCAGAAGGAAAAGTATCTTCCGCTGATGGCCAGCGGCGAGCTGCGGGCAACCATGGCGCTCACCGAACCGGGTGGCGGTTCCGATCTGCAAGCAATGACCACCCGCGCGACAGTGCAGGGCGACGACTATGTCATCAACGGAAGCAAGACGTGGATCAGCAACGCCCGCCGCGCGGGACTTGTTGCGCTGCTGTGCAAGACAGATCCCACCGCGCAGCCCGCACACAAGGGTGTCTCGATTCTGCTCGTCGAGAAGGTTCCCGGATTTGAGGTCTCTCGGGATCTGCCCAAACTCGGATACAAAGGTGTCGAGAGCTGCGAGATCAACTTCACCGACTGTCACGTCCCGGCGACGGCTCTGCTCGGCGGGGTCGAAGGTAAGGGCTTCGCGCAGATGATGAAGGGGCTCGAGGTGGGCCGGATGCAGGTCGCTGCACGCGCGACCGGCGTTGCGCGCGCCGCTTTCGATGATGCGCTCCGGTATGCGCAGGAGCGTGAGAGTTTCGGCAAGCCGATCTGGCAGCACCAGTCGGTGGGGAACCTGCTGGCGAACATGGGCACCAAGTTGCAGGCTGCCCGCGCTCTGTTGCTCTCTGCCGCCGAACGTGTCGACTCCGGTGAACGCAGCGACATGGAAGCCGGGATGGCGAAACTGTTCGCTTCCGAGACCGCGATGGAGATCGCGCTCGACGCGGTCCGGGTGCATGGGGGATATGGCTATTCAACCGAATACGACGTCGAACGTTACTTCCGCGACGCACCATTGATGATCGTCGGTGAAGGTACCAACGAAATTCAACAGGGCGTCATCGCCAAACAGTTGGTCAAACGCGGCGGACTCACGATCTGATCCCGCCAGTCTTCGCACCCAACTTCTAGGAGCATTCATGTTGCCCTTGTCCGGTGTGACGGTCGTGTCGCTCGAACATGCCGTCGCCGCGCCCTTTGCCACCCGACAACTCGCAGATCTCGGCGCGCGGGTGATCAAAATCGAGCGCCCGTCCGGTGGCGACTTCGCACGCCAGTACGACGAATCGGTGAACGGCCTCGCGAGCTACTTCGTGTGGCTCAACCGATCCAAGGAATCGGTGGCGATTGACGTCAAATCGGCTGAAGGCAAGGCAATTCTGGCCGACCTGGTCGATACGGCGGATGTCGTGGTGCAGAACTTGGGGCCGGGCGCGGCCGCGCGGCTGGGCCTCTCGGCAGCCGACCTGCATGCCAAGGATCCGGGCAAAATCGTTCTCAACATCACCGGTTGGGGTAGCACCGGCCCATGGAAAGACCGCAAGGCCTACGACCTGTTGGTGCAATGCGAGACCGGCCTGGTGTCGTTGACCGGAACCGCGGATGACGTAGCCAAGGTAGGTGTGTCGATCGCCGACATCGCGGCCGGGATGTACGGGTTTTCGGGTGTGCTCGCGGCACTGTATCGACGGGCGAGCACCGGCGAGGGCGCCGACATCGAGGTGTCTCTGTTCGAGGCGCTCGCCGAATGGGTCGGCCAGCCGGCCCATTTCACTGCGGGACTTGGCCGTCAACCGGGAAGGTTCGGCGCAGCGCACGCCACCATTGCGCCCTACGGCCCGTACGACGACGCCGACGGGCACACCATCTTGTTGGCGATCCAGAACGAGCCCGAGTGGGAGCGGTTCTGTCGCACAGTCCTCGAACGACCAGACCTCGTCGTCGATGAGAGATTCGCGGGGAACAGTCGCAGGGTGAATCACCGCGATGAGCTGAACGTGATTGTTGCCGAATGCATCGGCCGGCTCACTACCGTTGTGGCCGAGGCGAAGCTGGCTGAAGCGGGAGTGGCGTACGCGGGTGTGAACACCGTATCGGAGTTCTTGGAGCATCCTGTACTCCAAGCGCGGGATCGATGGCGCAGCGTCGACACAGAGAAGGGGTCGGTACGGGCACTGCTTCCGCCGATCGGACTCGGCGAAGAGGCGCGGATGGGGCCGGTTCCCGCGCACGGCGCTCACACAGCAACTGTGCTGCGCGAACTCGGCCTCGACACCGAGCGGATCGCCACCCTGCGTGATCAAGGGATCATCAACGCGGACATGACAAAAGAGGAGATCAATCGATGACGTCGATCGAGGGTCTTGGGCGGTACGTGCAGAATTGGGCTCCTGAGCCCGTCGAAACGTCGGACACGATCAGTCTTGAGCGAGTGCGCGAACTCATTGCAACGCTCGACCTCGATATCGCCGTGGGAGAAGGTGACCCGCTGCCGCTGGTGTGGCACTGGATCTTCTTCCACGAATGGCCTCGCTCGAGCGAGTTGGGGCTCGACGGACATCCCGCGAACGGGCATTTCCTCCCACCCATACCGAATCGCCGCCGGATGTTCGCAGGGGCGACGATCGAGAATCTGGTACCGCTGCCGATCGGTGCTCACGTTGTCCGGCGCAGCGCCATCCATTCGGTGACACCAAAAACCGGCAGTTCCGGTGAGATGCTCTTTGTCCGGGTACGCAACGAGTTCCTGGTGGACGGCGCGGTGGCGAGAATCGAGAGCCAGGACATCGTGTACCGGTCGGGAGATCCCGACGCGGCTCCGGCGCAGCCCGTCGGCGCTGAATCTGAGCCGACGACCGACGCTCCGTGGTCGGACGTCCGGACGCTCACACCACCGACCCTCTTTCGTTACAGCGCACTGACGGCGAATGCCCACCGCATCCACTACGACCAGCCGTATGTGACCTCGGTGGAAAAGTACCCCGGGCTGGTGGTGCACGGACCACTGCTCGCGACTCTGATGGCGCACCTGGTCGAGGCGGCCCGCGGTGTCGACGCAGTCGAATCGTTCAGTTTTCGTCTGCGCCGTCCGGTGTTTGCCGGTACCGCCGTGCTGACGGAGGGAAGGCCGAACGACGACTCGTCGTCGGCGCGGCTCGCGGTGTTGACCGGGACTGACGTGGTTCACGCGAGCGCAGAAGCGGTGCTGCGATGAGCGTTGACTGGTCACGAGACATCGCGCAGCTCAGCACTGCTCGAACCCTGCTGTTCGTTCCGGGTGACCGACCCGAACGTTTCGACAAGGCCGTGAGCACAGGTGCGGACGCGGTCGTCCTGGATCTCGAAGATGCGGTGGCTGCCGACGCGAAGACGCACGCCCGCAACGCAATTCGGGATTGGGTGTGGCAGGGCGGTCGTGCGCTGATTCGAGTGAACGCGATCGGCACCGACCACCACGAAGAGGACTTGGCGTGCGCCCGCGAGCTGGGTGTCCCGGTGATGCTCGCCAAAGCGGAATCACCCGACCACGTGCGGTCCATCGCCCAGCATGTACCGGTCGTCGCCCTGGTGGAAACCAGTGCGGGAGTCATCGCGGCACCGCAGCTCGCCGGCCTTCCCGGTGTGGTGCGTCTGGCGCTCGGCCACATGGATCTTGCAGCCGAACTCGGCATCGACCCGGCGGACCGAACTGCACTTCTCTACAGCCGGTCGGCATTGGTGATGGCTTCTGCTGCCGGGCGGCTCCCCGGCCCCATCGACGGCGTGACCACTGCGGTGCGCGACGCCGACCTCCTCCGTGACAACGTCAATCACGCCCGCGCCCTCGGGATGACAGGCACGCTGTGCATACACCCGTCTCAGGTTGACGTTGCGCATCAACAACTACGGCCGGCGCAAGCCGATGTCGAGTGGGCACAGTCAATCCTGGAGGCATCGAACTCCGACGGGGTCTCGACCCTGAACGGGCACATGATCGACCCCCCGGTGATCGCACGAGCTCGAAATATCCTGGCGCAGAACTGATGTCGGACCACCACTGATTTCGTGAAGGAACTCATATGACCAGCGACCACAGCGCCGTGCTCGGCGCAGTTCCCGACAACCTGTTCGTCGCGGGACGGTGGCGAGCATCTTCCTCGGGTGCAACTCTCGACGTCCGCGACCCGTCCACCGGCGAGATCGTCAAATCCATCGCGGACGCGACCCCAGCTGACGGCATGGCCGCCCTCGATGCCGCAGATGCGGCTTCGGCGACGTGGGCAGGCGTGCCTGCTCGCGAACGCGGTGAACTACTGCGTCGGGCATTCGACATGCTGCAGGAACGCAAAGAAGAGTTCGCGCTGGTGATGAGCATCGAGATGGGCAAGCCGATCGCCGAAGCTCGCGGCGAAGTGGCGTACGGCGGTGAGTTCTTGCGCTGGTTCAGCGAAGAGGCCACCCGCGTGCAAGGCAGGTATGGACCCAACCCCGAGGGCACCGGTCGCATGGTCGTCTCCCAGCATCCGGTGGGACCGTGCTTCCTCATCACTCCCTGGAATTTCCCACTGGCCATGGCTACTCGAAAGATCGCGCCTGCCCTGGCGGCCGGGTGCACAGTGGTGATCAAGCCCGCAGCGCTCACTCCCTTGACGACGTTGTTGTTCGCGAAGTTACTTCAGGACGCCGGTCTGCCCGACGGTGTGGTGAACGTCGTCACGACATCGACGTCCTCGGCGTTGTCCTCCCCGATCATCGGTGACCCGCGACTTCGCAAGCTCTCCTTCACCGGCTCGACCTCTGTCGGACAGAAGTTGCTGGCGCAAGCAGCTCAGAACGTTCTTCGCACATCGATGGAACTCGGCGGAAACGCACCGTTTGTCGTCTTCGACGACGCCGATCTGGACAAGGCGGTCGACGGGGCCATCGCAGCCAAGTTTCGTAACATCGGCCAAGCATGCACGGCCGCAAATCGATTCATTGTGCATCGGTCGATCGTCGACGCCTTCACCCGACGGGTGACCGAGCGCGTGAACGGCTTCAACGTCGGCCGAGGAACCGAACCAGACGTGTCCATCGGTCCGCTGATCGACGATGACGCCGTGGCCAAGAACGAAGCCTTGGTCGCTGACGCGGTGTCCCGTGGCGCCGGCCTTGTGACCGGAGGAAACCGCATCGACAGAGCCGGGAGCTTCTTCGCACCGACCGTGCTCACCGACATCACCGCGGGCAGCGACATCCTGCGGGAAGAGATCTTCGGCCCGGTTGTGGCAATCGTTCCCTTCGACACCGAAGACGAAGCCGTCGCACTGGCAAACAACACCGAGTACGGGCTCGTGTCATACGTCTACACGGAAAGCCTTTCCCGGGGGCAGCGGATGATTGACCGCCTTGCCACAGGAATGATGGGTCTCAACGTGGGCGTCGTGTCCAATGCCGCTGCGCCATTCGGTGGCTGGAAGATGTCAGGTCTCGGCCGGGAGGGCGGAGCCGAAGGAATCCACGAGTACCTTCAGACGAAATACACTCTCACCGCGTCGCATTTTGGCTGATTGCCGCACAGCTTGACGGTGTGAGAGGCACACGCCGCCCGCGCAATTTTCACGCAGATGAACGGTTGGTCCGTCGTGGCAGTGTGAACAATGCGAGAGCCGAGAGTATGGCGGCAACAAACAATGTCAGACCCATCGGTGCCGCGACGTCGTCTCCTCCTAGACCGACGAGGGGAGACGCTATCGCTCCGAAGGTGAACTGCGTCGCACCGAGGATGGCGGAGCCGATGCCTGCAGCATGACGCACCTGTGCGCTCGCCAAAGCGATCGCGTTACCGAAAACGAAGCCCAGACTCCCGACGATCAACAAGAAGAGCAGAAGAGTCGGCCATCGCGGAACATCACCAACTGTGGTGGCTATGAGGAGGGCAAATGTCAGTCCGACAAGTGCGATCACCCCACCTCGAAGTAGGCGCAGTGGACTGCACTTTGTGACCAGACGCATCGAAGTCACACTTGTGATGGCAATCGATGCGCAGATGGTGGCGAATGCCACGGAGTAGGCAGTCGTGGACAAGCCCATGATGTTCTGTATCACGAAGGGCGACGCCGAGATGAATCCGAACAACACCATGAACGCGAATGCCAAAGTCAGGGTGTATCCAAGGTAATCGCGGTTCCCGAGTACGCGCCCGGCGCTGACCATCAAAGCCCGCCCACCGCCCCGCTGGCGCCGGTCTCTCGGTAGGGACTCCGGGACGAAAAGGATTGCGCCGAGCAGCATCAGCAGGTTGAGAGCAGTCAACGTCCAGAACACCGAGCGCCACCCGGCGCCACTGATGACCAATCCTCCGACAACGGGTCCGATGACGGGCGCCACCGATCCGACAGTCATCATCGCGGTGAACGAGCGGGCTGCTGCGGCACCATGGGCACGGTCCGACACCACCGCGCGGGCCAAAACGATGCCGGCAGAACCGGCGAAGCCCTGTGCGAAGCGCGAAACAGTCAGGACTTCGATGGTGGGAGCGACTGCACACATGGCGCTGGCAATCGAACATGCGCCGGCCCCGACGAGCATGGGTACCCGCCGGCCGAAGCTGTCGGACAACACCCCGATCACCAATTGTCCGAACGCCAGACCGATCAGAAATGCAGTCAGGGTCAGCTGAATCTGGGATGCCGTGGCCCCGAGTTCATCAGCCATCGCCGGGAAAGCAGGCAGATACATGTCAGTAGAGAAGGGACTGACAGCCGACATGAAGGCCAAGACAAAGATCATCGTCGGACCGGGCAATGTTGCGGTCGCTGAAGTCTGCACCGACACAGGAGTCCTTTGCGGTTAGTTGGTCACATCTGGCCGGATGAGGGCGTGCCGAATGAACCTGTCCGGTCAGACGAGACCGTTCAGGTCAGGCATGTGGTGCGGGCTGGCCGGTCGAGGCGATCGAGATGGGATTGCCGGGTTCGATCTCGGGAGAGGTGCTGGGGCGTGCTTCTCGGGTGTGCGTATATCAGGCGCGCGCGGACACCGACCGCGGCGTCATACCGTGATAGACCCTCGTCAACTGGACTCGGCTGCTGATGTCGAGTTTCGCGTAGATGTTCTTCACGTGCTGGCGGACGGTGTGCAAGCTCAGGGTCAGCTCGTCGGCGATCTCCCGGTCGGCAAAGCCCGCCGCGACCAGGCCGGCGACGTCGTACTCCCGGGTCGAGAGGGCCAGCAGACGCGGACTCCGATACTTGTTGCGGGCGGCCTCGAGTTCGAGTTCGAGGACCTGCGCACCCGGCTGGCCGGGCACGGGGCGCACGGTGCATTCGAGAACATCTTTGGCGCCGTCGGTCATCCGCACCAGATACGACCGGTGCAACACCGACGTGGCCACTCCCACATCCCGCAGGATCCGGTACAGGATTTCGGTGCCCTCTTGGAGGTCGCCGAGCAGCTCGGTCGCGGACGGCGTCAGGTTCGGGTCGTTCGACTTCGCCGAGAAGTAGACCACCGCAGCAGAACTCGTCTGCAGGGCCAATTCGGAGACCTCGACCTGCTGCTGTAGATCCTGGCGACGACGCAGATTGGTCACCGCGCCACCCACCACATCGGCAATGGCCGACATGAGATCCATGTCGATCTCGCCCACCTCGGTGTTCAGGGAGTCGGATGCGAAATCGATGGTGCCGATGATGTTGCCGCCGGCGACAACCGGCGCCTTGAGGACGTGCAGCATGTTCTCGAGGCGGTCGACGCGTTGGAACACCTCGGTCTCGCGCCACTGCGCCACGGTGCGGTCGGCGAGGTTGTACACCGGGACCGCGGTCAGCAGCGCTTTACGCAACTCGTCATCGACCGGTCGCCCGCACTGCTCGTAGGTGGTCATGAACCGGTCGCTGACATTGCGCGAGTCATACCACTGCGGGTTCGGTGTCCCGTCCTCGAAGAGGTAGATCGCCTGCATCGGCAGGTCCATCACCGCACCGATTTGTCCGAAGTAGGCTTCTCCGAGTTCGGCCAGATCATCGACATCGACGAGTGATGCCGACAGTTTCATCAGCGCGGCGTACCTGGATCGATCGCCCCTGCCGTTGATACGCTCACCCGCCCACGCAATCGAATTGCTCGTCCGGATCGGACTGGGTTCCATTGGGCAACTCCCGTTACTGACTCTTCGCCCGCCGCCCTGCTCTTTCGACCACGTGCGGCTACAGACGTTCGCGCCTGATGCCTGCCGCGGGCTGGTCGGCGAGGCATCAACAGGTCCACACATCGTCGGGTATCGCCGGCGGCGCGGAAACATCTGAGGTGTCGAGTTTAAGGCGACAGCTGGACGTTCGCTCAGCTCGCGGCTGAGTTCTGGATCACGAGCGTCACGATCACTCGCAATACGATCACCCATGGACCGATGCCATCACCGCGTCGACGAACGCATCGGGCCGCTCGTAGGCCGGCCAGTGTCCGCACTGTCCCAGGAGTCGCACGTCGGCGTGCGGGATGTACGACCCGATCGCCAGGGCCTGTTCGAACGGCACCATGCGATCGGATCGACCGTGCACAACCGTGACGGGCATCTTCAGGTCAGCCAGCGCGGCCATGTTGCTGTGCGGAACGCTCACCGACCGTCGATCGGCGTCGCCGTGGTCGGCGTGGTCGGCACGCATCGCCCGCATGGCTGCCACCAGCTCGTCGGTTACCAGCGACTGGTCGTACCACAGTGCCCGCAGGAAGCGACGCAGCCGATCCTCGTCCTCGGGCGCCTCGTCGAGTTCTCCGAATAGCCGAAACACCTCTGAGGGGAACGGCGTGACGAGGTAAGGATCCCCACCGGTCGACGCATGGCAGGCACCGATCAGCAACGACTCGACACGCTCAGGTCTGGCCAGGGCGAGGTCGATCGCCGTGGTTGCACCCATCGAGCTGCCGACGATCGGGGCCTTGTCGATCCCCAGATGATCCATCACCGCGAGCACGCCGCGCACCGCCACATCGTGAACCGGTTCGTGGTACTCGATCGGCCCGGTCAGCCCGTAGTTGGGCAGGTCGACTGCGATACAGCGGAACCTGGACTCCAGCTTCTCGAAGACCTTGCTGTATACCAACGATGCGGTGCTGCCCGGACGTGGACCCCAGGCCTGCACCATCATCAGGACCGGCCCGGAGCCCCGGTCGACGTAGCTCACCTCCATCTCCGGAGTGGTGATGCTGCGCTGGTATCGCGGGTCGACGAGCAGATCACGAACAGTTGTTGCCGTCACAGCGCCGCCACCTTCGCCCCCATCCTGCGGACGTCTGTTGTGATGTCTTCCAGCGCAACGGCATCGATCCCCGTACCCTTCTCCATCAGCAACATCGCGCCGCGGACATCGCGCGCGGCGTTGATTCCCACGGCACCGACGATGGTGCTGCCGGCCAGGTAGAAGTAGCTCACGGAGTCATCGGAATGAACCCGCGTCACGATGTTGGCCGTCTCGTCGATGCGCCCGACGACCTGCACGTTCAGGTCATGATGGTCCGACCAGTACCAGGGCACGCTGCGGAACGGTTCCGGCTCGCCCATCATCGCACCGGCAACGTAATCACCCTGCTGCTGGGCATTGAGCCAGGTGCCGTGTCGTACCCGGCCGCCGATGAAGGGATCGACGAAGCTAGCCAGGTCGCCGGCTGCGAACACGCCGGGAACCGTTGTCTCCAAGCGGCCGTCGACCTGCACGCCGTGCCGTGAGTCGATCACCGATCGGTCGAGATAACCCGCTGCCGGGCTCTGTCCGGTGGCCACCAGCACGATGTCGGCCTCGATGATCCGGCCGTCGTCCAGCGCGACGCCCTGCACCTTGTTGCGGCCTTCGAATCCGGCCACCGCCACGCTGGTCATGATCGTGATGTCCGAGGTCGCGTACCGCCCTGCCAGGTTGTCGGCGGCATGCGCTCCGACCGCTGCGGTGAGCGGATGACGCGACCGAACCATCCAGGTCACGTCATTGCCCAGAGTTGCCGCAGCCGAGGCGACCTCGATCGCGAGCAGTCCGCCGCCGATGACCGCGACCTTGGCCCGGCCGCGGCGCAACCGGTCACCCAACGCGTCGGCGTCAACAGCCGTGCGCAGGGTATGGATCCCCGGCAGATCGGCGCCGGCCACATCCAGGACGTTGGCGCGGCCGCCTGTGGCCAACAGGACTTTATCGGCCTTGATCTCGATACCGCTGGCGAGCCGAACGGCACCGCCCGCGGTATCAAGGGTGGCCACCGGGTCGTTCAGGACGAGGTGGACGGCCAGTTCCATCCACTGGTCCCACTCGCGGATCGTCGTGGTGTCAAGGGGTTTGGAACCGACCAGACATTCCTTGGACAGCGGAGGCCGCTCATACGGTAACCGTCCCTCGTCTCCCACCAGGAAGATGCGATCATCAAACCCCTTGTTCCGCAACGATTCGGCGGCTCTGGCACCGGCCATACCGGCACCAACTATCACGAATGACTTCATATTCGGCATCGTCGACGACTCCTGGTGTCAGAAAAATACGCTGAGATTCTTGGCAAGAATCAGGTTCTGGTCGAGCAGGATTATTCGGTCGGCGATCTGGAAACTGTCTCCGGCCACCCGCAACACATCGCGGCGCTCGCCGGCCCACAGGTCCACCTCGGCCTCGAGTCGATTGCGGTAGACGAAGAAGTTCGACCGGATGTCGTATTCGCCCTCGACCTCGGCCCGCTGCACGCGGACATTCGTCACCAGATGGCGCGACCGCGATGGCGGGTCCTCGGCCCAGTGCATGCCGGTCTCGAGCTGCTGAATCCGCATGTCGAGCGACGCCTTGTCGTCATCGAAGTGCGAGACCTCGAGGCCGTTCAGGTCATCCGCCTCGTCGACCTTGCGCTGTCGGCGCAGGCGATTTCGGCGAATCGGCATCCGGTAGTGCGCATCGTCGGTGAAGAGTTCGAACCACGTCCGCCACTGCCAGTCGTCGAGCAGCTCGGCCTCTGCGTACAGGAACTGTTCGATCGCGAACTGCTCTTCCAACGTCACCGGCACCTTGCCCATAGACCGGAACATCGGGGCATTCCGGCCGCGACCGAGTTGTTCACCTGTTGTCAGCATTGATCGCTCCCTTCATTGCTGCGATCGCCCGGCCACCTGCAGGGGCCTTCATCGAAATTGCCTCGTGTTCGGTACGTTCGGGTTCGGTTGCCGGCGCGATCGGCCATTCCTCTGACGTCATGAACTCGAGCCAGCGCCGGTAGAAGCCGCGCTGCGGGCCCTCACCGAAGTAGTTGCGCAGCACGCGGCCGGGGTACACCGGATCGTTGTCGGTTTCGTGGCCGTGACCCATCTGGTAGTTCCAGGCCATCTTGCGGGTCTGGACACCGCGTTCGAGCATCTGCCCGATCAGGTCCCAGTTCTCACCGTCGTCGGTCTCGACGACTCCGGCGGCGCCTTCGGTGAACGCGGCGGAGGTGCGCTGCGCCTGCTTGACCGAGTCCGGGGCGTCTTTGTCGACCACGGTCCAGGACCAGATCTCGAACTCGTTGGGTCCCTTCGGGTGCCACATACGTAGGTTGGCCGAGCCGGGGAGCCCGGACAGGTTCGGGAAGACGGTGAAGTTGCCGACGGTGTTGGCACGGGCGTCACCGAGACGCTCGAGACGATCCGGGACCTGGGCCTCGTTGTAGCGCCCCAGCGGGTCGTCGGCGAAACGGGTCATCCGGTCGAAGACCATCGAATAACCATGCCCTTGACGTGAGGCGAACTCGATGCCCTTGATGTCTTTGAGGAATGCCGGGTCGAACGTACCCAACGACGATGCGTGGGTGATCACGGCGTGGTAGCCGTCGCCGCCGAACTGTTCGGCACCCATCTTCCAGTTGCCGTGGATCGTCCACTTGATGACGCCGGGCAGGATCTCGATCCCGCCGGGTGTGCGGTCGACCCAGCTGTCGATGTAGTACGTCATGTCGCCCAGGAAGTCCTCGAGCGGCGGTGCCGTCGCATCGAACGTGGCGAACCACAATCCCTTGTACTGTGCGATCTGGGCGACTTCGATCAAACCCCAGCGCTTTTGGTCCAGTTCGTTGAAGTAGGCGGTGTCGAGATTGGGCACGTTGATCAGCTCACCGGCCGTGTTGTACGTCCAGCCGTGATAGGTACACATGAAGTTCTTGGCGTTGCCGTCCTCGGCGCGACAGATCTTCATTCCGCGGTGGCGACAGGCGTTCAGAAAGACCCGGACGCTGTTGTCTTTCTGGCGGATCGCGATGACGGGATCGCCACCCATGTAGGTGTTGAAGAAGTCGCCCGGCTTGGCGAGCATCGAGTCGTGGGCGATGAAGATCCATGCTCGGCCGAAGACCTGCTCCAGTTCTTTGCGGTAGATCTCGTCGTCGATGAAGATCTCGGGGCTGATCAGTCCGTCTTCCCAGTTGACCAGCTCGGCGAGCCGGTCGTTGATGTCGGTGCCGTTGGTACCTGTGGTCATGGTCGTGCTCCGTTCGAGTTCGTGGCTGTGATCGGGGGATGGATCAGTGGTCGAGGAACGCGGTGACGATGGCGGCGAACTCCTCGGGCTGCTGCTCTTCCATGTGGTGGGCGGCGTTGCCCATGACGTGCACGGAGGATCCGGGCACCAGGTTCTTCAGTGCCAGTGCGTAATCGGGGACCGCGAAGGCATCGCTGTCGCCCCAGAGGAACAGGGTCGGTGCCTGCACGAGCGGGAGGTGGTCCGACAGATCCTGCGGGATTCCTCGTCCGCCGCCCGGGCTCCAGTCGGAGCCGAGTGCGAGCAGGTCATCCTGACGGCTGAGCTCCCACCGAAGATCGAACGTCCACTGCGGGATGTCCTCGCCACCAAGCCATTCGAGGTCGGCCATGATGTCGTAAAGCTTCTCGTGCGTCGGGCCCTCGTCGGCGTAGTACCTGGTCCAGGCGGTCTTGCCGGCGACACCCAACTCTGGGGTGAGTGGAACTGCGCCCGGGACCGGTTCGCTGCCGGTGACGACGAGTTTGCCGACCAGCTCGGGGCGTTCGGCGGCAAGTGCCAGTGCGGTCGATCCGCCGATAGAATTGCACACGAAGTCGGCCTTCTCGATGCCGATCGCGTCCAGGGCCTTGCCGATGACCTGGGCATGGTAGCTCCAACGGGGAGCGCGGAATGGCTCCTTGCTGGACCGGCCGTAGTGCAGCATGTCCATCAGAATCAACCGGCGATCCTCGGCGAAGATACCTGCCACTGTGCCGAAGTCGGTCCAGCTCGAGCAACCGGGGCCTCCACCGTGCAGGAATACGGTGGGAGTTCCGCTGCCCATGTCGATGTAGTGGATCCGGTGGCTGCCGGCTTCGATGAGTTTGCCGTCGGGTTCGGGGAGTTGTACGTCACGCATGCGCTGTGCCTTTCTCGTTCTGGTGGATGCGGTGGACTACTCGACCAGCGGAAGAGCGTCGAGCGAGCAGGTCTTGTTCTCGGGCGCAACGTAATCGGCGATGGTCGTCGAGTCGACGATGTTGCTCTTGACCACGTAGCTTTCGGCAGCGTTGCCGCCGATGCTGTCGCGGGTGGCCGCGACTATGGTCCAGCCGGTGCACACCGGGTCGGTGTCGACGGTCGCGGTGATGGTTCCGTTCTGGACGGCCTTGATCGCAGAGGAGTCGCCGTTGCTGCCGGTCACCACGATGCCGGTCGGGTTGGTGGCCGAGTACGCCGTTTTGCCTGCGGCATCGAGAACCGATGCGATGCCCAGTGCGGTGGCGTCGTTGTACGCCCAGAATCCGTCGATGTCGGGATGGGCCGAGAGCATGTCCTGTGCCAGGGCAGAGGCGCCGGAACTGGTGTCGGCGGTGTTGTCTTGCTGGGTGATGATGTTGAGGCCCAGTGCCTTCGCGGCATTGCTGAAGCACTCGGTCATCGAGACGATCGAGGGTGCCGGCGGGCCGGACATGATGGCGATGTTGCCGCCGGGCTTGGCGGTCGCGAACAACTGCGCAACCTGTGCCACGATGCCGCCGTCCTCACATGTGGTGGCTTCGGTCCAGACGATGGACTTGACGCCGGTGCCACCGGAGTTCACGCCGACCACCGGGATGTCCGCCGACTCGGCGCGGGAGTAGGCGCCGGCGATGGCACCCTCGTCCAGCGCCCAGGCGGCGATCGCGGTGGCGGGCCGGTCGACCATGGTCTGGATGTTCGAGACCTGGGTGTCGGCCGAGAGGTTCGCGTCGTAACTCTGCTCGTCCCAGCCGAGAGACTTCGCCGCCTCGTTCACGGCGTCGGCGGTGAACTTGCCACCTTCTTGCGCCATCGTCGGCGAGGAGAAGCCGAGGAAGGTGTCCGAGCTCGCGCCGCTGTCACCGCAGGCGGTGGTCGCCGCGGCGATGACGCCGACGGCCGCGATGGCCATCGCGATCTGTGATCCCTTGTAACGCATGGTGTCTTGATTTCCTTTCGAGGGGGCGAAAATGCCAGAGCGAGCTGGTGCGGTACTAACTGCGGAACTTGTCGATGACACAGCGCTGTGTCGCGGCAACGTAGATGTTGTTGTCTTCCACGCGGACTGGATAGGTGCCGACCGGGTCGGTCGCGGGTGCGGTGAGCGCTTCGCCGGTGCGAACCGAGAACGTGGCGTAGTGCAGTTCGCATTCGATCTGGTCACCATCGAGGTAGCCGTCGGTAAGTGAGTACTCGGCGTGGGAGCAGGTGTCGTCGATGGCGAAGTAGTCACCGTCGATGTTGAAGAGGGCGATCGGTGGGCAGGTGCCGACCTTGACCCCTTCACCGACGCCGAGTTCGTCTGTGGTGCAAACCAAGACCCAGATATCGGTCGAGAGATCAGACACCGGGCGCCTCTTTCGATCCGGCCGACCCCGCTGCCGAGGACTTCCTGCGCAATCGGCTGCGCATCGCCGAGGATCGCGCCACGCCGAGGCCCACCGCGAGGATGAGCAATGCACCATTGACCGCCTGACGCCAGAAGCTGGAGATGTCCGCGATGGTCATGGCGTTTTGGACGACTCCGAGGAACAGAACACCGACGACGGTCCCCCAGATGCTGCCCTTGCCTCCGCTGAAGGAGGTGCCTCCGATCAGCACCGCGGCCAGGACGCCGTTCAGCAGTGCCGGGTCGATCTGCGGGGAGGCCCCGGTGAGCCGTCCGACCTGGATGATCGACGCCACACCGGCGGCGAGTCCGGCCAGGGCGTAAACGATTGCCGTGGTGTTGCGGACGTTGATGCCGTTGAGCCGTGCGGCCTCGACGTTCGAGCCGATGGCGAACACCGACCGCCCGAACCTCGTGTAACCCAGTACACCGATCGCCAGCAGGATGAGCAGGATATCGAAGATCAGGATGATCGGGATCTGGCCGAGCTTGCCGGTCGCGAAGGTGTTGATCGATGAGAACGCAGGGATGTCGAAAACGTTGACGGTGGCGCCGTCGTTGGAGAGCAGTGCGACACTGGCGGCGATCGATGCCATACCAAGTGTCACGACCAGGAATGAGATGCCCGCGCGGGATATCAAGATTCCGTTGATGATTCCCATCAGTGCTCCGACGGCCATTGCGCCGAGGATGCAGGCGATCGCGGGGACGCCGCCTTGCAACATCAGGCCGAAGATCATACCGGCGGCCGCGGTCATGGAGATGATCGACAGATCGATGCCGCCGGCGATGACGACGAACGTCGATCCGATTGCGAGAACCAGGGCGACGCTGTTCGCGCCGACTATGTTCATCATGTTCGACCAAGTCATGAAGCTCGGTTGACTGATCGCCGCAAAGACCATCAGCACGACCAGCGCGACCACCACGCCGCCGCTGTCGCCGAAGCGGGGTCGCGGAAAGCTGCGATTGACCGACGGGGGTTCGGGCAACGGTGTCGGTGGCCTGTCGATGGTTGCGGTCATGAGGTACTCCTGAAGATGTCGTCGGGCTGGAGAGAGGATTCGGTGTTGGCTTCAGGCCGTGGCCAGCGCCCCGGTATCGGCTGTGTGTCCGGTGACCATGGCGTGGTTGATGGCTTCTTCGTTGATGTCGGCGCCGGTGAACTCGGCGACCACACGTCCGCCGTACATCGTGATGACGCGATCGCACATCCCGCACAGTTCGCCCAGTTCGGATGAGATGAACAGCACGGCGGCCCCGCGCGCGGCCTGCTCACGGAGCAGGGTGTAGATGGCACTCTTGGCGCCGACGTCGATGCCGCGGGTCGGTTCACTCATCACATACACCGGCAAATTCAGCTCGAAGAGCCTACCGATCGTCACCTTCTGTTGGTTTCCGCCAGAGAGCTGCGAGATCGGGAGCTGGGTGGATGCCGCGCGGATGTCGTAGCGGATGACCGTGTCGACCACCCGCCGACGCTCGAAACCGATGCGCCGCAATCCGTATCGGAACATGTCGTTCTTCCAGGCAAGCGCGAGGTTCTCAGCGACCGAGCGGCCCAGCATCAGCGCCATCGCCTTACGGTCTTCGGGGACGAATCCGAGTCCGCCCTTGAGGATCCGGTCCGGACGCCCGAGCGGGATCTGCTTACCCGCCACCTTCACGGTTCCCTCGGCACTGACTGCACCGCCCAACGCGTGACCGAGGACCTCTTTGCCCGACCCCGAAAGACCTGCGACTCCCACGATCTCGCCTTTTCCGATGCTCAGGTCGATGGATTCGAGTCCGTTGCCGGGTGCTCGTAAACCGGACACCTCGAGAGTCGCGTTGGACAGTTCAGGTGTGTCACTGCGGCTGCCGTAGTAGTCGCCGAGTTCGCGGCCCACCATCAAGCGCACCAGTTCGGTTTCGTTGGTGTGCGCGATGGGGCGGGTTGCCACGATGTGGCCGTCGCGGAGGACTGCAGCGGTGTCGGCGGCCTGGAAGATCTCGTTCATGCGGTGGGTGATCATCACGACGGCGGTGCCCATCGTCCGCCGGACCTCGACCAGATCTAGGAGTCGGGCAGCGGCCTTCTCCGACAGGGAGCTCGTTGCCTCGTCGAGGATCAGCACATCGGGGTCGGTGGCCAGAGCGCGAGCGATCTCGACCTGTTGCTGCGTCTCGAGTGAGAGGTCGCCGACGCGGGCCTGGGGATCGATCGACATCCCGTAGGCTTCCAAGACCTCGGTCGCCAACGCCCGGACCTTACGCCACGAGACCATCGTCCCGAGGGCTCGCGGCAACCGACCCATGTAGATGTTCTCGGCGACAGTCAGATCCGTGGCGAGTGTCAGTTCCTGACTGATCAGTGCGATCCCATGGGATCGGGCGATCTTCGCGTTGGAGATGGTGAGTTCTTGGCCTCTGACAGAGATTGTGCCGGTGTCTGGGGCGAGGACGCCGCCCATTATCTTCGCGATGGTCGATTTACCCGAGCCGTTTTCTCCGGTGAGGGCCGTCACCGTTCCCGAGAGGAATCGAACATCGACATTCTGCAACGCGATCGCTGCGCCGAAACTCTTTGCAATTCCATGCATCTGCAGAGCGGGTACCTGTGCGCCCTGGTCATCTCCGGTGGTCATGGAGCAGAAGTCAATCAGCGCGCACGCTGGGACAACATACCCATGCAGCGGCAAATATTGCTCTACCTCATTCGAGGTAGCCGGCAGATAATAGTTTTCTACTTGTGTGGCCTTTTGCCACGAGATTACAAGTTTGTTTCCCGGGTTACGGTGCCGAAACGATCGTCCTTCCGATGACCGGGATCGTAGCGAGAACCGACCGCCCGGTCGCCTGCTGAGTCCAGTTCAGGCACGCGGTTCGAGTTCTATCGGGTCAATGGTGACGAAATCTGGTGCAGGGGAGTCGAATACGCTGATAGTGCTTATTGGGGGACCTGAACGACACATCTGTGACTGTAACGCGTGCTACATTTCCGCCGTGAACCCTGCGTCTGTGAGCTGGCGAATAGTTCTGGTCAAAATTGCCGCCGAACCGACGCGCCACCGCGTGGCGGTGTGGCGAGAACTGCGCAAGGTGGGCGCACTGTCCATCGGGCAGGGATCCTGGGCGATACCGCATGTTCCAGTCTTCAACGCCGGTATCGACCGTGCCACCGAGCTTGTCGAACGCGCAGACGGAGAAATCGTCTTTTTGACCGCGACCGGTGCGAGCGAGCAGGACGCCTCGCGGTTTGCTGCAATGTTCACCGCGGCCCGCGAGCAGGAGTGGGCCGAGTTCCTCGCGGACTGCACGAAATACGAGACCGAGCTCGACAAAGAGATCCGCATCGAGAAGTTCACCCTGGCCGAACTCGAAGAAGAAGAGCAGAGCCTGGACAGACTGCGACGATGGCATCGAGACCTCAGGACACGCGATGTCTTCGGCGCGAGCAACGCCGCCAGCGCCAGTGCGGCGCTGCAGCACTGCGCAGAACGATTCGAGGACTACTCCGAGAGAGTGATCAACACGCTCCACTCGCACTCCGGCCATGACAACGGTCACCGGCAATGAACGACAACACCACTGAGATCGTCGGTGCGCGATGGCAGATGTGGCCGCTGTATGCGGCCGGATTCACCACTGCATTCGGAGCCCACGCCGTTGCGGCGAACCTCGTGTTCGACCTCGACGATCTCACCAACTCGGTGCTCTACCTCGGCTTGCTGTTGGCCCTCTACGACGGCGCGGAAGTTCTGCTGAAGCCGGTGTTCGGCACGCTCGCCGACCGAGTCGGTGCCAAACCGGTGCTCCTTGGCGGTCTTATCGCGTTCTCCGCAGCATCGTTGCTGTTTGTGGTTGTCGCGGACACGGAGTGGTTGTGGTTGGCGCGACTAGGCCAAGGTGCCGCAGCATCAGCATTCTCGCCAGCGGCCAGTTCGTCGGTTGCCAGACTGACTCCGAAGGGACTACACGGCAGTGCATTCGGAACCTACGGGTTCTACAAGAGTCTCGGTTACACGCTCGGGCCCTTGCTGGGCGGGGTGATCGTGTGGACCGGCGGGCTCACGCTCCTGTTTGCGGTGATGGCCGCTCTCGCAGTGGTTGTCGCGATCTGGGCCACCGTGGTCGTACCGGCACTCGCCCCGTACCGCGGGCAAGGCAAACCGTCGTTGACCTGGCTCGGCGTCTGGCTGATCGCCGGTTCCTGGGCCCGACCGCTGCCCTGGCGGCGTCAACCGCAGCTTTGTCCGTCGGGGTTGGATTCCTTCCTGTTGCTGGAGTCGATGCCGGACTGGGGCCGATAGCAACCGGCGCGGCTGTATCGGTATTGGCGCTGTGCGCCGCGTTCGCGCAACCACGAGCAGGCCGAGCACTCGATGCGGGAAAGATTACTGTCGAGCGAGGCGTCGCATGGGGATTAGTCTTCACGGCAACAGGTTTGGCGCTCGCGATGATTCCGGGACTGGGTGGGATTCTTGCCTCTGCAGTTGCTGTGGGTGTCGGCACGGGCATCATCACACCGCTGGGTTTTGCCGCACTTGCCGCTGCGACACCTCCAGAGCGCATGGGTCAGACGATGGGGTCGGCGGAACTGGGCCGAGAACTCGGCGACGCAGGTGGCCCCCTCATCGTTGTAAGCGTGGCGGCCGTGGCAACACTGACTGCCGGCTTCGGCGTACTCGCCCTGCTCACACTGGTGATCGGTGCTGATTCCGCACGTCGGCGAGCACTCCCTGAATGACGACCGCGACCGACCATTCTGGTGCACAGCTCGCGATGGAGACGCCTCTGGATCAGCTCACTGAGCCTGGTGACACAACCGCAGCAGCAAGGCTCACCAGATCCCGGGTGACCAGCTGAAGTACAGCCACTTCTCCGGTGGCGACAATCTCGGTCCTACCCCTCGGTACTACTGGCTTGCCCTGTCCCACTGCGCTGTTGCACCTGGCAACATGCGTTGTAGGCAAACAAAGGTGTAGAGAGAGGGTTGTTGTGCTGAACATCGGCCGGGCACTACTGGAAAGGCTCGAGCGATCGTCGCCGCTCGAGCACCGAACACCCTTTCGCGCATCGACATCGCGATGGTGACCGCGTTCCTGTACGGGCTGGCCACCGCACTCCCGTTGGCCCTGGGTGCAGCGATCGGACTGCATTGGACCCTGCCGCGGACCGTGCTGGCGGGGTTGATGGCCTTCGGTGCGGGAACCATGATCGCCGCGGTGTCTTCGGAATTGTTCGAGCCTGCGTTTGAGCAAGCAGGCGCGGTGACCGCGGGAGCGGCCCTGTTTGCCGGCGCCGGGATATACGTTGTCGCCAACCATCTGATCGAAAATCGGCTGGGACCGGCGGCCATCGGCTGGGCACTCATGCTCGGCACCGTCCTCGACGGCATCCCGGAGAACACCGCATTAGGTGTCTCGCTGACAACCGGCGGAGGCCTGGTGCTGGTGGTCGCCGTCGCCGTGGGCAACGTGCCCGAAGCGGTCAGCGGCGCCGCACTCATGCGCCGGCAGCACGGTTTCAGCCAGACCCGGGCGCTCACGTTGTGGTCGGTGACCGCCGTAATACTCGTCGCGGTCACCGTCGGGGGCTATGCGCTCTCCGACGCGATCCCCCAAACCGGGATCAGCACAGTCCAAGCATTCGCCGGTGGTGCAACCCTCGCAGTCCTCGCCGACTCTTTGATGCCCGAGGCCTACCGCGACGGCGGATGGTGGGTGGGTTTGTCCACCGCCGCAGGCTTCCTCCTCGCCTTCGTCCTCAAGTAATCCTGTACGCGCCGCGCCGCGCCGCGGCGCGCCGCGCCGCGCCGCGCCGATGGTGATCGCCGGCTATGCAGGTAGCTGTGGGTCTGCCGAGCGGCAGACGAAATCAGGTGAACGCTCCTCGCCCGCTGACCGTGTCGGCGGCGGCCTCGACGCGAGTATTCGGACGGATTGTCTTTTTGATTGGGCATGGTGATCGGGCATTGGCTATCTTTAGCCGCATGGCGAAAAAGACTGTCGTGGAGTTCATTGATGACCTGGATGGCAAGCCGATCGAGATTGATGATCTGAACACGATCGAGTGGTCATGGCGTGGTGTGGATTACGTCCTCGACACCAGCACCCCGAATCTCGAGAAGATCGAAGAGGGGAAGGTGCCGTTCACGACGGTGCTGAGCAAGTCGACCCGCGTGAGTGGTCGGCGGCGATCTGCTTCTGGCGCACGCCGTGCTACCGGGGCCTCTGGCGATGCCGGCGAGCGCGCGGCGATTCGTGCGTGGGCCCGGGACCAGGGTTATGACGTCGGGGACCGCGGGCGGATCTCTTCGGAAATTGTGGCCGCCTACTACGGACAATCCGGCGCTCGCTAGTCGGCGGCGGTCTAACGGCAGGTGTTGGCGCGCAACCTGCGCAGTTGTGTGAGTCGTTGTATCAGTGGTGTTTTGAACGTCGCAATCAGAACGACAGGGCCGGTCGAATGCGTCGGCGTCAGCTTGCCCCGAGCCGTTACCTCGCGGGCGGGTTGCCGGCGGCCTGACGGAATCAGGCAGCTCACGGGCAGAGAATGTCGGGACTACGCAGATCGCCGACGTGTGGCTGGTTCCAATAGTCAGGTTTCGGCGTTCGGCACCGGAGAGAGCGCAGCAACGACATAATAGACACTGTGATGTTCCCCGTTCGCCGCAATGCCCCCGCCAGGTAAGACCGGAGGGGGCGGCGGCCATGGGTGGCTCCGAGCTGATGGACGTTCGACCCGCTCGGCAGCGACGACTTTTCCGATCTTTCTGTTCAGACGAGCGGTTACCGCATCGAACCCCTGCAGCTCAAACACTTCTGAGTCCGGGGATTCGTGCACGAAGGGATCAAGCCCATGATTGTGTCAACGCGCAGCCGGCTTCGTCGAATTGCGACCGTCGCGTTCGTCGCTGGTCTTGCGACCACGAGCCTGTCGTGTGGAACGGATGGCTCGAGTGGTGATGAACAGGGCTCCTCGCAGCCCAGCTCAAAAGTCGCGAGCGCCGACGCCGGGGCGATCGTGGACATCGTGCGCAACAAGCTCGCCGAACTCGATCTCAGCGGCGCGGTATTCGGAGTGTGGCGCGGCGACGAGGAAGTAGTGATCGATGCGGCCGGTGACTCGCCGATCGGCGTGCCGGCCACGGCCGACATGCAGTTGCGAGTCGGTCAACCGATGGAGCCGATGCTGTCGACGGTCCTGCTGCAGCTCAACGAAGCCGGAACATTGGAACTCGACGAGCCGATCGCCAAGTGGGTGCCTGACTTTCCACGTGCCGACAGGATCACCCCGCGCATGCTCGCCAACAGCACGTCGGGCATCTCCGACTACGTGACGAATCCAGACTTTCTGAAAGCCTTCTACGACAATCCGATCAAAGGCTTTACCTCACAGGAGATCCTGAACCTGGCAAAATCCCGTCCGCCGCTGTTCGAGCCAGGAACGAGCTTCGCATACTCGCACAGTGATCTGTGCCTCCTCGGCGTCGTGCTCGAGAAGGCCTCGGGTGAACCTCTGGGGGAACTGTTGCAGAAGCGTATCTTCACGCCACTTGGAATGCGTGAGAGCGCCTTGATGCTGACACCTCAGATGACCGAGCCGATTCTGCACGGTTACACCAATGAACGTGGAGTTTTCGAGGACTCATCATTCTGGAATCCGACAGCGTTCCTCAACAGCGGCAACATGAACTCGACGGTGGCGGATCTCGCTCGTTGGGTTCGTGGACTGTCTACCGGCGAACTGTTGTCGGACAATGCATTCAAAGAAATGATGGCGCCCTCGACCGCCGGTCTGGGCCCGTTGACGCCGGAGAAGTTCTTCGCATTCGGCACTGCCCACCTGAACAGCTGGCTCTTCATGAACCCCGCATTCGGGGGCTACAACGGCGTGATTCTCTATGACAATGCGTCCAAGACGACGATCATCGTGTACGCCACACTCGGACCGACTGCCAACGCCGACACCAACAACGCGGTACCGATCGGCACCGCCATCGGTAGGTTGCTGCTGCCAGACGACCCACCGCCGATGCCTTGACACACCAAAGTCTGTTGCTGTCTGGCGTACCCGGCACGTGCCGGAACACCGGGAAGAGCAACTTGCTCGTAGTATCGAACGAATCGCTATCTGCGTGGTGTCGGCTCGGGTATCTCCTCCGGGCGGTAGTTGGGTAGTCGGTAGGCCGGGATGATTGCCGGACAACTGATTACGTCGACAGCGTGGCTACTCTTGAATGACAAGGTTCGTGCCTGCGATGTGGCGCGCAGCGAGGTAGCCGAAGACAAGTGCGGGCCCGATGGTCGCTCCGGGACCTGCATAGGTGTGCCCCATCACGGCTGCTGAGGTGTTTCCCACCGCGTAGAGCCCGGCAATCGGTTCGCCGTTGGAACGCAGCGCGCGAGCGTTGGCGTCGGTGACGATTCCGCCTTTGGTTCCGAGGTCGGCGGGCACCATCTGGGCGGCGTAGAACGGCGGCTTGCTGATCTCGCCGAGGCTTGGATTGGGCTTGTTGGTGACGTCGCCGTAGTAGTGGTCATACGCCGAGATTCCGCGGCCGAACTCGTCGTCCACCCCCTTCCGGGCTGCGGCGTTGAACCGGCTCATCGTTTGGATGAGGTTGGCGGGAGGAATCCCCAGGGTGGTGGCGAGTTCTTCGACCGTGTCTGCGGTCGTCAGTGCACCGTTGGCGAACCATGACCGCGGGAGCGGCGCTCGGGCGGGTTTGCCGGCGAACATGTAGCGATCCCGGTAGGTCTGGTCGAAGATCAACCACGCTGGGAGATTCTCAGCGGGCCCACTGCTCTTGCCATGTGCTCCTCCGAACATCTGATGGGTTGCTTCGACGTACGGTAGCGATTCGTTCATGAATCGACGTCCCTGACCGTTGACGATGACGCTGCGGGGCAACGACCGCTCGGCAAGCGCGAACCAAGGACCCTTGGGAAGTGGAATCGACGGAGCCCACCATGCGTCGTCCATCAGGTCGGTGGCCGCTCCTATTTTTTCAGCAGCCAGTATCCCGTCCCCGGTGTTCGTGGATGCGCCGAGAGACAACGATGGGCCGGCTGGTGCTCGGTGGTGTCGTGCTCGCAGCGCCGGGTTGTGATCGAACCCGCCGCACGCGAGGACAACTCCACGGCGGGCCGCTAACGAAGTACCGTCGCTCAGCTCGACGCCGGTCACCACGTCACCGTTGGTCGACAGCTCGGTGATCGCCGTTCCCAGCATCACGGGGATGCCGGCCTGCCGAACTCCCACCATCAGCGAGGCGGCCAAGGCGCTGCCCAGTCCCACGAGTCTTTGTCGGCGGATACGAGCCAGAGCAGTTCGGCCGGCTACCCGAAACATCCGGGCGGGTCCGCGCCAATGGCGGAAGCCCGTGCTCAACCAGCGGTAGTCAGACTGCTGCACAACAACATTCATCGGGGTGCGGGTATAGAACGGCTGTAGTGTGGCGAGGTCCGCTCCCAATACACGCGCATCGAACGGCTTTGGCTCGCACGATCTACCGGCCGCTCGACCCCCGGGCTGTTCTGGGTGATAGTCGCAGTAGCCACGCACCCATTCCAGATCAAGCCCTGAGTGGTCGGTCAAGAAGCGCATTGCTTCGCCACCTCGATCGATGAATGCGTCGATGCGCCCGGAGTCGGCATCATCGGCGACGATCGCCCGTAAGTATTTGCGCGCGGACTCGAGGTCGTCGGCGGGGGCCTGCTGTATGAGGATGTCGTTGCCGGGAATCCACACGCCACCGCCTGATCGAGCGGTCGAGCCGCCCCACTGCTGAGCCTTCTCGACGATCACCACGCTCAGCCCATCCGCGGCGGCCGTGATTGCCGCAGCCATCCCTCCCGCGCCGGAACCGACCACGACCACATCGAACTCGTTCATGTACGCCCCTTGATAGTTCTCGCTTATATGACAGTAACTATCAGATTGAGTAGGAATCGCACAAGGTGTAACAATGAGCGCATGGGTATGACTTTGCGGGCCAAGCAGCGAATGCGGGTGCGCCGCGACATCGATTCAGCTGCTCTCCGGTTGTTCAGCGAGCGCGGGTTCAGCCGAGTCAGCACAGACGAGATAGCGATGCAGGCGGGCGTTTCTCCGAGCACCTACTACCGACATGTTCCGAACAAGGAAGACTTGCTACTGAGGCCATTACGGGCGAGTAGTGCAGCCATCGTCGACGGATTCGAAAGTCGGCCGGTCGAGGAATCCGTGGGCAGTGCGTTGGCCAACGCCATCCGGATACAGACGGCGGACACCGACCACCTCGAACTGCAGCAATGGAGGTCCGTCATCTCAGAGGTTCCCGGAATTCTCGAACGTGTCGCGTTGATCACCGAGAACGACCGCGCTCGGCTCATCGACATCGCCGCGCGGCGCATGAACTCGGACGCGACCCGCGATTATGCGCCGGGTGTCTGTGTGTGCAGCATCCTCGCGGTAGTGGAATACGGCTTCCGTCGCTGGATGGGCCAAGCAGAATCCACGACCGGGCTACTGGGTTGCATTGACCAAGCAATAGCTGCGGCCGATGGAAATACTGGTCGTCTTTGAGCCTCGAATGCACAGTCTTCTTGTGCTGAATTAATGCCGCATGCTCAATCCGGACCGATGGAACGCAGCACTACACACAGATATCATCGGACTGTCGAGGTTGCAGGCAAACGCGACATCGATCCTTGCCATCTCCAGCGAAGGGCGATAATGCCGCAACATCATGCAACACTGTCCGACACCGACATCGTCGAGGCGTACGTGTACCTCCTGGGTCGATATCTGGTCATCCGACAGGAAACGATCGACCTAGCCGACCCCGATGTCGACTACAACGTCCTCAAGCACAATCCGCCGGTGCTTGCCGGGACGTCATCGCAATCGGCACCGACCTTCGTCAACCCAAACCTAGACGTTGTGTACTCCGAAGCATGGGTAGCCGTCGACGCGAACACGCCTGCCGTGTTGACCATCCCAGAAATCCCCGCTGGCACGTATTACACAGCACAGATCGTGGACGAGTGGGCCGAGATCACGCACAACATCAACGAACGCAACTACCCGCACAAACCATATGGCCGGTATGCCTTGTGCCTGCAAGGCAGTTCGCCGAGCTACCCTGACGACTGCCTGCGCATCGATATCCCATCGTCGAAAGCCAAATTACTGACCCGTGTGCAACTCGGAACCGATCCTGACCTGGCGATCTCACTGCAGAAAGCGTTCAGCCTCAGTTCCCTCGGTCGCCCACAACCCACCCCCATCGTCGAGTTTCCTACCTTCACCAACGCCAACCTCCCCGGCGCTGAAGTCTTCGCCGAACCCACCCTCGCCGCAGCACTTGCAGCAGCAGACGCGTGCCCACGCGCAACCGAGCTCCACCCGGTGATTCGAGCGGTCGCATCCCAGATCAGCCACGACGAACGTGCACTGCCCCACGTGGACGCAGTGATAAGGCAACAGGCGATACCAAAGTTCCTGCAGTTCGTAGGCAGCTTCGGAGACATCACCAACGGGTGGTCATCCACAGCGGCCTACCCATCGTTTGGTGCGGACTACTGGTTTAGAGCCACCGCGAACTTCGGAGGGATCTGGTGGAACTCGTCAACCGAAGCCGTCTACGAGATGCTGCATCAGGACGCAGACGGAAAAACCCCAACCGGCGACCACCACTACACACTGACCTTTGCCGCCGGCGCCACACCCGACACGGTCGCAGCCGCCTTCTGGTCACTGACCGCCTACGGGAAACCCGACTACATGCTGGTACCGAACGAACACGGCCGCTACACCCTCGGCTACCAGTCCGCTCTGCAGACCAACGACGACGGATCAACAACAGTCCACTTCGCCGCCGAACTTCCAGCCAACACTCCCCAAAGTAATTGGCTACCAACGCCTCCTGGCAAGCCATTCACCGCAGACCTGCGCCTCTACCTACCTTCGACCAAGATAGCGGCAGGCCAATGGGCCCCACCCGTTCTCACCAAGGCGACGTGACCTGTAGGGACTGCCGAGTGAAGGGACTTGTTGGCCCTCGCAAGGAGTGCCGGCATCGGCAGAACGGCAGCGCCTGCGGAGGCTAGGTTCCGGCCGTGCGGGCCTCGAGAAACGCGGTTGATCAACTCGATTCGGACGCCTGCGTTCGTCCACTCGGATCGTGGTAGCCAGCTCCGTTCGAGAGCGTTCGTGAAAGCGTTGTCCCACAACATGTTGAGGGGATCTCTGGGCAGAGTTGGAGCATGCGGAGACAACGCCGCCATGGCGTTGTATGTCCGCTCTTCTTCAGGCGAACGCCCTTGATCGGCGTACCCGGGTGTTGACAATGTCCTTTCGAATACTCTGTCGGTGGGAGGTGAGGTTGTGGCAGCGGCGCGAAAGAACACCGACGCGGAACCGGTTGGAAGCGAGAGCTTCGTGACGGTGGTGATCGCGTTTGCTGCGAATCTTGCTATCGCCGTCGCGAAAACATTTGCAGCAGTGATCACGGGATCGGCATCGCTGGTCGCCGAGTCGGCACACTCGTGGGCCGACACCGGCAATGAGATCCTTCTGCTTGTCGCCGAGCGGCGTTCGCACCGTCGCCGAGATGCCCACCATCCCCAGGGCTACGGGAAGGAGGCCTACATCTGGTCGATGTTTGCTGCGTTCGGCCTGTTCGCGGTGGGGGCAGCAGTGTCGATTCAACATGGTGTCACAGAGCTCCTTTCCCCGGAACCTGCCACCGATTACGCAGTTGCCTATGCCGTGCTCGCCACCGCAGGCCTCCTGGAGGGCATCTCGTTCTTTCGTTCCTATCGGCAGGCGAAACGCGACGCCGGCAAGCGCCGAGTCGGCTTGCTTCGTCTGGTCTTTCGTACCTCCGACCCCACCCTTCGAGCTGTCTTTGCCGAGGACGCTGCGGCACTGATCGGACTGGTCATCGCCTTCGCGGGCGTGTCACTTCACCAGCTCACCGGTTCGTCCATTTACGACTCCATCGGCTCGATCTTGGTGGGTCTGCTGTTGGGCGTGGTCGCGGTGATGTTGATCAACCAGAACCGTAGGTTCCTCCTCGGCCAGACAGTAGATCCGTCAACACGCCAGATGCTGCTACGCCGGCTGATCGGGCACCGCGATGTCGACCGCGTCACGTATCTGCACATCGAGTACACCGGACCCGCCACGGTTTTCATCGTGGCCGCGATCGACTTCGCCGGCAACAGCAGCGAGGACTCGCTGGCGCTGATGCTTAGACGGTTGGAAACCGAGCTTGAGAACGATCCGCGGGTGACCGAGGCTGTGCTGACGCTCGCCGCGCCGGACGAGGCCTCGCTGACGTTCGACTAGTACCACCCTGGGTGAAGTGTGCGGCACCGCGGATCTGAGCAACTGAGTACCAACGATCCGCGCGACCGCAGGGTCTGCTCTTCGGTCTCGTAGTCGGCTGGGGTGGATCCGGCTCACGACGGGTTCAGTACGAAAGTCTGCGAAATGTGCTGCGCTGCGGTGAAATGGTCAGTGGAATTGATGTCGTTTCTCTGCTGCCGGTGGGCCGGGGGAATCCGATCACTGGAGGTTGATGTCATGGCCGATCTACCGGGGCGGTTGGGGCAGGTTCGCCGCGATGGTGAGTTGCCGTTGCGTGATGATGTCTCGATCGTGTTCGATGAACTCGACTATCAGATGGCCTGCCAGGTGTATCTGTGGGCGTTGCCGCTCGTTTCGTATGCACAGTGGCAGAAGGTTCATTATGAGGTGTTCGGGGCAACTAGCTCTGACATCGTTCATTATGTGAGTTATCGGGATCGGCTTGGGTTGATCACCGCAAACGCGACGACGCCCTACATTCTCAACTTCTACGATCTGAGCCAGACCGGTCCTCTGGTGATCGAGTTACCGGCAGGACCGACTGCCGGTGGGCTGTCGGACTTTTGGCAACGCGAGATCGGTGTCATGGGCGAGATGGGCCCGGATCAAGGCAGAGGCGGGCGACATCTGGTCATTCCACCGGGGCAGTCGGTGCCCGAGGACGCAGAGGGTTACTTTGTGCAGTACTCCAGCGGCGTGAACATCATGTTCGGTTTTCGAACGCTCGATCCCGATCCAGCACGGGCTCAGGAGCTTGTCGAGGCGGTCAGGGTGTACCCGTTCAGCGCCCGAAATGATCCGCCTACGACTAAAGTGGTGTCGCCGGAGGGCAAACCGTGGTCAGGTGACCAACCCCGCGGCCTGGAATACTGGGAACGGTTGCACAGTATCTATCAGAGCGAGGTCGTCGATGAACGCGACCGTTTTTATCTGGCCATGCTTGCCGCGTTGGGAGTCGAGAAGGGCAAACCCTTCGCACCCGATACCCGGCTGACCGCGATTCTCGAGTCGGCGGCCGCTGCTGGTGAGTTGATGGCCCAGGCCAACACGTTCGTCAAACGATTCCCCGATTCACGATATTGGCCTGACCGGCAGTGGGATCTCGTTCTTGCGCTCGACAAATCGAGTCAGCGCACCGAGTTCTACGACCAGCTCCTCGAGCGCGCTTCGTGGTTCTACGAAGCGGTGAGCTTTTCTGAGGCAATGAAAAGTCAGACTCCCGGGCTCGGTCAGGCATATTTGGGGTGCTACACCGACAGTCTCGGTCAATGGCTCGACGGCGCAGAGCATTACACCCTGCACGTCCCGGCGGACCCGCCCGCCAAGCTGTTCTGGTCGGTGACGGTGTACTCGGTCGACACACGGTGTCTGATCGACAACGAACAGCAGCGCGGCGACCGGGGTTCTCGCGATTCCGATCTGGTGTACAACGAGGATGGGTCGGTGGATCTACACTTCGGGCCGCGGCCAGTTGAAGGGCGCGAAGGCAATTGGATACAAACCATCCCAGGTCAGCATTGGTTCTCGTACTTCCGTTTGTACGGGCCGTTGGAGACGTACTTCGACCGCACCTGGAAGCTGGGCGACATCGCCGCGTCCTGATCCGGGCACGAATCAACTGAGATCGCGGCTCAATGATCGTCCCTGCGGTCGGGCTGATCGATCGCTGCGGTGACCGAGGGGTAAAGGCCGATGCGACGGTCGGGGTCGACTGCGGCCATGACGTCGCCGAATTGGGCGGCGTCGCGGGCGATGCGGAGTCCCACGTGCCGGCTGCGAAGTGTGTGGTGAAGCTCGAGGAGCATTCGCACGGCGCTGACGTCGATGAACGATGAGGTTTCGGCGTCGAGCACGACGCGAGTCGTTTCCGGAGTCAGGAGGCTCGTGATGTGGTCGCGGACATGGTCTGCGTTGGCGAAGAACAGCCCGGCTTCGACTCGGACGACCAAAACCCCGGCAATGGCGTCGAGGTCGGGATGGTTGGCGCGATCAACCCAACGGGTGTTTTGTTTGACCAGGCTAGCCACGTGTGGACGTGAGACCCGGTACAGCAGTAGCAGAAGTGATACGGCGACGCCGATGACCAGACCAGGCAGGGTGTCGAAGACAAGCACGCCGACCATGGCGGCGACTGCTGCGAGGAAGTCGATCCGGGTGGCGTGGCCATAGATTCGGCCGAGCCGTGCGGTGTAGACGCGGTACAGGTTCACCAGGGCCGGGATGTCGACGAGGTCTATGACGGCGGCGATGACGACCGCGGCGAGCGTCGCTTCGGGAAGTTTCTCGAAGAGCCCCGTCAAGAAGAGCAGGGTCACCAGTGTCAACACCGCTACGGTCAGGCCGCTGAGCTGAGTCTTGGCACCGGCGCCCCCGTTGACGGCGGTTTTGGACAGGCTTCCGTTGACGACCATGCCCGCACACAGGCCCGAGCCCAGATTTGCCGCGCCCAGGCCGGTCAGTTCGCGGTTGGCGTCCACGGTGTAACCGCTCTTGGCTGCATACGTTTTCGCCGCGCCCAGGCCTTCGGCGAATCCGATGAGCAGCACCCCGACCGCGGGACCGACGAGGTCGAGGTAATCCGCACCGGACAAGCCGTCGGGTAATCCAAGCTCTGGTAGGCCGGGGTCGATGGCGCCGACAATGTCGACGCCTCGGCGGTCCAGATCCAAAAGGGATACCGCTAGCACGCTGCCGAGAACGACCACCAGCGCACCGGGCACCAGCGGTAGCCACCGGCGGAGTACCAGAACGAGGGCGAGACTGACGAAACCAATTGCTGCGGTGCGCCAGTGCGTATCACCGAGATGCTCGACAATCGACCAGGTCTTCTCGAAGAAGTTCCCCTCGCCTTTGTCGATGCCGAACAGCGCGGGAATCTGACCGACGATGATCGTCAGCGCGAGGCCCACGATGAAACCCTTGAGGACCGGCTCGGAAATGAATGCAGCGACGAACCCGAGCCGTGCCAGGCCGGCAAGTATGCCGATCATTCCGGTGACCAGCGCCAGGGCGGCGGTGATCGCGATGAAGTGATCCGGTTGCCCGCCGGCAAAGTCGGCTACGATCGCCGCCGAGAGCGCGGCTGTAGCTGACATCGGACCGACGATCAGGTGCCGTGAGCTTCCGAAGGCGGCGTAGAGCAACAGTGCGGGGACCGCCGCGTAGAGCCCGACCACGGCCGGGACCCCGGCAATCGAGGCGTACGCCAACGCCTCGGGCACCATGACCGCCCACACCGTTACCCCGGCGACCAGGTCAGGTCGCAGGTAGGCGCGCTGGTACCGGCTCAGAGATGAAAAGACTTGATGTCGGAGATCGAATGTCACAGGCCCTGCACCCCTTTGGTCAACTGCATGACAGCGATGAGCATCAACAGCGCAGCGTTGAGCAGTTTGGTGTTGCCCGCCACCCAGGTTCGCAGCTTCTCGAGGGGGGCGGTCGCCCGATCACGGTAGATCATCAGATAGCCGACCGGCAGCGCGACCGAGCCGGCCGCGACGACGACAAACAGGACTGCGGCAGCGAACTGGATGTACCCAGCGACACCACTGAGGCGCAGGTCGAGTCCGACAGCCACGGCGCACGATAGATCGACCGGGTTGAGCACAAATAGACCGAGCCCCAGCAAAAAGCAACGAATTGTGCTGAACTCCGCGACGTGGGCCAGCACGCTGGGTAGTTGGGGTGCCGCAGAGGCGATGTCGCCGGGGCTGTGGGCCCCGGTCATCGCGTGCAATCGCACGCGCTGGCGGGTGAAAACAAACCAAGCGCCGACGAACATCACCCCGGCAAGCACCAGGTGCACCATCGGCACCCACAACGGCGGTTGTCGGCGTTCGTGCACCTGGAGAAGCACGAACACCACGTACGACACACCCACACCGCCGACGATGCCGATCACCCATCCGGTCAGAAAAGCAACGCTGTTTCGAGTGGCGTTGTGTGAGAACAACACCGCTACCAGTGCGATCACAGCCAGCGGACTTATCACGATCCCGAGCGCAACCGGTATCAATGAAACGATCAACGAGTCCATCGATGCGCCTTCCGCCCATCGGTCAGCCCAGACCGCCGATGCCTTTGCCGATCAACACAACCCCGATCACCAAGATCAGCACACTCATTACGGCAGTGTTGTGGTCCTGCAGCCAGGATTTGAGGGAGTCCAACGGCCCACGCATCTGCGTACCGGCGACCTGGTAGGCCACCACAGGTACTGCGACGGTGATGCCTGCGATGATGGTGAACACTGCCACCGCGAGAATGCTTTCCCCACCGCTGAGCGAGCCGGCACCGATGGTGACTCCCGCTGCCACACACATCAACAAGTTTTTCGGGTTGACCGCAGCCAGCACAAACCCGATACCGGCTGCTTGTGCGGGCTTCATCTCATCAATGGCCGACATCCACTTCGGAGTGGCGTGTTCGCCGCCTCGTGATCGCCATTGGCGAACCCCGACAGCGAAAAGCACTACACCCAACCCGATCTTGACCCACGACGCCGCAGTGGATGGGCCATCGTCGGAGTCGATTGCACCGCCCAGGAACACGAAGACGACGGTGGCGACAACGATCCCGGCCAGCCAGCCGAGGGCGAATCCGATGCTGGTGGTGCGAGCATGCTTGCCGAGCAGCATCAGGATGGCTGCGATGATGGGGATCGGAGAAACTGCGACACCCACAGCCAGAGGCAACAGGTCACCGATCACTGCACCCATCAGAGAACTCCGTACCCCTTTTAGTCGGCTAGTACTCGGTTCGCCATGTGGTGACCGCCCAGATGACGATGAGATCGAGCGCGATGATCAGAATCGACCACAGCGGGTAGTACGGAAGCCAGAGGAAGTTGACGATGATCGACAGCGCGGCAAGTACGACAGCAGTCGCTCGTGCCCATCCCGCACCGGTCATCAAACCGAAAGCCACCATGACGCCGAGAATGCCGACGATGAGATGGATCCATCCCCAGGCCGTGATGTCGAACTCGTAGGTGTATTGGGGTCCGACAACGAAGAACTCGTCGTCCACGAGGGCGGCGATGCCTTGCAGTACGGCCAAAATCGATGCGGTTCCAAGCAGGACTGCCGCTGCAAAGGTGGTACCTCCGGCGAGGCCCTGCTTGACAGGGTGCCGGTCAGGGGGAGTGGTCATGAGGCCTCTTCTGGTGTGATGGAGCAGGGTGGCGTGCGCACCGTGTTCCTCCGGAACAATCGCGCTGGCACTGGTTTCAGCCAAAACAAGTTTATCGAGCAGGGGAATCGATCAGCGGATGTTTCGCAGTCTTAATGTTAGTTTTTTATAGCAATTCGTCGATGTAGGCAATCAATGCTGTTGCAGCGCAGTTCAGGTCCCGGCATGGTGAAAACTTCGGGCAGGGATGTCACCCCCTTGCGATAACGGCAGAAGAGGTGTCCGATCGGGATTGCGTTGCAACGAGGTTCGAGGGAGCGTAGATGTCTGCTGATTTCAACGATCGCCGCGAAAGCGAACAGATTGGACGCAGTACAGCGCCGACATCCGAGTCTCTGCCGGGTGCGGTGGATGCCCGTTTCACGCTGGCGGCCGAACGCACCGTGTTGTCCTGGATTCGCACGGCATTAGGACTGGTGGCGGCTGGGGTTGCGGTTCTTCACTTTGTCGAGTCGTTCGGCGAGCCAGGAGTTCGCGAAACCTTGGGCGTAGCACTGATTGTTTGTGGTGCCCTGACGGCCGTGTTGGGTGCGTGGCGGTGGCGTGCCACAGATAGGGCGTTGCGCGAGGGCGGGGCCCTGCCAGGTGGGGCTGCAATTTGGTTCTTGGTGGCGATCATCGTGGTGCTGTCGACCGCTTTCGCAGTCGCGAGCTTGATGAGTGGATGATCGACCGCCGCGCTATCGGGGCGGCAACGTCATTGTGACGGCCGATCGGTTGTCATGTCGCGACCTCTCAGGTGCCGACGGGTTCAGGAAGGTTGCGTCTTGGCGTCGCCGAAGGGCTCGTCGCGCTCGCGGACAGCTGTTCGGAATCCCTCTGTTGCTGCGCGGGTTTGGAAGGCGTGGCCTTCGCGTGTGTGGCGGGATATGCCGTCGAAGACGGTACTAATCATCCCTGAGATTGCCACGCCTTGAGCGAGTAGGGCGCTGTTCAGGGCGAGTTTGGTCATGACGAGCTGATTGATGGGGACCTGGGAGATGCGGCGAAGGAGGTCTTCGGTCCGTTCGTCAAGTCGGTCTGCAGGTGGGGCTTCGACGGCCAGTCCCCACTGCTCGGCTTGGCTTCCGGTGAGACTGTCACCTGTCAGCAGTAGTCGCTTTGCGCGTTGGTCGCCGAGTCGGTGGGCCCACATGCCGGCTGCGGGTATGCCCCATACGCGTGTGGGTGGGTAGCCGATGCGGGTGTTGTCGGCGCAGATGATCTGATCTGCGTACAACGCGATGTCGGTGCCGCCGGCAATGCAGAACCCGTGCAGTTTGGCCACGGTTGGCTTGTTGGCGTGCAACAGGCTGGCGAAGCCGCGATTGAACCGGCTCATCATCTGAAAGTCGATCATGGGGTCCCAGGTTCCGGTCGGATCGTGGTTGCGTGCTTGAACCACGGGATCCACAACGGTCCCGGTGGTGCTGGTGTGGTCGTCGGCGGGTGTGCCGGCATTTTCGGCATAGATCGACAGGTCGTAGCCGCCGCAGAAACCTTTGCCCGCGGCCTGACACGACGATGACGTGGACACGCGGATCAAGATCGGCCCGCTCCACTGCTGCCGCGAGGTCGGCCGGGGTGGCTGCGGTGATGGCGTTGCCGCGTTCGGGCCGGTTGAAGACGATGCGCGCAATTCTGCCGGTGACCTCATAGGTGAGAGTGCTGTACTCAGTCGGTGCCTCAGATGCGATCCGGTCGGCGAACAGTGAGTCGTGACCGTCGATGAGAGAGTGACGCCACTGGGCGGGCTGGGCGCCAGGGTCGTTGCCGGAGGGGCTCATTGGCTGTCTTCGATCCTGGGGGTGGCGCGGTCGATCAAAGTTGCGGTATCAACGCCGGTCGGTAGTGTGCCGACGACGTCGCCGTGGTCGCCGCCGATACGGCTCGCGGCGAAGGCGTCCGCGACCGCTGGGTGCCCGTACCGCAACAGAAGTGAACCTTGCAGAACAGTCGCCATATCTCCGACGATCCTGCGTGCCTGGTACTGCAGTGCATCGGAATCTGCCGAGGTGAGTCTGGACAGGGTGTGCTCGAGTCGCCCCACACCGACGTCGAAGTTTCCATCGGCACCGGTGGCACATCGGACTTCGTCGACAAAGACATCGAGTGTTTCTGGTTGGCGGGCGATGGCACGCAGCACATCCAGGGCGGCGACGTTGCCCGACCCTTCCCAGATGGACATCAGCGGCGCTTCTCGGTATAGGCGCGGCATGCGTGACTCCTCGACGTATCCGTTGCCGCCGAGGCATTCGAGCGCTTCGCCGGCATGGATCGGCGCGCGTTTGCAGACGTGATATTTGGTGACGGCGAGCGCAATCCGCCGTAGTAGACCGGCCCGTTCATCGCCTGCGATCGCACGGTCTGTGAGATCGGCCAGGAACAGTCCGGCCGTGGTGGCCGCTTCTGCCTCGATCGCCAGATCTGCCAGCACGTTTCGCATCAGCGGTTGTTCGGCGAGTGTGGCTCCGAAGGCACTGCGGTGGGCGGCATGGTGTGCGGCATGCGCGAGGCCGGTGCGCATTCCGGTGGCCGAACCGAGCACGCAGTCGAGCCGGGTGAGGTTGACCATCTCGACGATGGTCTTGACCCCACGGCCTTCGTCGCCGACGAGCCAACCGATCGTCTGGTCGTACTCAATCTCACTGCTGGCGTTGGAATGGTTCCCGAGCTTGTTCTTCAAACGCTGGAGCGCGAACGTGTTTCGGCTACCGTCGGGCAGTACTCGCGGTACGAAGAAGCACGAGAGGCCCGCCTGTGCTTGTGCGAGGACCAGGAAGACGTCCGACATCGGCGCTGAGGTGAACCACTTGTGGCCAGTGATGCGGTACGTGCCGTCCGGTTGCGAGGTGGCTGTGGTGGTGTTCGCGCGGACATCGGAGCCGCCCTGCTTTTCAGTCATCGACATGCCCGCGAGCAGTCCACGTTTGGTCAGTGGTGGCCCAAGGACCGGGTCATAGTCTGTTGTGCACAGCAGGCGTTCGTACCGCCCGGCAATGTCGGGTGCAGCGCGTAGTGCGGGAACGATCGCGTAGGTCATCGAGATCGGGCATCCGTGGCCGGCGTCGACCGAACCCCACACGCTGAACTTGGCAGCCCGGATCAGGTGGGCATGGGGGCGTGGGTCGGCCCACGGGGCACCGTGCAGGCCGTTATCAACGGCGTGGCGCATGAGCTGGTGGTAGGCCGGATCGTAGGTCACCTCGTCGATCCGGTGGCCGTAACGATCGTGTGTGTTCAGGACGGGTGGGTGTGCTTCGGCGAGATCGCCGAGCTCGGTGGCCTCGACCGTGCCTGCGAAGGCGCCGAGCGTGCGGATTTCTTCGACTGCGGATTCGCTGATGTCGGCCCTGTGCAGCGCCTCGGCTATGACAGGTGTGTCGGCAGCGTTGGAACCGATCAACGGTGGAACCTGGTTGATCACCTGATGTGTGGGCATGTCAGTTGCTCCCTGTTGTTGAAGGTGTCATGCGGTTGCCGTGGTGAGTGCGGCGCGGCGAATGTCGTCGGCCGTGGCCTTGTTCGATGCCAATTGCGCGCGCGAGTAGACGGTGCGCCATCCTGGCGTGCCGAAGCGGCGACGAAGCCCGAAGTAGCAAGGCGCGAAGGCGCCGGCGACCGGACGCGGCAGAGTGCGCCAGAATAGCCCGTGGATGCGCCGCTCGATGCGATCGACAAGCGTGATCCGCAAGCCCATGTCGGCGTGGAACTTCTGCGGGACACCGGCGAGGATGCCCACCCGGATCGTGCGGGTGATCGGCAGAGACATGATGCGCCACAACGGAGTCGGAACGCGTTCCCACCCACGAGGCTTGGCGAGGGTCAAAGCATGGTCGACGATGAACTGAACGCCAGGACCGACCGCGAGGGTCTTGTCGACAAACGGTTGCCAATAGTCCAGGAAATCGGTGTAGGTGTCGGGCAGACTGCGAACGCCGTACCGGCGACCGATTTCCCGTAATGCCAGGAAGGCCTGTTCGCGTTCGTCCGCAGTCCGGAACAGGGCGAACTCCTCGGCAATGTCGATGCCCGCCTTGAGAATTGACCCCCACGTCCAGTTCCACAACTCCTTGTTCCAAGCGTGGTAGGGCGAGCCGTCAGGAAGCGAACCGGCGATAGGACGGTGCAGTTCGTGCAGACCGTGAGCGACGTCCTCGGCTTCGGGGCCCGCGAAGACAATCCCCATCACCATCTCGTAGGTACTGATCAGCCGTCGAGCAGTCGCTTGCAAGGTGGGTAAACCTTCGCTGCCATTGAGCGCGCGGTCCTTCTCGCTCAACACGTGCGCAATCTTGGGGTGCAGCGTCGGCATGATCAGGGCTGGAACGTTGGCGTACACCAACACCAGGGGGTGCCCAGCCATCCACCGGCCGAACGTACCGGGCTTGAGAGGATCAGCATCGGTCCCGCCGGACGCGACTGCGCGGGCAGTGTCGGGATCGACGTCGGCCAACTGTGACCCGTGGTTACTAGGTAAGTACTTGCCAGTAGTAGTCATTCGGACGTCAATCCTTCTTTTGTCAGAGGAGATGAACCACGAATCATGTTTGAGCAGTTGATGATCCGCGCCCCGGATGGGTCGGGGTGGGCGTCTCGCGCGCCACATTCCATAGCGGCGCTGGGTCCGTGCCATCGCGGCAAGGCCCGCCACGTAGGCTGAACATTACAATATGTAGTCGAGTGACGCAAGACTGTAATGTTGCTGGGGATGTACAGTCAGGGACCGATGAATACCACCCTCGTACCGCCGGTGTCGGCGCGCTCCGCGCTGCTGAGCCTGCTACTCGGCGCGCAACCGCCTCAGCTTCCAGGTCGAGAAATCGTTGCCGCCATGAAGTTGATCGGATTCAGCGAATCGACCACTCGTGTGGCGTTATCACGCATGGTCGCGAGCGGGGATCTCGTCCGTGCGGACGCGCTCTACACCCTCTCCGAGCGACTGATCGCTCGCCAAGAATCGGTGCGCACGCCCGAGTTTCGTACGTGGACGGGAACGTGGGAGATGGCCGTGGTCACCACCACGGGCCGGAGCGCTCCCGAACGAGTCGCACTCCGCGCAGACATGGCCCGCCAACGCGTCGGCGAACTTCGCGAGGGAGTCTGGATGCGGCCGGCCAACCTCCAGCGCGGCTGGCCTGACCGCCTGCAGGCCGTGTCTTCTTGTTTCGAAGCTTCCCCATTGGGCGATCCGGTAGAACTCGCACAAAAACTCTGGGACCTCGACGAGTGGCGTCGACTCGCGCTGCGATACCTCGATGAACTCGACGCGGCCACCGATGAACCCACCCGTTTTGTCACCATGGTCGCCGCCGTCCGCCACCTGCAAACCGATCCATTGCTGCCAACTGAGCTCCTTCCTGACGACTGGCCAGGACAGGCACTCAGCACCACGTACGACGACTACCGGGCATGGCTTGCCAGCATGCGCGAACACCCATGAAGCTCACCCCGACTTATCCCGTGCCGGGACCCTGCACCACGTGGTCGGCGATGCGGCCGATCCCAGTTTTGGCAATCACCTGGATCGACCGAGCTACGCACTGGCATCGCCCGTACGTCTTCGTCTTTGACGCAAGGCGCTGCTGCGCGGATGTGTGAACGGCGGCGGCTTGTTCAGGTTGGCTGGATCTGACTCGATGATGGGCGCTGGCGCATGGGACGAGTTGGCGATGCTCAGGATGGGCGCACTGTCATCGGCAGAGTCCGCAAGCGTCGGGAGAGCACACTAGGTGTCCAGTCCGGGGCTGGGTTGTCGAGTTTGAGAGCGGTGGTGGACTCAAGAAGGAACTCGACACCGATACGACCTTGGAGCCGCGCCAGCGCCGCCCCGACGCACAGGTGCAGTCCTTTGCCGAAGGCCATGTGCGTCCGTCGACGGGGTGGACGTAGGTCGAGGGTGTCGGGGTTGTCGAATCGTTCGGGGTCGCGATTGGCCGATCCCCAGGCCAGATAGAGGTGCGATCCAGCGGGAAGGTGTACGTCGCCGAGCGTGGTGTCGTTCACGACGTGGCGATAGTGGCCGCGGAACGGTGATTCAAGACGCAGCGCCTCCTCGATGAATACAGGTACGAGGGTGTGGTCGGTGCGCAACTGCTCGACGGTGTCGGGGCGGCGACCGAGCATCCACACAGAGGTGCCGAGCAGGCTGACGGTGGATTCTGCGCCGGCAGTGACGATTTGAATCAACATGTGGATCGCGGTCTCGCGGTCGATGTCGCCTCCGGCAGCCGCCCGGGCGAGATCGCTCACGACATCGGTGCCGGGCGCGGTGACGGCGGCATCGAATGCCTCGGCAAGGTAGGTGGAGAACTCAACGACTGCCGCGACGGCGTCTCTGACTTCTTCGGTGGTGACAACAGCGTCCAGAAGGACTGTGCTGGCCATCGTCCACCGCAGCAGGTCGTCGATGTCGCAAGCAGGTAGTCCCACCAGATGCGCGATCACCGTCATCGGAAGTCGTTGCGCCACCGCCTGCACCCAATCGATGCGGTTGTGCTCATCGAGTCCCGCCCTCCACAACTGGTGATAGGTATCGCGGACAAAAGGTTCCAGCGCGCGCACCCGACCAGCGACGAGCGAGGGCATCACCATCGTGCGGTGCCCACGATGACGGTCGCCGTCAGCGGTGGCCAGCACGTGCAGCGGGGCACCGAACGAGGCGATATCGACCTCGCCGACCGTGTGGTCATCGCGCCACAACATGGTCGCGGTGAGATTGGACGAGAAATCCTGTGGGCGGGCGAGAGCCTCGGCAATGAGATCCCACGTACTGACCACATAGAACGACGAATCACCGACCCGGTGAACAGGACACGACCGGCGTAGCTCGGCATAGAAGGGATACGGATTGTTCAGATCATGCATGTGAGCAGCATCAATCGTCCCATCACCGAGCACAAGACACCCGGGAGATGTCGACACGCAGGCGGTGGATGACAGAAAGTGCGGTGTCTCACCGCACCACCTTCACCACCACAGACGTGTTGAACGAAAAACATACGGTGTCTCATACTGAGATATGACCGACGACTGGCTGCTCGGCTCGGCCCGAGCAGAGACCGCCCGCAACCGCCTGGTCGACATCGCCGGCACCCTCATCGCTCAGCGTGGCGTGGACAAGTTCGACCTCAACGAACTCGCCGCCCGCTCGCACTGTTCTCGCGCTACGGTCTATCGGCACACCGGTGGCAAACAGCAACTCCTCGAAGCCGTCTTCGTCAGCACTTCCACCCGTTTGACCCACACTGTTCATGCCGCAGTCTCCGATCGAACGGGTCTTGACCGGGCCCGTACCGCCATCGCGGTCGCGGTGCGCGAGATGCGCAGCGATCGCATCGCCCGGCAGTTCCTCCGGTCCCGTCACGCCGGGCAGCAGGCGCTGGCCGCGAGCCGCTCACCTGCCCTGGCCGAAGTCGCCGCCGCGCTGATCGGCCTCGACCCCGCCGACACCATCACCACTTCCACCGCCGTCCGCGGGGTCCTGGCGCTAGTGCTGTGGCCGCCTGCAGACAAGGCCGACGAACCACACCTCATCGAAGCCCTGGCCGTTGGATTGCTCGCCGCACGCGACGCGCGCGCTCACTGAGGCCGGGCAGTCACCGCCGCACAACGGGACCGGTGATGGTCACCCGCGTGCAGGAGCCAAGACATCGATGACCGCGACCGGTTAGCCAGCCGCGTGCTGTATCACACTGCGTCGCTTGTCAACTGCCTCTCTGCAGCCGGCGTTGTCGGGGCCAGGAAATGGGAGGCGGCCCAGTAGACGAGCACGATGCTGAGGGCTCCGAACTTCAACGAGGCTGCGCGACGGGCCCGCGCAGCATTGGTTCCCCGGTCCCGATCCTGCAGGACGTGCAGTAACGCCACGCCCTCGCATGCGTCTGCGGCGACCGCCACCACGCACGCCGCCGGAACCAGGTACTGCGGAATGCTTATCGCACGGTCACTGTGTCGGCGGCGTGCCCTTTCAGACAGTAGGGCTGCGAACGTGCCGTAAATGCTCATGTAGCCGAAATCGAGCCACACCGATTTACGCGCCGCCGCAACGCCTTGCGGTCCCCAGGTGCTGATGATCTCGGTTGCGCGCCGATGCGTTCCGGCGACCTCCAGAGCGATGATTCCTGGGCCGCCCGCCTCGTGCCTAAAACGCTCCTACCGACACATCACCACAGTGGCCGCGGCGAAAAGAACGCCGGCACATCGCGCTGCCAGCCTCAGCCCCCCGCGTTCGTGCGACCGTGCCGGCGGT
>NZ_PEBD01000012.1 GCF_002735905.1 Williamsia muralis
GTGTAAGTGCACAAGGGAGCTTGACTGTGAGACGTACATGTCGAGCAGGGACGAAAGTCGGGACTAGTGATCCGGCACCGGCAAGTGGAAGCGGTGTCGCTCAACGGATAAAAGGTACCCCGGGGATAACAGGCTGATCTTCCCCAAGAGTCCATATCGACGGGATGGTTTGGCACCTCGATGTCGGCTCGTCGCATCCTGGGGCTGGAGTAGGTCCCAAGGGTTGGGCTGTTCGCCCATTAAAGCGGCACGCGAGCTGGGTTTAGAACGTCGTGAGACAGTTCGGTCTCTATCCGCCGCGCGCGTAAGAAACTTGAGGAAACCTGTCCCTAGTACGAGAGGACCGGGACGGACGAACCTCTGGTGTGCCAGTTGTCCTACCAAGGGCACCGCTGGTTAGCTACGTTCGGAAGGGATAACCGCTGAAAGCATCTAAGCGGGAAGCCTGTTCCAAGATGAGGTTTCTCACCCTCTTAGCAGGGGTAAGGCCCCCCACAGACCATGGGGTAGATAGGCCAGAACTGGAAGCCCGGTAACGGGTGCAGGTGACTGGTACTAATCGGCCGAGGACTTACAACCAAAACATGTAAAAACTGTTTCGCATCCACTGTGCAATATCTGAAACAACACACACATCTCAAAAAAAGATAAATAGGCCAGAGACGTGTGTACTGGTTTCATAAAGTTACGGCGGCTATAGCGGAGGGGAAACGCCCGGCCCCATTCCGAACCCGGAAGCTAAGCCCTCCAGCGCCAATGGTACTGCACCCTAATCAGTGTGGGAGAGTAGGACACCGCCGAACACAACTTACTGAAGCCCCCCGCTTACGCGGGGGGCTTCAGTGCTTTCTGGGTACATCGACGTCGAGCAGGCTCCATGGAGACGGTCTTTGCTTAGATGAGTCCATGGCATCCCTGGTCACCGGTCCGTCGCTGGTCGAGTCTTATCTCCAGCACATCCACAGTTCCTGCTACGCCGGCGGGGGCGGCGAGCTGGCGGATTACATCCCAGAACTGGCCCGGGTGGACCCGAATCGGTTCGGGCTGTCCCTGGCGCTGCACGATGGCTACGTCTACTCGATCGCCGACGCGGATATCGGTTTCACCATCCAATCGGTGTCGAAACCACTTACGTATGCCCTTGCGTTGACCCACAAGGGTTTTGATGCTGTCGACGAGCGGATTGGTGTCGAACCGTCCGGTGAGGCGTTCAACGAGATCAGCGTGGACTCTCGTCGACGGCCAAGGAACCCGATGATCAATGCCGGGGCCATTCTCTCCGCTTCGCTGCTTCTGGAAACTCAACCGGACGTGGACAAGGCGTTCACCGAACTACTCGAGTTCTACTCGGCGTGCGCAGGCAGGCAGCTCGCACTCGACGCCGACGTCTACGCGTCAGAGATGCGGACCGGCGCACGGAACAGGGCGATCGCCTACATGTTGCAGAGTTTCGGCATGCTCCGGGCGGCGCCCGAGGACGCAATCGATCTGTACTTCAGGCAGTGCTCGTTGATCGTGACGACCGACGACCTCGCGACGATCGGAGGAACCCTTGCCAACGGCGGCGTCAATCCGCGCACGGGTCGGCGTGCAGTAGGGCAGGCGGTTGTCCAGCGGGTGCTGAGTGTGATGACCACCTGCGGAATGTACGACGGAGCCGGCGACTGGGTGACCACCGTCGGACTTCCTGCGAAAAGCGGTGTCGGGGGCGGAATCATGGCCGTCCTGCCCGGACAGCTGGGGATCGGTGTCTACTCGCCTCTGCTCGATGAGCACGGCAACAGCGTCAGGGGAGTGAGCGCATGTAAGCGCTTGTCGTCCGACCTCGGGTTGCACATGTTCAACGTCGCTCGGGAGAGTCGGGTGACCATCCGGTCGTTCTATTCGGCACGCGAGATCGACATCGTGTCCGACAGGTCCGACCATGAACGGCGATATCTGAACGGGCAACGAGATCGCATCCGGATATACGAGCTCCAGGGTGACCTGACCTTTTCGGGCACGGAGAGCGTACTGAGGCGACTGCGTGCTGCAGTCGCGGAGTTCGATGTCGCCATCCTGGACATGAGCCGCGTCGATCACGTGGACCAGGTATCCCGCTCGATGTTCTCCGGTGCCAGCGAGAACATCAACGGGGCCGCGCGGACGGCAGTGATCGTCGATCCCGACGGAGTGGTGGTACGACGCAATGCGCACGTCGCCGAGCCGAGTCCTGGCGCGGAGTATGTGGTGACCACGATGAGAGAGGCAATCACGCGAGCGGAGGACTTCCTTCTGAAGGTCGCGGTTGACCGTACCTAAATGGTCGCGTCCCCGGAATCGTGGAGAGACAGCAACGTGAGCGCCGCGAGAGTCTGCCCATCGCAGATCTGGCCCGCTCGCGCCGCTGTCCGGACCTCGGCGACCGTCCACCATCGCGCGTCCATGTCCTGTTCTTCGTGCTCTCGTGCGGCTGCTCCCGTGTGTAAGCCCTCGGCGAGAAACACCACTTGCCGCTGACTGCTGAATCCTGGCGCCACGTCCAACACGCCGATCTGGGTGAGGCTGTCGGCCGCCAGACCTGTCTCTTCCGCGAGCTCGCGGACAGCGAGATCCGGCGGCGGAACGTGTGCTCGATCGGGTGCGGTACCCGCGGGGAACTCCCAACGTCGCGCCCCCACCGCGTACCGGAATTGTTCGACGAGAAAAAGCCGGTCGCCGTCCCGTGGGATCACCACAACGCCTGTCGGCTTGTCGACCACGCTGTAGATCCCAGGACTCCCGTCGGCTCGCAGTATCTGATCTTCTCTCAATGACATCCAGGGGTTGGCGTAGATCTCCGAGGAGGAGACTCGTTTGATCGACACATGGACCACAATATTGCCGACCCCGGCACGGCGTGGAGAACGTGCGCTCGTGCGCGCCTAAGGTGGACGTCGTGCGTCTAGTTATCGCGACTTGCCAGGTGGACTATGTGGGCCGGTTGACAGCTCATCTGCCGATGGCCCGTCGGCTCCTGCTGATCAAATCCGACGGCTCGGTGAGCATCCATGCCGACGACCGTGCGTACAAGCCACTCAACTGGATGAGCCCACCCTGCTGGCTGGTGGAGGAAGATTCCGCCGCCCCTGAAGGGCCGCGGCTGTGGGTGGTGACCAACAAAGCCGGTGAAGAGCTCCGGATCACCATCACCGACATCGAGCACGATTCCAGTCATGAACTGGGTGTCGACCCCGGTCTGGTGAAGGACGGCGTAGAGGCGCACCTACAGGAGCTTCTGGCTGAGCATGTGGAGACGCTCGGCAGCGGGTACTCCCTGGTGCGGCGCGAGTACATGACCGCGATCGGTCCGGTCGATCTGCTGTGCCGGGACGCCGACGGTGTGTCGGTGGCAGTGGAGATCAAACGCCGCGGGGAGATCGATGGCGTCGAACAACTGACCCGCTATCTGGAGCTGATGAATCGCGACCCTCTGTTGGCTCCCGTGCAAGGGGTATTCGCTGCCCAGCAGATCAAGCCGCAAGCGCGGACACTGGCAACCGATCGCGGAATACGGTGCGTCACACTCGATTACGACAAACTCCGGGGGACCGAGAGTACCGAGTTCCGACTGTTCTAGGACAGGTGCAACGGTGCTGGAGCGGATCGAACCCGGGCCTGACGGCACCGATTATTACGTGCGGCCCATTTCCGGGCAACGTGCGGTCAAGGACTATCGCTGCCCACACTGCAGTCAGGTGATCTTCGTGGGTACACCTCACGTGGTCGCGTGGCCGGTCGACGACTACGGCGGGCCGGACCGCATCGATGACCGCCGCCACTGGCATACCGGTTGCTGGCGCAGACGCATCCACAGGCGGCGTCCAACCAGGTGAAGAGGAATGGCCGGGAAAGTCGCCTTGGACCGACCTCGTCAGCCGTCGCGGTGATCAGCGGTAGGAGGCGCTGACCGTGTCGTTGTCGGCGGCCGCGGCCTCGTCTGTCTCGCCATCGTGCTTGGCCGCGTCGGCGGTGTCCGCAGGCTCTTCCGAATCCCGTTCGCCGGCAGCTTTACTCGGCTGATCGAGCCGCGCATTCTCGGACAGGTCTTTGTTGAGCAGGCCCTTGGTGTCCGGGTCGAGTAGTTCGGGCTCGTTCTCGACCTCGGCGAGTAGCTGTGGCACATCGTCGAGCTGACTTCGCACCTCGGCGAGTTGCGCCAGCATACGGGCGCGCAGTGTTCGGATCTGCTCGGTGACTTCCTGTGCCCGAGTGATCCTTTCGGTAGCCGCCGAGGCCGCGCGTTGTCGGGTGCTCTCCGCTTCTGCTCGCGCGGTGTCCAACCGCTCTTTCGCCTCGGCCTTGCTGGTGGCTTCGAGCTGCTTCGCCTGCTCCAGGGCTTCCTTGCGGCGGGCGGCCATCGTGGTGTCGAAATCTTCTTGGATGCGCTCGCGATTGCTCTGCGCCCGGGCATCGAGTTCCTCGGCCCTGGCTTTGGCGTCGGCGAGGATGCGCGCCGCCTCTTCGCGCGCGGCATGCATGGTCGCCTCGTGCTCGGCGTTCATCGCCTCGCGACGCTCGTTCATCTCCTGCGTCTGCCTGGCAATCTCCTGGCGGTGCTCTTCAGCTTCTTGCCTGGCTATCGAGAGAGTTTCTGCCGCTTCGGCTTCCGATCGTGCCCGGATCTCCGACGCCTCGTCGGACGCAAGTCGCAACATGCTCGAGACGCGCTCGCTCATGCCTTGCACCGTGGTCGGGGGTACGGAGAGCTTGTTCACCTCACGGCGGAGCTCTTCGATCTCCTCGCGCGCGAGTTCCAAGTTGTCGGCGAGTTCGCGCGCATTCGCGGTGGCAGCGTCACGATCTGCGGCTATGACTCGCATCTCGGCGTCGAAACGACGAAAGAAGTCGATGACCTGATCACGGTCGTAACCGCGCATGACCGTGGCAAAAGGCAGTCCGGACGCAGATGTGGCCTCGTGAGATGGCATGGCCGCAATTTTACGCTGCACGGGCGTCAAAGCGGTTCAAGCCGGTGGACAGCATGAACTGTGTTACCGCACTGCAACGCTGGGCTACTGCCGGCCAGGCGCACCAGCCGTGAAGGTGACGAACGGGGCCGACTCAGTGAGCGGCTGCAGGCTCCACCAGTTCGAGGAGGACACCACCGGCATCCTTGGGATGGATGAAGTTGATGCGTGAGTTCGCGGTGCCGCGGCGGGGTGCGTCGTAGAGCACCCGCAACCCGTTGGCGACGAGCCGCCGGGTGACCTCTTCGACATCGGTGACGCGCACGGCCATCTGCTGCAGACCCGGGCCGTTACGGTCGATGAACTTGGCGATGGTGGACGTCTCGTCGATGGGGGAGAGCAACTGGATCAGAGCGTGTGACTTCTCGGCGCCTGCAGGCCCGACCATCGCTTCGACGACGCCCTGGGCTTCGTTCGTCTCCTCGTGCAGGCACACCAGGCCCAGGTTGTCGAGATACCAGGCCTTTGCCGCCTCGAGGTCGGGGACGGCGATACCTACGTGGTCGATCGCGGTGACCAGTTCGCCGATGGACGTCAGTACCGCTGACTGGGGGTTCTGTTCCGGAGCACTCATGGTCTAAAGGTAGCGTTGTGAGTGGTTGCGCCACCATTCAGCCAGCTTTGACGAGAGGTCAGAAGTAGATGTCGACATCGGTAATCGTATCCGGAGCCCGCACCCCGATCGGACGATTGATGGGTTCGCTCAAGGATTTCAGCGCAGTGGACCTGGGCGCGATCGCCATCCGCGGCGCCCTGGAAAAGGCCAAGGTTCCTGCCTCCGAGGTCGAGTACGTGATCATGGGTCAGGTCCTGGGTGCCGGAGCCGGGCAGATGCCCGCCAAACAGACCGCCGTCAAAGCCGGTATCGGCTGGGACGTCCCGGCGCTGTCCATCAACAAGATGTGTCTGTCGGGCATCGACGCGATCGCACTGGCCGATCAACTGATCCGCGCCGGTGAGTTCGATTGCGTGGTGGCCGGTGGCCAGGAGTCGATGACGCAGGCGCCGCACATCCTCCCGGGTAGCCGTGGTGGATTCAAGTACGGCAACACCGAGCTGGTCGACCACATGGCCTTCGACGGACTCCACGATCCGTTCACCGATCAGCCGATGGGCGCTCTGACCGAGCAGCAGAACGACGTCGAGTCGTTCACCCGCGAACAGCAAGACGCGTACGCGGCAGAATCCCACCAGCGCGCGGCCGCGGCCTGGAAGAACGGCCTCTTCGCGGACGAGGTGGTCCCGGTGAGCATCCCGCAGCGCAAGGGCGATCCCATCGAGTTCGCCGAGGACGAGGGCATTCGCGCGGACACCACCGCAGATTCACTCGCCCGGTTGCGTCCCGCGTTCCGTAAGGACGGCACGATCACCGCAGGCAACTCGTCGCAGATCTCGGACGGCGCCGCAGCGGTCGTGGTGATGAGCAAAGACAAGGCAACCGAGCTGGGACTGGAATGGCTGGCCGAGATCGGGCCCCACGGCGTGGTCGCCGGACCGGATTCCACGCTGCAGCACCAGCCGTCGCGGGCCATCCTGAAGGCCTGTAAGCGTGCCGGCATCGAACCTGCCGATCTCGATCTCGTCGAGATCAACGAGGCGTTCGCCGCAGTGGGTCTGGCGGCCACCGCCGAGCTGGGGCTCAGTGACGACAAGGTCAACGTCAACGGCGGTGCGATCGCTTTCGGTCACCCGATCGGTGTGTCCGGTGCGCGGATCACTCTGCACCTTGCCTTCGAACTGGCCCGCCGTGGCGGCGGTACCGGAGTAGCAGCGCTCTGCGGAGCCGGCGGCCAGGGTGACGCGCTGATCATCAAGGTGCCCGCACAATGATCTCCACCGACCTCACCGCAAAGATCTTCCGTGTTGTTGCCATCGCTGAGGCCGTGACCTGGCTGGCCCTGCTGATCGCCATGTTCTTCAAATGGGTCCTCGGCCATGAAGAGGCCGTCGCCATTCCGGGCATGACGCACGGGGTGGTCTTCGTGGCCTACATCGTGGTTGCTCTGTTCACTGCGTGGCGCCTGCGGTGGAGCCTGGTCACGACCGGACTCGCCCTCGTTGCGAGCATCCCACCGTTCGGAACCCTGATCTTCGAGATCTGGGCCAAGCGGAACAGACATCTCGACGCGACCGACGCCCCGACCCGGGCCGCCACCTCCTGACAACGCATACCGCCGCCAGCGCGCACGCGTCACGTGCCGTGCGCGTGGCGGTGTCCGGCATCTTTGCCCTTAACGGTCTGTTGGCATCGATGTGGGTCGCCCACATCCCGGTGATCCAGGACCGAACGGGCGTCGACAACGCGACTCTCGGTGGACTGTTGCTGACGTTGGGCGCATCGGCGTTTGTCGGCATGCAGCTGCTCGGACCACTGATCGACCGTTTCGGCTCGCGAGGACCCACTGTGATCAGCGCAATCGCGTTGGCTGTTGCGATCGTTCTGCCGGGCCTGGCCACCGGACCGATCACCCTTGCGGCGGCAATGGTGATGTTCGGATTCTGCAACGGTGCCCTCGATGTCTCCATGAACACGCAGGCCGTGCTCATCGAACGGATCTATGGCCGCCCGATCATGTCCTCGATCCACGGGTTCTTCTCGATCGGCGGACTGGTCGGCTCAGGGGCGGTCGCCGCCACCCTCGCAGTGGACTTGCCCCTGCTGGCCACGTTGGGGACTTGCTGCGCACTGGCGATCTGCTGCGCTTTGTTGTTGTCGAACACTCTGATCACCGGCAACACCGACGGAGAGCCAGGCGAACCCGGCGAGACAGGAGACGCCGCCGCGTCGCGGCGGCCGTGGGGAAGGATCGCCCTGCTGGCCGCGGTTGCTTTCGGTCTGATGCTGGCCGAAGGAACCGCCTACGACTGGAGTGCGCTGTACCTGGTGGAACGTTACGACCAGCCGGAGGCCGTCGGAGCAATCGCATTCGGCGCATTCAGCGCCACGATGGTGGTCGGACGCTTCTCGGCCGACACGGTGAGTACGCGGCTGGGACCGGTTGCGGTACTGCGCCTGGGATCTGCGATCGCCATGGTCGGTATGACGTTGGTGATCTGTTCGCCGACACCGGTGCTCAGTGTCATCGGATGGGCGATCTTCGGCCTCGGAGTGGCAGGCGGGGTGCCGCAGCTGTTCACCGCGGCCGGCAACATCTCCAGCCGGTCCAGTGGCCAGACCATCTCACTGGTTGTCGGGTGCGGGTACGTCGGAATGCTTGCGGGACCCGCGGTGATCGGTCCGGTGAGCAGTTGGTTCTCTCTCGGCATCGCGCTCTGGATCGCTGCAGCCGGCATGGCGTTCGCGTTCGTGGCGGCGCCGGTGGTCCGGCCGCGTGCGGGTGACGCCGGGTCTGGGCAGAAACATGCGTCCGCTGCTGGCGAACGCGGGCGGACCGGGGCACCACACGGTCTCTGACCGTGCCAGACTGGACGGGTGAGCAGACCGCAACCACGTCAACAGGCTGCTGCCCGAGCTGCAGCGGCGATGTCCGGGGCAGTGGATCTGTCCGTTCTCAAAGAGCGGGCCGATGCCCAACACGCACAACCCAACCGGCCGGCGACGCCGCCCGCGTCGGGCCCGCCCACCTCGGCATCACCAGTGCCGGCAGGCGGCGCCTTTCCTGCCGTCTATGACGTCACCGAAGCCGACTTCGAGTCCGATGTCGTCGCACGTTCGGAACAAGTGCTGGTACTCGTCGATCTCTGGGCAACCTGGTGTGGGCCCTGCAAACAACTCTCACCGACGCTAGAAGCCCTTGCGCAGCAGTCGGGAGGCAAGTGGGTGCTGGCCAAGGTCGACGTGGACGCCAACCCCCGCATCGCGCAGCTGTTCGGGGTCCAGTCGATCCCGACCGTGGTGGCGATCGCCGGTGGCCAGCCGGTGTCGGCTTTCGCCGGCGCACAGCCTGCCGCCCAGATCCAGGGGTGGGTCGACGACATCCTGGCCAAGTACGAACACACCTTCACCGGAGCTCCGGCTGACGACTCCGATGAGCCGCAGCCCGAACCGGTCGATCCACGGATGGCAGCGGCCGAAGACAAGCTGAACAGTGGCGACATCGACGGTGCTCTCGCCGACTACAGGGACATCGCGGCGTCCGAACCCGACAACGTCGAGGCCGCATCGCTTGTCCGCAATCTCGAGTTCGTATCGAGGGCACAAGGCCACGATCCCGCGTCGCTCACGGACCTCGAGGCCGACGACGTCGATGGCCACCTGGCGGCCGCGGATGTCGAACTGTTGAATCAGCAGCCGGAGGCAGCCTTCGACCGCATCGTTGCGGTGATCGCGAAGACCAGTGGCGACGAGCGGACCAGGGCAAGGACCCGGCTGCTGGAACTGTTCGAGCTGTTCGACCCGGCGGAGCCGTTTGTGGTCGCGGCCCGGCGCAAGCTGGCGACCGCCCTGTATTGACCGACTCTGTACTGAGCGACCCTGCACTGACCGACTCCTGACGGCCGATTCAGCACTGACCTGTCGAGACCTACGGGTCGTAGCGGGCGCAGCCCTTCTCGTCACCGAAGTAACCGGCCGAGAAGGCCGCGATCCGTGAGAACCCGCTCGGTAACGACCGACCGGCCACATCGCTGGCGACCGCGCCACTCACGAGTAGACCCGACACCAATTCGTCGAGGTCACCTCCGCGCAGCGTGAACGTTCCGGAGTCCGCTGTCGACCGTGCCCACCGGCCGGTGAAACAGGCAGCCCGGGCCGCGGTCACCGGCTGGTCCAGCACTTGGCCTCGCGCGCGTTGTGTCGCAAGTGAATACCGGGAAGCGACAAGCGAATACGCACTGAAGTCCCCACCGATGAAGCTCGGCAGCCCAGACGGTCCGCTGGTTCCGTTGGTCGCGATCAGGGCTAGTTCATCAGGGTCCATCGAGACGGTGTTGGTGTCCGGGCAGAACGCGACAGGCAGCGCGGCCTGTTGGTCGGACGTCCCGCCGCACGGTTGCTCGATCCGGTCGGTGAGCACCGACGGCCGGGCGGTGTCCGGCAGGTCGAAGAACGCCTCGACCGACTGCACCACCGACTCCAGGCCGGCTTCGGTGAACGGGGAGGTGTCGATGGCCCCGGCATTGTCGAACCTCGGTGGCATCTGGTCACGCAGGTCGTCGATCGTCAGTTCGGTGATCGCTGCGCACGTCGCCGGTCCAGACCGAAAACCCTTCTCGAACGCGAGGGCCCGCTCGAAGGCGGTGCCGTGATCGGACCGGCCCCGGCGGCTGTCGCGTGCGGAGATCAGCGCGGCCACCGCGGTGTTGAGCCCGTCCCCGGTGTTGATCTGAAGGAACTCGCCGTTGCCTTCGGCGATCCACCGGATGAAGTTCCCGGAGAGACAGTCGGCCTGCTGCTCGCTGACGATGGGCGAGGTGTCCTTGTCGAAACCGCCGATCATCTGGATGTAGTGGCCGTATTCGTGCGCGATCACCGTGACAGGCGCCATCGGACCGAATGCGTCCGCCAAAGCCGGCATCAGAACTCCGCGGTCCCAGCCGATCTCATCGCGCGTGGGGCAGAAGGCCGCATTGACCTGACCGAAGGTCGGTTCGTTGCAGAACAGCACCGACCGGCTCTGGGGAGACTCGGCATCCCATGAGACGAAGGACAGGCCGGTTTTGAAACTCGTTTTGAAGGCGGGCTCGAATGCCTGCTTCCAGTACGTCTCCAGGTCTGCCAGCGCGGCACCCATCAGGTCGTCGATCTCACCGTCGTCGCCCCCGCGGATGTCGAGCGCCGTGTCCGCCGCGTCATCACGGAGTCCGTTGGGCCCGTCTGTGACGGGAAGCCCGGCGACGGTGAACGGGTCGGCGTACGCCGACACCGCTTCACCGCTGACCACCTGACGCTCCTCGCGCGTGGCGCACGCCGATACGAGCATCAGACAGGCCCCCACCAGCGCACCGATCAGAACCGGCGTTCGCCGGGAGCTATGGGCCACGACCAAACTCTAGCCGCGCCGATCCGTGCTAGTCGGTGGCGGCTGCCGGAGTGAGCCAGATGGCACCATTCGCCGGAAGCGTGAGGCGAGCACAGGCCGGTCGACCATGCCACGATTCTTCCTCGGCGATGACCTGCCCGAGGTTGCCTTCCCCGCTGCCGGCGTAGGACGGCGCATCGGTGTTCAGCACTTCGTCCCACGAACCCGTCAGCGGTAGTCCCACCCGGTAGTCGGTGCGAGTGGTGCCGGAGAAGTTGAATACGCAGGCCATCACCGAACCGTCGGATCCCCATCTCAGAAAACTGATGATGTTGCCCGCGGTGTCGTTGGCGTCGATCCAGGAATAGCCATTCGGCGTGATGTCCTGGCTGTAGAGAGCAGGGTGACGTTTGTAGACGCTGTTGAGGTCGGAGACCAGCGACTGGACTCCGCTGTGCAGCTCACCTTCCCAGCCCTCGAGTTGCTCCCAGGCCAGGCTGCGCTCCTCCGACCACTCAGGGGTCTGTGCGAACTCTTGGCCCATGAACAACAGTTGCTTGCCCGGGTGGGCCCACATGTACGCGAGCAGCGCGCGGACCCCAGCCGCCTTCGTCCTGGAATCTCCCGGCATCCGCGACCACAGCGTGCCTTTGCCGTGCACCACCTCATCGTGGCTGATCGGCAACACGAAGTTCTCGCTCCACGCGTACATCAGCGAGAAGGTGATCTCGTGGTGGTGGAAGCTGCGATGGATCTGGTCACGCCCGAGGAACCCGAGCGTGTCGTGCATCCATCCCATGTTCCACTTCATCGAGAAGCCGAGGCCTCCGAGGTTGGTGGTGCGGGTGACGCCCGGCCACGAGGTGGACTCCTCGGCGACCGTGACCACCCCGGGGTGATGCTTGTGGACGGTCGCGTTCATCTCCTGGATGAACTGCACGGCCTCGAGGTTCTCGCGGCCGCCGTGGATGTTCGGCGTCCAGCCCCCTTCGGGCCTGGAGTAGTCGAGGTACAACATCGATGCGACGGCGTCCACCCGTAAGCCGTCGATGTGGAACTGGTCAAACCAGTAGAGCGCGTTCGCGACCAGGAAGTTACGGACCTCGTTGCGTCCGAAGTCGAACACGTACGTGCCCCAGTCGAGCTGCTCGCCTCGCTGAGGGTCGCCGTGCTCGTAGAGCGCGGTGCCGTCGAAGCGGGCCAGCGCCCAGGCGTCCTTCGGGAAGTGGGCGGGCACCCAGTCCACGATCACGCCGATCCCGAGCGAATGCAGGTGATCGACGAAGAACCGGAAATCGTCAGGACTTCCGAAGCGTGACGTGGGGGCGTAGTACGACGTGACCTGGTATCCCCATGAACCGCCGAACGGGTGCTCCGACACGGGCAGCAACTCGACATGTGTGAAGCCGAGTTCGATGACGTAGTCACCGAGTTGTTCGGCCAGCTCACGGTAGGTGAGGCCTTGTCTCCACGAGCCCAGATGGACCTCGTAGACGCTCATCGGTTCGATGGTGGCGTCGGACTCTTCACGCTGGGCAACCCATGTGTCGTCCGACCATTCGAACGACGTCTCGGGGATGACAGATGCGGTCTTGGGCGGGATCTCGGTGGCGCGGGCCATGGGGTCGGCCTTTTCGCGCACCACCCCGTCATTGCCGGTGATCCGGTACTTGTAGGTGGTACCCGGTCCGATGTCGGGGATGAACACCTCCCACACCCCGCTGGAACCGAGGGACCGCATCGGCGCCGTGTGACCACGCCAACCGTCGAAGCTCCCGATCACGGTGACGCCCTGGGCATTGGGTGCCCACACGGCAAAACTCGTCCCGGTCACCTCGCCGTCAGGTGTGGAGTACACACGTGATTGCGGTCCGAGGATCTCCCAGAGCCGCTCGTGGCGGCCTTCGGTGAAGAGATGGATGTCGAGTTCGCCGAGACTCGGCAGGAATCGGTATCCATCGGCGACCACGAACTCCCGGTCCGCCACTCCCGATTCGTCCGCGGGATAGCTCACCCGGTATCGGTAGTCGATCAGGTCGGTCAGCGGCACGGCCGCGACGAACAATCCCGATTCCTGGTGTGTCAGTGGGTAGTCGACTCCACCGATCACGGCGCTCACCGACACGGCATCGGGTTTGAGCGTGCGCAGGATGGTGTGGTCACCGGCCGGATGTGCTCCCAGTAGACCGTGCGGATTGTGATGTGTACCCGACAGCAATCGATGCAGATCACCTTCGGTCACAGCTGCGTCGGGTGCCTCGGAGGCGGCGGCGCTCATGACGGAGTCCGGAACGACAGGGCCGCGCGGGCCTCTTCGGGCATGGGGGGCAACGCGACCACGTGGGCCACCTGACGCCAGGGTTCGAGCCGAACATAGTTGGCCTGACCCCAGTGGAAGTTCTCGCCGGTCACCTCGTCGACTCCGCTGAAGCGGTCCTGCCAGTCATAGCCGAGTGAGGACATGTCCAGCCACAGGGTGGATTCTTCTGCTCCATAAGGATTGATGTTCACCACGACAACCACCGTATCCCCGGTTTTCGGATCGAACTTCGAATATGCGATCAGTGCGTCGTTGTCCACGTGGTGGAACTTGAGGTACCGCAGCTGTTGGAGCGCCGGATGCCGTCGGCGGATCTCGTTGAGCGAGCGAAGCCAGTTCTCCAACGACTCGCCCCGGCTCGCAGCACCTTTGTAATCCCGTGGCCGGAGCTGATATTTCTCCGAATCCAGGTATTCCTCGCTGCCCTCGCGTACCGCCTGGCCCTCATACAACTCGTAGCCGCTGTACACGCCCCACGTCGGCGACAGCGTCGCCGCCAGCGCGGCACGTAACGCGAACATTCCGGGGCCGCCGTGCTGCAGACTTTCGTGCAGGATGTCGGGCGTGTTGACAAAGAGGTTGGGGCGGGCGATGTCGGCGTTCTCGGCCAGTTCGTTGCCGAACTCGGTCAACTCCCACTTGGCGGTCCGCCACGTGAAGTAGGTGTAGGACTGCGTGAACCCGAGTTTCGCCAGGCCGTAGAGGCGGGCGGGCCGGGTGAATGCCTCGGCCAGGAACAGCACGTCGGGGTCGCGCTTCTTCACCTCGATGATCAGCCACTCCCAGAAGTCTGGTGGCTTGGTGTGAGGGTTGTCGACCCGAAAGATCTTGACGCCCTGGGCAACCCAGTGCAGCACCACCTTCAGGACGCCTCTGAATATCCCGTTGCGGTCGTCGTCGAAGTTCAGGGGGTAGATGTCTTGATACTTCTTGGGTGGGTTCTCGGCGTAGCGAATGCTGCCGTCGGGTTCGATCGTGAACCAGTCGGGGTGCTCGGTGGTCCACGGATGGTCCGGAGCGCATTGCAACGCCAGGTCGAGAGCCACCTCCATGCCGAGCTCCTCGGCGCGGTGGCGGAAGTAGTGGAAGTCGTCGAGTGACCCGAGGCGGGGATGGATGGCGTCGTGGCCACCGTCTGCAGACCCGATGGCCCACGGGGAACCCACATCTTCTGGTCCAGCGGTGACGGAGTTGTTCGGTCCCTTGCGATTCACCTCTCCGATCGGGTGGATCGGGGGCAGGTAGACCACATCAAATCCCATGTCGGCGATGCGGGGAAGGTCCTCGGCCGCAGTCAGGAACGTGCCGTGCACCGGATGTCCCTCGTTGTCCCATCCGCCGGTGGAACGAGGGAACAACTCGTACCAGGATCCGAACAGTGCCCTGGTGCGGTCCACCCAGACCCGGTGGGTGCGGCTCTTGGTGATCAGTTCGCGAACGGGGTGATCGGTCAGCAATTGAGCTACTTCGGCCGAGAGCGCCGGTCCGACACGATCGGGCAGATCGGCATTGCCATCACGCAAGGATGCCGATGCGCCCGCGACGACGTCGCGATCACTCGGGGGGACGAGGTCGAGGGCCCGGTCCAGGAGGCGGGCCCCGCGCTCGATGTCGTTGGCGAGCTCCGCACTTCCCTGACCCGCGGCGAGCTTCTTGTCCATCGCGTCGCGCCAGGTGGTGAACGGATCACTCCATGCGTCGATGCGGTACGTCCAATATCCGATGCTGGTCGGACTGAAGACGGCGTTGAAGGTATCTGGTTCTGCTGCCGGGACCATCCGGACGTCGAAGGTGCCGCCGCGGGCGGGACCTTCCACGTGCAGAGTGGCCGCCACCGCGTCATGGCCTTCGCGCCAGACTGTTGCGGTGACTGGAAAAGTCTCTCCGACAACCGCTTTCGCGGCAAACTGTCCGGATGAGACTACCGGGGCAATGTCATCGATCCCGATGCGCCCTATCAATGAGTCCGCCACCTTTCGAGAGTGTTGTCGCCCAACGCTGTCATGTCGTCGCGTGCACCACCACCGTAGGCGACCCGGGCCCGATCGGCTCGGGCTCGGACACCCTCACCCGGCGCCGGCGCCCTGCAATCGGGTCAGTGCACCCCGTACCAGCTGGGCATCGGTGGTCCGCCAAAAAGGTGGTAACGACGCGAGTAGGTAGTTTCCATAGCGTGCCGTCGCCAAACGTGAGTCGAGCACGGCCACCACTCCTCGGTCGGACGTCGACCGGAGTAGACGGCCCGTACCCTGCGCCATCAACAGCGCCGCGTGGGTGGCAGCGATGGCCATGAAGCCGTTGCCTCCTCGGGCCGCAACCGCACGCTGACGCGCCATCAGCAGGGGATCGTCCGGTCGTGGGAAGGGGATCCGGTCGATGAGGACGAGGTTGAGTGACGGGCCCGGCACGTCCACCCCCTGCCACAACGAGAGAGTGCCGAACAGACAGGTCTTCTCGTCTGCGGCGAACTCTTTCACCAGGGCCCCCGTCGCGCCGTCGCCCTGGCAGAGGACCGGGAGCTCGATCCGGGTGCGAACGGCCTCGGCTGCCTCTTTGGCGGCGCGCATCGAAGAGAACAGCCCGAGCGTGCGGCCGCCTGCGGCGGTGATCAATTCCACCATCTCGTCGAGCGTGCGGGTGGAGATGCCGTCGCGGCCCGGTGCGGGCAGATGTTTTGCGACATACAGAATTGCGGCCTTCTGATGGTCGAAGGGGGAGCCGACGTCGAGCCCGTTCCACCGCATCTTCTTCTCATCGGACGGCGGCGGCTTGCCGATTGCGGTGATGCTCTGCGCCGATTTGATTGCGTCGGAGTCGACGTCGGATCCGGCATCGCCGCTGCGGTGTGGCGGCAATCCCCAGCCGGCCGCCAACCCGTCGAACGAACCGCCGACGGTCAGTGTGGCCGACGTCAGGATCACTGTCGCCTTGGCGAACAGTGAGGCACGCAAGAGCCCGCCGACCGACAAGGGGGCCACCCTGAGCACGCGTTTGCGTTCACCTCGCACCAGGTCGTCCCCGACCCAGACGACGTCCAGGCGGCGCGATTCGTCGGGATCGTCGAACGCCGCCAGAATCCGCACGGCGGTGTCGTGCATCTCTTCCAGAGAGGTGAGCGCGGCCGAGCGGGCGGCACTGGCGTCGGCGTCCACCTCGCCACTTCGTTTGGCGGGCCCGATGGCGGTGTGCGCCTTCCACAGACGGTCACGCAACGACGCGAGCGCCGGCGGAGCGCCGTCGGGGAGCCCGCTCCATCTGCCGGGTTCGAGCTGTTCGAGGAGGGACTCGATCAACTCGCCGCTGCCCTCGATGTCGTCGGCGATCTCCTGGTCGATCAACTTCCCGCAGCGCCGGGCCACACCTGCGATGGAAGTGCCCGAGATCTCTGCGGTGGCCACAGCTGTGATCCGGTCGGCGAGTTCGTGGGCCTCGTCGACCACCACCACGTCGTGGTCGGGCAGGATCGTGGCCTGGCTCATCGCGTCGATGGCCAGCAGCGCGTGGTTGGTCACAACGAGATCGGCCGCGCCTGCCTTCGCCTTCGCCTTCTCGGCAAAGCAGTCGGCCCCGTACGAGCAATTGGTTGCTCCCAAGCACTCTCTCGCGCTGACGCTGACCTGTCGCCAGGCCCGGTCCGATACGCCGGGCTCGAGGTCGTCGCGGTCACCGGTATCGGTGTCCGACGACCATTCGCGGACTCGCGTGACCTCGCGTCCCATCCGAGATGCGGTGAAAGCGTCGAAGAGTTCCCCGTCGGGTTCCTCGATGGTTCCGGCATGGATTTTGTTGAGGCACAGATAGTTTCCTCGGCCCTTGAGGATCGCGAACTCTGGTGCACGGCCGAGAGGTTTGGTGAGCGCTTTTGCGGTGCGCGGGAGATCGCGGTCGACGAGCTGGCGTTGCAAGGCGATGGTCGCAGTCGACACCACCACCGTGTGCCCGGTGTCCACGGCATGGCGCAGCGACGGCACCAGGTACGCGAGGGACTTACCGGTTCCGGTGCCTGCCTGGACGGCCAGATGTTCCCCGGTGTCGATCGAATGTGCCACGGCTGAAGCCATTTTGAGCTGACCATCACGTTTGGCGCCTCCGAGCGCCTGCACCGCGGAGGCGAGCAGTTCGGGTACCTCGGGTATGGACGTCACCGTGATCGCCCACGGCGGCTCAGGTCTGTGTCATGCCACCAGATCATGCGGGACGGTCCGCCGCGGACACACCGGTGATCACGCCGATGCCGGCCTCGGTCATCCGGGCAATGGCTGTCTTGGTGGTGTCCGGGCTGACTCCGGCGGTGTAGCGCAACAACACCCGTGTGGTGAAACCGGACGCCTGTGCGTCGAGCGCGGTCGCCACCACGCAGTGGTCGGTTGTCAGTCCCACGATGTCGACGGCGTTGATCTGCTTGTCTCTCAACCAGTCCGCCAATCCGGCACCGGAATCGTCGAATCCCTCGAACCCGGAGTACGCCGCGCTGTATTCACCCTTGCTGAACACAGCATCGAGTGTGTCGGTGGCAAGCGAGGGGTGGAAGTCCACTCCCGGCGTCCCTTTGACACAGTGCGGTGGCCAGCTGTCGACGAAGTCGGGGTTGTCGGAGAAGTGGTCGCCGGGGTCGATGTGATGGTCGCGGGTGGCCACGATCGCGTGGTACCCGTGGTCGCGGCTGATGTAAGCGGTCACGGCTGCGGCGACGGCACCGCCGCCTTTGACGGCAAGAGATCCGCCTTCACAGAAATCGTTCTGCACGTCGACGATGAGCAAGGCGGTGCGGATGGGTTCGCTCACATCATTCCCCTCACGGTGCGATGAATCGGGTCGGGATGGCGGGATCCCCATGCGAGAGTCCCAAACCTTCCCACGGAAGCGAGACCAGGCCTGCGGCGAGGTGGTCACGCGATTGGGTCAGTGACGGTAGGCCTTCCACCGGTTTACCGCCCCTGACGAGTGGGATCTGAAGCGGTCGGGCGGGCAGGTCGAGCGTCGGTTCAGAGCCACCACTCGGGTAGATGACCTCCTCGACGATGGTGCCGGACTGTTTTGCGGTACGGACAGCGGTCTTGGCCCCGCCACGAGACTCCTTGTGACTGGCGCGTTTTGCGACAGGGAGTCCGTCGACCTCCACGAGCTTGTAGACCATACCTGCTGTCGGCGCACCGGATCCGGTGACCAGCGATGTGCCCACCCCGTAGACGTCGACCGGTTCGGCGCGTAGCGAAGCTATTGCGTATTCGTCGAGGTCTCCCGACACCACGATGCGTGTGCCGGTGGCACCGAGGTCGTCGAGTTGCTTGCGGACCTGGCGGGCGAGCACCCCGAGGTCGCCGGAGTCGATACGGACACCACCGAGCTGGGACCCGGCGACCTCGATCGCGTTGGCGACGCCCTGCGTGATGTCGTACGTGTCCACCAGCAAGGTGGTGCCGACACCGAGTTTGGCGATCTGGGCCGCAAAAGCGGTCTTCTCGTCGGGTCCGTCCGCGGTGGTGTGCACCAGGGTGAACGAGTGGGCGCTGGTGCCGGCGCTCGGTACGCCGTGGCGGTGGGCGGCTTCGAGGTTCGACGTGGCCGAGAGCCCGGCCAGGTACGCGGCTCGCGACGCGGCGACGGCCGCCTCCTCGTGGGTGCGTCGCGACCCCATCTCGATGATGGGCCGTGACCCTGCCGCGGTGACCATCCGGGCGGCGGCCGACGCGATGGCGCTGTCGTGGTTGAGCACCGACAACGCCAACGTCTCGAGCATGACGGCTTCGGCGAAAGTGCCGCGGACGGTGAGGATGGGCGAACCGGGGAAGTAGAGCTCGCCCTCGGCGTATCCGTTGATGTCTCCGGAGAACCGATAGTCGGCGAGCCACGACAGCGTCTCGTCGTCGAGGAACTTCTCGACCACCGCAAGCTGTTCGGGTCCGAAGGTGAAGTTGGTGAGCTGGTCGATCAGACGGCCGGTACCTGCGACGACGCCGTAACGACGCCCATCGGGCAGCCGCCGCGCGAAAACCTCGAAGGTGCACGTCCGATGGGCGCTCTGGTCGGCGAGTGCTGCGGCGACCATGGTGAGCTCATATTGATCGGTCAGCAGCGCTGTGTTCGAAGCGGTCACTATCGGTACCCTAGGGCCATGCGCGGACAGATGATGACCGCACCGCACCACTTCGGCCCTGTGTCGGCAGCGGGCGACGGTCAGCACGAGGCTACCCCGTCGAGTACCGCCGTCGCCGAACGTGACCAGGCAGTTGATCGGCCTTGGGTGACCATCGTGTGGGACGACCCGGTGAACCTGATGCGATACGTCACGTACGTGTTCCAGAAGCTGTTCGGGTACAGCGAGACACGGGCGGCGGAGCTGATGATGCAGGTGCACACCGAGGGCAAGGCGGTCGTGTCGACCGGTGACCGCGACAAGGTCGAATTGGATGTCCAAAAGCTCCACGCGGCAGGTCTGTGGGCCACTATGCAGCGGGACAGCTGAGCCGCGTGCGCAATTGGAAGCGGCGTGGTTCCGGCGAACGGCTCCGGATCACCACTGAGCTGGACTCTCACGAGTCGGATCTGATCGCATCTCTGATCACGTCGATGACCGAGTTGCTCGACGAACGGCAGTCCACGGCGCCGTCCGACGAACTCGCCGATCTCACCGGGATCGAGGCAGGACACTCCGAACCGCCGTCAGACGTGACGCTGGGGCGCCTGTTCCCAGATTTCCATCGACCCGACCAAGACGAGTCGACGTCGGTGGACGCGGTCACCGGAGATCTGAACGGCGCCCTGCGCAGTCTGCACGAACCGCACATCATCTCGGCCAAACAGCAAGCGGCCCAAGCAGTTCTGGACTCGTTGCCCAGCGGCGGCGGGCCGGTGTCGCTCACCGAGGCCGAGGCCGATCAGTGGCTCTCGGCGATCAACGACGTACGGCTCGCACTCGGTGCGATGATCGGGATCAGCGAGTCGACTCCCGATCAATTGCCCGAGGGTGATCCGATGGCTGCTCACCTCGACGTCTACCACTGGCTGACGGTTGTCCAGGAACTTCTTGTCGTCGCCCTGATCGGGAAATGATCTCGATGCGGGCCCGAAAGTGAGGAACAAGCCATGATTCCGGGGCCGACTGACTCGATCGCCGACGTGCGCGGCGTGCGAGTCGGACACCACCAGCGGGTCGACGACGAGGTCAGCGTGGCCACGGAAGATCAGGCCGGCGCGGGATGGGCCACGGGAACCACCGTCGTGCTGCTGCCGGACGGTGCAGTCGCGGCCGTGGACGTACGCGGCGGGGGCCCCGGCACCCGTGAAACCGACCTCCTCGATCCCACCAACACTGTGCAGCAAGCCCATGCCGTGGTCCTCACGGGCGGGAGCGCCTACGGTCTCGCCGCCGCCGACGGGGTGATGACATTCCTGGAGGAGCAGGGCACAGGTCTTGTCATGGACAAACAAGGTTCGGTGGTGCCGATCGTTCCCGCCGCGGTGATCTTCGACCTCGCTGTGGGCGACTGGTCGGCGCGGCCGGATCGCGAGTTCGGGGAGCGGGCGGCAGCAGCGGCGAGCACCGATGTGGCATCCGGTTCGGTGGGCGCAGGAGCCGGGGCACGGGCCGGCGAACTGAAAGGTGGCGTCGGGTCGGCGAGTATCCGCATCACCAGCGGGCCGGCCACGGGCATCACGGTGGCGGCGCTGGTGGTGGCGAATCCGGTCGGGGCAGTGATCGATCCGTCCACCGGTGTGCCCTGGGGTGCGGGTCCCTCAGAACTCGACTACTACGGGCTACGTCCTCCCGCAATCGAGGAGATTGCTCAACTGCGTTCGCTCACAACCAAATCAACGGCACTGAACACCACGATCGGGGTGATCGCCACCGATGCCGCTCTGGACCCGGCAGCGGCCACACGGGTTGCAATGACAGCGCACGACGGTCTGGCACGAGCCATTCGACCGGCGCACTCGCCGCTTGACGGGGACACATTGTTCGCTGTTGCCACCGGCGCAGTGACACCAACCCCGGGGGACGGCGAGGCACCGGCGATCCCGATGGGGATGAACCAGCAAGCTGCCCTCGTAGCGGTGGTCGGGGAAGCGGCGGCCACTGCCGTTCAGCGGGCCATCGTCAAGGCTGTCCTGTCGGCTGATCCGATTGCCGGAATACCGTCCTACCGCCAGACGTTGCCTTCAGCATTTGCACTTCGGTGACGGGTGCGTGACAACGGAGGTGGGAGTGCTCAACATCAGTCGATCGCTGGTGGACCAGATGGTGGCGCACGCCCGCGCCGACCATCCCGACGAGGCATGCGGGGTGATCGCCGGACCGGAGGGTTCGGACCGGCCCGAGCGGTTCATCGCGATGACAAACGCCGAGCGCAGCCCGACGTTCTACCGCTTCGACTCCGGGGAGCAGCTCAAGGTGTGGCGCGAGATGGATCGGGCCGACGAGGAGCCTGTGGTGATCTACCACTCGCACACCGCGACCGAGGCCTATCCGAGCCGAACCGACATCTCGTTCGCATCCGAACCGAATGCCCACTACGTGCTGATCTCGACCCGCGATGCCGACAGCGAGGAGATTCGCAGTTATCGGATCGTTGACGGCTCGGTCACCGAAGAACAGATCACCATCGACGACCACTAGCCGTGTGCCACAACGCACAGCACAGATCGGCCACAAATAAGGAGTTCGCCATGGCAGTAACCGTTTCCATCCCGACAATCTTGCGTACTTATACCGACGGCAACAAGCGGGTCGAGTCCAGTGGGGCGACGCTCGGTGAGTTGATCGACAACCTCGACGCCAGCCACGAGGGGCTCAAGGACCGGCTGATCGCGTCCGGCAAACTCCACCGCTTCGTCAACGTGTACGTCAACGACGAGGACGTACGGTTCTCCGGTGGCCTGGACACCTCCGTGGCGGACGGCGACGAGGTCACCATCCTGCCCGCGGTCGCCGGCGGCTGACCGTACCTCGATGACCCGCTACGAATCGCTGATCGACTCTGTCGGCGGCACCCCGCTCATTGGGCTGCAACGGCTGTCGCCGCGCTGGCACGCTGATGACAGCGGGCCGGCGATCCGGCTGTGGGCCAAGCTGGAGGACCGCAACCCGACCGGGTCGATCAAGGACCGACCGGCGCTGCGCATGATCGAGCAGGCCGAGACCGACGGCGCCCTCAAGCCGGGGGACACCATCCTGGAACCGACCAGCGGCAACACCGGCATCTCGCTGGCGATGGCCGCAAAACTCAAGGGCTACAAGCTCATCTGCGTGATGCCTGAGAACACGTCGATCGAACGACGTCAGCTGCTGACCATGTTCGGGGCGGAGATCATCTCCTCACCCGCGGCCGGCGGGTCGAACAAGGCCGTGGCGATGGCGAAGGAACTCGCGGTGGACAACCCCGATTGGGTGATGCTCTACCAATACGGCAATCCTGCGAATGCGCTCGCGCATTACGAGGGCACCGGTCCCGAGATCGTCGCCGACCTGCCGGAAATCACCCATTTCGTTGCCGGACTCGGCACCACCGGCACTCTCATGGGTGTCGGACGGTACCTGCGCGAGGCCCGTCCAGAAGTCCAGATCGTGGCTGCCGAACCGCGTTACGGCGACGAGGTCTACGGACTTCGCAACATCGATGAGGGTTTTGTGCCCGAGTTGTACGACGAGACGATCTTGTCGATGCGGTACTCGGTCGACAGCCACAACGCCGTTCGCCGCGTCCGGGAGCTGATCGAGAGCGAAGGAATCTTTGCCGGTATCTCGACCGGGGCCATTCTGCATGCTGCCCTCGGCGTTGCGCGCAAGGCCGGGAAGGCCGGTGAACGCGCGGACATCGCCTTTGTCGTGTGCGATGCCGGATGGAAGTATCTGTCGACGGGGGTGTACGAAGGTAGCCTCGACGAAGCAGGTGAAGGGCTCGAAGGCCATCTCTGGGCCTGATCAGCGGACATTGATCGGAGACACATGACCGGATCACTCGGCCCGTACGGCGGTGCCGGTGGCGGACTCACGCCATCCGGGTCCGCCGAGGCCAAGCGAACCTCTTGGCCGTTGTGGCTGCGGTCCGCGGTGGTCATCGTCGCGTTGACCGCCCTGCTGTACGTCGTCGAGGCGATCGACGCGGTGAGCGACCATGACCTGGACAGCGCGGGCATCGAGTCGCGCGAGACAGACGGTCTCTCGGGCATCGTGTTCTCGCCGTTCCTGCACGATGGGTGGGAACACCTGCTGGCCAACACGATTCCGGGGATGGTGCTCGGCTTCCTGGTTCTGATGGCCAAGCGGTTCATCGTCACGACACTCATCGTGTGGGTTGTGTCCGGTCTCGGTGTCTGGCTCTTCTCGCCGTCGTATGTCGTCACGGTCGGTGCCTCGGGCATCATCTTCGGCTGGCTCACCTACATCCTGGTTCGCGGCTTGTTCAACCGCGACATCTGGCAGATCTTGCTGGGCGTGGTGGTGTTCGTCGTTTACGGCGGTGTGCTGTGGGGCGTGGTCCCCACCGACGGCCGCGTCTCCTGGCAGGGCCATCTCTTCGGGGCGATCGGCGGAGTGCTGGCCGCGTGGTATCTCTCCGGCAAGGACCGTAAGCGCGGTGACGGCGCCGCGCCGACTCCCTACGGCGGCAACGGCATGGGCGCCAGCGGTTTCGGGAACAAGGGGGGCGCAGCCCTGTGAGCGCGGATGTGGACGCGCCGATCGGCATCTTCGATTCGGGGGTGGGCGGTCTCACCGTGGCGCGTGCGGTGATCGACCAGTTGCCGTCCGAGAACATCATCTACATCGGCGACACCGCCAACGGGCCTTACGGACCGTTGACCATTCCCCAGATCCGAGCGCACGCACTCGCCATCGGTGACGAGTTGGTCGATCGCGGTGTCAAGGCTCTTGTCATCGCCTGCAACACCGCATCGGCCGCCTGCCTGCGTGATGCTCGCGAGCGCTACCCCGTGCCCGTCATCGAGGTTGTGCTGCCCGCTGTTCGCCGTGCGGTGGCGGCGACCCGATCGGGTCGCATCGGTGTCATCGGCACCGAGGCCACCATCGCGTCTCGTGCCTATGAGGACTCCTTCGCCGCTGCCCAGAACGCGGTGATCACCTCGGTGCCCTGCCCACGGTTCGTCGACTTCGTCGAACGGGGGATCACCAGCGGTCGGCAGGTTCTCGGCCTCGCGCAGGGATACCTCGAGCCGCTGGCCCAGGCGGGCGTCGACACGGTGGTGCTCGGCTGCACGCACTATCCGATGCTGTCGGGTGTCATTCAGTTGGCCGTGGGAGATGAGGTCACCCTGGTCTCGAGCGCCGAAGAAACTGCCAAAGATGTGTTGCGGGTGCTGACATCCACAGACCTTCTACGACCGCCCTCCGACGTGCCCGCCGACCGCGTTTTTCAGGCCACCGGTGATCCCGAGATGTTCGCCCGGCTGGCTACACGTTTCCTCGGCCCTGCCATCGGCGCAGTTCAACACGCCTGATCGGCCGTCCGCCGACGGCAAGGTGAGCCGGCGTGGCAGCATGGCTGCATGCGTTTGACCGTGCTGGGTTGTTCGGGCAGTTTGGCGGGCCCGGATTCGCCGGCGTCCGGATATTTGCTAACGGTTCCCGGCGGCCAACCGGTGGTGATGGACTTCGGCCCCGGCGTCCTGGGTTCGTTGCAGCAGCATGCCGACCCCAACGAGGTCGCGGTGATGCTGAGCCATCTGCACGCCGACCATTGCCTTGATCTGCCCGGTCTGCTGGTGTGGCGCCGCTACAACCCGATTCCCGCCATCGGCAAGGGGACACTCATCGGACCTCCCGGAACAGCGGCCCGGATCGGCGCTGCATCATCGGAGTACCCGGGGAAGATCGACGACGTCAGCGACACGTTCGACGTGTCCACATGGACCGACCAGGAGGAGATCGAACTGGGCGGGATGAGAATCCTCGCCCGGAAGGTGAACCATCCACCTTCGACGTTCGGACTTCGCATCACCGGCCCGGGTGGCGAGGTACTGGCCTACAGCGGCGACACCGGCGTGTGCGATGAGCTCATCGAACTGGCCCAGGGCGCCGACGTGTTCCTCTGTGAGGCGTCGTGGACCCACGACCCGCAGAACAGGCCGCCGAACCTTCATCTGTCCGGCAGGGAGGCAGGCGAGGCCGCGGCCAAGGCCGGCGTCAAGAGCCTTGCCCTGACCCATCTTCCACCGTGGACCTGGCCCGACGACATGCTTGCCGAGGCCCGCGAGGTGTACGACGGCCCGATCCGCGTCGTGCGTCGCGACGAGCAGATCGATATCGGCTGACGAACTGCCGGGATGCTCGGACGAGATATCGGGCACCCGCCCACGGTGTCAGGTGGTGTCGATAGGGTGTCGGTGTGAGTAGACGCGCTGATGGCCGAGTAGACGACGAACTGCGGAAGGTCACCATCACCCGCGGATTCACCAACCACCCCGCCGGATCTGTGTTGGTGGAATTCGGACAGACCCGGGTGATGTGTACGGCCAGCGTCACCGAAGGCGTCCCGCGGTGGCGGCGCGGCTCGGGACTGGGCTGGCTGACCGCGGAATACGCGATGTTGCCCGCCGCCACGCACGATCGGTCCGACCGCGAGTCGGTCAAGGGCAAGGTCGGTGGACGCACCCAGGAGATCAGTCGCTTGATCGGCCGGTCGCTGCGTGCATGTATCGACCTGGCGGCGTTGGGGGAGAACACCATCGCCCTCGACTGTGATGTGCTCCAGGCCGACGGCGGCACCCGCACCGCAGCGATCACAGGCGCATACGTCGCGCTCTGCGACGCGGTCACCTATCTCAACGCCGCGGGCAAGCTGGCCGACCCCCAGCCGATCTCGTGCGCGATCGCCGCGGTGAGTGTCGGCGTCGTGGATGGCCGGGTGCGGATCGACCTTCCGTACGAAGAGGATTCGCGCGCCGAGGTGGACATGAACGTGGTCGCCACCGACACCGGCACCCTCGTCGAGATCCAGGGCACCGGCGAAGGTGCGACCTTCCCGCGATCGACCCTCGACCGCCTTCTCGACATGGCGATGCTCGGTACCGAGAAGATCTTCGAGGTTCAGCGCGAGGCTCTGGCCCTGCCGTACCCCGGCACGTTGCCCGAACCCGAGGTGTCCGGCAAGCGCAAGGCTTTCGGTAGCTGATGGCTCAGCGTCTCCTGGTCGCCAGCCGTAACAGTAAGAAGCTCGCCGAACTCCGGCGAGTCCTCGAGCGTGCCGGCATCAGCGGCCTCGAGGTCGTCGGTCTCGACGAGGTGCCTGAGTACGACGAGGCACCCGAGGCCGGCGCCACGTTTGAAGAGAATGCCCTCGCCAAGGCTCGGGACGGGTTTGCCGCCACCGGATTGGCCTGCATCGCAGACGATTCGGGCATCGAGGTGGATGCCTTGCGTGGTATGCCCGGCGTGTTGTCCGCCCGGTGGTCGGGCCGCCACGGCGACGATGAGGCGAACACCTCGCTGCTGCTCGGCCAGATGCGCGACGTACCTGCCGAGCGCCGAGGCGGGGCCTTTGTCTCCGCGTGCGCGCTGGTGACGGCCACCGGGGAGGTGGTGGTCCGCGGCGAATGGCGTGGCCGCATCGTCGATGCGCCCCTGGGCGACAACGGTTTCGGCTATGACCCCGTTTTTGTACCCGATGACGAGGCGGCGTGCGGACGGACAGCGGCCGAGTTGTCTGCATCCGAGAAGGACGCGCTCAGTCACCGCGGTCGTGCACTGACACAACTCGTGCCCGCCCTGCAGGAACTGGCACGGAGCTAGTCGCTCCTGGCCGGGCCTCAGACCCCGAACTGTGCCTTGATCTCTTGGGTGCGCTTGTGTTCCACCCAGAACGACAGGAACGGGATGGTGCCGGCGATCAGGGTGTAGACGGCCTTGCCCAAGGGCCAGCGGACCTTGATGCCGACGTCGATGGCCATGATGAGGTACACGAAGTACACCCAACCGTGAACAATCGGCACGAAGTCGAGTGCGTCGACGTCGAAGCCGTATTTGAGGACCAGTTCGGCCACGAGGAGCAGCAACCAGAGGCCGGTGACCCACGCCATCACCCGGTACCGAAGCAACGCGCCCTTGATCTTGCTCGGCGTTGCCGTGGTTGCAGGCGCGGTCTGTTCGGCCGGGGTCTCGGTCACTGATTGCTCCGTCGTGTGTTGTTCGTGTGCGGGTCGGTGTCGACCATCTCGGGGTCGGTCTGGCGCGGGTCGTTGCCCGCGAGTTCGGCGAGTATCTGGTTGTATTCGGCCAGCTGGTCGCTCTCGGGGCTGTCGTCCGGCGGGGGACTCGCCGGTGCGGGCCGAGGCGGCAGGACTCCGTCTGGAATCTCCGTCATGCCCTTGTTCGTTTGCAGCTTCAGGACTTCGACGGGGTCCGACTCGAGCACCACAAATCGCCGGTACGCGTAGACCACGAATATGGCGAAAGCCGGCCACTGGAGTGCGTACCCCAGGTTCTGGCCAGTACCCGAGCTCGATTCGAAGCGATCCCACTGCCACCACGCCAGCGCGAGACATGCCAGCGCGGCGACGATCACCAGCACGATGAGTGCTGGTCGATGCCGGTGCTTGATGGGAGCCATATCTTGACGGTACCTAAGTACTGCAACGCGCTGGTCAGCCGGTACGCTGTGCTCTGCACGCGCGAGTGGCGGAATTGGCAGACGCGCTGGATTTAGGTTCCAGTGTCTACGGACGTGGGGGTTCAAGTCCCCCCTCGCGCACCACAGATCTCTGCGGCGGCTGCCCGGAGTTTCGTACGCAAACGTCGGCGCTGTCGTGACTGAACGCAGATCCGCGGCGAGTCGGCCCGCGGCGTATGTGCTGCCGATAGACAGGGCGGCTCCTCCATGTCCGAAATCCACGTCCACAGGTGACCGCCCCGCCGGGCTTGAGACTAGCACCCATTCGAACGTATGGTCGAACAATGAAGACGGCCGGAATCGGGGGAGACGGCGGGCAACCGCGCCGTCCGGCCTTTGTGAGGGTCGGGCATATGGCAGTCACGGTCGATCTGATCACGCTGTACGCCTATCAACCCCATCACTCAGGGTCCTATCACCCCGATGGACTCCAATTCCGCAAGAAGACGACGGGAGTGCTCACCGAGTGGGGCATGACCGAATGGGGCGAATGGTTCGGCAAGGTCACCTACACCATCCCGGCCAAGGGGAGAGAGGAGAAGGTGACCCACTGGGTTCCTGGATGGGCGCTTCGGCCCGCGGAAGGGGTTGCCGGCGAACGTGATCCGTGAGCCCAGTCGTCGTCGCGGGTGGCGGGCTGGGCTGAACCCGAGGACTCTGGAGTTCAGTATGTCTGCGCGTCCGTCGTCTCTGACCTCCACGCGGCCCGTTCGCATGGTCGTCGCGGTCGCGATGATCGCTGTGCAACTGATTCTGACGGCATCTGTCGGTGCGTTTCTGTGTGGTGTGGGCAGTGCACGGGACGTGGACGGCCATACGCCGGCTGGATCTGGTGACCGCCGCGGTGTGGTCGGCGGCTTCGTCGGCAGGGCGGTGGCGACATGGCCACCTCGGCTGCCGATGTCGTTCGGCTCTACGCACGTGTGTCGAAGATGCCGGAGTCCGACCGTCAGTTGATCCTGGGCGCTTTGGCGTCGGCACCCGCGTGGCGGCCGACGGGTTCTCTCAAGACTTCGGTCTGCTCGCTCCTGGCGCGCTGAATACGCCTGTCGCCAAACAAGGGTGGATGTGTTGCTTCGAGCAGACGGCCTACCTCCACAGCGCCGGGTTCGTCGGCCCGGATCACAGATTTGTGGTGGCGCTGCTGAGCCGCCAACCCTACGAGGCGAGTTGGGCGACTTCGCGCGACGGCCTGACTGCCGTGGCGTCGGCGGTCGGGTCCGCGTTGTCTCTCTCAGACAACGACACGATGCAACTCGACCCACCGGGCAGCTCCACTGATGTGTCCCACAGCGACAACATCTTTCGGTCAGGTCGCGATAACCGCGCATTGAGCACGGCGCGTCGGCCGGGGCCGTGGTGTGACGTCGCTCGCCACCGGGAACGAAACCGCCGGCACGGATCGTTTGCCCCACAGACCAAAAAGTGCAGTCTTCGAAAGGTGTTTGTTGTGAGTCCGTTTCCGCCCCCGCCGCCATGGACAAGTGGATTCCGTGCACTCAACAGACCTGAGCCCGAACGGCAGAACGATGGCGACAAGAACGGCGGCGACAAGTGGGAGTGGCTCATTCTCGCCGCGATCTTGGCGGTTGTCGTGCTGGTCCTCATCCTGAAGTAGCTGTCGACACGCGGACCTCGGCTGTCCCAGCAATCCAACAAACTCTCCGACAAACAAACGAGCGGTTGGCACCTGTGGGTGCCAACCGCTCGCGTGGTTGTTGCTGCCTCTACTTGGTGTAGAGGCCCTCGATCTCGTCGGCGTGGGAGTCGTGGATGACGTTGCGCTTGAGCTTGAGGGTGGGCGTCAACTCGCCCGTCTCGATGGTGAAGTCGTTCTCGATGATCCGGAACTTCTTGATGGCCTCGGCCTTTGACACCTGATCGTTCGCAGTCTTGATGGCCACGTCGATGTCGGCGATCAGCGTCTTGTTGTCGACCAGATCCGAGACCGCGGTGTCGGCGGGGAGGTTGTTGCGCTCGAGCCAGCCGGGTAGCGCTTCGGGATCGAGGGTGACCAGTGCGGCGATGAAGGGCTTGTTGTCACCGACGACAAGGGCCTGACTGACCAGCGGATGCGCGCGGATCGCATCCTCCATCTGCGCGGGGGAGACGTTCTTGCCGCCGGCGGTGACGATGAGTTCCTTCTTGCGGCCGGTAATCGACAGGTAGCCGTCATCAAGTGTCCCGATGTCGCCGGTGTGGAACCAGCCATCCTTGATGGCCTCGGCCGTTGCCTGCTCGTTCTTCCAGTACCCGCCGAAGACCACGGGGCCCTTCAGCAGCACCTCGCCGTCGTCGGCAATGGCGACCGATTGTCCGTACACCGGACGGCCGACTGTTCCGATGCGTTGTGCGCCTTCGGCATTGACCGTGACGGCGGCCGTGGTCTCACTCAGGCCATAGCCCTCGTAGATGGGAATTCCGATGCCGCGGAAGAAGTGACCGAGTCGGGCGCCGAGTGCGGCTCCGCCGGACACTGCGCTTGTGCACTCGCCGCCGAGCGCAGCGCGGAGCTTGGAATAGACGAGCACGTCGAAGACCTTGTGTTTGGCCTTGAGGACCAGCCCGGCTCCGCCGTTCTCCAGCGCCTTCGAGTATTCGATGGCGGTGTCGGTGGCAGCCCCGAAGATCTTGCCCTTGCCGCCGTCTTCAGCCTTCTGTTTGGCGCTGTTGTACACCTTTTCGAAGACGCGGGGGACCGACAAGAGGTAGCTGGGCTTGAAGGCTGCGAGATCATCGAGGAGCGTCGGCCCCACGGTGGTGTGGCCGAGCTGCACGAGGTGCACGATCGAGGCGACCGAGATGATCCGGGCGAACACGTGCGCGAGCGGCAGGAACAACAGGGTTGAACTGCCTTCGGACATCAGGTCGCCGAGCGTGACACGCACACCGTGGCATTCGTGCAGGAAGTTCGCGTGCGTGAGTGCGACGCCCTTGGGCTTGCCCGTGGTTCCGGACGTGTAGACCAGAGTGGCGATGTCGCTCGACAGGGTATTGGCCAGACGCTGGTCGAGTTCGGAATCGTCGACGGATTCGCCACGGCGAACGAGTTCGTCGATGGCGCCTTCGTCGATCACCAGGATCTCTTTGAGGTCGGCACTGTCGGCGAGTACCGAGCTGTGTTGCTGCTTCTGGGCAGGCGTCTCGACCAACAGCAGGGAGGTCTCGGAGTTCTCGACGATGTACTGCACCTGCGAGGGGGCGGAGGTCTCGTAGATGGCGACCGTGGTTCCCCCGGCACGCCACACGGCGTAGTCGAGGACTGTCCACTCGTAGCGGGTGGCCGAGCAGATCGAGACCCGGTCTCCGTGCTTGATGCCGGACGCGATCAGACCCTTGGCGACCTTGTCCACCAGGTCGGCGAACTCCTTTGTGGTGATCGGAGTCCAGGAGCCGTCGTCACCGCGACGCTTGAACAGCCCCTTGGTCGGCGACTCGTCGCGGTGCCGCAACATCGAGTCAACGATGGACGCCTTTTCCGGAACGACGAAGTCGGACGGCACTGAAACTTCTTGCACAAGGGCCTCCTGCGGCAGGGGAGTGTCGGAGAGGCGGGTAACCGAGGCACTCGGAACCCGTCAACTGTGGGTTAGGTTACCTTTCGAACCTACTCGTCAGTAGGGCACCCTGACAGCCGTTCCCCTGCGTCGGGGTTTTGTCCTGCGAATAACGGATTTGAGCTGTTCACGGCTACAGTAGGTAGTAATGACAGACAGTATTGATGGGCCCCCTGTGCGTGACGCGGCCCTTTTAAGCGAAGACACCGTAACGTTCGCCGACCTCGGGATGGATCCCCGAGTGTTGCAGGCACTCACGGACGTGGGCTACGAGACCCCCTCTCCGATCCAGGCGGCAACCATCCCGCCCTTGCTCGAAGGCCGCGACGTGGTCGGTCTGGCACAGACCGGTACCGGCAAGACCGCCGCATTCGCCGTTCCGATCCTCTCGGGCATCGGCTCATCGGCGCGTAAGCCGAAGGCGCTCATCCTGGCTCCGACGCGTGAACTCGCGCTGCAGGTGGCCGAGGCGTTCGGCCGCTACTCCGCACATCTGCCAGGTGTGAAGGTGCTCCCGATCTACGGCGGTCAGAGCTACACCGTGCAGCTGTCGGGACTCCGCCGTGGCGCACAGATCATCGTCGGAACGCCGGGCCGTGTCATCGACCACCTCGACAAGGGCACCCTCGACATCTCGGAGTTGGACTACCTCGTCCTCGACGAGGCCGACGAGATGCTGAACATGGGTTTTGCCGAAGACGTCGAGCGCATCCTGCGCGATACGCCGGAATCCAAGCAGGTGGCGTTGTTCTCGGCCACCATGCCCAAGACGATCGGCCGGCTGTCGCAGAAGTACCTCAAGAACCCGGTCGAGGTCACGATGAAGGCCAAGACCGGCACCGCGTCGAACATCACGCAGCGGTATCTCCAGGTCTCGCACCAGCGCAAGCTGGACGCGTTGACCCGTGTGCTCGAGGTCGAGCAGTTCGACGCGATGATCGTGTTCGTGCGCACCAAGCAGGCCACCGAAGACCTGGCCGAGCGGCTGCGGTCGCGCGGGTTCTCGGCAGCTGCCATCAACGGCGACATCGCCCAGGCGCAGCGTGAGCGCACCATCGCGCAGCTGAAGAACGGTCAGGTCGACATCCTCGTGGCCACCGACGTGGCTGCACGCGGTCTCGACGTCGACCGGATCTCGCACGTCTTGAACTACGACATCCCGCACGACACCGAGGCGTACGTGCACCGGATCGGTCGCACCGGCCGAGCGGGTCGATCGGGTACCGCGCTGTTGTTCGTCTCACCCCGCGAGCGGCATCTGCTCCGGGCCATCGAGAAGGCGACCCGTCAGCCACTCGACGAGATCGGGTTGCCCAGCGTCGACGATGTGAACGCGCAGCGGGTCACCAAATTCGCCGAATCGATCACCCAGAATCTGAGCTCGGACAACCTCGACCTCTTCCGCAAGCTGATCGAGGACTACGCCCGCGAGAACGACGTGACGATGGCCGACATCGCCGCCGCGCTGGCTCTCGAGACGCGGGACGGCGGGTTCCTGATGTCGCCGGATCCGCCCGCCGGCGAGCGCAAGGAACGCGACCGCAAGGAGCGTTCAGAGCGGTCCGGTCGCGGCGGTGACGTGGAGTTCGCGACGTATCGGCTCGCGGTCGGCCGCCAGAACAATGTGACCCCGGGAGCGATCGTGGGCGCCATCGCCAACGAGGGCGGCTTGTCCCGCGGCGACTTCGGCCACATCAGCATCCGCAACGACCACTCGCTCGTGGAGCTGCCCCGCAACCTGGATCGCGAGACGCTGTCACGGCTTCGCGGCACGCGGATCAGCGGGGTGCCCATCGGCATCAAGAAGGACGACGGCGCACCTCGTCAGCAACGGTCTTCGTCGTCCTCCGCGCGTGGCGGCAGTGGGAAGTCGTTCAGCCGTGACCGTCGCGGATCGCAGAAGGTCGCCGGCCGCGCTCGGCCCTGATCACCGCTGATCACACGTCTGACCTGCTTGTCTCACTCGCCTACACCATGACCTGTGAGCTGCGCAAACCTCGACTGGAACATCACGTCGACGGCCAGTAATATCCGCCATCGGCATGACCTCTGCGGGAATCGTGTTCGATTCCCGGCCACCCCCTGGTAACGCCTGCGTTGCGGGCGGCGACGTACCAGAGGGACGAGAAGCAAAAGCATTAGGAAACGGTGATGAGTCCAGTAGCGATGGCTGATCCGATCTCGGCACAGGAAGCGGCCGAGCATCGTGATCGCGGCGAAGCAGTTGTAGTCGACATGCGGCCTCAGGTGGTGCGGCACCAGGGCAGTCTGCCCGGAGCTGTGGTGGTGGAGCCGAGCGAGCTCGGCATCGCATTCAGCCCCGACTCCGACAAACGAATACCTGCCATCCGCGGGCTGGACACCGAAATCGATGTGGTCTCGGTCAATTCCCAAGCTGCCCGCATCGCGCAGCAGATTGCCGCGATGGGGTACACCAACGTCCACTATGTCGACGGTGGATTCAGGGCGCTGCAGTCAGCCCTCCCGCGCTGACCGCTCGCTTTACATGCCACCGAGATCTGTCCGGGGCAAACGACGCTCAAATTGTGAAGCTCGTGGCCGCAACGGGTAGCGTTCACGTGAACAAGAGTGTCAACCTGAGGCTGAACTCGAGGACGTGATGACCGAATCGGTGCCCGGCGACGACCGGCGTGCGCGAGTGCTGCGCCTGCTGCAGTTCCTGCACGAGCTGATTCGCGCCAAATCCACGGTCATCCGTGATGTGTCGGACCATGCTGCGACGGTCTGGCTCGGAGACGACCACAACATCCCGATCATCCGTGACGCCGCCGTCGGCCAGGTGATCGTCGAACTCGCTCGCGACAACGCCCTTCAGAGCAGCGGATACGACTCGCTGGCCCAGGCCATGGACGAACTCGCAGAACGCCCCGAGTCGCTCGAACTGGTCATCGCGTCCGGATTGCTCACCGTGCAGTCGCCGGTATCGATCCGGGAGCACCTTGTCACCCAGGCCGTCGTCGCCGAACACGATCACGCCGCGGGCATCATCCGGGTGACACTCGCGGGCGAATCGCAACCCGAGTTGCACGCAGGACACATTCTCACCGGTGTCGACGGTTTTGATCTGGCCGGTTCGGCCGACCTGACCGAGCAACTCGCAACCACGCGGTCCCCGGTGGCCGATTCCATCGAGAAGTTCTTCACCAAGTGGCGTCGCGCGGTAGTCGACGACCAGGCTTCGGTCTCGGTCGACCTCGCGCCCGCGCTGGTGCTGCGCCGCCGTGGTTCAGCACCACTGCTCGACTACTACGAGGCCATGATGGCCGCCGTTCGCGACGAAAAGAACGACATCCCGATCGGCTTGGCGCAACTGGTCGAGCCTGTCGAAGCCTCCGAGCGTGTGCTGCGATTGCACGAGAGCGGCGCGATGTCGGCGGAGGAACTGGTCGAAGACGCTCTGTACCCGTTGCCGTCGAACGTCGAGCAACGAGACATCTTGGCTCAGCTGGGACTCGACAGTGGTGTTGTGGTCGAGGGCCCACCCGGCACCGGCAAGACCCACACGATCGCCAACCTGATGTCCGCGCTGCTGGCCAAAGGGCAGCGCGTGTTGGTGGTTTCGGAAAAGGCTCAAGCGCTACATGTCTTGCGGGACAAACTGCCCGCCGAATTGCAGGAACTCGCCGTATCGATCACCGACGTGACCAAAGACGGTTCGCAGTCGCTCATCGACAGCGTGGAAGCGATCGCGAACCGCAAGGGCAGTTTCCAATCCCGGGTCGCCACCAGCGAGATCAAGAACGTGCGATCCAAACGGGATCAGGCGCGGGCCAAGCGGGAGCAGATCCTTCGCGAGATCTGGCAACTGCGCGAGTCGGAGACCGAGAAGCACGAGTGGGTTGCCGCTGGTTACAGCGGGACGGCGGCCGAGATCGTCCGTCAGTGCAATGACGTTGCCGCGGACTACAATTGGCTCCCCGGGCCGTTGCACAGCGCCATCTCGCCACTGGAACCGAGTGAGTTCGAACGGCTTCTGGACCTCCTTCGCAAACGTGGCAAGAACTGGTCTGACCGACTGGCTCAGCATCTGCCCGACCTCGACGATGTGCTGCCCGACACCGTCGAGCTCGAACAAATCTGCACGCGCGTCCGTGACCGTCCGTCGGAGGAAATGGTCGGCAGCGGTTCGCTTCTGGCAATTCTCTCCGACGTCGACAGCGCCCGCCTGCTCCGGGTGAAGACTCGGTGCGACCGGCTCGGTGCCGCCGTCCGTGAGGTGCGCACCTTCCCGCCGCATCTGCAGCAGATGGCGCAACGGCTGCTCTCTGGCGAGGCGTCGTACCTGTGGAACAGGGTGACGGCGCTGTCCGAGGTGATCGACGACGCAACCGAACGCGACAAGAGGATCGGCACCCACACGGTCGAGGCGACCGGCGCGAACACCGGTGACTCGTTGGTGTTCGAGAAGGCTGCCGACTACCTCGATGCGGGCGGTCAGTGGCGCGGTCGCTTCCGGAAGGCGCCCGAGCAGAAAGCGGTCGAGGAGCTGCCGGGACAGTATCTGGTGGACGGCCGGCCTCCGACCGACGCCGCGTCGATGCGCCTGGTCGCCGATCACCTCGGTGTACTGGACGCCGTCGCACGCGTCCAGGCGATCCTGGCCGAGGTGAACGTACCGATGGACACCACCGGTACCCGGTCGGTACAGCTCGGCCGACTGGTACAGCTCGACGGTCAACTCGCCTGGGTGTCCGAATTGCTCACCGGCCGCGACCAATTGGTCCGAGAACTCAACGCGATCAGTCCCGGGGGTCCGCGACCGAAGAGCATCGACGAAGTCGAAGAGGTCGCCCGGCAGGCCGGTGCCATCGCCGCCGCCAACGACGGCACGTTGGCCCGTCGCGAACTCGACGACATCGCCCGCGCGCTCTCCACCGAGATCGAGAAGGGACCCTCGCCTGAAGGCGATGCGCTGCTGGCTGCGGTGCGTGCCGCCGACCCCGACGCCATCCTGGAAACCCGTCGCGCCTGGCACACCGCAAGTGCCGAACGGGAAAGTCAGGGCGCACTGGATCTGCTGGAGCTTCGGCTCAAGCAGAAGGCGCCGGCTCTGGTCAAGCTCCTCGAGGAGACAGCAGACGACCCGATCTGGGACGAGCGACAGGCCGAACTGGACGCCGCTTGGTCGTGGCGACGGGCCTATCAGTGGGCGCAGGACCGCAGCGACCCCCAACGGGAGACGCGACTCGAAGCCGACCTCGACGAGGTCGAGGCAGACATCACCCACTTCACCGCCCGGCTCGCCGCCGCCTGTGCCTGGCGCGAATGTCTCGAGCACATGACGGTGAGTCAGGTGCAGGCTCTACAGTCCTACCGCGACCACATCACCAACATCGGCAAGGGTTCTGGCAAGCACGCCGAGCGGTTCAGGCTCGCGGCCCGATCCGCCATGGCGCAGGCACAGACCGCAGTCCCGGCGTGGATCATGCCGATTTCCCAGGTGCTCAGTTCCGTTGCACCGGCGCAGAATTCGTTCGACGTGGTGATCGTGGACGAAGCGAGCCAGGCGGACATATCCAGTCTGTTCCTGCTGTGGCTGGCGCCGCGGGTGATCGTGGTGGGCGACGACCGCCAATGCGCGCCTGGAGGTTTCGGCGGTTCCGGGATGGACGAGGTGTTCACCAAACTCGACACCTACCTGCCGGACATCCCGCAATACATGCGGGACAGTCTCACGCCGCGGTCGAGTCTGTTCTCGATGCTCCGGACGCGATTCGGACATGTGGTCCGGCTTCGCGAACACTTCCGGTCGATGCCCGAGATCATCGAGTTCTCCAGCCGGCAGTTCTACCCCGATTCGCCACTGATCCCGGTACGTCAATTCGGTGCGGACCGTCTGGCGCCGTTGCGTACCCATTTCGTCGAAGGCGCACGCAGTTCGGGATCGAACTCGTCGCTGGTCAATGCCGACGAGGCCGGTGCATTGGTGGGACTTCTGGCCGGATGCATCGAGGACCCGCGGTACGACGGGATGTCATTCGGGGTGGTGGTGCTGCAGGGCCAACGTCAGGTGGAGCTGATCTCGCAGGCCCTCCGTGAGGCGCTGGATCCACATGTCTGGCGTGACCGCAATCTGCGGGTAGGAACGCCCCCGGACTTCCAGGGCGACGAACGGCACGTCATCTTCTTGTCGATGGTGGTCTGTCCCGACACCAACGTGAACGCGTTGACGCGCAGCGAATCCCAGCGACGGATCAACGTGGCGGCGTCACGGGCCATGGAGCAACTCTGGCTTGTGCATTCTGTGCAACCCGATGACCTCAAGACCAACGATCTCCGGTACTCGCTGTTGACCTACATGCAGAAAACCGAAGGCGCGCTGGTGGATCCGGTCCCGGCCAACGTCAGCACCACCTCTCGAACCGAGCCGTTCGATTCGCTGTTCGAGCAGCAGATCTTTGTCGAACTGGTGGATCGCGGGTACTACGTGAACCCCAAGGTGGTGGTGAACAACCGGACGATCGATCTGGTGGTCACCGGTAGCGACGCACGGCTGGCCGTGGAGTGCGACGGCGATGAGTTCACCAGCACCCCGGAGCAGGCTCGCGCAGACATGGAACGTGAACGCGAACTCCGCCGGTGCGGATGGCGTTTCTGGAGGGTTCGCGAGTCGGAGTACCTGCTCGACCCGACACATGCCCTCGACGGTCTGTGGCACGAACTCGAACGGCGAGGAGTGCAGCCCAACTCGGTCGGTCCGGACCTGGCGGGCCAGGAATCTGCGGAGCCCTGGACGCCGGTGACCTTGTCCGGCGCGGACTAGGTGTCGTCTCCGATCACGTTCAGTAGCGCGGGCAGCCCGACCGCCGCGGTGGTCTGAAGGAAATGGGTGACGTTGCGGCTCAACGGCGTTGGCTCAGGGTTGATCTCGATCACCGGTATTCCCGCGGCCAGTGCGCGTTCCGGGAGCGATGCTGCCGGATACACCAGGTTCGACGTGCCCACCACGATGAGGAGATCGCAACCGGCGCTCGCGTCCGCGGCACGCTCCCACGCGTCCTGGGGCAGGGATTCGCCGAACCAGACCACTCCGGGCCGGATAGGGGAGAGGCAATTGGAGCAGATGGGCGGTTCCACCCGAAGGGACTCGGTGGCGCTGTCGGGATCGGCGTCGGTACCGACGTAGGGCAGTCCACAATGCGAGCACCGGGGTTCGAAGAGGCTTCCATGCAGATGGGCGGTCACTTCGCTGCCGGCCCGTTCGTGTAGATCGTCGACGTTCTGGGTGACCACCATCACCGTTCTGCGCCGCGCCCACTCGGCCACCGCATGATGCCCGGGATTGGGAAGCGCACGCCGCACGAGATGAGCACGCCACTGGTACCAGGCCCACACGAGAGCTGGGTCGTCCGACCACGCTTGCGGAGTTGCCAGCGTAGTCGGGTCGAAACGCTCCCACAGGCCCGTCTCGGCGTCGCGGAACGTCGGCACATCACTCTCTGCTGACATCCCCGCGCCCGAGCACACGGTCACCCATTCAGCGCCTCGCACCAACGCCACCAAATCGCTGTCCAGGTGGAGGTCACTCATCGGCGGCGTGGTCTTTCAGCTGTGCTCGCAAGATGGCCGCAGTCCCGGGAAGATCGTTGTCCCGCCTGGTCAGGAGGCCTTTTGCCAAGGTCAACTTGTCGCCGTAATGCCTCGGCACCACATGCAGATGTGAATGGAAGACGGTCTGGAATGCGGCGCGACCATCGTTGACCAGCAAGTTCACGCCGTCGGCGGCAATCGCGGATGCTCGCTGTGCGGCTGCCACGAGCTGGCCGGCCCGGAACAGTCTGGCGCCCTGTTCGGGTTCGAGTTCCGAGAGGTTGGCGGCGTGGCGCTTGGGCACCAGCAGAGTGTGGCCGGGCCGGACCGGGCGGATGTCGAGGAACCCCAAGATGTCGGAGTCCTCGTAGACGACGTGGGCCGGGGACGTCCTGGCGACGATGGCGCAGAAGATGCACTCGTTCATGCGCCAAGCCTAGTGGGCGCGCAAGAGTCGGCAAATTTGATTGTAACAATTCAATAACGAATCGAACGGGCTGCTCAGGGCCCGGGTGAGCGCTCGTTCGGGTCATCTGAGCAGGTGTTTGACGGCAGGGCGCCACGAAGAGCGGAAGCGGCGATGTGACGGTCTGAGAGGTTACTCGTCGGTATACCCACGGGTCACATCGAAACATGAGGAAAACCTCATTTTCGTGTGCAAACATGGTCATCGTGCGCATCAGGAGACCGCGGCATCGACGCCGTGCGTCCGGGGATGAAAAGGAGTGCGTCGCAGAGTGATTCGAGAATCGGATCACCGCGACCGCCAACGGGTGGACTCCACACGTCCACGCGCCGCCACAGACATCGAGTGGCCGACGAAGACCTACCGCGGTGTCACGCCCGCCGACCGACGAACACCACAGCTACATGAGGGAGCCTCGTGACGATTCACCAGTTCCGCACCGGATCCGAAGAAAACTCAGCGTGGGCCGCACGCCCCGACGGAATCCTGATCGACCGACTGCGAGAAGGTGAGCCGTACGCGGTCAGCTTCGGGGGACAAGGTGGACCCTGGCTGCCGATACTTGCCGAATTGGTCATCGACGCAGACCTCGACCGCAGCATTGCCAACATCGTCGATGCCGCCGAGCGGCTCATCGAGCCGGTTGCCGACCGCCTCGCCGCGGTGCGGCCCGACGGCTTCCACCCACTCAGCTGGGTGCACGCACACAACGCCGAAGAATCGGTACCTGCCGACAATGCTCTCGCCGCGGCGCCGGTGTCGGTGCCGGGCATCCTGCTTGCTCAGTTGGCGGCCATCAGCGCCACTCGCAAGCAGGGGCTCGATCTCGGTGAGCTGACCCCTGTCGCGGCGATCGGACACTCGCAGGGCGTGCTGGGCACCGAGGCCATCAAGGCCGCAGCCGAGGACGGCGGTCTGGGCGACGGTGCACTACTGGCCGTAGCGCATCTCATCGGCGCGGCGGGTGCATTCATCGCCCGCCGGCGAGGTCTCACGTCCGACGCTGCCGGGAGTCCGATGCTGTCGGTCGCGCAGGTCGATCCGGCCCGCATCCAGACACTCGTCGACGACTACGCGTTGACGCTGCGCGAATCGGACCGTGAATCGGCGCCCGTGCTCTCGATCGTCAACGGACGACGCTCCGTGGTCCTCTCAGGAGCTCCCCGCCACCTGTCGGCATTCGTCAGCCAGTGCGAGACGCTCGCCGCCGCAGAAGCCGCCGAACGCAAAAAGAAGACGACCGGCGGCACCGCCTTCGCGCCGGTCTTCGATCCGCTGTCGGTATCGATCGCCTTCCACCATCCGGCGCTCGAGGCCGCCTGCGATCTCGTCGCCGACTGGGCTGCCGTGTGCGGCATCGACCCCGTGGCCGCACGACGACTCGCCGCGGCAGTGTTGGTCGACAAGGTCGACTGGGTCGACGCGCTCGACGACGTCGTCAGTGCCGGCGCCAAGTGGATCCTCGACCTGGGCCCCGGCGACGTCGCCACCCGGCTGAGCGTTCCCGTGGTCCGCGGGCAGGGCGTCGGCCTGATCTCGGTGAGCCAACGCGGGGGGCAGCGCAACCTGTTCGCGCCCGGAGGCATCCCCGATGTCCAGCGCCCGTGGAGTACTTACAGCCCCAAGATCGTCCAGCTTCCCAACGGTCGCCACGTGGTCGAGACCGCGTTCACCCGTCTCACCGGGCGATCGCCGATGCTCCTCGCCGGAATGACACCGACAACGGTCGACCCCGCGATCGTGGCCGCAGCGGCCAATGCCGGGCACTGGGCCGAACTGGCCGGTGGCGGACAGGTGACCGAGGGCATCTTCGCCGACAACGTGGCCAAGCTGACCGAACTCCTCGAGCCGGGCCGTCAGGCGCAGTTCAACACCCTCTTCCTCGACCCCTACCTGTGGAAGCTGCAGATCGGCGGCAAGCGCCTCGTGCAGAAGGCACGTGCCAATGGCGCGCCCATCGACGGTGTCATCGTCTCGGCTGGGATCCCGGAGCTCGACGAGGCCGTGGCGCTGGTGTCCGAACTCGCCGACGCTCAGATCCCGTACATCTCGTTCAAGCCCGGCACCATCGGACAGATCCGTTCGGTGATCCGCATTGCTGCCGAGGTACCGCACTACCCGGTGATCGTCCAGATCGAGGGGGGCCGCGCAGGAGGCCATCACTCCTGGGAAGATCTCGACGACCTCCTCCTGGCCACCTACGCCGAGCTGCGTGCCCGCCCCAACGTGGTCATCTGCGTCGGCGGCGGAATCGGGACAGCCGAACGGGCCAGCGAATACCTCACCGGAGTCTGGTCAGCAGCCCACGACTACCCGCTCATGCCGCTCGACGGCATCCTGATCGGCACCGCCGCCATGGCCACCAAGGAGGCGACCACGTCGCCGGCGGTCAAAGAACTCCTGGTCAACACCCCGGGCTGCGACGAATGGATCGGCGCAGGTTACGCAACAGCCGGAATGGCCTCGGGCCGAAGCCAGCTCGGCGCCGACATCCACGAGGTCGACAACGCCGCGTCGCGATGTGGTCGACTGCTTGACGAGGTGGCCGGTGATGAAGAAGCTGTGCAGGAGCGCCGCGACGAGATCATCGAGGCGCTCACCGGAACCGCGAAGCCGTACTTCGGCGATGTGGCACAGATGACCTACCGGCAATGGCTCGAGCGTTATGTCGAGCTCGCCGTGGGTGAGGCCACCGGGGCGGCGACATGGGTCGACATCACATGGCGTCAGCGCTTCATCGAGATGCTGCAGCGCGCCGAAGCCCGCCTCAACGACGCAGACCGCGGTCAGATCCCGACGTTGTTCGGCCACACGTCGGCCACCGACAATGCCGGTGCAGCGATCGATGCACTGGTCGCGGTGTATCCGGCCGCCGACACGGACGTTCTGCACCCGGCCGACCTGATCTTCTTCCTCGACCTGTGCCGTACGCCCGGCAAGCCGGTCAATTTCGTCCCGGTCATCGACAAGGACGTGCGCCGCTGGTGGCGCAGCGACTCCCTGTGGCAGGCCCACGATCCGCGATACGGCGCAGACGAGGTGTGCATCATCCCGGGGCCGGTTGCCGTCGCAGGCATCACCCGCGTCGACGAACCGGTCGGCGAGTTGCTCGACCGCTTCGAAGCCCAGGTGGTCACCGATCTCCACGGCATCGGCGTAGAGCCCTTCCCTGTCAGCGCGCGACTTCGTGCGGGTCTGGTCGACGTGGAAGGCGTGCTCGGCACCGTCGTCGAGTCGCTGAGCGTGCAGTGGTCCGGGCGCCTCGTCGCGAATCCTGTTGCTTTGCTGGGTGACCGGGACGCGTGGGAGTTCCCGTCCACCGAGCGTGGTGAGCACGAACCGACCGGGTCCGTCCTCGAGCGCACCTCCGACGGAGTCGTCCTGACCGTGCCGATCGGCAAGGCCACCGTTGCCATCCCGATGACCGTCGACGAGTCGATCCTCGACGGTGGGTCACCCAAGGTCACCATCGAAGGCGCCGCAGGAGCGATGCGCCAGATCCTGGCGGTTGCAGCCGGTGGATCCCTCGCGTCGGTGACCGATGGCGCCGCAACGCGCACCGTCACGTGGGACCCGGACCTGGTCGCCGACCACGCCGCGGTCACCGCGTACACCCTTCCCGAGCATCTGAGTGCTTCGGTCCCGCAAGGCGTCACCGGGTTCGCCAACCCCGACACGCTGGTCGGATTGTGCTGGCCCGCCGTCTTCAGTGTCATCGGATCAGCGACGACCCAGTCCGGCGAGCCTGTGGTCGAAGGCCTGCTCGATCTGGTCCACCTCGATCATGTTGCGTCCACCGTCGGCGAACTTCCGCGCGTGGCAACAGATTTGACAGTCACCGCAGCGCTGTCGGGTGTCGTCGACACCGACCTCGGCCGTGTGGTCACCGTGGTGGTCACCATTTCCGACGCCGACCGCCAGATTGCCGAGATGACTGAACGGTTCGCCGTACGCGGACGCACCGGCGACGGTGAATTGACCGATCCGAGTCGGGCCGGTGGTGCACTGAGCGCCAAGTCAGGCGAGGCGACCCGCAAGAAGATCCGCGAAGTCACCATCGCAACCCCGTCGCGGATGCACGGATTCGCCCTCGTCTCAGGCGATCACAACCCCATCCACACCGACATGTCGGCAGCGAAGATGGCCGGTCTGGGCAGCCCCATCGCTCACGGCATGTGGCTGTCCGCGGCTGCACAGCACGTCGTGACCGCCACCGACGCCAAGAACCCCATCCCGGTGCCTCGCGCACTGCTCGGCTGGACCGCCCGTTTCCTGGGCATGGTTCGCCCAGGTGACGAAGTCACGATCCGCGTCGACCGCGTCGGTATGGACGCCGGCCGCGACGTCATCGAGGTCAGCGCGAAGGTCGGCGACCTGCTCGTGATGAACGCCACCGGCCTCCTCGCGCCTGCCAAGACCGTCTACGCGTTCCCCGGGCAGGGCATCCAGAGCAAGGGCATGGGACTAGACGCACGGTCGCGGTCCAAGGCTGCCCGCAAGGTCTGGGACCGGGCGGACAAGCACACCAGGGATGCTCTCGGCTTTTCGATCCTGGCCGTGGTCCGCGACAACCCGACCACCCTCTCGGCAGGCGGCACCACCTACCACCACCCCGATGGTGTGCTGTTCCTGACGCAGTTCACCCAGGTGGCGATGGCCACACTGGGCGTCGCGCAGCTCGCCGAACTCAAGGAGTCGGGCGGTTTCGTCGAGAACGCCATCACCTGTGGTCACTCGGTGGGCGAGTACAACGCGCTCGCCGCGTGCGCCGGGGTGCTGCCGCTCGAGGCAGTTCTCGAGGTCGTGTTCCAGCGTGGCGAGGCCATGCACCACCTGGTCCCGCGAGATGCGAAGGGCCGCAGCGATTACCGCATGGCCGCGATCCGGCCGAGTCAGTTCGGACTGGCCGACGCCGATGTCATGGACTGGGTCTCGCAGGTCGGCGAACGCGCCGGTGAGTTCCTGGAGGTCGTGAACCTCAACCTGCTCGGCTCGCAATACGCGATAGCAGGCACGGTCCGAGGACTCGAGGTGCTCGAGGAGAAGATCGAAGAACTGCGTGCCAAGACGGGCGGCAAACGCTCGTTCATCCTGGTTCCCGGGATCGACGTCCCGTTCCACTCCACCGTGTTGCGTGCGGGTGTGCCCGACTTCCGGCATCGTCTGCAGGACCTGCTTCCCGAGCACATCGACCCCAACATCCTCGTGGGCCGCTACGTACCGAACCTGGTCCCGCGCATGTTCAACCTGGGCCGCGACTTCGTCCAAGAGATCGCCGACCTGGTGCCGTCCGAGCCGCTCGATGATGTGCTGGCCGACTGGGATACGTGGAGTGCCAAGCCCGGTGAGCTGACCCGCGTGCTGCTGATCGAGCTGCTCGCGTGGCAGTTCGCCAGCCCGGTGCGCTGGATCGAAACACAGGATCTGCTGTTCACCCCGGTCGAGCGTGGCGGAGCCGGAGTGGAGCGGTTCGTCGAGGTCGGCGTGAAGTCGGCTCCGACACTCAGTGGCCTCGCCGGCAACACCCTCAAGCTGGACGACTACCTTCAGTCCGCCGTTCAGGTGCTCAACATCGAGCGCGACTCCGACGTCATCCTGGCGAAGGACAGCGCACCGGATGTCGAGGAAGACGACGCACCTGCGGTCGAGGCATCAGCTGCCGCAGCGGCGCCTGCCGCCGAAACAGCGGTCGCGGCACCGGTTCCCGTTGCAGCGCCCGCGGATTCGGGTCCCCGTCCCGAGGACATCTCGTTCGGCCCGTCCGACGCGGTCGACGCTGTCATCGCGCTGTGGACGAAGATCCGCATCGATCAGATCGGCGCTGCGGACACCATCGAGGCTCTGTGTGACGGTGTGTCATCCCGGCGCAACCAGTTGCTTCTCGACATCGGCGGCGAACTGGGCCTCGGCGCCATCGACGGCGCCGCAGAGGCCGAGATGCCCGCGCTCGCTTCGACGGTGAACGCACTGGCCCGCGGCTACAAGCCGCTCGGTTCGGTGCTCACCGATGCGGTCGGTGACCAGATCCGCAAGGTGTTCGGACCGGTTGGCAAGCGTGCGTCGTACATCGAAGACCGCGTCACCTCGGTGTGGCAACTCGGCCCCGGCTGGGCGCTGCACACCAGCGTCGCGGTCGCTCTCGGTAGCCGCGACGGCGTCAGCGTCCGCGGTGGCGACTTGGGCGACCTGGTCTCGGAGGCGCCTTCGAACGCCGACGGTATCGACGCCCTGATCGATGCTGCGGTCGCGAAAGTCGGCTCCAACAAGGGCATCTCGGTGAGCAAGCCTGCCGTCGGCGGGGGCGGCGGAGGCGGAATGGTCGACGCTGCAGCTCTCGGAGAGCTCACCGAGCAGTTCACCGGGCGCACCGGCGCTCTGGCCTCGGCCGCGCAGACCATCCTGCAGAAGCTCGGCCTGGCGGACGAGCCCGAGCTCGCTGCACCTGCCGAGGACAACACCGCGGTGCTCGAACGTGTCAGCGCCGAACTGGGTTCGGATTGGCTGCGTGTGGTGGCCCCGGCATTCGACGAGCGCCGCGCGGTGCTCATCGACGACCGATGGGCCAGTGCTCGCGAGGACCTGGCACGGCTGTGGCTCGAGGACGAGCACGTCATCGACAACGAGTTCTACGACATCAGCGGCAAGTTTGTCGGCGCGGGCGAGACCGTCTGCCATCAGGCCACCTGGTGGCAGGGCAAGGCGCTCGCGAACGGACACCAGGTGCACGCCCGGGTCTACGCGCAGATCGCCCACGCGGCCGAAGATCCGCAGCCCGAGACCTACGCCGACGACATCGCCGTGGTGACCGGAGCCAGCAAGGGTTCGATCGCTGCCGCAGTGGTCGAGCAACTGCTCGCCGGCGGGGCCACCGTGGTCGCGACGACCTCGCGTCTCGACGACAATCGGCTGGCGTTCTTCAAGTCGCTCTACCGTCGCAGTGCCCGCGGAGACGCGGCGCTCTGGGTTGTCCCGGCGAACCTGTCGTCGTACACCGACGTCGACGAGCTGGTCCAGTGGATCGGTAGCGAGCAGACCGAGAACCTCGGCGGCAAGACCGGAGTGCTCAAGCCGGCGCTCAAGCCGACCCTGCTGTTCCCGTTCGCCGCACCGCGGGTCGCCGGTGACCTCACCGACGCGGGCGGCCGCGCCGAACTGGAGATGAAGGTGTTGCTCTGGTCGGTGGAGCGGCTGATCGCCGGTCTCGGCGACATCGCGGCCGACCATCATCTGGCGGCTCGGCTGCATGTGGTGCTGCCCGGCTCGCCGAACCGCGGGATGTTCGGTGGCGACGGCGCTTATGGCGAGTCCAAGGCCGCGCTCGACGCACTGGTGAAGCGCTGGGCCGCGGAGGATTCGTGGAACTCCAAGGTCACCTTGGCGCACGCGCTGATCGGATGGGTCACGGGCACCGGGCTGATGGGCCACAACGATGGACTCGTCGAGGCTGTCGAGGCCGCAGGTGTGAAGACCTGGTCGACCTACGAGATGGCCACCGAGCTGCTCACGGCGGTGACGCCCGAGAGTCGGGTCCAGGCCAGGACCGAACCGTTGCAACTCGACCTGACCGGTGGACTCGCCGACGCAACGCTCGACATGAAGGCGCTGGCACAGGCCCAGGCTGACGCGCTGGCAGCAGCTGACGACGAGGACGAGTCGGACGAGCCGACACTGGCCGCCCTGCCTGCCCCGGCGCGGGCGCCCGAGTCCACCACCCCTGCGTGGGGCAACATCGACGCGCGTCCGGAGGACCTGGTCGTGATCGTCGGTGCCGGTGAACTCGGGCCGTACGGCAGCGCACGGACCCGGTTCGAGATGGAGGTCGAAGACGAACTGTCGGCGGCCGGCGTTCTCGAATTGGCTTGGAGCACAGGCCTGATCACGTGGGAGGCCACACCGAAGCCCGGTTGGTACGACGCCGAGTCCGGCGACCCGGTGGCCGAGTCGGAAATCGCCGATCGCTACCACGACGCCGTGGTCGAACGCTGCGGCATCCGCCGGTACGCCGACGACGGCGACATGATCGACAACTCGTCACCGTTGCTGACCTCGGTGTACCTCGACAACGATCTGACCTTCTCGGTGGCGTCGGAGGGGGAGGCACGCTCATTCCTCTCGGCCGCGCCGGACAAGACCAAGATCAAGGTCGACCCGGACAGTGGCGAATGGCAGGTGACACGTCAGGCGGGTACCGAGATCCGCGTACCGCGTCGATTCAAGCTCACCCGCACCGTGGGTGGCCAGATCCCGACCGGGTTCGATCCCACCCGCTGGGGTGTGTCGGCCGACATGGCCGAGTCGATCGATCGAGTTGCGCTGTGGAACCTGATCGCCACCGTCGACGCCTTCCTCGCTTCCGGATTCGAGCCGTCGGAATTGATGCGGTGGGTGCATCCCGGCCTGGTCGCCAACACTCAGGGCACCGGCATGGGCGGCATGACGTCGATGCGGTCGCTGTACCTCGACACCTTCACCGGTGAGGCCAAGGCGAACGACATCCTGCAGGAGGCACTGCCGAATGTTGTTGCAGCGCACGTGGTCCAGTCGTACATCGGTAGCTATGGCGCGATGATCCACCCGGTGGCGGCCTGCGCCACCGCGGCGGTGTCGGTCGAAGAAGGCGTCGACAAGATCAAGTTGGGCAAGGCGTTGTTCGCGGTCGCCGGTGGGTTCGACGACCTCGGTATCGAGGGCATCGTCGGGTTCGGCGACATGTCGGCCACCGCCGAGACGGCCACGATGGAAGCCAAGGGCATCGATGCCCGCAGGTTCTCCCGCGCCAACGACCGTCGTCGCGGCGGATTCGTCGAGTCGCAGGGCGGTGGAACGATTCTGCTGGCCCGCGGTGACGTGGCCGCCGAGATGGGCCTGCCGGTTCTCGGTGTGGTCGGATGGGCACAGAGCTTCGGCGATGGCGTGCACACCTCGATTCCGGCCCCTGGCATCGGCGCCCTGGGTGCCGCTCGCGGACACCAGGATTCGGGAATCGCGCGGTCGCTGCGTCAGCTCGGTGTCAGTCCTGACGACGTGGCTCTGGTGTCCAAGCACGACACGTCCACCAAGGCCAACGACCCCAACGAGGCGAACCTTCACGAGAGGCTCGCCGAGGCGATCGGTCGTAGCGACGGTGCGCCGTTGTTCGTGGTGTCGCAGAAGTCGCTGACGGGTCACTCCAAGGGCGGCGCGGCAGCCTTCCAGCTGATCGGTCTCTGCCAGGTGTTGCGCGACGGCGTCATCCCTCCCAACCGCAGTCTCGACTGCGTCGACGAGGTGATGGCCGAGCACAAGCATCTGGTGTGGCCGACCGAACCGTTGCGATTCGGCGAGAGGTTCGCCCTCAAGGCCGGCCTCCTGACGAGCCTGGGCTTCGGGCACGTGTCCGGCCTCATCGCCGTGGTGCACCCGGAAGCCTTTGTGGCCTCGCTTGATCCGGCTGAGCGTGAGCGCTACCGCGCCGCGGCAACCGAACGTGCGCGGCTGGGCCAGCAGCGTCTGCTCGAGGCCATGTGCGGCGGCAAGCCCGCCTACCAGCGGCCCCCGAACCGCCGGTTCGACGACAGCTCCTACGAGGGCGATCAGGAAGCGGCAATGCTGCTCGACACGCAGGCTCGTCTGTCGGCGAACGGAACCTACGGCGGATGACGGTCATCGGAGTGGGGATCGACCTCGTGTCGATCCCCGGCTTCGCCGAGCAGTTGAAACAGCCCGGCACCACATTCGCAGATCGGTTCACGGTGGGGGAGCGGCGTGATGCCGCCTCTGGTACCGGGGACGAGGCGAGGCATCTCGCGGCCCGGTGGGCGGCGAAGGAAGCGGTGATCAAGGCATGGTCGGTGAGTCGTTTCGCGCGCTCGCCCCTGCTCCCGCTGATTCGGCATGGCGACATCGAGGTCGTCACCGATGCCTGGGGCCGGCCGGCCATTCGACTGGGCGGTGAGATCGGTACGCACCTGGCAGGAACGGTGGTGCACATCTCGCTGACCCATGACGGCGACATGGCGGGTGCGGTCGCGGTGATCGAAGAGGCTCCGCAGTCGCCGACTCAGTAGTTCCTGCGCCTGTGGATCACTGTGCGTTGCGGTTGTTCTCGGGATCTTCCAGGAGCATGTAGCGTCCCAGCATGCGCTTGAGTTCGGTGACCGTCGCGGAGTGGTTCTGACCTTCTTGCACCGAGAAGCTGAGCAGCGAGTACGCCGTGTGCACCAGGAGTTCGGACATCAGCGCCCGGCGCCTGCGGTCGGGGGTCAGTGGGGCGATGATCCGTGCGACCAATTCTGCCAGCGCACGCTCGTGCACGGTGGCAGTGGCACGAGTGGCGGGCGTCGACTGCACAGCGAGCCACACCGCGCGTCGGGACGGATCGTCGTGCCACAGCTGCGCCAGGTGATCGATGAACTTCTCCAGTAGGCGAGGCCAGTCCAGAGACGGAACCTCCGCGGCGAATCTGGCCAGTTCGCTCTGTACCCCGGCAGCGTCTTCGCGATCGAGTTCGCAGACCACGACGTACTTGTTCGCGAAGTACTGGTAGAGCGTCCCGATCGGGACGTCGGCGCGCTGGGCGATGTGCTCACACGTCAGCGACTCGAAGCCGACCTCGATCAGCAGGTCGCGCGCAGCGGCAAGCATCGCATCGAACCGCAGTTGGCTGCGTTGCTGTGTCGGCCGTTTGCGCGGAACGAGTGGTTCGGAACTGAGCAACCGAGAGACACCGGTCTTGAGGGCGCCCGAATCCCCGGTGCCGGTACCGGACTGCCGCTGGGCCATGGCCACAGGTCGCTTCGGCTAGACCGAGAGGTCGCGGCGAAGTTTCGCCACGTGCCCTGTGGCGCGCACGTTGTACTGTGCCACAGCGATTTTGCCCTCGGCATCCACCAGGAAGGTGGATCGGATCACTCCGGTGACGGTTTTGCCGTACATCTTCTTCTCACCGAACGCGCCCCAGGCCGTGAGGACTGCCTTATCCGGGTCGGATAGAAGCGGGAACGTCAGCTCCTCTGCGTCGCGGAACTTGGCCAGTTTTGCGGGCTTGTCCGGAGAAATGCCGATGACCTCGACACCCGCGTCGTTCAGCTCGCCCAAGTTGTCACGGAAGTCGCAGGCCTGCTTGGTACAGCCTGGAGTGCTGGCAGCGGGGTAGAAATAGACGATCACCTGACGTCCCTGATAGTCGTCGAGCGAGACGGTGTTCCCGTCGGCGTCCGGCAGGGAAAAGCCTGGGGCCTTGTCGCCCACTGCGAGTCGTGTGTTCTCAGTCATCGGGTTCAGGCTAGCCGAGGAGGCAATTCGTGTGGCGGAACACTGGCAACCCTGACTGTGAACTACCGTAGAGCCCGAGAACTGACCGGCCGCTCCGCGCCTTCGTACGAGCGCGGGGAGTGGACTTCACCGATGGAGGACCTTGTGGGACGCGATACCGACGACATCGAGCGCGAGATCGAACGGGCCCGCGACGAACTCGCCGAGACCCTTGACGCGCTTGCGACCCGCGCCAATCCTCAGCGACTGGCCGAAGACGCCAAGGCCACTGCGCTCGTGACCCTCCAGAAGCCGGCGGTCGCGGGAACGCTGATCGCGGTCGGAGTCGTCGTGGTCGCGATCGTCATCAAGAAGATCGTCTCCTGAGCATCTGACCGATTGAGCAGCTTCAGTCGAGCGGCTGGGACCCCGACCGCTCGACCGAAGCCGCTTCCCGGTCCTCGCGCTGAGCGCGATAGATCGAGTCCCCGCTCCGCAGCACCAGCAGGTAGGCGATACCCACGGCGACCATCCCGCCGGGCAGCAGGGTGTAACCGCCGGTCATCTCGGCCACCATCAGCATCACCGCTATCGGCACACGGGCGATGGCGCCGAAGCAGGCCATCATTGCGACGATGACAAACGCCGCCGGCGCCTCGGGTACGCCTGGAGCGAACGGCTCCAGCAGTCGCCACAGCGCAGCGCCGACGAATGCGCCGATCACCATGCCCGGACCGAAGATGCCTCCGGCGCCTCCGGACCCGATCGACAACGATGTCGCGAGGATCTTGGCGAAGGGGAGTGCCAGCACGATCCACAGCGGCATCGAGGCCAGTGTCTCCGCGCTCATCGCTTCCTGCACCCATCCGTACCCGCTGCCCAGTATCTCGGGCATCGCCAGGGCGAGCAGACCCACCAGGAGACCGCCGACGGCGGGTTTGGCGATCCGGTTGCCGGGCAACCGGGCGAACACGCTGACCGTGCCGTAGAAGAAGCGGCTGTACAGAATTCCCACGCCGCCCGCGAGTAGTCCGATCACGGCGAACCAGATGAGCTGTGTGGGTGACTCGAATCTGTAGTCGTCGGCCACGAATCCGAACAGCGGTTCGTAACCCTCGACCGAGCCGAACACGCTGTAGGCGGTGACAGACGAGATCAACCCGGGGATGAGCGTCCGGAACTCGAAGTCGTTGCGGTACAGGATGGCTCCCGACAGCACCGCGCCACCCAGAGGGGCTCCGAAGATTGCTCCGATGCCTGAGCCGATCCCGATCGCTACCGCGATTCGGCCGTCGTCGTCGGTCAGATTCAACCATCGCGTGAACAGCGACCCGAATCCTGCGGAGATCTGTGCTGCCGGTCCTTCCCGACCCGCAGATCCGCCGGAGCCGATGGTCAATGCGCTCGCGACCATCTTCACCCCCACCGCCCGCATCCGGATGCTGCGCGGACCGGAATGGACGGCCTCTATCGCGGCATCGGTGCCATGCCCTTCTGCCTCGGGTGCGAACCGTGCGACGAGAACGGCCGAAGCAAGCGCGCCGCCGGCGACGACCAGGGGGATTGCCCAGGGCCGACTGAAACCGTCTGAGTGGCCCGTGTCGCCGTCGCGCCCGGCCTGGGGAGGTTCGTAGCCGCCGAGGCCCTCCAGGAGGAGTCGGCCGGCCAGCTCGAGCATTTCGAAGAAGACCACCGCGCCGAGTCCCGCGACCACGCCGATGGAGATGCCCAACACCAGCCACTTGACGGCATAGCTCGAGCGCTCGAGTCGGCTACCGATTCTGGCGCCGAGCGCTACGACAGCAGCCCCTCGCGTCATTGGGATGACAGTAATGGGAAGAGCGTGTCCAGGTGTGACAGTTGATGATCGATCACGCGCGACCGGTCAGGTGGGTGTCGATTGTTGGAATGATCTTTGGCCGTTGCGGCCCGGGCAGGAATTGAAGTGGTGCAGTCAATCCGAGAAGTGCGCCATCAGGGACTCGAACCCCGAACCCGCTGATTAAGAGTCAGCTGCTCTGCCAATTGAGCTAATGGCGCGCGTTGTTGCGACTTGGAACGTTAGCAGGACTCATGCGGAAAACGAAAATCGCGTGGTCGCAGAGGTGAAAACGGTCCGTTTTGACCGCTCGTCGCGTTTCCTGTCCGTCACACATTGCCCGTAGACTCTCCTCAGTTGGTTGGTGCCCACTCGTTGGGCTTGAGGGGATGTTTGGAGTGTGATGGGGTTCACGCAGACCTCGGTAGGACAAGGGGCTCGAAAGTCCACTGTTTTCATGGTTTTCCTGATCGCACTCGCCGCGGTGATGTCGGCGTGTGCCTCCGATGCCCCAAGGCCCAAGTACAGCGATCAGGTCGTGAGCACCACACCGTTCGACGATCTCCTGCAGCCGGCGGTGAAGATCACCGGTTTCGCGGACAAGCCAGTGGTCGACGGTGATGTGGGGTTCTCGCCCGGTGCGCCTGTGAAGGTCACCGCGAGCGACGGGCGTCTCACCGACGTCCAGATCACCAACTCGGCGGGCGCACCGGTGCCGGGCACGCTGTCGCCGGACAAGAAAAGCTGGACCGTGGCCCCCGGGTCTTTCGGTTACAACAAGACCTACACGCTCACCGCTGACGCCAAGGGCATCGGTGGCAACACCAAGGCGACCACCTCGTTCACCACGAGTTCGCCCAACAACCTCACCCAGGCCTACGTACTGCCAGAAGACAATTCGACTGTCGGCGTCGGGATGCCGGTGTCCATCCGATTCGATGAGGCGATCCCCAACCGCAAGGCTGCGCAGGACGCGATCACGGTCCGCACCGACCCACCCACCGAGGGCGGGTTCTACTGGCTCAGTGACACCGAATTACGTTGGCGCCCGGCGCAATTCTGGAAGCCCGGCACCAAGGTCGATGTCGCGGTCAACACCTACGGCATCGATCTGGGTGACGGTCTCTTCGGCCAAGAGAACCTGAAGACCAACTTCACGATCGGGCGCGAGCTCATCGCCACTGCCGACGACAACACCAAGACCATCACCATCACGGAGAACGGCAAGGTCATCAAGACGATGCCGACGTCGATGGGCAAGGATTCGACGCCCACCGACAACGGCACGTACATCATCGGTGATCGTCTCGACCGCATCGTGATGGATTCGTCCACCTACGGTGTCCCGGTCAATTCTCCGGCCGGGTACCGGCTGGATGTCGACTACGCCACCCAGATGTCGTGGAGCGGTATCTACATCCATTCCGCGCCATGGTCGGTGTACGCGCAGGGCAGCGAGAACACGAGTCACGGATGCCTGAACGTCAGCCCGGAGAACGCCCTGTGGTGGGTTCAGAACTCGTTGCGAGGCGACGTCGTCACCGTGAAGAACACCGTGGGTCCTGAGCTGTCGGGTACCGACGGCCTCGGTGACTGGAACATTCCGTGGGAGACCTGGAAACAGGGCAACGCCTGAGGCTGAGGGTCCACCCCGATGTGGACCTCTGGATCGACTCCGAGTCGTGAGCCCGGCCTGGGGTCGCTTCACGCGGGGAGTGGGCCCACCGCGCCTGCGTCGTCGGAGCTGCTAGGCCCAGGCCTGGCGGTGGCTCGAACTTGGTGATGCTTATTTTTCACCACGGCTGGGCTCCTCGGAGGCCATCCGGATAAGGAAGCGTCCGATCCACGCCTCCTCGGCCTTCTCCGGGCCCGTATCCGTTGGGCTGTGACGTCAGCGCGGGTCATCGCAGCCCACACACCCACCGAGATGTAAATGGTGGACAATCGGTGCAACGACGAGAACTGTTCGTCGGCGCGGCGGGTGAGGCGGGCGCCCGCTGGGGACAGCCTATGTAGCTGTCAATAACGCGCACATTCCCGACGGCCGTTGTCCGAAGTGGCTGTGTTAGGGCTTCGCCTGTGGTGTGATCGGCCGGTGAAGGGCGTTCTGCTATCGCTAGTTGCGGTTGGGCTGCTGTTGATCGGAGGGTGCGCTGGAGCCGGCGAACCACGCGAGTCAGGCGAGGTAAGCAGTTCCGGATCGCCTTCGGCCGAACCTCAGGAGTCGTCGCGTGTGTCGCCGCCAACTCCGCCGACCACCGAGACTCCCGCAGTGCCGCCACCTGTTGTGGTCGATGAACCAGCGCCGGTCACGTTCGAGTGCGGAGACCCATCCTTGTATCAGTCGGGGACGGCAATCTACTCGGACGGTTCCACAGGGTACGAAGCCGACTGTGACACTTACGTTCCGCCACCGCCCGACAACGGAACCGGCTATCCCTACGATCCGAGCGAAGACCGCAACGGCGACGGAGTGGTCAATGGATACGAGCGGTGCGGTGTCGCCTGCGGCGATGAACCGACGAGTGGCGACATTCAGACTCAATACGGGTGTGAGCAGGGGTACATCACGGGGCCGGCTTGCGAGTAGCCGGCGGACCCAGTCGAGGTTCGGGCGATGCCGGCCGAGGGGTCAGGGGATCTTCGCATGAGCCCGTGGCGGGAGGAAAACCTTTCGGTCGACGGCGCGAGACAGACGGCCCGGCTATTCATGAGAAACGACAAAGGCCGGTGCTTGCGCGATCAGCGCTCACACCGGCCCTCGTGTTGGGGTGGACGACGGGACTCGAACCCGCGACAGCCAGAATCACAATCTGGTGCTCTACCAACTGAACTACGCCCACCATCGGTCCGCGTTAGCGGAACCAGGGACTTACTCTAGCGGCTCGCCGGTCCGGAATTCCAATCGGTTACCCGGCCTGTCGCCATCAGGCCGGACCGAGCGTTTTGGTCACTTCCTCGATGGCCGACGATTCGGGCCCAGGAGGGGCCACAAACGCTGTTGCCCGGTAGTACTTGAGCTCCCGGATCGATTCCCGGATGTCGGCCAACGCACGGTGTGCCAGGCCCTTCTCGGGCTGTCCGAAGTAGATGCGCGGGTACCACCGGCGGCACAGTTCCTTGATGGAACTGACGTCGACCATCCGGTAGTGCAGGTATGCGTCGAGTTCGGGCATGTCCCGAGCTATGAAGCCGCGGTCGGTGGCGATCGAGTTGCCGGCAAGGGGGACTGCGCCGGCGGTGTCGATGTGCTTGCGCAGGTAGTCGAGGACCTGCTTCTGCGCCTGCTCGATGGTCACGGTGGACGCACGCACTTCTTCGGTGAGTCCGGATGCTGCATGCATCTTCTTCACCACCGCAGGCATGGCGGCCAGGGCGTCGTCGTCGGCGTGGATGACCACGTCGACGCCGTCACCGATGATGTTGAGTTCGCTGTCGGTGATCAGGGCTGCGATCTCGATGAGCTTGTCGCTGCGCAATTGCAGCCCGGTCATCTCGCAGTCGATCCACACAAGTTTGTCTTGCACCCCACAACCCTAGTTGAGCGGTTCGCGGCGTCATGCCCTGACCTGCGCCCGCCCGGGGGTAGACCTAGTCGCCGAGCTTGCGATAGAACGAGCCGACGATCGGTGCAGTGAACTTCCGGGGGGTGTAGCCACCGGCAACCGACATCGCCTTGGAGAGCGCCCCGGGGACCACGCGCATCTTGTTTCTCTCCAGGGCGTCGAGGCTGAGTTTCGCAACTGACTCGCTCGAGTTCCACATGAAGTCGGGGACCACACGATCGACGATGCTTGCCTCTTCGGGCGTCGGAGTGTGGGTACGCACAGGCCCCGGTGCCAGCAGAGTCACGTGCACACCCTTGTCGGCCACCTCACCCCGGACCGATTCGGAGAGGGTGTTCACGAACGCCTTGGTCGCCGCATATGTGGCGTTGTTCGGAATCGGCATGTTGCCCGCCGCCGAACCGACCATGAGGATGCCGCCGGCTTTGCGTTGAACCATCTGCGGCAGAACCGCGAGTGTGAGGTCGTGCACGGCAACGGTATTGAGCCTCACCTGTGCTCGCTCGTATTCAGGGTCCAGCTCGGACAACGGTCCGAAGGTGGCGATACCCGCGTTGTTACACAAGATGGAGATCTCACGGTCGCGGAGTTCGTTGCAGAGGGCGTCGGTCGCGGTCGGATCAGAGAGGTCGGTGGCACGCACCTCCGCCTCGACACCGAACGTCGCGCGCAACTCGGTTGCGGTCGCGGTCAGGATTTCCTCGCGGCGGGCAACCAAGATCAGGGAGTGCCCGCGTCGGGCGAGCTCGGTCGCGAGTGCTGCGCCGATACCCGACGATGCGCCGGTGACGACTGCCCTGGCTGACGGTGTCGCATGGGGGATAGGCATGGCGCGATCGTATCGGGAGGATGCCTTCAGGTGGCTGACAGCCGAAACATGCGAATGTCTCGCGAGGTCTTGCTGCGATAGATCGCGTAATTGCGCGCCACTTTTTCGAACTCGCGGTAGAGGCGTTCCTTTTCGCTGCCCTCGACAAGCGTGGCAGTCGACGCGATCTCGGTTCCGTCGATGTTCACCCACGCCGCGGGGTTCGCGAGCAGGTTCGCGGTCCAACCGGGGTGGTGGGCCTGCCCGAAGTTGGAACCGACCACGTAGAGGTCGGGGTCCTCCCGGTAGTACAGCAGGGGCGATACCCGGTGTTGCCCGCTCTTCGCGCCGATCGTCGTCAGCAACATGGTGGGGGCCCCGACCGGACCGGCGATGGTGAACCGCCCCCTGCTACGGATCAGAAGTCGCCGGTCCAGCGGAATCATCTTGCGCGCCAACCACGTTCCGGGTGAGGTGGCCGCCACCGCGAACATGACCCGGTTCAGCGGCGAGCTACTCGAGCCCCAACGCCTGTCGGGAAATGGTGCGGTCACGGCTTCACCCTTCGTGGTTCGGCTTCAGACGATACTTGCGGCGACCTCGGTGCCCTGGCGGATCGCCCGTTTCGCGTCGAGTTCAGCGGCTACATCGGCGCCGCCGATGACGTGGGTGCTCACGCCCGCGACGGTCAGCGGGTCGACGAGCTCGCGCACCGACTCCTGACCGGCACACACCACCACGGTCTCGACATCGAGCACACGCGAGGTGCGATCGCCGACTTCCTCTTTCGGGGCGAAACTCAGGTGCAGACCTGCATCGTCGATCTTGTCGTAACTGGCGCCGGAGATCTGCTCGACGCCTTTCATCTTGACAGTCGCACGGTGCACCCAGCCGGAGGTCTTGCCCAGCGACTTACCTTGCCGGCCCGGTTTGCGCTGCACGAGATACACCGTGCGAGCAGCGGGGGTCGGCCGTGGTTTGCCGACAAACCCCGGCACACCCAGGTCGTCGGTGATGCCCCATTCCTCTGCCCATTCCTTGACGTTCAGGGTGGGGGAATCGTCGACGGTGAGGAATTCGGTGAGGTCGAAGCCGATACCGCCGGCCCCGATGACAGCAACGGTCTTTCCGATTGCCTTGTGGCCGAGCACAGCCTCCGCGTACGACATCACCTTGGGGTGGTCGATACCTGGGATGTCGGGCATGCGCGGGGTGACGCCGGTCGCCACGACAACATCGTCGAACTTCTCGTCGATCAGTTCCTCGGCGCTGACCCAGGTGTTCAGATGGACGCGAACACCGGTCGCCTCGAGCTGGGCTGTGAAGTATCGGATGGTCTCCGAGAATTCTTCTTTGCCGGGAATCCGCGCTGCGATGGAGAACTGACCGCCGATGTGTTCTCCGGCCTCGTACAGGTGCACCTCGTGCCCTCGCTGCGCGGCGGCGACCGCTGCCGACAGTCCGGCCGGTCCAGCACCCACCACGGCGACGCGCTTGGACTTGCGGGTGGTGCCGAGTGTCAGCGTTGTCTCGCGTCCTGCGCGTGGATTGACCAGGCATGACACCTTCTTGCCGACGAACGCATGGTCGAGGCACGCCTGATTGCAGGCGATGCAGGTGTTGATCTCGGCGGCCCGCCCGGCCTCCGCCTTGTTGGCGAACTCGGGGTCGGCCAGTAGAGGACGCGCCATCGAGATGGCATCGACTCGTCCACCCTCGAGGATCTGCTCACCGAGTTCGGGGGTGTTGATGCGGTTGGATGCGATGAGCGGAATCGACACCTCTTCGCGCAAGCGCTCGGTGTAACTGACAAACGCCCCACGAGGAACGGACGTCACGATGGTGGGTACCTGCGCTTCGTGCCAACCGATGTCGGTGTTGATCGCGTCGACACCGTGCTCTTCGAGTTTGCGTGCCAACAGGGCGATCTCATCCCACGTCTGGCCGTCTTTGACGAGGTCGGCAATGGACTGTCGCATGATCACCATGAAGTCGGGGCCGACTCGTTTGCGGATCTCCTTGACGATCTCCACAACGATGCGCTGGCGGTTCTCGGTGCTACCACCCCATTTGTCGGTGCGGTCGTTGGTGCGCTTGCACAGGAAAGTGTTGAGCAGGTAACCCTCGCCGCCCATGATCTCGATACCGTCGTAACCGGCCTCGCGTGCGAGCTTCGCGCAGCGCCCATAGGACCAGATCGCATGCTTGATGAGGGCGTCGTTCATCTTTATCGGCTGAAACGGGTGCACCGGTGATTTTTCCCAGCTGACACTGAACTTGAACGGTGTGTACCCATACCGGCCGGCGTACAGCACTTGCATCGCGATCTTGCCGCCCTCTTTGTGCACCGCGCTGGTGAGGCGTCGGTGGCGGATCACGTCGAACTTGTTGGTGAGTTTGCCCGCGAACGGCGACAGCAGGCCCGCACGGGTCGGTGCGATTCCTCCGGTGATGATCAGTGCCGCACCGCCTTTGGCTCGTTCGGCGTAGTAGGCGGCGAGCTTGTCGACGTCCCAGAGGCGATCCTCCAGACCGGTGTGCATGGAACCCATGATGACGCGGTTCTTGAGTTCGACCTTGTTGATGGTCAACGGCTCGAACAGTTTTGGGTACGGGTTGGTCATGGGTGGAACCTTTCTTGTCACGGGGGCTGGCCGCGACGCTTTCAGTTGCTGGGTGGTTCGTCGAGCTGAGCGCTCAACGCGCCGATCACTTCGTCACACCACTCGATGAACCCGATTTCGATACGAACTCCACCGCGCAAGACCAGGTATTGCTTGAGCTTGCGGAAGTTGAGGGCGTCGGGGTCGGGGTAGTCGTTCTTCTCGAATTCCTGGTAGAGCCTCAGTCGGCCTTCGTGCAGGTCGCGATGGCGCTTCAGTTCTGCGATGAGTCCGGGTAGGTTGCCGAACTCGGCGGCCCTGATCTTGACGCCCAGTTCGTCGCGTAGTTGCTGAGGTTCGGTGGGGGAGCTGACCCATTCTCTCAGCGCCACACGCCCTTTGGCTGACAGCGTGTAGACCTTTTTGTCCGGTCGGCCGTCTTGCGCAATGGATTCGTAGCTCACCAGACCGTCGGTGTGCAGCTTTTTGAGCGTCCGATAGATCTGCTGATGTGTGGCCGACCAGAAATGGCCGATGGACCGGGTGAACTGTTGCCCGATTTCGTAACCGGTGCCCGGACGCTCGGCGAGCGAGGTCATGATCGCGTGTTCGAGTGCCACGCCAGCACGATACCTGTGCAACTGCGCGCTATGCAACAGTGTTCATATGCCAGTTTCTACTAGCTGTGAACTGCGAAGCAGGCGCTATGTCGTTCAGTGGGCGGCGTGATGGTGCTCGATCACGCGGATTTCACCGGACCGCTCACACGTTGCGTACCCCTGCCGTTTCGCGAACAGCTCCCACGACGGCCCTACCGGGTCTGCCGGAACGTCGATACTGCTGCCGTCGCCGAACTCCATGTGCAGGTCCCCGTCGTCAGTGCATTCGGCCACCGAGCATCTGCTGCCCAGCATGGTGAACAAGGGACGTTGCTCGGGGATCACGTTGGCCGGATCGATGTCGTCGTGGTCGATCCCTCGTCCTCCGATGGGTGGTGAGGTCAGTGAGAAGGGCGACCACAACACCAGCTCGCAGTGACCGTCGAAAAAGAACGTCAAGTTGTCGTCGAATGTGAGTCGTTCGACGTGATGGCCTTGTATCCACAGGTGCACGGCTACCTCCAAGTGGTGTACGTCACATTCGACTGTCGCGCACATACGCGAGTTAGGCAAGAAGAACGCTGGTCAGCAGTTGCTCGTGAAGTGTCGATTCGTGACTGAGCTGGATGACGATCTGAACGCATTGGTCATTCTTCGTCGAGCGGCGCGTTCCGGGAGTGAAGGCCTTCGACACCGGAGAATCGCCGCAGCAGAGCCGGGGGGCAAATATCTGCGGGTGGTGTCGCAGTGAACATGCGACGTCGGATCTCGGTGCCCCCGGCAGGACTCGAACCTGCGACCTAGAGATTAGAAGGCTCTTGCTCTATCCACCTGAGCTACGGAGGCGTGCCGACTTGTCGGCGCAGGCGAGTATATCGGCCGATGCAATCGCGGGCGGACGCAGCTCACACCCGTGTGGTGCCTACCCTGGTGGGATGAGTACGACTACAGCCGATTCGATCGACATCCGCCGCAGCGGGGCGGCGAGCATCGGCTGGGTTCTGTCCTGGGTCGCGGCGGCTGCGGCCATCGCGGTCACGGCCATCTCGGCGAGCGTTGTGCTCGATCTGGCCGGCGTCGGTGATCCCGGCGCCCTGACCCGGTACGGGCTGCCCACCGTCCAGGCGATCGGGGAGGTCGGCGCCGTCGTGGCTGTGGGCGGCACGCTGTTCGCGGCGTTCTTCGTCCCCCCGCAATCGGACGGGGTACTGGACGTCGGCGGCTACCGGGCCATCCGATTCGCCGCGGTCGGGGCCCTGGTGTGGGCGATCGCGGCTTTGCTGATGATCCCGCTCACCGTGTCGGACACCTCGGGGTTCCCGCTGTCGGAAACGCTGTCCATCGACCGTTTGATCACCGCCCTCGACCAGATCGCCGATGCCCGTTCCTGGCTGTGGACCGCGATCTTCGCGTTGATCTGCGCCGTCGTAGCACGCATCGCCCTGCGCTGGACCTGGACGCTGATCGCATTGCCGCTGGCTCTGCTGACACTCATGCCCACCGCTCTTGCCGGACACTCGTCAACCGGCGGCAGTCACGATTACGCCACCAACAGTCTCATCCTGCACATCGTGGGTGCCTGTCTGTGGATGGGTGGACTCTTCGCGGTCCTCGTCTATGCGCGCGGAGGCGGTCGTCACACGGCCCTGTCAGTTCGGCGATACTCGCGCATCGCGTTCTGGTGTTTTCTAGTCGTCGGCGCCAGCGGAGTGATCAATGCGTTGATCCGAGTGCACCTCGACCAGTTGTTCACCGAGACATACGGCCAACTCGTCGTTGCGAAGACCATTGCATTGGTCGTACTCGGCGGCTTCGGGGCCTGGCACCGGCGTCACACGATCTCGACTTTGTCGGCGACGGAGAACCGGACACCCTTGATCCGGTTCGCCCTGGCCGAGTTGTTCGTCTTTGCGGCGACCTTCGGCCTCGCGGTCGGACTGTCCCGCACGCCGCCACCGGCCAACGTCAACCCGGCCGATATGCCGGCCACCGAATTGATCCTGGGCTACCGACTGGACGAAGCGCCGACCATCGGGCGGATGTTCGTCGACTGGCGCTTCGATCTGCTGTTCGGCACGCTCGCCATCGTCATGGCGGTTGTGTACCTGCGCGGGGTGTACCGGCTGCGCAAACGTGGCGATGCGTGGCCGATCGGTCGCACAATCGCCTGGATGCTGGGGTGCGCGGCATTCCTCGTCGCCACGTCGTCGGGCCTCGGAAAGTATGCGCCGGCGCTGTTCAGCGTCCACATGGTGGCGCACATGATGTTGTCGATGCTGGTGCCGGTCCTACTGGTTCTCGGTGGCCCGGTGACACTGGCGTTGCGCGCCATACCGCCCGCGGGCAGGACTGCGCCTCCGGGACCACGCGAGTGGATTCTCGCCGTCCTGCACAGCCCGTACTCGCGCTTCCTCACCCACCCGCTGGTCGCGTCGGTGCTGTTCGTCGGCAGCTACTACGTGCTGTATCTCGGCGGCCTGTTCGAGATGCTGGCCGAATATCACGCAGCACACGTGGCGATGAATCTGCACTTCCTGGTCAGTGGCTACCTCTTCTACTGGGTGGTCATCGGCATCGACCCGTCGCCGAGGACCCTGTCACCGGTGGCAAAACTCGCCATGGTCTTCGGGTCGCTCCCGTTCCACGCCTTCTTCGGGGTCGCGCTGATGAGCACCGACAACGTCATCGCCCGGTCGTACTACAACAGCCTTCTGCTGCCGTGGAATCCCGATCTGCTGAGTGACCAGCGGCTTGGTGGGGGCATCGCCTGGGCGGCCGGCGAGATACCGCTGGTGCTGGTGATGTTGGCGCTGCTGGTGCAGTGGAGCCGACAGGACCAACGTCAGGCGACCCGGTTCGACCGGCGGGAAGATCGCGACCATGATTCGGAGTTGGCGAGCTACAACGCGATGCTCGCCCAGCTGGCCGGTCGGCCAGGTGGGCCGGGGCAGGCCGGGGCGAAGGCGCCGACCGCAGCAGGGGACGACCACGACATCGAAGCGGACGGCGACGAGGTTGTCGACGTGGACGCGAGCGAGACAGGTCCTGGCGCCCGTAAGTGACGATTTTTGCGCCGGTTGTCCACAGCACTGAAATTGTCCACAGGTAGGTGCGCGAGACCCACTGAAGTGTCCGCTCGATGGCACATGCTGAACCCACAGAGATCCGCGCCGTTCTTCGGCGCACATCATGAGGGGGAGACCATGTACGAGACCTACACCACCGTGATCGGGACCGCGATCACGAACCCACGTCGACGACAGACCGCAGCCGGCGAAGATGTGCTGTCGTTCCGGATGGTGTGCAACCCCAGACGCGTTGACAAACGGAGTGGCGAATGGGTGGACGGGCCCGCGTTGTATCTGACTGTCAGTTGCTGGCGCCGACTCATCGACGGGGTCGCGCCGGTGGTCGCCAAAGGCCGGCCGATCATCGCACGGTCAGCTCAAGACAAACGAATACGTGTCGGACAACGGCGAACGGCGGTCAGACCTGGAAATGACCGCAACGGCGGTCGGCCTCGATCTGACCCGCTGCCGGGTCGCGTACGAGGGATCGTCAAGGGTGACGAGATCCACCGATGCGCCCCAGGCCGGGGTGACCGCGCCGACAACACGCGATTCGGGCGAGGCGGCTGCGGCTTGAGCTGCCTCGGTGCCGCGCAGTACGCATAGAAGGGTCGCCGCGACCGACCGGAGATCACCGACCCACTACGCTGGTGATGTTGCGGACGGCCTTCTCGGCGGCCGACCGGCGAGAAACCGCGGTGGACACCTGCGAGCACAGTGAGAGAGGCCAGAGCGTGCCAGAATTTATCTACACAATGAAGAAGGTGCGTAAAGCGCACGGCGACAAGGTGATTCTCGACGACGTCACCATGTCCTTCTACCCAGGCGCCAAGATCGGTGTGGTCGGGCCCAACGGCGCCGGCAAGTCGTCGATCCTGAAGATCATGGCGGGCATCGATCAACCGTCCAACGGCGAGGCGTTCCTCGATCCCAACGCGACCGTCGGCATCCTCATGCAGGAGCCCAAGCTCAACGAAGAGAAGACGGTTCGGCAGAACGTCGAAGAAGGCATGGGCCTGATCAAAGAGCAGCTCGACCGCTTCAACGAGATCGCCGAGCTCATGGCCACCGACTACTCCGACGAGCTCATGGAAGAGATGGGCAAGCTGCAGGAGGCGCTCGACCACGGTGATGCGTGGGACCTCGACTCCCAGCTCGAGCAGGCGATGGACGCACTGCGGTGCCCGCCGGCCGACGAACCGGTCACCCATCTGTCCGGTGGTGAGCGTCGCCGCGTCGCGCTGTGCAAGCTGCTGCTGCAAAAACCCGACTTGCTGCTCCTCGACGAGCCGACCAACCACCTCGACGCTGAGAGTGTGCTCTGGCTCGAGCAGTACCTGGCGGCGTACCACGGCGCCGTCTTGGCCGTCACCCACGACCGGTACTTCCTCGATCACGTCGCGCAGTGGATCTGTGAGGTCGACCGCGGCAAGCTCCACCCCTACGAGGGCAACTACTCCACCTACTTGGAGAAGAAGGCCGAGCGTCTCGAGGTCCAAGGCAAGAAGGACCAGAAGCTCCAACGCCGCCTCAAGGAGGAACTCGCCTGGGTGCGGTCGGGCTCCAAGGCGCGCCAGACCAAGAACAAGGCTCGTCTCGGCCGTTACGAAGAGATGGCTGCCGAGGCCGACAAGATGCGCAAGCTCGACTTCGAAGAGATTCAGATCCCGACCCCGCCGCGCCTCGGCGACGTGGTGGTCGAGGTCAAGAACCTCGACAAGGGCTTCGACGGCCGCGTGTTGATCAAGGACCTGTCGTTCACGCTGCCGCGCAACGGAATCGTCGGCGTCATCGGCCCCAACGGTGTCGGTAAGACAACCCTGTTCAAGACGATCGTCGGACTCGAAGAACCGGATTCCGGCATCGTCAAGGTCGGCGAGACGGTCAAACTCAGCTACGTCGACCAGAACCGCTCGAACATCGACCCGAAGAAGAACGTGTGGGAGGTCGTGTCCGAAGGGCAGGACTTCATCACGGTCGGCCAGAACGAGATGCCCTCGCGGGCCTACGTCAGTGCATTCGGCTTCAAGGGTCCCGATCAGCAGAAGAAGGCAGAAGTGCTCTCCGGTGGTGAGCGCAACCGTCTGAACCTGGCCCTGACTCTCAAAGAGGGCGGCAACCTGATCCTGCTCGACGAGCCGACGAACGACCTCGACGTGGAGACGCTCGGTTCGCTGGAAAACGCACTCGAGCTGTTTCCGGGTTGCGCAGTGGTCATCTCGCACGACCGGTGGTTCCTCGACCGCACCTGTACCCACATTCTGGCGTGGGAAGGCAATGTCGAAGAAGGCAAGTGGTTCTGGTTCGAAGGCAACTTCGAGGCCTACGAGGCGAACAAGATCGAGCGCCTCGGCGCGGACGCGGCCCGACCGCATTCGGTCACCCACCGAAAGTTGACGCGCGACTAGAGTTGTTTCATCGCCCACCGCGGTATCCGCAGAACTCCGAGAGTGACGGCTCATGACCGGATCAACGAAAACGGACCTGGCGGATTCGCGGGGCGACGATTCCTCCGAAGCGATCAAAGCGCTTCTGCCGCAGGCTGTGGCCCCCTATTTCCACGGGCCCGGCAGTGTCGACGAGACCACGTGGGATGAGCTGGGGCCGGAGCAACGGTCCCAGCTCACCGCCCACGTGACAATCGCCTATACGCGCGCGGGCGGCGTTGCGATCACCGACGTCGTGTTCGACGGCAGCGCGGTGTCGGTGTCGATGGTCACCGATGACATGCCCTTGCTGGTCGAATCGGTGGTCGCAGCACTCGAGGCCTCTGGGCTGATGGTGGTTCGCATCGACCATCCGATCATGCTCGTGGTCCGCGACGGTCACGGCGAGCTGCGAGAGATAGTTGATTCTGACAAGCCCAGCGATACGGTCCGAACCGACCAGCAGGTCGAATCGTGGATCAATGTCCATGCCGTTCCACGGGTGTCGCCCATCGACATCGATGTGGTGAGAACCGAACTCGACACCGTGATCGGCCGCATCGCCGATGTGCACGACGACCGCGCGCCGATGCTCGATCTGCTGACCGGGCTGGCCGACACCTACTCGTCCTATCTGACGACAACCCTTCCCGACGGGCTCGACCGGGCTGCCGGAGAAGACTTCGCGCGTCTCTTGCGCTGGCTGGTGGAGAACAACTTCACCCCGTTCGGTTACCTGCATTGCGACGGGGCTGGGCGCGATCGCACGCCACGCCGGCCCTCCGGCCTCGGTGTCTGGCGCACCGCGGATGTCGAACACAAGGCGACCCAGGGGACAGGTGCTGTCGCCGTGCAGCAGCTGTATCTGCCGACGCGTATACAGCGGTCCAACTTCCCGAGTTTGATCCAGATCGACGACTACGACGACAACGGCCGCAGCGTCGGTGAACACGTGTTCGTGGGCAGATTCACGCCCACGGCCTTGCACGAGAACATCTTCGACATCCCCGTCCTGGACACCAAGGTGGGCGAGGTGTTGGCGGCTGCCGAGGTCGAGGCCGAGTCGTACACCGGTATGGCGATGCTCGAACTCCTGCAGACGTTCCCGCGATCAGAGCTGTTCTCCCTGCAAGCGGGAGAGCTCGCCCGCACACTCACCGAGGTGCTCGAGGCCGTCCCCAATCGCCAGCTCCGCGTATTTCTCCGACCCGACCCGGCCGGCGAGATCGTCTCTGCCCTGGTGTATCTGCCCAGGGACCGTTACACCACGCGGCTACGGGAGGCATTGCAGAACGAACTGCTGAGTGCGTTGGGCGGCGACGCACTGGAATACACCGCCAGGGTCAGCGAATCGCCGTTGGCGCTCCTGCATGTGGTGATGCGCATCTCCGCGTCCGCGTGCGCCGAGCTCGGAGATCTGGCCGTCGGCTCGCCGGGTCAGGTGGCCATCCAGGACAGACTCATCGCAGCCGCACGAGGCTGGGACGAACGGCTGAGGCAGGTGGCCGCGAACACCTCAGGGACCGCCGGCCCGGAGGTGGTTGCGTTCTATGCAGCGACCCTCGCCGACAGTTACAAGGACATCCGTGCCCCGTCGGAGGCATACACCGATATCGATGTGGTGCAGGGCCTCGGCGACGGAGCGTTCGAGGTGAGGTTGTACCGCCCGGTGGGCGAAGACGCCGAGCTGGCAGAAGATACTGCAGCACAGCAACATTGGCGGTTCGCCTTCTATCTGTGCGGCCGATCGGCGACTCTGACCGAGGTGTTGCCCGTGCTGCACAGCCTCGGCGTCAACGTTCTCGACGAACGGCCGTATGAGCTACGACGTCCTGATGGCCAGACGTGCCACATCTATGAGTTCAGTCTCTCGCTCGCCGAGGGTATGGCGGTCGACGAAAAGACCACCGACGACGTCGAACATCGGTTCACCGACGCATTCGCACAGATCTGGCGCGGCGATGCAGAGGTGGACGACTTCAACGAACTCGTGTTCCGCTGCGGCCTGACCTGGCGTGAAGCGGCAGTGTTGCGTGCCTACTCCAAATATCTGCGTCAGTGCGGTTCGTCCTACAGCAACAACCACGTGGCGTCCGTTCTGGGCGCACACCCGACGATCACCAAGGCGCTCGTCGAGTTGTACGCGGCGTCGTTCGATCCCGAAGCAGCTGACGATGACCGGCGGTCAGAGGTGCTCGACGGTCTGGCGGCCGACGTCGGGTCGATCATGAGCCTCGACGTCGATCGCATCATCAGTGCCTACATCTCGGTGATCTCGGCGACCGTGCGTACCAATTACTACGTCGCCGCTGAACATGGTTCATCACGGAACGTCCTCGCTTTCAAGTTGCGCCCCAGGGACATTCCGCAGACGCCGGAACCACGTCCGCTGTATGAGATCTACGTCTACTCTCCCCGGGTGGAGGGCGTCCACCTGAGATTCGGGTCGGTGGCTCGCGGCGGATTGCGTTGGTCGGATCGGCGTGAGGACTTCCGGACCGAGATCCTCGGGTTGGTCAAGGCGCAGGCGGTGAAGAACGCGGTCATCGTGCCGGTTGGTTCCAAAGGCGGATTCGTGGTCAAGCGGCCGCCGTTGCCGACGGGGGACCCCACCGCGGATCGGGACGCCTACCGAGCAGAAGGAGTGGAGTGCTACCGCCACTTCATCTCAGGACTGCTCGACCTCACCGACAACATCGACCAGAAATCGGGGAACGTCACCGCGCCCACCCGGGTGGTACGCCGCGACGATGACGATCCCTACCTGGTGGTCGCCGCGGACAAGGGCACCGCCACGTTCTCCGACATCGCCAATGATGTTGCGGGGCAATACGGTTTCTGGCTCGGGGACGCGTTCGCCTCCGGCGGTTCGGCCGGATATGACCACAAGGCGATGGGCATCACGGCCAGAGGCGCCTGGGAGGCGGTCAAACGTCACTTCCGAGAAGTGGGCGTCGACACCCAGACCGAGGACTTCACGGTGGTGGGCATCGGCGACATGAGCGGCGATGTCTTCGGTAACGGCATGCTGCTGTCAGGGCATATTCGATTGACCGCGGCGTTCGACCATCGTCACATCTTCATCGATCCCGCCCCCGATGCGGCGAAGTCGTTCGCTGAACGACAGCGCTTGTTCGAACTGCCGCGCTCGTCGTGGGCCGATTACAACACCGAGTTGATCAGCGAAGGTGGCGGCGTGTGGTCGCGCGACCGCAAGTCCATCGACATCAGCCCTCAGATCGCGAAGGCACTGGGAGTGCCCGAAGACGTCTCGACTCTCTCGCCCCCGGAACTGATCCGCGCCATCCTGCTCGCTCCCGCCGATCTGCTGTGGAACGGCGGCATCGGAACGTATGTGAAGGCGAGCACCCAGTCACATGAAGCGGTGGGGGACAAGGCGAACGACGCGATCCGCGTGGACGGGAACGAGCTGCGCGTCAAGGTCGTCGGCGAGGGCGGCAACCTCGGAGTGACCGAACTGGGTCGTATCGAGTTCGATCTGAGCGGTGGACGCATCAACACCGATGCGATGGACAATTCGGCCGGCGTCGATTGCTCCGATCACGAGGTGAACATCAAGATCCTGCTCGACTCCCAGGTGTCGGCCGGTGAATTGGCTGCTGAGGATCGAAACCCGTTGCTGGAGTCGATGACCGAAGAGGTCGGTGACCTCGTGCTGGCCGACAACGTGTCACAGAACGCCGAGCTGGGGACCAGCCGATCGCAGGCGGCCGAAGCGGCCGAGGTCTACGTGAGGCTGCTCAAGGAGCTCGCCGGCCGTGGGGTCAACCTGAAGCTCGAAGCCCTCCCTCGCCCGGCCGAGCTGATCAAGCGCGGTGAGTCCACCGGGCGTCATGGTCTGACGTCGCCGGAGCTTGCGACGTTGATGGCGCACGTGAAGTTGGCGCTCAAGTCCGACATGCTCGACGGTGACCTGCCGGACAATGACGTCTTCTCACCGCGTCTGATGACGTATTTCCCCGTGCCGCTGCGAGAGCGGTTCGCCGAAGGGATCGTCAACCACCCGCTGCGTCGCGAGATCGTCACGACGGCAGTGGTGAACGACCTCGTGGACAACGCGGGAATCACCCATGTGTTCCGCCTGTGTGAGGGGAGCGGATCCACGTCGCTCGATGTGGTGCGCTCATTTCAGGCGGTCACGCAGATATTCGGGCTGCCCGGGTTGTGGCAGGACATCGCTTCGGCGCCCTGCTCTGTCCCGACCACCGACGCGATGATCACCTACGCGCGACGGCTGCTCTTTCGCGCGTCGCGCTGGATGATCGCCGGCCGGCCGCAACCTCTCGCGATGGCCGCCGAGGTGACGCGCTACGCCGCACTTGTCGCCGAACTGTCGCCCCAGTTGCCGGGTTGGCTTCGTGGCAGTTCCGCCGAGGGGGTCGAGCGTCGCGCCCAGCGCTTGCGCGATGACGACGTGCCCGCCGAGATCGCCGAGGCCGTCGCCGTCAGCCTGCACCGGTTCTGCCTGCTCGACATCATCGACGCGGCCGAGATATCGGACCGAGAGCCTGCCGAGGTGGGGGAGTTGTACTTCGAGGTGATGGATCATCTCGGCGTCGAGGATCTGTTGACCGCGGTGTCCGACCTTGACCGCAAAGACCGCTGGCACTCGCTCGCCCGGCTGGCGTTGCGGGACGACCTGCACAGCACGCTGCGATCGCTCTGTCTGGTGATCCTTGATTCGGCCGAGCCCGACGAGTCACCTGCCGAGAAGATCGCCGACTGGGAACTCAGCAACTCCTCGCGCCTCGCCCGTGTGCGGACGACCCTCTCCGACATAGCCGAATTGGGCGAACTCGATCTCGCGACGCTGTCGGTGGCGGCTCGTCAGCTCAGGAGTTCGATCCGCTGATGGCGACGTTGACCCTGGCGGCCCGCGACCGCACCGATCTGGCCGTGTTCGCCGGCCGGGCTCTGCGCGCCGACGATGTCGCTGTTCTCCGCATCAAGAAGCGTCCCGATGGCCTGCTGGGAATCTGGGTGAACACCGGCTTCGATGTGTTGGCCACCCGGGTGGTCGCGGGATCCATCGAGGGTGACGACGTGGTCTGCGGTGCAACCGAATTGCGCAGCGCGCTGAGGCGGGAGGCGGACAATCCGGAGACCGCGTCGGTCGACACCGGATTCCCTCTCGACAGTGCCTGGCGCGGCGCCCTGCCCGCCGTCGACGGATTCGTCCACGTCGATGACGTTCCGGCCCGGGTACTGATTCAGTTGTCGCGTACCGGGGCGGAGGTGGCCCGCACCCAAGGCAGCGGCCACGGACCGCCGACCTCATTGCTCGACCAGCAGGTGCTCGACGTGACAGGGGAGACGACAGACGAGGTCGTCAACGTATCGATGCGGTCGATCTTTGCGCTGACGGCAATGGGTTTCGTGCGGCAGGCCGACAATCACGACGTCACCGAGACGTCGGACATCGAACTCATCGACGCCGACGAAGTCGTGCGAGTGCGTTGCACCCCGGTGTGGGCGCGACTCGACGCCCGATTCGGGTCGGTCTATCAGCGGCGCACGATGGCGTTTTCGCTCCAGGTCAACTGAGCCTGGCGGGTTGGCTCAGACCAGCCACGCCGCGGCGTTCGGTGGGAGCTTCCCGTCGACCAGGGGACTGCTGCTGAGCAGCAGCTCTCCGGGCGGAAGTCCGATGGGGTCCGGCCCCGCGTTGAGAGCGCACACCAGCTTGCCGAGCGACCGGCGAAACGCCAGGCACCCGGGAGGTGCGCCGTACCATTCGATGCTCTCTCCGGCGAACTCCGGACGGGTCTTACGCAGTTCGATCGCCAGCCGATAGAGCGACAGCGTCGACTCCAGATCCTCGAGTTGCGACTCGACGGTGAGGTTCGACCACTCCGGCGGGATCGGCAACCAGGTCTTGGTGTTGCTGGAGAACGCGAAAGGGGGTGTCTCGCCTTCCCAGGGCAGGGGAATTCGGCAGCCGTCTCGACCACGCTCGGTATGGCCGGAACGTTCCCACACCGGATCCTGTAGTGCCTCGTCCGGCAGCTCGGCATTCGGCAACCCGAGTTCGGCACCGTTGTAGATGAATGCCGCACCCGGCAAGGCGAGCTCGACCAGGATCATCGCGCGTGCGCGGTCGAGCCCGGCGCGCGGATCGGTGTCGTCGGAGTACCTGGTGACCTCGCGCTCGACATCGTGGTTCGACAACGTCCACGTGGGTGTGCCGGAGACCGTTGCGACGGCTTCGAGGGAATGTTCGATGGCTTCGCGGATCTCCTCGGAGTCGAAACCCACCTTTGCCAGGCGGAAGTTGAAGCCGAGGTGGAGCTCGTCAGGGCGCACGTATTCGGCGAATCGGGTGTTGTCCTTCACCCAGATCTCGCCGACGGTCATCGCGTCGGGGTAGTCGTCGAGCACTCCGCGGATTTGGCGGTGGATGTCGTGCACACCGTCGTTGTTGAACCGCGGATCGTCGTCGTCGTTGGTGAGCAGGCCGAAAGCTTCGTGGTCCATGTCCGGGAGGCCGTCGGGTTTGGCCATGCCGTGTGCCACATCGATCCGGAACCCGTCCACGCCACGGTCGAGCCAGAACCGCAGCGTGCGCTCGAGGTCGGCGAACACCTCTGGGTTGTCCCAGTTCAAGTCCGGTTGTTCGGGTGCGAACAGATGCAGATACCACTGTCCGGGCTCGCCGTCGGGTCCCGTGGTGCGTGTCCATGCCGGACCGCCGAAAACGCTGGGCCAGTTGTTGGGCGGCTCGTCGCCGTTTTCGCCCTTGCCGTCGCGGAAGATGTAGCGTTCGCGCGCCGCGCTCCCGGGCTCGGCGGAGAGGGCTTCGACGAACCAGGCGTGTTGGTCGCTGGTGTGGTTGGGTACCAGGTCCATGGTGATCTTGATGCCTCGCCCGTGTGCCTCGGCGATGAGCAAATCGAGGGCTTCGAGTCCACCGAACAGTGGGTCGACATCGCGCGGGTCGGACACGTCGTAACCGTGGTCGGCCATCGGTGACTTCATGACGGGGCTGAGCCAGATGGCGTCGATGCCCAGCAGTTCGAGGTAGCCGAGCTTGTCGATCACACCGGCCAGATCGCCAACCCCGTCTCCGTTGTTGTCCGAGAACGAGCGCGGATAGATCTGGTAGAAAACCGCGTTCTGCCACCACAGTGGATAGTCCGACTGCACATGCTGCTGAACCTGGTGTGGCGCACCGGTTTCAGCGGCGGAAAGGTCGTTCTTCACGTCACTCACCCGCATCATCTTGCCTCACGATCGTTGTTTGCCCGCGATCCCGGGGCCGCTCCGCGAGCCAGGTCAGATAGGTGTATTCACCATGGACTGGGCCGCCATCTCCATGTACTCGGTGAGCGCCTGCCGGTGAGGCGGGTCGAGCCGGGTGGAATCGATGGAGGCGATGGCTGTGTGCATGCATCTGAGCCAGGCGTCCCGTTCGAGTGGGCCGACACGGAAGGGGTTGTGTCGCATCCGCAGCCGGGGATGCCCGCGCTCGTCGGAGTACGTGCGGGGCCCGCCCCAGTACTGGATGAGGAACATACGCATTCGGCGTTCTGCCGGGCCCAGGTCTTCCTCGGGGTACAGCGGCCGGAGGATCTCGTCGGCTGCCACCTCCCGATAGAAGCGCGCCACGAGGTCGACGAACGTCTGCTCGCCGCCCACCGCGTCGTAGAACGTGCGGACCGGCTCCGTCTGCGTGGAACCGGCGTCGCCGGCCGGGTCCGTCTGCGATGAATCAGTCACGGGAACCATTGTTCCAGAGCCGGACCATCATGCGCATATCCCGCGATACGCAGAGTTCACGCAAAAGACCAGTTGCAGCTGGTCTTATTGTCGTGCATTTCTGCCATATCCGTGTTGAACTGAATCGTTCCCATCGAGGTCGGTTGGTTGGCCGGGAGGTTAGATGTCGCGTACGAAGTCGCAGCGGGAAAAGGTCCACGCGGGGTCTGAACGCGTGCCCCATCACCCCGGTAACTCGTCTGTGACCACCTTGACGCCTGGGTCTCGCGGCACCTCGGTAGATGCCATCGGCGGGCCGCCTGCGCGGATGAACACACGGTGGGGAAAACACCGGGTACTCCTTCTCAATGCCACCTACGAACCCCTCGCGGCGATCTCGATACGCAGGGCGATAGTCCTGGTGCTGCGCGAACGGGCCGACGTCATCCACGAGGATGGTGCCGGCCCTCTCATTCATTCGGCAGAGATGGCGCTCGCGGTGCCGTCTGTGATCCGGCTCCGCAACTACGTGCGGGTGCCGTACCGGGCGGTCGTCCCGATGACCAGAGCAGCATTGATGCAGCGCGATCGATCCCGCTGCGGCTATTGCGGCGGTAAGGCGGACACGATCGACCACGTCGTCCCCCGGAGTCGCGGAGGTACCCACACATGGGACAACTGCGTCGCGTGCTGCGCCTCCTGCAACCACAAGAAGGCGGATCGGTTGCTCGGCGAACTCGGCTGGACCCTCAAGGCAACTCTGAGCGCACCCAAGGGGCGCCATTGGCGTCTTCTCGCCACCGTCAAGGACTTCGACCCCGCATGGTCGCGGTACCTCGACTCGGGTGCCGCGTAGGAGTCCGACGCGCCACCGCGACCTCGGCGAGGCGTCCGTGAGCGGCGTCCGCTAAGTTCTCAGATGAAAGACGACTGCTGAAGGGCGGATGTGGTGGAAGACCTGATTGTGGCGATCGGTTTACCGGTCGTCATCCTCACTGTGATCTCGGTTGTGCTGGTGGTCGGTGCGATGACCCTCACTTTTGGCGTCAAGTACCCGAAGGTGCAGCCCTACACGATCGACCAGAAGTGGGAGCACGAACCGCTGCTGTTCAGCGCCACCGACGTCACACCGGTTGCGCCCGGGTACCACGGGCATGGACACGACGATCTGATCGGAGGCTCGGCAAGTGGCAAGTGGTGAAATCGTAAGGGCGAACATCGACCCTGACACCCTCCCCATGGGTGCCACGGTGACCGGTAGCGGGCGCGTCTCGGCTGCCCGGTTCCCCGGCGCCGCGCCGGCCACGCCGCCGTTTCGGCGTGACGAACTGATTGCGCTCGACGATGCACTGTCCGACGCCACGGATCGGACGGGCATCCGTTTCTCGATCTACATCGGCGACCTCGGACCCGACGCGTTCGCAGGCGCGTCGGCGGTGCTGCCGAGCGTGCCCGAACCCGAACACGCAGCGTTGATCGCGGTCTCGCCGAACACCAAGGATGTTGTGGTCGTCTCCGGCCGGGAAGTCGCTCCGCGGCTCAACGACCGGGTTGCTCAGCTGGGCGTGACCGCCGCGATCGCAGGTATCCGCGCGGGCGATCTCGTCGACGGATTGATCTCGGCGATACGAGTCATCGCTTCGGCGGTCACCATCCGCTGATCTGATACCTACACAAGGGCGGGGCAACCACTGTGGTTGCCCCGCCCTTGTTATGTCTGGCCTGTGTGCCGTCTCAGCTCTTGTCGAACTCCCGTGCGCGCAGGGCACGGGCCACGGTGTCGCGGCCTTCGGAGATCAGTCGACGCAGGGCCGGGGGATGGTCAGCGGACAACAACTCGTCGGCCAGTGCCAACCCGTTCTCGTCGGCGGCCCAGTTGGGGTACAGCCCGACAACCACCGTCTGGGCTACCTCACTGGAGCGCCGTTGCCACACCTGCGGGACCGCCTCGAAGTACTTCTGGGTGTACGGCTCAAGCAACTCACCCTGCCCCGGACGCACGAAGCCGGCGATCACGGACCGACCCAGAGTGTTCGAGAGGGTGTCGTCCTCGACCGCCTTGGACCAGGCGTCGGCCTTCGCCTCGGCGAGGGGACGGGCTGCCCGGGCCTTGGCAGCCTGCCGGCCGCCCGCCGAGGTGTTGTCTCGTTCGAATTCCGCATCGATGACAGGTGTTGTCGACGGATCGGTGTCGATGGCACCGGCGGTGGCCAAGGCGTTCACGATCGACCAGCGCAGGTCGGTGTCGACGGTGAGACCGGGTAGCCCTTGATCGGCGGGGTCCGAGTCGAGAAGCGACTGCACGATCTCCGCCTGTCCGGGCCCCAGGACGCCAGAGAGCAGCGTGTTGACGAAGGCCAATTGATGGTCCGAGCCCGGTTCGGCAGCGCGCGCGAGTTCCAGCAGCCGCGCGCTGAAACCCGGCCAGCCTTCCGACTTCGCCCAGTGCGGGTCCGCGTAGGCGTCGATCGCGGTCTGCGCCTGCAACAGGACTCGTTGCACCACACCGATTTCGGTCTCCGAGCCGATACCCTCCTGGACCAGGGCCACGAACTCGCGTGCCCGCATCTCCGCCTGGCGAGTCATCTCCCACGCTGCCGACCAGACGAGTGTGCGCGGCATCGATTCACTGATGTCGCCCAATCGGCTGGTGGCCGTCGCCAGTGAGTCGGGATCCAGCCGCACCGAGCAGTACGTGAGATCGTCGTCGTTGAGCAGGATCAGCCGGCCGCGATCAACGCCGACGAGGTCGTCGACCGCCGTGCGGCCACCCTCGACATCGAGTTCCACTCGTTTGGTCCGGACCAGCTTTCCGTCGACGTCGTCATAGATGCCGACGGCCAGTCGGTGCGTGCGGGTCTCGCCGGCGCCCGGCGCGGCGCCATCCTGGATGATCTCGAAGCGGGTGAATGCGCCGGCATCGTCGAGGTCGAAGTCGGGCCGCATCACGTTGATGCCGGTGGTCTTCAACCACTGCGATCCCCAGTCCGAAAGGTCACGGCCAGAAGACTTCTCGAGTGCCCCGAGAAGATCACCGAATGTCGCGTTCCCGAACTTGTGGGCCTGGAAATAGTCGCGGAGACCGGCGAGGAAGTGGTCGAGGCCGACGTACGCGACAAGCTGCTTGAGTACCGAAGCGCCTTTGGCGTAGGTGATTCCGTCGAAGTTCACCTCGACGGCGGCGATGTCGGGGATGTCGGCTGCCACCGGGTGTGTCGACGGCAATTGATCCTGTCGATACGCCCACGACTTCTCGACGTTGGCGAACGTGGTCCAGGCGTTCTTGTACTCGGTCGCCTCGGATTGGCACAGCACCGAGGCAAATGTTGCGAACGATTCGTTGAGCCACAAGTCATCCCACCACTGCATGGTGACGAGATCGCCGAACCACATGTGGGCCATCTCGTGCAGCACGGTCTCGGCGCGCCGCTCGTACAGATACTTCGTGACCTTCGAACGAAAGACATAATCCTCGAGGAACGTGACTGCGCCCGCATTCTCCATCGCGCCCGCGTTGAACTCGGGAACGAAGAGCTGGTCATACTTGCCGAATGCGTAAGGGATGCCGAAGTTCTTGTGATAGAACTCGAATCCTTGTTTGGTCTCGGTGAACAGTCGCCCGGAATCCATGAACTCGGCCAGCGACGATCGGCAGAAGATCCCGAGGTCGATGGTGCCGTGCTCATCGGTGTACGAGTCGGTCCACTGCGCATAGGGGCCCGCGATGAGAGCCACCAGGTACGTGCTCAGCAGGGGTGTCGTGGCGAAAGTGTGCCTGCCGGGCGTTGTCTCGGTACCCGCGCCGTTGGAGATCACCTTCCAGTCCGCGGGCGCGGTCACCGACACGTCGAACGTTGCCTTCATGTCCGGCTGATCGAAGCACGCGAACATGCGTTTGGCGTCGGCCGTCTCGAACTGTGAGTAGAGGTATACGGAGTCGTCGGTGGGGTCGACGAATCGGTGCAGACCCTCCCCGGTGTGTGAATAGACACAGTCGGCCACGACCTCGAGTGTGTTCTGTTCCGCCAGTTGGGCGAGCGCCAGCCCGTCCTCTTCGGTGTAGGCCGACAGGTCCACCGGCTCCCCGTTGAGCGTGGCGCTGTACACCTTCTCGGCGATGAGGTCGACAAACGACGACGACCCGGGTTCGGCCGAGAACGCGATGGTGACCGATGAACGGAACGTCTTCTCGCCTGGTTTGCCCGATCCGTCCGTGAGGTCGAGGTCGATCGCGTAGTTGGAGACCGAGATGTTCGCCGAGCGCTCGCTCGCAAGATCACGGGTCAAGTTTGGTGCCGCCACGTTGCCTCGCCTTTCCGATTGCCATTTGTGTACTCACCCACCGTATGGCCTGTCCCTACGGGGGCGCGCGACCACGGGCGGGAATGCAGGCGGACGCCGGTTGTTGTCACCTGCAGGTGGTTAATCTGCTGACGAACCGACTGTCCCCGGATGAACCGACTGTCCCCGGATGAAGGAGTGATCTGCGCATGACCGACTCGATTGATCGTGTTGATTTCTGGTTCGACCCGTTGTGCCCCTGGTGCTGGATCACCTCGCGCTGGATCCTCGAGGTGGAGAAGGTTCGCACCATCGAGACCAGTTTCCACATCATGAGTCTGGCGGTGCTGAACGAGGGCAAGGACATTCCCGATGAGTACCGCGAGGGGCTCAAACAGGCGTGGCGTCCCGTGCGGGTGATCGCCGCGGCACAGGCCGAGCGCGGCGACGAGATCCTGGCTCCGCTGTACACCGCGATGGGGACACTGATCCACAACAAGGGCAACAAGGACTTCGATTCCGTGATCGCCGAATCGCTGGCCGAGGTGGGCCTTCCCGCGGAATTGGCGGCGGCCGCCGACGAGACGACCTTCGACGACGCGATCCGTAAGAGTCATCACGCCGGCATGGACAAGGTGGGAGACGACGTGGGAACACCGACGATCCACATCAACGATGTCGCCTTCTTCGGCCCGGTACTCTCGCGGATCCCCAGAGGGGAAGATGCGGGCAGGGTGTGGGACGGCGCGGTGGCGCTCTCGAGCTACCCGCACTTCTTCGAACTCAAGCGCAGCAGGAACGAAGACCCTCAGTTCGACTGAGGCGCAGGTCCCTCCTGGCGGGGCTGTTGGTCGATGTCGTCCTTCGGGGGGCCGGCCGGCGGCCCCGCCGGTGTGTGGAATGGGGGATGGCCAGGGGGACCTTGCAGCACGGGAGGCTGCGGTCCGGGCGGTGGCAGCACCTGAACATGTCCGCTGCCGATGCCCCGGACGAGATGTTTCGGACGAAAGAACATTCGGCCGGGCGCGGTCCGGTTTCGCAGGGCGGCGGCACGCCAGGTGAGCACGGGATGACTGGAGCGCAGATTCGTCAGCCAGGTGAAGAACCCTTTCTCGTGGGTGGCCCGGTCGGCGAACTCGTCGAAGTCCACCGAGGTCAGCATGTACTTGCCCGCGGCGAGCACGCCGATCGCGCCTGGCGAACCCGATGGCTGGTTGTAATACCCGTGGTTGTCGGCCGTGTACTCCATCGATCTCGACAGGGCCTGCCCGAGGACCGGGATGTTCATCCCCACGATCGACCCGAGTTGACGCCAGTAGGACACGTGGCCTGCGGCGATGTGCCCGACCTCGTGGCCGATGATGAAGCGCAGCGATTCGGGGCTGCGGGCCTGACCGCCGATCTCGAAAAGATCTGAGTACACCACCACGAAGCGCCGGAAACCATGACCGGACGCGTAGGCGTTGATGGTTCCGTTTCCCAGGACCACATAAGCGTCGGGTACGTGTTCGAGCCCGAAGCGACGTGCGGCGTCGACCACCATCTGGTACCCCTCCGGGAACTGGGTGGGGCTCATCTTCACCCCGTTGACGCGCGGCATCGCGTACGTGAGGCCACGGATCAGATACAGCAACAGCGGTGCGACGAGGATCAGGATGAACCAGGTGTCGAGTGAACCGCTGGCCACGAGCACGACACCGATCACGTAGGCGCCCACACCGATCACGAGGATGAGGACCAGCATCGGGATCTCCCACGGATGGCGCCGGGGCTGACCGGCGTATGGCGCGGGCGCCAGCCAGTGCGTGACGGGCTGCGGCGGCGCCGGAAACTGCGGTGGATACACGAGACCAATCTAGGGGAATGCGGCCCGTGCGACGGTGACCGTGAATGATCTGTGGTCGGGCACAGATCCGGTGGTGGACTCTGACAGACTGTTCGCCATGCGCGTGTATCTAGGTGGCGACCATGCCGGCTTCGAACTCAAAGGCCAGATCTCTGAACACCTGACGTCCGGTGGGCACGAGGTGATCGACTGCGGGGCGCACGAATACGACGCCGTCGACGACTACCCGGCGTTCTGCGTGGAGGCCGCCCGCCGCACCGTCGCAGACGAGGGGAGCCTCGGCATCGTCCTCGGCGGCAGTGGCAACGGCGAGCAGATCGCGGCGAACAAGGTTCCCGGTGCCCGATGTGCGCTCGCCTGGAGCGTGGAGACCGCCCAGCTGGCGCGGCAGCACAACAACGCTCAGCTGATCGGCATCGGCGGCCGCATGCACAGCAAAGAAGAGGCCTTGGCGATCGTGGATGCTTTCGTCACCACGGAGTGGTCCGGCGAAGAACGTCATCAGCGACGGATCGACATCCTCTCCGAATACGAGCGCACCGGCACCCCACCGGCCCTGCCTGCCGACTGACCGCAGGGGCGGGCCGTGCCGGAAGGGCATACGCTCCACCGTCTGGCGCGACTGCACCAGCGGAAGTTCGCCAGGCAGACGGTCACTGTCACCAGCCCACAAGGCAGGTTCGCCGCAGCAGCAGCCCGACTCGACGGCCAGGTGTTCTCAAGGGCAGAGGCTTGGGGCAAGCACCTGGTCCATCGGTATGCCGGTGGAGAACTGGTGCACATCCATCTCGGTCTGTACGGGTCGTTCTCCGACGGTCCCTCACCGTTGCCGCCGCCGGTCGGCCAGGTCCGGATGCGGATGGAGACCGACGAGTACGGAACCGACCTTCGCGGGCCAACCGCCTGCGAACTGTTCACGCCGGCCGATCTCGCTGCGCTGACGTCTCGGCTCGGACCGGACCCTCTGCGTAAAGATGCGGATGCGGAACAGGCATGGAGCGCGATAGCGAAGTCACGCAAGCCAATTGGTGCACTACTGATGGATCAAAAAGTGTTGGCCGGTGTGGGGAACGTCTATCGGGCCGAAGTGCTGTTCCGTGCTTCGATCAACCCGTTTCGCCCTGGTAGCGATGTGTCCCGAGACGAATGGGACGCGATATGGGCGGACCTGGTGAACTTGATGACCGTGGGAGTCCGGCGAGGCAAGATCCACGTCATCCGGCCCGAAGACGATCACGGCGCACCCTCGTACGGTCCCGGCCGACCCCGGACGTACGTGTACCGCCGTACCGGTGAACCCTGCCGTATATGCGGCACGCCGATCCTGATGACCGACATGGCCGCACGCAAGGTCTACTGGTGCCCGGTCTGCCAAGCCGACTGAGCATCGCGGGCCCGAATGAGTGCCGACACAGCAAGGCCTCAGGTTGACCCGGCACGATGGGGCGATGGCCACTGTGACGATCCTGGCGGTCGGGGGTACGGGCGAGACCCATCGGAAGGACCCTCGTACGGCGGTGTCCGGAATGCTGGCCCAGGTGACAGATCGACTCGATGAGCGGTTCGACTGCCGGTGGGTCCGATACCCGGCCAGTTACGGACCCGTGCCCCGACGCAACGGGATCAGTTATCGGGAGAGTGTTGCTGCCGGTGTCGACAACTTACGCGCCGAAATGGCGCGGGCGTCCGGGCCGGTGATGCTGATCGGCTACTCGCAGGGTGCGGTGGTCATCCGGCAGTTGTTGGCGATCACACATGCACATGTGGCCGCTGTCGGTTTTGTCGCCGATCCGTACCAGCCGCCCGGCGTGGTCGCGGGCTGCGATGGTTTCGGTTTGGCCGGACACGGGCCGGGTCTGCCCGAGGGGCTGCCGGCGCTCTGGATCGGTCATCCGGGTGACGTGATCTGCAACGCAAGCGACGACTCATTGCTGCGCGACCTTGCTGATCTCACCGCGACGTTCTCGACGAGAGATGTTCGGAGCTGGTTCGGCGGGTTGTGGCACATACTGCGCAGCAACAGTTTTCAGAACGCGGCGAGGACATCGCTGCATCCTCGTCAGTGGCGACGGGACCTCCGGCGGCTGCGTGTGCTGGCAATCGAGTTGGCCGGTTATCTTCCGACGCGGGTGCATCTGGGGAGGCTGGTCATCGCCAATCGGCGAGGTGGACGCCACATTGCCTATGGGTTCGAGCCGTTGGATCCCGACGGGCTCACCGGGTGCGAGATGCTGAGTCGTTGGCTTCAGGTCCAGGCCACTTTCTTGCCGGACACCGGTCGTCACGACGTCGCCTGACTGCCACCCGGGGACGCTCCGCCATAACAATTCACTCGTCTGAAATGTGCAGGGGTCCGAGGTGGGTGACACTGATCCCGACGTATCAACGCTGGGAGAAGTCACGTGGACCATTACGACCTTGTTGTCATCGGCTCCGGCCCGGCTGGGCAGAAGGCTGCCATTGCCGCCGCGAAACTCGGTAAACGCGCGGCGGTGATCGAACGGCGCAACATGGTGGGCGGAGTGTGCATCAACACCGGCACCATCCCGTCGAAGACGTTGCGCGAAGCGGTCCTCTACCTCACCGGCCTGAACCAGCGTGAACTGTACGGCCAGTCGTATCGGCTGAAGACCGACATCACCGTGGGCGATCTGTCGGCCCGTACCGCTCACGTCGTCGGTAAGGAAATCGACGTCATCCAGAATCAGTTGTCGCGCAACAGGGTTGCATTGTTGCTCGGCAGTGCGGCCTTCATCGGCCCGAACGAGATCGAGATCACCACCGGCGACGGTGACCACAAGAACGTGACGTTCGACCACGCCGTGATCGCAGTCGGCACCCGTCCCGCGCGTCCCGACACGGTCGAGTTCGACGGCGTGACCATCGTCGACTCCGACCAGATACTCGGGATGGACCGGGTTCCTACGTCCATGGTGGTGGTGGGCGCAGGGGTGATCGGCATCGAATATGCGTCGATGTTCGCCGCGCTGGGCACCAAGGTCACCGTGGTGGAGCAGCGTTCGAGCATGCTGGACTTCTGTGACCGTGAGGTGGTCGAGGCTCTGCAGTATCAGATGCGTGACCGCGGCGTCACGTTTCGATTCGGCGAGACCGTGCAGATGGTCGAAAAGCACACATCGGGCAGTGTGACCGTTCTGCAGTCGGGCAAGAAGATCCCGTCCGACACGGTGCTCTACTCGGCAGGACGTCAAGGTGTCACCGACGAACTCAACGTGGCCGCAGCGGGTCTCGAGGCCGACAAACGTGGCCGCTTGACTGTCGACGGCAGCTTCCGGACAGCGGTGAGCCACATATACGCGGTGGGAGATGTGATCGGCTTCCCGGCACTTGCCGCGACCGCGATGGAACAGGGGCGGCGCGCAGCGTACGACGCGTTCGGGGAGCCGGTCGGCGAGACCGATTCGTCGAAGCACCCGATCGGCATCTACTCGATCCCGGAGATCAGTTACGTCGGCAAGACCGAAGACCAACTGACCGCGGCGAACGTCCCGTTCGAGGTGGGCGTCGCCCGGTACCGCGAACTCGCACGCGGGACCATCATGGGCGACGCCTACGGCATGTTGAAGCTCCTCGTCGATGCCCAGGACCGAAGCATTTTGGGGGTGCACGTATTCGGTTCCAACGCAGCCGAATTGGTCCACATCGGCCAGACGGTCATGGGTTGCGGTGGCACCATCGACTACCTCGTCGACGCGGTCTTCAACTACCCGACCCTCGCCGAGGGATACAAGGTTGCCGCTCTGGATGCGGTGAACAAGATGCGGGCCATCGCGCGTGTCACCGGCGTCGGCAACGGGTACGAGCTGGGCGCAGAGTAACAGCCGGCACAACAAAACCGGCGCCGAGAATGTTCTCGGCGCCGGTTTTGTCGGGATCAGGAGGTTCTAGCTGCCGGGGACGTACTGCCCGCCGATGGTGCCCTGCACCACGATCGGGGTGCCCTCGGGGAAGTTCTCGTACACGAACTGCGCATTCTCCGGGCTCAGGTTGATGCAGCCGTGGCTCACGTTGGTGTTGCCCTGCTGCGCGACCGACCATGGCGCGCCGTGGATGAAGATGCCGTCCCACGACATGCGGATCGCCCACTCGACGTAGGTGCGGTAGCCATTGGGGGAGTCGACCGGAACGCCGTACGTGGACGAATCCATGTACATGTCCCGGTACTTCTCCTTGGTGTAATAGGTGCCGTTCGGTGTCGGGTTCTCGTTCGAGCCCATCGAGATCGGCATCTTGCGTACGACCTTGCCGTCGTGCCAGACGGTGAGTTCGTGCGTGGCGTCGTCGGCGAGCGCCACCCAGCCGGTCTGGGTGGCAACCGGGGGAGCAGGCTCTGCGGGCGGCGCGGGCGCGGGTTCCGGGATCGGCTGCGGCGCGGGCGGCTGTGGAGCGGGGGTGTAGATGCCGGGAATGGTCGGCAGCGGCACACCGGGCAGGCCCGGAATGGTCGGAGCCGGCTGCGCGAATGCGGTTGCCGGAATCATCAGCGCCATGACGATCACGCCCACAACGGCGGCCAGGAGGCGGGTGACGCTGCGCCCGGAGGCGAACTTGCTGGTCGACACTGTGTTGGACCCTAACTTCGACGACAGGCTTATACGCTCCCCGAAAGCGCGGATTAATAGTTGCACGCATAAGACGGCCAGCCAAACGCAAAAGGCCTAGTTGTGGCGCGTGTCTACCGGTGTGGCACAAGTGAATGTGGTGTGCCTCACTTGTATTCACGCGGACCTCGACCACGCCGGCGGCGGTGCCGCGTTCGCCTGACCTGGTGCGCAAACGACAGAAGCCCTGGCCGGCAATGCGCTGACCAGGGCTTCTGAGGATGGAGCGGGTGACGGGAATCGAACCCGCGTAGCTAGTTTGGAAGACTAGGGCTCTACCATTGAGCTACACCCGCGTGCATACGATTTCGGCGGGATCGCCACCGTCGTCGTCTGCGAAAAGGACTGTACCGCCTCCGGCCCGCGGATCGAAAATCGCCTCGCCACCATCACCGGTTTAGGTGGAGACCGACACGGCACGTAGTATTTGCGTTCGGTTCCGCAGGCGGTGACAGACCCCTGCGGGCGGACCTACACGGGATGTGGCGCAGCTTGGTAGCGCATCCGCTTTGGGAGCGGAGGGTCGCAGGTTCAAATCCTGTCATCCCGACTCACGTGAGAAGGCAAGACAAGGGAGTCAAGTGAAGAGCACCGTCGAGCAGATCAGCCCGACGCGGGTCAAACTCAACGTCGAGGTCCCGTTCGCGGAACTCGAACCGGATTTCGCCCGCACCTACAAGACGCTGGCCCGCGACATCCGGATCCCCGGATTCCGGCCCGGCAAGGCCCCGGCCAAACTGATCGAGGCCCGAGTCGGCCGCGACGCAGTGCTCGCCCAGGTCGTGAACGAGGCGATCCCGGGCAAGTACAGCGAGGCCGTCGCCGAGACGGAGATCAAGGCGATCGGTCAGCCCGAGATCGACCTCTCCGAACTCGCGTACGGCGAGAGCATCACGTTCACCGCCGAGGTCGACGTGCGCCCGGACATCGATCTGCCCGACTACTCGACCCTCGAGGTCGAGGTCGAACCGGTCAAGGTCGACGACGAGGCTGTGGACGAGCAATTGCAGTCGCTGCGCGCACGTTTCGGCACCCTGACCGGTGTGGACCGGCCCGTCGCCGACGGCGACTTCGTGTCGATCGACCTCTCCGCCACGATCGACGGCAAAGAGGTCGAAGAGGCAGCCACGAGCGGTCTGTCGCACGAGGTGGGCTCCGGTGAGCTCATCGACGGACTCGACGAGGCCCTCATCGGCCTGAAGGCCGGCGAAGAGAAGACCTTCACGAGCACTCTCGTCGCCGGTGAGCACAGCGGCGATCAGGCCGAGGTCACCGTCAAGGTCCTCACCGTCAAGGAACGCGAGCTGCCCGAGGTCGACGACGAGTTCGCCCAGCTGGCGAGTGAGTTCGACACCGTGGACGAGCTGAAGGCTGATCTGCGTGAACGTGTCGCACGCTCGAAGAAGATGGAGCAGGCCAATGCGATCAGCGAGGCGCTTGTCGCCAAACTGACCGAGTCGGTCGAGATCCCGCTTCCCGAGGCCGTCGTCACGGCCGAGGTCGACGGACAGGTCCACCAGGTGGTGCACAGCCTCGGACACGACGAGGCGGCGTTCGAGCAGCTGCTCGAGGCGCAGGGCACCACCCGCGAGAAGTTCGAGGCCGAGACACGCGAGGCGGCCGAGAAGTCGGTCAAGACCCAGCTGTTGCTCGACGCCATCGCCGACCAGCAGGACACCGAGGTCGGCCAAGACGAGCTGATGCAGCAGATCATGTTCCAGGCGCAGCGTTACGGCATGCAGCCGGCGGAGTTCGCGCAGCAGCTGCAGCAGGCAAATCAGGTGGGCGCGGTGTACGCCGAGGTCCGCCGGAGCAAGGCGCTGTCGTCGATCGTGCACCTGGTGACCGTCAAGGACACCGAGGGCGAGGCCGTCGACACCGAAGAGTTCTTCGGTAAGCCGACATCCGACGAGGACGCCGACACGTCGGCATCCGATGAGTCGTAGCTGGTAAAACGCCAGCACAATTTCTGCTGTCAGCGAATAGGGGCGACGCCGGGCCATCGGCGTCGTCCCTATTCGTTAGGGTCGAAGACAGCAATCAAATGACTGTGAGTCCGTTGAACGAAAACCCCGGAAATCTTTCCGGGACGTCGAAGGTAGGTACCGTGACTGAGCCGAAGATCCACACGCCCGCGCTCTCCGGAGCAACCGCGAGTTCGGGTATCGGTCTGAATTTGTCCGACTCGGTCTTCGAGCGTCTGCTCCGCGAGCGGATCATCTTCTTGGGCACCCAGGTCGATGACGAGATCGCGAACCGGCTGTGCGCCCAGATCCTGCTGCTCGCCGCAGAGGACCCGACCAAGGACATCAGCCTCTACATCAATTCACCCGGTGGCTCGGTGACGGCCGGCATGGCGATCTTCGACACCATGCAGCTCGCCCCCTGCGACATCGCCACATACGCGATGGGCATGGCCGCCTCGATGGGACAGTTCCTGCTCGCCGCGGGCGCCAAGGGCAAGCGCCACGCCCTGCCTCACGCGCGCATCATGATGCACCAGCCGTCTGCCGGCATCGGCGGAACCGCTGCCGACATCGCCATCCAGGCCGAGCAATTCGCGCTGACGAAGAAAGAGATGAACAAGCTCAACGCCGAGTTCACCGGTCAGCCTCTCGAGAAGATCGAAGAGGACGCAGACCGCGACAAGTGGTTCACGGCCGAGGCCGCCAAGGAATATGGGTTTGTCGACCACGTCATCACACGCGCCTGATCTCAGTCTCGCGCCCGAACCGAACCCGTCGCACACTCACCGGAGAGACCGAGAAGACATGAACAACCTTTCACCCCAGTCGCGGTACATCCTGCCCTCGTTCATCGAGCACACGCCGAACGGCGCTCGCGAGTACAACCCCTACGCCAAGCTCTTCGAAGAGCGAATCGTGTTCCTGGGCACGCCGATCGACGAGACGGTTGCCAACGACATCATGGCCCAGCTGCTGGTGCTCGAGTCGCAGGACCCTGACCGCGACATCATCATGTACGTCAACTCGCCCGGTGGCAGCGTGCCGGCGATGCTTGCCATCTACGACACCATGCAGTACGTGCACTGCGACATCGCGACCGTCTGCCTCGGCGAGGCGGCATCGGCCGCGGCCATCGTCCTGGCCGCCGGAACACCGGGTAAGCGTGCGGCGCTGCCCAACGCCACCGTTCTGATCCACCAGCCCCGCACCGGCGGTGCATACCAGGGCCAGGTGTCCGACCTCGAGATCCAGGCGGCCGAGATCGAGCGGATCCGCAAGCGGCTCGACGACATCCTCGCCGAGCACACCGGGCAGCCGGCGGACAAGATCCGCAAGGACACCGATCGCGACAACATCCTGACCGCACAAGCGGCCAAAGAGTACGGGATCATCGACGAGGTCTTCGAGTACCGGAAGAAGTCAGGAAAGAAGTAGCGCCGCGCTCGGCCCGCCGTCCTCGGCGGCGGGCAAGAGCGGTCGTGGGCAGGCAAAAAGGCCCGCGACATTTGGCTTTATCGGTCGAAGTTCCGCCGACGTACGGGTACGGTCGTGGTTACTGTGCTCCGCATGGGCTGGGGCGGACCACCGGACTTCACGTCTTTGGAGCATCAGGGTAAGGGAAGTAGGTACAGCAACAGATGGCACGTATCGGAGATGGTGGCGATCTGCTGAAATGTTCTTTCTGCGGGAAGAGCCAAAAGCAGGTCAAGAAGCTGATCGCTGGCCCCGGCGTGTACATCTGCGATGAGTGCATCGACCTGTGCAACGAGATCATCGAGGAAGAGCTGGCCGAGACCAGCGATGTCAAACTCGATGAACTCCCCAAGCCCATGGAAATCCGGGATTTCCTGGAGAACTACGTCATCGGTCAGGACACCGCCAAGCGCACCCTGGCCGTCGCGGTCTACAACCACTACAAGCGCATCCAGGCGGGTGACCGCAAGGACTCGCGCGGCATGGAGCCCGTGGAGCTCGCGAAGTCGAACATCCTGATGCTCGGTCCGACGGGCTGTGGAAAGACCTACCTCGCGCAGACCCTGGCGAAGATGCTGAACGTGCCGTTCGCCATCGCCGACGCCACGGCGCTCACCGAGGCCGGCTACGTGGGCGAGGATGTCGAGAACATCCTGCTCAAGCTCATCCAGGCGGCCGACTACGACGTCAAGCGGGCCGAGACCGGCATCATCTACATCGATGAGGTCGACAAGATCGCCCGCAAGAGCGAGAACCCGTCGATCACCCGAGACGTCTCGGGTGAAGGCGTGCAGCAGGCATTGCTCAAGATCCTCGAGGGCACACAGGCATCGGTACCTCCGCAGGGCGGTCGTAAGCACCCCCATCAAGAGTTCATCCAGATCGACACCACAAACGTGCTCTTCATCGTGGCCGGCGCATTCGCCGGACTCGACAAGATCGTGTCGGATCGAATCGGCAAGCGCGGCATCGGATTCGGCACGGAGGTCGCCAAGAACGACGACGACAGTGCTGACCACTTCGCCGAGGTCATGCCCGAGGACCTGATCAAGTTCGGTCTGATCCCCGAGTTCATCGGCCGACTGCCGGTGATCGCCTCGGTGACCAACCTCGACAAGGAATCCCTTGTCAGCATCCTGTCGCAGCCGAAGAACGCGCTCGTCAAGCAGTACGCGCGACTTTTCGACATGGACGGTGTGGAACTCGAATTCACCGAGGACGCTCTCGAGGCCATCGCGGATCAGGCGATCCACCGTGGCACCGGTGCTCGTGGTCTTCGGGCCATCATGGAAGAGGTCCTGCTCCCCGTGATGTACGACATCCCGAGCCGCGATGATGTCGCGAAGGTGGTTGTCACGGGAGAAACCGTGCGCGACAACGTTCTTCCCACCATCGTTCCCCGCAAGCCGCGGCGCGACGAACGGCGCGACAAGAGCGCCTGAGCCGCTGGGCTATTCGAGGACGCGGTGACCGGCCGAGTACACGTTCATCGATTCTCCGCGGAGAAACCCGACGATCGTCAGGTCGTTGTCGTTGCCCAGATCCACCGCCAGTGACGATGGCGCGGACACCGCCGCGAGAATCGGTACTCCGGCCATGACGGCTTTCTGCGCGAGCTCGAAAGACGCGCGGCCGGACACCATCAGCACTGTTGCCCGTAAAGGCAACATTCGTTGTGTCACAGCCCATCCGATCACCTTGTCGACGGCATTGTGGCGACCCACGTCTTCGCGAACCGCGAGGAGTTCGCCGTCGGTGGTGAACAGCGCCGCGCCGTGTACTCCGCCGGTCGCGTCGAACGTCTTCTGCAGCGACCGCAACTGCTCTGGCATGGTGAAGAGCGTGTCGACGTCCACGGTCGAGGGATCGTCCTCCAACCGGTAGTTGGATGCCAGTCGAACAGCGTCGAGGGATGCCTTTCCGCACACACCGCACGATGACGTGGTGTAAAAATTCCGGGTCGACCCCGCCGGAAGCGGCCGGTCGCCGCGGAGGCTGACGTCGAGCACGTTGTAGGTGTTCCGGCCTTGGTCATCAACGCCGTCGCAATATCGGATGGTGCTGATGTCGTCCGCGCCGTCGATGAGTCCCTCGGTCATCAAGAAGCCGTGTGTGAGGTCGATGTCGGACCCAGGTGTGCGCATCGTGACCGAGAGCGCTTCTCCGCCAACACGAATCTCGAGGGGTTCCTCGACCGCGAGGGAGTCGGCCCGCGAATCGGTGTTGCCCGGCCGGATCCGGCGGACCCGCGTACGACTGGTGACTCGTCCCATGACGACCATCATCACCCTGTGCTCCCGTTTTCGCCCACGCGCCCCCGTGCTCGCGTTAACTGTCTCCATGGAGCATGAGCGAGTAGGCGCAGTTGTCCTGGCCGGTGGCGCGTCCAAGCGGATGGGCAGCGACAAAGCGGCATTGGAATGGAACGGCGAATCGATGCTCGGCCGGATCACCCGGATCGTGGGGGAACGATGCGACCCGGTTCTGGTGCTGGCCCCGGAGGGCTCGCCCGCCTATCAGGGCCTGCGGGCCGGCCATGATGGTGTCGAAGGCACCGCTGACAGCAGCTCCGCGGACGTCACCTGGGTGACCGGTGAGGCCGAAGGCGCCGGCCCGCTCGGTGGTCTCGCCACCGGCTTGGCCGCAGCCGCAGAACGTGGCCGCGACATCGTCTTCGTCTGCGCAACCGACATGCCCCTCGTCACCGCTGAGATGGTCGATGAACTGCTGCGCGGGCTCACCGACGCCGACGATGCCGCCATCGCCGTCGACTCGCAGCGGGCTCACCCACTGGCCGGGGTGTATCGCACCCGTGCGGCGGCCACGCTGGACGAGCTGGTCCAGGGTGGCGAACGCCGGATGCTGGCCGCAGTGGACGCTCTGCGAACCAACCGGGTGACGCTGAGCGATCCGACTTGGTTGACCAACGTCAACGCCCCCGAAGACCTGCACCGATTGCGTGTTCCCTGAGCAGGAGACCTGCACTTTCGTCTCTTCACCACCGACTGCCTAGAATTGGCCGGTGACCGAATCGTCCCAGCACTCCGACAGCACTCCCGAAGCCCTGCCCAAGACCTGGGACCCTGGCGTACACGAGGGACGGCTGTACCGGAACTGGGTCGAGGCCGGATACTTCACCGCGGACCCGTCCAGCGACAAGCCGCCGTTCTCCATCGTCCTGCCGCCGCCGAACGTGACGGGTTCGCTGCACATGGGACACGCCCTCGACCACGTTCTGATGGACGCCATGTGCCGCCGTCGGCGGATGCAGGGGTACGAGGTGCTCTGGCTCCCGGGAATGGACCATGCCGGTATCGCGACGCAGACCCTGGTCGAGCGTCAGCTGACGGGTCAGGGTATCGACAAGAACGACATCGGGCGTGACGAGTTCATCGATCGCGTGTGGAAGTGGAAGGCAGAATCCGGCGGCGCGATCGGTGCCCAGATGCGCAGCCTCGGCGACGGCGTCGACTGGAGTCGTGAACGCTTCACCATGGACGACGGACTGTCCCGCGCCGTGCAGACCGTGTTCAAGAAGATGTTCGACGAGGGATTGATCTACCGCGCCGAGCGACTCGTGAACTGGTCGCCGGTGCTGCAGACCGCGATCAGTGACATCGAGGTGAAGTACTCCGACGTCGAAGGCGAGCTCGTCAGCTTCAGGTACGGCTCCCTCGACGACAACGAACCCCACATCGTCGTTGCGACCACGCGAATGGAGACCATGCTCGGTGACACCGCGATCGCGGTGCATCCGGACGACGAGCGTTACAAACACCTGGTCGGCACCGAACTGGACCACCCATTTGTCGATCGCCGCATCCCGGTTGTCGCGGACGACTACGTTGATCCCGAATTCGGAAGTGGCGCAGTCAAGATCACGCCCGCGCATGATCCGAACGACTTCGCACTCGGAGCGCGACACAACCTGCCGATGCCGACGATGATGGACGAATCGGGTCGAGTCGCGGGTACCGGAACGCAATTCGACGGCCTCGATCGCGCGGAGGCGCGGGTCAAGGTCCGGGAGGTGCTGGCCGAACAGGGCCGCATCGTCAAGGAGGTGCGCCCGTATCTGCACAGCGTCGGGCACTCCGAGCGAAGCGGCGAACCGATCGAGCCGCGTCTGAGCATGCAGTGGTGGGTGCGGGTGGAGTCGCTGGCCAAGGCAGCCGGCGACGCGGTACGCAACGGCGACACCGTGATCCACCCTGCTTCGCTCGAACCGCGCTGGTTCGCATGGGTCGATGACATGCACGACTGGTGCATCTCGCGCCAGCTGTGGTGGGGGCATCGGATCCCGGTCTGGTACGGCCCGGACGGCGACATGGTGTGCGTGGGCCCGGGGGAGTCGGCGCCGGAAGGGTACGTGCAGGACAACGACGTCCTCGACACCTGGTTCTCGTCCGGACTGTGGCCCTTCTCCACCATGGGGTGGCCCGAGGAGAGCGCCGAGCTGGCCAAGTTCTATCCCACGTCCGTCCTGGTCACCGGGTACGACATCCTGTTCTTCTGGGTCGCCCGGATGATGATGTTCGGTACGTACGTCGCCGGGGTCATCGGCGAACAGATCGGCGCGGAGGCTCCGGTCCCGTTCCGGAACGTCTTCTTGCACGGTCTCGTTCGTGATGAGCACGGAAGCAAGATGTCGAAGTCGAAGGGCAACGGGATCGACCCGCTGGACTGGGTGAGCCAATACGGCGCCGATGCACTGCGGTTCACACTCGCGCGAGGTGCGAACCCCGGCGGCGACCTGTCCGTCGGCGACGATCTCGCGCAGTCCTCGCGCAATTTTGCCACCAAGTTGTTCAACGCCACCAAGTTCGCGTTGATGAACGGGGCGAAGGTCGGGGAGCTGCCGCCGCGTGCAGATCTGACCGACGCAGATCGATGGATTCTCGGGCGGCTCGACGAGGTTCATGCCGAGGCGGACGCGGGTTTCGAGGCCTATGAATTCTCGAAGGCCTGTGAGGCGCTGTACCACTTCGCCTGGGACGAGGTGTGCGACTGGTACCTCGAACTGGCCAAGGTGCAATTCGCTCGCGAAGACGAAACCGTCTCGGCCACAACGAAGATCGTTCTCGGAACCGTGCTCGATTCTCTGCTGCGAATGTTGCATCCGGTGATGCCGTTCGTCACCGAGGTCCTGTGGCAGGCCTTGACCGGTGGCGAATCCGTGGTCATCGCTGATTGGCCCACCGCATCAGGTGAAGCGGTCGATCGCGACGCACATCACCGCATCGAGGACACCCAGCGACTGATCACCGAGGTCCGCCGGTTCCGTAGCGACCAGGGACTCAAGCCGTCGCAGCGAGTCGCGGCCGAACTGATCGGACTCGAAGCCGCAGACCTCGTCGCACAGCGCGACTACATCGACTCACTGGCACGACTGAGCACAGTGGAGCCGGGCTTCGCGGCGACCGCGACCATCGAGGTGCGCCTGCGGGCGACGACGGTCACGGTGCAGATCGACACCTCCGGCACGATCGATGTGGCTGCGGAGAAGCGTCGTCTGGAGAAGGAGTTGGTCGCTGCGGAGAAGGAGCTGGCCACCACCACTGGGAAGCTGGCCAACGAGCAGTTCATGGCCAAGGCGCCCGACCATGTGAAGGCGAAGATCCAGACCCGGGCGCAGGTGGCCGAAGAAGAGATCGTCCGCATCAAGGCCAAACTGACCGAACTGGATTCGCGGTCGTGACGGGCCCCCAGGTACCGACCGCGGAGGACCTCGCCGAGCTCGGTGAGGTGGAGGCGCAGCTCGACACCCGCTGGCCCGAGACGAAGATCGAACCGAGCTTGGCCAGGATCTCAGCTCTGATGGATCTGCTGGGGTCGCCGCAACACGGCTATCCAGCGATCCACGTGGCCGGCACGAACGGGAAGACCTCGGTCACGAGGATGATCGACGCGCTGCTCACCGCTCTCCATCGGCGTACGGGCCGCATCACCAGTCCGCATCTGCAGTTGGCCACCGAACGCATCTCGATCGATGGGGAGCCGATCTCGCCGCGTGTCTACGTGGACACCTACCGAGAACTCGAGCCCTACATCGACATGATCGACGATCGGTCACTCGCGGCCGACGGCCCACGGATGAGCAAGTTCGAGGTCCTCACCGCGATGGCCTACACGGCCTTCGCCGAGGCGCCGGTGGATGTCGCGGTGGTCGAGACAGGCATGGGCGGCAGGTGGGATGCCACCAACGTGATCAACGCTTCGGTAGCCGTGATCACCCCGATCGCGATGGACCACAGCGACTATCTGGGTGACACCCTCACGGCCATCGCGGGGGAGAAGGCCGGGATCATCAAGAAGGCCCCGGATGCACTGGTGCCGACCGACCCGGTGACCGTGCTCGCCGTCCAGCAGCCGGAGGTGGCCGACGTGCTCCTGCGCGCCGCGGTCGAGGCCGACAACTTCGTGGCCCGTGAGGGCTCGGAGTTCGCAGTGCTCGAACGCCGGACCGCGGTGGGCGGACAGATGCTCACGCTTCAGGGCCTCGGCGGCGAATACTCCGAACTGTTCCTGCCTCTGCACGGAGCCCACCAGGCGTCGAATGCGGCGCTCGCACTCGCGGCGGTCGAGGCCTTTTTCGGCGCCGGTGCGGACCGGCAACTCGACATCGAGGCGGTGCGCGCCGGCTTTGCCGCAGTCACCAGTCCGGGACGGTTGGAGCGGGTGCGTTCGGCGCCGACTGTCTTCCTCGACGCGGCGCACAACCCACACGGTGCCGCTGCGCTGGCGGCCGCTCTGAACGAGGAATTCGACTTCCGGCGGCTGATCGGCGTCATCAGTGTGATGGCGGACAAGGACGTCGCAGGATTACTCGCCGCGTTCGAGCCGGTGTTCGACGCCATCGTGCTCACCCACAACGGATCCCCGCGGGCGATGGACCCGGAGCAACTGGCCGACGTGGCAATCACGATCTTCGGCGAGGATCGGGTTCAGGTTCGCGGCTTCCTGCCCGATGCGGTCGAAACCGCCATCGAATTGGCCGAGGAGAACCTCGACGAGGCCGAGGGCATGTCGGGAACCGGCGTGGTGATCACCGGCTCGGTGGTGACGGCGGGCGCTGCTCGCACCCTCTTCGGCAAGGACCCGGCATGAGCCCTCAAAACCCTGACCCATCAGCGCGATTCACGCCGCCGACGGTCGATCCGTGGCGTGGTCTACGGGGTGTGATGGCCGGAACGCTCATCCTGGAAGCAATAGTGGTGATGCTGGCGTTTCCGATCGTCGTCCGGGTCGGCGGCGGACTGACTGCGTGGTCGGCTGTATATCTCGGTGTGCTGACGCTCGCTCTCATCCTCGGTTCGGGGCTGCAGGGCAGAAGCTGGGCGCTCCCGTATGACCTTGCGCTGCAAGTGATCACCGTGGCCGGGTGGATAGTCCACTGGTCGATCGGGGCCGTCGGTGTGGTGTTCCTGCTGGTGTGGTTGTACATCGCCTACATCAAGCGGGACGTTCGTCTTCGAATGGAACGCGGCTTGCTGAACGGGCAAGAGCCGATCACCGACTGACGCAAGGTCAAATCGTGTTGTCCGGTAACGAGTTTTGTCGTTGCCGGAACGTGACCTGAAAACTCGCATTTCGGGTTCCGTGGAGCCATCGACGCTGACAAGATCGCAGACACACGTAACCGTCGAAAGGCCCAGCTTTTATGTCTCGTCTCGCATCCGTTCCTGCCGTACTCGCAGCCGGCGCCGCCTGCATCGTCGCGGGGACTGCACTCGGTGCGGGCTCGGCATCGGCTGTCGCGGGCCCACCCATGCCGGTGGGTGGCAGTCAGTTCAGTTACACCGCGACCCATGCTCTGACTCAGCGGGCCGCGGACATGGACCTGCCGGAGTTCGTGGCATCGCTCCCGGTGCCCACCGAGTACAAGCCGGCGAACCTGGCACTGGCCGCGCGTTTCGACGTCGCCGTCCAAGAGGCGCTTGCGTCGCCGGGCGGCTGCATCCAGGTGGTCATCGATCCGGCGCCCACCACGGGTGGCGTGTTCAGCTACGGGTTCTTCGGAGTCGACGGCGCGTACTGCCAGCCGTAGGGCGGTGCCCTCGACCGGCGGGCTAGGCTGACCGGGTGACTGAACGGACTCTGGTACTCATCAAGCCCGACGGTGTGAAGCGCGGCCTGGTCGGCGACATCATCGGCCGCATCGAGCGCAAGGGCTTGACCCTGGTGGCTCTGGAACTCAAGACCGTCAGCGACGACGTCGCTGCGGGACACTACGCGGAGCACGAGGGCAAGCCTTTCTATCCCTCACTGCTCGAATTCATCACGTCGGGCCCCCTGGTCGCGGCAGTGCTCGAGGGCCCGCGCGCCGTGGCCGCATTCCGGCAGATCGCCGGCGGAACCGATCCGGTGGAAAAGGCGGTACCCGGGACGATCCGCGGGGACTATGCGCTGAGTACCCAGTTCAATCTTGTCCACGGCTCGGACTCGCCCGATTCGGCCGAGCGCGAAATCGGTCTCTGGTTCCCTGACCTCGGCTGATCGGACTTGCTGTCGGCCTGTGTGCCGGCGATGTCGGAGGTCTGGACCGCCGGACCACAGTTGTGTGGGATACTGACAGAGGTTGTCGAGCCCTCGCGGGCGTCGACTGCCAGATGATCAGCTCGGGTGCTCGGTCCCCACTCATGTGGCTCTCACATGGCGTGGTGTGGACATCGTGGCGCTCGACATCAGTCAGTCATCACGCCAGGCATCGCCGGTGAACGCGGGGTCATCCCCGCCGACATAGGGCGAAGCGAGACCTACAATCCCGGCGCAGTCCGGGTAAATAGCACAGCCCTCGCGTGGCCGCGTTTATCCGCGCCCGGGGGCTTGAGGAGAATACGTGGCCGACACGCAGTCGCCGGACGAACTGAACAGCACAGGTTCGGCGCAAGAATTCCCGCACAAACTACGAGTGCATGCGCTGGCCAGGATTCTTGGCCTCAGCAGCCGCGAGGTGCTCGCGCACCTCGCCGAGCTGGGCATCGCGGCTCGCAGTCCGCAGTCGAGCATTGTGCGCAGCACTGCCATCGCGGTACGCGACCGAATCAATCCGCCCGCCGACGAGTCGGTGGAGGGCGACGATGCCATCACCGCCGGCGCTGACTCCCCGCTGGCCGACCCCCAGCCGGTCGAGGCCGAGCAGTCGGCGGAAGTATCGGCTGCGCGTGTCGCCGAGCCGGAATCAGAGAATGTCGCCCCGCCCGTGGATTCCGAGGTCGCTGCGGCGGCAACTGCACCCAGTGAGGACGCGCCGGCCGAGGCCGAGCCCGCTGACAAGGCGCCGGAGTCGGTGCCACGCGAGAGGTCGATTCCCAGTCTCTTCTCCGCGGTGGAAGAGGAGCAGCCTCGGCACACGCCGACAACCTCGGCCGGGGCCGGGGCAGGATCGCCGCTCTTCCTGTCGGCAGAACAATCAGCTCCCATCCCGCAGAGCACCAAGGACTCGGTCGACGCGGACGCCGACACCGATACCGACGATTCGGACGACGAGAGCGAGTCGGGGTCGCGGAAACGGCGTCGCGGTCGTCGTGGTCGCGGTCGTGGACGCGGTGACCAGGCCGGCGGCGACTTCGGCGACGACGATTCGGACACGGATGCCACCGATTCGGCCGGAGAGCCGGCTCGGGAGACCCAGGACGGCGCCTCGGCAGACTCTGACGACGCCCCCGACACCGACGACGAAGCCGCCAAACCCGAGACGAGATCGGGGAACAGGCGAAAGCGGAGTAGGCCGAAGAAAGCCCGGCCCGACTCCGACGGCGACAACGAGCAGGGCCCAGACGGCTCGCCGTCCGATGCCCCCGCCGACGAGACGGCCGGTGGCGATGACGACGACTCCGACCAGTCGGCTGAATCGGACTCCTCGGACTCCGATGATCAGGACGACTCGGGCGACGGCACCTCGGCAAATCGCAGGCGTCGTCGCAGGCGTCGTCGCAAAGGCGGAGAGGGCGACGAACCGCTGCCTGCCGACGACCCGCCCAACACGGTGGTGCACGAACGCGAGCCACGGAACAAGTCGCGCGGTCGCGATGAGGTGCAGGGCATCTCCGGGTCCACCCGTCTCGAGGCCAAGCGCCAGCGACGCCGTGATGGCCGCGACGCGGGACGGCGTCGTCCACCCATCCTGAGTGAGTCGGAATTCCTGGCCCGCCGCGAAGCGGTCGACCGGGTGATGGTTGTGCGCGAACGCTCGGGGGTGGCCGCAACGGTCACTCATGGGGACACACACTCCGACGGCAACGCCGAATCTTCGAACCAGCAGACTCGCGATTACACACAGGTCGCGGTGCTGGAAGACGGCGTACTGGTCGAGCACTTCGTGACCACGTCCAACTCCTCGTCGATGGTGGGCAACATCTACCTGGGTCGGGTGCAGAACGTCCTGCCCGGCATGGAAGCTGCCTTCGTCGACATCGGACGGGGACGCAACGGCGTCCTCTACGCCGGTGAGGTGAATTGGGACGCAGCCGGTCTCGATGGCGGATCACGCAAGATCGAACAGGCCCTGCGTCCCGGTGACCAGGTCTTGGTCCAGGTCAGCAAGGACCCGGTCGGGCACAAGGGTGCCCGTCTGACCACACAGATCTCCTTGGCCGGCCGGTACCTGGTGTACGTGCCGGGCGGCGGTTCCACCGGGATCAGCCGCAAGCTCCCCGACACCGAGCGCAAACGCCTCAAGCAGATCCTCGGCAAGATCGTTCCTGACGACGCGGGTGTGATCATCCGCACCGCATCCGAAGGTGTCTCGGCCGAAGAGCTGACGGCCGACATCGAACGTCTGCAACAGCAGTGGGAAACCATCAACACGGCCACGTCGGCGGCCGGTAGCTCGAAATCCGGTGCGCCGCAGACGTTGTACGAAGAGCCGGACCTTCTCGTGAAGGTTGTCCGTGACCTCTTCAACGAAGACTTCAAGAAGCTCATCGTCGAGGGCAACGGTGCCTGGAACCAGGTGGAGAACTACGTCCGAGGCGTCGCACCCGACCTGCTCGACCGCACTGAGCGCTTCGAGAAGGCCCACGCCGATGCGCCGGACGTCTTCGACGTTCATCGGATCGACGAGCAGTTGGCAAAGGCATTGGACCGCAAGGTGTGGTTGCCCTCCGGTGGAACGCTGATCATCGAGCACACCGAGGCGATGACCGTCGTCGACGTGAACACCGGCAAGTTCACCGGCTCGGGCGGAAACCTCGAAGAGACGGTGACCCGCAACAACCTCGAGGCTGCCGAAGAGATCGTCCGGCAGATGAGGTTGCGCGACATCGGCGGCATGATCGTCGTCGACTTCATCGACATGGTCCTCGAGTCGAATCGTGACCTTGTCTTGCGCAGGCTCACCGAGGCACTGGGCCGCGATCGCACGCGCCATCAGGTGTCCGAGGTGACGTCGCTCGGCTTGGTGCAGATGACGCGAAAGCGCCTCGGAACCGGTTTGCTCGAAGCATTTTCGACCACCTGCACCTGCTGTAACGGGCGCGGCATCGTCGTGCACGCCAACCCGGTCGAGATCTCGTCCGGCGATGATCAGGCAGGCCGCGGCGACAACACCAAGAGGGCGCGGCGCAACCGTCGCAGTGGCAAAGCGGATCAGCCCGCAGCTGTCGAGAGCAAACCGGCTGCCCACAGTCCCGCCGAGCACCCGATGTTCCGGGCGATGGCCAGCCACACCCCCGATTCCGAAACACCCGAAACCGAGACCGATTTCGAGGTCACGGAGACAGGCTCGGAGGAGTCCGTCGACGATGCTGCCCGCACCGAGACCGACACCGAGGACACCACGTCCGCGGTGTCCGCGTCCGAGGGCTCGACGGCGGCCGTCGAGGACACGGCTGCAGGGTCCGCGAAGGTTCACGGGGACCCCGCTCCGGCCATCGAGTCATCGGCCGCAGAACGGTCGGCGTCTGCTGCCCCCAAGAAATCCGAGAAGTCCCAGAAGCCTGAGAAGTCCGGCACATCCGAGGCCACCAGCCCTGTGGACGAGACAGCACACAGCCCGGCGACTCCGGCGGCCGGCGACACGCAGCAGAGCACCGCTGACGAACCCGGACAAACGCCGCCGAGTGCCCCGCCAAAACGGCGACGCGCCGTGCGGCGCAAGCCGGCGGCTCCCACCACGGCGACCGATCCCGCTGTCATCGCCGAGGTCATCGCCTCGCCGGTGACCACCTCGGGCCCGGTCGGAACCTCCACGTCCACCGAGCCGGCTGTGGCGGTACGGCGCACGCCGCGACGGCGCGCAGCCGGGAGACCTGCAGGTCCGCCGGTGGAGGAGTGAGGATTGCTGGGCGTACCGGGTCAGTTTGACCCGGCCCGCCACACTCCCGTAACCTGGATCAGTCGCCATCCGGCGGACGGATTGCGCTGTGCTCGGAAAGACGGCGCCCGGCCGGATCGGCAACGGGCAAGAGCCCGAACAACACACGACAGACAGTAAGAGGTAGCTCTCCGATGGCAACGTACGCGATCGTCAAGACCGGCGGTAAGCAGTACAAGGTCGCTGAAGGCGATCTGGTGAAGGTCGAGAAGATCGACAGTGAACTCGGCGCGACCGTCTCACTTCCCGTGACGCTTGTCGTCGACGGTGCCGATCTGACCACGGACGCGGACAAGTTGGCGAAGATCTCGGTGACCGGTGAGGTCGTCGAGCACGTCAAGGGTCCGAAGATCCGCATCCACAAGTTCAAGAACAAGACCGGCTACCACAAGCGTCAGGGTCACCGTCAGAAGTTGACGGTCCTCAAGGTCACCGGCATCAAGTAAGCACGCCCCCACACTTTTCAGGAGAACTGTCATGGCACATAAGAAGGGTGCATCCAGCTCGCGCAACGGGCGCGACTCGAATGCTCAGCGACTCGGTGTGAAGCGCTTCGGCGGCCAGCAGGTGAGCGCCGGTGAGATCCTGGTCCGCCAGCGCGGTACACACTTTCACCCCGGCGTCAACGTCGGTCGTGGCGGCGACGACACGCTGTTCGCCCTGGCTCCCGGTGCTGTGGAGTTCGGCAGCAAGCGTGGCCGCAAGACCGTGAACATCGTTCCGGAGCCTGCGCAGGCCTGATCCGGCGCAATGCAATCCAGCTCCTAAGGGGCGGGCAGGATCACCAGATCCCGCCCGCCCCTTAGAAAATTCCAAACTCTCTCACAGGTGGTTCCATGTCCAGATTTGTTGACCGCGTGACGATTCACGCAACGGCGGGCAACGGTGGTCATGGCTGCTCATCGGTGCACCGCGAGAAGTTCAAACCCCTCGGCGGACCCGACGGCGGCAACGGTGGCAACGGTGGCGATGTCACCCTCGTGGTCGACCCGCAGGTCCACACCCTGCTCGACTTCCACTTTCATCCGCACGCGAAAGCCGGTAACGGCCGGCCCGGTGCGGGCGCCAACCGTGACGGCGCAAACGGGGATCCATTGGTTCTCCCTGTCCCTGACGGCACCATGGTGCTCGACCGCGACGGCCGGCTCCTGGCCGACATGGTCGGTGCAGGAACCACTTTCGCTGCGGCGTCCGGTGGACGCGGTGGTCTCGGCAATGCCTCGCTGGCGTCCAAGGCGCGCAAGGCGCCGGGCTTCGCTCTGCTGGGGGAGGAAGGCGAGGTCCGCGAACTCGTCCTCGAACTCAAATCCGTCGCCGACGTCGGCCTCGTGGGTTTCCCGTCGGCCGGCAAATCGTCTCTCGTCTCGGTGCTCTCGGCGGCCAAGCCGAAGATCGCCGATTATCCTTTCACCACGCTTCAGCCGAACCTCGGTGTGGTGAACAGTGGTTCAGATGTTTTCACCGTTGCGGACGTTCCTGGGCTGATTCCGGGAGCGTCTGCCGGCCGCGGTCTGGGGTTGGAGTTCCTCCGTCACCTCGAACGCTGTGCGGTGCTTGCGCATGTGGTCGATTGCGCCACTCTCGAGCCCGGTCGAGACCCGGTGTCGGACATCGACGCGCTGGAGGCCGAGCTGGCCGCGTATCAGCCCGCTCTGCAGGCAGATACCGGTCTCGGGCATCTCGCCGACCGGCCTCGCGTGGTCATCCTGAACAAGACAGACGTGCCCGATGCGGCGGAACTGGCCGAGATGGTCACTCCCGAACTGCAAGAACGTGGTTGGCCCGTGTACGCGATCTCCGCCGTCTCCCACAAGGGCCTCAAGGAACTCACGTACGCACTGGCCGACATGGTGCGCCAGTACCGCATCGACCACCCGAAACCGGTTGCCAGGCGCCCGGTGATCCGTCCGATTCCTACCGACGACAACGGCTTCTCCGTGATCGCCGATCCCGATCAGCCCGGTGGTTTCATCGTGCGCGGTACGCGGCCGGAGCGTTGGATCAAGCAGACGCAGTTCGAGAACGACGAAGCCGTCGGATATCTCGCCGACCGACTCAACCGGCTCGGTGTCGAGGCGGAGCTGGTCAAGCAAGGCGCCGAGCCCGGCTGCCCGGTCACCATCGGTGACGTGTCCTTCGAGTGGGAACCGCAGACGCCTGTCGCGGAGGACTTCCCGATGAGTGGTCGCGGCACCGACATCCGTCTGGATCGTCCAGAGCGCGTCGGTGCCTCCGAGCGCAAGATCGCACGACGGCTGCGGCGCGGCCTCGATGTGGATGCCGAGGATCCGGACGAACGTGGCTAGTGTTACCCGGCAACAGCTTTCGGGAGCTCGCAGCGTTGTGGTCAAGATCGGCTCCTCGGCTCTGACCGAGTTGGCGACCGGCCTGGACTCAGGCCGTCTCGACGCCTTGGCCGATGCGATCGAAGCGCGGATGCAGGCCGGCTCGGACGTCATCGTGGTGTCGTCCGGCGCAATCGGAGCGGGTATCGCGCCGTTGGGTCTCAAGAGCCGGCCGAAGGATCTGGCCACCAAGCAGGCAGCGGCCAGCGTTGGGCAGCTGGCTCTCGCGCACGCGTGGAACACCTCGTTCGCCCGATACGGTCGCACCGTTGGGCAAGTTCTGCTGACGGCCCATGACATCTCGCTGCGTGCACACCACGCCAATGCGCAGCGCACCCTCGATCGGTTGCGGTCTCTCGGCGCGGTCGCAATCGTCAACGAGAACGACACCGTGGCAACCAACGAGATCCGTTTCGGCGACAACGATCGGCTGGCGGCCCTGGTCGCGCACCTGGCGGGCGCTGATGCGCTGGTCCTTCTGTCCGATGTCGACGGTCTCTACGACGGGGATCCCCGGAAGGGCAACGCCTCGATGATCTCTGAGGTCGACGGCCCCGAGGACCTCGACGGTGTGATCGCCGGCACCGGTGGCGCCCTGGGAACCGGCGGCATGGCATCGAAGTTGTCCGCTGCCCGCCTCGCCGCAGATGCCGGGTTGCCGGTGCTGCTGGCAGCTGCGGCCGATGCTGCCGCAGCGCTGACCGATGCCTCGGTCGGCACTGCGTTTGCGCCTCGACCGCAACGACTTTCGGCGCGCAAGTTCTGGGTGCGGCACGCCGCAGAAGCCAGTGGACGTCTGGTGCTCGATGATGGGGCGGTGCAGGCCGTTGCCACCGCGCGCCGTTCACTGCTGTCGGCCGGTATCACCGCGGTGTCGGGCCGGTTCTACGGTGGCGACGTGGTCGATCTGACGGATCAGTCCGGACACACGATGGCCAGGGGAGTCGTGGCGTACGACGCCACCGAGGTGGCCCAGATGGTGGGCAAGTCGAAGGCCGATCTGCCCTCGGATCTACGTCGTCCGGTGGTTCACGCCGACGATCTCGTCGCGGTCTGACTCCAGCCATCCGGTCAGCACCGTTGAGCACGAACCGTCGATCTTCATGGTCGCGAACTCGTCGCCGCGGGTGTGTCCGCGGTTGACGATGGCTATCGGTTTGCCGGTACGCCTGGCGTGCCGAACGAACCTCAGCCCACTCATCACCGTCAGGGACGACCCCAGGACGAGTACCGCATCGGCGTCATCGACCATCGAATAACCCTGCTGCACAACTGCTTTCGGCACACTTTCACCGAAGTAGACGATGTCTGGTTTGAGTATTCCGCCGCAGTCCGGACAGTCGAGCATCGCGAAGTCGGTGGTGTCCTCCACAACCACATCGGCGTCGGGGGCCACCTCGATGGCGCCGCGGCCACGAATCCTGCTGACGAACTCGGCGTTTGGCGGCTCCAGGAGTTCGGCAAGTCGGTGCCGGGAGACCCGGTGTTCGCAGTCGAGGCAACGAACACGCCCGTAGCTGCCGTGGAGTTCGAGCACGGCGCGGTTGCCGGCCTTGAGGTGGAGCATGTCGACGTTCTGCGTGATGACGCCACTCACTTTGCCCCGGCGTTCCAGGGTGGCGAGGGCGCGGTGGCCCGCGTTGGGAACCGCCGCGTCCATGTGACGCCAGCCGAGATGATTACGTGCCCAGTAGTGACGGCGGAAGTCGCTCGAGCTCAGGAACATCTCGATGGTCATCGGTGTCCGTGGGGGAGTTCCGGGGCTGCGGTAGTCCGGTATCCCTGAATCGGTCGACATCCCGGCCCCGGTCAGCGCGAGCACACGACGTCCGTCGAGGAGCTGTGCCAGCTCCTCGATCCGATGGGGTAGATCGGGGTCGGGTGCGGTGGGCTGGGCCGGTGTCCAGCGAATGGGGCGGGTACGCACCTCGTCCAGAATACCCCGACCGCGACAGCGCCCCGGAGACGAGAACTCGGCACCCCCGTCGGGGTGCCGAGTTTCTTGCTGGCTCGCCTCGGGTGACGGTCGGAGGGCCCGGGCATCTGACGCAATCGCACAAGCGCCAGCACAACGCTACCCAGCGAAGCCCGGGTTCAGGCCCGCCATCCTGCGAACCGGTCAGGTGCCGACGGTGACCAGCGGGTAGACGCCGTTCTCGTCGTGCGTTTCGGTTCCGACCACCGGCGGATTGAACACGCAGAGCATGCGAAGCTCGGTGTCAGCGGTGACCGTATGCCGTTCGTGGCCGTTGAGGAGATACATCGTGCCCGGCCCGAGCGGGTACACCTCGCCGGTCTCGCGATCGGTGAGGGTCCCGGTGCCCTCCACCAACCACACTGCTTCCACATGGTTGGCGTAGTGGAACTCGTTGACCGAACCTGCCTTGATGGTCGTCTCGTGGAAGGAGAACCCCACTTTGTCGCCGCCGAGGACGATGCGCTTGGAGCGCCAATTGCCGTTCTCCGCCTCGACATCGCGTTCGGTGCCGGTGATTTCCTTGGTGGTACGTACGATCACGTGTAGTCCTTTCGCGCGCTTGGGTTTTCGTCGAGTCGGGCCGGCTCAGGCGCTGAGCACCTCGGCCGTGGCCTGGCCGAGAATCGCCAGCCCCTGATCGAGCTCCTCGATGGTGATGGTCAGCGGCGGCAGCAGTTTGACGACCTGGTCTGACGGGCCGGAGGTTTCGACGAGCAGTCCGCGGTCGTACGCGAGTGCGCACACCTTGCCTGCCTTTTCGGCGTCGTCGAACACCAGCCCCTGGACCATGCCGCGACCGCGGGTCGTGATGCCCTGGTGCGCGCTGCACAGCGAGATGAACGAGTCGCGGATCCGCTCACCCTTGGCGATGACCTCGTTCTCGAACTTGTCGTCCGACCAGTAGGTGTCGATCGCTTTCTTGGCGGTGACGAAGGCGGGGTTGTTGCCGCGGAAGGTGCCGTTGTGCTCGCCCGGTGCCCACACGTCGAGGTGCGGCTTGAACAAGGTGAGCGCCATGGGCATGCCGTATCCGCTGATCGACTTCGACATGGTGACGATGTCGGGCTCGATGCCGGCGATCTCGAATGAGAAGAACGGTCCGGTCCGGCCGCAGCCCATCTGGACGTCGTCGACGATCAAGAGGATCTCGCGCCGCTTGCAGAGTTCGGCGAGAGCCCTGAGCCATTCCGGCCGGGCCACGTTGACGCCGCCTTCGCCCTGGACGGTCTCCACGATCACGGCTGCCGGACGGTTGAGACCGCTACCCGAGTCGTCGAGGACGCGCTCGAACCAGCTGAAGTCCTCCACGACACCGTCGAAGTAGTTGTCGAACGGCATCGGAGTGGCGTGGACCAGAGGGATACCGGCGCCCGCCCGCTTCATCGAGTTGCCGGTGACCGAGAGTGCTCCCAGGGTCATACCGTGAAATGCGTTCGTGAAGTTGATGATCGATGTACGGCCGGTCACCTTGCGAGCCAGCTTCAGTGCGCTCTCGACGGTGTTGGCACCGGTGGGTCCGGGGAACTGGACCTTGTAGTCGAGTCCGCGTGGCAACAGGATCTTGTCCTGGAATGCCTGCAGGAACTCGCCTTTGGCGACGGTGGACATGTCCAGGCCGTGGGTGATGCCGTCGTTCTCGATGTACTCGAGCAGAGCCGACTTCAGGATGGGGTTGTTGTGCCCGTAGTTCAGCGCACCGGCGCCGGCGAAGAAATCGAGGTACTGCTTGCCGTCGCGGTCGGTGAGCCATGCGCCCTTGGCCTTGGTGAAGATTGCGGGCCAGCCGCGGCTGTAACTACGAACTTCAGACTCGCGGGTCTCGAAGATATTGCTGGAAAACGTTTCTTGGATGGATGCAGTCATGTCTGTCGTGTCCTCCGGGTGTGCCTGAAGCACAGTAGGGTGCGAAAAATACAGCTGTATTCCAACTGGTAAAGATGTGGCGGCCGGGTCGGTCCCGGCTCTGCCGTGAAGTGACCACGGGTAGCGGTGGTCGAATGCGGTATTGCTAACCGCGACAGATCATCTCGGGCGTCGCGGCGCGACGGCGTACAGATCTTCTGGTTCGTGGTCGTCCGGGAAGTCGGCGGGGGAGAAAAAACTCTCCTTGGTGATGCTCATCCCGCGACGTTCGGCGAGGGCGGTGAACAGCGCCACCGACGCCTCGTTGTCCGGACTGATCGTTGTGTGCAGGGTGGTGATGCCGCGCGGCTCCAGTCGATCCATCAACTGGGACAACATTTTTCCGGCCAGACCGAGTCCCCGTTGGTCGGCGTCGACAGCGACCTGCCACACCATCACCACATCGGGGAGTTCAGGGCGAAGGTAACCGGTGACAAAGCCGACGACGCGTCCGTCCACTTCGGCGACCACCGATGTCTCGGCGTAATCCTTGCACCACAGGAGGTAGGCGTAACTCGAGTTGAGATCGAGAACTTGCGAGTCACGGGCGATTTCCCAGAGCCGGACTCCGTCGGAAACCTTTGGCGAACGAAATGCCACCGCGTCCGGCGCGGTGGTTAGGGTAGCGCTGATCTGAGTTGGGCTCATATCGAATTTGAAGTTAACAACGTGTCACACGAAAGTCACCCGGTTGTCGAAATTCGTCGCAAAAGCGCCGGTATAAGCCCTGTTCAACTGCGGTTTGTGAGGTGGCTCACAAAAACTTGCAGGCTGCAAGTAGTTGGGCCGCCGGACCCGGGTCCCGGGGCCGGGCCGGGCCCCGAAACAATGGACGCATGACGCGCATCATCGCCGGCTCGGCCCGCGGTCGCCGACTGTCGGTGCCTGCCGCCGGCACCCGGCCGACCACCGACCGGGTGCGCGAATCGATGTTCAACATATTGGCGGCCCGCATCGACTTCGACGGGCTGATCGTGCTCGATCTGTTCGCCGGAAGCGGCGCGCTGGGGCTCGAGGCGTTGTCGCGGGGAGCCGAATCGGTGACGTTCGTGGAGGCCGACGCCAAGGCGGTGAAGATCATCGAGGCGAATGTCAGGGCGTCGGGGTTGTCGGGCGGGCAGGTGCTCCGCCGCCGAGCGGCTGAACATCTCGAGCGCCGCGGCGGCGCCTACGACCTGGTGCTCGCCGATCCGCCCTACGATCTGCCCGAGGATGAGGTTGCGCGCCTGGTTCGGCAGCTCGCGGACGGGGCGGTCTCCGATGGGGGCTTGGTGGTGCTGGAGCGCGCTGCTCGCGCGGCCGACACCCGGTGGCCGTCCGAGTTCGATGACGTCCTGATCCGCCGGTATGGGGAAACCCGGGTCGAGGTTGCCTTGTACTGCCCGCCACATGGGTGAGACGGCTGCCCGCAGGCTGATAACTTGACTCCCATGTCGGGAGCTGTCTGTCCGGGTTCATTCGACCCCGTGACCTCGGGTCATCTGTTCGTCTTCGAGCGGGCTGCCGCCCGGTTCGATGAGCTGGTGATCACCGTGATGGTCAATCCGAAGAAGAGTGGTCTCTTCATGATCCCCGAACGCATAGCTCTCCTGCGGGAGACCACCTCTCACCTGCCCAACGTTCGGGTCGACAGCTGGCAGGGATTGCTCGTGGACTATGTGCGTTCGCAGGGGATGGACACGATCGTGAAGGGCCTGCGCGGCGCCGTGGACTTCGAATACGAGCTGCCGATGGCGCAGATGAACCGGGATCTCACCGGGGCCGAGACCATTTTCATGCTGACCGACCCGCGTCTGGCCCATGTCTCGAGCTCGCTGGTGAAGGAAGTTGCCACCCTCGGTGGACCGGTCGGCGAGTTCCTGCCGCCGGTGGTCCACGAACAACTGCTCGCCAAAATCAACGCTCGTTGACCGGCCGGTCCGCACAGGCCGCCAAGCGGGACAGATCCTGGTTGGTATCACGACACGCCCCGTAGGTTGACGAGTCTCAGGCGTACCAGTGGGCACAATAGTCACAGAATTAACACCAACCACTGTTTGCACGCGGGTGGGGACCCAGTGGGTCACCGGCCGATGTCGCGACGAGGAGTGAGGTAGCTGTGTACCGGGTATTCGAAGCGCTGGACGAATTGGGCGCCATCGTCGAAGAAGCGCGCAGTGTGCCGATGACTGCGGGTTGCGTGGTCCCCAGAGGTGACGTGCTCGAATTGCTCGACGACGTCAAGGACGCCATCCCCGGCGACCTCGACGACGCGCAGGACGTCCTCGACCAGCGCGACAAGCTGATCGGCGACGCGCGGATGCGCGCCGACACCCTCGTCGGTGAGGCAACCGCGGAGTCCGATTCGCTGCTGGCGCATTCGCGCGCAGAGGCCGATCGCCTGCTGTCGGAGGCGAAAGCACAGGCCGACCGCATGGTTGCCGAGGCGCAGTCACACTCGGGGCAACTGCTCGCGGATGCCACCGCCGAGGCCGAACGGGTGGCCGCGTCGGCCCACCGTGAATACGAGTCCGTGACCGGGCGTGCGCACGCCGAGGCCGAACGCATGATCGCCTCGGGCAATGCGAACTACGAGCGCTCGGTGGCCGAGGGCATCGCTGAGCAGCAACGACTCGTCTCCGAGACCGAGGTGGTCCAGGCCGCCCGTGCCGAGTCCGAGCGGGTCATCGACGCGGCACACGCCGAGTCCGATCGTCTGCGCGGCGAATGCGACATCTACGTGGACAACAAATTGGCCGAGTTCGAGGAACTCCTCACCGGGACGATCCGCTCGGTCAACCGTGGTCGGCAACAGCTTCGGACGGGCGCAGGGGTGCACGACTACGCCGAGCACGTCCATCGCGGGGATTTCGGCACCGGAATGGCGGTCTGACCACCGCGTCTTGATCGGGGACACGGCGCGGCGTCAGGATTGCCGCATGCGGTGATCAGGGGCGTATCGTGGTTCCCTGTGTCGCAGCGTGAGAGTAATTCAACCCGCCACGATCGCCCCGCCACCGGCCCGTTCAGTCTGGACATTCGCAGTCTAGGACGACGTGCCGGTTCGATGCAGGAGGTGCATCGTGCCATCACGTCTGCCCCTCGCATCGGGCTGGACATGATCGCGATCCCGGCCGGCAGTGACATCGACCTCGACTTGCGGCTCGAAGCCGTGTCCGAGGGCGTTCTGGTCACCGGGTGCGTCAGTGGCGAAACCGAAGGGCAATGTGTTCGCTGCCTGGAGCCGATCGCGGGAACGTCGAGCGTCTATCTGACCGAACTGTTCGCCTATCCGGACAGTGTGACCGATGAGACCACCGACGCCGACGAGGTACATCGCATCGTCGATGACACCATCGATCTCGAACAGGCCATCGTCGACGCGGTGGCGCTCGACCTCCCCAATGCGCCGCTGTGCTCACCTGACTGCCCCGGGCTGTGTCCCGAATGCGGTGTACGCCTGGCCATTGCGGACCCGGGCCATCACCACGACAAGATCGATCCGCGGTGGGCTGGTCTTGCCGCGAAGTTCGCCGAGGAACCCGAGTCGAAGAAGTGACCGAAACCGACCGTGGTGCCGCGCAAGTGCACTCCGATCATGCCGATCTCCTTGCCGCATTGGATATTTCCCTGTCCGATGAGATGCTCACCCTGGCTCTGACCCATCGTTCCTACGCGTACGAACACGGTCGCCTGCCGACCAACGAACGGCTGGAGTTCCTCGGCGATTCGGTGTTGGGAGTGGTGATCACCGAGCAGCTGTACCGAACCCATCCAGATCGCCCCGAAGGCGAGCTGGCCAAGATCCGGGCGAGTGTGGTGAACATGCACGCCCTCGCCGATGTCGCGCGTGGACTCGGACCCGGCGGGCTGGGAGTTCACCTACGTCTGGGCCGCGGCGAAGAGATGACCGGTGGCCGGAACAAGGCCAGCATCCTGGCCGACGGCATGGAGGCGCTGATCGGGGCGGTCCATCTCGAGCACGGTCTCGAAACCGCACGCGCGACCGTCCTGAAACTTTTCGAGCCGGCACTGAACCGGTCTGCCGCCCTGGGCGCCGGACTCGACTGGAAGACCTCGTTGCAGGAATTGACCGCAGAGAAGGGTCTGGGGGTGCCTGCCTACCAGATCACATCGACCGGACCGGACCATTGCAAGGAGTTCACCGCGACGGTGGTCGTCGCGGGTGACCCGATGGGGTCCGGAGTCGGGCGGACCAAGAAAGAAGCCGAGCAACTCGCGGCGTCGACGGCCTGGAAGGCGATCTCCGGATCCGGAGACGATGCCTGAACTGCCCGAGGTGGAGGTCGTTCGGCGCGGGCTGCTCGCCCACGTGGTCGGTAGGCGCATCGTCTCCGTCGACGTCCTGCACCCACGGGCGGTCCGGCGGCATCTGGGCGGCCCACTCGACTTGACCGGCCTGCTGTCCGGCGCGACTGTCACCGCTGCGCGTCGTCGCGGCAAGTACCTGTGGCTGCAAGCGGACCCGGCCGGTGGCGCCGACGCACTGGCTCTTGTCGTGCACCTGGGGATGAGCGGACAGATGCTGGTGCAGACCGCAGGTGCCGAGGACGAGAAACACCTGCGAATCCGGGCGACACTCGACGACGGCAAGGAACTCCGCTTTGTCGACCAACGCACATTCGGCGGCTGGATGGTCGACGACCTGGTCGAGCTGCCGTCTCTCCGTTCGCGCTTTGACGCCGTCAGGCACGCTCCGCGTGCGACCGGAGGGCCGGGGCCGGCGTCCATCACGCACATCGCGCCCGATCCGTTTGACCCGGACTACGACCCCGATGCCGTTGTCCGGCTGCTCAAGGCCAAGCACACCGAGGTCAAACGTGCGCTGCTGGATCAGACCGTGGTGTCGGGTGTGGGCAACATCTATGCCGACGAGGCATTGTGGCTCAGCAAGATTCATGGGAGGCGACTCACCGACAAGTTGAGCGCCAAGGCATTACGGTCGGTGCTCGACAACGCCAAGGACGTGATGGAGCGAGCACTCGATCAAGGTGGGACGTCATTCGATGCCTTGTACGTCAACGTCAACGGACAGTCGGGCTACTTCGAACGCTCACTGAACGCGTACGGGCGTGAAGGGGAGGCCTGTCGTCGTTGCGGCGCGACGATGCGGCGCGAGGCGTTCATGAACCGCAGCTCGTTCAGTTGCCCACGCTGCCAGGTGCGTCCACGCATCTAGACCGTGATGGCTAGGGCATCATCGGGGCATGACCCTGGCTCTGACACCCGATGAATTGCTCACCACCACCCGAACGGTACGCAAGCGCCTGGACCTGACGCGGCCGGTGCCCATCGAACTCGTCCGCGAGTGCCTGGAGGTCGCGCTGCAGGCGCCGTCCGGTTCCAACCGGCAGGGCTGGCAGTGGCTGGTGATCACCGACCCGGAGCTGCGCGCGGCAGTCGGCCGGATCTACGGGGAATTGACCGAGGAATACCTGAACTCTCGCCATTCGGCCGCGGCCCTATTCGCCGATGACCCGAACCGGGCACCGGTCCAGCAGCGAGTCGGAGGCAGTGTGGCGTGGCTGGGTGAGCACATGGGCGAGGTGCCCGTTCTTGTCATCCCGTGCATCAAGGCGGGCAAGACCTTGCCGCCGGACAATCAGGCCGGATTGTGGGGCTCCCTGCTGCCCGCCGCGTGGAGCTACTGCCTGGCGGCGCGCGCTCGTGGCCTCGGAACAGCCTGGACCACACTGCATCTGCAACGTGAGGCCGAGGTGGCCGACCTGCTGGGCGTGCCGGCGGGATTTCACCAGGCGGCATTGATCCCGACGGCGTACTACACGGGTGAGACCTTCAAGCCGGCGCCGCGAGAACCGCTCGACAATGTGATCCACTTCGACCGTTGGTGAGCCGGCGGTCCGGGCCATGGCGAAGAACCTCGGCCCGGAAGCGGGACGCCGTAAAAAACTCGTGAAGACCGCAGGTCGCAGCGTCGAAAGACCGTTAACGCCGTCGATCTGATCGGGCGGCGGATACATGCTTGCACCACCAGCCGGACTCGTCGAAGTAGTCCGGCACGTGTGCAGGAGTGGAACGTGGCAGATCTTGCCTTCATGGCAGCGGTTTTCGGGAGTTTTGCGTTGTGCCTCGTCGTGGTGCGGGTGGTCGCGGCGCGGGGTGACCGATGACCGCCGAGGGCGTGACCAATGTGGTGCTCGTGGTCGTCGCCATCGCCGTGGTGCTGTACCTGGCTGTCGCCCTCGTGTGTCCCGAGAGGTTCTGACCCGTGGACTCCACATTGGCCGCAGTTGCCCAGGTGGGCATCGTCATCCTCATCTTGGCCGCCGCGTACGTGCCGCTCGGTGACTACATGGCACGGGTCTTCCGGAGCAGCCGCGACCTCGCTCCTGAACGACTCATCTACCGACTGGCGCGGATCGACTCGGCACGTCAGCAGACCTGGGTCGGCTATGCGGTCGCCGTGCTTGCCTTCTCGTTGATCAGCGTTGTGTTCCTCTATGTCCTGCAACGGGTCCAGGGGATCCTGCCGTTCGGAGACGGCCGTCCGGGTGTCAGCCCGGCGATGGCCTTCAACACAGCCATCTCGTTTGTCGCCAACACCAACTGGCAGTCGTATTCGCCTGAAGTGGTGATGGGAAATCTGACGCAGATGATCGGTCTGGCCGTCCAGAACTTCCTGTCGGCCGCAGTCGGGCTGGCGGTCGCCATTGCGCTGATACGCGGCATCGTCGCCGCGGGCGGGGGCAAACTGGGCAACTTCTGGGTTGATCTGGTGCGAGGCACACTACGGATCTTGTTGCCGCTGGCCGGGCTGATGGCGCTTGTGTTGCTGACCCAGGGAGCGGTCCAGTCGCTGCGGAGCGGCATCGACTTCGTAGGTCTCGACGGCTCGACCGGCCACAGCGTGATCGGTCCCTTCGCGTCCCAGGAAGCCATCAAGATGCTGGGCACCAACGGCGGCGGAACGCTCGCGGCCAACTCCGCCCATCCGTTCTCCAATCCGACACCCTTGAGCAATGTCGCCGAGGTGATCGCGTTGCTGATCATCCCCGTGTGCCTCACCCGCACCTACTCGACTCTCGTCGGCGACCGCAGGCAGGGTGTGACCATCCTGGGTGTCATGTCCGTCATCTGGGCGTCCATGCTCGCACTCGTGTGGTTCTTCGAGTCGAAGACCAATGGCGTTGCAGCCCAGGCGGCCGGCGCGATGATGGAAGGCAAAGAGCAGCGGTTCGGCGTGGCCGGCTCGGCACTGTTCGCCGTCTCCACCACAGGAACCTCGACCGGCGCCGTCGATTCGGCACATGACAGCTTTTCGGCTGCCGGTGGCGGCGCACTGATCTGGAACATGTTGCTCGGCGAGGTCGCTCCGGGCGGTGTCGGCTCCGGGCTCTACGGCATGCTGATCCTGGCCATCATCGCGGTGTTCGTCGGTGGCCTACTGGTGGGCCGCGGTCCGGAGTTCCTTGGGAAGAATATCGGCCAGGGCGAGATCACCATGGCTGCGTTGTACGTGCTGGTGATGCCCGCTCTGGTGCTCGTCGGAACGTCCATCACCGTGATCCTCGAGTCCACCAGCGCTTTTCAGGGCAATGCAGGTGACCCCGGCACCCCGGGTTCGGTACACGGCTTCTCCGAGGTGCTGTACGCCTACGCCTCAGCTGCGAACAACAATGGCAGCGCCTTCGGTGGTCTCACGGTCACCAGCGACTGGTTCCAGACCTCCTTGGGGCTGGCCATGCTGCTTGGCCGCTTCCTCCCGATGATCTTTGTGCTCGCACTCGCCGGCCGCCTCGCGGCGGGGCGACGACCTGCGGCACCCGAGTCCTCTTCCGGGGGCGCAGTGGCGGTTCGGACTCGGGATCGGGTGGCGACGCTGCCCACCCACGGGCTGCTGTTCGGCGGATTACTCACCGGCACGGTACTTCTCGTTGCCGGACTCACATTCTTCCCAGCGATGGCGCTGGGACCGATCGCAGAGGCATTGGCATGAGCACGATCCTTGACGAACCCGTACCGGACACGGTATCCACCACCACGGCCGATCTGGTCGGCAGCGGAGCGTTCGATGCACGCCAGCTGATCAGCGCGGTGCCACAAGCCATCCGGAAGTTGAACCCCAAGGACCAAGCGCGTAATCCGGTGATGTTCGTCGTGTACCTCGGAGCGATCATCACCACTGTTCTGGCGGTGTGGCAGCCGTCCTGGTTCGCCTTCGGCGTGGTCTTCTGGCTGTGGTTCACGGTGCTGTTCGCGGGCCTGGCAGAGGCTGTTGCCGAGGGACGCGGCCGGGCGCAGGCGGCGAGCCTGCGAAAGGTGAAACAGGACACGATGGCTCGGCGAATCGGGCCCGACGGAGCGATCACCGAGATCTCAGGGGGCTCACTGGTCATCGGCGACCGGATCCTGGTGACTGCAGGCGAGGTGATCGCCGGTGACGGCGACGTCGTGGAAGGTATCGCCACCGTCGACGAGTCGGCCATCACCGGCGAATCAGCGCCTGTGTTAAGGGAATCCGGAGGTGATCGCTGCGCCGTGACCGGTGGCACCGTCGTGCTCTCGGATCGGATTGTCGTGCAGATCACGACGTCGCCGGGGGAGTCCTTCGTCGACCGGATGATCGCCCTGGTCGAGGGAGCCGAGCGTACGAAGACCCCGAACGAGATCGCGCTCGACATCCTGCTGTCGAGTCTGACCATCATCTTCTTGCTCGCGGTGGTGGCAGCGGGGCCGATGCAGCAGTATGCAGGCCAGTCTCCGGACCCGATCAAACTCATCGCCCTGCTGGTGTGCCTGATCCCGACAACCATCGGTGCGTTGCTCTCGTCCATCGGCATCGCGGGCATGGACCGGTTGGTGCAGCGCAATGTGCTCGCGATGTCGGGCCGCGCCGTCGAGGCCGCCGGCGACATCGACACCTTGTTGATGGACAAGACCGGGACCATCACGTTCGGCAACCGCCGGGCCACCGCGCTGATCCCGGCACCCGGAATCAGCGACGAGGAGATGGCGCGAGAGGCCTGCCGATCGAGCCTGTCCGACGACACTCCTGAGGGACGCAGCATCGTCGATCTCTGCCGCGACGACTTCGGCGTCGACCCGATGTCGATCGACGCCGAGACCCGGCACGATCGTGTGGTGGTCCCGTTCACCGCGCACACCCGGATGTCCGGGGTCGATGTGCCGGAGGCGCCGGGTCTACGGAGCATCCGGAAAGGGGCTGCGGACTCACTCCTCGCCTGGGTCGGTGAGAACGGCGGAACCGTACCGGCCGAGGTAGCCGGCGGGGTCGAGGAGATCGCATCGGCGGGAGGAACCCCGCTGGTGGTCGGAACCACAACAGACGATCAACCCGCCCGCGTCATCGGTGTCATCGCTCTGTCGGATGTCGTCAAACCCGGTATGGCCCAGCGCTTCGAGCAACTCCGGGCGATGGGGATACGGACGGTCATGGTCACCGGTGACAACCCGTTGACCGCACGGGCCATCGCCGACGAGGCAGGTGTGGACGATTTTGTGGCCGAGGCGACCCCGGAAGACAAACTCGCACTGATCCGTCGCGAGCAGGCGGGTGGCCGACTGGTCGCGATGACCGGTGATGGCACGAATGACGCACCGGCACTTGCCCAGGCGGATGTCGGTCTTGCCATGAACACCGGGACGTCTGCGGCGAAGGAGGCAGGCAACATGGTGGATCTGGACTCCGATCCCACCAAGCTGATCGACGTCGTGGCCATCGGCAAGCAGTTGCTCATCACCCGCGGAGCGTTGACCACGTTCTCGCTGGCCAACGATCTCGCCAAGTACTTTGCGATCCTGCCCGCGATGTTCAGTGGCATATACCCGCAGCTCGACACCCTCAACGTGATGGGATTGCACTCGGCCCAGTCGGCCATCACATCCGCCGTGATCTTCAATGCGCTGATCATCGTCGCGCTGATCCCCCTCTCGCTCAAAGGGGTTCGGTACCGGCCCTCGTCGGCCTCCTCTTTGTTGGGCCGCAATCTGCTGGTCTACGGGCTCGGCGGTGTCATCACACCGTTCGTCGGCATCTGGCTGATCGATCTGGTCGTCCGTTTTCTCCCGGGAATGGGGTAGTTGTCATGAAGCTCGGTACGACATGGATCAGACAGAGCGTGGTTGCAGTGTCTGTACTGGTGATGATGACGGTGATACTCGGTGTGGTGTACCCGGCAGTGGTGTGGGGAGTCTCGCGTATCGACCGGTCGAGCGCCGAGGGTTCGGTGGTCACCGACAGCGCCGGCTGCAGGGTCGGCTCCGCCCTGATCGGGATCGATCCGCAGGCTGAACCCGGGCGGACCGACGGTTACCTGCATGCGCGGGTGCTGGGGGCGGCTGACGATCCGATGGCCCCGGGCGACCCTGCTGCGTCTGCGGCGAGCAACCAGGGGCCCTCCAGCGTCACATTGGCGGGGTGGATCGAGTCACGGCGAGCGATCATCGCCGAACGCGAGGACGTGCGCCCCGATAAGGTGCCGGTCGACGCCGTGACCGGTTCCGGTTCGAGCCTGGACCCGCACATCAGCCCGGCCTATGCCGACATCCAGGTGCCCCGCCTGGCGCGCGTGCACGGAATGCCCCCCGAACAGGTGCGCGAGGTGATCGACAGTCACACCGAGGGCAGGCAGCTCGGTGTCCTCGGGGAACCGCGGGTCAACGTGCTGGAGGTCAACCTCGCGCTGGGGCTGAGCGCACCGAACTGCGGCTAGGGTCGAACGATGGCGTCGACCAGTCGTAGAGGAACCCTGGAGGTGTTCCTGGGATGCGCCCCCGGCGTGGGCAAGACGTACGAGATGCTGGCACAGGCGCACACGCTCGCGGACGAGGGCGTCGATGTGGTTGTGGCAGTTGTCGAATCGCACGGCCGGACCGCAACGGAAGCGATGGTCGACGGTCTCGAGGTGATCGCGCGCACGGAGTACGAATACCGCCAGACCACGTTGTCCGAGATGGATCTGTCCGCGGTCCTCCAGCGCAGGCCCCAGGTGGTGCTCGTCGACGAGCTCGCACACACCAACGCGCCGGGGTCGGTCAACCGCAAACGTTGGCAGGACATCGAGGCTCTGCGGGATGCGGGGATCGATGTGCTCTCCACCATCAACATCCAGCATCTGGAGAGTCTGAACGATGTGGTCGCACAGATCACCGGCGTCGTCCAGCGTGAGACCGTACCCGACGACGTGGTTCGCGGCGCCGACCAGATCGAACTGGTGGACATATCGCCACAGGCTCTGCGACAACGACTTTCGGCCGGCAAGGTGTACCCCAGCGATCGTGCCGGTGGTGCGCTGGCCAGCTACTTCCGCCAGGGGAACCTGACGGCGCTGCGTGAACTCGCGTTGCTGTGGCTGGCCGACCAGGTCGACGACTCACTGGCCGCCTACCGGTCTGCGCACGCGATCACCGACACCTGGGAGGCCCGCGAGCGGGTCGTGGTGGCCATCACGGGCGGCCCCGAATCGGCGACCCTGCTTCGCCGGGCCAGTCGGATCGCGTCGCGGTCCAGTGCCGAACTGCTCGTCGTGCATGTGGTGCGCGGCGACGGGCTGGCTGATCCGGCGTCGGTTGACCTGGCCGGGCTGACCGACCTGGCGAAGGGGTTCGGCGCGCAGGTGCACACCGTTGTCGGAGACGATGTACCGGAAACGCTGCTCGAGTTCGCCCGCGGTGTCAACGCAACCCAGCTGGTCTTGGGTACCTCTCGGAGATCCCGGTGGCAGCGCTTGCTCGACGAGGGCGTCGGCAACACTGTCGTCCGCGAGTCGGGCAAGATCGACGTGCACATGGTGACCCATGAGGTGGCAGGCACTCGCAATTGGCTCGACATCCGCCAGTCCCGCTTCCACCACCCGCTGAGCTGGGTCGCCGCCGTGGTGGTTCCGGCGATGGCTGCCGGGGTGCTCGCGCTGCTCGACCGGTGGTTGGGACTGGCGAGTGATTCGGCGCTGTTCTTCGTGGTGGTGCTGGCAGTCTCGATGCTGGGGGGAATCGGCCCGGCAGCGCTGTCGGCCATCGTCTGCGGCTTGCTGCTGAACTTCCTGTTCACCAGCCCCCGATACAGCTTCACGATCAACGAGACGGACAACCTCATCACCATCGTCGTCATGTTGGTGATCGCGGTTGCCGTTGCCGCTCTTGTCGATTCGTCCACCGTCCGGCGTGCCCAAGCCCGCCGCGCAGGGCGCGAGGCGGAGTTGCTCGCCACCTTCGCCGGTGCGGTGCTCAGCGGCGAAGAGCCAGATGGACTCCTCGAACGCGTCCGCGAGACCTACGACCAGCGGGCCGTCAGTGTGGTCCGAACAGATGGCCGCGGGCCAGGTGTGGTGGAGGCCGCAGTGGGCGACGACCCACCGGCGCACCCCGACGAGGCCGATACCGTCTGCGCTGTGCCCGGGGGAGAGTTCGCCTTGCTCCTACGAGGCCCCACCCTCGGTGGTGGGGACCGTCGGGTACTCGCTGCGGTCGCCATCCAGGCGGCGGGTGTGGTCAGGCAACGCGCGCTGGCCACCGAAGCGGCTGCAGCCAAGGCTCTCTCGGCCACCGACCAGCTCCGGCGTGCGCTCCTGTCGGCAGTCAGCCACGACCTGCGCACACCGCTCGCCGCCGTGAAGGCATCGGCGTCGAGTCTCCGGAGCACCGATGTGGCGTTCAGTGCTGACGACACAGCGGAGCTACTGGCGACCATCGAAGAGTCGACCGACCAGCTCACCGACGTGGTCGACAACCTCCTCGATTCCTCACGGCTGGCGGCAGGTGTGGTCAGCCCCGACATGCGGACGGTGTACGTGACCGAGGCCGTCGAACGTGCGATCGCCGGTATCGCGCGGTCGGATCGGGTGGGTGCCGAGCGGATCACGTTCAGCGACAACGAACTCTCGGCCTACGCCGATCCGGGATTGCTCGAACGAGTACTCGTGAACGTGGTGGACAATGCCTTACGCCACAGTGGGCCCACAGCTCCCGTGTCCATCGAGGCTGCGCTGACGGGAGATGATCCGGCGCGGTGCGAGATCTCTGTGATCGACCACGGGGTGGGCGTCGCTGCGCACGACAGGGAGAAGATGTTCACCGCGTTCGGGCGCCTCGGCGACCGGACCACCGGCGGTGGAGTCGGACTGGGGCTCTCGGTTGCACAGGGATTCGTCCAGGCCATGGACGGGACGATCGAAGCCGTCGACACCCCTGGTGGGGGACTCACGATGGTGATCGGTCTGCAGACCGGACCGCCCGGACAGGTGCGGTCATGAGTGACAAGATCCGGGTGCTCGTGGTCGACGACGAGCCGCAGATATTGCGCGCACTGCGCATCAACCTCAAGGCGAGGGGGTTCGACGTGACCACCGCCGCAAGCGGTACGGGTGCGTTGACCGCTGCGGCACAGACCAATCCGCAGGTGGTGATCCTCGACCTGGGTCTACCGGACATCGACGGTTTCGAGGTGCTCGCCGGCCTACGTGGATGGACCGACGTCCCCGTCATCGTGTTGTCGGCGCGTAGCGATTCCTCCGAGAAGGTGCAGGCATTGGACGCCGGGGCCGACGACTATGTGACCAAACCCTTTGGGATGGAGGAGTTCCTGGCCAGGCTGCGGGCCGCGGTACGCCGAGGCACGTCGCCGGCGCGAGAAGCCGAGCCCCCTGTGGTGGAAGCGGCATCGTTCACGGTGGACCTGCGTACCAAGCAGGTGACCCGCGCAGGGCAGGCCGTACACCTGACCCCGACCGAATGGGGAATCCTGGAAATGCTGGTGCGCAACGAGGGAAAACTCGTCGGACAGCCCGAGATTCTCAACGAGGTGTGGGGCCCGGCATACCGAGGCCAGACCCACTACCTGCGGGTGTATCTGGCGGGGTTGAGGAGAAAACTCGAGCCTGATCCCACCCGTCCACGCCACCTGCTCACCGAAGCGGGGATGGGTTACCGCTTCGTTCGCTGAGCGGGCCTGATCGGTGGGCGGAATTGCACGCGAGCGCTCCGTGTTTAATTCGTACATGACCGTCACCGAACCAGTCACCACGGACCAGCAGACCACCGAGTTGTGGGTGGAGCGCACCGGAACGCGCCGCTACACAGGGCGCAGCAGTCGCGGGGCCGAGGTCTTGATCGGCTCCGCTGATGTCGATGGCGTCTTCACCCCCGGCGAATTGCTCAAGATCGCTCTGGCCGCGTGTACCGGGATGAGCTCGGACAAACCACTGTCCCGCCGCCTCGGCGACGACTACGACGCGACCGTTCGCGTTTCCGGGGACGCCGATCGTGACAACGAGGTGTATCCCCGCCTCGAGGAGGTCCTCGAAGTGGACCTGTCCGAACTGGAACCCGAGGCCGCGGAGCGACTTCTTGTTGTGGTGCGACGCGCGGTCGATGCGGTGTGCACGGTGGGGCGCACCCTCAAGACCGGCGCCGAGGTCGAGCTGCGCATCGATACGGAGTAGCCGATGGCCTCCGATTCACCCGGCGACACCGCCGACACCATCAGGCTCACCGCGTGGGTCCACGGGCACGTCCAGGGTGTCGGATTTCGTTGGTGGACCCGGGCCCGCGCTCTCGAACTGGGGCTGGTGGGTTCGGCGACCAATCACTCCGACGGCCGGGTGCTCATCGTCGCCGAAGGCCCAGAGGCTGCCTGCAGGCAGTTGATCGACCTCATCGAGGCAGGTCAGAGTCCTGGTCGCGTCGACACCGTCGTGGTGGATCGGAGCGCGCCGCGCGGTGGGTTGTCCGGATTCGTCGAACGGTGAACCGGCTCGCGGTCGGGCCTGGACCAGTTGTCGCCGGGTACTGGGTACGCTGAAGCGCTGTGCACCTCAAGAGCCTGACCCTGAAGGGCTTCAAGTCCTTTGCGTCGGCGACCACTCTGCGTTTCGAACCGGGGATCACCTGCGTGGTCGGTCCCAACGGTTCGGGCAAGTCGAACGTCGTCGATGCGCTCACGTGGGTGATGGGGGAACAGGGCGCGAAGGCGCTGCGCGGCGGCAAGATGGAGGACGTCATCTTCGCCGGCACTTCCGGTCGCGCCCCACTCGGGCGGGCCGAGGTGACCCTCACCATCGACAACTCCGATGGTGCACTGCCCATCGACTACTCCGAGGTGTCGGTGACCCGCCGGATGTTCCGCGACGGGGCCGGTGAGTACGAGATCAATGGCAGCTCGTGCCGACTGATGGACGTGCAGGAGCTCCTCAGCGACTCCGGCATCGGCCGCGAGATGCACGTGATCGTGGGGCAGGGACGCCTCGCCGCAATCCTGGAGTCGCGACCGGAGGAACGCCGGGCGTTCATCGAAGAAGCTGCCGGCGTTCTCAAACACCGCAAACGCAAAGAAAAGGCCGTCCGCAAGCTCGACGCGATGCAGGCCAACCTGGCACGGCTCGGTGACCTGACCGCGGAATTGCGCCGCCAACTCAAGCCGCTCGGTCGCCAGGCCGAGGTCGCCCGCCGTGCCCAGACAGTCCAGGCAGACCTGCGCGACGCCCAATTGCGGCTTGCGGCAGACGATCTCGTGACCCGACGCTCCGAACTCGCCGAGCAGAGCACCAGCGAAGCCGAACTGCGCCGTCAGCAGGACGAGTACGCGCACCAACTCGATGAACTGAACGCTCAGGTGAGTGAGAACGAGGAACACCTGGCTCAGATCGTGCCGGCGGCGAACGAGGCAGGTCAGGCGTGGTTTGCTCTGTCGGCGTTGACCGAACGCGTCGGCGCCACATGCCGGATCGCCGACGAGCGCCGCCGGTACCTCAGTGAACCCGTGCAGGCCGACTCCGGTCGCGACCCCGATGAACTCGAGCGCCAGGCAGCTGTCGCAGCGGAAGAAGAGACGGCACTGGCCGACGCGGTCGACGACGCGGCGCTGGTACTCGACGAAGCCAAAGAGACTCTCACCGACCGGGAACAGGCCGCGGCCGCTGCGACGCAGGCCCATCTCGCCGCGGTGCGGGCAGTCGCCGACCGACGCGAAGGGCTGGCCCGACTGGAGGGCCAGGTCGACAATCTGCGCACAAAGGTCGAGTCGATCGATGCCGAGACCACACGCCTCGGTGCGGCTATCGACAACGCGGCCGCCAGAGCCGAAGCGGCACAACAGGAATTCGAGGCCACCCAGGCCACCATCGCCGAACTCGACGCATCCGAACTCGGGCTCGACGAACATCATGAGCGCAGCGTCGCCGCGCTGAACCAGGCCAACGAGCGGGTGGCCGAACTCCAGGCCGCAGAGCGGGCAGCAGAACAGCAGGTCACCTCCCTCAAGGCGCGCATCGATGCCCTTGCCGTGGGACTCGAACGCAAAGACGGCGGAGCCTGGCTACTGGAGAACCGGGGCGGGTCGTTACTCGGCCCCATGTCGTCGCTCCTCAAGGTCGCCGTCGGCTACGAAGCTGCGGTCGCCGCGGCGATGGGTCCGGCCGCCGACGCGGTAGCGACCGCCGACCTGCCGGCTGCCCGCACCGCGTTGTCAGCGTTGCGAGAGAACGAAGGTGGCCGAGCCGCGGTGCTCATCGGCGGGCTGGAGCCGGCAGGCCGGGGAACCGGACCGCTGCCGCCAGGTGCCACATGGGCGCTCGATGTGGTCTCGGCACCCGCCGAACTGCGCGGCGCACTGGAACTGCTCCTCGGATACACAGTCATCGCCGACACCATCGACACCGCTGAGCTCGTGCTCGACGCTGCCAAACCCGCTGTGCCACATCTTGGTTCACTCCGGGTGGTCACCGCCGACGGTGACCTCATCGGCGCCGGCTGGCGCAGTGGCGGCACCGGCGATCGGCCGTCGACCATCGAGGTGCAGTCGGCGATCGATTCTGCCGCCGCCGAACTGCAAAGCGCCCAGCGGCGCAGCGAGGAACTGGTGGCGGCACTGGCCGGCGCCCTGACGCAGCAGACCGACCGTCGTGAAACGGCTGAACAGGCGTTGGCAGCCCTGCATGAATCCGATGCCCAGCTCGGTGCGGTCTACGAGCAACTCGCCCGGCTCGGTCAGACCGCGCGGGCAGCCCAGGAAGAGACGACCCGCCTCGTCGGTCAACGTGCCAAGGCAGAACAGGGCCGAGCCGAGGCCATGGCCAAGCTCGCCGAGTCGGAGGAGAGGCTGAGGCTCGCGCGCGACGACAGTGCTGTCGGCGACGAGGGCGACGACCTCCCTGACAGCGACCGAGACACCACTGCGGCTGCGGTCGCGGCGGCCCGCTCGGTCGAGATGGAGGCTCGACTGGCACTGCGCAGTGCCGAGGAGCGACTGTCGTCGGTGCGAGGCAAAGCAGAGTCGCTGCGCCGCGCCGCCCGAGCCGAACGGGAGGCGCGGGCCAGGGCCGAACGCCAGAATCGTGCCCGGCGCCATGCTGCAGACGTGGCCGAGGTGGTTCTCGAACAGGGGAAACTGATCGCCGCGCGGCTCGACATCGCTGTGGCGCAAGCTCAGTCCCATCGCGACCGGCTGGAAGCCGAACGAGCCTCGCGAACGCAGGCTCTCGATGTCGCCAAGAAGGCTGCGGCAGAGGTCGGGACCCAGCTGGCCGCACTGCGGGACGCGGTGCACCGCGACGAGGTGGCCAAGGCCCAGGTGTCGATGCGAATCGAACAGCTCGAAGAGCAGATCATGTCCGACTTCGCCATCAGTCCCGACGACCTGGTCGCCGAGTACGGTCCCGATGTCGCCCTGCCGCCGACCGATCTCGAGATCGCCGAGTACGAACAGGCCAAGGAACGCGGAGAGATCGTCGTGGCCCCGGCGCCCCTCCCGTACGACCGCGCCACCCAGCAGGCCCGTGCCAAAAAAGCGCAACGGGACCTGAACACGCTGGGCAAGGTCAATCCGCTGGCACTCGAGGAGTTCGCTGCGCTCGAAGAGCGCTACAACTTCCTATCGACCCAACTCGAGGACGTCAAGAAGGCCCGCCAGGATCTGCTAGATGTGGTGCAGGACGTCGACAACCGCATCTTGCAGGTGTTCAGCGAGGCCTACGCCGATGTCGAGCGGGAGTTCGTCGAAGTCTTCAAAACCCTGTTTCCTGGCGGCGACGGGCGACTCGTGCTGACCGATCCGTCCAACATGCTGACCACCGGGATCGAGGTGGAGGCACGTCCACCGGGAAAGAAGGTGAAGCGTCTGTCATTGCTGTCCGGTGGGGAGAAGTCGCTGACGGCGGTGGCGATGCTGGTGGCGATCTTCCGGGCCCGACCGTCGCCCTTCTACGTGATGGACGAAGTCGAAGCCGCACTGGACGACACAAATCTGCGCCGGTTGATCACGCTGTTCGAGCAGCTACGCGAGAAGTCCCAGCTCATCGTGATCACACACCAGAAGCCCACGATGGAAGTCGCTGATGCCCTCTATGGCGTGAGTATGCAGGGAGACGGCATCACGACCGTGATCTCGCAACGCATGCGTGGGCAAGATGTGGGTGCCCCGGCCGGCTGACTTGCGATTGGGGCGGGGTCACCCGACCCTGGCCAGCATCACCGAGAAGTCGCCCGCATGGTCGGTCCAGGTGTGAGTGTGCTCGAGTCCTTGTCTCGCCATCTCCTGGTGCAGCACATCGAGGTCGAACTTGGTGCTGATCTCGGTGAGGATCTCGGCCCCTGCCGGTAACTCCCACGTTCGTTCGATGGCGCCGAAATGGGCCACGACATTCCGACGGGCACGCAACCACATCTCGATGCGATGTTCGGGGGGATTCCACCGGGCGATGTGCTCGAAGTCGTCCGCGTACAGCCCCTGGGCGTCCAACCCGGTGCGCAACACCTCGATGACGTTGCGATTGAAGTCGGCGGTCACCCCGGCCCGGTCGTTGTAGGCGGCGATGAGCCGACCGGTGTCCTTGATGAGGTCGGCGCCCAGGAGGAAGTAGTCACCGGGTTTCAGGGACCGCGCGATCCGACCGAAGAAGCTCGCCCGTTGGGTCTCGTCGAGATTGCCGATGGTCCCGCCGAGGAATATGGCCATTCGCGGCCCGGGGTAGTCGGACAGAGTCAGGTCGGGGTCGTTGAAGTCGCCGTGCAGTGGCTGCACCGAGATGGAGGGGAACTCGGCGGCGATCTGCTGTGCCGACGACGTGAGCATCTCGACGCTGACATCGAGCGGCACGTAGGTGAAACCGTCGTCGGCAGACGCGGCGTCATGCGCACCGGCGAATGATTGCAGAAGTAGCCGCGTCTTCTCGGACGTCCCCGATCCCAGTTCGATCATCGTGCGGGCGCCGGTTGTCGAGACGATCTCCGATCGATGCCGATCGAGGATCTCGGTTTCTCGGCGCGTCGGGTAGTACTCGGGCAGGCGAGTGATCTCGTCGAACAGTTCGCTGCCCCGTTTGTCGTACAACCAGCGCGCAGGCAGCACGGGTGGCTGCTGCCACAGGCCTGCTACGGCATCTTCGACAAGCCGCGGATTGATGGCCTCGCGTGAATCGGACACTGTCATCTCGCCAACCGCAGTCCGCTGAAGGCCCACCGAGACGCGGCCGGGAAGAAGTTTCGGTATGTGGCTCGCTGATGGCCCACGGGTGTAACAGCGCTTGCTCCGCGCAGCACGTGCTGGTCGCTCATGAACTTCCCGTTGTATTCGCCTACGGCCCCGTTCGCCGGAACGAAACCGGGATAGGGGAGATACGCGCTCGCTGTCCATTCCCAGACATCGCCGATCATCGTGGCGCCTGCGGCGCGTGGATGACACCGACCGGCGTCCAACAGCGTGCCCTGCGGGGGAGCCAGCGTCAACGCGGCTGCCTCCCACTCGAACTCGGTGGGCAGGCGTGCTCCTGCCCACCGCGCAAACGCGTCTGCCTCGTAGAAGGAGACGTGCAGAACCGGTTCGGCATCGACCACCGGCCTACGCCCCGACAATGTGAACGTGGTCCACGTGCCGTCGTCGAGACTCCAGTAACCGGGTGCATTCTGTCCGGTGGCCTGGACGTTGGCCCATCCGTCCGACAGCCACAGCTCCGAACGCCGGTAGCCGTCGTCGGCCATGAACTCGCGCCATTCGGCGTTGGTGACAAGCCGGTTGGCGATCTGGAAGTCCTGGAGGAACACGGTGTGTCGTGGACCTTCGTTGTCGTAGGAGAAGCCGGATCCCGAGGCGCCGACGTCGGTGAGACCCCCGGACACCGAATGCCACTGCAGAGCAGTTGCTTCAGCGGGCTGCCCGTCGGGTGCGCGCTCGACGTAGGGCGGCGCGAACGGATGGGTCGAGAACAGATGTTTGATGTCCATCAGCAGGAGTTCCTGATGCTGCTGTTCATGGTTGCAGCCGAGTTCCACCAGGCGGAGGGCTTCCTGATCCAGTCGGCCATCCCTCATCGCCGACACGACTGCGGCGTCGACGTATTCCCGGTATCTGGTCACTTCCTCCACACCGGGGCGGGTCACCAGACCCCGGTGGGGGCGAGGGTGCCGCGCCCCGACGGCCTCGTAGTAGCTGTTGAACAGATATCGGAACGTCTCGTCGTACACCGTGTAGTCCGGGTCGGTTCGCAGAATGAACTCTTCGAAGAACCAGGTGACGTGCGCCCGATGCCATTTCGCCGGACTCGCGTCGGTCATCGACTGCGGTACCTGGTCTTCCGGGGACAACGGATCGGTCAACGCATCGGTGAGGCCTCTGACGTCGAGAAAGTGGGAGGTGAGGGCGGATTGGTCGACCGTGATGCTCATGTTCGTCTCCTGGGAAGGGTCAGGGCGCAATGAGTATGGAGTAGGTGTCTGACAATCACGGTACGCGGTGACCGTGTCGTGCCCGTCGCAATTTCGCCCAGAGACGAAGCGGAGCGGAGCTCGACTCTTGGGCAGAGACGAAGCGGAGCGGAGCTCGACTCTTGGGCAGAGACGAAGCGGAGCGGAGCCGGGTTCTGTGGCAGAGGGGATGTGAGACAACGCGGCCCGTATTGGGGGGTGCTGGTCGAACCACTCGGCGCGGTGGCCTGGCAGACTGAGCGCGTGAACACCACCGCCGTTATCGCGATCGTCGTTGTCGTAGTCGTGCTGCTGCTCGCCTTGGTGGCGACCGGTTTGGTGTTGTCTCGGCGACGGCGAATCTCGCTGCGCGACAGTGCCGATCGCACCCCGTCGGATGGGTCGCGGCAGGTCGACAAGTCCGGTGGGTACAAGGCCGGGGGAGGTTTCTCCTTCACGCAGGGCGGAGCGACCGCGCTGGCCGAACCGCCGAAGGCCGGTGACACGCCGACCATCGAGCGCACCGACACCGACGGTCAGCCCGGTGTCGGCGACGATGCCGCGATTCCCCGTGACGCGCCCAAGCGGGGTTACACCAACGTCCCTCTTCCCGAGCCGAAGGTCGACGAACCTCAGTCGCCGGTCGTCGATGAACAGCCCGCGACAGAGGTGGGGGGCGCAGAACCGACCGTCGTCGAGCCTGACATCGTCGACCCGGCGATCGTCGAACCGGAGGTCGTGGAACCGGCAATCGTCGAGGATTCGGTAGCCGAGACGCCTCTGCGCAAGCCGCTCTCGCCCGCGGAGCCGATCTCGGACACGACCGTCGAACCCGCCCCGCCCGGCCGGGTGCTCGACGACATCGCCCCCACCGCCGGTCGTCTGGGTCACCTGCGGGGCCGGCTCTCACGGTCTCAGAACGCGTTCGGCAAGAGCATGCTGGGCCTGCTCGGTGCGGGCGACCTCGACGAGGACTCCTGGGAGGAGATCGAGGACACGCTGCTACTCGCGGACATCGGGACGTCGGTGACCATGGCCGTCGTAGACGAGCTCAGAACTGCATTGGCCGCCAACCCCGTCCACAACGCTGCCGAGGTCCGTGCGTTGCTCCGCCGAGTGCTGATCGGACAGATCGAGCCCGACCTCGACCGGTCCATCCGTGCGCTTCCCCATGCGGGCACCCCGTCGGTGCTGCTGGTCGTCGGCGTCAACGGCACCGGTAAGACCACCACAACCGGCAAACTCGCGCGGGTTCTCGTCGCAGATGGCCGCCGGGTGCTGCTGGGGGCAGCGGATACGTTCCGCGCCGCCGCGGCCGACCAGCTGCAGACCTGGGCCGAACGAGTCGGCGCCGAGGTCGTCAGAGGTAAAGAAGGAGCGGATCCGGCGGCGGTGGCATTCGATGCCGTTGCCAAGGGCGTGGCCGAGGGCGTCGACGTGGTCATGATCGACACTGCCGGCCGACTGCACACCAAGACCGGCTTGATGGATGAGCTCGGCAAGGTCAAACGGGTCGTGGAGAAAAAGGCCGCCGTCGACGAGGTCTTGCTGGTCCTCGATGCCACCACAGGTCAGAACGGTCTGGCCCAGGCAAAGGTGTTCGCCGACGTCGTGTCCATCACCGGCGTGGTCCTCACGAAGCTGGACGGCACCGCCAAGGGTGGCATCGTCTTCCACGTACAGCGCGAACTGGGTGTCCCGGTCAAGCTCGTCGGACTCGGAGAGGGCGCAGACGATCTCGCGCCGTTCGAGCCTGAAGCGTTCGTGGACGCCCTGCTGGGCTGATTGCCGAATGGTTCCTGCTTCTTAGACGTCGACACAGGGTTACCCGACTTCTCCGGTTTGCGTAGATTGTGGTCGCATCCTTCGGAGAGCCACCTGCGACGACATCTGGACGAAACACGGCTCCCAGCTCCGTTAACACAGCGGCAACGCGGTATCGCCACCACGGAAACATGGAGCAAGCAACCTTCTCGACAGGTCAACGGTGCGGCAAGAATGCCGCGGCGGGAACAGCTCGAGGAGGACTGAAGGTGGCGGATTATCCCGTTATGGATTTGCCGGATACCGGCGATACGGCATGGATGTTGGCGAGCTCCGCGCTCGTATTGCTGATGACGCCTGGTTTGGCGTTCTTCTACGGTGGCATGGTCCGTGCGAAGAGCGTTCTCAACATGCTCATGATGAGCGTGATCTCGATGGGCATCGTCACGGTGCTCTGGTCGTTGTACGGCTTCTCCGTCGCATTCGGCGAGGACAAGGGTAATTTCATCGGCGATCCGACGCAGTACTTCGGACTCGATGGGGTGATCAGCGGAAACGCGGCAGAGGAAGTGCTGGCCGACCCGGCAACCGGCACCGAAGCCGCTGACGCCGTGAACATCCCGATCTTCGGAACCATCCCGCTGGCACTGTTTGTCGCGTTCCAGTTGATGTTCGCCATCCTCACTGTGGCGCTGGTGTCCGGCGCGGTCGCCGACCGCATGAAGTTCAGCGCCTGGGCCGCCTTCACCGCGCTGTGGTCGACCTTCGTCTACTTCCCGGTGGCTCACTGGGTGTTCGCGTTCGACGGATACACCGGTGAGACCGGTGGCTGGATCGCCAACAAGCTCAAGGTGATCGACTTCGCCGGTGGCACCGCGGTCCACATCAACGCCGGCATCGCCGGTCTGGTTCTCGCGGTCATCCTCGGCAGGCGTCAAGGCTGGCCGGGTACCCCGATGCGCCCGCACAACCTACCGTTCGTGATGCTCGGCGCCGGCCTGCTCTGGTTCGGCTGGTACGGATTCAACGCCGGTTCAGCGGTGTCCGCCAACGGAACTGCGGCGAGCACCTTCTTGACCACGACCATCGCCACGGCAGCGGCAATGCTCTGCTGGTTGCTCGTGGAGCGGATCCGTGACGGTCACGCCACCACACTCGGCGCGGCGTCGGGCATCGTCGCCGGCCTCGTCGCCATCACCCCGGCCTGTAGCGCCGTGAACACCTGGGGCGCGTTGATCATCGGCGCGGTCGCCGGCATCCTCTGTGCGCTGGCCGTCGGCCTCAAGTACAAGCTCGGCTACGACGACTCGCTCGACGTCGTCGGTGTCCACCTCGTCGGTGGCCTTGTCGGCACCATCCTGATCGGGTTCGTCGCGGTCGCCGACACCTACTCCGGTGTCGACGGTCTGTTCTTCGGCGGCGGCGTCGACCAGCTCTGGCGTCAGGTCGTCGGTGCGCTCGCAGTGCTCGCCTACTCGGCAGTTGTCACCGCGATCATCGCGCTCATCTTGAAGTTCACCATCGGTCTCAAACTCGACCCCGAAGCCGAGTCCGAGGGTGCCGACGAATCCGAACATGCTGAATCCGCGTACGATTTTGCATCACTGGGCGGGTCCAGCACGCAATTTGGTCACAGCGTTCCAGTGGCCGCAACGGCCAAGGAGGGATGATCTAAGTGAAGCTCATTACCGCAATCGTGAAGCCATTCACGCTTGAAGACGTCAAGGCGGGACTGGAACAAGCCGGTGTCGTAGGAATGACGGTCAGCGAAGTCCAGGGTTATGGACGCCAGAAAGGCCACACCGAGGTGTATCGCGGTGCGGAGTACTCGGTGGACTTCGTCCCCAAGGTTCGCGTGGAGGTCGTCGTCGACGACGCCGCCGTGGACAAGGTGGTCGACGTGATCGTGGAAGCGGCCCGAACCGGCAAGATCGGTGACGGCAAGGTGTGGGTGTCGCCGGTGGAAGCGGTTGTCCGGGTTCGTACCGGAGAACGCGGCGGCGACGCGCTGTAAGAGACAGTGCCATTCGTACGTGGCGGTCGCGGTCCTGCCTCCGAGGATCCCTCGGGTGCAGGACCGCAGTCGTCTCATCTGACACCTGCTGCGGCGACCGATCTGGTGACGGCCCGCAAGCAACTGCTCAGCCGGGTGGACGGGCACAAACGCGTCGACGCCCCGGCTATGCGCCGGGTCCTGGTGGACCTCCACGACTTCTGGCTCGCCACGAAGGCGGCCGAGATCGGGATCAAACCGGGCAGCGGCTTCGCCATCGTCGCGGTCGGGGGACTGGGCAGACAAGAGCTACTCCCGCACTCGGACCTGGATCTGATCCTGCTCCACGACGAGATGGATCCGGCGCTGGTCGCCGAGACCGCGGATCAGATCTGGTATCCGCTCTGGGACGCCCACATCAAGCTCGATCACAGTGTGCGCACCGTCCCGCAGGCATTACAGGTGGCTGCGAGTGACATGACCGCGGCCCTGGGCCTCCTGGAGGCCCGGCACATCGCCGGCGACGAGGAGCTCTCGAAGCTGTTGATCGGCGGGGTGCGGCAGCAGTGGCGCACCGACATCCGCTCGCGATTTCCTGCGCTGGTCGACCAGGCGCGGGAACGGTGGCGGCGCAGTGGCGACATCGCGCACCGCGCCGAGCCCGACCTCAAGTACGGCCGCGGCGGTCTACGTGATGTGCACATGCTCGACGCATTGGCGATTGCCCAGCTCACCGACGGTATGGCGACGTTGCGCCCGGACTCGCCCGGTGGAGGGCTGCGACAGGCGTACACCCGATTGCTCGACGTGCGCACCGAACTCCACCGGATCACGGGGCGACCCCGTGAACAGCTCCGTGCCCAAGATGCCGACGAGATCGGTGCCGCGCTGCGCATCGGGGACCGGTTCGATCTCGCCCGAACCATCAGCGACAGTGCGCGCACGATCAGTTACGCCGTGGACGTCGGCTTGCGCACGTCTTCGAACTCACTTCCGCGCAAAGGGCTCTCGAAACTCCGCCGATCTCCGATCCGCCGTCCGCTGGACGAGGGGGTGGTCGAGCACAACGGCGAGGTGGTCCTCGCGCGCAGCGCACTGCCCAGCAAGGACCCTGGCCTGATCTTGCGGGTTGCCGCAGCATCCGCTCGGACCGGGCTGCCGATGGCTGCGTCCACGCTCGCCCGGCTTGCTGATTTCGCGCCCGAGCTGCGGGAACCGTGGCCCGCCGATGCCCTCTCGGACCTGCTCGTCCTGCTCGGCACGGGGCCGCACATGATCGCTCCCATCGAAGCGCTCGACCGAACGGGCCTGTGGGGCAGACTGATTCCCGAATGGGGAGCAGTGAGAGATCTTCCGCCTCGCGACCCCATCCACACCTGGACAGTGGATCGGCATCTCGTCGAGACCGCCGCCAACGCGGGTTCCATGACGACGCGGGTGTCGCGGCCTGATCTGCTTGTCCTCGGCGCGCTCATCCACGACCTCGGCAAGGGACGCGGTGCCGACCACAGCGTTGTCGGCGCCGAGTTGGCGAACCAGGTGGGCAACCGTATCGGCCTGTGGCCCGACGACGTCATGATCCTGTCGAAGATGGTCCGGTATCACCTGTTGCTGCCGGAGGTGGCCACCCGTCGAGACCTTGATGACCCGGCGACGGTGCAGGGTGTGGTCGACACCCTCGGCGGGTCGAAGGTGCTGCTGGAACTGCTCGCCGCCCTCGCCGAGGCCGATTCGCTGGCCACCGGACCCGGCGTCTGGGGTGACTGGAAGTCCTCGCTCATCGGGGAACTCGTGCGCCGATGCCTGCGCCTGCTCGACCGTGGAGAGCTGCCGGCTCCCGAACCGCTCACCGCCGAGTTGACCGAGCTCGCCGAGTCAGGCGGCGTCAGTGTCGAACTGGTGTCCACCGACAATCCGCACACGTTCTCGGTCACGATGATCGCACCCGAGCAGCCGGGATTGCTGTCGCGGATGTCCGGCGTGCTGGCGTTGCGGGGTCTTCGTCTGCTCAGTGCCTCGGTCCAGACCCATGCAGGCAGTGCCGTCAACACCTTCCTGGTGTCGCCGTTGTTCGGTGAGCCTCCCGAGGTCGGTCTGCTGCGACAGCAACTCATTCAGGCGGTCGACGGTGGCATCGACGTGATCGCCCGGCTCGATGTGCGTGAGCGTGAGACACCCGTACCGACCCCACCCGAGCAGGTGGGCGGGTCCGATGACGCATCCGTTCCAGCGGTGCCCGCGCTCTTCGCCCAAGCTCCTCCGAAGGTGCTCTGGTTCGACGGGTACGACGACAACACCGTGATCCTGGAACTGCGGGCCAGCGACCGGCTCGGTCTGCTGGCACGGGTGAGCGCGGTGCTCGAACACCACGGTGCGAACATCACCTGGGCCAAGGTCGCCACCCTCGGCGGTTCGGTGGTCGATTCGTTCTGCATACGTCTGCCCGGCGACGGACCCTCCACACGGGATCGCCTCGAAGAGTCGATCTTGGCGGTGGTACCGCCGCCGGCGCCGCCACGCGAACCAGAGGAGGACTCCGGTAAATCCGGGGTGCCGATAGGCTAGGGGGATGTTCGACTCCCTCTCCGGCCGGTTGGCCGATGTACTGACCGATCTGCGCGGCAAGGGCAAGCTGTCCGACGCGGACATCGACCGTACTTGTCGCGAGATCCGTCTCGCCCTGCTCGAAGCAGACGTCTCGCTCCCTGTTGTCCGCGGGTTCATCAGCCGCATCAAGGAACGCGCGAAGGGCGCCGAGGTGTCGGGTGCTCTGAACCCGGCCCAGCAGGTCGTCAAGATCGTCAACGAGGAACTCGTCACCATCCTGGGCGGCGAGACCCGTCGGATCCGGTTCGCGAAGACACCGCCGACGGTGATCATGTTGGCAGGTCTGCAGGGTGCCGGTAAGACGACGCTCGCGGGCAAACTGGCGTCCTGGCTCAAAAAGCAAGGGCACACGCCCATGCTCGTGGCCTGCGACCTGCAACGTCCTGGCGCCGTCACCCAGCTGCAGATCGTCGGTGAACGGGCCGGGGTACCGGTGTTCGCGCCCCACCCCGGCACGAGTGTCGGCGGCACCGGCGAGCTGGGTGTGTCTTCGGGCGACACCTTGTCCGAGCCGGTCGAGGTGGCCCGCGCGGGCGTTGCCGAGGCCAAGACCAAACTTCACGACATCGTGATCGTCGACACCGCGGGCCGGCTCGGTATCGACGAAGAGTTGATGCGTCAGGCCAAAGGCATCCGGGACGCCGTGCAGCCCGACGAGGTGCTATTCGTCCTCGACGCGATGATCGGTCAGGACGCGGTGGCGACCGCAGAGGCGTTTGCCGAAGGTGTCGACTTCACCGGCGTGGTGCTGACCAAACTCGACGGTGATGCGCGCGGCGGTGCCGCGCTGTCGGTCCGGGAGATGACCGGCCGTCCCATCATGTTCGCGTCGTCCGGCGAGAAACTCGAGGACTTCGACGTCTTCCATCCCGACCGCATGTCCAGTCGGATCCTCGGCATGGGCGACGTGCTCAGTCTCATCGAACAGGCCGAAGAGCACTGGGATGCGCAGCAGGCCGAGGCCGCGGCCACCAAGATCACGCAGGGCGAGCTCACCCTCGAGGACTTCCTCGAGCAGATGCTGATGATCCGGAAGATGGGGCCGATCGGCAACCTGCTCGGCATGTTGCCCGGCGCCGGTCAGATGAAAGACGTGCTATCGCAGGTCGATGACAAACAGCTCGACAAGGTGCAGGCCATCATCCGGGGCATGACGCCCGCCGAGCGCGAGAACCCCAAGATCATCAACGGCTCCCGGCGCGCCCGGATCGCCAACGGTTCGGGTGTCACCGTCAGTGACGTGAACCAACTGGTCGACCGTTTCTTCGATGCGCGAAAGATGATGTCGCAGATGGCGGGCCGGATGGGCGGGATGCCCGGCGGGAACCGGAAGGTCAACCGGAAGAAGGGCAAGAAAGGCAAGAAGGGCGGACGGGGCCCGACACCTCCCAAGGTGCGCGGCGGTATGCCCGGGATGGGAGGCATGCCGGGCATGCCGGCCGGGTTCCCGGACCTGTCGAACATGCCCGCCGGTCTTGATCAGTTGCCGCCAGGACTCGAGGGGATCGACGTCAGCCAGTTCCAGCGGCCGAAGAAGAAGTAGCGGTAGCGGGCGCGATGTCGTTGCCGCAGTTACACTTTCGCGGACGTAGCGTCGGCTCGGGCGAACCCGTCGAGTTCTGGGTCGATGGCGGGGTCATCACGAGGACTCCCGTCGCCGGGGCCACCACGGTCACCGATGGCGGCTGGATCATGCCGGGACTTGTGGACGCGCACAACCACGTGGGGATCGCGCCCGGTCTCGGCGTCACCATCGAACAGGCGCGGTCATTTGCTCATCAGGATCTGCGGGCGGGAGCAACGCTGATCCGGGAGGTCGGCTCACCGCTCGACACCCATCCACTCGATGACGACCCGACCTGCCCTCGATTCATCCGCGCCGGGAAGCACATCGCGCGACCGAAACGGTATCTGCGCGACTACGGCGTCGACCTCGATGACGTGACAGACCTGCCGGCGGAGGTCGCTCGTCAGGCCCGCGCCGGCGATGGGTGGGTCAAACTCGTCGGCGATTGGATCGACCGGGACCTCGGCGACCTCGCGCCGCTGTGGCCCGATGAAGTGCTTGTCGAAGCCGTCTCGGTTGCTCACGACCTCGGCGCAAAGGTCACCGCCCACGTCTTCGGCGCACAGGCGTTGCACGGTCTGGTCGATGCCGGGATCGACTGCATCGAACACGGCACAGGACTCGACGACGACCTCATCGCACGCATGGCCGAACGCAAGATCGCCTTGGTGCCGACCATGATCCAGGTGGAGAACTTCCCGGCCATCGCCGACGGGGCAGATCGTTTCCCCGCCTATCAGAAGCACATGCGAAAGCTGTATGCCGACGCCCCGGCGACCTTCGCCAAGGCCATCGAGGCCGGGGTTGCCGTGTACGCCGGCACCGATGCGGGCGGGTTCGTCGAACACGGCCGCATCGTCGACGAGATCGTGGCTCTGTCGAGGGTGGGCCTGAGCCCGGCGCAGGCCGTCGACGCTGCGTGCTCGGCGGCGCGCACCTGGCTCGATGCCGGCACACTCGCCGATGGCGATTGCGCAGATGTCCTTGTGCTAGAAGCGGATCCGCTCGACGATCTCGCCGCGCTGCGTGCGCCTGCGGCCATCGTCTGCGGTGGGCACGTGGTCTGATCTGAAGGCTTGCGAACGGGTCACGACGTGGCGCGAACGTGCGCTCGCTCGCCTTGTGTGCCGAAGAGGCACAGCATCTCGGCCGCCTCGGTCCCGGCGGCTCCCATCCAGTGCGGAACGTGGGTGTCGAACTCGGCTGCCTCACCGGCCTTGAGCTCGAGGTCCTGCTCTCCCAGGATCAGCCGGACCCGTCCGGACAGTACATAGAGCCACTCGTAACCCTCATGCGTTTGCGGAGTGGGGACCTGAGGGCCGTGCGTGGGCGGGATGATCTGTTTGAAGGCCTGGATACCGCCGGCCCGCCGGGTCAGCGGAATGAAGGTGCGGCCATGCCGCTTGATCGGCCGCAGATGGATGCGGGGATCACCGGTCGCCGGCGCCCCGACGAGTTCGTCCAGGGGGATGCCGTGCACTTTCGCCAACGGAAGCAACAATTCGAGTGTGGGCTTGCGGCCGCCGGATTCGAGCCGTGACAGGGTGCTCTCCGAGATGCCGGTGGCCTCGGACAGATCGGCGAGGGTGATGTCACGTTCCTTGCGCAGTGCTCGCAACCGTGGGCCGACCGTCGTGAGGGCTTGTTGGAGTTCGTCTTCCATGCCTCGACATCGTCGTCCTCGTTTGCCGATTCGGCAAGGATTATTGCCGGGCGATTCGGGGTAGTCACGGAGCATGAGTACTGGAGAGCAGCTTCTCGACGAATACGAGGTTGTCGTCGTGGGCGGCGGAGCGGCCGGACTGAGTGCTGCCCTGGTGCTGGGTCGGTCCCGGCGGTCGGTCCTTGTCCTCGACTCGGGCCAACCCAGGAATGCTCCCGCTGCCGGGGTGCACGGGTTGCTGACCCGAGACGGGATCTCGCCGGAAGAATATGTGGCGATCGGGCGTGAAGAGGTCCAGAGCTACGGCGGACACGTCGTGGACGCGGAGGCACGGGCCGTCAGAGGCGACGTCGATCAAGGCTTCGTGGTCGTTCTGGGCGACGGTCGAGAGGTACGAGCCCGTCGGGTGCTCGTCACCACGGGCCTCACCGACGAACTGCCCAACATTCCCGGTGTGTCCGAACAATGGGGGCGAGGCGTTCTGCACTGTCCCTACTGCCACGGCTGGGAGGTTCGTGACCAGGCGATCGGCGTGCTGGCAGTCACCGAGCAGGCAGCGCACCAAGCGTTGTTGTTCCGGCAGTGGAGTGCCGACGTCATCCTGTTCGTCAACGACTCCGTGCGAGCCACCGATGAGGAATCGGCGCAGCTCGCGGCGCGGGGCGTCCAGGTCGTCGAGGGCCGAGTTGCGGCAGTCGAGTCGTCTGACGGGCGGTTGACCGGGGTGCGGATGGCGGACGGGACGGTCTGGGAGCGGGAGGTCATCGTGGTGATGCCCCGGTTCATCGCACGGGCCGACTTTCTCGTCGATCTGGGTCTGACTCTGACCGACCACCCCAAGGGGGCAGGGCAATTCATCGAGGCGGATGAGACCGGTCTGACCAACGTCCCCGGGGTGTATGTCGCGGGCAACGTGGCGAACCTGATGGCTCAGGTCGGTGGTGCGGCGGCCGACGGTGCGGTTGCGGCGTCCGCGATCAACATGGAACTGGTCACCGAGGACGCTCGCGCAGCCGTCGCGGCTGCGGGCTGATAAAGACCCATCGTCGGGTCGTGCCCCTACTCGTTGTCAGCGTGGTGTGCCCGACGGATTTCTTTTCGGGACCATACCTCTGGCAGAATGGGACGCTGGTTCGCCGGACCCGGCTAGACACCGACCGGCGGTCACACCACCGAACAGCAAAACCGGGCGCCCCAACGATGGGACGTCGCCGAATTGCACTGTGACCACAGAAGGAAGTAACTCGTGTCTGTCAAGATCAAGCTCACCCGCCTCGGCAAGATCCGCAATCCCCAGTACCGCATCGTCGTCGCCGACGCCCGCACCCGTCGCAACGGCCGGGCGATCGAGACCATCGGTCGTTACCACCCGAAGGAAGAGCCGAGCCTGATCGAGGTCGACTCCGAGCGTGCGCAGTACTGGCTGGGAGTCGGCGCACAGCCGACCGAGCCCGTTGCAGCACTGCTCAAGATCACCGGTGACTGGCAGAAGCACAAGGGACTGCCGGGCGCCGAGGGCACGCTGCGTGTTGCCGAGCCCAAGCCCAGCAAGCAGGACCTGTTCAACGCCGCACTCGCCGCCGCTGACAACGGACCATCCGCCGAGGCCACCACACCGAAGAAGAAGGCTGCCAAGAAGGCCGACGATTCTTCGAAGGCCGACGCCCCCAAGGCGGAGGCAGCCGCTGCCGACGAGGCCCCAGCCGAGGCCGCTGACAAGTGAGTGTTGTCGTCGCCGACGCCGTCGAACACCTCGTTCGCGGCATCGTTGCCAACCCTGACGACGTCCGCGTCGAACTGGTCACCGGACGGCGAGGACGTTTTGTCGAGGTTCACGTGAACCCCGAGGACCTCGGTAAGGTCATCGGTCGCAATGGCCGCACGGCCACTGCACTGCGTACTCTGGTCACCGGAATCGGTGGCCGGGGCGTTCGTGTCGACATCGTCGACACCGATCGCTGACGCAGGCACCGAAAAGCGACGACGATGGACCTGGTAATCGGCCGCGTCACCAAAACGCACGGCGTGCGCGGTGAACTGGTGGTCGACGTCCGCACCGACGACCCGGAAGAGCGCTTTGCCATCGGGCAAAAGCTGCGAGGCCGTCTGTCCACCGGTAAGAACACCTTCGTCGAGAGCAGCTACACGGTGACAGCCGCCCGGAACCACTCCGGGCGGCTGTTGCTGTCTGTTGCCGAGGTCGGGGACCGCGACTCGGCCATGGCGCTACGCGGATTGCTGTTCTTGATCGACGCCGACGAGGTTTCGTCCGGCGACGATCCGGACGAGTTCTATGACCATGAACTGCAAGGGGTTCCGGTTCGCACGGTCGATGGCGACGACGTCGGTGTGGTCGCCGACGTGGTGCATCTGCCCGCCGGTGATCTGTTGTCGGTGACCACTGACGAAGGCCGCGAGATCCTGATCCCGTTTGTCACGGCGATCGTGCCGACGGTGAGCCGGAGCCTGATTGAAATCGACCCACCCGACGGTCTGCTGGATCCGGAATGACCGACGAGGCGGGGCCTGCCATCCGTATCGGGGTGGTCTCGATCTTCCCCGACTATCTCGAGCCCATGCGAATGGCATTGCTGGGCAGGGCGATCGACAAGGGGATCGTCGCACTCGACACCTACGATCTGCGCGACTGGACGCACGACGTGCACCGCGCCGTCGACGATTCCCCCTATGGGGGCGGGCCTGGAATGGTGATGAAGCCCACGGTGTGGGGGCCCTGTCTCGACGATGTGTGTCCAGACGACGCGCTTCTCGTGGTGCCCACGCCCGCGGGCGTCCCTTTCACGCAGGCGACCGCCCAGGCGTGGAGCCGCGAGAAGCACATCGTCTTCGCCTGTGGCCGGTACGAGGGGATAGATCAGCGGGTGATCGATGACGCCGCCAAACGCGTTCGTGTGCAGGAGGTCTCGATCGGCGACTTCGTCCTCATCGGGGGTGAGGTGGCTGTCATGGCGATGGTGGAGGCCACCGTTCGCCTGATCGATGGCGTACTGGGAAACGCGTCCTCGCATCAGCAGGATTCGTTCTCCGACGGCCTCCTGGAAGGGCCAAGTTACACCAGGCCGCCGGTGTGGCGCGGGCTCGAGGTCCCCGAGGTCCTCCGCGGCGGTGACCACGCGAAACAGCAGCAGTGGCGCCGCGAACAATCCCTCGCCCGGACAAGGGAGCGTCGCCCCGAGCTCCTACCACCTGAGCAGTAGGACCACACGGCGCTGCCGTCGATCGAGCGTGGGCCACCGACTCGGGTTAACATCTGCGACGCGAGGGGGGACGTTGATGGGGATCGAGCCCGGGCAGGTGGATATCGGCAACAGCGCGTTGGCGGCTGTGCTGATCGAGGTGGATGAGCAGCGCGACCGTCTGCGTGCGCTGGCCGAGGAGATGCGCGAGGCAACCGTCGAGGCAACATCGAAAGACCGCCTCATCACGGTGGTGATCAACGCGCGGGGCTTGCTGACCGGCCTGTCGATCGACCCTCTGGCGATGCGACGTTACCGCGCTGGTCAGCTCGCCGATGAGATCGCTCTCCTGGTGCGGCGCGCTGACGACGAGCTCACCGAACGAAGGAACCGGTTGGTCGGGGAACTCGTCCAAAACCAAGGCCCGGGGTATTCGGACCTTTACTGACGACGGCTGGGTTGAGGCGGCAGCGGGGGAGCAGGCCAATGTACGGAACCGAATCCTTTCGGCTCGATGACGCAGCTGCGCGTGCCGGTGCTGATGAGTTCGCTTCGCTGATCGGCGAGATCGACTCCATCCGCGAGGAAATTGCTGCCGTCGACGCCGAGCTGAGCGCATGCTGCTCGTCCCACGTCGGTGGCGCCATCTTCATGGTCGGCGCAGCGCACCTCTTACACGCGACCGCATCGCTTCTGGATCAGCTCCGATTGTCCCTGGCGGACCACGTCGACGACATCGGCCGCGCATGCACCGACCTGCAGTCCGCCGATATCGGCGTGCCCCTTCCTGCTCCTGGAGCCGAGCGGTGCTGACCACGCCGGGCGAGCAGGGTGAACGACTCCTGCGAGATGCCTGGCCGGCGATCGACCCAGACATGATCGGTCGGTCGGTTGAACGGTATCGTGTTGTGGCGCAACGACTTCTCGCCCTGCAGTCCGACATCGAGGTGGCCACCGCAGAGGTCGCCGCCGCACTGGGCGGCCGGACAGGCAGCGCCTTGGCGGCGAAGGCGACAGCTCTGGCGGACCACGCGGCCACGGCAGCGCGTCTGGTCGATGCCGAATCAAACCTCGCAGCCCGATTCTGTGACTTGGTGGTACTGACTCACGAGCGACTCACCGTGGCCGCGGCGATGGCGGATCGAGACCTGCAGGCGGCGCAGGTGGTCAATGTGACGACGGGCGACATCACCGCGGCCGTGGGCGCCGAACATGCCGCTGCCACCGTGTTGGCCGCCGTCGCCGGGGATTTCGAATCCGGTAGTCGCGAACTCGCTGACACCGCTGCGGCCCACGCCGCTGAGGAGGGTGACAGCGAATACGGCCAGCCAACGGGCAACGCCGTCGGCGCACCGATGATGCCCGGCGCCATGATGGGGGCAGGCTCGGCAATGGCCGCGGCAGCCGGGAAGATGCGCGGCGGCGAGCTGCCCTCTGCCACGGATGTCTCGGCCGCAGACGTCTCGATGTTGCAGACCCGGGCCGCGCATCTGTCCGCGATGCAGCCACCCGAGGTGGCGCCATGGATTCGAATTGCCGTAGGACTCGGGCAAGACCACGATGGACGCCGCATCGTTGTAGTGGGTACCAGTGAACCCGGCGGCTACCTTCGGCCGGGAACGGTGCCCGAACCGAACGAGGTCGTCGTCGGTGACGGCAGGTCCCCTGAACTGGTGATTGTCGACTATCTCGCCGCCCGGGACCTCGTCCCGTTGGCGGTCTGCGCCACCACACGTCCCACTCCCGAGGTCCGGTCGCAGCTGGCAGATGCCGGTGTCACCACATCGTCGGGCGACGAGGGGACGGGCCAGGGGGACGGACAATGAGTGCTCACCGCATCGATGTCCTGGCGTCGGGGGTTGCCGGACTCGTCGATCGGGTGAACCCCCGGCACATCAGCCGAACCGGCCTGCTCGCTGCGGTGATGGCCCTTGACGCTGCGTCGGTACGTACCGAGGGTCCGGTCACCGACGCGCTGAGCTGCTGGAGAAACGGCAGACCATTGAGCCCGGCACAGAAGCTGGCCATCGCATCCCTTCGAGGGCGCTCCGATGCGGCAGCCTTCGCAGCGTCTCATGCAGGCCGGTCAGCCGAGTATCGGACAGAGTTCGCACGAGCGCGAGCGCTCGCAGCGGTGGAGTTCGGAACCGCGGGCACGGGGCGGGAAGGGCTCCGCGATGTGGTGTGTGAGGCGGTCGCAGCGATGGGGTCGACGTCTTTGGTCGCAAACCTCCTGCGCGACCACGTCGGCGACTAATCTCAGCGGATGGGCCATTGGTTCCAAGAATCGATCATCGACAACGGCCGATTACCGCTTTTCATGGCGTACATCGGCTTCATCCTCGGGTTCCTCGGCATCCGGATCAGCGTCCGACTGATCCGTGCCGAGGTCAGCTGGTGGTTCAACAACGTCACCCCCGGTGGCATGCACATCCACCACGTCGTCTTCGGGACCGTGTTGACGATGCTGTCGGGGCTCGGGCTGATAGCGCTCGCCATCAACGGGTCACAGACCACCCTGTCCATCTTCGCCGCGCTGTTCGGTGTCGGTGCCGCGCTTGTGCTCGATGAGTTCGCGCTCATCTTCTATCTGCGGGATGTCTACTGGGCCGAAGAGGGCCGCGCGTCGATCGACGCTGTCTTCGTGGCGGTTGCGGTGATGGGACTGGTTCTCCTCGGGTTCCACCCGCTCGACTGGGCGGGTGTCGACACTGCGGACGTGGTGTCGATCGTGGTGGCCGTCGTCTACTCCGCGTTTGTGCTCCTGCTCGCAGGGGTTGTGCTGCTCAAGGGCAAGATCTGGACAGGGCTGATCGGACTGTTCATCTTCCCGCTTCTTCTGGTGGCGTCGATTCGACTCGCACGCCCGACGTCGCCGTGGGCACGTTGGCGTTACACAAAACGCCCGAAAAAGATGAACGCCGCGGTGAAACGCGAGCGGCGGGTGCGCAGGCCCTTGATCCGCGCGAAGATCTTTCTCCAGGACCTCATGGCAGGCAAACCCGACGTTGCGCACGCGAAGTCCGGCGCCGAGGCGGAACTGGACGCCACCGTGCACGCGGCACCCGCCCCGGGCGAATCGGGGGAGCTGGTGCTCGCCGCCGCGATTTCGTCCGTCGGGGGTGGTTCTGGCACAATTGACCAGTTGCCGTTTGACGGTCAGACGCCGGGTTCGCCCGAGTCGGCTGATCCGTCGCGGAGACCACACGAATCGGAGCACGAACCGGTCGAGCCGCACACCTGAATTGTCCAGGACGAAAGCCGCCAGGTTCCTCTACTCACGCCAACAGCAAGATTGGAACCGACATCATGAACACTCTAGATTTCTTGGACAACAAGTCCTTGCGCGACGATATCCCCGACTTCCGCGCCGGAGACACCCTCAACGTCCACGTCAAGGTCATCGAGGGCTCCAAAGAACGTGTTCAGGTGTTCAAGGGCGTTGTGATCCGTCGTCAAGGCGGCGGCGTTCGTGAGACCTTCACCGTTCGCAAGGTGTCGTTCGGTGTCGGCGTGGAGCGCACCTTCCCCGTGCACAGCCCGAACATTGCCAAGGTCGAGGTCGTCACCCGTGGCGATGTCCGCCGGGCGAAGCTGTACTACCTGCGTGACCTCCGCGGCAAGGCAGCCAAGATCAAAGAAAAGCGCTGACCCACTAGGCTTGCGGCGTGGTAAACACCCCCCGCAATCCTGAGGGTTCAGACCCTTACAGCGACGAGCCGTACGACAGCCGGCCTGCAGACCCGGACCGTGCGGCCGACCCCGATCGGCAAGCACGTCCGTGGCGCCGGATAGACGGCACCGGTGATGTCGCACCGAAGAAGAAGGCGTCGCTGCTACGCGAGACCGCGATCATCTTGATCTGTGTGCTCGCGCTCACGTGGGTTCTCCAGACGTTCATCGGGCGGCAGTACGTGATCCCGTCGGAGTCGATGGAGAACACGCTGCACGGCTGCACCGGTTGCACCAATGACCGGATCGTCATCGACAAGTTGGTATATCGGTGGAGCGACCCCGAGGCCGGCGACGTCGTCGTGTTCAAAGCACCCACGTCATCGTGGGATCAGGGCTGGAAGTCGCCGCGGTCGTCCAACACGGTCATCCGCGGCGCCCAGAACGCCATGTCGTGGTTCGGGTTCGCCCCGCCGGACGAGAACAACCTCGTCAAGCGGATCATCGCCACGGGCGGTCAGCGGGTGGAGTGCCGCAACGCAGATCGCACCGGAGTCAAGGTGAACGGTCAGCCCCTCGATGAGCCGTACATCGACCTGAAGCTCCAGGAAGAGAACGCTCAGATGCGTCCCGGCGATCTCAAAGACGATACGGGGCAGCTCAATTCGTGCTTCGGCGCAGACTTCGGCCCGATCGACGTTCCCGAGGGGTTCGTCTGGGTGATGGGCGACAACCGCGGTAATTCGGCCGACTCCCGGTACCACCAGGACGACGAATTGCGGGGCATGGTGCCCGTCGACGACATACGCGGCAAAGTTCGCTACATCATCTACCCGTTCTCGCGCATCGGCGGTGTCGGCTCCGTCGACCCCCAGAAGTAGGCAACCGGTGGCGACCACCTGGCCACCTCGTGTGGTGATACGGCGAGCCGCCGGCTTGCGTACCCTTGAAGCAGCGCTGTACCGCAGCGGGCTCGGGCCAGTCGCCGGCGTGGACGAGGCAGGGCGTGGAGCGTGTGCCGGACCACTGGTGGTTGCTGCGTGCATCCTCAAGCCGACGCAGCTGATCTCTCTCGCCGATCTCGACGACTCGAAGAAGCTGACGGCGCGGACCCGCGACAAGTTGTACAAGTCCGTGACCCGGCACGCTGTTGCCTGGAGTGCAGTGGTCATCGACGCAAACGAAGTCGACCGGCTGGGTATCCATGTCGTCAACATCGAGGGAATGCGGCGAGCCGTCGCCGGGCTCGGTGTCCAACCGGGCTATGTGCTGTCGGATGGTTTCCGGGTTCCAGGGCTCACCGCGCCCTCCCTGCCGGTGATCGGAGGCGACGGCGCAGCCGCGTGTATCGCCGCCGCCAGCATCATCGCCAAGGTCACCAGAGACAGGATCATGGTCGACATGGACACGTCGTTGCCCGGATATGGGTTTGCCGTCCACAAGGGCTACAGCACCGAGATGCACATGCAGTGTCTCGACGAGCTCGGCCCGTCCCCACAACACAGGATGTCGTATCGCAATGTGCGGCTACGGGTGCGCGTGGGCGAGACCGCAGGACGTTAGGCTGAGGGAATGAGCGCCGAAGATCTCGAGAAGTACGAAACCGAGATGGAACTGTCCCTGTACCGCGAGTACAAGGACATCGTCGGTCAATTCACCTACGTGGTCGAGACGGAACGTCGGTTCTATCTGGCGAACGCGGTCGAGATGGTGCCCCGAAATGCGGACGGCGAGGTCTACTTCGAGGTCCGGATGAGTGACGCCTGGGTCTGGGACATGTATCGCCCCGCTCGATTCGTGAAACAGGTACGGGTGATCACGTTCAAGGACGTCAACATCGAGGAACTGGAAAAACAGGACCTGCGTCTACCCGAAGACGGTGTGCTCGGCGACTAGCGGGGCACGGCTTGGGTTCGTCGCAGCAGGAGGCTGATCATCGCGAGAACAAGAGCCGTTGCTGCGATCGCCCACAAGATGATCGACAGTGCAGCGAGAAATGAATGCGCGGCGGCTTCCCGTGCGGCGGTCTTGAGTTCCGGTGCGGCAGCAGCGGCCACCGTTGCTCGAACATCGCCCGGTGTCGCCGGCTTCTGAGCCTCGGTTGCACCGCACCCAGGCGGGGTCTGTTCCGGATGGGCCGACGACAGCTGCAGATTCGCGCACCGAGAGAACTCATCGACGACCACTGGCCGGAACGGGGGAGCCACCGAGGTGGTCTCCAAGCCCCGCGACAGTGAGGAGGCGGCCTGATCCACCGCCGACGGCGATTGTGCGGCAACCTGATTGAAGAACGCGATGCTGATCACGGCGAGCCCGATCGAGCACCCGATCTGCTGGATGGTGGGAATGGAACCGGATGCCGAGCCCACATTGGATTCGGTGGTCCCGGACAAGATGGTCGCCTGCAGTGGCGCGACGAACAAACCGGTGCCCACGCCGCCGATCAACAGGGGCGTCACGAGCACCGCGATGTCCAGTGAGCCGCCGGCAGGATCGATGATCATGGCGGTCCAGCCGAGACACACGGCGAACGCGACCATTCCCAGCGCGAGGGTGCGGGCACCGATGCGGCCGACCAAGATGGGGGAGATCAACGAACCCATAGCGGCGCCGACCGCGAAAGGGAAGGTCAATACGCCTGTTCGAAGCGCCGAGTAGCCGAGACCGAATTGGGCTGCGATGGACACGGTGAAAAAGAATGCGGCGAAGACGCTGAAGAACGCCAGCGACAACACGGCGCCGACCGTGAAGTTCCGGTTCTGGAACAGATCGAGTCGCAGCAGGGGACTGCCGCCGCGGCGCTGGAGTCGGCGCTCGTAGAACACGAATACCGTCAGGAGCACGATCGAGACGACAAGCATCACGAGAAGCCATATCGGCCAGTCTTTCTCGCGCCCGAGCGCCAAGGGGTAGATGAGCAGGAAGAGTCCCGCGCTAGAGAGCACCATCCCCGCCACGTCCAACGGCTCCCGTTCGCCGGGTTTGACGTCCGGCAGATAGCGAAAGGCGAGGACGCAGGCAATCATCCCGAGCGGGAGGTTGACGAGGAAGATCGTCCGCCAGCCCAGGTCGAAGATGTCGGCGGCGATGAGACCGCCCCCGAGCATCGGGCCCAGCATCGCTGCGACCCCCGCGGTGGCGCCGTACATCCCGAACACCACGCCGTGTTTGACCCGCGGGAACAACACGGAGATGATCGCGATCGTCTGCGCTGACGCCGCCGCGGCGCTGACGCCTTGTGCGCCGCGTAGCGCAATCAACTCGGTTGCCCCGGTGGCTGTTCCGCACAGTACCGACGTCACGGTGAAGCCGGCGAGTGCAATCAGGAACACCCGGCGCCTGCCGAACATCTCACCCAGACGTGAACTCGTCATCAGGGTGCAGGCGAACGCAAGCGTGTACACCGTGGCGACGAGGAGCTGCGCCGAATAGGACGCGTCGAGGTCGGTGGCCAGACTCGGCAGTGCGATGTTGACGATGGTGGTGTCCACCATCTGCATGAACACCGCGATCAGGCAGGCTGCAAATGCCAGCCAGGCCCGCCGCGGGGCGATCTCGGGCTGTTGTGGCTGTAGCGCAACAGATTCCGGTAGCGACACTGCTATGTCGCCAGGGCCGCCACCGACGGGCTGTAGTCGCCGTGCGCAGCAATGGTGGTGAAGATCTCCGACAGCCGGTCGACGTACAACTTGATCGAAGCGTGTGCCTCATCGGTGTCCGGGAAGAGCAGACTGATCGTCGTCTCATCGTTGAAGCGGTTGATCCAGAGGAAGACTTCTTCTGAGCTTCCCCGGTTGCCGAACAGCCCGGTGTTGATGGCGTCGAACAGATCGACGCCCGGCAGCTTGCGGACGTCGATGTACGAGACCATCGGCACCGACCATCCAGGGTCGACATTGACCCCGTGGTCTGGTCCGGCGAGTTGCAGCACACGGTGAAACGAGACGTCGGTGAGTTCTTTGCCCGAGTCGTACGAGGCTTGAGCGGCTCCGACGACGGACGTGAAGGTCGAGGATTCGTCCACGGTGACCGGCACGGGGATGAGACTGGTGAACCAGCCGATCGAGCTGAACTCGGCGGGGGTGGAGCGAGTGCTCTTGGGGGTCAGGCCGAAGTAGTTCGACGCTCCGGTGAACTCATAGCTGGCCAGTGCGGCAACCGCGAGCACTCCGGGGGTGAATGCGGCGCCGTGGTCACGGCACACCGTGGCGAACTTTTCGGCATCGGCTTCGCTGAACAACGTCGTCGACAGGTGGGCGGTGCGCGCATAGCTGGCGCTGGCGACGCCCAGGTCGAGAGGGAAGGTCGGGAGCCGACCCGCGTTCGAGTGGACCAGATCGATCCAGCGCTGGACGTGAGGCGACTCCAACGTCAACGAGGCAGAGCCCGCGCGTTCTCTGGCGCAATATTCGACATAACTGCCGACGTCGGCCAGACCGCTCGGTGTTCCCTGGCTCTCACTCGAATACAGCTGCAGGAGTTCGACAACGGTCAGTGCGGACGAGATTCCGTCGGTCACCAAGTGGTCGAAAGCCGCGTACAAAGTGAAACCGGTCTCGTGTTCGATGGTGCCGAATGTGAAGCAATCCCAGTTGAACGGCCCGGGAGTCTCGGTCTCGACGTGCGCGCGAATTGCGTCGGGGGAGTCGAACTCGCCGTGTGGGGTGGGTCGGAAGTCGATGACGCTGGGGTCCACCACATGCCGAACTATTGATCCGTCGGTTTCGCGGGAGAACCAGCTGTGGAAGGTGTCGTGGCGCCCGAGGAACGTGTTGATCGTCCGGGTCATGGCATCGACGTCGAGCGGAGTCTGAAAGTCGAACGCCACCAGGCACAATCGAGAGAACCGGAAACCGACTGTCTCGTTCCGGGCGGCGGTCAGCAGATACTCTTCTTGCTGATGTGAGGCGGGGGTGGGATGCACCGGAGCGCCCTTCGCCTCATCCAGCGAGGCCGGGGACGCAACCCAGCTCGTGAGCCGGCCCGTGGCTGGTTCCCACTCGTTGATCAGACCGAAATTGACCATGTTCAGCTCCTGTCGAAGTAGCGCAAAAGCGCACTGGTGGCCGGGGCGAATGGTGAAACGCTGCACTGACTGCGAGCAGGCGGCTTTCTGTGTTCGGCAATTCGCAACACAAAATGCCAAATGCATTTCAAGTAATTTGTTCGACATCCGCGCTACGACGTCTGAAAGACGCCTCGGCCCGACCCTTTGTCGCGTTGTCGTGCACCCGTGAAACTACAGCGAAGATTAGCGGATGACAACAGCTGTTGAGAAATAAAGATCTAACACAACAAAAAATCTTCCTTAAGATCTGGGCGGGTTGTACCGTCTGCGTCCCGTGGTGCAGTGGCGCCGTGGTTGGATGTGCCAAAGTCGTGGCGGCGCCATGGGTTCTGACGTGCCCAACTGTCGGGTGAACCCTGTGGTGCCGCACCAGAGAGGATTCTCGTGAAGTGGCGCATCGGTGGTACACCTCGTCTCACAAATCGAAATGTAGAAACGACTGTTGTCACATTTGTGGCGACCGTATTGGTCCTGACAGTATTCGGCTCGGGATCGGCAATTGCCGATCCTGACACGCAACCAATTGTCGGTTCCGCGACCGCGGCCGACGGTTCTCGGGTGGTGAACACGGTCGAACAGGTCGACGGGGTCGTGGACGTGACCGTGAGGTCGGCCGAGATGGGCGCGGACCTGATGGTCAAGGTGCTGCCGGCACAGGACCGGTCGAGTCCTGCGCCCACGATGTACCTGCTCAACGGAGCAGCTGGTGGCGACGGTGGAAGCAGCTGGTTCGATCAGACCGACATCGCATCCTTCTTCAAGGGCCGCAACGTGAATGTGGTGGTACCGATGGGTGGGGCGGCGAGTTACTTCGCGGACTGGCGCAATGACGACCCGAAACTCGGTCGCCAGAAGTGGGCCACCTATTTGACCGAGGAGTTGCCGCCGCTGATGGATGCGCTCCTGAACGGCAACGGGCGCAACGCGATCGCGGGCATCTCGATGGCCGGGACCTCGGTGTTCCAGCTGGCCCTGAAGTCCCCTGATCTGTACCGCGCCGTCGGATCGTACAGCGGTTGCGCGATGACCAGCGACCCCGAAGGCCAGGCCTACGTCCGACTGACCGTCGAGATCCGTGGCGGCGGGAACACGGTGAACATGTGGGGCCCACCGACCGATCCCGAGTGGGTCCGCAACGACCCGTATGTGAATGCCGAGAAGTTGCGCGGCAAAGCCATCTACATCTCGAACGGTACGGGTCTGCCCGGCCAGTACGACGTGATCGACGGGCCCGGCATCGACGGAAACGGATCCAAGCTCGCCGAGCAGATCGCGGTCGGCGCGGTCATCGAGACGGCTACCAACCGCTGCACACTCAAGATGCGTGACCGATTGCAGCAGTTGGGGATTCCCGCCACAGTCGATCTGCGATCAACCGGCACTCACAGCTGGGGTTACTGGCAGGACGATCTTCACAAGTCCTGGCCCATGATCAACGCGGCCCTGACCCGATAGCCGGGACTGACTGTGCGGCCGACTGACGGTCGATCTGACGTCGTCCGTGGTTGCGCAGAGCAAGGGTCACACCGGCGAGTGCCGTCGAGATCGCTGCCAGGGTCCACAGAACCGCCGTGAAGGCCGCCAGGAACGTGCGTGAGGCGGCTTGGCGGGCCGCTGCGGTGACGTCCGGTTCGGCTTGGGCTGCGACGGCGGAACGAGGCCCGTCCGCGTACGGCTTGATGGCATCGTCTGCGCCGGGACACCCTGGTCCGGGGGTGTCCGGGTGTGCTGAACCCAACTGGGCAGTGGCGCAGCGACCGAACTCGCGAACGACAAACGGCCGCGCGAGGGGGGCAACCTCGGAAGTGCCGAGACTGTGCGACAGACTGGTCTGCGCTTCCTGCACAGCCTGTTTCGATTGCGCGACAACAGCTGCGAAGAAAAGCAGGCTGATCACGGCCGTCCCCACGGATGCTCCGATCTGCTGGACGGTGGGGATGGTCCCCGAGGCGGAACCGACAGTCCGCTCTGAGGTGTCCGAGAGCATCGTCGCCTGCAACGGCGCGACGAACAGTCCCATGGCCACGCCGCCGACGGCCAACGGAAGGATGATCGACGACACCTCGATACCGGCGGCGGGGTCGATGATCACGGCCGTGTAGACGAGTGACCCGCTGAACAAGACAACTCCCGTCGTCAACGTCAGTGCCCCGATCCTTCTGACGAGCAGCGCCGAGACAACCGAACCGACCGCGGCGCCGATGGCAAAAGGGAGGGTGAGCAGGCCGGTTCGCAACGGTGAGAATCCAAGGCCGAATTGTGCGGTCACCGAGACGGTGAAGAAGAATGCGGCAAACACGCCGAAGAACAGCAGCGACAGGACTGATCCGACGGCGAACGACCTACTGGTGAACAGTTGGAGGTCCAGCAGGGGATAGCCGCCCCGTCTGCCGAGGCGGTGCTGGTGAACGATGAAGAGGCACAGCACCACCACCGACCCCACCAGCATCCACAACTGCCAGGTCGGCCAGCCCCTCTCGCGCCCGGTGGCCAGTGGGAGAACGAGCAGGAACAACCCGGCGGTCGACAGCGCGACTCCCGGAAGATCGAGGCCCGGACGGGTGGTGGCATGAAGGGCCGGAAGACATCGATGGCCCACGACGCAGGCGATCATGCCGAGGGGAAGGTTGACGAGGAAGATCATGCGCCAGCCAAGACCCCACAGGTCTGCTGAGATGAGGAGGCCCCCGAGCGTCGGTCCGAGCATGGCGGCGACTCCGGCCGTCGCGCCATAGATGCCGAACACCGCTGGATGCCGGGACTTGGGGAACGAGGCCGAGATGATGGCGATGGTCTGGGCCGATGCCAGTGCCGCGCAAGCGCCCTGAACAGCTCTCAACACGATGAGTTCTGTTGAGCCGGTGGCGGTCCCGCACAGCACGGATACCACCGTGAACCCCGCGAGAGCGCCGATGAACAATCGTCGACGGCCCCACCGTTCGCCCAGGCGAGAAGCGGTCAGAAGAAAGCACGCGAAAGTCAGTGTGTACGCGGTGAGTACAAGCAATTGCTCGCCAGACGAGGCGTGGAGTCCGGACCCGAGGCTGGGCAGGGCAATGTTCACGATCGTCATGTCGACCATCTGCATGGACACTGCGATGAGACAACAGGCCAGAGCCGGCCACGATGCTCTCCGCGAAGGCGCCCCCTGTGAATCTTTCGTGCAACAAGGAGTGGTGACGGGAGCAGGAAGCGGAGCTCGTGGTCTCAACCTGTCACCTGACGAACACCTGGGCTGGGTGCGTAGTCGCCCTCGGAGATGATCGTCTTGAAGATCTGCCGTACCCGGTCCACATAGATGTCCACCGATGCGCGGGCCTGCGCGGTGTCAGGGAACAGCAGGCTCATGGATGTCTCATCGGCGAATCGATTGACCCACGTGTACACCTCGTCCGATGTACCGCGGTTGCCGTAGAACCTCGCGTTGATGGACTCGAACTCGGAGACGCCCGGTAGTCGACGCGCGTCCATGATCGAGACCATCGGCACCGACCATCCGGGTTCGGTCCTGATGCCGAGGTCGGGTTCATCGGAGACGAGTTCGAGCACTCGGTGGAACGAGACGTCAGACAGTTTGCGTCCGGCAAGGTAGGCGACCTGCGCTTGGCGAACCAGAGTTTTGAACGTCGACGAATCGTCGATGTCGATCGGTACGGGAATCAGACTGGTGAACCAGCCGACCGCGCTGAACTCCGCGGGAGTCGTCCGCGTGCTCTTGGGCGTGATGGCCAGATAACGACGATCGCCTGTGAACTCGTGCGCAGCGAGGCCGGCGACGGTGAGTACCGCCGCGATGAACCCTGCCCGACCGTCCCGGCAGATCCGGACCAGTGTCTTCGCGTCCTGTTCGTCGAACAATGTGACCGTCAGGTGTGCGCTCCGCGCGTTTTCTGTACTTTCGTGGCCGAGGTCCAGCGGAAAGGTCGGGAGGCGGCCACCATTGGCCTGGACGAGTTCGATCCATCGCTGCACAGGCGGGGAGTCCAGCGACAGCTGAGCCGATGCTGTTCGTTCCCGATGGCAATAATCGATGTAGCTGCCGGGCGGAGCGAGATCGTTGTCGCGGCCGAGCCGCGCATTGTCATAGAGAGCAATCGCGTCGACAAGTGAGATCGCCTGTGAAATCGGGTCGGAGTGCAGGTGGTCGATGGCGGCATACATGGTGAACCCGCAGTCGTGTTCGATGGTGCCGAATGTGAAGCAATCCCACTCGAAGGGGCCCGGCGTCTCAAGTTGTACCAGTTCCCTTATCTCGTCAGGGTCCGCGATGACATCGTGGTGATGCGGAATGAAATCGATTGTCGTGGGATCGATGACCCGACGGGCGACGGAGTCATCGGGTTCGATGGAGAACCAACTGAGGTGAGTGTCGTGCCGCCGGAGGAAGGCGTTGACGGCGGTGGTCATGGCGGCGTGATCAAGCGTGTGATCTTGATCGAAGGTGCCGACATACAGCCGCGACGACCTGATCTGCGAGTTCTGCCGACAAGCTGCAGTCCGCAGATACTCTTCCTGTTGGTGTGAGGGTGGCGTGGGGTGGATGGGCGCTTGCTGTGCCTGTGTGATCGATGCCAGTGACGCCGACCAAATGGTCACTCTGCCAGTGGGTGGCTTCCAATCATCGATGAGACCGAAATTGACCATGTCATCTCCTGGACGTCCTGGGCCGAAAACGCGGAGGCAATCAAAATGCGCCGACAAATCTTGCCGACTGTAGTGCTGCGTTTTGGCTCGAGACGTCGTATTGTCCGTAATGTCTACGCCCCCGAAGACAATTCGATGTCATTGTGCTCAGAGTGCCGAACAACGATGCGGCTCTCGTCGATGACGGTACAGATTCCCTGGTGGTCGGGCAACCGGAATGCCAGAAACTATTGCGTGTGAACGATCCTTTTCATAGGGATGCACTTTCTAAAGTGCCGATCTGTTCGCAATTGAACGCGTTGGGATGTCGGGTGCGCCGCCATTCGGTCGGTATTCACGATGCGTAATTGCCTATTTCATTCATGGTTTATCCACAGTGTGTGGTTTGTGCACAGGGTGGTGGTGGTCGGCGGGTTGTGGGGTCTGTGGGTGGGTGTCGGTTTGGGATGTTTTCGGTATGGATCAGTCAGGTGGGGGTGTGCGTCGTTCGCGGCGTGAGGTGGGTCAGTTGGGGGAGGACGCCGCGGCGGAGTATCTCGTGGGGTTGGGGTGGGCCCTGGTGCAGCGGAATTGGCGGTGCCGTTATGGGGAGTTGGATGTGATCGCGGTCGATGGTGATGCGTTGGTGGTGGTGGAGGTCAAGACGCGGACCGGGTCGTTGTACGGCGATGTGGCGGAGGCGGTGACGGTGGCCAAGTATCAGCGGATGCGCCGGCTGGCTGGGGTGTGGCTGCGTGAGCAGGGGCGGCGTTGGCCGGTGGTGCGCTTCGATGTGGTTGCCGTGCAACTCGATTCAAAGGACTGTGTGTCGATTTCGCATTTGCGTGGGGTGTTCTGAGGTGAAGTTGGGGCGGGTGCGGTCGGTGGCGATCAATGGTGTCGAGGGTGTGGTGGTGGAGATCGAGGCGTCGATTGGTCAGGGTCTGCCGGGTGTGCATTTGGTGGGGCTGGGGGATGCGGCGTTGAAGGAGGCGAAAGATCGCGTGCGTGCGGCGATCACCAACACTGCCGCGGTGAGTAAGGGTGCTGACGGGGGCGAGGGCGCTGTTGCGAAGTGGCCGGAGGGTCGTATCACGTTGGCGTTGTCGCCTGCGACGTTGCCCAAGTCGGGGTCGATGTACGACTTGGCACAAAGTCAAGTACTACAGTGTTAAACATGCAGGCAGTGATCTATGCGCGAATTTCCAAAGACCGGACGGGTGCCGGGCTAGGTGTGAATCGCCAGGTCGAAGACTGCGAGCGTCTTGCCGCAACGCTCGGCTGGAATGTGGTCGAAACATACTCCGATAACGATGTGTCGGCCTACTCCGGGCGACGCAGACCGAGCTACGACCGGATGCTCAAGGACTTAGCTTCCGGTAGAGCGTCTGCCATCCTGGCTTGGCATGCAGACCGACTGCACCGTCGACCAGTTGAACTAGAAGACTTCATCACGTTCTGCGAGGAACACCGGATAGAGATCCGCACTGTCAACGCGGGTGACTTCGATCTGTCGACGGCATCGGGCAAGATGGTCGCGCGGATGTTGGGAGCTGCCGCCCGCCACGAGGTCGAGCACTCGATCGAGCGGCAGAAACGCGCGAAGGCCGAAGCAGCTGAACACGGGAAGTACCGCGGGGGCCGTCGACCCTTCGGCTGGGACAGTGACGGAATGACACTGAATCATGTTGAAGCACAATCTATTCAGCGTGCAGCAAATGAACTGCTTGCAGGTCGTTCCTTGCGGTCAATCGTCAAGGAATGGAACGAGTCCGGGTTGCGAACATCGTTCGGCAACAAGGAATTCAACACACTCACGGCGAAGAAGATTCTACTACGGCCGCGTAACGCGGGTTACGCGCTGCACGAAGGTCGCCGGATTCACTCCGGACAGTGGGAACACATCCTTGATGTAGACACCTTCACCGCGCTCGAAGCCTTGATCACCGATCCAGCTCGCGGGAGGTCGATAGCTTTCGAGCGCCGTTGGCAGGGCTCAGGTGTGTACGTGTGTGGTCGGTGCTCTGACACCATGCTTGTGTCACAAACCAAAGGCGTTCACTACTATCGCTGTGCATCTGGGCCGCATCTGACACGTGTCGCTGACCAGCTAGACGCCCTGGTGTCCAGCCTTGCCGTTGAACGGTTGGCAGACGCCAACTTGACCTCCGGAGCAGACGACGGTGTGGACGTCGATGGTCTTCGGACACGGCGCGAAGCCCTCCAGATTCGATTGGACGAACTTGCAACCATGTTCGCGGACGGCACGGTGTCGGGGCAGCAGCTACAAGTGGGTAGTAAGCGGCTTCGCGCCGATCTGGCCGCGGTCGAGGCGGAGATTGCCGCTGCGCAACAAACATCGGTGATGGCCAACATGGCACTCACGGAGGGTGACATTGAGGAACGGTGGGAGGGGCTTTCGCCGGACCTGCGTGGCAAAGTTATTGCCGCGCTGATGACGGTGACGGTTCTCCCCGCTCCGAAGGGTCGCCGTCCTGGTGGCGGCTACTTCGATCCCGACTGCGTTCAGATCGACTGGTTGAGCTAGTGGCCGTCAGAAACTCTCAGGGGTGTGACTGTGCGTGAGGGGAACGAGCTGCCGCCCGTTGCTGTTAGGGCGATTCAAGATGCACTGGAGCTTGTGCGCCTCGATCAGGAAGTTGACCCTCCGATTCCTCCTAACGATGTAAAGCATCGCAGGCAGTAGGGCTCAGGAACGCGCACCTCTGGGAATGTGGCTTAATCGGGGATTCGGCGAGTGGCGGGCACATGACCACAACGAACGTAATAAAAATCTTACCTCTTTGGGTGGATTTGTTTTGCCTCCAGGGCGGCGCTGACCAGCGAGGTCACCCAAAATTCTCACGTGAGGGATCGCGACAAGAGTAAGAAAAATCTTACTTGACCCTTTGGGTTCGGTCCGCGCTCGTCTAGCTTTGCTGTCAGTCCCCGATTTCCTGAATTAGGGCGACAGAGCCCAAGCACCACATCGCACAACTGAATACCGCAGGCACGGACGCAGATACCGCGATCCGTCAACCCGGCAGTGCCGCATTGGATGTGGCCCTTGGACTTGTCCTGCCGCTCGGACAACCACGTCAATCAGGGTGATACGTGAGGGAACAGGACCGTGACTGCGCTCAAGCCCATGGGTTCGATTGCCCCATACACCGAAGAATAGGGCGCATCGAGCGTAAAGGTCGGGCTTCGGATCTAACTAGATTTGTCTATATACATGCGGATCGAAGTTGGTTCGGCTGCATCTCTGCCCGCTCTCGGGCGATCACATCAAGTCCCGGCTGGGGGTGAACTCTGTGGACAAACTGACGTTGAAACAGGCTGCCGAACGAACCGGCTTCTCGGTCGAACATCTGCGCCGACTTGCGAAGTCCGGTGACCTACCGGCTTCCCGTCGCGGCAAGCGGCTGATTGTGGTTGATCAGGCCGATCTAGCCGCCCTCGACAAGCCGTTGTAGGCCGCGAAATTGATTGACTGACAACTTAATAGCGTACTTACGGGAGCGGAGCGCGGGGCTTCGTTGGACAGGACATTTGATATGGATGAGTTGATGATGGGTGTAGGAACTGGGGTTGATGTGCTGGAAGCGCACCCGTTTTGGGATGCGCGAGCGTCGTTGCAACATGTGAGGCAGTTTGCATACGCGCGGCGTGTATCGCCGTGGGCGTTGCTGGGTGTGGTGATCGCCTACCGGTTGGCTGAGTTGCCGCCGAATTTCGTCTTACCGCCGTTGGTTGGTTCGCATGCATCGCTAAACTTCTACGCCGGTCTCGTTGCTGATTCGGGTGGTGGCAAGTCCGCTGCGATGGGTGCGGGGCGTGAACTGGCGTCGTCGGAAGTGTTCTCGCCCGAACCCGGCTCCGGGGAGGCTCTGGCCCATCTGTTCGTCAGTCGAAATAAAGCCGGGGAAGTCGAGTGGCAACGTCGATCAGTGTTGGCGCGATGGGACGAAATCACTACGTTGGCGGGGATTTCGGGCCGTAGCGGGGCGACGATCCTGTCAAAACTGTGCACCGCCTTTGTTGGTGGCGAGATTGGATCTTCCCATGTTGACCGGCAGAAGTCGTTGCCGTTGGGTGAGCACGAGTACCGCTTCTGCGTGCTAGCGGGTGTGCAGCCGTCGCGCTCGAATGTCCTGCTAGGCGAGAAAACGGTTGGGCTACCGCAAAGGTTTTTGTGGCTACCGGCAACAGACGTTTCGATGCCCACGGTGAAACCTCCCGATCCGGGTGCGCTGAACGTCGCAGACCTCGATCCGCTGACCGACAGGCCCGGTGCGCTGTTGACGCAGGTTGTTGTTCCAGTGCCCGATGCTGTCGCGGCTGCCGTCGATGCAGAGCAGTTGCGACGAGCACGTGGCGGTCTGGTAGACCCACTGGACTCTCACGCGCAATTGGTGCGGCTCAAGGTCGCAGTTGGTCTCGACCTTCTTGACCCTGATGTGGATCGCCCAGCGGTGACCGCGGAGGGATGGCGACTGGCGGGTTTGGTTATGGACGAATCAAACCGCACGCGTACGTCGATGACAGACCGGCTCCGAGCTGATCGCATGGCCGACGCGGCAGAGGCCGGTGAACTCGAAGGTGTACGGTCTGCGGCCCGTTCTGATACCTCTCAGGCCATCGAGCGGGTTACCGCGTGGGTAGCTCGAAAGCTACAGGATGCGGCAATGACTTCCGGAGCCCTCAAGAGAGCGGCACCGTCACGAGACCGCCAAATCCTCGAAGAAGTGGTCCGCTCGATGACTTCGACTGGTCGGTGCGTGATGAACGCTGCCGGTGAACTTGAACTTCAGGGTCCAGCTGAGCGCACTGGCATCAACTGGGACGACATTTGATGCTTCGAAATCTGCGGTGTGGACGTGTGGACATGTGGACACGCTTCGTGCGTGGACACCGGACTTGTCCCTATATGAAAGACAAATGTGTATGTATTTAGTTCTCTACCAGCAGTGTTCGGTTTTCGCCGTCGTTTCGACGGGAGTGCGGTTCTGTGCGCAACACATGTCCACATGTCCACATGTCCACATGTCCACATGTCCACATGTTCACGTGCCTTATCGACGTATCAAGGAGTTTGAAAACACAATGCGTATTGCAAAACACAACGTCCGGCCTCATGTCACCTACGCCGACCACTCTGACCGGCCAGTCATCTTTCGTGCGGGGAACGGGCTGGACATGTTCATGGGAGTTGATGAGGCGACCCGAATCAGGGACGAGCTGACTGTTGCTCTTGAGGGTTTAGATGCAGGGCGTGGATGACTCCCCCCTTTTCGACGTCTCAATTACTGGATTCGATGCCCGAAGTGGTCGCGGCACTCCGGAACCCCGACAACCACCGGTCTGGCCGCTTAAACGGGGCCGCGATTGACGCCGCGGACAACGAGTTTCGGACCTTGGCCTACCTCGCGACCGAGCACTGCAACCTGTCGCTCGCGGGGATTCCGACGTATCGGCGGGCCAATGGGGAACTGCTCGGTATCTCTCCGCGGATGAGGCCGGTGCAGCTGGTGTGGCTGCGTGATGACGTGCGGGACCGACTCAATCTGTCTATGCCGTGGTTGTTGCCGTTGCTGATGCGGTCGCGAGGGCAGTCAATCCGGGTCTCGCGTGCCGCGCAGACCATCATGCTCGGGCTCCGAGATTCTGCGATGGAGTACGAGTTCGCGGCGTTCCGGCACAGCTTGGCTGCGTGAATGTTCCTTGATCGTGCAGACGCCGGCAAAAAGTTAGGGCGGAGCCCCTTCACGATCCGGGATTGGCAGTATGCGGGGCTACTGACCCCCGTTGTGCTCGGTGACCCGCCCCGCATCCACTACGAGGCGTCAGAGCTGTTGGCCGCTGCCCGTGAGATGCAGCGGCGGTACCTGGAGCGCCGGTTCGTCGCCGGACCTGGCCGCGGCCACAGATCAGACAAGCGGGCCGAGATTTCAGACGCACTAGGGCTCGGTCTGACGGTGATCGAGACGGCACGCCTCGTGGGTGTGTCTACGGCACTGGTTCGTGCTGTGCGGCGCGAACAACGCGCCAACGAGAACAAGAACCCCAGCGCGAAATGCGCTGTGCTGAAACGAAAGAAGAGGGAATGAAGATGATGAGTGAACGAGAAGTGCAGTACGTGGTGCGTGGCGACATGGCCCCGATCAAGGTGGCGCGGTCACCACGCGGCGATGGGGTCATGCTGCGTCAGGCGTACTCGTGGATTGTCCTGCCGAGTGCGTCCGTCGATGCACTGCTGGACACCATTGACCAGGTGCTTGATGCGGAACCTGTGAAGCCCGCGGGGTCGTTGGGCGAGCTGTCGCGGTTTCCGTCTGAGCAGAAGCCGGGTCACCCCACTTGGGGGCGCGGATAGTTGGCCCGCTACCGAGCTGAGACCCGCGTTCGGGTCAAAGCACACGAAGTCCAGGGCGGGCAGCCCGTCTCAATCTACTGGGCCAAGAACTCACTTGGGCTCTCTGTTCGTGAGGCCGTCGTTGTGGGGACCGGCCTGCTGGGTGCTGCCGCGCAGACGGACCCCGCGAGCGTCATCGACGCCTTGACCGAACTGACGGACACAATAACCAGGCAGATGCACACGTGAAACCCGCTACAGGGAACCGCCCAATGTCCTTGCGGCCAAACGGAATGCACACCTTTTTTGTGTGCATCGGCGGGCAACGGTGGATTGCAGACCGCACAGAACTACAGCTACTCGCGAATGAACTGAACCAATTATTGAAGGATGACAGATGACCTACATTTCGAATGACGCCGTGGTCGAAGCACTCCACGCAACCCGGCTCGCACCGGTACTCCACCGATTGGGAGACGATTTGCTGACGGCCGACGAACTGGCCGAGGTTGAGCGTTACACAGTGCTCGCGGAATCTGCCGAGCAAACCGCCCGCGCATACGAACTGCGGCGTATTGCGAACGCCCAGGAGCTTGCAGCAGACCTAGTTGATTCGGGTACTGCCGTCGATGAGGCGATGCTCACCGGAGCGGCCAAACGCATGGCCGCGATTGACGACGTACACCTGATCGCGAAAAGCGTCTACGCAGAGGCGACTCGAAAGGCGCGGGCGGTGGCGTTCGCCAACGTGAAAGACGTGCCGCGGATCGTTACCTCGCGTTACAACACCATCGCGGCAGAACTGGATCAGATTGGACCGAAGCTAGCGAACGTGAAGACAGCTCAGCAGGCCATCGAATCCGGCAAAACGGAGGAATGGCAGCGAGTCTCAGAACTTCAGGAGACCTACAAAGCGCTGTCACGGTTCATCACAGAGCTGCGCTCACGGGGGTTGATCCCTAAGGCCCGATTGCAGGGGCAGGAAGGGGCTCACTGGAACTTCGTCCTGCCCGTCAACACGTTTGAGTTCCAGAATGCAGCACGGGCAAACGACGATGGCCGAGCATCGTTCCTGTTGAACATGAAGCGGAAACCATGGGTACCTGACAGCGAACACGAGGCCGAGAGCGTGCGGGTCTCGTGGGATAAGGGCAACGTAGAAGAGGTGACCGCGGCATGATCGACGGCACATTGCGACAGGTGCTCGATGAACTCAAAGATGACCAGTCCGATGGCAGCGGCGTGAAGATCGGTACGTCTTACGCGCAACGACTAGCAGCCGAACAGGCCGAGCAGGTGAGAGCGAAGGCAATCGCGGATACAGCGGCAGCCCCGCGGCCGGTCACCAGCAAACCCGAACCCATCGACGCCGGATCAGTGAGCATTGAGCCGCGCGGTGGCGGCAATCCGTATGGCGCGACAGTCAACCCATCAGACGTTGACAGCATCGTGAACCAGGTTGCAGCGGGCAGGCACTCCGAAACCCCGCTCACGCAGCGCACTCCGGGCACCTGGGCTTAACGCCGATCACCAACTATCCGGACCACCGGCCCCGCCACATTTCAATGGCGGGGCCGGTCCTGTTCTGCCGAAGGACCACCAATGTTCTACACCGACATAACCGAAGCGCCCGTCACCCGCGAACGTGCCGCCGAACTCATCGCCTGCTCGCTAGACCTCATCGACCGCCACATTTCCCGCGGCGTACTCAGACCCGTTTCGTACACCGAAGACGGCACACCGCTGTTTTCGTCGGCGGACTGTTGGGACTTGTACAAAGGCACCCCGCGTGGCTGGCAGCTCGTGTCCGGCCCGCGGGGCAAGCCATGACAGAGAGGGTTTGTACCCACTGCAAGATGGCCAAGTCCATTGGCGACTATGGCCCCGACCGGCGCAGACCAGCAGGACTGCGCTCTTGGTGCCGACGGTGCGACCGAGACACCACGCGCGCGTACCGACGCCGCAAGACTTGTTCGAAGTGCGGGCAGGATAAGCGGGAGGCGGAGTTCTACAGCGCTGGTCCGGGCCGCGGGCCCCGCGCCGACTGTAAGGAATGCAACCGCAAGAACTTCCGCGACCGCTATACCGGTGAACTCCGCGAACGCATGAAAGCGCGCACTCTAGCCCGATACCACCAGGTCAGAGGCAACGCCGCCTGACTCACTGGAGTACGCCACTGGGCCTCTCAGCGCCCGTTTTTGGTCGATTCTGCGTGCCATATGAGCTGTGAGTGAAAAGGTCGCTGGGGCGGCAGATATAGACCGTCAGTTCAACCGGGGGGCACCCCCAGGGTCTGCGGCGCTACTCTGTGAGGGCAAAGGTCGCTAGGTGTTCCTGTATCTCACTGATGAGATGGTCGCGGTCCTCCTCAACATGCCGCTGAGCGGTTATTCGTAGTTCCCTGGCGTCGCGAACGGTTCGGTATCCGATATTGAGTTCAATGGCGATTCTCGCGGTCCTCGCGATTACGGCCTCGCTGCCCACGATTCGGATTTTCCCAGAAATTCCGCCAAGTCGGTCGCGCGAACTGTTAAAGGCGTCGTAATGAGCTTGGATTTCCGCGTCGTCCATTGAGGCCCGATTGCGAAAGGTGATGATTAACAAATCATTTACAGCTGCGACCAATTCCGCATAGTCCTCAATGAGTTCTTTTCGTTGGTCACTGTGTCGCTGGGCTCTGCGATCCGCGGCTGCAATCGCGCGCTGGGTGGCGAGTTGCGCGTCCAACGCATCGCGTTGGCCCGCCAATTGGCGCGTGAGGTCGTCGGATTGTTTGTTTCGGTTCTGCCACTGCGCGACGAATGCGAGCAGCGCCGCAACCAAAACAGCGGTTCCAGCTATCAGTGTTGCCCAGGGCTGTGTCATAGAGACCTACGGTAGGCGGACCGTCGACCAGGTCTCGCCAATTCGCTGCAAACATCGCGCCAGCTAGCCTCCCGTCCAGGACTGGAGTAGCACAAACGGACTACGGGCAGAATTGAGCATGCAGAGAGTAGATCGATTGTCCGAATGTGATCGTGGTAACGAATTGGTTCGCAACGGCTCCCCATGGGCCCGGCCGTGTCAGGATCTCGTCACAAGTGTGATGAATCACAGAAGGGGCGCACAGGGGCGTTGTCTATTCCAGAGCTGGGCGGGGCCCACGCGACTCTCCCGGAGGGATGCCACCAGGCAACTCTCGAAGAGATCTACCAGACCTTCGTGGTGGATGCGCCGCACCGCGCTGAACGTGACCTCATGTACCGGGCGCTCGTGCTCTACGTCGATGTGTTGCGGACGGTGTTTCCGACCGGCCGATTGTGGATCGACGGGGGTTTCGTGACCCATAAGCTTTGGCGTGCGCCCGAAGACATTGACGTGGTCGCTGTCGTACCTATGACGGACTATTCGAACGTGTGTACGAATGCTGCTGCTATGTTGCCCCTGATGACCCTGCAACACGTTTCGTCGCGAGAGTTCGCGGGCACGGTGCCGAGGTTGCAGGCGATGGGCGGTCTGGTGGACGGGTTCATTGTTCCGGACGTCGAGGTGCAAACTGACTATTGGGCAGACTTGTGGTCACGGATCAAAGACCGGCATGGGAACCCGCTCCCCGAAACCGAGCGGAAGGGCTTCTTGGAGGTGACGCTGTGAGTACAGCCCGTGATGACCGACGGCTTGAAGACAAACTGCGTGACGCTCTGAGGAGCGCAGGCGGGAACAGCGTTGTCGAACAGCATATACGCGCCACGATTCGCGCAAGCCTGAGCGATGACGACACCACGCTCGTCAACGTATACGAGCAAGAGGCTGGACCAGAGCAAGCTGAAGTAGATCTACACCTTGAAGGACCGGGAGCCGAGGGTCATTCAACTAATGCTCTACAGTTTTCACGTTTCGTTAGTGGGATGAGTGAAGCTGTCAAACAAACTGCCAAGGCACGTGCTGGACGTTCGAGATATAGTGACAATTTGCTAATCGAGGGCGCGACACCAGGTTCAGTGCGTGTGGTCTTTCGGATCGCAGACCAGGAGATGCCAGCCGGGCAGACATCCGACCCATCATCCGTCGCTTCGTCCGTGGACTCGGATGCGCTGCGTACGGTAGCGAGCATTCTGGGCCATGCAAATGACCCGGATCCTGAAAGCCCTCTTGCTGCTGAAGTGTCGGAACTACCCGGTAGCGCGCGGCAGGCGCTGAAGCGTGTTGTAAATGCGTCTGTTAAGGGCGGCTGGGGTATTAGCGGTTCGATTCGACAACGCCACGTGGGTCTCAGTAGCCTGCGGTTTACAGTTGAAGGTGCTGTTCGATTGCGTCTCGAGTTAGAGTCGAGTCACGAGAAACAACGGGAGGCTCGCGAAGTTGGTCGAATAGATGGCTTCCGCTGGTCCTTGGGCGCTTTCTACTTCATTCCGCTTGAAGGGCGTCCATTCGCGGCCGGCGTGACCGACGCCAGGGTCGCGCACGAAGTTACTGAGTTGATGTCGCAACCGGACCAGTTGGTTGTCGGAGTTTTTGACGTCATCGAATCTTTCGCACCCGGCGCTGCGGATTCACGACCCCGCGTCAGTCGCGTATTAAAGCGAGTCGACAGACTGGGCGAACAGCAAGCTATACCGATGCCGCCGACCCGTCCAATTTTGATGTCTGCCCTCGAAACTATCTCTGACGACGATGATCCGCCCCCGGCGCTCCCGCCCGGATCGACTGACGACCAATAATTTCGGAGCAGGTAGTTAGGGGCAAACCGCGTTCGGCGAGTTCGCGGCGCTGTCTGCTCCGCAACCTATGCTGAATGGCATGGTGGAATGGGGCGATCCCGAAGAGCGAGAGGTCACTACTGAGCTGTCCGCGGGCATCTCGAAGTGGATGCCTCTTGACCTGTCGTGGAGCCGGAAAATCACACAGCGATGGACGGCCCGCTCTCAGGAGTTTGCGGACGACGTGTCCGGGCTGTCGGGTCTCAGCTCCGAAGAGATTGGCCAACGTGTTGACGAGAGCGAAGAGTTGGGCGAAGCCCTATTCGATGCTGGTGAGAAGGCCGTGAGGACGCCGGACCGCACCTTCAGGTCCGGCCTGGCGCGCCTTGTCGTTGCTGGGCTGAGGGATAATGCCTTGGTTGATGAGGCCGTTTACCTAACATCGATATTGAAGCAATTAGAACCGGTTCATCTTCGCGTACTAAGGCATGCCGCGCACGCACCCTTCGTAGACAAAGATCATAAAATAGTTGGGTTCGGCAAATGGGTTCGACCTGCATACATCGAACAAGTCGCTAATTTAGAACCACTAATTGTTCGATCGTCCGCAATGCGATTGGAATCTTTGGGCCTATTTTCGCAGCGGAATGACGATGGTGATGTTCTGAGGTGGTCGAAGTCGCCAGGTGGTTATTGGTGGGTGACCGACGTGGGCAGAAAATTGCTTGATTACTGTGTAATCATCGATCGGGAGAGTGACGAATCGTAAGCGCTGGGATCGCGCATGCGACTCTCCGTCTAAGGTTTCCGCTATGGGATTAAGTGATCTGACGGCGGATGCGGTATCGGCCGCGATGTCGGAGTACGACAGAATCGGTCGTGAAGCCTTCAGGGAGAAGTACGGGTTCGGTGCCGCGAGCACGTATTTCGTCGTCCGTGATGGCAAGCGCTACGACTCGAAGGCGGTCGCGGGCGTGGCGCACGGGTACCTGCCGGGTCGAAAGCCGATGCAGTCGTCGGAGTTCACGGGCGGCGAGCAGTCGGTCGCACGAAGGCTTCGTGCGCTTGGGTACCGCGTCCCGAACGAGCGCCTCGATTGGGTTCGCGACGAAGTGATCCTTGCCTGCGACATTCTGGTGGACAACAACTGGGTGTACATGGGCGCAAACGATCCTCGCGTAATCGAGCTGTCCGCGTTGCTTCAGAAGTTGCCGTTCTACCCTCCGGAGATTCGCGGCGACAAATTCAGGAACCCGAACGGGGTTGGACGTAAGACCGCGGACATCGCGACCCATCATCCCGATTACCGAGGTAAGCCGACGAAGGGTGGCGCAACAGACAGAGAGGTGCTGGCCGAGTTCCTAGAGCATCCTCAAGAAATGCGTGCTATTGCCGCAGCGATCCGGAAGACGCTGGCCGCGAATGCGTTTGAACAACTGCCGCAAGCGCCCGTGGATGACGAGGATGAATCAGCGCCGGAAGGCCGCCTCCTGCAGCGTCAGCACTTCGTTCGGGAGCGCGATCGGAAGCTGCGGCGAAAAAAGATCGCTGACTATCTCCGAACGCACGATCGCGTCGCTTGTGAGGTCTGTGAGTTTGATTTCGAGGCGACCTACGGTGAGCGTGGGCGCGAGTACACCGAGGTTCACCACATTCTTCCGCTCCATGCTTCAGGCGAGACCAAGACGAAGCTTGAAGACCTCATACTTTTGTGCGCAAACTGCCACAGAATGATCCATCGCTCATCGCCTTGGCTGACCCCGGATCAGTTGCGTTTTCTAATCACCTAGTTTTCGGTGTGCGTTTGTGGAACTCGGACAGACTCAGCAGTTGCTGGAGTTCGGCGCGACGGTCAGGCGTCAAGCAAGGAGACTCGGCGACCTCGCCGCGAATGTACTCGCGCAACCAGACGTCGTAACCGGGCTCGGTTGAGTACATTCGTGGCCACCTTAAGTTGGTCGTGTCCTAGTAGGGAACCACTCGATTCGATTGTTGTGCAACTGTTTCGGATAGGAGGAACAAATACTTGTCGTTGCGTTGAAACCGTGTTCCGTCGTGTGAAAATCATGTCGTGAGATTTGGGCCCACGGGCTGCCTTGCTTGATGACCCCCCATGGCCCTGGCCCATTTTCCGCCGACGCTCGTCATCCCCAGCACTCCTAGCCCCACAGCACCGAGACGGTGCGGGGTATCGGAATATGACCACCGTCGAAATTGATCAGACTTCGGGATGGTGCACTGAGCCGGTTCTCAGAGACTTACTGTCGGCACGAAACCGGGGCGCGCTGGTTTGGGGGCGGGCACGCCGAGAAGAACGCCCAGCGATCAATTCAGAGGCATCACCGGCCCTTGCCCGATACCGTTGTCCCGGTGATGAACTACGACGTAGAGACGTATCGTGACGGGCCCTGGTGGATGGTGCGGATTCCTGCGCTTGATGGTCTGACGCAAGCGCGCTCCGAAGATGAGATTGCCTTGGTGGCGCGGGAGTACATCGCGGTCACAACGAATGTGGAACTCGAAGAGGTTGCGGTCCGCGTGCGAAACGAGGCCTGAGGCGGTCAGCCTCACGCCGCGAAACCAAGAACAACCATGAACGCGGCAGTGCCCAGAAACAGGCCGTAGGCGGCGCACAGGGCCAGCACGACGGTAACGGTTGCAGCAATGGCGCGGCGACGAGAGTAGTTGGGGGAGTGCGCAGATACACTGCGGTCGCGGTTCATGGCGGCTAGTTCCCGTCGTGAGTCGAAGGCTCGCTCGGTGGCTGCAACCACCGTGTGAGCCGCCCTGTCATCTAGGACAGGGGCAACTTAACCTTTGCGTTGGCGTTGGCTTTGGCGGTGCTGACCGCGGGGAATGATTATGCGCCTGCATATTTGGAGAAGTCTGTGTTCTTGGGTGAGTTGGCGCTCGACGGGCGGGTTCGGCCGGTGCGTGGGGTGTTGCCTGCGGTGGTGGCGGCTCGGCAGGCGGGTTTCACTCATGCGGTGGTGCCGTTGGGCAATGTTGCCGAGGCGGCATTGGTGTCGGGGATCGAGGTGGGTGGGGCGAGTCATCTGCGGGAGGTGCTCGCCTGGCTCAAGGGAACGTTCGTGCTGGACACGGTGGGTCCGCGGGAGCCGGTCCGGTCGATGGTGGCGGGGCCGGATCTGTGTGATGTGGTGGGTCAGGACGAGGCGCGGTATGCGATGGAGGTTGCTGCTGCGGGGGCGCATCATCTGTTGTTGACGGGGCCGCCGGGGATCGGGAAGACGATGTTGGCGCGGCGGTTGCCGGGGATCTTGCCGCCGTTGAACGAGGCCGAGGCGTTGGAGGTCACGGCGATTCATTCGATTGCCGGTGGGTTGCCGGCTGATCATCCGTTGATTCGTGATGCGCCGTTCATCGCTCCGCATCACTCGACGACGGTGACTGCGATGATCGGCGGGGGTACTGGGATGGCCAAACCCGGTGCGGTGTCGCGGGCGCACCGCGGCGTCCTGTTCCTCGACGAGTGCGCGGAGCTCGGTGTCAAGGTGCTCGAGACATTGCGAACTCCGTTGGAGGACGGTGAGGTTCGAGTGGCACGCCGAGACGGGGTCGCTCGATTTCCTGCCCGCTTCCAGCTGATATTGGCGGCCAACCCGTGCCCGTGCGCTCCGGCGAACGATGTGGACTGTGTGTGCTCGCCCACTGCCCGTCGTCGTTATCTTGGCAAGCTGTCGGGGCCGCTCATGGATCGGGTCGACATCCGGGTTCGGATGGATCCTCCCGGGACAGCGGCGCTGGCGGGCGGGCCCGCGGAATCGAGTGCTGTTGTCCGCGAGCGTGTGATGGCGGCACGGGCCGCTGCTCGCGACCGCTGGCTCGCCCACGGGTGGCAGACGAATGCCGAGGTGCCGGGGTCGGTACTGCGGCGCGGCGATTTTCGCCTGCCGGGTTCGGTGGTCAGGCCGATCGAACTGTTTCTGCGAGATGGACGGGTGACGGCACGCGGAGCGGACCGGGCACTTCGCCTGGCGTGGACGCTTGCCGATCTCTCCGGAGCCGACCAGCCGACCGAAAACCATGTGGCGCAAGCGTTGATGTTCCGCGATCGCGGATACAACTGAGGGGACGACATGCTCGACGACAAGACACGACTCGACTGGGCCTACCTCGCCGGAGTGGCCGAGCCACCGAACGCCGCTCTGCACAAGCTGATTGCGGAGGTGGGGGTGACCGAGGCGGCGCGCGCGGTGTCGCGGCAGTCGGTGCCGCCCGGCCACGAAGAAGTGCTGCGGGCGACGGTGGCTCGCCACCAGGTCAACACCGCCGAGGACGACTTGTCCGCGATCGCCCGACTCGGTGGCAGGCTGGTGACGCCCTCTGACGACGAATGGCCCGGCTGGCAGCTTCTCGCGCTGGGCCGGGCGGACACGGCCGCCAAAGGCGGTGAGCCCTTGGCGCTGTGGGTCCGTGGCCCGGCAAGGCTCGACGGCGCCGTCGACCGATCGGTGGCGTTGGTCGGTTCTCGCGCGGCGTCGGGCTATGGCGAGCACGTCACGTCGTCGCTCACCGGCGGTCTCGTCGGCGAAGGGTGGTCGGTGATCTCCGGAGGTGCCTACGGCATCGATGGCGTGGCGCACCGGTGTGCGTTGGCCGCGGACGGGACCACGGTGGCCGTGCTCGCATGCGGACTCGACCGTGACTACCCGGCCGGTCACGCCAGGTTGATTGCCGAGATCGCTCGCACCGGAGCGGTGGTCAGTGAATACCGCCCGGGCACATCGGCGGCCAAGCATCGCTTCTTGACCCGGAACCGACTGGTGGCGGCATTGTCGCGGGCAGTCGTCGTGGTGGAGGCAGGCGGGCGCAGCGGCGCGGCCAACACAGCGGCGTGGACTCGGAAGCTGGGGCTACCTCTGGGTGCGGTCCCAGGGCCGATCACGTCCGCGACGTCGATCGGATGCCACCGGATGATTGCCGACGGTGTGGCGCAACTGGTGACCAGCTCAGACGACATCATCCGGCTATCCGAGCCCGACGGTGTGACCGGTCCGGAGACCCGCACGCCAGCGATGCGCCCAACCGACGGCCTCGACGACACCCAGCAACGAACCTATGACGCCGTGCCGGCGCGTGGATCACTGACCATCGGTGAGATCGCTTTCGCGAGTGGACTCGACGTACGCGAGGTGCGCTCTGCGCTGGCCGTCCTGGAAACGCGAGGCTTGCTGAGCACCAACGGATCCGGGTGGCGACTGGCCGGATCGCGGTGAGTCCCTCAGGGTCGCCGAGGGACGCCGATGACAGTTCGTAGGAGCAGATCGGTGACCGCGGTCGGTAGAGCGCCCACCATCGTCGCCTGAACCTTGTTCGCGGCACCGACGACGTAACGGGCCCGCGGCCGCCGCGCCGTCAAGGCGGATTCGATGGTGGCGGCGACAGTGTCTGCAGGTACCGCGACCTTCTGCGAGAGGGGAATCGACTTGCGGTATCCGGCAATGTGTTTGGCGTAGAGAGCGCGGTGTTCGCGCGACATGTCACTCACCAAGTCTTCGAGAGTGGATTCGGCGTCGCGCCAGATGTCGGTGTCGGTCTGGCCTGGTTCGATCAGCACGACGGGGATCTTCCACGGCCGCACCTCCATTCGCAGCGCGTCCGCCATGCCTTCGAGAGCGAACTTCGACGCGTTGTAGGCGCCCGTCATCGGGGTGGCGATCCGGCCGCTGACCGACGACACGAACAGCACTCGTCCACGGGAGGCCCGGAGCCGGGGCAGCAACGCGCGGGTGACGGCATGCTGACCGATGACGTTGACATCGAGTTGGTGTCGGAGTTGTTCGGGTGACACGGCTTCCACCGGACCGCCGACGACGATGCCGGCATTGTTGACAACCGCGTCCAGCTCGGCAGGCAACACGCGGTCCAGGTCCGCCACGTGGTCAGCGTCGGTGATGTCGAGGACGACGGGTGTGATCAGTCCGGGTGCCAGTGCGCGCAACTCGGCGCCGGCGGCGTCGTCACGCACTCCCGCGAATACGTTCCAGCCCGCATTCGCGAGGCGCTGCGTGGTCGCGCGTCCGATACCGCGGGAGGCGCCGGTGATCAATATGGTGGGCATGGCAGCGACGGTATACGGATCGGCCAACTTAGGGTCACCTACCTTTCCGGTACCGTGGGTTCGAATGCGATGAGAGGAACCAGCGCGTGGCCAAGAAGCTCAACACCATGACGGTGCAACGGACCGAACAACTCACCCCTCACATGGTGAGGGTGTATCTCGGCGGTCCCGGGTTCGAAGAGTTCACACCGGTGGACGACACCGACATGTACGTCAAGTTCCTGTTCCCGCCTGAGGGCGTCCGGTATCCCGAACCGTTCGACCTCGACCGGATCCGGGAGGAGTTCGAGCCAGGTCAACAACCGGTCCTGCGGACGTACACGGTGCGAAGGGTCGACACGGTGGCGCGCGAAGTGGCGATCGATTTCGTGGTGCACGGCACCGAAGGGCTCGCGGGGCCATGGGCGGCATCCACACAGCCAGGCGATGTGGTGCGGTTCTTGGGCCCTGGCAGTGGATACCGCCCCAGAACCGACGTCGACTGGCATCTGCTCGCTTCCGATGAAGCGGGATTGCCGGCGCTCGCCGCAGCCCTGGAATCGATGCCCGATGGCGCGGTCGTGAAGGCCTTCATCGAGGTCGCCGGGCCGGACGATCACGTCGACATCGCAGCCCCCGACACAGCGGAGATCACCTGGTTGCACCGGGGTGGCTCGTCGGATGAGGTGGGGGACGACAAAGCCGGCGCCAACGCTCCCATCGTCGCGGCCGTCAAACAGGCAGAGTGGCTGCCGGGCACGGTTCAGGTCTTCATCCACGGCGAAGCAGAGGCGGTCATGCACAATCTGCGCGCCTATGTCAGGAAAGAGCGCGGCGTCCCGGCATCGCACGCTTCCATCTCTGGGTATTGGCGCCGTGGACGGACAGAAGAAGGTTTCCGGCAATGGAAAGCCGAACTCAAAAAGAAGGAAGAGGCCACCGGCAGCGCAGTCTGACCCGTTGATGACCGCGCACGGGTGCGATCGGGACACAAAAGCTGCACGGTCGGGTGTGGCGTCTTGCAGTAGAGGTTCGAGATCGCTTGGCTGAGTCGGTGAGTGCCGCGATCATCGACGAGTACGAGAGCTATCTGCGCCTTGAATGTGGGCACAGCGACCACACCGTGCGCGCCTACCTCGGTGACATCCGGTCGCTGATCAGTTTCGCGGGTGCCCGTGGCATCGCTCCGACGGCAATCGATCTGGGTCTGCTGCGTGCCTGGCTCGCGGCACACAGCAAGGCGGGGGCAGCCCGCACCACCATCGCGCGCCAGGCATCATCGGCAAAACGCTTCACGGCCTGGGCAACCCGCGAGGGCATCCTGGCCGCAGATCCGGGCATCCGACTCCAGGCCCCCCGGGCTCATCGCACCCTTCCGGGGGTGTTGAGCGCGGAGCAGGCGGAAGCGGCCATGCAACCGGAGCGCGCCGACGATCCGCAGAACCCGTCCGACCCGGCTGACCCCATCGGCCAGCGGAACCGACTGATCGTCGAATTGTTGTACGCCACGGGCATTCGGGTGGGGGAGCTGTGCGGCCTGGATGTCGGGGACGTCGACACGGGACGCAACGTCGTCAGGGTCATCGGTAAGGGCAACAAGGAACGGACGGTGCCGTTCGGCGCCCCCGCAGCCGCCGCTTTGGACACGTGGCTGAGGTCAGGGCGGCCGGCGCTGGCGAAACCCAAGGCTGGCAACGCGTTGCTTGTCGGGACCAAGGGCGGACGACTCGATCAGCGGATGGCCCGCACGGTGGTCCACCAGATACTGCGGAGCCTGCCCGACACCCCTGACCTCGGCCCTCACGGATTGCGCCACAGTGCGGCGACCCATCTCCTCGAAGGAGGCGCCGACCTTCGCGTGGTGCAGGAACTGCTTGGCCACGCGAGCCTTGCGACAACGCAGCTGTACACCCACGTCAGTGTCGAACGTCTTCGTAAGGTCCACGATCAGGCACACCCCAGGGCTTGAGGGCCGCCGCCCGCCTCACGCGTCGCCTGGCTCTAGTGGCTTCAGGCGCACTCGCACAACGCCCAGCAAGGCCAGCGGATCGAGGTATGTCGCCGAAGCTCCGGCTCCGCGACGGGCGCCCCAATGCAGGCACGGACGAGCGCAGCCCTCATGGCCGGGCTCGAGCACACCGATCGGCGAGCCGCGGGCCACCGGCGTACCGGCGCGCACCGAGGACTTCACGGGTTCATACGTGGTCAACAACCCGTCCGGGTGCCGAATCGACACCACCGACTTTCCTGCGACGGGGCCCGCGAAGTGCACCACGCCGTCGCCTGCCGAATAGACGGTGGCGCCTGACGGCGCGGCAAGGTCGACACCGCGGTGGCCGGGCAGCCAGCGTTGCGTGGGCGGCTCGAAGGTGCGTAGCACTTGTGGGGTCGGAATCAGCGGCCAGGTGAACCCGCGCGAGGGGGCCGAGGCGGGCGCGGCGCGGGCTGTCGGCTGTGACTGCAGCGCGAGCAGCGGTACGGCGGCCACGATCACGCCCAACAGCGCTGCCGCGCGGCACAGTGCCCACCAGAAAGCCATGGATCCGAGCCTGCGGGATCTGTCAGCCGATCGCGCGATGACCTGCGAAGATGTGCACGAAAGATCTTTCTGTCCACAACGCTCGCCGAGGCCTTGACATCGGGCCCGCTTCGGTGCGGGTAGCGATTTCGTGTCGGGCCCCTACGCGCGTAGACTCATGTGGCGCTCTCGCTGCGGCGGGAGTGACTTCGCGCGTCTGCAGTCGGTCAGCGTCATGCCGGCCGAGACAGCGTGTGGGCAGTCCTCGTCAGTGATCGTTGTTCACCGCGGGTTCCACACGTGCCAGGCGCCAGGGCCGACGACCAACCGGGCGTCGGCATGAACTGCAATGAAAGTGAATTATGGCTGTCGTAACCATGAAGCAGCTGCTGGACAGCGGCGCTCATTTCGGGCATCAGACCCGTCGTTGGAATCCGAAGATGAAGCGATTCATCTTCACCGATCGCAACGGCATCTACATCATCGACCTGCAGCAGACGCTGACGTACATCGACAAGGCGTACGAGTTCGTCAAGGAGACGGTTGCCCACGGTGGCACCATCCTCTTTGTCGGAACCAAGAAGCAGGCTCAGGAATCCATCGCCTCCGAATCGCTGCGCGTGGGCATGCCCTACGTGAACCAGCGCTGGCTCGGCGGCATGCTCACCAACTTCTCCACCGTGCACAAGCGTCTCCAGCGCCTCAAGGAACTCGAGGCCATGGAACAGACCGGCGGTTTCGAAGGTCGCACCAAGAAGGAAATCCTCATGCTCACGCGTGAGATGACCAAGCTGGATCGCACCCTCGGTGGTATCCGGGACATGTCGAAGGTCCCTTCGGCCATCTGGGTTGTCGACACCAACAAGGAGCACCTCGCGGTCTCCGAGGCTCGCAAGCTGAACATCCCGGTGATCGCCATCCTCGACACGAACTGCGATCCGGATCTCGTCGACTACCCGATCCCGGGTAACGATGACGCCATCCGCAGCGCCGCACTCCTCACCCGCGTCGTCGCTTCGGCGGTTGCCGAGGGCCTCCAGGCTCGCGCCGGTCAGAGTGCCGACGCCGACGCCAAGCCCGAAGGTGGCGCCACCGAGCCGCTGGCCGAATGGGAGCAGGAATTGCTCACCCAGGCGACCACCCCGGCCGCAGGCACCGAGGAAGCTGCCCCGGCGCAGGCCGAAACCCCCGCGCAGGCCTGATCCCTCCGGCTTTCGCATCACCCCCGACACAATCGACAGGAGGCTCGCCCACCCATGGCGAATTACACCGCCGCTGACGTCAAGCGGCTCCGTGACCTCACCGGCGCGGGCATGCTCGACTGCAAGAACGCGCTGGCCAACAACGACGGCGATTTCGACAAGGCTGTCGAAGAACTGCGGATCAAAGGCGCCAAGGACGTCGGCAAGCGTGCCGAGCGGTCCACCGCCGAAGGTCTGATCGCCGCCAAAGACGGCGCGATGATCGAGATCAACTCCGAGACGGACTTCGTGGCCAAGAACGACGAGTTCCAGGCGCTGGCCGCTCGGGTTCTCGACGCCGCGGTCGCCGCCAAGACGTCGGACGTGGAGGCCCTCAAGGCCACCAGCGTCGGCGACAAGACGGTCGACGAGCTGATCCAGGAGCTCTCCGCCAAGATCGGCGAGAAGCTGGTCTTGAACCGGGTCTCGTATCACGAGGGCAATGTGGCGTCCTACCTGCACAAGCGGGCTTCGGATCTGCCGCCTGCCGTCGGCGTCCTGGTGGAGTACACCGGCGACACCCCCGAGGCTGCTGAAGCTGCTCGTGGAGCAGCAATGCAGGTTGCTGCGTTGCGGGCCAAGTACGCCTCGCGCGACGAGGTGCCCGAGGACGTGGTCGCTTCCGAGCGTCGCATCGCCGAGCAGACCGCTCGCGAGGAGGGCAAGCCCGAACAGGCACTGCCCAAGATCGTCGAAGGCCGGCTCAATGGATTCTTCAAGGACGTCGTGCTGGTCGACCAGCCGTCGGTCCAGGAATCCAAGAAGACGGTCAAGGCCGTCCTCGACGAGGCAGGGGCGCAGGTTGTGTCCTTCACTCGTTTCGAGGTCGGACAGGCCTGAGTTTTCATGAGAGAACCCCGTGCGAATCAATCGATTCGCCGGGGTTCTTTTGTGCTCGTTTAGGATTGGGCCGGACCCGGGACTTATCCCGGAACTGCCGGCACCAGCAGCCCGCCGCGCCCACAATCGCTCCATGGAGGAACGCCACATGACCGACGACGCCACGGCTCAACGCGCCGGGTTCAAACGGGTTGTCCTGAAGCTGGGCGGCGAGATGTTCGGCGGCGGCAAGGTCGGTCTCGACCCTGACGTCGTGTCCACCGTCGCCGACCAGATCGCCGAGGTGGTCGACACCGGCGTACAGGTGGCCGTGGTGATCGGCGGCGGAAACTTCTTCCGTGGCGCCGAACTTCAGCAGCGGGGCCTCGAGCGCGCGCGGTCCGACTACATGGGCATGCTCGGCACCGTTATGAATTGCCTTGCGCTACAAGACTTCCTGGAGAAGCGCGGCGTCGTCACCCGAGTGCAGACAGCCATCACGATGGGGCAGGTCGCCGAACCGTACATTCCGTTGCGTGCCCAGCGGCACCTGGAGAAGGGCCGTGTCGTCATCTTCGGCGCCGGCATGGGAATGCCGTACTTCTCCACTGACACCACCGCTGCCCAACGCGCCCTCGAGATCAAGGCCGAGGTTGTTCTGATGGCCAAGGGCGTCGAGGGGGTGTACTCCGCCGATCCCAGGATCGACCCGGATGCCACTCTGTACCGCGAGATCACGCACCGCGAGGTGCTCGAACAGGGCCTCAAGGTCGCCGACGCGACCGCATTCAGTCTCTGTATGGACAACCAGATGCCCATCCTGGTCTTCAACCTGCTCGAGCAGGGCAACATCGCCCGTGCGGTCGCAGGTGAGAAGATCGGAACACTGGTCAGCACCTGACCCGCGACTCGGCCCGCCCGTCGTCGCGGAAACGGGCCGGCCGCGGCATCACCACCACACGACAACGGAGGACACCATGATCGACGACGCGCTGCTCGACGCCGAGGAAAAAATGGAGAAGGCCGTCATCGTCGCCCGCGACGACATGGGTTCGGTCCGAACCGGTCGGGCGAACCCGGCGATGTTCAACCGCGTCACCATCGACTACTACGGTGCGCCCACCCCGATCACACAGGTGTCGTCCATCAACACCCCGGAGCCGCGCATGGTGGTGATCAAGCCGTACGAGCAGTCCTCACTGGGGCTGATCGAAACAGCTATCCGCAACTCCGATCTCGGCGTCAACCCGACCAACGACGGCAACATCATCCGGGTCGCCATTCCCCAGCTGACCGAGGAACGACGCCGTGAACTGGTCAAACAGGTCAAATCCAAGGGCGAGGACGCCAAGGTGTCCATCCGTAACGTGCGTCGCAAAGCGGTCGATGAACTCAAACGCATCCAGAAAGACGGCGAAGCCGGTGAGGATGAGGTGACCCGGGCAGAAAAGGACCTGGACAAGACCACCTCGACGTACGTCGCGCAGGTCGACGAATTGGTCAAACACAAGGAAAGCGAACTGCTCGAGGTCTAGTCATCCGATGACGACTACACGCAGTTCCAGGGGAGCAGGCAGACGGTGACCGACACAGATCGGCCGCAGGACACACCAGGACCGCAGCTTAAGGGCTCCACCTCGCGGGCCGGGCGGAACCTCCCGGCCGCAATCGGGGTCGGAGGCGCTCTGGGTGTGTCGCTGATCCTGATCCTCACCTTTGTCCCCGAGGTCTGGTTCCCGGTCGTGGCGGTGGCCATCGCGGTCGCCAGCTGGGAGGTCACCAAACGATTCCGAGATGCCGGTATCAAGGTCGCGCTGATCCCGATCCTCGTGGGAGGACAGGCGATCATCTGGGTGAGCTGGCCCTGGGGGATCACCGGGTCAGTGGTGGCCTTCGCCGCGACGGTCCTGGTCTCGATGATCTGGAAATTGCTCTCGCAAGGGTTGCAGGCGGCGCCTCAGAACTACCTTCAGGACCTCGCCGGCACCACACTGGTGCTCGCCTGGCTGCCGCTGATGGGCGCCTTCGGCGCCTCGATGGTGCTCGAAGAGCACGGTGCGGCGAGAGTCTTCACGCTGATGATCGTCGTCGCCTGTTCCGACATCGGCGGGTACATCGCGGGAGTCACCTTCGGCCGGCACGCCATGGTTCCCGCGATCAGCCCGAAGAAGTCGTGGGAGGGCATGGCCGGATCCATGCTGTTCGGCATCGTCGGCGCCGTCCTCACCGTCACCTACCTCGTCGACTCCCATTGGTGGATCGGACTGATCCTGGGGCCGGTGCTGGTTGTTTGCGCCACACTCGGTGATCTCGTGGAGTCACAGGTGAAGCGTGATCTCGGTATCAAGGACATGGGCACGCTGCTGCCAGGACACGGCGGGATCATGGACCGGCTCGACTCGGTGCTGCCGTCGGCCTTCGTGGTGTGGGCCGTGCTGGGCGCGCTGCTCTGATCGCGCACCGACCGCGGACTCAACCGCGGTCGGTGAAAGCCGGGTTCAGGGCCGGGCCTTTTTCACCGCCCGCCGAACCTGCAACATCCGAAGACTCCCGATGATCGCGGTGATGACGGCGCCGAGGATCGCCGCGACGAGCAGGCTCACGCCGAGCGGCAGGTTCACACTCCAGAAGAAGAGATCGACCTGCTGCTTGTCGAGGTTCTGCAAGATGAAGATCAGCAGCACGAGGGTCACCAGGACACCGATGATGAGCCCGACCCAGGCTGCTCGGGTGCGGGTGTGCTTCACGTCGTCGAGCGCTTTGCGTCGCTCTTCCTCGCGGTGGTCGGCGGCGGGGACATCGCTGCCGGTGTAGTCCGGGGGAGGCGCGCTGCCGGTGGTGGCCGGGTCGTACGCGGGTTCCTGCGGGTAACCCTCGGGCTGTTGGTAAGTCATGTGTTCCATGGTGCGTCAGCGCGCACCGAACGACAATGACGGTGATCGAATTGGCATCATCACCGGGCCGAATTGGCTTCTGTGGCCCCAGTCCGTCACCCTTGTGTTATGACAAGTCCGCTGCCGCTGGTGTTCGACGCGCCCAAACGGGGCAAGCCGCCGCAGCATCTGGCCGACCTCGACGCCGCCGGCCGGGTCGCGGCAGTGACAAAACTCGGCTTACCCAAGTTTCGGGCCGATCAGTTGGCCCGCCAGTACTACGCCCGCCTCAACGCCGACCCGGCCGAGATGACGGACCTCCCTGCGGCGATGCGTGAATCCGTCGGTCAGGCTCTGTTCCCGCAGCTGATGACGGTGGTTCGCCATATCGGCTGCGACGACAACACCACCCGCAAGACCCTGTGGCGACTACACGACGGCACGCTGCTCGAGTCGGTGTTGATGCGGTACTCCGATCGCACCACGCTGTGCATCTCGAGTCAGGCCGGCTGTGGCATGGCCTGCCCGTTCTGCGCGACCGGTCAGGGCGGCCTCGACCGCAATCTCTCGACCGCAGAGATCGTCGACCAGGTGCGGGCTGCCGCACGGTCGATGCGCGACGGGGAACTCGGTGACCCAGGGCGTCTCTCCAACGTCGTCTTCATGGGAATGGGCGAACCGCTCGCGAACTACAAGCGGGTCATCGACGCCGTCCGGCGAATAACCTCACCGGCTCCCGAAGGCCTCGGGATCTCGCAGCGGTCGGTCACGGTGTCGACCGTGGGTCTGGCGCCCGCCATCCGGCGGATGGCCGACGAAGGACTGACCGTGACCCTCGCGGTGTCACTGCACACTCCCGACGACGAACTGCGCGACACCCTGGTTCCGGTGAACAACCGGTGGTCGGTGCGCGAGGTACTCGACGCCGCCCGCTACTACGCGGACTCCACCGGTCGGCGGGTCTCGATCGAATACGCCCTCATCCGTGACATCAACGACCAGCCGTGGCGTGCCGACCTGCTCGGGGAGAAGCTGCGCAAGGCACTCGGACCCCTGGTGCACGTGAATCTGATCCCCCTCAACCCGACGCCGGGCTCGAAGTGGGACGCGAGCCCCAAGCCCGTTGAGCGCGAGTTCGTGAGACGCGTTATCGCACAGGGTGTTTCGTGTACCGTTCGCGACACCCGTGGTCAGGAGATCGCCGCGGCCTGCGGGCAACTCGCTGCCGAAGAGCGCTGAGGCACCTTCACCTGGGACGGCCCTCGGCTGATGCCACGCAACATGTGTGCGGCATTCGCATGACAAGTGGCCCGCCGTACATCGATCAGATGCTGTACTCGTCACACACGCCCGAACAGATGAGACGAGACCATGACTTCCCAGGCGCCCATGACCACGGATCAATTCGCCGACCACGTGTTCGGTGCTCTGCTCGGCGCCCAGCAGGTCCAGGCGCTGTACCTGGGTGACCGGCTCGGCTGGTACGAACTGCTCGCGAAGGAAGGCCCGCTGTCACCAACGGAATTGGCAGAGCGATCCGGGACAGCGGAACGCTATGCCCGCGAGTGGCTCGAGCATCAGGCGGTCTCGGGTTACGTGACCGCCGACATCGGCCCCGAGGTCACCCGATTCGCGCTGCCCGCAGAGTACTCCGAGGTTCTGGTGAACGGCGACAGCCTGTCATACCTCGCTCCGCTGGCACGATTGTCGGTCGCCACGGGGAGTCAGATGTCGGAACTGCTGCAGGCCTATCGCAGCGGCGGCGGTGTGTCGTGGCAGCAACTCGGCACTGATGCCCGCGAGGCGCAGTCGTACGCCAACCGGCCGATGTACATGGGACAGTTGACTTCTGAGTTCCTGCCGCAAATCCCTGATCTGCACGCGTTGTTGACCTCGGGTGCGCGGATCGCCGACCTGGGATGCGGTGAGGGATGGTCGTCGATCGCCCTCGCTGTGGGATATCCGAACGTCTCAGTCGACGGTTACGACATCGACACGGACTCCGTGGCCGCCGCGCAGCGGAACGCTGTCGAGTACGGCGTGTCGGACCGGGTCACGGTGACCGTGGCCGATGCACAGTCAGAACTGGATTCCGGCAGCCACGATGCGGTCTTCGCCTTCGAGTGCGTGCACGACCTCTCGGATCCGGTGTCGTTCCTCGCGACGATGCGTCGAATAGCGAAACCTGGCGCACCGATCATCGTGATGGATGAACGAACGGCTGATTCCTTCACCCCTGATGCCGGGCCGGTGGAACAATTGCTGTACGGATTCTCGATCGGGTGTTGCCTGCCCGACAGCATGTCCGGCGGGGACAGCGCCGCCACCGGAACTGTCATGCGAACGTCCACGCTTGATGCCTACGCCCGATCGGCAGGACTGGACGGGGCCTCCGTGCTCGACATCGAGCACGAGATCTTCCGGTTCTACCGGCTCCAGTGACGACAGTCGGGTGACGCCGCGGGACTACACCGGCCGCGGTCAACCACCCAGGAGCCGCACGATGCCGGTCTGACCGAGGTTGCGTGCATTGTCCAGGGCAGTTCGTCCCTGCGCGTCCCGGATATCGCGGTCCGCGCCCGCCGCGAGCAGGCGCGCCACGATGTCCTGGTACGGCGCCGAACCATCCCCGTAGACAACGGCTTCGAGAAGTGCGGTCCAGCCGGAGTGATTGATGTGGTCCAGCGGAACCCCGGCGTCGATCAGCAACTGCACGGTGGTCGGGTGCCCCTTCTCCGCTGCCGGAATCAGGGCGGTGCCCCCGAATCGGTTGAGCGACCGCACATCTGCGCCGTGGTCGAGGGAGAGGACGAGTATCTCGTCGAGGCCTTCGGCGCCCGCGTAGAGGTACGCGGAGTCGTCGAGATGATCCTTGGCATTGACATCGGCGCCGGCGAGGATCAGCCGTCGTGCGGTCTCGACGTCACCAGCCTTGGTGGCCGCGACCAAGGGCGTGCGTCCGTCGGCATCTCTCACCTCGAGTGCGGGATCAGGCATGGGTGTCGACGCCGGCGGTGCCGGCGGGCGCGTTGTGGAAATGACCGATGGACGGGTGGTCGACGGCTCGGTGCTGTCGGCGCGAGGGGGCTCGGACGTGGCGGTGCACGCAGCGCAAAGAAGGATCAGGCATCCCGCTGTGGCGGACAGCGCCCGTCGCAGGCGGGACGGCAAGGACGCGACGGCGCCTACTTCTTGATCGCCCATTTTCTGCGGCTGAGGATCTCGCCGCGGATCAAGATGAAGGCGAGGAGCAGGGCGAAGCCGAGCAGGAAGAGGTCTTCGACGTGACCTTCGTGGTTTCCGATCATCATGACCAGCAGCGCCACGATCGAGACCCATCCGGCGATCTTGAAAGTCTTGAGACCTTCGCCGTGCCAGCCGAATCGGGCCGACGGCGCATCCGCGGGCTCGCGCTTGTACTCGACCTCAGTGCTGGCCACGGCTACTCCTGATGGTTGGGACCGACGATTCTTCCGCGTCAGCATATCGTGGGCGGTCGGTCCTCGGCCGACGTGGGGTTGGTCGCGTCGCGCCCTTCCCGGCGCTGTCTCCGCTGCGGCTTCGGTTACCCGGTGCCAGAATGAACGCCGTGCCGCCGGAAAATCATGTAAGCGCCGACTATCCGCGTGATCTGGTCGGATACGGCCGCACCCCACCGCATCCGCAGTGGCCAGGTGAGGCCAACATCGCCGTGCAATTCGTCCTCAATTATGAGGAGGGTTCGGAGAACAACGTCCTCGAAGGCGACCGTGGGAGTGAAACGTTCCTGTCGGAAATGGTTGGCGCCGAATCATTTCCCAACCGGCACATGAGCATGGAGTCGTTGTACGAGTACGGTTCGCGGGCCGGCCTGTGGCGGCTACTCCGCGTTTTCGACCGCCGCGAACTGCCTCTGACCATTTTCGCCGTCGCACAAGCCATGGCGCGCAATCCCGAGGCCGTCGCTGCTTTTGTCGAACGGGGCGACGAGATCGCTTCACACGGCTTGCGCTGGCTCAGCTATCAATTGGTCGACCCCGACATCGAACGTGCCCACATGGCCGAAGCCGTCGAGATCCTCACGGAACTGACCGGGACCGCGCCGCTCGGCTGGTACACCGGCCGGGATTCGCCCAACACCCGTCGGCTGGTCGTCGAGCACGGCGGCTTCCTGTACGACTCCGACAGTTATGCCGATGACCTGCCGTACTGGGACAAGGTGACCGTTCCGGGTCGGGGCCCCGGTAACCCAGACCGCACCGTTGATCATCTAGTTGTCCCGTACACCCTCGACACCAACGACATGAAGTTCTCCTCACCCGCGGGCTTCCCCTCGGGCGACCAGTTCTTCGCCCACCTGCGCGATGCGTTCGACGTTCTCTACGCCGAAGGTGAGGCCGGGACCCCGAAGATGTTGTCGATCGGGTTGCACTGCCGGTTGGCGGGACGTCCCGCTCGCACGGCAGCCCTGGAGCGCTTTCTCGACCACGTGCAGTCACATGACAAGGTGTGGATCGCCCGCCGGGTCGACATCGCTCGCCACTGGGCCGAGCGACATCCGGCACCGGGCACCGGCGGGTGACAGGTCGCCGCTGGGCCGAGGTGGTCGGCGCGGGTAGTACGGGATCGATCACACTGGGTGGGTGACCACACGCGTTCTCATCCTCGGTAGCACCGGATCGATCGGTACCCAGGCGCTGGAGGTGATCTCAGCCAACCGTGACCGATTCGCGGTGGCCGGCCTCGGCGCCGGTGGCGGCAACGTCGAGCTGCTCGCGAAGCAGATCAGTCAGTGGCAGCTCCCCGGCTCGGCGGTCGCCGTCGCCGATCCCGATGCTGCCGCGCGCGTCGAGTCCGTCACCGGGACGACCGGCGTCCTGTCGGGGCCGGGTGCCATGAGCGACCTGATCGAGGCGACCGGCGCAGACGTGGTACTCAACGCTGTGGTCGGATCACTCGGCCTGCGGCCCACGCTGACGGCGCTGCGATCCGGTGCCCGGTTGGCGCTGGCCAACAAGGAGTCGCTCGTCGCCGGGGGAGCGTTGGTGCTGGCCGCGGCCGGGCCGGATCAGATCGTGCCTGTCGACAGCGAACACTCGGCCATCGCGCAATGCCTACGGGCCGGTACGGCTGCCGAGGTCGACCGGCTGGTGCTCACCGCGTCCGGCGGGCCGTTCTTCGGCTGGGACGCCGCAGCCCTGGAGGACGTGACCCCAGAGCAGGCCGGTAAGCATCCGACCTGGTCGATGGGACCGATGATCACCCTCAACTCGGCGACCCTGGTGAACAAGGCGCTGGAGGTGATCGAGGCCCATCTGCTATTCGGGGTTCCATACGAACGCATCGACGTGACGGTTCACCGCCAGTCGATCGTGCATTCCATGGTCACGTTCATCGACGGCGCCACGGTCGCCAAGGCGTCGCCTCCGTCGATGAAGCTGCCGATCGCCCTCGCGCTGGGCTGGCCGGACCGCATCGCTGGGGCGTCGACGCCGTGCGACTTCTCATCCGCCGCGACGTGGACCTTCGAACCGGTCGACAACGAGGTGTTCCCGGCCATCGATCTCGCCCGTCACGCCGGAACGCGTGGGGGATCGCTGACGGCGGTGTTCAACGCCGCCAATGAAGCAGCTGCCGACGGGTTCTTTGCAGGTGCCATCACCTTCCCCCGGATAGTCGGGATCATCGAGGAGGTGCTTGCAGCTGCGGATCAGTGGACCGGGGACCCAGGTACGGTGGATGACGTCCTGGCGGCCGATGCCTGGGCGCGTGAACGCGCTCGTGTGCTCGTCGCCGGTGTGCACCGTTAGCAGGTTCTCAGAAGGGTAAGAAGCGGCCGATGATGTTTGCTCTGGGCGTGGTGCTCTTTGCACTCGGGTTGCTGGCGTCGATCGCCTGGCACGAGTGCGGTCACATGTGGGCTGCACAGCGCACCGGAATGTATGTGCGGCGCTACTTCGTCGGTTTCGGCCCGACCCTCTGGTCGACGCGACGAGGCGAGACCGAGTACGGGATCAAGGCGATACCCCTCGGCGGCTTCTGCGACATCGCGGGCATGACCACCCACGATGAACTCGCACCCAAGGACGAACCCCGTGCGATGTACCGCCAGAAGTCGTGGAAGCGGGTTGTGGTGCTGCTCGCCGGTCCGGTGCAGAACCTGATCCTGGGGTTCGTGTTGATCGTGATCATGGGGCTTGCCTGGGGACTGCCCAACCTCTCCGGATCGATTCCCGCGAAGGTGGGCGCAATTTCATGCGTCGGGCCCACCATCACTGATGGCGAGATGGCGCCGTGCACCGGCGATGGTCCCGCGGCGGAGGCGGGCCTGCGGCCTGGTGACACAGTCATCTCAGCGAATGGCCAGCGAATCACCGATACAGCGGAGCTGAGCAAGGTTTTGCGCGCGGGCACAGCCCCGGTCGCCCTGACGGTTGAGCGTGAGGGTGAGCAGCTCGATCTGACTGTGATACCGCAGCAGGTCACCGCCACCGCGGTTGACGACAAGGGCGTGACCACCACCGAGACAGTCGGCATGGTCGGCATCTCCTACGATCTCGACGCCGGAACCGAACATCCCTCGGCGTTGGGCGCAGTCCCGGCAGCGGCGGGGTTCACCGGCGACCTGATGGTGGAGACCTGGCACTCTCTGTTGTCTTTGCCCTCGAAGATCGGGGCGTTGTGGACGTCGGTTACCGGCGGTGAGCGCGCCGCCGATACGCCGGTGAGCGTTTATGGCGCGTCGGTGATCGGTGGCGGGGCCGCCGAAGCGGGCGTTTGGTCCTTCTTCATTTTTCTGTTGGCCAGCATCAATTTCTTCCTGGCACTCTTCAATTTGGTTCCGCTACTACCCTTGGATGGTGGACACATCGCCATCGTCGTTTATGAGAAGGTGCGCGACTGGATGCGACGGCTACGTGGTCTCGGCGCCGGCGCGCCCGTCGACTACCTGAAATTGATGCCGGCGACGTACGTGGTCCTCGCGATCATGGGCGGATACATGGCACTGACGCTGACCGCTGACATCATCAATCCGATCAAGGTGTTCTAGACCATCCGAAAACAGTTACAGATCAGGAAGTGACCCCGATGAGTGCAGATGCAACCGCGATCGGTCTGGGAATGCCCGCCGCACCGCCGCCGGTTCTCGCACCGCGCCGCAAGACGCGGCAGCTACAGGTGGGCACGGTCCCCGTCGGCAGCGACCATCCCGTGTCGGTGCAGTCGATGACCACCACCAAGACCCACGACATCAACGCGACTCTGCAGCAGATCGCCGAACTGACCGCGTCGGGATGTGACATCGTCCGGGTGGCGTGCCCGCGTCCCGAAGACGCCGAGGCGCTGCCGGCCATCGCCAGGAAGTCGCAGATCCCGGTGATCGCCGACATCCACTTCCAGCCCAAATACATCTTCGCCGCGATCGACGCCGGGTGTGCTGCCGTCCGGGTCAACCCAGGCAACATCAAGGAGTTCGACGGCCGGGTCAAGGAGGTTGCGAAGGCTGCCGGTGATGCCGGGATCCCGATCCGTATCGGCGTCAACGCCGGATCGCTCGACCCGCGGCTGCTCCAGAAGTACGGCAAGGCGACGCCGGAGGCGCTGGTGGAATCAGCGCTGTGGGAGGCGAGTCTCTTCGAAGAGCACGGCTTCGGTGACATCAAGATATCGGTCAAGCACAACGACCCGGTGATCATGGTGGAGGCCTACCGCCAGCTGGCCGCTGCCTGCGACTACCCCCTCCATCTCGGTGTCACCGAGGCTGGACCGGCTTTCCAGGGCACGATCAAGTCGGCCGTGGCGTTCGGCGCCCTGCTCGCCGAAGGGATCGGGGACACGATCCGGGTGTCGCTGTCGGCGCCGCCGGTCGAGGAGATCAAGGTCGGCAACCAGATCCTGCAATCGCTCAACCTGCGCCCTCGTAAGCTCGAGATCGTCTCCTGCCCGTCGTGTGGCCGCGCGCAGGTTGACGTGTACAAGCTCGCCGACGAGGTGAGTGCCGGACTCGAGGGTATGGAGATCCCACTGCGGGTGGCCGTCATGGGCTGCGTGGTGAACGGTCCGGGAGAAGCGCGCGAGGCGGATCTCGGCGTCGCCTCCGGAAACGGTCGCGGCCAGATCTTCGTCAAGGGTGAGGTCATCAAGACCGTTCCCGAAGCTCAGATCGTGGAAACACTCATCGAAGAAGCGATGCGAATCGCCGAAGCGGCAGGCGAATCCGGTGACGCGGCAGGGGCCGGCGCACCGATTGTCACGGTGAGCTGACTTGGCACCGAGCGGGCTGGCAGAATGGCGACGTACGCTCTCGTACGCCCGTTACTAACCTGGGAGCCGCGGTGCTGAAGCTGTTGGGTGACCGTCCGCTCGGCGAGCGGGACTTCGACGCGGTCAGCCAGGCTCTCGCCCTCGATCCGGTGTCGTCATGCATGGTTGCGGCTCGGGTGGAAGACCACGGCATCAATCCGCGAGCGCTGGGCGGGGAGCTGTGGAGCAACGGACAGCCGGTCGACTCGCTGTGTTTCTCCGGGGCCAATCTCGTTCCGCTGCTCGGTACCGCTGACGATGTGCGCACCTTCGCCGAGCGGGCCATCCGTAATCCGCGGGCCTGTTCGTCGATCGTCGGGCCGGCCGAGCTCGTGATGCCCTTCTGGGAACACACCCGTGAACACTGGGGTCCCGCCCGCGAAATCCGTTGCAGCCAGCCCTTGTTGGCTCTTGGTACTGAGCCTGCCATCCGTGCGGACCCCTTCGTGCGACGGGTGCGACTGGATGAGATCGACGCATACCTACCCGCCGCGGTCGAGATGTTCGTGGGAGAGGTGGGGATCGACCCCTGCGCGGGAGACGGTGGACGGTCCTACCGCCGCCGTATCGCAGGCCTGATCAACGCAGGTCGTGCATACGCGAAGTTCGAACGCGGCGAAGTCGTCTTCAAGGCCGAGGTCGGTGCGATGTCGCGGCGGGTCGGACAGATCCAAGGTGTGTGGGTTGCCCCGCACCGTCGGGGCACTGGCCTCGGTTCTGCGGGTACCGCGGCCGTTGTCGAAGCCATCGTGGCTGCCGGTCGTACCGCCAGCCTGTACGTCAACTCGTTCAACACGCCTGCGCGCGAGGCATACCGGAGAGTCGGCATGCACGAGGTGGGTACGTTCGCGACCGTGTTGGTGGACTGATTGACCGCAATCGGGTGGGATCGCTCCTGCTTCGCCTGCGTGGCAACCGGGTTGCAGTGCCGCGCGCAAATACGATGACCGGTGATGATCCGATCAATTCACCTGTGGCCCGTTCGACTCCTCGGGATCGCCCTCGTGGTGGTCATCGGGGTCGCGTCGGCAGGTTGTGCCGGTGATGACAACGGACCGGGCGCTGCAGCGCAACGATTCCTGAATGCTTTCGCCGATCACGACGGCAGTCGCGCCGGAGCCCTGACCGATGATCCCGTGTCGGCGACGTCTGCGATCGACGCGACCTGGAAGGGCCTGTCCGCCACCGAGATGTCGGCCGACACAGGGCAGGTGAAGGTCACCGGGGACACGGCCACGGTCGCAACCGACTACACGTGGGAACTGCCGGGCGGGCGCACCTGGGAGTACCGGGCCACCGTGCAGATGTCCCGCAGTGACGCGGGCTGGCAGGTTCGCTGGGTGCCGTCGAACGTTCATCCGAAACTCGGTGGGAACCAGACGATGCAGCTGCGGACGCTCGAGGCCCAGCGTGCGGCGGTCCGCGAGAGCGACGGCACCAACGTGCTGGTACCGGGCACTGTGTACGACGTCCGGTTCGATGCCGCGGTGGCCGCGGATTCCGGCGCGGTCGTGTCCACCGCGACGGCACTGGCGACTGTTTTAGGTCGGTTTGCTCCGATGTCCGCGCAGGCCATCGCCGAGCAGGCGACTGGACTGGGTGGCGAGTACTCGGTGATCACGCTCGGTCAGCGTGACTTTGACCAGGTCCGTGACCAGCTCGCAGGTCTGCCCGGGGTGTCGACGGTCGACCAGGCGGATCTCGTCCCCTCTGATCCGAAGTTCGCCCCGGCGCTGCTCACCCAGGTGAAGAAAGAAGTGTCCAAGGATCTCGAGGGCAAGGCCGGCTGGCGCGTGGTGTCGGTCAACCCGAACGGACTCGATGCCGATGTGCTGGCCGAGACCGCCCCTGCCCCGGCTCCGTCGGTGCAGATCAGCTTGTCCCGCGAAGTGCAGGAAGCGGCGCAGCGCGCGGTGGACCAACGCACAGATTTCCAGGTGGCCATGGTCGCCATCCAGCCGTCCACCGGGCGCATTCTTGCGATCGCCCAGAACGATCTGGCCGACCGAGACGGCCAGATCGCGACCATCGGCCTCTATCCGCCCGGCTCGACCTTCAAGGTGGTCACCTCCGCAGCTGCGATCAGCACCGGGCTGGCCCAGCCATCGACCATGGTCGGGTGCCCCAGTGAGGTCACCATCGGCGAACGCAGCGTCCCGAACTACAACGGTTTCGGACTCGGCACGGTCCCGATGCAAACCGCTTTCGCCCGGTCGTGCAACACCACCTTCGCCAAACTGGCGAGCGAGATGGGCCCCTCCGATCTGACGCGGACCGCCGCATCTCTCGGTATCGGTCCCGAGTATCACGTGGTCGGCCTGCCGACGGAGAGCGGGTCGGTCCCGATCGCACCCGAACTGGTGCAGCGCACGGAAGACGGGTTCGGCCAGGGCAAGGTGCTGACCAGCCCGTTCGGCCTGGCGATGGTGGCGGCCACGGTGGCACGCGGGTCGACACCTGTCCCGTCGCTGATCGTCGGTCGGGACACCACCATTTCAGGGCCTCACCCGGACATGGACCCGGCCGTGGTCACGAAGTTGCGCCCGATGATGCGCGAGGTGATCTCGTCCGGCACCGCGTTGCGCATGCAGGATCTCGGTGAGGTGTTCGGCAAGACCGGTGAAGCCGAGGTCGCGGCGGGTTCGCACGCCTGGTTCGCCGGCTACCGCGGTGACCTGGCCTGGGCGACGTTGGTGGTGCTCGGCGGCAGCTCGGACAACGCGGTGGCCGTCACGCACGAGTTCCTGGCGGCACTGCAGCCGCGCTGACGGGCTCGAGCTGGTCGGGGGCGGTAGTGAGCTTTGTAAAAGACATCCTGCCAATATTTTTTGCCGATTCCGGCACGGGGTGGAACCAAAACTGAGAAGCTCTCGTCAGATTCTTAATCGGATCGGCGGGGCACTGGAGGGGGGTACCCCGCCGATCCGTTTGTGGGATCCGAGATGGTTCGATCTGGGGCAGTTCTGTCCGGGACCACGAGGAACTGGCCGGTGTCCGGGTGGATCCATGTCAGCACCGGATGTTCGTAGACGTCGCTGAGCAGCTCGGCCGTCATCACCTCGCGTGTCGGCCCGGCGGCCACCATCGTGCCGCCCTTCATCACCAGCGCCCGGTCAGCATATGCCGCCGCAAGTGACAGATCGTGCACCACGATCAGGACCGCGCCGCCGTCATCGCGCCGTTCGCTCAGTATCGTCAGCAAACGTTCCTGGTGATGGATGTCCAAGGCCGCGGTCGGTTCGTCGAGCATCAAGATCGGTGTCTGCTGAGCCAGTGCGCGAGCCAACGCAACCCGGGCCTGCTGCCCACCGGACAGTTGGCTGAATGGCCGATGACGCACCTGCAGCAGGTCGCATTGCGTCAGGGCCGCTTCCACCACTGCCGCGGACTGTGCCGCCCGTTCGGTCCTGGACCACGGAAAACGGCCCATCTCCACCACTTCGTGCACCAGGAATGGGTTGTCTTCCCGGTGCGACTGCGTCACCAGGGCTCGCCGTCGCGCCAGCTCGACGGGGGACAGTGACCCGAGGTCAGCCCCCGCAACGGTGACCGACCCTGCGGCAAGGGGACGCAGACCCGCCAGGCCCGACAGCAGTGTCGACTTCCCGCAGCCGTTCGGGCCCACCAGCGCAACGATCTCGGCCGTGCCGAGTTCGAGGTTCACATCGGTCACGATGGGGCGGCCTCCGATGGCGACGTGCACGTCGCGTGCGACGAGAGCTTGCCCGGGCGTCGACTCCGTCACCAGCCGACTCCGGTGTGACGGCTGCGACGCAGCAGGAGGAAGAACACAGGGCCACCGATCAGGGACGTGAGCATCCCCAGCGGAAGGTCGGCGCCGGTCATCAGTGTCCGGGCGCCCAGATCAGCGGCGCACACGACGATCGCCCCGCCGATGACGCTTGCGGGAAGCAGGATCACGTGCCGCGGCCCGACGACCAACCGCATCAGGTGGGGGACAACCAATCCGACGAACATGACGATGCCGGTGAAAGCGACGGCAGCAGCGGTGAGCACCGCGACCAGCAGGATGGCAATGCGCCGAACCGTCTCCACCCTGACGCCCAGGGCGGCAGCCTGAATCTCGCCCAGCGACAACAGGTCCAGCCGTCGGACCAGCAGCAGGCTCACGGCGATGGCCGCAGTCGCCACCGGCAGCACCACCCACACCGGACTCCAACCGACACCTTGGAGCGACCCCAGCTGCCAGAAGACGATCTGTTCGCGGTCGTTGGTGTCCGCGAGGAAGGTCAGGAAGGCAATGATGCCCGAGGCGAACGCGTTGACGGCAATGCCGATGAGTATCAACATGATCGGCGACGACGATCCATCTCGCATCGACAGGGTGTAGACCACGGCCACCGTGATCAGTGCGCTGATGAAGGCGGCGCCGGCCAGCCCCCACACACTCGCCCAGATCCCGCCCGACACGATGGCCAGGCAGGCGCCGACCGCGGCCCCGGCCGACACCCCGATGACACCGGGCTCGGCGAGTGGGTTGGCCAGGACGCCCTGGAGCAGACAGCCTGCGCAAGCGAGTGTCGCCCCGACGAGCAGACCCATCACGATGCGGGGAAACCGTACGGTCCACAAGGTTTCTTCCCCATTGGGGGAGCTCGGCATCGGCCCGATGTCCAGGCCCAGGTGATGCATCACCGAGCCGAACACCTCGGCAGGCGGGATGTACACCTGGCCACTGGCAGCCGACCACCCGACCAAGACGACAAGCACCGCCAGCATGAGGGCGATCACGAGGGCATTGCGGGAGAGAGCAACCCGTCTTGCGCTGCCGACTGTCGGGATCTGCTCGCGAAGTGCCTTCACACGTAGATCGCTTCGGCCAGTGCCGCGAGCACCCGCCCGGTGTCGGGGCCGAAGGTGAGGATCTCGGCCTGGTCCATCTGCACCACACGCCGATTGCGCCCCGCGTCGGTCTGGGCCAGGCCTGGCAACTGCAGCACCTTGTCGATTCCGCCGACCGATTCCGCTCCTTGCGTCATCACCAGGATGACCGCGGGATCGGCGTTGATCATCGCCTCCGCGTCGACGGTGGTGAACGAGGAGGTCAACCCGGCCGCGGTTCCGGCGTCGACACCACCGATCGCCTCGATCAGATCGTCGGCGCCCGAGCCGGGTCCTGCCAGGAGCTTGAACCTCTCACCGCGCAGGTACAGAAACGCCATCTTCGACCCACGCGCCCGTTCGGGCACCGATGCCCGTGCCGCCTCGATCTCCGCGTCGGTGCGGGCGGCGAGGGCCCGGCCCTGATCGGGCACGCCCAGCGCTCCGGCGACCGCCGTGATGAGCGGGCCGGTCGAGGCGATGGTGCGGTCCTTGGCGAACACCACGACCGTGATCCCCGCAGAGCGCAGTTGATCGATGGTCCCCGGCGGATTCACCGACTCGTCGATGAGCACCACGCTGGGATCGGCGGCCAGGACCGCTTCGATGTTCACCGAGTGCCCACTGTCGGTGATCAGAGGAAGCTGTCCCGCCTCGGGGATCACGGTGGACCGGTCACGTGCGACCACACGTTCACCCAGCCCGAGGGAGAACACGATGTTCGCCAGGGTGCCCGAGCGATCGATAGCGATGATGCGGCTAGCGTCGGCGACCGTGACCCGTCCGCCGCCCACCGAATTCACGGTCACCGGCAACACCGGGACGGGATTGTCGGCAATCGGCTCGACGTCCGGGCCCTCCAACGCGGCGGTCTGCGGACCGGACCGCAAGATGTTGTCCTGCGCCGTCGAACTGTTCGCCGAGTCGGTGATCGGCGCGGTGGAACAAGCTCCCATCAGCACGCCGACGACCATGATCAGCGCGGCGACGACCGGCACAGTTCTTCCACCGGAAGACCGGTTGTTCACCATCGTCGCACTCCATCCCAGCACAGTGTGAGCCTTACCTTACTTAGGGCGACACGGCTGTAATCGTGCGGGGGACAGCCTCGGGCTAGGCTGGATACATGCCAGTTCGTGCCGCCCTGACCCCCGGCGAGATCTCGCCCACCCTGTCCGTACCATCGTTCATCCCGCGCCCCGAGTACGTGTGGAAGTCGACGGTGAACGAAGGTCACGAGCCGTGGGTTCAGACACCCGAGACGATCGAAAAGATGCGGGTCGCGAGCAAGATCGCGGCCAACGCTCTGGCCGAGGCGGGTAAAGCGGTGGCACCCGGGGTCACCACGGATGAGCTGGACCGGATCGCCCACGCGTACATGATCGACCACGGTGCGTACCCTTCGACGCTGGGATACAAGGGTTTTCCCAAGTCGTGCTGCACCTCGCTCAACGAGGTGATCTGCCATGGGATCCCGGACTCGACCGTCATCGAGGACGGCGACATCGTCAACATCGACGTCACGGCATACATCGACGGGGTGCACGGCGACACCAATGCCACCTTCTTCGCCGGCGATGTCGCTCCAGAGGTGGTCGATCTCGTCGACCGCACCCGCGAGGCGACGAACAGGGCGATCAAGGCAGTGCGTCCGGGCCGGGAACTGAACGTGATCGGGCGGGTCATCGAATCGTACGCAAACCGCTTCGGCTACAACGTGGTCCGCGACTTCACCGGCCACGGGATCGGTGAGACGTTCCACAACGGTCTGGTGATCCTGCATTACGACCAGCCCAACGTCGAGACGCTGATCGAACCAGGCATGGTGTTCACCATCGAGCCGATGATCAATCTCGGCACCCTCGAATACGAGATCTGGGACGACGGCTGGACCGTCGCCACGGCAGACCGCAAATGGACCGCGCAGTTCGAGCACACCCTGGTGGTCACCGACACCGGCGCGGAGATCTTGACCCTGCCGGACGCCTGACCTGTGGCGCACCCAGACCTTCGTCGATGAAAGGCGCCCTGCTGGTCGCGGGCACCAGTTCCGACGCCGGTAAGAGTCTGATCGTCGCCGGGCTGTGTCGTGCGCTTCATCGTTCGGGTGTGTCGGTGGCGCCGTTCAAGGCGCAGAACATGTCGAACAACTCGGTCGTCACACTCGACGGGGGTGAGATCGGGCGAGCACAGGCAATGCAGGCCGCGGCCTGCGGGCTGGCGCCGTCGGTGCGTTTCAACCCGGTCCTGCTCAAGCCCGGAAGCGACCGGCGCTCGCAGGTTGTGGTCCGTGGACAGGCAGACGGGTTCGTCGGTGCCGTGGACTACCACAGTCGCAGAGCGGCTCTGGCCGGTGTCGTGGGGGACGAATTGCGTTCACTGCGCGACGATTTCGATGTCGTGATCTGTGAGGGTGCGGGGTCGCCCGCCGAAATCAACCTCCGTGCGTCCGACATCGCGAACATGGGTCTCGCGGAGATGGGCGATTTGCCGGTGATCGTGGTCGGCGACATCGATCGCGGTGGTGTGCTGGCTCATCTGCTCGGAACGCTGGCGTCGCTCGGGGCAGCCGACCAGGCGCGCATCGCAGGGTTTGTGGTCAACAAGTTCCGCGGCGACCGATCGATATTGGAGCCGGGTCTCGAGCAACTCCACGCCCTCACTGGCCGGCCGACCATCGGCGTGATCCCGTTCGCGGAGGGTCTGTGGCTCGACGCCGAGGACTCGCTTGCCAGCGTGGTCGGGCACCCCGTGGGGCGATCTGCTCCGGCTGTGGGTACGGACCGGTTGTCGGTGGCGGCGATACGCCTGCCCCGGATATCCAACTCCACCGACGTCGAGGCGCTGGCGTGCGAGCCGGGAGTCGACGTGCGCTGGGTGGACGACGCTGCGAGCGTAGCCGTGGCCGATCTGGTGGTGATCCCCGGCAGCAAGGCAACGGTGTCTGATCTGAAGTGGTTGCGTGCCAAAGGAATCGACTCGGCGTTGATCGCCCGCGCCAGAACCGGACGGCCCGTCCTGGGGATCTGCGGCGGCTATCAGATGCTCGGCAGATCGATCACCGACGACGTGGAAGGTCACGTGGGAGAAGTCGCGGGCCTGGGGATCCTCGCCCTCGACGTCGTCTTCGGCGAGCACAAGGTGCTCCGGCAGGTGAACGGCACGGCATGGGGACATCCGGTGACCGGGTATGAGATCCACCACGGGCGGGTGGTCGCTTCCGGAGATGACGGACTGCTGATCGATGCGGAGGCGGGCGGCGAGGGCAGTGTGCGCGGAGCTGTTGTGGGCACCCACTGGCACGGGTTGCTGGCATCGGACGGATTCCGTCGTGACTATCTCCGCCAGGTCGCCGGCCACGTCGGACGCTCCGGGTTCGTGGCCGGGGAGGTGTCGTTCGAACAGGCGAGGATGTCGCAGCTCGATCTGATCGCCGACCTGGTGGAAACCGAACTGGACATGGACTTCATCGCCGACGTGGTCACCGCTGGGCCCAAGCCGGGGCTGCCGACGCTCACGGCCACACTGAGTTGACCCGATCGTCGTACCCGGACACGTAGGCTGACCGGGTGAGTATCGAACACCGCACCCTCACCGTGGGCGACCTGCAGTTCGACGTCAGAATCGGTGGGCCGGACAAGGCGCCGTCAGTACTGTTGCTGCACGGATTTCCCACCACCGGAGCCTGTTTCGACGGCGTCGTCGGACGGCTGCACGATTCGGGCCTGCGCACCATCGTTCCGGACCAGCGCGGCTACAGCCCCCGAGCCCGGCCCGCCGATGTCGCAGCATACGAACTGCGGCACCTGGCCGCCGACGCCATCGGCATCCTCGACGCCCTGGGCATCGGGTACACGATGGTGGTGGGACACGACTTCGGGTCGCTCGTGGCGTGGCATCTGGCCGGACACCACCCGGATCGGGTGACCGGGCTCGTCGCGGTCAGCGTGGGCCATCCATCGGCGATCTCGACGTCCCTGGCCGCGAGCGATCAGCGTGAACGGTCGTCGTACATCCTCGACTTCGTCAAGCCCGACGCCGAGGAGACCATGCTCGCCGACGATGCGAAAATGCTGCGAGAGCTGGTTCCCGACGACAGCGTGCTGCCGCTCACCGAGCGTCCGGCACTGACAGCGGCGCTGAACTGGTACCGCGCGAACTTCACCGGCGACATCAAGGCGCACCTGTCGTGCCCGCCGATCGAAGCCCCCACGACGATGCTCTGGGGCGACCAGGATTTCGCGCTGGGGCGCGAGCAGGCAGAGGGGAGTGGACGATACGTCTACTCCGACTACCGGTTCGCTGCCCTCGAAGGCGTCGATCACTGGGTGCCCCAGAACGCGGCGGCTGCGCTCGCGAGCGAGGTCGCGTTGCGTTCAGCCGTGTGGTGATCTTCCCTGTGCGGTGACCGGCCCAGGCCCGGTCCCCTCAGACCTCGAGGCCGAGGAGTGCGTTCTCGAGGACTTCCGGCATGGCGGGGTGGATCCAGTACTGACCGCGGGCCATGTTCTTGACATCGAGACCGAACGACATGGCCTGGATGACGGGTTGGATGACCGACGGCGCCTGCGGGCCGATGATGTGTGCGCCCAGGATGCGCCCGGTGCCCTTCTCGGCGATCACCTTGCACAGACCGGTGAGGTCCTCCATCGCCCAGCCGTACGCCACATCGCCGTAGTTCTGCACCTTGACGGTGATGTCGAGGCCGGCCTGCACCGCCTCGTCCTCGGTCAATCCGACCGACGCGATCTGCGGGTGGGTGAACACCGCAGCCGGTACGAACCGGTGGTCGAAGGATTCCAGTTCGGTGCCGTCCCAATCGCGCAGGAGGTTGGCCTGCACCACCCGACCTTCGTGGTTGGCGACGTGCTTGAGCTGGTACTTCGAGGTGACGTCGCCCACAGCCCACACGTTCCGGGCTGCGGTGCGCCCGTAGGCGTCTCGGCAGACGCGGCCCTCGGAGTCGATGTCGACGCCGATCGTGTCCAGCGCCAGCCTGTCGCCGTTGGGGATCCGGCCGACAGCGACCAAGAGGGCATCTCCGGCGATGACGGTGTCGTCGGCGAGCTGCACCCGGACGTCGCCAGAATCCTCCTGCTCGACACTGTGGATCGCGGACTCGAAGTGCACATCCCATGCGGCCGAAGCGATTTCGGTGAACCTGCGGGAGATGTCGGCGTCCTGCGCACGCAGGAGCGCATTGCTGCGGGCGATGATCGACACCTTCGAACCCAATGCGCCGAACACGTGGGCGAACTCGGCCGCGATGTAGCCGCTGCCGATGATGATCAGGTGCCTGGGGAGCTCGGGTAGACGCATCACGTCTTCGTTGGTGTGGAAGTTGACCCCGCTCTCGGCGACCACGTCCGGGATGGCCGGCCTCGATCCGGCGGCCAGCACCACCTTGGTGGCGACGACCTCGTCTCCGGCAGCGGTGCGCAGCCGATACCGGCCGTCGTCGGTGACCCCGTCGAACTCGACGTGAGTGGTGTAGACGGTGATGTTGGTGCAGTCCTCCACGCGGTAGCGCTTACCGCCCGCCGAGATCGGATCGATCCGCCCGAAGACGCGGTTGACGATACCCGGCCAGTCGACCTTCTCCACCGACCCCGTGACACCGAGACGTTCGCCCTCCCGAATGGTCTGGGCGATCTCCGCGGCGTACACGAACATCTTGGTGGGGATGCAGCCGACATTCAGGCAGGTGCCGCCGTAGATGCTCTCCTCGAAGATCGCGATCTCCTGATCGGCAAACCTCTCGTCGGGGATCGAGTTGCCGGTTCCCGAACCGATGATCGCCAGGTCCACCTCGTGCACGTGTGGACGGCCGTCGGTCGTTGTCGATTCAGCCATGGATGACACCTCGTATCCGGTCGTTGTTGCTCGAAAGCCAGTGGTCGAGTTCGGAGTAGGCGGTGTCGCGTACCCCGGTGCGCGAGAGGAAGACGTCGTGGCGTGCGCCCTCGACGGGGACGACGCTCACCCGGCCACCGAGGCAACCCGACCACTTGGCGATCTGGCGAACGTCGAGGACTCCGTCTGCCGAGTCGATGTCTGCGACACTGCCGTCGGCCTCGGGACCGCTGAGGGTCGTCTCGGTCGAGTGCAGCACCAGCGAGGGAACGCCGATGTCGAGTCCGCGGTGCAATCTGGCCTGTCCCTGACGTACCGCGCTGAGGAAACCGAACGTGACAGGATAACCCTGTAAGGGTTTGTAATTGAGGTCGTACTCCCACTCGCCGTGCACGCTGTGGTGCAGACTCTCGCCGTAGGCGCCGGAGATGTTGCGGGGTATGGCGGCCAAGGGGCGTACCCGGGCGACGCCGTTGATCAGCGCGGTCCCGGCCGTGCGCAGGGTCGGTGCGCCTTGCAGGTCGAACCAGGGTGAGTTCAGCACGAGCCCGCGTGGTCGTGCCGAAACCAGGGGATCAAGCGCCCGCGGCCTGTCGAGTGCCCGCAGCCGATCGAGCCACAGCGCGGTGATCAGGCCGCCGGTGGAGTGTGCGGCCACCAGGAGCGGAACCCCGTCGGTGCCGGCGTTGATCTCCGCGACGGCGAGGTCGAGCTCGAAGTCGTAGGCGGAGAGGTCGGTGATGTGATGAGGGGTCTGCCCCGGTCGCTGCGATCGTCCGCACTTGCGCAGATCCAACGCATAGAAGGCAAACCCGCGCTGAGCGAAGAACTCGGCGAGCGGTCGTTGGAAGAAGTAGTCGGTGAAGCCGTGCACGTACAGCACCGCACCGGTCACCGGACCGGCCGGTTCGTGGCGGACGAGGGTGGCGGTTATCTCACCTTCACCGTCGGGGTCCATGCCGAGGTCGAAGGTCGACGCCGAGAAGTCGGGGCCGAGTACATCGGGCTGCCAGCGGGAAGGGGCCACAATCGTTCACTGTAGATGTGCGCGCGGCCATGGGGAGTGTGCCCGAGGCAACTGCCGACCGCGTTGCAATGACCGCACCCGCATGAGCGACAATGGAACACATCCGAAAGTTCGCCGAATCAGGAAGTTGAGCCGGAGTGTCTGAGTCAGCAAACCCGCGCGACGGCGGAGTCATCACAACCGACATCGTGCTGGTGGGCGCCGGAATCATGAGCGCCACGCTGGGCGCGTTGATCCACCGGCTGCAGCCGGACTGGTCGATCAGTGTGTTCGAGCGCCTCGACGCCGCGGCCGCCGAGAGCAGCGATCCCTGGAACAACGCCGGTACCGGGCACTCCGCGCTCTGTGAATTGAATTACACGCCGCAGACAGCTGACGGCGACGTCGACATCACCAAGGCTCTGCACATCAACGAGCAGTTCCAGGTCTCGCGCCAATTCTGGGCGAACTCGGTGGAATCAGGTGTCCTGCGGCGTCCCGAGGAGTTCATCAACCCGATCCCGCACGTGAGCTTCGTGCACGGTGAATCGAACATCGACTACTTGCGTAAGCGGTACGACAAGCTGGCGGGCGAGACCCTGTTCAAGGGGATGGAGTACATCACCGACCCCGTGGAGTTCACCAAGCGTCTGCCGCTGATGTCGGCAGGCCGCGATTTCACGGATCCGGTAGCACTCAACTGGTTCGACGGCGGAACCGACGTGGATTTCGGCGCCCTCACCCAGCAGTTGCTCGGCTACATCGGCCACGCCGGCACGGTGAACTTCGGGCACGCGGTCACCAACCTGAAGAAGCAATCCGACGGCACCTGGATCCTGAAGGTCAAGAACCTCCGGACCAAGGAAACCAGCACGGTCAAAGCAGGTTTCGTCTTCATCGGGGCGGGCGGCGGCGCCCTGCATCTGCTGCAGAAGTCGGGAATCAAGGAAGCCAAGGGATTCGGCGGCTTCCCCGTGAGCGGCGCGTTCTTCCGCTGCACCAACCCCGATCTGATCGACGATCACGGCGCGAAGGTGTACGGCAAGGCAGCTGTCGGTGCGCCACCGATGTCGGTGCCTCACCTCGACACCCGCGTGATCAACGGCAAGGCAGGACTGCTCTTCGGACCGTATGCCGGGTGGTCGCCCAAGTTCCTCAAGGAGGGCAAGATCACCGATCTGCCCGCCTCGATCAAACCGGGCAACCTCCTGCCGATGATGTCGATCGCGCCGAAGGAGTTCGGCTTGCTGAAGTACCTGATCAGCGAACTCGCCGCCGGACCGGCGGATCGGGTCGAGACGTTGGCCGAGTTCGTGCCGAGGGCGCAGGGCGAAGACTGGGAGCTCATCGTCGCCGGCCAGCGCGTGCAGGTCATCCGCAAGCAGGGGCGCGGCGGTGTGCTCGAGTTCGGGACCGCGGTCATCGCCGCGGAGGACGGCAGCATCGCAGGCTTGCTGGGCGCGTCGCCCGGTGCCTCCACCGCCGTCCCGGCGATGCTCGATGTCTTGCAGCGTTGCTTCCCGAAGCACTACGAGGCGTGGCAGCCGCAGCTGTCCGACATGATCCCGTCGCTGGGCCACAAACTGAACGACAATCCCCGTCTCTTCGAGCAGATCTGGGACCACACGTCCAAGGTTCTCGGACTGCAGAACACTGTCGAGACGACGCCGAATGAGCGTGGCGCTCATCTGGCGACGCCGAGCACCGTGTGATAGGCACTTGCATATGACCGCCACCGCGAGCCTGCACCGCAGCTGGGCCCAAGACATCGAGATGTCGACCCTCTACAAGATCCTGCAGCTGCGAGTGGAGGTGTTCGTCGTCGAGCAGTCGTGCCCGTATCTCGACCTCGACGGGCGCGACCTCGATCCGGACACGAGGCATCTGTGGCTCGAAGAAGACGGCGAGATCATCAGCACCTTGCGACTGCTCGAAGAGCACGAAGGCGGCAAGTCCTACCGGATCGGCCGCCTGTGCACCGACCGCGCGCACCGAGGTCAGGGTCACACAACCCGGCTGCTGCAGACGGCTCTGGCAGACGTCGGTTCGGACCTCTGCCGTATTCATGCGCAGACCTACCTCATCGACATGTACGCCAAGCATGGTTTCGTCGTCGACGGCGAGGAGCATCTGCTCGACGGCGTCCCACATGTGCCGATGGTTCGCGGCGGCGGACATCGCTGACGGTGTGAAGGATCCCCTCTCCCGAGAGACAGCCTCAGCCCGGGGCCCTGGGCACGACAGCAATGCCGTGCTGGACCTCCCTTTTCCGTTCAGTGCTGTTGTCGGACAAGAACAGCTCAAGCTGGCGCTCATCCTCGCCGCCATCGCGCCGTCGATTGGTGGCGTGCTGATCCGGGGCGAAAAGGGCACGGCCAAGACCACCGTGGTGAGGGCGCTCGGTCCGCTGCTGCCTGCTCGCGACGACACCCGGGCATCAGTGGTGGAATTGCCGATCGGTGCCACCGAGGATCGGGTGGTCGGTTCACTCGATCTGCAAAAAATTCTGTCCGAGGGTGAAAAAGCTTTCACGCCAGGACTGTTGGCAAACGCCGACGGCGGAGTGCTCTACATCGACGAGGTCAACCTGCTCGCCGACCACCTCGTCGACGTGCTGCTGGACGCAGCGGCGACGGGCCGGGTGGTCATCGAGCGTGACGGCGTCTCGCACACGCAGGCGGCCCGTTTTGTCCTCGTGGGAACGATGAACCCCGAAGAGGGTGAGCTTCGCCCGCAGTTGCTGGATCGATTCGGACTGGCGGTGGATGTCGCCGCGCCGCAGGAGATCGCGACGCGCGTCCAGGTGATGGAACGCCGACTCGCGTATGAAGACGACCCGGCAGGTTTCGCGGCACGGTTCACCGACCAGGACGCCGAGGTGGCCGTAGCCATCGCGCGGGCACGCTCGATGGTCGGATCGGTACGGCTGCCGCCGGCCCAACTCCGGCGTATCGCGGCGATCTGCATGGAACTCCAGGTGGACGGTCTGCGCGGTGATCTCGTGGTCGCCCGTGCGGCCCGGGCCCACGCCGCATGGCGTGGCTCGGAGCTTGTCGAGGACATCGACGTGCGGCGTGCGGTGGAACTCGCGTTACCGCACCGACGTCGCCGCGACCCCTTTGATGAGCCCGGTCTCACCGAGGACCAACTCGACGACGCCCTGCAGAAGGCGGACGAGCAGTCGCACGAGCCGGACAGTCAGAACTCGGAAGAACAAACGCCCGGGCCAGAACCCGAATCGCCGCCGCCCGGCGATCCGGCGGACACCGACCCCGATCCCGACCCCGACGACCCCGGTCCGGACGGCCCGACGGGTGGGGGAGCAACCCCGCCGAGCGGCGGATTCTCGCCGACCCGCGCGTCCGGCAAGGTCAAACCCATCAGTGCCGTGGGTGTTGGCGCCGGGGAGCCGGGTCGACGTTCGCAATCGCTGAGCGTACGGGGGCAGGCAGTTCGAGCGGTCACCGAAGGCGGAAGTGGCGTACACCTGATCGGCACGGTTCTGGCCGCCGCGGAAGGCCACCTCGAGCGGGGCAACACGCGACTGCAGGTACTACCGCAAGACGTCCGGGGTGCGCTGCGCCGCGGCAAAGAAGGCAACTTGGTGGTCTTCGTGCTCGACCTGTCGGGATCGATGGCGGCACGTAAGCGCCTGGACGCAGTGTCTGGCGCAGTGGTGTCCATGCTGCGCGATTCGTACCAGCGACGTGATCGTGTCGCCGTGGTGACGGTGCGCGGTGACGGAGCAGAGGTCGCGGTTCCGCCGACCCGGTCCGTGGACGCTGCGGTACGGAGGCTGACCGGTCTGCGCACCGGCGGACGCACCCCGCTGGCCGAAGGCCTGCTCACCGCTCGCGAGGTGATCCGCCGGAACGCGTACAAAGAGCCTCATCGACGCCCGCTGGTGGTGGTGCTCACCGACGGCCGGGCGACCGCCGGAGCGGGCGCCTTGCCCAGGGCCGCCGTGGCGGCCGACCGGCTCCGTCGCGACGGGACCACATCCATCGTGATCGACTGTGAGCACGGCATGATCCGTCTCGGGCTTGCGGCAACGCTCGCCAACGGCCTCGGTGGTCAGTGCGTGCAACTCGCCGACCTCACCGCCAGTGGTGTCGCGGGCGTCATCCGCGCGGCGGCTTGAGCACGGATGTAGACGCCGGGCATTCACAGACCACCACATCGAGAGAGGAAGAGCTGTGCCACAGGGAGTTCCATCGGTCATCCCCGACGACGGTCTGACCACCCGGGCGCGCCGCAACCTGCCGGTGCTGGCTGTTCACACCGGTGACGGCAAGGGCAAGTCAACGGCAGCTTTCGGGATGGCCATGCGTGCCTGGAATGCCGGCCTCGACATCGGCGTGTTCCAGTTCGTCAAGAGTGCCAAGTGGAAGGTCGGCGAAGAGTCCGCACTCACCGCGCTCGGTGAACTCCACGCCCAGACAGGCCAGGGTGGTCCGGTGCAGTGGCACAAGATGGGTGAGGGCTGGTCGTGGATCCGCCACTCGGGCAACGAATCGGACCACGCCGAGCAGGCTGCCCAGGGGTGGCTGGAGATCCGGCGCCGCATCCTCGAGAGGACCCACGAGTTCTATGTCCTCGACGAGTTCACCTATCCACTCAACTGGGGGTGGGTGGACGTCGACGACGTCATCGAGGTGCTGAGGTCTCGGGAAGGCAAACAGCACGTGGTGATCACCGGTCGTCGCGCTCCGGCCGCGCTGGTCGACGCCGCCGACCTCGTCACGGAGATGGTCAAGACCCGGCACCCGATGGATGCCGGTCGCAAGGGTCAGAAGGGGATCGAGTGGTGACGGCTCCGCCGGCACTCGTCATCGCGGCTCCGGCGTCCGGGAGCGGTAAGACCACTGTCACAACGGGTTTGATCGGCGCTCTGGCCCGGGCCGGGCACCGTGTCGCGCCCTTCAAGGTTGGCCCCGACTACATCGACCCCGGCTACCACGGACTGGCGGCGGGCCGGCCGGGCCGCAATATCGACCCCGTGCTCGTCGGCGAGGACCGCATCGGTCCGCTGTATCGAGCCGGATCCGCCGGCTGCGACATCGCCGTCGTCGAAGGCGTCATGGGGTTGTTCGACGGCCGCATCACCGAAGACCACATGCCGGCGATCGCGCCCGGATCCACCGCTCAGGTCGCATCTTTACTCGGTGCGCCGGTGGTACTGGTGATCGACGCATCCGGACACAGTCAGAGCCTCGCCGCGATCCTGCACGGGTTCGTCAGCTTCGATCCCGGCATCGACATCCGGGGTGTGATCCTCAACCGGGTCGGTTCCCCCCGTCACGAGTTCGTGCTTCGCCAGGCCTGTGCCCGCGCCGGGCTGGAAGTGTTCGGCGCCGTTCCCCGCAACGCCACAATGGCCGTGCCCTCGCGCCACCTGGGCTTGATACCCGCTGCCGAACGTGGGCCCGAAGCGGTCGCCGCAATCGACGCCATGACCGAACTGATCGGCGGCGCAGTCGATCTGGCGGCCCTGGTCGCCGCCGCCGACATCGGTGCTGGTGCCGTCGGCCCGATGTGGTCACCGGAACTGGAGGTCGGGGTCGACGAATCTGTGGCGGCCCACACCAGGCCGGTCATCGCACTGGCGTCCGGTGCGGCCTTCACATTCGGGTACGCCGAACACTCCGAACTCCTGGCCGCCGCCGGCGCTTCGGTGGTGCCGTTCGACCCCCTCACCGACCTGTTACCCGATGGGTGTTCCGGTGTCGTCATCGGTGGCGGATTCCCCGAGGAACATGCCGCCGCGCTTGCCGCCAACCGGCGGCTGCTGACCCAGCTGCGCACAGTCGCACATTCCGGGATCCCCATCCACGCCGAATGCGCGGGACTGCTGTACCTGGCTCAGAGCCTCGATGATCATGTGATGGCCGGAGTGCTCCCGTTGCGTGGAACCTTCGGCAAGACACTGACACTCGGCTACCGGGACGCCGTCGCCCTGACGGATTCGGTGCTGTTCGATGCCGGCTCCCGGATGCGGGGGCACGAGTTCCACCGCACCACGATCACGGCTCTCGACGGCTCGAAGCCGAGCGCCTGGGGGTGGCGGCGCGATGGGGTGGCCCACATCGAGGGTTGGGTGAAGGGCAACGTGCACGCGTCGTATCTGCACACTCATCCGGCAGGCAGGCCGGAGGTCGTCGCGCGCCTGGTGCGGGCGGCGAGAACCGCGTTCGACAGCGTTTCGCAGTACTGACGAGCGCGACGCCCTAGGTGCCGACCGCGCACACGAAGTGCGCTGGGTACGGTTTATCGCATGTCGGACAAGGAACTCGAAGGCCAGCAGGCCGATCACTACCTGGTGGGGCTCAGTTTGTCCGGACGTCGGGTGGTGATCATCGGTGCGGGTTCGGTGGTGCAGAGACGATTGGGCACCCTCGCCGACAGCGGCGCGGACATCCACGTCATCGCCCCCGAGGCGACCCCGACAGTCGAATCGTTCCCGGGCATCACGTTGTCGCTGAGGCAATACCGCGACGGCGATCTCGCAGATGCCTGGTATGCGCTCGCGTGCACCGACGATCCCGAGGTCAACGCCGCGGTGGTGGCCGAGGCCGAATCGCGGCGCATCTTCTGTGTTCGCGCCGACGATGCGCGGCACGGTACCGCCGTGACCCCTGCGTCGTTACGGCACGACCACCTGAGCATCGGTGTGCTGGCCGGTGGTGACCATCGACGGTCTGCCGCGGTCCGGACCGCGATCGGCCAGGCGCTCGGCGGCGGGGAGCTGGGCGCTGCCGGTCTGGAGGCGGCTGCACACGGTTCACAGCCACCCGGGGTCGCGCTCGTCGGAGGTGGTCCGGGTGACCCGGACCTGATCACGGTGCGTGGTCGGCGGTTGCTCGCCGCTGCCGATGTGGTCGTCGCCGATCGTCTCGCGCCGCCGGCGCTGCTCGCCGAGCTGGGCCCGCACGTGGAGATCATCGATGCCGCGAAGGTCCCCTACGGACGGGCGATGAAACAGGAGTCGATCAACGAGGTCCTCATCGACCGCGCCAAGGCAGGCAAGTTCGTGGTCCGCTTCAAGGGTGGGGATCCGTACGTGTACGGCCGCGGGTTCGAGGAGCTCGCGGCATGTGTGGCCGCGGGTGTGCCGGTGACGGTGGTCCCCGGGATCACCAGCGCCATCGCCGGCCCTTCGGCCGCCGGCATCCCGGTGACGCACCGGGGGATGACCCACGAGGTGGTGGTGGTCTCCGGGCACATCCCGCCCGATCATCCCGACTCCCTCGTCGAATGGCCTGCACTGGCGAAGATGCGCGGCACCATCGTGTTGATGATGGCCGTCGAGCGGCTCGACGTGTTCACCGCTGCTCTGCTCACAGGCGGCCGGGACGAGGCGACGCCCGTCGCGATCATCGAGAACGCCACCCTCAACAGCCAGCGGGTCGTGCGCTCGACGCTTGCTGCGGCGGCCGCGGACGCACGCGCGCAGAACGTTCGACCGCCCGCGATCGTGGTGATCGGCCCGGTCGCCGGGTTCGACGCGGAAACCGGCAGCACCGGGACTCCCGCGACCGGACCGTGACAAGCTTGATTGTGAAATGGCGACCAGGCGGCGGTACCGTCGATGTCCATGACCTCATCGACACGCATGTCTGCTGACGTCGGACAGACCCGCGTGTGGGGTCCGCAGATCGTCGTGCTGGGCGGTATGCAGCTGCTCGTGGTGCTCGACGGCACGGTCGCCGCCCTGGCTCTGCCACGGATACAGACAGCGTTGGAGCTCTCCGACAGCGCCGGAGCGTGGATCATCACTGCGTACGTGCTCGCGTTCGGTGGTCTGATGCTGCTCGGCGGAAGGCTCGGCGACACCTTCGGACGCAAGAGGATGTTCGTCGGGGGTGTCGCGGCCTTCACCGTCACTTCTCTGCTCTGCGGACTCGCCTGGGATCCGTTCAGCCTGATCATCGGGCGCGGGTTGCAAGGCGCTTCGGCAGCGGTGGCCGCGCCCACCGCAATGGCCCTGGTGGCGACCACATTCGCGCCGGGCAAACCCCGCAACCAGGCATTTGCGGTCTACGCCGCGATGACCGGGATCGGTTCGGTGGCGGGTCTGATCGCGGGAGGCGTCCTCACCGAACTGTCCTGGCGGCTGGTGTTCCTGATCAACGTCCCGATCGGGCTGCTGGTCGCGATAGGCGCCATCTTCGTCCTCCAGGAGTCACAGGGTGAGCGACTGCCGCTCGACGTCCGGGGTGCCGTACTCGGCACCGCCGGCTGTTCCCTGGTGGTGCTGGCGGTGAACGAAGGACCCGGAGGCTGGTTACGGCCGATCGTCGTGGCCCCGCTCATCTTGGGGATCTGTGCGCTGATCGCATTTGTGATGGTCGAGCGTCATGCCGACAACCCCATCCTGCCGTTCAGTCTGTTCGCCAACCACAGCCGCGTCGCAGCGCTGGTCGCGATCCTGCTGGCGGGCGCCATCATCATGTGCATGGCGGTCTTCATCTCGCTGTACCTGCAGGGTATTCTCAAGTACTCGCCGATCCAGAGCGGCATGGCCGTGGTTCCGTTCGCGTTCGGTCTAGGGATCGCGGCGGCCGTCGCATCCAAGCTGTCGTTGCGTTTCCAGCCGCGATGGCTGGTGATCGCCGGCGGTTCGGTGGTGGTCGCGGGCTGCGCCTATGCTGCCGCGATCGCCCGCGACGCTCCCGCTTACATGCCGCACATCTTCATTCCGGTGATCGTGATCGGCGCCGGCGTGGGTATGGCGGTGATCCCGCTGACGCTGTCTGTGGTCGCCGGGGTGGGGCCCACCGAGATCGGACCGCTGACCGCGCTCGCGCAGGTGGCCCAGAACCTCGGTGGAGCGATTGCCCTGGTCGCGGTCGGGGCGATGGTGACCTCGCGGACACTGTCCGAGGGCGGGGTGACCGGGCCGGTGGAAGAGATGGACGCAGGCCAGCTCGATGCGCTCGCCAGCGGTTATGGGCTGGCGTTCGTCTGTTGCGCGGCGATCGCCGTCCTCGCCGGTGTGGTGGTGTTGTTCATGCGTTTCACCCCCGAGGACGTCGCAGAGGGGCAAGCGGCCCAGGAGGCCGCTCACACCGACATCGACCCGAACGAACTGACTGCCTGACCCTGAGCCTTTCGCTCAGTCGGTGAGGACGATCAGCTCCCGCTCAGAGGCCACCTCGGCTCGCTGACCCCCGTCGGCGACGATTGCCGCCAGCGAGTTGATGTCGCGCACCTGTTTGCGAGACCGGATCAGCGAGCGGGCCACCACACCCTTGTGGTGCTTGTTGAAGTGGCTGACAACGGTGCGTGTGCCGTCGGGTCCCTCGGTCAGCACGGTCACCGTGATGGCGTCGGGGACCGGACCCAGTTGCTGGTAACCACCCGACCGCAGGTCGATGACCACATCCTCGCCCAGAGCTGCGAGGGCCTCGGGGAGCGCGGGTTTCCATTCGGCTGCCAGCGTTCTGAACCCGGGAATCTTCGACCCGGCGGACAGTCGGTACGCGGGGATCAGGTCACCCGCTCGCACGACGCCGAACAGTGCCGAGCCGACAGCGAGACGGTCGATCGCCTTGTTCTTGCCTGCCCGGCTCAGCGACGGGTAGTCGAGTGCGTCGAACAACACACCGGTGTACCGCTCGATCGCCGGTCGCGTCGGACTCGTCCACAGCAGGGCGTTCCGCTCGATCTCGGGCGTTGCCGAAGCCCCCAGGCCCAGAGCCTTGCGGCTCGCGTCGTGGTCGTCGGCGAGGGACACGATGGCCTCGGCCAGCTTGCGGCGGATGGGCGTCAGGGTGGGCAACGACAACGCGTCCAGGTCCAGTGGGGCGCCGCGGCCGCCTCCGGCCTTGGTCTCCGAGGGGGGTAACACGATCAGCACAGTGCAACACCGTATCGCCGACGGCTCAGCCGTGACCGGGCACCGCCGGGAAGGCGTCCAGACCCCGTTAAGGTGACACCGTGATCACACGCATGTCGACCCTGTTCCTGCGCACGCTGCGCGACGACCCAGCCGACGCCGAGGTACCCAGCCACCGGCTGCTGGTCCGCGGCGGTTATGTCCGTCGGGTTGCCCCAGGCGTCTACAGCTGGCTGCCCCTGGGCCTGAAGGTGTTGCGCAAGGTGGAGACCGTGGTGCGCGAAGAGATGGACAACATCGGAGGCCAGGAGATCTCTCTGCCTGCGCTGCTCCCGCGCGACCCGTACGAGGTCACCGGCCGCTGGACCGAATACGGCGATGCCCTCTTCCGGCTCAAGGACCGCAAGGGCGCCGACATGTTGCTCGGACCGACACACGAGGAGCTGTTCGCGCAGCTGGTGAAGGGGGAGTACTCCTCCTACAAAGACCTCCCGGTCACGCTGTACCAGATCCAGACCAAGTATCGCGATGAAGAACGCCCGCGTGCGGGCATCCTGCGCGGCCGTGAGTTCATCATGAAGGACTCGTATTCTTTCGACCTGGACACCGACGGATCGAAGGCGTCCTACGACGCCCACCGAGAGGCGTATCAGGCGATCTTCCGCAGGCTCCAGGTCAAGTACGTCATCGTGGCCGCCACGTCCGGCGCGATGGGGGGCAGCGCGTCCGAGGAGTTCCTCGCCGAGAGCGAGGTGGGCGAGGACACCTATGTCCGCAGTCCCGAATCCGGGTATGCCGCCAACGTCGAGGCGGTCATCACCCCGGCACCGCCGGCGCGCCCCATCGAGGGCCTGCCCGAGGCGACCGTGCACGACACCGGCAGCACCCCCACCATCGACACGCTCGTGGCGTGGGCACAGGAGACCTTCCCTGATCGCGCCTTCACTGCGGCGGACACGCTCAAGAACGTGGTCGTGAAGCTGCGCCATCCCGACGGCACGACCGAATTGCTCGCGGTGGGTGTACCCGGGGATCGCGAAGTCGACATGAAGCGGCTCGAAGCAGCTGTGGAACCTGCTGCGCCCGAACTCATCACAGACCCCGACTTTGCGGACAACCCTTTTCTGGTCCGCGGCTACATCGGCCCGAAGGCCCTGCAGGACAATGGTGTGCGCTATCTGGTCGACCCCAGGATCGTCGACGGCACCGCGTGGATCACCGGCGCGAACGAGCCGGGCAAGCATGTGGTGGACCTGGTGGTCGGGCGCGACTTCGTGCCCGACGGCACGATCGAGGCCGCCGAGGTGCGCGACGGGGATCCGTCGCCCGATGGCCTGGGCACCCTCGTGACCGCCCGGGGGATCGAGATCGGCCACATCTTCCAGCTGGGTACCAAGTACACCGACGCATTCGATGTGGACGTCCTCGGCGAAAACGGCAAGCCCGTCCGGCTCATCCAGGGTTCCTACGGGGTCGGCGTGTCCCGGATGGTCGCCGTGATCGCCGAGCAACACCACGACGAGAAGGGGCTGCGGTGGCCGAAGTCGGTGGCGCCCTTCGACATCCACCTCGTGATAGCGAACAAGGACGAGCAGGCGTGGGCCGGCGCGCAGAGTCTGGCCGCCGACCTCGACGCAGCCGGTATGTCCGTGTTGATCGACGACCGCAAGGCCTCGCCCGGAGTGAAGTTCAAGGACGCCGAACTGTTAGGCATGCCCGTGGTGGTGGTGGTCGGTCGTGGCTGGGCGAACGGCACGGTGGAGATCCGGGATCGCTTCACCGGCGAGGCCACCGAGGTCGCTTCCGACGTGGCGGTCGAGACGTTGCTTGCGGGCCGCTGACTCAGATCGTGCTGCCGGGCAACGCGACGGTCGACGGCGAGATCCGTAGCGCCAGACGCCATGTCGCAGCCCGGCGGGCGCTGTCGGTCAATCCGCCCAGCGCCAGGCCGCGTGCGGCGGCGTCCTCGGCGCGTTCCAGCAGGGCGCGGTAAGCGATCGTGCAGTCCTCTTCGGTGGACAGCGCGACGGTGAGGGCAGAAACCGGGTCGGTGATCGGTTGCGGCAGATCGTAACCGGGTGCGGCCTCGGGCACCTCGGCCGCGGCGGTGGTGAGAGCCGCGGTCAACTCTTCTCGGCGTGATCGATGTTCGGCGGTGAACTCGGCGATGGTCTGTGCGCGGGACGCGGCCGCGTAGGCCGCCACCACCCCGTAGGTGAAGATCGTCGCGTTCTCCGCATCCAGTGTCGCCGCGAGGGCGTCGGTGGTGACGGTCACGAGAGTTGCACCGCCACAGCTGTTGTGGTGCCGGCGCTGATCGACCCGAGGAGGCCGGCGACGTACCCCTGCGTCTGCACCGCCAGGTCACCGGCCGACCGGGCGGAGGCGGTGAGCTGTGCACGTAACTGATCGATTGTCGGTGGGGCCGGCGGGCTCGGACTCGGCGCCGCAGAACTCGATGCGGTTTTCGCGCGTCCGCTGTCGAGACGGGTGATCTCGTCGGTCAGCGCCCGTGCATGCGTGCTGCGCTCCTGCGCGATCACGGTCAGTGCGGCCGCCCGGTCGGGATTGGTCGTCACCGCTACCGTCGCGGCAATTGCGTCGGCGTTCGCGGAAGCGACCTGGGGGAGTAGCTGGTCGGCGAGCTTTTGTTTCGCGGTGACCTCCGCGCTGTCGCCGCATGAAGCCACCGTCGCCACCGCGGCCGCACCCGCCGACAACACAACCGTCGATCGCAGGAAAACCCGCCGCGTCGGACTCCAGCTGGTGGAGCCCGAGGGTTCCACGGACCTCACCAGGTCCATCGAGTTTCGTACGTCACTGACCGTCACAGGTTCACATAGTGCCAGTCGCGCTCGGCAACGGAAGACTCTGGCGGTGCGCGGTGGGTCGCGTGCCCTGCCGACCGAGCAGGTGGGCGAAACGGTGTCCGCGGGGCGTTAAGCTGATGGCCACACGCCGCATCGCCGATGCGAAGGCATGCGGTCGACGATCGACCGCTCGACATGCTGGGAACCGACAACTGCACATGGAGGAGACGCCGATGCCCGGGGCAATCGACCAGGACCGGATCAGCGCACTGCTCGAGCCGATCGCCGCTCAGAACGGCTACGACGTCGAGGAACTGACGGTGTCCGCCTCCGGTGCGGAGAACGTGGTCAAGGTGGTCGTCGACCGCGACGGTGGCGCCACACTCGACGAACTGGCAGCCCTGAGCAGATCCATCTCCGAAGTGCTCGACGCTCCGGCCGAATCCGACGACTCCGTCGGCGACACGACGGCGGCCGACCCGGTTGCCGCATTCGACACCTATGTGTTGGAAGTGACATCGCCGGGCGTGGACCGCCCGCTCACGGCAGCACGTCATTGGCGACGCGCCGCCGGGCGCAAGGTTGTCGTCGACCTCGTCGGTGAGCCGCCGGAGCGGGTAGCCGGGCGGGTGGGGCGACTGGCCGGGGACGAGAACAGCGTGTCGGTGGTCATCAAGTCCGGCCGGGGGCTGACCATCCGGGAGGTTGAGTTGGCGGCGGTACGCAAGGCGTTCGTACAGGTGGACTTCGGTGAACCGTCCCCTGCGGAACTAGAGAAGTGCGGCCTCGATCCCGAACAGATCGAGGCAAGACGGAAAGGGAACAAATGAATATCGATATCGCAGCGTTGAGAATGATCGAGGCCGAGAAGGGCATCTCGATCGACACCGTCATCGAGACCATCCAGTCGGCTCTGCTGACCGCGTACCGCCACACCGACGGATTTGCGCCCCACGCGTACATCGACGTGGACCGCAAGTCGGGTCAGGTCCGGGTGATGGCGCAGGAACGTGACGAGGACGGCAACGTCATCTCCGAATGGGACGACACACCAGAGGGATTCGGGCGGATCGCGGCGACCACCGCACGCCAGGTCATCCTGCAGCGTCTCCGAGATGCCGAGCACGACAAGAACTTCGGCGAGTTCTCCACCCACGAGGGTGAGATCGTCGGCGGTGTGGTCCAGCAGGACGCCCGGGCGAACGCACGCGGCATGGTGGTCGTGCGGATCGGCAGCGAGGCAACGGGTCAAGAAGGTGTGCTGCCGCCGGCGGAACAGGTGCCGGGAGAGAAGTACGTGCACGGCGAGCGGATCAAGTGCTACGTGGTGGGGGTCACCCGCGGAGCGCGTGGACTGCAGATCACGCTGTCGCGAACCCATCCGAACCTGGTCCGCAAACTCTTCTCGCTCGAGGTCCCGGAGATCGAAGACGGGTCGGTGGAGATCGTGGCCGTGGCCCGCGAGGCCGGGCATCGGTCGAAGATCGCGGTGCACACCGGGGTCGCCGGGCTCAACGCCAAGGGTGCCTGCATCGGGCCGATGGGGCAGCGGGTCCGCAACGTGATGAGCGAACTGGCCGGAGAGAAGATCGACATCATCGACTACGACACCGATCCCGCGGTGTTCGTCGGTAACGCGCTCTCGCCGTCGAAGGTCATCTCGGTCACGGTGGTCGATCTGGCTGCCAAGGCGGCGCGTGTCGTGGTTCCCGATTACCAGTTGTCGCTGGCCATCGGCAAGGAAGGGCAGAATGCGCGGCTCGCGGCGAGGCTCACCGGATGGCGTATCGACATCCGCAGCGACGCCCAGCCCGATGCCGACCAGGTCGAGTCTGCGGCGGGTGCGAGCTGACCGAAAACTCGCCGGAAAGGGTGGCATTGGCATCTGCAGCGCCCAGGACGGTAGACTTTGCGGTGGTCCACAGTGATCCTTCGCCCCACCGCGAGAAGATTCCGATGCGTACCTGCGTCGGATGTCGACAGTGTCGCCCGGCCACCGAACTCGTTCGGCTGGTCGTCTGCACCGACGACGGTCTCCCGGCTGTTGTGATCGACCATCGAAAGACCATGCCAGGGCGAGGAGCCTGGCTGCATCCCGAACCGGCATGTCTGGTGATGGCGGTGCAGCGCAGAGCTTTCGCAAGGGCATTTCGGCTCGGCGGGTTGACCGTCGACGCCGATCTACTGACCCGAGAGATCGAGTCGGTAGCCACACAGAGAGGCCGGCAGCAGTCGGCCACTAAGGACAGGTAGCAGAAGACATGAGCACACCGTGAAGTTCTTGCGATGAGCACGTTTCGGACGTAGACCGAGGTCGTAGCGGGCAATGCCGCTCGACCTCCAAGTGAGGAGAGCAGTGGCAGGCAAGGCCCGCGTGCACGAATTGGCCAAAGAACTGGGCGTGACGAGTAAAGAAGTACTCGCCCGGCTCAGCGAACAAGGCGAGTTCGTCAAATCAGCGTCGTCGACCGTAGAGGCCCCGGTGGCCCGGCGACTTCGCCAGTCCTTCCCCGGGAAGGACGCTCCCGCCGCCAACGGTGGGGCACCGTCATCAAACGCCGGAGGCAGCGCCCCGGCAAAACCCTCAGCAGCCAAGCCGGGTGCCGCGCGCACCCCGGCTCCTTCGGCGCCGGCACCGAGCGGTTCGGCTCCGGCCGCGCCGTCGACCGGCGCAAAGCCCGGCGCCCCGCGCCCGGCGGCTCCCGCAGCCAAGGCGACACCGGCAGCACCCCCGGCGCCCCCGGCAGCGACACCGGCCCCGCAGAACCGGCCCGCTCCCCAGCGTCCGGCACCGGCGGCTCCTCAAGCTCCCGCAGCATCGGCAGCCTCCGCGACCCCGCCTGCGGCTCCTTCGCGTCCGGCTCCGGCCGCACGGCCGGCCGCTCCGGGCCCCAAGCCCGGTCCGCGTGCGCCGCGGGTCGGTAACAACCCTTATTCGACGGCCGCTCCGGTCGAGCGTCCGGCACCACGTCCGGCACCCGGCACGGGCGGCCCCCGTCCCGGCGGCGGCCAGCGCCCCGCACCCGGCGGCGCGACCGGCGGACGCCCGGCACCGGGTCAGGGCGGTCCCCGTCCCAGCCCCGGCAGCATGCCTCCTCGACCCAATCCCGGTGCCATGCCGGCTCGTTCGGCCCGCCCAGGCGGTCCGGGTGGACCCGGCGGAGCACGCGGTGGCCCCGGTGGCGCACGTGGCGGACCCGGCGGCGCCGGTGGTGCCCGCGGCGGTCCCGGTGGCGGCGGTGGATACCGTGGCGGTCCCGGTGGCGGCGGCGGCGGAGCCCCGACAGGTGCTCCCGGTGGTCCCCCCGGTGGGTTCCGCGGACGCCCCGGTGGTGGCGGTCGTGGACGAGGTGGCGGCGCAGCCGGTGCCTTCGGTCGCCCCGGCGGTGCAGTCCGTCGTGGTCGCAAGTCGAAGCGGGCGAAACGCGCCGAGTACGAGAGCATGCAGGCTCCCGCAGTCGGCGGCGTGCGGTTGCCACGTGGCAACGGCGAGACCATTCGTCTTGCTCGCGGTGCATCGCTGTCCGACTTCGCCGACAAGATCGACGCGAACCCGGCAGCACTGGTGCAGGCGCTCTTCAATCTCGGTGAGATGGTCACGGCCACCGAATCGGTGAACGACGAGACGCTCGAGCTGCTCGGCGGCGAGATGAACTACGTCGTGCAGGTCGTCAGTCCTGAAGACGAAGATCGCGAGCTGCTGGACTCCTTCGACCTCACCTACGGCGAAGATGCCGGTGGCGAGGAAGATCTCGAGCAACGTCCGCCGGTGGTGACCGTCATGGGTCACGTCGACCACGGTAAGACGCGACTGCTCGACACGATCCGTAACGAGAAGGTCCGCGAAGGCGAGGCCGGTGGCATCACCCAGCACATCGGTGCCTACCAGGTCCTCACCGAACTGGACGGCAACGAGCGTCTGGTCACCTTCATCGACACCCCGGGTCACGAGGCGTTCACCGCCATGCGTGCCCGTGGTGCCAAGGCCACCGACATCGCGATCCTCGTGGTCGCGGCCGACGACGGTGTCATGCCGCAGACGGTCGAGGCGATCAACCACGCACAGGCGGCCGACGTGCCGATCGTCGTGGCGGTCAACAAGATCGACAAGGAAGGTGCTGATCCGCAGAAGATCCGCGCTCAGCTCACCGAATACGGTCTGGTTGCCGAGGACTTCGGCGGCGACACCATGTTCGTCGACATCTCCGCCAAGCAGGGCACCAACATCGACGCGCTCCTCGAAGCAGTTCTGTTGACCGCGGATGCCTCACTCGACCTACGGGCGAACCCGGACATGGACGCGCAGGGTGTGGCCATCGAGGCCCACCTCGACCGCGGCCGCGGCCCGGTGGCAACTGTGCTCGTGCAGCGCGGAACGCTCAAGGTCGGCGACTCGATCGTCGCCGGAGACGCCTACGGACGTGTCCGACGGATGGTCGACGAGCACGGCGCCGATGTCACGGCGGCTCTGCCGTCGCGCCCCGTCCAGGTCATCGGTTTCACCTCGGTGCCCGGTGCAGGCGACAACCTGCTGGTCGTCGACGAGGACCGCATCGCCCGCCAGATCGCCGATCGCCGCAACGCGCGCAAGCGCAATGCGCTGGCCGCACGCAGCCGCAAGCGGATCAGCCTCGAAGATCTCGATTCGGCTCTGAAGGAGACTTCGCAGCTGAACCTGATCCTCAAGGGCGACAACTCGGGAACCGTGGAAGCGCTCGAAGAAGCGCTGCTCGGTATCGAGATCGACGACGAGGTGCAGTTGCGGGTCATCGACCGCGGTGTCGGTGGCGTCACCGAGACCAACGTGAACCTGGCGTCGGCATCGAACGCGATCATCATCGGGTTCAACGTCCGTGCCGAGGGCAAGGCAACCGAACTCGCGAACCGCGAGGGTGTCGACATCCGGTACTACTCGGTGATCTACCAGGCCATCGACGAGATCCAGAGCGCGCTCAAGGGCATGCTCAAGCCGATCTACGAAGAGGTCGAACTGGGTCGGGCCGACATCCGTGCGATCTTCCGTTCGTCGAAGGTCGGCAACATCGCGGGTTGTCTGGTCACATCGGGCATCATGCGCCGGAACGCCAAGGCCCGTCTGCTGCGCGACAACGTCGTGATCGCCGAGAACCTCACCATCTCCTCACTCAAGCGCGAGAAGGACGATGTCACCGAGGTCCGCGACGGCTACGAATGCGGTCTCACGATCACGTACAACGACATCAAGGTCGACGACGTCATCGAGACCTACGAGTTGCGGGAGAAGGCGCGCGAATGACGTCGGCGACGGACATCAAGGTCGACGACGTCATCGAGGCCTACGAGTTGCGGGAGAAGGCGCGCGAGTGACGTCGGCGACGGACATCAAGGTCGACGACGTCATCGAGACCTACGAGTTGCGGGAGAAGGCCCGGGAGTAATCCCGGACCAGGACGTGATGTTTGTCGGCTCCCTGGAGATCGACCTACTGCTCGGAGATGTCCGATCCCTGAAGCAGAAGCGCTCAGTGGTGCGGCCCATCGTCGCATCACTGGCGCGTCTGCGCGTTTCGGTCGCCGAGGTCGACGACCACGATCTGCACCGCAGGGCGCGGATCGGGGTCGCGGCAGTTGCCACCGATTCCCGGCACGTCGGTGAAATACTCGATGCCAGTGAGGATCTGGTCATGCAGCGGCCTGAGGTCGAAGTGTTGTCCGTCCGGCGCAGAATTCGCAGCAGCGACGACGACTGAGCTCACTGCAGCACAATTACTCGAGAAGAATTCGGCTCACGGGCCGGTCTGAGAACAGAAGGAGTGAGGTCCCATGGCAGACCCCGCACGGGCACAGCGGTTGGCGAAGCGGATCTCATCGATTGTCGCCACGGCCATCGCCAAGGAGATCAAGGACCCTCGGCTGGCCTACGTCACCGTCACGGATGCAAAGGTGACCGGTGATCTACACGATGCAACGGTTTTTTACACGGTGATGGGTCCGTCGCTCGACGAAGAACCCGATTACGCGGCGGCAGCGGCCGGTCTGGCCAAGGCGACCGGCATCCTGCGGTCGAAGGTCGGAGCCGGAACCGGCGTCCGCTTCACCCCGACACTGAGCTTTGTGTTGGACAAGGTGCCCGACACCGCACGTGATCTCGAAGAACTACTCGAGCGCGCCCGCCAGCAGGACGAGGAAGTCGCCCGGCTGGCTCGCAATGCCGCCCCGGCCGGCGACCCGGACCCATACAAGGAACCGGCCCGTGCCGATGGTGATCCCGGCGACGAAGGCGCGGGTACTGCGGGTGCCGGCGAAAGGTGAACACCACCGAAACCGCCGCCACCTCCGCACTGCGGTCGATCGTCGACGTGCTGGCATCTGCCGAGCACGTCACCGTCCTCTGTCATACGCGGCCTGACGCCGACACCATCGGTAGCGGCCTTGCCATAGCCGGAGCACTGCGGCGCCGAGGCACCGTGGTGGAGGTGAGCTTCCCCGATTCTGCGACGCTACCTGCGGCGCTGGCCGAATTGCCCGGCGCGGACACGCTTGTCGAGCCGGGCGAGGTGGTCGGTCATCCCGTCGTGGTGACCGTGGACTGCGCCAGCATCCATCGTCTGGAATCACTGGCCGCGGTCGTGGAGGCGGCGCAGTCATCGGTGGTGATCGACCACCACGCGTCCAACGACGGCTTCGGGACGATCAACTTCGTCGATCCCACTGCCGACTGCACGGCCGAACTCGTTCTCGAGATCATCGATGCGCTCGAGGTGCCGCTCGACGTCGAGGTCGCCACCTGTCTCTATGCAGGCGTGGTCACCGACACCGGGTCATTCAAGTGGGCGAGCCCCCGATCACACAGGATCGCCGCTCGGTTGCTCGAACTGGGCGTCGACGGCCGGAGATGGACTCGGCGACTTCTCGACACCCACCGATTCGCGTGGCTGACGATGGTTGCCGCCGCCCTCGGCTCGGCGGAGCTTGTTCCCCACGCCTTTGCCGGACGTGGTCTGGTGTACGCCGTGGTCGACCACGAGTCCACCGCAGCGCTCGGCTGGGAAGAGAGCGAGAGTGTGGTGGACATCGTGCGCACCACCTCCGAAGCCGAGGTCGCGGTTGTCTTCAAGGAGGCCTCGCCGGGCCAGTGGACGGTGTCGATGCGCGCCAAGTCGGACGTCGACCTCGTCCCGCTGGCCCGGACACACGGCGGCGGCGGTCATCGGCTCGCGGCGGGATACGGCGCCACCGGGACGGCCACGGAGGTCGTCGGGCAGTTGTTGCGCTCGGTGTGACCGCAGCACCCGCCGGGGAGCTCGCTCCCACCAACAGCCGAATCCTGCGGTTGTCGGCCTCGGCCTTGGTTGTCCTCGTGGCCGAGCCGTTGTACCTGATGCTCGATCTGGCCGTTGTCGGCAGACTCGGTGGTCTCGACCTCGCAGCGCTCGGTGTCGGGGTGCTGGTGTTGTCGGTCGTCAGTACCCAGCTCACGTTCCTGTCGTACGGCACGACGGCCCGGGCCGCCCAGAAGTTCGGCGCCGGCGACCGGGCAGGCGCGGTGGGCGAGGGGCTGCAGGCCACGTGGATAGCGCTGGCAGTGGGTGCGATCATCGTGGCGGTCATGCAGGTGGCCGCCCCCTGGATCCTCGAGGTGCTCACCGGGGGCGGTGACGTGGCCACCGAGGCGGTCCACTGGCTGCGCATCGCGGTCTGTGGGGTGCCGTTGATCCTGCTGTCGATGGCCGGTAACGGCTGGATGCGCGGCGTGCAGGACACCCGGCGTCCCATTCTGTACGTGGTTGCGGGACTGGGTCTTTCGGCAATTCTGTGCCCGATCCTGGTGCACGGACTGCTTGGTGCGCCGCACCTGGGGCTCGTGGGCAGCGCCATCGCCAACGTCATCGGCCAGAGTCTGGCCGGCTTCCTGTTCGCGGTCCGCGTCCTCCGCGAGTTCAGTACGGTCACGCGCCGGGCGCCGGTGGGCGCCGGGCCCGCTGATCGATCGACGGTGTCCAGGCGTCCTCAATGGACGGTCATCGCAGCGCAGCTCACCCTCGGCCGCGACCTCATCATGCGCAGTCTCGCCTTTCAGGTGTGTTTCCTGTCCGCAGCTGCCGTGGCGAGCCGGTTCGGCGTCGCAGCGGTCGCGTCCCACCAGCTCGTCCTGCAGCTCTGGAACTTCGTTGCCCTCGTCCTCGACTCGTTCGCCATAGCGGCCCAGGCCCTGGTCGGCGCGGCCCTGGGGGCCGGTGCGGTTCCGGCAGCATGGAGAGTCGCCCGCCGCGTGATCGCTTTGTCCCTGGGTGTCTCGGTCCTCCTGGCCGCGATGTTCGCCGCGGGCAACGCCGTCTTCCCGCGAGTGTTCACCTCCGACGCCGCGGTACTCGACGAACTGTCCACTCCGTGGTGGTTCTTCGTCGCGATGCTCCCGATCGCGGGCATCGTGTTCGCCCTCGACGGCATCCTCCTCGGAAGCGCAGACGCGGCCTTCCTGCGCACCTCGACCTTGCTGTCGGCAATCATCGGATTCCTGCCGCTCATCTGGTTGTCGCTCGCGTTCGACTGGGGTCTGGCCGGTATCTGGACCGGCCTTGTCGTGTTCATGGTGCTGCGGCTGATCACCGGTGCATGGCGAGTGCGCAGTGGCCGGTGGACCGAGGTGGCATCCGGGCGACCCCAACGCCCTGAACCGGGTCCACCCGAACCTTCGACTACCCTCGCGTGACGGGGCGGAAGACGAGACGGGCAGATCTGTGAACAACGGCGAAAGGACGCGACATGGCGACACTGTGGGCGATCAGTGACCTGCATGTCGCGCACCGCGGGAACGAATCGATCATCGACCGGATCCGCCCCGAGGACGACGGCGACTGGTTGATCGTCGCCGGTGACGTCAGCGAACGTACCGACGACATCTCCGACACCCTGCGCCGCCTCAAAGCGCGGTTCGAGACCGTGATCTGGACCCCGGGCAACCACGAGCTGTACACCACCGCCAAGGATCCCATGCAGATCTTCGGCGTCGCACGCTACGACTACCTGGTGCAGATGTGCCGCGATCTGGGCGTCGTCACACCCGAGGACATCTACCCCCTGTTCGACCCCGGTAACGGGACCGCACCGGTTCGCGTGGTGCCGATGTTCCTGTTGTACGACTACACCTTTCGACCGAAAGGCACCGTCAACAAGCTGCAGGCCCTGGCTGTCGCCCGGGAGAACAACGTGGTGGCCACGGACGAGTTCTTGTTGTCGCCCGAGCCATTTCAGACGCGCGACGCCTGGAGTCGGGCCCGCATCGAACAGACTCGCCGTCGGCTCGACCGACTCGACCCCGCCGAGCGCACAGTGCTGATCAACCACTGGCCGCTGCGAAGAGAGCCCACCGACGCACTGATGTACCCCGAGTTCGCCCTGTGGTGCGGCAGTGAACTCACCGACGACTGGCATCTGCGGTACAACGCGATGTGCAGCGTGTACGGGCACCTGCACATTCCCCGCACCACCTGGTACGACGGGGTGCGGTTCGAAGAGGTGTCGGTCGGCTACCCGCGTGAGTGGGGCCGCCGCGGCCTGCCGGATCCTTTGCTGCGCAAGATCGTTCCCGATGACGGTTTGCTGCCCGAGCACCTGCCCGAACACGGCGCCCGGTTCGAGCTGCCTCCGGACTACAAGGAACGTGCCGAGGAGTTCGCCCAGAAGCTGGCCAAGAAACGTGAGGACGTGAAGGTGCGCCGCGCCGAGCGTGAACAGAAGCGAGACGAGACACCATGATCGAGAAGCTGTTTCCCTCAGGGGTCGCAGTGGCCGAGTCGTTCGGCGAGATGGTCGACGCCGAGCCGATGGCTGCCGAGGCCTCGTTGATCGCCCGTGCCGTGGACAAACGCCGCCGCGAGTTCGTGACCACCCGCAACTGCGCACGAGAGGCGCTGAGCCGGCTCGGTGTCGAACCGGTGCCCATCCTGCGTGGCGACAACGGTGAACCGCTGTGGCCCCGTCAGATCGTGGGCAGCCTGACCCACTGCGACGGGTACCGGGCGGCGGTTGCGGGCTATGCGATGCAGGTCCGTTCGTTGGGCATCGATGCCGAACCGCATGAGCCACTGCCCGAGGGAGTTCTCGAGCACGTCAGCATCGAGCCCGAGCGAGAAGTACTGGCGGCCCGGAATTCGGACGTGCACTGGGACCGCCTGTTGTTCTGCGCAAAGGAAGCCACCTACAAGGCGTGGTTCCCGCTGGCCAGACGTTGGCTCGGTTTCGAGGATGCGCACATCACGTTCGAGCAGACCGCAGAGGGCACGGGCACTTTCCGAACCGAACTCCTCGTGGACGGTGCCACCGTGGACGGGGGCCGGCCCTTGCTCGGGTTCGATGGGCGCTGGTTGGTCCAGGACGGTCTCATCGTCACCGCGATCGTGCATTGAGGAGTCGACCGTGAGTTCTCGACCACCACATTCAGGCCTCGACGGCGCGGGCCTGATGATCATCGACAAGGCGGCCGGCGTCACGAGCCATGACGTCGTCGCCTCGTGCCGCAAGCTGCTCAAGACGCGGCGCGTCGGGCACGCCGGGACACTCGATCCCATGGCCACAGGCGTACTGGTCATCGGGGTGGAGCGGGCAACCAAGATGCTCGGCCTCCTGTCGCTGACCACCAAGGCGTACGACGCGACGATCCGGCTCGGGGCGACCACCGACACCGACGACGCCGAGGGCAGCGTTCTCACCCGCACCGACACGAGCGACCTCGACCACGCGCGCATCCACACCGAGGTCAAACCGCTGACGGGGGAGATCAGCCAGATCCCGGCCCGCGTCAGTGCCATCAAGGTGGACGGTCAGCGCGCGCACGCCCTGGTCCGTGAAGGCGCCGACTTCGAACTCAAGGCCAGGCAGGTGACGGTGTCGCGATTCGACGTCGTCGACATCGACACCGTCCAGGACGGCGACGCGGTCTACACCGATGTGCGTGTACAGGTCGAGTGCTCGGCGGGGACCTATATCCGGTCGCTGGCACGGGACCTCGGGGCCGAACTCGGCGTGGGTGGCCACCTGACGGCACTGCGGCGCACGAGGGTCGGTCCGTTCGGGCTCGACGTGGCGCGCACGATCACCGAGTTGGCCGACGACCCGACGGTGTCGCTCGACATCGATGCAGCAGCGCAGTTCGCTTTTGCCCATCGCAACATCACCGCGGAGGAAGCCGAGTCGATCAGTCAGGGGCGCTGGCTGGAGCCGATCGGGATGGCGGGGGTCTACGCGGCCATCGACCCTGAGGGCCACACCATCGCGCTGCTGCAGGAAAAGGGCCGCAGAGCCAGCTCGGTGATGGTGGTCCGGCCGGCGACGTTGCGCTGAGAAGCGTCTCGGCCGAGTTCAGCCCGGCTCACTTCAGTCGGCGAGCCAAATAGCCCGTGTGGCAATGTCTCCGAGATCGATCGGGGTTCCGCCGTCGATACAGATCTCGATGGTGCCGGCAAACGGGCGGCGTTCTCGGACGGCGATGGTGCGGTCGAGCGCGATGCCCACCGAGTCGAAGTAGCGCAGCATCTCAGGGTCGGTGTCGGCGATGCGAGCGATCCGTCCTGCGGTGCCCACGTCCACATCGGCGAGCACCCGGGCCGATGGTGACGGCACCGACCCGTCCACCTGCGGTATCGGGTCACCGTGGGGATCCCGGGTGGGGAAATCGAGTTTCGCGTCCAGCCTCGACAGGAAGCGATCGGACACGGCGTGCTCGAGCACCTCGGCCTCGTCGTGCACCTCGTCCCATCCGTAGCCGAGCTCGCGGACGAGGAATGTCTCCAGCAGGCGATGCCGCCGGACCATCAGCACCGCGGCCGTTCTGCCGGCCTCGGTGAGCGTGATCGATCCGTAGCGCTCGTGAACCACGAGATCCTGATCGGCGAGCTTGCGGATCGCCTCGGACGCGGTGGACGGTGACACGCCGAGACGTTCGGCCAACATCTTGGTGGTGATCTTCTCCGGCCGCCATTCTTGGCCGGTCCAGATCACTTTCAGGTAGTCCTGCGTCACCGAGGACAGCTCGGACACGCCCCGCTGGTCGGCGGAGTCGGTGAGATCCTTCCCTGTTTCTTCGGGAGCATCAGATGGAGGCACCTGTCGAGCTTAGGACGCGACACCAACTGACGTCAGATCGCCATGGGGAGTTCGGTGTCGCGGTCCCGCGGGCGGGGTCGTAGGCTTGTGCCGTGTTGCGCTGGCGAGGGCTTGAGGATATCCCCGCGGACTGGGGCAGATGTGTGGTCACGATCGGCGTCTTCGACGGCGTGCACCGAGGTCACGCGCAGTTGATCACGACCGCGACCAAGGCCGCCGAGGAGCGTGGTGTGCCCGCGGTACTGATGACTTTTGATCCCCATCCCGCCGAGGTGGTGCGCCCGGGAAGTCATCCTCCCCAGTTGTCCACCCTCACCAGGAGGGCCGAGCTCGCCGAAGAGCTGGGCATAGACGTGTTCTGCGTCATGCCGTTCACTCCCGTGCTCGCCGCCCAGTCCCCGAAGGACTTCGCGCACGAAGTGTTGGTCGAACGCCTGCACGCGCAAGAGGTGGTGGTCGGCGACAACTTCACGTTCGGGAAGAAGGCCGCGGGCAACGTCGAGGTGCTCAGAACTTTCGGCGAGAAGTTCGGGTTCGGTGTGCAAGCGGTGTCACTGCTGGGTGAGCATGCCGTGACGTTCTCCTCGACGTACATCCGTTCGTGTGTCGACGCAGGTGACGTCGCGGCGGCGGCCGAGGCCCTCGGCCGACCACATCGGGTGGAAGGCGTTGTCGTCCGTGGCGACGGACGTGGCCGCGAATTGGGTTTCCCCACAGCCAATGTGGCACCGCCGATGTACTCGGCCATCCCTGCCGATGGCGTGTATGCCGCATGGTTCACCGTTCTCGGAGCGGGTCCGGTCGTCGGGCAGGTGGAACCGGGGGAGAGTTACCAGGCGGCCGTGTCGGTCGGGACCAACCCGACGTTCTCCGGACGTACGCGCACCGTCGAGGCGTTTGTTCTCGACACCAAGGCCGACCTGTACGGCCAGCACGTCGCAGTCGACTTCGTCGGCCGTATCCGCGGGCAGGTCAAGTACGAGTCGGTGCAGTCGTTGATCGACCAGATCGCAGCCGATGTCGAAGAGACCCGTGTGGTGCTGGCATCCGGGCCCAATCCAGGGGACTGACTCGCACATCGGCCCACCCGAGGGTCCGGGCCTCGATTTGGCCTGGTGACCGCCGCGCCGGTACAGTGGCCAGTCGGTGTGTGCTGCGGTTCGCGGTGGCTGCACCAAGATCTTCGAGGGTGGTGGGTCAAAACCACCGGAGTTCTCCCATCAACGCGCGGACGGCATTTTCAGGAGTTTCTAGTGGCTTTGACCGTTGAACAGAAGAAGACCATTCTCGCCGAGTACGGCTTGCACGAGACCGACACCGGTTCTCCCGAGGCTCAGGTCGCGATGCTGACCAAGCGCATCACCGATCTCACCGAGCACCTCAAAGAGCACAAGCACGACCACCACAGCCGCCGCGGCCTCCTGCTGCTCGTCGGCCGTCGCCGTCGTCTGCTCAAGTACGTCGCCAAGGTCGACGTGCAGCGCTACCGCTCGCTCATCGAGCGTCTGGGCCTGCGCCGCTAGTACGGCCCAACCTGGCCTGCGCCGGAGGCGTCCAATGGCCCCCGGTAGGCCACTGCACCACCGAGAGTGCGAACGCCGAGGATATCGAGTGATATCCTCGGCGTTGGCTTTTGTACCAAGAAGATCACGGCCGTTTGCGCGGCAGTACCCGGTCGGCATCTGCGGCCCGGACACACTGCAGTAGGTGAGCGGTCCTCGGTAGTGGCTCCCGGAGACACGATTCTCCGGCGGCTTCGATCGATGGCCGTCACGCGACGTGCAATTGCCTCCTCTTGGTTCAGGGCCTACTCGCGTGTGTTCGCCCGCGAGTCGACCGACCGTAAGCAGGTCGTCATCTCTGACGCCTGACGAGAGGAACCATCAACACATGACTGACGTCACCACCACAGACACCGTCGACTACGACGACGAGATCACCGAAGCCACCGCTGTCATCGACAACGGCACCTTCGGCACCCGCACCATCCGTTTCGAGACCGGCAGGCTCGCGCAGCAGGCCGCAGGCGCGGTTGTTGCCTACCTCGATGAGGAGACGATGCTGCTGTCGGCCACCAGTGCCGGCAAGCACCCCAAGGACCATTTCGACTTCTTCCCGCTGACGGTCGATGTCGAAGAGCGCATGTATGCGGCCGGCCGCATCCCGGGGTCGTTCTTCCGCCGCGAGGGCCGTCCGTCCACCGACGCGATCCTGACCTGCCGCCTGATCGACCGGCCACTGCGCCCGTCGTTCGTCGATGGTCTCCGTAACGAGATCCAGGTCGTCGTCACCATCCTGAGCCTTGATCCCAAGGACCTGTACGACGTGGTGGCCATCAACGCGGCCTCGGCGTCCACCCAGATCGCGGGTCTCCCGTTCTCCGGACCGGTCGGTGGCGTGCGGGTTGCGCTCATCCCGACCGACGAGAACAAGGCCGGCCAGTGGGTCGCCTTCCCGACCGTCGAGCAGCTCGAAGGCGCCGTCTTCGACATGGTCGTCGCCGGCCGAATCGTCTCCGGCGAGGGTGACTCCGCCGATGTCGCGATCATGATGGTCGAGGCCGAGGCCACCGACAACGTGATCGAACTCATCGAGGGTGGCGCGCAGGCGCCCACCGAAGCCATCGTGGCCGAGGGACTCGAGGCCGCCAAGCCGTTCATCGCCCGTCTGTGTGAGGCACAGCAGAAGCTCGCCGCCGAGGCAGCCAAGCCCACCGGCGACTTCCCGCTGTTCCCGCCGTACGGTGACGACGTCTTCGCCGCTGTCGAGGCTGCAGGTTCGGCCAAGCTCTCCGAGATCCTGACCATCGCGGCCAAGGCCGAGCGCGACGACAAGACCGACGAACTCAAGAGTGAGATCCTCGAGCAGCTCGCCGGGCAGTTCGAAGGCCGCGAGAAGGAAATCGGCGGCGCATACCGGTCGCTGACCAAGAAGCTGGTACGCGGGCGCATCCTCACCGACCACTTCCGGATCGACGGTCGCGGTGTCACCGACATCCGCTCGCTGTCTGCCGAGGTCGCCATCATTCCTCGCGCACACGGCAGTGCCCTGTTCGAGCGCGGCGAAACCCAGATCATGGGCGTCACCACTCTCGACATGGTGAAGATGGCGCAGCAGGTCGACTCCCTCGGGCCCGAGACCAGCAAGCGGTACATGCACCACTACAACTTCCCGCCGTACTCGACCGGTGAGACCGGTCGGGTGGGTTCACCCAAGCGTCGCGAGATCGGCCACGGCGCACTCGCCGAGCGTGCCCTGATGCCGGTACTGCCGAGCGTCGCCGAGTTCCCGTACGCGATCCGTCAGGTGTCCGAGGCATTGAGCTCCAACGGCTCTACGTCGATGGGCTCGGTGTGCGCCTCCACGATGTCGCTGCTCAACGCCGGCGTGCCCCTGCGGGCTCCGGTTGCCGGCATCGCGATGGGCCTGGTGTCCGACGAGATCGACGGCCAGACCCGCTACGTCGCCCTGACCGACATCCTCGGAGCCGAGGACGCCTTCGGCGACATGGACTTCAAAGTTGCAGGCACCAAGGACTTCGTGACCGCACTGCAGCTCGACACCAAGCTCGACGGCATCCCGTCGAAGGTTCTGGCATCAGCGCTCGCCCAGGCCAAGGACGCCCGCATCACCATCCTCGACGTGATGGCCGAGGCCATCGACGAGCCGGATGAGATGAGCCCGTACGCGCCTCGCGTGACCACGGTCAAGGTGCCGGTCGACAAGATCGGTGAGGTCATCGGGCCCAAGGGCAAGATGATCAACTCGATCACCGAGCAGACCGGTGCGAACATCTCCATCGAGGACGACGGCACCGTGTTCGTCGGCGCCACCGATGGTCCGTCTGCGCAGGCCGCGATCGACATGATCAACGCCATCGCCAACCCGCAGCTGCCCAAGGTGGGCGAGCGGTTCCTCGGAACCGTCGTCAAGACCACCACGTTCGGTGCCTTTGTGTCACTGCTCCCGGGCCGCGACGGTCTGGTGCACATCTCGAAGCTGGGTAAGGGCAAGCGCATCGGCAAGGTCGAGGACGTGGTCAACGTCGGCGAGAAGCTCCGCGTGGAGATCGCCGACATCGATGACCGCGGCAAGATCAGCCTCGTCCCCGTCGACGACGACGCGGCTTCGGCCCCGGCCGAGGCGGAGCCCGTCTCGGAGGCGAACGCCTGAGCAACGCAACAGGTTTGACCTCGTCGCGGCCGAAGTCCGCGTCGACCGCAAGCCACCGGGCAGTACGGAGATCCGTGCTGCCCGGCGGGCTGCGGGTGGTCACCGAACACATCCCGGGGGTCAGGTCCGCATCGGTCGGCCTCTGGGTGGCGGTCGGTTCGCGTGATGAGAAGCCGTCGGTTGCCGGCGCGGCACACTTTCTCGAGCATCTGCTGTTCAAGTCGACGCCCACACGAACGGCAGCGAGTACGGCGCAGCAGATCGATGCCATCGGCGGTGAACTCAACGCCTTCACCGGCAAAGAGCACACCTGCTACTACGCGCACGTACTCGACGAGCACCTGGCCACGGCCATCGACATCGTCGGTGACGTGGTGCTGCGCGGTCGTTGCCGCGCCGAGGACGTCGAGGTGGAGAGAACCGTTGTGCTCGAGGAGATCTCGATGCGCGACGACGACCCCGAAGACCTGCTCGCGGATCTGTTCATGACGGCGATGTACGGGGACCATCCGATCGGACGGCCGGTCATCGGGTCGGCAGAATCGATCACCGACATGACCCGAACGCAGATCAAGTCGTTTCACGGTCGTCGGTACACACCCGACAAGATGGTGCTGTCGGTCGCCGGAAACGTCTCACACGCTGACGTTCTCGCAGCAGTTCGGTCCACCTTCGCCGGTCATCTCGACGGCGGCGCCGCGCCCGCCCCGATTCGTGTGGGAAGCAAGACGATCGGTGGCCTGCCATCACTCGAGTTGTCCTATCGCGACACCGAACAGGTACACATCCTCCTCGGTGTTCGCGCGCCCGGCAGGGGCAATCCGGATCGATGGGCACTGTCGGTGCTCAACACCGCGCTCGGGGGCGGGCTGAGTTCTCGGCTGTTTCAGGAGATCCGCGAGTCGCGAGGTCTGGCCTACTCGGTCTACTCGTCGGTTGATTCGTTTGCCGACATCGGAGCGTTCTCCGTCTATGCCGGTTGTTCGCCCGACCATCTGGCCGAGGTCGTCACCGTCACCGGAGAGATCCTGTCCCAGGTTGCCCGCGAGGGCATCACCGAGGAAGAACTGGTGCGCGCCAAGGGTTCGTTGATCGGCGGCATGGTGCTGGGGCTCGAGGACTCTCAGTCCCGGATGCATCGCAACGGACGCGGCGAGATCAACTACGGCAAGCAGCTCTCCGTCGAACAGACGCTTCGCAAGATCGAACGGGTCACCGTGTCCGACACGAGCCGGGTGGCAGGCGAGTTGCTGAGCCGGCCCATGGGGGCCGCGGTGGTCGGCCCATACCGCTCCCGTCGGCAGTTGCCGAAGTCACTGACCGGTCTGATCTGCTGATCGGGTCCCGGCCTGGCACGATGAGTCAATGGTCCAGATAGCGGAGTTCCTTGCCGCCTACCCGCCGTTCGACTCGCTCGACGAGTCGGAGATCGCACGGATCGCTGCGTCGTCGCGGCTCGAGCACCACGAGTCCGGAAGCCAGATCATGGACGGATTCAGTCGACCCGTCGAGGAACTCGCCGTTGTCGTAGCCGGCCAGGTGGAACTGTGGAACTCGCCCGATCACAAACCCGATGGTCCGGACGAGATCCTCGGGCCGGGCGGGGTGTTCGGCTACTCGGCGATGTTGACCGGATCGTCGATCGGGCCACTCGCCATCGCGGCTGGCCCGGTCCAGGTCTGTCGTGTCCCCAATCACGCTGTGCGGGCGGTCTTCTCGTCCCTTGCGGGCGCCGAGTTCCTCGCCCGCAAGCTCACCGTCGCGCAACGCACCGACTCGTTGTCAATCAACGACTACGGCACCGTGGACGAGCTGATCCGCACGGCCCCGGTGGTCGGCTCCGGATCGATGACGGTGCGAGAGGCCGCATCGGCCATCACCGAGCATCGCAGCGGCTACATCGTGATCCCCTGTGACGACGGGCGTTTCGGTGTGCTGACCGACCGCGACATCCGAGCCCGGGTGGTCGCCACCGGAGCAGATCTGCGGACCCCGGTGCACGAGGTCATGACCTTCCCCGCGATCACCGCGGTGACCAATGCGCCCGCTTCCGACGTACTCGTCAACATTCTGGAGCACGATCTGACCTGCGTCCCGGTGGTCGATCCGGGCGGCACGCTGCGGGGAGTTGTTCTGCCCGGTGACTTCGTCAATGCCCCTGCGGGTATCAGTGTTGCTCTGCGAGAACAGATCACGCGTGCCGACTCGATCGACACCCTGCAGGACCGTGGCAAGCGGATGCGATACCTGGTGGCTGATCTGCTGCGACGTGGTCGACCGTCCTTCGAGGTCACCGCCGTTCTGTCGGTGGTCACCGATGCCGTGGTGCGCCGTGCCCTCGAGATCGTCTTGGGTGGGCACCCAGAATTGGACCCCGCCGCCCTCACCTGGCTGTCGCTCGGCAGCAACGCGCGCCGGGAACCAGTTCTCAGTTCTGATGTGGACAGTGCGGTCTCGTTCGCCGAATCGGTGAACGACCCGGAGTCGATAGCGGCGTATCGCGCAGCGTTCGCCGAGGTCGGCGAGGTCTTACGCGGCTGCGGGCTGAGCATCGACAGCAACGGCGCATCGGCAGCGATGCCACTGTTCTCCCGCACCCACAGTCAGTGGCAGGAAGCGGCCAAGCAGTGGCTGATTTCGCCCCTGGACAACAAAGGCATGATCTTGGCCTCCCTACTGCTCGATGGCCGGCCCATCTGGGGTGATCCCGGTGTCACCGCCGTGTCCGAGGTGTTCGGCAACGTGCGGTCGCATCCTGGCACCATGCGACTGCTGCTTGCCGAATCGCTGTCGTACCGAGCGAAACTCCGCTCGATGCGCGACGTGTTGTCGCGGCGCGGTGGAACATTCGACATCAAGTCCCACGCGTTGATTCCCGTGATCAACATTGCCCGGTGGGCTGCGTTGAGCGTGCAGAGTCCGGAGTTGGGTACGCGCGCACGGTTGGGCGCTGCCGCAGGTAGTCCGATGCTCACCGAGGACAACGCCAACACCCTCATCGAGGTGTTCGAGGTACTGCAGAAGATTCGGTTGACCTACCAGGTAGCCCAACTCGACAGAGGTGAGAGGGCCACGGACGTGCTCACCATGTCCAGACTGTCACCGCTGGACCGCAGTCTTGTCGGACAGGCCGTGCGAGAGGTGTCGGCGGTCCAGCGGCGGATGGAGAACATGTCGCACTACTTGTCTGTTCGGGAGTTCGTCGACCCACCCGCGTGAGCGGAGTCGTCGAAGGGCGATGCGCCCATCGGGATCTCGAGATCGGCTGCCACGTGCGGGCACAGCATCTCACCTCGGTGGGTGCTCAAGCCCTTGGCGAGTGCGGTGTCGCGACGCAGCGCCTCGGCCCATCCGAGATCGGCCAGCTTCAGTACGTACGGCAAGGTTGCGCCTGTGAGCGCCATCGTCGAGGTCCGGGCGACCGAGCCCGGCATGTTGGCCACGCAGTAGAACACCGAGCCGTGCACCATGAACGTCGGGTCGTCGTGTGTGGTCGGTCGCGAGTCCTCGAAGCATCCACCCTGGTCGATGGCGATGTCGACAAGGACCGATCCTTCTCTCATCTCCGACACCAGCGTATTGGAGACCAGCACAGGGGCTTTCGCGCCTGGGACCAGAACCGCGCCGATCACGAGATCGGCGTTCTTGACCGCCTCGCCGAGCGCGAGCGCGGTGCTGTACCGGGTGTGTATCCGACCGGAGAAGCGGGCGTCGATCGCACGGAGCTTGGCGATGTCGAGGTCGAAAACGGTCACCGTCGCCCCCATGCCCATTGCGATGGTTGCGGCGTTCACACCACTGACCCCGCCCCCGATCACCACGACGTCGGCGGGGGCGGTACCCGGGACCCCGCCCATCAACACACCACGTCCACCGGCCGACCGCATCAGGTGATAGGCCCCGACCTGCGGGGCCAGCCGACCGGCGACCTCGCTCATCGGTGCCAGTAGCGGAAGCGAACCGTCCGCGGCCTGCACGGTCTCGTAGGCGATGGCAGTGGTACCGGACTGGAGCAGGGCGTCGGTGCACGCCCTGCTCGCCGCGAGGTGCAGGTAGGTGAAGAGCACCTGACCTTCTCGCATCAGCTCGTACTCGGGTGCGATGGGTTCTTTCACCTTGAGCAGGAGTTCGGCTTGCTCCCATACGGCCTGGGCGGTGCCCAATATCTGCGCGCCGGCTTCTTTGAAATCGGTGTCGGAGATGGCAGATCCGGCGCCGGCGTTCTGCTCGATGATGACCTCGTGGCCCCGCCGAGTCAGTTCGGCCACTCCTGCCGGGGTCACCGCGACCCGGTATTCGTTGTTCTTGATCTCGCGTGGGATTCCGACACGCATGACGTACTCCTTGTGATTTGAGGTAGGTCCAAGCGTGAAACTTGTTCGATTCCTGCGCAATATGTGTGACGATAATTCTCGATAGTCGTGTCTGTTCCGATAATTCTTCGATCTCGGAGGTTCGCATGTCACCTGAGCCGAATAATGTTCGACCGCGGGCGGCCGGGCTGGACGATGTCGATCGCAAGATCTTGGCGTTGCTGCAAGCCGATGCGCGTATGTCCAACAGTGCCCTGGCTGCCGAGGTGGGCATCGCCGCTTCGACCTGCCATGGCCGGATTCGCCGGTTGGTCGACATGGGAGTGGTGCGCGGGTTCTTCGCCGATATCGACCCGGCTGCGGTTGGACGACCGCTACGGGCGATGGTGGCGGTGAGTCTGCAATCGGACGCGCGCGGCCAGATCCGTCGCTTCGTGGCGGAGATCGGTGTGCACGACGAGGTGATCGACGTTTTCTTTCTCGCAGGTACGGACGATTACTTGCTCCATGTGGCCACGGCCGACACCGAGACGCTTCGTCAGTTCGTGGAGATGCTCAACTCGCGTCCCGAGGTGGCCGGGACCACAACGTCATTGGTGTTCGAGCACCTGCGCGGTTCGGCGCCGATCTTCTGAACGGTCGATGTATTTGCGTAGTCGGGTGAAAGTGCGGCCACCGCCCGCCGCCACCACGGCGACGGGCTCGTCGACGTCGCCATACACCGCCACGAAGCGATCCGACTCCAGATTGCCTTCGACGATGGTGGGCGAGTGCCCCGCGGGTATGGTCCCGCACACCTGAAGCCTCAGATCATACTGATCCGACCAGAAGTACGGCGCCGTGTACTTCGGCGGAGGCAGGCGCAGCAGCGACCGCGCCGCTCGTCGTGCATGATCGAGTGCCGCCGCCCAATGTTCCTGTCGCACATGGGTAGCCGTGATGGGGTTGTACACGCGGGCGCAGTCTCCGACCGCGTATACGCCGGCCACCGCGGTGGCGCACCGTTCGTCGGTGAGGAAGCCGCGGTCGATCGCCATCCCGGATGCGGCAGCCCACTCGGTGTTGGGGAGGGCTCCGATTCCGATCACCACAGTGTCTGCCGGTAGTTCGGTGCCGTCGGCGAGCGTCACCGACTCAACCCGGGCGGTTCCGTTGATCGTCTCGATCGCTGTCCCGGTACGCAAGGTCACCCCGTGGCCGGCGTGCACGCTGTGTAGCCAGTGCGCCAGTCGCGCACCGAGCAGGGCCGCACCGGGGGCCTCGGACGCCTCGACGATGGTCACCGCCATGCCCACTGCTGTTGCACTCGACGCCACTTCACATCCGACGAAACCGGCGCCGATCACAACCATGTGACCGCCACGCTGCATGGATTCGCGGAGCTCGAGGGCATCGTCAAGGGTTCTGAGGGTGTGTACGCCGGTCATGTCTGCGCCGATCAGGGTGCGCGGCCGAGCGCCGGTCGCCACCACCACGGTCGCTGCGGTGACCGAAGTGCCGTCGTCGAGCAGTACATCGTGCCCGGCTGCGTGATGGTCGATGCCGATCGCCGACGATCCCAGGCGCCATCGGAACGCACTCACATCCTCGTCGTCGGTCAGGCCGACGGGTACGCTGACCAACCCTTGGCACAGAACAGCTTTCGACAGTGGTGGCCTGTCATAGGGCAGATGGCCCTCCGCCCCGATGAGGGTGATCTCGCCGGTGTGCCCGAGTGCGCGTAGTTCCCGGGCGGTCGACAGACCGGCAAGCGAGGCCCCGACGATCGCCACGGAGGCGGTGGACGGGTCTGCGAGCGATGGTTCGGCCGTGGTGTCCGATGGCGTCCCGCTCACGCGGCGTCGTGCCCGGAGAGCTGCAGGTAGATCCGGCCGTCCTCGACCAGGGTCTGATGAGTGCGGACCGCGATCTTCGCCGGGGGTCCCGACGGCAGTCCGGTCCGGAGGTCGAAGCAGGCTTCGTGCAGCGGGCACTCCACCGCGCAGCCTTCCACCCAACCGTCGGCCAGCGACGTCTCCTGGTGCGTGCAGGTGTCGTCGATCGCGAACACCCCGTCTTCGGTGTGGAACACAGCGATGGGTGGCTGACCCGGGGGAGTGACACGCGCAACCTCCCCGGCCGGCAGGGCGTCGAGAGTGGACACCAAGTAGTGCTGAACGGCCTGGTCAGGAGTGATTGTCATGGCAGCCTCGATGAAGTCGGTGTACAACTCAATACGGTTGAGTTGCGTCAGTTGCAACTAAGTGCGGTATGCGCAACAGCGTCGCATCCGGCGAAGCGTCAGTCAAGCCGACCGGCCGGTTCCGGCGGTGTCCCGGGAGCGCCGCATTAGGCTGAGCGACGATGACTGAAGCCGAGAGTGAAACCCGTCCCGCATCGATCCAGTCGGTGGACCGCGCCCTCCAGGTGCTGGAGATCCTTGCCCGCCAGGGCCAGGGCGGGGTGTCGGATATTGCCGACACCCTCGGAGTCCACAAGTCGACGGTGTCCCGGATCGTCTCGGTCCTCGAGGCGCGGGGGTTCGTCGAACAGTTGTCTGATCGCGGCAAGTACCGGCTCGGCTTCACGATCGTGCGGTTGGCCGGGGCGACGATGGCGACCCGCGATCTGGGTAAGGAGAGTCGCGAGATCTGTGAGGCGCTTGCCGACGAGGCCGGCGAGACGGTGAATCTGGCGATCCTGGAAGGTGATCGGGCGATCAACATCACCGAGGCGAGCGGCCCGCTCGGGATCGCGCTGCGAACCTGGGTGGGGCAGAGTTCGCCCGCGCACGCGACATCCAGCGGCAAGGTCCTCCTCGCCGCCGTGCCGGAAGGGCGGTTGGGGCAGACCCTCGGTGATGAACTCGAGAGGTTCACCCCTCGCACCATCACCGACCTGACGGAGTTGCGCGAGCAGCTGCAACTGATCTCGGCGCGCGGGTGGTCCTGCGCAGTCGAAGAGCTCGAGGACGGCCTCAATGCGATCGCTGCGCCGGTTCGTGACCACACCGGCGATGTGATTGCGGCGCTGAGTATCTCCGGACCCAGCTTTCGGCTCACACCTGACGCGATGGATGCGTTCTCGCCTCGGTTATGTGGTGCGGCCCTGGACGTGAGCCGGAGACTCGGCTTCCCGGGCTGAGCTGCTCGATTGAGCTGTCCGCTTGACACATGGTTGGCGCGGCTTCACCATTTGTTGCGTAGGGCACGAACGCGTTGCGTAATACGCAACGTTCGGGCCGTCTCGCCGCAAACGTTTGGAGTCCCCGGGTGGTGCAACCGCGATTTCTGATCATCGGTGCGGGTGTGGTCGGATCGGCCTTGGCCGATGAGCTGACAGCGCTGGGATACACAGAGGTGACCGTCGTCGACCGCGGTCCACTCGCCCCTGGTCAGACGCCGATGACAGGTGGGTCAAGTTCGCACGCACCCGGATTGGTGTTCCAGACCAACCCGTCGCGGACCATGGCGGAGTTCGCGCACTACACGGCCACCAAGTTCAGGTCGTTGAACACGGCGGACAGCCTCTGTTTCAACACTGTCGGCGGGCTCGAGGTTGCCACAACGCCCGAGCGACTGGCCGACCTGCACCGGAAGGCGGGCTGGGCGCAGGTCGAGGGAATCGAAGCCGCGGTCGTCGATGTCGACGAGTGCGCGCGACTCCATCCGCTGATTGATCGAGACATCGTTCTGGGTGGCCTTCATACACCCGCCGATGGCCTGGCCGGTGCGCCGGCCGCGATCGGGATGCAGATGCGGCGGGCAATCGACCGGGGCGCAACGTTCTTCGGTGGCCAGCAGGTGATCGAGATCAGCCAACGGGCTGGTGTGGTGACCGGTGTCCGTACTACCGAGCGCACGTTCGAGGCCGACGTCGTGGTCTCGTGTGCCGGGTTCTGGGGCGCCGAACTCGGGAACCTGGTCGGACTGCGCGTGCCCCTGGTCCCGATGGGGCACCAGTACGCCAAAACCACTGCGCTGCCTGTTCTTCGGGATCATCGCGATCAAGCGCGAGGCCACGCCGACGCGAGACTGCCCATTCTTCGGCATCAGGACGCCGACCTCTACTATCGCCAGCACGGCGAGGCGGTGGGCATCGGCTACTACGGGCATCGCCCGATGCCGGTGGACATGGCCTCTCTCGAGGAATTGACCGCGGCCCAGCCGATGCCCTCGATGCTGCCCTTCACCGATACCGACTTCGCTCCTGCCTGGACCGAGTCGGTGCGCCTTCTGCCTGCGCTTGCCGAAGTCGGCGTGGTCGAGGGGTTCAACGGCATCTTCTCGTTCACCCCGGACGGGGGCCCGATGATGGGCGAACATCCCGCGCTGTCCGGATTCTGGGTGGCGGAGGCGGTGTGGGTCACGCATTCGGCCGGTGTGGCCAGGACGATGGCCCGGTGGATCACAGCCGGAACCCCCGACCTCGATCTCCATGGTTGTGACCTCGCCCGGTTCACCACTCCGCAGCTTTCGGTCGATTACGTGGCCGACACGAGTGCACAGGCTTTTGTCGAGGTGTACGACATCATCCATCCCCGCGACCAACGTTCGGTGCAGCGCGGCGTCGCCACGAGCCCGTTCCATGCGAGGCACGTGGACGCGGGAGCGGTGTTCCACACCGGCCGAGAGTGGGAGCGACCGGCCTGGTTCGAGAGCAACGCGGGCTTGGTCGACTGCGACGTCACATACCCCCGCGACGGATGGGCCGGCCGGAACTGGTCGCCGATCGTGCCGGCCGAAGCCCTCGCAACCCGCCGCCGTGTGGGCTTGTATGACATGACGTCGCTCATGCGGATCGAGGTCACGGGCGCCGACGCCACGAACTTCCTCGACAGGATGCTGACCCGTACGGTGCGGCGACCGATCGGGACGGTGATCTACGCGCTGCTCCTGGACGAGTCCGGCGGTGTCCGCAGTGATGTGACGGTTGCCCGGCTGGGCGAGAACACCTTTCAACTCGGTATAAACGGACCGATGGACATCGACTGGCTGCAACGTCATCGAGCCGACGCCGACGTCATCGTCACCGACATCACCGCCGCCACCTGTTGCGTGGGTGTATGGGGGCCGCTGGCCCGTGAACTGGTGGCGCCTCTGTGCTCGATCGATCTGTACGACACCACACTTGGTTACTACCAGGCTGCCCGCGCGATCATCGGCGGCATTCCGGTGACCATGATGCGTATCTCCTACGTCGGCGAGCTGGGTTGGGAGATATACGCCGACGCCGCGCACGGCGAATTGTTGTGGGACACATTGGCGGACGCGGGAGAACCACTCGGTGCGGTGTGGGCGGGGCGCGGGGCGCTGGACGTGTTGCGCCTGGAAAAGGGTTACCGCGCCTGGGGCACCGACGTGGATGCCGAGATGTCTCCCGAGGAAGCAGGGTTGTCCTTCGCGGTGGGAAAGATGCACGACTTCCTCGGCAGGCACGCGCTCGAGGCGAGGGTGGTGCGCTCCAAGCTCCACACCCTCGTCGCTCGAGACCCACAGGCGATCGTCATGGGTGGCGAGCCGGTGTCCGCGACCGGTCAGGTGGTCGGCGTTGTCACCTCGGCTGCATACTCCGCACTGGTGGGCCGGACGATTTGCTATGCCCGACTGGCGCCGCACCTGTCTGTCGGAGACACCGTCGCCGTGGAGTACTTCGGGGAGCTCCTCGACTTCGCCATCACCGAACCGGTGCTCGTCGACCCAGAGGGAGCACGTGTCAAAGGTCTGATCGGAGTGAACAATTGAGTGACCGCAGCGCGGGGAACTACGACGTCATCGTCCTGGGTCTGGGCGGGATGGGATCATCGGCCGCCTATCACCTGGCGCGCCGAGGTATGCGGGTCCTCGGGCTCGAGCGGTTCGCGGCTGCGCACGACAAGGGGTCCAGCCACGGCGGATCGAGGATCATCCGGCAGTCGTATTTCGAAGACCCCGCCTATGTGCCGCTGCTGCTGCGCTCCTACGAACTGTGGGAGGAGCTCAAGCAGAACAGCGGTGTCGACGTCTACTCGATCACCGGTGGTCTGTTCATCGGCCCACCCGACTCGACGACCTTCTCTGGTTCACTGCGGGCATCAGAGCAGTGGGGTCTGGACCACGAGGTACTGACCGATCGTGAGGTGCACCAACGCTTTCCGGCCTTTGAGCCGCCCGCGGGACAGTATGCACTCTGTGAGCGTATGGCGGGTTTCGCACGACCAGAGTTCACCGTCCGGGCCCACATCGGGCTGGCAGAGCGGGCGGGTGCCGACCTCCACTTCGGAGAACCGGCGCTCTCGTGGACCGACGACGTCAACGGGGTGAGCGTCCGCACCGAGGCCGGTACGTATCAGGCCCCGCAGCTCGTCGTGTGCCCGGGCGCGTGGGCACCGAACATACTGTCCGACATCGGGATCCGGATCAAGATCGAGCGACAGGTGATGTACTGGATCGATCACTCGCCGGGGTCGCCGTCGATGGAAGGCGGCCCGATCTACATCCAGGAGAACAACAACGTCGAGCAGATCTACGGGTTCCCGCCGATCGACGGTCCTGCAGGCGGAGCAAAGGTGGCGTTCTTCCGTAAGGGAACCGAATGCACACCGGACACGATCGACCGGAAAGTTCACCCGGATGAGCGCAGGGACATGCTGGACCGGGTTTCGCAGTTGCTTCCGGGGTTGAGCGGTCCGGTTCTGGACACGGCCACGTGCATGTACTCGACGACTCCGGACGAGAACTTTGTCATCGCCCGCCACCCGCTGCACACCAACGTCTCGGTCGCCTGCGGGTTCTCGGGCCACGGGTTCAAGTTCGTGCCAGTGGTCGGGGAGATACTCGCCGATCTGGTCGAGCACGGCACCACCGACCATCCGATCGCCCTGTTCGATCCGGCCAGACTGGCAAGCGCATGACCGTCACCGAGCCGGCGGATTCGCCGGCATCGGGGCGTCATCCCTCGAGGCCCTCTTCTACGTTTTCGGAACCGGCGTTGATTCCCACGCTCGCAGGCGAGGCGTACACCGATCCGAGTTTCTTCGCGGCCGAGCAGGAGCGGATCTTCGAGCGGATGTGGTTCTGCGCCGTGCTCGCCGCCGATGTACCCACGGCAGGCTCGTTCCGCACAGTCGTGGTCGGTCGCGAAAGCGTGCTGGTCGTCCGGGGTCGCGACGGGACATTACGTGCGTTCCTCAACAGTTGCCGTCACCGCGGTGCACTCATCTGTGACCAGCCCGAGGGGCAGGTGCGGCGCAATCTGCAATGCCCGTATCACGCCTGGACCTACGGGCTGGACGGAAAACTCGTCGCTGCACCCAACCTGGCCGATCTCGGTGACATCGACCGGGCCGCTTACGGTCTGATCCCCGTCGCCGCCACCGAGTGGCTCGGCTACCTGTGGGTCTGTCTGGCCGACACCCCGCCGTCGTTTGCCGACGAGGTCGTCGGCGCCGTGACGGACAGGCTCGGGAGCACGGAGTCGATCGAGCGATACGAGGTCGATCAGTTGGTACTGGGCCGACGTGAGCGGTACGAGGTCGCCGCGAACTGGAAGCTCATCATCGAGAACTTCATGGAGTGCTATCACTGCGCCACCATCCACCCGGAGTTGACCGAGGTGCTGCCGGAGTTCGCCGACGGTCTGGCGGCCCAGTACTACGTGGGCCACGGCGCACTGTTCGGCGAGGATGTCGAAGGATTCACCGTCGACGGTTCGGCCGGCCACGGGACGTTGCCGGCGTTGTCGGATGCGCAAGATCGCCGGTACTACGCCATCACGGTACGGCCGCAGGTTTTCATCAACCTGGTACCCGACCATGTGATCGTGCACCGGATGTACCCGGTGGCGGTCGACGCCACGGTTGTCGAATGCGACTGGCTCTATCGGCGAGAAGTGGTGGATTCAGGTGCGGACCTGGACAAGTCGGTCGAGTTGTTCCACCGGGTCAATCTCCAGGACTTCGCCGCGTGTGAGCGCACTCAGCCGGGCATGTCCTCTCGTGCCTACCGCCGCGGCGGCGTACTGGTTCCCGCCGAGCACCACATCGGCGAGTTTCATGATTGGGTACGTACGGAGGTCGATCCGGCGTCATAGTTGTTCCACGACACACCCGGCCGCGCGAGATCGGCCCAGGGCGAGAGGAGTCCGACCGCGTGGCAGATCTGTTGATCGGAGGCAAGTGGGTCGCCTCGTCCTCGGGCGAGCGACGCGATTGCATCAATCCCGCAGACGGTTCGGTGGTGGCCACGGTCGACGAGGCGAGTGCCGATGATGCTCGTGCTGCCGTCGACGCGGCCCGCGCCGCCTTCCCGGTATGGTCTGCCACCGCTGTCGCCGAGCGCGCCGCTGCTCTCGACAGCATCGCGGACCTCCTCGGCCGCGACCGCGAGCAGCTGGCCCGTATCGAAACCCTCGACACGGGGAAGACACTGGCAGAGAGCCACATCGACATCGACGATGTGATCTCGGTGTTCCGGTACTACGCGAATCTGGCACGCACTCAGGCCGACCGGGTCGTCGATGTCGGCAACCCGGAGGTGATCTCGCGGGTGGTGGCCGAACCCGCAGGGGTCTGCGTGATGATCGCCCCGTGGAACTACCCGCTGCTGCAGATCTCGTGGAAGGTGGCTCCGGCGCTGGCGGCAGGTTGCACCATGGTGCTCAAACCCAGTGAGGTGACCCCCCTTTCGACCATCGAGTTCGCAAAGCTGATGTCGGAGGCAGGTGTCCCGGACGGGGTGGTGAACCTGGTCCAGGGGAGCGGCGCTGCGGTCGGCGGTGCGCTCACCGACAACCCCGACGTCGATCTCATCTCGTTCACCGGTGGACTCGCCACCGGTCAGAAGATCTCCGAGGTGGCGGCCAAGCATGTCACCAGGGTTCTCGTCGAACTGGGCGGGAAGAACCCGCACATCGTCTTCGCCGATGCGCTTGCGGACGACCAGGCGTTCGCCAATTCGGTGGACCAGGTGCTCACAGGTGTATTCCTTCATTCCGGCCAGGTGTGCTCGGCCGGAACCCGATTGATCATCGAGGAGTCGGTGGCCGATGACTTCGTCGACGCGCTGGTCACCGCGGCCGAGCAGATCGTGATGGGTCCGGGCCTCGACCCGGCGAGCAGGACCGGCCCCCTGGTGTCCGAAGCGCAGTTGCGCAAGATGCAGGAGTTCGTCCGGGTGGGTGTCGAGGAGGGAGCCGCCCTCGTCGCCGGCGGACGACAGCCCGATGACGAGGAACTCGCGTCCGGGTTCTTCTTCCTGCCGACCATCTTCGACCACTGCGATCGGAGCATGCGGCTGATCCGGGAGGAGACGTTCGGTCCGATCCTCACCGTCGAGCGATTCAGCTCCGAGGCCGAGGCGCTCGAACTCGGCAACGACACGGAGTACGGCCTCGCTGCAGGTGTCCGCACCTTCGATGCCGCCAAGGCCGAGCGCATGGCCCGCGGGCTGCGCCACGGCACCGTGTGGGTCAACGATTTCGGCTACTACACCCCGGCCGCGGAATGGGGTGGTTTCGGGCGATCCGGCAACGGACGCGAACTCGGACCGACAGGGCTGTCGGAATACCAAGAGCTCAAACATATTTGGAACAACACCGCGGCGCCCGCCGCGGGATGGTTTTCCGGCTAGGCGAGGCGTCCTTCGAAAGGTTATGGCCCAATGACCACAACGCAACCTGGGGGCGCGCCCCCGCCCGGATCCACATCTTCGTCCACCGACACCGGGATGGAGCATTTCGGTTACAAGCCCAGCCTTGATCGCAGTATCGGCAAGTTCGCCAGTTTCGCGGCCGGCGTGTCCTACATCTCGATCTTGACCGGCACCTTCCAGTTGTTCTACTTCGGTTTCGGTACCGCCGGTCCGGCGTACCTGTGGTCCTGGCCGCTGGTGTTCATCGGGCAGATGGCCGTGGCTCTGTGTTTCATGGAACTGGCCGCGAAGTACCCGGTCGCGGGCTCGGTCTACAACTGGTCAAAACTGTTGGGCAGCAGGATCGTCGGCTGGTCATCGGGTTGGCTGATGCTCACGGCGTCGATCGTCACGCTCGCGGCCGTGGTTTTGGCACTGCAGCTCAACCTGCCCCGTTTGTGGAGTGGTTTCCAGATCATCGGCGACGGCAGCGGAGAGTACGACTACGCGGGTAACGCGGTCATCCTCGGCACGATACTGATCATCATCACCACGGTCATCAACGCGCTCGGCGTGAAGCTGATGGCCATGATCAACAGCGCGGGTGTGTTCATCGAACTCATCGCGGCTGTCCTGATCGCAATCATTCTGGCGGCCAACATCGAACGTGGCCCTGATGTGTTCTTCTCCACGAACGGCTACGGCACCGGAGAGAGCGGTGGCTACCTCGGTGCGTTCTTGATCGCCTCTCTTGCCTCGGGCTATGTGATGTACGGATTCGACACGGCCAGCTCACTCGGCGAGGAGACGATGGAGCCGCGGCGCACGGCGCCCAAGGCCATCTTTCGAGCGATTCTGGCGTCCTTTGTCATCGGCGGCGCCATCCTCGTGTTCGCGGTCATGGCTGCGCCCGATCTCGACGATCCGGCGCTCGGCGAGCAATCTGGCAGTCTGCAGGGCATCGTCGAGGCCGTGATGTGGGGACCGCTCGGCGACATCTTCCTGGTGTGCATCGTGATCGCGGTGATCGTGTGTTCGCTTGCCGTGCACACTGCGGCGATCCGGCTGACGTTCGCGATGGCGCGCGATAACGCCCTGCCGTTCGGCAATGCCCTGGCCCGCGTTCACCCCAAGACCCAGACCCCGGTGGTGCCGGCCATCGTGATCGGCGTGTTGGCCGTGCTGATCCTGGTCATCAACATCAACCAGCCGAAGATCTTCACGGTCCTGACCTCGATCGCCATCATCATGATCTATCTCGCGTACCTCATGGTGACCGCTCCGTTGCTCAAGAAGCGTCTGCAGGGGCAGTGGCCGCCGAAGGACCTCAAGGAAGACGGATATTTCACCATGGGACGGTGGGGGATGTTCGTCAACATCGTCGCCGTCGTCTGGGGAGCCGCGATGGCGCTGAACCTCGCCTGGCCGCGGGAAGCGGTGTACGGCACCCCTTGGTACAACACCTGGGGTGCGTTCGTGTACATCGGCATCATCCTGGCCGCCGGGCTGCTGTGGTACGGCCTCAAAGGACGTCACCACATCGGGGTGCTCCGATCTCACGCATCGTCCACCAAGGAGTGAATCCCTGTGCCGCAGCAGCATTTCGACTATGTGATCGCCGGGGGAGGCACAGCGGGATGTGTGCTCGCGGCCCGGCTGAGTGAAGATCCGTCGGTGACGGTGTGCCTGGTCGAGGCGGGGCCCACCGATGTCGACAACAAGGACATCCTGGAACTCGCGGCGTGGATGCACCTGCTCGACTCGGGCTATGACTGGGACTACCCGGTCGAACCGCAAGAGATCGGAAACTCGTTCCTGCGGCATGCCCGCGCAAAGGTGTTGGGCGGATGCTCCTCTCACAATTCCTGTATCGCGTTCTGGCCGCCGGCCGAGGGGTTGGCGGAGTGGGAGGCGTCCGGACTGACGGGGTGGGGTCCGGATTCGATCTGGCCGCTGGTGCGCAAGCTCGAACGCAACGACGCCGAGGGCGCACACGGACACGACGGCCCAGTCCGGTTACGGGACGTGCCACCGGGTGACCCTTGCGGCGCAGCCGTTCTCGAGGCGGCCGCCCAGGTCGGGCTGCCCACCGTGGGATTCAACCGCGGTGAGACCGTGCTGAACGGCGCCGGATGGTTCCAGATCAACGCCGACGAAGACGGCACCAGAATGAGCACCTCGCATGCCTATCTGCATCCCATTCTGGGGTCGCGGCCGAACCTCGAGGTACGCACCGGGTGTTTCGTCAGTGAGGTGGTCTTCGAAGGCACCGCAGCCGTCGGGGTGCGCTACCAGCGGCCAGACCTGACCGGGTACGACGTGGTGTCCGCGACGCGCGAGGTGATCGTGACCGCCGGGGCCATCGACACCCCGAAACTGCTCATGCTCTCGGGGATCGGTCCGGCAGAGCACCTACGGGACGTGGGCATCGAGGTTCGCGTCGACGCGCCCGGTGTGGGTGCAAATCTCGACGATCACGTCGAGGGGCTGGTGTTCTGGGAATCCTCGCGTCCGATGGTCACCACGTCGAGCCAGTGGTGGGAGATCGGATTGTTCGCCACCACCGAGCCGGATCTTGTGCTGCCGGACCTGATGATGCACTACGGGAGTGTGCCGTTCGACATGAACACCCTGCGGTGGGGTTATCCGACCACCGACAACGGCTTCTGTCTGACTCCCAATGTCACACAAGGACTTTCGCGCGGAACCGTGCGGCTGCGCAGTCCCGACTTCCGTGACCGCGCGAAGGTGGACCCGCGGTACTTCACCGATCCGGACGGCCACGACGACCGCGTGATGCTGGCCGGTGTGAAGCTCGCACGCACCATCGCCGAGCAATCACCGCTCAAGCAGTGGATCGCGCGCGAGTTGGCCCCGGGGCCCGACGCCGTCACCGATGACGAACTCCTCGACTACATCCACAAGACGCACAACACGGTCTATCACCCGGCGGCCACCGCGCGGATGGGTCCCGACGGTGATCCGATGGCCGTGCTCGATCCGCAATTGCGCGTACGTGGCACCCAGCGGCTCCGGGTCGTGGACGCGTCGGCAATGCCCAAGCTCCCGGCGGTGAACCCGAACATCACCGTGATGGCCATGGGAGAGAAGTGCGCCGAGCTGATCAAGGCAACGTGAACGGCCTGCGCCACCGTCGGGCCCGCTGACCAGATGCCCACTGACCAGATGCCCACTGACCAGATGCCCACTGACTAGACTCGGCCGGGTGAATGACCAGATCAATGTCGGCGTACTCGGTTCCGGCGGCAAAGTCGGGCAGGCCATCGTCGATGCGGTCGAGGCCGCCTCGGACCTGAGGTTCAGCGCCGGCGTCGACAAGGACGACCCGTTGACGCGTTTCGTCGAGACCGGTACGTCGGTGGTGGTCGACTTCACCCACCCCGACGTGGTGATGGACAACCTCGAGTTCCTGATCCACAGCGGCATCCATGCCGTGGTCGGGACAACGGGTTTCGACGACAATCGGCTCGACACCGTCCGCGGCTGGCTGGAGAAGAAGCCGGACGTCGGCGTGCTCATCGCACCCAACTTCGCGATCGGCGCCGTGCTGAGCATGCGGTTTGCCCAGCAGGCTGCCCGCTTCTTCGACTCTGTCGAGGTCGTCGAACTACATCACCCGCACAAGGCCGATGCCCCGTCCGGGACCGCGTACCGGACCGCACGACTGATCGCCGAAGCCCGCGCGGCGGCGGGCGTGCCGATCAGCCCGGATGCCACCAGCACCGAACTCGAAGGCGCACGCGGGGCCGACGTCGAAGGTGTTCGTGTCCACTCGGTTCGTCTGGCGGGCTTGGTCGCCCACCAGGAGGTGCTCCTCGGGACGCAGGGGGAGACGTTGACCATCAGGCATGACTCGATCGACCGGACGTCGTTTGCGCCCGGAGTGCTGCTCGGCGTCCGCCAGATAGCGTCTCGGCCCGGCCTCACCGTGGGTCTCGACGAGTTGATGGACCTGTGAGCAACCGGTGAGTGACAAGCGCGCAGATGCCCGGCCGATCGTCCTCGCGATCGCGGCACTGGTTCTGGTGCTCTGCTTCTATTTCGTTCTGCTGGGCACGCGGGGTGTCGATCTGCTGACCAGTGGCGAGGCTGTCGGAGTCGGTCTCGGAATCGGTGTGCTCATCCTGCCGTTGCTGGGTGTCTGGATGGTGGTCGCAACACTGCGGGCCGGGCTCGCCCATCAGCGGCTCGCCAGACGAATGGCAGAAGAGGGCACCGAGCTGGACGTCTCCGCGTTGCCCAGGCGCCCGTCCGGCCGGATCGAACGCGAGGCGGCGGACGAGTTGTTCGCGCAGGTCAAGGCCGAATGGGAAGCAGACCCCGGCGATTGGCGCGCCACCTACCGCATCGCCCGGGCCTACGACTACGCCGGTGACCGTTCCCGTGCCCGTGAGATGATGAAACGCGCTGTCGCGCAAGAGAAGGAATCGAGTACCGCCGACGGCCGTGCTGATGGCTGACGCGCGGACATTGCTCGTGGTGCATCACACGCCGTCACCGCCGACCCGTGAGCTGCTGGAGAAAGTGCTCGATGGCACGGCCGACCCAGAGATCTCCGGTGTGCGAGTGCGGCCCATCGCGGCGCTTGCGGCCACCGTGCCCGACGTCTTGGCCGCCGACGGTTTCCTGTTCGGCACCCCGGCCAACTTCGGGTACATGTCGGGCGCACTGAAGCACTTCTTCGACACCGTCTACTACCCGGTGCTCGGATCGGTGACCGGCAAGCCGTACGGCTTGTGGGTACACGGCAACAACGACACCGCGGGGGCGGTGGCTTCCGTTCAGCGCCTTGCAACGGGGTTGGAACTCGAGCCTGCGGCTGCGCCGCTCGAGATCACGGCAATCGACCCGTCCATGCGTGAGGCGTGTTACGAGCTGGGGGCAGTGCTGGCGGCCACAATAGCCTGAGCCGCCGTCCTGCTCGAGGGCGTGCGATGACTGGATGGTTCGCCGCGGCGACACGCAAAAACGATGCCGAGTCCGACGCACCCTAGACTTGACCCCGTGACGGACGCGGACAAGATCCCAACCCCGTACGAGGACCTGCTTCGGCTTGTGCTCGACACGGGAACGCCCAAAGCCGACCGCACCGGTACCGGCACCCGGAGCCTGTTCGGTCATCAGCTCCGATACGACCTCGCCGAGGGTTTCCCGCTGATCACCACCAAGCGGGTGCACCTGAAATCGATCGTCTACGAGCTCCTGTGGTTCCTCCGTGGCGATTCGAACGTGCGGTGGCTGCAGGACCGCGGCGTGACCATCTGGGACGAGTGGGCCGACGCCGATGGCGAGCTCGGGCCGGTCTACGGCGTGCAGTGGCGCAGCTGGCCGACCCCGTCGGGCGAACACATCGACCAGGTCTCCGCCGCGCTCGAGCTGCTGCGCAGCGACCCCGACTCCCGGCGCAACATCGTCTCCGCGTGGAACGTGGGCGAGATACCGCAGATGGCTCTGCCTCCGTGCCACGCGTTTTTTCAGTTCTATGTCGCCGACGGCAAACTCTCGTGCCAGCTCTATCAGCGCAGCGCTGACCTGTTTCTCGGGGTGCCGTTCAACATCGCGTCGTATGCGCTCCTGACCCACATGATGGCCGAGCAGGCGGGCCTCGGTGTGGGCGAGTTCGTCTGGACCGGCGGCGATTGCCACATCTACGACAATCATGTCGAGCAGGTCACCACCCAGCTCCAGCGCGACCCGTATCCCTACCCACGCTTGTCGCTGGCGCGGCGGGACTCCATCTTCGACTACGAGTACTCCGATATCGAGGTCCTCGACTACCGCTACCACCCGGGCATCAAGGCGCCGGTGGCGGTCTAGTTCGCCGATGACAATCGCACTCATCTGGGCTCAGGCTGCCGACGGCGCAATCGGTCGTGGTGGCGACATACCGTGGCATCTGCCCGAGGACCAACGGTACTTTCGGCAGATCACCGGTGCGCACCCGGTGGTGATGGGGCGGCGTACCTGGGATTCGCTCCCGGCTCGATTCCGCCCTCTGCCGGGTAGGGCCAACCTTGTCGTCACCCGCAATGTGCAATGGTCCGCAGACGGGGCGCAAACCCACCCGAGCGTGCGCGACGCCCTCGACGCCGGTCTCCACCTCGACGATACGGTCTTTGTCATGGGCGGTGGTGAGATCTACGGCGCAGCAATGGAATCGGCGCACGAGGCGTATGTCACCGAGATCGACCTCGAGGTGTCTGATGCCGATACCTGGGCGCCTGCACTCGATCCCGGCCGATGGTCGCTGGAATCCGACGGAGGCTGGCTCGAGTCGCCCACCGGTGTCCGGTATCGATTTCTTCGGTACTCGGCGTCGCCGTGACAACCGTTCGACGCGCCCGGGCTGAATCGCTGTCGGCGACGCAGGCCCGCAGAATCGCCCTCGCCGCACAGGGTTTCACAGACCGCCGGCCCGAAGGTCCGGTGACCCGGCGTCACCTGCAGCGCGTCTTGGACCGAGCCCGCCTGTTTCAGATGGACTCGGTCAGCGTGGCCGTACGGGCTCATTACATGCCGCTGTACAGCCGGCTCGGTTTCTACGATCGCGGCCTCCTCGAACAGGCCGCGTGGGAACCCACCGCTCGTCGTCCCGCGCTCTTGGCCGAGTACTGGGCACACGAAGCCGCACTGATCCCCATCGAGCATTGGCCGCTGTTCCGTTGGCGGATGGAGGATTTCCAGCACGGGCGCTACAAGGAAGCAGTCGGTGACCCACAAGCCGCCGCGATGCGCACACAGATCCGCGAAGCGGTCGCCGAGTTGGGGCCCTGTACGAGCGGGATGCTCGAAGATCATCTCGGCCACGCGAAGCGGACGCGCAAAGGTACCTGGTGGGACCGCAGCCACGTGAAGTACCTGTGCGAGGTGATGTTCGCTGCGGGTGAGCTGGCTGCGGTGCGCCGCAGCGGTTTCGCCAGGTATTACGACCTCACCGAGAACATCGTCGGGGAGTACGCCGCGGTCACCGTGCCCCGGGACGAGGCAATCCGCGAATTGGTCGCCGGTTCGGTGACCGCGCTCGGTGTCGGCACCGAGGTCGACATCCGCGATTACTACCGCCTCAAGCCGCAGGCGGCCCGCGAGGCACTGAACGATCTCGTCGCCGCCGGGCGTGTCCAGCCGGTGGAGGTCGAGGGCTGGGCGAAGCCGGCATTCCTCGACCCCGCCGCGCGACTACCGCGAAAGGTCGAACGTACGGCCCTGCTCAGCCCATTCGATTCGTTGGTGTTCTTCAGGCCTCGTACCGAGCGGCTGTTCGATTTCCACTACCGGATCGAAATCTATGTTCCCGAGGCCAAGCGCGTGCACGGCTATTACGTCTTCCCGTATCTGATGGGCGAGCGGCTCGTGGCTCGGGTGGACCTCAAGACCGACCGGGCAGGTGATCAGTTGCTGGTGCTCGGTGCGTTCTGCGAGAGCCGGGCCGATCCGCTGCAGGTGGCCACCGCGTTGGCCGCGGACCTGCTGGACATGGCACAGTGGCTCGGCGTCAGCAGGGTCGAGGTCGGTTCGCGGGGCGATTTGGCAGCCCCTCTCACCGCCGCCGTGCACTCTCGACACTGAACCCGTCCCTCGGCCCGACCATCAGGTCCGGGGCGGTGAAGGGGACAATCGGTGCTCCAACACGAAGAAAGAGGAATGCGGTGTCCGAACTGGTGCCATTGAAGGTGCAACTGGTGGCGAAGTCGTCGTTCGACCCGCCTACCGATGTGCCGTGGACCACAGATGCGGACGGGGGTGAAGCCCTCGTCGAGTTCGCCGGGCGCGCCTGTTACCAGAGTTGGGACAAGCCCAATCCGCGGACCGCGACCAACGCCGGATATCTGCGCCACATCCTCGAAGTCGGGCATCTCTCCCTGCTCGAACACGCCACGGTCACGTTCTACATCTCGGGGATCTCCCGGTCGTGCACCCACGAGCTGATCCGCCACCGGCACTTCTCCTATTCCCAGCTGTCGCAACGCTTTGTGCCCGAACACGATTCGAATGTCGTCTGCCCTCCCGCGATCCGGGGCGACGCCGAACTCGAAGCGCTGTTCGTCTCGGCCACCGATGCCAGCCGCGCGGCCTACGCCGAACTGCTGACGGCACTGGAAGAGAAGTTCTCCGATGTGCCCAACAACATCCTGCGGCGGAAGCAGGCCCGCCAGGCCGCGCGTGCGGTCCTGCCGAACGCCACGGAGACCAAGATCGTCGTCACCGGCAACTACCGCGCCTGGCGGCACTTCATCGGTATGCGGGCCACCGAGCACGCCGACGTGGAGATCCGCCAGCTGGCAATCGAATGCCTGCGCCAGCTGCTCGACATCGCCCCAACTGTGTTCGGGGACTTCGAAATCGGGCGGCTCTCCGACGGGTCGGAGGTGGCGACGTCCCCGTTCGTACTGGAGGGGTGAGAGTCGGGCCGGGACCGGCGGACCTCTGACGGCGCCGCGGATGCGGGATCGGCGCAGGGCCTCCGGTAACCTTAGCCACCATGACCACCGGTGAGACGCAACCGCAGAGTTTCCCTTTCGGGACTGTCAGTGTTGCCATGGTTACCCCGTTCACCGTCGATGGAAAGCTCGACCTGGACCGGGCCGGCGAACTCGCCGTGAAGCTCGTGGACGGCGGGTGTGATGGGCTGGTGGTCTCCGGGACCACCGGCGAATCGCCGACGACGACGCCCGCCGAGAAACTCGATCTGCTCAAGACCGTGCTCGCCGCGGTCGGTGACCGGGCCCGCATCGTGCAGGGTGCCGGTAGCTACGACACGCGCGAAAGCGTCTGGTTCGCGAAAGAGGCGGCAGCGCTCGGCGCGCACGGCCTCCTGGTGGTGACCCCGTACTACTCGAGGCCGCCGCAGACCGGTCTGCTCGCACACTTCACAGCGGTCGCCGATGCCACCGACCTGCCGGTGATGCTCTACGACATCCCGCCGCGCTCAGTGGTGCCGATCGAACACCGCACACTGCTCGAACTCTCACGCCACCCGAACATCGTCGGTGTCAAGGATGCCAAGGGTGATCTGAACTCGGCGGCGTCGCTGATGACCGACACCGGGCTCCAGTATCTGTCCGGTGAAGACGCGCTGAACCTGCCCTGGCTCTCGATCGGCGCGGCGGGGTACGTCAGCGTCATCGGACACCTTGTACCCGATCGGCTGCGCGACATGCTCGACGCGGTGAACAAAGGCGACCTGGTTCGTGCCCGCGAACTGAACGTGTCGATGATCCCGCTCGTCAATGCGATGGGCCGACTCGGCGGCGTCACGATGGTCAAGGCCGCACTGCGCATCCTCGGTCTGGATGTCGGAGACCCGAGGCTGCCGCAGGTGCCGGCCACCGGCCCCCAGATCGAAGCCCTGATTGCCGATCTGCGCGTGGCGAAGGTGCTGTCATGACCTCACAGTCCGGCGGTGGATCCGCCGAGCCAACCCGCCGCCGGGGACGAGTCATTCGAAAGGCCGGACCGCCGGCAGAGCCCCGTGTAGAGAAAATCGAGTCGAAACCCCCTGTGGCCAAAGCCCAAGAACCCGTGAACACCCCGCAATCCGCTCCTTCTGCCCCGAGGGAACAGTCGGCCGCCGCGACCAAGGCCCCGAAGGCCGCCGGTTCGAACACCTCTGGCAACAAGCGGTCCTCGCGAGACCGCAAGGGCGGCGGACGTAAGGCCGTCGCAGACAAGCGGTCCGAGCCGAAGATCGTCGATCCCACCGAGAAGCTCGGGGCTCCGCGACGGCTACCGGCCGGTGGCCTCCGGGTCGTAGCCCTCGGCGGCATCGGTGAAATCGGCAGGAACATGACCGTTTTCGAGTACGACGGTCGTCTGCTCATCGTCGACTGCGGTGTGCTCTTCCCCGAGGACGCCCAGCCAGGTGTCGACCTGATCCTCCCGGACTTCCGGTACATCGAAGACCGCATCGACGACGTCGAGGCGATCATCCTCACCCACGGCCACGAGGACCACATCGGTGCGGTCCCGTTCCTGTTGCGACTACGTCCGCAGATCCCTGTCATCGGGTCGAAGTTCACCCTCGCCCTGCTCGCTGCCAAGTGCCGCGAACATCGCCAGCGTCCGAAACTGGTCGAGGTCGTCGAGGGCGAGAAGACCACGCACGGGCCTTTCGAATGCGAATATTTCGCGGTCAATCACTCGATCCCCGATGCTCTCGCAGTGGCGATCCGGACCGGCGCAGGCGTTGTCCTGCACACCGGCGACATCAAGCTCGACCAGTTGCCGCTGGACGGCAGGCTCACCGACCTCGCCGGGTTCAGCCGCCTCGGCGACGAGGGCGTCGACCTGTTCCTGGTCGACTCGACCAACGCCGAGGTACCCGGGTTCGTCACACCGGAGCGCCAGATCGGTGGGGTACTCGACCAAGTGATCGGCAAGGCCCGTCAGCGCGTGATCGTCGCCTCGTTTGCCAGCCATGTGCACCGCATCCAGCAGGTCGTCGACGTGGCCCACACACATGGACGCCGGGTGACCTTCGTCGGACGCTCGATGGTTCGCAACATGCAGATCGCCCAGGAACTCGGCTACCTGCGGGTGCCCGACGGTGTGGTGGTCGATCTCGACACGGCCGCAACACTTCCCGATCACAAGCTGGTCCTCATCTCCACCGGATCGCAGGGCGAACCGCTGTCGGCACTGTCACGGATGGCTCGCGGTGAGCATCGGCAGATCAACATTCGCGCGGATGACCTGGTCGTCTTGGCGTCCTCGCTCATCCCGGGCAACGAGAACTCGGTATTCGCGGTGGTCAACGGCCTGGCGCGACGCGGGGCGACCGTGGTCACCCAACAGAGCGCGAAGGTCCACGTGTCGGGTCACGCATCGGCCGGTGAGCTGCTCTACCTCTACAACGCCGTCCGGCCCTCCAATGTGATGCCCGTGCACGGTGAGTGGCGGCATCTTCGCGCCAATGCGGCACTGGCGGTTGCCACCGGCGTCAAGCCGGAGGCCGTTGTCCTCGCCGAGGACGGTGTGGTGGTGGATCTGATCGATGGTCGCGCCCAGATCTCCGGCCGTGTCCCTGTGGGCTACGTCTACGTCGACGGACTCTCGGTGGGAGACGTGGGGGAGTCGACGCTCTCGGAGCGTTTGGTGCTCGGCGAGGGCGGCTTCATCGCGATCGCCGTGGTGATCGACGCGGACACCGGCAGGGCGATCAATCCGGCCGAGGTTTCCGGACGAGGATTCTCGGATGATCCGACCGCACTGAAAGAGGCTGGCGACCTCGTCGATCAGGCGTTGGCGCAGATGGCGGTCGAACGCGTCACGGACACTCATCGGATCGCCCAGACGATCCGTCGTGTGGTGGGTCGCTGGGTCGCCGACAAGTACCGGCGGCGCCCCATGATCGTGCCGACCGTGATGACCGTCAGCGAGTCTTCGGCGGACTGACGACGCCGCACCTCTTAGGGTGTGTGCATGACCATTGCCCGAGATGAACGCGCCGCGCTGGTGTCGACCCTGCGCAGTGTCGGCCCCGATGCCCCGACGCTGTGCGAAGGGTGGACCACCCGAGACCTGACCGCTCACATGATCGTCCGCGAGTACCGGCTCGATGCGATGCCGGGCATCCTCGTCCCGGCATTGGCGGGCCGGACCCAATCGGCCCAGGACCAGGCCGCGCGCGACGACTGGGACGCGATGCTCGCCAAGTTCGCGGCGGGTCCTCCGCTGTACTCGCCGCTCAAGCTGGTGGACCGCTTCGCCAACGTGACCGAGATGTTCGTCCATCACGAGGACGTCCGGCGTGCGGGCGGACCCTGGGAACCGAGAGACCTCGACCCGGCCACCGAGAAAGCGATTCGGGTACCGCTCAAGGCGATGGGGAAGCGCGCGATCGCGAAGTCGCCCGCCACCGTCGAGATGATCACCACCGACGGACAGAAAGTGGCGACCGGCGGCCGGGGACCGCAGGTCACGGTGACCGGTGATCCCCTCGAACTGCTCATGTTCGCGTTCGGGCGTCACGAGACACTGGTCGAATACGCTGGCGACGCCGATGCTGTTGCTGCGGTCAAATCAGCCAAACGCGGACTCTAGCGTTTCGATTTCAACACATAGCCCGATACGCGTGTTGCAGATGAGGTAGCTGTGACAGTTGCCGACTAGGCTGTCAGCCATGGCAACCAAGTCCACCGCCCGTCGTTCCGGTGCGTCGGGTCGTAGTCCCGCGCGCTCCGGCGCCGCCCCGGCCAAGAAGGCCGGTGCCACCAAGGCTGCACCCCGAAAGGCTTCTCCCAAGAAGGGGTCGTCGGCGAGCGCCGGAAGCCGCAAGACGCCGGCGAAGAAGGCTGCGAGCCGGCCGTCCACCCGCACGTCGGCTGGGGCGAAGCGCGCCTCCACCGCGCGTTCCGGCGCAACATCGCGTGCTTCGGCCCGCCCGCGCAAGTCTGTGGTGAAGTCCGTTGGCAGCGGCGTCGGCGCCGGGTGGGGTCTGCTCGCCAAGGGTGTCGGCGCGATGGCGCGCGCGGGCTCACGCAGTGGCGATCCCGACTATGACGAGCGCGTGTACGGAGCCGACGACGGATGGGACGAGGGCGGCGACGCGGACGGAACGTTCTCTCCGCGACCTGAGCACCCGCACACCCAGGGACGTGACGGCGTTGCGCTCGTGATGATCGCGCTGTCGATCGTCGTGGTCGCGTCGGTGTGGTTCAGCGCGGGCGGCCCGGTGGGTGCTTTCGTGGACTCGGCGACTCGCGCGCTGATCGGGTCGGCTGCGGTACTTCTCCCGATCGTTCTCTTGGTGGGCGGTTTCATCCTGATGCGTCACGGACCCGATCCCTCGGGTCGCGCTCGGCGCATCGGGGCAGGCCTGCTCATCGCGTTGCCCATCGTCGGGCTGTGGCACATCTTTGCCGGTGCACCCACGGATTTCTCCGAGCGACAGCACGCCGGCGGATTCTTCGGAATGGCCGCAGGTGGTCCGCTGACCGACGGTCTGACGGCCTGGTTGTCGGTGCCGATCCTCCTGCTGTGCCTGGCCTTCGGGCTCTTGCTCCTGTCCGGACTCACGGTGCGTGAACTGGTCGACGTCACCCGTGCCTACCTCGGGCTGGGTGACGACGACCACTGGGACGACGAGGACGTGGACGACGACGAAGACGGTGGTTACGCCGACACAGCCTTCGGCGATCCGTACGACAACTACCCGCCCGACGACAACGCGACCCGGGCGACCGAGGCTCTGCGACGTCCGGCGCGTCGGCGTCAGTCCACTGCGGTGACGGCGGGGGAGGCACTGACCGAACCCATCATCGAAGACGAGCCGACGCCTGCTGCCGTGACCGAGGCACTGAGCGCGCCGCCGGTCGGCGCCCAGCCGGTCCGCAAGCGCGCGGTGCCCAAACCTGCGCCGAAACCGGTGCGGCCCGAGCCCGAGCCCGAACCTGATCTCGACTCCGGCAGCGGTCACGATGCACTGGTCGTGGACAAGGCCGTGGAAGGCGACTACCGGCTTCCGCCGGCGAGCCTGCTGATAGAGGGTGACCCGCCCAAGCTCGGCAGCGCGGCCAACGACGAGATGATCGACCGCATCTCGGCGGTCCTGGAACAGTTCAAGATCGACGCGGCCGTCACGGGGTTCACCCGGGGCCCGACGGTCACGCGGTACGAGGTGGAACTCGGACCAGGTGTGAAGGTGGAGAAGATCACCGCCTTGCAGCGCAACATCTCGTACGCTGCGGCAACCGACAACGTGCGGCTGCTGGCACCCATCCCGGGTAAGTCCGCGGTGGGGATCGAGGTCCCCAACAGTGACCGCGAGATGGTGCGGCTCGCCGACGTCCTGACCGCCGGGTCGACGCGCAAGGACAAGCACCCGCTGGTCATCGGTCTGGGTAAGGACATCGAAGGTGACTTCGTCACCGCCAACCTCGCGAAGATGCCTCACTTGCTCGTCGCCGGTTCCACCGGTTCCGGTAAGTCGAGCTTCGTCAACTCGATGCTGGTCTCGCTGTTGACACGGGCCACTCCCGACGAGGTACGGATGATCCTCATCGACCCCAAGATGGTCGAGCTCACCCCTTACGAGGGCATCCCGCACCTGATCACCCCGATCATCACGCAGCCGAAGAAAGCTGCCGCGGCACTCGCGTGGCTCGTGGAGGAGATGGAGCAGCGCTACCAGGACATGAAGTCCTCGCGCGTTCGTCACATCGACGACTTCAACAGCAAGGTGCGCTCGGGGGAGATCTCCACACCGCTGGGATCGGAGCGGGTCTACAAGCCGTATCCGTACATCCTCGCCATCGTGGACGAGCTCGCCGATTTGATGATGACCGCTCCGCGTGATGTGGAGGACGCCATCGTCCGGATCACCCAGAAGGCGCGTGCCGCCGGTATCCACCTCGTGCTGGCCACGCAGCGGCCGTCCGTCGACGTGGTGACCGGTCTGATCAAGACCAACGTCCCGTCGCGGCTGGCGTTCGCCACGTCGTCGCTCACCGATTCCCGGGTCATCCTGGATCAACCGGGCGCCGAGAAGCTGATCGGTATGGGCGACGGGCTCTTCCTCCCGATGGGCGCGAGCAAACCCGTCCGTATGCAGGGCGCATTCATCACCGACGAAGAGATCCAGGCCGTCGTCGACTTCGCCAAGGACCAGAGCGAACCGGATTACACCGAGGGTGTGACAGCGCAGAAGGTCTCGGACAAGAAGGACATCGACTCCGATATCGGCGGCGATCTCGACGACCTGCTGCAGGCGATCGAACTGGTCGTGTCCAGTCAGTTCGGCTCGACGTCCATGCTGCAACGCAAGTTGCGCGTCGGATTCGCCAAGGCCGGACGGCTGATGGATCTGATGGAGACCAGGGGAGTGGTCGGACCCTCCGAGGGTTCGAAGGCACGAGATGTGCTCGTCAAACCCGAGGACCTGGCCGGGGTGATCGCGTCGATCACCGGCGGCGGTGACACGTCGGACGACGGGGACGACTAGCCATACCCGGTTCGTCGCGGTGCCCGTCTTGTCCGTGTTGTCAAAGTCTCACCAGCGAAAAAGTCTGACCGGGTGATGTCGCGGGCGTCGCAGCGCATCTGCGCTGTGACCACCGGAACATCCTCTGCTGCAGGAGAATCCCGGGCTCAACCGTTCACGCCTCGGGTTGGGTCCACACTTACATCGCGATGAGCGGAGTAAGCGGCGGTATTCGGGTGGCCGTGGCCGGTTCGATCCTTCGGTAAAGTGGTCTTTACTTTTCCGAAACTGCTGCTGGAGGCTGCGTGGACGTATCACCACTCGTGTGGATTATCACCTGTCTGGTGATCCTGGGACTCTTCATATTCGACTTCTTCGCCCACGTGAGAACCCCACACGCTCCCTCGTTGAAGGAATCCGGCTCCTGGTCGGCCGTTTACATCACGCTCGCCCTGATCTTCGGTGGCTTCGTGTGGTGGAAATGGGGTGGTACCTCGGGCACCGAGTACTACGCCGGATTCATCACGGAGAAGGCATTGTCGGTCGACAACCTCTTCGTTTTCGTCATCATCATGGCGAAGTTCGCAGTACCGCGTGAATACCAGCAGAAGGTTCTGCTCCTGGGCATCGTGATGGCCCTGGTGATGCGCGGTGCTTTCATCGCAGTCGGTGCGGCCGCCATCAATGCCTACTCGTGGGTCTTCTATCTCTTCGGTGCATTCCTCATCTACACCGCGGTGAAGCTGTTGCGTGAGTCCGGCCATGAGGAAGAGGTCGAAGAGGAACGGGAAAGTCGTATCCAGCGCTTCGTGAAGAAGGCGCTGAGGACCACCGAAAACTACGACCGCGACAAGCTGTTCACCAAGGAGAACGGCAAGCGCCTCGCGACCCCGATGCTCATGGTCCTGATCGTCATCGGGTTCACCGACGTGCTGTTCGCCCTGGATTCGATCCCGGCCATCTACGGCCTCACGGAGGAGCCGTACATCGTCTTCACCGCCAACGCCTTTGCACTGATGGGTCTACGCCAGCTGTACTTCCTGCTCGGCGGCCTGCTCGACAAGCTGGTTTTCCTGTCGTTCGGCTTGTCGTTCATCCTCGGCTTCATCGGCATCAAGCTTGTGTTGCACGCCCTGCACGAGAACACACTGTCGTTCATCAACGGCGGCGAACACATCAAGGTGCCGGAGATCTCGACACCGCTGTCGCTCGGCGTGATCGTCGGAACCCTCGTGATCACGACCATCGCCAGCCTGGCGAAGACACGATTCGACGAGGGACGCGCCGACAAACAGGCGGTCAGTCAGAAAACGGACCAAAAACACTGACCCACTTGTTGATCCGGACCTCACCGACGTAGCCGGCAACCGCGAACGGGTCGGCGGCCAAGATGTCCTTGGCCGCCTGCTCGTCGGCGCAGTCGAGCAGGATCAGCGCGCCGCTTCCATCGGCGTACGGCCCGGCCATCCGCACAACACCTTCGCTGTTCAGCTCCGACAGCCAGGCGCGGTGGTCGGGCCGAGTGGTGTCGCGCCCGTCGGCGGACTCGACGGGGTAGGTGTATTCGACGCTGAACAGCGGCATTGATCGACCTTTCAGAGGTTGGCGAGCATTCGGGTGTTGCCGAGTGTGTTGGGTTTGACGTAACTGAGGTCCAGGAACTCCGCGACGCCGGCGTCGTAGGACCGGCACATCTCCTCGTACACCTCGGCGGTCACCGGTGTGCCGGCGATCTCGGAGAAGCCGTGTTTGGCGAAGAAGCTTGTCTCGAAGGTGAGGACGAACACCCGGGAAAGCTGCAACTCGCGGGCCATGCCCATCAGTCGGCTGACGATCTGATGGCCGATTCCGCGCCCCGCGTAGGACTTGTCGACCGCCACGGTGCGGACCTCACCGAGGTCTGCCCACAAGACGTGGAGTGCGCCGCAGCCGACCACCGTGGCATCGATCTCGGCGACCCAGAACTCCTGGACAGCCTCGTAAAGGGTCACGAGATTCTTCTCGAGCAAAATCCGTCCGGCGTACTGATCGATGAGTTCTTTGATGCGGGGTACGTCAGATGTGCGGGCACGGCGCACACTCACGTCGCCTCGCGAAACGGGGGAATCGTGGTGACCGGCTAGGTCGGCCGGTCCAGATGTCGCGGCATGCTCGTGTGCCGAGCTGTCGTGAGGTGCCATGGATGAACAGTAATACGCGGACACACCGGGGCCGGTGGGCCGCCGTCCGGACCGGGCCGATACCCACGGCCCTGGGTGGCGGGGCCTCCGCCTATCCTGTGGTCGTGGGCATTGGGCAATTCTTATCACCGGAACCAGGTGCAGCCCGTGGCTGATCGTTTACGACGGCAGGTGAACGAGCCGGAGCCCGACCCGATCTCCGATCCGGTCAGCACTGATGTGCCCGTGTTGAACCTTGCCAACGTGCTGACGATGTTCCGCATCGTTCTCGTGCCGGTGTTCGTCGTGGTCCTGTTCATCGACGACGGTGACAACCCGTGGTGGCGGACGATGGCGTGGGGCGTGTTCGCCCTCGCCGCCGTGACGGATCACTACGACGGTCGGATCGCCCGTCAACGGGGCCTGATCACGGACTTCGGCAAGCTGGCCGACCCGATCGCGGACAAGGCGCTGATCGGTTCGGCACTGATCGGGTTGTCTGTGCTTGGTGACCTCCCGTGGTGGGTCACCATCGTCATCCTCGCCAGGGAACTGGGCATCACCGTGCTTCGTTTCTGGGTGCTGCAACATGGCGTGATCCCGGCGAGCCGGGGCGGAAAGCTCAAGACGCTGCTCCAGGCCATCGCGATCGGACTGTTCATCCTGCCGCTGCCCGGGCCGCTGCACTGGCTTGCGATTGCCGTCATGGCTGCCGCGCTGGTGGCGACCGTCGTCACCGGGGTGGACTATGTCTGGCAGGCGCTGGCGAAGCGGGCACAGCGTCGCCGTGACGCAGCTGCCGCGCGCCGGACCGACCGAACCGGTAGGTGAACCGCGGGTTCGTCATCGAGCCGGCGGATGGGTGCATCTCGCTGATCACCCCGGGGCTCGGCCGATCGTCGATTTGGCCGGGCGGGAATGGCTCGTTCGGCATCGGGGTTCTACCGGTGTCGCTACGCGGCGATCGTCGGGATCTTCGTCTAGTCTCGACCACACGGTCGACGGACGAAGCGCTCGGGAGGATCTGCTGCACAGCGCTCGGCGGTTCGGGAACGGATTCGGCCCGTGCGGCGTTGGACTGACTGACGTGTTGAGGAGGACTCATATGGCACTGCTCCTGCGGGAAGCACTCGGTGGCAGCCTACGGCGGGTCCGGATGGATCAAGGCCGTACGTTGCGTGAGGTATCAACCAGTGCCCGGGTCAGCCTGGGTTATCTGTCGGAAGTCGAACGCGGCCAGAAGGAAGCGTCGAGCGAACTGCTCGCTGCCATCTGCGATGCGCTGGAAGTGGAGATCGCCGACGTGTTGCTCGATGTCCGCGATACCCTCCGCACCGGCCCCGACCAGCCCACGACCCCGCCCACGCACACGACGATCGCCACCGAGACCAAGGTGGTCATCCCGCAGCCGGCATCGGCTCTGGCGGCTGCGTGATCGGTGTCTTGTGCCGCCGGGCCGGGCCAGACGATAGATTAGATCGAGACTGCTCGGATTCGGACTTCAAGACAAGGCGGGGCAATGGCTAACCCATTCGTGAAGGCGTGGAAATACTTGATGGCGTTCGGCAACGCCAAGATCGACGAGAACGCCGACCCGAAGATTCAGATCCAGCAGGCGATCGAGGACGCGCAGCGTCAGCACCAGGCGTTGTCGCAGCAGGCTGCGGCGGTCATCGGCAACCAGCGCCAGTTGGAGATGAAGCTGAACCGTCAGCTCGAGGACATCGAACGCCTGCAGGCCAACACCCGTCAGGCGTTGACGCTGGCCGACAAGGCCGCTGCTTCCGGGGACGCTGCCAAGGCGACCGAATACACCAACGCCGCAGAGGCTTTCGCTGCGCAGCTGGTCACCGCGGAACAGAGCGTCGAGGACCTCAAGGCGCTGCACGATCAGTCGCTGCAGGCGGCTGAACAGGCGAAGCGCGCAGTGGAGCAGAACTCGATGACGCTGCAGCAGAAACTCTCCGAGCGCACAAAGCTGCTCAGTCAGCTCGAGCAGGCCAAGATGCAAGAGCAGGTCTCGGCATCGCTCAACCAGATGAGTGAACTCTCCGCCCCCGGCAACACGCCGAGCCTCGATCAGGTGCGGGACAAGATCGAGCGGCGCTACGCGAATGCATTGGGATCGGCCGAGTTGTCGCGCAACTCGGTTCAGGGCCGGATGCTCGAAGTGCAGCAGGCCAGCGTGCAGATGGCAGGACACTCACGACTCGAGCAGATCCGCGCGTCCATGGCGGGCGAATCACTGGCTGCGGGAGACTCGGCCGCGACGCCGGCCGTCGACCAGGCGAAGACGAACATCGAGAAGCCGCAAGCCAACTGACGTCTCCGGAGTCAGGGTAGTCCCTGAACTTCCCCCCATCTTGGTTGTTTTCGACTGACATCGGGACCGAGCACTGGCACCGTTGAGGTCACTCGGACGACAGGAGATGTCATGTGGTGGAAAGTTCTTCTTGCGATACTCGTGGTGTGGCTGGCCTTCGGGCTGATCATGGCCGTGGTGAAGGGTCTGCTCACGGTGCTCGTGGTCGGGCTCGTCGTGATCGGGATCGTCGCGGTGATCAAGTGGGCAGCTTCTGACAAGAGAACGACCAAGATCGGTTCGTGACCGGCGGTACGGGGGACACGCTTGCGGGCAGCACTGGTGGCAGGCTCTGACGCCGGTCACGCCTTTCCGGTGTTCGCGTTGGCGGAGTTGTTGCAAGACAACAACATCGAAGCCGTGGTGTACACAGGTTCGCAGTGGATCGAGAAGGCTACCGCTCGCGGCCTCGACGTCCGAGAGCTACCTGGTCTGACGGCGTCGGCTGCCGACGACGATGCTGATGCGGGCGACAAACTCAGTGCACGCGCGGCGCGGATGAGCCTGCAACTGGCGCCGGTGCTCGCCGAACTCAAGCCCGATCTGGTGGTCGGCGATGTCATCACCGTGTGTGGCGGCTGGGCCGCCGAGACGATCGGTGCCCCATGGGTGGAACTGTCTCCCCATCCGCTGTACCAACCCTCGGTGGGGCTTCCCCCTGTCGGCAGTGGCCTGGAACCGGGTACGGGCCTGGTCGGCAGGGTGCGTGATGGGCTGATGCGCGCGGCCACCGGCCGATCCATTCGAGTCGGACAACAACAGCGTGCGGCCGCCCGGGTGGGCATCGGACTCGATCCCGCGCAGCCACATCCGGGAGCGCGGCTGATCGCCACCCTGCCGGCGCTGGAGGTGCCCCGCCCGGACTGGCCCGACGGCGCCGAGGTGGTCGGCCCCCTGCTGTGGGAACCCACCGACGCCGTCTTCGCACTTCCCCCCGGTGACGCCCCGTTGGTTGTCATCGCACCGTCCACCGCGGTGACCGGTTCGGCAGGCCTGGTGGAGGCGGCGCTGGCTGCGCTCGACCCGCGTGTACTGGGACGCCCGGTGCGGGCGGTGGTCTCGGGGCTCGATCCCGAGGTGGGTGATCTACCGTCGTGGGCCGTGGCCGGACACGGCAGGCAAGACGAGCTCCTTCACGACGCATCGCTCGTCATCTGCGGTGGAGGACACGGAATGCTGGCGAAGTCCATGCTGGCCGGCGTACCTCAGGTGCTCGTTCCCGGCGGCGGAGATCAGTGGGAACTGGCCCAGCGTGCCTGCCGATGGGGCAGTGCCGCGGTGGTCAGGCCCACCACCGTCGAGTCGCTGGCCGCGGCGTGCCGAAAGGTGCTGGACAGCAAGTCATTCACCGAAGCCGCCCAACGCGGCGCCCGCACCGGTGCCGACGTTGTCGACCCGGTGGCGGTATGTGTCGGTGCAGCGCGGTCCTAATGGTTTCGCTACGCTCGGTCACGTGCGATTGACCGAATTCTCCGAACTCGTCAGCACCGAGTTCGGGTCCACCACTGCGAATTCGATGCTTGTCGACCACGTCCTCACCGACCTCGGTGGCCGGACGGCTGCCGAAGCGCTTGATGCCGGCGTCGATCCCAGAGATGTGTGGACAGCGCTGTGCCGGGACTTCGACGTCCCGCGGGAACGCTGGTAGCAGTACTTCATCTGCCCCGGCGTGTCGGATGTCTGGGTGGTTGACTCGAACAACTGTTCGCCTAGAGTGGGTGGTGTTCGACGCGAGGACGGGAACGTCGAGATCCGGGATTGTCAGAGGGCTGATCTAGCGTGACGTCAGTGCGCAAAGAGATGCCGAATACGCGAAAGAAAGCCCGATCCCGCCAGACCGGCGGCACCACCACCGCCGACAACTCGGCGCAAACACTAGGGGAAACCATGGCAGCCCAACCAGACCGCGAAAAGGCCCTCGACCTGGCATTGGCCCAGATCGACAAGAACTACGGCAAGGGCTCGGTGATGCGTCTCGGCGAGAACGCCCGCCAGCCGATCGCCACCATCCCAACCGGCTCGATCGCGCTTGATGTCGCACTCGGCATCGGAGGTCTCCCGCGAGGCCGCGTCGTCGAGATCTACGGGCCGGAATCGTCGGGTAAGACCACCGTTGCGCTGCACGCGGTCGCCAACGCACAGGCCGCCGGTGGCATCGCGGCGTTCATCGACGCAGAGCACGCCCTCGACCCCGACTACGCACAGCGACTGGGAGTCGACACCGACGCGTTGCTGGTGTCACAGCCGGACACCGGTGAGCAGGCACTCGAGATCGCTGACATGTTGATCCGGTCGGGTGCTCTCGACATCCTGGTCATCGACTCGGTCGCGGCGCTCGTGCCGCGTGCGGAGATCGAGGGCGAGATGGGCGACAGCCACGTCGGTCTGCAGGCGCGATTGATGAGCCAGGCACTGCGGAAGATGACCGGTGCCATGAGCAATTCGGGCACCACCGCGATCTTCATCAACCAGCTGCGCGAGAAGATCGGCGTGATGTTCGGGTCTCCCGAGACCACCACCGGTGGTAAGGCGCTGAAGTTCTACGCGTCGGTCCGTCTGGATGTGCGCCGGATCGAGACTCTCAAGGACGGTACCGAGGCAGTCGGTAACCGCACTCGGGTCAAGGTCGTCAAGAACAAGGTCGCGCCTCCGTTCAAGCAGGCCGAGTTCGACATCCTGTACGGGCAGGGCATCAGCAAAGAGGGTTCGCTGATCGACATGGGCGTGCTGCACGGCTTCGTCCGCAAGTCCGGCTCCTGGTTCACCTACGAAGGTGAACAGCTGGGCCAGGGCAAGGAGAACGCTCGTAAGTTCTTGCTCGAGAACACCGAGGTGCGTGACGAAATCGAAAAGAAGATCAAGGAAAAGCTCGGGATCGGCGCTGTCCTGACCGAGGATGCCGTCGCGCCGGCACCGGTCGAGTTCTAGGACGCCGATTCAGGTGAACAGGCCTGCGGGAGAGGACGTCCACGAGAGCACCGCCGAGCTGCGGTCCGCGATCGCAGACATTCTCTCCCGCAGTTCTGTTCCGGTCGATTCGTCTGCGACGCCGCCTGCTCCAGAGAGTTCCGGCGGCCACACCAATACCACCGCATCGGCGTATGACGCCGCGTTACGGCTGCTCGGCGTCCGCGCACGAAGTCAGGCAGAACTGCGCAAGCGGTTGCACGACAAGGACTTTCCGCCCACCGAAATCGAGTCCGTGATGACTCGGCTCACGGCGGCCGGTCTGCTGGACGATGTCGATTTCGCCGAACAATGGGTGCATTCCCGGCACCGCCACAGCGGCAAAGGACGCACTGCTTTACGGCACGAGCTGCGGCAGAAGGGTGTCGCCGACACCGTGATCGAGCACGCACTCGATCAGGTCGACGATGACGCAGAGCGCGAACGGGCAGCCGACCTGTTGCGCCGCAAGACGTCTCGCCTGACGGTCGATGACATCACTGATCGGGCCCAGCGGGACAAACACGTTCGGCGACTGGTCGCGATGCTGGCCAGACGCGGGTACGCCCCGTCCCTGGCCATGAGCCTGGTGCATGAGGAACTGAACCAGCTCACTGCCGAGTGAAGATCAGACAGCAGCGGCCTGTTCGTCCACTTTCACATCTGCGACCGCTCCGCGACTCTTGCCCTCCCTCAATCTCCGCTCGATGACGGTGGCCAACGTAGACAGCCCGAAGTTCAACAGGATCATCACGGCGGCGACCACCACGAGGGCCGGTAGATAGTTGCCGTAGAACGATGCCGACTGGATGCCGGAACGGACCACCTCGACATAACCGATCGCGTACCCGAGGGCGCTGTCCTTCAGTGCGATGACCATCTGCGATATCAGTGCAGGCAACATGGCAGTCACCGCCTGCGGAAGCAAGACCAGTCGCATGGTCTGTGATTTGCGCAGGCCGAGTGAGTTCGCCGCCTCGAGCTGGCCGCTCGGTAGCGATGTGATGCCTGCCCGCAGGATCTCTGCGATGACAGAGCCGTTGTACAGCGTCAGTCCGGTCACCACAGCAGCGAACGCCAGGTCCTCGGCTGGGAAGACGGCGTATTCGGCGAACAGGTAGTAGGCGAAGATCATAAGGATGAGCACGGGAATGGCCCGGAAGAACTCGACCACCGCTCCGCTGAGTCCGCGTATCGCACGGTGATCGGACAGTCGGCCGATGCCGAGAACCGCGCCGAGCAGCAGAGCCAGCACGATCGACAGAACCGCAGCGGAGAGTGTTCCCCACAAACCGGGCAGCAGGTAGGTGGTCCACGTGTCCGGTTCCAGGAACGGCTTCCACTTCTCGCTGGTGAGCTGTCCATTGCCGGCCAGTGCCACGATCACGTAGATCGCGATGGCGAGCAGCACCACCGCGAATCCGACGGCGATGAGCTGGTTGCGACGGCGTGCCCTGGGCCCCGGGGCGTCGTAGAGAACTGTTGCACTGCTCATCGTTTGACCGCCAGACGCTTTGCGAAGAAACCGAAGACATATCCCTCGGTGAGAGTGATCACCATGAACCCGATGGCGATGATGACGAAGATCCCCACCACCTGATCGGCGTGATTCTCGATCTGTTCTTTCATCAGCAACGAGGCCTCGGCCACGCCGATCGCCGAAGCGATCGTGGTGTTCTTGGTCAGCGCGATCAGCACACTGCCCATCGGACCGATCACCGATCTGACCGCCTGGGGCAGCACGATGATGCCGAACACCTTGCTGAACGGCAGGCCGAGCGAGCGAGCCGCCTCGGCCTGTCCGAGTGGCACGGTGTTGAACCCCGACCGCAGCGTCTCGCATACGAACGTGGACGTGTAGAGCACAAAGGCCAGGACGGCGAGCCAGAAATTGTTGTTGGTGATGAACTCGTCGTTCTCCTGGGCCAGCTTCAGCCCGAGGTTTTGGTACAGGCCGACCGAGGCGAAGATGACGATGAGCGTCAGCGGAGTGTTCCGGACGATGTTGACGTACCAGGTTCCGAACACCCGCATGACGGGGACAGGAGAGACCCGCATGCCGGCCAGAACGGTGCCCCAGATGAGGGATCCGATGGCGGAGTAGAAGGTGAGCTTGAGCGTGACCCAGTAGGCAGGCCACAGCTGCGGTCCGATGTCGGACCAGAGTTCACTCATGACAGCTCCGCCGGGCATGGGGTGGATGTCGACTCGAGGAAGCCGAGATCTCCTGGCACGGGGGTGAACTGGTATTTGGAATCGGGACCCTGCGCACGTTCGATCATCGAATCGACTTCGCTGTCGCCGATCTCGTCGCGCAAGGCGATCTCCCAGGCCGACTCGCCGCCGTCGGCAGGCTTTGCCAGCATCGACTCGAGTGCCTCATTCACCGCCGTCACGGAATCGGGATAGTCCTTGGGCATCCCGATGCCATACCGCTCGGTCGAGAACGGGGTGCCGGCCTTCTTGAGCGATTTCTTCCCGCTCGAGGTCACACACGCATCCTTGGGGTACGTCATGTCGACGATCTTGAACTCATCGGGGAAGAAGTCGGAGAACCCGGCAAGGATGGCCTCGTCGGTGGTGAGGGCGTCAACCTTGTTGCGGCGCAGAGCCTCCACACAGGACGAGTACGAGTCGTACTCCTGCAGCTGGATCTTCGGCAATTGGTTCTTCACGTTCTGGGCCGATGTGGAGCCTGTCACCGAACACAGCTTCTTGCCCTTGTTCAGATCCGTGAGCGTGGTGATGCTGTCGTCGTCCTCACGGACCAGCAAACCCTGGTAGTTGATCAGATAGGGGCCGGCGAAACTCACCTTCTTCGATCGCGCCGCGTTGATCGAGTAGGTGGCGGCGATCATGTCGACCTCACCGTTGTCGATGAGCGTCTCGCGTTGCGCCGACGGGGTTTCCCGCCACGTGATCTTCGGCTTCTTCCATCCGTTGTTCTGCGCGATGGTGTTGACCACGTACTCGGACACCGCGACATCGAATCCGGTGAACGACTTGTCGGGGTGCCGCAGACCCAGGCCGGGCTGATCGAACTTGGTGCCGAGGATGACCGAGCCGCTCTCGATCGATTCGATGAGGTTGCGCGGGCTGGTGTTACCGCATGCGGAGAGTGTCGTGCAGAGCACCACGATGGCCAGGGCCGGTAGCAGGATCCAGTGTTTCGAGTTCGCGCGCATGGTGCGCGCCCTCGTTGCCGCCGTTCTCAATGGCCGAGGATCTTGCCAAGGAAGTCACGGGCGCGCCCGGACTCGGGCCGGGTGAAGAACGACTCGGGATCGGTGTCCTCCACGATGGCGCCATCAGCCATGAAGACCACTCGGTCGGCCGCCTTGCGGGCAAATCCCATCTCGTGGGTGACGACCAGCATCGTCATGCCCTCTTTCGCGAGTGAGACCATCACGTCGAGGACCTCGTTGACCATTTCCGGGTCCAGAGCGGATGTCGGCTCATCGAACAGCATGACCTTGGGATCCATCGCCAGTGATCGTGCGATCGCAACGCGTTGCTGCTGCCCGCCGGAAAGTTGCGCCGGGTACTTGTCCTTCTGGCTCGCGATGCCGACTCGCTCCAGCAATTCCATCCCGCGCTTGTTCGCCGCAGCCTTGTCCTTGCCACGCACCTTGATCGGTGCCAGCGTCACATTGTCGAGAATTGTCTTGTGCGCGAACAGGTTGAACGATTGGAAGACCATTCCGACGTCGGCGCGCAGGGCGGCGAGCGCCTTGCCTTCGGCGGGCAACAACTTGCCGTCGATACGAATCTCGCCGCTGTCGATCGGCTCGAGCCGGTTGATCGTGCGGCACAGGGTGGACTTGCCCGATCCCGACGGACCGAGGATGACCACGACCTGGCCGGCGGGCACCTCGAGGTCGATGTCCTTGAGCACGTGGAGGTCGTCGAAGTGCTTCTGCACGTCGCGCAGAGCGATCATCGGTGGGGCGGTCTGTGTGGCGGCCGGCCCGTCGGGGTGAGGCGCGGACGAGCCCGCTCGAGGTGCTGTCATAACTGTCGACCTTAAGGTGCCGGTGTCGGCGGGCAGCGGGGGACTGGGAACATCGCCGGCTGGAGGGGTGGATCGCTGCAGCTCAGCCGCCAATTTCACCTGGTCTGATGGGCCAAGTACCCTGGTAGGAGTGACAATCTCGATGACGGATCCGCAGACCGGGCACCCCGACACCCTGGGGCGCTCCTACCAGGTCCGCACCTACGGCTGTCAGATGAATGTCCACGACTCCGAACGTATTTCCGGTCTCCTCGAAGAAGCCGGTTATGTCCGCGCATCCGACGATGGGGATGCCGACCTGGTGGTCTTCAACACCTGCGCTGTGCGGGAGAACGCCGACAACAAGCTGTACGGCAACCTCTCGCATCTGGCACCGGTCAAGGCGAGTCGTCCCGGAATGCAGATCGCTGTCGGCGGCTGTCTTGCCCAGAAGGATCGCGGCACCGTCCTCGAGAAGGCCCCGTGGGTCGACGTCGTGTTCGGAACACACAACCTCGGATCTCTGCCGGTGCTGCTCGAACGCGCTCGCCACAATGCGCAGGCCCAGGTCGAGATCATCGATGCACTGGAGGCCTTTCCGTCCACCTTGCCCGCCAAACGCGAGTCCGCGTATTCGGGGTGGGTGTCGATCTCGGTCGGTTGCAACAACACCTGCACGTTCTGCATCGTTCCGGCTCTTCGCGGCAAGGAGGTCGATCGCCGGCCCGGAGACGTCCTCGCCGAGGTGCAGGCGCTGGTGAACGAAGGAGTTGTCGAGGTCACCTTGCTCGGCCAGAACGTGAACGCCTACGGGATGTCGTTCGCCGATCCGGATCTGGGACGTGATCGGGGAGCATTCGCCGCGCTGCTGCGTGCCTGCGGTGACATCGACGGTCTCGAACGTGTGCGGTTCACGTCGCCGCACCCCGCAGAATTCACCGACGACGTGATCGAGGCGATGGCGCAGACCCCGAACGTCTGTCCCCAACTTCACATGCCGTTGCAGTCAGGTTCTGACCAGATCCTCAAGGCGATGCGCCGCAGCTACCGCAGCACCAAGTTCCTCGGAATCATCGAGCGGGTGCGGGCGGCGATGCCGCACGCATCCATCACCACCGACATCATCGTCGGATTCCCCGGTGAGACCGAAGAGGATTTCCAGGCGACCCTCGACGTGGTCGCCGCGGCCAGATTCACCAGCGCGTACACCTTCCAGTACTCGCCCAGGCCGGGGACACCGGCGGCCGACATGGCCGACCAGGTACCCAAACATGTGGTGAGTGAGCGCTACATGCGGCTGACCGACCTGCAGGACCGGATCTGCCTGGAGGAGAACCAGAAGCTCATCGGGGCGCCGGTGGAGGTTCTGGTGACCGCCGACGGCCGGAAAGATCAGGGCCGGATGACCGGCCGTGCGCGCGACGGCCGGCTCGTCCATTTCGTCACCGAGGGCGACACCATCCGCCCGGGCGATCTGGTGGACACGGTCGTGACCGGTGCGGCACCGCACTATCTGCTGGCCGATGACGGTATCCGCGGCCATCGGCGCACCCGGGCCGGCGACGCGCACGCGGCCGGTACCACCCCCCAAACCCCGCCGATCGGAGTCGGACTCGGTCTGCCGCCGATCGGGAAGCCTGTCGAAGCGCCGGTTGAATCTGCCTGTGGCGCAGGATGCGAGCTCTGATGACCGAGAAGAACAACGGACCGGACCCAGCGGGTTTCGATCAGTTCAAGGGCGATCTGCGCAAAGCCGAACGCAAGGTCGCAGGCGAGATCGACCCCGGGGCCCGCGCCGTGGTGGTGGCGGTTGCGGTGCTGGTGGCAATCCTGTCCTTCGTGCTCCCCCACACCGGGTCCGTGACCGGCATCGACGTGATCACGTTCAGCTCGGACGCGGCGGCCGAGCGGGTGACCATCACCTCGCGCGTGTTCGTGGTCTTGCAGCTGGTCTTCGGGATCGGCTTCTCGGCGCTCGCGCTGCTCACCCGCCGGTGGGTCTTCGCCTGGATCGCCCTGTGTGGCAGTGCGGTGTCTTGTTTCGCCGGTCTGCTGGCGTGGTGGTCGCGCAACACTCCGGGAGTGTCCGGAGAGGAGCCGCCCAGCGGCGTCGGCATCGGCTTGATCATCGGATGGGTGGCGATGTTCGTGATCACCTTCCACTGGTCGCGCGTGGTGTGGGCCCGTACCAACTATCAGTTGGCTCTCGAGGCGCAGCGTCGCGACGAGGCTGCGGCCGAGGAAGAGCGGGCGCTCGCGCTCCAGCGGCGAACATCCGAACGCCGGCGTGAAAGCCGTCGCTCAGAGGGCGACGACCTCTAGCAAGCTGTCCGGCCCGCCGGCATCCGTCCAATCCGCCGGCATCCGTGAGGATGCCAGGTCGACGTCAGTCCCCGATGGCGCCTTCGGCTGCACGCGCCCATTCGCGCCACTGTTCGGCCTGTTCGCGTAGCTTGCGCGCATCCTTGCTCTTGCCGTTGGCTTCCGCCTTGGCAGCCTGATCCTCGAGCTGGGCCACGCGGTCAGCGAATTGCTGTGCACGCGCCTTCACCGCGGGATCGGTGCGCTGCCACTGAGCGGACTCGGCGTCGCGAATCCGCTTCTCCACAGCCTTGATTCGTGCCTCGAGGGAGTGCATCTGTTCGCGCGGGACCTTGCCGATCTCGTCCCACTGGTCCCGGATGGTGCGGAACTCGCGACGAGCCGCCTCGAGATCAGCTTGCGGATCGATGGACTTCTCGGCTCGCGCAAGTAGTTCGAGCTTTGCCTTCGCATTGGTCTCGAACTCGGCGTCGCGTTGTGACGACGCGGCGTTGCGGGCGCTGAAGAAGACATCCTGGGCGGCCTTGAACCGCGCCCACAATGCGTCGTCCTGGTCGCGTGGTGCGCGCCCGGCGGCCTTCCACTGGGTCAGCAGGTCGCGGAATTTCGCTGCGGTGTCGGCCCATTCGGTCGACGACGACAAGGCCTCGGCCTCGACGATCAGCTCTTCCTTGCGCGAACGGGCGCCGGCGCGTTCGCGGTCCATCTCGGCGAAATGTGCACCGCGACGGCGGTTGAAGGTGTCACGGGCCTTGGAGTAGCGCTTCCACAGCTGGTCGTCGGTCTTGCGGTCGACGCCTTTGATGGTCTTCCACTCTTCGAGGATGACCCGCATGCGGTCGCCGGCGACTTTCCATTGGGTCGACTCCGACCCGATCTGCTCTGCTTCGGCGGCGAGCTCTTCTTTGCGGGCGACGGCCTTTGCACGGGCTTCGTCCCGGTCGTGTTTGACCTTTTCGGCGGCGCCGTCCGCGCCGTCGATGATCAGCTTCAGTCGCGATGCGACGGCATCGACATCTCCGATGACCGCTGCCGTGGGCAACGTGTCGAGTAGTGCGGCCGCTGCGGTCTTGGTCTTGCGGGGATCGCCGGTACCGGCGTCAAGGCGCTCCTCGAGCAACTCGACCTCGACCACGAGGTCGTCGAATCGCCGACCGAAGTGCGCCAGGCCTTCGGCGGCTGTGCCCGCCTGCCACGAGGCGATCTGGTGTTCGCCCTCGGAGGTTTTGAGCCACACGGCGCCGTCATCGTCGATACGCCCGAACTTCGAGGGATCCGAAGCGGGACGTATCACCTCCGCAGGTGCGGGGTGGACCTTGGCCGGGGGGTGCTGACCGGGGCGCGGGCCCGGTCGCGGGCCGGGCCGGGGACCAGGCTTGGGTCCCGGGGCGGGCGCCGGTGTCTCTGCTGCGGCCGGTGCGGGCGTGTGCTGCTCGGTCATCTCAGTACCTAGTTCCTGCCGCGCGACACGGCTGCCAGTTGCGTTTGTCTACCGGCGGTGAACGGCCTCCACACCCGGGTGGCGGCGCACCGCCTCTATCATTGAAGCAGGTCACCGGCTTGTGTGTGGACACTCGTGGACAATCGGCCGGTCGGGCGCATTCTGGGTTCACGCGCGTCGGCTAGCGTGGCGCAGGTGTTGGTTGCCGCTGCATTTGTCCCGGGCGCGCCGGTATTGGTGCCAGAACTGTCCGGGCCGGCGCTCTCGGAGGTCGCGCCGGTGCGGGCCGCGGCATTCGACGTCTGTGGACAACTCGCCGAAATGTGCAGTCGCTGGGTACTTGTCGGTGCCGGAAACCCTCGACGTCAGATGTCTCCGCGGGGAACCCTGGCGGGTTTCGGTGTCGATGTGGCAGTGGACTTGGTCCCGGGTTCTGATGAACCGACTGATGCCGCCATGCCCACCACAGTGTTGATCGGGGGATGGCTCCGGACCCGGACGGCTCCACACGTCGCACTCGCGGTGGAGGTCGTGGACCCGGCTGCGCCCGCGCAGTCGTGTCTACGGCAAGGGGCCGACCTGAGGTCGCGGCTCGCGTCGGCCCCGGAGCCTGTCGGTTTGCTCGTGGTGGCCGACGGTGCAACAACGATCACCGAGAAGTCGCCCGGTGGGCAGAAGCGCGGTGCGGTCGAGTTCCAGGACATGATCGACGGCGCGCTCGCAGCGGCCGACCACAACACGATCTCGGGGCTCGACGAATCGCGGTGTACCGAGTTCGGCGTCGAGGGCAGGGCGGCGTGGCAGGTGGCATCTGGAGCCTTTGCCGGACCACCTCTGGCGTCCGAGGTCCGCTACGCGGGGGCGCCGTTCGGTGTGGGTTACACGGTGGCGTGGTGGAACACGTGACCGCCGGGACGAAGCCCATCGCGGTGATCGGGCCCACGGCCAGTGGCAAGTCCGACCTCGCGCTCGATCTGGCGGTCGAGCTGGGCGGGGACATCGTGAACGTCGACGCGATGCAGCAGTACCGGGGGATGGACATCGGTACGGCCAAGGTTCCCGTGCACGAGCGTCGCGGGATCACTCATCATCAGATCGACGTCCTCGACGTCACCGAGACGGCGACCGTCGCCAGGTATCAGCAGGCCGCCCGCGAGGACATCGAGCGTCTCCTGGCGCAGGGGCGAACGCCGGTGGTGGTGGGTGGATCGATGATGTACATCCAGGCACTCCTCGACGACTGGAACTTCCCGGCCACTGATCCGGTCGTCCGACGGCGCCACGAAGACGAAATGGAGCGAATCGGGACACGAGCAATGCATGACCGGCTGGCGCAGATGGATCCGGAAGCCGCCCGGCAGATCCTGGACACCGATGGTCGCCGGATCGTCCGGGCGCTGGAAGTCGTGGAGCTGACGGGTCGGCCCTTCGCCGCGTCGGCTCCGACGATCGGTGCCCCCAGGTGGGACACGACGGTGATCGCGCTCGATCGCGACACCGCAGAGCTCGACGAGCGGATCGAGCGACGCACGAGTGCGATGTTCGGGTCGGGCTTCGTCGACGAGGTGGAGACACTGCTGTCGGCGGGCCTCCGGAACGGTGTCACCGCGGCTCGCGCCATCGGATACGCACAGGTCATGGCGGCCATCGACGGTGACTATGACTTGGCCCGCGCGCAGGAGCTGACCTTCATCGGTACGCGGCGTTACGTACGCAGGCAACGGTCCTGGTTCCGCCGTGACCCTCGCATCCACTGGCTCGACGCCTCGACGCCGGACCTCACGGGTCAGGCGCTGCGCGCGGCAGGCAGATGAGGAGGTCGGGCGCGTATCGTTGACAGAATGTTCGCACGCGTCGACTTCGTCAAAGGGCACGGCACACAGAACGATTTTGTGCTGTTGCCCGACCCCGGCGTGCAGTTGGACCTCACCCCGGAGTTCGTGTCGGCGCTGTGTGATCGTCACCGTGGCATCGGGGCGGACGGGGTTCTCAGGGTCGCCACAGCCGGGGCACTTCGCGATGCGGGCGTGCTCATAGCGCTCGGCGCCGGCATAGCCGACGACGATTGGTTCATGGACTACCGCAACGGCGACGGCTCGATCGCGGAGATGTGCGGCAACGGTGTCCGGGTGTTCGCGCATTTCCTTGCCGCGCATGAGCTTGTGTCCGAACGCTCCTTCACCGTCGGGTCGCGCGCGGGTGCGCGGCCGGTGACGGTGCACACTGTGACGGGTTCGTCGGCCGACGTCACCGTGAACATGGGCCCTGCCCGTCTCGGCGTCGACAGCAAAGCCCAGATCGACGGCCGGCGGTACGCCGGGGTGTCGGTGGATGTCGGCAATCCCCATCTCGCGTGCGTGGTCGACGGATTGACGCCGGGGGATCTGGCGGACATCGATCTGTGCGGGTCGATCACGTTCGACCACGCAGTCTTTCCCGATGGTGTGAACATCGAGCTGATCACCGCACCGTTGTCCGCAGGCGCTGCGGACGCCGAGGACGCCGAGATCACGATGCGTGTCCACGAACGCGGAGTCGGTGAGACCCGCAGCTGCGGTACCGGAGTCGTCGCTGCGGCCGCCGCCGCTCTCCGGTTCATGGGAAGGTCCGAGGGGACGGTACTCGTCAACGTTCCCGGGGGTCAGATCACGGTGACGGTCGATGACGAGAACACAACGCTGCGCGGCCCGTCGGTACTCGTCGGCGCCGGAGTGCTCAACGAGGGATGGCTCTAAAATCGGTATGCACCACACCTACCCGAGTGTCACCATGGTGATCTCATGACCGAAATCAACAAGGCCGGCAATGATCAGCGCGACGCGCCGACGATCGGCGAACTCCAGCTCGACGAACGCAGTTCGCTGCAGCGCGTCGCCGGATTGTCCACAGAGCTCACCGACGTCACCGAGGTCGAGTACCGCCAGCTGCGACTCGAACGGGTTGTCCTGGTGGGGGTCTGGACGCAGGGCAGCACCACTGCGCAGGCCAATTCCAGTCTCGCTGAGCTCAAGGCCCTCGCCGAGACGGCAGGGTCCGAAGTTCTAGAAGGTGTCATCCAGCGTCGTGAAAAGCCCGATCCGGCAACCTATATCGGGTCCGGCAAAGCTCACGAGCTGCGTGAGATCGTCTTGGCCACCGGCGCCGACACCGTCATCTGCGATGGCGAGCTGACCCCTGCGCAGCTGACTGCTCTGGAAAAAGTGGTCAAGGTCAAGGTCGTCGATCGAACTGCGCTGATCCTCGACATCTTCGCCCAGCACGCGACGTCGCGAGAAGGCAAGGCGCAGGTCGCGCTGGCGCAGATGGAGTACATGCTCCCGCGGCTTCGTGGCTGGGGCGAATCCATGTCCCGGCAGGCGGGTGGACGTGCCGGCAGCAATGGCGGCGTGGGACTGCGCGGACCCGGTGAGACGAAGATCGAGACCGACCGTCGACGGATCCGCGAACGCACAGCGAAGCTGCGGCGCGAGATCCGCGAAATGAAGACGTCACGAACCACCAAGCGCGCCAGGCGAAAGCAGGCTGCCGCGTCGGCGGTGACCATCGTCGGGTACACCAACGCCGGCAAATCGAGTTTGATCAACGCGCTGACCGGATCGGGCGTGCTGGTCCAGAACGCCTTGTTCGCAACCCTCGATCCGACAACCCGTCAGATGTCCCTCGAGGATGGCCGTGAACTGGTCATCACCGACACCGTCGGATTTGTCCGGCATCTGCCCACCCAGCTGGTCGAGGCCTTCCGTTCAACCCTCGAGGAGGTCGCCGACGCCGATCTGCTCCTGCACATCGTTGATGGTTCGGACCCGGTTCCGACCGACCAGATCATGGCGGTGCGGAAGGTGATCGAATCCGTGCTCGAGGAGGAGAAGGCGACAGCTCCGCCCGAATTGCTCGTGATCAACAAGATCGATGCCGCCGACCCGCTGGTACTGGCGCAACTCAAAGGACTGTTCCCGACAGCCGTGTTCATCTCGGCAGCCACCGGCGAGGGCATCGACGTACTCCTCGATCGCATCCGGGAGTCGGTGGCCCGGAACGACGTGCACGTCAGTGTTCGGGTGCCGTATGAGCGTGGCGACCTCGTGTCGCGGATCCATGCCGAGGGTGATGTGTTGACCGAACGCCACGAGCCGGACGGGACTGCGATCACCGCCACGGTGCCTGCTGCGCTGTCGCGCCAGCTGGCATCTCTGGCCATTCCCGAGGCGGCCGAATAACGCTCTCAACTGCAGCTTTGGGCCAGATGTAGAATCCGGTTACAGTTGGATATCCAACCAATGCCACCTGTAATGGAGACCTGACGATGGAACGCACCCTTTTCGAGCCCGAGCACCTTCTCTTCCGCGATTCGTACCGGAGCTTCCTCGAGCAGCACGTGGCGCCGAACCACGAACGCTGGGAAGAGCAGAACCTGGTGGACCGGGATGTCTGGGTCGAAGCAGGCAAGAACGGATTCCTCGCGGTGGAGGCGCCCGAGGAGTTCGGCGGCGGGGGAGTCGACGACTTCCGTTACAACACCATCATCGACGAAGAGACCGTCCGCGGTGGCTACAGCGGTATCGGCTTCGCGCTGCACAACGACGTGGTGGCGCCGTACCTGCTCGACCTCTGCAACGACGAGCAGAAGGCACGCTGGCTGCCCGGCTTCGTCTCCGGCGAGCTGATCACCGCGATCGCGATGACCGAGCCCGGCACCGGTTCCGATCTCCAGGGCATCAAGACCAACGCCAAGAAAGACGGCGACAACTGGGTGCTGAACGGTTCCAAGACGTTCATCACCAACGGCATCAACGCCGACCTCGTCATCGTGGTGGCCCGCACCGACCCCGAGGCCGGTGCGAAGGGGTTCAGCCTGCTGGTGGTCGAGCGCGGTATGGAGGGATTCGAACGCGGCCGCAATCTCGACAAGGTCGGGATGAAGGCGCAGGACACCGCCGAGCTGAGCTTCGACAACGTCAAGGTGCCCGCCGAGAACCTGCTGGGCGAGGAGGGCATGGGCTTCATCTACCTGATGCAGAACCTCCCGCGGGAGCGCCTGTCGATCGCTGTTGTGGCGGCCGGTGCCATGGAGTCGGTTCTCGAGACGACGATCCAGTACACCAAGGACCGCAAGGCATTTGGTCGCCCGATCGGTAGCTTCCAGAACTCGCGGTTCCTGCTCGCCGAACTGGCGACGTCCACCGCTACCACCCGTGTGTTCGTCGACCGGTGTATCGAACTGCTGAACGAGAAGAAGCTCACCGTTCCGGACGCGGCGATGGCGAAGTACTACGCCACCGAGAACCAGGTCCACCTCATCGATCGTTGCCTGCAACTGCACGGCGGCTACGGCTACATGCGTGAGTACTCGGTGGCCAAGGCCTTCCTCGATTCACGCGTTCAGACCATCTACGGCGGTACCACCGAGATCATGAAGGAAGTCATCGGCCGAAGCCTCGGCGTCTGAGTACGAGTTTCAGAACTACGCGAAGTGGGGTGCACCGGAAGGTGCACCCCACTCGTGTCTGCGTAGTCTCCGCGTTTGTTCGGTTGCCGAGAGTGTTGCCGGACCGCCTCAGAGGCGCCGCATCACGGTGACGACTTTGCCCAACACAACGGCGTTGTCGCCGGGAATGGGGTCGAACACCGGGTTGTGCGGCATCAGCCACACCGCATCCTTGGTGCGTTTGAACGTCTTGACGGTCGCCTCCCCGTCGATCATGGCCGCAACGATGTCGCCGTTGTCTGCGACATTCTGCTGCCGGACGACCACCCAGTCGCCGTCACAGATGGCGGCATCGATCATCGACTCGCCGACCACCCGCAGAAGGAACAAAGATCCTTCCCCGACAAGCTCTTTCGGTAGCGGGAACACGTCTTCGACGGCTTCCTCGGCCAGGATCGGCCCGCCGGCCGCGATGCGGCCGAGGACCGGAACGAACGTCGGTGTCGGCAGGGATTCGTCAGGTACCTGGACCTGGCCGGCCGCCGTAGCCGGATTGAGGTCGGTGTCCTGGATGTTGACCGCCCGGGGACGGTTGTTCTCGCGCTGGAGGAATCCTTTGCGCTCGAGGGTTCGGAGCTGATGAGCGACCGACGACGTGGAGGTCAGGCCGACATCATCACCGATCTCGCGGATGGAAGGGGGATAACCGCGATCGCGGACCGACGCCCGGATCACCTCCAGCACGGCTTTCTGGCGCGGGGTCAGAGACCCCTCGGCCAGCGGTTCGGAAGTGACCACCGTCGCGGCCGCCTCGTCCGGCGGCGTCCGGGTGTCTGTCGTATCGGCCATCAGGTCCTCCAGTTCGTACGGTGTCCGGCCAAGGTGTCGTAGCTGTCGAGAGAAGGAAACGCACACGTTGTTCGTTGGATTATGGCGATCACGCTAATGCAATCTGTCACAACTCTCAAACATTTGTTCGATTGGGCGTGGCGTGTGTCGGACCTCCGTGATACAACTCGAACATTCGTTCAATCGAACGAGTGATCGAACTGTTGACCCGAGGATCGAACAATGACTGCAGCCACCACCATCAGCCGCCCGGCCGCTGAGCGGCCCCGTCGCCGCCTCGCCCGAGTCGGTGGGCCCGTCGCCTCCGATCAGTACCGCACGGCGCGAGCGCGTGTCGACAGTACTCGCCGGCCGGCCGACCGTAGGCTCGCCGCAGACCGCCGTGTCGTGGTGGGCTGCCCCGAGCCTGGCAGTTCCGCGCCGTCGGCTGCTGTCGCCGAGCGCGATGTGTATTTCCGCCGACGTGCCTGGGCCGGGGCCGCCGTGGCCGGAATCGGCCTGATGATGCTCGTGTTGTTCCTCATGTTCTTCGGCCGGGTTGTCGAGAGCGGCGCCGCTCCGGCGAACACCGGGACGGCGGTCGTCCATGTGCAGTCGGGAGAATCGTTGGGCGACATCGCCTCTCGGATCGCACCCGAGATGCCGACCGAAGCTGTGGTGGAGAAGATCATGGACCTCAACGCGATGAGCAATTCAGCGTTGTCGCCGGGGCAATCCCTGGTGACGCCGATCTACGCGCGGTAGCTGCGGTGTTGGGGCAAGCAATCGGCCGGGCGGTATCCTCTACAACAGAGTGTCCGGTCATTCCGACGGGGCCGCTGACGTCCGAGGAACCCTGCATGCACTGCCCGTTTTGCAAGAACGAGGACACGCGGGTCGTCGACTCACGGGTGGCCGACGAGGGCCAGGCGATTCGTCGTCGGCGGGCCTGCTCGCAATGCGGACGGCGGTTCACCACGGTGGAGAGTGCAGTCCTTGCGGTCGTCAAACGCAACGGCGTCACCGAACCTTTCAGTCGCGAGAAGGTGATGAGGGGCGTGAGGCGGGCCTGCCAGGGCCGCGCGGTAGACGATGACCGTCTGCACCTGCTCGCACAGCAAGTCGAAGAGGCTGTCCGCGCCTCCGGATCGGCCGAGGTTCCCAGCAACGAAGTGGGCCTGGCGATCCTGGGCCCGTTACGGGATCTCGACGAGGTCGCATACCTTCGGTTTGCGTCGGTGTATCGCTCGTTCGACTCAGTCGAAGACTTCCAGAAAGAGATCGACGATCTGCGAGCCGCCAAACCCTGACCGGTTTCGTCCGGCATGTGGTGCCGCCGGATCAGCGCAGGTCCCGGATGGCCTTGATCGCCCGTTTCTCCGACACGGGATACGCAGTACGCAGATGCTGCGCGAACAATCCGACTCTCAGTTCTTCGACGATCCATCCAGCTTGTTCGTTGACTGCGTCCCGCCGACCGGGCGGCACGTGTCGCAGGTGATCAGTCCACGCCGACACCACCCGGTCGATGGCCGCCATCGCCTGGGCATCGCGAGCGGCGCCTGCCGGGAGCTGTTCCAGCCTCGACCTCGCAGCATCGAGGTAGCGGGGGATCTCCGAGAGGTGTTCGTCGCGTGTCGCAGAGACGAACCCGTCGAACAGCAGCTCGTCCAGCTGGTCCCGCACGTCGTCGGCGGCGATCGATCTGCCGGCCGCGGAAATCGCCGTGCGTAGGGGCGCCACGCGGGTCAGGATCGTCGCCACGCTGCGTAGCTTGTCCGTTGCCCTCCCGGTTGCCTGGCGGGCCACACTTTCCCGAAGTGCAGCGAATTCGCCTGGCGTCCAGACATTCGGCGGGTTGGGTACAAGATCCACCACGGCAGCCCGAACGCAATCTGCCAGAAGAGCAGCGGTGTCCGGGTAGGGGCTCTGACTGAGGGCGAGTCGCTCGGCGGTGCTCAGAGTCGATGTCACCGACGGTCGCAGTGGCGGAACGCTGGAGACGATCATCTCGACGACAGCGTCGTACATGTTCGCAGCCTGCTCGGCCTGGGTGGGTACGGCGACCACCGTGAAACCACTGCCTCGGCGGGTCAGTGCGGGATAGCTCGTAATGTCCTGTCCGGCAACCGAACTGCGCAATGTGCGGCTGATGTCTCCGAAAGTGTCAGCGGTCCACGTGGTGGCCACGGGTCGGGATGCGGTCCCGGCCTCAGTCTCCAGAGCCGCGCGAGATCTACCGGCCAGTCGATCCTGCAGTTCGCGCAGCGACTTGGAACGTCCGAGAACTTCGCCGTCGGTGGTGACCGCGGTAAAGGTCATCCGCAGGTGGTCGGGAAGTGCGGCAAGTCGTAAATCTGAAGCTGCGACGTCGACACCCGTGCGCGCACGGATCTCAGCGGCCACCGCCTCGGTGAGAGGCTTGCTCCTCGGCGTCACCGACTCCAGTATTTGCGCGGCCAGGTCAGGGGCCGGTCCCACTTGCCGCCGTAGGGATTTCGGCAGGGTGCGGATCAGCTCGGTGATCAGTTCCGAGCGCATGCCAGGGACCAGCCAGTCGAATCCAGAGGGCCGGGCACGCACGAGCAGCGACAACGGGATCAGCACACTCACGCCGTCATCGACGGTGCCGGGCTCGAACCGATACCTCAAGGCATAACTCGTGTCTCCCTGACGCCAGTGGTCGGGAAACCCGGCCGGGTCGGTGGCAGCAGTGTCGGCCACGAGGTCGGCGGGATCCAGATCCAGCAAGGTGGGGTCAGCTTTGCGTGCGGTCTTCCACCACGTGTCGAAGTGTCTGCCCGACACCACTTCTGCGCCGATGTGTCGGTCGTAGAAGGCGAAGAGTTGGTCGTCGTCGACGATGACGTCGGTGCGCCTCACCCGGTGCACCGACTCCTCGGCGTCCTCGAGCAACGCGCGATTGCGGTGGAAGAACGGGTGTTGTGTACGCCAGTCGCCCTCCACGAGCGCGTGGCGGATGAACAACTCGCGGGCAACCGCGGGATCGATCGAGCCGTAGTTCACCCGTCGTTTGGTGACCAGCGGGACGCCGTAGAGGGTGACCCGCTCGTAGGCCATGGCCGCTGAGTGTTTCCCGGACCAATGAGGCTCGCTGTATTGACGTTTGACGAGGTGCCCGGCCAGGCGCTCGGCCCATTCCGGTTCGATGCGGGCGGCGGTACGCGCCCAGAGCCGAGAGGTCTCCACGATCTCGGCCGCCATCACGAACCGTGGTGGTTTCGACGAGAGATGAGATCCCGGGAAGATCATGAACTTCGTGCCGCGAGCGCCCAGGAACTCCTTGGCGTCGCCCTCGCGGACGCCGATCTGGCTGAGCAGACCGGACAGGATGGATTGATGAATCGATGCCGCCGATGGCGATTCATGGTCGGGTGCGGTCACCGTCGCAGGAACCGACCACCCGAGGTCCCTGGCGATCCGGACCAGCTGCGCGTGCAGGTCTCGCCATTCGCGGATTCGCAAGCTGTGCAGATACTCTCGACCGCACCGCTTCCGGAACTGGTTCGTCGACAACTCCGAGCGGAGTTCGTCCAGGTAGGTCCACAGATTCAGCAGGGTCAGGAACTCCGACCCCGGAGCAGCGAAGCGCGCATGCGAGGCATCGGCCGCCTGGCGATGCTCGGCCGGCCGCTCGCGTACGTCCGGAATCGACAGTGCGGCCGCCAACACGAGCATCGGGCCGACCACGCCCTGTTTGTCGGCCTCGACCAGCATGCGCGCCAGCCGCGGATCGACAGGTATACGAGCGAGCGACCGTCCGATCGGGGTCAGTCGGCGTACGGGGTTGTCGGCCGAGGCTGGTTCGAGCGCCCCGAGTTCGTCCAGTAGTTGCTGGCCGTCTCGGATCGCCCGCTGATCCGGCGGCTGGACGAACGGGAACCGGCCGACGTCGCCGAGCCCCAGAGAGGTCATCGTGAGGATCACCGACGCGAGGTTGGTGCGCAGGATCTCGGGCTCGGTGTACTCGGGCCTGCTCTCGAAGTCCTCTTCGCTGTAGAGCCGGATGCACACACCGGCGGCCACGCGGCCACACCGCCCCGCCCGCTGCCGTGCGCTGGCCTGCGAGATCGGCTCGATCGGCAGCCGCTGCACCTTGGTGCGCGTGGAGTAGCGCGACATCCGGGCGGTGCCGGCGTCGATGACGTAGTGGATTCCCGGTACGGTCAGCGATGTCTCGGCAACGTTGGTGGACAACACGATTCGCCGACCTCGATGACTGGAGAACACCTTGTGCTGGTCTGCCGCCGACAGCCGGGCGAACAACGAGACGATCTCGATCCCACGGGATTCGAGGTGCGCAAGCGATTTCGCGGTATCGGTGATCTCGCGCTCGGTGGGCAGGAACACCAGGATGTCGCCTGGGCCGTGAGAGCACAGCTCGTCGACGGCGGCCCCGATGGCCTGTAGCTGATCGAGGTCGGCTTCGTCCTCGTCATCGACCACGAGTGGGCGATAGCGGATCTCCACAGGATAGGTGCGGCCGGACACTTCGATGATCGGCACCGGCGCGTCATCGGTCGCGAAGTGGTCGGCGAACCGGCCGGGTTCGATGGTTGCCGAAGTGATGATGATCTTCAGGTCGGGGCGGCGTGGCAGCAGTTGCTTGAGGTAGCCGAGGATGAAGTCGATGTTGAGGCTTCGCTCGTGGGCCTCGTCGATGATCAGGGTGTCGTATTCACGGAGCATCCGGTCCTGGGACAATTCTCGCAGGAGTATGCCGTCGGTCATCACCTTGACCAGCGTGTCCTCGCCTGCCTTGTCGGTGAAGCGCACCGAGTATCCGATGACGCCGCCGAGTTCGGTCTCGGTCTCCTCGGCGATCCGTTCGGCAACCGACCGCGCAGCGAGTCGGCGAGGCTGAGTGTGACCGATCTTGCCGGCCAGTCCGCGCCCCAGCTCGAGACAGATCTTGGGTAGCTGTGTGGTCTTACCGGAACCGGTTTCACCGGCGACGACGACGACTTGATGCTCCGAGATCGCCTCGGCGATGGCATCGCGGGCCTCGGACACCGGCAGTTGCGGCGGGTAACTGATCGTGGGGACGAGCGCGCGCCGACGCTCGATCACGGCCGGATCCGGCCGGTCGGTGCGAGTGGAGCGGCTGCTCGGACGTCGTCGCCGCTTACGCCGGGCGGAGTGTTCCGGCTGGTTGGACGAAGTCGACATAACTGATCAAGCCTACCTGAGCGGCGGATCCGGCAATGTCCGGCGGACCCGTGGCCCCGCTCCCGGCGCGCCCGAACACGGATGGACACGAGAGTGGCTGCGGCCCCGGAGGAAACCCGGGGGACACCAGGCATGATGTTCACATGACAGTCTCAACTTCTGCCGGTCTCTGGCACGGATTCGCCGATATGGGCGCGGTGAGCACCACGGGACCCTTTGTGGTCACCAAGGGTGAAGGCGTCCACATCTGGGACGACAAGGGGAACAAGTATCTCGACGCCACAGCAGGCCTGTGGTTCACCAATGTCGGGCACGGACGCGCGCAGATCGCCGACGCGGTGGCGAACCAGTTGAGCACTCTGGCGCACTACTCCGGCTTCGGTGACATCACTTCCGACGTGACGGCGGCATTGGCCGACCGCCTGTCCGGCCTCGCTCCGGTACCTGGGAGCAAGGTGTTCTTCACCTCGGGCGGCAGCGATTCGATCGACTCGGCCGTCAAACTGGCGCGCCGCTACTGGCATGAGATGGGCAGGCCCGAGAAGAAGATCGTGGTCGGCCGCACGAAGGCGTATCACGGTATGCACGTCGGCGGCACAGCGCTGTCCGGGTTGCCCCCGAACCGCGAGAACTACGGCGATCTGATGGCCGATGCGGCCACCGTCGACTGGGATGACGCCAAAGGGCTGCTGGGGTTGATCGAGCGGGTCGGTGCCGAGAACATCGCCGCGTTCTTCTGTGAGCCGATCATCGGGGCGGGCGGGATCTACCTCCCGCCGGAGGGTTACCTCGCCGAGGTGCGCCAGATCTGCCGCGACCACGATGTGCTGTTCGTCGCCGACGAGGTGGTCACCGGCTTCGGCCGGATCGGCGGATCGTGGTTCGCCTCGAGTCGATTCGACCTGCAACCCGACATGATCGCCACCGCCAAGGGATTGACGTCGGGGTACGTGCCGATGGGAGCGGTGTTCATCGCCCCGAACGTCGCCGAGCCGTTCTATTCCGGTGGAGTCTGGTGGCGCCACGGTTACACCTACGGAGGTCACGCCGGGGCCGCGGCAGCAGCCATGGCGAACCTCGACATCATCGAGACCGAAGGTCTGCTCGAAGATGCTGCCCGCTTGGAGTCCGATCTGCATGTGGCGCTTGCGCCGCTTGCTGATCTGGACGCGGTCAGCGAGGTCCGAAGCGGGCTCGGTGCGGTGAGCGCCGTCCAGCTCGAGGAGCCTTCGCGGGCACCTGCTGCCGTCGCAGCTCTGCGCGCACACGGCGTCAGCGGACGGGCGGCAGGCCAAGGCGCACTGCAGATCTCGCCGGCATTTGTGATGACAGGCGCGCAGGTGGCCGAGCTCGCCGAGCGGATCTCCGACGCCCTGAGCTAGGCACTCGACAACAGAACCCACCGGTTCCGGTGAGTCGGCCGACAACGTCGACCGGCTGCGATCGGAACGGGTGGGTTCTGTGTGTTGGATCTATCCGACGAGTACGTCGGCCGTGCTCAGTGCGGCTGCCACGCCGGCGATGATCGAAGCCACCTTGAGTGCCTCGAGAATGGCCTCGCGGTCGACGCCGGCCTCGCGCAGGGTGTTCTCGTGAGCGGCCACACAGTGACCGCACCCGTTGATGGATGACACCGCGAACGACCACAGCTCGAAATAGGCCTTGTCGACGCCGGGATTGCCGATGATGTTCATCCGCAGCCCGGGTCGCAGGTCGTCGTACTTGCCGTCGAGAAAGCCCCGGCCCCGGTAGAACACGTTGTTCATGCCCATGATCGACGCGGCGCCTAATGCGGCGTTGTACGCCTCGGCCGAAAGCGTGTCGGCCGCTTCGTCGGCGATCTCCTTGAGCACCACCGCGTTCTTGGTCGCGGCTGCGGTGGACAGGAGGGTGCCCCACAATTGCTCGTCTTTGAGAACCGTTGTGCGAGCGATCGACCCGAGATTGAGCTTGAGGTCTTTCGCGTACTCGGGCAGCGCGTTCTTCAGGTTGTCGATACTCATGTCTCACCCAATTCTTGTTGCGACTGTCAGACGCTTGCGGTCAGCAGTTCACCAGCGTTGATGGTCGGATCGCCCTTCTTCCAGTTGCAGGCGCACAACTCGTCGGACTGAAGTGCATCCAGCACCCGTAGGACCTCGTCGACGTTGCGGCCGACGGAACCGGCCGTCACCGAGACGAACTGGATCTCGTTGTTCGGGTCCGCGATGAACGTCGCACGATCGGCGACACCGTCGGCGTTGAGCACGCCGGCTGCCGATGCGAGTTCACGCTTGAGGTCCGAAAGCATCGGAAAGGGAAGCGTTTTCAGATCTTCGTGCTGCGCACGCCACTGGAAGTGCACGAACTCGTTGTCCACGGACGCTCCGAGGACCTGGGCGTCGCGGTCTGCGAACTCGTCGTTCAACTTGCCGAAGGCGGCGATCTCCGTGGGGCACACGAAGGTGAAGTCCTTGGGCCAGAAGAACACGATGCGCCACTTGCCCGGGTGGTCGTCGCTGCTGATGGTGGTGAAGTAGTCATCGGGCTGCTGGGCGTCGACCTTCGAGAGGTCGCCACCGATCACGGCCGTCAGGTTGTAGGAAGGAAATTGGTCGCCGATGGTCAGCAAAGCCATGGTGCTCCTTGGTATTCGACTAGAGATGCGAGATTTTCAGATCTTCGATGTGTGCGGACGCGTCAGTGCGCACTGAACCATCGTGCCCAAGAACGGGCGAAAAGGAAACGTGATGAGTAGCACTAAGGTGATAGGTATGGCCGATCAAAGTTATCAACCGACCATCGCCGGACTCAAGGCCTTTGCGGCCGTCGCCGAGAGACGTCATTTCGGCTCTGCGGCAACCAGTCTCGGAATCAGTCAGCCGTCGCTGTCCCAAGCACTCGCAGCCCTGGAGGCCGGACTGGGGGTCAAACTGGTAGAGAGGTCGACCCGGCGTGTTTTCCTGACGAACGAGGGAAATACCTTGCTGCTGAAGGCCATGTCCGCCATCGACGCCGTTGACTCATTCACCCACGCCGCCGCGGGAGTCACCCAGCCGATGACGGGTACTCTCCGGCTGGGTCTGATCCCGACTGTCGCGCCGTATGTCTTGCCGACTGTGTTGCGCGGACTGAGTGAACACGTTCCTGCTCTGACGGTGAGGGTGGTCGAAGACCGGACGGGCCCGTTGCTCGAAGCGCTGCGCCACAATTCGATCGACGCGGCGGTGATCGCGTTGCCGTCCGACGTACCGGGGATGATGGAGATCCCGATGTACGACGAGGATTTTGTCCTCGCCCTGCCGGCGGGCCATCCACTCGCCGGTGCACGTGAGGTCAATCCGGCTGCGCTGGCTGAACTTCCGCTGCTGTTGCTGGACGAAGGGCACTGCCTGCGCGAACAGGCCCTGGAGGTCTGCCGCCTCGCGGGGGTGCGTCCGGATATGGGCTCCACACGGGCGGCGTCGCTGGCCACTGCTGTGCAGTGTGTAGAAGGTGGCTTGGGGGTCACGTTGATACCCGCGACGGCCGAACGCGCCGAAACTGCCCGGGGTTCGCTGGCAACGGCACGGTTCGACTCGCCGCGCCCGGGGCGTCGCATTGGTCTGGTGTGGCGCGTGACAAGCGGACGAGAAGCCGAATATCGAACGCTTGCAACACTGATCGGCGACCTGATCACCGAGTCCGGTGCTGCGCGCCCCGTGTAGTTGCTGCGTGCCGTTCGAGTCCGGTCACCTCGGCGACTTCGCCGACTCCAGCGACTCCAGTGCGGCGGACAGGTCCCGCAGACCGGCGAGCGCGGCCTCCCAGCGTTCGACACCCAGGTGGCCACACAACTGCGCGGCGAGGGCTGCATGCCCCGGGTTGATCCGGTGCACGGCATCGCGCCCGGCATCGGTGGCCTCCACGAGCTTGGCCCGACGGTGGGCCGGGTTGTCGTGATAGGCGACGAGGCCTTGTGCGGCAAGCACATCGGCGGTGCGTTGCACACTCTGTCTCGTGATACCCATCGTCCGTGCGATGTCGGAGACCGTCAACGGCTCACCGAGGATGGCGCCGAGCACTTGCCAACGGGTCGCGGTCAGCCCGGCAGGCTCGGCCAATTGTTCTGCCACGGCCATGAACTGACCGTTGAGCCGAAAGGTGGTGAGGGCCGAATCGCTCAGGAGGTCTTGGGGATCTGTCATGCCTGAAGGGCCATCAGGTCGTGATACCCGGCGGGGTCGCCGCTGTAGAGCCGGAACCAGGCCGCAAGGACCTCGGGGGTATAGAGGTCGAGCTCGGCGAAGATCTCGCGGGCGAACGCCACCGGCTGCATGGCGGCGGCGGTGATGAGGTGGCCGGGCGTGCTGGTGTCGGTGACCGCTGGTTCGTCCACGTACTCCACCGCACCCGAGTATCCGGTCCACGACAACGCCTCGGCGGCATTGCTGGTGTGGCGCCGACCGTCGAGCAACCCGGCTCGGGCCAGCCCGACGGTTGCGCCGCAGATCGCGGCGACGGGAACGCCCGCGGCCAGGAACGCGGCCGCGGCGTTCGTGAAGTCGCCGAGGTCGCCGGTCATCCACGCGCCCGCTCCGGGGAGGATCAGCATTGCACTGTCATCGGGATCCAGGTCACCGATCGCGAGGTCGGGCACGATGCGCACGCCGCCCGCGGTGGTCACCGCGTCGGTGGTGGGGCCCACCGTACGAATCCGGTAGCGACCGGGTCTCTTCTGATGCTCCGGGTCGTTGATGTGCGCGACGGCATGACCGGCTTCCCAGTCGGCGAGTGTGTTGTAGACGGCGAGGTGGACGACGGAGGTCGCGGGGTCTGAGGACATGACAACATACTGTCAATATGACAGCTTGCTGTCAATCGGTCATCCGGCCTGGATGAGCAGGTCGAGCAACTCGGGTTCGTCCTCGGCCGTGCCGGGTTTGCTGTACCTGGCAACGATCGACCATCCGTGGTCACCGTCGGGGTCGTCGAGGACCTGGCGGGCAACCCACTCGTCACCGTCGGCCTCAACCGAGAACAAGGCCGGGCTCCTGGCTGCCGGCCCTGCGCCCGGAGCGCCGTACTCGTCGAAGAACTCCGCGGTCTCGTCGAACCAGTCGAGATCGGGGTAGGCGGCATGCAGTGCGGTCCAATTCCGGTTGGCCAGCAGGTTGACGAACCGGAACATGTTGTTGCGCAATTCGACTCGGGTGGCTCGAGTGTTCGGCGCCCGGCCCGGTGGCGTCACGGCCGCCAGCGGGTCGGCGATCGCCTGGTCGGGGTGTGTCAGCTGCTCCCATTCGTCCAGCAGGCTCGAGTCCACCCGGCGAACCAGCTCGCCCAGCCATTCGATCACGTCGTCGAGTTCGTCTGTCCGTGCCGAATTGGGAACACTCTGCCGCAGGGTGCGATAAGCGTCGGTCAAGTACCGCAGCACCACGCCCTCGCTGCGGGCCAGTGCATAGCGCGAGATGAGGTCGCCCCAGTCCATCCCTTGTTCGATCATGTCGCGAAGTATCGACTTGGGGCGTGGGGGAGTGTCGATCACCCACGGGTGGCCTTGCTGGTAAGTGCCGAACGCCTCGAAGATGAAATCGCGCAGCGGTCGTGGCCAGGTCACCTCTGTGAGGAGTTCCATCCGCTCCTCGTACTCGATCCCGTCGGCCTTCATCTGCGCGATGGCCGCGTCCCTCGCGACCTTCTGTTGGCCCATCAGCACTGGACGCGGATCTTCCAGTGTCGCTTCGACAATTGAGATCAGATCGAGGGTGTAGGTGTCTGAGTCGGTGTCCAGGAGCTCGAATGCCGCCAGGGAGAAGGGCGACAACGGGTTGTTCAGCGCAAAATTGTTCGGCAGGTCGACAGCCAGCACGGCGTAGCGACCCAGGTCGTCGGGTTCGTCGAGTCGCAGGACCACGCCGCTGTTGACCAGGGATCGATACAGCGACAACGCTCGTAGGATGTGCCAGCGTTGCCGTGCCCGGGTCTCGTGGTTGTCTTCGAGTAGGTGACGCATGGCCGTGAAGCAATTGCCCGGGCGGGCAATCACTTCCAGCAGCATGGACGTGCTGACACCGAACCGGGACCGCAGGGGTTCGGGCGGAGCGTCGATGAGCTTGTCGAATGTCGCCTCGCCCCAGGAGACGAATCCCTCCGGCGCCTTCTTGCGCTGGATCTTCTTGAGCTTCTTCGGATCGTCACCGGCCTTGGCGACCAGCCGGGCGTTCTCGACGTCGTGATCGGGCGCTTGGGCGACCACGAAACCACGGACGTCGTACCCGGCCCGGCCCGCCCTTCCGGCGATCTGATGGAACTCGCGGGCACGCAGGTGGCGCTGACGCACGCCGTCGTACTTGGTCAGCCCGGTCAGCAGGACGGTGCGGATCGGCACGTTGATGCCGACACCCAGGGTGTCCGTCCCGCACACCACGCGCAGAAGCCCTTGCTGGGCAAGGCGTTCGACAAGGCGTCGATAGCGCGGCAACATGCCGGCATGATGCACGCCGATTCCTGCGCGGACCGTCTTCGACAGTGTTTTGCCGAAGCCCGTGCTGAAACGGAAGTCGCCGATCTCCGCCGCGATCGCATCGCGTTCGGACCGGCTGCAGATGTTGGCGCTGAGCAGCGACTGTGCGCGTTCCATCGCGGAGACCTGGGTGAAGTGCACCACGTAGACCGGCGCCCGGTCTTTGGCGATCAGCTCTTCGATGGTCTCGTGCACGGGCCGGGTGGAGTACGAATACTCCAGCGGCACCGGGCGAGTGGTGCCGGTGATGTCGGCGGTGTCACGTCCGGTACGCCGCCGTAGATCTTCGATGAAGAAGTCGACATTGCCCAGCGTCGCCGACATCAGGACGAATTGGCTCTGCGTCAGCTCGATCAGGGGGACCTGCCACGCCCAGCCACGGTCGGGCTCGGAGTAGTAGTGGAACTCGTCCATCACCACGATGCCGATGGAGGCATCAGCGCCTTCTCGGAGGGCGACGTTCGCCAGGACCTCGGCCGTGGCGCAGATGATGGGGGCACCGGCGTTGACTGAAGCATCGCCGGTCAGCATGCCCACGTTCTCGGCGCCGAACTGGGCGCAGAGGTCGAAGAACTTCTCGCTGACCAGCGCTTTGATCGGCGCCGTGTAGAAGGCGCGGCGGCCCTGTGCGGCAGCGAAATAGAGTCCGCCGCTGGCGATGAGCGATTTACCCGAGCCGGTGGGGGTGGAGACGATCACGTTCGACCCGGCGGCGAGTTCGAGGAGCGCCTCGTCCTGGTGGGGGTACACCTCGATCCCGCGCGCACCCCACCAGTCGACGAACGCGGTGTACAGGCCGTCGGGGTCCGCGTCCCCGGGATTCGGGAAGGCGAGCGGCTGAGCCTCTGCGGACTGTGTCACCACTGCAGGTTAGGTCACCGACGGCGATCAGCCGGCAGTGCCGTCGCCCGCCTGTCCCGGATCATCGTCTGAGTTGCGGCCGCTGCCGGCATCCCCGGTCTGGGTGGCGAGGAACCGTTCCAGCTCGGCCCCGAGCTCGTCGCCGGTGGGTAGATCGCCCTCGGCAGCCAACAGCGATGCCTTCTCCTGTTGCGCCTGGCTGAAGGTGTCGTACTGCGTTTCGAGCGCGGCGACCACAGATTCGACCTCCTGGTTGCCCGACACCTCGGCGTCGACCTGGCTGCGGACCTTCTCCGCCGCGTTGGCCAGTGCGGCCGTCGGCAGATCCAGTCCGGTGATCTCGCCGAGCGACTCGAGCAACTTGTGCGACGCGGCAGGATATTCCGCCTGCGAGAGATAATGCGGCACATGGACGGAGAGTCCAGCGGTGGTCAAACCGTGCTGTCCCAAGCGGAGTTCGAGCAGCATCGACGCGCTGGCGGGGACCTTCAGTTCCGAGCCCCATCGGGGCAGCGAAGCGATCAGGTCCTTGTCGTTCGCGTGCGCGGTGATGGTGGACGGCCGGGTGTGCGGAATCCCCATCGGGATGGCGTTGAGACCGATCACGGTGGAGACCCCGAACCGATCCGACAATCCCTGGACTGCGGCGACGAACCGTTCCCAGCGCAGGTCCGGCTCGGCGCCGGAGAGAAGCAGGAACGGTGTGCCGTTGTTGTCGCGCACGGCATGCAGCGTCAGCTCGGGCATCGCCACATCGGTGAACTGGTCACCGGTGAACGTCATCAAAGGGCGGCGCGATCGGTAGTCCATCAGTTCGTCGGTGGAGAACGTCGCCACCAATTCCGATTCCAGACTCTGCCGCAAGTGGTCCGACGCGAGTTTGATCGCGTGGCCCGCGTCGGCAAAGCCCTCCAGCGCGTGGACCAATACCGGTCCGTCACCCTCGTCGCCGGTCACCTGTGGCGCTGGAAACTCGAGCTCGTAGAGCGTGGACTTGTCGTCCATGGCGAACCTCCTCGCTGCCCAGTCCTGCTGTCGTGTGGATAAGTGTTCTCCATTGTCGCCCATGATCGGCCGTTCGAACCAATCCCTGGCCGAGAGTCAGCCCGACCACGGGCGCAATGGCGACTAGTGTTCTCAACGGAGTTCGAACGGTGTCAATTCCCCAGCGAGTTCGCCGTGAGCGAAAACCAAGCAAACATTAGGGTGAAGACCGTGGCGGTCAGACCGCCCACAAACACGGTCAGTGCAGCGAAAGGCAATCATGGCAGAGCAGGTGCGTGGTGTGGTCTCGGCAGGAAAAGGGGCCCCGACCACGATCGAGACGATCACGATCCCCGATCCGGGTCCCCGCGACGTGGTGGTGCGAATCCTTGCCTGCGGCGTGTGCCACACCGACCTCGCCTACCGCGAGGGCGGCATCAACGACGACTACCCGTTCCTGCTGGGACACGAGGCCTCCGGCATCGTGGAGACCATCGGTGATCAGGTCACCCATGTCGAACCCGGTGATTTCGTCGTACTGAACTGGCGCGCCGTGTGCGGTGTGTGCCGAGCCTGCAAGCGTGGTCGCCCCTGGTACTGCTTCGACACGTTCAACGCGAGCAAACCGATGACCCTGCAAGACGGCACCGAGCTGACCCCCGCACTCGGTATCGGTGCGTTCGCGGACAAGACGCTCGTTCACGAAGGACAGTGCACCAAGGTCGCCCCCGATGCCGATCCGGCCGTGGTCGGATTGCTGGGTTGCGGTGTCATGGCCGGTATCGGAGCCGCGATGAACACCGGAGGCGTCGGCCGCGGCGACAGCGTCGCGGTGATCGGATGCGGTGGAGTGGGCGATGCCGCCATCGCGGGCGCCAGGCTTGCCGGCGCGACCAAGATCATCGCGGTCGACCGCGATGCGCGCAAACTCGAGTGGGCGACCTCTCTCGGCGCAACCCACACCATCGATGGTTCTGTGACCGACGATGTCGTCACCGCCATCCAGGACATCACCGACGGCAACGGTGCCGACGTGGTCATCGATGCGGTCGGCCGTCCCGAGACGTACAAGACTGCGTTCTATGCGCGCGATCTGGCCGGTGTCGTCGTGCTCGTCGGTGTGCCGACGCCCGAGATGACCCTGGAGATGCCACTGGTCGACTTCTTCTCTCGCGGCGGGGCCCTCAAGTCGTCCTGGTACGGCGATTGTCTGCCCGAGCGTGACTTCCCGATGCTCGTCGACCTGTACCAGCAGGGCAGGTTGCCACTCGAGCTGTTCGTCACCGAGCGTGTCGGACTGGACGACGTGGAAGCCGCGTTCAGCAAGATGGAGGCCGGCGAGGTCCTGCGTTCGGTGGTGATCCTGTGACCGTTCGCGTCGACCACGTCGTCACCTCGGGCACGTTCAGTCTCGACGGCGGTACCTGGGATGTCGACAACAACATCTGGCTCGTCGGTGACGATTCCGAAGTTGTCATCATCGACGCCGCACATTCGTCGGCGCCGATCATCGAGGCGGTGGCCGGACGTACGGTCAAGGCCGTGCTGCTCACCCATGGCCACAACGACCACATCACGGTGGCCCCCGAGTTGTCGCGCACGCTCGATACCCCGATGAAGATGCACCCGGGTGACCGAATGCTGTGGGACCAGACGCACGCCGATGTCGCTCCTGAGGAACTGGCCGATGGTCAGAAGATCGATGTCGCGGGCACCGACCTCGTTGTGATCAACACCCCGGGTCACTCGCCTGGTTCGTCATGCATTTACGCGCCAGAACTCGGAGTGCTCTTCAGCGGCGACACCCTGTTCTCGGGCGGACCCGGCGCAACCGGTCGCTCGTTCTCAGACTTCCCGACGATCATCGAGTCGATTCGGACCAAGATCTTCACGTTGGATCCGGGGACGAAAGTGCATACCGGACACGGGGATTCCACTGCGGTGGGTACCGAGTCACCTCACCTCGAAGAGTGGATCAAACGCGGGAGCTGACCTCGCGGGAGGTCAAGCATCCAGTGCAGGCGGCGAGCTGATCCTGGTGATCAGCTCGTCAACCCGATCGTGCTGCATTGTTGCCCCGCCGGACAATGCGGCCGCCACGTTCTCCAACTCGGTGACCGCGGAGCCGGCATGAGCAAGCGCGGTTTCGCGCAGTCGCGGGGGAGTCTTGGCCGCCGCTATCAGCCAATTGTCGAGATCTGTTGCAGCCAGCTCGATCCGGACCCTGGTGTCGATACGTTCGCCGTCGTACTCGAGCTTCGGGTCGGCGCGGAGCAGGGCCAGCGCATCGCGGATGCGCCGGTGCAGCCGCGCTTCCGGGTCATGCGAACCCGCCCATGCCGCAGGCGCATTGGTCGGCTGACCGGGGATGATCTCGTTCGAGCGGACCGCGCTGTCACGAATCCGGCGGGTCATGAGGAACACACCCACCGCAGCAGCGACGCACGCGAGGAGGACAACGACCACGATCGCGGTGGTCACGACGGCCTCGCGGTGGGTGTGGTCATCGCAGCGCCGACCATGCGGCGACAATCGCGATGGTGACGATCAGAGCCGCGAGCACGGCGAACGCGATCTTCACCTTGCTCCACGGACGTTGGCCCTGCACCTCACCGGTCACCCCGTTGATGAAGACCTGGAACGGATTGCCTGCGTAGACCACGGTGAGCAGCCAGATCGGCAACAGGACGTGCTTGAACGTGAGGGCGTTGTACCTGGTGTCCTTGCTGTTGATCCGCTGGTGATCACCACCGATGTCGCGACGGATCGCGTGGTCGATCCCGGCGTCGATCCGCGCCTGGGCCACCGGAAAACACTGGTCGGCGTCGTGGTCGTAGGTACGGCACAGGTGGCCTGCCACGAACTCGGGCGTGAAGGGCGTCGCCTGAGCAGTCGGCCAGGGTTCGAGTTCATGCACCTTGTCGGTGTCGAAACCGGTGTTCGCCAGAACGGCCACGTCGTCGAAGTCGACCCCCACGACACCGGAACGGTGACTCCACCGTGTGCGGGTCTCGGTGCGCCGGTTGTCGCCGCTGCCGACCGTCACCGTGTAGTTGTCGCCGCGCATTCCGGTGTAGGACGTCGTGGTGTCCGCGTCATAGGTGAAGTAGGCGGCGTACACGCTGCTGAAGGCGCCCACCTCGCGGTACTTCTTGAACTCGGTGGGGGCGAACCAGCGGCTGTTGATCCACTTCTCGATCACCTCGCGGCCCTGCTTGTCGTCGACCTGGAATGGCAGGATGCCGTCGACAGGAAGTCGTGTGGGAGCGTCGTGGATGTCGTCTCGCTGGATCGGGGTGGCACAGTACGGACACCGGGTAGCGGTCAGAGTGCCGCTGAACGTGGTCTTTCCGCCACAGCTCTGGCAGACGATCTCGCGCTCGCTCACCACTGTTCGGCCCGACGAGTTCTCCGCGATCAGTCCGCGCAGCTGGGTCATCGTGGAGGCCAGATCGTGTTCGACCACTCGCCGGTTCGTATCCAGCACGATCTGATGAGAACGACCGCAACTCGGGCACAGCAGCTGCTGTGACGCCGGGTCGAACACCAACTGTGCCCCGCAGGTGTCGCAGGGGTAGGTACGTGTCCGCTCGGTGACCTGGAATTGGGCTCGCTCGGGGTCCGATGGCCCGGGCACCGGTTGCTGTGGCGCCGTCGGTCGCGCGTCACGCGTCGGCAACGGTGGCGGGCTGAAGGACGGCGGCGCGGCGTACCCCGACGGCGAGGCGTCCGGATCAGCATGACCGGGCAGCGGGGGCGGTCCGAAGTTGTCGTCGTTCATGGCTACACCGTCGGTGTGGTCGTCGGGATGGGTGGCGGAGTCGCGAACAAGCCCGCAAGAGCGGGAACGGAGGCCGCCTGCGCCCAGCCGGGCATGCCCTGGGTCCACACCAGAGTTGCCCCGGTGAACTGACCCGACGCGACTGCACCTTGCAACTGGGCGACGGTGTAGGGGCCCGCAGGCTGACCGCCGTTGTCGATGTGGAACGTGACGGCCCCGGGCAGCGGTGGAGGCCCTTGTGGCGCAGCGGCATTCGCCTGCTGCGCCTGCCCGCCGAACTGGCCGGCCATCTGGCTGCCCAACGCCACGCCCATACCGGCCGACATCATGTCGCCCATTGCGCCCCCGCCGGGGTTCTGGGCTGCGGCGAGCATGGCGTCGGCGGCTCTGCCCTGCTGATAGCGGCCCAGGTCGCCGACGTTGTTCAGGAAGCCGCCCTCCTCGACCCCGCGGGCGACACCACGCGTCATCGCCGAGGTGATCTCGTCGGGCAGCGAGATGTTCATCGTGATGGAGTCGATGGACAGACCGAACTCGTCGTCGACGCGTTCGGCCACGAAGTCCCGGAGTTTCTGCGACAGCTCGACCTGGCGACCCTGGAGGTCGATCACGCCGAGACCGGTTTCCATGACCATGTCGGAGAACGCCAGCGTGATGACACGCCTCAACAGCTCAGAGATCTCAGCCACGTCCACCTCGCTGTCGGTCCCGATCACCTCGCGAAGAAAGATGTCGGGTTCAGCCACTCGAACGACACACAAACCGTTGGCCCGCACCTGGACCATGGTGAAATCCGGGTCGCGAACCGTCACCGGATTGGCGGTACCCCAACGTAAATCGGTGACCGGCCGGGTGTTGATGAAGTACACCTCGGAACGGAAAGGACTGTTGAACCCGTGCTTCCAGCCCTGCAGGGTGCTCAGGAGCGGAAGGTTCTCGGTGGTGAGCTGGTAGTGACCCGGACCGAAACGGTCGGCCAGTTGTCCGCGGTAGACGAAAACAGCCTGCTGACCTTCACGGACGATGAGTTCGGCGCCGTTCTTGATCTCATTGTTGTAGCGCGGAAAACGCCAGGCCAGCGTGGAGCGCGAATCATCGATCCATTCGATGATGTCGACGAGTTCACCTTTGAGCTTGCCGATGATCCCCATAACCGTTTTTCTCCTTGCGGCGTCGCCTGATCGCTGTCTTCGGTGATGTTCGCGCAGCAGTCGCCCCGGCGGCTGTCACTAGTGGGCAGTCTAATCGTGTCGTGCGCCCCCATGGCCTGCTCGCGGTGGCACAGTGGTTCCGATGAGTTGGGTGTCGGTGTGAGCCGGATGGCAGGTTTTCGAGCGGGGCGACGGGGGTTGTCCTTGCTCGCGATGGTCGCTGTCCTCGCGGTCTCCGGGTGCACCTCCGCGGTCGACGGTGAGCCCACGGCTGCACCGACGAGGTCGGCAGAGCCGAAGAACTCGAGTTCGAGCGTTGACCTCGCATCACGATCCGTCACCGCTGCGGACTTTCCGGCCGGGTATTCACCGACAGAGGTGACCGGGGACCAGTTGGGCGCCGTCGTCGCCGATACGGCGGGTGTCCCCTCGGGCGGCGGTGTCAATCCACCGAACTGCGCCCCGAGACCGTTGCCCAGTGGCGCTGGGCAAGCGGTTGCGTGGGTGGCAACCGGCGCAGGGCCCAATGCGGGAACTCTCAGCGCCGTGTCGGTTCTGGTGAACTCGCCGCTGGCCGACCTACAGACCCAGATCCGGAACTGCCCGTCGTACACAACCGACGCATTCGGTGCGACAGCCACCGTGACCACCACGATCCTGCCTCCTTCGCCCGCGGAATCCGACGAGTCGATGGCGTTCCGCCGGGTCACGGTCTCGGGGGCGATGACTCAGACGATGACCGCGCTGGTGGCCCAGAACGACGGGGTACGCGTATACGTAACCTCCCTCATAGCAGGTCCGCGGCCCGGATCGGATGGGTTGGCGCTCGACGAGTTGTACACCAAGGCGGTCTCTCGCTCGCGTGGATGAGTCGGCCGCTGTGGACAACCCGGGAACGGTGGACAACCTGGCCGAATCGGTCCTCGCGCCATCGCTTTTGTCGCCGGGTGACCCGAACATCGGTGCATGACATCTGACAGCTACTCGACATCGGTTTCTGGCCCGGGAGCATTGATCACCGCCATCCCGGCCCTCCTCGGTTTCATCCCGGAGCGTTCCTTGGTCCTCATCACCCTCGACGGGGACGGTGGCGAGATCGGCACCACCATGCGACACGATCTTGTGCTCGATGACAAGGGGCGTCCGACCTCGGAGATGCTCGCGCTCATCGAGCACCTCGCGCACGTATGCGAGTCGTACGAAGCACAGCTTGTGATGGGGGTCGTGATCGACGGCGCCCATCCGGCCGACAGCCCCCACTATCGGTGCCTGTTCGCGATCATCGATCGGCATCTGGCCGCGGTCGGCGGACTGTACGGCGGTTTCGTGACGCCCGCCATCACATCAGGTTCTCACTGGACAACGATGTGGGACAACAGGTCCGACGCACAACAGGGGAGCGGCCCGGCCACGGGTGTGGTGGGTGACCCGACGATCAGCCCGGTGGCCATCGCACGTGCCGTCAAGAACGGCAGGCGAGTACTGATGACCCGCGACGAGATGGTGAACAGTTTGTCAGCCCTTCCGCACTGTGCGGATCCGGCCTGTGACGCCCACGCCGTGGCTGCCGACGATGACAGGGCGTACTGGCGGATCCACGACGAACGCGCTGAGAGTGCGCTGTTCGGCACAGGGGAGGACGACGAGCTGGAGCCACAGGACTGTGGTCGAGTGGACGACACCGCGCACTGGGTGAACCGGGTCCCGCAGTCGCTGGACCAGACGACAGTCGCTCCATCGACACTGCGACAGTGGGCCGAGTCGGCGGCGCCGCAGCGAATTGCCTTGCCGACCTTGGTCGATGGCCTGCGCCGGCTGCAGGAGAGCCTCGACCTCGAGAGGGCCCTGGACGTGCTCGAGGACGGTCGTGAGCTGACGTGTGCCGATCTCCGGTTCTTCGACAAGGCCCTTCGCGAGTTCTACGTGCGCGACTCACTGCTGGCGTTGGCGGTCACCGACCGATGGATGGACGCCGAACGCGCGTGGACGCAGGCTGCTCGCCGGCTCCGCGGTCGTGGACAGGCATCTGCGGCTACTTTGCTCGGGTTCATCTACTACGTACACGGCAACGGGGCGATGGCAGGCACCGCATTCGACGTCGCGTTGCGTGCCTGCCCGGACTATTCGATGGCGGTGCTGTACAGCGATGCCCTCGTGCGGGGGATCCCACCCAACAGGATCAGCGAATGCGCCGAATCAGGATTCATCGTCGCCCGGTCACTGGGCGTGACACTTCCGGACCCCGTGATGCGGCCGGCGGCCTGAGAACGGACGTCATCGAGCGGCGGCGGCCGCCGAGTGCGCTCGATCGCCGAGGGTCCGCGTGAACTCCCAGGCGTCGCTGACGATGACCGGCAGGTCCGTCTTCTCGGGGTACCACCCGAGGTCGGCGATGGCCTTGTCGCTCGAGGCGATCAGGACAGCGGGGTCGCCGGCGCGACGCGGCGCATCGACGACGGGGATGTCGAGACCCGTCACCTCGGCACATGCCGAGATGACTTGCCGCACAGAGAATCCCGTGCCACTGCCCAGGTTGTAGATCGCGTGACGTCCGGCGATTGCCGATTCGAGCGCCAGCACATGTGCCTGCGCCAGGTCGTACACGTGGATGTAGTCGCGAATCGCCGTGCCGTCATCGGTGTGATAGTCGGTACCGAAGACCTTGATGTGGTCGCGGTGTCCGAGGGCGACCTGAAGGATCAGCGGGATCAGATGCGTCTCGACCTGACGATTCTCGCCCGCGCCGGCATGAGCGCCCGCAACGTTGAAGTACCGCAAGCTCATCGCAGCCAGTCCGTGCGCCGCCGCGTAGGACGTGATGGCGTGGTCGATGGCCAGTTTGGTTGCGCCGTAAGGGTTCGTCGGTCGAGTCGGTGAGGACTCGAGAATCGGCACCGACTCAGGTTCGCCGTAGGTGGCGGCGGTGGAGGAGAAAACCAGTCGCGGAGTTCCCGAAATCCGAACCGCCTCGAGGAGGGCCAATGACTCGACCACATTGCCGTACCAGTACTTTTCGGGTGACTCGACCGATTCGCCCACCAATGACTGCGCGGCAAAATGGAGTACGCCGTCAAATGAGTCGGAGCCGAGTACTCGCGGCGCGACCTCACTCACGTTGCCCTGGATGAACGCGGCGTGGTCGGGCAGGGCATCGACATTGCCGGTGGAGAGATTGTCGATGATGGTGACGTCGTGGCCGTGCTCGATCAGCACCCGAGCGCAGACGCTACCCACATAACCGGCTCCGCCGGTGACCAGAAGCTTCATTGCGGTGCGTTCAGACCTTCTCGACCTGCAGCGAGTGGGCCATTTCCTCGGACAGTGTCAGACCTTCGTGTCCCGGGGTGATGATGACAATCGCGCCGGGCTTCACCGACACGGTCACCCGCGCGTTGGGCACCACACCGGCCTCACGGAGCTGGCTGATCAGTTCGATGTCCGACTGGGCGTGCTCGGACAACCGTCGAACGATCACGGCAACCGGTTCGCCCTGCGGGAGCTCGGAGATGCGCGTCATCGGTCCGGGAGGTGCCATGTCCTCGTAGCCCAGCAGGTCCAGGCCGGGGATCGGGTTCCCGTACGGCGAGGTGGTCGGGTGGTCGAGGACCTCCAGTAGACGTCGCTCGACGTTCTCGCTCATCACGTGTTCCCAGCGGCATGCCTCGGCGTGCACGTCTTCCCACGGCATGCCGATCACGTCGACCAGCAGCCGCTCGGCGAGCCGGTGCTTACGCATCACCGACACGGCAAGGCTGCGGCCTTTGTCGGTCAGCTCGAGGTGGCGGTCACCCGCAACCATCACCAACCCGTCGCGTTCCATCCGTGCGACGGTCTGTGACACGGTCGGGCCGCTCTGTTCCAGTCGCTCGGCGATACGGGCTCGCAGCGGAACGATGCCTTCTTCCTCGAGGTCGTAAATCGTCCGGAGATACATCTCGGTGGTGTCGATCAGTTCGTTCACGATCCCCATCCCTTTCGTCCTCTAGTAAGGTTACCTGTACGAGTGGGTGGTAGCGGTAGCGCGGGGCGACGGGGCGCGATACGCCCGTGCCCTCGTCCGGGTGAACCAGGCCGACAGGGCCCCACTGCGCATCAGTCGAACTAGGCTCGCAGCATGAACAATGCTGTCGATCGACCCGGTGCGGAGCCGGCCGCGGTGATCTGGAGCGACGACTTCCTCGGATACCGATGGACGGCGGCGCATCCGATGAACCCGGTACGGCTGGCCCTGACGATGTCTCTGTCGCGGTCGCTCGGGGTGCTCGACGGTGTCGAGACCACGCCGCCGATGAACGTCGACGACCGGCTGCTGCAGACCGTCCACACCTCGGCTTACCTCGACGCGGTGCGCAGCGCTTCCGCGGTCGACGACTACGTCGGCGGCGCAACGCATTTGCTGGAGAGACTGTTCGGGCTGGGTAGCACTGACAACCCGATCTTCGAGGGAATGCACAGCGCCGCCAGCGTTCTCGTCGGCGGCACCATGGCGGCCGCCGCGGCAATCGCGTCCGGCTCGGTACGTCGAGCGGTGAACATCGGTGGGGGCATGCACCACGCGATGCCCGGTCACGCGGCGGGTTTCTGCATCTACAACGACTGCGCTGTCGCCATCAGGTGGCTGCTCGAGCAGGGGTATGACCGCATCGCCTACATCGACATCGACGCGCACCACGGTGACGGTGTGCAAAAGGTCTTCGCCGCGGATCCCCGCGTTCTGACGGTGTCGTTGCACCAGCATCCGGCGACGCTCTGGCCGGGCAGTGGGTGGCCGGAGGAGGTGGGGGAGCAGGACGGCAGGGGCACCGCGGTCAACATCGCGTTGATGCCCGAGACCACGGACAAGCTGTGGCTGCGCGCGTTCCACGCCATCGTGCCCGGGATGCTCGAGAGCTTCCGCCCCCAGATCATCGTCAGCCAGTGCGGAGTGGACAGCCACCGGCGTGATCCGCTGACCGACCTGTCGCTGACGATCGACGGCCAGCGCGCCGCGGTCCTGGCCATGCGTGACCTCGCCGACACCTACGCCGAAGGGCGTTGGCTGGCGGTCGGCGGTGGCGGGTACGGCATCGTGGACGTGGTTCCGCGCAGCTGGACCCACCTCATCGCTGCGGTCACCGGACACGACATCGACCCGGTGACAGCCATCGATGAAAGCTGGTGCCGCGCAGCGACAGAGGAGACCCAAGCGCTCGACGAAACGCTGCGCGGCGATCCCGTGAACAGCATGACCGACGGGGGCGACATCGACTACCTGCCGTGGGACGGTGATGGTGGCGGGCCGCTGATGGCGGGTGTCACCGATGCCGCCCAAACCCGAACAGACGCCACCATCATGGCCACCCGCCGAGCGGTGTATCCGCTGAGCGGACTCGATCCGGAGGACCCCCGTGACTGACACCGTGCCACCCGATCAGCGGGGCCCCCACGACTACCCGCGTCACTGGATCGCCGATGTGCTCGCCAGCGACGGCGGCGTGGTCCATCTGCGCCCGATCGTTCCCGAGGACGCCGACCGTCTCGTCCGCTTCCACTCGCGGCTGTCCGAGCGCACGCGCTACCTGCGCTACTTCGGGCCGTTCCCGCAGATCCCGCCTCGCGAACTCGCGCGGATGACGACCGTGGACCACTACAGCCGTGTCGCGTTCGTCGGCATGCTCGGCGGCGAGATCATCGCCATCGGCATCTACGAGAGCCTGGCAGCCGACGGTAAACCCGGGACGGCCGAGGTTGCCTTCGTGGTCGCCGACGAGCACCAGGGGAGGGGACTGGGCCCGATCCTGCTCGAACACCTCGCCGGTGCCGCCGCAGAATGCGGATTCGAAAAGTTCGAAGCCGAGGTGCTGGCCGAGAACCCGAACATGGTGGCGGTGTTCCGGGACGCGGGATATCAGCTACGACGTAGCTTCGACGGCAGCACCATCCACGTCGAATTCACCATCGACCCGACCGAAGCCCTGCTGTCGGTGCGCAACGCGCGCGAGCGCGGATCAGAAGCCCGAAGTGTGGCAAATCTGTTGCGGCCGACGTCGGTTGCGGTCATCGGCGCTTCCGTGGACAGACTGAAGGTCGGCAACGCGGTGCTGGCGAACGTGATCGCCGCGGGGTTCACCGGGCCCGTGTATCCGGTCAATTCCGAGCACCGGGCCGTGCGCGGCATCCGCGCCTATCCGACGGTGCGCGACATCCCGGATCCTGTGGACCTGGCCATCGTCGCGGTTCCGGCCGACGCGGTCGAGGACGTTCTCGACGACTGTCTGTCCAAGGGTGTCAAGACGATGCTCGTGCTGTCCTCCGGATTCAGCGAGACCAGCGATTCCGGGCTCGAATCCGAGCGACGTCTGGTCGAGTCCGTCCGTGAGCACGGAATGCGGCTGGTGGGGCCCAACGCCCTCGGTGTGGCAAACACCGATCCGGCTGTCGGTCTCAATGCCACACTGGCGCCGTTGGTTCCCGGGCGAGGTGCGGTCGGCTTCTTCTGCCAGTCGGGCGCCCTCGGCATCGCGATCCTGGACGCTGCCGCCCGACGCCAACTGGGTTTGTCGACGTTTGTGTCGGCAGGTAACCGTGCTGACGTGTCCGGTAATGACCTGCTGCAGTACTGGGACAGCGATCCGGACACCGAGGTGGTGCTGCTGTATCTGGAGAGCTTCGGTAACCCCAGGAAGTTCACCCGCCTCGCCCGGCGGGTGGCAAGCGGCAAACCGGTTGTCGCGGTCAAGTCGGGCCGCGGTGCCGTGCCACCTGCGATGGCCGCTGCCGACCACTCGCTCGACGACGAGAGCACCCGGGCCATCCTCGCCCAGTCCGGCGTCATCCAGGTGGGCACAATATCGGCGCTGTTCGACTGCGCGACGGTCTTCGCCTACCAACCCCTTCCGCGTGGTCCCCGGGTCAGCATCGTCGGCAACTCGACGGCGCTGGGAGTGCTGGCACAGGAAGCCGGTAGCCACTTCGGCCTCGAAGCGGTTCAGCGGGTCGATCTCGGGCCCGGTGCATCCCCGGAGGAGTTCGAGGCCGCCGTTCGAACGGCAGCCGCCGACGACGGGGTGGATGCGTTGATAGCCGTGTTCGTCCCGCCGGTGGCAGTGAGCGTGGACCGGTACGCCCAGGCGTTGATGACCGGGATGGCCGACTCCGACAAACCGGTGGTGACCACCTTCCTCGCGGTGGAGGGTATTCCGCAGAACCTCACCGTCCTCGGACCACACGGAACACCCGCACGCGGATCGATCCCGTCCTATCCAGGGCCCGAGCGGGCCGCCGAGGCACTCGGATATTCGTGGCGATACTCGCAGTGGCGGTCGCGGCCACCGTCCCAGGTCCGCCGGCCTGCCGATGTGGATCCCGACACCGCTCGCCGTCTCGTCCGGGAGGCCGTCGACGCACAGGGTGGGGACGTCACCGAGCTCGACGACGCGGCAACCGCCGAGGTGCTCGCCTGCTACGGCATCCACATCGTCCCCTTCCGGGAGATCAACAGCGTCGAGGAAAGCGTCGCGGCTGCGGACGAACTCGGGTATCCCGTTGCCGTCAAAGCGTTCTCGGAAGAATGGCGAGGCCGAGCCGATCGCGAGGGTGTGCGCCTGGATCTACCCGACCAGCATGCGGTACGGCTCGCGGTGGTGGAGCTGGGTGAGGTGACCGGCGAATCCCGTCTGCACGTCCAGCAGATGGCACCCAAGGGGATCAGCACGGTCATCAGGGTGCGCGACGACCCGTCGTTCGGGTCGCTCATGTCGTTCGGACTGGCCGGCGTGACAAGTGATCTGCTGGGAGACAGGGCGTATCGGGCCTTGCCGCTCACCGAGAGCGACGCCGCCGACCTGATCGAGGCGCCGCGGTCGGCGCCACTGTTGTCAGGCTACGGCGGTTCAGAGCCGGTGAACAAGGATGCGCTCATCGACCTGGTCACCCGTATCTCGGCCCTGGTCGACGACATCCCCGAGGCACGCGAGGTGGTGTGCGACCCGATCCATGCCACGCCGGGTGGGGTGGCCGTGCTCGCGGCACGCATGCACGTGGGGCCCGTTCCCACCAAACACGATTCAGGTCCCCGCCGTCTGGGGTGATACGCGATCCATGACGAGAAAAGCCGCCACCGATGAATCGGTGGCGGCTTTACGCTCGAGTGAAGACGTACGGCGCGATCAGCTCGCGTAGGCGCGGAGCCGCTCGGCGCGTTCGCCCTGGCGCAGCTTCGACATCACTTCGCGCTCGATCTGGCGAACACGTTCACGCGACAAGCCGAACATCCGCCCGATCTGATCGAGAGTGCGTGGCTGGCCATCGTCGAGTCCGAAGCGCAGGCGGATGACCTGCTGCTCACGCTCGTCGAGGGTGGAGAGCACCGTGCGCACGTCGGTGTGCAGAAGACCGGCGATCACGGCATTTTCCGCGGAGGTGGCCTCCGCATCCTCGATGAAGTCGCCCAGGGGAGCTTCTTCGTCGCTGCCGACCGGCATGTCCAGGCTCACCGGGTCGCGGCTGTGGTCGAGCAGATCGGCGATCTTCTCGGCCGGGATGCCCGACTCCGACGACAGCTCCTCGTCGGTGGCCTCACGGCCGAGCTGCTGATGGAGTTCGCGTTTGATGCGCGCCAGCTTGTTGACCTGCTCCACCAGGTGGACAGGGAGCCGGATCGTGCGGCTCTGGTCGGCCATACCGCGGGTGATGGCCTGACGGATCCACCAGGTGGCGTAGGTCGAGAACTTGAAGCCCTTGGCGTAGTCGAACTTCTCCATCGCTCGGATCAGACCCAGGTTGCCTTCCTGGATCAGGTCGAGGAGCGGCATGCCGCGGCCGGTGTAACGCTTGGCCAGCGAGACCACCAGGCGGAGGTTGGCTTCGAGCAGATGTGAGCGGGCCGACTCACCTTCACGGACCAGTTGGGCCAGATCGCGCTTCTTGACCGCGGACAGACGCCTGCGGGTGGCCAGGACATGCTTGGCGTAGAGGCCGACCTCGATCTGCTTCGCCAGTTCGACTTCCTGCTCGGCGTTCAGGAGGGCGGTGCGGCCGATACCGTTCAAATAGACGCGGACCAGGTCCGCGGCCGGGCTCTGTGCATCCAGGTCCTGTTCGGTCATTGCCGGACGGATGGTGGTGGGGCTGGACATGTCGGCCTCCTCGAGTGCGATTGTCTTCACAGAGTTCAACGGCTGAGCCTCACCAGATAGTTCCGCGACGTGTTCCCGCGCTGGATGCCCTGACCTGCGTCTTTTGCGAAGGCGGTCTGAGAAGTTACTGAGAGTGAACTGAGCTTTCCCGGCAGAGCCCGCTACATCCCCGCAGGGACGACGATTCCGTGACGCACCAGACCCTCGATCAACGCGTGCACATCACCCGGATCCAGGGGGTCGGACCCGGTGGCCATGGCGAGCAGCTCGGCCACCTCATCGAGGCACAATCCGTCGGGCCGAAGCCCAGCCAGCAGGGATCGGCCGAGTGCATCTATCTCGTGACTCCACCGGGGTCCGTCTCCGCGGTGGATGCGGGTGGCCACGTCCTCCCAGCCGTCGTCGCCGGTCAGCGTCGCGACCCGTTCGAGCGCGGCGCCCCCACGCACGCTGAAGCGTTCCTCACCCAGATCGTGCTGGCGTAACCACGCGACCCGACGCAGATACTCGGCCGCCTCGGGGCCGAGTGGGTCGTCGAACGCCTGACTCATCTCTTCGGCCAGCAGGTCGGTGGGCTCATCGGTGCGGCGCAGGAAGACGAAGCCGAAACCGATGCCCAGGACACCGGCATCGTCCAGATGGCTCAACCATCGGTCCGCCAACTCCGCAGCCGCAGGATCGCGCAGGTCATGCCCGGCGTCGCGCAGCCACGTGCCGACATAGAGCGCCGGATCGGCGACGTCGCGCTGGACCACCCACGCGTCCACACCGTGGTCTGGGATCCACTGCGCGACCCTCTCGCGCCAGTCGTCGCCGCGGATGGTCCACGACGCCAACATCGAGGCAGTGCCGCCCTCGGCGAGGAAGTCCGGTGCTGTTCGGCACATCAATTCGCTGGCACCGTCGAGGTCGAGGCCGGAGTCGCGGTACGAATGCGTCACGGACGGGAGACCCACCACAAACGGCGGGTTCGCGACGACGTGGTCGAAACGCGATCCCCCGACCGGTCCGAACCAGGCACCACGCGCCACTGAGACCCGTTCGGGCGCGATGTCATTGATGGCCACGCCGGCGCGGGTCATCGCCAGTGATCGCCCGGTGATGTCGGTGGCGGTGATGTGACGAGCGAAGTCGGCAGCATGGATCGCCTGCACACCACAGCCCGTCCCGATGTCGAGAAGTGTGCCGACCGGCTCGGTTGCCGTCGCTCTGAGCAGTGACAACGACGCCTGCCCGACTCCCAGGACATGATCTTCGGTGATGGCGATCCGCCGCATGCTGCCGTCGAGGTCGGAGAACAGCCAACGCGACCCCGTCCCGAAATCCACTGGCCGGACATCGATCGCGGCTCGCACACCGCGACCGTCGTTATCGAGCATCCCGACGCGCACCGCATCGTCGACCGACACGGGCTTCAGGGCAGCAGCCACGTCGCCCACCGGGCACGTGTCCCCCAACAACAGCAGCCGGATGAGGACGCCCAGCTCACCCCCGTCCGCGCATGCACGGCGGACCGGTACGGGTTCGCCGCGACCTAGCGCATCATGCGCGTCGGTTCCCAGTAGGTTCAGGATCCCGTCGGCGGTGTAGTCGGTGCGGAGGAACGCCGAGCGCAGACCGGCCGCAATGGACGCCAGGTCCTCGACGGATCGAGCGGTGCTCACTCGCGTCGTCGGTCGAGCCCGTTGAAGGTGGCCCCGTCGGTGAGCTGCCGGTGATTGTCCGGGCCGTACTTGTACTGGGGTACCTCACCCTTGGCGCGAGGCGGTCGATCATTGGCGATCAGGACCGCCACCCACGGGATGGGAATGGACAGCACGATGATCCCAAGTGCCAGCAGACCGTTCTGGGTGGCGCCATAGACGAGCCCCGCGATGACAAGCGCCGGAACGCGAAACGCCATCAGCGTCAAGTATTTGCGTACTCGAGTACGGTGCTGCTCCTCCAGGGACGTCTGCGCCTGGGTGATCAGATATGTCTCGGTCGCGTGCTCTTTCGGACCCACGGCTCCACTATCCACCTTTCCTGGCCGGACAGCCACCGTGCGCGGTGTGACCCCTACGGCACGCCCGTTGGCCGACACCGCCGCAGCGATGCAGAATTGAGCCCATGGATACGCAGACCGTCGAACGCCCCGATGTCACCACCGATGAGACCACCGAAGACGACACCCCGAAGTTCTTCCATTACGTGAAGAAAGACAAGATCGTCGAGAGCGCTGTCATGGGCAACATCGTTGTCGCGCTGTGCGGCGAGACCTTCCCCGTCACCAAGTCGGCGAAGCCCGGGTCCCCGGTGTGCCCGAAATGCAAGAAGATCTACTCCCGCATGAAGAAGGACTGACTACCGCTCACTGTCGAGGGGGCGGTCCGGGGCTGCGGCCTGGGGCGACTGCGGCGGTTCGGTCGTCTCGAGATCCGGTTTGCGGATCGGGCCCGTAGGCAGTCTCTTCGGAACGGTCTTGAGCTGGTCGGTGATGTCGCTGGTCTGCGCCGAGACCCAGTCGCGTACCTGATCGATCTTGCTCGGGTTGGCGGGCCACGTCTCCTGCACGATGGCGTTGAACTCCGCGCCGATCACGATGGCGAATCCCAGGAAGAACGTGAACAGCAGGAACGCGATCGGCGTGGCCAGCGCCCCGTAGCTGTACCCGGTCTGGGTGATGATGGACAGGTACCAGCGCAGTACCGCGCTGGCGAGCCAGAACACCGCGCCGGCGAGGAGCGCACCGCACAGCAGCCGGTGCCACGGCAGTGGATTGGCCAAGGCAACCCGGTAGAGCGTGGTCAGCCCGATCAACAGCAGGACCGCCACAGCCGGGAAGTAGCCGTAGTCGACCAGCTGTGAGCCGGTCTCGCGCCACGCATCGGGCACCACCTGACGCACGTACGTGGGGCCCAGGGCAACCAGCGGCAGCGTGAACACCGACAGGATGAGGAAGCAGACGTAGAGCCAGAGGGCGAACAGACGTTGGGTCACCGCATGCCGGACGTTGTGTTGACCGTGGGCGACCACGATGGAATCGACAAAGCTGGACATCGCCGAGGACCCGGCCCACAGTGACAGCAGGAACCCGAGAGAGATGACTTCTGCGCGACCGCTGACGAGGACGTTGTCGACGGTGGGGGTGATGATCTCGTCGACCACGTTCTGGCTGAACGTACGGTCCGCGAAGCCGATGATCCGGTCGGAGATGATCTGTTCGGTGTTCGGGCCGAACCAGCCTGCGATGTAGCCGAGACTGCCCAGGATGCCCAGCAGCAGTGGTGGCAAGGACAACGTCTGCCAGAACGCGGCCTGCGCGGACATGGCAAAGATCGAGTCGTCCCACGACTTCGTGATCGTGCGCCAGAGCAGCCGGGGAATCGTTTTGAGGACCGGTGGCCGCGACGCCGGGGCGTCGCGGGGATCTGCGTGAGCGCCGCGCGCCGGCTTCTTCGGGGCGGGTTCGGATTGGGGATCGTTTGGAGGAGCGATGGTGTCCAGCATTGCCGAAGTTCGGATGCGATGCGTGATGCCGCGCCGCCGCCGCGGTCGCTCGCACGGCTGCGGGCGCGGTAACATTTTGCCGGTGCCCGACGGACCCGTGCAGTGGCCGATCTGCCCCTCGGCAGGGCACCGACCGTCCGACCAGCCCGGACGGGTGGAATCCGATTTCATCGCAGCTAGGAGTTGTGCCCTGTCGTGACCCGACCTTTTGCCGCCACCGGATCACAGGTCACGTCCGACCCAGCGCCCGCGCCTGCCGCGTCGTCGCTGCGTACCTGGCAGCGACGCGCGCTGACCAAATATCTGTCCGCGGCACCGCGAGACTTCCTGGCGGTCGCGACCCCGGGTGCAGGCAAGACGACGTTCGGTCTGCGGATCGCCACCGAATTGCTGACCGACCGCACCGTGGATCAGGTCACCGTCGTCGCGCCCACCGAGCACCTCAAGCACCAGTGGGCCGCAGCGGCCGCGCGCGCGGGAATTGCCCTCGATTCACGGTTCAGCAACAGCACCGGCCAGACCAGTTCGGACTTCCAGGGTGTCGTCGTGACCTATGCGCAGGTCGCGGCGCACCCGGCTCGACACCGGGTGCGAACCGAGAACCGCCGCACCCTGGTGATCCTCGACGAGATCCACCACGGAGGCGACGCGAAGAGTTGGGGAGATGCGATCCGCGAGGCGTTCTCCGACGCGACCAGGCGTCTGGCGTTGACGGGAACCCCGTTCCGGTCCGACGACAGCCCCATCCCGTTCATCAACTACGAACCCGAGCCGGGCGGTGGGGCGCGTTCGGTCGCCGACTACGTCTACGGGTATTCCGATGCCCTTGCGGACGGCGTGGTCCGGCCGGTTGTCTTCCTCGCGTACTCGGGGGAGGCAAGCTGGCGAAACAACGCGGGGGAAGAGTTCACCGCCCGCCTGGGTGAGCCGCTGTCGGCCGAGCACACCGCACGCGCCTGGCGGACCGCCCTGGACCCACACGGAGACTGGATCCCCGCCGTCCTGCAGGCCGCGCACACCCGGCTGCGGCAGCTCCGCACATCAGGGATGCCCGATGCCGGTGGGCTGGTGATCGCCAGCGATCAGACCGTCGCACGCGACTACGCCGAACTCCTGCAAGCCATCACCGGTAAGGCCCCGGCGGTCGTCCTGTCCGACGACCCCAAGTCGTCGAGCAGGATCGCGGAATTCGGTGACTCCGACGATGAGTGGATGGTCGCGGTCCGCATGGTGTCGGAGGGCGTCGACGTGCCGCGCTTGGCAGTCGGCGTCTACGCCACCAGTGCATCGACCCCGTTGTATTTCGCTCAGGCGATCGGCCGGTTCGTGCGGTCGCGGCGGCCCGGAGAGAACGCGAGTGTGTTCCTTCCCTCGGTGCCCGTGCTGCTTCAACTGGCCAGCCAGCTCGAAGCCCAACGCGACCATGTGCTCGGCAAACCGCACCGCGAGTCCGAGGGACTCGACGACGCGCTGCTGAACGACGCCAACAAGACCAAGGACGAGAAGGACGACGAACGGGGGTTCGAGTCCCTGCACGCCGACGCCGAGTTGGACCAGGTGATCTTCGACGGGTCCTCGTTCGGTACGGCCACGTTCTCGGGCAGTGACGAGGAGGCCGACTATCTCGGCCTCCCGGGGCTGCTCGATGCCGACCAGGTGCGGGACCTGTTGCAGAAGCGCCAGTCCGATCAGATCGAGGCCCGCAGTGCCGGTCCCGCGGCTGCGCCGGCCACACCGCGCGAACCCACCGTGGGCAATCAGCTCAGTGCGTTGCGCCGGGAGCTGAACAGCCTTGTCGCGATGCATCACCACCGGACCGGAAAACCGCACGGGCTGGTCCACAACGAATTGCGTGCGAAGCTCGGGGGACCGCCCACAGCGATGGCCACAGCAGAACAACTCCAGGCTCGGATCGAGGCGCTGCGCACCTGGCGTTAGGACTTGTGAGAAGTTACTGGGCCCAGACCGACCCCGCAAACGACACCGCCGCGGTTCACAGTGAGTGAACCGCGGCGGTGTTGTGTTTTCGGCGTGTCAGACGAGCTCTTCCTCGTTCGTGATCACGGTGGCGCCCATGTCCACCAGCCGGGCTTCGTGCTCGTTGAAGTGGTGGCGGCAGAACAGCAACTCGCCACCTGTGGAGAGGACAGCGCGTACACGGGCTGCTGCACCACATCGATCACAGCGGTCGGCAGTGGTCAACGGCATGGAGATCGGGGGCGTGGTGATGGTCTCTGACATTTTTTCCTCCGTCCCGGGCCTGCGCTGGCGCGGTCCCTTCGCGAGCTAACACACCGGGGTGGTGCATCCACTCTCACTCTTTCAGACGATCAGGGATTCGGCTTTGTTCCCGGGTGCCTCGGCGTGTGTCGTCACTCACCCGTAACAGCAGGTTTTCGATCGGCAACATCTGTGTGTCGCGGGCCCATGGAATGCGCCCCAGTACGCCTACCTCGCCGGGTCATCACCGCGGTCGTCATGCCTACAGTGAGCGCATGAGCAGCCGTGTCGATCCCTCCCGGTCGGAACGGATCTCCGCCAACCTACCTCTGCTCTTCATCATCGGGGCGGTGTGCCAGTACGTCGGTGCATCGGTTGCGGTGCCGCTGTTCTCCCAGCTCAACCCGGCGGCGGTGGCCTGGCTTCGGGCCACCGCCGCCGGACTCGTGCTGTTGGCGCTGTGGTGGCCGATCGCAGCGCGGCGATGGCCGAGGGGGGAGGGATCCTATCCACCTCGCCGACTCGCGATCGCAGCTGCTTTCGGGCTGATCACCATGGGTATGAACATGTCCTTCTACCTGGCGATCGACCATATCGACCTCGGGGTGGCCGTCGCGATCGAGTTCCTCGGGCCGATCGTCGTCGCAGCAGCGGGTTCGCGGACGATGTCGGACGGGGTTGCGGTGGTGTCGGTGCTGGTGGGCGTTGTCCTGCTCAGCGGGGCGAGTTTTTCCGGTGCGCCGCTCGGGGTGCTGTTTGCCCTGGTGGCCGCCGGATTGTGGGCCGGCTACATCGTGGTCGGCAAGATGGTGTCGACGGGGAACGTACATGCCGACTCGGCGCCGGCCGGCCCGGCGTGGCGCAACGGGATCGACGACCTGGCCATCGGTCTCAGCGTCGCCGGGGCCATCTGCGCCCCGGTGGTGATAGGCGTCACGACGACCATCTCGCCCGGAGAGCTCTGGAGCTGGCGGGTCCTGGCGCTCGGGGTCGCGGTCGGCGTGTTGTCGAGCGCCGTGCCGTATCTGCTCGACCAGGTGGTGCTCGCCCGACTCGGACGGTCCCAGTTCGCCTTGCTGCTCGCACTGCTGCCACTGACCGCGACGGTGGTGGGCGCCATCGCATTGGCGCAGGTGCCTTCGTGGACCGAGGTGTGCGGAATGGTGCTGGTGGTCGCCGCCATCGTCTTCTCGGCGCGATCGTCCGAAATTGACTCTGGCGCAGGTACCGGGTGATGCGGCAGGCTGGTAAGGGTGAGTGACGGCGTCCACCTGGTTCATTTGTGCTCGATATCCGACTGGCTCGAGGCACGTTCGAGTGGCGTCCTGGAACCGGAGTCGCTGACGCAGCAGGGGTTCGTGCACCTGTCTGAACGCACACAAGTCCACATCCCGGCCAATCTGCTCTATCGAGATCATTCCGATCTTGTTCTGTTGAGCATCGATCCGCAGCGAGTGGGCGGCGAGATCGTGTGGGAAGACGGCGACCCGCCGAGCGATGACGGAACGCAGTTCCCGCACCTCTACGACTCTCTGCCGACAAGCGCGGTCATCGGCGTGGAACGGTACGAGATGGATGACTCCGGCCGATATCCACAACTCAACTGACGGGCAGGTCTGGAGTGGTCAACCCGTGCCGTCGGGTCTGACGACACCGTGTTCGCGGGCGATGATCGCGGCCTGCACACGGGACTGGAGCCCGAGTTTGGTCAGAACCCGTGACACGTGAGTCTTGACGGTCGTCTCTCCGATGAACAACTCCGAGGCGATCTGCGCGTTCGACAATCCGCGTCCCAGTGCCGCCAACACGTCGCGTTCGCGTTCGGTCAGCTCGGCCAGCCCGCGTGCCACGACACGATCGGGTTCGGCCGCCGGCGGCCGCGGCGACGGGTGGTGGTCGGTGAACCGTTCGATCACCCTGCGGGTGACTTCGGGGGCAAGGGCAGCGTCCCCCCGCGCCACCGCGGTGACGGCCGACACCAGTTCTGTTGCGGTGGCGGTTTTGAGCATGAACCCGGCCGCTCCGGCGCGCAGCGCCGCGAAGACATAGTCGTCGATGTCGAAGGTGGTGAGGATCAGCACGTTGGCGTCGTGGGTGGCGTCGATGAGAGCGGTGGCCGCGATCCCGTCGGTGCCTGGCATGCGGATGTCCATCAGCACCACGTCTGGGTGGAGTTCTGCGACGAGCCGGACGGCGTCATCTCCGTCGACGGCCTCGCCGACGACCTCGATGTCGTTCACGCCGTCGAGCATGAGGCGGAGCCCCGCGCGGATGGCGGCATGGTCGTCCGCGATCACGACCCGGATCATCGGGACCCTGCCGACGTGGTCGATATACCGGCGGTGGTGTCGAGGACAATGGTCGGCAACTGCGCGGACACTCGCCATCGTCCTTGTGAGACAGACACTTCGAGCACGCCGCCCACCGACGACGCGCGCATCCTCATGTTCGTGATGCCGTGGCCGGCCTCCGGCAGGGCTGCCGTGGTTCCGTCTGGTACGGGGTTCGTCACAGCGATCGACAGAGACGAATCATCCTGCTGCACATCGATCTCGATGGCGCTGCCGGGACTGTGGACCGTTGCGTTGGTGATGGCCTGCTGAATGATGCGGAAGGCGGCGATGTCGGTGGCCGGGGCCAGGCGTGAGTGGCCGATCGTCGCCCGCACGGGAGAACCGGCGGCCCGTGCGGCGTCGATCAACCGGTCCACCCGGGCCATGGTCGCGGTGGCCGGAGGATCGACATCGTCGCTCCCGGAGAGCAATTCGATCATCGTGCGCATCTCACCGAGTGCGTCGACGCTGCTAGCCCGCACAGTACGCAGCACTGTCTCGCGGGTTGTCGAGTCGGTGGTCTCCAGGGCCGCTGCAGTCTGTAGTGCGATGCCCGACAAATGGCCCGCGATCACGTCGTGGAGATCGCGCGCCAGCTGTCGGCGTTCCTGGGCGACCGCGGCCTCCTGTTCCCGGACGGCCAGTTCCTCGGTCGCCTGAGCCCTGGCGCGTTCGCTGCCGGCTGCGATCTGATGTTGCCTGATCGCGTGGCCATAGGAGGCGGGAGACGCGATCAGTGCGGTCACCAGCAGCATGACCATCAAGGCGACCCGCCAGTCACCGGAACCCGCGATCGCCGTGGTCAGGGCGACCGCGGCGATCAGCCAGTTCGCCAGCAACATGGCCCGCCGAGTCTGGGTGGATCCGTACCTCGCGACGGAGTAGACGACATCGGAGTACACGATCCACACCGCGATCGTGGGGCCGGCGAACGCATCGACAACCATGACGGCCAGGCATCCGCCGAGAGCGATGTCCGGGCGGGTCGACCGCAGCGATTGGAAAGCGCACGCAAGGGCGAGTGCGACATATGGGACCCACTCCGGGACGACAGAGACAAGCGGCTCACCGCCGAAGAAGTAACGCAGGTCGCCGACGTAGAGCGCGATGCCCAGAACGAAAAATGCCACGGCCACTGCGACATCGCGCCGGCGGTCCGGGTCGATGGTGAACTTTGTCATCGCGGCGCCTCCTTGCACACCACCATGACAACACACCGGCTGACAGCGGTCGTCGTCCCAAGTGATGACTCTTTCTCGATCTCGTGGCCGATGTGTCGGGTGCGGCCACCGACCGAGACTCGTCGGTATGGAATCGCCTGTTCTCGGTGTGATCGTCGGTTGTGAAGTGGGTTTCTGGGTGGTCGTCTTCGGTGCACTGGCGGTTCGATATCTCCTGCACCGACAACGTGCCTCGATCATCGTGCTGGCTTTGTTGCCCCTGCTCGACGTGGTTCTGCTCGGTGCGGTCGCACTGGACTTGCAGCGGGGGAGCGACGTCGAGACGGTGCATCGCCTTGCCGGTATTTATCTGGGGGTGACCGTCGCGTTCGCCCATTACCTGATCAGGTGGGCCGATGCCAGGTTCGCTCACTGGTTTGCCGACGGGCCGCCGCCTGTGGCCCGACAATCAAAGGGCAGGAACGCTTTTCGGCACGAGGTGGAGATGTTCGGACGGTGGATCTGTGCTGCCGCGGTGTCGATCGTCGCAGTTCTCCTGCTGGCCTGGACCGTAGCGGACGGTGATCAAGCACGTGGCTTGTTCGGCGTCTTCCCCACGCTGGGGATGATCACGGTTGTCTGGCTGCTCGTCGGACCGCTGTGGTCGTTGGCCGATGTCCGCGCCGATTGATCAGCAGTCGCAGCAATCACAGACGTCGCAGCAGTCGCACCCGTTGCATGCGGCTTGGTGCCGGCGTCCGTTGCACGGATTGGTGTGGTCCGCGCAGCAGGCGTAGCCGGTGCAGTACACGCCCATCCACGGCAGGACCCGCTTGTAGAACGGCGGCAGTTGCGGCTGACGACGGTGTCCGGGGCTGGTGAACACTGCATCGGGACCAGGACCGAAGACGCGGACCAGCGCACGATTCAATCCGCCGATCAACAGCATCCGCAGCAAGCGGTCATCGCGCAACCGCACCCCGTCAAGCGCCACCCTGATCGCATCCACCAACCGCACGCACTCTGCCCGCGCGAACTCCACACTGGTTCCCGTTGCGATCAACGGATTGAAGTCTCCACCTGCTCGATCACGCTCGAGATCCTCTACCGCATCCAGCAAGTGAGCACACCGTCCGAAATCGCGACCGATGCCTGCCAATAACTCCTGATTGCCCGGCACTCCCGCCAATTCCGCTGTCGCTGCAAAGACTGCGGCACCAGCGGACGCTGCATTCTCGGTGATCTCCACCAACGACACCGATCCCGACTCCACCTGTGCCTGAGCACCCAGCTGCGTCAACAACTCCCCACCACCCATCGCAGCCGACACCGGCGCATCGGCCAACGCCCGAGACCGCAGCCGCGGCTCCGCCCACCGTGCACCCCCGGCCCGCGCCGCGGACGGCGACGCGACCCCCGCCGCCCGCTCTGCCACCACATCGGCAGCTTTGGCCGAGGCCAACGTCAGCGACGCCGTCGCCCCCAACCGCACGCTGACATCACTCGCCGAGACCACCTTCGCCCCCCGCATACCCCGCAACGCACACCGCCCTGCCGACACCAACTCCGGCGCCGACTCACGCTGCGCATCAACAAGAACCGACACCACCACCGCATCGGTATTGGTCGTCAACCGTGACAACTGTCCGTGAGAAGACCTCAACGCCAAACACACACCACACAAGTGCGCACGCCACTGCGCGCCCAACTCTTCATCCAAATGCGCCACGCATGGGCTCAACACTCCGAACATGCGGATATGGAAGCACAACAGAGGGCGCCGGGCCTCGCGGAAACCCGGATTTACCCCCGATGATCATTCAGACTGCTGACGTGCGCTCTCGACGCGAGCGCAGAAGCCCCGGCGGGAAGGATCCGAGATGCCGTCTGAGTTCGTTGTCGATTCGGTCCACGGCGCAGTGTTGTCCGGCTTGCGGTGGGAGCCCGCCGGGAAGCCGGTGGCAACCGTGTTGCTGGTACACGGCATGGGTGAGCACATTCGCCGGTACGAGGACACCGCCCACGCCTTGACCGCTGACGGCTTCGCCGTGGTCGGCTACGACCATCGCGGGCACGGTTCGTCGGTACTTCCCGGACGCGTCCCCGGCGATCTCGGACCGGACGGCTGGAATGCCCTGGTTGCCGACGTGGGGCGACTGATCGATGTGGCGAAGAACGAGTTTCCGGAATCGCCTCTGGTGGTGATCGCTCACAGCATGGGGTCATTCGCCACGCAGCAGCACCTACTCGAGCACAGCGACGACGTGGCCGCCGTGGTGCTGAGCGGGACAGCGGCCCTGGACGCCCTCGAACCTGCACTCGACCTCGACAGCGAATTGGACCTGTCGATGTTCAACGCACCCTTTGCCCCGGCACGAACCGACTTCGACTGGCTGACGAGGGACACCGAGATCGTCGATGACTACGTCGCCGACCCGCTGTGCGGTTTCGGCATCGATGCAACGGCAACCCGTGAGATGTTCACCGGGGCCCGCAGACTTGCCGACCCCGCGCTCGCGCGAATGATGCGCCGCGACCTACCGATCCTGATCGCGGTGGGCGATCAGGATCCGGTCGGTGGCGGGGGAGCACTGGTCGATCAGTTGGCAGCCCACTACCGGTCTGCTGGGCTCATCGACGTCACCGTCCGGGTGTTCCCCGGCGCCCGGCACGAGATCCTGAACGAGACCAACCGTACGCAAGTACGCAATGAACTCATCGCCTGGATGATGCGGGCGGTCGGCCCCTAGTCGAGGTAGTCGCGCAGAACCTGCGACCGTGACGGGTGGCGCAGCTTCGACATGGTCTTCGACTCGATCTGGCGGATGCGCTCGCGGGTGACCCCGTAGACCTGGCCGATCTCGTCCAGGGTGCGTGGCTGCCCGTCGGTCAGGCCGAATCTCAGGCGGACGACACCGGCTTCGCGCTCGGACAGTGTCTCGAGCACCGATTGGAGCTGGTCCTGCAGCAAGGTGAACGACACGGCGTCCACGGCCACGACCGCTTCGGAATCCTCGATGAAGTCACCGAGCTGGCTGTCGCCTTCGTCGCCGATGGTCTGATCGAGCGAGATGGGCTCGCGCGCGTACTGCTGGATCTCCAGCACTTTCTCGGGCGTGATGTCCATCTCCTTGGCGAGCTCTTCAGGAGTGGGTTCACGACCCAGGTCCTGCAGGAGTTCGCGCTGGATGCGTCCGAGTTTGTTGATGACCTCGACCATGTGCACCGGGATGCGGATGGTGCGGGCCTGGTCGGCCATGGCCCGGGTGATGGCCTGACGGATCCACCATGTGGCGTAGGTCGAGAACTTGTAGCCCTTGGTGTAGTCGAACTTCTCCACTGCACGGATGAGACCGAGGTTGCCTTCCTGGATCAGGTCCAGGAATGCCATTCCGCGGCCTGTGTACCGCTTGGCCAGGGAGACGACGAGACGGAGGTTGGCCTCGAGCAGGTGATTCTTGGCGCGGCCACCGTCGCGCGAAATCCACGACAGATCGCGCCGTTGGGCCACGGTGAGCTTTTCTCCGGAATCGGTGATCCGCCGCATGCGTTCGGTGGCGAACAGGCCGGCCTCGATGCGCTTGGCGAGTTCGACCTCCTCTTCGGCGTTGAGGAGAGCAACCTTGCCGATCTGCTTGAGGTACGCGCGGACCGAGTCGGCGGACGCGGTGAGCTCGGCGTCCTTGCGGGCCTGCCGCAAGGCCTCGGACTCGTCTTCGTCCCACACGAAGTCACCGGAGGCCTTGTCGGTCTCGGACGGTTCTTCGACATCCTCGTCGGCCTTCTTGGCCTTGCCCTTACCCGGTGCGACGACTCCGGCCTCGACAGTGTCGTCGTCGACCACGACCACGACGTCGTCGTCGGTCAGTTCGCCCTCGGGTACGTCGATGTCATCGATCGAGGGATCCGGTTCGAGACCTTCGCCTTCGATGATGTCGCCATCAGGCGCGCCGTCGACCTTTTTGGTCGCGCGCTTTGCGCCTGCCTTCTTGGCCGGGGCTTTTTTCGCCGGGGCCTTCTTGGCGGCTGTCTTCTTGGCGGCTGCTTTCTTTGCGGGTGCCTTGCGCGCCCGCGACGCGGTCACCGACTCCGATTCCGACTGCTCGGTATCCGGTTCGGTTTGGCGGGTTTTCGTGGCTGCCACGTACGACCTTTCGGGCTATCTCCGTGACACCGAAACCGGTGGGTTTCGCCGCGGAGACGGTGTCCCGCCGAGATGTCACTCGGCGAAGCTGGGGGCTTGGGGGGAACCGGCGTACAGCCAGTCGAATGCCATTGTAACGGCACCTAGGGGCGCAATCCCGCCTCCACCGCCATAGCGGCGCCCACAATCCCGGCGGTGTTCTGCAAAGTGGCCGGTACAACGGGTGTCTGGTTGGTCAGATGAGGAATCCATTTGTGCGCCTTTCGGCTGATCCCGCCGCCCGCGATGAAGACCTCGGGCCAGAACAGTGCCTCGTACGCCGACAGCACGACGGACACCTCCTCGGCCCACTTGGAGTAGGACAGGTCGTTGTCTTCCTTCACCTTCGACGACGCCCGGTGTTCGGCCTCTTTGCCACCGACCTCCATGTGGCCGAGTTCGGTGTTCGGGATGAGCGTGCCGCCGAACATGATCGCCGAGCCGATCCCGGTACCGAAGGTCAACAGCATCACCACACCCTTGTAGTCCTTGCCCGCGCCGTACCGGTCTTCGGCCATGCCGGCCGCGTCGGCGTCGTTGAGCACCGACAGCTGTCGGTCCCCCAGTTCGGCACCGAGCAGCTTGTAGACGTCCGTCCCGATCCAGCCCTTGTCGACGTTGGCGGCGGTGCGTGCGACGCCTCCGGTGATCACGCAGGGCAGGGTGACGCCGACGGGTCCCTTCCAATCGAAGTGCCCGACGACTTCGCGGATGCCGCCGGCAACGGCTTCAGGAGTGGCCGGCTGCGGGGTCAGGACCTTGAATCGATCGCCGACCAGCTGTCCGGTGGTCAGATCGACGATCCCGCCCTTGATCCCCGATCCGCCGACATCGACGCCGAACCCCAGCTTGTTCGACTCTGGTAACGACTCGGTGGACACCCCGGGTTCACTGGACACGAGAACGGCTCCTTCGGCTCGACACGGCGGTGACACCAACCGGCCCGCCGTTGTTCAGGCTAGTCAGCACGCAGGGGTTCTGCGCGACGTCGGGCGGATCTGTTCGCGTTCGGTTCACCGGGTCGCCCCGTCGTTTCGGCCAGGGGTGTGCTCACATGTAGCAATGGCGGAACTCGAGCCGGCCGACCTGACCGCGGTGGCGATCCAGGTTGCCGAACAGGCAGCACAGCACGTGCGCACCCGAAGGCCCGAGGTCTTCGGATCTGGTGTCACGAAAACCGATGCACCGCAATCGGTGTCGACAAAGAGTACCGACACTGATCCGGTCACGATCGTCGACACCGAGTCCGAGAGCCTGGTCCGCGGGCTGCTCGCGTCGCTGCGTCCGGACGATGCCGTGCTCGGCGAAGAAGAGGGTGGCTCGGTCGAGGTTCCTTCGGGTGTCCGGTGGGTCATCGACCCCATCGACGGCACGGTCAACTTTCTTTACGGCATTCCCGCGTACTCGGTCTCGGTCGGCGCCCAGGTGAACGGGCGCACGGTCGCCGGAGCTGTTGTCGACGTCGTCCGCGGCACCACCTACTCCGCCACTCGTGGCGGGGGCGCGTACTCGGATGATGGCTCGGGTCCGGTCCGGCTCCGGACGAACCCCATCGACAAGGTCGGGCTCGCTCTGGTGGCCACCGGTTTCGGCTACGGATCGGCGCGTCGACGGGTCCAGGGCGAGTTGATCTCAGCTTTGCTGCCACACATCCGCGACGTCCGCAGGATCGGTTCGGCCGCACTCGATCTCTGCATGGTGGCCAGTGGGGCGGTGGACGCACATTTCGAACACGGCCTGAGCCCGTGGGATTGGGCGGCCGGGTCGCTGATCGCTGAAGAGGCGGGCGCCGTGGTGACGATCCCCGACGCCACCTCACGGAGCGCAGCGGGCAACGTCACCCTGGCCATGGCACCGGGTATCGCCGACGAATTGGGCGAGTTGCTGGCGCGGCTGGGTGCCCTGGAGCCGATCCCGGACTAGATCCGGCTACGGGCTACGGGCTACGGGCTACGGGCTACGGGCTACGGGCGGTCGGTGATCAGCAGGGGGAGTCGTGCACCGCTGCCACCACTGCAGGGTCGGCGCCGGTGTTCGGGTCCTGAGGATTGGCCACCCGCAGCGTGTCGAGGACGGCGAGTGCGTCCTGATTCTGTCCACTTTCGCCGTAGTTGTTGCCGAGTGCGAGGTCGACGTCGGTTCCTGGGCGCCCGTCGTTGATCAGCTGCGTGCACGGCGCTGCGATCCACAGTGCAGCAGCGGCGGCCTTGCCGCCTTCGCCGAACCGGATCTGCCCGAAACAGTCGAGATTGCGATCCGGATAGAGGGGATCGTCTCCGTAGGCATTTTCCGGCGCGGCCTGGAATCCGAGGGCGGTGAGGTCGTCGAGGATGGTCTGCGCCATGCCCTGTTCGTCTGTCGCATTGAGGACCCGGATCTGAAAACTGCTCAACGCGGCGGGCGGAACCTGCAGCATCTCGTCGGTGGCGGCCGGTGTACCCACCACGGGTGTGGGCCCTTCGGGAGCAGCCGATGGAGACTGAGGTTGCGGACAATCGGTCGGGGTCGCCTGCGTGTCGGACGAGGACAGGGCACCGGCCCACACCACCGCAGCGATGAGTGCAAGCACCACCGCAGCGATGATGGCCGGGAGGTAGCGGCGTCGCCGGAAGGGACGGCCGCGATCATCGGTGGGGTAGCCGTAGGTGATCTGGGAAACCACGGGTTCTCAGGTGCCTTCCGCGCGCAGTTGTGGGGCGAGTCAACTGTAGTCGGTACACACCGCGGCGCCGCGCAGCTGGACACGCAGGCGATTTGGGCCGCGTCGCCCATCATGCGCGGCACACGGCTTCCGGCGGGAATGTTCTCGCGCGGCCGTTGTTGTTGACTCTGAGCAACGGCTGGGCTAGGCTTCGGCCGCCTCGGTTGGACAGCCCAAAAAGAGGCTATCCACCAACTGTGGCGAAAATCACAGAAATCATGCTCCTGTTCGGCAACGAATACTGATCGATGGCTCGTTGTCCAAGGGGCATCGTCGCGGAACTTTGCAGATGGGGAAGTACGCGGCTTGTTGGGACTTTTGGAACCTGCACACATCGGGAACCTGAAAGTCGCAGGCGCTTCTATTTTAAGGCGGAATGATGGCAACTGATTACGATGCGCCGAGGCGCACTGAATCCGACGAGGTATCCGAGGACTCCCTCGAAGAGCTGAAGGCGCGGCGGAGTGAGGCGCAAGCCGCCTCCGTCGACATCGACGAAGGCGACACCGCCGAGTCGTTCGAACTCCCGGGGGCAGACCTGTCGGGTGAAGAACTCTCGGTGCGGGTCATCCCGAAGCAGGCGGACGAGTTCACCTGCACCAGCTGCTTCCTCGTCTACCACCGCAGCCGACTCGCGACCGAGAACGGTAACTCGCGTATCTGCGTCGACTGCGCTTGACACAACGCCGTCCGCGACCACGGTGTGGCGGAAGGCGATGATCGCCGGCGGGTTCGACTACCCCGGCTCCTAGGCTTCGGTGGCCGCGTCTGGTAATCCCAGCGCGGCCACCAGCTTTTCGGGGTGTCGCGTACTGACGAGCCAGTAGGGCGTTGGGTCGTCGGGGTCGTCGAGAACCAGTAAGACCATCGTCTTCACCCAGAACTTGTGAACCAGGAACGCGGCCGGATCGAGCTGGCGGCCCAGCGCGGCACTCTTCGCAGCGGCCGGGATCACGGCGGCCCGGTCGATCACCTCGATCGGCAGATGGGCATTGTGGGCCCACAATTCACCGTCGGCCACCCGTATGCGCGTGCGGCCCATCGACCACAGACCCCAGAAGACCAGCGGGGTGAGGACCGCGTACGCGATCCAGCTCAGCGAGCTCTGATGCAAGGCCAGTTGCACCTCGTACCCGAGCAATCCGATCAACGCGACGCCCAACAGCCACCACCAGGCAGGTACGCGCAGCCGCTCGTCATGGGTCCCCTCGGATGGGGTCGGGCGGGTGCCGGCAGCGTCACCGGCAGGGTCGGGTGATGGAAGAGGTGGCACGTCCCCAGCGTAGTCTTCCGGTGTGGCAACCAACGCTGGCAGCACCCCCGCCGATGCACCGTTCGTCGCCGTCAGGCGTCTTGATCCGGGCATCGATCTACCCACGCGGGCCCATCCGGGTGATGCGGGTGTGGACCTGTCGAGCACGATCGACGTGGTGCTCGAACCCGGCCATCGGGCCTTGGTGCCGACCGGCATCTCGATAGCGTTGCCGATGGGCACGGTGGGACTGATCCACCCGCGCTCGGGCCTGGCCGCCCGCGCGGGACTGTCGATCGTCAACACACCCGGAACCGTCGACTCGGGATATCGCGGTGAGATCAAGGTGTGCCTGATCAATCTGGATCCGCACGATGCGATCACGATCGCCAGGGGCGACCGGATCGCCCAGCTGCTGGTCCAGAAGGTCGAGTTGCCCAACTTCGTCGAGGTCGACGAACTGGACGAGACAAGCCGGGGTGCAGGCGGATACGGATCGAGTGGGGGCCACGCGATGTTGGGGGCCTCGCAGCCGAAGGGAGTCTGAACCATGGCACGGGACAAGGCAATCGGGCGTGGCCGCCGCGCCCGCGGTGCGGCATCTGAGCCCGATGTCGAACCGAAGGTCATCGGCAGCGGTGAAGGCCCTTACGACATCGGCGATCTGGCCGCAGATGCCGGCTTCGAGAACTCTCATCTCGATCTGGGCTCGGTACTCGTGCCCGTGGTCGAGGGCGGTCAGGTCACCGTTGAGATGACCGCCGACCACCAGCCCCAGGCCGTGTATCTGGTGACGCCCCACGGGCGGATCACCGTGGCGGCCTTCGCCGCGCCGAAAACGAGCGGGCAGTGGCGCGAGGTCGTCGGCGAGCTGACCGAGTCCCTGCGTGCCGAGGGAGCAGAGACCAGCATCGAGACCGGCTTCTGGGGGCGTGAGGTGGTCGCCACCGTGCCCGGCGGCATTCATCGTTTCATCGGCGTCGACGGTCCGCGCTGGATGATCCGCTGTGTTGCCAGTGCGCCGACCGCCAGTGCCGAAAGCCTGTCGAAGGTGGCCCGGGCTGTGGTCAGCGAAACGGTCGTTCGCCGCGGCGACGAACCACATCCACCCCGAACCCCGCTGGCGATCGTGCTGCCACCCGTGCTGGCCGAGCAGGTCGCGGCCGCACAGCAGCAGATGGCGGCCGGTCAGCAGAATGTTCCGGGTGCCGTACCCGACACGGGGGCCCAGGCCCAGTCTGCGCAGGCGAACGTGATGGTGCAGGGCGGCGCCGAGGCCGTTGCCGTCGAATCGGAGCCGCCCGCCCCGGCCGAACCGGAGGTCGAACCGGGTCCGGTGTCTCGCGGTTCGGCAATGCAGCAGCTCCGCAATCAGCCCAAGCGCTAGCCGGGGGCGGCCGTGAGGTCGCGCCAGCCGTGGATAGCGAGGCGGCCCAGGAGCGCCGGGTCCGCACCCCATCGGGCCATCGAGATCTCGGTCGCCACCGAGCTGTCGGCGGCGTCGTGCCACGCCTTCGCAACGTCTGCGGGGTGCACCGGGTCGTCGGACACCGCAACGATCGACAGTGGAACCCGCAGTCCCGCAATCACTTCCGCGGTCGGGGCGACATAGTTGGCGGCCTCGTCCAGTTGTGACACCAGGTGCGGACCGGCGGCCCGCCAGGATCTGTCCAGTTCGGCGGAGAGCCAGGCCGGACTGCCGGCAGACATCTGTCTGATCGTTTCCTCCAACCCGTGGGTGCGGATCAATGCTGCGGTCCAGGCTGCGCTGTGCGCAGCAGGCGCCGTGCGCGGAGAACCGATCCACGGGGGCAGGGCCGCGAGCACCCCGGCGCACGCGGCCGGATGCGACAACGCCCACTGCACCGCAACGCACGCACCGATGGAGATGCCCGCCGCTATCACCTGGGTGTGGTCTGCGGCGGCACGGTCCAGAGCGCGCTCGTATCCCCGGACCAGCCCGGCCCCGTCCGGATCCACCGCGACGACCGGCAGTCCCGTGGACCCGAACGCGCGTCTGGCGTAGTCGGCATCCGACCCCGTCCCGGGCAGCGCCACGACCACCGGATCGGCACTTGCAGGGACCGTTCGCGACCCCTCTGAACTGCGCATCTGTTGATCTTCCCGTGGAGGGTGGAAGTCGGGTGTGCGGGGGTCTACTCTGGCGGAAGCACAGCCCCGTGCCCACCAGCCCGATTGTCCCCGAAGGGTGCATAAGCGCAATGACCGCAGGCGGATATCTCAAACGCCTCACCCGCAGGCTCACCGAAGACATCGATCAACTCGATGCCGAGGACATCTCACAGCAGTCGCAACAAGCAGGTGCACAGCGCGCCTGCGATTGTTCGGCAGGCGACGAGGTGACCATGCAAGGTGAGCTCCGCTCCGTCCAGACCTGCTCGAAGGCCATGAAGACCGGGATAGTCGCCGAGTTCTTCGACGGAACCGACGTGGTGACCCTGAAGTTCATCGGCCGTAATCGCATCCCCGGCATCGAACCCGGACGGACGTTGACGGTGCGCGGTCGAATCGGTGAGCACGACGGCAACAAGGTGATGTTCAACCCGTACTACGAGTTGCTCGGTGAGAGCTGACGGCAGCGCTCATCGGCAGCAGCCAGATGGCGATGAGCGGGTGCCGCCCAACGACACCACCCCGGGTGACGTCGACAAGGCCGACGCTCCCACGCTGACGCTGCTAGAGCAGATGGGTGGCGTCTCGGGGCTGATCTACTCGTCGGTGCCGATCCTCGTGTTCGTCCCCGCCAACTCGTTGTGGAATCTGACGGTGGCAATCTACGCCGCCCTGGCCACGGCGCTGGTCATCTTCCTGGTCCGGCTGGTGCGGCGTGAACCCATTCAGCCGGCCATCTCCGGTGTGATCGGCGTGGCGGTGTGCGCGTTCATCGCCCACCGCACGGGCAATGCGAAGGGATTCTTCCTCTTCGGCATCTGGACGACACTGCTCTACGCCGGTGTTTTCGTGCTCTCCATCATCGTCCGGTGGCCGCTGGTCGGCGTGATCTGGAACACGTTGAACGGCAACGGAACCGACTGGCGTCGTCATCGGCGCACGTTGATCGCCTACGACATCGCGACCGCCATCTGGGCAGCCCTCTTCGGCGTGCGCTACCTCGTCCAGTCATTCCTCTACGACCACGATGAAACCGGTGCTCTCGCGATCGCACGGATCGGGATGGGGTGGCCACTGACAGCGGCCGCAGTTGTTGCGACGTTCTTCTTGGTCCGGTGGGCACACAAGGAAGAGTCTGTGGATCAGGACGACACCACCCCGGAGCAGCCGGACGGGATCAGCGGGCAGGCCCCGCCGGCTCGATGATCGCTGCGCGCAACTGACCTTCGGCCTCGGCGGGCACGATGAAGATCAGCTCGTCGCCGCCTTCCACGGCGTCGTCGGCGAGCGGCACGATCACGCGTCCGCCCCGCAGGATCGTGACCAGAGCGGCGTCGCGGGGGAGTCGCAGCTTTTTCACGGGCTTGCCCGCCAAGGGTGTGTTGTCGGGAAGCGTCATCTCGACGAGATTGGCCTGCCCTTGCCGGAAGGTCATGAGCCGGACCAGATCACCCACCGATACCGCTTCCTCGACCAGTGAGGCGAGCATCCGCGGTGTGGAGACGGCCACATCCACGCCCCAGTCCTCGTCGAACAACCATTCGTTGCGGGGATCGTTGACCCGGGCGACCACACGGTGGACCGCGAACTCGGTTTTCGCGAGCAGGCTGACCACCAGGTTGGCCTTGTCATCTCCGGTGGCCGCGATCACCACGTCGAACCGTTGCAGCTGAACCCGCTCGAGGTTGTCCAACTCACACGCATCGCCGCCGACCCACTGTGCCCCCGGTACCGATTCCTCGTCGATGTGCTCAGGATTGCGCTCGAGCAAGGTGACGTCGTGGGCGTTGGCGATCAGCTCCCGTGCGATGGAACGGCCTACCGCGCCGGCTCCGGCGATCGCGACCTTCATGATTTCTCCTACGGGCTGTGGTCGAAAGATCTCGTTCGTGACTGGGTGGGTGATGCGGGCAGAACTCAGTCGAACTCCGGGGCCACGCCGGCGGCAACGGTGCGCACTGCCTCGAGGTTGTCGGTGAGGGCCGCGACGAACACCTGATCATCCTGCTGGAGAACCGATTTCGGGCTGGGTAACAAGGGCCTGCCCAGTCGGTTGATGAAACTGACCCGGGACCCGGTGTTCTCCTGGAACAGGGTCACCGAGGTTCCCACCCACGATTCGTGCACGGTGAGCTGGACGATCGCGACCTCGCCCGACGGTTCGGTCCAGGCGACATCGTCAGCACTGCGACTGCCCAGCGCGGAGATGAACCGGTCAGTGGTCCACGGCACCGTCGCCACGGTGGGAATGCCCAGCCGTTCGTAGACCGCGGCGCGCTTGGCGTCGTAGATCCGGGCGACGACCTTGGGCACATTGAAGGTCTCGCGGGCGACGCGTGCGGCGATGATGTTGGAATTGTCACCGGAGGAGACCGCCGCGAAGGCGTCGGCATCGGCGATTCCTGCGCGGCGCAACACTTCCTGATCGAATCCGACGCCCTTGACCTTGGTTCCGCCGAAATCCTCGGGAAGTCGCCGGAACGCTGTGGCGTCGCGGTCGATGATCGACACATCGTGCCCGGAACCTTGCAGCTCCTGGGCAATGGACGCGCCCACGCGACCGCATCCCATCACCACAACATGCATGAGAACTCCTCGCTCACATCACTCGAGTGAACTGTTGCTCCGAGCTCGGCTCGGCCGCGTCCACTCACTCTCCCGAACGCTACCGTGACCGGCGTAGCTATACGGCAGCACAGGCCCTATTGTTTGCTTGGTGTCCACGGTGTCGAAGACCTCCACCGCAGCCAAACGGCTGCTGCTGGGACGTCCTTTCAGGAGCGACAAACTCGGGCACACCTTGCTGCCCAAGCGGATCGCCCTCCCGGTCTTCGCCTCCGATGCCATGTCATCGGTGGCCTACGCCCCGCAGGAGATCTTCCTCGTCCTCTCGGTCGCGGGTCTGTCGGCGTATACGTACACACCCTGGATCGGTCTCGCCGTCGCCTTGGTGATGGTCGTGGTGGTCGCCAGCTACCGGCAGAACGTCCACGCCTACCCCTCCGGCGGCGGCGACTACGAGGTGGCGACGACCAACCTCGGCCCCACTGCCGGTCTGACGGTCGGTAGCGCACTGCTGGTCGACTATGTCTTGACGGTGGCCGTGTCCATCGCATCGGCGGCCGAGAACATCGGTTCGGCCATCCCACTGGTCCAGGACCACAAGGTGTGGTTCTGCGTGGTGGCGATCGTTCTGCTGACGTCGATCAACCTGCGCGGACTCCGAGAATCGGGCACTGCCTTCGCAATTCCCACCTACGCCTTCATCTTCGGGATGGTGGCGATGCTCGGCTGGGGTTTCCTGCGGGTCCTCGTGTTCGGTGATGACCTCACCGCCGAGACCGCAGGCTACGAGATCAAGGCCGAGCAGAGTCACCTCGTCGGTATCGCGTTCGTGTTCCTCATCGCCAGGGCGTTCTCGTCGGGCTGTGCGGCGCTGACCGGGGTGGAGGCGATCAGCAACGGGGTACCCGCGTTCAAGAAGCCCAAGTCCCGCAATGCGGCCACCACCCTGCTGCTGCTCGGCGGCATCTCCATCGTCCTGTTGATGGGCATGATCCTGCTGGCCAAGCAGATCGGTGTGAAGTACGTATCGGATCCGGCGAAAGACCTCATCGGCGCCCCCGACGGATACGAGCAGAAGTCCTTGATCGCCCAGATCGGGCACGCCGTGTTCGGTGGGTTCACGCCCGGCTTCTACTTCGTGACGATCGTCACCGCGCTGATCCTGGTACTCGCAGCGAACACGGCGTTCAACGGTTTCCCGGTGCTCGGTTCGGTTCTGGCACAGGATCGCTACCTCCCGCGACAGCTCCACACCCGTGGTGACCGGCTTGCCTTCTCGAACGGAATCCTCTTTCTCGCTGCGGCGGCGATCGCGTTTGTCGTCGCCTTCGGCGCTGAGGTGACCGCGTTGATCCAGCTCTACATCGTCGGGGTGTTCGTGTCGTTCACCCTCAGCCAGATCGGCATGGTCCGGCACTGGACGCGCCACCTCAAGACAGAGAAGGACCCCAGCGCAAGGTCGCGAATGCTGCGCTCGCGGGTGATCAACAGCATCGGTCTGGTGATGACCGGTTCGGTCCTGATGATCGTCCTGGTGACGAAATTCCTTGCCGGAGCATGGATCGCCATCGTGGCGATGGTCGCGATCTTCGGCCTGATGAAGCTGATCCACCGGCACTACGCCTCGGTGCAGGCCGAATTGGACAATTCCGACTACGAGGCGGTGTTGCCGAGCCGCACCCATTCGATCGTGCTCGTGTCCACGCTGCACCTGCCGACCCGCCGGGCGATAGCGTTTGCCAGGGCCACCCGTCCGGACACCCTCGAAGCCGTCACCGTGAACGTCGACGACCGCGACACCCGGAAACTGGTGGCGCAGTGGGAAGACAGCGACATCACCGTGCCGCTCAAGGTGATCGCCTCGCCGTATCGAGAGGTCACCCGGCCGGTCATCGAGTACGTGCGCCGACTGCGGCGTGAGTCACCGCGCGATGTGGTGACGGTGTTCATCCCGGAGTACGTGGTGGGGCATTGGTGGGAGCAGATCTTGCACAACCAGTCGGCACTGCGCCTGAAGGGTCGTCTGCTGTTCGAACCGGGTGTGATGGTGACGTCGGTTCCGTGGCAGCTCAGCTCGTCCGACCGCCGTAAACGCGACCGGGTCTACATTGCCCCGGGCGACACCCGGCGCGGTGTCGGCTCCACACCCGGCGAACGCACCGGACGTGGGCCCGAGTGAGCGGCCCCGAGAGCAAAGAAGGCCACGACACCGGTTGGCTGGGAACAGAATTCGACATCACCGTTGACCGGCTGGGTCACGGCGGCGTCTGTGTCGGCCGCCATGAAGGCAGGGTTGTCTTCGTCCGGCACGCGCTGCCGGGAGAACGGTTGCGGGTCCAGGTCACCGAGGATCGTGGCAAAGGGTTCTGCCGCGCCGAGGTGGTGGACATCCTCACCCCGTCCGATCACCGGATCGACCCGGCTTGCCCGGCAGGAGCCCCCGGTGGCGGCGCCGGATGCTGTGATCTGTCCCATACCACCGGAAGCCATGCGCGCGAGTTGAAGTCGTCCGTGCTCACCGAATTGCTGTCCAGGATGGGCGGGGTCACCTGGGAAGGCGAGGTCACCTCGCTCGACCCGCACGCCGGATCCGAACCGGAGACGGGATGGCGAATCAGGCAACGGCTGTTCGTCGACGACGACGGCAGGCCCGGCCTGGCGGCCTTCGGGTCGCATGCGGTGGTGCCACGACTGGACTGTGCGCAGCCGGTCACCGGCATGCTCGGCGGGCTCGACGAGTACACCGGCCTGACACCCGGGGCCGAGCTGGTCATCACGATCGGTGACGACGAACAGCGGCACATCTCGCAGATCGCGCCACCGGAGGCAGAACGCGGTCGGCCGGCGAAGCGGCGGACCCGGGCGAACGATCGACGCGGTCAGGCGCAGCGGTCACGCTCGAAACGCGCCGCGCCGCGGGTCGAGAAAATCGTCTCGGGCACCGAATCGGTTCAGCGCACGGTCGGGAACAGGACGTGGCTCTTGCCGGTGTCGGGCTTCTGGCAGGCCCACCGGCTGGCGGCAGCCGGGTACGCGAACACGGTCCGAGAGCTGCTCCGGCAGGCCGACCTGGGTCCGGCCGTGGTCGCCTGGGATCTGTACGGGGGAGCCGGAACGCTGGCCGGCGCGATCCTCGACGAGTGCGACAGCACCCGCGCGGTGGTGACCGTCCATGTCGTGGAGACGGACCCACAGGCGGTCGCCGCAGGATCCGAGACGTTCGCCGACGACCCGCGCGTGCACTTCCACCACTCGAGCGTGACCCGGACCGTGGCGGATCTGCCCGCCCCGACCGTTGTCGTCGCCGACCCGCCACGCGCGGGCGCGGGCAGGGAAGTGGTGGAGAAGGTCGTCGCCGCAGCGCCCTCGGCGATCATCGCTGTCGGCTGCGACCCGGCCACCTTCGCCCGTGACCTGGCGGACTATCGACGCGGCGGCTACGAAGTGCACTGGTTGCGCGGTTTCGACGCGTTCCCGCTGACCCACCACATCGAAGCGATCGCGCTACTGCGGTCCTCGCCACAGTCGGCTGCGGTACGAGCCCGCAGCGGCATACGTCCGTAGACTGGGTGATCACGTGCCGCCACAGCCCGGCGGCGCAGCGACGGTCTCGAACATCTCGCCGTTGCCCATTGCCATGAAAGGACCTGGGATGAGCGTGCTGGATTCGGTCAATTCACCCGCCGACCTGCGCGAGCTCTCCTTGGAGCAGACCCGGGAACTGGCTCAGGACATCCGGCAGTTCCTCATCGCGAAGGTGGCGGCGACCGGTGGCCATCTCGGACCGAATCTCGGAGTCGTCGAGCTGACCTTGGCGCTGCACCGGGTGTTCGACTCGCCCCAGGACGCACTGCTCTTCGACACCGGTCACCAGTGTTACGTGCACAAGATCGTCACCGGTCGCAAAGGTGCCTTCGACACCCTGCGTCAGCGGGGCGGGCTGACCGGTTACCAGGAGCGAGCCGAGAGCGAGCACGACTGGATCGAGTCTTCGCACGCGTCCGCGGCGTTGTCGTACGCAGACGGGCTGTCCAAGGCGTTCGAACTGACCGGTCAGGACCGGCATGTCGTGCCGATCGTCGGAGATGGCGCGCTGACCGGGGGAATGTGCTGGGAAGCACTCAACAACATTGCCGCCGGCGATCGCAAGATGGTGATCATCGTCAACGACAACGGTCGTTCGTACGCACCTACGATCGGCGGATTCGCGCAGCATCTGTCCGGACTGCGGCTACAGCCCGCGTACGAGCGGGTCCTCGATGAAGGCCGGCGCGCGGTGTTGCGGCTGCCGCTCTTCGGGCAACTCGCGTACTCGGCACTGCACGGTCTCAAAACCGGTATCAAGGACGCGCTCACACCTCAGGCCATGTTCACCGATCTCGGCCTCAAGTACGTCGGGCCGGTCGACGGCCACGATCAGGACGCGCTCGAAAACGCTCTGCGACAGGCGAAGGCATTCGGCGGACCGGTCATCGTCCACACCGTGACCCGCAAGGGCATGGGCTATCACCACGCCGAAAACGACATCGCGGACCAGATGCACTCCACCGGGATCATCGATCCGGCCACAGGCAAGGCCACCTCGGTCTCGGCCCCGGACTGGACATCGGTCTTCTCGGCTGCCCTGGTCGAGGCCGGGAATCAGCGTCGCGACATCGTCGCCATCACCGCGGCGATGGCCGGGCCCACCGGGCTGGCCGCTTTCGGTGAGCGTTTCCCGGACCGGATGTTCGACGTGGGCATCGCCGAACAGCATGCGCTCACCTCGGCGGCGGGACTTGCACTCGGTGGGATGCACCCGGTGGTCGCCATCTACTCCACGTTTCTCAACCGCGCGTTCGACCAGTTGCTGATGGACGTTGCCTTGCTCGGCCAGCCGGTGACCCTCGTGCTCGACCGCGCCGGCGTCACCGGTCCGGATGGCCCCAGCCACAACGGAATGTGGGACCTGTCCCTGATGTCCATCGTGCCGGGCATGCGGGTCGCCGCGCCCCGCGATTCGGTGCGGCTGCGTGAGGAACTCGCCGAGGCGCTCGACATCAACGACGGCCCCACGGCGCTGCGTTTTCCGAAAGGTGCGGTGCCCGAAGATATCCGGGCAATCGATCGATTCGCCGACGGCACCGATGTGCTGCATCGGCCGGGTCACGGTGAGTCTGAAGACGTCCTGATCGTCGCGGTGGGTCCGTTCGCCTCACTGGCCATGGACACTGCAGCCCGGCTGGCGCAGCAGGGGATCGGCACCACGGTTGTCGACCCTCGCTGGGTGCTGCCGGTGCCGGAGTCCATTTCCGAACTCGCCATCACGCACCGTCTGGTGATCACCGTGGAAGACGGTGGAGTGCATGGCGGTGTCGGGTCATCGGTCTCGGAAACCCTTCGGGCGAAGGGGATCTCGACACCGGTCCGCGATGTCGGCATCGCTCAGGAGTTCCTGACGCCTGCCTCGCGTGGACAGCTGCTCGACCAGCTCGGACTCACCGCCCAGGACGTTGCTCGGGCGATCACCGCCATGGTCTCTCGCATGCAACCACCGCTGTCGTCGTCGGACGAGAGTGACCTCGACTCCGGTTTCGCGGGCTCCGACGATGTAGTACGGCCCGAGAACAGTTCAGGCACTCGCGAATCCGGCCGGTGACGCTCGCGATCAGACCTCTTCGGCTGCCGGTCCGTCTGAGTTCTCGTCATCGAGGGGCCGACCCAGCGCTTCGCTGATCACCGGCGCCGTCAGCTCTATCTGCCATGGACGCGCGCCGCCCGCGGCCAGTCGCTGCTCGACTGCCTGCAGGGTAGGCGGATCGATTCCCTCCCAGGACAATTGGCGAACCAGCTCGGGAAGCAGCAGGTTCTCGACGGGTACGGAGAACTGTTCGGAGAGGTCCGTGAGGCCGGCTCGAACTCCGGCCAACCGGGCAGCAGCCTCGGGGTCTTTGCCCTCCCATCGATTGACGGGCGGCAGACCCACCGTTGCCGGTCGGCGCGAGGGCAGTTCCTTGTCGGTCAGTCGACGCGCTGCATCGAGCGCTGACAGCCAGCGGGCGGCCTGGCGACGTTGGCGAGGGCCGCCGAACACCGGCACTTTGTACAGTTCGTCGAGTGACTTCGGGTCTGCGGTGGCAGCGGCGATGATGGCCGAGTCGGGAAGGATGCGTCCGGGAGCCACATCGCGACGCCGGGCGATCTCTTCGCGGGCATTCCAGAGCTGCTGGACGGCTGCGAGGATGCGCGGCGACTTGATGGTGTGGATACGGGAAACACGTCGCCATCTGTCGGTGCGTGGCGGTGGATCCGGTCGGGCCAGTACGGCGGCGAACTCCTGTTCGGCCCAGATTTCCTTGCCTGCATCGACCAGAGCGGCCGCAACCGCGTCACGCAATTCGATCAGGACCTCGACGTCGAGAGCGGCATAGTTGAGCCAGTCGGCCGGCAGAGGGCGCCTCGACCAGTCGGCTGCTCCGTGTCCCTTCACCAGGCCCAGCCCCAAGAAGTGCTCGACCATCGCCGCGAGGTTGACCCGGGCGATCCCGAGCAACCGGCCGGCCAGCTCGGTGTCGAAGAGCCGGGCACATCGGAATCCGAGCTCGCGCAGGCACGGCAGATCCTGATCGGCTGCGTGGAGGATCCACTCGGGGCCGTCGAGTGCGTCGATCACCGGGGTCAGCGCCTCAGGATGATCGATGGGATCGATGAGGAAGGATCCGCTACCGGTCCGTTTGATCTGGATGAGGTATGCCCGCCCCGAGTAGCGGAAGCCCGATGCGCGTTCGGTGTCGAGTGCCACCGGACCCGTGCCCTCGGACAGCAGTCGGCCGGCCTCGGCGAACTCGGCTGGGGTGGACAGGACGGGCGGAACGCCATCCGCCGGTTCTGTCAGCGGAATCGGTTCGGGACGGTCGGGCTCGTCCAGGGTGCCGCCGTCCGCCACGTCCGGCTCGCAGGATGACTGATCGCCCGGGCCGGTGTGGGCCGTCGGGTCAGTGCTCGTGGGATCGGTCATCGGCGTCCCGGCTCACGCTTTGGTGAAGCCGAGCTGCGTGACGCCTGTCGGCGGCAGCCCGGCCGCGAGCGACAGCACCTCGCAGAAAGCCTCGACGTGCCCGTCGAGGTCACTGTTGGTCGCGGTCCAGGAGGCGCGGAGTTCCAGTTGATGAGCTCGCGGTGGTCCGGAGATGTCGCCGTACCGAACCGATGAGGTGGAGGTGACCGTGCCGCCGAGGGCCGTGATCTCGATGGTGGGTTGCGCCAGGGCCTCGGTGAGCCAGCTCCACGCGACTTCCGGGAGCAATGGGTCGGCGGCGAGGACGGCTTCGACCTCTGCCTGGATGAATGCCACCAACCGCATGGTGCCGTTCCAGGCCTCGTGTCCGTCGGGATCGTAGAGCAGGATCAGCCGGCCGAAAGCGCTGCCGTCGGAGTCCGTGGCGATCTCGCCGTCGTCGGGCTGGGTCACCTCGGCGCCCACCGCATAGCTGAAGGGCGCCAGCCGCTGAGGTGGGCGAATGCTGCCGAGCTCGATCTCCGACCGCACCTTGGCCGCATGCATCGATTCGATGGCGCTGCGGAAAACTGCAGGCTCGCTCGAGGCTTCGGATGTGGTCACCCGTCGACCGTAGGTCCAAGCCGGGCGGACCGACGGTAGGCGCGCCGATGGCTTGATCGGCCCCTATTCGGTAGTCCTTGGAGTCCCGGGCGCAGTGCATGGCAGCATGTCAGGTGATGACTCAACAACATGCCCGCGCCCTTTCGCCGCTGGTCGCGGCCGCTCGTGGGCAACAGCCCGGCCGCCGACCGGTGTGGTTCATGCGGCAGGCCGGCCGCTCTCTGCCCGAGTACCGGGAGATCAGGGTCGGGCGCGGGATGCTCGAATCCTGCTTCGACCCAGACCTGGTCTGTGAGATCACCATGCAGCCGGTTCGCAGGCACGGTGTCGACGCGGCAATCCTGTTCTCCGACATCGTGGTTCCGCTCAAGGCGGCCGGGGTCGACCTCGACATCGTCTCCGGGGTGGGTCCGGTGATCGCGCACCCCATCCGCACGCACGCCGATGTCCGCGCCCTTCCCTTGCTGACACCCGACGCGGTCGGTGCGGTGTCGGCCGCGGTGAAGCTGTTGAAGGCCGAGCTCGGCGAGACCGCATTGATCGGTTTTGCCGGCGCCCCGTTCACCTTGGCGTCGTACCTGATCGAAGGCGGCCCCAGCCGCAACTACGAGAACACCAAGGCCCTGATGTACGGGCAGCCGGCCATCTGGCACGAACTGGTCGGCAAGCTCGCCGACATCACGATCGCTTTCCTGAAGGTCCAGCTCGATGCGGGAGTGGACGCCTTCCAGTTGTTCGATTCGTGGGCAGGCGCGCTCTCGGTGGCCGACTACAACGCCTTTGCCCGACCTCATTCGGCGCGCGTCTTCGCCGAACTGGCGTCGTACGACGTTCCCCGCATCCATTTCGGGGTGGGCACCGGCGAGTTGCTCCACGAAATGGGAACCGCCGGCGCCGACGTGGTCGGGGTCGACTGGCGGATTCCGCTCGACGATGCAGCGCGGCGGATCGGGCCCGGCCGGGCCCTTCAGGGAAACCTCGATCCGGCGGTGCTGTTCGCGCCGTGGCCGGTGGTGGAACAAGAGGTCCGCCGCATCGCCGCCGAAGCTGATCGGGCGGTGGCAGCGGGGGCCCTGGGCCACATCTTCAACCTCGGTCACGGGGTTCTGCCCGCCACCGACCCGACCGTGTTGACCCGGGTGGTGGAGTTGGTGCATTCGCTGTGACCCGTGTCGCGGTGCTCGGTGGCGGTATCTCGGGACTGACCGCGGCGTACCGGTTGCGGACGCTACTCGGGTCAGACGCGGTGATCGATCTCTTCGAAGCATCGCCGGTCCTCGGTGGCACGTTGCGGACAGCCGAACTCGATGGACACCATGTGGACGTCGGCGCCGAGGCATTCCTGGTTCGCCGCCCGGAAGTCGCCGCGCTGGTGGACGAACTCGGCTTGACCCCATCACTCGTCCATCCCGGTGTTCTCGGCCCCAATGTCCTCAGCGGTTCCACCCTCAAAGCAATGGCCCGTCCGACGGTGATGGGAATCCCCGGTGGTCCGGACGCCGTACGTCACCTCGCCGAGGCGGACGACCTTGCGCGCATGGCCGACGAGCCGCAGCGACCCCTCGATTGGCAAGCAGGACAAGACATGTCGATCGGGGCCCTGATAGGGGACCGATTCGGCCGGTCGATCGTGGATCGCAGTGTGGACCCGATGCTCGGCGGGGTGTATTCGGCGCGTGCCGACGACCTGGGAGTGCGGGCCGTGGTTCCTGCCCTGGCGGCGCGACTCGACGCCGATGCTCCCAGTCTGACCGCGGCGGTGACCGACCTCCTGGCCGCATCAGGTGGTTCTGGTCCGGTGTTCGGCGCCTTGGCCGGGGGATACCGCCAGCTGGTCGACGAACTCGGCCACCGGTGTGCCGCAGGCATCCATACCGGCGTGGCAATTCGACAGCTGGTCCGGGCGGGCTCCGGCTGGATGGTTGACGACGTCCATTACGACGGTGTGGTGGCGGCGTTGCCGGCTCCCGTCCTGGCCCGCGTGTGCGCAACCGTTCCCGAGGTCGCCGAGCCGCTGACGCAGGTGGACCTGTCGGGGTCGGCGGTGGTGTCGCTGGCGCTCGAGGCTGGTGTCGACTTGCCCCAGCTCTCGGGGGTGCTCGTTGCCAGTGACGAATCACTCGTGCACGCAAAGGCTTTCACCTTCAGTACGCGCAAATGGAATCACCTCGCCGAGGACGCGGTGTTGGTGAGGGTGTCGTTCGGTCGTTACGGCACCGATCTCGAAAGCATCGAGGATGACCAGCTGATCGACTGGGCTGTGGCCGATCTCGCAACGGTCATCGCTCTGGCCGGCGGGGGAGAAGTGCGTGTCGGACCGCGGGACGCCGTGGTCCAGCGGTGGCCCGGTGGACTTCCTCGATACGCGCCCGGGCACGCGTCCCTGGTGGCAGAGGTCGACCGCAGTCGACCGCCGGGTCTGGTGCTCGCCGGGGCCACTTTCGACGGTGTGGGGGTACCCGCATGTGTCGGTCGTGCAGACAGGGCGGCCCGGCAACTCGTCGCCGATCTGGCTGTTGATGGGCCGCGGAGCACGCACCTGCGCTGACATCGCGTTGTCCTGGCAATGGCAGGATGGGAGCCATGACGCGCCTGGACTATGCAGAACTCAACGCCACTGTTCGTTACCTCATGTTCTCGGTCTTCTCGGTTCGGCCGGGCGAGCTGGGCGACGATCGGGACGAGGCGATCAGCGATGCCCGCCAGTTCTTCGACTCGCTCGAGGCCAAAGGTGTTGTGGTTCGCGGTTTGTACGACGTCTCGGGTCTGCGGGCCGACGCAGACTTCATGATCTGGTGGCATTCGGAAGAGGTCGAGCAGATCCAGGCCGCCTACGCCGATTTCCGCCGGACCACCATCCTCGGCCGTGCCAGCAACGCAGTGTGGAGCAACGTGGCGCTGCACAGGCCGGCCGAGTTCAACAAGAGCCACATCCCGGCTTTCCTCGCGGGTGAGGAACCGGGCAAGTACATCTGCGTGTACCCGTTTGTCCGCTCGTATGAGTGGTACCTGCTGCCCGATGCCGAACGACGCACCATGCTCGCCGATCACGGCAAGCAGGCACGCGGATACAAGGACGTCCGGGCGAACACCGTGTCGTCGTTTGCCCTCGGCGACTACGAGTGGTTGCTGGCGTTCGAGGCGCCCGAGCTGCATCGGATCGTCGACCTGATGCGCGATCTACGCGCAACCGAGGCGCGGATGCACGTACGCGAGGAGACCCCGTTCTTCACCGGCCCGCGCGTCGACGTCGACAAGCTCATCACCGCCCTGCCCTGACCAGCCGCTGCCCTCGAGCAGTCGATCGGTCAGCGCTGTCCGCCGCCTCGATTTTCGGATTCAGTTCATGCGCCGACGGTGGCTGCGGGCCGCGTTCGGGTTCCGGAGATCTCGTGATCCCCGGATTTGCGAAGGTCCAGATACCGGAACAACAGCGCACAGAACACCGCGATCATCAGCAGTGACCAGCCCCAGGTCACCTTGTTGTACTCGATCGCCCGCCCGAACGCCTCCCAGCGATCCGAGTAGAACCCGTCGAATGTGAAGCACCCGTACACGCCGAGCCAGGCCGGCCAACTCCGGATGGCCGAGCCCCGCATGAACACCGTCATCAGCAGCGGGAACAGCAACATCGAGTAGTATCCCTGGCCCAGCGAGCCGACCAGCCACGACGTGCACAGCAGTACGCCGGCCGAAGTGCTCATCCACAGCAGTTCATCGGTGGTGCGGTAGTAGCGGTACAGGAACCACAGGCTGAAGGCGGCCATCAGGACAAAAGCGATCCGCAACAACACCACGAGCCAGGTCTGCACGCCGAAGTAGGCGGCATTGCCGACGATCGAACTGTTGTAGTAGTCGCGCGCCTCGAAGAGATACGGCGCGGTGCGGCTCACGAAAGACCGGGGGTCGGCGGACAGCGGCCACGCGAGCGCGGTCAGCAGCAGCGGGACCCCGATCGCACCCACGAACACCTTCCACTGACGGTTGAGCAGCGGGAGCAACAGCAGCACGGCAAGAACCGGCTTGACCGCGAGGGTGAGACCGAGAGGGATACCCGCCCACAGGTCTTTCCGTTTGAGCGCCAACATCATGAACAAGAGCTCACCGAGCAACACGAAGGCGTTGAAGTTTACGAAGATCAGAGTGTGCGACACCGTCTCGGACAGGAAGAAGACGAACAGCACAACGGGCATCACCCACGACCGCACCGAGTACCCGAACATGCGGGTGATCAGATACGCGCACAGCACGAGCACGGCGGCGGAGACGAAGATGAACAGCCATCGCGCTCGCTCGGGGTCGATGTAACCCAGCGGAGCCATCAGCAACGTTCCCGACGGCGGGTACAGGTAGTGAGGGTCGACCGTGTTGTAGTTCTCGGTGTAGATCGGCTCGTTGCGCAGGAACGCCAACGCGGCGCGATACACCGGAGAGAAGTCGTCCGTGCGGTCACCGTCCACACCCAGGATCACCGTGCGCTGGAACACCATGAGGATGGCCACGGGCCAGAGCACCATCGAGATGATGCGGCCTACGTCGACACCTGGGAACAGGACGCGTTCGGCCGTTCCCGTGCGGTTGGCCAGGCCGTACCCGGGTCGCTTCCCGTGCTCCCGGCCGACGCCAACGGAAGTTGTCTGGTGGTCTCCGGTGGAAGGGTCATTGATCGACACTGCCGCACCGTACTACGGCAGCGGCCCTGCGCCGTGCCCGACACCACGAACCGATGCCGGTCCCGCTGATCCGGTCAGGCCGGACACGCACCGGGCGCGGGTGGTTCACCCGATCGGGCGTAGGCGATGGCCGCTTCCCCGGCACAGTCCGAGTGCGCCAGCACCGAGTAGCCGAGGCCTTCCCACGAGAGAATCGATGACGTGGCACCAGCGCCGATCAGGGCGCCGTTGATGCCGTCGGACGCGGTGGGTCCGTTGATGGTGTCGCCCGAGCCGGTGAACATCAGCACCGGCACCGGGATCTCGCCGATGGTCGGCGGGGCGGCGCCGGCGGGGAAGCCGTTGCACCGCAGGAGACCCAGTGCCGTTCCGGCACCGGTCAGTGGGTACTGACGTCCCCATTCGGCGATCAGCCCGTCGATCTGGTTGCGCCCGACGGGTTCAGAGGTGTCGTTGCACTGTGACAACAGCTGACCGTCGGTGCCGCGCAGGGCCCGGGCCTGAACTATCGCCGTGCGCAGTGGGCCGAGAGCGCCGCCGTCGGCCGCACTGAGCATGTCGGCGGCTGTGGTGATGACGGTGGCCCGGTCGCCGGGCGCGAGCGCGATCGTGGTGGTCAGTGCCGCCAGGACGTCGGTATCGGCGATCCCGTCCAGGCCACCGGTACGCGCCCGGTCGAGCAGGCCGGCGATGACGACGCCGGGGTCGGCGCCGAGGGAGCAACTGATGGCCCGGCACTGATCGGCGAACAAGCTGAGTGCGGCGCCGGTGCCCTCGGCGATCTGCTGCCCGGTGGTCTGGGCGTTGGTCGAGTACGGCGCCGGCGTGTCGAGGATGAGCCGGGCCAGGTGGTCGGTGTAGAGCCCTGCGTAGGCGAGCGCCACAGCTGCGCCTTCCCCGACGCCTGCGATACCGATCCGGTCCACCTGCCACACCGTGCGCAGCTTCTCGAGATCGGCTGCCGCATTGTTGGCGGTGAACTGCACCTGGTGCGGACTCAGGATTTCGGTACAACCGTCCGACGCCGACGTCCCCGCGGCGGCCAGTCGCTCCACGCGCGCCGGGTAGTCAGCGGATGAGGTGCTGAAGCCGTTGTTCAGGAGGGTGTTTCGTTCCAGGTTCGTCATACAGTCGAGCGGCGTCGACGCGCCGGTCCCGCGCCGGTCGACAGCGACCACGGGATGCGCCGACAACAGATTGCGACCGCCACCCTGGGCCAGGCTGAGCAGTGTGCGGGTGGACGGTATGTCGGTGCCGGAGGTCAGCACCAGCGGAGCAGCGTCGGCCGGCGTGTCGGCCGACCGTGCTCGGACGGCCGAGACCGTGACGGTGTCGATGCTCTGGGTGCCCGGTGTCACCGAGTTCTCGAAATTGCCGCATTCGAACGTGACGCCCGGTGGAAGAGCGGTCCCGGGGAAGCGCTCCTGGAGATCGTCGCCGCACTCTCGCCATGCCAGATCCTGTTTGGGGACTTCGAGGCTCGGTGGCGGCGGCGTGGTCGTCGGGGCCTGTCCTCCGCCGTTGTTCTCTTCGATGACCAGATCGGGCCCGGGATCGGGGCCGGCCGTACATCCGGTGAGGATGCCCACCGCCACCATCGCTGCCGCCAACAGGCGCAGCGAGCGGCGACGAGCTGAACGATCCGGGCGGTGCGCCCACATCCGGCCGGTGCGGTCGTCTGTGGTCACAAGGGCGCGCTGCATATCGGCGAGGGTACTGGCGAACGACATCACTCCTGATCGCGCACCCAACGCAGGTACAGGTAGTCCTCGTCGTCGGCGAGGACGTGGGCGCGTCGCATTCCACGGACCGCGTCCGAACCGGCCGTAATGTGTTTGCCGCTACCCGCAGTGACCCTGGGGCTGACCGTCACGCAGAGCTCGTCGACCAGATCTCTGTCGAGCAGCGAACCGAGCAGGGCCGGCCCACCCTCACACAAGATCTGCGTCAGGCCGCGGTCGGCGAGATACCCGATTGCCTGCGCCGGATCGACTTCCTCGTCGCCGCAGTCGACGACGGTTGCCCCGGTGTCGAGGAGCTGAGCGCGAGCGCCTGCGGGGGCCGAACGGCAGGTGAGGACGATGGTGCTCGGTGCGAGAGTGAAATCACCCTTTCCGGGAACCGGGATGGAGAGTGTGTTGCTCACCAGGGCGAGCGCCGCGGCCGCCGGCCGGCCCTCGGCCGTTCGCAGCTCGCCGAGCAGGGGGTGTGGCTGAACCGGCCCGTATTTCTCGGTGACAGCGGTACGGGCACCCACCACGATGACGTCGGCCAGTGCCCGCAGAACCGAGAACAACCGCTGGTCGCCCGACGACCCCAAAGCGCCGGATCGCCCTGCGACCGTTGCCATCCCGTCGATCGACGTGATCATGTTGGCGCGTACCCGGGCGACGCCCGTCTGACGCTCCGGATAGGCGTAGAGGGCGGCGAGCGCCTTGTCGTCGAGGTCACCGGTTGTGAGCTGGGTCGCTTTGCGCAGTGGGTACACACAGCCATTCTCGTCACGTCGCTAGGCTCGGCGCATGCCAGCACGTTTGAGTGACCGCACTCCGCAGGTCGCGCCCGAAGCCCTTGTCGATGAGATGGTGCCCCCCTCGATGTTCGACGAGGTCAGTTTCGACTCGTACATTCCCGACCCCAACGAGCCGAGCCAGGCCGAGGCGGTCAAGGCCGCGCGCAGCTTCGTCGAACGCGCGACCAAGGCAAAGGGCGGCAAGCGTGGCCTCTTCGGGCGCAAGTCCGCGCCGCAGCAAGGGCTGGGCCTCTATCTCGACGGCGGCTTCGGCGTCGGCAAGACCCACCTCCTCGCGTCGATCTATCACGCGATGCCGGGACCCAAGGCGTTCGCGACGTTCGTCGAGGTCACCCACGTCGTCGGAGCTCTCGGTTTCGCCAACGCCCTCGAGCGGCTCTCGGACCACTCCGTGCTGTGTATCGACGAGTTCGAGCTCGACGACCCGGGCGACACCATGCTGGTGTCGCGACTGCTGACCGAACTGTCGGCCAAGGGCGTTTCCATCGTCGCGACGTCCAACACCCTGCCGGGGCAGCTCGGCGAGGGTCGTTTCGCCGCTCAAGATTTTTTGCGAGAGATCAAGAAGTTGGCGGCTGTGTTCGAGGCCATCCGCGTCGACGGCCCCGACTACCGGCACCGCGACCTGCCGCCGGCCCCGCCGCCCCACAGTGACGCAGAGCTCGAGAACCTGGCCGAGAGCACTCCTGGCGCCACCTTGGACAACTTCGACGAACTCTGCACTCACCTGGCCAAGCTGCATCCCTCCAAGTACAAGGCGCTCGTGGAGGGCGTCACGTTGGCGTGCGTGGAAGGTGTGCACCCCGCGGCGGATCAGACGGTCGCATTGCGTCTCGTGGTGCTGGCCGACCGCCTCTACGACGCCGGAACCCCACTCATGGTCTCGGGTTCGAAGCTGGACGAGATCTTCACCGAGGAGATGCTCGCGGGTGGCTACCGCAAGAAGTACCTCCGTGCGACATCGCGTCTGCTCGCACTGTCACGTTTCGCAGAATCGGCGTAGCCCTTCAGGGTCAATGCAGATCCGACGTCGGCGGGGGAGTGCGAGCGAGCACGTAATCGCTGCAGCGCTTACCGCCGACGACAAATGACTTGCGCCCCACGATGGTGAAACCCATCTTCTCGTAGAACCGTTGTGCTCGGCGGTTCTGCTCGTTCACGCCGAGCCAGATGCGGGCGCTGCCCTGCTCGGTGGCGTGCGCGAGCGCTGCCGACATCAACGCCGCGGACACCGCTCCGCCGTGAAAACCGGGTAGCACGTACAACTTCGACACCATCGTCAGCGGGCGTTCCGGAATGGCCGCCAGGACGTCGGTGTCGTCGGGTTCGGAGTCGATGAGGAGTGCGTACCCCACGATGGCACCGGAGGCGCTGTCAGTCGCCTTCAGGACGTGGTGATCGGGCTCGCTGAGATACCGGCGGAAGTGCTCACCCGACAATGTGGTCGCGATGAAGTGCGCGACGTCGTCGGCGCTCAGATCCGGCGGGCAGGCCAGCGGAAAGGTCGCGGCCGCCACCTCCGCCAATTCGTCGGCGTCGGTGGGATCGTCGGTGGAGTTCACCAGTATCTCGGGACCGCTCACGACATCATCTCAACACGGGCGTCGCGCGGGCCGCTCAGCGGCGCGAGGTCTCTCAGCGTGAGCTGGTGGCCAGCTCTGCCTGGCCGGACACGAGTTGCTGCGCAGCGGCGTGCAGGGCCCGTTCCCGTTCGTCGATGTTGCTGTACTCGCGGCTGATCGGCAGCAACTCGATCAGGATCTGGCTTCCGCTGACCGAGTACCCGTTGGTGCTCGCCCAGTTGAGGGTGTACTGCAAGACGTCGCGGTCGAGAGTGTCGTTCATGGAATTCCTGTGACTCGATGTGATGAACAATCCGTCCGTACCCGTCACATGAGAATGACCCGGGGTCGCCGGGTCATTCTGTGGTGCAGGTGGTGCGCGATACAGGGATTGAACCTGTGACCTCTTCCGTGTCAGGGAAGCGCTCTCCCGCTGAGCTAATCGCGCGAGATTGTGTTCAGTTGTCGAACTGATCTGGAGGCGGCGACGGGAATCGAACCCGTGTGCACGGCTTTGCAGGCCGTTGCCTCACCACTCGGCCACACCGCCACGGTGGAAATATCGTGCTCCGAGCGGATGACGGGATTCGAACCCGCGACCCTCACCTTGGCAAGGTGATGCGCTACCAGCTGCGCTACATCCGCATGCACCCTGAAAACTGCTGCTCTGGGTGCGAACGTGAACATTATCGGACGTACCCGCAAAGCAACAAATCCGCTGGTCAAACGGTCGGTTGCGGAACCATCCCCAGGTCACGTGCGACGGCGACACCCGGGGTGAATCGAGTGGATGTGATTTGGGTTCCGGCGGGGTGTGCGTGTTAATGTCTTTCGGTCGCAGACCCCGGTTCAGCCGGGGTAGACGTCAGGTCCCGTGGCTCAGTGGAAGAGCGTCCCGTTCACACCGGGAAGGTCGCTGGTTCGATCCCAGCCGGGACCACTTCATCTCCCGTTCAATCGACTGACGTTCGTGCGCAGTCCTGTTGCATCTCCCGTGTCGTCGACTTCCGTAGAGTTGCCTGAAAAGGTTTGCGAATGGTCAATTTCGGACAAAGGAACGTCATGCCTGATGACGCGAAAGTCGATGCCGACGAAGAACGGTCCCAGGGCGGGATACTCTCCGCGATCGGCAACAAGCGTGACCAGATTCGGGAGCAACGCCGCCTGAATCTCATCTACCGCTGTTGTGTCGGTGTGGTCGGAACGGGCGTCCTCCTCGTGGGTATCGCGGCGATCCCGTACCCCGGTCCCGGATGGCTGATCGTGTTCGCAGGTCTGGGCATCCTGGCATCCGAGTTCGATTGGGCGCGCCGCCTGCTCCAGTTCGCGCGCAGCAAGTACGACGCATGGATGGACTGGATCAAGAAGCAGCACTGGACGGTCCAGGCGGCATTCGCCATCCTGACCTGCGCCATCGTGCTCCTGACGCTCTGGCTGCTCGGCGCGCTCGAGATGGCGGCCGGCTGGATCGGCCTCGATTGGTCGTGGCTGAAGAGCCCCATTCTGTAACCGGCCCGAACTTCTCGGCGACCGGTAGGGGGTAGTGGGTCCCTCGGGCACTACGATCATGGACTGATACGCCAGCTCGGCCGTGCCGGTCGAGTGGTCTGCCTCGACAAGGAGTTTCCTGGTGCCCGAGAACGCCGCCGCCCCGCCCCCAGCCACGATCACGGTGGCGGCCGGGACCACTGCGGGGGCGGCTCTGCGCGACAGCGGTCATCCCAACAAGGGGCCGGAGGCGATCGTCGTGGTCCGCGACGCGGAAGGCACTCTTCGCGACCTGTCGTGGTCGCCTACGAGCGATGCCGTGGTCGAGCCGGTCGCGGCCAACACCGAAGACGGACGCAGCGTCATCAGACACTCGGCTGCACATGTGCTGGCGCAGGCGGTTCAGGATCTGGACCCCAAGGCGAAACTCGGGATCGGCCCCCCGATCGAGAACGGTTTCTACTACGACTTCGATGTCGAGGACCCGTTCACGCCCGACGATCTGACCGCGCTCGAGAAGAAGATGAAGCAGATCATCAAGTCCGGTCAGCGCTTCTCCAGGCGCGTGTACGAGTCGGTCGACGAGGCGAAGGCCGAATTGGCCGGGGAACCGTACAAGCTCGAATTGGTCGACGACAAGGGTTCGGCCGACGACCCCGAGGTGATGGAGGTCGGCGGTGGCGAACTCACCGCCTACGACAACCTCAATCCTCGTACCGGCGAACGGATCTGGGGCGATCTCTGCCGGGGTCCACACGTGCCCACCACCAAGTACATCACCGCGTTCAAGCTGACCCGCAGTTCGGCGGCATACTGGCGCGGCGACCAGGACAACGCGGACCTGCAGCGCATCTACGGCACGGCCTGGGAATCGGCCGAGGCGATGGACGCCTACCTCGAGTTGCTGGCCGAGGCCGAACGCCGCGACCACCGAAAGCTCGGTGCCGAACTCGATCTCTTCAGTTTCCCCGACGCGCTGGGCTCGGGTCTGCCGGTGTTCCATCCCAAGGGCGGCATCATCCGCAAGGAACTCGAGGACTACTCGCGCCAGCGGCACATCGCCGAGGGCTACGAGTTCGTGAACACCCCGCACATCACCAAGAGCAACCTGTACGAGATCTCCGGTCACCTCGACTGGTACCGCGATGGCATGTTCCCGGCCATGCACCTCGACGCCGAACTCGACGACGACGGCGAGGTGCGCAAACCAGGCCAGGACTACTACCTCAAGCCGATGAACTGCCCGATGCACAACCTGATCTTCAACGCGCGGGGCCGCTCCTACCGGGAGTTGCCACTGCGGCTCTTCGAGTTCGGGTCGGTGTACCGGTACGAGAAGTCGGGAGTCATCCACGGCCTCACCAGGGTTCGCGGGATGACTCAGGACGACGCGCACATCTACTGCACGCGCGAACAGATGCGGGCCGAGCTCACCACCACCCTGAACTTCGTACTCGGACTGCTCAAGGACTACGGCCTCGACGATTTCTACCTCGAACTGTCGACCAGGGATCCGAAGAAGTCCGTGGGTTCGGACGAGGTCTGGGAAGAGGCGACGGCCACCCTCGCCGAGGTCGGCGAGGCATCCGGTCTGCGGTTGGTGCCCGATCCCGGTGGGGCCGCGTTCTATGGTCCGAAGATCTCCGTACAGGTCAAGGACGCGCTGGGCCGAAACTGGCAGATGTCGACCATTCAGCTCGACTTCAATCTGCCGGAGCGATTCGAGATGGAGTACACCGGCGCCGACGGGTCCAAGCACCGGCCGGTGATGATCCACCGAGCGTTGTTCGGATCAATCGAGCGGTTCTTCGGTGTGCTCACCGAGCACTACGCCGGCGCCTTCCCGGCGTGGCTGTCCCCGGTGCAGGTTGTGGGCATCCCGGTCGCGGACGCATTCGTTCCCCATCTCGACGGCGTTGTGGCACAGCTGAGGTCACTCGGCGTCCGCGCCGAGGTCGACGGTTCGGACGACCGGATGCAGAAGAAGATCCGCAATCACACAACCGGCAAGGTCCCGTTCATGTTGCTGGCCGGCGAACGTGACGTGGAGGCCGGCGCCGTCAGTTTCCGTTTCCGTGACGGCACACAGGTCAACGGGATTCCGGTCGCAGACGCGGTCACCCTGATCGCCGACTGGGTCGCCCAGCGTCGCAACGAATCCCCGACCGCCGAACTGGTCGCGACGCCTGCCGCCGACGCTGCCGGGGAGGCCCGGTGACCCACACCGACAACCCCGGCGTCATCCGCGACCAGGGGCCGGGTGACCCGGACCGGCTTCAGCGGCTGTGGAGCCCGCACCGGATGTCGTACATCACGGCTGCCCCGCGATCGGGCGTGGACCCGGACGGGGACGACACGACGTCCGCGAAGTCCGTCCACCCATTCCTCGACATCCCACGAATGTCGGACGAGGCCGGGCTGATGGTCGCCCGAGGTGAATCGGTGTACGCGGTGCTCAACCTTTATCCCTACAACCCCGGGCACACGATGATCGTGCCGTACCGGCAGGTCGCCGACCTCGAAGACCTCACAGAGGTCGAGAGCCGTGAACTGATGGTGTTCACGCAGAAGATGATTCGCGCGATCAAGGCGGTCTCCAATCCGGACGCGTTCAACGTCGGACTCAATCTCGGTGCCGCAGCCGGTGGTTCGCTCGCCGAACACCTGCACCAGCATGTGGTTCCGCGGTGGGGCGGAGACGCCAACTTCATCACGGTGGTCGGGGAGACGAAGGTGATGCCGCAGCTGCTGCGCGACACCAGGACTCTGCTCGCCGACGCCTGGCGACAACTCGAGGACGGAACATGAGCAAGCAGAGCGTGAACGATCCATGCTGAGCGTCCTGGGCCGCGCCTCGGTCTCCAAGGTCACACTGCCCCTGGGGCGGGCCCTGATCAAGACCGGCCTGACGCCCGACGCGATGACCGTCATCGGAACGGTGGCGACCATCGCGGCAGCGGTGACGCTGTACCCGATGGGTCACCTGTTCGTCGGCACCCTGGTGATCTGGCTTTTCGTGATGTTCGACATGCTCGACGGCGCGATGGCGCGGGCGCGCGGCGGCGGCACCAAGTTCGGTGCGGTGCTCGACTCGACGTGTGATCGGCTCGCCGACGGCGCGATCTTCGCCGGCCTCGGCTGGTGGTGCCTGGTGGAGAAGCCGCACCAGTGGCTGTTCGTCGCGACCATGATTTGCCTGGTCACCTCGCAGGTCATCTCGTACGCGAAGGCACGTGCCGAGGCCAGCGGACTGAACGGTGACGGTGGCCTCATCGAACGCCCGGACCGCCTCGTCATCGTCCTCGTCGGCGCCGGCCTCACCGGTATCGGACTGCCGTGGGCCATCCACATCGCGATGTGGCTTCTCGCCGTCGGCAGCATCATCACGGTGTTCCAGCGGATGTGGTCGGTCTACAAGTCGCCCGGAGCCACCGATCTGCAGCCGATCGCCACTCCCTCCGCCGGTGGGGCGACCCAGGGCGAGGACGGATCGGAGTCGTGACGACGGCCGGCGAGCGTATTGCCGACCTGGGGTACGCGGCGGGGTGGTCGCTTGTGCGGCGCCTGCCCGAGGGTGTGGCGCGCACGGTGTTCGACAGTGCGGGAGGCTACGTCGGTGGCCGGGGTGGCGGACCGGCCCAGCTTCGCAAGAACCTCGCCAGGGTGGTCGGCTGTACACCCGCGGAGGTACCCGACGACCTCATGCGGGATGCCATGCGGTCCTACGCCCGCTATTGGCGCGAGGCATTTCGGCTGCCCGCCATGGACTTTCATGTGGCCGCGTCGCGCGTCGACCTCCCGCCACCGGATCGACGACTGCTGGACGACGCCCTTGCGAAGGGCAAGGGCGTGGTGTTCGCGTTGCCCCACAGCGGCAACTGGGACATGGCCGGGGTCTGGCTCGTGCAGAACATCGGGGACTTCTCCACCGTGGCGGAGCGACTGAAACCCGATTCGCTCTTCGAACGTTTTGTCCGATACCGCGAGACCCTCGGATTCGAGATCTTCCCGCTCAGCGGTGGCGAACAACCCCCCTACGGCCGGCTGGCCGAGCGGCTCCGCAGCGGCGGGGTGGTGTGTCTCCTCGGCGAGCGGGACCTGGCCAGACACGGTGTCCCCGTCCAGTTCTTCGGCGAGCCGACGCGGATGCCCGCGGGCCCGGCGAAACTCGCCATCGACACCGGCGCCGCCCTCGTCGGGGTTCACCACTGGTACACCGGCCCGGACACCTCGCAGATATCGCTCACCGGCCCGATCGACACATCTGGGGGAGTGGAGGCGGCAACCCAGGCGCTGGCAACGGTGTTCGAGACGAACATCGCCGCCCATCCGCAGGACTGGCACATGCTGCAACCGCTCTGGGAGGCCGACTGGTCCGAGGAGCGCCGTGAGCGCATCAAGGGGGCCGACATCCCTCGGAGCAACGACGATGTCGAGGGCGCCGCGGGATGAAGATCGGCATGATCTGCCCGTACTCGTTCGACATCCCGGGCGGTGTTCAGGCCCACGTCATGGAACTGGCGCAGGTCTTCATCGATCGGGGACACACGGTGAGCGTTCTCGCGCCCGCCGGACACGACAAGAAACTGCCCGGCTATGTGGTGTCGGTGGGCGAGGCCCTCGCGATTCCGTACAACGGATCGGTTGCCCGGATCGCGTTCGGGCCCAAGGCCTATCACAAACTGCGATCCTGGCTTCGGGACGAGAAGTTCGACGTCCTCCATGTGCACGAGCCGAACTCGCCGAGTGTCTCGATGTTGTCGCTGATGGTCGCTCAGGGCCCGATCGTCACCACTTTCCACACATCCACGACGAAGTCGTTGATACTCAGCATCTTTCAGGGAATCCTTCGTCCCTACCACGAACGCATCGCCGGTAAGATCGCCGTCTCCGAACTCGCCCGACGTTGGCAGATGGAATCTCTGGGTTCGGACGCGGTCGAGATCCCGAACGGGGTGCACACGGACATGTTCGCCGGAGCCGAACCGCTCGACGGGTATCCGCACCCCGGTAGAACGGTGCTGTTCCTCGGTCGTTTCGACGAACCACGCAAGGGTGTGGACGTGCTGATCAAGGCACTACCCGCGGTGGTGGCGCGCTTCCCGGACGTGCGTGTCCTGGTCGTGGGCGGCGGTCACCAGCGAACGTTGCGGGGCAAGGCCGGCGACCTGGCCGACCACCTCGTATTCCTCGGCCAGGTCGATGACGACGTCAAAGCCCGCGCCCTCCGTTCCGCGGACGTGTACTGCGCTCCTAACCTCGGCGGCGAAAGTTTCGGCATCGTTCTCGTGGAAGCCATGGCCGCCGGTACCGCCGTGGTGGCGAGCAAGCTGGACGCGTTCCGGCGGGTGCTCGACGACGGCCAGGCCGGTGTGCTGGTCGAGGTGGGGGACGCCGACCAACTCGCCCAGGGGATCATCTCCGTTCTCGGTGATGACGACGGCCGGGCCGCAATGGTCGGCCGTGCACGCGATCGCGCCGCCCGCTACGACTGGTCCGAGGTCGCCGACCAGATCCTGCGTGTGTACGACACCGTCGTCGTCGGGGCCGGCAAGGTGGTCGTCTCCGATTGACCCCTTCTGAGAGGACTTCATGACCATCTCCGCCCTGACCGTCCTGATCCTGGGCGTCATCACGGTGCTGGTGTTGCTCGGTCTGGGCTGGGCCTACAAAACCGCCAACCGGCTCGACCGACTACACGTGCGGGTGGACCTGTGCTGGCAGGCGCTCGACGCCGCGCTCGCCCGCCGGGCAGTGGTCGCCCGATCCATTGGGGCCGGACTCGGGCCGGAAGGCCGGGAACTGATCATCGCCGCCGACCGAGCGGAGGGTTCGGCGCGGGCGGATCGTGAATCCGCCGAGAACGTGGTGTCGGCGGCGCTGGCCCAGGTCGACCTCTCGTCGCTGCGATCGCAGCTGGTCACCGAGCTTGCCGACGCCGAGACCCGCGTGATGATCGCCCGGCGGTTCCACAACGATGCCGTTCGCGACACCCTGGCCCTCCGCAATCGGCGACCGGTGCGATGGCTGCACCTGGGTGGCACCGCACCGACCCCGCTGTACTTCGAGATCGTCGAGCGAGCGCCCGTCTGACCTGCCCGCCCGACGTCGACAAGGGGCGTGTGATGCCGCCGGACCACGCGGCGCCGAGAAAGCCTAGACTGGAAGCTCAGCAATCGACTAGACCACAGGAGCTATAGACGTGAGCAGTGCCCCAGATCCAGGTTCATCGGTGCCAGCGGAAAGTGCCGGCACCGGTACCGCGCGGGTCAAGCGTGGCATGGCCGAGATGCTCAAGGGCGGCGTGATCATGGACGTCGTGACAGCCGAGCAGGCCAAAATCGCCGAGGACGCGGGCGCTGTCGCAGTCATGGCCCTCGAGCGGGTACCGGCCGACATCCGTGCACAGGGCGGGGTCTCGCGGATGAGCGACCCCGACATGATCGACGGGATCATCTCGGCAGTGTCCATCCCGGTGATGGCCAAGGCTCGCATCGGACATTTTGTCGAAGCCCAGATCCTCCAGAGCCTCGGTGTCGACTACATCGACGAGTCAGAGGTGCTGACCCCGGCCGACTACGCCAACCACATCGACAAGTGGCAGTTCACCGTGCCGTTTGTGTGCGGCGCCACCAACCTGGGCGAGGCGCTCCGCAGGCTCACCGAGGGCGCCGGGATGATCCGGTCCAAGGGCGAGGCGGGCACGGGCGACGTCTCGAACGCCACCACACACATGCGCAAGATCCGCGACGAGATCCGGCGGCTGACCTCACTGCCCAAGGACGAGCTGTTCGTCGCCGCCAAGGAGCTGCAGGCGCCGTACGACCTGGTCGTCGAAGTTGCCGAGCTGGGCAAGTTGCCTGTCACGCTGTTCACCGCCGGCGGCATCGCCACCCCGGCGGACGCCGCGATGATGATGCAGTTGGGCGCCGAGGGCGTCTTCGTGGGATCGGGAATCTTCAAGTCCGGCAATCCCGCTGAGCGTGCTGCCGCGATCGTGCAGGCGACAACGTTCTACGACGACCCCGACGTGCTCGCGAAGGTGTCGCGTGGATTGGGTGAGGCGATGGTCGGTATCAATGTCGACGACATCCCACAGCCCCATCGACTTGCCGAGCGCGGCTGGTGAATTGACGTGGACGCGGGGGCGGGGAGTCGGAGATGACCAGCGCGTCCGCTGATTTCGAAGCGATTCCGCTCGGCTGCGGCCGCTGCGGAACTCAGATCCCGTCCGCGTCCGCCCGCTGCCCCGAATGTGGACAGCAGATGTTCGTCACCAGAGGTGGCGCAGTCCCGAGGTCGCCGCGCGAGGCCCTGGTGGCGGGTCGAATCCCCGCCTCCAACGGTTCGCGGGTGGCCGCGTATCTCGTTGATGTCGCCATCGTTCTGGCTGCGGTTGCAGCCTTGCTCGCCGCCGGTGTGGTCTCCGGCCTCGACGTGATCCTGGCTGCGTGCGTGGCGGTTCCCGCTGCGAGCTGGATCTCGTCGGCGCTCGCGCGTGCCAATGGCATCCGTACCCCGGGCCAGGTGTTGGCGCGAACCACGATCATGACAGGCCGGTCGGGCCATCCGATCGGTTTCTGGCGGCATCTGACCCGCACCGCAGTACTTCATCTGAGCAACGTCCTGCTGTTCGCCGGAGCGATGTCGGTATTGATCGACAAGGGCCGTCCCCGTCGCGGCTGTCACGAGAAGATCTCCGGCACAACCACTGCCAGCAGTGTGGGTTCGGCAGGGTACGAGGTGATCACGGCGCCCAGCGCACGCCTCGCCGAGCCCGATGAGCGGGCGGCATATTCGTTCACCGATCGCATCGACCCCCGCACAGGCGCCCGCACCCTGCCGTTGAGCCAGGCGGGCACCGGTTTGCGGCTTCGACTCGACGACGGGACCTACACCGATCTGTTCGGTGCCGGATACCTCGGTGTGCCGTCCGTCGAGTGGTCGCACGGCCGCGCGCAGATCGTGGTCACGGCCATCGAGACGCCACCTTCGGACGACACGCAGGTCCAGTTCAGCGTGGCGGACGGGAAATTGTGGATGATCAGTACGGGCCCAGATGTCCGATCGGTTCTGGACACCGGCGAGTCGGTGACCGCGATGCGACCCGGACATCCGTACGAGGTGGGTCCGGGCACCGTGGTGCATCTCGGACAGTGCAGTTTCGAGGTTGCGAGATGAGCCAGGATGCGGAGCTCGACCGTGAACCGGAGACGAAGCCGAAGGCGGAGCTCGACCGTGAACCGGAGACGAAGCCGAAGGCGGAGCTCGACCGTGAACCGGAGACGAAGCCGAAGGCGGAGCTCGACCGTGAACCGGAGACGAAGCCGAAGGCGGAGCTCGACCGTGAAACAGACGCGGTACTCGATCCTGGGCGTGAGCGCGGAGGGCACATGACAATGGAAGCGACCGGGACCGTCCGGGACGAGACACGCAGCGGGGTAGGCGAGTTCGGTCAGGTCGAGGTGAGCTGGGCAGTGGTCAGCGACGTCGGCCTGCTGCGTGAGACCAATGAGGACGCAGCTCTCGTCGGCCCTGGGATGATCCTGGTTGCCGACGGCATGGGCGGTCATGACTGCGGTGAGCTCGCCAGTGAGGCGGCGCTGTCGGCGTTGTCGGACACAACGGTGACCGGGGTCAACCGCACACGCGATTCGGTGGTGGACCTGTTGGGGGAGGCGCGCCGCCAGATCGAGAACATCGACTCCGACTCGGGTCGCCGTGCCGGCACCACGGTCACCGGGGCGATGCTCGTCGACAGCGATGGGCGCCCCCATTGGCTGGTGCTGAACATCGGGGACTCGCGGACGTACCGTTTCGCCCACTCGAAGCTCGAGCAGGTGACCGTCGACCACTCTCAGGTGCAGGAGCTGGTGGATGCGGGTTTCTTGACCGCAGCACAGGCCCGTGTCGACCCACGCCGCAACGTGATCACCCGGGCACTCGGTGCCGGGATGGAGCAGGAGGCCGACTTCTTCACGTTCCCGGTGGAGCGAGATGACCGGATCCTGGTGTGCTCCGATGGCCTCACCGGTGAGCTGGCAGACGACGCGATCGCCGCGATCCTGGCCGGCCTCGACGACCCCACAGCGGCCGCGCAGGCGCTGGTCTCGGCCGCTCTGGAGGCCGGTGGCCGTGACAATGTCACCGTGGCGATCGCCGACGTGAAGGCGGTCCCGGACGTCTCCGACCCCGCGTCGTGATCCGGCGATGACGATCACCGATCCGGCGGGAGAACCCGGCCGGCCTGAAGGCGTCAAGCGCACGATCGCGGAAACCTTCGTGGAGTACTGCGGCGAGCGGGTCGCGGTCAGTCCGGACGAGCCGTTCCACATCGGCCGCGAGGCCGATCTCGACATCGACGACAACCCTTATCTGCACCGCAGATTCCTCATGCTGCACCACGAAGACGGGTTGTGGTGGCTGTCCAATGTGGGGTCGCATCTGTCCGCAGGGGTCGTGGCGGGTGACGCCGGATTCCAGGCGACGCTGGCTCCCGGTGCCCGGGTGCCGCTGGTGTTCGGCGTAACCGCTGTGGTGTTCTCGGCAGGCCCCACGACGTACGAGCTCGACATTCATTCAGGCGCAATGCCGTTGAATCTCGCCCCGATGGAGGAGCCGGCACGCAGCGGCGAAACCACCATCGGGGTGGTGTCCTTGACGGAGAGTCAGAAGCTACTGATAGTTGTCCTGGCCGAAGAGGTGTTGCGGCGCAACGGAACCGGTGCGAGTTCGATCCCGTCGTCGGCGCAGGCCGCGGCCAGGCTCGGCTGGTCGCTGACCAAGTTCAATCGCAAACTCGACAACGTGTGTGACAAGTTCGATCAGATCGGGGTGTCCGGTGTCCGCGGCGGCTCAGGGCGACTGGCCAGCAACCGGCGGGTCAAGCTGGTCGAATATGCGGTGGCCGCCCGATTGGTGACACGCGAGGATCTGGTGCTGATCGATGCCGAGGCGCGCCGCAACGGCGTGATCGGCTGATCGAGAGCCTGGGCCGCTACTGGGGCGGCCGATGGGCAGATCTGCGGCGGCCTCTGTGGTGAGTTGATGGTCGGTCTTCCGCAAAAAACCCTTCTGAACTGGGCTGATGTGGTGGGTAGTTCTACCCATCGACATGCCCGGTGTGCCGGTTTTAGTGTTTAGACACTTCGACAGAGGGCAGGAGAAAACCGGCCCCCCAGACCAGGAGAATTACCGATGACCGTACTGCACAACACCTTTGGCGCTCCCAGTCGCACGCGGGTCGGTTATCGGCCGGCGACCCCGGTCCGGATGACCAGGGAGGAGGCGCTGGCTCGGCTCAAGCAGCGCACCATGCCTCTGCCCGGCCGCGCGGGGCCGCATTCGCAGCCCGGGGTCATCTGCGCGACTCCTGCGGTTCCCATGTCGGGTCGCAGCGGGCGGCCAGAGGGGGCTGCCGACACCGGCGCGACCACTGTTTACCGCGCGCCCAAGCTGTCGCAGCGCGAGATCGAGGTACTGCGTGCATGGCTGAACCTCGATTCCAAGTCGGCGGTGGCCCAATCGCTGTTCATCTCACTGGGCACCGTCAACACCCATCTCGCCCGGATCCGGGTCAAGTACAACGAGGTCGGTCGGCCTGCCCCGACCAAAGCCGCACTCGTGGCCCGCGCGATCCAGGACGGGATCGTGTCGATCGACGACCTCTGACCGCCGACGGGGGAGCCGTGATGGGCCTGCGCCCCCGGTGAGCCATAATCGTCGTCGGAAAGGTGGTGCCACCTCATGGCGACGATCGAAGAGATTCTGCAGCTCGAAACGATAGAAAAAGACATCTATCGTGGGCACGCCCACCCGAGCCATTTGCAGCGCACCTTCGGAGGGCAGGTCGCCGGGCAGGCCCTGGTGTCGGCGACGAAGACGGTTGACGCTCGTTTTGTGGTCCATTCGTTGCACGGTTACTTCCTGCGCGGCGGGAACCCGGAAGAGCCGACCGTTTACCTGGTCGACCGCATCCGCGACGGCCGTTCGTTCTGCACCAGGCGGGTGACAGCGGTGCAGGACGGTATGGCGATCTTCACGATGTCCGCGTCATTTCACGTGCAAGACCAGGGGTTCGAGCATCAGGACAAGATGCCTTCGGTACCCGATCCGGAAGATCTGGTCGATGTCCTCACCGCCCAGGACCGCAAGGCGATGTCACCTTTTCGCGAGTGGGAGAACTTCGACGTCCGGATCGTCCCGAACGACCAGCTCGTCCGAAGCCGCGACCTGGCCGCTCAGCAACGTGTCTGGTTCCGGTACCGCCACCAGCTCCCCGATGAGCCCGTGTTCCACATCTGCACACTCGCCTACATGAGCGACATGACGTTGCTGGGTTCGGCGAAGGTCGCTCACCCCGACGAGGACGCCCAGGCCGCCTCGCTCGATCACGCGATGTGGTTCCTCCGGCCGTTCCGCGCCGACGAGTGGCTCTTGTACGACCAGACATCGCCGTCGGCGGGGGGTGGTCGGGCCCTCACCCAGGGCCGGATCTATGACCGCGACGGGGTCATGGTGGCGGCGGTGACCCAGGAAGGTCTCGCGCGGACCGGACGAAAGTTGCCCGCGGACCAGCACGCGAAGAGGGAGAGTTGAGCACGCCGGTGCGGATCGGCATCCTCGCGCTGCAAGGCGATGTCCGCGAACACCACGCCGCCCTCACCGAGATCGGCGCCGAACCCGTGTCGATCCGCCGGGCCTCGGAACTCGACTCCATCGACGGGATCATCATCCCGGGTGGTGAATCCACGACGATGAGCCGATTGCTCGTGGTGCTGGGCCTGCTCGAACCGCTCCGCGAGGCTCTCGCCGATGGGCTGCCCGCCTACGGATCGTGTGCGGGGATGATCATGCTCGCGCGCGACATCCTGGACACACGACCGGACGCACAGCATCTCGACGCCCTCGACATCACGGTGCGACGCAACGCTTTCGGTCGCCAGGTCGCGTCTTTCGAGACCGACCTCGACATCGACGGGATCGAGGGCGGTCCGATGCGCGCTGTCTTCATCAGGGCTCCCTGGGTCGAGGGTTCCGGGGAATCGGTCCAGATTCTGGGCACAGTTCCCGACGGCCCGGCAGCGGGCCGTGTCGTCGCGGTCCGGCAGGGCGATGTGCTCGCGACGTCCTTCCATCCAGAGGTCACCGGGGACCGGCGGGTCCACGAGTACTTCGTCGAGATGGTCAGGGCGGCGCGAGGAAAGCAGTGAGCCTCGTCGCCGCACCGCCGGTGGCGAGTAGGATCGGTCCGCAGTTCTCGACGCCACACACCCGAGCAGTACGAAAGGGGCTTGCTGAATGAGCGGCCACTCAAAATGGGCCACCACCAAGCACAAGAAGGCGGTGGTCGATGCCAAGCGCGGCAAGATGTTTGCCAAGCTGGTCAAGAATATCGAGGTCGCCGCACGCACGGGTGGCGGAGATCCGAGTGGTAACCCCACGTTGTACGACGCCATTCAGAAGGCCAAGAAGTCGTCGGTACCCAACGACAACATCGAGCGCGCCCGCAAACGTGGTGGCGGCGAGGAAGCCGGCGGCGCCGATTGGCAGAACATCACCTACGAGGGATACGGCCCCAACGGCGTTGCGATCCTGATCGAGTGCCTCACCGACAACCGGAACCGCGCCGCGACCGAGGTGCGCACCGCCATGACCCGCAACGGCGGCAACATGGCCGATCCCGGCTCGGTTTCGTACCTGTTCGCGCGCAAGGGTGTCGTCACCCTGGAGAAGAACGGCCAGAGCGAGGACGACATCCTGATGGCGGTCCTCGAAGCGGGCGCAGAAGAGGTGACCGACCTGGGCGACACCTTCGAGATCGTGAGTGAACCCACAGATCTGGTCGCAGTCCGGACGGCCCTGCAGGATGCGGGCATCGATTACGAATCCGCCGAGGCCAGCTTCCGTGCGTCGGTGGAGGTGCCGGTCGACGCCGACGGCGCGCGCAAGGTGTTCAAGCTGATCGACGCACTCGAGGATTCCGACGACGTGCAAGAGGTCTACTCCAACGTCGACATCAGCGACGAGGTGCTCGCCGAGCTCGAATCGGAGTGACATCACTGGTGGCGCGTGTTGATGCCTGAGGCCGTCGTGACCGCCGGTTACGATATCGAACAACTGTTCGTGCCGAGCAGATTCGAGTCGTAGCCGAAGGCGGGTTTGCATGCGGGTGATGGGTGTGGACCCCGGGCTGACCAGGTGCGGCATCGCGCTCATCCAGTCGGGCGCGGGCCGCTCGGTGACCGCGCTCGATGTCGACGTCGTCCGTACCCCACCCGACATGGCACTGGAGAACCGCTTGCTCGCCATTCACACCGCTGCCGAGCACTGGCTCGACACCCATCGGCCCGATGTCGTGGCGATCGAGCGTGTATTCGCCCAGCACCAGGTCAGCACCGCGATGGGCACCGCCCAGGCCGGTGGCGTGATCGCCCTGGCCGCGGCTCAGCGCGGGGTACCCGTTCGATTTCACACACCGAGCGAGGT
>NZ_PEBD01000013.1 GCF_002735905.1 Williamsia muralis
CCGGAACTCTTCGCTCATCACACCCACCACGCGGCCCCGAACATGGCTGATGCCTGGGACCACTGCATCGACGTGTTCGGCGGACAGGAATCCGTCCCGAAAGTATCCGGCTGTACGGTCCAGGCCTGCTAGCCCGGTGCCGATGCGTAACCACCGCGCCGCCGCCCCAGGAGTAGCACCGTTGGCCTGCAACAGCTTTGACGTTGTCGACCCCATCCGTTTGGCGACACCCAACCGGTCGATGATCGCCGCACCCGCCGCCAACCGTGCATCGACAGCATTACGCAGGGTGATCAGATCTTTCACCACCGCCACCACCCCGGCCGGATCAGCAGGGAACTCCACCCCGATGACCTCATCAACCAGATCAACAACAGCCTCACCACACCCCCTCCAAGACAACAACACTGGGACAACAACATTGGGACAGCCGATCACAATGGTGGCGTAGTCACACGTATCTCAGAGTCAGGTCTTGCGGACGATCAGCGTGTCATCAGTCTACATCAATCGAACACACATTCGATAGTAGCCCGTTCGGATGAACCCCGCGCGGAACCTGTAGACATGCGCGAACGTCAAAGGCGGGAAGATGATGAGCATGTACGAAAACTGAAGCAGGAGGACTGTTATGAACACACGGGGGAGCCAAGAAGCAACATACCCACCTGGCAATCGGCGGGTCGCGTACGTCAACCCGCGATGGGCGCGGTGGCCTCGGGGTAGTCCACCCGATGGTGGCAACCCCGCGACTCTTTTCGGGCCAAGGCGCCGGCGACCACCAGTCGTGCGGTGGCGGTCAGGGCAGCATCTTCGTGGTCGGCACCATCCAGCAGTGGCCGACGCGGCACCGAATCGAGGTGGTCGGCGAGAGCCATCAGCCCTGAATGGTCGCGAGATAGGGCCGCGCTCGCAGACATTCGGTCCTGGAGTTCTCGACGTGGGGCGACAGGTGCGTCGAGGCCGGACGCGACGTCCGGTCGCAAAGCGTCTTGCTGCCCGGCTCGGCCGGCGGCTGCCCGCGCGACCCGCAGTCCCATCACCAGTCCTTCGAGCAAACTGTTGGACGCCAACCGATTTGCACCGTGCAGGCCTGTCCGGGCGACTTCGCCTGCGGCAAACAACCCAGGAACGGTGGTGGCGCCCTCGGTATCGGTGACAACACCTCCACAGAGGTAATGAGCACCGGGCACCACCGGGATGAGGTCGGTGGTGGGGTCGATGCCGATTGCTGCGACACCGGCGGTGACCGTGGGGAAGCGGCGGCCGAAGTCCGCGATGTGTCGGGCGTCGAGGTAGACGCAGCGGTGGCCGGTGCGTGCCATGGCGGCACCGACCGCATTCGCGACCACGTCGCGCGGAGCGAGGTCGCCGAGGGGGTGAACGCCTTCGGTGACCGAATTGCTTTCGCTGTCAACGAGTCTTGCGCCCTCGCCGCGTAGTGCCTCGGTGATGAGTGTGCGCCTGCCGCGCTGACCGGGGCGGTACAGCATCGTGGGATGAAATTGGATGAACTCCATGTCCGAGACCGCCGCACCAGCCCTGTGCGCCAGAGCGATGCCGTCACCCGTCGAACCGAGTGGGTTGGTGGTGGCCGCATAGAGGTGCCCGACCCCGCCGGTCGCGAGAATTACCGTGGGCGCGAGGATGTCTCGGAAGGCGCCACCGGAGCGTCCGACGCGCACCCCGACCGCTGTGCCGTGCTGGTCCCGCAGGATCTGCTGGGCATACGATTCGTCGAGCACGGTGATGCTGGGTTGGGAGAGCGCGCGCACTGCCAGGGACCGTTGCACCTGCGCTCCGGTGGCGTCGCCGCCGGCGTGAATGATCCGACGAACGCTGTGTCCACCTTCTCGTGTCCGCAGGAAACGCCCGTCGTCCCCGATGTCGAAGTGCGCGCCCCAGCTGACCAAGGCCGAGACCGCGGCATGGCCCTCCGAAAGAATGGACTCGGTGGCTGCCGGGTCGGTGAGACCGGCACCCGCGACCACGGTGTCGCGGGTGTGCAGTGCGACCGAGTCCTCCGCGTTGCTGGGCTCGACAACGGCGATGCCACCCTGCGCGAAGTAGGTGGCGGTGTTGGGTGCCGGATCGTCGGGACGCCAGCCGCTGCCCTTGTTGAGAACGATCACCGCGAGCCCGGATTCGGCGGCTCGAACGGCCGCGGTGAGGCCTGCGACACCCGCACCGACCACCACGAGATCAGCACGCAGCGCAGCGTCGGCAACCATGGCTGAGGAGTCTATCCGTCAGCGTTTGACCAGCGATATCCGCAAGTCGTCGAGGGGGACCTCGGTGCCGTCGGGCGTGGTCAGTCCCACGTGCACGGGCTCACCCGTCACGTTGGATTGCAGCTGCAGCGGCTTGCCCTTGGGCTGGAAATACTTGTCTCCCCACTGCATGAGCCCGAACAGCACGGGAACCAGGTCGGTGCCCATCTCCGTGAGCCGGTACTCGTAACGGGTGCGTTGGCCAGGCTCCTGATACGGCGACTTCTCCAGCAGACCTGCTTCGACAAGTGCTTTGAGCCGTGCGGATGCGACCGCGTCGCTGACTCCTACCCGCCGCGCGAATCCGTCGAAACGGGTCGTGCCGTACACGGCCTCGCGCATGATCAGCAGTGCAGTCCTGGTCCCGACCACCTCGAGGGCGCGCACTATCGAGCACCGGTCGCCCGGCGTCCACCGATCGAGGTCGGCCAACTTCTCGTCGAGAACTGCAACCATGACAGCAACTATACGCGGCCTGACTTCGTCAGACAGCAGTCAGAAGGAAGCTGCGGTTACTCCAAGACAAGGCAGAACGGGTGACCCACCGGGTCGAGGTACACCCGGAAACCGGGATGTTCCTGACCCTCGACCTTGCGCGCTCCGAGGTCGAGTATCTGTGGTTCGGCCGACTCGAAGTCGTCGACCTGGATGTCGAGATGGAACTGCTGACTGCCGTTGGGGTCGGGGAACTTCGGGGGTACATAGCTGGTTGATGGTTGAAATGTCAGTTTCGCTTTACCCAAACCACAATCCAGCGTGACCCATTCGGGATCGCTTGTATCCAGCTCACCGCCGAGAACTTGCTGGTAGAACTGCGCGAGCCCGACCGGATCTGGTCCGTCGAGGGCAATGGCATTAACGAAACCAATCATCAAAACTCCCAACTCGTGTGTCGGACTCGCCACCGCATCTCAATGAGGCCAAGATGTAGCGGTGGCGACCGAATTCGACCTGTGTTGGTCAACCGTAATCGCTGCCTCCGACACGCATGAAGCGTTTGTGCACGCGCCGGAGAACGGCTGGGTTCAACGATGCCGCCTGGGGCTCGGTCACGACGGGACGCACGGTAGTGACGGGGGAGCCGAGCCGCCCGATGCGCGGCGGACCTGGGTGCTGTGGCTCGACGGTCAGTCCGGCCAGCGTCTCGCGGAGCTCGAGAGCTGTGTGGCATCCGACGGAGTTCACGGAGGCAGTTGCGTTCTGTTCGCCGACCACGGTGGACCGCACCGGTTCGCCCCGCCCTCGAAGATGCGTGGGTTCGGGGCGCCGTACCGGCCGGAGCCACTGGTCAGCCGGAACGGTTCTCGCAACGGCACCCTCGTCACCGCCAGTGATGCCGCGGCTCGCGCGGTGGCACCGAAGTCCCCACCTCGTCGACACCGCGAACCTGACGCGGAGCAGGAGGAGACGGCGGAGTCGTCCCGGGACCCCGCGTCGAGCGGAGTGAGTCCGGCCGGTGATCAACCGGAGTCGAACCGGTCAGCCGGCCACTCACGTACGCCCACGGTCGACGAAGCCCTACTCGCGGTCGCGGATGCCCTGACCGATCTGGCGCGTGCGTTGCGTCATCGCCCTGCTGAACCCCAACGGTGACTCGGGACAGCTACGCACCCGGCCGGACATCGAGCCTCGACCGCGCCATGTCCGACGCGCTTTCGCCGAGCGACAACCACATTGCGGCGATGTCGTCGATCAACTGATCGCGCTCGACCGGAGGGTCGCCGTTGACCCACGACAAGATCGTTCGGCCATCTGTGGCACTCCGCATCGGTGAGACCCGGCTCGACAGACACCCTCCTCGACTTGGGTACGGTAGGGGGGTATGGTAAACCGGTACGAACAACGGGCGAAAGAGGGCACATGGCCGACGAGCACCAACACCACGGCTACATCAACCGCAAGGACGACTACCTCAAGCGGCTTCGCCGCATCGAGGGGCAGGCCCGCGGGTTGCAGCGGATGGTCGAAGACGAGAAGTACTGCATCGACATCCTCACCCAGGTGGCGGCGATGACCAAGGCCCTGCAAGCGGTGAGCCTGGGACTGCTCGAGGAGCACATGTCGCATTGCGTCGTCGATGCAGCCCGCCAGAGCGAAGAGCAGGGTCAAGAAAAAGTCAAAGAGGCCACCGAGGCGATCGCCCGGCTGGTCCGGTCGTAGAAGGAGGGCGAACATGAGCGCGCAGACTTACACGGTGGTGGGGATGACATGCCAGCACTGCGTCGCATCGGTCACCGAGGAAGTGTCCGATGTGCCCGGTGTGGACAAGGTGGACGTGGACCTGAACAGCGGCGGGCTCACCGTCCACAGTGAGCAGCCGGTGGGCCGGGACGAGATCGAGGCCGCGGTGCACGAGGCCGGATACCGGCTGGGCTGAGCAATGAGTTCGACTATGCCGACGAGTTCCACCGGCGACGCGAAAGCGGCTGTCCCGCAGGCACATATCGACCTCGAGATCGCTGGGATGACGTGTGCCTCGTGCGCCAACCGCATCGAACGTAAGCTCAACAAGCTCGACGGCGTGCAGGCGACGGTGAATTACGCGACCGAGAAGGCAAACGTCGCCTACTCCGATCCCGTCGCCACCGGCGACTTGATCGCTGCGGTCGAGGCGGCCGGCTACCGGGCAAAAGCGATCGAGGACCATCCCGATTCCGCCGCCGACGACAACGATGACGACGGTCATGATCAGGAACTGAACCGCCTGCGTCATCGCACGCTGGTCAGCGCCGCCCTCTCCGTTCCCGTGATCGCCATGGCGATGATTCCGCCTCTGCAGTTCGACAACTGGCAGTGGCTCTCGTTGACACTCGCAGCGCCTGTGGTCGTGTGGGGAGGCTGGCAGTTCCACCGGGCGGCAGCGATCAACCTGCGTCACGGCGCTGCGACGATGGACACACTCGTATCGGTGGGAACCATTGCCGCGCTGGGCTGGTCGCTCTACGCGCTGTTCTTCGGAGCCGCCGGTGATCCCCAGACCGCACACGGCGGGATGGAGATGAGTTCCTCGGACGGGTCGGCCAACATCTACCTGGAGGCGGCGGCGGGAGTCACCACCTTCATCTTGGCCGGCCGGTTCTTCGAGATGCGATCCAAACGCCGCGCAGGAGCGGCCTTGCGAACGCTCCTCGGTCTCGGCGCCAAAGACGTGACCGTGCTCAGGGATGACATCGAATCGCTGGTGCCCATCGGAGACCTGGCCGTCGGAGACCTGTTCGTGGTGCGGCCGGGCGAGCGGATCGCAACCGACGGTGTGGTGGAAAGTGGCTCGTCGGCCGTGGATGCGTCGATGTTGACCGGTGAATCGGTGCCGGTCGAGGTGAACGAAGGCGATGCGGTGGTCGGCGCCACGGTGAACGCCGGAGGACGGATCACCGTACGCGCCACCAAGATCGGTAACGACACACAGCTCGCGCAGATGGCGAGGCTTGTGGAACAGGCGCAGAACGGCAAGGCGCAGGTACAGCGTTTGGCCGACCGGATCTCCGGTGTCTTCGTGCCCGTGGTCATCGCGCTCGCGCTGGGCACTCTGGCTGTGTGGCTGCTGCTCGGATATGACGCTGCCGATGCCTTCACCGCGGCGGTCGCCGTGTTGATCATCGCGTGCCCCTGCGCACTCGGGCTGGCGACGCCGACCGCGTTGATGGTCGGGACAGGCCGCGGTGCCACGATGGGAATACTGATCAAGGGACCCGAGGTGCTCGAGTCCACCCGGCAGGTCGACACCGTGGTGCTCGACAAGACCGGCACCGTGACAACCGGTCAGATGACTCTGACGGAGGTAGCCGTCGCCGACGGTGAAGAGACGGATCATGTTGTGCGCGTAGCCGGAGCGGTCGAGAACGCGTCCGAACATCCGATCGCGCGTGCCATCGCCGACGGCGCACGCGAGCGCACCGGCCCGCTGCCCGCAGTTCGTGACTTCGTCAATTCGGCGGGCCTCGGGGTCCAGGGTGTCGTCGACGACGTGGAGGTGCTTCTCGGTCGACCACAACTGCTGACCGAGCGAGGCAACGAGATACCCGGTGAGCTGGTCGCAGCACTGGAGCGGGCGGGATCGGAAGGCCAGACTGCTGTCGCGGTCGCCTGGGGCGGACGCGCTCGCGGTGTGCTCGTGGTCTCCGACGTGGTGAAAGCGACGTCGCGGCAGGCCGTCGAGGAGTTGGTGGACCTCGGTCTCGAGCCGGTGTTGCTCACGGGTGATCACGAGAGTGTCGCCAAAGCGGTTGCCGCACAGGTGGGTATCAACACAGTGATCGCGGGGGTACTGCCGTCCGCGAAGGTCGATACGATCAAGGACTTGCAGTCACAGGGAAAGACCGTCGCGATGGTCGGCGACGGTGTCAACGACGCCGCCGCGCTGGCTCAGGCCGACCTGGGACTGGCGATGGGCACGGGTACCGACGCCGCGATCGAGGCGGGGGACATCACCCTGGTCCGGGGTGACCTGCGGGCCGCAGGCGATGCCATTCGCCTGTCTCGCGCAACACTTCGCACAATCAAAGGAAATCTGTTCTGGGCGTTCGGATACAACGTGGCCGCACTGCCACTGGCCGCACTCGGATTGCTCAGCCCCATGATCGCCGGCGGGGCGATGGCGTTGTCATCGGTGTTCGTCGTCGGAAACAGCCTGCGCCTGAGGAGATTTCACTGACGTCGGGACACGGGCCTACGGGTTGTCGAGGGCGGTGATCAGGGTGCGGACGATGGTGCGCGTGCTCTCGAGTTCGTCCACTGTGATCTGTGTGCGGGTGAGCAACCGGGACCTCTCGACGTCCGACTCCTGCACCAGCTCGGCCAGAATCGCCGCGCCGGCGCTGGTGAGTCGGAGTAGGGGTGAGGTCTGATGGTCGGGATTGTCCTGGCTGTCCAGAAGCCCTTCACGTAAGAGGTCGCCGCAGACGCGATGCACGCTCTGGCGTGACAGGCCAAGGCGTCGTGCAGCTCCGGCCACCGTCGACGGTTCTGACAGGACGCTGAGCACGTGCCATCGGGCAACGGTCTGTCCAGCCCGTCGAGCCACGTCCTCGCTCGTCCGGCGCGATGCGCCGGCGAGTTCGTAGACGTCGGCGATGAGCAATCGGTAAGCCTCCGCCTTGTTCACCTACCCAGCCTGGCATATGCGTCAGTAATCTGACAACATGTCAACATGCTGACGGATTTCGGAGGCGACAACGCCTTGGCCGCCCACCTGCATTCCCCTGGACCGGCTCGGGGCGCAGCTGACCACTTGCGGGCTTTCGGCAGATTCGTGGGGTCGTGGCACATTCGCTGGATACCAGCGGCAACGGACTCTCCCGAACTCGACGGAGAGCTCCATTTCGGGTGGGTCCTGGGCGGTCGTGCGATCCAGGATGTGTGGATGGTGCCCGGGGCCGCTCTTGCGCCGCCGGAACGGGGGTTTAGAGCATTCCACGGATCGACCATCCGGTTCTACGACCCGTCGATCGCAGCCTGGAGGTCAACGTGGGTGGAGCCGATCAATGCACGTGTTCGGAAGTTCATCGGCGAGATAGGCGACAGGGATATCACTTTGACCAGCACAGATGACGAACCACTGCTGCGGTGGCGCTTTGCCGACATCACCGATGACTCCTTCACATGGACAGGTGAGTTCTCCGACGACGGCGAGAACACGTGGACTCTCGAAGAGACGATGCTCGCCACCCGGGTTGCGTGACGGCCGGCTGTCGACCGGGCAGGTTCAGGCAGACACCGCTGGATTGGGGATCTGATCGAGTTCGGGTTCGTTTGCCCCCTTGTCGAAGACGAGGGGGTAGAGAATGCCGGCCAACAGTGCGCCCACGAGCGGCGCGACCCAGAACAACCAGAGCTGACCGGGCGCGCCATTGCCGTTGAAGAACGCCACCGCCGTCGATCGCGCGGGGTTCACCGAGGTGTTGGTGATGGGGATGCTGATGAGATGAATGAGGGTGAGGGCCAGACCAATTGCGATGCCCGCGATACCTTGTGGCGCTCGGGTGTCGGTGGCACCCAGGATGACGATGACAAAAATGGCGGTCAGGACGATCTCGGCCACGAGTGCGGCCCACAGGGTGTACCCGCCCGGCGAGTGGTCGCCGAAGCCGTTGGCGGCCATCGAACCCTCGGCCTCGAACCCTTCTTTGCCATTGGCGATGAGAAGGATGATCGCGCCGCCGATGAGGCCACCGATCACCTGCACGACGACGTAGCCCGGTACGTCCTTCCATTGGAAACGCCTGGCCAGAGCGGCGCCCACCGTGACGGCCGGGTTGAAATGTCCACCCGAGATGTGACCGAGGGCGTAGACGCCGGTCAGGACGGTGAGGCCGAAAGCGATAGATACGCCGAGGAACCCGATGCCGAGCTGAGTCCCGTCGTCGTCCGCGATCACCTTCGCTGCGAAAACGGCGCTGCCGCAACCCCCGAGAACGAGCCAGAACGTTCCCAGTGCTTCGGCAGCTAACTTTTGAACTGTCGTCGGAGCTGACATTTTCGGATTACCTCCACTAGTGGTCTAGCTGTGGCACACGATTTAGACTCGGATGGAACGACGCGGTCACCTGACGATTTCCAGTGAATCGGCTGGTTCCTCATCGAAAGTATTACCACCGTCACCCAATTCGCGAGCCCAGGATTGCGGATTGAAATGTCACGAAATGAAAAATGCCCGCCGACAAGGTGAGGAATGAGGCGCCAGTATGAGCAACGTGGTCAACGGTCCGGAAATCGATTGCTCACCGGCCCCCGGAGATCGGCATCACGTGCAGATCCTGACGTCCCGTGACGTTCCGTTGGGCGGTCCGCGCGCCATGACCGTCCATCGCACATTGCCGCAGCGTGCGCGGTCCCTGATCGGGGCCTGGTGCTTCGCCGACCACTACGGCCCGGCGGATGTCAGGACCACGGGTGGGATGGACGTGCCACCGCACCCACACACCGGGTTGCAGACGGTGAGCTGGCTTTTCACCGGCGAGATCGAGCACCGCGACAGTTTGGGTGTGCACGCTTTCGTCCGCCCGGGCGAGGTGAACCTGATGACTGCGGGTCACGGGATCGCCCACTCGGAGGTCTCGACGCCCGACACCACCACGCTGCACGGCGTCCAGCTATGGGTGGCCCTTCCTGACGAATCGCGCGACACGGCGCGAAAGTTCGAGCACTTCGTTCCCGAACCGATCGCACTCGACGGCGGCCGGGTGAGTGTCTTCATTGGCGATCTGCTCGGAAAGTCGTCGCCTGTCACCACGTTCAGCCCGCTGCTGGGCGCTCAGATCGATCTCGACATGGGTGCGTCCGTCACCATCCCCGTGCATCCCACGTTCGAGCACGGTGTGCTGGTGGACCAGGGCTCGGTCAGTGTGGAAGGAGCCGAGGTGGTGCAGACGGAGTTGGCCTACCTGGCTCCCGGGCACCACCACATCACATTGCAGAGTTCTGACGAACGCCCGTGCAGGATGATCCTGTTGGGCGGCACACCATTCGGCGAAGATCTGGTGATGTGGTGGAACTTCGTGGGACGCAGCCACGAGGAGATCGTGGAGTACCGGACGCAGTGGCAGGCGCATGCCGACCGGTTCGGACACGTCGAGGGCTACGTGGGTGGCGTCGACCGCTTGCCTGCACCGACATTGCCGAATGTCCGAATCAAACCACGTCTGATCGCTGAGTCCTGATGTCGGTGGAATAGCAGATACATCCGAAAGGTTGTCGTGGCATGACTCAAAACAGCTCCACCATCACCGACAAGACCGGCGCGCCTGTGACCGTTGCACCCGATCCGGACAAGCACCGATACACGGTCTCCGTGGACGGCGAGGTCGTCGGGTTCGCAGCCTACGCGGACCGCGAACAGAGTCGGGTTTTTTACCACACCGAGGTGCAGGAGGCTTTCGGAGGACGCGGCCTGGCCACGATCCTCGTCTCAGAGGCGCTTGATGATGTTCGCGCACAAGGCAAGCGAATTGTCGCGGTGTGTCCGCTGGTCTCGGCCTTCCTGAAGAAGCATCCCGCTTACGCCGACATCACGGACCCGGTCACCAAAGACATCTTGACCTGGTTGGGCGCCTGACAGTCCGGCTCGGCGCCCGAATGCCGGTGTCAGGGGAGCCCGGCCAGGCGCAGTAACGCTGCACACGCGGCAGCGGCGGCCACGACAACCACGAAAGGCGCCCGGCGCCAGGCGAGGACGCCGCCGACGGCGACGCCGACGATGCGGGACGGCTCCGCGAAGTGCTGATCGTCGATGAGCGTGGAGGTCGCCACGAGCGCGGCCAGCAGGACCACACTACCGACGGTGGTGAGCCGGTGGAGATCCGGAGGCATCGTCACCCGAGCTGCGAGCACCGGCCCGACGAACCGAAAAGCGTACGTACCCAAGGCCAATACCGCGATGCCGACGAGTAGGACGGGCGTCGAGGTGTTCATCCGATGGCCGCACGTCGACGGCGGGGGATCGGAACGACGAGCACCAGCGCAGCCAAAGCGAGTAGCACCGGTACGCCCACCGGGGTGATGAACGAGGCGCCGACGGCGATGACGGCACCGGCGAGCGCGGCATTGCGGATGGCTCGGTCGCGCATCGCGGGCAGGATGAGGGCGAGGAGGACCGCCGGGAATGCGGCGTCCAATCCGAAGGCGTCGGTGTCGGTGATGAGTGTGCCGCCCGCCGAACCGGCGAGGACCCCGACGTTCCAGGCGACGAAAAGGCCTGCGCCGCAGGCCCAATAGATCGCTCTGCGCATCTTCGGTGAGTCCTGCGCAAGCGTGAACGCAACCGATTCGTCGATCATCAGATGCGATCCGAGCAACCGCCATCCGAGGGACTTTCCGAGCACGTCGCCGATCGAGAAGCCGAACAGGATGTGCCTTGCGTTGGCCAGCAACCCGGCGGCAACCGCGGCAAAGATGCCGCCGCCTGCGGCGAGGATCGCGACGAATGTGAACTGGGATGCTCCGGCGAACACGACCACAGACATCAACAGGGGCATCCAGAGGGGGAAACCGCTGCTGACGGCGATCGCGCCGAAGGAAAGTCCGACAACGCCCACGGCGACGCAGACGAGTGCGACGTCGCGGGCAGTGGCCGCATCAGCATCAAGCGAGATGCCGAGCCGCGGTGTTCGCCATATCGAACGCATGGTCAACATCGTGAACGATGTCGGTGGTGTTCGTCAAGCCGAACGAAGGTAGTCTGAGCCGAACGGCACGGGAGTTGTCGGCGAGACCGGAGGTCGGACATGGCTGGAGCGCCGCTGCAGGCGATTGCGGCAGCACTGCAACGCGAACGGAAACGAACGGGGCTCTCGCTCGCCGAAGTGGCTCGCCGCGCGGGAGTCGCCAAATCGACGCTGTCTCAACTCGAGGCCGGCAACGGTAACCCGAGTGTGGAGACGCTGTGGGCGCTCAGTACAGCCCTCGATGTGCCCTTCGCCCACCTCGTCCAGCCGCCGACCCCACGCGTGCAGGTGATCCGGTCGGGCGAAGGTCCTGCGGTGGCGTCGGAGCAGTCCGACTACATGGCGACGGTGCTGGCAGCCTGTCCTCCGCACGCCCGCCGCGACATCTACCTGATCACGGCGCAGCCGGGTGAACCGCGGGTGTCCGACCCCCACATGGCCGGAGTGGTCGAGCATCTGGTGATCGGCAGTGGTCGCGCGCTTGTCGGACTCATCGATGACCCCGTCGAACTGGGCCCGGGCGACTACATCAGCTACCCGGGCGATCTGCCGCACACGTTCAAAGCCCTCGAACCGGACTGCACTGCGGTACTCATCTCCGAACACGTGTGACCGGTGTCGATGAAATAACTCCGCAATATCGGTCCATACGGGTGAGAACAACAACACCTGGACCGAAGGAGTACGGCGATGGCGGCAATCCGCCGCGGTATCAGCTTGCCCACCTTCGGGCCGCTGGCCGGGCCCGATTCGGTGGCGCAAATCGCCCGCACCGCCGATGACCTCGGCTTTCACAGCGTTTCCTCGGCCGACCGGCTGTTGCTACCGGCCGACGCCGGACCCCTCGGCCAGGCCTGCCAGACGCCCCGACCGGTGTGGGACTGCATCGAGATGCTGACCTGGGCGGCTGCGCACACCACGAGGGTCCGGCTCGCGACGACGGTGGTGCACGCGCTGTTCCAGCCGCCGGTGGTGCTGGCCCGGCGGCTGGCCACCCTCGATCGGCTCAGCGGCGGACGACTCGACGTGGGGATCGGCCAGGGCTGGACCCCGCACGAACACGAATCGGCAGGGGTGTCGATGACCTCCCGGGTGGATGCGCTCGCCGAACACCTGGAATTGATGCGCCGATGCTGGCAGCCGGGTCGGGTTTCGTTCCAAGGCGACCACTACCGGCTGCGCCCGAGCTGGGTGGAGCCGAAGCCGGCCCAGCCGACACTGCCCGTGTACATCGCGGCGATGACGCCGCAGGGCATCGCCCAGGCGGCGGCCATCGCAGACGGCTTCATGTACCCGATCACCACCTGGGCTTCGGCCACCGAGGCGATAGCCCTGTATCGAGAGGCCGGGGGTCGCGGCCCGGTTGCGCTACGGCTCAATCCGATCCGAGACTCGCTGCCGGGTGCACTCGACCGGTTCGCCGAGACCCTGCCCGCCGATCTGGCGCAGGCGAGTGAACTGGGCGCGAGCGAGGTGCACTGGGAGCTGAACCAATCGACGATGACGCTCACCGAACAGTGCAAGGCCATGGCACTCATCACCGAAATGACCTAAATTAGAACGAGTTCTAGTTTGGCGATTCGTCCGATATGGCGGTCGTCTGACGGTCAAACAAGTGAGGAAGTCGCGATGCAGGCGGAGTTGCCCGAGGTAGTGCCCGTTTCCGAGGTGCCGGAATGGTCCGATGAAGTGGACGTCGTGGTGGTCGGGTGCGGCATCTCGGGAGGTAGCGCGGCGGTGGAGGCCGCATCGGCCGGTGCCCGAGTGCTGGTCCTCGAGCGAGCAGCGGCGGCAGGCGGGACATCGGCGATGGCCGGTGGCCACTTCTATCTCGGCGGCGGCACACCGGTGCAGCAGGCGACCGGACACGAGGATTCGCCCGAGGAGATGGAGAAGTACCTCCTCGCCGTCTCGCGCGATCCCGAACCGGACAAGATCCACGCCTACTGCCAGGGCAGTGTCGAGCACTTCAACTGGCTCGAGAGTCTCGGATTCGAGTTCGAGCGGTCGTACTACCCGGAAAAGGCCGTCATCCAGCCCGGCACCCAGGGCTTGATGTTCACAGGCAACGAGAAGGTCTGGCCGTTTTGCGACAAGGCCAAGCCGGCGCCGCGTGGTCACAAGGTGCCCGTCAAAGGCGACACCGGTGGCGCGGGAATGGTCACCGAGCTCCTGGTGAAGCGGCTTGCCGAGACGGGTAACGAGATCCGGTACGAGACCGGCGCCCGCAATCTGGTGGTCGACGAATCCGGCACCGTTGTCGGACTGAAGTGGAAGCGATTGCAGGAGACCGGTTTCATCCGCGCAAAGGCGGTGATCATCGCGGCCGGCGGGTTCGTGATGAACGAATCGATGGTCGCCGAGTTCACGCCGGAACTGGCCGAGAAGCCGTACACCCTCGGCAGCACCTACGACGACGGCTTGGGGATCCGGCTGGGCGCGTCGGTGGGTGGCGGACTCAAGCACATGGATCAGTCGTTTGTCACCGCGCCGCTGTACCCGCCGTCGATCCTCCTGACCGGCCTTGCGGTGAACAAAAACGGCCGGCGTTTCGTCAACGAGGATTCCTATCACTCGCGCACATCGGCATTCGTGATGGAGCAGCCGGACGCGATCGCCTACCTCATCGTGGACGAAGCACACATGGAACGCCCGGAGTTCCCTCTCGTCCCGTTCATCGACGGCTGGGAAACCGTGGCCGAGATGGAGGACGGACTTGGTATCCCGTCAGGACATCTGCAGAAGACGCTGGATCGGTACAACGAGAACGCCGCCCGCGGTGAAGACCCGGACTTCGGCAAGCGTGCGGAGTGGCTCGCGCCCCAGGACAACGGGCCATGGGCGGCATTCGACATGTCGCTCGGCAAGGCGATGTACGCCGGATTCACGATGGGCGGTCTTGCCACCTCCGCCGAAGGCCAGGTGCTCACCGACGACGGCTCGGTCATCACCGGGCTATATGCCGCAGGCGCAGGTGCAGCGAACATCGCCCAGGACGGTAAGGGCTACGCCAGTGGAACGCAGCTGGGCGAGGGGTCGTTCTTCGGTCGTCGGGCCGGCCGGCACGCAGCGTCGCTTTAGCGGGTTCTCTGGCCGCCGGCCTCGAGCTGGCGGGCCAGAGCCCGTGAGAAGACATGCCGGAAGGTGAAGAACCGCACCGCTGTCGCGATCAGATTGACCAGCATGAGCAGGGCGAGTTCCAATTTACTCGAGGGGTGCTCTGAGATCTGGTGGAGGACGAACAGTGAGAAGGCGCTCAGCGACCAGCCGAACGCGAACACCGCGATGCCCTGCACGTGATGGAGCAGGATCATCCGCTGGCCGCGAAGCCGGAAAGTGAAGGCGCGGTTGGCGCCGGTGTTGAGAACGGCCGCGATCAGCATCGAGACGAAGTTCGCGGCCTGCGCGCCGATCAGCGGATGAAGACTCAGGTACATCAGCGCATACGCAGTAGTGCACGCGATCCCGACAGCACAAAAGCGCAGAACCTGAACTGAAACAGGTCTGCGCAGAAAGTCGACTATGGTTCGCCGCTCGGCCGGATCGGACTCCGCCGGAGCGGTTTCGATCTGATCACCAGGGATCGGGCCTACCGTCACACCCCCACGATATGGGAGACCTCGGCAAATTGTGTTATCGGCATGCGACTCGGGCCGGGACGGCCGGTCGGGGGGTGAACCGTCCCGGCCCGAATCTTGATCTACCTCAGCGGTGAGATGACGCGTCGGACATGGATCACATGGCCGGGGGCATCATCACGGTGTCGATGAGGTAGACGGTTGCGTTGGCGGTTTTCACACCACCACAGACCACTGCCGAATCGTTGGCCTTGAGCGAGTCGCCCGAGCCGGTCACGTTGACGGCCTGGCCCTCGACTGAGGTCTGCATGCCGGCGACCTGCTCGGGGGTCAGCTGGCCCGGTACGACGTGGTAGGTCAGGATCTTGGTCAGCAGAGCGCTGTCGGTCTTCAGTGTCTCGATGGTGGCCGGATCGATCTTGGCGAAGGCATCATCGGTCGGCGCGAAGACGGTGAACTCGCCACCGTTGAGGGTGTCGACGAGGTTGACCTGCGGGTTGAGCTGTCCGGAGACCGCCTGGGTCAGGGTCTTGAGCATCGGGTTGTTGGATGCGGCGGTGGCGACGGGATCCATCGCCATGCCGTTCACGGAGCCCGCGCCGGTGGGGTTGGCCTCTGCGTATGCCGCGCAGCCCGGTCCGACGAGGGAGGCCGGCTCCATCGACGAGCTTGAGCCCGAGGTCATTTCGGAAGAGGTCATCGGCGCCGATGCCGCGGTGCTCGAGGACGAGTCGGAACTGTCGTCCGAACACCCCGCCACGAGTCCTACTGCCAGGCCGACGCCCGCCACGGTCACTGCAAGTCGCTGAATTCGTTTGAGAGCCATGTTCGCTGTCCTATCCATTGCTGTCTTGTACGGAGGCGCAAACGACTTCGTCCACCACTTTGTGGCGGAGTGTGTCGATCACTTGGTCGATCACTGCAGGTTCGGAGCTGCGCCGAAATCGGATGGGTGCGGATCGGAAACTTTTTCAAAGAGGTCATGACCATCCGTAACGTTCTCGGCGCCGAATCCCTCATCGATAACGACCTGATGACTTCTCTTGAAAGGCTGAGCAATTGCGAATCGCAGCGATAGCACGCGACGGGCTTGCCGGCCTGATCGCGGTTGGCGCCGGCTTGGCGGCCGGCGAACTGGCGGCAGCGGCCGTCTCGTCTTATGCATCTCCCTTCTATGCAGTCGGGTCGTTCCTCGTCGACCGAGCCCCGGCTCCGGTCCGCGAGTTCGCGATCGACACCTTTGGCACCAATGACAAGCCGGTTCTGTTGTGGGGCATCGCCGGTGCGGTGGTTGTACTCGCGATCGTCGCCGGGATAGCCGAACGGCGCACTGTTCCAATCGGTTCGGCACTCATCGTCGCGTTCGGAGCTTTCGGTGTGCTCGCTGCGCTCCATCGTCCGACATCTGACACGTGGTATGCCGCACCGTCTTTGGTGGCAATGGTGGTCGGCATACTGGTGCTGAGGGGTTTACGAGGGTTTCTCTTCAGAGGCAGACGCGCTGGACGCGATGGTGGTGGCACCAAGGAGGTCTCCGCGCCGCTTGACACCGGATCCCACGCCGCCACGAGCTCGTCCGATTCCGGTTCGCGAGGACTGTCGAGGCGACAGTTCGGCATCTCGGCAGGCGTGGTGGCGGCGGCCTCGGTGGCAGCAGCGTTCATCGGCCGGCAGGTGTCGACGATGGGCGATGTGATCGCCGACCGGCGCAGGGTCCGGCTTCCCCGTCCGGCCAGCGGCGCGGCGCCGATTCCCGCGGGCGCAGATGTCGGGATCGACGGCGCGACGCCGTTCATGACGAACAACGCAGAGTTCTACCGCATCGACACCGCGCTCCAGGTCCCAAAACTCACCACCGGTGAGTGGAGCCTGAAGATCCACGGCATGGTGGACAACGAGGTCACCCTGACCTGGGACGACCTCATGGACATGCAAGCGCAGGAGCGGATCATCACGCTGACCTGCGTCTCCAACGAGGTCGGTGGCAACCTGGCGGGCACGGCTCGCTGGACCGGCTACCCGATCAAGGACATCCTCGAGCGCGCCGGCGTGCAAGACGACGCCGACATGTTGTTCTCCACCAGCGTCGACGGCTGGACCTCCGGCACGCCCATCGATGCCCTGACAGACGGGCGCGACGCGATGCTTGTCATCGGGATGAACGGCGAACCCCTGCCCCTGGAGCACGGTTATCCCGTTCGCCAGCTCGTGCCCGGTCTGTACGGCTTCGTCTCGGCGACCAAATGGGTTGTCGACTGGGAGATCACTCGCTTCGACAAGGCCGAGGCCTACTGGACCAAGAGGGATTGGGGCGTCAAGGCGCCGATCAAGACCGCCTCGCGGATCGACAGGCCCGCAGGATTGTCGAAGTTGCCCGTGGGAGATGTGGTGATCGCCGGCACCGCCTGGGCGCAGCACCGCGGTATCGCGAAGGTCGAGGTGAGGGTCGACAACGGCCCGTGGAACACCGCGACCTTGGCCACCGAGTACTCCAATGACACCTGGCGACAGTGGTTCTGGACCTGGCAGGCCACCCCCGGCCAACACACGGTTTATTGCCGCGCAACTGACGAAACGGGGGCAGTGCAGCCCGAAGAGAGGGTGGCCCCCATCCCCGACGGAGCGACCGGTTGGCACAACCGGGTGTTCCGGATCGAGTAGGTGTCTTGATGACTATCGCTAGTGTCATGGATGTGACCGACCGAATTCCCGGAGCTCGGGTAGATCTGGCTGATCTGTTGATCAGGACGGCCGGCCATGATCGACAGGCTTTCGCCGAGCTGTACGACGCGACGGGTTCCCGTGTTTTTGGGCTGATCCTTCGAGTTCTGCGCGATCGTGGCTACGCAGAGGAGACAGTGCAGGAGGTGTACCTGCAGGTCTGGCAGAAGGCGGACAGTTTCGATCCCGCATCGGGTTCGGCTCTGAGCTGGCTGCTCACCATCGCCCATCGGCGCGCCGTCGATCGGGTCCGGAGTGAGGAAGCGGCGGGCAAGCGCGGCCACGACTACTCGGTCTCCAACGTGGAGACCCCCACCGACACCGTCGCCGACTCGGTCGTGGCGGCCGAAGAACGATCCGACGTGATGGTGTGTCTCGGCAGTCTCACCGCCACCCAGCGGCAGAGTATCGAGCTGTCGTACTACGGCGGTATGACCTACCGGCAGGTCGCCGAGCGGCTCGACGCCGCACTCCCGACCATCAAATCCCGCATCCGCGACGGACTGCGACGCCTCAAAGACTGCTTGGAGGCGACTTCACATGGCTGACCACAGCTGGCTCGACGAGCATGTCGAGCTCTATGCGATCAACGCCCTGGACGACAACGAGGTGGAGCGCCTCGAACGCGAACTCGCCCAGGAAGCCGAACCCGTGCGGTCTCGGTACCTGCGGGAAATCGGCCGCACCCGCGAAGCTCTCGTGGAGATGACCGCAGTCGACGAGACGCCCCCACCACCCCAGTTGCGAGAAGCGGTGCTCGCGGCACTTCCGACTGCGGTGCCGCAGGCCGACGCCGAGCCGGCAAAGGTGATCAGCCTGGCCGATCGCCGACGCCGTTTCAGCATCGCCGTCGGTGCCGCTGCGGCCGCGCTGATCTTGGTGATCGGCGGCGTCACGGTCGGCCGGGTCACGGCGCCCGAGGAGAAGGCGCCGGTCAGTGCACTCGAACAGCAGACGATGGCCATCCTCGGATCGGCGGACATGCAACTGAAGCGGGACTCGCTCAGCGACGGCGGAAGCGTCATCGTCGCGACCTCGCGAGAGGCCAATCAGGCTGTCGTGATCGCCGAGGGCCTACCGCCCACTCCGCCCGGACAGACGTACCAGATGTGGTTGCTCGGCGAGAGCCACGATCCGACCTCGGTGGGGACGATGGGCGCCGAGCCCGTCCGTCAGGCCGTTCCGATCACGGACCTCATCGGTTCTGACCGGATCGCGGTGACCATCGAACCCGAGGGCGGCTCACCGCAGCCGACTGGCGAGGTCGTCACCGCAGTGCAGTTCTGACAAAACCTGTTGTTCGTCTGTTCGGCCCAAACGCGCTGATCAAAGAGGCAACAGTCGAGATCTGTGTCACTCATCGCAGTGCGCTATGCCACACCGGGCAGGCCATTTGATCATGCTATGTTCCATCAAAGTGATGTGGCGTGCGCGTGTCGTGCGCCACATCAGGCATTGGTGGGCAAAAAATTCTGGGCGGCGAAAACGGGCCGCACCGTGTGACTTGCCCGCACCCACGACGAGGGAGCGTGTATGAGTGTCGGCGTTGTGCGCGAGACGGCTGCGGGAGAGCGTCGGGTCGCGTTGGTTCCGAAGGTTGCGGCGTCTTTGGTGAATAAAGGTGTGTCGGTGATCGTGGAGTCCGGCGCGGGTTTGGGCGCGCTCATTCCCGATGAGCTGTATGTGGCTGCTGGTGCCTCGATCGGTGATGCGTGGTCAGCGGATGTGGTGGTGAAGGTTGACGCCCCCACCGATGAGGAGATCGGCAAGCTCAAGTCGGGGTCGTCGTTGATCGGGTTCCTCGCTCCGCGTAATGCCGAGAATCAGATCGGTGCCCTCAAGTCGGCCGGTGTGCAGGGGTTTGCGGTCGAGGCCATTCCGCGGATTTCGCGTGCACAGTCGATGGATGCGTTGTCGTCGCAGGGCAACGTGGCCGGCTACAAGGCCGTGATCTTGGCTGCTGAGCGCTCCACCCGCTTCTTTCCGATGTTGACCACGGCCGCCGGCACGGTGAAGCCCGCGACGGTGTTGGTGCTCGGGGTGGGTGTGGCCGGGTTGCAGGCGTTGGCGACGGCGAAGCGGTTGGGTGCGCGGACCACCGGATATGACGTGCGTCCGGAGGTGGCCGAGCAGGTCAAGTCGGTGGGCGGTCAGTGGCTGGATCTGGGTATCGACGCTGCCGGTGAGGGTGGTTATGCCCGTGAACTCACCGACGACGAGCGGGCCAAGCAGCAGCAGGCTCTCGAGGACGCGATCAAGGGATTCGACGTGGTGATAACCACCGCGCTGGTGCCCGGTCGCCCGGCGCCGCGTCTGGTGACCGCCGCTGCGGTGGAAGGCATGAAGCCGGGCTCGGTGGTGGTGGACCTGGCCGGTGAGACCGGCGGCAACTGCGAGCTGACCGAACCGGGCCAGGACGTCGTCAAGCACGACGTGATGATCTGCTCGCCGCTCAACTTGCCTGCGGGGATGCCCGAGCACGCCTCGGAGCTGTACGCCAAGAACATTCTTGCGCTGTTGGAGTTGATGCTCGATGACGAGGGCAACCTCGCCCCGGACTTCGACGACGAAGTGCTGGCCAAAGCGTGCGTGACGCGCGAGACGACTGACGTGAAGGCAGGTGCCTGAGATGTATACGGGTCTATTGGCGAACATCGCGATTTTGGTGTTGGCGGGTTTTGTGGGCTTCGCCGTCATCTCGAAGGTCCCCAACACGTTGCACACGCCGTTGATGTCGGGTACCAACGCCATTCACGGCATCGTCGTGTTGGGTGCGTTGATCGTGTTGGGCCGCTTGCCTGATGACGCCCCGTGGGGTGTGCGGATCATCGCGTTCATCGCGTTGATATTCGGAACCCTGAACGTGGTCGGTGGATTCTTGGTCACCGACCGGATGTTGGGCATGTTCAAGAGCAAGAAGGCGCCGGTCGCGCCGGCCGAGGGAGCTGACAAATGAACAACCTCGTCCAGATCCTCTACATCGTTGCGTTCTCACTGTTCATCTTCGGTCTGTCCGGGCTGACAGGTCCCAAGACCGCGGTCCGTGGCAACTGGATTGCCGCGGCCGGTATGGGTTTGGCCGTTGTCGCGACGCTCATCGACATCCGTGACACATATGCCATCAACTGGATCCTGATCGCGGCGGGTCTGCTGATCGGTGTGATCTTGGGTGTGCCACCGGCCAAACGCACCAAGATGACGGCCATGCCGCAGTTGGTGGCGTTGTTCAACGGTGTCGGTGGTGGCACGGTGGCGTTGATCGCGTGGGCCGAGTTCATCGAGACGGCAGGGTTTTCCGAGTTCAAGCACGGTGAATCCCCGACCATTCACATCGTGATCGGGTCGCTGTTCGCGGCGATCATCGGTTCGGTGTCGTTCTGGGGCTCGCTGATCGCTTTCCTCAAGCTGCAGGAGTTGATGAACAAGAAGGTCGAGAAGGCGTTCGTCAAGAACGCCAAGACCTTCCAGCTCGCGAACATCGCTTTGTTGATCGTTGCTGTGGCGGCGTGTGTGTACATCGGTGTCAACGCCACCCCGGGCGAGGGCTCGTCGCAGTGGTGGATCGTGCTGGTGCTGATCGCTGCCGGCATCATGGGGTTGTTCGTGGTGCTGCCGATCGGCGGCGCGGACATGCCTGTGGTGATCTCGCTGCTCAACGCGATGACCGGATTGTCGGCGGCGGCAGCCGGTTTGGCGCTCAACAACACCGCGATGATCGTGGCCGGCATGATCGTCGGCGCATCGGGTTCGATCTTGACCAACCTGATGGCCACGGCGATGAACCGGTCCATCCCGGCGATCGTGTTCGGGTCGTTCGGCGGGGGCGGTGACGCAGCGGTGGGCGGTCCCGCCGGTGAGCAGGGCACCGTCAAGGCCACCTCGGCCGCCGATGCGGCGATCCAGATGGCCTATGCCTCGCAGGTGATCGTGGTTCCCGGTTACGGCCTGGCCGTGGCGCAGGCCCAGCATGCGGTCAAGGACATGGCGAGCATCCTCGAAGACAAGGGTGTGGAGGTCAAGTACGCCATCCACCCGGTCGCCGGACGTATGCCCGGACACATGAATGTGCTTCTGGCAGAGGCTGATGTCGAGTACGACGCGATGAAGGAAATGGACGACATCAACGGTGAGTTCTCGCGCACCGACGTCACCCTGGTCATCGGCGCCAACGACGTCACCAACCCCGCCGCGCGCAACGACCCGTCGTCCCCGATCCACGGGATGCCGATCCTGAACGTCGACCAATCCCGCTCGGTCATCGTTCTCAAACGAGGCATGGCATCGGGTTACGCCGGTATCGACAACCCGTTGTTCACCGCACCAGGCACCTCGATGCTCTTCGGTGACGCCAAGAAGTCCGTCGGCCTGGTCATCGAAGAACTCAAAGCGCTTTAGAGCTGACACCGATGCTGGAGGGGCTGGGTCCAACCCAGCCCCTCCGGCATCGGTGAGTTCCTCCGGTTGCAACCGGAGGTCGTGGCCGGAGCCGGAGGGTGTGTGGGTTCGACCGCCCCTCTGGGTCAGAACCAGTTCGGGTCGGCGTCCAGAGTTGTGCGGTCCAGGTCGGCCAGAAGATCGAACTGCGGGCCGGTGCGGGGCAGTTCATATCGATAGAAGTACTGGGCCGCAGCACGTTTGCCGTCGTAGAAGTCGCCCTGTGCACCATCGGCCGCGATGAGTTGCTCGAGCCACATCCAGGCGATCACCACGTGTCCGGTGGCCTCGAGGTAAATCGACGAGTTCGCCAGACTGACCGCCGGGTCTCCGGCGGACCACAGCTGCCCGGTGACCTCGACCAGCCGATCGACGGCCGCCCGCAAGGCGTCTGCCTTGTCTGCGTCCACGCTCGCGGCCCGGTCGATGGTGGCGGAGATGGCGTCGACGAGCAGCTGCAACCCGGCGCCGCCCTTCATCACCACCTTGCGGCCGAGTAGGTCCAGGCCCTGAATGCCGTGCGTGCCTTCGTGAATGGGGTTGAGGCGGTTGTCCCGGTAGAGCTGCTCGACATCGAACTCCTTGGTGTAGCCGTACCCTCCGAGCACCTGGATGGCCAGGCTGTTCGCTTCCAGACACCACTGCGACGGCCAGCTCTTGGCGATCGGGGTGAGCACGTCGAGCAGGAACTCGATCCGGGCGGCTTCTTCCGGCGAGGGAGCAGTCTGCTGTTCGTCGACCAACTTGGAGCAGTAGAGTCCCAGGGCCAGGGCTCCCTCCACGTATGACTTCTGCGCCAACAGCATTCGTTTGACATCGGCGTGCTCGATGATGGGCACCGGCACGGAGGCCGGGTCCTTGCTGGTGGGCACGCGGCCCTGAGTGCGGGTCTTGGCGTACTCGAGCGACTGCTGATAACCGGCGTAGCCGAGTGAGGTGGCCAGGAACCCGACACCGATCCGGGCCTCGTTCATCATCCGGAACATGTACGACAGACCGCGATGCACGTCGCCCACGAGATAGCCGACCGCACCGGTTTCCGGCGCCGGCCGATACTTGCCCTCCCCGAAGTTCAGCAGGGTGTTGGTGGTGCCGCGGTTACCCATCTTGTGGTTGAGGCCCACCAGCACAACGTCATTGCGGGTTCCGTCGGCGAGGAACTTCGGCACCACGAACAGCGAGATGCCTTTGACGCCCGGGCCGCCATCGGGTGCCTTGGCCAGCACGAGATGCACGATGTTCTCGGACAATTCGTGATCGCCGCCGGAGATCCACATCTTGGTGCCGGTGATGCGATAGCTGCCGTCGTCGACGGGCAGCGCCTTGGTGGTGATGTCGGCGAGCGATGAACCGGCCTGCGGTTCGGACAGGCACATGGTGCCGAAGAAACGGCCTTCGAGCATCGGCCGCACCCAGGTGTCGATCTGCTCGTCGGTGCCGTACTCCACCAACAGGTTCGCGTTCGCCATCGTCAGGAAGGGATAGGACGACGTGGATGCGTTCGCGGATTGGAACCACGCCATCGCGGCACGGGTCACCACCGTGGGCAGTTGCATGCCCCCGACCTCTTCGTCGAATTGGGCCGCGATGAATCCGGCCTTGCTGAACTCGTCGAGTGCGGCGCCGACCTCGTCGATCATCTCGACCTTGCCGTCGGCACCCATTGTGGGCTCGTTCTGGTCGGCCTTCTTGTTGTGTGTGGCAAACCGCTTGATGGCGATGTCTTCACTGAGGTCGAGGATGCTGTCGAACGTCTCACGGGAATGCTCGGCATAGCGTTTGCGCTCGATCAACGCGGTGGCATCAAGCCATTCGTAGAGCATGAAGTCGAGATCGCGTCGGGAAAGTGGGGCGGCCATGTGGATCTCCTAGCGTCCGAGCACGGTAAGGCTGTTCGACTTCCATACAACCACCGGCCGAGCGTGCGGTGGTTGCAGACCTTGCCCGGGAGGCCCGGCCACGCCGAGCGAAACGCGGTAGGACCGATCCGGGGTGCGGACGTGCGAATCTGGATTAACTTGTCCGCATCCGACGGGAGAAATTCATGCCCCCATACCTGACCTACGAGATCATCGACGACGGCGCCATCGCCCGGATCATGCTGGACCGGCCGAAGACGCGCAACGCCCAGAACCGCGGCCTGCTGGTCGAGCTCGACGAGGCATTCGAGACCGCGGAGGCAGATGACCGGGTGCGGGTGATCATCCTCGGCGGCACCGGTCCCATGTTCACCTCCGGCCACGATCTCGGGTCGTCGGACGACCGGGCCGAGCGAGCACCCGGACCGGACCAGCATCCGACCATGACCACCTATGGCGGAACCAAAGCGGGCACCGAAGCCCGGATGCTCCAGGAGTGGCACTTCTTCTTCGACAACACCCGGCGGTGGCGAAACCTGCGCAAGATCACCATCGCCCAGACGCATGGCACCGTGTACGCCGCGGGTCTGATGCTGGCGTGGGCCTGCGACCTCATCACCGCGGACACCGACACCATGTTCGCCGACGTCGTCGGCTCCCGGCTGGGCATGTGTGGTGTCGAGTATTTCGGTCATCCGTGGGAGTTCGGGCCGAGGCGGGCCAAAGAGCTTCTGCTGACCGGGGATTCGATCAGCGCGCAGGAGGCGCATCAGATCGGGATGGTGAGCAAGATCTTCGCCCCCGAGGAACTCGCCGACAAGACCCTGGATCTGGCTCGCCGGATCGCTCAGCGTCCGACGGTTGCCTCCCTCCTGATCAAGGAATCGGTGAACCAATCCGTCGACAACATGGGCTTCTACAACGCGCTGAACGCCTGCTTCTCGCTGCATCAGATCAACCATGCCCACTGGGCCGAGGTGACGGCAGGCGAGACGATCATCGGCACTCCCGACCACGGCGTCGAGAGCTGGAAGACTGCGGCGCCCGTCCACGAACGGCAGGTCGATACGCCCTGGTGAGGATGACCAAGGGCGGCGGCACGGCGCCGGCTGACCCTCTCGCTTGTTACTGACCTGAGACCGCGTGGGTGCGAGGCCGTAGCTCGGGTGTCCTACTGTGGCTGTAGTGACTCATGTTGCGCGTGTGACGCGCATTAATCGGACGTTCGTGGTTGCCGCGGCGGCAATCGGCATGTCCACGGGGGCGGTGGCCATGGTTCCGACCGTGATCAGCCCGACCATCGCCGTGATGCCGACGGCGTCGGCAGGCGACGTGACCGGCATGTACAACGCCGCCCAGCTGGGGTTCCGCACCGGCGACATCGGGACCGGTCTGAACGCTCTGCGCAGGTTGCTCGCGGCGAACCCGCGCGACGCTGATGCATTGGCGCTCCAGGCGCTGTGGTCGGACTACAACGCCGACAGGGCCACCACCCAGGCGGCGGTGAACACATTGCGGAGTGTCGATCCCGCTCGCGCAGAGGTGATCTCGCGGGCACTGACCGCTGTCAACACGGGAGTACTGGTCGGTCCCGATCCGGTACCGCGCCTGCTGTCGCCGTCCACCGGCATCGTTCTCATCGGTGTCGGCCCACCGGCGGGCGGTGGTTTCGACGGCGAGATGACCGCCCGGTTGGTGGCGGCCTGGCTTCAGGCCGTGGCGGCCCCGCAATCGCCCATCATCGTCGTCGGCAACAACCCGGGCATCCGAGAATGGCTGACGGCAAAGGCCATCGCTTCGTCGATGATTCACGTGGAACCACGCGCGACCACCCTGGTGCAGAGCGCACTGCTCGGTGCCGAGAAAGCCGCGGAGCTGCGACTTCGCGATGTGGTGCTGGTGACCTCGCCCGACCAGGTGCGCCGCGCGACCGTCGACTTCCAGGTCGCCGGCGTCAAGGTGGCCCGTGCGACGACAACAATCACCGATCTGTTCGCCCATGTGGCCGTGCCTGCGAAGGTGGACCAGTGGGACACATACCTCGACGCCTCTCGCGTGCTCGGCCTTCCCGACGCAAGGGGCTGAGAGCCGAGCACAGACCGACGGTGCGCCTGATCCTCGTCGCGATCGTCGGGGTGCTGGCGACAGCCTGTGCCCCCGGGATGATCTTCGGTCCCGACTTCGTGTTGTTCACCCCGAAGGCAGCACCGATCGTCAACCGCGCCGACTGCTTGACCCAGGACATCTACACGGGTTTGACCGGCTTAGGAGTATGGCCTTCGGCGGACATCGCTCCGGCCCCGGAGCTCGGTTACCCACCTGACGACTTCGATCCGGTGTCCGTGGTGCGGTGTGAACTCGCCCAGAACCCGGCGGGGAACTCAACAGTCGACGCCGTGTCGCTGGCCGGCGATGTTGCCGCGGTGGTGGAGGCGTTCTCGATCGAATCAAGGCGCTACCCCGACAACGTTTCGATCAGCTGCGCCATCAGTGTGGACCCGGCTGTCGGGCTGTGGCTGGTCGACTCCCGAGGTCGCGCATTCCGGCCTGCCTGGCCGTCGGTCCCGTGCAGTTTTCGAGACGAGCCTCTGGATGCGCTCAGAGCGCTGCACGAAGTCGGGCGGGAGTCTTTCGACACCGGAGTCCCGATCACCCTGCCCCGCAACTGCACCCAGCGGTTCAGCGGATCCGTGGGAGGTGTCTACTCCGGCACGGCCGCGACAGAGAAAAAACGCCGAGCTTTGAACCTGTCCGCTCGCCCACTTCTTGCTGATCTGGCGCTGCCGATCGACGATGTCGGGCCGCTCCAGGCCTGCCGGCACGGAGTGGATGAGCCGGCGCAGGGTGGCGGGTGGTACCTATGGCTGACGGCGCGGGAAAGCTCGGACGCGATCCGCTCCGTCCTCGGCGCGCCTGTCGCGGCGCCCTGCATTCTCACGGCGACTCGATTGGTGTCGATTCGACTATCTAGGGCCGACGGCTCAGGCGGAGCTGCCTTGTCCGTGGAACTCGACGGCTGCCGCCGGGTCGGGCAGAACGCCGCACCGGCGGCACTGATCGAAATGCTGAGTCGCTAAACCGGCACCGAGCGGAAATGGCTGATCACACGGCCTTCGGCATACACGTGGAAGGCGAGACCGGGAGGCTGGCCCTCGTTGATCACCTCGGCGCCTTCGAAGGGCAGGTTCAGCGTTGACGCCACCCCCGGCGCGAGGCACATCGGGCGTCCGGCGAAGGCGGTGACCGCACCGGTGTGCGCGTGGCCGCACATGAAGTTGACGATGTTCGGGTGCTTGTCGACCAGGGCGATCAGTCGCTCTTCGCCAGTCTGACGAATGGTGTCCATGAACGGCATCTGCAGCGTGACCGGCGGGTGGTGGAAGGCGACGAACACCGGCACGTGTGGACCGGCCGAGGAGATCTCGGCATCCATCCACGCGATGGTCGCATCGTCGAGGTACCCCTCGTTGCGTCCGGGAATCGAGCTGTCGCACACCAGGAACAGGCCACCTGCAATGGTCCGGGAGTGATTGAGGGGCCGGTCGGTGATGTGAGTGCCGAGGAGGCCGTGACTGAACTCGCCGCGGTCGTCGTGGTTGCCGGGGCAGATGAGCATCGGCAAATCGCTGCGGAGGGTGGCCGCCGCTTCCTCGTACTGCGACTGCTTGCCGGTGTCGGTGATGTCGCCGGTGATCACCAGCGCGTCGATGCCCTCGGCACGTGAGTTGATGTAGTCGAGCACAGCGGTGATGCGCCGGCGGGCACGGAGGGTCCCGTTGAAATGCAGATCACTCATGTGCGCGACGACGAGCACGTGGCCTCCTTCTGTACGGCTGTGGCGACCGATCTGGGCCGACCGATTCGGGCAGCCAGTACTCGGGGTACCCAATTCGGGGCGAACGAGCGAGGGGGGTCACGACGAGCGCCAGGCTAGACCGTAACGCGCCGCGAACAATACGACGCGTTCAGCATCGGCCGATTGTCGGCGGGATGTGTCGCCGGCCCGCTGTCACAGGTCCCCGGGAAGCTTGTCGCGGCGGATCCCGCGCCAAGACGGGTGACGCAGATGACCGGTGCTCGTCCAGTCCATGAATCTCACATCGGCCACCAGCTTCGGCAACACCCACACGGCGTCGGATTCGACGGGCCGATCGAGGCTGCCGATGAATGGCGAGGTCTTGCGGCGCAGCGGCTCGAGTTCCTCCATCAGGGACTCGAGCTGGCTGTCGGTGAAGCCGGTGCCGACCCGACCCACGTAACGGAGACCGGTTGCCTCCGGTAGCCCCATCAGCAGTGACCCGATGCGTTGACTGCGGCCTCCTTTGCCCGGACGCCAGCCGCCGATCACCACCTCGATATCGGTCCAGTTCTTCTGTTTCCGCCACGTCTTTGTGCGGCGGCCCTGCTGATAGATGGAATCGCGGCGCTTGGCCACCACCCCTTCCCAGCCCCGTTCACGGCTGAAGGCAACGGCATTGGAGCCGGGACCCTCGAGGAGCGGCGGCAGCTGCACCCGCGAGTCCGACGAAAACGCCTGCGCGACTTCCTCGAGCAGTTTGCGCCGGTCCTCCCACTTGAGTTTGAGTAGCGACGAACCGTTGAGGTAGAGGATGTCGAACAGCAAGAACTTGATGTCGAGGTCTTCGGTGGCAGTGCTACGCCCGGCGAGCCGGGTGAAGTTGGTCCGGCCTTTCTCGTCGAACGCCACCACCTCGCCATCGAGCACCACGTCGAGCAGTCCGAGATCGTCGGCGATGGGGTGGAGCTGGGGGAAATCCTTGGTCATGTCGATGCCCGAACGCGACGTGAGCTGGAGCTTTCCTTCGATGTAGCGCAACAGGATCCGGTAACCGTCCCACTTGCCCTCGAAAGCCCACTTGTCATCGGTCAGTTCTTCGATGAGCTCGTCGGTGGCGAGCATCGGTCGTGGGTCGGCGAGGCTGTCGGGCACGATCGGCCGCGGCTCGTCGGACATCAGATGCGCCAGCCAGTTCTTGTCGCCGGTCTTGATCAGCGCATACCGGCCCTGGATGCGCTCCCCGTGCAAGCGGACGATGATCTCTTTGTCGCGCCACTTCTCGGTCTCGTAGGTGCCGCGGTCCCAGATCTCGACATGCCCGCCTCCGTATTCGCCAGCGGGGATGTCGCCTGCGAAGTCGGCGTAGTCGATCGGGTGGTCCTCGGTCTGCACGGCGAGCCGATTCTGGTCACCGTCGAGCGGCAGGTTCTTGGGCACGGCCCACGACACGAGCACACCGCCCCGTTCGAGCCGGAAGTCGTAGTGCAGGCGGCGGGCGTGGTGCTCCTGGATCACGAAGATGGGTCCGGCGGCCTGCTCGTCTTCGGATCGGCTGTCGCCGAACGGCTCCGGGGTCTTTCGCTCGTCGCGCTTGCGTCGGTACTCCCCGAGGTCGACCACCGGCGGGGATGCCGCGGCCCGACCGGGCGCGGGCTTCCGGGGTTTTTCTGGGTCTGCCGCGACCGTGCCGTCACCGGATTCTGCCTCGAGTCCGATCAGCAAATCGCCGAACTGTTCGAGCCTGTCCGGCATCTCGTCGAACGGGATGTGCCGGATGTCCCTGTCGGCCAGCTCATCCCAGTGTCGGGGAGCGGCAACCCAGGGTTCCTCGCGGCCACGCATCGAGTAGGGGGCCAGCGTGGTCTTGGAAGCGCTGTTCTGGCTCCAGTCGACGAACACCTTGCCCCCGCGCACTGACTTGGTCATCTGAGCAGTCACCAGATCGGGAGTCTCGCTCTGCAACTGGGTGCCGATCTGTCTGGCGACCTTGCGTGCGGAATCCGACGAGATGGCCTTGTCGAGCCGGAAATAGATGTGGATTCCCTTGGAGCCGCTGGTCACCGGAAAGCACGGCAGCCCGATACCGTCGAGCATCTCCTTGATGCGTAGCGCCACCTTCGCGCACTGGAACAACGTGACGTCCGGCCCGGGGTCGAGGTCGAGGACCACTCGATCGGTCATGCGATCGACTTTGTACGGGACGTCGGCCTGGCCTTGAGGCAGCGTCCACTGGGGCACGTGCAGCTCCAACGCGGCTTGCTGTGCGAGCCAGACCAACTCGGCGCGCGAGGTCAGCACCGGGTAGACCACCTTGCGGTCGCTGTGATCCAGACGGACCCGGCCGAGCCATTCCGGAGCGTGGTCAGGCAGGTTCTTCTCGAAGAACGGCGTCGAGTTCACCCCGTCGGGCCACCTCTTGCGGGTCACCGGCCGGTCACGGATGTGCGGCAACATCATCGAGCTGATGTCGCTGTAGTACTCGATGACCTGCGCCTTGACGGTCCCGGTTGCCGGGTAGATCACCTTGTCGAGGTGGGTCACGGCGATCTTGTGACCGTCGACCTCGAGCGTGTTGCGGCTGGCCATGGCTGCGACTTTCCTGGTGGAGGGACTTTCCTGGTGGAGGGGGCTGCGTCTTGTGCGAGATACCTGCACAATGACGATATGCGCTCGATCTGGAAAGGCGATCTCAGCTTTGGCTTGGTCAACGTACCGGTCAAGGTCTATTCGGCGACCGAGAGTCACGATCGCAAATCCCACCAGGTCGACTCGAACGACGGCACCCGCATCCGATATCGAAAGGTCCGCGAGGGCACCGACGAAGAGGTCGAGTTCTCGCAGATCGCCAACGCGTACGAGAGCGACACCGGTCAGACCGTGGTGCTGACCAAAGATGATCTGGCCGAACTGCCCGTCCAGCGCAGTCCGGAGATCTCGATCACCGACTTCGTCCCGGTTGATCAGGTCGACCCGATCTACTTCGACAAGCCCTATTACCTGGAGCCGGCCAGCAAGTCGCCGAAAGCGTACGCGCTGATGCGTGAGGCTCTCAAAGACACAGACCGGCTGGCCATCGCCACCTTCACCCTCCGTAACCGCACCCGGTTGGCGGCTCTACGAGTGGTCGGAAATGTACTGACCCTCCAGACGTTGCTGTGGCCGGACGAAGTCCGCGAGGCGGCATTCCCGTCACTCGACGAGTCGCCCGACCTCAAGCCGCAGGAACTCAAGATGGCGGCCTCGCTCATCGAGTCGATGTCAGCAGACTTCGACCCGAGCCAATACGAGGACACCTATCAGAACGAGTTGAGCAAGCTGATCGAGGCCAAGGCGGAGGGCACCGAAGCGTTCACCGCACCCGAGAAGGCGGATGACGAAGACGACGACTCCGAGGTGGCCGACCTGCTTGCTGCGCTGCGCGCATCGGTGAAGAACCGCACCGGCTCGGCTGACGACTCCGACGATGGCGACGGCAGCGAGGTGTCCGATTCGGGCAAGACGCCCGCGAAGAAGACGGCCGCGAAGAAGGCACCTGCGAAGAAGGCCCCGGCCAAGAAGGCTGCGGCGAAATCAACCGTTGCCAAGAAGGCCCCGGCAAAACGTAAGGCCGGCTGATCCGAAGCCGCGGTTGACCTGCGGTCATACCGAATATCATTCGTGAGGCCGATGGCCGTCGCTCGGTCCTCTGGCAATCTGGACAGATCGAACAGCAACAGAAACAAGAAGCCGGTGGCGCAGTGAGCGAACCGATGAGCGCCCGAGCCCGTCGGCGCGTCACCGCCATCGAGATCGCCGAGGCAGCGGCCCTCGCAGACGTCGCAGCGGCGATCTGTGTATTGAGCCGGTTCCTGCCCATCGGGGGCGCGGCCTCATTGGTCGCATCCGTCCCGTTCGCGATCCTTGCCGGGCGTCGGCGGCTGCGGGTGAGTCTGCTCGGCGCGCTCACCGGGTACATCGTGGCGTTCTTGTTCGGCGGGTTCTCCGCCGCGAATCTGGTCGGAAGCGCGGCGATCTTCGGCACGCTCTCGGGAATCGCGTTACGTCGTGGCTGGAACGCCCCGCGGGTCACCCTCACCGCACTGTTCGCGATCGCGGTGCCGTCGGCGGCTGCCGCGACCGGTCTCCTGGCTCTGTTCACCGACTACCGCGAGTTCATGATCAAACAGATCGACAACGGGTGGCGGGGCACCAAGCGATTGATGGACAACGCGGGCTTCGACCAGTTCACGTCCGTGGTCGACCCGGCGGTCAACTGGTGTCTCGACTACTGGTGGATCGCGATTCCCGCGTCCGGGATTGCGGGGGTCACGTTCTCCGCACTGACCGTGTTCTTCCTTCACCGCCGGCCGGTCCCGCCGATGATCGCCCGACTGGGCACACCGCACACCGACGAACGACGTCCCGACGCCGGCCCCGTCGGCCCCTTGCCTGTGCGTCTGGACAACGTCGCCGTCACCTACCCGGGTGCAACGGAGCCGGTCATCGCTGATGTGTCGATGACCCTCGCGGCCGGGGAACTGGTGGCGGTGACGGGGCCCAATGGGGTCGGCAAGTCGACTCTCGCGAAAGTGGTCGCCGGACGTGATCCCACCGCAGGCACCGTCAGCCGGCCGGGGTCGGTCGGACTGGGTCGTCCGGGTGGCACCGCGGTGATCAGTCAGCGGCCCGAGACCCAGGTGTTGGGCATGGTGGTGGCCGACGACCTCGCGTGGGGCAATCCCGGACTCACCGAAACCCAGATGGAGGCACTGCTCGATCAGGTCGGGCTGGGCGGCATGTTGTACCGCGAGACCGGGACGCTGTCGGGTGGTCAGCTGCAACGTCTTGCGATAGCGGCGGCGCTGTCCCGACATCCTGCCGTGCTCATCAGTGACGAATCCACGGCGATGATCGACCAGGAGGGTCGCGCGGCGGTCAACGGCATCTTCCGATCGCTCGCCGACCACGGTGCGACCGCCGTCCTCCAGATCACCCACGACACCGACGAATCGGCCGTCGCCGACCGGGAGATCGCGCTGGACTCCCGCCATTCGTCGGTGTCCACCAAGCTGCGAACCACGACCGGCGCCGGCCGCGCCATCCGCGGCGCCCAGGTCAGCCTGATCGATGTCGGGTACGCCCACGACGCCGGGACGCCCTGGCACAACCAGATCTTCAGCGGGTTGAACCTGCACTTCGAGCCGGGCTCGGCCGTGCTGCTCACCGGTCCCAACGGGGCCGGCAAGTCCACCCTTGCAAGGGTGATGACCGGGCTGCAGCAGCCCACGTCGGGCCGGGTGCTGGTCGACGGGATGCCGGTGCAGAACGGACGGCAACACGCGTTGCTCGGGTTCCAGTATTCGCGCCTGCAGATCGTTCGGTCTCGTGCCCGCGCGGACGTCAAAGATGCCGCTGGAGTCGATGACACCGCGGCCAACGCGGCGCTGCTCGAACTGGGCCTCAATTCCGCGGTCATCGGTGACGCGCTGGTGGACGAGCTGTCGGTGGGTCAGCAACGCCGGGTTGCCCTGGCCGGGCTACTCGCCTGCAAACCGCGACTGCTGGTTCTGGACGAGCCGCTGGCCGGTCTGGACGCCCCGGCCCGCGCCGCGATGGTCGCCGCGCTGCAGCGGGTGAAGGCGTCGGGCACCACACTCGTGGTGATCTCGCATGATGTCGGTGAGCTCGACGAGCTCGTCGACAGGACGATTGTCGTCGACGAGGGCACCGTCGACGGGCAGCCGGTTGCGCCGGCCCCGCCGCCGTCGAGTCTGAAATCCACTGCGAACCTGGCCAGTGTGGTGCGCACGCTTCCCCGCGACTCACCCGCGCGCAAATGGTGGGTGGGGACAAAACTGGTGGTGTTGGCGGCGATCGCGCTGATGTTCGCGCTCGAACCCACCTGGCTCAGTGTTGCCGTCGGCGCCACGATCGCCGCAGGCTGGACCGTGCTGGGCAGGGTGCCGCGCGCTGCCGTTCCCCGCCTGCCACTCTGGCTCGTCGGGATCACACTCTTCGGCGGGTTCATCACCGCTCTCGGCGGCGACGAGCCGTACGTCACCGTCGGCGGGGTGGAGTTCGGGCTGGGCGGTGCCGCTTACTGGGGAATTCTCATCTGCATGACGATCATCTCGCTGTACAGCGCGTTGTTGTTCTGCTGGACCACCCCGATGGTCGAGATACCTGCGTTTGCGCAGCGGCTGGTCGGGTGGGCGGCGAGGCTGGGCATCCCCGCGCAGTCAGCTGCGGTGTCGGTGGCCCTTGCGCTGCGGTTGTGCCCGTTCCTGATCAGTGACTTCCGCACCCTGCTGCAGACCATCGCCCAGCGCAGGTCCGACAAAGAGCAGACGGCGCGCGAGAGGATCAACGGGTGGGCGGCCTGCCTGCCGATCGTCTGTTCACTTGCCTGCCAGAACGGACGCGAGCTTGCGGCCGCCATCGAAGCCCGAGGTGGCGTGGGATCGGTGTCCCGATCTGACCGGAGTCCGAGATTTATGGACCTCGTCGTGCTTATCGTGGTCCTCGGGTCGGTAGGCGCGGTCGTCGCGCTGGGATGAGCCCCCCGCGGCCACTGCCGCGCGCGGGCAGACGGCCCGGTGCCGCGACAAGTGGAGGTCTGCGCAGTGATTGACGATCAACGGCAAGAGCACATCCGAGGGCAAGAGCGCCCGAAAGCGTCCGACGTCTTCGACACCGACATCCCCTACACCGACGTTGTCATCATCGGCGCGGGGCTGTCAGGGATCGGCGCGGCCTACCGGATCGCCGAGAAGAACCCATCGCTCACCTACACGCTGCTCGAGCGCCGTTCCAGGATCGGCGGCACCTGGGACCTGTTCCGGTACCCCGGAATCCGCTCGGACAGCGACATCTTCACCCTCAGCTTTCCGTACGAGCCCTGGACGCGTGAGGAGTCGGTGGCCGACGGCGACCACATCCGCGACTACATCACCGCCACCGCACACAAGTACGGCATCGACCGGCACATCCGATTCGACACCAGAGTCCGGTCGGCCGATTGGGATTCGACCACCGACACCTGGACCGTGCATGCCGAGCGGGGCGGCACCGAGACCACGTTTCGGTGCCGGTTCCTGTTCTTCGGCACCGGCTACTACAACTACGACGAGGGATACACACCTGAGTTCGAGGGTCTGGAGAACTTCGCCGGCCAGGTGATCCATCCTCAGTTCTGGCCCGAGGATCTCGACGTCACCGGCAAGAAGGTGGTGGTGATCGGCAGCGGGGCAACGGCGATCACGCTGATCCCGGCACTTGCCGAGGCCGCGGACTCGGTGACGATGCTCCAGCGGACCCCCACGTACATCATCTCGATGCCAAAGGTGGAGCCGTTGGCCAATGCGATCCGAAAGGTGCTGCCACGCAAGATCGCCCACAACGTGGTGCGGTGGCGCAACGTTCTCCTGAACTCCTTCATCTACCTCGTCGCACGCAAGTCGCCCGGCGTCGCGAAGCGGTTCCTGCGCAACATCGCAGTCCGCAATCTCCCCGAGGGTTACGACGTCGACACCCACTTCAAACCCTCCTATCAGCCGTGGGACCAACGGATGTGTCTGGCGCCGGGTGCTGATCTGTACAAAGCCATCGCCGAGGGCAAGGCATCCGTGGTCACCGACCACATCGAGGTGTTCGATTCCGATGGGATCCGGCTCCGGTCAGGGCAGCACCTGGACGCCGACATCATCGTCACGGCCACCGGACTGCAACTGCAAGCGCTCGGCGGGATCGCCGTCAGCGTCGACGGGGAGGACGTCAAACCGAGTGATCGGTTTGTCTACAAGGGCCACATGCTCGAAGACGTGCCGAACATGTCCTGGTGTGTGGGCTATACCAACGCATCATGGACGTTGCGCGCCGACATGACGGCGCAATCGGTGGCGAAGTTGCTGTCGCACATGACGTCTCATGGCTACACCCACGCTTACCCGCATCTCGGCGAAGAGGTGCTCACCGAGAAGTTCGCGTGGGACATCAAGGCGGGTTACGTCCTGCGATCGCCGCATGCGCTGCCGAAGTCGGGCACCAGACGTCCGTGGAACGTGCGACAGAACTTCCTTCTCGATTCCCTCGATCACCGGTTCGATCGCATCGGCGAATCGATGATCTTCGGCCGGGCCACCACTCCCGCCACCGCACCGACGGTCCCCGAGTCGTCCGTGCGGTGATTGAATCGGTGCGGTGAGCACATCGGACACAGAAGCGACAGCTGACGAGCCGAGGCCTCCGGGCCGGCCTCGGGACGGTTCGATCGACGACCGGATAGTCGCGGTGACCCGCGAAATGCTCCTCGATGTCGGGTGGGAGGGCCTGAGCCTGCGTGCTGTCGCGGCAAAGGCCGGCGTCGGGCGGGCCAGCCTACGTCGCCGGTGGCGTACCAAGGCCGAACTGGTGTTGCATGCGATCCTCGGACCGGAGCCCGACATGTCGCGGTTCGACGGATCCGACCGGGTGCAGTGGATCACCGAGACGGTCAACGGAAGTCACGAGTTGTTCGCCACCCCGGAGGTACGGGCGGCGGTTCCCGGATTGCTTCAGGCGCTGCGGGAGAACGATGACCTACGCCGGCGCCTGTGGTCGGATTTCAGTGGGCCGCCCGCATCGCTGTTCGCCGCCGACCCGGAGTCGACGAGGTCTGCCGATCCGGATATCGATGCCCGCGCCATCTTGGCCCTCGCCGCCGGGTCGGCGCTGTTCCTCAGCGCGGTGGCCACCGATGACGACTCCGATGTCCTGCGACGTAGGATCATCGAAATCCTCACGGCCGCATTGTGATGCGTGCTCGTTCGCCCGTTCAGATCATTGTGGTTGAGCGGTGGTGAAGGTTTCGAGGATCGCGGTCTCCGCCGAGCGCCAGGTCAGGGCGAGTTCGGCACGGGTCAACGAGTCGTCCGTCGGAGTGGCTGCCGTCAGCAGCTGTGCGGCCTCGTAACTCAGTCCGCCGATCGGAACAATCCCGGCCACGGTGTCGGCGATTCGGCCCAGTGTACGGAACACGCCGCCCGGCAACGGAATACGGACGAACTGGCGCCCGGTTCCGCGCTCGAGTAGATCGATCATGCGCGCGAACGTCAGCATCTGACCGCCCAGGATGTACCGACGCGGACCGCGTCCAGACCTCATCATCGCCACGTGGGCGTCGGCCACATCGCGAACGTCGATCATCTGCATACCCCCGTCGACCACAGGCGCGATCCGCGAACGGACGATCGGTGCCCAACCGCGCTCGGTCACACCCGCGGCCGTCTGCAGCGCCGGCCCGACAACACTCGCCGGGTACGTCACCACCACAGGCGCGCCCGATTGCTGAAGCTCCCGAGCCACCCGGTCGGCATACGCCTTGGTCTGCCCGTAGGCGCTGCGCGCGGTGGCGGTGGGACTGTCCGGTCCGATCACAGGGTCGCGGGAGGGGAACAGGGCGGCATAACTGCTCACCAGGACCACCGGATCGAGGCCGGTCTCTACCGCCGTCCGCAAGATCGCCTCGGTTGCGTGAGCGTTGATCTGCCACATCAGATCGGCCTGCCGGTCGTCGGTGCCGACGACACCGGCTGCATGGATCAGGGCGTCGCAGCCGTCGAGCAGGCTCTTTACCGCCGACGCATCCCGCACGTCACCCGTCAGAACGCAGGCACGTCCCGACGGTGCCAACCGGGCGACGAGGGACGGATCCTCGTGCGGTGCCACCAGTACCCGGAGGTCGAAACCCGCGCGGTCGAGACCGTGGAGGATGTGTGCACCGACGTACCCGGTGCCGCCGGTGATCGCTACCCGCATGCCGGCCCGGTTCAGAAGGTCTTGTGGGGGACGCCGGCGAGCAGTCCGCCTTCGACGACGAACTCGCCACCGGTGGTGTACGACGATTCGTCACTGGCGAGGAACAGCACCATTGCCGAAACTTCTTCGGGGTCGCCGCCCCGTCCGAGCGGAATGGTGAGGAAATCCTCGGGGATCGCCTCGGTCATCGGCGTCCGGATGAACCCGGGATGGATCGAGTTGACCCGCACATTCTTGGGTGCGAGCTCCAGCGCCACGGACTTGGTCAACCCGCGGACCGCGAACTTGGTCGCCGTGTAGCCGTGCAGCCCTGGGCTGCCGCGGAAACCTTCCACCGACGACACGTTGATGATCGATGCGGGTGCCGAGTCGGCCAGGGCGTTCGCGGCCGCCTTGATACCGAGGAAGGTGCCGGTCAGGTTGACGTCGAGGATGGCCTGCCAGTCCGCCAGCGAGAAGTCCGCGATCAGGTTGCCGTTCACCATCCCGGCGTTGTTGACGAGTACGGACAGGCCACCGAAGGTGTCGAGGGTGGTGGCCACGGCCTCGTGCCAGCTGTCTTCCTGGGTGACGTCGAGGTGGACGTACACAGCGTGGTCGCCGAGTTCGTCGGCGAGTTGCCGCCCGGGCTCGTCGAGGATGTCGCCGATCACCACGCGGGCGCCCTCGGCCACCAACGCCTTGGCGTGGGATGCGCCCATGCCGCGGGCGCCGCCGCTGATCAGCGCCACCTTGCCTGCTACTCGGTCCATGATTTCCCTCCCTATCGGGTCGATTCGGTACCATTGGTACCATAATTACCGATCAGGCGGGTTCTGAATGCGAGCAGGTCAAAACGGTAGTTAGGCGCCGTAAGGTTATCGAATTGTGATCTGAATCTCTGCATCGTTTACCTGCAACCCTCACGGGTACGCCTTTCCTCGACAGCTCTATCGACCAGAGAGTCCAACCGAAGGAGAGATATGAGCACCACATCGACAACACTGCGCCAGCAGCTGCGCACCATTTTGACCCTGACCAACACCGAGATCCAGATCGCCGAGACGCGTACCGCGCAGGCACGGACCGAGGCAGTTCGTCGCGAACTCACCGAGAACGCCGAGAACGGTCGACTCCGGGCACAGGCCATCGAAGAAGCGATCCGCGACCTCGGCGGTCTGCCCGACGTCATCCGGCCCATCGCCGGTCGTCTGGCCGCATCCGTGAAGGCCCTGGCCGAGCAGGCGCAGCCGCTCGACGAGGCGCTGCTGGGTGACCTTGCGCTCGAGCACCAGTTGCTCGACCGGGCACGCTACGTGAAGGCGCTTGCCACAGCGGAGAACGAGACCCCCGTCATCACCCTCTCCGAGCAGTTGATCAATGCTCACGAGTCGACAGTCGTCTGGCTCACCACCCTGCTCGCCGAGGAAGCCATCGGCGGACCGGTTGCACTGCGTCGCGGACCGTTGCAGGCCGCCAGCGGAGCTGCCCTTCGCGCCGCGAGCATCCCGGCCACGCTCACCGCACGCGGCGTCGACCGCGCAGTCGACGCGATTCGTAACGCCCCGGCGCAGGTCAGCGCGTTGTTCGACCGCACCGAAGAGGCCGGCGAAGCCGCGCTGGGCCGGGCTGCCAAGGCCGGGCAGGACGCACTCGCCCGCACCTCGCGCGCCGGAGACACGGCACGCAAGACTGCCAGCGCGAGCCGGGACGCGGCTCTGGAAGCGGCTGAGGAGACCGCTCGGGCCAACGGCGCGAACGACGCCGCGGACCGGCTGCACGCGGCCCGCGAGGGCACCGGCACCATCGACCCCGCCGATCTCCCGATCGATGATTACGAGTCGCTCAACGTGAGCTCTGTTGTCGCGGCGATCAAGGAGCTGGAGAAGCCGTCGGATGTCCGTCTGGTGATCGCGTACGAGGAAGCGCACAAGAACCGCCACGGCGTGGTCTCGGCAGCACAGACCCGTATCGCAGCCATCGCGCAAGAAGTCGTCGGCGTGAAGTGACCTGACCTCACGGTCTCGCCGAGAACAAGCCCGCCACCACCGTGACCCGGTGGTGGCGGGTTCTTTTTGTGTCCACGGTGCCCGGTGCCTGCCGACAGGAAATCGGCTGGCATGTGCGCCGCCGGATCGGGCACAGTTGACCGGTGTCCACGCCGATGTCGCTGCCCCGTGCGCTGAAGCCGTTTCGGCATCAGCAGTACCGGTTGCTGTGTATGGGCCTGGTGCTGGCGATGTTCGCCGACGGCATCTGGACTGTCGGCGTGGTGTGGCAGGTCATCGACCTCGGCGGCGGCCCGGCACAACTGTCGTTGGTCACCGCCGTTGCCGCGGTCGGCATGGTGGCCTCGACGCTGCTCGGGGGAGTGCTGGCCGACCGGATGTCGCAGCGCACCATTCTGATCGCCCTCGAGTTCGCGAAACTGATCGTGATCGGCCTCGTGGGCGTGTTCGGCTTCACCGGCTCGCTGCAGATGTGGCAGTTGCCGCTGGTGTCGCTCATCGGCGGGATCACGACGGGCATCTACTACCCGACCTATTCGGCACTGCTGCCGTCACTGGTGCCGCGCGAGGAGCTCATGGCGGCCAACGGCATCGAGGGTACGTTGCGTCCCACCATCTTTCAGGCAGCAGGCCCGGCAGTGGCCGGCGGTCTGATCGCGCTGTCGTCGCCGGCCCTCGCGATCACCGCGTCGGCGGTCGCCTCGGCATTGTCGGCGGTGTTCTACCTCCTGATGCGGCCGACGCCGGCCAGGCAAGAGCCCAGGCCGCGAGCAGAACTGGTCCGCGGAACGGTCACCGACATCGCCGAGGGATTCGTGTACATGTGGCGTACGCCTTGGCTTTTGGCGACGCTGCTGTTCGCCTTGCTGATGGTGTTGATGGTGATGGGGCCACTGGAGGTGCTGGTGCCGTTCGCGGTCAAGGAACGCGCCGGTGGCGATGCGGGGTCACACGCAATGGTGTTGGCGGCCTTCGGAATCGGGGGAGCACTCGGCTCCCTGGTGATGGCGTCCATGCCGATGCCGCGCCGATATCTGACAGTGATGTTCGTGATCTGGGGCCTGTCGTCGTTACCGTTGGTCGTGATGGGCATGGCTACCGAGGTGTGGGTGTTCGTTCTCGCGGGCCTGGTGCTCGGTTTCGCGTTCGACGGACCCATGGTCATCTGGGGCACCCTGCTACAGCGCCGGGTCCCGCCGCACATGCTGGGACGGGTGTCGAGTCTCGACTTCTTCGTGTCCATCGCGCTGATGCCCGTGTCGATGGCGATCGCAGCCCCGGTGAGTGAATGGATCGGCCTGACAACCACTTTTGTCATCGCGGGCATAGCTCCCGTTCCGGTGGCGGCCATCGCTTTCTTCGTTGCCCGCCTGCAACACGACGAGATCGCCCATCCCCTGCGTGAGGGGCCATCGACTGTCGAGGTGGTCACGACGGCCGACGCGATTCCCGCCGTGGAGGTGAAGGCGGGCGTGTCAGATCAAGAACTGCTTCGCGCCGGCCAGGACGAGTTCGGTGAGGTCGTTGACGATCGGTGACTCCAGTTTCCAGTACTGCCAGTACAACTGGATGTCGACGTGGTGATTGCCCAGTGTGCGAACCGTTCCCGCCGCCAGCGCCGGGGCGACTTGCGCGGCGGGGACCGCGCCCCATCCGGCCCCGAGTTCGACGGCTCGGTGGTATTCCACCGACGCGGGGACATAGGTGACCGGGGGATCGACGTGACGTCGGGTCAACCGGTTGAGCAAATCCGTCTGAATGGTGTCCTTGCGGTCGAACGCCACCATCGGCGCACGCGCCAGGTCTGCGGCGCGCAGCCCGTCTGGAAGCCATGTGTCGATGAAGTCGGTGCTGGCCACCGGGAGATAACGCATGGCGCCGAGAGCAATTGCGGCGCAGCCGCGCACGGGGATGGGGTCGGAGGTCACCGCCCCCACCACTTGTCCCGACCGCAGGAATCCGGTGGAGTGACTCTCGTCGTCCCTGAGCACCTCTACCGCGACGGGATGGCGCCGCTGTATCTCGGCAACCACCGGTAGCAGCCAGATCGAGATCGAGTCTGCGTTCGCGGCAACCGGCAGATGCATGCGTGGGACATCCCGCGGATCGGCCGCGAGAGCTTCGGGATGACCGAGCAGAGCCGATTCAGCTTCGCGCCGGAGAAGGTCCCATTGCGCCGCGAGTCGCAGCAGAACCTCACCGTCCGGGGTGGCACGTGCCGGTTTGGTTCGTTGCACCAAAACCCGCCCGACTGACGCCTCCAGGGCTTTCATTCGCTGGCTCACCGCGGACGGAGTGACGTGCAGCGCGTCGGCCGCAGCGTCGAACGTGCCCCCGCGGACCACTGCTGCGAGCGTGCGTAGCCCTTCGCTGGTGATGTCCACGTAAGCGAGTCTAATGCTCCATGAAAATCATTCGCTGGATTGATCCCCTCGGTCGACCTAGCGTGGCCTGGTGTCCAACTTCTTCCCGGCGGTCGCCGGTCTCCTGACCGGGGCGGGTCTGATCATCGCCATCGGTGCACAGAACGTGTTCGTCTTGCGGCAAGGTATTCGTCGCGAGCACGTCCTGCCGGTCGTCGCCGTCTGCACCGCGTCCGACATCGTCCTCATCCTCGCCGGTGTCATCGGTCTGGGCGCAGTGGTCACCGCGCACCCGCAGGTGGTCGACCTGGCCACCTTTGCCGGTGCCGGCTACCTCCTGGTGTTGGCGGCACTGGCCGCCCGCCGGGCGATGCGTCCGACGGCTATCGACGCAGGCAACGCGGTGGCAGCCACGAGCCGATGGGCGGCCGTCGGCACGGCGGTCGCGCTGACCTGGCTCAATCCCCATGTTTACCTCGACACGGTCATCACCCTCGGCACAATCGCGAACACGCATGGCCCGCAATCGAAATGGGTGTTCGCCGCCGGTGCCTGCGCGGCGTCTCTCCTGTGGTTCGCCGCGCTGGGGTTCGGCTCGGGAAAGCTGGCGCCACTGTTCGCCAAACCCCGCGCGTGGCGACTGCTCGACGTGCTGGTGGCCGTCGTCATGGGGTCCCTCGGGGTGGGCCTCATCGTGAGCGCGCTGTGAAGCGGATCGACCAAGCGGGTTGGTCGGCCGACCCTTTCTGACTACTCTTGTGTGCAGAATCCCCGAGCAGTGAGGTCTAGATGGACAACGACAAGGCCGTGGCCACGTTCTTCGAGCTCAAGGAGAGCCAGGCGGTCAGCGAACCCGCCCAACTGGATGAACTGTGGGCCGCGTTGGAACCGATCGGGCGCGACTTCATGATCGGTGCGTGGTCGGGGGGCGAGTTACCCAGTGGGCACAAGATGGACGGTCAGCTCGAGTTGGCGCGCTGGCACGGTAAGACCTTCAACTCGATCTACGACGTCAAACCGCTGGTGTGCCGCGACGACGACGGCAACCTGTACTCGAATCAGGAACTCGGTAAGGGCGAGGCCAGCTTGTGGGATGTGCAGTTCCGCGGTGAGACCACCGCGTCGATGGTCTACGACGGCCAGCCCGTCATCGACCACTTCAAGAAGGTCGACGACTCCCACGTCATGGGCATCATGAACGGCAAGACGTCGCTGGTCCGTGACCGTCACTTCTACTTCTACCTCGAGCGCGAATGACCGCTGCGTAATCGCCTGACCCGCCGAGCCGGCCCGACGGTTCCGTCACACCGGCTGCGGCCTTGTGGGACCTTGCGCCACCAGCGACAATTCCGGTATGCCCCGCATCGTGCCAGGCCTCGTCAACGTACGTGACGGCCACACGCGGGCGCCTGGCGCACAGGCGGCGCGCTGGTGACCAGCCTGGTGGCGACTTCTGCTGATCTCGGCGCCGACAGCGGCCTCGAGCCTTTCTCGATGATCGCGCTGGTGTTGCTCATGGCCGCGATCGTGGGGCTTGTCGCCACCCGCCTGCGCCAGCCGATGATCGTGGCCTTCATCGGTGTCGGCGTGCTCGTCGGGCCGGTCGGCACAGGGTGGGTTGTCGCCGACGGCACCATCGAGCTGCTGGCGCGGTTGGGGATCGCGGTTCTGTTGTTCCTGGTCGGTTTACGGCTCGACCTCCACCTGATTCGCAACACCGGCCCGATTGCCCTGATCACCGGGCTGGGCCAGGTGGTCTTGACTGCGGTCATCGGATACGGCGGTGCCATCGCGTTCGGGATGGACGCCACTGCCGCGCTGTATGTGGCTGTGGCGCTGACGTTCTCGTCCACGATCATCGTGGTGAAGCTGCTCTCGGACAAACACGAGATCGAGCAGCTCCACGGCCGGATCGCACTCGGTGTCCTCATCGTGCAGGACATCGTCGTGGTGCTGGTGATGATCGTGCTCACCGCAGTCGGGCACGGCAGCGGCGACACCAACATCGGGCTCAGTGTGGTGCTCGTGGTGGCCAAGGGCATCGCGCTGCTGGTGGGCGTCGGCCTGATCATGCGGTACGTGTTGCCCTGGTTGCTCGGTCACATCGCGCGATCTCAAGAGTTGCTGGTGCTGTTCGGCGTCGCCTACGCCGTGGGTGTCGCAGCGCTGACCGAGTGGCTCGGTTTCAGCTCCGAGGTCGGTGCCTTCATCGCGGGAATTTCCCTGGCGGCAACGCCGTATCGCGATGCGATGGGTGCACGGCTGGTCAGCCTGCGGGATTTTCTGCTGCTGTTCTTCTTCCTCGACCTCGGAGCGCGACTCGAGTTCGGCGATGCCGGTGGGCAAGTGGTCGAAGCGCTGGTGTTCTCGGCCTTCGTCCTGATCGGCAAGCCGATCATCGTCATGTTGATCATGGCGGTGATGCGTTACCCGGTGCGAGTGGGATTCGCGACCGGTGCCACCCTCGCGCAGATCTCCGAGTTCTCACTGATACTTGCCGCTCTGGGGTTCGGTCTCGGCCACATCGATGGCGCCACAGTCAGTCTCATCACGGTCGTCGGGCTCATCACCATCGGCTGTTCCACCTACCTGATCCTGTACTGGAGTGCGATCTTCGACCGCCTCGAGCGCTGGGTCGCGGTGTTCGAACGGACCGAGAAGCTGCGTCCTGAGGCAGCCGACATCACGCCCGAAATCGACACGATCGTCTACGGACTGGGCCGGTTCGGCACCCACGTCGCCGAGCACCTGAGCGAGTCGGGACACAAGGTGTTGGTCGTCGATTTCGATCCCCAGCGGGTCGCACACCACAACAGCCGCGGAGAGCCGGCAGTCTTCGGCAGTGCCGAGGACGTCCACTTCCTCGAGTCATTGCCGCTCGCGCAGACGCGGTACGTCATCAGCACCATCCCGGTGATCGACACGAGTAGGACTCTGCTGCACAACCTTCGGCAGGCGAAGTACGCCGGGCGCACGGTGGTCACCGCGCACACCCGCCATGATGCCGAACAGTTGCGGTCGGCCGGTGCCGATGTAGTTCTCGAACCCTTTGCATTGGCGGCGGGAGCCACAAGCGATGCGCTGCGGGCCGCGCTTGACGCACTCGATCAGGACGAGTCCGACAGCGCACGCGTGGCCGAGTCCGGTTCCGCCGAATCGGGCATCGACGATCCCACCGCATCGAGGGGTGGCGTGTCAGACGATTTGGGCCACCGCGATACCCGCGAATGATCGAGTGTCCGCAGATCGAAGTGACTACAGTCAGTGTCAGATGGCGGCTCCGGTGGGGGCGTTGTGCCATCCGGTTTCATCGGTCGAGTGGAGGGCGAACATGGTCGCGAGTCGAGCTGCGGTACTCACTGAGGCAGGCGGTGCCCCGGTGCTCGCCGACATCGAGGTCCGTGAGCCGGTTGGGGACGAGGTGCTCATCAAGATCGGTGCGGTCGGCATTTGCCATACCGACATATCCCTGGCTGCCCGATGGCCGGCGAAGCGGATGCCGATCGTGTTCGGACACGAAGGCTGCGGCGTGGTCGAAGCGGTGGGGCCGGGTGCCACTGTCGCCGTCGGGCAGCGTGTTGTGCTGACGTTCAACAGTTGTGGAGTCTGTTCGCAATGTGCGGCCGGCCGTCCTGCTTACTGCGACCGATCGACCACCTTGAACATGCGTGGCGACCGTGCGGACGGGTCCGGCGCCCTGAGCTGGTCGGGGGCCTCGAGCGGATCGAATGGCGCAGTTGTCGGTGGCTTCTTCGGCCAATCGAGCTTCTCGACGTATGCGATTGCGACACAACGGAACACGGTCCCGATCGGCGAGCAGATCGATGCCGCCACAGCAGCTCCGCTGGGGTGCAGTGTGCAAACAGGAGTCGGTGCGGTGCTCAATGCCCTGCGACCGGGCATCGGCGATTCGATCGCGGTGTTCGGGGCAGGTGCCGTCGGTCTGTCTGCTGTCATGGGTGCGAGGATTGCCGGTTGCAGCACGATCATCGCCGTGGATCCGATTGCCGAGCGACGTTCACTGGCAACAGATCTGGGCGCCACACATGTCGTCGACCCCGCTGATTCCGCCGTGGTGGAGGCGGTGGTGGAACATGCCGCCGGCGGTGTCGGCCACGCCCTCGACACCACCGCCATCCCCGCCGTCCTCGCCGATGCCGTGTCAGCGCTGCGTACGCGCGGCCAGTTGGGCATAGTCGGCCTGGGTGCTCCGATGGCTGAACTCCCCGTCGGACTCGTCATGGGAAGAGGGCTGTCGATTCGGGGCATCGTCGAGGGCGACAGCGTGCCGCAGACCTTCATTCCCGAACTGGTCGATCTGTACTCACGCGGAGACCTACCGCTCGAGAAGCTGATCACGCCTTACGCTTTCAGTGACTTTGACAGCGCGTGGCAGGCGGCGAGTTCGGGTTCAGTTGTGAAGCCTGTCCTGACTGTGTGATGCGGGCGCCGGTCAGCCCGCCGGGTCATCGCGACCGATACCGACGGGCATCGGCAGTATCTCGACGCGCGCGAGACCTGAAGTGATCGCGGGATCGGCGGCGCTGATCGCCCGCACCTCGGCCTCGGAGTCGGCGCGCACCACCCCCAGACCCCAGTTGCCTGTTGGGTCGACGACGGGCCCGAAGATGACCGCGGTGCCGTCGGACAGCAGCTCCGACCAGTAGGCGCCGTGCCGGCCCATGATCGCGACCTCGTCGTCGGACATGTCGCCGGGTCCGAAAGTAGGTCGAGGTGGAATGAGTTTGTACACGAAGTGGGTCATGACGATGCCCTTCCCGTTTTCAGGTGAGTGATGATTCGATGGCGGCGACCGAGGCCGCAAGGGCGGTAGCCCAACCGCCGGAGTATGCGCCCGAGCTGTAACCGCCTGGCGCAGCACAGTCTTCGCGAAGTTGATCCTCGCTGAGCCGCTCCCAGCCGCGGTGCTCCACGGAGACTCTGGTGAGTGCGGGGCCGAGAGCGCTGAACGCCAACTCGACTTCGGTGGGCTCGGGGGTGTTGAGCCACGACATGACAAACCGGCTCGGCGGTTCCCATAATTCGAGCTGACCCCAGTCGGCGGTGGTGCCGTCGTCCCATGTCTCGTAGACGCGACCGCCGGTGTGCTCCTCGATGGTGACGCTGCGGGCGCGATCGCCGCCGATCGACATGGGCTGCAGGGGCCACCAGACCCCGATGGTTCGGACGAAGGTGGTGAAAACGTGGTCGAGATCGCTGCGCACGGTGGTGGATTGGCGGATCGGGGGGCGCCGCAGGGGGAGGACCGAGCCGCTAACCGGCCGGGCGGGCTGGTCGGTCTCGCGTTCAGCCGGCACGGTTCACCTCGTCAGCATCGGTCAGTCCGCGCTCGGCCTCCACCAGTTGCCGCGCGACGTCGAGAGATGACGCCCACATGCCGTCGAGCATGTCGCGGAGTTGGTCGATGCCCTCGGGGCGGGTGCGGTACATACGCCGGGTTCCTTCGCGCCGTTCGGTGAGCAGTCCGGCGTCCTTCAGCACCGTGAGGTGCTGGGAGATCGCGGTACGGCTGACCTCGAAGCGCGCCGCGATCTCGCCGGCCGCGAGCTCTTCCCCGGAAACGAGCTCCAGGATGGCGCGGCGTCGGGGCTCGGCCATCGCGCGCAGGGCTTCGTCGACGCCCGGCCGTTCTCCGGTCATGTCCAGAGCCCGATGGTGTTGCCGTCGGGGTCGGCGAACATCGCGAAGCGACCGTACCCGTCAGGCAGGTCCGTGGGAGGTACGAGTGCTTTGCCGCCGAGGGTCTCGGCCCGGTCGAGTGATGCCTGCAGGTCGTCGACTCGCATGTACACGCTCACGCCGCCGGTCTCGGCCGGGTCGGTGACGGCGCCGATGCCGCCGCCGACCGCCTCTTCACCTGCGCCGGTGTCGACCAGTGAGTATCCCGGACCCTGGCTCTCGTCGATGGTCCAGTCGAACAGTTCGCGGTAGAACGCGGTGAGGCGGGTGGGGTCGTGCGATGTGATCTCGAAGAACGCGACCGGTGCTCCCATGGTGACTCCTTGTACGAGTATTTGTCGGACTCCGCTAACGTTAGCGTTCACTGACGGAGTAAGCAAGGCCAATGTCAGACTCCCGAAGGGGTGAGGGATGCCAACCACCGCCGCCGTGTGAAAAGAGCGCCGTCAGTGAGTTGTCATCGCCCATACTGGCCGTGGTCCCACGCGTGTGGGCTGTGTCCACGAGGAAGGCGATGGCTGATGGCTGACGAGGACCACTCCGGGACCCGACCGGCCGCGTGGCGGGAAGGGCTTGCAGAGGGTGCGGATTCCCTGCTCGCCGGACGGGAACGGGCCGAACGGGACGCCGAGTATCGAACCCTCACCTACGAGGTCACCGACCGGATCGCGCGGATCACCTTCAACCGGCCCGAGCGGGGTAACGCCATCACGGCCGACACTCCGGTGGAATTGGCTGCTGCTGTAGAGCGCGCCGATCTCGACCCACGAGTGCACGTGATGGTGGTGTCCGGACGGGGCAAGGGTTTCTGCGGCGGCTACGACCTGTCGATCTTCGCGGAGAACGGCGGGAATCCGTCGGACGGTCCGGACGCGGCCGCCGGGACAGTGCTTGATCCGATTGTGCAGGCGCGCAACCACAATCCTCATGGCACATGGGACCCCATGGTCGACTACGCAATGATGAGTCGATTCAACCGGGGTTTCGCGAGTCTGCTGCACGCCAACAAGCCGACGGTGGCAAAACTCCACGGATTTGCGGTTGCCGGCGGAACCGACATCGCGCTGTACGCCGATCAGATCATCTGCGCCGACGACACCAAGATCGGCTACCCACCGACCCGCGTCTGGGGAATTCCCGCGGCCGGGATGTGGGCGCACCGACTCGGAGACCAACGGGCCAAGCGGCTTTTGTTCACTGGTGACTGCCTCAGCGGAAAACAGGCCGCTGAGTGGGGACTGGCCATCGAGGCGCCGGAGGCGGACCGCCTCGACGAGCGCACCGAGGATCTGCTGGAACGAATCTCGCGAATGCCGATCAATCAGCTCATCATGGCCAAGTTGGCGATGAACAGTTCGCTGCTGTCGCAGGGTGTCGCCAATTCGACGATGATCAGCACTGTCTTCGACGGCATCTCGCGACACACTCGCGAGGGCTACGCATTCCAGATGCGTTCGGCAACAGTCGGTTTCCGCGAGGCGGTACGCGAGCGCGACGAACCGTTCGGCGACTACAAGCGCGCCCAGTTCGACAAGCCCGGAGATTCCTGACTTGTCCGCGCGCACCACATCCCGAGACCCTTGGTTCTGTGTCAACTGTGCCAACGAGTATGCGCCCGCTGTTGATCCGCCTGCAGAGTGTCTGATCTGTACCGATGAACGTGAGTTCGTCCCGCCGGACGGTCAGCAGTGGGCTCGGACGGCAGACCTCGATGAGCGAACCATCGACTGCAGCGAGGTGGAGCCCGATCTGCTTGCCATCACACTCGATCCGCAAGTGGGTATCGGGCAACGAACCTTCCTGATCCGAACGCCGGCTGGAAACCTGCTGTGGGAACCGCCTGGGTACATCGATGAGTCGTTGGTCCGGCTCATCAGGTCCCACGGCGGCATTTCGGCGATCGCGTCCAGCCACCCTCACCTCGTGGGAGCCAGCGTTTCACTGAGCCACGAGTTCGATTCGGTGCCTGTCTATTTCAACCAGGTCGACGCGACCTCACTGACCCGCCCCGACGACGTCATACGGTTCTGGACCGATCGCCAGCCCATGTTCGGCGGCATCGAACTGGTGCAATGCGGCGGCCACTTCCCTGGCAGCTCTGTGCTGCTGTGGCCGGATGGCGGCAATGGCAGGGGAGCGATCTTCGTCGGTGACACCCTCATGGTCGGCGCGGACAGACGCAGCGTCTCGTTCATGCGCAGCTACCCCAATCTGATCCCGCTGCCCCCGCGCCTGGTCCGGAAGATCGAGGCGACGGTTATGGCGTTGCCGTTCGACCGGATCTACGGAGGATTCGACGGACAGGTGATCGAGTCGAACGGTCCTGCGATCGTTCGATTTTCGGCTGACCGCTACGTCGGCTGGGTCACCGACGAACTGCGCGACAGGAGCGAGTGACACGGCGAGCTCCGCTACGTTCCCGAGGGGGTGAAACCCTCACACTATGGAGTTGTCAATGTGCCTGCTCGTTCTCGGCTGTGCCGAGTGAGGCAGGTAGGTCGGTCTGCCAGTCCGGCATCTGCAGTGCAGGTAACTGGATGTCCACGCTGCAGTGGACGGTGAGTCAGGCTGCGAGGGTGAGGGTTCGGCGGTTGTAGGCTGGTAGTGGTTGTCGGGTGGGGTCGATGTCGGCGGGTGGGATGAGCCAGGGGTGTCCGTCGGCGCCCATGGTGATGTCCCAGTCGGTGTGGTGCACGGCCCGATGACAGGTCCGGCAGAGTAGGCAGCCGTTACCCAGGGTGGTGGGTCCTCCGTCAGCCCAGTGCACGATGTGGTGGCAGTCCGACCAGGTCGCCGGCGCCCCGCATTTGATGCAGCAGGTATCTCGGATCAGGATCGCTTTCCGCACAGGCCCGGTGAACAGGCGTCGGGGTGGACTCAAATCGATCGGCACCTGCTGTCCATCGAGGGTGATCGAGGTGATCACCGCATCACACGCAGCTGCGGCTGCGGTTGCTTCGGTGACCGGGCCCATCCACCGCAGTGACGCCCGGTCGGGATGATCAGCGGGAACCGTCACCATGACTTCCGTTTTCGGTGCTGACACCCAGCCCTGCCCACCGCCGCCGCAGTCGAGGAGTTGATGCAGGGCATCAGCTCGTCGTTGTGTCGGTGTGCGGGTATCTGCGCTGCCGTCGGGTTCGGGTCGGGGTCTGGACCACACGTCGAGGGCGGACATCATCTTCTCGCCAGTCACCGCATCAACATCAAACGTGCCTGCCAGTCGGCCATCGTCAGTGATCGCATAGTCCAGAGTGTTCAACGAGGCGTCCTCGGCGGCCGGCACCCCACCCGCCGGCCCGGCGACGTCGTTGCCTATCGCCCGGGCGATCCGCCCGATCTCCGCCGGTGGTGCACCAGAGAACGGATGGCTGAGCAATTTTCGCTCGACCTCACCCCGGAACTCTTCGCTCATCACACCCACCACGCGGCCCCGAACATGGCTGATGCCTGGGACCACTGCATCGACGTGTTCGGCGGACAGGAATCCGTCCCGAAAGTATCCGGCTGTACGGTCCAGGCCTGCTAGCCCGGTGCCGATGCGTAACCACCGCGCCGCCGCCCCAGGAGTAGCACCGTTGGCCTGCAACAGCTTTGACGTTGTCGACCCCATCCGTTTGGCGACACCCAACCGGTCGATGATCGCCGCACCCGCCGCCAACCGTGCATCGACAGCATTACGCAGGGTGATCAGATCTTTCACCACCGCCACCACCCCGGCCGGATCAGCAGGGAACTCCACCCCGATGACCTCATCAACCAGATCAACAACAGCCTCACCACACCCCCTCCAAGACAACAACACTGGGACAACAACATTGGGACAGCCGATCACAATGGTGGCGTAGTCACACGTATCTCAGAGTCAGGTCTTGCGGACGATCAGCGTGTCATCAGTCTAGCGC
>NZ_PEBD01000014.1 GCF_002735905.1 Williamsia muralis
CGACTATTCCGTGACGTTGCGATCATCTGCGGATCCGATGGTCGCAACGTCACGGAATAGTCGACAACAGTGCCGGAGGGCAGATCGACCAACTGCACGATGGCGAAGTGGTGCTCGTGGACGGACCACGTGTTCTCGGCACCGCTCTGACCGGTCGAAGTCCGAACCTCCACGGTGCACTCGCGATCGGTCTCCACCCAGATGGTGGCCCGCGTGTTGTCCACGTAGCGAAGGATGGGTCCGAGAACGAGGGTCGGTATTTCATTGCTCACATACACACGGTTCCACCGATTGGTCCGATGTGCACCATTTCTGAGGTCACGCGCTCACACCGGGTGCCCATGAAGACGTTTCGCGGGGTAGATGTGGAGTGCGCCCATCAGAACATGACGGAAGGAACACCGTGAACGAATCTGCACTCCTGACCGACGCGTTCAACCGGATCAAGGAGATTGTCCACGAGACCCTCCAGGATCTGCCGGAGTCAGCCCTCACCTATCGGCCCGATCCGGAGGCGAACTCGATCGCCTGGTTGATCTGGCACCTGACCCGGGTGCAGGACGACCACGTCGCCGAAGTTGCCGGGACCGAACAGGTGTGGACCGGCGACGGGTGGGAGGCGCGGTTCGCACTGCCCTTTGACACCGGCGCCATCGGTTACGGACAGACATCAGACGAGGTCGGGCAGGTCGCCGCGAGCTCACAAGACCTTCTGGGATATCACGATGCAGTGCATGCGAGCACGCTGTCGTATCTGCAGACCATCGGCTCCGACGATCTCGACCGGATCGTGGACGATCACTGGGATCCGCCGGTCACGCTCGCGGTGCGTCTCATCAGCGTCATCTCAGATGACCTGCAGCACGCCGGGCAGGCCGCGTATATCGCCGGACTGTTCGACCGGGCTTCGACCACTTCCTGACGTTATTTGGTTGTGTACAACTGAATTGTGGTCTACCATTTCGGCATGTCCGCACTTCGGCTAGATCAGCAACTCTGCTTCGCGCTGTATTCGGCGTCGCGGGCAACAACGGCCGCCTATCGGCCGATTCTCGACGAACTCGGTCTGACCTATCCGCAATACCTGGTTCTCCTGGTTCTGTGGGAGGACGAACCCATCACGGTCCGACGGCTCGGTGAACGGCTTCAGCTGGATTCGGGAACCCTGTCCCCGTTGCTCAAACGCCTCGAGTCCGCCGGCCTCCTGGTGCGTCAACGGACA
>NZ_PEBD01000015.1 GCF_002735905.1 Williamsia muralis
GCCGTGGCAAGGCGCCATCCGGTGGCTCGCGCGGCAACCCGATAGCTGCCGTCGGGTTGTTTCACCGACAGTTCTGACGCGAGCAGACTGATCTGTCTACCCGGCCGCAGCACGGTCGTCGACACCCGGTTCTCGGTCATCCCTACCGGACCGAGGATGTCGATTGCTATGCGTGTGAAGGAATGTGACGCGTCCGGCTCGTGACGCAGCAGTGCTCGAGTCAGCAATCCGGTCGGTGGGCCGCCGTGTTGCAGATCGGCACCCCACACGCTGACCGTGTGTTCGGTGGGTTCGAAATGATCGAAATCGCCGTCATGGCCCAGAGGGATGAAGTAGGCGGGTTGCGCAGACACAAGGGGTGATTCAACCACCTACTCCGACACGGCCTCCGCATGGCTCGTCTCACCCGGCGACGACGGCCATCCGGGGTACGGCAGCAGCGTCCCGCCGAACTCCGGGCAGTGGGCCTTGTGGTCGCACCACTGACACATGCGACTGCGCTTCGGTGGGAAGTCGCCCGTCGCACCGGCTTTCAGGATTGCCTTCCAGATCGCCGTGAGTGTCTTGGCGAATCGATCGAGCTCGGCCTTCTCGGGTGTGTAGATCAGGCTCTGGCCGTCGGCGAGATAGAGCAGTTGGAGGCGGGCCGGAACGATCCCGCGGAGCCGGTAGATCGCCAGCGCGTAGAACTTCATCTGGAACAGCGCGCGCGATTCGAAACTCTCGCCGGGGGAGCGCCCGGTCTTGTAGTCGACCACACGTACGCGGCCGTCGGGTGCCACGTCGATCCGGTCGACGAAGCCGCGCAACAACACTCGATCGGGGTCGTCATCGTCCTCGGTCAGGTCGACCTCCACCCGCAATTCACACGATTCCGGTGTGAAGGCGGTTGGATTCTCCAGCGTGTAGTAGGTGGAGATGAGTTTGTGGGCGTCGGCAAGGAACCGGTCGACCTGGTCATCGGGAACCAGGTCGACCGGTTCCTTGCCGACGCCCACAA
>NZ_PEBD01000016.1 GCF_002735905.1 Williamsia muralis
ACGTGCAGCACTGGTAGAGGGCGTGGATCGCCTGGCGCTCGCGCAACTCGTTGAAACTCTCGAGTCCTCGCCAGTCAACTCGTCGCACGTCAGGTCCCGTCCTCTCCGATTTCTCGTGGTGCTGCTGCCTTCATCGCAGCGCCCGCTCTGGTTGCCTGCACACGTCAATGCTCGAAGTCTGTGCCTGTTCAGCCCATCACGTCCTGAAAGCGGTCGAATCGGGTCGAAACGATCGGGTGGCGTCGGATGATCCGGCCTCGGAGTCGGTGCTCATTCGGTGGTACCTCTGGTGAGATGGTCATGTGGGTCTCGTGGGCACCGCCATCCGGCGGGGTGCCATCGCTTCCCATGAGGATCTCGCGAAGTCTGCTCGTCCGCTCGGCGAGCAGAACCGATATATCCAAGGCCGTCAGGCCCGGAGGAGGTCGATCGGTGGAGCGCACGGCGGGCGAGACGGCCACCGGAGACGCCCGTGACAGGGCAGCACCATCGAGTGCGAGCGCGGGCCCAGGCGGTATGCCAGAGCACGGAACGGTGGTCGGGGTTCTGTTGGCCGCCGGCGCGCAGCCAATCACCTTGATGCGCAAGTATTTTCGGCATCCCGTATCTGGTGCCCGCGCCGGGGTGGATGCGCTCGGCGACGGCGGATGCGGACAGGTGCTCGTCACCGTCGGTGCCGCTGCCCCGGAGATGCCCGGGGGAGCGCAGGCCGTACAGGTGCCGGACTGGCGCAGGGGCTTGAGCGAGTCCGTGCGCGTGGCGCTTCTGGAAGCCGCCGACGTCCCCGATCTAGTCGGAGTGGTTTTACATGTTGTTGACATCCCGGACGTGACGGGCGCGCAGGTGCGCCGACTTCTGGACGCTTGCGGTCCCCGACCCGGCCGACTGGGCAGAGCAGTATTCGCGGGGTCTGCCGGACATCCGGTCTACCTCGGCGCAGACCATCTCGATGGGGTCCTGCAGTCGTTGTCGGGGGACCGTGGCGCGAATTTTCTGCGGGTTTTGCGGGTTCTGTGGAACTGGTCAGTCGAAGGTGTAACCCAGCGCGACTTCACCAAAGCGCTGCACCACGATTCGTGCTGCTGCCAGCGGTTCGTCGAAACCGTCCCGGGCGAACCCGGTCAATCGGGCAGCGTTACCGGTGCCCTGGGGCTCGATGGCGACCTCGGCGAGCATCTCGCCGGTGGB
>NZ_PEBD01000017.1 GCF_002735905.1 Williamsia muralis
GGCAATCAGCTGTAACCGGGCAGCGGTTGCAGACGAGCTTCGCATCAGCAATCTGCGCGATGGCCGGGCCACTGTTTCCCACCGGGAAGAACAGCTCCGGGTCCTCGTCGCGACAAATTGCGTTGTGACGCCAGTCCATCCCTCTGCTCCTTCAGGCGCTTCTTCGCGCCGCTCGTAACCGTCAGTTCATGCGTGCGTAGTTATTGTTTCCGCACTGTTGCTTGTGAATACTTTCACGAATCCAGATGAAGTCAATGGTGTTGCGTTAACACGTGTGCAATATCACTGTGTAGGGGGTGCCTTCATTGGTCCACCTCCCGTTGTACTACTGTGCAGACGGTTTTGCCTGTGATTTATCAAGCAAACATGGTGTGACCTCGGACTCTTTACAGACGTCCAACGATCAGCTAACACGCGGACGAGAGGCACATCACTCGCGCGGAGCGACCACTTCCAACGCGCCGGGCCTGCAACCGAACGTCAGGGCGGTACGCGTCCCGAGGTATTCGCCGTCCATCTGCATGTCTATCGGTGCAGTACTGCTGACCACCACGGACGGGACGTCGTCGGCTCTGAGCAGGTGGCGTGCGCTCGGCTGCGCCGTGCGCGAGAGCAGTTGGCGGGCGAGCGCACGCCACCTGCTCAGAGC
>NZ_PEBD01000018.1 GCF_002735905.1 Williamsia muralis
CCTCGGTGCCCTGGTGGGTGATCGCACTGGCGATAGCCGGGATCTCCACCAGCCTCGCGTATGTCACAGGCGTACATGCCGTTCGGCTCCTCGGCGCCACTCCCGCGTCGTTCGTGGCGCTCATCGAGGTGCTGTCGTCTGCGGTGGTGTCGGGCATCGTGACGGTCGGGCTACCGATAGTTGCGTGGGGGTTGTTCCTCGTGGCTTCACCAGGCGTGGTCGCCGACGACGTGATGAAGCCGATCTGGGCCATGCTTGTTGTGTTCATCGCCGTCATGCTCCGCGAGACGTGGGCGCGAACCCTCAGACGATCGAACGCCCGGCGGTGGTCGAACCACGAGACAGCGTGACGACAGTCCCGATGGTGCGGACGTGGCTGGGCCGCCAGCTCAGCGAATCGTTCCCAAGCCAAACTAGAACGTGTTCTACTGAACTGAGACGGGTCCGGCTCGACCAGGCTCAGGGAACATATTTAGGAGGATCATGCGGTTCACATTCGCCGAGGCGATGACAGATCCGAGCTACTACCTGCCACTGGCTCAAGCGGCCGAGGCCGCCGGGTATGAGGGGTTCACCATCCCCGACTCCATCGCCTACCCGGAGGAATCGGACTCGACGTATCCGTACACCGAAGACGGCAGTCGGGAGTTCCTGGAGGGCAAGGCCTTCATCGAGACCTTCGTGATGGCGGCAGCCATGGGCGCGGTCACCGAGAAGATCCGATTCAACCCGTTTGTGCTGAAACTGCCGATCCGTCCTCCCGCGCTGGTTGCGAAGCAGGCGATGTCGGTGGCCGTCCTCACGAACAACCGGTTCTCGCTGGGGGTCGGTACCAGCCCGTGGGCCGAGGACTACGACATCATGGGCGTGGACTACAAGCGTCGTGGCAAACGGATGAACGAGTGCATGGACATCATCCGCGGACTCAGCACCGGCGAGTACTTCGAGTTCCACGGGGAGTTCTACGACATACCCAAGATCAAGATGAACCCGGCGCCCACCAA
>NZ_PEBD01000019.1 GCF_002735905.1 Williamsia muralis
TGGCAGGTCTGCTCGTCCTGGCGTTGGCCCTCGCGTATGCCCGGCGGGTCCGGACCAAGGCTCCGGTTCTTCCGCAGTCGGACGAGCTGGTCGCGGTCGACGCACGTTGACCCGCGCGGAGTTCGTGGACCGCTGCCGGTGATGTCGTGATCCGCACGTAGGGTCGTCGGACGTGACGACAATCGTGACCACGATCAACGCAAATGGCATCCGGGCAGCGGTGAAACATCGCTCCGAGCGCAACCTGGGGCTCCTGCCGTGGCTGCGCGACACCGACACCCACCACGTGCTGCTGCAGGAAACCCGGGCCACCGAAGAGCAGGTGGTCGAAGCACTCGCCCCCGCCCTCGCCGACGGGTGGCATCTCACGCTGAACGAGTCGACGGTCAAGGGTCACTCAGGTGTGGCGATCCTGTCGCGCTCGGCTCCGGGCCGTGTTCGTAAGGGGTTTGCCAGCACCGAGTCCGACGGTACCGGCCGGTACGTCGAGGCCGACTTCGGTGATCTGACCGTGGCCAGCCTGTACCTGCCCAAGGGCGCTGCGGACGGCCCGAAGCGCGAGGAGAAGTTCCGGTTCCTCGATGAGTTCGCTGCCCATCTCGCGGCATTGTCGCGCAAACGCCGCGACGTGGTCATCGGTGGTGACTGGAACATCGCACCCACCGAGCTCGACCTGAAGAACGCGAAGGGAAACGTCAAGAACCCTGGCTTCCTGCCCGAGGAGCGGCAGTGGGTCGCGGGACTGCTCGAGGCCGGCTGGGTCGACGTCGCCCGCGAACTGGCGGGTGAGGTGCCCGGCCCGTACTCGTGGTGGAGCTGGCGCGGCAAGGCCTTCGACAACGACGCCGGCTGGCGGATCGACTACCAGCTCGCGAACAAGCGACTGGGACAACGGGCCACCAAGTCGTACGTGCACCGGGCCGACGCCTATGACCTCCGCTGGTCCGACCACGCCCCCGTCACGGTGGAGTACTCGTGAATCCTCCCGCCGCAGAATGGAAGAATCACGCAGGTGACTGAAGCGACTACCGAGACCGGGACATCAGAGCGGCGCAGACGCGTGC
>NZ_PEBD01000002.1 GCF_002735905.1 Williamsia muralis
CTCACCAGTTGAGTGTTTTGAGGACGAGGCGGCGCAGGGTGCGGGGGTTGTTGTCGATTTGGCCGACGCGGGCGTGTTGGACGGCGAGGTTGTTGAAGAGGACAAGGTCGTTGTTTGTGTAGTGGTGCATGTAGGTGTTGGCGTCGTCGTAGATGGCCGCGAAGAGGGTTTGTAGGAGTTCTTCGCCTTCCTCGGATCGTGGGCCGTACTCCACGATGTGGCTGGTGTTGAACTCGTTGACGAAGAGTGCCTTTTTGCCGCTGTGCGGCACGGTGATGACGATGGGGTGTTCGGTGGCTTGGACGGTCGATAGATCCGCGTCCTCGGGGTAGTTCGACAGGCGCATGCGTTTTTGTTCGGCGTCGGTGTCGTTGGTGTCGAACATGTTGTAGGCGTGCAGGTTCTCGATCTTGTCTTTGATGTCCTCGGGCAGGTTTTCGTAGGCGCGCACAGTATTGGCGAATGCAGTGGGCGGTGAGGTCGGTGAAACGTCCTGGGCGTAGAGGCAGGTGCCTGCGGCGATGTCTTGGCGGTACGCACCGTCGTTGTGGAACAGCAGCCGGCGACTTCCCGCCAGCGATGGGTTGTTTTCGATGACGTTGGACAGGTATTCCACTGTGGTGCCCCAGCGGAACGTGTGCAGCTCGCCCAGCGACGTGACGAACCGGTCCTGGTCTTCGTCGGCGAGTTCTTGCCCACGCACCAGCACGAATCCACCGGTGTCGAAGGCCTCACGAAGGACCGAGATCTCCTCCTCGGTAAACGGCACGCTCATGTCGAGGTCGTGGAGTTCGACGCCCACAGGTGCGTCGAGGGGAATGGCTTTCATGGTGTTTTCCTTCCAAGGGAGGGGTATCGGTCCCGCGGGGAGGGGCATCCGCCGGGAGACGTTCAGCACTACTGATCGATGATGATGATCACAGTAAGCATCTTTGGGGTGATGTGCAACACCCACCCACTCACACCGGACCAAGCAACTTGGTCAACGTTCTGATGTCGGAGAGGTTCTCGATGTCGCGCACGAGGCAAATGACTTCGTCGATGGAAGCTTCAGGAATGACCCCATCGGCATTTGCACGGAATTTGGCCTCGATGTCCTCGTCGGTCGCCGGCTGTGAAGTGTGACCGCGAAAGCCGTACTGCAGGCCTCCGTATGAGCGCCCGTTGTCCATGATGATCCGTACGTCGGCACTGAGCAACGGGGCGTCGGACGCGAACTCCATTGCATAAGGGCGAACCTTGCTTCCGACGGCACGTACGTCGGGGTCGACCCACAATTGAGGGTCGAGGTAGTTCGCAGGCGCCGATCCCCCGGTTATGAGGCGGAGGGCGAGGGCAAACGTCAAGCTGAAATGAGCTCCCAGACTGTCGGTGGGCTGCGTGATATGCCCACCGTGCCCTACCGCGAAGGGCGGGAGGCCCACATTAATTGCCGTGATCCGACGCCAGTCGATCGGGTGCTCGGCCATGATGTCGGAAACGACCTGGAGGGCTGGAAGTACGGTCCCAACACCAGGATTGAGCCGAAAGAATGTGTCGACAATATGCCACTTGTCCCACTCGGCGTCCATGGCCGCGACGTCGCTAACATCGGCCATCAGGCGAAACAGTCCGCTAGGCCCTTCGAAGATTGTCAACGGACCGGTCACCCCATCTGAAGCGAGCTGGACCGCCTCGATGCCTGCTCGAGCCGCGGAGCCTGTGTACTGACGCTTAACCTCGCCGCCTGTCCGGTCGTACTCCATGGGGCCTGACGCATCACCGGCGGCGATTCCGAATGCGTTTGCAAGTGTGGTAGGGGTCGCTCTGAGTATTGCTGCGGTGGCAGCGGCTGCCCCAAAGGGCCCCATGGCTCGCGGTGCATGCCATCCCCGGGCGAGCAGGGGCCGACTGACCACGGTTCCGAGTAACGACACGACCTGATGCCCAACGACAGTACCGAGCAGGACGTCTTCCCCGGGCCCGCCGTTGGCCTCGACAACTGCAAGAGACGTTGGAACCATGATCGAGCCGGCATGCCACGGCAACATGTGGCAGTCGTCAAACTCCATGCTGGCGGCAAATGTCCCATTTACATAGGCGGCGCTCGACGTCGTTGTCCGAACGCCAGTACCGGTAATAGTAGCTTCGGGCAAGGAACAGGATCTTTCCACAAGGCGCCGCTGCGGCTGAACGTGGCGCAAGGTGGAACCGCGAATCTGAAGCCCGAGTGAATCGAGTATTAACCTCTTCGCATAGACCGTGACGTCAGACGGCAAGTCTGCGACTCGGCAGGTGGTCGCCCACTCAGCTAGACGCACGGACACAGTTTTAGACGCAGAATCGACCACGATGTTCTCCTGGAATAAGACGGTAGAGTTTGATGTGAGCTGAAAAGCGATGTGCTGTAATAAGTTTGGTAGAAACCGTTGAAGAGCAAACGGCCTCGACACAGTGCTTTGAGAAGGGGACTCAGTTCTACTGGGGTGTGCGCACCGCTGTCAGACTGATCGCTGGGGCCGAACCAACCACGCCCGTTGGGGAGCTTGTATGAAGGGGCGCTGCACCTCCCTTAAATAGGCGTATAATATTCCTGCAATGTTCCTCACAACGTAGAACGACTCACCCGATGTCGTCAAGGAAGAGGTGCCGCGATGAGCAGCCATGTCGACCGGGATACCGATGACGGCGCGCATTGGAGCGCTTCGTGTGGGCTTGCTTATCGCAAGATACCGACAGAGCACATGGAGTCCTGATGAAGGCACCTCGGCCTGTGTCGTCAGAAGAACAGCGCATGATCGGCTTTGCGGCTCTGTGGGCGCCGTTTGGGTATGCGCCGACGGACGAAATATTCGTGACGTTCGGAATTTCTGCCACGGAGTTCGCAAGGAGGCTGCGGGAGGCTATGCGTGGAACAGCCGCGACTGGAAAAATGATGGAACTCCTCGAGGATCTCGAATGTACCAGTGATGAATTCAGTTGTGCCGCAACCTGTGCGCGTTTCGAGCCGCGGTCTGCAACTGGCGCAACAGACAGTGAGGGCGCACATGACGGGCCGTAAGTCGACTGCAAGGTTCTGGTATCAGAGCCCGACACTGCGGATGTCTAGACCGGCACAGACCGGGGGCGCCGCGTCAGCCGCACATCCGTAACAGGTGCGCGATGCAACGTAAACGACGAGCAGTTCTTAGCTAAGGGAGGAGATTGGGTCGTTGCAGTTGGGACTCAAGTTCGACCTTCGAGCCCCGGAGTTCGGAACGCCGACCCCGGTGTTATACGAGCAAGCAATCGGTATGTGTGAGTGGGCCGACAAGAATGGATTCGGTACGGTCCGCTTCATGGAGCACCACGGGAGCGAGGATGGCTAATGCCCGTCACCGCTGATCATCGGCAGCCGCCCCGTTGCGGCACGTACAAGCAGGGTGCGGATTCGGGCCCGCGCCTTCATATTGCCGTTGCACGACCCCGTTAGAGTCGCCGAAGACGTCGCCATGGTGGATCAAATTAGCGATGGCCGTGTCGAATTGGTAATTGGTGGCGGATATCTGCAGACCGAGTTCGCGATGTTCGGTAAGAGCCTCGCCGACCGGCCTTCCTTGGTGGAAGAGGGTATTGGCGCACTGAGAAGCGCGTGGACCGGGTTGCCGTTCGTGTATCGGGGCCGGCCAGCGCGCGTCGGACTGAAGCCAGTGCAGTATCCCCATCCGCCTCTGTCGCTTGGCGGTTCGTCGGCTCCTGCGGCACGTCGCGCCGCCCGTCTCCAGCTGGGATTTGAGCCCACGAAAGCGCACCTCTTCCAGGCCTACGTCGAGGAGTGCTCGCGGTTGGGCGTGACACCCGGTCAACGGGCGCGGCCGATGATGACATCGAAGTTTCTCCATATATCGACTAATCCAGAGGCGAGCTGGCAGCAGCTGTTACCGCATCTGCTCTACGACGCAAACGAGTATCACCGGTGGCTATCGGCCGAGTCGCCGAACAACAAACCCCTGGACGAGGGGGACCTGCGAGCGAGTGGGGAGTACTTGATCTTGACACCCGATGAATGTCTGGCGCGGGCAGAAGAACTGGGTGAAGACGGCCTACTTGAGTTCCACCCACTAGTCGGCGGGTTGGACCCGAAGTTGGGCTGGGCAAGTCTGACGCTGTTTGCGGCCGAGGTTATGCCAACGCTAGATTGCCGATCTCGCTAGCGGCGAACCGGGCACCTCAAGGATGCATCACGGAACACGCAACGCGACCCCATGCTCCCGCTCCGTTGATTTGTCGATGGCAGCCGTGAGAGTGGCAGTGTCGGAGTGTGACTCCCGATCGCAGATGTACAGATCTAGCTGGAGCGATCGCCGAGGAACGCCGACGAAACGAGCCAGTGGGGGGCAGGCAACCTGCAAGATTCTGCATTGCACAAGCCCCCCCCACTGACCGAAGCTGTGTTAGTCGACTCCCCATAGCGCTTTGAAGTCGCTTTGATAGTTCGTCGGTATCACCGGTACTTCAGTGCCGTCAGAAACGTTGTTCGACGTCAGCACGGACAAGGGGTAGTTTCCGGGGTCCGGCTGTATCTGTTCGGAGGTGACGGCTCGCAGTATCGAATCAAACGACGCCCAACCCTGCATCACGGAGTTCTGGTTGACCCACCACGCATTTGAGCCGTTACGCAACGCGGCCATCGACTCAGCATCTGGCGAGGAACCGAAGATCCGTATGTCGTTGATCCCGGCCTGTTTTAGTGCCGGTGCGACTCCGTTGGCGAGGTTCCCGATCACCGTGAAGGCGTACTTTGTTGTGGGATCAGACTGCAACTTAGATACGATTGTGCTGGCTGTTTTTGGCGTGCCCAAGTCCTGGGGCTGAATTAGGCTCGACGACACTTTGCACTTCGGGCAGTTCGCTTTGACAGTGTCAGTGAATACCTGGTCGCCCTTCTCGACGATGGGAAACGGCAGGGTGAAGATGGCGACGTTACCGGCGCATCTTGAGTCTCGCATAAACCAATTCGCGTGCAGTCGACCAATCTCTTCGATCGTGACACCACCGTTGCTGACCGCGGCAAAGCCTGGGTATGACTCTGGTTGATCGACCACACTGGCCATGCCAACAACGATGCCGGCGGCTTTTGCGGCGTCCAACTGCTCCTGCATAGCGGCCGCTGGAAAGGCTTGGACCCAAATGGCAGTGGGCTTCGCACTGATGGCTTGGTCGAACTTTGCAAGCAAGTCTGGCACCGACCCGTCGAAGTTCAGATTCTTAGCGGACCAGCCAGCCGCCTTGGCGGCCTCGACGAACGCGTTGGAGCTCTCCTGCGCGGACGGGATGGGAGTAGTCAGCGCGATCGCCGACCCGCCTGCTGGAACAGGTTTGGTCAGTGGAGTGTATCGAGCCGGTGGAGACGCAGGAAGCGACGTCGGCAACTCATTCCATGGCTCGAGGAACTTGTCTGCCGCCGCGATGCATTCCTGTGAACCAGCGCCAGCTGTCGAATCAGTGGTCGGGTCGTCAGTACACGCCGTAAGGCCAAGGGCCAGGACTACGGCCAGCGAAGCGGCGGTTGCAACCCGTTTTCGAAAGTCACGGCCGTTCTGCACGCGTGAACCCAGTTTCATAGAAGTGCCTCCTTCGTGTTGTGGCAGGTGGTGGTACTGCGGGCTGGAGACTTCCGCGGGCCAGCGTTTACCGGACGGTTGCCCAGCGCGCGATGGGCACATTGTAAGGACGAACTATTACTACCATGCGCATAATAGTAACGTGTGAGAGTGCTCACCTCAACCACTAAATGTTGTGCCTATCACAAGTGTCGCCCGATGAGCCCTGTCTATCTGCGGTTTGCGGGCCGACCGCGTACAGGACTGGAAAGATCCGTTCGAAGCAACTGGTCTGGCTCTAGAATGCCGCCGGTTGTCAACCACAACGGGTGTTGGGTTCGGGCACCACATCAATGGCCAGGATGGGGCCATGCCTTGAAACACGTGGCCGAGTCGACTATGAAGGCTTGACCGGCGCAAACCGAGATCGCGTCCATCGAAAAGCGGAAAGTCGCCGCGCTGCCCGGAAGGATTCCGCGCCAGTACTTTCGGTTCACGTCAACCATGAGCTTCGACCTGCCGAGGCCGTGGTCTTGATGCCGCGCGAAAGGCCGGTTTGATTGTCGGTGGCTGTTGGTAGGTTCAGCCCGTGGTAGGTGCGTCACGCCCAGATCGTTCGCCGCTGTCGCCTAGGGTGCACAGTGGGGTTCGGTCAGCGGAGGATGATGACGTGACGGTGGCGGTCAGCATGCGCGCTGAGTTGCGCGATGCGGTGGTGGGTGACTGCCCTGCGTGGTTGAAGGCCGCGTTCGTCGGCATGTATCCCGATGACACCGTTATGTGGCCGATTGTGGATGCGCCGACGGTGCTGGCGTCTGAGGACGAATGGGACTGGATTACCGAGCACCTTGCGGTTGTTGCCGGCGCTGTCGATCACACGCTGAGCTTGCTGCCTGAGGTTCGTGCTGGCTGGTGGCTGGTGTGCACGTATTCGACTGCCGCCGAGCACTTCCTGGTGTCGACGACAGCCCCTACTGCCACTGCGATGGCATTGGGCTCGGTCGTACTGTTCTCCCGCCCCCCAGCAACCGACGCCATGGCGCCGACAGGTGTTGTGGCGTGACGGAGTTACTGTCCACGTCTGGGACTGTTGCCTCGCTGACAGTATCGGCGGACGTGTTGCAGCGGGTCGAAACCTCGCTGCTTGATACCCGGGCACCGTCGACGCGGCGGAATTACACGCGGGCGTGGTCGGTGTTCGAAGAGTACTGCCGCCGGCACGGTCATCAGGCGTTGCCGGCGCATCCGCATGTGGTGGCTGATTACCTTCTGGCGCTGGAGAACACCGTTGATGTGCGCGGTCATGCGGCGTATTCGATGTCGGCGATCGAGGGTGCGGCGGCGGCGATCAAGTTCGTCCACAAAGCCCACTCACCTAGCCAGCACACAACGCGGGATGAGACGCCGTTGTGGTTGAGCCCGGTAGTGGCGGGGACGTTGTCGGCGATCCGCCGCCGCGGCGCAGCCAGCGGGCGCCGGCCCCGCCAACCCGAAGAACCGTTGGATTTGGTGGATTTGCGGGCGATGGTGCACACCGCCCGCACGTCGGCGACGACGTGGCGTACCAAGCTGCGGGAGCGCCGCGACACCGCCGCGTTGGTGCTGGGGTGGGCCGGTGCGATGCGCCGCTCGGAGATTGTGGGTTTGGCGGTGGGGGATGTGCGGCGGACCCGCGATGGCTGGATCATCACCGTCCGCAAGTCGAAGACCGATCAGGACGGGACGGGTCAACGCAAAGCCCTCCCGACCGGGGAACATCTCGAAACGTGCGGGCCGTGTGCGTATGTGCGGTGGCTGCACTGCCACGCCGCCTTCGACAGGTTGGGGCGGGCGGGGTTGATTCGGCTGTTAGCGGCTGACCGCCCGCACGAGCAGCATGTCTGCGCCGGCCCGCTGCCGGAGGTGCCGGCCGGATCGGATGTGTTTCGGTCGGTGACCGCGGCCAGTGACCTCGCCGCCACCGCCCCCGCCGGTCAACTCATCCACACCCTGGTCCGCAAACGGTTGGCGGCGGCCCGCCCCGATCTGGACATCACCCGCTACGGGGCGCACAGCCTGCGCGCCGGGTTCGTGACCGAAGCTTTTCGCACCGGCCACGAACCGACCACCATCATGAAACAGACCGGCCACAAATCTGTCGAGTCGTTGCTGAATTATGCCCGGGACAACAACATTCACGTTCAGAACGCCGCCACCACCATCGGCATGTGACCCCATGGCCAGCTACCAGCCACCAGCCGCAGGTTCAGACAACGATCTGTTGTCTCGGTTGCCGCGGTCCTACCGCGGGGACTGGCAGTTGTACACCGATTGGTGCACCGCGTTCGATGTCGACGCGCTGGGGTCGTCGGCGCTTACGACGGCCCGGTACCTGCATTTTGAGCCTGATCGGTCGCGGGCCACGCTGCGCCGCCGGGTTTCGGCCATCAATACTGCACACCGCCTGACCGGACGGACTCCGCCGGGCACGATCACCGCGGTCCGCACCCTGCTCTCGGCCCGAGAACGCCACCAGCACACGGCAGTCCAGGCGATACCGCGGTTGCCGACGTTTGGGTGGCCGGCCGGGTTGTTCGGCCGCCGCGACGCCCTCATCCTGACCTTGGTCTGCCGACTCGGGATCCCAGTCGGTGAGGTAGGGGACTTGCGGTGCGGGGACATCACCGCCGACCCGGTCGACGGCACTGTGCACATCGGCGGACACCACCTCCTCACTGCCGCGCCGGAGCTGGATGAGCGATACGGGCCGTACGCGGTCTGGCTGCGCTGGGCCCGGCTGCGGGACCTCACCCTGCGCCGGCCTTCACCGCTGTCGTGGGCACCGGTTCTCCATCAAGCACCGGTACGGCCACCACATATCACGGTGGTCACCTATGAGCCCGCTGATCCCGACGCCGTCCTTTTGCCGGCGTTTGACCGGTGGGGCAACCCAACCGCACCCATCGGCGACACCACCACTGGCCTGTCGCCGCGGGCGGTGTCGGCGATCCTGGCAACCCACCTACGCGCGACCGGCAGGCCCGTCACCGACCGGGCACTGTGGGCACAGGCCCTTACCGATCGCCACACCCCACCCACCGAACCCGCCAGCGTCCCCACCCCTGTCGTCGATCTCCCGGACACCTATGACGATGGGGTGTTCGCCCGCCGGCGTGCCAACACCGACCTGGGCGACCTCGACGACATCTTCACCGCTCTGGACCAGCAGACCGCTGCACTGCTGCAGCGCACCGAACACCTCCTCGCACAGATCGAGTAAGACCACACGGTCGGGGCGTGGAACGCCAAGAGGAGGCGAGACAGGGTTGGCGTACCGAGCCGGTCGGGACCGCCGCACGTGCCGGGCCCGCGCCGGGAGTGGCCGGGATATCGGTTGTGTTTTACACTGTGATTGGAGGTGTTGGATATGACTGCTGCTCATCCTAGGCCGGATCTAGCGGCTTATAACGAGGCGGCGCGGATGTCGCAGGCCGAGCTGGTGACCGCGTTGCGGGATCTGTTGGGCGCGAAGCTGGTTGCCTATCTGGGGCGGGTCAAAGAGACTCGCGCGGTGCGGCAGTGGGCCGACGGTGTCCGCACAATCGGCAACGACACCGATGTGGAGCGTCTACGGATCGCGTACCGAGCGGCCCGGTTGATCACCAGCCGCGACACCCCCGCAGTGGCCCAGGCCTGGTTCCAGGGCCTCAACCCCATCCTCGATGACCGGGCCCCCGCGGTGCTGCTGCGCGACGGTGACCTCGCCGAGACCGGCCCACTAGTGTTGGCTGCGGCACGGCAGTTCGCTGCCATCGGATGACCCCACCAGCAGTCATCGAGTTCGCGACACCGGCCGGAGGGGTGGCCGCGGCCCGCCGAGACAGCGCTGCGGTGCACCGGGTGGGGTATGTGCCGCAGCCGTGGGCGTGGACGCCGTGGGAATACGCGACCGACGGCCGGTTCACCGGCCGGTGGGACGACCCCGACGGGGTCTGGCGCACCCTGTACTGCGGGGCTACCCCGCTGGCGTGCCTGCTGGAGGTCTTGGCGTTCGCCCGGCCCAGCCCGCAGGTCCTCGCTGAACTCGACGACATCGTGGTCGACGACGAGGACGCCGAACACTATCCGTCCACGCCGCCGGGGCAGTTGCCGCCGGCGTGGTGTCATCCGCGGGTGCTGGCCTACGGCACGATCACTGGAACCTACGTCCTACCCGGCCATCCGGTCACTCTCGCCGCCCTACGCACCCTGTTCCGCAGAACCGCAATCAAATACGGGCTGGACGATCTCGATGGTGCCGCGATCCGCGACGGCCGCCCGCGCGCCCTGACCCAAGCGATCTCCCGCTGGGTCAGCACCCTGAGCCCGAGCATGGAGCCGGTCTCAGGTATAGAGTTCGACTCCCGCCACGGCGACGGCCTCACCCTGTGGGCGGTCTACGAACGCGGCGGCGACCCCACGGTCAGTCCGCATATCGTCGACCTCGGGCACACCATGCTGACACCGGACAACGCAGACCTCACCCACGCTATGGACTTGCTCAACATCAATTGGAGTGACTAGCGGCTGACCTTCTTCGGGCCCTACGTCGCCCCGGATAAGAGAATGGGATGTCGGTATCACCTAGCCCCGTCCAGCATTGACCGCGGGCTCGGTTCCCGACTCTGACAACAGGTTTCATTCGTTACAGGGGAGACAACGCTTCGAGGTCGTGCGCCAGAAAGACGAGTGTGCGGCAGGCCAGGCAGCCGGGAACGAGCATAGCTGGCGTGGTCGCCGCTATCGACGGTTCGATGTACAGCGGCGATGACAGGTATGTTCAGCCACTAAAGGGGCGAGGGCATCACTAGTGTGTTCGCATCGCCTTTCCACCATCACGAAGGGCTACACGCTATGGCGCGCGCAACGATTGAACAGATTACCGATGACTTTGACGGTTCCGAACTCGATCCGTCGGAGGTGATCGTGGAAACGTTCACGATCAACGGTGTCGACTACTCACTCGATCTCGGGGCGAAGTCGGCCGAGAAGTTCGACAAAGACATGCGCAGATGGACCGACAAGGCCACTAGAATTGGTGGCCGGCACAAACGCTCCGCCAGCAAACGAGTAGCGGCTACTCCTGTGGTACGCACCAACAAAGAACATCTGGCAGCTATCCGGCAGTGGGCCCGCGACAACGGATATGAGGTGTCTGATCGCGGCCGGATCCCTGCCGCCATCGTGGATGAGTTCAATTCCGCGCATTAACACCACAGCAGCGCATGGCAGCACTGCCGCAGTTGCTCGTTTGACCCGCAGGTAGTGGTTGCGAGATTCCAGCCACGGGATCTGTCAGCAGCCCCAGCCGTTGAGGCCCATCCGAGTTCCTGCGAGCCCCAGTCGCTCCAGCCGATCGCACTGTGAGCAACGCCCCCGCTACAGGAAACGTGTGCGGTGACTGCCCTGCTCGGATCTAGCTGGTGGAGTTCATCGAGTCGGGCGGCGCACGCCGTTGGGTGAACTCCGACACGTCTGTTCTCGGCGACACAGACACCCCGCGGTCCTCGCCGGCAGTGATGCCGTGGGCGGCGTTCATCAGGTGGGTGTTGTCCCCGGCGCGGCACATCAATGTGCCTCTGGCTCAAGCACTGTGATTCGTCGTGCGCGTGACTCCGCTAGTGGGCCGACGTCATCGGTTCCCTGCCTCGGCGCGGTCTATCGTCGATCCACACCATCTGCCAAAGTGGCAGCCGGGCCGACGTCTACTCGCCGAGCGGGACCCCAGCTGTCTGCACACACCAGGCGTCTAGCCGTCAATATCGAAGTCGTCGCGATCGAGAACAGCACAGTTCCGTCGTCCAGGGCGATGGCATACCTCCGCGGACGAATCGTGGTGGTCGCATCCAAATGCACTACGCCCTCATGTGGCGGTGGTCCGAAATCCTCGGCCACCCATCCCGCTCCGCCGCCGGCCGATGAGGTGACCGCCACCCGCTGACCTACCTGCACTTCTCGCCCCATGCCGCCAGACTGTTCGCTGCGCTTCATCGATGAAGTATCTCAAAGAAGTTCCCGACGCCGACACCGAACCGCAGGTGCAGTAGCTCTGCTGCTACTTGGGGTCGGCCCCGAGGGGCATCTGAACCGCATTGATTCGATGTTTGAACGATTCGACGATCGGGGGAGACGCACCGCATGATGCCGACCGCTTCACCGTCGCCGATATGGTCGCCATCAGCATGCTCAGTCGGTGTCCCCGCCGGCGGGGTGATATCGGAGGTTTCGGCCAGTCGTACCGATTACAAGGCGAAATGCTCGGTTGCACAAACCCACCCCACCCGGACTGTCTACTTCTAACACGACCCTGGCCTCGTCGGGGGTGCGAAGGCGGCGCGATTCTAGGCCTTAACGGCACCGCCGAGCGTGGCAATGGCATCTTGACCAGGCTGTGTTGTCTGAGTGTCCGCGAATGCTTGAGGCGGCCGGATCTGAAACCCAGAGTGTGCTTGTGCCGAATTGTTATTGTCAGCGGTTGCCCCCGGCTTCGACACGACCGATGATCGCGTCGATACGGGCTTGCTTTTCCGACGGATCTACGACCACGCCGATTGATGGGCCGCCCTCTGTTGTACCCCAGGGAACAAGTACATCGAAGTCGAGGTCGCGAGCGAGCGTGAGGCTCGCCAGGTAGTCCCCGCGGAGGGCGGGGTCGAGGACAACGGCCTTCCATTGCCCGTCTTCGATCCAGATGAAGTCACCGGTGAAGAGAAACCGATGTGTGCCGTTATTCCAGAGGAACGACGTTGTTCCGGCCGTGTGCCCGGGTGTTGGGATGACTTCGAGATCATGGTCGATCATTGTCCGTTCCCTGAAGTTGCCCGTTACCTTGAGCGACCTCGCAAGCTCCAAGTGATCCTTTTCGTGTCCCCAGATAGGCACGTCCAGTTCGGGTTGCCCATACATAGCCTCATGGCCGTGGTTGATGAGGAGTCGCGTGGGCGCACCCAGCGCGCGTATCGCATTTGCTGAGCTGCTGACGCCGGGCGAGTTGTAGACGATCACATTGCCTTGAGGACGCTCCAGCACATAGGAGCGTAGGAGCACGTTGTGTTGGTAGGGCAACCGCGCGGCCGGGGTGGCAAATAGGCCCTGTACGGGCGATTCCAAGAGTTCGCTTCCGAACGACGTCATGCATCATCTTTCTCGATTTCACGGCAGATCGCACGCGACTTCGCGGATGCGTTTGGGGCCGCTGGCTTCTCGTACAATAAAACTTGTAGTTGACTTTAAGTCAAGGTAGAGAGGCCTGGCCGAGGGCGAACGCATGGCCGGCTTTGCTGCGTGACTAGAGAGTGCGTATGGCGCTGGCTACGAAAAGTACTCGGCCAGCAATGATTACGCAGATCAAAGACACTATGACAACCGCTCGATGTGAGAGCGGGGTGAGACCCGAACCCCGGGGAGGGGACAGATCGGGTGCCATCATTGTCTGGGCCCGGTGGAAATCAGAGGCGCTGCAGGGGTTTTGGGGCTAGTTCCTGGCCGTTACTTGCGGGGAGCTGCTGACAAGGCCACTTGCGACGACGAGCAGTAGGGCAACGATGGACAGGTAGCTCCCTGCCCGCAGATTGGGGATCTGGTCGATGTAGGCCGACCAACCCAACGGCCCCTTGGTGCCAAAGACGAGGAAGACAAGCCCCACAATACCTACGATGATGGTCGCGGTGGCGATTGCCTTGCGGGCCAGAATTGACGATGCGAACGTAAGTATTGTGCAGATGATTGCAGTGGTCCAGGCTAGCCATCCGAAGTAGCTCTGCTGAAATCCGTTGGTGGGGGCCATGCCTGAGTGCACGGCGGTGTCGAGACCACTGAAGTCGAGCGCCATTGCCGGGATCGGCGGGGCGGGGTTTGCGGGTATGAACAACCACGCCGGTCCCCAGAGGGAGACCGCGAACAAGACTGCTGCACCTAGGGCGGCGGCGAGCGCCAAGATGTTGATGGATCGGGTCTGGGTGGGGGTTTGCGTGGTCACGGTTGCTCCTGGGAAATGTGTGTGGGTGGGGGTGACGAGTTTTGTCGGCACCTCGCATCGGGTCACGAGTTCAGGTGCCTGCGGTTCGCTGCTGGCGTGTTATCTAGGTGACAAAGGGCGCTGTCGATAGAAACCTCAGTGCCATTGAGATTTTCGCGTTCTTTACTTGTCCGAACCTCGGGTTTCTCGTATAACGTTGTTGGGATCGAGGACGAACTTGGTCGCAGCACCGGAGTCGAACTCGCTGTAGGCGGTAGGCGCGTCCTCGAGATCGATGACTGTCGCGTTCACGGCGTCTGCGATGTGGACCTTGTCGGCGAGGATCGCTTTCATCAGCGGTCGGTGGTAGCGCATTACCGGACACTGTCCGGTGCTGAACGATAGCGACTTCGCCCAACCGGTCCCGAGGCTGAGGGAGAGGCTGCCACGCTTGGCCAGGTCATCGACTCCGCCGGGATCCCCGGTGACGTAAAGTCCCGGGATGCCAATCGCGCCACCGGCTTGGGTGAGTTCCATCAGGGAGTTCAGCACTGTGGCCGGCGCCTCCTCTGATGACGCGTGACCGTGACCTTTCGCCTCGAACCCGACAGCGTCGACCCCGCAATCGACCTCCGGCACACCGAGGAGGTCGGCTATCTGATCCTGTGGTTCCCCGTCGGCAACATTGATTGTTTCGCAACCGAATTGGCGAGCCTGGGCGAGGCGGTCCTTGTTCAAATCTCCGACGATGACGACGGCCGCGCCGAGTAGGTGTGCGCTTGCGGCTGCGGCGAGACCGACGGGGCCGGCGCCGGCGATGTAGACGCTGCTACCCGGGCCAACACCGGCGGTGATGCACCCGTGGTAGCCGGTGGGGAAGATGTCGGACAACATCGTGAGATCGAGGATCTTCTCGAGTGCCTCGTCGCGATCCGGGAACTTGAGCAGGTTCCAGTCGGCATAGGGCGCCATGACGTACTGGGCCTGTCCGCCGACCCAGCCGCCCATGTCGACGTAACCGAAGGCTGCGCCGGGGCGCGCGGGATTGACGTTCAAGCAGATCCCGGTCTTCTGCTGCTTGCAATTGTTGCATCGACCGCAGGCAATGTTGAACGGAACCGAACACAGGTCTCCTACTCTGATGAATTCGACGTCCGGACCCACTTCGACCACCTCACCGGTGATTTCGTGTCCGAGTACGAGTCCTTCGGGTGCCGTCGTGCGCCCGCGCACCATGTGCTGGTCGCTGCCGCAGATGTTCGTCGACACCACACGCAGGATCACTCCATGCGGACACCGTCGTCCGATGTTGGCCGGATCAACTCCGGGGCCGTCCTTGATCGCGAAGGTCGGATAGTCGATATCGCGGACTTCGACTACCCCCGGCGCGGCGTATGTAACTGCTCGATTTGTTGCCATAGGTTGCTCAGATCCTTCTCACGTGTTTGGAGTGTTCTCGGCGGCGAAGGGTCACCGTTGGACGGGCGGAATACCGTACGACAGCATCGTTTCCGGCGATAGTCCGTCCCATTGACTCAGCCAGCCGGGGTCGTCGAAATCCCAGATGATTGCGTCGCGCTCTTTGTCGTAGATCATTTCCATGTCGGTGTAGAGCTCGACGAGCCCGGCGCCCGGTTCGACGAAGTAGGCGGCGATGTTGTGGCCGGCGCCGTGTCGAACGGGACCCCAGAACAGGCGTGACCCCGCGTTGTTCAACCGATCGGCGAGGTGGCCGAGGTCAACGATGCTTTGCGCCTGCCAGGCGTGGTGATGCATGGATGGCTCTTCCTCGGGCGCTTTGACGACAGCGATACCGTGATGTTCTGGGTTGCATCGCAGGAAGAAGGCGAAGTCGTCTCCGATCCGATCGGAGACTCGGAAGTCGAACACCTCGATGAGGAACTTCGTCATCGCGATCGAGTCTTTGACCTTGAGGTTGATGTGGCCGTAGCGGTCGGGCCCGATGCCACCGTCTCGTTGGTCGAGGATCGCCATACCCGTGTAGATGTGCCAGGTGAAGCCCGCCGGGCCCACGAACGCGAAGCCCTGGTCGATGTGATCCTCGATCGGTTGTTCGGCAACGATCTTCCATCCGCCGCGCCGCACCTTTTCTTGGATCGCCATCAGGTCGTCAACGCTTGCCGCGACGAGCCCGATGTGGTCGACGCCGTTGGCGTCGGACGACATGTAGACCAACTCGTGGTGTGTGTTTGATGCTGCCAGATAGGATTTTGTACTGGAGTTGTCGACGGTCTTGAGACCGAAGACGTCGGCCGCAAGTTTCGTCGAGGCAGCCAGGTCTGTGGTGCGCAGAGCGATGTATCCCATCGCAGTGATCGATCCGGTTGGCGTCATCGTAAATTCCTTCTGTGTCGAGTCACGGAATTGAAGTTGTGACCTGTGGTTGAGTTCGGAGTCTGGTCGAGGGATCGGGCGAGTCACTCGATGGGTTGGGTACGCAGCGCCTTCTTGTCGATCTTTCCTACGGCGGTTGTAGGCAAAGGTGACTGTGTGGCAACGGCTTTCGGTCGCTTGTACGTAGCAAGCCTCTCGCGACAGGCTTCCCGAACGAGTCTTTCGTCGTAGTGCGATGAGGGATCGATGAAGGCGACCACGGCCTCACCCCAGTCGGGGTGCGGGACGCCGACGACCGCAACAGCTGAGACGCCTGGGCAGGCACTGATCACCTGTTCGACTTCGGAGGTGTAGACGTTCATGCCGCCGCTGATCACCATGTCGTTCTTCCGGTCGAGAAGGTAGACGTAGCCGTCGGCGTCGACGCTTCCGATGTCTCCGGTGTGTAACCAACCGTGCTGGAGGGTTTCTCGGGTCTTGGTATCCAGACCGAGGTATCCGTCCATCAGGTAGGGCGCCTGCGCGCAGATCTCCCCGATCTGGCCGGTGGCAACCTGATTGCCGTTGGGGTCGAGGACCGCGATGCGTACCATTGCTGCTGGTCTGCCGCAGCTGGTCAACCGGCGCGGGTCTGCTGATTGGTGGTCCTGGCGGGTGAGGCGCGTCAAGAAGTTGGGGGCTTCGGATTGCCCGTACAGCTGCATGAACACCGGCCCGAACATGTCGAGTCCTCGACGAAGCCGTTCTGCGGTGATCGGTGCCGCGCCGTAGAGAATCGTGCGTAGGGACGATTGCTGCCGTTGTTTGCCGTCCTTTTCCGCTGCGTCGAGCAAGCGGTAGATCATCGTAGGGACCATGAACAGAAAGGTGACCGAACCATCGTCGATCTGCCGAAGGACCTCGTCGACGTCAAACTTCTGCTCGATGGTGATCGTTGCCCCGCGGCAGAGCCCGGCTTGGAGGAGAAATCCAGCCGAATGAGCGAGGGGGGCCGTCAGCAGCATCTGCTCATCGTCGAGTAGACCGATCTCGATTTGGTGGGCGAGCAGGTTGGCGGCCAGGCTCCGATGTGAGTGGACAACTCCCTTCTGCTGTCCGGTGGTTCCTCCGGTGTAAAGGATCAGTGCGGTGTCGTCGGCGGCGACGGTGACTTCGGGCAGACCACATGGGTTGCTCGGCCGGCCACCGCTGGGTGCCGCCGAGAGGTTGACGACGTGGTCGAGGTCAGCAGCTTCGGCGATGGAGACGAAATGGTCGTCGATGATGGCGACCCGGGCGCCGGAATCACGGAAAATGTAGTCGATCTCGGCAGCGGTCAACATGTCGTTGATCGGGACCTTCGCTCCACCGGCACGGATGATGGCCTGGTCGGCGATCGCCCATTCCGCGCTGTTCTTCATCATCAGCGCGACGGGTTGTCCACTGCGAACACCCATTTGGATGAGTCGGTGGGCGAGTTGATTCGCTCGCTCGATGAGTTGCCCATAGGACAAAGTGTCGGTCGCGCTGATGATCGCGATCTGATCGCCGAACCGGTCGACCGCCGTAGTCATGAGCGATCTCAGGGTGATGTCCATGGTCAGTATCCGCTGCTCAGTGGTTGTACGACGTCGGCCTCGGCTATCCGGTGGGTGAGGGTGCCCAGGTGTTCGACGCTGAGTTCAACGAGGTCACCGGGCGTCAGCCACCCCTGGAATCGGCTTGAGTCGGCGGCGAAGTGCTCGAACAGACAGCCGGTCTCGACTGTGCCCGAGCCGATGAGGTCCCCGGCGCGGAGCCGGGTGCCTCGAGAGGCGTAGGCGATCATGTCAGGGAATCCCCAGTCGATTGTGTTCCACCGACCGTCGGTGACGAGGTTTCCGTTGACGTGTGCGGTCATGCGAAGGTCGAAGGCCTTCTGTGCGCGGTACGGTTGGATCTCGTCGGGCGTGACGAGATGCGGGCCGATGGTGTTCGCAGTGTCCTTTCCCTTGGCCGGCCCCAGACGCAACGGCATTTCCTGGACCTGCAAGTCGCGTGCACTCCAGTCGCAGAAGAGCATGTAGCCGGCGATGTGTGACTCGGCCTCGGAGTAGGCGATGTTTGACCCGGATCGGCCGATGACTGCGGCGATTTCGAGTTCGAAGTCGAAGCGCTCACTGTTCGGCGCGATGGGTACGGGGTCGTGCGGCCCTATATGGGTGTCCGGATTGGTGAAGTAGAACGGGGGAAACTGGGTGTGTCTGTCGTCGACGGGGAGGTCGACGGCCTCAGAGAGGTTGCGCAGATGTTGAAGGAACCCGGCGCAGTCGCGGATCGAGCGGGGTTGCAACGGGGCGCGCAGCACGACATCGGCGAGAGGGACCGTCTCGTGGGGGTTCTGGGCAAGGTGGTGACCCTGTTCGGTTAGGTCACCGTTCTCGAGTAGGGAGATCATGTCGAGGCCGGGCGCCAGACCGATCACCTCGGAGCCGTCGACAATGCCGACGCGGTCATCGCCGACGCTGGATATGTAAGTCACAAACCGCATCGAACGGTCACCTCCGCTCAGCGCCGGCGAGCTGTGCCACCTCTGGATCGGACGCACCCACGGCGGCCTCCAGCCGAGCGGACAGGGTGTCGAGCTGGGCTGCGTCTTTCGCACCGTCGAACACGTACCGGTCCGGGCGGATGACAACGGCGTGCACGCCGAAATCGTTGAGCCACTGTCGAGTTGTCGCGTCCAGGTCCGTGACTACCACGGCACCCATCCGCGCCCAGATGGCCGGGGTCGACGAGTCAACGTCGCCGATGACACTCGGGTCGCCGACGACGGCGAAGTTGTAGCCGACTATGTCGTCGAGCAGGGTGCCGTTGCGCAGCCGCGGCTGGATGCTGAGCGCACCCGCCGGGCCGTTGGTTTCACCATGAAGTCCGTGTCCGAGTTCGGGGATGGGGAAGGGGATCTCCATCAGCGACGGAATATCGTCGAGGGGCCCGGGGCTGGCGGCTAAATGCTCGACTGCATTGGCCGCCCCGGCTGCGGCCTCCATGTAGACGCGAACATGGTGTTTGCGTTCGGACTCGTAGGTGTCGAGCAGCTGGTCGGGGGCCCCGCGCAGTCGGGCTGCGACCTTCCACGACAGGTTCATCGCGTCCCGGATACCAGAGCACATGCCTTGCCCGAGGTGGGGGGTCATCTGGTGCGCGGCGTCGCCGGCGATGAAGAATCGATCTCGTCGCCATGCACTAGGCAAGAGTGACTGCCAGCGATACACATCCGCGCGCATGATCCGGTAGGAGCCGGCAGCGTAGTAGGGGTGCAACAGGTCATACCATTTGCTGGGCTGCTCGAAGTCTTCGGTCGCGTCACCGTCCATGAGCAGGAACTCGAATCGAATCATTCCGCCTGCTCCCGGAACGACGGTGATGGGGTTGGGGAGCTCGGCGCGGGTGTAGGTGAACACCGACGGGTTCGGTTCGCCTGCGATGGGGACGATGTCGAGGATGAGGGATCGATGAGTGGCGTGCAGATCCTCGACCTCGGCGGTGACTGATTCGCGGACAAGCGAACGCGCGCCGTCGGCACCGATGAGGTACTCGGCGGTCAGTACGCGGGCTTGTCCGGTGCGTTCGTTGCGCACGGCGACTTCCACACCGCCGGAACTCTGTCCGATCGACTGCGCTCGCCAGCCGAACCACGTTGTCGCCGAGTCGGATTGATGTAACTGGCCGCGAAGGTGGCTTTCGAAGTCGGGCTGGAAGAATTGGTAGTCGCCGTACCATCCTTGATCGGTGGGAGTGGTTCGCCACGGAAAGCTCTGGATCAGTTGGCCGTAAGCGTTGAAGAACTGGTAGTTGCCGTCTGCCTGCCGATGCCACGTCGGCTCAAGATGAGATGCCCCGAGCGACTGGAATGACCGCATCGTCTCGTCGTCGATGTGGGTGGCCCGAGGATGGTGGGCGGGTAGGCGGAACGGGTCGACTATGGCAACCTCGACGCCGCTGTTGGCCAGCAATGTCGCGGCGGTGAGGCCGGTTGGGCCGGCTCCCAGCACAATGACCTGCGTGTTGTTGTTGTTCATGATGTCACTCTCAGAGTCAGGGAGTTCTGGTCGTCCGGTGTGCGATGTTTGAGCGCGTGATGGTGCCGCGGATCAGCTTCTTGGGCAGTGCTTCGGTGAGCAGATCAAGCGAGGGATCGGTACTGCGAGAGGTTGAGTAGTAGAGGTCGTCGCCATCGAGGCAGCACGCCACCGCGAACTCGCCAGGCGTCTCGATGACGTCGAGCACGTTGTTTTCGCGAACCCGCACGAACCGCTCGCCGGTCGTTGTGGCGACCCACACCGAACCATCGCCGACGGCGCAGATGCCGTCGGGTCGATGCCGGGCATCGAACAGGGCGGCCAGGTCGGTCCACACACGACGATGGGTCAGGCTGCCGTCGTGTTCGATATCGAAGGCGGTGAGCCGGTTTCCGTGGGTTTCGGCCACGATGAGGGTCGAGTCAATGACGGCGAGGCCGTTCGGGAATCGGAGTTGATCCGCTGCAACCGCGACGGTGCCGTCTGGGGCAACAGTCACTAGTCGGCCGACTGGTTCACCGCTGTGGGGATCCGGGCCCATCTCATCGACGTAGAGCCGCCCGTCATCGGTGCCGACCATGTCTCCGAGCCGATCTCGTACGACCTCGGAAAGGTCCGCAAAGGGCTGAAAATCGTCGCCGACGAGTACATCGATGCGTTTATCCCACCAGCGCGCCGCGGCCAGATGCCCGTCGGGCAAAAACCACAGACCGTTGGTAGGACTGTCCAGGTAGCGGCGAAGAACCTCCGTGCCGCTGACTGACACCAATTGCTTCGACTGGGTATCGGAGAACCAGAGCGCGCCCTGATGAACGCGCGGGGATTCTCCCCACAGGAGGTCGTCGCGGATGACGACCGGGGTCATTTGGTGGCTCCGCTGCCGTCGACCAACTTGGTGTGCAAGGTGCCGATTCCCTCGATCTCGCTGGTGAGCAGCTGCCCGGGTGAGAGGAAACGTTTGGGATCGCGGGCGAACCCGACGCCGGATGACGTGCCCGTGAAGATGAGGTCACCGGGCCGCAGCTCAACGACGGTCGACAGATGGGCGATAAGGTCAGGGATGGGGAAGATGAGCTTTGACGTGCGGAAGTCTTGCACGACTTCGTCATCGAGCGTGCAGCGAAGTCCGATGTCGTCTCGGTTGGGCAGTTCGTCGGGGGTGACCAGCCATGGACCGGTCGGACCGTATCCGGGGAAGGACTTTCCCAGACTGAACTGGGGATAGGGCATCCCGGCCAGCTGTAGGGTGCGGTCGGAAATGTCTTGTCCGATCGTGAGACCCGCGACGTAGTCCCATCCCTGTGCCGGGCTGATGTTGTGGGCGCTTCGTCCGATGACGACCACGAGCTCGAGTTCCCAGTCGGTTGTCGGCCGGGCGAGAATGACGTGGTCAGCCGGCCCGCCGATGCACGACGGGAACTTGGTGAATACCGATGGGAAGTCGGGTATGGCGAGGTTCGCTTCTTCGGCGTGGTCGGAGTAGTTCAACGAGATAGCGAACACTTGCGAGGGATGCGGGGACGGCGGCCCGAGTCGTTCCGCCGGAACATCGCCGGAACCGCTCGCGCCGACCTCGTTACCCCACTCGCGAAACTCATCCCACACGGGATAGATATCAGCGATGTTCGCAGAGAAGCGGCCCTGATTCGCGTCCGCGACATCTACCGATGTGCCGTCGACAAACACCGTGAGGCGGCCACGTACCGATGCAACAAACATAGAAATATTCTCAATTCAGTTGGGACAAAGGGATTGTCGGAGGAGTCGGCCCGGTCACCGCGAGTGCGCTCGCGGAAACTGCCGGTCGTGCCTTTTTATGCTCTGATCACTGACACCGGCAGCGATCCGAGGCCGCGGACGGTGTTGTTGATGTGTCGGACGGGCGGTCCCGCCGCCGTGAACGTCTCTACTCGGTCGGCAAGTGCGGCGAACAGAGCGTGTGCTTCCATGCGGGCGAAAGCCTGTCCCGCGCATCCGTGAAGGCCGTAACCGAAGGCGAGGTGGTCACTTGCGTCACGGGTGATGTCGAACGTGTCAGCGTTGTCGCCGTAATGCCGTTCGTCACGATTGGCCGAGCCGTACATCACCAGGACGCGGTCACCGGCGTTGATGTCGATGTTGTCGATGACGGTGGCGGTTGGCGCTACACGGGTGAAGTAGTGGACGGGACTCTCGAAACGGAGTGCCTCGTTGAACGCGGAGGGGATGAGTGATCGGTCTTCGCGCACGGCGGCCCACTGCTCGGGATGCTGACTGAACAGCCAGATGGCCGACCCAATGGAGTTCACCGTTGTATCCATCGCGGCGGCGGTGTACGCAGCCAGCAACTGTGGCGCGTGCTCACGTTCGATCTTTCCTGCATCAGCGGCTTCATACACTGCTCGACCCATACTGCCTTCGGCGAGTTCGGTAGGCGCGACGGTGTGCGCCCACTGGAACATCTCACCGAGATCGGGTAGGGAGGCGACCATGCGGTCGTTGGCGGGTCCGAGTGAGTTGAACATTGCGTCGCCCCAGGGGAGTAGACGGGGTCGAACTTCGTGGGGAATACCGAGGAGGTCGGCAACGATGGACGGGGGAAAGACCTGGGCCAGCTCGGTGACTGCGTCGAAAGTGCCGCGTGCGACGAGCGACTCGACGAGTGAGTCCGCCTGGGACCGGATGTGGTCGGTGAGCGATCGAATTGCCCGCGGGCTCAGACTTTCGGCGAGAACCGCTCGAAGGGTGTCGTGCAGTGGCGGATCGGAGGCGAGCACGGTGTCGACCGACATGGCGTTCACGTCGTCATTGAGCCCGACTCCTTGTGCAGCACTGAATCTTTCCCAATCACCGAGCACTGTACGCACCTCGGTGTAGCGGGGCACTGCCCAACAATTGAGCTGGTTGAGCCACACGGCCGGGGCAGTGTCCCGGAGTGCGCGGAACGCTGGGTAGGGATCGTTCAAGGTGTTGTCGGAAAAAAGATCGACATCCGAGATACTTGTGGATGTGGTCATCGGAACACTCCTATCGGGGCGTTGGAGTTGGGTTCCCGGCGACTCGGTGTAGCCGGGAAATGGGAATACGCTTGTTCAGTGCGAGAGCGCCCTTAGCCCGCCCGCTCTCGTTCCACTGGAGGATCGCGGCAAGATCGTCGACGGAGCCGTCGACGATCTCGGGTTGGCCGACGAAAGGTGCGGGCCCGCCCATCTTCAATGAGAGTGCGAACTGGTCGGTCCAGAAGTACGGACGGTGGATAAGTTCATCGGCGGCGTCGCCGAGTATCAATGCTGCAGCAGCCACGCGGGCTTGATCGATTGCGTTCGACCAATGCGGGTTACGGCAAAACGGGTCACCCATCGCAGCGACATCGCCGGCAGCGACGATGTTGTCAGTGACGCGGCAGCGTGAATCCACGACGACGCCGGGAGAGCAGTGGATGCCAGTGTTTTCAAGCCACTCGACGTTCGGAACGTCACCTACCGCGCTGACTATCACATCTGCGTGGAGCATCGTGTCCGCGAGTTGGACCGCCGGTTGACCATCATCGCACCGGACCAGCGACGCGCCGTCCGGATTGATGCGGATGTCCACACCGCTGGCAATGGCCTGCCGTGTGACCAGATCGGAGATCCAGGTCCCACACTGACGCAGCATCGGGGCCTCATTTGTGACTACCGTTGTGGACAGACCCAATCCCACGCAGGCCGAAGCGATTTCCATTCCCAGCGCACCGCCGCCGACGATAGCGATGGACGATGCGCCTTTGATCGCATCGCGTAGACGGACGGCGTCGCGGAGGGAACGAACCACGTACTCGTCGACCCTGGCGGCGTTTTTGCCGAGGTTGGACAGCGTGCGCGCTCTGGCGCCCGAGGCGATGACGAGCCCGCCGTATGCGACAGCTCGACCGCTCGCCAGTCGGACGGCCTGACCGTCTCGATCCAGAGCCATGACTCGGTCACCGAGCACGATCTCGACTCGCGAGCGGTCGAGCGGTGGCAACTGCGCCGAGTCCGGCTTGTCAGCCCCGGTGAGGACCCCCTTCGACAACGGGGGTCGAGCGTAAGGCTCAGCATTGTCAGAATCGATGAGAACGATCCGGCCCCGGTGGCCCAGTCCAAGAAGTTCTTCGACTGCGGTGACGCCTGCAATCGACGCGCCGACCACGACGACCGTGTCGTCCAGACCGACCATCTCAGGACTCATCCAGCAGCAAGGCCGCCACCGGACAGCTACGTACGGCGCGGCGAACTGCGTCTTTTTTATCCTCGGGGGCCGATTCCGACAGGACTTCGAGTTCGCCGTCCTCGTCGAGCCGGAACATCTCCGGCGCCCTCTCTTCGCAGAAACCGTAACCCTCGCAACGGTTTCGATCGACGGCAACTTTCACTACGGGCTCCTCGTCACATCGACACATCAACTGTGCCCAGTGTCACAAGCACCCCCGTCAATGTCAAGCAGAAGAAGAATTCTGGTTCTATTTACGTAGACCTAAGATGGTTGGGTGCCACAGACCCAACAGCAACTCGCGCAGACCTCGGTGAGCCCGCCAAAGCAGGCGCGATCACGTGCTGCTTGGGGGCGTGTCCTCGACGCCGGGGCCGCGATCCTCGAAACGGACGGTCTGGATGCGTTCACGATCAGCGCGGTCTGTGAGCGAGCCGAGGTGTCGGTAGCGGCGATCTACTCGCGCGTGCAGAACAAAGATGCACTGTTTCTCGCCGTGTACGAGAACGTGCTCGATCAAATGACCACTGAACGACGTGTCCTCGAAAAAGACGAAGAATCCTACGAGGATGCGCCCACCGAAGATCTGATCTCATTCGCCGTGACAACCGTGGCAGATATCTTCCTGACGCGAAGAGGTCTGATCCGGTCCATAATCTGGCTTTCCGCATCGCACGAGGAGGTCCGACGGCGTGGATCGGAATGGATGACAACCATGGGGCGCACCTTCGCGACGTTGCTTCAGAGTCGTGAGGACGACTACACCCACGACGATGTACCCGCGGCTCTGAGCGCGTGCTACCGCACCCTTTGGTCATCTGTGGCGATGTACGTTGCATACGGTCCCGATTTCGCCTCCGAACTCGACACCGCGGATGACCAGTTCAAAGACGAACTCTGCGACACCGCAATCAGATACCTACTCTCAGAGCCGCCGAAACGGGCGGCAGAGACCGAACGCCAGTGACCACGCCCTCTGCCGGACACCTGAACCCCGGTCTCGCGAAAACTATGTAGTCGACGCCGACTCGGTTGAGCTCGTGATCCGCGGATAGTCGGACGTGAAGCGTTCCCGGGGCGAAGAGGCACTGGGGACGAGGTGGTCAAGTCGGTGCAGACCACGGTCGCCGTTATGGCGCTGATGGAACGCGTTTCGAGTGTGCAGGTGACGCACTCGGTGCTTCACGAGTAGACATTCCTGACTGCATTGGTGAGGCCGGCCTGACGGCCCGGTGAATCAGTCGTCACCCAGTCGTTCGCATTTCTTCGGTTGTGTCATCACTGCTGAACGCGCCCGCGAATCGGGGAAGCGATCGCTATGCGAGCCCGTCGGTAGTTACGAATCGTGTTGCTGTGCAGATGATCCGGACGCCACCATGACCCGGACCGCCAATGGCGTGCCCGGGTCTTGGAGGATCTTCGGTACTTCTTACAGGTTGCTGTTCGCGCGAAACTGCGTTGCTTCTTTGGCCGCCGCCCGCTGGAACTCGAGGTCATCGGATGCGCAGGCCAAGCAGATCGGCGCGTGGTCTGCCGCAGGATCCCGATCCATCTCGTATGCGATGTAGCTGTCTTCGCAGCGGTGGCACTGGACTCGGGCTTCCCACATGTCGTCGACTTCGTCACGGGGATCATGGGGTCGTCGCATCGTGAACCAGCCGTCTCGGCTGAATCCGAGGGCCACCCCATAGATAGCGGCGGCCAGGACAAATGACACCGGTGGCGCCCACACGGCACCTTCAGGTCCGCCGGTAGCGACCATCAAGATTCCCACCGCGGAGGACACTCCCCAGGCGGCAACACCTGCCGGGTTCACCGCAGGCACCCGACCCGGCCGGAACTCGAGAGAATCAGCAGGGATCGACCGCAGTCGCATCCATGCGATGTGGGTCAAGGCAATTGCCACCCAGCCGACGATCACCACGCCCTGGTACTGCAACGCCTGGACTATCCAGGACAGCACGTTGGTGAGCATCATCAGGTATACGAGGACTGCCACCACGAGCACCCAGAAGGTGCGCGGCATCGAGAACTTCAGGGTGCGGGCGAAGAAGTTCTGGAAGTTCGTCGACGCCAGGTAGAAGTTGCCACTGTTGACCCGGGTCTGGCTGACGACCACCCATAGCAGGCCCCAAATGCCCATCATGCCGATGATTCCGAGGATTGCCGATTCCTCGGACAGCGGGCCGGCGATGGTGATCGTCTGTGCCAGGAAGATCCCGACCATGGCATTGACCAGCAAGGTCACGATGTAGAAGGGAGTGCCGAAGCTGAACCGGGCGTTGAACTTCGCGTCCTCGGGCCGGCCGAAGCGGGCGTAGTCCCACGCCATCATCGTCACAACCCAGACACCCATGTAGATCACGAAGGCATACCACCAACCGGGAACGCCGAGGTCTGCGGCGGATTCAGGTGTGTATGTCAGCCATTCGTTGCTGTAGCCGTACTCGATGATGGTCCAGACGACCGATCCGACGAGGCCGATCACGTAGAGCGGCAACAGGACCCCGTTGAGCTTGTCGAGCCACGTGGTGACTCCGCGCCACGCCAGTGGCGCCTGGTAGAGGACAACGACCAGTGACCAGAAGGCGATCGGCAACGCCCCGAAGTACGCGTGGAGCGCCGATGCGACGATGGATCCCTCTGCCACCACGTAGTAGGCGATGGTGATCCCGAAGAGTGCTGCTGCGAAGGCTGATCCGGCGCGGCCGAACAAGACTCTGGAGAACAAAGAGACGCTGGTGCCGGTTTCGTTCGCAACCTTGGCTGCGATCGAGTTGATGACACCGTAGGCCACCACCGATAGCCCGATGCCGATGATCGAGTTGATGGTGCCGACCGCCAGGGCGACGGTGGCACCGATGACGACGAAGAACATCGCGCTCATCAGTCCGAACCACGCCATCGACACCGATGTGCGGGATGTCCGCCAGGAGCGGGGAACGATGTGCATCGAGTAGTCTTCGCTGGCCGCCTTGGCGAGCACATGGGGATCGTCGGTGAATGTGACTGTGAGTGGGGGTATTTCACTGGCCGCAGGTCTGCGTGCTTCTGTGGTCATGACCGTTCCTAGGTGAGTTGTGAAGCGAAACAGAAGTGGATTGAAGGGGCGTCCGGGTGCCTCCGCGGCCCTGAGGGGGCACCCAGACAGCGAGAATCGAGCTGTACTAAACGGTTGCGTAGTCGTGGACAGTCAACGTTCCCTTGACGTACGGAACGTTTGCGTCGTCAGTCCAGTGGACGATGGTGCGACGTTGAAGCATGGCGCGGAACTGTTCGGTGGTCGTCGTGAGGACCTCGCCGCTGCCCCAGTCCAGGATCACGCCGTACTGGCGCAGGCAGTCCATCTCGTTGATGAGGCCTGACTTGTATTCGGCGGACACTTCCAGCGGATCTCGCGTCATCCAGGCGTGTCGGTTGTTCCGAATGTATTCGCGGGCAGCGAGTGTGGCCTCGATGTCGACCTCGTAGTCGAAGACCTCCGGGTCGATCTCCTTGATGACGACGCCATAGTCCTTCTCGGCCCGCGCGATGGTGACGTACCCGTCGATGACGTCTTCGAGGATGGAGTCGACGTCACGTTGCAGGGCGTCTCCGAGACCGCCGCCGCCGGCGGACGGCCGGGTGAAAACGTCGCCTGCCTTGATCGGCACCGCGGCGAAGATCGAACCGAGATACTCCTCGCGGTCGGTGCCCTTGTTCAACCACACGCCGTGCGGGATGGAGGGCAACCCACCCCAGAGCCCCCAGGTGACCGAACGCTCGCGGTCACAGCAATAAGACATCACGGTCTTGCTGCTGGCGGTCAGATACCCGCCCTTCTCCGCGCCCACACCGCCGCGGAACTTTCCGGGGCCACCTGAATCGGGAACCAACTCGTGACGGGTGGTGAGCACTGGAGCCAGACGCTCTTGGCCTTCGAAAGGCTGTGTTCCGTACTGGACTCCGAAGACTGCGGCTGACGCGTTGTGTCCATCGCCACCGTTGCGGGCGCCCCAGCCGCCCATCATCCAGTCGTACCACATGAAGCTCTCGTTGCCGTCTTTGCGTTTGTCACGGCCACCGACCAACAAGTACTCGAGATTGAAGGTGCAGGCCATGGCCCGATGCGGCTGGATGTCGGACCAGATCTCGAAGACGGAGCTCATGATCTTTTCGAAAGGGCCAGAACAGAATCCAGCACAGGGTGACGGCCAGTCGGCGTTGACAACCGAGCCAACCGGACCGAGATCGGCCGTGACCACCCGGTAGAAGCCCGAGTTCAAGGGGATGTCCGGGAACTGCATCTTGGTACCGGCAACAATGCCGGCGAACGACCCGCCGAACCCGGCGTTGAGCATCGAGGCGATCGACGCGTGCGAGCCACTGAGGTCGTAGTGGCAGGTATCGCCAGAGATGGTCATCTTCATGGTGACCGGGATCAGGCCTTCCTCCTCGCCGGGGTCCTGGTCGATGTAATCCTCGGTGTACCAGACGCCGTCGGGCAGGGCGCTGATCTTGGCGCGCGTCAGATCCTCGACGTAGTCCTGGACTTCGGCCATGGCAGTTTTGATCGTCTCGACACCGTATTTGTCACAGAGACGCTGGATTTCGCGCTCGGCTACGCGGGTGGCTTCGGCCTGCGCCTGCATGTCGCCGATGATGTCGCGCGGATTGCGAGTGTTCTTCGCGATGAGATACGCGACGTCCTCGAGGAACTCGTCCTTGCTCCATAGGCGAGTCGGCGGAATGCGCAAGCCCTCACCCATGTGATCGAGTGCCTTGACGTTGAACGAGCCCGGAGTTGCACCGCCCACGTCGGCCCAGTGTCCGTTCGCCTGTGCGTAGCCGAGTAGTTCACCGTCGTAGTAAATCGGCCGGATGATTCGGGTGTCGTTGAAGTGGCTGCCACCTTCATAGACGTCATTGATGACGAATACGTCGCCGGGGTGGATATCGCCTTCGAACTGCCGGATCACGGCTTTGGCCGTGTAGTGCAGGGTGCCGACGTGTGCGGCGATGTCGCCGGTGCCCTGCATGACAGTGTCTCCGTTGGGGTCACAGAGTGCCGAAGAAAAGTCGCGCGAGTAGATGACAAACGAGTAGCAGGTCCGGAGGATCTGCTCGGCCATCTGGTCGACGGTGTTGATGAAGGCGTTCTTGAGTACTTCGAATGTCACTGGATCGAGTGATGTGGGCATGTCATACCTCTAACGGTGAGTGGTGTTGTGGCGGAAACGAATCAGACGTCCTGGCTGAGGATCAGGTTGCCCCAGGCGTCGACGCGGGCTGTTGTCTGCGGCGGGACCACGGTCGTGGAATCGAGCTGATCGACGATGCACGGACCGGAGAGCACAGCGCCGGCCGGAAGGTCGGTGCGGTCGTAGACCGGGGTTTCTTGTCGGGCCGTCTCGTCAGGGAACAGAACCTGACGAATCTCCGTCGGCACTGGTGTGAAGTCGGCCGGGTCGATCAGTTTGGCGGGCTTGGCGTCCACACGGGGTGTCAACCCGATGGCACGCACCGAGATCCGGTAGATCTCCACGCCTGCTTCGTCACTCGCGTAGTTGTGTTCTTTGAGGTGGGTGGCGTGGAACGTTGCGACCACCTCGTCGAGGCCACCGAATGGCATTGTCACCGGCACGGCTATTGCTCGCCACTGGCCGTTGTAGCGCATGTCAAGGTAGTACTCGAAGACCATGTCGGCGTCGTTGACGTGCTCGGCCGTCAGTCGCTGCCGACCCTCGTCTCGGAGGTCCTCGAAGGTTTGTGCGAGGTGGTCGAGGTCGGCGTTCGCTGCGTCGGTGAGATACATCCTGGTGATGTCGTGCTGGACGTCCACGAGCATGCAGCCCATCGCGGATGTCACCCCCGGATGTGGCGGGACGATGACGGTCGGGATCCCGAGCTCTTTGGCGAGGTAGGCGACGTGCAGTGGGCCAGCACCACCGAACCCGACCAGCGCGAAGTCGCGAGGATCGTGGCCTTTGCGGATCGAGATCAGACGCACAGCGTCCGCCATGTTGGCGTTGGCCACCTTGATGATCGACTGCGCGGCGGTCTCCACTTCGAGACCCAATGGTGTGGCAACCTTCTCGACTGCCGCATACGCGGACGCCACGTCGAGTTCTTTGACACCGCCGGCCAATTTCTTGCCGATCGTTCCCAGGATCAGATTGGCGTCGGTGTTGGTCGCGAGTTCACCGGCGGCGCCATAGCAGGCGGGCCCGGGGTCAGATCCCGCCGATTGTGGTCCGTTGCGTAGCGACCCCGCATCGTCGAGCCAGGCGATGGATCCTCCGCCGGCGCCGATAGTCAACACCTCGATGCTCGGGAAGCAGATCGGGTATCCGAACTCAACGCTCCACATGTTGGTGGTTCCGAGAACGCCGTTGTCCGTCAGAGACACGTCGGTGGACGTGCCGCCCATGTCGAACCCGATCGAGTTCTCGTAGCCGCACTGGCGCGCGATGTGGCGGCTGGCAATGGCGCCTGCAGCGATGCCCGAGGCGGCCAGACGAGCACCGTACTTCTCTGCCATCTTCGGGGTCATGACGCCTCCACCCGAGTGCAGCAGCAGTACATCGTTCGTGTAACCACTCTCCTCGAGACGTGCCTCCAGGGTACGGGCGTAGGGTCCGATGATCGGTACCAATGCCGCGTTCGCGACGGTCGTCGAGAACCGTTCGTACTCAAAGATTTCCGGGAGAACGTCGCTCGACGTCGTGACCGCGACACCCGGCAGTTCCTCCGCGAGGATCTCTGCCATCCGGTTCTCGTGTACCGGGTTGGTGAATGAGTTGATGAAACACACTGCGATGGTCTCGATTTCACGTCTCTTGAGGATTCGCGCGATATCCCGTGCGCTGGCCTCATCGAGGGGTTCGATGATCTCACCGTCGTAGCCGATGCGCTCGGACACGGTGAGGCGGTGGCGGCGGGGAACAAAAGGCTTGCCGACCTCCTCGTACGGATCCCACGATTCCCGGTCACCACGACGGATCTCGATGACGTCGCGGAATCCCTCCGTGGTCACGAGAGCGATCTTCGGGAATGTCCGTGTGATGAGGGCGTTGGTCGCAATTGTTGTTCCGTGAGAGAAGAATTCGACGTCCTTCCACGCGACCCCCGCGCGGTCCATGCCGGCGAGCACGCCTTCGATCGGATCCGATTGTGTCGGGTACTTGGCGGTGGTGATCAGGCCGTCACCGTGCTGAACAAAGATGTCGGTGAATGTTCCACCGATGTCGACGGCTGTGCGGATCTTCCGTGGCCTGCTGATGGCTTCGGTCATGGGTGCCTCCTCGGCGATAACTCGGACGGTCCATACGAAACCGCCTGGCGGCCGCTTCAACAATTGGCGCATCACCCAACTCAAATGCCGCACCGACTGGACGTTGACACACCCCGCCCCAACGATCGGGCGCTGACCTGCGCACATACGTCTGAGCTGTACGTAACAACCGCGTGACCGATATGCGTGCGTTACGTTTGTTCATCGGATCGAAACGTCGCCGAACGTGCTTTTCGCTACCTGGCCACGCCCTCGCGTTGTTCCCAAAGATGCGGCTACAGTGGGCTTGTCCGCTGATGACATCCACCGACGGGAGCGTGTGAGTGAAGATCGGCATGCTCTTCTCGCTGACGGGTCCGCTGGCTCAGATGGAACAGTCGATTCTCGACGGTGCCCTGCTGGCGGTCGATGAGATCAACAACGATGGCGGAGTACGCGGTCAAGATTTGCGTCCGGCGATCTACGACGATCACTCGGAGGTGTTGTCGAGCGCGCGCGGAATCAACCATCTGTGTGGGACGGAGCACGTCAACGTGATCGTTGGCGGCTACACGTCGGCGAGCCGGGTGGCGATGCTTCCGGCGATACACGCCAACCGCGCACTGTTGATGTATCCGACCTATTTTGAGGGCGAAGAAGCCGATCCTCGAGTCTTTTATTGCGGAGCCGCCCCCAACCAGTACCTCGCCGACTACCTGAGCTGGGTCGCCGACAATCTCGGCCGGCGGGTCTACATCATCGGATCGGACTACGTGTACCCCCGTGTGCTGGCGGAGGCCATCGCACGGCATGGCGTTCATCTCGATGTCGAGACCGTTGGAAGCTGGTACGCCCCGCTCGGCGAGACGAACTTTGAGACCGTTCTGGACGACATCCGCCGTAAGAATCCGTCGGTGATCATCTGCAACCTGGTCGGTATGGACTCAACCTCGGCTTTCTACCAACAGTTTTACGACGCGGGATTCAGCGCGGCGACTCTGCCGATCGCGGCCACTGTCACCACCGAGGTCGACTTGGCCCACATGTCGCCCGAGTTGACCAACGGTCACTTCATGACCGGAACCTATTTCTCCGGCGTCGATTCAGATGTGAACAGCTCGTACCGTGAGTCTCTGTGGAAGATCCGGGGGCAGCGATGGTCGCATCCAGCCCAGGTCGGTGCTTACAACGCGGTTCATGCGATTCGGATTGCCGCCGAACACGCGGACTCTTTTGATCCCGCCCACTTGTCGGCGGCCCTGCTCGGGGTTCGATTCGAGCGCAACCCCGAGGGATTGCCGTTCTATTTCCTGAACAATCACTACAGCGCCCATCCGTCGTACGTCGCACGGGCGTCCAATGGCAAATACGATGTCCTCGAGGAGTTTTCACCACGACTTCCAGAGCCGTGGTGGTCAGGAAAACGGTCGCTAACCGCTCCCGGGTGATTCTCGCAAACACAGGGCCAGGTAGTAGTCCGAACGGTCGGCCGTCGTGTGGAGCCCCCGTCCGGTCAGTCTTTCGATACGTTTGAGCCGGTATCGGAGCGTGTTGATGTGAATACCCAATTCCGTGGCGGTGGTGGCCCATTGACAGTCCAACGCCAGGAACGTTCGAAGCGACTCCAGATAACTGGTGCCTTTCTCCCGGTCGTAGTCGATGACCGGCTGCAGCAGCGCTCGGCCCAGAACCGCCGCGAGTTCGGGTTCGGCGGCGAGCAACGTTGCCGACAGCGGCACTGCCAGTGGGATCTCGTCCATCTCGGCGACTGTCGATCGCGCCTGACGATCAGCAAGCTGTCGTGCGTTGATCAGGCCGCGTACCAGATCGTCACTGCCTCGGAGGACGCAGGAACTCACGCCCAGAGACAAGGCCTGCTGGTGGCGGAACTCGAAGAGGTCCGCCAGAAGCTTCAATTGATGCTCGAATCCGGTGATCTCGTCCGATCGCCCGAATTCGCCGTCGGGCAGTGTGATCAGCGCGTACGCGCAGCCACCGTGTGCCCCGGTGACGCAGATGCCGCCATCCAGTAAACCCAGGTCACGCAGGGCATTGCCCACGACCTCGCTCTCGGACTTCATGGATTCGGGTAGGACGGCTGCGATTGCCCGGACCCGGCTCCCTGGCGCGAGATCGAATGATCCGACCCACGGATCAAGGGTGGCAGAAGCGACGTTGGCCTCGATGAGTTCTCGGACCAGCGCGGTTTCGATCTGTCGTCGAGCTGACCGCTTCACCTCGATGGCCTGGGCGTAGGTATCGATCTCGCGGACGAGACTCTCGATTCCGGTGAGGTCCAGTGCGACACGACTCGGATTGTGGATCGCCAGTGTGTGACCAGATGCAGGTAGCGGAACATTGAGAGTGGCCATCGCACACATGCTTTGCTGTAACGCTACTGGTTTGCGCGCGAGGATCTTGATCAGGTGTGCGATGTCCACCGGTGCACTGGACACCACGGCGCCTTCCATGACGACAAACGCTTCGGTCCCGGTGACCGCGGTGAAACCGTTCAGCGCTCTGCGGATCGCATCGAGGTAGGAGATGTGCAGTCCGCGGGTGTCGAAGCGAGTGGTCTCCTCCGCCAGAGCAGCTGTCAGCTGATCCAACGTCCTGGACTTTGGCAGGAGCAGGACCGGAATTGACGCGTGCACGCAGGCTTCGACGAACTCGGGTGGGAGTTTCAGATCGTCGTTGTTGACCACCACCGCCAACGCCCCTGCTGACTTCAGTTGCGAAGGAAGCGTTTCCGGTGTTGTCAGAAATGACCACGAGGTCGACGGCACGTAGACCACGGATCCGTCGTCGAGATCCAACGGACCCTGCGTCGTCATCTCGACAACCGCCGCGACCGTACGGTCCAGGACCCGGTCGGCGCAACCTGGAACCAATGACCCGAGGCCGACACGGGTGACTAAGTCACCAACCGTGGCCATGTGACTCCTTACAGCCTTGGGCGATCACCGGGGCCTGCTCGTGCAGCACGATTCAGGTGAGACGCCCAGCAGTGACGCACAGTACGTCTCGCCTGTACAGGGTAGCGGGACTCGCCCGTGCGCACCCGAGTTCAAACGTCATGGCGGTACGTCAGCGACTGGGTGGCAACGCAGTTCGGAGCCGAAGTCCAGAGCCGTGGCCGAGACACAGATCGAGCCCGTGATCTAGCTGGTGAAGAAGTCGTTGGAGTGGCGATCAGCGCTCGACTCTTGAACCCACTCCGCCATCACATCTGCCAGTGCCTCGGCACCACGATGGCAGTCCTCGGCTTCTGCGAATTCGAGCGGCGAGTGCGACACCCCAGTCGGATTCCGGACGAAGAGCATCGCGGTGGGTACTCTTGCCGAGAGAATGCCGGCGTCGTGCCCGGCGGCGGTGGGGAGCACCGGAATGTCACCGAGGTGACTGAGCGCAGTTTGCAGGCGTTGCCGTGTGTCGGCGGGGAATTCGACGATCGGGGTGATGGATTCGGCTTCGACGGCCAGGCCGATGCCGTCAGCGTCGGCGAACTCTCGGGCCTCGGCTGAGATCTGCTCGACCATCGCGTTCAACGTCGGCTCGTCGGCGGCACGGGCGTCAAGCCAGGCGAGCACTTCGGACGGGATCGCGTTGGCGCCGTTGGGCAGTACCCGGACTTTGCCGAATGTCGCGACGGCGTCATGCAGGGTTGCCGCGCTGCGGGCGGTGTGGACCGACGACGCGAACGCGAGCATCGGATCGCGGCGGTCGACCAATCGGGTGGCGCCGGCATGGTTGGCCTCACCGGTGAAGCTGAACAACCACCGCCCATGCGGCCAGATCGACGACGCGACAGCGATCGGCTGATCGACCAGGTCGAGACCCCGGCCCTGCTCAACGTGCAGTTCGACGTAGACCCCGACGCGGTCGGTCAGTGTGGGATCGGCGCCGATGTGCGACGGGTCGCGGCCGGACTTCGTGAGCGCCTCGGCGAGCGTGATCCCGTCGGCATCGCGCAGTCCCCGTGCGCGTTCGGGGGTCAGCGCGCCGGTGGTCAGCTGCGACCCCACGCACGCCACGCCGAACCGTGCGCCCTCTTCGTCCGAGAATGCCGTGACAGCAATCGGTTTGGTGGGGACGATCCCGCGCTCCCGCAGGATGTCGATGGCGATGAACGACGACACGACTCCGAGTGGTCCGTCGTACGCGCCGCCGTCGGGCACCGAATCGAGGTGCGACCCGGTGACGAAGGCGTCGGTTGGATCGCCCTCCCATCCGGCCGGTATCCACCACGCCCAGAGGTTCCCGTTCCGGTCTTCATCAACGGACATGCCGCGGTCGGTGGCGGCGCCGGTGAACCACTCGCGCAACGTCAAATCGGCGTCGTTCCATGCGAAGCGACGGTAGCCGCCGGTCGTGGCGCGACCGACATCGAGTATTGATGCCCACATGGAATCGAACGCGGTCATGTCAGGTCCTTCTGTCATTCTGAGTAGTTGTCGGGATACGCGGTGACGGCGAGGAATCGGATCGGCAGTTGCGTGAGTTCGGTTGGGCCATGCACACCTTCGCCGTCAAGCAGCAAGGAGTCGCCGGCGTGCAGGGTGTACTCGGAGTTGTCGTGGCCGTACACCATCTCGCCCTCGAGCATGTGGAGCAGCTCGGTTCCCGGATGCTGAAAGCGCGGGGCGGATGTCGTCTGCTCGCGCAGCGTCACGACGACAGCTTCGAGCCGCCGATGCTGACCACGCAACGCTCCGAGCAGCTCGTAGTGATGGCCTGCCCGTGTGCCGCGTCCGACGATCTCGGCTCCGGTTCCGGCCCGGGTGAACACCGACTCGCGTTGGGTCTTCTCGCCACGGAAGAGCGAGGTGACCGGTACGTCGAGTGCTGCGGCCAGTTTCGACAATGTCGCCAGACTGCAGGAGGTCTGGGCGTTCTCGATCTTCGACAGCATCGACTTCGAGATCCCGGTGGCGGCCGCCATCTCGCTGACCGAGAGGCCGGCGCTGGTCCGCAGCCGCCGGGTCTGTGACCCGATCAGCAATTCGAGCGGAAAGGCGCCGTCGTCGCACACTTCGCGAGGGGTCGTGTCCTCGACAACCCCCGCTGAGAAGGCGGGTTCGGGCAGGGTCACATCTTCCCAGGGATCCAAGTGGTGCCCGCCAGCGGCACGCGAGCCATCGCCGACGATTCGACTGTCAGTGCCACCAGGTCCTCGGGTTCGAGGTTGCGCAGATGCGACTTGCCGCAGGCGCGTGCCAGGGTTTGGGCCTCCATGGTCAACACCCCTAGGTAGTTGGCGAGTCGACGTCCGCCCTCGGCGGGATCAAGGTTCTTGGACAGTTCCGGATCCTGCGTGGTGATCCCGGCAGGATCGCGGCCGGCCTGGAAGTCGTCGTAGAATCCGGCATCGCTACCGAGCTCTTGATACTCCTTCGCATACCGAGGGTTGTTGTCACCCAACGCAATGAGCGCAGCGGTACCGATCGCGACGGCGTCGGCACCGAGAGCCATGGCCTTGGCGACGTCGGCGCCCGAGCGGATACCGCCGGACACGATGAGCTGGACCTTCCGGTGCTGACCCATCTCTTGCAGCGCTTGGACTGCCTGTGGAATCGCTGCGAGCGTCGGGATGCCGACGTGCTCGATGAACACGTCCTGGGTGGCGGCGGTTCCACCCTGCATGCCGTCGACGACCACGACGTCGGCGCCGGCTTTGACGGCCAGTTTCACGTCGTAGTAGGTGCGGGTGGCACCGACCTTGACGTAGATGGGCTTTTCCCAGTTGGTGATCTCACGCAGCTCGATGATCTTGATCGCGAGGTCGTCCGGTCCGGTCCAGTCCGGATGCCGGCACGCCGATCGTTGGTCGACTCCCATGGGCAGCGTCCGCATTCCGGCGACACGTTCGGTGATCTTCTGTCCCAGGAGCATCCCGCCGCCGCCGGGCTTGGCGCCCTGGCCGAGCACGATTTCGATCGCGTCGGCCTTGCGCAGGTCGTCGGGGTTCATGCCGTACCGCGACGGAAGGTACTGGTACACCAGGTTCTTCGACTGACCGCGCTCTTCGGGGGTCATGCCGCCGTCACCCGTGGTGGTCGAGGTGCCCACTTCACTGGCACCGCGGCCCAGGGCCTCCTTGGCTTGTCCCGACAGTGCACCAAAACTCATGCCTGCGATGGTGATCGGAATGTCCAGGTGCAGCGGGAACTTCGCATTGCGGTCGCCAAGCACCACGTCGGTGTCGCAGCGTTCGCGGTAACCCTCGAGCGGGTATCGCGACATCGACGCGCCCAGGAACAGCAGGTCGTCGAAGTGGGGGAGTTTGCGTTTCGCTCCCCAGCCGCGGATATCGTAGATGCCGGTGTCGGCGGCCCGTTGGATTTCGGCGATGACGCCTCTGTCGAAGGTGGCCGATTCACGCAAGGTCGGGTTGTAGGTCATTTGCATCGCTCCTTGTACGCCGGAATGTCAGTACGCCGCGGCGTTGTCGACGTGGAAGTTGTAGAGCTGCCGGGCGGAGCCATAGCGGGTGAAGTCGGCGGGATCGGCGTCGATGCCCGCGGCGGCGAGCAGGTCACCCAGTTCGGCGAGGTGCTCATCGCGCATCTCTTTCTTGATGCAGTCGGCACCCAGCGAGGCGACCGTGCCGCGGACGTAGATACGGGCCTCGTACAGCGAATCACCAAGGGCTTCACCGGCGTCGCCGCAGACGACAAGTCGTCCGGCCTGGCCCATGAAGGCGCTCATGTGGCCGATGTTGCCGCCGATCACGATGTCGGCGCCCTTCATCGAGATCCCGCACCGCGCTGCGGCATTGCCCTCGATGACAAGCAGGCCACCGTGGGCGGTGGCTCCGGCCGACTGCGAGGCGTCGCCGGTGACCCGTACGATCCCGGACATCATGTTCTCGGCGAGTCCGACACCGGCGTTCCCTTTGATCGTGACGGTGGCCTGCTGGTTCATCCCGGCGCAGTAGTAGCCGACGTGTCCTTCGATGGTGACGTCGATGTCCTTGTCGAGTCCACAGGCCAGGGCGTGGGCACCTTGTGGCGCGGTGATGACCGACTGGTTCGGCGCCTGCAGGGACTGCAGGGTCTCGTTGATTGAACGGACGGTGGTGGACAGCAGATCGAACGTCGTGATCTCATCGGTGCCGTCCGCTGTGGCGACGGCGTTCGGCGTCTCGGTCACTGACGGTGCCATACGTACACCTCTTCTGGTTCGGGTTCGAAAATGCGGGCGGTGTCGACGCCGGGCAGTCCTGCCAGCGCGCGGTATTCAGAGGCCATCGCGACCCAACGGTCGGTTTCTGCGATGACGGCGGGCTTGCATGAGATGGGGTCGCGGACCACGGCGAACGAGTCCTTGTTCGACACCAGCAGTGTGTAGAAACCGTCGAAGGTCTCGTTGAGCATCAGCAGTGACTTCTCGAGATCGACGCCCTCGGCGAGTTGCCTGGCGATGAACCGTGCGCCGACCTCGGTGTCGTTCTGACTGTCGAACACCACACCGGTGCGTTCGAGTTCGTGCTTGATGCTCATGTGGTTGGAGAACGATCCGTTGTGCACCAGGCACTGGTCCGTGCCGACAGAGAAGGGATGCGAACCTTCAGCGGTGACAGCCGATTCGGTCGCCATCCGGGTGTGGGCGACGCCCTGCCAGCCTGAGGCGTTCGGTAGGCCGAAGCGGTGGGCGAGCTCAGTCGGATTGCCCATTCCCTTGAGGACGGTGACCTCGCTACCGAAGCCGATGATCCGCGCCGCCGGTGCGACACCGCGCACTGCCGCGACGAGCTCATCGGACGGAACGGCCGCATGCAGCACGGTGGTTGGTTCGAGGTCGATGACTGTCGCCTCGACGCCGAGTGCGGTGGTCAGAGCCGACGCCAGTTCGGACGCCGAGAGTGGGTTCTCGAGAAGGGAAACGGTGGCGTGGCCCTCGGGCGACCACGTCGGGTCACCGTAGATGGACATGCCGGCCGAGTCGGGGCCGCGGTCGCACATCTGGTCGAGCATGCCGGTCAGCAGTGCGCCCAGCTCGGGGTACAGAGCCCGGTCACGTAGGTGCAAACCCACGATTCCACACATGTGGAACTCCTGTTCTTCGTTGTTGGTGGCAGAAAGTCGTGGTGGTCAGAAGGCTGTGAGATATTCGTCGATCTCCCACGCAGAGACCGTGTTGTGCCAGGCGAAGAACTCTTCACGTTTGCGCTGGGCGAAGTACTCGCTCACGCCCGGACCCGCGACATTGAGTGCGGCAGTGAGGACGTCGTCCTTGTCGAGAGCGTCCATCGCGTGCAGCAGAGTCATCGGGAGCATCTCGCTCGGGCTGTCGCCGCTACCGGGAGCGCCGGGATCGAGATTGCGCTTTACGCCGTCGAGTCCGGCAGCAATGGCGCCGGCTGCGGCCAGGTACGGGTTGGCCGATCCGTCGCCGCCGCGCAGTTCCACCCGGTTGTGGTCGGGCACGCGCAGGTAGTGGGTGCGGTCGTTGCCGCCGTAGGTGGCGAAGCGCGGCGACCAGGTGGCGCCGCTGCTCGTAGTGGTGGCGCCGGTTCGCTTGTACGAGTTGACAGTCGGGGCGATCACAGCTTGTAGGGCGCAGGCGTGCTCCAGGATGCCTGCGATGAAACCGTAGGCGATGCTCGAGAGTCCGAGGCCCTTCTCGTCGGCGGCGTCGGGGAAGACGGCACCGGTCTCGCTCCACAGCGACAGGTGCATGTGCATGCCCGATCCGGTGCGGTCGGTGAACGGCTTGGGCATGAAAGTTGCCTGCATCCCGCGCCTTTCGGCGATCACCGATAGGAGGTACCGGGCGGTGATCACGCGGTCGGCGGTGACCATGGCGTCGGCGTAGTCGAAGTTCTGCTCGAACTGACCGTTCGCGTCTTCATGGTCGTTGGCGTAATTGCCCCAGCCCAACGAGTTCATCGCCGTGGAGATCTCGGTGAGGTGGTCGTACATGCGGGTCACGTCGCGGGCGTCGTAACACGGCTGTCGTTTGGAATCGGCGGGGTCCGCGGTGGTGAGCGCGCCGGACTCGTCCTTGTTGACCAGGAAGTACTCGATCTCAGCGCCGACGTTGACGCTGAACCCGAGGTCTGCAGCTCGGCGCAGGGTCTCCTTGAGGATGATGCGGGGAGCAAACGGCCAGGGCTTTCCATCGACGTGCGGATCGCAGTGCACCAGGGCGAGGCCGGGCTGGATGAACGGGATCGGGGTGAACGACGACGCGTCGGGCATGGCGACCAGGTCGGAGTCCTTGGGTTCCTGGCCCATCATGCCTGCCGCATAGCCGGCGAAACCGACGCCGTCTTCCTCGAGCATGCTGACCGACTGTGCCGGAACGAGTTTTGCGCATGGCTTGCCCGACATGGTCACGAACAAGGCGAGGATGAATGTGGTTCCGCTGGACCGAACCAGCTCGGTCAGTGTCGGTTCGGCACCCACCGGATCTGGGGCGGCTACGGGTGTGGGTGTGAACGCGTCGGCTGTGTCTATGGCCATGGCAGGCTCCTGGTCGGGGGTTTCGGTCGGGGGAAGGGAGGTGGTGGTCATCGCATCTCACCGGCGCCCTCGTAGGGGTTCAGGCTCAGCAACAGGTCGTTCTCCTCGAATCGGCTGTACCGGAAGTCGTGTGGATCAACGTTCGGCAGCGTCGTCGCCCCGGTGGTGAGAAGGTCGGCGACGAGTTCGCCGACGGCGGGGGAGATCTTGAACCCGTGGCCGGAGAATCCGGTGGCGAGGAACAGCCCGTCCGCTGGGGAGGGGCCGATGATCGGGTTGTAGTCGGGAGTGACGTCGTAGGCGCCGACGTAGGAGCCCGCTATCCGCGGATCGGGCATGTCCGGCAACCGGTTTCCGAGCTTCATGATGTTCTTCTCGATCGCCGAATCGTCCGCGCGGTTCACGTAGTCGTCTGGGTCGATGTACTGCGGTGCCTGGTGATCGGAGTTCCCGACCAGCAACTCACCGTTGGGTTCACGACAGATGTATTGCAGCGCAGCCAGATCCGACAACACGGGCATCTCGGGAGTCGGCGCCCCCTGATCGACCAGGACCAGCTGTGCACGCTGGGCTCTGACATCCACCGGAACGCCGACAGTAGCGGTAAGCGCCGGTGTCCACGGCCCGGCAGCAACGATGACATGCTCGGCATGAATGTCGTCTCCGCCGGCCAGGGTGACGCCGTAGACGGTCCCGCCGGCATTCTGCAGCAGACCGCTCACCCGGGTCGATTGGCGCACCGTCACGCCGAGCCTGCGGCCCGCGGCACCGAACGCCATGCCGGCCATGTAGGCCTCGCCGCGACCACCACGTGGCTCGTAGGCGAACGCCGCGAAGTCGTCGAGGTGCAGGCCTGGCCAGAGTTCGGCCATGGTGTGGTGGTCGATGAAGTCGACGTCGATACCCAGACTCTGCATCATCGACACATTCGCCTTGAGGGGCACAGTGTTGTTCTCGCCGACTCCGACCACGTAGCCGCACTGCCGGAACGCCATGTCGTCGTCGAAAAGCTCAGGGGCGCGCTGGAAGACGTCCACGCTGTACCAGGACATCGCCGCCAACGACGGGGTGCCGTAGTGGCAGCGAACCACCCCACTGGACTTGCCGGTCATCCCCGAGCACAGGGTGTCGCGCTCGAGGACCAGTACATCGGTTTCCCCGCGATTGGCGAGCGACCATGCGATGGCGAGCCCTTCCAGGCCGCCGCCGACGATCACGTACTTCGCTGTCTCTGTCACTGTCAGTCTTCCCGCTCAGGTGTTTCTTCATGTGATCCGTTGTTGTCTGTTATGAAACACGCCGATTGTGTCAGCGAAGTTTCCGACCAGTGTCCGGCGTATCTCGGAATCGAGCCATGCCAACCGAGATCGCAGGGATTCAGGTGATCTACGCTGGGCGTTTGTCGAATTTAACGCGCATGTCATGCGGCTTATAGTTTCCTGCCACTATATTTAGTTGCACGACTTACTCGCGGCGCTCTGCCGCATCATCTATTCGCCCCCTCAAGGAGAAGCCCATGACCACAACCGACTCCGACAAGACCGCCGCCTTCCGGGTCACATCAGATTTTTGGGCGACGCTTCCGCAGATGCCGGTCACCGAATACCCCGGCACCGAGGGCTTCATCGATGACGTCTATGCGAACCCGGAAGGTTCCGAGATGTCCGCCGGGTACTTCGAACTGCGCCACACGGACGCACCGCTCGACTACTACTACGCCTACGACGAGATGAAGGTGGTTCTCGAAGGCGTCTTCCATCTCGAGAATCTCGAGACCGGCCAAGTCGAGACCGCCGGACCGAAGGACGCCATCTTCTTCCCGAAAGGTTCGACCATTCGTTTCACCACCGAGGACCGGGCTCTGGCGTTCTTTGTCGGCCACCGCTCGTTCGCACCGTAATCATGGCGGTCTCGATGGCCACCACCACCGTCCCCCGGTGGAAGGCCACCTCATTCACCGACGTCGCGCTCGATGAGGCGGCGTCACACCACCTTGTTGTGACCACGGACGAGGAGGCTGCCGAACATGTCGGTGACCCCGCAGGCGTAACGGTGGTCCGCCTTGCCGGTCCGGAGGACGAGGCACTAGCCGTTGCACTTCGGCCGGCGCGGGTGGGTTGGCGTTTTGTGGTCGTCGGGCGAGGGGCGGCGCCGGTGCGGGTTCGGGCGGCCATCATCGCGGCAGGTGCCGTTGACGCAGAAGTGACTGTTGTCGACCTCGGCGGCGGGGACGGATTCTCGCCCGGGGAGCGCGATGTCTACTGCGCGCATTGTCATTCCATCACCACCACCTTCGCCGGAATCGACGAGTCGCTTATCTGTTCCGGGTGCGGGTCTCCTTTGGTGGTCTATTACCACTTTTCGCGACGGCACCACGCCTACTTGGGATTTCACCCAGACGCGGAGGAACTACCATGACCCACACGGTCAATGCGCCACCCGCCGGTCTCACCGGCACCGACTTGCTGGTGACCGTCGGCACCGTCCGGGAACTCTGCGACGGCATCCGTGAAGTCACATTCACCGGCGCACAGGCGCTGCCTTCGTTCACTCCCGGAAGTCACGTCGGCGTGCGGTGGGGGACCGGTGTCCAGAACTCGTACTCGCTGACCGGTCCCTGCACCGATCCCGACCACTACGCGATCTGTGTGCGCCGTGACGATGCGGGTAGGGGTGGCTCTGCGTGGATTCACGCTCTGCGTGTGGGCGATCAGGTGGTGATTACGCCGCCGCGCAGCGCGTTTGCGCCGATATCCGTTGCCCGCCATCACGTGCTCATCGCGGGTGGCATCGGGGTCACGCCGATCTTGTCTCATGTCCGAGCAGCTGTGCAGTGGCACCGATCTTTCGAAGTGATTTACTCACACCGGCCCGGGCAAGACGCGCTCGCCGATGAGTTGCAGAACCTCTGCGGAGATCGACTGACCATCGTGCATGACGTCGATGACTTCCGGTCGCACCTGACTCCGATCCTCGAAGACTCGGTGCTCGGCACCCACCTCTACACCTGCGGGCCGGCAATGATGATCGACGCCGTTGCCGCAGCCGCCACCGCCGCCGGATGGCCGGCCCAGCGCATCCATTCCGAACAGTTCTCATCCGCCGTGGCGACCGGCGGTGCACCGTTTGCCGCCCGCCTGCGCCGTACCGGGGTGCTGGTCCCGGTCGGCGCCGACGTGTCGCTGCTCGAGGCTTTGCTCGAACGCGGTGTGGCCGTGCCCAATTTGTGCCGACAGGGCGTCTGCGGCGAATGCCGGGTCACTGTGCGCGGCGGCCGAATCGACCACCGGGACTTCTATCTGTCCGACGACGAGCGAGCCGAGGGCGACGCGATGATGCCATGCGTCTCTCGGGCCGCCGGTGACCAAGTGGAGCTGGAACTGTAATGACCGCAGCAGCTGTGTTCACACAGAACGACATCGAGAACTTCCCCTTCCCGTTCCCGAAAGATCAGTACCGCTACAGCGCCAATGTCGAACCGACCGGGCAGAAGGCGTCGACCGTGGCCGGTTCCTGGGGAGAGCACCGAGTGGTGATCGACGCCCACTATCGGCGAGAACTCGACGAACGCTCGCGGATCCTGGCGGCCGATCCCACCCGATCACAGTGCTTGCCGCACATGATTCCCGCGGCCTGGGACGCGATGCTCACCCTCATGCACGAGCTGGCCGATGGGTATCCGCAGCACATGACCCTGGAACGGGTCGCTGCTGAACCCGCGTCGTACCGTTGGCGCAACGCGCTCCTCGACATCGACGAGACCTTCACGTTCGGCGTCGCCGAGACGCTGCCGACCGATCCGCTGAACTACATCTGCAGCCAGATACAGGAAGACGTGGTGTTGCTCGATCAGCGCGACGACCAGATGTGGGGCGACGCGGGAGTGGTGACGTTCGCCGCCGACTGGTCCTTCGGGTTCGACGTCGGCATGAGCTTTCTGCAGATCCACGGTCCGGTGCCACGACTGCACAGCGAGAAGATCGCCACGCGCGCACACGAATTCATCAAACGCCTTCAGCCGGCCCAGAGCTACCGACGCACCAATTGGACACTCACCGTCGACGGCAAACTCGACACCTCCACCGAGACCTACCCGGAGTGGGGCAAAGATCGGCGCACCCTCGCTGAAGGGCCATTGGAGGACGTGGGGGACAGGCTGTTCTTGCGCACCGAGGTTCAGCACCTGATTCGGCTGCCGCAGTCGAATGCCGTCATGTTCCTGATCCGGACCTACCTCTTACCGTTCAAGGCCATTGCCACCATTCCCGAATGGGCCGACAGGCTCTACCGGGTCCTCGAAGACCTGCCCGTTGACATGGCCGACTACAAAGGCATCACCCGTACCCGCGGCCCCGGTCTGCAATGGCTGAGGACCCACGGCCCCGTGGTGCCTTGATCGTCGGGTTCACGACAGCGACTGGTACTCAACGGATTCAGCCGAACCTCGCAATGTGGACTTTGTTACATGGCCGCAACCGCCGGTCTCGAATCCGCAACACGCGGGTGGTCCACTATCGGTGAACTTCGATTCCCTTAAGCAGACTCCCTGTCTGCGCCCGACTCTTGAGGATTGACAATGGACGAAGCGATCGCAGCCGCCGATACGGCCTGGCTGCTGGCTGCATTTGCTGCGGTGAGCCTGATGGTTCCCGGCCTGGCCATGTTCTACGGCGGCATGGTCAGCGCCAAGAACACCCTGAACATGGCGATGATGACGTTCGGGGCGTTCGCCGTGGTGGGCATCGTGTGGATCCTGTTCGGCTACTCGGCCGTGCTCGGTGATTCCCTCGGCGGAAAGGGCATTCTGGGTGATCCCCTCGAGGCGATGGGACTCTCATCGATGCTCGAAGCGCCTGCTGACCCCGGTCTGCCGCCCGCGCTCGTCGCCGGATTCCAGCTGCTGTTCGCCGGCATCACCGTGGCCCTCATTTCTGGTGCAGTCGCCGACCGCATGAAGTTCGGTGCGTGGATGCTGTTCGCCGGAGTATGGGCGACGCTCGTGTACTTCCCTGTCGCGCACTGGGTGTTCGCATTCGACTCCGAAGACGGATCGATCACCGGCGGCTGGATTGCCAACCAGCTGGCGGCGATCGACTTCGCCGGTGGTACCGCGGTCCACGTGAATGCCGGTGTTGCGGCACTGGCCCTGGTCATCGTCCTCGGCAAGCGACGCACCTTCCCGGCCGCGCCGCGTCCGCACAGCCTCCCGCTGACCATGCTCGGCGCGGGCATCCTGTTCTTCGGCTGGTTCGGCTTCAATGGTGGATCGGCCCTGGCCGCCGGCAACAGCGCGGCCGTGGTGGTCCTCAATACCGTTGCCGCAGCATGTGCCGGAATCTGCGCCTGGCTTGTCGTCGAGAAGTTCCGTGAGGGACATGCGACGTCGATCGGTGCCAGCTCGGGCCTGATCGCTGCCCTAGTCGGCATCACGCCGGCCTGTGGTGCGGTCTCGCCGATGGGTGCGCTGCTCGTCGGTGCTGCCTCGGGTGCCATCTGCTGCCTGGCGGTGTCGATCAAGTTCCGACTCGGCTATGACGATTCGCTCGACGTCGTCGGGATCCACATGGTCGGTGGCATCCTCGGAACCATCCTGATCGGCTTCATCGCCGACCCGGCCGCGCCCAATGGTGTTGCGGGACTGTTCTATGGCGGCGGATTCGACCTGCTGTGGCGTCAGACGGTGGCTGTCCTCGCCGTCGTCGGATACTGCTTCGTCCTCACATGGCTGATCGCCAAGGCAATCGACAAGACCATGGGTCTGCGAGCACATGAAGATCACGAGACCGAAGGTCTGGACGTTGCCGTGCACGGTGAATCGGCCTACGTGATGGAGAACGCGACGTTGACCGGCAAGCCTGTCACCGAAGCCGACGCTGTCGAGGCGGCCGAAGCCATCGCGACCGGTGCGGTTGAGAAGCCGACCCCGGCAGCCTCGACATAAAGCCTCTCGAAGCTCTCAGCCCTTTTCCCGGCCTCGCCGGGAAGAGGGCTGAGGCGTATCCCGTGCGCGCAGTTCGTTTCACGACAGTAGACGCAGTCGGCTAGGATCTGTACATGCCAACGCGGTCAACCAAGACGGTCCGGGATACCGGTGACCCCGCACCCGTGCAGCGTGAAGTGCTCGGCGAACCACCAACCGGCAATGACCTCGAAAAGGCGATAGCGCGACAGGTCCGCGCGCTGCGACGTGCCACCGGACTTTCGGTGGGGGACATGGCCGAGAAGGTCGGCATCTCGAAAGCGATGTTGTCCAAGATCGAGAACGCCCAAACATCGTGCAGTCTCTCCACTTTGGCCAGACTTGCCGCAGGCCTCGACGTCCCCGTCACCTCGCTCTTCCGCGGCGCAGACAACGAACGTGAAGCGGTATTCGTCGAATCTGGTCATGGCGCCGTGATCGTTGGGCGGGGCACCCGAGTCGGGCACCACTACGAACTCCTCGGCGCGCTGCGCGGTCAGCACAAGCGACTCGAGCCCGTGCTGGTCACCCTCACCGACGCCAGCGAGGTGTTTCCTCGCTTTCAACACGCAGGAACCGAACTGCTCTACATGCTCGAAGGCGTGATGGTCTACGGCCACGGCGATGCTGAATACACGCTGCGTCCCGGGGACTCGCTCTTGCTGGACGGCGAAGGCATCCACGGACCGAACGACCTTGTCCGCTTGCCGATCCGCTTCCTGGCGGTCACGGCATACCCGGACAACCACGAAAGCTGAGGTCCTCGACCTAGATTGCAAGTACAATTTGATCGAGAATCGCGTTGCGCAACTCATCTCGTTGGCGTCGGTGTCGGTGGTCATCGCCATATTCGTCAGCCGTGGTGATCGGATGTGGCGGTAGGACGACGTCGACAGTTAGCGTCCGGGGAGGTTGCTCAGCGATCGGGAGCGCTGTGCGAGGAGTTCTGCATAGGTGCCGTCGCGTTCGGCCCACCGAAGTCGTTGCGCGCCTTGCACGATGATCTCGTTGGGCGTCGGGTTTTCGGTGATGAGGTCGATGACCTCGTCAAGGAAGGCGTTCAGTGGCAACGCGGCGGGATTGAGTTTTTCTTGCCCCGCGTTGGCGACGGCCGGCGGGATGAGTTCGGTGACTTCGATACCGGTCTCGGCCAGCTGCGCTCGCAGCGATTCGGTGTAGGCATGTACTGCTGCTTTGGACGCGCCGTAGGTCGGCATGAGCGGGAACGGCAAGAATCCGATACCGGAGGTGACGGTGATGATGTCGCCGCTGCCGCGCCTGATCAGGTGCGGGGTGAACGCATCGATCACCCGGATGGTGCCGAGAAGGTTGACGGCAATCGTGTTCTCGGCTTGTTCGATGTGGGCGGGCTCGCGAAGATCTTCCGTGAGCATGATCCCGGCCATGGTGACCACGAGGTCGAGGTCTGGATGGGTGGCGAGTACCGCGTCGCGAGCTCGCAGGACGGACTCGGGATCGGTGACGTCGATTGCGACGGCCTCGAAGTCGTCGACGTTGCTGGTGTTACGTCCACCGACGATCAACTTGCTACCGGCGGCGGCAAATCGGTGCGCGAGCCCGCGGCCGATGCCGGATGTTCCTCCTACGATCAATGCGGTGCGGTTGGTGATGTCCATGAGAGTCTGCTTTCGGTCCGGTGAGTGGTACTCCCTCGATGGTTGCTTCGATTCCCATACTCAAGGGAGTCCCCGCTGATCCGGGGTGTGACAGGCCCCCCTCTCGCATCGACGATCGCAGTTACGGTGTCAGTCATGGACGACGGCGAACAAAATCGTCTCGGTGAGTATCTGCGGGCCCGCCGCGACCTGGTCACTCCTGAGCAGGCTGGTATCGCTGCCGGCGCCAACCGCCGAGTGTCGGGGCTGCGCCGCGAAGAACTCGCCCTGCTGGCAGGTATCAGCGCCGACTACTACCTGCGGCTCGAACGCGGACGGGACCGCAACCCCTCGCCGCAGGTTTTGCAGTCACTGGCCCGCGTCCTCGACCTCGACGACGTCGAAACCGAGTACCTGCTCAGTCTCGGTACGCCACATCTGAAACGACGGCGTCGGCAACGACGCGCCGAGCGCGTGCCCGAACGGTTGCATCATCTACTTGCCGCACTCGAGGTCCCCGCGTTCATCGAGGGCCGCTACTTCGACGTCCTTGGCTCAAACGATTTGGCCGCAGCGTTTTCCCCGCGCCTGACGCCAGGCCACAACCGGCTGCTCTCCCTGCTGCTCGATCCCGAGGAACGGCAATTCCACGCTGACTGGGACACCGCATGCGCTGATGCGGTCGCCGCGTTTCGCAACTTCATCGGGAACGATTCCACCGACCCCCGCGCAGTCGAGCTCGTGGGCGAACTGACACTCGCCAGCGCACGATTTCGACAACTCTGGGAGCGACATGACGTCCGCCGTCTAGCCGGCGGCACCACGACCGTGAACCACCCCACGGTCGGTCCGCTGCACCTGCACCGCGAAAAGCTCCCAGTCGAGGACGTGGTGCTCGTTCTCTACTACCCCGACATCCACAGCGACAGTGCAACCAAACTCAACCTCCTCGCATCACTGAGGTCCTCGCCCAGCCCCGCGGAACACCCGAGCAACACCACCAAGCCTGATTCAGGACGGGCCGAAGCCTGACCCCGCGACGAGAGACGAAGGGGAATATCGTGTTTCGTGAGCAACGCCGCGCCCGGCACCGGCAACACCCGAGCGCTACGACCAAGGTGTCATGTCGAGTCTGTCGGCTGGTATCCGTTCGATGCGCGTCCACCCTCTCCATCCTCGTTTCTCGAGGTTCGCGAAAATGGCTTTCATGACCGGCGCAGCATCAAAAGTGGTGGCGTCCAACAAATTGATGAACGGGTCGTCGAGTCCGTTGACGTCGATCTCGCCTGCCTGCACAGCTGCGATCATCTGGCGCTCGATGATCTCGGCCGCCTCATCGACTCGCGGATCATCGACGGCCCAGTCGAACGCATCGCTCAGCAGACTGTAGAGCCGTAAGGTATCCGGGTCGTCCAGCTGCCTGTGCTTCGACACGATTATGTCGTCGATCTGGTCTGGTACTTGGGCGGCGATCATGATCCATGCGTCGCGTTCCATCTCGATGTAGCGTTCCTCGACGTCGAGACCACGCAGCCGATCCAGATAATCGACCACGCTCTGCGGGAGGGCCAAGTGATCCCCTGCGGCGAGACGGGTCAACCGTTTACGAGTGTCTTGAAGTCGGCGGATCTCGGCGCGTAGCTTTCTGTCGATCTCACCCAGCCCCTCGGCGAACTCGTCCGACTCTGCGTCGAGTAACTCTTCCACCCGGGCAAGTGGCACACCTGCGTCGGCCAGAGTGCGGATTCGGATCAGCCTGACGACCGCCGCTGCGTCATAGCTTCGATACCCGGAGTGGTCACGCGCAGGCTCGGCCAGCAGCCCGATCTTGTGATAGTGCCGGATGGCCCGCACAGTCACACCCGCGTAGGTGGCCAATTGACTGATGGTGAGCATGGGTCTCAGACTGCCTCAGCCGATCTTCCGCCGGTAGGTGATCGCCGCGAAACCGTATGCGATGACGAAGATACCGGCACACCACGCCACCGCGATCCACGTGTCCGAGGCTGCAGCCTGACCGGTCAGAAGCTCTCGGATCGCGTTGACGATCGACGTCGCAGGCTGATTCTCGGCAAACCATCGCACCGGGCCGGGCATGGTCTCGGTGGGCACAAATGCTGAGCTGACGAAGGGCAGGAAAATGAGCGGGTAGGCGAACACGCTCGCCCCTTCCACCGATGTTGCGGTGAGCCCGGGGATCACCGCGATCCAGGTCAGCGCAAGCGTGAACAACAACAGGATCGCGACAACTCCGAGCCAGGCCAACATCCCCGCGGAGGAACGAAATCCCATGAGCAGCGCCACCACAACGACGATCACCAACGAGATGATGTTGGAGACCAGTGAGGTCAGCACGTGTGCCCACAGCACCCCTGATCGCCCGATCGGCATCGAACGGAAGCGCTCGAAGATGCCGCCCTGCACGTCCTGGAAGAGTCGAAATGCGGTGTAGGAGGTGCCGGAGGCGATTGTGATGAGCAGAATGCCGGGCAGCATGTAGTCGATGTATTCGACTGCGCCGGTGTCGATCGCACCACCGAACACGTAGACGAACATAAGCATCATGGCAATCGGCATGAGCGTGGTGGTGATGATGGTGTCCATGCTGCGCGTGACGTGACGCAACGTGCGTCCGGTGAGGACGGCGGTGTCCCCGAGAGACTGAATGGCCATGAGTCAATCCTTGGTAATCGGTCGAGGCTCTGCTGCCCTTGTCATGTCTGCCTTGTCACCGACGACCGCGAAGAACACGTCTTCGAGTGTCGGCTGCTTCTCCACGTACTCGACCTTCGCGGGAGGAAGAAGCTGTTTGAGGTCATCGAGTGAACCGTTCACAATGATCCGACCACGATGGAGTATGGCGATCCTGTCCGCGAGATGTTCCGCCTCCTCCAAATACTGCGTCGTCAGCAAAACGGTTGTACCGCGCCCGGCGAGCTCTTTCACGGTCTGCCACACCTCGATGCGCGCCTCAGGGTCAAGCCCGGTCGTCGGCTCGTCCAAGAAGATCACCGGCGGATCTCCGATCAGACTCATGGCAATGTCCAGGCGACGGCGCATCCCACCCGAATACGTCGAAACTCTTCGAGAAGCCGCGTCGGCCAGCGAAAACTGCTCCAGGAGGGCATCTGCGGTGGCCCCAGGGTCTGGTAGGTGCCGGAGTTTTGCAATGAGGACCAGGTTCTCCCGCGCGGTCAAGATCTCATCCACCGCAGCGAACTGTCCGGTGAGGCTGATCGACTCGCGCACGTCACCGGGTCGCGTAGTGACGTCGAAACCATTGACGACGGCCGTACCTCCGTCGGGTCGCAGTAACGTCGACAAGATCTTCACGGCGGTGGTCTTGCCCGCCCCGTTCGAGCCGAGAAGCGCGAAAATGCTGCCTCGCGCCACGTCGAAATTTACGCCGCGAAGCACCTCGAGCTCACCGAACGACTTTCGAAGTCCCTCGACGCGAACGACCGGCGCACCATCACGTAGTCGGTTCACGGGTGTGTCCACAAAGTAAGTGCCGCCACGGTATCGCGCGCCGAGACCACCGCGGCGCGGGTCGCGAATGGCCCACGACGATCGTTCTTCATCGCTTCTCCAGTCATTTCCTACCTCTCCAGTGAAGCTGTCCGCTGGTCGGGCAGCAGCTCGTGGAAGTAAGGATGAATGGTTGACCCAGCGTCAAGGTCAAGCGTGCTCCAGCCCTGGGCGCGTGATCGCGATGTCACTGCGGTGAATCAGGTCCGATCTCCGCCGGGTATACCCCTGTTCTGACCTCGACAACAGCACTGTCTGACTGTCGTTCGGCCGGCCGACGCCGCCCTCGCTGAGCTGCAACGACTCCGGCCGCCCGTCATCGACACCTTTCTGTGACTAACTCTTTCGACGCTGATTGCGACGGTAGGAGTGGGTCGACAACGAAAGGATCTGCTCAATGAAAAGTATTGTCAGTTCACGGATTTCGAAGGCAGCAGCCGGTAAAGCGCTCACCGCCTTCGCGGCTGTGGCGCTCATGACGGGATGTGCAGACGACACTACGGACAGCTCTGCTCCCGTCACGACCACGTTGACCGAGACACGCACCGCAGATCCCGCCCTCACCTCTCCGCCGCCGGCCGCAATGGACGTGCCGGCGACCGAGTCTGATGTGGAGGAAGCGCCCTGCGGGTCACAGGTCGATGCAACGATGATCGATGATGCAATCGCGCAGATCGCGCCCCCGATGCCAGGTGTGAATTGGGTGAGGGGCGAGAGCAACGCCGGCACTTGTTCGTTGCTGGTTTTCGTGGCCCTTCATACCCAGGGTGGTACGGGCTCGTCGCCGAATCAGCTGTTGCTCTTCCGTGGCGGCGACTTTCTCGGTACCGGTACCGCCTGCAACCTGAGCTACCAGATGATCACTGGCGCGGCCGACGATCAGATCGACGTTCGGTACCGCTACATTGTCGCCGACGAACCCAATGCCGCCCCGCAGGGCGAGGTGAACGTCGCCTACCGGTGGAACGGGTCCGGCATCGACATGATCGGCGAACTCCCTGAGGAGATCACCGACGGTGAATGCTGAACGCCCGTCCTCGGAGCCTGAAACCGCACCACTCAGCCGGCGAAGGACACCCGACCACCACGCCACTTGGTAACGCTCAGAAATCGTTCCCAGCTCAGAGTTTCGGGATCAATGGTTCGGCTCCAGCGCATGTCGCGGTCGTTGCCGAAGTAGCCGAACTGCACCGCGTACTCGGCCATACCGAGTACTTCGTCCACCAAGAGGGAGTTTTCGCCCAACTCCGGAAAGTAGGTGAGTAATCCGTCTCGTGAGTAGGCACTGCGATACTCGGCTTTCAGGCCGGTGACGCGGGAGAAGGCGTCGACCATCTCGCCAGGGGAGATGAACTCGCCAATGATCGGCAGGGATGCACCCAGGTAGGGGTCGGGGTTTGAGAACACCTCGAGCACAGCTGGTCCGGTGGCAGTGGTCGGATCCACGAACGGGGCGCGAAAGTCCTCGGGCAGATAGAAGGGCATCAACGTCGTGTCGCCCTCGATGCGAGGTGGGTAGTACTCCAGGGCGTTGGTGTAGAAGAACGACAGCATGACAAAGGTGTGCGCCACGGGCAGGGTGCGGATGTGGTCAGCGACGCGGGCTTTGTCGGTGAAGTGCGGAGCGTATTTGGTTCCGCCTGTTCGTTGTTCGACATTCTCGAGGGTGCTGAAGACGAGATGCTCCACACCGGCTTCGACCGCTGCCTCGGCGAGCCGGCAGCCGAGGATGAACTCCTCGGTTGACGGCGGCGTGACCGGTGGCGTCATGAGGAACGCTCCTTGTGCCGAGCGAAACGCATCTTCGAACCCACGCCAATGATCCGGAGTCAGGGCGCCGGTGCTGATCTCGGCGCCCAACGCCGCCAAGTGCCGGGCCTGGGCCGAGCCGGTGTCTCGCGTCAGGGCGCGCACCCGGAACTTCCCACTGCCGAGCAGGGAAGTGGTGACGCTTCTGCCTTGCTTGCTGGTTGCTCCCGCGACAACGATCAGTGGCTTACTCGTATCTGACACAACACGCTCCATTCGTTTCGGCCGGACTCTCCGCAACCTGTTGAGGACGGAGCCGCAGCAGTTCACTTGGCCGCCCAAAACATATCGTAATACCTCGATATGTCAATGTGTTGACTAGGTGCTGAACCTGTCACATCGAGATACAGTGATATGTCTTGAGTGAGGGGAGGTGAACGTGGCACGTCAACGCAACACCGCCGACGGTCCGGGCGACCTCGATGACGCAGTCGAGGCTCTGAAGGCCCTGGCAAACCCCGCCAGATTGCAGATCATGAACTGGCTTGGCGACCCCGACGGCGAGTTCGCTCAGTGGGAACCGATCGCCGACCGGCAAGAGTTCGGAGTCTGCGTCAGTCATCTGCAAGCGAAATCGGGGCTGGCTCAGTCGACCATCTCGTCCTACATGGCGACCCTGGAGCGTGCCGGCCTCGTGCAGTCCACGCGGATCGGCAAATGGACCCACTACAAGCGGGACGAGGACGCCATGTCCCGGCTTGGCGCGATGCTGGCTGGGGCGTCCTGATCGGCCCGTGTGCGAGCGACGGCGGATAACGATCGCATCTCTAGCATCGGGAGATTGCGGAAATTAGTTGCCTCAGAGCACGTTTCGCGACTCTTAACCGCGCCGGTCTTCACTGGTTGTGACGGCGTGTGTCGTCGGAAGTCACTGACCAGCCTGGCCCGTGACACCGTCGGAGTAGCGCGACTGAACCTTGCCGAGCGCCAGAACGACCACCAGCGCAGCCGCCACGGGGAGGCAGGCAATCAGAACAATCCAGCTGGTGGACACACCGAGACCGATAAGCGCTCCGTCGACGACTGATCCCAATTGGCCATCGAGCTCGCTGGCGCCGTCGGAGTCGGCGAGGTTCTCGGCTCACCGAGTCGATTGACTCCGGCTCGCACCTGCCAACCGCTTTCTTAGGCCGGAGCGTACAACGCTCCATGGCAGCACGGGCAGCAGTTTCCGACAAGAAGCTTGCTACGTGGTGCCCCCGGTCAGACTCGAACTGACACTGGACGGGTTTTGAATCCGTTGCCTCTGCCAATTGGGCTACGGGGGCGCGTCGCAGACCACACTTTAGATGACGGGCCGGGCGCCGATCCAACCGGTACTGTTGCACCACATCACGGGCGTTCGACTGCGCACGGGACGGCGATTTCAATGTGGAGGTGGGACCGATGGCAACGACGGACGCAAGTGCAGCTCAGGCCAAGGAGCCGGCAGCAACGGTCCGCCGTGTCCTGGTCGCCGAAGACGATTCCTTGATCCGGATGGACCTCATCGAGATGTTGCGCGAAGAGGGCTACGACGTGGTGGGGGAGGCTCCCAACGGGCAGGTGGCCGTAGAGCTCACCGAGGAGTTGCGGCCCGACCTCGTCATCATGGACGTGAAGATGCCCGTCCGCGACGGTATCGACGCGGCAGCGGAGATCGCGAGCAAACGGCTGGCCGCAGTCGTCATGCTGACCGCCTTCAGTCAGCGAGACTTCGTCGAGAAGGCACGGGACGCCGGTGCGATGGCGTATCTGGTCAAACCATTCACCAAAGCCGACCTGGTGCCAACTATCGAGGTCGCGGTGAGCCGGTACACCGAACTCAACCTTCTCGAACGCGACGTCGCCGACCTCACCGAACGTCTTGAGATCCGCAAATTGGTGGAACGCGCAAAGGGCATCTTGATGGAGTCGCATTCGTTCAGCGAGCCCGATGCATTCAAGTGGATTCAGCGTGCGGCCATGGATCGCCGTACCACGATGAAAGCGGTGGCCGAAGTGGTCATCGATACCCTCGGCAACAAGGCCAAATAAGCGCTCTGCCAGGCGTTTCCATCGCGGCCGGCACGGGCCAGGGCCCGGTCGGAGCAGACGCGCCGGAGCGCCGGCCGGACAACCGTGTTTCAAATCGGTCACGGCCAGGCTGCAGGTGCTCTCCAGTTTCACGAACGTTACTCGCGGGCAACACGATGGCGCTAGCTTTACCCAAGCGAGTGGCGGTCGTATGCGTCGTAGAAGACGCGCCGCGCTCGGTGGTTTACCGCGAGGAGAATGTTGATGTCCCACAGATATCTCTTGAGGGGAACGATTGCCGCGGCGGTTTCCGTCATGGCAATTGCCGGCTGTAGTTCAGACGATTCTGACGACACGGCGACGACCGGAGGCGCTACCGGTGCATCCGCGTCTTCGTCCACGGAGGCAACAACCAACACCGACTGTGGTGAGAACGCCGACAAGGCGACGCCAGGACCGGTCAGCACGGCCCCCCTGAAGATCGGCACGCTGCTCCCCGCCACGGGAAGCCTGGCGTTCCTCGGACCGCCTGAGTTCGCAGGCGTCAAGCTCGCCGTGCAGGATGTGAATGCGGCAGGCGGCGTGCTCGACCAGCCGGTTCAGCAGATCGACGGTGACTCCGGAGACACCACGACCGACACCGCCAACGCCACGGTGGACCGCGAGCTCGCAGCCGGCACCCAGGTGATCGTCGGTGCTGCATCGTCGTCGGTGTCGCTGAAGGTCATCGACAAGATCAGCAATGCCGGGGCAGTGATGTTCTCGCCGGCCAACACCTCTGACGAGTTCACGTGCTACGCAGACAAGGGCCAGTACTTCCGTACGGCTCCTGCCGACACCCTGCAGGCCCAGGCGCTTGCACAGGTCATGGCCGAGGGCGGCGTGCAGCGTGTTGCCATCCTGGCGATGAACGACCCGTACGGCACCGGTCTGGCCAAGAACACCGTCTCCGATCTCGAGGCCGCGGGCATCCCGGCCGACCAGATCAAGACGATCATCTACGACCCGAACGCGCAGTCGTTCAACGCCGAGGTCGATCAGGTCAAGAACTTCAATCCCGACGGCATCGCCGTCATCGGATTCGAGGAGAGCGCCAAGATCATCACCCGCATGAACGAGGTGAAGATCGGACCGAAGGACAAGCTCGTCTTCGGTGTCGACGGCAACATGGGCAACGCCCTGGGTGAGTCGGTCGGTCCGGGCATTCTCGAGGGAATGAAGGGCACCACGCCGTTGACCAATGTCGGCCCGCAGTTCGAGGCCCGTCTCAAGACCGCCGACCCGGCACTGATCGACTTCAACTACGCCGGTGAGAGTTACGACGCCGTGGTCATCTCCGCGCTCGCCGCCGAAGTGGCGAAGTCGACCAACGGCCGTTCGATCGCAGCGAACATCAACGCCGTGACCGAGGGTGGCACCAAGTGCAAGACGTACCAGGAATGCCTCCCGCTGGCCAAGGCCGGTACCGATTTCGACTATGACGGTGTCACAGGCGAATTGGCCTTCGTCACCGCCGGTGAGCCGTCCGTCGGTTCGTACGGTGTACTCGAGTTCGATGGCAACAACAAGTTGATCGCGCCTGTCGCCGACTACAAGGTCGTCAAGGGCAACTGATCACCTCGCAGAGGTGAACGCACAACACTAGGAAAGGCCCGGGTCGCAAGACCCGGGCCTTTCTGCGTGCGCTGATTGATCCGACCCGGCCCGCATCGCCTTGCACTCAACAGAATTCGCCGAAAGCCAGAACGATCCGCCCCGGATCAACCGGGGCGGATCGTTGCGGAAAGCCTCTGAGTCGAGCTACTTCTTTTCGGCGCTTCCTGCCAGCGTCCCGAGATACAGCTCGATGATCTTCGGATCGTTGGCGAGGTTGGTGCCGGTGTCGGTATAGGCGTTGCGTCCCTGATCGAGCACGTAGCCACGATCGCAGATCTGCAGGCAACGTCGGGCGTTCTGCTCCACGAGGATCACCGAGACGCCGGTGGCGTTGATCTTCTTGATCCGGATGAACACCTCGTCCTGGAACATCGGGGACAACCCGGCCGACGGCTCGTCGAGCAGCAGTACCGAAGGCTCCATCATCAGAGCCCGGCCCATGGCCACCATCTGACGCTCGCCACCGGACAGCGCTCCGGCCTTCACCTTGCGGCGTTCGGAGAGCAAGGGGAACAGTTCGGACACGAAGGCGAAGCGCTCGTTGAACTTCTTGGGACGCAGATAGATTCCCATCTCGAGGTTCTCTTCGATGGTGAGGGCAGGGAAGACGTTCTGGGTCTGCGGGACGTAGCCCACACCCTTGGTGACCAGCACGTGCGCCTTGGCCGAGGTGATGTTGTCTCCGCGGAGTGTCACCGCTCCGACCCGCACAGGGATCAGCCCGAACAGGGTCTTGAGCAACGTCGATTTACCGGCGCCGTTGGGCCCGATGATCCCCACGATCTCACCGTCGTCGAGGTAGAAGTTGCACTCCTCGAGGATGTTGATACCCGGTAGATAGCCGGCGGTGATGTCATCGGCGCGCAGCAGCGCGTTGGCTGCCAGCTTGCGGTGTTCCTCAGGCGTGGCGGCCAATTCAGCGTGGCTGAGCCCGCCTGGCGCCGCGGTTGCACCCGATGAGGTGGATGATTTCGAGAGGTCCGGTCCACTCATGGTTTGTCCTTTTTTCCGTGCGAGGTGGACGGAGTGATCGGGTCGGGCTGTGACAGGTCCCCGCCGGCTTGGAGGGTCTCTTCGATCGCGGCCTCGACCTGCTCTGCCAGCACGGCGGTTTCGCCGACCGGGTTACCGTCCTCGTCGAACTCAAGAGCTTGATCGTGGTGGCCGCCGAGATACGCATCGACCACCGCGGGGTTGTCGCCGAGGCGGCCGGGGAGTGACTCGGCGATCACCTTGCCCTGTGCCATCACCACCACCCAGTCGCTGATGTCGCGGATGACGTCCATGTCGTGTTCGACGAACACCACGGTCATACCCTCGTCGCGCAACGCCTTGATGTGTTCGAGCAGGCTCTGGGTCAACGCCGGGTTCACCCCAGCCATCGGCTCGTCGAGCATGACGACCTCGGGATTGGTCATCAACGCGCGTGCCATCTCCAGCAACTTGCGCTGACCACCCGACAGTGAACCGGCGTAGTCGTCCGCCTTGGCATCGAGCTTGAACCGCTTGAGCAATTCGTATGCACGCTCGGTGGTTTCGGCCTCCTGCTTGCGCCACGTCCACGGCGCCAACGCCTGCAGCATGTGCTCCCCGCTCTGGTGACGAGCACCGAGCCGCACATTGTCGAGTACCGACAACTTCGACAGCGCTTTGGTGAGCTGGAAGGTACGCACCATGCCGTTGCGGGCAACCCGGTGCGGCACAACCCTTCCCATGTGCTTGCCGTTGAGCGACCAGCTACCTGTGTCGGGCTTGTCGAACCCGGTGATCAAGTTGAAGAACGTGGTCTTGCCGGCCCCGTTGGGGCCGATCAATCCCGTGATGCATCCGCGTTGGATCTCCAGATGCTTCACATCGACGGCTTTGAGGCCACCGAATGTCCGGGTGATGTTGTCCACCGAGATGATCGGGTCGGGTTTGGCCGAACCCGGTTCGGCGGTGACACCGGCGAAGAGCTCGGCGCGTTCGGCCGCGCTGAACGCCTTCAACTCGGCAAGAGTGGCCGGGGCCGCCTCGGTGACCAGCGTCGAGGCATCCACCCCGATGCCGGGTTCGGAGGCCGATCCGGTGCCGTCTGGACCGGGAGGCTGTGTGTGACGTCCGTCAGGCATCGAGCTGGACCTCTCGCTTGTTACCGAGGATTCCTTGCGGTCTGAAGACCATCATCAGGGCTATCGCCAATCCCAACAAGACGTAACGGGTGGCGCCCACCTGCTGCTGCGTCATCTCGAACCAGGGGTCGGGGCCGGACGTGACCTGCCGCAGCAAGGCGTCGGGGATGGCCAGCAGGAACCAGAACAGCATCGCGCCGACAACCGGCCCGAACACCGTGGCGGCACCGCCGAGAATCAGCGCTCCGTAGGCGAAGAAGGTCTGCGCCGTGGAGTAGAAGTCGGGGTTGATCGACTGGGTCTGCAGCGCGTTGTACACACCCGCCACGCCACCGATGCAACCACCGAGAACCAGGGCCTGCATCTTGTAGAAGTAGGCGTTCTTACCCAGCGACCGGGCGGCATCCTCGTCCTCACGAACAGCCTTGAGGACGCGACCCCAGGGACTACGCACGAGCAGCCACACCAGGAGACAGAGCAACAGCACGATCGCCCAGCCGACCACCATCGCCCAGAGGTCGGTGCCCTGGAACTTGACGCCGAAGAACGAGTACTGCTTGCCGTTGTCGAACGGGCTGTAGTCGAAGAACCCGTCCGCGTATCCGAAGATGCCGTTGGTCGAGTGCGTCAGGTCGTCGGAGGCGGTGGACCGGAAGACCAGTCGCAAGATCTCCGACGCCGCAATCGTGACGATGGCCAGATAGTCGGCCCGTAATCGAAGCGTGGGCAAACCGAGCACAAGGGCCAAGATCGCGGCGGCGACGATGCCGACGATCGCACCCACCCACAGTGGCTGGTCGTAGTTGTCGGCCATGATGCCGACGCCGTAGGCGCCGAGCAGGGCGAAACCGATCTGACCGAAGTTGAGCAGTCCGGCGTAGCCGAAGTGCAGGTTCAGCCCGATCGCCAACAGCGCATAGAAAACCGCTGAGGGGCCGATCAATTGGGCAAACGAGGTCTGAAGTGCAGAGATGAGATCCATGAGTCAGCCGATCCTCGCTCTGGACCCGAGGATGCCCTGGGGTCTGATGGTGAGAATGACGATGAGAACGAGCAGGCCGCCGATGTACTTGAGGTCGGGGTTGATCCAGTAGGTGGAGACCTGGACCAGAAGACCCACGATCACACAGCCCAGCAGCGCGCCGTAGGCCGTTCCGAGTCCGCCGAGGGTGATGCCGGCGAACATGAGCAGAAGCAATTTGAAACCCATCTCCCATTGGACACGGCCGCCGAGTTCGGACATCGCGAAGAGAACGCCGCCGAGGGTCGCGAGGCCGCCTGACAAGGCCCAGACGAACAAGATGACGCGGTCCACGTTGATGCCGGACGATGCGGCGAGGTCGCGGTTGTCGGCAACGGCTCGCATGGCCTTGCCGATCCGCGTCTTCTGCAGCATCAGCGCCACCAGCAGCAGCACGACGAGGCTGATGATGATGCACCACAGGTTGACCGGGGTGATCGCGAAAGCGCCGGAACCGATCTGCGTCTGCACCTGGTAGTCGTCGAACGGTTCGGCGCGGTCGGAGAAGAAGATCAAGATTCCGTAGCGCATGATGAGCGCCAATCCGATCGAAACCACCAGCATCGCGATGAGTCCGGATCGGCGTCGCCGCAGCGGTCGCCAGATGGCGAGTTCGTTCAGGATGCCGACACCTATGCCGACGATGATCGCCAGGATGGTCGCCGGTATCAGCTGGACACCGAGCTTGACGTTGATTGCCCAAGCCACCACAGCACCCAGGGTCACCAGCTCTCCATGGGCGAAGTTGGTCAGACCGGTGGTACCGAAGATGAGGCTCAGACCAACACCGGTGATCGCGATGATGAGACCGAATCTCAGACCGTCGATCGCCAGCCGCGTGAGTTCCTCGGCGGCGCCGATCTCGGTGGCGGTGCGCTCCTCACCGAAGAGGAAGATCACCGGCCGCGGAGAGCCTGCGGTGACCGTGACCGCGACGGTGTCTTTCTGTACCTCGACCCCACTCGGGATGGTCGACTTGTCGATCACCACCGAATAGGTGCCGGGCGGCAGGTTCATCGTCCATGCCCCGGTATCGGAGGAGGTGGACGACTGGACCACGGCGCCGGCCTGGTCTTTGGCGTCGACTTTCACTTCTGCGACGGGTTCGGAGCCATTTCGCAGCGTTCCGAACACCCGGACGGTGTCGTCTGAGGATGGAGCTGGGGTGGCCACAGCGCTTCCGGTGCCGACTATCCCGGCAAGTAGAAGCGATGCCAGCAAGGCCAGGAGAGCGCCTGCCCCTAACTTGGCTCCCAAGACCCGTGCTCGCTGAGCATGACGGGGCATCACGCGTGAATCCTCCCGAAGGTGGTCGGCGCGCGGCACTTTTGCCGCGCGAACATCTCGTTTGGCGACCCTATAACCACCGAGGACTCGCGGCAGGGTTTCTATGTTTCCCCCGAGTTACTGTTGAGTAACTCGCCTTTGTGAGCTGGTTCGACGCCGAGAAAATTGGTTTTGGTGAGGCGTCTTGCCGGGACTGTCGGCGAAGCTCCATACACTTGCGTCGTGAGTCCTGCCCAGATCAGCAAACCCGGCCGTACATCGGCGAAATCAGCGTCCAAGGCGCAGCAGCCGACCTTGATGCTGCTCGATGGTCACTCGTTGGCGTTCCGCGCATTTTTCGCGTTACCCGCCGAGAACTTCAAGACCGCATCAGGTCAGACCACCAACGCCGTGTACGGGTTCACCTCGATGTTGATCAACCTGCTGCGCGACGAGAACCCGAGCCACATCGCGGCCGCCTTCGACGTGTCGCGGCAGACGTTCCGTGCAGAGGTGTTCCCCGAATACAAGGCGCAGCGCAGCTCGGCGCCTGACGAATTCCGTGGCCAGATCGACCTCACCAAGGACGTCCTGGGGGCGATGGGCATCCCGGTTCTGGCCCGGGAGGGTTACGAAGCCGACGACATCATCGCCACGTTGACCACCCAGGCAGCGGAGCAGGGTTTTCGCGTTCTGGTGGTCACCGGTGACCGCGACGCGCTGCAACTGGTGACCGACAACGTCACGGTTCTCTACCCCAAACGTGGCGTCTCGGAGTTGACGCGGTTCACCCCGGACGAAGTGGAGAAGAAGTACGGACTGACGCCTTCGCAGTACCCGGACTTCGCCGCGCTGCGCGGTGACCCGTCGGACAACCTGCCCGGCATTCCCGGCGTGGGGGAGAAGACCGCGTCGAAGTGGATCAGGGAGTACGGGTCGCTGTCTGGTCTGGTGGAGAACGCAGACAAGGTAAAAGGCAAAGTGGGCGACGCCTTTCGCGCCCACGTGGCCAGTGTCCAGATGAACCGTCAGCTCACCGAGCTGGTGCGCGACATGGACCTGCCGATCGGTCCGGACGACCTGCAGCTGGCGCCCTGGGACCGCAACCAGATCCACCAGCTGTTCGACGACCTCGAGTTCCGGGTGCTGCGGGACCGGTTGTTCACCACCCTCACCTCCGCCGAGCCAGAAGCCGAGTCGGGCTTCGATCTACGGGGCAGTCAGCTCGGCGCGGGCCAGGTTGCGGATTGGCTTGCCGCGCACGCGGCGCCCGGCACCGGGCGGGCAGGCCTCACGATTGTCGGGCCCCGGCAGGTCTACGGGTCGGACGTCACAGGCATCGCGATCGCTGCGGCCGATGGCGAGTCGGCTTACCTCGATCCCTCCGAGATCGGGCCGGCAGACGAGGAGGCGATCTCCGACTGGCTGGCCGATACCAACGCTGCCAAAGCCATCCACGAGGCCAAGTGGGCGTTCCACGCACTTCGCGGCCGCGGCTGGCGTCTCGGCGGGGTCACCAGTGACACGTCGCTCGCTGCCTATCTGGTTCGTCCCGGGCAACGATCGTTCAACCTCGATGACCTCGCCCTGCGGTACCTCCGGCGTGAACTGCGCGCGGACGCCGCCCCCAACGACGGTCAGCTCTCGTTGCTCGACGAGGACTCCGGCGCACAGGCCGCGGCCGACCAGGCGATGCTGCAGGCCCAAGCCGTCGGCGAGCTGGCCGACCGCTTCGACGAGGAGTTGGCGAAGATCGACTCGGCCTCGCTCCTGACGGACATGGAGCTGCCACTGCTTTTTGTCCTGGCCGAACTCGAAGCAGCCGGCATCGCCATCGATTCAGCACATCTCGAGGATCTCGAGTCAGGATTCGCTGCGCGGGTGCGCCAATCCGCGGAAGCGGCCTACGAGGTGATCGGCGAGCAGATCAACCTGGGATCGCCCAAGCAATTGCAGGTCGTACTATTCGACAAACTCGAGATGCCCAAGACCAAGAAGACCAAGACCGGGTACACCACCGACGCCGATGCGCTGCTTGCGATGTTCGAGAAGACGGGGCACCCGTTCCTGGAACATCTTCTGGCGCACCGCGACGCCACACGGCTCAAGGTCACGGTGGACGGACTGCTGAAGTCCGTCTCGGACGACGGACGGGTGCACACCACCTTCAACCAGACCATCGCGGCGACCGGTAGGTTGTCGTCCACCGAGCCGAACCTCCAGAACATCCCGGTCCGTACCGATGCCGGCCGACAGATCCGTCAGGGGTTTGTCGTGGGTTCGGGTTTCGAGACGTTGATGACGGCCGACTACAGCCAGATCGAGATGCGGATCATGGCACATCTGTCCGGCGACGCCGGATTGATCGAGGCCTTCAACACCGGTGAGGATCTGCACAGCTTCGTGGGATCTCGTGCTTTCGGCGTGCCGATCGACGAGGTGACCCCCGATATGCGCCGTCGGGTCAAGGCGATGAGCTACGGGCTCGCGTACGGCCTGAGTGCCTTCGGTTTGTCGGCGCAGCTCAAGATCAGCACGAGCGAAGCCAAAGAACAGATGGAGGCCTACTTCACCCGGTTCGGCGGGGTGCGCGACTACCTGCACGAAACCGTCGAAGAGGCCCGCCGTAACGAGTACACGTCCACCCTGTTCGGGCGCCGTCGCTACCTGCCCGACCTCAACAGCGACAACAGGCAACGGCGCGACGTCGCCGAGCGGGCGGCGCTCAACGCGCCCATCCAGGGCACCGCTGCCGACATCATCAAGGTCGCCATGATCGATGTCCAACGCGCGCTCGCAGAACAGAACCTGACGTCGCGCATGTTGCTGCAGGTGCACGACGAGCTGGTGTTCGAGGTCGCGCCGGGTGAGAAAGAGCAACTGGAGTCCCTCGTCCGCGCAAAGATGGGTGGGGCGATCGAGTTGTCGGTGCCGTTGGACGTATCGATCGGCTACGGCCGGTCCTGGGACGAGGCCGCGCACTGACGATCAGTGGACCGCCCGAAGTTTCTTTCGGATCCGTGTCGATCTGACGGATCGTCGTTCGACGTATGACTGAGAACCTCGAACGGAACTCTCGCAGGGACACCTGCGATCACACGGAACAGGGAGAACGCAATGCGCTACATGCTGATCATGCGAACCAGTGAAGAAGCCATCGAAGCGAGTAAGTCGATGGCCTTCGAGGAGATCATCGCTGCCATGGGCGCGTACAACGAGTCGCTGATGAAGGCGGGTGTACTGCTCGCCGGTGAAGGCCTCTCGGGCGCAGAAGAAGGTTTCGTGGTGGACTTCGACTCCGACCCGCCGGTGGTCACCGACGGCCCGTACGCCGAGGCGAAGGAACTCTTCAGCGGCTTCTGGATCCTGCAGGTCGCGAGCAAAGAGGAAGCGGCGCAATGGGCTTCGCGTTGCCCGTTGGGTCCGGGCGTGAAGCTCGAGGTGCGCCGCGTCACCGAGGTCGAGGACTTCCCGGCCGACAACGAGTGGATTCAGAAGGAAGAGCAGTGGCGCGAGAAGCTCGATCAGCGCACCAGCTGATCTGAGCGCAGGTGAGTTCCAGCGACCCCATCCGCCGCACCGTCGACGCGGTGTGGCGGATGGAGGCGGCCAAGATCATCGCCACCCTGACACGGATGGTCGGTGATGTCGGTGTCGCCGAGGACCTGGCCCAGGAGGCGCTGGTCCAGGCGCTGACGCAGTGGTCGGAGTCGGGTGTCCCGCGGAATCCGGGCGCCTGGCTCACCTCGGTGGCCAAGCGAAGGGCAGTCGATGGCTGGCGTCGGCAGGAACGTCTCGACGCCAAGTATGCGGAGATGGCCCGCGACCTCGATTCCAGGCCGGATGCCGACCTCGGCTGGGACCCCGACCACATCGACGACGACGTGTTGCGGCTGGTCTTCGTCTCCGCCCACCCGGTGTTGTCGCGGGAGGGACAGATCGCTCTGACGTTGAGAGTCGTCGGTGGTCTCACCGCCGAAGAGATCGCCAAGGCGTTCCTCGTGTCCACGGCGACCGTTCAACAGCGAATCGTGCGCGCGAAGAAAACGCTCAGCGCAGCTCGGGTGCCGTTCGAGGTGCCGACCCGCGAGGACTATCCGCGCCGGCTCTCCGCCGTGCTGAGTGTGATCTACCTGGTGTTCAACGAGGGTTACGCCGCGTCATCAGGCGAGCGGTGGATCCGCACCGAGTTGTGCGACGAGGCGTTGCGGCTCGGGCGGATCCTGGCAGGACTCGTCCCCGACGAACCCGAAGTGCACTCGCTGGTGGCGTTGATGGAGTTCCAGGCATCACGTTTCGCCGCACGCACAGCACGAGACGGTTCGCCGATCCTGCTGGCCGACCAAGACCGCAGTCGATGGGACCGTATCCAGATCCGCCGGGGCGTCGCGGCGCTGGCTCGCGCCGACGCATGCGGTCGCGGACGCGGTCCCTACGGTCTGCAGGCGGCGCTGGCCGAATGCCATGCGAGCGCGCCGGCCGCCGAGGACACCGACTGGTCACGCATCGTCCTGCTCTACGAGGCGCTCGGCCGCCTGTCCCCGTCTCCGGTTGTCGAACTCAATCGTGCTGTCGCGGTCTCGAAGGCCTCTGGCCCGGCGGCAGCACTCGACATCGTCGACGGACTCGTCGCAGACGGTGCGCTGGCGCGCTCACACCTGCTCCCGGCGGTCCGCGGCGAGCTCTTGGGGCAGCTCGGGCGGGTTGAGGAGGCACGTACCGAATTGCTGGCTGCAGCGGAGATGACCGGAAACCAAAGGGAGCGAGACGTTCTCCTCGGGAAAGCCCGCGCATTCGACGCGTGACAGGACACATTGGTAAAAAGACGAGAATCCAGCGGCACCCCCAGTAGTGTGGTTGAAGTCACACATCGCTTGGAGGTATGGACATGGCATCAGCCGGTATGAACGAACTCCATCACAGCATCGGAGCTCTGCGGCACCACATCGTCGCGCTGAAATTGCAGTACGGGGACGCCGACTCGGTGCGCCGTCTGACCAATGATCTCGACCGGCTCGAGATCGACCTGCACGATTTCGAGCAGTCGCCACCGCGCATGCTGCGGCCACCGGTCAACAAGTCCGACGTGGTGTACGTACCCGACAGCAAGTCCGACGAGTCGGCATGGCTGGGCGCACAAGACGAAGGGCTGGGTTTCCACTCGCGTAAGCGGACGATGTGAGCGCCCCCGCGACTGAGCGGGGCACAACGGGAGTCTTTTCGCCGGGTCGGGCACGCATCTTGGTGCGCACCCTCCGCGAAGACCGGTGGTGGGTTCCGCCCTTGCTGACGGTGTTGGGACTCTCCGCGTTCATCATCTACGCCACGGTGCGCTCGTTTGTCCGCAGCGCGTACTGGGTCGAGGACTATCACTACCTCACGCCGTTCTATTCACCCTGTCTCAGCGAGTCGTGCGTGCCCGGCTCGAGTCACTTCGGCACTCCGTTCCCGGAACTGCCCATCTGGATTCCGCTCGGGTTCGTGGTGTTGCCGTTCCTGCTCGGTTTCCGATTGACCTGCTATTACTACCGCAAGGCCTACTATCGCTCGATCTGGTTCTCGCCGCCGGCGTGCGCGGTCGCCGAGCCACACAGTCGCTATACGGGGGAGACGCGGCTACCGCTGATCATCCAGAACGCGCATCGGTACTTCTTTTATGCGGCGGTCATCGTGTCGGTGATCAACACCTACGACGCTCTCACGGCATTCCACGGCAAAGGTGGGGGCTTCGGTTTCGGTCTTGGCAACGTGATCCTGATCGCCAACGTGGTGTTGCTCTGGATCTACACGATCTCGTGCCATTCCTGTCGGCATGTCACCGGCGGCCGCCTCAAACACTTTTCCGCTCATCCCATCCGATACCGGGTGTGGACGCAGGTGTCCAAGCTCAACACCCGGCACATGCAGTTCGCCTGGATCACGCTGGGCACGCTTGTCCTCACCGATTTCTACGTGATGCTCGTTGCCAGCGACACGATCTCGGATCTGCGATTTGTGGGTTGATCTCTTGCCTCACAGCATATTTCGAGTGATGGATCCCCAGTCATCCCACTCTCACCCCAGAGGAGTCAACTGTAGATGACCGAAACAGAACGGCATCAGTACGACGTCGTGGTCATCGGCGCCGGTGGCGCAGGCCTGCGTGCGGTCATCGAGGCCCGAGAACGAGGCCATTCGGTGGCGGTGGTCTGCAAATCGCTGTTCGGCAAGGCGCACACCGTGATGGCCGAAGGCGGTTGCGCGGCGTCGATGGGTAACGCCAACTCGAAGGACAACTGGCAGACGCACTTCAAGGACACCATGCGCGGGGGCAAGTTCCTCAACAACTGGCGGATGGCCGAGTTGCACGCCAAAGAGGCACCGGACCGGGTCTGGGAACTGGAGACCTACGGTGCATTGTTCGACCGAACCGAGGACGGCCGGATCTCGCAGCGGAACTTCGGCGGGCACACCTATCCTCGCTTGGCACATGTCGGCGACCGGACGGGTCTGGAGCTGATCCGCACCATGCAGCAGAAGATCGTGTCTCTGCAGCAAGAAGACTTCGCTGCCACCGGGGATTACGAGTCGCGTATCAAGGTGTTCGCCGAATGCACGATCACCGAGCTGCTCAAGGACGGCGACGCGATTTCAGGTGCCTTCGGGTATTGGCGGGAGTCGGGCAGGTTCGTCCTGTTCGAGTCGCCGGCGGTGGTGCTGGCAACCGGCGGGATCGGTAAGTCGTTCAAGGTCACCTCCAACTCATGGGAGTACACCGGCGACGGGCATGCCCTGGCACTGCGGGCCGGCGCCAGCTTGATCAACATGGAGTTCATCCAGTTCCACCCAACCGGGATGGTGTGGCCTCCCAGCGTCAAGGGAATCCTGGTGACCGAGGGTGTGCGCGGCGATGGCGGAGTTCTGAAGAACACCGACGGCAAGCGCTTCATGTTCGATTACATCCCACCGGTGTTCAAGGGCCAGTACGCCGAGACCGAAGAAGAGGCCGACGAATGGCTGGCCGACAACGACAGTGCCCGGAGGACTCCCGACCTCTTGCCACGAGACGAAGTGGCCCGGGCCATCAACGAGGAGGTCAAGGCCGGACGCGGTACGCCGCACGGAGGGGTGTTCCTCGACATCGCATCGCGGATGCCGGCAGACGAGATCATCCGTCGGCTGCCGTCGATGCATCATCAGTTCAAAGAACTGGCCGACGTGGACATCACCGCCGAACCGATGGAAGTGGGTCCCACGTGCCACTACGTGATGGGCGGTATCGAGGTGGACCCGGATACCGGTGCGGCCGCGGTTCCGGGTCTGTTCGCGGCAGGGGAGTGCTCTGGCGGGATGCACGGGTCGAATCGACTCGGCGGCAACTCGTTGTCCGATCTGCTGGTGTTCGGCCGTCGGGCCGGACTCGGGGCAGCGGCGTACGTGGAATCGCTCGAGTCGCACCCGACGGTGTCCGACGACGACATCGACCGGGCAGCCAAGTTCGCGCTCGCGCCTTTTGATCCACCCGCCGAGGGCAAGCCCGAGAATCCGTACACGCTGCAGATAGACCTCCAGCAGGCCATGAACGATCTGGTCGGCATCATTCGCAAAGCTGACGAGGTCGAGGAAGCCATCGAAGTCCTCGCCGAGATCCGCGGTCGGCTCTCCGGGATGCAGGTGGAAGGCCACCGCCAGTTCAACCCGGGTTGGCACCTTGCTGTCGACCTGCGCAACATGCTGATCGTCTGCGAGTGCGTGGCCAAGGCAGCGCTGATGCGCACCGAGAGTCGCGGGGGTCACACGCGCGACGACTACCCGGGGATGGACTCGGCCTGGCGCAACACACTGCTGGTCTGTACGGCCGACGGGTCAGGCGACGATCCCGTTCCGGAGGTCTCGATCGAGAAGAAGGAACAGGTTCAGATACGGCCGGAGCTCCTCGAGCTCTTCGACTTCGACGAGATCGAGAAGTACTACACGGCCGACGAGATCTCGGGGCATCCGAATGCCGGCGCCGGGGCATGACCGTGCGCTCAGCGCCGACGAGGCAGGAGATTCGACATGGGGTATGACGCCAACTTCCGGATCTGGCGCGGGGACATAGAGGGTGGTGAACTGCAGGACTTCACCGTCAACGTGAACGAGGGCGAGGTGGTACTCGACATCATCCACCGGCTCCAGGCCACCCAGACGCCCGATCTGGCGGTGCGCTGGAACTGCAAGGCAGGCAAGTGTGGCTCGTGCTCGGCTGAGGTGAACGGCCGGCCAAAGCTGTTGTGCATGACCAGGATGTCGACCTTCACCGAGGCAGACGTCATCACCGTGACCCCACTGCGCACGTTCCCGGTGATCCGGGACCTCGTCACCGACGTGTCGTTCAACTACCAGAAGGCCCGTGAGATCCCGTCGTTCACGCCGCCGCCGGGCCTCAAGGCGGGGGAGTACCGGATGAAGCAGGTGGACGTCCAGCGCTCTCAGGAGTTCCGCAAGTGCATCGAGTGTTTCCTCTGCCAGGACACCTGCCACGTCGTCCGCGATCACGAGGAGAACAAGGAGCAGTTCGCCGGCCCCCGCTATCTGATGAGGATCGCCGAACTGGACATGCACCCGCTCGACGTCGCCGAACGTCGCGATTCGGCGCAGGCAGAGCACGGCCTGGGGCTGTGCAACATCACCAAGTGTTGTTCAGAAGTATGCCCCGAGCACATCAAGATCACCGACAATGCGCTGATCCCGATGAAGGAACGTGTTGTGGATCGCAAGTACGATCCACTGGTCTGGTTGGGTAACAAGCTGTTTCGGCGCTGAACCCTCGGTGTTCGGCTCCTGGTCGGCAATTGCCGGGTGAGAAGCCGTCCGGAGCGGCCATCGGCCGGCGGATATCGGCTTTGCGGTAGCGGATGTGTGGCTTCGGCGGAATCCGGGTATGTGCGACCCGAACCAACGCTGCGTTCAGCACGTAGGGTTGGTCACGTCAACCGCCGAGCCGATCGACGAGGTGTGCATGCCGCTGGAGAACCCCCTGAACCCGCTCGAACCGCCGGTGCCGCCACCGGACACGGGCGACGCCGAGCACACTGCGGACGGCCATCTGGTCGAAGCGCAGTCAGACGACTTCGCTCATGCGAAGCCGTTGCGCGTCGACAACGACTGGTTCAAGAAAGCGGTGTTCTATGAGGTGCTGGTTCGAGCATTCAACGACTCCAACAACGACGGCGTCGGTGATCTCCGCGGCCTGATCGAGCAACTCGACTACCTGTCGTGGTTGGGCGTCGATTGCCTGTGGTTGCCGCCGTTCTACGACTCGCCGCTGCGCGACGGCGGGTACGACATCCGGGATTTCCGTACGGTGCTGCCCGAGTTCGGCACGGTGGACGACTTCGTAGAGCTCCTCGAGCAGGCTCATCGCCGGGGGATCCGGATCATCACCGACCTGGTCATGAATCACACGTCGGACACCCATCAGTGGTTCCAGGAATCACGGACCGACCCTGACGGTCCGTACGGCGACTACTACGTGTGGGCCGACGACGACTCGGGCTACTCCGACGCCCGGATCATCTTCGTCGACACCGAGATCTCCAACTGGACGTGGGATCCTGTTCGCGGCCAATACTATTGGCATCGATTCTTCTCCCATCAGCCCGATCTCAACTACGACAACCCCGAAGTCGCGACCGCGATGATCGACGTGATGCGGTTCTGGCTCGACCTGGGCATCGACGGCTTCCGCCTCGACGCCGTGCCGTACCTGTTCGAGCGCGAGGACACCAACTGCGAGAACCTCTCGGAGACGCACGAGTTCTTGCGGCGTTGCCGCAAGGTCGTCGACGACGAGTACCCCGGCCGAGTGTTGCTGGCCGAAGCCAACCAGTGGCCCGCAGATGTGGTGGATTACTTCGGTGAACCCGAGGAGGGCGACGAATGCCACATGGCATTCCACTTCCCGCTGATGCCGCGCATATTCATGGCCGTTCGGCGACAGAACAGGTTCCCCATCTCGGAGATCCTGGCTCAGACACCCGCGATCCCGAAATCCGCTCAGTGGGCGATCTTCCTGCGTAATCACGACGAGTTGACCCTCGAGATGGTCACCGACGAGGAACGTGACTACATGTACTCCGAGTATGCGAAAGACCCTCGGATGAAGGCGAACATCGGTATTCGCCGCCGCCTCGCACCGTTGCTCGACAACGACCGAAATCAGCTCGAACTGTTCACCGCGCTGCTGCTGAGTCTGCCGGGTTCGCCGATGCTGTACTACGGCGACGAGATCGGCATGGGCGACAACATCTGGCTCGGCGACCGGGATTCGGTTCGTACCCCCATGCAGTGGACGCCGGACCGCAACGCCGGGTTCTCCCGTACCGATCCGGCCCGGATGTATCTGCCGGTGATCATGGATCCCACCTACGGCTTCCAGTCGGTGAACGTGGAGGCGCAGATGAATTCCACGAATACCTTGCTGCACTGGACCAGGCGGATGATCGAGGTACGCAAGCAGCACCCGGCATTCGGCCTCGGGACGTTCACGGAGCTTGGCAACAACAACCCGTCTGTGCTGACATATCTGCGTGAACTCGCCCCGTCGAACGAGGAACGTCGTTCCAGCGACGTAATTCTGTGCGTGAACAACCTGTCGCGTTTCCCGCAAGCGGTCATCCTCGACCTCTCGCCGTTCGACGGCCGGATACCGGTGGAACTGACGGGATCGATCCCGTTCCCGAAGATCGAGGGTCACGACTACATGGTCACCCTGCCGGGTCACGGGTTCTATTGGTTTGCTTTGCAACCCGATCCGGCTGACGCCAATGTTGCCCCGGGTTATCCGCTGAGCAGTGAAGCAGAGGCGGCGGTGCAGCCATGACCACTCCCGTACCCAGCGACGAACAGCTCGCCGTTGATCTCCGGAGCTGGCTGCCGAGTCAGCGCTGGTTTTCCGGCAAGGACCGAACGATCGCCGAGGTTCGGGTGGTGTTGCGCGTTCCACTCCTCGACGAGGAGGGGTTCGCCGCCGAACACGTACTGGTCGAAGTAGATTTCGATGCGGGTCCGCAGCAGCGTTATCAGATCCCGCTCGGGTTCCGGACACATTTGTCCGACCCACTGCTGACCTGGTCACTGCCCGAACCACCGTCGGAAGTCGCTGCGGGATACGACGGACTGCACGACCCGGAGATCCTCGGCCGGTACCTCACCGCGCTGGCCGGTCAGGAAGACCTCGGCCCGCTGGCGTTCCGGACGCTGCCCGACGTCACCATCGACCTCGCCGATACGGGCCGAAGTCTGGGTGTGGAACAGTCGAATACGTCGGTGGTGTACGGAGAGTCGCTGCTGTTCAAAGCTTTTCGTCAGGTCGAAGTCGGCATCAATCCTGATGTGGAACTCCATCGGGCGCTCAGCGAGGTGGGGTGTGAGCACGTCGCCGCTCTGCGTGGCTGGGTCGAGACCGAGATTGACGGTGAGACCACGACGTTGGGCATGGCTCAAGAATTCGTCGAGAACGCCGCCGACGGCTGGAGCATGGCGTTGGTCAGTGTGCGAGATCTCTTCGCCGAAGCCGATCTGCACGCAGCAGAACTCGGCAGCGACTTCGCGGGCGACGCAGAACGTCTCGGTGCCGCGGTCGCTCACGTACATGCCGACCTCGCAGCAGGCCTCGGCACGGAAGAGCGCCAGGCTTCCGACCTCGCGATCGATGAGATGCGCGCTCGGCTCGATGCGGCCGCCGAAGCCATCCCTGACATCGCCGAGTACCGCGATGGCGTGCTCCGCGTGTACGACGAGGCCGCACAGGCCGGCCCGACCATGATCCAGCGGGTGCACGGTGACCTCCATCTCGGCCAGGTCCTGCGGACGCCCTGGAAATGGCTGCTCATCGACTTCGAGGGCGAGCCGGTGAAGTCGGTTGCGGATCGTCGTAAACCCGACAGCCCGCTACGAGATGTTGCGGGAATGCTGCGGTCGTTCGACTACGCCGGACACCATCTGCTGGGGGAGAAGTCGCCCAATCGAACCCACCAGCGCGAGTTCCGTGCCAGTGAGTGGGTCGAACGGAACTCGTCGGCATTCTGTGACGGCTACGCAGCGGTCACCGGGACAGATCCGCGCGCATCGTCAGCGCTGTTGCGGGCGTACGAACTGGACAAGGCCGTGTACGAAGCGGTGTACGAGGCGCGACACCGGCCGTCGTGGCTGCCGTTGCCACTGAGTGCGATCGCCAGGCTCGTCGCGCACTGACCTGCGTGCGCGACGGCCACCACTCAAGCTCTGGGTAGTAGGTGGAACTCTTCGCGGCTGTCACCGTTCCACCGTCGCAACCCGGCTACGGTGGCGGTGAAGGTATCGGGCGAATTGTTGAGCGCCGCAGCGACCTCGGCGATGTGCCCAGGCTCGAGCCGTCGCGCGAGCGTCACGTGTGGGGTCCAACTCCCCGGCGTCACATGCTGCAGAGGTTCACCCGTCATGTGCAAGGCGGCCGTGCGATAGACGGCCGCATGCAGGTGCAACAACGGCAGTGACGGCACCACGAGACGCGCCGCAGTGGCGCGTCGCCCCCTGAAGATCAGCAGGGCGCCGATGTTTACGGACATCCCCACCACGTCCGTCATCGCCACGAGGGTCGAGTCGATGGCGGGGTCGATCGCGTCCGCGGCGACAAGGGTGACGTGAGGCCGATTGGACGTCGACCGGATGTTGCCCTGACTGGGGAGACCTGCTTCGGTCAGCGCGGCCCACTGTTCACCGATGACGGTGTCGGTGTTCTCGTCGAAGATCAGCTCTATCGAATGCGCCATCAGCGCTCACCTCGTCCGGTTTGTGTCGAAAAGCTGAGCGGCGCAGCAGGAACGGCCCGACGGTTGGATTGGCGCCGCGTCATTGTTGCCTCGACCACGCGTGATGGTCGTGGACGACAACAGGTGCACGGTCGCCGTCGTATCTCTCGATCTCGACCCTCACCAATTGTCCGGTCGAGCCCTGCGCGAGCCGTGAGGTGCCCACGTCAGGAGCGAGCACGTTCGGATTGCCGTGCACACAGTCGGCGACGTTCGGTGCGCTGTAGTCGTACCAGGCTCCCGTAGAAATCTGTGCGACATGCCGCGCAACGTGCTCATCGAGCACCGCTCCGGCCAGCATCTGCGCAGTCTCGCTGCGGACCAGCACAACATCGCCTTCGTTGATCGAGCGCGCTGCGGCATCGTCGGGGTGGAGGCGAATCGGTTCTCGCCCCTGCACTTTCGAGGCCGCGCTGTACGCGCCGTGGTCGAGCTGGCTGTGCAACCTCGTCTTTGGGTTGTTGGCGATAAGGCACAGTGGGTAGGTACCCGAGCCGAGCCCGGCCACCTCTGGCGGCGCAAGCCACGCCGGATGCGCCGGACAGTCGTCGTACCCGAAACCGTCGATTGTGTCCGAAACAATCTCGATCAGGCCGCTCGGGGTCGCCAACGGGTGGGCGATGGGGTCGTTGCGGAAGTCCTGGTACATCACGTGATCTGCCATCGCGCCGTGAAGATCGAGCCGCCCCTTTTCCCAGAACTGCGCGAAGTCTTCTCGGGGCCGGTACGGGTCGGGAGTCACCGCACGCCACTGCTCGTACATCTTCTCCAGCCAGGCGAGTTCGTCCAGGTTCTCGGTGAACTCTTCGTGGATTCCGAGTCGTTTGCTCAGGTGCGAGAATACGTCGTAGTCGTTCATCGACTCACCGACGGGAGAGGTGATCTGTCGCATGGCAACCATCGCCTCGTCGAAACGTCCGCAGCCGATGTCGTTGCGTTCGAGTGTGGTGGTCACCGGGAACACGATGTCGGCGTGGCGTGCGGTCGCCGTCCAGAACGGTTCGTGCACGATGACGGTCTCGGGTCGCCCGAACGCGTGTCGGAGGCGCCCGAGATCTTGGTGATGGTGGAAGGGGTTGCCGCCGGCCCAATAGATCAGGCGGGTGTCCGGGTAGTTCATGGTCGTGCCGTTGAATTCGTAGCTCTCACCGGGGTGCAACAGCATGTCTGCGATGCGGGCGACCGGGATGAACTCACGCACCGGGTTGTAGCCCTGACGAAACGTGGGCAGGTCGTACGGGAGTTTGGCGGCGCCCATCCCTCCCGTCGAGCCGTAACCGTGCCCGAAACCCCCACCGGGCAGCCCGATCTGACCGAGGAACGCGGCCAGTGCGATGGAGGCCCACAGGGGCTGTTCGCCGAATGATGCCCGCTGCAGCGACCACGACGTGGTCACCATGGTCCTCGACGACGCCATCCGTCGTGCCAGTGCCGTGATGGTCCCGGCGTCAATACCGCAGATCTGCGCTGCCCAGCGTGCGTGTTTGACCACGCCGTCCGACCGACCGCAGAGGTAGTCGACGAATCGGTTGGTACCCGCGCAATGGTCGTCGAGAAACTCTTTGTCCCACAGCTTCTCGTCGAGAAGCACCCAGCACAGCGCCAGCATCAGGGCGGTGTCGCTCGCCGGGGTGATGGGTATCCACCGGTCCCGCGGTTGTAATTCGAAGTCGTCCGCCAGGGGGCTGATCAAGACGAACTCGGCACCGTTGTCACGGGCGACGTCGATGGCACCTCGGACGATGTGTTTGCTGACCCCTCCGGCGTTGATCTGGAAGTTCTTGGCGGGGAACCCGCCGAAACACACGAACAACTCGGTGTGTTCACTCATCACCTGCCAGGTGGTCGGCTCGTACAGCGGCTCCAGGCCGCCGACCACATGGGGGAGCAACGTCTCTGACGCTCCGTGGCTGTACGTGTGCCGTGACCGGGTATATCCGCCGAGGCAGTTGAGGAATCGATGCAGTTGGCTCTGTGCATGGTGGAAGCGGCCCGCGCTGGCCCAGCCGTACGAGCCACCGAAGATCGCGGTGTTGCCGAATGTGGAACGCACACGCTCCAATTCGCGCGCGGCCAGGTCGAGCGCGTGGTCCCAGGTCACCTCCACGAACTCGTCGTCGCCCCGTGCGCCTGCACCCGGTCCGTCGTCCAGCCATCCGCGGCGGACGTAGGGATGCAGAATGCGTGCACGGGTATCGAGTGATGCCGGGATGTTGCCGAGCAGGGCCGAAGGGTCGGGATCGTCGGCGTCCGGGATGACACGCAGTCCGTCGGATTCGACGGATGCAGTGAACAAACCCCAGTGAGAGCTGTTGCCCAGTGCTTCGTTCGGCATGTGGCCAAGTGTCGCAGCAGTCCGGTCTGGAAGCATCGGTGCCATGACACACCCGTATCGGATCGGTCTGATCGACGGCGACGGAATCGGGCCGGAAGTTGTGCCCACAGCGGCCCGGATCGTGGAAGCGGCGGTCGGTGCCGCCGGTCGCGCAGTCGAGTGGGTACCGCTCGACATCGGATGCGCCGCCATCGAGTCGTACGGGGATGCGATCCCGCAGAAAACGTTGGCTGCCCTGGACGAATTGGAGATGTGGATACTCGGGCCGCACGATTCGGCGGGGTATCCGCCGGAGCACCGCACCGGCTTGACCCCGGGTGCGCTCATCCGCAAACGCTTCGATCTGTTCGCCAACATCCGTCCGGCAAAGGCCTATTCGGGCATACCGGCGGTGAACCCGCGGATGGATCTGATCATCGTGCGCGAAAACAGCGAAGGGCTGTACGCAGACCGAAACATGGCGCGGGGCACGGGGGAGTTCATGCCGACACCGGATGTGGCGTTGGCGGTCGGGGTGGTCACCCGAGAGGCGTCGACACGAATTGCGGTGTCCGCGTTCGAGCTCGCGATGACCCGTCGAAAACGGGTGACCATCGTGCACAAGGCGAATGTGCTGACGATGACAACCGGATTGTTCCGGGACGTGTGCCGCGACGTCGGCAGGCAGTACCCGGAGGTCGAGGTCGATGAGCAACATGTCGATGCCATGGCGGCGCACCTCGTCCGTCGAGGACACGAGTTCGATGTGGTGGTCACCGAGAACCTCTTCGGCGACATCCTGTCCGACCTCGCCGCGGAGCTGGCCGGTTCACTCGGTACCGCCGCGTCGGTGAACAGCTCGGCCGACAAGGCGATGGCGCAGGCCGCGCACGGGGCTGCCCCCGACATCGCCGGGCGAGGCCTGGCCAACCCGGTGGGCATCATCGGCTCGGCGGCGCTGCTGCTGGACTGGCAGGCCGCGCGAACCGGGGACGGCGCAGCGGCCGTCGCGGCAGACGCGATTCGCGATGCGGTCGAGTCCGTGATCGCCGGTGGTCTCAGCACTCCCGACCTCGGAGGGGCGGCCACCACCGAGGAGTTCACGGCCGCCGTCCTGGACCGGTTCTAAGCGGGTTTGGTGCAACAGAAGATCGCGGTGCCCGGGAAGTAGTGACCGCGCAGCGGACTCCACTGGCCCCACTCCTGGTCGAAACCCTCGGGCCACTCCGGCTCGATCAGATCGACGAGAAGCAGTCCGGCGTCGCGGATCTCCCGGATGCGGTCGCCCAGCGTCCGATGGTGCTCGACGTAACTGACGGTGCCATCGCTCTCGGTCTCGACATACGGCGTCCGGTCGAAGTAGGGGAGCATGACCGTCAGGCCGGCAGGCCCTGGGTCGTCCGGAAAGGCCCACCGCATCGGGTGGTTGACCGAGAACACCCACCGGCCACCCGGTTTGAGCACCCGCGCCACCTCCGCCATCACCCCGGCCGAATCGGCCACGAACGGCACGGCGCCGAACGCCGAGCAGACGATGTCGAAGACGTTGTCGGCAAACGGCAATTGCTCGGCGCCGGCCTGGACGAGCCCCGGCTGTGGACCGCCCGGGGCCATGGCCACCTGCCCGCGCCGCAACATCTCTCGGGAGAGGTCCAGGCCGATCACCCGCGCGCCCTGCGCGGCAAGCCAACGACTGCACGGTGCAGAACCGCAACCCACCTCGAGAACGACGCGGTCGGCGACCTCCCCGAGCAGTCGGACGTCCTCTTCGCGTAGCCCTTCGGGACACCACACGAAGTCTCCGTCGGCGCTTTCGGCACCGAGAAAAGCCCCGTGCTCCTCGTGGTAATTCTCTGCATCGGCGTCCCACCAGCGGCGATTCGCAGATACGCTGGTTCGCGAGTCGATTCTGGTGCGCATCAGGGGTTGTGGTTTCGGGGTATTTGCCCAGCCCAGCGGGCCTGGCGTATCCTCAGACACGCGCGTGCCTGAGCCCGCGTGGTTCTTCATGCCGGTCACTCATCTGTGGCCACTGTTGATCCCGCATTACTGTCCCTACAACCCAACCTGTCCGGAGCCATCTAACATATGCCGTCCACGACCATTACCTCACCACAAGTAGCCGTTAACGATATCGGCTCGGCTGAGGATTTTCTTGCCGCCATCGATGCCACTATCAAGTACTTCAATGATGGCGACATCGTCGAGGGCACCATCGTCAAGGTTGACCGCGACGAAGTGCTGCTCGACATCGGTTACAAGACCGAGGGAGTGATCCCGTCCCGCGAACTGTCCATCAAGCACGACGTCGACCCCAGCGAGGTTGTCAGCGTCGGCGATGAGGTGGAAGCACTCGTCCTCACCAAGGAGGACAAAGAGGGTCGGTTGATCCTGTCCAAGAAGCGCGCTCAGTACGAGCGTGCGTGGGGCACCATCGAAGAGCTCAAGGAAAAGGACGAGGCCGTCAAGGGCACCGTCATCGAGGTCGTCAAGGGCGGCCTGATCCTGGACATCGGTCTGCGCGGATTCCTCCCCGCATCGCTGGTGGAGATGCGTCGCGTGCGCGATCTGCAGCCGTACATCGGCAAGGAGATCGAAGCCAAGATCATCGAGCTGGACAAGAACCGGAACAACGTCGTCCTGTCGCGCCGCGCGTGGCTGGAGCAGACGCAGTCCGAGGTGCGCAGCGAGTTCCTGCACCAGCTCCAGAAGGGCCAGGTCCGCAAGGGCGTCGTGTCCTCGATCGTCAACTTCGGCGCATTCGTCGATCTCGGCGGCGTCGACGGCCTGGTGCACGTCTCCGAGCTGTCTTGGAAGCACATCGATCATCCGTCCGAGGTTGTCGCAGTGGGCGACGAGGTCACCGTCGAGGTTCTCGACGTCGATCTCGACCGCGAGCGGGTCTCGTTGTCGCTCAAGGCAACTCAGGAAGATCCGTGGCGTCAGTTCGCCCGTACGCATGCCATCGGGCAGATCGTGCCGGGTAAGGTCACCAAGCTGGTTCCGTTCGGTGCGTTCGTGCGCGTCGAAGAGGGCATCGAAGGCCTCGTCCACATCTCGGAGCTGGCCGAGCGCCACGTCGAGGTGCCGGACCAGGTTGTCGCGGTCGGCGACGACGCGATGGTCAAGGTCATCGACATCGACCTCGAACGTCGCCGGATCTCGTTGAGCCTTAAGCAGGCCAACGAGGACTACACCGAAGAGTTCGACCCGTCGAAGTACGGCATGGCCGACAGCTACGACGAGCAGGGCAACTACATCTTCCCCGAGGGCTTCGACTCCGAGACCAACGAATGGCTCGAAGGTTTCGAGAAGCAGCGGGAAGCGTGGGAGTCGCGCTACGCCGAGGCCGAGCGTCGTCACAAGATGCACACCGCTCAGATGGAGAAGTTCGCCGCTGCCGCCGAGGCCGCTGCCAACGCTCCGACCGACTACTCGTCGGATTCCGCTGACAAGGCCGGTGGTGACGCCGCATCCGCGACGTCCTCGTCGTCGTCGGCGCCGAAGAGTGGTGGATCGCTTGCCAGCGACGAGCAGCTCGCTGCTCTACGCGAGAAGCTGTCCGGCAACGCCTGATAGAGCTCTGACAAGAACGCCCCCGGCCTTTCTGGCCGGGGGCGTTTTTCGTGGTCTGTACATGCACGTATCGCGTTTTGACAATGATTATCATTACCAAGGATCATCAAATCGTGAAATCTACTCGTGCTCCAAGGATCGTGTCGCTCCTCTCGGCGGTTGGCTTGCTAGCCGCCTGCGGAAGTGATGGCGGTTCCAGTGATTCGACTTCAACCCAGAGTTCGGCGGCGGCCTCGTCTGCCGTCGAACAACAATCGGCCACACCTCGGTTGGCATACACACACGAGACCGGCATCGAGGTCCTCGATGCCGAGTCGCTCGAGCCGGTGGGTGAGGTGGAGACCGAAGGGTTCATTCGCCTCAACCCGGCCGACGACGGACGGCACCTGTTCGTTTCGCAGTCGGACGGTTTCACCGTCTTCGACATGGGAACGTGGACGCGCCAGCACGGCGACCACGGCCACTATTACACGGCCCCGCCGGCGATGACGGACCTGAGGTTCGGCGGCGAAGAGCCGGGCCACGTGGTCCCGCACGATGGCCGGATCACCTTGTTCTCTGACGGCACCGGCGAGATCGATGTCGTACCCCCCGCGGAACTGTCCCGCGGCAACGCCGAGTCTGAAAAGCATCAGGTCCCTCCGCATCACGGTGTTGCGGTCGCACGTGAAGACGGCACCTTGGTGACCACTGTCGGCACCGAGGAGTCGCGTAACGGCATCCAGATCCTGGGGCCGGACAACGCGGTGCTGGCCACCAACGACCAGTGCCCAGGCGTCCACGGTGAGGCGATGGCCGCCGACGGAACACTTGCTTTCGGATGCCAGGATGGCCTGCTTGTCGTGCGGGGCAACGACATTCGGAAGGTCACCAGCCCTGATCCCTACGGCCGTATCGGAAATCAGGCCGGGTCGGAATCTTCACCGGTGGTACTGGGTGACTACAAGGTGGACAAAGATGCAGAGCTCGAACGGCCTACTCGGGTCACCTTGACCAACACCGAGTCAGGTGAGCTGGCATTGGTAGAACTCGGCACCAGCTACAGCTTCCGTTCACTTGGCCGCGGCCCCGACGGGGAGGCGCTCGTGCTCGGAACCGACGGCGACATCCACGTGATCGACCCGCAGACCGCCGCGGTCACGCGCAAGATCGAAGCAGTGGGGGACTGGACCGAACCTGTCGAGTGGCAAGACCCGCGCCCGACACTCTTTGTCATGGATTCGGTGGCCTACGTGACCGATCCGAGTGCCAACAAGCTGGTGGCGGTCGACCTCACCAACGGAACCAAGATCGCCGAGACCCAGCTGGACAACACCCCGAATGAGCTGTCGGGTGTCAGTGGCTGAAACGACGTGACCGCCACCGCTTGATGCTTCGGCTCCGATACGTGACACGCTCGTCGAACAAGGACCCGACGGACTCGACCACGATCGGCAGGCGCCACAGATCGCAACCCTGCTGCGCATGCGCACTCGCCGATCTGTGACACTGACCACGTGATTCGAGTAGGTCTGACCGGCGGTATCGGAGCCGGCAAGTCAACGGTGGCGCGCACTCTCGTCGATCGCGGTGCATACATCATCGACGCCGACGTGATCGCCCGCGAGGTGGTGGCTCCGGGCACCGACGGACTGTCTCAACTGGTCGCCGCCTTCGGAGACGACATCTTGGCGGCGGACGGGAGTCTTGACCGGGCAGCCTTGGCCGCCAAGGCCTTTGTCGATGACGAGCAACGCAAGAAGCTCAACGCCATCACGCATCCATTGGTCGGTGCCCGCGCGTTCGAGCTCCTCGAGGCCGCTCCGGATGACGCCGTGGTGGTCCAGGACATACCCCTGCTGGTCGAGAACGGCAGCGCTCCTTTCTTCCATCTCGTGGTCATCGTCCACGCTGCCGAAGAGGACAGGGTGGCGCGGTTGACCGGCCAGCGCGGTATGCCCGAAGCCGATGCCCGGGCGCGGATCAAGGCGCAGGCCTCCGAGGCGGACCGCCGAGCCGTCGCCGACGTCTGGCTCGACAACAGTGGTGGTCCCGACGATCTGGCGGCCCTGGCCCACCACCTGTGGGACGAGCGACTTGTTCCCTACGAACGCAACGTGCGCACCCGGACGTGCGCCCGGCGTCCGGAGAACGTGGTGGATCACCGCCCGGAGTGGTCGCTCCAGGCCACCCGGCTGAGCAATCGGTTGCGTCTTCTAGGTGCGGAGAAGATCGTGGGCGTGACCCATGTCGGGCCAACGGCATCCGCCGGGGAAAGGGCCGCCGACGTTCTCGACTTCGAAGTGCAGCTCGCTCCGGAGTGTGATCCGGCCGATCTCGACGATGCCCTCGCCGACGGGGGTTTCCCGGCGCTGACACCTGGACTGCACGCCAACGCCGATCCCGGCCGCGCGGTCACCATCCGTTTGACCACCCCGAGCTGAACGCATTCAGTCCCAGTTCAGTTCGGCGCCTTGCGCTGCCAGCCAGGATTCGACGTCGTGGTTGTGCTCGGCGGCACCCGCCATCGTGCGTGCAGCGATGCGCACTGCCGCCTCGGCCCGGTCGTGGGGCAGCAGCCACGCCGCGTGTGCGTCGAAGAGCTCGTCGACGTCCTCGAGCTCGAGCGGCCGTCCGGGGCGGTCGATCAGGTCGAGGTACCAGTCCTCGGAATGCCAGCGGCCGTGTGCGTCGGGACCGGTGAACATCCCGACGTCGATGTAGAGCCGCTGGTCACGCTCGAAGCCGGCTCGGTAATGGAAGATGCTGACGCGTAGACCGAAGCCCGGGAGCAACCAGGACTGCAGGCGGTGAAACTCGGCGTGGTCGGCAGGGCGGTCCATGTAGAGCCCGAAGTCGGTGGTCCGGTAGGTGTCCACCTGTCGCCGGAATCCTTTCGGATCGGTGTTCGTGCCCGCCGCGACGTCGAAGACCTCGTGTTTGGGTGGATGCAACGCGGCCATGCAGCACGCTAACCCACCGCGGCGCGACGAGATCGACGCCGAGCCGGTGCGTCTCCTGTGTTCGCGCACGGCGCATTCGGAGGGCGCCGCTTGTCGGACGTCGCGTTTACTCTGGATACATGGCTTTTGCAGCAGAACATCCGGTCGTTGCGCACTCGGAATTCCGGCCGGTCGGGGAGATCGAGCGGTCACACGCACCTTTTCAGGTGGTCAGTGACCACAAGCCGGCCGGTGACCAGCCGACAGCGATCAAGGAACTCGAGCAGCGTCTGCGTGCCGGGGAGAAGGACGTGGTACTCCTCGGTGCCACCGGCACCGGTAAGTCCGCGACCACGGCATGGCTGATCGAGAAGGTGCAACGCCCGACCCTGGTGATGGCACCGAACAAGACGCTCGCCGCGCAGCTCGCCAACGAACTGCGGGACATGTTGCCGCACAACGCAGTCGAGTACTTCGTCTCGTATTACGACTACTACCAGCCCGAGGCGTACATCGCTCAGACCGACACCTACATCGAGAAGGACTCCTCGATCAACGACGATGTCGAGCGCCTCCGGCACTCGGCCACGTTCAACTTGCTGTCGCGGCGGGACGTGGTGGTGGTGGCCTCGGTGTCGTGCATCTACGGTCTCGGTACCCCGCAGTCGTATCTCGACCGTTCGGTTCATCTGGACGTCGGCCAAGAGGTCGACCGGGATGCGTTGCTGCGACTGCTCGTCGACGTGCAGTACACCCGCAACGACGTGAGTTTCACCCGCGGCAGCTTCCGGGTCCGCGGCGACACCGTCGAGATCATCCCGTCGTACGAGGAACTGGCCGTCAGGATCGAGTTCTTCGGCGACGAGATCGAGGCGTTGTACTACCTGCACCCCCTGACCGGTGACGTGGTGCGTCAGGTGGAGAACCTTCGCATCTTCCCAGCGACGCACTACGTCGCGGGGCCCGACCGGATGGAGCGGGCCATCGCCTCTATCGAGGCCGAACTCGAGGAGCGGCTCGCCGAACTCGAAGGCAAGGGCAAGTTGCTCGAGGCGCAGCGCCTGCGGATGCGCACCAACTATGACGTCGAGATGATGCGGCAGGTCGGGTTCTGCTCGGGCATCGAGAACTACTCGCGGCACATCGACGGTCGCGGTCCGGGTACCGCGCCGGCAACGCTCATCGACTATTTCCCCGAGGACTTCCTGCTTGTCATCGACGAGTCGCATGTCACGGTTCCGCAGATCGGTGCCATGTACGAGGGCGACATGTCGCGTAAACGAAACCTGGTGGACTTCGGCTTCCGTCTGCCCTCGGCCGTGGACAACCGGCCACTGACGTGGAGTGAGTTCGTCGATCGGATCGGGCAGACGGTGTATCTGTCGGCAACTCCAGGTCCTTATGAGTTGGGTCAGGCCAACGGTGAGTTCGTCGAACAGGTGATCCGGCCGACCGGTCTGGTCGATCCGCAGGTGGTGGTCAAACCCACCAAGGGGCAGATCGACGACCTGGTGCACGAGATCAAGCTGCGCACCGACAAGGACGAACGCGTTTTGGTGACCACCCTGACCAAGAAGATGTCCGAGGACCTCACCGACTATCTGTTGGAGCTGGGCATCAGGGTGCGATATCTCCACTCTGAGGTCGACACTCTGCGCCGCGTGGAACTCCTCCGGCAGCTGCGTACCGGTGAGTACGACGTCCTGGTCGGAATCAACCTGCTCCGCGAGGGGCTCGACCTTCCCGAGGTGTCGCTCGTGGCCATCCTCGACGCCGACAAGGAAGGGTTCTTGCGCAGCACCACCAGCCTCATCCAGACGATCGGTCGTGCGGCGCGAAACGTGTCCGGTGAAGTGCACATGTACGCCGACAAGATCACCGATTCGATGCGCAACGCCATCGACGAGACCGACCGCCGTCGCGAGAAGCAGATCGCCTACAACAAAAAGATGGGCGTCGACCCGCAGCCGCTGCGAAAGAAGATCGCCGACATCCTCGACCAGGTGTACGAGGAAGCCGAGGACAACGCCGTCGCGATCGGCGGGTCGGGGCGCAACTCGAGTCGCGGCCGCCGGGCCCAGGGCGAGCCCGGCCGGTCGTCGTCGTCCTCGGGTGTCATCGACTCGCGCGACGTCTCGGCCATGCCTCGTGCCGAGCTCGCCGACCTCATCGCTGCACTCACCGACCAGATGATGAATGCGGCGCGGGATCTGCAGTTCGAGCTCGCCGGCCGATTGCGAGACGAGATCGCGGACCTCAAGAAGGAGCTGCGTGGCATGGATGCAGCCGGAATCCGCTGAACCCGGCCGACTGTGATCGTCATGACGATGGGCTGTTCTGCCTGGTCAGCGGTACGTCTGACGGTCCCGTCGGCCAATACCACGTAATCGAACGGCCGTTACGGGATACCCTCTCCACGGAAGATGCCGCCCGGGGTGGCAGGGGCACGGACAATCGTCGGCGCCCGTGATCTACACAGAACATTGATGGAGGATGGATGAGCGCATACCAGACCGTCGTTGTGGGAACCGATGGTTCTGAATCGTCGATGAAGGCGGTTGAGCGGGCAGGCGCGATCAGTGGTGACAAAGCGCAACTGATCATCGCTTGCGCCTACTTTCCGACTGACGATCGTGACGTTTCCGCAGTCTCGGATGTGCTCAAGGAAGAGGCGTACCAGGTCCACGGATCTGCGCCCACCGAAGAGATCCTGCGAACGGCGCGCGAGCGTGCGGCCAACGCCGGGGGTGGCAACATCTCCACCCGGCCCGTGGTCGGATCACCTGTCGACGCACTGCTGAACCTCGTCGCCGACAGCAAGGCCGATCTGCTTGTCGTCGGTAACAAGGGTCTGAACTCGATTGCAGGACGGCTGCTGGGTTCGGTGCCCGCCGATGTTGCGCGCAAGTCGAAGTGTGACGTCCTGATCGTTCACACGGTCTGAGCAGGCGCCCGGAGCGGTTCGGGCAACTCGGCGTTGTGCACAATCGCCAACTGCTGAGTTGCCCGGGTCAGCGCCACGTAGAGGTCGCCCCACCCGCGTGCCGACTGGCCGACGATCATGGCCGGTTCGACCACGACTGTGCGGTCGAACTCCAATCCCTTGCACTGCGCCACGGTCAGTACCGACAGTTCGGGTGAGTTCTCGATCTCTCCGGTCACCGCCCGGATCTGGTCCACCAGTCCGTCCGGCGCAATGATCGCTGCAATGCCGTCGAGTGATGCCGTGGCCAGTTTGGCCGCGGTGGCCGGAAGGTCGTCGACCGACGTCCGCTCGAACGTCGGGGCCTTGCCGCTCGATCGGATCGAGTTCGGGGCGGCCATGTCGGGGTCGATGCGTTCGAGAATCGGGGCAGCCACGGCCATGATCTCGCTGGGCGTCCGGTAGTTCACCGTCAGGTCGTACTTACGCCAGCGCCGTGCCACGTAGGGGCTGAGAACTTCGTCCCATGACGTGGTGCCCGCCGGATCTCCGGTCTGCGCAGTGTCGCCGATGACCGTCATCCAGCGGTTCGGTATGCGGCGCATGATCATTCGCCAGGCCATTGCCGACAACTCCTGGGCTTCGTCGACGATCACGTGACCGAAGGCCCACGTGCGGTCGTTGTAGGCGCGCTCGGCGGTTGTCAGGGCAACTCTGGTGGTCTGTCGCGCAGCGAGCTGCTCGGCGTCGATGAGGTCGTAGGCCATCAAGATCTCGGGGTCCAGCTCGTCTTCGAGGTCTTGCGGTGCCGAACCGGTCAGGATGTCGAGGGCGTCCTGTGCCTCGGACAGCTTCTGTCGCCACTGGGCTCGCTCACGTTCTTCGTCACCGTCGTCGTCGACGCCGATGATCTCCGCGAGCTCGTCGAGCAACGGCGCGTCGGCTGCGCTGAATCCGCCGCGCTGCGTACGCAGGATGGACTGACGCTCCTTGTCGGACCATGTCGGGGTCGCGGAGGCAATCCGTTCGGGTGAGGTCAACAGGTCCGCCAGGACCACCTGTGGGGAGAGCTGCGGCCAGAAGTGTGCCAGGGCGGCATTGATGTCGGGGTCGGCCCGCATCTCGTCGCGGATGTCGGCGATGTCCATGTTGCTCAGCAACTGCGATCCGTCGATCAGGCTTGCGCCGATCCGCTCGGCGTGCTGCTGCGCCAGCGAATCGAACGCCGACCGCAGGAAGACCGATCGAGCGTGATTGTGTGGGCGCCGAGACGATCGTGCCCGACCCCTGGCGCGCTGGATCACCTTGCTGCTGATCGTGAGTGGGTAGCCGTCGAACCTCAGCTCGATGGGCGACTTCGGCAGTTCCTGCCGATCACGTACGGCCTGCCGCAGTACATCGACGATCGCGAGGTCGCCTTTGAGAGTGGTGGCGACGGGGTTGTCGGTCAACGATGCCCGTACGCCCGGGTAGAGGTCGCCGACGGTGGACAGCAATACGCCGCTCTCGCCGAGGGAGGGGAGCACCTGGCCGATGTAGTTCAAAAAGGTGGTGTTGGGGCCCACGATGAGGACACCGCTGCGCGCGAGGGTGTCGCGGTAGGTGTAAAGCAGATACGCCGCACGGTGCAGGGCCACCGCCGTCTTCCCGGTTCCCGGTCCGCCCTGCACCACCAGGACGCCGCGGTGCGAGGCACGGATGATCTCGTCCTGCTCACGCTGGATGGTCTCGACGATGTCGGTCATGTGCCCGGTGCGGGCGGCATTCAAGGCGTTGATCAGCGCGGATTCGTTCACGACGTCGCCGTGACCGGTGGTGTCGGCATCCTCGAGTTCGGTCATGTCGAGCCGCTCGTCGTTGACGGCGGTGATCTTGCGGTTGCGGGTTCGGATGTGGCGACGGACTTGCACGCCCTCTGGAGAGGCTGGGGTGGCCAGATAGAACGGCCGGCTCATCGGTGCGCGCCAGTCGAGCAGCAGGGTGCTGTCCTGCTCGTCGTCGTCCAGGATGCCGATACGGCCGATACGGCGAACCTCCCCGGTCTCGAGATCGAGACGACCGAAATAGAGGTTGTGTTCGGCGGCATCGAACTTTGTCAGATCGTCGGTGTAGAGGCGCTCGTAGGACTCACGCTCGGACCGGGCCTGCGGCGTTCCGCCGGTGTCGCGGAGGGCAGACGCCAACCGCGACTGGGTGTTGCGGCGCATCCGGTCCAATCGGCCGTACACCCGGTCGAGATGACGCTGTTCAGCCTCGAACACGATCCTCCTCGTTGTGGTGGAGCAAAAATAGTGCCAAAGGATAACGCGGTGGCCCGGGAGATCGTTCCCGGACCACCGCGTCGTGAGTTGTCCATCATCGAGGGGGCCGCACCGGCTGTCACAACCGGGGCGGGCGTTCGGGCGTCGAATCGAGAGTCGAGTGCACCGCCCGCCGGTCAGGCGTCGAGGTCTGACGCCACCAGTTTGACAATGGTGTCCAGTGCCGCTTGGTCTTCGCTCTCGACAGTGACCTCGGTGCCGGCGGTGGCGCCGAGGGTCATGATGAGAAGGGCCGACCCGGCATCTACCGGTTCGCCGCCCGCGACCGAAAGAGTTACCGGGACACCGGCTTCGGCGACTGCTTCGGCGATGACAGCGGCGGGGCGGGCGTGCAGGCCGACTGACGAACCGACGGCGACGTTGGTGCTGGGCATGATTTCTCCTTTGTTGACAATTGGTTTCGTGAGTTCTGACATCTGGTGGGTCAGGCGGTGGCGAGAACCTTCGACTTCGCTGCCTGTGGCTTACGGGGCTTGATCAGCTGCTTGGCTCCGACGACACATGCGGCCGAGACCGCGGTGCCGATGGCCAGCGACAGGAAAAACCATCCGATTCCACCGATCGCGAACGACACGAAGATGCCGCCGTGCGGCGCGCTCAACGTGGCACCGGTGGCCATGATCAATCCGCCGGTGACTGCACCGCCGGCCATCATCGAGGGGATGACACGCAGCGGGTCGGCGGCCGCAAACGGGATTGCGCCCTCGGAGATGAACGAGGCACCCAAGAGCCATGCTGCCTTGCCGTTCTCCCGTTCTGCTTCGGTGAACAAGCCGGGTCGAACCGTCGATGCCAGTGCCATCGCCAGCGGGGGAACCATGCCGGCAGCCATCACTGCGGCCATGATCTTGAGCGACGCATCATCTGTGACCGACAGGCCTGCGACGGCGAACGCGTACGCGGCCTTGTTGACGGGGCCGCCGAGGTCGAAGCACATCATCAGACCCAGGATGATCCCGAGCAGGATGGCCGAGGAACCGGAGAGCCCGTTGAGCCAGTCGGTCAGTCCGTCGGTGATCGCGGCGAGGGGCTTGCCGAGCACCACGAACATCAGGACACCCACGATCAGGGAGGCGAAGAGCGGGATGACCACCACAGGCATCAATCCGCGAGCCCACTGGGGTACCCCGATCCGGCCGATCCACAGAGCGGCGAAGCCCGCGATCAGGCCACCGACGAGGCCACCGATGAATCCCGCACCGACGAACACTGCGACCGCACCGGCGGTGAAGCCGGGTGCCAGTCCGGGCCTGTCGGCTATCGCGAAGGCGATGTACCCGGCGAGCGCCGGGACAAGGAAGCTGAAGGCGAGTGACCCGAGTTGGAAGAGCACTGCACCGAGGTAGGTCTTCAGCCCACCGTCGGGCAGTTGTGTCAGAGAGTTGTCGAGAGTGATCTTCTCGGCGGTGTCGGTGATCTCGTAGCCCGCGAGCAAGAACCCCAGGGCGATGAGCAGACCTCCGGCGGCGACGAACGGGATCATGTAGCTCACGCCGGTCAGCAGGATCTGCCGTAGACGTGTACCCCAGCCGACACCGGTGCTCGCTGCCGCGCTGTCGCCGCCGGTGGCCGCGTCACCTGCGACCTTGGCCGCGGAGGGGTCGAGGCTGGCGCGCAACGCCTCGGTGACCATGGCGTCCGGCTCATTAATCGCCCGCTTGACGCCGGACGCCACCACCGGTTTGCCCGCGAATCGCTCACGGCCTTTCACGCCGACGTCCGTGGCGAAGATGACAGCCCCCGCATCGGCGATGATCTGGGCCGCAAGGGGAGTGCTGCCACTCGAACCCTGCGTTTCGACATGCACGGTCACGCCGGCCCGCTCGCCCGCGGCGACCAGGGAGTCCGCTGCCATGTAGGTGTGTGCGATGCCTGTCGGGCACGCCGTCACCGCGACGAGGGTCTTGTTCGGGACGTCGGAGCCGTCGGTGCCGGTCGGCGTCGTGTCGGCAGGGTCGGTGGTGGCCGCCGGAGCGGCTAGGGTCGAGGCGGCTGACGCCGGCGGACCCGCCGGCGTGGCGGGCGCGAGTACCTCCTCCACAAGGGCGACCACGTCGATGGGAGTGGCCGCTGCTCGCAGCGACGCCACGAATGCCGGCTTGACCAATGCGCGCGCAAGACTGGACAGCAGCTTCATGTGTTCGGAACCGGCGCCTTCGGGTGCGGCGATCAGGAACACGAGGTCGGCGGGGCCGTCCGGCGCGCCGAAATCGACTTTCGGCGACAGGCGGGCGAAACCGAGAGATGCGGTGGCGATCGACGCATCCCGGCAATGTGGGATGGCGATGCCGCCCGGCAGGCCGGTTGCCGACTGGGACTCACGTGCCAGGGCAGCGGCTTTGAGCGCATCGACGTCGGACGTGCGGCCATCTGCTGCGAGCCGATGGGCCAGCGCGTCGATGACAGCATCTTTGGTGGTGCCCAGATCGGCGTCGAGCGCGATCAGTTCCGGGCTGATGATCGCCGGTGCTGAACCGGCTCGGATCGTCGGGTGGGACATGGCTTTTCCTTAGGGGGTGGTGGAGCCGGGATCAGTGGTTGCCGATGACCGGGTTGAGCGCGGTGACGGTCACGGCGCCGGGCTGGGTGTGGTGAGGACTCGGCAAAGCCGTTCCCGGTAGCGCTGCTGCGGCGCTGCCATACGAGACCGCCCATGCGAGGCGGTCGGCCGGTCCGGCGTTTTGCAGATCGGCGAGTAGATATCCGGCCAGCGACGAATCGCCGGCTCCGACCGTGCTGCGCGGCGCGATCGGGGGAGTTGTTGCGTGCCAAGCGCCTTCGTCGTTGACGAGAACGGCTCCTGCGGCGCCCAGAGTTGCCAGCACGGCACGGGGGCCGCCGGCCTCGATCAACGATCTCGCGGCCCGGGCGGTCGGCACCGGGTCCCCGTGCTCGGCGGCGAGTTCGAGCTCGGCGCCGTCCAGCCCGGTGAGCTGACCGAGTTCTGTTGCGTTCGGTTTGATGAGATCCGGTGCGGCCGAGGGGAACCGGGCCGCGAGGGCGAGTAGCGGTTCATCGGAGGTGTCCACTGCGATCTGGGTCGGCCCGACGCGGAGCGCTGTGATCAGGTCGGCGTACCAATCGGCCGAAACACCAGGGGGTAGCGACCCGGACAACACGACCCACACGGCCGAGCCGGCCAGGTCCTGCAGGCACGCCGTCAGGGCTGCCAGCGTTTCCGGTGGCAGGGCTGCCCCTGGCTCGTTGATCTTTGTTGTCGTGCCGTCGGGTTCGGTGACCGTGAGGTTGACCCGGGCTGTTCCTGGGTGCGCGATACCGCGGTGGTCGATTTCTGCCTCGTCCAATGCCAGCAGGATCGGCTCTCCGGGGTTGCCGGGCAACACCGCGATCGAACGCTTGCCTGCAGCCGTGACGACGCGGGAGACATTGACGCCCTTGCCTCCGGGATGGGAGGTCGCTGCCGATGCGCGATGTACTGCGCCGCGCTGGAGTGGCCCGGTCAGATTGATCGTGCGGTCGATGCTCGGATTTGCGGTGAGAGTGACGATCATGCCGTCACCACCTCGACGTCGTGTGCAAGCAGTTCGGCGCGATCCGACTCGCGCAGGGCGCTGTCGGTGATGAGGACGTCGACCCTGTCGATGGGGGCGAAACTGATCAGGTCTTCTCGGCCGACCTTTGACGAATCAGCAACCACCACGACACGGTGCGCGCTGGTGACCATCGCCCGTTTGATCGCGGCCTCATCGCTGTCGGGAGTGGACAGACCGTGGCGCAGACTGAGTCCGTTGGTCCCGACGAAGGCGACGTCGATCCGCATCGACGCCAGGGTTCGCAGCGCGTCGTCGCCGACCACTGCCTGGGTGATCCCGCGGACACGTCCACCGAGCAGATGCAGGCGTGACCCACCGAGGCCTCCGACGCGGGCCGCGACCGGGATGGAGTTGGTGACGATGACGAGGTCCATGTCGGCGGGGAGGTGAGCAGCAACTCGGGCCGTGGTCGTCCCGGCGTCGAGCAGGATGCTGCCGCCGACCGGGGGTAGCTGGTCCACGGCCGCCTTGCCGATTCGGTCCTTCTCTCCGGATCGACTGTGCTCGCGTTCGGCGGTGCCGACCTCGATGGCTGTGAGCGCGGATGCGGGTACTGCGCCACCATGGACCCGTCGGATCACCCCGAGCCTGTCGAGGGCCGCCAGGTCGCGACGCACCGTCTCGGTCGTCACGCCGTACAGATCGGACAGATCAGCGACCGACATGCGGCCTTTCTGCGCGATCAGCGCGGCCATGGCCTGCTGCCGCTCCTCTGCGTACATCTGCCCTCCATGTGGGTTACGTTGCTAGTCGGTGTTGCTTTATGTTGTTTTATGCCCGATCGTATTGCTTTGTCAAGGATTTTGAGTAATCTGAATCACATCGAGTCGGGTTGGTGACGTAGACACAAAAGCCCGCAGACTTGTCAGAGGAGGACGGATGACGAAGTCAACGCTGATCGGAAGCCCACGAAGGGTGTTGCACGGAACGCCGGTGGTGCCAGGCGTGGTGGCGGGTCCGGTGATCGTTCCGGGTCCACGCGTCGCGCCGCCGCTCGACGACACCGTGATCGACCCGGCGGACCGCGACCGCGAGCTGCAGGCGTTCCGCGAGGGCACCAAAGCTGTTGCATCGCGACTTCAGGCACGGGCCGCGGTGTCGAGCGGAGCGGCCTCCGAAGTGCTCGCCGCCAACGCGGCCATGGCAACGGACCGGGGCTGGCTGGGTGCAGCCGAGAAGCTCATCGCGGCCGGCAACTCCGCCACTGCGGCGACAGCCGCCGCCACAGAACAGTTCGTGGCCCTGTTCACCAAACTCGGCGGCCTGATGGCCGAGCGCGTGACCGATCTCCGCGATGTCCGTGACCGCGTGCTCGCCGAGCTGATCGGGGCTCCCGAACCGGGGGTTCCGGAACCGGACGTTCCGTCGATCCTTTTCGCGGAGGACCTGGCGCCCGCAGATACGGCGGGCCTCGACCCGGCAATGGTCATCGGGCTGGCGACCTCGCTCGGTGGCCCGACCAGCCATACCGCGATCATCGCGCGCCAGCTGGGCATCCCTTGCGTCGTGGCGGTCACCGGCCTCGACGAGGTCGCAGCAGGGAGTTCGGTCCTGCTCGACGGCGCCGAAGGCGAGATCACCGTGTCACCTGATGCGGCCGCGGCATCCGAAGCAGTGGCCCAGTACCGGTTGATTGCCGAGCGCACAGCCGCGTGGACCGGACCCGGTGCGACAGCCGACGGTCATCGAGTCGACGTCCTCGCGAACGTACAAGACGGCGCCGGGGCGCGGGTGGCCGCGGAGACCTCAGCAGGTGGGATCGGGTTGTTCCGGACCGAACTGTGCTTCCTCGACCGAGAGACCGAACCGACGGTCGCCGAGCAATCCGCCATCTACCGCGAAGTGCTCGATGCCTTCCCGGACGCAAAGGTCGTCGTTCGCACACTCGATGCCGGGTCGGACAAGCCTTTGCGTTTCGCCGAACACCCACATGAGGCCAATCCGGCTCTGGGGGTGCGTGGCATCCGGATCGCAGCCCGTGACAGTGGCATTCTCGATCGGCAACTGGACGCGATTGCTGCTGCGGCCGAAGGGGTTTCACGCCCGTGGGTGATGGCGCCGATGATCTCGACGGCTGCCGAAGCTGAGTCGTTCGCCGCGAAAGTCCGTGAACGCGGGCTTGTCCCCGGAGTGATGATCGAGGTCCCGGCAGCGGCGTTGCTCGCCGAACGGATCCTCGACCACGTCGACTTCCTGTCGGTGGGAACCAACGATCTCGCGCAGTACACGATGGCAGCCGACCGGATGTCGGCCGACCTCGCCGAGCTCACCGATCCTTGGCAGCCTGCAGTCCTGTCACTGTTGGCGCGCACGGCAGTCGCCGGCGCCGCCGTGAACAAGCCGGTGGGGGTGTGCGGGGAAGCGGCGGCCGATCCGCTGCTCGCCTGCGTGCTGGTCGGTTTCGGGATCACATCGCTGTCGGCGGCAGCGTCGGCAGTTGCGGGCGTCGGTGCCAAGCTGGCGACGGTGACTTTGGATCAGTGCCGTCGAGCAGCAGACGCGGTATCGCAAACGGCGGATCCGATGAGTGCGCGGGCAGCAGCTCGCAGTCTTCTGGACTGACGGCGTTTGTGGGCTGCTGCCCGCGTACTCAGGAATCAAACGGTCGAACGGACGAACCTACTGCGCTTTCTTTGCCTGCTTGCGTGCCTGAGCTGACAGCTTGACGCCTTCGTCGGCTGCACGCTCGGCGAGCTGCGCCGCGTAGACGCGGGCCGATTCGGCCAGCTCGGGTGCCCGGTCACGAGCGGTCGCGAGCGTCTTCTCTGCGTATCCATTGGTGGCAGCCAACGTCTGTGATGCAGACGCGGCGAGCTCGGCGCGACGGTCGGCAGCAGCGCTCTTCGCCTTGGCTCCGTTGGTGAGGGCCTGCTTGGCGAACTTGGTCTGCTGCTTGGTCAGCTTGGCCTGCTGCTTGGCGGCGGTCTTACCCAATTTCGCCTGCTTCTTGCCGGCCTGCTTGCTCAGCTTGGCCTGCTTCTTCGCAGCGGCCTTGCTGAGCGACGCTGTGCGCTCGGTGGCGACCTCGGCGAGCTTCGCGCTCTGTGTGGTGGCCTTGGCGGCGAGCTCTCCGGCCCGCTCGGAAGCGACTCCGGCGAGAACTGCGCCACGCTTGGACGCGACGTCGACGATCTCGCTGCCGCGTTCGCCTGCGACATCGGCCAGGACGGCCGCCCGTTGCGACGCCTTCTGTGCCAGTTCGGCAGCCCGCTCCGACGCGACCTCGGCGAACTTGCCGCCGCGGTCGGAGGCCACCTCGGCCAGATCGCCGGTTCGCTCGCCGACGACCTCGGCGATGTGCGACGCACGATCGGCCAGGACACCTGCGGTCGAAGCGCTCGCAGCGGCGGTAGGCAGTACTGCACTGACCTTGTCACTGGCGATCGCCGCGGCCTTGCGTCCGCGCCATGCCAGCGACGGCTTGCCTTCGGTGTCGACGGTTGCGATCAGCAGCCCGCCGAGCAGTCCCACGTTCTTGATGAAATGCGCTTGCTGCTCGGCCCGCTCGTGCGGGTCGGTCTCGTTCCAGAAGTCGTTTCCGGCCAGCGTGGTGGGGATGACGACGCCGGCAAGGGTCAGCGAGGCGAGCCGCGGGAACTTGCCGGTCGCCAGTGCCAGGCCACCGATGATGTGGATGGCGCCGTTGATACGGACAACCACCTGCGCGTCAGCCGGGATCAGGTCGGCGGCCTGCGGCGGGAGCTGGGTTTTTGCTTTGTCGACGAACGGCTGCGCGGTTTCGGCTAGCTGTTCCGGGCGTCGGATCGCGTCGATCCCAGTTGCGATGAACGCGGTCGCGAGCATGGGACGGGCAATGCGGCGGATGAGCATAGAAGGGCCTCCTCAAGACACTTGTTACATGGACCTGTCCCCGGGAAAGTCATGCGTGAAACCTTCCTCTCGCCAGGTGGTCCGACAGAACCTGCTTAACGGATGGACTCTGTTGACCCTATAGATCAACCAGGGCCCGTGTGATGGTCCCTCGCATTGGGTAGACATCTGCCGACCGAACGGAGGTGAGTGGTGCCCATCGAACACGGGGATGTCGGCTGTTGGGTGGTGAAGTGCAACCCGGTGACCGGGACCGACTACTTCGCGGCCATCGCTGCAGATGATGAGGCCCGGGGACCTGTCCCGAACCTTCATGCAGACAGCTGGTGCTTGAGTCCGCGGTCCGGCAGGAGCCGGATGGTCTCGCCCGGCGACCTCATAGCCCTGTGGGTGACCGGTCCGAAGAACCCCGGAGTCTATGAAGTGGGCTGGGTGGTCGAGAACCGCGAGGACCCGTCGAACTCGATCGGCGTCCCCGAACCACGAAAGGTCTACTACATGGGCTTACGGCTCGGTGCGGACAACCATGTGCCGCGCGGGTTGATCCAGGCCACCCCGGGTCTGGACCGGTGCGAGCAGCTGCGGGCGCCGATGATGTCCAATCCCAGTTATCTGACAGTCGACGAAGCCAGGGTGCTTGCTCGTCTCGTCGCGGCCAGGGTGTCCGAGGATGTCGTGGCAGCGGCCCGGTGGAACACGCTGCTCACCTGATCACCAGCCGCGTTCGCGCCACTCATCGAGGTGAGGCCGCTCGGCCCCCAGCGTGGTGTCGAGGCCGTGCCCGGGATAGACCACAGAGCTGTCATCGAAGCGGTCGAAGAGTTTGGTCGTCACGTCGTTCAGCAGGATCTCGAAGTCGCCGTCGCGGTGTGTCTTTCCGACACCACCCGGGAAGAGCGAATCGCCGGTGAACAGGTGGGTGACGTCGTCGTCGAGGACCAGCGCGATGGAGCCGTCGGTGTGACCCTTCAGGTGGATGGCCTCCAGGCGGAGTTCGCCCACCTCGATGACGTCGCCTTCGTCGATCAACCGGTCTGTCTTCACCTGAATCGGCTCGGCGTCGATTCGGCCTGCCGCGGTGGGAAGACCGGTCGCCTTGACCACCTCTTCGAGTGCGATCCAATGGTCCGGGTGCCAATGGGTGGTGAAGATCAGCTCGATGTTGCCGTGATTCCTGATCAGCTCGACGAGCGTGTCCGCGTCATTCGCAGCATCGATCAGCAGCGCCTTGCCGGTCTGCTTGCAGGTGATCACGTAGACGTTGTTGTCCATCGGACCGACCGACAATTTGACGATGGTCGCCCGAGGCGTCGATTTGCGTTGAGGGACGTCGGATTCACTGAAGTCACCGGTGTATGTGTCGGAAATCGGGGCCGCTGCACTCATGGCTCATGACCTTACTTGGTCACTGGCCCTGGAAGGTCCGGCGATAACGGGTCGGGGACGTCCCCAGATGGTTGCGGAGGTGGTGACGGAGATTGGCCCCGTTGGCCAGACCCGACAGTCTGGCCACCTCGTCGACCGGAAGGTCGCGGGACTCGAGTAGTTCTCGGGCGTGGTGCACACGCTGTTTACGGACCCAGACCGCAGGCGTGTCACCGGTTTCTTCGCGGAACCGCCGGTTGAAGGTACGCACACTCATGTTGGACTGACGGGCGAGCTGGGCAACGGTGAGTGGCTCGGTCAGGTTGTGGCGAGCCCATTCCCGCACCGCCGATGTAGAAGCGTCGCCGACGTCGGGTACTGCAGCGTCGATGTATTGGGCCTGGCCGCCATCGCGCCATGGTGGCACCACGCAGTACTTGGCCACCCGGTTCGCGACCCGCGCACCGTGGTCGCGGCGAATCATGTGCAAGCAGAGGTCGATTCCTGCCGCCAGGCCCGCCGAGGTGAGAACGTCCCCGTCGTCGACGAACAGAACGTCCTCGTCGAGGTGCACCGCCGGGTAGAGCCGGCGCAGGTCGTCGGCCTTGTCCCAGTGGGTGGTCGCTGGTCGGCCGTCGAGAAGCCCTGCTGCCGCGAGCGCGAAGGCGCCGGTACAGATCGACACGATGCGGGTGCCCGTCCGTACGCGCTCCAGCGCTTGACGCAGTTCGGCGGGGCAGGTGCCGTCGAAGCGGACCTCGTGCAGCCTGGTCCCGGGGATCACGACCGTGTCCGCCGAGTCGAGAGCTTCAGGACCACGGGTGGGCACCATCGCGAACCCGGACAGGGTCCGCACGGGCTCGGTCGACAGGCCGATCAACTCGACGTCGTACAGCGGATTTCCCGCATCGTCGGCGGCCTGCCCGAACACCATCGGCGGAATCGTCGCATCGAACCCGATCACCGGCTCGAGCATCAGCACAGCGATTCGATGAGGGGTCGGGATGCGAGAAGCCATGGCAGCATTTTTACAGATGTTGTCATCTATGCCAATGGCGGCGCCGGTCGGCGACAGCGAGAGTTGTCCGGTGACCATCGCCGAGACCCCGCGCGTCCGCTCCGGCCCCCGTCTGCACTGGGCGTGGACAGTGGCCGCCGTCAGCTTCGTGGCTCTTCTTGCGGCGGCCGGTTTCCGGTCGGTTCCCAGCGTGATGATGGACCCGTTGCACCAGGAGTTCGGCTGGTCCCACGGCACGGTGGGTCTGGCGATGTCGATCAACATGACATTGTTCGGTCTGACCGCGCCGTTCTCGGCGGCACTGATGGACCGTTTCGGAGTGCGTCCGATCCTCGCCGGCGCACTCACCCTGATCGCACTGGGCACGGCTCTCAGCGTCTTCATGACCGCCGGGTGGCAGCTGCTGCTGCTCTGGGGAGTTCTGGTGGGTATCGGCACCGGGTCGATCTCGATGGGGTTCGTGGCGACGGTCGCCACCCGCTGGTTCGTCGAACGCCGCGGATTGGTCACCGGGGTCCTGACGGCTGCGAGCGCCACGGGGCAGCTGATCTTCCTCCCGCTGGTGGCCCTGGTCACCACTCGATACGGGTGGCGGTTTGCGGCCCTCATCGTCGCGGCAGCTGCCTTGGCGGTGGTTCCGCTGATCGTGGTCTTCATGCGAAACCATCCGAGCGACAAAGGGATCAGCGCATACGGTGCGCCGATCGAGCAGCAACCGTCGCAACCGCCCGTCGCGCGCTCGGGCAGTTTTCGCATGGCTCTGGACGGGCTGGTGATAGGTGCGCGTACACGGGTGTTCTGGTTGCTCGCGGCGAGTTTCGCGATCTGTGGGGCGACGACGAACGGACTGATCGGCACCCACTTCATCCCGGCTGCACACGACCATGGAATGCCGACAACGGTCGCCGCAGGTCTACTCGCCACCATCGGGGTGTTCGACGTCGCAGGCACGATCTTCTCCGGCTGGCTCACCGACCGTGTGGACGCTCGGATCCTGCTTGCCGTCTATTACCTGGGCAGGGGAGTGTCACTGCTCGCCCTGCCCGTGCTGCTGTCTCCCCATGCCGAACCGAGCACATGGGTGTTCATCATCTTCTACGGTCTCGACTGGGTGGCGACGGTCCCGCCCACCATCGCGCTGTGTCGAACCCATTTCGCGGACCGCACACCGGTGGTGTTCGGCTGGGTGTTCGCCGCGCATCAACTGGGGGCTGCGGTGGCGGCGTTCGGCGCGGGCCATCTGCGCGACCAGCACGGTAGCTACGACATGGCGTTCTACGTCGCGTCCGGTCTCTGCGTCGTTGCTGCGCTGCTGTCCCTGGGCGTTCGCAGGGCTGCGGTCGCTAACACACAACGGCCGGTGTCATCGAACCGGCTCGCGCACGATAAGTGCTGATCAGCCGGGTGAAATGAGTGGCCGAGAGTCGGCTCGGCGGGGGCGCGATTTGCTGGGGCCGGTATCTTGTCAGTGGGTGCCTCTAGCATTGCCGGGTACGCCCCTGGCTGACACCGACCTTCCGACCTGCATGCGGTCGGTACCCCCCGATTCGACACCGAAAAGGACCACTGTGGCTGATCGCCTCATCGTGCGCGGAGCCCGCGAACACAACCTGCGCGGCATCGACGTCGACCTCCCGCGTGACAGCTTGATCGTCTTCACGGGGCTGTCCGGCTCGGGAAAATCGAGCCTCGCGTTCGACACGATCTTCGCCGAGGGGCAGCGCCGCTACGTCGAGTCGTTGTCGGCATACGCGCGCCAGTTCCTCGGTCAGATGGACAAGCCCGACGTCGACTTCATCGAGGGGCTGTCACCTGCGGTCTCGATCGACCAGAAGTCGACCAACCGGAACCCGCGTTCCACCGTCGGCACCATCACCGAGGTCTACGACTACCTCCGTCTGCTCTACGCGCGTGCGGGCAAGGCGCATTGCCCCGAGTGCGGTTCGGCCATCGAGAAACAGACCCCTCAGCAGATCGTCGACCAAGTGCTCGAGATGGAACAGGGCATCCGTTTCCAGGTGCTGGCGCCGGTGGTCCGCACCCGCAAGGGTGAGTTCGTCGACCTGTTCGGAACTCTTCAGACACAAGGCTTTTCGCGTGCCCGGATCGATGGCGTGGTGTACCCTCTCACGGATCCGCCAAAGCTCAAGAAGCAGGAAAAGCACGACATCGAGGTCGTGGTGGACCGGTTGTCCGTCAAGTCCTCGGCCAAACAGCGACTCACCGACTCGGTCGAGACCGCTCTGGGGCTGGCCGACGGTGTGGTGGTGCTCGACTTCGTCGACCTGGAGGAGAACGACCCCCACCGCGAACGGCGCTTCTCCGAGCGGATGGCTTGCCCCAACGGCCACCCGATCGCCATCGACGACCTCGAACCGCGGTCCTTCTCGTTCAACTCGCCGTACGGTGCGTGCCCGGAGTGTGACGGGCTCGGTATCCGCAAAGAGGTGGACGAGGAACTCGTCGTGCCCGACCCGGACCTGTCGCTTGCCGACGGTGCGATAGCGCCGTGGTCGGGCGGCCACAACGCCGACTACTTCCTCCGCTTGCTCTCAGGCCTCGGCGACGAGATGGGATTCGACACCAAGACGCCGTGGAAGAAGCTCCCGCTCAAGGCGCGTAAGGCGATCCTGAACGGCAGTGACCACCAGGTGCACGTCCGTTTTCGCAACCGGTATGGCCGTACGCGCTCGTACTACACCGAGTTCGAAGGTGTGATGTCGTTCTTGCACCGGCGCATGGAGCAGACCGAGTCCGAGCAGATGAAGGACCGGTACGAGGGATACATGCGTGACATCCCTTGCCCCGAGTGCGGTGGTGCCCGCCTGCGCCCAGAGATCCTCGCCGTCACCCTCGACCACCAGCGTTTCGGCGAGAAATCGATCGCGGACGTGTGTGCGTTGTCGGTCGCCGAGTGCGCCGACTACCTGTCCGACCTCAAGCTGGGCTCGCGCGAGCAGGCCATTGCCGGACGCGTGCTCAAAGAGGTGCAATCCCGCATCACATTCTTGCTCGACGTCGGGCTCGAGTACCTGTCGTTGTCGCGGGCGGCCGGATCGCTCTCCGGCGGCGAGGCGCAACGTATCCGCCTGGCCACCCAGATCGGCTCCGGTCTGGCCGGCGTGCTCTACGTGCTCGACGAACCATCGATCGGCCTGCACCAGCGCGACAACCGTCGTCTCATCGACACCCTCACCCGGCTGCGCAACCTGGGCAACACCCTCATCGTCGTCGAGCACGACGAAGACACCATCCGCTCGGCCGACTGGATCGTCGACATCGGACCGTATGCCGGCGAGCACGGTGGGCGTGTGGTGCACAGCGGTAGCTACAAGGATCTGCTGACAAACACCGAGTCCCTCACTGGTGCATATCTGTCCGGTCGAGAGTTCCTCGAGGTCCCCGAGATCCGGCGTCCGATCGACCGCAAGCGACAGCTGACCGTTGTCGGCGCACGTGAGCACAACTTGGACAACGTCGACGTGGTGTTCCCGCTCGGTGTGCTCACCGCGGTGACCGGCGTCTCGGGTTCGGGCAAGTCCACTCTCGTCAACGACATCCTGGCCACCGTGATGGCCAACAAGCTCAACGGTGCGCGTCAGGTGCCGGGCAGGCACACGCGGATCAACGGCATGGACAATCTCGACAAGCTCGTGCGCGTCGACCAGTCGCCGATCGGTCGGACCCCTCGGTCGAATCCGGCCACCTACACCGGTGTGTTCGACAAGATCCGTACGCTCTTCGCGGCGACCACCGAAGCGAAGGTTCGTGGCTACCAGCCGGGACGGTTCTCCTTCAACGTCAAGGGCGGTCGCTGCGAGGCGTGTACCGGCGAGGGCACCATCAAGATCGAGATGAACTTCCTGCCCGACGTGTACGTCCCCTGCGAGGTGTGCCACGGTGCGCGGTACAACCGCGAAACGCTGGAGGTCCACTACAAGGGGAAGACCATCTCCGAGGTCTTGGACATGCCGATCGAGGAGGCCGTCGACTTCTTTGAGGCCATCACCTCGATCCACCGATACCTCAAGACGCTCAACGACGTCGGCTTGGGCTACGTCCGGCTCGGACAGCCGGCCCCGACGCTGTCCGGTGGCGAGGCGCAGCGCGTGAAGCTGGCCGCAGAGCTCCAGAAGCGGTCGACCGGGCGCACGGCATACGTGCTGGACGAGCCGACCACCGGCCTGCACTTCGAGGACATCCGCAAGCTGCTCAAGGTGATCAACGGGCTCGTCGACAAGGGCAACTCCGTGATCGTCATCGAACACAACCTCGACGTCATCAAGACCGCGGACTGGGTCATCGACATGGGGCCAGAAGGTGGATCCGGTGGCGGCACGGTCGTGGCGGAAGGTACGCCCGAAGATGTCGCAGCGGTGCCGGAAAGCCACACCGGGAAGTTCCTCGCGGAGATGCTCAAACCGCAGACGGTCGCATCCGTCCCGGCCAAGCCCAAGCGCAAAACGCCCGCACGCAAAGCTGCGGCGAAGCAGACTGGTCGTAAGCAAGAGGTCGCAGCGAGTTGATCGCGGCCGACCGGCTGTCCCATCCATCGAGTAGGAGCCAGCACCATGGTTGACATGAAGCCGCGCAGTCGCACCGTCACCGACGGGATCTCGGCGGCACCCAGCCGCGGGATGTTGCGGGCGGTCGGAATGGGCGACGAGGACTGGGGTAAGGCCCAGATCGGCATCGGGAGCTCGTGGAACGAGATCACCCCATGCAACCTCTCGCTCGATCGGCTCGCGCAGGCGGCCAAGGAGGGCGTGCACGCCGGCGGTGGTTATCCACTGCAGTTCGGCACCATCTCGGTGTCGGACGGCATCTCGATGGGCCACGAGGGCATGCACTTCTCCCTGGTGTCGCGCGAAGTCATCGCCGACTCGGTGGAAACCGTGATGCAGGCCGAACGGCTCGACGGGTCGGTTCTGCTCGCCGGTTGCGACAAGTCTCTGCCCGGGATGCTGATGGCCGCCGCTCGCCTCGACCTCGCCTCGGTGTTCCTCTATGCCGGCACCATCGCCCCCGGTTGGGTCAAGCTGAGTGACGGCACCGAACGGGATGTCACGCTGATCGACGCTTTCGAAGCCGTAGGGGCGTGCCGGGTCGGTTCGATGTCCGAGGAGGATCTGGGCCGCATCGAGCGCGCCATCTGTCCCGGTGAGGGTGCCTGCGGCGGTATGTACACCGCGAACACGATGGCCTCGATCGCCGAGGCGATGGGTATGAGCCTCCCGGGATCGGCGTCACCGCCCGCGGCGGACCGCAGGCGTGACGCCTTCGCGCACCGCTCCGGCGAGGCAGTTGTCAATCTGATCCGTCTCGGCATCACCGCCCGCGACATCATCACCAAGCCCGCGCTGGAGAACGCCATCACGGTCACCATGGCCCTCGGCGGTTCCACCAATGCCGTCCTGCACCTGCTGGCCATCGCCAGTGAAGCGGATGTCGATCTCGATCTCGACGACTTCAACCGCATCGGTGACCGCACCCCCCACCTGGGCGACCTCAAACCCTTCGGCCGGTTCGTGATGAACGACTTCGATCGTCACGGCGGTATCCCGGTGGTCATGAAGGCTCTGCTCGACGCCGGTCTCCTCAACGGGGATGCACTGACCGTCACCGGAAAGACGTTGTCGGAGAACCTCGCTGCGATGGACATCGCGCCACTCGACGGCGACGTCATCCGCACGCTGAGCAATCCCATCCACAAGACCGGCGGGATCACGGTGCTTCACGGCTCACTGGCCCCCGAAGGCGCGGTGGTGAAGTCCGCAGGATTTGACGCCGACACCTTCGAGGGTCCGGCGCGAGTGTTCGAGCGCGAGCAGGGTGCGCTGGCCGCTCTCGCGGACGGCGTCATCAAAGCCGGCGACGTTGTGGTCATCCGATATGAAGGTCCCAAGGGCGGACCGGGCATGCGTGAGATGCTTGCGATCACCGGCGCCATCAAGGGGGCCGGTCTCGGGAAAGACGTGTTGCTGCTGACCGACGGCCGATTCTCCGGCGGCACCACAGGCCTGTGCATCGGGCACCTTGCGCCTGAGGCATCCGACGGGGGACCGGTGGCCTTCATCCGCGACGGCGACCGCATTCGCGTGGACATCGCTGCGCGGACATTGGACCTCCTCGTCGACGACGACGAACTGGAGTCACGCAAACAGGACTGGCAGCCTCTCGACCACAAGTACCAGCGGGGTGTGCTGTCCAAGTACGCCAAGCTGGTCCGTTCGGCGTCTGTCGGAGCCGTCACCCACTGACCCCGCCGAACCCCGAAAGTGTGCCCTTATGGCGAATGAATACCCAGGTCGCCTCCGCCAGAAGGGCACACTTCCGGGCTAGTCGGTGACGGGACCGGTCTGCTTCTCGCCCGGGCCTTTTCCTGGCTCATCGGGATGGGCACTTGCCTCGCGGAACGCGAGCTGCAGACTCTTGAGGCCGTCGCGCAGGGGAGCGGCGTGGATACCGAGGTCGGTCACCGACGACTGTACGAGTCCGGCCAGCGCACCGATCAGTTTTCGAGCCTCGTCGAGGTCGAAGTGCGGGCTCGTCGACGGGTCGCTCTCGGACAACCCCAACTTCTCCGCCGCCGAACTCATCAACATCACCGCAGCACGCGTGATCACCTCGATGGCCGGAACCTCGGCCAGGTCGCGCACCTCGGGCTCGGAATTCACGTTTTCCGTCATGGCTGTTAGACTTCCACCTACGACCGCCCTGGCGTACGCCGGGGTTGCAAGTGGAGTTCACACTCCCACCGCTCGACGTCGGTGTCTTCGCAAGAAGCCCTCACAGTTGAACGGTCCGGTTTTGTCGCCGGAGGTATCCGCGTCAGCGGAATATTTCCGGTGGCCTCTGAGTTGGAGGCTGTGATCGCTGGGATGCGATAGGTGACATGAACCGGTCGGTGTGGGCCCCGTCGATGAAACTTCATCGAATCGGGGCCTTTTCGCTGAGGATCTGTCTTCACCAGTTGCTCCCGCGGTCCAACCCGACAGAAAACGTCTGCCACGAGGAACCACCTACGTACGCGGACACAAATGAGGAGGCCCCATCAGCACTGAGACTCGTATCAATGAGCGCATCCGAGTTCCTGAGGTCCGTTTGGTCGGACCGAACTCGGAGCAGGTCGGCATCGTCCGCGTGGAAGATGCCCTGCGCTTGGCTATCGAGGCCGATCTTGATCTGGTCGAGGTGGCCCCGAACGCGCGCCCGCCGGTCTGCAAGATCATGGACTACGGCAAGTTCAAATACGAGGCGGCACAGAAGCAGCGCGAATCGCGTCGCAACCAGCAGATGACCGTCATCAAGGAGCAGAAGCTCCGCCCCAAGATCGACGACCACGATTACGAGACCAAAAAAGGTCACGTCATCCGCTTCCTCGAAGCCGGGTCCAAGGTCAAGGTGACGATCATGTTCCGCGGACGCGAGCAGTCGCGACCCGAGCTCGGTTACCGATTGCTGCAGCGCTTGGGCAACGACGTCGGCGAGTACGGGTTCGTCGAGACCTCCGCCAAGCAAGATGGCCGCAACATGACGATGGTTCTGGCCCCGCACAAGGGCGCCAAGACCAAAGCACAAGCTCAAGCACAAGCTCAGGCACCGAAAGCGCAACCAGCGCAAAGTGCACCCAGTAAGCCTGCGGCAGATTCAGGACCGGCTCCGGCCGCAAATCCTGAAGGCTGACCGCCTTCGAGGCTGATCGAGAAGAAAGGCATAACCATGCCCAAGACAAAGACCCACAAGGGAACCGCGAAGCGATTCAAGGTGACCGGCAGTGGCAAGATCGTCCGCCAGCGCGCAAACCGTCGCCACTTGATGGAGCACAAGCCCACCAAGCGCACGCGTCGTCTCGACGGCACCGTCGTCGTCTCCGAGAACGATGCTCCCCGCATCAAGCGCCTGCTGAAGATCTGACGCTCCCCACAGACCACCCGCTGGCCGGTTCCCGGCAGCCGCACTACTAAGAGGTAAATCAACGATGGCACGCGTAAAAAGGGCGGTAAACGCCCAGAAGAAGCGTCGTACAACCCTGGAGGCTTCCAAGGGCTACCGCGGACAGCGTTCGCTGCTCTACCGCAAGGCCAAAGAGCAGCAGCTGCACTCGCTCACCTACGCGTACCGGGACCGCCGGGCGCGCAAGGGCGAGTTCCGCAAGCTCTGGATCTCGCGGATCAACGCCGCAGCCCGGGCCAACGACATCACCTACAACCGCTTCATCCAGGGTCTGAAGATCGCTGGTGTCGAGGTCGACCGGAAGATCCTCGCCGAGATCGCCGTCAGCGATCCCGAGGCCTTCACCGGTCTGGTTGCTGTCGCCAAGAAGGCGCTGCCGTCGGACGTCAACGCGCCGGCCGCCTGATCGAGCCCGCCAACAACATGTCCGCGCCGGACGTTCTCACCGAACGTTCGGCGCGGATTGTTTCGTACGCCAAACTGCACCGTTCCGCCGGCCGACGCAAAGCGGCCGCATTCCTGGCCGAGGGCGCCAACTCGGTCGCGGCTGCACTACACAGTCGTCGCGCCCGTGTCTTGCTTGCGACGGACGACGCGCACTTCCGGCACGCCGACCTGATCGACGACGCGCGGCGCTCGGGCATCGAGATCTGCGCGATCACCGAGGGCGCCGCGTCCAAGCTTGCCGACACGGTCACCAGTACTGGTCTGTTCGTGATTGCCGACCTGGTTGACGTACCCCTCGCAGGCGTGCTGGCGGCATCGCCTCGCCTGCTTGCGGTTCCTGTCGAGATGACCGACCCTGGCAATGCCGGCACGCTCATCCGGACTGCAGATGCAATGGGCGCCGACGCCGTGGTGCTGGCAGGCGACAGTGTGGACCCCCACAACGGGAAGTGTGTGCGTTCCACCGCCGGGAGCGTTTTCCATGTCCCCATTGCTCGTGAGCGTGACATCGACGCGGTCCTGGCAGAACTGCGTGCCGGCGGGGTCGCGATCTGCGCGACATCCGGGAATGCCGAGCTGAGTCTGCCCGAGGCCGGCCACGTGTTGTCGGGTCCCACTGCGTGGCTCTTCGGCAATGAGGCGCACGGTCTGTCCGACGACATCCTCGGCCGCGCCGACCATCGCATCTCGATCCCGATCAGGGGCCGGGCAGAGAGCCTCAACTTGGCTGCTGCGGCCGCGATCTGCCTGTATGCCAGCGCAGATGCGCATTCGGGTGTCGACTACCCTCGTACGGGGTCCAGCCCGACCCCCTGAACCTTCTCCCCAACATCTGACGAGCAGGAGTTACCGCAGCCGTGGCCGACGAGTCGATCCCAATCAGCGAGGCGGACAAGTCACTCGCGACCGCAGTTGACGCCGCTGTGGCAGCGTTCTCCGACGCGGTCGACCTGCCCGCGCTCGCGGTCGCCAAGACCGAACACATGGGGGACAAGTCGGCGATCGCTCTGGCCCGCCGCGAGCTCGGCGCGCTGCCCAAAGAGCAGAAGGCCGAAGCGGGCAAACGAGTCAACGTCGCCCGCGGCCAGGTCCAGCGCGCCTACGAGGAACGACTGGCGGTTTTGACCGTCGAACGCGACGCGGCCGTCCTGGTCGCCGAGACCATCGATGTCACCTTGCCCAGTGCGCGTCGTCCGTCGGGAGCGCGGCACCCGATCACGGTGATCGCCGATCAGGTCGCCGACGTGTTCGTCGGGATGGGCTGGGAGATCGCCGAAGGACCCGAGGTCGAGACCGAGCACTTCAATTTCGATGCGCTTAACTTCCTGCCCGACCACCCGGCGCGTTCGATGCAGGACACCTTCTACATCGCTCCGCCCGATTCACGGCAGGTGCTGCGCACGCACACCTCACCCGTCCAGGTGCGCGCGATGCTCTCGCGTGACCTCCCGATCTACGTCGCCTGCCCGGGCCGCACGTTCCGCACCGACGAACTCGACAGCACCCATACCCCGGTGTTCCACCAGGTCGAGGGTCTGGCCGTGGACAAGGGGCTGACCATGGCGCATCTACGCGGCACGCTCGACCTGTTTGCGAAGGCGCTGTTCGGACCCGAGACCGTGACCCGGATGCGGCCCAGCTATTTCCCGTTCACCGAACCGTCGGCCGAGGTGGACGTCTGGTTCACCGGTAAGAAGGGCGGCGCAGGCTGGGTGGAGTGGGGCGGGTGCGGCATGGTCAATCCGAATGTGTTGCGCGCCAGCGGGATCGACCCAGACGTCTATTCGGGATTCGCTTTCGGCATGGGTCTCGAACGCACGCTGCAGTTCCGCAACGATCTGCCCGACATGCGCGACATGGTCGAGGGTGACATTCGATTCACGGTGCCCTTCGGCCCCGGCGCCTGATTTCCTTCCGAACGAAAGAGCTGAGTCCCAGTGCAAGTAGCGCAATCGTGGCTGACCGAAGTCCTGCAACGTGGCGCGCCCGGATGGAGCGCATCGTCTGCCCAGATCGATGAAGGATTCGTGCGGGTCGGCTTCGAGATCGAAGAGATCCGCTCGTTGCCCGTGATCACCGGTCCGCTGGTGGTCGGCCGGGTCAACCACATCGAGCAGCTCACCGAATTCAAGAAGCCGATCCGGTACTGCCAGGTCGACGTCGGTGAAGCAGCTGACCGCGGAATCGTCTGTGGTGCACAGAATTTCGCCGAGGGTGACCTGATCGTCGCAGCTCTGCCGGGCAGCGTCTTGCCAGGCGACTTCGCCATCGCGGCACGCAAGACCTACGGCAGGGTGTCCGACGGGATGATCTGCTCGGTGTCGGAGATGGGCATCGGCAACGATCACAGCGGGATTCTGGTGTTGCCCCCGAACATCGCCGCCCCGGGGTCCGACGCCCGCTTGGTCCTGGGCCTGGACGACACCGTCATCGACGTCAATGTGACTCCCGACCGTGGCTACGCGTTCTCGGTCCGGGGGTTGTCCCGGGAGCTCGCCTGCAGCTTCGATCTGGAGTTCACCGATCCCGCGGATAAACCCGACCTGTCCACGAGCGCAGGCGATTCCGGCTGGCCCGTGCGTATCGACCCGGCGTCGGGGGCCACGCGGTACAGCGCAGCTGTCGTCCGTGGCATCGACCCGACAGCTCCGTCGCCGTGGTGGCTCGTCAAACGGCTGATGTTGGCCGGTGTGCGTCCGATCTCGGCCGCTGTCGACATCACCAACTACGTGATGCTCGAACTGGGTCAACCGCTGCACGCTTTCGACGCTGCGAAGCTGTCGGGCGATATCGTGGTGCGTCGTGCTCTCGCCGGAGAAAAGCTGACCACACTCGACGATGTCGTCCGCGTTCTCGACCCCGAAGACGTTGTGATCACCGACGAGTCGGGACCCATCGCGTTGGCGGGTGTGATGGGCGGGGCGACCACCGAGATCAACCTCGAGAGCAGCGACGTGCTGCTCGAAGCCGCCACCTTCGATCCGGTTGCGGTCTTCCGGACGGCAAAACGGCATCGCCTCACCAGTGAGGCGAGCAAGCGGTTCGAGCGGGTGGTCGACCCTCGTATCACCGACGTCGCATTGCTCAGGGCTGCCCAGCTACTCATCGAGATCTGCGGTGGCACAATTGATCCCGTTTACACAGATGTCGGTGAAGTGGCTCCCCAGGCTCCGGTCACGATGGCGTTGTCAGCGCCATCGGCCACCGCCGGTATCGCCTATCCCGATGGCACCGCGGTGCGGCGCCTCGAGCAAGTCGGCTGTGAGGTCGCCGCGTCCGGCGACAACCTCACAGTGGTCCCGCCGAGTTGGCGTCCCGATCTACGCCAGAGCGCCGATCTCGTGGAAGAGGTGCTACGCCTCGAGGGCTACGAGAACATCCCGGTGGCCGTTCCGACGGCTCCCGGAGGCACTGGCCTGACCCCGGCCCAGCGTCGTCGACGCAGCATCGGACGCAGCCTGGCGTTGTCGGGCTATGTCGAGGTGCTGCCTTACCCGTTCATGCCTGCCGGTGTGTTCGACGTGTGGAACCTCCCGGCCGACGATCCGCGCCGCAACACCGTCAAGGTGCTCAACCCGCTGGAAGCCGACCGTCCGGAGTTGAACTCCACCCTGCTGCCCGGATTGTTGGAGATGGTGGGGCGCAACCTTGCTCGAGGACAACGTGATCTGTCGATGTTCGCGATCGGGCAGGTGGTGCTGGCCGGAGCCGGCGTGCACCCGGTGCCTGCGCTACCGGTTGATCATCGACCCACCGACGACGAGGTCGCCGAGCTGATCGGTTCGTTGCCCGCGCAGCCGCTGCACGTCGCCGCCGTTCTGACCGGTCTGCGAGAGCCCGCCGGGCCGTGGGGCAAGGGGCGTCAGGCCGACCCCGCCGATGTCTTCGATGCAGTTCGCATCATCGGCCAGGCCGCCGGTGTCGAGTTGACGCTGCGCGCGGGCTCCGAGGTTCCCTGGCATCCGGGCCGCTGCGCCGAAATTCTGGTCGATGACTCCGTGGTCGGCTGGGCGGGTGAACTACATCCGGCGGTGCTCGAGAAGATGCACCTTCCGGCACGCTCCTTGGCGCTCGAGATCAACATCGACGCCGTACCGCTCAGCGAGCGCCTGGTGTCGCCGCGTATCTCGCCGTATCCTCCCGTGCTGCAAGATCTCGCAGTGGTCGTCGACGCCGATGTCGCGGCTGCCGATGTGCAGGCCGCGCTGACCGCCGGCGCCGGTGAGCTGCTCGAGACTATTGCACTGTTCGATGTGTTCACCGGTGAGCAGGTGGGAGACGGCCGCAAGTCGCTGACCTTCTCCCTGCGTTTCCGGGCATCCGACCGCACCCTCACCGAAGACGAGGCCACTGCAGCCCGCGACGCCGCGCTCGCACAGGCGACGGCGACGGTGGGTGCACAGATGCGGAGCTGATCGACCGGGCGCCGCCGGGCGGCCGGCTGCTCGAATGGCGTGCTGACACCGCGACGAGATCAGGGATGCCCTGATGCTCTACGGACTGATCGGGCCGGTGAGATACCGCTGGATCGTGGGTCCGAGGTTGGCGACCACGTCGTCGGCCGGCAGCGAAGCGAGGGGTTCGAAACGCAGCAGGTACCGCGTCATGATCATGCCGAGTACCGCACTGCCCACGAGGTTGGCCCGCAGTCGCCCTGTGCCGGCGGGATTGTCGGCGCGTTCGGTGATCTCTGCGAGCACCACCTCGAGCACCATGGTTCGGATCAGCGTCGGGTCGGGTCCACTGATCACCGTGCGCAGCAACGCGATTCCGGATTCTTGCAGTTCGCCGTCCCATACCCCCACCACCGTTCGGACGAGGGTGGGACCCAGTTCGTCAATCGGGATCTCGCGCAGGGGCCCCACCACATCGAGCGGATCGATGGGCAATTCGATCGCGGCCAGGAACAACTTGTGTTTGGTGCCGAAGTAGTGGTGCACAAGTGCCGGATCCACCCCCGCGTCCGCGGCGACCGCGCGGATGGATGTGCGGTCGAGTCCGTCGCGAGCGAAGAGTGTGCGGGCTGACGCCAAGATCTGTCCCTTGGTGTCAGGTTCACCGGGACGCCGTCCTGATCGCCTTGGACCGCTCACCCGGGCATCTTCTCAGGGCGCCGATGACGCTGGACGGGCCGGCCCATCACTCGGTCCGCCGACGCAGCGAGGCAGCGGCCAACGCCAATGCCGCGATGGTGCACAGCAGTACAACCAGCAGGTCCCGCCACATCGTGCCGGTCGGCTCGGTATATCGGCCCACCTGATTCAGCGCCTCCACGGCATAGCTCAGAGGCATCACGTTGCTGATCACCTCGAGCCACCGCGGCAGATCGGCTCGCGGAACGAAGAGTCCACACAGGAACAACTGGGGGATGACCACCACCGGCAGGAACTGAACGGCCTGGAACTCGGTCTGGGCAAAAGCGCTGCACAGCAATCCGAGGCCGACACCGAGGATGGCGTCCAGGATCGCGATCACGAGGACCCATCCGATGCTTCCGGCCGTCTGCAGTCCGAGAACCCAGAACGACACGACACATGCGAGTGCGGCTTGAGCCATCGCGGCCGTGGAGAACGCGGCGGCGTAGCCGACCAGCAGGTCGGCCTTGCTCATGGGGGTGGTGAGCAGTCGTTCCAGCGTGCCGGACGATCTCTCACGCAACATTGCGATAGAGGTGATCAAGAACATGATCGCGAATGGGAGCACTCCGAGCAGGACGAGCGCGATCCGATCGAACGGCTCGGGCCCGCCGGGAGGACCGACCTGGTTCTCGAACATGAAGTACAGCAACGCCATCAGGATCACCGGGACGAGCAGGATCATGGCGATCGTTCGTGGGTCGGCCTTGAGCTGCCGGAGAACGCGGCCGGTGGTCGAGAGCGCGATGGTGGCGTTCATGATGCTGTCCGTTCGGTGATCAGGGCGAGGAAGGCCTGTTCGAGGTTGGTCTGATGCGTCCGGGCGCGTAGTTCGTCCGGTGTGAGTTCTGCGATGACTCCGCCTTCACGCATCAACACGAGGGCGTCGCAGTGGTCGGCCTCGTCCATCACGTGGCTGGACACGAGCAGGGTGGTCCCGGTGTCGGCGAGTGCACGGAACCGCTCCCACAGCTCCGACCGCAGAACCGGGTCGAGCCCCACGGTCGGTTCGTCGAGGATCAAGATCTCGGGACTACCGACGAGGGCGCAGGCGATGGACACCCGGCTGCGCTGACCACCTGACAACTGGGCGGTTCGGCGACCACGAAAATCATCGAGTCCGACGGCGCGAATCGAGTCGTTCATCAGGTCGCGACGTCGGTAGAGGTCGGCGAAGTAACGGACATTCTCTTCGACGGTGAGATCCGTGTAGACCGAGGGCGCCTGCGTCACGTACCCAACGCGTCCGCGGAGTTCTTTCGCGCCGGCGGGTCGGCCCAGCACGTCGACGGAGCCGGAGGTGATGCGTTGAGTGCCCACCACAGAACGCATGAGCGTGGTCTTCCCGCATCCTGATGGCCCGAGCAGTCCAGTGATCGATCCGCGGGGTACCGACAGGGTCACGCCGTTCAGCGCGCGAGCGCTACCGCGTTTGACGATGAGGTCCTCGATGCGGACGGCGGGTTCAGGGTGGGTCGTGAGGTCTGGCTGTGCCATGGCGGTCTCAATTCATTTTGTGTTGAATTCATTGCCTGATGAAAAAGATAGATCGCTCGATGACGGGCGTCAATGGAAGAGCGTGTGAATTATCTTGCGGTAACGTGCATAATGAATCACATGACTGTGTCAGTGGCTGTCGCCGGAGCCAGCGGGTACGCGGGCGGGGAAATTCTTCGCCTGTTGCTCGGCCATCCCAAGTACACCTCGGGAGAGATGCGAATCGGTTCCCTCACCGCTGGTTCGAACGCGGGGTCGCTGCTGGGTGCCCATCATCCCCACCTTCTGCCGCTTGCGGATCGCGAACTCGGCGAGACCACCACCGAAGCGCTGACCGGTCACGACGTGGTGTTCCTGGCGCTTCCACATGGCACGTCGGGGCCGGTCGCCGACGCTTTGCCGCCCAGCACCCTGGTCATCGACTGCGGTGCCGACTTCCGCTTGCAGGACTCGGCGGAATGGGACAAGTACTACGGCGGAAACCATGCCGGCAGTTGGCCCTACGGCCTGCCTGAGCTTCCCGGGAACCGCGAGATCTTGTCCGGTGCCTCGCGAATCTCCGTGCCGGGTTGCTATCCGACAGTGAGCACACTTGCGTTGCTACCCGCTGTCGCGGCGGGAATCGTCGGTCCGCAACTGACGATCGTTGCGGTGACCGGTGCCTCGGGCGCCGGCCGTTCGCCACGGGTGGACCTGCTGGGTTCGGAGGTGATCGGTTCCGCTCGTGCCTACGGGGTCGGCGGGTCACACAGGCACACCCCCGAGATCATCCAGAACCTGTCGGCCGTGGGGAACTCACCGGTCAGTGTCTCCTTCACCCCGATACTGGTGCCGATGACCCGAGGCATTCTTGCGACGTGCACAGCTCCGTCGACCGCAACCACCGCCGAGGCGCGTGCGGTGTACGAGAAGGCATATGCGGATGAGCCTTTCGTTGCGTTGTTGCCCGAAGGCCGGCTGCCGGCCACGGGGTCGGTGATGGGGTCGAACGCCGTGCAACTCAGCGTCGCCGTCGACGAGCGGGCGGGCACGCTGGTCGCAGTCGCTGCGATCGACAATCTCACCAAAGGCACCGGCGGCGGTGCGGTCCAATCCATGAACCTGGCTCTGGGCTGGGACGAAACAGAGGGTCTGAGCACTGTGGGTGTGGCGCCATGAGCAACGGTGATACGACTGTCAACGGCCTTGAGTCGGATTCGGTTGCCGCGCCGGAGAATTGGCGCGAGGTGGCCGGTGGGCACCGGATGACTCGACTGCAGGGCGTCACGGCATCCTCAGGTTTCCGGGCTGCGGGCATCGCTGCCGGTATCAAGGCCAGCGGCAAAGAAGATCTGGCGTTGGTGTTCAACGAGGGCCCCGAGTACGACGCCGCTGGTGTGTTCACGGAGAACAAGGTCAAGGCCGCGCCGGTGTTGTGGAGCCGGCAGGTCTTGTCCACGGGCAGGCTGCGGGCCGTGATCCTCAACTCCGGCGGTGCGAACGCCTGCACGGGGCCAGGGGGGTTCCAAGACGCGCACACCACTGCGGAAGCCGTGGCAGAAGCCATCAGTGGCTGGGGTACCGAGACCGGCGCCATCGAGGTCGCCGTCTGCTCGACCGGTCTGATCGGTGACCGGTTGCCCATGGACAAGGTGCTGGCAGGCGTGACCGAGGTGGTACACGAGATGGGCGGTGGCATCTCCGGTGGGACCGATGCCGCGCACGCGATCATGACCACCGACACCGTGCCGAAGCAATCTGCGTTCCATCACGCCGACGGCTGGAATGTCGGCGGCATGGCCAAGGGCGCAGGCATGCTTGCGCCATCGTTGGCAACCATGCTGTCGGTGTTGACCACGGACGCGAAAGTGACTGCGGCTCAGCTCGACGAGGCACTGCGGGCGGCGGCAGCGGTCACGTTCGATCGGCTGGATGTCGACGGCGCCAGTTCCACCAACGACACCGTGCTGCTGCTGAGTTCGGGTGCCAGTGAGGTCGAACCCACGCAGGCCGACCTCAACGAGGCGGTGCGGCTGGTGTGTGACGATCTCGCTGCCCAGATGCAGGCCGACGCCGAGGGCGTCACCAAACGAGTGGTGGTCACCGTGACCGGCGCTGCCAGTGATTCCGAAGCGCTCGTCGCGGCACGCACGATCGCCCGGGACAGTTTGGTGAAGACCGCGTTGTTCGGATCCGACCCCAACTGGGGCCGTGTCCTCGCCGCAGTCGGTATCGCGCCCATCGAGCTCGACCCTGACCGGATTGCCGTGCGGTTCAACGGTTCACCGGTGTGTGAACACGGGATGGGTGTCCCGGGCGCGCGCGAGGTGGATCTCTCGGTCACCGATATCGACCTCACTGTCGACCTGGGAATCGGATCGGGCAGCGCGTGGATCCGCACCACGGACCTGTCCCATGCGTATGTCGAAGAGAATTCGGCGTATTCGTCGTGACGGGCGCACTCACGCCTCTGGAGAAGGCACACGTTCTCGCCGAAGCACTCCCGTGGCTGCAGCGGTTCTCCGGCAAGGTGATCGTCGTCAAATACGGCGGCAATGCCATGATCGACGACACCCTGAAGGCGGCATTCGCAGAGGACATGGTGTTCCTGCGGACCTGTGGAATCCATCCGGTCGTGGTCCACGGCGGCGGACCGCAGATCTCGGCGATGCTGAAGCGCCTCGGGCTCACCGGCGAGTTCCGCGGTGGATTCCGGGTCACGACGCCGGAAGTGATGGATGTCGTGCGGATGGTGCTCTTCGGTCAGGTCGGTCGGGAACTCGTGGGGCTCATCAACGCACACGGACCCTATGCGGTCGGCATCTCGGGGGAAGACGCGCACCTGTTCACCGCGACGCGCCGCTCGGTTCTCGTGGACGGCGAGGCCACCGATATCGGGCTGGTGGGTGACGTGACGAGTGTAAATCCTGCCGCCGTCACCGATCTCATTGCAGCGGGGCGTATTCCGGTGGTGTCGACCATCGCGCCCGACGCGGACGGGGTGGTGCACAACATCAATGCCGACACCGCCGCGGCAGCGCTGGCCCAGGCATTCGGTGCCGAGAAACTGGTGGTACTCACCGATGTCGAGGGGCTGTACACAAATTGGCCCGACCGCGACTCGCTGGTGTCGCAGATCAACACAACCGACCTCGCCGAGCTGCTCCCGCGGCTTGATTCGGGCATGGTCCCGAAGATGGAGGCGTGCTTGCGCGCAGTGGGCGGAGGTGTCGGTCAAGCGCATGTGATCGATGGACGCACACCACATTCGATGCTCCTCGAGCTCTTCACGAGTGAAGGCATCGGCACCATGGTGGTTCCCGACCAAGGACATGCGGCGCCGCCGGCTTATGAGCATGACGTGCCCGCCGTAGACCACGCTCAGACGCACCCGACACCTAGTGGGGAAAACAAATGACACACGATCGGACCGAGGCCTTGCAAGAACGGTGGTCGGCTTCGCTGATGAAGAACTACGGGACGCCGAAGGTGGCCCTGAAGTCCGGGCTCGGCGCGGTTCTCACCGATGTCGAGGGCCGCGAGTACCTCGACCTTCTCGGTGGGATCGCGGTGAACGTCCTGGGGCATGCCAACCCCGGCGTCATCGCGGCGGTGACCGAGCAGATGTCCACTCTCGGACACACCTCGAACATCTATCTCAACGAACCGGTGGTCAAGCTGGCCGAAGCGCTGCTGTCGCGGTGGGGTGTCGAGGGCAGGGCGTTCTTCTGCAATTCCGGCGCCGAGGCCAACGAGGCGGCGTTCAAGATCGCCCGGCGCACCGGAAGGCCAGAGATCATCGCGGCCGAGCAGGCGTTCCACGGACGCACGATGGGGGCTCTGGCACTGACGGGTCAGCCGGCGAAACGCACGCCGTTCGAACCGATGCCACCAGGGGTGCGCCACGTGCCCTACGGGGACATCGACGCGATGACCGCAGCCATCGGACCGCAGACCGCTGCAGTCTTTCTCGAACCCATCATGGGCGAAAGCGGGGTGGTGGTGCCGCCTGCGGACTATCTCGCGTCGGTGCGGCAGCTCACCACCGAGCACGGCGCCCTCCTGATCCTGGACGAGGTACAGACCGGAATCGGCCGTACCGGAACGTTTTACGCACACCAGTCGGTCGGGATCACCCCAGACGTGATCACCTTGGCCAAGGGCCTCGGCGGCGGACTGCCGATCGGAGCGGTCCTGGCGACCGGCCCGGCTGCAGATCTGCTCGAACCGGGTCAACACGGCACCACGTTCGGCGGCAACCCGATCTGCGCGGCGGCGGCGTTGTCGGTGCTGGATCAAATTGATGCACAAGGGCTCGCCGAGCATGCTGCATCGCTGGGCAAGTTCATCACCAGTGGCATCGACGAGCTGGGTCACCCGCTGATCTCCCACACCCGCGGTGCGGGCCTGCTGTTGGCTGTTGTACTGACCGACCCGGTCGCCGCCGCGGCCGAGGCCGCGGCTCGCGAGCGGGGGTTCCTCATCAACGCCCCGGCCGCGGACGTGCTGCGGCTGGCACCGCCGTTGATCCTCACCGAAGATCAGGCAGCAGGGTTCGTGCGAGCGTTACCTGGCATTCTCGACGCGGCCGGGCAGGCACAGTCATGACGCGGCATTTCCTGAGGGACGACGACCTCACGCCGGAGGAGCAGGCCCGAGTGTTGGCACTGGCCGCCGAGGTCAAGGCGCAACCTTTCGCTCACACACCGCTTTCCGGCCCCAAGGGTGTCGGGGTCATCTTCGACAAGAACTCCACCCGGACCCGGTTTTCCTTCGAGATGGGTATCGCCCAGCTCGGTGGGCACGCGGTCGTCGTCGACGGCAAGGAAACCCAACTGGGCCGTGATGAGACGCTGGCCGACACGGGCCGGGTCCTGTCCCGGTATGTGGAGGCGATCGTATGGCGCACCTACGGTCAGAACCGTCTCGAAGAGATGGCGTCCACCGCAACCGTCCCGGTCATCAACGCCTTGTCCGACGACTTCCACCCGTGCCAGGTGCTGGCCGATCTGCAGACGATCATCGAACACAAAGGTCATGCTTCGGGTCTCACGCTCACCTACCTCGGTGACGGTGCGAACAACATGGCCCACTCGTTGATGCTCGGTTGTGTGACGGCGGGAATGCACGTGAAAATCAGTGCACCGCAAGGCTTCACGCCCGACGAGCGGTTTGTCGGCTACGCACGGGACCGAGCTGCACTCACCGGCGGAAGCGTGGAGGTTGTCGTCGACCCGAAGGCGGCGGTTGCCGGGGCCGATGTTCTCGTGACCGACACCTGGGTGTCGATGGGTCAGGAAGACGACGGACGTGATCGGAGGGCGCCCTTCCGCTCCTATCAGATCAATTCCGAACTGCTGGCCCTCGCCGATCCCCAAGCCATCGTGCTGCACTGCCTGCCTGCGCATCGCGGGGAGGAGATCACCGACGAGGTCATCGACGGACCACAGAGTGTGGTGTTCGACGAGGCGGAGAACCGGTTGCATGCCCAGAAGGCGGTGTTGTTGTGGCTGCTGGATCAACGGTGACCACCCGGGCCGGCCGACACGCACGGATCATCGCTCTGCTGGCCGGCCGCGAGGTGCACAGTCAGACCCAGCTGCGGGAGCTTCTCGCCGCCGACGGTATCGACGCGACCCAGGCGACGATCTCCCGTGATCTCGACGAACTGGGTGCGGTGAAGATCCGCGGCGCGGACGGCGGATCCGGCATCTACGTGGTGCCCGAGGACGGCTCACCGGTTCGCGGGGTCAGCGGCGGCACCGACCGCTTGTCGCGCCTGATGGGGGACCTGCTCGTGTCGATCGACTCCAGCGGCGCCATGGCGGTGTTGCGAACCCCGCCCGGCGCGGCGCACTATCTGGCCAGTGCGCTGGACCGGGCGAGCCTTCCCGAAGTCGTCGGCACCATTGCCGGGGACGACACACTTTTTGTGCTTGCCCGCGAGCCGATCACCGGCGCCGACCTGGCCGAGATGCTCGAGGCGCTGGCATGAGATTCTGAGCAGCACCACCTGAAACAGCCCTAAGACATACAACGTACGACCGAACTACAAGGAGTAACCCCCTCATGGCGCAGCGCGTGATCCTCGCGTATTCCGGCGGCCTGGACACCTCGGTGGCCATCAGCTGGATCGGTAAGGAAACCGGTAAGGAGGTGGTGGCCGTGGCCATCGACCTCGGCCAGGGTGGTGAGGACATGGAGGTGGTCCGCCAGCGAGCCCTCGACTGTGGGGCGGTGGAGTCGGTGGTGGTCGACGCGCGTGACGAGTTCGCCGAGCAGTATTGCCTGCCTGCCATCACCAGCAACGCGCTGTACATGGATCGCTACCCACTGGTGTCGGCCATCTCCCGGCCGCTGATCGCCAAGCACCTGGTGACCGCGGCCCGCGAACACGGCGGCACCACCGTCGCGCACGGTTGTACCGGCAAGGGCAACGACCAGGTCCGGTTCGAGGTCGGATTCGGTTCGCTCGCACCGGAACTCGAGGTGATCGCACCGGTCCGCGACTACGCCTGGACCCGTGAGAAGGCCATCACTTTCGCCGAAGAGAACGCCATCCCCATCAACGTGTCGAAGAAGTCACCGTTCTCGATCGACCAGAACGTGTGGGGTCGGGCAGTGGAAACCGGTTTCCTCGAAGATCTCTGGAATGCACCCACCAAGGATGTGTACTCGTACACAGAGGATCCGACCATCAACTGGCAAGCACCCGACGAGGTCATCATCAGCTTCGAGAAGGGCCGTCCCACAGCGATCGACGGACGGCCGGTCTCGGTCCTCGAGGCGATCGTCGAACTCAACCGGCGGGCGGGCGCACACGGCGTCGGCCGCCTAGACGTCGTCGAGGACCGATTGGTCGGCATCAAGAGCCGCGAGATCTACGAGGCTCCGGGCGCCATGGTCTTGATCCGTGCGCACGAAGAGCTCGAACACGTCACCCTCGAGCGCGAACTCGGTCGTTTCAAGCGCGGCACCGACCGCAAGTGGGCCGAGCTCGTCTACGACGGACTGTGGTTCTCTCCCCTGAAGTCATCGCTCGAAGCCTTCGTCGACCACACCCAGCAGCACGTGAGCGGCGACATCAGGCTCAATCTGCACGGTGGCCACATCGCGGTCACCGGTCGGCGCAGTGACGAGTCGCTGTACGACTTCAACCTCGCCACGTACGACGAAGGCGACACATTCGACCAGTCGGCAGCCAAGGGCTTCGTCCACCTGCACGGCCTGTCGTCGAAGATCTCGGCGAAGCGGGATCTGCGCTAGATGTCCACGAACCAGGGATCTCTCTGGGGAGGCCGGTTCGCCTCTGGCCCGGCCGACGCCATGGCTGCCCTGAGCAAGTCCACTCACTTCGATTGGGTGTTGGCTCCGTACGACATTCGGGCCTCCCAGGCGCACGCCCGAGTGCTCCACAGCGCTGGGTTGCTGTCGGACGACGACCTGCAGACCATGCAGGACGGACTCACGAGGTTGGCCGACGATGTGCGGTCGGGCGAGTTCGCACCTGCTGACAGCGACGAAGACGTCCATGGTGCGCTCGAACGCGGTCTGATCGAGCGGGTGGGAGCCGAGGTCGGTGGCCGGCTGCGCGCCGGTCGATCGCGGAACGACCAGGTGGCCACCCTGTTTCGGATGTGGCTGCGCGACGCCGTGCGGATGGTGTCGGCGGGGGTTCTCGATGTGGTGGACGCGCTGGTCGGCCAGGCACGGGCGCATCCCGCTGCGGTGATGCCGGGTAAGACGCACCTGCAAGCCGCGCAGCCGGTGCTGCTCGCGCATCACCTGCTCGCGCACGCCCATCCCTTGATCCGTGATGTCGAGCGACTGAAGGACTTCGATCGTCGCGCCGCCGTCTCGCCCTACGGGTCGGGTGCTTTGGCGGGGTCATCCTTGGGTCTCGACCCCGGAGCCATCGCGGCTGATCTCGGATTCGATTCGGCGGCAGACAATTCGATCGACGCGACGTCGTCGCGGGACTTCGCTGCGGAGGCCGCCTTCGTCTTCGCGATGATCGGGGTCGACCTGTCCAGGATGGCCGAAGAGGTCATCCTCTGGAGCACACCGGAGTTCGGGTATGTGACGCTGGCCGACGAGTGGTCGACCGGCAGTTCGATCATGCCCCAGAAGAAGAATCCGGACGTCTCGGAGCTGACTCGCGGCAAGTCCGGACGGATGATCGGCAACCTCACCGGGCTGCTGGCAACTCTGAAGGCGCAGCCGCTCGCGTACAACCGTGACCTCCAAGAGGACAAAGAACCGGTCTTCGACTCGGTCACCCAGTTGCTCCTGCTGCTGCCGGCAATCGCGGGGCTGGTCAGCACCCTGACCTTCGACGAGAACCGGATGGCAGAACTGGCTCCCGCCGGGTTCACGCTGGCCACGGACATCGCGGAGTGGATGGTTCGCGCGGGTGTGCCGTTCCGTGTTGCCCACGAGGTCGCGGGTGCATGTGTCCGCGCCGCCGAGGAGAAGGGGATCGGACTGCCCGATCTCACCGACGACCAGTTCGCCGAGATCCATCCGGCGTTGACGCCGGCGGTTCGTGATGTGCTGACCGTCGAGGGGTCGATTGCCTCGCGGGACGCACGCGGCGGGACAGCCGGTGTGCGCGTCGCCGAGCAATTGAACAGGCTGGCCGAGGCCGCAATCGGACACAGGGACTTTTAGGGTTCCCGCCGGGGGCGGCCGCTACGGCCGGGGTAGAGTGTGACGCCAGTCACGGTCCAACCAGATGTTGTTTCTTAGGGGTGTTTGTGCGCGGCCTTCCGAACGTCAAGGAAACCCTTGATCGTGTTGTAGCCACTGCCCAGAACGGGCTGGAGGTCATCAGGTACGGCAGTCTCGAGACCGGGACCCGACCGGCCCCGTTCCGGGTCGAGGAGACCGTTCCGATGTACCAGCTGCGGCGGTACTTCCCGGACGAGCCCGGCGACGGCCCGCCCGTGGTGCTGGTGCCGCCGATGATGGTGTCTGCCAACGTCTACGACGTCACGGCCGACAACGGGGCAGTCACGGTCCTCCATCGCAACGGCCTCGACCCCTGGGTGGTCGATTTCGGTTCGCCGGACAAGGTCGTCGGCGGAATGGACCGCACTCTCGCCGACCACGTCGTGGCCATCAGCGAGGTCATCGACTCGGTTCGAGAGGTCACGGGCAAGGACGTCCACCTTGCCGGGTATTCGCAGGGCGGAATGTTCTGTTATCAAACCGCCGCGTACCGACGTTCCGAGGGCATCGCGAGTCTCATCACCTACGGCAGCCCCGTCGACGTCCTCGGTGCGCTCCCACTGGGATTGCCCGCGGCACTGGTCACCCCGGGCGCACAGTTCCTGGCTGAGAACGTGTTCAACCGGATCTCGGTGCCCGGCTGGTTGGCGCGCACCGGTTTTCAGCTCCTCGACCCCGTGAAGGCGGCACGCAGTCGCATCGACTTCCTGCGTCAGCTCCACGACCGCGAAGCTCTGCTGCCGCGGGAGGACTCGCGTCGATTCATCGAGGTCGACGGCTGGGTCGCGTGGTCCGGGCCTGCCGTGGCAGAGCTGTTGCGCCAGTTCGTCGTCCACAACCGGATGGTCGGCGGTGGCTTCGTGATCAAGGACCGCGTCGTCACCCTGGCGGAGGTCAGCTGCCCCGTACTGGCATTCCTCGGCGAGGCCGACGACATCGGTCAGCCGGTGGCCGTACGCGGCATCATGCGTGCCGCGCCGCTGTCGCAGGTGTATGAATCATCGCTTCCGGTCGGGCATTTCGGACTCGTCGTCGGATCGACCGCCGGTACCCGTACGTGGCCCACCACTGCGCAATGGATCCGGTGGCAGGACGGTTCCGCCGATCAACCCGACCAGATCGAGAAGATGCACGACAACAGCGACGCGCTGGGTGGCTCAGGTGTCAGCTTCTCGTCGCGAGTGGTCCATGGTGTGGGGACGGCTGCCGGTGTCGGCGCAGAGGCCGGCCGGGATCTGGTAGGCGCGGCGAAGTCGGTCGGGCGTACCACCGATGCCGTGCTCCGGGAATCTGCACGCGTTGTCCCGCGGCTCGTGCGGCTGGGCCAGTTGCAGGCCCGGACCACGATCTCGCTCGGAAAGTTGATGAACGAGAACGCCCGACGTAACGGCAAACAGGAGCTGTTCCTCTTCGAGGATCGGGTACTGAGCCACCGTCAGGTCAACGACCGCATCGACAACGTCGTGCGCGGTTTGATCGCGTGCGGGGTGCGTCCGGGCGAGCACGTCGGTGTGCTGATGCTGACCAGACCCAGTGCCCTGGTAGCGATCGCGGCACTGTCGAGATTGGGCGCCGTCGCAGTGATGCTCTCGCCCGGGAACGATCTCAAACAGTCTCTCCGGCTCGGCGATTGTTCCCTCGTTCTCGCCGACCCTGCCAACCTCGACGACTCTGCGGCAATCGCCGACCGGGTGCTCGTACTGGGCGGCGGCGACACCCGAACTCTGTCGCAGGCCGACGGCGAACGAATCATCGACATGGAGCAGATCGATCCGGACGCGGTTGAAGTACCCACGTGGTACCGGCCGGATCCGGGCCGCGCCGGCGACCTCGCATTTGTTCTCTTCAGCAAGAACGGCGGCACCCTCGAGAAGTGGCCGGTGACCAACCACCGATGGGCACTGTCGGCTTTCGGGGCCGCATCTGCCGCGGCACTCAGCAGCAACGACACCGTCTATTGCCTCACGCCACTGCATCACGCCTCGGGACTGCTGACGGCCCTCGGTGGCACCGTGGCGGGTGGGGCCCGGATCGCATTGTCCAACGGGATCGATCCGAAGCTGTTCTCAGCCGAGGTTCACCGGTACGGGATCACGGTGGTGTCCTACACGTGGTCGATGCTGCAGGACGTCATCCAATGCGACAGTCTTGCCATCCAGCCGCACAACCCGATTCGGTTGTTCATGGGCTCGGGGATATCCACCGGGCTGTGGGAAGACCTCCTCGAACGTTTCCCGCGTGCCCGGGTGCTCGAGTTCTTCGCCACCGGCGACGGTTCGGCGATCTTGGCCAACGTCACCGGCACCAAGGTGGGGTCGGCAGGCAGGCCGGTGCCCGGTGTCAACGAAGTCGCGATCGCGGCATACGACCTGGGGGAAAGCCGTCTGATCACAGACGACACCGGGTACGTCAGGGAAGCCCGCGTCGACGAGGTCGGGGTGATGCTGTCCAAGGCGCAGCAGCAGTACGAGGTGGGGGCAACGGTGCTGCGCGACGTGTTCGCCATGGGTGACCGTTGGCAGCTCTCAGAGCACATGTTCCGACGCGATGCGGATGGGGATTTCTGGTTCATGGGCCACACCTCGTCGGTGATCCACTCGGCAGAGGGTTACATCTACCCCCAACCGATCGTCGACGGCCTGTCGCGGCTGGTGCAGGTCAAGCACGCGGTCGTCTACAAGGTGGGGGAGCCCGGTAACCAGCTCGCGATCGCGGCGATCTCGAAGCAGTCCGACACCGGATCGCCGACGGGGTCGGCGCTCAGACTCGCGCTGGCCGAACTGACTCCGGCCGAACGGCCGCACATCATCCGTGTGCTCGACAACATCGAGGTGACGACCTCGTACCGTCCGCGTTCGGAGGCCCTACGTAAGGCGGGCATCCCCGCTGCCGGCGCGGGCGTCTGGTTCCGCGACGACGAGGGTCGGTACCGGAGGCTGACGCGGGCGATCGCCACCGAACGCGGTTGGCACGCCGGCGCGCGATCGGTCGCAGCGGTCGCCCACTGAGGTGACCGATTCGGAAAGGTACCGTTGACGCCGTGTCACATGAAGCCGGACTGAACCCCTTGTTGCTGACCCTGTTGGCGTGCCCGCAGGACCATGGGCCGTTGCTGGTCATCGGCGACGAGCTGATGTACAACCCCAGGCTCCGCCGTGCCTATCGGATCGATGACGGCATACCCGCCCTGTTGATCGACGATGCGCGTGATGTCGGCGATGAAGAACACGAGCAGTTGCTCCAGCGCGCCACTGCCACGACCGGTCCCCCGCCCAGCTGAACCTTGGCCCAACCGACTCTCTTCGACGTGGAGCGGCTGGCGGGTGCCACGCCGCTACAGGCGGCTCGCCGTCTCCTCGGATCGTTGCTCGAGGTGGAAGCCGCCGACGGTGTGGTGCGGATGCGCATCGTCGAAGTCGAGGCCTACGGGGGCACCCCTGACAGTCGGTTCCCTGATCCTGCATCGCACGGATACCGGGGACCGACCGACCGGAACCGGGTGATGTTCGGGTCCGCAGGTCACCTATATGTGTACCGGTCGTATGGCATCCACTGGTGCGCGAACATCTCCTACGGCCAGGCCGGGCAGTGCGGTGGTGTGTTGATGCGCGCGGGTGAGATAGTCGGCGGCCTCGACATCGCCAGACTCCGCCGCCCGACTGCCCGCGCTGACCACCAATTGGCCTGCGGCCCAGGCAATGTCGGATCTGCACTCGCCATAAGCCGGGAACTGAACGGATCGGCCGTCTGCACGGGGGAGTCGCCCGTCAGGTTGTTCAGGGGGCCACGAGTACCGGCCGCCGCGGTCGAGAACGGGCCGCGTGTCGGCGTCAGCTCCGCTCAGGATCGTCCGTGGCGTCTCTGGGACGGGCGCAGTCTCGCAGTGTCGAAGTACCGGCGCGCCGAGCCGTTGCCCTCCGGGACGCGCACCCTCCGCCTGTCGGTACCTGCGGCGGGTACGGAAGGATCGACTCCGTGACCGCTGCGATCCTCGACGAACTGACCTGGCGCGGGCTGATCGCCCAGACCACCGACATCGACGAGTTGGCAAGAGTGCTGACGAGTCCGACGACGCTCTACGCAGGGTTCGACCCCACTGCGCCGAGCCTGCACGCCGGCCACCTCGTTCCACTCCTCACTCTGAAGCGGTTCCAGCGCGCAGGCCACCGGCCCATAGTTCTCGCCGGTGGGGCGACGGGAATGATCGGCGATCCGCGCGACGTCGGGGAACGCACCATGCAGTCAGCGGACACGGTGGCCGAATCAGCGCGCAGGATCAGGTCCCAACTGGAGCGATTTGTCGACTTCGATGATTCGCCCACCGGTGCTGTGGTGGTTAACAACCTCGATTGGACGGGCAGCCTGCCGGTGGTCGACTTCCTACGAGACGTCGGCAAGCACTTCTCGGTCAACGTGATGCTGGCACGTGACACCGTGCGACGCCGCCTGGAATCCGACGGTATGAGCTACACCGAATTCAGCTATATGTTGTTGCAGGCCAACGACTATCTGCAATTGAACCGCGAGTTCGGCTGCGCTCTGCAGGTGGGTGGTTCCGACCAGTGGGGCAACATCATCGCCGGGGTTGACCTCACCAGGAGGGTAGACGGCCGAGCTGTCCACGCGTTGACGGTCCCGCTGGTGACCTCGTCCGACGGCAAGAAGTTCGGCAAATCAACCGGTGGTGGGAGCCTGTGGCTGGACCCGGAGCGGACCAGCCCCTACTCCTGGTACCAGTACTTCCTGAACACCGCGGACGCCGATGTGGTGCGTTACCTCAAGTGGTTCACCTTCCTGGGACAGGAGGAGATCGCCGAACTCGAGCGGGTCACCCTGGAATCGCCGCACAAGCGCGAGGCGCAGCGACGGCTGGCGCAGGAGATGACCACTCTCGTCCACGGTCAGGCGAACACAGACGCGGTGCAACTGGCGAGCCAGGCGCTGTTCGGCCGTGCCGAATTGACCGAGCTCGACGAGAACACGCTGGCCGCAGCTCTGTCCGAGACCACAATTGCCGACCTGGCCGCAGACTCTCAGCCGACCATCATCGACATCTTGGTGGCGACGGGACTGTCCGAGAGCAACAAAGCCGCTCGCCGAACCATCGGAGAAGGCGGCGCGTACGTCAACAACGTCAAGATCTCGGATCCGCAATGGCAGCCCGGTTCGACGGATCTGCTGCACGGATCGTGGTTGGTGGTGCGCCGTGGGAAGCGAAACTTCGCCGGCGCCCGGGTCCGATGACGCCTGTTCATGCGGTGTTACTCGAAAACACCCCTCTGACCAGGCGATTTGACGCCACGCTCACGACCGCGTAACTTTCTTCAAGTCAGCGAGTGAGGCGCCGGAGAGCGAGAGTCCGGAGCGGCCAAGAACACCGACGGGATGTTTTCCTGAAGGAACAACGCTGACCGCCCAAGTTAGATACGGATCCACTCCGGTGGAGCGTTTCTGCGCGGGTGGCTGAAGGCCGAGAGACCACGGAGCAGCCGGAAACGGAATGTTGCGAGCAGGTTTCAGAGCTGATAGGCTGGGAGACCTGCTCCGGACGAGATTCGGAGCGGAACTTCTAAGAAAGACAATAACAAATGCCCTCCGGGATGGCACCTGTTTTCAGGTGTCGAAGTCGGGGAGTGTGTGTTCTTTGAGAACTCGATAGTGTGTCGATGGATTGTTAGTGCCAATTTAGGTGCTGCATTTCTGTCACGTGACGAAGCCCTTTCGGGGTTTGGTTGGTGGTGGGGTGTGGTGCCGGCATTAGTTAGATATTATTTTGATTGCCATTGCAGGTTTTGAGTCCTGTGGTGGTGTCAGTTTTTGTTTGGTTGGGATTTGAGAATCTCTTCGGACAGATTTTTTTGAAACTTGCTCTTCGGAGTGGTTTTAGAGGATTTTCATGGAGAGTTTGATCCTGGCTCAGGACGAACGCTGGCGGCGTGCTTAACACATGCAAGTCGAACGATGAAGCCAGCTTGCTGGTGGATTAGTGGCGAACGGGTGAGTAACACGTGGGTGATCTGCCCCAAACTTTGGGATAAGCCTGGGAAACTGGGTCTAATACCGAATATGACCGATACTCGCATGGGTGTTGGTGGAAAGCTCCGGCGGTTTGGGATGGGCCCGCGGCCTATCAGCTTGTTGGTGGGGTAATGGCCTACCAAGGCGACGACGGGTAGCCGGCCTGAGAGGGCGACCGGCCACACTGGGACTGAGACACGGCCCAGACTCCTACGGGAGGCAGCAGTGGGGAATATTGCACAATGGGCGCAAGCCTGATGCAGCGACGCCGCGTGAGGGATGACGGCCTTCGGGTTGTAAACCTCTTTCACCAGGGACGAAGCGAAAGTGACGGTACCTGGAGAAGAAGCACCGGCCAACTACGTGCCAGCAGCCGCGGTAATACGTAGGGTGCGAGCGTTGTCCGGAATTACTGGGCGTAAAGAGCTCGTAGGCGGTTTGTCGCGTCGTTCGTGAAAACTTGGGGCTTAACTCCAAGCGTGCGGGCGATACGGGCAGACTTGAGTACTACAGGGGAGACTGGAATTCCTGGTGTAGCGGTGAAATGCGCAGATATCAGGAGGAACACCGGTGGCGAAGGCGGGTCTCTGGGTAGTAACTGACGCTGAGGAGCGAAAGCGTGGGTAGCGAACAGGATTAGATACCCTGGTAGTCCACGCCGTAAACGGTGGGTACTAGGTGTGGGTTCCTTTTCACGGGATCCGTGCCGTAGCTAACGCATTAAGTACCCCGCCTGGGGAGTACGGCCGCAAGGCTAAAACTCAAAGGAATTGACGGGGGCCCGCACAAGCGGCGGAGCATGTGGATTAATTCGATGCAACGCGAAGAACCTTACCTGGGTTTGACATACACCAGAAAGCCATAGAGATATGGCCCCCCTTGTGGTTGGTGTACAGGTGGTGCATGGCTGTCGTCAGCTCGTGTCGTGAGATGTTGGGTTAAGTCCCGCAACGAGCGCAACCCTTGTCCTGTGTTGCCAGCACGTAATGGTGGGGACTCGCAGGAGACTGCCGGGGTCAACTCGGAGGAAGGTGGGGATGACGTCAAGTCATCATGCCCCTTATGTCCAGGGCTTCACACATGCTACAATGGCCGGTACAGAGGGCTGCGATACCGTGAGGTGGAGCGAATCCCTTAAAGCCGGGC
>NZ_PEBD01000020.1 GCF_002735905.1 Williamsia muralis
GGCGCCGACGTGGCGCGGTGCCAGCGAGTCCCTGGCGCACTCGATGACGAGGGTCGGGATCCTCACCCTCGCGAGGTCCTCACGATTGTCGGACAGGAAGGTGGTGCGCGCGAACACCAGCGCCTTGGCAGGATCGGTGCGGCAGAACCGCTCAGTCAATTCGCCGCCGAGCTAGGGGCGCTCGGGATTGCCCATGATGTTCGGGGCCATGGTCTGCGACCACCCCAGGTAGTTGGCCTCGAGCGACTCGAGCAGTTCGTCGATGTCGGCTCGGGTGAAGCCGCCCCGGTAGCCGTCGGACTCGTCGTCCACGTACCGCGGCGAAGGAGTGAGCAGCACGAGTTTGGCGAACCTGCTCGGGTCGGCGGCGACGGCGAGGACACCGATCATCGAGGCGACCGAGTGACCGACGAACACGACATCTCGCAGGTCGAGATCCTCGATCAGGGTCAGAACGTCCTCGGCGTAGGCATCGAGGGTGGAATAGCGCTCGGCGTCCCACGCCGAGGGATCCGAGGCACCGGCTCCCACATGGTCGAAGAGCACAACGCGGTAGTCCGCGATCAGTCGCTCGGTGACCAGCCGCCACAGATTCTGGTCACATCCGAAACCGTGGGCCAGCATGATCGTCGGGCCACCATCCCGCCCGACGATCTTCACATTGTTCTTGGCACGCGCATCCACGTCCCACATCTTCTCATTCGACACCCCGATCGTGGTGACGCAAGTGCCGAAAACGTAGCCGCGCACCGCCGGGCGCCGGCCGCGTCGTCGACGTCGAGACCCGACGCCGACGACACCGAGGCGACCCGGGGACCACCGGGCGCGACTACGCGGTTTCGGTGGACTCCGCTGCAGCGGACGCCTGTGCGACGGCCTTCTGACGTCGCGCCACGACATATCCCGCTCCCGCGCCCGCAGCCGCCAGGGCGCCGACGGCCACTCGGCGGTTGTTGAGCCGATACCCGAGAGCCGCGTAGACGGAGTACTTGCCAGGGCCGGTGAGAGCCAGCGCGGCGGCGGCAAGGCCCAGCGTGGCCGGGTATTCGTAGCCGCCTGCGGTTGCGAAGAAGCCGGCCGGCTTGTGCACTGCGGCAGCGCCGATCATCGCGCCGACAGCACCGGCGGCCGCCACCGGGGTGGCTGCGCCGATTGCGATGAGCGCTCCCCCGGCTTCGCTGATACCCGCGACGGTGGCGGAGGGCTTCCCCGGTTTGAACCCCATCCCGTCGAACGCACCGGCGGTGGCGTCGAGGCCGTGGCCGCCGAACCAGCCGAGTGGCCGTCGGCGCCCTGGCGGCTGCGGGCGCGGGAGCGGGATATG
>NZ_PEBD01000021.1 GCF_002735905.1 Williamsia muralis
GGTGAAGATCATCATGAAGGTGTCGGTGACCTGCGCCTCGTGACGCGGGACCCCTTGTCCCGCACCACGAGGCGCAGGTCACCGACACCTTCATGATGATCTTCACCTCGGGAACCAGCGGCGATCCGAAAGCGGTTCAGGTGGCTCACATGATGGTGCTGTTCGCCGGTCAGATGCTCGCGGAGAAGTACGAACTGGGTCCGGCCGACACGTGTTACCTCTCCATGCCGCTGTTCCATTCCAACGCGGTGCTCGCCGGCTGGAGTGTGGCCGTCAACGCCGGGGCCGCCATGGCTCCGGCCACGTTCTCGGCGTCGCGGTTCGTCGACGACATCCGGCGGTACGGCGCCACGTACATGAATTACGTCGGCAAGCCGCTGGCGTACGTGCTGGCCACCGAAGAGCGGCCCGACGATGCAGACAATCAACTCCGGGTGGCCTTTGGCAACGAGGCCACCGACCGCGACATCATCGAGTTCGGCCGGCGTTTCGGCTGCACCGTCTGGGACGGTTTCGGCTCCACCGAGAGTGCTGTCATCATCACCCGCGAAGAGGGCACACCCCTGGGGTCGATCGGGAAGGGTTTCCCGGGAGTCGCGATCTACAACTCCACCACCATCGAAGAATGTGCTGTGGCGCAATTCGACGAATCGGGTGCGCTGGCCAATGCCGATGAAGCCGTCGGTGAGATCGTCAATCTCGAAGGGGCAGGGTTCTTCTCGGGCTACTACAACGACCCCGGCGCCACAGAGGACCGGATGCGTCACGGGATGTTCTGGTCCGGAGACCTGGCCTACCGCGATGCCGATGGATGGATTTACCT
>NZ_PEBD01000022.1 GCF_002735905.1 Williamsia muralis
GCTCAAGGGCAAGCAGGGTCGTTTCCGTCAGAACCTGCTCGGCAAGCGCGTCGACTACTCGGGCCGTTCGGTCATCGTCGTCGGCCCGCAGCTCAAGCTGCATCAGTGTGGTCTGCCCAAGCTGATGGCTCTCGAGCTGTTCAAGCCGTTCGTGATGAAGCGTCTCGTCGACCTGAACCAGGCACAGAACATCAAGTCCGCCAAGCGGATGGTGGAGCGTCAGCGCCCCGCCGTGTGGGACGTGCTCGAAGAGGTCATCGCCGAACACCCGGTGCTGCTCAACCGTGCACCCACCCTGCACCGTCTGGGCATCCAGGCGTTCGAGCCGCAGCTCGTGGAGGGCAAGGCCATCCAGCTGCACCCGCTGGTGTGTGAGGCGTTCAACGCCGACTTCGACGGTGACCAGATGGCAGTGCACCACGCTGGAACTTGCGCTCCAGGCCGTCGGCCCGCTCCTCGTACTTGTCGAGGATCTGCTTCTTGTCCGGCGAGACCAGCACGTCGGACATGGCGATGGTGACACCCGAGCGGGTCGCCCAGTAGAAACCGGCGTCCTTGAGCTTGTCGACGGTCTGCGCGACAACGATCATCGGGTAGCGCTCGGCCATGTCGTTGATGATCGTGGCCTGACGCTTCTTCGGCATCTGCTCGTTGACGAACGGATAGTCGTTGGGCAGCAGCTCGTTGAACATGACCCGGCCCAGCGTGGTGTGGATCTCCCACGGGGTGCCGAACTTCCAGCCCTCGGGGAAACGCTCACGCTCGACGGTGGCCGGCGGACGCTGATGCGTCAGCCGGACCTTGATCGGAGCCTGCACACTCAGCAGACCGCGGTCGACGGCCATGATGGCCTCGGCCGGGCTGGAGTACACGCCGCGCTCGATGTCGCCGTCGGTCGATGCGGTGTACGCGCCGACCGCTTGCTCCTTGAGCGTGGTGAGGTGGAACAGACCGGTCACCATGTCCAGACGCGGCATGGCCAGCGGACGACCCGACGCGGGCGACAGGATGT
>NZ_PEBD01000023.1 GCF_002735905.1 Williamsia muralis
GCCCCTGCGCGAACGGCAGCGACCCCAGGTTCAGGTCCTGCGGCCGCCATCCCAGCATGGTGGTGTCGAGCGTGACCACGATGGCCGCCGCACCGCACTTCTCGGCGCGCTGCAGGAAGCTGTCCACCAGTTGCTCGTCGCTCGACCAGTACAGCTGAAACCAACGGGGCGCCCCGGGCGACACCTCGTCCATCGCCGCGGCAGTGCTCTCCATCGGCGCGCTGGCCTGGCTGGAGAAGATGTACGGCACACCGAGTTCGGCGGCGGCCCGGCCGATGTGGACGTCGGCCTGCGGAAAGACGAGGCCGCCCGCACCGACCGGAGAGAACAGGATCGGTGCCGGCAACTGCTGTCCGAACAGCTCGGTGGACAGACTCCGCACTGACACGTCGCGCAGCATCCTGGGAACGATCGCCCAGCTGTCGAGGGCGTGGCGGTTTGCACGCATGGTGCTGCCGTCACCCGCCCCGCCGGCGACATAGGCCCACGCCTTCGCGGACATCTTGCGCTTGGCAGCGCGTTCCAGATCGTCGAAATTAGTGGGTACCTTGGGTTTTCGTCCAAAGACGCCGTCGGTGTAGATCTGGTTCTGTCGAGCCCGGCCGGAAAGTTCGGACGCCGGTCGCGTATTGCTGCTCATCGGCCCACCGTAGCGAACCAGATGAGCGACGATGGTGACTTGAGTTGCCTCACATTCGGCAGCCGACGGAACAGCACTGTCACCCTCGGCTGTTGACGAGGGAGACCGCAACAATTCTCGACGAGGAGATACATGACCAACGGCACCCGCATCGTCCTGGCAGCACGCCCACACGGCGAACCCAAGGATTCCGATTTCCGATTCGAAGAATTCGATCTCTCCGAGCCGGGGCCGGGCGAGGTGGCGCTGGAAACCCTGTATTTGTCGCTGGACCCCTACATGCGTGGCCGGATGAGTGCGGCCAAGTCGTATGCCGCACCGGTCGAGATCGGCGACACGATGGTGGGGGCCACGGTCTCACGCGTCCTCACCTCGACCGTCGACGACTTCGCGCCTGGCGACGTGGTGCTCGGGTACGCCGGCTGGCGCACCCACTCGATTGAACAGGCAAAATACCTCCGCAAGCTCGATCCAGAGGCCATCTCGCCGTCCACCGCGCTCGGCGTTCTCGGTATGCCCGGCTTCACCGCATACGCAGGGCTGCTGACCATCGGAAAGCCGCAGCCGGGCGAGACGGTGGTGGTGGCCGCGGCTGCCGGCCCGGTCGGGTCAGCGGTCGGGCAGATCTCCAAGCTCAAGGGCGCCCGTGCGGTCGGGATCGCCGGCGGACCAGACAAGGTGGCCTACCTCAAAGACGAGCTCGGCTTCGACGCAGCCATCGATCACCGTGCAGACG
>NZ_PEBD01000024.1 GCF_002735905.1 Williamsia muralis
ACCACCTCCCGACACGGTTGAGGCCGGCCGATCTGCTGCGGCTGACCGACCAGAGCGCGAGTGACGTACTCGACGGCCGCCACAGTTCGCAGCGGCCGCCACCACGGCGCTGATCGGCATCTGTACGGTGCCGATGGTCAGCTGGAGGAACGCCACCGAGGCGATCCCGACCAGGAATCCGTCCAGCCAGAGGAGAACCAGCAGCGCCCTGCGCATCACAGCCCCCCGAACAGGTCCGGCTCACGGCCTCCCGGCCCCGCAGGCCCCTGGACCCCGGACACCAAGATGTAGTGTTCCTCGGCGAAGATGGGCTGAATGATGTTGTTGGACAACGCGTACTCGGTACCCGACGCCGACACCGTGACCTGTGTCGCATGAGCGGCAAGTGCCCGGACCTTGTGGTCGTACACCTCTCGCACGTCGATGGCCGTCGTGACCTCGGCATCGGGATGGCTGGGCAGCTCTCCCGCCAGCGGCATCCGCCAGCCCGAAGGCACCCGCGTCTGCGCAGASGCCAGCCCGTCGGCACGCGCCGATTCTTAGGTTACCGTCCAGTAATGCTTGCTCACCGTCCACGGCCGGGTCTCTGACGCTGCCGCGAGCTCGATGGCCCGGGCGCAGATCGCATGTAYCTGGATGTGGTCAGGATGCCCGTAGCTGCCCACCGGGTCGTACCCGACGAGGACCTGCGGACGCGTCTGACAGATCAGCTCGGCCAAGACCTCGGCCGGTACGGTACCGGCGCCGATGAATGCCCGCGTGTGGTCGTTCGACGGCGCCCCGGCCATACCCGAGT
>NZ_PEBD01000025.1 GCF_002735905.1 Williamsia muralis
TCCAGACCCAGATGGCCGGCCAGCAGCAGTACTGACGGCGCGCAATTGCACCGCCCACACGCCTGGGAGTCGCAAAACATCCGCGCGGAGCTGACACTATGGAGTTGTCGAAGGTCTTGCGCCGTCTCGACCACATCGAGGGCGCGGAGGGCAACTGTTCGTCGACTTATGCTGCGAGGGTGAGGGTTCGGCGGTTGTAGGCTGGTAGTGGTTGTCGGGTGGGGTCGATGTCGGCGGGTGGGATGAGCCAGGGGTGTCCGTCGGCGCCCATGGTGATGTCCCAGTCGGTGCGGTGCACGGCCCGATGACAGGTCCGGCAGAGTAGGCAGCCGTTACCCAGGGTGGTGGGTCCTCCGTCAGCCCAGTGCACGATGTGATGGCAGTCCGACCAGGTCGCCGGCGCCCCACACTTGATGCAGCAGGTATCGCGAAGCAAAATCGCTTTCCGCACAGGCCCGGTAAACAAACGCTTGGGTGGGCTCAGATCGATCGGCACCTGCTGTCCGTCCAGGGTGATCGAGGTGATCTCCGCATCACACGCAGCTGCGGCTGCGGTTGCTTCGGTGACCGGGCCCATCCACCGCAGTGACGCACGGTCGGGATGATCAGCCGGAACGGTCACGGCCACTTCTGTTCTCGGCGCCGATACCAGCGATTGCCCACCGCCACCACAATCGAGGAGTTGATGCAGSGCATCAGCCCGTCGTTKCGACGGTGTGCGGGTATCTGCGCTGCCGTCGGGTTCGGGACGGGGCCTGGACCACACGTCCAGAGCGGACATCATCTTCTCGCCAGTGACCGCATCCACATCAAACGTGCCCGCCAACCGGCCATCTGGAGTGACCGCATAGTCCAGCGTGTTCAACGAAGCATCCTCGGCGGCCGGCACCCCACCGGACGCCGAGGATGCTTCGTTGAACACGCTGGAC
>NZ_PEBD01000026.1 GCF_002735905.1 Williamsia muralis
GCCACGGCCATGCTCGTGATCGGGGCCATCGGCCGGTGACGATGGCCCCGATCACGAGCATGGCCGTGGCGGCCGAGGTGACCGAGACCCTGAAGGTGGGGTGCCGAATGTTCTGCACCAGCTACCACGAACCGGTTGTGCTGGCCAAAGAGGCTGCAACGCTTGCGATGTTCGCGCCCGACCGGATCGAGATCGGGCTGGGAGCGGGATGGCTCGGGGCCGAATACGAAGCCATGGGTATCGATTTCCCTTCGGCGGGGTCCCGGGTGGACCGTCTCGAGGAGACGATCGAACTCATCGCCCAGCAGTTCCGCGGCGAACAGATCGACGTGGACGGCAAGATCGTCAAGGCAGCGGGGTTCGCTCCGCTGCCCGTACCCGAGACCGCGCCCCCGATCATGGTCGGAGGCGGCGCTCGCCGGGTCCTGACGCTTGCCGGTAGGACCGCCGACATCGCGAGCATCAACTTCAACAACCGTTCGGGTGTCCTGGGTTCGGACAGTGTGCTCACCTCCACCGTCGAAGAGACCCACAAGAAGATGGACTGGGTTCGGGACGGCGCCGGCGATCGGTTCGGAGACATCGAGATCGAGACCGGCGCGTATTTCGTGGCGATCGAGGGCAAGACCGACGTCACCGAAAAGGCCCTGATCGATCGCACCGGCTTCAACCGAGCCGAGCTCCGGGCATTTCCGCATGCTCTCGTCGGGTCGGTCGATGACATCTGTGAGCAGCTCGAACAACGTCGCGAGGAGTTCGGATTCTCCTACTTTACGATCGGTGATAGGGCTTACGAACAGTTTGCGCCCGTGGTCGAGCGCATGAGCGGGAAGTGAGGAGCATGGCTACCGACGGACAGAACAAATACGTACACATGGTGGCGCAGATGCCGCAGTAGCCGATGTCCACGAC
>NZ_PEBD01000027.1 GCF_002735905.1 Williamsia muralis
GTGTAAGCCTGTAGGGAGAGACATAGGCAAATCCGTGTCTCATATATCCTGAGAGGTGATGCGTAGCCGAATGAGGCGAATTCCATGATCCTATGCTGCCGAGAAAAGCCTCTAGCGAGTGGCGACACGGCCCGTACCCCAAACCAACACAGGTGGTCAGGTAGAGAATACTAAGGCGATCGAGAGAACTGTGGTTAAGGAACTCGGCAAAATGCCCCCGTAACTTCGGGAGAAGGGGGACCACGTCTGGTGATCAACTTTTCGTTGTGAGCTGGGTGTGGTCGCAGAGACCAGAGAGAAGCGACTGTTTACTAAAAACACAGGTCCGTGCGAAGTCGTAAGACGATGTATACGGACTGACGCCTGCCCGGTGCTGGAAGGTTAAGAGGACCGGTTAACACTTCGGTGTGAAGCTGAGAATTTAAGCCCCAGTAAACGGCGGTGGTAACTATAACCATCCTAAGGTAGCGAAATTCCTTGTCGGGTAAGTTCCGACCTGCACGAATGGCGTAACGACTTCTCTGCTGTCTCAACCACAGACTCGGCGAAATTGCATTACGAGTAAAGATGCTCGTTACGCGCGGCAGGACGAAAAGACCCCGGGACCTTCACTATAGCTTGGTATTGGTGTTCGGTTCGGTTTGTGTAGGATAGGTGGGAGACTGTGAAGCATGCACGCCAGTGTGTGTGGAGTCGTTGTTGAAATACCACTCTGATCGTATTGGATATCTAACCTCGGACCATGATCTGGTTCAGGGACAG
>NZ_PEBD01000003.1 GCF_002735905.1 Williamsia muralis
GGTAACGAGGGTATGCCGCGTCGGTATGCCGATTACCTGTCCACTGATGGGTTCACCTCGTTGAACATCGTGTCGACGGTGGGTGCGTTCATTCTGGGTGCTTCGACGTTGCCGTTCTTGTGGAATGTGTTCCGTAGCTACCGGTATGGCGAGGTGGTGACGGTGGATGATCCGTGGGGCTTTGGTAACTCGTTGGAGTGGGCGACCAGTTGCCCGCCGCCGCGGCACAACTTCACCGAGCTGCCGCGGATCCGTTCGGAGCGTCCGGCGTTCGAGTTGCATTACCCGCACATGGTCGACCGGATGCGCGAAGAAGCACACGTCGGTGCGGCCCACGGTGGCACCAGCGACACCGCCGAGAAGATCCGGCGCGATCCGTTCACTGTCGGGACGCACGAGGCGTCGACGGATCCTGATCCGCGCTGACCAGGTACAACTGAGTTCTCTCACATCGCGGCGGCACTGGATTACCAGTGCCGCCGCGGTGTTGTGAGCGGGCTTTCCGAGCGGGGTGGCGACGACGCGCTACGACAGTTCGTAGGACCGGCTCGGCTGATGAGGGTGTGAGGGTTTACGATCAGCTGAGTTTCACGTCATGCTGTCCAACACAGATGAGCAGATCGGCCACAGGAGGATCAGTGACCGCGGTAGACCAGCCCACCACTCAGGTGGCTCCGGTTCGGCCTTATCCCGAGCGCACGGGTGCCAAGGGTTCGTTCATCTACAAGATGTTGACGACGACCGATCACAAGATGCTGGGCATCATGTATTTGGTTGCGTGTTTTGCGTTTTTCCTCATCGGTGGCTTGATGGCGTTGTTGATGCGTACCGAGTTGACGGCGCCTGGTCTGCAGTTCTTGTCGACTGAGCAGTACAACCAGTTGTTCACCATGCATGGCACGGTGATGTTGTTGATG
>NZ_PEBD01000004.1 GCF_002735905.1 Williamsia muralis
GTCTGAAAGGGCACGCCGCCGGAACCAGGTACTGCGGAATGCTTATCGCACGGTCACTGTGTCGGCGGCGTGCCCTTTCAGACAGTAGGGCTGCGAACGTGCCGTAAATGCTCATGTAGCCGAAATCGAGCCACACCGATTTACGCGCCGCCGCAACGCCTTGCGGTCCCCAGGTGCTGATGATCTCGGTTGCGCGCCGATGCGTTCCGGCGACCTCCAGAGCGATGATTCCTGGGCCGCCCGTCTCGTGCATCAAACGCTCATACCGCCACATCACCACCGTGGCCGCGGCGAAAACACCGCCGGCACATCGCGTTGCCAGCCTCAGCACCTCGCGTTCGTGCGACCGTGCCGGCGGTGTTGCGCATCGCCCGTTCATGTTCGCCGCCATCGTCCCTCCCAGCTCGAGTTGCCCGGCCACAACGTTACTGTCGCGGGGTGTTGCGCTGGAAGGCACGTGACGCCGCATAGGTGAAGATGAGGGCAAGCCCCAGTGGCACCGCCATGGTGGCCACCACACCGCGGATGGTGAAGGTGTTGTCCTCGTCGGCGAGGCCGCCGATGACGCGTCCACCGACCTGGATGATCATCAAATACAGCACAACGACGAGGGCGAACGCCCAATAGGTCAGAGAACGAGATGGGTTTCGGCCCGAGGTCGGGGACGCGTTCGCGGTCATGCGTCAGCGTAAGCGGCTTCCTGGGGCGACCGGAATGGCCCGTTTGTGTCAGCTGCTGCCGAGACTTCCTGGGGTGATGCAGATCAACCCGGTGCAGGGGGGCTTGGGTAGCTGGTAGGTGATGGTGATCGAGGGGGCTTCTGCGCTCAGCGCAGTCGCGCCTCCCGCGGGATGCAGGGAGGAGCCGCCGCCGCCGCTTCCAAGAGCATCAACTGAGCCGCCGCCGCCGCCGTAGAGTCCGCCACCGCCACCTCCGCCACCGATGATCGTGCTTACACCTTGGCCGGCGATGACTGATCCGCCATCTCCGCCGACACCGAGCCGGCCTGGTTTTCCGAAGCCGACTGAGCTGAACCGGCTTTGTCCTCCTGCGCCTCCGGCGGTGGCTGTGGCTGCCTGGCCGGCTTCGACTTGGGTGCTGGGGGTATCTGCATCGTTGCCGTCGAGGAAGTAGGTGGCGCCACCGCCACCGGCTGCGACGAGCACCCGAGAGGTGAGGTCAGTTGCGTCGGTGCGTACATCGGATGCGCCGCCGCCGCCCGCTCCGGGAGCCTGATCTTCACGACCTGGCCAGTAGGGACGACCTCCGTTGCCGCCGCCATTGGCGCCTGCTGCCCCTGGGGTGTCGTCGGGTCCTTCGACGGTGTCTCCGCCGTTGCCCCCGACCACTGCGAACAGTGTCCTTGTCCCGGTTGGCATCGACACCGTTCCTGTCACCACTGCCCCCTGACCACCTGACGAATGTGCGAATGTTCCTTGGTGGGACCCACCGCGGCCACCTACAGCGCTCACCTGCACCGACCCCACGTTCAGTGGCACAGTCAGGGCGTGGGTGCCTGCGGTGGTGTAGATGCACCGAACCACCCCGGCGCGGTCCGGCTGCGTACACCCTGCCGTTGGCGGCTCGGCCGAGGCCATCCCGGGGCCCACCAGCAACGCGCCGAGCATTGACACTGCGCCCGCTGCCGCGATCGCACCGTGTGGTCGCACTCCTGGCCGTACCCTGTTCCTCCCCGTCATGGCACACATCCATTCTCTGTCAACATCTTTGAGCAGCGCCCCGGGCCAGCACGCCAGGCGACGATAACCGCGCGGAGCTGTAGTTCAACAGTCCCCGAAATGGGACGGTGTCGACGGCGTCGTCCTCGCTGAGCTGCCAAGCGAACAGCACGTGGCGGCGTCCTTTTGCGGCTTCGTCTGACAGGCGGTCGGGGCAAGGGCGGTCACGCGACTGAGCCACCTTTTGGTAGCGCTGGTTCTATTGTGCGGGAGTGTGTTCGACCGGTAGTAGCCCGAGCTGGGCAAGGAAATCGAGTTGGTCGAAGTAGAGGTGTTCAGAAGCGAGTTCGGATGCACGAACGACGTAGCTGGCGCTCCAGCGGAACGACACCGCCTTGCCGGTCGCATGCACGGGCCCGGACGGACTGTGCAAGATGCCGTCGTGAGTGCCGTTGAACGCACCTTCGACCGAGACGTGGTCACCGTCGATGATGGCCGAGTTGACGCTGAGCGTGCCATCGGAGAAGGCGTGTTGGAACACTGACAGGAAACCCAGCACTTCGTCGCGGCCGGTGAAGGTTCCGCCAGGCGATACGAGTTCAGCGTCGGTGGCCCACGGTTCTGTGTCCGGGGTGCGATTGTTGAAAGCGTCGATGTGCTGATCGATGATGGTTCGGCTGCTACTCATGGCATGAGGTTCCATTACTGTTGAGGCGTTTGATGTTTCGGACGTACGGGGTGCGGCGGCTTGCCATGCTCGGCCAGGATAGAGCGTGGGGATCGGGTGGGTTAGTCCCATAACTGGGGGGATCAGCTTCGATACGCGACGTCGAAGAATGTCTGCGGGGGCCTGTCCATGGCGGTAGTTTGAGTGACTGGGGCCGATCTGCTGTCGGGGTGGATGGAGTGAGCTGTGTCTGGGTGTCGGGTGGGAATGGTCGACGATCATCAGTCCCCGGTGTGGGGAATCGAGCGGGTCGTGTCCGAGTGTGCGGATCTGGAGTGGGTGGGTGCCGGGACATCGGTGCCGCAGTTGATGGCGTTGGCACCGAATGTAGATGTGGTGGTGCTCGATCTGAGATTGGCTGACGGGTCGAGTCCCCAAGACAACGTGGAGCAGTTGCACCAGGCGGGTGCGCAGGTGTTGGTGTACACGTCGGGGGAGTATCCGGAGCTGTTGCGGTCGGCTGCGCGGGCAGGGGCGCTGGGCGTGGTTCTCAAATCGGCGCCGCAGCGAGATGTGCTCGCTGCGATCAGGGCGGCCGGGCGGGGTGAGGCGGTGTTGGGTACCGAGTGGGCCGCGGCGATCGACGGTGATCCCGATCTTGTTGCAGTGCACCTGAGTCCACAGTTGCAGCGGGTGCTGGCGCTATACGCCTCGGGCGAGACCTCGGGGCGGGTAGCCCAGCAAGTGGGGGTGCAGGTCGATACCGTCCACGAGTACCTCAAGCGCATTCGGGAGAAGTATGCACAGGCCGGACGGCCTGCCCGCTCGAAGCTCGACCTCTTCAAGCGGGCCGTGGAGGATGGCTGGCTCCCGATGCCTGGGCGCACACCGCGCCAGTGAGTACCGTGCCCTACGTCCAAAGCGCCGTTGGCATGGCTGTACGAGCCAGGTCGGCGATGCGCCCCGCGGCCGCGGTCGACGGCGCGTGGATTGTCCGTCTGGTGGCCCGGTTCATCGGAGCGGGATATGTGGCTTACTTTGCAGTGGCACTGCCAGAGATGTGGCGTGAGGCGGCGGTGGTTTCGGGATGGTGGACGCCGACGGCGATCGTGGTGGTGTTCGGCCCAGGCGTTGCGTTGTTGGCGGCAACGTTTGGCACTGGTACGCGCTATGTTCGGGTTTTCGCGGTGGCGGCCGTGGCGGGGTATGTGGTGGCAGCGGCGGGGTGGCTGGTGGCGTGGACGGGGGAAGGTCTCACCGGGACCCGCGGTACATGGTTGGTGACGTTTTCGGGGTTGGTCGGGTTGTGCGCCGCGCTGGTGTGGCGGCCGGTCTGGGTGTGTGCGGTGCAAGCGGCCGCCACCGCAGGATCGTCGGTGATCAATCAACTGCCGTTGCGGACGCCGCAGGACCTGTGGGTGCGGGTCAGTACAGAAACTGTGTGGGCCTTGGGATTCAGCGGTGTTTTCGTCGCCGGAGTGATGATGGCTGTACGTACCGCCGGGGAGCTGGATGCCACCCGTGAGGAGGTGGGCCGAGACGCTGCGTCCGCCGCGGCACGGGTTGCCCGTGATGGCGAACGCGCCCGGTTTGATGCCCTGGTGCACGATCGGGTGATTGCCACGCTGCTCGAGGCTGCCCGTACCAACACCCCCCGACGTCTGCCGGCGCAGGCGAGGGCGGCGCTGACCGCACTCGATGGGCTTGCCGCCCCTACCGGCGACAGCGCCCCAGAATCGGCGGCAGCGGTGATGAAGCGGCTACAGCGAGCCCTGGCAGACTGCGACCACGACGTCGCGCTGACCACCTACGTCCACGACCCGGCTCTGACGTTCCCGGTAGACGCTGTGTCGGCAGTTGCTGCTGCCATGGCAGAAGCAGTGCGTAACAGCGCATCACACGCAGGGCCGGCCGCCCACACCCGGGTCAACATCGAGCTCGCTGCCGGTCGACTCAAGGTCGACGTCGTCGACTCCGGTCAAGGATTTGATCCCGAGACGGCAGGGATGGGCCGTTTCGGAATCGCAGGCAGTATCACCGCACGGTTGAAGAGTGTGCCTGGTGGCCGTTCGGCGATCGTCAGTCAACGAGGTGCTGGAACCGTGGTCGAACTCGAATGGGCGCAACCCGCGGGCCCGGGTACACCGCGAACAGCGTCATCGACCGGTTCCCTCGGCGGTGTCTCGTCCCGATCACGCGGTCGTGCACTCCGGGCGCTCCACCGGCGGCAGATACTGCTGGATGGGGCTGAGGGTGCGCATCGTGGTGATGCCTCCACGATCATCGGCATGCAAACCAGATGGGCAACGGCGGTGGCCGCGGGGTTTGTGGCCTGCGCTGTCGTAGCGACGGCGGGCTCTTTCGCTTCTGGCATGTCACTTGCTCCGGCGATGGGGTCATTGGCGCTACTGGCGGCGGGAGTTGTCGTGGTCGTCGCTGCGCGCGGAGATCCCATTCACCGGTGGGCGGGGATGGTCTGCGCGGCGGTCCCGGCGTTGCAGATCGCCGTGGTGTGGCCGGGCCTTCCAGTTCCTCTGAGCGATCCGCTGCAGGCCTCAGCGACCGTCGGTGGCGGCGTGGTCGTGTGTGCGTTCCTGTGCGTTCGGGGTCGGGTCGGCTGGGCGTGGGCCGGTCAGGTCGCGGCATGTGCGGTGTACGCATGGTGGGGAATCGCGACAGGTCAGGGACCGGAGGTGGCAGTGCCGGTGTACCTGTCGAACGCGGGAGTGATGATGATGGCCACCTTTTTTGCAGCGATCTTGCGTCCTGCCGCCCGTGATATTTACAGGTTGCGTGCTGAACACGCTGCGCGCAGTGCCGAGCGGGCTGCTATCGAAGCGGCTCGGGTCGAACGCGCCTATCAACTCCGACGTCTCGATGAACTGGCCCGGCCCATGCTCACCGCAATAGCTGACCAGGCCGGGTTGTCAGATCAACAGCGAACGAACGCAACTCTTCTCGAGGCGCGCCTGCGCGACAGCATCCGTGCCAGAGCGTTCGACACTCCGGACGTGGCTCGGGCGGCATGGGCGGCCCGGGCCCGCGGTGTCTCTGTGCTGTTGTTCGACGACGGCGCCTTAGATGACGCCGAAACCCTCGTCGCCGCCCGTCTTCAGCACGCCGCGGCCCTGCACCTCGATGCCGCGCAATCGGGTTCAGTCACTATTCGCGTCGCGCCCCCGGGACGCCCACACCTGGCCACCGTCATCGAGGCCACCGCCAGCGCCACGGTGCGCCACGAATACGACCACGCCGCTTGCGAAAGCGCGCAGACAGTCGAAACGAAGTGAATCCCGGGTGTGCCACGGCGAGCACACCCGGAAATCGAGGAACTACATGGACGCCGACGTTGAGAAGCGGGCAAGGGTGTCATGCCGGTACGGCTATCGGCGTCGGGACACAAGAATTGACGAGGTGACGACGACGAATATCAGCACGTAGCACCCGGCGTAAAGGGGGACGGTCAGCTGTTGCCACCAGTGAGGGTTGTCGGGCCGAGGCAGCATGAACAGTCCGATGCCGATGACGTGGTCGGTGTCGCGCCAGGGTCCGCTGCCCCAATAGTTCCACCACCACGCGAACACCGGGACCGCCAGGGCCGCGGGCGCCATCAACCGCAGTGCGGAAGGACGTGTGCATGCGGAGTGCAGCGTGATGATGAACAGAGGCACGAACCAGACCCAGTGGTGGCCCCAGGAGAACGGGGACACCGCGGTTGCGGTCATCGCTGTCACGGTGATGGCCAGAAGTTCCTGACGCTGATGGTGGGCGACGGCAGCGGCCCACAAACCCAGGCCCAGTGCCGGTAGGGCGGCGCAGAGCCACAACCACATGGGTGACTCGAACGTCCCGGTGGCGTCATTGAGGTAGCGGGTGATGTCGTAGAACCGGAGCATCTGGGCGAAGAAACCGTTGATGGATTGGTTGGCCGGGGCGTCGACGCCACCGACGTTCGCTGCATCAAGGAACCGTCCACTCCAGTACGTCCACGAATCGTGAGGCGCAACAACGTAACCCACGACGATCGTGGACGTGAATCCGAGCAGCCCGTTGAGACAGGCTCGCCATTGTCGGGTGAGCATCAGATAGATGAGAAACAACAGCGGGGTGAGTTTGATGCCGGCCGCTACGCCGACTCCGAACCCCCGCAGCCGTGACTTACTGGGTTGGAGAAGGTCACACAGAATCAGTGCCATCAGGAAGACATTGATCTGGCCAAACCAGAAGGTGTCGCGGATCGGTTCGAATGAAGTGACGACGAAGGCCAAGAACACAGACGACAGCGCAGTTCGGATGGTGACCCGATAGCCCAGGCTGCACATTGAACGGCCCACCACGAAGACGAGAGCAGCGAAAGTGGCACTCCACCAGACGATATTGGCGAGGTGCTGGCTCATCACCGCTAGTGGTGTGAAAAGTGCAGCGGCGAACGGGGTGTAAGTCCACTGCATTCCCCACAGCACAGGCCCGTTGTAGAGGCCGGTACCCGCGCGGACAGCCTGCGCGCCGGCACGGTAGATCTGCAGATCGGCGTAATTGCCGAAAATCGAGTAGTGCGGATCGGTGATCGGTATCGCGACTACATGCCATATTCCCACCGCCACCGCCGCTGCGGCGACCACCGCAACGTGCCCCCAACTAGGGCCCCGAAATCCCTCGTGCGGCGACGTCGTAATCGGGGAGGGCCCGGAGTCGGAGTCTTCTGGCGACCCCGGGCGGAAACCTGCAGCTAGCCGGGCGGGCGCTGAGAAGCCGGGCGCGGGCCGAGCATTCACGCCGCGGGTTCTGCTGTCTGGTACCGCTGTCCTACCCGGTGCCACTGTCCCGGAGGTGTAGTGCTCATTGCGACGCGGGTGGGTTGATGTTGGTGTTGCGGGTGACGCCGGTCAGGTTCGGTGGTGTTTCGCGCGTCACGCCGGTCAAGTCAGGAGGGTCCGTCGTTGTTGTCGGCGGCTCCACTGTGGTCGTGCTCCTGCCTCCGCCCCCTGCGCCGTTGCTGCCGCTGTCGTGATCAGCGGAATCGGTTGCGGTAGTGGTGATTACTGATGATGACGAGCTGGGGGTCGATGCGGAGTCGTCATCGGTGCACGCGGCGGTCAGCAGGAGCAGTCCCGCACACAGTGCTGCCGTTGTCGCGGCGTAGGTCCGTCGTCTCATAGTGTCGGGTCTCCTCATGGTCGATGACTGGACGGTGTGCGGCGGGCGTCGGTTCGGTCGGTTGTGCGGGGATGTAGGGGTTGCGCCCGGCGCCACAGTAATTCGGCCTGCACGGCGATCATGGTGCCGATCATGATGACGATTTCGCCGATTCCGCCGTGGTCGCTGTTGCCGAGTAGGTAGGCGGCGGTACCGAGACCAAACTTGACGACGACCATGGCCACGAAGATGCCGATGGTGAACGTCGTGCCCTGGACGTAAACGCGCCCATCAGCTTCACGCCACAGTCGGGTGTAGCGGCCTCGGATCAGACCCACCACCACGCTCAGGGCGATGCTGGCGGCCAGGAAGCCGTAGCCGATCACTCCGACCGGCAAGTGCAGCCCACCGATGACGAGTCCGACGACGATGTAGATCAAAGCCATCTTGAACCGGGAAGAGCCCACCAATTCGTGTCTGCGGGACTGCCGGTACACGGCGTATCCAATGAATCCTACGAGCACCACTAGTTCGTAAACAGTCATCTATCAAGCACTTTCGACATAGCGTTCGAGGCGGAAAATCTAGGGAATGATGTTGTGCGGTACGAGATCGCCGACGTTCAGCGGGGGCAATACCCGGACCGCGATCATGATCCCGTCACACAGCACCCACGCAGGGCTTCCGGTCGTGCACACGTAATGATCGGTTTTGTCCCAGTTCAGACACTCCCGATAGCACCAGGTCAGCCCGTCCCGCTGCTCAGTCCATGGCGGCGACGTCGGTTTAGGAACATCGACATGATCAGCCCCCGCGGTACCGACAGCTCCGAACACGACTGCCGGCACCGCCAGCGCACCGATCACAGCGGAACGAAGAGCATTCTTACGCATCGACATCGACCTTTCAGTGGGTGCCGCATGGGGTCTTTCCCCAACGGCCGCAGTGCATGAACGTGAGCGGCGCACCAGCTTCCGGCTCTGGCGGGCGGTCCGCCAAGATCGTATGAAGACGTGTTGCCGGGAGGTAAGTCCCACAATTGGGGGGGAGTGGGGGAGTGCAAGGGCAGTGGCGTGGATTGTCCAGACTCAGGCTCCCCATCGACCGTCCGCCAACGCGCTGGCAGCTCGGCGGGGCCCGATCGCCTTTGAACCAGCTACGTACGAGAAGCGCCCGAAACTTTCATCACTGATGACGAGACGGACTGAGCTGCAAGAGTCGTTCTAGGGTGTGAGTGGAAGCCACGCCAGATCCAGTGACGCGCGGTAGCTTTCAGTCAGGGCTGCGCCCGTTGGGTCCTCTATATCCGTCTGTGGTGGTCTCTTCGTGGTGTCTGTCTTTCACGCGTTGAGCGTGCAATTTCAATGTGGTGTCTACGCACCGATGGATTAGGTCACGGTCGATTGCTTGGTCTGACACGAGGAGTCGGTAGTAAAGGGGTGCGACGAGGGTCTCGATGACTTCGTGGGGGTTTGAGTGTGGTCGGAGTTGTCCGCGACGGATCGCACGGTCGACCACAGGCTGGGAAAGCCGAAAGCGATTTTCCCAGAACAGCGTTCGAGCGGTGGCGACGTCGGGATCGGCCGACAGGGCCAATGAGACACCTAGGAGTCGCACGATTGCCGGTTCGGCCAGAAGATGCGCGATCTGATCGGCCAGTTGATATAGATCGAGTCGGATGTCGCCAGTGTCGGGTATTGGGTTGCGCTCTGCTGCCAAGTCGGAGAGGGCATCGGCAACGAGTGACGGGGGGGTCGGCCACCGGCGGTACACGGTGGTCTGTGCGACTCCGGCCGCGGTGGCGATCGCGGCAATAGTCAGTCCCTCGAGACCTCGCTCAGCGATATGACGCAGTGTTGCATTCAGGACGTCGCGCCGAACGCGCGCGGTTCGCCCGCCATGTCGACGGGCGGTCACAGGGGCCTGGGGAACGCTCTCGCTTGTCACGTGATGCACCCCCGCATTGGCTTCCTCCGCTGATTGACCTTTGTCGAGGCCACAGCCTACTGTCGTCTTAACACTACAGAATCTAGCGTTAAGAGGTTGCCATGCCATCCGGCGGACTATCGATCAGCTCGACTTTGGGCGGCCGGACCCTGGGCCGTGAGCAGATTCTTTCCTGGGAGGGGCGCCGAATCACAGCCGCCGCAAAGCGTCTCAGGGTGGATGTGCCTGCCTCTGGGAGTGTCGCAACTCGGCGAGAAGCGCTCTTGCAGTCCAAGCTGGCCCTCGGTAGCGAGACCATCATTGATCGGCTCAGCCGAGACATTCGAGTCTCGGAGCCGTTGGCAAGGGCGCAGGCTGCTATTAGTTCGCGGCGCCGGGTCAGCGTCACGCGTCTCGCGGTGACCGGTGGGACGGCGCGGGAGTTCGTCGCGTGGTTCCGAGAGGAAACCGCCCAGTCCAACGAGCCTGCGATGCTGCGGGCATGTCCTGACCACTTCGTTATCCGAACCGGTAAGGATGGGCGTCAGGAAGTGCTCGAGACGACCGGTGGTAGCCCGCTGGCAGCAAGATTCAGCGTCGACTACACCAACGCTGAAGGGCTTGTGACACCTGCGCACCCAAAGTATCCGCTCCAGATTGCCGGGGTCGCGCTCGGCGGCAAGGACCGGCCGATTGGCGGTGTTCGGCACCAGTTTTGCGACACCGAGACGGGGTTCGAAGCGATCTTGACCGTAGAGTTCCCGTTTCCAACCCTGCCGACAATGGTCAGCCAACACCGATGGCACCTTGCTTGCGAGTTCTCGAACTGGATTGAAGACGCCCTGAGATAGTCCGATGTGCATGAGGAACCCTCACGCGCATGAGATCAGATGCATCTTGGTTTATGGTGCGACTCGTTCTTCACGCTCTCGCCGACTCAGGAAGAGCGGCTCTGAGTGAAGGTAGCCCTCATCGGTATCTACACGCTGTGCCACCTGCGGCTGATGACAAAAGTCAGAAGCCTGGTCGCCGGTCCGATAGCCGTGTGTAGCTCATCGCGGTCGAATCTACTCATAGCGGACATTGCAACGCAGAAGACAAGAGTGAGTCCTACTCTGGTCCGATGCACACGCGGCTTCGGCGTTGGAGACAACGGCGCCAACTCAACAAGCTCGGCCCACGCGCCGACATCTCAAGCCTGGCTCGTTCGTCGGTTCCATCGGATGTAATTCGCGCAGAGGCGGTTCAAGATTTTCGCTGGCAGGTGGAGATCAAAGGTCGACTGACACAAGCCCCAGGCACTCAGAAGGAGGTGGCCCGCGACCTCGGTATCCCGGTCGGGCTGGTGAACCGGCTCGCTCGCCGCCCATTCAGCATGACGATCATGGTGACCACAGCCGCCGAACCGGTGACCGTAACTTTGGAACGCTCCGAACTCGAAGATGCTCTGGGGAGCGCCGCCGCCTTGGATGAGGCGATCGTGATCTGCACCCGCTACGACTCCGCGAACTGACTCAGCAGACAAGGGCACGGCTGCACCGCCAGGGTGTCGACCATGTCGACCTCACACGTTTCTACCTGTCGTCTCCGCCCAACCAACGCAAACTCCGCATGGCCGAAAGACTTCGTGATCCTCGCCGACGAAGCAGGCATGCGTCGATGTCGGAGTCGGGTGAATGGCTACGGTGTTGTCGTGACGTCGTTGACCATCGAGATAGTTCCGCAGCGCATCGCGCGACTCGACGGCGAGTTCAAGATCGAGCACACACCGCCCGGTGTGGAAATGCCTGGCGCGCCCGACGACCTGATGGTGGCGAAGTCGCCCGAGGGCACAACTCGGGTTCGTCGAGCTGAACCCGACGAGGATGATCGCTGGCTTGCCTTCTACTCGGGTGGATCTGCACACGGGCTCGACGAGCCTGGGATGACGGTGTCGATTGCTGCGCCGCTGTCGGCGTCAGGATGTCCGATCTTTGTCGTTTCCACCGCCGTCGCAGATGTTGTACTGGTCCAGAGCGCTCAGCTGGACAGTGCTTGCGCTGCACTCCGATCGGTCGGGCACATCGTCTCGGTTTAGGCTCTGAACCGCCATCTTGCGAATTGGCCCGCTCCGTGGCCAGGCATCCATCCCGGTTGCGCGAGTCGAGCGAACTTCGGGAATCATGGGCTCATGAGCACCAGGGACGACTCTTGGCCTGCCCTTCCGGTGGACAGGTGGATCGACACCAGGGACACGGTTCAGCTGTGGACTCAGATCGTCGGTAAGACCCGGATGGCTCTCGGGCCAGAGATCAATCATTGGTGGGGTGTCGCGCTGTATGTGGACGCGCGCGGGCTCACCACGTCACTGATGGCCGTCGGCGACCGCGGCCTTGAGATCCGCTTCGACTTCATCGAGCACGAACTGCTGTTCCTCGTCACCGACGGCAGCACCCGCCGGATGAAGCTCGAACCGCGGACCGTCGCCGACTTCTACGCCGAATACACCGGTCACCTCGATGAACTCGGTTTCGACATAACGCTGGTCGGCACCCCTGTCGAACTGCCTGAGGCGATCCCGTTCGCCGAGGACACCGTGCACGCCTCGTACGACGCGGACGCCATGTGTCGCTTCTGGCGGTCACTTGTCAGTGCGCATGGTGTCCTGTCGAAGTTCCGTGGTGAGTTCCGAGGAAAGTCTTCACCCGTCCATTTCTTTTGGGGCGCATTCGATCTCGCCGTCACACGGTTCTCGGGGCGACCTGCCCCAAGGCATCCCGGTGGTATTCCGAACTGCCCCGACTGGGTCATGCACGAGGCCTACAGTGACGAGGTCTCGAGCGCTGGCTACTGGCCTGGTGGTGCTGAGGAAGGCGTCTTCTACGCATACGCGTACCCCCATCCCGACGGATATGACACCCATCCAGCCGTCGAAGCTCCTGCGTTCTGGGACGCCTCACTGGGGGAGTACGTGCTTCCGTACCATCTCGTGCGTCAGTCACCCGATCCCGGCGCCATAGTTCTGAACTTCCTTGAGCAAACACACCGCGCGGCGGCGGAAACGGCCGGCTGGACTTAGGGGGCGACAAGAAACCGGGGCCTTGGGCGAGTGGCTGGCGTGGCCTAGCGGTCTAGCGCGACGAACCCAGATCGCCTATCGCCTCGTGTATGCGCGGAAGAACTGAGTCGAGCGGTTGGTTGGTGGACAGGATCACAACCGCTGAAGTGGTCGAATCGTTCGCGCGGATGTGGAGGATTGTCCGGGCAGTCGTCATTGCGTCGGTGAACTCTTGGTGGGCGTCGGTGATGTCGCCTCGTAGCCATCGGCGCAGTACGTGGTTGTGGGCGGCGACAACTGCATTCGCAAAGAGTTCGTGGCGAAGCTGTGCGGTGGCATCGTTTGTTGTCGGTTGCAGGTGCCGGTTGAACAGTCGGACGTATTTGGAGACGGTGGCGACCTCGTAGTCGCGCAACGCGGGAACAGTTCGGGTGAGGCGATAACGCGCCTGCGCCAGTTCACCTTCGGTGAGGTAGCTGTCGAAGACTGAGCGCGCAACGTCGATCACCGCGGACGGCATCATCTCGGGGTCGGTTTCGGCGAGGTGGCTGTGGGCGCTGTGCAGCAGTGAGTCGTGGTCGGGGAACACGATGGCTTCTTTGGACCCGAAGTGGCGGAACAGTGTTGTCCGGCCGACTTTCGCGCGTGCGGCGATGTCGTCGACGCTGGTCGCGTCGTACCCGTGCTCTTCGAACAGTGCAAAAGCCGCCCGTGCAAGGCGTTGGCGGGTCGATACTGCTGCGGGCATGCCCTTTCCTGTCACTGGTACTTAGTACCACACTTGTGGTACTAAGTACCGTAGAAGGCGCCCGAGGTTCGCGCGCACAGTGATCACGAGGAGTGTTCTGATGGCCGGCAACCCCGATTTTGATCTGTTCAAGCTCGGTGAAGAGCACGACGAGTTACGTGCGGCGATTCGGGCTCTGTCGGAGAAGGAGATCGAGCCGCACGCTGCTGATGTGGATGAGAACTCCCGCTTTCCCGAGGAGGCGCTGGCGGCATTGACGGCGTCAGGGTTCAACGCGATCCATGTGCCCGAGGAGTACGACGGTCAGGGTGGTGACTCAGTAGCTGCGTGCATCGTGATCGAAGAGGTCGCGCGGGTCGATGCGTCGGCGTCGTTGATCCCGGCGGTCAACAAGTTGGGCACGATGGGCTTGATCTTGAAGGGCTCTGAGGAACTCAAGCAGCAGGTGTTGCCGTCGATCGCGTCGGGGGAGGCTATGGCGTCGTATGCGTTGTCTGAGCGTGAGGCGGGGTCGGATGCGGCGGCGATGAAGACCCGGGCCCGGGAAGAGGGCGACAACTGGGTGCTCAACGGTTCCAAGTGCTGGATCACCAACGGCGGGAAGTCGAGCTGGTACACGGTGATGGCGGTGACCGACCCAGAGAAGGGCGCCAACGGTATTTCCTCGTTCATGGTCCACAAGGATGATCCCGGGTTCACGGTGGGTCCGTTGGAGAAGAAGCTGGGTATCAAGGGTTCGCCGACGGCGGAGTTGTATTTCGAGGACTGCACCATTCCTGGTGATCGGATCATCGGGGCGCCGGGCACCGGTTTCAAGACGGCGCTTGAAACTCTTGATCACACGCGTCCGACGATTGGTGCGCAGGCTTTGGGTATTGCGCAGGGCGCCCTGGATCAGACGATCGCCTATGTCAAGGAGCGCAAGCAGTTCGGTAAGTCGATCAGTTCGTTTCAGGGTGTGGAGTTCATGTTGGCGGACATGGCGATGAAGATCGAGGCTGCTCGGTTGATGGTGTACACCTCGGCTGCGCGTGCTGAGCGTGGGGAGAAGAACTTGGGGTTCATCTCCGCGGCGGCGAAGTGCTTCGCCTCTGATGTGGCCATGCAGGTCACCACGGACGCGGTGCAGTTGTTCGGTGGGTATGGGTACACCCGCGACTTCCCCGTCGAGCGGATGATGCGTGATGCCAAGATCACCCAGATCTACGAGGGCACCAACCAGATCCAGCGTGTGGTGATGTCACGCGCACTACTGCGCTGACCCACCTGCGTGCGCGTGGCGCTGATCGTCGAGCCGACACCGGCGCGCCCGGCAATGACGAGGCGCACCTCGGAAGCGGTTGTGCCCGACATTGTTACGCCTTCCACTGACCGGCCAGTGCATCGATACGTCTGCGCACTGCGGTGGCCCCGGTGTCGTCCGCGGCACGACGCGCGCGGTCGATCGCATCCGTCGGTTGTCGGCCGGATGACTTCGCGGCCAGAAGTGCTTCGAGATACAGGGTTTCGGCGTACCAGGCGTCGAATCCACGGGCGCGGTGCACATGCAGTGCATCGTCGAGGTGTCGCCTCGCCCGATCGTACTGCCCCAGCGCAATCGACAAGTCCGCCAGATGATGGTGGGTCACGCCGTACACGACAGCCACCGCACTGATCGTCTCGTCGGCGTGATCGACCATCAGGTCGTAGACCGCCTCGCAGACGGTGGTGTTGCCGATCTGCGCGGCCACCCGACCCAGAACGGCTATCGAGCTGGCCCACACATGATTCACCTCGATGGCCGCGACGCGTGGCTTGTCGTACCAGGACAAGAGGCGGGCCGCGGATTCGACGTCGCCGACATCTGCCATCGCCAGGGCCAGAATGGGCCGGTATGAGCTGACGAGGTCGAAGCGTTCGGTCATGTCGTTTGCGGCGTCGACGATCTCACGCATGTCGCCTCGCAGGGTCCGCAGGCCGCATACGAATGCGAGAAGACGGCCGAAGGAGTAGGTCTCGATCGGTGAGGCAGGAATGCTCCGAATTTCTTCGAGTTGCTGGTCGCATTGGGAAAGGCGCCCGGCGGCAAGGGATATGCCGAAGTCGATACTCGAAACGAGCCATCCCAGCTCGCGATCGCGGCTCGTGTGGGCCGCGGAAACTCTGCCGATTGTGTGCTGCGCCTTCGCCAGTTCGCCGTTCACCACCTGCGCGCGGGCCAACCACACGGTCAGCATGGGGTCGAGCGTGCGCGTCGGCGCGATGCTGCTGATCTTTTCCAGCTCCTCGTAGGCGTCTTGGCGGATGGTGGCCATGTGCGGTGTGCGCAGAGAGACCAATACCGCTGACAGTGCTGCGATGAGTGCATCGGTGTCGTCGGCTGCTCGGGCCGCGTCGATTGCTCGGAGGAGAAGGTCACGCCTGGTGTGGTGGTCAGTGGTCCAGATCTGTTCGATGGACAGTTGCGCCAGCAGGTGGGCGGTCGACGAGCCGTCATCGCGGCCGGTCGCCTCGAGCGCGTGTAGGGCGTCGTTGAGACTGGCGATGCGTTCGTGGTCGATGTGTATGTGGACGTAGAGGATTCCGTACAAGTTGTTCGCCAGTGTCGCGGACACGTGCAGGTCGACATCGCCGAGTCGGCGTCCCATCGCTGCAGCGCCGAGCAGAGTCGAACGAAACGCCGGATTGCGTGCTTTGCGCTGTGCCCGTCCCAACTTGATGAGGAGCCGACAACGCGCAGACGAATCGCCGCGTGGGGTGAGGCGCTCAGCGGCGAACTGGTACAGCGATACAGCGTCTTCGTAGGCGCCGATCGAGTTGGCCGCATCGCCGGCTCGGATCGAGTAGTCCACTGAGCGCGGACGGTCGGAGTCGAGCCCGTGACTCAGGTGATACGCCATACGCGCGAACCCATCTGGCTCGTGATCGACTCCGTGGTCCTCGAAAGCGCGGGCGACTCGGGAATGCGCGTGGACGCGACGTACGCCTGGCATCTGAACGTAGACGGACTCTTGAACCAGTGCGTGGCGGATCATCACCTCGCTGGATGAGACGAACTCTGTGATCAATCGTGCTTGGGAGAGCTCGTCGATCGCGGCCGCGAAAGCACCGTCGTCCATGGGCTCCACCGCCGATCGCAGCACACCACGCGGTGACACCAGGCCGATGACCGAACAGACCTCCAGCAGCTCCAACGCATCGGCACCGAGGACTCTCACCCGGTGGGCAACCGACTCCGCAACGGATGTCGGCAGTTGTTGATGTGACCGGAGAGCGTCGGTCGTAAGCAGTGACGAGACAAAGAATGGCAACCCGCCCGTCCGGTCGTGCAGAGCCGCTGGATCGAGGTCGCTGCCCGACGCCTCGACCATAGCCGCCACCTGTTCAACGTCGAACGCACCGAGTTCGATGCGCTGTACACCGCGAGTTCTGGACGGACTGATCAACACCGAGCGAAGATCTGCGCGGTCGGTGAACTCTTCGCGTACGGTCGCGATGATTGTGAGACTGGCGGATTCGGATCCATGGATGACAAATCGCAGCACGTCCAGAGTGGCCGTCGACGCCCAGTGCAGGTCGTCGACCACCAACATCGTGGGGGAGCGCCGCGTGGGCGAGGTGAGCCACTCGAGGACGGCCGACATGGTCAATGCCCGGTCGTCGTCCTCGACTGAGGGGACAAGTCCGTCGCTGGTTTCCCGCACTCTCTGCGGGACCAACTTCACAAGTCCCGGGCCGGCGGTGCGGAGCCGCTCCTGCACAGTCACCGGGTCCAGGTCATCGAGTTCACGACCGATCGCCTCGACAAACGGTTCGAAGGAGACCAGCGACTCCTCGCTGCACCGACCGAACAAGACCGTTGTTCCCATCGCCCGTGCGCGGTCCATTGCTTCGAGAACGAGGGTGGTTTTGCCGGTACCGGCTTCGCCCACAACCGCGATGAACTGGCCGCGTCCGTGAGCGGCACCGATCACGGCCTCGTCGATGGTGACCCGTTCAGCCGTGCGTTCGATTCTGACCGCGCTGTTCTCTATTGACGGCGTGGCGGCCGCCACGGTGACCCGCGTCGGGTGGTCGTCGCTGCGCAGTATCTCGAGATAGAGGTTCTCGGTTTCCGCAGAAGGCGTGGTGCCCAACTCCTCGGCCAGCGCCTGCCGGCACCTGGCGGCCGCCGCCAACGCCTGGCCCCGTTCACCCAGGGCCATGTACCCGCTCATGGCGATCCGATACGCGTTCTCGCGGAAGGGATCGATGGCGATGATGGACTGGGCCGACTGCGTGGCGCGCGAATACTCGCTTGCCCTCAGTGACCCGTCGGCGTCGATCTCCAGAGCCCTGATCCGAATGCGCGTCGCCTCGGCACGGACGTGGTCTGCCCACGACCCAGTGATACCGTCCAACGGTGCAGATGTGAGCAGCCCCAGCGCTTTTCGTGCGTTGTGCAGTACCGCTTGAGGGTTGCCGAGTGAGGTGTCGCAGTACATCTCAGCGAGTTCCAGATCGGATCGCAGCGAGGCGGGCAGCGTCAAGCGAACACCGCCGCTTCGCGAACGGAGGCCGTCCGCGGGCAATCCGACGAGACGAAACGTGTCCCTGATCCGGGAGAAAAGAATACGAAGTGCCGCGTTCCACGACTGCGGGCGGTCAGCCGGCCACACGGCCTCTGCGAGTTCTTCCAACGACACATCGCGATGACGGTTGACCACGAGGAACCCGAGGACCAACGCACATCTCGGTCCGCCGACGATGCGGGGATCGGCTTCACGACCACCGAAAGTGACAGTCACACCGCCGGTGAGGCGAAACACGAGCTCCGCGTCGGCTGTCACACCCGAAGTCTATCCAGCGGGAGCGCACATGCCGGACTTCGGCGGTGTGTCAGATGTTCTTCTCACGCGGTATCGCTCGTTGCGTCGCGATCGGCCAGGCCCAGGTGCTCGATGTGGTAGATCGCCTCATCGAGCAGCATTGCGACGTGGTTGTCGTAGAGCCGATAGGTGACGTTGCGGCCCGCCCTGGTACCGGTGACCAACCCCAACGCCCGGAGTAGGCGCAGCTGATGCGAGACCGCAGACTGTTCCATGTCGACGGCCTCGGCCAAGGCGGTGACTCCGAGTGGGCTGTGCCGTAGCTCGGTGAGGATCCGCAGCCGGCTCGGGGTGGCCAAGGCCTGCAACGTGGCGGCAACGGTCGCGGCGGACTCGGCATCAAGATGCGCCGGCGGCGCTGTTTTGCCCTCGACTCCGTGACCCATGCAGCGATCATAGTCAATGTGCACGCATGTACACCTCTTCATGCGTACGTGTATGGTTCGGGTGAAACAACGTCCCCGAGCGCGGAAGCTGGCATGACGACAGAAACACCCACTCCCGTCACGGCCGCCGGTGGCATTGCGCACGCCAGGCGCGGCACCCGTTTGTTGTCCATCGATGAGGTTCGCTGGGCTTCCTTTGCGTTGGCGCTGTTCATCTGCGGCTTGATTCTGCAGCTGTCGCCGCTACCCGCATGGACGTTCTGGGCGATGTATCTGGCGTGCTACGTGGCCGGCGGGTGGGAACCGGCCATCGAGGGGTTACGGGCGTTGCGGGGGCGCACCCTGGACGTCGACTTGCTCATGATCGTTGCTGCCATCGGTGCGGCGGCGATCGGCCAGATCTTCGACGGTGCCCTGCTCATCGTCATCTTTGCAACGTCCGGCGCGCTCGAAGCGGTCTTGACCCGACGCACGGCCGACTCGGTTCGGGGGCTCTTGGACTTGGCTCCTGAACGAGCCTGCCGGGTCGACGAACGAGGCGACGAGACAACGGTGGACGCGGCTGACCTCGTCATCGGCGACATCATCGTGGTCCGTCCGGGCGAGCGTATCGCCGGCGACGGGACGGTGGTCTGGGGTGCAAGCGATGTCGACCAGTCGACGATCACCGGTGAGTCGATACCAGCTGAGAAGACGCGCGGCGCCGAGGTGTTCGCCGGGACCATGAACGGCACGGGCGCCTTGACCATCCGCGTCGACAGGGAACCCTCGGACACCGTCATCGCGCGGATCGTGACGATGGTCGAAGATGCATCGTCGACCAAAGCCACAACCCAACTGTTCATCGAGCGGGTTGAACAGTATTACTCCTCCATCGTGGTGGCGGCCACGCTCGTGATTTTCGCTGTGCCTTTGGCTTTCGGCTCCGAACTCGACTCCGCGTTGCTACGGGCGATGACGTTCATGATCGTCGCATCACCATGTGCGGTGGTGTTGGCGACCATGCCACCCCTGCTCGCAGCCATGGCCACCGCCGCCCGCAACGGTGTGCTGGTCAAATCAGCTGTGGTGATGGAGCAACTCCGGGCCATCGACTTGGTGGCATTCGACAAGACCGGCACAGTCACCGAGGGGGCCCCACGCCTCGAGGCGATCCGCGCTCTGCAGGGTGCCACGGTGGGTAATGAGGCGATCCTCGCGATTGCGGCAGCGGTCGAACGGCACAGCGAACATCCACTTGCCGCAGCCATCATCGCGGCCGCCGAAAGTTCCGGACATCCAACGCAGCATGCAAAAGAGTTCGGTTCTACCCCCGGCGCAGGGGTATTCGGCACGATCGACGGACGGCGCATCGACGTCAGCCGGCCGCGGGCACACGGCCCTGGCACCTCGGAAGGGCCCGCACTCGACACTTTCGTGGTGGAGCTCGAACAATCCGGGCTCACCGTTGTTGTTGTCAGTGTCGACTACAAGCCGGTGGGACTGCTCGGTCTGCGCGACACCATTCGGGCCGAAAGCGCAGAGGCAGTCGCAGCGTTGACGACACTCACTGGTCGGACGCCCGTTCTCTTGAGCGGAGACAATTCGCGGGTGGCCAATGCCATCGCCGCACGGATAGGCATCACTGACATCCGCGCCGAATTGCTGCCACAGGACAAAGCCGCAGCCGTGCGGGAGCTGCAGCACCAAGGCCGTACCGTGCTGGTCGTCGGGGACGGAGTCAATGATGCGCCGGCTCTTGCGACAGCTCACGCGGGTGTTGCCATGGGCCGCAAGGGATCCGATCTCGCGCTTGATACCGCAGACGCGGTACTCATCGGCGATGATCTCTCGCCGCTTACGAACGTCATCAGGCTCTCGCAACGAGCGCACCGAATCGTGGTCGCCAACCTCACCATCGCTGCAGCGTTCATCATCATCTTGGTGATCTGGGACCTGGCCGCCACGCTGCCGTTGCCGCTGGGCGTGGCAGGCCACGAGAGTTCCACGGTCATCGTTGCACTCAACGGGATGCGTCTGCTTTCTCAACGATCGTGGGGACTGCGCAACCGCTGACCACTGCGGAGCGTCGCGCACGTCCAACAGTTGCGCAGTTGCGCATTTATGCGATTAGGATTTCTCTCGAGTGGCCGCAGGCACGAGATGAAGGGGTCGCGGGCGATGCTGGAGATCATGCGTAACCGGACGTTCGGCCGGTTGTTCGCAGCTCAGGTGGTGGCACTCGTGGGGACAGGGCTACTGACCGTGGCGTTGGGGCTGTTGGCGTACGACCTGGCCGGTTCTCGAGCCGGTGCGGTGTTGGGGACTGCGCTGACGATCAAGATGGTGGCGTATGTTGCTGTGGCGCCGGTCATTTCCGCGCTCACCGATCGCGTGCCGCGCACAGTGTTACTGGTTGGAGCGGATGTGATCAGGGCAGCGGTGGCGGTACTGTTACCGCTCGTCGATCAGACGTGGCAAGTGTATGTGCTCATTTTTGTGTTGCAGGCCGCGTCGGCGACGTTCACGCCGGCTTTCCAGTCGATCATTCCAGCCGTGCTGGTCAACGAAGACGACTACACGCGGGGCTTGTCGTTGTCGCGGCTGGCCTACGACCTCGAATCTCTGGTCAGCCCGGTGCTTGCGGCGGCGCTGCTGACGGTGGTCAGCTACAACTTCCTGTTCCTGGGCACAGTTGCCGGGTTCGTCGCGTCGGCGTTGTTGGTCATCTCGACGGTGCTGCCGCGGACGATCCCGGCTGATCGATCGCTGCGGCTGGTCGACCGGATGACACTCGGTGCGCGGGTGATGTTCGCGAGCCCGGTCTTGCGTGGGTTGCTGGCCTTGAACATGGTGGTCGCTGCGGCGACCGCGCTCGTGGTGGTCAACACGGTGGTGTACGTGCGCGATCTGTTTGGCGGGTCGAACATCGGAGTTGCGTTGGCGCTGGGGTGTTTTGGGGCTGGCTCCATGGCGATGGCGCTCGTGCTGCCTCGACTGCTCGCCTCGTTGCCTGATCGCCGGGTGATGACGACCGGATCGGCGACTGTGGCCGGCGGGTTGGTGGTCACAACGCTAATTCTTATGATCGCTCCCCCCACGACAACGGGATGGGTTGTGCTGGGCGCAGTCTGGACCGTGCTGGGTGCGGGGACCTCGCTGATCACCACGCCGTCCGCGCGGCTGTTGCGTGCCTACTCCGACGAGCAGAATCGGTCGTCGGTGTTCACTGCGCAATTCTCGCTGTCGCATGCCTGTTTCATTCTGACCTACCCGCTGGCCGGGTGGGTCGGCGCCCACATCGGACAGGTCAGCGCAGCGTCGGCCATAACTGTGCTCGCTACACTCGCAGCATTGGTCGCTGTCCGGATCTGGCCGGCGCGGCTCGAGGTGGTGTCTGCAGGAAGGTCGATGTGATGAAGCCGGTGACCAAAGCATCTACTGCGAGCCTGGTCCATCCCGGGGCGCCCGATCGTCAGCGCCTGGACTCTGCGACCGCCACCTTTCGCATGCTGGCCGATCCGACTCGCCTGCATGTTTTGTGGATCCTGACCCGCGGTGAGGCTGATGTCGCCGCTCTCATCGAACAGACCGGAAGCTCCAAAACGTCTGTGAGCCAACATCTGGCCAAGCTGCGTTTCAGTGGTCTGGTCAGTACCCGCAAGGAAGGCCGCCGGGTCATCTACCGGATAGTCGACGGGCACCTGACCCGACTGATTCTCGAAGGAATCAATCATGCCGACCACATGGTGACAGGCGAGCCACCCCACGAGTAGATGCGAGCAGGGGGCCGCCAGCCGGGCGTCCAGAAAAGTTGCGCTATAAAATCATTCGTTCTCCGACACCGACAACAGTGTCGTCAGTTGCGCCTCCACAGCGACCTTCGTCAGCTCGAGTCCGGACAGGGGGCCGTCGCCGTTCTCGTGCTCCAAGAGTGCGAGCAGAATGTGCTCGGTCCCGACATTGTCGGCGCCCAAGCGCAGCGCTTCCCGGAATGTCAGTTCGAGAACCTTCTTGGCCGACGAGTCGAACGGTATGAGGGCCGGTAGGTCCGATGATTCTTCAGGAAGTGTGCCCATCACGGTCGCGCGCAGGGCATCCAGCGATATGCCGACTCCGGTGAGGGTTCTCGCCGCCATCGAATCCTGATCGTCGATCAGACCCAAAATCAGGTGACCCGTGGTGATCTCGGCGTGGCCGGCGGCTCGTGCTTCTTCCTGCGAGTTGATCACGATATTCCGTGCTCGCAACGTGAACCGGTTGAACCCCTGGCTGGGGTCGAGAGCGGGAGTCGATGCGGGCTTGGGTACGAAGCGTTTCTGCGCTGCCTGTTTGGTGACACCCATACTGGCGCCGATGTCGGTCCAGGACGCGCCCGACCTCCGCGCCTGGTCGACGAAGTGGCCGATGAGGTGGTCGGCGACATCTCCGAGATGATCGGCGGTGAGTACTGCGGTGGACAGTTGCTCGAGGGTGTCGCTGTGCACCTTGGTGATGGCCTCGATCAGGTCGTCGAGGCGAACTTGTTTGACGGGAGCTGGAGTAGTCATGTCGTCAACCGTAGGTTGACGAGACAGAATCGTCAACCATTGGTTGACGGACCGAGTGTCTGCGCCGGGCGGGGATGCGGGAAACTTCGGGCCCGCATACGGGGTCGTCGCTTTGTCGCCCAGCAGTCGAGGCTCGAGGTCTCCGGCACGTCGATCGCACCTACACGCCAACGAGTGGGCGTCGAGCCTTTGAGAGTTGGCGAACCAGAAGACTATGCCAGGAACTGGACCAGCTGGTCCCACGAACTGACCACCGCACTGACGCCGGCTTCGCGCAGTCCGTTGATGCGGTCATGTCTTTCGGACGCGGGAACGAACATGACGTTGCCGACGGTGGGGAAGCCGGCGCGCACTGCGGACAGAGCACCGGGTATCGAATCTTCGATGGCGAGCCCTTGTGACGAGTCGATTCCGAGGGCGAGCGCAGCGTGCAAATATATTGCCGGATCGGGCTTGCTCACGGGCGTAGGTAGTGAGTCCTCGGCACTGAACCGCAACTCTGGCGGAATCAGCCCCCCCAATTCAGTGGCAGTGAAACAGGCCTCGAGACGGACCGAGGCACTCGAACTGACGGCTGCCAAGCGATAACGTTTGCTCAGCTTTTCGAGCGGGTCAGTCACCAACGCGTCCGGCTGCAGGTGGTTCCCCAGGTGCTCGGTCACACGATCGCGCTCGATTCGGACCCACCTCTCCAACGCCTGCGGCGACATGGCTTCTGCTCCTGCATTCCTGAGCAGGTCACTTGCGGTGCTGCGGAAGTTCTTGCCCGTGGTGGTCAGACGAAGCTCGGACGCCGTAAAACGTTGCGGTACAGCAGCGGCGGCCAACATGTCATTGGTGACGGCGGTCGAAGCATCAAACGCCGGTTCTTCGGACGGGAAGAGATTCCCGTCTGCGTCGCACAACAGAGTGCTAATTGCGGTCCGATCGAACTCGCTGATCCGGATCACGTCGCCGGCCCCGTCAGTTCTCATGCCGATGCCCCGGTCTCGAAGCGTCGAGCTGATTGCCCGAGCACGCGACGAAGCCCTTCGCGATCGATGGCCCGAATGCACCCCTCGAGCTCGGCGGCCAGCACGGCATCTTCACCGAGAGAACCGAACACGTCTGCCAGATCGAGCAGAGGCCGGGGATCACTCCCCCGTGGAGCCAAAGCCCGCAACTCGTCGCTTCGCGCATCCTCGATGTCCATCGTCCGTCCCTGCGAGTCGGTGCCGCGCAGAACGCACATCCACGCAGCGACTGCAACGATGAGCAACGTGGACGGCCGGCCCTGCTGGCGTGCTTCGTTTAGGGACGGCAAGAGATAGGACGGGAATTTCGTCGATCCGCGAGCTCGCAAGCGCGACAGTTGGTCACCGATCTTCGGATTCGCGAACCGTTCCAGCAGGGTGTTGCAGTACTGGCCCAGGTCAAGCCCGTTCACCGGTGGAACGAGGGGAGAGATCTCGACACAGAGCAATTGCTCGATGTATCTGCTGACGAGGTGATCGTTCATTGCCTGGTCTGTGGTTTCGTGGCCGAGCAGCCCGCCGATGACGCCGAGGGCACAATGAGCCCCGTTCAGAAGTCGAGTCTTGGCAAGCTTGTGTGGTGCGACGTCGGTGACGAAGTCGACTCCGACCTCCTCGAGAGGCGGCCGTCCATTGCAGAAATTGTCCTCGATGACCCACTGCGAGAACGGTTCTGTGAGTACTGGCCACCGGTCGACAATGCCGAATCTCTTCTCGACCATCACCCGGTCGGACGGGGTTGTCCTCGGTGTGATCCGGTCGACCATGGTTGATGGAAAGGACACATTACGTTCGATCCACCGTGCGAGCTCAGGGTCGCGAAGCTCGGCGAAGCGCACAACTGCTCTCTGGGCCGCGACCCCGTTGTCGGGGATGTTGTCGCACGAGAGCACTGTGAAGGGCGGTGTTCCCGCGTGACGTCGGCAGCGAAGGGCGTCGACCAAATAGCCTACGGCCGTGGCGAAGTGGTCTGGATTGGCGAGATCGCCGACGATCTGCGGACATGAGTCATCCAGCTCGCCGGTCTCACGAACGAGGTGATACCCGTTTCCGGTGATGGTCAGGCTCACGATACGGGTGTTGGGGTCCGCCAGTCGTCGTCGCAACTTCGGCGAATCGTCGGGTGCGTACAGGTAGTCGAGCATAGAGCCGACCACTCGCGCTTGCTCGCGGTCGGCGCCGCGCTCAACGACCGTGTACAGGCAAGCTTGTTGTTCCAAGGCCTCCTTCATCTTCCGCCCGTGCAAACCCGCTCCCACCACACCCCAGTCGGTACTGATCCCCCGGCACGCCAACTCATCGAGATAAACGGCTTGGTGCGCGCGGTGAAAGCCTCCGACGCCGATATGCACAATCGATGGGGAGAGGCCCGCGCGATCGTAGGCAGGTCGCGATAATCGTTTGCACACCTCGGGCAGACTCGCGTCGGTCAGCTCAAGGTGAGTATCGGACAACAGTCGAAGCGCTTTCGGCATGGCACTCCCCCTAGGAAGGTGCAGGGGAGCGCAGCACGGCTCCCTGGTTTGACGGGGAGCGCTGGTCTTTAACGCTTGGTCAGAAGTAGCCAGTAGCGGCGCCGACTAAACCTGCTACGCACACGTCACATCTGAGGTGCGCAGATCAGTAACTGCTGCAGGCTTTTCCACAATTGTGGCCCGGCAGCCAAGACATCGCCCGACTCTGGCCATGCGCCGGGCGACTCTCGGGTTGAATCACCCACTGTTCCTCCCGCCTCATGGACCAGAAGTAGACCGGCTGCGCCGTCCCAGGGTTGAAGGCCTGGTAGCCAGGCTGCGTTTGCCCGTCCGGTGGCCACCTGAGCGAGTGCGCATGCCGCGCTGCCGCCGCGCCGAACGTCGCGCACGTGGGGGATGAGGCCGTCGATCATTCGGCCTGCGAATGGTTTTTGTTCTGCGCGACCGAAGTTGACCTCGATCAGGACCCGCTCGAGATCTACCGAATCGAGGATCGTCATCCGAGTTCCCTCGACCCAGGTGCCTTGCCCGAGCGAGGCGGCAGTCAGACGACCAAGAACTGGTTCCGACACCGCTGCGGCGACGATCGCCTTGTCACTCAGCCTGCGAGCGGCCACACTGACTGCCCAGTCTGCCCGCCCGTACAGGTAGTTGGTGGTGCCGTCAATCGGGTCCACGAGCCACTCGATATCGCTTGCGCCGTCTGATCGACCCGTCTCTTCCCCGAAAATCGCGTCCTGGGGCCTCGCCTTGTTGAGTGTCGCTCTGATCGCGTCTTCGGTATCACGGTCGGCCTGGCTCACCAGGTCCCCTGGGCCGGCCTTCTCTTCAACAGATAGCCGGTCGAGTTGGTGGAACCATTCCATCGCGACCCGCTCGCCCTCACGTGCAGCATCTTTCGCAATAGTGAGCAGATCGTCGCGCCCGCCCGCAGTCATTGTCGAGCCGGTGGTGTCGAGTCGACGGTGCCCTCGGTGCCGGGCGGTAGGGGGGCGCGCCGGCGCCGAGACCAATGGATCACTTGATCAACTGAGACGCGGATCGGGCCTCCGCGTTCGAGTTTGGCAAGCGTCCTGGTACTGAAGAACATGTATGCACCCATCAGCAGTAGCCACGGGAGGGACACAACTACCGGGCTCGAAACATGCAGCACGACAGCTGAAATTCCTATCACGGCCGCACCGACGACAACACTGATGGGCCGCCGACGGGAAGACACTATGACGGTGACGAACGCCAGGACTGCGCCCAGTACAGCAAACGCGGCCGTCAGTGACGAGATGGCCCCTTCGGCTACGGCGTACCCGGTCGCGGCGGCGCCAGAGCCGGCCACGGTCATGGCGATGTTCCACGGCGCAAGGAACGAAGTGCGGCCGCTCAGGGGCGCCCAGGTGCGGACCGCCGTGCGTCCATCGTCAGCGGGCCGGGACAATCCGAGATCGTCGGGAAGCCAACGCGCAAGTGCAATTTGATGTTCACGGGCCTGAGAAGCGCTGGCATTCCACTCGATGGTTCCGGAATGCGATTGTGCAAAGGCCGTGGCTTCCACCGCCCACCGGCTTGTGACGAAGGCGATGCCGTACGCCCAGAACGTCACGGTTGCTACAGCTACCAGCCCCGGATATGCGGTGAGGTCAATGGCCAACCCGAGACCGATCAGACCTCGAACCGCGTAGCCGGCGCCGACGACCAACCACAACGCCACGACAGCCGGCCGCAACGCCCGGGTGCCATCCTGCGGTCGCTCTGTGGCGACCCTCCGGAGACTTTCGTACAAGAAGGCGGCGCCGAAGACACCGACTACCGACCATGCCAGGATCGTGCCGAGGTTCAAACCGGAAACAAGGATCGCCAGCAAGACAACGACAATCAGCCGGATGGCCGCGACCGCCAGGCTGGTGGTCTTGCGCGACCCCTCCCTGCTGAGAGGCCCCGGTAGGCGGCCCCGGGCCGCACAGTCCGGATGCTGCTGATCGGACCTGAACCCGCGAATGTCGTTCCATTGGTAGCGCGCAGCATAAATCAGCAACTCGACTACGGAAATCACGATCAAAGCCCGACATACGGACTCGACGCTCAGGTCTCCCACCCCCAGAACGCCGACGACGTAGGGGACCGCGATCATCAAGCCTTTGATGAGGTCGTTGGGTCGTGGAACCAACAGATAGCTCAACAGTGAGCGCTGAGCGGGGGAAGTCTCTTTGGATATATCGGCCGTGGGCGCCTCTGCTGTCATCGACGGATCTCCTGCTGGCTGAATCAACCATCTGTGCGTTACGCCGGATCCGGGCCACCGCCCGCCAGCGCGGAGGCCGCCGAGATTCTTCACGGGCCGCTGCAGCAGCGTCTACCCAGCTGAAGCCGTGGGCAAACCTCTGGTGGCCGGCCGGTTCAGCCGGAAGCCCCATAGGTGGTGGAGCCTAGCAGCACCACTCGGAGGTCATTGCAGCGAACGGCAAGGGGCGGGGCAAACAGGCCGGTTGGATCAGGGTTCGCTCTACGGCGGGGAGTTGCGTAGCCACCGTCCTGGACCGTCGGCTTCATCATCTTGGGTGAGGGCATGCACAACAGTCGCAGAAACGACCACGATCGCCGAGTAGACGAACAGCCAGCCGATCATGGTGAACACCATTCCGAGGACACCGAATTGCTTGACCGCGCTGTTCATGATCCGGGGGAGCGCGGCCACGCTGGCGACCTGCAACACAGTGAGCCCCAACGCCGTCAGCGCACCGGTTGACCAGCGCGCCCGCGCGGGTAATCCAAGAGGTAACAGCAACGCTGGTATGGCAGTCCAGACCAGAAGCCAGATCGCGAATTGAGCTATCGCCATGAGCCAAGAGCCGACAACAGGTACATCATCGAGTGCTCGGGCAGCGCCGATTGCCATGGCGCCGGCGGCGACTGCGACAATCACCACGATCCACCGCCAACCCTGCCGATAGGTGGGGATCGCGCTGCTCCAAATGTGTCCGTAGCTACGGGCCAGAGCTCGGGCGTACGAGGTCCCGCTTATGACCAACATGAACACACCGACGACACCGAACGCGGTCGCCGATGCCTCCTCGGCCCCGTCCAGGTCGCTGAGATCGAGCCCGTAATCGGATCGCAGTGCATCCGATACCGGGTCCATTGCGCCCAGTGTCCCGATGGCGATCATCACCGGAACCAGAGAGGTGAACGACTGCGCTGCCAACGTCATCGCACGATCCACCACTCCGACCTCGAGCACCTCGAAGACGACACGGACAGCCGCGCGGCCTCGCGTAGTGGTCCGCAACCGGGCACGGGTGCGGTCGAGAACGTTGCGTGTGTCGATCATGGTCATGAGCATCCCAGTGTGAGGGAACCTAGGTCTCCGCACCGAGAAACATGAGTGAATCAGCCCGGGTCCGAACGAATCAAAACCGCAATTGCTGCTGGCAAGCTGCTCATTGGGATCATCTTGTTCGGGAATGCTGATCAGCGCCGGCGCGCAACTGCTTCTTGGCAGAGTGAACGGCAGCGCCGATCGGGCTACTGACGCTTCGCTTTTCGTTTGCTGTGTCCGCGGCCGGTGAGCACGCCGGCGACCCAGCCGAGTGCCAGGACGATGACCAAGATGAACCACAGCGGGGATTGAATGCTCACCCAGAACAGGTCCACGCTGACGCTGTTTCGATTCTGCACGATGAATACGATCGCTATGACGGTCAGGCCCAGAGCAATCCATTGCGACAGCGAGACTGCCGACAACAGTCTCTGACCAGTGGTTGGCTGCGCAATGTCGGGCTTTTTCGACATGGTCCGAGCGTAGGCACTTTCGGTGATCGGCGCGCCATATCGGTGTTTCCGGTAAGTGAGTTCCTGCGATCCATTTGGCTTCCGCCCGCTCCTCCCAGCATGTAGCTCCCGCACGCTGTTGAGCCGCGCGCCCGTGTATGAGCACGTGCGCGAGGAACAAAGCCGAGCGCCGCCGCGCATCAGCCAGTTGCGGCGCCACCCACGCTGGATTCGTAGTCCTCCCATGGGATTTCGCGAAGGCCCGGGCAATGCTCGGGCGTCGGATGGTGGGCGATGTCGATCATCCGGTCGAGGGCGTCGCGTGCGGCGGCCAGGTCTGCCATGGCTGCGGTGATGCGCTCGCGCTCGGAGGCCAGGATCTCGAAGACCTCGGGGGAGGCCGTGCCGCTGTCGACGCACGGCAGCAATTGCAGGACTACCCGGCTGGACAAGCCGGCAGTGAAGAACTGCTGGATCAGCTTCACGCGCTCGATGGCGGACTCCGGGTAGGTGCGCTGGCCACTCGAGGTGCGCTCGGACTCGAGCAGGCCCTGCTCTTCGTAATAGCGCAGCGCTCTCGTGCTCACTCCTGCGCGGACTGCGACATCGCCGATTCGCATGCCTTCGCCTCCTGTGATCGAGCTATCTGTGAGCAGACTTGCCCTTGACGTCAACGTGAAGTTTTAGAGTAGCCGATGTCGGGCAGTTCTGGCCCGATCATAGAAACAAGATTTCTCGTAGAAGGCATGGTCCCCATGGACATCACCAACCAGATCGCACTCGTCACCGGCGCAAACCGCGGAATCGGCCGTCAATTCGTACTCGAACTCCTCGATCGTGGAGCGGGCAAGGTGTACGCGACGGCCCGCCGCCCCGAGACCTTGGAGTTCGCTGACGACCGGGTGGTGCCACTGCGGCTCGACCTGCTCGACCACCAGTCCGTCGTGGCTGCTGCAGCGGCCGCAAGCGATGTCTCGTTGCTCGTCAACAACGCCGGCATCGCCACCGGGGCTCCGCTCGTCACCGGTGACCTGGCGGAGATTCACCGCGAGATGGACACGCACTTTTGGGGCACGCTGGACGTGATCCGGGAGTTCGCCCCCGTGCTGGCGGCCCAGGGAGGGGGTGCGGTCGTCAACGTCTTGTCTGCTCTGTCGTGGTTCACCGCTCCCGGCAGCGGGTCGTATTCTGCCGCCAAGTCGGCTGAATGGAACATGACAAACGGTGTGCGGCAGGAACTGTCATCGCAAGGGACGTTTGTGCAAGGTGTCCTGTTGGGCGCAGCCGACACGGACATCTCCGCCGGGTATGACGGGCCCAAAATCGATCCTCGCGACGTGCCGCGTCGCTCACTCGACGGACTGACCGACGGGTTGATCGAGGTGATCGTCGACGACTGGACCGCGATGGTGAAGGCGTCGCTGGCCGGAGACCCGGCCGCGTTCTACTCGCAGATGAGCCAGCTCCTGGGCGCCGGCTGAGCAGTCGCCGCCGGCGACAAGGCTGTGTTGTCACCTGCGGTCGTCAGTCGGCAACAGGAGGAAGGCGAGCTCAGTGTGTGGCGCCTTCGCCTTTCGGGTGCGCGAGGGGCACGGTCGTCTTCAAGAACGAGAGTTGCTCGTCGACCACAGTAGGAAACAGCGGCTCCACGTAGGGGTCGAATCGGGCCGCCGGCGCATTCGCACCAGGATCGACCCCGTCGGCGGTAATGGACGGCTATATGCCCTCCGCGACTGCGCTGGGGGATGAAGTTGGTGGGGCTCGTCGCCCAGGTGGCGCTTCGACAGCGAGATAGCTGTCTGTCTTGTCGGGATCGGTAGCGGGGTGGCCCGGGTGTACTCGTCCGTGTTTGTCGTCGAAGATCGACGGCACGTACGGAAGGAGTGTTTGATGACGTTACCGCGCAACCACTTTGGTAACCCCGGTCGGACCAGGGCTGGGCATCGCCCGACCCGTGAAGAGGCGCTGGCACAACTTCGGCAGCGTCAGATGCCTCTGCCGGACCGGGCCGTGGCCGCGCGAGCCATGCCCGTTGCCCCCGCCTATCGCTCGCCTGGCCTGTCCGATCGAGAAGTTCAGGTATTGCGGGCGTGGCTGGCACTCGACTCCAAATCGTCTGTCGCGCAGAGGTTGTGCATCTCGCTCGGCACGGTCAACACCCACCTCACCCGCATTCGAGTCAAGTACAGGGATGTCGGCCGAAGTGCACCCACCAAAGCAGCTCTGGTGGCACGCGCCATCCAGGATGGAATCGTCTTGATCGACGATCTCTGAGTCGTGGGTCGACCGGGCCCGAAACGGCTCGTCTGATACAGAGCCACCCATTACTGCAAGTTTCAGCGCAAGGCTGCTTAATCCGGGTTAGCGTTGTACCGACGTTCCGACCAGCAGGCACGGGATGCCCTCCGTACAACGATCGAGGTGTTTCGCGTGCCCACGCCCCTGACAGACGCATCTTCGGCCGACAGTTCCTTACCCCCACAGGATTCGAGTCCCGAGTTGCAGCGGACTCTCGGCGGATTCCAGGTGTTCGCGATCTCCTTCGCGTTCATCTCGGTGGCGGTGGGAGTCTTCGCAACGTACGGAGACGTGCTGGTCACCGCTGGCCCGGTTGGTATCTGGCTGTGGCTGATCGCGGCAGTCGGCCAGACATTGGTTGCCCTCGTGGTCGCTCAATTCGCGGCCCGGATCGCGTTGAGCGGCTCGTCCTACCAGTGGGCGTCGAGGCTGGCGAACCCGAAGGTCGGTTGGCTGTTCGGCTGGTTGACCTTCTGGTACCTGGCCACGGCAGTCGTCGCAATGGACAGTGCGCTGGCCAGTCAGGCGTTCATGCCGCTGGTGGGGATGGATCCGAACGAGGACACCGCCCGCATCATCACGGTGATCATCATGGTCATTCAGGCTGTCTTGGTGATTGCCTCAACCCGGTTGCTGGGCTTGATCACCTCGGGTGCTGTCGGTGTCGAGCTCGCGATCGTCGCGATACTCGTTGTCGCGCTGGCAGCGGTGGTGGTGTTCACCGGTAGCGGTGAGGTCAGCAACCTGACGTCGCGGGGAATCACCGAAGGCGACAGCAACTACTTCGCCATCGGCGGCGGACTGATGGCCGGAATGCTGATGGGACTGACCACGCTGGTGGGATTCGATTCGGCGGCCAATCTCGCCGAGGAGGCCAAGGATCCGTTCCGGAGTGTGCCGCGCGCGATCGTTGCCTCCGTGCTCGCCGCCGGGGTGGCAGGGTTTTTGTTCTTGCTCGCGCTGACCGTAGCGATCGACGATGTGGACGCGATCAGTAAGAGTGGGTCGCCGGTCGCAGCGATCATCCGAGACCAACTCGGTCCGGTGATGGAACGGATCCTCCTCGCTGCCATCGTCTTTGCGATCTTCGGCGCCGGAATGGTGGTGATGGCGGCGTGCTCACGTCAGGTGTTCGCGATGGCCCGTGATGAACGGTTCCCGGCACATGGGCTGATGCGTAAGGTCAATCCCCGGACCCAGACCCCGGTACCGGCCACCCTCCTCATCCTGGTCGTCGGTGTCGTCTTGTTGGTCGTGCTGCCCGGAGATGCGCTGATCAAGTTGATCACCGCCTCGACACTTCTGCCTGCGCTCATCTACGGCGCCATCGTTGTGCTCTATCTGGTGGTGCGCAAGCGGTTGGAAACAAAAGAGGATGGGTTCAGCCTCGGCCGCTTCGAACTCCCCATTGCCGTGGCAGCCTTGATCTGGGTCGCCTTCGCGCTGTTCGTGTTGGTCACTCCAGGTGACTCCACCTCGTCGAACGTGATTGTCGCCGGCCTCATCCTGTTGGGTGGCGTGTACTTCGCCAAGATGATGATCTTCAACCGTGAGGTGCTCGAGACCGAGCCTGCCGGCGGCGACGCCGTCGACGCGGTTGTCGAGATGACCGAGTGAGCAAATCAGTGTCCGGGCCGGTAGAACTGACCGGCCGAATCGTGCGCCCCGGGGACCCGCAATATCACGAGGCGAGTTCCGGTTGGAACCTGCTGTTCACCCAGACGCCCCAGGTTGTGGTGTATCCGCAGGTCACCGAGGACATCGTCAATGCGCTCACGTGGGCACGGCAGAACGCGGTCTCGCTTCGGGTGCGTAGCGGGGGACATTGCCTCGAGGGGTGGTCGAGTGTCGACGACGGCATCGTGATCGATGTCAGTGAGATGAAATCGGTGTCGCTGGACGCGGACTCACAGACGGTGACGGTGGGCGCCGGACTCAACCAACTCGAAGCCGTGACTGCGTTGGGGCGCGCGGGCTTTGCGGCACCCACGGGAACCGAGGGCACGGTCGGACTGGTCGGCGCCACACTCGGAGGCGGTTTCGGTCTGTTGACCCGCTACCTCGGCATGGCATCGGACAACTTGTTGGCAGCCGAGATCGTCGTCGCTGACAATGACCAAGGTGGAGAGGTCATCACGGTCGACGAGACGAGCAACCCGGATCTGCTCTGGGCGCTACGTGGTGCGGGCAACGGCAACTTCGGGATCGTGACGTCGTTGACCTACCGCGTCCATCCGCTGGCGCAGACGATCTACGTCACCGCCACATGGTCTGGGCTCGACGATTTGCACGCTGTGTTCGATGCGTGGCAGCGCTCGGCCCCGACGACGGACAACCGGCTCACCAGCCAGATCGAGATCAGCCGCGACCAAGTCCAACTCCTGGGTGTTCTGGCAGCGGGGGCACCACATGAGGCGTTGGAATTGCTCGGTCCGATCCTGGCCGTCGGTGCACCCGAGGTGACCGCGTCGGACGCGAGCTGGGTGGACACTTACACGGCATTCCAGATTCCGACCGACGACGAGCCGGCCAACTGGAAGTTCCAGTCCCAGTTCATCTCAGAACCGTTCCCGCCCGAAGCGATCGACCTGATCTACCAGTACATCGCGACTGCTCCGACCGCAGAGTGCAACTACTTCACCAACGCCTTCGGAGGCGCCGCGACCCACACCGAGCCGTCGGGTGGGTCGGTATTCGCGCACCGCAACGCAATCTTCTATGCCGAGCCCGGTGCCGGATGGGGAACACGGGGAACAGGGGCCGCGTCGGCGGATCTCCTGACGACAGAGTGCTTGTCATGGGTGGACGACTTCACGAAAGCGCTGGCGCCCTACGTTTCCGGGGCGTACAGCAACGTCCCGAACGCCGACATGGACGACTGGCAAACCGCTTACTGGGGATTTGGCGTCGAACGATTGAAGGCGATCAAAGCGCAGTACGACCCGACCGGTGTGTTCAGCTTCGAACAAGGACTTTCACAACCCGAGAGCTGAATCATAGTGAGCGCGCGATGATTTCCTTCATGATCTCGTTGGTGCCGGCGTAGATCTTCTGAACCCGTCCGTCTGCCCACATGCGGCCGATGGGGTACTCGCTCATGTACCCGTATCCACCGAAGAGTTGCATGCAGTCGTCGAGCACTGTCATCGCGCGGTCCGAAGTCCACCACTTGGCCATCGCCACCGTGGGGATGTCGAGGTTGCCGGCGAGGTGTTTGCAGATGCAGTCGTCGATGAAGACGCGGGCAATCGTTGTCTCTGTCGCGGCTTCGGCGAGTTTGAACTTGGTGTTCTGGAACCCGAAAATAGGACGGCCGAACGCCGTCCGCTCTTTGGTGTAGGCCAGTGTCTGGGCGACGGCAGACTCCATCCCGGCGACCGACGCCACTGCGATGATCAACCGCTCCTGAGGTAGCTGCTGCATCAGTTGGACAAAGCCCAATCCTTCATCGGTCCCCAGGAGGTTCGCGGTCGGCACCCGGACGCTGTCGAAGAACAACTCCGACGTGTCCTGTCCGCGTTGCCCGATCTTGTCCAGAATCCGGCCGCGGCGGAAACCCTGCCGGTCACCCTCGACGAGAATCAGTGAGATGCCGTCTGCGCCTTTGCTGGTGTCGGTCTTGGCCACCACGATGATGAGGTCGGCCTGCGATCCGTTTGTGATGAACGTCTTGGACCCGTCGATCACGTAGTCGTCTGCGTCGCGGATCGCTTTGGTCGAGATGTTCTGCAGATCGGAGCCCGTGCCGGGTTCTGTCATCGCGATGGCGCCGACAACCTCGCCCGTTGCCATCTTCGGCAACCAACGCTGCTTCTGCTCCTCGGATCCATATTCGAGTAGGTAGTGGGCGACGATCCCGTTGTGCAGGCTCACACCCCACGACGAATCACCCGCTCGCGCTTGCTCTTCGATCAACACCGCTTCGTGAGCGAATGTGCCGCCGCCGCCGCCGTACTCCTCTGGAATCGACATGCACAGCAGCCCCAACTCGCCGGCCTGGTTCCACAGTTCGCGATCCACATGGTGTTGCGACGTGTACTTCTCGGTGTTCGGAATGACGTGCTTGTCGAGGAACGACTTGATCAGTCCACGTAGGGCATCGAGATCAGGAGTCACCCAAGGTGAGGTATTCGTCATGAGCACTTTCATCGGCGGTATGTTGTCATTCAACAGTGTAACAATGGTTGATGTAATCCTGACGCCGGTCGGTCCCGATCAGCGCTTCGAGAGGAGGCCAGGAGAAGGTTCGACGGTGTGCAGCAACCCGCGAAGGAACCGATTATCGGCGGGAACATCGGGGCCGCATCGGTGGTGCGGGAAGGCGTACTCGATTCGGCGTGCGCGCAGTGGGTACCCCTGGGCACATGTTGAAGAACACTGTGGTCGAGGGATTGGTCGCCGGCACCGTCGGAGGCGCCGTGATGACGTTCGGGGAAAAGCTCGAACAGAAACTGACCGGACGCCCGAGTTCGTACGTTCCGGCGCGGGTGCTCGAACGGTTGACCGGGATGGGCGAGAAGCCCGGTCAGCAACCGGTGTGGGCGAACTGGGCGATGCATTACGGCCAGGCCGCGGCGCTGGGCGTTCTCCGGTCGGTGATGTCGGAGGTCGGTCTGCGTGGCCCGGTGGCGTCGGCGAAGTTCACCGTCGTTCGCCTGACCAACGACCAGATCTTGGAGAACGCGACCGGTGTCGGCGCCCCTCCGGAGACATGGCCGCGGTCAGAGATCGCGATCGACGTCCTTCACAAAGCCGTGTACGCCTTCACCACGGGAGTCATCACAGACGCCCTCGCAGCTCGGCGTGGGCCAGGCCCCGGCCAGCAGCATGCGGCTGTGCTCCCCGGTCGCCACCCAGGTGTCGGCCCGATCTCGCGCGAGCGGGCCAAACGTCGTCTCCTCGGCTGATCGTCGGACTCTCGGGCCCGATCGGACGGATGACGGTCTTCTTAAAGAATCCGTAAACTGTCAGCTGTCTGTAGTAGTCGTCGTGGAGGAGTGTGTCGAGTGGTCGAAAGCCATCGGGATCAAGGTGGTCTGATCAGTCGGCGCGGGCTGCTCATCGCCGGGGGAGGTGCGCTGGCGGCTGTGGTGGCCGCGTGCTCGACGGACGGCGGATCTTCCCCACAGAAAAAGTCCGCATCGGCGCCTCCTCCAGAGGCCGTGGTGACCTTCGAACCGGCCGCGGGTGCGGCGAACTTCGATCCGCTGGGTCCGGTGTTGGTCTCGGTGACCCAAGGAACTCTGGTCGATGTGGTGATGACGAACAACGAGGGCCGCGTCGTCCCGGGAGTGATGACACCCGATCGGACCGCCTGGAAACCCGAGACGCCGCTCGGGTACACCAAAACGTATGCACTGCAGGTGACTACGCGTGACGACGCGGGCCGCACCCGTACTCATTCGAGCTCGTTCAGCACCCTTGCGCCGAACAATCTGACCATGCCGTCCTTTGTCACCACCGGTGGTAATGCGCTGGTCGACGGGGCCACGTTCGGAATCGGGATCGTGACGGTGGTGCACTTCGACGAACCTGTGCCCGACCGGGCTGCCGCTCAACGGTGCCTGTCGATCCAGACCGAGCCCGCCGTGGAAGGCCAGTGGAGCTGGCTCGACGATCAGAACGTGCATTGGCGCCCTCGTGAGTATTTCGCGCCGGGTACGCGGGTCACGGCCCGCGCTGACGTGTACGGCATCGACCTCGGAAACGGGCTCTACGGCCAGGACAACGCCGCCTGCTCATTCACGATCGGCGACTCCCACGTGTCCATCGCCGACGACACCACCAAGCAAGTCAGCGTGTACGTCAACGGGCAACTCGCACGCACGATGCCCACCTCGATGGGCCGCGGCGGCACCGAAACCGTCAACGGCAAAACCATTCATTTCTGGACCCAGTCAGGCGTCTATACCGTTCTCAGCAAGGCCAACCCGGTGGTCATGGACTCCTCGACCTACGGCCTTCCGGTCAACTCCCGGCTCGGCTACCGCGAGACCATCTACTACGCCACCCGCATCAGCAACGACGGGATCTACCTGCACCAGCTCGAGGACACAATCGCCCAACAGGGCAACACGAACATGTCGTCGGGCTGTCTGAACCTGAACCCGGACAACGCCAGGTGGTTCTACGACCTGTCGGTGACGGGAGATGTTGTCGAGGTGCGCAACACCGGCGGGCCGCCGTTGGAACAGTGGCAGAACGGTGACTGGAGCATTCCCTGGGAGCAGTGGGTGGCCGGCAGCGCGTTGTAGTTCTCATCAGGCCACGACTGCAACTGCTGTTCCTGGCAACTTGCCTGCGCGGCAACGCCTTTCTTGTGCAAAACGGACGAGGAGCAGGAAGGGTGATCGTCAGCCCGAATGTGATTGCGCGGGTCTGTTACCCAAGGTTTCGATGACGTCGGCCACGGTCGCAACAGCGGCGTCGGACAGTCCGACCAGGCCGATCAAGATCTCACGGACTGCGGCGTCGGCGGTAGGAGTCAGGGCCTCCTGAACAATTCGCTCTCCGGCTACACCAGAGATTCGGCGTGAGCCCGGGGCCTCGAGGAAGTAGCGAATATCGACGTCCAGTCCGCCGGCGATTGCCTCGACGTCGGAAAAGGTGGGGTCGAGACCGTTTTGAAGTTGCTGCACACGCAACTTGGACAGTGCGAAGCCTCTCGCGTTCGCTCGTGCGGCCAATTCGGTACCCGTCATCGGTTCACCGTCCTGCCCGGGTATCGAATCGAGCAGAGTGCGAAGCCTTTTGGGAAACGGGCTGGGTTCGTCGGGATTCCTCCGCATCGAGCACCTTTCTTCTGGGGCTTCGAAAGTTAGTCGGTTCACGCAGGGGTAAGCGCACGGCGAATTATCAGTGATCTGCGTCACATGGATACGCGCCGCCTACGCCCAGAATCCGTCTTGATCCTGCACGGCGGATTGCGTATGTTACATTTTCGCCGCTGCGCCTGAGGCGTATCGAGGGGATGGCCGGCACGGTGGCCGGTGAGCATCAGCAAACGTGACGACTTCGCCGTGATGATCCGTGGCCATAGGAGGCAATGATGAATGCGCTTGTCGTTTCCGATACGCGTTCGGTCTATACAACGCTGGGCTCGCTGCGGTCAGAGGGTGATGTCGGACGGCTGCTCGGCGGCCCCGTCCGGGCTTTTGGACTGGAGTTGTTGGACAATCACCTGGATATGTGGGTTCCGATCGAACCTGATGTCTATCAACGAAATCCGGCGTTCAACGCGATCGCCTCGGTGATGCTCGTGCGTTGCCACGGGGCCCACGTACCCATCTTTGGTGCAGTCGCCGTCACGGCCCGTACATCCTCTGGTGCGCTGGCGCCTCTCACGCAAACCCACCACCAGTGCCTGGCTCAGTCGATCAACGAGGTGGTCGTCGCCGTCGAGGGCTGAACGGTGCCGCGGCCACTGCTCAGCTGAGCCATTCGCGTGAGTACACGTCTTGCCAGCGCACGTGGATTGCGCGGCAAGCCTGTGCAGTGACCTTGGCACCCAAGGTGCGCACGAGCACGTCCTCGACTGCATCGCGAACGTGATCTGACATGACGGGCAGATCATCTCGATACCGCGCGATCAATCCGATTCGGACAGCATGTATCTGGTCACCGGCACCGTCGAGTGAAGCGAACACCACCAGGCGACCGAGTCCGGTTCTGATCTGCGTCGCCAGTAATTGTTTGACAACGCGGTCGCTGATCCAGACCCCGGGCATATCCGTTGCCAGTGCACGAGCGGGTCGACGAACCCGATTGAGACTGGACGAGATTCGGGCCACGAGACGCGACACATCGCTGTCGGTGTCATCGAGACGGTGGCTGGCCTCGACCAACCACGCATCGGTCGGATCGAGATCGTCGTCATGGTCGTCGTAGACGTCATCACTCATGAAGACGCTCCATTGGAGTCCGGCTCCGACGTGTGCTCGGTGCTGCCGGGGCGCCAGGGCGCCAGGCGTGTGGCCAGATACCGCCGGCTGCGTTGAAGGTGGCCGCGCGCGGAGCCTGTGCTGATCTGGAGAACGCGGGCGATCTCTGCCAACGACAGTCCCTCGACCTCACGTAACCACCATGTGGATCGTGACGTCGGCGGAAGAGCGTCCAGTTCGGTGCGCAGCGCCTCGAGCAGAGAGGTGCCCATGGCGACTTCAGCGGGCAGTGGCTCTGGTGATTCGAGATCGACGAATCGTGCTTCGTCGGTCGGGACATCACGCTTCTTCCGCAGTGAGTCGGCCAGACGACGATAGGCGATGGTGAACATCCAGGTTCGGAACGAGCTGCGAAAGTCAAAGTCGGGAAGCCCTTTCCAGACACTGAGCAGGGTTTCCTGCGCGAGGTCTTCAGCGCTGACGGGATCGGCCATCCGCTGCAGATATCGCAGCAATATGGGAGACACCCTTGCGATGAGAACACCGAACGCCTCCTGGTCCCCTACCGCTGCTGCTCCGGCGAGTTCGTCATCGGATAGCTCGGTCAGCGATAGCCGACCACCCATCCGATGCGTGTCTGCCGACCGATCATCGGGCGACTCGTCGGCCGGACCCGCGTCAGGCTTCTCGTGGTCGCGTTCGGTCATGCGCGCGCCTTTTTACACGCTGCACGAATACTTCCGTTGTCAGGACGGTTCACCAAGGTTACCCAATGACGTCGTAGTTCCTTGTCCACATGGCGAGGGAGGTGCTTGGCTGGCCGTCGGGCAATCTGGCCGGGCGGCCCGAGTCGAATGTCCCTGATGAACCGTTGACATGAACGTCAGCTACTCCTTTGCCCCCGGCCGCGCTTCGGTGAAGCGGGCCGACACCCGAGGGCAGCGTTGATCGGTGTCGAACCGACTGAGTTCTCGGCCGGTCATCGAACGCTGCCTACTATTGACTCACCCCGATCGACCGGCCGATGCAACTCCACCGCTGACCAACGATCGACAGGTCAGTCCATCCGGTGGCAGTCCACCCGAGGCAGTCTTTTCGCGAATGATCCCCAATCCCAGCGCGAAGCATAGCAATGCTCAATTGCTTGTCGAGATGGCCGTCCGTGCGGCGAGGTGGACGTGGTCCTGTGACGTAGATCGCTTGACGTCGTGCGTGCCGTTTCACTTTGCCCGCGGGACTAACTCGGTGAAGGGCCAACGTCCAGCGAGTTCCGGGGACGAGCCGAAGAAATGGGCACAAGGAGTTGCTGATGTCTGACACGACGACCACACCTGCACACGACACAAGCGCACAGGGCGCAGCCAGTGGTGGCAAGAGTGTGGTTCCCACGAGTGGTGATCGAGGCCGCACGGCAATCTCCCAAACCGTGGTCGCGAAGATCGCAGGAATCGCTGCCCGCGAGATCAGTGGGGTCAGCGACCTGGGCGGAAGTGCGGAGCGAGTGGTCGGACGCGTCCGTGACGTCTTGCCGGGCACCTCGACGGCGTCGACCCAGGGGATCGAGGTCGAGGTCGGTGAGCGGCAAGCAGCCGTCGACGTGGGCATCGTGGCCGACTACGGAGTGGCAATTCACCAGCTGGCTGCCGCAATCCGTCGCAATGTGGTCAATGCGATCGAGCAGATGACAGGACTCGAAGTGACGGAGGTCAACGTCACCGTTCACGACATCGCAGTGGACGACGACGCCTCTGACAACCCACGAGTGCAGTGATGCAGAGCAGCCAGAGGTCCTCCGCGTCAGGGAGATTGGGTGTGGAGGCCCGGCAGGTCGCCGATGCGGTGTGTGAGATCGACGGCGTCGCCGGCCTCTATGGCGGCGTGTTCGGCGAGATCGCAACCTACCTGCCGGGAACTCGAATCAACGGAGTAGCCCTGTCCGACGCGCGCGGTGAGGTGCACATCGTCGCCACGGCAGGTTCGGACTTGCTGGCCGTCGGCGCCCGTGCGCGCGACATCGCCGAATCGATCACCGGCAAACCGGTTTTGGTCACGATCGACGACATCACCACCAGAGATGGCACTGTTGCCCACCGAAACGAGCTCACATGAGCACCAACGCCGGCATCGGTTTGCTGGCCGGACTGCTGCTGGCGATCGCGGCGGTCACCGGTGGATTCGGCGGCTTCGTGATCGGTGTACTCCTGGGTGGAATCGGACTTGCTCTCGGACTGCAACGAGACGGGGTCATCGACCTGAGTGCGCTCGTGCGGAGACGCGATCGTGACTGATTCAGCCGACGCGACCGCTCGCGCGGACCGTGGCACCCTCGTCATCGCCGACCGGGTGGCCGCGAAAATTGCTACACGCGCGGCACTCTCGGTTGATGCTGTGGTGCGACACCACAGCGGACTGGGTGCAGTCGTCGGTGCGACCTACCCGCAGGTGCGAGTTGACATGGCGCCGAGCGCCGGTCCGCAGTTGATGGTGATTGTGGCTCTGCGCTGGCCGAGCGCAGTCGCCGAAGTCTGCAGGCAGGTCCGTCGGCAGGTGGCGCACGACATGAACCGCCTGACGGGCCTGGCTCCGTCGCGAGTCGATGTGTCTGTGGCGCAGATGATATCGAGTTCGGACCGCCATGGCGGACACGGCATTGCAGGTCGGTCGCATGCCAGGCTGGTGGAGCTACCCACCGCTGAAGGAGAACGCGAGTACAGGGGAGTGGGTGAGCAGGCTTGAGTGCGCGACATCGTTCCGCAACAGCTGATGCACCTGACCGTGTAGATGTTGCGCCAGAACAATTCACGAGCCCTCGCCCGGCAAGAGTGCCGCCACCGAGTGGAGCGCCCGCGGCGGCCAGGACGGGGGCAGTTTTCGGAGTGATCATGCTCGCTGTCGCCGCGATCGCCACACACGATCTACTGATCGAGATCGGATGGGTCAGGGGACAACAGTGGAGTCACTCCGCCGCACGATGGGTGGCGGAAAGCTCGTGGCAACAATGGATGTGGCCGGCTTCGGCCGCCGCCGTAGCCGTCGGGTTGGGCTGCTTGTGGCAGTCGCTTCGCCCTCGCCGGCGACAGTACGTTCAGCTCGCCGGGCATGAAGCGCTGTGGACCCGGCGAAGCGACATCGCGAGGCGATGCACCAGCGCGGTGACCGCACTCCCTGGCGTCGTACACGCCGAAACCGTCGTCGGTCGGCGCCGGGTGAAGGTCACGGTCGACGCCTCCGGCGTTCACGACACCGTACGCACCGCAGTTGACGAGGTGTTGTCCGCAATCGACTTACCTTTGCGCGCCAACATCAAAACCTCGGTTCCCCGTGTGGCAGAGGGTGGTCGGCGATGAACCACGGACCGGCGGCGGGGCACCGTTTCACGGTTGGGCTGATCGGCGCACTGTTGGTGGCAGCGGGTGTTGCGGCAATCGGGTGGAGACTCGGGGTCGACTCGATTCGCCAACTGGTGAACAGGATCGACTTCGATGCGCCGCAACGGGCAGCAGACGGTCGTTGGTGGCCCGCAGTGCTGGCCGCTGTCGCAATCATCGCGCTTTTCTGGGGAACGTCACTGGTCTTGACCGCACTCAGAACCGGGAAGATCGACGACATACAGCTGACGGGAAGCGATTCCGGCGGGTCTTTGACAATTCCACCGAAGCTGTTGGCTTCGTCGGTGGCAGACGACCTGCGCGGGCACCGCATGTTCGACCGAGTGAAAGCGGTTGCCACCGACGATCGTGGACGCAAGCTGGTACGGATCACCGTAACCGCGCAGCCACATCACACCTACGACGAAATCTCTGCGGTGGTGGAGGACAGCGTTGAGCTGATCCGGACCGCGGTTGATGGCGCAGACCTGCGTGTTCAGGCACTGCTGCACATGGAGAACAACGCTGACAACCGCCGACCTGGCGACCGGCGTTTCTATGAAGAAGGAGAAACCAGTGGGAATCGATGACAAGTTGTCCAACAAGACCGAAGACTTCGGTGGCAAAGCGAAAGAGGTCACCGGTGACCTGACCGGCAACGATGAACTCAAGGGCGAGGGCAAGGCCGACCAGTTGTCGGCAGCAGTCAAAGACGGTGTCGAAGACACCGAGGACGCCGCCACCAACATCAAGAACAAGCTGACCGGCGGCTAGCGCTGATCGACCGGCCGCGTCCGAGATGCAGCGTTTGAGAGTGGACGCCGAACGCAACCAGCACAATTCGATGTTTTACAAAGAACTGGCCGAGTGCGCCCTTCGATTGCATGGGCCCTGGACTGGCGTGACGCCCGATGACGTACTTCGAGAGGTGCGTAGAGCAGCTGTCGGACTACTGCCGGCGGTTGACTACGCGAGTGTGACCTTGGTCAGTAGGCAAGTGCGCGGTCGCACGAACCAGATCGGTCTGTCCTTCGTCGACGAGGATGTCTCCACGCGCATCGATGCGTTGCACCACGAACACGGAACCGGTCCTTGCTTTGACGCAGTGTGGCAACCCGGGCCGCTGACGGTCAACGCTGTGACCACCGAGACCCGATGGCCTGCTCTGATGGCTGCGGTGCTTGAGCAGACCGAGATCAGATCATTGATGTCGATTCAGCTCAGGGCTGCAGACCAAACTCTCGGGGCGCTCAACTTGTTCGCCGTCGAGCCTTCGGCATTCACTCGTGAGATCAGAGAAGATGCGGTCATCCTGGCGACCCACGCCGCAATCGCCTTGTCGGCGGCAGACCGACTCGAGCACATCAACAGAGCCTTGGAGTCACGAGATCTCATCGGACAAGCCAAAGGGATGCTCATGGAAAGGTTTGCGATCGACGCTGCCCAGGCCTTCGGCATCCTGCGGGAACTATCGCAGGACACCAACGTCCCTGTGGTCGACATCTGTGGCCGGCTCGTCAACGCAGACCATCCGAGCACACAACACAACGACGTCTGAGTCTCACCACTCAACGGTAGGTCCTGCTGGTGTGGCAAAGCAGCCGGTGATGCACTTCAGTGCTCACGGTCGGGTATTGGCCGACTCTCGGCGCCGTGCCCGAGCGATCGCAGGCGCGGCGGAGTATGGCAAGAGATTCTCGCGGTCGGCGGGAAGCAGAAGTTCGACGCCGGCTCTTTCGTCGAAGCGGTAAGGCTGTGCCAGCACGATTCCCGCGAAATGCTTTCTGAGGCGCGACATCTCGGCCCGGGCGGTGATGGCGCGTCCTCCGGTCCCGAACAGATCGACAGCCAACTGGGCCGCGCTGCGGCCCTCTCGATGCATGGCAAGCAGGTAGAGGATCTCGGTGTGGCGAGGTGTGGGCTCGTGTGTCCATTCGCCGAGTTCGCTGCGTATGTGGACTCGAGGGTGTTGGGACTGACGCAGATTGATGCTGATGGTCGTGACCATACCGGTTCCGGAGGCGGGTTCACCGAGTCTTGATACGCACGGACGGACAAGCCAGCCGCCGGGTAGAGGCTCGAAGTCACACACCCCGAGTTCGGGCAACCAGCACCGGCCGATGGCGAGATCGTCCGGCAACAGGACGCGGTCTCGCAACGCAACCGACTCGACCGCCGCAACCCACCCGTCGGAGTCCACGGCGAGCGCAGGGGACTGGAACCGGGCGAGCATCGGCGCGGCGATCGACCGCAACCGGTCCAGGTGCTGCCGATGAGCTTCACGCAATCGTGACTCGGCCAGTCGAGCGACGGTATCGACCAATGCCAAAGTGGTCGGGTGGACGGTTCTGGCCGGGCCGCTGACGTCCACCGCGCCGACGACATGGCCCGTCCTGGGGTCCTTGATGGGAGCTCCGGCGCATGTCCACGGATGGTGGCTGCGGACATAGTGCTCCGCCGAGAAGATCTGTACCGCCCGACGCGAGACCAGCGCGGTTCCGATGGCGTTGGTCCCCACAGAATCTTCTGCCCAGCTCGCTCCTTCGGAGAAGCCAAGTGCGTTGGCTCTGTCAAGTACCGACGCAGAGCCGCTGCGCCACAACACCCGTCCATGGTGGTCAGCGACCACGAGGATGTTCTCTCCGTCCCGCACAACTGATTCCAACCCGTGCGCGAGGTCGCCAAGGATCTCGGACAACCCTGATTCGCGTCGCCTGAACTCCAATTCCGCAATGTCCATGTGATCAACGTCCGGACGGGGTTGTTCAGGGTCGATTCCGAGGCCGCGCAGACGGCGCCACGAAGCGCCGACCACTTCGCGCGGACGTGCGGGAGATTTTCCTCCGCCCATGGTTGCGTCATACACAGCAGACAGAATCTGCGCGTAGCGGAGGGGATCCTCACCCGCAGACAAGGCCGGTTCAGGGCCTGGCGACCGAGTCATCGCTGTTGTGCTCCATCACCAACGAGGAGGTGGGCTACCGGAAGACCAGTCCGCCATCGATCAGTGCGGCCTGGCCTGTCATGTAGTCCGAGTCCGGGCCGGACAAATACGACACGAATGCGGCCACATCTTCCGGCGTCTGGGCCCTTCCGAGCGCAATACCATCCACGAACTTGTCGTACGTTGCGCCTTCCGCGGCGCCCGTGAGTTCGGCGAATCGCTTGTCGATGGTCACCCACATGTCGGTCCCGACGACGCCTGGACAATAGGCGTTGACGGTTATTCCATGTGCCGCATACTCTTTGGCCGCCGCCTGAGTCAGGGCGCGTACCGCGAACTTGGTGGCACTGTAGACACCGAGCATCGCGAACCCGTCGTGCCCGGCGATGGACGAGGCGTTGATGATCTTGCCCCTGCCGCCGATGGACCTGAACTTCGCTGCTGCAGCCTGTATTCCCCACAACACCCCGTCGACGTTGACTGCCCAGATCTTCTGTACGTCGGCCGGACGGACATCGTCGATCGGTGCGACCTGCGCGATACCGGCGTTGTTGATCATGACGTCGAACCCGCCCAGGAAGTCGTGCGTATGGTCCACAGCTGCGAACACAGCGTCTCGATCGCTGACGTCGGCGACGAAAGTGGTTGCTTTGCGACCGATCTCGCGGACCTCGGCGGCGACGCACTCGACCGAGTCCCTGTTGACATCGACGAGAGCGATGTCATGACCGTCGTTCGCGAGGCGAAGCGCAATACCTCGGCCGATTCCCTGTCCGCCTCCGGTGATGAGAGCGATGCTCATGACTGTCCTTTCGCGGGGTCGACCAGTACCTTCATCTTCGTGCCGGCGTGCAACGCCTCGAAGCCGTCATCGATCACCGACTCGAGGGTGATCTTGTCGACCCAGCCAGTCGTGTCGTACTTGCCCTGCGACATCAATTCGATCACCGACTCATAGTCGGCGGAGGTGTAGCACAAGGACCCCTGAATCCGGGATTCGTTCATCACAATCCGCTGCAACGGTGTGGTGAGGGGCTTTTCGTAAATCGCCACGCTGATCAGTGGCTTGCGTGCGCCGATACACGCCAGAGCGGATTCGACGGCGGGCTGGACGCCGGCTGCGTCGTAGATCGCGTCAGCACCACGGCCTCCCGTCGCATCTGCGATGAAGCCCGGCACGTCGACCGCTGTCGGGTCCAGTGTTGTCGCGCCGAGTGCTTCGATGGAGGCCCGACGCGTAGCAGACGGTTCGACGACGTAGATCTCGCTCAGGCCCTTTCCGCGGAGCGCGAACCACAGCCCGATACCGATCGGGCCTGCACCGAACACCATTGCGGTGTCATCAGGTTCGGGATCTCCGAGGGTTGCGGCGTGGAACGCGACCGACATCGGCTCGACGAGCGCGCCGAGTTCGAGTGAGACGTTGTCAGGTAGATGGTGAATCATGTTCGTCGGAACGACAGTGAACTCGGCCATGCCGCCGTCGGACATCAAGCCGTGAAAACCTATCTGCTGGCAGATGTTGTAGTTGCCGGACTGGCAGGGCCCGCACTGCCCACAGCGATACAGGGGCTCGATCGCGACGCGGTCCCCGACCTTGGTTCCGGTCACCCCTTTACCGATTTCGACGACCGTGCCGGAGAACTCGTGTCCGAGCACGAGCGGCATCTGCTGGTGAGTGAGTGCGTGCGGTTCGGTGGGAATGAAGATCGGCCCCGCGTAGTACTCATGGAGGTCGGTACCGCAGATCCCGTTGAACCCGACCTTGACCTTCACCTCCCCCTCGCCAGGTGACGGTTCGGGTACGTCGGCGACTTCCACCTTGTTGGGGCCGTAATACACAGCTGCGCGCATCGGGTTACTCCTCACGGGTCACATCGGCTCTATCCGATGCATCCATGTCTATGTGACCTGGCGCACAAGCAACAGGGTTGCAGGACGTTGCAACGTGTCTGGATGTCTACGCCTCACCTTGCAACCGTCCGCAACCCTCCCCTCGGCTTTGTGATCCAGCTCATAGTTGCGACGCCAACCGCACACACCTCGAGGAGACGACACAATGACCGCAACCGCAGGCGCCGAACCGGACGCGCCACCGACCACCGAACCCGAGTCGCCACAACGTCGCTGGCTGGCGTTTGGGTTTGCGAATCTGATTGTCGCCATGGCTATTTCAATGGTCACCTGGTACGTGCTGGCTGACCCGACAACAAGTCCGTGGAGCTTCTACCCGTTGCCGTTCAATGCTGCTCTCTTCTGGGCGATCCTGTTCATAGTCTTCATCGGATTCAATTGCGGTTTTGTCGGATTCGACAGACTTTCCCAACCGCTGCGAGGGCTGGCGATCCTGGGATCGACGTCCGTCTTTGCGGTCGCGGTGACCTGGCTTCTGGGAAGCGGGCTCGGCTCGATCTCTCCCGATTTCGCCGGCAGTCGCGAAGGTGGGCTCGGCTACTTCACCGGCGCGCTGTTCGTACTGTTCGGGTTCGCGACCTGGGTGATGGTTGTACTCAATTGGCAACACTGGCCGTGGACCGCGCTGAAGATGACGCAGCCCCTCATCGGCTTGTGCGAGATAGCGTTCATCGCTGTCCCCACGCTTACGCTCTATGTTGTTTTCGGGTTGCCGTCAGTGTCGTTGTCCGCGACCGATCCCTTGATGACGGTCGACACCGTACTCGGCTGGTTCTACTCGATCGTGGTGGCTGTGATCCTGACCGGGCAGACGCTCGACAACTGGCCGTGGAAGTTGTTCGGAGGCGGCGGTAGGACCGCTGTTGCCGCAACCTTGGGCAACCTCTGCCTCGGCACCGCAATCTATTTCCTGATGATCCCACTCGCCGAGGTTCTGCTCGGTTCGCAGGCATCCGATGAATTGGGGAGCGTTTTGCATCAGTTCCCGGCTCAGATCGGCGTGTGCTGGGCATTCTGGATGATCTTCTGGGCGAATGGCTTCGGCAACAGGTTCGCTCCACCGGTGCGCGCTGTACTCACCTTGGTGCTGGCCGTCGGCACGTTCCTTCTCTACTACTCGGTGGTCGCAGAGCACGTTCTGCACGAGCCCGAAGTCGCAGCCGGTGTGAACGGTAACGCCCTGGGATTCATCGACTGGCTCGTATTGTGGACGCTGATCTACGTCGTCGGGTTCGAATCCCTGGGTTTGAGGAGATGGGGTCCTCGCCCGGCTGACATAGACGAGGAAACAACCACAGACTCCTGAACGGTCAGGCGGGATCTGACGGTGGGATGGCTCGTTCGATGACCGAGCGAAGCGCGGAGTCGTAGGACGGGGGGAGGGGCCGGTGGCAGAGCTCGTGGGCTTCGGACAGCGGCACCCCGAGCGCTCTCAATACGTCTGTCGCCATTCGGTCGACCGCGGCTTCGCTGTCACGATCAGGGTCGTCCAGCAACAGACGTCCCAGTGCCAGTAGGGATCCTGCCACCAACGCCAGTGCAAGCTCAACGTCTTTGACGTCGAATCGGCCCTGCTGCGATGCGGCCAGGATGTCGCGGCGCGATCGCGGAGCGAGTCCGAGATCGGAGGTGATCGGCGACATCGCCGAGTTCAGGAGCACTCGGCTCAGGTCTCGCTCGAGGCGGAACAGCCGCCCGGCGAGCCGGAATGACTGAGTGAACACCTCGACCGGGTCTTCGAGCCCCTCGGTCAAGGTGTCGAGGTACGCCCCGACCGATTCGAGTGCGCTGTCGATTGCCGCGCTGAACAGGTCTTCCTTGCTCTCGAAGTGGTTGTAGAACGAGCCCATTCCGACGTCGGCGGCTTGGGTGATCTCGAGGACGGGTGCATTGACCCTGCCGTCGGCGATGAAACCCTGCGCAGCGGTGACAAGCGCCGCCCGGGTGCGCGCCTTGCGGCGCTCGAGTCGATTACCCTGCGTCACTCGGGCTCCTGCGTTTTCGACAGTCAATCGTGGCCCTCGGCAGTATACCGACGGGGCCACCCAGGTGTGCCGGCCTGCGGCTCAGCTGAACCTGGCGCGGAATGAGGCGAAACCTTGCAGACAGTTGTTCGAGAGCGGAACCGGATCCGACACTTCGATGGTCTTGACCCGCGCGATCAACTCGCGCAGCAGGGTCTGCATCTCGAGCTTGGACAGCTGCATGCCTACACACGTGTGCATCCCGTGTCCCCAGCCGAGATTGCTGCCTCGTCGGTGCAGTGAGAATGTCTGGGGATCGTCGAAGTGGCGCTCGTCCATGTTCGCCGCGGCGTAAAGCAGCACAACGCGCTCACCTGCCCGGATCCTCACACCGTCGATGTCCGTGTTGTGACTCACCCTTCGAGTGAAGCCGCGAACAGGTGACGCCACGCGCACCGCCTCGACCACGGCGGTAGGGATCAATTCGGGGTCGGCTCTGAGTTGAGCGTAGAGCTTCGGATCGCGGCCCAGGCTCCAGAGCAGCTGGCTCGTCGCGAGGATGGTGGTGTCGAGACTCGGTGCCACGAAGTCGATCACCATGGTTCGCGCCTCGGACCTGCTGATCTCCCCGCGGTCGGCAGCATCAAAAACACTGGCCGCCCATCCGTCGGGCGTGACCTGCGAACGGCGCAGTCGCATCGTGTAGAGCAGCAACCCCAATGCCGTCGGAGTCGCGTCGATGGCTCGTCGGTTCAGCGGACCGAGAATGTCGAATGTGCCGGCACCCCAGGTGAGTAACTGCTGCGGTCCCACTTCGACACCGACGAGATCTGCAACTGCCGCAATCGGAAGCCGGGAGGCAAAGTCCGCAACTCCGTCGAATGAGTCCCGTTCCAGCAGTCGGTCCACGGTCGCGCGTGCTTCGTCGCGAAGGACGGGCAACGACGGCCGGATTGCGCGTGATACCAACGACTGCATCAGTATTCGACGACGGGCCGAATGGCGTTCATCATCGCTGGACAATACGGTCTTACGTCCGAGCAGATTCGCGACCGGGTTCGCCGCGACCCCGGTGCCACTACGAAAGGTGGCATTGTCACGCAGTGCACTCCGGACGTCGTCGAAACGACCCATCGCCCACACCTTGTGTTTCGGCAGCCACACCACCGAGCCCGCGTCGCGGATCTGCCGGTAAACGGGTTGCGGATCGATCAGTGCCGTCTGTCCGTACAAGTCGACATCGACCACCGGGACATCTCGGCGCGACCGCGTGTTGAGCATGTCTATGCCTCCAAGAGGTGATCGGGCTGTCATGCCGCGACGTTCGTGATGGGGGTACGGTGTGCGCGTCGGTAGACGGACAGCAGTTGCTCCACATCGGCTTCGGTTCGGGCTGATGCCATCACGACACGGTCGGGCCGGAGGAGCACCGCATACGTGTGATGTGCCCGCATCACCTCAGACGGGGATGGGTTCGTCGACGGGATACACGCCAGAGCCTCAACGTCGATGTGCGTCAGTCCCATACGCGCGAGCCGATGGGCCGTGTCATCCCGCAAGGGACCACGGGTGATCAATGCGTAGCGCGGTCCGAGCAGGTTGTCGAGCCGGTGAATGCCGCCGGCCGTACACGCCCGCGGTTGCGGGAACAGGGTTCCGTTGAGGCGCGACAGTATTCCGCGGCGCCGAACCAGTGGCCCGTGGCGCAGGGAAGGGCTTGCATCGGGCAGAGCATGTGCGATGCGAGGAACGTGACATACCGCTGTGACTGCTGCTCTGCGGACGGAAGCGAGACGGTCCTGCCCACCGGTGAGGGCCCATCCGACTGCCAACGCCGTCAGGATGATTCGGGTGGCATGCGGTTTTCGTTCGGATTCGTAGGTGTCAAGCAGCGACTCAGGTGCAGAACCGTCGAGAACGTCGGCCAACTTCCACGTCAGGTTGAACGCGTCGCGTAATCCCGAGCCGAGTCCCTGCCCGACAAACGGCGGTGTCTGATGAGCGGAGTCGCCGGCAAGGAAGACTCGACCGTTGCGCCAGGTGTGGGCCACCCGTGCGCGAAAGGTGTAGACGGCCTGGCGCATTATCTGCGAATCCGCGAGTTCAGACGGGGTCATCCACGGTGACAACAGCTTCTGCAACGTCTGCTCGGATCGCAGTGCGTCGAGGTCTTCGCCGTCGTGCACACGAAACTCCCAGCGGTATCGGCTTCCGGTGACCGGCATGAACGTCGCAGCGCGGTCGGGGTCGCAGATCTGATGGACACCGCCCCACACGTCGAGCGGTGCCGGGGTCAGGACGTCGATCACCAACCATCGTTCGTCGAAGTGGAAGTCGCGCATGGTGATACCGAGTTGATCGCGCACAAGGCTGTTGGCCCCATCGCACCCGATCACAGCGGCCGCATCAACGAAGTCTGTGCCGCCACTGCTGTTCTCGTAGCACACCACCGGCCGTGCGCCGCCGGCAACATCGGTGACCTGGCAACCACGCCTCAGGTCGATGAGGTCGACGGACGCTGCTTCGTCGAGAAGAACACCTTCGAGGTCGGGCTGGTCGAACATGCTTCCCAGCGGGTAGCCGTTGGCGCCGTCCTCGGTGCTGCGGGCGAACTCGGTCATTACTCGCCCGCGTCCGTTGATCAGCCTCATGCCCGGCATCGCCCGGGTGTGCGGCGCGAACTTCTCATCGACGCCGGCGGCCTGCAGTATCCGGAACACCTCGTCGTCGAGGTGCACCGCGCGTGGCAGCGGATACGGTTCGCGGTGACGCTCCAGGATCACCGTGGCAACACCGCGTTTGGCAAGGAGCAGAGCGCAGGCGAGCCCGACTGGGCCCGCGCCGACGATCACGACGGGGTCGCGCTGGGCGGTCATGCGTAGGTGACGTGGCAGCGTTGACGGCCCAGATCGATGGCACCGTCGTCGGTCGCGATACGGACCTCGACGACGTCGCCGTCTTTGAGGTACTTGGGGTTTGTTGCCTGACGCTTGAAGAAGGTCTTCCATTTTACGTGCGGCGGAATGAGTGCACCAATGATCTCGATGGGCTTGGGTGGCGCGGTCAGCGCGGTGCCACCGGGAGTGCCGGTGAGCAGGAGATCTCCGGCGTCGAGGCGTTGAAAGCCGGTGAGCACGGCGAGCGCGCTCACCGGATCGATGATCATGTCGCCGCCGACCCGCCCGTTCTGCCGACGTTCACCGTTGACCCAGAGTTGCAGGCGAAGCTGGTCGAACCGGCGCCATTCCTCGTGCGTAAGCAGCACCAGCCGAGGTCCCGCCGGTGTGAAGGTGGGGTACGACTTTGATTCGTAGAACTGGGTTTTCGGCAATTGCACATCGCGAGCGCTGACGTCGTTGGTGATCACGGCTCCCGCGAAGTACTCGCTGAGGGTGTCGGTGGTGACGGAAGTGCCGACTGCGATGGAGGCTCCGGCGACGAGACCGATCTCCACCTCGTAGTCGAGCAGTGCGACGTGCGCCGGCTTGATGATGTCGTCGAACGGGCCTGTGATCGAACCCGACGATTTGCGGAAGAAGGTGGCCGACACCCTGTCGGGATTGATCCCCGAATCCTGTGCGTGGCTGCGGTAGTTGACCATCTGCGCGACCACGCGGCACGGCGCGGTCACGGGGGAGAGGAGGGTCAAGTCCGCCACGGGGGTCCCGCCGGAACCGTCGTCGGTGGATGCGGCGTCTATTGCGGCACGATCGGTCAGTAGCTCGCCCGTGGTCTTCGCGGATGTGCGGATGGGGTAGGCGGTCTGATCGCGCTGGACCCACCAGCCGGTGTCGGTTCGCAGGACGGTTGTGGTCATGAACGTGCCACTTTCAGTAGGCCCAGAAGGCGGTGGATGTCGAACTCGTTGTCGTCGCGAAGGCCGGCGACCATGCCCTTGACCAGATCGGGATCAGGGCTGGCGCCGAGGAAATCGCGGGTCACGGGCGGCCCCCATTGCGACAGTCCGCTTGCGGTCATCGGCGACCATCCCGCCTCGATGGTGCTGTCGAACATGTCCCCGTCGGCGAAGTGCTCCACCATGAATCTGTCCGGGTCCCGCCAGTAGTCAAAGAGTTGACTGCCCTGGATGTGACGGCCGATTCCCCACGCGTGGTGATAGCCGCGATCGGCGAGGTAGGCGCCCCCCGCGGCGACGGCATCAAGGTCGGCCACCTGATACGCCGAGTGGATGTACCGGGACATCGGCCCCAAAGTCATTGCCAGAGAATGATGGTCGGCCGGCTCACCACCACGATCACAGCGCATGAATGCCATCGTCGGACCGCGGTCACGTTGACCGGGGAAGAAGAGGAAGTCGCTGACGATCAATCCCAGCATCTCCTGGTACCACGCAAGATTCTCGCGAAAACGTGGCGTCTCGATCACGACGTGTCCGAGGCGCTGTACTCGCGCAGGTTCGCGAGGCGGACGCTGGACACCGTTGACCCGCTCGACCTTTCCCCCGAAGTTGAACGTCAGAGGATCTTGGTCGGGGAGCGAAGGTAGGTCGGTCAGCCCTGCAACCACCCGGATTACCATCCCGGACGGATCGGTGAGGTCGATGGCCGCGCCGCCGAGGTCGCCGAGAGGGTAGACGCGCCGCCCAGTTTCACGGGACAGTCGCAGGAGGTCGTTTTTGCCGGCCGCACGGAACGCCGGTCCGATGAACTTCGATCGATGTGACCGCCGGATCAGGACGCAGGGCGCCCCGGCCCAGGTACCGCGTAAGGACAGCTGATCGGCGGTCCGAGAGACGGTGGTGAAACCGAAGTCGTGAGCAAACCGTTCGGCCTGCGCGATGTTCGGTTTCTCGAACTCGAGCCAGGCTAGGTCGACAACCTTGATGACGGGTGCCGCCGCTCGGTCCTCGGGATCGCCAGGGCGAGCGCCATCGCCACTGTGCAGATCGGCATGCGGGGTGTGTGCCGGCACCGTCATAAGTGATCTCCTCAGGTAATTGAGTAAATCGTCACTTATGAGCAAACCGGCAGTCAAGGGGTATGACGTGTTGGAATTTCGTCAGGACTGAGGAGCGTCCAACCGCGTTTGATCGAATGAGCAGAGGTGAGAGATGGCGCGTGCCGGATCAGGCTGTCAACACAGTGAATCGCCAATCGAGCACCGGTACACCCGTGCCGAGGTGCTCGGCGTCCCTATCCGGCGCCTGAGGTGCAAAATTCAAAGGCCGGCCGCTTGTGCCAGTCGTCCCAGTGAGTGGTGGGGCTGACCGATCAGCTGAGCAGTCCCATGTGCACGCTTGAAGTACAGATGCGCGTCGTGCTCCCATGTGATGCCGATTCCGCCATGGAGCTGAATGGTCTCGGCGGCAATGTGGTTGAACGCGTCCGAGCAGTACACCCGGGCAGCGTCGGCGAGCGCAAGCGCTTCGTCGGTTCCGTTGACGAGTGCGTCGACGGCTGCGTAGGAGATGGAATGCGCAGTCTCGGTGAGCGCGTACATGTCGGCCATCCGGTGCTTGAGTGCCTGGAATGAGCCGATGACCCGTCCGAACTGTTTGCGCGACTTCGTGTATTCGACGGTCAGGTCGAGCGCTGCGCGAGCTGCCCCCACCTGTTCGGCGCTGATCGCGACGAATGCGGTCGCCCGGAGGTTGGTCACCAGATTCTCGGCCGTGGGGATGGCGATGGCATCGACATCCTCGAAGGTGACGGTTGTCAGCGGCCGCGTGGGGTCCATGGTGGGACGGGCTACTCGAGTGATGCCGTCGGCGTTCGCATCCACCTGATGCAGCGTGACGTGCTCACCCGAGCGGGCCAGGACCAACAACACGTCGGCATACTCTCCGTCGAGTACGTAGTGGCTGGTACCGGAGAGAATCCCGCTGCTCGCTTCCACTCCGGGTTCGTTCCAGCCGGATTCGCCTGCCCAGCACAGTGCGGCCACCTTCTCGCCCGATGCCAGGTCAGGAAGGGTACGCGCGCAGGCTTCGTCGTCTCTGCTGAGGAGCAGGGCCTGCGTGGCGAGAACCGCAGAACCGAGCATCGGAACAGGGGAGAGGTGTTTGCCCAATTCTTCGAGGACCACATGGGTTTCGGTGAGCGTCGCGCCGACACCGTCGAACTGCTCCGGGATCGCCAGTGCGGCGACGCCGATCTGTTCGCACAGGGTGGACCACAGAGCCTGGTCGTACCTGTTCTCCGACGTCATCGCCGCTCGCACGCTTGCGGAGTCGCCACTGCGGCGTAGCAGCGCAGCAACCGAATCACGTAGTGCGGACTGCTCTTCGGTGTCGATCCCGGGGGAGTAGATGCTCATGCGCTGATCGACTCCAGAACGCGGGACCGGTGGACGGCCGGCGTACCCCACGCCGACAGCAGGGCTCGGGTCTTCGTCAGGTACAGCGACAGATCGTGCTCCTGGGTGTAGCCAATGGCGCCGAGCACTTGCAGGCCGACCCGGGAGGCGAGGTAGGCGGCCTCTCCCGCTGCGACTTTGGCCGCTGACACATCGCGCGAGGCGAATTGTGGTTCGGGTACTTGTCCGTCCAGGGTGAGTGCTGCTCCGTGCAGGAGTGGTCGTGCCATCTCGACGGCGATCGCCACATCGGCGAGATGGTGTTTGACGGCCTGGAATGAACCGATTTCCCTGCCGAACTGCTTCCGCGTTTTCGCGTACTCGCTGGTGAGGGTCAGCATGGTCTGCGCGAGGCCGATGAGCTGCGCCGCCGTCGCCAGGGCACCGAAGTCGAATGCGCGGGAAGCATCGACATCGGCCAGCCGTTCGCCGGCCTGCACTACCGAGAGCGTGCGCGCCAGATCCACCGACGGGCGCGGGTCCGTACCCATCCCGGTGCTCAAGGTCGAGCCGTCGACGAGATAGGTCTGTTCGGCGACTTCCACATCGACTGCGAAAGGAACCTCGGGAGGCAGAGCCAGCGTGGCCAGTGCACCTTCTGCCAATGCGGCCAACGGTTCGGTCAGTGCGGCATCGGCAAGCAGAACCGGTACTGCAGCAACAGTTTCGGCAACGGGCCCGGGTACTCCGTAACGGCCGAGTGCCTCGACCGCGACGACCATCTCGACGGCGCCGGCGCCCATGCCGCCGTTGTCGTCGGAGATCAGCAGTGCGTTGACGCCGGTCTCGGCCAGCTTCGACCACACCTTGCGCCCTGGTTCGAGGTCCCCGGTGTTCCACGCGCGAATCACCGCGGGCAGATCGCTCTTGGCGAGCATCGCGTCGATCGACGAGGCGAGATCGCGGTGCTCGTCTTCCAGCAGAAATCTCATCTAGCGGTCCCCTCGCGGAAGTCCGAGCAGTCGTTCGGCAATCACGTTTCGCTGGATCTCGTTGGTACCGGCATAAATCGGCCCCGACAGTGAGAACAGGTACCCGTCGGTCCAGTCGCCCGACGGGTGCCGAAGCGCGACTTCGGATTCCGGGCCCAGCAGATCCAACGCTGTCTCGTGGGTTGCGATGTCCCACTGTGACCAGAACACCTTGTTGATGGATGACTCCATGCCCAGCTGTCCGCCCTCGGCCAGTCTGCTGACGGTGGCAAACGTGGACAGCTCATACGCTCGGGCACCGATCCACGCATCGGCGACGCGGTCGCCGAGCCCGGCGCGCAGCTCGGGTGCGGTGTCGCGCCACAGGTTCAGCAGCCGGTCGGTGGTGGCAAGGAAACGGCCGGGGGAGCGGAGGGACAGTCCACGTTCGTTGGCCGCGGTGCTCATGGCCACCTTCCAGCCGTTGTTCACCTCGCCGATCACTCCGGACTCGCCGGGCTGATCTGGATCGTCGGGCACAAAGACGTTCTCCAGGAACAGCTCTGCGAATCCTGGCTCGCCGTCGAGCTGATTGATGGGCCGGACGGTGACACCCTCTGCGCGCAGGTCGAACATGAAATAGGTGATCCCGCGGTGCCGAACCGAGTCCGGGTCGGAACGGAACAGGCCGAAACCCCAGTCCGCGAAGCTCGATCGTGAACTCCAGGTCTTTTGACCGTTGAGCAGCCAGCCGCCTTCGGTACGAGTTGCGGTGGATCGCAGCGACGCGAGGTCGCTGCCGGCCTCGGGTTCGCTCCACGCCTGACCCCAGATGTCGTCGGCCCGTGCCATCCGCGGCATGATCCGTGTCAGCTGATCAGGGTGAGCATGTTCGAAAAGCGTTGGTGCCAGGAGGAAGATGCCGTTCTGGCTGACCCGGCCCGGAGCCCCGCTGCGGTAATACTCTTCTTCGAAGATCAGCCAGTGCAGCAGCGGTGCCTCGCGACCGCCGAACTCTTCGGGCCAGCTGACCACCGACATGCGGGCATCGGCCATGGTGGCCTCCCACTGTCGGTGTTGTTCGAAGCCTTCGGCGCTGTCCATGGACCGCAGCGGCTTTTCCGGGACGTTCTCGGACAGCCAGCCCCGGACCTCTTCGCGAAAGGTGTTCGCCGCGTCGTCGAAGAGCAGATCCATCAGGACTCCTGCTTGGTAGCGCTGGACTTCATCGACTTGGCGTCCATGCCGCCCAAGGGGTCACCCTCGGGTGCTTCGGCATTGGCGCTGTGTGCGAAGTGGTGCCAGCCGAAGACCGAGTCCATCGCGTTCCGCATGCCCATCTGGTCTTCACAGATGTTGACGGCCTTCTTGCACAGCGCGAGTCCCAGCTGGGGCATCTCGGCGATGTTCCCGGCGATCTCGTCGACCTTCGCGGCCAGTTCGTCGCGGGGGACAACGTGGTTGACCATGCCCCAGTCGAGGGCTTCCTTGGCTCCGAACCGCTGGCCGGTGAAGAGGATCTCCTTGGCGCGGCGTGGGCCGAGCACAAATGCGTGGGCGAAGTACTCGACCCCGGGGATGCCCATCCGGGCGACCGGGTCGGAGAAGAACGCGTCGTCCGAGGCGACGATGAAGTCGCAGATCCAGGCCAGCATCATCCCGCCGGCGATGCAGGCACCGTGCACCTGTGCGATCACGGGTTTGGGGATCTCCCGCCAGCGGCGGCACATCCCCATGTACACCTCGACTTCGCGGGCCAGGCGCTGGTCACCGCCGGTGCGGTCGGTGTGGTCCCAATACAGGGTGGCGGTGTTCGGGTATTCGACGTGGAAGTCGCGTTCAGGCGTGCCGATGTCGTGACCGGCGGAGAAGTGTTTGCCCGCTGCACGCAGGACGATGACCTTGACGTCGGCATCGTTGACGGCGCGCACGAACGCCGCGTCGAGGGAGTACGTCATGACCGAGTTCTGCGCGTTGCGATAGTCGGGACGGTTCAACGTCACGTACGCGACGGCGCCCACGGTCTCGTACGCCACCGGGGTGGTGTCGACGCCAAGCTCGGAAGCGGTGAGAGGGCTCGGGATAGTCACCTCGACACCATACCTAGCAAGTGCTTGGTTGGTAAATGGCACTGGCGAGTCCGCGATGCGGTGGCCGGCGTAGTCGCCTGCGCGGGCAGTGCAGTCAGGAACTCCCACAATGACCGCAGGCTGGGCTGCTCGCGGGATGGAAGGTCACTCGGACAGTCGCCGGGGAAACAACCAGTGGGCCACATTGCGTCGCGTGGCCATCAGCGATCTCAACGGGCTGCCAGTGGCGGGGCTGCCGTGGCTGTACATCTCTGGATCTTCGGTCGTCGACCGGGTCGGCGACGGCGGCGGAGTGTTCACCGAGACGGGTTCAAAAGCGGAAGACATTGCCTGCCCTCGTAGTTCTGGCTGCGTCCGCACCGCAGGCCGCCGTATATCTGTGGCGGCCTGCGATACGGGCTTGCTCATCCGGCGCTTCCGGTTGCTACAGCCTGCGCGATAACGCCGAAAGTGTTTCCGATGACTTCGATGAGGTAAAAGAATGTTGACAGCACGTTTCTCCTTTCGTATCTGTTACGGTTCTGGGCCGGGAATCGTGACCTACGCGGGCCGTTGCATTCGGCTATTGTGGTGCGGGTCGGTACCTGTCCGCACGGCATCGCCGCTGTCCAGAGCGGGATGCGAATCAGGTTGTGATGCAGTATCTCCGGCGGGTTTGTCGTCGTTGTTCATCTCGCTGATCTCGCTCTTGAAAATACGCATCGAGCGGCCGAGTCCGCGTGCGGCGTCGGGTAGTTTTCTCGATCCGAAGAGAATCAGGAAAACAACAACGACGAAAACGATATGCCACGGTTGAAGAGCGTTCATTGATCCCCCTGCTGTGCTGATCAGTTCTCGCGCCAGTGCGGCATTCTGTTGGTTGTGGACATATTTTCTGCCACCCCGACTGGTCCAGTGATACGAGAACTGTTTCTATGTAACATGAGTAGCACGATGTGGCAGCAGTCACAAGAATAATTGCGAATCCTTTTCGGAGGATTGCGACGAGTGCAATGTCTGCGCCGGTACCGAGGTGGCCGGATTCGTTCCGCGCCAGCAGCTTGCAAAGTCATTCGTTTGCGGTCGATGAAGGGGCCCGCAGGTGGTTGTGGTGATGCCATGCTGAGCGGAGCGTTGGTGATCCGCACCAGCCCGGTGATCGGCTCATGATGAGTGAAGAACCCAGGCCGCGGCTCAGCCGCATGCACCGGCTCCGGCCGTCCATTCCGCGACTGATCGCCGTTGCGCTCTGTGGAGCGCTCGTCTCGTTGGCGGTTTCGGCAGGTGCGGCCGGGCCGGCCTGTGCGTGCAGCTGCCGTGGATACACGACGGAGGAAGCCGCATCGAACGCGGATGGTGTCTTTCTCGCCCGAGCCACTGGCAAGGCGTCGTCCGGGTCAGATGACATCTACGAGTTCGCTGTGGCCGAGGTGTTCAAGGGGGAGGTGGACGCTGTCACCGTTGTGGGCACCGCACCCGATGGTGGTTCCTGCGGCGGGAAGTTCGAGCTTGGCCGTGACTACCTGCTCTTCGTCGACGCCGGCCTCAGCGAAGGAGTGGGCCGCGGCTGGGAGAGCAACCTGTGCATGGGGCCGGCCACACTGTCGCCGTCCGACGTGAGGGGTGTACTCGAACGGGACTTCGGACCACCACGGCCGCCGAACCCCGCCACGCCGACCCCACTGCTCGATGCCGCCGATGAGGTCCCGGCCACGAGCAGCTGGTGGACGAGGGTGACGGCGGCAGTCCCGTTGCCGCTGCTGGTTGTCGCAGGTGGACTTGTCCTCGCCGCGGTCGGGTGGGTCGGCGTGAATCGGCGGCGGCGCGGAACGCGGCCATAGTCTTTGTGAGCTAGCCCTCCGTCGCCGGCGCGATCGTCAAGGCGCTGATCCGTTTCGCTTTGTCCATCGTGAACCGGTTCGCCAGGTCGATTCGGCCGCCTGGGAAGTCTCCTTCGATGCGGTTGATCACAACGATTGCGTCGGCATGCCCTTCGGTTCGCAACCGCGTTGTGGTGTACGTGAACGAACGTGCGACTTCTGAACGCCAGGAGGCGATTTCGCCGCGACCCCGGTAGGTCTTCCCGTCGTCGACCACGATGGCGTCCTCGGTGAACAGGTCCGCTAGGGCCGCGGGATCGGCGTCCGGGGCCGCCTGGAGGTACTCGGTTACGGCGGTTGGCAGGTCAGTGGTTTCGGATGTCATCTCGATGGTTCCTTTCGGGCGTGAGGTTGGTTGCAGACCCCACCCTGGCCGTTCCCCTCAGGGGAAGGTCAACTGCCCGGCGACGTCACCGCGAAGGTTGCGATTCTCCTCTGGGGAAGGGGGAGACTGAGGTGGTGCCCAGTTTGATGACCATCGGTGACTTCAGCCGCGCGACGCGTCTCAGTGCCAAAGCGCTCAGGTTCTATCACCGTGTGGGCCTGCTCGAACCCGCTGCCGTGGACCCGAACAACCAGTACCGCTACTACGGTCGAGGACAGATCGAGGATGCACGGGTCATCCACCATCTCCGCTCGCTCGACATGCCTGTCGAGGACATCCACCGAGCGCTGCAGGCATCCGGCGAAGAAGCAAAGAACGCCATCATCGCCGACCATCTGCAGCGTATGGAAGAACGGCTGGCGCACACACAGTCCGCGGTGGAGTCTTTACGTCGATTGTTGACGGACCACACACAGCCGGTGCGGATCGAACGACGTGACATCGCGAGCATGTCTGCGTTGGTCATCCGCGACACCGTCGATCTGGCTGATCTGGGTGCTTGGTTCACAAGTGCCAACGCGGGCCTCGATGACGTTGTCATGCGATCGAGCATCACCACCGATGGGCCGCGCGGTGGACTGTGGTCGACCGAGTTGTTCCTGGACGAACACGGCGAATGCGCCCTCTTTCAACCGGTTGCGCCCTCGAGTGCACCGCCCGAAGGCGGCCCGGTCGTACTGGAATCACTGCCCGCCGCGACGCTGGCGGTGGCGACGCACCGGGGCAACGATGCGACCATCGGCGAGGTGTACGCAGACCTCGGCGGCTACGTCAACGAACACGGTATCGGCGCACCCGGTCCGGTGCGGGAAACCTACCTGGAAGGCACTCCCGGCCAAGACGGGACAACCGAGATCGGCTGGCCCATCACTTCTTCGGGCGGAACGATCTGATCACTCACACCGCGGCGACGATGCCGCAGACGCCACATTGCTCGAATTGGCGCCGCTTCCAACGCGCGATCGGGATGAAGAACAACGTGAATTGCTGGTACTGCCGGATCCGTGCCCACTGCGTGGTGTTGTGGCAGTGAGGGCATGTGTGGGTTTGCCCCGGGCCGAGGTGTTTCTGCTTGGTGCCGAAACCGAAGATGAAGAACACGAAGCCCAGCATATAGCTTCCTTCGAGGCAGGCCGTCGGGACATTCGCGGCCGAGCGCCGAGTCCCGTCGATAACGCGAGGTCCTCGCTGCCGAAATCCCTGGCGCGCAGGTCAGGAAGCAGTCGCGGCGGCCAGTCGCGCAAGAGTGTCGGTCAACTGGTCCTCGGTGACGAGCGGGAACTTCACCTGCTCGAGGAGCTTCTTGTCGGTGACCTTGGACCAGTCGTACGTGTGCCGGACCAGCGTCTCGTTGGGGCCCTGAGACTCCAACTCCCACAGCCATTCCCAGCCGGGAGGTTCCGTACCGGCGGGTGCGGTCTTCCATGCCAGCAACTTGTCCTTCGCGTAACCGGAGACGTGGTTGTCGGTCTTGTACTCGCCGCCCATGTGGTCGCCCTGCATGTTCATGGTGAACACCTCGCCGACCTGCTGGATCCGATCGGCGTGGTCCACGCCACGGATGAACCCCGAGCCATCGAGCTCTTGGTGGCGTTCGGGGTTGGAGAGAACGTCGAAAACTGCGTCGACGGGCGCATCGATGGTGCGTTCGACTGTGACCTTCGTGTTTTCGCTCATGCCCCAACACTGCCTAAGAATCGGTGACACGGCAAGGCGCCCGCGTCGCCCCACCCTGTCTGCCCGTGCGAATCGATATGCATTTCGAGTGGTCACGTGCACACTGAACGTATGACCCAACCTCGTGCGCTCACAGTGGCGGACAACCCGTTGGCGCTGATCATGCTGGCTGAATTACCCGAAGAAGTGGCATCGGCCGCGTCCGGCGAGCAGATGGGCAGCGTGACGTCGGAGATGCTCACCGAGTACATGGCCCTCATCGACCGGCACTGTCCTGCCTCGGCGACAGTGAGTTCGGCGACGTTGCATGCGGCAGTGAACGCACAGCTGGCCGTGTACGCACCGACGATGCCCGAGCTCTGCAGCAGTTACCTCGACAGCCACGGCGGGCTCGGGGCCAACATCTGGGTCAAAGCGGCGGTCCTGCAGCTTCGTGATGCGCTGGTGGACGGTCGCACGAGCTAGCCCATCGGGCCACCGTTCGGCATTCCTCGGGGTGGGGCACCGCCCCCGGGCATCTGGCCGCCGGTGGGCTGCGTGGTGGCGTCCACCCCCACGGCGAGGGCAACCGTGTAACCGCTGGTGACGTCGCCGGTCACCGAGGCCAGCTGGGTGGCACCGGAATCGTCCCCGAAGACGTTGTCACTGTCGAGCCCGACCCGGGCGAGGTTGCCCACGGAATTCTCATACCCGGCGGTCGCATAGACGGCGTCGCACACGTTCTGTGGAAGCGCGATCTGCGAGGTGGCGATGGCATTGGTGGAATCGGTGATGCTGTTCTGGTCGGGATAGACCTCGAAATGGATGTGGGGCCAGCGGCCGCTGTAACAAGCGGGAAAGATGCTGGTGTACTCGACCTTTCCGTCGGCGTCGGCTATCTGGACGCCTCGCAGGAAGTTCTGGTCGGTGACCCCTTCCGAGTACAGCGAATACCCACCTTCGCGTGTGCAGTGCCAGACGTACACAGCTGCGCCCTGCAGTGGGACACCTCCGTTGGCGAGGTCGGAGACCGTCAGCTGCAAGGTCATCGGCACCCCGTCGGCAGTGCCGCTGAAGTCGCCGAAGCTCGAGCGGATGTCGGTGCGGACGATACCGCTCTGTTCGAGTACGTCGGGGCCGTTGGACCCGTCCCCGGGGTACGGGCCTGCGGTCTCGTCAGGAATTTCGGTCAGTGCCGTCGATGATCCAGCGCTTGTCGTGGTCGATGCAGGCGTCGTCGCCGAGCCGGTGGCCGAGTTCGAATTGCTCGACCCTCCGCACGCCGCCAATCCGACGGTGGCTGCACCCAATCCGAACACTGCCAGCATCCTGCGCCGACTGAACAACGTATCCACGTCGAAAGCCAACCCCTGGTCGACCACCTCGTCGGCAGGCCGGGGCAGTCGGCGACCCTCGTAGGTCGGTGTCGAATCACTTTGCCTGCGCTGTGTCATGTTGCCTCCTCGATTCATCCGGTTCAGTCGTCGAACCGGATGACATCAGTCTTGATCGACAACCTGGCAATCAGCTGGACGGCCGCTGCGAAGATCCCACCCACGGTGAGCGGCAGCCGCTGCGGGTTGAGCAGGTACCGAGGAACGGACGGCCGCAACGGTTTCGAGTGGGCTCAGCCGGCGGGCGGGAGCCCGAAGGTGCGCGGCGGTGTGCCGGGAACGAGCGAGAGATGAGTGTGAATCGCCTGCCACGGTTGGTCGACGTCGGATCGGTTCAGCAAGACCGTCGAGCGGCCCGGCCGTTCGAACGGCGTCCCGTTCTCGGTGTAACCGGTGGAGGTCCACAGGCACAGGCCCCAGCCGGTGAGGTTGTCGTCAGACGTGCCGGTCACCATCGAATCCAGATCGAAACGGAACTCGGTGATACGGCCCCAGATGGAACGCCATTGCTCGTTCTCCAACTCGTCGATGCCTCGGACCAGTCGCATGTAGGTCCCGAAGCCGACGACGTCGGGGGCGAACATCGTGCGGGCCTTGTCGTAGTCGACGTCGACGATCAGCTGACGCCAGCTGTCGAACCAATCCCGGATCGTGATGTCCTGCAAAGTAATCCTCTTCCGCCATAGGGGGCTAGTCTGATGCCGATGTCTGACACCACCGTAGCGCGGGTCGCGCTCGCCGCGATCATGCGAATTCCACTGACACCGAGACGAATTCTGTTCTATGGTGCCCTTCACCGACGCCTGCCGCGTCTGCGGAATCCGCAACGTTTCACCGACAAGGTCAACTGGCGAGTGCGCCACGACCGCCGCGAGTTGCTGGCCCCGACGTGCGACAAGTTGGCCATGAAAGAACTGGCGTCTGCCGCCGCCGGTGATTCTGTGAGGGTTCCGCAGACCCTGTGGGCGGGAACCGATCTGCGGGACCTGGGCTCGGTCGATCTGCCCGATCGGTGGATCCTCAAGCCGGCACACCGGTTCGGCAAGATCATCGTGGGCCTTGGGCAACCCGACATCGACGACCTGCTCGCCCGGACCGACGGGTGGCTCGACAACGAGAACTGGCAGCTGATGGGCGAGTGGGGGTACAGCCGGGCCACGCCGCGGATCCTGGTCGAAGAGCGGATCGGTACATCCGATGCCCTCCCCTCGGACTACAAGTTCTTCGTCTTCGCAGGCGTGGCGCGATACGTGCTGGTGGTCTCCGACCGAGTCGCAGATCCGCGGGCCTCGTATTACGACACCTCATGGAATCGGGTCGCGACGCATCCCGGGGCAGAGGATGTCCCGCTGGTGCCTGCGCCGCCTCACCTCTCGGAGATGATCGCGATCGCCGAACGCATCGCGCACGGGTTCGATTTCCTCCGAGTCGATCTGTACGACGTCGACGGACACGTGTGGTTCGGCGAAACCACCGCCTATCCGATGAGTGGGCTCGGCAGGTATTCGCCGGATTCCTTCGATGAAGAACTCGGCAGCTGGTGGACGTTGCCCGACCTCTGAGCCGGTGTCGCTCGGAATGGTCCGCACCGCAGCCCATTCCGACCTCAGAGCCGACCCTTGAGAATCAGGTTCCAGTACATCTGCGGCAGTCCGTAGCGGTCGAAGGCCCATGCCGATCGTCGCGGTTTGAGCGGGTCGACAAACGACGGTAACGATGATTCGACGGTGCCGGCCCTGTCGAACTCGCCGGCGATCAGCCTGTGCCCGTCGATGGCGACGGGCGCGACTGTGTATCCGTCGTACTCCGCCAACGCTTTTCCTTCACGGGCAGCGATCAGGTTGTCGACGAGGATCGCGATCTGCCGGCGCAGCGCACCGCCGGACGGGTCAGTGGCCACCGCGGCCCCGTCTCCGGCACCCCAGATGTCGGGATACGTGTGATGACGGAATGTATGGGGGTCGATGTCGACAAGACCGCGGGGATCGGCGCCGGAAAGTCCTGACAACTCGACCCACAGGGGCCCACGGAACGGCGGGACCAGGTGAAGCACGTCGTAGGGCAGTCGTTCGACCGACCCGGTGGCGCCCGTCACCGATATCTGCCGCCCCTCCGGATCGAGCTCGGTGACCGCTGTATTGCGCAACACCCGCACGTCGAGGTCGGCCAGAAGGCTGTACAGCCGGCCGTCGAGGTCGGGAACACCCAGCAACTCGGGACGGTCAATCACCAGGGAGATGTCGACCCCGGGTAGTCGGCCGGTCTTCTGCCAGTGGGCTGCGGCCAGGAAGAGTGGTTTGAGCGTCGTGCCGGTACAGCTCACCGGCGCGCGAGGCACGGTGAACACGGCCCGTCCCCGAGCGGGCATGGTCTTGACCAACTCCCAAGTCTCCTCGGCCCGGTCCACGTAATTGCTGGCGACAGCAGAGGATTCGAGGGCCGCGTCGACACCGGGTAGTGCGTCAGCATCCGGGACGAGCCCGGGCCCGAGAACCAGGTCTCGGTATCGGTAGGTACGGCCGGACGCGCACAGCACCGTCTGCGACGGCGCATCAACCGAGATCGCTGTGTCCTGTACCCATGTGCACTGCTCGGGGGTCACCGATCGCTGGGTTCGTTCGGCGTCGTTCAACGTGGCCTGCCCGCCGCCCACATACGACAGCAGTGGCCGATAGGTGTGGACCCTCTGAGGCTCGATGACGGCGACGTCGGTGATCCCCTTCTTGATCAACCGGGCCGCGGCGCTGATCCCGGCGTTACCGCCGCCGATGACCAGAACGTCGAAGTACTGGTCCGCTGTGCTCGCTGCTGGGGTCATATCGGGCCTGTACCCAGAACCTTCGATGACCACCCGTCGGCGAATCACGCACCGGTGTCGACCACATCGCGTTGAACGAAGATGACCATCGGGTCGTCGGGCGCGATCATGATGCACGCATCGTCGGTCAGCGTGAGCATGACAGCGCGCGTGGTGTCGATGGACGCGTCGAGTTGGTCGAAGATCTCTGTGGCCAACCGGCTCGGGATCTCGAAGCGGTGGTCGTCGAGGTGGACCGCGGCGACCGCCTCCGCGACCGCTCCGCCCGCGGACTCGTCGGCGCCCGACGGAGGGATGTCGGATGCAGTCGACTCCCTGCCCTTGTCGACCATCGGCATTCTCCTCAACGTGTGGTGTTGAGTCAGCCTAAGAGATAATCAGTGATCTGGCACCTGCGCCAGCGTGCTCGGACGATTTCGGCCGTGCGTCACCGCCTCCGGTCCCAGGTGATCCTGCGGGAACGGAGTTCGAGGATGACATCGGACCACCTCGTTGTGGTCCATGCCATGCTGCGAGAGTCAGCGGCGCGATGGTCGGCGATCAGGCAACACATTCCTCACCGAGGCGATCGCACGGCCGGCTGTGGGTCAACTCATCACCAGGGCCTCCTGCACCGCGGCGTAGAACGCCTTACCCGGGTCGCCGAACACTTCGGTTTCCGGGAAATACATGGCGGCCATACCGCTGAGAAGTGACCCGCACGCGCCGGGACGGACCGCGACGGCAAACCACATGCCGACGGAGACACCTTGGATGGTGCGGGTCCAGTCGGCGCGCTCCTCGATGGCATTGGCAACACTCAGCATCAGCTTCGGATCCTTCATGCTCCAAACCCCCGTGCTGCGAAACCGCTCTGCTTTCGGGTGGTGACCGGTGGGCATGTCGACAAATGCATTTTGTTCTCCCTGGATGGGTTGGACAGCTGGCCACTTGGCCAACTGCCCTGACCGTCGCACGAGAGACGCCTACTTGTCGCAGGTCAATGAGTAATTGCTGGTGAGTTAATAAAAGAACATGCGAAATTAACGACCGGAGAGCGCAAAGAGCCCGGGCCAATCACCGGGAGGGGATGGTGTCGGCTCCGTCCACAATGACTCGATTGTCGCGAGAGGTGGAATCCCGTCGACAAAACTGTGACTCAGGACACATCTAATTGCGCCTGAAAATCAGTGGGCGAAATGCTGGCTTTCCATGTGGCCGCCGGCTTGTATCTTGCGCAGTCCGTTCATCACCTCGACGAGGTGCTGGTGCAGGACGCGAGCCATGTCGCGCGAGAACCCCTCTCGCACCACGACCCTGAGAACGGCGACGTCCGTGGCGTCGTCGGGCATCGTGTAGGCCGGTACCTGCCAGCCGTACACCCGGAGACCATGGGAGATGTCGAAGACCGTGAACGGGCAGGGATCATTCAGCTTGAACGTCACGACCGGTATCGCCGAACCGTCGGTCAGGACGTCGATCTCTTCTTCCTCGGCGATCTGCCCGGCAAACCATTGGGCTGTGCTCGACAGCGCCTTCATGATGTCGGTGTAGCCGGCGCGCCCGAGTCGCAGGAAGTTGTAGTACTGGCCGATGACCTGATTGCCGGGACGCGAGAAGTTGAGAGTGAAGGTGGGCATGTCGCCGCCGAGGTAATTGACGCGGAACACCAGGTCCTCGGCGAGGTGCTCCTTGCCACGCCAGACCACGAAACCGACTCCGGGATAAGTGAGTCCGTACTTGTGCCCGCTGACGTTGATCGACACCACGCGCGGCACCCGGAAGTCCCATTCCACATCGGGATGCAGGAACGGCAGTACGAAACCACCACTGGCCGCGTCGACGTGGATCGGGATGTCCGGGCCGCCGTCGCTCGCGAGCTTGTCCAGGGCGGCGGCGACCTCTTTGACCGGTTCGAGTTCGCCTGTGTACGTGGTCCCGGCGATCACCACGACGCCGATAGTGTTCTCGTCCACCGCCTCGGTCACCTGCTCGGGGGTGATGACGTAGCGACCCTCCTCCATCGGCAGATAGCGCGGTTCGACCTCGAAATAACGGCAGAACTTCTCCCAGACCACTTGAACGTTGCTGCCGAGGACGAGGTTCGGTGTGCCACCCGTCTTCTTCTCGCGCCAGCGCCATTTGAGGGCGAGCCCGCCGAGCATCACGGCCTCCGATGAGCCGATGGTGGAGGCGCCGGTGGCCGTCGATGCGTCCTCGGGGTCGAGTCCGGGAGCGTGGAACAGATCGGCGACCATGCTCACACACCGGGATTCGATGGCCGCAGTCAGCGGATATTCATCTTTGTCGATCATGTTCTTGTCGAAGGTCTCGGCCATCAATCGCTCGGCCTGCGGATCCATCCAAGTGGTCACAAATGTAGCCAGATTGAGGCGCGAATTGCCGTCGAGCATCAATTCATCGTGGATGAAGCGGTACGCGATTTCCGGTTCCATCGAATCGTCCGGAATTCTCAGGGCCGGGACACCCTCGACAGCGAGCCGGCCGGTATATGCGGGAGCGATCAATCCACGTTCGTTCGACATTTGAACTCCATCGCGTTGGATGAGACGCGGTGCTTTTCGACGCCCGCGAAGCGCTTTGATCGTACCGTTTGCCGTGCCCGTATACGGAGAAACTGTTTCTAGGCCTGCGTACGCCGCGCCGGTAGTGTTTGACTCCTGACGGCCGAGCTGAGGAGCAAAACGTATGGGGCCTGGATACGGGAACGATCCCAACAAGCCGGATGAACCGTACTGGGGCGGCCAGGATCCTCGGCAACCGCAACAGCCGTACTGGGGTCAGCCTCCGGACCAGCCGGGCCAGGGTGGTCCCAGCGGCACCAGCCAGATGCCGGCGTACGGATCCGGCTCGACGCCCCAGTACGGCGGTCCCCAGTACGGCGGTCCCCAGTACGGCGGTGACCAATACGGCGAACCGGCGTATGGCCCGCCCGCCTACGGTCCGCAAGGTCAGCCCGCGTACGGGGAGCCGTACGACCCGAACAATCCCTACGGCAACAACCCTTATGGTGGCGGACCTCCATACGGAGAGCCTCCGTACGGAGGCGGCTACGGCGGTCCCCCGAACGGGCCCGACGATGGGGGCAGCAAGAAAGCCCTGCTGATCATCCTGGGCGTGGTGGTCGTACTGATCGTCGTCGCCGGCGGAGCGTTTGCGGCCCTGGCTCTGATGGGGGATTCCGACAACGACTCCCCATCGGCGACGTCCACCTCGGCGACAACGACCACGGAGACGACAACCACCCGCGAAACCGACGACACCACCACCACGGAAACCACCACCACGGGTTCGACATCGGGAACGGTCGAGTACGAGGTGACCGGCTCGGCGATGCTGATCCTGTACAGCGATCGTGACGGCGAGAAGACCGAGTCCGATCCCCGCACGCCGTGGACCAAGACCATCGACCGCGCGCCGGATACGTTGCAGCTCAGTGCATTTTCGATCGACGGCAATGACGTGACGTGCTCTATCAAGGTCGACGGGAAGGTCGTCGCCGACGAGAAGGGTGTGTTGGCGGTCTGCGTCCATCTCGGCTCATGAGCACTCCATGGGCTCGGGGCCGGTACCGGACGGTGGCAGATCACCTCGTCCCGCTCGCGGGGGACCTGGTGGCCGTTGCCGGTCGTCGTACCCCCTTGGCCGGTGCGGTCGTCTACGACCTCGCCTGCGGAACCGGCAGCGCGGCACTGCTCTGCGCCCGTGAAGGGGCGCAGGTCACGGGGGTCGACCTGACCGTCGAACTGCTCGAAGAAGCAGAGGTGGAGGCGGCACGTTCGGGCCTCGACATCCGGTGGGTGTGTGCGGACGCGAGCGCGACCGGACTGCCACCGGCCGACGTGGTGCTCTCCAGCGTGGGCATCATCTTCGTGCAGCCAGAACCTCAGATCACCGAGGTCCGCAGATTGCTGGAGCCCGGCGGCACATTCGCGTACACCGCGTGGGCGTCGGGATCGGAGCAGCCGCTGTTCGCTCCGATCGCCGACGTACTCGGCCCGTCGCCCGCGCCGCAGTTCGGTGACGTGTCGCCCGAATCGTGGGCCGACCTGGCCGCCATCGAGCAGCGGCTGGCCGATGGCTTCATCGATGTTGTGGTGGACGAGCGCGACCATCTGTGGCAGTTCGGTTCCGTGGACGAGGCGATGCATCTGGTGACCAATGAGTCCCCGGTGCACGTCAACCTGCTGTCCATGATCGACGACGAACGAGGTCAGCAGGTTGTCAACGGTTTTCGGGACGTGTTCGGTGATCTCGCGCACGCCGACGGCTCGGTGACCTTCGCGGCCCCGTACGTGGTGGTGAGCGCAACCAGGGACAGGACGTCGTGGCAATGACCGACCCTGACAGGCAAGCGCGGATGGCCACGTCGTTCGGTCGCGAGGCAGAGTCGTACAGCAAGGGCCGGCCGGACTATCCGGAAGCGGCGATCGCCCATCTCGTTCCGTCCGACGCCCGAGTGGTCGTCGACATCGGTGCCGGCACAGGCAAACTCACCGCGTCGCTCCTCTCGCCGGGACGGACGGTGATCGCGGTGGAGCCCGATCGGGTGATGCTCGACGCGTTGTCTTCGGCATTGCCGACGGTGCACTCGGTATCGGGCACTGCCGAGCAGACGACACTCGACGACTCGGTGGCCGATGTCCTGACCTACGGCCAGGCCTGGCACTGGGTGCAGCCCGAGCCGGCGACCGCCGAAGCCGCCCGGGTACTGCGGCCCGGTGGACGGATCGGCCTGGTGTGGAACATCCGGGACGAGTCGGTTCCGTGGGTGGCCGTGCTCACCGACATCATGTCCGCCAGCGCTGCCGAATTGTTCGTGCTTAGGGGAGGACCCCGGTTACGAACGCACTTCGGTCCGTTGGAACACAAGGCCTTCGACTGGGAGCGTCGGATGACATCGGAACAGCTTGTTGCGATGGCAGCGTCGCGTAGTCATGTCATCACCGCGGCCGAGGCCGAACGCGCCCGGATCCTGGCGAGGGTGCAGGAGTTGGCGGATGACGTGGCCGACGGCGACGGCGTCATCGTGTTGCCCTACCGGACGCACGTGTACCGCGCCCACCGACTCTGAGCGGTCGGTCTGTCGAGTTCGGCTCACCATGAACGAAATCGGCCGGCCGTGCTGACGCCATCGCTGCGGTGGTGTTTTATGGAACAGATGCGAACGCTCCCTCGCCGGCGGACCTGGATCAGGCTCACCCTGGTGCCGTTGATCGTCATGCTGCTGGCGACCGTCGTGGCAGGATGTTTCGATCCCCTCAACCGTGCGGGATCGCGCGATCCCGATCCCCGTCACATCGTCGTCGGATCAGGGGGCGTGCTGGAGAGCCAGATCATCGGTCAGATCTACATCGACGTTCTCGAGGCCAACGGGTTCACGGCCGAGAACCAGCTCAACTCGGGTACCCGTGAGCGTTACCTTCCCGCCCTGCGCGCCGGTGACATCGACATCGCTCCCGACTACATCGGCAACCTGCTCCAGTATCTGGCAGCGTCCGCTCCCGGCCTGTCCGAGGAAGAGGTGACGAAGTACTCGTCGCTGACGTCGTTGCCCGACATCGAGAATGCGTTGCCCGCAGTACTCGGTGACGATCTGCTGACCTACACGCCGCTCCCCGGATCCAACTCGGACTCGGTGACCGTCACCCGACAGAGCGCAGAGAAATGGAACCTGGTGTCCATCGCAGACCTCGCGCGGGTGGCGCAGTCGGAGACCGTCAGCTTCATGGCCAACAGCGAGTTCGCCACCCGTGAGGTGGGGGTACCGGGCCTACGCCGAAACTATGGGCTGGACGTGGACTTCAAACCCAACAACGACAGCGGCGGCCAGGCCACCATCAACGAGCTGACCAGCGGACGGGTCACCGCCGCCGACATCTACACCACCACGCCCGCGATAACCACGGAAAACCTTGTGGTGCTGGAAGATCCGAAACACAACTTCCCCGCCAACAACATCGTGCCGGTGCTGGCGAAGTCGAAGGACTCGCCGGAACTACGCAAGGTGCTCGACGCGGTGTCGGCACAGCTGACCGTCGAAGAACTCCGCAGCCTGAACGAGATGGTTTCGGGCACACAGAAACTCGAAGTCGAGGACGCGGCAGAACGCTGGGTGAGAGACCACGGGCTCAACAAGCAACTGGGGTCATGAGATGACCGATGGAAGGAAGCCGATGATCACCTTCGATGCGGTGACCAAGACCTACCCCGACGGCACCACCGCGGTCGACAACCTGACCCTGGAGATCGAAGAAGGCAGCTTCACGGCCTTTGTGGGTCCGTCGGGATGTGGCAAGACCACCTCGATGCGCATGATCAACCGGATGATCGATCCGACGTCCGGCACCGTGAAGGTGGACGGACAAGACGTGAGCACCACCAACCCGGTGACGCTGCGACGCGGTATCGGTTACGTGATCCAGAGCGCCGGTCTGATGCCGCATCAGCGTGTGGTCGACAACGTGGCCACCGTCCCGGTGCTGGAAGGCGAGTCGCGCAAGGCGGCCAGGCGTGCGGCGCTCGAACTCCTCGAGCGGGTCGGTCTGGACTCGACCGTGGCCACCCGGTACCCGGGCCAGCTGTCGGGCGGGCAGCAACAACGTGTCGGTGTGGCAAGAGCTCTGGCTGCAGATCCGGCCATCCTGCTGATGGACGAGCCGTTCAGTGCTGTCGATCCTGTCGTGCGCGAGGACCTGCAGAACGAGATGCTCCGACTGCAGGCCGAGCTGCGTAAGACCATCGTCTTCGTCACCCACGACATCGATGAGGCCGTCAAGCTCGCCGACCGGATCGCGATCTTCGGCAAAGGCGGTGTCCTGCGCCAATTCGACACCCCGGCGCGACTGCTCGCCGCGCCCGCCGACGAGTTCGTGTCCTCGTTTGTCGGTCGCGACCGCGGTTATCGTCTGCTGCAGTTCAATTCGGGTCAGGACGTGAAGGTCGAGCCGCTCGAACCGATCACCGAACCGCAGATCGACGGGCTGGTCCTCGGCGCCGACGAGTGGCGGCTGGTGACGGTGGACGGAACCCCGTTCGGTTGGGTCGACGCCGATGGAGTGCGGGCGCATTCCGGTGGGGCGTCGCTGTACGACAGTTGCTCAGCTGGTGGGTCGCTGTTCAGTGAGTCCGGCTCGTTGCGCCAGGCACTCGATGCCGCATTGTCATCGCCCTCGGGAATCGGTGTGGTGGTGGACGGCCAAGGGACCGTGAGCGGAGGGGTCCGCGCCGCCGACGTCCTCGCTGCTCTCGAACAGCAGCGCAAGTCGGCATCATGAACTACCTCTTCGACCACTTCTCGAAGGTCTGGGAACTGACGCTCGAACACATCAAACTATCGATGATCCCGTTGGCGGTGGCCCTGGTCATCGCGATTCCGCTGGGTCTCCTGGTGTACCGGTCCCGGCCGGCCCGGCGGGTGACGATCGTGATCGGCTCGATCATCTTCACCATCCCGTCCATCGCTCTGTTCATCGTGCTGCCCTCGCTGATCAACACGCGCATTCTCTCCGACGTCAACGTGATGGTGGCGCTGGCCTTGTATTCGACTGCGCTGCTTGTGCGTTCGGTTCCAGAAGCGCTCGACGCCGTGCCTCCGGCCGCTGTCGACGCCGCCAAGGCCATCGGATACAAGCCGTGGCAACGCGTGCTCAAGGTGGAACTGCCCCTGTCGATCCCGGTGCTCATCGCCACCATTCGCGTGGTGTCGGTGACCAACATCTCGATGGTGTCGGTAGGTGCGGTCATCGGCTTCGGCGGCCTGGGCCGGTTGTTCACCGAAGGCTATAGCCGCAACTACACCGACGAGATCGTGGCCGGGATCATCGCCGTTGTGGTTCTCGCACTGGTGATCGATCTGGTCCTCGTGGTGATCGGCCGGGTGCTGACCCCGTGGGCACGCGTCGGCCGGGGGCCGGGCAGGTTGGCACGTAGCCGGATGAACCTGGCCAAAGAGGCGGCACCGGCATGAGCAACATCTTCAGCGACACCGTCAGCTACCTGACCACCGGAACGAACTGGACCGGTACCGAGGACTCGGAGGGATTGCTGGTCGAGATCGGCCAACACATCGGCTACACCTTCTACGCAGTGGCGGTCGCGGCGTTGATCGCGGTCCCGATCGGTCTGCTCATCGGTCACACCGGCAAGGGTGAGGTGGCGGTGGTGGGACTGGTGAACGTGCTGCGGTCGTTGCCGACCCTGGGTCTCCTGCTGCTCTTCATCTTGTGGATGGGTCTCGGACTCACCCCCACGATCATCGCGCTGATACTCCTCGCTATCCCGCCGCTGCTGGCCGGTACCTATGCGGGGGTCGCCAATGTCGACAAGGCAGTGGTCGACGCATCCCGGGCCATGGGCTTGAGCCATCTGCAGGTGCTGCTCAAAGTGGAGTTACCAAACGCACTCCCACTCATCCTGGGTGGCCTGCGTAACGCCACGCTGCAGGTGGTGGCAACTGCAGCCATCGCCGCCTACGCCGGCTTGGGTGGCCTCGGACGCCCGATCTTCGACGGCCTCGCCACCTATGACTACCCGCCGATGATCGCGGGGTCGCTGCTGGTCACGCTGTTGGCCCTGATTCTCGACGGCATCCTCGCAGGTGTCAGCTGGGCATCCGTCCCAGGTACTGGACGGCTGCGACGCACTCCTGACCTGTCCACCGCCTGATCAAAGGGGTGGCCCGGCCAATGTGTGCCATTGGTTCGGAAACATGGGGTCTGGTCGCCTACCTTGAAGGTGTGAATTCCCCAGACGTGTCCCAAGAGGCAACCGTGCTCCAGCCAGGGTCGGCCGGTGTCTCTGACAACAGCGACTTCAAGACAGTGATGACCTGGCGTGGGATAGGCGAGGACCGGCTCGAGCAGGTGCGTGTCGCGGTCACCGGGAATCGGGTGAAGGCGTACGGCCGGATCGTTGCTGCGGCAACCGCCGATCGTGAGGCCTTCAGCGCGTCGTACGACCTGGTCACCAACGATGCCGGTGTCACCAAGCGGTTGTCGCTGCACCTCGTGCGAGCGGGTGGGGACGCCCAGATCTCGATCACCCGCGACGGCGAGGACACCTGGCTGGTCCAGACTGCCCGCGGCATGGAACGCAGCGACTTCGGCGGTGCACAAGACGTCGACCTGGCGCTCAGCCCCTTCTTCAACGCTCTGCCGATCCGCAGGCTGGGCCTGGGCAAACCCGCGGCCACGCCGGTTGCCGTCCCCGTTGCCTACCTATATCTACCCACAGGTGAGGTGAAGTCGGCGACGCTGCAGTACACACCCGGTGACGATGGAGTCGGAGTGGTCTCACCGGTGGCCGACACCACCCTCACCGTCGACGACAACGGTTTTGTCATCAACTACCCGGGGTTGGCCGAACGGGTCTGACCCGTCCACACCCCGCCGCGGCGGGCGGCGTCACGCAGGGCCGCCTCCCAGCCATCGGAACCAATAACCACGTCGGTGACGGGCACGTCGCCGGAAGCGTTGATCTGCTCGTAGCGCCTGCGTGCGCGGTGACCGTCTTCGACGAGGATCTCCACCGAGCCCTCGTCGCGCAGTTGGTCGCGGGCACGGGTGAGGCGATCGATGGTCTCGCTGAGTGCATTGAGCAAGGCGATGTCGTTCGCCTCGAGCATGGCCCGCTGCGCAGAGGGTTTGGTGCCGGCGACGCGTGTCCCATCGCGAAACGAGCCCGCCGCGAGCCGCAACGCGAGTTCACCTTCGCCGGCGCCCACCACAGCGGTCACGGCGGCCATTAGATGAGGTAGATGGGAAATGCCCGCGACAGCGCGATCGTGCTCATCGGACGCGGCGGGGATCACGCGGGACCCGACCTCGAGGGCGAGGTGCGCAACGGTCCGCCACACGTGGGGATCGGCGCCGTCGTCGGTGGCCACCACCCAGACCGCGCCGTCGAAGAGAGTGGGGTCGGTGGCAGTCCAGCCCGATTCGGCCGAACCCGCCATCGGGTGGCCGCCCACGAAGTTACTGCCGAGTCCTTGCGCGTGAACCGCGTCGGCGACCGGCTGCTTCACGCTCACCACATCGGTCAGCGGACACCGGGGAGCGTGCTCGGCGACGGCCGCGACGATCGCGGCAACTGTGGGAGCCGGCGTCGCGATCACTATCAACGCCGACTGCTGCGCTGCGCGGGCGAGGGTCGCGACGAGGTCGGTCGACACGTCGAACCCGCTCTCGGCAGCAGCGGCGACGGTGGCGTCGGAGCGGTTGTAACCGAAGGCCGGCCGACCGGTGGCGGCCAGTGCCCGCAGCAACGAACCGCCGATCAAACCCAGGCCCAGAACACAGACAGAGGGCCGGGGCTGTGGCGAGGTCGCGGTCACCCGATCAGATTGGCACATGCGGGCGGTACGCAGGTCACGCGGCTGCTCGTAGAGAGTTGGGTTTACCCGCGCCGACCGCTACCGTGACCGCATGGCAGCTGCAGGTGCGGATGATGTAGATGGTTTCGCCATTGCGGTCGTCCGGGAGGACGGCAAGTGGACCCTCACCGCAATGGATCGCAGTGCACTGGCCGAACTCGGTGAAGCCGAGAATCGGCTGCGGGGCCTGCGCAGCGCCGGAGCGGTGTTCGGACTGCTCGACGTGGACGACGAGTTCTTCATCGTCGTGCGGCCGTCGCCCTCGGGAACGAAACTCTTGATCTCGGACGCCACAGCGGCAATCGACTACGACATCGCCGCCGATGTACTCGACGTGCTCAATGTCGAGATCCCCGACATCGACCCCGACGACATCGACGATGTCGAACCGTGGGAAGAAGGCGATCTGGCCATCCTCGCCGACCTCGGTCTGCCGGACTCGGTGATGAGCATCATCGTCGGTGACACGGATCTGTATGCCGACGAACAGATCGGGATGATCGCCGCCCGACTCGGTTTCGCGGACGAGTTGTCGAAGACGCTCGAGAAGCTCGGTCACTGAACACTTTTCGTGAGTCGGATGACATGGGTACCGATGAGCAGATGATCGAGGCGGCACTGGCGGCCGCCGCCGGGGCCGACCCCAGAGACGTGCCCGTGGGCGCGGTGGTCTTCGATTCCGACGGCACTGCCATCGCGCAGGCCGCAAACGCACGCGAGGTGACCTCCGATCCCACCGCACACGCCGAGATCCTTGCCATCCGAAAAGCGGTCGACCTGGTCGGCGACGGATGGCGGCTCACTGGTTGCACCATCGCCGTGACCCTCGAGCCGTGCACCATGTGTGCGGGCGCCATCACCCTGGCCAGACTCGATCGGCTGGTGTTCGGTGCGTGGGAGCCGAAGACAGGGGCAGTGGGCTCTTTGTGGGACGTGGTGCGCGACCGACGCAACGTCCACCGTCCTCAGGTGCGCGGCGGTGTACTCGCCGACGAGTGTGCTGCGGTCCTGCGAGACTTTTTTGCTGGTCAACGGCCCTCGTGAGGGCACAGCAGACGCGGTGATCTCGAACTCCCGGGTATCCGATTGGGATCGAGTAGCAGTGGGTACTCATGCATCACGCGACAGTCGCGTGTGAAGCACCTTGGTCACAGATCGAGTCAACTAGGAGGATCCATGGCTGTATCCGACGATGCCAAGAACAAGGCCGAAGATCTCAAGGGCCGCGGGAAAGAAGCCGCAGGAAGCCTGACCAACGACCACGACCTCAAGAACGAAGGCAAGGGCGATCAGGCCAGCGCCGGAGCGAAGCAGAAGGTGTCTGACGCCGCCGACGCCGTCAAGGGTGGGGTCGACAACCTCAAAGACAAGCTGACCGGCCACTAAGAGCCGCTCACACCGCCGAAGGCTGTCTGCACAGCCGGACTGACCAGCGGATTGTTGGCTCAGCCCGGCCCTGCGGTACAGTTTTCGGCGGTGGCGTGTCCGAGCGGCCGAAGGTGCAGCACTCGAAATGCTGTGTACGGTTACCCCGTACCGAGGGTTCAAATCCCTCCGCCACCGCCAGCGAACAGCCCCTCACCTGAACCAGGTGGGGGGCTGTTTCTGTGTTGTATCGAGTCCGATGGTTCCGCATGAGGTCGCACCTGGACGGTGGGGTGTAATCGGTGACCGGGGTATCCGTCGCAGCGGTGGTGCTGCATGACAGCGATTTCTTGTGTGGGGGTGTTCATGGGTCACGGCTGGATTCTCATCGAGTGTATGGGCAATGGAGAGCCCACTCTCGTGTTCGACAGGGTGAGGCCACGGCGCTATTCGTCGATCCGTCGGCGCGACAATCTGCGGAGTCCCCAGGTGACTGCGGCACTGTTGACGATGGTCGGCGACGTGGTCGGCTCGCGGAGCAGTGTTCGCCGGGTGTTCTCCGCAGGCAAGAACGAATCGCTGAGGATGGTCGCGCACCCTGTCGAAGGACCCGCAGGCAGCGTGTACGGCGTCCAGGTGTGGGTGGGCCTCGAGCACGAGCTGCCGCCGCCTCGTCGTCTGATCGGAGCGTTCCTGTGGGATCCGGCAACACAGCTGACCCATCATGGACCGACCATCGAGACCGAGATCCTCGGGATCACCGATCCGCAGACGACGCGGGTGAGCCCCGAGGTGTTCAAGTATTTCGAGGCGTTCCCCCGGGAGGGCGAACTCGGCACGTATGTGGCCGACATCATGTCGGGAAGCATCACAGACGGTGAAGCATTCGACAGCGACATCACCGTCCGCCGGGACGACGGGGATCTGGCCCAGGTGTACATGACCATGCGCGCGGTCAAGAATGGCTACGACGCCTGGGAGTTGAAGGGAATCGTCCACGACATCACCGACGTGCGCGAACCCAGCTCGGCCGCAGCCTACAACCGCCGGACGGCCCGGGTGGTCGCGCGGCTTGTGGACGGGGAGTGGGGCATCGGGCATGTCGATTTCGCGACGGGCATCGTCACCGAGTGGCTGGCCGAGCCGCCTGCCCCGCTGGATCGATGGGCCACTCAGAACGCGGAGTTCCATCCCGACGACATGTCCACGGTCATGGACGCCCAGATAGCGGTGGCGACCGAGCGTGTACCCCGAGCCGAATACGTGGTCAGAGTGCGGTTTACGGACGGGCCATGGCACGGCGCACGCATCACCCTCACCGCCGCGACCGCAGGGTTCAACGGGCACGGGCTCATGCGGGTGGAGTCCGCGAGTCGAGAAGGCAAGGTGTGAGGGCGGGGCTCAACTCAGAAAGACCGCTGCCTGATCCACGAGGTCGAGGAGCGGCTGCGGAAGTATGCCGAGGACGATGGTCGCGACAGCACCGAGACCGATGACAAAGGTGGTCGCGGTGTTCGGCACCACAACGGTGGGGGCGTTGTCGACAGGTGGTTCGGAGAAGAACATCAGCACGATGACCCGGACGTAGAACACCACGGCGATTGCGCTGCTCAGCACCCCGACGATCACCAGCGGAACAGCGCCGCCGGACGCGGCCGCCTGAAACACCGCGAACTTGCTGACGAAGCCACTCGTCAGAGGGATACCGGCGAACGCGAGTAGGAACAACGCGAAAGTCCCGGCCACCAACGGTGACTGCCGTCCCAGACCCGCCCACCGCGACATCTCGCCGACCTCGCCTGCCCGGTCCCGCACCAGGGTCACCACGGCAAATGCGCCGACGGTACTGAAGCCGTAGGCGACGAGGTAGAACATCGTGGACGACAGTCCTGCCCGGTTGAGGGCGACAACACCGGCCAGGATGAAACCGGCGTGCGCCACAGAGGAATACGCGAGCATGCGCTTCATGTCGGTCTGGGTGATCGCAACGACGGAGGCGACGACCATCGTCAGGATCGCAATCGCCCACAACACCGGACGCCATTCGTCTTTCAAACCGGGCAGGGCCACGTAGAACAATCTCAACATCGCACCGAATGCGGCGACCTTGGTGGCTGCGGCCATGAAGGCGGTGATGGGCGTTGGGGCGCCCTGGTAGACGTCCGGGACCCAGTAGTGAAACGGCACCGCACCGATCTTGAACAGCAAAGCGATCGAGACCAGGCCCGTCCCGATCAAAGCCAGCGTCTTGTCACCGGCCTCGGCGTCGACGGCAGCCGCGATCTCCGGGAAATCGACCGACCCGGCGTAGCCGTAGAGGAACGCCGCCCCGAAGAGGAAGAACGCCGATGAAAAGGCTCCCAGCAGAAAGTATTTCAAGGCTGCTTCCTGCGAAAGCAGCCGACGTCGGCGTGCGAGACCGCACATCAGATACAACGGCAGCGACAGTACTTCGAGCGCCACGAACATTGTCAGCAGGTCGTCGGCCGCGGGGAACAACAGCATGCCGCCGACCGCGAACAGCATGAGGGGGAACACTTCCGTCTGCGCGAGCCCGGCAGTCGTCGCTCGTCGTTCCGGCTCGCTGCCCGGCACGGTGGACGCAGCAGATGTGAACGCGTCCAGCGACTTCACCCGGCCACCGGCGGCCGCGCCCACCCCGGCGCCGACGGTCACGCCCGCAAGGGTGCGCTGGGCGATGAGGGGGATGGACAACGCCGACACCACCAAGATCGTGCCTTGCATGAACAGTGCCGGGCCGTCGACTGCCACGGCACCGACCGCCACCGATTCGCGTGTACCTGCCAGTGCCACAACAGCTGTGAATGCTGCCACCAGGCCACCGACGCTCAGGAGAAGCTGCAACGCGTACCGGAATCGATCGGGTGCAAACGCCTCGACCAGTACTGCGGCCACCGCCGCCGCGAACACGATCAACATCGGTGAGAGTTGTGCGTATTCGATCGACGGCGCAGGCAGCACGTCCTGGGCAGTATTCAGCGCCCAACCGTTCATCGGTCACCTCCATCGGGCTCGGCAACAGCCGGTGCGGGGTCACGCTCGTCGATGACGGTGAGGGTGTGGCCCACGGCGGGATCGATGATGTCGAGCACCGGTGCGGGGTAGATGCCCAGCGCCAGCAGCAGCGCCAGAAGGGGTGCGACCACCAGCATTTCGCGGCCGTGCAGATCGGTGAGGCGCTCGGTGCCCTTGTTCACGGGGCCGGTCATCACCCGCTGGTACATCCACAGCACGTATATCGCGGCGAGTACCAAAGCCACCGATGCGCAGACGGCGGCCACCGGGTAGCGGGTGAAAGTGCCGATCAAGACGAGGAACTCGCTGACAAACGGACCCAGACCGGGAAGCGACAGAGTCGCCAGACCCGCCACCAGGAACGTGCCGGCCAGCAGCGGCGCGACTTTCTGAACCCCGCCGAAATCGGCGATCGCCCGTGATCCGCGCCGGGACACCAGGAACCCGGCTATCAGCATCAGTGCCGCGGTGGCGATGCCGTGATTCACCATATACAGCGTGGAACCGGACTGTCCCTGACTGGTGAGTGCAAAGATGCCCAGGATGATGAAGCCGAAGTGAGAGATCGACGTATAGGCGATCAGTCGCATCAGGTCGGTCTGGCCGATCGCGAGGATGGCGCCATAGATGATGCCGATGACCGCCAGCGTGACGATCAACGGGGTGAAATACCTTGTCGCATCGGGGAACAATTGCACGCAGTACCGGAGCATCGCGAAGGTGCCCACCTTGTCCACCACGGCCATCATCAGCACCGCACCGGCGGGGGTGGCCTGCACTGCCGCATCCGGGAGCCATGTGTGCAGCGGCCACAGCGGCGCCTTTACCGCAAAGGCGAACATGAAGCCCAGGAACAGGGCTTTGCCGACAGTGGGGTCGATGTCCAGCGACCCGGAGGAGACGGCCGAGACGATCTCGCGGAAGTCGAACGTACCCCCGCCCTGGTCGGCGGTCACCACGTACAGGCCGATCACCGCGGCCAGCATGACCAGGCCCCCGGCGAGGTTGTACAGCAAGAACTTCACCGCCGCCCGCGACCGCTGGCCCGGAGCCTGTTCTGCGGCACCGAAACCCGCTATGAGGAAGTACATCGGGATCAGCATGGCTTCGAAGAAGATGTAGAAGAGGAAGATGTCGAGCGCGGTGAACGACACCATCACCATGGCCTCGACCAGCAACATCAGTGCCATGTAGCGATGGGTCGCACGCCGTCGGTCGGCGTCGGCGTCGTTCCATCCGGCCAGGAGCAGGAGGGGAAGCAACACGGCGGTCAACACCACGAGCGCCAGTGCGATGCCGTCGATACCGAGCTCGTAGCGGGTACCGAAAGCGGGTATCCATGAGCGTGATTCGACGAACTGGTATTGATCGCCACCGGGATCGAAGCGGACCGCCAACACAATGGCGAGGGCGAGCACCCCTACCGACGTTGCCAGTGCCGCCCATTTGGCGACCACTCGTAGTCGAGGAGGCAACATCAAGATGACAACCGCACCGATCGCCGGTACCGCCCACAACAGTGTCAGCCAGGGGATTCCGTTCACCACACCCTCACCAACATCATCATCGCGACCAAGAGGGCGCCCCCGGCGAACATCGACAACGCGTACGAGCGGACGTATCCGGTCTGCACTCTTCGGATCAGCGTGGATGTGGCGCCGACGGCGCCCGCGAGTCCGTTCACCAGGCCGTCAACGCCTTTCGAGTCCGCCGACCCCAGTGCTCCGGTCAGCTTCTGGCCAGGTCGCATGAACGCCGCTTCGTTGAATGCGTCGCCGTAGAGGTCGCGGCGGGCTGCGACGGTGAGTGCGCGTCCCTTCGGTGCGACAACGGGGATGTCGCGGCGGGCGTACTGCCGCCAGGCCACGGCGACGCCGGCCAGCACCACCGCGAGTGTGCCGGCGGTGATCACCCAGATGGGAACGGGCAGCTCGTCGTGGTGTTCACCGACCACCGGTTCGAGCCAGTGCTGCAGTGAACCACCGAATGCCAAGAACCCACCGGCAAAGACGGATCCGAGGGCCAGCAGGATCATCGGTCCGGTCATCAGGGCAGGCGACTCGTGTGGGTGCGCGTGCACCCCTTGGGTGTCGGCCTGCCAGCGCTTCGTGCCGAAGAAGGTCATCAGCATCACGCGTGTCATGTAGAACGCTGTGATACCGGCACCGAGCACGGTGACGATGCCCAGGATCACCCCTTTCACACCACCTGCTGCCCAAGCTGTTTCGATGATCTTGTCCTTGGAGAAGAAGCCTGCGAACGGCGGGATTCCGATGATGGCCAGATAGCCGACCCCAAAGGTGACGAAGGTGATCGGCATCAGCGCACGCAAGCCGCCGAGACGGCGCATGTCGGTCTCGTCGTTCATCGCATGCATCACCGACCCGGCCCCGAGGAACAGACCGGCCTTGAAGAAGCCGTGTGTGATGAGATGCATGATGGCGAAGGCATATCCGGCCGGCCCCAGTCCGGCGGCGAGCACCATGTAACCGATCTGGCTCATGGTGGAGGCGGCGAGGGCCTTCTTGATGTCGTCCTTGGCGCAGCCGATGATCGCGCCGAACAAGAGCGTGACCGCGCCGACGACCACAACCGCGAGTTGGGCTCCCGGCGCGAGGTCGAAGATCGGGCCCGACCGGGTGATGAGGTAGACGCCGGCGGTCACCATGGTTGCGGCGTGGATCAGCGCGGACACCGGCGTGGGGCCCTCCATGGCATCCCCGAGCCAGGATTGCAGCGGGACCTGCGCCGATTTGCCGCACGCGGCGAGCAGCAGCATCAGGCCGAGGAAGGTCAGCACTGTCTCACCGGCCTCGTCGGCTCCGGCGAACACCTCCGCGAAGCCCACCGACCCGAATGTCGCGAACATGATCATCATGCCGATGGCAAGACCCATGTCGCCGACGCGGTTGACCACAAAGGCCTTCTTCGCCGCTGCGGCCGCCGACGGACGCTGATGCCAGAACCCGATCAACAGGTAGGAGGCAAGTCCGACGCCCTCCCATCCGAGGTAGAGGCCGAGATAGTTGTCGGCGAGAACCAACAGAAGCATGGCTGCCAGGAAGAGGTTGAGGTAGGCGAAGAACCGCCGGCGGCGGGGCACGAAGCCTGCGGAGCTGCCTTCGATCTCAGCAGGATCGTCGGCCATGTAGCTGATCGAGTAGATGTGGATGAGTGAGCCCACGCCGGTGATCAGCAGGACAAAACACATCGACAGTTGGTCCAGTTGCAGACCGAAGTCCACACGCAGCTCACCGACGGGCACCCAGGTGAAGAGGTTCTCGTGTACGGCGCGTTCGTCTTCGGGGCGTCCGAGCATGTCGGTGAACAGCATCAACCCGTAGACGAAAGAGGCGATCGCCATGAGGGTGCCGAGCAGATGACCCCACGAGTCGGTGCGCCTGCCGCCGAGCAACAACACGATCGACCCGGCGAGCGGGAGCGCCGGAAGGATCCAGATGGTTGTGTTCATCCGTGTCTCATAGCTTCAGCAGGTCGGCATCGTCGACCGAGGCCGAGCGGCGGGTTCGGAAAATGGTCATCATGATCGCCAGTCCCACAACAACTTCGGTGGCCGCGACGACCATGGTGAAGAAGGCGATGACCTGACCGTCCAGGTTGCCGTGCATCCGGGCGAACGTGACGAAGGCCAGGTTGCAGGCGTTGAGCATCAGTTCCACGCACATGAACACGACCACGGCATTGCGGCGGATCAGGACCCCGGATGCCCCGATCGTGAACAGCAGAGCCGAGACGTACAGGTAGTTCTCGGGATTCATGAGCGCCGCCCCCCGGCTCGATCCGACTTGGCCGATCCGAGGTTGGGGCCCGTCGGATCCCGAGGCTCGAGAACATCACTCACCGATGAGTCGGAGAACGAGCCGTCGGGTAGCAGTGCCGGCATGTCGACGGCGTTGTGCCGGGCGTAGACACCGGGATTCGGCAGAGGGGTGCGGCGCCCGGCTTCGCGGAAGCGCCGGATGGAGAGCTCGCGCTGACTGTTCCGATCGCCGAGGCGTTCGCGGTGGGCCAGCACCATCGCTCCGATGGTCGCGGTGATGAGCAACGCGCCGGTGAGCTCGAACGCCCACAGGTACCGGACGAAGATCAGCTCGGCGAGTCCTTCGACGTTGCCTCCGGTCGCGCCTCCCGGTGAACGGTTCGCCACCACCGTCGTCGAGTCATCGACTCCGGCGAAGGTTGTGACCGTGGCACTTCCGATCCCAGCGATCAGCAGGATCCCGAATCCGAGCCCGGCGCAGATGGCGCCGAGTCGTTGTCCACGGAGTGTCTCGACCAGTGAATCGGACGAGTCCACCCCGACCAGCATGAGAACGAACAGGAACAGCATCATCACCGCGCCGGTGTAGACGACGATCTGGGCCACACCCAAGAACAGCGCGCCCTGCGCGATGTAGAAGACCGCAACGATGATCATCGTCATGGCCAGGAACACTGCCGAGTACACAGCCTTGGTTGCGCACACCACACCCAGCGCGCCCAGGACGGCGACGGTGCCGAGTACCCAGAACTGGATCGCCTCGCCCGTGGACGTCCGGGTCAGCGTCTCAGCTGCCCATGCCGGGTTCATTGCGGCACTTCGTTTGTGGCGATCACCGAGCCGCGGTAGTAATCCTCGTCGGTGCTGCCCGGTTGCATCGGGTGGGGCGGTGACTCCATGCCCGGTTCGAGCGGGGCGAGGAGTTTGTCCTTGCCATAGATGAGGTCGGCCCGGTTGTCGTCGGCCATCTCATACTCGTTTGTCATGGTGAGGGCCCGGGTGGGGCAGGCTTCGATGCACAGCCCGCATCCGATGCAGCGTAGATAGTTGATCTGGTAGACGCTCCCATACCGCTCACCGGGTGAAAAGCGTTGCGCTTCGGTGTTGTCCGCGCCCTCGACGTAGATCGCGTCGGCCGGGCACGCCCAGGCGCACAGCTCGCAGCCGATGCACTTCTCGAGTCCGTCGGCGTAGCGGTTGAGCTGGTGTCGCCCGTGATAGCGTGCCGCCGTCGGAGCCTTCTCCTCCGGATACAACTCGGTGTTGTTCTTCTTGAACATCGACGAGAACGTGACCCCGAAACCGGCAAGTGGTTCAAGCGGATTACGCATCGCTGCTCTCCTTCATCGGAACGGGTTGCGAGGCCGGTGTCGGCTCCGAACGTCTTGCGGCCGGTAATGCGGATCCGGTCTGTCCTCGGGATGTCTGGCCGGGCCGGCTCTGCCCGGTCAGTGGCGGCACCGGGAATCCCCCGGCCATGGGGTCGAACGGTGCGGAAAGGTCGGGGCCTGCGTTCGCCTCGCCGGCTCGACGTCGCTTGGAACGACTCATCGCCCAGAACACAGCCAGCAAGGCGATCGCGAAGACCACGCCGGCGATGACGTCGACCACTGAACCGATGTCGTGGCCCTCCACCCGCAGAGCACGGATGGTTGCGACGACCATGACCCATCCCAGTGACACCGGGATGAGGATCTTCCACCCCAGCGTCATGAACTGGTCGTAGCGCAGCCGCGGCAGCGTGGCCCGCAACCAGATGAAGAAGAAGAGAAAGCCCCAGACCTTGGCGACAAACCAGATCAGTGGGACCCAGCCGGAGTTGGCGCCGTCCCAGATCGAAAGGGGCCACGGCGCATGCCATCCGCCGAGGAACATCGTTGCGGCGAGGGCCGATACCGTGGCCATGTTGATGTACTCCGCGAGCATGAACATCGCGAACCGCAGCGATGAGTACTCGGTGTGGAAGCCGCCGACCAGTTCGCCTTCTGCCTCGGGGAGGTCGAAAGGCGCCCGGTTGGTCTCGCCGACCATCGAGAACACATAGACGACAAACGAGGGCAGGAGGAGAAAGACGTACCAGGTGTCGAGTTGACCGTCGACTATCCCCGACGTGGACATGGTGCCGGCATGGAGGAAGACTGCTGCGAAGGTCAAACCCATTGCGATCTCGTACGAGATGACCTGCGCTGTCGAACGCAACCCACCGAGTAATGGATACGTTGAGCCGGAAGCCCATCCGGCGAGAACGATGCCGTACACGCCCACCGAGGTGACGGCGAGGATGTACAGCACGGCCACCGGCAGATCGGTCAATTGAAGTGGGGTTCGGTGGCCGAACACCGAGACCACCGGTCCGAACGGGATCACGGCAAACGCCATGATGGCCGGAATGACGGCGATGATCGGAGCGAGCAGATAGATCGGTTTGTCGATTCCACGGGGAATGATGCCCTCTTTGAGGGCGAGCTTCACACCATCTGCCAGGCTCTGCAGCATTCCCATGGGCCCCACACGGTTGGGTCCGACGCGGGTTTGCATCCACGCCATCACCTTTCGTTCGGCGAGAATGGCGACCAGCGTGGTCAGCAGCAGGAAGACGAAGACGATCAACGCCTTGGCGAGGATGAGCCACCAGGGGTCGTGGCCGAACTCGGACAGGTCGTTCATGGCCGCACCCCTGCGTCTGCTCGGTACACCTTGACGATGCTGCCGATCGCCGGCCCGAGCTCGGCGTAGACCTGACTGCCCGGTGAATTGAGCGGCAGCCAGACCACCCGATCGGGCATGTCGACCATGTCCACCGGGAGAGTGATGACCCCGCGGTCCGTGCTGACCGTGACGAGATCGTCTGCCGCGAGGCCGTTCTCGACAGCGGTGGCCGCCGACATGCGTGCCACCGGTCGCCGAGCCGTACCCGCGAGGTGGGGCTCACCGTCTTGCAGACGACCGGAGTCGAGCAACAAGCGCCAGCCGGTCAGGATGGCCTCGCCACGTCGAACTGTGGGCAGTTCTGCCGCAGACGTGTCGGGTGCCGGGGCGCCGGCACCCGACCAGGCTCCGAGACCGGCCAGCTCAGCTCGGGCTCTGCCGGGGTCGGGGAGCCCGAGATCCATACCCATCTGCCGCGCGATTGCATTAAGGACGCGGAGATCGGGCATCGAGTCGGTGGCGGGCAGTGCGGTTGCGAACGATCGGGGACGCCCCTCCCAGTCCACGAAAGTGCCGCTCTTCTCTACCACCGGTGCCACCGGGAACACCACGTCGGCGCGATCGGTGACGTCGCTGGTCCGCACTTCCAGACTCACGACGAAAGGTGCGGTGTCCAGTGCGGAGCGTGCGGCGTCAGGGTCGGGAAGGTCGTCGAGTTCGACACCGCCCACGAGCAGCGCCCCCAGTGACCCACCACCCGCCGCCGCCAGGATCTGACCGGTGTCCAAGCCGGGTTCCTGCGGCAGATCGAGCCCCCACACGGTTGCGAGCTCTGCGCGGGCCTCGGGGTCGGCCACCGGTCGCCCGCCCGGCAGAAGACCGGGCAGCGCACCGACTTCCAGTGCACCACGGTCACCGGCTCTGCGGGGGATCCACGCGAGCCTGGCGCCGGTCGCACGGGAAAGAGCGGCCGCCGCCGACAATGCGCCGCGAACGGACGCGAGGCGTTCGCCGACGACGATGATGGAGCCGGGCCGGGTGAGGGGAGCCGAGTCGGTCAGCGCGGCGAGTGCGCCGGGTTCGTCACCCGGTACCACCGAGATCACCCGGGCCGACAGCTTCTCCAGGCCGCGGCTGCGATAGGGCGCGATGGCCTGCACCACCATTCCCCTGGTGCGCACCGCTTTGCGCAGTCGGAGGAACACGATCGGCGATTCCTCTTCGGGTTCGAAGCCGGCGAGTAGCACTGAGGGCGCGTTCTCGAGGTCGGTGTAGGTGACGTCCAGGAGCCGCCCGGCCACGTGGGCCGCCAGGAACTGTGCTTCCTCGACCGAATGGTCGCGGCTACGGAAGTCGATATTGTTGGTGTGCAGCGCTGTTCGAGCGAACTTGGCATAGGCATACGCGTCTTCGACCATTGCGCGTCCACCGACGAGAACCCCGGCCCGACCGCGGGCCGCGCGCAGTCCGCGTGCGGCGATGTCCAGCGCATGTGACCAGGATGCCGGTACCAACTCACCGTCCGCGTCCCGGATGAGGGGTGTGGTGATGCGATCGCGAGCAGTGGCATAGGTGAAAGCCCATCGGCCTTTGTCGCAGTTCCACTCTTCGTTCACCTCTGGGTCGTCCCCGGCCAGTCGGCGCATCACCTTGCCCCGCCGATGATCGGTGCGCTGTGCGCACCCGCTTGCGCAGTGCTCACAGACGCTGGGGCTGGAAACGAGGTCGAACGGCCGGGCGCGGAAGCGATAGGCCGCACCCGTCAGTGCCCCCACCGGACAGATCTGCACGGTGTTACCCGAAAAATATGACTCGAATGGTGCGTCTGCCGCGATCCCCACCTGCTGCTGGGCTCCTCGTTCGAGGAGATCGATGAACGGGTCGCCGGCGACTTGTTCGGAGAACCGGGTGCATCGTGCGCACAGTACGCACCGCTCGCGGTCGAGCAGCACCTCGCTCGACAGTGGAATCGGTTTGGGGAAGGTACGTTTGACCCCTTCGAAGCGAGACTCCGCCCGCCCGGTGGACATCGCCTGGTTCTGTAGCGGGCACTCACCGCCCTTGTCGCACACCGGGCAGTCCAGCGGGTGGTTGATCAGGAGCAGTTCCATCACCCCACGCTGGGCCTTCTCCGCAATCGGCGAGGTGATCTGGGTGCGCACCACCATGCCCTCGGTTGCGGTGGTGGTGCAGGAGGCGAGAGGTTTTCGTTGGCCCTCCACCTCCACCAGGCATTGCCTGCATGCCCCGACCGGTTCGAGCAGGGGATGGTCGCAGAACCTCGGGATCTGTACGCCGATCAGTTCAGCGGCGCGAATCACCAAGGTGCCCTTGGGTACGCTGAGCTCCACGCCATCGATGGTGATCGTCACGAGATCGAGGGCCGCCGAGCCCCCCGACGCCGGGCTGTTGTCGACGGCCGTCATCGCGCACCTGCGTTCATCGGAGCACCTGCTGACGCGAACAGTGTTGCTCGCGCCGGATCGAACGGGCAGCCGCCGTGTTCGGCATGGGCCACGTACTCGTCACGGAAATATTTGAGAGACGACATGATCGGGCTGGCTGCACCGTCACCGAGAGCGCAGAACGACTTGCCGAGAATGCTGTCGGAGATGTCGAGGAGTTTGTCGAGGTCGGCTTCGGATCCGTTGCCGTTCTCGAGATCTCGGAGGATCTGCACCAGCCAGTAGGTGCCCTCGCGGCAGGGAGTGCACTTTCCACACGACTCGTGGGCGTAGAACTCGGTCCACCGCAAAACCGCGCGGACGATGCAGGTGGTCTCGTCGAAGATCTGTAAGGCCTTGGTGCCCAGCATCGATCCGGCTGCGCTCACGCCTTCGTAGTCCAGGGCGACGTCGAGGTGCTCATCGGTGAAGATCGGGGTGGATGAGCCACCGGGGGTCCAGAACTTGAGTTGATGCCCGGCGCGAACACCGCCTGCGTAGTCGAGCAGCTCGCGCAGCGTGATGCCCAACGGTGCCTCGTACTGTCCCGGTTGTGTCACATGGCCGGACAACGAGTACAGGGTGAACCCCGGCGATTTCTCACTCCCCATCGATCGAAACCACTCGTTGCCGTACTGGATGATCGGCGGCACGCTGGCGATGGACTCGACATTGTTGACCACGGTGGGGCTGGCGTAGAGGCCCGCGACGGCGGGGAAGGGTGGACGCAGACGAGGTTGTCCGCGGCGCCCTTCCAGCGAATCGAGCAGCGCGGTCTCCTCACCGCAGATGTAGGCGCCGGCACCGGCGTGCACCACCACGTCGAGATGGAAACCACTGCCGAGGATGTTGTCGCCGAGATATCCGGCGGCGTATGCCTCGGCGACGGCGTTGTGCAGTCGGCGCAGGACCGGGACCACCTCGCCGCGCACGTAGATGAACGCGTGTGCCGCGCGAATGGCATACGCGGCGATGATGATCCCCTCGATCAGCACGTGGGGGGTGGCGAGGAGTAGCGGCATGTCCTTGCAGGTACCCGGTTCGGATTCGTCGGCGTTGACCACGAGGTAGTGGGGTTTGCCGTCGCCCTGGGGAATGAACGACCACTTCATCCCGGTGGGGAACCCGGCTCCTCCCCGTCCTCGCAGGCCCGACTCCTTGATCGTGGTGATGACCGTGTCGGGTTCCATCGCCAGTGCCTTCGAAAGTGCCTGGTAGCCCTCGTGTTCGAGGTAGGTGTCGAGCGTCCAGGACTCGGGCTCGTCCCAGTAGCGGCTCAGGACCGGTGCCAGCGGCATCTCACACCTCCTTGCTGTCAGTGGTCGCAGTATCGTTGTCTGACTGTGCATTCGGTGCCGGCGCAGGCTTGTCTGCGGCCGTTTGGGTTGCCTTTGCCTCGTCGGCCTCATTGGTCCGGTCCACGTCGGTAGATCCCTTGTCCGGAACGCCTGAGTGATCGGAGGCGGGGGCCTCCATACCCCGGTCGCGGGCGATCCGGAGACCGGCGAGACTGGCGTCGCCGGCGCTTCCGGCGGCCGCTGAGGAACCAGGCCTCAGATCTGGGAATCCCGCCAGGATGCGGGCTGTTTCGCGGAAGGTGCACAGCGGCACACCCCGTGTCGGAGTGACCTGTTCGCCTGAACGCAATGCGTCAACCAGCTCGCGGCCCGACTCCGGCGTCTGATTGTCGAAGAACTCCCAGTTCACCATCACCACGGGCGCGAAGTCGCACGCCGCATTGCACTCGAGATGCTCGAGCGTGATCGACCCGTCCGCGGTGGTCCCCCCCGGCGCCACCCCGAGGTGGTCGATGAGGTCGGCCAGGATCGCATCTCCGCCCATGACCGCACACAAGGTGTTGGTGCAGACCCCGACCAGGAAATCCCCGGTCGGCCGCCGGCGGTACATCGAGTAGAACGTGGACACCGCGGTCACCTCCGCCGGCGTCAGCTCGAGAAGCCCTCCGCAGAAGGCGATCCCGGCCGGCGTGATGTACCCGTCCTCGCTCTGGACCAGGTGCAGCAGCGGCAGCAGTGCGGACCGCGCATCGGGATATCGGGCGATGATCTCGCGGGCGTCCGGCTCGAGCCGGGCCACCACATCGGCGGGATAGCGCTGCGCCGGCGGCACCGGATCACCGAAGGTGAGGAAGACGGGCTCGGCAGTCATCGGTCCACGCCGCCCATCACAGGGTCGATGCTCGCGACCGCAGCGATCACGTCCGAGATCATCCCGCCCTCGCACATGGCAGCCACCGCTTGCAGATTGGTGAAGGAGGGGTCGCGGAAGTGCACCCGGTACGGTCGGGTCCCGCCGTCACTGACCATGTGCACACCCAACTCGCCCCTAGGCGATTCGACCGACACGTACACCTGGCCCGGCGGCACCCGCATGCCCTCCGTGACCAATTTGAAGTGGTGGATGAGCCCCTCCATCGACGAGCCCATGATCTCGGCGATGTGTTCGCGTGAATTGCCCAACCCGTCGCTGCCAACGACAAGATCGGCAGGCCACGCGATCTTCTTGTCCTCCACCATGATCGGGCCGGGGCGCAATCGGTCGAGGCATTGCTCGACGATCTTCAGGGACTCCTTCATCTCCTTGACACGAATCAGATAGCGACCGTAGGAATCGCATGCCACATCGGTGATCACGTCGAACTCATAGTTCTCGTAACCGCAGTACGGCGCAGACCGTCGGAGGTCGTGCGCCAGACCGGTCGCACGGAGAATGGGGCCGGTGACCCCCAACGCCATACAGCCGGTGAGGTCCAGGTAGCCGATCCCCTGTGTGCGCGCCTTCCAGATGTAGTTCTCGCTCAACAGGCCTTCCATGTCCCGCAGCCGCCCGGGGAGCACCTCGAGAACTTCGCCGATCTTCGCCGCCGTCCCGTCGGGCAGATCTTGAGCCAGCCCACCCGGCCGGATGAAGGCGTGGTTCATCCGCAATCCGGTGATCATCTCGAAGATGTCGAGGATCAGTTCGCGCTCGCGAAAACCGAACAGCATGGCGGTCACCGCGCCGAGTTCCATGCCGCCGGTCGCCAGCGCGACCAGATGCGAGGAGATGCGATTCAACTCCATCAGCAACACCCGGATCACGTTGACCCGTTCCGGTATCTGATCGGTGATGTCGAGGAGCTTCTCCACGCCCAGGCAGTAGGCGGTTTCGTTGAAGAACGGCGACAGGTAGTCCATCCGGGTCACGAACGTGACACCTTGCGTCCAGTTGCGGAACTCCAGGTTCTTCTCGATGCCGGTGTGGAGGTATCCGATTCCGCAGCGGGCCTCGGTGACGGTTTCCCCCTCGAGTACCAGGATCAACCGCAGCACCCCGTGAGTCGAGGGATGCTGCGGTCCCATGTTCACCACGATGCGTTCCTCGCCGGACTCGGCGGCTGAACTCACGATGTGGTCCCAGTCCTGGCCTGTGGCGGTGAACAGGTTGCTGCCCGTGTCGATGTTGTCGCTCATCAGTTGTAGGACCTCCGCTGATCAGGCGGCGGTATACGCGCGCCCTTGAACTCCACAGGGATTCCACCAAGGGGGTAGTCCTTGCGCTGTGGATGTCCCGCCCAGTCGTCCGGCATCTCGATCCGCGTCAGCGACGGGTGGCCGTCGAAGACGATGCCGAAGAAGTCGTAGGTCTCGCGTTCATGCCAGTCGGTGGTGGGGTAGATCGCGTGGAGCGAAGGGATGTGCGGATCGGCGTCCGGAACGGCGACCTCTAGCCGGACTCGCCGGTTATGGGTGATCGACATGAGCGGATAGACGGCGTGGAGTTCGCGGCCGGTCTCGTCGGTGTAGTGCACTCCGCTGACACCCAGGCACAGCTCGAAACGCAACCCCGGGTCGTCTCGCAGTGTCTGTGCGATCACCGGCAGATGCGCGGGACAGACATGCAGGGTGAGTTCCTCGCGGTAGACCACGATCTTCTCGAGGGCGTCGAGAATCTCGACAGGTGTGTCGACCATTTTCAGCGCCTGCCCGAGGGTGTCCACCACCTCGTCGAAGTAGCCACCGTACGGACGAGGAGTGCTGCCCGGCAGGGTGATCGGCCGGATGAGGCGGCCGTAACCAGACGTGTCGCCGCTGCCTCGTACGCCGAACAGCCCCCGACGGACACCGATGACCTCGCCGGGAGCGTCGTCGCGGGAGTGCTCGTCATCGGGCGGCGTCATCGCAGCAACCCCTTCATCTCGATGGTGGGGGTGGCGGTGAGTGCTGCGGCCTCAGCAGCTTTGACGGCCTCCACCCGGTCGACCCCGAGCGGCATGTCCTGGATCTTCTCGTGCAGCTTGAGAATGGCGTGCAACAGCATCTCGGGCCGCGGCGGGCAGCCGGGTAGGTAGATGTCGACCGGCACGACGTGGTCGACGCCCTGCACGATCGCGTAATTGTTGAACATGCCGCCCGATGAAGCGCAAACACCCATGGCCAGAACCCATTTGGGTTCAGCCATCTGGTCGTAGATCTGCCGGAGCACCGGCGCCATCTTCTGGCTGACCCGGCCGGCGACGATCATCAGGTCGGCCTGCCTCGGCGACGCCCGGAACGCTTCCATGCCGAACCTGGCGATGTCGAAGCGCCCACCGCTGGTGGCCATCATCTCGATTGCGCAGCAGGCCAATCCGAAGGTGGCCGGCCACAGGGAACCCTTGCGCATGTATCCGGCGAGACCTTCGACGGTGCTCAGCAGGAACCCGCTCGGCAGCTTCTCTTCGAGTCCCATGGTGGTTACTCTCTTTTCGAATGTGTCCAGCAGACAATCAATCCCAGCTCAGGCCGCCCCGCCTCCATTCATACGCATAGGCAACCGAGACGTTGAAGATGAACAGCGCCATGGCAATCAAGCCGAACAAGCCGAGCGAGTCGAAGTAGATCGCCCACGGGTACAGGAAGACGATCTCGATGTCGAAGATGATGAAAAGCATGGCTGTCAGGTAGTACTTCACGGGTATCCGCTGACCGGCAGATAGTCCGGCGCTCCCAGAGTCTCTGCCTCGCAGGGGATTCGGAATGGGCTCTATCCCGCATTCATACGCTTCGAGTTTGGCGCGGTTGTAGCGATGGGGCCCCACCGCCGAGGCGAGCATTGCCGAGAAGACCGCGAAGGCGGCGGCGATGGCACCGAGAACGAGGATCGGCACGTAGAGATTCATGGCACCGAATCCTCCTTTCCCGCGAGTGGCGGTGGAGCGGCGGTCATCGACCGGGCGGACGAGCAGGCTGTCCGAGGTGCGACCGCACATGGGCTGTGTGTGATCTGAGACACACGCTACTCGTGAGACCTCGGTGCTCGGCAGGGTTCTCGCGGTGACACGGGTTGCCGATTTGTCATCCCAGTTATCTCGATCGCGCATAAATCCACGCGGGTCAGAGGGGAGTCAACGTGAGGGACGCAGGACTTCCACAACGGCCTGGGTGAGGGTGAACGGATCAAGAGGCCGGGGGACAACCGCTTCTGCCTGCGACCAGTTGGCAAGCCAACTGTCCTCGGCACGGCCGGTGAGAACGACCACGGGAGGGCAGCGGTCCACCTCGTCTTTGAGTTGTTTGGCGATACCCATGCCGCCCGCGGGAGACGCCTCCCCATCGAGGATGACCAGATCGATGCCGCCCTCGTCCATCCTGGCTTGCACGGCGGGCTGAGTTGCCACCTCGACATAGGTGAACGGGGCGAGTCCGGAAGGGGGGTGGTCGCCCAGTGCCTCGATGACCTGCCGGCGGGTGGCAGCGTCGCTGCTGTAGACCAGAACCCGCAGCACATCAAGACGATTGGAACGCGACGGTGCCTCTGTCACCAGCCCGATGCTACGCGCCGGGCACCGTCAGGAGCGGGCAGTTGATGAATCTGCGGGGCCGCTGGCGGTCGCGTCGCCATCGGACCGCGAGGGTGGCGACTGCTTCGGCCCGCCGGGCACGTCGTTCGCCGGCCACCAGAACGCCTTGCGCTGCAACACTGAGAGGGCAGGCACCAGCGTGGGAGCCATCACAAGCGATGCGAGCAGGACACCGATCGCGACTCCCGCACCGAGCTCCTTCAGGTTGTCGAGTCCGGTGAGTGTGAGCGAGGCGAAGGTCAGCGCCAAGATTGTGCCCGACGCGGCGACGGTCGGACCGTCGTTGGCGATGGCGATCCGCGCCGCGTCAGGAGGTGAATGGCCGTCGCGGAACTCCTCTCGCAATCGCTCGGCGAGCAGGATGTTGTAGTCGGTGCCGATTGCGACCACGAACAGATAGAGGACGATCGGCGTCGAGAAATCAATACCTGCGAGGCCGGCCGCGTGCAGGAAGACGATGACGAGGGCGCCGAGTGTGGCGGCGAAAGTGAGCCCGACGCAGATGAGCAGATTGATCGGCGCCAGAACCGACATGAGGAGCAGTCCGAGGATCACACCGACGATCACCACGGCCACCGGGAACACCAGACCGGTGTCGGAACCGAGCTGTTTGCGCACGTCGACCAAGGTCGACGTCTGTCCGCCGACGTAGACCTCGGCCCCGGGGATCGAATCGTGTGCTGTCTGCCGCACGGGGCCTTCCACCGTGTCGAGAGCGTCGGTGGTGTACGGACTCTGGGTCAAGATGACGTTGATCAGCGCGGCCGTGCCGTCCTGGCTGATCTTGGGTGGCTGCACCGACGCCACGCCGGGGACCTTCGCCAGGTTTGCCTCGAGCGTGGCCAACTGGTCCTGCGGGACCGGACCGGGCGTCTTCACGTACACCTGGGTGGGGCTCAGTGCACCCGGAGGCAGTGAGTCGGCCAGCGTGTCAAACGCCTGCTGAGACGGTGTGTCCGAGGGCATTTCGGCCAGGGTGTCGTAGGTGGCCTTGTATCCGGTGCTGAAGACCGCCAGCACTATCAGGCCCGCCACCACCGTGCCGACCACGATGATCGGTCGGCCGCCCACGAATCGGCCGATCCCGGCGAACGGCGAGCGTCTGGGGTCGTGGCCCGGTCCGAGGGGCCAGAAGAGGTGGCGATGCAAGATGGTGAAAATGGCGGGGATGAGCGTGAGGGCGGTCATCAGCATGACTGCCACAGCGATGATCAGACCCGGTGCCAGCGAACTGAGTGAGCCCAGCTTGGCGAGGAACAGCGCGGAGAAGGCCCCGATCACCGTCAGTGCCGACGACGCGACCACGCGACCGACAACTCGCGTCGAGAGAATGATCGCCGGATTGTGAGAGTCACCCCGCCGCAACTCCTCCCGGTACCGGAAGAGTAGGAAGACGATGTAGTCGGTGCCTACACCGAAGAGCACGACCACCAGGATCGCGTCGAGGGTGGTGCTCACCTCGAAGTCGAAAAGGCCTGCGGCCATGGCTGTCACACCACGAACAGCGATGAAGACCACGCCGATCACGACAATGGGCAGGATAGCGATGATGGGACTGCGGAACACCAGCCCGAGCGTGAGCAGGATGATGACCACCGTCGCAATGGTGATGACCTGCTCGGCATCAGCGTAGGCGGCGTTGCTGTCGACGGATATCGCGGCATTGCCGGTGAGACCCGCTGTGAGCCCGGTGCCTTCGAGATCTTTGGTGGCATCGTCGCGCACATCGGCCACCGCATCGTTGACCGTCTCGTCACCGGGTTGCCCGGCGAAGGTCACCTGGAGCGCGGCAACCTTGCCGTCCGGTGAGAACGATTGGGGACTACCGATGACGCTCGTGACGCCGGGAATCTTGGAGTCCTGCAACGTTGTTGCCAAACCCAGGGCGGTCTGTTGATCTTGCGGCGTCAGCGGGGCGCCGTCCGGACGAGATATCACCAGGCTGCCGCCGGCCCCGGCCGTGGCCGGGAAGTACTCGTTCCCCAGTTCCTGGGCGTGGACCGATTCGAACGACGATGGCAGGAAGTCTTGCTGATTGTTGCTCGTGCGATCCTCGAGGTTGGGCGAGAACAGGATGATCAATACAGCGATCACCACCCAGCCGGCGATGAACCGCCACGGATGAGCGACCACCGTGCGGGCGATGACAGCGAACATGGAAACTTCCGTCCGAGGGTAGGGCATGTACATGCTCGCTCCGCGTTTCGCGATCCTGCTCGGGTGCCGCAAGATGGAGCCCGGGTCGAAGCGGGAAAAGCATATCGCCTGGCGGCGTGCGAAGGGGGAGAATCCATTGCATGACCAACCCCAACGATGTGACCGGGTCACATGAAGTCGTCGTCGCTCATACCGAGGACAGCATCACCACCTGGACGCTGAACATGCCCGAGGCCCGCAATCCCATCTCAGGCGACGAGGTCGTGTCCCGGATGGTGGACCTGGCCGCGGCCGCCAACGCAGACCGAAACGTACGCGTGGTGATCCTCACCGGAGCCGGCTCGGCGTTCTCGGCAGGCGGCAATGTCAAGGACATGGTGGACCGGGTCGGCATGTTCGGCGGCAATCAGGCCGACATCCAGCACGGGTACACCAGCGGGATACAGCGACTGACGCGGGCGATCTACGGTTGCGAGGTGCCGATCATCGCAGCGGTGAACGGACCCGCGGTGGGCGCCGGATGTGATCTGGCGTTGATGGCAGACATGCGAATCGCCTCGGACAACGCCTTTTTCGCGGAGAGCTTCGTGAAGCTGGGCCTGATTCCAGGCGATGGTGGCGCATGGCTGCTGCCGCGCGCAGTGGGTGCGGCACGCGCCGCGGAGATGGCCTTCACCGGGGACCGCGTGGATGCGGCGACCGCACTGGAGTGGGGACTCGTGTCGCGGGTGGTGGCCGCCGACGCCCTCATGGACACCGCTAAACAGTTGGCCGCCCGCGTGGCCTCGAATCCACCGAATGCATTGCGTCTCACGAAGAAGCTGTTACGCGAAGCGGATACGCAACACCTCGGCGGCATCCTGGAGTTGTCGGCTGCGATGCAGGCGATCTCGCACGGCACGGCTGATCATCGCGAAGCGTTGTCCGCCTTTGTCGAGCGTAGGCCCGGGCAGTTCACGGGAGACTGACGGACCAACTCGAACCCGTTGACGCACAGAGCGGCTGCCACCAGTCCGGTGGCAGCCGCCTGAACGGCTGGATCGGGTCAGAGCAATTCGAGGATGGTCGCGTTGGCCATGCCGCCTCCCTCGCACATCGACTGCAGTCCGTACTGGATGCCCTGCGCCCGCATCCGGTGGATCATCGTGGTCATCAGTCGCGCACCGGACCCGCCCAGCGGGTGGCCGAGCGCCATGGCGCCGCCGTCCGGATTGAGAAGCTTGTAGTCGGCGCCCGTGCTCTTCTGCCAGCCGAGGGACACCGATGCGAACGCCTCGTTGATCTCGAAGGTGCCGATCTGATCGATGGACATTCCGGCGCGCTGCAACACCTTCGCGGTGGCCGGGATCGGGCCCTTCAGCATCGTGATCGGGTCGGCGCCCACCACCGCCACCGAATGCACGCGGGCGATGGGGGTCCATCCGTACACCGACGCGAGTTCGCTTGTGGTGACCAGAAGCGCGGCGGCGCCGTCGGAAATCTGAGAGGCGTTGCCCGCGGAGATCACCCCGTCTTCCTTGAACGGTGTCTTGAGCCCCGCCAGCTTCTCGAGTGTGCCGCCTCGGCGAACCCCCTCGTCGGTGGTGACCACGGTTGTTGTGCCGTCTTCGGCCGTGACGGTGATGGGTGCGATCTGGTCGACGAAGCGTCCTTCGTCGATGGCGTTGCCCGCTTTCTCGTGGGAGTCGAGGGCGTGCTGGTCCAGATCCGTTCTGCTCAAACCGAATTCGTCGGCGATCATCTCTGCGCCGATACCCTGGTTGAACTTGAAGTTGTCGTAGCGCTCGCGCACCATTGGCCCAAAGGGTTCGCCGTGCTCTCCACTGGCGCGTGCGGCACCCATCACCACACGTGACATCGACTCCACACCCCCGGCTACGGCCACGTCGTAGTGGCCCGCGACAACTCCGGCCGCAGCCAGATGTACTGCCTGCTGCGAAGATCCGCACTGGCGGTCCACGGTGAGTCCGGGCACCGACTCGGGCCAGCCGGCGGCCAGGACCGAATACCGCCCGATGCAGCCGGCCTGTTCACCGACCTGGGAAACGCATCCCCAGATCACGTCGTCCACCCGTTCGGGATCGAGGCCGTTGCGGGCGGCGAGCGCCTGCAACACCTGGGCGGACAGATCGACCGGATGAATGCCGGACAGACCACCACCACGTCTGCCGACGGGGCTTCGAACGGCATCGACGATCACTGCATCACGCATTGTTTGTTCTCCTGCTGTTTCGGATCACTGAGATGGGACGGGCTTTCAGATGCCCAGGGATTTGGCGATGATGGTCTTCATGACTTCGCTTGTGCCACCGTAGATTCGGGACACACGCGTGTCCGCGTAAAGACGGGCGATGGGGTATTCGGTGACGTACCCGTATCCGCCGTGCAGCTGCAGGCACTTGTCGATCACCCGCCCCGCGCCTTCGGTGCAGAACAGCTTGACCTTGGCCGCATCGGCCACGGTGAGGTCACCCGAATCGTGGAGCTCGAGCGCACGGTCGGCCATCAACACGATGGCTTCGACGTCGGTGGCGCACTCGGCGAGTACGAACTTGGTGTTCTGGAAAGCCGCCAGCGGCTTACCGAAGATGTTGCGGTCCTTGACGTAGTCCAGCGCATGCCGCAACGCGGCCTGGGCGGCGGCCGACGACTGCAACGCAATCGTCAGGCGTTCCTGCGCGAGGTTGTGGGTGAGGTAGTTGAAGCCCTCGCCCTCCTCGCCGAGTCGGTCTTCTACCGGGACGCGGACATTGTCAAACGAGAGTTCAGCAGTGTCAGAGGCTTTGAGCCCGATCTTTTGTAGCTTGCGTCCCACCGAATATCCCTGCGATGTGGTGTCGACACACAAGATGCTCAGACCGCCGCGCCGGTTCTCCGGGGTGCTCGCCGCGGTTCGGCAGACCACCAGGACAAGATCGGCAAGGGCGCCGCCGGTGATGAAGGTCTTGGCGCCGTTGAGCAGATAGTGACTGCCGTCATCGGACAGCTTTGCGGTGGTTGCGATGTTGGCCAGGTCCGAGCCGGTGCCGGGTTCGGTCATCGCGATCGACGTCATGATGTCGCCGGAGATGAATCCGGGAAGCCAGCGCTTCTTCTGTTCTTCGGTTGCGTACTTCACCAGATACGGCAGGATGAGGTTCGAGTGAACCGAGTAGGTGCCGAACGTGACACCCGCGCGCGCCGCTTCTTCGGTGACCACGGCACTGAATTTGAAGGTGTCCGCTCCACCTCCGCCGAACTGTTCGGGCGCCTCGATCCCGAGGATGCCCATCTCGCCGAGACGGCGATAGAAGTCGCGGGGCGGATGGCCCTGCTCCTCCCATTCGTGGTGCACCGGTGCGACTTCGCGTGCGATGAAGTCGCGCACCACCTTTCGAAAAGCTTCATGTTCTTCGTCGAACACCGTGCGGAGCATTGCTCCTCCATCTTCAAGTGCACCGATCGCGGTCGGTCCGCGACGCAAGGTTCACTTAGCAAACTAGAACACCAGGTGATGGAGGGTGAGCGCTATCGCCGGAATCGAGGCCCGAAACTCACATGGATGAGTCTCGGGCCCCAACCGCTCAGCCGAGTGGGATCTGGGTGGTGCCGTTGTTGAAGCAGCCGCTCCAGGTCTGGAAGTCCCCGGCGAAGCTGATCCCGTCAGTGCACTGCACCCGGTTCTGGCCGTCGACCACCACAGTCGCTCCCGGCCCCGCGATACCGATGGACAACCCGGGATTCACGCCCTGCATCTCCACAACGGCCCCTGGTCCCAGCGCGATGGCAGCCGGGCCTGAGAAGTTGTTGCCGGTGGACACGGCGACGCCGCCATCTGCGGTGATGGCGAGTGTGAGGCCGGTCGGACCCGAGGACGAGTAGCAGTTCGCACCTGCACTGGTCTGGCCGGGCAGGCTCGGGCAGATCTCAGGAGCGGCGGTGGCGGTAGGTGCGGCGGCGAAGGTGAGGGCGGCGGCACCCGCGCCGGCTGCTGCGGCGGCGACGACGGACTTGCGAGTGAAACGAATCATTCTCGAGCTCCTTTTTCGATGCGGCATTTTGTGACGTCTACCACACGTGTTCGGAGTCGAAACAAAGGTGGATTGACTGCTGTGTGAAAAAGTCGCACAAGGTGGTTTCGGGGGTTGGAATTGTCGCCGAGGTTCGGTTTGTAGGGCGAGCAACTACCGGTTAACCAAGCGACACCTTTCGCAGGCTCGCAGGCTCGCGGTTCTGGCCGATGCTCGGTCTGCGGGGCCTCCGGCATCGGCCGGCTTGCGATTCCTGCCAACGCTCGGTCTGCGGACCGCGCGTTTGCGGGTTGGGTGAGCGCCGCTTTCGGGAGGCTCGCGGTTCTGGTCGGTGCGCGGTCTGTAGGGCGAGCGTGTGCGGGTTGGGTGAGCGGCACCTTCCGCAGGCTCGCGGTTCTTGCCGTTGCTCGGTCTACGGGGCAAGCGTGTGCCGGTTGGCCGAGGGGCTCGCAAGCCCCGCCAACGCTCAGCCCATCAGGCACGCGACCCCGACTGCGACAGAACAGCCAGATCACTCGATGGCGAAGCCGAATGCGTCCGATCCACGGGTGCACCGTGAGAGCACCCCTCGGGTTTGTGATGGGCCACATTCCCAGCCGCTGACCTGCTGCGGAGTCCCTGTCGCGATCTTCGGGCCGTACTCTTTGGCGACCGGCATCACTGCGGCGCAATCCACATTGCTTCCGGCGAAGATGACGACCTGTAGCGCACCGTCGGGACCATTGACCGTCTCGCACCGGGCGCCCTCGATGGCGGGAAGTCGCTTCGAGTCGGGTATCGAGGTGGCCGGTGGCAATGACGGGCCGGGTACGGCGGGTGCATTCGAGTTTTCGGTCGACGTTGTGCGCGATGAGGTGGCGCCGGACTCCGCCGGAGAACTCGAACCGATCGAGGCGTTGCCCGAACTCGGCGCGGTCGACGAATTGCCAGACGCGGTGGAGTCGTCCCCGCCGCAGGCGGCAAGTGTGACGACCGCGCCCGTGGCGATCATCAATGGTCCGGCAAGTCGGAGAAGAGCAGTACGCATGGGCCAACCGTAGCGAACCGCATCCCGGCCCATATGACCGCGACGGATCCATGAATCGGGTGATGCCTGCCACTCCAGCGGCCCTCTGTGACGTGTTCTATATTTTTGCACCCGACAGAAAAGTTGCAGAACTCTGCAACTTCCGTACGGTGGAAGTCGTGCAAGAAATGGGCTTACGTGAATCCAAGAAGGCAGCCACTCGGCTGGCTCTGGCGACTGCGGTGCTCCGACATGCCTCGGACGGCGGCCTCGAGTCGGTGTCCGTGGAGACCGTCGCTGCAGAGGTTGGAGTATCGGCAAGAACTTTCCACAACTACTTCCCGAGCAAAGAGGATGCGCTGATCTATTTCGTCGGCGTCATGCTCGACCGCCTGGCCGATCTGATCGAGTCACGACCCGGGGGAGAAGTGCTCTGGGACTCGGTCGAGTACGCCTTGACCGAGATCGCCTGCGACACCGAAGCCGATCCGGGGCAGTTCCTGACCCTGATCCGTCTGCTCGAGACCGAGCCGACACTGGCCGACCACAAACACAGTGACGGACTGGCCGCGGAACAGAAGGCCCGGTTCGAGTCGGTGGTCGGTTGCCGCGGTGAATCCACCGACTTGGGCCTGTACGAACGCCTGGTCTTCGGCAATGCGTTGGTGACCCTGCGGGTGGGGTTGGAGATGTGGAGCGAGGGGCTCGCCCCGCACACCGACCTCCGTGAATTCCTCGGCGAAGCATTCCGTCTCACCAAGTGCGGCTTGTCCCGCCCGATGTCGACACCACATCCCTGACCTGACGCCTACCGGCGCTCCCGAACCTCCCGAAGACCCACTGGAAGGACCAGCACATGGCCACTTATCTCTATCGAATAGGCAAATGGGCCTATTTGAACAAGTTCAAGATGATCGCGATCTGGTTACTCGTGCTGGTCGCGATGGGTGTCGCGGCCGCAACGCTGTCGAAGCCCAATTCCGAGAGTTTTTCGATTCCGGGCATTCCGTCGGAAAAAGCTCAGAATCAGATGGTCGAGGCCTTCCCGGAAAAGCCGAAGTTCTCCGAGGACACGTCGGTCAAGTACGTGGTGAAGGCCCCGGAGGGTTCGAATCTGAACACTCCGCAGAATCAGGCCACCATCAACGCCATGGTCGAGCAGATGAAGCAGCTCGACAAGGTCAAGCAGCCGGATTCGATAGCCAACCCATTCGAGACCTACGGCACACCTGACAGTCCCGGGCCCGGCTGGAACGCGGTCACCGAGTTCCAGACCCAGCAGTTCGGGAAGTCGCCCGACGAAGCGGCAGCCGACGCGCAGGCCGGTTCACCGATCAACAAGGACCAGACCATGGTTCAGCTCGGTGCGCCCTTCGACGTCGAAGCGAGCGCGGACGTGAGCGCAAAGGCTCACGAACAGATGGAAGACATCGCCGATCAAGCGCGCAAGGGAGGCCTCACGGTCGAGATGTCGGGTACGGCCCTGCCGCAACCCGCGATCGGTCTCACCTCTGAGCTCATCGGTATGGGCGTCGGTGCGATTGTCATGATCCTCACCTTCGCGTCGCTGGTCGCCTGGGGCATGCCGCTCATCACCGCGATCGTCGGTGTGGTGATCGGCATGATGGGAGTCACGGCAGCCACGTTCTTCTTCGATCTCAGCTCGGAGACCCCGATCCTCGCGACGATGATCGGTCTGGCGGTCGGCATCGACTACGCGCTGTTCATCCTCTCCCGTTACCGGCATGAGGTGCACACCTCCAAGTCTCGTGCCGAAGCAGCCGGAAAAGCCGTCGGCACAGCAGGTTCGGCCGTTGTCTTCGCCGGTGCGACCGTGTTCATCGCGCTCGCAGCCCTTTTCATCGTCAACATCCCGTTCCTCACGGCGATGGGCCTGGCCGCGGCCGGCACGGTGCTGGTAGCCGTCCTCGTCGCGCTCACGTTGCTGCCTGCGATCCTCGGTCTCTTCGGCGGCAAGGTGTTCGCCGGCCGGATCAAGGCCCTCAACGCACCTGATGTGACGCCCGCCGATCCGGCGCGTCGCCACAACGGCCAGCGTTGGATCAACCAGGTGGTCAAGCGGCCCGCGCTCTTCGCGATCGCACCGATCATCCTGCTCGCGCTGATCGCACTTCCGATGGCCGGTCTGAAGTTGGCTCTGCCCAACGACGGCAGCGGCGACCCCAGCACAACGCAGCGCAAGGCGTACGAGCTGGTGGCCGAGGGCTATGGTCCAGGCCAGAACAACCCGTTTGTGGTGGTTGTCGACGGCAGTGCCATCGCGGACGAGACGCAGCGGATCGACGCGTTCAACGGTCTTGTCAACCAGATCAAGGGCGTCGACGATGTCGCCACAGCGCTGATCAGCCCCGGCGACGTGAATGCGTCCGGCGATACGGCGATCATCTCGGTGCTCCCTGCGAGTTCGTCGGGAGAAGAGGCCACGCAGCAGCTCGTGAAGGACCTACGCGGCCTGGAATCGAGTGTCACCGAGTCGACCGGCCTCACCTACGGTGTCACCGGGCAGACAGCGATCGAGATCGATGTGTCCGATCAGCTCAGCTCAGCACTGATCCCGTACCTGATCGTCGTGGTCGGACTGGCGTTCATCCTGTTGATGATCGTGTTCCGCTCGATCCTGGTCCCGCTGACCGCCGCACTGGGCTTCCTGCTCAGCGTGGGCGCCACCTTCGGTGCCACGGTGGCGATCTTCACCAACGGTGACCTCGGGCTGATCGGTAATCCGCAGCCTCTGGTCAGCTTCCTGCCGATCATGCTCATCGGCGTGGTGTTCGGACTCGCGATGGATTACCAGGTTTTCCTGGTGACCCGGATGCGCGAGGCGTACGTCCACGGTTCGTCGGCCAAGGACGCGATCGTGACGGGCTTCAGTCACAGCGCCCGCGTGGTGGCAGCCGCAGCCGCCATCATGATCTCGGTGTTCGCCGCCTTCATGCTGCAGGAGATGGTGTTCATCAAGGCGATGGGATTCGCGCTGGCGGTCGCAGTCTTCTTCGACGCCTTCATCGTCCGCATGACGCTGATCCCGGCCGTACTCGCCCTTCTCGGTGACAAGGCGTGGTCGCTGCCCAAGTGGCTGGACAAGATCCTGCCCAACGTGGACATCGAGGGCGAGAAGCTCAACAAGACGCTGGCCGCCGAGCAAGCGGAATTCGACAGGCGTGAACAGGTGTCCGTCTGAGCGTCCTAGCGCACAACACTCACCCCACCGGCTCGCTGAGCCGGTGGGGTGAGTTCGTTTGCGGGAGGAACCACTCGGCTACGGCCCGGCTATCGTGTCCAGCTCGGCGTAGTCCGCGTCGGACAGCTGCAGGCCGGCGCCAGACGCGTTGTCACGCAGGTGGGTGACCGATGAGGTGCCAGGGATCAGCAGGATGTTCGGCGACCGCCGCAGGAGCCACGCCAGAGCAACCGACATCGGCGTCGCGTCGAGCCGAGTTGCCACCGAACTCAACACCTCCGGCTGCAGGGGGCTGAATCCGCCGAGGGGAAAGAAGGGCACGAAGGCGATGTTCTCGGTGTTCAACGAGTCGATCAGCGCGTCGTCCTGGCGATTGGCCACGTTGTAGAAGTTCTGGACACACACGATCGGCACGAGCGAACGGGCTTCGGCGACCTGCTCAGGTGTCACGTTGCTGAGCCCGAGGTGCCGGATCAACCCATCCTGCTGCAACTCCGCCAGGGTCGTGAACGCCTCTTCGATGGATCCCGACTCCGGGCCCATGGGACTGCCCACCCGCAGGTTGACCACATCGAGCACATCGAGTCCAAGATTCGCGAGATTGGAATGGACGCTGTCGCGCAGCTGCTGGGGTGATCGAGCCGGGGGCCATCCGCCCTGGGCGTCACGATGCGCGCCGACCTTCGTGATCACGCGGAGCGAGTCGGGGTAAGGGTGAAGTGCCTGTCTGATGAGCTGATTGGTGATGTAAGGCCCGTACGCGTCGCTGGTGTCGATGTGGGTGATGCCCAACTCCACCACCTCGCGCAGGACACTGACCGCGGCGCTGCGGTCGGCCGGAGGTCCCATCACGCCGGGACCTGCCAATTGCATTGCGCCGTAGCCGAAACGGGTGAGATTGAGCTTATCGGTGAGGGGGAAGACCCCGCCGGGTAGTCGTGTTGCGTTTGTCATCTCCCCACCGTGCGAGAAGCGACGCGACCGTGCCAGTGCCCCGGTCTTCCTGGGAGTGACAGGGACAGTCACGTCGACCGCAAGTCTGAGTACGGTCGTCGTATGAGCGGCAACGGACAACTCGGCGACTACCTTCGTGCCCGACGGGAGCTCGTCCGGCCAGAGGACGTCGGGCTGCCGGTGGTGGGGCAGCGCCGCGTGTCGGGGTTACGCCGCGAGGAGGTGGCGATGCTCGCGGGCATCAGCTCCGACTACTACCTCCGGCTGGAGCAAGGGCGCGACCACAACCCGTCAGTGCAGGTGCTCGAGTCACTCGGCCGCGTACTGCAACTCGACGAGACGGCCACCACTTATCTCATCGGACTCGCTGCGCCCCAGACACGCAAACGCACGCGACGTCACCGTCGCGAGACGGTGCCCGAGGGTATCCGCCAACTACTTGCCACCATCGGAATGCCGGCCTTCGTGGAGAGTCGACACTTCGACGTGCTCGCCGCCAACGACCTCGCCCGCGCCGTGTCACCAAACTTGCGCGTCGGTCGGAACCGTTTGAAGGCGTTGTTCCTCGACCCCGGCGAACAAGCACTCTGCCCGAATCATGAACTGGCCATGGCTCACCTTGTCGCTGGCTTTCGCCAGTCGATAGGCACCGACGTCGATGATCCGCGTGTGGTGCAGATAGTGGGGGAGCTGTCCCTGGCGAGCGAGCAGTTTCGTCGACTGTGGGCTCGGCACGACGTGCGGGTGCGGGTGGGCACTCAGACCCCGATGTACCACCCGCAGGTCGGCGAGCTGATGCTCTACAAAGACCGGCTTGCCGTCGATGCATCCGAAGGTCTTGTCTTGGTGATCTATCACGCGGCGCCCGGATCCGACAGCGCAGAGAAGCTCGCTCTGCTCGCATCGCTGGCCGCGCAGGCGGCGCCGGAGTTGTCGGCGCGTGCAGCGGACGTGACGGACGGCTGAGCGCCGGCGCCACTGGTCAAGGAGGCGCCGCCACTCCCCGGCGTTTTGCCCGGTGGTGCGGCGCACTGGGAAGATGCATCGGTGAACGATCCCCAACAAGGCCCCGACCGCAGTTTCACCCTCGGGACCAGCCTGCCCGGCACGCTCGGTCGAACCGGGACGATCGATACGCCGCACGGGCAGATCAAGACGCCGGCGTTCGTGCCGGTCGGGACCAAGGCGACGGTGAAGACCGTGGTTCCCGAGGCGGTGCGCGACCTCGGCGCCCAGGCGGTGCTCGCCAACGCCTACCACCTGTATCTGCAGCCCGGTCCGCACATCATCGACGAGGCTGGTGGTCTCGGGAAGTTCATGAATTGGCCCGGTCCCACCTACACCGACAGTGGCGGCTTCCAGGTGATGTCGCTCGGTGCGGGCTTCAAGAAGGTCATCGCGATGGACGTGACCGGCATGCAGAACGACGAGGTGATCGCCGAGGGCAAGGAACGACTGGCCCGCGTCGACGACGACGGAGTCACGTTCAAATCGCATCTGGATGGGTCGTCCCACCGGTTCACCCCTGAGGTGTCGATGCAGATCCAACACCAGTTGGGCGCCGACATCATCTTTGCGTTCGATGAACTCACCACGTTGATGAACACCCGTGAGTACCAGGAGACGTCGCTCGAGCGGACGCGCCTCTGGGCGGTCAGGTGCCTGGCCGAACACAACCGGCTGACCGCCGAACGCAGCCATCGACCGACCCAGTCGCTCTGGGGAGTGCTGCAGGGCGCGCAGTACGAAGACCTGCGGCGCAAAGCAGCGCGTGATCTGGTGGCGATGAGCGAACGCGACGTCGACAACGGCGGCCGCGGTTTCGGTGGCTACGGAATCGGGGGCGCACTGGAGAAACAGAACCTGGGCACCATCGTCCGGTGGGTGAACGAGGAACTGCCGCAGGACAAAGCGCGACATCTACTGGGGATCAGCGAACCGGACGACATCTTCACGGCGATCGAGAACGGGGTCGACACTTTCGACTGCGTGTCGCCGTCGCGGGTGGCGCGCAATGGGGCCATCTATTCACTCGATGGTCGCTACAACGTGACGAACAGCCGGTTCCGCAACGACTTCAGACCGCTGGATCCCGAGATCGAGAACTACACAACGCAATACACCCGGGCGTACATCCACCACTTGTTCAAAGCCAAAGAAGGCCTGGCGGCCACACTCTGCACCATCCACAATGAGCACTTCATCGTGACGTTGGTGGAGCGGGCGCGCCAGGCCATCGAAGACGGGACCTACTTCGAGTTCCGGGACGAGTTCCTCGGCCGGTACTACGCGCAGGCGAAAACCTCGTGAACTAGCCGGTCTTTACGACCTTGGTGCCACCGGCGAACTTGTCGTGGATGCCCTGGTTGTTCGGGTCACTGTTGATGGTGACGCCGATGGCGATCAGGATTCCGAGCGAGGCGAGGCTCAACAGGAACGGCAGGATCGGCACGAACGAGAGCAGCGACGACAGGAAGCCGATCAGCATCCAAGAGTTCCGCTTGAGTGACTCTTCCTGGGTGGGCAGTCCGCCCGACGCGCCCTGAACCTTCAGCTTCAGGAGCTGCTTGCCCAACGTTGCGCCCGAACGGGTTTCGAAGAACACGAAGTAGGCCAACCCGGCGAGGCTCAGGATCAGGGAGACGATCAGCGACACGATGAAGATGTCGACGACCAGCACGACGATCGTCGAGACGATGGCCAAGACCACTCCGACGATGATGGCGTCGATGATCCTGGCGCCCAAGCGAATTCCGGCGCCTGCGGTCTGCCCGAATCCGGCGCCCGCCTGCGGCTGCCCGTAGCTGGACTGGTCGCCGAACTGGGGCGGCGGGGGGTAGCTGCCCTGCGAGGGCGGAGGATAGTTGCCCTGCGGCGGCGGGTAAGAACCTGCCGGCGGCGGGGTGCCTGGCTGCTGGTAGGAACCGGGAGGCGGACCTGCCGGGCCGCCTTTACCCAGGTCCGGGTTCGGCGGGGGATTGTTGCCCGGGTAGTTGGGGTCGGGGCCTGGGTACTGCGGTCCGCTCATGACTTTCGATTCCTCTCGCGGCGAAGGCACGCTTCGCACCTACCTGATGGTCGTGACGAGTCTAAACCGGACAAAGGTGCGTTGCCGGTTGTTTCGACCCCTGAGGGGTGTCTAGCCAGCGTTGATTCGAGTAAGCGATCATCGACCGCCGCTTGGCGTTTGAGCAGGTCAGCCGATTTTCGACGTCGATCGGTTGCCTGCGTCTGTGGCGATCACTGGTTACCGGCACCGTGAATACAAGGCCGGATCGCTATTCCATTCGAATGATTGCCTCGGCGTGCCGTCTGCCTGTGAAGTTCTTGTGGCGCGGCGTTCCGGTGCCGATCAGCAACTCAGCATTGCGCTCGGTTCGAGGACCCAGGGATCGCGTGGCAAGTCGTCGGGATCGAATCGGGCGAGCAGCTGATCGATGGTCACCGGCTCGTTCGGGGCTGCCATTTTCAACGACGCGGCGATGAGTGACAGAACACGCTGTGCGGCAATGCCGCCCAGGGCCAGGTCTGACAACGTGACAGCGCCGTCGCGTTTGGCGAGCCTTGCGCCCTCCGTGTTCAGGACCAGAGGCACATGGGCATAGGCAGGTGGTGAAATGCGAAGCAGCCCGGCCAGATAACTCTGCCGAGGAGCTGAGCTGAGCAGGTCGTCGGCACGAACCACCTGATCCACTCCCTGGGCGTCGTCGTCGATGACCACGGCCAGGTTGTATGCCGGTGTGCCATCGCCGCGGCGGAGGACGAAGTCGTCGACCATCCCGGTATGACGGCCGAGAAGTGTGTCGACGACGGTGAACTCGGCGACCTCCGCGCGAAGCCGGATGGCAGGCGGGCGGCCGGTATCGCGTTTGGCTTGTCGTTGCGCATCGGTGAGGTCGCGGCACGTCCCCGGGTAGGCGCCCGCCGGCGCATGCGGCGCGGACGGGGCCTCGAGGATTTCGCGTCGAGTGCAGAAGCACTCGTACGTCAGTCCCCGTCGCTGCAGGTCGTCGATGGCGGCGTCGTAGGAGAGTCGACGTTCCGACTGCCACATCACCGGAGGGTCCCAGGTGATCCCCAATGCCGCGAGATCGGCGAGCTGCCGGTCTGCTGCCCCCGGTGCCACCCGATCGAGATCTTCCATTCGCACCACGAAGCGCCGGCCGCTCGAACGGGCAAACAACCAGGCGAGCAAGGCGGTACGGAGATTGCCTATGTGCAGATCACCCGACGGCGACGGCGCGTACCGTCCCGCACCGCTCGGGCGGCCCGGTTCGTCTCGGCGGCAATCGTTCACCCGAACGAGGGTACAAGTGCAAGGATGGGACATCATGGACCTTCCTGTGATGCCGCCGGTGGTACCGATGCTGGCCAAATCCGCTGCCAAGATCCCCGATGAGGCCGGCGCCGCGGTGTGGTCGCATGAGCCCAAATGGGACGGGTTTCGGGCAATCATCTTTCGCGACGGCGACGAGGTGGTCATCGGGTCGCGCGGTGGCAAGGACCTCGGACGGTACTTCCCCGAACTGATCGAGGCGGCCCGAGAGGAATTGCCGGACAGGGTGGTTGTCGACGGTGAGATCGGCGTGCAGGCCGATCTCGGTGGGGTTCGCCGGCTCAGCTGGGACGCCCTGTCCATCCGGATCCATCCCGCGAAATCCCGGGTCACGATGCTCGCCGAACAGACCCCGGCGATGTTCATCGGGTTCGACGCGCTGGCCACCGGCGACAGGGATCTCACCCGGGAGCCGTTCTCCACGCGCCGCGAGGTGCTCCTCGAATCGATCCCCGGAGCCGGGCGTTGCCGGGTGAGTCGGGTGACCACCGATGCCGACCTTGCGCAGAACTGGTTCTCCGAGTTCGAAGGCGCAGGTCTCGACGGTGTCGTCAGCAAGCGCCTCGACGGGATCTACCTGCCGGGCAAGCGCGAGATGATCAAGGTCAAGCACAAGCGCAGCGCCGACTGCGTCGTCATCGGATACCGCGTCCACAAGAGTGGTACCGGTCTGGGTTCGATGTTGCTGGGTCTCTACAGAGACGGTGATCTCCGCATGGTCGGCGGAGCCGGCGCGTTCTCGGACGCGAAGCGAATCGAGTTGCAGGAGATGCTCGAACCGATGCGGCTCGACCCCGACAACGTCGCCGAGGGTGAGCCGAGCCGCTGGAAAGAGAAGGGGTCGTCGCAGTGGACCCCCATCCGCCCGGAACTCGTCGTCGAAGTCGCCTACGACCAGATGGAGGGCGACAGGTTCCGGCACACCGTGCAATTCGTGCGGTGGCGTCCCGACCGTGAACCCGAGAGCTGCGGCTATGAACAACTCGAGGTCCCGCTCACCTACGACCTTTTCGACGTCCTGGAGGGACAAGACTGATGGCGAAAGCTCCGGCCGAAGAACTCGATGTCGACGGAACCGCGGTGCGGTTGTCCAACCCCGACAAGATCTACTTCCCCCAGCTCGGCGAGAAGGGCGGCCGCAAAAGGGATTTGGTGGAGTACTACCGCACGGTGGCGCTACAGGGTGCGATGTTGACTGCCCTGCGCGACCGACCGACCTTCTTGCAGCGTTTCCCCGACGGCATCGAAGGTGAGGAGATCTACCAGAAGCGTGTGGCGGCCAAACGCCCCGACTTCGTGGAGTCGACGTCGATCACCTTTCCCTCCGGTCGCAAGGCCGACGCGATCCGGACCACCAGCGCGCCGGTCATCGTGTGGGCGGCCAATCTGGGGACGGTCACATTCCATCCGTGGCCCACGATCGCCCCGGACAACGACCATCCCGACCAACTCCGGATCGACCTCGATCCGCAGCCGGGTACGGACTTCGCCGACGCTCGCCGTGTTGCCATCGACGTGTTGCGGCCACTGCTCGACGAATTGGGTCTGGTCGGTTACCCCAAGACCTCGGGCGGACGCGGTCTGCATGTGTTCGTGCCCATCGAGCCGCGCTGGGATTTCATCGAGACCCGGCGTGCGGTGATCGCCCTGGCGCGTGAGCTCGAACGCCGCGACAGTTCGTCGGTCACCACCTCGTGGTGGAAGGAAGAGCGCGGAGAGCGGCTCTTCATCGACTTCAATCAGAACGCCCGCGACCGCACGATGGCCGCCGGATATTCGGCGCGGCGCACCCCCACGGCGACGGTGTCGACACCGGTGACCTGGGACGAGCTGGCCGACGTCGATCCCCTTGACTGCACCATCGCCACAGTCCCGGCGCTGCTGGAACGCCGGGGAGATCCCATGGCGGACATCGGCGATCATCCTGGGAGTCTCGATCCGCTGCTCGAATGGGTGGCGCGCGACGAGAAGGACGGGCTGGGCGACATGCCCTATCCGCCGAGCTACCCGAAGATGCCGGGTGAACCCAAGCGTGTTCAGCCGTCGCGGGCCCGTCATGACGACGAGTCGGAGCCTTAAGCCGTTCGTTTTGCCCCCGTGAGACCCGGCCGAGGGTGTTTTGCCCTCGGCGGACTGTCACGGGGACGATCTGTGCGCGCGACCATACGACTTCACGGCGAGCAGACACGGACATCACCTGACAGAATCCGGCCATGGAACTGCTGCTTCTGGTACTTCTCGGCGCGGTTGTCGTCACGGCCTTCGCGGATCGTCGCGGAATGCAGCCCGCGCTCATCATTCTGGTGGTCGGACTCCTGGTGTCTTTCATCCCCGGTCTGCCCCGGGTGGAGCTGGAGTCCGACATCCTGCTGACGGTGGTGTTGCCGCCATTGCTCTATTCGGCGGCGCTGAACTTCTCGTTCCCGAGCTTCCTGCGCAACATCAAACCGATCCTCGGTCTCGGAGTGGCGATGGTGGTGGTCACGGCGTTCGCGGTGGGAGCCGTTGCCACGGTCGCCATTCCGGAGTTCACCTTCCTTCTCGCACTGTTGCTCGGGGCCATCGTCGCCCCACCCGACGCCGTGACGGCCGTCGCGATCGGCCGCAAACTGGGCCTGCCGAAGCGGGTGATGGCCATCTTGACCGGCGAGTCCCTGGTGAACGACGCAGCCGCGTTGTCGTTGTTCGCGATCGCCGTGTCGCAGATCGCTCACACCCACGCGTTCATCGGGAATCCGTTGCTGCTCTTCAGCTACAGCGCGGTGCTCGGGCCCGTCGTCGGAATCGTCATCGGGTTCGGCACCCTGTGGATCCGGCGTCACCTGCAGAACCCGGCGCTCGAAACGGTTCTCGGCTTCACCGTCCCCTTCGCGGCTTTTGTTGCCGCCGAACACATCCACGCGTCCGGGGTGCTCGCGGTGGTGATCGCCGGATTCGTGGTCGGGTCGGGTTCGGTTCATGCCGGCTACCAGACTCGTCTGCAGGAGCGCTATGTGTGGAACTCGGTGGATGTGCTCCTGGAAGCATTTGTGTTCGCCTACATAGGTTTACAGCTCAGGTTCATCATCGACGAGCTACGAGAGGCGCGTGAGTCGCTCGTCGGGGTGGCGGTGGCCTCGGTTGTTGTCCTGCTCGTGGTGCTTGTCATCCGCCCGTTCGCCGTGTTCCTCATGTTCGGCCGGGGCTTGCTGCAACGGCACGTCGAGAAGACGGTCAGCTCGTCGCAGATCGCTGCGGGCCCTCGCGTTCCGCGACGGATCAGTGAGTCGGGTGGAGATCCGACCGCAAAGCGTGAGAAGAAGCGGCCGGCCGCCGTCAAACGCCTGACCGCGTCGATGGACAAGCGAACGCTGACCTTCCAAGAGAGCCTGGTGGTGTCGTGGACGGGCATGCGCGGTGTGGTGACGTTGGCAGCCGCGTCCGGCATCCCGGCGACCCTGGAATCGGGGGAACCGTTTCCGGAGCGTGCTGCGATCCAGGCGATCGCCTTTGTGGTCGCGGTGGGCACCATCTTGATCCAGGGCACCAGCCTGCCCTGGCTCATCGCGCGCCTGCATCTGCATTCCGAGGAGGAAGAGCAGTACGCAGCTCGCGAGACCTCGAAGGCCGAGAGCATCGTGCACTTCGCCGGAGATGGGGTGATCGAGGACTTCGTGGCCGAACCGCCCACCACCCTGGATGCGAAGACGGTCGAGTTCATCCGGTCGACCGTCGCGCGCCAGGTGCGCGATGCCGAGGAGATGCCCGATCCCGAAGCGCACACCGAACGCGCAGAGACGTTCGCCAAGCTTTACCGGGAGGTGCTGGCGGCGCAGCGTCATGCCCTGATCGCCAGCCGCGATGCCGGCGAGGTGGACGACGAAGCCGTCCGCGCGATGCTCGAACGGCTCGATCTGCAGGAAGCCGGCCTGTCGGCGAGGCTCGAAAGCCGCCTCTGACTTCCCGAAATGGTGGGTTCGGGTGAGGCTCACCTGGGCGAATGCTCACCCGAAGCCACCACTTTCGGAAGTTGGCGGAGGATAGGGGATTCGAACCCCTGAGGGCTGTTAACCCAACCCGCGTTCCAGGCGAGCGCCATAGGCCACTAGGCGAATCCTCCGTGGGGGAGCTTACCGGTCGCGAGGTGACCTGCCAAAAACGGGCTGGTGAGGTGACCAGTTTCCGGCGCCGCGCACCGGGCGGCTACACTCGATCCCGGATCCCGCGCGGCGTGCATCCTGTGAACTCCCCCAGGGCCGGAAGGCAGCAAGGGTCAGCGGGCTCTCTCGGGTGCGCGGGGTCCCCTACTTTGTTCCCCAGCGAAGCGCGCGATGACAGTTCCGGGGCAGGTGTGGTTCCGGGCGAAAGGCCGACGTGAACTACCACTCGATGAGTGCCGACCAGCTGACCGCCACCAGGTCCGAGCTGCGCGATCAATATCAGCGCCTCGCCGAAGCGGGCCTGAACCTCGACCTCACCCGCGGTAAGCCGTCACCGGAACAACTCGACCTCTCCGCGGATCTGCTGTCGTTGCCGGGAGCCGATGTCTATCGCGACGGCAAGGGCACCGACTGCCGTAACTACGGCGGTCTCACCGGATTGCCCGAGCTTCGCGCCATCTTCGGTGAACTGCTGGGGATCCCCACCGACAACCTGCTGGCCGGCGGCAACGCCAGCCTCGAATACATGCACGATCTGGTCATCTTCGGCTTGCTGCACGGCACGCCGGACTCGTCGTCTCCCTGGGGGCAGGGTCCGATCAAGTTCTTGTGCCCGTCCCCTGGCTACGACCGGCATTTCGCCATCACCCAGTCCTACGGCATCGAGATGATCACCGTGCCGATGAACCCGGACGGCCCCGACGTTGCGGTGTGTGCCGAACTGGTGGCAGCAGATCCGCAGATCAAGGGCATGTGGTGCGTACCGACGTACTCCAACCCCACCGGCGCCACCTACAGCGCCGAGGTGAGCAAGGCGCTGATGTCGATGCCGGCCGCGGCGCCCGACTTCCGCGTCTTTTGGGACAACGCGTACGCGGTGCACACGCTGCAGGAAACGCCGCCTGAGCCGGTGGACGTGCTGGGGCTGGCGGCGGCCGCGGGCAATCCGAACCGCCCCTACGTATTCGCGTCGACGTCCAAGATCACCTTCGCCGGTGCTGGCGTGGCTTTCTTCGGTAGTTCGGCCGACAACCTGGCCTGGTACCAGCGGCACGCGAGCATCAAGACGATCGGCCCGGACAAGCTCAACCAGCTCAGGCACCTGCGCTACTTCGGTGATGCCGACGGCGTGCGCCGACAGATGGCCAGGCACCGCGACCTGCTGCTGCCCAAGTTCGCGCTGGTGCTGCAGATCCTCGAGGACCGGCTCGGCGCGGCGAAGGTCGCGTCGTGGACCGAACCCGAAGGCGGCTACTTCATCAGCCTCGACGTTGTCGACGGCACCGCGACCAAGGTCATCGACCTGGCCAAGAAGGCCGGCATCTCACTGACCGCGGCTGGGTCGACCTTCCCGTACAAGCGCGATCCCGACGACCGCAACATCCGTCTCGCCCCGACCTTTCCGGGGCTGGAAGAGTTGCGGTTGGCGATGGACGGGGTGGCCACCTGTGTGCTGCTCGCCGCAGCCGAGAAGTTGCTCGAAGACCACAGCTGACATCACGCAGGAACCCTCACTCGGTGATCGAGAAGGGCCGATGCTCGAGAAAGGCGCACCCCGGTTGGGCATCGAGTCCGCTCCGCACGTCCGTTCGCAGGAGCGCACAGCAGTGACAAACGGCCCGGCGTTGCCGAGGCCTGCCGTTGTTGTCGCGGTGTCCCTCGCGCTCGGCCTGCTCGCGGTGTATCTGCAACATCTGGCCGTCCCGATCAACACCCCGTATTGGGGAGTATTCGGTAACCAACTCGACCTGGCGGTGTATCGAGAAGGCGCCCAAGCGGTGCTCGACGGTGACCGCCTGTACGAGGCCAAACTCGTGGGCGTCATGGATTACACCTATGCGCCGGTATCGGTGATCCTGTTCATGCCCTTTGCGGCGATGTCTCTTGAACTCGCGCGGATCGTCTGGATGGTCGGCATCTTCGTCGCCCTCTATTTCTGTATCACTCTGAGCTTCAAAAGCCTGAGGTACCAGATCAATTGGTCGGTTCGGCTCTTTGCCTGCGCTCTTGTCCTGGTGAGCGCGCTGATGGAGCCGGTCCGCACCACCATGTGGTACGGCCAGATCAACGTGTTCCTCATGCTGCTCGTCCTCTGGGATCTCTTGCAGGGCAGACACAGTCGCATCCGCGGCCTCGGAGTGGGGATCGCTGCCGGGATCAAGCTGACGCCCTTGATCTTCGTGTTCTACCTCCTGATCAACCGCAATTGGCGCGCAGTGTGGCTGGCGGGCGCGGGTTTTGCGGGCACCATCGCGCTCGGGTTCGCGGTGATGCCTCGTGATTCCTGGAAGTACTGGAGCGGGACGTTCATCGACTCCAAGCGGGTCGGTGCCCCCAACACCGTCGGCAATCAATCGATCCGGGGAGCGTTGGCGAACCTGTGGCAGACCGATGCCCCCAACCCGTTGGTGTGGATCACCCTGGCCGTTGCGGCGCTGGCGCTGGGGATGACAGCGGCCTCACTGGCTCATCGGGGCGGACATGAGCTGCTCGCCGTCACCCTTGTCGGTATGACGGGCACTGCGGTGTCGCCGATGTCGTGGGGACACCACTGGGTGTGGTTCGTCCCGGCCCTGGTGATCGGAATCCACCTGACGCTGCAGGCGCGGGGTGCGATGGCCACAGCGCTGGCGGCGACCGCAGTGGTCGCATTGCTGGCGACGACGTTCATCTGGCGCACCTACCGTTCGTATCCGGTGTTGCAGATCGAACGGGTCCTGCCGGACGGCTACTTCACCGGGCTGTACCACAAGGTCGGCATCCCTGAGCTGCGCTGGTTCACCTACGACCCTTACAACTGGGTGTTCGTGGTGACAGCGGTGGCTGCCATCGTGTGTCTCACCAGCAGGCGCCGCGTCGAGGCTCCGGAGCCGGTCGCGGCGGGTTAGCATCCCTGCAGACGGGGTGAGGAGTGATGGGTGACAGCGGATCAAGTGCGCGCTGAGACAACGGACGACACGAGGCCACGGCAACGGTTTCCGAGTCACCCACTTCTGCTGATCGCGTTTGTGGTGGGCGCGGCCATTGCGCTGCTCGTGCAAGTCCGGTTCATTCCTCTGGACGCCCCCATCTTCGGGTTGTTCAAGAACCAGGTCGACCTCGACGTGTACCGCGCCGGGGCCCAGCACCTGTTGCACGGCCAGCAGCTCTACGACTTGCCGATGCTCCGTAACGGCCTGCTGTACACCTACACCCCGTTCTCGACCATCGTCTTCCAGCCTTTCGGCTGGATGAGCGCCGAGATGGCCGTTGACGTCTGGAGTGGCCTCATCTTCGTCACCCTGTACTGGGTCATCGTGGCCTCGTTCCGGAGTCTGGGCTACGAGATGAGCTGGTCGCTCGCCATCGTGTCCGCGGCGATGGTGTGTGCGGTCACCTTGATGGAGCCGGTCCGCACCACGATCTGGTACGGGCAGATCAACGTCTTCTTGATGGCGATCGTCCTATGGGATCTGCTTCGGCCGGATGGCAGTCGGCTCAAGGGCGTCGGAGTCGGGATTGCGGCAGGGATCAAACTGACGCCGGCCTTCTTCGTCGTGTATCTCGCCATCACGCGACGGTGGCGTGCGGTGATGGTGGTGATCGCGACGTTCGGGGCGACAATCCTGATCGGATTCCTGGCGACGCCCCGGCAATCGTGGAATTACTGGACCGATCGGGTGGTCAACTCTGATCGGGTCGGTCCGACCGACGCCCCGAGCAACCAGTCGATCAAGGGGGCGCTGGCCACCGTGTTCGACACGACCACGCCCAGCAACATGCTGTGGATTGCGTGTTCTGCACTCGCGGTGGTCCTCGGGGTCGGCGCGGCCTGGCTTGCGCACCGTGCGGGCCAGGAGCTGCTCGCCCTGTGCCTGACCGGGATGACCACTGCCGCGGTGTCACCGTTCAGCTGGGGCCATCACTGGGTGTGGTTCGTACCCCTGCTGGCGTTCGCGATACACCTGCCCATCGCGGCGTGGCGGGCCGGCTCACGACCACTCGCCGGATTGTTGTGCCTTGCGCCCCCGGCGCTCGTCGCCACGGTGTTCATCTGGCGGAATTACCTCCCGGGCGGCGCTCTGGGTTTCAAACCCTTCTACGGCACCGGCATGTTCATGACGCCGTTCCCGGACTGGCTCCGATGGTTCTCTGCCGAGCCGTACCTGTGGGTATTCGGCGTAACCGCGGTGTTGTGCATCGCCGTCTGGGGTCCGGGCGAAGTCCGGGCCAGGGGTGCTGCCCGTAGCTCGAGGGCTTTGGCAGGTTCTCGGGCCGCCTGAGCGCTCCCGGACTGGTTCGCATCTCGTCAGACGTCGGCTGCTCTGGAGCGGCCTGCGAACATTGCCACAAGTGTTGTGACATAGCCATATTCGGACGCTTCGTCGGGCCTGACTGCTCACAAAACCGCCCGCGAAGTCACATCCGGCCCCAAACCTGCGATTGATGTGCAAGCGAGCGCGGCCGGCAGCCGTCCGTTCGAGCTTCAATCCTCCCAGCACCTGCTGTTCGACGCCCGCTCGACCTCTACCGGGGACCACGAACGTCGGACCGCGCCGGTAGGCTGCCACCGTGGCTCTCTACCGGACGTATCGACCCGCGACCTTTGCCGAGGTCGTCGGGCAGGAACATGTCACCGAGCCGCTCGGTCGCGCGCTCGACTCCGGCCGCATCAACCACGCGTATCTGTTCTCCGGTCCGCGTGGTTGCGGTAAGACCTCGTCGGCGCGCATCTTGGCCCGGTCGCTCAACTGTGAACAGGGGCCGACGTCCACCCCATGCGGGGTGTGTTCGTCATGTGTGGCCCTCGCCCCGGGTGGCCCCGGCAACCTCGACGTGATCGAACTCGACGCCGCCAGCCACGGTGGTGTCGAAGACACCCGCGAACTCCGCGATCAGGCCTTCTACGCGCCGGCGGAGTCGCGCTATCGGGTGTTCATCATCGACGAGGCGCACATGGTGAGCAACGCCGGGTTCAACGCCTTGCTCAAGATCGTCGAGGAACCGCCCGAACACCTCATCTTCGTCTTCGCGACCACCGAGCCGGAGAAGGTGCTGCCCACCATCCGCTCGCGCACCCATCATTACCCGTTCCGCCTGTTGGCTCCGGCCGTGATGCGCACCCTGCTCGAACGCATCTGTGCCAGCGAGAAAGTCACGGTGGAGCCGCCGGTGTTCCCCCTGGTGATCCGTGCCGGCGGCGGCTCACCCCGTGATTCGCTCAGCGTCCTGGACCAGCTGCTGGCCGGGGCGTCGGCGGAGGGTGTCACCTACCAACGCGCACTGACCCTCCTCGGTGTCACCGATGTCGCGCTGATCGACGACGCCGTCAACGCCCTCGCAGACCATGACGGGGCGAAGCTGTTCGGAACCATCGAGTCGGTTGTCGATGCCGGCCACGACCCGCGCCGATTCGCTGTCGACCTCCTCGAACGGCTCCGCGACCTGATCCTGATGGACGCGGTACCCGACGCCGCCGAGCGTGGACTCGTGGAAGCGCCCGACGACCAGGTCGAGCGGATGACCGAGCAGGTGGCAAAGCTGGCGCCGGGAACGTTGGCGCGTTTCGCCGAGACCGTGCACGACGCGCTCGGTGAGATGCGGGGAACCACGTCGCCGCGGCTCCTGCTCGAGGTGATGTGTGCCCGGATGTTGCTTCCGGCGGCGTCCGACGCCGAGTCTGCGGTGCTGCAACGGATCGAGCGCATCGAGGCGCAGCTGGCGGGAGGCGCGGCGATTCCGGCTGCACCCCTCGGCTCGTCATCGGGAGGGGCGCCCGCGGAACCGCCTCCGAGCAAGTTCGTCCGAGCGTCACAGCGCAAGCAATCCGAGGGCTCAGCCGAATCAACTTCTTCCGCACCCGCTTCGGCGGCGGTTCCCGCACCCGCGCCGATCCCGGCACCTGCGCCTGAACCCACCCCCTCGCCGGAACCGGCACCGAGCCCGGAACCGGCCCCGGCTTCCGAGCCCACCCCGACTCCGGAACCGGCCCCCGCGCCCGAACCCACCCCGACTCCGGAACCGGCCCCGGCGCCCCAGCCGACGCCATCCACGAAGTCGGCCCCTGCTCCCGAGCCGGCTGCAGCCCCCGAGCCGGTCGTCCGCACGCCCGAGCCGTCTGCCGGCCCCGCGGCCGAGTCGCCCGTCGACACAGCGCTGTCCGTCCCCGATGATGCGGACGTCCCACTACCGCCGGAACCCGACTACGAGCCCGAGCCGGAACCCGCTGTCGAGCCGGCTGCGGCGCCCGCCGAGCCTGACGCAGCTCCCGCCGCCGGAGGCCCGGATCTCGCTGCGGTGCAGGCGAAGTGGCAGGAAGTTCGCACCGAGGTCCGTACCGCCAACAAGGTCACCGAGGTGATGTTGTCCGGCGCCACGGTTCGCGGCGTCAACGGCACCACGCTTGTGCTCAGTCACGACTCCGCGCCGCTCGTGCAGCGGCTCAGCTCTCCGCATGCGGTCGAAGTTCTTACCGGAGCGATGTCGAAAGTCTTCGGTGGTAGCTGGGACATCTCGGTGCACGCGGCATCGTCGCTGCCCGCAGACGCCGCCAAGCCCCAGGCCTCCGCGCCTGGGAGCACCCGCAAGCCCGAGGCCAAGGCGCCGTACGTCCGCCCGAGCCGCGGAGCGGGAGCCGCGAGCGCCTCGGGTGACGCGCCTGAACCGGAGCCCGAACCTGAACCTGAGCCGGTACAACCACCACCCGAGCCAGTTGACGACGAAGACCTCACCGATGCCGAACGCGACGAGATGATCGCCACGGCACGAGATTCCACGCCGGATCCGCGGCAGGATCCCGAACAGGTGGCAATCGAACTCCTTGCCACCGAGCTGGGCGCCCGCCCGATCAGCTGATCTTCGCGGCCGCGCTACGCGCGACACCGACCGGGTCCAACAAATTCGCGCCACTTACCGGCGGACGCGCCGGTTGCAACTGGCGCGTCCGCCGGCAGCCGGCGCGAATTTTCGGGCAGCAGGGAATCGGAGGGCCAGGTCAGATCAGGCGTTCCACCACGGGCGCAGCGGCAGATCGCCGTTGCCGCCCTTGTTGTCCAATTTCACCGCGAGAACCTGATGCAGCTGAATGATGTTGCGCTCGAATCCGATCCGGCATCCGGCCATGTACAGACCCCAGAGCCGCGCGGTGCCGATACCCACTTCTTCGACTGCCTCGTCCCAGTGGTCGACCAGGTTCTTGTTCCAGTCGCGAAGGGTCATCGCGTAGTGCTCGCGCAGGTTCTCCTCGTGCACCACCTCCATCGCACCGATGTTCTGGATGGCCGAGATGATGGTGCCCGAGCCGGTCAACTCCCCGTCGGGGAACACATAGCGGTCGATGAACGGTCCGGCCTTGCCTCGGCTCACGTTGTTCGACCGGGTGATGCAGTGGTTGAGCAGGATTCCGCCATCACGCAGTTTGCTGCGGATGAACTTGAAGTACGACGGGTAGTTCTGGATCCCGATGTGCTCGGTCAATCCGATGGACGAGACCGCATCGAACTCGCCTTCGGTGACGTCGCGGTAATCACTGTGCCGCACTTCGGCGAACTCGCTCAGACCCTCGTCGATGATTGCCTGCTGTGCCCACTGGGCCTGCTCGGCCGACAAGGTCACGCCGATGACGTGTACACCGCGGCGTGCCGCGTACCGCACCATCGAACCCCAGCCGCAGCCGATGTCGAGCAGTCGATCGCCGGCCTTGAGCTTCAGCTTCTCGAAGACGAGGCGATACTTGTTGTCCTGAGCCTCTTCCAGGCTTGCCTCATGATTCGGATAGCAGGCGCACGTGTAGGTCATCGACGGCCCGAGCACCCATTCGTAGAAGGTGTTCGAGACGTCGTAGTGGTAATGGATCGCCTCGGCATCACGAGTCTTGCTGTGCCGCAGGCCCTCTGCAATTCGGCGCCACCGGGGGAGCTGTTCCTGGGGCGGGGGTGTGATGGGCTTGAAGTGCTCGAGGCCCAGTGACCGGGTGATCTGTGCCAGCGTGCGGGCCGACGGCCTGGAGAACTGCACGTCCTCGGAGATCGCTCGCAATGCGGGGTAGGGGTCGCCCTCGTGGCACCCCTTCAGCGAGAGATCTCCAGCGATGTAGGCGCGGGCCAACCCGAGGTCACTGGGTGCGGTGGCCAGATAGCGGGTACCTCGCGGGGTGAGCAGTTCGAGCCCGTACTCGGCATCGGCCGGGCCGGCCGAACTGCCGTCGTAGGCGGTGACGCTGATCTGTAGATCGCCACCGGCGACGGCCTCCACCACCTCCGCCAGGCTGAGTTTCGGCCCGACCACCGACCCGGGCACCTCGTTGTTCTTCACAGTTGTCATTGCCGCTTCACCGCCTTTGAGTACAGGTCGAGTAACCGCGACCCGGGATCGTAACGTTTCTTGAGCAGGCGGTAGGGCTCACCGCCATAGAGCTGATCGAATTCCTCTTCGCCATAGAACGACTCGGAATACAGCGACTTGTGTCCGTCGAGTTCGGAGACCTTGATCTCGATCTGCCGGTTGGCGTAACCCTCCGGCTTGTCCTCGCGTTTGGGCACCGCAGACCAGAACCCCACGTTGACGTAGGTGCGGTGGGGCTCGAGGGGATACAGGGGCCATGGCCGGTGTGTGTCGGCGCCGGCGGGGGAGGGGTCGCGAAGTCGCAGCGGGCACAACCAGATCGGCTCGATCGGAATGTTCTCCAAGAACCAGTGTACGAACTCGGAGGTGCGCTCGATCGGAACCTCGATGTCCTGGACCACCCGTTCGCCGGGCGGTTGACCTTTGCGGGCATTGAGCTTGTCGCCGATGTCGAACCGGTGGTCGAGCGCGATCAATTTCCAGTAGAAGCTACTGCGCAGCAGTGGCTTTGGCCACAGACGGCGGATGCGGGGGTTCTGCGCGCCGAATGCCCGCGAGCACCAGAACCAGTCGGTGTCCCAGCGCCACAGGTAGTCGGCGATGGTGAGCCGGTCGCGGATGGGAGTGGAATCGGCGCTGTGCTGGATCGACCGGTAGTAGATCTGATCGCCGGTGTAGTCACTGACCGGACCCGGAACGCTCGTCTGCGCGCCCAGGACGAGGTAGCTCTCGGTGGCGGAGAACACGACACCGTCGAGATAGTCGACGCGTTCGCCGGCGTAGGTGCCCTGCTCGACGATGTCGTTCATCGTGGACTGCAGGGTGTCGACGTCGGTGAACCGTACGTGGCGCAACTCGACGTAGGGTGCGACCTCCTCGAGCTCGATGCGTAGCCGTGTCGAGTACCCAAGCGTGCCATAGGAATTGGCGAACCCGAAGAAGAGATCTGAGTTCTCGCTGGTGGCCGAGGTGGTGACGATCTCGCCCGCTCCGGTCAAGATGTCGATCTCGAGTACAGATTCGTGGGGGAGTCCGTTCCGGAAAGAAGTCGACTCGATGCCGAGGCCGGTGACCGCGCCGCCCAGGGTGATCGTCTTGAGCTGGGGAACGACCTTGGGCGCCAGACCATATTTGAGCGTCGTCGCCACAAGTTCTTCGTACGTACACATTCCGGCCACGTCGGCCGTACGGGCCTGCCGGTCAACCGAGATCACCCGGTCCAGCCCGGAAACGTCCAATCCGGGATAAGGATTCTTCGCCCGCTTGCGGAACAGGTTCGACGTCTTCTTGGCCAGCCGAACACGGCCAGAGGCCGGGATGGCCCGGTAGCTGGCCAGCAACCTCTCGACGCCGTCGTCGAAGACCTTTCGCCCTGTTTCGGAACCCATTACCCGCGACACGCATAAGAGCCTAGGACTCTCGTCCAGTAGTTGCCAGCTCACCCATCACCATGACCGATTTGCCGGTGTTCGGTTCCGCACGAGCTTGCTGCGCCGCGCGAAGGCATTCGATGGTGTTCTGGCAGGCTCGACATGACACCTACCAACAACCGAAAGGTGATATCTCGTGGCACAGGTAACCGCATCCGAGTCGATCGTCGTCAATGCCGCGCCGGAGAAGGTGCTCGCGGCACTGTCCGACTACCAGACGGTGCGTCCCAGCATCCTCCCCGGCCAGTACCGCGACTACAAGGTCGTCGAGGGTGGCGTCGGCGCAGGCACCGTCGCCTCCTGGACCCTCCAGGCAACAAAGAAGCGCTCGCGCAACGTCCAGGCCCGCGTGGGCGTGGTCGGCTCCACCGTCACCGAGACCGACGTCAATTCGTCGATGGTGACCACGTATCAGGTCGATGCCTCCGGGGCCAGCTCGAAGGTCACCACCACCACCACGTGGCAGGGAGCGGGCGGTATCGGCGGATTTTTCGAGAAGACGTTTGCACCCAAGGGACTGGCGAAGATCCAGGCCGAACTGCTCGGCAACCTCAAGTCGCACGTCGAACGCGTCTGAGCCGGATCGCGACGAGAAAAACTTCCAGAAGACGACCCGAGTGCGACACCGCAAACCAGCGCCGCTCCCATTGCGCGACGGTGTGGACCCCACTCGGGTCGTTCTGCGTTCCGCCGATTGCACGGTCGGTGAGGCGATGCTGGCCGCGCCGGCGTGTGAGGGCCTGACGCTCGACGATCTGCTTTCCCGGGCCGAGCGCGGTGAGGTGCTCGGCATCGGTGGTGAACCCGTCGATCTGGCTGCACCGGCCCAGATCGGGCGGCCGGTCTACTTCTACCGCGACCTGCCCGTGGAGACGGAGATACCGTTCGACCTGCCGATCATCCATCAGGACAACGATCTGGTGGTCGTGGACAAACCGCACTATCTGGCGACGATGCCTCGGGGAACGCACGTGGTGCAGACCGCGCTGGTCCGGTTGCGCCGAGAACTCGACAACCCTTCGATCAGCCCGGTGCACCGGCTGGATCGGCTCACGGCCGGGGTGCTCATGTTCACTGTGCGCCCGCAAGCGCGCGCCCCCTATCAACAGCTCTTCGCCGACCGTTCGGTGAACAAGGAATACCGCGCCCGCGCACCGATCCACCCCGGCCTGCAACTGCCGGTCACCGTTCGCAACCGCATCCTCAAAGACGCGGGCGACCTGCGAGCTCGGGTCGAGCCTGGGGAGGTCAACGCTGTTTCGACCATCGATCTCCTGAGCGCCTCGCGCGATCGGGGGGTCTACCGGCTGAAACCGCAGACCGGTCGCACACATCAGCTCAGACTGCACATGGCGGGTTTGGGTGTCCCGATCGACGGAGACCCGCTGTACCCGGAGGTCCGGCCCGAAATGGCCGCAGCCCCGGACCGCGGTGATTTCTCCGATCCGCTCCGCCTACTTGCCTACTCTGTCGAGTTCACCGACCCGTTCAGCGGCGAGCTGCGACGCTTCGTCAGTACCCGCGAACTGCTCTGAGAGGAGAACCGAGTGGCAATCATCGTCTCTTACGACCGGTACCCGGACCTGCGTTGCGAGGTGGTGGTCTTCCTCGACGACGAGAGCGGGGACTGTTTCCAGGTGCAGCGCGACCTGCCCGCATCCGAGGTCGGTTACGAGATCAGCGCGGGGGTCGGGGCGCCGTTGAGCCAAGGTGTTGTGGCGTGGCAAAGAGTCGGCAACGAGTTCCAGTTCGCGTTGTCGGCCAACGCGGCGATGATGTTCGGTGGCAACGCGCGACTGCGCTTCGAAGCCGAGGCAGCCGACGGCGATACCATCGACAGCATTGCTGCTCATCTCGAACGCATGATGCGCCCGCAAGACAACCGACCCGATGGCGCCGATCACCTCGACCGGCCCCACGACGACACAGAGGACAGCAGTGGAACCAGATAACCCGATGGCCGGACTCCTGCAGCAGGCTCAGCAGATGCAGCAGCAGTTGCTGGCCGCGCAAGAGCAGATCGCCGCTGCCGAGGTCACCGGATCCGCCGGCGGCGGGCTCGTCACCGTCACCGGTAACGGCACCGGCGAGGTCACCGCCATCACCATCGACCCCAAGGTCGTGGACGCCGACGACGTCGAGACCCTGCAGGACCTGATCGTCGGCGCTCTTGCCGATCTGAACAGCAAACGCGACGAACTCACCCAGCAGAAGATGGGTCCGCTGGCCGGCGGGCTCGGCGGGTTGGGCGGCGGGTTCCCCGGTTTGGGCGGATAGCTGACCCGTGTATGAAGGACCGATCCAGGATCTGATCGACGAGCTGGCGAAGCTGCCAGGGCTCGGTCCCAAAGGTGCCCAGAGGATCGCGTTCCATCTGCTGGCCGTTCCGGCAGGCGACATCGACCGGCTGACCGCCGCCCTGGTGCACGTCCGCGACGACGTGGTCTTCTGCGAGGTCTGCGGCAATGTCTCGGCGCAGGTGCGTTGCCGGATCTGCCGTGATGCGCGGCGTGATGCCAGCAAGATATGTGTGGTCGAAGAGCCCAAGGACGTGCAGGCCATCGAGCGGACCAAGGAGTTCACCGGCCGCTATCACGTTCTGGGTGGGGCCCTGGACCCGCTCGGCGGGGTCGGCCCAGACCAACTGCGGATCCGAGAGTTGTTGCGCCGCTTGGGCAACCAGGAAGACGGTGTGGACGTCAGCGAGGTGATCGTCGCCACCGACCCCAACACGGAGGGCGAGGCGACGGCGACCTACCTGCAACGGATGCTGCGGGACTTCCCCGGTCTGTCGGTGACCCGGCTGGCGTCGGGTCTGCCGATGGGCGGCGACCTCGAGTTCGCCGACGAATTGACGCTCGGCCGGGCACTGTCCGGTCGCAGAATCCTGACGTAGCTCTCATGGTCGACGACGCGTGGATCGAACATTTCGCCCGGCAACTCAGGTCGGGCATCGTGGCCATCGACGGCCCGTCCGGCGCGGGCAAGTCGACGTTCGCGGACCGATTGATGGCCGTGCTCCACGATGTCGGTACCCCCGCTGTGCTGGTGCGTACCGACGACTTCGCGACATGGGACGACCCGGTCGGTTGGTGGCCCGAGCTCGACGAAGAGGTGATCCGGTCGTACTGGCGTGGACACGATTTCCGCTACCACCCGCGTGTGTGGCGGGACGGCCGTCCCGAACACGGTCCTCGCGTCTGGGTGAGATGGGAGCCGTTGCTGGTGATCGAGGGTGTGTCCAGTGCTCGTGCGCCGGTTCGCAGGCAGCTCGCCAGGGCGCTGTGGCTCGATGGCGGCGACGAATCGGAACGTTTGGAACGGGCGGTTGCCCGCGACGGTGAGGACGAACGCCGGCACCTGATCCGTTGGCAGAACTTCGAGCGCGGCTGGTTCGCCGTCGACCGCACCCGCGAGCACTGTGAAGTGGTGCCCGAGTTCGCGCCGGATGGGGTCTGACCCGTCAGTCTCGTTCGGTTGTCGGGGTGCGTAGCAGTTCCTGCACCTCGTCGTCGGACACCTGCGTGAAGTCGCGGTATGACCGCCCGACCGCCGTGAAGTCGTCAGGTAGTGCGCCGCAGACGATTTCGTCTGCAGCCCCGGTCAGTAGCGAACAGGTCGACTCCGGTGCGGTACCGGCGGCGACGATCACCTGTGCGGGCCGGCGGCTGCGCACCGCGTCGACCGCCACACGCATGCTGGCCCCCGTCGCCAATCCGTCGTCGACGAGGATGACAACCTTGCCGGTCACCTCGGCGGGTGGGCGCCCTTCCCGGTACACCTTCTCGCGCCGCATCAGCTCCCGGGTCTCGGCCTCGAGGACGCGCTGGACCTCGTCGCGACCGATGCCGAATTCCCGGATCATCCGATGATTGAGCACCGGATCACCGCCCGAGGCCACCGCACCCATCGCGAGCTCCTCGCGCCCGGGTACCCCCAGTTTTCGGACCACCATCGCATCGAGTGGGGCATTGAGCGCATAGGCGATCTCCCAGGCGACCGGCACGCCCCCGCGCGCGAGTCCCAGCACGAGAACGTCCTGGCGGTCGGCGAGTTCCAGCTCGCCGTATTTGAGCTGGTCGCCGAGAGCTCGGCCTGCCGCACGCCGGTCCGGGAACTCCCGGGTCTCTTCGCGGCTTCGTCGCAGTCGCATCTGCCTGTCCACCTGTTCCGTCCACGCTAGGTCTCGGCCGGCATCTCCGTCGGCGCGGCGTTGCTAAAAGAACTGGGCGGTGGTGATGCACGGCCGGCCGGCTTCGTCGGCCACCTGATACACCGCCCGCGTCTTCTCCGAGATGTCACCTTGCTCCCACGAGAATGCCACGATCACCTCGACTTGGGCAGAGGGCGCAGGGCGCGGCACCACCGCCATCGAATCGATGGTCAAGGTGCTCGACGAATTACGCGTCTTGAGCTGGTCGGTGGACGTGATCAGGTCGGGCAACGTCTTCTTGGCGAACTCGCCACAGCTGTTCGCCTTGAACACCGCAACCTGCTCGTCCGCGGTCGCCGGGCCGACGTCGTACATGCTGCGCGTCACCGCGGTCGCGACGTCGCGGGCCTGCTGATCGGTGATCGTCGGGCCGGCCGGCGTCGTCGGTGACCGTGTCTCGCCGTCACCGTTGTCGGGGGCGGTGAGTGTCGCGACGACGGCGGTGAGTGCGACGAGCACGATCAGCACGCCGCCGAGGAGCAGTAGCAGTCGGAGGCGGCGGTGGGAATCGGGCGGACGGGTCGGGCGCACATGTAGGTCCGTCATCACAACACCTTCATCATGTTGACGCACAGGGGGATTGCGGAACGGCTCACGGTGAACTCGATGGCAGCGGGTTCGATGGGGGCCGGTTCGGCGTTGTCCTGACTCGCGGACACCTCGAAGACGGCGAGCACGGTCACCGACTCTGCGTCTTGCCGGGCGATGCCGTAGTGCGCGTTGCTGGTCACCAGGCTGCGGCCGGTGGTGGTGACCGTCTGCAGCAGCGAATCGGCGGTGTCATTCCACTCTTGAAGGGCCGTTCCACAGAGCAGGGCCTGCGCGGACTTCATCGTCGATCTGATGGTGTCGGGGGTGAAGTTGTAGATCGATTCCGTGGTAGCACGCACTGTGTCGAGGATGGTGTCCTCGTTCGACACGGTGGTAGACACGGTAGGAGCGCTGGTGGACGAATCATCTTCGCCCACAACCGACCACGTGATCATCCACGTTGCGGTGACCACCACGGCGACCACCACCAGGGCGACGGCGAACAACGCGGGGGCGGCGCGGCGTTGGCCGCCCGGATGTGGTGACGTGGGCGTCGGTCGAGGAGATGTCATCGGTGCCGGGGTCTGGAGTCGTTCACCCTCGACGGCCCGCGGCAAGGCGTTCACGGCGCAGCAGATCGACCTCTGCCAACGGCAGCGGATCGAGTTGTTCGACGCCCAGTGCGCGGGCGAGCAGCACGTCGGCCAGCTCGGGGTTGCGGGCCAGGGCAGGGCCGTGCATGTAGGTTCCGATCACCGAACCCTGCACCACGCCTTCCACCTTCTCGCCCGCGCCGTTGCCGACGCCGTGCTTCACCTTGCCCAGCGCATGGGCATCCGGCCCGAGAGTGGTTCCACCGCGATGGTTTTCGAACCCCGTCAGTGGGGTGGTGAGCCCGGAGGCCGGTGACGGTTCGGTGATCAGCTCGCCGATGCTGCGTTTGTCCTGCGGTGTGGTGGTCACGTCGAGCATCGAGATCCCCTCGACGCGTTCACCGGAAGATGTCTCGTACCAGTGCCCGAGTACCTGGATGGCGGCACAGATGGCGAGAACGGGCCGGCCTGCTTCTGCCGCACGTTGCAGGCCCGGGTATTTGGTCAGGTGTCGCGTGGCCAGCCGTTGTGCGTAGTCCTCGGCGCCGCCGAGGGTATACACGTCGAGCGATTCGGGCACGGGATCGGTGAGGTTGATCTGGACGATCTCCGCCTCGATGCCTCGCATGCGTGCGCGCTGGCGCAACACGAGGGCGTTTCCACCGTCGCCGTAGGTGCCCATCACATCGGGGAGTACCAGCCCGATGCGCAATGTGGAGTCGGACATCAGCGAATTCCCTTCTGCGCGCGCGCCAATGCGTTGTTGAGGTCGCGAAAAGCGGTGTAGTTGGCGAGTACCTCCACCCGGCCGGGCGGGCAGGACTCGATGGCGGCCATCGGATCACCGATGGTGGTGTGCTCGGCGCCCGCATAGATCAACCGGACACCGAGGTCGGTGGCGCGTTCGCCGGAAGCGACCACCTGCATGTTCTCGAATGCTTCGAAACGGACGTCCCACAACCACGAGAGGTCCTCGCCGTCCGGCACCTGACCGTTGACGGCGATGACCAGGCCATCGGCGTCCTGGTCGATCATCGCCATCGCTTCCTGCCATCCCGCAGGGTTTTTCGCCAGCAGCATGCGGACGCGATGTTGGCCGATCTGTTGTACCGAGTATCGGCCCGCGACCTCGCCGACGGTGCCGACCGCGGCAATGGCTTTCGCGGGGTCGGCGCCCAATGCCACTGCCGCGGCAACGGCCTGCGCCGCGTTGCCGCGGTTGGCGTTGCCGGGCACTGCCAGCGTCATCGGGTGCTCGAAACCGTCTGGTCCGTAAAGGTTCTCGTCATCGAACCACCAGTCGGGGGCCGGCCGCTCGAAATCGGTTCCGGTGGAATACCAGCGGGAACCGTCACGCAGAATCGGCTCACCCGAACGGGGACAGCTCACCGAGTCGCCGGCCCATCCCGCGCCTGCAGCGACCCACACCACCTTCGGGGCGTCGTAGGCGGCGGAGGTCACCAGCACGTCATCGCAGTTGGCGATCACGGTGGTCTCCGGGTGCCGTGCGATCCCGTCACGCAGCCGGCGCTCGATCATGTTGATCTCGCCGACCCGATCGAGCTGGTCTCGTGAGAGGTTCAGCAAGATCAGCGCTTCGGGGTTCACGGCGTCGCTCACGTGGGGGACGTGCAGTTCGTCGACTTCCAAGGCAGCCCACTCGGCGGGCCGGTTCAGCGACAGGGCGGCGACGATGCCTGCATCCATGTTGGCGCCGTCGGCCTGCGAAGCCACCTCGCCGAGATCGGCCAGAGCTGCCGCAGTCATACGGGTGGTGGTCGATTTTCCGTTCGTTCCGGTGACGACCACCGATCGTTTCCCTCGCGCGAGCGCAGCCATCAGGGTGGGGTCGATCTTGAGCGCCACCAGGCCGCCGATCATCGAGCCCTTCCCCCGACCGGTTTTCTGCGACGCCCATCGCGCCGTGGCGGCGGCTCGCAGGGCGAGTCGTGCCCGCATCGGCAAGCCTGTGGAACTCTTTCGGTCCTCGTCACGCATGGCTGCGAGTTTGTCATATGCCGCCCGGCGCCCGCCGTATGTGCAAGTCAGGGGACCGCCATCGGTTCGTCGGTTGACGAGGGTTCGAGAGTCTTCGCTTTGGCGGGTTTCGACTTGGCGCCGGTCACTCCCGCGAAGCAGCCGATGATCACGACTGCCCCGCCGACCAGCTCCCAGACCGTCGGTGTCTCCCCGAGAATCGCCCAGGCCGCGCTGATGCCGACTATCGGGACGAGCAACGAGAACGGTGCGACCTTGGATGCCGGATGCCGTGTCATCAGGTACGCCCACAGCCCTGCACCACCGATGGTGCCGAGAACCACGATGTAGGCCAGGCCACCGAGGGCCACGAGGCCTGTATGCGTTCCCACTGTGGCGATCGACTCGAAACCGGCGGACGGTCCCTCGACAGCCAAGCTGAGGGCGTAGAGCGGGATCGGTGGGATCACGGACATCCACAACGCCATGTAGAGGGCGTTGCGGGGGTGGGCAAGCCGTGACCCGATGTTGCCGAAGGCCCAGCCGAGCCCGGCGAGGAGTGTGAGCAGGACCGGGATCAATCCCGCTGAGGCCCCGTGTGCGGCGCGGTCCACGCCGATGACCACCATGCCGCCGACGGCCACGGTGATCCCTACCGTTTGTCGCAGCGACATCTTCTCGCCGAGCAGCAGAACACACAAGATGACCGTGAACGGGGCCGACGACTGCAGCACCAGGGACGCCAACCCGGTCGGCATGCCCTGGTCCATCGCGAGGAACAGAAAAGCGAATTGCAGCGTGCCGAAACCGAATCCGTAGAGCAGGAACCAGCGCAGGGGAACATCGGGTCGCGGGACGAACAGGATCACCGGAATGGCCATCACGGCAAAACGCAACGCCGCGAAGAACAGTGGCGGGAAATGTTCGAGCCCGGCGTGGATCGCGAGGAAGTTCAGGCCCCAGAACACCACGACGGTCAGTGCCAGCAGGCGATCGCGGAGTGTCATGGGGACAATTCTCGGGGCAAGGGAAGGTTCAGTTCAATCGAATAAAACTGTATTGGTTGTGTAGCTGAACTTAACCATTGGTGGCGATCGCTCCACACGGTTCGTCCGGCCCGAATGCCAGCCAATCGGGAAGCGCCGCGGTGAACTCCGCGCGGATGGCCGGATCGGCCATCGTCCGCCAGTCGACCTGCGTGTCCGCCTCGGGTTCGTACCTGTCCCATTCGACCCAGTTGACCATCTTCAACAGGGGGAATTCGTCGGGCATCGTGGGCGCGAAAATCTGGGTCCACCACGACTTCTTGATCGCGAGGGCGCCGGGACCTTCGGGCTCGCCGGGATTGAACAGAGCTGCGGTCTCCGGGATCGCCACCGGCTTGTTCCGTTGGGTACCGTATTCGTCGTAGAAGTCGGGCAACACGGTGTCGTCGCCATTCGCCCCGACGTAGCTCCCTGTCAGTTGCTGTGCGAACTTGTTCGGTTCGGCGAGTTCGTTCTCGCTCCAGGGAAAGCGGTTGCCCCAGTGATAGAGCGACATCCCGACCCAATCAACCGATTCATCGCCGGGGTAGAAGGCGGCGTAGGGGTCGTCTTCTCTCGTCAGCTGTCCGTTGCGATCACTGTCCAGGTCTGTGAACTCGGCTGTGCCGGGCGCCGGCGAGTATTCACCGTCAGCGAAGGGATATCCACCGGCATAACTGGGAGCCCACATCATCGCCGACCCGGGAGCGGCGGCGTGCACGGCTGCAGCGACGCGAGCGAAGGTCTCTTTGTAGAGCGCCGGTTGCTGACCCCACGGATACCAGGAACCGTTCATCTCATGGGCGAAGCGGACGACAACCGGGACTCCGGATTCATTGAACTCTGCGAGATCGGCGGCAAAAGCCTCGGCGACCTCAGGGGTGACCGTGCGCAGGCCACCCGACGGCTGCACTGTCAGCAACAAAATTTTTCCGTCTTCGCGGACGGTGTCGACGGTCTGTCTCAGGTCGGCTCGCGCCGCATCGTCGTAGGGGATCTCGGTGAAGAACACCGTCACCGCAGGATGGCTACCGAGGTTTTCCGAGTAGTCCGCGATCGTTGTCTTCTCCCAGTCGAAGCTGGCGCCGTACCAGACCCCCGCGGACGGTGACGCGGATCCCGCAACCGCTGCGGCGCAGTGGGTTGCCTTGTCGTCGGCTTCCGAGTCGGATGTCACGTAGATGTTGCCGACTCCGATGGCCAACGCCACCACTCCCGCCGCGATCGGCGCCCAGAACGTCCTGACGAAATACCCGAACCGGCGACCGAACGTTTTGAGATGAAGCGTCACCCTGCTGACGATAACGAATATGCCCGCACTTGGACCCACTCGAGAGTCAAAGTGGTGCCAGACGCTTCCTTGACGAACACGGGCCGGTCACACAGGGCACGGATGAGTGGAATTCCCCGACCCCGGAAGCGGTTGTGCGCGGGCGGTCGCCATTGTCCTCGATCGGACACGGTCACCGAGAGGTGTGCACTCGACGGGGAGTGGTGTGCCTCGATCGACATGGTCCCCGGGTGCGGGTCTCCGACGTAAGCGTGTTCGGCCGCGTTGGCGAGGGCCTCGTACGCCGCCAGGACGATGGCGTACAGGTGCTCGTCCGAGATCGCAAAGTTCTCGTTGAGCCATCGGCTGAACTCCTGACGCAGGTGACTGGCTCCCGCAGCGGTCGCCGGCACGTCCAGACGGCTGAACGCGGTGTCGTCATATGAGTCTGCTACCGGTTGTAGGGACATGGTCTTTGCCTACCCAGTCGTCGGCGAACTATGCACGGATGCGGCGGAGGGCCCCGAATGAGTGGTCCAGATCACTCATGCAGCCGTCGGGGCCGACGAGTCTGCGATCGGGGAAGGTCCGGCCTACTCGGTTCGGCGTTGATACAGTCAGGTGATTTTTCGGTGGTGCGGGCGCAGCGCGTTGCTACACATCACGGCTGTCGGGGGGCGGCCAGTATGTCGATGCAGTAGTGACCTGGGGGAGTCCATCGCCGTGAATTTTCTTCGTTCGTGGTGGCGGCAGCCGTTCGACTACCAGTGGACGGTCAACTATCACCGCGTCCGTGGAACGCTGGCGGTCAATCGCATATCCGTCGGGCTGTGGTGCTGTTGCTTCAGCGTCGGAGCCTTCTGTGCACTGACGTCGCCTGCCGGTCCCCGGGGTGGCGTCGCGATCGACATCCTCGTCGGCGGACTCGCGGTCGCCTGTGCCGTCATCGGGGTCGTCTGGCTTGCCGGGCGCTGGCCACGCCAGTGGATGACCCGGCTGTTCGTCGTCTACACCGATGTCGGCGTCGCGGTGGTGCTGTTCACCTTCGCCGATCTGTTCATCGCGATGATGGGGTGCTCGCTGTTCTCGGTGACCGGTGCGCACGTGACCGCTTTCCACAGTCCGAAGTGGCTGCTCGGGCACCTGAGTTTCGCAACGGCGGTGACGCTGGCTCTCTACGCGTGCGTGGTGTTGGGCTCGGACGCGGACAAGGGCATCGCCACGGCACTGCTGATGGTGCTGCTGCCGGTCCTGCTGGCAGCGCCGATCGTCATGCAGTCGGGCCTGCTGGATCTGCGCGAGGACGCCAATGACGCATTTCGGGACCACCTGACCCAGCTACGTAATCGTCGTGGACTCGAAGCGGGGTTTCATCAGCTCCAGTACAGCGGGATCCCGGTGGGGTTGGCGGTGCTGATGCTCGACATCGACGGCTTCAAACAGATCAACGACCAGCACGGACACAGTGGTGGAGACGCGGTACTCGAAGTTGTCGCAACCCGGCTGGTGGAAGTCGCCGGTACTCACGCGCTGATCGCCCGAGTGGGCGGCGAGGAGTTCGCGATCACGCTCGTCGGCACCCCTGAGCAGGCGGTCGCATTGGCGCATCGGGTGCGTTCGACGCTGCACAACACGGACGATCGACATCCGATCACGGTGAGCGTCGGGGTTGCGGTCGCCACCCATCAGCAGTTGCGGGCGAACAAGCGGCAGCCGAGCACGGCAACCCTGAGGGCGCTGATGAGGTCTGCGGATATTGCCATGTACCAGGCGAAAAAGCTTGGTGGAAATGGTGTTTCGGTTGATTCCGATCTCGATGACGTGACGTGCTGATCACCGGGATCAGTGTGAATCGGCCAGTAGGTCGCGCGCCATCTGGTGGTATCCCTCGCGAACGCTCGGGTAACGGGGTTGCCAGTGCGCCGCATCCCGGAAGCGTGCGTTGGTCACGCGGAGCGACCGGGTCATCGACGTCATGCGATCCCCCAGGAGTAGACCGAGACGGCCGGGGCCTTTGATCCAGGCAGCGGCGCCCATTGCGTCGGCACACGCCTGCGCGTGTTGGTCTTTGGTGAGAGGCTCGTCGTCCACAACGTTGTAGGTGCCGCCCGGGCAGGCCAGTGCGGCAGCGACGGCATCGCCCGCATCAACGACGTGTATCGACGACATGAAGCTGTCTCGTGGGCCCGGCACAAAGCCGATGTGGCGGCGGGCGAGGGCCGCGATCTGCTCACTGTGAGCCGCGCCGACGCCGTAGAACAGCCCGAAACGCAAAACAATCGAGTGGCCCCCGGCACCAGCGAATCGGGCGGCGTTCGCCTCGGCGGCGTGGTTCCCCTTGGTGATCGGAAAGTGATCGACAGGATGGTTCTCATCTATCCATGCGCGACCTCCGTCGCGATAGAGCATGACCACCGACTCCTGAATCACCCGCGGCACACCGGCATCGAGGCAGGCCTGGACCACCGTTGCCGATCCCTCGGTGCGCACCCGTTCGCATTCACGCCAGGCCGACCGGCGGATGAAGGAGGCGGTCGCCGGTAACGCGGTGGCGAGATTGACCACGGCCTCGTGCCCGGCGATGGCACCGGTCAGTCCTGGCCCGTCGAACAGAGACACCAGCACCGGTCGCGCACCCTGGCTTTCGATGATTCGAGCCTTCTCCGAGCTGCGTGCCATCGCAGTGACGTCGTGCCCGGCCGCGACCAGCGCGGGCACCGCGCGAGTGCCCACGGCGCCCGTTCCCCCGGTTACGAAGACTCGCATGGCTACCTCCTCGCGAACTCGGGTTCGGCTAGCACTGAACATAGTTGACCAACGGTGGAGTTCTCGGGATTTCAGCGGCCGGCTCACTCAAGCTGCGACACCCTCAGTCGTCGATCCATTCCAGCAGATCCCCGGGCTGGCATTCGAGTACTCGGCACATGGCTTCCAGGGTGCTGAATCGAACTGCCTTGGCGCGGCCGTTCTTCAGCACCGCGACATTCGCGGGAGTGAGCCCCACACGCTCCGCGAATTCGCCGACACTCATCTTCCGCTTCGCCAACTCCACGTCGATACGCACGACGATCGACATCAGATCACCGCGTCCATGTCCGACCGCAGCGTGGTGGCCTGGCGCAGCAGTGCGCGCATCACGACCATCAACAGGCCCAAAACGGCCCCGCCCATCAACATCAGGAAGAGGAGAAGCGGCAAGCCTGGATCATTCGCATTGAAACCGACGAAGAGGAACACGCCGAGAAGTGTGAACCAACCGGCGCCGATCGCCCAGACGATTGCTGTGACCCAGACGAGTGAGGCGTGGGTGAAGATGCGGTCGCTGCGCACCAGATTGAGCAACTTCCAGGTGCAGACGATGACCACCTGGGCGCAGAACACCCAGAACACGGTGACGGCTGTCGCCGGCCAACGCAGGTAGGCCTGATCGGGTGACTCCTCGGCCATGTGTGCGAATTGTCCTGGCAGGGACATGGTTTGGAACAAGACCAGTATTGCGAAGAGCGACACGAGGAAGACTCGCAGTGCGGTGACGACCCAGCGTTCGTTGAACATGCATCGACTATCACGGCAAATCTATCGAATGTCAATAGATTGATTGGAACGACGAACAGAGGGCGACAGTGAGAGCTAAGTGTTCATTCCGAGCTAGGCCCCCTCCACAAACCTCCCGTCGGGATGCTTGCGACCGAACCGCGACACGGCCTTTCCGAACAGTGCGCGCCGACCGGTCTCGGTGACACGAATCCCGAGGGTGTAGACATTCGCTCCCTGTTCACGCCACACGGTTGATTGGACCGTGTAGTGAACGCCGTCCTCGACCACTTCCCGGCTGGTCGTCGATTCGTTGTCGTCCGCCCATGCGAGTTCGGTGTAGTCCACGCGCCGGCCCCATTCGGCCAAGTGGGTGTCTGCGAGCCTGCCGGCCACATGTTTGTCCATGGGCAGCAATACTAGGCGCCGCCGACGAGGCGCGACGTAGTACAAGACCTACAAAAGAGCTGCCGGACAGATTATTTCGGCAATCGACCCACATCGAGCATGGGTACGAGGAATTGCCATGCGATCGCGGCGAGTTGCTCGTCGTCATCGAGGTCGACGACATCGCTGCGGATCGTCAGGAACGACGCGGAGATGCGCACCATCATTTCCGCGATGAGGTCGATGTTCAGCTGTTTGTCGATGTTGCCTGCTTGTTGTTCGCGACGGAGCTGACCCGCCACGAATTCGCGGACCGCCGCGACCATGCGGCCGTCGTCGCCGATCATCGATCCGGCGACCAGGCCGGGTTCGGCGTCGATCAGCCCGCCGATCATCGGATTGCCGCGAATGGCGCGCAGGGAGCTCACGAATCCGAGAACAACTCGCTCGGCCGCGGTCTCAGCGGATCGGATATCGGTGAGGAACCGCTCGAAGTACCGCCGGAACTCTCGAAAGATGACCTGCTCGATCAGAGCGTCCTTGGTGGCGAACCGGCGATAGACCGTGATGCGGGACATGTTGGCCCGCCTTGCGACGTCCTCCATGGACGTGCGTTGGACGCCGGTGCGGCTGAACTGCTCGTAGGCGGCGTCGAGCAATCGGGTGCGGGTGGTGTCGTCGCCGGCGTCGGTCCGTCTGATCGCGTCTTTGTACGCGCGTTCGAGCATCGCTCGGGTGCTCGACGTCGCCATAGACGAAGACGGTACCGGTTCCCGGGACTCAGTTCGTTCGAACAGGTGTGAGTCGCACGAGGAAACTGCACCGCTTGTGACCGGCGACACTTTTGTGCTAACCATGTTACTAAGAAACGCTGATTGTTTCATTGCATCAGCGAATGAATTCATGGTCGGACGGGGAGTGAATAGCGTGGACAACTTCAGTAGGCGCAACGCGTTGAAGGCGGGCGGGGTGTTGGGTGCGGCCGGCGCTGCGGCGGTCATCGTTCCGGCGACCCCGTGGACATGGTCGCCGGCAGGTTCGGTGCCGGGAACCGGTAGCGGGGCCGACCCTCGGGGCGTGTGGGACAACGAGGCCGATCCGGTGGTTGCGTCGTTGATCGACCGCGGCGAGGTGCCGCGCGTGAACGAGTTGTTGAAGCACTGGACCAAGAACGGCCAGGCATTGCCGGCCGGCCTGCCGAACGACCTGCGAGATTTCATCGAGTACGCGCGGCAGATGCCGTCGTGGGCGGATCAGGGCAAGTTGGCCACAGCGGTCGAGTTCAACCAGAAGCGCGGGACCTATCTGGGTGTGCTGTATGGCTTCGCCAGCGGCATGATGAGCACCGTCATCCCCAAAGAGGCGCGGGCGGTGTACTACTCCAAGGGCGGCGCGGACATGAAGGACCGCATCACCAAGACCGCGAAACTCGGGTACGACATCGGTTCGCTCAATGCCTACCAACCTGACGGTGAAATGGTGATCACCTGCGTCAAGACGCGCCTCGCGCACGCAGCGGTTCGGCACCTGCTTCCGCAGTCGCCGCACTGGACAGGGTCTGCGCCAGAAGACATCCCGATCAGTCAGGCCGACATCATGGTCACCTGGCACAGCTTGCCGACCACCGTGATGCGAAACCTGAAGAAGTGGAACGTGCAGATCCCGGCCGCCGAATCGGAGGGCTTCCTGCATTCCTGGCAACTGGCCGCACATCTGCTCGGTGTGCAAGACCAGTACATCCCGGCCTCGTGGGATCAGGCCGACTCGCAGGCCAAACAGGTCCTCGACCCGATCCTGGCGCCCACACCCGAAGGCATCAAACTCGCAGACATCCTCCTGGGTCTCGGGATGAATCTGGATCTGACGTTGCTCAGCCGGCCCATCCTCGGAGCGTTGACCCGATTCATGCTCGGCGACCAGGTGGCCGAGTGGCTGCGAATCCCGCGGGAGCCCGTCTGGACGCCGTTGCTCGAAACCGCCTGGGGTCCGTTCGTGGCCGTGCGTGAAGGGCTTCTCGACGTGGGTGTCCCGGAAGAGGCGTACTGGTTGTTCGACGAGTTCTTGCGCCAGTTCGTCTTGTTCTACACCTCGGAACTCCGCATGCCGATCAATATCGAGATACCGGTCATCAACAACCCGAACTACAAGTGATGCCACGGCGCGCATAATCCGCCGGAGTCTTGGAGAAGGTGAACGTGGACAAGGTGTTGCTCGAGCGGAGCCTCATGCTGGTCGCCGACGACGACGTGGGGCTCACAACCGACTTCTATGATCGATTGTTCGCCGAATACCCCTCGGCACGAGCACTTTTCAGCAGCGACATCCGCCCGCAAGCGCGAATGCTCCAGGACGCGATCGTCGCCGTGCTCGACCACCTCGAGGACTCGACGTGGCTCCGTGCCTCGCTGGGGGCGCTGGGCCAGAGGCACGCATCCTGGGGGGTCACGCCTGAGATGTACAACTGGGTCGCGTCCACGATGATCGCCACCATGGCCGACCGCGGAGGTGCCGAGTGGACGGACGCCATGACGGATGCGTGGTCCGAGGCACTCGGAGCAGTCGCCGGCATGATGCTGGAGGCCTACCCCGTGCGCACGGATGGATTGGGCTGACCGGGAGACGGTAAACCTGATGTCGTAGTCCTACTGCGAGCGAACAGCTTTCAGTACGGTGTCGTGTGTGTGGTGTGAGTTCCCGGGAGGGGCGGTCGTCCGGGGCTGGGTGCGGTCGATCAACACCGTCCACTCGTCGCCGAGGAGCTCGGCGAAGTCGTGTGGGTCGTAGAAGTCCCGCGGGTCGATTCCCTTCCAGTTGTGGCCTTCTCGGATCTCGTGGCCCACGATGAGCAGCGTTCCGCCCGGCGCGACGGCGTGTGCGATCGCGCGGGCGGTCTGGCCGCCGTCGGACCGAGGAACGCTGTGGAGGTATTGCATCGACACGAGGTCATAGGAGGTCGGCGTCGGCGGGTCGGCGAGCGGATCACCACGTACCCAGGTGATGGCGTCCGAGTCGCCCAGTTTCATGGCGCGGTCGATGGCGACCTGCGAGATGTCGACGGCCGTCACCTGCCATCCGCGTTCAGCGAGCCAGCGGGCATCGGCGCCCTCGCCGCATCCGAGGTCGAGCGCCCGTCCGGGCGGCAGGTCCGACACCTCGTCGACGAGGACGGGATTGGGGTTGTTGCTGAAGAGTTGTTCGGCGCTGCTGTAGTGCTCGTCCCAGAATTCTTGGTTCATGCCTCCACAATGGCCGTGCACCCCTGTTTCGACAACTATTCTTGCTGTTTCGGCAACTACGCCGGGTGGTTGTCCGGTCGCGGGCCCAAAAGGGCAATGCAGGCCTCGACCATGGTCTCGGTCATCGAGTCGATCGGCCTGCCGTCCTCGACAGCGACCGCTGTCAATTCTCGTAGACCTCCCAGCAGCAAGGTGGCCATCGACCGCGACACCGTCTCCACACCTGCGGTCCGCATCTGAGGTGTGCTCGTCAACATGACGAGGGTGCGAATCAGTTCTTCCATTGCGTGCCGCTGAACCGGTCGGGCACTGGTTCCCAGGGCGGGGAGCTCGCGAATCCAGCTCAATGTGATGGCCGGATCCATCTCGATCGACTTCACGTATGCGCCGATGGCCTGCCTGATCTGGCTGGCCCACCCGGCGTCCGGATCCACAGCTGCCACGATCTCATCGATCATGGAGGTGTTCGCACGCCGCAGCAGTTCGATGAAGCAGTCTTCTTTGCCAGAGAACTCCTGGTAGAAGGTTCGCCGCGACGTCCGGGCGATGCCGACGATGTCGGCGATGGTGCTGGCCCGGTAGCCACGGACCTCGATCGAGGTGGCCAGCGCGTCGAGCAACCGAACCCGAAAAACTGACCCGCCGGCGTCGGCAGGCTGCACTTGATCGACTGACTGCGGGTTGGTTGCCATCGACCCAACGATACGACCCCTTGTTCTCCCCTGGTACGAAAGCGTACCGTCGCGGTGGTACGGCGTAGTACCGGGCGGCGCCGAGACGGGAGCGTTCGAACATGGGGCCAGCTCATACAGAAACGAAGGACGGTCGTCAGGCGAAGGCGTCGGTACACCTGCCGCCTGGTCCACGACTGCATCGACACGTGCAAGGACTCGCGTTCGTCGCCGCACGTCGGCAGACGATGCAAGTACTCGCCCGGCGCCACGGGCCGGCGTTCACACTGAACATCCCGGTCTTCGGGAACACCGTGGTGGTAGCGGACCCACACCTGGCCAAGCAGTTGTTCACGACGCCCGCCGGAGTGCTGAGCAACGTGCAGCCCAACCTCGGCCGGATCCTCGGCGACCACTCGATGTTCTCGCTCGAAGGTGACGACCATCGCCGCAGACGCAAGCTGCTCACTCCTCCGCTGCACGGCAAGAGCGTGAAGGGCTACGAGCAGATCATCGAGGAAGAGGTCCTGCGCGAGACCGCTACCTGGCCGGAAGATCGCGAGTTCGAGAGTCTGGCTCCGATGATGCGGATAACGCTCAATGCGATTCTTCGTGCGGTGTTCGGCGCCGATGGGGAGCAGCTCGACTCACTACGGCGCATCATTCCGCCGATGGTCGAGTTGGGCTCGCGCCTCGCGACATTGCCAAACACGACGATCAACCTCGGCCGGTTCGACCCCTGGGAACGATTCATGGCTCGCCGTCGTGAATACGACTCGATCATCGAAGACCTGATCTCCACGGTGCGGGGCGACCCCGACTTCGCCGAACGTACCGACATCGTCTCGCTGATGCTGCGAAGTACCTACGACGACGGGTCGCCGATGACAACCACGGAGATCGCCGACGAACTGGCGACGCTGCTCGCCGCGGGCCACGAGACCACCGCCACCACGCTGGCGTGGGCGTTCGAGCGATTGCGCCGCAACCCGGATGTGTTGGCCCGCTTGACCGCTGAGGTCGACGAGGGGGACACCGCGTTCCGGCAGGCGACGATCCTGGAAGTGCAGCGCAGCCGGCCCGTGATCGATCTCGCCGGGCGAACAGTGGTGGCTCCTGTGCTGGAGTTGGGCGAGTGGCGCATCCCGCAGGGGCACACGGTGCTTGTCAGCATCTCTCTGCTGCACGACGACAGTGAGCAGTTCGAGGATCCAGAACGATTTGACCCCAGTCGATTCCTGGATCACAAGCCGTCCGCCGCATGGCTTCCGTTCGGCGGTGGAACCCGCCGGTGCATCGGTGCGGCCTTCGCGAACATGGAAATGGATGTCACCCTGCGGACCGTGCTGGAGAAGTTCGAACTGTTCCCGACGACGAAACCTGCAGAGCGTTGGCACAGTCGCGGCGTCGCATATGCTCCCCGCCGCAAGGGGCAGATCGCTGTTCGTCGCCGCAGCCGAAATGATGTGGCAGACCTGAAGGAACGGCCGCCAACTGTGTAGCGTGACCACATGGACCTGCAGCGACTACGAATCCTGAGGCAGCTCGCAGACCGCGGCACCGTGGGAGCCGTGGCTCAGGCGATGAACATGACACCGTCAGCGGTGTCGCAGCAGTTGAAGATCCTGGGCCGCGAAGCCGGGATCGCCTTGCTCGAACAAGATGGCCGGCGGGTTCGTCTCACGGACGCCGGTCGCGCGTTGGTACTACGTGCCGACGAGGTCATCGCCGCTGTGCAGCGGGCCGAGGCGGAGATGGCGTCGTACCGCGATGACGCAGTCGGCGAAGTGCGCTTGGCGATGTTCCCCTCGGGAGCGGCACTTCTGCTACCGGGTGTCCTCAACCGGATGAGCGATCGTCGGATCCGGGTGATCGCCGGCGACGAAGACGTCAAATACGTTGACGCGCCTGCCTTGCTGGCCGACTTCGACGTCGTCCTGACCCATCGGGACGAGCGAGCGCCGCAGGTTGTCGAGGCGAGGGTGTCGGTGACAACCGTGATGCGTGAGCCCATCGACCTGGTGGTCGGGGGTGGTCATCGTCTGGCCGGCCGCAGCGAGGTGACACTGGCCGAACTCGAGGACGAGGACTGGATCAGCGTCCGCGGCGGGTTCCCGGTTGATGACGTGCTGCTCTCCCTTGCAGCGGCGACCGGGGTGGCGCCGCGAGTCACCCACCGCATCAACGACTTCCGTGTCATCGAGTCGATGGTGGCACGTGATCACGGAGTCGCGCTCATGCCCCGGTTCTCCATCCGGGATCCGGACTGCAGCCGCCTTGTTCTCACCGGGGTGCGCGCCGCGCGGGTATACGAGGCGTTGAGCCGCCCGATGGGTGATCAGCGAGGTGCGGTGAGGCAACTTCTTGCAGCACTTGTCGCCGAGGGGGATTCGGCCGGGGCCTGATCACTCGGCAGAACCGTCTGCCCGCCTACGCAATTGGCGCGCCGGAGGTCAGGACCTGTGCGACGTCATCGGGAATGGCTTGTGGCGTACCGGATTCGTCGGCGTGGACATACACGGTCTCCACGGTGCAGCACTCTCGGTCCGCGACCTTGACGTTGAAGCACATCGTGAAACTGGTACGTCCGACGCGTGGACAGGTCACATAGACGTCGACCACCTCACCCCAGACCGCCGGCGCGGTCCAGGTGAGCGTCGACTTCTTGACGCGCAGCATCTCGCCGAAATCGAGGATTCCCCGTTGCCTGCAGAACTCCGCGCTGGCCTCGTCGCAGTACAGCAGATAGTGCGCGTTGAAGACCACGCCCTGCTGGTCGGCCTCGGCGTAACGCACCGGGGCCGACCAGGTGGGACGAGTTCCCTCGGAACCGACTACGGGGCCCACGTGCGTGGGGCCTGCTCGCCGGAATCGCCGTCCCCGCTGCCGTCGGCCACACGCACTGCCCGGTTCACCGCCGAGACCACCGCGCGCAGCGATGCCGTGGTGATCGACGGTGCTATCCCGCAGCCCCACACCGTTTCACCCCGAACCTGAACCTCAACGTAGGCAGCGGCATTCGCGTCGTCGCCGGCGGTCAGCGCATGCTCGGCGTAGTCGAGCACCTGCACGTCGTACCCGACGGTCGACAGCGCATCGACAAAGGCGGCCAGCGGTCCGTTGCCGGAGCCGGTGATTTCTTTCTCTTTTCCGTCGACCTTCACGGTCGCTGTGATGCGGTCTTCGCCGCCGTCTTCCTCTGCGGCGTCAACGCGCTGGCGGATTCGTTCGAGCGGCTTGAGCGGCTGCAGGTACTCCTGGGCGAAGACGTCCCACATCTCCTTGGGAGAGACCTCACCGCCTTCACCGTCGGTGATCTTCTGGATCTCGCGGCTGAACTCGATCTGCAGACGGCGCGGCAGTGACAGTCCGTGGTCGGCCTTCATGATGTAGGCGACGCCGCCCTTGCCCGACTGGCTGTTGACCCGGATCACGGCCTCGTAGTTGCGGCCGACGTCCTTGGGGTCGATCGGCAGGTACGGAACCTGCCACAGGATGTCGTCGATGTCCGAGTCGGCCTCATCCGCGGAGATCTTCATCTGATCGAGGCCCTTGTTGATGGCGTCCTGATGGCTGCCGGAGAACGCGGTGTACACCAGATCGCCGCCGTACGGATGGCGTTCGTGCACACCGAGTTGGTTGCAGTACTCGACCGTGCGGCGGATCTCGTCGATGTCGGAGAAGTTGATCTGCGGATCGACCCCGCGACTGAACAGGTTCATGCCGAGCGTCACCAGGCAGACGTTGCCGGTTCGCTCGCCGTTGCCGAACAGGCAACCCTCGATGCGGTCGGCGCCGGCCTGGTAGCCGAGTTCGGCAGCGGCGACGGCAGTTCCGCGATCGTTGTGCGGATGCAGGCTCAGGATCACCGAGTCGCGACGGGCGAGGTTGCGGTGCATCCACTCGATCGAGTCGGCATACACGTTGGGGGTGGCCATCTCCACGGTTGCCGGGAGGTTCAGGATGATCGGCTTTTCCGGTGTGGGGTCGATGATCTCGGTGACCGCGTCACACACCTCTTTGGCGTAGGAGAGCTCTGTGCCCGTGTACGACTCCGGGGAGTATTCGTAACGCCAATTGGTGTCGGGGTACTTGACCTCTTCGGCGCGGACCTTGTGAGCAGCGTCGGTGGCGATTTTCTTGATGGCTGCCTTGTCGGCGCGGAAGACCACCCGGCGCTGCAGCACAGACGTCGAATTGTAGAAGTGCACAATCACATTCGCGGCGCCGCGGCACGCATCGAAGGTGCGTTCGATCAGTTCGTTGCGGCATTGCGTCAGGACCTGGATGGTGACGTCCGACGGGATCGCGTCGTCTTCGATGATCTCGCGGACGAAGTCGTAGTCGGTCTGGCTGGCCGAGGGGAACCCCACCTCGATCTCCTTGTAACCCATCCGTACCAGCAGGTCGAACATGCGGCGCTTGCGTGCCGGGCTCATCGGGTCGATGAGAGCCTGATTCCCGTCACGAAGGTCGACGGCGCACCACATGGGGGCGCGGTCGATCACCTTGTCGGGCCAGGTGCGGTCGGGGACCGCGACGTTCTCGACCTCATCGGCGAATGGGCGATACCGGTGGGCGGGCATCGCGGAATTGCGCTGAGGGTTCCACGACGGTTGTCCGGAAGGAATCGGTCCGGCGGGTTCGCTGATCCGGCTGGAACTGGAAGTGAATGCATCGGCGGCAGGCATTGGGGGTCAATCTCCGGGGTTGGGGGAATGAGACCGGCGCGTCAGAAATCCCGCGACGGGAAGCCGGTCTGGATCAGACCCCGCCGCGGCAACCGAGAAGGAGCACGCGCTGCATTTTTGTGACTGTACTCCCGAAGGCGCGGAAGTCCAAAGGTGGTTCACCGGTTCTCCGGAACCAATGGTCGTCCCCAGGTCTCGGCAAAGGCGATCTCCGCCAACGGCAAGCGGGTGCGTTCGCGGCCATCACGCTCTCGGATGTCGGCGGGCAGGGCTGCAGCTTCAGCGAGTCGGCCGATGGCCAGGATCAGCAGGGGTCGAATGGAGTGCGGAATGTCGAACTGCTGCACCAGGTCTGGCGCGCGGAACCCGCCCATGGGATGCGCGTTCCATCCGTCGGCCTGGGCTTGGACGATCATCTGACCGGCGGCGAGCCCCACGTCGAGCGTGGCGTAGTCGTGCATTTTCGGGTCGTCGGGGAGGTCGTCGGTACACAGGACGATCAGCGCTGCGGCGGCCGGTGCCCACGACTGATTCCCCCGTTTGAGTGCCTCGGTGACCCCGGCGAATGTCGGGTCACCGCGGCGGCCGACGACAAAGCGGACCGGCTGGCGACCGCCACCCGTGGGCGCCCACCGGCCCGCCTCGAGGATCGACTGCAGATGTCCGTCGGACATGGTTGCGTCGGCGTCGTAGCCGCGCGCACTCCATCGGTCTGCGAGTAGCGGGTGCACAGGCAGCAGCTCCTTGGGCCGGCGGGGACTAGTCGGTGACCGGCCGGCGTTCGCGGAGAACGATTGCCACCACTGCGGCCACCACCGCCAAGAGTGCCACGCTCACCAGCGACGTGATGTGCAAGCCGTCGACGAACGCGCTGCGTGCGGCGTCGGCGAGAGCACTTCCGGCGCCCGGGTCAAGGGTCTGTGCCTGGGTGAGTGTCTGCGAGAGGGTGTCCTCGACGCCGCTGCCCTCGCCGGACCGGCGGAAGACCATCGTGGCCACCGAACCGAGAACGGCGAGTCCGAACGCCGTTCCCAACTCGAAGCTGGTCTCGGAGAGACCGGCCGCCGACCCGCTGCGCTGAGCAGGCACCGACGACACGGCGACATCGGAGACCAGCGAGAAGATCACGCCGTAGCCGACACCGGCCAGCGTGGAGCTGATCAGGTAGACCAGTACGCCCTGGTCGACGCCGAGACCGAGCATGCCTGCGTTGCCGACCGCAGCGGCCAGCAGCGAGAAGACAAACGCCCAGCGCACCGACATGACCGCGGCGATGCGGGAAGCGCTCATGGAGAAGATCGCCACGGCGATCGCCATCGGGATACCGAGTACTGCTGCCTCCAGCACATCGCGTCCGAGGACCGACTGCAGGTAGATGCCGCTGAGGTAGCTCAACGCGGCAAGGGTCATCATGCCCGTCAGCGCGCTGCCGATCGCAACGGAGAACCCGCGGCTCTTGAAGAGCTTGAGGTCGATCAAGGGCTGTTCTGTCCGACGCTCGTGGGCGGCGAACAACGCCATGCCCACGATGCCGATGGCAGCGAAGACCGCTGTGGTGGTGTCGAATCCCTCGGCTGCGCCGTGCTTGATTGCGTAGACGAGCGGGAGGATGCCGATCAACGACAGCAGCACGCCGAGGACGTCGAAGGGGGCCGAGCTGGGCGACCGGTATTCCGGGACCAGGCGGGGGCCGAAGACCAAGAGGATCAGCAGTACGGGCACGTTGATCAAGAAGACGGAGCCCCACCAGAACTGGTGGAGGAGTGCGCCACCGATCACCGGCCCGATGGCCGATCCGCCTGCGAACGCCGCCGTCCACATGCCGATGGCCTTCGCCCGGGCCACGGGGTCGGGGAACATGTTGCTGATCAGCGACAGGCTCGAGGGCAGGAGGGTTGCGCCACCGATGCCCATGATCGCGCGGGCAGCGATGAGCGCGCTCGCGTCGGGGGCGAATGCTGCGATCGCCGAGGCGACGCCGAAGAGGCTGGCGCCGACGAGCAGCAGCTTGCGTCGACCGAACCGGTCACCGAGATTGCCCATCGTGATCAACAGGCCGGCGATGAGGAATCCGTAGATGTCGACGATCCACAACTGCTGCGTGGCAGAAGGGGCGAGTTCGGCGCTCAGGGTGGGGATCGCCAGGTACAAGACGGAGAAGTCCATGGACACCAGGAAGACCGGCAGCGTCAGTACTGCCAGTCCCAGCCAGGTCCGGCGGTCCGGGCGGCTGGTGCTCGCGTCGGATTGCGGATCGGTCTGTTTGTCGATGATGCTCACCGGGTGCTCCAATCGCGCTGCGAACACGCGAGCGGACGCCGGCGTTGGCCGCGTTGAGGGCGCTACATGTGTTCGGACGGCGATCGCCCGCTCGTGGCGGCTCGATCAACCTGAGTACAACGTACGCATAAGAGTACGTTGTACGCAAAGCGTTTATTCCATCGTTCGGCCTTTGTTCACCGTCCCGGCCGTGAACACGGACAATGAACGCGGCGAAGGAGAGATGTGATGACAGCACAGGAGGGTGCGGTGAGCGGGGGCCTCGACCCGGCACCCGAGTCCGCGAAACTGACCCGCGGCGCGGTGGTCAACGCTGCGATCGAACTCGCGGATGCCGACGGGTTCAGCGCCCTCACCATGCGAAAGATCGCCGACCGGCTCGGTGTCGGCACGATGTCGCTGTACCGGCACATCGCCGACAAGGACGCGCTGCTGCGGGAGATGTCGAATGAGATCGGCATCCGCTTCCCGTACCCGCCCGCCGACGATGCAACGTGGCGCGAGCGGGCGTTGATCGCGGCCGAGGTCGACTGGACTCTGTATCAGCGCCACCCCTGGGTGCTGCTGGCCTTCGCATCTCCGCGCACCAGCATGGGCCCGCAGAGCCTGAACTGTCTCGACTGGCTCGTGGACGCCTTCCTCGATCTCGACGTCACCCCCGCGGTCGCCACCGAGATGGCGCTGACCCTGTGGAACCTCATCGCCGGCACGGTGCTCAGCACCGTCGCCGAACGACTGTTGCTCGACCGGGCCGCCGATGAAGACCAAGGTCAGAGTGGACTGGCCCATCTTCTGGCAGGCAATCCTGAGAGCGAGCCGCCGCCCCATCTCGCAGCACTGGTCGGCACGCATCATTCAGAACTCACCGACCCCCGCCATCTGCTCACCCAGGGCGTGGCCGCGCTGTGCGACGGTTTCGAATCGAGGGCGGCCAGATTGCGTGGCGGACACTGACGCGCAGATCACATGGCGTGTGGATAGACCGTCAACATGTGTGCGCCGAACCATGAGCTGAACGCGACAACCGCGAGCGAGACCAGGATCTGTGTGGACCCGCGACGTTTGGCCAGGCCGATCGCGATCGGGATCAGCAAGACGAACGCCGGGAGCAGCAGTCGGGGGCGGCTCATCATCAGACCGCTCGAGGCGCCGATGGATACGACCACCAGCGCTCCGTACACCGCCACCGGCCACGGCACGCGCTCGGCAAAACTCAGCAACGCCAGGGCGATGGTGATCAGCATGATCCAGGCCGTGGCAACCGGCGCAATCTCCCCAGAGTTCACAAGCGCGTAGTTGATGAACTCGTAGGCGGCCTGGCCGTAGTCGACCCGCGTGTCCCAGCCCTCGGTCTGGATCTTGAACCAGCCGAGTGGTTCGCCCGTCTTGTGCCAGACCACCGCCAGGTACCCGAGGTAGCCGAGCGGACTGAGGACGATGGCCGCCCACGCCCTGGGTCCGTCGCGCAATCGCAACGCCGCAGCCACCACCACGACGACGATCAGCACCACTGCGGTCGGACGGCTCAGCCCGGCCAGCATCGTCCAGATCCCGGCCAGCAACCATCGTCGCTCCAGCACGCCGATCAGCGCCCACGCCGCAAGTGCGCAGAACAGCGCCTCGGTGTAGGCCATCGACAAGACGATGCCCATCGGCGCTGCAGCGAACAGAACGGCGAGCAGCAGCCCAGCCCGACGCGGATCGGCTTTGACGCGCACCACCTCGCCGTCGTCGGCCCTGTGGATGTCCTCGGCAAACCAAGCGGTGAACCGTGCGGGCACGAGCCGGGACTTGTGTTCACGGTTCTGCATCTGTGCGGCGCACAGCGTTCCGAGCCGGGCGACGCCCACCGCGGCCAGGCAGCCGAGCACCACGTTCACGGTGAGGGCTGCACCCAACGGACTGAAACCGGGCACCTTGTCCACTGCCCCGGCGAGCAGTGGATAGCCGGGGAAGAACGCGTATGGCGTGTCGGAGTCACGCATACCCTGCGCGTCGGTCTGGGTCAGCGGCACGCCGCCGTATCCGTGCTCGGCGATGGCGAGCATCCATTTGCCGTCCCAGGCCGAGAGCGCAGCCCCGAGGCTGCTGCCGCGCAGCTGCGTGAACCGCTCCAGCACGAGCATGCCGACCAAGCGGATGAGGAGGAAGACGGCAATCGGTTCGACCCAGTCACGCCGTTGATACAGGAGGTCGCTGACGGATTCGATTCTCGCTCGGGTCAGCACCTGAGCGATCCTAGTGCCGAACGCTCGCTCGGGGCGGGCGCTGTCGGTTGCACGGCCGATCCGCCAGTTCTGAAGCACGCTAAAGCAATTGCCGCGTGCCCACCCGAGCCCCGGTGGTCGGTGGTCTCCCGGCTCGACGGTGCGGTGACACGCTTGCACGTGGGGGAGTTGCGGGTGGCTATCCTTGCACGAGGCGGGAGGCAGTCTTGCACTGTTGCCCGCTGACTGATTTTGAAGGTTCGCAGCAGCTAGAGAAGGGAAACTCGGTGGCTCTGGTCGTGCAGAAGTACGGCGGCTCCTCGGTTGGCGACGCCGAACGGATCCGCAGAGTGGCCGAGCGCATCGTTGCGACCCGTAAGGCGGGCAACGACGTGGTGGTCGTGGTGTCGGCGATGGGCGACACCACCGACGAGCTGCTCGACCTCGCCGAGCAGGTCTGCCCGGCGCCGCCTCCTCGCGAGATGGACATGCTGCTCACCTCAGGTGAGCGCATCTCGAACGCGCTGGTCGCGATGGCCATCAGCTCCCTCGGCGCGGAAGCCCAGTCGTTCACCGGTTCGCAGGCGGGTGTGATCACCACCAGCAGCCATGGCAAGGCCAAGATCATCGACGTCACGCCGGGCCGCGTCCGGTCGGCGCTCGACGAGGGCAAAATCGTTCTCGTCGCGGGCTTCCAGGGTGTCTCGCAGGACACCAAGGACGTCACCACGCTGGGTCGCGGTGGCTCTGACACCACCGCGGTCGCGTTGGCTGCTGCGCTGAACGCAGACGTCTGCGAGATCTACACCGATGTCGACGGCATCTACACCGCAGATCCGCGCATCGTCCCGAACGCGCGCCACCTCGCCACCGTCTCCTTCGAGGAAATGCTCGAGATGGCCGCATGTGGCGCGAAGGTGCTGATGCTGCGCTGCGTGGAATATGCCCGCCGTTACAACGTTCCCGTTCACGTGCGCTCGTCGTACTCAACCAAACCCGGCACCATGGTGTCCGGATCGATGGAGGACATTCCCGTGGAAGAAGCCATCCTCACCGGCGTTGCCCACGACCGCAGCGAAGCCAAGGTGACGGTTGTCGGCCTGGACGACAAGCCGGGCTACGCCGCCAGGGTCTTCCGCGCTGTTGCCGATGCCGAGATCAACATCGACATGGTGCTGCAGAACGTCTCGAAGGTCGAGACGGGTAAGACCGACATCACCTTCACATGTCCGAAAGAACTCGGTCCGATTGCCGTGGAGAAGTTGTCGACGCTGAAGGAAGAAATCGGCTTCAGCTCGATCCTCTACGACGATCACATCGGCAAGGTGTCGCTGGTCGGTGCGGGCATGAAGTCGCATCCCGGCGTCACGGCCACATTCTGTGAGGCCCTCTCGGAGGCGGGCGTCAACATCGAGCTGATCTCCACGTCGGAGATCCGGATCTCGGTGCTGTGCCGCGATACCGAGCTGGACAGGGCTGTGCGCGTACTGCATGACGCGTTTGATCTCGGTGGCGAGGAAGAGGCCACCGTCTACGCCGGAACGGGGCGATAGCAATGGGTGTACGGGTAGGAGTTGTCGGCGCGACCGGCCAGGTCGGCGCCGTCATGCGGAAGCTGTTGGAAGAACGCAACTTTCCGGCCGACGAGATCCGCTTCTTCGCGTCGTCACGATCGGCGGGCAAGAAGCTGCCGTGGCGTGGTGGCGAGATCGAGGTGGAGGATGCATCGACAGCAGATCCCACCGGCCTCGACATCGCGCTGTTCTCCGCCGGCGCGACCATGTCTCGTGAGCAGGCGCCGCGTTTCGCAGCCGCCGGTGTCACCGTCATCGACAACTCGTCGGCCTGGCGCAAGGATCCCGATGTGCCGCTGGTGGTCTCAGAGGTCAACGGTGAGCAGGCGAAGAACCTGACCAAGGGCATCATCGCCAATCCGAACTGCACCACGATGGCTGCGATGCCGGTACTCAAGCCGTTGCATGACGCGGCCGGCCTGCAGCGTCTGATCATCTCGTCGTACCAGGCGGTGTCGGGTAGTGGTCTCGCCGGCGTCGAAGAATTGGCGTCGCAAGTTCGCGCCGGCATCGATGACGCCGAGAAGCTGGTCCATGACGGCTCTGCGGTTGCGTTTCCTGATCCCGTGAAATACGTTGCGCCCATTGCCTTCAACGTGCTCCCGCTGGCCGGCTCGCTGGTCGACGACGGCTCCGGTGAGACCGACGAGGACCAGAAGCTGCGCAACGAATCGCGCAAGATCCTCGGCCTGCCCGATCTGCTGGTGAGCGGTACGTGTGTGCGGGTTCCCGTGTTCACCGGGCACTCGTTGTCGATCAACGCCGAGTTCGCGAACCCGTTGTCGGTCGAAGAGGCCACCAAGATCTTGGCTGACGCCGCGGGCGTCACGTTGACCGATGTGCCCACCCCACTGGCTGCTGCCGGCAAGGACAACTCGTTGGTCGGCCGTATCCGCCAGGATCCGGGTGCTCCCGAGGGGCGCGGCCTGGCGTTGTTCGTCTCCGGCGACAACCTCCGTAAGGGCGCTGCCCTCAACACGATTCAGATCGCCGAACTGCTGGTCTAGTCGGTAGTTCCTCCGGTTTCGAGCAGTTCCTCCGGTTGCAGCCGGAGTTTGTGGCTGGAGTCGGAGGATGTGGCCGGGGTGCCGTGGTTCGATGTTCGAATGATGGCGCGAAAAGCTTGCGTGGCAGTTCTGCTCACGACGCTGGTCATAGCACTGAACGCCGGGCCTGCTCAGGCCACACCGGGCATTCCCGATGTCGGGCCGCCGGGGACGTCGTTGATCCATGGGGACCTGGCGTCGACGGACACCACGCCGCATCCCGGGCCTGGGGTGGCCGGTCGCTTGGTCGCCTCGTCGCTGCCCGGTGGAGCATGTGCGGCGACCTTCATCGGTGGTGATGGCATGCCCGTGGCGCTGTGCACCGGATACGTGGGTGTCGACCCGCCCGGAGTCGCGGTGCCCACCGTGCAACTCTTCGATCCGGCCAACGCCCAGCTGGTCGCGTCGATCCAGCTCACCAAAGGAGGTCTCCTGGGCGGCGTCTATGGATATCTCGACAGTCGCGACCGCGTGGTGATGGCTGACGGATCCGGCTCGGTGCTCAAGATTGCGCACCGCAAAACCGCTGCCGGGCAGTGGATTCTGTACGTCGCCGAGCGAATCGACGTGAGTGCTCACATTCCCGCCGGAGATGCCATCACCGGATTGGCGCCCGACTATCAACAGCGCATCTGGTTCGCGACCACCGGTGGAGTGATGGGCACGATCTCCGCTGACGGCCACATCGCTTCGATGCACCTGCCACCGGGCGAGAGGCTCACCAACGGTTTGAGTGTTCGGCGGGACGGTGCTTCCGTCCTCACCGATCGTGCCCTCTACGAGATGCACGCCGACGACACCGGCACGCCAACCACCGTCTGGCGGCAGACCTACACCGCGGGCAGTGTCCGAAAGCCCGGACAGCTGGCTCCTGGATCCGGCACCACACCAACATATTTCGGAGTGGACGACGAGTTCGTGGCAATCGTCGACGACGCCGAGCGGCCCAATCTGGTCGTCCACCGCAGCGACAACGGGTCGGTGGTGTGCGCAACGCCCGCCTTCGGCACCTCCGGGCAAGGCACCGAGAATTCGCCGATGGCGTGGGGCAATTCGCTTGTCATCCCCAGCACGTACGGATTCGGCTATCCACCGTTCGCAACGTCCGGGCCCAGTGACCCAACGGCCGCGACGTTCGCCGGAGGGATGACCCGCATCGACGTCACGGACACCGGATGCCATCGCATCTGGGAAACCCACGATCGCATGGCGACTCTGCCGAAATTGTCGAGATCCGACGGCCTCATCTACGCGCTGGCCTATGCGCCTTCGACTGAAGCATTCGCGGGCAACGGGATTCAGCAGATCGGACCGATCTACTTTGTGGCCGTCGATTTTGCGACGGGCGCGCGGCGGGCCTTCACCGAGGTCGGAGCAGCGCCAGTCGACGAACCCTTGCAATTGACCGGGACCATCGGTGCCGATGGGTCGATGTGGCAGGCGACGGTGGGCCGGATGTTGAAGATCAGCCCGTGAGGCGCTGGATCAGTACAGCTTCTTCCCGTAGCTCTCTCCGTAATACTTCTGCAGTTCTTCGAGATTGGACCCTTTGTTCAACACGTGCGCGATCTCGGCGGGGGTGGGTAACACGTCTGGTTTCCACGTTTCCGGACTCCAGAGGTCGGCGCGCATGAATGCTTTTGCGCAATGGAAGAACACCTCCTCGACGGCGACCTCGAGGGCCAGGATGGGTCGTCGGCCGCGATTCGCAAGTGCGTCGAAGTAGTCCGCGTCTCTCAGAACGGTCGCGGTTCCGTTGATCCTCAGGGTGTCACCCCTGCCGGGGACCAGGAAGTTGGTGCCGACGTGTGGGTTGGACAGCACGTTCAGGTAGCCGTCGACGCGCCTGTTTCCCGGCCGCTCGGGTATGGCGATCGTTCGCGAATCGATGACGTGCGCAAAGCCAGGGGGATCGCCTTTCGGCGAGACATCCACGCGACCGTCGGCGTCGGTGGTGGCAACGAAGGCAAAGGGCGACCGCGCCAGCCACTCGAGATGCACCGGCAGGAGTTCGGGGCGCACCTTCTTCGCGACGCGATCGGTCGGTTCGCCGACCAGTGCGCGTAACTCTTCAACGCTGGTGACCTCGACACGTGTGTTCATCCGACCATCGTTGTCGTGATCGGTGTCGGACGGCAACCTGGTGGAAAGACGAAAGGTGCGCACTCTGGTCCAGGCGCAGGTGGAGTAGTGGGACAATCGACGGTGTGACGCAGGACCCAGACAAGCAGCCGAAGGACCCGGACCGCGATGGCCCCGACCTCGAGAAATCGAGCGTCGGCCCCGACGGCCCGATTGAAGTGCCGTCCGACCTCTCCGGCATGCCGCCATTGGCCGAACTCGACGCTATGGATCTGGCGGCGATCGAGGCGGGTCGACAGTCCAAGGACAAAGACCACGCGGTGCTCGATGAGCCGACACCGCCTCCGGCCGCGCTGTACCACGCCTGGTTGTTGTGGCTGGGTGGTGCCGCCGCTGCGCTGGTCAGTGTGGTCTACGGGTTCGTGAACTCGGGGTCCATCAGCGATCTGCTCAACGAGCGCCTCCAGGCCGATGTTGCCCGTGACCCAAGTGCGGCGGCGCCTGCGGACCGCATCGACTCGTTGTCGAGCTTCTTCCCACCGGCGATGCTCGTCGCAACCCTTGTTCTGCTCGCCGTGCAGTACCCGCTGCTGGTGGCGACGTCTCGGCACCGCAGTCGGGGTGCCAGGAACGTCTACGTGACCGCTGTGCTGGTGATGCTGTTGTGCATCCCGATGGGTATCGATCTCCTCTTCGACTATCCGTCGATCTCCGGCGTCATCAAGTTCATGGGGTGGCTGCAGTTCGCGTTGCTGCTGTTGTCTGCGCTGTTCACTCTGCGTCGTGGCGTCAACCGATGGCTGCCGCCCTCGATGAGGATGAAGCCGACCCAGATCATCCGGCCGGGTAACCGCTAGTCCTGGTCGGGTTCGCGAACAGCGTCTGCAGCTTCGATGATGATCTCGCGCATGGCCCGCTCGGCGTCCACAGGGTTGCGCAAGCGGATGGCCCGGGCGACGGCGTCGTGGAGGTCGATGGCCGCAGGGTTGGGGTTGGTCGGCATCATGCCGTGATGTGTACGACCGGCGAGCACCTCACCGACCACATCGCTCAGCGCGCGGAACATCTCGTTTCCGCTCGCTTCGAGCAGGGTGCGATGGAAGACCTTGTCCGCCAACAGATACTGGTCGAGGTCGCCCGACCGGCCATGCATGACCATGTCTGAGACCGCGGCAGCGAGTATTCGGCACTGGTGCTCGTCCGCGCGCTCTGCAGCGAGGGCCGCGGCGACGGGTTCGAACCCGCGCCGCAGCTCTGACAGGGTCAGAAGGAAGTCGGTTCGCTCTCCGGCGTCGAGTCGCCAGCGGATCAGCCGTGGGTCGAAGACGTGCCAGTGGCTGCGGGGCTGAATGGTGATGCCGACGCGTCGGCGTGAGGCCACGAGACCCATCGATTCCAGGACTCGGATGGCTTCGCGGGCGACGGTACGCGACACCCCGTACTGCACGCCGATGCTGTCGAGAGTGAGAACCTCGCCCTCACGGTGATGCCCGGAGACGATCTGCGTGCCCACGCCGGTGAGAACGCTGCCATGAAGTTCACCCACACTCGCCTCTGTTGCCACCGATTTATCTTCTCATTGTCGCCCAGGGTCTTCAAAAGAATGCTTTAAGTGCTCAGGGAGGTTGCAAAAGTATGACCATTGCGGCAGTATCTGTGACCGGCAGCACAAGAGCGAGGAGTCAACAATGCGAGCACCGCTGGTCGTCATGGGGGTGTCGGGGTCCGGCAAATCCACCGTCGGAGCCGCGCTGGCGCAGCGTCTCCGGGTGCCATTCGCTGATGCAGACGATTTCCATCCGCCGGCCAACATCGCCAAGATGTCCAGTGGACACCCGCTCGACGACAACGATCGTCACCCGTGGCTGGAGCTGATCGGCCAGTGGCTGGCCGATCATGCCGACGGCGGTGTGATGAGTTGTTCGGCGCTCAAGCACAAGTACCGCGACCAGCTCCGGCGGCATTGTCCCGAGGTGTGTTTTGTCCACCTCGATGGCACGCCTGAAGTGATCTCGAAACGTCAGGCAAGCCGGCCGGGGCATTTCATGCCGCCGTCGCTCTTGTCGTCGCAGTTCCACACTCTCGAACCACTCGCCGACGATGAGCGAGGAATTGTCATCGACATCGATCAGTCGATCGACGACATCGTCGAGTCTTACATCACCCGGACAGAACACAAGGAGAACTGATGAGCTCACCATCGGCGGTGCTGCTGGCGGCAGACACCGAACTTCCCGAGCCGGTCGCCGCCGGGTGGCAGTTGATCCTCGCCGCGCTCGCCGGCATCGCCGTCATCGTCGTCTTGATCACCATCGCGAAGGTGCACCCGTTCCTGGCGCTCGTGGCCGGCGGACTCACGGTGGGAATCGTTGCCGGCGAAGCGGTTCCGGACGTACTGGAGTCGTTCACCGACGGGTTCGGTAGCACCGCAGCCGGAGTCGGGATCCTGATCGCGCTCGGTTCGATGTTCGCAAAGCTCCTCGCGGACTCCGGTGGCGCCGATGAGATCGTCGACACCATCGTCGGGCACGCTTCCCCCCGCATGCTGCCGTGGGCGATGGCTCTCGTCGGTGCCATCATCGGTCTGCCGATGTTCTTCGAAATCGGCCTGGTGCTGTTGATGCCGGTCATCTACCTGGTGGCGCGCCGGTCGGGCCTGTCACTGATCACCGTCGGGATCCCCGCTCTCGCGGGTCTTTCGGCGATGCACGGCTTCGTGCCGCCCCATCCGGGACCGCTGGTCGCCATCGACGTGCTCGGTGCGGACCTCGGAACCACGCTGGCGCTCGGTGTCGCGGTTGCGGTGCCGACCATCATCGTGGCCGGACCTCTGTTCGGAAAACTCGCGGGCCGCTGGGTGGTGTTGCCGGTCCCCACCACCTTCGACGCCGATCCCGAAGACACACTTGTCAAGACCAAGCGCCCGTCGTTCGCCATCACGATCTTCAGCGTCCTGTTGCCGGTTGTGTTGATGCTGGGCAAGGCCATTGCCGAGATCTTCATCAGCGATGACGACCAGATCGTGCGGCAGGTACTCGATGTGCTCGGAACCCCGATCATCGCCCTGCTGATCGCGGTGGTGGTTGCGATGTTCACCCTCGGCCGTGGGTCGGGGATGGATCGCGAGACCATCTCCAAGACGACCGGCGCCGCGCTGCCCGCGATCGCCGGGATCTTGCTCATCGTCGCTGCGGGCGGCGGCTTCAAACAGGTTCTCGTCGACAGCGGGATCGGCACGTTGCTCGCCGATTGGGCCAAGGAAGCGAACATCTCCGTGCTGCTGCTCGCCTGGGTGCTCGCCGCCCTCATTCGGCTGGCGACAGGGTCGGCCACCATTGCCACGATCACTGCGTCCTCGCTCATCCTGGGTCTTGTCGACGGGCTGAGCAGCGGCGAACTGTCCCTGGTGGTCCTGGCCATCGGTGCCGGCTCGGTCTTCTTCTCACACGTCAACGACGCCGGCTTCTGGCTGGTGAAGGAGTACTTCGGCATGAGCGTCGGCCAGACGATCAAGACGTGGTCGATCATGGAGACCGTGTTGTCGGTGTCCGGCCTGATCGTTGTACTGCTTCTGGGCCTTGTGATCTGAGGCAAGCCATCACAGAAACCGCTCACCCGCGATTCACCTTGGAAGGTGGCTCTGCGCGTGGGCGGTTTCTGCGTGGTTGGTCTACGGCGCGACGAGGCAGCCAGGACCGATCGGTGTGCCGGATTTGACCATGACGGTTTCGACGGGTCCGCCGGCAGATGTCTGGAATGCCATCACCGCGTGTTCGCCCGGTAGGTGCGGGGTCCAGAGGGAAAACGCGTGGTCAAAAATCACGGGCGATGTGTAGTAGGGGTCGATGTAGTCCCAGATCAACTCTTGCGGAAACAACGTCGACGCCTGATTGAGGTCGACGATTCCCACGCCACTCTCGCTCGGCGAATGCGGCGCGTCAGCGGTCCGAGCGATGACGAGGTAAGTGCACCCCGTGCCGAAAGGCGTGGTCGGGCCACCGCTCAGCCCTGGGACGATGGTGACGTCGGCGACGTCGGCGGAAGCGGCGGGGGCCGTCCAGGCGAAGGCAGCGGCCGACAGTGCCATGACAGCAGGGATCAAGCGCCCGACACGTTGTGAGGTCATGGCTCGAAACCTACAGGTTGACGTGTCCGCGCTACATGGAACGGGAGAACCCGAAAATTGGTGTCCCCGAACATGGTTACGTCAGCTAGAACATCGACCTCGGGTCGATTTACTGGAGCGCCCAGGAGGTGCCCTGCTGCACACTTTCCTTGCCTGGACGGCCGGATGTGACGTCACAGGCTGATTTGTGTGCAGTGGGGCTCAGGTCCGCGATGCGGAAAGGGGCCCCGGCGTCACTCCCCGGACAAGTCCGCAGACAGATCGCGGGCACCGATACCGGCCGGCACCTCGACCTCGACGACCGGCTCTTCGCGGTCGTCGAACTCGAGGCGCAAGGCGCGACAGATGGTGGCATGCATATCGTAAAGGCATGTGATGTAGGTCAGTTCGAGGATCTCGGGATCGCTGAGATCGGCCTTGAGGGTGTCGACGACCGCGCCGGGCACCCGACCACCGTCGAACACCAGACCATCGGTATACGCGAGCACGGCCCGCTCCAGTTCGGTGTAGCAGTCGGCGATCTGCCAGTACGCGATGGCGGCGATCTTTTTTTCGGGCATCCCCAGCGAACGCATCTGTTTGGAGTGCTGGGAGAAGACGAATTGGCTGCCCCGCGCATAACCGGCCCGGCACTGGCCGAGCTCACGCAGCATCGGGTCGAGCGTCGCGTTGCGGTAGAGGGCGAATCCCCTCACCGCATGGTCGAATACGTTGGGTGACTGCGCGAAGACAGTCCACCAGTCGCCCGGAGTGCCGTGAACGGTTCCCCCGTCGACCGCCGGGTCTTTGTCGGGGCCGAAGAGCCTGTCGTAGAAGTACAGGATCTTCTCGTCGGTGACCTCCGCGCGGGGTACTTGGCGAAGACGTGGCACTACAGTTCCTCTCGTCGATGGTCTCGCGATCTCTGGCTACGGAGAGGTCGCCACGCGTCGGTCGGCAGCCGTCTTCGGCTCGTGAGCGACGTCGGCATCGGTGAACTCACGAGTCCAGCAGGCGAACTCGAGCAGTACCCCGTCCGGGTCCTGGAAGTAGAACGACCGCACGAATGTGCCGGGATGCACGTGCCGAGACACCCCGAAAGCGCTGTCATCGTGGTTGAGCACCTGGCTCACCTTGATGCCCTCGGATGTGAACCGGTCGTAGTACTCGTCGAATTTTTCGGGCGGTACTGCAAAGGCCACGTGGTTCATCGAGCCGACCGCGCTGGCGAGCTCGCCCTCGTCGGGGAGACCCTTCGGCGCAGCGATTCCCGGTGCGGCGTCAGGCGAGTCCGCCAGCCAGAAGAATGCAATGGTGTTTCCGTTGCCGCAATCGAAGAAGAAGTGCTGACCCAGATCGGCCGGTAGCTCGATGGTCTTGATCAGAGGCATGCCCAGGGTGCCCGAGTAGAAGTCGATCGTCCGCTTCATGTCCGAACACACCAGAGCCAAGTGGTTGATGCCGCCCAGTTCGTATTTGGCGTTCGCTGTGCCCATGTTGATCTCCCCGGTGTCGCCGTATGACTTGACAGTCATGTCATGTTTGGACAGAGTGTGACCGTGATCACGCAACCTGTCAAGACCTCGCTGCCGGCGGCCGAGAGTTTGACCCCTCGCGGCCGTAAGACGCGGGATGCGTTGCTCGACGCCGCGCGCGTGGTGTTCGAGGAGGTCGGGTTCCTGGACACCAGGGTTGAGCACATCGCCCAGGCCGCGAGTGTTTCCTACGGCACTTTTTATCGGTACTTCGAGTCGAAAGACGCCGTGTTCTGGGAACTGAGCACCCGACTGTTCGAGGACATCCACCGCCGAAACAACATGGACGACAAGGCCTCACCGGCGCAGCAGCTTATCGACTCCAATCGCGCGTATTACCAGGCGTATCGGCGAAACGCGAAGCTGATGGCGATCGTCGAGCAGGTAGCGACCTTCAACACCGACTTCCGACGCCTGCGCCATGAGCATCGCCGCGAACTCATCGAGCGCAGCGCCCGCGCGATCGCCCGGTGGCAGGACGACGGTGACGTGTCAGCCACGCTTGATCCGGAGCTGGCGGCCCGCTCCCTGGCCGCGATGGTGGACCACACGCTCTATCTGTGGCTGGTGCAGGGGGAGGACGCCGACGAGAAGGCCCTCCTCGACACGCTCGACCAGATGTGCCTGGGTGCCCTCGGGCTGAACCGCCCCTGAGATCAGCGTTCGCGCAGCACGCCGGCGCTCTGTGAGTAGGACAGATGGCCGCCGAGTGCACCTGCGACGCCACTGATCGCCAAGCCTGCGAGCGACCAACCTCCACCGCGCAACGCGAATCCGTTGTGGCGGTGCCACCAGGATCGCGCCAGGCAGCCGAGGCTGACGGTGTTCGCGGCCATGTGCACAACGGCGACCCGGCGCTGGGCCGTGTCGAGCGTTGTGTACTCGGCAAGCCCTGTGATCGAAGCCGGGAGTGCTGCGGCAATACCAAAGGCGACCAGTCGCTGAGCAGCGATGCGCTGGCCGGTTAGGTCCAGGACGGGCACTGCCATCCAGGCGCCGATGGGCACGGTGACCAGTACGGGATGGAGGGGGTGTCCGAGCCACCGGCCACGCAGAACATCAAGGACTGCGGGCGGGATCGCGCCGTTCACCAGGTCGGCGAGTTGACCCGCAGGCGCATCGACTGCGGAGAGCTCCTCGACGGAGGCAAGGGCGTGGGCCACCGGGCGGGGACCGTCGGGCCGGACCACATCAGTCAGCGACGTGATGGCGTCCGGGTCTGGTCCGGCGTCCGTCTTTGCCGGAATAGTCGCGCTGGGGTCGTTCGGTGGTGTGGTCACGTGCAGGGGATTCCCGATTTCCGTCGCTTCAATCACGTTCGCGCCGGGTGGTACTGCCGTACTGATCTGCGTCGGGTCCGGACCACTCGTCGCCCAGTCATGACGCCTGGCACTAGATTGGACATATTCCAGATTAGATCTGGACTCATTCCAGAAAAGGGCGTACGGTCGAAGACATGAGTTCGCAGCAACCAACCCCAGGCACGCGAGAGCAGTTGCGTGCAGTGGGCCTTCGGGTGACCGCGCCGCGGGTGGCGGTCCTCGAGGTGCTTGAGCGACATCCTCACTCCACTGCGGACTTCGTTGCCGCTCGCGTCCGCCAACAACTCGGCGGCGTGTCGACCCAGACGGTGTACGACGTACTTCGCGTCTGCTCCGAACGGGGTCTGCTGCGGCACATCGAACCGGCAGGCTCGTCGGTCAGATACGAGAACCGCATCGGTGACAACCACCACCATCTCGTCTGCCGCCGGTGTGGGGCGATCCATGATGTCGACTGCGCTGTGGGGGAGGCCCCGTGTCTCGAACCGAGCGACAAACACGGCTTCGCGATCGACGAGGCCGAGGTCACCTACTGGGGCCTGTGCCCCGACTGCCGGGCCGAGTCCACTGATGGCTCTGTGATCACCGGAATCCCGCGGACGGCCGTGACCTGACGGCGAGCCAACGGGTTCGACGTCACGAAAAAGACTGCAATACAACGTTTCAGGCCGCATCGGCAGCTCCCGATGTGGGTATCAGGAGGCAACAGATGACCCCACGTACAACCACCAACCAAGGCATACCGGTCTCGAGCGACAACGAGTCACTCACCGCCGGCACGCAGGGCCCCATCCTGCTTCACGACCACTACCTGATCGAGAAACTCGCTCAGTTCAACCGCGAGCGCGTTCCCGAGCGAGTGGTGCACGCGAAAGGTGGCGGAGCATTCGGTGAGCTACGAATCACCGGCGACGTCTCCCGCTACACGAAGGCGAAGTTCCTTCAGCCGGGTAAGACCACCGAGTCGCTTGTCCGATTTTCCACTGTCGCAGGCGAACAGGGCAGCCCTGACACCTGGCGCGACCCGCGCGGATTTGCCGTGAAGTTCTACACAGCGGACGGGAACTACGACCTCGTCGGCAACAACACTCCGGTCTTCTTCATCAAGGACCCGATCAAGTTCCCCGACTTCATCCGTAGTCAGAAGCGACTGCCCGGCTCGGGCCTGCGTGACCACAACATGCAGTGGGACTTCTGGACACTGAGGCCGGAGTCGGCGCATCAGGTGACGTGGCTGATGGGTGACCGTGGTATCCCGAAGACCTGGCGTCACATGGACGGATTCGGCTCGCACACCTACCAGTGGGTTAATGCTGCGGGCGAGCGCTTCTGGGTGAAGTACCACTTCAAGACCGATCAGGGCATCGAGTTCCTCACGCAGGCAGAGGCCGACACCCTCGCAGGTACCGACCCCGACCACCACCGTAAGGATTTGTACGAGTCCATCGAGAAGGGGAACTTTCCCAGTTGGACCCTGAAGGTCCAGGTGATGCCGGTGGCCGAGGCGCAGGGATATCGGTTCAACCCCTTCGATCTGACAAAGGTGTGGTCGCAGAAGGACTATCCGCTGATCGAGGTCGGCAAGTGGACACTCAACCGCAATCCGGAGAACTTCTTCTCCGAGATCGAGTTGTCTTCGTTCGAGCCGTCGAATGTCGTTCCGGGCATCGGCTTCTCGCCCGACAAGATGCTGCTCGGCCGGGTCTTCAGCTACGCCGACGCGCACCGCTACCGGATCGGCGCCAATTACGCTCAGCTGCCGGTGAACTCGGCCAAGGCCGCAGTGGTCAACACGTACTCGAAAGAGGGTGCGATGGCGTATGACTTCAGCGGGCCGCAGGTTCCCGTGTACGCGCCGAACTCGTTCGACGGTCCCCACGCCGATCCTGAAGCGGCCGGCGACGAAGGCCTGTGGGCCTTCGATGGGCAGGCGGTGCGGGCCGGGTACATCGAGCACGAGGAAGACGGCGACTTCACTCAAGCGGGCATTCTCTACCGAGAGGTCCTGAACGACGACGAGCGCGACCGTCTGGTGAGCAACATCGTCGGTCACGTCTCGGACGGAGTGCGTGAGCCTGTACTTTCACGCGTTTTCGACTACTGGAAGAACGTTGACCCCGAACTCGGCAAAAAGGTCGAGGAAGGTGTTCGAGGCGGAATCTGAAGTCGGACATGCACTCAGGCAAGGCTGACCTCAGCGCTCACATGCCAGACCGGCCGTGACGGACCACGTCGCCATCGGTCAAGATGGTGTTGCCGGATACCGGCCGCACCAATTACTTCAACAGAGAGGAAAGTGCAATGAGCAACCCCATAACAAGCACTCTGGACGACGACCAGCAGTCGATCGCCGGAAAGGCGCTGCAGGAGACCTTGGTTGACCTGATCGACCTGTCGCTGATCGCCAAGCAGGCGCACTGGAACGTAGTCGGCAAGCAGTTCCGGTCGGTGCATCTCGAGCTCGATGAGCTCGTCACCGCTGCTCGCGAGTTCACCGACGCCGCCGCCGAGCGGGCAACGGCCATCGGCGTCAGCCCGGACGGCCGGTCCGAGACCGTTGCAAAGACCGCAGGTACCAAGGGATTCAGCGAAGGCTGGACCAAGGACTCCGACGTCGTCGATGCGATTGTCGCGAACATCAAGACCGTGGTCGACGGTCTACGCACGCGAATCAAGGCCACCGAAGAGGCTGATCCGGTCACCCAAGACCTCCTGATCAGCTTTGCGGCGCGGCTCGAGCAGTTGCACTGGATGTGGCAGGCGCAGGTCGCCTGACCGGATCGGTCAGCAAGTCCAGCGCGTCTCAGACGCGCTTGTAGAAGAGAGCCCCCACGGCACAGCCCCTCGGCCGTGGGGGCTTTCGCATGCCGTATGCGGTCGGCGCCGTATCGAAGTACATTCACCTGGTGACGCGGCCCGATTCCCACCCCGAACTCCCCGGGGATCCCGACGTTGTGGCTGCACGACCGTTGCACCTGCGTGCGGCCTCACTCGCGATGGTCTTTGGGGGAGGCCTGCTGGGCACCGGTGCTCGTTACCTGATCGAGCAGGCCTACCCGTTTCACCCCCCGCAGTGGCCGTGGGCCACCTTCCTGATCAATCTCGCGGGCGCCTTTGCGTTGGGCATCGTCTTGGAGGCGCTGGCCAGGATGGGGGATGACACCGGGCGCCGACAGCATTTTCGCCTGTTCTTCGGTACCGGGTTCTGCGGGTCATTCACCACCTACAGTGCCTTTGCTCTCGAAGCTTCTCTGCTCGGCAGGGATGGGGAAGTTGTTGGCGCCGTTGCCTATATGGCGACTTCTGTGATCCTCGGTGTGGTGATGGCCTGGGCGGGCATCGCTGTTGCCACAAAGGCACGCGTGAGTCGATCGGCGCCTCGCCGATGATCGTTCTGGTGATGTTGGCCGGCGCAGTCGGAGCGGTGACCCGTTTCCTGGTCGACTCGGAGGTCAAACGCCGCCGCCCTTCAGTGTTCCCGTGGGGGACGGTGTTCATCAACGTGTCGGGCTCCTTGCTGATCGGGCTGGTGGCCGGAGTGGTGTTGTTCCACGGCCAATTCAGTGCCTGGCAGACCATTGTCGGAACCGGATTTTGTGGCGGATACACAACATTCAGTACGGCCAGTGTCGAGACGGTGCGCCTCGTTCAACAGGGGCGCCACGGGATGGCCCTTTCGAATGCTGTTATACCGCTTGCTCTCTCAGTTGGTGCGTGCGCGTTGGGGCTCTGGCTCGTCTATCTGGTGTGAGTTCGGTGCGCCAGTCGTCGGACCGGCCTCGTGTGCCGCGAAGAAGTTGCTCCCTTGACAAAAATAGAACACGTTCTACTGTCGTTCTCAGGGGCCGGGGAATGGGTCGAGTCAATCCTGAGGGGGAATGGACAGTGGGGTATTTCGAGCATGGCGACGAGGGTTTTCATCCCTTGCCATTCGCCCAGAGTCAGTGGGCACCGAACTCGATCAACGGCTCGGCGTTGGCCGGGCTGATCGCGCATGCGCTCGAGAAAGACTGCGGTGCAGGCGATTATCGACCTGCGAGATTCACCATGGACATCTTCCGGCAACCGGAGTTCGCTCCGATTCAAACCCGGGGCGCGGTGGTACGCGAAGGGCGCAGCATTCGAATCGTCGATGTCCACGTTTACCAGGGGGATCGAACAGTGGCGCGGGCTTCGATGGTGTCGGTCACTCCGACCCGGGAACCAGTGGGTGCCCGGTGGCGTCCGGTCAGTCCCTCCATGTCCCTCGACGGGCGGGTTGCAGAAGCGTTGCCGAAACCTGGCATTCTATGGGGCAGTGACGAACACCCTGATGGCTGGAGTGTGCCGATGCCGGAGCATCAGAATGCCAGTCGGAAACGGCTCTGGTTTGATCAGCCCTCCTTGTTTGACGACGTGGAAAACACGCCGCTGATTCGTGCGGCCATGCTCGGCGAGCTGACGAATACTCTTACGAGCTGGGGCGATCGGGGTGTCGGATTCATCAACCACGATGCGACCATCCTGCTGGCCCGTATGCCGATCGGGAACGTCGTGGGGATCGAAGCCGACAACCATCTGTCTGCAGACGGCATTGCCGCGGCGCGGCCACCATGTGGGACTGTCAAGGTGCATTCGGAATGAGCATGGTGGGCGCGATTGCTCATTCGGCCGGCAGTCTCGATGCGTCGAGCGGGCCGGATGATTGGCAGGAAGCCGACAGTTCTCACCGGGCTTCCTTCGATGCCGTCGAGTAGATGACGACAGCGGCGGGCGATCTTGATCCGAAAGCTATGCCATCGAGATGACTCGGCCGGGTTCATCCGAACGGACGACTATCGAATGTGTGTTCGATTTGATTAGACTGGTACCACGCTGATCGTCCGCAAGACCTGACTCTGAGATACGTGTGACTACGCCACCATTGTGATCGGCTGTCCCAATGTTGTTGTCCCAGTGTTGTTGTCGTGGAGGGGGTGTGGTGATGGCTGTTGTTGATCTGGTTGACGAGGTCATCGGGGTGGAGTTCCCGGATGATCCGGCCGGGGTGGTGGCGATGGTGAAAGATCTGATCACCCTGCGCAATGCCGTCGAGGCACGGTTGGCGGCGGGTGCGGCGATCATCGACCGGCTCGGTGTGGCCAAGCGTATCGGGTCGACAACGTCAAAGCTGTTGCAATTCAACGGTGCCGCACCGGCAGCGGCGGCACGGTGGCTACGCATCGGCACCGGGCTAGCAGGCTTGGACCGTACAGCCGGGTATTTCCGGGACGGTTTCCTGTCCGCCGAGCACGTCGATGCGGTCGTGAGAGGCATCAGCCATGTTCGGGGCCGCTCTGTGGGTGTGATGAGCGATGAGTTCCGGTGTGAGGTCGAGCGGAAACTGGTCGCTCATGCGATCGCTGGTGCACCACCGGCGGAGATCGAGCGGATCGCCCGGGCCGTGGGTAACGACGGGGCGTCCGGTGGGGTGCCGGCCGCCGAGGATGCTTCGTTGAACACGCTGGACTATGCGGTCACTCCAGATGGCCGGTTGGCGGGCACGTTTGATGTGGATGCGGTCACTGGCGAGAAGATGATGTCCGCTCTGGACGTGTGGTCCAGGCCCCGTCCCGAACCCGACGGCAGCGCAGATACCCGCACACCGTCGCAACGACGGGCTGATGCCCTGCATCAACTCCTCGATTGTGGTGGCGGTGGGCAATCGCTGGTATCGGCGCCGAGAACAGAAGTGGCCGTGACCGTTCCGGCTGATCATCCCGACCGTGCGTCACTGCGGTGGATGGGCCCGGTCACCGAAGCAACCGCAGCCGCAGCTGCGTGTGATGCGGAGATCACCTCGATCACCCTGGACGGACAGCAGGTGCCGATCGATCTGAGCCCACCCAAGCGTTTGTTTACCGGGCCTGTGCGGAAAGCGATTTTGCTTCGCGATACCTGCTGCATCAAGTGTGGGGCGCCGGCGACCTGGTCGGACTGCCATCACATCGTGCACTGGGCTGACGGAGGACCCACCACCCTGGGTAACGGCTGCCTACTCTGCCGGACCTGTCATCGGGCCGTGCACCGCACCGACTGGGACATCACCATGGGCGCCGACGGACACCCCTGGCTCATCCCACCCGCCGACATCGACCCCACCCGACAACCACTACCAGCCTACAACCGCCGAACCCTCACCCTCGCAGCATAAGTCGACGAACAGTTGCCCTCCGCGCCCTCGATGTGGTCGAGACGGCGCAAGACCTTCGACAACTCCATAGTGTCAGCTCCGCGCGGATGTTTTGCGACTCCCAGGCGTGTGGGCGGTGCAATTGCGCGCCGTCAGTACTGCTGCTGGCCGGCCATCTGGGTCTGGATGCGTTGCTGCAGGCGTTGCAGTCCCATGGTCGACAACCCGGGGATCTGGCTCTCCAGCTGGCGGACAAGGTTGTGGTCGTTGATCACCTTCTCGCTTGACTGGATGAGAACCGTTCCGGCGCCGGTGAAGTCGAACTGCTGTTCCTCGCCACTGGCGGCGCCCATCATCGCGGCTCCGGCGGCCATGAAGCCCGTGATCCACCCCTGGTCATAGTGGTGACTGGGGGAGGGGCAATCGGCCCAGCCGACCAGCGCCTCGGGGTCGACCCGCAACGGCGGTTCGGCGAACATGACCGGCCCGTTCGAGGACGCCAGGAACTTGCCGGTGCCGATGAGTGTCAAGTAGCCCGGCACGATTGACTGGTTCAGCTGCAACCCGGGCTCGAAGGCCAACAAGTTGGCCGCCCGAACCGTGAGGTTGCCGTCTTCGAGGTCATACGAATTGATGTCGAAGCCGCGGTCTCCGATGATCAGCGTTCCCTGGCCCTGGGCGATCACGTAGTCGCCCATGTACAACGGCGCGCTGATGGTGCCGGCCAGCGACTGCATCATCGCTGTCTGCATGCCCTGGACCAGAGCCTGGAACTGCATCTGTCCGTAGTAGGCGATCATGGCGCCCTTGGACATGATCCAGGGCTTGGTCAGCTGCATGTAGTACGCGTACGTGTTGCCCGGAATGTTGTCGTCACCTTGCAGCATCGACGGATTCAAGATGTCGCTCATGGCTTTTCCTCTACAGCTTCTGTTCGGATGCTTGGACGAAAACGGTTCCTTGGCCCTGACACTGCAACTGCATGGCCTCGCCGGCGCCGCGGCCGACCGCGTCACGCCAGCCCATCGTCGATTTGAGCTGCGTTTGGACGTTGCCGAACGTGCCGACAAAGGCCTGCGGATCCACGATCACCGGATACTGGCCGCCGACCTGGATCTCCAACACCTCACCGTGAGCCAACAACACAACCGAGCCCATGCCCTGGAGTTGGGTGGTGAACATTCCGTCGCCGGTCAACGCACCGGTGGCAGCTCCGCGTAGCGCACCCATGATTCCGCCGCCTCGACCGCCGCCCCCGCCGCCGCCCTGCGAGGTCATCGAGACAATCGACGCCTGCAGACCCGACGTGTAGCCGAGCGTGCGCGATGCATCAGCGGTAACCGTTCCTCCCTGGGGCATGTCGATGACATGGACGGCGAGACCGGCAAATCCGTAGTGCACGTCGCCATTTCCCTGCGCGAGCATCGTGGCCTCGTGCTCGCCGCGCATCATCCGACCCGCCATGCCCGCGACGGCACCCATACCGCCCATTCCCGGCATGCCACCCCCTCCTGCGCCTGGAATCTGGTGCGGCGAGAAGTGCACCTGACCGGTGTAGAAGAGCATCGCGCCCTTACGCGCGACCACGCCACCGGCGTGACCGATGTTGACCTTGACCACTTTCGAGTTCACTTTTTCAAAGACCATTGCACTCACCGTTCCGCCGGCTGGATGGACACAACACCCTGACCCTGCCACCGCAGCGAGAACGCCTCGCCGCCGTCCTGGCCAATCATCGACCGCCAGCTGACGTCGGTGACAAACGATTGCTGCAGTTGACCTTTGGCAGACACAAACGCATCCGGGTCGACCACCAGAGGCATGTTCGGGCTCACCTCGAGATGAATCAAAGGACCGCCGGCCGAAAGCAAGGCAACCTGACCCGTGCCCGACACCGTCGTGGTGAAAAGACCTTGCCCGCTGGACATTCCGCCGAGTCCCGAGAACTGGACATTGGTTTGAAGATTACCGGCCATCGCCAGCAACTGCCGCGACTCCACCTGGATCGTCTCGTTGTTCAGCTGCAACACCGCTGTGTACTGAGCGCCGATCGCGAGGTGGACCAGGCCATTGCCCGTGCACTCCATCAGTTTGAGCGATTCACCGGTGGCTTTCTGTTTGAGGCCGGCGAGCACACCCGCTCCGCCGCCGAATCCGGCTGCCTTGAACTCAACCTGCCCCTGGTACGAGACCATCGACCCGCTGACGGCTTTGATGGATGTGTTGTTGAGCCGTGCCTCGACCACGCGTTTGGTCAATCCGAATAACTCGGCCATGTTGTGCGTCCTCTGAGTTCAAGCGTGCTGAGCGATGACTGACATATCGTAGGCACCAGCAACCCAGGTGAACAGCCCGAATCCTCGGTTCGACTGACGTCCGCACACATGGTTCGTCGTGCTGCGCCGCCGAGCGCAGCCGGAATGCCCGATGGGTTCGACCAGACGGACGTGAGCGCTGGTCGGCTGCCGTAACGTGACCGGCGTGAATGATGCGTCGTGGGGTGCGGTAGGTGTCGGGATTTTTCTCATCGCGGTGGTGTTCGGTATCGGCCTGTATGTCCGGTACAGGCAGAACGAGGCGGCTCGGCTGGACCATGACGTCGATCTTGCGGTGAAACTGCGGACGATCGCAGGCCAGGATCCGGTTCGGGCGGCGGCGATCGACGAGTTCGAGACGGCGATCTACGAGCGGTTGTTCTACGCATCCACGGTCGGGCCACGAGCGCGGGGCGCGGCGTGGGCCCTGTTGGGTGCCGTCCTCGCGGCGTTCGGTGCACTTTGGGTCCGCGACGGAGGTGGAATCGTCACTGACGTAGTGCACTACGGGTTGGCCGCTGTCGCAGCCGGTTTCGCTCTGACCTTCTTGGTGTTTCTGGGGCTGACGCTGTACGCGGCAACCAGCATGCCGCGGATTTCGTTTGCGGACTCGTACAGCGACGAGCCCGAAAGCTCCACCGACTGAGGCGAACCCATTGTCGGCGAGATCTGATCGGTGTTCGGCAGACGTCAGTAGGGCTGATAGCCGTACGTCGGCGCTTGCACGTGTGCCCTTCTGCGGCCCAACACGATGCCGGCGAGGCTCGTCGCGGTGACCACCAGCAGGGTCAGGGTGGCGAGCACGGCGCCCGGACCTGTCGAGAAATTGTTGGTCGCCTCGAAGACCTCGGACTCGATGTCCGACTCGAACAAGATGCAGATGCTCGGCGCTGCCAAGAAGATGATCGCCAGCAGCAGGTGCAGAACCGACAAAACAAAGACGGCGATCGAATTGCCGAAACGGCCTATGTTGCAGAGAATCAGCAGGCCCAGAACGGCGACGGGTAGTACAAAGAGCGGAAGGAACACTCCGGCATAGGGCGCTCCGCTCGCCCCCGATCCCAGATCAACCGGTTCGCCTGCTTCGAACACCTGCCCCCATCCGTTGACCGAGGCTCGCGGGCCGCTGCTCGTCTTCGGCTCGAAGGACGCCCAGGTCAGCCATCCGTAGACAACGATGAGTAGGGCCCCGACGAGCGCTGCGGCACCGAAGGCGCGCGTGAGCCCGACCGCAACCGGCTTGGGATCAAAGCCCGGCGTCGACGCCCCGAACTGCGGCACCCCGAACTGCGGAGCGCCGAACTGCGGGGTCCCGTACTGAGTGTTCCCGTACTGGGTGGGTTGCGAAAATTGCTGTGCGCTCGGCTGATACGGCGGTGGGTACGGCATGAACTGATCGGCGGGCTGGGCAGGCGGGTACGGATTGAATCCACTCTGGTCGACGTGACCGGGGTGGTGAGGGTCGGCGGGTGCGGCGAAGTGCTGCGTGGGTTGCGCGCCGTCGCCGAGCCGGCGGTCAGCCTTGGTCAGGTCGGGACGTGAGCCGGAAGCGTCACCCGGATCGTTGGTCATGATGTCTGCAAACCCCCGCTGTCGATGTCCGTATTGCCGGTGCACACATCGTAGACACGGACAGCTCGTGGTTCAGCTGGCGCAACCGAAGCGGACGCGGAACGCAGTGGGCGTGATACCGACGATGGCCGAGAAATGGTGTCGCAGCAGGGTCGCCGAACTGAAGCCGACCTGACGGGCAACTTCCTCGATGCCGAGATCGGTGGTTTCCAGCAGACTCTGCGCGGCGAGGACCCGCTGCTCGGTGAGCCAGCGCAACGGGCTGGTGCCCACTTCGTCGGCGAACCTGCGGGCAAAAGTGCGTGGGGACATGTGTGCTTTGGTGGCCATGTCCGCGATCGAGATGTCCTGCTTCAGATTGCGCAGCATCCAGTTGAGCACGCGACCGAATCCGTCCTCATCACATTCCGGCACAGGCGCTTTCACGAACTGCCGCTGCCCGCCTTCGCGTTGCGGAGGAACCACCATGCGGCGGGCGATCTTGTTCGCAATCGTCGGCCCGTGTTCGGTGCGGACCAGGTGCAGACTGGCGTCGATGCCGGCTGCTGTACCAGCGCTGGTGATGATGTTGCCCTCTTGGACGTACAGCACATCGGTGTTCACGTCGACGTCTGGGAACAGCTCGGACATCTCCTTGCCGTACTTCCAGTGGGTGCTCGCCGACCGGCCGCCGAGCAGGCCTGCGGCGGCGACGACAAACGAGCCCGTGCAAACCGACAATATGTATGCGCCTCGAGCGTCGGCTGCCCGGAGTACATCGAGGACCGCCTCGGGGAAGTCGGTCCGGACCTGCCCGGCCGGTATCGCCACCAGGTCCGCATCGGCGCACGCTTCGAGCCCGTACTGCGGAATGACCTGGGCGCCCGTCGTGAAGTTCAGCGGTTTGCCCGGTTCGATACCGCACACGCGGTAGTCGAACTTCGGTACGCCCTCGTCGGTGCGGTCCACGCCGAATACCTCGCTGACCACGCCGTACTCGAAGGCGGCGACGGGCTCTTGCAGGATCACGGCGACGGAGCGGAGCATGCCGACCAGTATGGCAGAAAATATGCGAAGACTGGCAAAACAGCCAGTGGTGGCACTATCTGTTCGGGCGCATAGTTTCAGACATGGAAATCGCAATCATCTTCATCCCAGTCCTGATCATCGCCTTCATCGCGTTCCACGAGAACGCCAAGAAGACGGCACACCTACCGCGCGCCCCGTTCGGATTGGACGCCGAATACGGCCCCGATTCCGCACGGGTGCGCGACGAGTTGGAAACCCTGACGCGCCGCTAGAAGCACGTCGGAAGTCACTCGCCGAGTAAGTCCGGGGTCAGACGACGTGGAATGCGGTGATGCCGCGCGCCGGCAGGTCATCGAGGATCGGTTTGATGTTCGTGCCGGTCTCCGGCCCGATGCATCCGATGAAGTAGTAGGCATTGACCATGCCGACGAGTCGGTCGCCGACCACCACGGGGCTACCCGAGTCTCCCTCGACCACGCAGATCTGGCTGGTGTGCGCCGAGCCGTCCGAGAACCACGTGATGCCACAGGTGTTGGCGGTGGTGCGTCCCTGTTTGCAGCCGATCTCCGGGAAAGTGGGGGCCTGCGTGCGGATGCCACGGATGGTCACGCCGCCGACGCGCTGAACGGGGTTCACCTTCGCTGAATCGAATCGGATGATCGCGTAATCGAGGTCACGGTGCGTGAAGGTGACCTGGCCGACCGGTCCGAGTCCTTGGGCGGCTTCGACGAACACTGCCTTGCCGGCGGGGCCACAGTGACCTGCGGTGAGACCCACCAAGATGTTGTTCTGGTCGCGGCCGATGGCAGTCAGTGTGCAGGCGCTCGCTGTGCCCTTGTCCTTGTCCACCAAGATTCCCGTCCCGCCCCCGATGTTGGCCTTTGCGGGCGCAGCTGAAGCGGTGGACACCCCCAGTGCTGTCAGTGCGACGAGCGCGCACAGAGTTGCAATGAGTGTGGCGGCCTTCTTGAACATCAATTCCTCACGGTAAATCTGCCGGGACAATGAGGAACCTACCAGCCGTGTCACGCATCACCGGCACCGTCGCAGGGGCTCGGCTCCGTACCGATCGGTCCGTCGGGAGCGTCTGTCGGGCGTCCAGATTGATGAAACTGGCGGGAGCACAGTCGAATCCGGCTTGTAGTCGACCGTGCGGGCGCGTGCGGTCAGCGGGTGTGAGAACCGTCGGGTTCTCGGGAGTCGACGTCCCCACACCCGCCAGAGATCACTTGGGCGGACGGGCCACGCACTGGGCCAGGTACAGCTGGTCGCCCAACGTGTTCATCAGTTCGAGCTGCGTCTGCAAGTAGTCGACGTGACCTTCCTCGTCGGCCAGGATCTTCTCGAGCAGGATCGCGCTGGTCGAATCCTGCTTGTCGCGGCACATCACGATTCCGGGCTTGAGGCGTGCGACCACGTCGAGTTCGATCTGCAGGTCACTCTCGAACTGCTCACGCAACGTCTGGCCCACCTTGAGCGAGAACAGCCGTTGGTAATTGGGCAATCCGTCCAGCAGCAGGATCCGGTCGGTGAGTGCCTCGGCGTGGTTCATCTCCTCGAACGACTCGGCACGGGTCTGTGCGGCAATCTCCGTGTACCCCCAGCTGTCCTGCATCTTCGAGTGCAGGAAGTACTGGTTGATGGCGGTCAGTTCGCTGGTCAGTTGCTCGTTGAGCAGTTTGAGAACTTCTGGATCTCCTTGCATGAAATCTCCTCACATCGAAGAGCACGTCGTGTCGCCAACGGGAGGGCTGGTCCCGGAGGGGCTGTGCAACACACGCGTCCGGAATCAATTTATCTCGGTACGATGCTGTTTTGGTGACAACGACGGGACCTCGGCGACAGGATGGATCAATGACCCAGCACTCCCGAATCCTGGCCTCGGACTTCTCGCTCCCGAGCGACGAGGGAATCGTTGATGTTCTGTCTGCGAACAACGACTCGCTCGCGAAGCTGGGTGCCCATCACATGGTGGTCTACAGCGGGCTGCATGACCCGCGGCGCGTCTTCGCCACGCTGGGGTTGCACGACCGGGGATCCATCGACAAGCTGCTCCGCAATCCTGCGGTCATGGATTGGTTCGACGCGGCCGGCGTGGAGGAGATTCCTCCTTTGTTCGCGGGTGAGGTTGTCGAGAAGATCGATCTGGTGGACGAGCCGACTGACCACACAGGCATCATCGTCGCTGCGATCGCTCCGATCGACAACGTGGATGTTCTTCTGGCGAAGGTTCGGGGCAGCCTGCGGAGGTTCATCGCTGCAGGAGTCCGGCGTGTCTGGATCTACCGGGCGTTCGATGACCGGAACGAGGTCATGATCTTGCAGGAGCTCGACACCGAAGAGCACGCGACCGCCTGGGTGGAACAGCCTGACGCTGCTGCCGAATGGATGTCCGGTGCGGGAGTCGGGGTGTATCCGCCGCTGTTCGTGGGCAAGCTGCAGCGGATACTGGAACTGCAGTTGCAAGCCTAGGTATCGGACTTCGTCATGTATGTGTGTCTGTGCCAAGGAGTTACGAGTCACGTCGTCGAGCAGGCCGTGGCCGACGGTGCGCGTACCTCCAAAGAGGTCGCCAAAGCCTGCGGTGCCGGTCATGACTGCGGCAGGTGTCGACGCACCGTACGTGCGATCATCGAGGCCCACTTCGCGGACGTGCCCACGGCCGGGGTCCAGCCGTAGGCGACGTCCGCCGAGCCTCAGGTCAGTGCGTTGAGTTGGTCCAGAGTTGTTGTGGCGTCCAGGTATTCCTGAACCCACCGTTCGATGACCGCGGCGGACTTCTCCACCTTGGTGAACTGCCCGACCACCTGGCCGACGGGATTGAAGGCAACGTCCACGGTCTGGTCCGGGTAGCGGTGTGTTGCGGCAACCGCCATCCCGGACACCATGTACTGCAACGGCATTCCGAGTGGTTCGGGGTTCTCCGGCTTTTCCCAGGCCTCGGTCCAGTCGTTGCGCAACATCCGGCAGGGCTTGCCCGTGAAGGACCGGCTGCGAACGGTGTCACGGCTGCTGGCCGACACGTAGGCGGCCTGCTGCACGGCAGTGTTCTCCGACTCCTCGACCATCAGCCACTGCGAACCCGTCCAAGCTCCCTGGGTGCCGAGAGCGAGGGCGGCCGCGATCTGCTGGCCGCTGCCGATGCCACCGGCGGCCAGAACCGGGATCGGCGCAACCTCTTTGACCACCTGCGGCCACAAGACGATGGATCCGACCTCGCCGCAATGGCCGCCACCCTCGCCGCCCTGGGCGATGATGATGTCCACACCGGCGTCGGCATGCTTGCGGGCCTGCTTGGGTGACCCGCACAGCGCGGCGACCTTGCGGCCGGCCTCGTGGAGGTGGGCGATCATCTCCGCAGGCGGGGTGCCGAGGGCATTTGCGATGAGGCTGACCTTGGGATGCTGGAGCGCGATCTCGACCTGAGGGGTCGCGGTGGCCTCGGTCCACCCCAGGAGCTGAAGCGAATTCTCTTCGTCCTCGGGCAGTGGAACACCGTGGTCGAGAAGGATCTTGCGGCCGAAGTCGAGGGTTTCGGCCGGGACCATCGACTGCAACATCGACGTGAGTTCCTCGGCGGACAGGTTGGAGTCCATGCCCTCGTACTTGTTGGGGATCACGATGTCGACGCCATAGGGATGGTCACCGATGTGCTCATCGATCCAGTTGAGTTCGATCTCCAACTGTTCCGGCGTGAATCCGACCGCACCCAGCACCCCGAATCCGCCGGCCTTGCTCACGGCGACCACGACGTCGCGGCAGTGGGTGAACGCGAAGATGGGGAACTCGATGCCGAGATCGTCACAGATTGGGGTGTGCATGGTGTGCCTCGCAATGCCGGGTATTCAACATGAACATGCTCCGAAATAGAACGTGTTCTAGTTGTGTACCCCGTCGCGCGACGGTTTACAACCCCGGGGACCCGCGTCAGCTCAGATGCTCGGGCTGCGGTTGGGTCTTGTGACTCCAGTCCGATCCGGTCGAGTCCTGATCGGCGGCGTTCTCGGTGGCTCTGCCCTGGCCGGCCGGAACCAGTGAGACGATGATCGACTTCGATGTCGGGCAATTGCTCTGCAGTGCGGTCGAGTCCAGTGGCACAAGAGGATTGGTCTCGGGATAGTACGCAGCAGCCGAACCCCGTGGCGTCGCGTACTCCACGATCCGGAACGAGGGCGCACACCGCACGTTGTCGTCGTCATCCCATTTGGTGACGATGTCGACGATGTCGCCGTCCCGAAATCCCAGCGCGGAGATGTCTTCGCGGTGGACGAAGACAACACGGCGACCACCCTCGATACCGCGGTACCGGTCGCTGAAGCCGTAGATGGTGGTGTTGAACTGGTCGTGGCTTCGAAGTGTCTGCAGAATCAGGTGATTCGGCGGGACCTGGAGAACATCGATGGGGGAGACGGCGAACTCGCCGAGACCCGACTCGGTGTCGAACGTTCGGGAGTCCCGAGGTGGGTGCGGCAGGATGAACCCGCCGGGCCTGCGGACATTCACCTCATAGCCTTCGCATCCGGGCACCACCTGCGCTATGTGCGCTCGGATGTTGCGGTAGTCGTCGCGCATGGCTTCCCAATTGATGCCATGCCGGTCGCCGATGGTGGCTTCGGCGATCGAGGTGATGATCGCGACCTCGGACTTGAGGTGCGGGCTCGCCGGAGGGAGCGGTCCACGCGAGGCGTGCACCGAGCAGGTCGAGTCCTCTACCGAGATGTACTGCTGCCCACTGGCTTGCACATCCTTCTCCGTGCGGCCGAGGGTCGGCAGGATCAGCGCGGTCTCGCCGCACACCAGGTGGCCGCGGTTGATCTTCGTGGAGATCTGCACGGTCATCCGGACCTTGCGCAGAGCGTCGAACGTGACGTCGCTGTCCGGGGTTGCCTGGGCGAAGTTGCCGCCCAGACCCAGGAAGAAGTGCGCCTTGCCGTCGCGCATCGCGCGGATGGAGTCGACGGTGTCGAGCCCGTGCTCGCGCGGGGGATCGAACCCGAACTCCTTCTGGATGGCGTCGAGGAAGTGCTGCGGGGGACGTTCCCAGATGCCCATCGTGCGGTCGCCCTGCACGTTCGAATGCCCCCGCACGGGGAACAATCCCGCGCCCGGCTTGCCGATGTTGCCCTGTGCGAAAGCGAGGTTGGTGACCTCTTTGATGGTGGCAACCGCATTACGATGCTGCGTCAGTCCCATCGCCCAGCAGAACACCGTGGCCTTCGAATCCCGCAGGAGTTCGGCAGCTTCGGTGATCTGTGCGCGCGAGAGTCCGGTGGTGGAGGTGACAACGTCCCAGTCGACGGCACTGACATGCTCGCGCCACGCGTCGAAACCGGTAGTGTGCGCGTCGATGAAGTCGTGGTCCAGTGCGTCCCACTCCACGAGTAGGGATCCGATCGCCTGGAAGAGCGCGAGGTCGCCGTTCAAGGCGATCGGCAGGAACATGTCGGTCAGGTCGGTGCCCGGCCCGACCATGCCGCGGGGGGTCTGCGGATTCTTGAAGTTGACGAGTCCGGCTTCACGCAGCGGATTGATCGACAGGATCTTCGCGCCGTTCTGTTTCGCCTTCTCCAGGGCGGAGAGCATCCGGGGGTGGTTGGTGCCCGGATTCTGGCCGGCGATGATGATCAGCTCAGCGTTGTAGACGTCGTCCAGGGTGACGCTCGCCTTGCCGATCCCGATCGATTCCTGCAGTGCGATGGACGTGGACTCGTGACACATGTTCGAGCAATCGGGCATGTTGTTGGTGCCGAAAGCGCGCGCGAACAGCTGGTAGACAAAGGCGGACTCGTTCGAGGCCCGGCCCGATGTGTAGAAGACGGCTTCGTCGGGTGAGGCGAGACCGTTGAGTTCGTCGCCGATGAGCGCGAAGGCGTCATCCCAGTCGATGGGTTCGTAATGTGTTCCGCCGGGACGCTTGATCATCGGATGAGTGATGCGCCCTTGCTGGCCCAGCCAGTGTTCGGTGCGCCCGGACAGATCCTCGATGCTGTGTGCGGCGAAGAACTCCGGAGTTGCCCGGTTCGTGGTGCCCTCCTCGGCCACAGCCTTGGCACCGTTCTCGCAGAACTCGGCGGCGTGGCGATGGCCCGGGTCGGGGTCCGGCCAGGCGCAGCTCATGCAATCGAAGCCCTCGGCCTGGTTCAATTTGAGCAGCGTCTTGGCGGTCCGGACCGCCCCCATGTGGCCGAGGGCGCGTTTCATCGAGACGGCGACGGCGGTGGCGCCCGCTGCATGGGACTTCGGCTTCTCGATGTCGAGCTGCGCGAGATCCAGCTCGTTCTGTTGTTTGTCCACGTCCGGGTCCGGCATGTCGGCCTCCTACGATTTCCGAGTCCATCGAGGGAGTCCGGATCGGACAACCCCGATGCGCTTTTGTGCGAAGCCTGTGGGCTCAGGCAAACATACGACGGTGACTTTTACGGTAGGACGTCTCGCGCCATTTGACGAATGGGGATCCTGCGTCGTGCCGGCTTCGTAGGCAGGCCGTACTTTGTGACATGTCATCGGAAAACCCGCCGAACACAGGGAGCTGCATGTCTGACGAAGTGACTGCGCTGATGGAAGCGAACTTGCTGGCGGTGTTCGGTGAGTCCGATCGAGAGCGGCGCGCGAAAGCGATTATGGAGACCTACACCGACGACGTCGTCTGGACGGACGAAGAAGGAGTCACGGTGGGGCGAGATGCCCTGGCTGCAAAGGCGCAAACGCTGCTCGATGGTATGCAGGGCCTGGTCTTCAGCAAGGTCGGCAACGTGCAGAAGGCTCAAAACTTCGGCCATCTCGCCTGGAAGCTGGGTCCTCCCGGGCAAGATCCGGTGGCCACCGGTTTCGATGCCGCACTCGTGACCGACGGTCGGATCTCTGCGCTGTACACCGTCATCACCGGGCCTGAGAAGGAGTGAGGTGGCCTCGAGCGAGTGGTTGACCCCATCTCAGCAGCGGACGTGGCTGAACTACATGAGGGTCTACCACCGGCTCGAGTACGAGATGAACAGCCATCTTCAGGCCGAACTGGGTATGTCGCTCGGTGACTACACCGTGATGAACGCGTTGTCGGGCGCGGACAATCACCGTATGCCGTTGACGAAGCTGGCAACGACGATCGGGTGGGAGCGCAGCCGACTGTCGCATCACCTGCAGAGGATGAGCCGCCGCGGAATCGTCGAGCGGACCCAATCCGCCGTCGATCGACGCGTCACCGACGCTGTGTTGACCGAGGCCGGCTGGGAACAGTTGAAGAACGCGGCCCCACGGCACGTGGCCCGGATCCGGCAACTCTTCTTCGCCGACCTCGATACCGCCCAGGAATCCGAACTCGCCGACATCCTCGCGCTCGTCTACGAGAACATCCTGCGTGAGGGCACGTTGCCCCGCCCGGATTAGATCTGCCCCGCCCGGATTAGATCTGCCCTGCCCGGATTAGATCTGTTCAGCGCCTCCGTCGACGAACACCTCGGACCCGGTCATGAAACTGCTCTGGTCGGAAGCCAGGAACAGCACGGCCGCGGCGATCTCGTCGGGCTGACCCAGGCGGTGCATCGGCACTGTTGCCGCCATCCCGTCGAGCAGCGCCTGTTCCTCCCCATCGGATGCGAGTCCCTTGAGTCCAGGGGTCTCGACCGGCCCCGGAACAATCGTGTTGACGCGGATCTTGCGGTCGACCAGTTCGGCCGCCCATGTTCGTCCGAGCGATCGGATCGCTGCCTTCGAAGCCGCGTACGCGCCGAAGGCGGGGACCCCTGCAGAAGCAGAGGTCGATCCGGCAAGCACGACCGAAGCGCCCTCGTTCAGCAGTGGCAGCACCGACTGCACGGTGAAGACCGTTCCGCCGACGTTGCGATTGAGGGTGTCCGCGAGGTGCTCGGGTGTCTCGTCGGCGAGGGTGGCAAACTCGCCGCCGCCTGCATTGGCGAAGACGATGTCGAGTCCTCGGCCGCGGTCGGCGATGGCTTGCGCGAGGGCCCGTAGGTCGGTGGGGTCGGTGACGTCGCTGCGAACCCCGGTCGCCTGCGCGCCGAGTGTCGACACGGCCGCATCGATCCCCGTTTGACTGCGGCCGGTGATGAACACGTGGGCGCCCTCGGCTGTGAGTCGCTGCGCTGACGCGAGTCCGATACCCGAGGTACCGCCGGTGACGAGGGCTGTCTTACCCGTGAGCTGAGCCATGATGACTTCCTAACTTCTTGATGCGGGCTGTCTGCCCGCTCAATAGAACACATGACATGTCACGCTATTCCCCATTGCTCGAACGGGCAGGCACACTGGAGTCCTCACCGCACAACAGGAGTGATCAATGAGTACCAACGGACCGTTCGGCTTCGAGCCCGAGGATTTCGACCGCTTTGCCAGAGAGGCCGGCGAGGGATTCCGCGACATGCTGGGCCAGGTTGCCAAGGGAATGTCTCAATCCGGAGGCGAGAACCCCCTGGCGTCGCTACTTCGCGACTCGGTGTTCAGCACGGCGTCGCAGCGCACCAAGCCCGCGCCGCCGACGCGTGAGACCACGGGCGACACCGGTGACGGTGTCTGGGCCATCTACACCGTCGCCGAAGACGGTTCGGCTCGCATCGACCAGGTGTACGCCTCAGAACTCGATGCTCTGCGCGCGCACAAAGACAATGTGGACCCGCAACGGCGAGTCCGGTTCCTGCCCTACGGCGTCTCGGTCGGAGTTCTGGACGACAGCGGCTCATAGCCCGAAAGTGTGTTGTTGTGGCGGCGCCGACCTGGGCTTTCGGTCGCAATAACCACACATCATCGGGGAGTGGGCGGCTGAAAACGAGGAAACCCGGCTCTGGTCACCCAGAGCCGGGTCTCACTGCTTGTGTCTCAACCAACACATCTAACGGTCGGATCCGGGCTTCGCCCTTCTCCTCCAGCCTATCGGTCGGATCCGGGCTTCGCCCTTCTCCTCCATGTCGGGGTGGCGGGATTCGAACCCACGACCTCTTCGTCCCGAACGAAGCACGCTACCAAGCTGCGCCACACCCCGTGATCAATCAGCCTGCGATAGCTTACCTCAGCCGCGGTAGCGGATTAAATCGCCTGGTCATGACGGTCAATTGGCTTCGGCATTCACCGGAGGCAGTGACCCCTCCTGCTCGTAGTCGGCGTCGCCGGCCGATACGGGGGTGAGGGTGAGCAGCGTGGCCTCGGGCCGGCAGCAGAAGCGGGCCGGGACATACGGCGAGGTGCCCAGACCGGCACTGACGTGAAGCTTCATCGCCGCACCCCATGCCGACACGCCTTTGACCCGTGACCGGTCGAGGTCGCAGTTGGTCACGATGGCGCCGACACCGGGCAGGCACAGCTGGCCCCCGTGGGTGTGCCCGGCCATCACGAGGTCGTACCCGTCGTCGGCGAACCGGTCGAGCACACGCGGCTCGGGCGAGTGGGTCAGACCCAGGCGCAGATGCGCCAGGGGGTTGGGACGTCCCTCGATGGTCTCGTAGCGGTCGCGGCCGATGTGCGGATCGTCGACGCCCGCAGCAGCCACCCGCACCCCGGCGACCTCGAGTTCACGCACCGAGTGGGTGGCGTCGAGCCAGCCACGCTCGGTGAACGCCGCGCGCAGATCCTGCCACGGAAGCGGCTCCCCGTGGGTGCGCTTGTGGTCTTTCTTGAAGTACTTCAGCGGGTTCTTCGGAATGGGCGCGAAGTAGTCGTTGGACCCGAACACGAAGAGCCCGGGAAGCGACAACAGATCGCCCAGCGCCTGGACCACGGCCGGTACCGACTGCGGATGGGCCAAGTTGTCGCCGGTGTTGATGACGAGGTCGGGCTGCAGCGCGGCGAGCTCCTGAACCCATGCTTGCTTGAGCCGCTGTCCCGGCATCATGTGGAGGTCGCTGATGTGCAGCACCCGCAGCGAAGTGGAGCCGGGCTCGAGAACCGACAGGGTCTCGTGTCGCAGCGCAAACGCGTTTCGCTCGATCAAGGTCGCATAGGCGAGACCGGCGGCGCCCGCGGCCGCGACCCCCGCGATCGCGTGGACCGGGGTCAGTGCGGCGAGTTGATCTGTGCGACGAGTGATGCTTTTTCGTCCCTGAGGCATCTGGCCAGAATACGCCCGCAGGCGCAAAACGGGTGCGGACCGGCGACCTCGGCGGCGTAGGTTTGACCACATGTCCACGATCAAAGAGCAGATCCGCACCGATCTGACCGCTGCCATGAAAGCCAAGAACACCACGGTCACCGGGACCCTGCGGATGGTCTTGGCCGCCATTCAGTCCGAAGAGGTGTCGGGCAAGGCTGCCCGCGAGTTGACCGATGACGACGTGATGAAAGTGCTTGCGCGTGAAAGCAAGAAGCGTGCAGAGGCGGCCGCGGTGTTCGCGGAGAACAATCGCGAGGAACTGGCAGAGAAGGAACGCGCCGAGGGCGAGATCATCGCCGGGTACCTACCCGCGCAACTGTCCGACGAGGAACTGGCGGGCATCGTCGACCAAGCTGTCGCAGCCGTCACCGAGGAGACCGGTGAGGCGCCGGCCATGAGGCAGATGGGCCAGGTGATGGGGCACGCCACCAAGCTCGCCGCCGGTCGCGCCGACGGCAAGCGCCTGTCATCGGCGATTCGCGCGCGCCTGCAGTAATCCGGCTGCCCGGCGAATCAGCCGCCCGGTACCGGGATGACGATCGGGCCGACCCCGGGGACGGTGATGGTGGTGGGTGGCGACGCCCGTCGGGTGGGGAGCTGGGACGACTGCCCGGTGCTCACGTAGATGGTCACGGTGCTCCCGGGGATCGCCGTGTCCTCGGGGGCGGTGAACACCACGGTGCCCACTGCTTGCGCACTGTCGGTATCGAGGCGCGCGACCCTGAAGCCCGCCTGCTCGATCCGCTTCGTGGCCTCGTCGGCGGTCATTCCCGCAACCGACGGAACAGCTTTGCCGCCCACACCGGCCACATAGGTCGGGTCGTTCGGTGGCAGTGCTGTGGGCCCGAAGTTGTTGGCGATCGGCAACATCGCGGTGAACCATGTTCGTGCCGGTTCACTACCGCCGTAAAGGGTGCCGTATCCGCACTGCCGCAGCGGATTCGAGCACAGCTCCGACGGGGTCGGTGAATCGTTGTACGTGTAGGTCGCGGCCGCCAGGTTGTTGGTGAACCCGACGAAGGCCGACGAGCGGTGGGCCTCTGTGGTGCCCGTCTTGCCTGCCATCGGCAGGTTCCATCCGGTGGACCCGGCAGCACCGGCAGCCGTACCCGACCCGCGATCGTCCTGGCTCATCGCGTTGGCGAGGGTGTCGGCCAGGCCGGGTTCGACGACCTTCTCGCACTTCGGACGCTCGAACGCGACCTCTTGCACCGCAGGCCGTCCGTCGGCACCCAGGACCTGGTTGCCGTTCCGGTCGCGCTTGGGTTGCGTGATGGATGCAATCGGGTTCGGCGGGCACCACACACCGTGCGAAGACAGCGTGGCGGCAACGTTGGAGAGCTCGAGTGCGTTGATGGCGGTGGGTCCCAGGGTGAACGACCCCAGATTGTTCTGCTTGAAGTAGTCGGCCAGGCTCTGCTCGCCCTGGCCGGAGGTACCCGGATTGGTGTACGAGCGCAGTCCGAGACGTACGGCGATGTCCACCGCAGGTCCCACCCCGACGTCTTGGAGGAGCTTGACGAATGCGGTGTTGGGGGACTGGGCCAGTGCCTGCGTCACCGACAACTGTGCGGGATACCGGCCGTCGTTGCGCACACAGTAGGTGTTCGCCGGGCAACCGTTGACACCGCCGCTGCTACCCATGCCCTGCGCCTGGAAGGTGGCAGGGACCTGAAGGGAGGACCCGGCACCCAGGCCCTTTTCCATCGCCGCGGCGACCGTGAAGATCTTGAACACCGACCCCGCACCGTCGCCGACCATCGAGAACGGCTGAGGCTGCACGGTCTGGTTCGCATTCTGGTCGAGTCCGTACTGGCGACTCGATGCCATCGACATGATGTCGTGGCTCTCGGTGCCCGGCCGGATCACGCTCATGACAGTCGCGACACCGTCGAGGTCGGGGTCGGTGATGTTCTGCACCCCGGTCAGCGTCGACCGCTGGACGGCGGGATCGAGCGTGGTGCGGATGGTGTAGCCGCCGCGGGCGACCGTCTCGCGGCTCAGGCCGTTCTCGGCCAGGAACTTCAACGCGTAATCGCAGAAGAAACCGGCGTCGGCGGCCGAGATGCAGCCGTTGGGCAAGGTGATCGGGGAGGGGACCACGCCGAGCGGGGTCTCCTTGGCGGCCTGGTACTCGGCCGCGCGATTCGGGAAGTTGGAGATCAGCGTGTCGAGAACCAGGTTGCGGCGTTCGAGCACACCATCGGGGTTGTTGTAGGGGTCGAGTGCCGAACTCGACTGCACCATGCCGGCGAGCATCGCCGACTCGGGGATCGTCAGATCCTTCGCAGCCTTGTTGAAGTACGTGCGAGCTGCGGCCTCGATGCCGTAGGCGCCGTTACCGAACGGCACCACGTTCAGGTAGCGGGTGACGATTTCTTTCTTGGCTTCTTGCTTGGCCTGCTCGTCGCTCAGGTTCTTGTCCCGCTTTGCCTGCTGGGTGAGGTTCTCCTCCAGCGTGAGTGCCATGCGGACTTCTTTGAGCTTGCGCGCGGGCGTGGTCTCGGTGGCGGCGCGACGGTCGGCGTCGGTGCGGGCGAGAACCAGCAGCTGGTAGTTCTTCACATACTGCTGGTCGATGGTCGAAGCACCCTGCTGCACCTCGCCCGACGACGAATTCTTGAGGAACGCGCGGATCGTGCCTTTCCAGTCCACCCCGTCGTGGTCGAGGAAACGCCGGTCCTCGATGGAGATGATGGAGCGGATCATCTCAGGCGAGATGTCGTTGTAGCCGACCTGTGTTCGTCGCTGGTCGTAGAGGAACGCGATCGGCTTGCCGGTGACGTCCGTCATCGTGGTGACCTCGGGGACCGTGCCTTCGAGCAGTTCCGACGACACGTTCTGGACCGTGTCCGCGGCCCGGCTCGACACCAGACCGATTCCACCGGCCACCGGAAACAGCAGTCCGGCGACGAGAACACCGGCTAGGACGCAGCATCCCGCGAGCAGTGACAGGGACTTCGACTTTGGCACGCCAGCAAGGATACGTGGCGTCGGCCCTAACAGGTGGCACCGAGCGGCGCAAAGACCGGATCGACGCACTCGGTTTGCACGCGAGTGCCACTTTTTTCATTCCAGGTCTTGACGGTGCGTAAGTGTGGTCCATACATTGGTCGTAATTGAATGTGACACACGTAACATTCAGTTCTAAATGTGGCGGCGGACGTCAATATTGTGCTTCAGACAGGGGATCGTAATGGCAAAAGCGGCAGCTGCGACGGTAGAGAACGAAGCAAGATTGGCCTGGGTGGCCAGGGCACGGTGCCGCGAGGTCGATCCTGACCAGCTGTTCGTCCGTGGAGCCGCCCAGCGCAAGGCTGCGACGATCTGCCGTCATTGCCCAGTCCAGCTCGAGTGTGGTGCAGATGCACTCGACAATCGCGTTGAGTTCGGGGTCTGGGGAGGCATGACCGAACGCCAGCGCCGAGCGCTGTTGCGCCAGCATCCCGAGGTCACCTCGTGGAGCACGTTCTTCGAGACGCAGCGTCGCAGGCAGATCACCAGCGTTGGCTGAGTCTTCGCGAACATCCTGACGCCGTCGCCCTGCCGGGCGGCGGCGTCAGCCTTTGCTGGTGATCTCTTCGGCCACCGCGCGCAGTGCGGTCATGTCGGCGACCTCGAACGGCAGTGACGGCACACCCACGATCGGGACCGCCGGATGCGACGTGGTGAAGCTGTGCAGCAGGTGCAGTTCGCGTTTGCCGGTGGTCGCCCGCTCGGAGTGAATCGTGAGGACGGCCTTGGTCAGCGGGTCGTCGACATTGTTTGCGGCCGCCTCAGCGGTACTCCCGCTGATCGCGGTGAGGTTGGGGTGGGTGCGGTTGAGGATCAGGCCGGCGAGCGGCATCTTCTCCTCGGAGAGCCGGTCGACGAAGAACGCGGCCTCCCGCAGGGCGTCTGGTTCGGCCGCCGCAACCACGGCGAATTGGGTGCCGGGTTGTTTGAGCAGGTTGTAGGTCCGGTTCGCCCGTTCCCGGAAGCTTCCGAACATCGAGTCGAGTGACTGCACGAAGACCGAGACGTCGCGCAGCGTCTCGCCGCCGATGATGGTCGAGATGCCCTTCATGGCGAGTCCGACAACACCGTTGACGACCCGGCCCACACCGCGACCGCCGCCCACGAGCATCTTCATCAGCCGGCCTTCGAGGAACGACCCGAGACGCTGGGGCGCGTCGAGGAAGTCGAGGGCATTGCGCGAGGGCGGGGTGTCCACCACCACGAGGTCCCAATCATCCTGCGCCAGAAGCTGTCCCAGCTTCTCCATCGCCATGTACTCCTGCGTGCCGGAGAACGAGCTGGCAACGGTCTGATAGAAGTTGTTGTTCATGATCGCCTCGGCGCGTTCAGGCGTCGAGTACTGCGTCACCATCTCGTCGAAGGTGCGACGCATGTCGAGCATCATCGCGTCGAGGGTGCCCTCGCCGTCGATCTTGACCGGCTGTGGGCTGTTGGTCAGTTCGTTCATACCCAGCGACTGCGCGAGTCGCTTGGCGGGGTCGATCGTGAGGACAACCACCTTGCGTCCCCGTTCGGCGGCATACACGGCCATTGCCGCGGCGGTGGTCGTCTTGCCGACTCCGCCTGCGCCGCAACAGATCACGACCTTGGTTCCGAGGTCGGTGAGGATTGCGCCCATTTTCAGGTCGATCGGCATCAGGCACCAGCCTTCTGGAGGATTTCGGAAAGTTCGTAGAGGCCGCCGAGGTCGACGCCATCGTCGAACGCGGGCAGCTGCAGCTTGTCGAGTTCCATGGCATCGAGTTCGGCGCCGGCCTCGAGCTGCGCCTGCACCCGACTGGCGTGCTCGATGGTCTCGGTGAGCAGGCCTTCGAAGTCGGCCTCGGAGTACTTCAGGCCCGACTTGTCGAGCTGGGCGCGCAGTTCGGTGGCATCGATGACGCCGTCGGCGACGTCGCCGATCGACTCGGGCGGGAGATGATGCGGCGACACCCGATTGACGATCACCGACCCGATGGTGAGATTCTTGCCCTCCAGCTCGCGGACCGCCTCGATGGTCTCCTGGATGGGCATCGCCTCGAGCAACGTCACCAGATGCACCACGGTCTGGTCCGAGTGCAGCAGCTTGACCACGCCGTCGCTCTGGTTGCGCAAGGGGCCGGTCTTGGTCAGATCGGCCATGGCCTTGGTGACGTCGAGGAAGTTGCCGATGCGACCTGTCGGAGGTGCGTCGACCACCACCGCGTCGTAGATCCTGTTGCCGCGCTTGTCGGTTCGGACCACGGTCTCCTTGATCTTCCCCGTCACCAAGACGTCGCGAAGCCCCGGCGCGACGGTGGTGACGAAGTCGATGGCACCGATACGGCGCATGGCGCGGCCGGCGAATCCGAGGTTGTAGAACATGTCGAGGTACTCGAGCAGCGCGTGTTCGATGTCGATCGCCAGTGCCCACACCTGTCCGCCGCCTTCTGCGGTGGCGACCTTGGTCTCGGTGGGGGCAAGGGGCGGAACATCGAAGATCTGCGCGATGCCCTGACGTCCCTCGCATTCGACGAGGAGGACCTTCTTGCCCTCGGCTGCCAGTGTCAACGCGAGAGCGGCCGCGACAGTGGTTTTTCCGGTCCCGCCCTTACCGGACACGAAGTGCAGGCGCGCCTTCGCAGCGGCCTCTGACCAGCGATAGCCCGTGGGCTGTTCTGTTGTCACGGGTTCACCATATCCACGTTGGTCATGGCCGAGAACCATACCGTGCAGTCCGGGCATTTCACCCCTGTCATCAGGGGATGTCCGGGTTGGTGAACGTACGCGGCCCGAACACATTCAGGAGAGATAGGGTGTGCACATGAGCGAGCCAACTGCCTGGGAGTACGTCACCGTCCCCCTTCTGACCCACGCCACCAAACAAATCCTCGACCAGTGGGGTGCTGACGGCTGGGAGCTGGTCAGCGTCCTGCCGGGACCCACGGGCGAGCAGCACGTCGCCTACCTGAAGCGCGCCAAGGGCTGATCCGCCATGACGTGGTCGCAGCGATTGGCCGAACTGAACATCGTGCTGCCCAAGGTGGTGGCGCCACTGGCCGCGTATGTGCCGGCAGTCCAGACCGGCAACCTCGTCTACACCGCGGGTCAGTTGCCGTTGCTCGGTGGCGAATTGACGGTGCAGGGCAAGGTATCCGAGGGCGCCGAAGGTGTTGTCCGGCCGGATGAGGCAACCGAGGCCGCACGTGTCTGCGCTCTGAACGCGCTTGCGGCAGTGGACAGTCTGGTCGGAATCGACTCGGTGAAGCGGATCGTCAAGGTTGTCGGCTTCGTGGCCTCGGCCCCGGGCTTCACCGGTCAACCCCAGGTCATCAACGGTGCGTCCAACGTGCTGGGCGAGATCTTCGGAGAGGCCGGCGCGCACGCCAGGTCTGCGGTCGGAGTGGCCGAGCTGCCACTCGGGGCGCCGGTGGAGATCGAGTTGATCGTCGAGGTCTGACCCTCGTCGTCAGCCTGCGCGACGCTCGACCAGTGCACGCACCCAACTGAACCACTCCGGGAGTCCCTCTCCGGTGCGTGCACTGACCGGGATGACGCGTGCGCGCGGGTTGGTCTGGGCGATGGTGTCGAGGAACGCCTGCAACTCGACGTCGAGGTGGGGCAGGAGGTCGATCTTGTTCAGCAGGATCACGTGCACCCGGCTGAACATCAGCGGATATTTGAGAGGTTTGTCCTCGCCTTCGGTGACCGAATAGACCATCGCGCGGGCGTGCTCGCCCACATCGAACTCTGCGGGACACACCAGATTCCCGACGTTCTCGATGATCACCAGATCAAGCGTCTGCAGGTCGAGATCTTGCAACGCGCGGTTCACCATCGGGGCATCGAGATGGCATTCGCCGCCGAACCCGTTGGCAGTGTTGATCAGTGAGACCTGGGCGCCCTTGTCGGCGAGCCGTGCTGCATCGAGGTCGGTGGCGATGTCGCCTTCGACAACACCGACGCGCACATCCGCGCGCATGGCGTCGAGGGTGGCCGACAAGATGGCGGTCTTGCCCGAACCCGGTGAGCTCATCAGGTTGATCGCGGGTACCCCGGCGCCGTCGAATGCGGCCCGGTTCAGGTCGGCGCGCATGTCGTTCTCGGTAAAGATCGCTTCGAGCACATCGATGCGTTCGGCGCCGGTGTCGTAGCCACTGTGGTCGCCGTGGTCGGAATGACCTGGGTCGGTGTGTTCGTGGCTGTGCGTTGTCCCGTCGGCGTGGGTGTGCGTCTCGTCGTGGCGGTGGAATCTACCCATCGTCTGCGCCTCGCCTCTTTGTAGCCGGTTCCTGCACCCGCAGCGACCCGACAGAGTCGACCCCGCCGTCGCCAAGTGCAGGATATAGCCTGATCGTCATGAGTGAACCGCAGCATCCTGCGTACGGTGTCGTTCGTCCGGTGACCGATTTCGCGTCGGTTGTCCTGTGCCACAACCCAGGGATGATGACACTCGACGGCACGAACACCTGGATCTTGCGGGCGCCCGGTCACCAAGACTGTGTGGTGGTGGACCCCGGTCCCAAGGGCAAGAAAAAGCACGTCAAGAACGTTGTCGCGCAGGGCAATGTGGTTCTCGGGCTGGTCACCCACCGCCACCCCGACCACACCGGCGCGATCAAGTTCTTCCGTGAACTGACCGGCGCACCCGTGCGGGCACGGGTCGACAAGTACACCCGCGACAGCAGCCCACTCCAAGACCGGGAGGTGATCGAGGCCGCCGGACTGAAGATCACTGTGCTGCACACACCCGGACACACCGGCGACTCGGTGAGTTTTCTCGTCGAGCACAACGGACGCAAGGCGATGTTGACCGGAGACACCATCCTCGGTGGTGGGACAACCGTGCTCGATCCCAAAGACGGCACGTTGCGCGACTACATGAACTCGCTCAACCGCATCATCGTCGAGGGTGACGATTGCGTGTTGCTGCCCGGGCACGGGCCCGATCATGGCGAGGTGATCCCGCTGGCCCGCCACTACAAGGCGCACCGCGAAGAGCGGATCGATCAGGTACGTGCCGCACTGGCCGAACTCGGGGTGAGTGCCGCGGAAGCCAAGCCGAAGAAGGTGGTCAAGAAGGTGTACGCGGACATCGACAAAAAACTGTGGCCTGCGGCCACGATGTCGGTCAAGACCCAGCTGGCCTACCTGGCCGAGCAGTAGCCGGCAAGGCAGCAGCAGAAACAACAAAACCGCCCAGACCGCGTCAGCGATCGGGGCGGTTTTTCGAAGTTGTTCTATCGCGCGCGGCGAGCCAGCCGCTCGGAGTCTGCGATCAGGACGCTCTTGCCTTCGAGTCGCAGCCATCCGCGCTGGGCGAAGTCGGCAAGCGCCTTGTTGACGGTTTCGCGGGAGGCGCCCACGAGCTGGGCGATCTCTTCCTGCGTGAGGTCGTGGGTGACTCGCAGAGCGCCGGCCTCCTGAGTGCCGAAACGTTGTGCCAGCTGCAGCAGCTGCTTGGCCACACGGCCGGGCACGTCGGTGAAGATGAGGTCGGCGAGGTTGTTGTTGGTGCGACGCAATCGGCGGGCCAGGACGCGCAGCAACTGTTCGGCGATCTCGGGCCGATCGGCGATCCACGAACGCAGAGCTTCGCGGTCCATCGACACGGCGCGTACCTCGGTGACCGTGGTCGCCGACGATGTGCGTGGTCCGGGGTCGAAGATGGAGAGCTCGCCGAACATGTCGGAGGGACCCATGATCGTCAGCAGGTTCTCGCGGCCGTCGATGGAACGACGACCGACCTTCACCTTGCCGGACAAGATGATGTAGAGCCGGTCACCCGGCTCACCTTCGTTGAAGATCACGTGGCCCCGTGGAAAATCAACCGGCTGAAGCTGATTGGTCAATGCCGCGACGGCCGTCGGTTCCACTCCCTGGAAGATGCCCGCCCGCGCCAGTACTTCCTCCACTTACGCCCCTTTCTAGGGTCCAGCCAGACCACGATCAAAACTTGGGGCCGGTCACACGGTCGATGTGTTGTGTTCGTCACCCGTCGTCCAGTCTACGGGTATCGGGTGCGAAACAGGTTAATTACCCCTCATCGAGCGATCACGCCTGTCGCTCGCGGGTATCGATGGTCAGCTGGCGCGGATCGAATGCTCGGTCTCGACCGTGGTGGGGACCCTCCGATCGCGGAATTCGTCGAGCGCCGCGGGAAAGCCCGACCGGGCCAGCGTGTCCATCTGCTCGGGCTGAGCCGACTCCAGGAACTCCTCGACATCGTTCGGTCGCACGTTGAGTCGTTCGAGCTGGTTCTCCAGACGCTCCATCGCCAACGCGAAGAGCATGAGAACTGCGGGGAACAAAAGTACGGCGAGTCCGTGCATGGGGAGTAGTTAACACAACGCAGGTCTCAGAAGAGACACGATCTGCATCTGAATGCACGTCGTTGACGCGACGCGGACCACGCGTCGCCTCGCGAGGTCCGTCGGTCGACCACCGGATAGAGCCGTTCACAGAGGTCCGCCGTACCCTGATTTGGTGAGTGTGCGCGAGAACGGGGCGGCCCCGGCCAGGCGTGGCAAGACCGCAGCACAGCGCGGTACCGAGACCCGCACCGGTCTGGTCCGGCGGGCGCGGCGGATGGACCGAACGCTGCAGACGGCGTTCCCGCACGTCTACTGCGAACTCGATTTCACCAACCCGCTGGAGTTGTCGGTGGCGACAATCCTGTCGGCGCAGTGCACTGACGTGCGGGTCAACCTGACCACGCCTGCGTTGTTCCGGCGTTATCGGACAGCCGCCGACTATGCCGGCGCCGACCGCGCCGAACTGGAGGAGATGATCCGGCCCACCGGGTTCTACCGGAACAAGGCCAACTCGCTGACCGGTCTCGGGCAGGCGCTCGTCGAGCGATTCGACGGTGAGGTCCCACGGACATTGCCCGAGTTGGTGTCGCTGCCCGGCTTCGGTCGCAAGACTGCGAACGTGGTTCTCGGTAACGCTTTCGGTGTGCCGGGAATCACCGTGGACACGCACTTTGGCAGGTTGGTGCAGCGCTGGAAATGGACGGCCGAAACCGATCCGGTGAAGATCGAGCAGGCCGTGGGTGAGCTCATCGAGCGCAAGAACTGGACCGACCTCTCGCACCGGGTGATCTTTCACGGTCGGCGCGTGTGTCACTCGCGCAAGCCCGCCTGTGGGGTGTGCGTGCTGGCTGCGGACTGCCCGTCCTACGGCCTCGGACCCACGGAGAAAGCGGAAGCGGCCAAGCTCGTCAAGGGCCCCGAGACCGACCATCTCCTGAGACTGGCAGGTCTGTAGTCGATGCCAGTGGACACCCGACCCGAGCGCCCGCGCGCGCGGTTTCATCTCTCGACGTCCGCCCGTTGGACCGTCGCCGCGCTGGTCGTGGTCCTGGCGTTGATCGTCGCGATCTGGCCGCGTGACTCATCCGACCCGAGTCCGTCGCCGAGCGGGATGCCGACGACGGGAAGCACCGCGCTTCCTGGCCTCGAGGCCGCGGTCACCGACGACGACATGGCGAAGGGCCGCGAGAAGGCCGCGTTGCTGCCTTGTCCGGTCGCCACGGGCCCAACACCGGCCGGGTCGAAGCTGGCTGGTGTGACCGTGCCGTGCCTGGCCGACGGATCAACGGTGGACCTGGGCAGCGCAACGGCCGGTACCCCCATGCTCGTCAACGTGTGGGCCCACTGGTGCGGACCGTGCCGGGCCGAACTGCCGGTGATCGACGAATACGCCAAGAGGGCGGGCGACCGCGTGCGAGTGCTCACCGTGCAAGGCAAAGAGGGCGCCGAGAACCCGTTTCTGTCGTTGACCCTGCTCGCCGAGATTGGCGTCCACTTGCCCACGGTGGTGGACACAGACGCCAAGATCGCTGCGGCGCTCGGGGTGCCGCGCGCCTACCCCTCGACCGTGCTCGTGCGCGCAGACGGCACGGTGGCAGCGGTGCTCCCGAGGGTGTTCGAGTCGCCCGACGAAGTGGCCGATGTGGTGCGCCAACATCTGGGCGTCGACGCATGACCCGACTTCTGGTGCCCGACGAGAAGGTGCCGCCATGGCTTCGTGGGCTCACTGCGAACCTCGGCGGGGTCACCCGGTCGGTCGAAGACCGCGGCGGCGTCACCGAGCGACTGCTGCGATCGATGATGCGGAACCCGAGGTCGGCAGCTGTACTGGTCCTGTTCAGCGGCGACTGGAGCGGCGACCCCACCCACCACGGTGGCATCCCTGCCGACGCCGACGTGCTGCTGACCCAACGCGCTGCGACGTTGCGAAATCACAGTGGGCAGATCGCCTTTCCCGGTGGCGTCCGCGACGACGGTGACGAGTTCCCGGTCGGCACCGCCATGCGTGAGGCCGTCGAGGAGACCGGGCTGAACCCTGCCGGTGTCGACCTGCTCGCCACCCTCGACACGTTTCCCGTGCCACCCTCCGGCTTCGAGGTGTCGCCGGTGATCGGTTACTGGCGCGACCCGTCGGAGGTGGGGGTGGTGGACCTCGCAGAGACCGCCCGGGTGGTCCGGGTGCCTCTGCGCGATGTCGTCAACCCCCGCAACCGCTTTCAGGTGCAGCGCCCCACCGGTATCCCGGGACGTCCTTACCGTGGGCCTGCCTTCGGCGTCGAGAAGATGCTGGTGTGGGGATTCACCGGGGGACTGCTCGCGGCCATCGTGGAGGCGGCCGGCTGGGAGATCGCGTGGGACAAGACGGATGTCCGCGATCTCGCGGATGAGCTGGCCAAGGTGGGACAGGAGTGAGCGGAGCCGCGTGGGTTGACGTCCTGGTGATCTGCATCGCGCTGCTCGCCGCGGCCTCCGGGTACCGCCAAGGTGCGGTCTCGTCGGCAATGGCGTTTGTCGGGGTGCTCCTGGGTGCTGCCGCGGGGGTTCTCCTGGCGCCGCACCTCATCCGGAACATCGAGGATCAGCGATGGCGGCTCGTCGCCGGCGTGCTTCTGCTCGTCGCGCTGGTCATCGTCGGGGAGATCTCCGGCATGGTGCTGGGACGGGCCGCACGAAGCAGCATCCGGACCCTCTCGGTACGCCGGATCGATTCGGTGATCGGATCGTTGCTCCAGGCAGTCGCGGTACTGCTCGCCGCATGGGTGCTCGCCACCCCGATCAGCACGTCGGCCCAGCCCCAGATCGCCGGCGCGGTGAGCGAATCGAAAGTCATCGACGAGGTCAATTCGCTTGCGCCGCAATGGATGCAGCGATTGCCGCGCGAGTTCTGGGACATGTTCGAGGGTTCCGGGCTCAAGGAGGCCATCGGCCCGTTCGGCCGCACGCCCATCACGAGTGTCGAAGCCCCCGACCAGGGGCTGCTCGAACAGCCGGTGATCGGTCGGGTCCGTCCCAGTGTGGTGAAGATCGAGGGCGTCGCCCCGAGCTGCAATCAGGCGCTGGAAGGCAGTGGATTCGTGGTCTCTCCAGAGCGGGTGATGACCAACGCGCACGTCGTCGCGGGAACGACCACCCTGCACGTGGTGGCCTCAGGCGACCAGTTCGACGCCACCGTTGTCTATTTCGACCCGAACACCGACATCGCGGTGCTCGACGTGCCGGGCCTGCAGGCGCCGGCGCTGCGTTTCGCCGACGAACTCGCGAAGACCGGCGAGGACGCGATCGCCCTCGGCTTCCCCGAGGCAGGACCCTTCAACGCCAGCGCCGAACGTGTCCGGGAGGTCATCCAGCTCCGCGGCCCGGGAATCTATCCCGGATCTGCTGTGACCCGGGAGGTGTACACGGTGCGCGGCTCGATCCGACAGGGCAATTCCGGTGGACCGCTGATCAACTCGGACGGCGACGTCCTCGGCGTGGTATTCGGGGCCGCCGAGGACCCGGCCAGCGAAACCGGATTCGTGCTCACGGCTGATCAGGTCAAGCCTGGCCTCGCGGAATCGGAACGGTTGAGCACCGCGGTCGACACGCAGTCCTGCGTGCATTCGGGGTAGTCGCCTTCAGCGCCCGGCGAACTCGATGAGCAGTTCGTTGACCTCGTCGGGGTTTTCCTGATGTGCGTAATGGCCGCTGCCGGTGACCTCGGTGAAGTCGAGCCGGTCGACCCATTTGGCGCTGCCTGCCACCGTGGACCGGAGGATGTAGCGATCGAGTTCGCCGTGCATGGCCAGCACCGGGATCTGGAGGCGACGATCCATCAGCTGGAGGAACTTGTAACCGTCCGGACGGAATTGGGACCGGAAGGCCCAGCGCCGGTATTCCAGGCTGCAGTGCGCCACACCGGGTATCTGCACCGCCGATCGATTGCGCTTGGCGGCGTCCGCGAAGTCGTCGGTGCGTGGCCACCCCGGCCCGGATCGACGTCGCATCAGTTCCTCGGCCATCGCGCCGTCGTCACGGGTGAGGTCACGCTCGGCGGTCCGTGGGATCTGGGCTCGAAGTAACCCACCCAGGAATGCCTTGCGCTGCGTCGACTCCCGCATGTTGGCGTTCTTCAGTGCCTGCGGATGCGGTGAGGAGATCACCGCCATCGAGCGGACCGACCGGGGATGCAGGGTCGCGGTCGCCCATCCGACGAGACCGCCGTCGGCGTGTCCGACGATGGTGGCGTCGGAATGACCGAGCGCGCGAATCAGGCCGTCCGTGTCACCGGCCAGTGTCCATCCGTCGTAGCCACGAGGCGGCTTGTCACTGTCGCCGTATCCGCGCAGATCAACCGCGACGGCCCGGAACCCGGCGTTGGTGAGTGCGGTGATCTGGTGACGCCAGCTCCACCAGAACTCCCCGAAACCGTGCATGAGGAGCACCAGGGGTCGGTTGGTGGGTGTGTCCGCACATTCGACGACGTGTAGGCGCACGCCGTTCGCGCGGACATCATGGTGATGCCACGGTCCCGCGAATCGAACGGTCGACGGGTCCGGGGGCGCCAAACGTCAGCCTTTGAGGACCTTGTGCGAGCCGGACGGCTTGCTCAGGTCTGCAGCGGGATGGACTCCGTCGTGCCCGGACGTGGGCAGCACTTCAGGCACCCGCTGAACCGATGCGATCGTCTTACTCGGACCGGTTATCCGCTTGAACACCCGATAACCGATGAATCCGGTGATGATCGCCAGGACCAGCAGGATGAGGAACACGATGCCGAACGCGGCCCAGCGAGGCAGCCACTCGTCCAGCAGTTCCCCGAGGAACCAGAAGAAGAACAGGCTCGCGTAGAGCAGCACGGTGAGCGCGACCAGGATGAGGCCCGACCCCACCGCGGCCTTCTTGGCCTCGGCGGTCAGTTCGGCCTTGGCCAGTGCGACCTCGGCGCGGAACAGCGTCGACAAGTGCGTGGTGGCGTCCTTGACCAGACCACCGACACTCGGGTCGCCGCCGGGGCGCACATTGGGGTCGGACAACGGAATCGACGAGACGTTCGGCGGAACATCTCCCGAAGGGCGGTCGTCCAGCGTCACTGCAACTCCTCCATCCTCGGACACCACGCCCGAGTCCATCCCGGACGTTCATCTCTGCATCGCCGGGGTTAGTAGGCCTTATGTTGCCATGCCCGACCCGATTGCAGGTTCATCGGACCTTTCTACGGGCGCGAGGCGCCGTAGATGCGTTAACTGTCGGGAGGTGCACGCGTTAACTGTCGGGTGGTGCACCCGGGGGCCGTCCGGTCGATCGGGTGACACCACCGACCCCGATCACGAAGGACTGGCATGCCGACTTACCCCATGGAACCGTTCGAGCTGGACTTTTTCGAGACCGCCCCGATCACCCACCGATTCAGTGTCAACCTCCCGGTGTCTCCTGAGCAGGCGTGGGCCGAACTGACCAGGCAGAACACCCTCGACTGGTGCCGGGTGATCAAATCGATCACGTTCACCTCTCCGGCGCCCTACGGCGTGGGGACAACCCGTAGTGCTCAGTTGGCGCCCGGATACGCGCAACTGTCGGAGAGGTTCTTCTGCTGGGACGAAGACCGTGAGGCAGGCACCTACCGCAACGCGTTCTACGTGGAACAGTCCAATGTGCCCAGTCTTCGTCGCTTCGGTGAGTTGAGTGAAGTGGAGCCGTCGGGAGGTGGCTGCCGCTTCACATGGTCGTTCGCCATCGAGATGGGTGGGGTGATGGCAAAGACCTCCAGGTTCGCGTTGCCCATCACGCAGAAGACGTTCGCAACCCTGGAAACCGATACCGTCAAGCACTTCTCGAAGCTGAGCTGACAGCAGCCACCACCCGGTGCCCCTCGGGTTCAGTCGGCCTTGCGGCGGCGGATGTTGTCGAACACCGACGGGTCGACCAGCGTCGAGGTGTCACCGAGTTCGCGTCCCTCGGCGACGTCCTTGAGCAGCCGTCGCATGATCTTGCCAGAGCGTGTCTTGGGCAGTTCGGGCACCACGTAGATCTCGCGTGGCTTGGCGATCGGCGAGATGTCCTTGGAGACCTGGTCTTTGAGTTCCTTGACCAGTTGGTCGCCGGTGTCCTCCTGGCCCTGCCGCAAGATCACGAACGCGACGATGCCCTGGCCGGTGGTGGCATCGGCGGCGCCGATGACGGCGGCCTCGGCGATGCTGTGGTGTCCGACGAGCGCGGATTCGACCTCGGCGGTGGAGATCCGGTGTCCGGAGATGTTCATGACATCGTCGATCCGGCCCAGGACCCAGAGGGCGTGGTCGTCGTCGTAACGCGCGCCGTCGCCTGCGAAATACCAACCCTGCTCGGCAAATCGCGACCAGTAGGTGTCGCGGAAACGCTCCTCATCACCCCAGATGCCGCGCAGCATCGACGGCCACGGCTTGTCGAGTACGAGGAAGCCCTGTTCGCCCGCGCCGACCGGTTCGCCGTTGTCGTCGACGATGTTCGCGCTGATGCCGGGGAGCGGGGCCATCGCCGAACCCGGCTTGGTCGAGGTGATCCCGGGCAGGGGAGAGATCATGATCGCGCCGGTCTCGGTCTGCCACCAGGTGTCGACGATCGGGCACCGCTCGCCGCCGATCACCTCGTGGTACCAGCGCCAGGCCTCCGGGTTGATCGGCTCACCGACACTGCCCAGAAGTCGCAGAGAGCTCAGGTCGTGGGCATCGGGAATCTCCCTGCCCCACTTCATGAACGTGCGGATCAGGGTGGGGGCGATGTAGTAGATGCTCACCCCGTACTGCTCGATCACCTCGAAATGGCGATGTTCGTTGGGGGAGTTGGGAGTTCCTTCATAGACCACCTCGGTGGCGCCGTTCGACAACGGGCCGTAGACGAGGTAGCTGTGACCGGTGACCCAGCCGATGTCGGCGCCACACCAGAACACGTCCTTGCCCGGCTTGTGGTCGAAGACGTTGTGGAACGTGTAGCTCACCTGCGTGAGATAGCCGCCCGAAGAATGGACGATGCCCTTGGGCTTGCCGGTGGTACCGGACGTGTAAAGAAGGAAGAGCGGGTGCTCGGCGTCGTGCGCCATTGCCGTGTGCACGTTCTCGGCCTTGGCGACCGTCTCGTGCCACCAGACGTCGCGGCCGTCGATCCAGTCGATGTCGGAGTCGGTGCGGTTGACCACGAGCACGTGCTCGACGGATTTCGCGGCGTTGTCGCCGCTTCCGAGCGCTTCGTCGACAGCAGCTTTGAGGGGAGCCGGCTTGCCGCGGCGGTACTGGCCGTCGGTGGTGACGACCAACTTCGCCTCGGCGTCATCGACCCGCGACCGCAGCGCGCCGGCCGAAAACCCGGCGAAGACAACAGAATGGGTGAGTCCCAGACGTGCGCAGGCGAGCATCGTGACGATGGCCTCGGGAACCATCGGCATGTAGATGGCCACGCGATCGCCGGCGACCAGGCCGATCTCGACGAAGTAGTTCGCGGCCTGGCTCACCTCGGCGAGCAACTGGCTGTAGGTGAGGTCGCGGGAGTCGCCCGGCTCGCCGACCCAGTGGATCGCCACCCTGTCGCCGTTGCCCTCGAGGACATGACGGTCGACGCAGTTGTATGCGACGTTGAGTTTGCCGCCGACAAACCACTTGGCGAACGGCGCGCCGGACCAGTCGAGGACGTCGGTGAAGTCGGTGTCCCAGTGCAGTCGGCGGGCCTGCTCGGCCCAGAACGCGAGCCTGTCGGCCTCGGCTGCTTCGGCCAATTCAGGTCCGGCGTTGGCCTGCTCGACAAACGCGGGGGGTGGGGGGTACGCCGCTTGCGCGGTTCCTTCACTCATTCTTTTGCCCTTTCGTACTGGCTGCCCGACCTGCATGGGGCGAGCCCGATCCGGACACCGATTCACGTGCCGCTGTGCTCGGTCCCGTCACAGACGCGCGGTCGCTGTGTTGTACACCACATGATGGTTGCGGCATCATCGGAGGCAATAGCCCCGAAAGTGGATAGTGCAGATGAGTCCAGACAACAGCGTGCTCCGTCCCAGTGATCGTGAACTGGTGCGTGCCACGAGTGCACGTCTGCGCAAGACAGCCGGGATCCCGGTGGTCTTCGCCGGTCTGCGCGATCGGGATGTCATCCAGGTCACCGAGTCGGTGGGTCACCAGACTGCTGCCCTTCGAACCATCACGGTCACCCCCGAACGTGGGCTCGGTGGGCTGACGTGGCTGAACAAGCGGGCCAAGATGGTTCGGGATTACGGGTCGGCCAGCGAGATCACCCATGACTTCGACGACCAGATCCTCGGTGAGGGCATCACCGACCTGGCTGCGGCCCCCATCGTCGTAGACGGCGCGGTCAGAGGGTTGTTGTACGGCGGCTGGCGCGGTGGCGGAGGACTACTCGGCGAGCACGCGATGGATGCGCTCTCGCTCGAGGCCGGCCGGATCGGCACCGAGCTGCGGATCCGCGACGAGGTGGACCGCCGGGTCGCCGCGATCGCAGCACGCGAGCAGGCTCAGCGGCCGATTCCCGACTGGATCCACGAGCTCCGCGACATCGCGACAGGTGCCGAGGATGAGCAGACCCGGCGCCGGATCGGCCGACTCGTCGATCAGATCACCAGTGTCGACCGGTCCGGGATCGAGCCGACGATCGCACTCACGCCACGCCAGCTGCAGGTGCTGTCGCTGGTGGCGATGGGTTTCGGCAACAGGGTGGTGGCCGATCGTCTCGGGCTCACGGTCGACACCGTCAAGACCTACCTCCGAGCCGCCATGGTTCGTCTCGGTGCCCGCACCCGTCACGAAGCCGTGGTGAAAGCGCGCGCCGCCGGGCACGTCCTGGAATTGATCTGACTCCCCGGCCGTCTGCTCTCGCTGCCGCATCCCGGCCGGGCACGCCATCTCGGCCCAGTACGCTGGCCTCTCGTGACCGACCCTTTGGCCCCGATACTCGACCTGCCCGGCGTGATCGAGGCAGCCGACCGAGCGCGTGATGCCCTGGCCGCTGCCCACCGGCATCCGGTGAACCTGCGCGGGTGGGAGAAGACGGCAACGGAGGCGTCGTGGCGGGCTGGACGGTCGTCTGCTGCCATCGACGGTGGAAGTGTCGATCTGGTGCGCGACGGCGACTTCGATGATCCCGTGCTCTCGGGTGCCATGCGGGTGGCCCAGGCGCTCGACGGCGGATCGCTTCCGCAGTTTGTGTCGACCTGGACGCGTGCTCCGTTGCAGACGTTGGCGCGACTGCACGTTCTCGCCGCGAACGACCTCACCGACGATCCGCAACTGTTGGGCCGTCCCCGCGCGGACCGCGACCTCGGCCAGCGTCTGGCTCTGCTCGCCCAGCTCATCACCGGCGCGACAAAGGCACCCGCCCCCATCGTGGCGGCGGTGGTGCATGCAGAACTGCTCTCCCTCGAACCCTTCACGTATGCGAACGGGATCGTCGCTCGCGCGGCGTCGCGGCTTGTCTGCACCAGCAGCGGACTTGATCCACACAACCTGGGCGTGCCCGAGGTGACGTGGTTCCAGCGCGTGCGCGAGTACCGCGACAGTTCGACCGCCTTCGGTTCCGGAGACCCCGACCGTATCCGGGAATGGGTGCTGTTGTGCTGTGATGCCCTCGAAGCCGGTGCGGCAGAGGCGAACTCGATTGCCGAAGCCGCGCGATGAGCGTCGTCGACCTGCTCTGAACGCACTGACTTGCCCCGAACGCACTGACCTTGCTCCGAACGCACTGACTTGCTGCGAACGCACTGCGGGCGGCGTACCGGTCCGCCTCTGCGTTCCGATCGCCGCCCGCTAGCACGGATCCGAGTTACCAAGCGTGCTTTGGTGGTTGTGTGGGATGACCTAGGCGTAGTGTTCCGCCGCCGCTTCGAAGCCGTTCCCACCCAAAGGAACTCACTCGAACTCGACGCCGGATCTCGCAGGCCCGCAACCTGGTGCCTCCCGCGGCGTGCTGCGCGTGGGTGCTCGGTATCCGTGCTGGGAGTGCGCGGTCAGGAGTCCGTTCCTTCTCTTCCGGCCCGAACTTGGCTTTCCGCGCTTTCCGTAACTACTTTCTACACCGTGACCGCGGTCACATCAAGGCCTCGGGCACATCAATTCGAGGTTGACATTTCCCGTTGGGCGGAAACGTTTTTCGTGTTCGCGGTGGGCTCGGGCGCGTCGCGCGTCAGTGGCGCTTGCGGGCCAGGATCGAATAGGTGAGGGCGCCGGCGACCACGGCGCCCAAACCGACTGCCGCCGAGGCGGTCACGGTGGGAGACGGCGTGTTGGGCAGGCGGTCGCGGATCGAGATGGGCTTGGTGAACGACAACATCGGCCAGCCGAGAGCGGTGGCCTGCTTGCGCAGCGCACGGTCGGGGTTGATGACCGTGGGGTGGCCGACCGCCTGCAGCATCGGCAGGTCGGTGATGGAGTCCGAGTAGGCGAAACACTGGGAGAGGTCGTAACCGATGGATGCGGCGATCTCACTCATCGCCGCGGCCTTCTCCTCGCCGTAACAGTAGAACTCGACCTCGCCCGCATACTTGCCGTCGATGACCTTCATCCGGCTGGCCATCGAATAGTCGGCGCCCAGCATCTCGCCGATCGGTTCGACGATCTCGGCTCCCGAGGCGGACACGATCACGACGTCGTGACCCCGGGCCTTGTGGCCGGCGATGAGGTCCGCGGCTTCGGCGAACACCAGGGGGTTGACGATGTCGTGCAGCGTCTCGCGGACGATCGACGACACCTGATCCACGTCCCATCCCGTACACATCTCGGTGACGTGTTTGCGCATCCGCTCCACCTGGTCGTGGTCGGCGGCCGACAGCAAGAACATGAATTGGGCGTACGACGACTTGAGTACCGAGCGACGGTTGATCAGCCCCTGGTCGAAGAACGGGCGAGAGAACGCCAGCGAACTCGACTTCGCGATGATGGTCTTGTCGAGGTCGAAGAAGGCGGCGATCCGCGGGCCGGAGGTGGATTCCGGACCACCGTCCGCGGGCCAGGAATAAGTCACGTGTCGAGGGTACGTCGGCCGTCCATCCCGGGCGCAGATTCATCGGTTCGGACTACAGCGGAGGCCGTTAACGATGTCGGATCGGCATGACGAGAAACAAATGGTTGAAGTTGCAATCAATCCGGAGTTTTTGTGTATAGTCGTTCTTACCCGGACCTGATCCGGGGCTTTCAGCCCGACCCCCCGGGGCTGAACGCGACGACCCTGGCCTCCTCCCCCCCTGGCCGGGGTCGTCCCCATTTCCGGGGTCTGTCGGTCATCTGACCCACACGATCATTCCCCGCATTTCACCGTTCTGACCTGCAGTTCTGTGTGGCGTGTGTGCCTGCTCGACCGTCTGACGGATCGGGTTGTCCACAGACCGTCGGCCATCCACAGATGGAGGGTTCGGCCAGGTTCCCCGGTCGGTGGCGTACCCGATGCTGAGTCCATGCCCGAATCACCAAGCGTGCTCGTCATGGTCTCGTCCGAGGTCGTCGATGACGTGGCACGTGTCGCAGCAGCCTCCGGCTATCAGGTGTGGCGTGCGGCACCTGACCGTTGTCGTCGCGAGTGGTCCGAGGCCACCGCGGTGCTCGTCGACGCGACCACCGTGGACGCCACTTTGTCGGCCGGTCTGCCCCGCCGACCCGGCGTCATGGTGGTCGGGCTGACGGGCAGTGGACCGGACATGTGGCGCACGGCGCTGGCCCTCGGGGCCGAAGACGGATTCGTCCTGCCCGACGACGAGCACGCCGTCGTCTCCGCCCTGTCACGCATTCGCACACCCACCGGCCCATCCGGTGTTGCGGTCGCTCTGCTGGCTGGGCATGGCGGCGCCGGAGCGTCGACTTTGGCGGCGGCCGTCGGGCTGCTGGCGACCGAACAGGGCGCCGGCGCCTTACTCCTGGATCTGGACGATCTGGGGGGAGGCCAGGACCTGATGCTCGGCATCGAGGACCAACCCGGCCTTCGATGGCAGGAACTGACCCTGGAAAGCGGCCAGGTGGCAGCCGACTCACTCCACGCCGCCTTGCCCCACGCGCGCGGCGGCCTGGCCGTCCTGACCAGCCGCCGAGGATCCGCGCAGCTTGTGCGTCCCGAGACGGCGCTCGCCGCAATCGACGCCTGCCGTGCACACGGCGATGTGGTGGTCGTCGACCTGCCCCGGCGAGATGACGAGCTGGCGGCGGCCGTGGTGGAGGCGGCCGATGTCGTGGTTGTCGTCTGCTCGGCGACCATCCGGTCGTGCGCGGCCACCCGGGAGGTGGTGCGACGAATGGGCTCACGCAGCGGGCGACTGGAAGTGGTGGTCCGTGGCCCTGCCCCGGGGGGTCTGCGGGCCCGGCAGGTGGCCGAGGTGATCGGTCTCCCGTTGCTCGGTGCGACGCGGTCGGACCCAAGAGTTCCCTGGCAACTCGAGTCCGGCGGCCTTGTACTCGGTCGGCGATCACCGCTGCGGCGGACCGCGGAAGCCGTGCTCCAGCGTGGCGTCGACTCACGTCGGGGGCGGCGATGACCACTCGGACCGATGTAGCCGGCACCACTCGAGCGGCTCTGCTGACCCGTGTCCGGGAACGACTGGCCGCGACCGCACAGGACCCGACCCCCGAGGTGATGGCCGCGGTGGTCCGGGAAGAAGCCGGTGGAGTCCTCGGCGACACCGATCTCCTTGACGCCCTGCGGTTCCTGCACACCGAACTGGTGGGCGCCGGAAGGCTCGAGACCTTGCTGGCAGGACCGACGGTCAACGACATCCTGGTGGTCGGCCCGAAACAGGTGTGGGTCGACCAAGGCCACGGGCTGCAGCCGTCGACGATCGAGTTCGAGGACGACGATGCAGTCCGGCGACTGGCCATGCGGCTGGCGCTCGCCGCGGGCAAACGCCTCGACGACGCGCAGCCTTGGGTGGACGGTCAACTCACCGACGTCGGCAGGCGGGGTTACAACGTGCGCCTGCACGCGGTCATCCCACCCATCGCCGTCGATGGCACGTGTCTGTCGCTGCGAGTCCTCCGGCCGGCCACGCAGAACCTCGACGCGTTGGTCGCGTCGGGTGCGATCGTCGCGGAGGCGGCGACTCTTTTGGAGGCGATCATCGACGCCCGGCTGGCCTTCCTGGTTGTCGGGGGGACCGGTGCTGGCAAGACAACTCTGTTGTCGGCCCTGCTCGGCCGAGTTGATCCGGCCGAACGCATTCTGTGCGTCGAGGACGCGGTCGAACTCGCCCCGCGCCATCCTCATGTGGTGCGGCTGGTGGCCCGTACGCCCAATGTCGAAGGTGCGGGGGAGGTTCCGGTACGCGCGCTGGTTCGCCAGGCGCTGCGCATGCGCCCCGATCGCATTGTTGTCGGTGAGGTCCGCGGCGCCGAGGTGGTCGATCTCCTCACCGCGATGAACACAGGACACGACGGTGGCGCGGGAACACTGCATGCGAACTCCACGGCGGAGGTACCCGCGCGAATGGAGGCGCTCGCCGCGCTCGGTGGCATGGATCGCCCGGCGTTACACAGTCAGCTGGCAGCAGCCATCTCCGTCGTGATCGGCGTCTTCCGCGACGCCTCGGGCGCCCGGGGCGTCGCCGAGATCGGCATGGTCCGCCGCGGCGACGACGGCCTGGTGAAGATCGTGCCGGTCTGGGATCGAGATGACGGATTCGCGCAAGCCGCAATGGATCTCGCCGATCTCCTCGGCTCGAGGCTGCGCCGGTGAGCGCCGTCCTCGCCGCTGTTGCGGTCGCTCTGCTGATGTGGCCTCGTACCCCGCAGCATCTGCGCGCAGCCGGGCTGGCCGGGACAGCCCGCCCTCCCCATCGAAGAATCGGGGATCCTGCAGCGTGTTTCACCGGTGCGGCACCGGTGGTGGCGTTGGCGGTATTCGGCCCGGCAGCCGCACTCGCGGCCGGCATGGCTTCGGCGATGATCTACCTGGCGGTGGTGGCGCGACGACGGGAGAGCGACGCCGCAGCTGAGATGGCCCGGCTGCTGGCAGCGCTCGAGGTCATGATCGCCGAGCTCCGCGTCGGTGCTCACCCCGCTCATGCGTGCCGGCAGGCCGCGCAGGACTGTGTCGATCGTGCTGCGACCTTCGCGATGTTGCAGATGATGGCCGGTCGGGCCGCGCTCGGGGGTGATGTCGCCGGTGGCATCGAGCAGATCGAGAGCAATCAGCGCGAGTCGTGGCGCAGGGTCGCGGTGGCGTGGCGCACGGCCGAGCAATATGGACTGCCGATGGCCGAACTGCTGACGTCCGTGCGGTCGGACCTCATGGCTCGCAACCGTTTTCGTGAGCGAACCAGGGCTGCGCTCGCCGGTGCGAAGGCCACCGCACTGGTACTCGCGTTGTTGCCCGTCCTCGGGATCGTGTTGGGGCAGGCCATCGGGGCGGCTCCGCTGTCGGTGCTGCTCGGTGGTGGCCTTGGTGGCGTGCTGCTGGTGGTCGGTGTGGCGCTGGTGTGTTGCGGCCTGCTGTGGTCGCGCAGGATCGTGGGCAAGGTGACCGCCCTGTGACGCCGTGGGTGGTCGCCGCCGTGGCCGGGGCGGGTGGACTGTGGCTGATACCAGGTCCGGTGTGGCGCACCTATCGGGTTGTCGGTCCGCCTACTCGCACACCCCGTAGTCGGGAGCCGCGTTGGCTGGGAAAGCCGAAGGACGGCGACGAGCCCTTCGCTGCGGCGGCGAGTTATGAACTGTTCGCGGTGTGCCTGCGGTCGGGACTCCCGGTTGGTATGGCGGCCCGCGTGGTGGCGGACTCGGCGCCACCGGCCCTGGGCAGAACCCTTGCCGAGGCCGCCGACCTCCTCTCGCTGGGCGCGGATCCGTTGCGTGCGTGGGCCGTTCCCGACGACGCCGATCCGGCCGCACATGCCCTGGCTGCCATGGCGAGGCGTTCGGCGCGTGCCGGATCGTCGCCGGTGCGTGGCCTCGGGGAGTTGGCGGACGGTCAGCGGGCCGAAGCGCAAGACCGGGCGGCCGCGGCAGCCGAGCGCGCCGGTGTCGCCATCAGCGGTCCGCTGGGTCTGTGTTTCCTGCCGGCCTTTGTCTGTCTGGGCATCGTGCCGGTGGTCATCGGATTGGCCGGGCCGGTGTTCGGCGGGGGACTGCTGTGAAGACTTGCCGCGGAATCGCCGCGGCACGAAAAAGGGGGAAAAACCATGATGAACAGAGTCTTTCGAGAAGCGCAGGCACGCGCGGCGCTGCTGATGACAGACGAGGACGGGATGTCGACCGCAGAGTATGCGATCGGGACGATCGCTGCCGCGGCGTTCGGGGCCATTCTGTACACCGTTGTCACTGGCGACAACATCGTGTCGGCGTTGACGGGGATCATCGACAAGGCGTTGCAGACGTCGGTCGGATGATTCGTCGTGGTCGGGCTCGTCTGGTGTCTGACGAGCGGGGGATGGTGACGGTGGAGGCGGCCATCGCGATCGCCTCGATTGTTGCTGCGGTGGTGATGGGGGTGGTGGGGATCGTCGCGGTGGCGGCTCACGTGCGGTGTATCGATGCCGCACGTGAGGCGGCGCGGATTGCGGCGCAGGGTGATTCGGGTCGGGCCGAAGAGGTTGCCGCGCAGGTCGGTCCACGGGGCGCGCAGGTGCAGATTCGGACTGAGGGTGATGTGGTGGTGGCGCGGGTGAGTGCGTCTGTGCCGCTGTTTCCGATGCTCGATGTGGGTGCTGATGCGGTCGCGGCGGTGGAGCCGGAGGGTGCGGACCCGTGAGGGTTGTTGCCGATGAGCGCGGGTCGGCGACGGTGGTGGGGGCGTGTGTGGTGGCGGCGCTCGCGGGATTGGTGGTGTTGGTTGTGTATGTGGGGGCGGCTGTTTCGGCCCGGCATCAGGCGCAATCGGCTGCTGATCTCGGCGCGCTGGCCGCGGCGCAGGCTCTTGCGCTCGGAGGTGCTGACCCGTGTGGCCGGGCTGAGGTGATCACTCGCCGGATGTCGGCGGGTGTGGTGTCGTGCACGGTCGACGTCAGTGATGTGGTGCTGACGGTGGCCGTGGGGGTGGAAGTGGGTGTCTTCGGACAGCGGCAGGCCCGCGCGGTTGCCCGCGCGGGCCCGGCCGAGTAGGGGTGGCTACTTTCGTTTGACGATGCCCGCGATCCCGGCGATCACCAGACCGATACCCGCGATGAGGGTGAGCCACAGGCCGAAACCGACTTCGAGGAGGGGGCTGTAGTCGCTGATGTCGGCGATGTCGATCGTCGAGGTGAGCACGATCAGCAGACCGGCGATCAGTGCGATGATGCCTGCGACCAGGTGCAGCGGTGATCGCTTGGCAATCAGCGCGGAGACCACACCGAAGATGGCCGCGACCAGTCCCAGGACCAGTGTGATCATGCCGTCCTTGACGCCGTAATCGGAGTCGCCGAGGCCATTGACCTCCACGATGCCGGTGACCCAGGGCAAGAACGCCGCGATCACGGTCAGCAGGCCGAGCGCCGCGATCACCCCGCCGATGATCTTGACCGCTTTCGACAGCGTGGTCGGTTCGGTGGCCGCCGCGTCGTAGGGTCCCGCGCCGTAAGGGCTACCGCCATAGGGATTCTGGCCGGCCTGATACGGGCTCTGCCCAGCCTGCGAGTATTGCGGTTGCTGCCCGTACTGCTGCGCACTCAAGGGCTGCTGGCCGTACTGCTGACCGTACTGCGGCTGCTGGCCCTGCGGCTGCCCGTAGTGCGGTTGTCCATACTGCGGCTGCTGCCCGTACTGGCCTTGGGATTGGACGCCGGGCTGACCACTCTGCTGGCCGCCCGGCTGCGAGTACCCCTGCGGCGGCCCACTGGGCGGTGGTGTGGACGTCGGACTGAACCGCGTCTGTTCGTACGGGTCGGGCTGCCCGGGGCTCTGAGACATCGTCAATCCTTCTGCCGAATCCTTCAACGAGTTTGGATATCCAACGGTAAGCCCAAACAAGGCCGTAAAGAACCCGAATTCCTGTCTCACCCCGGCAAATCAAAGCTATTTCAGTCAGATGGTCGACACAGCCTGGCGCAGGAGCCGCACGACTCCGCGACACCGACAACGCGGAACCCGGAACAAGGCCTCAGCTGTCGGGCAGTTCACGCAGGATCAGGTCGAGAACACGAATGGAGGCCGCCTTGTCGAGGGGGTCATTGCCGTTCCCGCACTTGGGTGACTGGACACACGAGGGGCAGCCCGCCTCGCAACCGCAGTCCGACACCGCATCCCGGGTCGCCTTGATCCAGATCCCGAACGCCTCATGTCCGCGGTCGGCGAACCCGGCGCCGCCGGGATATCCGTCGTAGACGAACACGGTGGGCAACCCCGTGTCGGGGTGCAAGTTGGTCGACAGCCCGCCGATGTCCCATCGATCGCAGGTGGCCACCAGTGGGAGAAGGCCGATTGCTGCATGCTCGGCGGCGTGTAACGCACCGGGGAAGTCCACCTCGGCGATCCCGATCGCCTCGAGTGCCTCGGGCTCGATCGTGTACATCACCGCCCGCGTCGACAGCGTCTGCGGCGGCATGTCCAACTCCACCGAGTCCAGGACCTCACCGGTGAGCAACTTACGGAGATAACCGACCACCTGATGGGTGACGTCGACGCGGACGAGGGAGACCTTCAATGGCCCGTGCCGCTGTTCCTGCATCACTTCGGTGATCTCCACGACTGTCGTCTCGCGGGCGCTGGTGGTCCAGTCCGGTTCTTCTGGGTGGACCAGAGCCAGCCCGTCCTCGAGGTCGAGTTCGTCGACGACGTAGCTCTCACCCTGATGGATGTGGACGGCCCCGGGGTGGACGGTGGACATGGCCCGACCGGTGTCCACGGTGCCCAGCAGCTGAGCGCTGGTCTCGTCGACGATCATCACCTGTCCGCCGATGCCGCCCCGGATGTCCACGGCGCCATGCGGATCTACACCCGCCGCGACGTACCAGCCGGCCTTCCGGTGCCGGATGAGCCCCTGCCGGGCGAGGTCCTCGAGCAGCTCCCGTGCGCCGAATGCGTCCACCTCGGCCTCTTTCAACGGCATCTCGGCTGCCGCGCAGAGCAATTGAGGACCGAGTACATACGGGTTGGTGGGGTCGGTGACCGTTGCCTCGACGGGCTTGTCCAGCAACGCTTCCGGATGGTTCACGAGATAGGTGTCGAGGGGGTCATCGCGGGCGACGAGCACCACCAGTGAACCCTCACCGCGGCGGCCGGCGCGACCGGCCTGCTGCCAGAACGACGCGACAGTGCCCGGAAAACCCGCCACCACAATGGCATCGAGACCACTGATGTCGACGCCGAGCTCCAGCGCGTTCGTCGTCGCGACCCCCAGTAGTCGACCGTCGGCGAGGTCGCGCTCGAGCACTCTGCGGTCGTCGGCGAGGTAACCGGCGCGGTACGCGGCCACCCGCGACGACAACTCGGGGTCGACCTCGTCGAGAATCCGTTTGGCCGAGAGTGCGGCCAGCTCCACTCCTCGGCGGCTGCGTACAAAACAGAGCGTCCGGGCGCCTTCGAGTACCAGGTCGGCGAGGATGCGGGCCGCTTCGGCGCCGGCCTGCTTACGCACCGGCGCACCGTTCTCGCCGGTCATCTCGGGTACGAAACCGGGTTCCCACAGAGCGACGGTGCGAGCACCGTGAGGCGACCCGTCCTCGGTGATCTCCTCGCAGGGGGCGCCGACGAGTCTGCTCAGAGCCGCACCTGGCGTTCCCGAGGTGGCGCTGGCCCCGATCACCACCGGATCGGCACCGACCGCGCGTGCCAATCGCAGCAGACGCCGCAACACCAGGGCGGTGTGCGACCCGAATACGCCGCGGTAGTGGTGACATTCGTCGACGACGATGAATTGCAGACCGCGTAAGAAATGTCGCCATCGCCCGTGGGAGCCGAGTATTCCGATGTGCAGCATGTCGGGGTTGGTGAAGATCCACCTCGAATGTTCGCGTGCCCATTGCCGGACCGCGGGTTCGGTGTCTCCGTCGTACGCGCAGGGCTGTAGGTGCAGGAACTCCTTTCGCCCGGCCAGGAGCGAGCTGACGGAGCGGAGTTGGTCCGCGCCGAGCGCTTTGGTGGGCGCGAGGTAGAGCGCGGTGGCCCGCGGGTCGGCGAGCATCCTGCTCAAGATGGGCACTTGATAGGCGAGTGATTTACCGGACGCGGTGCCCGTGGAAAGCACCACATGTCGACCGGCCCAGGCGTGTTCGGCGGCCGCCACCTGGTGCGACCAAGGCCTGCGGACACCCGCCTCCACAAGCGCTTCCTCAACCGGACCGGCGACCCAGTTCGGCCACTCGGCGAAAGATGCTGTCCGGCTGGGAATTACCGACTTGTGCGTGAGGGGCGATTCGTCAGGGGAGATCCCGGCCAATGTTCGCGCCAGTAGCGCGGAGCCGAAATCATCACTACTCATAAAGCCAGTTCACCACGTCGTGATCGTACCGATTGCTGCCGACAATCACGGTTGTGGCCACGTTTGGAATCAGATTGAACTCTCGACTGTTGTGCACGCCCGGAACATGATTGACTGATCTCGGTCGCAGCTTCTGGGGGGCGGTTCAAGCATTTGGCCGATCTCTCGGGATCGTGTTGCGAGCGTGGTACTGAAGGTTGGTGCGCGGGTTCATCCCGTGAGCGACGCCAGTAGGTATGGCGGTCGGAACCGGCCCGGCGGGGTAACTCCCCGCCGCACCCGGGTGAAGAAAAGGAATGCAAGATGGCACAGGGGACTGTGAAGTGGTTCAACGCGGAGAAGGGCTTCGGCTTCATCGCGCCTGATGATGGACCGGACGACGTGTTTGTCCACTACTCGGAGATCCAGGGGAACGGATTCCGCACCCTCGAGGAGAACCAGCGGGTCGAGTTCGAGGTCGGTCAGGGCACCAAGGGCCCACAGGCCACCGGCGTTCGCGCGCTGTAGGTCACTCCCGAGGACCTTCGCACCACGCGAGGAACCTCCGTTTGATTCGGGCATTTCTTTCGGTGCTCGACGATCTCACCCCCGGTCGCCGCATTCCGGTGTCCGGGGGTGAGCCGTTTTCCGGCCCGCATACCGTACGGTTTCATCGTGGGTCAGCTGTCCATGTTCTCCGCGGAGACCGACGAACCGTCTGTGGACGATCTCGCCGGTCTGTTGGCGTCGGCCGGACAAACCACGATCGGATCTCGCGGCGCACGCGTCTCGGTGGTCGTGGCCGACGACTGGCGGGCACAAGCGCTGGCAGACGAGATGGAACGGTGCGGACTGACTCCCGAGGTCTCGGTGTCGTCTGAGGGTTCGCCGCTCGTGGGTACCGCCACCACCTGGGCTCTCGAGCCGCTCCATCGCGCTTGGACAAAAGGCGCGATCAAGACGATGCCCGCAACGTGGGTGCCGAGCCCCCGGGCGTTGCGTCTGTGGGTGATCGCTGCCGGGCAGCGCGACGTCGACCGCTACCTGTTGGGACTCGACCCGCACACCCCTGAGTCCCATGGGGCTCTGGCCACCGCTGTGATGCGCGCAGGGGTGGCGCCGACGCTGGTGGGCACGCGGGGCGCCGCCCCTGCCCTGCGGATCGCAGGCAAACGCCGCTTGACGCGTCTGATCGAATCAGTGGGTGAGGCTCCGGACATCCCCGGGGCGGCCGCATGCTGGCCATTCATTTGACGAGTGCGCCGATCGATCGCTGAACTGCGACGACACCCTGTCCGAGGGGGGTTCGAACACCGGGCCCCGACCGGTTTCGCGGGTGGCAGATCAGGTAGAGGTGTGTCAGTAGCGCTATACATAAGGTACAAACGGGCCAGAAGGCCCAGGGAAAGGTGCAGGCAAAGACGGTGGCGGATTCAGGTACAACAGCCCGCGGGACTGGCGGTGTCGTGCGCCGGCTCGTGATCGTCGAGTCTCCGACCAAGGCCCGCAAGATCTCCTCTTATCTTGGCAACAACTACGTGGTGGAGTCGTCCCGCGGACACATCCGGGACCTCCCACGCGGCGCTGCGGACGTGCCCGCCAAGTACAAGGGTCAGCCCTGGGCGCGACTCGGTGTCGACGTCGAGCACGACTTCGAGCCCCTCTACGTGGTCTCGCCGGACAAGAAGTCCACCGTCACCGAGCTCAAATCGCTGCTCAAGGACGTCGACGAGCTCTATCTCGCGACAGACGGTGACCGGGAGGGCGAGGCCATCGCCTGGCACCTCCTGGAGACCCTCAAGCCCAAGGTTCCGGTCAAGCGGATGGTGTTCCACGAGATCACCGAATCGGCCATCAGAGCTGCCGCCGAGAACCCCCGTGACCTCGACGAAGACCTGGTCGACGCTCAGGAGACCCGACGCATCCTCGACCGCCTGTACGGCTACGAGGTGTCGCCGGTCCTGTGGAAGAAGGTCATGCCGAAGCTCTCGGCAGGCCGTGTGCAGTCGGTGGCCACTCGTATCATCGTCGAGCGCGAACGCGAGCGGATGGCGTTCCGGTCGGCAACGTACTGGGACATCGCCGCCACGCTCGACGCCGGCGCGGATGCGACACCCCGCAGCTTCGGCGCCAGGCTGGTCAGTGTCGACGGCGACCGCGTGGCCAGTGGCCGCGACTTCGACTCCGCCGGTGCGCTGAAGAAGGCCGACGGGGTGACGGTGCTCGACGAGTCGCGTGCCGTGTCGCTCGCGTCAGGGCTCCAAGGCGCCGCGATGACGGTGTCGTCGGTCGAGGAGAAGCCCTACACGCGCCGCCCGTACGCGCCGTTCATGACGTCGACCCTGCAGCAGGAGGCCGGCCGCAAACTCCGGTTCACCTCCGACCGCACCATGCGGGTGGCACAACGGCTGTACGAGAACGGCTACATCACCTACATGCGTACCGACTCGACCACGCTGTCCGAGTCGGCCATCACAGCGGCCCGTAATCAGGCCCGTGATCTCTATGGGGCCAACTTCGTCCATCCGACGCCGCGGCAGTACACCCGCAAGGTGAAGAACGCGCAGGAGGCGCACGAGGCCATCCGGCCGGCGGGCGAGTCCTTCCGGACGCCGGGTCAGGTCGCCTCGGCGCTGCAGACCGACGAGTTCCGGTTGTACGAGCTGATCTGGCAGCGCACGGTCGCTTCGCAGATGGCCGACGCACGCGGCACCACGATGAGTCTGCGGATCAGCGGTAAGGCTCAAACCGGGGAGACCTGTACCTTCGCGGCGTCCGGTCGCACTATCACCTTCCCGGGCTTCTTGTCGGCCTATGTGGAGACGGTGGATGAGCAGGCCGGCGGCACCGCGGACGACGCCGAGAGTCGCCTGCCGAATCTCGTCGAAGGTCAGTCGCTGACCGCGACCGAGCTGCGTCCCGACGGGCACACCACCAACCCACCCGCCCGATACACCGAAGCCTCTTTGGTCAAGACGTTGGAGGAGTTGGGGATCGGACGTCCGTCGACGTACGCGTCGATCATCGGCACCATCCAAGACCGTGGGTACGTGCACAAGAAGGGCTCGGCCCTCGTGCCGTCTTGGATCGCGTTCGCGGTGGTCGGACTGCTCGAGGCGTACTTCAAACGCCTTGTCGACTACGACTTCACGGCCACCCTCGAAGACGACCTCGACCAGATCGCGCAAGGCGCCGAGAATCGCACCGCCTGGCTGACCCGTTTCTACTACGGGCAGGAGGGCGCAGAGGGACAGGCCGGCACCGGGCTCAAGAAGCTCGTCGGCGTGAACCTCGAAGAGATCGATGCCCGTGAGGTGAACTCGATCCGGTTGTTCGACGACGAACAGGGGCGCCCGGTGTACGTGCGGGTCGGCCGGTTCGGTCCGTACCTCGAGCGCACGGTCACCCCTGAAGGTGGGGGCGAGCCGGAGTCGCAGCGCGCCAACCTGCCCGACGACATCACGCCCGACGAGCTCACGCTGGATTTGGCCGAAAAGCTTTTCAGCACACCGCAAGAGGGCCGCACCCTGGGTGTCGATCCGCTCACCGGTCATGAGATCGTCGCCAAGGAAGGACGTTTCGGTCCGTACGTGACCGAGATCCTCCCGGATCCGGAAGACGAAGGCGACGACGGGAACTCGGTCCCGGCGCTGACTCCTCCGCCTGCACTCACGCCGCTCGACGACGGCGCGACCCCACTGGACGCACCGACAGGCGGTGGCGGCACCGCAACCGCCACCAAGAAGGCGACGGCCAAGAAAACCGCGAAGAAGGCGGCCAAGAAGGCCGGCCCCAAACCGCGCACCGGGTCGCTGTTCAAGTCGATGGAGATCGGCTCGGTCACTCTCGACGACGCGTTGAAGTTGCTGTCGTTGCCACGGGTTGTCGGGCAGGATGCCGAAGGCCAGGAGATCACCGCACAGAACGGTCGCTATGGGCCATACCTGAAGCGCGGCACCGATTCTCGTTCGTTGACATCCGAGGACCAGATCTTCGACATCACCTTGGACGAGGCATTGAAGATCTACTCCGAGCCCAAGCGCCGCGGTCGGGCAGCAGCTGCTCCTCCGCTGCGTGAGCTGGGCAAGGACCCGGTTTCCGAGCAGCCGATGGTGATCAAGGACGGCCGTTTCGGTCCGTACGTCACCGATGGCGAGACCAACGCGAGCCTGCGAAAAGACGATGACGTCGCGTCGATCACCGACGAGCGTGCGTCGGAGTTGCTGGCGGACAGGCGTGCTCGTGGCCCGGCGAAGAAGTCGGCCAAGAAGGCACCGGCAAAGAAGACCGCTGCCAAGAAGACAACCGCGAAGAAGACCACCGCCAAAAAGACAGCGGCGAAGAAAGCTCCGGCGAAGAAGGCTGCTGCCAAGAAGAAGGCGGACTAGCACCACGATCGTCCCCGTCGGCGACGGCAGAGGGCATATGCCCCTCCGCCCCGGCCGACGGGGACGATGCTGGTGGAGCTAGACCTCGACCTCGTATTTCGGCCTCGCCAAACGTGTCTCGATGCCGCGCCCACGTAGTTCGACACCCTCGCCGATGTCCCAGTGCTCGGCTTCCTCCGATGACGCCAGGTAAACGGCGCGGGCAGAACCGAGTACGCGACTCGGCTCGAACTTCGCCAGGTCGGTCAGCCGGGCCGCCTCGTTCACCGGGTCGCCGATGACGGTGTACTCGAGTCGTTGCTGCGAACCGATGTGTCCGGCGATCGCCTTACCTGCCGATACGCCGATACCCACATCGGTGTCGCCCAGCGCGGTGTCCAGTTCCTGACGGAGCGTTCGGGCCGCGGCCAGCGCGTGACCGGCGAAGTCTTCCTGATCCAAGGGGGCGCCGAAGATCGCGAGGGCGGCGTCGCCCTGGAACTTGTTGACGAAGCCTCCGTGGCGGCCGACGACGTCGACGATCACCCGGAAGAATTCGTTGAGCAGGTTGACGACGTCGCGGGGCGGCCGGTTGACGGCCAGTCGGGTCGATCCGACGATGTCGACGAACAGCACCCCGACGTAGCGTTCCTCGCCACCGAGTTCGGTGCCGATCTCGATGGCACGGCGCGCCACGTCTTCGCCGACGTAGCGGCCGAACAGGTTGCGGAGCTGTTGGCGCTCACGCACATCGGCCACCATCTCGTTGAATCCTGCTTGTAGGAGACCGAGGTCGCTGCCGTCGTAGATGCGCACGGAGGTGTCGAGGTTTCCTTCTCGCACCTCTGCCTGCGCAAACCGTAGCTGTTTGATGGGGTCGGCGATGGCGGACACCACGCGGACGAGACCGATCGAACCGAAGGCGAGTGCGGCGATCGCCATCCACAGGACCGGGCGTTGCAGACCGGCGGCGTCGGTGTCGATCACGCCGATCTGCTGACCGATCACCAGTGCGATGATGACGCAGAGGGGAGCGGCCACGCTGATGATCCAGAACAGGATGATGCGCTGGGTGACGCTGGGGGCCGAGGCGCTCTCAGGGTTGTTGGCCATCGCGGCAACGGTGATGGGGCGGAGGACTTTTTCCGACTGCATGTAGCCCAGCACGCAGGTGATGAGGGCGCCGACGAACGAACCGAGTGCCACGACGATGGCCGTCTTCGCTGACTGCGACAGGCTGAGCAGGGCGAAGATCGCGCCGCCGAGCAACCACAGGGCGCCATGCACCTGCACCAGCAGCACCGGGAGGCGAAGGGCGCGTCGGCGTGCGCTTTCGTTGTCGAGTCGGGATCGTCGGCGGGTCCATACGAGAACCGGGAGCGACAGGGCGATGGTGGCGTACGCACTCACCAGGCCGGCGATGAAGAGGTAGACCACGAACACCAGCTGGCTCAGGCCGCTGATCTCGGACAACTGGACCGACGTCTGCTGGGGGAGGCCGAACCGGAGGAAGGCAAAAGTGAACAGGGCGCCGACGACGTTGGCCCGGAGCATGTCCAGAGCCAGGACCGGCCACGGTGTGCGCACCAGCCAGCGCAACAGGTGCCATCCCCGTTGTAAGCGTGACTGTCTTTCCACCACGTGACCACGGTAGCTGGCTGCTTGCAAGAGTTAAACACGACAGTCGGAGGCGCCCGATAGGCTTGACCTGTGACAACTGTGTTCGATCGACTCGTCGGCCAGCACGCGGTGGTGGGTGAACTCACATCGGCGGCGGTTGCCGCAGTTCGGCTCGCCGCCTCGCGCGACCTTCAAGCGCACGGAAATGACCCTTTACCACTGCTTGCCGGGGACCCGGACTCCGGCTCATCGGCGATGACACACGCGTGGCTGTTCACCGGTCCGCCTGGTTCGGGGCGGTCTGTAGCGGCTCAGTGTTTCGCTGCCTCGCTGCAATGTGAGGTGACCGATTCGCCCGGATGTGGGCGATGTCACGCGTGCACGACTGTGATGGCGGGCACACATTCGGATGTTCGGAGGATAGTCCCGCAGGGATTGTCGATTCCGGTGAAGGACATGCGAGCCATCGTTCAGACCGCTGCGCGCCGTCCCAGTGTGGGTCGTTGGCAGGTCGTGGTGATCGAGGATGCCGACCGGCTCACCGAAGGCGCGGCCAACGCGCTGTTGAAGGCGGTCGAGGAACCGCCACCTCGCACGGTGTTCTTGCTGTGCGCCCCCAGCATCGATCCCGAGGACATCTCGGTGACGCTCCGGTCGCGGTGCCGACACGTGGCGCTGACCATGCCGTCGGTGGCCTCGATCGCCGAGGTGCTCATCGAGTCCGACGGCATCGATCCGGACATGGCGAAGTGGGCCGCGTCGGTGTGTGGCGGTCATGTCGGTCGGGCGCGACGGCTGGCCACTGACGACGAGGCCCGTGAGCAGCGCAAGCAGGCGCTGGCAGTCGCACGGGCGGCCACCAGGGACGCGACCGCATACTCGGCGGCCGAGGCTCTTGTGAAGTCGGCCGACGCCGCGGCGAAGGCCATCAGTGCCAGGCTCGACGAGGCCGAGACCGAGGAGATGCGGACTGCGCTCGGGGCCGGCGGCACGGGAAAAGGTGCGGTCGGGGCCATGCGGGGTTCGGCCGGAATCCTGAAGGATCTCGAACGCCGGCAGAAGTCCCGGGAGACGCGTACCGGGCGCGACCTCCTTGATCGCGCGCTCGTTGATCTGGCGGCTCTGTTCCGGGACGCGCTGGCGGCGTCGTATGGATCGTCGGTGACCGCGATGCACCCCGACATGTCCGAGCAGACTGTCGCGATGGCCGGCTACGCCCGTCGCGAGGAACTGCTGGCCTGCGTCGAGGCGGTTCTGGAATGCCGGGAGTCGTTGGGTTTCAACGTCAAACCGAAGTTCGCGGTCGATTCGATGGTCGCCAAGATCGGCTTGGCCCTGCGCCACTGAGTGTGGCGGATGCTCACGTCGCCGGCGGTTCGGCGGTACCGAGTTCCTCGAGGCAGGTGCGGAACACCTCGTAGCGGTCCGGGCCGAGCCGATCGGCCCAGACGCGTTCCACCTCACCGATCGCTTCGCGCGTGCGGTGCACCGCGGCCACCCCGCGGGGTGTGGGAGTGATCATCGTGGCGCGGCGATCAGTCGGGTCGCGTACGGACTCGACGTATCCGTGCTCTTCGAGGTGGCCGATCAATTGCGAGATGCCTTGCCTTGTGATCGCGGTCCGCTCGGCAAGGGTGCTGGGCCGAGTGCCGTCTTTGTCGACGGAATCGAGGATGCGCAGATGTGACGGCCGCAGCGGTCCCACGTCGCCGACCTGGGTGAGCAGATCCCGTCGGAATTGCGTGAACGCGTCGTCCATCAGGGCCGCCAGATGAGTCATGGGAGACCGTTGCGCCATTTAGTAAAGTTCCTTTAGTATAAAGGCCATTGATCAAGCTAGTTTACTACTCTGGCGGTGTTCATCATGATCGAGATGCCGGTTCCTACTGACAGCACGTTGTCCACGGTGGCTCGCGCACTTGGTGTGACGGGGTCCGTCACCTACTCGGCCCGGCCGCTCGACTTCGAGATTGCTGCGCCGGGCACAGGTGGCCTCTGGCGTGTGCACATCGTCGGGGCCAACGGTTCGGCCACCTCCGTGGTCAAGGCATTGCGACACCCGAGCGGCTGGCCGATGCTCGCCCAGCTCTCCGACTCAGATCGGGCGATGTTTCTCGCGACGTTCCCGTGGTCGGGTGAGCCCGAGGTGCTGAGCGAGCTCACGGCGGCGTGCCCGGTGGGCATGCGCGCGGTCGGGCTCCTGGAATCGCAGTGGCACGGCGATCAGCTCCGGACGATGTGGATGGAGGACCTGGGAGAGGCATCTGCGCCGTTCACCGCCGAGCAGATAGCAGGCACGGCGCGCTTGCTCGGTGAACTGGCAGGCCGTCGTTCTCTGGCCGGATCGGCGATGTCCGAGGCGTTCGAGGACGGCTTCGCTCTGACGATGATCGCGAGGGGTCGCGTGATGTCCGGCCTGCTCCCGCTTCTCTCCGGACCGACGGGGGATGCCGCGGGCGACCTCGTCACGCCGGAACTCGTCAGCGACTTGCTCAGGGTGGGTGAACATCTCGAGGACGTGCTCGGCGTTGTTCACGCACTGCCCCAAACGCCCGTTCACGGTGACGCCGCGCCCGAGAATCTGCGCCAAGATCCCCGAGATCCACGCACGATCGTCCTGATCGACACTGCGCAATTTCCCCGGCATGCGGTCGGCTATGACCTCGGGCAACTGCTGTTCGGTCGGGGCAGTCCCGCGATCGCCATGGGTGAAGGCTTCATCGCAGACGTCGTGGGCCAGTTCGTTCGGGGGCTGGCCGACGGAGGCCTTCCGACGGCGGCCGCAGACGTGTGGACCGGGTTTGTCGGGTCGGCGTTGATCCGCAATGGGTTCGACGTCGTCACACCCGGAGACGATGTGCCGGACCGGATCGCGACCACGCGGTATCTCATCGACAAAGCTGCGGAGCTGGGCCTTTTGCCGCATCGAGAGCTCACTGACTGAGCCGGTTTGGTCGCTGTCGGCTCCGGTCGATAGACTCGTCTGCGCTGCCTTGGCAGCACGCCGCCTTAGCTCAGTCGGTAGAGCGCTTCACTCGTAATGAAAAGGTCGCGAGTTCGATTCTCGCAGGCGGCTCCACGTCAGAACCGGCACCGATCGGTGCCGGTTGGTGCATTCGGCAAACACTAGGTGGCGGTTGATTCATGGGTGTCCTCGTCTGCTTCCACGCTCATCCCGACGACGAGGTGTTCGGGACCGGTGGGATCATCCGGCTCTCGGCCGATGCCGGCCACCGGGTGGTACTCGTCACGGCCACCGACGGTGCTGCGGGTGAGGTCCCCGACGGACTGCTGGTCCCGGGCGAATCGCTCGCCGAGCGTCGGCGTACCGAACTCGAGAAGTCTGCCCGCATCCTGGGCGCGCACCGCCTGGTCATGCTGGGCTACGCCGACTCCGGGATGGCCGGCACGCCGGAGAACAACAGCCCGGACGCCTTCGCCAACGTCCCCGTCGAGCAGGCGGCCGAACGTCTGGCCGCTGTGCTCCGCGAGGAGAAGGCGGATGTCATCACGCTGTACGACAGCAACGGCGGTTACGGGCACCCCGACCACATCCAGGTGCACCGCGTCGGAATGCGCGCCGCGGAAATCGCCGGCGTGCAGAACGTGTACGAGAGCGTGATCAATCGGGATCAGATGCGCGAGATGTTGATGTCGAATCCGGAATGGAACAACGACGACTCGCCGATCGATTTCGAATCGTTCGGCACCCCGGAAGCGGAGATCACCACAAGGGTGGACGTGGCCGCGGCCATTGCGGCCAAGCGTGCGGCGATGCAAGTGCACGAGACCCAGATCGGCGACTTCGGCCCTGTGCTGAAATTGGCGGACGAGGAATTGAAAGCTGCGTTCGGTACCGAGTGGTTCCGGCGGGTTGGCTCACAACCGGGTGGGGCGAAGGAGCTGTCTCTGCCGCTGTAGTCGGCAGAGCAGAGTGTCTTTCGAGTTGACCTCAGGGCTCGAGCGGGCCGGAGGTGTCATCGGGCACCGCCCAGGTCGCCACTTCTGAACCGCCTGCAAACGACAGGGCCACGATCGTCTCGCCAGGGGGTAGCACAAACGCGACCGATCCCGTGGCCACGTCGTTCTGGGTGAGGGTTGTCGCTTGCAGTGGGTGCTCGAGTGCTGTTGCGACGGTTGTCAATTGGCTTCCGCCGGACGTGCGCGCAGTGAGTTCTGCGGGCTCGAGAAGTGCGGTGCCGCGCACCAATCGGACCGTGGCGTCCACGACGTGGAGAGAGCCGCCCGAACAGTCCGCTCCCTCTGCGCCCGCGCGCACGTTGTCCAGTGTGATCTGGAGTTCACCGCCACCGGTGTCGACCACCACAGCGTCACCCAGTTGATGGGTCTGTGGCGCCCCGGCGATGAGCGATGCAACCGACCTGCTGTCGGCGACCGTGGGTGACCGGTTCTCCGGCGTCGCCTGAATGAGTGCAAGAGTAACGGCGGTTCCGCCGCCGAGTATCAAGAGAACAAATGCATATGTGAGAACGGTTGCAATCACATTCCGTTCGTGTTGATCGTCTCGCACAATTCTCTTCTTTTCGGCAGGGCGTTCTTTGTTGTCGCCGGTCGAACGCGTTTAGATGAGAGTACGGGGAGGCCGAAAACATTTCTCGATGGGGGCGACAAAAGAAAGTGAAATATAGTTGCCGACTTCACGAACATTCGTTTGCGCAACAATCGGACACGCCCACTCGCATATGCTCGATACGTGACTGAACAACCGGCCGTCGATGCGCGGATCACCCGCACACGACAAGTGGTCATCGAGGCGATGCACCGCATCTTCGAGGAGGAAGGCGCCTCGGGGCTGACGCATCAGCGTGTCGCGCTCAAGGCGGGGGTGGGGCGGGCGACGGTCTACCGGCACTGGCCGACCACACTGGACCTGCTCGTCGACACCCTGCGCGACATCGATCAGACGATCATGCAGCCCGGCGACGAACCATTCGACGAGTGGCTGCGGAATCAGCTCACGCACGCCGCTGTGGAATTGGCCCTGCCGACCAGTCGGCAGTTCATCGCCTTGATGATCGCCGAGGCCGACAATCACACGGTGATCGCGGACCTCGGTGCCGAGCTCATCGAGCGGACATACCGGGTGATGGAAGGGATGATCGACCAGGCCGTCGAGCGTGGTGAACTGGATCGAAAACTCGATCAGGCAGACGTGGTGGCAAGAACCCTGGGGCCGATCATCTATCGAACCGCGATGCAGCGTCTCGATGTGACGCCCGGTTTCATCGACGAGATCGTCGATTCCGTGGCCCGCCGCTGAGCAAACCGTACGCTGGACGAGGTGAGCGATTCTTCGGCGCCGCTGTGGTTGTTTGCCGACCAACTCGGTCCCCATATCCACTCCGCCGACGGCCATCTCGGACGTGAGGTGGTCCTCATCGAGTCCACCGCGGCCTTGCGGAGGCGGGCAGGCCACCGGCAGAAGGCGCATCTGTTGCTGTCGGGGATGCGGCACCTGGCCGACGACCTCGGCGAGCGCGCCCATTACCTGAAAGCGGACGGTTACCGCGACGCCCTCGTCGAGTTCGGCCGACCGGTGGTGGTGCATGAGCCGACCTCGTGGGCCGCTCACGACTTCGTGCATCGCCTCCAGGCGGAGGGCCTCGTCGAGGAGGTCCTGCCCAATCCGTCGTTCGCTCTTCCCAGAAGTGACTTCGAACAGTGGGCGGGGAACAGTTCACGCTTTCGCCTCGAGATGTTCTATCGCGATCAGCGCACGCGTTTCGACATCCTGATGGACGGCGATCAACCGATGGGTGGGGCGTGGAACTACGACCACGACAACCGGAAGTCGCCGCCCAAGACGCCGACCCTGGGAGTGCCCGACCCCTGGTGGCCCGAGGAGGACGGGATCGACGAGCAGGTGCGCGCCGACCTCGACGCACTCGACGCACCGTGGTCGGGTGTCGACGGGCCGCGGCTGTTCGCGGTGACCGCGGCGGAGGCGCAGTCCGCTCTCGAGACGTTCATCGACCATCGGCTGGCCGATTTCGGGCCATACGAGGACGCGATGATGGGTGGGGACTGGTCGATGTCCCACTCGCTGTTGTCGGTGCCGCTGAATCTGTCGCTGCTACACCCGCTGGACCCGGTTCATGCCGCCGAAGCCGCCGCCCGTGAAGGGTCGGTCCCGTTGGCATCCGCCGAGGGGTTCATCCGGCAGATCCTGGGGTGGCGTGAGTTCGTCTGGCATCTGTACTGGCATTTCGGTCGCGACTACCGCACCGGGAACAACGAATTGAACGCGCATCGGCCGCTGCCCGACTGGTTCCGCGATCTCGATGCCGGCGCGGTGACGGCCAAATGCCTCTCCGATGCTTTGGGTGGCGTCCACGACCGAGGATGGGTCCACCACATCCCGCGGTTGATGGTGCTGGGAAACCATGCGCTGCAACAGGGATACGACCCGGACGAGCTCACCCGCTGGTACACGGCCAACTTCGTGGACGGCTATGAATGGGTGATGCCGGTCAACGTCGTGGGCATGAGTCAGCACGCCGACGGCGGCAAGATGGCGACCAAGCCCTACAGCTCGGGCGGCGCCTACATCAACAAGATGTCCGACTTCTGCAAGGACTGCGAGTTCGATCCGCGCAAGCGGATAGGCGCGGACGCATGCCCGTTCACTGCCGGCTACTGGGCCTTCACGCATCGCCACCGTGACCGGCTCGCCAAGAACATGCGAACGCGGCGGGCCGTGGCGTCGATGGAACGACTGGCCGATCTCGACGCCGTCCTCGAACAGGAGCGCCACCGGGAGCGATTCTGACCCACACAATCGCCGAAAGCTGTCAACGGTTGGAATCGTGGTGAATATCAGCCGTCGCGGCTGGGGAACCCACACGGTGTGATCTCTATATTCGAATCCATGGCCTCCGCTCCGCGCTCCTACCTCGTATGCGCATCGCAACGCAGCGGTAGCACCCTCCTCGTCGAATCGTTGCGGGCCAGCAAGATTGCCGGTGAACCCGAGGAGTTCTTCCAGTACCTGCCGTCGACCTCTCTGCCGCCGCAACCGCGCCAGTGGTTCGCCGACGTCACCGATCCCGCTGTGCTCGCCCTGCTGGCCCCGCTGCGGGCGGGGACGCCGAGCACCGAGACCAGCGACCAATGGCGTGAGCGCATCGCGCGGGAGGCGCGCACCCCCAACGGAGTCTGGGGCGGCAAGCTGATGTGGAATCAGGTTCCGCTGGTGATCGACCGGGCCGAGGGCTTCACGGGCCGATCCGGTGGTGCCCTCCGATCTGCCATCGCCGGCGTGATCGGCGAGGAACCGCTGTACATCAAGGTGAACCGGCCGGATGTCGTGGCGCAGGCGGTGTCGTTCTGGCGTGCGGTGCAGACGCAGGTGTGGCGGGGACACGCAGAGCCGGAGGTCGACGCGGCGGCGCAGTACAACGCAGACGGCATCGCGCACCTGGTCACGATCTTGCGCGAGCAGGAGCGCGGCTGGCGCACCTGGTTCGACCAGGAGTCGATCACGCCGTTCGAGGTCGACTACAGCGAGCTGGCGAATGACTCCACCGGGGTCACGGCGCGAATCCTCGCCGCCCTCGATCTCGACCCTGCCGCAGCGCCGCCGCCGGTGCTGGAACGTCAAGCGAACAACCGGTCCGGTGAATGGGTAGAGCGATACCGCGCCGAGGCCCGACAAAGGGGGTTGCCAGTATGACAACGCAGATCACCGCCGACGTGACCCACGTCGATGAGCTGCGAGTTCTCGAAGCCGAGGCGGTGCACATCATCCGTGAGGTGGTGGCCGAACTCGAGCGACCGGTCTTGCTCTTCTCGGCGGGTAAGGACTCGATCGTGCTGCTCCGGTTGGCAGAGAAGGCCTTTCGGCCCTCGCCACTGCCTTTTCCGGTGCTGCACGTCGACACCGGGCACAATTTTCCTGAGGTCATCGACTTCCGCGACCGGCGCCTCGCCGAGGGCGGGCACAGGCTGATCGTCGGTTCGGTGCAGGAATCGATCGACTCCGGGCGCGTGCAGGAGGTCGGCGGACCGGCCGGCTCGCGCAATCGCCTGCAGACGAGGACTCTGCTCGACGCACTGGAGGCCGGCAAGTTCGATGCGGCGTTCGGCGGCGCTCGGCGCGACGAAGAACGCGCTCGGGCAAAGGAGCGGGTGCTCAGCTTTCGCGACGAGTTCGGTCAATGGGACCCGCGTGCACAGCGACCCGAACCGTGGTCGCTCTACAACGGGCGCATCCGCAGGGGCGAACAGGTCCGCGTCTTCCCGCTGAGCAACTGGACCGAGCTCGACATCTGGCGGTACATCGAGCTGGAAGGCCTCGAGTTGCCGCCGATCTACTTCGCCCACGAGCGCGAGGTGTTCGAGCGTGACGGAATCCTGCTCGCCACTTCGGAATTCACCAGTCCGGCGGAAGGGGAGTCGGCTTCCGTGGAATGGGTGCGCTATCGCACGGTCGGCGATCTGACCATCACCGGCGCGGTCCGGTCACGGGCCACCACGATTGCCGACGTGGTCACCGAGATCTCCGCATCCACCGTGTCCGAGCGCGGCGAGACCCGCGCAGACGACCGCACGTCCGCCGCGGCCATGGAAGACCGCAAACGGGAGGGGTACTTCTGATGACACGCCAACTGCTCCGGCTCGCCACCGCCGGTTCGGTGGACGACGGTAAGAGCACATTGATCGGCCGGTTGCTCCACGACACCGACAGTCTGCCGCTCGATCACCTCGAATCGGTCACCGACACCGAAGGTGTCGCCGATCTCGCCGCCCTGTCCGACGGTCTGCGGGCCGAACGCGAGCAGGGCATCACCATCGACGTGGCCTACCGCTTCTTCTCAACGGCCACACGCAATTTCATTCTCGCCGACACCCCCGGTCACGAGGCGTACACCCGCAACATGTTCACCGGTGCGTCCAACGCGCACGTGGCGGTGCTGCTGGTGGACGCCCGCGCGGGCGTGGTTCGTCAGACCCGTCGCCATGCCCGGATCGCCACGTTGCTCCGGGTGCCCCACCTGGTCGCGGCCGTCAACAAGATCGACCTGGTCGACTACAGCGAAGAGCGTTTCGCCGAGGTCGAAGCCGAATTGCACGTCCTCGCACAACGTTTGGGTGTCCAGAACCTCACCGTTGTTCCTCTGGCCGCCAAGCTCGGCGACAACGTGGTGACCCGTTCGACCAACACACCCTGGTACACCGGTCCGACCTTGTTGGAGTTCCTCGAGGCCGTCGAGTTGAAGGCACCCGCCGCCGAACCGACCGAGGTGCGTCTCGCGGTGCAGTGGGTGTCGCGGCCGGCCGCCGGCGAGCGTCGTCGCTACACGGGCCGGTTGTCTGCGGGCACCCTGCAGGTCGGCGATCCGATCGTGGTGCTGCCGTCGGGTTCGAAGAGCAGCGTCACCGCACTCGACACCCTCGACGACGACCGCAGCGTGGCCGTCGCTCCGTTGTCGGTGTCGGTGGAACTGGCCGACGAGATCGACGTGGGCCGCGGTGACATGATCGTCAGTGGGTCACCGGATGCGCACCTACCGGTCGCCGCCCGTGAACTCGACGTCACGGTCTGCTGGTTCTCGGAGACGCCGCTTCGTGCGGGGGACCGGATTGCGCTGAAGCAGGCGACGCGCACGGTGCGCGCCACGGTCCAGGAGCTGCACAGTCGACTGGATCCCGAGACGCTGGGCGAGGACCCACATCCCGTGGAACTCGCGTTGAACGACGTCGGCACGGTGACGTTGCGCACCAGTTCCATTGTGGTGGCCGATCCGTACGCGGACAACCGCGATGTCGGTGCGTTCATCCTCATCGACGAGAACTCCAACGACACGGTGGGCGCCGGCACCATCACCGAGCCCCGGGAGGTCAAGCCGGGCGCCCGGACACGCAACGACATCAAGTGGCATCCGTCCTCCCTCGAACGCACCCATCGGTGGAGTGCGGTCGGTCAGCGGGGAGCGGTCATCTGGCTCACCGGCCTGCCGGCGTCGGGCAAGTCGACCGTCGCGGTGGCACTCGAGCGTGCACTGGTCGAGTCGGGCCGGGTGGCCTATCTGCTCGACGGCGACAACGTGCGCCACGGGCTGTCGGACGACCTCGGGTTCTCGGCCGGGGACAGGGCCGAGAACATCCGCCGTGTCGGGCATCTGACCAGGCTCTTCGCTGATGCCGGAGTGGTCGCGATCGCATCGCTGGTGTCGCCGCTGCGCAGTGACCGGGAGATCCCCCGGGCACTGACCGCCGCCGCCGACCTTCCGTTCATCGAAGTCCATGTGGCCACGCCGCTGGCAGAGTGCGAGCGTCGCGATCCGAAGGGGCTCTACGCGAAGGCACGGGCGGGCGAACTCAAGGGGCTCACCGGGATCGACACGCCGTACGAGGCGCCGGAGAACCCGGACCTGGTGATCGATACGACGGGAGCGGATGCCGACGAACTGGTGCGGCAGATCCTGGAGATCCTCGCCGATCGCGAGCACGCAAGCGTCTGATCCCCGCCGGGGCGTGCTCTCGGTATTGGGGTTCAGGGCACGTCGTCGGTCTTGAGGAGACCGAAGACGACGAGGTCGTGCCTGCGACCGTTCTTGCCCGGCGCTGCCGATCGGAGGACACCCTCCTGGGTGAACCCACACTTTCGGGCGACGGCGCGTGACGCCTTGTTCTCCGTGTAGGCGTCCAGTTCCACCCGGACCGCCCCGATCTGCCAGGAGAACTCGATGAGCAGCCGGGTCGCCCGGGTGGCGACACCCGCGCCGCGTGCCCAGGGAGCCACCGCGTACCCGATCTCGGTGACCGCGTCGTCGTCCTTGGCCCGCAAACCGCACACCCCGAGGAACGCGTCTTCGGGATCAACGATCGCGACGTCGAACCCCGGCCACACCTTGACCGAGCGGTCCTCGACGAAATCGCGGGCGTCGGCCTCGGTGTACGGACTCGGGACCACGGTGAACTCGGCCGTCGCATGGTCCTGGCTGGCCGCGAGTACGGCGCCGATGTCGTCGTGCACGAAGGGGCGGAGGGTGATCACCCGATCGGTCAGCGTGGGGATGTGCCGAGGCCAGTCCATGTGCCCCACGGTAGTGGCGAGTGGCGGGGGCGCGGCCTCTCACACACCTCCACTAAGGTGCAGAAGCAGTGTCCCCGGCCGTCCTGCCGGCCGCCCCAGCCAACGAAAAGGGAATGCATGCTTTTGGCCGCGTGGATCACGGTCGTCACCGCGGTGATCCTGATCGTGCCCGGGGCCCTGGTCGGACGGCGGATGTCATTGCCGTGGCCGGTGGCGGTCGCCGCGGGTGCACCGCTCACATTCGGCATGATCGGCATCTTCACCGTGCTCTACGGGGCGCTGTCCATCCCGTGGAACGTCGGGACGGCTGCCGTGATGGTCGGAGTGTCCTGGCTGGTGGCGTGGGGGTGGGACCTCGGAACCCGGCGATTCGGGTCCCTGGCCCCGGCGGTCGCCGCCGAGGTACGCCCGATCAGCCGCCCGGCACTGTTGACCATTGCCGCCGGTGTGCTGCTGGGCGCGCTGATCATCGTCCTGACGTCGATCCGGCGACTGATCGGCACCACATTCTTCGGACTGAACAACATCTCGCAGGTGTGGGACGCCCTGTGGCATGCCGATGCTCTGCAGTGGATCCATCAGACCGGCGACGGGTCGTCGCTCCACATGGGCGAGCTGATGAACTACGACACGCACGGATTCAACTACTACCCGAACACGTGGCACGATCTGGGCGCTCTGCTCTACCCGTTGACCGGTGCAAACACCGTGGAGTTGTACAACATCTACTCTCCGGCGTCGCTGGCGTTCACATTGCCGATCAGTATCGGGTCACTCGCATATTGGCTGGGCCGCAAGCGATTCGATCCGGACCGGAGCGCGGTCTTCGCAGCTCTTGCCGCTGCGGTCACAGCCGTTTTCCCGTCGTTGCCCTACGTGGAACTCGCGTTCACGGCAGTCCCCAACGCGGTCGGAGTCTCCTTGGCGCCGGTCACCGCGGTGCTCGTGATCAGTGCGGTCGGCGATCGTCGCCGCGTGCTCGCGGCTGTGCTCGCGATCGCCGGTACCGCAGCCACCCACCCGTCGGGGCTGGTGGTGATGGCGGTGATCGTCGGATCCTGGTGGCTGCTGCAGGCATTGTGGAAGCCGGTACGTGGTCGGGGTGGTGACATTGCGACGCTCGCAGTGATCGGGGCGGGCGCACTGGTGCTGATCAGCCCGGTGATCATCGGCACCCTGAAGATCTCGGAGAACAACGAGCTCTCCGGCTTCGACTTCCGCGATGAGAATGCCGGCGTCGCAAAGGCGTTTGTGCGCGCCGCGTTCAACGGGACCGATCTGCTCGGCCATCAGTACCCGTTGCTGTACCTGCTGATGCCGGCCGCGATCGGGCTCGGCTGGCTCGTGTGGTCGCGCAATTGGGCTGTGGTCGCCGCCTGGCTGGCGTTCATCGTCACCACGGCGAATGCGGTCTACGACCTCGGCGGGTTGCCGTCGAAGTTGTTCGGCCTCTTGGGTGGATACTTCTACAACTCGCCACACCGACTGACCTTCGTGGTGTCGATGTTCACCGCGGTCGCCGCGGGGATCGGGCTCGGGGTGCTGGTTCTCGGTGTCGCGCGGTTGCTGGCCCGAAAACCCGTCTGGCAGCGAAACCGGCTGGCGCTGCCTGCACTGACCCTGATCGGCCTGCTCATCGTTGCCGGCGCGGGCGCCGTACGGTACGCCGACAACGGGAAGATCGCCGTCCAGTACCGAAGCGGCGCGTATGTGGGTGTCGAGGACGTCGAGGCCTACCGGTGGCTGGCGCAGCAGCCGGAGGCGCGCAGCACCGTCATCCTCAACAACCTCGATCAGGGCAGTGGATGGATGTACCCGGTGGCGGATCTGACCCCGCTGTTCCCGTTCTACCGGGCAAACGACTTCAGCCGGCGTCAGTCTGATCTGTACTGGAACGTTGCCCGGATCGGCGCGGATCCTCGTATCGACCAGATAGTCCGGGATCTGAACATCAGGTACGTGATCGACGCGCCGCCGAGCTACTGGTGGTTCCAGAACGGCGCACCCAATCTCGCGGAAGGCCGATTCGGTGACCCCTTCCTTCCGTTGCGCGAAAACGGTGCGCCCGGTCTGCGCGAGGTCTATCGGCAGGGCAACGTGACGATCTATGAGGTCGCGGACGCAATACGGAAAGGCGAGAAGTGATGCGCACCTTGGTCACCGGCGGTGCCGGGTTCATCGGTTCGACACTCGTGGATCGGCTGCTGGCCGACGGCCACGACGTTGTCGCCCTGGACGATTTCTCGCGGGGTAGCCGGGCCAATCTGACCGGCGCCGTCGAACGCGGATGTCGCATCGTCGAGGGAGATCTCACCGTTGCGGACCTGGAAACGGTTGTGGCGCAAGCACAACCCGAGGTGATTTTCCATCTCGCCGCCCAGATCGACGTGCGTGCCTCGGTGAGCGATCCGGTTGCCGATGCACAGGTCAATGTCGTCGGGACCGTTCGGCTCGCCGAGGCCGCCAGGCGAGCGGGAGTGCGCAAGATCGTGTTCACCTCATCTGGTGGATCCATCTACGGCTCGCCGGAGCACCTTCCGGTGTCGGAAGCGGCACCGGTTGCGCCGATGAGCCCCTATGCGGCCGCCAAAGTCAGCGGTGAGGTGTACCTGAACATGTACCGCTCGCTGTACGGATTGGACTGCACCCACATCGCCCCCGCCAACGTGTACGGGCCGCGGCAGGATCCCCACGGTGAAGCCGGCGTGGTGGCCATCTTCGCGCGGAATCTGTTGTCGGGCAGCGTCACCAAGCTGTTCGGTGACGGTGGCAACACCCGGGACTACGTCTACGTCGACGACGTCGTGCAAGCCTTTGTGCTGGCCGGCGGCGAACTCGGTGGCGGACAGCGCTTCAACGTCGGCACCGGGGCGGCCACATCAGACCGGGCGCTGCACACCCTGGTCGCCGAGGCCGCACACGCTCCCGACGAACCGGTGTACGAACCGGCCCGGCTCGGTGACGTCCGGGATTCATCCATCGACGGTTCGCTCGCCGGCGCCGTGCTCGGCTGGTACCCGCAAGTGTCGCTGGCCGAAGGAGTCCGGCGCACCGTCGAGTACTTCCGCGCCACCTAGAAAGCCGTCGACCGGGCCCTTAACCCCGCTGAGTGGGCCGATAAACGCGTCGACCGGGCCCTTAACTCCGCTGAGTGGGCCGTCGTCCGGACTCCTGAGCTACTTGTTCTCACCAGGATCCAGGCATAGGCCCGGTCGATCACGATAATGGCCCGGTCGGCGGAAGTTAGGGCACGGTCGACGCCGTTATTGGCCCGCTCGACGGAAGTTAGGGCCCGGTCGACGCGGTTTTCGGCCCGCTCGGCGGAAGTTAGGGCCCGGTCGACGCGGTTTTCGGCCCGGTGGGCGGAAGTTAGGGCCCGGTCGACGCGGCTTTCGGCCCGGTGGGCGAGGTCAGCCCACCACGCGTTCGGTGGTGGCGTACTTGTTCTCGGTGGCCTCTTTGAGGGGCTGCCACCAGTCGGTGTTGTCGCGGTACCACGCCACCGTGTCGGCGAGCCCGGACCGGAAGTCGGTGAACCTTGGCTGCCAGCCCAGTTCGGTGCGCAGACGGGTGGAGTCGATGGCGTAACGCATGTCGTGGCCGGGCCGGTCGGTCACGAAGTCGAAAGCGTCCTTGGGCTGGTCGAGCAGTTCGAGGATCGTCTCGATGACGGTGCGGTTGTCGGCTTCTCCGTCGGCACCGATGAGGTAAGTCTCGCCGATTTGTCCCTTGTCGATGATGGTCCACACCGCGTCGTTGTGGTCGTTGACGTGGATCCAGTCCCGCACGTTGGTGCCCTGCCCGTAGAGCTTGGGGCGAATCCCGCTGAGCACGTTGGTGATCTGGCGAGGAATGAACTTCTCGATGTGCTGGTACGGGCCATAGTTGTTGGAACAGTTGGAGATGGTGGCCTGCACTCCGAACGAGCGCACCCAGGCCCGGACCAGAAGGTCGCTGCCTGCCTTGGTCGACGAGTACGGGCTCGACGGGTTGTACGGGGTTTGCTCGGTGAAGCGTCCGGGGTCGTCGAGTTCGAGATCGCCGTACACCTCGTCGGTGCTGATGTGGTGGTAGCGCACGTCATGCGCACGCACTGCTTCGAGAATCGAGAATGTGCCGACGAGATTGGTGTGAACAAAACTCGATGGGTCGGCCAGTGAATTGTCATTGTGCGATTCGGCGGCAAAATGGACGACAAGGTCACTTTCGCCGACCAACTGGTTCACCAATGCGGAGTCTGCGACGTCTCCTTCGACCAATTCGATCTGATCGGACACCGATGCAAGGGATTGCCTGTTCGCGGCGTACGTCATCGCGTCCAGCACCCTTACCCGGGCATCCGGCCTGGTCGCAAGCGTGCGGTGCACGAAGTTGGCGCCGATGAAACCGGCGCCACCGGTGATCAGTACCCGCATGTCAAACCTCCGTTCACTGCTGCAACCCTACCGATCGACAGCTCATCGATTAGGCCCAGTGCCTGGGGCCTAAGGTGTCACGTATGCGCGGAATCATCCTGGCGGGGGGCACCGGAAGTCGGCTGCATCCCATCACGCAAGGTGTGAGCAAACAACTCGTCCCCGTTTATGACAAGCCGATGATCTACTATCCGCTGACCACGTTGATGCTGGCCGGTATCCGCGAGATCCTGGTGATCACCACGCCGCACGACTCGTCTGCGTTTCAAAATCTCTTGGGTGATGGCAGTCAATTCGGGATCTCGCTGACGTACAAGGTGCAGGAGAGTCCGGACGGGTTGGCGCAGGCGTTTGTTCTGGGTGCTGACCACATCGGGTCGGACTCGGTGGCGCTGGTCCTCGGCGACAACATCTTCTACGGACCCGGGCTGGGCTCGCAGCTCAACCGCTTCCACGACATCGAGGGTGGCGCGGTGTTCGCCTACTGGGTCCGCAATCCCGAGGCGTACGGGGTGGTGGATTTCAACAGCGACGGCAAGGCCATCGACCTGCAGGAGAAGCCGGAGCATCCTCGGTCCAACTTCGCGATCCCGGGCCTGTACTTCTATGACAACAACGTCGTGGAGATCGCATCGGGGTTGCAGCCGAGTGCCCGCGGCGAGTACGAGATCACCGACGTCAACCGGGCTTACCTCGACAAGGGCCTGCTGCACGTCGAGGTGCTGCCCCGTGGCACAGCGTGGCTCGACACCGGAACCTTCGACTCACTGCTGGACGCGGGCAATTTCGTCCGCACCGTCGAAGAACGTCAGGGCCTGAAAATCGCTGTGCCCGAAGAGGTTGCCTGGCGACGCGGCTTCATCGACGACGAGCAGTTGCGGGCTCGCGCCCAGACCTTGCTCAAATCGGGATACGGGACCTATCTCATCGACCTCCTCGAACGCGGCAAGGAACTGTAGAGAACATGTTGATCGAACCCCTGTCCATCGACGGCGCCTGGGAGATCACCCCGAAGAAGTTCGGCGACCCGCGTGGCCTTTTCATGGAGGCATTCCGTGGTGACCTGCTGGCGGAGGTCATCGGGCATCCCTTCGACCTCCAGCAGGCCAATCTCTCGGTGTCGGCCGCAGGTGTGCTGCGGGGGGTGCATTTCGCCGATGTGCCACCGGGACAGGCGAAGTACGTCAGCTGCCCCAAAGGTGCGATCTTCGATGTGGTGGTGGACATCCGCGTCGGCTCACCGACGTTCGGTGCCTGGGACGGCGCACTGCTCGACGACGTGGACCGCAGAGCGCTCTACATCGGCGAGGGACTCGGGCACGCGTTCGTCGCGCTCGAAGACAACTCCGTCGTCACCTATCTGTGCTCGACCGGATACAACCCCGCCGGTGAGCACGGCATCAACCCGTTGGACCCGGCCATCGGAATCGAGTTTCCCACCGCGGCCCGCGACGGCTCGGATCTCACTTTCACACTGTCGGACAAGGACACTGCCGCGCCGACGCTCGCCGAAGCCGAGGCCAGTGGTCTGCTTCCCGAATACACCGACGTCATCGGCTACATCCGCAGCCTCACCACCTGAGTGGTTCAGGAGACGCCGGGGCCGGTCAACGTGGTGATCGTCGAGCACATCTGCTCGACCAGCGTGCGGTCGTGACTGACCAAAGCCATGCCCACCCCTTGTGCGGCAATCGAACTCAACAGCGACGCCACGTCGGCGGCGGCGATGGGGTCGAGCATGGCGGTGGGCTCGTCGCAGAGCAGGTACGCCGGCTCCTGGACGAGCACCCTGGCAAGACAAGCGCGTTGAAGCTGGCCGTCGCTGACCTGTGATGGGAAGCGGCCCAGCAGCTCCGGGTCCAGTCCGGTGCGCGCGGCGTACTTGTCCGGGTCGACCGGACGCCGCCTGATGTCGGCGGGTTCGCGAATGATCTGCGACAACGTCCACCGGGGATTGCAGACCAATCGCGGGTGCTGATCGATCATCGCGACCGATCCGCGAGGCGCCCGGGCTCTTCCGGCGAACCGCACCACGCCTGCATCGGGTGGGCGGATGCCGGCGAGAACCTGCAGCAGCGTGGTCTTCCCGCTGCCCGAGCGACCGATGATCCCGCTGACACGGCCGGGCGCAACGTCGAAGTCGATGTCGCTCAATACCGTGGTGCCGCCGAACCGCACCCCGATAGCACGGGCGGTGATCATCGGGGTACCCCCGTGAACAGTTTCTGCGTGTGTTCATCGGCTGCGTGCCGGACACGGTATGGAAAGTCCTGCGCGACGATCCGACCCCGTCGCATGACGGCGAGGGATTCGCAGACGTCCGACGCGAGCATCGATGCGATGTCGTGGGTGATGACCAGGACGGCGACACCGTCATCGGCGATGCTGCGCAGCAACTTCCACACCATCTCGGCGAGCTCGGTGTCGAGTGCGGATGTCGGCTCGTCGGCGAGCAGCACGGCCGGTCGGCCGGCGAGCGCAGCTGCAATCGCGGCGCGCTGCACCATCCCGCCCGACAATTGATGTGGGAACAGTTCGAGGGCGTCGTCGGGCAGCCCTGCCAGCCCAGCCAATTCGACTGCACTGCGGTCACTGTCGAGTGCCTGGACCACCTCGGCAATCTGCGACCCGATGGTGCGGACAGGGGTGAACGACGTCGCCGGAGACTGCGGGATCAGGCCGACGGCATGTCCTCGGAGTCCCCGCCACGTCTTCTCGCCCGCGTCGGTCACCTCGTGGCCCGCCACGTGCAACCGTCCCCGAGTTGTGGACCCCGGTGGCAGCAGCCCGCACAGAGCAAGCGCCACCAGCGATTTGCCGCATCCCGACTCACCGACCAGTGCGGTCACCGCGCCGGCCGCGACGTCCAGGTCGACGCCGTCGAGGCCGGTCACCGTCGCGATCTCCCGCTCACGGGTCGCGATGCGAACGCCGAAACCATCCAGCCGGGCAGCCATGTCGGTTACCACACCTGACCTCCTGGTGGCTGGAGTCGTCGACGCAATCCGGAACCTCCGGCGGCCACTGCCAGGGCGGTGACAAGAAGCGCCGATGCTGGAACCACCAACGTCCACCACGCGCCCAGCATCACGTCACCGCGGGACTGGCCGAGCAGCGTACCCAGGCTGGCGCGGTCGGGCGAGAGTCCCACGCCGAGAAAGGACAGCGTGGACTCGTGCCACACCGCATGGGGTAGCAGCATCACCATCGCCACGAGTGCTTGCCCGCCCACGGCGGGCAGGAGGTGGTGTCGTCCAACGAACCAGCGAGACGCCCCGGCGAGTCGAGCCGACCGTACCCACCCTGCTTCGGCCCCCGACCGCAATTCCGCCCGGACCACCCGCGCGACCGCGGGCCAGTGGGTCAATCCGATCGAGGCGATGATCGCCAGCGGTTCGCCGCGCCACATCGCGGCGATCACGATGCCGATCACCAGATGCGGCAGAGCATTCACCCCGTCGACCACGCGCATCACGACGGCATCGATCCAGCCGCCGGCCGCCACCGAGCCCACCCCGATCAGCACGCCGAGCCCGGTGGCCACCACCGCACACACCGCTGCCATCGTCAGCGAGATGCGCAAACCCTCGGCTGTGCGGGTGAGCAGGTCGTATCCCGAGTGGTCGGTGCCGCCCAGATGGCCGAAGCCCGGCGCCCGCAACGCCTCACCGAAGTCCGCGACCGGTGAACCGGAAAGCAGGGGAATCACCACGGCCGACATCGCGATGAGGATCAGCAACAACCACGGCCACTGTCGGCGAAGCGGTGTCGCGTATGAGGCCATGGTCACGACGTCGCACCGATCCGGGGGTCGATGGCAGTCGCCGCGGCATCTGCCGCTGCCGAACCCAGCAACACGGCAAACGCCGCGCCGACCGTCAACGACGCCAGCAGAGGAAAGTCCAGCGCCACTGCGGAATCCACGAGCACCGATGCCAGTCCCGGCCAGCCGAAGACGGTTTCCACGATGGCGGCTCCGGCGATCACCTCCGGCAGCCGGGTCCCCAGTAAGGCCAGGGTAGGTGCCACGGATGTGGGCAGGATGTGGCCGCGCAGCAGTGCCCACCCGTGCAGACCCCGAGCCCTCGCCGCGCGCACCGCGTCCGACGACGACGCCTCGACCACGGCCGTCCGCGTGGTCAGCAGCAGCCAAGGGATCTGCGAGATGGTCAGCGCGACAAAGGGAAGGAAGCCGTGGGTGAGGATCCCCCGGGCGGTGTACGGATCGCCGGGAGCGGCTGCCCCCGAGGTTGGGAACCACCCCAACGACACCGCGACCACCGACACCAATACCAGCGACACCACAAAGGGTGGTACGGCGGCCAACGCCGCAGACAGCGCCGAACACATCTGGTCGAGTGGTCCGCCGCGCCGCATCCCGGCAAGAGTGCCCACCAGGATCCCTATCAGCGCGGAAGCAATCATCGCGGCGAGTGACAATCCGACGGTGAACGGCAGCCGCTCGGTGAGAACGGTTGACACCGGCAATGACTGGGTGGACGACCATCCGAGGTTGCCCTGGCACAGCTCGGTGAACCACCGCCACCAGGCGGTGTACCAGGAGCCGTTGGTGTTGTATGCCTCACGCACCGCGGTCCGCTGGGACAGCGTGGCGGATTGATATCCATCACCGAGGTATACGGTCAGCGGGTCCAGGGGCGAGAGCGACGCGATGAAGAAGATCGCCGCCGACACGGCCAGTGTCACGGGCAGGGCGACCACCGCCCGTACGCCCAGAAGGCGAACTGCCGGTACGAGTCTCGATCGGGTCACAGCGTTCATCGGGTCCACCCGGCGACATGCCACCAGGGGCCCCAGGACACCCCGTGTGAATGTGGCTCGAGGATCGGTGCGGTCTGGTTCCATCGGAGATCGCGGTAGGCGTAGGTGTGGTCAAGGAAGGCGAGGAACACATACGACGGCTCAGAGATGTACCGCTGCTGCACTTCTCGATATCTCGCGTCGGTGTCGGGCGATGGCCCGGCCGACCGCGCTTCGTCGAGCAATCGATCCACACCCGTGGGAGTGAGGTTGCCCGGGTTCGCATACGGGGACGAGTCCGGAACCCGAGTGTGCAGGGTGTCGTACACCTGAGAGTCGATGCTGTAGGGGGTTTCGCCTCCGCCCAGGAGTACCGCCGCGGTGTCCAATCTGGTGTCGATCTCGTCCCAGCTCGTGCCCCGTGTCCGCACCTCGACGCCGAGCGGTGCCATTGCCGCGGCGAAAGCTGTAGAGAGATCACGGCGCAGGCTGTCCTGCGCGTTGTAGAGGAGATCGAAACTGGCTGTGGTGCCGTCTTTCTGCCGCAGGCCGGCAGTGCCCAACCGCCAGCCCGCGCGGTCGAGCATGGCTGCGGCGCTGTCGACATCGTGGGGAAACTGAGCTCTGGGATCGTAGGCGTCGCCGTACACTTCGGCGACGGGTGTGCTCGCAGGCCGACCGTGGCCTGCCAGTACGTCGTCGATCATGGTCTGCCGGTCGACACCGACATTCATCGCCGTCCGCGCAACCGGATCGGCGGTGAAAGAGTTGTTGCGTGGCAGTGACACTCCGCGCCAGTCCGCCGATGCGACCCCGATGGTCGTGATTCCTTCACGACCGGCGACCGCGCCGAGTAACCCGGGCGGCAGGCTTGCGCCGTCGACCTCTCCGGCGACGACACGCTGGGCGCGGGTGTTGTCGTCGGGAGTATGGGTGAACACCAGCGAACGCACGTGTGGCCGAGGGCCCCAGTAGTCGTCGCGGGCGGTGAAGACAGCTTGGTCTGGACGCAGGCTCGTCAGTTCGTAGGGGCCGGTACCGACGGGTTCGGTGTTCAGCGCCCAGTCTGCAACGGGTGCCTGCTCGATCCGTTCCGACGGCGCGATCCCCAGCAGCAGGTGAGGTGACGGGTCGGCGTTGTTGGCCATCGTGACGACCACGGCGTCGGCACCGTCGGCGCGGATGTCGGTGATCGGGCGGAAGTGGGTCGCGATCTCGGAGGCGACCAGTGTGTTGGCCACCGCTTTGTACGTCGCGACGACATCGGCGGAGTCCAGCGACGATCCGTCGGAGAACGTGACGCCTGGACGCAGCTGCAATCGCCATTGCCGCTCGCCGAGGGGTACCGGCGCCGCGACCGCCAGTGCCGGAACCAGATCGGGCAGCGTCGTGTCGGTGTCGGACGCTGGGCGCAGCAGGCCGTCGTACAGCGGGGACACACCGAGTTCGCCGTAGCCTGCGACGGGGTTGTATCCGCCGAGTTCCTGGCTCTCGGCCAGCACGATGCGGTCTGAGCGATCTTCGCTCGGCGAAGCACATCCGGCCGCGACCGATGCCACGCAGACGAGAGCCAGGAACAGAGGCATTCGACGAATGCGTGGCACCGATCGACTCCCTCGCCCACAACATGTGTCTGCACAGACACATTTACGTGCCGTAGCCTAACACCGACGAGACGGGGCAGCAGCACGAGAGCGTGGGGGCGGACATGGGCGACCACGAACACACCGATATCGACGGTTGGGCCAAACGCTTTGCGCTGCTGTCCGATTCCACCCGGTTACGACTGATCACGCACATGCACGAACACCCGGACGCAACGGTCAGTGAACTCGCCGCGGCCGCCCGGATCACCGAGAACGCGGCCTCGCAGTCATTGCGCGCCCTCCGTGCACAGGGCTGGGTGACCACCACCAAGGCAGGTCGGACGGTGCATTACCGTGTGGTCGCCGACGCCATCGTCCACCGGATCTTGCACGACGTGATGGGCGCGCACCACCACTAGAACGGGTCGTCGCCGGGTTCGGCTTTCCGGTTCTCCAGCGCGGCATTCTGCAAAGCGATGGCCCGGGCGAGGCGCGCGTATTTCACTTCCAGTTCGCGAAACCGCAGATAGGTTCCGATGGTGGTGAACGCGAAAGCCACCACCAGGCAATAGAGCACCAGGTCGGTGCCACGGCCGACACCCACCCATCCGGCGATGACGGTGAGGTCGTCGGGCCGCAGCAAGGCGTACACACCGAAGGCCAGGAAGCCGACAAACGCGATCTTCACCCAGGCCGAGGCCTTGGCATTGCCGCGCTGGGTGATGAAGTATCCGACCAGCGCGATGACAAACAGGATCAGGATGATCTGAATGGCCAGCATGATTACCGCCTCATCCGGCCGTGAAGAAGGCCATCGGTCAAGATGTTGACACCGTTGAGCAGCGACTGACCTTTGGCCATGGAGTATTCGGTGTAGAGAATGGTGACCGGTTGTTCGGCAACCCGCCACTGATGATGGTCGATGAGTGCTACGAACTCTGACGCGTGGCTCATCCCGTTCATGATCAGGTCGAGTTGTGCGGCCACCGTGGCGTTGAAGACCCGAAGGCCGTTGTGAGCGTCGGTCAAACCCAGTCGCCGGGTACGCGGGCTGAGAAACACTATGGTGCGCAGGGCCATCCGTTTGACCACCGGGACGCTCTTGCTCCGGTCGTCGGCGAATCGGGTGCCGATGACCATGTCCAGGGGCTCGGATCGCAGGCGGTCCAGCATGGCCACCACGTCGTCCACCTGATGTTGGCCATCGGCATCGAAGGTCACAAAATACTTGGCGCCCGGCTGAGAACGCGCGTACTCCACGCCGGTCTGAATGGCCGCGCCCTGACCGAGATTGACCGGATGTCGCACCAGATGTGCTCCGGCCGCTAGTATTTCGTCAGCAGAGCCGTCTTTGCTGCCGTCATCGACGCAGACGATGTTCGGGAAGGTTCGTTTTGCCGCGCCGGCCACCGATCGGATGACCGGAGCTTCATTGAAGACGGGAACGATCAGCCACACATCTGAATTGCCCACGGCAGTACCTGGCTCAGTGATCGTTCCACCTCCACGCCCACCTCGACTGCAAACCGGCCGCCTGGGAGTCTATCGGTTCGCCGCAGCGTATTCTTCCACCGTGCTGGTCGATGTCATGTTGCCGTTCTACGGGGACGTCGCCCTCTTCAAGACCGCCGTGCGCAGCGTCCTGGCCCAAACCCACGGCGACTTCCGCCTGGTGATGGTCGACGACCAATACCCGGACCCCGAACCCGCGCGCTGGCTGCAGGAATTGACGGACCCCCGGGTGCACTATCTGCGCAACGAGGAGAATCTCGGGGTCAACGGCAACTTCCGACGGTGTGTGGACCTGGTACAGGCGCCCGCGTTCGCCATCATGGGATGCGATGACGTGATGGCCCCCGACCACCTGGCGCGAGCGGTCGCCGCACTGGAGAGTCACGACGAGGCAGCGGTGGTGCAGCCCGGGGTCGACGTCATCGATTCCGCAGGTGAGGTCGTCCGCCCGCTGGGCGATCGGGTCAAGGCCTCGATGGCCCCCACGTCGCCCACCACGCTGAGCGGTGAGTCGATGGCGCAGAGCCTCTACCGCGGGAACTGGACGTACTTCCCATCACTGGTCTGGCGCACCGAGATCGCGGCGCCCATCGGTTTCCGGTCCGGTCTCGAGGTGGCCCTCGACCTGGGGCTGCTCACCGACATCGCCCGCGCGGGCGGATCGATGGTCTTCGACCCCCACGTCACCTTCTACTATCGGCGCCATCAGCAGTCCGTCAGCTCTGTGCGCGCGGTCGACGGCCGCCGGTTCGAAGAGGAACGCGCCTTCTTCGAGACCGAGGCATCGCGCTGCCGCGAGCGGGGATGGTCCAGAGCCGAACGGGCGGCTCGACGGCACGTCACCTCGAGGCTCAACGCGGCGACGCTCTTGCCGAGTGCGTTAGTCGGCCGACAGTGGAGCGTCGTCCGGGCGCTGGGCCGGCACGTCGTGCGCTGATCCGCCGCGCGCTGCCAGCAGGTGCATGGCGATGCCCACCAGCGGTCCGATCATCAAGGCGATCGGGACGCGGACCGTAAGGTCGGCGGGGATGAACAGCAGTCCCACGCTCACCGCCGTCGCCAGCCACCATCCGATGGCATAGAGCCGATGTCGGCCGGCGGCCAGCGCCATCGCCCCGGTCAGGGTCAGCATCGCCATCGCCACGGCCCCGGCGGTGAGTGCGGCGACGGCGACTCCCGACAGCTGGTAGTCCGCACCGAAGACGGTCTCGAGGAGCCACGGTCCGGTCAGCCACGCAGCAAGGATCCCCACCAGGCCGACCGCAAGAACGGCAGCGGCCGGTGACGCCACCGACCGCAGGATGTGATCACGGTTGTCGACGAAGCGGCTGATCAGGACGCCCTGAAAGCTGTTCAGCGGGACCAGGAGTGGCGCGCGGGTGAGCGTGACCGCGAGGATCACCGCGCCGGCAGACGCGTCGAGGCCGTCGCTGGAAATCGAGATGAGCACGGGGAACCCCATGACGAGAACAGCGCTGGCCATCGCGGCGGTCATCGCCGTGAGCATGTTGCCCGCCAGCTCACCGGACGGGATGTCGCCGCGCGCGCCGAGCGCCCCCCGTGCGCCGGCAAAGACGGCCACGACCACGGCGGTGGAGACCGTGCCCGCGACAGTGATGACCAAGAAGGCCTGCAGGCCCCAGCCGGCAGCCACCGCGACCACGGTCAGCAGCAGACGGATCAACGCATCGACGACGAGAAGGGCCGAGAAAACGCCCCACCGACCCAGCCCGGACAGCACGCCGCCCAGCCCCGCGTAGAGACCGAACGCCGCGACACCTGCCGTCAGCAGCAGCACCGATTCGACGCGGTCCGACTCGAACACCACCCCGGCCCAGGCAAGGGAGGTGACGGCGACGAGGGCAGCCAGCGCGACGCCGAAAATCGCGTTCATCGGCATCGGCCGGGCACCGGTGCCGCACCCTTGTTCGCGCGCGCGCCGAACCGCTCGGGTGGTCTCTTGCAATTGTCCGTTCTGGGTGCCGGTCACCAACCCGTACGCGGCCCAGAAGACGGCGAATGCCGCGTACCCGTCGGCGCCCAGGGCGCGTGCCGCCAGCAACAGCACAAGGTAACCCGACGCCGCAGCCACCACGGTGGCCACTGCCACCCGGCCTAGGGAATCACGAGTACTCGGAGCCACGTCGCTCGTCGGGCCTTCGCTCATCAGGGACCTGGGTAGGGCGGCAGCGCCTTCTGCTCGAGCCACTGGTGCCACAAGTCGTTCAGCGGCTGTGGGCTGTACCGGGCGGCGAGTCCGGTGAAGTCCTCGGTGCTGACCGAGCTGTAGCGGTACTCGCGGGTCCATTCGCGCAACAGGGCGAAGAAGTTGTTGTCGCCCAGTGACTTTCGCACCGCGTGAAGGGTGAGTGCGCCCCGCTTGTACACGACGTCGTCGAACATCCGCGCGGGTCCCGGATCACCGATCGCCAGATCTTGCGCCGACGAGGCGAGACGGTCGTAGTACTTGCGCGACTGCGCTTCGGCCGTGAGCCCGCCCGAGCGTTCCGACCACAACCATTCGCTGTAACAGGCGAAGCCCTCGTGAAGCCAGATGTCCTTCCACCGCGACAGGGTCAGGGAATTGCCGAACCACTGATGAGCGAGCTCGTGCGCGATGAGACGCTCGGAAGAACCCGAGCCATCGCAGTGGTTGGCGCCGAAGATCGACAGACCTTGTGCCTCGATGGGGATCTCGAGTTCGTCGTCGGTGACCACCACGGAGTACTCGGGAAACGGGTATGGCCCGAACCACTCGATGAACGCCTCCATGATGCGTGCCTGGTTGACGAACTCGGCATCGAAGTCCCTGCGCAGCCTCGGCGGGATCACAGCATGGATCGGCACCGGCTTGGTCGTCAGGGTCTGTCGCGTGTACTGACCGATCTGGATGGTGGCGAGGTACGACGCCATCGGCTCCACCTGCTCGTAGACCCAGGTGGTCTGGGCGGCCTTGGTCCGTTTGCGCTGCAGCGACCCGTTTGCCACCGCCATGAACGGGCTGTCGGTGGTGATCGAGATACCGTATGCCGCTTTGGAGATCGGGTGGTCATCACATGGAAACCACGATGCCGCGCCGTTGGGCTGGCTTGCCACGAGCGAGCCCTCGGTGAGCTCCTCCCAGCCGACCTCACCCCACCGGCCGCGTATCGGACGCGGATTGCCCGAGTACTTCACCACCACGGTCATCACGCCGCCCGGTGGCAACTCGTCTTCCATCGTGACCGTCAATTTGTTGCTGCGGTGACTGAACCGCCGCGCGCGGGTGCCGTTGACCGTCACCCGGTCGACCTTGAGGGCGCCGGAGAGATCCAGCGTGAATCGGTTCAGTGTGATGATCGTGGTGGCCGTGATGGTCGCGGTCCCGGCAAGCCGGTTGGTTGCCACCCGGTATTCGAGGTCGAGGTCGTAGCGGGACACGCGATAACCGAGGTTGCCGTTGGCGGGCAGATACGGATCGATGCCGTCCGAAGGATCGCCGAGAAGCGGTTGACCTGTCCCAGGGGAACGTCGGCCCGCTTTACCTGGCACTAATCCTCCTATTCGGCCCCACGCTTGGTCTTTCATGACGTTACATGGCTCCTAGGGCGATGGCGCTCTGAGACCCGTGGGGCCGCTTGCCCGGAAACACACCGATGTGCCAAACGACCTGAAGGATGGAAGTCATGGGTATCACGAGGAATCTCGCATCGTTTGTCGCCCGAGTGATTCTCGGCATCATCTTCATCTTCCACGGCTGGCAGAAGCTGAACAAAGACGGGATCGACGCCACCGAGGCGTACTTCAAGTCGTTGGACATCCCTCTGCCTGCGGCCGCTGCGTGGTACTCGGCGCTGGTCGAGTTCGGTGGTGGAATCCTGCTCATCCTCGGAGTTCTCACTCCGCTGGTGTCCTTGCTGCTGATCGCCGACATGATCGGGGCGATCTTCTACGCGCACATCGACAACGGATTCTGGAACGCCGATCAGGGCTACGAACTGCCGTTGGCGCTCATCGCAGGCCTCATCGCCGTCGGCTTTGCCGACACCGGCCGGATCGGCGGCGACGGATACCTGATGAATCGCCGGCGCCGCCGCCGCGACCTCAATCGCGACCGCGACGTCGCGTATTGACAACCGGCCCGTCACACTCCCGCACTGATTCCGGGCCCTCAATTCCAGGGCGCGATCGGATTGCCTTGCCAGCGGGTCGAATCGGGCACCACGTCGCCACGCATCACCAGCGACGCCGGGCCGACGGTCGCCCCGTCGCCGAGACCTGAGGCAGGCAGCGCGACGCAGTGCGGTCCCAGGGTGGCCCCGGCGCCCAGGACGACTTCGTCCATGGCCATCACCCGATCGTGGAACAGATGGGTCTGCACCACACAGCCCCGCGCGACGGTGGCGCCGTCACCGAGGCGAACCAGGTCGGCCTCGGGTAGCCAGTACGTTTCGCACCAGACGCCCTTACCGATGTGGGCGCCGAGCATTCTCAGCCACAGGTTGAGGATGGGTGTTCCGGTGGCGGCGTTGGCGAACCACGGGGCCGCGACGGTCTCGACGAACGCGTCCGACAACTCGTTGCGCCAGACGAACGAGCTCCACAGCGGGTACTCGGTGGCCCGGATACGTCCCACCACAGCCCATTTGGCGGCGGCCGCGATGCAGCAGGCGGCGGCTCCGGCCACCAACAGCACCAGCCCGCTGACGGCTGCCGCAACGTAGATGTTCGATTCCTGCGAGATGTACTGCAGGCCGATCAGCACGAACAACCCCAGGCCGAAGGTGATCATCACCGGGATCAGACGCAGCGTCTCCACCGAAGCGCGGGCCACCTTCAACTTCATGGGCGGATCGAAGGTCCGCGAGGTGTCCGATTGTGCGGCCGCCCGGCGCAGACGTACCGGTGGGCTGCCGAGCCAGCTCGACCCCGACTTGGCCTTGCTCGGGGTGGCCGAGAGCACCGCCACCAAAGAGTTCTTCGGGACTTTGCGCCCCGGCCCGGTCATGCCGGAGTTGCCGAGGAAGGCGCGCTTGCCCACCTTGGCCTCATCGATGTGCATCCATCCGCCGCCCAGTTCGTACGAGGCGACCATGGTGTCGTCGGCGAGGAACGCCCCGTCACCGACCGTGGTGAACTTCGGGATCACCAGTGCGGTCGAGATCTCTGTGCCCTTGCCGATGTCGGCGCCGAGCAACCGGAACCACCACGGTGTCAGCAGTGAGGCGTACAGCGGGAACAGGAAGGTGCGGGCAGAGTCCATCAGGCGTTCGGTGGCCCACACCTGCCAGCCGGTCCGCGACCGCACCGGGTGATAGCCCTCGCGCATCCCGAGGGACAGCAGGCGCACCAGCACCACCGTGATGAACGCGAAGACCAGCAGGCTCACCATGGTCGCGGCCGGCAGGAGCGCGAGCGCGCGCAATGCCACCGATTGCAGCCGGTCCGCGCTGCCGGCCCACGCGCCGATGACGGCGAGCCCGGCACACAGGGAGATGAGCGGGACGCCGGCCAGCGCGATGGACGACAGACCGAAGATCGGCACCCAATAGCTGCGCCGTGGCGGTCGGTGGTGGGGCCAGGGGCGCTGGGCCTTACCGGTTTTCACCGCGGGTGACCCGGCCCAGTGCTGGCCGCCCTTGACCCGGCCCATCACCGCCGACCCGGGTGCGATCTCGGCGTTGGCCCCGATGGTGGTGCCGGGCAACAAGGTCGAGCGCGATCCCACGCTTGCGCCGGCACCGATCTCGATGTCGCCGATGTGGACCACGTCGCCGTCGATCCACCAGCCGGCCAGATCCACCTCAGGCTCGACAGAGCAGCCGTCGCCGAGGGTGATCAGGCCGGTGACCGGTGGGAGCGTGTGCATGTCCACGCCGTGGCCGATCTGAGCGCCCAGCGATCGGGCGAAGTAGATCATCCAGGGGGCACCGGCGAGGTTGGCTGCGCCGCTGGCCTCGGTGAGCCGCTCGGCGATCCACAACCTCAGGTGCACCGACCCGCCGCGCGGATGATCACCCGGCGCCACCCCGGCGAGCAGCATGCGGATCCCGCCCGCGGCGATGGCCATCCGGCCCAGCGGGGTGATGAAGACGATGAACGCCGCCAACACCACCCACCAGTTCACCGGATGGATCCACGGTGCGTCGGTGAACCAATCGAGCACGTTGTTGATCACCGCGAGCCAGGTGACCCACTGCAGACCCGTGAGAGTTGTCAGCGGCACCGACAACGCCACTTGCGCAAGACCGGTCCGGCGGGGAGTGAGACGAACGATGCGTTTCTCGGTCACCGCTCCGGGATTGATGTCGTCGAGCATCTGCGCCAACGAGCCGAGCCGCGGATGGTCGTAGAGATCGGCGACCGTCACCGTCGGGAAACGTTCGCGCAGCGCGGTGACCAACTGTGCCGCCGCCAGCGAACCGCCTCCCTCGGAGAAGAAGTCGGTCTCGGCGTCGGTGATCGACACCCCGAGTACCGCGGTCCAGCGCTCGGCCACCCATGCCTCGGTGGAGTTCAGGTCGCCGGGCGTCTGGTCGTCGCCGGATGACGGCAGGGGCCAGGGGAGTGCGTTCCGGTCGACCTTGCCCGACGTGCGGGTCGGCAGTTCGTCCACCAGGACGAGCCGGGGGATCAGCGCGGCGGGCAATTGGTCCGAGAGCCGGTCGCGGGCGAGTGCGATGTCGAAGTCGGGATCGGTGGACACGAGATAACCCACGAGGACCGAGTTGCCCGCGGCGGACTTGCGCACCGCCGCGGCGGCGCCACCGACACCCGGCAGATGCTGCAGCGCGTTGTCGACCTCGCCGAGCTCGATCCGCCGGCCACCGACCTTCACCTGGTCGTCGGCACGACCCATGAAGACCAGGCCTTCGGGTTCGAAACGCACCAGGTCGCCACTGCGGTACGCGCGGTCCCAGCCGAGTGTGGCCATGGGGGAGTACTTCTCGGCGTCTTTGGCCGGGTCGAGATACCGGGCCAGACCCACTCCACCGATCACCAGCTCGCCGATTTCGCCAGGTGCAACGGGCTGCCCGTCGCCATCGACCACCGCGAGATCCCAGCCGGCCAGCGGCAAGCCGATGCGGACCGGCATGGTGCCGTCGAGCTGCGCAGCGCACGCCACCACGGTCGCCTCGGTGGGGCCGTAGGTGTTCCACACCTCGCGGCCGTCGACGGCAAGTCGGGCACCGAGCTCAGGCGGGCAGGCCTCGCCGCCGAAGATCAGCAGTCGCACCGCTTCGAGGGCCTCCGGTGGCCACAGCGACGCCAGGGTCGGCACCGTCGAGACAACAGTGATGTCACGTTGCACCAGCCACGGCCCGAGGTCCATGCCCGACCTCACGAGGGCGCGTGGCGCAGGCACCAGGCACGCGCCATAGCGCCAGGCCAGCCACATCTCTTCGCAGGACGCGTCGAACGCGACCGACAGGCCGGCCAGGACCCGATCGCCCGGACCCAGCGGCTCGTCCTGCAGGAACATCTCGGCCTCGGCATCGACGAACGCGGCGGCATTGCGGTGGGTCACCGCCACGCCCTTCGGCGTCCCTGTGGAACCGGAGGTGAAGATGATCCATGCGTCGTCCTCGACGGTCGGTCGCTCGGCATCGGCCGGCCGGTCGACGTCGCTGTCACCCGAACGAGAAAGACCCAGGTCGGACGGCCACCGCAGGCCGTCGGCCCCGAGCACCGCAGCCACTTTGGCCTCGCCGAAGACGAGTGTCGCCCGCTCGGGTGGATCGTCGGCGTCCACCGGAACGTAGGCGGCACCGGCCGCCAGCGTCGAGAGGATGGCCAGGTACAGCTCGCGTGAGCCCGAGGGCATGCGGATCCCGATGCGGTCGCCCCGGCCGATGCCGCGGCTGCCGAGCCACGCTGCGCCCTCGTCGATCAGGTCTATGACCTCGGAGTAGGTGAGAACCAACTCCCCGTCGTCGATGGCGGGTGCATCCGGATGAGCTGACGCGGTTTCGGTCAGGATGTCGATCAGGGTGCGTGCGGTCGGCGCCTGCGCTGATCTGCTGAACTGCGCGAGGGTCGGAGCTGTCACCGAGGTCCTTTCTCAAGTCAAAGAATGCTCATTGTCGCAGCAGGTACCGGCCCCGCGAAGCCAACCAGATCACAAATCAGCGTGTCTGTTCGTGCGCGCGCAGGTCGCGAGGGCGCATGATGGGGTGAACTTCACCAACGGTTCGCCTTGGGTTCATCCACCCGGGGTAGCCGCCGTGGTCGCCGAAACCGCCGCGCCGCACGACTGGACGCATGGAGGTTCGTCATGACCGTCACCACACACAGACACCCGAGTCTGCGCTCGTACCCGATCTGGCTGGGCTCTCGGCTGTTCGTCAAACCGGCCCTCGCCCTGTGGCCGATCAGCGTGTTCGGGCTCCGGCCGCTGTTCATGATCGATGAACTGTTCGCACTGGCCCCGGGCCCGCGCGGCGTCGTCCGCGAGCAGATGACCCTCGCCGGTCGGCCGGTCGAACTGATGGTGCCTGCCGGACCCAGCAAACGTGACGACGCGACCGCGGTGCTGTACCTGCATGGCGGAGCTCTCGTGGTGTGTGGACTGGCCACGCACCGTGCGGTTGCGGCCCGCCTGTGCCTCGACATCGACCTGCCGCTCTACTCGGTGGCCTACCGGCAGCTCCCGGAGGCAGGAGTGGGCACCTCGGTCACCGACGCCTATCAGGCATATCGCGAACTGGTGCTCGAGCGTGGTTTCAACCGCGTGATCGTGGCGGGGGATTCGGCAGGCGGGTTCCTCGCCGCCAAGGTGATCGAGTTCGCCCACCGCGACGGGTTGCCGCGCCCGGTGGCGTACGTCGCCTACTCGCCGCTCCTGGACCTCGACATGGCGAGCAATCCTGATCGCACCAGCAGATCGGATGCATACCTGCCGATGAACAAGTTCGCCAAGCTCGCCCCGAAGTTCGACAAAGGCCCGATCGCCCTGACCGGTGCTCGTTCGGTGATGGACATCGACAGCGAGGCCTTCCCGCCGACGATCGTGGTGACCGCCGAGGATGAGATGCTCGAACCCGATGCGGTGGCACTGGTGGAGAAGTTGATGGCCGACGGCGTGGAGGCCGACCTGCACAGCCATTCATGGCAGGTACACGCCTTCCCGGTTCTCGCCGGTCGTCTGCCCGATGCCCTGAAAGCAATCGCGAGGACCGCCGCATTTGCCACAGCAGCCGCGGCCGGATCCGGCCGAAAAGGCCGCGGACGATCACTACAAGGAGTGGGATAGCCCGGTGAACAATTCTCAGCAACTACCGGAACTCTTCGCAACCGACTCGCTGATCAGCGACGACGAGCGCGAGATCCGGGACACCGTCCGGGCATTCGGATCGTCCCGATTGCGTCCACACATGGCCGAATGGTTCGAGGCCGGCCAATTGCCGGTACGCGAGCTCGCCACCGAACTGGGCGAGCTCGGTGTTCTCGGCATGCACCTGGACGGCTACGGCTGTGCCGGCATGTCGGCCACCACATACGGCCTGGTCTGTACCGAACTCGAAGCCGTCGACAGCGGTCTGCGCAGCTTTGTCTCGGTGCAGGGGTCGCTGTCGATGTTCGCGATCCACGCTTTCGGTTCAGATGAACAGAAGCAACGGTGGTTGCCGGAGATGTCGGCCGGACGTGCGCTGGGGTGTTTCGGTCTGACCGAGCCCGACTTCGGGTCCAATCCGGCGGGCATGCGCACCAACGCCAAGCGTGACGGCGACGACTGGGTGCTCAACGGCACCAAGATGTGGATCACCAACGGATCCGTCGCCGATGTCGCGGTGGTCTGGGCCCGCACCGATCTCGCGACGGGTTCGAAGGGAATCCGTGGGTTTGTCGTTCCCACCGACACACCCGGGTTCAGCGCACCGGAGATCAAACACAAGATGTCGCTGCGGGCGTCGGTCACCTCCGAACTCGTCCTGGAGGACGTGCGACTGCCCGAGTCGGCGATGTTGCCGGGCGTCGAAGGTCTCAAGGGGCCACTCAGTTGTCTGAACGAGGCGCGATTCGGCATCGTGTTCGGTGCGCTCGGAGCGGCCCGGGACTGCCTGGAGACCGCAATTGCCTACGCCGGGGACCGCGAGGTGTTCGACAAGGCGCTGTCGGGATATCAGCTGACGCAGGCGAAGATCGCCGACATGTCGCTCGAATGGGGCAAGGGCATGCTGCTGGCGCTGCATCTCGGCCGGCTCAAGGATGCGGGAACGTTGCGACCGGAGCAGATCAGTCTCGGCAAACTCAACAACGTCCGCGAATCCATCGAGATCGCCCGAACCTGCCGGACGATATTGGGGGCCAACGGGATCACGCTGGAGTACCCGATCATCCGGCATGCCAACAACCTCGAGTCCGTACTCACCTATGAGGGCACGTCCGAGATGCATCAACTCGTGATCGGCAAAGCGCTCACCGGCCACGATGCCTTCCGGTAATCCGTTGTGATCAACGCTGTTTCGTTCGGGGTCGGCCTTTCGTTCAGGGCGCGCTGAACGGTTACCGAATTGCCTCGCCGCGAATAACTTCACTGCGAAGACACTCACAGCGAAGTTCCCGGAAGGCGGCTACCCAATGTCTACACAGTTCGACGTGGTCAAGCTCGGATCGAATGTCGGCGCGCGTATCGATGGGGTGAAACTGTCGGGAGACCTTGCACCCGAATCGGTCTCGGCGATCAACGCCGCCCTGCTCGAGCACAAGGTGATCTTCTTCCGGGGGCAGGACCACCTCGACGACGACGGTCAACTGGCGTTCGCCCGAGCTCTCGGCATCCCGACCACCGCCCATCCGACGGTGACGTCCCGCGGTGACACGATCTTGCCGATCGACTCCGACTATGGCCGGGCCAACAGCTGGCACACCGACGTCACCTTCGTCGACCGCATTCCCAAGGCGTCCATCCTGCGTGCGGTAAACCTTCCGAGCTACGGAGGTTCGACGGTGTGGGCGAACACGGTTGCCGCCTACGAACAGCTCCCGGCATCGCTGCGGGCGCTCACCGAGAACCTGTGGGCGGTGCACAGCAACGTGTACGACTACGCGGCGAGCTCGGCTCAGTCGGTGGTGTCCCGGCACACCGAGGAGTACCGGGCCGAGTTCCAGTCCACCTACTACGAGACCGAACATCCGGTGGTGCGGGTACATCCCGAGACGGGTGAGCGGGCGCTGCTGCTCGGTCACTTCGTCAAGCGGTTCGTCGATCTGGGCAGTGCGGAGTCGGCCGAGCTGTACAGCGTGCTGCAGGCCCGGATCATCAAACTCGAGAACACTGTTCGCTGGAACTGGCAGCCCGGCGATCTGGCCATCTGGGACAACCGGGCCACCCAGCACTACGCCGTGGCCGACTATGACGACCAGTACCGCCGGCTGAACCGCATCACCCTCGCGGGCGACGTACCGGTCAGCGTGGGCGGCGAACGCAGCAGGGTGGTGGCCGGCGACGCATCGCACTATTCCGACATCGTCGATCCCCGCGAATCGGACCGTGCGCTGGCGGTCTGAGCGTCTGGGACGATTCCGCAAACGGGGTGTGCTGCGGTATACGCAATCAATGGAACGGTCTGTGAAATGTGTTCCATTGGTGCTACCGTCGCCAACATGACCGAGGCAATCGAAACATCGACCTCTGACGCAACCGAGGGCAAACCCGCACCCGATGAGCACTACGCACGTCCGGAGATCGTCGGCGCGCCGCTCGGGCCGGACTCACTGACCTGGAAGTACTTCGGCGACAACCGTGTTTCGCTCCTGGGGCCGCGGCCCGGGGTGCTCGAGAACATGCTCCCCGAACTCGGACAGGCCGTCCTGGAACACTCGGTGTTCTTCGATGACCCGTTCGCGCGCGTCAAGCGCTCGCTGCCGGGCATCTACGGAACGGTGTACGCCCCTGAAGGCGACAGCGCGGGCCCCACGGTTCGCGATTTCCACACCGACATCAAGGGCACGATGCCCGGCGGCGATCGCTACCACGCGCTGAACCCCGAGACCTACTATTGGGCCCACGCCACCTTCGTCGACATCGTGCTCACCGCCACCGACCGTTTCATCAAGAAGCTGACGGACGCGGAGAAAGAGCAGATCTACGCAGAGTCGGTCACCTGGTACCGGCGCTATGGCGTGAGCGATCGGCCGATGCCGGCCACCTACGCCGAGTTCGTGAGGTACTGGGATCACATGGTCGATGAGGTGCTGATCCCGCACAAGACCGCCCGGTACGGCGTCGGTTACGTGACCAAGGGCTATCCGCTGCCTCCGGGGATGAAGCCGGTCGTCTGGAGATTGATCTCCCCGATCGTCAACCCGGTGGCGGCATTCATCACCACCGGTGGCCTGCCTGCTCGCTCCCGCGAGCAACTCGCCCTGCCCTGGAGCGACCGCAAACAGCGCAACTACGAACGGTTCTGTGCGGCGGTACGCGCACTCGATCCGATCTACCGGCGGTTGCCTGCCACCACCCGCTACAACAAGTACGCCCTCAAAGGGTTTGCAAAGGCCGGGGTGCGGCCCTGAGGGGTGGCCGTGTTCACTTGACCCCATGCATGCTCTGAAGAAATTCGGCACCAGTCTGACGGTGATCGGTTCGCTGGTCCTGATGGTCTGTGTCGCGCTGCTGTCCGTGAGCTGGGCAAATGACGGCAGATGGGGCTGGTTCGCACTCGGGATGGTGATCATTGCCGTCAACATCGGCTTGATCGTCACCGAGTTGCGGCCCAAGCCCAAGCCGCTGCCGTGGACCTTGTCCGAGGTTCGCGAGGTCACCGACGGCATCGACAACGAGGTCAACGCCATCCGCAAACTCCGCCGGGCCGACCGCGGCCTGAGTCTGGAGAAGGCTGCGAAGCTGGTTCGTCAGGCGCGGTCCGAGCCCAGCGGTGGCAGAGACGGCGTGGCCTGAGCCTGCGGGTCGGCAGGTTGATCGGTCTGGTCGGCGAACTGCGTTCGATACAGCTCTGAGTACCGGCCACCGCGCGACAGCAGGTCGAGGTGGGTGCCGCGTTCGATGACGTGACCGTCTTCGAGCACCAGGATCTGGTCGGCCGCTCGGATGGTCGACAGGCGGTGGGCGATCACCACCGATGTGCGGCCGGCGAGCGCTTCGGCCAGCGCCTCCTGCACTGCTGCTTCCGACGTGGAGTCGAGGTGGGCGGTGGCCTCGTCGAGGATCACCACGGCAGGATGAGCGAGTAGCAGTCGGGCGATGGTCAGCCGCTGGCGCTCACCACCGGACAGGCGGTAGCCGCGTTCGCCGACCACGGTGTCGAGGCCGTCGGCCAGACTCGCGACCAGACCGTCGAGGCGCGCCCGCCGCAGTGCGTCCCAGATGTCCTGTTCATCGGCAGTGGGGTTGGCCAGCAACAGATTCGAGCGCACGGTGTCGTGGAACAGATGACCGTCCTGGGTTACTAGTCCGATGGCCCGATGCAGTTCTCCACTCTCGAGATCCCGGACGTCGTTGCCGCCGAGGCGGACCGCGCCCGAGTCCACGTCGTAGAGCCTGGTGGCCAGCTGGGCGATGGTCGATTTACCGGCTCCGGAACTGCCCACAAGCGCCACCATCTGGCCGGGTGGCACGGTGAACGACACGTCGTGGATGACCTCTTCGCCGCCCCGCTTGTCCAGCACCGCAACCTCTTCGAGCGACGCCAGCGACACCTTGTCCGCGGACGGGTAACTGAAGCTGACGTGATCGAAGCTCAGCGACAGCGGGCCTTCGGGCACGGGTGTGGGGTCGGGTTTGTCGGCGATGAGCGGCTTGAGATCGAGCACCTCGAAGACACGCTCGAAACTCACCAGGGCGCTCATGATCTCGACACGCGCGTTGGCCAGCGCCGTCAGCGGTGCATACATGCGGGTGAGGAGCAGGGCCAGCGACACCACGGCCCCGGCGTTGAGATGCCCGTTCACCGCCAGGTAGCCGCCCAAGCCGTAGACGAGGGCCAGTGCCAGCGCGGAGACGAGGGTGAGGGAGGTGACGAAGATGCTCTGCGCCACCGACCGGCGCACTCCGATGTCGCGCACTTTGTCTGCGCGCCAGGCGAATTCGTTCGACTCCTGATGTGGTCGTCCGAACAGCTTGATCAGGGTGGCGCCCGGGGCGGAGAAGCGTTCGGTCATCTGGGTCGACATCAGTGAGTTGTACTCGGCCGCTTCCCGCGACAGCGCGGCCATACGTTTGCCCATCCGCCTGGCCGGGATCACGAACAGCGGTAGCAGAACAAGCGCGAGAAGGGTGACCTGCCAGCTGATCGAGATCATCACGGCCAGGGTCAGCGACAGGGTGACGATGTTCGACACCACTCCCGAGAGCGTGTCGGAGAACGCGCGCTGTGCGCCGATGACGTCGTTGTTGAGCCTGCTGACCAGTGCCCCGGTGCGGGTGCGGGTGAAGAAAGCGACGGGCATCTTCTGCACGTGGTCGAACACCGAGCGGCGCAGGTCGTAGATCAGACCCTCGCCGATCGTGGACGAGAGCCAGCTGACCACCAGGCCGGTGCCGGCTTCGGCCACCGCGATGATGGCGATGAGAATCGACAGCCAGACCACGGTGGACGCGGCGCCGCCGTCGACGATGTTGTTGACCACGCGGCCGGCCAGGACAGGAGTGAGGACGGTGAGCACGGCCACCACCACGCTGAGCACCATGAACACCGCGAGCTTGCCGCGGTGGGGCCGCGCGAACTCGGCGATCCGGCGCATCGATTCCCGGCGGTTCTCGCGTCTGCGTTCCTTGCTGAGGTCGGGTGCGTTCATCGACCGGTAGAGCGTGTTCCTGGCAACCGACTCCATACTCATACAGCCACTGTAGGAGTTCAAGTTAACTTGAAGTCAATCGAATATGCGCACAGCTGAATCCGCCCGGCCTCCGGGGCGGTGCGGGTTTGTGGTGAACTGGAAAGACCTGTGCTGGACAGAGCTGGACGATGAGGAGAATCACTGTGGTATTGCGACTCGGATACAAGGCTTCGGCAGAGCAGTTCAATCCGCGTGAGCTCGTCGAGATCGCAGTGGCGGCCGAGGCCCACGGTATGGATTCGGTTGCGGTGTCCGATCATTTTCAGCCGTGGCGTCACAACGGTGGGCATGCCCCGTTCTCGCTGGCGTGGATGGCGGCGGTGGGTGAGCGTACCGAGCGGGTGCAGATCGGCACCTCGGTGATGACACCGACCTTCCGCTACAACCCGGCGGTCATCGCGCAGGCCTTCGCCTCGATGGCGTGCATGTATCCCGGCCGGATCATGCTCGGCGTAGGTACGGGTGAGGCGCTCAACGAGTACGCGACCGGTTTTCAGGGGGAGTGGCCCGAGTTCAAGGAGCGCTTCGCGCGGCTGCGGGAAGCGGTCCGGCTGATGCGTGAGTTGTGGACCGGTGAGGAGGTGTCGTTCGAGGGCGATTATTACCACACCCAGGGCGCCTACATGTATGACATTCCCGAGCAGCCGGTTCCGGTGTACATCGCTGCCGGTGGTCCGGTGGTCGCACGGTATGCAGGTCGCGCTGGTGATGGTTTCATCTGTACCTCGGGCAAGGGCATGGACCTCTACACCGAGAAGCTGATCCCGTCGGTGAAGGAAGGGGCCGACAAGGCCGAACGCAACTTCGAGGACATCGACCGGATGATCGAGATCAAGATCTCCTACGATCCCGACCCCGAACTGGCGTTGGAGAACTGCCGTTTCTGGGCGCCGTTGTCGCTGACCGCCGAGCAAAAGCACAGCGTCAACTCCTCCACCGAGATGGAACGCCTGGCCGACGAACTACCGATCGAGCAGGTCGCCAAGCGCTGGATCGTCGCCTCCGACCCGGACGAAGCCGTGGAGAAGGTCAAGCAGTACACCGACGCCGGCCTCAACCACCTGGTCTTCCACGCCCCCGGGCACGACCAGCAGCGGTTCCTCGAGAACTTCCAGAAAGACCTCGAACCCCGCCTGCGCAAGCTGGGCTGAAGGCCTGCCCCTCCCCGAAAGTGTGCCCTTTTGGCGAGCGAACTTCCAGGTGGGGGACGCCAAAAGGGCACATCATCGGGTGCTACATACGTGAGAAGCGGGCCATCGCGAAGCTGTAGACGCCATAGGCCGCGATGCCGATGGCGGCGAGCACCAGCAGGAATTGGCCGAACGGTGCCTCACCGAGCGTCTTGACCGCACCGTCGATGCCGGTGGCCTTGGAGGGATCCGATTTCACCGATGCCACGATCACCAGGATCCCCGCGCCGGCCAGCACCAGGCCCTTGGCGGTGTACCCGACCACACCGAGGGGTGTGACGACCTTGCCGTCGGAGACCTTCAGGTCGTCGAGGAAGTTCTTCGTCACGCCCTTGTAGACGTGGTATGCGCCGACGGCGATGATGATCAGCCCGATGACAACGAGCAGCGTCTTGCCCGCCCCGTTCTCCATCAGGCGCGCCGACAGGCCCGCGTTCTGCTTACCGCTCGATTGACCTGTGCCACGGGCGAATTGAACTGCCGAGAACGCAAAGGCGAAGTAGACGACGGCCAGGCTCAGAGCCTTCGGCCGGTCGAAGAGCGCCGACGCGTCCTTCTTTCCCTGGGAATCGCTCCCATCACCCGGCTCGGTGGCGTGTGGTCCGACGATGGTCTCGGCCAGACGCCACAGCGCCATGGCCACGAAGGCCACCGCGGCAAGCCACAACACGAACTTGCCGCCCGAGTTCTTTGCGAGGGTTCCGAGTGCGCCGGACTGATCGGCGCTGCCACCGGAACCGAATGCCAGCCGGAAGATGATGTAGGCGATCAGCAGGTGCAGCAGTCCGCTCACGACGTGCCCGGCTCGCGCCAGGCGTTCGAAGGCGGAGCTGTCCGTGGCCCGATCGACGGCGCCGGAAACTGATTTGTCGGTCATGGTGAACCCTTCAGCTGCAGAACACGCAGGCACGATGTTCGACCTGAGATTCACTCAACCCTAGTGCGAATGGTTGCGTCGATCACAAAGCGGCCGATTCGGTCGACAGCTCTGGGCTGTTTGTCTACGTTGGTGAACTTGTTCGGTTGCCGGATGTCACAGCCCGCCCGAACGAAGGCATCCAAGAAGTGAGTCACCGCCGACTCAGATGTGCCGGCCCGTCACCCGCTTACTTGAGGAGTTCCAGCGTGCAGTTCTTTCCCCTGATCGTCATCACACAATCCATCGTCACCTCGGCGTGGGCCATCTACGGGATGGCCAGCATCATCGTGCGCGACGCGGACGCCGGGCCTCAGGCCGCCTGAGGACACGCCACGCGCTCGCGCAGCAGTTCCATTATTCGGAGCACGGCGGGGTTGTCGCGGACGGCGTCGCGGGTACGCACTGAGATCGTCCGCGTCGGCGTCGGATTCCGTAGCGGCCGCGCCACCACCGTGGGCGGCAGGTTCCCGGTGCCCAATTCGGGCAGCACCGTGACGCCCACTCCTGCCGCGACGAAGCTGATCGCCGTCGGGTAGTCGTGCGTCTCGATGTGGAACCCGGGGCTGAAACCCGCCACCGAGCAGGCATCCAGAATGGCCTGACGGCACGGGCCGCGTGACACGTCGTTGTCCACCCAGCGCTCGTTGCGCAACGCCGACAACTCGACCTCGTCACGTGCGGTCAATTTGTGATTTTCCGGGAGCACCACCACGTAGGGCTCGGTGAGCAGCGGCTCGATGTCGTATCCGCGCAGAGACGTGGATGCGGCGCCCTCCACGAAGATCTCCACATCGGGCTCGCCGGAGCTGTCGTGGACCAGTTCGATGAGACGTAGGTCGATGCGGAGGCGGGGAAACTCGTTGGTGATCGCCGCGATGACCGGGGGTATCCAGGCAGCCCCGGCGGAGGCGAAATAGCTCACCGACAGGCTTCCGACCCGCCCCGACCGCAGGTCTGCGACAAGCGATTCCAGGTCGGCCAGGCGTTCGAGCACGTGGCCGGCCTCCGCGGCGATCGTGCGGCCCACCATGGTCGGCTCGATCCCGCGACCGCGTTTTTCGACCAGGACCAGCCCGGTCTCCTTCTGGAGGGCGGCCAGATGCTGGCTGACAGCAGACGGTGTGTAGCCCAGTGCGGCAGCTGCGCCGTTGATGGATCCCGCGGCGACCACGGCGCGGAACAGGCGGAGGCGGTGGGCGTCGAGCATGGTCGAACTGTACAGCTCTACTGAAGTGTTCTCAAGGAGAAATCGCTTGTGCTTATGTGTCGCATGAATCAGAGTGATCCCTGTGAAGGTCTTGTCGAACAATCTCGCGGTGGTGGCCGCGATCGTGACGGTGCTGCTGTGGTCGTCGTCGTTCGTGGTGATCCGATTTGTCGGTGAGACGCTGTCGCCTGGTGCGATGGCGTTCACCCGCCTCGCTGCCGGCGCCGTGGTGCTGGTTGTCATCGCGCTGCGTTATCGCCGTCCGATTCCTCGCGGCCGAGCGCTGGGACTGGTGATCGGTTACGGCCTGCTCTGGTTTGCCGCGTACACCGTGCTGCTGAACTGGGCCGAGCAACACCTCGATGCCGGAACGGCCGCGCTGCTGGTCAACTTCGCGCCCATCCTGGTGGCGGTGTTCGCAGGTCTCTTCATGGGGGAAGGCTTCCCGAAACCCCTGGTGATCGGAATCCTCATCGCCTTCGCGGGGGTATTGCTCATCGCCTTGGGCGGTTCGGGCGGCAGCCACAACGACGAACTCGGCATCATCCTGGGACTGATCACTGCCGTGCTGTACGCGGCTGGCGTCCTGATGCAGAAGGTGGCGCTACGCACCGTCGACGCCGTCACGGCGACATGGGTTGGCTGCCTCGCCGGTCTGCTGGCCACGGTGCCGTTCGCGCCACAGGCGATCGACGAACTCGCCGATGCCTCCGCAGGGGCGATCACAGGCGTCATCTTCCTGGGTGTGGGACCCACCGCGATCGCCTTCCTGACGTGGGCGTATGCGCTGGCCCGTACCGACGCGGGCAAGATGGCGGCCACGACTCTGGCCGTACCGGCGATTGCCATCGGCTTGTCCTGGCTCTTCCTCGGTGAGGTGCCCACCCCACTCGGCCTGGTCGGTGGCGCGATGGCCCTCACGGGTGTCGCGATCAGTCGGCGCCGGTCCCGAACGACGGCCGATGTACCAGAACCGGTTGCCACCTCTTAACCTTCTTGCATGGATCGGGAGCGGATGGTCGACGCCGCCATCGCTGTGGTGGAACGATTCGGTGCTCGTGCACTGAGCCTGACGTCGGTGGCCCGGCATGCGGGGGTGGGCCGGGCGACCGCTTACCGGATGTTCGGTGGCCGCGACCAATTGGTGCAGGCGATTGTCGAACGCGAGGTGAAGAGGCTCGGTACCCTGATCGCCGAGTGGACCGCGTCCGAACCCGAGCCGGCGGACAAGGTTCGTGTCCTCGTCCTCAACGTGCTCGACTACATCCGCAATCATGAAGCGCTGCAATACATCCTGAAGAACGAGCCGGAAGAGATCATCACCACGATCGTCGCCCGTGGGCCCGACCGCACCTCCGACGTCACCATCGTGGACCTCATCGTGGCGAACAGTGTCGGCAACTTCGCGAACGAGCCGGAACTCGAGGCTGCACTGGTGCCGGATGCTCGCCGCGCCACCGAGATGATGATCCGAATCATTTACTCCTACATGCTCATTCCGCGGAGCGCGTTGTCCGACGATGACATCGCCGACATGGTGGTGCGTTCGACGATCCGGTGAGCTCGGTCCGGCAACCTTGCAGTCCGTGCTCACGTCGGCCGACGATGCTCCGCGCAGCGAGACCGTGACGACTCGGCGGACCGTCGCCGAGTAGCCGCTCAGCACCCTCCACGCGTTGCGTGGCCCTGTGGCCCGTCGCACCGCCGGCCGATGGCGCCCACATTAGGGTGGGCGGTATGGGCGCTTCGTCATCGAGCAGCATCTACCTCGCCTCACCTGAAGGCGACACCGGCAAGTCGACAGTGGCGTTGGGGGTGCTGCACCTGCTGGCCGCCTCGGGCGGCCGGGTCGGGGTGTTCCGGCCGATCTCCAGAACCAAATCCGACAGACGCGACTACATCCTGGAGTTGCTGATCGAACACGATTCGACCGACCTGAGTTACGAGGACTGCATCGGCGTCACCTACGAGCAGGTCCATGCCGACCCGGAGGCAGCGCTCGGGGAGATCGTCACCCGATTCCATGCGGTGGAAGAGCGATGCGATTCGGTACTGGTGATCGGCTCGGATTACACCGACATCGCCAGTCCGTCCGAACTCAGCTTCAATGCCCGGATCGCCGCGAACCTGCAGACGCCGATGCTGTTGGCGCTCAAGGCAGCGGATCGCACCGACGCCGAGGTGGTCGGTCTTGCCGAGTTGTGTCTGCACGAGCTGGAGCAGAACCACGCTCAAGCGGTCGCACTGATCGCCAACCGTTGTGATCCGGATCGGCTGGACTCGGTGAAGGACGCGCTGCAGGAGGCCACCGGACTGCCGACGTGGACCTTGCCGGAAGACCCGGTGCTGATCGCGCCGACGGTCGGGGAACTGATGGAAGAACTCGGCGGCGAGTTGTACAGCGGTGATCCCGAGCTGCTTAGCCGGGAGGCCATGCATGTGATGGTCGGCGGGATGACCATCGAGCACATCCTGGAGCGACTCACCGAAGGCGTTGCCGTGATCGCGCCGGCCGACCGCTCCGATGTGCTGGTCTCGCTGGTGGCGGCCAATGCCGCGGAGGGGTTCCCCAAGCTCTCCGGCATCATCCTCAACGGTGGCATCAAGCCTCACCCGAAGATCGCTGCGTTGATGGAGGGGTTGCAGTCGCCTCTGCCGCTCATCTGCTGTGAACAGGGGACCTACGAAACGGCAAGGGCCGCAGCCCATGCCCGCGCGAGGATGAACATCAACTCGGTCCGCAAGATCGACGTGGCTCTCAATCTGATGGAGGAGCACGTCGACTCCGTGGCGATGCTCGAGAAACTGAAGTTGCGCATCCCCGAGGTCGTGACCCCCCAGATGTTCGAGTACCAGTTGATCGAACGGGCGCGCAAGATCCGCAAACGCATCGTGCTCCCGGAGGGCGGCGACGATCGCATCCTGCGCGCCGCCGGACGACTGCTCCGACGCCAGGTGGCCGACCTCACCATCCTCGGAGATGAACGGGCAGTGCGGGATCGGGCCGCCGAACTCGATGTCGACCTGACGGGTGTGGACGTGATCGACCCGACGTCGTCGGAACTGCTCGACGAGTTCGCCGAGGTCTACACCGAACTGCGCAAGCACAAGGGGATGGACCTGCAGCGCGCTCGCAGCACAGTGCAGGACGTCTCGTATTTCGGAACCCTGATGGTGCAACTGGGCTACGCCGACGGCATGGTGTCGGGCGCCGTGCACACCACCGCGCACACGATCCGGCCTGCGTTCGAGATCATCAAGACGGCGCCGGGTGTGTCGACGGTGTCGAGCGTGTTCTTCATGTGCCTGGCCGACCACGTTCTGGCGTACGGCGATTGCGCCATCGTCCCCGACCCCACCGCCGAGCAGCTGGCCGACATCGCCATCTCCTCCGCCGCGACATCTGCTCAGTTCGGCATCGAGCCGCGGGTGGCCATGTTGTCGTACTCCACCGGCGAATCGGGCAGCGGCGCAGACGTGGACAAGGTGCGCACAGCTGCCGGACTCGTCCGGAAACGAGCACCGGAGTTGCTGGTGGAGGGACCTATTCAGTACGACGCCGCAGTCGATCCTTCGGTGGCCAAGTCGAAGATGCCCGATTCGCCGGTCGCCGGCCAGGCGACGGTGCTGATCTTCCCTGATCTGAACACCGGCAACAACACCTATAAAGCCGTGCAGCGCAGTGCCGATGCGGTGGCCGTCGGTCCCGTGCTGCAAGGCCTGCGCAAACCGATCAACGACCTGTCGCGCGGTGCGCTGGTGTCGGACATCGTCAACACCGTGGCCATCACCGCCATCCAGGCCCAGGGCCGATCAGACGACGCGGAGCAATGACATGACATCCCAGAGCAATCCCGACAACACCGTCCTGGTGCTCAACGCAGGTTCGTCGTCACTGAAATATCAGCTGGTGCAACCCGACTCGGGTACGGTTGTGGCTCACGGCCTGGTGGAGCGGATCGGCGAGTCGCAGGCGCGGGTCGAGCACGTGCAGGGTGACGAGAAGAACGAGTTCGTCGGTGAGATCGCCGATCACCAGGCCGGTCTTGCGAAGGTCTTCGATCTCTTCGCCGAGGCCGGACACGATCTGGGGTCCGAAGGTATCGTCGCGGTGGGCCATCGGGTCGTCCACGGCGGACCGAAGTTCTATCGCCCCACCGTGATCGACGACGATGTGGTGGCTGCGATCAAGGATCTCGAAGACCTTGCCCCGCTGCACAACCCGGTCAACCTCGTCGGCATCGAAGCAGTACGGGAGTTGTTGCCCGACGTGCCGTCTGTGGCGGTGTTCGACACCGCGTTCTTCCACGGCTTACCCGACCATGTCGCCACGTATGCGATCGACCGCGAGTTGGCGAAGAAGCATGACATCCGGAGATATGGCTTCCACGGCACCTCGCACGAGTACGTGTCGGGCGTGTCCGCCGAGTTCCTCGGTGCCGATGGCGAGAGCCTGAATCAGATTGTGCTGCACCTCGGTAACGGCGCGTCGGCGTCGGCGATCGAGGGTGGTCGCCCCGTGGAGACGTCGATGGGCCTGACCCCCCTCGAGGGATTGGTGATGGGCACACGTAGCGGTGATGTGGACCCGGGTGTGGTGATGTATCTGCGGCGCGCGGCGGACATGGACGTCGACCAGATCGACACCATGTTGAACCGTGAGGCCGGGCTCAAGGGTCTCAGTGGGGAGAACGACTTCCGTACGCTCACCGAGAAGGTCGAGGCAGGCGACGCCGATGCGACGCTGGCCTACAAGGTGTATGTTCACCGGCTGCGCAAATACATCGGCGCCTACATGGTGACCCTGGGCCGTACCGACGCGATCGTCTTCACCGCCGGGGTCGGCGAGAATGCTCCGAAACTGAGGGCCGACAGCCTCGCGGGTCTGGAGAGTTTCGGCATCCAGATCGACCCAGAACGCAACGCGGCCAGAAGCCGTGAGGCGCGGATCATCTCGACCGACGACTCCGCTGTCACCGTACTGGTGATACCGACCAACGAAGAACTCGCGATCGCGAGGCAGTCGGTGACCGCGCTGCAGGGTTAGCCGGTCAGACGCATCCGGTTCTGCTGGGAGCCAGCCCGAGTCCGGCCAGTCCCTCCGGTTGTGTTGAGTTCCTCCGGTTGCAACCGGAGGATGTGGCTGGAGTCGGAGGGAATGGGACCTCCGCGCCGACGTCGACGTCAGAACAAAGTATGCGGCCGGATGAAGTTGGCGAGATCGACCAGCAAGAAGCGCTGGGTTCGGTTCATCGTGCCCCGCGCCAGTCGCCGCAGCGATTGCTCGCAGCCCACGCGCAGGCCGTGGTCGTTGAACGGGTAGCCCAGGATGTCGCCGCGCGCAGATGCATCCGTGGGTGACTGGTCGGGCCGGCGATGTATCCAGCCGATCGCGATGCCGAGGACCAGGATCACCAGACGTTGCTTGCGAGGTTCGGTGTCGGACATGGCGTCCAGTCGCCTCGCGGCCTCGCGCAGTTGTTCTTCGGTGACCTCGGCAGGATCTCGGCCGTGGACAAGGGTGAGGATTGCCGTGCAACTCGCGGCGTTGTAGTGGCGGCTCGTCGGCGGGACGTCGTCGAGTGCTTTGACCGCACCGTCGATGTCGCCGCCGGCGAACCGCATGCGAGCGAGTCCGAAAGCCGCGGTGACGATCGCGCGATCGGTCTGCCACAGCGTCCGATAGTGCTGCAGCGCAACGTCATGGTTGTTCATCAGCTCCGCGGTCGCCGCCACCGCGAGCTTGGGTGCCACTTCGCCGGGCATGGCCGCCAGCACGTCGTTGAACCGGGTGTGCGCCACCTCGACATCGTTCATCAGCAACGCGCACAGGCCCAGGAACCACTCTGTGCGCCAAGACTTTCCGTGATGTTCGGTGGCCTGGTTGAGCAGGTCGAGAGCGGTCTGTGCGTCCCCGAGCTCGAGATAGGCACGTGCTTCGATCAGGTCGATCTCTCGGGACGGGTGGTCGTCGGAGGGGTCGGTGCCGATCACCGACGACAGTCCACCCTCGCGGGCGCTGCGGATCGAGTCGAGTGTCTGGGTGGGTTCGGACAGCGCAGTCGAGTTGAGCAGTCCGGCAGCCGGATCCGACTGATCCACCAGCGGCACGGGAAGGGCGGCGACGACATCGGTGGTGTCGAGCTTGATCTGCGCACGTACGGGTTCGAGGATTCCGTCCACGGGCGCGAGCATCATCTCGGTGCCGAACGTGGTGCGCTGCGGACTGAAGACCGAGGACAGGCCGGGTCGTGGCACACCGGAATGCGCCGCGACCAACTCCCGGAGTACGTTGAGCAGTTGACCTGCCATCTCGTCGGCACTGGCGAAACGCTTGGCGGGATCGGGATGGGTTGCGCGCTGCAGCAACCGATAGAACGAGGGGTTGTCGGCGAACACCTTCGCCTCCGAGGGATCCGGCAGACCGTCGAGGTAGCGGCCCTTCTCCATCGGCATGTCGACAGTCAGGACGGCCAGGGTGCGGCCCAGGCTGTAGATGTCGGTGGCGATCTGTGGGCCGGTCTTGACGATCTCCGGGGCCTGGAAGCCAGGTGTTCCGTAGAGATGGCCGTAACCGTTGATGGGGGAGACGGCCCCGAGGTCGATCAGCTTCACGTCCTCGCTACCGACCATGATGTTCTCGGGCTTGATGTCGTTGTACACCAGCCCTACCGAGTGGAGGTAGTTCACCGCCGGCAGCACCTCGAGGAGGTACGCGATGGCCTGCTCGGGGGTGAGAAGCTTTCGGCCGGGACCACATTCGCCGTCCACGGCCGTGATGTCCTTGAGCGTGCTGCCGCCCACGTACTCCATCACGATGTACCCGAAGGTGTTGCCCACGGGATCCACGTGCTCGACGAAGTTGTAGATCTTGACGATGCCGGGGTGTGACACCGACGCGAGGAACTGTCGCTCGGCCAGTGCAACCGCTTGTGCCTGTGCGTCTTTCGAGTTCAGAAGGCCCTTGAGCACCACGGGGCGGTCGGACACATTGCGGTCGATGGCGAGGTAGATCCAGCCCAGCCCGCCGTAGGCGATCGCGCCCGAGATCTCGTACTGGTCGGCGACCATCGTCCCCTTGGCCAGGCCCGGTACAAACGAATAGCGTGCCCCGCAACGGCTGCAGACCCCGGTGAGCGGTCCGGCTCCCGGCCCGGACTGACGGCCGACCGGCCGCCCGCACTTCCAGCAGTTGCGCTTGCCCTCGGCCACCACCGCGTGATCCATGACCGCATCGGCGGGTTCGATGTCGAAGACGCGCGGGACATCGACCAGGCCGCCGCCCATCCGGCGGCGACTGCGCGAGCTGCGGCTGGTGGGGACCATGGGCGTCTGAGCAGACAGCACCGGGTTGGCCGGCGGGCCAGGCCGCTCGTCGTGTTGGGTTCGTTCGGTCTGTTCGGTGAACGCCATCTCCATCGGAACGGCTTGCGTCCCGATGTCGAGGTCCTCCATCGACACCGCCTGCGTCCCGACCTCGGTGTCGCCTCCGGCGGGCTCATCGTTGTTCACGAATCACCTCTAGTCCCGGTACGACGGTTGTGGTGGATAGTATTTCGGTCCCAGGATCGACAGCCAGCGGTCGTAGATGTCGAACCACGTGCCGTCTTCACGCATCTTCTGCAGCACGCCATTGGTGAAGCGGACGAGGTCTTCGTCGTTCTTGTTGATGCCGATACCGTAAGGCTCCTCGCCGAGGCTCTGCCCGACGACGTGTACATACGGATCCTGCGCCGCCATGCCCGCCAAGATCGCGTCGTCGGTGGAGACCGCATCCACCTGGCCCTGCTGCACCATCACCAGACAATCGGCCCATGTGGAGACGGTGTCGACGATGGCGTCGGGCACCCGCTGCTGGATCCGTGCGATGGACGTGGTGCCGCGGGCCGCGCACACGCGTTTGCCGGACAGGTCGGCAACACCGTTGATGTCAGAGCTGCGCATGGTCAGGATGCGTTGAGACGCCTCGTAATACACGGTGGAGAACGCGATGTCCCGCAGTCGCTGGCAGGTGATGCTCATCGTCTTGACCACAACATCGACCGTACTGTCTTTCAGTGCGTTCATCCGGTCGTCAGAGTTGAGGATGCGGAACTCGATGCGTTCGGGGTCACCGAAGATCGCCCGGGCCAGCTCCTTGGCGACGTCGACGTCGAAGCCCTCGATGGTGCCGCTGATCGGGTCACGGAACGAGAGCAGGTTCGACCCGATGTCCAGGCCCACCTTGAGCCAGCCCCGTTTGTAGATCGTCTCCATGGTGGTGCCCGGTGGCATCTTGCCGGGTTCGGGTAGAGGCCCCGGCGTCAGACTCGCCGTCGCATCACACGACTCCGTGGCCGGGGGCGGCTCGATCGGCACGTCGAGGCTCACCCCTGCAGGCTGTGGCCAGGCCGCCGCCGCCGACGGCGGGAGACTCTCGGGCGCTTCGGCATTCACGCAGCCGGCCACCATGGTTGTGGCGAGCATGAGCGTGCCGGCAGCCACCAGGCCACGGACTCTCGATCGCGTGGTCATCGGTACTCCCGGATCCTGGGGAAGATCCCGATGAAGGCGGCGATGCCGGCCGCGATGCCCAAGAGCATGATCCCGAGCCCGGCGTACCCGATGACCACGCGTGCGGTGTTGATGTCATCGCGGAATGTGTTGCGGGTGTCGGTGATGCCATCGACAAGGGCGGTGTCGAGGCGACTGTATGCCGCCGCCGACCCGTCGGGGTTGTCGCCCACCGCGATGGCGGTGGCGCCGTTGAAGTCGCCGGCGTTGGTGCGTTCGAGGATGGCGGCATGGGCATCACGCCACAGGGCGAGGGCGTCGATCGCGTCGGCCACCGAGTCCTCGGCGACGTCCTTGCGATTGTCCTCGCGGTAGTCGGTCAACACGGTGTCGATCTGCGCCACGGCTTTGGCGTACCCCGACTCGAGCTCCTGCTGATCGCCTCGCCGGACGAGCGACAGGGTTTCATCCGACCGCGCCTGCTGGGTGAGGATGCGGGCCTGGGTCAACTCGCGAAGCGGAACTGCGCCGCGGTTCTCGGCGTTGGCGGTGGAGTTGACCGACAGCAGGCCACCGACGAGCAACCACAGCAAGCCGATCAGGACGCACCCGATGCCCACCAGCAATCCGAGGTTGAAGCGTCGTCGACTGCGCCTGGCGACGTACAGGTGCGCGGCAATCATCGCTGCCAGCAGGAACATCAGAGCCGTGTAGACGCCCCACGGCGCGTTGGTGAAGTTGGTCCTCGAATCGCCGATTGCGTCGGCGCGCTCGGCGTACAGCCGTTCGGCCGCGGGCAGGATCATCTCCTGCATCATGTTCGATGCCTCGCCGAGATAGGCCGAGCCCACCGGATTGCCGAGTCGGTTGTTGATCCGGGCCGACTCGATCAGACCGGTGTACACGGGGATCTGGGCCGAGAGGGTGGTGAGGTCCTGACGGATCTCGGTGTTGTCCATTGCGGCGCCACTGACCGACTGGATGAGGGCGTGCGCCGCGGTGGCGACCGCATCGTTGTAACGCTCGCGGAGTTCGGGCGGTTCGAGGCCGCCGGAGATGAACGCCGAATTGGCGGCGGCGTCCGCGATCGACAGCGAGCTGTAGAGAACCTGCGAGGCCTCGGCGAGCGGCTCGGTCTGCACGATCATGTTCTCGAGCGTGGTGGTGCGGTCGTCCAGCGTGTCGGACGAATACCACCCGACGACCACCGACGAGATCAGCAGCACCAGCGAGATGATCATCAGTTTGCCGGGGCTGGTCCAGGCCAGCTCGCGCATGTTGGTGAGCGGGTTCTGGGTGCGCTCACGGGTCAGACTCAGTACTTCGCGCCGGGTCAGGGGAGCGGGCCGATCGAACAGCGGCCGTCGGAAGCGGCCGCTGTACGGCTTCTCCGCATGCATGAGCCGGGTACGCAAAGAACTTGCGTTGCCGCCGGTCACGCGATCCCTTCTTCCTCCAGGCCCGCCGCAGGGCCAGGTCCTGATCGCAGATGAGTGGATGTGAAACCGACATTACTGCGAATTACCGAGCCCGTTGCGACAGTGCGGCCCTGTGTCACCGCGGTGGGGCAAGTAGCGTTGCACCGAGGTAGGTCGGCTGGGCGAGGAGGTGTCGCGTGCGGGGCGACGGCGACGGTTGGGTTTTCGACGCGGACGGATCGCGATATTGGGGACGGCACGGCGCCGCGGGCCTGTTGCTGTACACCCCGAGCGAGACCAGTTCGGTCCTCGTTCTGCTGCAACATCGCGCTGTGTGGAGCCATCAGGGCGGCACGTGGGCGTTGCCTGGCGGAGCTCGCGATTCGCACGAGAGTGCGGTGGACACGGCCGTCCGTGAGGCCGACGAAGAAGCGGGCATCGCCGACGCCGAGCTCACTGTTCGTGACGAACTGGTGACGCACCGGGCGCCGAGCGGCTGGACCTACACCACGGTGATCGCCGAGGTGGCCGCGCCTCTGGCCACCACGGCCAACCGCGAGTCGGTGGAGCTGCGGTGGGTCGGCGCCGAGGAGGTCGGTGATCTGGCGCTCCATCCCGCATTCGCCGTGAGCTGGCCTGAACTGCGCAGCAAACTCAGCGCGTTCTCTCAGTCCGACACCTGACGGTCCGACAACTGACCACGACGGGTCACTGCGCTGCGAGCGATGCCCGTCGCGTCAAGTCTGCGAAGGCGGCGCGGAGTTCGGGCGGCCCCACCACCTCGATGTCGACATCGAATCTGCACAGTGCGGCCGCCAGCGCCGCCCATGACCACGCACCCGACCGCAGTCGGCACCGCGAGGGTCCGAGTGACTCGACAACCCCATCGTGGGCGAATGGAAGTACGTCCGTGGCGTCGGCGTGAAGGATCACATCACCGATGCACGGCCAGCGGTCGGTGTTGTCGGCCGAACCCTTGAACCGGCCTTCCAGGAAGGTGCCCACGTCACCCCCGGGGATCGCGCGACGGACGAACCGGGGTCCTGTCGGTGTCCTCGGAGTCGTCCGGTCGGCCCGGAAGACCCGCCAGTCATCGGCGTCGGGATCCCACCCCACCACGTACCACCGGCCCAGCCGTGACACGAGGTGGTGTGGCTGCACCCGGCGGGGCGGACGCGCCAGGGCGGCGTCCTCACGATCGGTCTCCGCGTCGCCGTCACGCCGATGGTCGAAACGAAGTTCTTCGCCGCGTCGGATCGCGTCGCCGACGGCGAGCAGCACGTCGGTTCCCGCTGTCGGCGAATTGTTTCCCGCGAGTGGCGTGAGTTCGACCGCGTCGACTCGTGGCCGCAGTCGGCTCGGCAGCACCTGCCTGACGGTGGTCAGTGCCCGAGCCGCAGATTCCCCGATGTCTGCGCCGGTGTTGGGTGCGGCCTGCAACGCGATCGCAATCGCGACGACCTGTTCGTCGTCGAACAGCATCGGGGGAACAATCGCGCCGGCGTCGAGCCGATAGCCGCCGTCGCGACCCTTGGTGGCGCGGATCTCGTAGCCGAGCTCACGCAGCCGGTCCACATCGCGACGCAGGGTGCGCTCGCTGATGTCGAGACGGTCGGCCAGGAGCCACCCCGGCCAGTCGCGTGGTGCCTGGAGCAGTGACAGCAGCGACAGCAGTCGGCGGGAGGTACTCGTGGCGGGTGTCAGCGGCATGCCATCGATTCTGCCGGGATAAGCGGACAAACTCTGACCTATGAGGTGCGCACAGTGGGCACCGGACCGGAGAAACCGATGTCCGAGCCTCAAAGGAGCAGATATGACCTACAACGCAGTCACCCACCTCAACTTCGACGGTGAGGCCCGCGCCGCCCTCGAGTTCTACCGATCGATCTTCGGCGGCGAGATGACCGTCGCGACCTATGGCGACTTCGGTATGCCGAAAGACGCCCCTGGAGCCGATCGGGTCGTGTTCGGCCAGATCGTGGGGCAGTCCGGATTCGGCGTGATGGCCTACGACGCGCCCGCACCGGCCGAGCCGTCACGCGCGGCAGCGCCCACGCCGGTCACCAAGCGCGAGAACGGGATGACCCTCACGAACTCGCCGTTCTTCGTGTCCGTGCGGGGTGAGAGCGTTGATGAGGTCCGTGCCCTGTGGGACGGGCTCACCGACGGCGCCGACATCGTCGAAGAGTTCGGCCCCGCCCCATGGGCGCCGGCCTTCGGCATGCTCACCGATCGTTTCGGTGTCACATGGATCATCGACGTGGCAGCGCAGTATTGATCTGGCACGGGCCGTCGCCGATCTACGGGTGACCGACTCTCAGTAAAGCCGGTTGGCCGCCGCGATCAGCGCACTCAGTGCCGACTCCTGACCGGTGCGGCCGTTCCCCATCGCCCAGGTGCGCCGGTCGTCGCGCTCGCACAGCAGGAAAGTGGCCACGCCGCCGGTGAAGTCGTATTGGTGGAGGCTGACGATCTCGACGCCGGCGCCCAATCGGTACAGCATGTCGGTGAGTGCGCTGATCGGTCCGGTCGCGGTCGCCGAGAGCGATCGGATGACGTCGCCGGTGGCGATGGTCGCCCTACAGTGCAGGAGGTCTTGTGGGGCGGCCGACGCGGTCCAGTTGCCGAGCCGAATCGGTCCGGTCGTGGGCGCGTAGGTGTCGGCGAAGGCCGTCCACGTCATGCCGGCGGCCTCGGCGCGCAGCGGCGATGGCAGTGATCTGCCATAGCGGGAGGCAAAAGGATCGGGCGCGGTGGCCTGGGAATGTGGGGAGATCGGTGTATCTGGTGTGGTGAGAGTGTTCATCGAAATGGTCTTCCAGAGAAAAGGATGACCAGCAGGTAGCGCTCACGGCCCGCAACGGGGGGCCGGTCGGATCAGACCCCGCTGCGGTGAACTACGAGAATGCGCTTCATGATTCGCCAACCATAGTCCTCAGGATTTTGTCCTTGCAACCAGTTTGTCCTTCAAACGGCGGGCAGCGTTACAGGGATCGTCCGAGGCGGTGATCGCGCGCACCACCACGATGCGTTCGGCGCCGGCGTCGAGTACCTCCGCGAGTCGCTGTTCGTCGATGCCGCCGATGGCGAACCACGGCCGCGACGATGCCAGTTCGGCGGTGGCACGCACGAGGTCGAGACCCGGTGCGAACCGGCCGGGTTTGGTCGGGGTGGGCCAGCAGGGTCCGGTGCAGAAGTAGTCGACCCCCGGCTGCTCGGCAGCGGACGTCGCCTGCCCGACATCGTGTGTCGAACGGCCGATCACCACGTCGTCGCCCACGATGCGGCGAGCCAGATCCACCGGCAGGTCGTCCTGCCCCAGGTGCAATACATCGGCGCCGCTCAACGCTGCGATGTCCGCTCGATCGTTCACGGCCAGCAGCGCGCCGTGGCGTGCGGTCACCTCGGCGAGCGCACCGAGGAGATCGAGTTCTTGCGCGGCTTCGAGAGGCCCGAACTCGCGTTCACCAGCCGACCCCTTGTCACGCAACTGGATGACGTCCACGCCGCCGGCCAGCGCGGCGTCCGCGAACTCGACGAGATCGCCGCGCTCACGCCGGGCGTCGGTGCAGAGGTAGAGGTGGGCGGTGGTCAGGCGATCGCGGGGATTCACGATCGCCGAATCTACCTTCTGCAGGAACCATGGCCCGGCCTGCTGGCCGATCGGACGGACCGGCCTGCTGGCCGATCGGACGGACCGGCCTCCTGGCCGATCGGACGGACCAGCCTGCCGGCCGAACCGACGGAGTAGTCTGTCGGTCAGTACACACACGGGTGCCCGAGGGATGCGTCGGGCTGAGATCTGGGTCGCGAGCCTGCCCATGACCGTTACACCTGATCCGGGTAATGCCGGCGAAGGAAGAAGGTGGGATGAAGTCTCTCGCAATCGTCGGTGGCGCCGTCATAGGTCTGGCATGCGCGGTCCGTGCCGCCGAATCAGGCTGGCAGGTAACCATTTACGACTCGGGTCATCTCGAGCCGCAGCGCGGCGGGGGGCTGGTTTCCACCGCTGCATCTCGGGTGGCGGCCGGGATGCTGGGCATCGCGGGGGAGAGTCGCACCGGTGACGACGTCTACCTCGCGTTTGCCGAGCAGGCGATGTCGCGCTGGCCTGAGTTCGTCGACAGGCTGGGCGACGATCAGGTGGTCGCTGCCTCCTCGAGCCTGATGGTGGGTGTCGACAGCGCGGACGTCGGCGAGCTGGCCATGGTCGCCGCATGGCTGACCCGACGCGGTCATCCGATAGAACCGTTGACCGGCAGGGAGATCCGCGCACTCGAGCCCGCGGTGTCTGGGCGGGTTCGCAGTGGTTACCTGGCCCGGCGAGAGATGGCAGTGGACAATCGCCGCCTGCTTGCCGTGCTGGCCGACCGCGCAGCGGCGTCGGGAGTACGGATCGAGACCACAACGGTGCACGACCTCGCGGAGGTCTCCGCCGACCAGGTGCTGCTCGCCGCAGGTGTCGGGTCGGCCGCGCTCTGGACCGGACTCCCGGTCTATCCGTCCAAGGGCGAAGTTCTGCGACTCGGATCCACACCGGGTGCACTGCCGCCACCGAAACACGTTGTGCGCGGCCGGGTCAACGGGCGGGCGGTGTACGTGGTGCCTCGGCCCGACGGCGTTGTCGTCGGTGCCACCCAGTACGACAGCGGGTTCGACCGGCGTCCCGTGGCCGGTGGGGTGGCGGACCTGCTCACCGACGCCATCGAGCTCATGCCGTCATTGCGCGAGTACCACCTCCTCAGCGCCGAGGCGGGACTGCGCCCCGCCACACCCGACGGAATGCCACTCATCGGCAGGCTCGACGAGCGGACGATCGTGGCGACGGGTCACGGCCGCAACGGCATCCTGATGTGCCCGGTCACCGCAGATCTGGTGACAGACATCCTCTCCGGCAAGGAGATCGACCAACCAGCGACAGAACCAGGGAGATTCGCATGGCAACCGATGTAAACGTCAACGGCGACGACGTTCGGCTACCCGACGGGGCGACCGTGCTGACGTTGCTCGACCAACTCGACCTCCCCCGTACCGGGGTCGCTGTTGCCGTCGACGGCGTGGTGCATCCGCAGTCCCGGTGGGCGCAGGAGCTGGGGCCGTGTGAGCGGATCGAGATCCTCACGGCGGTGCAGGGTGGCTGAACAGCTCACGGCGCCTGACGAACTGACTCAGGTGGATACCGCTGCCGACGACTCGCTGGTGATCGCGGGCCGCGAGTTCACGTCTCGGCTCATCACCGGCACCGGTGGCGCCGCCAACTTGGCGGTTCTCGAAGACGCGCTGGTCGCCTCCGGCACCGAGATGACGACGGTGGCCATGCGCAGGGTCGATGCCGGCGGACGCACCGGAGTACTGGATCTGTTGCGCCGCTTGCAGATCGAGGTGCTGCCCAACACCGCGGGTTGCCGGACCGCCGCCGAGGCCGTGCTCACGGCGCAACTGGCCCGAGAGGCACTGGACACCAACTGGGTCAAGGTCGAGGTGGTCGGCGACGAACGAACCCTTCTCCCGGACGGACCCGAGTTGATCGAAGCGGTCGACCGTCTGGTCCAGGACGGGTTCGTGGTGTTGCCGTACACCAACGACGACCCGATCCTCGCGCGACGACTCGAAGATGCCGGGGCCGCCGCCGTGATGCCTCTCGGCTCACCGATCGGAACGGGGCTGGGCATCAGCAACCCACACAACATCGAGATGATCGTCGCGACTGCGGGCGTGCCGGTGATCTTGGATGCGGGCATCGGCACCGCGAGTGACGCGGCGCTGGCCATGGAGCTCGGTTGTGACGCGGTCCTACTCGCCTCTGCGGTGACCAGGGCTGCCGACCCGGCCCGGATGGCTGCCGCGATGCGTTCGGCGGTGACCGCGGGCAGGCTCGCCCGCGGTGCCGGCCGGATCCCCAAGCGGTTCTGGGCCCAGGCGTCGTCGCCGCGGCTCGACTGCCGAGACCACCGGTGAAGATCAGTCACAAGGATGAGGTGGGCGGCGGTGCTGCTCTGGCACACTGAGGGCCATGATCAGAGTTCAGGGCCTGACGAAGGTCTATGGCAAGAACCAGGTGGTCAGCAACCTCACGTTTGACGTGAAACCAGGTGTGGTGACCGGTTTTCTGGGTCCCAACGGTGCAGGCAAGTCCACCACCATGCGGATGATCCTGGGGCTCGACCGTCCCACGTCGGGTACCGCGACCATCAATGGGTTGCCGTACCGCGAGCTCAAGAGGCCGCTGACACAGGTGGGCGCTTTGCTCGACGCCAAGTGGGTACATCCGAACCGCACCGCCCGCAGCCACCTGCGCTGGATGGCGGCGTCCAACGGGATCCCGAACCACCGTGTCGACCAGGTGCTGGCCGATGTCGGACTCACCGAGGTGGCCGGCAAGAAGGCCGGGGGCTTCTCACTCGGCATGTCCCAGCGCCTCGGATTGGCGGGTGCACTGCTCGGCGACCCAGGTGTCCTGCTCTTCGACGAGCCGGTCAACGGCCTCGATCCCGAAGGCATCGTCTGGATCCGAAAGTTCATGCGGGCTCTGGCCGACCAGGGGCGCACCGTGTTGGTGTCGAGTCATCTGCTCACCGAGATGTCGCTCACCGCAGAGCATCTGGTGGTGATCGGCCGCGGACAGCTGATCGCTGACGCGTCTGTCAAGGACTTCACCAGCAGCGCGCAGGTCACCGTCCGCGTGCGTAGTCCCAAACTGGGCGAACTGCAGGCTGCGCTCGCCGCGGCCGGGCTGCGTTCGGTGCCGGTGGCCGACGACGGGGCAGGCCAGTCGTTGCGCCTGGAGAACGTCACCACCGACCAGGTCGGCGACATCGCTGCGGCCAACGGCATCGGCCTTCACGAGCTCTCGGGCAAGACGGCTTCACTCGAGGAAGTGTTCATGTCGATGACCGCGGGTGCTGTCGAATATCACGGCAACGACGCGATGGCCTTTCCCGGACAACAACAGTCGGGACCCTCCTATCCTGCTCAGCACGGTCAATTCGCCCCACCGCCACCGGGGTGGGGTCCGCAACCAGGTGTGCAACCGCCTGCGGGCCAATCGGGTTACGCGCAACCGGGTCATCCGCAATCAGGTTGGGACGAATCGGGTCAGAATCAATCTGGGGGTAAAGCCTGATGCTCACCAACGCCGTAGCGGCAGAGCGCATCAAACTCGTCACCACCAAGTCTCCGTACTGGTGTGTCGGCATCGTCATCGTTCTCGGACTGGGTCTGGCATTTCTCCTGGGGTGGGCCACCAATGCCGACAACACCTCGGACAACGAGGTCAACGTCTCCGACTTCGTGGTCGGTACCACCGGATTCGGTGTCACGGTCCTCATGATCATGGCCGTGCTGGCGGTCACCAGTGAGTTCCGTTTCGGCACCATCCGGACCTCGTTCCAGGCGGTTCCGCAGCGTTACAACGTTTTGCTGGCCAAGGCGGCCGTATATGGCGGTTTGGCTGCGGCAGTGACGTTTGTGCTCACCCTGATCTCGATTCCGATCGGCAAGGCTATGTCGGGTTCCGACGTCGACCTGCTCGGCTCCCACGCCATCCGGCTGTACTGGGGCGTTCCGCTGTACGCATTCCTGGCTGTGCTCATCGGGTTGGGTATCGGTGCATTGATCCGCCAGACGGCCGGTGCGATCGTCATCTTGCTGGTCTGGAGCCTGGTGCTCGAGAACGTACTGTCGGCGATCCCGAAGGTCCGGGACGTTGCCGGACCTCTCATGCCGTTCCTGAACGCCAACCACTTCATCGATGGCCGAGAACTCGGATTCGATTGGTACTGGAACGAATACGGGTCGCTGTTCTACTTCATCGTGATCACCGCATTGGTCTTCGGTGCGGCGATCTTCGTGACCGATCGCCGCGACGCCTGACCAGACGACGACGGGGTCTCGCTAGACCTCGAGCCGCCAGAGCGGGTTGACCGGTCCGTGGCCTGCCCCCAAGGGGTAGGCCACGGACAGCGACCTGGTGACCCACGACTTCGCGAATCGGACGGCATCGGGTACCGAATAGCCGTGTGCCAGCGCGCAGGTGATGGCCGCGGCCAACGTGTCTCCGGCACCGTGGTCGTGGCCGGTGTCGATTCTCGGAGCGGTGAGCTCGATGAAGTCCGTGCCGTCGAAGAGCAGATCCGGACTGTTCGGGTCCGACCGCAGATGACCTCCTTTGACCAGAGCCCATTGAGCACCCAGAGCGTGGAGCGCGCGTGCGGCCTTCTCCTGGGAGACCCGGTCGGTGACGTCGATCCCGGTGATGAGCCGCACCTCGTCCAGGTTGGGCGTGATCAGTGTGGCGATCGGGATCAGTTTTCCGCGAAGCGAATCCATCGCCTCGTCGGCCAGAAGCTGGTCGCCGTGCATGGACGCGCAGACCGGGTCGACCACCAGGGGGATGGCCCGTCCATGACCCAGATCCAGCTCACCGGCCGCGCCCACCACCGCATCGATGATCTCGCCAGAAGCGAGCATGCCGGTCTTGGCCGCGCCTATCCCGATGTCGGTGATCACCGACCGCATCTGGTCGGCCACGACACTCGGCGGAATCGGGTGGAAACCGCTGACGCCCAGCGAGTTCTGAACCGTCACCGCGGCGACGGCCACCGTGGCATGGACTCCGCAGAGGGCCATCGTCCGAAGGTCGGCGTTGATGCCTGCGCCACCGCCGGAGTCGGTTCCGGCGATGGTCATCACTCGGATGGGTGTCTGCCCCAGCGGTACCCGGGGTAGAAGCTGCACGGCGTCGGTCATGGTGTCGAAAGTACGGGACCCACACCGGTCGCGGGTGCCGAGCCGGCCTCGGTGAGCGGCAGGTACACGGCCGCACCTTTCTCCACGAACTCGGCCGATTTGGCCGCCATGTCCGCGGCCAGCTTGCGGTCGATGTCGTCCTGGGTCACCAAGTTGTGCTCTTCCGCGTACGCCCGTACATCCGCGGAAATCCGCATCGAGCAGAACTTCGGGCCGCACATCGAACAGAAGTGGGCCGTCTTGGCAGGCTCGGCGGGCATCGTCTCGTCGTGGTACTCGACGGCGGTGTCGGGGTCGAGGGCCAGGTTGAACTGGTCGTTCCAGCGGAACTCGAAACGTGCCCGCGAGAGGGCGTCGTCTCGTTCCTGCGCGCGCGGATGAGCCTTGGCCAGATCAGCTGCGTGCGCGGCGATCTTGTAGGTGATCACACCGACCTTCACATCGTCGCGGTTGGGAAGTCCCAGATGCTCTTTCGGGGTCACGTAGCAGAGCATCGCGGTACCGGCCTGTGCGATCATCGCCGCGCCGATCGCCGAGGTGATGTGGTCGTATGCGGGGGCGATGTCGGTGGCGAGTGGGCCCAGCGTGTAGAACGGCGCCTCCTCGCACAGCTCTTCCTCGAGGCGGACGTTCTCGACGATCTTGTGCATGGGGATGTGCCCGGGACCCTCGATCATCACCTGTACGCCATGTGATTTCGCGATCTTGGTGAGTTCGCCGAGCGTGCGCAGTTCGGCGAACTGGGCGGCGTCGTTGGCGTCGGCGATCGAGCCCGGTCGCAGACCGTCTCCGAGGGAGAACGTGATGTCGTAGCGGGCGAAGATCTCGCACAGCTCTTCGAAGTGGGTGTAGAGGAAGGACTCCTCGTGGTGGGCCAGACACCAGGCAGCCATGATGGACCCCCCTCGCGACACGATGCCGGTGACCCGGTTCGCGGCGAGCGGCACGTATCGCAGCAACACGCCGGCGTGGACCGTCATGTAGTCCACACCCTGCTCGGCCTGCTCGATCACGGTGTCGCGGTAGGCTTCCCACGTCAGCTTGACCGGGTCGCCGTTCACCTTCTCGAGGGCTTGGTAGATCGGCACCGTGCCCACCGGAACCGGTGAGTTGCGCATGATCCACTCGCGGGTGGCGTGGATGTCCTTGCCGGTGGAGAGGTCCATGATGGTGTCAGCACCCCACCGGGTGGCCCAGACCATCTTCTCCACCTCTTCGGCGATCGACGAGCTGACCGCCGAATTGCCGATGTTCGCGTTGACTTTGACGGTGAACGCCTTGCCGATGATCATCGGCTCGCACTCCGGGTGGCGATGGTTGGCCGGGATGACTGCTCGGCCGATCGCGACCTCGGACCGCACGAACTCCGGATCCATCTGCTCACGGGCGGCGATGAAGCGCATCTCGTCCGTGATCAAACCTACTCTTGCCCAAGCGAGTTGGGTGCTGGCGCCGTCCACCGGCCCGGGCCGGTTCCAGCTGTCGCGGATCTTGGGCAGACCGACTTCGAGGTCGAACTCGGGATTGTGCTCGGTGTACGGGCCGGAGGTGTCGTACAGGTCGAGGTGTTCACCGTTCGACAGGTGCACCCGCCGCCCGGGTACCCGCAGATGATCGATCTGCTGGTAGGTCTTGGAGCTCCCGCGGATCGGGCCCGTGGTCACAGAATTTACGGCGTCAACCATTTTTCTCCCTACGCCGGCATTACCCGGTCAGGTTCATCCGGTCGACGGCCGCCTGCCGTCATCTCAGCCCTCGGATCGTGAGAGCCCCCGTGCTTTTCTATTGTCCAAGGGCAGCTTACGCCGCTCGTCAAGTCAGCTGCAGCAGCAATGCGCGTTTGTCGATCTTCCCGACCGCGGTCACCGGCAGACCGGCGACCACCTCGAGCTGGTCGGGCTGCTTGAACGTCGCCAGCCCGCGGTCGGCGAGGAACTGCCGGATGGTCGGGAGATCAGGCGCCGGGCCGTCGGCGACGATGACGGCGCAGATGCGTTCGCCCAGGGAGTCGTCGGGCATTCCGACAACCGCGACCTGTCGAATGTTGTTGTGGGCAAGCAGGTTTTCTTCCACATCGTCGGCCGCGACGTTCTCACCGCCGCGGACGATGGTATCCTTGATGCGGCCGGTGACGACGAAATGGCCCGAGGCCAGTCTCCGCACACGATCACCGCTGCAGTAGAAGCCGTCGTCGGTGAACGACCGCCGGCCCTGCTCGCCGGCGCGGTAGTAGCCGCGGATTGTGTACGGACCGCGCACCAGCAACTCACCTTCCGCGCCGTCGGGGACCTCATCACCGTTCTCGTCCACCACCCGCACTTCGTCGTGGTCGCTCATCGGGCGACCCTGGGTGCGGGTGACCGTCTGTTCGTCGTCGGTGGACCGGGTGTAACAGATCAGCCCCTCGGCCATCCCGAACACCTGCTGTACCGCGCCGCTGAACGCCGCATTCGCAGCAATCGCGTCGGATTCGGCGAGCTTGGCCCCACCCACCTGCAGCAGCCGCAGTGACGAGACGTCGGCGGGTTCCCAATCGGTCGCGGCGGTCCAGACCTGTGCCAACGCGGGTACGAGCGCCACCGCGGTGACCCGGTACTTCTCGATCAGGTCGAAGGTGTGGTCGGGAGAGGGGTTGTCGGTGAACACCGCGTGGCCACCGACGGACATGATGCCGAGCAACCCTGGGCAGGCCAGCGGGAAGTTGTGCGCGGCGGGAAGCGCCACGAGGTAGGTGTCGGAGGAGGTCCACCCGGCCGCCTCGGCGCTGAGTTCGGCGTTGTACCGGTAGTCGTTGTGGGTGCGCGGGATCAGTTTGGGCAGACCTGTGGTGCCCCCGGACACCAGGAAGAGTGCGGGGCTGTCGGGATCCGGGGCGGGAACAACGTCGAGGCGGCTCGGGTCGCCCTGTGGCGGCGCGGCCTCGAAACCCCGGTCACCGTCGACAAAGACTGCGCGGATGGTGTCGACCCGCCCGCGCAGCTGGTGGGCCAGGTCGCGGTAGTCGTACCCGCCGGCGCGGCCATGGCAGACATAGGCAACCGCCCCGGCGGTCTGAGCCAGATGGGCGATCTCGTTGATGCGGTGGGCGGGGAGAGTCATCACGGGCGCGATTCCCGCCCGCAGCATGCCGAAGAAGTTGACCGCAAAATCTACCGAGTTCTGGTTCTGCAGCACCACGCGTTCGCCGGGGCGCAGCCCGGCCTCGACGAACCCGGCCGCACGCCGGGCCGACGACTCGGCCAGGTCGCGATAGCTCAGCGTGCGGGTGATGTCGGAGACGGCGGGCGCATCCGGTGTGCCATCGGCCTGGTCCCACAACATTCGCCAGAGAGGTGTCTCTCGCCACAGGCCCAGCTTCCGGTACCGCGCTGCGGCCGCCGGGGGGTGGGGTGTGAAACCGCTCGTGAGGTCGCTGCCGTCGTGCATCACAGACATGTGGTGATCGTAGACTTGGCCCAGATCAGTTGGTTAGGCTAGCCTCAAGCGCGAGAGTTAGCCCATCCTAAGTCCGCGGTTGCTGGGATCATGGGGGCACGGACGAACTTTCGATCGACAAGACGCCTGTCAAGTCCGTGGGCCATTGGGGTCCACACGTGGTGCGGGTGAGTAGAGGATGCCATGAGCAGCAGAGCATTTGCCGGGGCGATCGCGTGACCGCGACCATCGACACCAACAGTGGCAGCAAGGGCGGCGACAACAAGGGCGGCGACAACAAGGGCGGCGACGAGTCCGGGGCGGTTCTCCGGGACCTCGGTGCCGCACAGATCTGTGCGGCCTGGGCGCAGGCGGACGTCGCCGACGACTATGTCGTGTACGAACGCGAGAATCGCTGGGTCTTCGCCGGGGGACAGCGGGCCAGCGTCGTGCTCACCACCGACGAGGTGGTCACGACGATCGGGACCGAGTCGACGTCACAAGCCTGGTCGGGCCTGCCTGCCGGCGCGATCTCCGCAGCGCTCGCCGGGCTGCCCTTCCCGCACTGGCGTGTCTACGGATGGATCGCGTTCGACTTCTGCGCGCCGGGTCTCGGTGCCGGCGATCACCTCACCGCAGGCAGCGTGCTCGCCCACCTCGTCGTGCCCGAATTCGAGGCATGGGTGGAACCCGACGGCATCCGGGTGGAGGGTGGTGGCGACGAACTGGCCGAGAGACTGCGCGAGATGGCGGCCCGTGCGCCGCATTCTCACCCGGTGTCGCCGAGTCCCTTGCCGGTCGACGACGACCCGTCCGACTACCGGGGTCGCGTGGCGAAGGCGGTCGCGGAGATTCATCGCGGGGACTACGAGAAGGTGATCATCTCGCGAGGGGTCGATGTCCCCTTCGACGTCGACATCGCCGCCACCTACAGCGAGGGCCGGAAGAAGAACAACCCCGCTCGATCGTTCCTGCTTCGGCTCGGTGGTCTCGAAGCGGCGGGTTTCAGTCCAGAGCTCGTCGGATCGGTTGACGCCAACCGCCGGATCGTCACCGAACCGCTGGCGGGCACACGCGCATTCGGCCGGTCGCCCGAACTCGACGCAGCCTCTCGTGCCGAGTTGGTGTCGGACTCGAAAGAGATTGTGGAACACGCGGTTTCGGTTCGCACCTCGTTCACCGAGGTGCAGTCGGTGGCGCTGCCCGGCACCACCGCGGTGACCGAGTTCATGGTGGTCCGCGAACGGGGCAGTGTTCAGCACCTCGCTTCGACCGTGCAGGGAACGCTCGCGCCGGGGTTCGGGCCCTGGGACGCGCTCGAGGTGCTCTTTCCGTCCGTCACAGCCTCTGGTATCCCGAAACCTGCTGCGGTGGATGCGATCTACCGTCTGGAGGACACCAGGCGCGGACTGTACTCGGGAGCGGTTCTGACCGCCTCGTCCGAAGGCGAGCTCGAGGCTGCACTGGCTTTGCGCACCGTCTTCCGGGAAGGTGGCCGGTCCTGGGTGCGCGCCGGTGCCGGCATCGTCGGCCAGTCGTCTCCCGAGCGGGAATTCACCGAGACGTGTGAGAAGTTGGGGAGCATCGCGCCCTATCTCGTCGAACGCACGTCCGACGACCGCTGAGCCGTGTGATGAACGACGGTACCGAGCCCACGGACAAGGTCGGCCTCGATGAGATCCGCCGGCAGATCGCCGAGCAACTCGGGTGTTCTCCGGACACCATCGACGACGACGCCGACCTCATCGGACTCGGTCTCGACTCGATCCGGATGATGAAGATCGCGGGTGGCTGGCGCAAACGGGGCCACAACGTGAACTTCGCGCAGCTGGCCGAGGCTCCATCGGTTGCCGCCTGGGCGAACCTCATCGGCGGGGACCCGGAATCGGCGCGGTCACAGGCCGACGAGGTGTCGATTCCCCCGTCGACGCAAGAACAGTCGGCGTCACCGGACGCCCCGCACGAGGCGCTCGCCGAGTCGGGGCCCTTCCCGCTGGCGCCGATGCAGCATGCCTACTGGATCGGCCGCTCCGAAGGTCAGGACCTGGGCGGTGTCGCGGCCCACCTCTACGTCGAGTTCGACGGAGCCGATGTGGACCCGTCACGACTCCGAGAAGCCGTTGCACGTCTGGTTGCGGCACATCCGATGCTCCGGGTACAGATCCTGTCCGACGGTACGCAGCGCGTGTTGGCCGAACCCGGCCGCGCGGTTTTCGACGTCGTGGATCTCAGATCGGTAGGCGATGCGCAGGTCGAGCAGGTCCTGAACGAGTTGCGCCAGAACAAGTCTCACCAGATGCTGCCGATCGAAGAAGGCCAGGTCCTCGACATCACCCTGACGCTGTTGCCGGACGGCAGGACGCGGCTTCACGTCGATGTCGACATGATCGCCGGTGACGCGATGAGCTACCGGACGATGCTGGCCGACCTGGCTGCGGCCTATCACGGCCGTTCACTACCTGCCACCGAGTTCACCTACCGGGACTACCTCGCCTGGCGCGACGAGCATCCGGACGTCAATCGTTCTCGCGATCAGCAGTGGTGGTCGAAGCGGCTCGATGAATTACCCTCGGCCCCAGCGCTTCCGCTGGTGCCGAGGTCGCAGCGAACCGACGAACACCGGGTGGTGCGCCACCACCACTGGATCGATGCGGCAGCCAAGGAAACCCTCATCGCGGCAGCGCACGAGCGTGGCGTGACGGTGGCCATGGCTCTGGCGTCGGTGTTCGCCGAGTCGATCGCGCGATGGTCGAGTACGCCCCGATTCCTGCTGAATCTTCCCCTGTTCCAGCGCGAGGCCGTACATCCGGACGCCGATCGGCTGATCGGCGACTTCACCACCTCGGTCCTGCTCGACGTCGACGCCTCTGCCCACTCATCCATTCTCGACCGCGCCCGTGCGTTGCAGAAAGTGATGCACGCGAACGGGTCCCATGCCTCCTACAGCGGGCTCGAAGTACTGCGTGACCTCGGTCGCCATCGCGGAGAACAGGTGCTCGCGCCGGTCGTGTACACCAGCGCACTCAATCTCGGCGAGCTGTTCGACGACGATGTTGTGCACACCTTCGGCGATCCCGAGTGGATCGTCTCGCAGGGCCCGCAGGTCCTGCTCGATGCGCAGGTCACCGAGGTGCGGGGCGGACTGCTGCTCAACTGGGACGTGCGTGAATCGGCCTTCTCTCCAGGGGTCGTCGACGCGATGTTCAACCAGTACCGTGTGGCGGTCGACAGGCTCACCCTCTCGAAGGCGGCCTGGGAGGCCGCCACCACCCCGCAGCTTCCCCTCGATCAGCGTGCGGTGCGCGACCGGGTCAACGCGACCGACCACCCGACCAGCGGACAGGTGCTGCACGAGGGGTTCTTCTCGTGGGCGGCAACGACTCCGGAGGCTGCAGCCATCCGGTTCGGTGCAGAGGGCCTGTTGACCTATCGTGAGGTCGGGGCAGCAGCTCTCGCTGTCGCGGGAGCGCTGCACCAGGCGGGTGTCAAGCCGGGTCAGGCTGTCGCGGTACAGCTTCCGAAAGGTCCCGAACAGATCATCGCCACCCTCGGCATCCTCGCCGCAGGTGCCTCGTACGTACCGGTGGGTCACGATCAACCCGCGGCGCGGCGAGCGCACATCCTTGCCGCTGGACAGGTTGTCGCCTGGGTGGGTGCCACTCCCGATCCCCACCTACCGACCGGCCTCACCGCGCTCACCTACACCGACGCCGCACAGTGTCCCGCCCCTCTTGCAGAGGCAGTGATCCCGGACCGCGAGTCCGTCGCGTATGTGTTGTTCACATCCGGGTCCACCGGGATCCCCAAAGGGGTCGAGGTGCCACACCGTGCGGTCATGAACACCATCGACGACCTGCATCACCGCTTCGGTGTGACTGCCGCCGACAGCGCCCTGCTGGTCTCCAACCTCGAGTTCGATCTGTCGATCTACGACATCTTCGGACTGTGGGGTGTCGGCGGCACAGTTGTCACGATGACCGACGCCGAGCGCACCGATCCCGACGTCTGGAAGGCACTGATCGAGCGCCATTCGATCACGCTGCTCGCATGCGTACCCAGCCTGCTCGACATGCTGCTCAACGCCACACCCGCCGGCAGCACCGCGCTCGCGTCGGTGCGCGCGGTGTTCCTCGGTGGCGACTGGGTCGGCGTCGACCTGCCCCGCCGCATGACTGCGCTGGCACCGGGCGTTCGGGTTGCCGGCCTCGGTGGTACCACCGAGACGGCCATCCACGCCACGATCTGCGAGACGGTGGACCCGCCTGATCATTGGGCCGCAGTGCCGTACGGAACGCCGCTGAACAACGTGCAGTGCCGGGTTGTCGACGCCACGGGCAACGACTGCCCGGACTGGGTCGCCGGCGAACTGTGGATCGGGGGAGCCGGGGTCGCGCACGGATATCGCGGCGACCCCGGACGCACCGCCGACCGCTTTGTGCGCCACCATGGCCAGAACTGGTATCGCACCGGCGATCTCGCGCGCTACTGGCCCGACGGTTGCCTGGAGTTCCTCGGACGTGCCGACCATCAGGTGAAGATCCGCGGCTACCGGGTGGAACTGGGTGAGGTCGAGGGCGCGCTCCGGTTGCTGCCGGGGGTACACCGTGCGGTGGCGTCGGTGCTCACGGGCGCAGCTCCCACGTTGGTGGCCGCCGTGTCGCCGGAGTTCGGTGTCTCGCTCGAGCGCGACGCCGTGCTGGACGGTCTTCGGGAGTTGCTGCCCGGGTACATGATCCCCGTACAGTTGCTCATCCTGGAAACGATGCCGATCACCGGCGTCGGGAAACTCGATCGCCGGGCGGTGCACACGATGTTCGACATCGAGGACACCAGCTCGGAGTTCGAGCCGGCCCGGTCCGCACTCGAGCGCGCGCTCGCCCACATTGTCGGCGAGCTCATCGGGGCCGACCGGGTCGGGCGGGACGACGACTTCTTCGCTCTCGGTGGGGACTCGGTGCTCGCGACCACACTGGTCGCCCGTGTCCGTGAGTGGCTGGATGCGCCGAACGCGGTTGTGGCCGACGTGTTCTCGGGACGGACGGTTGCGACCATCGCCGAGAGGCTGATGGCCTCCGACCCTGTCGTCGGCCGCCTCGAGCAGGTTGCGGACATGTACCTCGAGGTCATCGCGATGGGCGACGACGAACTCGCGGACCGGGTGACCGAATGAGCGGTGCGAGCCGGCCGCCGGTGCAGACGCTACTGGTCGTCGGGGCCGGACCGAAAGCGCTTGCTGTCGCGGCCAAGGCGACGGTGATGCGGGAACTCGGCCTACCGGCGCCGCGTGTCGTGGCGGTGGAATCGCATGCCGTCGGCGCCAACTGGCAAGCCGGGGGTGGATGGACCGACGGTCGGCATCGACTGGGCACGAGCCCGGAAAAGGACATCGGATTTCCGTACCGCTCCAACATCGCTCGCGGGCACAACCACGAGATCAACACGCGGATGATGGCCTACAGCTGGACGTCGTATCTCATCGATCGCGGCACCTACTCGGAATGGATCGATCGGGGCAGACCGGCACCTCCGCACAGCACCTGGGCAAAGTACCTGCAGTGGGTGGCGAGCAGGATCGACCTGGAGGTGGTGCTCGGGACGGCGCGCAAGATCTCGGCCGATGGCCCCGGCTGGAATGTCGAGGTGTCGGGAGTTGATGGCTCGATACAGGAGATCACGGCCGACGCGCTGATGATCTCCGGCCCGGGCCGCAGCGATCGAGCCCTGGCCCGGCACCCGAGGGTACTGAGCATCGCCGAGTTCTGGAACCTGGCCGGGCGCAGGGAGATTCCAGCATCGTCTCGGGCCGCCGTGATCGGCGGTGGCGAGACTGCCGGGTCTGCACTGGACGAACTGGTTCGACACGACGCGATGACGATCTCCGTGATCTCACCGATGGCCACGATCTACACCCGCGGAGAGAGCTTCTTCGAGAACGCGTTGTTCAGCGACCCGTCCAAGTGGGCGGCGCTCAGCACTGCCGAGAGACGCGACGTGATCCGCCGCACCGACCGCGGTGTGTTCTCGGTTCGCGTGCAGGAGAACCTGATCAGCGACGCCCGAGTCCATCACCTGCAGGGAAGAGTGGTGCGGGTGGTAGAGCAGGGGCCGTCGGTGGCGGTGACGCTGCACAACGAACTGCGTTCGGACCAGGCGCACACCTTCGACCTCGTGGTGGATGCCACGGGTGGACAGCCCTTGTGGTTCATGGAGCTGTTCGACCCGGCCACCACAGACCTCATCGAACTCGCGATCGGCTGGCCGATCGATCAAGAACGTCTGGAACTGTCCATCGGCTACGACCTCTCGGTCACCGGTCTTCTCCCCAAGCTGTATCTGCCGAATCTGGCCGGATTCGCCCAGGGCCCCGGTTTTCCGAATCTCAGTTGCCTGGGAGAGCTGTCCAATCGTCTGCTGCGCGCGCCCGAGAAGGTGTCACCGGGCCGGCGAGCCCAAGCGGGCTACGGACGTAGATGACCGACCGGCCGACTCCGGGGAGCGGTCAGGGTCGGCTGAGCGAATGCAGCGCAATCCGGCGACCGGGACGCACGTCGAACTCGCCGAGATCGCGATAGCCCTTCTTCGCCAGAGCCCGCCGCATGTGGACGTTCCGATGATCGGGGTCCACAAAGATACTTTGGCACAACGGCTCTGCCGCCCAGATCGCCTCCGCGAGCCGTTCCATCCAGGTAGACATCACACCTCGGCCGAGGAGGTCGGTTCGTGCGGTCGCGATGTGAAATCCCATGTCGCGGGGCGCAGCGGGATACACCTTGGCGTTCTCGTCGCGGGCCGGGCGGTACAGCTCCACGTACGCCACCTCGGTCATCGCTTCACCGGACACTCCGAATGCGGCGAGATCGGCACTCACGATGCACGGGCGCGAGTAGTCGCCGGCAAGGCGTGCCGCCGAGTCTGCTCGCCACTGCGCAGCCGACCATGGCTGTTCCCAGGTCTCCACCAGGTGCGGCAGCGACATCCACGCGGCGAGCATCTCCGGGTCGGAGCCGTCGGGGTCGACGAGGCGCAACGCAAACGGCGGATCGAAGTCGGGCACCACCGGCGGCGGGGCTGCCCGGACATCGTCACCGACGTCGGTGAGTTCACGTTTGAGGACATGCGAGGTCACGTCGGTCGTGCTCCGTTCAGTTCAGCCGGACGCAAGTAGGGTAGCCTAACCAAGGAGTTCCGGCCTTCGGGTACCGGGAACCGGCCTCTGACCGCCGGAAAAGCAGCGCTTCTGGCCGCCCGGGGGTGTCGGCCCATGGCCGCCCAGGATGAAGGAGCAGTACCTAGATGTCACGCGACCTCGGATGGATCCGGCAGTTCCACCAGCCCACGTCCCCGGCGAATCCGCCTCTGTTGATCTTTCCCCACGCGGGCAGCGGGGCATCGACCTACCGGGCGTTCTCCAAAGAACTCAGTGCCTCCTTCGACGTGATCGTCTTCCAATATCCGGGACGGCAGGACCGCGCACGGGAGGCGCCGGCGGAGACATTGCCCGATCTCGCTGCGGGTGCCTTTGCAGAGTTCGTCGGATCGAGATGGAACCGACAGGCAGCGATCACCGTGTTCGGCCACAGCATGGGTGCTGTCACCGCGTTCGAGTTCGTCCGTCTGGCCGAAGCCCGCGGCATCGACGTGCGATTGCTCGGGGTGTCGGCGGCGGTGGCGCCATCACAGGTTGCGGACCTGCCTCCCCACCCGACGGGGGACGAGGAATTGCTCGAGCACCTCTCGGCGCTGAACGGCACCGGTGGTGACGTGCTGGCGAGTGCGGATGTGATGCGGATGGCGTTGCCTGTCATGAAGATCGACTACCGCGCCTTCGATGCCTACTCCTGCCGCCCCGAGGTGACGGTCGCGGCCCCGATCCGCGCCATGGGGGGCGCGGAGGACCCCTTCATCACCCCCGGCCAACTGCACGGCTGGGGCACACACACCACCGGTTCGGTCGATGTGACCGTCTTCGACGGCGGGCACTTCTATCTCGACGAGAACCGTGACGATGTCGCCGAGTTGCTCGTCGCCGAACCCGCGGCAACACAACAATCGATCCAGCGGTAGCGGAGCCGGCGAATGTCAGCGAACACGAACGATCCGATCGTCATCTCCGGGATGGCCGTGGAAGCGCCGGGAGGAATCGAGGACACCGGAGCCTTCTGGGAGGCACTCGTCGCCGGGCGTGAGCTGATCGGTCCTTTTCCCAGAGACCGCGACTGGCCGATCGAGGAACTGTTCGCTCTGCATCGGCTCGACGGCTGGAGTGCCGTCGCCGATGCCGGAGGATTCCTCGACGGCGCATCGCATTTCGACCCGGGCTTCTTCGGGATCAGTCCACGCGAAGCGATCGCAATGGACCCTCAGCAGCGGGTCGCCATGCGAGTTGCCTGGCGCGCACTCGAAGACGCCGGTATCAACCCCGGTTCTCTGGAGGATGCGGAGGTCGGTTGCTACATGGGCGTGTCGATCAGTGAGTACGGCCCGCGAGCGGCCGCTGTCAACGAGTTCAGCGGTCACCGCATCACCGGAACCGCGCTCGGCGCGGTTGCCGGCAGGATCTCACACAGCCTCGGACTCGTCGGGCCATCAATCAGCGTGGACACGGCCTGCGCTTCGTCGCTGACAGCACTGCACCTAGCCGCCGGAGCGGTCCGCGACGACGAATGTGATTGGGCGCTTGCCGGCGGCGTCTGCGTGATGGGTTCTCCCGCTGCGTTTTACGAGTTCTCCAAGAACAACGGGCTGGCATCGGACGGACATTGCCGGTCGTATGCGGCCGATGCCACCGGAACTCTGTGGGGTGAAGGGGCCGGCGTGGTCGTCGTCGAACGCGAATCCAGGGCGCGGGCTCTCGGACACCGGATCCACGGGCGCGTGCTGGCAACACGTATCAACCACAACGGCAAGGGAATGCCGATCGTGGTGCCGAGTGCGGCGGCGCAGGTTCGCCTGATCGAGAAGACACTGGCGGCAGCGGAGGTGGAGGCCGGCGACATCGGCCTGATCGAGGGGCATGGCACCGGGACACCGCTCGGCGACCCGATGGAGCTGACCGCATTGCAGAACACCTACGGGCAGGGGAGCGCCGGGGCGGTGAAGCTGGGATCGGTGAAGTCGAACGCCGGCCACGCCCAGGCTGCCTCGGGGATGCTCGGCCTGATCAAGATGCTGCTCTGCGGCGGCAAGGGGCACATCGCGCCGACACTGCACGCCGATCGGCCCACCAGGAAGGTCGACTGGGACAGTTCGGCGCTCCGATTGGCCGAGGGCCTCGAATACTGGGAGCCGAAAGATGGTGTGCGCTACGGCGCCGTGTCGTCGTTCGGGGTCTCGGGCACCAATGCGCACGCGATCGTCGCGATGCCGGAAAGTGCCGTGGCCGTCGACACCGCGGGAGCCCGCCATGCCTGATCCTCGCCTACCGGATGGCCGGACCGCGGTTGTCCTGTCTGCTGATTCGCCAGAGCTTCTGGTGGCCGAGGCCGGCGCGTTGTCGGCGTATGTGCGCGACAACCCGACGGTGACCCCGAGTGCTGTTGCGGCAATGCTGATGCGTACCCGTGTGGTCCGCAGGCATCGTGCACTCGTGATGGCCTCCGATCGGGATCGCCTCGCCGCCGGCCTGCAGGCGCTCGCGGACGGCGGCGACCATCCGGACGTGGTGCGTGGTCGCGGCCCGGCGACCAGGCGGACAACGGCTTTCGTCTTTCCGGGGCAGGGCAGTCAGTACCCCGGTATGGGGAAGATGTTCTACGACGCGTCACCGGTTTTCCGGGACGAGGTGGACCGTATGAACGACATCTTCGTCGAGTTGTACGGCATCTCCCCCAGGGACTATCTGCTCGATCAGCAGGAGCGTTCGGTCGACGCGGACGGGCGTGTGCACGAAGACATCCGCGTGGTACAGCCCGCGCTTCTGATGCAGATGATCGCCCTGGCGCAGATGTGGCGTTCGTTCGGCGTGGAACCGATGCTGACGGTGGGGCACAGCCAGGGTGAGATCGCCGCCGCGTACATTTCGGGAGCGATGTCGTTGACGGACGTCATCCACGTGGTGGCAACCCGGGCAAATCTGGTCGTCGAGTTCTCGCCGACCGGCTATTCGATGGCAGTGGTCGCCATCGACCGTGATGAGTGCGAGGCGCTACTGGCCGAACATTCGGGGTGGGCAGAGCTGTCGGTGGTCAATTCTCCGCACATCCTGTGCATCTCAGGCGACCGTTCGACGGTGCACGACATGGTTGAAACACTGACTGCGGCAGGAAAGTTCGCGAAAGAGATCCGGGTCGACTACCCGGCGCACACCTCCATCGTCAGCAGATTCCGAGACGAACTCGGTGAGGCGCTGGCCGACAAGCTCGAGAACTCGAGATTCACGGAGACGTCGACCCCATGCTTCGGCGGTACCCTCGGCAAGGCGATGTCGCCGTCACAACCGTTGTCGGACTACTGGTTCTGGAACCTTCGTAACCGTGTCCGGTTCGATCTGGCGGTCGGCGGCGCCGTGCGCAGCGGGGCCAACACCTTCATCGAGATCGCCGAGCACCCCACCCTGGCGCTTGCCATCCAGGAGAACATCGCGACCACAGCGCCTGACGCGGCGATGCCCGTGATCGGGACGTCGCGGCGCAGCGCAGAAGACCTACGCGAGTTCACACACAATCTCGCCACCGTCGCCGTCAACGACTCCGGCTATCGGTGGGAATCCCTCGCTGTCGCCGAGGTGGAACCCGTACCCCCACTGCCCGATTTCCCTCACGTGCAGATGGCGCGGCGGTCGCTGTGGGCCTCGCATCTGGCGCCCGGGCAGGAACTGGAATCGGCAGTGCCTGAGGAAGACTCGGCGCTGTTTCCCCGTCGCATCACCGAGACGTGGACGCGACTGGCGCGCCGCACGCTGGTGCCACCGCGTTCCATTCTGCTGGTCGACGACACCGGGCGGTGTGAGCAATGGGCCGCCGACCTGTGCGCCGCAGCGCCGGCCCACGGCGCCACCGCGAGCATGTACCGACAGGAGGGACCGCCGGGGTCGGTGCAGTTCGATTCGGTGGTGATCCTGTTGCCGGGTGGTTCCGGCGACGCCGTGTCCGACGCGATCGCGGACCTGTCCGACTTCTTCGGCAACCGGGGCTGGCTGCCGGCCGCGGTCACCGCCGCCGCCGAATGCTGGCTCGTGACTGCAGCCGGCGAACACGTGGTGCCAGACGACCCGGTCCCGCATCTGTTCCATGCCGCTGCCAACGCCGGATTCCGATGTCTGGCAGCCGAGTACCCGCGCACGACGTTCCGGCACCTCGATCTGCCCGGGGAGGGGGCACCGTCGGCCTCCGCCGTCATCGGTGCTCTGCACATCGCTGCCGAGCCGGAGCTGGCCCTGCGCGGCGCCAAGGTCTACGCAAAACGCCTTACCTACGTCGACGGTGTAGACGGACGCCCCGCGCCCGTGCTCGGGGACGCCGCACCACTCGGGTTCGACGATCCGGCCATCGGTTCGGGTCCCGACGATCACGTGGTGATCATCGGTGGAACCGGCAAGCTGGGTCTGGAGTTCTGCGAGTACTTCGCCACGCGGGGCGCGACCAGAATCACCCTTCTCAGCCGATCAGGTGAAACCGCCTCCACCGCAGGCCGATTGCGGCACATCCGGAGTCTGGGCGGCGCGAGGGTCGATGTCGTGGCGTGTGACGTCGGTGACGAGGCATCGGTTCTGCAGTTCGTCTCCGATCACGTGACCGAGCCGGTGGACGTGGTGGTACACGCTGCGGTGAACTATGTGGACGCCGAATCCGGCAACATCACACCCGATCTCGTTGCGGCAGCGACACAATCGAAGGTCGTCGGCCTCATGCATGTGCTGGCGGCGACACCGCTGGCGCCACGATGTCGTGTTGTGCTGTGTTCATCGATCGCGGCAACCCTCGGAGGTCGCGGTCAGATCCTGTACGCGGCAGGCAACCGGATGCTCGATGTGCTGGCGCGCACGCTGCGCGAACAGGGCATGCGGGCGGCATCGGTGCAGTGGGGGTTGTGGAACGTGCAGGGTCCGCTCGACACGGCCGGCGTCGATCGGGTCGAAGGGGCAGGTGTCATCCCCATGCGGCCCGCGGACGCGTTGTCGGTGGCCTTCACCGGCGCGACGGCGGACACGATCGTCGCCGCGGCCGACTGGGCCGAGCTGCACGACATCGTGTCCCTGTTCGGGCACGGACCCCTGGTCGCTGGGCTGGTCCCCGAACGCCCGCCGGCACAGTTGGCTTCGTCCGTGTTGCCGACTACCCCTTCGCCGGTGACGGCCGGCTCGCCGACGGCGTCGGAACCGGCAGCACCCGAGATGCCCGCTGCGCCGACGGACAGCGCGGTTTTTGCCGAATTGGTCGTCACCGAGCTCAATCGCGTGATGGGCATCGACGGGGGCGACATCGACCGGACGGTGCCGTTGGTTGCGCTCGGGCTCGATTCGCTGCAGGCGCTCGATTTCCGTCGCCGGGTGAAATCCGAACTCGATCGGGACCTTCCGGTGGAGGCGATCCTGGGCGGCGCATCGTTCGACGAGGTGGTCAGGTTGATGGATGTCGGGTCTGAGACCGCCGTCGGCGGGTGACGGTCATCGCACTCCGGAAGCAGGTAAGGACAGGCTTACCATTTAAGCCCGTGTCGTGGTTCAATAGCGCGTACATGCGGGGAGATCATGAAGTGAACAGAAAGCAGATGTGGTGACCGAGAAATCGAACTCGAGTGTCAACGTGCCGACAGTGTTCGTGGCTGCCGGTGTGTCGGCGGTCATCTCTGCGCTCATAGTGTCCATCGGTGTGGTGGGGGTTTTGTTCGCGGTCGACACCGACAATTCGGCGTCGAACTCCGCCGAACCCACCGTGGTGAATCTCGGGGCCGCGGCGAACCCGCAGGGAACCGTGCAGGCCGGAGCCACGGCTCAGCCGACCGCCGCTGCGCCCGCCGCCCCTGCGCCGACCACCGCGGCCGCTGCACCCGCACCAGCGGTCGGAGGTGGCACCACCTCGGGTGGCGGCTACGCACCGCAGGCCCCCGCGGCACCGGCCACAACCGAGGCGCCCGCAGCCGAAACGGCTGCGCCCGCGGCGTTGTCCGCAGGAGAACTGCAGAACAAACTGAAATTGGTGCTGAACGGCTCGAGTGCCCAGAAAGCCGATGAACTCGAGGCGGGCACCCGAGGCGTGCCGGTGGGCGAGGGGATCGGCAACACGCTGCGTACGTTCGAGCCCGCCGGTGTGAAATGGCGGATCGCGGGCCCGGTGACCGTCAACGGAAACACCATGTCCGCCAACCTCATCCTCTCGTCGCCGGGTTTCAATGACGCGACGATGGGCCTGACCTGGGTGTGGAAAGACAACAAGTGGAAGCTGTCCAACACCAGCGCCTGTGAGGTCGCCGGGTACGCGCAGGTTCCGTGCGCGCTGTAGCGCCGCCTGCGTCTGCCGTCGGACCGTGATCGCTAGGGGCGTTCCATGCCAGAAGACCTGATATCCCGCCGCAAAGAACTGCTCCGCCGAAAGCTTGCCGAGAGCGGCCTCGCATCCGACGTCTCTGTTCCTGTTCGCACTCGATCGGCCGGTGAACGCTCACCGCTGTCGGTGGGGCAACAGCGGCTGTGGTTTCTGCAGACCCGTGACCCGGATGACACCACCCTCAACGTCTGTGTGGCATACCGGTTGTCGGGCCGCTTGGACGTCGACCGGTTGCGGGGAGCGCTATCCGACGTGGTCGAACGCCACGAGATCCTGCGCACCTCCTACGGCGTGGACGACGATGGAGCCCCGTACCAGTCTGCTGCCGAGCACGTCGAGGTGCCATGGAGTGAACACGACCTGACCGATCTCGTGGAGCAGAGTCGCTCTCGCCGTCTCGAGGTGCTCGCCCGACGTGAGTTCGGGCGGCCGTTCGACCTCGCCCGGGACGTGCTGCTGCGGGCGACACTGGTCCGAACCGGCCGCGACGAGTGGGTGTTGATCTTCGTCCTCCACCACATCTGCTGGGACGACGACTCGTGGGCGGTCTTCTTCGACGACCTGAATGCGGCCTATGACGGGCGGTCCGCACACCGGGAGCCGATCCAGTTCCTCGACGTGGCAACCGATCCTGCCGCCCTCGACGTCGACGACCCAGCGATCGCATACTGGCGCGAATTGCTGAGCCCGGCTCCAGAATGGCTCGAAATGCCGGCGGAGACACCCGGTGTCGCGTCCAAGAACGCAGGCCGTGGTTCCAGGGCGATGTCCTCGGATCTGATCGAGGCGGTGAACGAGCTCGCTCGCGCGGCCTCGACAACACCGTTCACAGTGCTGCTGGCAGCCTTCGGAGCATTGATCCACCGGTACACCGGTGCGACGGACTTCTTGGTTGCCGTGCCCATCACCGACCGGCGCAAGCCTGGGGCCGACAGGGCGATCGGGTACTTCGGCAACACGGTGCTGGTGCGGACGACCATCGACCCCCGGGCCCCCTTCGCTGACCTCATCGCAGCCACGCGCGACAACGCTCTCGGTGCGTTCGGCCGCCAGCACGTTGGTATCGACCGGGTGGTGCGCGAGCTGAACCCGGACCGGTCTGGTGGCGACGGTCTCGAACAAATTGTCCGACTAAGCTTTTCGACACGCAAGAGCGCGGTCGGGTTCGCGCTCGACGGCGTGACGGCCGAACAACTCGACCTTGCCGCCTCGGTGACCCAGATGCCTCTCGGTCTGACGGTGGTGCGCGATGGCGATGACGCATCGGTGGAAGCCGAGTACTTCGCGGAAGTGCTCGACCAAGCAGTCGTCGACGACATGCTGGCCGCTTACGTGCGGTTGCTCCACGAGGCTGTCGCGTCACCCAGCACACAAATCGTCGATCTCGACATCCTGGGGGAGCGGCGAACGGAGATCATCGAGCGTTCGCACGGTGGCCAGGTCTCTGCGACACTCGCCACGCTGCCGGAGATGTTCGAGAGTCGGGTCAGGGCACATCCGGACCAGCCCGCGATCATCGACGACAACCACACCCTCACCTACGCCGAGCTCAACGCCCGGTCCAACCGTCTGGCCCGCTGGTTCATCTCTCGCGACATCGGACCCGAAGACCTTGTGGCACTGAGTCTTGCCGCGTCGGTAGAGTTCGTCGTGGCGGCGGTCGCCGTGCTCAAGGCGGGCGCCGCGTACCTTCCGATAGATCCGTCCTACCCGCAGGACCGGATCGATTTCCTCGTCGAGGACGCCAGGCCGCGAATCGTGCTGTCCCAGGCCGATCTGGCCGCTGCTGAGCAGGCAGCCGAGGTCCTGTCCGTCGTCGACCCGGACGACGCGGATCGGATCCGCCCGCTGCTCCCGGCTGGTCTGGCGTACGTCATCTACACCTCCGGCTCCACCGGCCGGCCCAAAGGTGTCCCGGTACCCCATGCGGCGATCGCGGACCATCTCGCCGGCTTCCATGCCCAATTCGGGATGACCGCCGAGGATCGACTGGTTCAGACATCGTCGGTCAGCTTCGATGCCTCGCTGTTCGAGGTGTTCTGCACGCTCACCCTCGGGGCCACCCTGGTGATCCCCAAATCCGATGGCTTGCAGGATATCCCGTACATGGCGGACCTGTTGGTGCGCCAGGGCGTCACCGTCATGCACATGGTTCCCTCCATGCTGGGGATGTTCCTGCTGCTGCCCGGGGTCAACGAGTGGACCACCCTGCGCCAGATACCCGTGGGTGGAGAAGCGCTGCCCGGTGAGATCGCAGACAAGTTCGGCACGGTGTTCGACGCCCAATTGCGCAACAACTACGGCCCCACCGAAGCGGTTGTCGCGGCCACCCACTACCCGGTCGACGGACCACAGGGTGTCCGGATCGTGCCGATCGGTGTGCCGAACCGCAATGTGACGGTGTACGTCCTCGACGCCGCACTGCAACTCGTGCCGACCGGAGTGGTCGGCGAGATCTACATCGGTGGAGAGCAACTCGCACGTGGATACCTCGGCCGTCCAGCGCTGACCGCCGAGAGGTTCGTCGCCGATCCGATGTCGCCCGGTGGCCGGCTGTACCGGACGGGCGACCTCGCGCGCTGGAACGTCGACGGCGACATCGAGTTCGTCGGCCGGATCGATGAGCAGGTGAAGATACGCGGCTTCCGGATCGAACTCGGCGAGGTCGAGTCGGCGCTCGCCGGCCACCCTGCGGTCGCCCGTGCCCTGGTCATCGTCACCGACGATCCACGTGTGGGCGCATCGCTGGCGGCTTACCTTGTCGCCGAACGTGATCAGACCATCGAGATCGGAGCTGTCCGGGACCACGCTGCGTCGGTGCTGCCGGAATACATGGTGCCGAGCGGCTTTGCCGTGATCGACGAGATACCACTCACCGCACACGGGAAACTCGATCGCAGAGCGCTTCCGGAACCGGTGAGCAGCCGGCCCGCGGAATCGCGTGCGCCCACCACCCCGACCGAGATCCGTGTTGCCGCACTGTTCACGTCCCTGTTCGGCCGCGATGACATCGGCGCAGACGACTCCTTCTTCGAACTCGGCGGGCACTCGTTGCTGGCGGCGCGCTTGGTCACGCAGATCCGGACCGAGTTCGGAGTGGACATCGACGTCCGGGCACCGTTCGACACGCCCACCGTTGCCGGCTTGGCGTCGTGGTTGGTGGCCCAGGTACGCAGTGAGTTCGGCATCGACCTCGACGCGCATGACGATGACGAAGGCGGAGACTGGGATCTCGGCGGCAGTTCGATCGCGGAGGCTGCGGCGTCATCGTCTCTGACCGGCGCACCGCGTCGGCCCGCGATCTCTGCTCGCACCGAGGCGCCAGAACACGTGCCCCTGTCGTACTCACAGCTCGCGATGTGGTTCGCCCGTAGCTTCGAAGGGCCCAGTGCGGTCGGGAACATCCCGATGGCGGTGCGGATCGATGGTCCGCTTGATGTGCCTGCCCTGACCGACGCATTGGGCGACGTGATCGCCCGCCACTCGGCTCTGCGGACAACGTTTGTCGAGCGAGAAGGTGTGCCGTATCAGGTTGTCGGACCCGTCGAGCCCGCGGTGTTGCCACTCACGGTGGTGAACGGCACGTCGATCGCCGAGAAGGAAGCGCAGCTGAGTTCGGAACTCGAGCGGGTGGCCGGCCATACTTTCGCGATCGAATCCGAACGGCTGATCCGTACGGAGCTGTTCTCACTCGGCGAGAATTCGCATGTGCTGTCGATCTTGGTGCATCACATGGTGATCGACCACTGGTCGTTCAACGTGCTGCTGGCCGATGTGGGCACCGCCTACCGCCACCGCCTCGGTCATCGGTCGGCGCCGCCCTGGTTGCCCCTGCCGATCCAGTACAGCGACTACGCGTTGTGGCAACGCGACCTCTTCGAACCAGGCGCGGTGGCGCACGACGTGGGTGATGCGCAGCTCGAGTACTGGCGGTCGACGTTGGCGGGCATTCCCGACCACATCACCGTCGCAGCGGACCGTCCCCGGCCCGCGGTGCTCGGAAAGTCCGGCGAGATCGTGACGTTCGCCGTGCCCGCAGATCTGCGGGCCAAGTTGCGTTCGGTGGCCGATCGCGCCGGCGTCAGCGAGTTCATGTTGCTGAACTCTGCGGTGGCGACCCTGCTGCACAAACTGGGCGGCGGCGACGACATCACCATCGGTACGCCGGTCGCCGGCCGGACCGACGATGCCACGGCCGACATCGTCGGGCTGTTCGCGAACATGGTGGTGTTACGCAACGACTTCAGCGGAAGCCCGACGCTGCACGACGTCCTCATCAGGGGGAGAGATGCAGCGCTGGGAGCGTACGCCAACCAGGACGTGCCCATCGAGCGCCTCGTCGAAGCACTCAACCCGCGCCGCACCCGGTCCCGTAATCCACTGTTCCAAGTGATGATGCACTTTCGTGATGAGCACAGCCGGGATGAGCACGGCCGCGCCGAGAGCGGTGCCTCCAGCGCATCGGCACTGACCGACGGAACCACGATCTCGTTGCTGCCGGTGGATTTCGAGACTTCGTTCCTCGACCTGAACATCATCTTCGCCTCGCAAGCCGATGGCGGTCTGGCCGCACGCCTCGTGGCATCGACGGATCTCTACGATCGCGACACCGCCGAAGAGCTGGCCCGCCGAATGATCGTCATGCTCGAGCACTTTGCCGACCACGTGGACACTCCGGTGGAGAAGGCGGACGTGTTTCTTGCCGACGAACGTCACCGCCTTCTCGACCAGTGGTGCGATGGAGGACCGCCTGATGTCGAGGCCTTCCGGGCCAGGATGAATGCCCTTCCTGCCGGCAGTGACACGATTGCGATCCGGCGGGGCGACGATGTCCTCGACTACCGTTCCCTCGCCGATGATCTGGCAAGCAACGACGACGCGAGTGGCCCGCTGTCCGATGTCGTCACGGTGGCGCGCCGTGCGCTGCAAGGACATCCGTGTCATCTTCCGGTTCCGGGCACCGATGACATTCGGTTGATCGCTGTTCGTTCCGGCGACCCGGTGATGGTCTCCGAACTTCTCGCCGGACTGTCGGACGGAGCGACCGTGGTGCTCGCCACCGACTCCGAACGCACCGATCCGGCCGCCCTGGCGGCTGTGATCGCCGGGCAGTCGGCGCAGAGGGTGGTCGCTTCACCGGAGATGCTCGGCATGCTCCCGCACTCGGGGGTGTCGATGATGCCGTCGGTGCGGACCTGGGTGGCTGCCTCGGTCAGCACCCAACCATCTCTGGGCGAGACGCTCGGGTCCCTGTCTGCCGGTTCGGTTGCTGAGTACCGTTACACAGCAGGGGATCTGGATGCCATCTTGGTGACGGGCGAGCTGTCCGGTTCCCACTCCGCCTCTCAGTCCGGACGTCCGGTCCCAGGATCGAAGGTATTGGTGCTCGATGCACACCTCGACCCGGTTCCGCCGGGGGTGGTGGGCGACGTCCACGTCCAGGTGGCGGGGTCGGGACGCGTGCGCACCGGTGACAGGGCGAGGTGGGACCGCACGGGTTCGCTTGTCTTCCAGATGCCGTCCGAGGCCACGGTGGCCGGTGGGGTCGTGGGCGTCGCCGGCGGCGGCGAACAGCCCCGGACCGACACCGAGCGCGCGATCTGCGATGTTCTCGCGGAGTTGCTGGACATCGACGGCGTGGGTCGCGATGACAACTTCTTTGCACTCGGTGGCGACAGCGTCATCTCGATACAGCTCGCGGGAAAGCTTGCAGCCGAGAACATCCCGCTCACGCCACAGATGATCTTCGATCACCACACGATCGCCGAGGTGGCCACCGCAGTCGACGAGGCCCGTGCCGCAAATCCCGGATCGGATGAGGACCCCGAGGTCGGCCGGCCCGAGGCCCCCGCATCAACCCATGCGCCGATGTCTGTCTCCGGGTTGAGTGACGACGCCCTGGCAGCCCTAACCGCCTCGTGGAAACCGGGTTCATGACCGAGGACGTGGTCAATCGCTCCGCACCCGCCATCGAGGATGTTCTGGCACTGAGTCCACTGCAGGAGGGGCTCTTCTCACTCGCCGAGATCGCGGGCGACGACCTCGATCTGTACACGATGCAATTCATCGTCGAGATCAGCGGCGATGTGAACACCGAGTTGTTGCGCAGAAGCGTCGAGGTGATCCTCGAGCGCCACCCGAACCTGAGGGTCTCCTTCTGGGACCGCGACATCCCCAAACCCGTACAGATCGTTCCCACCTGGGTCGAACTGCCGTGGGCCGAGCGTTCCGCCACCCCGGGCGAGTTCGATTCGATCGCCGGATCCGAGCGGCGACGCAAGTTCGATCTGTCCCGGGGCCCCGCGCTGCGTGTGCTGCTGGTGAACATGCCTGACGACCGCCGGCGACTGCTGATCACCGCGCACCACATCTTGATGGACGGGTGGGCCGTCGCGATCTTCTTCCAGGAGATGTTGGCTGTGTACGAGGCGGGCGGCGATGGCAGGTCATTGCCTCTGCCGCGGCCATACCGTGACTACATCGGCTGGCTGGCGGCCCAGGACGATGACTCCGCGTTGGCGAGTTGGGTCGACTACCTCGCGCCGTTACGTGGTCCGGTGATGCTGGCCGAAGGCCGCGGGGCCGAGCCGGATTCGGTCCCCCGGCGCACGAGAGTGCAGCTGAACCGGTCCGACACCACCAGGCTGACATCGTGGGCACGGACCCAGGGTCTGACGGTGAACACCGTCGTCCAATACGCATGGGCAGTGGTGTTGGGACGGCTGACCGATCGGCGTGACGTGGTGTTCGGCACCACCATCTCGGGTCGGCCGGACTCCCTGCCCGGCGTCGAGGGCATGATCGGCCTGTTCATCAACACTGTTCCCTCTGTGGTCGTCTTCGAACCCGGCACATCGGTGGCAGAAAGTCTTGCGGCACTGCAGCGAGACTCTGCGCGGATGCGCGATCTCGGCTATCTCGGTCTGTCTGCGGTGCAGCGTGCCGCAGGGCACGGCAGTCTCTTCGACACCCTGTTCGTCTTCGAGAACGCCCCGATCGGTGCGGTGACCGACCCTCTCAGCACCAGCGATGGGACGCGATTCTTGCCCGTGGCGATGGAGAGCCTCGCGCACTACCCACTCACCATCGCGGCATACCTGCAGAACGGTTCCTTGGTGGTGATGGCAGAGGCCATCGACGAGGCCCTTCCGCACCTGCCCGCCGTAGACATTGCTGAGCGGATCCTGCAGGTGCTCAAGCAGATTCCCGATTCTGGGTCTGCCGGTACCGACGCGCTCGACGTGCTGCTACCCGCCGAGCACACTGCCACCGAACGCGGTGTCGCCGTCGATGACGTGCCCACCGGCACCATCGCTGCCGCGTTCCTCCGCCAGGCCGCGATGACCCCGTACGCGACCGCACTCACCACCACGACCACCCAGTTCACCTATGCCGAATTGCGCGACCGCACACTGCGTGTGGCTCAGGAACTCCGCCACCGTGGAGTCGGTCCGGAAGACGTGGTGGCGATCGCGCTGGAGCGGTCGGCCGATTCGGTGATCTCGATCCTCGGTGTGCTGGCCGCTGGTGCGGCGTACGTCCCCGTGGATGTCTCGCTGCCGGCGGCGCGGATCGAATCGATTCTGCGACAGTCGAACTCCGCCTTCGTGATCACCAGGTCAGATGTGCTGCTCGCAGAGCTCCTGGGCGGTGCCACAACCGTACTGCGGCTCGACGACCCGGCGGTGACCGATTCGATCGCACGCCGAGAACCCGTGCCGCCATCGGTGCCGGACGAGCCCCACCTCAGCGCCTATCTCATCTTCACCTCCGGCTCGACCGGTGAGCCCAAAGGTGTCATCGGTACCAACGGCGCCGTGCTGAGCTACTTCGCCGACCACCGGGACCGGGTGTACGCGCCCGCGAAGAATCGCCTCGGCCGCCCGTTGCGCATCGCTCACGCGTGGTCGCTCAGTTTCGACGCGTCGTGGCAACCACTGGTCGGTCTGCTCGACGGGCACAGCGTCCATCTGTTCGACTCCGAGGACATGCGTGATGCCGACGCCCTCGTCGAGGGGATCATCACGCACGGACTCGACATGATCGACACGTCCCCGTCGATGTTCGGGCAACTCTCGGGTGCCGGCCTGATCCCGGCGAACAGCACGCGCACACCGCTGTCGGTGCTGGCGCTCGGCGGCGAGGCCATCAGCGCGGCACTGTGGAAACAGTTGCAAGAGTTCGACGATCTGGACGTCTACAACTGCTATGGACCCACCGAGACCACTGTCGAAGCCGTGGTCGCAACGGTCAAGGAATCACCCACACCCACGGTCGGTCAGGCCGTGGACCGCATGACGGCGCACGTTCTGGATTCGGCTTTGCGGCCCGTTCCGCGTGGGGTAGCGGGGGAGCTGTATCTCGCCGGCGAGCAGGTCGCCCGCGGTTACGCTGCGCAGCCCGGGATGACCGCCGGGCGGTTTGTCGCCAACCCCACCGGTGCCGGCGACAGGATGTACCGAACCGGGGACCTCGTCCGGCATCTGCCCGACGGCAAGCTGACCTTTCTCGGCCGGGCTGACAGTCAGGTGAAGATCCGGGGATATCGCATCGAGATCGGCGAGATCGAGAGCGCCTTGCGCGGCGTGCCGGGCGTGAAAACGGCTGCGGTGGTGGTACTTCGACGTTCGGCCGGGGCCACGCTGGTCGGCTTTGTTGTCGGAACGTCTATGTCGGATCAACGGATTCGTGCGTTCCTCGCCGAACGCCTGCCCACCCATATGCTTCCCGCCCGAGTGCTGACGCTCGAGTCCTTGCCGATGACATCAAACGGCAAGCTGGACAACGACATCCTGACGAATCTGGCGCGAGACGCACTGTCGGCCAGGACAGGAGCCGATGCGCTGCCGTCGACGGACACCGAGCGAGCCTTGTGCACGGCGTTCGCCGAATTGATCGGCGGGCCCCCGCCAGGCGTCGACGAGGACTTCTTCGATCTCGGGTTGGACAGCATCGTCGCCATGTCGCTGGTGAACGCGCTCAGACGATTCGGCGTGCACGTCAGTCCACGAGCGGTTCTCGAGAACCCCTCGGTGCGCTCTCTTGCCGCGGCCATCGATGCCGGTGAGGTGGCCGTGGTCGACGACGACGGCGAGCACGACGGCCCCGGCGAGGTGGTTGCACTGCCGATCGTCCGGTGGATGTACGAGTACGGTCGTTTCCGTCGGTTCACCCAGACAACTTTGATCGCATTGCCGGAGGGTGTGACGGACGGAGACGTGCAGTCGGTGCTGCAAGCGCTGCTCGACCGCCACGACATGCTGCGGTCGAAGCTGTACTCCGATCCGTCCGGCCACCGGCTCGTGACGCGAGAGATCGGGGCGGTGAGCGGGGCGGACATCATCGAGACGGTTGTGGTGGCCGAAGACCCGGGCCGTGCAGTCGAGGACGCCGCTCGGATCGCGGCGGGGCGGATCGACCCCGAAGCCGGCGCCATGATGGCCGCTGTTCGACTACAGAACCCGGTCGGCGCAGACGTGTTGCTCCTCGCCATCCACCATCTGGCGACAGATGCGGTGTCCTGGCAGATACTCTTCGGCGATCTCGCCGAGTGCGGACGCATGCTGAGCGAGGGATCGGCGCCCGTTCTGGGACGTGTGTCCACCTCGTATCGACGCTGGACGCACTTGCTCACCGAGCGGAGCGGATCCGAGGACGTTCTTGCGCAGCAGGATTATTGGGTCGGTCAACTCGCGGGGCCCGACCCGGAGATCGGGGAGCGGCCTCCCGATCCGGCCGTCGACGACTGGTCGTCGCTGCAGACCACCGACGCACACACCACCACCGAGATCACCGGCCGCGTGCTGGCGAAACTGGCGGGCCAGGACGCCGGGATGCGCGAGTTCCTGCTGACTGCCCTCACCATTGCCGTGACGACGTGGCGAACCGTCAACGGGCAGGACAACACCGGCGGTGCTCTGATCGCCCTCGAGGGACACGGCCGCGAAGACGGCGTGGTGGCAGGTGAAGTGGACACCTCGGAGACCGTCGGGTGGTTCACCAGCGTCTTCCCGGTCCGGCTCGGTGCGGGCAAGCCGGTCGACCTCGACGCGGTCACACGCGTTCCGGAAGTCGCAGTTGCCCTGTTGGATTCGGTCACCTCGCATGTCGGCGCCATCCCGCGTCGCGGGATCGACTACGGCTTGCTACGCCATGTCGAGCGGGTTCCAGGCCTCGTGGATCTCGCCGACCCGCAGATCGAGTTCAACTACCTCGGGCGGTTCGATCTGAGTTCGGCCGGAGCGACGGACAATCCCAGACCGTGGTCGGCCATCACCGACCTCGAACTCAACGGTCATCTGCCCACCGCCCCAGAACCCGAGTTGCCGCTCCGGTACGCACTGGACGTGGTCGCAGTCGTCCGGGGCACGGTCGAGGGGCCGCAGTTGGTCACCAGCCTGCGCTGGAGTGAGTCGCTGATGAACGCCAGGCAGGCCGACGACCTCGCCGGTATCTGGCAGGAGTGTGTGGCCGCGCTCGCCCGCGCCCTCTGACGTCGGGTTCTCGTCCACGACTGGACTGGTTGACCTACCGGCGCGGGGAGCCGAGAACCAGACTGCCCATGGCACATTCGGTCATCTCATCGACCCCGGCCAGTTCGGCGAATGCGGCAGTGTCGCAGTAGCCCTGCGCCACCGACCCCATGCCCATGTCGGTGGCCACCAGCGACATCGTCTGGGTCAGCACACCGACATGCTTGAGCATGACTGCGTAAGGAATCTGCTCGTAGGTCCACATCACCCGGCCTACGCGTGCGGCGAAGACGAACAGGATCTGCGGCAGCTGTCCGTCGGCGAGAGTGAGCGACGACGGGGTGAGCAGCCGGCTGATCGCCGGATGGTCGATGGCGGCCACCGGACGCAGTGCGTGATCGAATGCGTCGTAGTGGTACATCCCGGGAGCGAGTCCGTGCACCTGTCGCACAACGGGATACACCTCCATCTCGTACAGACCCCCGCCCGATGGGAACGGCCTCGACGGGAACTCCTCGTCCCCGATCACCCGGAGCGTCCGGTTCCGTGCCGTGCGAAAGAGGAACTCTCCGAGTTGGGCGACGGTGGGCGGGGACTGGGCCGCGAAGTCGCGGCACGAGGTGCGGTCCTCGATCGCGGCGGTGAGTGAATGCCCAGCGACGCGCAGGCTGTTCAGGTCGGGAGGGGGCAAGGCGATCGGGTCTGTTACATAGGCGGTCTTGCGAGCGGGCAGGGGAGGGAACGTACCGGCCGCCCATTTGGTCGGCCCGAAGCGTCCCCAGTCTCGGGTGCGCACACCGAACGTGCTCCGGCGATGGAACCACAGTTCGTGCGGACCCCAACTGCGGGTGGCGAAGTCGTCGTGCTCGGATCGCGGGTCGGTGACAAAACCCGCCCAGCCCAGGTCGTCGGTCAACCTCGACAGGGCATCGGGAGAGAGCTCCCCGGTGGCGGACATGCCTGCGATGGCCGCGAGCACCCGCCCGTCGTGTATCTCGATGTCACACCACGACATCGGATGTTCTGCAACACAACGGTCGTCGATCCGATGGATCACAGCGAACTTCGACAGGGTGATCGGTACCCGGCCGGCCTCGGGGGCCGTTCGCGCCGGCGGAGGCGCAAACGGCAGCAGCGAGTACAGGTCCACTCCGCCCGACCGGACGGTGACCTTAAGCAGTCCGGCCGTGATGAGTCGATCGAGCAGAGGGCTGACACGGGTGTCGGCCGGGTCGAGTTGGGTGGGTTCTCGGCCCAGCGCTTTGAGCAGTCGGATCTGTTCGGGTGACAGCCCGGTGAGGCGCTGTTTGTCGGGCAACAACACCGCCACGCCGCCGGGGGCGGTCATGCAGGACGCTCCCGGCCGGAAGGCGTAGACGAACTGCAGGTCACCCATCGAGGATGGGTTGGCCCCGGTCACTTGGCAGCGGCGTCGAATGCGGGCGTGATCTTGTCGAGGACGTACGGAAGTGACAGCGGCGACGGTTGATTGATGCCGCTGATCTCGGCGACACTGAGCCACGACACGGCTTTGTCCTTGACCGAGGTCAGGTTCTTGTATCCCGGCAGACTTTCGAGGGCGCCCCGCATCTGCGGTGAATTGGCCGTCACCACCAGCAGATCCGAGTTCATCAGCGGCACGTTCTCGGTGGAGATCGGGAACCGCGGTTCACCGTTCTTCTTGAACGTGTCGAGCAAGCTGGGGGCCATCGCCATACCGAGTGACGAGAAGAGGGTGGCCGCACCGTCATTGGGATCACCGAAGACCTGGATCTGGTCGTTGGTGAACATGTACGCCAGCGAGAAGGTCTTGCCGTTCAGCCCGGGATGGTCCTGCTTGATCTGGTCGACCTTGGCGTGGACGCCATCGATGATCTCCTTGGCCTTGTCGGGCTGACGCAGCACCGTGCCCATGAAGGTCACCATGTCCTCCCACGGATCGACCTGCTGTCCGGTGATCGACGGGATGGTGGGGGCGAGCTTGTTCAGCTTCTCGTAAGTCTCCTGCTGTTCGCCGAAGTTCGTCGACAGGATGAGCTGCGGATCGACGGACGCGACCTGACTGGCGACGTCGCGAGCAGGGTCCACCGACTGCGACGAGGCAAGGCGTTCTCCCACCCACGGCGTGGGTTCCTTGGTGAGCAATTCGACGTTGTCGAGGTAGGCCACCGGCGTCACACCGAACGCGAGGGCAACATCGGTCCACTGGGTACCGAGGGTGACGATCCGTTCCGGTGTGCCGTCGATGGTGACCTGACCCATCGAGGTGTTCACCTGGATCGGACCGCCTGCGGAGTCGTCCTTCTCCTCGGGTGAACTGCAGGCGGAGATCAGCAGGATCAAGACGGCGAACACTGCGGTGAGGGCCGGGCCCCCGAGGCGGTTGAAACGGGTGGGCATCTGCACTCTTTCGCTGACGGTCATTTCCAGTAGGCCTGCGACTTGATCGCGGACTTGGGGATCTTGTGTATCGACTTGAGCGACTTGACGATGTCGCGCGTGGTGTGGAACTCGCAGGCAACCCATGCGTATGCGCCTGGGCCGCAACTCAACTCGCTCGCTGCTCTTCGCAGGGCCTGGCCCTTGTCTCCCCGATCGAACCACTGCACAGTTGTGCTGGATGTGGTGCGCAGCGGCAGATCGCGATCTGAGTCGTGCTGGTACTCGAGCCAGACGCGCACCGGCACGTCGCCGACGACGTCAAGCAGCGAGTTGATCGCAGGGAGGGACGCGGGGTCGCCGAACAGGAGGTACTCGGTTGGGGGCGGTGTGGGGATCTCGAACTTCGAACCCATCACAGACGCGTCGATCTCGTCGCCGGCCGCCGCGGAGGTCGCCCAGTCCGATGCCGGGCCGGGGTGGAGCGCGAACTCGATGTCGAAGCGGTCGGCCGCCGGATCGGGGTCGACGAGGGTGTAGCCCCGTTGCTGCACCTTGTCACCGTTCGGGATCCACAGCCGGATCCACTGGGTCGGGTGACTCGGGTGGTGTTCCAGCAACCCCCCCGCTGCGAATCCGAGACGGATGTAGCGGTCGGTGATCTGCTGTTTGCCCGTCACCGTGAGCCGGTAGTCGTTCGCCCCGAACGCCTTGAGGGCCAAACCGGACAGTCCTCTGGTCATGGGGTGAGCTTAGCCTAAGCTCCCTATGGATCGCGTTGCCGTGTTGTAATGGGCAAATGCAGCCGCAAGACGACGATCCGACGCAGGAGATCCGGGCCGTCGAACCGGAATCAGGCGTCAACACGGCGACCGTTCTCGTGGCTGTCGGGGTCTCGGCCGTGGTCGCCGCACTGATCGTGACCAGCGGGCTCGTCCTGATCCTCATCCTCCACACCCGGTGAACAGCCGTCAGTTGCACAGGCTGTGTCGCCCCGGTGACGAGTTTGTGTGAGGGGTGGTCGGATGCCGTCGACGACCGTCATGATGGTCACTGCGTCCATGGCGTCCTCCGATGGCGCCGAAGAGCTCAGTGAACGATGATCTCTCGAAGGCGCCGCGTACCGAACTGACAGGATCGAAGTCATGACTGGCCAGACCACCACCGCATCGTCGCTGTACCGCGATTTGACCAGGATCACCCGGGCGCTGCGTCAGCGGACCGGCCAGCATTCGCAGCCGCTCAGTGCCTTGTCGGCGATGTGGGTCCTGATGGCCGCCGAGGCGCCGATCCGGCTCTCCGAACTGGCCGAACGTGAAAACGTCACGGTGCCAACGATGTCGCGGATCGTGACTGCTCTCGAACGGGATGGTCTGGTGGCCAGGACTGCTGATCCTGCCGACGGCCGGGCGAGTCTGCTCGCCCTCAGTGATGCCGGCAATGAACTGGTGAACGGCAGCCGATCACGTCGTATCCAGGCTTTGGAGAAAGCACTCGACGGACTCGATTCCGCGGAGCGCGAGGTGCTGGGCCGCACCCTGCGCGTGGTCGCCGACGAGTTGGTGGAAGATCGCGAATAGTGTTACGCCGGTGTTGAAGTCACCTCTTGAGTGGGGGCTACCCGACGATGTGTTCTAACACCTGGTCTGTGTTGTCGCAGGCGTCTGAGTGATGGGGCTACATCGCGCGGTTGCGTTGGTCGCCGAGCAGGGCGTTTCGGTGGTCGAGGTAGGTGATGTGCAGGATCTGACGGTATCGATCAAGGTCGGGCATGACTGCGCGGTCGGTGGTGATGGAGATCGAGATGTTGTCGTCTCTGGTGGATGCGGCGTGCGCGAGGGTCGAGAGCGGTGTCAGTGGCTGAATTCCGAAACCGCTCACTATGCGATGCCCGAACACTGTCCGGGAGGGGTTGGGGTTGTAGACGTTGGAGACGACGATGTTGGCGATCGCTGCGGCGGGCGTGGGCCGGCGTCGGTGCTGTCGACGGGTGAGCGCTCCGAGAAGCCGCAGCAGAGCCGGGGGTGCGGTTTCCAGCAGCGGGCCGTTCCTGTCAGAGGTGTGGACGGCCGCCCTGCTTTTTTCCTCGTTGCTGGCGTGGGTGATCTGCTGCAGTCGCAGGGTGGGGTCGGTTTCGTCGACGGCCAGATCAATGACCAGCGGTGTGAACTGATTGGATCCACGCGAGGGTGCATCCCGGGTGCCGGCGATGGCGCGGGTGGACATCGGTGCCAACGCCGACAGTCTCGGCGGATGTTCCCCGTGCTCGTCCAGGTACCGGATGACCGCGTCTCCGATCACCGACAGCAGCACCGTGTTCACGGTTGCCCCAGGGACGGTGCGTTTCATGGCCCGGACATCTTCGAGATCCATCTCGAACACGGTGGTCGTGCGCGGACCGGTGAAACCGGTGTTGAAACGGGTGATCGGCCACTGCTTGCGGACGGGCGAGGATGTCGACTTTCCCTTGGTACCCATGGTCGTGCCGATGGCGATCGCGAATCGGGTCCAGGAAAGTGGCACGCGCGCCACAGCGCGCATCAGGTGGCGATGTCGGGGGTGTTCGCGCGGGGGAAGCAGTCGGTGAAGGGTTTCGGGAGTGATGTCGTCGCGGCAGATTGCGGAGAGCACTGTTGCCATCGACACCCCGTCGATGGCGGCATGGTGCAAGCGGATCGCAACCACCGTGACCATGCCGTCGGTGTGGGGGTAATCCGGGATGTCAGGGACTACGTCGAGCGACCACAGGGGTCGGTCGGTCCGCACGGGCGCGTCGGCTAGCGACGAAAGCACCTGCTGCACCGACGTCCACGTGAGGCCCGCGGCGTGCACGGTGATGTGCTCAGCCAGATCTCGGTGCCGTTCTCGGGTCCAGTAGGGCATGGCGATGTCACCGGGTAGCCGAACCAGTCGCGCGGTGAACATATCCGAGATGTGTAGTCGGCGCTGCACATACTCGATGACTTCGCTGACCGTGATATTCAGGGGTTTGCCGTCTTCGGCGGCGATCACGCTGCACGACAACACTGTTGACGTGGTCGCGGACCTGCCGAAGTAGATGTAGGCGGCGTCATGTGGGGACAGTTCGCCCCAGTTCAGATCGACCACGACGAACCGCCCGCACTGGTCGGCGAGAGCGATTCGCACACCGTTGGTGGTATCGCGGCTGCCGGATGTTTGATGTCACCTGGCAAAAAGACGTCAGATGATGCCACGGTGGAACGAGTACGCATCGCTCGGTAGTGTTCGAGCACAGAAGATTTGGGCCATTTTCCTATACGGCAGCGGTTGTCACAAGATCGCATACGCTTTGCGCTCGCGGTCAAGACTGGTCGACGATGTAACACGTATCCTCTTCTCGGTGTTCGCGGCCCCGACCGGCGATCGCAGGATAACGCACGACACGCGACCGCAAAATGCTTGTCGAACGGATTGCAACCCCGGCTACCGATGAATAAAGGTGTTGTACTACAACGGGTTACGGCAGTCGTGAACGATGACTGGTGAGTACTCAGCATTTACCTCCGGTGAAGTCACGGGCCGCGCGTACATAGGTATCCTGGCGGCCGACGTCGAGCGCGACCCACCACGAAGCCTGTTCCTGCGCGATGAGGAAAGCCCGTAATTCGGAGTCGGATGAGCCCGGATGAAGGCCGGTGACGTCCTGAGTGTGTCGTAGCAGGGTGCAGGTGTCGGAGTAGAAGTCAGGGTCTGTCACCGACGGAACATCGGCAACAGTTCTGTCGCTCACCATCTTCGGCTGCGAAGGTGGGACCGCGTGGTCGAGCGAGTGGTCGTCCTGAGAACACCCACTCGCGATGATCGCGGCGACCGGCACCACGGTTACCCAGCGCTTCACAGGAAGTGAGAGTACGACGATCGCCGGGTGTAGGCGGCAAGTCCGCGATACTGACTGTGACGGTCACTTCTAACCGTCGCTCCAGCAACATATCTGACGATCGGTGCGTGCTGCTGTGGAGCGCCCTGGCCTATGCTCCTTCCGCCCGACGCGCCGCACCACCCGTCCTAACCGAGTTCGACGATCACGGGCGCGTGATCGCTGGCGCCCTTGCCCTTTCGTTCCTGGCGGTCGATCTCGGCACCGTTCACCCGCGCGGACAGCGCCGGTGAACAGAGTGCGAAGTCGATGCGCATCCCCTCCTTGCGTGGGAACCGCAACCGCGTGTAGTCCCAGTACGTGTACACCCCCGGGCCAGGTGTGTGCGGGCGCACCACATCAGAGAACCCGGCATCGACCACCGCACGGAACGCCTTGCGCTCGGGCTCGGATGTGTGTGTCCTGTCGGCGAAGAGTGCGGGGTCCCAGACATCGTCGTCGGTGGGGGCGATGTTCCAGTCTCCGGTGAGCGCGATCTGCGCCGTCGGGTCGTCGGTGAGCCATCCCGCCGCAGTATCACGCAGCGCAGCAAGCCATTCCAGCTTGTATGTGTAGTGGGGGTCGTCGAGGCTGCGGCCATTGGGTACGTAGAGACTCCACACCTGCACCCCACCACACGTGGCACCGATGGCCCGGGCCTCGACCGCGGGATCCACGTCGGCGTCCTTGCTGAAACCCGGTTGGTTGTCGAATGCCGTGCGGACGTCGGTCAGTCCGACCCGCGACGCGATGGCCACGCCGTTCCACTGGTTGTATCCGATCGTGGCGAGGTCATATCCTGCCGCAGCGAACCCCATGGCGGGGAACTGGTCGTCGCTGCACTTGGTCTCCTGCATCGCCAGCACATCGATGTCGGCCCGTTCGAGCCAATCGACGACCCGTTCACTCCGGGCCCGGATGGAGTTGACGTTCCAGGTGGCGATACGCATGCCATGCAGTTTTTCACACGGGGAAAAGGTGGCCGGCTGCTGAGGTGGGCTTTTCACCGCGAAGGACCGCCAAAACGAAACACGAACGAAAACTCACGCTAACGATGCGGTTTCAGTCGCCGGATACCTTGCGGCATGACTGAAACCGTTGCATCGTCGGAAAACTCCGACTATCTCGAAAAGCGCCAACTACGCAAGGGCACGGCCGGCTGGGTGCTGCTGGCCGGGCTCGGCGTGAGTTATGTGATCTCTGGCGACTACGCCGGCTGGAATGCAGGGCTACTCGAGGGTGGCTTCGGTGGACTGCTCATCGCCTCGATCATCATCGCGGCGATGTACCTCGCGATGGTCCTCGGGATGGCCGAGATGTCCTCTGCGTTGCCCGCGGCCGGAGGTGGCTACACCTTCGCCCGTCGGGCGATGGGCCCGTGGGGTGGTTTCGCCACGGGCACGGCCATCCTCATCGAGTACGCCATCGCGCCTGCAGCAATCGCCACGTTCATCGGGGGATACGTCGAATCGCTCGACCTGTTCGGCATCTCCGACGGCTGGTGGGTCTACCTGGTTGTCTACGTGGTCTTCATCGGCATCCACCTGGTCGGGGCCGGTGAAGCACTCAAGGCAATGTTCGTGATCACCGCCATCGCACTGGTCGGCCTGGTGATCTTCGGGGTCGCCGCGCTCGGCAAATTCGATGCGGGACTCCTCACCGACATCGCCCCGGACCCCGACGCCGCGGGGTCGTCGGATTTCATGCCGTTCGGATACCTGGGCATCTGGTCTGCGCTTCCCTTCGCCATCTGGTTCTTCCTCGCGATCGAGGGTGTTCCGCTCGCCGCGGAGGAAGCCGAGAACCCGGAGAAGAACGTGCCGCGGGGCATCATCGCCGCAATGGGCGTACTGCTCCTGACCTGCGCGCTGGTGTTGTTCCTCGCCACCGGGGCCCTCGGGGCCCAGGGTGTGGGGGAGTCCGCCAATCCGCTGGTCGACGCGCTCGACGGCACCACCGCGACCGTCGTCAACTACATCGGGTTGGCCGGCCTGGTCGCCAGCTTCTTCTCGATCATGTACGCATATTCGCGCCAACTCTTCGCGCTGTCGCGTGCTGGCTACCTGCCGACCGTGTTGTCGGTGACCAACAGTCGCAAGGCACCCACCTGGGCGCTGATCATCCCGGGTGTCATCGGGTTCGCCCTGACCTTCACCGGCGAGGGTGCGATCCTGCTCAACATGGCGGTCTTCGGAGCGGCGCTGAGCTACGTGTTGATGATGGTGAGTCACATCGTGTTGCGCGTGCGCGAGCCGGAAATGGAACGGCCCTACAAAACACCCGGAGGCATCGTCACCACCGGATTCGCGCTGGTCATCGCGGTGGCATCGGTGATCGCCACCTTCCTGGTCGACACCACCGCAGCTTTATGGTGTCTGGCAGCGTTCGTCGCGTTCATGGCCTACTTTGGCCTGTACAGCCGCAAGCACCTGGTGGCGTCCTCGCCCGACGAGGAGTTCGCCCTGCTTGCCGAGGTCGACAAAGAAATGGAATGAGGGTGTGACCGTCTATCGACACACGCTTGCCGGCACCACCTACGCCTTCGACGGGTTGGTCGAGCTGCTGGCAAAGGCCACTCCACGCCGAAGTGGCGACGAGTTGGCCGGGTGTGCTGCCGAGTCGGACACCGAGCGGGCGGCAGCGCAGTGGGCCTTGGCCGACGTACCCCTGACCGTGTTCCTGTCCGAGGCCGTGGTGCCGTACGAATCCGATGAGGTCACCCGGTTGATCATGGATTCGCATGACAGCGAGGCTTTCTCGCCGGTGTCGTCGATGACCGTCGGTGGTCTACGTGATTGGCTGCTCGAGATCGCGGCGCGGCCCTCGGATGTCGCGGCGGCGACATTCCGGAACGTCGCGCCGGGTCTGACGCCGGAAATGGTTGCCGCAGTGAGTAAGTTGATGCGCAACCAGGACCTCATCGCGGTCGCCAAGGCGGTTTCGGTGGTGACGGCGTTCCGCACCACGATCGGCCTTCCGGGCCGGCTGGCCACACGGTTGCAGCCGAATCATCCGACCGACGATCCGACCGGCATCGCCGCGGCGACGCTGGATGGTCTGCTGCTCGGATGCGGCGACGCGGTGATCGGGATCAATCCGGCCACCGATTCGCCGCACGCCACATCTGAACTGCTCCTGTTGCTCGACGACATCCGTCAGCGCTTCGAGATCCCTGTGCAGTCGTGCGTGCTGTCGCACGTCACCACCACCATCGGTCTGGTGGAAGCCGGGGCGCCGGTGGATCTCGTGTTCCAGTCGATCGCTGGTACCGAGGGCGCGAACAAGGGGTTCGGAGTGGATCTCGCGCTGTTGCGCGAGGGCAACGAGGCGGGCAGGTCGTTGTCGCGCGGGACCGTCGGCGACAATGTGATGTATCTCGAAACCGGCCAGGGATCTGCCCTCTCGGCAGGGGCACACCTCGGAACCGGCGGTAGGCCGGTGGACCAGCAGACTTTGGAGACGCGGGCGTACGCCGTTGCGCGAGAACTGGATCCGCTGCTGATCAACACGGTCGTGGGCTTCATCGGTCCCGAGTACCTCTACGACGGAAAACAGATCGTGCGGGCCGGTCTCGAGGATCACTTCTGCGGGAAGTTGCTGGGGCTGCCAATGGGTGTGGATGTCTGCTACACCAACCACGCCGAGGCCGACCAGGACGACATGGACGATCTGCTCACCCTGCTCGGGGTCGCCGGCGTGCCGTTTGTCATCACCGTCCCCGGCGCCGACGACGTGATGCTCGGCTACCAGAGCCTGTCGTTCCACGACGCCCTGTACGCGCGGCGGACGCTCGGACTGAAGCCGGCGCCGGAGTTCGAGGCGTGGCTCGACCGGGTGGGAATGCTGGGAGCAGACGGTCGGGTGCTCGACCTGGCACCCGAGTCGTCGCCGCTGCGAAGCCTGACGGGGCCGGTGGCCTGATGAGCGACTTGTGGGACGGTCTGCGATTGCGGACCGCCGCTCGAATAGGGCTGGGGCGCACCGGCGATTCGTTGCCCACCAGCCGCGTGTTGGAGTTCGCTGCCGCGCACGCCGCCGCTCGCGACGCGGTGCATCAGCCGCTGGATGTCGGGGGTCTGGCGGCAGCGGTGGCCGAGGTGGGTCTCGGTGAGCCCATCGTGGTCACCAGCAAGGCATCCGACCGCAGCGAATACCTGAGGCGTCCGGATCTGGGCCGCACTCCGGACGACCTGACGGCAGTCTCGGACGTCAGCGCGGACATCGGCTTCGTCCTGGCGGACGGGCTGTCACCGATTGCCCTGTCCGAACACGGAGTCGGATTGCTCACGGCACTCAAAGACGTTCTCGCACCGCGCTACTCGCTCGCTCCGCCGGTCATCGCAACCCAGGCGCGGGTGGCCCTCGGCGACCACATCGGCGCGGCTCAAAAGGTCGGGACACTGATCGTCATCATCGGCGAGCGGCCGGGACTGTCGGTGGCCGACAGTGTGGGCATCTACCTCACCCACCTCCCGAAGCCCGGCCGGGCGGATTCGATGCGTAACTGCATATCGAACATCCATCCGCCCGGGGGCCTGGGGTACGCCGACGCCGCACGCGTCTGCGCAGCGCTCGTCGAAGGTGCCCGCAAGCTGGGGCGCAGCGGTGTGGACCTCAAGGACAACAGCCGCGCCCTGACCTGACCCTCGCTCTCGCCCTCGCCCTCGCCCTTTCCCAAATTCGCTCCACTTGCCTGCGTTCGATCCGGTTGCAACGGGCTCGAACGCAAGCAGGTGGAGCGTATTCACGCGGGTGGGTCAGAGCCCGGGGCCCTCCGCGCGCAGGTTGTCGACCTCGTCCATTGCCGTTCGGAGTTTGCCCAGCCACTCATCGGTATGCGCGCCGACCAGTTTGACCGACCACGCCAGCGCGTCGGCGCGGGAGCGGGCAACCCCGGCGTCCACGAGAGTGTCGAGCACCTGACGTTCGGGCTGGCGGAGCCGGGTCATCACGGGAACGGCGATGTGGGTGAAGAGGATTCGCTGGTCGCCGACCTTGACGCCCCATGACACCTTGCGCGCATAACGGGCCTGGGCCTCGTCGGCGATGGCCATCCGTTCGCCGCGGGTGTCCTCGCGGAAGCGCGACGCCCGACCCTCTGCTGCTGCAGCCGCGTTCCCCTCCTCGCCGGTGTCCGGCGGTGTGAGAGTGCCGATCACGGTGATCTCGTCTCGGTCGACGGTCACCTCGACAGGTCCTGAGAACCAATTGTCGGGAAGCCGTCCGGCGAACCAGGCGGCAGCGTCGCCCGCGTCGGGTAGTTCGGCCTGCTGCCAACCGCCGCGGCGTCCGGCTCCCGGCCCACGCGAACCTCTGTGTTCGTTTTTCATGATGTCTCCTTCGGTGGTGATTACATGATTACACCGTTACATACCGCCGTCGAGTTCGTTCGCTGTCGGCGGAGCGCTAGTCTCGCGGTATGTCCCTCAGCTGGGAGAACTCTGAGTCAGGCCTCCTGCGACTGCCGTCGGGGCGAGTGATTCGCGGCCGCGGTCTGCGATACGAGACGCGACCTGAATCAGTCCCCGACTTCGGGCTGTACCTGCTGGGGGCCAGGCCTCCCGCAATGGACTGGGAGAGCCGATGGGTGCGGTGGCGTGACTTCTGGTTGCCATCAGACCCCGTCGACTTCGCGGACGCGCTGCAGGAGATCTGGGTACGTGCGGCGTCAGAGCGTGTAGAGGTCGCTTGCGGCGGCGGACGCGGACGCACGGGCACGGCGATGGCGTGCCTTGCGATCATCGATGGAGTGCCTCCGACCGAAGCGGTGGCGTACGTACGCACCCATTACGCACCGCGTGCCATCGAGACCCCATGGCAACGTCGGTTTGTCATGGGGTTCAGGCCGGCGGGGTGTCAGTAGTCGATGTAGCCGTAGCTGTGGTGAAGTCCGAAACCCAAGCGGCGGTACCACTCTCGGGCGGACAAGTTTCCGGTTTCCACCTGCAGGTAGATCGATGAAGCACCCTGGTCGGCGCCCCACTGGGCCAGGGCCCCGAGCACAGACCGGCCGAGTCCTGCGCCTCGGTGCTCGGGTGCGGTCCACAACGCCGAAAGTCCCAGCCAGCGATCACCTTTCAATCCTTCGGTGACTGCGCCCCTGCCGATCGCTATGAGCGGCCCGCCGGGATCACGAACACTCGCAAAGGCGAGGGTGCCGGAATCGACCGCAGACACCACGGCCCCGGCGAGCGCGACGTCGGAGTCGCCGTGCTCGGCGCAGTAGGTGGCAGCCCACGAGTCCGAGGGCTGATCGCTCAGCTCGACGCCCTGAGTAGGGGAGTTCGACAGCACATCGACCGGCGCTGTGAGTGCTTCCACCGTGACGACGTAATCATCCACCGACACGTGCGACCCCGGAATCAAACGTGTCACAACCGCGAGCTTGAGCGGTAGTCCGCGGCCGGCGTACCACTCTCGTAGGCGCGTGACCGTGTCGGCATCGATGCGGGCACCCATCTCAAGCGGCACCGCGGAGTTCGCCCGTCGGCTGAAACCGCCGCCGGCTCGGGCCCGCCAGCCGTTGATCATCGTCGACTCCAGCCCGGGCCAGCTGCGCGCCGCGGCGACCTCGAGCGAGCGGATCTTGGAGTTGCGGACAGGCTTGTCCGAGAGCACTCTCACCGCTTCGACCAGCGATGCGGGCACCCGTACCTCATCGCTGCCTCGACGAACAACCATGGCAGAGGCATCGCCTGCCTGCAGGATGCCGGTGACATCGCTCAGGGTCGCCGACTCGTCGGCGCGCCAGTCGGCGGGCGCACCCGGACCCTTGCGGAACCGGATCACCACACGGTCACCGGGTGACGGGCTGGTCACGTGCTGCGGCCGATCACACGCAAACCCGACCGATGCGGTCAGTCCTCGTCATCGTGTCCAAAGGGATCGGCGTCTTCGCCGGGCAGCCAGGTGAGCCCGGGTACGCCCCAGCCGTTGCGCTTGATCGTCTTCTTGGCGGCGCGAGCGTTTCGGCCTATCAGCACGTCGGTGTAGAGGAAGCCGTCGAGGTGGCCGGTCTCGTGCTGCAGCATCCGGGCGAAGAACCCCTTGCCCTCGATCTCCACCGGGTCGCCGTTGCGGTCCACCCCGGTCACCTTGGCCCAGTCGGCCCGGCCGGTCGGGAACTGTTCGCCTGGCACCGACAGACACCCCTCGTCGTTGTCGTCGGGGTCGGGCATCGTCTCGGGGATCTCCGACGTCTCGAGGACGGGATTGATCACCTCGCCCCGGCGACGAGGACCCGTGCGGCCGTCGCCCTCGGGGCAGTCGTAGACGAACATCCGCTTTGCGACGCCGACCTGATTGGCGGCGAGCCCGACACCGTTTGCGGCGTCCATCGTCTCGTACATGTCGTCGAGCAGCGCGGCCACGTCGGCGGGGGCCTTGCCCTCGGCGTCCAATGCGACGATTTCAGTCGGGTTGTGCAGCACCGGATCACCGACGATGCAGATGGGAAGAATTGCCATGGGGGTCAGATTACTCGGCACGCCATCGCGCGAATTCCTTTGGCGGCGTGGTTAGATGTACTGCGAACCACACTGTTGTAATTCACACCGTTGATAGCGACGAACTCCGGTGTGGCGACGGGGTGGAGCAGGACCGATTCTCAAGGGAGCGAGATGGACGGCGCAACCGCGCGAGACCAGCAATCCGGGCAGGCGGACAACTCACACCAAGACCACGCAGAGCTCGGTCCGGGCGAGGTCGGGGCCGACGGATTGACTCGGCGTGAGCATGACATCTTGGCGTTTGAACGGCAGTGGTGGAAGTACGCCGGTGCCAAGGAAGAGGCCATCAAAGAACTGTTCGGTCTGTCTGCGACCCGGTACTACCAGGTCCTCAACGCCTTGGTGGACCGGCCGGAGGCACTGGCCGCGGATCCGATGCTCGTGAAGCGACTCCGTCGTCTGCGCGCGAGCCGGCAGAAGGCCCGGGCGGCTCGCCGGCTCGGGTTCGACGTCACCTGATGGGTGTGCCGACCCGCCACGCCCTCGGCGCCGTCGGCCTTGTCGGCCAGACGGGCCGCGAATTTTCGTAAGATTGGCAAGTTTCGTAAGGTTGGTCCAATGACCACGTCCGACCGTCCAGACCAGCCCGGGGAAGACCCGAGCGGGACCGGCACGAATAGTCCGGACTCGGGCGGGGCGGGCTCGCGTCGTGCTCGGCCCCCCGCTCCGGCCCGCTCCGAGGCGGCTCACCTGCCGTTACGTGCCGGGGCGATGCTGTTGCTGGCGATCGCAGTGGTGTTCATCGGACTCGGATGGCACTCGGCAGCCACCGGTGACTCCGATCCCGAGGCAGGTCTCGAGGCAGCTCAGAGCCGCCAGCCCACATCGTCGTCACCAGCGGCCACCAGTTCAAGCGGCGCCGAGACGTCTGCGAGCAGTAGCACGTCGACGTCGGTGGATCCCGACCGGCCGCGGGTGTGCATCTTCAACGCAGGCACCGTCGGCGGGCTCGGGCAGACGTACCGCAAGCTTGTCGACGATGCGGGCTGGACCACGGCGACGCCGTCCAACCTGCAGTCGGCCAGCATCACCGAGAACACCATCTTCTACACCGGGACGCAGCAGGAGTACGCCGATCAGCTGGCCGAAGAACTCGGCGGCGACATCTCGGTGGATCCCCGTCCGGCCGCCTTCAGTCAATGTCAGGGTGGCCTCGTCCTGATCGTCGTGACGCGTTAGCCACTCAACCGGCGGCGAACCGTGTGCGGGGAACCGATATGATTTCGCTGACTACTACCAACGGTAGAACTGCACTCGACCGCCAACTGCAAGGGAGCTCAACCATGGCGCAGCGTTCGCTCAGGAACTTGACCGGCACCCGGCGAATCGCCGCGCTGGTGGCACCCGCCGCAGCCGTCGCGCTGCTGGTTGTGGGTTGCAGTCCGGACGAAGAGCCGACCGACGCCAAGGGAACCACTCCCAGTGTGATCACCGGTGACCCGGCACCCGAGGATGTGGGCGCGATCGGGGCGCCCAGCGAAGGTGGCGAGGCCACTGCCGAACTCCAGACCCCCAGTGGCGAACCTGCAGGCGAGGCGACGTTCACCACCGCGGAGGGTTCGGTGATCGTGAGTGTGAAGGCCGAGAACCTCGCCCCGGGGTTTCACGGCATGCACCTGCACGCGGTCGGCAAGTGTGAAGCCAACTCGACGCCTCCCACCGGGGGCGCGGCCGGTGACTTCCTCTCCGCGGGTGGCCACCTGCAGGTCGAGGGTCACTCCGGTCATCCGGCCAGCGGCGACCTGGTCTCGATCTTCATCGACGAAGCCGGCAATGGCGAGACCACCACTGCCAGTGATGCTTTCAGCATCGAGGACATCATCGACACCTCGATCATGATCCACGAGAAGCCGGACAACTTCGGCAACATCCCCACCAAGTACGCTCCCGCCCCTGATGAGGAAACCCTCGCCACCGGAGACGCGGGCAAGCGGATCGCCTGCGGCGTCATCGAAAAGAGCTGAGAATAAACAACGTTCGCTCCATCGATTTCAACGCTTCCCCGCGGCCCACGCTGGGCGTGGAGTGGGAGTTCGCGCTTGTCGACAAGCAGACGCGAGATCTGTCGAACTCTGCGGCGCAGCTGTTCGAGCGTGTGAGTGAACTGGACAATCCCAGCTCCGGAGATCGGATCCACAAGGAACTGCTGCGCAACACAGTTGAACTGGTGACGGGTGTCTGCCGTACCACCGGTGAGGCGATCGCCGATCTCGAAGAGTCGCTGTCGGTGGTGCGCCTGATTGCTGACGATCTCGGTGTGGACCTGTTCGGCGCAGGAACCCACCCGTTTGCACTGTGGTCCACCCAGCAGTTGACGCCGTCGCCGCGGTACGCCGAGCTGATCGAGCGGACCCAGTGGTGGGGCAGGCAGATGCTGATCTGGGGTGTGCACGTTCACGTCGGGATCAACCACCGCGACAAGGTCTTGCCGATCGTGTCGTCGTTGCTGAACCAGTATCCCCATCTGCTGGCGCTGTCAGCGTCATCGCCGATGTGGTCGGGGCAGGACACCGGGTACGCCAGCAACCGGGCGATGATGTTCCAGCAGTTGCCCACGGCCGGCCTTCCGTTCCAGTTCCAGCGGTGGAACGAGTTCGAGAAGTTCGTCGGTGACCAGATGACCACGGGCATCATCGAGAACCTCAACGAGATCCGTTGGGATATCCGGCCTTCTCCGAACCTCGGTACCGTCGAGATCCGGGTGTGTGACGGTGTCTCGACCATCGCCGAATTGGCCGGGCTCGTGGCACTGATTCACTGCCTGGTGGTGGACCTCGATCGGCGACTCGATGCCGGGGAGACATTGCCCGACATGGCGCCTTGGCTGGTGCAGGAAAACAAGTGGCGCGCAGCCCGTTACGGACTCGACGCGATCATCATCACCGACTCGGACTGCAACGAGCGGTTGGTGACGGACGACCTCTACGACATGCTCGAACGTCTCACTCCGGTCGCCGTCGACCTCGGGTGCGCCGACGAGTTGGCGTCGGTCGCCGACATCCCCGGCCACGGGGGCTCGTACCAGCGGCAGCGGCGTACATTCGCCGACACCGGAGACATGGTGGCCGTGGTCGATCAGGTTGTCTCCGAACTCAATCGGTGAACGTTCGCCGTCGCCACCACTGATCGATCTGACCCAGTTCGGTTTCGGGTTCGGCTCCGCTCAGCCATTCGGCTTCGATTCGACACCAGTTCGCCGTCGCCCGGAGTTGCCCGAGCATCGCGCAGGTGTAGAACTCGACGCGGCGTGCGATCAAATTGTCTTCCGGGAAATGCTGTTCCCGCGCCGCGCTGCCGTACTCGGTGGCCGGGTGCACCGCAGAGATCATGACGCCGTTGGCGATGTCCGGGGTGATGGTCAATTCGGCGTCGTCCATGTGCCACCAGGTGGCGTCTCGAACATAGGAAAGCACGTCGGCGTCATCGATGGACTCCTCGCTGATCAGCACCTGTCCCTGCCGGAGGATCTGAGCCACCTCGGCAGCATCCCCGGCGCGAGCTGCGATGACCGCGCGACGTTCCAGGTCCCGGGCATCGGCCGACATCGTCTTGCAGGATCCGAAGTCGAGGAACGCCACCCGACCGTCGTCGGCGAGCATCACATTTCCGGGATGTGGATCGCCGCAGAAGGTGACGTCGGTATGGATACTGCCGCAGTAGAAGCGATAGATCACCTCGCCGACCTGGTCTCGTATGTCGGCGTCGAGGGCGGTGATCTCGTCGAACGGTATCCCGGTGATCAGCTCGGAGGTGAGGATCTTCGATGTGCACAGACTTTCGACGACATCGGGGATCTGGATGAACGGGTGCCCGGCGTAGCGGTCCGCGAGACGACGGTGATTGGCCGCCTCGGCCCGATAGTCCAGTTCTGACAACATGTCCCCGGAGATCTCCCGGACAAACGACTGCGGGTCCACCGTCGGCAGCAGACCCTTGTAGAGGCGCAGGGCCATCGCGAGGTTCTTGAGGTCTGCCCGGACCACCCGGTCGATGCCCGGGTACTGCACCTTGATGGCCACGTCGCGCCCGTCGATCAATCTGGCCTGGTAGACCTGGCCGATGGAAGCGGCTGCAATGGGATTCGGATGGATCGACTCGATGTGGGACATGTTCGAGCCGAGCTCTTTTCGGACAACCTCGAGCATCGTTTCCGAGGAGACCTGAGGGGCGTTGTCGCGCAGGATGGCGAGCTTCCGGTTGAAGCCGTCACGCGCGTGGGCCGGCACCATACCCAGGTCCATCATCGACAGGAACTGCCCGACCTTCATCGCTGCGCCCTTCATCGACCCGAGCACGGTGATGAGTTCGTCTGCGGCAGCGAGGGCATCGAGTTCGGCGCGCGAGCGCCGCTCGTCGGGTGTGGCACCGACCCCGGCGGCCCGCGAGCGGACGCGCCGGGCAACCGAATGGGCGGCAACCTTTCCCAGTTCACTCCCGCGGCGCACACGAGAGGTCGGGGGAAGCTGATCGTCGCCCGTCATCAGTCGCTGCGGGGGGATTCGAGCTCGCTGCTGTCGATCAGGTCGTCCCGCACCCGTTGCTCCTGATACGCCAGTTTGCCGACGCGGTGTGCGATCACCGGTGCGGTGATCAGCGCGAATATCCCGGTCAGCACCAGCATTCCGAAGTCGACGGTGTCCCAGAGACGGATCATCGCCGCGATCAGGACCAGCAGCAAACCGAGGGTTTGCGGTTTGGTGGCCGCGTGCATGCGGGTGAGCGTGTCAGGGAATCGCAAGATGCCCACCGATGCGGTGAACGCCAGACCTGAACCGGACAGCACCAGCACCGCGACGAAGATGTCGGAGACCATCGTTAAACCTCGTTGTCCCGTACGCGGAATCGGGCGACGGCAACCGTGCCCACAAAACTCAGCAGTGACAAGGCGACGAGGCCGGACACCACTGTCGAATCCATCGAATATGCGGCCCACACGGCCAGCGAGCACATCGCCATCGCGACACCGGTGTCCAGGGCGACCAGGCGGTCGAGCGTGTTGGGGCCGATGAGGATCCGTGCGGTGGTGAGTACCGATGCTGCCAACAACAGACCGGCGGCGATCATCCAGACCACGTTCATGACTTCGCTCCGCTCCGAAGATTCTGGGCGTCTTGGCCACCGACTTCATCGTCGATCCCATGGTAGGGACTGGCGTGCCATTCGCTCTCACGCTCGAAGGCTTTGATGAACAGCCTCTCGATGGTGGCGACCTGCCCATAGAACGCCTTCACCTTCTCCGGTGAGCTCGCGTCGATGAGGTGCACGTACAGCAGACGGCGACTGTGGTCGATCTCCACGACCATGGTGCCGGGCACGAGATTGAGATAGTCGACCGCAAGGGTCAGCACCATGTCGGATTTGATGGCCAGGCGTGCCCGGACCACCGCGCTCAATGGCGGCTTGCCTGGGCGCACCGACAGCCAGGCCACTTGCAGGCTCGACCGGAACAGGTCGATCACCAGTCTGATCACCAGTTCGAGGATCGTCAGCGGATGGATTCGGCCCTCGACCGGTACCCGGGGCAATGGCAGTGCGATCAGCACGAGGAGTGCGATACCGAGACCACTGACCACCGTTGCGATGTCGTAGGTACCCCACAGCAGCACCCACACGAACGTCAGCCACGCCATCGTCCACAGCCGGACGGCCACCTCGCGTGCATTTCCGCCGAACCAGCGCTTGATGTGGATGTGAGACTTGAGAAAGAGGAAGGCCTTCACCGAATACCACGCAACGAAGATCACCGAGTAACGCCAGGCGTTCACCAGGTGCGCCCGGATGGGGCCCCGGGGAGCCGGCGGTTGTGGCCGCTGTCCGGGGTCAGGTTCGTGGGTCATCGGGGGCCTCCTGCGCCGAGGACGGCGTCGAGGTAGATGCTGGAGTCGATCAGGTCGGCAGCGGCCGATTCGGTGAACTCGAAGAACGGCCCGGCCCACAAAGTCAACACGAGTCCGGCTGCCACCATGGCGATGGTGGGGACCACCATGCCGATCGGCATCCGGCCCACGTCGGCGCGGTCGTCGAACGACACGTCGGCCGAGCCCTCGAGAAGCGCCGCCGGTCCCGCATCGGCCATCTCACCGTCGGGGGCATCGGCGCGCGGCCGCCAGAACGCCTTGGTCCAGACGCGGGCGACGACGTAGAGGGTCAGCAGGCTGGTCACCACCGAGCCGGTCACCAGGATCCAGGCCAGCACGCTGCCCTCTTGTACACCCGCCTCGATCAAAGCGACCTTGCCGATGAAACCCGAGAAGGGCGGGATGCCACCCAGATTCAGAGCTGGGATCAGGAACAAGGCAGCGAGCAGAGGGCTGGCCGCCAGACCACCGAGACGTCGTAGTGACGCCGAGCCTGCCTGCCGCTCGATCAGCCCCACCACGAGGAACAGCGTCGTCTGGACCAAAATGTGGTGCGCCACATAGTAGATCGCGCCCGACAAACCGAACTCGGTGGACAGAGCGATGCCGAAGATCATGTACCCGATGTGGCTGACCAGCGTGAACGACAACAGACGTTTGATGTCGGACTGCGCGATGGCGCCGAAGATGCCCACCAACATCGTGAGAAGTCCGGCCACCAAGAGCACCCGGTCCATTGCGCCGCCGGGGAACAGCAGGGTGTGCGCGCGGATGATTGCGTACACACCGACTTTGGTGAGCAGGCCGGCAAAGACCGCGGTGACCGGGGCGGGGGCGGTGGGGTAGGAGTCGGGCAGCCATGTCGACAGCGGGAAGACCGCGGCCTTGATGGCGAACGCCACCAGCAGCACCGCGTAGAGCGCACCTTTGGTCCCGTCGGGAACATCCTCGAGTCGGACCGCCATCTCCGCGAGGTTCAGCGTGCCGGTGGCTGCATAGGCAAACGCGATGCCCGCCAGGAAGATCAGCGACGACACCATCGAGACCATCACGTACGAGACACCGGCGCGCACCCGGTCCGCGCTGGCACCAAGTGTGAGCAGCACAAAGCTCGCGGCGAGCAGCACCTCGAACGAGACGTACAGGTTGAACAGGTCGCCGGCGAGGAAGGCGTTGCAGACGCCGGTGCACAGCAGCAGATAGGTCGGCAAGAAGATCGACACCGGCTGTTCGGTTGTGCCGTCGCGGATACCCTGCCCGACGGCGTAGAGCATGACGCAGAGCAACACCGCGGTGGACACCACCAGCATCAACGCCGAGAGCTGATCCGCCACAAGGGTGATGCCCAGGGGACCGAGGTCACCGCCCTTGGAGTCCCAACCGCCGACGTGCAAGGCATACGTACCGTCGCGGTTCGTCAGATAGAGCAGGAGGCACGAGGCGACAAACGCGACCGTGATCGCCGCGACTGTGACCACACGCTGGAACCGGGGATACCGCCCCATGATCAGGGTCAGCACCGCGCCCATCATCGGCGCAAGGACGGGAGCGACGATGAGCGTCGAGAACCACTCGTGCGACAAGGTCATCGGCCATCCCCGTCACGGTCGGTCGGCTCGACGTCATCACTGTCGTCGGGGCTGGGCAGCAGGTCGGTCTGATGCAACTCGGCACGGGCGCGCAGTTGTTCGTCGGTGAGCGGGTTGCCGTCGTCGTCGAACAGGTCGCCACGGAACGTGTCGAGACCGGTGATCGGGTCGTCGCTGCGATCGCGGTCGGGTGCGGTGGCGCTCGACTGTGACTTCACCTTGAGGTCTTCGGGGTCGTCGTCCACCTCGTCGTCGGTGTTGATCATGAAGGAGCGGTAGGCCAAGGACAGGACGAAGGCAGCGATGCCCATCGTGATGACGATGGCCGTGAGCACCATGCCCTGCGCCAGCGGATCGGCGTCTCCGGTGCGGCCCTCTGACGTGCGGCCGATGATCGGCGGATTGCCCATGGCTCCTGAGACGGTGACGATCATCAGGTTGATCGCGTTGCCCACCAGCAGCAGTCCGAGCAGCATGCGGATGAGACTGCGTTCGAGCAACAGGTAGACGCCGCAGGCGGCCATCAGGGCGACCACGATCATCAGGCCGAGGTTGATGGTCATTGTGCCGCCACCTCCTCGGGCTCGGACTGGTCGGCGCCGCGACGCACCCGTGGACTGTCTTCGTCGAGCCGGGCCCCGAGACTGCGCAGTACGTCGAGCACCAGGCCCACCACGATGAGGTAGACACCCAGGTCGAAGAACAGGGCGGTCACCAGCTTCACGTCGCCGAAGATCGGAAGCGTGAACTCGAAGGTCGCCGACGAGAGTGCAGGCGCGCCGAGCAGAACCGACGCGGCGGCGGTACCGGCGGACAGGCCGAGGCCCACGCCGAGGATGCGCCCCGCGTCGATCGGCAACGCCTCGCCGAGTTCGTATCGGCCACCGGCCAGGTAACGCAGGACCAGAGCCAGCCCCATCGTCAGACCACCTGCGAATCCGCCGCCCGGAGCGTTGTGACCGGCGTAGAAGAAGTAGAGCGACAACACGATCATCGTCGGGAACAGCAGTCGTGTGGTGGCCTCGAGCACCATCGACCGATGGCGTGGGTCGCGGAAGTCGCTGCCACGCAACCACGTGGTGCGTTCGCCGAACAGCTGCTCGCCATCGGCTTCAGGTCGGGGAGTGCGTGCCCTGGTCGCGTCGGCCACTCGCGGCGCCGCACCGAATCGGCGGTGCCGGAACACCATCGACGCAACCCCGGTCGCGGCAACCATCAGGACCGAGACCTCGCCGAGGGTGTCCCATGCCCGGATGTCCACGAGCAGCACGTTCACCGCGTTGGAGCCATTGCCGTACTTGTATGCGGCATAGGGGATCTCGGTGGACATGGGGATGGTGTTGCGGGCGGCGGCGGCGAACAGGCCGACCACCACGAGCAGTGCGCCGAAGGCCAGGCCGAGCAGTGCGCGCAACGGCTTGAACCCGGTGGCGTGGCGGTTTTCCGCCTCGGCGGGGAGCTTGCGCAGGACCAGTACGAAGATGACCAGCGTCAGTGTCTCCACCAGGAACTGGGTGAGCGCGAGATCGGGTGCGCCGTGCAAGGCGAACAGCACGCCGCAGCTGTAGCCGGTGACCCCGACGACGAGGACGGCTGCGAGCCGGTTGCGCAGGACAGTGGCGGCGATCGCCGCGGCCACCATGATCCCGCCGATCACGAACTGCACGGGAGACTCGAAGCCGTTGATCTGCAGCCTGTTCCGCTGCCCGAGAAACAGGACGATCGTGGGCAGGAGCACCAGCGTGATCACGATGACGCCCTGGGTGAGTGGCAACGACCCCCGCTGGGTGTTGCGGGTCAGGTTGATCGAGATGGTGTCCGCGCCGCGCAGCACCGCGTCGTAGATCCTGTCGGCGTTACCGAGCGCGGGACGCACAAAACCCAGCCGGCCGAGTTCGCGTACCAGGAGGAACAGTGCGGTACCCGCGACCACTGCGATGGCCGTGAAACCGAGGGCGAGGTTAAAGCCATGCCACAGCGAAAGGTGGGCTATGCCTTCGTCGTAGCTGGGCACCGTTTCGGCGTAGGGCTCCACGCGCTTTCCGATGAGTCCGGCGAGTGGACCGGAGACCACCCCGGCGAGCGCGAGTATCGCCGCGGGCGCCTGGAACGCGGCGCTCGGACGGTGCATGCGCGCCACTGCTGGGCTGGGTTCGGCCTTACGTTTGCGGCCGAATGCGCCCCACAGGAATCGCAGCGAGTAGGCGACGGTCAGAGTGGATCCGAGTACCAGCACCAGGACCACCACCGGCCCCTGCCACTCACTCAGGGCGCCCGTGTCCCAGATCTCGGCGAAGGCGGTCTCCTTGCCGACGAATCCCAGGGTGAGGGGGAGGCCCGCCATGCTGGCGGCCGCGAGTGCGGCGATGCCCGCCAACACAGGGGTGCTGTGACCAAGTCTGGCAAGTTTACGCAGGTCGCGGGTACCGGTGGAGTGGTCGATGATGCCGACCACCATGAACAGCGACGCTTTGAACAGCGCATGGGCCACCAGCATCGCCATCGCCGCCATCGCGACATCCTCGTCGCCAATGCCGACCAGCACCATCAGGAACCCCAGCTGCGAGACCGTTCCGAAGGCGAGCACCAACTTGAGGTCGTATTCGCGCAGCGACCGGAATCCGCCGAGGACCATGGTGGCGCAGCCGAGCCCGACCACCAGGACGTCCCAGGAAACGAGGTCGGAGAAGCCCGGGGCGAGCCTGGCCACCAAGAAGATTCCGGCCTTGACCATGGCTGCGGCATGCAGATAGGCACTGACCGGGGTGGGGGCCGCCATGGCACCGGGAAGCCAGAAGTGGAACGGGAAGATCGCCGACTTGCTGAGCGCGCCGATCAGGATCAGGACGATGGCCACGGTGACCGTCCACCCGACCGGGGGGTCGGCCACGATGTCCGACAACAGGTAGGAGCCGGCTTTCTCGCCCAGCATCACGATGCCGACCAGCATCGCGAGTCCACCGGCCGTGGTCACGAGCAGGGCCTGGGTGGCGGCCCGGCGGCTCGTCGCGCGGACGGCGTAGAAACCGACCAGCAGGAACGACAGCACCGTGGTCAGTTCCCAGAAGATGTAGAGCACGAGCATGTTGTCGCTGATGACCAGCCCGAACATCGCGCCGGCGAAGGCCACCATCTCGGCCGCGAAGCCGGCGACCCGACGTCGCACCTCACTGAAGTACTCGGCGCAGTAACAGAGCACCAGGGCTCCGACCCCGAGCACCAGAACAGACATGACGGCCGCGAGCGTGTCGAAGCGGAAGTCGATGTTCATCTGCAGGGCAGGGACCCAGCTGAAGGATTCCGTGCGGACGCCGTGCTCGTCGTCGGGCCAATTGAGCACCACCCACACCAGGCCGCCCAGCGGGGCGAGCGCGAGGAGGTAGAAGCCGCGCCTGCCCAGGGCGGTGATGATCGCAGGGGCCAGCACAGCCGTGATGGCCAAGGCGGCCAAGACTGCGATCAAGAGGCACTCCGTCGATCGAATGGGCGGGGTGTCGGGTGGGTCGTGACAACGGGGACAGGCACACCGAACAATGCCTGCGACCGTTCACCGAAGACGGATTAGCTCCGGTTTGTTGTCACCCAGTCTACCGTTGCTGCTGCTAGGTGCCGTATTCGGGGATGAGGCGGCCGCCGAGGCGGCCTCTCGCTGCTGGTCACCGCAGAACGGACAAGTTGGTGTTCACGACAAGATCGCAGCCGATCGGGCACAACCGGACCCCACCCCCTACTCTGTTCGCATGAGTCGGGTGCGAGTGGTTTTGGTGCTGATGATCACGGGTCTTGCGCTGGTGTTGGGAGCGTGTGGCGGAGACAGCGAGGAGGCTGAATCCACCACGGTCGGGTCGGTGAATCTGCCGCAAGACTTCCCGGATTCGGTACCGCTGATCGAGGGTTCGATACTCGCCGCGGGCGGGACCGCGCAGGAGGGCTGGAACCTCACCGTCGCCGGCAAGCCCGACGCGGGGAATCCCTTCGACAACGCAGGCAAGGTGCTCACCGACGCGGGGTTCACCGAGGAGTTCCGTCGGCAGGAAGGTGGCCAGACCGTCGTCGGGTATGGAGCCGACAAGGACGGCAAGCGCTACACGGTGGTGATAGGGACCACGGCCGGCTCACCGAGCGGCCCGACGTCGATCACATATCTCGTGTCGCAACGCTGACACTGCTCATCGGTCGTCGCGCGGCCCGGTGCGGCGAGTGCGGTCCACGGGCGGACGGCTGAAGGATCGGTGTGCGGCAATTCGCAACGCTCGGCCCGGTCGCGGCGAGTACGGTCGCATGGAATCGGGCTGGACGGGTCGGAGGAAGAATGCGGGCAGTACGAGTTGTTGCGTCGTTCCTGGTGATGTCGTTGGCCGCAGTCTGTGCGGTGTTGGCGGGCCCGACAGCTCATGCGACGCCGGTAGGGCACGATCGAGTCGTCCGGTTGGTCAACACCATTGGTGACCGTTTGATCGTGGCCCATGAGGTCGCGCAGTCGAAGTGGCACTCCGGCAGCCCGATCAACGACCCTGTTCGTGCGGCCACGGTCGTCCAGGCCGCGTCGGACTCGGCGGCCGCTCACGGGCTGGATCGAGCGCGGGTGGCCGCGTTCTTCACCGATCAGGTTCAGGCGGCGACCGGTGTTCAGTACGCGTATTTCTCCACATGGACGCTCTCGGACCAAGCGCAGTTGTCCATTCCGAACCCGCCGCTGTCGGATCTAAGGGCCAAGCTCGACAGCATCTCCTCACGCCTCCTGATTGACCTTGCCGGGGTGAGGTCGGCGAACACCTCACCGCAGCTCTGCCAACTGTCGGTAGTTGCGGCAAGCGGTCCGACCGCTGCACGGGTCATTGCCGATGCCGGCGATCCCGCAATGGTTCCGAGCATCGTGACGGCGATGCGCGTTGCAGTGCAACATATTTGCTGAGACGGGTGGGCGGCCGGATCGACCTCGTCGAGGTTTCTATTCGAGATGCGTTGCTTCGCCGTCTGATTCGGAACCCGCAAATGGTGGAGCATTTCGTTGCTGTCGTTGTTGCTGTTGCATGCGTTGCTCGCGTTAGTCGAGTGCCGCTTGGCGTTCGGCGATGATCTTTTGCCATGCCGCTTCGATGGTGTGGTCGGTGTGGTGGGCTCGGTTGATTCTTGGTTGTTGGTCCGGGTCGATGTATGTGGGTGGAATCCACGCGACGCGGCCGGCATCGGGGCCGTCGCGGAGCATGATGGTTTGCCATTGATCCTCGCCGGGTCCGATCATCGCGTGGTGCGGGATGCAGGCCGGGGCCAGTTCGTCGATGTCAGTGAAACCGCCGTCAGCCCAGGCAGTGGTGTGATGGATCTCGGTCCACGAGATCGGGTTACGACAACCCGGACTGGTACAGCCTCGGTCTTTGGCGAACAGCGCCATCCGTTGGCCTTGTTGGGCGGTGCGTTTGGCGCGGGCGAAGTAGAGGACGTCGGCGGAGTGGTTGGCGAACACCGCCAACGACCAATCCGAGCGAGCCGCCAACTCCAACGCATCCTTCACGGGTACATCCACCCCCGACGCGGTGTGGGCGATCCCTGCAGCCTCATCAAGCTGCTGTTTGGTCATGGTGACCATCACCTGCACCGGCAGCCCACGATGGGAGGAACCGAGCAGTTTGTACTCCAGAATGGTCTTCAAGATCGCTTTGAACGCATCGTGCTGCCGTTGAGCACGGGAACGGGTGTCACGCCCCGCGGCAGCCTCGATGATCGCGGGATCCATGCGCGGATCGTCAATAGCACCGACGGGTGAATTGGGGTCATCAGGATTGTTCATTCCTGGTGCTGCCCACACATCCATCACCGTCCGAAACAGTGCCAACGTCGCCGGATCAAGGTTGCCGGTGAGCTTGGCCATCATGTCCAACCCTTGGGCACCGTCGGACAAACCCCGGTTGCGTCTGCGGTCGGCGTCGTCGGTGAGTGTCCCGTCCGGGTCCACCCGGGCCAACACTTCTCGTCCGCAGACTTCGAGTTCGGTGGGGCCCAGGGTGCGGGCGTTGTCGGTCATCCAGGCATCGACCACGTCGTACACTTCTGGCGCTGACTTGTGTGGGATTTTGTCGCGGACTTTGAGCATCACGTCCATGTGCGCCAACCCAATAACACCGTCGGCCAACGCTTCGGCTGCAGCCGGACATTTCGGTGGCAACGGCTGCCCGTGCATCGACAACAACTCGCTGGCGGCATCGAGTGCTTTCAACCGTGAGGAGGCATCACCGCGAGACACGCGCAGCTCACTCATCACAAACCGGTGCAACGTCGAATGACCAGCCTTACGAAACAAACCCCGATCATTCACCTCCTGCAACCGCTTGAGGCCCTGAACGCAAGTGCCCGAACAACTCTCTCGTTCACCCGCACCAACTCAGCAACCTGCACATCATCAACATCAGCTGCGGACGCACCAGCAATCCGCTGCAACACCGCATCAAGATCGCGATACAACCCCACCAACACCGGCATTGGCGGTGGATTCACCGTCACCGAATCACTCATCGACAAGCCCCCCAGCCCTCGAACCCCTTGCGCCAAGCCTACCAACAGAATCCGACATTGTCGAACATGTGTTCGAGTTCGATAGGCTCTGGCTTCCTTGCAGGCTTTGCGTTCATCTGCAGGTGTTGCAACGCCTGCAGGCGAACAAAAGCCCTGCGTGTGATTGCGCTACAGCCCGCAGCAGAGTTGCGCATGCTACGAACGGCGTTGCGCTAGAACCGTTATCGGCTCGACCTACCGCACCACGTCGAAGATCTGTTTCTGGATGCCGTTGCCGTACACCTCGTGCTCGACCAGGTTGAGCTTGGTGGTGTCTTTGTCCGACTCACTGAACAGGCGCTTGCCGGCGCCGAGAAGGAGTGGGAACACCAGAAGGTGATAGCGATCCACGAGGCCGGCGTCGGCGAGGCTGCGCCCGAGGGTTGCACTGCCGTGCACGGCGATCGGGCCACCATCGGTCTCTTTGAGTGCCGCGACGTCATCCACCGACCGAAGGATCGTCGCCGGCCAGCGTGAGTCGTCCTTCTGGAGTGTTGTGGAGACGACGTATCGGGGCATCGCGTTGTACTCGGCGAACTCGTCCATGGTCGGCCAGATCGGAGCGAACGCCTCGTACGACGTGCGGCCCAGCAGTAGTGCGGTGGTCTCCTCTTGCTCGCGCCCCTTGATCTCGTAGGCAGCTTCGTCGAACTCGACATCCTTGAAGGTCCACCCCGAATTGCGGTACCCGGGCTCGCCGCCCGGCCCTTCCATGACACCGTCCAGCGAGACGAATGCGGTGACGATCAATGTGCGCATGACAAACCTCCGTGATGGGTGATGCCTCGGCCCGTGCCGAAGCTGTTCTCATCCCTACGTCGAACGAGAGAACCGGAAATCGACAGGAATTGCAGAGGAATGGCACGAGAAGAGACGCGCGGCGCCGGTACATCACTTGTTCCGCCGTCGTGTTCGCCAGCGAATTAAGAATGCCTCGACAATACTGAGGTAGTGAAAGCGTCAAATCAGCCTGAGGTCGAGGTGTATCGATTGTGGGACTGGTCCGGCCTGATCGGCTTGTGTGCCGGTGTGGTGGCGGCCGGCGCATGGTTCGTCACCGACAACGGGCACCAACGTGCTCCAGTGCAGGCCCCAGGCCAGTACCAGTCGGTGGACACACCCGACGTGATCTGGTGGCTGCCTTACATCTTCGGGGCCACGTTCGGGCTGGCGGGATTGGCGGTGCAAAGTCTTCTCGAGCGGACGAATACGCTGGTGACCCCCCGAGTACGCGATGGTCTGCTCATCGCGGGGTGTATGGCCGGAGGCGCTGGGGCCGCGGGTGCGGTCTGGCTCATTCCCCAGCAGTTGGTGTTCCAGGACACCGCGGGCCATGGCACAACCATGTCGCGGAGCGTGGTCTTCGTCGCGCTGCCGGTGCTCGGATTGCTCGTCGGCACGGCCTTGGCCGCGCGTCGGCATCGCACCGCATCCACGACGTCGCTGACAAAAACGCCGTCGATGGCCCACTGAGAGTCGTAAGAGAGCTTCAGGCTCCACGCTTTTCGGCGTACTGACGCAGGTTCTCCACCTGGGCCGGATCGAGGGACGGCCGAACCTTGTCCTGCGCCACCCCGACGTCCTCGGCGGTGACGATGGCCGCGTCGATGTTCCGCCGCATCGCGGCCAGAGCAGCCTCTCGGAGCAGTGCGGCACAGTCGGCGGCCGAGTATCCGTCCAGCTCCGCGGCCAGCTCGTCGAGATCGATGTCCTCTGCAAGTGGCACCGACTTGCTCGACGTCCGCAGGATCGCGGCGCGGGCATCGGCGTCGGGCGGCGGCACGAACACGAGTCGCTCCAGACGGCCGGGACGCAGCAGCGCTGGATCGATGAGATCGGGACGGTTGGTCGCGCCGAGAACCACCACATCCCGTAGCGGCTCGACCCCGTCGAGTTCGGTGAGCAGCGCCGCGACCACCCGATCGCCGACGCCTGAGTCCGACGACTGACCGCGGCGTGGGGCCAGGGCGTCGATCTCGTCCAGGAAGATGAGCGATGGCGCCGATTCGCGTGCCCGGTCGAACAGGTCGCGGACTGCCTTCTCCGATGACCCGACCCATTTGTCCATCAGCTCAGCACCTTTGACGCTGTGCACGCTCAGCTGTCCGGACGCGGCGAGTGCGCGCACCACAAAGGTCTTGCCGCATCCGGGGGGACCGTAGAGCAGCACGCCGCGGGGTGGGTCGACGCCGAGGCGGGTGAAGGTGTCCGGGTGCTGTAGCGGCCAGAGCACGGCCTCGGTGAGAGCCTGTTTGGTCTCCACCATGTCGCCGACCTCGTCGAGCGTCAGGCTGCCGACCGCGACCTCGGGCGATGCCGACCTGGACACCGGCCGGATCACCTCCAGTGCGCCCAGCAGATCGGCCTCGACGAGCGTAGGTGGCTCGCCGTCGCGGGCGCTGCGGGCAGCTGCCCGCAGGGCGGCCTCGCGGGTGAGGGCGGCGAGGTCGGCGGCGACGAAACCGGGTGTGCGAGCGCTGATCGCGCCGAGGTCGATGGTTCCGGTGGGCACGGAATCCAGGAGCGCGCCGAGGAGACCTCGCCGGATCTTGTTGTCGGGCAATCCGATCGACAGCTCGCGGTCGCAGAGGTCGGGATCGCGGAGCCGTTGGTCGAGGTTTTCGGGCGCCGAACTGGTGCAGATCAGGGCGACCCGGTCGGCGGTGATCGCCGTGCGCAGGGCGTCGAGGATGAGCGCCGAGACGGGGTCTGCCTCGGCGGGAAGCAGCGCCTCGACATCGCTGATGAGCAACACCGCGCCCGTGCCGGACGCTGCCGACACCAGTTGACCGACCGCATCTTTGACAGCAGTGAGCCGGCCGGATGCCTCGAGCGCGCCGGTGACCGGGCCGTCGATGTAGACGAGGGCTCGCCCGGCGCACACGGCCCGGGCGACGGTTGCCTTGCCCACCCCGGGTGGGCCGGTGAGCACCACACCGAGTCGAGCTTGCGCGCCGAGGGCGGTGAGCAGTTCCGGGTTGTCGAGGGCGAGGCCGAGCCATTCGGTCAGCTTGTCCACCTGTGCGTCGACGCCGACGAGTTCGTCGACGGTCCGAGCCGGAGGAGCAGTGTTGACGGTCGCCTTGGCCGGTGTGTGCCGGGTGGATGCACTGGTGGCCGCCTCGGCGGTCGTAGGCGGTCCGGCGCTCTTGTCAGCCCACAGCACCGCGGTGTTCGGTTGCACGCTCACCGGGCCGGATGGGTCGGCGTCCACCACGGTCAGCAGTTCGTTGGTCCAGGTGATGCCCACCGACCTGGCGAGCGAACGAGTGGCGTCGGACGTCGCGAAATCGGGACCGAGGTCGCGCGGCAAGAGCGACACCACATCTCCGGCCGACACCACCTTTCCGAGGAGTGCGCGCCGCAGGGTGGTCTCGTCCACCGAATCGGCGGTCAGCATCGAACCGCGCACCATGACGCGGGTAGCGCCGTGGACCACCACGGGGGACAACACCACCGGGGCGTCGGACTTCAGGCCCGCGTTGGACAGCGTCAACTCATCGAGTAGCGCGATGCCGGTGGGTGCGGACGCATCGGTGGCTGCGATCACCGCACCGGTGGTACGCGAGCCGATCACGGCCACCCCATCCCACTCGCGCAGCGCCAAGGCGGCCAGGACCTCCGGATGCACCCTGACGATGCCGCGGCGCGCCTCGGCCGCCGAGAGGTTGAGCCGGGCGGTCAGCGTCAGTTGCGGAGACGCGGCAGATGCGGCAGATGCGGGAGTCACAGGCCAAAACTACCGTCTGCGCCGATCGGCGCGGGCTGGTGCTCGCTACCCGTTACTGGTCGCCGGGGCGTCGCAGGCCCAGACGGGCCGACGATTTGGTGGGCCTGCCGCGCCGCACTTGCCGGATGGCGCGTCGTTCGGCCCGGCGTTCCCGGGGGTGGAAGTCCCAGGTCTCCGGTCGGCTGGCCACCCATCGCTTGGTGCGCCAGGCAAACGGGATGTGCAGCAGGTAGAGACCGATCGCCACCACCATGAGCAGATACGGGTAGGTCAGCAGCGCGGCGGCGAACAGGGCCACACCGATGAGTACCAGCACCAACGCATTCGGCGGCACCGCGTACGACTTGAGTGATGCGGTCGGCAGGCGACTGACGGCCAGCAGCGCAGTGATGGTCATCCATGTGCCGACGGTTGCCTCCGAGGTCCACCAGCCCATTCCGAATTGCTCCTCGAGGGCGATGGGAAGCATCGCGATGAGAGCGGCGGCGGGGGCGGGCACACCCACGAAGAAGTCCTTGGTGTACTGCGGCGTGTCGTCTTCGTCGATCAGGGTGTTGAACCGCGCCAACCTCAAAACGATTGCGCAGCAATAGATCAGCGACAGAAGCCATCCCACGTCGTTGCCCTCGAGCAGGAGGACGTAGAGGGTCAGCGCGGGGGCCACCCCGAAGTTGATGGCGTCGGCGAGAGAATCCAGTTCGGCGCCGATGCGCGTGGTCGCCCCCAGCAGGCGGGCCACCCGGCCGTCGAGGCCGTCGAGCAATGCCGCAGCTGCGATCATCGCAACGCACAGGTGGATTCGGCCATCGAGAGCGAACTTGGTGGCCGACAGGCCGGCGCAGATGGCAAGGACGGTGAGCGCCGACGGAACGAGGAGCTTGCCGGTGTTCAGCGTTCCGGCGCGGCTCGGACGGCGGCGCCGCCGGGAACTCCCCGCCGGAACCACCCTGCTGCCGGACCGGCGAACCGGGTCCTTGCGGACGGGTTCCTTTCGGCCAGGTTCCTTGCGGACGGACTCCTTCATCCCAGCTGCGCCAACACGGTCTCCGCGCCGACGGCGCGTTGGCCGACGGCGACGAGCGGGCGGGTGCCCTCGGGCAGGTAGACGTCGACACGTGACCCGAACCGGATCAAGCCATAGGTGTCGCCGAGCGTCACCGGGTCGCCGGGACTGGCCTCACACACGATGCGCCTGGCGATGAGACCGGCGATCTGCACCACCACCAACTCGGTGCCGTCGGCGGTCCGGATCAGCATGGAGTTGCGCTCGTTCTCCGCGCTTGCATCGGGGAGGTCGGCGCTGACGAACTTGCCCGGCCGGTATTCGACCGACTCGACCGTGCCGGCGATCGGGATCCGTTGCACGTGTACGTCGAAGATCGAGAGGAAGGTCGACACGCGTGGTCGGGGAGTGTCGCCCAGCCCGAGCTCGTGCGGCGGCGCGGCATGGTCCACCAACGCGACCTGCCCGTCCGCCGGTGCGACCACGACTCCGGCAGCGTTCGGAGGCACCCGGCTCGGGTGACGGAAGAACGCGGCGGTGGCGAGTGTGGCTGCGGTAGCCGGTGTCCGGATCCAGCCGTGGCGTCGGCCGGCGAGGGCCACGGCGGCGCCCGCCGCCACGAACGGCACACCGGCCCGATGGATCGGCGGCACGGTTTCCCGCACGAGGTCGGCAAAATGTGCCAGGCGGGTCACACTCTCGGGTTCAGTAGGTCTGGGTCGTCTGGCCATGGCCGCCATTGTCGCAGGTGCTCATCGGTCAGCTGTCCTCCAGGATCAGCACTTCGACGTCGGCGCCGGTCTCGACCCTGTCGGTGTCCGCAGCGATGTCGAGCAACGCGTTTGCCGATGCCATGAACGCCAGGTGATGTGAACCCGGCGGCCCGATGGGCCGCACCGAGGCGACACCGTCGGCGATCGTGAGTTCACCCCTGCGGAACTGGCGCTTGCCTCTGGGGGAGGCGATCGGTTCGGTGACCGACGCGGTGATGGTGCGCCGTGAGGCGGGCAGGCCCATGGCTGCGCGCAGGGCCGGCCGGACGAACACTTCGAAGGACACCTGAGCGCTCACCGGATTGCCGGGCAAGGTGATGATCGGGACAGCCGTGCCCCCCGAACTCGTATAGGTGCCGCAACCCTGCGGCATGCCTGGCTGCATGGCCACCTTGGCGAACTCCACCCCGTGACCGACCAACGCATCCTTGACGACCTCGTAGGCGCCGGCGCTGACACCGCCGGAGGTGATGATGAGATCGACGGCGGTACCGTCCGCGCCGTCGACGTACTCGTCGAGTCGTGCCCGGAACTGGCCGACGTCATCGGGCACGAAGTGCACCTGTTCGGAGATCGCCCCGGCCTCGATGGCCGCGGCGGTCAGCATCGCGCCGTTGGACTCGTAGATCTGTCCGTACTCCAGCGGCGTGCCTGCGGGCACCAGCTCACTTCCGGTCGACAGGACCAGCACCCGCAGCGGCGCAAACACCGCGACCTCGGCGATCCCGAGCGCGGCCAGCAGGCCCAACTGCGGTGCGTGCAGAACGCGCCCGGACGAGAGGGCACGGGTCCCTGCACCGATATCGGAACCGGCGGCGCGGATGGCGGCTCCGGCTGGGACCGGTGCGTTGATCCTCACCTCGGAGACGCCGCCGTCGGTGAGCTCCACCTGGATCACCGCGTCCGCTCCGGCAGGCACGGGGGCTCCGGTCATGATGCGGTGGGCCGTGCCGGGAGACAGGGTGAGCTGATCGGTTCGCCCTGCCGGGATGTCTTCTGCGACAGGCAGGATGACGGGATCGGTCTCCGTCGCGTGCGCGATGTCCGAGGCGATGACGGCGTAACCGTCCATCGCCGAGTTGTCGAAGCCGGGCAGCGTGACCCCGGCGACGACATCGTCGGCGAGCACCCTGCCGAGGGCGGCTGCGGCAGGCACGGTGACAGGCCGGGGCTCGGCGAACAAGGATGCGACGACGGCCCGGTGTTCTTCGACTGTGCGCATCAGGCGTCCACCGTGTATGTGGCGAGGAACAGGGCAAGGGACAGTGCGGTTTTCGAGATCTCGTCCGGATCCACACTCTCGTTGGGTGCATGGATCCGGCAGTTCGGTTCCTCGACGCCGAGTAGTGCAATCTCGGCTCTGGGGCAGATCTCCGAGAGCACCGTGCACAGGGGTATCGATCCACCCTGACCGGAATGGACCACCTCGGCCCGGTATGCCTTGCTCATCGCCTCGGTGAGCGCCTTGTATCCAGGGCCCGAGGTGTCGGCAGCGAACGGTGCCCCGGTCATCACGGTGTCGACCTGCACCTTGGCGTGCCACGGAATGTGCTTGTGCAGATGACCTTCCAGTGCCAACGCGGCCACACCGGGATTCACGCCGGGTGGCACACGCAGGTTGAGCATCGCCGAGGCGCGTGGATTGATGGCGGCCACGCAGTCGTCGGTGTTCGGTGCGTCCAATCCGATCACCGTCACCGCCGGCCGCGCCCACACCATCTCGGCAGGGGTGCCCGAGCCGAGGATGTCCACACCGTCGAGCGTTGTGGAGTCGGAGCGGAACTGCAGGGGATCGTAGGTTGCGCCGGGCCAGGATTGACTGGCGGGCAGCCCGTCGATCGTGGTGTTGCCGTCCGCATCTCGCAGGGTCGCCAGCCCGGCGATGAGTGCGGCAAGCGCGTCGGGGGCCGCGCCGCCGAACTGTCCCGCATGCACTTCCGATGCGAGGGTCTCGACCGAGACCTTCACGCCCGCGACCCCGCGCAGGCTGGTGGTGAGCGTGGGTACACCCGGGGCCACGTTTCCGGTGTCGCAGATCAGGATCATGTCCGCATCGAAGAGGTCTGACTGCATGCGGGCGAGTTGATCCAGACCGTCGCCGCCGGCTTCTTCCGAGCCCTCGATCACCACTCGAATTCCCAACGCCGGCAGCGCCGCAAATGAGCGCAGCGCGGTGAGGATGGCGACGACGTTGCCCTTGCAGTCCGCCGCACCTCGCCCGAACCAGCGACCGTCGTGAGTGGTGAGTGCAAACGGCGGCGAGTTCCAGAGGTCTTCGGGGCCGGCCGGCTGCACGTCGTGGTGGGAGTACAGCAAGACGGTCGGCGATCCTGGCGGGCCGGGGCGATGACCGATCACAGCCTGACTGCCGTCGACGGTGTCGTACACCTGCGTCTCGATCCCGGCGTCGGCGAAAGCGCCACGAACCCAGGCAGCGCTGGCCCGGCAGTCGTCCCGCTTGTCGGGGTCGATGTGCACAGACGGCAACGACACGAGGTCGGCGAGGTCGGAGTGAGCGCGCGACATAAGGCCGGTCACACGTTTGGACAGGGTCGAGTACTGCGTCGAGAGCTGGTCGGCCATGGTGCCAAGCATGCCGGAAGGACCACCACGACCGCCAGAAAAGTCGAGTTCGGCATGATCGGGCGGCGCTGTGAGAATTGTCGGACCTGTCGGCTCCCGCGTGCGATCGACCGTTGGCAGGACTAGGTTTCTCAGGTATGGCCGAAGGGTTGCTGCTCGACATCGACGGGGTGCTCGTCACCTCGTGGAAAGCCCTGCCCGGTGCCGTCGAAGCCCTCGAGGAGATCGCCGATACCGGTCTGCCGCGAATGTTCCTGACCAACACCACATCCAAGTCGCGAGCGCAGATCGCCGACGCGCTCACCGCCGTGGGATTCAAGGTGCGTGATGACGAGATCGTCACTGCCGCCGTGCTGACGGCCGAGTATCTGCGCACCAAACACCCGGGCAAACGGGTGGTGGTGCTCAATGAGGGGGCGGTGACCGAGGACATGGCTGGGGTGGATCTCGTCGACGACGACCCCGAGGTGGTGGTTTTCGGGGGCGCGGGCCCGTCCTTCACCCACGAGCTGATGTCGAGAGCCCTGGGCTGGATGATCGAAGGCGTACCGACCATCGCCATGCACCGGTCGCTCACGTGGTCGACCAGCAGCGGACCGAAGATCGACACCGGGGTGTACCTCGAAGGCCTTCAGAAGGCCACCGGCAAGAAGATCCGCGCGATCGGCAAGCCATCGCCGCTGGGCTTTCGTTCGGCCGTGGAGATGCTCGGCGTGGGTGATCCGGCCGGGGTGGTGATGGTGGGCGACGACATGTACAGCGATGTGCTGGGCGCCCAGAAGACCGCGATCACCGGCGTGTTGGTTCGGACTGGCAAGTTTCTGCCCGAACAGCTCGACGCCCTGGTCAAAGACGAGTTCGGGCAGGTCCCCGATCACGTCATCGACTCGATCGCGGACCTGCCCGCCCTGCTGAAGAAGCTGTAGTGCGTTAGCGCACCGACGCCTTGATCTTGCCCAGCGTCTGCTGCATCCCGTCGGTGAGTTCGGCGTCGAACGACTTCTCGCCGCCGAATGCCAAGTTGATCAGCGTCGACGACACCTTGGTGGTGCCGTTGGGTGCCTCACGACGTTCGGTGAGTTCCACGCCGTCCTCGGTGGGGGTGATGGTGAAGCTCCACACGCTGTTGTTCTCGTTGATCTTGTATGCGATCTCTTTGTTCGGTTCGAACCGGACCACCTTTGCGGTGGTCGGCCAAACCAGCAGACCGCGTTTGTTCACGTTGACAGTCTTGGTGCCGAGAGTGACGGGGCCGCCCCCGCGGACCACGACCTTGCGGCATTGCGGACTCCACTCGCCCATCCGCTTCAGGTCGGACACCACTTTCCACACCTGTTCAGGTGTGGCCTTGATGTGAGTGGACGCTTCGAGCAGTGGGGCAGCCATGGAACTCCTGTCAATGAACGTTGTCACTATCCGATCAGGATCTTGTCATAGTCCGCGATCTGATTCGACAGTGTTCGGAGATGTTCGGACGCACCGCCGAGGGTGTGTTCGATGGCGAGTAGCCGGCTCACGTAGTGCCCGACCGGGTACTCGGCGGTGATGCCGATACCGCCGTGCATCTGGATGGCCTCCTGGCCGATCTTGCGGGCGGAGCGGCAGATCTGCAGTTTGGCCCGCGACGCGACGATCGGGTTGACGTCGCCGTCGGCCAGGGTGACCGTGGCGTAGAGGCTCATACTGCGGGCCTGCTCGAGGAGTACGTACATGTCGGCGGCACGCTGGGTCAGGGTCTGGAACTTAGCCAGTGGTACGCCGAATTGCTTGCGCTGCTTGAGGTATTCGGTGGTGAAACGCAGCGATTCCTCCATGGCGCCGACTGCCTCGGCGCACAGCGCGACCTGGGTGACCACTTCCGAGCGCACCAGCGCCGCGGCCACATCACCCTCGGCCAGTCGGGTGGCGGGAGCGTCCTGCAGTTCCACCTGGGCACCACGCCGCATGTCGTGGGTCTTGAACGCGGTGCGCGACACTCCGTCTGCGGTGGCGTCGACGACGAACAAGCCGATCTCGCCCTGCCCTTGCCCCTGAGCGTCGACACGCGCGGTCACCACCAGCACATCGGCGCAATCACCGTGCAGCACAGGATTCTTACGGCCGGTGAGGACGTAGCCGTCACCCGATGCCGTCGCGGTGGTACTGACAGCCGCGCTCGGCCACCGGTCGCCCGGTTCGGTGTGCGCGAATGCCGCGAGGAGTTCGCCGGAGGCGAGTTGTGGCAGGTACTGGGCGCGTTGTTCCGCGGTGCCGGTCTCGGCGATGAGTCCGCCGGGCACGTACACCGCGTCGAGCACGGGCTCGGGAGCAAGGCTCCGGCCGATCTCGCCGAGCACGGCCGCGACCTCTTCGGGTCCGGCGCCCATACCACCGTCGTCCTCGCTGAACGGGAGACCGAGAATGCCGATCTCCGCCAACGACTTCCACACGTCTCGGCTCCAGCCGAGGTCGGTGGCGGTGACCTCGCGCAACTTCTCGATGTCGTAGAACTTGGTCAGGACGTCATGCGCGGTGTCGCGCAGCATCGTCTGTTCCTCATTGAGTTCAAAATCCATGGTGAAGGCAATCCTTCGTTAGTTGGTGCCGGGGGCGCTCGACGTCGGCATCAGGGATGAAGTCCGTAGATGGGGAGGTCGTGTCAGAGGCCGAGGATGGAGGACGCGATGATGGTTCGCTGAACCTCGGACGAGCCACTGTAGATCGAGACCTTGCGGTGGTTGAGGTACGTCGGAACGGTCTCTTGCGCCCAGTGCGGGGAGCCGATGTCCGCCGCGTCCACAGCCAGTGAGTCGACTCCCGCGAGGTCGGCCAGGATCTCGGTGGACGCCTGCTGTAGCTCGCTACCGCGGAGCTTCAAGACCGAGGAGACTGGATCGGGCTTGCCGTCTGCCGACGATGCCACCACCCGCAACTGTGTCAATTCCAGTGCGAGCAACTCGTTTTCGAGTTCGGCCAGGCGCGCGGCGAACAGGGGATCCTCCAGCAGGGTGCCGTCACCGACGGGTGTCTTCGCGGCCAGCTCCTTGGCCAGCGCGAGGCGGTTCTTGGTGATGCCCACCCGGGTGACACCTGTTCGTTCGTTGCCGAGCAGGAACTTCGCGTATCCCCAGCCCGCGTTCTCTTCGCCGACCAGGTTCTCCACCGGCACCCGGACGTTCTCGAAGAAGACCTCGTTCACCTCGAAGCCGCCGTCGACCAGTTGGATCGGCCTGACGGTGATGCCCTCGGTCTTCATGTCGATGAGCAGGAAGCTGATCCCCGCCTGGCGTTTCGGAGCATCGGGGTTGGTGCGCACCAGCGCGAAGATCCAGTCGGCGTACTGGGCCATGGTGGTCCAGGTCTTCTGACCGTTGACCACGTAGTGGTCGCCGTCGCGAACCGCACGGGTCTTGAGCGATGCCAGGTCGGATCCCGCCTCGGGCTCGGAGAAGCCCTGGCACCACCAGATGTCGAGATTGGCTGTGGCCGGGAGGAAACGCTCTTTGATCTCCTGCGAGCCGAAGTTGGCGATCACCGGGCCGACCATGTCGGTGTTGAACGCAAGGGGCTCAGGCACCGAGGCGAGGTTCATCTCGTTCTGCCAGATGTGTTTCTGCACGGGAGTCCAGTCGCGGCCGCCCCATTCGGAAGGCCACTTCGGCACTGCCAGACCGTGCTCGTTCAGGATCCGCTGAACCGTGATCATGTCGTCGGGGAAGTTCAGCGTGCCCGCGGCGGTCCGCTCGCGGATCTCCTTGGGGATCTCGGTGGTGAAGAAGGTCCGCATTTCCTCGCGGAAGGCAACTTCGTCGTCGCTCAGTTTGAGGTGCATTGTTCCTTGATACTCCCGATCGTGTGCGTGCGTAAGGAACTCCGACATGCTCCAACGCGATTTTTTATCGCGGCGCCACAGAGTTTTACTCGTCGGTCAAACAAAGCCGATTCTAGCTGATGAACGGTGCCGTGCCAAGGGCGAAGCGTGCGGACTGGAAGGCGCGGCGGTGACGTAAAATCGCTACCATGGCCAAAGTTCGGCAACGATCGGGTGCTGCGCCGTCCCGTCGCAGCAACGGAAACCGGCCGAGCGACGAACTACTCCTCGACGCAGCGCGAGATGTGTTCCACGCCAACGGCTATCACGCAACCTCCATGGAGGCCATCGCGCAGCAGGCCGATGCCACCAAGCCGACGCTCTACTCGCACTTCGGCAGCAAAGAGCAGCTCTACCGGGCGTGCCTGGTCCGGGAGGCCGACAAACTTCGCGAGTGGTTGTTCGCGGCATACGAGTCCGCCTCGGCATTGTCGATGGAGGAGCAGGTCAAGGCTGACATGGTGGCCTTCTTCCGCTACGCGTCAGAGCATCCTGCCGGCTTCGGGCTGCTCTTCGGTGATGTCACCTCCGGGCCCAATGCGGAGATCCGCGACGAGCTCGTGCTGAGCATCTCGGGGCAGATCGCCATGCGCATCCGTGCCTACTACACGTTGCGGGCTCTTCCCGCGCCCGAGCAGAGCGCCGAGCTCCTCGCCTCGATGCTGGCCGGCATCGCCATCCACGGCGGCCGGCAGGCCCTCGCCCTCGATCTCCCGCCCCACGAGGTCGGACTCTTTGCCACTGCGCTTGCACACGCGGGCCTCAAACATCTCGCACCTGTTCACATGGAGAACATCGACCGCATCGCGAGTGGTCTCCACGCGCAGTGACAGCGCGCGCACCGATGTGAACGGGTTTGCGGGCCCCACGAAATGCGGGATCCCCTGTGCGGGATGTCCCTGGCCATCGGGGTCTGACGCCCGTGCGACAGCGGTGATTACCGGCTCGTTACAGCGGTGAGACTCCTGCAGCACAGTGTTATTCCCTGGATAACCACCGGGAAACAGGCGACTTCTGTACTGGAACACGTAGCCCACCTCGGCTCTCGCTCATCGGCAATGCGGCCGAGGCGGCATCTATCTTCGCCCTCCAGGAGGACCCGTGTCCGATATAGATCAGTTGATTGCCGAGAATATCAAGAAGTCTGTGGCTGAGATCCCGCATCCGTCGTTGCCGAAGGGCAGCAACATTTATGGGGGGACGAAGTTGTTCCCGGACTATCAGGCTGAGGGTGGGGAGTCGTATTTCACGTTGGTTCACGGGATTGCGCATGAGTCGTCGGTGAGTTTTGTGGCGGTGTTGCAGGCGACGCGGGCGTTGCGCAAGGGGTTTGAGTCGGCGTTGTATTTCTATGGTCCTGGCGCGATCAATTGCCTGGCCACGCGCGGTTTCCCGACGACGGGCGATTCGGGTTTTCCGGGCGAGCAGAACATCAATGATTCGTTGGGGACGTTCATCGGTGAGGGTGGGACGGTGTACTGCTGTCGGTTCGGTTTGGCACTTCATGGTGGTCGTGAGGAAGATCTGATCGAGGGTGTGATTCCGGCTCATCCGCTTGATGTGCAGGATGCGTTGATTCATTACGCCCGTAAGGGTGCCATCATCAACTCCACGTACATGGTCTGAGGGCACTCCGATATGCCTGAATCGGAGACGGAGCGTAGCGGAGCTCGACCAGTTTCTGTGGAGACGGAGCGTAGCGGAGCTCGACCGGAATCAGCGTTGTCGGCGCGCGTGGATCTTGCGTTGCTCGGAGTCCGTGGTTCGTTGCCGGTCAGGCGTTCGGCTGGTGCGGGTCCGAGCGACGACGGTCATCTCGTCATCAACGGGATCAACGCAGCGATTCCGCGGAACCCGTTGAGTCCGTATGTCCTTGAGGGTGACCAAATCCTGCTGGATGGTTCGTCAGAAGACCTGGGGCTGGATGTGTCGGCCATCGATCGACCGGCGTTCTACGACCTACGCACCGATTCGGGCACGGAGTACGAGAAGATCGCCAAATTGCATGGCCGCGACGTCCTGGCGAGCACGGTCATGCAGACCTGCATCCGCTATGACCCGGCGCAGCGGTGTCGCTTCTGCACCATCGAGGAATCACTGCGTGCGGGAGCCACCGTGGCCGTGAAGAAGCCGGCCGAGCTCGCCGAGGTCGCCGAAGCGGCGGTGCGCCTGGACGGGGTGAAGCAGATGGTGATGACCACCGGCACGTCTGCGGCGAAAGACCGTGGTGCCAAGCATCTGGCGCGGTGTGTGCGAGCGGTCAAAGCAGTTGTCCCGCAACTGCCCATCCAGGTGCAGTGTGAACCTCCGGGCGACCTGGCGACGCTCACGGAACTGCGTGAAGCCGGCGCGGAGTCGATCGGCATCCACATCGAGTCCCTGGACGACGCGGTCCGCGCACGATGGATGCCGGGCAAGGCCACGGTGTCCATCGGCGAGTACCGGGCCGCATGGGCCGAGGCGGTGCGGGTGTTCGGCCGTAATCAGGTGTCCACGTACCTCCTCATCGGACTCGGTGAGGATCCCGACGAACTGGTCGACGGCGCACGCGAATTGATCGAGATGGGCGTGTATCCCTTTGTGGTGCCGTTCCGTCCACACCCGGGTTCACTTGCGGTCGATGTGGACTTCGCGCAGGCTCCGCGGGCGGATGTGGTCGAAGCCGTCACCCGGCGGGTTGCCAAGGAACTCACGGCTGCCGGCATGGCAGGTTCGGACCAGAAGGCGGGCTGTGCGGCCTGTGGCGCCTGCAGTGTTCTACAGAATGTGGGTGGTTGACGATGCGTACCGAAACCAGGGATCTGTCCATTCTCACCGGTCCGCGGCGCGTCATCGCCCCCGGTGGGTTCATGATCCAACCTGCCGACTCGGCGGCACAATTGGCGTCGTATCGAGCTTTGCGTCACGACGCGTTCGTGCGTACACAAGAACTCTTCACCCATACCGATCGCGATGACCTCGACGACGATCCGCGCACGGTGGTGTTGTGTGCGGTGGCCGACGACGGAACAGTACTCGGCGGCGTGCGTTTGGCCCCGGCCACCGGCGACGACATCGGCTGGTGGACGGGAAGCAGGCTGGTGGTACTTCCCACCGATCAGGCACGCGGGGTGGGGCCTGCGCTGGTACGCGCGGCGTGCGCCTACGCCGAGAATGCAGGCGTCTTGCGGTTCGATGCGGCGGTGCAGGTGCGTTACCGCTCGATGTTCGCATCACTCGGGTGGGACCACACCGGGGAGGTGGACGTAGCAGGTACCGCGCATGCGGCAATGCGCTGGCCGATCAACAAGATCGAGCGCCTGGTCGCGGGGACGAAGGCGATGCTCGCCGACGTGCTGGCGCCGTTGTCCGGTCATGCTTCCGGCCTGGGCCCCGCAGGCTTCCGAGGAGATGACGGCAGCCCCGTGCCCGGCACCGACATGATCGCCGCATGCGACGCCATCATCCCGTCGATGGTGGAGCGAGACCCTGAATGGGCCGGCTGGTGCGCAGTTCTCGTCAACCTCAACGATCTGTCGGCGATGGGTGCCACGCCCGTCGGACTGCTCGATGCGGTGGGGGCGCCGACCCGCTCACAGCTGACGCGCATCATCCGGGGAATGGCGAAAGCCGCTGAGGCGTGGAATGTCCCGGTACTCGGTGGTCACACCCAGTCAGGGGTGCCGGCGTCGTTGTCGGTGACCGCTCTGGGCCGGACAGGCTCGCCGGTGCCGGCCGGCGGGGGGAGGGTGGGACACACCCTACGTCTCACTGCCGATGTGGGCGGCGGATGGCGCCCCGGTTACGCAGGGCAACAATGGGATTCGACGTCCTCTCGTCGGCCGGACGAACTCGAGCGGATGGGCACCTTCATCCGGGGAGCCGCGCCGGCCGCGGCCAAGGACGTCAGTATGGCGGGTCTGGTCGGCACCACGGGAATGCTCGCCGAGGCCAGCGGCACAGGAGCGATACTCGACGTCGCCGCCATACCGCGGCCGGCAGGTGTCACGGTGGGGGAATGGGTCACCGCGTTCCCCGGCTTCGCGATGATCACCGCCGATGATCCCGGACGGGCCATACCCGATGCCGGACCGGCGATCTCGGCGACGTGTGGTCGGTTGACCGACACCCCAGGTGTCGGTTTGCGCTGGCCGGACGGTGCCGTCACGAGCGCCGTGCACAGCACTGTGACCGGGTTGGGAGCAGCATGAGTCAGAGTACGAACCACCGACACATCGAGCCGAGGTCCTGACCCATGCCTGAGATGACCTTCACCGTGCGCTGGCCGAACGGAACCGAACAGCAATGCTATTCGCCGTCTTTGGTGATGCACGACCACCTCGAGGTGGGTGGGCGTTACCCCGTACCGGAGTTCGTCAGCCGCACCACACGGGCCCTCACCGAGGCGAGTGACCGGGTACGTGCGAAGTTCGGGTTCGCATGCACGTCGGCTGCCGCGCAGATGTCGGAGATCCGCGCGGTGTCGCACCGGATGCCCGAAGGTGCCGTCGAGGTGCTCGCGATGACCGGTGCTGATCTCATCGAGCCCAAGACCGCCGGGCGATGACTTCGGCGAGCATCGCGCCCACATCTGCCGCGGTTCACTAGTCTTCTCCCATGCCACCCATCCGTGTTGCCGCACTGGCAGCCCACTTCGGTCGGGACGTCGAACGTGCGGTGAGCAAGATCGTCGGCATCATCGAAGCGGCCTCTCGAGACAACGTCGATCTGCTTGTGCTGCCCGACGCGTCACTCGGCGGCTACATCGGTGATCTCCGGGCACCGGATGTGGATCACCTCCCTCCTGCGGTGGCCATCGAAGGACCGGAGATGGCTCGAATCGCTGAGGCCGCAGGACCGATGACGGTGTGCGTCGGTTACACCGAAGATGTTGACGGGCAACGCTACAACGCGGCCGCATGCCTGTCCGGCGACGGCGTACTCGGTGTGCACCGCAAAGTTCATCAGCCTGCGGGTGAATCGCTGGCCTACTCCGCAGGCGATCACTTCGGTGCGTTCGACACTCCCGTCGGCCGGATCGGGATGCTGATCGACTACGACAAGACGTTTCCCGAGGCCGCGCGCACCTTGGCGCTCGACGGTGCCCGGATCATCACCGCGCTGTCGGCCTGGCCCGCCAGCGTGACCGACCGTGCCTCACGGCTTCCCAACGACCGGCAATCTCGTCTGTTCGATCTGTACGACGCGGCGCGGGCCGCCGAGAATCAGGTGGTGCTGGTCTCGTCGAATCAAACAGGAGTGATGGGTAAGTTGCGGTTCCTCGGCCAGGCGAAGGTTGTCGGTCCCGGCGGGGAAGTGCTCGCCAAGACGTGGGCGAAAGGAGGAATGGCTGTGTGCGACATCGACATCGATGCGGAGGTCGACCGGGCGCGCCGTGTGCTTCATCATCTCCGAGAACGTCGGGTGGACACCTACTGGCGGGACGAGTCGTGACGGCGGCATGGGCCGGCGAGCGACCGCCGAGAATCTCCCTCGTGACCTACTCGACCAAGCCTCGCGGTGGTGTTGTGCACACCCTCAATCTCGCGGAGGCACTGGCGCATGCCGGCGCGGAGGTCACGGTCTGGTCATTGGCCAGGGGTGGCGATCCAGGGTTCTTCCGGCCGGTGGATCCGGCTGTCACGGTTCGCCTGGCGCGCTTCGCCGATCGCGACGGCGACACCGTCACCGACCGGATCGTGCGGTCGATCGAGGTGCTGCGGGCCGAATTCGACCGTGACGCAGCCGATATCGTGCACGCGCAGGACTGCATCAGCGCGAATGCGGTCGGACGGTGCATCCGCACCATTCACCATCTCGACCAGTTCACCACCCCGGTTCTCGCGGCGTGCCACGAAAAGGCGATCGTCGAACCCTACGCGCGGATCTGTGTGTCGGCAGCGGTCGCACGGGAGGTTCACGAAGGGTGGGGATACCGGCCGGTTGTCATCCCGAACGGGGTTCAGTCCGCCCGGTTCGCGGCGGCCGCAGGTGACTCGTCCGAAGCCGTGGCCGGGCGCGCCCGCTGGCGATCGCGGCTGGGCCGGTACGTGCTCGCGGTCGGGGGCATCGAGCCGCGCAAGGGCAGCATCGACCTGCTCGACGCCCATGCGCTGATGGTTCGCGAGCACCCCGATCTGAAACTCGTGTTCGCCGGCGGAGAGACCCTGTTCGACTACCGGGGTTACCGCGCGGAGTTCGACCAGCGGATGGCGGACCTGGGCACCTCACCGATCGTGCTCGGCCCTGTCGACGACAGCGAGTTGCCCGCACTGGTGGCCGAGGCGTCGGTCTTCGCCTTCCCTTCCACCAAGGAGGGGTTCGGGCTGGCGGCGATGGAAGCGCTCGCGGCCGGGACCCCTGTGGTCACGCGCGACCTACCAGTGCTCCACGAAGTGTTCGGCGACACGGTTCGCTACGCCGCCACCCCTGCCGATCTGGCATCGGAGCTGAGCGCCGCGCTCACACCCGATCCGAGCCGCGTGGCCCGTGGCCGCACTCTTGCGGCCGGCTTGACCTGGGCGCATGCGGCCAGACAACACCTCGAGTTCTATCGACGACACGGCTGACGGTCGACCATGCCAGACCGTCTGCGCGGATCGGTGCCGGCCTGCCCCGGTCAGCGCCCGCCGAAGGAGAACCGGCGTCGTCGGCGACTCTTCGGTGATTCGGGAACGGTCATGGATTGGAAGTAGTCGACCATCGCGACCAGTGCCCGGCGTTCCTCGGCGTCGTTGTGGGTAGGCCCTTCGCCGACAGTGATCGCGACCGGTGTGCCTCGATGGATGTCGAGCTCGTCCCAGCACAGGGCCAGACAATTAGCATTCACCCGGCGTCGATCGACCACCAGCATGATCTTGGTGTCGAACTCCGAGGTCTTCCAGGAGATCTTCTCAGCAGCGTCGAATGTCAGCGTTCCGGCTGATTCGAAGTCCTGTAGATACATCGGGCACTTTCCGTGGCTGGCAGTTACCCCATCGAGGGTAACCACCGACGGTCACAGTGTCCGGGAAAAGTAGACCCTCTCGAACCCGTCCACGGTGGCCCGGTGGGTCTCCCGGAAACCCCGCCGTGGGTAGTACTGCAGGTTCTCGGTCATTGCCACGTTCGTGTGGAGCCGTAATTCACCGAGTCCACACGAGCGCGCGTGGTCGGCCGCAAACTCCAGCAGCTGCGAACCCACACCCAGTCCGCGTGCCGATGGCGAGACCGCGAGATTGTCGAGCAACAGGTGGTCGTCCTTCGCCGTCAACGCGATGGTGCCCATGGCATCGCCGTCACGGTCGGCCACCCACACCGAGCCTTGTCCGATCAACGACGTGTAGTCGGTCGACATGGGCCCGGGTCGTGCGCCGATCCGCTCGATGTAGGGCTCGAAGGACACCGCGATCAACTGCGTCAACGCGTCGGCATCGTCGGGCCGGGCCGGACGGATCGTCGTCATGAGAACAGTCTGCCAACACCGGAGAGGCCAGAAAAGCAGTTGCGCCGCTCGCCAACGTCCCGCACACTCGATCACGTTCTGTTCCCGGCAGTGAGGAATGCAGTGAAGACAGTCGACGGCCCCGCGTCCTAGCGCGCCGACCTGTCTCGACCGCTGCCATCAAGCGGTCATCGAGTTGGTGCGTCTTCCACCACTCACCCCTGGGAGCCACATGCGCCCGAACACCGAATCAGCCGTTGTCCTACGTGAGATCTCTTTCGACTGGCCCGACGGCACGCCCGCCCTGTCCGACGTCACAGCAACCTTCGGGCGTGGCCGCACCGGACTCATCGGTGCAAACGGCAGCGGCAAGTCGACGTTGCTCGGGCTCATCGCCGGGCAGATGACACCCACGTCGGGATCGATCGACGTGGTCGGTGAAACCTCCTATCTGCCACAAACTCTGACACTGCAGGTGCACAGTACGGTCGCCGATCTGCTGGGCATCGGTGACCGGGTCGATGCACTCAGGGCGATCGAGGCCGGAGACACCTCCCCTGAACTCTTCGACGTCGTGGGCGATGCCTGGGACATCGACACCCGTGCCGAACATGCGCTGCACCAAGCGGGCCTGCAAGGCATCGAACTGGGCCGCGAGGTGGGCACGTTGTCAGGCGGCGAATCGATGCTCGTTGCCATCGCCGGTCTGTGGTTGGCGGCTGCACCCATCACTCTGTTGGACGAGCCGACCAACAACCTCGACCGTGATGCCCGCCGGCGTATGTACGACATGGTGCGCGCCTGGCCCGGCACGCTGTTGGTGGTCTCACATGACCCGGCGTTGCTCGAGCTGATGGACACCACCGCTGAGTTGCGGGAGAACTGGATCACCCTGTTCGGCGGCCCGCTCAGTGAGTACCGCGAATACGTCCGACATCGACAGGAGGCGGCCCACCGGGATCTGCGGGTGGCCGAACAGAAACTGAAAACCGAACAGCGACAACGAGTCGAGGCCGAAATCAAACTCGCCCGCCGGGCCCGGTCCGGCCGGAAAGACGCCACGGACGGGAACCTGCCGAAGATACTGTTGGGCAAACGCAAACGCGCCGCCGAGAACACCGCCGGCCGCGTTCGGACACAGGCCGCCGACAAGGTTCGCGAAGCCCGCGAGGCCATTGACACGGCGAATGAGTCCATCCGCGATGATCGCCACATCCGCATCGAACTGCCTGATCCGGATGTGCCCGCCGGCCGGCGCCTGGCCGAGATACGTTCGGCTACCGGAACCATTGTCATCCAAGGTCCCGAACGTGTCGCCATCACCGGGCCCAATGGAGCAGGCAAGACAACGCTCCTGCGGACGATGTGGGGAGTCGAGCCGGCCGTCGGCGATGCGCACATGGTGGCTCACACGGATCGGGTCGGTTATCTGGCACAGCGTCTCGACGACCTCGACCCGTCCGAGAGCGTCCTCGACACGGTCAGCGCCGCCGTCCCGGGCGTCGATCCGGAAACGATCCGCGGGCGCCTCGCCCAATTCCTCCTCCGCGGGGACGCGGTGGAACGGCTGATCGGCGACCTGTCCGGGGGCGAGCGCTTCCGGGTTGCCCTGGCGCGGTTGCTCCTTGCGTCACCACCCATTCAATTGCTGGTGATGGACGAGCCGACCAACAATCTCGACATGGACAGCGTCGACCAGCTCGTCGAGGCGTTGTCGGGCTTTCATGGGGGGCTACTCGTGGTCAGTCACGACGAAGACTTCTTGTCCCGGCTCGGGGTCACCCGGTCGTTGTCGTTGCGGTCGGGCGACGTCACCTCGGTTGGGGTGTGACCGGTCCTGGGCACGACGCCCGAGGGGTGTGGTACAGGCGAGCAACTGCCAGTACGCCCGAGATCAGCTCCGCGGCAACGGTTTGAGACTCGCAGCGAGACGTTCGGGATCGGCCACATCGGGAACCCATTCGGTCCCTTCGTAGTCAAAGACGATGTCGATCGTGGCGGTTCCGCGATCGATTGTCACCAGACACTTCTTCCAGGGCGGTGCGTCGGGCGGACGCATGGCCTGTTGCAGCTTGTGCGCGGTCGCCAACGGTTCTATGCCGTCGGGGCTCGCGGCTTCCCAGTCCCCGGCCGAATACACGTAGCCGAACATCTGCTTGCGGCGATCGAGGTTGATTACAAGCGCAAGCTGATCCCACGGTTCGGATCGGTAGAACTGATCACCCACGATGTCGTTCCCCAGTTGATGGACGAGGGCGTCGGCGGCTTCGGAACCGAGAGATCGGGCCATGCCGGCAGACTGCACCCTGGCGCAGGTATTTTCAACACGTAGGTGAGGGAATTACCGGGATTCGTCTGCCGTGCCCGAATCGCGGAACCTTCAGGTGCGAGTAAGCCTGCGGTCCTGAGTCTCCGTCGACCCCGCTGCCGCTTAGTTCCTGGGGGGCGTGCAGTGTGCTGGTGTTGTGGGTGGGGTGGTGATTGCGGTGAGTGCGCAGCCGATGAGGCACTTGACAATGCGGCGTGCGGTGGTGGACGTGCTGACGGTGATCACACTGCGGCCGATGGCTGTGACGAACGGCATGGAGGGGCCTTTCTCGGGGACTCAGGGCGTGTGTTGTTCCCCGGTCTGGCAGAGCGTTTGGGTAGTACGCCCTGCCAGACCCGGGTCGCGGTCAGGTTGCGCTTGTGGCGGCGTCGGCAGGGGCTGCACCGGCGTTGGGTTTCGGTGTGCGGATGGTGACGAGTGCTAGGGCTGCACCAGCTAGTGCGATAGCGGCTGCGCCCAGGAACGCTGCGGAAAATCCGTCGGTGAGTGCTGCCTTGTTTCCGAGTTGGTCAGCTCCGTACGCGGCGGCGACTGCGGTCATTGCGGCGAGTCCTAGTGCGGAACCGACCTGATAGCTGGTGTTGACGATGCCGGAGGCCAGGCCGCCTTCTTCGGGTCGTGCTGCGGAGATGGCCGTACTCAGCGAGGGGATGAACGCAAGGGACATGCCGAGCGCGGCGACCAGCGATGCGGGCAGGACGTCGATCCAGTAGTTGCCGTTGGGGCGTGCGAGTGAGAGCCAGCCCAGACCCAGGGCCAGTATCAGCAGCCCGACCACGATCGGCACTTTGAGTCCCAACGTGCCGATGACTTTGGGTGCGAGAACGATCATGCCCAGCATGATGAGGCCGGTCATGGGCAGAAGTGCTGCTCCGGATGGGAAGGCGTTGTAGCCGAGCACTTGCTGCAGATAGAGGTTGAGGAAGAACCACATCGGGATCCACGCGGCGCCGAGTAGTAGCTGGGCGAGGTTGGCCGCCCCCAGGTTGGGGGTTCGGAAGATCGATAGTCGCATGAGTGGGTCACGCGTTTTGGCTTGGGAGACGAAGAAGGCGATCAGGAGCAGGGCGGCGATACCGAGGGCCACCCATGTTTCGCTTGAGTTCCAGCCGGACTCAGGGGCGCGAACGATGCCATAGACCGCAGCCGCCAGACCGAGAGTCACTGTGAGCGCACCGAACAGATCGATCGATCCGCCCCCGCCCATGGCGCCGCTGGGCATCAGGGCCCGAGTGGCCAGGAGTGCGATGACCGCAATGGGGATGTTGATGTAAAAGACCCAGGGCCATGAGGCGTATTCGGTGAGTACGCCACCGAGAAATACACCAGCAGTGCCGCCGGCGGGAGCAGCGGCGCCATAAAGCGCCAACGCTTTGGTGAGTTCTTTGGGGTTGGACCCGAACAGCATCATCAGCAGGGTCAGTGCTGATGGTGCGATGAGAGCTGCGCCCATGCCCTGGACGACGCGGCCGGTGAGCTCGACACCGACGTTGCCGGCAATGCCGGCGACGAAGGAACCCAGCAACAAAATGACCCACCCGGTGGCGAACATACGTCGAGCACCGAACAAGTCGGACAGTCTGCCGCCGAGCAGCAGCAACCCGCCGAAAGCGACGACGTAGGCATTGAAGACCCACGACAGGTTGTGCTGGGTGAAGCCGAGGTCGGCCTGCATTTCAGGTAGCGCGACTCCGATGATGGAGGTGTCCATGATGACCATGAACTGCGCGGTGGCAATCAGTGCGAGTGCCCACCACCGGGCGGTGCCCGCAGATGGTGCGGTTGGCGATGACATTTGTACTCCGTACTAGTAGGGGGTATACGACCGTGGCCTGACCGGGTTTCTTGGTAGCGCAGGAATGCTGACCCGTTCAGAATCCATACCCTATAGGGGTATGGTGTACTCTACAACAGGTACCCCATGGGGGTACCAATTGCAGCCGCTCGGGCTGGCAGCTGAGGACCGAACATGGCAGAGGGACAACAGATATGAACGACCAAGACCAATACCAGGACAGCGAGCGCGGATATCTGCACGGCAAGGACGACTACCTCAAGCGCTTGCGCCGCATCGAGGGCCAAGCCAGGGGAGTACACCGGATGGTGGAGGAGGAGCAGTACTGCATTGACGTCCTCACGCAGATCGCCGCACTGACCAAGGCCCTGCAGTCGGTATCACTCGGTTTACTAGATGAGCACCTGGCTCACTGTGTCGTTCGGGCAGCGGCTGTTGGCGGACCGGACGCCGGGCACAAGCTCAGGGAAGCCTCGGATGCGATCGCTCGACTCGTCAAATCTTGACTCGCGCAGGATCGTTCGTAACCTCCCATTGGGAGCACGTCACCATGAACACCTCCACCTCCACCTACGCCGTTGCCGGCCTCAAACGTAGATAAGCAGGAGCCCGGAACATTATGGATACCCCTTTCAAACTAGGCGGGTTCGCTGTAGCAACGGCTGCGGTACTCGCACTGTCCTTCGGCGTAGGCAACGCCATCGGACCAATCGGACAGAACGCCAACAACACTCACCACGAAGGCGGAAGCGACATGAAAGACACCACAGCACACGGCCCATCAGGGCACGGGGGGAACGCCGCGGCTCAACCGGGCGGCCTCATGGTTTCCGAGCACGGGTACACACTCGAGCTTGATTCCACGGTCTTGTCCAGCGGCACAACCGAAGTAACGTTCGGCATCACCGGACCCGACGACCAGCTGGTCACGCGCTATGAGAGCACCCACGACAAGGACCTGCATTTCATCGCTGTCCGACGGGACAGCACGGGGTTCCAGCACGTGCACCCAACAATGGACGCCCAAGGTAGATGGACGACCACGTTGGACCTGACTGCGGGGGTGTGGAGGTTCTACGCCGACTTCCGCCCAGCAGGGCACGAACGGACGATGACGCTGGGTATCGACGCCTTCGTTGCCGGCGGATACGAACCACAGCCGATTCCAGCGCCCGCCCAAACCGCACAGGTCGGCGAGTACACGGTTAACCTCGACGGTAATTTAATCCCCGGTGCGCCAAGCGAACTCACACTGACCGTGACCAGGACAGGGCAGCCGGTAACGGATCTGCAACCGTATCTGGCCGCGTATGGCCACCTGGTCGCGTTGCGCGTCGGCGACCTGGCCTACCTCCATGTTCACCCCGACGGTGAGCCTGATGATGGCGTGACGAAACCGGGACCCGACATCACCTTCGTCGCCACCGCACCATCACCGGGCATGTATCGGTTATTCCTCGACTTTCGGCATGACGGTGTGGTCCGCACCGCTGAGTTTTCCGCGCAGGCCGCGGCCCAGCAACACGCCGCGGCAGTGCCGACACCTACACACACGTCTGTAACACCAAATCCTGGGCAGCTCGATGGCCACCAGCACTGACACCTGCCCGGCCCTGAGGAGAAAGGTGCTTGAATGACCACGACGGGGAAGACCACACCAACCGATATTGGTAGTCACGTCGAGCTTGCGATCGGTGGCATGACGTGCGCGTCGTGTGCGAATCGCATTGAACGCAAACTGAACAAGCTGGACGGCGTGAATGCCACCGTCAACTATGCGACCGAGAAGGCAAAGGTCACCTACGCCGAGGGCATCGAAACCGAGGCGTTGATCGATGCAGTCAAGTCCGCCGGCTACAGCGCGCACGTGCCCAAGGCCACGACAACAACCGAGGACCAAGACGACGTCGCCGAACATGGTCAAGACGCGTCCATCCGGGCGCTGCGTACTCGGGTGATCGTCTCGGCCGTCCTCACGATCCCGGTGATCGCCCTCGCAATGGTTCCGGCCCTACAGTTCACCTACTGGCAGTGGCTCTCGCTCACCCTGGCTGCGCCGGTTATCGTGTGGGCCGGATTGCCGTTCCACAAAGCCACCTGGACCAACTTCAAACACGCCACCGCCACGATGGACACGCTCATCTCCATGGGCACCGGCGCAGCCCTGTCATGGTCGCTCTACGCGTTGTTCTTCGGCACAGCCGGCGAACCTGGCATGACGCACCCATTTGAGCTCACCACCGCCCGCAGTGACGGTGCGGCAAACATCTACCTCGAGGTCGGCGCGGGAGTCGTCACGTTTATCTTGCTCGGCCGCTACTTCGAGGCCCGGTCCAAGCGACGCGCCGGCGCGGCACTACAAGCGCTGTTACAACTCGGCGCCAAGGAAGTCTCGGTCCTACGCAACGGATATGAAAAGCGAATGAGCATCGACGACCTCGTCGTCGGAGACAGATTCGTCGTCCGGCCGGGGGAGAAGATCGCCACCGACGGCACAATCGTCGAAGGAACATCGGCGGTCGATGCATCGATGGTCACCGGCGAATCGGTACCCGTCGAGGTCGCGGCGGGAGACACGGTCGTCGGCGCCACCGTCAACGCTGGTGGCCGACTCGTGATCGAAGCCACTCGTGTCGGTGCCGATACCCAACTCGCGCAGATGGCTCGGCTGGTAGAGGGCGCACAGAATGGCAAGGCCCAGGCACAACGGTTGGCAGACAAGATCTCTGGCATTTTCGTGCCCATAGTGATCGTCCTGGCCATCGCGACGTTCGGGTTCTGGGCCGGGACGGGCGGCAGCATTGCCGCCGCGTTCACTGCCTCCGTCGCCGTACTCATCGTTGCCTGCCCCTGCGCGTTGGGGCTGGCAACACCGACCGCCCTCATGGTCGGCACCGGACGGGGCGCTCAACTGGGCATCCTCATCAAGGGACCCGAGGTACTCGAAACAACTCGACGCGTGGACACCGTGGTCCTCGACAAGACCGGAACCGTCACCACCGGCCACATGACCCTGACCAAGGTCATTCCTGCGAACGGTGAGAATCGCAGGAATCTACTGCGGTATGCAGGAGCCCTCGAGAACGCCTCCGAGCACCCGATCGCACACGCCATCGCCGCAGGTGCGGTCGACCAGGTCGGAACACTGCCCGCCGTCGAGGACTTCGCCAACATAGAAGGACTTGGCGTCCAGGGCATCATCACCGACGGTGAATCCACCCACGCAGTACTGGTCGGCCGACCCCAATTGCTCGCCGAATGGTCCCAACACCTGCCCCCGAACCTGGAAGCGGCGATGACCGCTGCCGCGGAGAACGGGCAGACTGCAGTCGCGGTCGGCTGGGACGGCAAAGCACGAGGGGTCCTGGTCGTAGCGGATGCGATCAAACCCACCAGCGCCGAAGCGATCCGGCAGTTACGCGACCTCGGACTGACTCCAATCCTGCTCACCGGCGACAACGCCACCGTCGCGGCGTCGGTTGCTGCGGCAGTCGGAATCGACCCCGGCCCCGACGCCGTGATCGCGGACGTCATGCCAGCAGACAAAGTGGCGGTAATCGAACGTCTCCAGAATGAGGGCAAAGTCGTGGCCATGGTCGGTGACGGCGTCAATGATGCTGCCGCCCTGGCCCAAGCTGACCTCGGCCTAGCAATGGGCACCGGCACAGACGTGGCAATCGAAGCGTCCGACCTCACCCTCGTCCGCGGCGACCTGCGTGCTGCAGCGGACGCGATCCGCCTGGCCCGCAAAACACTCGCCACCATCAAGGGAAATCTGTTCTGGGCGTTCGCCTACAACGTTGCAGCGCTACCACTGGCTGCCGCTGGACTGCTCAACCCGATGCTCGCCGGTGCCGCCATGGCGCTCTCCTCGGTGTTCGTGGTCTCCAACAGTCTGCGTTTGCGCAACTTCAAAGCCATTAACCAGGAGCCACCACCCGTTGCTGCAGACGTCAGCGTCGAACAGTCGTCAGTCAACGCCTGACACACAGCTTCCCGCGCTTCTGATTGAACAGCTCACGCTGCTCGTTCGAACGCCGGAAAACCCTGCCACCGCTCTACTGCGCAACTGATCTGAGCGTAGGCAGCATCACCCAACCGCCCACGCAACACCCAGCCTGGGTTAATCCCGTCAACGAAAGGCGTTTCATGCCCACCACACGTACCTACCTCGTCAGCGGAATGACATGCCAAAGCTGCGCCCGCAAAGTCGCCAGCACCGTCGAGCAACTCCCCGGAATCAGCAACCTCGACCTCGACCTGACCACCGGGGTAATCACACTCACCAGCGATAACCCGATCAACGACGCCGACGTCCAACATGCAGTCGAAAACGCAGGGTATCGGCTCGCCGAGAACTGAACCCAGGCCGGCACTCCCAAGCATCTCGCCTGTTTTCCAGGCTTAGGCCATCGGGCTGGCACCCGGCGACAGGCGAGATGCAGAGGGACCATCAGGCAACCTTGTCACGTGCCCGCCCATTGGACGGCTCACGATGTTGTGGCCGGGGGAGAGGTCACCTCAGCTTGGGGTCGCAGCGTGCCGTAGACCACCAATCCTGCGACAAGTGCCCAAAATGCCGAGCCGATGCCCAGGACCGAAAAGCCCGCGGCCGCAACCACAAACGTCAGTACTGCCGCAGTTCGCGAGTTCTCGTCCCGGAGACTGGTCGCCAGAGCGACGGCCAGGGTGTCCAGGAGCGCCAGTCCGGCAACGGTTTCCACCACACCGGCGGGTGCCACGGCAACCAACGCCGTGATGGCCGCGGAGCCGACGCCGAGGATCAGGTACATCGGGCTGCCGGTGGCGGCGGCGATCCATCGCCGGCGGGGATCGGGATCTGCGCTCGGTGCGGCGGACAAGGCGGCGCTGATTGCCGCCAGATTGGCTGCGTGCGCGCCTGCCGGCGCGGCGACAGCGGTACCGATGCCTGTCGTGAGCATTGCAGCGCGCCAGGGGATCTTGTAGCCGAAGCTGGCCATCACCGCCGTGCCGGGGAGGTTCTGGGAGGCCATCGTGACGATGTAGAGCGGTATCGCGATACCGACGGCTGCCTGCCACGTCCATTCGGGCTGTACGAACTGCAATCGTGGGATGAGCGAGTCGGCAGACACGGACTTGTCCGAGGTCGCCAGGACCACTGCGATCACCGCCGCGGCCGTCGCAAACGCTGCCGGCACGGCCCAGCGTTTGGCGTAGCGGGTGAGCACCAGCCACACCACCACCACCGGCGCAATCGCCAGCGGTTCGCCGGCGAAAGCGCGCACGGGCTCCAGACACAGGGGCAGCACGATGCCCGCGAGCATTGCTTGGGCGATGGACACCGGAATCGCCTGTACAAACGAGCCGAGCCGCGGCCACAGTCCGGTCGCCACCACCATCACCCCGACGAGGACGAAGGCCCCGATCGCCGCAGCGAAGCCTCCGTCCGGGGCTGCCGTGCCGGCGAGCAGTGCCGCCCCCGGCGTCGACCATGCGAGCGTGATCGGCATCCGATATCGCAGGGACAGGAACGCGATCCCGATCGACATCACCAGACACAGGGCGAACAGCCCGGAGGCGGCTTGCTCGGAAGACGCACCGACCGCCCGCAATCCGGTTAGCACCACGGCAAACGAGCTGGTGAAACCGACAAGTGCGGTGACGACACCGGCGATCATCGGTTGTCCGTAGGACACGCGTGCCTCTCGATCCGGCGGGGACTGGGTAGCCCCATCGTAGGATGCGCCGCCTTGCGCGGCCGTTCACCCTGGCCCGGCCGTGGGATGGGGTATCAATGGATTCATGCCCGAAGGTGACACCGTCCATCAGGCAGCCGGCCGGCTGCATCGCGCACTCGCCGGAAAAGTGTTGACGCGCTGCGATGTTCGGGTGCCGCGATACGCAACCGTGGATCTCAGTGGCAGAACGGTGGATGAAGTGATCGCCCGCGGCAAACATCTGCTCATCCGTGTCGGTGACCGCACCGTACATTCACATCTGAAGATGGAGGGTCGCTGGGACATCTACGCCAAAGGTGCGCGCTGGCGCCGGCCCGGGTTCAAGGCGAGGATCATCCTCGAGACCGAAAAGGTGCAGGCCGTCGGTTTCGAACTGGGCAAACTGGAGATCTTGCGGCGCGACCACGAGGACGAGGCGGTGGGCCACCTGGGCCCCGACCTGCTGGGGCCCGATTGGAATGCACAAACTGCCGTCGACCACCTGGCCGCCGACCTCACACGGCCGATCGGGCTGGCGCTACTCGATCAGCGCAACCTGGCCGGCATCGGCAACGTCTTTCGCGTGGAGATGTGTTTTCTGAGGCGGGTACATCCGGCGGTTCCCACGGGTGAAGCGGGCGACTTGGCCGAGTGGGTTGACCTCGCCAAGCAGCTACTCGAATACAACCGCACGCGGGCGAACCGGGTCACCAACGTGGATCGCAATGGCGAGCGATTCTGGGTCTACGGGCGCGCCGGGCGATCCTGCCGTCGCTGCGGCACCACGATCGAACGGGGAGATCTCGGTGGGAACGCCGACCTCGACCGCGTCATCTACTGGTGTCCGACGTGTCAGCCGCCGCCGTGACGAGTTCGCCGTCGATTGCAAGCACGAGTGGCGAAGACGTCTGCCGCTCGGTCCGTGCACGCCAGATCGCCGCGCCTGCAGCCAGAATCACCATCGCCAGGACGAAGAGGCCATAGCCGACAGCAGTGGGTCGCAGGCCGACATGGATCACGGCGAACCCGGCGACGACGGCCGGAATGCTGAATGCGGTGTAACTCACGATGAACAGGGTGGAGAACACCTGGCCTCGGGCGGCGGGGTCGGTGACCGCGATCAGTGTAGCCATCACGCCGACAAACGTTGCGCCGAAGCCGAACCCGGCGACCACCGAACCTGTGGCATAGGCCGGCACGTTGGCCGTCAGCGTCGCGACAAGGCTGACGATCAGTCCGGTACCGAGCGTGCTCAGACCGACGGCCAGTTTGCGGTGGGCGCCCCACCCCGATGCGACGGCCGAGCCGAGTGCACCCGACCCGAAGAACGCCCCGATCATCAGGCCGGCCACCATGTGATTCTCCAGGCCGAGGATGCTCGCGACGATCGACGAACCCAGCGAAAGATAAAGGCCACCAAGGGACCACGTGGCGAACATGGCCGGGGTCGCAGCCAGAAAAGCTCCGCGCACGGCGGGCGGCAGACTCGCGTTGGGGCGCACAACCTTCCACAGATGGCGGCGGGAGGTGAAGCCGGTGCGAGGTGACGTCTCCGGGACGAACACGACGGCCGCTGCCACGAGCACAAACGTGGCGACCAACAACAGGAACACCAACTCGCGAGGCATCGGCGCGTATTGCACGAGAATCCCCGCCCCGACGGCGCCGAGGGCCAATCCGCCTGGAGGAGAAGCGGAGCTGGCGATCGAACCCGCCCGTGGGGTGGGCTGCAGATCGACCAGGGCAGCGCTCAGTGTGCCGGTGATGGCCCCGGCAGCAAGACCCTGCAGAACTCTGGCGGCGATCAGCATCGGAACGCCGTCAGCAAAGGCGAACATCAGCATCGAACCGGTAAGGACCGCTAGCGCACCGAGGATCACCGGTCGCCTGCCCACGTGATCGGACAGTGATCCGACGGTCAGCAAACCCGCGAGCAGCGCAATGACGTAGACGGCGAAGATCACGGTCAGCGTGAACGACGAAAAGCCCCACAGCTCTTGATAAACCGGATACAGCGGCGAGGGAGCGGCGGCACCGAACATCACGGCGATGGTGGTGACGATGATCAGCCGAAATGCTGCCTTCGAACCCAGGGTGGGTCGGTGCATGACATCTCCCAACGGTTAAAGCAACGATGTTTGCTTTTGGAGACGGTAGCACCATCTGGCGGATTAAAGCCACCCGATTTGCAATAATGGTCGCATGAGCGCACCCGCACGATCAACAGCTCCACGCCGACCTGGCGGTCGGAGTGCTCGCGTGCAGTCCGCTGTCTACGCCGCCGTCGGTGAACTCGTGAGCCAGGGATACCGCGAGACCATGACGATTCCCCAGGTCGCCGAACGCGCCGGGGTGAACCCCACGAGCATCTACCGGCGCTGGGGCGTGATGGACGCTCTGCTCGAAGAGGTCGCCGTTGCGGCACTGACCAAGAACGAACCGCTCCCCGACACCGGCAGCATCGCCGGAGACCTTCGCGCCTGGGCGACGGTGATCGTCGACGACATCACCCGCCCCGAGCGGACGACGTACCTGCGAGCGATGGTCGGGGCCCGCAAGGAGATAGGTACATGTCCTTGCTGGGACACCCGTGACGCCCAACTGCAGTCGATGATCGAACGCGCACGAAGCCGCGGGGAGAAGGTGCCGTCGGCGCGACGGGCTCTCGACCACATCGTCGCTCCGCTCTACCACCACGTGGTCTTCGGTCTCCCGGCTGACCGCGCCTACGCCGATCGGCTGGTCGAAGACGTGCTCGCGATGGGTGAGGCCTGAGGCAAGCGTGCCGCCTCCGCGCTGAAAACCGGGCTCAGGGCGCCTCATTGGCTTAGTGTTTATTTCTCCGAGGCACTGTGGCGGCGGGTTCGTTCGGTGACCGCGAGACCGCGACGAATCCGACCCGACTGATCGCTGCGGTGGGAGCGGCAACCGAACAGGTAGGGGAAGCAACGTGGGATTTGTGATCGGGTTCGCGCCCTGGATTCTGTTCTGGGTTCTGGTGGGTAACGCGGGTTTCCTGACGGCGGTACTCGTTGCCTTCGCACTGACCATCGCAGGTCAGGTCTTCCAGCGCTGGCGTGGCGAGCCCTTCCGCTCTCTCGAGGTCGGCACGATCGTCGTCTTCGTGCTGCTGGTGATCGCCGCCCTCACGCTCGACGACAACGTCCTCGAGCGCTGGCTGCAGCCGCTGTCGAATCTCGGCCTGTTTCTCATCGCTCTCGGTGGTGTCCTGCTCGGCCGGCCGTTCGTCCGTGAGTACGCCGAGGACTCGGTGGATGCGAAGACTGCCACCACCGACGGATTCCGCTACATCACCAACGCCATGACGTGGATGTGGGTGGCGGCCTTCGGTGCAATGACCTTGCTCTCGATCGTCCCTCCGCTCGTCGACGGCGACGCGACGATCAAGGACGACGGCGACGCACTCTCGATCATCTGTTATTGGGTGGCGCCCTTCACCTTGCTCGGCATTGCCGGGGTGGTGTCGTCGGTGTTCCCGAACTGGTTCGAGACGCGTTCGGTGGAGGTGTCCGACCGGGACGCAGGTGCGGAGACGATCGTGGATCAGCCGTCGCCCGCTCCCGACACCACGGACGGTCTGGCGATCACCGCGCCGAGCTCGTCCCGGCACGACGAGAGTTTCGGCGTGCAGCTCACCGGTGCCGAACCCGGTGTCCGCGTAGAGATCGACGCCAGTGGGACCGACCTGTTCGGTCGCCGATGGCGCGCACAGGCAGCCCTCACGTCATCGGCCGACGGCACCGTCGATGTCGCGCGGGATGTCCCGATCGAGGGGGACTGGTCGGTCGCCGATCCGGACGCACCACTGTGGGCGATGCGGCCCGACATCTCCGACTCCACGGCGCCGGACCTGTTCGTTCCCCCGGTCGGTCCCTGGCACGTGACCATCGAGGCGACCTCCACCGGAAGGTCGGCCCGGCGGACGGTGTCGAGATTCCCGTCCGAGGTCGGCGTCGACGTGCGCGAGCTACAGATCGGCGGACGAGCGGCTCTCCTGGCGACGCCGGGTGGCACCGCGCCCGACGCGGGCTGGCCCGCGGTTGCCTGCTTCGGCGGGTCCGAAGGCGGGGTCGACTCGCAGCGCGCGACCATCGCGACGCTCGCCTCCAACGGCTTCGCAGCGCTGGCCTACTCCTGGGTCGACGAGTCGACGGCACACGCCGAGGCGCCGCTGGCCCACATCCCCCTCGAGCGGTTCGCCGACGCGGTCGCCACGTTGACGTCGCTGCCCGGGATCGACAGCGCGCGGATCACGGCGATGGGCATCTCGAGGGGTGCCGAAGGACTGCTCGCCGCGGCCACGGTCACGCAGCTGCCGGTGAGCGGTCTCGTGTTGATCAGTCCGAGCTCGGTGTCGTGGCAGGCCATCGGACCCGACGGCGAGATACCAGACACCCCCACCTGGACATCGGGTGGGCAGGCCGTCCCATGGGCACCTCTACCGACCGGTTCCCTGATGCCTCAGCTCATCCGCAATGCGTGGCGGGTCCATCGAGACATCGCACACGGCCGCCCGAGTCTGCTCAAGCTGCACGACGCGTACGCCGCAGGTCTCGACGAGCTCGGACCCGTCACCAGCTCACCGGCCCGACTACGGAGCGAGGTCATCGACGTGCCCCTGCTCTGTATCTCCGGAACCGATGACCATCTGTGGCCCTCCGAGCGAATGGCCGATGAATTGCTCGCCGCCCGCAACCATCCGCTGGACCAGCACGTGCGGCTGGAGAATGCGGGCCATCTGATTCGACTCGGGATGTTCCCGGGCACCGCGCAGTGGAGCACAGGCATCGACTTCGGAGGCACCGCCGCCGGTCAGGGCCAGGGACAACGGGCAGCGACGACGGCTGTTCTCGGCTTCCTCAGCGGGGTCTTCGTCTGACGTTCCGCCTACGGTGAAGTTGCTTGGTCTGGGGACGGTCCACCTTGCACTCGGCACCTGTGAGTGCTAAAACGGGAGCTGGCACTCACCAACCGTGAGTGCCAGGTCGGGACGGTGAGATCGGTCCTAGACACGACCGGTCGTCCGTCGCGGGCACCGAATCCGGCCAACGAACTTCAGTGTCACCCCCTATCGGAGGATCACTTCGTAATGGCCAAGATCATCGCATTTGACGAAGAGGCCCGTCGCGGCCTCGAGCGGGGCCTCAACGCCCTCGCCGACACCGTAAAGGTGACGTTGGGACCCAAGGGTCGCAACGTCGTGCTGGAAAAGAAGTGGGGCGCCCCCACCATCACGAACGACGGCGTCTCCATCGCCAAGGAGATCGAGCTCGAGGATCCCTACGAGAAGATCGGCGCAGAGCTGGTCAAAGAGGTCGCCAAGAAGACCGACGACGTCGCGGGCGACGGCACCACCACCGCCACCGTTTTGGCACAGGCACTCGTCCGTGAAGGTCTGCGCAACGTCGCTGCCGGCGCGAACCCGCTGGGCCTCAAGCGCGGCATCGAGAAGGCCGTCGAGGCCGTCACCGAGTCGCTGCTGAAGTCCGCCAAGGAGATCGACACCAAGGAGCAGATCGCTGCTACCGCTGGTATCTCCGCCGGTGACCCGGCCATCGGTGAGCTCATCGCCGAGGCCATGGACAAGGTCGGCAAAGAAGGCGTCATCACCGTCGAAGAGGCACAGACTTTCGGCCTGAGCCTCGAGCTCACCGAGGGCATGCGCTTCGACAAGGGCTACATCTCCGGTTACTTCGTGACCGACGCAGATCGCCAGGAAGCCGTCCTCGAAGATCCGTACATCCTGCTGGTCTCCGGCAAGGTGTCGACCGTCAAGGACCTGCTGCCGCTGCTGGAGAAGGTCATCCAGGCCGGCAAGCCGCTGCTGATCATCGCCGAGGACGTCGAGGGCGAAGCCCTTTCCACCCTGGTGGTCAACAAGATCCGTGGCACCTTCAAGTCTGTTGCCGTCAAGGCTCCGGGCTTCGGTGACCGTCGCAAGGCCATGCTGGCCGACATCGCCATCCTCACCGGTGGCGAGGTCATCAGCGAAGAGGTCGGCCTGTCGCTCGAGAGCGCCGGCGTCGAACTCCTCGGCACCGCCCGCAAGGTCGTTGTCACCAAGGACGAGACCACCATCGTCGAGGGCTCGGGCGACTCCGACGCCATCGCCGGTCGTGTGTCGCAGATCCGCGCCGAGATCGAGAACAGCGACTCCGATTACGACCGTGAGAAGCTGCAGGAACGTCTGGCCAAGCTGGCCGGCGGCGTTGCTGTCATCAAGGCCGGTGCTGCCACCGAGGTCGAGCTCAAGGAGCGCAAGCACCGCATCGAAGATGCCGTGCGCAACGCCAAGGCTGCTGTCGAAGAGGGCATCGTCGCCGGTGGCGGCGTGGCTCTTCTGCAGTCCGAGCCCGCCATCGACGGACTCACCCTGGAAGGCGACGAGGCGACTGGCGCCAACATCGTCCGCGTCGCCCTGGAGGCTCCGGCCAAGCAGATCGCGATCAACGCAGGCCTCGAGCCCGGTGTTGTCGCCGACAAGGTCCGCAACAGCCCGCTGGGAACCGGCCTCAACGCCGCAACCGGTGTGTACGAGGACCTGCTGGCCCGTGGCATCAACGACCCGGTGAAGGTCACCCGCTCGGCGCTGCAGAACGCAGCCTCGATCGCGGCTCTGTTCCTCACCACCGAGGCCGTCGTTGCCGACAAGCCCGAGAAGAACGCTGCACCGGCCATGCCGGGCGGCGACGAGATGGGCGGCATGGGCTTCTAGTCCACGCTTCTCGCTCAACCGTTCACGCGACCGGCCCACTCCTTCGGGGGTGGGCCGGTTTCGTTTGTGCTTGGTGTGTCTGGTGTGCCTGGTTGCACAGAAGTCGGGTCGAGGTGGCCGGATGTGACGTCAGGGACCAACCTGTGTGCACTTAGGCCGTGGGGCGCGCGTGGTTGCACACAAGTTGCTGTCGGGAGGCTGGATGCGACGAATGCGGGGTACCTGTGTGCACTCAGGCCCGTCTGCTTCGGCGACGTTTACGCACGACGCGGATGATGTCGTCGACGACTTCGTCGAGGTTGGCGATCGCTGTCGCGGCCGAATAGCGAAGAATTCGCCAGTCTTGGTCGATGAGCTCGTTCTGGCGCTTTCTGTCCTTGTTGAAAGTCTCGGAGTCCGTATGGAATTCGCGTCCGTCGATTTCGATGATGACCCGTCCGCGCCGACACACCAGGTCACCGTAGAACCGCCCGACCCGCGCGTTGATCTCGAGTGGAAAGTTGCGCGCACTGAGCGCCCGCGCCACCAATCTCTCTGCCTCGGACCGCGTGAGCGGACAGCACGTGCGCAGTTGCTCGCGAACGGCGACGATCCCATGGCGTCCGGTCGATTGCTCACACAGCTGAGCGACCGCGCGCCAGTTCACCCGCGTTCCGATTGCCGCGTCGAACAGAGCCTCGAGGGCCTCCTGATCAAGCGTGGTGGCGACGTCGATGAGGCAGTGCTCGATCGGCACCACCGGCAGCCCTTTGCGGCGCACCGTATGTACACCGGGTCGCCGATGCAACCGCACCCAGCTCGGCCCGCGGACCGAGACGCTCGGCGAAACGGTGGCCTCGACAGTCATGGGCTCGTCTTTCAGCAATCCCCACAACCACGCAGCCGTGGTGTGACTGAGAACGGCAGTCGGCTTCCACAAGGTGACTGCCGTACAAAGTTCGAAATATCCCGGCTCGGACGTCGAGTACACCTCAGGCAATATTCGATTCAGACGCGACACTTCGCGTTTGGTCATCCCTCCGGCCAAGAGCTGCACACGTGTTCGTACTTCCCCCATTCGAGCATGGTTGCCGCAAAACATAATTCGCGCATCTGGCTATCCACAGCCTGTGGATGGCCGGCGACGTCTCGTCGCGAAAAGTGGTAGAGGCGGGCCTGAGTGCACACAGGTTGATCCCTGACGTCACATCCGGCCATCCGACAGCGACTTGTGTGCGACCAGGCCCGCACCTCCCCACCGCCCGCCCGCATCAAATCGCCACGAGGGGGTATGCGAACTCCATGCAGACCTTCTTGCCGTATCCGGACTTCGCGCGCTCGGCCGCGGTGCTGGACGTGCCGCGGTTGGGGAAGCAACGGGTCGAAACACTGCAGATCCTGCGGGCGCTCGAACTCTTCGACTACGGGTGGGGGAGTCATCCGGCGGTTCAGATGTGGCGTGGACACACCCCGGCCCTGGTTTGCTACGGACTGACCTTCGTCGATGTGTGGACCGCCGGCGGGCGGGCCGACACCACCGCAGGGCAGATCGCGGAGTTCGCGCCAGAAGTGGTCGGGTGCCCCCAATCGGAGCTGGTGGCTGATGGCCTGATGCCACCGTGGTGGGACGACGAACGCCTCTACCTCAGTCACCGCGCCGCATTGGTCCGGAAGGACCCGGAGTTCTATGTCCCCGTGTTCGGGGAAGTGGATGGCGACATGCCGTACTTCTGGCCCGACCCTCCAGAAGTCCCGACGCAGCTGCGCACCGGTGACCGCACGGTCTGGGTGGTGCGGCCGTCATCTGCAGAGCAGAACGAAGAGTTCAGGCGCCGCGGCATCGTCGGTTTCGGGACCGAATCCGGTATCGACGTCATCGCGGCGGCAGGCGGCGATCTCCGCACGCTGCTGAAGGAACGGGCTCCGGGACGTCGGCCGGGCAAGGATCTACGCGTCCTGGCCTCGTTTGTCGGTGACCTGTCCGTGGGCGACGAGATCGCGGTGCCGATTCCGGACACGCCGGATCTGCAGGTAGGAAGGCTGACGGGAGATTATCAATTCTCCCGCAGTACAACGACTCTCGTTCCGCATCGCAGACGCGTCCAGTGGGAAGGAGTACTTGCCCGCAGCGATGTCGTGCCGCCGGCGCTGCTCCAGAATCCGCGGGCGCTGTTCCCCGTGCCGGTCGCCACTCGATGACAAAACCCGGTTCGTGTCATCCCTGATCACGCCCCGGGAGGTGACACCAGGAAACCGGCTTTGAGTAGTTTCACGCTGCCGTGGCCTCGGTGCGCGGTTCTACTCTCAACGTCATGACCTACGGCCCTCCCGCCATGACGTACCCGCGCCCCACCCCGATTCCGGCGACTCCACCCCGCAGTCCAGGCCTGGTCGCCGACATCATCGCCACGCTTTGCTTGCTGGCTCTGCAAGTGCTCGTCCTCGCGGGCAGCGTGTACATGAGCCTCTTCTTCGTCATGGCCACCGACAGCTGCTACGCCGATCGGTGTGACACGGACAATCTGCTGTGGGCGTACGTCGTCGCAGATGGTGGAGGTCTGGCGGTTGTGGTGATGTCGATCATCGCGACGACCATTTTGATGGTCCGGCGCCGGGTGGCGTTCTGGGTTCCGGTAGTAGGCCTGATCCTGCAGATCTTCACCTTCGCACTCGGAGCCGGATTGGCCGGCAGCGTCGTGCCCTCCTGACACGCCGGTCTACGTGACGCTGGGAATGCCGATCGACACCGGGCTGTTGGACGTCACATGGCTTCGATCACCGTGGATATCTGGTCCGACATCGCGTGCCCGTGGTGCTACATCGGCAAACGCAAGTTCGAGGCCGGGCTCGCCGACTTCCCCGGCCGCGACGACGTCGAGGTGACCTACCACAGCTTCGAGCTGGCCCCGGATACTCCGGTGGACTTCGACGGCTCCGAGATCGACTTCCTCGTGCGGCACAAGGGGATGCCGGCCGGGCAGGTGCGCCAGATGCTCGACCAGGTCAGCGCCATCGCGGATGAGGTCGGGCTGCGGTACAACTTCGATGCACTGCTGCACACGAACACCCGCAAGGCGCACGAGCTGCTGCACTACGCCAAGCAGCAGGGCAAGCAGCTGGAGATGGCCGAGCGACTGTTCGCCGCCTACTTCAGCGAGGGGCGCCACCTGGGGCGCGACGAGGAACTCGCCGAGCTGGGCGCCGATGTGGGTCTCGACCGCGGCGCCATCGAGAATGCCCTGGCGGCAGGCGATTACGTCTCAGCAGTGGACGCCGACATCGCGCAGGCGCGTGAATACGGCATCAACGGGGTCCCGTTCTTCGTGATCGACGGCCGCTACGGCGTGTCCGGTGCCCAGGCTCCTGAAACCTTCACCTCGGTGCTCGAGCGTGCACGGGACGAAGCGAAAGACGTGACCGCCGATGCCTGACCACATGGGCCGGCCCTTCGAACTCGTCGGTGAGGTCGATGCCGGAGTCTGTGTCGACGGCTACTGCGCGGTCCCGCGAAATGTGTTGAGCGGCAGCGAGGACGGCACGAGCGATCACCGTCCGAACCACTCCTTGGACAACAGCTCGTAAGACCGCACCCGCGCGGCGTGATCGTGCGTGATGGTGGTGATCGACAGCTCGGAGGCGTCGGTGGCGTCGCGGAGTTGTTCGAGTTTGTCCGCGACAGTGGCCGGAGATCCCACGAATTGGGTCAGTACACGGTCCCGCACGAGATCGCGGTCGTCTTCGGTCCATTCGATTGCCGCGGCCTCGGCCGGGGTGGGATAGGCGATCGCCCCTTCGCCGCGTCGAATGCTGCGAACCCACGGCGCGTAACCGCTGGCGAGCTCGACCGCTTCATCGTCCGTTTCGGCGACAACAGCATCAACAGAGACGGCGACGTACGGTTCGGGTACGCCAGCCGACGGTTGAAACGCTGCACGGTAGGCCTCGACAGCGTCGATCACCGTGCTCGGGCTGTGGTGGTAGCTGGCAACAAATCGCAGCCCTTTCGCCCCGGCGACCGTGGCGCTCGAGCCGCCGGACGCACCGAGAATCCAGACCTGCACATCGGCACCCTCGCCGGGAGATGCGTGGGCGGATAGCCCATCCGAGCTCACGTAGGTGCCGTCGAGCAACGCGAGGACGGTCGAGACCTGTTCGTCGTAGTCGGGGGGGTATGCCCCCGGTTGCTGAAGCAGGTTCAGCACATGCCCGAGAGCCTTCTTCGAGTAGCCGGAGGACACGTCGTACTGTTTGGGCAGCAGCAAGCCGTTCGGTGTGTGGCTGTCCTCGTCGTGTTCGGCGCCGCCACGTCCGGCCAGATAGGCCTTGGCCGCACTTTCGTTCCTCGTTCCGGATGTGGGGGCCGGCCGCGAGGGCGAGCGTCCGATCCCCAGATCGAGTCGGCCGGGGTGGAGGGCGTCGATGAGCCCGAACTCCTCCACTGTTGCCAGTGGGGAGCGGTGTCCGAATTGCACACCGGCCGAGCCCAATCGGATCGTCGATGTCGATCCTGCGACGAGCGCGATCTCGACCGCTGGTGATGACCCCAGGACACCGGGGTTCAGATGGTGTTCGGCGAACCAATAGCGGGCATAGCCGAATCTCTCGGCCTGCTGAGCCAGGTCGATGGTGTTCCGCAGCGCAGTGGTGTTGTCCGATCCGCTCGAACGCGGCAGGAGGTCCAGGACGGACAGCGGAACGGCAGTGCCCATGAGGTGCTCCTGAGGTCGATGGCTGCTCACAGATCGGCCGAGCAACTCTTGATCTGGTGGTCGAGCCACTGTCGACGATACCGGCGTCCTCACCGCGAGACGACTTACAATCTCGCGGGACATTAACCTGGCGGAACAACTATTTCGGTTGTAGGACGGCACATTCGGGCCGTTGGTTAAAACTCGAGGTGATCCCGCCGAGCGTGCCGGAGCTGCACGCTCGGCGGGATCATCGATGCCTATTCGGCGGCTGACACCGTCTTGGTGAGCAGGTTGGCCAACGTCTTGCTGAAGGCAGCCGGCTGCTTCGGGGTACCACCTTCGGCCAGCAATGCTGCGCCATAGAGCAATTCGGCCGTCTGTCGAAGCGACTCGTCGTCGCCGCGAGCCGCGAAGGCCTCCTGGAGTCCCTTGGTGAGGGCGTGATCAGGGTTGAGTTCGAGGATGCGCTTGCTGTCGGGCATCGGGTACCCCGATTCCCGGTACATCCGTTCGAGGGCAGGCGAAAGGCTCTGCGCCTCACCGACGATGCAGGCCGCCGAATCGGTGAGCCGGCTCGACAACCGCACCTGACTGACGTCGTCGATGAGGACGCCGGTCAACCAGGTGAGCAACTCGTCGAACTGCTTGTTGTCTTTGTCGTCGTCTTCCTTGTCGGCTGTGTCGGACAGATCGACTTCGCCCTTGGCCACGGACTGCAGGGGTTTGCCCTCGAAATCGAAGATCTGGCCGACCCACATCTCGTCGATCGGGTCGGTGAGCAGCAGCACCTCGATACCCTTCTTCTTGAACGCCTCGAGATGCGGCGAGTTCTCCAGCTGCTCGCGTGATTCGCCTGTGGCATAGAAGATTTGGCTCTGGTCGTCTTTCATCCGTTCGACGTACTCGGCCAGCGTTGTGGCGGTGTCGACCGAATGGGTGGAGCTGAACGAACAGATCGCCAGGAGCGCGTCCCGGTTGTCTGCGTCCTGGAGCAAGCCCTCTTTGAGGACCCGGCCGAACTGCGACCACACGGTGTCGTACTTCTCGCGGTCATTGGCCCGCATGTCCTTGACCGTCGAGAGAACTTTCTTGGTCAACCGCCGCCGGATGGCCTTGATCTGCCGGTCCTGCTGCAGGATCTCGCGAGAGACGTTGAGAGACAGGTCTTGTGCATCGACGAGCCCCTTGACGAAACGCAGGTACTCGGGCATCAGCTCTTCGCAGTCGTCCATGATGAACACGCGCTTGACGTAGAGCTGGACGCCGGTGCGGCGTTCGCGCATGAACAGGTCGAACGGTGCCGTGGACGGGATGAAGAGCAGGGCCTGGTACTCGAAGGTGCCTTCGGCCTTCATCGGGATGATCTCGAGAGGCTCGTCCCACGCGTGGCTGATGTGCCGGTAGAAGTCCGCGTACTCCTCGTCGGTCACCTCCGACCGGGGTCGGGTCCAGAGCGCCTTCTGCGAGTTGAGCACCTCCGTGGTGGTGGTCTCGGTCGGCTCGTCGCCGTCGGCGGCTGCGTCATCCGCGTCGTCGTCACTCGGGGCCTTCGGTGGCACCGGAGTGGTCACGTCCATGCGGATCGGCCAGGAGATGAAGTCGGAGTACTTCTTGACCAGCTGACGGATCTTGGGCACCGAGGTGTAGTCGTGCAGATCGTCCTCGGCGTCCTCAGGCTTGAGGTGCAGCGTCACCGAGGTGCCCTGCGGTGCTTCGGCGACGTCCTCGATCGTGTACGTACCCGCGCCTGCCGATTCCCACCGCGTCGCGGAGGTCTCGCCGGCCTTGCGGGTCAGCAGGGTGACCTTGTCGGCCACCATGAACGTCGAGTAGAAGCCGATGCCGAACTGGCCGATGAGCTCCTCGGCAGCGCCCGAGCCCGCAGCCTCGGCCTCTTTTGCCTCTTTCAGCTTGCGGCGGACATCGGCCGTACCCGACTTCGCGAGCGTGCCGATGAGGTCGACGACCTCATCACGAGACATGCCGATCCCGTTGTCGGTGATGGTGAATGTCCGGGCGTCGGGATCAAGTGAGATCTCGATGTGGAGGTCGGAGGTGTCGACCTCGAGATCCTTGTTCCGGTACGACTCCAGGCGCAGCTTGTCGAGGGCATCGCTGGCGTTGGACACCAGCTCGCGGAGAAATGAATCCTTGTTCGAGTAGATCGAGTGGATCATCAGATCCAGGAGTTGCCGCGTCTCGGTGGCGAACTCCATCTCTTCGACTTGAGCGCTCACGTGATGCTCCTTCGGTTGTGGCAGATATCGGTTGTTACCGGGTGTTGCCGGCAGTATTCGGTCGCGGGGTCCGACCAAACATTTTAGGCAGGCCGCTCGTAGTACATTCAGACCTCATGTCTGGTACGGGGAACGGTCGGTATCGGTGAGTTCGGTCATCCAGAATGTTCTCGGTCGGGAATTCGAGAACCTGCATCCCAACATGCAATGGCGGTATGGGATCGATTCCACCTCGCAACTGTCGCAGGTGGCCGGTGGGATGCTCGAGTCGGTCTACTGTTCGGCGATGCTGCCCGCGATGTTGTTCCACATGCGTAAACGCAACGCGATGCCCACCAAGACCAGCAGGCTCGTCCCGTTCACGATGCACAACTACTGCTATCAGGACGAGCTCGGGCGTGAATGCCTCGCGGTGCTTCGGTCGTTCGACTACACAACCGGCTCGCATGGTCTGAACTCGCTGCTCGTCGACGGCCGCGAGGGACTGGTCGACTACTTCGGCGACGGCCCGGAACTGCTCTGGCCGCTCGAGGCACACGCCGACGCCCGCGGTTCTCTGGTCTTCGAGAGTGGCCCGATGCGGCTGCTCGCCGGCCCGAAGGTGGGCATGCGCGGCCTACTGGCTGCGCGGATGAGGTACATCGAGGGCTGGGACGAACGGCACAACCGGTTCCGGGTGGACGCGTCGGTGCGCAACCCGGTCCTCGGTGAGCTCATCCACTACCGCGGTTGGTTCACCGCGCGCGACGAGCCCTGCCACCTTCGTGACATCCCGGACGAGGCCTGGCCACTGCGCCTCGAAGAACGCGAACACTGACCGACGCTTGTTCAGCTCTCCGGACGCGTGAGTCCCAGGTGGTCGCGCAGGGTGGAACCTTCGTAGTCGGTTCGGTGGACGCCGCGTTCCTGCAGCAGCGGGACCACCTTGTCGGCGAACTCGTCGAGCCCGCCCGGGGTGATGTGCGGAACGAGGATGAAGCCGTCGCTTGCATCTTCCTGGACGAATTCGTTGATGGTGCGCGCGACCGTATCCGGCGACCCGATGAACGACTGCCGGCCGGTCACCTCGACGATCAGCTCGCGTGTGGTGAGGTTGTCCGCCTCGGCCCGTGCTCGCCATTCGTTCGCCACGTCGCGCGGATCCCGGTGGATACGCACGCTGGCCCGACCCTTGGCGACCGTGTTCTCGCCCGGCAGGGGATCGATCGACGGCAGTGGGCCGTCTGGGTCGTGGTCGGACAGGTCGCGATTCCACAGCTGCTCGAGGAACTTGATCGCGGTCTGGCCACTGACCTGTTGCAACCGGATCTCGTGTGCGCGGTCGGCGGCGTCGGCGTCGGTGTCGCCGAGAACAAACGTCGCTGCCGGCAGGATCAGCAGGTCTTCACTGCGTCTGCCATAGGTGGCCAGTCGGCCTTTGACGTCCTTGTAGAACGCCTGGCCGTCGACCAGTGTGGAGTGCCTGGAGAAGATGGCGTCGGCCTTCGCTGCCGCGAACTCGCGGCCCTCGTCCGAGTCACCGGCCTGAAAGATGGCCGGGCGGCCCTGTGGACTGCGGGGAACGTTGAACTGCCCGGCGATGTCGAACTGGTCGTCGCGGTGCGCAAACGAGCCTGCCTCAGGGCGCCGCAGGTACGTCCCCGACTCCTTGTCGGCCACGATGTCGTCGTCCTGCCACGAATCCCAGAGCTCCGTGGCGACTTCGAGGAACTGCCTGGCCCGGTGATAGCGCTGCTCCTTCGGGAGGTAGCCGCCTCGGCGGAAGTTCTCGCCGGTGAACTCGTCCCAGGAGGTCACCACGTTCCATGCGGCCCGACCGGCGGTGAGGTGATCCAGGCTCGCGAACTGGCGGGCCACCTCATACGGTTCGTTGAACGTGGAGTTGATGGTGCCGGTCAGCCCGAGGTGTTCGGTGACGGCGGCGAGAGCTGCGAGCACGGTGAAGGTGTCCGGCCGCCCGACCACGTCGAGGTCGTAGATCAGCCCGTTCTGCTCACGTAGGCGAAGTCCCTCGGCGAGGAACAGGAAGTCGAACTTGGCGCGCTCGGCGGTGCGTGCGAAGTGCACAAACGACTCGAACTCGATGTGACTGCCCGCTTCGGGATCGCTCCACACCGTCGTGTTGTTGACGCCCGGGAAGTGCGCGGCCAGATGCACCTGTTTGGTCATCGGTTGATCAACTCCGCTGTGGTCTGGAATCGGTTCACCGGACGGGGGAGGCCGAGATGGCCTCGCAGAGTGCTCGATTCGTAGTGGGTGCGGAACAGGCCGCGACGTTGTAATTCGGGGACGAGGTCCCGGGTGATGGCCTCCAGATCGCCAGGTATCGAGCCGGGCCGCAATCGGAAGCCGGTGATACCGGCATCGGACAGTTCGGCGAGTCGATCGGCGAGGGCCTCGGCAGTTCCGACGAATACCTCTGCGTCGCTCGTGTACTGGATGCCCGCTCGATCATCGAGTCGTGCTTTGTGTGCTTCAGCTGCGGTTGTCGTGACACCGAGGAAGACCACGAGGTCGGCGAACACGTGGACGATCTCGTCGGCGCGGCCGGCCTGATCCTGCGCGGTACGGATGATGGCGATGCTCGCCTCGGCGTCAGCGACGTCAGCCGGGGTGATGAAGCCGATGTCAGCAGACGTTCCGACGAACTGATACGGGATGTTCTGGTGCGCCAGGGCAGTGATGATGGGCTGACCTTGCGGTGGTCGAGGCGTGATGGACGGTCCTCGCACCGAGAAGAACCGGCCTTCGAAATCGATGTAGTGCAATTTGTCACGGTCGACGAAGCGTCCGGTGGCCTTGTCGCGGACCTCCGCGTCGTCTTCCCAACTGTCCCAGAGCCTACGGAGCACCTCGGCGTAGTCACCCGCCTCCTCGAAGAGGTCGGCCACCAGCTCGGCGGTCGCCGGGTCGCCGGCATCGGCGACCGCGAGCTCCGGGAACGTGCGTCTGCCGAACAGAGCAGCCTCGTGTGGTCGGGCAGACACCTGCACCCGGACGCCGGCCCTGCCGCTGCTGACGTAGTCGAGGGTCGCGATCGCCTTCGACAGATGGAACGGCTCGGTATGGGTGACGGTGGCGGCAGGAACCAACCCGACATGCCGCGACAGCGGTGACACCCGTGACGCGATCAGGACCGAGTCGAGCCTCCCGCTGACTCGGTCGGTGCGTGGTGAGGGCGCATCGAGTCCGGCCGGCCGGATACCGAACGTGTCCTCGATCGTCACGAAGTCCACCAGCCCGGCTTCAGCGACGCCCACCAGGTCAGCCCAGTAACGCGCGGTCAGCAGTTCAGCGGGTCTCGCCGTGGGCTCGCGCCAGGCGGCCGGATGCCATCCCGCGCCCTCGAGGGCGATCGCGAGATGCAGTTTGTCGGTGATCGGCATTCAGAACTCTCCGGTGAAGGTCGGCGGGCGGACTCGCTGTTGGCGTGTTGTCCTGCCAACGGACCTGTCACGAGAGAGATTCCTGTCCGCGGAGTCTCGATCAGCGTGACTCTAACCCTCGCCAACTGCGACGATCACCGGCTCAATGGGTATCAACCGTCTATTGGAGCGTGCCATGCCCATGAGCAGTCTGATGTCCGCCGATCACCTCATGATGGCGGCTGCGGCCGCGCATCCCGAAGCGCCACAGGCGATACCGACGATGCACCTGTGCGCGCCTGTCGAAGGTCGGCCCGATGATCGGCACACTCGTTCGGCTCTCGCGGCGCGGGCAATCGAATACAGCAGGCGTTATGGGGGAACGTCGTGCGGATGGTTCGCCCGTCTGCGTGAAGAACTCGACTCCCATCGCGACCTGAGCGCTCACGGTAAGTCTGCTTGACTGCCCGCCGTACCGATGTCAATGGTTCGGACTCGGTCGGCGACAACACTCCGCTCGGCGCATGTCGTCATGAATGCTTGGCGGCAGAGAGCGATCAACCAAGGGGAGTGGGTTGTGGAAGTGTTTGCGTTCGGCGCCGAATCGGGTGTGGGCGGCTGGGATTGGCGGGTGCGCGGGCGTTGCCGCGATCAGGGGATCGACTGGGAGATCTTCTTCGCACCGTCCGGACGAGAGCCCGCCGCAGTCCGAAGGCGCCGCGAGGCCGAGGCCAAAGCACTGTGCCACGGCTGCCCCGTGGTGCGGCAGTGCCGCGACCATGCCGTGGAGTTCGACGAGAAACACGGCATCTGGGGAGGGATGACGGTCGACGAGATCGCGACCGTCGCTCGTGACGCCCGTTCGGCGTGAGCCGGCCACGAAATGGAACGGCCGTACCGTTGCTTCTCGTTACGCTTGTTCCATGACCACAAATGTTCCGACCATCGACCTCAACTCGGGGACGTCCATTCCGCAGCTGGGCCTGGGGGTGTGGCAGGCGTCCAACGAGGAGACCGAGCAGGCCGTCCGGTCTGCGATCGACGACGCCGGTTACCGCCACATCGACACCGCGGCCGCGTATGGGAACGAAGAGGGTGTCGGTCGTGCTCTTGCAGCCGCGTCCGTCGATCGTTCCGAACTGTTCGTCACCACAAAACTGTGGAACGCCGACCAGGGATTCGAGCCGGCGAAGCAGGCGTTCGACCAGAGCTTGTCGCGGCTCGGGCTGGACTACGTGGATCTCTACCTGATCCATTGGCCTCTGCTGGACGACGACCGATTGCTCAGGACGTGGGACGCGCTCGAGGAGATTGCGCAGAGCGGTCGCGCAAAGGCGATCGGCGTGTGCAACTTCGAACCCCGCCACCTCGAACTGCTGGTGGATCGGGGCGGAACGTTGCCGGCCGTCGATCAGGTGGAACTGCATCCGCATCTACCGCAGCATCAGATCCGCGACGTCGCGGACCAGCATGGCATCGTCGTCGAATCGTGGAGCCCACTCGGGGGCACCAGCAATTCGGGCTGGGGTAAGGACTCCAAACCGAACACCCTGTTGACCGATCCGCTGATCGCCCGGATCGGTGAGCAGCACGGCAAGTCGCCGGCTCAGATCCTGATCCGATGGCATCTGCAGAACGGTCTCGTCGTCATCCCCAAGTCGGTCAATCCCGACCGGATCGCCCAGAACATCGACGTGTTCGACTTCGAACTCACCGACGCTGATCTCGGCGACATCGCCACGCTGAACGATGGGGTACGTGTGGGTGCAGACCCCAACGAGTTCAACGTCGGTGCTCCCGAATGATCAACTGACGCAGCACTGAGCGGTGTGGCAATGGTCAGTCGCCGACGGCGATGATCCTGGGTGGCAGCGCTCCGTGCGGGATGGCCGGACCGATGGCCACCCGACTTCCCGGCGTCCGTCCGTGACCCCAGCCGAGCTCGGCTCGATAGGATCCGAGCGGCGCGTCCGCCAGCGTCGTCCGATCGGCGACCGGTTCGGACGACGGTGCCACATAAAGTGCGTCGGTGGGGCAATACGCCTCGCACATGAAGCAGGTCTGGCAGTCCGATTGCCTTGCGATGCGTGGGATCCCGTCGGTCCCGCGATCGAACACGTCGGTGGGGCACGCATCGATGCACTTGTCGCACCCGATGCACTTGTCCGCCAGGACGAGTTCGATCATGACGCGTGGGCCAGCGTCGGAGCGGTTGCCCGCGGCCGTGTCCACACCTCGTCCAGGCCGCCGGACAGGATGTGGTGGTGCTGGCCCGGATCCTGTTCGGGATGGTCCTCACGTTTGCTCATGCCCCGAGTTTCGGTGCGGCTCAACGCAGATCGGTACATCCATCGGCCCACCGCGGTGACGGCGGCTGCTTGTCTGGCCCGCACCCGGTCGGGGCCGGCGAGTGGACCCAGGTCGGCGGACAGGCCGGCCCACAGCGTGTCGAGTTCGTTCACCGCTTCCACCAGACGATCTCCATGCCGCAGGTAGTTCTTGCGCAGCGGGAGCAACTGTTGTCGCGCCGCCGCCATCACCTCGTCGGGCTGCAGCGACGGGCGGGACGTGGGACGCAGGCCGGCCCGACCCGCCCCGATCAGATCGTGTTGACCGATCGGGGACTGGGCCAAGGCGTGCTGTGCCGCAGCGGAACCCGCCCAGGTTCCCGACGACATGGCCCATGCCGAATTGTGGCTGCCGCCGCCGGTGAAGCCTCCGCAGATGCGTTCCCTGGTCGCCGCGTCACCTGCCGCGTAGAGCCCTCGCACCGAGGTGGCGCAGGTGTCGTCGACGAGATCAACACCTCCGGTTCCGCGAACGGTGCCCTCCGCGATCAGGTCCACCTCGAAACGGTCGGTGAACGGATTGATGCCGCGACGGTCGAACTGCAGGAAGAAGTTGGGCTGACCGAGACGCATCCTGCGCTGTACGTCTTCGTCGGCGCGGTCCAGTTGAGCGAACACCTTCTCGCTGAGCAACGTTCGCGCGATCACCGAGCGTCCACCGGAAGACCCGGCGCCCTCGAGTACGCGCCCGTCGTCATGGAAGAAGGTGGCGTATCCGTAGTAGGCGGTCTTGGTCACCGTGGACCCGGCTGCCGCGATGCCGTATGCGTTGGAGAACTCCATCCCGGAGAGCTGGGCCCCCACCTCTGCGGCCATCAGCGTTCCGTCGCCGGTGTCGACGTTTGTGCCCAGCGCCCGGGACAGGAATGCGCAACCGCCGCTGGCCAGCACCACCGCGCCGGAGGTGATCGAGTAGTCGCGATGGTGATGTCGTTGGTACCCGGCCGCACCGCGCACCGAGCCGTCGGGTTCCACCAGCAGTTCCAGGGCCGGGGAGTGGTCGAGGATCGTGACGCCTGCTCGCGTGATCCAGGCTCGCATCCGCCGCATGTATTCGGGACCTTGCACACCGGTGCGGTTCTCCCGGCCGGTCTCGGGATCGATGGGGAAGGGATAACGGCCCTCGGTGGCCAGGCGGTTCATGTTCAGGTAGGTCTGGTCGAGGACGCGGTCCATCCAGGAATGGTCCGCGAGGTATCCCCCCAGAGCTTCGCGGCTGGCCTTGGCTGCGCCGCGCAACTCCGGATCGGGGGCCACGTACCAGACGCCGGTGCCCGAAGGCGCTGTGGCGCCGCTTGTTCCGCAATATCCCTTGTCCACGAGAATCACCTCGGCACCACCCTGCCGGGCGTGCAGCGCCGCCCACGCCGCGGCAGGGCCGCCGCCGATCACGAGCACGTCGGTGGACAATTCTAGTGGTGCTGACATCGGGCTCCTGATGTGACTGGCGTACGGCGACGCGGGTGTACATCGGAGGTTAGGGCGGCACGGGGTACGGCAGAACCGTTGCGGTCAGGGTGATTCTGGTCCCGGCCTGATCACGGACCGGGCGCAGAGATCGGCGTACTTGCGGCACCGAACGCGTGGGGCGATAGTCGAGGTGTGCCCACCGACCGAGCTGCCCTGTCCGAGTTCATCACCGAACACACCCGTGGGACCCTGGCGACCATCCGGCGCAGCGGGGTCCCGCAACTCTCCACCGTCAGCTACTCCTTCGATCCCCGAGAGCAGTGCGTACGCATCTCGGTCACCGCGGATCGGGCAAAGGTCGCCAACCTGCGTCGTGACCCGCGCGCCAGTATCCACGTGAGCAGCGCTGACGGCTGGAACTACGCGGTGGCCGAGGGGCGGGTGGAACTGAGCGCGGTCGCAGCGGCGACCACCGAGGACGACACCGTGTCGGAGTTGATCGACCTCTACCGCGACGTACTCGGCGAACATCCCGACTGGGACGACTTCGCCCGCGCCATGGTGGAGGACAAGCGACTGGTCATCCGGCTCTACGCCGAGCACCTGTACGGCCGTATCGGCTGACGGCGCGGGCGTCAGCGCTGGCGGCGCTTGGCCTCCTCCTTGAGTCCCTTCTGCGCGGTGTTGAGCGCCGTCTTCTGAGCCTGCTTCACGATCAGCCCTGGCAACTTCACCTTCAGTTCCACGTCGAGCACGAACTCGACATGGGTTTTGTCGCCTTTGGGGGTGATCGTGTACTGGCCGTGCTGATAGCTCAGCTGATCGGCTTCGATCAGGTCCCAGGTGCAGGTGTTCTCGGTCCAGCTGTAGTCGAGGACCTGGTGGTCGGTCAGGCCGACCGCCTGCAGTTCGAGCTTCACCTTCTTGGGTGCGCCGTCCTCGTGTTCTTCCAGGATCTCCACCTTTTTGTGGGGGCCAGACCACTGCGGTAGCGCCTCCACGTCCATCAAGATCTCCATGACGACGGCGGGAGGGGCGTCGATGTCGAATTCGGTCTTCGCGTTGACAGGCATGGACCAAAAAGTACACCTGCCGGCGGGCCGTCCCCTCGCTTTTGCGCGGGGGAGTCGCGGCGACGTGGGCATTGACGGCGACGGAGTTTTCGTGATCAGACCGATGCACAAGAACGGGGGTTGTGTCCGCTCCGGCCGGAGTATGGTCTGTTCGGTAAGGCCGACGTGGTACCACTGCACCGGCCGGCCAATGCCTTGACGGGGGGCACTGGATACGTGTGTTTCGTTCGTGATGGGATCAATGTTGTTCAGTAGCAATGTCTTTCGTGTTCGTCCTCGTGGCTTGGTGCGGGCGGGGGTGGCCGGGCTGATCGGTACCGCGGCGCTCGCGCTGGCCGGTCTTGCAGGGGCGGGTGGAGCATCGGCCGATCCGTTGACCTGTACTGCGGCCAACGGGCACAACGTGATTCAGACAGACGGGTACGGCGCGTGTGGAGCGAAGGCCGGCCCCGGCAGCTTTGCGCACGCTGAAGACCACAGCCGCAACGGCACAGCGGTCGCATCGTCGAACACCGGCGGAAACGCCAATGCATACAACCTGCAACCGAATACGTCGGCTCTGTCCGGTGCGGTGACGGGTGGCACGGGATACTCGATCACCACCGGGCCCGGCGGGATGGCCGTCAGCCAGGCTCGTGCGGGCGGTACGTCGATAGCGGTTGCCGGCTGGGGCGGTACGGCCTACTCGGGCCCTTACGGCACCACATGTTCGGGCAGCTTCGCCGCAGCGGTCGACACCTCGACTGGGCAGGCCTGCATCGGATCCGGCGGCATCTGGCTCTCCACCCCGCGGCCGGCCTCTTAGAACCCACACTGCGGGGGCAGAAATCAACCCCCGCACCTCCATGCGAAGGGCGGCGCCGATCACGGTGTCGCCCTTTGCCCTGTCTGGGTATCGGCGTCCGGCCGGTGTCGACCGTGACCGCATCACCGCCAGTTCACCCTTCGGCCATGTGACAGCGGTGCGTCCGGTTTAGTTTGGAGAGGTGAATGAAATTCTGCGCCTCTCGGATTTCGGGCCGGACCACCCTGACGTCGGTCCCGACTTCAGCGTCGTCGCCGGCCGCGAGGCCCTCCAAAAGATCGTCGACCTCGCCGACACCACCCAGTTCCTCGTCGACGACCGCGATGATGACGATCCCCGCCTCCTGACCCTTCCCGGGCGCAACGTCATCGACACCTGGCGTGAGGACTATCCGTACGACGAGCGCATGAGTCGCGACGAGTACGAGCTGGAGAAGCGGCTGCTGCAGATCGAGTTGCTGAAGTTCCAGAAGTGGAGCAAGCGCACGAGCAGCCGGCACGTGTTCGTCTTCGAAGGGCGCGATGCGGCGGGCAAGGGCGGCACCATCAAACGCTTCATGGAGCATCTGAATCCACGCGGTGCCCGGGTGGTCGCGCTGGAGAAGCCGTCCGAGCGTGAATCGACCCAGTGGTACTTCCAGCGATACGTGCAGCATCTGCCCGCCGCCGGGGAGATCGTCATGTTCGACCGCTCCTGGTACAACCGCACCGGTGTCGAGCGGGTGATGGGGTTCTGCACCGACGAACAGCACGCCCAGTTCCTGCGGCAGGCCCCGCTCTTCGAGGCCATGCTGATCGACGACGGGATGGATCTGGTGAAGTTCTGGTTCTCGGTGTCCCCGCTGGAACAGCGCACCCGCTTCGCGATTCGTCAGGTGGACCCGGTGCGTCAGTGGAAATTGTCGCCGATGGACATCGCGTCCCTGGACAAGTGGGACAAGTACACCGCCGCCAAAGAAGAGATGTTCGCGGAGACCGACACCGAAGAAGCGCCGTGGATCGTCGTCAAGAGCAATGACAAGAAGCGGGCCCGCATCAACGCGATGCGGTACGTGCTGAGCCTGTTCGACTACGACGACAAGGACGCCAACATCGTCGGCGAGCCGGATCCGCTCATCGTCGGCCGGGCACGCGATCTGCTGGGGGAGTAGACACCGATGGCACTCGCGAGCGGTCGTATGACGGTCATGGCCTGCCTACCGCGGTTCACGCCGCCCGATCTGTAACCTGGGCCGGTGCGCTCCTTCCTTGCCGCCGTGCTGTGCCTGGTCGCCATCGTCGCGGCCGCCGTCGCCGTGCCCGCGTTCTTCGTGAACGAGCGAGTTGTCGATCGTGACGGATTCCGGGAGACCGTGGCGCCGCTGGCCGACAACGCGACCGTGCAGCAGTACATCGCCGACGAGATCACCGCTCAGGTGTCGTCGCAGGCGCCCCTGGTCCCTGATGGCCTGATCGCCCCGCTCGCCGACACCTATACCAAGAGCGACAACTTCGAGCAGGACTTCGCCGACGCGATGATCCAGCAGCACGATTGGCTGTTCGAGGAGGCCACGCCCGAAAACGAGGGTGAGGTGATGTCTCTCGACCTGACGGCGATGGTCAACCGTGTCATCGCGGACGTGGGTTTCGGTGGCATCGAGATCAAGGGGCCGATCCTGGTGCCGCTGAGCGATTCTGCCCAGTCGGGACTCGAGGCAGGTCGGTACCACAATCTGGGCAACCAGATCGGTCTGCTCGCGATCAGCTCGTTGGTCATCGCGGTGGTCGCCACGGTGCTCGCCCTCGTGGTCGCACGACGGCGGGGCTTTGTGCTCTTGGCCGTGGGCTTCGGGGTGATCCTCGGCGGGATCGCGACCTGGCTCCTCGGGGAGGGCGTGCAACGACGGGCCCTCGACGAGGTCTCCGGCGCCGATGACTCGGCCCGGGAGGTCGCCGACATCATCGTCGACAAGGTCGTCGGTGACATGCAGGAGGTGGGTCTGATCGCCGTCGGCGCCGGCGTCGCCCTCGGTGCGGTGGGTCTGCTGATCTCGGTTGCGCTGGAGCGTCGCCGCTACTGACCCTCGCGTCGCGGCACGCACTCCACGCGTGGTGTCAGACCGGCATGCGAACATGTGTTCGTGTCCGAAGAGCAGCGGGAGCTGGCCAGCATCCTGCACGCCGACCTCGACTCCTTCTATGCCTCGGTCGAGCAGCGCGACCACCCCGAGCTGCGCGGCCGTCCGGTCATCGTGGGCGGTGGAGGCGTGGTCCTCGCGGCCAGCTACGAGGCCAAGGCACGCGGGGTGCGCACGCCGATGAACGGCCGCGAGGCGGTCGCCATGTGCCCGGACGCTGTGGTGATGCGGCCTCGTTTCGAGAGCTACGTCGAGGCCAGTCAGGCAGTCTTCGACATCTTCCGGGACACCACGCCGCTGGTGGAGGGCATCTCGATCGATGAGGCGTTCCTCGATGTCGGCGGCCTCTACCGGGTGAGTGGCTCGCCAGCCGAGATCGGCGCCCGACTACGCGAGCGGGTGAGGATCGAGGTCGGGCTGCCGATCACTGTCGGCATCGCGCGTACCAAGTTTCTCGCGAAGGTCGCCAGTGCGGTGGGAAAGCCGGACGGACTGCTCGAGGTGCCGCCGGGTGGTGAACTCGAGTTCCTGCACCCGTTGCCGGTCGAACGGCTCTGGGGTGTCGGGGCGGTGACATCGCGCAAGCTTCGCGACGCGGGCCTGTCCACCGTGGGCGACCTCGCGGCCGTTGGTCAGCCGACTCTCGCGTCGCTGCTCGGTCGCGGCGCCGGTTCACACCTGTATGCGCTGGCGATGGCACGCGATCCACGTCGGGTCGAGGTCGGGCGTCGTCGCCGGTCGATCGGGTCCCAGCGAGCGATGGGTAGGCGACCCAAAACCCAGGAGGATCTAGAGGCGTCCATGGTGGGCATCGTCGATCGGCTGGGTAAACGCCTGCGTAAAGCAGAACGCGTGTGTCGCACCGTGATCCTGCGGCTGCGGTTCGACGATTTCACCCGGGTGACGCGTTCACGAACTCTGTACGAACCCACCGACGGCACCCAGGTACTCATGACGGCGGCGCGTGCGCTGCTCGACGAAGCCATGCCGCTGATCCGGGACAAGGGCTGCACGCTGATCGGGTTGTCGTTGACGAACCTCGACAGCAACGACTCCATCCAGCTCGCGCTGCCGTTCGACGAGCACCATCAGGAGAAACTGGACATCACCATCGACGGGCTCAGGGACCGCTTCGGTGCCGGGGCAGTGACGCGAGCAGTTCTCATCGGACGCGATCAGGGCATGGCTGCACCGATGCTCCCCGACTGATATCGGCCGGCCGGGAGAGCTCGTAAAGGGATCGGGACCGTCAGCGCAAACACAGAATCTCGGGTTACGGTTGCTGAATGTCTTGGCAGGCGACCCATGGATGAGGTGACCGAGGTCCGCGCAACCCGCGCTGCGACGGACGTGTCGCCGCGGCAGTCGGACGGACCGGCTCCCGATTCGTCGACCTCCACCGTCGGGAGTGGTTCGGCGCGGACGCGACTCACCGACGTACTGATCGCGGTCCGCACGCCGCCGTGGATCTTGGCGCTCGCCACGTTCGCCGTGTTGGCGGCGATCTACTGCCTGTACTCGATCCAGCGCCACGAGCGTTTCGGCTCCACCGGGTGGGATCTGGGAATCTTCACGCAGGCAGTGAAGGCCTACGGGCACTTCCGCGCCCCCGTCGTGCCGCTCGAAGGCACCGACGTCAACCTCCTCGGAGATCATTTCCAGCCATGGATCGCTGTGATCGGACCGCTGTATCGGCTGTTCCCCACGCCGGTCACCTTGCTGGTCGTGCAGGGGCTCCTGTTCGCGCTCGCGGCGATACCGATCGTCCGGCTGGCGGCCACACGACTCGGCATGGCTGTCGGGGTCTTCACCGCGATCGCCTACGGGCTGGCATGGGGGATCGCCCAGGCACTGGCGTTCGACTTCCACGAGATCGCGCTCGCGGTGCCCCTGCTGGCGTTCAGCCTCGTCGCCGTGGTGGAAGAGCGTTGGCGGGCTGCCCTGCTGTACGCCCTGCCACTCGTCTTCTGCAAAGAGGATCTCGGCGTCACGGTTGTGGTGATCGCTGCCGTCGTCGCGCTGCGATTCGGCCGCGTGTCCTATCGATGGGCCGCCGGCACCGCGATCTGGGGCGCGGCTTGGACGCTGATCGCGGCCAAGGTGATCATCCCGGCGATGGGAAGCGGCGACTACACCTACGAGTCGAAGTTCGCCGACTCGCCGGCAGAGGGTGTACGCGGATTCATCATCGGGGTGTCGCAGGGTGACGCGCGTGCCTCCACCGCATTTCTCCTACTGGTGATCACACTGTTCCTGGCCGTTCGCTCACCGATCATCCTGGTGGCAGTGCCGACTCTGGCCTGGCGTTTCCTCAGCGTGAACCACCTGTACTGGGGCTTCGGCTTCCACTACAACGCGACGTTGATGCCCATCATGATCGTCGCGATGCTCGACGCCTTGATCAGATTGCGGGGGCGGTCGATGTCGCAACGTACCGTTGTCGGCTTCGCTGCAGCGGCTGCCGCGATCGCGGTGGTCCTGGCCTGGGCCGGGCCCCTGGACCGGCTCACCGAACGCGACTTCTATTCACGCGGCGACCAAGCGCAGGCCGTCGACGAGTTCGGCGCGACGATCCCCGACGGCCAATCCGTGGCCACCACCAACAACCTGGCTCCGCATCTCGTCGCCGATCACGAGGTGACCCTGTTCCCGAAGCAGAAGCGTGATCGTTCCACCGCGCAATGGATCATGGTGGACACCAACATCTCCGGACTTTTCCCGGCCAACAAGGCCGACACCAACAAGGCGCTCGAGAAGATCGAGGACAGCGGGCAGTACGTGCGCGTGGCGGCCGATGACGGTGTGGTGTTGCTCAGACTTCGCTGACCCGACCGGCCCGACTCATCCGCCCAATTTCTCCCACAGGAACTCGTAGGCGAGGGCTGACTTGAACGCGGCCTGCTTGTTGTCGGCGGCGCCGCCGTGCCCGCCTTCGATGTTCTCGTAGTAGTCCACGGAATGGCCGAGCTCCTCCATGCGTGCGACGAACTTACGTGCGTGGCCTGGATGCACCCGGTCGTCACGGGTGGAGGTGGTCATCAGAAGCGCCGGGTACGTCGCATCGGCCCGCAACAACTGGTAGGGCGAGTACTTGGAGATGAACTCCCACTGCTCGGGGTCGTCGGGGTCGCCGTACTCGGCCACCCATGACGCTCCTGCCAGCAGAAGGTGGTAGCGCCGCATGTCGAGAAGTGGAACCTGGCAGACCAAGGCGCCGAACAGTTCTGGGTAACTGGTGAGCATCACGCCCATCAGCAGCCCGCCGTTGGAACCGCCCTGTGCCGCGAGTTTGTCCGCGGTGGTGAGTCCCCGGTCGACGAGATCCTCTGCCACAGAAGCGAAATCCTCGTACACAAGATGCCTGCCCGCGAGCTGGGCCTGAGTGTGCCAGGTGGGACCGTATTCGCCGCCGCCGCGAATGTTCGCGATCACGTACACACCGCCACGGGCGATCCAGTTCCGACCCGATATCGCGCCGTACGCGGGTGTCATCGAGTTCTCGAAACCGCCGTATCCGTACAGCAGGGTCGGGCCCTGCGACACATCGTCCCGCTTGATCACGAAGTAAGGGATCTGCGTGCCGTCGTCCGACGTCGCGAAGTGTTGCGATGCGGACACCGTGGACGCGTCGAACAACTCGGGCGATTGCTTGATGGGGGCCACTCCGTCGGTGCTCGACCCGTGCAGCAGGCTCGGTGGGGTGGTGAAACTGCTTGCCGACAAGAACAATTCGTCGCTGTGGTCGGGGTCGGTGTCGAGCACGGAGATGGTGGCCAGTTCAGGTAGACCGGGCAGCTCGGACACCGACCAGTCGGTCACGCTCAGCAAACGTAGTTCGGTCTGCACGTCGCGCAGGGTCACCAAGACCAGGTGTGCAGAGGTGAACGAGAAGTTCTGCAGGCTGGTGTGGTCGTCGGGTGCGAAGAGCACTGTTCCTGTGCGGTCGCCCGCAAGGTACGACGGGTAGTCGAACACCACCAAGGTGCCGGTGGCGTAGGTCGATTCGCTCTGGTCCTGGTTGTGCACGCCCGGGTTCGCGAGGTTCCACGGTGAGCGGGTGAACACGAGCAACCAGTTGCGGTGCACACTGGTGTGCGCGTCGGTGGGGACGTCGATCAGGGTGGGCTCGCTGTCGGTGAGCTCGTAGAACTCCTGATTGAAGAAGTCGGTGGACCTGATCAGGAAATGTCGTTCGAATCCGATCGTGTCGTCGTACATCGCTTGTACGGCAACATCACTCGTTGCGCCCGTGTACACCGTCTCGGCTTGCTCGAGCGAGGTGCCACGTGACCAGCGCTTCACCACCCGCGGATAGCCCGAGTTGGTCAGGGACGACTCGCCGTCGGGCTGATCGCCGAAGTCTGTGCCGACGTAGACGGTGTCCTCGTCGATCCAGCTGATGTCGGATTTGTTCTCCGGGAGCTCGAAACCACCGTCATCGGCGGTGATCCAGGTGCGGGTTCGCAGATCGAACTCGCGGACGACCGACGCGTCGGCGCCCCCTCTGGACAGCAGGATCAAGGCCCGGCGATGGTCCGGCCGTAGGACGAGAGCGCCCTTCCACACCCAGTTCTCGCCTTCGTCGGCGGCGACCGTGTCGAGGTCGATGAGCACGTCCCACTCGGGTGAGTCGGTGCGGTATCCCTCGAGGGTCGTCCGGCGCCACAGTCCCCTCGGATTCGTCGCATCACGCCAGAAGTTGTAGAGGTGCTCGCCGCGGCGGCGTACGTAGGCGATGCGGTCGTCGGTGTCGAGCACCTCCAGCGCGGCGGCCTCCAGGTCGGCGAACCGACTGCTGGTGGTGAGGGCCTCGATCGTGGGCTGATTGTGCTCGCGCACCCACTTCAGAGCTTTCTCGCCGGTTACATCTTCGAGCCATAGATAGGGATCGGTGTCGCTCACCGGACCCAGTCTGCCGCACATGCGGTCCGTCGCCCGGCTCGCGTGACGATCAGGCCGGTGCCACGACGCCGCCGTGGGCAACCCGTTCACCCGTCCGGATGGGACACCGGGTGTGGGAGTAGATGGTGGGCATACACAGATTGCAGTGGATGCACTGCGACACCGTCGACGGATCGGCTTCGATGCGCAGCGGCAGATCGGGTTCGCGGAGCAGCGCCCGCCCCATCGCCACGAACTCGAAGCCTTCCGCCATGGCCGCGTCCATAGAAGTGCGGTCGGTGATCCCGCCGAGCAGGATCAGCGGCATGGAAACGGCCTCACGTAGTTGTCGGGAGAGCGGCAGGAGATAGCCGGGGTGGTAGTCGTACTCCTTGAGGAAGAAGGGCCCGACCGCCTTGAGCCCCCACCGCATCACGCCCTTGAACGAGGCAGCGAACTCCTTGCGGGGAGCATCCCCGTGGAACAGATACATCGGATTGAGAAGTGAACTGCCCGCGGTCGGTTCGAGGGCGTCGAGGTGCCCGTCGGATTCGAGGAGTCTGCCGACCTGGCAGGCCTCATCGACCTGCAGACTCCCGGGAAAGCCGTCATACATGCTGAGCTTCGCCCACACCGCGGCCTCATCGCCGACCTCATCGCGTACCGCCTCGGCGATCTCGCGGCAGAACCTGGCGCGGTTCACCAGGGATCCGCCGTACTCGTCGTGGCGGCGGTTCAGAAGTGGGCTGAGAAAACTGCTGGCCAGGTAGTTGTGGCCGAAGTGGATCTCGAGGCCGTCGAAACCGCTGTCCACGGCGATACGGGCTGCGCGGCGGAACTTCACGAGCATCGATGTGATGTCGTCGGTGGTGACCTTGCGGCACAGTGTGATGCCCATCGGCGCGGGAATCCGTGACGGCGCCAGGGCCTTGGCCTGATTCGAGATCGGGTTGGCCACGGGTCCTGCGTGACCCAATTGAGCTGCGGCGAGGGCGCCTTCGGCGTGGATCGCGTCGGTCAGTTTCTGCAGCCCGGGTATCGCTTCCGGTCGCATCCAGATCTGGTGGCGGTCGGTTCGGCCCTCGGGCGACACGGCGCAATAGGCGACCGTTGTCATCGCCACCCCGCCGGCTGCCACTTCCCGGTGGAACTCGATCAACTCGGGAGTGACCAGCGCCTCGGGCGTGGCGCCCTCGAAGGTGGCGCATTTGATCAGGCGATTCTTCAATCGCAGAGGACCTAGCGAGGCTGGTTCGAACGGTGTGGGCTGCACCCCTGGGACGGTAGCGCGGTTTGGGATCGCAAACAAGAACACGTTCTAGTTGGAGTGGGCGGCTGATCTCAATCCGGGCACGACCCGGCACCGAATCCTTGGTGAGACGATTTCGTTGCGTCGGCGAAGCGCCGTGGACAGGGCGATGTGCCGCACGCGCGCACCCAGCAGGAGCATGCAGATGAGTTCACAGCGAGATCGCGGGCAGCACGGGCGGGACGACGCGCGACGCCGGTCGGTGACCGACCTCCCGTTCGACCCCGGTGTCGACGACGCGGTCGCGGACACCGATGACGCTGACATGCCCAAGCGTCCTGACCGCTGGCTGTGGATCCCGACGTGCTGAACGCCCGCTGTGACCGGACGTGTTCGCTCTGAACGAAGACCTGCTCCCACTAGGGGTATCCGTCAGCGCCCGCAGGTGCGGCGACGTAGGGTGGACGTCGTGGCTGAACACTTTGACACAGTTGTCCTCGGCGGAGGTCCGGGAGGTTACGTCGCCGCGATCCGGCTGGCGCAACTCGGACAGAAGACCGCAGTAATCGAAGAGAAATATTGGGGCGGGGTGTGCCTCAACGTCGGATGCATCCCATCCAAGGCGTTGCTGCGTAACGCAGAGCTCGCGCACGTCTTCAATTATCAGGCCAAGACCTTCGGGATCTCCGGCGACGTCACCTTCGATTTCGGCGCTGCGTTCGACCGCAGCCGCCAGGTCGCGGACAAGATGGTCAAGGGCGTTCACTTCTTGATGAAGAAGAACAAGATCACCGAGATCGACGGGTTCGGCGAGTTCACCGACGCGAAGACCATCAAGGTCGGCGACCGTGAGATCACGTTCGACAATGTGATCATCTCGGTGGGCGCCACCGTGAAACTCCTTCCCGGCGTCGAGCTGTCGGAGAACGTGGTCACCTACGAAGACCAGATCCTCACCCGTGAGCTGCCCGACTCGATCGTCATCGTCGGCGCCGGCGCCATCGGTATGGAGTTCGGCTACGTGATGGCGAACTACGGGGTCGACGTCACCATCGTCGAGTTCCTCGACCGCGTCCTGCCGAACGAGGACAAGGACTCGTCGAAGGAACTGGCGAAGGCGTACAAGAAACTCGGTGTCAAGATCCTCACCTCCACCCGGGTGCAGTCGATCGACGACCAGGGCTCGCAGGTGGTCGTCAAGTACACCGACGCCAAGGACAAAGACGGAGAACTCACCGTCGACAAGGTACTGATGTCGGTGGGCTTCGCGCCCCGTCTGGACGGCTACGGCCTCGACAAGACCGGGGTTGAGACGACCGATCGCGGCGCCATCGCGATCGATGATCACATGCGGACCAACGTCGACGGCATCTACGCCATCGGTGACGTCACCGGCAAGCTGATGCTGGCGCATGTCGCCGAAGCGCAGGGTGTCGTGGCCGCAGAGACCATCGGCGATGCCGAGACGATGATCATCGACGACTACCGGATGATGCCGCGCGCCACCTTCTGCCAGCCGCAGGTCGCGTCGTTCGGACTGACCGAGGACCAGGCGAAAGAAGAAGGCTACGACGTCAAGGTGTCCACCTTCCCGTTCACGGCAAACGGCAAGGCGCAGGGGCTCGGCGAGCCGACCGGCTTCGTCAAGCTCATCACCGACAACACCCACGGTGAGCTGATCGGCGGGCACCTCGTGGGCGACAACGTCTCCGAGATGCTGCCCGAGCTCACGCTGGCCCAGAAGTGGGATCTGACGGCGACCGAGTTGGCGCGGAACGTGCACACCCACCCGACGATGTCCGAGGCGATGCAGGAAACCTTCCACGGTGCCATCGGGCACATGATCAACCTCTAGACATCTCATGTCGATCGTAGGGCCCGGCGAGATCTCGCCGGGCCCCACGCATTTGTCTCGCGAGTGGATTCCGCGGGGGCCGTTGAACATTCGTGCGACGTTGAGTCTGCATCGTCGCGGTAGCAGTGATCCGTCGTTCAAGTACGCGCCGAACGGGTCGATCTGGCGGGCGATTCACACGCCCGATGGGCCCGGCACACTGGCCGTGTCGCGGTCGGGCAATTCGGTATTGGGCAGAGCGTGGGGACCCGGCGCGGAGTGGTTGCTCGACCAGATGCCCCAGATGCTGGGCAGCGAGGACAACGCCGACGAGTTCGTCGCGCATCACGATGTGATCGCCGGGCTGGCACATCAGGGTCAGGGGCTGCGCATCGGCCGCACCGACCGGGTGTGGGAGGCGCTGGCCGCAGCCGTTCTGGAGCAGAAGGTGACCGGCCGCGAAGCCTGGCGGGCCTGGCGGTACATCGTGCGCAAGTACGGCGAACCCGCGCCCGGCTCGCCGAGCATGAAGGTGCCGCCGCCGCAGCAGGTGTGGCGCGAGATCCCACAATGGGAGTGGCACGCCAGCGGTGCCGAACCGGCCCGGCGCAAGACCATCGTCCGGGCCGCAGGTTATGACGTGGAACGCAAGGCCGACAAACTCCACCTGCTCCAAGGGGTCGGGCCGTGGACGGCCGCCGAAACGAGGGTTCGCGCGGTCGGTGACGCGGACGCGGTGCCGGTCGGGGACTATCACATCCCCTCCCAGGTCGGCCACACGCTCATCGGTGCGGCGATCGACGACGACCGCATGCTGGAACTACTCGAACCCTATGCGGGACATCGCTACCGGGTGATCCGGCTCATCGAGCTGTACATGCCGATGCCCGCCCGTCGCGGTCCGCGGATGTACACACGCGATTACCGCAACATGTAGCCCCGACCGTGCCGAAACTCCCGTTGACCGTGCCGATACTTCCGTCGACCGTGCCGATACTCCCGTCGACCGGGCCGAAACTGCCGTCGACCGGGCCGAAACTGCCGTCGACCGTGCCGATGCTCCCGTCAGCGGTAAGCACCGCAGGCACGCAGTGCGGTTTCGATCTCACCAACGAGATCCTGGGGATACTCGCGTAGACGTTCTGCCGTGACCCGGATGATCGTCCATCCCAACCTGGCCAGTCGGCGGTCCCGCTGTTCGTCGTGGTGCTTCTGCTCGGCCGAACTGTGGAACTCGGCGCCGTCGAACTCTATGCCGAGCTTGAATCGGCGATATCCCAGGTCAAGACGTGCGAACTCCACCCCGTCCGAGTCGTGTACGACGATTTGCGATTCTGGCCGCGGCAATCCTCCTTCGACGATGAGCAATCGCATCCAGCTCTCAGGAGGTGACTCGGACGCCGGATCGATATGTGGGATCAACGCACGAATCTGTCGGATACCTCGGGTGTCGGGATGGTCGACCACGTAACGCCACAGGGCCTTCACGTCGAGACCGGTTGACTGGACCATGTCGTCGAGATGGCCGAGGGCTCGCCATCTAGGTGGCCGTCGGCCCAGGTCGTACGCAGTCCGGATCGGGTTAGTAACCCTCAGTCCGTCGATCGTGGTGACGTCGGTGGGCGCCAGATCGGAGCGATGTACGCGAACACCACCTCGATGACGTCCCTGTCCGGTCGAGTTCCTGCAGATCTCGATCGGCGATTCGTCGTCGTACCAGGTGACGCCGTGCAGAAATGCTGCCGACAAACCGAAGACCACGGCCCCTGGACCTGCGCGAAGGACCGCCCCCTGAATGCCGTCCAAAGGGCCCATCTTCTTGGCCGGACTGATCCGGACACCGCGATGCATCCGCCGAAACTCTCTGTCTACGAGGGCCTTCGAGATCCCGCCCGCACGAGCGGCATCCGGTCCCCAGAATGGTCGATCTCCGAGTGTCATTACGCATGGACGTCATCGCCGGCGTGCTGGTTCCTTCGATATGCCGTGACGACTTCCGGGCTATCGCTCAGGAGTCACCATTAGATGCGACCTTGGGCCCGGTCAACGGGCGTTTCGGCACGGTCAACAGCAATTTCGGCCCGGTCGACGGGCGTTTGGGCACGGTCGACGGTGTTTTGGGCCCGGTCGGCGGGCGTTTCGGCCCGGTCGGCGGATGATCTGGCGCCGATGGCGACGTTGTCGTAGAACCAGGGCACGATGGGGCGATGACCATGGGAACCGGAACCACAGCCACGCGTGCGCAGGCCCAAGAGATCCTCGAGCAACTGGCAGGCTCGGCCGCGACGTTGCGCGACGACCAGTGGACCGCGATCGAGGCGCTGGTCGTGCAGCGGCGACGCGCGCTTGTGGTGCAACGCACGGGCTGGGGAAAATCCGCTGTCTACTTCATCGCGGCCAAGCTTCTGCGCGCCGAGGGCCGGGGCGCCACGGTGATCGTCTCGCCGCTGCTGGCTCTGATGCGCAACCAGGTCGCGTCGGCAGAGCGGGCCGGCGTCAAGGCCGCGACCATCAACTCGGGCAATGTCACCGAGTGGGACGACATCCACCAGCGGGTGGCCGAGGGTGACCTCGACGTCCTCCTCGTGAGTCCGGAGCGCTTGAACAACCCGGACTTCCGCGACAACGTGCTCCCGTCTCTCGCCGCCGATGCCGGGCTCGTGGTGGTGGACGAGGCGCATTGTGTGTCGGACTGGGGCCACGACTTCCGGCCTGACTACCGGCGGATCCGCACACTGGTTGCCGAACTGGGTACGGATGTGCCGGTGCTCGCCACCACCGCGACCGCCAACGACCGGGTGGTCGACGACGTGGCCGCCCAGCTCGGGGTGGGTGGCGGCGACACGCTGGTGCTGCGTGGTGGCCTCGACCGCGAGTCGCTGCACCTGTCGGTGGTGAAGGTCTCGACTTCGGCCGAGCGGGTGGCTTGGCTTGCCGCACACATCGGTTCGATCGAAGGATCGGGCATTATCTACACGCTCACCGTCTCGGCGGCCCGCGATGTGGCGACGCTGCTCACCGACATGGGCCATCAGGTCGCGGCCTACACAGGATCCACCGATGCGGCCGAGCGGGAACAGCTCGAGGCCGACCTCCTCGCGAATCGGGTGAAGGCCTTGGTGGCCACCTCGGCCCTCGGCATGGGCTTCGACAAGCCGGACCTCGGCTTTGTCATCCACCTCGGCGCGCCGTCATCGCCGATCGCCTACTACCAGCAGGTCGGCCGCGCGGGCCGCTCCACGGCGAGCGCCGAGGTGATCCTGCTGCCGGGCAGCGAAGATCAGGAGATCTGGCGCTACTTCGCGTCGGTGGCCTTTCCCCCGGAAGCGTTGGTGCGCAGGGTCATCGAGGCGCTCGACACCGAGCGACCACAATCGACACCGGCGTTGGAGCCGCTGGTCGACCTCGGCCGGTCGCGGCTGGAGATGGTGCTCAAGGTGCTCGACGTCGACGGGGCGGTTCGACGGGTCAAGGGCGGCTGGCTGGGAACCGGTCAGCCGTGGACGTACGACGAGGCGCGGTACGAGAAGCTCGAGCAGGCGCGCCGCCGCGAACAGCAGGCGATGCTCGACTACCAGGACACCGATGGGTGCCGGATGGCGTTCCTGAGGGAACAGTTGGACGACCCCGAGCTGGAGTCGGGCAGCAAGTGCGGGCGGTGTGACAACTGTGCGGGACAACGGTATTCGGCCGACGTCGACCGGGCAGCACTGGATGCGGCCCGCGAACAGTTGCAACGGCCGGGCGTCGAACTGGCCCCACGCAAGCAATGGCCGTCGGGGATGAAGAAGCTCGGTGTAGAGCTGTCCGGCAAGATCAAAGACGGCCCCGAGATGGGCCGGGTCATCGGGCGTCTCACCGACCTGGGCTGGGGCACACGCCTGCGCCGGTTGCTCGACGAGCCGGACGCCCCGGCCCCGGAAGAAGTGATCAAGGCAGCCGTCGCAGTTCTGGCGGCGTGGCCCTGGCAGAACCGGCCCACAGCCATCATGGGGCTGGACTCTGACACCCACCCGATCCTGATCGGTTCGGTCACCGACCGCTTGTCGGAACTGGGCCGACTGACCAACCTCGGCACGCTGCGGTACGCGCCCGACCGTCGGCCGGTGACTGCTGCCAACTCCGCATATCGCGTTGCCGCACTTGCCGACTCGTGGATCGACCCAGACCCGGCAGTGCTCTCCGAGGTGGCGGGGCCAGTGCTGCTGGTCGACGACATCGCCGACACCGGATGGACCTTGACGATGGCCGCCCGCCAGGTACGCCGGGCCGGTGCGAGCGAGGTGCTGCCGTTCGCGCTGGCAAGTGTGAGCTAGTCGCCGCCGAAGTGCGGGGTGGCTCAGCCGGTTGCCTGCACCTGGTCCTGGATACGGGCAAAGGGACGCGCTGCCTCGAGCTCGAACGCCAATTCCAGCAGGGTTCGTTCGTCACCATGTGCCGCAGAGAAGTGGACTCCGATGGGCAGGCCGCCGGTGGTGCGACCCAGCGGTAGCGACATGGCCGGTCCACCGGCTGCGTTGTTCAACGGAGTGAAGCTCACGTAGTTCACCAAGCGTGGGAACATCACGTCGAATCCGGCTGCGGGGGAGAGGTATCCGAGCTCCGGGGTGGTGTGTCCGAGAACCGGTGACAGCACGATGTCGAGGTCGGTGAATGCCTCGCGGTACTGGCGCTCGCTTCTCTTGAGGCCACGGATCGACAACGGCGTCAGCCATGGCCGGCGAACGAATTGCCGCGCCAGGCCTTTGGTCAGCGAGTCCGTCTTCGACTTGTCGAACGGAGAGCCCGTCACCCGACCGCCGAAATGCTGGGTGGAGAAGGCCATCAGAGCCCAGTAGTGGATGAAGTCGCGGACAAAGGTCTGATCGGTGGGAATCGTGATGTCGCGGACGTCGTGACCGAGAGATGCCAGCAGCGCTGCCGTGTCGTCGACGGCCGATTTGGTCTCCGCGTCGGTGGGCTCGCCTGCGATGGAATCGGTGATCAATCCGATCCGCAGACGTCGCTCGGATGGGCCTTCCACCTTGCCCACGCGGGGCAACCTCGCGGCGGGCCGGAACTGTTCGATTGCTGCGACGAACGCAGCGGTGTCGCGCACGGTACGGGTCACCGCGTTGTTCGACACGATGTCGACCGGCATCTGCTTGCCCTGCAACGACTGCACCTCGCGGCCGCGCGTCAGTTTGAGGCCGACCAGTCCGCATGCGGCAGCCGGAATACGGATTGACCCGCCGCCGTCGTTGGCGTGAGCGATCGGCACCACCCCTGCAGCGACCAGGGCGGCCGACCCGCCCGATGAGGCACCGGCGGAATACGCGGTGTTCCACGGATTTCGGGTGGGCGGCAGGTGCTGGAACTCGGTGGTCGCGTTGAAGCCGAACTCGGGCAGGGTGGTCTTGCCCAGCATCGTCATGCCTGAGGCGAGGTACTGCTCGGCGTATGGCTCCGTGGTGGCCTTGACCTTCGGGTGAACGGCTTCGGAGCCGTGGCCCGTCGGCAGGCCGGCGATATCGGTGTTGTCTTTGATGAAGGTGGGGACCCCAGCGAAAACCCCGCCGGCCGGCCGTTCGGAAGCAGTGCGGGCGCGGTCGTAGTCCGTCACCACGATCGCGTTGAGTGCGGGATTCACCTTCTCAGCACGGGCGATGGCGGCGTCGGCGGCCTCGCGCGCGCTGATCTCACCTGCGGCGATCGCTGCGGCCAGAGACGTGGCGTCGTGTTCGCCGAGCGCGTCGTCGGTGAACGCATGGACGTGGGTTCGGTCGGTCATGGACTCACGCTAGCCGACCGATATTGGTAAGACCACTTGACCTATAGCCAGGGTTGCTTCTACGGTCGGGCCATGCCGTTCGAACCGATCAAACATCGCAGCGTGCCCGAAGACGTGTACGAGCAGATCGTCGACGGGGTGCTCAGCGGGGATCTGCCCGCAGGCCAGAACCTGCCCAGCGAGCGGGAGTTGGCCAGAGTGCTGGGAGTGTCGAGACCCGCAATTCGTGAGGCCATGAAGCGTGTGGCCGCAGCCGGTCTGGTCTCCATCCGGCAGGGTGGGGGCACCACGGTGCAGGACGTCAGGAGGTTCGGCGGACTCGATCTGCTTCCGCGACTGCTCTTTCGAGGAGGCGAACTCGATGTGTCCGTGGCGCGCTCGGTGGTGGAGGCCAGGGCGCACATCGGACCCAAAGTGGCCGAGCTGGCTGCGCAGCGTGCAAACGATACCCAGATAGCCGCGGCGCGGTCGGCGGCGCAGAAGCTCGCCGACACAGCAGAGCCAGTGGCCCAACAGGTTGCGGCGCTCGATTTCTGGGACGCGGTGGTCGACGGTGCCGATTCGATCACCTTCCGGCTCTTGTACAACACCATGCGGGCCGCTTACGAACCGGCGTTGTCAGCGTTCGCGGTGGCACTGGCTGACGAAGTCGGCAACGCCGACGGCTATCGCGCGATCGTCGAGGCGATCGCGGATCGCGATCCAGCGGCGGCCACCCAGGCGGCCGCCACCCTGCTCGCACCCGCCACATCGATCTTGATGTCGGCGTTCGGTGACATGGAGACCTTGTTGCGCGAGGGAGAAAGCGATGCGGAGGACACCGATGACATCTGACCGTCGAGCCCATGGCCGGGTTCGCAGAGACGAGCAGGGACGATCGAGTACGCGTCGCGGCATGACCCTGGGCGCCGCGTTCGGCGAGTTCGCGCGACATCCCACACCGTGGATGATCGCGGTGCTGTTGGCCGGTTCCGGTACAGCCCGCGTGCTGGTGGCCGATTGGCAGTGGACCGATGCAGTGATACCGGCGGTGATGGTCGCGTCGTTCCCGTTGGCGGAGTGGATCATTCACATCGGCGTTCTCCACTGGCGCCCGAGGTCGGTCGGTTCGCTCAAGGTCGATTCGCTGCTCTCGCGCAAACACCGCGAACACCACCGGGATCCGCGCAACATACCGCTGATCTTCATTCCGTGGCAGGTGCTCTGCGCCGTGATCCCGACCGCAATTCTGATCGGCGTCTTCGCATTCGGGCGGCTCGGGCTGGGACTGACATTCCTGGCCACTCTGGGTGCGCTGGGGCTCGTGTACGAGTGGACGCACTATCTGATCCATACCGACTACAAGCCGAAAAGCCGTCTATACAAGGCGACCTGGCGCAATCACCGGTTTCATCACTACAAGAACGAGCACTATTGGTTCACCGTGACCACCTCCAGTACGGCCGATCGGCTGCTGGGGACGGACCCTGACCCCGAGTCGGTCGAGAAGTCACCGACGGCGAAAAACCTCCACGCCCTGAGTTGACCCCATTGTCCCGGCGCTCGAGATCGTCAGCCGGGTTTGCGCGCCGTGACGTACTGGGCCTGGCCGGTGACGGTCTGTTCGATGTCGACAAGACCGGCGGCCCGCAGTCGGTCGGTCACCTCGTTTGGTTCGAAGAGGTGGTAGCCGCTCCGGCCGGCGACCAACGACACGCCCGGAAGCGATGTGAGTGGGGTGCGCAGTGAGGTGAAGACCGCAACCTCGCCCTGCGGCGCCGTCACCCTGGCGAGCTCATCGAGCACCACACCGGGGTCGGGAACGAGGTAGAGAGCGGCCAGGCAGCAGACGGTGTCGAAAGTGCCGTCGGGGAAGGGGATTTCGTGTGCGTCGGCGCGTATGTAGGCCACTCGCGGACCGCTGTTGGTGCGTACCGCCCGTTCGATCATCGGAACCGAGAAGTCCAGACCCACGCACACTCCCTCCCCGGTCAGCTGATCGGACAGTGTGCGGGTGTAATTGCCGGGGCCACATGCCACATCGAGGATGGTGCGGTCGCCGGCGCGGCCCAGACGCGCAACCAGTTGCCGGTCGAACTCCTTTGTGGACGTGCCGCCCAGGCTGAACAGTCGGGTGAACACCGGCCGCCATGCCCGCTCATAGATGGTGGCGAACACCGGGTTCTGCATGATCGACAAACTGGTGCTCGCAGCGGGCTCGGGTGGTCCCAGGAGGTCGAGGTAACCCCGGCTGTCGTCGATGGACCCGGGCACCCGCCCCGGGTCGAGCATGCCGCGAACCTTGTCGGTGGCGGCGCTCAATGGTCACGCTCGATGCGCAACGTTCCGATCGTGGTGGCCAGCGAATCGTATTGACCGACGAGCAGGACGAACTCGATGAGTCGGCGGTCGTCGAGATGCGCCGACAGCTCTTTCCACGTCACGTCGCTCAGGTCCTTGGTACCCACCAGCTCGTCGACCGCGCGCAGCAACGCCAGTTCTTTGCCTGTCCATCCCGCGTCCGGCCCCTGGAGGATCCGCGAGAACTCCGCCTCGTCGATGCCTGCTCGCTTGCCGAGACGCTTGTGATGGTCGAGTTCGTACTCGCAGGTGCGTAGATGAGCGGTTCTGATGATCACGAGTTCGGTGTCGTGCCGAGCCAGTGAGCCGAAAGGCATCATCTTCGCCGAATAGTGCAGCCATCCACGAAAGAGGCCCTTGCCGCGGCCCAGCGTGGAGAACAGGTGCATGTCCGAGAGGCCGAGGGCGCGCGCGGCACCCTTGCTGATCACCCAGTTGAACGGTCCGAGCTGACGAAGGTTTCCGGGGCCGATCCGTTGTGAACTCACCACGCCAACCTATCGGAGTGCCGCCGCCCCGGAGCGCACACAATCATTTGAGATCCTGAACAGCGTCGCCGGTATTCGGTGTACCTGAGTGGTCGCCGAGCGGGGCATTCGGGCAGAGTTGAGCGGGGCGGCTTGATGATCGAGGAGTGGAGCGACTCGTGCGTCGGATACTGATCGTGGTCGGGGCCGCGCTTGCGGCCATGGCCGTTCTTGCCGGGTGTGGCGGCAACGATGTCGGTGGTTTTGCCGAACTCGAGAAATCAGGTGTGCTGCGGGTGGGGACCGAGGGCACCTATGCGCCCTTCAGCTACCACGACTCTCAGACCGGCGAACTGGTCGGCTACGACGTCGACGTCGCCAAGGCCGTGGGCGACAAGCTCGGTCTCCGGGTGGAGTTCGTCGAGGTGCCCTTCGACTCGATCTTCGCCGCCCTCGAGGCCGACCGCTTCGATGTGGTGGCCAATCAGGTCACCATCACCGACGAGCGCAAGGCGAAATACGACCTGTCGGAGCCCTACGCGATCGGAGAGGGCGTGATCGTCACCCAGGCCGACGACACGTCCATCACGTCTCTGGCCGACCTCCGGGGCAAGACCACCGCGCAGACGGAGACCAGCAACTGGGCCGGGGTCGCACGAGACGCCGGGGCAACCGTGGAGTCGGTGGACGGTTTCACCCCCGCGATCAAACTGCTCAACCAGGGCCGGGTACAGGCCACGGTCAACGACAGTCTCTCGGTGCTCGCCTATCAGGCCACCACCGGCGACACCAGCATCAAGATCGCCGCGAACATCGGGGAGCGCTCTGAGCAGGCGTTTGCCGCCCGTAAGGACAGCGGACTGCTCGACAACATCAACGGCGCGCTGGACGAGCTCCGGGCGGACGGAACACTGGAAGAGATCTCGCAGACCTACCTCGACGCCAACGCAGCCGGCACGGCCGAGGAGAAGACAGCACCGAGCACGTGGGAACTCATCGCCGACAACCTGTGGCCGATGGCCAAGGCCACCATCACCGTCACCATCCCGCTGACGGCGATCAGCTTCTTCTTCGGACTGGTCATCGCGCTTGGCGTGGCACTGGCCAGGATGTCGAGGAACCGGGCCATCTCGTCGGTGGCCCGGATCTACATATCCCTGATCCGAGGCACCCCGTTGCTGGTGCAGCTCTTCATCATCTTCTACGCACTGCCCGAATTGAACATCCTCATCAATCCGTTCCCGGCCGCAGCAATCGCGTTCAGCCTCAACGTCGGTGGCTACGCTGCCGAGATCATCAGGGCGGCCATCGGCAGCATTCCCAAGGGCCAGTGGGAGGCCGCGGAGACGATCGGGATGGGCTACACCACCGCGCTCCGGCGCATCATCCTGCCTCAGGCTCTGCGCACGGCTGTTCCGCCGCTGTCGAACACCCTGATCTCATTGGTGAAAGACACATCGCTGGCCTCCACGATCCTGGTGACCGAGCTTCTACGGACCGCACAGATCGCGGCAGCCCCCGCCTTCGAGTACTTCGCTCTCTACGGCACCGCCGCCCTGTATTACTGGATTGTGTGCCTTGCGCTGTCCTTTGCGCAGGGACGCCTCGAGTTCCGACTGGACAGGTTTGTGGCCAAATGACCGATCTCCGTAAATCCCAGCCCACCGGCGACCTGGTCACCGTCACCGGTCTCTCCAAATCATTCGGCGACAACCACGTGCTCCGGGGCATCGACTTCACCGTTGCAACCGGATCGGTCACCACACTGATCGGCCCTTCCGGATCAGGCAAGACCACCATCCTGCGGTCGCTCAACGCCCTCGACATCCCCGACGGCGGCCAGGTCTCCATCGCCGACGTCGCGGTCGACTTCGACACACCGGTCGCAAAGCCCCTGCTGGCCCGGTACCGGGCGCAGTCGGGCATGGTGTTCCAAGGGCACAATCTGTTTCCGCACAAGACGGTGCTGGAGAACATCATCGAAGGCCCGACCATCGTGCAGAAGCGCCCGCGCGACGAGGTCATCACCGAGGCCAACGCATTGCTGGAGCAAGTCGGACTGACCGACAAGCGCGACCAGTACCCGCATCAGCTGTCCGGGGGCCAGCAGCAGCGCGTCGGAATCGCCCGGGCGCTCGCACTCAAACCCAAACTGATGCTGTTCGATGAGCCCACGTCAGCTCTGGACCCCGAACTGGTGGGGGAGGTGCTCGGGGTGATGAAAGACCTTGCCGCACAGGGTTGGACGATGATCGTGGTGACCCACGAGATCCACTTCGCGCAGAAGGTCGCCGACCAGGTGCTGTTTGCCGACGGCGGGGTGGTGTTGGAGAAGGGGCCACCTGCTGAGGTCATCGGCGCACCCAAACACCAACGGACCAAGCAGTTTCTGCGGCGTATTCTCGACCCGGTCTAGATCCTGGCGGCTCGGGTTCAGCGCACCAGGTACGGCGAGACGGTGCTGCGGTGCTCGTCGATGTCGAGCTTGACGCCGAGCGCTGGGAAAGCTCTTTGTGGGCAATTGACCCGTTCACAGACCCGGCACCCGGCACCGATCGGGGTCACGTTGGCCTGCGGACCGATCTCGAGACCGTCGGAGTACACGAGCCGCGCCGCATGACGTTGCTCGCAACCCAGCCCGATGGCAAAGGTCTTGCCGGGCTGGCCGAACCGCGCCGCCCGCCGCTCGACGGTGCGCGCCACCCAGAGGTAGTTGCGACCGTCGGGCATCTGGGCGATCTGGATCTGGATCTTGCCCGGCGAGCCGAACGTCTCGTACACGTTCCACAGCGGGCATGTGCCGCCGCTGTTCGAGAAGTGGAAACCGGTGGCGGACTGTCGTTTCGACATGTTGCCGGCGCGGTCGACGCGCACGAACGTGAACGGCACACCGCGCAGGTTGGGACGCTGCAGCGTGGACAGCCGATGGCAGATCGTCTCGTACGACACCGAGAAGAACGCCGAGAGTCGTTCGATGTCGTAGCGATAATCCTCGGCGGCACCGTGGAATTGGGAATAGGGCAGCACCGCGGCGGCGGCGTAGTAGTTGGCCATCCCGAGTAGGGCCAGCCGCCGGGCCTCGTCCGAGGTGAAGTTGCCCTCGTCGACCATCTGACGCATGAGGTCGCCGCACTCGAGGTGTCCGAGTTCGGCTGCCAGCTTGAACACCCGCTGTCCCTGGGAGAGGTGCCCCGAGATCTCCAGACGTCGTGTGGCCGGGTCGAATCGGTGCAGCACGGTGTCACCCAGGTCGACGCGTCGCACGATCTGTACCCCGTGCACCGTCTGCAGTCTGTCGGTGATCTCGTGCCGAACGTCGCCGGAGTGCATCCGCATGCGGGTGGTGAGTTCCTCGGCGGCGGTGTCGAGCTCGTGGAGGTAGTTGTGACGCTGATAGAAGTAGTCGCGCACCTCTTCGTGCGGTGCGCTGATCGAACCCCGCATGCTGCCGTCGCCCCGGTCGTCGGTTGCGGCTGCGAGTTGGTCGGTGGCGATCCGATATCTGCGGTGCAGGTTCACCATGGCCTTGGCGAGTTCGGGATGGCTGGCAACCAGATCGGTGATCTCTTGAGCGTCGGCGCTGGCGCCCACGTCCTCGTCCATCACCACCTCACGCACCTCGGCGATCAGTCGCGCATTGTCCTGAGAATCGAAGAATGAGGTGTCGACGCCGAACACCTCGCTGATCTTGAGCAATACGGGAGCGGTCAGAGGTCGTGCGTCGTGCTCGATCTGGTTGAGATACGACGGGGAGATGTCCAGTGACTGCGCCAGGGCAACCTGGGAGATGCCGCGCTCGGAGCGCAGCTGTCGCAGTCGGGCGCCGACGTAGGTCTTGGGCATCCTTCTAGCGTAGGCGGGCTCGCGACCGACGCCAGGTGTGCCGGAACGAGGTCGACCAGCGAGTTGTCCGGACGGATGCGCTGCGGCGGCTGTGCTGCCGTGGTCGCCGGCGGCACTGTCTGACCTGTCTAATCTGTGGGGGTGTTGCGCAGACGAGCGGGTGCAGGCGTCATCGTCCTGACGGTGCTGGGCCTGATCAGTGCCGGATGCGGCGACGATTCGACAGACGATGGGCCCGCATCGTCGTCGTCGGAGGAACCGACGAGTCTTGCCGAGAAGTTGCTGCCCGCCCGTGAGTTCCCGGACGGATACCAACCGACGGACTTGGGGATCGTCGATCTCCGCGACCAGAATGCGGCCGCCCTGGCCGCGGCGCAGACCGCCGTGTTCGAACCTGCGCAGTGCCGGCCCACCGCCGACGCCGATCTCAACGAACAACTCGATGCGGGCAACGCCGCCGTATCGGCTCGTCAGTCCCCGGTCGGGAACACGATCACCGAGCTCGTGACCACTGCGGTCCGAGACATCGACGCCGATGTCCGGACGAGCACCGGCGGGTGCGCCAGGGTCACCGTCACGGTCACGCAGGGGAGCACTGCGGGCACCACGGTGGTGACCGAAAACCAGCGGCTGAGCCCGCCGCCGTTGCCGACGTCGGTGTCGTTGCTGGTGAAGTCGACCGCGACGACGACGTATCCCGGTGGCCGTACCGACGTCCAGCAGACCTTGGCCGGCTACGCGGTCGTCGACGGGACCACGGTGCAAGTGGTGGCCATCTCGTCCGAGGGTGGGATGAGCGACCTCGGCTTCTCGGACCTATTCAAACGCGCGGTCCTTCGCGCTGACGCCTGACCGTTTGGCATCGGCCGGACGCGGGTCGTGTCCGATTTTGTATGTGATTGTGGTCACGCCAGCTGCTCGGTCGCCGCTCGGCGGCGCCGATTGAGTGTTGCTCACGGTCACAGGAATCGAGTGGGAGGCCCGCTGCAAAATCCCAGTACGCGCGTACTTTTTGCGTACCGGAGAGTAGTTAATTCGGGCCGGTTCACAGCCTGATCTTCGCAAAGTTTGCAAAACGGTGAGAAAAGCTGGCCCGAATTCACACGAGACAACCTGTGGACCTGCGGATTTGTGTGTGGCACTCTCGGTTAAGGCACCGCCTCGCCAGGGTGAAGAAGTTGTTAATTTGCCCCGATCAGGTTCGGCTGGGCTCCGGACCCACCGGAGCGGGCCACTACACCAGCAAGCTAACGAAAATGGAGTGCGAGATATGAGCACCGTCGGAAAACCAAGGACTGCCGAAGAGATCCAGCAGGACTGGGACACCAATCCTCGTTGGAAGGGCATCACCCGCGACTACAGCGCGGAGTCGGTCGCGAACCTCCAGGGTTCTGTGGTCGAAGAGCAGACCCTCGCGCGCCGTGGCGCCGAGATCCTCTGGGAGGGTGTCACCCAGGGTGACGGCAGCTACATCAACGCACTCGGTGCCCTGACCGGTAACCAGGCTGTGCAGCAGGTTCGCGCCGGCCTCAAGGCCGTGTACCTCTCCGGCTGGCAGGTCGCCGGCGACGCCAACCTCTCGGGCCACACCTACCCGGACCAGTCGCTGTACCCCGCGAACTCGGTTCCCTCGGTCGTCCGTCGCATCAACAACGCTCTGCTGCGCGCCGACGAGATCGCCCGCGTCGAGGGCGACAACTCGGTCGACAACTGGGTTGTTCCCATCGTCGCCGACGGTGAAGCCGGCTTCGGTGGCGCGCTGAACGTCTACGAGCTGCAGAAGGCCATGATCGCCGCAGGTGCCGCCGGCACCCACTGGGAAGACCAGCTGGCTTCGGAGAAGAAGTGCGGCCACCTCGGTGGCAAGGTGCTCATCCCGACCCAGCAGCACATCCGCACCCTGAGCGCGGCGCGACTGGCTGCAGACGTCGCCAACGTTCCGACCGTGGTCATCGCCCGCACCGACGCCGAGGCCGCCACCCTGATCACCTCTGACGTCGACGATCGGGACAAGAAGTTCGTCACCGGTGAGCGCACCGCCGAGGGCTACTACCACGTCAAGAACGGCATCGAGCCGTGCATCGAGCGCGCCAAGTCCTACGCGCCGTACGCCGACATGATCTGGATGGAGACCGGTACCCCCGATCTCGAGCTCGCCCGCAAGTTCGCCGAGTCCGTCAAGAGCGAGTTCCCGGACCAGCTGCTGTCCTACAACTGCAGCCCGTCGTTCAACTGGAGCAAGCACCTCGACGATTCCACGATCGCGAAGTTCCAGAACGAGCTCGGCGCCATGGGATTCACGTTCCAGTTCATCACCCTGGCCGGCTTCCACTCGCTCAACTACGGCATGTTCGATCTCGCCTACGGTTACGCCCGCGAGCAGATGACGGCGTTCGTCGACCTGCAGAACCGCGAGTTCAAGGCCGCCGACGAGCGTGGCTTCACCGCCGTCAAGCACCAGCGTGAGGTCGGCGCCGGCTACTTCGACAACATCGCCACCACCGTCGATCCCACCAGCAGCACCACCGCGCTGGCAGGAAGCACCGAAGAGGGTCAATTCCACTAGAACTGGACCACCTCTCTGGGGACTTTGGCGAACTAGTCAGGCGGCTCGCGACTACCGTTGCGGGCCGCCTGCTGGCTTTGTGCGGGCTTTGGGCGTGCCCCACAAGGGTTACCCTCCTCTCGCCTTTTGTGTTGGTTGTTCTTTGTTCAGATTTCTCTTGGTCAAAGATGTTGTGCTCGTTGTTTTTAGGAGCTTGTTGTGAGCGAGAAGATTTCGCGGGTCGGCGTGATCGGTGCCGGTCAGATGGGCGCAGGCATTGCCGAGGTCTGTGCCCGGGCGCACGCCGACGTGTTGGTGTACGAGACGACCCGCGAGCTCGCAGCCGCCGGAAGAACCCGCATCCTGCGATCCCTCGATCGCGGTGTGAGCAGCGGAAAGCTCACCGAACGCGAACGGGAGCAGGCCTCCGCGCGGCTGCGGTTCACCACCGATCTGGGCGACTTCGCTGACCGGCAGATGGTGTGTGAGGCAGTGATCGAAGACGAATCGATCAAGACCGAGATCTTCAAGCAGCTCGACAAAGTGGTCACCGACCCGAACGCCGTTCTCGCTTCCAACACCTCCTCGATCCCGATCATGAAGCTCGGCATGGCCACAGCCAATGCCGACCGTGTGATCGGCATGCACTTTTTCAACCCGGTTCCGGTACTCCCACTGGTCGAATTGGTGACCACGTTGATGACCTCGTCCGAGGTGACCACGCGCGCAGAACAATTCGCACGCGACATCCTGGGCAAAGAAGTGGTCCGATCGGCAGATCGGTCCGGGTTTGTCGTCAACGCACTCCTGGTTCCATACCTTCTCTCCGCGATTCGCATGGTGGAGAGCGGATTTGCCACGGTGGAAGACATCGACAAGGCCATGGTGCTCGGCTGTGCCCACCCGATGGGCCCGCTCAAACTGAGTGACCTCGTCGGTCTCGACACGGTCAAGGCGATCGCCGACAAGATGTACGAAGAGTTCAAAGAACCGCTGTACGCCCCGCCCCCTGTGTTGCTGCGCATGGTGGAGGCCGGCCGGCTCGGCAAGAAGTCCGGGCGCGGGTTCTACAAGTACGAGTCCGCGAAGGCCGGCGTCAAGAACTGACAGGCTGGACCTGAGGCAACTGACCGCAGTGGCGCAGGCTCACGTGCGTTGAGCACCGGCTGAACCGGTGCGTCGCGCGCGGATGTATGCCCGAGTCAGGCGGGTGGGAACAGTGGTCCGCCACCGAACGGTTCGCGGTGGGATTTCGGGGGCGTCCCATCGTTGTTCACCAGCCCGTACTGCGCGCCGAGTTCCGCAGTCACCAGGGTGTGACCGTTGCGCTCGGGCAACGAGGGGTCCTGCCACAGACGATCGATGACGCGGCCGACGAACTGCGGATGTTCTGCCTCATCGAGCCGGAAGCCGGCGAACTCCTCGATGCCCAGCGACATCAGCAGCTCGGTCTGGATCAGGCCCAGCCACAACGAGATCGCGGACACGCCGGTGCCGGAGAGTTCGTGACCCATGTCGAAGGCCATCTTGTCGAGGGCGGCTTTGCTCATGCCGTACAGCACCGAATGCAGGTGGCCGCGGGTCCCGAACGACGAGATGTTGACCATCAGTCCGCTGCCCTGCGGAACCATGATCTTCGCGGCCTCCACGCAGGCGACGTAGTGTGCCCGCAGGCCGACCGTGATGAGGGTGTCCCAATCACCGACCGGCCGCTCCCAGAACTTGTCGCTGAATCCGCCGAACCCCTTCGGGGCCGCCCAGACATTGTTGACCAGCAGGTCGAGTCGACCATGCTCGGCCGAGATCTGGTCGAACAAGGCGGCCACCGAGGCGTCGTCGGAGTGATCGCAGCTCACGCCGACTGCGGCGCCACCGGACGCGTCGATCTCCGACACCGTCTGTCCCAGTGGGTCATCCGGCGCCGCACCACCGCGTGCGGTCACGTAGACAGTCCAGCCGCAAGCCCCCAAGGCCGTCGCCACACCCTTGCCGACGCCACGGCTGGCGCCGGTCACCAGCGCCACGCGTTCGTTCACCGGATGTCCTCTCCGGTCTGCGTCCCCGGGACGTGGATGTCGTCGCGATCGACGTCGTCGGGTAGCTGGGCGAACGGGGGAGCGGTGACGCCCGCGATGGTGAAGCCGCCGAACAGGTCCACCGCGGACAGCTCACCCTCGCCTGCCCCTTCCGGAGTCTCGACGACGGCCTGGGTTCCGGCGGTTATCACCACGTCGGCGGGCAGCGCCGGCGCGAGCCCGCGGATGCGTCCGGCCCAGACGTAACGACCTGCCAGCGGATCGAAATGCCCCGACAACTCCACCTGAACCTGCGCGGGTTCGTGCCCGTCGATCGTCACCGTCGCCGGACCTGAGTAGGACCCGGCCCCGTCGTCGTGCGCCCCGTTGTCCTCGTGCTCAACCATGCAAACAAACCTATCCCGCAGCCACCGACGCCCGACAACGATCGCCGCCAGCGGTCACTCCGAGGCGCCGGGCGCCTTCGGGAGGGGATGTTCCTGGGAGTTGAAGTACTCGGCCGAGCCCCCGGCTGCGGTGATGCCGGCAATCGAGGACCACACCATCATCGTGAGGTAGTCGATCAGCTGTTCTTTGCCCAGCCGGTGCTCGACCATCCACCAATGCACTGCGAGCTGGATGGCCCCGACGAGGCTGTAGGCCCAGGTCTCGACACCGCCGGTTTGCGAGCCCTGCTCCACGAGTCGGTTGATCATGACAAACGTGAGCATCTGGGCGATCAGTTTCTGGGAGTCCGCCACCACTTCCGAGCCCGATCCGCCCGACATCACAAAAGAGTAGATCTGCGGTTCGTCGGCAACGGTCTGCACGTAGACCGAGATGACCATCCGCGTCAGTTCGAACTCGCCGACGTCCTCGTTGATCGCACTGCCAAGGCGCGGCACCAGGACGGTCTCGATAAAACGCATCATCGCGGCAGTGGTGAGGTCACTCTTGTCGGTGAAGTATCGGTAGAGGACGGTCTTGGAAACGCCTATCTCCTGGGCGATCTCATCCATCCCGGCATCGGCGCCGAGGGTGCGTACCGCAGCCAGGGTGCCGTCGACCAGTTCGCTGCGCCGGGCTTCCTTGTGGCTTTCCCACCGGCGTTTGCGGCCGTCGGGTTTGGCGTCGTCGGCGCCCACCTGGTGGCGGATCGCCTGAGGCAACGCAACACCTTTGCTGGCCGCGACGGCGGCGGCAGCAACGGCCGCGCGGGCGGCGGCGGCCGGGTTGGGACGTGGTGACATCGGTGCGGAGTCGTTTCTGGTCGTGGGTGGTCGCGTCCAGCTTATGTTCCCTGGCACTGCGCAACACCCAAAGAGAGCCGAGTCACCTTCGCCGGCGCGATTCTGTACCCCGTCTTTGGGTAACACTGGATGAATGAATCCGACTCAAGCGACGCCGCCGGCCATCGACTCGGGTGGACGCCACCGGCTGCCCGGTGAGCTGCCGTCCGGTCGGCCTTCGTCCTTGCCGTCCGGTGAGGCCCCGAAACGGACCATCGCCGGGCTCAGCGGAGCGGACGCCGAACGCAAGGCCGCGCTTCGCCGGATGAAGATGGTGGCCACCGGGTTCCTGCTGTTCGCCGCTGCCGTCTACTTCTTCTGTCGCTGGATCGAGGATCGGGACGGCGACAACGTCGCTGCCTGGGTGGGTTACGTACGCGCGGCGTCCGAGGCCGGAATGGTGGGCGCGCTCGCCGACTGGTTCGCGGTGACGGCGCTGTTCAAACACCCACTGGGGATTCCGATTCCGCACACTGCGTTGATCCGGAAGAAGAAGGACCAGATCGGCGAACAGCTCGGCGACTTCATCGAGGACAACTTCATGACCCCTGAGGTCATCGAAGACAAGGTGTCGCAACTGGCATTGCCCACCCGGGTCTCGTCGTGGCTCGCCGATCCGAAGAACGCGCCCCGGGTGGGTGCCGAAGCGGCGCGGGGTATCGCTTTCGCTGCCGAGATGCTCGACGACGAAGACATCGAGCAGCTGATCATGGCGGGGATGCGCTGGGCCGCCGAACCCGAATGGGGGCCGCCGGCCGGGCGGGTTCTCGAGCAATTGATCGCGGAGAACCGGCTGGAGCCGGTGATCCAGATGGTCTGCGACCGGGCCCATGACTTCGCTCTGGGCAGCCAGGATCTGATCGACCGGGTGATCGACAAGGACGGGCCTGCGTGGGCCCCGAAGTTCGTGAACTCCTTGGTCGGCGACCGTCTCTACCGTGAGCTGGTCGAGTTCACCTTCAAGGTGAGGTCGGATCCGGAACATCAGGTGCGCCAGGCGATGACCGCCATGCTCGTTCAACTCGCGACCGACCTGCAGAACGATCCGGCGACCATCGCGAGACTCGAGGCGATCAAGACCGAGATGCTCGAACGCGACGAGGTCACCGGTGCGGCGTCGACCGCCTGGAATGCGGGCAAGGCACTCATCGAGCAGTTGCTGGCCGACCCCAACGGGACGCTGCGGGCCACGCTGACCGATTCGATCATCCAGGTGGCCGTCCGCATCCGCGACGACGAGGTGCTGCAGAACAAGATGAACCAGTGGATGGTGCGCGTGGCACGGCACGTCTCGCAGAACTACTCGCAGGAGATCATCTCGGTGATCACCGAGACGGTCCGTGGTTGGGACGCCGACGACACGAGCAAGAAGATCGAGTTGCAGGTGGGTCGCGATCTGCAGTTCATCAGGATCAACGGCACCGTGGTGGGATCGCTGGCCGGCCTCACCATCTACACAGTGTCTGTGCTGCTCTTCCACTAGGCGAGCGAGACGGGACCGCAGGCGAGCGCGCCCGTGACCAGCCCACCGCTGTGGCTTTGATCACGAATTAGCAGATTGCTTGCAATTGCTAGCAGACGTGGCAGTATGGGGAACCGAAGCCTGAAGGAGTAGCCGAATGGTTCCCACACCAGCTGAATCCGAAGACGATCCGGTGACGGCGGTTGTCGCGAACGCGGCACAGGACATTGCCCAGGACATCGGTGCCAACGTTGCCACCGCTGCCCAGGACATAGGCAGTTTCATCAGGTCTCAACGGATCGCCGCCGAGGTGTCATTGCGCCAGCTAGCTGAGCGCGCGGGGGTGAGTAATCCGTACCTCAGTCAGATCGAACGAGGGTTGCGCAAACCTTCTGCCGACGTACTGGCCCAGATCGCCAAGGGGCTGCGTGTGTCTGCCGAAGTGCTGTACGTGCGGGCCGGAATTCTGGAAGAACGGCCCGCGAGTCCGATGCGCGACGCACTGATGGCAGACACCGCCATCAGCGAACGCCAGAAACAAGTGTTGCTCGAGATCTACGAGTCCTTCTGCAAAGAGAACCGGGCTGCGGGCGAAAGCGACACGGACACAACAGAATCAGCACCAACCTCAGATACTGGAGACAAATCATGACCAAGTCAGACCGCAATCTTGCCAATCCGATCTACGCCGCTGTCGGCGCCGGGGACCTCGCCCTCAAGCAGGTCAACGAAGTGATCGCCCAGCTGCGCGAGCGCACCGAGACCGCCACCGAGCAGGCACAGGCGCGTTTCGAAGAGACCCGCACCACCGCGCAGAGCCGCATCGAGGAAACCCGCGAGCGCATCACCGCGCTGCCGGAAGAGGTTCCCTCGACCGTGGAAGAGCTGCGCACCAAGTTCACCCCTGAAGAGCTGCGCAAGGTCGCCGAGGCCTACATCGAGGTCGCGACCGGCATCTACAACTCCCTCGCCGAACGCGGCGAAGAGACCGTCGAGCGCCTGCGCACCGCTCCTGCTGTCGGAGAACAGCTTTCGCGCGCCGAGAAGGTCTACAACGACGCTGTTGACCTGACCGAGGACACCCTCGGCACCATCTCCTCGCAGACGCGGGCTGTGGGCCAGCGCGCGGCGAAGCTCGCCGGACGCGCCTCGGCCAACATCGAAGAGGCCATCGAGGACGTCACCGACGAGGCCACCGACAAGCTCAACGGCACCGCAGGCAAGGTCGAGATCAAGGCGCGTGCTTCCAAGAACTCACCTGCCAAGAAGATCGCCGAGGCGAAGGAAGCGGCTCAAAAGCCGGCCGCCAAGGAGCCGGCTCAGGCCAAGGCCCCCGCCAAGAAGGCCCCGGCGAAGGTCGCCACACCTGCCACCGCAGCGAAGGCGCCCGCCAAGAAGGCTGCTCCGGCCAAGAAGGCTCCGGCCAAGAAGACCACCGGATAGTCATCGACCGACGAGCCGTCAGGCTCACCGCCGCCGTGTTTCTTCGGCGCGACCGCCAACTCAGGCGAACCGGACAGTAGGCTGCCACCGTGGATGTCATCTCTTTCATGGGTTACGCGCAGAGCATTGTCCTGTTGCTGTTGACGGTCGCAGCCGGAGTCGCGGCGGCGGTGTCGTTGGTGCATGCCGCGCTTCAACGGCCGGATGCCTTTCCGGCGGTCGATCGCCAGACGAAGGTGATCTGGGTGAGCATCCTCGCGGCCGCGACACTGATCATCTGGTTGTTCGGCGCGATCAGCTTCCTCGGGATCATTGCTGTGGTCGCTGCGATCGTCTACATCGTCGACGTGAGGCCCAGGGTCGACTCCATTCAGAACCAGTCCTGGTTTCGCAAACGGTGACAACATTGATTGACGAATAACCTTGACAATGGGCGGTGTCGTATAGGACTGTGGTCCTAAGCACACATCGTCCTTTGGAAGGGAGTCCGCGATGACAATGACTGTCGAACCCGCGTCCAGACTCGACCGCGTGCACGACCGGCAGGACATCGCCAAGAGGTTGTTGAAGTCGGCCGCCCGCAAGTCCTACGACCCGCTCATCGAGGTGGACTGGGATGCCGAGGTGGTCCCCGGTCTCTACGGCATGACCCCAGAGTGGTGCAGCCTCTACGGCACGGACCTGTGGGACCGGATGACCGAAGAGCAGCGCATCACCCTCACCAACCACGAGGCCGCCAGCATCAGCGCCACGGGCATCTGGTTCGAGCTGATCCTCATGCAGATGCTCATCCGCGACGCCTACCGCCAGGACCCGGCGAGCCCGCACTTCCAGTTCGCGCTCACCGAGATCGCCGATGAGTGCCGGCACTCGACCATGTTCGCCAAGGCGGCCGAGGTCTTCGGTATCCCCAACTACCAGCGGCCCCGGTGGGTCAACTTCCTCTCGCGGCCCTTCAAGGCGCTGGCGTCGGGATCCCTGGCCTTCGGTGGCACCCTTGCCGCCGAGGAGATCCTCGACATGATGCAGCGCGATTTCATGAAAGACGATCGCGTACAACCGGTCACACGCACGGTGAGTAAGATCCACGTGCTCGAGGAAGCCCGTCACATCCGCTTCGCCCGCGAAGAAACGGTGCGCATCGCGGCTGAGATGAGCCCCATGCGTCGTCGCATGACCCAGCTCTCGCTGGCCGTCACCGTGTACCTGGTGATGTACAGCCTGGTGAACCCGAAGGTGTACGAGGCCGCCGGCCTCGACAAGCGCGAGGCCAAGCGCGCTGCGCGGAACAATGTGCACTACCGCGACCGCACCAGGGACGGCTTTGCGAAGACCATCCGCTTCCTCGATGAGTGCGGTCTGATCGGTGGCCCCGGCAAACTGCTGCTCAAGCGGGCCGCAATCATCTGACGACGACCGGCGATACCGCCCGCCTCCGCCGTCAAGCATCCCGACCCGACCTAGAATGAGCGGATGGCTGAATACCGGATCAACGAACTCGCGGATGTCTCCGGCGTCAGCGTTCGCAACATCAGGGTTTATCAGGACCGTGGGTTGTTGCCCCCGCCAAAGATAAAGGGGCGCACGGGCTGGTACTCGGCCGAACATCTGAGCCGGCTCAAGGTGATCTCACAGATGCTCGAGCGCGGGTACACCTTCGCCACGATCAGTGAATTGTTGATGGCCGCCCGCTACGGGCTGAAGGTGGAACACGTCCTTGAGGGGGAGCCCAAACGCGGTAGCCGGTGGAAGAACTTCCGTCGGATGGCCACCATCACGATCTCCGAACTCCGCAAAGGGCTCGGGGCCACCGACAGCAACATTGCGCTCGGCCAGCGTCTCGGACTGCTGGTCAAAGAGGGTGCGGGTTACGCCGTGACCAACCCCGAGGTGCTGGCCGGCGCCGAGGTCCTGGTGAAGGCGGGCATCGATCTGGATGTTTTGCTCACGCGATGGGAGCGGGTCCAGCAGGATCTGCAGGACATCGCGGCAAGTTTTGTCTCGATCGTCACCGACAAGTACTTCGAGGAAGGGTCACCGCTCGAACTCGAGGAGAGCGAAGTGATCCGGCTGGCCGAGCTCGTGCACACCGTGCGGCCCATGGCGCACGAGATCGTCGAGGTCGCGTTCAGCAAGGCGATGGACACCGAGATCTCCAAGGCGCTTGATCGCGGTGCCGAACTGATGATGGCAACAGATGATGAGAAGGCCGGCGTCCAGGCGGAGTCCGGCTCCACATAGAGATGGGTAGATCGGACAGATGAACACACGATCAGTGGCTGTCGGCGGTGCCGCGGTAGGAGCAGGAGTGATCGCGGCCGGAGCGGCGATCACCGGCACCTTCCTCGGATCGATCGTGCTGGAGGCACTGAAGGCGCCTGACCCGATCGAAGACGAGCCCGACCCGCTGCTCGCCACGCCGGAGGACCCCGAGCACATCGAGGTGGTCGCCGCTGACGGCACCCCGATCAACGTCGTCGCGTACGGTCCACCCGACGGAGAGCTGATGGTGCTGGTCCACGGCTGGACCTGCAACACCAAGTACTGGTATCCGCAGATCAACACCTTCTCCGACCGCTTCCGCGTGGTCGCGTACGACCAGCGCGGGCACGGGGAATCGCCTCGTGGCAAGACGAAGCTCAGCACCGATCTGCTTGGTCAGGACCTGCAGTCCGTCCTCACCGCCGTGGTGCCCGCGGGCCGCAAGGCGCTGATCGCCGGACACAGCATGGGCGGGATGACCATCCTGTCCTGGGCGCAGCAGTTCCCCGACTCCGTCCCTGAAGTGGCGCGTGCGGTGGTACTCACCTCGACGTGTTCCAACCATCTGCTGCCCAACCTCGGCCTGATCCCGCTCGACCTCCCGAAGGCACTCTCGCCGATGGAGTACCTGACGGGTCGACTCGTCGCCGGTGCCACGATCCATCTGCCGCGGACGCAGATGTCGCGCAAGGTGACCCAGTACATCGCGCTGAACACCACGTCGCGCAAATCCCACGTCGACTTCTGTGACGACATGGTGGCCTCGTGCCCAGGTCGCTCCCGTGGTAAATGGGGGAACGCGATGGTGGACCTGAACGTGTCCGACGGACTCGACGCCCTGGTGGTGCCCACGGTCGTTGTGGTCGGCTGCGACGACAAGCTCACTCCGCCGGTGCATTCGGAGCAGATGGCCAAGGTGCTAGAGAGCCACGGCCACCTCGAAGAGCTGGTGATGTGGCCGGGCATCGGGCACATGAGCAGTATCGAGAACTCCGACGGTTACAACAAATTGCTCACCGACCTGCTGCAACGCACCGCCGGATGACCACCCGCGATCGAGCGGTCCTGCACAAGCCCCGACAACCGGTGGAACACCGGACGATCGACAGGCCGGCAGGCGCCTCGATCGCGATCAGCAGCTACGGTCCCGCCGACGGTCCGGTGGTGGTGCTCGTCCACGGCTTCGCCGTCAACTCGAAATATTGGTATCCGCAGGTGAACGGACTTGCCGACCGCTACCGGGTGGTCATCTACGACCAGCGTGGTCACGGGCGTTCGGCCCTCGGTTCCGATCCCACGGTGAACGACCATCTCGGCCAGGACCTCGATGCGGTCCTCGGTTCGGTGGTAACCGACGGCAAGAAGGCCGTGATCGTCGGGCACAGCATGGGCGGCATGTCGGTGATGAGCTGGGCTGCCCAGTTCCCGGCGAGCGTCCGGACGTACGCGCGGGCGATCATGCTCGCCGGGACCGCGGCCACGGCGCCGGTCACCAAAGCCGCCATGCGTTTCGGCGATCCGGCAACTCTCGCACGCCGGGCCGAGTACGAGTTCGCCTGGCTCGCATTTCGGGCGATCCACTGGCCCGGAGGTGACCTGATGATGCGATCCGGTATGACGGTCGCCGGAGCGTTGTTCCCGGGGATCAGTCGCCCGCAACTCAAGTTCCTCGACTCGCTCTTGCGTGAGACAGACTGGCGGACAAGGGCGAAGGTCGGCAGATCGCTGGAGAACCTGCACGTCGAGCGCGGGTTGGCGAACATGCCGGTGCCCGTCGCAGTGGTGGTGGGGGACCGGGACCGGCTGACCCCGCCCAGGCTGGCCGATCCGGTGGCCAATGTCCTGCGCTACACGGGTTCGCTCGAACGATTCGAAACCTGGCGCGGCGCAACGCATCTGCTCAATTGGGAGCAGCCGGAGCGATTCAACCGGACGATCGAGGAACTCTTCTCCGCCACGCCACGACCACGCTAGTCGGGGAACCCGTCGAGCACTGCCCGCGACCCGGACAGGCCGAGCCGGGTGGCACCGGCCGCGATCAGCTCGGCGGCGAACTCGGCCGTGCGGATGCCCCCGCTGGCCTTGACGCCCACCCCGGGGCCGACGGCCGCGGCCATGAGTCGCACCGCCTCCACACTCGCACCTCCAGCAGGATGAAAACCGGTGGAGGTCTTCACCATCGACGCCCCACCCCGGACCGCGGCCTGGCACACGGCCGTGACGGTGTCGGGGCCGGCGAGCGACAACAGCGCTGCGGACTCGATGATGACCTTCAGCGTGATCGACGCACCGATTCCCTCGCGGACGGTGAGGACGTCGGCGAAGATCTCGTCGAACCTGCCGTCCACGGCAGCGCCGACATCGATCACCATGTCGATCTCCTGCGCGCCGGAATCGACCGCCAGCCGTGCTTCGGCCGCCTTGACCAACGAATGATGTTTGCCCGAGGGGAATCCGGCGACCACACAGCTCCGCTGGGCGCCGGTGTCGATGGGCAGCATCGACGGTGAGAGGCAGACGGCGAGCACACCCAGATCGGCGGCTTCGGCGACCGTGGCCTCGGCATCGGCACGGGTCGCCTCGGGTTTGAGAAGTGTGTGATCCACCATCGCGGCGACCACACGCCGGGTGAGACTCGAACCGGTCTGGGCAGGCAAGGTATCGGACATGAACCGAGCTTGGCACACTGGTTGGTTGTGACCACACTCTCGCCGGTCGAATCCGCCGGCCACCGCTATGTGCTGACTCTCGGCTGCCCGGACACCACGGGCATCGTTGCCCGGATCGCGGGATTCTTGGCCGAGATCGGCGGCTGGATCGTGGAGGCGGCCTACCACTCCGATCCCGACAACGGCTGGTTCTTCACCCGCCAGGCCGTGCGCGCCGACTCGGTGCAGATGGATGTCGATGAGTTGCGGGCACGGTTCGAGTCCGAGGTGGTCGCCGGTCTGGGCCCGGAAACCGAATGGCGCGTGAGCGATTCGGCCGTGCCGAAGAAGACCGTGCTGCTGGTGAGCAAAGAAGGCCACTGCCTCGGTGATCTCCTGGGCCGCTCCTACCGAGGCGAACTGCCCGCCGAGATCAACGCGGTCATCGGCAACCACCGGGCACTCGAGGACTTCACCACGCGCATGGGCGTGCCGTTCCACCACGTTCCGTTCGGCGAGGACAAGGCCGCGGCCTTCGAGGAGCTACGCGAACTCGTCGACATCCACAACCCCGACGCGGTGGTGCTGGCGCGGTTCATGCAGATCCTGCCCGAGGAGTTGTGTGATCACTGGGCGCGCAAAGCGCTCAACATCCACCACAGCTTCCTCCCGTCCTTTGTCGGGGCTCGGCCCTACCACCAGGCGTTCACCCGAGGGGTGAAGCTGATCGGGGCCACCTGCCACTACGTCACCAGCGAGCTGGACGCGGGCCCCATCATCGAACAGGACGTGATCCGCATCGACCACTCCGACTCGGTGGCCGACATGGTGCGCCAGGGCCGCGACATCGAGAAGCTGGTGCTCGCACGCGGACTCCGCTGGCATCTGGAGGACCGCGTGCTGGTGCACGGCCGAAAGACCGTGGTGTTCAGCTGAACTCCTTGCGGGTTCAGCACCGGCCCGGTTCAGTCGACCGGCACTCAGACGACGCTGCAGGTGTCGCTCTCGCTGTTGTTGCTCGAGTCGCTGCTCTGCGGGAGGGCGATGTCGGTTCCGGAGAATGCGAACTCGACTCCACGATCGGTGACCTTGAGCTGGTCGAAGCTCACCTGATCGAACATCGGCGGGAACAGGCCGGCACTGACCTGGTCGACCAGAAGCTGCGCCCACGAGGTCGGGATACCGAACGATGCCGCGCTGGCGTCGACGACCTCGAACGTCAGCTTGCCGTCCTTGGTGATCGGTTTGAGCTCCGCCTCGGCAGGCAGCGAGAACATCAGCAGCTGGAAGTTGCCACCGATCGTGATGGTGCCCGCAGCCTCGTTGCCGGTGACCTTGTCCACCTTCAGCCCGCCACCCATGGCGGACAGGAGGCCACCGAGACCACCGGAGCCCGGGTCGGACGTGTTCGGGTCCGTGGTGGTCGCCGGGTCCTGGGTCTGCTGGCTGAGCTCCATGATCCGGCTGAAGGGGACGTAGCCGTTGCCCTGTAGTTCACCGACGGTGGCGTCTTTGTCGCCGCTGCTGATGTCGTCAGCGCGAGCATGCAGCTTCATGGCCGAGTCGCCCTCGTCGCTGGTGTCGACCTGCACATACGGGATCTCGCCCGACATCCACTGCATCAACATGGGCTTTTTGCTGAGCGACACCGAGGTCGGTGCTCCGGTGAGTTCGCCGAAGGACTGTTCGAGGCAGTCCTTGGACTTGCTTCGCAGGTACAGCTCACTGCCGACCCCGAGGATCACCAGCAGCAGCACCAGGCTGAGCGACACCATCCCGACGATCAAGCCACGCCTGCGCTTGGGTCGCTGGGGCGTGACGCCGCCGTCATCGGGCCCGCCTGGACCGTAGGGAGGTCCGGCAGGTGGGATCGGGGGCTCTCCGGGTCCGTCGTAGGGCGCAAAACCGTCCGGAGGCACCTCGAGCTGAGTGGTGTCGTTGCGACCTTGCGACCACGCCGTGTCAGGCTGCCGGCCGGCCGCGACCGGTGCGAACTTGTCGGTGGGCGGGTTCGGGTCATCCTGTGCATTGTCGGGCACTGCGTGGGTGCCTGCAGCGTCAGTATTGGTTCCGTGACCAGGATCCGCCGGTGGGGTCTGGCCGGAATCGGGTCGGGGCGTCTGGGTTGTGTCGGCGAGATCGTTTCCCTCGGCTCGGTCGGCGGCACTGGGGGAGGGCTGCCCGGCCTGGGTCGATTCGGCGTCGTCGCGTTGATTCATCACGTCGATAATGCATGGTCAGAGGGCCAAACGGGGTAAGAGTTCGCTAAGTATCGCAATGCCGCAGGTCATGGCATGGAAATGGCACGGTGATCATTCGATGGGACGGCGGTTCGCCAGCACTGCGATCGAGGCACGCGCACGGTCGACTTCGGTGAAGTCGAGGTCGATGACGGCCAGTTCGGGGTCGTCGCCCAGTTCGGTGTGCACGTTCCCGAACGGGTTCACCACAAGGGAGTGTCCGATTCCGGTCGGCGCCGACGACCCTGCGACGTCGGGGTCACCGGGTACGGCCTGCCCCAGCGCGACCACAAAACAACCGCTGTCGAGCGCGCGGGCGGCGGCCAGGATGCGCCACTGTTCGAGCTTGCCGTCGCCCGCACCCCAGGACGCCGGCACCACGATCAGCTGGGCACCACGATCGGCCAGCGCGGTGAACAACGCGGGGAAGCGGATGTCGTAACAGGTCGCGACACCGACCGCTGTCTCGTCGATGTCGAAGGTGACCACATCGTCACCGGCCTGTACCGTCCGCGATTCGGAGAACCCGAACGCGTCGTAGAGGTGGATCTTCTCGTAGCCGATGAGGTCGCCGTCCGGGTCGGCGATCACCAGCGTGTTTCGCACCCGGCCCTCGTCACCGGGAGTGAACATGCCGGCCACCACGGTGATCCCGTGGTCCCGTGCGACAGTGCCGACCCCGCGCCCCCACGGGCCGTCCAGTGGTTCGGCCACCGGACCCAGCGGAACTCCGAAACGGCACATGGTGGCCTCGGGGAAGATCACCAGTTCGGCACCGGCGTCCGCGGCCGCGGCGCTCTGCTCGGCCACCAGAGCCAGATTCGCGGAGGGGTCGGTGCCGCTGGTGATCTGGGCCAGGGCGATACGCATGCGACCTACCCTACGACCGTCGACCGTGCCGAAACACCCACCGACCGTGCCGATAACTCCATTCACCGGGCCCAAGCCGCCGTCGAGCGTGCCCAAAGTCGCATCGAGCGTGCCCAAACTCCCGTCGATCGGGCCCTAAGAGCCGTTCACCGGGCGCAAACTCGCATCGACCGGGCCCCCGATCGCACCGAGTGGGCTGAAGCTGATCGCGAAAGCCAATCGGCGACTCGGCCGACCCGCCCGTGGACCCCGCTCAACGCTTGTTTGGCCCGGTCGAGGCGAGTTTCGGCACGCTCGACGGCTGTTTCGGCCCGGTCAGCGGCCGTTTCGGCCCGGTCGGCGGCCGTTTCGGCACGCTCGACGGCTGTTTCGGCCCGGTCAGCGGGGGTTAGGTGGCAGGGGCGACGACATCCCAGGGGACCGTGACGACGTTGTCGCGATGGCGACGGCGATCGGGCATAGGGTCGATCCCGTTGTCGGACAGCAACTCCAGGGTGCGACGCCAGCGCTGGCGAGGACCGAACGGGGCCATCGGAGCGGCGACATCCCAGCATCGGTCGAGAACGGTGAGCAGATGATGGATGCGCTCGCCGGGGACGTTGCGATGGATCAAAGCCTTGGGTAGGCGCTCGGCGAGATCGGACGGCCGGTCGCTGTGCGCCGGGTCCCAGGACAAGGTGAACGTCAACGGCCTCGCGTTGTCCAGCAGAATCCAGCAACACCGCCTGCCGAGTTCGTCGCACGTTCCCTCGACGATGTATCCGCCGGGTGCGAGCCCCCGCTGCATCCTCGACCACGCCGCAGCGACCTCTGACTCGTCGTATTGCCGCAACACGTTGAAGACCCGCACGAGATGGGGTCGCAGGCCGGCGAGTTCGAATCCGCCGACCGCGAATCGAACGCCGTCCTGCGCCGGGACCACTCGGCCGGGGTCGATCTCGAGACCGACGAGTTGGGTACCCGCGACGACGGTGCGCAGTCGGGCTGCGAGTTCGAGAGCGGTGTCGGGACGTGCGCCGTAGCCGAGGTCGACTGCCAGGGGACTGTCGGCCGATGCCAGGGCCTCGATGATCAGGTCGTGATGGACGATCCAGCGGTCCACCCGCCGCAACCGGTTGATCCCGGTGGTGCCCCTGGTGATGGCGCCGTCGGGTTTGGGCCTAGAGGTTGGCGTCGATCCATCCCGACGTGAATTCCGCTTCGCCGCGGAAGAGGTCCACCAAGTTCACCAGCATGAGCTGCTCGAGTTTGCCGTTGATGAACGGGATGTAGACCTTGACCTCGGTGGTCTTGCGGATGGTGCTGCCGGTCTCGGTCGGGAACAGTTCCTGCCAGCCCGTCAGGCTGCCGGGCCCGGCGGGGATGGAGGCGTCGTAGGTGCCCTTGGTGTTCTCCGGGTCGAACGGACCGAGGAACTCCTTGCGGGTGATGATCATGTCTTTTTTCATCACCGTCTGGGCGATCGCCGGGAGCTCGCTGCGGGGAAGGACCTGCTTGAGGACCAGATCCACGCCGTTGTCGTCCACCGTGAGCGACTCGATGTCGGATTGTGGCGTCAGCTTGCGGAACTCTTCCATCTGCGCGTCCCAGAACTCCCGGGAGGAGAGCGCCTCGTACACCGTTTTCGCAGGATGGTGGTACCGGGCGGAGTAGGAGAGACGTCGTGCCATGAGGGAGAGCGTAACGCCGGTCAGTGAGTGTTGATCCATTCGGTGGTGTATTCGTGCTCGGCCTCGATGAGCTGCACCACGTTCTCGGCGATGGCCTTCTCTACCTTTCCGCCGACAAACGGAATGGACACCTCGACCGAACCATCGAACGCGATCTCGCAACCGGTGGACGTCGGGATCAGCCTTTGCGACCCCTTGACCTTGGCCGGCGCGCCCGAGACGACTGCGGTGAAAGTCCCTTCGGCGGCCTCGCCTTTGGACCACACCACGGTGCGGGTGATCTCCAGATCGCCCGGCCGGATCTTGGTCACCATCGACGGGAGGTTCTTCTCGGGGACCCGCTGTCGAAGCACCACGGTGACCTTGTCGCCCTCGTCGGTGAACGAATCGAGGTCGGAGAGGTCGGCGGCGACATTGGCCACCAGGTCTTTCCAGTACTGCTCATCGGCCACTGCCGCAGCGAACTGAGCCGGGGGACAGGGGAAGTCGATGGAATGGTGCAACTTGGTCGCCATGAGTGCAGGCTACCGTTGCTGGGTGGCCACACAAACCGACAACCGTGTACCTCTGGCAAAGATGACCACATTGCGTGTGGGCGGTCCGGCCAGTGAGGTGATCACCTGCCCCGACGCCGGCTCGCTGATCGAGACCGTCCGCGACCTCGACGAGGCCGGCATCCCGGTGTTATTGGTGGGCGGCGGATCCAACCTGGTGGTCGGCGACGACGGGTTCGACGGCACGGTGGTGCGCATCGCCGGCACCGATCTGGACTGGGGCGATGATCAGGTGACCGCCGATGCCGGGGTGAACTGGGATGCGCTGGTGGCACAGAGCGTCGAGCGGGGATTCGGTGGGCTCGAGTGTTTGTCGGGGATCCCAGGGTCCGTCGGTGCGACCCCGGTGCAGAACGTCGGCGCCTACGGGGTCGAGGTGGGGGCGTTGATGCGTTCGGTGCAGCTACTCGACCGCCAAACGGGTGCGGTGAACTGGGTGGACCCCGGCGACCTCGAGCTGGCGTACCGCAGCAGCCGCCTCAAGCGCCGAAGCGACGAGGTGGTGATCCGAGTGTCATTCCGGCTGAACGCTGATGGACTCAGCCAGCCGATCAGGTACGGCGAACTGGCCCGGACGCTGGGCGTCGGGGAAGGCGAGCGGGCGTCTGCCGCCGAGGTGAGGGCGGCCGTCCTCGCGCTACGGGCGGGCAAGGGGATGGTTCTCGATCCGGACGACCACGACACCTGGAGCGTGGGGTCGTTCTTCACCAATCCCATCGTTCCGCAGGAGCACCTCCCGACGGTTCTGACGAGGATCGTCGACGAACTCGGCGACGACGCGAAGGTGCCTCAGTTCCCGGCTGAGGGTGGCGTCAAGATGTCGGCCGGATGGCTCATCGAACGGGCCGGTTTCGGACGGGGTTTTCCTGGGACGGACGCGCCGGCACGGCTGTCGACAAAGCACTCGCTGGCGGTGACAAACAGGGGAAACGCGCGGACGTCGGACATCATCGACCTCGCGCGGCAGGTGCGTGACGGAGTTCACGCCAGGTTCGGCCTCTGGCTCGAACCCGAGCCTGTCCTGGTTGGTTGCAGCCTCTGAATGACATCTGTCCTGGCCTGGGACGCTGACCAGGCCAGGTCGTGGTTTGGGATCGTTGCCTGCAGGTATTGTCTGTCGCATGACCGAACCCCGTGACCGCATGCTGCTCACCAGGCGCTCGGCTCTCACCGCACTCGCCGTCGGCGTCGCCGGCGTGACCGCCGCAGCCTGCTCGGCCGATGACAAATCTGGCAGCTCTGCCTCCGGCGAGAAGGGCCCCGCAGAGCCTGTCGCCGAGGTGTCGTACAGCCCCGCCCTCGACTCCACGGACGCCTCCCCGGTCGGCGAGATCTCGGTAACCGTGAAAGACGGCGTGCTGAACCCCGACGTCCAGCTCACCAACGCAAACGGGCGTGTGGTGGCGGGCACCATGTCCGAGGACCGCACGACGTTCTCCATCTCCGAGCCCCTCGGCTACGGCGGCCAGTACACGTGGGCGGGCTCGGCAACCGGCAACGACCGCCAGACGGTTCCCGTGGCCGGCACCTTCACCACCGTCACCCCGCAGAACCAGATCGGCGTGGTCATCAACATCGCCGACGGCCAGGAAGTGGGTGTCGCTGCGCCTCTCATCATCAAGTTCGATGAGGTCGTGACCGACAAGAAAGCGGTCGAGCAGGCGCTGAAAGTCACCACGACACCCGAGACCGAGGGCAGCTGGGGCTGGCTCGGCGAAGACGGTGGGTCGCGGGTGCATTGGCGCACCAAGGACTACTACCAGCCAGGCACCAAGGTCTCGATGGTTGGAAAGCTCTACGGCCTCGACCACGGTGACGGCTACTACGGCGAGGCCGACGTAACCAGTGACTTCGTGATCGGGCGCAATCAGGTGGTGCTCGCGGACGCCGACTCGCATCAGATCGTCGTCCAGAACGACGGCAACACCTTGATGACGCTGCCTTGCAGCTACGGCGAGGGCGACCTCGACCGCAACGTGACTCGATCGGGCATCCATGTGGTCAGCGAGAAGCACGAAGACTTCTACATGAGCAACCCGGCGGCGGGATATTTCAACGTCCGCGAACGGTTTGCCGTACGGATCTCGAACAACGGTGAGTTCATCCACGCCAACCCCGACACCGTCGGAGTGCAGGGTTCGTCCAACGTCACCAACGGGTGCATCAATCTGTCGCTGGCGAACGCCGAGCAGTACTTCAACACCGCGATGTACGGAGACCCGGTGGAGGTCACCAACACCCGAATCCCGTTGTCCGAGGCCGACGGTGACATCTACGACTGGATCTACGACTGGCAGACCTGGAAGTCGATGTCGGCGCTTGGCGGGGATCCCGAGGTCAAGAACGCCCCGGCCACACCCACCGACGCCCCCGACGTCTCCGGCATCCCGCCGACCCCGCAGAACACCGGCACACCCCCCGCCGGCTGATCGGAGAAAGACCTATCCGGTCTTGATGTTCCGGCGTGCGGATGCCTGATCCCGCGGTTTGAGCAGGATCGTGTCGAGATTGACGTGCGGGGGCCGGCTCGCCACGAAACCGACCACCTCGGCGACGTCGTGGGCGGTCAGCGGTGTCAGCCCCTCGTAGACGGAGTCGGCCTTGGCCTGGTCGCCGCCGAATCGGACCAGTGAGAACTCGGTCTCGACCATGCCGGGCTGGATCTCGGTCAGCCGAACCGGTTTACCCAGCAGCTCCGGGCGAAGCGTTCGATGCAGGAGGGCCTGGGCGTGCTTGGCCGAGGTGTATCCGGCGCCGTTGTCGTAGGCCTCGATCGCTGCGATGGACGTGATGGTCACGATGAGTCCGTCGCCCGATTCGATCAGCTTGGGCAGCAACGCCTTGGTGATCCGCAGGGTGCCCAGCACGTTGGTCTCCCACATCCACCGCCAGTCGTCGAGGTCCGCGTCGGCTACGGTGGCGAGCCCCTTGGCCCCACCGGCGTTGTTCACCAGAATCTCCACCGCGGGCACCTGGTCACAGAACTCCTGGACGGACGTGTCGTCGGTGACGTCGAGGGCGATGGCGGTTCCGCCGATCTCGGCGGCGAGGGCATCGATGCGGTCCACCCTGCGGGCGCCGACGACCACGTGATAGCCCTGAGCGGCAAGAACTCTGGCGGTTGCCTCCCCGATGCCTGAACTGGCACCGGTTACTACGGCGACCTTGCGTTCGCCAGGTTTGGACTCTGGGCTGCCTGCAATTGTCATGGCCGACAGTCTAAAGCTGTGGTGCCCGGTAGATTTCTCCAGCATGGGACCAGGACGCGGTAGTCGACTGTGAACACCCGATCCCGAACCACGCGGACCGTGTCGTTCGAGCGCGGCGACGGCGCGGCGGCGGTGGTCCTGCGTGCGGTGCGCACCCAGGGCCCGGTGACGCGTGACCGTCTGCCCTCGGCGACCGGGCTTTCGGCAGCCACCGTCAACCGGCAGCTGCAGGCGCTCGAGCGGCTCGGACTGGTACGCGAACGACCGGATCTGATCGCGGCCGGGGCCATCGGCCGACCGAAGATCCCGCTGACCATCGACCGAGATCGGTTCTGTGTGATCGCCATTCACATCGGTGCCCGGTCCACCCTCTTGGTGGTCGCCGACCTCGGTGGCCGACTGCTGCAGACCGCCGCGATGTCGACACCCAGCGGGCCCGTCGGGCCGGCCCTCGCGTTGATCGCCAGACGGGCTGCGCTGGAGGCGGCGTCGTTCACCCACCGGGTTCCGCTCTGGGCCGGTGCTGCCGTCGGCGGTGAGGTCTATGACGATGGCAGCGTCGACCATGCGCAGCTCGGATGGAGACGGGCCCCGGTGGGGCAGGTGCTCTCCGACGAGCTGGGTCTCCCGGTGTCGGTCAGCCCTCACGTGCAGGCCATGGCCGCGGCCGAGTTGCTCCTGGCCGGGTCAGGCGACAGTTCGGGCGTGGACCTGCTGTTCTACGTGCGTGAGACGGTGGGACTGGCCACCACGATCGACGGCCGGGTGCAGCGGCGGCCTGGCAACATCGCGCATCTCCCGGTCATGGCGCCGCTACTGTCGGGTTCTGCCGACGCGAAATTGCAGGATGTGGTGGGTCGCAAGGTCTTCGACCAGGCTGTCGCCGCAGGGGCGAACGTGAACGATGTCCTCGATGAGCGCGCACGGGTGTTGGGCGAAGCGGTCGCGCTGGTGCGAGACCTCATCAACCCCGACCGGGTGGTTCTCGCGGGCCAGGTGTTCGCCGAACACCCGCACGGGCTGGCGCCGGTGCAGGCCGCTTTCGACGCCGCGAGCACGTTGCCGCCGATGGAGTTGTCGCCGCCGCGGTTCGGTGCGCGTGTGCAGGAGGGTGCCGCGATGGTGGTGTCGCTCGGTGCGATCTACGCTGATCCCATCGGAGCCTTGCAGGACGCGAGGGTATGACGCGACTCCCGGAAGGACCCTCCACCGCACATGGCCGACCTTGATCCCCAAGCCCAGCGCGATGTATCGATGTACCTCGATGTCGCCGTGAACGCCGCCACCGAGATAGAGCTACAGGTCGCGGTCGCCCGGATGCCCGGGCTGGACTTCTCCGACGAGTTGTCGATCACACTGAACGGCAACACCATCGTCCCCGACGAGATCATCAGCGACAGCGGGAACCGGATTCACTGGATCCATGCCGAGCCGGGCAATCTCTACGTCCAGTACCGCGCCCGCGTCGATGGGCAGGCAGATCCCGCGGGGGTCGGCCGCTTCGACCCATCGCTGTACCTGCGGCCCAGTCGCTATGCGGAGGCGGACAAGTTCTTCGGCTTCGCGGCCGGGCAGTTCGACACCACCGCCTCTCCGTCTGATCAGCTGGTAGCGGTGACCGACTTCGTGCGACAACGCATTTCGTACATCTTCGGCGCCAGCGACCCGATCGACGGCGCTGCCGACACCCTGATGTCGGGGGCGGGTGTGTGTCGCGACTTCGCGCATCTCGTGGTCGCACTGTTGCGCGCCTTGGGGATTCCGGCCCGGTTGGTCGCGGTGTACGCACCGGGCCTGTCGCCGATGGACTTTCACGCGGTGGCCGAGGCGCTCATCGACGATCGTTGGGTGGTGGTGGACGCCACCGGACTGGCGCCCCGGCAATCACTGGTGCGCATCGCCACCGGTCGCGACGCCGCCGACACCGCATTCCTCGACAACCACGGGGGAGACGTCGTGCTGAACAGCTACCAGGTCAGCGCGGTCGTCTCGGGCGATCTTCCCCTCGACGACCATGCCGAGCAGGTTCAATTGCGCTGATCGCTGCCTATGCGTCGATCATCGGGAGCGCGGTCTGACGTACGACCGCCACGACGGTGAGGTGCATCGGGTGAGGTGGCCGACGGGCGGTGCCGCCGACCCCGGGTTTTCCGGTGCCGGCGCCGACGCCGGACAAGCCAGTGGGAATCGTCTGGTGTGCCGCGGTGCGTAGCTCATGCGACAACAGTGCGCGGCGGTGCTTGGTGATCACTTGGAACCGACTTGGCGCCGCCGACGCCCGACACCGGCGCTTGTCAGACCCCCAGCAACCTCGCGCAACGAAGTAACCCGATGTGGCTGTAGGCCTGCGGATGATTTCCGAGGGACCGTTCCGCGACCGGGTCGTACTCTTCGGACAGCAATCCCGTCGGACCGGCGGCCTTGACCATCTGATCGAACAGGGCCTCGGCATCGTTGCGACGGTCTATCAGCAGGTAGGACTCGATCAGCCAGGCGGCACACAGGTGGAAGCCGCCCTCGCCGCCGGGCAGGCCGTCGTCGTGGTGGTACCGGTACACCGTTGAGCCGCTGCGAAGTTCGGCCTCCGTCGCGTTCACCGTCGCGGTGAATCGCGGATCGGACGGATCGATCAGCCCCGACAGCCCGATGTGCAGTGTGGCGGCGTCGAGATCGATGCCGTCATAGGCTGCGGTGTACGAGCGCGCGGTGTCGTTCCAGCCTTCGCGCAATACCTGGCGCGCAATGGTGTCACGCAGGACGGACCATCCGAGTTGCACCTGACGGCCGAACTCGTCGCCGAGCTTGAGAGCCCGGTCCACGGTCATCCAGCACATCACCTTGGAATAGACGTGGTGTCGCGGATTGCCGCGGATCTCCCAGATGCCGTGGTCCGGTTCGGTCCACCGGCGTTCGACGGCATAGACCATGTCGCGCACCAGATCCCAGTCCTCGTCCCTGAGGGGTTTCGGATCACCGGCCGCCTGGCGTGCGTGCGACAGGGTCGAGATCAAATCGACGATCGGGCCGAACACATCGAGCTGCACCTGCTGGTTGGCGGCGTTGCCGACGCGGACGGGACGCGATCCCGCGTATCCGGGCAGGGAGTCGATCACGGCCTCGGGGGGAAGGCCGGTGCCGGCCAGTGTGTAGAGCGGGTGGAGCCACTCGGGGCCGGTGACCGTCCCGAGCACCTGGTGCAGCCAGCCGAGGTAGTCCTCGGCCTCGGTGTACGAACCGACCGAGACCAGCGCGGACGCGGTCAATGCGGCATCACGCAGCCAGCAGTAGCGGTAGTCCCAGTTGCGGACTCCGCCGATCTCCTCGGGCAATGACGTGGTGGCCGCCGCCATGATCGAGCCGGTGTCGGCGTGCACCAACCCACGCAGGGTGAGCGCCGAACGCTTCATCAGGTCGCGTTTGACGTTGGGCAGGTCCAGGGTTTTGGCCCAGTCGCTCCAGTAACTCTCGGCCGCGGCACGACGCTCGGCTTCGGGCAGCGGATGGGCATCGAGATCTTCCGTGCCGCAACGCAATTCGAGGACGATCTCGCCGCCGGATGGATCGATCACCGCGGTGGCCGTCTGATGATGCCGCTCGCTCTCGATCTCCCAGGTGACTCCCGGCGACCGGAGGACGAGTGGTTCGTTGGAGCCGAGCACCCGCAGCCCCTCGTCGGACGCCTCGATGCGCACGGCCGCCTGTCCGAACTCGGGCCGGGGCGCGAAACGAACATGGACGGGGACATCGCCGCGGATGACCCGGGTGAGGTCGGTGCGGCCGACCGGGACATCGTGGGGCAGATAGTCGGTGACCTCGAGCCCGGCCCATCGGGTGCGGACCGTCATGGTGCTGTCGATGTAGCGCTGGCTGAGCGGCAAGGGTGCTGCCTTGCCCGGCTCGATGGGCGGACCGACCGCGAACTCGCCGGCTTCGTCGGTGCCCAAAAGGCTGCCGAACAGTGCGGCGGAGTCGGGTTCGGGGTGGCACATCCAGCAGATTTTGGCGTCGGGCGTGACGAGGGCGACGGTGCGCGGCGACGCGAGCATGGTGAGGCGTTCGATGGGGACGGCGTTGCCGCCGCGGAGCCAGGTGCGTCGTTCCTCGACCAGGAAGGCCAACGCGGTGGCGACCTGCTCGGTGTCGTCCACGCGGTAGGCGGCCAGCGAGTCGCCCTCTCCGACCTTGACCCCCAGGTCGGGTCCGTGCAGTCGCAGGAACGCCTTCTCGTCGGTGACGTCGTCACCGAAGAAGATCGCAGCGCTGGCCCCGGCCTCGTGACGCAGGATGTCGAGCGCCTGGCCCTTGTCGGTGATGATCACAGCCAGTTCGATGACCGACTTGCCCTCGGTGACCTGGACCCCGTCCCAGGTGGCCGGCCCCGTGCGGGCGCGATGCAGGGCGGCGTCGGCGTCGGTTTTGGAGGCGTTGCGCACATGCAGAGCGGTACTGGCCGGCTTGGCCTCCACCGTGACGCCCTCGTAGTCGGCCGCGATCGCACGGAATTCAACGACGAGGGTGTCGAGCAGTTCGTGGGCGGCCGGGGTGATCTCGTGCACGAAGCCGATGTCGAACTCGCTGCCGTGACTACCGACCAGGTGCACCTCGGCGGGCAGCCGGGACAGGGTCGCCAGATCGCGGAGGGCGCGGCCGGAGATCACGGCTGCAGTGGTGCTGTCGAGTTCGGCGAGCGCACGCATGGCGCGCACCGAGTCGGTGTTGGGGCGGGCGTCCTCGGGTCTGGAGACGATCGGGGCCATGCAGCCGTCGTAGTCCGAGGCGACCAGCAGCCGGGGCATACGTGCGATGGTTTTGAGGGCGCGACGCAATTCCGGGTCGAGGTCTTGTGCACTCACTCAGCGAGTCTAAGACCGCCGACCCCTGTGGCGTCCAATCCGTCCTACCCTGGACCGATAATTGCTGCGTTCGTCACACTTCTTCGACCAGATCGATGCGGCGGTCGCCGCTCGACATGGTCTCGGGGTCGGCGCCGAGTGCGCCGAGGAAACTCTCGGCCCACCGCTGCACGTCATGCGCGAGCACCTGGCGGCGCAGCGCCCGCATCCGACGTCGACCCTCGTCCGGGTCTTGCTCGAGGGCGGCGACGATCGCGTTCTTGACACCTTCGGTGTCGTACGGGTTGGCCTGGAACGCCTGACGCAATTCGGCTGCCGCGCCGGTGAACTCACTGAGGACCAGAGCCCCACCGAGGTCGCTGCGGCAGGCGACGTACTCCTTGGCGACCAGGTTCATGCCGTCGCGCAGCGGCGTGATCAACATGACGTCGGCGGCCACGAAGAAGGCGATCAGGTCTTCGCGGGGGACCGGCTGGTGCAAGTACTGGATGACCGGGTGTCCGACACGTCCGTAGGTGCCGTTGATGTTGCCCACCAACTGCTCGATCTCGCCGCGCATCTTGATGTAGCTGTCGACCCGCTCGCGGCTGGGCGTCGCCAGCTGCAACATGGTGACCTCATTGGGGTCGACCCGGCCTTCTTCGAACAGTTCGGACAGCGCCTGCAGTCGGACGTCGATGCCTTTGGTGTAGTCGAGGCGGTCGACACCGAGCAGCACCTTCTTCGGGCTGCCCAGCTCCTCACGGATCTCGACGGCGCGTTTGCGGATCTCTTTGGTCTTGGCCTGGCTGTCGAGTTCGCCGGAGTCGATCGAGATGGGGAATGCACCCACCCGGACCGTACGGAAGCCGACCTGGACCACACCGAACTTGGATCGGACGCCGACCTGTCCTTTGGATGTCGCCTGTCCGGCCAGCCGCCGGGCGAGGTACAAGAAGTTCTGCGCGCCGCCGGGAAGGTGGAAGCCGATCAGGTCGGCGCCGAGCAGACCCTCGATGATCTCGGTGCGCCACGGCATCTGCATGAACAGTTCCACCGGCGGGAACGGGATGTGCAGGAAGAATCCGATCCGGAGATCGGGACGCAGCATGCGCAGCATTTTCGGCACCAGTTGCAACTGGTAGTCCTGGATCCAGACCAACGCACCCTCGGCGGCGGCCTCGGACGCTGCCTCGGCGAACCTGCGGTTGATGGCGACGTAGCTGTTCCACCACGTGCGGTTGTACTCGGGTTTGACGATGACGTCGTGGTACAGCGGCCAGAGGGTGGCGTTGGAGAAACCCTCGTAGTAGTCGGCGATCTCCTGCGCGCTCAGTGATACGGCGTAGAGCTGGAGCCCTTCGACCTCGGGGTGTTCCGCGGCGTCGGCCACACCCGACCACCCGACCCACGCGCCTGTCTGCGACCGCAGGATCGGCTCCAGGGCGGTGACCAGTCCACCCGGACTGCGCTTCCAGCGCACGGTGCCATCCGCGAGCGTCTCTTTGTCTACCGGCAGGCGATTCGCGACTACGACGAAATCGGCACGGGTATCGGACTCATTCGATCGCTGCGGAGTCACGAATCAGGCTTCGCCCGGCGCGATTCCGAGCATTGCCAGCAACATCCGGCATTCGTCGGCGTCGGTGGCGTATGCCGCGACGACTCGCCGCGCGGAGTTGGCGGTCTCGTCGGCGACGGGCTCCAGATCCTCGTCTGCGAGGTCAGTCTTATCGCTGGTCTTGGCAGGCATGGCGACCATAATACCTGTTCAGTTTTGATGTTCGGTCACGCCGGGGCGCGCCTGGATCTGGTGCATCGGCTCGGTGGCGGCGTCGGGATCGGCGTCTGGTTCTTCGGTCAGACGACCGGGCCGAATGGCCGAGCGGGCGGTCAACAGAACCCGTGTCGGTTTGGTCGGGATACGAGGCCGTCGCAGGGTGCGTGCGATGAACTCGCCGAGGGTCACACCGGCCGCCAGGCTCACGCCCGTACCCACCGCGGCTGCCAAGGCCGTGAAGCCGTCGACGGTCTGGTCGCCCAGGATTCCGTAGAGGCCGCGGTAGATCGCCAGACCTGGGAGCAGCGGTGTGATGCCTGCGACCGCGACCACAAGCGGCGGGGTCACCGCTCGGCGGGCCAGCAGACCACCGACCAGCCCGACCAGGGCTGCGGCGAATCCGGCGGAGATCACCGAACCGATGCTGAAGTGTTCGGCTGCCGCGACCACCGCGGCACCGAGGGCACCACCGAAGAAGGCGGTGGAGAGTGCGCGGCGCTCGGCGTAACTGGCGAGCGCGAATGCGGCCGCGGCCAGACCGCCTGCGACGACGCGCGTCGGTGTGGTGGCCAGGTCGAACGACGTGGAGGTGGTGATGGTCGGCAGATAGATGCCCGTGCCTTCGAGGGCGCGGATCGCGATACCGACACCGCTGATGATGCCGCCGGTCATGATCATCAGTTCGAAGAACCGGGCGGCGCCGGTGATGGGCGCGCCGGTGATGGCGTCCTGCACCGAACCGACGAGGGACAGACCGGACAGCAGCACGATGACGCCGGCCGCGATGACCTGCGAGGGAGCGATGTCGACGCCAAGGGTGTCCTGGTACTGGAACACGAGCGCGGCGGGGATCACCGCGATGAAGCCGCCGGTGACCTGCTGGAAGAACAGCGGTGTGCCGATCTTGTTGAGCAGTCGATTGGTCCGGTCGATCACAGCGGTGGTGATGAAGGCGACCAAGGCGACGAGCCAGCCACCTCCCAGCAGCACCGACAGCGACGCTGCCATCGATGACCACGCCAGAGTTGCTATCCAGCGACGGTACGGGTGCGGCGCGGCGATGATCGAGTCGATGACCTCGTGCGCTTCGCCGGGGTCGATCGCGCGACTGCGGATCTTGCGGACCAGGCGGTCGACCGCCGCCAGCCGGGTGAAGTCGAGTGACCGGTAGTGCACCGTTCTCATCGCGGTCACGGGCGGCATCGATGCGCCGCGCCGGGCACTGACCCAGATGGTGTTGTACGTGACGTCCACTTCGCAGTTCTCGACTCCGTACATGCTCGCGACGAACCGCACCTGTGTCTGGGTGTCGATCGCACCGGTTCCGGAGTCGAGCAGCACCGCACCGACCTTGATCGCCAGATCGAGGACTTCGGTGACGGCGCCGTCGTCGGTGAGGTCGATCGGCCGACGTGGGGACACCGCCGGTTCGAACGGTTCGATGGTGTCGATCGTCGCTCGGTGGTTCCCGACGAGGCGGCCCGCAAGAGTCGCGATATACTCGCGCACGCAGTTTGCCTCCTTAGCTCAGTGGTAGAGCACTCGCCTTGTAAGCGAGCGGTCGTCAGTTCAATCCTGACAGGGGGCTCCGACGATCCGGGTGCCCCGACGGGGGCGGATCAACCTCCCGGAGACAGGGTAGGGCGACCACCTGAGGACCACCAAAGTCGCGGGATCTCCTGGTCCGACGATGTGGACGAGAGTGGTCCGGGTCACCCGAAATATGTTCCGCCAGAGAACGTTTCTCATGGAACGTGCGTTTCGGCTGCTCGGCTGGGCCTACGCCGGATGTCGAGGCGTCGCGGTGCTTGCCTCAGCTCCGGCGAACCGCTGCGACCACCACATCGTGGAGCTGAACATCTCGCCCGTCGGGTCCGGTCACCGATCGGTGTGTCTCGCGGGCCGTCGAGATCTCCCACTCGGTCGGGTCGAGCTGTGCGGTGATGTCGGCTGCGCACACCGACGCCGACTCCGGCGGTTGATTCTCTCCGTCGTGATGGCCGTGGTCGGCACCCCCCGAGGCGGTTGTGCCGTTGTGGTCGTGGTGGAGGTGACCGACGATGAACAGCGTGCCGGCGGGAGCCACCCAATCGGCGATGCGGCGATAGAAGTCCAGCTGCGGTATCGCGGGGTGTGCGTAGTGCGTGGTGACCAGGTCGTAGCGGGCTTCGGGTTCCCAGGTGGACAGGTCGGCCTCGACCCATCGCATCTGATCGGCAACCCCCGCCTGCGCCGCCTTGTCGGCGGCTCGAGCCAGGGCCTCGGCGGCGATGTCCGCACCTGTCACCTGCCAGCCTTGCGTTGCCAGCCACACTGCCTCGGTCCCGCCGCCGCATCCCGCGTCGAGAGCGGTCCCGGCCGCCAGGCCCGCCACCTCGTGTAACAGGTGTGGGTTGGGCGCGCCGGCCGCCATCGCCGTGGCGCGGTCGCCTTGCCAGATCTCATCCCAGTACTTCTTGTCGAACGAGTGCGTCATTGTGCTCTTTTCTCGGGTTGCCGGTGCCGGCTGCGCAGTGGCACCGGGGATCGCTTGATGGTGCGTTGGCGTCGGTCGCGATGGCAAGGTTCATTGCCGAATGGCAAAGTGCAGGAGATGAACGCTTCGATCGACCGCACTCTCGATGCCGTGGGGCCGCGGCTCAAACAGCTTCGGCAGCACCGCGACCTCACCCTGATCGATCTGGCCGGAGAGACGGGCATCTCGGCGAGCACTCTGTCCAGACTCGAGGCCGGCCTGCGGCGACCGACACTGGAACAGCTGTTGCCGCTGGCTCGGGCGTACGGGGTCACGTTGGATGAGCTCGTCGACGCGCCACCGACCGGAGACCCGCGAGTCAACATGCGTCCGATCCCCATTGGCGACGGTTCCACCGTGGTTCCGCTGACCCGTCGGCCAGGGGGCATCCAGGCGTACAAGTTCGTCTTGCCTGCCGGACGCGACGAGGTCGAACCGGAGCTGCGGAGCCATGAGGGTTACGACTGGGCCTTTGTTCTCAACGGACGACTCCGGCTGGTGCTCGGCGAGCACGACCTCATCCTCGAGCCCGGAGAGGCTGCCGAGTTCGACACCCGCACCCCGCATTGGTTCGGTGCGACGAGCTCCGGCCCGGTGGAGTTCCTCAGCCTGGTCGGCAAACAGGGGGAACGCGCGCACGTGCGTGCTGCACCCAGACGCCAGGTAACCGACCGGGCGTGAACAGCCCCTGTGTGCGCTGTGATCCCGTCGCCGACCCAGCTGGTGCCCCGCGTCAACCGTCTTTCACTCCCGCGCGCAGAGGTTGACTAGGGTCGCCCTGTGACAGGAAACCGAAGGCGCATATGACCGCAATGGATGGCGACGCCGCGCTGGGTTCGAACATTCGCCGGCGTCTGGGTGGGCGTCATCCGATCGTGGCGGTGGCTTCGATCGGTCCCCGCGGGCTGTCACTGGCGACCACCGGGGCCACCACCACAGCCGACCTGGAGATAGGCTCGATCTCCAAAGCGCTCACCGGACTGCTGTACGCAGATGCATGCTCGCGCGGAGAAGTGACACCCGAGACAACGTTGGGAACGCTGCTTCCGTTGCCGGACAAGGAGATCGGTGCGATCACACTCGGATCGCTGAGTACACACCGATCTGGACTGCCGCGGCTGCCCGCGGGCATGAACCCGCTCCGTCGCACCGTGCAGATGTGGACGCACGGTGCCTCGCCGTACGGTGAGACCCTCGAGGAACTCCTCGCGCAGGTACGCAACACCAAGCTGAGGTCGCCCAAGACGAGGTACTCCAATCTCGGTTTTCAGCTACTCGGGCATGCGCTGGCCCAGGCCGCCGGCCAGAGTTTCCGGACGTTGTTGAGCGATCGCCTGGCGCGACCGCTCGGACTCGAGAACACCTATGCCCCATACACACCGGCAGAATTGACCCCGGACACCGTGGTCGGCCGAAGCCGGTTCGGCCGGATTCAGCAGCCCTGGACGGGGGAGGCCATCGCACCCGCGGGCGGCGTCCGTGCGTCCATCGCGGACATGGGTCGCCTCGTCTGCGCTCTGCTCGACGAATCTTCCCCGGGCATGGCAGCTCTCGACCCGGTTGCCAAGCTGATGGGTCCTGCGCGCATCGGTGCCGGCTGGATGACCCTTGACGTGAAGGGCCGAAAGATCAGCTGGCACAACGGAGCAACGGGGGGATTCGCAAGCTGGATCGGGGTGGACCGTGCCGCCGGGACAGGCCTGGTGATCTTGTCCGCAACTGCGGTGTCGGTGGACAAGCACGGGTTCGCCTTGCTCCGGGAACTCACCGAACCTTCTTGACGTCGGTCGGACCAGATCCGCCAGTTCTTGATAGGCGGTGGAGGTCCCTCGGGTAGCCGGCTGCCAGAACGTCTTCCGCCGCCCTCTCGACCGTCGGCCGCCCTTCGAGCGCTGCGCGTCGAGCATTCCTTCGGAGGCTCTTGGAGAGTTGCGTGCGGCTCAGGACCGGTCGGTGAGAAGTGTGAGCGCGTGGTCGGGCAGCCCTGGTATGCGCCCGCATACATCGAGAAGGGCATGCGCGCAGTGATCGGCCACCTCATCACGCCCGAGGTTTGGATCGATCAACCACTGACGGATCATCTCGTTGGTGAATGCCAGCCAAGCATGGGTGACGGACGGCAACAGTTGGACGGCCTTGTCCGAGCGATCGATGTCGAGCATTGCGCATACGCGACCGACCACCAGTTCACTCAGGCGCTCGTTGTCATGACGGTCGCGGCGGATCAGCTGTGGATCGGTGCTGCCGACGCCCAACACGATCGCTTCGGCCGCGTGGGGGTGTTTTTCGTACTGTTCGAGATACCCGAGGACGCCGGTGCGTAACTGAGCGAACGCGCCGGCATCGGGATCGATGGACTCCGCAGTTCGTGCGAGCATCTCGTCCGACAGCGAAGTGACCACGGCGACAAACAAAGCCCGCTTGTCGGGGAAGTATCTATACATCAGCGCTCTGGAAACGCCCGCGGCTTCCGCGACGGCCTCCATGCGCACCGAGTTGTATGCGTTGGCACCGAACAGGCGGGCGCCGACGCGGACGATCTCGTCTCGGCGGACCTCTGGCGTCAGCCGACGTCTCGGCGCGTCTCCGGCTTTAGTTGACACGTGTTGAATAGTAGCTCAGTCTGTTAGTAGACATTCATCTACTAGGGGGCGTTTGTGAACTTGCCGCATCCGCCGAGGCGGGTACCTGTCTTCGGGGACATCATCGGGATGAGCGCGCGGGCACCGATGCAGGCGCTGGTCGACATTGCGCCGAAAGTCGGGCCGTTGTTCGAGACCACCACATTGGGCGCACGGTATGTGCTGGCCGTCGGCGCCGAGGTGGTTGCCGAGATCAACGACGAGAAGCGATTCGCCAAACACCTCGGGCCTGAACTCGAGGGGCTCGTACCCGCTGCCGGTAACGGGCTCTTCACCGCCACCAATGAAGACCCCGAGTGGGCAGCGGCGCATCAGCTCTTGATTCCTGCGTTCAGTCAGAACTCGATGCGCAACTATCACCCGGTGATGGTCGATGTGGTTGCCGAACTGGTCGCGAAATGGGACCGCAGGATCGGCAAGCCTGTCGACGTCTCCGCGGACATGACCAGGGTCGCGCTCGAGACCATCAGCCGGTCGGCGGCCGGTCACAGTTTCGACAGTCTTCAGTCGACCGGGACACACCCCTTCGTGCGGCACATGGTGGGAGCCCTGCAGGGCAGCTCGATTGAGGCGTTCCTGCGACGCTCCTGGTTGCCGAAATGGACCGCGACCCTGGCTGAAAGGCGAGTAAGGCGGCACGGCGACCACATGAAAGACATCGTCGACACCATCGTGGCCGAACGGCGGCGATCGTCCGCCGAGACCAGCGATCTGCTGGCCCTGATGCTGGCGCCGGGTCCGGATGGCAATCCGGTGCTGAACGAGGAGAATATCCGCCACCAGCTGATCACGTTTCTCATCGCTGGCCACGAAACCACCGCGGGCGCAATGTCTTTTGCTCTGCATCATCTCTCAGGGCGGCCCGATGTGGTGGCTTCGATCCGTGAGGAGGTTGATCGGGTGTGGGGTGATGCCGACCGTCCGACATTCGAGCAGATCACCAAACTGCGATACGTCCGACGGGTACTCGATGAAACTCTTCGTCTGCATCCGACCGTTCCCGGGTATTTTCGTCAGGCCCGTCAGGCCACGACATTGTGCACGGGGTACCAGGTGGCGGCCGGCGACTGGTTCCTCGTCCTGGTAGGAGGCCTGCATCGAGACCCGGCCTGGGGGCCAAATCCTGACCTCTTCGACCCGGACAGATTTCTGCCCGACCGCGTCCGTGCCCGCCCCGCCCATCTCTACAAGCCGTTCGGAACCGGTCTGCGCGCGTGTATCGGCCGCCAATTCGCAATCCACGAAGCCGTTTTGACGCTGGCCAGTCTTACGCGGCAATACGATCTGGCCGCCGAGCCCGGCTATCGACTGCAGACCTCCGAACGGCTGACGTCGATTCCACGGGGGTTGCGCCTGACCCCGACCCCTGCTGTACGCGTTCCACAGCTGTCACAGTGGTGACGTGGATCTTGTCAGGCATCTCAGGTTCTTTGTCGCCGTCGCCGAGGAGGGTCATTTCGGGCACGCTGCCGCGCGCCTGCAGATGACCCAGCCTCCTGTGTCGCAGGGCCTGCGTCGCCTGGAGAAGGAACTCGGGGTGGAACTGATCCGCCGGAGCACCCAGGGCGCCGAGCTGACCAGCGCGGGCCGGGATCTGCTGCCGCGGGCACGTGTCCTGGTTGATGACGCCGAACGGTTTGTCGGCGAGGCCCGTCGACTTCGGGGGCACCACGATGTCCTGAGATGTGGGTTGCCGAGCGACCTCGACCCTGCGATCGCGGCCGCATGCGCTGTCTCCCTCAGCCGCCTGCGCCCCGACCATCACTTCCGGATGACCACCGCGTCCATCATCGACCTCGTCAAGGATGTCCGCGCCGGTCTCCTCGATTGCGCAGTGGTGGAACACCCGTCCGTGGTCGAAGGTCTTGATGCGGGACCGGCCGCCCGGATACCCCGCTCCTTTCTGGTGCCTGCGGATCACCCGGTGGCCAAGGCAAAGAAACCGACTGTGCGAATGCTCGACGGGCTGGCCTGTGCCCACGCGCCGCGGGCCACCAACCCACCGGCCTTCGACCTGCTGATCGACACGCTGCACGTGCGCGGTCTCGATCCGGTTGTGCTGCCCACGCATTCGGCAGGTGAACTGGTGGCAGCTGTCGCCTGTGGGGAGGCCTTCGCTCTGGCAACGGGTACCTCACAGGTCCGCGGCGTCAAGCGCGTGGCGATGATTCCGGACGACGTGGCGTTGCGCCTGCGTACAGTTCGCCACCCGGGCACTGCCCAGCCCGCGGTCGACGCAATCGAATCAGCTCTCTGGAAGCTCGCGCGGTGAGCGGGCCGGCTCAGGATGCGGACGCGTCGAGGCAGATGGCCGAGGTCTTCGCTGATGCCGGATGTGCCGGATGGGTACATGCCAGGACGATCGGTCGGGCGGTCGAACGGGAATTCGGCTGGGCGGCAGATGATCCCGTCGTGATGGCATCGGTCTACAAGCTGCCGCTCCTTCTTGCTCTGTGTGACCTGGCCGAAATCGGGCAGATCGACCTGACTGCGACGGTGGTGGTAGACCCGGCGGATTGGGCGGTGGGGCCCACGGGTATCGCGACCTTGCACGACCCGGTGACATTGAGCTGGCGTGATCTGGCCGTACAGATGATGGTGATTTCTGACAACGCGGCAGCCGACGTGATCCTCGACCGGGTGGGGCTACCGCGGGTGCAGGAGAAACTCGATGCGCTCGGCCTGACCGAGACCAGAGTGGTCGGGGGCATGGCAGAACTGCAACAACAATTGGTCCGGGAAACGGGCACCAACACTGTGGTGGAGGCGTTCTCGGTGCTTGCCGACGCAGACCGGACGATGACCGTCACGGCCTACGACCCGGCGCTTGCCAGCGCGACGACGCCCCGCGACGCCACACGTCTGTTGCAACTCATCTGGACCGATCAGGCGGTATCGGCACAGATGAGCGAATTCGTTCGGTCAACGATGCGTAAACAGGCCTGGCAACAACGTCTTTCGTCGGGGTTCCCATTGGGCGTGGCAACCATCGCGGGTAAGACCGGCACACTCGGCGCCATCCGCAACGAGATCGCTGTTGTCGAATATCCCGGCGAACACCCGATCGCGGTTGCCGTCTTCACGCTGGCAGCCAGAGCCGAACTGTCACTGCCGACGGTGGAGGCAGCCGTCGGGCGAGCTGCGCGAATCGCGGTGACAGCAGTGCGAAGCCCCCTCTGACACGGTGATCGTCACGGGCTCTGCCACGCCCGATAGCGAATCGCTATCGGCTGCGGAGGCGATGCGACATTGCCGGGCCGCGGCCCGCCTGCTTGAGTCGGAGCGTGGACGAAAAACACCGGTCGCCCTACTTGCGTCGTATCATCCCGTTGATCCTGTTTGCTCTTGTCGGTTCGAGCTGTTCATGGCTGAGTGACGACCCCGAAGACACTTTTGGCGATTTCGCCTCAGCCCTCAGCGGGCGGCACGTCGGAGACGCCGCCGAACTGACCACCGATCCTGCCGCGGCAACCACGGCGATCAACGACATGTTCGAGGGTCTCGGCGATGGGGCCAAGGTGGTGGTCACCGCGAACGACGTGGAGTCCGATGGGAGCGACGGTCGCCTGACCATGGCATGGAATTTCGGGCCGGGCAAGGATCTCCGGTACGAGACGCGCGGCAGAACAGTCGAATCCGATGGCGACCGAAAGATGGTCTGGGATCCGACGCTGCTGCACGACAACTTGCTTCCCGGTTCGACATTCCGATATTCGGACGACAAAGATCTGATGACACCGGTGGTGGACCGCGGTGGAGCGGCGCTCCTCGACTGGCAGACGGTCGGAGTGGTCTCCGTGCGACGCGACGCCGTTGACGCAGCATCCACCGCGTTGGCGAGGACGCTGCGCCGGTTCGATGCGTCTATCACGGAGATGTCGATTCGAACGGCCGCGGAACAGCAGCAGGGCGATGCCGTCACCGTCGTCACGCTCAGGGAAGATGACGTCGACGCCGTTCGTGCGCAGCTCGAATCAATCGAGGGCGTCACGATCGTGGACCAGGGAAAGTTGTTGACCACCGATCGCGCCTTGCGGTCACCGGTTCTGGGCGACATCGAACGGACCTGGAACGACGTGATCACCGAACGCGCCGGGTGGTCGGTGTCGTTGGTGGATGCCGAGGGCAACGCGATCGATCAGCTCACGGCGGTGCCACCCCGAGCAACCGAGCCGCTACAGTTGTCCATTGATCGACGTCTTCAGCTGATCGCGCAAAGAGCTGTGGCGACCCGGTCCGAACCGACTGCGCTGGTGGCCATTTCGACAAACGCCGGAGGAATCCTCGCGGTCGCACAGAACGCTGCGGCGGATCGGGAAGGTGCGATTGCGCTCAGCGGACTGTATCCACCGGGTTCGACATTCAAGACGGTGACCACCGCGGCAGCGTTGTCGGAGGGGATCGTGACACCGCAGACACCGCTGCCGTGCCCGGGACGCGCCACCATCGAAGGCCGGACCATTCCGAACGAAGACGACTTCGATCTCGGGACGGTGCCGCTGACCACTGCATTCGCCCGGTCTTGCAACACCACCATGGCGGGGCTCTCGAACCGCCTCGGGGCTGATGCGCTCCCGGCGACCGCCACCCGGTTCGGCATCGGCGTGGACTTCGTGGTCCCGGGAATCACCACGGTCACCGGCACGGTGCCACGTGCCGACAGCGCGGCTCTGCGGGTGGAGAACGGCATCGGTCAGGGCAAGGTCACCGCCTCGCCGTTCGGCATGGCTGTCGCCGAGGCAAGTCTCGGACATGGATCGATGGTTCTTCCAACCCTGATCTCCGGGCGAACGACGACGGCCAGCGTGGAGCCGGAGCCACTGGATCCCGAGGTTGTCGAAGCCTTACGGGCGATGATGCGCCAGACCGTGTCGACGGGTACCGCCTCCCAGCTCAGCGACATCGACGGCTTGGGGGGTAAGACCGGTACTGCGGAGTACGGCGACAACACCCGTTCTCACGGGTGGTTCGCCGGGATCGTCGGCGACATCGCCTTTGCGTCGCTGGTGGTCGGTGGCAACAGCTCTGCCCCGGCCGTGGCGGTCGCCGGTGAATTTCTCAGACCCGCGACCGGCATGTGATTGAACCGACCGGTCCTAGTCCAGGAATCTCGCGCGTACCTCCGGAGAGGGGAGCGGGCATGTGTCGAGCTTCCCGAACACGCGGTATCGGATGGCCGCGAAGCCGTCATAGAGCCGGTCCCGCACGGGGCGGGGGATCGCCCGGGCGACCTTCAGCCACCGCCATGGCCGGTCGGCATGGGTGATCACACGTAGTGCAGCGTCTGACCGCACCGACACGTGCTCGCGCTTCGTGCCCGGGTTCTCCACGTAGACAACCGAATCGATCCCTGCCAGTTCCGGGTGCCGTTCGATGACATCGTGCGCGAAGTCGCCCTCCAGGGCAGCAAAACGTAATTCCTCTCGACGGTCGACGCGGAGGAGGAACTGCACGGCGTGGTTGCAGAATCCGCAGACGCCGTCGTACAGGACCACTGGTTGCTCAGGCATCGAGCCCTCCTCCGAGACGACACAGGCCGGCAGAGTCGACCCTACTGAATCGTCGCCGGTGACGGAGGTGGCAGCTCGCTGGACGCGCATCAGCGCCATGATCGTCGCGCTCGCCGATCGACACTCCCGGCTTCAGCACCCGGCGTCAGTAGAGGTCGCAGAAGAGGGCAGCGTCGTTGGCCTGATGCATGATCGGTCCGAAGTGCCTGGGACTCATGAAATCGTACAGATTGATATTCAGCTGGTCGGCGCCATTTCCGAACATCATGTTGGCAATTCCCGGTGTGATGATGTCTTTGTACTGATCGTCGTTGTCGACTTCCGGCCGTTCCCGGGTGAAGAACATATTCCACAGCATCGGTCCGTTGCCGTCGAAACTCCAAGTCGCGCGCATCTGCGCGTTCCTGGGCATGCGAGTCCAAGGATGTCGCTGTATGAGGCGCCCGAACCCCGCGGGTTCACCGCAACTCAGCCCGTTTACGTCCCCGGGACCCAAGGGAGGCGGTGTTCCGCGAATCAACCAGGGGTATGTGATCGGGACGAGCGTGGTGGTGAACCACGTGCGCAGTCCGGTCTTCAGATCGTTCAGCAGCTGTCCGGGTTCGGTCGGCGCGACCCAGTGTTCCGCTGAGATCTCGGCGTTCGCTGCTTGGAGTTTGCCGTAGTCGGACGCCATGATCAACGCAACCGTGGTGAACGCGTAGGTCGAGGCGGTGAGCGAATCATTGACCTGGCGTGAGAGTTGATCAACTCGGACCCTGGTCTTGTTGGCAAGCGACATCGCGTTCCTGTCGGAGGCAGCGCTGGTGTAAGCGGTGAGTCCGAGAAGGGTTGATATCGGGCCCCACACCGTTTTCAGCTCCGGTATGACCAGCCCCACGACATTCATCATCACGTTCGTCAGCTGGACGCCGTCAGCGAACGTGGTGCTACCAGCCGGCGGTGATACCTCGCGAACGATGGCGTCGCCGATCTGGGTGACGCTCAATTTTGCGTCCGTGCCGACAAGCCCCATCGACTTCTGCGAGTTGTCGTAGTAGGTCTTGACGGCAACGAACGAGGTGACTTCGGTGCGAAGCTGTGTCAGCGCTGCGTTGAACTCTGCGGCTGTGAAGGGGTAGGAAGCCCCGTCAGTGGGCATCGTGACTGAGGTCGCGAGGTCCTGCTTGATCGATGTCCACGCCGCGTTGTAGTTCGTGCGGTACTTCTCGCGGACGTTGCACGTGGCCGCAGTCGGCGATGTGCACCCGGGTACGTTCGCCTTCGATCCGATGTAAGCCTCGGCCGCGGCATTGATCGGCGGAAAGTTCGGGGCTCGATCCGAGCCACCCTGATATGAGGGCTGATACATGATGGCGTTCTGTCGCAAATCCACACCACCGAGCGGGCCGGACTGCAAGGGCAGGAAGGAGGAGTCGTGACTTCGGGCGATCAATCCCATTGCGGGACCGGGTTTCCCGAGAATTGCTCCCCTCTCCACGACAGATGACCCGGCGGCGGTTCCGCCGACGAGGGTGTAGTCGCTGGTTCCGTTGAGGCTGAGGAAGCTGAGCCTCGACCCGCCGAGCCGAACGATGGCGTCGGCGCCATCGTGCCACGCACCAGTGGGTTTGGGCCGGCCGAAACTCTGGATGACGACAAGGAGCGGACGTCCACCCGCATCGACCTCATTTGCTGCTGCAACGAGTCTCGCGCTCAGGTCACGATTGCCGGCGTCATTGTTGGTGACCACCGTGGCGCTGTATGCGGGTTCGAGAGTCTGGCTGTCGAAGCCGCGGATGACGAAGCCGTCTGAGCCGCTCGGCGTCGATGGGTAGCTGGCGCCGCCGATCGTCATGGTCACCGTGGGTCCGCCGGTCGCTTCTTGTCCCGTTGTGAAGGGCAGCGGTGCAGGCGGGGTGAAATCGTAACGCTGTCCGGCGGCGCTCCAGCGGAGCAGGCCAGTGATGTTGGCGCCTGCGCGGTCGCCCACGTCGACGCCGACGCGCGTATATGCCGTGCCCTCGGGAGCTCCGGTCTTGCCGATGATCGAGAAAGGTGCGCCCGCCTCCATTCGGTTCAGGTCATTGCCACTGATCGGAGATGCTCCCAGGGCTCGGAGCAGGTCGCCCACAGCCGGCTCGCGACTGGCATTGGTGATGCCGCGGTGGCCGCTGACAATGATGATCGTGTCGTTGCGATTCCTGTAGCTGTCGGCGATCGCAGCGAGCTGTCGCACGCCGCCGACAAAGTTGGGCGCCGTTCCGGATTCGAGTCGGGCACGGGTCCGGGCGTCCAGGACGGCGATGAGTAGGTTCTGCCGGTCGGCCGCGAACGGCATTCCCTCACCGCCCACGATGATGGACGCCGAGGGGTTGTCCGAAAGCGTTTCGATCGGGACGCCGAGCACTGGTTCACCGGCGTTCGGGGACAAGAGTTGCAGTCCACCTGGACCTGTGGAACCGGGTGTGTTCGGGTCGGGTGTGGGATTCTCCGGATCTGTCGAGCCGCTGTCTGTCGAGCCGCTGTCCGACGACCCGGCTCCGGGGAGGTCGAAGGGAAACGTGGGCTCCTCCGCGCCCGCCACCCCTGAGCCCAGGAGGGTTGCGACAGTGACGGCCGAGACGAGCAACACCGTGCCCGCTCTGAACCGGGCTGTGCTGCTGCGGCGTGGAAACAATTCGGTGACTCCCTTTTTGCACAGGCGGGAATGGCTGCGGCCACACCCGCTTCGCAACCTAGGGGCCGAATGCATATTTTTGCAACGTCGACAACCGGGGATCGCGTGGATGGCGACCGGCTACGGTTGCAAAATCCATGCGGCGCAGGTGAAGAGTGATCGTGTCCGCCCCTGGGCCGAATCAGTACTTCGTCGCAACCGTAAGGACTTGCTCCATGCTCTCTCGTCTTGGACGATTCGCCGCCATGGTTGTGGTGGGCGCAGCACTTTCGGCCGGGGTGCTCGTGCCATCCGGCTCAGCGTCGGCGCAGCCTGTTGCGCCGGGTGCGCAGTTCAAACACTTCAACATTCATATTCGCTCGACCGATGGAGGCGCAGGTGGCGTGCACTGCGTCAAGAACCAGCCCTTCGGACGCGAAGGCAGTCGATGTGATGCACACGGCTATTACGATGACAGTCAAGCTGCGGGATTCGTGAACGTTGATGGTGGGGTTGTCTACGACAGCGACGGCCACGGCGGCACGTACCTCAAGTTCTATACCAAGGCCGGCGAAGTGATCGAGGGAAACATTCCGTCCCGCAGTTCCGCCGACTTCACGATCTCGAGTTTCAGCTCTCCGGCGTTCGGCGTCTTGGCCCGCACCGGACAGAAGTTGTACTTCGATGTGAGAACCACCGATCACGGCCAGACCACCGGTGACCGGTGGGTCGACTTCTATCTTCATGGCGACCTCGTGATCAACACCCCGGTCGGCGGCGGTTATCTCGAGGGTCTCTTCGATGACTTCTTGGAGAGCATCAGCGGCGCGTTCGGTAGCAGCTGAGCGCAGCCCGTGGCATCCCGCTGCGGTCGAGTTGCCGACCAGAACATTCGTCCGGCGGGATCGGCCTCAGAAGTCGAGTACGACCAGCGCCACCAAGACGTTGATCAGGGTTGCCGACACTGCGAAGGCGATCGCTCCGGGCCGGGCCGGGCGTAATCGTGCCGCGACTGCGCCGGCCACCGCGAGCGTGGCGACCATCGACACCGTGAGGACGACTGCGCCTGATTCGATCGGAAGACCTTGCAGCAGTGCCGCGACGGCGATCGGGCCGAGGATCAGTCCGGCGACGACCTGGAGGGTGTTGCCGACCATGCGCTGACCTCGGCGGTTTCTGGCGGTGTCGGTCATGCTTGTCTGTCAACCACTTCCAGTAGCTGCATCATGCCGTGATCCTCGTGGAAGAGGATGTGGCAGTGCATGACGAATTGACCCGTGAAGTCCTCGAATCGGTGGCGGATGGTGAGTGTTCCGAACGGCGGGAGCATGGCCGTGTCCCGGTAGTGCTGCTCATCCACCGGCTGGTCGTTGATCGCCACCACCTGAAAGTCGTTGACGTGGATGTGAACTGGGTGGGGCTCGTAGGTGCGGTTGATGAAGTGCCACTCTTCGGTGTCGCCGAGCGTCATCGTTTCGTTGACCACATGGTGGTCGAACATCGTGCCGTTGATGTAGTACATGAAGTGCTCGGTGTCGCCGGTTCCGCGCGGTTCCATCTCCTCGAAGACGAACTGCCGACGGCGGTCGATGGCGGCGTCGCGCAGGTCGTCGAAGGGGAGCAGGGCGCCCGGTATGGGCTCGGGCGTCTGTTTGGCCCCCTGTGACACCAGGTTGAGCAGCGGCATCGGTGCGGGCACCATCGAGGAGTAGAAGGGGCCGAACTCATCCCAGCTCAAAGACCGCATCTGGTAGGTGCCGATGTTGGCGCCTTCGATGAGTACATCGGCGCGTCCACCCGGCACCACCTCGAGAACGTCGACGGTGGACACCGAGGTGCGGGCAGCGCCGTCGATCCCGATCACATGCATCGGATGTTCGTCGAGCTGCAGACGCAGGAACAAGGAACTCGCGTTGATGATGCGCCACCGCTGCACTTCACCCGGCGCGATCTCGGTGGTGGGTTGGAAGGTGCCGTTGACCAGTGTCTGCTGCAGGCTGTTCGAGCTCTTGTCGCCCGGAACCATCTTGCCGTCTTGCATTTCGGTCTGACTCAGGACCAGGAGGCGTTCAGGGCGCCCCTTCACGCCGGGCAGTTCATCCAGCTCGCCGCGCACGATGAGGGCCCCGAACAGACCGCCGAAAACCTGTGTGTCACTGATGGTGTGCTGATGCGAGTGGTACCAGAACGTGCCCGCGGAATGGTCTGCGGGAAGGTCGTAGGAGTAATCGAAGGTCTCGCCGGGCTCAATGGCCATGAGAACGTCGTCGCTCGGCTGTTTCGGCGAGACGTGCCATCCGTGTGTGTGCAGGTTGGTGGGCTCGTCGATGTCGTTGATCAACGACACCTCGATGCGGTCACCCGGTCGCACGTCCAGCGTCGGTCCGGGGTAGCTGCTCTCGTAGGTGACCGCCGAGACCTTCCCGCCGCCCATGGCCACATCGCTGCGAGCCACCTTCAGTTGTGTTTTCAGCGAACCGCTCTCGCTCGCCCGGACACTCGGCTCGAACCAGGTGACCCCGCCGGCGTTGTCTTTGCTCGAAGCGCATGCGGTGAGGACTGACCCGCCGAGCAGGGGAAGGCCGACGAGGGCTGCGGCGCCGGTGAGGAAAAGTCGGCGATTGACCGCTGGGACAGGCAGTTTCGGTTCAGCCATCGGTGGGCTCCTTGGTGATGGTGACGGTGCGTGAGGTGGAGCCGATACCGTTCGCGGTCCAGGTGACGTCGATCGTGTGTTGCACCGGTCCGTCGCACGCGAAGACCACCGATGCCCCGATTCCGGTCGGTCCTCCGGCAGGCACCTGGAAAGGCACCTGGTCCTTGATGCCCACGGGGAGCAGTTGGCCGTCGAGGCGCAGTTCCACCCCGGTGGCCGATGGTGCGCGCCACCCGACGGTCACCACGGACCGCGGGGGAGTGTCTTTCAGGCACGTGAACGTCGGCAGGACGGTGAAGTCGTCCACCTGTAGTGCGCCGCCCGGATCCGTTGCCGGCACCACGGACGCCGTCGGTGGTGTGGTCCGTGTCGGGATCGGCGCCAGCCCGTCGCGACTGTCCGACGAAGACGAATCATCGTCATCGCATCCGCCGAGCACCAGCAGCAATGCTGCAGTTGTGACCAGCGCGCCCGTCACGCCGGTCCGGGGTGGCAACCGCCACGAGGTCTTGATCATGACGTGTGTGCCGTTGCAGGCAGGGTTTCAGCGGGTTTCGCGCACATGGGGATACTTCACCGGCAAGGTGCATATTTTTCGCATAGGCACCCGTGTCGCCGAGTTCCGGTGCGTCGCCGGGAAGTGTCAGCGAGCCCGCACGGGAAAGACACGCTGCGACATGACGGGTGCGAACCACAATCGAGACAGATCCATGGTGCCGGTCCGCTTGGCGCTGCTGGGCACGAGGCCATGCTCCACCCCGCCGGGTGACCAGTGGTCGTGCAGATCCTCGGCAGCAAAGATGAACGGCAGCCAGTCGGTCATCTCCTCGGGGCGGGTGAATCCGCCCGCGATGGCCCACAGCACGTCATTGGTGCGGTAGGTGAGGAAGTGTTCGCCATAGGCGGGGCCGAGACCGTCGCCGATCAGAGCGGTGAGCACAAACCACTCGGTGGCGGCCAAGACGTGCGCGGAGGTGTTCGACCGAGCCAGCTCGTAGTGTTCGTCGACCGAGGCAACCGCATGGTCTTCGTCGAAGAACACCTGGGCCTGACTGATGTCGCGGCCGGCTCCGACTCGAGCATGGTCGGGCATCCCCAGGACAAAGTAGGCGCTCTGCGGTGTCACCTCATCTCCCATGGACGCATTGTGTCAGTGCAGCAGCCGCTGCGCCCGCAGGCGCGAGGGTGAATGGCCACCGCGCAGTTCGCACCACATGCCGCCGCACGCTCCGTGTGCAACTGGCTCGTATGCGAGCACGCGGAGCGAATCTGCGCGTCGGAGCGGACAGTTACGATGACGCCATGTCATCAGTGCAGATCAATGGGTCCTCGGGTGGACACACCAGCAGTGCAACCGTCTCGCCGGGGGCGTTGATCTTCACCGCCGGTGCCGCGCCCATCGATGCAGAGGGGGCGACGGTCGCGCCGGGTGATGTCACCCGGCAAGCCCACCAGTGCATGGCGAACCTGCGCGAGGCCCTTGCCGATGCGGGCGCCGAACTGACCGACGTCGTGAAGGTCACGGTGTATGTCGCAGAGAAGCTGCAGGCCGATCTGGTGGTTGCGTGGGACGCGGTCACCGAGGAGTTCGGCGACCACCAGCCGGCAGGCACCCTCCTCGGGGTGACTGTTCTGGCCTACGACGACCAGCTCGTCGAAATCGAGGCCGTGGCGGTTCGTCCGGGCTCATGACCCGGTTCGCGATCGGCACCGAGCAGCGTCGCGCACGGTTGATGCGCCGACACCGGCTGCTCCCGGCTGTCCATGCCGGCTCGCCCGAGGAGGTCGCCGAAGCGGTGGTGGGTCTGCACGCGACCACACCGTCGACCGTCTACATCTCGACATGGGCGCGGATGGCGCACTTCGACATCACCGACATGGAACGTGCGCTCTACGTCGACCGCACGTTGGTCAAGCAACTGGCCATGCGCCGGACCCTTTTTGTGTTCCCGCGGCCGACACTGGTCGACGCGGTGAGCGCGGTGGGCACCAGGGTCGCGGCAAGCGAACGCACCAACATGCTTCGAGACCTGCGCCGCGACGACAACTTCCCCGACCCTGAGGAGTGGATCGCCGAGGCCCGCGCGGCGGTACTGGGTGCCCTCACCGACGGACGGTCGGCCTCGTCGACTCAACTGCGCAACGAGCTGCCCGCACTCGCCGGAGCCATCCGGCACGGTGAAGGCAAGTCGTGGGGCGGGGTATCCCAGATGGGGCCCCGCATTCTCAGTCATCTGAGCGCGGCAGGCGACATCGTGCGCGGTCCCAATGACGGGAACTGGTTGCGCTCCAAGCCTCGATGGATCTCGATGCAGGACTGGCTCGGTGAACCCCTGCCGATCGAAGACGCGGCGACCGGCCACCGGAACCTGATCCGGCGATGGTTGCGGCAATTCGGGCCCGGTACCGAAACCGACATCGTGTGGTGGCTGGGATCGACGAAAACTGCTGTCCGCAAAGCGCTGTCAGAGCTCGACGTGGTGGAGGTGGATCTCGATGACGGCTCGACCGGGTTCGTGTTGGCCGACGACCTGGGCGAGGTGGAACCTGCGCCACCGACTGCGGTGCTGCTACCCGAACTCGACCCCACCCTGATGGGCTGGAAGCAGCGCGACTGGTATCTCGGTCCGCATGCGGGGCACCTGTTCGACAGCAACGGCAACGGCGGACAGACGGTGTGGTGGGATGGCCGCATCATCGGCGGCTGGCACCAGCGGCCCGACGGGTCGATCGGCTTGCATCTGCTCGAGAAGGTCGGTCGGGCCGCTGTCGCCGCGGCAAGGGCGAGAGCACGCGACCTCGAGCTGTTCCTGGGGGAGGCCCGCCCGAAGCCTGGGTATCCAGCTCCTTTTCACAAAACACCCAGTGGATGACGGTGCCCTCGGTGCGATGGTTGACGGTTCACAGGAAGCTCCCAGCTTGCTGGCAGTTTCTCAAAAGTATGGGTCGGCAGAGTAGGTGCCATGAGTGATCAGGGTGCACGAGTGCTGGTGGTAGACGATGAACCGAACATTCTCGAACTGTTGTCGGTGTCTCTGAAGTTCCAGGGGTTCGACGTCCGGACAGCGCCGGACGGCCCGCGTGCCATCGACCGTGCCCGGACCTTTCGCCCGGACGCCCTCATCCTGGACGTGATGATGCCGGGGATGGACGGATTCGGCCTGCTCCGTCGCCTCCGCGCCGACGGTGTGGAGGCGCCCGCGTTGTTCTTGACGGCCCGCGATTCCCTGGAAGACAAGGTCACCGGGTTGACCATCGGGGGAGACGACTACGTCACCAAGCCCTTCAGTCTCGAGGAGGTGGTGGCTCGTCTGCGCGTGTTACTGAGGCGCGGCGGTTTTGGTGAGAAGCCGGCGCAGAATCCTCGAATCACCTTTGCCGACATCGAGCTCGACGACGACACCCACGAGGTGTGGAAGAGCGGCGAGCTGATCTCGCTGTCGCCCACCGAGTTCACGCTGCTGCGCTATTTCATGATCAACGCCGGAACCGTCCTGTCGAAGCCGCGGATCCTCGACCATGTCTGGAACTACGACTTCGGTGGCGAGGTCAACGTCGTCGAATCGTATGTCTCCTACCTCCGCCGCAAAGTCGACACCGGCGACCGGCGGCTCATCCACACACTGCGCGGCGTGGGTTACGTGATGCGCGAGCCTCGGTGACCGGAACCGCCGCGACGGCAACAGTCCCACGCCGCGGGGTACCTCTGCGGGTGTCACTGGTGGCATTGACATTGGTGCTGGTGATGCTCGGACTGTTGGTGTCGGGTATCGCCGTGACGTCGGCGATGAAGAACAACCTGATGGACCGCACGGACAAGTCGTTACGGGAGGCCTCGCAGACCTGGGCAAGGCCGAAAGAGTTGCCCCCCGATCTCCCGAAGCCCGAGGACGTTCAGATCGGCCGGCCTCCGACGCCCTACTTCGTGTTCGTGCAGCGGGCTGACGGGACCGTCCTGAAGATCAACGACTTCGGCGGTCAGCCCGACATCACCGATCTCAGCAAGTTGGGGCCAGATCCTGTGACTGTCTCGTCGGCCGACGGCGGCGACCCCCACTGGCGGGTGATCATGACATCCTCACCGACCGGAACCGCCATCGTTGCCATCAAACTGACCGACGTCGACGACACGGTCACGCGGCTGATCTGGCTGCAGTTCGGGATCGGCGTGGGGGTGGTGCTCCTGGTCGGAGCGCTGGGATATCTGTTGGTACGCAGCAGTTTACGGCCGTTGCAGCGCGTCGAGAACACAGCGATGGCGATCGCTGCCGGCGATCTCGATCAGCGCGTACCACCGGCTGCACCCAACACCGAGGTCGGCAGACTCGGTGCGTCGCTGAACACCATGCTCCACCAGATCCAGAACGCCTTTGCCGCCACCGCCGCGTCAGAGGAACAGGCTCGTCGCTCCGAGGACAAGATGCGCCGATTCGTCGCCGACGCCAGCCATGAACTCCGCACACCTCTGACGTCGATCAAAGGGTTTTCCGAGCTCTATCGGCAGGGCGCGATGACCGACACGGCGCAGTTGATGTCGCGAATCGAAACCGAAGCCGGACGCATGGGACTGCTTGTCGAGGACCTGTTGATGCTCGCGCGTCTCGATGCGCATCGCCCGATCGAGCATGCGCCCGTCGACTTGCTCGCGCTCGCCTCCGACGTGGTGCACAGCGCGCGGGCCACCGCGCCCGATCGGGACATCTCGGTGCAAGTGCTCGATGGCCCCGGCCTTCCGGAAGTGCAGGGTGACGCCGACCGCCTGGCTCAGGTGCTGAGCAATCTCATCGGCAACGCCATCCGGCACACCCCACCACAGGCCACCATCACCGTGCGGGTCGGCACCAGTGGTGATGACGCCATTCTGGAGGTTGCCGACACCGGACCAGGCCTACGTGACGAGGACAAAGCCCAGGTGTTCGAGCGCTTCTACCGGGCCGATGCCTCGCGCCACCGCACCGAGCACTCCTCGGGCAGCGGTCTCGGCCTGTCGATCGTCGCGGCGCTGGTGGCCGCACATGGCGGAACCGTCGGGGTCGACGACACACAGGGTGGCGGTGCCACGTTCTGGGTCCGGTTGCCGCGCGACCGCTGAAGTTCGAAAGGGTCAGTCGGCCACGTAGTCGGTATGACCGTATTCACGTAGCTTCGCCCTGATCTTGTCGGCAACCTCATCCAGCGCCGCGGGGTCGGGGTCCTTGTCGGCGTTGGCGAGGTCAAAGGTCTCGAGCTGCCAGGCCGGGAACACGTGGACGTGCAGGTGCGGAACCTCCAGTCCGGCGATGAGCAAACCCATCCGCGGCGCGTCGAACGCCTCCTTCACGGCCTGGCCGACCGTCTGCGCGACCGTGTTGATCTTTCCGAACAGCTCAGGATCAACGCTTTCCCAATGGTCGACCTCTTGGCGCGGCACCACCAGCAGGTGACCGTCGGTGACGGGATTGATGGTCAAGAACGACACCACGTCGTCGTCCTTCCACACGAACCGTCCGGGGATGTCGCCGTTGATGATCATGCTGAAAACCGATGCCATGGGATGAGCTTATTGGGTACGTGCGAATTGGCGAGCTTTTGTCCGATGGCTCGATACGCGAGCCGAAGCGAAGCCGGAGGTGTGGCCGCGGTTGATCTGGACTGCCGACGAACGAGCGCAGCGATGTGAGGAGAAGGGAAGAGCAACCGCCCGATGGCCACGCCGACAAAGCGAGCGGAGCGAGCCGAATGAACACAGCTTGTTGACAGCTACGCCCGAGGTTTGCGGCAGGTCCGGATTCCAGAGTGTGTGCCATGACAGCAGACACCCTCGACGATGCGCCGTTCGAGACCGCCGCAATCGTCTTCGACCACACGCCGCCAGGGCCGGTTCTCGACATAGTCGTCCCGGTTTTCAATGAGGAGCTCGACCTGGGCAGGTGCGTGCACCAGCTCGCCGAGTACCTGAACACCCAGATGCCCTACTCGGCCAGGATCACGATCGCGGACAACGCCAGCACCGATGCCACGTTGCAGGTCGCCTGCCGTCTGGCTGCGGCGATCGATGACGGGCGTCGGGTGCGCGTGGCGCATCTCGACGCGAAGGGCCGGGGCCGGGCGCTCAAAGCGATGTGGCAGGACAGCGACGCACGTGTGGTCGCGTATATGGACGTCGATCTGTCGACCGACCTCAATGCGCTGCTGCCGTTGGTTGCTCCATTGGTGTCAAGGCATTCGGATGTCGCGATCGGATCTCGGCTGATCCGCTCGTCGCGGGTGATTCGGGGACCGAAGCGAGAGTTCATCTCTCGTGGTTACAACCTGCTGCTGCGCACCACGATGGGGGCCAGTTTCTCGGACGCACAGTGCGGATTCAAAGCGATTCGCTCCGACGTGGCTCGGCGTCTGCTGCCGATGGTCGACGACACCGGCTGGTTCTTCGACACCGAGATGCTTGTCATCGCGCAGCGGGCCGGACTCCGGATCGCCGAGGTGCCGGTGGACTGGGTGGATGATCCTGCCAGCAAGGTCGACATCGTGAAGACGGCCACCGAGGACGTGAAGGGGTGTTGGCGTGTCGGGCGAGCTCTCGCGAGTGGACGGCTGCCGGTGTCTGAACTCCGGGACAGCTTCGGCCGCAACGATCCCGGACCGCAGGTGACCGGGGTGCCGCGTGGAATGGTGGGTCAATTGGCCAGGTTCTGTGTGGTCGGGATGGCCTCCACCATCGCCTACGCGGTGCTCTACCTGGCTCTGCACTCGATCGTCGGTGCCCAAACGGCCAACTTCTTGTCGTTGCTGATCACGGCCGTGTTCAACACTGCCGCCAACCGCGCGTTCACCTTTCGGGTGCACGGACGGGACAATGCCGCCAAGCACCATCTCCAGGGAATCGCGATCTTCGTGTTCGGTTGGACTCTGACAGCTGGATCGCTTCTCTTGCTGCACATCTGGGCCCCCGACACGTCCAAGCACGCAGAGTTATTCGTGCTCGTGGTGGCAAACCTCGTCGCCACAGTCCTGCGCTTCATCGGCTTTCGATGGGTGTTCAGCGCGTCGCACCGCACTGTGAAAGAGGTCTCGGCATGACTGTGCTCATCGATCGACCGCCGGCCGATCCGGCTCCCGGTACCCCTGACTCGCCATCGGGGACGTCCACCCGGCCACGGTGGGAATGGCCTGCTTTTGCGGCCCTTGTTGTCGGGACCGGCGTGCTCTACCTGTGGAACCTGAGCATCAATGGGTGGGCCAACTCGTTCTACTCGGCGGCCATCCAAGCGGGGTCTCAATCGTGGAAGGCGTGGTTCTTCGGGTCGTCGGATGCCGCCAACTCGATCACGGTGGACAAGCCGCCGATGTCGTTGTGGATCCCGGGTATCTCCGTCCGCGTCTTCGGGTTGAACTCGTGGTCGATCATCGCTCCGCAGGCACTCATGGGTGTCGCGTCGGTGGCGCTGCTGTACTGGATCGTGCGTAAACGATTCGGTCCGGCGGGTGGCCTGATCGCCGGTGCGACACTTGCGCTGACCCCTGTGGCGGCGTTGATGTTTCGGTTCAACAATCCCGACGCGCTGCTGGTGCTGCTCATGATCGCCGCGGTGTGGGCGACACTGAAAGCCATCGACGACGGACGGGTCCGCTGGATGATCCTGACGGGTGTGTTCGTCGGTTTCGGGTTCCTCACCAAGCAGATGCAGGTGTTCCTGGTGATACCGCCGCTCGCGTTGACCTACATCGCGTTCGGGCAGAAGACCTGGCTCAAGAGACTCGGTCATCTCTTCGCAGCACTCGGCGCCATGATCGTGTCGGCCGGGTGGTGGGTGTTGGCCGTGGAATTGTGGCCGAAGGACTCGCGGCCCTACATCGGTGGATCGCAGAACAACTCCATTCTGGAGCTCACATTGGGCTACAACGGTTTCGGACGTCTCAACGGAAACGAGACCGGTAGCGTGAGCCCGGGCGGAGGCGGAATGGCCGAACAGTTCGGTGCCCCGGCCACAGGAGGCGTCAATGAACTCGCCGCGCCCGGTGGCGCGACGTTCACCGGCCCCGGCGGAGGTGGCGGGATGTGGGGTGAAACCGGCATCACCCGGATGTTCGAATCAGGCCAGGGTGGTCAGATCGCGTGGCCGATCCCGGCTGCACTCATCCTGGGAATCGCTGCGATCGCGTTGCGCGGCAGGGCATCCCGAACCGACAGTCGCCGCGCACTGCTGGTCGTCTGGGGCCTATGGCTGATCACGACGATGGCGGTCTTCAGTTTCATGGCGGGCATTTTCCACGCGTACTACACGGTGGCGCTGGCACCGGCCATTGCTGCTCTGGTGGGCGCCGGTGCGGTGGAGTGCTGGCGTCGACGCGAGAAGCGTTGGGTACCGGCAGTTCTCGCTGCGACTACACTGACGGCCGGCGTCATGTCATTCGTATTGCTCGATCGATCCGCCGACTTCATGCCGTGGCTGAGATATGTGGTGCTCGTCGGCTCGGTCGTCGCTGCACTGGGTCTGCTCCTGTCGAATCTCCGGAACACCGGTGCGCGCCGCGGGGCGCTGGTCGCGGCTCTGGTCGCGGTCGTGTTGGGGCTCGCGGGACCGGCCGCATACGCCATCGACACGGTGAGCAGCGCTCGCTCGGGATCGATACCGAGCGCAGGCCCTTCCTCGCAAGGAGGGTTCGGTCCAGGTGGCGGTATGCGACTGGGCCGGGGTGGGGCAGGCGGCGGCATGCCTCCCGGCATGTCGAACAACCAGGGCACCGTGCCGGGGATGCCCAAAGGTCAGGGCCGCACCATGACCCCCGGTCCAGCGGGCACCCAAGTGCCGCAGAACGGTACGTTGGAGCTGTTCGGTGGGCCGGGAGGTATGGGCGGTACCGGCGGCGGTCTGCTGCAGGGCTCGCGCCCGAGCGATGAGCTGGTGGCGTTGCTGAACACCGATGCAGACGACTACACGTGGGTCGCGGCCGCCATCGGATCGAACAGTGCCTCTGGTTACCAGCTCGCGACCGAGCGTTCGGTGATGCCGATCGGTGGCTTCAACGGCAGCGACCCGTCTCCGACGCTCGCGGAGTTCCAGAAGTACGTGCAGGACGGCGAAATTCACTACTTCATCGCCGCGGGCGGCGGCATGATGGGCGGCGGCATGATGAGTGGGGGCACCGGATCGGACATCACCGAGTGGGTGGAGGCCAACTTCGTCAGTACGACAGTGGACGGCGTGACGCTCTACGACCTCACCGCGCCCGCCTGAGCAACGATCGCCAGACGCCTTCTTCTAAGCTCGCAGTGCTGTTCGGGAAATAGGACAGCCTGACAGAGAAGGTGTCTCCGAATGAGCGAGCCCGAGAGCAACGTCCGTCCAGCCACCGCTGGTGTCGCTCAACTCAGGCACCGGGTGACCCGTATGCGCGGCCGCGACCCGCATGAGGACGGTCGCGCGGCAACCAGCCTCGAGTTGTTCTTCGATCTCACGTTTGTCGTCGCCTTTGCGTTCGCAGGAAGCGAAGTTGCGCACTTCGTCGCCGAAGGTCACTACAAGACCGCCGTGATCGGGTTCGTGTTCTGCACGTTCGCGGCGGTGTGGGCTTGGATCAACTTCACCTGGTTCGCATCGGCATTCGACACCGACGACTGGGTGTATCGCCTGACGACGATGCTGCAGATGGTCGGTGTCCTGATCCTCGCCCTGGGCATCGAGCCGTTGTTCGCGTCGGTGGACGAGGGCGGTGTCGTCGACAACCGCGTCCTCGTCCTCGGGTATGTGGTGATGCGCCTGGCCATGGTGCTCCAATGGGTCCGCGCCGCCCTGAGCAGCCCGGACTACCGACGGACCTGCCTCACGTACGCAGTCGGCATCAGTGTTGTGCAGATTGCCTGGATTGCGGCCATCTTCCTCGACACCACCCTTCTGCAGACCCTGCTGGTGATCGGGGCGCTGGTCGTCTGCGAGATGGCGGTGCCGGCGATCGCCGAGAACATCGGCGATGAGGGCACGACGCCGTGGCATGCGCATCACATCGCCGAGCGGTACGGTCTGCTCGCGATCATCACCTTGGGCGAAGGCATCGTCGGCACCACCGTGGCGCTGCAGGCGGTGGTCCACTCGGCCGGATGGACTCTGGAGACGGCGATCCTCGGCCTCGCCGGAGTCGGCATCACGTTCGGCATGTGGTGGGTCTACTTCATCGTTCCGGCCGGCCACGCGCTGCACCTTCAGCGTGGCAAAGCATTTGTCTTCGGGTACTTCCACATCATCGTCTTCATGTCGATCGCGATGATGGGGGCGGGACTTCACGTTGCGGCACTGTTCATCGAACACAAGGCGACGATCAGCGAATTGGCCGCGGTGGTGTCCGTGGTGCTGCCCGTCGGGGTCTTCATCGGATCGGTCTTCCTGCTGTACGGATTCCTGCTGGGCTTCGATCGCATCAATATGGCGTTGGCCGTCGGGTCGGGCGCCATCCTGGCGGTCGCGGTGGTGCTGGCGGCAAACGGGGTGTCGGTGGTGACGTGTCTTGTGGTGATCGCCCTGGCGCCGGCACTCTGCATCGTGGTCGACGAGCGACTCGGCAGCGAAGGACGCAAGAAGGCACTCGAGGCTTTGGTGGCCGGTTCGCGCTGACCGCGGCGGACGGTAAGGTCTGGCACGTGCGAGTACTCGTCATCGGATCGGGCGGCCGCGAACACGCCCTCGTATTGGGCCTGGACCGCGACCCCTCGGTCACCGACCTGCATGTGGCCCCCGGCAATCCCGGCACTGCAGCTGTGGCCACCAATCATGCGGTCGACATCGTCTCGTCGGACGCCGTGGTGGCGCTGGCCCGGGAGATCGAGGCAGACCTGGTGGTCATCGGCCCCGAGGTCCCCTTGGTGGTGGGCGTTGCGGATGCTCTGCGGGCAGCCGGATTCGCAACCTTCGGACCGGGCGAGCAGGCAGCAAAGATCGAGGGCTCCAAGGCCTTTGCCAAAGACGTGATGGCCGCTGCCGGGGTGCGTACGGCGCACAGCGAGATCGTCGACAGTCCGGCCCGGCTCGATGCCGCCCTCGACCGCTTCGGTCCCACCTGGGTTGTCAAGGACGACGGCCTTGCCGCAGGTAAGGGCGTGGTGGTCACCGCCGACCGCGTTGCCGCCCGCGCCCACGCAGCCGACCTTCTCGAGAGCGGCCACCCGGTGCTGCTCGAGTCGTTCCTCGACGGCCCCGAGGTTTCGTTGTTCTGTCTGGTCGACGGTGAGACGGTGGTTCCACTGTTGCCTGCCCAGGACCACAAGCGGGTCGGTGACGGCGACGCGGGGCCGAACACGGGTGGCATGGGCGCCTATACGCCGTTGCCGTGGCTGCCCGAGGAGATGACCACGCGCATAGTCGACGAGGTCGTCGCGCCGGTCGCAGCTGAGTTGGCCCGTCGCGGTATCCCTTTCTCAGGACTGCTCTATGCCGGCCTGGCCATCGGCGCAGACGGGCCGGCAGTGGTCGAATTCAATTGCCGCTTTGGCGATCCCGAGACCCAAGCCGTTCTGGCTCTCCTCAAGTCGCCGCTGGGCGTTGCCCTCAACGCCACCGCGACAGGGCACCTGGACCAGCTGCCGCCCCTGGAGTGGGAGCCCGGGGCCGCCGTCACCGTGGTGTTGGCAGCCGAGAACTACCCGGGTCGACCTCGCACGGGCGATCCGATCACCGGTGCCGATGCGGAGGGCGTGCTGCACGCCGGTACGGCATCGGTCGAAGGATCAGTGGTCTCCAGTGGCGGACGTGTGCTCAGCGTTGTCGGTGTCGGAGAAGACCTGGCTGCCGCACGGGCCCAGGCTTACGAGCGACTGTCGGGAGTCAAACTGGCGGGTGCGCATTACCGCAGCGACATCGGCCTGGCCGCCGAAGAAGGCCGTATTTCCATTTGACTGGACGAACGCGTGGAATCGGCAGGTGTTCTCGGTCAGCTGAGTGTGAGGTGGCCGGCGTCGTGCAGCAGTCGTTCGGCTGTAGCGAACAATTCCTCCTCGCGTGCAAGGTCGTACGACTCCTCTGAAGAGCGGGTGACGATGCCGCGATCGACGTAGTCTCCGGTGGATGCTTCGACTTCCTGCATCGCGGTTGCGACGAGCAACCGTGCAGCAGTCTCGACCGATGTCGCCAGCGGCGTAATTGTCAGCGCCGGAAGCACATTGCGAGCAAGGAATCGACTGACCGGGTCGGCATGTCGGGCGAGCCCGGTGCCTGGAACGAACCCGGGGTTGTACGAAACGATGTCGACGGCGCCGGGGAGCCGCCGCGCGAACGCGTGGACAAGGTAGATGACGGCCAGTTTGCTGGTGGAGTATGCGGTGCGGCCGGCTTTGGTCGACTCGGCGGCGGGGAAGGCGCCGGGTCGAGCCAGCTGATCGGGGTGCTGCCATGCGGGGGCGGGAACCATGCCGAGATTGTGGTGTAGGTCGCCGAAGTGAGTGTCGCTGGAGGTCACCGTGATTCGCGAACTCGGCCGTAGGTGGTCGCTGAGCACACGGATCAGGAGATGATTGGCCAGAACGTTCACGGCGAAGGTCTCCTCGAGGTCGTCTTCTGTCGCGGTGATCGCGTTGGTGTGCTGGATACCGGCGTTCGCGAGAATGCCACCGAGAGGCGGTATCTCACCGGTCGCGGCCATCGTGCCGATCCGAGTCGCAGCCTCGTGTACTGCCCTCATCGAGGACAGGTCTGCGGTCACTGCGGTTGCGGTGCCGCCACGTCGTCGCACCTCGTCGACGAGTTCTCGGCCCGCCGAACCGCGAGCGAGCAGGACGAGGTGGACGTCAGGGTTCGCGGACGCGATACGCAGTGCGGCCGCCCGGCCGATGCCGCGAGTTGCGCCGGTGAAGACCAGAGAGCTGGGTGACATGGGACTCCAGAGTGTTTGGGTTGAAATGGGACTCCACCAACGTCGCGCAATTTGGCGTGAGCAGCCAGATCATTGATCAACATATGGTCTGGCAGTACCACCTTGAGGCCCTGACCGATCGGCTTCCCCGGTGCACAATGGGTTCGTGGCCGAGGTGCAGGCGGGAGTCGGTGAACTGATCCGTCGATGGCGCGACCGCCTCGACCCGGCATCCTGCGGATTCTCGAAGTCGCCGGCGCGACGAGTGCCTGGAATACGACGCGAAGAGCTGGCCCAACTGGCCGGCGTCTCGGTCGATTATCTGGTCAGGCTCGAGCAGGGACGTGCCACCCATCCGACAGAATCGGTGATCAGTTCGCTGGCGCGGGCCCTCCAACTCAACCGAGCCGAACGTGACCACCTCTATCGCACCGCAGGTCTGCTGCCGCCGGGCGATGCCTTGATCGATGACCACATATCGCCCGGCGTCCACCGCGTTCTCGCTCGCCTGGCTGATCTTCCTGTCGCTGTCTTCACCGCAGATTGGCACCTGATCCGTTGGACCCCGACGTGGGCCGCATTGATCGGTGATCCGTCGGCAGTGCCCGGACCTCTCCGCAATCTTGTCCGCCTCATCTTTGCCGACGTGGACACCGGTGACCTTGTCCACCCGAACAAGTCAACGCTCGGCAGCCACCATCTGGAGTCGGCTTTGGTGGCCGACCTGCGGTCGGCGCAGGTTGTTCATCCTCACGACCCACGATTGAGCCGGTTGATCCGGGACATGCGATTACAGCATCCCCGGTTCGAGGAGCTCTGGCAGCGCGCGGTCGTCGGTGTCCATGCGTCCGATCGGAAGACGATCATTCACCCGGTTGTCGGCGAGATTGTCCTGGATTGCGATGTGCTTCTCGTCCCGGGATCGGATCTGCGACTGGTTCTCTACTCGGCGACCCCGGGTAGTCGCGACAGCGAACTGCTCGAGTTCCTGAAGGTGGTGGAACCGGCCGCCGGAGGCAGCTGACTCGAATCAGGTCAGGCCGCGAGGTTCCGGCCTAAAAACGCGATCTGCCCGGGCAGGACGCCGCGCCAGTATCGGTTGGTGTGTCCGCCGGGTGAGGTGCCGAAGGCCGGTGGTGGACGCAGGCCCGCCATCCATTGCCGGGTGTAGGTGAAGAATTGGTCGCTGGATCCACACTCGATCAGCAGTGGGATCTTCATGAACGAATCTTGCTGCCCGAAAAGCGAATTGGCCTGGTAGTCGGCGGGACTGTCGAACGCTCGTGGTGGGAAGGTGGCGGGGTCACCCCACAGCGCGGGGGAGCTGACGGCGATGGCCGATACCCGTGGTGCGCCCAGCAGGGCGCCGAGGCGCAGTGCGCCGTAGCCGCCCATGGACCAGCCGAAGAATCCGATGCGATCGGTGCGCAGCTGGAGTTCTGGGGTGCCGTCGAGCAGTGGCAGGAACTCGTCGAGCACCATCGCGCCGCCGTCGGTGCCGTCGGCGCGGGGGTGGTAGTAGCTGCGCGCGGCATCCACGGCGGCGAGGGCAAACGGCGCATTGCCCTGGTTCACCCAGTCCTGCATCAGGTTCTGCATCTCCAGGCCCCCGCCGAAAGCTGCCCTCTGGTCGGTGTTCAAGGCGTGCAGCACCACCACCACCGGCAACTCGCCGGTGACGCCGGCCGGCCGTGCGACGATCCAATTGGTCTGACGTCCAAGCATTTTGGCGGAGACGAAGCTTCCACTGAAGATCTCGGCCGTCCCACTCTGCGGAACAGTCGGCGCAGTGGAGGTGGTCTTGGGCTCGTCAGCGCGGGCCGGTTGAGGTGCCACGCGCTTCGACTCGTCACCCGACCCGCACGCTGCCAGCAGCCCCATGGCACCCAGTCCGGCACCCGCAGTGAGCAGGGAACGACGGGGTATCGCCAGATCGGCGAGTCCGGAAGTGCCGTCGTCGTTGCTTCCGGGTCGCTGGAAGCGGTTGCCTGTGGTAGTCATTGCGAGATACACGGTACCTGCGGCCCGACGCCGAGTGACCGTTCGACCCTCTCTGACGCGATGTCGTTTACGGCAGGCGCTAACTTCGACAGATGCGGTCGCAATCGGACAGATCCCAGGTCGAGATGTTCCATGTGATGGACGTGCTGGCAGCGATCGCCAAACGGCGGGCCCGCGGCCTCGACGTCGTGTCGTTGGCCGCCGGTCAGCCTTCGACCCCGGCTCCGGCGCCGGTTCTCGAGGCCACCGCGGCCGCCTTGCATGCTTCTCCGCTGGGCTACACCGAGTCGCTCGGTATCGCGCCGCTGCGCGAGGCGATCGCGGCGCATCACCGCGACACCTATGGAGTGGAGGTGAGTGCGGACGACGTCGTGATCACCACGGGCTCATCCGGTGCATTCACCCTGATCTTCCTTGCTGCATTCGATGCGGGCGACACGGTGGCCATGGCCCGGCCGGGTTATCCGGCATACCGGAACACGCTTTCGGCGCTGGGTTGCCGGGTACTCGAACTCGATTGTGGTCCCGAAACGCGTTTTCAGCCGACGGTCGACATGCTCGAACAACTCGACCGGCCGCCGGCCGGGTTGATCGTCGCCAGCCCGGCGAACCCCACCGGGACGATCCTCGCGCCCGCGGAACTCGCCGATCTTGCCGCCTGGTGCGACGCCCACGGCACCTTGCTCATCTCGGACGAGATCTATCACGGCATCAGTTACGGGCGGCCCACCTCATGCGCATGGGAGACGTCGCGCCAGTCGGTGGTGATGGGTTCGGTGTCGAAATACTTCTGTATGACCGGCTGGCGACTGGGCTGGATGTTGGTGCCCGAACCTCTGCGTCGGCCCGTCGAGCGACTCACGGCCAACATGACCATTTGTCCGCCGACCATCAGCCAGCACGCTGCCGTCGCAGCGTTCACCCCCGACTCACGTGCCGAGCTGGACGGGCACGTGCGGCGTTACGCGCGAAATCGTGAGTTGTTGGTGGGCGGCCTCGCCGCACTCGGCATCACCGACGTGGCACCTCCGGACGGTGCGTTCTACGTGTACGCCGATGTCGGTGCGATCACCGACGATTCGCTGGGCTGGTGTGAAGGCGTGCTCGAGCAGACCGGGGTCGCCATGGCGCCGGGTCTGGACTTCGACACCCGCAAGGGACACCGAACCGTGCGGATGAGTTTCGCCGGCGCGACCGACGAGATCGAGCGGGCACTGCAACTCCTCCGTCCGGTTCTCGGCTGATCCAGCATCACTGAAATCCTTGCCGGAGGTCAGTTTTTTGCCGAAACGATCCCGCCGCCGCGTGCCCTTTGCCACCATGGCGGGGTGAGAGCAGCAGCGACCCCCAAGGGGACGCGCCGAAGGGCGCGATTGATCGCCGCCGCCGGGGAATTGTTTCTGGAAGGCGGTTTTGACGCCGTCCGACATCGGGCGGTGGCCGACCGAGCGCAGCTTCCGCTTGCCTCCACAACGTATTACTTTGCCTCACTTGAGGATTTGGTCGCCGAGGCAGTGGCGTCCGCCTGCGCGAATGATTGCGATGCGATCATCGAGAGGGGCCGGGGGCTGACCCGGCGTCGCCGTGGGGCCGAGGCGACGGCCGAAGTACTTGCCGATGTCTTCATCGGGGAGGACACGTCGCGAGAGCGTCTGACCTGCCGGTTCGAGTCAATTGTTCTCAGTGCGCGGGTGCCGCGACTGCAACAGGTTCTCATCGATCACCGAAACACGTTGCGTAACACCCACTTCGAAGTTCTCGAGAAGTCGGGTCGCAGCACCGATCCCAGTGGGATCGAGCAGTTGATGGCTGTCGAAGACGGTGTGGTGATCGGGGCCCTGGCCGACTCGGTGGAGGACGTGGTCAAGGTGACCCGCACCGCCCTGAGCGAGGTCATCGATCAGCTCGCACCCGTCGCCGCGGTGTGATGCGCCGGTCGTGACCGCCATGTGCGGGGGGCATGGCTGCCATGTCGCATAATGAGGCGTGTCTGAAACGAAATCACCGACCGAGAAACCGCGGGTCTCGAACGTCCTGGCCGGTCGCTATGCGTCGGCAGATCTGGTGCGGTTGTGGTCCGCCGACCACAAGATCGTCCTGGAGCGGCAACTCTGGGTCGCAGTCCTCAAAGCGCAGCAGGAACTCGGCGTCGACGTGCCCGACGAGGCCATCGCCGACTACGAACGTGTGCTCGATCAGATCGACCTGACCTCCATCGCCGACCGTGAACGGGTCACCCGCCACGACGTGAAGGCGCGCATCGAGGAGTTCAACGCTCTCGCCGGCCACGAGCACATCCACAAAGGGATGACCAGCCGCGACCTCACCGAGAACGTCGAGCAATTGCAGATCCTGCGGTCGCTCGAGCACGTACACGCACACGGTGTTGCCACCGCGGCACGCCTGGCCGACCGGGCCGCCCAGTACTCCACGCTGGTGATGGCCGGTCGCAGCCACAATGTCGCGGCGCAGGCCACCACCCTGGGCAAGCGATTTGCATCGGCGGCCGACGAACTGCTCATCGCGCTCACCCGCCTTCGCGAGCTGATCGACCGCTACCCGCTCCGCGGCATCAAGGGCCCGATGGGCACCAGCCAGGACATGCTCGACCTGCTCGACGGAGACGTCGAGAAACTGTCCCGGTTGGAGTCGAAGGTGGCCGACCACCTCGGGTTCTCGAAGTCGCTGACGTCGGTGGGCCAGGTGTACCCGCGGTCCCTCGACCACGACGTGGTCTCGGCGCTGGTCCAGGTGGCTGCCGGCCCCTCGTCGTTGGCTCACACCATCCGCCTGATGGCAGGCCATGAGTTGGTCACCGAGGGTTTCCAGGCAGGGCAGGTCGGCAGTTCGGCGATGCCGCACAAGATGAACACCCGCAGCTGCGAGCGGGTGAACGGGCTCGCCGTGGTGCTCCGCGGCTACGGATCGATGGCTGCGGAACTGGCCGGCGCGCAGTGGAACGAGGGCGACGTGTTCTGTTCGGTGGTGCGCCGTGTGGCATTGCCCGACGCATTCTTCGCCATCGACGGACTGCTCGAGACCTTCCTGACGGTGCTCGCCGAGTTCGGTGCCTACCCGGCGGTGATCGCCAAGGAACTCGACCGGTACCTGCCGTTCCTGGCGACCACCAAGGTCCTCATCGCCTCGGTTCGTGCAGGCGTCGGTCGCGAAGTCGCGCACGAGGCGATCAAGGAAAATGCCGTCGCCGTGGCCCTCGCCATGCGCGAAGACGGTCGCGATCCCGACCTGCTGGACCGACTGGCCGCCGACGACAGGATCCCGCTCGACCGCGCCGGGCTCGACGCCGCGCTGGCCGACAAATCGGCATTCATCGGCGCAGCAGAGCACCAGGTGGCCGACGTCGTCGCTCAGGTGGGCAAACTCGTCGATCAGTATCCCGACGCCGCCGGCTATGCGCCGGCACCTATTCTCTGACCGTTTCGCCTGCTGGTTGGGCAGGCCCTCCGACTTCGTGGAGTTCCTCCGGTTGCAACCGGAGGTTGTGGCTGGAGTCGGAGGTTTTGGCGGGTCCGGGCCGCTGGTTGGGCAGGCCCTCCGACTTCGTAGACCTCCTCCGGTTGCAACCGGAGCTTCTGGCTGGAGTCGGAGGTCTTGCTGTGGGCCCGGTTGCCGGCTGCGCAGGTCCTCCGAACCTCAGCGCGCATCGACCCGAATGCTCCTCCGTAGGGCGACATCGGACCGCTCGAGACGGACGTCTACTCCGCCGCGGTATCGGCGTGCCCGAGGTTCCAATCCGGCACCGCGATGTCTCGCACGAGTTTCTTCAGAGTGACGACGTCCGGAAAACCGTTGTCGCGCTTGCGCTCCCAAATCAGCTGTCCGTCGACTTCGATGGTGAACACGCCGCCTGTACCTGGCACCAGGGTCACCGACCCCAGTTCGGTACCGAAGGTGTTCAGCAATTCCGTTGCCATCCACGATGCCCGGAGTACCCAGTTGCATTGAGTGCAGTAAGTGATGGTGACCGATGCAGCCGATGTGCTCACCGATTCATTGTGGCAGTCTTCGCAGTCGGCGGATACTCGTGCCGACAGCGGTAGCGAGGACCACATGACTTCGGACGGGACGACGACGTGACGGTAGTAGGCCTGGTATTCACCGCGATTGCGGCACTCATCCACGTGTACATCTTCGTGCTCGAATCGTTGCGGTGGACGGCACCGGCAACCCGCACGACCTTCGGAACAACAGCCGAGGAAGCCGAAGCGACCAAGGACATGGCCTTCAATCATGGGTTCTACAACCTGTTCCTGGCGATCGTCACCGCTGTCGGGATCGTGTTGACCCTTCTCGATCACGCCGATGCCGGAGCTGCACTGGTGTTCGCCGGCGCTGGGTCGATGGTTGCCGCGGGTCTCGTTCTGCTGATCTCGTCGCCTGAGAAGGGGCGTTCGGCGCTGATCCAGCTGACGCCGCCGGCAATCGGCGTCGTGGCTCTTGCTGCCGGCCTGGTGTTCTAGCGCCACCCGCCCTGGACGTCGATTGGCGTGCCCGCCCGACTAGCCTGAAAACCATGCGTCCGAGCCTGGAGTCCTACGAACATCTCGCGGCCGGAAAGGTACGTGACCTCTATTCGATCGACGAGCAGACGATGCTGATGGTGGCGTCCGACCGCATCTCTGCCTTTGACCACATCTTGCCCACGCCCATCCCTGACAAGGGGCGGGTTCTCACTGCGATGAGCGTGTACTACTTCGGCGCGTTGGGCGTTCCCAACCACCTGGCGGGCGATCCGACCGACAGTCGCATCCCCGCCGAACTGGTGGGCCGGGCGCTCGTGGTGAAGAAGCTCGACATGCTCCCCGTCGAGTGTGTCGCGCGCGGGTACCTGACCGGGTCCGGCCTCCTCGACTACATCGCCACCGGCTCGGTCTGCGGTATCGCCCTCCCGGAGGGGCTCGAGGAGTCGAGCAGACTCCCCGAACCGATCTTCACCCCCGCGACCAAGGCAGACATCGGCCAGCACGACGAGAACGTCAGCTTCGACGCTGTGGTGGCCACCGTTGGTGAAACGCTCGCGCAAAAGCTCAGAGATCTCACTCTCGACATCTACTCGCGGGGATCTGAGCTGGCGGCAGCGCGTGGAATCGTCCTCGCCGACACCAAGTTCGAGTTCGGCCTCGATGAAGAGGGCACCGTTGTCCTCGCCGACGAGGTCTTGACACCGGACAGTTCGCGGTACTGGGACGCGGCGAACTATCGAGCCGGCATGGTGCAGCCCAGTTTCGACAAACAAATCGTCCGCAACTGGCTCACCGGACCCGACTCCGGGTGGGACCGCGATGCAGACAATCCGCCCCCGCCGTTGCCGGACGACGTCGCGCAACGCACCCGCGACCGCTACATCGAAGCCTACGAACGTATTTCAGGTCTGTCATTTGATGACTGGCCGAAGGGAGAGCAGTGACCGACACCTCGCAGGACGCAGCAGCAGGCGCGCCGCCCGTCGCGAAGAAGATCCCGTTCGAGCGCACACACCACGGAGACACCGTGATCGACCACTACGAGTGGTTGCGCGACAAAGAGGATCCCGAGGTCATCGCGTTCCTCGAACAACAGAACGAGTACACCACCGCGCACACCGCCGAGCTCGCAGATCTCCGTGCGGACATCTACAACGAGATCAAGGGCCGCACCCAGGAAACCGACATGTCGGTGCCGACTCGACGCGGTCAGTTCTGGTACTACGCGCGTACCGAAGAGGGCAAGCAGTACGCACTCAGGGCGCGGTGCCCGATCGCCGGCCCCGACGACTGGACGCCGCCGACGGTCGAGCCCGGTCAGAGTGTGCCGGGAGAGGAGATCCTCCTCGACTCCAACGTGGAGGCCGAGGGCACCGACTTCTTCAGTCTCGGTGCGCTCTCGGTGAGCGAAGACGGCAATCTGCTGGCGTACAGCGTCGACACAGCTGGTGACGAGCGATACACCATGCGGTTCAAGGATCTTCGCACCGGCGAACTGCTCGCCGACGAGATCCGTGACACCGCGCCGGGCGCACTGTGGTCGCTCGATGGCAACCATGTCTTCTATCAGACCGTCGACGAGGCATGGCGGCCCGACACCGTCTGGCGCCACGACCTCGGTGCAGGTACGCCCGACGTCAAGGTGTTCCACGAGCCCGATGAGCAGTACTGGGTGGGGATCGGTGGAACCCGCAGCGACAAGTACCTGATGATCACGCTCGGTTCGAAGATCACCACCGAAGTCCGGATTCTCGACGCTGCCGACCCGACCGGCGAGTTCACCGTGGTGTGGCCCCGTGAAGAGGGAATCGAGTACGGCGTGGAGCATGCCGTGATCGACGGACAGGATCGCTTCCTGATCCTGCACAACAAGAACGCCGAGAACTTCGAATTGCTCGATGCGCCCGTGACCGATCCCACCGACACCCGGGTGCTGGTCCCGCACGACCCGGAGGTCCGGATCGAGGATGTCGACGCCTTCGCCGGCCAGCTGGTCCTGAGCTATCGTCGAGAAGCGTTGCCGCGGTTGTCCATCGCGCAACTCGACGGCAGCGGTACCCCGGAATTCGTCGAGGTCTCGTTCGATGAGGAGCTCTACTCGGCCGGACTCGGCGGCAACCCCGAATGGGCGGCGCCGCGGCTGCGCATCGGGTACACGAGCTTCATCAACCCCACAGAGGTGTTCGATCTCGACGTCGCGACCGGCGAACGGACACTGCTCAAACGTCAGCAGGTGCTCGGCGATTTCGACCCGACCGACTATGAGCAGTACCGTGACTGGGCCACGGCGAGCGACGGCACCAAGATCCCACTCTCGGTGATCCGGCGCCGTGAACACGCCGACGGGCCCGCGCCCACGTTGTTGTACGGATACGGCTCCTATGAATCGAGCAACGACCCAGGGTTCTCGATCTCACGGTTGTCGCTGCTCGACCGCGGCGTCGTGTTTGTCATCGCCCATATCCGCGGTGGTGGTGAGATGGGCCGACATTGGTACGAGACAGGTAAGACCCTCACCAAGAAGAACACCTTCACCGATTTTGTCTCCGCTGCACAACATCTGATCGAGACCGGTGTCACCACCCCCAAGCAGCTGGTCGGTGAGGGCGGCAGCGCCGGCGGCCTGCTGATCGGCGCGGTCGCGAACCTGGCGCCCGAGCTGTTCAACGGCATACTCGCGGTGGTCCCGTTCGTGGATCCGCTGACGTCCATCCTCGATCCGTCGTTGCCCCTCACCGTCATCGAGTGGGACGAGTGGGGAAACCCGTTGGCAGACAAGACGGTCTACGAGTACATGAAGTCATACTCTCCGTATGAGAACGTCGACGCCAAGCCATACCCGCAGATCCTGGCGGTCACCTCGCTCAATGACACTCGCGTCCTCTACACCGAGGCGGCGAAATGGGTTGCCCGGCTGCAAGACAGCACAACCGGAGATGCGCCGATCCTGTTGAAGACCGAGATGAAGGCCGGTCACGGTGGTGTCAGCGGCCGTTACAAGCAGTGGGAAGAAGTCGCCTTCGAGTACGCGTGGGTACTGCGTCAGACAGGAGCTGTCTGAGAACTGGACTGCAACAGAACGGCGCGACCTGGCTGATGCCGGGTCGCGCCGTTTGTTTTGATCTGAACTGCCTGTCAGGCCGAACCGTGCAGTCCGGTGATCAGTGCATGATCACCGGGGTCTTCGCCTCGGTGTCGGCATCGACAGCGTCGTGCACTATCCGCTTGCGCGGCAAGAAGAACGCTGGGATCAGCGTTAGCACGATCAGCCCCACCGAGACTATGAACGTGTCACCGAAGGCTCCGGCGACGTCGCCGCCGCTCTCGACCGCGCCCTTGACGTTGTTGGCCAAGATCACCGAGATGACCGCGGTACCGACCGACCCTGCCGCCTGCTGCACAACGTTCATGAGAGTCGAACCGTCGGGGACCTGAGCCGGATTGAGTGTTGCCAGCGCGGCGGACATGATGGGCATCATCGTCATACCCATGCCGAGGCCCTGCACGAACAGAGCCGCGCCGAGGAGCCAGTACGAGGTGTCGGCGCCGATGAAGATGAAGACGCCGAGTCCGATCGCGATCAGGACGATGCCGGGGATCACCATCTTCCCGGGGCCGTGTTTGTCGGTCAGCCGACCGGCCATCGGCATGGTGAGCATCGCCCCGATGCCCTGAGGTGCGATGAGCAGCCCGGTCAAGAGCGTGGTCTCGCCGCGGACGCCGATGTAGTACTGCGGGAACAGCAGCATCGCGCCGAAGAACGCGATCATGAACAGCGACATGGTCACCACCGACCACGACAACTTGCTGTTGGTAAACAGTCGGAGGTCCAGCAGAGGGTTACGGGCACGCAGGGCATGCACGATGAACCCGGCAACCAGGATTGCTCCGATCACGGCCGGTATCAGCACCTTTGCGGTCATGAAGGTGCCCTCTTCGGTACTCGAGGAGATGCCGTAGAGGAACAGGGCAAGGCCGGGGGACAGCAGGAGGAGTCCGATGAAGTCGAACGTCGGCCGTGATGTCTCGTTGTCCTTGGGCAGGATCCAGTAGGAGTACGCGAACGCGAGTGCACCGATCGGCACGTTGATCAGGAAGATCCAGTGCCAGCTGGCGTACTCGATCAGGGCGCCGCCGATGATCGGTCCGAGGATGGGGCCGAGGAGCATCGGGATTCCGAGCACTGCCATCACCGAGCCGACCCGAGCCGGGCCTGCCGCCTTGGTCAGAATCATCATTCCGACCGGCATCAGCATGCCGCCGCCGAAACCTTGCAGCACCCGGAAGATGACCAGGGTGCCGATACTCCAGGCCAGCGCACACAGCACCGAGCCCAGGACGAACAGCACCAGCGACGTCAGATAGACCTTCTTGGTGCCGAAACGTGCGGCGGCCCAGCTCGACAGCGGGATGACCGCGGCCAGGGCCAGCGTGTAACCGGTCATCGTCCACGCCGAACCGGCCTGGTCGGTGCTGAACTCATCCTGGAATGTGTTCTGCGCCACGGACACAACCGTGGTGTCGAGAATCGACATGATCGCGCCGAGCACGACCACGGCAGCGATCTTGATCACTGCCGGATCGAGCTTGTCGCTCGCACTCGACGTTGTTGACGGTGAGGTCATGGGGTCACTTTCTCGATCGTGTTCGAATGTCTATCGGGCGGCGGCCGAAGTGGCGGCTGCCGAACCCGGTGTGGCAGATCCAATGCGGACGTTGTCGGAGCACATCGGCGTGCTCAGATAGTCGCCGGCAAGGATGGGAAGCAGGGCACTGTTGAGGTCAGCGCGCATGTCGCTCGGGAGTTTCGCGATCACATCACGCACCGAGTCTTCTCGGCGCCGGATGCTCAACGCAACTGCTTTTTCGCCACCTTCGGCCAGCGAGACCCTCTTGATCCGGCGGTCGTGCTCGTCCTCGCGTCTCGACACCATCGAGAGCCCGACCAGCTTGTCGACGGCACGTCCGGCGGCAGCGAGAGATAGGTGGAGCTCGTCCGCCAACTCGTTGACCGACAGCGCATTACCGTGCCGGTTGAGGATCAGCAGAGCCTTGTAGTGCGTGAAACCCAAGTCCGTCTCGATGAGGTCTTCCATCGCGTCGGCGTCGAGCGCGCAGGACAACCGGGTCAGGAACTCGTGCACGGTTCGAAAGGTCTCTTCGACCCCGCCTGATTGTGACACTGGCTAACGGTAACGCCGACGCAACTATTGACACCAGCGCAACCAACTGTGTTTTCGGTTACATGGGCTGCGCCCGACTGCCGCCACCGGAAGCCGTCATCGTCGTAACCTGTGTCAATGACCACCGACATCAAGAACATTCCCCTGCGCACACTGTCCGGCGACTCGACCACTCTCGGAGAGTTCGGCGGCCCCGTCCTCGTGGTGAACGTTGCGAGCAAATGTGGTCTGACGCCGCAGTACGCCGGCCTCGAGAAGTTGGCCGAGAACTACCGCGATCGTGGCCTGACCGTGGTGGGTGTGCCCTGCAATCAGTTCATGGGGCAGGAGCCCGGTACCCCCGAGGAGATCGCCACGTTCTGCTCGACCACCTACGGGGTGACGTTCCCGCTCCTGGAGAAGACCGATGTGAACGGCGACGACCGCCACCCGCTGTACTCCGAACTCACCAAGGCGTCAGATGCTGATGGCGAAGCCGGTGACATCCAGTGGAACTTCGAGAAGTTCCTGCTGAGCGCGGACGGAGAGGTTGTCGGACGTTTCCGTCCGCGTACCGAGCCGGAGGCGACCGAAGTGGTCGAGGCGATCGAGCGCACGCTCGGATAGCGGACGCGTGCTGGGACGGTGGCGGACGTTGTTTTTGCGTGTTGTCCACCTGAGGGCAACCGGCTGACCACCTGCGCCCGCAATACTGGGCGCCGTGGCAGGACAACTGATCGTCTCGGTTTCTGGTATCCGTGACACCACTCTCGGGCAGGTTCAGGCCTTCGCCGATGAGGTGGCCACACGAGACGTGCCGCTGTCGTTCCTCGTCGCGCCTCGCCTCAAGGGCGGCTACCGCCTGGCCGAGGACGTTGATACGTGCGCATGGCTACGCGAACGACGCAGCGGCGACGACGCGATCGTGCTGCACGGGTACAACCAGGTACCCAGCCGCCGTCGGCGAGCCGAGTTCGCCGAACTCGGAGCGCACGAGGCCGGTCTGCGACTGCTGGCCGCTGACAGGATGCTCGAGCAGATCGGGCTACGCACCCGGATCTTCGCCGCTCCCAGGTGGAATGCATCACCAGGCGCCCGCTCTGCCCTGGCCGGTCGCGGCTTCCGCACCAACCTGGGCTTCACCAGTATCGAAGACGTGATGACCGGGACGTCGACCAAGGCGCGAGTCCTCGGTATCGGAGACGGCTTCTCGGCCGAGTCATGGTGGTGCCGGCTCCTCGTCCGCAACACGGTCCGGGTGGCGCGCCGCGGCGGGGTGGTCCGGCTCTCGGTGGCGGCCAAACACCTCGGCGAGCCGGTGACGGGCAAAGCTGTTGTCGACTGCATCGACCTCGCCTTGCTCCACGGCGCGCAGCCGGTGACGTACCGCAACCTCACGTCGACCGCGCTGCGACGGGCCGCCTGAGGTAGGAAGTCGGGCCGAGAGTTCCGGGCCAGTCCGAGCCGGGAACCTCCGGGGCCGGTCCATCAAGCGATTGCCGGTAGAGTGACGGCTGAAAACCGCAGCTGAAGAGGAGCGCCCAAGTGGCTCGAGTGGTAGTTGACGTGATGCCCAAAGCCGAGATCCTGGATCCGCAGGGTCAGGCGATCAGCGGCGCGCTGGGCCGATTGGGGTTCGACGGCATCGCCGACGTACGCCAGGGCAAGCGTTTCGAACTGGAAGTGGACGACTCGGTGGATGACGAAGCGCTCGACCGCATCGCGGCAGAATTGCTGGCAAACACCGTGATCGAGGACTACTCGGTGACCCGGGTGCAGGAGGCCGCATCGTGACGGCCCGCGTGGGGGTCATCACGTTCCCGGGGTCGCTCGACGACATCGATGCCGCGCGCGCGGTGCGCCTGGCCGGTGGTCAGCCGGTGGAACTGTGGCACGGCGACGGCGACCTGCAAGGCGTGGACGCCGTTGTGGTTCCCGGTGGCTTCTCCTACGGCGACTACCTGCGCGCCGGCGCGATCGCCAGGTTTGCTCCCGTGATGGGTGCGCTGGTCGAGGCCGCAGGCAAGGGAATGCCGATTCTTGGCATCTGCAACGGCTTTCAGGTGCTGTGCGAAGCCGGGCTGTTGCCGGGGGCACTCACCCGCAACAACGGACTGCACTTCCTGTGTCGCGACCAATGGCTGAAGGTCGAATCGACCTCGTCGTCGTGGAGCAGTCGTTTCGAGGCGGGCGCAGAGATCCTCATCCCGCTCAAATCGGGTGAAGGCCGTTTCGTCGCGTCCGAGGCAGTGCTCGACGAACTCGAAGGTGAAGGCCGCGTGGTGTTCCGTTACGCCGGCGACAACCCGAATGGCTCGATGCGCGACATCGCCGGGATCGCCAGCGCCAACGGGCGCGTGGTGGGCCTGATGCCGCATCCCGAACACGCCACCGAAGCGCTGACCGGACCGAGTGACGACGGCCTCGGGTTGTTCTACTCCGCTCTTGACGCAGTGCTCACCACGGCCTGAGCAGAACGATGGTGACCACCTCGGCCGACGCGGCCGGACTGGGTAGGTTCGTCGACGCATCGCCATCGCCGTTCCATGTGTGCGACTCGGTGGCCAAGGCGCTGGAGGTAGCGGGTTTTCGCGAGCTGAGCGAAGAGCATCAGTGGCCGAGCAAACCCGGGCGGCACTACGTGATGCGCGGGGGCTCGATCGTCGCCTGGGACAGCAGTGGACCGGGACGCGCTTTCCGGATCGTCGGGGGTCATACCGACAGTCCCAACCTCCGGGTGAAGCAGAACCCCGGCCTCCGCTCGGCCGGCCTGTCGATGGTGGGCCTGGAGAAGTACGGTGGCGCACTGCTCAATTCGTGGCTCGACCGCGATCTGGGCATTTCGGGCCGGTTGGCGATCCGGGACTCGAAAGGGCTCCGCCGCCGGCTGATCAAGATCGACGAACCTGTTCTGCGGGTCCCGCAGCTCGCCATTCACTTGTCCGAGGACCGGGCCGGTGTGACGCTCGACCCGCAGCGGCACGTCAACGGTATCTGGTCGGTGGGTGAGAGCGGCCCCGGTTTCATGGAATGGATTGCCGCACAGGCAGAGGTGGGTGTGGATCAGCTCCTCGGTTGGGAACTGATGACCCACGATCTGGCGCCGAGCCGAGTGGTCGGGGTCAATGACGACCTGCTGAGCGCACCCCGCCTGGACAACCAGGGAACGTGCTACGCCGGTACCCGCGCGCTTGTCGATGTAGTCGAAGGTGGGGTCGGGCAGTACATTCCGATGCTCGCCCTGTTCGACCACGAAGAGGTCGGCAGCGGTTCGGATCGGGGCGCGGCGTCAGAGTTGCTGCCCACGGTGCTCGAACGAATCGTGTTGGCGGGAGGTGGTTCTCGTGAGGACTACCTGCGGTCGATGTCGATGAGTGCGTGCGCCTCCGGTGATATGGCCCATGCCACCCATCCCAATTACCCTGAGCGCCACGAACCGGCACATCAGATCTCCATCAACGGAGGGCCGGTGCTGAAGGTCAACCAGAATCTGCGCTATGCCAGCGATGCCGAAGGCGAAGCGCTGTTCGCGGTGGCCGCGGAGCAGGCCGGCGTACCACTGCAGCGGTACGTGCACCGCGCGGACCTGCCATGCGGGTCCACCATCGGCCCGATCACCGCCACCCGAACCGGTTTGACCACCGTTGATGTCGGTGCCCCGCAGCTCGCGATGCACAGCGCCCGCGAGCTGATGGGAACGGCCGACGTGGGAATGTACTCGGCCGCACTGGCCGCCTTCCTGAACCCCTGACGGCCCAAGTCCTCCGAGTCCGGCCAAATCCTCCGGTTGCAATCGGAGGATGAGGCCGAGGTCGGAGGGTGTGTGACCGGCGAGGTCAGTACTGCGCCAACCAGAACGGGCTGCCCTGGTCGTCGAGGCATTCGGCGGAGATGGCGTAGGACTGCCGTGCGGGGCCTTCGATGACCATGCCGCCGGCAGCGCGAACTCGTTCGACGGCGGTTTCGATGTCATCGACCACCCACATCGGCACCGACAGCGAGTGGTCCTGTCCGCCGGCGATGCCCGTCATTGGGTGGCCGTCGACCACTTCCCAGCCGTCTTCGATCCTCCCGCCGGTGAACTTCCAGCCCAGCACCCGACCATAGAAGTCGCGCCACCGAGAACTGTCCGGGGTGTAGTGGGTCATGTAGGTCAGTTCGCCATGACCCGTGCCGTTCACGGGGGGACGCGGATCATTGCCGCTCGGCCGGTAGACAGCAAAGGTGACTCCCTGGTTGTCCACGGCGTCGAGCAGTTCACCGAAGGGGAGCTGGTGAACGTCGCCGGTGGAACCGCCGGCGGCGGCGATGTCTGCCCGGGCGCCGTCCAGATCGTCAACGGCGTACGCGCACAACATCGTCGGATCACCGGGAACAGAGACGATGCCCAGTCGGTGCGCGAGGTTGGTGACCTGACCGGTCTCCGAATCGAACTCCCAGCCCAGGACCGAATTGTAGAAGCGGGCGGCCCGATCGACGTCGGTGGTCCACAGCGAGCAGTAACCGAGATCGCCGCGTCGGATCCCCTCCGCCGGGCTCCGTTCCGGGACGGTGGACGCGGAAGGTCCCGTCAGCATCCAGCGGTGGCCGAACGGGTCGATGATCGATCCGGTCCGTGATCCGTAGCCTTCGTATGGTTCGCGCTGCACGGTTGCACCACCGTCGGCAGCCCTGCGCACAGCAACATCGGTGTCGGGCACCGGCAACATCAGCGAGACCGAGACAGATTGTGGGGCAGGGGCCTTGAGGCCGAGCTCGGCGAACTCGCCGGCAAGGTAGATGACGCCGCCGCCGATCAGGAGTTCGGCGTGGCCGATCTTTCCGTCGTCCATCACGATCGGCTCACCACGCACTTGCGCACCGAGATGCTCGGTATACCACTCGATGGCTGCGCCGGGGTCGGCGACGGTGAGGTAAGGCAACGCGCCGGGACGCTCGACAACCGAGGGCGTTGCGGGACTGCGAGATTCAGCAATACCGACTGACTCGGCGGAATCGAGAGGTTCGGACAAGACATCTGTTGACATGGTCACTCCTTCGGGTAAGTCCAGCCCACGTTCGAGCCGCGTTCGCAGCCGGCGCGCGAAGTCGGGGTCGGGCGCGACCGGAACATCGTCTGCGGCCAGTGCGGTGAACGGATCGAGGTCTGGGTTCATGACCGGCCTCCTCTCGGTCGCAGCGACGTGGGACTGGGATCGTTGGTGTCGGGATAGGCCGTGCGGAAGGCCCGCTTGGCCCGTGTGAGCAGCGCCTCGGTGGCCGCGACGGTGCGGCCCAACAGCTCCGCGCATTGACCGACCGTGCAGTCGTCGACGTACCGCAGGGTCAACACCGCCCGGTGCGTGGTCGACAACTGGGCGAGGGTGTACTCGGCCATCAACCGGTCCAGGTGGACGTCCCATTCGTCGTCGGCCGGGTCGTCGCGCACCTCGTCGACGGGTGTCGGGGTGCGCTGCATGCGACGCCAGTGGTCTGCCAGTTTGTGTCTGGCGATGCCGATGAGCCATGGGATGGACGGTTCGGGAGCGTCCACACCCCGGGCGCTGTCCATCGCGGCCAGAAACGTCTCTGAGGTGAGATCTTCGGCCACGCTGGTGTCGCGTGTTCGCCGCAGCAGGTACCCGTACACGGCCGGCAGCGCCTCGTCGTACAGGTCGAGCATTGTCCGCCCGGCCGACGGTGGTCCACCGTCCGCCCGATTCGACGTGCTCCCCGCTGTGCCGCTCACATCCTCATAGTCGTCCCGGCGGGGCGTTATCCGACGCCCTCTGGCGAAACTTTTTTACGACGGCGCCAGGAGCGAGAGGGTGGTGCCCTCCTCGAGCACGAGATATCCGTCGACGATGGCGGCTTGTCCACCGACTATCGACCGCTGCCAGGCAACGGATCCGTCACCGATGTTGAACGCTGTGAGCTCGCCGGCGTTGCCGAACACCGCGGTGTCCTCGCCCTGGCCGACACACGTGAGGTAGTCGATGTTGGTACCGGGCTGTCCCGGCTCGGGGCGCGGGACCTCCCCTACCTTCTCCCCGGTCCGCAGGTCGAGGATCGACCGACTTCCGTCCTTGCGGGCGAAAGCGACCACGGAGCCGCACGGCCGCGAGGCCACCTTCGACAGCTCGGGGTCGGTGACCTGCCACAGTTTGTCCTTCTGAGCGGGGTCGAAGACCGAGTAGGCGCCCTGGGTCTGCATGACCTGTCCCGGGCCGGACCCGGTGGTCACGGCGAGGACTGCCGGTCCCGACACCAGCTGTTGTCCCTCGTTCACGGAGGTCCGGGTGCCGCCACGCGTGTAGAACTCGACGCGAGGGGATCCGGCATCGGTGAACTGCAGGGCCACACCGGTGGGATAGATGCGCAGATCGCACGACGCGCAACCGAATTTGTCAGCCCCTGTCGCCGGATCGATGACGTGCTTGGAACCGTCCGACGCGCTGATCACCACGAGTTCGCCGTCGACCTCTGTCTTCGCCGCCGCCGCAAATGAACGGGCCCAGAGCTGTGTGCCGTCGGGCTTGTTGCGGGTGACCTGATAACCGGACCCGTTGACCCGGAGGAAGTCCGGCCCCACACCCACCACCGACTGAGTGTCGTTGTCGGGCGAGGCATCCCGCAGTTGGCCGGTTGTCAGGTCTGCGAGATAGAACCCGTCTGGCTGGTCCGCCAGATTCAGGGCGCATCCCACCTCGCCGCTGCCGTTGATCGCGCAAGAACCGAGCCCGGCGTCGATCGGGGTGTCCCACAACTGTTCACCGGTGCGGTGGTCGATTGCCGAATAGGTGTTGCCGAGCCCCGACGGATAGGCCACCAACCAGACGTCACCGAATGTGCCCACCACTTCCGGGGTGTCGCCCTCACCGTAGGTCTGCATGCTGGTGAGGTCCAGGCTCCACCGCTCTTCTGGCGAGTTCGGGTACGGACGGAGCTGACCGTTGCCGTACACCGTGGCGTCAGCGGTCGGGTTGACCGAGAACACCAGACCGACGGACACAACCATCGCGACGGACAGCAGGAACACAACGGATCCGATTCCGGGCATGGATCGGCGTTTGAGCATGTGGTCCATCCAATCACGACACCCGTACCGACCAGGGTGAACATCGGCCCACGACACACCCTCTAACCTGGACACATGCCCAACAATGCGATCGGTCGCCTCCTGGGCGACGCGATGACGGTGCCGCTACGCGTGGGTGGGATGCTTCGGGGCCGTGCGCAACCCAAGGCCGGCGGTTTGAACGGGCTCGCAGGCGTGTCGAATCCCGCCGCGGCCGCCACTGCGCAGGAACGCAAGGTCGCCTACAACTTCTTCGCCGGTATCCCGTACGAACTCCGAAATCCGGGCGGTCACCTTCCCGGTGCGAACGACTGGGACAAGCCGCTGAGCCGCGACCATCCGAATCCGGTGGTTCTGGTCCACGGCACCGGCGGTGGGGCGCAGACCAATTGGGGCACGTATGTGCCGCTGTTGCTCAACGAGGGTTTCTCCGTTTTTTCGCTGACCTACGGCGCGATCAAGGGTGTGCCGTGGCCGCTGTCGGCAATCGGCGGAATGGCGAGGATGGAGGACAGTGCAGCCGAGTTCGGCGAGTTCGTGGACAAGATCCTCGACGCCACCGGCGCCGACAAGGTCGATGTCGTCGGACATTCACAGGGGACGCTGATGCCCAGCTACTGGGCGAAGTTCCTCGGCGGACACCACAAGATTCGCAAGTACGTGTCCATCGCCCCGTTGTGGCAGGGAACGTCCGCCTTCCAAGGTGTGCTGCAACGAATCAATCTGCCGCTCGGCCTGGATCCGACAAAGGTCCTGCCCTGCTATTCGGCGCCGCAGATGATGGCAGGATCTGACTTCATCTCGAAGATCAACGCTGACGGCGGACCCTATCTACCCGGTATCGACTACATCAACATCTCCACGAAGTACGACGAGTTCGTGGTGCCGTACAGCAGCGGCCAGCTTCCTGGCGGTGACGACAGGTCGGTCACGAACATCGTTGTGCAAGAGAACTGTTCACATGATTACAGTGATCACCTTGCGATCTGCGGCTCACAGCGGGCGGCGCTGTACGTCCTCAATTCGCTCGACGATCAAAGGGACGCGCGAGACGTTCCGTGTATGTTCGTGCCGCCCTTCTTCGGATCCTGACAGACACCGGAGTTGATCACCCGGCAAGCGATCTGCGGTAGTCGCGCGGGCTCATTCCACGAACGCGTTTGAACGCGGCGCTCAGCGCAAAAGCGCTGCCGTATCCGACCTCTCGGGCAACCGCCTCGAGAGTGCGATCGCCCGATGCCAGTAGATCGGCCGCCATGGACAGCCGCCACGCCGTCAGGTAGGTCATCGGTGGTTCCCCGACGAGGTCGTTGAACCGCCGTGCGAGTGCCGCGCGGGATACAGTGCATCGGCGGGCCAGGTCGGACACCGTCCAGGGATGCTCTGGATTGTGGTGGATCAAGGAGAGCGCTTGGCCCACCACCGGATCCGATTCCGCCGCGATCCACGTCGGCCCCGCCGATTCAGGCCTCGAGAACCATGCTCGCAGGGTGTCGATGAGCAGGAGGTCGAGGAGGCGGTCCAGCATCACTTCTTGGCCCGGCACTCGGCGCGTCATCTCGGCGGCGAGGAGCCCCGTCAGCGCAGCGTTGCCCTGCACCGTGATCAGCCGGGGGAGTGCGGCAAGCAGTCGAGCCGAAACCTCGCCCGTCGCGCCGTAAGTCCCCACGAGTGACACCGAATCGCCGGCGGCGTCGTTGCCCCATGTGCGAACACCGAGATTCATCTCGTCAACCAGATCGGTACCGTCGGCGCGGACACATCGCTGGCCCGGTTGGATGAACGCGGCCGGCGACGCCTCCACGTCGCCGTAGACGTACGGGTCGGGGCCGCGGAGGACCGCGACATCGCCCGGGAACATCGACGTGGTCTCGCCATCGTCAAAGCGCACCGCGGCGGTACCGCTGACCGCCACCACCACGGTCAATGGCGCTTCGTCTTCGATTCGCACCGACCACGGCGGTGTCATCACCACCCGCAACAGAAAGGCATTGGCGGCGCGGGGCCCGTTGAGCACACTTCCGAGCGCATCCATTGGACGATTACACATGAAAGTGAGCGTTCAGGCGATGGAAAGGCTCAATGTCGCGGGCTGTACTCGGATGTATGACAACCACAACGCACACCCAACGTCCAGTGCTCGTCCTCGGCGCCACCGGCAAGACCGGTCGTCGGGTGGCCGGCCGCCTCGCCGGCCTCGGTGTACCGACCCGACTGGCGAGCCGCTCTGGTGCGACCAGACTCGACTGGACCGACCGCACGACCTGGAGGCCCGCACTCGATGGCGCCGGTGCCGTGTACGTCACCTACCAGCCGGACCTCATCGTCCAACGTTCCGCCGATGATCTCAGGGTGTTTGTCGAGGTCGCACGAGATGCGGACGTCGACAAGTTGGTCCTGCTGTCGGGCCGTGGAGAGCCCGAGGCCCGCGCATGCGAAGAGATCGTGCTGCACTCGGGCATGGTGTCAACGGTGTTGCGCTGCAGCTGGTTCGCACAGAACTTCTCGGAATCATTTCTGGCGGACGGGGTGCGTGAAGGAGCGGTGGTGCTGCCTGTCGACGCAGTGGGGGAGCCTTTCATCGATGCCGACGACATCGCCGACGCTGCGGTGACGGTGCTGACGAGGCCAGGTCACGACGGGAGGGTGTACGAGTTGACCGGCCCCAGGCTTCTGACATTCGCCGAGGCCACGGCCCAGATCGCGGCGGCTGTGAATCGTGAAATCGATTACCTGACAGTCTCTCTGGAGGACTACCGGGCGGGAATGGCAGAAGCTGGTGTGCCGGAAGACTACGCCGACATGGTCATCTCGTTGTTCGGGACCCTCTTCGATGGGAGGAATGCAACCACCACTGACGGGGTGCTTGAACTACTGGGCCGCGCGCCCACGGGTTTTGCCGACTTCGTCGCGAAGTCGGTTGCCGAGGGCGCCTGGTTCGACGGAGCGCAGGCATGACTGCGTTACGCGAGTCGCTCCTCATCGCAGCGGTCCTGGCGGTCGGTCTGATCGCAGGACTGTTCTGCGCCTTCGCTTATGCGGTGATGCCAGGACTGGCTCAGACAGACGATCCGGTCTTCGTCTCCTCGATGCAGCGCATCAACGTGGTGATCGTGAACCCACTGTTCCTGCTCCTCTTCTTCGGCGGTCTGGTGTTCACCACCGCGGCGGCAGTGTTCTACCGCGGCGAGCCGATCTTCTGGTGGATCGTCGCCGGGGCGGTGACCTACGTGGTCGGGTTGTTGATCACGATGGTGGTCAACGTCCCCCTGAACAACGACTTGGCCGCCATCGGTGGACCTTCGAGCATCGCCGATCCGGCAGCGGCCAGAGCGGCCTTCGAAAACGTTTGGGTGCGCTGGAATCTCATTCGCGCGGTGGTGCACACAGTGGCGTTCGCTGCCCTCCTCGTGGGGCTGGTCACCAGGTGAGGGCTCGCCCGTTTGTCGTCGCGCCGTACCGGATTGACGACTCCAGGCCGTGGATCAGGTGGGGGCCTCGGGCTCGGTACGTGCACTGACCTGGCCCAGGTAGCTCTCGCCCCAATCGTTGAGTGCGCGGACCATCGGTGCCAGGGTCTCGCCGAGTGGAGTCAGCGAGTACTCGACCTTGGGGGGCACCTGGGAGTACACGGTGCGCAACACGATGCCGTCGGCTTCCAACTCGCGAAGTTGCCGGGCGAGCACGCGAGGCGTGACGGCTCCGACGGCCCTTCCCAATTCGCCGAATCGTAGGGTGCCCTCGGTCAGGTGTTTGACGATGGTCATCTTCCACGCCCCGCCCAGAACGGCAACGGCCACTTCGACGGGGCAGACTTCCGCTGCCTTCCTGATCGCTTCACGCATGACACTATCCATTCAGTCCCTATGGACAAGATTGTGCGTACTGTCCGCTGCGCACCTTTGGCTGCACACTAAGTCCGTGGCAGAGAACAACGCAACCAAAGTCCTGTGGGTCTACGGACATCCCGAGACCGACTCGCTGAATCATCAGCTGATGGAAACCGCGTCCCGGAACCTGCGTGGCCGTGCGGAGGTCACCGTGGTCGATCTGTACGAACTCGGCTGGAATCCGGTCCTGGATTCGCCAGAGCTCTCCGGGGCCGGTGGCCCAGCGCCCGAAGTGGTTGCGCAGCAGCACCTCCTGCGCGAGGCCGATCTGCTCATCATCCAATTCCCACTCTGGTGGCATGGGATGCCCGCCATCGTCAAGGGCTGGTTCGACCGCGTTTTCTCCCACGGGTTCGCGTACGGGATCAAACACCCCGAGACCGGTCGAACGTTGAAGTACGGAGACGGAGGCCTGGCCGGGCGCAGAGCGCTCACGATCGTCACCGCCGGTGATCGGCAATCGTCCTTCGACCCTCGAGGGATCAACGGCGACATCGAATTGTTGTTGTTTCCGTTGCTTCACGGAACTCTCTGGTACTCAGGCATATCCGCGTTGAGGCCTCACCTCATCGCCGGTACGGACGTACCCGGCTGGAGTAGCGCCGACGACGAGTGCCGGCGGCTGCTCGGCCGACTCGAGACCGTCTTCGACGAGGAGCCGATTCGCTACCGGGCGTTGGAGTCTGGTGACTACTGCCCCGACAGGACGCTGGCACCCGAGCATGCGACGGAGTCGGAGGGACTCGCCATGCACGTCCGTGACGATTGAGTCCGTCGGCCGAGGCGCTCAGCTCGACGATGGAGCCGACGCCGAGATCTTCTCCACCGCACGCACGACTGCATCCGGATCATCGAGGGATACAAACGTTCTGGCGTCCCGCACCTCGGTGAACGTCGCGTTCGGGAACTGCGCGGCGAGACGCCGCCCGAGCGCGGGTTTGAAGCATTTGTCCTTCATGCCCCACACGATGGACACCGGCTTGTCGAATGTGCCGAGGCGGCGGGTCACCTGGTCGAGTGCGGCGGGCTTGATCGTGCGCGCCAACGCAGCCAGTTCGGCGCGCACCGCGTCCGATTCACGCGCCGGCGCCAGCCACGACCTGGTCAGTTCGGGGTCGGGGTGGGATGCAAGGAGCCCGAATCCGATGGCGGAGTGCCGTATCGCAGTCGCCGAGAGTGCAACGGCCAAAGGTTTGAGGATCGGCTTGAATCTGCCGAGGGCGAAAAGTGCATTGAACGGGAACGGCGGGAACGTGTCGAAGGCATCGCAATTGGTCAGTACGAGCCTGCCGACGAACTCCGGATGTGCGTCGATCGCGAACTGGCACAGCGCGCCACCGGTGTCGTTGCCAACGAGAGTGACGTCGTCGAGACCGAGGGCGGCAGCGAAGTCCCGGATCATCGTTGCGAGCCCGCGCGGCGACAGGTCGGCTGTGGGGCCTGCAGGTATCCGCTGGGAGCCCAGCGGCAGTGTCGGCACGAGGCAGCGGTATCCCTGCGCCGCGAGCGAATCGGCGACCGAATCCCAGAGGCGCCCGTCGACCAGCGCCCCATGAATGAACAGCACCGGTGGGTGCGCTGAATCCGCTGGACCGACGGCGCGGTATTCGAGTGTGCCGTGAGTCAGCTCGATGGTCTCCATGGCGGTACCCTTCTGTGGCTATTTACGTACACCTAGCATGGAAGTTACATACAAGCTGCATGAAAGTCAATCGTCGTACTCAAGCCGAGCGCACCGCCGCGACGCGGGCTGCGCTGATCGCGGCCGGGCGCACCCTGTTCGCCGAGCACGGATTCAGCGGGGTCGGCACGCAGGCGATCGTCGCCCGGGCGGGCGTCACCCGAGGTGCGCTCTATCACCAGTTCGCAGACAAGGACGAATTGTTCGTCGCGGTCTTCGAGCAGGTGGAGGAAGAGGTGATGGACAAGGTCACCGAGGCCGTGGTCGGGGTCGGCGTCGATGGCCCACTCGAGGCGATGGAGGTGGGCGTCCGGGAATGGCTGGAATTGTGCGCCGACCCCGAGGTGCACCGGATCATCCTGCTCGAGGCCCCGGTGGTGCTCGGCTGGGAAGCGTGGCGTGAGGCAGGCGCCCGCTACGCGATGGGACTGATCGAGTCGCTGATCGAACAGGCGATCGCCGATGGCACTGCGCCGGCCCAACCGGTACGGCCTCTCGCACATGCGATGATCGGCGCATTGGACGAGGCAGCGATGTATGTGGCGAGGTCTGGCGAGCCCGAGAAAGCCCGAGTCGAGATGCTCGATGTCGCCCGTAGACTGATTCGCGCCATCACGATCGAATGAGCGAACGCGTTCGCTGACGGCGTATCCCCAGCGCAAACACCCTTGCAAGCTGGGACGTTGACCAATTGTGACCCCCGATCAAGCGGTGCCACCCGAGGGCTCGGCGACACATCTGCGGTGCCGGTGACCTGCGGCCATTACAGTGGGAGCAAGGCTGTTGCAGGTGACCTATCGGTTCATCGTCGACACTGCCAACCCTGGGAAGAACGAAGCCTGTCGACCAGACACACTGGGAGACGAAGCCGAAGGCCGAGCTCGACCCATAGAAACGTAAGGGAGAACAATGTTCGAACGGTTCACCGACCGCGCTCGCCGGGTTGTCGTCCTGGCCCAAGAAGAAGCGCGGATGCTCAATCACAACTACATCGGCACCGAGCACATCCTGCTGGGTCTGATCCACGAGGGTGAAGGCGTCGCCGCCAAGTCGCTCGAGTCGCTGGGTATCTCCCTCGAAGGCGTCCGCAGCCAGGTCGAGGAGATCATCGGCCAGGGCCAGCAGGCTCCCTCGGGCCACATCCCCTTCACCCCGCGCGCCAAGAAGGTCCTCGAGCTGTCGCTGCGCGAAGCACTGCAGCTCGGCCACAACTACATCGGCACCGAGCACATCCTGCTCGGCCTCATCCGCGAGGGTGAGGGCGTTGCCGCCCAGGTTCTGGTCAAGCTCGGCGCCGACCTCAACAGGGTCCGTCAGCAGGTCATCCAGCTGCTGTCGGGCTACCAGGGCAAGGAGCCGCAGGAAGCGGGCACCGGTGGCCGCAGCACCGAGGCTGGCACCCCGTCCACCTCCCTGGTGCTCGACCAGTTCGGCCGCAACCTGACCGCCGCTGCCGCCGAGGCCAAACTCGACCCGGTGATCGGGCGCGAGAAGGAAATCGAGCGCGTGATGCAGGTGCTCAGCCGCCGCACCAAGAACAACCCGGTGCTCATCGGCGAGCCCGGTGTCGGTAAGACCGCCGTCGTCGAGGGACTGGCACAGGCCATCGTCAACGGCAACGTCCCCGAGACCCTCAAGGACAAACAGCTCTACACCCTCGACCTCGGGTCGCTGGTTGCCGGTAGCCGGTACCGCGGCGACTTCGAAGAGCGACTGAAGAAGGTCCTCAAGGAGATCAACACCCGCGGCGACATCATCCTGTTCATCGACGAGCTGCACACCCTCGTCGGCGCGGGCGCCGCCGAAGGTGCCATCGACGCGGCCAGCATCCTCAAGCCGAAGCTGGCCCGTGGCGAGCTGCAGACGATCGGTGCCACCACCCTCGACGAGTACCGCAAGTACATCGAGAAGGACGCCGCCCTCGAACGCCGCTTCCAGCCGGTGCAGGTCGGCGAGCCCAGCGTGGAGCACACGATCCAGATCCTCAAGGGTCTGCGTGACCGCTACGAATCGCACCACCGCGTCTCGATCACCGACGGTGCGTTGGTCGCCGCCGCCACCCTGGCCGACCGGTACATCAACGACCGCTTCCTGCCGGACAAGGCGATCGACCTGATCGACGAGGCCGGCGCCCGGATGCGCATCCGGCGGATGACCGCACCGCCAGACCTGCGCGACTTCGACGACAGGATCGCCGACGCCCGCAAGGAGAAGGAATCTGCGATCGATGCGCAGGACTTCGAGAAGGCGGCAAGTCTGCGCGACAAGGAAAAGCAGCTCGTCACCGAGCGCGCCGAACGTGAAAAGCAGTGGCGCAGTGGCGACATGGACATCGTTGCCGAGGTCGATGACAACGAGATCGCCGAGGTCTTGGGCAACTGGACCGGCATCCCCGTGTTCAAGCTGACCGAGGAAGAGACCACCCGTCTGCTGCGGATGGAAGATGAGCTGCACAAGCGGATCATCGGCCAGACCGAGGCGGTCAAGGCGGTGTCCAAGGCGATCCGCCGTACCCGCGCCGGTCTGAAGGACCCCAAGCGCCCGTCCGGTTCGTTCATCTTCGCCGGCCCGTCCGGTGTCGGTAAGACCGAGCTTTCCAAGGCGCTGGCGAACTTCCTGTTCGGCGAGGACGACGCGCTCATCCAGATCGACATGGGCGAGTTCCACGACCGCTTCACCGCGTCGCGGCTCTTCGGTGCTCCTCCCGGTTACGTCGGCTACGAAGAGGGCGGTCAGCTCACCGAGAAGGTGCGTCGCAAGCCGTTCTCGGTGGTGCTGTTCGACGAGATCGAGAAGGCTCACCAGGAGATCTACAACACGCTGCTGCAGGTCCTCGAGGACGGTCGTCTCACCGACGGTCAGGGTCGTACGGTCGACTTCAAGAACACCGTGCTGATCTTCACCTCGAACCTCGGTACCGGCGACATCTCCAAGGCCGTGGGTCTGGGCTTCTCGCAGTCGAATGCGGAGGGCTCGAACTACGAGCGGATGAAGCAGAAGGTCAACGACGAGCTCAAGAAGCACTTCCGTCCTGAGTTCCTCAACCGTATCGACGACGTCATCGTGTTCCACCAGCTCACCCGCGACGAGATCATCAAGATGGTCGACCTGATGATCGCCCGAGTGGAAACCCAGCTGCGGAACAAGGACATGGCACTGGAGCTGACCGAGAAGGCCAAGAGCCTGCTCGCCAAGCGTGGATTCGATCCTGTGCTCGGTGCCCGTCCGCTGCGTCGCACGATCCAGCGCGAGATCGAGGACCAGCTCTCGGAGAAGATCCTCTTCAACGAGATCGGTGCCGGCGAGATCGTCCTGGTCGACGTGGAGAACTGGGACGGCGAAGGCGAAGGCGAAGACGCCAAGTTCACCTTCGTCGGGTCGAAGAAGCCGATCGCTCTGCCGGACACCCCGGTCGAGCTGGCCAAGACCGGTGAGTCCACCGACAGCTAGTCACGACACCCAAAAGGGGCGCAACCACGAAAGTGGTTGCGCCCCTTTTATTGTGCGAATGCCGAAGGTGCGGGTCAGTCCCTGATCTCGGGTTCCTGATCGCGGCCGGCGAGCAGCAGCGTGATGGTGAGTTCCAGACGGTTGGTGACGTCGGTCGCGGACGCGCGGCGGGTCAGCCACTGCACCAGGTTCGACATCCACACGTCGGAGACCACACGGGCGATCTTGAGATCGAGATCGGTGGGTTCGCCCTCGACCATCGCATTGGCCAGGAGGCGGTCGATGATTGTCGCCACCTTGTCGACTTCGGCGGCCGCTGAGGCGTCGGCGAACATGAACGCGCGGGTCATCGCCTCGGTCAGCAGCGGATCGCGCTGCATCGCGATGGTGATCATGTCGAGCACGTGCCGCAGGCGTTCGAGTGACGTGGTGCCACGAAGGCGCGACTTGTCGGCGCGACTCTCGACTGCCTCGAACTCGCGGGCGAGTGCGGTCACCAGCAGGTGCACCTTGGAGGGGAAGTAGCGGTAGAGAGTTCCCACGGCCACGTCGGCACGGTCGGCGACAGCTCGCATCTGTACGGCGTCGTAGCCGCCCTTGGAGGCCAGGGCCAGCGTGGCGTCGAGGATGCGTCGACGTCGTTCGCGTTGTGCATTCGACCCGAGGTCGACCTCCGAGCCGACGGCGGCATTACTCGCCGGGGTTCCGGTCGGGATCGGGCTTGCCATCGAGGTCCCACTTTCGTTCAGGTCGACTTCTCGCGTCTGTCGGTCACTTAGGTCATCTGGCAACGACACCTTTGCGATGTCGAAACCGGCCAAGTACACGGTAATCGCTCATGCCGGAAAAGCGACTTCTCCGACTTTGCGACACGGGCCCCTTCATTCTGCCCCCTGGGACGTGCAATATTAGAACAGGTTCTACTACGCACCGACAATCCCGAGCAGGCAGGATCCGATCTCCGTGACCATTGCTTCCACCCCAGAACATACCGCCGTCGCCGACGCAATTGGTCAATGGTCCAAAAAGGTGTCGGTCATCACCTCGGTCCGGAGTGGCGACGCCGAGGCGAACGGCGCCGGTGAACCCTGGCCTGCGCTGTTCCCGGACTTGGCCGAGCTCGGTGTATTCGGCGCTGCTGTCCCGGAACACTGTGGCGGCATGGATGCCCAGTTCGCCGACCTCGCTGTCATGCTCGAACAGACGGGCTACGACCTGGTGCCCGGACCTGTCGCCGCGACCGCAGTCAGTGCCCTGCTGTCGGCCGTGTCCGGGGCGCCGAACGAGAACGCGTTACTCGCCCAGCTGATCGCCGGTGAGGTGGGCGCCGCCGTGGCCACGTCGGTGCTGTCCGGCGGTCAGGCGCCCACCGCCCACGAACCCCGCCGGGGCGTCCTGTCGGCGAGCGGCGAGCTCGGGTTGGTCGCCGGATACGTCCCCGGGGCGGCGTTGCTCGCACCGATCGACATCGCCGGTAGCCACCGCTGGGTACTGCTCGAACCGGGAACAGACGGCGTCATCGCTGATTCGGTTGACGCTCTGGACTTCTCGATGGAGCTGGCGAGGGTGCGATTGGACGAGGTGGTGATCCCCACGCGCGACGTGCTGCACCTGTCGGACACGTACGTGCGCGCGACCCTCATCGCAGCCATCGCCGCCCAGGCCTCAGGCGTCGCACGCTGGACTCTGGACACCGCGGTCGAGTACGCGAAGGTGCGCGAGCAGTTCGGTGCGCCGATCGGTAGCTTTCAGGCGGTCAAGCACATCTGTGCCGAGATGCTCTGCCGCAGCGAACAGGTCAGTGCGGCCGCCTGGGATCTGGCCGGAGCGATCGACGACCTCACCGAAGCCGAGGGCGACGAGCGGACGAACGCCGCGCAGCAGGTGGAGATCAGTGCGGCCGTGGCTGCGGCGACGGTCTCCGATCTCACCGTCGACAACGCGAAGGACTGCATCCAGATCCTCGGCGGTATCGGATTCACCTTCGAGCACGACGCGCATCTGTACCTGCGCAGGGCTCTGGCTTGGCAGGCACAGCTGGGTGGCGCGGCCACCTGGCGCGCGCGGGTGGCCGAGTTGAATCGGCAAGGTGTCCGCCGGGTGCACCGGCTGGACCTCGGTGATGCCGAGAAACGCCGGGCGCAGGTCCGCGCCGACGTCGACTCCATCGCTGCCGCCGACGACCAGCGGCAATCGCTGGCCGAATCGGGGTACCTCACGCCGCATTGGCCGGAGCCGTATGGACTGGCGGCAGAACCGGCGCAACAGGTGCTGATCGATCAAGAACTCGACCGCGCCGGTGTTCGCCGCCCAGATCTCGTGATCGCGGGATGGGCGATCCCGACCATCCTCCAGTACGGCACCGACGAGCAGCGTGAGCGATTCGTCCGCGCCACCCTCGACGGCGAGATCGTCTGGTGCCAGCTGTTTTCCGAGCCCGGCGCGGGTTCGGACCTCGCGGCCCTGCGCACGAAGGCCGCCAAGGTCGACGGCGGTTGGAAACTGCAGGGGCAGAAGGTCTGGACCTCTCACGCACATACGGCCGACTGGGCGATCTGTTTGGCGCGTACCGACCCGGATGCACCGAAGCACAAGGGCATCACCTATTTCCTCGTCGACATGAAGTCCGAGGGCATCGAAACCCGACCGCTCCGAGAGATCACCGGGCGAGCGCTGTTCAACGAGGTGTTCCTCGACGACGTGTTCGTGCCCGACGACTGCGTGGTGGGGGAACTGAACAACGGCTGGCGGCTGGCCCGCACCACACTCGCCAACGAACGGGTTGCGATGGGCGGTTCTGCCCTCGGCAAGGAGATGGAGGCACTGCTCGCACAGATCGAGGGGCGCCGGCTCGACGCGGTCGAGTGTGCCGAACTGGGCGAGCTGATCGTGCAGGCCCAGCTTGGTCAGGTTCTCGATCTGCGCGCGGTCCTCGGGTCGATCAACGGCACCGACCCCGGAGCAGCCTCGAGCGTGCGCAAACTGATCGGCGTCCGGCATCGGCAGGCGGTGCCGGAGTTCGGCCAGCGACTACGTGGGCTGGACGGTCTGGAGTACTCGGAGATGGCTGACGAGTTCCTGCTCAACAGGTGCCTGTCGATCGCCGGCGGCACCACTCAGATTCTTGCGACGGCGGCCGCCGAACGCCTGCTGGGACTGCCGCGCTGAGTGCAGGACCGGGTGTCGACAACACGTAGCTGACGCGCGCCCGACTCTGATACAACTAGAACAGGTTCTAATTCACTGAAGAGGTGCAAAACGGTGGACTTCACGCTCGATTCGACAGCCCAGACTGTGAGCGATGTCATCGCTTCCGTGCTGGAAAGGCACGAGTCGGTGTGGGACGCCTCACTGTCCGACACCGGCGGCTTCGAGGGTTCGTTGTGGTCGGCCCTCGCCGACTCCGGACTGCTGGCCCTGCCGCTACCCGAGGCGCAGGGCGGTGACGACGTGGCAGTCGGGGGACTGACTCCGGTACCGACTGCGCTCGGTCGCGCTGCCGCGATAACTCCCGCGATCGGAACGTTGCTGTCCGGGCTGGCGCCGCTGGTGCAGCGTGCGCCCGACATCGCGGCGGACCTGGGTGCCAAGGTGCAGGGGGGTGGCTGGCTCGCAGCCGCGATCAACGAACCCGGCGCCCCGATGACCTCCACCCCGCACACCGCCGTTTCTGGTGGCAAGCTCTCGGGCGTCAAGACCGGTGTGCTCCACGCCGAAGGCGCCACCGCACTCCTCGTCGCCGCAGACGCGGGTGTTGTGGTCGTGTCACCCGGGGATGACGGCGTGAAGATCACCCGCACCACGTCGTCATCGGGCTGGGGTGAGTACACGGTCGAGTTCTCAGATGTACCGGCCGACATCGTGATCGGTGGCGACCCGGTGTGGCTCACGCAGCACCACGCTCTGGGAATCGCGGCCTATGCGGACGGGCTGATAGCCGGCGCGATGAAGCTGACGGCCACCCACGTGTCAGAGCGCATCCAGTTCGACAAGCCGATCGGGACGTTCCAGGCCGTTCAGCAGCAGCTCGCGGACATCTACGTGGTGGCCCGATCGATGACCCTGGCCACCACATCGGCGGGATGGCGTCTGAGTGAAGGTCTCGACGCCGGAACGGACCTGGCCTTGTCCGGTTATTGGCTGGCACAAGAGATTCCGGCAGCCATGCGCACCATGATCCATCTGCACGGCGGCGTCGGTGTCGACCTGACCTACCCGTTGCACCGCTATTTTTCCCTGGCCAAAGACCTTGCCCGCCTGGTCGGTGGGCCCACTGACCGGCTCGACGCACTCGCCGAGCAGGTCGAGGCAGGAGCGTGACAATGTTCATCGATCTCACCCCCGAGCAGCACGCGCTGAAAATGGAATTGCGCGAGTATTTCTCGAACCTCATCTCGCCCGAGGATGCGGTCACCATGCTCACCGAACGGCACGGGCCCACGTACCGCAAGGTGATCCGCCAGATGGGCAAAGATGGGTGGCTCGGCGTCGGATGGCCAAAGGAGTACGGCGGCAGGGGCTTCGGTCAGATAGAACAACAGATCTTCGTCAACGAGGCCGCTCGGGCGGACGTGCCGTTGCCTGCGGTCACCTTGCAGACCGTCGGCCCGACGCTGCAGGTGTACGGGACCGACGAGCAGAAGCAGCGTTTTCTCCCCGACATCCTGGCCGGTGAGGTGCACTTCGCCATCGGCTACACCGAACCCGACGCCGGCACCGACCTGGCGTCACTCAAGACCACAGCGGTGCTGGAGGGTGACGAGTACGTCATCAACGGCCAGAAGATCTTCACCACCGGCGGGCATGACGCCGATTACGTGTGGCTGGCATGCCGCACCGACAAAGATGCTCCCAAACACAAGGGCATCTCGATGATCATCGTCGACACGAAGGATCCCGGCTACAGCTGGACCCCGATCATCACCGCCGACCACGCCCACCACGTCAACGCCACGTATTACTCCGATGTGCGGGCGCCCGCGAGCATGGTGGTCGGTGAGGTCAACGGCGGCTGGCGGTTGATCACCACCCAGTTGAACCACGAACGGGTCATGTTGGGGCCGGCCGGACGACTCGACGGTTTGCTGGCCCGCATCACCGACTGGGCCGGCCGGCCAGGGCCCGATGGCACGGTTCCGGGCAAACACACCGACGTCAAGCGGGCGCTGGCCGAGCTCCACGCCTACTACCGGATCAACGAACTGCTCAACTGGCAGGTCGCCTCCGGCGGTGACTCGATCTCCATGGCCGACGCCGCAGCAACCAAAGTCTTTGCCACCGAACGACTCCAGCGCGTCCACCGCTTGATCGACGAAGTGCTCGGCCGACACGGCGACTTCTCGGATCCCGCGACCGCCGAGCTCGCCGAGTGGTTCGACGTGCAGTCCAAGCGCAACGTCGTCATCACCTTCGGTGGCGGCGTGAACGAGGTGATGCGGGAGATGATCGCGACCGCGGGTCTCGGACTTCCGCGTGGAAAGCGTTGAACACGATGACATCTGATGCGGCCGCGATCATCGCGGCCACCGACGCGGTCCGCGCTGCCGGTACCAGTGCGCCCATCTCAGGTCGCGATCCGATCAACACCCCGATGATCAACAACTGGACCGAGGCGCTCGGCGACACCAACCCCATCTACTCCGACGACGCAGCGGCCCGTGCGGCCGGCCACGACGGCGTTGTCGCACCACCGGCAATGGCCCAGGTGTGGACGATGCGTGGCCTCGGAGGCGTGCGCGCCGAGGACGATCCACTCGGCCAGGTCACCGAGATACTCGATCAGGCGGGTTACTCGTCGGTGGTCGCGACCAACTGTGACTCGACCTACCACCGATACACCAGGCCGGGTGAGCACGTCACCATCGAAGCTGCGCTGACCGACGTCGTCGGCCCCAAGCAGACCGCGCTGGGCGAAGGCTGGTTCTTTACCACCAAGAACATCTGGAAGGTCGGCGACGAAGTGGTGGCCGAGATGGACTTCCGGATCCTCAAGTTCCGGCCCGCCGAGAAGTCGCCGTCAGCAGAGACTCCGGCGCCCGAACAGGCTGCGGGCGAGGTCATCTCGTCGCTCGGGTCGAACACAGACGACTTCGATCCGGCGAAGATGATGCGGCCCACACCATCCCTCGACACACTGTTCTTCTGGGACGGCGTGCGTGCGCACGAACTCCGAATCCAGCAGCGTGCCGATGGATCTCTGCAACACCCACCGGTGCCTGCATTGTGGAAGCCCACGGGCGAGACCACCGACTACGTGGTGTCGTCGGGCCGGGGCACCGTCTACAGCTACGTGGTCCACCATGCACCACGGGTGCCCGGGCGACGCGTGCCGTTTGTGATCGCGCTCGTCGAACTCGACGAGGGGGTGCGGATGCTCGGAGAACTCCGTGGGGTCGACCCGGCGCAGGTCGAGGTGGGTTACCCGGTACAGGTGGAGTTCATCGACTTCCCGGCAGGTGAGGACGGAGTCACCCAGGCATGGACGCTCTATGCCTGGCAGCCCGCGAAAGCAGGAGAACAGTCGTGAGTACACAAGTGGTACCGCCCGCCACGCCCCCCGACGTCAAGGAGGGAGACACGCTCCCCGAACTGACAATCGAGGCCACTCCGACCTTCGTGGTCTCGACCGCGTTGGCCACCAGGGACTTTCAGGACGTGCACCATGATCGCGACCTCGCGCATCAGAAGGGGTCGAAGGACATCTTCGTCAACATCCTCACCGACACCGGTCTGGTGCAGCGATACATCACCGATTGGGCCGGTCAGCGAGCGCAGATCCGGTCGATCAAACTGCGCCTCGGCGTGCCCTGGTACGCCTACGACACCCTCACGCTGACCGGGACCGTCACCTCGGTCGCCGACGGTCTGGTGAACGTCGAGGTGGTCGGGACGGACAGCCTGGGTAAGCACATCACCTCGCAGGTGTCATTGGCGATGGATCGCACCGTCGCCGGCGCACTGCCGGAAGCGAGCCGAGCGGGGGTTGCCGGATGAGCGGTCAATTGTCCGGCGCCGCAGCGATTGCCGGAATCGGCGCCACCGACTTCTCGAAGAACTCCGGTCGCAGCGAGTTGCGACTGGCGGCCGAGGCGGTCACCGCGGCCATCGCCGACGCAGGTCTGGCACCCTCCGACGTCGATGGCCTGGTCTCGTTCACCATGGACACCAACACCGAGATCGCGGTCGCGCGTTCCGCCGGGATCGGCGAGCTGAAGTATTTCTCGCGTATCCACTACGGCGGTGGTGCGGCTTGCTCAACGGTGCAGCAGGCAGCCATGGCCGTGGCCACCGGTGTCGCCGATGTCGTTGTCGCCTACCGGGCGTTCAACGAACGGTCGGGGATGCGGTTCGGGCAGGTGAACACCTCGCTGGTGGCCCAGGACAACTCCTCGGGCACCGACAACGCGTTCAGCTACCCGCACGGTTTGAGCACCCCTGCCGCGTTCGTCGCCATGGTCGCTCAGCGATACATGCACGAGTACGGCGCCACGAGTGAGGATTTCGGCCGGATCTCGGTGGTGGACCGCAAGCATGCAGCGGTCAACCCGAACGCGTTCTTCTATGGCAAGCCGATCACCCTCGAGGACCACCAGAACTCGCGGTACATCGCCGAGCCGCTGCATCTGCTCGACTGCTGTCAGGAATCCGACGGTGGCGTGGCGTTTGTCGTGGTCTCGGCCGAGCGGGCCAAGGATCTGCCTCATCCGCCGGCCGTCATCGCCGGTGCGGCATCTGGGAGTGGCAACGACCAATACATCATGACCAGCTACTACCGTGACGAGCTCGCCGGTCTTCCCGAGATGGGTCTGGTCGGCAGGCAGCTGTGGGAGCAGTCCGGACTCGGTCCGGACGACATGGACCTGGCGATCCTGTACGACCACTTCACGCCGTACACGTTGATGCAGCTCGAAGAACTGGGCTTCTGCGGCAGGGGAGAGGCAAAGGACTTCGTCCGCGAACCCGGCGCGCTCGAGGTCGGCGGACGGTTGCCTCTCAACACCCACGGCGGCCAGCTCGGCGAGGCGTACATCCACGGGATGAACGGCATCGCCGAGGCCGTACGGCAGCTTCGCGGAAAGTCGGTCAATCAGGTTCCCGGTGCCAGTAAGGTCGTCGTCACCGCCGGAACTGGCGTTCCCACAAGTGGTTTGGTACTCACAGCTTAGGAGTTGCGCGATGGGGTTCAATCTGGCGGATGTCTTCGAGACCGTGGCGGACGCGGTTCCGGACACGGTGGCGCTCACCTACGAAGGCGTCGACCACAGCTACCGACAGCTCGAGGTCGAATCGAACAAGGTGGCCCACATGCTGACCGCCGCCGGTATCGGTGCGGCCGAACATGTCTCGTTGTTCCTCAAGAACAGCGTGGAGCACGTGACCACCATCCTCGGTGTCATCAAGATCCGCGCCGTTCCGATCAACATCAACTACCGGTACACGCCGGCGGAGCTGCTCTACATCTTCGAGAACTCCGATTCGGTGGCGATCGTGGTCGAGGAAGCGGAGCACCAGGACAATCTCGCCACAATCGTCGGCCAAATCCCCACGTTGCGAACGATCTTCGTGATCGGTGAGATCACCGAACAGCTGTCGGTGGCCGCCGCGGACGCGGGCGTCGACGTTCGGTTGTTCGATCCGTCGGATCAATCGGACGAGCGTGACTTCGAGCCCAGGACCGGCGACGAGCTGTGGGTCCTCTACACGGGCGGAACAACGGGATATCCCAAAGGCGTCATGTGGCGACACGACGACTTCTTTCACAAGCCCCTCTCCGGTGGCAATCCCTACGAGGACAAACCCCGTAAGGACCTTGCCGAGATCGGCGCTGCAGCCAAGGAGTTCCCCGGTCTGTCCTTCTTGATAGCGGCGCCACTCATGCACGGCGCAGCCCTGTACTCGCTGTTCACCTTTCTCACCTTGGGCGCCAGACTGGTGCTGATGCGTGCTTTCGATCCAGAGAAGGTCGTGCGGTCGATCGAGGCCGACAAGGTCAATGTGGTGCTGATCGTCGGGGACGGCATGGGTTCTCCCTTGGCCGACGCGATGCAGAAGCTCAAGGACGAGGTCGACATGTCGACGCTGTTCTCCATCACCTCCGGCGGTGCGATCTGGTCGGTGGGTGTGCGGGAGAAGATGCTGGCCGCAAAGCCGGACCTGTTGCTGCGCGACAACTTCGGAGCGTCGGAAACCGGCAACGACGGTGCCTTCGAAGTCCGCGAGGACGGCACGCTGGCGATGCCGCCCACCTCGAAGATGACCGTGGTCGACGAGAAGCTCAACGTGATCGAACCCGGTACCGGCGACGTGGGCATGATCGCCCGCATCGGCAGGGTCCCTCTCGGCTACTACCGGGATGAGGAGAAGTCGGCACGTACGTTCCCGACACTGCCCGACGGGACGCGTCTGGCGGTGCTCGGTGACATGGGACAGGTGGAGGCCGACGGGACGATCGTGTTCCTGGGCCGCGGGTCGCAGTGCATCAACACCGGAGGCGAGAAGGTCTTCGCCGAAGAGGTCGAGGCATGCCTCCACGCACACCCCTCTGTCGCGGACGCGCTGGTTGTTCCCGCACCCGATGAGCGGATGGGTCAGAAGGTGTCTGCGGTCGTCGCGATTCGTCCAGACGCTCCAGAGCCCGATCTCGACGAGATCCAGGCCCACTGCCGAACGATGCTCGCCGGGTACAAGATCCCGCGACTGCTGGTGGTGGTGGACGAGATCAAGCGCACGCCGGCCGGCAAGGCGGACTACCGATGGGCCAAGCAGGCTGCGCTGGACGCGACGGGCACGCCGGTCTAGTCCTCAGCGGCAACGAGTGGCCCGGTGACCCGGGCCCGGTCAGTCGGTCGACGACTTGGCCGCACTCGCGGCAGCTGGGTGCGCGGTGGGCAATTCGCCCACCGTGGCGTCCTGCCCGCCCATCGCCCTCGGGGTGAACATTGCCAACAGCACCGCACCGGCGATTCCGATCGAGCCGAGAACGATGCAGGCGGTGTTCATCGGTCCGACGAAGGCTTCTCTTGCACCCTCGGAGATCTGTGCCGCGAGCTCGGGCTGGCGCGGTGCGATGCCCTGCGCAACCTGCAGGGCTTCGGCGAGTGTTCGCGTGATGTGTTCGCTGATGGAACCGGCGGCGGAGGTCGCCTGTTGTGCCTGTTCCGCCTGCCCCGCCGCCTGCAATTGGCTCGCGGCCTGGGTCAGCTGATTTTGGGCCGAATCAGCGGTCGGCTGAACATCTCTCGTGTAGCCGGCGGCCAACAAGCTGCCGGCGATGGCGATTCCGAGCGCCGAGCCCAGTTCTCGGGCGGTGTCGTTGACCGCCGAGCCGACTCCCTGGTTGTCGGCAGGGGTGTTCACCATGATCCCGGTGGTGGACGGCGCGGTCGCGATGCCCAGACCCGCCGCCATGACGACCAGTGACACCGCGATCGTCCAGTACTCGGTGTGGTCGATGACGCCCAGCATGATGACGCCCACGCCCATGAAGAAGGTGCCGACCGCGAGGATGGCACGCAGATTGATCTTCACAGCAACCCAGTTGCCCAACAACGAGAAGATCATCACGACCACCACGAGGGGGAACATCGCGACGGCCGACTTCAGGGGGGAGTAGCCGAACACCAGTTGCAACCGCTGCAGCAGGACGAAGAACACGCCGAAGGCGACCAGGAACTGGAGCATGATGCTGAAGGCGCCGGCTGAGAAGGCCCGGTTGCGGAACAGCGTGACGTCGAGCAATGGCTGGGCCCGCCTCGTCTGGAGCATCCAGAAGACCCCGATCAGGGCGACACCGCCGACGAGCGCGGCGATGACCAGTGGGTTGACCCATCCGCGGTGTGGCGCCTCGATGAGACCGAACACGACGAGCGCGATGGCCGCCGCAGAGCTGATCGATCCGATCAGGTCGAAGCGTTTCGAGGTGGAGTCGCGAGATGTCGGGATGGTGCACGAGAGAACCGCGGTGGTTCCCGCTGCGACCGCGAACGCGATGAAGATCGAATGCCAGTCGAAGAACTCGAGCAATATCCCGGTGACGAAGAATCCGCCGATGGCCCCGATTCCGGCCACGCCGGCCCAGATGCTGACGGCCAGTGGTCGTTTCGACTCCGGCACCCCGGAGGTGATCAACGACAGCGTCGCGGGCATCGCAAAGGCGGCACCCACACCTGTGAAACAGCGCGAGGCGATGAACAGATTCGGATCGCTGATCCACACTGGCAGGAGGGAGCCGATGGCGAAGATGATCAGACCACCGACCAGAGCCAGACGGCGGCCGTATCGGTCGCCCAGGGCACCCGCAGGCAACAGCAGGGCGGCCAAGGTCAGTGTGTAGCCGTCGATGAGCCAGGTCAGCTGGTTCGACGTCGCCTCGATGTCCGGAGCGATCTCGGGAATCGCGGTGTTCAACGCGGCCATCGCAGCCACAACCATCGAGACGGCGGTGCACACCACGAAGATCAGCCAGACGGTTCGGAGTCCGAACTTCTCGTCTGTTCCCGAATCGTTCGGCGACGCCCCCACAGATGTCTTCATCCACTCAAAGTAGTCGAGTGGAACGTGTTCTAAACACACCTTGGAGTTGTGTAATCGTTATCACGATCCCTCGGTGTGGCACACACGCATCGACTGTCTCTTATGTCACATTAACAACACTGGTAACTCGACAGTGAGCTTGCTGGTACAGACCGACCCAGCCGGGTCCGGCCACACCCACATGAGAGGGAATCCGATGGCCTCAACTCAGGTCAACGACGTCTCGGCGGTCAAGTTGCGCGCATGGCGTGTGCTCACGATGCTGGCGTCACTCGTCGCCGTCATCGTCGGGCTCGTTGCCATCTTCATGAGCGCTGCCTGACAACGCTTTACAACTCTTGTCGCCGGTATCGCCGCGCTGTCGGTGCCGGCCGCCGATCGCGATGCGGACCGGTCCAGCAGTCCGCCCGCGATCAGCAGATGGGCCGTCAGCGCCTCGTCAGCACCACGTTCCCGAGGGCCGGTGCATCGTCGCGGTCGGCCACGGATGCGGCGATGAGAAGGCGAGATCCGTCTTCCCACACCTTGATTCGTAACGTCTCACCCGGAAAGACGACACCGGCGAACTTCGCCGCGTATTGCTCGATCTGGTCCACGTCTCCGCCGAGCATCGTGTCCGTGACGGCGCGGCACACTGTTCCGTACGTGCAGAGCCCGTGGAGGATCGGCCGGGGGAAGCCCGCCATCTCGGCGAACTCCGGACTCGAGTGCAACGGGTTGCGGTCGCCGCAGAGACGGTAGAGAAGCGCTTGCTGCGGGAGCGTCTTCTCTTCGATCGTCCGGTCCGGTTCGCGGTCGGGATAGGCCACCTTGTCCGAGCTTCCACGCTCGCCGCCGAATCCGCCTTCGCCCTTGGCGAAGATGGCCGAACGCGCAGTCCACAGCGGCTCACCGGCGTCGTCGATCGTCGTCGACTCCTGAACGATGACCGCGGCCGAGCCCTTGTCCTGGAGTTCGGCGATGGTGGTACGTGTGGTGGCCGAACCCGAAGGCGGGATGGGGCGGTGCACGGTCACCTCCTGCGACCCGTGAACCACTGCGGCAAGGTCGATCTCGATGCCGGGCATGGAGACCTTCGGCGGCTCGGTCTCGTGGAAGCTCGCGGCGACGGTAGCGAACGTGGGCAGCACCTTCGGTTCGGCATCGTGCAGATACCGAAGGCTGTGCGCGTCCAGCGGGTCTGCTCCGGCGCCGACGCCCAGGTGGTAGAGCGCGATGTCGGAGGCGTTCCAGCTGAATGTGGTCTGGCCGACCTCGGCACCGAGTGCGACCGACGGATCGATGGGCATCAGCTGGCCCTCTCTCCGGCGGCACGCGACCGCTGAGCGTTGTCGGCGATGTCCAGTGCGGCAAGGTATCCGAAGACCATAGCGGGCCCGATGGTGGCGCCTGGTCCGGCATAGGTGTGGCCCATGACCGGCGAACTCGTGTTGCCCGCGGCGTAGAGCCCCTCGATGATCGACCCGTCTGCGCGCAGAGCACGGCCTGCCGCGTCGGTGTTGATCCCGCCCTTGGTCCCGAGGTCGCCCGGCACCATCTTCACCGCGTAGAACGGCGCCTTCTTCAGGGGGCCCAGGCTGGGGTTGGGCTTGTTGGTGATGTCGCCGTAGTAGTGGTCGTACTGGCTCACCCCGCGCCCGAAGTCCTCGTCCTCGCCCTTCTTCGCGAACTCGTTGAACCGCTCGGTGGTCCGGGACAGACGGTCGGCGGGCACGCCGATCTTCTCCGCGAGTTCGGCCAGACTCCCGGCCTTGGTGATCACGCCGGACTTGAACCACTTGCCGGGCAACGGCTGACGGCCCGACACCGACGCGAACATGTACCGATTGCGGTAGGTCTGGTCGAACACCAGCCAGCACGGCAGGTTCTCTCCTGGCCCCTCGCCTTGGCCGAACTCGCCCCCGTACATCCGGTGCACCGCTTCCACGTAGGGCAGTGACTCGTTCATGAAGCGTTCGCCGCGGTCGTTGACCATGAAGCTGCCTGGGAGTGCGCGTTCGGAGAGGGCAAACCACGGCCCACGGGGAAGCGGAATCGTCGGACCCCACCAGGCATCTTCCATGAAGCTCACGCCCGCACCGATTTTCAGGCCGGCGTTGATGCCGTCGCCGGTGTTGGACTCTGCGCCGGTGGTCCACTGCGATCCGATGGGTTCGCGCTGGTACTTGTGGCGCATCTCCTCGTTGTGCTCGAAGCCACCACACGCGAGCACCACGCCGTGCCGGGCACGGATGGTTCTCTGCTTGCCCTCGGTCTCCACCACCACGCCGACGACGCGACCGTTTTCGGTGACCAGATCGACGAGTCCGGTGTTCAGGCGCAACGGGATACCGGCCTGGCGGACTCCGAGGAGCAGTTCCGCGGTGAGGGCGGCGCCCATCGCGATCAGTCGTTTGCCGGTCAGCTTGGCCACGGCGAACCGCGTGGCGACCTTGATCGCGCGCAGGGGCCCGCGCCAGTGACGCAGTCCTGTGCTCAGCCAGCGATAATCGGACTGCATCACCACCACGTTCAAGGGGGATTTGCTGTACGGGGGGTGCAGGGTCTTGATGTCGTCACCCAGTTTGCGGGAGTCGAACGGCTTGGGCTCACAGGAGCGCCCGCCCACTCGGCCGCCCGGCGCCTCCGGGTAGTAGTCGGAGTAGTTCTTGACCCACTCCAGTTCGAGGGGCGCGTGCTCGCTCAGGAAGTCGAGCGCCTCGGGGCCGCGGTCGATGTAGGCGTCGATGCGCTCGGGTGCCACACCGTCGCCCACGATGGCGCGGACATAGGTGCGTGCGGCCTCGGGATCGTCCTTGACGCCATCACGCTTGAGCACCTGATTGTTCGGGATCCAGACACCTCCACCCGACCGGGAGGTGGATCCACCCCAGTACGGCGACTTCTCGATGATCACTGTGTCGAGGCCATGAGCGGCGGCCGTGATGGCCGAACTCATACCGGCGCCACCGGCGCCGACGACGATCACATCGAAGATCTCGTCCCCAGGAATCTCTTCCGAACGGCTCATCATTGCCCCTTCGCGCATTGCCGAGCTCTACCCTCTAGGTAGAACACGTTATAAACTCACGTCCATGGCAGGCTATACCAGCCTGGAAGGCATTGGCGAGTGCCTGACAGCCCCAAAACAGAAACACGTTCCAGTGCCCAGCCAGTACTGCAGGAGGAGCCACCAGTGACCGTTTCCGACCAGGAACGTCAGCGTATCGCCGACGATCTGGCCCGGGCCGAGGCGACCGCGGTCGCCATCGATCCACCCGTGGTGAGCCACCCGGATCTCGACGTCACAGACGCCTACGAGATCCAGCTGATCAACATCGGCAGGCGGCTCGAGGCGGGTGCGTCGGTCGCCGGCCACAAGGTGGGCCTGGCGTCTGAGGCGATGCAGAAGATGATGGGCGTCGACGAGCCGGACTACGGTCACCTGCTCGACGTGATGCAGTATCACGAGCACACCCCGATCGATGCCACCAAGTTCTGCTATCCCCGTGTCGAGGTCGAGGTCGGGTTCATCCTCGGCGCTGATCTGCCCGGGGCGGGCTGCACCAACGACGACGTGATCGCGGCGGTCGAGTGGGTGGTTCCCTCGATCGAACTGATCGACAGCCGCATCCGCGACTGGAAGATCTCTCTTCCCGACACCATTGCCGACAACGCGTCGTCGTGCGGTTGGGTGCTGGGCGAACAGCGCGTCCGCATCTCCGACATCGACACCGGCAACATCGACGCCACCTTGCACCGCAACGAGGAGTTGATCGCCGAGGGCAACTCGAGCGCGGTGCTCGGTCATCCGCTCAACGCGGTGTCCTGGCTGGCGCGCAAGGTCGAGAGCTTCGGTGTTCGCCTGCGCAAGGGTGACGTCATCCTTCCGGGCACCGCCACCAGGGCGATCGACATCCGGTCGGGCGACCACTTCGTCGCACAGTTCGCCGGACTCGGCAGCGTCACCCTGGATTTCACGTAGCACCGCACACATCACCACAAACTTTGGCAAGACCTGAGGTTAGGAGCACCACCCGTGGCACAGAAGGTCACTGCAGCAATCATCGGTTCGGGCAACATCGGGACCGACCTGATGTACAAGTTGGCGCGTTCGGAGGTGATCGAACCACGCTGGATGGTGGGTATCGACGCGGACTCCGAGGGCATGAAGCGTGCGGCCGACCACGGGCTCATCACGATGGCCGGCGGGGCTGACGAACTCCTGGCGTCAGAGGAGAAGCCCGACATCATCTTCGAGGCCACCTCGGCCTACGTACACCGCGAGTACGCCCCGAAGTACGAGGCGGCCGGCATCACCGCGGTGGACCTCACCCCGGCCGCCATCGGCCCTGCCGTGGTTCCCCCGGCGAACCTGCGGGAGCATCTCGACGCACCGAACACCAACATGATCACCTGCGGCGGCCAGGCGACCATTCCGATGGTCCACGCCGTCTCGTCCGTGGTGCCGGTGGTGTACGCCGAGATCGTGGCGTCTGTGTCGTCCGAGTCCGCCGGACCGGGAACGCGCGCGAACATCGATGAGTTCACGCGTGCCACATCGCGCGGAATCGAGACGATCGGCGGCGCCGATCGGGGTAAGGCGATCATCATCCTCAACCCGGCCGATCCGCCGATGATCATGCGCGACACGATCTTCTGCGCGATTCCGGAGGATGCGGACACCGACGCCATCGCTCAGGCGATCTTGGATCGCGAGAAGGAAATCCGGCAATATGTGCCGGGTTACCGACTGCTGCAGGAACCGCAGTTCGACCCGCCCAGCGTGGTCAACGGTGGGATGGCCCGGGTGTCGATCTTCGTGGAGGTCGAAGGCGCCGGTGACTTCCTGCCGCCGTACGCGGGCAATCTCGACATCATGACCGCCGCCGCCACCAAGGTGGGCGAAGAGATCGCAAAGAAGAAGCTTGCCGAGAAGGCAGAAAAGGTGGGTGTCTGATATGTTCGCGAACTCGGCAGATCTGATGGCAGATGCCCGAAAGTACAGCGATACGTTGGACATTCGCATCACTGATTCGTCGTTGCGTGACGGCAGCCATCACAAGCGTCACCAGTTCACCGAGCAAGAGGTGCGTGACATCGTCGCCGCCCTCGACGGTGCGGGTGTCCCGGTGATCGAGGTGACCCACGGTGACGGACTCGGTGGTTCGTCCTTCAACTACGGGTTTTCCAAAACGCCTGAGCAGCAACTCATCAAGGCCGCCGTCGAGACCGCCACCACAGCGAAGATCGCGTTCCTGATGTTGCCTGGTCTGGGGATCAAGGACGACATCCGGGCGGCGCAGGACAACGGTGCGCAGATCTGTCGTATCGCGACACATTGCACCGAGGCCGATGTCTCGATCCAGCATTTCGGGCTGGCGCGTGAGCTGGGGCTCGAGACCGTCGGGTTCTTGATGATGTCGCACAGCCAGCCTCCGGAGGTGCTCGCGAAGCAGGCGCGGATCATGGCCGATGCGGGTTGTCAGTGTGTGTACGTGGTGGATTCAGCCGGCGCATTGGTGCTCGAGCAGGTGTCGGATCGCGTGTCGGCAGTGCGTGCAGAGCTGGGGGACGACGCTCAGATCGGTTTCCACGGGCACGAGAACCTCGACATCGCGGTCGCCAATTCCATTGCGGCCGTTCGGGCTGGCGCACAACAGATTGATGGGTCGGTCCGCCGCTTCGGCGCCGGCGCCGGCAATACGCCCGTGGAGGCGTTTGTCGGGGTCTGCGACAAGCTGGGCATCAGCACCGGCATCGACTTCATGAAGATCGCCGACGCGGCGCAGGACGTGGTGCGGCCGGTCATGCCCACCGAATGCCTGGTCGACCGGCCCGCGATGATGATGGGCTACGCCGGGTGTTACAGCTCGTTCCTCAAGCACGCCGAGGGCCACGCCGAGAAGTACGGTGTGTCCGCCGCAGCGATCTTGATCGAGGCGGGCAGCCGAAAGCTCGTCGGCGGCCAGGAAGACCAACTGATCGACATCGCCTTGGAACTCAAGAAGAAGCAGGACGCGAACGCCGGCGTGTGAGAGTTCGCCGCCGGCGTTGCCGCCGACTCGCGGACCCCGGTCTCCGGGAACACCGGACGCTACGATCGGGGTCCGAGCGTGCGTCCGCGCGTCGGTGATGCACTGATCAGGGGGAGAACATGACCTACGGTCCGCCATCCGGAAACAGCGGTGGGTTCCCGCCGCCTGGGGGTCCCGGTGGTCAGTCGCCCGGTGGCCATCAGCCCGGTGGGTACCAGCCCGGGGGTTATCAACCTGTCCATCAACCGGGGCCCGGCTATCCGCCTCAGCAATCCGGTTATCAGTCGGCCTTCGGTGCCGCCGGTCCGAGCCAGACGTCTGCCACGGGTCGACTGCTCGCTCCCAGGTCGTCCAATTCCGGGGTGAGGTTCCCGGGCATCGCTCTCGCCGTCGGCGGTCTGCTGATCGTGCTGTTCAGCTTTTTCACCTGGGCGTCACAGGACTTCGGTGTGGGAAGCGTGTCGATCAGCGGCCTCGGTTCGGTGACCATCGACGCAGGCGACAACACGGCCGACTCGAGTGAGGTGGCCGACGCCGAGAGCGAGGCAGAGGCCGAAACCAGTGCGCCGGGCATCGCCACCATCATCATCGGGCTCCTGCTGGCCGGTGCTGCTGTTCCGTTGATCATCAACAGGTATCCCGCGATAGCGGCCATCGCCGGGACGGTTCTGGGACTGGTAGCGGTGATCGTGTCCCTTGTGTTCATCGCCGACCCGGGCAGTGTTGTCATCGACGGCGATGCCGGCGACACCTCTGAGGTGGACGCGGGGTGGGCACTGTGGCTTGTGGTCCTCGGCGCGTTCATCACCTTGATCGCCGCCGGCGTCGCCACCTATTTGGCCTTGGCGGCGGGTAAGGGGAGTCGGCCCGGACCGCAGCAGACAGCGGGCTATGGTCAGCCGCAGGGTTACGGTCCACCGCCGCAACAGTTCGGTACTCCCGGCGGACAGGCCGGGGGCTACGGACAAGCGCCCGGGCCGTACTACGGCCCACCCGGTTCGGGCAATCAGAGGCCCGGTCCGTACGGACAGTGAGGGTCACGACAAAGGAACACCACTCGCGATCGATCGCGAGTGGTGTTCTTGTTTCTACGAGTTGCCAGGGTCAGTAGTAGCCGTCCGGGTCGACATCGGGTGATTCCTTGGGGATGATCCCTTCGCTGACACCGTGATCGATGCTGGCCGAGAGCCGCGGGCATGTCGGCAACATTGCGGGGTTTCCCCCTTCCGCCCGGATCCGGGTGAGTTCAGGACATTGCTCTCGTGCCTGTGCTGTCCACTGGACACTCGTGTGGTGGGGGCTGTACTTCTTCACCATCACGCAGGCGTGGCAGGTGCGGCACTCGATCTCCCGCAGCCCACCCCGTAGGTAGTGCTCTTTGTCTCTCGACGTCGCTTCCCGAACCGCTGGGCCGCGCTCCGGATCCTTGCTGAGATCCGGAGCCTTCGACCAACTGATGCTCATGACGGGTCGGCGATCACGTGGCCGAAGCCGTCTCGGGCGTCGAGGCATTTGCGGCTTCGCGCTCGGCCTTGAGGCGAATGTTCTCCTGCACCTCGATGTTCCAGTTCTCGACGGCCTTGGTGGTGTCGATCTCGTATTCGTAGCGCTGTGTCATCTCCTCGGTCACGTCGGCGACGTCGACGTAGAACTGTTCGTACCAGCGGCGCAGCTGGTAGACCGGACCGTCCTCTTCCACCAGCAGCGGATTGTCGATGCGGCTCTTGTGCTTCCAGATCTCGACGTCTTGCAAGAACCCCACCTCGATACCGGCGGTGATCTTCGTCGCCATCTTGTCGGCCTGGTCGGCGGTGAGTCCCTCGGGGATCTTCGCGATGACGCCGTACATGAGGACAAACGAGTTGTTGTCGATCGGGTAGTGGCAGTTGGTCAGGATCGTCTCGATCGCATAGCCGCCGTAATACTGGACCATCGGATTGAGCATGTAGGCAGGACCGTAGTAGGCGGCGATGGACTCGAGTTTGGTGTCGCCGTAAGCCGTCATGATGTCGACGTCCGGACGCCCATGCGAGTTCATGTACTGCGCAGCGGTCTCGCCTTCGAAAACGTTCTTGAAGTAGTCGGGCAACGAGTAGTGCACATAGAAGAAGTGCGCCATGTCGACGACGTTGTCGATGATCTCGCGACAGTTCGAACCCTCGATGACGATCTTGTTCCACGTCCAGCCGGTCCACTGGTCGCTGTTCAATTCGTCGAGCTCGGGGATGATCACGTCGTCGGGGGGCGGGTTGCCCTCGGGGTCGTTGTAGACGAAGATCTGCGCGTTGCGGATCATGCCCGGCCATGAACGGGTCTTGGCCAGTTTGGGTGCCCGCTTGGCATAGGGGACGCCGGCGCAACGTCCATTGGCCTTCCATCGCCAGTCGTGGAACGGGCAGGCGACGTTGCCGTCCTTGATCGAGCCCTGTGACAGGTCGCCGCCCATGTGCCGGCAGTACGCGTCGAGGATCTTGAGTTCGCCGTCGGCGACCCAGACGACCAGTTTGGTGCCGAACACGGTGACCGGATGGGGCTTGCCGTCGTCGAAGTCGGCGAGAAGGCCGAGGCAGTGCCAACCGCGTGCGAATCGGGTCGGCGGCGTGCCGGTGTCGATCTCGCGCACCGCGCCACCGTCTGCGCTGGTGTCAACCGCTGTCAGGCGGGCCCCCTGCTCCAACTCCGACTCCGTACTCGTCATGTCTGCTCCCTAGTTCATCGATGCCGGCTGTGGGTCGGCATGTGCCGGGCCGCGTGGTTTAAGCGTTCCCGCTTACTAGAACATGTTACAAAACTTGCCAGGTACTCGCCAGGGAAGTGATCAAAACGGCATGAATCGGGGTAAACCTGCAGTACTCGACATAAATGAGAACGTGTTCTAGTCTTGCCGGAGAAGACTTTGTGGAACGAGAGTTAGGAATCGCGCGATGAGCGACCGCAGCCAAGAGGGCGCGCAGGTACTGGACAAGATCAGCGCACTGCTGCCCGAGATCGAACAGCGGGCACAGGAAGCAGAGGATCTGCGTCAGATTCCCGACGAGACGATCGCGTCGCTCGAGGACATCGGGTTCTTCAAGCTCATGCAGCCCGAGCAGTGGGGCGGTTACCAGGTCGACCCGGTGACGTTCTACGAGGCGGTGCGTCGGATCGGCTCGGCGTGTGGCTCCACCGGATGGGTCTCGGGCATCATCGGCATCCACAACTGGCACCTGGCTCTCTTCCCGCAGCAGGCGCAGGAGGACGTATGGGGCACGGACACCTCGGTCCGTATCTCCTCGTCCTACGCCCCGATGGGTATGGGTGAAGTAGTCGAAGGCGGCTACAAGGTCAACGGTTCGTGGGCATGGTCCTCGGGTTCAGGGCACGCGAGCTGGGTTGTCCTCGGCGGACCGGTGATCAAGAACGGAAAGCCTGTCGACTTCGTGAGCTTCCTGATCCCGCGCGAGGACTACGCCATCCGCGACGTGTGGAACGTGGTCGGGCTCAAGGGCACCGGGTCCAACACCATCGACGTCAAGGACGTGTTCGTACCGAGCCACCGGATGCTCAGCTTCCGGGCGATGAGTACCGGCGAGGCTCCGGGCCTGGAGAAGAACACCGCGCCGGTCTACAAGATGCCCTGGGGCACAATCCATCCGAGCACCATCTCGGCGCCGATCGTGGGAATGGCCTACGGCGCCTACGCCGCGCACGTCGAACACCAGGGTAAGCGCGTCCGCGCCGCCTACGCCGGTGAGAAGGCGAAGGACGACCCGTTCGCCAAGGTTCGCATCGCCGAGGCGGCCAGCGACATCGACGCGGCGTGGACTCAGCTCTCGGGTAACCTCCAGGCCGAATACGATCTGCTGCTCGCGGGACAGGAAGTCCCGATGGAACTCCGGCTGAAGGCCCGTCGCGATCAGGTCCGCGCGACCGGCCGGGCCATCGCGTCGATCGACCGGCTCTTCGAGAATTCCGGCGCCCACGCCCTCGACAACGACACACCCATCCAGCGGTTCTGGCGTGACGCACATGCCGGCCGTGTCCACGCGGCCAACGATGCCGAACGGGCCTACGTCGCCTACGGCAACGGCGAATTTGGGATCCCCATCGGTGACACCATGGTCTGACCCGCAAGCGGTCAGGACACCGAAAGCCTGACCCGCAAGCGATCAGACGCGGACACGATGGTCTGAGTTCACCCCTACATCTCGCAAAGGAGCAGATCGACGATGACCGAAACCCTTGGCCCGATCCGTTCACTCGGTTACATGCGTATCGAGGCCACCGACATGCCGGCCTGGCGTGACTACGGTCTCAAGGTGCTGGGTATGCCCGAGGGCAGTGGCCCCACCGACGGCGCCCTGTACCTGCGCATGGACGACTTTCCCGCACGTCTCGTGATCACGCCAGGAGAGCACGACCGCCTGGTGTCGTCCGGCTGGGAATGTGCCAACGCCGCTGCACTGCAGGAAGTCCGAGATCGATTGTCGGCAGCCGGTGTGGTCTTCCGCGAAGGCAAGGACGAAGAACTGGCCGACCGTCAGGTCGTGGAGATGGTGGTCTTCGAGGATCCGAGCGGCAACGTTCTCGAGGCGTTCCATGGTGTGGCACTGCAACATCGCCGGGTGGTGAGCCCCTATGGCCACAAGTTCGTGACTGGCGAGCAGGGTTTGGGACACGTGGTGCTCACCACCGACGACGACGCAGCCTCGCTGCACTTCTACCGCGATGTGCTCGGTTTCCGTCTGCGCGACTCGATGCGGCTGCCGCCGGAACTGGTCGGGCGGGAACAGGGCGACGAGCCGCCATGGCTTCGGTTCTTCGGCTGCAACCCACGCCACCACAGCCTGGCGTTCCTGCCGATCCCGAACGACACCGGCATCGTCCACCTGATGATCGAGGTGGAGAACACCGATGACGTGGGCCTCGCCCACGACCGGGCGTTGCGCAAGAAGGTCCCGATGTCGGCCACGCTGGGCCGCCACGTCAACGACCTGATGTACTCGTTCTACATGAAGACGCCCGGCGGATTCGACGTCGAATTCGGGTGCGAGGGCAGGCAAGTCGACGACACCGACTGGGTGGCTCGCGAGAGCACGGCGGTCAGTCTCTGGGGGCACGACTTCTCCATCGGATTCAAGAACGCCTGACATGTCCCCTCATCCACGCGGTTCAGATGATTTCGACCCGCGGCAGTTCCGGACGGCCATGGGTCAGTTCTGCACCGGGGTCACCGTGATCACCACGATGGCCACCGATGACGTCCCAGTGGGGTTCGCCTGCCAGTCGTTTGCGGCGCTGTCGCTCGATCCGCCACTGGTGCTGTTCTGCCCGATGAAGACCTCCCGCAGCTGGAAGGTCATCGAGCAGAGCGGAAAGTTCTGCGTCAACGTGTTGTCGACCAACCAACAGGACGTCAGCGCCGCATTCGGCGCACCGGGTGATGACAAGTTCGCCGGGATCGACTGGGATCCATCGCCTCTCGGCCTGCCCGTCATCCGGCACTCATTGTCATGGGTGGATTGCACGCTGGAGCGCGTCGATGACGGCGGCGACCATTTCATCGCGATAGGCCGGGTGCAGACTTTGGGAGAAGTGCTGCAAGACAAGCCTTTGCTGTTCTACCGTGGTGGTTATCTGTCCACCGAACATCCGCGGGTCACTCCGGCCCAGGCGGAGCTCGAGAACTTCCTCACCTGGACCGGCGGGGACACCTGGCTGTAGTTCCGGCCATCACAAGGGAGTGAGATGACAACAACCGTCACGAACGATGTGACCGCCCCTTTCGCCGCGGCCATCGCCGACGCCGAGAAGCTGATCGCCTCTGCAGATTTCATTCGCAACGAGCAGGATCTGGCCGAGGGATACGACTACCTCGGCGGCAGCATCCGCGCGAGCCTGCAGATGGCATGGGCGTATGGCAAGACCCACCCGTTCTTCGTCACGTCCACGGGCCCCTACACGAAGATGGGGCTGGACAATCCCGACACGCTGTACTACCACGCCAACGTGCAGGCCGACGCGGAGTATCTGATCACCGGAAAGCGCGGCAACACAGCAGATCTCAGCTTTCAGGTTCTCAAGGGTGACTACACCGCCACCGACGTTCCGGGTGGCGACGACGCCTTCGACGACCGTCGACTGACGATCGAAGCGGACGGGACCTACACGCTCCGCTTCGGACCACCCAAGGCCGACCCGGGGCCCAACTACTTCGTTCTCGGCGAAGGGTCGTCGATGCTCGCGGTGCGCGAGGTGTACAGCGACTGGATGCAGGAAAAGGGACAGATCCGGATCGAGCGGGTCGACACAGTGGGCAGCGCGCCGGTGGAGCCCGACCTCGCGCAGATCACCCGCCGCTACCAGGTGGCAGGCAAGATGTTGCTGTCGCGGATCAACACCTGGTTCAACTTTCCGAAGTGGTTCTACCTGGACCTGCCGGTGAACACCTTGACCGCGCCTCGTCTGACGCCCGGTGGGCTGAGCACGCAGTACTCATCGGTGGGTCACTACGACCTCGCCGATGACGAGGCGATGGTGATCACGGTGCCGAAATCCGATGCGCCGTACCAGGGTTTCCAGCTGGGCAGTATGTGGTACATCTCGCTGGATTACGTCAATCACCAGACGAGCCTCAATTCTGCTCAGGCGCAGGTGGATCCGGATGGGATGATCCGCCTGGTGGTCAGCAGGCAGAATCCGGGCATCGCCAACTGGATCGAGACAACCGGAAAACAGCGGGGTATTGCACAGTTCCGGTGGCAGCGGGTCGACCGCGAGCTGACCGAGTCCGATGGGCCCACCGTCGCGATCGTCAACGTGGCCGACGTGCCCGACCACCTGCCGCACTTCGAGTCCAACACCATCGACGAGCCAGGCTGGCGTGACCGGATAGCCGCACGCCAGCGCGGGTTCGCGCAGAGGATGCTGGGATGACCGCCACCGTGTCCACCGGCCTGCTCGAGGGCAAGGTCGTAGTGGTCGGGGGAGTGGGGCCGGGTCTCGGCCGTTCGATCAGCGTGCAAGCCGCAGCTGCCGGCGCCAAGGTGGTGCTCGCGGCCCGGACCGAGAGCCGGCTCGCCGAGGTGGCCAAGGAGATCGATGCCGCCGGCGGCGTCGCGCTGCAGGTCCCCACCGACATCACCGATGATGCGGCTGTCGATTCCCTCGTCGCGGCAACGGTTGCCGAGTACGGCCGTGTCGACGTACTGGTGAACAACGCCTTCTCGCTGCCTTCGATGAAGTCGTTGGCACGCACCGACTTCGACCACATCCGGTCGAGCCTGGACCTCACGGTCCTCGGCGGCCTGCGCATGACCAAGGCCTTCACCGACGAATTGGCCAAGGTGTCCGGTTCTGTGGTGATGATCAATTCCATGGTCCTGCGGCACTCGGAGCCGCGGTACGGCAGCTACAAACTCGCCAAGGCGGCCCTGCTCGCCATGTCGCAGACACTCGCCACAGAGTTGGGCGACAAGGGCGTTCGTGTCAACAGCGTGCTACCCGGTTACATCTGGGACGACCAGCTGAAGTGGTACTTCGGTGAGGTCGCCAAGAAGTACGACATCACGCCGGAGGCCGTCTACGAACAGACCGCGTCCAAGTCCGACCTCAAACGTCTGCCCGAGCCCGATGAGATCGCTCGGGCGGTGGTGTTCCTCGCCTCGGATTGGGCCAGCGCCATCACCGGCCAGACGCTGGACGTCAATTGCGGCGAGTACCACACCTGAGGAGCGAGATGACCATTCCGAGAACGAATGTGGGCACGGTCGAGGATCTGCATGCGTCGGCGACGAAGGCGTGTGGACTCGACGACTTCGGTCAGGATGACTACACCGAGGCTCTTGGTGTCCTGCTGGAGTCGTACGAGCGCGATGCGGGACTCACCGAGCTCGGCAGCAAGATGAACCGCTTCTTTCTACGGGGTGCGCTGGTCGCCCGATTGCTCAGCGAGGCATCGTGGAAAGCCAATCCCGAGTATGTCTCCGCGCCGGTGGAGCGCCCCATATTCGTCACCGGGTTGCCCCGTACCGGAACCACCGCCCTGCACCGGCTGCTCACCGCCGATCCGGGCCATCAGGGTCTGGAGATGTGGCTTGCCGAGTTCCCGCAGCCCCGGCCTCCGCGTGACACCTGGGAGGCGAATCCGGTCTTCCAGCAGATCCAGGCCGGACTCGAACAGCACCACGTGGAGAATCCGGAATTCATGGGTCTGCACTACATGAGTGCCTCCGACGTCGAAGAGTGCTGGCAGCTCCTGCGCCAGACCATGAAGTCGATTTCCTACGAATCCTTGTCGTACCTGCCGACCTACTCCCAGTGGCTGCAGAAGCAGGACTGGACCAACGCCTACACGCGGCACAAGAAGAACCTCCAGTTGATCGGGCTGAATCAGCCAGAGCGTCGCTGGGTGCTGAAGAACCCCAGTCATCTGTTCGCGCTCGATGAATTGATGGCCGTCTACCCGGACGCGTTGATCATCCAGACCCACCGGCCACCCGCCACGATCATCCCGTCGATGTGCAGTCTTGCCGAGCATGCGGGCGAGGGATGGTCGACCGTGTTCACGGGTGAACTGATCGGCAAGACGCAACTCGAGTTGTGGTCGCGAGGGCTGCACGCATTCAATGCGGCACGGTCCAAGTACAACCCGGATCAGTTCATCGACATCGACTTCCGCGACTTCCGCACCGATCCCATGGGCACGATCGAAACGATCTATCGCACGTTCGGACTCGACCTCACCGATGATGCGGCGTCGGCGATGCGAGCCCTCGATGAGGAGAGCAAGTCGGGCGACCGCAAACCCGTCCACAAGTACTCCTTGGAGGACTACGGCCTCACCGAGGCCGAGGTGAACGAGGCCTTCGACTGACCGGACAGCCGCCCGTCGTGGACGGGTGACGGTGTCTCGCTGAGTGGATATCCGGAGTCTTGACTCCGCTTGTGGTGCTAGCTTCAGAGCAGCATGCGGAGTGGTCTCTCCGGTTCGAGCTCAGGAGCTGTATGGACATCGCACCCAAGCGGACGCACCATCGGGTCACGTTCACCGTGATCACCGTGGGCGTGGCCGCGTTCGCGTTGCTGCAGTCCCTGGTGATACCGGTACTGCCGACGATCCAGGTGTCCCTCGGGACGACGCAGACCGACGTGACCTGGGTGCTCACCGCCTACCTCCTCTCTGCGTCGGTGTTCACGCCCATCATGGGTCGCCTCGGGGACATGTACGGCAAGAAGCTGCTGTTCGTGGTTGCGCTGGCCGCGCTGGGAATCGGCTCGTTGCTGGCTGCGCTGGCGGCGTCGCTGTCGGTGATGGTGGTCGCACGTGTGATCCAGGGTGTCGGTGGCGGCGTCCTGCCCTTGGCCTTCGGGATCATCCGTGACGAATTTCCCGAGAAGAAGGTGCCCGGCGCCGTCGGGATGGTCGCGGCACTGACATCGCTGGGCGCCGGCCTGGGTGTGGTGTTGGCCGGGCCGATCGTCGATGTACTCACCTATCACTGGCTGTTCTGGATTCCGCTGATCATGACCACCATCGCGGGTGTGGCAGCCTACGTCTTCATCCCGGAGTCGAAGGGCCGGGCACGGGGCAGGGTCAACTGGGTCACCGCGTTGTTGCTGTCAGCATGGCTGGTGGCTCTGCTGCTCGGTGTCAGCCAGGCTCCCAAGTGGGGCTGGAGATCGCTCGAAGTTGTCGGATTGCTCGTGACCGCAACATTTTTCTTGGTGGTGTGGATCGTTGCCGAAGCGCGATCGGCGAACCCGCTCATCGACATGAAGATGATGCGGATGCGCACCGTCTGGGCCGCGAATCTGGTTGCGCTGATGATGGGCATCGGGATGTACGCCGGTTTCGGGTTTCTCCCGCAGTTCGTGCAGACCCCGACATCCGCGGGCTACGGATTCGGGGCATCGGTCAGCGAGTCGGGCTTGATGATGCTGCCCAATTCGGTCTTGATGTTCATCCTCGGGCTCGGCGCCGGGCGCCTGTCTGCTCGCTTCGGCTCGAAGAATCTGTTGACGGTGGGGACCCTCGTCAGCGCCGCCGGATATTTCCTCGTCGCCTTCCGTCACTCCAGCGAAACGGACATCTTCGCCGCCATGTGTCTGTCGGGTATCGGTATGGGACTTGCGTTCTCCGCCATGGCAAACGTCGTCGTCGCGGCGGTGCCACCCCATCAAACCGGAGTCGCGAGCGGCATGAACGCCAACATCAGGACCATCGGCGGTTCGCTGGGCGCAGCATTCATGGGGACTGTGGTCACCGCGGGCGCCACACCGTCGGGACTGCCCAAGGAATCGGGCTACACCCACGGCTTCATCATGCTGGGGGTCGCCGTGTGCCTGGGAGCTGTTGCCACACTGTTCATCCCGTCGGTCAAACGTGGAGGGGCGGCGTTGGACGCGACCGCAGACCTCGCACACGCCGAACTCGCGATGGTTGCCGGCGGTACCCTCTCCGGTGACAAGTCGGAATGAGGTCGGCCATGGGTGTGCAGGCCACTGCAGACGGTGGGAAAGTGCTGCGGCGTGACGCTGCGGAGAATCGGCGACGACTACTGGACGCGGCGGCGACGGTGTTCAGTGAGCGCGGGCTCGATGCCGGGGTCGAGGAGATCGCCCGGGTGGCCGGCGTCGGGATGGGCACGCTGTACCGGAGATTTGCCACCAAGGACGCCTTGATCAGCGAACTCGTACGGCAGTTGCTCGTCGATCTGGTGGCGATGGCCAGGGCCGCGCGTGAGGTGACCGACGGTTCTGGTCTGGAACGATTGCTCTTCGGCACCGGTGCCATCCAGGCATCGCACCGCGGCTGTGTGTCGCGGATGTGGAACGACGAGCACACGGCGTTGCTCAGGGACGAGTTCCGCACGATCCTGACCGAGCTGCTGGCCGTTGCTCAAGATGCCGGACGGATTCGTCCCGACGTCACCGTCACCGACCTCGACCTCGTCTTCTGGGGGGTCAGGGGCGTCGTCGAGACCACGCGGGGTGTCAGTGACACGGCATGGCGGCGGCATCTCTCGATGGTGATCGCCGGACTGCGGTCAGGGTCCGAGGAGCTCTCAGAGGCTCCGGTCGGCGAGCGTGAGGTGGCGTTGGCGAAGAAACGGATGCTCGCCGGCTGAACGGGCCCGTCATGTGCGCCGAGGGCCGCGTCAGATGCATTCAGCGTGCGAGCGCGTGGGCGACGCGATCAGCGGCAACCGCCACGGACGTGCCCAGGTGCGCCATCTCGTCCGCACTCATCTCGCGGTTGGGGCACACGACGATCGACGCGATGACAGTGCCCTCGGAATCGATGACCGGGGCGCCGATCGTGACCACCGCGACAACTCCCACGGATTCCTCCGGCAGATAGTCGATGGTGGTCAGTTCGGCCAGCAACCCCGCCACCCGTGAGCGCACCGTGTCCGAGACCGGTGAATCTCGCAGTGACGCAAGCGCGTCGATCATCTCGGCATGGTCACCGGTGAGGCGCTCCACCGCGTACCCGCGGTCGCAGATCACTTCCAGCACGTCGTGAAGTCGGTCGCGGGCACCCGGCGGTGCCGAGTCGATCCACCGCTGCCGTTCGGCTTCAGGAGCCCACGCGACGAACTCTCGGCACACGGGTGGGCGTAGCGCGATGCGCCGGCCGGGTCTGATCCACTGCATGTCAGGCACCCCGACGAGTTCTGTGACAGTGATCTGTTCACCCACGCGTTCGGCGAGGAACGCCGGCATGTCGAGGTCCACGGCGAGTTCGTGGATCATCGGAGCTGCCAAACGCCGCAACGGATAGCCACGTTCGGCCTGCCGCGCCAGGGCGACGAAGCCGGCACCGATCGCGAACTGGCCGTCTTCTCGCGAAACCCACCCGTCGATGGTGAGTTGCGTCAGCACCGCGTGGGCGGTGGCTCTGGAAAACCCTGTGCGACGGACTATTTCCGCCAGTGTCAGGCGGCCGCCGGTCTGTTCGGCCAGCAATTCGATCACCCGGACCACACGCTGCGTGGGTGGCGAGGGTTGACCCACAGGCATGCTGTCGCCTACCGTCACTGTCATATTTTCAAACACTAGTGTCGGATACTCGACAGGTCAAGTCCTGGCGAGGCGAACGACGCGAGAGGATTCTCACGGTGCTGACAACGGGGTACGAGCTCACCCATCTGGCCGCGCTCGAGGCGGAATCGGTCTACATCTTTCGAGAGGTCGCCGCGACGGCGCAGCGGCCGGTGCTGTTGTTTTCCGGCGGCAAGGACTCGGTGGTGATGTTCCACGTGGCACGCAAGGCGTTCTGGCCTGCGCCCGTTCCCTTCCCGCTCATGCATGTGGACACCGGACACAATTTCGACGAGGTCATCGACTACCGGGATCGGGTTGTCGACAAAACCGGTGTCCGACTGGTGGTTTCGAGTGTGCAGGACGACATCGACGCCGGTCGGGTGGTGGAGCAGACCGGCCCCGGTGCCAGTCGTAACCGGCTGCAGACCACATCGCTGCTACGCGGGATCCGGGAGAACAATTTTGACGCGGTCTTCGGTGGCGCGCGACGCGACGAGGAGAAGGCACGCGCCAAGGAGCGGGTCTTCAGCTTCCGAGACGAGTTCGGCGCGTGGGATCCACGAGCGCAACGACCCGAATTGTGGAACCTCTACAACGGCCGCCACAACAAAGGGGAGCACATCCGGGTGTTCCCCCTGAGCAACTGGACCGAGCTCGACATCTGGCAGTACATCGCCGCCGAAGAGATAGAGCTGCCGAGCATCTACTACGCCCATCGGCGCGAAGTGGTGCCCCGGGACGGGATGCTGCTGGCCAAGACGCCGTACGTGGAACTCGCGCCGGGCGAGACGGTGCACACCGAGCAGGTGCGGTTCCGGACGGTCGGCGACGCGACGTGCACCGGATGCGTGCTCAGTGACGCCGTCACTGTCGAGCAGGTCATCGATGAAGTGGCCGCCACCAGACTCACCGAACGCGGTGCAACCCGAGCCGACGACCGAATCTCGGAGTCCGGCATGGAAGATCGCAAGAAAGAAGGATACTTCTGATGACCGTCGACCAGGAACTGATCATCGGCGAGCCCGTGCGGCGCGGACGGAAAGAGTTGCTGCGGTTGGCAACTGCCGGAAGCGTCGACGACGGCAAGTCCACACTGATCGGTCGGCTGCTGTACGACTCGAAGAGCATCTTCACCGACCAGATGGAATCGATCGAGCGCACCAGCTCCGAACGCGGCGACGAATACGCCAACCTCGCGCTGCTGACCGATGGCCTTCGCGCAGAGCGCGAGCAGGGCATCACCATCGACGTGGCGTACCGGTACTTCGCAACACCCAAGCGCAAGTTCATCATCGCCGACACCCCCGGGCATGTGCAGTACACCCGCAACATGGTGACCGGGGCATCCACCGCCGACGTGGCACTCGTTCTCATCGACGCCCGCAAAGGTGTGCTCGAGCAGACCCGCAGGCACGCCTTCCTGTCGTCGTTGCTCGGCATCGCGCACATCGTCTTGTGCGTGAACAAGATGGACCTGGTGGATTGGTCGGAAGAACGATTCACCGAGATCAAGGACGAGTTCAGCGCATTTGCCAGCAAACTCAACGTGACCGACCTCAGCTTCATCCCGGTGTCGGCGCTGCTCGGCGACAACGTGGTCGACCCGTCGGTGCACATGCCCTGGTACCGGGGTACCTCGCTGCTCGGACACCTCGAGGACGTCCACATCGCCTCGGACCGCAACTTCATCGACGCCCGGTTGCCGGTGCAGTATGTGATCCGCCCCCAGGTCAGTGACGGATCGGACCATCGCAGCTACGCAGGAACCATCGCCAGCGGAACGTTCAAGCCCGGCGACGAAGTGGTGGTGCTGCCCAGCGGGTTCAGCACCACCGTGGCCGAAATATGGGGACCCGGCGGCAGCAAGCTCGACGAGGCATTCGCGCCGATGGCCGTGTCCGTCTCGCTCGCCGACGAGATCGACATCACCCGCGGAGAGATGCTCGCCCGTCCCAACAATCGACCGTACGTCGGCCGTGACATCGATGCGATGGTGTGCTGGTTCTCCGAGGACACCGAGTTGAAGCCGGGCAACCGCTACACCATCCAGAGCTCGACCCGCGAGTCGAAGGCGGTGATCGGCGACCTCACCTATCGGCTCGACGTCAACTCCCTCCATCGTGAAGAGGGGCCACAGGAGTTGCGGCTCAACGAGATCGGGCGCGTCCGTCTTCGCACCCAGCAACCCATGATGTTCGACTCGTACCGCCAGCATCGCTTCACGGGTAGCTTCATCTTGATGGACGAGGCGACGAACAAGACCGTCGGCGCCGGGATGATCAACGGGCCGGTCAGCAATGACTCCCACGTGGTCTGGCACAGCTCGTCGGTGACCAGGGAGCAGCGCTCCCATCGTGGGGCGACCATCTGGTTGACCGGACTGTCCGGTTCCGGCAAGTCGTCGATCGCATCGGAACTGGAACGATCGATGGTGGCCGAAGGCCGTCCGGCTTACCTGATGGACGGTGACAACCTCCGCCATGGGCTGAACTCCGATCTCGGGTTCGGAGACGACGATCGCCGGGAGAACATCCGGCGCACCGCCGAGGTCGCAGCACTCTTCGCGGACTCGGGTGCGGTTGCGATCGTTTCGCTGATCAGCCCCTTCGCCGCCGAACGCGAGCGGGCTCGGGAAGTCCATGCCGAGCGCGGCCTGCCCTTCTTCGAGGTGTTCGTCGACACGCCGCTCGAGGTGTGCGAGGAACGCGACCCGAAGGGGCTGTACGCGAAGGCACGTCGCGGCGAGGTCGCGCACTTCACGGGCATCAGTTCGCCCTACGAGCGACCGGAAGCGGCCGACGTCGTGATCACCCCCGGTGACGGTGCGCCTGCCGACGTCGCGGAGGCCATTCGCCGTAACCTGGGCGTGTGACTGTGACCTCATCCGATGCAGAGCTCGCCGGTCGTCTTGCCACCGAGGCCGGGAGTCTGCTGGTCGAACTCCGATCAGACCCATCCCTGAACGGCAAAGAACTCGGCAAGGCCGGTGATCTGCGCTCGAACGAGTTCCTGCTCGAAGCGCTCGCACGCGAACGGCCGGGCGACTCTGTGTTGTCCGAGGAATCGGCCGACGATCTGTCCCGGCTCGACGCCGACCGCGTGTGGATCGTGGACCCCGTGGACGGCACGAAAGAATACGGTCTGGACGACCACACCGATTGGGCTGTGCACGTTGCACTGTGGGAAAAGGGGTTGGGGCTGACGGTCGGCGCGGTCTCGCTGCCGGGGCTCGGCGTCACCTACGTCAACGATGGGACGCCGGTCCCACCCACCACCGGTCTGGCGAGAACACCGCGGGGCGACAAGCCGCGGGTGGTCATCAGCGGCTCACGGCCTCCGGCTTTCGCCGAGTCGGTCGCCACGGCCATCGGTGGTGAGCTGCTCCCGATGGGATCGGCAGGCGCCAAGGCGATGGCAGTGGTTCGGGGTGAAGCCGACGCGTATGTGCACGCCGGTGGACAGTACGAGTGGGACTCGGCCGCGCCGGTGGCTGTGGCGAAGTCACAAGGGTTGTGGTGCAGTCGAATCGACGGGCTGTCGCTGGAGTACAACCAGCGCGACGTCTATCTACCCGATCTTGTCATCTGCAGGCCTGAACTCGCCGAGTCGATCCTGAACGTGACCCGAGCTGCCGGCTGAGGGTTCGCGGGGCCGGCCTATCAGACCCGACCTGGTCCGCCCCGCAATCCGCCGAGCACACCGGCCAATGCGGCCTGCATGTCCGAGGCCTCGATGCGCATGAGTGCGTCGTCGTCGAGGTCGGCCAGTTCGATGGTGCCGCTTGTCAGACGGTGTTCGCGTTCTTCCTCGGCGCTCTCGACCACGTTGCGGACGAAGCGCCCGTTGCCCGCGAGGTCGATCATGCGACGCTCACGGCCGAACTCGTCGAGCTCGACCTGATGACACAGGGGAGCGCACGCCATCTCGAGCTCACGGAGCGCTTCCGCTGACAACAACGAATCACGTTTGCGGGCAAGTAGATCTGCGATCTGGGCGAGTTCGGTGGGACTGTAGGAGTCGAATCTGATGCGCTTGGAGAATCGTGACGACATTCCCTCGTTCGCGGCGAGTAGCCGGTCGATCTCTGCGTCATAGCCTGCGATGATCACCACCAGCCGGTCGCGGTCGTCTTCCATCCGCGCGAGCAAGGTGTCGACGGCTTCGCGACCGAACGCGTCGCCGCCGGAGAGGCCACTCTGCACCAGCGTGTAGGCCTCATCGATGAACAGCACCCCGTCCATCGCACGATCGATCACCTCCGATGTCTTGATGGCCGTGCTACCGAGGTGTTCGCCCACCAGGTCACGACGTGAGACCTGCACCACTGCATCGGTTTTGATGAGACCGAGCCCGCAATAGATCTTGGCGACGATGCGCGAGATGGTGGTTTTGCCGGTGCCGGGTGGACCGGTGAATGCCAGGTGCAGACTGCGTGGGCCGGTCGCGAGACCCTTGTCCGAGCGGATCTTCGCCAGGGTGGCTGCCGACTGCAGCTTGGTCACCTGGCTCTTGACCGATTCGAGGCCGATCTGCTCGGCGAGTTCGGCCTGTGCCGCCGCGAGCAGACTTCCCTCGGAGTCGTCCGGAGCAGACGTCGTGGCCGCGGCCGTCTCTGCTGCAGTGGCCGGGTCCCAGCGGTCGCTACGAGAGTCGATCATCTCGGCGGTGGTGATCACCAACCGAAAACGCTGATCCGAGAGGGCCTTGGAGTTGGCCGCGAACGAGGGGTCACGGGAATACACGGCCTCGAACCGTTCGCGAGCCGGCGCCTCCATGCCCTGTTCGCGCAGGGCCAGCCCGTGGGTGAACATCGCCGCCGTCGCCGCGGCGGGGATCGGCCCATTCGCCGCGGCTTCGAGTCGCCGTACACCTTCGGTGAACAGGCCCATCTGAACGCACGCCGATCCGGCCATCAGGTCGGCGCCGGCGTTCATGTACTCGTCCGTCCACGTGGTCGACGGAGCCAGTGCGGTGAGCACGTCTGTCCAGCGCTGGGTGCGGAAGTGCAGGCTGGCCCGTAGGTAGTCCACGATCGGTGGCCGGCCCCGGCCGGCGCATTCGTCGGCCGCCTCGTCGAGGGCATCCTCGGCTCCCTGATAGTCGGCGCCGGCGATCAGCGTGGCCGCGTACGCCACGATGGCCTCGGTCCGGTCGGCCAGCGGGTAGTCGATGTACAGGCCGGTGGAGAAGCGGCCGGACAACGTTCGCGGCGGAAGCCCCAGCCGACGCTGCTCGGCGCCGATCGTCGCCCGGCAGCGGTACAGCTGGAGCACCACGGAGGCAGAGTTGTCCCCGGACGCCACCCGCCCCAGCCACGCGTCGGCCATCATGGGCGCCCACTCGGTGGCCCGGGTGAAGGCGAGCGCGGCCTTGGCCGGATCGGCCGGATACTGCTCGCCGTCGATCGGTATCCCCGACGACCGGACCGCGAAGTCGAACAACTGGCGTGCCTTGGCGGCAGACGAGCGCGACTGCCCTGTGTCGATCATGGTCGTTTTCCCCTGTGTACCGACCAGCCGAACGACGAATCAGCTGGTCTGGCCCCCCGCGCACAGTTCCCACTCCCGCTGCGCTGCCCGAGACATTACCGCCCCGACATCGCCGCGAGTGGACGAGATCACCCCGCCCGCTGGGCTCCGCCTAGACTGTCACCGTGAGTGCAGACGTAGATACCGTTTCCGTCGCCGCCGATACCCCCGACCAGCCCCAGCCATTCCGTGAGCTGGGCCTCAAGGACGACGAGTATCAGCGGATCCGTGAGATCTTGGGCCGCCGACCGACCGCCGCCGAACTGGCCATGTATTCGGTGATGTGGTCCGAGCACTGCTCGTACAAATCATCCAAGGTGCATCTGAAGTATTTCGGCGAAACCACGACCGACGAGATGCGGTCCTCCATGCTCGCCGGTATCGGGGAGAACGCCGGTGTGGTCGACATCGGTGACGGCTGGGCGGTCACCTTCAAGGTGGAATCGCACAACCATCCGTCGTATGTCGAGCCGTACCAGGGCGCGGCCACCGGGGTCGGCGGCATCGTCCGCGACATCATGGCCATGGGTGCACGCCCGATCGCGGTCATGGACCAGCTGCGGTTCGGAGCCGCCGACGCACCGGACACCCGGCGGGTGGTCGACGGCGTGGTGCGTGGTGTCGGCGGCTACGGCAACTCCCTGGGTCTGCCGAACATCGGCGGTGAGACGGTGTTCGACGCGTCGTACGCCGGGAACCCGTTGGTGAATGCGCTCTGCGCGGGCGTCATGCGGGTCGAGGATCTGCACCTGGCCTTCGCCTCCGGAGCGGGCAACAAGATCATCCTGTTCGGCGCCCGCACCGGTCTCGACGGGATCGGCGGTGTGTCGGTACTCGCGTCGGAAACCTTCGACGACAGTGGCGGTGGCCGCCCGAAGAAGCTGCCCGCTGTGCAGGTCGGCGATCCGTTCACCGAGAAGGTGCTCATCGAGTGCTGCCTGGATCTGTACAAGGCCGGCATCGTCATCGGCATCCAAGACCTCGGTGGTGCCGGATTGTCTTGTGCGACCTCCGAATTGGCTGCTGCCGGTGACGGTGGCATGCGCATCGAGCTGGAGAAGGTCCCGATGAGGGCCACCGGGATGACCCCGGCCGAGGTGCTCTCGAGCGAGTCGCAGGAACGCATGTGTGCCGTGGTGGCGCCGGAGAACGTCGACGCGTTCATGGAGGTCTGCGCCAAGTGGGACGTGCTGGCGACGGTCATCGGCGAGGTCACCGACGGTGAGCACCTCGAGATCACCTGGCACGGCGCGACCGTTGTCGACGTACCACCGCGCACGGTGGCGCACGAAGGTCCGGTGTACAACCGCCCGCTCGCCCGGCCGGACTGGCAGGACGACGTGATCGCTAACACAACAAAGGATCTGACGCGTCCGGCAACCGCCGACGAACTGCGCTCGACCCTGCTGCAGATGATCTCCTCGCCTGCCTTGTGCAGCCGCCGCTTCATCACCGAGCAGTACGACCGCTACGTCCGGGGCAACACTGTCCTGGCCGAACATGCGGACTCGGGGATGATCCGGATCGACGAGTCGTCGGGCCGCGGAATCGCGCTGTCCACCGACGCGTCGGGTCGCTACACCTACCTCGACCCCTATCGCGGCGCGCAGCTCGCGTTGGCCGAGGCCTACCGCAACGTCGCCGTCAGCGGCGCGAGCCCGAAGGCCGTCACCAACTGCCTGAACTTCGGGTCGCCCGAGGATCCGGCCGTGATGTGGCAGTTCCAGCAGGCCGTGCGCGGATTGGCTGACGGCTGTGCACAATTGGGTATCCCGGTCACCGGCGGAAACGTGAGTTTCTACAACCAGACCGGCGCAACGCCCATCCTGCCGACGCCGGTCGTCGGGGTACTCGGTGTCATCGACGACGTGCGTCGTCGCACCCCGACCGGCTTCGGTACCGAGCCGGGGGAGACGTTGATCCTGCTCGGCGAGACCCACGACGAGTTCGACGGGTCGATCTGGTCGCAGGTGGTGCACGACCACCTCGGTGGCACGCCGCCCGCTGTCGACCTCGAGCGCGAGCGTCTGCTGGCTGACATCCTCACTGCGGCATCTCGCGATGGCCTGGTGTCGGCTGCGCACGACCTGTCCGAGGGTGGCCTTGCGCAGGCCGTCGTAGAGGGCGCACTCGCGGGCGAAACCGGTTGCCGGATCTTGCTGCCCGAAGGCGCTGACCCGTTCGAATGGCTGTTCTCCGAGTCGTCGGGCCGCGTGCTCGTCGCGGTGCCGCGTACCGAGGAGACCCGGTTCACCGGCATGCTCGACGCTCGGCAGATGCCGTGGACCCGCATCGGCGTGGTGGATCAGGGCAGCGATTCGGTCGAGATCCAGGATCAGTTCTCGATTCCTCTCGCCGAACTGCGCGAGACGTTCGAAGCGACACTTCCAGCCCTCTTCGCCTAGCCCGGTTTTGGTGGGTTCTGGCGGCCGCGACCTGCGGTTTCGGTCACCTTAACCCACCAAAATGAGGACTGGGGAGGCGTTTCTCTTGATAGTTCGAGGTCCTAAGTATTACCCTTGCTAAGTGTTCGAGATCGATCTGATTGACCTGGCCGACGCCATTCGTCCAACGATGGCGCGGGTCTACTTGACTATCCGACGGCGGTCGCCGTTCGGTGAGTACACCGCCGCGCAGGGCTCGACGCTGGCCACTCTGGCGGAGCACGGACCCATGCGGATGGGCGAGTTGGCCCGCCGCGAGGGCGTGCGGATGCCGACCGTGACAGCCGCCGTCGACGTGCTGGTCGGTCACGGGCTGCTGCGTCGCGACCCCGATCCCGATGACCGACGGGCCGTGCAGGTGAGCATCACCGACGACGGGCGTCGCGAGATGGCGCAGCTACAGTCGGCGCGCAATGAGGTGCTCGCCCGAGCGATGGCGGGCATGACCGATGACGAATTGCGAGCCCTCCGAGCCGCTGTCCCTGCGTTGAGGTCGCTGCGCGCACAACTGGAGACGCTCGATGAGTCGAGTGCTCTCACCACATCAGACAAGGAGTGAATATGACGACCCAACAAGCCGATCCGCCACATGCCGCTGACCATCCGGGTTTCTTGGATGCGGTCCGCGGGCAGCCGGTTGCGGTGTGGGCGACGGCATTCGCCGCCGTCATCGCCTTCATGGGTATCGGTCTCGTAGACCCGATCCTGCCCGAGATCGCCAAGCAACTCGATGCCGGCGCCGACCAGGTGACTTTGTTGTTCGCGGTGTACATGGGTGTGCAGGTGTTCGCGATGCTCATCACCGGATACAGCTCGTACCGTTTCGGCCCCAAACGCACACTCATCGCCGGACTCGCGTTCATCGTTGTCGCAGCGGGTGTTTCGGCAACCGCCAATGGCATCGGCGAGCTGATCGCCCTGCGGGTGGCGTGGGGGTTGGGCAACGCCCTGTTCATGGCGACAGCACTCGCCTTCATCGTGGGATCGGCCCGCGGCGGACAACACGGTGCGATCCTGCTCTATGAGGCAGCCCTCGGGCTGGGGCTTGCCGTCGGGCCGCTGCTCGGTGCGATCCTCGGCGAATGGACGTGGCGCGCCCCCTTTGCGGGTACAGCGGTGCTCATGGCGATCGGCGCCTTGCTCTGCGCGATGAAGCTGTCGAAGGATGGTCCGGCCACAGCGCGTCCCAAGGTGGGTATCGCAGATCCGTTGCGCGCGTTACGAAATCGTAGGCTCCTGGTGACAGGCATCGGCTCGGCGTTCTATACGGCCGGATTCTTCACCGTGATCGCCTGGGCGCCGATCGTTCTGGACATGCGACCGATCTTCCTGGGGCTGGTGTTTGTCGGATGGGGCCTCTGCGTCGCGCTCAGCGGCGTGACGCTCGCGCCCCGGGTGGTCGAGGTCCTCGGCGAACGGCTCGGCGTGATCACTGCTGTTGGTGTCTTCGGCGTGGTGATGGCTGTTGCGGCCATCGGAACGGCCGGTGACCTCAAGCCGTTGGTGATGGCCGCGATCATCGTCTCGGGGATCCCGTCCGGTGTGCTGAACACTGCGCTGACCGGGATGGCGATGGCGGCGGGAACCGGTCCGCGTTCGGTGTCGAGTGCCGGATACAACTTCTTGCGCTGGATGGGGGCGGCCGTGTCGGCGCTCCTGGTAGCTCATCTCGCGGAGTGGTTCGGCACCAATGCAGCCCCCTACTGGTTCGCCGTGGGCTACTGCGTGATCGCGGTCGCCGCGATCGCAGTGGTGGGAACGCAATCGGAGCCGGAGCCCGCCGCCGACACCGAGCGCCGTCTCGAAGAAGCCGCGCTGGTGGGCGCCGAAGAGATGTAGTCGTCTTCCACCACCCGAAAATGGTGGGTTGCGGCGACGGCGACCAGCAGGTTTGCTCACCCAAACCCACCACTTTCGGGGTGGGCGGGGTCTAGGGTGAAACGTGTTCTAGTTTCTGTCCTGGAGGTCATGAAGTGGCGTTACGTGTAGTGGTCTGGTCAACCGGCACGATCGGCAAGCTGGCGATAGCGGGTGTGCTCGCCCGCCCCGAACTCGAACTCGTCGGGGTCTGGGTGTCGAATCCCGACAAGGTGGGCAAGGACGTCGGCGAGCTCGCCGGCCTGGGCCGCGAACTGGGAATCGCTGCCAGCGGAGACAAAGAAGAACTGCTGGCGCTGCGCCCCGACTGCATCGTGCACGGAGCCATGACCGACGACCGCATCATGGAATCGGTCGAGGACCTGATCAGCTTCCTCGAAGCAGGGGTCAACGTGGTCTCGTCCGGACCGGTTGCGCTGGTCTATCCGGACGGTGTGTTCCCCGACGACTTCAACGAGCGCATACGCGCGGCAGCGCGAGCGGGCAACGCCAGTCTCCACGTCAACGGCATCGATCCGGGTTTCGCCAATGACGTCCTGCCGTTGGCGATGACGTCGTTGTCCAAGCGGATCGACGAACTGCGAGTGGCCGAGATCGCCGACTACTCCACGTATTACCAGCCCATGACGATGACCGAGCTGTTCGGTTTCGGTAAACCCATGGACCATCAGTCGATGCTCTGGATGCCGGGGGTGTTGTCGCTGGCGTGGGGTCCCGTCGTGCGCCAGCTCGCCGCCGGCCTCGACCTCACCCTGGATGAGCCCCTCTTGGAGCGGATCGACCGACGACCTGCCGAAGAGGACTACGACATCGCGTCGTGCCACATCGCCAAGGGGACGATGGCTGCGGTGCGGTTCGAGGTGATCGGCACCGTCAACGGATCTGAGCGCATCATTCTCGAACACGTCACCCGCACGAAGGCCGATGCCCAACCCGAGTGGCCGATCCCCAGTCACGGCGACGGCTGCTATCGCATCGAGATCACCGGCGATCCGGTGATGACGGTCGACTTCGTGCACCACGGCGAGAACGGCGATCACAACGATTCCGGAATGCTGGTCACCGCAATGCGTTTGGTGAACGCTGTCCAGGCCGTGGTGGAGGCCCAGCCCGGTCTGCTGACCGCGTTGGACCTCCCGCAGATCACCGGTCGGGGATTGGTCACCAAGGACTGAGGTGACCACCGGCGACCATCAGATGGCCGCCGGTGTGGCGCCGGAGTCGGCCGAAGCCTTGCTCCCGGCGACCTTGAGCTGCCCCTCCGCCACCATGAAGGTCACGAAGTCACGCATCGTGTCGGCGACCGGCCTCGGCGAGTGGCCGAGCTCGGTTCGGGCCTTGGTGCCATCGACCACCGGGGAGGCCTCGAGGGACCCGAGTGCCGCCTTCGACATCAGATCGGATTTGAAGAGTCGGCAGATGGGCTCGGCGACCGGCAGGATGGCCTTCACCATGCTCATCGGGAACGCGAATGCCGGCCCGCGACGCCCTGCTTCTCGGGCGACCATCTGGAACGCCTCGAGCATGGTGACCATCTGCCCGGTGAGCAGATAGTTCTCACCGGTCCGGCCGTGCTCGGCCGCGGCGATCAGGCCGGCCGCGACATCACGCACGTCGATGAGATCGAATCCTCCGGTGACCAGTGCGGGCACGCGGCCACGCGCCGAATCCAGCAGCATCCCGTTGATGCGTGAGAACGGGGTGTGGTCCACCGGGCCGATCACGGCGGTCGGGTTGCAGATCACCCCGTCCAGTCCGCGGTCGATGACCTTGCGCAGCTCTTGTTCACCTGCCCATTTCGACCTGTCGTAGACCGGCAGCTCGGCGTTGTCCGACCGGCTCGATGTCTCGTCGATGACACCACCGCAGGTGTACTGGTCGTACGAGTGGATCGAACTGCAGTGCACCATACGCCGGGCGCCTACGGCCAGCGCTGCTTCTGCGACAGTGCGGACACCTTCGGTGTTGATCCGCCAGGCGTTGTCGTCGGTGTGGCGCAGCGTGATCACCGCGACCAGGTGGAACACCACGTCCACTCCGGTCAGTGCCTCGGTGATCGACTCCGGATCGAGGATGTCAGCGCTCACCCAGGCGACCGCACCGTGGTCGGCGGCATCGACGGGGTGGTGCCTGTCGATGGCGACGACGGAATGACCGTCGGCGACCAGACGGTCGACGAGATTGCGACCCACAAATCCTGCGGCTCCGGTGACTGCTGCTTTCATGACGATCACTTTCGTTGTGGCCGGGCTCGGCTTCAGGCCACTCGCCGGCGGTTCGGCACCACACTAGAACATGTTCTAGTTTTGATGAACCGTCCAGTTACGTCGCATGGGTGAGGGGACTGGTCGCGGGGCTCGTATTAAGACCACGTGACAACTTCGACGACGGGACACGCTCGCCCTGAAAGAACTCCTGACCAGGGCTAACGTCTTGTGAATGACAATTGTGACCGCAGGCCCCGGCGTATACGGACCCGACGACATCGAGGGTCTCCTCTGGTTCTACGACATGCACGGCTACGTCGTGTTGCGGGGGATGCTCGCCGAAGCCGACACCGCGGCCATCGAATCGGAGTGCGTCGACGCCCAGCAGAAGGTGGTGTCCGGGGAACTCGACGACCGCTACGGCTCGACGGTGTTCCTCGATGAGGCTGCCAAGGCCGACAAGTTCGCCAACTACGTGGAGTACATCAGCGAACTGTCGCCGGCGGTCGACGCCGCGATCACCCACCCCGTGCTGATCGACATCATGAAACAGCTTGTCGGCGAATCATGTTGGATCCGGGCCCACGAACAGAACGGCGTGGTGTACCAAGATGCCCGGCCTGGAAGGGAGTCGGGCTACACGCGTATCGGCTGGCATTCCGACTGGCAGGCGAGCCCCAGTCTCGATGTCTGGCCGAGCACCGCCTTCACCGTGCACATCGACGGCACCAGCCCGGCGAACGGATTCCTGCGGGTGGTGCCGGGAAGTCACCTGTGGGCGACCCCTGCGCCGTATCGCAATGCCAACGGGGTGTCGGTGCCGTCGACGGCGCGACCCTCGGGCGGCCGCACCGACCGCACACCACCGTTCGAGATGCCGCTCGGATTCGAGAAGATCCGCGGTGAGGTGGGCGTCTACGCCGAACGCGGCGACATCATCTTGCACGACGCCTACCTGTGGCATTCCGCAGCCCGGGCCACCGACGATGCCGCGCTGCGCAGGCACGTGCGCGGCGGTTACTTCGGCGGCGTGAAACCTGCTGCCGGCGTAGAGGAATTCATCAAGAACGCGGCACGGTAGACAACGCGGGCCGAGACACGTGGCCGAGGCTCGCGACCGTTACAGATCCCAGGTGTGCACGGGCGCGCCGTCATGCATCCGTTCTATGTACTCGCGCAGCATCCCGGCCAGCGCCTCCTCGCGACTGTCGCCGGCCTGCTCGCGCGCTTGCACCGAGGCACGTTGCCACACCGAACCGGTTTGCCGGTTGAGGGCACGTCCCTCGATGACCGAGAGATAACGGTCGCGGGCGTCGGCGCTCACACCGAACGCCTGTAGCCCTTCGTCGGCCAGCGGCAACAACTTTCGCAGAACGAGCTCGTCGGGTCGTACCCAGCCGAGCGTCGGCCAATACAGTTGCGAGTCGATCCCGTCACGTGAGGCCGCCTGCAGGTTCTCGGCTGCGGCATCAAACGACATCTGCGACCACAGCGGCCGTTCGGCGTCGACCAGGCCACGCAGCACGCCGTAATAGAACGAGGCATTGGCCATGATGTCGACAACGGTCGGTCCTGCAGGCAACACCCGGTTCTCGATGCGCAGATGCGCGTGACCGTCGACCACGTCGTACACCGGACGGTTCCAGCGATAGACGGTGCCGTTGTGCATGCGCAGCTCTGTCAGCTCGGGGATCGTGCCCGCCTCGAGCTGTTCGAGTGGGTCATCGTCGGAGACCACCGGCAGCAGCGACGGGAAGTACCGGGTGTTCTCCTCGAAGAGGTCGAAGATCGTTGTGATCCAACGCTCCCCGAACCACACGCGGGGACGGACGCCCTGATTGATGAGTTCCTGCGGCCTGGTGTCGGTGGCCTGCTGGAACACCGGGATGCGGCTTTCGTGCCAGAGTGCCCGGCCAGCCAGGAAAGGCGAATTGCCGGCCAGTGCCACCTGGACACCTGCGATGGCCTGTGCCGCGTTCCAGTGATCCGCGAAATCCTCAGGTGCCACCCGCAGATGCAGCTGCAGTGACGTGCAGGCCGCCTCGGGCAAGATCGAGTCGATCGAGGTGTGCAGCCGTTCGGATTCGCCACCCGGGGCCAGTGGCACTCCGGTGATGTCGAGTTCGATGTCCTCGCCGCGGGCGGCGAAAATCTGCTGGTTCAGCAGATCGTACCGCGGATTGGCCGAGATCCATTGATGCGCAAAGTGTTCCTGGCGCAACGTCGGCAGCATGCCGATCATCACCAAGTGGTTGTCGGTGCCGGCCGCGCGCTCCTCCGCGCGGTTCAGTGAATCGCGCAGAGCCTGCTCGAGCGACACGGTGTCGCCGCCGACGAATGGGCGGGGTGACACGTTGATCTCGATGTTGAACTGGCCCAACTCGGTTTGGTAGTCGGGGTCGGCGATCGCCTCGAGCACAGTGGCATTCGACATCGCCGGGTTCATCGCCCGATCGACCAGGTTGAGTTCGACCTCCATGCCGAGTAACGGCTGCGGTGGATTGCCCTGATCGGTGAAGAGTCCGTCCGCCAGCATCCGGGCGACAGCCTCTGTGCATCGCCCGACCTGTTCGCGGAACAGTCGGCGGTCCTCGCGGCTGAACTCTTGGGTGTTCACATCCGTGCCCATTGACTCATGGTGTCACGGACTTCCCGTGATGTTCTCCCCGACGGGGGCCTGTGCAGAACTGCCGGTCAGGCCACAGTCTCCGACAACCGGCCCGCGTCGAGGCGCCATTTGCGTGTCGAGCGCGCCGTGGCAAGCATCCGTCTGTCGTGCGTGACCAACAGGACTGTCCCGGAGAACGACTCGACTGCCTGCTCCAACTGTTCGATGGCCGGAAGGTCCAGGTGGTTGGTCGGTTCGTCGAGCACAAGCAGGTTCACCCCGCGGGCCTGCAACAGCGCCAGGGCGGCGCGGGTGCGTTCACCGGGCGACAGCGAATCGGCCGGCCGCATCACGTGGTGACCGCGCAGACCGAACTTGGCGAGCAGGGTACGCACGTCGGCCTCGGTGAGATCGGGGACCTGCACGGCGAAGGCGTCGGCCAGTGGGGTCTCGCCGGTGAACAACGCACGTGCCTGATCCACCTCGCCCACGAGGACTCCGGCGCCCAATACAGCCGTGCCCTGGTCAGGGGTGACGGTGCCCAGGAGTAGCCCGAGAAGTGTCGATTTGCCTGAACCGTTCGCTCCGGTGATCACGATGCGGTCGCCGACGTTGACCTGTGTGCTGATGGGTCCGAGTGTGAAGCCGTCGCGGACGACAGCCGCGTCGTTGAGGGTGGCCACCACGGTGCCCGACCGTGGAGCGGTGGCGATCTCCATCCGCAGCTCCCACTCTTTCCGGGGTTCGGCCACCTCGTCGAGGCGTTCGATGCGGCGCTGCGTCTGCCTGGCCTTGGCCGCCTGCTTCTCGGTCGACTCCAACCGGACCGCGCGACCCATCTTGTCGTTGTCCTTGGACTTACGGCGCGCGTTGCGCACACCGTGCTCCATCCAGCCGCGCTGCATCTGTGCGCGTTCGGTCAACGCGTTCTTGGTGTCGGCGTATTGGTCGTACGCGTCGCGCGCATGCTGACGGGCCACCTCGCGTTCGACGAGGAACGCTTCGTAACCGCCGGAGTACACCGACACCTGCTGCTGCGCGAGGTCCAGCTCGATGATGCCCGTGACGGTCCGGGCCAGGAATTCCCTGTCGTGGCTGACGATCACCAGCGGTGTGCGAGCACCGCGGACGAAGATCTCGAGTTGATCGAGCCCGTCGAGGTCGAGGTCGTTGGTCGGTTCGTCGAGAAGGAGGATGTCGTAGCGGGACAACAACAACGCCGCCAAGCCGACCCTGGCCACCTGTCCACCCGACAGGGTGGTCATCGGTGCGTCCAGGTCGATCGTCAGGCCCAGCTCCGAGGTGACCTGTTCGGCGCGCTCGTCGAAGTCCGCCCCACCCAGGTGCAGCCAGCGTTCGAGCGCCGGCGAATACAGGTCGTCGCCGCCGTCCGCCAGTGCGGCGGCGGCCTCGTCCATCGCCGATTGCGCCTGCGCCACCCCCACCCGGCGGCACAGGAAGTGCCGGACCGACTCCCCGGAGACGAACTCGGCCTCCTGGGCGAGGTAGCCGACCTCGGCATCCGGGGGACTGAGGGTGATGGTGCCGTCGAAGTCGGCTGTGCCCTGGCCGGCGAGCAGCGTCAGGAGCGTCGACTTGCCGGCACCGTTGGCGCCGACCAGCCCGAACACGTCGCCCTCCGCAACGGTCAGATCCAGATCGGAGAACAACGTCCGCTCACCGTGACCTGCGGACAGTCCGGCGGCATGCAGGGTGGCGCTGATGGTGGTGACGCTCCTTCTCGGATTCTGGGCTGTCCGCAGGATATCGCCTCGACGCGGCGGCCCGGTTCCGCCGGTCGTGCCGTCACGAACCGGTGAGCACCACCAGTCGTTGCGTCGCGCGGGTCATCGCGACGTAGCGATCCACCGCGCCCTCGACACCGACACCGAACGACTCCGGGTCGATCAGGATGACCAGATCGAACTCGAGCCCCTTCGACAGCTGTGGCGTCAACCATCGGACGCGCGCAGGCTCCCCGAATCTGCTTGTGTCCACCTCGTCGTCATCGATGACACAGACCGTGCCGTCCGGGTTCTCCGCCAGCCAGGGCTCGATGATGGGGCCGAGTTCAATGATCGCGACGAGGTCGGTGACGGACTGGTGCTCCACCGGGAAGCCGCTGCGACGGACCGACATCGGCACGTTGGCATCGGGCACCACGGCCCGGATCACAGGCTCGGCCTCGGTCATGACCTCTTCGGGCGTGCGGTAGTTGATACCGAGCGTCGCGACATCGATGCGGTCGAGTCCGACGCGTTCGAGTCTTTCCCGCCAGGACTCCATCCGAACCTCAGACGTTCCGGGGTCGGTCACCGTGAAGCCGTGCCGTGCCTGCGCGCGGTCGCCGACGATGGTGAAACTACGAGAAGGGCACCGTAGCAACAACATCTGCCATTCGGCGTCGGTCAACTCCTGGGCTTCGTCGACGACGATGTGGGCAAACGGGCCCGCGTGGGGATCGCCCGAGTCGTCCTGCCGGTCGGTGTCGTCGACCAAAGCCTGGCTCAGATCGTGGCCGCGCAACATCGACATCACGCGCAGTTCGGAGTCGTCGGATGCGATGAGGTCGTCGACCACCCCGGATCGGCGTTCGTGTTCGGCCCGCAGGTCTGCACGTCGGCGGCGGATGCGTGAGGCTGCCTCCGGGTCGCCCAGTCGGTGTCGGGCGGCGTCGAGAAGAGGCAGGTCAGAGACAGTCCACGCCCGCGGATCAGGACGTTGCAGTGCAGCGACCTCCTCGGAGTCGAGCCAGGGCGCACACATGCGGAGGTAGGCGGGAACTGACCACAGATCCCCGACGAGGTCGGCGGCGTCCACCATCGGCCAGGCCCGATTCAGCGCGGCGCGTAGATCTTCATTCTGCCGCAGCGACTTTCGAACCTGATCGGTTCCGACGTCACCCCGGTACCTGTCGATCAGGATCTCGATCAGTTCCTCCAGAATCGCCTCGCGTGCCTCGTTGTGGGGTGTGCCGCGGTCCGGTGACCGGAAAGCCGCCGCCCAGTCCTCGGCGCTCAGCCAGGTCTCGCTCCAGTCGGTCTCGACGGTCATGCCCTTCAGCGGCGGCTTCTCGTAGAATCGGACGGCCACCTCGACGGCGTTCACCAAGTCCACCGATGCTTTGAGTCGCGCCACCGCCGGGTCGGCTTCGACCTGAGCCGTCGCCCCCTCCGGCACGAGGTCTCTCAAGGTGCACGTCCGCACCCCCTCTTCTCCGAGGCTGGGCAGGACATCGGCGACGTAGGACAGATAGGGCTCGTGTGGACCGACGAACAAAACGCCGCCCCGTTGATGGCCGAGGCGCGGGTCCGAGTAGAGGAGGTAGGCCGTTCGATGCAGTGCGACAACGGTTTTGCCGGTGCCCGGTCCACCGTCGACGACGAGTGCACCGCGCGATCCGCCACGGATGATGGCATCTTGATCCGCCGCGATCGTGCCCAGGACGTCGCGCATCTTGGCCGATCGGTTCTGTCCCAGACTTGCGATGAACGCCGACTGGTCATCGAGCGCTGCGCTGCGTTCCGCGTCTGCGACCCCCTGACCTTCCATGATGAAGACCTCATCCCAGTAGTCGGTGATCTTCTCGCCGGACCATCGGTAGCGACGGCGGCGGGTCAGGCCCATCGGATCGGCATGGGTGGCACCGAAAAACGGCTCGGCGACGGGGGAGCGCCAGTCGACCATCAGTTGCCGCCCAGAGCTGTCCGTCAGTCCCAGTCGCCCGACATACACCGGTTCTGAACCGTCCGCGCCCACCATGTGCCCGAGACACAGGTCGACGCCGAACCGCCGCAGTGTGCGCAGGCGCGCAGTGAGCCGGTGGACCTCCATGTCCCGGTCCATGGCCGCCCGGCCCTCGCCTCCCGGCGCCTTCCGTTCGGCGTCGATGCGATCCCGCAGGTTCGAGATCGTCTCTTCCAAACTCCTCGCGACGTGGGTGAAATGGTGCTCATCGTCCGCGATCAGTACGGGGTCGGCCTTGCGTGCCAGGTGGTGGGGTAGGTCGAAAACACTGGTGGACAACGGGTTCAAGCGCTCATCTCCTCTGACGGCTCCGCATCGCGACGGCTTGCTGCCACTGCACGGAAGGGCCGAAAGTTGGCCGTGGACAGTGAGTTTGCGCCCTCTACCGGGCCTTGCCGCAAGCCCCTGGGTGCGCTATAAATTAGAAGGGGCAAGGACACGTGCATCGGTGGGCGTGCCACGATTGGGTGTGCCTTCTCGTAAGCCGGTCGACCCGGCAGCCATGCGTGCCGCGGTGGCGCTGGTCGTACCGTGGCTGAACGATCCCGCGGCCGCCGAGCCGACACGAGCCGAACTGGCCGATGCCGTGCGAACCTCTGCCCGCACCCTCGCTCAGGTCGCACCTGGTTCATCGGTCGAGGTGCGGGTTCCCCCGTTCGTCGCGGTGCAGTGCATCGAGGGACCTCGACACACCCGGGGCACGCCGCCGAATGTGGTGGAAACAAATTCGCGCACTTGGCTGTTGTTGGTGACGGGACAGCTCGAACTCGTCGACGCAATCGACTCGGGGATGGTCACCGCATCGGGGAGTCGCGCCAGGGAGATCAATCACTGGCTACCGCTCGTCTAGATTCCGGTGCTGGTGAGACAGTTGTGACAGACACACACTCCGGCGATTCGCTAACGCGATTCGGCTGCCCGTAGACTTGAGCCCACGCCCTCCACCAGCCCACCTCATGGGAGTGCCAGTGACCGAGCTGTCGATCAACAGCAAGAACCTGTTAGACGCCGACGAGCCTGAGAACGAGCCACGCGAAGAATGTGGCGTGTTCGGTGTCTGGGCACCCGGTGAGGATGTTGCAAAGCTCACCTATTACGGTCTGTATGCCTTGCAACACAGAGGCCAGGAGGCAGCGGGCATCGCCGTGGCCGACGGCTCGCAGGTCTTGGTGTTCAAAGACCTGGGGCTCGTCTCGCAGGTGTTCGACGAGCAGACCCTCGGCGCCATGCAGGGCCACGTGGCCATCGGCCACTGTCGCTACAGCACCACCGGCTCCACCACCTGGGAGAACTCCCAGCCCATCTTCCGTACCACCGCCGCAGGCACAGGCGTGGCGCTCGGTCACAACGGAAACCTCGTCAACACCTCCGACCTGGCCAGCAAGGCTCGCGATTTCGGTCTGATGGATTCACGGCGCGCCGGCGGCGCCACCTCGGACTCGGACGTCGTCGGGGCGCTGTTGGCCCACGGCGCGGCGGACTCGACCATCGAGCAGGCCGCGATGGAGTTGCTCCCGACCCTTCGGGGTGCGTTCTGCCTGACGTTCATGGATGAGCACACGCTCTACGCGGCGCGTGATCCTCATGGTGTTCGGCCACTCTGCCTCGGCCGTCTCGACCGCGGATGGGTCGTCGCATCCGAGACCGCAGCCCTCGACATCGTCGGCGCGTCCTACGTCCGTGAGATCGAGCCGGGCGAACTGCTCGCCATCGACGCCGACGGCGTCCGCAGCTCACGCTTTGCCGAGGCCACGCCCAAGGGGTGCGTCTTCGAATACGTCTACCTCGCCAGGCCCGACAGCGTCATCAACGGACGCTCGGTGCACACCACCCGGGTGGAGATCGGTCGCCGGCTGGCGCGCGAGTTCCCGGCCGAAGGCGACCTCGTCATCCCCGTACCCGAATCGGGCACACCCGCCGCGGTCGGATACGCCCAGGAATCGGGGATCCCCTACGGGCAGGGGCTGATGAAGAATGCCTACGTGGGTCGCACCTTCATCCAGCCGTCGCAGACCATCCGTCAGCTGGGCATCCGACTCAAACTCAATCCTCTCAAAGAGGTCATCCGCGGGAAACGGCTTGTGGTCGTGGACGATTCGATCGTCCGCGGTAACACGCAGCGCGCGTTGATCCGAATGCTCCGCGAGGCAGGTGCGGCCGAGGTGCACGTGCGTATCGCATCGAGCCCCGTGCGCTGGCCGTGCTTCTACGGCATCGACTTCGCGTCGCCCGCCGAACTGATCGCCAACGGCACGGACTCCGAAGAACATCTCGTGGAAGGCGTCCGGCACGCCATCGGGGCAGACTCCCTGGGCTACATCAGTACCGACGAGATGATCGCCGCCACCGAGCAGCCCGCCGACAACCTCTGCGCCGCATGCTTCACCGGTGAGTACCCGATCGAGCTGCCCAAGGAGACGTCCATGGGCAAGGCGGTTCTCGAGACGATGCTCAAGAATGCCGCGACGGGTTCCGACGTGCTCGCCGACAACGACAACGTGAGCGCAATCCGCCGGCCCTAGGCCGCAGTCACCGTTCTCGGTCGCGAGTCGTCTATGGCGTGAGGATGACTCGGTAACCCGTCGAGGGTCTGCCTTGCGCAGTTCCCCGTTGTCCGCCGATGTAGGCAATGCACGTCGCCAGAACTCATCGGGTACACCTCGGGTAGCGTGAGACCGGATTATTCGCCACCACGGCAGCCCCTGCTGCCGGACTTCGAGAACGGGAACCACACGCCGATGACCGACAACGAGCCCAGCAACGCCTCATATGCTGCGGCGGGAGTGGACATCGATGCCGGTGAGCGAGCGGTGGAGCTGTTCGCCCCGCATGCCAAGCGCACGCTGCGTCCCGAGGTCATGGGTGGACTCGGAGGCTTTGCCGGCCTGTTCAAGCTCAAGGGTGGCTACCGCGAGCCGGTTCTCGCGTCGTCCACAGACGGTGTGGGGACAAAGATCGCGGTGGCACAGGCCATGGGCAAGCACGACACGCTCGGTCGCGATCTCGTGGCGATGGTGGTCGACGACCTCGTCGTCTGCGGTGCCGAACCGCTGTTCCTCCAGGACTACATCGCCGTCGGCAAGGTTGTGCCCGAGGTCGTCGCAGAGTTGGTCAAGGGAATCGCCGATGGTTGCGTCGAGGCCGGGTGCGCGCTGCTCGGCGGCGAGACGGCCGAGCACCCGGGTTTGATGGCAGAGGGCGATTACGACCTGTCTGCCACCGGCGTGGGCATCGTCGAGGCCGACGCAGTGCTCTCGCCGGACCGCGTGCGGCCCGGTGACGTCGTTATCGCGATGGGCAGCAGTGGCTTGCATTCGAACGGATACTCACTGGCGCGCAAGGTGTTGCTCGAGTGGGGCCACATGGACCTCGGTGGGCACGTCGAAGAGTTCGAGCGCACCCTTGGCGAAGAGTTGCTGGAGCCCACTCGTATCTACGCCAAGGACTGCCTTGCCCTGGCTGCGGAGACCGACGTCCGGACGTTCTCACACGTCACCGGGGGCGGGTTGGCCGACAACCTGGCCCGCGTCATCCCCAGCGGCCTGGTCGCAGAACTCGACCGCGGCACCTGGTCGCCGGCACCCATCTTCCAGATGATCGCCCAGCGCGGACGCGTGGAACGTATCGAGATGGAACGGACCTTCAACATGGGCGTCGGAATGGTCGCCGTGGTGGCGCCCGAAGACACCGACCGCGCATTGGCCGTCCTGACTGCTCGCCACCTGGATTGCTGGGTGCTGGGATCGATCAAGAAGTCCCACACGACAAGCCCTGGAGATCACAAGAAGAAGACCGGGGTTGCCGAGCTGATGGGCGAGCACCCGCGGTTCTAGACCTGAATGGGAGCTGCGGCCTGATCAGGGATGTGCCCGATCAGGATTGCGACCCGATCACGGATATGCCGAGTGGCCCGCCCTGACCGGAGTCGCCTCAGGGGGTTGTCAAGAGTGGTGGTTCGAACCAGATGGCCCGAACCCCCGGCTCGCCGTCAGGCTCGCCGCCAACTCTCCTCATCGGACCACCGATCGTCCGTGAACCCATCGTTCGGTTCAGCGGAATCGCCACCCGACAGCTCTCGCTGCAAGCTGTCGAAGTCGGTGTTCGGTGAGCTGTACTTAAGTTCACGAGCAACTTTAGTTTGCTTCGCCTTCGCCCGGCCGCGGCCCATAGGGGACCCCCTCGCGCAATGAAGGGGCGGCCAAACACGTGGCGGCCCCATTCTGTGTTTACAAATATGGTCGTGAAACACAGTCTAGCGTGCTCGCAAGCGTGATGCGGACCGGCTCGTCGGGGGCCCGCGGAATTTACCTGCTCTTCTTGCGAAGCCACCGCTCTGCGTCCCGCACGACCTTCGGCGGAAGACTGTCGGCGGCCAGTAGTTCCACCAGAGCATCACGGTCGGGGCCGGTGATCAGATGCCGGACCAGAACCCCATGATCTGGCCGGGAAATGACCCTGACCACATCACCCGCCGTCACGGCACCCGGCTGGACCACACGGAGATAACAGCCCACGTCGGCCTGGGCATTGAAGCGCTTGATCCAGTTCTCCTCTTGCGCCCAGTCGGCGAAGGTGCGACACGGGGTACGCGCAATCGTGACCTCCAGTTCGAGAGTGTCACCGACCTTCCAGCGCTCTCCGATCACTGCATCGGTCGTGGCCACGCCTGCGATCCTGAGGTTCTCGCCGAACCATCCATAGGGCAACTCTCGATCCAGTTCCGTTGCCCATCGCCGGGCCTCGTCTTCGCTGTAGGCGTAAACAGCCTGATCCACTCCGCCGTGGTGTTTGACGTCGCAGACGTGATCGATGTCGAGGCCGTTCTCGTTCACATCCACCGGACCGTCGATCGCCCGCTTGTCGATGGCGCTGATCCCGACACCACCCGCCAGGCGATGCTCCTCGTGCACCGCGCACACGGCCAGCACCGTGCCCTCGGCCAAGCTCACCTGCCCCTCGATTTCTCGCTGTGCCGGCCGACCAGGCAGGTGCTCACCGTCATCATCTGCCCCTCAATTTTTCGCTGTGCCGGCCGACCAGGCAGGTGCTCACCGTCATCATCTGCCCCTCAATTTTTCGATCGCTGCCCGTCCGGCCTGCACTCGGTCATCAGCTGGTACCGAAGTGGGATCAATGGCCGCGGTGGTGCCGCCGGTCTCGAGGGCCGTGTCGGCAGGCACGCCCCGCTTGACCAACGCAAGCGCGATCGGCCCGTACTCGAAGTGTTCGACAACGGTGCCGATCCGCCCGACTGCACGTCCACCCGCGGTGACGGGATCACCGGTGACGGGACGGCTGTCGGCACTGCCGTCGAGGTGCAGCAGGAGCAGTTGCCGGGGAGGCTTACCGAGATTGTGCACGCGGGCAACCGTCTCCTGCCCCCGGTAACACCCCTTGTTCAGGTGCACCGCACCCATCTCATCCGGCGACCCGATCCAGTTCACCTCATGAGGGATCGCGCGGTCATCGGTGTCGATGCCCAGTCGGGGTCGCAGTGCGGCGACCCGAAGAGCTTCGTAAGCCCAGGAACCTGTCGGGCGCACGCCGACCGCGGTCAGGCTGGACCACCACGTGATCAGCTGACCGACCGGGATGACCAGGTCGATGGCCTCGACGGAGGCATGCTCACCGAGAGCCGGCATCACGCGCCAGAACCCGCCGTCGGCCAACGGCCCCGCGTCGTAGACCGATGCCGTCGGAGGTACGCCGAGCAACTGTGCGACAGCACCCCCGCGGGTTTGCGGTCCCAGCAGGCTCAGCACCGCCATGTCCGGGCGTCTGGCGACCTCGACCTTCGCCCAGAAGATCATCTTCGTCAGGAACGCGGCCAACGGCTCGCCGCGATGCGCCTCGGTGTCGATCCACGTGGTGCCGTCGAGGTCGGTCTGGATGAAGTGATCCTCGATCCGGCCGTTGCCGTCGAGGTTGAGGTTCTCTGCGCTGCGTCCGTCCGAGAGGTCGGTGACGAACTGACTGGAGATGGTGTTGAGCCAACTGAGCCGCTCGTCGCCGGTGAGGGCGATGACGCTGCGATGCGAACGGTCGATCACCACCGCAGAGGTGGTCGCGGCGCGTTGCTCACCGAACGGGTCACCGAAGTGCCACGCCACTGCTTCGTCTGGGGAATTTTCCAGGCCACCGACTGCGCCTGAGGCGCGTAATGAATCCAACAAAACAGTCACGTCATCATCGTACGAGCGTGCTCGCTACTCTTGCCGTCATGGCTCAACCGATCTTGGTGACTGTCGACGGCGCGGTACTCGACCCTGACGTGCCGATCCTGCATGCGGACGACCTTGCTGCGGTCCGAGGCGACGGCATCTTCGAAACCCTGCTCGTCCGTGATGGGCGGGCGCGCGTGGTCGATCTGCATCTGCAGCGGCTCTCGCGCAGCGCCAAGGCGCTCGATCTGCCTGCTCCCGACGAGGAGAAATGGGCCGATGCGATTGCGACTGGTGCCAGGGTCTGGGCGGAGGCCAACGGCAACGCCGAGGGACTCATGCGGCTGGTCTACTCACGCGGACGGGAGTCGGCGCCCGTCGACGCTGCGCCTCCGCGGGACCGCGACGAGACCGGGCTCACCCGTGAGGCGAACGCGGCCACCGAATATCTGACCGTCGGACCCGTTGCCGAACGGGCCGCGAAGGTCCGCGAGAACGGGGTGAAGGTCATCACCGCTCCCCGTGGATACTCGGTCGATCTCGCCGCGGTGGCCCCGTGGCAGTTGCTCGGTGCCAAAACGCTCAGCTACGCCACGAACATGGCTGCGCTGCGGTACGCCGCCGAGCAAGGCGCCGACGACGTCATCTACACCAGCAGCGAGGGCTATGTGCTCGAGAGCCCGCGGTCCACGGTCATCGCGGTCGAAGGAAAACGGTTGATCACACCGCCACCCGAGATCGGCATCCTCAGTGGCACCACCCAGCAGGCCCTGTTCGCCCAGGCCGAAAAGGACGGCTGGGAGACCGAAGTTCACGCCCTGCGGCCGGCAGACCTCATCTGCGCCGAATCGGTGTGGTTGGTGTCCAGCATCACGTTGGCCACCCGCGTCATCGAGCTCAACGGTTATTCGATGACGACTCCTGCTCGCCCACATGACTTTTCGGCTCTGGTAGACCGCGCAATCGGCTGATTCGACCCGCCGTTCGACATCGGTGATGGTGCCCGGCGCCACACCTATTTTGCTTGTTCGTCATCTGCGCCCGGGCGTACGCTGCATCTACTACCTCTCGTAGTAGCGACTCGGCGAATGAGGCAAAAATGGACGCTCTTGACGTCTCGCGGTGGCAGTTCGGGATCACCACCGTCTACCACTTCATCCTGGTACCGCTGACGATCGGACTCGCTCCGATGGTTGCGGTGATGCAGACCGTGTGGGTCGTCACCGGCCGCGAGCAGTGGTATCGCGCCACCAAGTTCTTCGGGAAGTTGCTGCTGATCAACTTCGCCCTCGGCGTCGCCACCGGCATCGTCCAGGAGTTCCAATTCGGGATGAACTGGAGCGAGTACAGCAGATTCGTCGGGGACGTGTTCGGCGGTCCGCTGGCGCTCGAAGGCCTCGTCGCATTCTTCATGGAGTCGACCTTCCTGGGTCTATGGATTTTCGGCTGGGATCGCCTGCCCAAGAAGATTCATCTGCTGACGATCTGGATGGTTGCCATCGGCGTCAACGCGTCCGCGTGGTTCATCGTCGCTGCGAACTCGTGGATGCAGCACCCTGTCGGGGCGCAGTGGAACGAGGAAAAGCAGCGTCCAGAGCTCAAGAGCCTTTGGGACGTGATGACCAACAGCACCACGTTGGCGGCGTTCCCGCACACCATCGCCGGCGCGTTCCTCACCGCCGGCACCTTCGTCGCGGGGATCGGCTGCTGGTGGATGGTGCGAAACATGCGTCAGGCCAAGCGGTCCGAAGGTGCCGAGGCGGACCGACTGGAGGCCGATGCGCGGACGCTGTACCGCCCGGTGACCCGATTGGCCCTGTGGGTGATGATCGTCAGCGGGGTGGCCCTCGCCATCACCGGTGACGCGCAGGCCAAGCTCATGTTCGAGCAACAACCGATGAAGATGGCGTCGGCCGAGTCGTTGTGCGAGACCGAAAGCGGTGCAAGCTTTTCCATCCTTGCCATCGGCACCCAGAACAACTGCGAATCCGTCACGCATCTGATCGAGGTGCCCAAGGCGTTGTCGTTCCTGGCCGACTACGACTTCAACTCCACCCTGCAGGGTGTGGAAGACCTGCAGGCGCAGCACGAGGCGAACTTCGGTCCCGGCAACTACAAGCCGAATCTCTTTGTCACGTACTGGGCGTTCCGTGCGATGATCGGATGGGCCCTCGGCTCGGCGGCGCTGGCGCTTCTCGCGCTCTGGTTCACGCGCGGTGGCCGCATCCCCGACTCGAAGCGCTTCGGGACATTTGCCATCTGGATGATCCCAACCCCGTTCTTGGCCAACAGTTCCGGCTGGATCTTCACCGAGATGGGGCGTCAGCCCTGGATGGTGGCACCCAATCCGACGGGTCTGTCGCAGGTGCACCTGACCGTGCAAGAGGGCGTCAGCCGACACTCGGGCTACCTCGTCCTCACGTCGTTGATCATCTTCACCCTCCTCTACGGAGTGCTCGGCCTGATCTGGTTCACGTTGTTGCGCAAGTACACCCGCGAGGGTCCACAACCGTCCGACTCCGGGCCCCCGGTCGGTGGGTCGGGCACCGACGACGACGGCAGTGGTCGCGGTGACGACGACGCCGATGACGTCAAACAACTCTCGTTCGCTTACTGAAAGGCCGAGGTGACGTGATGAGCCTTGCTGAGTTCTGGTTCGCACTCGTCGGGGTGCTGTTCCTCGGCTACTTCGTACTCGAGGGTTTCGACTTCGGGGTCGGGATGCTCATGCCTTTTCTGGGCCGGGCGAAGGACGGCGTGCCCGGGGACACCAGGCGACGGGTCATGCTCAACACCATCGGCCCGGTGTGGGACGGCAACGAGGTGTGGTTGATCACTGGCGGCGGTGCCTTGTTCGCGGCCTTTCCTGCCTGGTACGCAACGATGTTCAGTACTTTCTATCTTCCATTGCTGCTCATCCTCGTCGGGCTGATCACCCGGGTCGTCTCCATCGAGTGGCGTGGGAAGATCGACGACCCGCGGTGGCGTCGGTGGGCTGACGTCGGTATCGGGCTCGGCTCGTGGCTGCCGGCCGTTCTGTGGGGCGTCGCCTTCGCCAATCTGGTGCGCGGACTTCCCATCGACGGTGAGGAGCAGTTCACCGGCAACATCCTCGACCTGCTGTCGCCGTACGCACTGCTCGGCGGCGCTGCCACCGCATTGTTGTTCATCACCCACGGCGCGGTGTTCCTGGCGCTCAAGACGGGTGGCGACATGCAGCGTGAGTCCATGAGGACCGCAGCCTGGCTCGCCGTTCCGACCACCGTGGTCGCCGCGGTGTGGGGTGTGTGGACCCAGCTGGCCTACGGCAAGGGATGGACGTGGGCGGCACTGGCGGTCGCCGCGGTGGCCGTCGTCGCCGCCACGGCGCTGGCCTGGATGCGGAGGGAGGGATGGGCATTCGTCGCCACGTGCTTCGCGATCTTCGGTGTGGTGGTACTGATCCTCGGGTCGATGTTCCCCAACGTCATCCCGTCCACAACCGACCCGGCCTTCCACATGACCATCGAGGGGAGTGCGTCGAGTCATCACACGTTGGTGGTGATCACCTGGGCGGCAGCGTTCATCACCCCCGTGGTGCTCGCCTACCAGGGGTGGACGTATTGGGTGTTCCGGCAGCGCATCTCGACATCCCAGATTCCTCCGTCCATCGGGCTGGCACTACGCGAACGAAAAACTGCCGAGGCACCGCGATGACCGCGTCGGGGCGGCGGCGGGCCAGACCGCCGATCGATCCGCGCCTGTGGAAGTACTCACGGACCTCGCGCCGCTACCTGGTGATCACGGTGCTCATGGCCGTGATGTCAGTCGCGACCGTCATCGTCACCGCGGCGATGGTGGCCTCGATAGTGTCGGAATTGATCGTATCTCCTGGGCTGCGCAGCCTCGATGCGCAAGCGTCCCATCTGGTCTGGCTGGCGGCGTCGGTTGTGGTGCGGGTTGCCGCGACCTACCTCCACGACCGCTACGCCCATCGCGCGGGCGCCCAGGTGATCGCCGAGTTGCGTGAGGCGGCCCTGGCGGTGGTGTCAGACCCAGCTCGTACCGCACCGCGTGATCTGCTCACCCGTCGCGAGCGTCTTGCCACCATCCTGACCCGCGGCATCGAGGCGCTGGGTCCGTACCTGGCCGGATACGTTCCTGCCCTTGTTCTTTCGGTGGTGGCGATCCCGGTGCTGATCGTGGTGATGGCAATCGCCGACATGACGTCGGCGATCATCGTGGCCATCACACTGCCGCTGATACCGATCTTCATGATCCTCATCGGGGTGATGACCCGCGATCGCACGGCTGACCGTCTGGCGGCGATGAGTCGCCTCTCGTCACAATTGCTCGACCTCATCGCCGGGATACCCACACTGCGCGCACTGGGGCGCGAGCTGGAGCCGGCGGGTCGTATCGGTGAGTTGGGGCAGGCTCATCGGCGCAGCACCATGAAGGCGCTTCGGATCGCCTTCCTGTCGGGTGCGGTGCTGGAGTTCCTCGCCACCCTGTGCGTGGCGTTGGTCGCCGTGAGCATCGGACTGCGCCTGGTCTTCGGTGACATGGGGCTGTACGGGGGTGTCCTGGCCCTGGTGCTCGCACCGGAGATCTACCTGCCGCTACGGGCCGCGGGGGCTCAGTTCCACAACTCGGAGGCCGGGACGGCCAGCGCTGATGAGATATTCGACATCATCGAGGCGGAATCTGCCGCGTCGGCAACAGTCGGCCGGTCGGTACCGGTCGCCGGAGCCGCCATCACCTTGTCCGGCGTCGGCATCCAGGGCCGCGACGGCTGGACCCCGGACGATGTGACGGCGACCATCCGGCCGGGACGACTGACCGTGGTCATCGGGCCCAACGGGACAGGGAAGTCGACTGTGCTGGCAGCCATCCTGGGTCTGCAAGGCCTGGACGCCGGCTCCATCCTGATCGGTGACGTGCCGGTCGCCGACTTCGACCGGGAAGCGTTGTGGGAGCAGGTCTCTTGGCTACCACAGCACCCGGTGCTGGTACCGGGCACCGTGAGGGAGAACTTTCTCCTCGGTGGGCCGGTCCCCGATGCGGATCGTGAGTTGGCGTGCCGAGCAAGTGGTTTCGATGAAGTGGTCGCCGGCTTGCCGCAGGGGTGGGACACCCAGCTCGGGCATGGGGGAGTGGGGCTGTCGGCGGGGCAGCGGCAACGCCTGGCGCTTGCCCGTGTGCTGGCGTCGCCCGCTCCGCTGCTGTTGCTCGATGAGCCGACCACTCACCTCGATGCGGTGGCCGAGACCGAGGTGTGCCGGGTGCTGCAGGCCCGCGCCCGCGCCGGTGACACCGTTGTTGTTGTCGCTCACCGTCCGGCGTTGGTCGCAGCAGCCGACGACGTGGTCGAGATCGGAGCGCATGTCGATGTCCGTCGTTGAGAAGTGGTCGGCGGTGCGTGAGGATCCACTCTGGCGTGCGATGGGGCTGCTCGGCCTGCGCAGACAGTTGGTGGCGAAGTCGCTGCTGCTGGGAATGCTCGGTGCCGGTAGCGCACTGGCGCTTGCCGCGCTGTCGGCATGGTTGATCACCCGCGCCTGGCAGATGCCGCCGGTTCTGTATCTGTCGCTCGCAGTGACAGCTGTGCGAGCGCTCGGCATCTCGCGGGGGCTGTTCCGCTACCTCGAGCGGCTGGCCACACATGATGTGGCGCTCGATGCGATGTCGACTGCGCGCCGCCGACTGTACGTCGTCCTCGCGGGTGGACCGTCTGGTTACTCGGTGGGATTGCGCCGCGGAGAGTTGTTGTCGCGCACGGGTGCCGATGTGGACGAGGTGGGCAATGCCTTGATCCGGGCCCTCATACCCATCGGGGTGTCGATGGTGGTGTCCGGCGCCGCGATCGTGGTCATGGCGTGTGTCTCGTTGTGGGCGGCGGTCGCCTTGGCCGGTTGTCTGCTGATCAGCGGCGCAGTTGCGCCGTGGGGTGCCGCGCGCGGTGCTCGCCGCGCCGCAGTGGATGCTGCCGTGGCGCAGGCGCGCAGCGCCGAGGCGATGATGAATCTTCTTGACCACGGACCAGAGCTGGCAGTGACACGTCGTCGCGCAGAGGTGTTGACCGACTTGGCATCTGCCGAGGCCGACGCCCGCAGCGCCACCGACCGGGGAGCCCGGCAGAGCGCATGGGCGGCGGCTGCCACACCACTTGCCGTCGGGGTCTCGGTGATCGTGGCGGGGCTGATCGGCATCGGCATGGCTGATTCGGTGTCTCCGATGACACTGGGCGTTCTGATCCTCCTGCCCCTGAGTGCTTTCGACTCCACCAGCACCATGACAGACGCTGCGATGACACTGTCGCGCAGTCGCCTTGCGGCCCGGCGGATCATGACCCTCGTCGACCGCGCGCACGACTACCGAAACGCGCTCCCGAACCGGTCGACTGCCCTGCCGACCGGGCACCTGACGGTCCGTGGCCTGCGATGGGGGTGGCCCGGCGGGGCGGTGTTCGGCGGGTCTGCCGGCCTGGACCTGGACGTGAAACCGGGGTCCAGGATCGCCCTCGTGGGTCCGAGTGGCTGTGGGAAGTCCACACTCTTGCTGACGTTGGCCGGGTTGTTGGAGCCGGTGTCGGGAAGCGTCGCCGTTTCGAGTGAGAACGATTCGAACCCAAGATATTTCGCGGAGGACGGTCACGTGTTCACCACCAGTGTCCGCGAGAACCTGCTCGTCTCACGCGGCGACGCGACCGACGAGGTGCTGATGTCGGCGTTGGCATCCGTCGGCCTCGACACCTGGGTCGGCGGATTGCCGGATGGACTCGGCACGACCCTCGAAGGGGGTGCGGACGCCATCAGCGGAGGACAGCGGAGGCGGCTGCTCGTGGCGCGCGCCCTGATCAACCCCTCGCCGGTGTTGCTCATCGACGAACCCGGCGACAATCTCGACCGTGCCGATGCGGACAGAGTGCAGGCCGGACTCCTCGATGTCGGTGGCGGGCTCGTCGACCGTGAACGCGCGGTCGTTGTTGTCTCGCACCGACTACCGGCCTCTCATCGTGCCGACAGGGTCATCGATCTGGGGGCGAATTCGCTACGAGAAAAAGCGGTTGCCGAGGTATCGAACCGGGGGTAACTTCGTCCGTACACGAGGAAGGAGGTGGTCTGAAGTTGAATTCTTGGACACGTGAGGTGACCATCAGCTAACGACCGTTTTTCGTGGATTGGCCCGATCGGGACCGCACATCAGTTGCGTCCCAGCGGTCGTCAGCTGAATCCACAATGGTCACCGGACCCCCGCACCTCGGCCTTGTCCAGGCCGAGAGAGCCCGCTGAGAAGTGGGTGGTGCGGGGGTCTATCCATTTCCCCGGCGTTCCTTTGTCGGCGGGTCAGGCGGTTTGCTTCGAATCGGCAGCCGAGCCCGCCTCGATGATCCGATGACAGTTGGTCTCGGACCGCGAACGTCGGTATCTAGCCGGCGTAGCGGCGCAGTTTGGCTGATGCGCGGGGAACGAGGTCGCCGTCCGCGTCGACCCGTTCCTCGACGTAGGCGAGATCGCCGTCCTCGACGAGGCCGTACAGACGTTTGGCGCCTCCGGCACGAGGACCCGACGCAGCTTTGATCACGACGTCGGTGGCCAATTCCCACGACGTCTGATTGAGCGGCTTGCCGTAGAACAGTTCGACCCAGCCCTCGGCATGGGTGAGGAGGAGTTCGATGACGTCGTCTTCGCCGATTCGCCAGAACCCTGCCTCGCGGTCACCGGGGCCGATGTAATTGGCGTCCGCGTCGATGACCCAGGTGCGGGATTGCCAGACGAGGTAGTTGCCGCCGTCGTGGCTGATGATGACCTGCTGGCCGAAGTGGTGGTCACCGTTCTCGGGGTCGTAGCCTTCCCCTTCGCCGCGCCACACACCGACCATGGGTAGGAGCGCCAGCAGCCCGGGATGCAGGTCAGGGCCCTGACGCAGGTTGGCCGTGTCGTCCGGCAGCGGCAGATCGGGCAGCGACGGGACGTTACGCGCCGCGGTTTCCTGCGCGCGGATCGCCGCCTGGTTGATCGCCTCGTCGCCCGAACGGGTCACGATTCGTCAGTGACCAGCCGGTAGAGGACGTACAGGCCAAACCAGGAAATCAGGATGGTTGCCAGCACCAGCAACGCTTCGAAGAATATGACCACCAGAGCATTCTAGCTCGCGATGATGGGCGGGTGCGTGTGGGGATTCCCTCAGTCTGGCCGCGTGCGTGAGTGCACACAGATCCATCAGTGCGGTCACATCCGGCCCCGGTCAGGTGAGTTGTGTGCACGGAGGCACACGGCAGTCAGCAAGAAGCCCGGCCCGCCTCGAGAGGCGGGCCGGGCTCGTCTGATCCGACCTTCTACTTGCTGACGGTCACGTTCTGCTCGTGCACGCCGGGGCCCTCCGGGCTCACGGTGGCATCACCGTTGCCGATGGACGAGAGCGCACGCAACGACCACGTCCCGGGAGCGGCGAAGAACCGGAAGTCACCGGTACCGCTGGCGACGACCTCTGCGGTGAACTCGCCGGTGTTGTCGAGGAGGCGGACGAACGCGCCGGCAACGGGGTTGCCGTCGGTGTCGACGACCTGACCTGTCAACACTGTTTCCTTCTCGGTATCGACACCGGCGGGCATCTTCTGTCCCTGTTTAGGCGCAGCACACATGATTACTTGCTCTCTCCCAGTTCGATCGGGGCGCCGACGAGTGAGCCGTATTCGACCCAGCTGCCGTCGTAGTTCTTGACGTTCTTCTTGCCGAGGAGCTGATCGAGCACAAACCAGGTGTGGCTCGAGCGCTCACCGATGCGGCAGTAGGCGATGGTCTCTTTACTGTCGTCGAAACCCTTTTCGGCGTACAGCTTTTCGAGGTCATCGTCCGTCTTGAAGGTGCCGTCCTCGTTGGCGGTGGTGCTCCACGGGATGTTGATCGCGCCCGGGACGTGGCCACGCTGCTGGGCCTGCTCCTGCGGCAGGTGAGCGGGAGCGAGGATCTTGCCCGAGAACTCGTCGGGGCTGCGCACGTCGACCAGGTTCTTGCTGCCGATGGCGTTGATGACCTCGTCGCGGAATGCGCGGATGCTCGTGTCCGGCGCGGATGCGGTGTACGTGGTTGCCGGGCGGGTCACCTCGTCGGTCGACAGTGGACGGCCGTCGAGCTCCCACTTCTTGCGGCCGCCGTCGATGAGCTTGACGTCCTTGTGGCCGTAGAGCTTGAAGTACCAGTAGGCATAGGCAGCGAACCAGTTGTTGTTGCCGCCGTAGAGAACAACGGTGTCGTCGTTGGAGACGCCCTTGGCCGACAACAACTCCGAGAACTGCTCCTGGTTCAGGAAGTCGCGGCGAACGCCGTCCTGCAGGTCTTTGCGCCAGTCGAGGCGGATGGCGCCTTCGATGTGTCCGCCTTCGTAGGCGGTGGTGTCCTCGTCGACCTCGATGAAGACGGTCTTGTCTGCTTTCAGGTTCTGCTCAGCCCAGTCGGCGCTGACCAGGACGTCGGAGCGAGCCATGGTTTTCCTTTCGTGGTGGATGCGGCATCGAGAAGCGATCCGCAGTAGATACAACTGTGGTGGTGCTTGGAGGATGAAGCTCGGGAGGTGGTGCTGGGGGCGTGATGAATCGCTGGAGCGAAGAACGCGAACCAGGGGCACGCCGGACGTGCGGGACGCGGAAGATCTCGGAACGGCCCGCCGGTTACCGGCTCAGACAGCAACAATTGGCGATACGACAGAAGTCGATCGCCCGACGGCGGGTGAGCATCAACTCACAGCCCAGTTGCATGGCCGACAGCTTACCGCAGCGTGCGACCACCCCGAGATGGCCCTTGCCAGAAGTCCCGGGCGGTTGCGACCAACGGCGCGGGCTCGGCCTCGAGCACCACATCGCTGCCCTGTGAGGCCGCCTTCACTGCCGGCATCGACCACGGAAGTGGCAGTACCGGCAGCGTCTTGGTGAACTGGGCGAGCACCATCGGCTCGGCCCCGGACGGAACGTCGGACTTCACGTGCTCGGCGGGACCGGAGTAGAGGTTGCGGGCATCGATGTGAAGAGCACCGCCACGTACGGACAGATCAACCGCGACGCTCACCTTTTCGCGACGTTGCGCGGAACTGTGACGGGAATTACGTGGATCGCTCACATTGACCGTCCCGGTCATGATGACGCCGTTGCTGGTCGAGAGGATCCCGTCGCCCGGACCACCACCGCCGGCCTTGTCTTCGGGCGCCGGCGTGGTGACGGTGAGGTCGACGATGCCGAGGAACCGGCCGAGGTTGACCGAGTCGATCTTCAGGGACGCGGTGGCCTTGTCCGCGGTCAGTTCCGTGTTCTGTCCGATGACCCATTCGCCGTCTGCTCGGCGCACGTCGGACAGCTTCGACCGCAGGTCGCCCCGGCGCCCATCGCCCAGGTCAGCGCCCCGCGCAGTGATGCCGATCTGGTCGTACGTGTCGCCGGTGGCCTGGTCGACGAAGGGAAAGCCGGAGATGGTGATCTCGGGATCGAACTCCAGGTCGGAAGCCTCCCGCAACGCGGTGGAATAGCGGTACTCTGCGTAGGCCGCGGATGCGAAATCGGCGATCGTGGCGACCAAGAGGGTGATGAGCACACCGACTGCCAGCTTGCGCAACGATTCCCCTCTGTGAATGGACTCAGTCCATCCGGCGACGCGGCCGGCGACCGCCGGTGAAGACTCCCGCTGGCGACTTGTTAACGGGTAGCGACCGATATGACGCTATTCTGTCATCTATCTCGCACACGTTGGTAAGACAGCGTACATATACGAATAATCGAGATCGGAGTGGTTTGTGGATCTCTTGTTACTGACAGCCGATCCCACCCCTGAGTCTGTATTGCCGTCGTTGTCACTGCTGGCTCATACCGTTCGAGTGGCGCCCACCGAGGTGTCCTCATTGATGGAAGCCGGAAACGCAGATGTAGCCATCGTTGATGCGCGTTCTGACCTTGCCGCCGCGCGCGGCCTGTGCCGACTGCTCGGGAGTACGGGTTCATCGGTCCCTGTGGTCGCGGTGCTGACCGAGGGCGGCCTGGTGGCCGTGAACTCCGAATGGGGCCTCGACGACTTCCTGTTACCCGACACCGGTCCCGCCGAACTCGATGCGCGCTTGCGTCTTCTGGTCGTGCGCACCCGAGGTGTCACCGCCGAGGAGGCCAGTGGAAAGGTCACCCTCGGTGACCTGGTGATCGACGAGGGCACCTACACGGCACGGCTACGTGGACGCCCCCTCGACCTGACCTACAAGGAGTTCGAACTCCTGAAGTATCTCGCGCAGAACGCCGGTCGCGTCTTCACCCGGGCTCAACTGCTCCAAGAGGTGTGGGGATACGACTTCTTCGGCGGCACCCGCACGGTCGACGTGCACGTCCGGCGCCTTCGCGCCAAACTCGGCAGCGAGTACGAGTCGTTGATCGGTACCGTCCGGAACGTCGGCTACAAGGCAGTGCGTCCCAGCCGGGGCGGTCGCGGCGGCGGCGAGACCTCCACCGACAACGGAGATCTCGACGATCTGGGTGGATCGGACGAGGTCGAGTTCCCGGACCCGGAACTGAGTTCGAGCGCCAATGGGGGCTGACGCCGGGCCCGTCCACGAACTCTTGACTGCCGCCGCCTGCACTGACGGTGTCGCGCCGATGGGCGAGCAGGCGGTGGCCGTCATCGGCCGCGAGGGCGTCAAGGAGTTCACCGTCTCGTCCGGCGACACCGTTGTCGGGTATGCGAACGTCACCCCTGCCCGAGAGGGCGAACCGGCGATGATCGAGCTGGCGGTGCACCCCGAACACCGCCGACGCGGTCACGGGAAACGGCTGCTGACAACAACTCTCGAGCACGTGCCCGACAACCGTCGGGTGTGGGCGCATGGGAATCTGCCTGCCGCGCAGGCGCTGGCGGCTTCACTGGGACTCACTGCCCGGCGCGAGCTGCTGCAGTTGCGACGGCCTCTGGCCGGGGCCGAACTCCCGTCGCTCACCGTGCCCGACGACCTCGTTCTGCGAACGTACGCGGGGCCGTCGGACGACGCGGAGATCTTGCGGGTCAACAACGTGGCCTTTGAGTGGCATCCGGAGCAGGGCGGTTGGAGCGACGACGAGATCACCGCGCGTACGGGCGCCGAGTGGTTCGACCCCGCAGGGTTGTTCCTCGTGTTCGATGCGTCTGATCCTCACACCTTGCTGGGCTTCCACTGGACAAAAGTGCACCCTCCCGAGGGCGACACCCCCGCACTGGGTGAGGTGTACATCGTCGGTGTCGACGCCACCGCCCAGGGGCGAGGTCTGGGGCGACTGCTCACCCTGGCCGGCCTGCACCATCTCCAGCAGCGTGGCCTCGCGGAGGTCGAACTCTACGTCGAGGGCGACAACAAGGCTGCGCTCAACACCTACGCCAAGCTCGGGTTCACCCGGTACGCGATCGATGTCGCGTACGGCTGAGTGACGACCCCGGGCGTCGGCCCGGCGCAATGTCCGATTCGTCACCATGGCTGTTCACCTCTCGTTCACCTCTCCAGGGGTATCGCTTCACTCTCGCTCTGTAGCTTCCAAACCGCAGCAGGACGCGATGCGCTACGGCGTCGTGGCTGCCTGTGAATCATTGCGACCTGTGTCGAGCAGACTGCCGATGCACCAATCGAAGGACTTCTTCAGGTGAACTTGAAAAACAGTGGAGCAATCCTGGGCGTGTTTGCTGCCTCAACGCTGCTGATCTCGGCGTGTGGAAACTCCGCATCAGACTCCGACACGGCCAAGAAGGTCGAAGGCGTCACGTGTGAAGGCCAGGCGAATCTGAAGGCCAGTGGATCAAGCGCACAGGCCAACGCCATGACCCTGTTCGCCAACTCCTACGCCACCACGTGCGAGGGCAAGACCATCGACTACAACTCCAACGGCTCCGGCGCCGGCGTCAAGGAGTTCACCGGCGGCCTCACCAACTTCGGTGGCAGCGACTCGCCGCTGAAGGAAGACGAGGCCACCGCCGCGGCGACCACCTGCGGGTCCGAGGCATGGAACCTTCCCCTCGTCTTCGGCCCTATCGCCGTCACCTACAACCTCGACGGCGTCGACGCGGTCAACCTGTCGGGCCCCACCCTCGGCAAGATCTTCAACGGCACCATCAAGAAGTGGAACGACCCGGCCATCGCCGCCGAGAACTCAGGCGTGTCCCTGCCCGACCAGGACATCATCGTGATCTTCCGCTCGGACGAGTCCGGCACCACCGACAACTTCCAGAAGTACCTGGAAGCCGCATCGGACGGCACCTGGACCCAGGGTGCGGGCAAGTCGTTCGCCGGCGGTGTCGGTGAGGGCGCGAAGGGCAACGAGGGCACCTCGGCCGCCATCAAGAACTCGCCCGGATCGATTACCTACAACGAGTGGTCCTACGCCACCAACCAGGGCCTGAGCATCGCCAACATCATCACCTCGGCCGGTCCTGAGGCTGTGCCGCTCTCGGTCGAGACCGTGGGCAAGACCATCGACGGAGCCACGCTGAAGAACCCGGGCTCGAACAACCTGGTCCTCGACACCTCGAGCTTCTACAAGCCGTCCGTCGCAGGTGCCTACCCGATCGTGCTTGCCACCTACGAAATCGTTTGCAGCAACTACTCGGACGATGCCACCGGCCAGGCCGTGAAGTCGTTCCTCAAGGTCGCCGCGAGCACCGACGTGCAGAGCTCACTCGAGGCCGAGGGATACATCCCGATCCCCGAGGGCTTCAGCACTCAACTGAACACAGCCATCGATTCCATTCAGTGACTGATCTCTCTCATAAGTTAGGGCAGGAAAGCGATGACGGTGCATGACGCGGTCGGGCAATCTGACAAAGTAGGCGCGGTGAGCCCAAGCGCATCAGCTCCCGAGCCTTCGGACAGTCAATCGGATCTGAAGTCGAACTCCCGACAAAATCGGAGTCGGTTCTACGATCAGGCGTTCAAGGTGCTGGCTCTGACAGCCGGTGGCTTCGTCTGCCTGGTGATCCTGTTGATCGCACTGAACCTACTCTTCGAGGCCATCCCCTCATTGAGAGTGGACAACGTCAACTTCCTGACGAGTTCGGTGTGGGACACCACCAACGCCCTGAACCTCCGGTTCGGAATCCTCGACCTGCTCAAGGTCACGGTTCTGAGCTCGGTGTTCGCACTGGCGTTGGCGGTGCCCATCGCGATCGGTATCGCGACATTCCTCGTGTCGTATGCACCGGCGCGGTTGTCCCGACCGCTCGGCGCCGTCGTCGACCTGCTTGCCGCAGTGCCGTCGATCATCTTCGGCCTGTGGGGCATGGCGGTTCTCGGACCCAAGCTCCAGCCGGTCGCCGACTTCCTCAACAGCAACCTCGGATGGTTCTTCCTCTTCGCCGACGGCAACGTCTCGAGTGGGACGATCTTCACCGCTGGAATCGTGCTGGCGATCATGATCCTTCCGATCATCACCTCGATCTCGCGTGAGGTGCTGCAGCAGACACCTGTGCTGCACAAGGAAGCGGCCCTGGCACTGGGCGCGACGAAGTGGGAGATGCTGCGGATGACCTCATTCCCCTACGCACGTAGTGGAATGATCGCGGCGTCGATGCTCGCGCTCGGTCGCGCACTGGGTGAGACGGTTGCCGTCCTCATCATCCTGCGGGCCGCGACATCGACGTCCGGGTTCAGCCTCTTCGATGGTGGATACACATTCGCCTCCAAGATCGCCTCTGGCGCAGGCGAGTTCAACCAGCCCCTGCCGACCGGCGCGTACATCGCCGCAGGTTTGGTGCTGTTCTTGCTGACCTTCGTGGTCAATGCCATCGCCCGGGTTCTCTCCGGCGGAAAGGTAAACGGATGAGCACCTCAACCATCGATGGCAGCAGCCCGGTCAAGGCCGGCAGTCTGTACAAGCCGGTCTCGCCCGCCCGGCGCCTGAAGAACCAGTCGGCCACGATCGTTTTCACCCTGTGCTTCCTGATCGCGATGATTCCCCTGGTGATGGTGCTCTTCACCGTCATCAGCAAGGGTTTCGAAGCGATCATCAAGCCGGAGTGGTGGTCGGGCGACCAGTTCCTGATCGGGCCGACGAGCTTCTCCGGCGGTGTCGGACACGCGATCCTGGGCACGATCCTCACGGCATTGATCGCCGCCGTGATCGCCGTACCGATCGGCATCATGGCCGCGATCATGTTGGTGGAGTATCCGAACAGCAAGCTGGTCAAGCCCACCTCGTTCATGGTGGACATCCTTGCCGGCGTCCCGTCGATCGTCGCGGCGCTGTTCATCTTCACCGTGTGGGTGACCACGTTCGGTCTGCCTCAGAGTGGCTTCGCGGTCAGCCTGGCACTTGTGCTGCTGATGCTCCCGGTGGTTGTTCGCTCCACCGAGGAGATGCTCAAGCTCGTCCCCGACGAGTTGCGTGAGGCCTCGTACGCGCTGGGCATCAGCAAGTCCAAGACCATCGTGAAAATTGTTGTCCCGACGGCGATGTCGGGAATCATCTCCGGAGTGTTCCTCGCCACCGCGCGAATCATGGGTGAGACCGCCCCGGTGCTGATCCTGGTGGGCTACACCGCTTCGGTGAACTACGACCCGTTCCAGAACAACATGACGTCGCTGCCGTTGTTCATCTACAACCAGTTGGCAAACCCCAATCCCGCCGGGGAATACCGCGTCTGGGGTGCAGCGCTGACCCTGGTCATCGTGATCGCGCTGGCGAATGCACTCGCGGCGCTGGCTTCTAAACTGCTCGCGCCGAAGACGAAATGAGATAAGCAATGGCAAAAAGACTCGACCTCAAAGATCTGAACATCTACTACAGCGCCTTTCACGCCGTCAAGGACGTGAGCCTGGAAGTGCCGCCCCGCTGCGTCACGGCGTTCATCGGCCCTTCCGGCTGCGGTAAGTCCACCGTGCTGCGCACGCTCAACCGCATGCACGAGGTGACCCCCGGTGCTCGCGTCGAGGGCAAGGTCCTGCTCGACGGCGACGACATCTACGGCAAGGGCATCGACCCGGTGTCGGTCCGCTCCACGATCGGCATGGTGTTCCAGCGCCCCAATCCGTTCCCGACGATGTCGATCAAGGACAACGTGGTGGCCGGTCTGCGACTGCAGGGTGTGCGCGACAAGAAGGTGCTCGACGAGACCGCCGAGCGCAGCCTGCGCGGAGCGAACCTCTGGGAAGAGGTCAAGGACCGGCTGAACAAGCCCGGCGGTGGCCTCTCCGGTGGTCAGCAGCAGCGTCTGTGCATCGCGCGTGCGATCGCGGTGTCGCCTGACGTGCTCCTGATGGACGAGCCGTGTTCGGCACTCGACCCCATCTCGACGCTCGCCATCGAGGACCTGATCACCGAACTCAAGAAGGACTACACGGTGGTGATCGTGACGCACAACATGCAGCAGGCTGCCCGCGTCAGCGACCAGACCGCGTTCTTCAACCTGGCGGCTGTCGGCCAGCCCGGACAGCTGGTCGAGCTCAGTGACACCGAGACGATGTTCTCCAACCCGACGCAGAAGGCGACGGAAGACTACATCTCCGGCCGTTTCGGCTGATCCTCGCAAGTACCTGAAGAAAACGGCCCCATGTCTGCGCATGGGGCCGTTTCCTTGCCAGAATGGTCCCCGTGACGGCAAAACATCCGGTGAGTGTGCTGCCTGGTCGTGGCATCGTGCTCCGCCGCGGACCGTCGCTCCTGCTCATCGACGCCGATCCGATCCGGAGTAGCGCAACGCTCACAGATTTGGCGCATCTCGCCACCGAGCCGCTCGAACAGGCCGGCCGCGTCGACGGGTCGCGGCTTCGCTCGCTGACCAAGTGGTTGCTGGCCAACGAGGACAGCAGCCCGGACTTCGCGGTGGTCTCCACCGACCGGCACGGGGGTCTGGAGGTCTTCGTCTACGGTGCCGCGAGTGCGAGGGTGTACGTCACCGAGTTCGCCACGCCGGAGGTCATCAGGGGAGCAGACGCCGGGTTCCTGGTACAGCGCAGTTATCCGAGCAGTGTGTTCGCGGTGGCCCTGACCATCGACGAAGACGATCCGCTGGGCGGTGGACCGATCGGGTCGGGTGGTCTGGCCCCGTCGGAGATCTTCTCGCTCGAAAAGGGTGCGGCACCCGGCGCCGGGGTTGTGTTGTGGCCATCGGCATCGCCTTCCACCGACAGCGCGGTATATGCCGTACCGGCAGCGACACCGATGACGTCGGCTGCCGACGAGCCCACAGGTGCCCCGGTGGTGGTGAGTCCCGAACTCGTCGACACCGCGATGGCGGTAGCCGAAACGCCTTTGCTACCACCGGCTCTCTCGGTGAGGCTGGACGACTTCGACAACTACACCGCAGCCGGACGGGCACCGTTGCCGATCGTCGGTGGCCGGCGCAGAGCTGCCTCGGTTCGGAGGGGAATCGCCGAGCCGACACTGGTCCCGCCGCGTGACGTGGTCGGACCGGCCGATGCCGCACTGGCATCGGCGCCGACCGATGTCGCGAATCGTCCTGTGCGTCCATCTGATCCGAAGGTCTCGGCGCGCGAACAGCAGGTGCAGATCCAGGGTCTGCTGTGCCAGAACGGTCACATCAACGACCCGCGGTCACCGGTCTGTACCCGATGCGGTATTCGGATCAACCGGATGACGGGGGCGATGGTGCAGGGGCCGCGACCGCCGTTGGGGCTACTCGTCATCGACGACGGCACCACCTATGTGGTGGCCGGTGACCTGATGATCGGACGTGATCCCGAGCCGATGGTCGCAGCCAGGGGTGGTGTCGCAGGTACGGGTATCGGACCGCTTGATCCCATTCGCATCAACGACACCTCGGGGTCGATGTCGCGCGCGCATTGTGAACTGCGACTTGTGGATTGGGATGTCCGGGTGGTGGATGCCGGCTCGGTGAACGGGACGTATGTCCGGTTGCCGCGCGCGCCTGGCTGGATCACGTTGCGCCGGGGGCAGGAAGCGGTGTTGTATCCGGGTTCCGAACTGCGGGTGGGAAGCCGGTCGTTGCTGTTCGAGGCGCCGCACGGGAGGATCAGCGATGTTCGTTGACCAGACGTCGGGCACCGACGCTCGTCGGCTGCCTCCGGCAATCGCCGATTATCGGACAGTCCGGGCGCTCGGTGCGGGCAGCCACGGTACGTGTTATCTGGCGGTGCCTCCGGCCCGGCTGCAACTGGACGTCGATCACGTTGCGCTGAAGGTGTTTTCGAACCCCTGCGGTGAGGACGCCTTTCATCGTGGTGTGCGCGAACTCCGCAGTTTCGCCGCTGTACGGTCCCCGCATCTGGTGCATCTGTACGAAGCGGCTCTGGGTGACCTCTTCATGTACGCGATGGACTACTTCCCGGGTGGGTCGATGGCGGCCCCATCGATGCCGCTGCAGCGTGACCAGGCACTCGCCGTGCTCGAATGCGCGGCCAGGGGGGCACACGACATGCACGAGGCCGGGTTGGTCCATTCCGACATCAAACCGGCGAACGTGTTGATCGCGGGAGGTGATGGCGCCGGTACCACGGCATCACCGGCAGGAGTACTGTCCGATCTGGGTCTGGCCCGGGTGATCACCGCGGCGACCGCGGTCACCGGCATCGGGTCGTCCGCTTCACTCGAATATGCCGACCCCGACACCCTTGTCGGCCAAACACCTTCGCGGGCAACGGATATCTGGGCTCTGGGAGCGACGATCCACCGCACGCTGACCGGTGAAGGCCTCTACGGTGAACTGCCCGACATGCAGCCGCTGGTGGCGATCCGCACGGTGCAGTCCACCAAACCCAGGATCAGTCCGACACTTTCACCGGCTGAACGCGACCTGGTGTCGGAATGCCTTGCCCCGCACAGTGATCGGTTCAGGACGGCTGCAGAACTGGCCGACCGGATCTCCGAGGTGCGGCGAACTGCACCCCGGTAGAAGCCACTAGACCTCGGTGAACTGTTCCGGGGTCTGTCCCGTCGCCTGGAACACCACGCGACGTCCGATGAGCACAGCGTGGTCGGAGAAGCGCTCGTAGTACCGGCCGAGCAACGTGACGTCCACTGCGGCGGCGACGCCGTGACGCCACTCGCGGTCCATCAGCACCGTGAACAGATGGCGGTGGAGGTCGTCCATCGCGTCGTCGTCGTCCTGCAGCTTGAGCGCGTCCTCGGGGTTCTGGCTGGTGAGGACCTCACGCGCGTTGGTCGCCATGGTGATGGCGAGCCGGCCCATTTCGGCGAAGTAACCGTTGACCTCTTCGGGCAGCGCTTTGGCGGGGTGGCGACGGCGAGCGACCTTGGCGACGTGCAGCGCAAGCGCACCCATGCGGTCGATGTCGGCGACGATCTGGAATCCACTCACGATCGAACGCAGATCGCCGGCGACCGGCGCCTGCAACGCGAGGAGGGCGAATGCCCGTTCTTCGGCTTGCGTCGACAACTGCGTCAACTGCTCGTGGTCGCCGATCACCGACTCGGCGACCGCGAGATCGGCTTGGAGCAGGGCCTGGGTGGATCGCTCCATCGCAATCCCGGCCAACGCACACATTTGTCCCAGAACTCCGTTGAGTTCGGCCATCTGCTCAATGTAGGCACTACGCATGAGCCAACGGTACTGCCACGATCGGTGGGAATGGTGGTCAGGTGGTGAACTGCGAATGAACGAGTGGCACAGGCTCGATGTCGGCGTCGTCGGTCCGACTCATGCGCAGGTCGTATCCCCGGCGTTCGTGACCGTGAGGTCGTTGGGCAACTCGTCTGTTCCCGACTCGCGAGGCAGTTCGGCGACGGTGATCTGGCCCCCGGCGAGAACCGGCGACCCCAGGTTCCCGCTGTAGTCGCTGCCGACGATGACCTCGATGCCCGACTGCACGGTGTTGTCCGCCTGGATGCTCGCCCCGGGGAACAACTGTGCAACCGTGGCCGCCGCAGCCTGTTGCCCCTCGCCGTACCGGACGACGGTGTCGGTGCGGTTCTCGGAGGCGTCGGCAACACCCTGGACGCCGAAGCCCTGATTGGCCAGACTCTCGGCGATGCCGGTGGCGACTCCGGCGGTACCGGTGCCGTTGAGCACCCGCATGCTCACCGAGTACGGATCGAGCGCGCTGACGGTGACGTCTGCCGACCGCGAGGTTGTCGAAGAAGTTGTTGTGCTGGTTGTTGTTCCGGCCGGTTTCTCTTCCTTCTCCCCGGGCAGCGGTTCGTCGTTGATGATCGCGTCGAAGATTGCGCGGATGTCGGCATCGCGGGGGATCTCGTTGCCCGAGCCGTCTTCGGCCGTGCCCGAGGTGGGGACGGTGAGGAAGGTGACGCGGCCGGCGTCGAGCCCCTGCATCGACTGGGCCAATTGGAGCAGGTCGTCGGTGTCCACCTGATCGACGAAGCTGTTCTGGATGAAGGTGTCGACGATGCCGTTGAGCGTCGCAGGATTGGACAAGACCTTGCTGGAGAGCGCTCCGCGCAATAGCGACGAGAGGAACAGCTGCTGGCGTTTGATGCGCCCGTAGTCACCGTTGCCCTCGGTGTCGATGGTGCGGGCGCGCACGTAGTTGAGGGCAGCTTTACCGCGGACCTTCTGCTTACCGGGCTTGGTGAGGATGGGGCCCAGCTCGAAATCGTTGAGCGGGACCGGCGAGCAGACCTCGACACCACCGATCTTGTTCACGACCTTTTCGAAACCCGAGAAGTCCATCGCGATGAAGTGGTTGATGTTCAGGCCGCTGATCGCGGTGAGTGTGTCGACGATGCACTTGGGGCCGCCGTCGCCGTAGGCGGTGTTGAGCTTGGCGCCCGTCTCGGCGGGCACGATCTGGCCGGTGTATTCGCCTTTGTCGTTGTCCCAGGTTGTGCACTCGGGGCGGTTGATCTGCAGGTCCCGGGGGAAACTCACCGCGACCACGCGGCTGCGGTCGGCCGGGATGTTCACGAGGATCACTGTGTCCGACCTGGCACCGCCGGCGTCTTCGGTGGTACCGGCGCCGATCTGCCCGTTCTTTCCCGACCGGGTGTCGGTGCCGACGATCAAGTAGGTTTCGTCGCCGGTCTGCAGTTCTTTGCCACGGATCTCGCTGTTGTCCGGGTTGACGGCATCGACGATGTTCCAGTTGCCGTCCTTGACCTTCTGATAGCCCCACACCGCGCCGGTGCCCAGGAGTGTCATGACGCAGGCGAGAGCGAGGAGGACCCGGCCACCCATCCGGGCATTTCTGGTCAGCGCCGCTCGGTCGCGTCCTTTTGGCGCCGCGGCATGTCGGCGGCCACGGGCCGTACCCGCGCCGGATTCGGGAACCACCGCCGGCTGCACACGGTCGGCCACGCTGTCGTGCGACGGGTTCGGATCCGGCTCGCGATCGGCGGCCAGGTAGACGGGTGGACCGTCCTTGGCGGCCGGGATGACCTCTGTCTGGGAGTCGTCGTCGTCCCGTTGCGGAGGGTCGGTGCGCGCGAAGGGATGGCTCGGCTGGGTCGCAGGCGGGGAGGGCGGCCCACCGGCCTGGGTGCGGCTATCGCGTGGGTCGGGATCGGACGGCGGCCCCGGATCCACCGCACGGCTGATGGTCTCGGTGGGGGCATCGGCGGGGCGGACGCGGCGCGGGCGCGGCGGCGGAACCGACGGTCCGTCGGACGGAGGTGCCGGGGACCGGTCGGTCGAGGATCGGGGTTCGCCGACCGGCGGCTGCGACGGCACGTCGGATGCGGCACGAGACGAAGGCGATGGTGCGGCGCGTCCGGACGAGCCGGCGGCATTCATCCGATTGAGGAGTTCCTGGACCGTCAATCGGCCCGCGGCGTCGCGGGGCAGTTCCCGAGCGGGGGGCTCGCGGAGTACCTCATCCGATGGCGCGCCGAGCTGGCGGCGAATCAGATCGCGGCGTTCCTCGGGTGTGCGTCCCCGGAGCTCGTCGTCGCTGCTCACTCATGTTCCTTCGGACTTCTGGGCACCGGGCTGTATCTCAGGCCCGTCGAAAACATGTCGGCCGGGCAGGCGCGTTCACGATGATACTGGCCGAACCTGTATGTGCCTCGTCGCCGAGCGTTCGTCGGCCGTTGTTCTTGTGTTCGAGTTCGGCAGTGTGAAACCGAGCTTTCTGGATCCGGTATTTCTACTGGTGGGGCTATCCGCCGGAATGCATGACCTCGGCGCCGTCGGGAACGCAGTCGTCGTCCGGATCGTCGAGCCAGCCGTGGGGGAGGGCCACGGCCGACGGCGACCCCTGCCGTCCGCGAGGACCGTGGCCGTCGCGGGGAAAGGGCACGTCAGCGGGTAATTGGCCCACCATGTCGGCAAGTTGATCGACGGTCTCGACCAGGGCCATGTCGCGGCGCAACTCCGAGCCGACGGGGAAACCACGTAGATACCAGGCAACGTGCTTGCGGATTTCCCGCATGCCCTTGAACTCGCCGTGGTGGTCGGCGAGCAGCTGTCCGTGCCGGACGATGATCTGCGCCACTTCGCCGAGCGTGGGGGCCGCCGGGGCGGGCAGTCCGTTCAATTCAGCGCTCAGTTCGGAGAACAGCCATGGCCGACCGAGGCATCCACGACCGATGACCACGCCGTCGCAGCCGGTCTGATTCATCATCCGGGTGGCGTCGGCGGGCTCGAAGATGTCGCCGTTGCCGAGGACGGGCACGTCGGTCACGTGCTCCTTGAGTCGTGCGATCTCGTCCCAGTCGGCGCTCCCGGAATAGCGTTGCGAGGCCGTACGAGCATGCAGCGCAACAGCTTTCGCGCCCTCGGCGGCGGCGATCCGACCGGCGTCGAGGTGGGTGTGGTGCTCGTCGTCGATTCCGATGCGGAACTTGACGGTGACGGGGATGTCGGTGCCCTCGGTGGCGCGGACGGCGGCGGCGACGATGTTGGCGAACAGACGGCGCTTGTAGGGGATGGCCGAGCCGCCGCCCTTGCGGGTCACCTTCGGCACCGGGCAGCCGAAGTTCATGTCGATGTGGTCGGCGAGGTTCTCGTCGACGATCATCTTGGCCGCGGCATAGGTGTACTCGGGGTCGACCGTATAGAGCTGCATCGACCGCGGGTTCTCTTCCGGGGCGAACGTGGTCATGTGCATGGTCACCGGGTGACGCTCCACCAGGGCGCGGGCGGTGACCATCTCACAGACGTAGAGACCGGCAACCGTGCCGGTCCGGGCGAGCTCGAGTTCGCGGCACAGTGTGCGGAAGGCAACGTTGGTCACCCCGGCCATCGGAGCCAGGACCACCGGGCTGGAGAGCTCGATGGATCCGATGGACAGTGCCGGGGTGGTGCGGGTGTCTGGCAGCAGAGCGGTCAGGATCTGGCCTTTCCGAGAAATCGCCGCTAGGAGGCGGCGCGGGCCTTTTCGCGCTTGGCCGCTTCGCGAGCGAGGGCGCGGTCACGCATCTCTTCGAACTTGATGGTGTCTGCGGCCAGCTTGTCGAGGAATGCGGCCAGCTCTTCACGGGTCTTCTCGCCCTCGGCGCTGAAGTCCTCGCGCTCGAAGATGTTCCACTTGCGCAGAACGGGCTGGATGACCTCTTCGAGGTGCTGGCGCAGGTCGTAGATGCCGTGCTTGGCCATGAGGACGCCGTTGCGACGGAAGTTCGGCATACCGAGGCCGGGCATCTGGAAGTTGGAGACCACTTCGTAGATCGCGCGGATGGTCTGGTCGGGTGAGATGTCGAGGCCGGCGCCGCAGATGTTGCGGTAGAAAACCATGTGCAGGTTCTCGTCGGCGGCGATGCGCTGGAGCATGCGGTCGGCGATCGGGTCGTTGCACGCCTTGCCGGTGTTGCGGTGCGAGACACGCGTCGCGAGTTCCTGGAAGGTCACATACGCCACCGAACGCAGCAGTCCGGCGCTGGTTTCTCCGAGCTCTTCGGCTCGCTTACCCGCGGTGGCGAGTGAGGAGAAACCGTTGGTCATGTGGATCATGCGGGCTTCTTCGAGCGCGACGGGGTCGACGCCGCGGGTGACCACGAGGTAGTCGCGCATCGCGATGCCGTGGCGGTTCTCTTCGGCGGTCCAGCGTCCGACCCAATGGCCCCACGCGTCGTCCATCGAGAAGTTCTCCGCGATCTCGCGGTGATACGACGGCAGGTTGTCCTCGGTCAGGAGGTTGGTGACCATCGCGGCCTTGGCCACGTCGTCGAGCCTCGACTGCTCCGGATCCCAGTCGACACCACCGAGAGCCGCGAAGTTCTGCCCTTCGTCCCAGGGGACGTAGTCATGCGGGTTCCAGTCCTTGGCAAGGCGCAGATGGCGATTGACGTTTTCCTCGGCCACCGGCTCCAGTTCTTTCAAGAGCTCCAGTTGAGTCAACTCGCGGGCCATTAGTTATTCCTCCAAGAACGGCTAGGCGTGATAAGGGTCCAGGCTACGGGAACGCACTACCGCCACCCAAGTCCTTCGCGCCGGCGCAAAGGTGTGTCGAAACCCTCGCGCCACTGAATCGCTGCTGGTCAGTAGTGGCCTGGTTACTGCTCGAACTGGGTGCCCCGATGATCCCCGTGTGTGGTGCATCTTACTGACGTGATGCGGATCCGCCCAGAAAAACTGAACTTCGAATCCAATATTGGTGGCGAGTGATCCTTCAGAAGTACTTGCCCACCGTGTCGAGCCATCGCCCGGCCTCGTCGGTCAGGTTCCCCAACTCCTGCGCCTTATGGCACCAGGCTTTGGCTGCCTGAGCAAACTCCAGCGGGTTGTAGACATCTTCTTCCTTGGACCACAGCCCGTCGCCCGCATACGTCAGGATCGTGATGTTGGTGGCCGTGAACAACGAACCGTCGCCGGGGTCGCGCAGGGGATTGTCGATCTCACAGATCACCCGGTCGGTCTCCTCGTCGATCACATGCCACAGTGCCGGGAAGGCGATCATGTGACTGCCCGGGAATCGGCCCATGGTCTTGATCACCCAGGTACGAATCTCTTCGCGCCCCTTGAAGGTGCCCATGGCGTGTTCGACGTAGTCGGCATCGTCGGTGAACTGCTCGGCCCAGGGGTTCCAGTCGTGGGTTTCGGCAACCTGCTCGACCATCTTCTCGAACCTGGCGAACTCGCTCTCGAGTTCGGCGCGACTGAAGCGCCCCATCAGAATCCGTCACCGGGGGCGATGGTGATGGTCGCGTCGATGCGCTGGATCAGGCAATCGGCGTTGAACCGGAAGGTCTCGTCCACGGTGGCATCGGCCACATTGAGGCCGCCGACTCCATATGCGAGGTCGTAGATCACCCGCACCGAGTCGCCGCGGCCCGACCACTGTTCGTTGTCCAGCGAGGTGATGCCGCTGTATTGGAGATGCAGAGCGAGTTCGGCCTTCATCACATCGCCGGAGAACCCGGTCTGCAGCCCGTTCTCGAATCGGACCACGTTGTCGGCAAGGGGGACGTCGTAGGCGTACGAGGGGTCGACGAGCGCATCGAGGTAGGTCTGGGCGCCGGCCACCCGATCGGCCGCAGTGCATGTTTCGGTGGGTGCGGCGGAAGCAGCACCCACGCCCGTGGACACTGCGGCGCCCACCGCCGCGACACAGACCAGTACCCGGACAACGTCAGATTTCATGGCGCTGAGCGTATTTGCCGAACAGCGCCACGCGGGCTGTTTTGGCGTGATCGGTCAGACGGTGTAATCGGGCTCCGAGATCTGGTCCGCCCCAGCCGGTGGTGGCTACTATCTGCTCAGCTCACCGACCGTGGGTGAGAGCTGGAAGGGCATGAGATGAGCGTGGCGATCGGTTCCTATATCGGTGGCTATCAAATTCTGGAGCTGCTCGGCCGCGGCGGGATGGGTGAGGTGTACAAGGCCCAGCACCCCCGGTTGCCCAGAGCCGATGCCATCAAGTTGCTGAACAACACCTACGGCAGTGACCCCGACACCCGGGCTCGGTTCGAGCGGGAAGCGGATCTGGTCGCCCCACTCAGTCATCCGAACCTGGTGAACGTGCTGGACCGAGGTACCCACGAGGGTCAGCTGTGGATTGCGATGGAGTTCGTGTCGGGTACCGACGCGGCACACATGTTGATCGACGGCCCGCTGCATCCGCGACTTGCGGTGCAGATCATCTCCGAGGTCGCCGACGGACTGGACTACGCGCACCGCAAGGGGCTGCTGCACCGCGACGTCAAGCCCGGGAACATCCTGATCACGCCAGGTGCCGATCCGATGACCCCGGATGCGGTGAAGCTCACCGACTTCGGCATCGCGCGGATGGCGCAGGAGACCGACAGCAGTCTCACGTCGGTGGGGATGACGGTGGGCACGCTGCGGTACAGCGCCCCTGAACAAATCGGCGGCGAGGAGATCGACCACCGTGCCGACGTGTACGCGCTGGGCTGCACGCTCTACGAGTTGCTGACCGCCACAGCACCTTTCGATGCCCCCACGAGTCAAGGCCTGATGGCGGCGCACATGTTCAACGCGCCACCGAACCCGGCCGCCGTCAATCCCGCGGTCCCCGCGGCGATGGCTTCGGTGATCGCACGGGCGATGGCCAAGAAACCCGCTGACCGTTTCGACAGCGCCCGCGAGCTGGCCGATGCCGCACTGGAGGCGCTGCAAGGCGGTGGGGCGCCGCAGAGCACGCGCGCGCAGAGCGCTTTTGTGCCCATCCCGGTCAAACCCGGTACGCCGCAGACGAACGCCCCGCGGTCAGCAGCTGCCACTACCTTCCCCCCGGCCGCGACGCCCGGGCCCATGCCGTCGAATCCCTATCAACCGGGACAACATTCATCACCGCAGCACTTCACTCCCCAGCATTCTTCGCCGGGTCAGTCGTCACCCGGTCATTCATCAGGCCAGTCGTCGAACCTGAACTCGTCCCCGTATCAATCGAACCCGTATCAGGGGGCGGGCCAGGGATACCCGGGGATGGTGTCGAGCGGACAACGTCCGGCCTACGCGGGTGCTGGATCCGCGGCGGCCCCGACGCCGAACGGTCCGTGGTCCACCCGCCCTGCGGTGCTCGCCGGGCCGGTGGTGGTGCTCGCGGTGGTGGTCGGTCTGATCGCCGGCATGCTGATCACCGGCGGCGGCAGTGCGCTGGCCGCGCCGCAGAAGCCCGCAGTCGAATTGGCCGCTGAGTCCGTGGAAATCAGTTGGTCCGCGGTGGACGGCGCGTCCGAGTACGTTCTGCGGCAGGGTGATTCGGTCATCTATGTCGGGGACAAAACCGAGTATGCACAACCCATGCCGTTGCCGGGTACGTACTCGTACACGGTGTCGGCGCGATCGGGCGACCGGGATGAATCGTCCGACAGCCCGGCGAGTGACGAGGTCGCGGTGGCGCAACGGTGGCACGGTCTTGAACAGATGGCGTCCACCTTCGGGGAGATCGTCGGCCCGAGCCCGTTGTCCACCGACACCTTCGGGCAAGAAGCCTGCTGGGGCGGCACGGGCAGTGTCGACCCGGAGATCCCGAAGACGGGCGTCATCTTCTGCCGCGACGCCGCTGCCACCTACACAGTGCAGCTGCGGCAGTTCCCGTCTCGCCAGGTCCGTGACGAGTATCTGGACAGTCTCAACTTGAAGACGTCATCGGTGACCACCGATCAGGGCGCCGACGGCACCCTCTATCAGGGCAACGGCCCGACCAGTGATTGGGCGGGTACCGCGATCCTGGCCTTCGACGACACCGATCGTGAGGTGTACGACTTGAGCGTCACCATGGAGAGCGGCAAAGACGCCGACGCCGTGGCCCTGCTGGACAGGCTGCCGCTGTGAAGCGCTGGGGATGGCCGCTGCTGGTGGTCGCCGGGGTGGTGGCGCTGGTTCTCTCGTTCACCATCACCTACTTCGTGCGCGGTGCCGGCAGTTCGGTGTCGAGTCCGGGGACGGTCACGGCCAGTGCCGAGGGCCCGGTGGTGAAGGTCAGTTGGAAGTCGGCGTCAGGAGCCGATTCCTATCTGCTCAGTCGCGGTGAGGCGGTGGTGTACTCGGGCCCGGCCACCGAGTTCACCGACATCTCGGCGGTGGCTCCTTCAGGCGGCGACCGGGTGGAGTACCGGGTGCGGGCGGTGGACGACAAGGGCCGCGTGTCCGAACCGAGCGCTTCGGCGTCGGTCGAGGTGGGCTCCGGGTGGGGGCTGTATGCGGAGTCGGCCCAGCGGTTGCCCGAGCTGTTACCGGCGGGGCCCGACGAGCAGGGCTACAACGGCATGCGATGCGAGACGCGGATGGATGCCGTGCCGCCGGAGGAAGGTGACGGGCCCGACGGATCGGGCGAGCAGTTCATCAAGGCGGGTTTCCGCTGTGTCCTGGACTCCGGTGGTGAGCAGTACGACCTGTGGACCGACTTCTATGTCACACCCGAGGCACTCGAGAGCCGGATGGACGACATTCGCGGCTTCGACGGGGTGACCAGCACAACGTGGCAGAACGGGCGGGCGGTCAGCGGTGGCGGCGGGGACGAGCCGCGATGGATGGCGCTGACGGTCGACGGTATGCCCGACGTCTACATCGAGCTCTCCGCCGTGGACAAGGCGACCACGTCCGACCAGCTCGTCGATGCGGTGAACAGTTTGCCCGTGGGCTGACCACCACCGCAGAAGAAATCCCGAAAGCGCACCTCGTCGCAGCCGAGCGGCGTTACGCTCCCGCGAAGCACGGCAGTGAAGCCGGAGGGGGCTTGTTGTGGGCGCATCGGCGGGAAACAAACGCGCGGTCCGGATCGCGGTGATCTTCGGTGCGGTCCTGGCGATGGCAACGGCCACGGTCAGTCCGGCTTCGGCTGCCGCTCCGCCCGGGTACAACGACGTGCTCGACGTCTGGCCGACCGCTGTGGACGTCGCGGACTGCCGACCGGGGGATCAGGTCGAGACCGGTATCCAGGGTGAGGTGCCCCTGGCGGACCGCAAGTCCGGGCGCAGCACCAAGGGTTACAACTGCAACATCGATCTGATCGGTCAGTTTCAGGGGCAGGGTGCCGGCATCGTCAGTGCCACCTACGGTCACTGTTCGTACACGGGTTCTTCCTTCCCCACCAACTTCTTGGGACCCAATCCCGGGGTGCAGGTGATCGACGTGAGCGACCCGGCCAATCCGCGGATGACGGATGTGCTGAGCGAACCTGCGATGGTGGGCGGCACCTGGGAGTCGTTGAAGGTCAACAAGGAACGTGGACTCCTGGTGGGCACGGGGGTGGGCATCCTCGAGGGCGCCGGTTACATCTCGGTGTACGACATCGCCACCGACTGCGCGCATCCGCGGCTGCTCAACACCGGCGCCGGGTCCCAGCTGTCGATGCCGATTCCGATCACCACCCACGAGGGCGACTTCTCACCTGACGGGAACACGTACTGGGCCACCGGCATTGCCCCCGGTTACGTCAGCGCCATCGACATCACCGATCCCCGTGATCCGATGGTGGTGTGGTCCGGGGTCACGGGTGTCGAGGCCCACGGTCTCGGGTTCTCGCCGGACGGCAACACCATGTATCTGTCAAATCTTCTGGGACTGACGATGATCGACGTCTCGGCGGTGCAGAACCGCAGGCCGAGAACGATTGTGCCCGACCTCATGCCGCACGTCGGTGAAAAGCTCTGGGCCGATGGTCAGATCACGCAACACAGCATCTACGTCACCTACGACGGACAGCCGCACGTCTTCAGCGTCGACGAGGGCGGTTCGGGTGGCGTCAAGTTGTTCGACGCCGCGCGCTCGACGAATCTTCAGCAGCGCAACGCCGTCAAATTGGCGATCAACCTGCCGGAGAACGCCAACAGGTGGGCCCAGAGCACCACGGCCAACGGCGCGTTCGGGTACGACGCCCACTACTGCTCGGTGGATCGTCCGGTCGACCCGACCGCGATGGCATGCGGGTGGATCCAGTCGGGCGTCCGGGTGTTCGACATCAGCGACCCCGACCACTTCGCGGAGATCGCGTACTTCAACCCGCCCGCGCAGACGGGCAAGAACTGGCAGTTGAGCAACTCTCTGCACGCCCTGCTCGGCTCCATCGCGGCTCCGCCGATCATCGGCACGCTGGCGGTCGCCCGGGCGGTGCTGCAGGGCGACAGCCCCGTGGACGGGATCATCAACGATCAGAGTCGTCTCGTCGGCGGCGACCTCTCGGCCGACTGGTGTCTGTCACCGCCGGAGTTCCACGGCGATCAGCTCTGGGTGACCTGCATGGACAACGGGTTCATGGCGCTGGCGCTCGATCCGGCGGTGTACCCGGTCCCATGAAAACAATTGTCGGCCAACGGTTGTGGCTGATCATCGCGGTTGTCGTAGCCTTGGTCGTCGGGCTGGGTGCCGGGTTGATGATTCACCGCGGAGGTCCGGAGTCGATGGCGGCCGGTGATTCGGCGACCGCCGTGGACGTGGGCTTTGCACAAGACATGTCCGCACATCACCAGCAGGCTCTCCTTATGTGCGACCTACTGGCGCACACAGCGCAGCCGGATGTCCGGGCGCTCGCGGCCCAGATCGAGCAGGCGCAGTGGCGCGAGATCGGGCAGATGCAGGGCTGGCTACAGATGCTCGACGCGCCGCTGCAGGCGGGGCGTCCGATGAGCTGGATGGAAGCGGGTGGCCATCGGCACGCTGCGGGTGTGTCGACGATGCCGGGGATGGCCAGTGGCGACGAACTGACCCGGTTGTCGTCGGCGGACGGTGTGCAGAGCGAGATACTGTTCCTGCAGTTGATGATTCGGCACCATCAGGGTGCGGTCGAGATGGCCGCCGAAGCGGCCCGGACGGCCGGGGAACCCGCCATCCGGCGAGCGGCGGTCGGGATGGTGAAGTCGCAGTCGGACGAGATATCGGTGATGACGGTGATGCTCGACCAGAGAGGTGGTGACACCCTGCCGTACCCGGTGTGAGCGCGGCGGGTGCCCGATCACTCCGGTGTCGGTGCGCCTTCGGACTCGCCGGCGGGTGCCGCGTTCTCCGCTGCGTGGGCTTCGGGGTCACCGGCGCGGCGATCCATCGGGTCCACTCCGTCGACGCCCTCGAGGACGGTGAACTCCTGCTCCGCGGACGCCCTCAACTCCTTGGCTTCTTGTTTGATCTTGTGCACCCAGTCGGACATTCGGCACTCCTGTTCCGCTCGCGGACGCCCCGTCGGCGCCAGAGACCACCCTACGTCGTTCACCGTTTGTCGAGCGCGGTCTCCGAATCCCAGACCGCCATCAGCTCACCGAGGATGTCGACCGCCAGGCCCAGACCGCCCAGATGGCTCTCACCGGGCATGGTGAACATCTTGGCGTCGGGCAGCAGATGGACCACGTGTTCGCCGTGCTTGTGCGGAATGATGTGGTCGTGGTCGCCGTGCCACCAGCGCACCGGGACGGTCACGTCGCCGACCGAGAATCCCCAATCGCGGGCGAAGACAACAACATCGGCGAACGGGGCCTCCATCTGGCGGCGTCCGCCGTTGAGGAGATCGTCGAGGAACATCGCTTTGAACTCGGGGCGCTGGAGCAGTTCGCGGTCGGCAGCGGGGGACAGTCGTCCGTAGAGACCGATGGCCGGCCCGGCAACCGGTCGTGCCACTCGCACGACCGAACTGACGACCCGCCCGATCGGAGCCCCGGCCGTCTGCAGCAGGGGTGCGAGGAACTTGCCCAGTTCCATGGCGCCCCCACCGATAGCGTCGGGCCCGACGGCGGGTGCCACGCCGCCGAGTACGCCGGCGACGACCACTCGGTCGGGCATCGCATGGGCCACGCCCAGCGCGTAGGGGCCTCCGCCGGAGAGACCGATGACCGCGAACTCGTCCACGCCGAGGGTGTCGGCGACGGTGGCGAGATCGTCGGCGAAGGCGAGCACGTTGGGGTAGCTGTACGGGGTCGAAGACCCGACTCCGGGCCGGTCGAGACCGATGATCCGGATGTTCTCCGCTTCGCCGAGATCGCGGACCTCGATCGGGATCTGCCGCCTGGCACCAGGCGTGCCGTGGAGCCAGAACACAGCTCGGCCGGTCGCGGAACCGAACTCTGCGAACCCGATCCGGCGTCCCTCACCGACCGCCACGGAGCCTTCGATCTTGGGTCGTTCGATGTCGATCATCCATCCAGAATGGCACCGAACGACGGCCGTGTGTGCAATTCGCTGGTGGAACGCCTGCCTCACTCGTGGGAGGACATCACCACCCGGCCGTGGTCGAGCGAAGGCCGCATGTGACCGGCGCGCATCAGCAGCAGTCCGCACCCCACCACGGCGATCGCGCTGATCGCACCACCGACGATCAGTGGTGCACGCGGATCGGTCACCTGGGCGAGCCAGCCAAGCAAGGGACTGCCGATCGGCGTGCCGCCGAGGAAGCAGAGCATGTAGATGCCCATCACCCGGCCGCGCATCTGCGAATCGACCGACAGCTGCATGATGTTCATCGCCGAGGTGGTGAACATGATGTTGGCGACACCGACCGGGATGAGGACCACTGCAACCAACCAGAAGGTCGGCATCACTCCGACGACCACCTCGAAGACACCGAACGCGAGTGCGCCGGCCAGAAAGTGCCGTAGCCGTGCCGGTTTCGTCCGGCGGGCTGCCACCAGTGCTCCGCTGAGTGTGCCCACGGCCAGCATTGTGGACAGCAGGCCGTAACCGCCTGCAGTTCCCTCGAAAGTGTTCGCGGTCAAGAGCGCAAGCGAGAGTGGGAAGTTCAGGCCGAAGGTGGAGACGACGAACACCGTCGCGAGGACCACGACGAGGTGGCGGTTGCGGCGGACATAGCGCACCCCACTGCGGATCGAACGATCCGTGGTGGCACGGGCGGAGCGGATCAGCTCCGAGGTGCGCATCGCGAACAATCCGGCCAACACCGCCAGTGAGGTGACCGCATTGATGAGGAAGACCGGGCCGGTTTCCACCAAGGTGATCAAGAGCCCGGCCACGGCAGGTCCGATGATCCGGGCGAGGTTGAACGTCAGCGAGTTGAGTGCCACGGCGTTGGGCAACTGCTCTGCGCCCACCATCTCGATGGTGAACGACTGCCGGATCGGCGCATCGATCGCCGAGACACACCCCAAGGCGAACGAGAGGATGTATACCCAGGCCAGAGTTGCCATCCCCGCCACATCGAGCACTCCGAGGATCAGGGCACACAACGCGATGGTGGTCTGGGTGGCGATGAGGAGTTTGCGTTTGTCGAACCGGTCGGCCAGCGCCCCGGCGGGAAGCGACACGATGGCCGTGGGGCCGAACTGCAAGGCCATGACGATGCCGACCGCAACGCCGCTGCCTCCGGACAGTTCAAGTACCAGCCAGTCCTGCGCGATGCGCTGCATCCAGGTCCCGACGAGCGAGACCACCTGCCCACCGGCCCAGAGACGGTAGTTGCGTACCCCGAGAGACGAGAACATCACCGGGAGTTGCATCGGAAATAGTTTACCGCTGCCAACTATTCGGCCACGCGGACCGGCAGCGAGCTACCCGATGAGCGCTTCGATGGGTTCCTTGGCGAAATACAGGGCGAACAGAGCGGCCACCAGCCAGAGCAAGGGGTGGATCGACCGGATCTTGCCCCGCGCCGACGCGAGCACAACCCAGGTGATGAAGCCGACGCCGATGCCGTTGGCGATCGAGTAGGTGAAGGGCATCACCACGATGGTGAGGAAGCAGGGCAGCGCGTAGTCGAACCGGGTGAGGTCGACGGTGCGGATCTGCGCGATCATCAACGCGCCCACCACCACCAGGGCGGGTGCGGCGGCCTCGAGCGGTACCACCGAGTACAGCGGTGTGAAGAACATGGCGACGAGGAACAGGACCCCGGTCACGACGTTTGCCAAACCGGTCCTGGCGCCTTCGGCGATGCCCGACGCAGATTCGACGAACACGGTGTTCGATGATGCCGACCCCGCGCCGCCGGCGATGGCCCCGGCGCCCTCGACCACAAGGGCCTTGCCGATGCCGGGCAAATTGCCGTCCTTGTCCGCGAGTTCGGCCTCTTTGCCGAGGCCGGTCATCGTGCCCATGGCGTCGAAGAAGTTCGAGAGCACCAGTGCGAACACCAGAACCGACGCCGAGAGCACGCCGATGCGGGTGAACGCGCCGAACAGGTCGACGTCGCCCACGAGGTCGAGGTCCGGCATTCCGCCGACGGATGACGGCCAGTCGGGCACGTTCAGATTCCAGCCCTTGGTGTCGGTTATCGAGGGCCCCAGGTCGGCGAAAGTTTGCACGATCATCGCGACAGCAGTGGTGATCACGATGCCGATGAGCAGACCGCCCCGCACCTTGCGCACCACCAGGACGCCCATGAGCAGCACCCCGAAGACGAAGATCAGGGTCGGCCAGGTGGCCACGGAGTTGTCGATACCCAGACTCACCGGCACGGTCGTGCCCGCCGCATCGGGGATGCGTTTGACGAACCCGGCATCCACCAGGCCGATGAAGGCGATGAAACACCCGATGCCTGCAGCGATCGCGGCCTTCAGTTCTGAAGGGACGGCCCGGAACACAGCGGTCCGGAACCCGGTGACCGCCAGCGCGACGATGATGATGCCGTCGATGACGACGAGCCCCATCGCCTCGGCCCAGGTGACCTGCGGTGCGATCGACACAGCCAGCAAGCTGTTGATGCCCAGGCCGGCTGCGATCGCGAAGGGATAGTTCGCCACCAGGCCGAAGACGACAGACATGATGCCGGCGACCAACGCGGTGACGGCCGCAACCTGGGCGAGGGGCAGGACGTCACCGAGAACATCTGTGTTCTTGGAGTTGCCTGGCACCCCGCCGATGATGATCGGGTTGAGCACCACGATGTAGGCCATCGTGAAGAAGGTGACAAGGCCGCCGCGTATCTCTCGCGAGAGAGTCGAGTTGCGCTCGGTGATCTTGAAGAAGCGGTCGAGCGCAGGGAGGCGGTGTTCCGAGGTGCCGGTCTTCTCCTGGTCCAACGACATGATCTTCGGCCCCTTCGCGACTCGACCAGACGGCCGTGCTCACCTCACCCTTCGGCGGCACGCCCCTTGCGGCTGTAACGATAGGCGAGCTTACGGGTACCTGATAACCAGTTCGGTTCGGGATCAACGTCTCTGGTGGTGTTCACCGTCGGATCGAAACCGATGTTGGGGTAGTCGGCCTCGTCGACAGATTCGGAGAGCGTCACACGGGCGAGCGGCTCGAAAGGGCCCGTGCCGTGGGCCTGCTCGATGTCGAAGACCAGACCGGCACCGTCGATCTGCGTGCGGAGGTTCTCCACGGAGACACTGGCCTGCGGTGTTTCCGGCGTCACGCGTGCCCGAAGCCACCAACTCCCGCCGTCGTGGTGCAGCGGCTGCAGTGACGAGAGGACTGCGTTGCCGAGGGCGCGGGCGGGAAAGGGGATGGTCCTGGCGATCACATTCGTGCCCGCGGCTCCGGCGAGCAGCACGTCCCACGGCGAGTGGTCGCCTGGGTGCGGCGGCATCCGGATGGCGAGGCCCAGCACATCGGGGACCGTTCCGGGCATACCGACACCTTTGGACACCCTGGCCACCACGTCGCAGTCGGCCATCGGCAAACCGACCCCGTCGGCGGCCGTTCTGGTCAGGGTGCCTTTCGCGAGCACACCGTCGGGATGGAAGAGGCGAGCACCCCGGAGAGCGGCCCCCGCCTGTATGGGAAGGCCGGCTATGTCGGCGACTCTCATCGCGCTCCTTCATCACTCGTAGGAGATGGCATCACTTGTAGGAGATGGCATCACTCGTAGGAGGTGGCGTTGTCCCAGGGCAGGTACCCGACTGCCGACACGGGCAAACTCTCCACGCTCGGCGGGTCATTCCGGAACGGGACTGTCGAACCGTTCGGGGCAATATGCTCGGACCTCAAAGCGCACGGTGTGTTTACCGCCCAGTTATAGGGGGCATAAGGAACCCAATGGCGGCCACGGCGATCAGCGTCGGCGGCCTCGAGACCGCAAAGGCCCACAACATGACAATGCTGCCGGTTCGGGGTGTCCCGATGCTCGACAACTACGTGTCGGACCCTGTCGACGAGGCCTTGGCTGCCTTGGAGGCCATCGAGGTGCCGAACGGCGTGTACAAGCCGCAAGAGGACTCGCGACTGCTGCTTGCGGTCATGGCCGGTCTCGGAATGGTGCAGGGGCGGCGAGTGCTCGATCTGTGCACTGGGAGTGGTGTGCTCGCTGTGGCGGCCGCGCGGATCGGTGCCGCTGAAGTCGTCGCCTACGACATCTCGCCCAAGGCTGTGCAGTGCACGCTCGACAACGCGGAGGCACAGGGACTTGTTGTCGATGCACGGCTCGGTTCGCTGGAGGAGGCCCTGGAAGCCGGTCCATTCGACCTCGTGGTCTCCAACCCGCCCTACGTGCCCGCCGATCGCCTGTCGACAGCCACTGTGGGACTGACACACTCATGGCACGGTGGCCGCGATGGCCGCACACTGCTCGACCCGCTGTGCGTCGCGGCCCCCGAACTGCTTGCCGACGACGGCACGATCATGATCGTCCAGTCGGAGTTCGCCGACACAGAGAGCTCGCTCGTCGAGTTGCGTGCAGGTGGTCTCAACGCCGACGTCGTTGCCCGCGAACGCATTCCGTTTGGGCCGGTGCTGATGCAGAATGCTCGTTGGCTCGAGTCCCTGGGCATGCTCGAACCCGGCTGCCGCGAAGAGGAACTCGTGGTCATCCGTGCGCACAAGGCCGCCGGTGGACGATGACAGTTCCTGACAAGGGAACCGTCCCCGACAGGGGAAGAGGCGGCGATCGCCGGGTGATCCGGGTGGTGCAGGGAGGCCCCATCATGGTTCAAGGACCGGTGAGCATCGAGATGCCCGACGGCAGCACCGTCGACTCCGATCGGTTCATGGTCGCTCTGTGCGCTTGCAAGCGCAGCAAGACCTACCCGCTGTGCGACACCAGTCATCGTGGCCGCAAGAAGATCCTGCGCCGCGAAGACCGGATCTGATCAGCTGACCGGTTCGAGCAGCGAGCACTTCCCTTCGGTCCAGCTCTTCATCAGCAGCGCTGCGAGTTTCACCTCGAGGAAGTCGAACGCGCGGATTCCGAAGACCACGTCGGATTCGAGTTCGGGCTCCCGTGCCAGCAGGTCACCCACCACCTCGTGGCGCAGCACCTGCTCGTGCACGGCGTCGGCCTCGACGTGTTCGCGGTAGAACCGGATGCACTCGTCTGGGGCGTCGAGACGCTCGAGGGCCTGCGCCAGCCGGCGTGAACCGGGCGAGGACGTGATCTCGGTGGCCGCGAAATGCCCGACCACCGCGCCCCGCAACGATCGGTGCAGTCCGAGCATCGACATCAGGTTGACCAGCGCCAGGGATTCGCCGGGGACGATCTCCAGGTAAGTGAGGTAGTCGGAGTCGAGGCCGGCGGCATCGAGCAGGTCGGCGTACAGCTGCTGGTGGACGTTCTCGCCGCGACCCCCACCGAACTCGTCGAACTCGACGGCCACAAAGGACGCTTTGGCCTGGCCCGTCAGGCGGGGGATCGCCCATGCATGAGGATCGGCTTCTTTCAGGTGGTACACCGAGCGGTGTACGAAGTACTCCTGCAGCTGATGCCACGTCCCGACGTCGCACAGGTAGTACGAAGGTCCGCTGCCATCCGGGGTCTCGATGGAGAGCGCTTCGATCTCTGCGGTGGCGTTGTCACCCGGCTCCACGTCGGCACGCAGTGCGTTCATGAACTTCTTCTCCAGGCGGCCGCGCAGCCGGAGGAGTTCGGGGTTCCATTCCCAGGCGTCGTCGACGCCGATGAACCCGCGGTAATGCAGTTCGTAGCAGACGTACAACGCCAGCTGGAGATCACGACCGTACGGTTCGGTGTCGTAGGCGGACTCGTCGAGTGAGAGCAGCGACGTGGATGTTTCGGGATCGCGGGACAACGCCGAGACGACCGCCGCCGAGAGAGGGCCGGCAGGCTTCGGCAGGTCCCGGATGATCGAACTGGACGATGAAGTCTTCAGCGGTGCGGTCACGGTGTTCGCCTACCCTTTCGGTCTTGTGCGGAAACCTCATGGTGACGAGGGGTACAGCAGGTTCTGGGCACCCGGATCAACGCCATGCGAACACCGGCTGCTCGAACCCGTCGACCCGGGTGTGGCGTCCTGCCAACACGACTTCGGCGAACTGGTAGATCACAGCGGCCGTGGGTGCGTGCACCAGCGATCCCACCAGCGGGAGCTGGATGACCGGCTTGTCGGACTCCGGGATGCTGACGAATCGGGGTGTCACCATCAGGTCGGACATCGGGATGAAGAACAGTTGGGCCACTTCGCCCGGGTTCGGATCGGTCTCGCGGTCGGGCCCGGCCCAGCACACTATGGGGGTCATCACGTACCCGGATCGGGTGGCGTAGTCGTCCAGGCGGCCCAGTACCTGCGTCTGATCGACGTGGACACCGAGCTCTTCGTGCATCTCCCGTAACGCTGCATCGGCGTGGGTTTCGCCGGCCTCGAGACGCCCTCCGGGGAGCGCGAACTGGCTGGGGTGTTCGCGCATCCGCGAAGGACGTTTGGTCAGCCAGATGCCGTACTCACCGTCGCGACTGGTCACCGCGATCGCAACAGCGGCGGCCCGGACGCCTTCGGTGAGGTCGGCGGTGGCGTGGTCGAAACCATCGAGACGGTCGACGATCGTCTGCCGGACCCTGTCCGGGCTCCGTCCGAGGTCGCCGGCGCCCCCCGTGTTGTTCACGCTCATGGATTCACTGTGCCGTATCGGTCGGCCCGGTGTGTCGGCGCAGGGACCAAACCGAGCCCGCCGGTGGTCCTGCGAGATACGGTCGATGCCATGGCAACACAGTGGCTACCCGACCGGCTCGGTGTCGTGAAGGGCAAACGAGTGGTGGTCACCGGGGCGACGAACGGGGTCGGATTCGCCACCGCCCGAGCACTCGCGGGTGCCGGGGCGCGTGTGGTCCTGGCGGTCCGTGATCCCGAACTCGGTGCCAGACGCGCGGTGGAGATCGGCGGCGACACCGAGGTGGTCCGACTCGATCTCGCCGACCTCTCTTCGGTGCGCGACGCCGCGGCGAACCTCGACGGGCCGATCGACGTCCTGATCAACAACGCGGGGATGGTCCCGACGACACGCGCTGACACCGGCGACGGATTCGAGACCGCCATCGGCACCAACTTCCTCGGACCGTTCGCCCTGACCAACCTGCTGCTGCCGCAGATTCGTGAACGGATCGTCCTGGTGGCCTCCGATGCTCACCGATCGGCGACCATCGACCCCGACGACCTGCATCTTCGGAGCGCACGGTGGTCGCCGCCCCGCGCTTATGCCCGGTCCAAGCTGGCCGTGATGTTGTGGGGCCTCGAACTCGACAAGAGGTTGCGCCACAGTGGTTCTCCCACCACGGCGATGCTCAGTCAGCCTGGTTGGGTGGCGTCCAACATCTCGAACAAGCCCCGACTGGGTCCGGTACACAAGGTGGTGAAGGCCGCAGCGACCCTCGTCGCCAACGACATCGATGCCGGCGCAGCGTCCACGCTCTACTGCCTGACCGAACCGATTCCGCCAGGCAGCTACGTGGGGATGGACGGGCTCTGGGCGCTGAAAGGGTCGCCAGTTCTGTCCGGGCGGTCGGCCACTGCCTGCGACTACGACCTGGCGGGCGAACTGTGGCGCGCCGCCGAACGTGAGACCGGGACGAAATACGCGCTCTGAGAATGCGTTCGACGCGCATCGACCCGCGGTCGCGGCGTACGTTGGCGCCATGGCAGATGCAACTGTGACAACAATCGATTCAGGCCCCCGCAAGATCGCCCGGCAGGTGGTGGTGAAGGCGCCCGTCTCCGAGGTGTTCGCGCTGGTCGCCAACCCTCACCGGCACCCCGAACTCGACGGGTCGGGCACGGTCCGCGACACCCCCGTCAAAGGGCCCGACCGGCTGAGCCCGGGCGCGAAGTTCAGTGTCGGGATGAAACAGTACGGACTTCCCTACAAGATCACCTCGACCGTGACCGGCTTCGAGGACGACAAGTTGGTGGAGTGGCAGCATCCGCTGGGCCACAAGTGGCGGTGGGAGTTCACGTCGCTCGGCCCGGACACCACACAGGTCACCGAGACGTTCGACTACAGCAGTGCGAAGTCGCCCAAGATGCTCGAGGTGTTCGGGTTCGAGAAGAAGAACGGTTCCGGCATCACCGGCACGCTCGAAGCCCTCGCTGCCCGCTTCGCCTGACCGGCACGGCAGGCGAGGTCACCGGTCCGGGGCGGTGCTCTCGGCTTCCTGGTATCGCTGGTGCAGGCGGGCCCGGATGTCGTCGGCGGTATAGGCGCTGCGCTGGCGAACGTCCCGTCGCACGAGAACTCCGCTCGCGGCGACACCTACGACGCCGGCCAAACCGATCCATTTCCAGGCATTGCGCACCGGTCGAGCGTACCGGCGCCGTGATGCTGCGGGGGTCGACGTCGCGCGTTTAGGCTCTGCGTGTGCATTCCCAGCGGCCTGCGGCCATCTCGCTCGACGAGGCGCTCGACTCCACCCGGACCGGGGACGTGTGGCTCTTTCGAGGGCGATCGGGTCCCGACCGCGCCATCCAGACCCTCACCAACAGCCCGGTGAATCATGTGGCGATGGCGGTCGCACTCGACGACCTGCCGCCGTTGATGTGGCACGCCGAGTTGGGCAACAAACTCATCGACATGTGGACCGGGACCAACCACCGAGGCGTGCAGCTCAACGACGCCCGTGAAGCCGCCGAGCAGTGGATGGAGCGATACGGTCAGCGATGCTGGGTCCGCCAGCTGACGCCGTATGCGGCCCGGGAACAAGAAGATCTGCTGCTCAAGGTGATCGCTCGAATGGACGGCACCGCGTTCCCGACGACTGCCCGGCTCGCCGGCCGATGGTTCAAGGGGCGCGTTCCGACGATGAGTGACGTCACTCGGGGCGTACCGGTGCTCGACGACAAGGTGCGGAGTTCGGCCGATCGACGGCGTGCTGCTCGTCGGGAGAAGAAGCAGTCGAAGGTGGGGCTGGAGTCGGCGTATTGCGCCGAAGTGGTCGCGCTGACCTATGAGGAGATGGGTTTGCTGGCCACCGAGAAAGCACCGAATTGGTTCGACCCCGGCCGGTTCTGGAGCGGTGACTCGCTGCCGTTGGCCCCCGGTTATGCACTCGGTGCCGAAATCGCCGTGGAGTTGCACCTGCCACCTGGTCGATAGCGTTGGCGGGGCCGACCTCCGGAGCATCAGGCCACCGCATCCGGTCGGAGTTTCGCCATACGCAATCCTGGTAAATCAGGAACAATGCGGTTACGTCTTTTTCGGGGAGGGACGCGGCTGTGGACCGGGTGGCCGCACCCGGCGAGTGGCGATCATCGACAGAGGTGGTGCATGCGTTCTTTGCCGAGGGTGCGGTTGACCGCGCTGCTGTGCGGTGTGGTGTTCGCTTCGACCGGTCTTGTGGCGTGTTCGACCGAGTCCGAGTGTGTGGTCGACACGACGTCGATCGACGGTTCCGAAGACTCGTGCCTGCGCTTCGGCGTCGGTACGCCCGGTGGTCTGGCTGCCACGGATGAGGTGGCAGCGGTGGCGAGCCTCGTCGGCGAACAACCGAGCATGGTGCTGGCCTTCACAGACTTCGCCGCGGCCCCGCCGATCGCCGGTCTGGACGCAGTCCGCGGCCTCGGTGCAGACCCCATCGTGACCTGGGAACCGTGGAAGCATCTCGGCGGCGACAATTACGACTGGTCCGCGTTCACCATGGCGTCGATCATCGCCGGCGTGCACGACGACTACCTCTACCGGTGGGCCGACGAGCTCGCGGCCTGGGGACAACCGGTGTATCTGCGGTTCGCCCACGAACCGAACGGCACCTGGTATCCGTGGAGCCCGGCCGGTGGCACCTCTGCCCAGTCCTACGTGCAGGCGTGGCGGCATGTGCGGGGCATCTTCGCGACGAAGAACGTGCAGAACGTCCGATGGATCTGGGCGCCCAACGTGGTCCTCGGCGACGAGAAGCTGGCGGACTGGTACCCCGGTGACGACGTCGTGGACGTCGTCGGGGTGGACGGATACAACTGGGGCACATCCATACCCGGCGGCACATGGACCTCCCCGAAGAGTCTGTTCGAGGAGTCATTCGATCAGATTCGCGAGTTTGCCTCGGACAAGCCGATTCTCGTCACCGAAGTGGGTAGCGCGGAATCAGGTGGATCAAAACCGAAGTGGATTGCGGACCTGGTCGACTATCTCGCCGGCGCGTCGGCCGTCTCCGGCTTCGTGTGGTTCGACTACGACAAAGAGACCGACTGGCGGATCAGCAGCTCGCCTGAATCAGCAGAGGCGATGACGCAGGCACTGAAGAAAGCGTTGCACCGATGAGCATTGACACCCAGATCGCAGAAATCCAACTCGAGTTGCCGCCCGAGTTGGAGGAAAAACGCCTCCGAGCCCTCGACCAGCTGCAGATCCTGGATTCGTCACCCGAGGACCGATTCGAACGGGTGACGCGGATGGCCCGTCTCATCTTCGATGTCCCGATGGCTTCGGTGGCCTTGCTCGATCGGGATCGATTGTGGTTCAAGATGGTCGAAGGTCTTCCCTTGACGGAGGTGCCGCGGGCAGAAACGGTGTGCCAGACGACGGTCGCGCGTACCTATACGCGGCCCGCTGATCCCGCTCTGATCGTCGACGATCTCGAGCGGATACCCGAGTTCGCCGCACTCCCGGGGGTGGGCGGTGAAGGTGGGGTGCGTTTCTACGCCGGCTATCCCCTGTACGGCCCGGGTCATCAACCGGTCGGGACGTTCTGTGTATACGACACCGTGCCACGGAGTTTCGACGAGTCCCAGTTGGCCACGTTCCGCGAACTCGCCGCGTGGGCACAACGCGAACTCGAACGTGCGGATGACCTCGATCGCGCAGCCGAGGTGCAGCGCCAACTGCTCCCGCCACCGCTCGACGGTGTCCACGGTTACTCGGTGGTGTCGATGTGCAAACCTGCCTACGCAGTGGGCGGCGATTTCTACGATCACTACCTACTCGATGGTGGCGCGATGTTCACCGTCGCCGACGTGATGGGCAAAGGCCTTGGTGCGGCGATCTTGACGGCCAGTGTTCGGTCGGCCCTGCGCGGAGCTTCGCAGGCCCTCGACGATGTGAACCCGGGAATCGGCCCGCAGGAAGCTGTGACCATGGTGGCAAGTCATCTCGAGCGGGATTTCGCCGGCACCGAGAGCTTCGTGACGCTGTTCCACGGTCGGTTGACCGCGTCGACGGGTCGGGTCGAATATGTCGACGCCGGGCACGGTCTGGCCCTCATCGCCCGAGCCGACGGTGCCGTCGAGTCGTTGTCGGGATGCGGCCTACCGCTCGGCGTGCTGGTCGGCGTCTCGTGGGAATCCGAGGCCGTCACCCTGGAGCCGGGTGACACTCTCGTGATCGTCTCAGACGGACTCCTCGATCTGTTGTCGGAGGACAGCGACGCACAGACGGTGGCGATTTTCGTGGAGGAGCACCGGGATCCCGAGGCACTCTGCGCGGCGGTCAGTGCACTCGCCGGGGCCAGCGCTCCGCTCGATGACGTGACGATGGTGGCGGTGCGCCGGGACGACGCCGGATGACGCATCGCCGCGTCGAGACCGAACCCGACCTCGGTACCACTCCATCACCCTGGTTGCGCCTGTTGATCGTGGTGACAGCCATCCTCGGCATCAACTATGTGGTGTGGCGGTGGCTGGCCTCGATCAACTGGGAGGCATGGTGGATCGCCGTCCCGCTGGTGGTCGCCGAAACATACAGCCTGATCGACTCCTTGCTGTTCGGTCTGACGATGTGGCGCCTGCGCAGGCGCGGCGATCCGGGCGACCCGCCCGAAGGGGCAACGGTCGACGTCTTCATCACCACCTACAACGAGCCGATCGAACTGGTGATGGACACGGCGAAAGCCGCTCTGCGCATCACCTATCCGCACACCACGTGGATTTTGGATGACGGCGACCGACCCGAGCTGGCGCAGGAAGCCGAAGCGCACGGAATCGGCTATTTGACCCGCACCGAGAGCTGGGTCGACAAACCGCGGCACGCCAAGGCCGGCAACCTCAACAACGCGTTGCTGCAGACCGACGGCGAGTTCATCCTCATCCTCGACGCGGACCAGATTCCCGAGCCGCAGATCCTCGACCGCACCCTCGGCTACTTCAAGGACGAGAAAATGGCGTTGGTGCAGACGCCGCAGTACTTCGTCAACGTGCCGCCGAACGATCCGCTCGGCAGCCAGGCGCCCCTGTTCTACGGGCCGATCCAGCAGGGCAAGGACGGCTGGAATGCCGCGTTCTTCTGCGGGTCCAACGCGGTGTTGCGGCGTGAGGCCCTCATGCAGCTGGGTATCACCGGATATGTGCGCGCCATCGAAGAGGGCATCGAGGAATCGCTGCGCGCAGCCAAGGCGGTCCTGAAGAAGACCCGCAAACAGGTGAGGGACGACAACCCTGAGGCAATCGTCGCGCTGGACGCGGTGGACGAGGCCGTTCGGATCGCCCGCGCCGACCTGAAGGCGAAGAAGCCACTGGCCGACGTGACGTACGACTTCCAGCAGCGGGTGGACGCAGCGGCGAGGGGGCTGGTCGAATCCGACATGGAGATGATGCGGGCCGACCTCGAGGCGATCGCCGCTCTGAACGAACTGGCCGAGCAGGAATCGGGCGCAGCGCCTCTCGACGAAGATGCGTTCGCAGCCCTGGCCGGCCGCGATTGGTCACCGCTCGGCGCCCTGGAATCCATTCGGGCGATGATCCGCGCGGTGGATGTCGGGCGCGACGACGAAGCGCAGCCGATGCTGCCGCTGGCGACGATCTCGGTCACCGAGGACATGGCGACCTGTATGCGACTGCACGGAATGGGCTGGCGGTCGGCCTATCACGACGAGGTGCTCGCGCTCGGACTCGCACCTGAGGACGCGAAGACGATGATCACGCAGCGACTTCGGTGGGCGCAGGGCACGATTCAGGTGATGTTGCGAGAGAACCCGCTGGTGCAAAAGGGTTTGAGCATCCCGCAGAGGCTCATGTACTGGGCCACCATGTGGAGTTATCTCGCCGGGTTCGCGGCCGTCGCGTACATCGCTGCACCCGCGATCTATCTGATCCTGGGCATACTCCCGGTGCAGGCGTTGAGCTTCGACTTCTTCGTCCGCTTGATCCCGTTCCTCGTGCTCAATCAATTGCTGTTCTTCATCATCGGGCGTGGTAAGTCCACCTGGCGCGGCCAGCAATACAGCCTGGCGTTGTTCCCGGTGTGGATCAAGTCCTGTACCACGGCTTTTCGCAACGTCTACTTCAAACGCCCACTCGGCTTTGCGGTGACGCCGAAGACCCGGCAGGACCAGGAGGCGGTGCCGTGGCACCTCATCCGGCCCCAGCTGGTCGCCATGACCGTGTTGGTGGTGGCGTCACTGATCGGGATCGTGCAGCTCTATCGTGGTTCGATCTCGGTACTCGGTGTCAGTGTGAATCTGTTCTGGGTGCTGTTCGACCTCGTGGTACTCAGTGTCGTGATCCAAGCGGTCCGCTATCGCGGGTCGACCACAGAAGGAGAATGATGACCAGCTACGAAACGCGCACCACCACTGGGGGTGCCGTGGTACTCCGGCCGGAAGGCAGGCTCAACATGGTCGCGGCCCCCGCGATGCGCGAGCAGTTGCACAAGCTCGTGGAGTCCGGGTCGACCAAGATCGTGATCGACTTGTCGGCGACCGATTTCATCGACTCGTCGGGCCTCGGCGCGCTCATCTCCGGTTTGAAGGTGGCTCGGCAGGCAGGTGGTGACCTCCGCATCGCGGCTCCGTCCACCCAGGTCGAGTCGGTGTTGTCGCTGACCAACCTCAATCGGGTGCTGCGCTCGCACCCGTCGGCGGACAGTGCGTTCGATGCCGACTGACAACTCGCCCGGCGTGCGGGTGCTCGAGGAGTTCGCTCAACCGGACACGGTGGAACGGGTGCATCAGCTGTTGTCCGAACTGCTGACGGCCGAGCCTGTCGACGACATGGACGCGATGCAGTTCGAGTTGGCGTTGGCCGAGATCGCGGCCAACATCATCGAGCACGCACAGACGACCGATGGTGGGCAGGTGTCGATCCGCCTCGAATTGGAGGTTCGACCGGACAGCATCCACGCGAGGTTCTCCGACGACGGGAAGCAAGCCCGTGTCGACCTCAAGACGGTCGAACTGCCCGATGAGCTCTCCGAGCGCGGCCGGGGACTGGCCATCGCTCTCACCGTTCTCGACGAACTGTCGTATCGGCGGGCAGACCACCGGAATCACTGGACGCTGGTTCGCAACCGAACCCTCTGACATCGGGCAGGAACAGACACCCAATCTTTTTCCGCTGGACCTCTTTTCGGCGGCCGACGGGTTACCGTCGTAGTGCCAGTTCTCGTCGAAAGGCTTGTCAGCGATGCCGTCTCTGCCGTTTTCCGCTCACCCTTACGAGGCTTTCAACGCAGGTTTCTATCGAAGTCCGGACCGCGATTTCGAGGTCAGGATCGTCCTGGGTCAGTCCGTCTACGGTGCTGCCGACATCGGTGAGGTGCTCTCGGCGATCGCGACGGTGGGGGAGAGTGCCCACCAGGAGTGGTTCGATGCGTGGGTTGGGCTCGGCGACCGGATCACGGCGCTGGCCGAAGCCGGGCGTGCTGCGGGCCACGAACTGAGCGCCGCCCGTGCCTATCTGCGCGCCGCGACGTACTACGCCACGGCGGTCAACTCGGTGGATGAACTCGACTCCGAGGATGCGCTGCTGCCCACGTTCCGCAAGCACCGCGGCTCCTGGGACGCATTTGTCGACACCACCCCGCACATGACCGAACGGGTGGACATCCCGTACGAGGACACCACTCTCCCCGGATACTTCTTCCGGCCACGGCATTCCGGCGACGACCCCCGGCCGACACTGATCTTGAACAACGGCAGCGACGGCCCGATCAGCAGTCTGTGGACCTGCGGCGGGGCAGGGGCCTTGGAGCGCGGATACAACGTTCTGTTCTTCGATGGGCCGGGCCAGCAGTCGATGTTGTTCGAACGGTCGGTGCCCTTTCGCCATGACTGGGAGGCGGTGATCACGCCGATCGTCGACTTCCTGCATGCTCGTGCCGACGTCGACGAGTCGAAGATCGCCCTGTACGGAATCAGCCAGGCCGGCTACTGGGTTCCGCGTGCGCTCGCATTCGAGCACCGGCTGGCCGCGGCCATCGCCGACCCGGGAGTGGTGGACGTGTCGGCGTCGTGGTTGGCGCACATGCCCAAGAGCATGATCAAGCTCATCGAGCAGGGCAACCGCGAGAAGTTCGACCGCAACATGGCCACCGGAATGAAGTTCTCCAAGAAGAACTCTCGGATGTGGAACTTCCGTGCGCGTCCCTATCAGAAGGACACCTACTTCGACACGCTGGCAGAGGTGCTCAAGTACCGGATCTCCGATGACGACGCGGCCTCCATCACCACGCCGCTGTTCATCACCGACCCCGACGACGAACAGTTCTGGCCAGGACAGTCAAAGGCTCTGTCAGACAAGCTGAACGGCAAGGCCGTGTTGTCCCACTTCACCGCGGACGAGGGAGCGAACTTCCACTGTCAGCCGCTTGCCCGCGCGTTGACCGATCAGCGCATGTTCGATTGGCTCGACGACATCATCGCGTGACCCGGCTCGGACTCAGCCGCGCGAGCCGGCGGCCCACTCCAGCACCTTGGCGGCCGGCCAGGTCGTGACGATGCGTTCGGGCGGGATGCCGTGTTGCTCTGCCCGTTCGCACCCGAGGGCCTTGAAGTCGAGTTGTCCGGGTGCATGCGCGTCGGAGTCGATCGCGAACAAGCAGCCGGCCTCCATCGCCAATTCGATGAGTTCGTCTGGGGGATCGACACGTTCAGGGCGCGAGTTGATCTCCACCGCGGTGCTGGATTCGGCGCATGCCTCGAACACCGCCCGAGCGTCGAACACCGACCGCGCGCGCTTACCCCGACCTCCGGTGACGAGCTGCCCGGTGCAGTGGCCGAGCACGTTCACGTAGGGGTTGCGTACGGCGGCGACCATGCGCCGGGTCATCGGCCCGGCATCCATCTTCAACTTGGAATGCACCGACGCGGTGACGATGTCGAGCTCACCCAACATCTCTTCGGTCTGATCGAGCGACCCGTCGTCGAGGATGTCGACCTCGATGCCGCGGAACAAGCGAAAGCGTTCTCCGAGTGTGTCGTTGATGCCGTCGACCACGTGCAACTGCTGGCGCAGGCGCTCCACCGACAGGCCGTTGGCGACGGTGAGCCGCGGCGAATGGTCGGTCAGGGCCATCCAGTCCTGACCCAGGTCGATCGCGGTGAGCACCATCTCGTCGATCGGGGATCCGCCGTCGCTCCAGTCCGAATGGCTGTGCAGGTCCCCCTTGGTCATCGCGTACAGGTCGACGCCACCGCCGGCGAGAGGCGCGGATTGCTCGTCCTGCAACGCTTTCAGATAGTCCGGCACCTCGCCTGAGGTTGCCTGTGCGATGACGGCGGCGGTGGTCTTGCCGATGCCGGGCAGGTCGGTGAGTGTGCGCCGCCTGACCATGTCGGCCAGCTCGTCGTCGCTGAGGCCTGCCACCACCTTCAGCGCTTTGCGAAATGCTTCCACGCGGTAGGTGCGTTCGCGGGCCCGTTCGAGGAGCAGGGCGATTCGGCGCAGAGCCTCCGCAGGCGACACCGGTGCGGTCAACGGATCTATGGGTCTCACTTCACCAGTTTGCCCTCCGCGTCCGCGGGGGCGCTCGGGGCGGTGTCGCGAGAGCCGTCGTCGTTCGACCGGACATCGGGGATGTCGTCATCGTGCGAACCGTCGACGCGGGGCAGCCAGCTCAACCATGAGGGGAACCACCAGTTGGCCTTGCCGAGGATCTCCATGGTGGAGGGCACCAGGAGCAATCGGACGATGCTGGCGTCGATGAACACCGCGACAGCGAGTCCTACCCCGAGGATCTTCAGACTCCGATCGGGCATGAAGGCCAGCGACAGGAACACGCAGACCATGATGAGAGCTGCGCAGGTGATCACGCGGGCCGTGCTGGCGAGCCCTTCGGCCACCGACGTGGTGGCGTCCCCGGTCCGCTCGAAGCGCTCTTTGATGCGCGAGACGAGGAACACCTCGTAGTCCATCGAGAGCCCGATTGCCGTGACGAACAACATGATCGGTACCCAGGCGTCGATGGGGCCCGCCCGGCCGACCCCGAACAGTGAACCCGCCCAGCCCCATTGGAAGATCGCGACGATCACTCCGTAGGCGGCGCCGAGCGAGAGCACATTGACGATCACGGCCTTGACCGGGACCACGATCGACCGGAAGGCCAGCACCAGCAGGACGAATGCGGCCGCCAGCACTGCTGCGATCGTCCACGGGAGCAACTCGAGGGTGATGTCGGCGTAGTCGATCGCACCGGCCGTGATGCCGGTGACACTGACCGAGATGTCGGAGTCGGGCCCGAGGCTGTCCGGGATCACCTCGCTGCGCAGGCGTTCGATGAGTTCGGTGGTCGCCTCGTCCTGCGGCCCGGTGGCCGGGTTCACCGACATCACGGCGATCTGGTTGCCGTCGACCTGGCCGACGGGAATGGGGGGAGTGACCCCACCCTGCGCGACATCGGGGTCGGACTGGATTCGCTGCTGCAACGTCCCGAGCGCAGCTTGCGGGTCCGTTCCGTCGGGATATTCGGCGACCAGCACGAGCGGGCCGTTGGCACCGACACCGAAGCCCTCGGTGACGTAGTCGTAGGCGACGCGGGTGGTCGCGTCGGTCGACCGGTTCCCCGCGTCGGAGAAACCGAGGCGCAGCGAGAACGCCGGAATCGACAGGATCACCAGGATGAGCACCGCTGTGGCCACGCCCACCCACGGCCGCTGCTGGATGCGCCGGCTCCACTTACTTGCCCACACGCCTTCCAGGGCCTTGTCCGGATCTTTGCCGCGACGTTTGCGCAACCAGTGCAGAGACAGGCTGTTGACCCGGGTACCGATCACCGACAGCAGCGCGGGCAGTAGCGACACCGACGCGATCAGTGTGCCGAGAATGCCCGCGATGGCTGCGAACGTCAGTGACGGTCCGAGGTCGCCACCGGAGATCAGGATGCCGCACATGGCAATGATCACCGTGCAGCCTGCGAACACAACCGACCGTCCGGCTCGCAGCATTGCCGTCCGGACGGCCGCGTCGGTGTCGAGACCTTCGTGAAGCCCCGAGCGGAAGCGGGTGACGATGAGCAGTGCGTAGTCGATGCCGACGCCGATGCCCAGGATCATCGTCACCGAGATCGCGAAGTTGGGAACATTCATGACGTTCTGGAAGAGGAACAGCACGGACGCGCCCACCCCCACGCCGAACAGTGCCGAGAGGATCGGCAGGCCGGCGGCGATCACCGAGCCGAATGCGATCAGCAGGATGATGAGAGCCAGCAGTACGCCGATGCCTTCGGACGTCCCACTCGGCGGTACCTCGTCGAAGCGCGGATCACTGAATTCCACTGCTACGCCGGGGATGTCGGCGCTGTCTGCGATCTCCTTGATGGTGTCGACGCGGTCTTGCACCACCGAGTCGGTGCCGGTGCCCAGGTCCAGCGAGGTGATCGAGATGCGTCCGTCCGGTGAGATCTGGGCACCCTGCCCATAGGGGTCGCCGACGGTCACGTCCGAGGAACTCGAACGGATTTCACCGACAAGGCCTTCCACGGCCTGGGTCACCTCTGCGTTGCGGACACCACCCGGTATGTCTTTCGACGCGGCTATGACGATCTGACCGGCGGTCGCCTGGTCACCTTGGCCGGCGCGTTCGAGGAGTTCACCGGCTTTACCCGACTCCGTCCGGGTGTCGTTGGTGAACGCTGTGGTGGTGGGGCCGGCCCACATGGCCGCTGCGGCGATCGCGGCGATGAGCACCGCAATCCAGGTGCCGATCACAAGCCATCGGCGACGGATGATGAATGACGTGTATCGGTCCATGGCGGTCGGCCTCCGGGGCGAGATGGCGAGCGGGACGAATCCCATCCTTGCCCAGGGGCCGGGAGGGATCCATCAGGAATGACCCTGAGATCTCCCCGAATTCATCGGTCTGACTGACGGGGGATCTACTTTTCTGCCGGCGCCGAGCGCATCACCAGACGGAACGCGTACTTCACCACCGCGTCGAGGTCGTCCCCGAGATGCCCCGCGAGCCAGTCCTGGGCGAGTTCGGCCATCGCACCGGTGTACATCGCCGCGCCGACCCTGGTGGCGACAGGATCGGAATCAGGGAACACCTGACCACTTTCGGTCAGCACCAGTTCGCGCAAAAGATCCTGTGCCACAGCGCGTCTCGTCGCAAGGACGGGATTCGCGCGGGCGTCGGTGAACAGCACTCGGCCGCGGCGCGGGTCGTCGGAGCTGAAGCCGAGGACGGCGCGGATGCCGGCACGCGTGCGGTCCGGGACCGAATCGCCGGCGTCGGCCATCGCCTGTTCGACGGTCGTCGCCAGTGCGGTGGCGACCCGGTCGTACACAGCGCCGAGCAATTCGTCGGTGTCGGCGAAGCTCTCGTAGAAGTAGCGGGTGTTCAACTCGCACTCGCGGCAGACCGAACGGACCGAGAGCGCGGCCTCGCCGCCCGACCCGAACAGTGCGAACCCGGCGTCGACGAGCAGTGTGCGGCGTTCGGCGCGACGATCGGTCAGCGGAACGCCGGCCCATCGGGTGGGGGTCGACATGGGCAAAGCGTACTTCCAGACCCAGTTGGATCAAAGAGAGGTCTGGTCACGACCGTAACCAAACCCTATGGTGGAGACACACGTCGCCAAACCGAGAGTGAAACGACCCCATGCTTGCTCTACTGCCGCATCAAGTAGCCGGCCAATGGCTCAACCAGCGCTTCGACAAGGACATCCGCAGCAAGTACTTCCGGGGCATGGAGTTCGCTGGTCCAGCAGGTGATCCTGGCTGGTTCGGCCCGGACAGTGCCACGTGGCATGTGCACTCGCACACGCCGGTGTTGATCTTCGGCCTGCAGTGCGCCTCGTACCTCGAACGGCTCGACCCCAGCATCTTCTGGATGGGCATGCACCATTCGCGGCTGGTCCAGAAGGATGCTCGCGGTGAACCCACCGGACAACTGGATCCCGCCGGGCTCGCGGTACGGCTCGGGCATTCGGTCGCATTCTTCATCGGCACCGCCTACGGGTCCACGGCGACCGCCGAGCGTCTGGCCAAGACGGTGCGGTCGATGCACCACACCATCAAAGGTGTTCGGCCGGACGGCCTCTCGTATGATGCCGACGACCCGGAGTGGTTGCGGTGGAACTACGCGACGGTGGTGTGGGGGATTGCGACCGCACACGAGATCTACCATCCGAAGCCGCTGCGCGGGGCAGACCTCGATGAGTACTACCGCGAGTTCGTCCGGGTCGGGCACGCACTGGGCGGTACCGACCTGCCCACCACCAAGGCCGAGACGCTCGACTGCCTGAAGTCATACCTGCCCAGATTGGCGATGACACACGGGAATGCGGTGGCCACCGGCGTCAACCTCGTCGACCCTGTCCCCGCGGCGGTCGATTGGGCCATCCGCGACACGATGCCGACCTGGGCGGCCCAGCTGGTGATGTACCGCCCGCCCAATTCCATCGAGCGCGCTGCGCGCCGAACCGCGGTCTGGAGCTCGCTCAATGGTCTACATCTGGCGATGGGAACCGCACCCGAGTTCGAGGAAGCCAAGGCGAGGGTTGCGGGCGGTACCACGTCGGCACACACGCTCCCGACGTATCAGTTGGGGACTGATGAGGTCCGCGATCGCGAGGCCATCGAAGCGAGCTTTGTCTGACGACGCGGTCTGACGGACGTTCGTGGTGTGGCCAGGGAGGCAGCGGCGAGTGCCCACAGCGCGATCGCGATCGACAGCCCGTACGCACTGTCTGGCAGCCAGATGCGCATCACTCGCCAATCGCTCCCGAAGAAGTCGGGCAGAAGCCACAACGCCCCGCAGAGGGCCACCGCCGAGCCGGCAAGGGTCCAGCGTAGGCCGCGGCGGATGGGGCGCCAGCGGCCCATCACTGCCATCACGAGGCCGACGACGGCAATCAACGCGATCGCCCAGGGGAGGGTGGAAAGCACGGGGTCGCCGGTGGCGGACTCTGGCGCTTTGCCGTCGAGTGTCAGCAGCACGTTCTCGGCAACTGCGGCCAACGCAGGCGCGCGAGCCTCGCTGTAGGCGTTGGCGAGAACCGCGACAGCTCGACCGTCGCTGTCGAGCATGAGGTGTGCGAAATAGCCTGGCGTGGCGCCGGTGTGGTGGGTGAGTGTGCCCTCGTCGGATGCTGTGATTCGCCAGCCGTACCCATAGCGGTCGTCGCCGGAACTCACACGTGGTGTGTGCAACCGGTCCAGCATCGCCGGGCTCAGAACGTCAGGGTTGTCACCGGCTTGAGCTCGCACGTAGCGGGCGAGGTCGGTGAGTGTCGAGACGACGTAGCCGAAAGGCGTTCCGGACTCGTCGAATCCGGGCGAGTACTTTCGCGGCTGGCCCCACCAGTATCGGTGCCCGGCAGGCAGATCGGCGGCAGCCTCGGAGGTGGTCGCGGTGTCTGTCATGTCGAGCGGTTCGAGTAGATCGGTCCGCAGGACCTCGCCGAACGGCCTGTGCTCGAGTTCTTCGACGAGCGCTCCGAGAATGAGGTAGTTGGCGTCGCTGTATTCGTACTGTCCGCGGGTACCCGAATATTCGAGATCCTCCGCCGCTCGTCGTACCGCACCGTCGGTGTTGTCGAAACGTTCGGCGACGGCGAGTCCGTCAGCGGTCGAGTAGCCGCTGCTGTGGGTCAGTAATTCCTCGATGGTCGGTGCGGTTCCCACCAACCATGGGAGGTGGTCGCCAATGGGATCCGACAGCTGTAACTCGTTGGCCTCGGCGCGTTGAAGGACGAGCGCTGCGGTCATCGACTTGGCCACCGAGCCGATCAGAAACGGGGAGTCGCGGCCGATGGGTCGGCCGTTCCCATCTTCGCCTTCCATCCACTCGAACTCGGTGTCCTCGAGTGTCACCACGGCGACCGCCATGCCCGGGATGCGCTGTTCTGCAGCAACATCGTTCAGGTAGGCAGCTGCCGCAGCCGGTCCTCGCTCGGGGCTCGCATTCGCGGGGGCGGCGCCCGGCACGAGCGATACCACCGCCGCGACCGATACACACCGAAGCAGTGCATTGAAGGATCTGCGCATTGGCCTGCCTTTCGATTCCAATATGAGCGTATTGCAAAACCAATATAGCCATATTGTTTTGGAAAGCAAGCTGCTCTAGGGTCGGGGTATGGCACGAACGGCGAATCACGATGAGCGGCGCGCGCAGATCCTGGGCGGCGTGCGCACAGTCACGACCACCTCTGGCATCGGGCGGGTGACCATTGCCCGGACTGCAGAGGCCGCGGGTGTGTCGGTGGGGCTTGTGCAGCACTACTACGGCACGAAAGAGGAACTCCTCATCGACGCGTTCACCCAGGTGCGCGCCGACGTGCTGGCAAGGATCGACGCCGAGATAGCGCGTGCGGAAAAGCGAGGGGCGCGCATCGAGGAGATGTTGATGGACGGTTTGAGCCAGCTCTTGCCGATCGGAACTCGTCGCCGTGATGAGGTGTACGTCGCTCATGCGTTCGCCGGTTTGGCGCTCGAGGACGAGTCTCTACGGAAAGCGCTGCGTTCGGCACAGGAACAGTTGCAAGAACGCGTCGCAACCGGCTTGGCGAATGGTAAAGAGTGCGGCGAGGTCCAGTCCCGGGTCGATGTCGACGAGGTCTCTTACGGACTCGTCGCCTTCACCGACGGGCTCGGCGCACGGTTGTTGATCCATCAGGGGCAGGCTCAGCGCGCTTGGGCGATGTCGGGGCTGCGTGAGCGGGTTGCAGAACTATGCCCGGGTGAGTGCGCTCATCGCAAGCGCCCTTGAGCGGAGACGTGCAGGCGCTGCGCGCCCGGGCGTCGTGTGGACCCTCGGGCGCGCAGCTCGGTGTCAGCTGCCGTTGGCGTAGAGCGCCAGGATGGGGCCGATGAACGCGAGTACTGCGGTGAGGGCGAGTTCAGAAGACGACATGAAGTTCCTTTCGGCGATGTTTCATCAGATCTGATCGCCGATGCGCACGCTGCTCGGCGACCGCGACGAGAATCGCATTCGGACACCTTGTTTGTCTTCGAAACGAAGGGTATTTCGTGCAGCAAATGCCGGTTTCGACAGTGGTGCCCCCTCTCGGGCTCGAACCGAGGACCTGCAGATTAAAAGTCCGTAGTAGCGGCGGAAGCTCGCGGCCTCGCAACCTGCATCAACGCGCGCCCGAAGCGTCAACTATGCCGATGACCAGCCCTTATAGGGCGGTAGCGGTCGCTTCGCGGTCGGTCCCGGTCGGGCCCGAATCGCCCCCGGTCGCCGGGTTGACGCCGGAGTGACCGGACAGCGTCTGAGCATCGTTGGCGCTGCTACTGCGACTACGGCTTCGGCGGCTGGCTGGCGAACCCCGGCGGGACGGGCGAGGCAAGTCTTGCGCGCAAAGCCTTCTTCTCGCGATCCTTCTCATCCAGGAAGCTCTCGTAAGCATCTAGGTCGGTAGCGATGAGCGAAGATTCGGTCTGCGCGCGGATGTATTCCACAATTACTCGGGTGTACGGACGTCCATCGTCGTGCGGAGAGTTCGCCCCATAGACCTGGTCGTTATTCTTGACAGCCGCGAGTAGTTCAGCGCACTGATTCGAATCACACGAAACCTGTCGCAGATACTTCCAAATATTGTCGGTCTGTCTATATGAAGGCGACAGGTGCATCGCGCTAACAAGCGAGGCGGAGAGTCCCGCCTGTACGGCCGGTTGGTTTGTGATCCGAACCAAGATGCGTTCAGCTATTTCAGCTGGGTCATCCGAGCGTTCAGGGCGCGCTTGCAGTGCACCCAGTGGGCCATACGGTGTAACCCCGAAGTTTAGAGGCAACACTGGAATGTGGCGCCCTAGGAGCCAACCCACCTCTTGGTCGCACCATTTACTTTCAGAGAATCCCTGATGCAGGAATACGATACCGACGTCAGCAGTATCGAGGCCTTTCTCGATTTCATGTTGCCAGGCGGCGTCGTCGGCGATCGAGTCATGTGCAACAAACAATGTCACACCGAACGCAGCCAACTGATCGCCAACCTGGCCCACCAGCCGCCTTTGCGCTGCCAAGTGAGACGCAAAAGCGAACAACGGGCTCGAAGTCCTGACTGTTGTTGTAGTTGCAGCAGGTGCTGATGCCTGCGGTGTGGCCACCCCAAGAAATTCGCCGATCTCCGCAAGTTGCTCGTCAGTCGCTGCGCTGACCGTCTCGGCGAGGCTCGCGTCGTATGCGGATGGGTCGAACTGTTCAATGCCAAAGGTTTTGAGGATTACGTTGACGCGGTCCCACGGCAAGTTCTGGTCTTCAAGACCGTCGGTGACCTCCATGATCACCCGTACTCTGTCGGCCTTGCTGAGCATAAGTGCACCTGCTAACGAATTGTATGGTTGACCTGATTTATGCAACGGACGGGCGCGTCCAGTCTTCGCGAGATCCGTGCGCGACCTCCCGCGCGGTAGATGTGTGAGCCCCGATCAGAATAGCTGTTCCGTGAAATGTTGGAGCCGATGACGGGAATCGAACCCGCGTGTGCAGCTTGGGAAGCTATTTCTGGGTTGAGACGGGTGTTCGAGCTGTCGCAGCTAGACCCCCTGGCGGCAGTTTGAGTTACGTTGCGACACAGTAGCTGTGGGACGTAATCGGTACGGTTCGGGTGCTTCCGAGTCGGCTCGGGACGGCTGGGGTGCGCCGTCGCCCGCCGGGACTTAGCCTAGGGACAGCGTTAGATTTCTAGTGCCGAGGCAGAAGGATTGCACGGGCTCCTTCGGCCCGAGAGCCATTCCACCCGTGTAATGCGTCCTTCACTGCCCGCACCTCGTCGGCGGTGTCGCCGGGTGACGAAATTAAGACCTTTAAGACGTGGGCATCAAACACGGATCCGATTGTGCCATGAGCGTGCTTGCCAGACAGGGTCATTCACATCCAGGCGCGTACTCAAGTTTGTTTTGCGTACGTACTATTGCGCCGCAGGCGATGCTAGAAGTCCCTGTCGGTGTCGACATGTTTTACAAGGTCACCGATATTGACGGTGATCGCCTCTTGACGGTTAGGCTTGTTGCCTCTCGACTTGCCTTCGACGGCTATGCGATCTTTCGGGAAAATTGTGAAGCTGAGGCTGTCGAACGGAGCGCTGGTTCGATAGGTCTGGGCACGAGAGAACTTCGGAAAGACATCAAAAACCTTGACGCGGAGCTTCTCCTGTGGAATGGGCCCGAGCGACGCGCCTGTCTCTGGATCCTTGATGGCACTGTCTTCTTGGGGCTCCTCGTACAGAGCAAAGATCATGCCAGGTCGAACCCCTGAGTTTGAACCGCGATTGATCAGGACCGTATGTGCGTCCTCGACGGCGGCAACCTGGCCCGCGATCTGCTCTGGGTTAGTAAGAAAGTTCGCCATCGGTTCCTCGCTTTTGGCCGTCGTCCTCCGAAGGCGCCCGTGCTGGGTCGGGCGTGATTGGTTGCGGCTTGTCACCCTGTTTTATTGTCGGTCGGTCAGTAACCGATTGTTCATCGGAGGTGAAGTTCGTTCGGGCCACTGTGTAACCGTCCGTGGACAACAGTTCCCACTCACGGCTTGCCTGCTGCCCAGTCAGGAGCGTCAGTTCAGTTGCTGTTTTTGCTTGATGCATATGAATTAAGCCGCTGCCCGCGTCGTCCGCTGCAAAAGCAGCTGTCGCTTCCTCGATCTTCCGGTCGGCATATCGGACCCCGCTGTTGAGGTTGAGGGTCGTGTAAGTGGCACTTCGCACACGTAGTTCAAGCGCTTTATCGGCGCTGAGCTGGTGGTACAAGTGTGTTGTCACGCCGCCTATCGCTACTGCAAGCAGTGGCACTGCTGCGACCACGCAGAACGTGCCGAATGCGCCGTCGTTGTCAATCATCGCCCCCGACAGGCTCGAAACCAACAGGATGATGAGCACTATGAGCGCGTATACGGGCCACCGACGGTTTGGGTGCTGAACAATCTTGCGGTCACGTGCACGCCTGTCGACATCCCCCGTGTTGACCACACGTCAATGATGCCACCCTGCGGTGACAGATCCGACACGGACGCGCTCAGACCGGGGTAAAACCTGGGTAGGTAGATGGCTTGCGATAGGCCCAAAGCCGAAACGCTCTGACCACGGTGTTCGTAGTGCCCCCTCTCGGGCTCGAACCGAGGACCTGCGGATTAAAAGTCCGTAGCTCTACCAACTGAGCTAAAGGGGCGTGCCCATTTCAGGGCGCAACGAAGTTTACAAGACGGCGGCGCAGGGTCGTGTAGTCGGGGCACGCGGCCGGTCGGTGTGCTGCCGCACGCGTTTGGTCGCGACGCCCGTGTTCGAACACGGGCGCGGTGATCAGAACGGTGCGTCGGCGACCCGGGGTGGCAAACTGATCAAATAATGCGGTCTGACCTGCTGATTTGGGATTTTCTCCGCCGGTGTCCTAAGCTGATTCAGCTCCCTTACGGAGAACACCGGCCCCCTTCGTCTAGCGGCCTAGGACGCCGCCCTTTCAAGGCGGTAGCGCGGGTTCGAATCCCGTAGGGGGTACGCGAGCCAGATGACACTGGCAAGCATGCAAGGCCCTGTGGCGCAGTTGGTTAGCGCGCCGCCCTGTCACGGCGGAGGTCGCGGGTTCGAGTCCCGTCAGGGTCGCTTTACATCTTCGGTTCGCCGGAGATCGCAACACCAAGTTAGATTGGCATTCGGTTCGGGTGCCGCCCGGCCAGGTAGCTCAGTTGGTACGAGCGTCCGCCTGAAAAGCGGAAGGTCGTCGGTTCGATCCCGACTCTGGCCACCGTCATCGCAGTCCACGAAGTCCGATCCTCCCCGAGGGTCGGACTTTTTGCTTCTGGCGGGCCTCGAGTGCGGGTGGCTGTGTGCCGGACTGTCCGCCTCGCACGGTCTACGTCAGGCGGGGCGCACTCGACAGCATCGGGAATGCGTCGGCGGGTTGCGCGGCGGACCAGTGATAGCCCTGCCCGTAGCGGGCCCCGACGATGCGTGCCTGGTGTGCCTGTTCAGCGGTCTCGATGCCTTCGATGACCAGGAATTGGCCGAGCTCGGCGGTGAGTGCGGTCAGGGCGCGGGCGATTGCACGTCCGGTCGGCGTGTGCAGCGACGACCCGACGGTGCGGTCGGCCTTGAGGCCGTTGACGCCGATCCCGAGCAGATGTTCGGCAGGTAGCCAGGGCCCACCGATGTCGTCGAAGACGACGATGTAGCCGCGTTCCCGGAGATCGTCTATGACGTGGGCATCGATGAGCGCAGCGGTGGGTACGGCAACGGATTCAGTGATCTCGAGGGTGATCGACGCGGGGGCCACGCCGGCCGCCGCGGTCACCTTGTCGATCCGGTCGGCGCAGTCGGGACGATAGAAATGGTGGGCGGAGAAGTTGACCGCGACCCCGATGTGGTCGGCGTCGGTGCGTTCGCGACGCCACCGCTGCAGGTCGGCAACTGCCCTGGCCAGCATGGTCAGGTCGAACTCGATGATGAGATCTGTGTTCTCGACCAGCGGGATGAAGGAGTCGGCGGCAAGCACCCCGCGTTCAGGGTGCACCCATCGCGCCAGTGCTTCGACGGCCGTCAGCTCACCGGTCTGTAGGTCGACGATCGGCATGTACCACGGCACGATCTGGCCGTTGTCGATCGCTGCGGACACCTCGCCGACACCGAGTTTGCCATCGCCGTGGCTGCGGAGCGCCCTGCCGTCGATGCCTATCCGACTGTTCTGCGACCTTGCCGCGTCAAGGGCCTCACCCGCCAGGACCGCGCAATGTTGCAGTGCCACCAGATCGAAGTCCTGTGCCGTGTGCGCCTCGTTGTCGAGGACGCACAGTGTGGCTACCGGCAGGTCTTCGCGACCGAGCAGGGGAATGCCGGCGTAGGCACGAAAGCCTGCGCGGCGCAAAGGATCCGCGACGTCCTCGTCTGCGTTCGGACTGGCGGAGTCGAGAATGGTCACCGGCGCACCCCGTGAGATCACCCCCGCGCACGCGGACATGCCCAGCGGAACGACGACTCCGGCGTCGAATCCGTGAGCAGCCACGGTGTATTGATGCGTCCCGTCCATCACGTTGATCAAAGCGATCGGGCAACCGGTCACCTGCGCGGCGAGGGCCAGCACGGAAGTCAGTCCGCGAGAAGGTGTGATCCGCGTGTAGTGCGACGCCGACTGCGCGCGCCGGTCGTCTTCGGCCATGAGCACACTCCTCGGGTTGGATGTCAACTCAACCACCCCCGCCGGATTCCTGCGCGGGCAACCTGCCTGGGCCCAGATACCAGACAACTTGTCTCGATCTGCGGGGTGATCGCCGCCGCGGTCTCGGCAAGTCGAGGCTCTCGTGTCAGTTGTATTCAGGCCGCAGTGGTCTCGGGTGTGAGTCGATCAACTCCGACGCGGCATGGAACACCGACACTTTTGACACGGTCGCGACCTGCTTCAGTCGCCGCGCGGCATCGACGCGTCTGAGCTTGCAGCGTTGCATCAGCATCCCGACAGCGATTGCGATGACGTGTCGCTCGCTGAGAACGCCGTTGAGCTCACTGCTGGTGCCCATGTGGGGTTCCCTTGTTCGCTTCGACACCGAAGGAGGTGTCTGCCGTGTTACCCCATTGTGCGCTTCTGGTTGCGGAGAAGGCGAACCGCAACGGTTTGACCGCTGCGTGTTGACCGTAAAGATCACTATGACCATTGCCTGTTCCGGCGCATTTTCGGTACGACATACTTCCCCGGGTGTGGTGGTGGATCGGCGTCGGAGCCGTTGTCTGGGTGATCGTGTCGATCGCTGTCGCGATCGTTGTTGCGCGCGTGATCAGCCATGCCGACCTCGAAGACGAAGCCGAGGCCTTGCGGCGCAAGGAACACGAGCGTCGGCTCCGCGATGTGTTCCGCCGACGCTGAGTCGGCTCGAGCACGTGTGTAGCTTCTACCCCGATGACGATGTATGTGAACCCACCGGCACGGCTGTGTGCCGTGGCCGACTGAGGGCCGGGTATGAGACACGCGCGGTGGCGCGAACGCAGCAGGCTGGTGCGATGGTGGCGGCTCACGCAGACACGGAAGCCGGAAACGTTCACCGAGAAAGTCCGGTACAAGATGTTGCGAGACCATCGCAACCTCGTGGTGACGTTCGCCGACAAGGTCGCGGTACGCGAGTACGTCGGGACCACGGTGGGCACGGGGTATCTGCCGGCCGTGTATGCGACCGTGGACGATCCTGAGCAGCTTCTCACCGAAGCCCTGCCGCGACAGTTCGTCGTGAAACCGTCCCACGGTAGCGGTGCTGTCGTAGTGGTCTCCGAAGCTGCCGATCAAGGCGCGCGCCTGCCTGGGGTGGAGGCGTGCTGGTCCTACATCCATGTCCGCCCCGAGCACGCGGACCGCGCCCAATTGGTGGCGATCGCACGCTACTGGCAAGAGCAGTTGTATGGGCAGGGCCCGAACCGGGAGTGGGCGTACGGCCATGTCCCTCGACGGGTCTTCGTCGAAGAGCTGCTGACGAATGGCCATGGCGTGGTACCTGACGACTACAAGTTCTTCGTCTTCCACGGCAGATGCGAGTTCATCCAGGTCGACACCGGTCGATTCGGCAGGAGAACCCAGAACTTCTACCGGAGGCCCTGGACCCCCTTGCCACTGAGTGGTGGTCCTCCGCGCGCCGAGCATCCCCAGCCGGCACCGGCGTGCTTGGACGAGATGATCATCGTGTCCGAGAAACTGGCCGCCTCGACGGATTTCGTCCGGGTCGACCTGTACGTCGTCGGCGGGCGAGTGGTGTTCGGCGAGATGACGAACTACCCCGCCGGTGGCGAAAGTCCCTTCCAGCCACAGTCGTTCGACCGAGAGTTCGGTCGAACGTGGCAGGTTCCGAGGCAGTACGTCGACTGACGGAGATCGTCGTCCGTGCCGAGGGGCAGAGGCACGGGGATCAGCGCATCACTTGCTCTGGGCCTGCTGGAATGCTGCCGCGACCATACCCACGTCGTCGCCGACCTGAAAGATCCCGCGGGGCAGATCGGGGAACACCGCGTTGCTGACCCCGACGACGAAGAGCAGTCGACGGCCGTCAGCGACTTCGAGATAGCCCGACAGCCCCTGGATCGTCATCACCAACCGTCCCGTGACGGGCTCGGCGTCGGCGGAGGTTCCCGTCTTACCGACGACCTTTCCTTTGGCGGGACTGTCGACGCCCACTCCGCTGAGGGAGCCGCGCTCGCCCAGGATCGGTTGTCCCGCCCAGAAGATGTCGGCCCAGGGTCGTCCGTCCACCCACTTGAACCATTTCGTGATCGCGGCGGGTGTGGCCGACGACGGATCGCTGCCTTGACCGTCGACGATGACGAACTCGGACGGCGAGATGCCGGCCTCGGTGGTGAGTTCCCGGATCGCGGGCAGACCGTCTGAACACTCCTGAGAACCTGCCTCGACCGCCAGCAGGCAGAGGAAATCGTTCGCGCCCGTGTTGTAACTGGTGGCCAGGATCATCGAGCCCATCTCCTGGAGCGGTACGGATTCGAGCTTCGCCACACGCAGATCATCTCGATAGCTGTTCTTTGCCGGGAGTGCGGCCTGCTCGTTCACCTTGGCAGTCGATGAGACCGTTACGCCCTTGCGCTGCAGGGCTTCGATGAACAGCTGACGCGCCCAGGTCGGGGCGTCGGTGATGCGGAAGACCGTCAATGTCGACTTGCCGGCGGGTACTGAACCGGTCACCCGGATGAGGGTGGGATCGAGCTCGTCCGCGCTGACCGTCATGGTGGAGTCGCTGTCGGGCGCACCGGTGGTCACCTGCGAGTCGAGTCGGAAAAGCCCGTTGCCGGGCAGCATCTGGATGGTCGCCGGCTGTCCGGGTTGACCTGGTGTGGCTTGGATGTCCACCAGGTTGTCGTTGACGTAGATCGACGGGACCACCCCTTCGACCGTTGTGTAGCGCTCCCACAACCGGGGGTCGACGAGTACGTCACCGTCGATGCGGGTGAGTCCGGATGCGACAACCTGGGCGGCGAGGTCATCGAGTCCGGCGAGCGGATCGCCGGGTGCGAGAACCGCCCCCGGGATGGCATCGGCGTACACGTGGTCGATGCCGTCGGTGGCGAAGTCGAACCTGCCGTCGGGTGCATTGCGTCCGCCGAGCGCCAGATCGCCGGAGCCCACCAGGACGAGATCTCCACTGAGCGTTCCACCCACAGGAGCTGCCGTTGCGTAGACAGGAGTGGTCAGTCGGCGGTCGACTCCGAGGTCCTGGTAGACCGTCCCGACGGTGAAATGTTTTGTCTGCGAGGCCATGAACATGAACTCATCGGCGAGGTTGCTGTAGACGACCTCGTCGGTTTCCGGGTCCACCACGAGATATGACCACCGCGCGGCCTCGTACGGTTCGGTCTCCATGATGGTCGTCGCAGCGGCCGGCAGCGTCTGACCTTGTCCACTGGGCGACGGCTCGTCGGATTCAGACGAGTTGCCTGAGCATGCGGCGGCGAACAGCAGACCACCGACGGCGAAGGCAACCAGCGTTGTCCTTGCTCGATACGTCTTCGCGTGAGGTTCGACTGATGACATGGTGGCGCACCACTTCCTGGGTCCGACTCGATACCCACTCCTGTGCGGGCAGTAATTACTGCAAATTACACCGTGCAAGTTGCACTTCGTGGAAGTATGGTCACCACATCGGCTCGAGGCGTCCACATCAGAGTGGATCGGCCCGTGCCGTATCGATGTCGACGGGTCGCCGAGGCGAACCGCCCTGTGATGGAGCGAAGAATGAGCACTCGGCCGGCCCTTCTCACCTACGCGCTGGCGTTGGGAGTGTCGACCGCACTTGTTCTCTCCGCATGTGGTTCGTCGTCTCAGGGATCGTCGAGTTCACCCGCAGAGGCGCCGACGAATCTCGCGGCAGCACAGATCGATCGGGCAGCGGTGGATGCGGCGACCGATCAGATCGACGGGTTCGTCGACGACATGATGTCCCGTACCGGCGCCCCGGGTATCGCGGTGGCGGTCGTCTACAAGGACGAGGTGGTCTACGCCAAGGGCTTCGGTGTCCGCAAGGTGGGCGAACCCGAACCGGTGGACACCAGCACGATGTTCCAGCTCGCGTCGGTGTCAAAACCTCTGGCGTCCAGCGTGATCGCCACACTCGTCGGCGACGGCAAGATCTCCTGGGACGAGCCGGTGAAACGGTACGAGCCAGGATTTGTGGTCGCAGACCCCTACGTCACCCAGAACGCCACCTTCACCGACCTGCTCTCCCATCGATCGGGCCTTCCCGACCACGGCGGCGACCTGCTCGAAGACCTGGGCTACGGGTACGAGGACATCGTGTCGCGGCTCGACCAGCTTCCGCTCGATCGCTTTCGGGACAACTACGCGTACTCGAACTATGGCTTCACGGTCGCCGGCGTTGCCGCTGCGAAATCCGAGAACACGACGTGGGCCGAGCTGTCAGAGAAGACGATCTACGAACCGCTGGGAATGTCGAACACCACATCGAGTACAGACGAGTGGCGGAACGCTCCGAACCACGCGTACAACCACGTGCTCACCGATCCCGCAACCAACACCTGGGAGGCGAAGTACGTCAGCAATCCAGAGGCGCAATCACCGGCGGGCGGCGCCAGTTCCTCGGTCGACGACATGGCTGCCTGGATACGCATGGAGCTTGCGGATGGGATGTTCGACGGCCGGGAGATCGTGGATCCCGAAGCGCTGCAGTACACCCACCAGGCCCACGCGTTCTCTCGTCCGGCGACTGAACCTGGTGCACGAGAAAGCTTTTACGGAACCGGCTTCTCGATCAACACCGACGACCGAGGCCGGGTGCAGGTTGCTCACGCCGGCGCGTTCGCCTTGGGCGCCAGCACCGACGTGGAGTTGTTGCCGAGTGAAGATCTCGGAATCGTTGTGCTCGCCAATACGGCACCCATCGGTGTCTCGGAAACGATATCCGCCCAGTTCATGGACTACGCGAAGAACGGCGAGCTGACCGTCGACTGGGTGCCGTACGTGTCGGGCCAGTTCAAGCAACTCGTCGAACATGGTCGCTCTGAGACCGACTACGCGAGCGCGCCGGCGGGTGCTGCGCCGCCACAAGCCATTTCGTCCTACGTGGGCAAGTTCGACAGTCCGTTCTACGGCGCCGCCGAAATCATGGTCGAGGGCACAGACCTCGTGCTCAGGCTCGGTAGAGATCAACAGCTGCGTTACCCGCTCACACACTACGACGGTGATACCTACTGGTTCGAGACGTCGGGGGAGAACGCAGTCGGACCCACGGGTGTCGAGTTCACCCTTGCGGACGGGACCGCCACATCGTTCACCGTCGAGTATCTCGATGCCCAGGGCCTCGGCACCTTCACGAAGGCCCCAGCATGACCGACGAACGCCCTATCAAGAGTTTGTGCAGCCCGACCGAACACGATCGCCACACCAGGGGAGAAAACATGTCATCACCGTCCTCATCTACCCGCGTAGGTCGGCGGCACCGGAACCGTAAGGCTGCGGCCGTCGCCGTGATGCTCACAGCGGCTCTTGTGGCCACCGCATGCTCGTCGGACTCGAGTAGTTCGTCGACGTCGTCATCGAACAGCGCGGCGCCGGGTGGTGCGCTGGTGCCTCTCGACCCTGCCGCGATGGACAAGGTGGTCGACGAGATGGCGACCGAGTTCCGCGAGATCGGCATGATGGTGTTGGTCCGGACGCCCGAGGGCGACTACACGAAGTCGTGGGGGACCCTCGGAATCGGCTCCACCGAAGCTCCGACCCCAGATACCAAGGTGCGCATCGGATCCAACACCAAGACGTGGACCGGCACGGCCATCATGCAGATGGTCCAAGAGGGCAAGATCTCCGTGGACGACCCGGTCAGCAAATACCGTCCCGACGTCCCCAATGGGCAGAACATCACAATCGGGCAGCTACTCGACATGCGCAGCGGACTCTACAACTACACGGCCACGCTGGAGTTGAACACGGCACTGGACACAGAGCCCGAAAAGGTGTGGACGCCAGAACAACTGCTGGCTCTGGCGTTCGCCAACCCACCCTTGGCCCCGCCCGGTGCCGAGTACAACTACAGCAACACCAACACGGTTCTGCTGGGTCTGATCGCCGAGCAACTCGACGGGAAACCACTCGGCCAGATCTTCCAGGACCGCTTCTTCACCGAGTTGGGAATGACGGGCACCTCGTTCCCTGCCAGCACCGACACCTCCATCCCGGCGACCTACGTGAACGGCTATTCGTACAGCGGGAACGTCGAGACGCTGGGTGAGGGCAAGGAGTCACTCTCACCCGAGAAGCTGGCCGCCATCGAGTCCGGCACCGTCACCCCGCGGACCACCACCAATGACAACCCATCGTGGACTTGGGCTGCGGGGCAGGGGATTTCAACCGCCAACGACCTGGCCACCTGGGTCAAGGCGATCGGCAAGGGCGATCTGCTCGACGAGAAGACCCAGAAGCTGCGAATGGACAGCGTGCAACCGTCTGATCCCGACGACCCATCGGGGAGTAGCTACGGCTACGGGATCGCCAAGATGGGACCGATGTACGGACACATCGGCGAGATGCCCGGCTACAACTCCTTCATGGGCTACGACCCTGTGAACGACGTGACGATCGTGGTGTGGGGCAACCTTGCTCCGACAGCAGAAGGTATTCCGCCTGCGGCAATGGTCGCCAAGTCCTTGGTTCCCTTGATCTATGCAGGCCCGGCCACCGACACCGGCGAGCACATCGACGATGCGGCAGAGGATACAAGCGGCGGCTAGCAGCAGGCGTCGCGGAGGCTCCGGCGAAGCGTCTCGGTAGGATCGGCTCTCGTGGCCGTATCGAAACCCGGTGCTCCGCGGGAAGGAGATCAGTGGCCCAGGGCGACCTCAACACGACGTCGTATGTGATCTTGGGTCTACTGACGGCCAAGGACAGATCGGCCTACGAAATTGCCGAGCAGGTCGGACGAGGGGTCTCCGCACTGTGGCCGCGAGCAGACAGGCAGCGCTACAACGCACCGAAGCGACTCCTCGAACGTGGCCTGGTCACTGCGCGAACCGAAGCCGCAGGCAAGCGGCGCAATCGGACCATCTACTCGATCACGCCGCAGGGCCGAACAGCGCTCACCGAGTGGCTGGCCACCCAGTCGCAGCCGCCCGCGTTGGTCTTCGAGGGGATGATCCGCGTGTGCTTCGCAGAACAGGGCTCGATCGAGGATCTGCGGGCGAACCTGCGCAACATGCGTGATCAGGCCGAGGCGGCCCGGAACCTGTTCATCTCCAACGCCGAACGGATGTTGGAACCGGATCGGGGTTCACACCCTGAGCGCCGCCACCTGCTGACCCTGGCCAATCGCTACATGGTCGGGCACTTCGCGCACATCATCGAGTGGTCGGAGTGGGCATTGTCCGAGACGGACTCATGGCCCGACACCGTCAGTCCGGCCGATACATCGCGCGGTCGTACCGAGGAGATCCTCAAAGCCGTGGTGCGTCAGGGCAGGAAAGGGTGAATGGCACCTGTCCTCAAGTGCCGCAGAACGTCTGAAAGTTCTCGCTGAACACCAACGGTGCGGGCCCGCTGTATTCGGACCACTCGTCGCGCCGCTCGAAGGGATGCGTGACCACCTCCAGCAACCTCTCGAAGGGACCGACATCGCCGTCCGTGGCGGCGCGCAACGCGGCGTCGAGGTGATGATTGCGCGGAATGTAGATCGGGTTCACGCGGTCCATCGCATCTGCGGCTTCCGGCAGCCCCACTCCCGCGTCCGCCAGAACGTCGCGCCATCGTTGCAACCATGACGCGGTGCGCTCACGAGGCAGCAGACTGTCCAGAGCGGTCGAGTCGCCACGGAGTTCGTCGGCGAGGGCGCGGAAGGTGCCCGTCCAATCGACCCCGTGGTCGGCCAACAGAGTGAGGAGTTCGTCGATCAATTCTTGTTCGACGACTGCGCCGGCCACGCCGAGTTTTGCCGCCATGCCCTTCGAGTAGTAAGTCGCGTAGCGCGCATCGAAGGTGTTCAGCACTTCGGTCACCGCGGCAATGGCGTCGTCGGGCGCGGAATCGATCAGTGTCAGCAGGGTCTCTGCGAGGCGCGCCAGGTTCCATTTCAGGACCGCGGGCTGATTGCCGAACGCGTACCGGCCGCCGTGGTCGATGGAGCTGAACACCGCGTTCGGGTCGAACGCGTCGAGAAAAGCGCAGGGGCCGTAATCGATGGTCTCCCCCGAGATCGTTGTGTTGTCCGTGTTCATCACGCCGTGCACAAAGCCCGCGAGCATCCACTGGGCCACCAGTGAGGCCTGCGCATCCACCACCGCCTCGAAGAAGGCCAGGTATCGGTTGTGTGTACCTTGCTGGGGCAGTTCGGCCAGTGCGGGGTAGTGGCGGGCTATTGCGTAGTCGGCGAGTGGCTGCAGGATCTCGCCCTGTCGAACCGCGAACTCGAACGTGCCCACGCGTAGGTGGCTCGACGCAATCCGCGCGAGCACGGCTCCCGGTTCGAGACCGTTTCGGCGAACGGATTGTCCGGTCGCGACCACAGACAGCGAGCGCGTCGTGGGGATTCCGAGGGCGTGCATGGCCTCGCTGACGAGGTATTCGCGCAGCATCGGCCCGATTACGGCGAAGCCGTCGCCGCCGCGGGAGAACGGGGTACGCCCGGAACCCTTGAGATGCAGATCCACCCGGCGACCGTCATCGGTCATCAGTTCGCCGAGGAGCAGGGCCCGACCGTCGCCGAGCAGCGGCGTGTAGCCCCCGAACTGGTGGCCGGCGTACGCCATCGCGACGGGCTTTGCCCCATGAGGCGCTGACGTCCCGGACAGGACGGCGACTCCTCCGGCGGTGCGCAGCGTTTCGACGTCGAGGTGCAGCGATTCGGCGAGCTGTTCGTTCAGGACGAGCAGGCTGGGGTCGGGTGAGGGAGCGCCCTGCCATGGAACGGTGAGGGCGGGCAGTTCGTCTGCGAAAGTGCTTTCGAGACCGGCTATCTCTGTCTTCGTGGACACTGGGGACTCCTCGATTTCAGCCATCATTCAAAGGTAGCGATCAAAAGTGGTCAGACGCTGCGTGTCTGCACTGGATGCTGAGGTCAGAACAGGCCTACGACGCGAGCGATGAGACCGATCGCGATGATGAGCACAATGAACGAGATCACGCCGATGGCGATGATCGGGCCGGCGCGGCCACGCTGAGGCGGTTCATGATTCGGGCCACCGACACCCGTTTCCGCGGGCGGGGTGTCGCCGGGAGTGACGCTGCCCCCGGCCTCGAGCCCGGCAGTGTTGTCCGGTTCGGGGTTTTGTGGGTCGTACTTGGATTCGTCAGGAGCGTCAGCAGGCATGGTTGCCGAGTACCCGAATCGGCGATTGTGAACCAGTGGGGTGCAGCGGTCCGGGACTCGACAGCTCTACTTGCCCCGGTACTTCTGTTCGTACGCCTCGTAGAGATGGGCGTCGCGCTTTCGGGCGATCGCGTTGACAAGGTCGGGATCCAACCCGTGCTGGGCCAGTCGGTGACGGCGGTACACGCGGTTCAGTGCGATCGAGAACATGACATACGGCAGGAAGATGGGAACTGTCATGTTCAGGCGGACGTAAATCGACGCCTGCACGAAGAACATCGGGGCGAGCAGGAGGATGCAGGGTATCGCCCAGCGAATGATCATTCGCCGGGTGGCGCCTGGGCCCGCCTGGTCGTTGGCGACCCACTCACTCATGCTGTCGGGCAACTTGGCTCCGTAGCAGTACTTCACGTACTGGAAGAAGGCCGGTCGATCTGGCTCAGATGTCACACTCGCTCCACTTCTACGGTCTCCGGCGTCGTCGGGGACGCTACCGGTCTGTGACTTCGACCGGGCTGCACCGGACTCGCCATTGGTGCGCACGGCAATACATCGCGCGCTATCTAATAGCACGCTACGCCGATGACCGAGAGCGAGCCAGTTATGATGACAGAGGTCACAACGCCGAGTCGCAAGCGAATAACACGCGATTGAATCGCGTCCTATGCAGTAGATTGGATGTCAATCCGGGTCACCAGCCGCTGAAAAGCGGTGATACCTGTTCGATCGAGGAAGAGTTCCGTGAGCACAATGTCGAGGCAACAAGATGGCCATGTGGATCCCCTGGCTCTCGAACGGCAGGTCTGCTTTGCGCTGGCAGTCGCCAACCGCTCGGTGCTCGCTGTCTATCGGCCGTTGCTCGAACCGCTCAACCTGACCCACCCGCAATACCTCGTGATGCTCGCGCTGTGGGAGCAGTCGCCACGCTCGGTCAAGGAGATCGGCACCGCCCTGCAGCTCGACTCGGCCACGCTCTCGCCGCTTCTGAAAAGGCTGGAGGCAACCGGGTACCTGACCCGCCGCCGCGATCCGGCAGACGAGCGATTGGCCGTCATCGAGCTCACCGCACAGGGGCTCCGAGTCCGCGAGAAAGCACTTCTCATTCCCGATGCGGTCGTCGAGGCTCTCGGCGTCGACCTGGACACCCTCGAGCGGCTGCATTCGGTTCTGACGACGGTGAACGCCGCCGCACGGCGCTGAGTGGACGAGTGCTTCCCAGCGAAGAGCAAGCGCGGTACTGCGAGATCGATTCCCACATGCCTTCGCACCCGAGCGCGGCTGACTCGTCGCACCTTGATGTGACCAACTGTCCTGCACGAGAACGTAATCGGCAACGAGCGCCGCGCTTGTCCCCTACTGGTTGTATCCGCTGACGGGTTCCTTCAGTGCCTCGAACACCTCTGGATGCAGACCACGTTTGATGTCACCGAGTACCTCAGACCGGGTGCCTGCGTTGGAGCGAGCCCAGTCGACCGCGGCTTTCAGCACGTCCGCCTCCTCCGCGACCTCGTCGACAAGCCCCAACCGAAGTGCCTCCTGGCCGCCGTATCGCCGGCCGGTCATCAGTGCTTCATGTCCGGCACGCGCAGGCAGACGCGCAGCGGTCAGCGCCAGAACACCGGGTGCGTAGGCTGCACCCAGGGTGATGCCAGGGAAGCAGAGATAACCGCGGTCGGCCCGCATCACCGAGTGGTCGTGGGCGATGGCGAGGAACGCACCTGCACCGAAAGCGTGACCTTGCATCGCCGCCACGGTCGGCATCGGAAACGCCAGGAGACGCGCGAGCAGAGCCTGGATCTCACTCAGGCACCCGTCGATCTGGTCCGGATTCTGCGCGCCCCAGCTCAGATCTGCTCCGGTGGAGTAGTACTTGCCGTGGCCGGTTGTGACAAGGGCGCGCGGCCCGGCCTCGGCTTCCACCTCGTCGAGCAGAGCATGAACGGTCTTGAGCCAGTCCGGATTGAAACGGTTCTGAGGATCGGGGGAGTCGTGCCCGCCGAAATGCAGAACCGACACCTCGCCATCTTTGTCCAAGTAGGGCACTGTTTGTCAGCCCTGGGAGTACTTCGCCGGTAGCGGCCGGGCGGCCGGCTTCGCGAGACTGAATTGCATGATGTCGATGTACCCCTTACGGAAGTAATCGGCACAACCGGTCAAGTACTTCACGTAGGTGTTGTAGGTGTCCTCCGATGCGATCTCGATCGCCTCGGCGCGCCGCTTCTGCAATGCCTCCGCCCAGCAATCGAGTGTGCGAGCGTAATGCAACTGCAGCGGGTGGATGCGCTCGACGTTGAAGCCGGCTCCGTGCGCGCCGTCCACCACCCACTGTGGTTCGGGCAGTTGACCTCCCGGGAAGATCTCGAACTGGATGAACTTCCCGAACTCCATGATCGCCCGGTTGATGGGCAGTCCCTTGTCCCGGATCTGGTGGCGGTTGAAACCGACGATGGTGTGCAACAGCATCCGGCCGTCGTCGGGCAAGAGGGTATTGCAACGGTCGAAGAAGGCGTCATAGCGTTCGCGCCGGAAGTGCTCGAATGCGCCGATCGACACGATCCGGTCGACCGGTTGGTCGAAATCCTCCCAGCCCTGCAATCGCACCTCTGCACTGCGATTGGTGGCAGACCGGTTCTCCAGCAATTCGCTGGCATATTGGTGCTGATTGCGGCTGAGGGTGAGCCCGATGACGTTCACGTCGTATTTCTCAACTGCGTGGAGGAGGGTCGATCCCCACCCGCAACCGACGTCGAGCAGTGTCATCCCTGGCTCCAGGTCGCATTTGCCCAGTGCCAGCTCGATTTTGGCGATCTCTGCTTCCTCGAGTGTCATGTCGTCGCGCTCGAAATACGCGCAGCTGTATGTGCGGGTGGGGTCTAGGAACAACGCGAAGAACTCGTCGGACAAGTCGTAGTGGGACTGCACGTCATCGTAAAATGGCGTCAAATCGGTCATCGAAGGCATTCCTTCCATGCCTGCGTCCCGTTGCCGCCCACACGGGTTTGGTTCCGATTCACCAGCGCGGGGCACGAACATCGGCGCAGACATATTCCGGTGTCTGGCGGCGACCCACGTTCTTGGAGCCGGTGTGACGGCAGTCACTTTGCCATAGAACGCACCGATTTACCATTCGTGGAAAGCGCGCGTCCGATGCCGGTGTCGGTTCGAGACCCCGGTGCGGATCGATGGCACCTGAAAACGACGAGGACGGATCACGGGAAACCTCAGGTCTCCCACAATCCGTCCATGTCAAAAGGTTGCTGTTCAGACGCTATTGTCCGTCAGCGCGGCGGGCACGTCACTTCTGGGCAGACTCCAGGGCCTCGTTGAAGGTCTTGCTCGGCCGCATGACGGCGGTCGCGAGCTCGGGGTCGGGTGCGTAGTAGCCGCCGATATCTGCGGGTTGTCCCTGGGCCTCGTTGAACTCTTTGACGATGGTGTCTTCGTTCTCGGCCAGCGTCTTGGCCAGCGGCGCGAAGTGCTTGCGCAGTTCCTCGTCTTCGGTCTGGTCGGCCAGCTCCTGCGCCCAGTACATCGCGAGATAGAACTGGCTGCCCCGGTTGTCGAGCTCGCCGGTGTTGCGCGAGGGCCCCTTGCTGTTCTCCAGCAGCTTTCCGGTCGCGGCATCGAGTGTTTTCGCCAGCACGGTCGCCCGCTTGTCGCCGGTCTTGGTGCCGAGGTCCTCCAGGCTGACAGCGAGCGCCAGGTACTCGCCGAGCGAATCCCACCGCAGGTGGTTCTCTTCGAGCAACTGCTTGACGTGCTTGGGTGCCGAACCGCCGGCGCCCGTTTCATACAGTCCGCCGCCGGCCATCAGCGGCACGATCGAGAGCATCTTGGCGCTCGTACCCAGCTCGAGGATCGGGAACAGGTCGGTGAGGTAGTCGCGCAGGATGTTGCCGGTCGCGGAGATGGTGTCGAGACCGCGGACGAGCCGTTCCATCGTGTACCGGATGGCCCGCACCTGCGACATGATCTGGATGTCGAGTCCCTCGGTGTCGTGGTCGGCGAGGTACGTCTTCACCTTCGTGATCAGTTCGTTCTCGTGCGGACGATAGGGATCGAGCCAGAACACCACGGGCATCCCCGACTCACGTGAACGCCGCACGGCCAGTGCCACCCAGTCGCGGATCGGCGCGTCCTTGACGATGCAGAGGCGCCAGATGTCGCCTTCTTCCACGTTCTGGGTCAAGAGCACCTCACCCGTCGCGAGGTCGGTGATGTTGGCGACGCCGCCTTCGGGAACCTCGAAGGTCTTGTCGTGTGAACCGTATTCCTCGGCCTTCTGTGCCATCAGACCGACATTGGGGACGGTGCCCATCGTCGCCGGGTCGAAGGCGCCGTTGGTCTTACAGAAGTTCACCATCTCCTGGTAGATGCGGGAGAAGGTGGACTCAGGGTTCACGGCCTTGGTGTCCTTGGGCCGGCCATCGGCGCCGTACATCTTGCCGCCGGCCCGGATCATCGCCGGCATGGAGGCATCGACGATCACGTCGCTCGGCGAATGGAAGTTCGAGATGCCGCGGGCCGAATCCACCATGGCCAGCTCGGGACGGTGCTCATGGCACTTGTGCAGGTCGTCGATGATCTCTTCTTTTTTCGACGCCGGGAGTGACTCGATCTTGTCGTACAGATCGGACAAGCCGTTGTTGACATTGACACCCAGCTCGTCGAACAGCTCGCCGTGCTTGGCGAACGCGTCCTTGTAGAAAACCCGGACTGCGTGCCCGAAGACGATGGGATGCGACACCCGCATCATGGTGGCCTTGACGTGGAGCGAGAACATGACGCCGGTCTTGTAGGCGTCCTCCATCTGTTCTTCGTAGAACTGGACCAGGGCCTTCTTGCTCATGAACATGCTGTCGATCACGTCGCCGGCATTGAGCGTCACCTTGGGCTTGAGCACAAGCGTCTGGCCGCTCTCGGTCAGCAGTTCCATCTTGACCTCGCGGTCACTGTCGACGGTCATCGACTTCTCGCCGTGGTAGAAATCGCCCTCGCGCATGTGTGCGACGTGGGTGCGTGACGCCATCGACCACTCGCCCATGCTGTGGGGGTGTTTGCGCGCGTACTCTTTCACTGCCTTGGGTGCGCGCCGGTCCGAATTACCTTCGCGCAGAACGGGATTGACCGCACTGCCGAGGCACTTGACGTAGCGATCGTGGATCTCTTTTTCTTCCTCGGTCTTCGGGTTGCCCGGGTAGTCGGGGAGTTTGTACCCCTTGGACTTGAGCTCCTTGATCGCGGCGAGCAACTGCGGCACAGAGGCACTGATGTTGGGCAGCTTGATGATGTTGGTGTCGGGCAGTTGGGTGAGCCGACCCAGCTCGCCCAGGTTGTCCGGAATGCGCTGATCTTCGGGCAGGTAATCGGGGAACTCGGCGAGGATGCGGCTCGCCACGGAGATGTCGGTTGATTCGACGTTGATGTCAGCCGCACCGGCGAAAGCACGGACCACCGGCAGGAATGCGTGGGTCGCAAGCATCGGCGCCTCGTCCGTCAGTGTGTAGATGATGGTGGGCTGCTTAGCGTTCATAATTTGCTTCGTCTCCGGTTTCCGTAGCGTTTTCAAGAGGGGTTTTGCCCCTAGTTACCAGTATCACGGCGGATGGGACATCGTGCGAGCAAAGGGGTGGGTGGGTGCTGACCGCCCGCGAGCCGGTGTGTGAACGGCCGGCAATCGCGGACCGTTCCTGACCGCAATCGGTCATAACGTCAGAGGCGCTTCAGTTCCTCCCCGAAAGGACCACACCATGGCCGGCACATACACCTCCGTCACCCTCAGCGTCCCCGTCACCGGCGAGAAAGCGGACATTCTGACGCTGCTCGCCGATCAGAGAGCACTGTTGAAAGTCACCGCACGCGGCCTCACCGACGACCAGTCACGCACGCGGTCCACGGTCAGTGGACTCACCATCGGAGGCCTGATCAAGCACCTCGCCCGCGGCGAACGTGAACATGCCGCGACCATCCGCGAGCGCGACGAGAACGCCGAGTTCGACATGGGCGCGGCTGTTGACGCGTACGCCCTCAATGAGGGCGAGACGCTGTCGGATTGGCTGGACGAGTACGACCGGGCCGCTGCGGACTACGACCGCGTGATCGCCGAGGTGGAGAGTCTCGACGACCTGATCCCACAGCCGACAGCACCCTGGCAGCCCGAGCGGGAGTGGTGGTCGGTCCGCAAGATGGCGCTGCATCTGCTCCGCGAGACCGCGCATCACTGCGGGCATGCCGACATCATCCGCGAGGCGCTCGACGGTCAGAGCACCATGGCGGCCATCTCCGGGGACATGGATTGGGGTGACGGCCTCGGCGAGTGACCGTGGCGTCCGCTCGACGGGACTGTTGTCCGGCGGCCGGTTGTCAGAGGCCCGTGATAGATGTCGGTCGTGACCTCTTCGTCGTCTGCGCGCCCCCGACCACCGCTGCTGCAGGTGCGCCGGATCTGGGCCGAGCCTGAGGCCCAGGCCGATCTGCGCGGCCAGCAGGTGCTCGCGCGATTCCCCGACGCCGAGATCATCGACGTCGAGTCGCACTGGCAGATCCAGTCATTGCACGGCAATGAGGGCAACGTCGATCGGTGGGTGAGGGTCAAGACAGAAGATCTTGTCCTCGGTGTGAAGAAATCGCTGACGGCGCGACCCAACGGGAGGTCGGCTGACTGGATCGCGCCGTCGACGGCCAACGGGTGCGCCATGGCCTGCGCCTACTGCTATGTGCCGCGCCGGAAGGGTTACGCCAACCCGGTCACCGTGTTCACCAACATCGACGCCATCATCGGCTACCTCGGCAGGCACATCCGGCGGCAGGGCGCCAAGCCCGTGCCCAACCAGTGCGATCCGGCTGATTGGGTCTACGACATCGGCGAGAACAGCGACTGCAGTGTTGATGCGACCATCAGCGACAACGTCGCCGATCTCATCGCGTTCTTCGCCAGACAGGCCGGCGCCAAGGCCAGCTTTGCCACCAAGTACGTGAACCGGGACCTGCTCGACCTCGACCCGCGGCGGAGCACCCGCATCCGGTTCTCGCTGATGCCGGAGGCGGACTCGCGGTTGCTCGACATCCGTACGTCGACCATCGACGACCGCCTCGCGGTGTTGAACGACTTCGTCGACGCCGGCTACGAGGTGCACCTGAACTTCTCGCCGGTGGTGCTCTCGGCCGGATGGCGGGAGCGCTGGACGGAGTTGCTCCGCCGTCTGGGCGACGCGACGGATGAACGTTTCAAACAGCAGGCGGCCGTCGAGATCATCACGCTCACCCACAACCGCGACCTGCACGAGGTCAACCTCGGCTGGCACCCCAAGGCCGAAGAGGTGTTGTGGACTCCGGGCATCCAGCAGACCAAGCGGTCGCAGTCGGGCGGTATCAACGTGCGGTATCGCAACACAGTCAAAGCCGATGCCGTGCACACGATGGTCGACCTGATCGCTAGGCACGCACCGTGGCTGACCGTCCGCTATGCGTTCTGACCAGTCGGATCCGGATCGTCGCTGAGGAATACCGCTGAGCGCGAACGGGATTCAGGGTGCGACTGCCGAGTGAACGTGCACCGGTACGTCGTCGTCCCACGGCTGACGGGTCACCATGTCGGCCACCTGCACCTCGCCGCGCTCGAACTCGCCGGTGGCTGCGTCGACGAGCCGGTACTGCTGGGTTCCGCGGTGAATCGGCTGGGCTTCGAGCAGCACGATCCGTACCTCGCCGGGTTCGAAATGACACCGCTCCTGTAGCGCTGCGATGAGCTGCTCGCTGTGGAGGTGGCCGTCACCGAAGTTCCATCCGAGCGCCGTGCTGCAGATGCGTTCCCCGTCGGTGAGCAGGTAGTCCGACTCTTTGCGTCCGGTCATCGCTCGATGCGCCAGGGTGAACAGGGCCCGGCCGTGTGTGTTCATCGCGCGGAAGGCATAGCCGAGATACAACGGGATCTCCAGGCGTTCCTTGCCGTACACGCGCTCGAGCTGGGCGGCAGGCATGCTGGCGATCGAGACGATGCCTGCCTCGATCTTTGCCGAGCCGGAGGGCGTGATGCACCACAGTGTGGTGTCCCAATTGCCTGCGTAGTAACGCATTCCCGGCAGGAACGAGATCTTGCCGGGAAAGAGGTTGCCTGCCACCACGACGGCCGCGCTCACACCGGTGAGGGCGAGAACCAGCCAGAGATGGTCGGCGTCGGAGGGCGCGACGTCCGCGTGGCCGACGAACAGGAACAGCAGACCGAAGATCATGAAGACGTTCCACTCCAGCGGCACGCCCATCGGGATGGCGCTGAGAATACCGAGATGGAAGACCACCATCACGGTGGCCGCCAGGGCGGTGGGCCAGCCACCGTGCGAGAAGAAGAGGATCAGGGGCACACCCATCTCGATCACCGTGGCGCCGTGCGCCACCACACGTGAGAGGCGGCCAGGGCGCAGGTCATCGGGGAAGTGCTCGAAGAACTTCCGCTTGATCCTCTGTGGTCGCACGATCGGGTTGTTCGACATCATCGTGGACACCACAAACGGGAAGTGCTTGTTCAGTTTGGAGGTGGCGGCACCCATCCAGATGATGACGAAGACGATCTTCGCGGCAAGGATCATGTCGGCGCCTGCGAGCAGGAAGGTCACGACGAGTGCGCCGTAGACCTCGCCGCGAGCTGCGAGGAAAACCGTCTTGTCCCTTAGTCCGATCAGCGCGAGCGCAACCAGCACGGCGGTCGGGATCCAGAGGGGGAGCGGGCCGACATCGCTGCCGAGATCGGGCGCCGGTCCATCACCGCCCGAGATCAAAGCGAGCACGCACGTCACGAGGAGCGCAGCGTAGAGCAGTACGTCGGCGAGAGTTCGGTTGCTGCCGGCGGTGAATGGGATCACCCGAGGCCATGGCGGCAGTCGAATGGTGTTCGGCCGCAGCCAGTAGAGGACGGACCCCATCGGCGGCGAGTACCGGTTGTTGAGTGGGCCGAATCCGCAGCCGAGCCCGAGCACCTCGAAGAGCAGGGTGTAGATCACGATCTTCTGGAAGACGATGGGCTCGTCCCACCAGCTGCTGATCTGCGTGACGCCGCCGAGGCCGGACGTCGACCCGGCGATCAGCCCACCCACCACGATGTACAGAAGGATCTTGACCACGTAGAAGAGGTGCAGCACAACGGGTGTGCCGAAGCCGACCTCCGCCCAATGGCGGGCCATGGGGCGGATCTTCTCCGCGCGGGTCCCGCGGCTCCACTCGTCCATCTCGACGCTGGGCAGAGTAGGCGTGGTGAATCCCATTGCACAATCACCTTCTTGACGTATCGCGGCCATCTTCTGTCGCGACCGTAAACGAAGTGATTGTGTGTGGGCAGCAAAATGCGATTTGTCAGTTGGGCACGGTGCTCAGACGTTTGCAGCAGCCGCCGAGCTACGGCGTGGACAATGCAAAGTCGACTGCAGCCTGCGCGTGCAGCCGTGTCGTCGGAAACACAGGGACTGCGACGTCGTCGGGCCCGATGAGCAGTTCGACCTCGGTGCAACCGAGGATGATGCCTTCAGCACCCTCAGCCAGCAACCGGTCCACCACGCCGAGGTAGAGAGCGCGGGATTCTGGACGAATCACGTTGTGACACAGCTCGTCGTAGATGATCGAACTGACGTGATCGCGGTCCGCCGCATCGGGTGTCATCACGTCTATACCGTGCGAGGCGACGCGGTCACGGTAGAACGTGGACTCCATCGTGAAGGCGGTGGCGAGTAGACCCACCCGTGATGAACCCGTCGCGATGATGGCGTCGGCCGTGGTGTCCGCGATGTGGATGAACGGAATGGAAATCGCACGCTCGATGGCTTCGGATACGAAGTGCATCGTGTTGGTGCACAGCACGATTGCGTCGGCTCCGGCCGACTCCAGCCGCGCGGCTGCTGCGGCGAGGTGGGCCCCGACGTCCGTCCATCGCCCGGCAAGCTTCAGCTTCTCGATCTCACCGAAATCGACGGACTCCAGGATGATGTGTGCCGAATGCAGCCCGCCGAGCCGCTCCGCGACGAGTTCGTTGACCGTGCGGTAGTACTCCGCGGTGCTCACCCAGCTCATCCCGCCGATCAAACCAAGTGTTCTCATCCCCGTACACCCAGCACTTCCGCGAGCAGGTGCATGGCGACGGTTGTGGACAGTGCCCGCACACTCGTTCGGTCACCGGGTAGGCGTCGAGTTTTCGTGACGGTCGGTTGACCAGCCACTGCGACCCCGAAGCAGACCGTGCCCACCGGTTTGAGTTCGGATCCACCGCCGGGACCGGCGATCCCGGTTGTGGACACCGCCACGTCAGCGCCGACCCGGCCCAGCGCGCCCTCGGCCATCCGTGCAGCGACCTCTTCGCTGACCGCCCCGTGCTCGGCGATCATCTGCGCGGGGACATCGAGAAGCCCGGACTTCACCTCGTTTGCGTACGAGACGACACCGCCCATCACATACGCCGACGATCCGGGCCGTTCGGTGAGTCGTGCCGCGACGAGCCCGCCAGTGCAGGATTCGGCGGTCGCGACACGACGGCCGGCGAGCGCTGCCGCCACCAGGTCGTCGATGGTCGACCCATCGGTCGAGAAGATTTGGGCTCCATGACGGGAGGTGATCTGCTCCGCCAATCGGGAGTATGCCTCCGCAGCAGACTCTGGGTAGCGAGTCACCATTTCGAGCTCGCCGAGCCGCAGGCAGGTGGTGATCTCCAGATCATCGAAGCCGCTGACCTCATGCTCGATGGTCCGTAGCGTTGCTGCCAGATCTGCTTCGGACAAGCCATACGCGAAAATCGTCGACTGGTTGAACTCCGACCGTCCTGCCAGAGCTTCGACCACCGGCGCGGTGTCGAGCGCTGCCGGCCACATCGCTTGGAGTTCTCGGGGTGGGCCCGGCAACACCAGGATGGCGGGCCGAACCGGAACAGAATCGTCCACCTCGGCGGCGATGGCCACCCCGGGTGCGGTGCCGGTGGGCGGAATGGATTCTGCGCCTTCGGGAACCATCGCCTGTTTGCGGATGCCCTCGCGCAGTGGCGCAGCGTCGGGCGCAGAAGTCATCCGTCCGCGCCACCGTTGCACGATGGAATCAATGTGCTTTTCGAGCTCGACGTCGAGGTGCAGTTCGCTTCCGCAGAACGCGGCGACCGTTGCAACGGTCAGGTCGTCAGCGGTAGGGCCGAGGCCGCCGGTGGTGACAATGAGGTCCACGCGTTGGTCGGCCAGGAACTGGAGCTGTGCGGTGAGGTCATCCGGGCGATCACCGCACACAGTGATGTGCGCGACGTCGACGCCGATGTCGAGGAGATGCTGAGCGACCCACGGGCCGTTCTGGTCGGTGACCCGGCCCGTGAGGACTTCGGTACCGGTCACCACGATTCCTGCCCGCACTGTCATCTTGCTGAGCTTAGTGGTGGGGGGAGGGCGGTCGGGCGTCAGTGATGTCGATTTCGCACCTTGCGTCGCAGACGCAAGAAACCGCTGCCGAGCAGTGCGATGAGAAATCCGACCACGGCCGCGAGGAGCAGGGCAACACCTTGTGCCATGTCGAGGTTGAGTCCGAAGAACTCGATGTGTACCTGTTCGGTGTTCTGAACTACGAAGACGAGCAGTGCGATCACCAGGAGCGCAGCGAGAATGAGTCCGAGAATTGTGGAGATCTTTCGGCCGCTGCCGGACGTGGGGGCAGTGGTGGTGGTCGTCGCGGGTGGGGCTGCATCGTAATGGGGGTTGCTCATGGCGTCCTTTCCGGTGCTGTCAGAGGCGAAGAGCCTTTACCCACCCGCGAGGTTTCACAAACGGGCCGGTTGTGATGGGGCGTCAGCCCACTGCCTGCTGTAGCCCCGCCGAGACAGCCGGTGCCGGAAAGGCTTCTTTGCCGTCAACGGTGAAGGTGTTGTCGCTGTTCGTGAGCACGATGATCGTGGTGTCGGAGTCGTAGTTGTGGAACAGCACGCTGTTGTACCCGGGGATGTCGCCGTCGTGGCCCCACCAGCCGCCCCGATCGCCGATCCCGATGCCGTACCCCGCAGTCGCGGTGTTCGGGGGGATGTCGCGGATGATCGAATCCTTCCGGAACTGCTGAGTCGAACTGTCGAGGACGCCTTCGCCGGTGAACAGAGCGTGGCCCCATTTCTTCAGGTCGTCGAGAGTCGAGATGACCGCGCCCGCGGTGAAGGCGAACGATGGGTTCCAACGGGTGGAGTCGACGTTTTGCCCGGGCGGCTGGTTCTGGTCGGTCAAGCCGTCCATGTGTGGATTGCCGATCTCGGTGGAGCCGCCGGGGAACGAGGTGTCGGCCATCCCCAGAGGGTCGAACAGTCGCTGTTCGAACACATCGGCAATCGGCTGACCCAGCACCTTCTCGATCACCATGCCCAAGAGCACGTAATTGGTGTTCGAGTACTCCCAACCCTGGCCCGGAGCGAAGTCGGCCGGGAGTCCCTTGACGCCGTCCACCAGTTCCTGTGGAGGCCAGGCATATTCGGGATTCGCGAAGAACTTGTTGACGATCGCATCGGACTTCGTGTAGCTCGGGATACCGCTGGTCATGTCGGACAGTTGCAGCAGGGTTGCGACGTCGCCGTTGGGCATACCCGGCACGTACTTGCCAATGGTCTCATCGAGGGAGAGTTTGCCTTCTTGTACCAACTGCAGCAGGACCGTCGCGGTCATCGTCTTGGTCAAGGAACCGATCCGGGTCTTGTCGGTGACCGCGGGCGTCTGGGTCTTTCCCTGACCGACGGTTCCCGATGTGCCGGTCCAGGTTCCGTCGGGTGAGGCGACTTGCGCGATGACGCCGGGAAAACCTGCCTGGCTACGGGTGTCGTCGAGAACCTTCTGGAAAGCGGCGGCCTCGGCGGGGGCCACAGTCGTTGTGGGCGTTGTCGTCGACGATGCTGTCGACTCCTCTGATGAGGACGAGCAGCCGCTGAGTACCAGTGAGACCAACGCCATCACGGTGATGGCTGAACCAAGTCGGTTGTGTGTTTTCATGTTGCCCTTGGGTCGGGTGAGCGCGTCAGAACCGTCTCATAATGCCGTCCGCGAGTGGCATGTTCGTCATGTTTGGGCAAACACGCGCCAAAAAGCTGTCGGCGAGCCGGTGTAGATCGCGTGCCTTGCAGAGATCGACCGGCTGGAGGGGTGCCGGTACGGCCCTGGCGCCTGCGAGCTGAGGCTTTCTGACACACTGCGGCATATGAGTCGCAGACGCGAGACCACTGCTGCGCACATATCGAGGATTCAGCGTGGTGAATAGGGTACTGGTCTCGGCCGCGGTTGCAGGGGGTGCGTTCATCTCCGTGGTGGTGCTCCTGACCCGTCTCGGTGGCGGACACTCGGTGTTCGGGTCAGATCCATGGCGAGTGCTGTACCAGGGCGACGTCGCGTGTGTTGCGTTGTGCGCAGTGGTCGCGGTTGTCGTCAGTGTGTTGATGGGTCACTCTGTTGCATTCTTCGTCGGCGGCGCCGGTTTGGTGGCCCTTGGTGTCGTGGCTGCCGTTGGCACCTCTGCGGATTGGGCAAGCTACGTCAGCGCCGTGGCCGCAGGACTGTTGATCGCTGCGACGGGATCGTTGACAGTGCAAGAGGACAGCGGAAAGTTGTTGCAGAGCTGGCTCTTTGCTGGTGCCCTGGTCGGCGCTTGGTTGGCCCGGCCACTCGAGCAGTACCGTTCATCGGCCACGTACTCCGGCGCCTACACCTCAACCGGCACGCCCTCTGACTGGCCGCTGGTTGTCGGTGTAGTTGTCGCACTCGTGCTGTTCGCTGCCGCCAGGTTCACCAGACCTCCACACTCCCGATTGCCCGACGAGAACGGCCGATCAGCTACGCAGCGTTCTCCTCTGGGGCCCACTTTGACGCTGGGGATCGGCGTGCCAGTCGTCGCGTTGTTGTCATGGTGGTGGTTCATCGCCACCCTGGCTTCCGGCGACGGCATCGAGGGCGGTACGTGGGCATACGGCATAGTTTTGCTGCCGGTGGTCATCGTCGGCGTGTGGTGGTTGCCGCACCGCAACGGCCTGGTGTTGGTGGCGATGCTCGCGACGTTGACCACTGCAGCTGGCCTACCCAAATGGCAAGGATCATGGCCGATGCTCCTTGTCTTCGTCCTATTGATCGCTGGTGGTCTGGTGTCCGGACGCCAATGGGCACACCCCATGGTCGCCATGGGCGTGCTATTCGCCTGCACACTTCTGACCGCAGTAGACGAATCGTCCTGGAATGCCGCGGGGATCGTCGCTGCATTCATCGTTCCCGTAGCCGGCGCGCACGTGGTCGCAGCTTGCTTACCCACGACCGCACCTATCAGCACGATCGCGGTCGCCGGGCCGGCCACACTGTTCCCCGTCGTCGGCATCACGGTCGCCTACAGCTTCTCGAACTCAACGAGCTCATCGGGCTTCGACGGCTACCAGTCCACCACCACTGAAGTGATCCTCGCCGCGGTCACCGTTGCTGCGTGCGGAATTGCACTTGCTTTACTGACTCGCCGCCGACCGCCGAGCGACCTCGACGAGAACGGTCGGCTCGCATAGTCAAAGACCGTTGTTGGACGCGGTCGCCTCTGACGTCAAAGTCTCTGTGCAACAGCGGTGTTCAGACCCAGCGCGAAGCGCTTGGTGGGCTCGGCATGGGCACTTGCAGGCTTTGTGTTCATCTGCAGGCTCTGCAACACCTGCAGACGAACAAAAGTCCTGCATTTGATTGCGCCGCTATTCCTCGACCTGTTCTGCCGAGTCTTCGGCGGTGTCGTTTGGGTTTGCCATTGCCTCGGCCGGGTTGTGTTGCTGTAGCTGCATGCGTTGTTCGCGTTCGTCGAGTGCGTGTTGGCGTTCGGCGATGATGTTTTGCCAGGCCGCTTCGATGGTGTGGTCGGTGTGGTGGGCTCGGTTGATTCTTGGTTGTTGGTCGGGGTCGATGTATGTGGGTGGGATCCATGCGACTCGGCCGGCGTCGGGGCCGTCGCGGAGCATGATGGTTTGCCATTGGTCTTCGCCGGGTCCGATCATCTTGTGGTGAGGCGGACACGCGGGCGCCAGTTCGTCGATGTCAGTGAGGCCGCCGTCGGCCCAGGCGGTGGTGTGATGGATTTCGGTCCAGGAGATGGGGTTACGACAGCCCGGACTGGTGCAGCCTCGGTCTTTGGCGAACAGCGCCATCCGTTGGCCTTGTTGTGCGGTGCGTTTTGCCCGGGCGAAGTAGAGGACGTCGGCGGAGTGGTTGGCGAACACCGCCAGCGACCACTCCGCGCGGGAGGCGAGTTCGAGAGCATCTTTGACCGGCAGGTCGACGCCGGAGGCGGTGTGGGTAATCCCGGCGGCCTCATCGAGTTGTTGTTTGGTCATCGTGATGATGACCTGCACCGGCAGCCCACGGTGGGAGGTGCCGAGCAGTTTGTACTCGAGGATGGTTTTGAGGATTGCTTTGAATGCGTCGTGTTGACGTTGGGCACGGGAACGGGTGTCACGCCCGGCCGCGGCCTCGATGATTGCTGGGTCCATGGTCGGGTCATCGACGGCCCCGGTGGGTGAGTTCGGGTCGTCAGGATTGTTCATCCCGGGTGCTGCCCACACATCCATCACCGTCCGAAACAGTGCCAACGTTGCCGGATCAAGGTTGCCGGTGAGCTTGGCCATCATGTCCAACCCTTGTGCACCGTCGGACAAACCCCGGTTGCGTCTGCGGTCGACGTCGTCGGTGAGTGTCCCGTCCGGGTCCACCCGGGCCAACACTTCTCGTCCGCAGACTTCGAGTTCGGTGGGGCCCAGGGTGCGGGCGTTGTCGGTCATCCAGGCATCGACCACGTCGTACACTTCTGGCGCTGACTTGTGTGGGATTTTGTCGCGGACTTTGAGCATTACATCCATGTGCGCCAACCCAATAACACCCTCAGCCAGCGCTTCGGCGGCGGCCGGACATTTCGGGGGCAGCGCCTCGCCCTGCATCGACAACAATTCGCCGGCAGCATCGAGTGCTTTCAACCGTGAGGAGGCATCACCGCGAGAGATCCGCAGCTCACTCATCACAAAGCGGTGCAACGTCGAATGACCAGCCTTACGAAACAAACCCCGATCATTTACCTCCTGCAACCGCTTGAGGCCTTGAAATGTCAGTGCCCGAACAACTCTTTCGTTCACCCGCACCAACTCGGCAACCTGCACATCATCAACATCGGTTGCTGATGCCGCAGCAATATCAGCCAACACATCCTGCAACTGCCGATACTTCGCCACCAACACCGCAACCGGCGGTGGATCCACCGTCACCGAATCACTCATCGACAAGCCCCCCAGCCCTCGAACCCCTTACGCCAAGTCTACCAACAGAATCCGACATTGTCGAACATGTGTTCGAGTTCGATAGGCTCTGACTTCCTTGCAGGCTTTGCGTTCATCTGCAGGTGTTGCAACGCCTGCAGGCGAACAAAAGCCCTGCGTGTGATTGCGCTACAGCCCGCAGCAGAGTTGCGCATGCTACGAACGGCGTTGCGCTAGAACCGTTATCGGCTCGACCTACCGCACCACGTCGAAGACTTGCTTCTGGATGCCGTTGCCGTACACCTCGTGCTCGACCAGGCGAAGTTTGGTTGTGTCTTTGTCCGGCTTACTGAAAAGCGCTTGCCGGTGCCGAGTGGGAGTGGGAACACCAGAAGGTAGTAGCAATAGGTGGTTCAAAAAACCTGTCTACGTTGAGCTTTCGTTCACCCGCGATCCCGATCGGGCCCTCGTCCTACCTCTACCAGTCCGCGATCACCGGAATGACGCGATCGCCGAGTATCTCCAACGGGGTGATCTCGGCAACCCCCGGAACCCAGCCGTGAACGTGGGTGACACCCAGATCTGCCAGAGGTTTGAGTTGCCCGAGCAGCTCGTCGACGTTCGCGCCGCCTGCCCCCGGGTCGAGAGGGAACATGACGGTTTTCTCAATCGCGTCATAGTCGGTGCCGACTGACTCACAGTGCGAGCGAAGCACATTCAGCTTGTGTTCCACATCGGGTTCGCCGAACAGGTTGCATGCCTGCGCATACTGGGCAACCATCCTCAGGGTCTTCTTTTCTCCGCTACCGCCGATCAGAATCGGCGGGTGAGGCCGGCGCAACGCTTGTGGCACATTGAGTGTGCTTCCGAGGCGGTAGTGCTTGCCGTCGTAGGCCCCGTTGTCATCGCTCCACATCTGAAGGCAGATCTGCAAGGTCTCTTCGAGGCGCTCGAACCGCTCGGCCGTGCTCGGGAACGGCAGACCCAGGCCCACGCATTCTTCCTCGTTCCAAGCCGCGCCGATGCCCAGGTAGGCCCGACCCTTGGACAGCACATCAAGAGTCGTCACTGCTTTTGCGAGCAGTCCGGGCTCGCGATAGACGGTGGCCGTCACCCAGGCCAGGAGGTCGACCTTCTCGGTGACCGCGGCAAGGTAGCCAAGCGCCGTGTAAGCCTCGAGCATGTCGGTGTCGACAGGGCCGACCGGGCCGATCTGCCAGAGGTGGTCCATCACGCTGAGCTTGGCGAATCCCTGCGCCTCAGCTGTCTGCGCGATGGTGACCAGATCGTCCGCCAGTCCGGACGGTCCGGCAGGGTAGGTGAAGTCCGCGATATGCAATCCGAGTTCCATGGTCGCCACGGTATCCGCGATCGTGGGACCTAGTCAGGGACTGGCAGTCCTACCCTGAGCTGATGCCGACACCGGGGCGCTAGAAGCGGCACGTGGAGCGCGCCCTGATGATAGAACCTGAAGATATGACTGAAGTGACTCAGGGTATGAGCCGCAACCTATTTGATGTCGCAGGCAAGACTGCGCTGGTCACCGGCGGTACCAGCGGCATAGGGGCGATGATCGCCCACGGATTGCACGAACACGGCGCACGCGTCGTCATCGCAGGACGAAAGCAACCGGCTCTCGATGCGGCCGAGGCCGGCGGCTTGATGGCGATCCAGGCCGATCTGTCGACGCCAGAAGGCTGTCGTCAACTGGCAGAGAAGGTCGCCGACCGGGTGGGCGATCTGGACATCCTGGTGAACAACGCCGGCGCCACGTGGGGTGCCCCGCTGGACGAGTTCCCCGACTCGGCATGGTCCCGCGTCCTGGATCTGAATGTTCGGGCGCCGTTTGTCCTGACGCAGGCCCTGCTCCCGATGCTGGAGCGAACGGCCACCGCAGACGATCCTTCGCGGGTCGTCATGATCGGCAGCATCGACGGAATTCGCGTGCCGCGCACAGCTTCCTATTCCTACTCGGCGAGCAAGGCCGCCATACATCAGCTGACGCGCCACCTCGCCCGCGATCTCAGCGAGCGTCACGTGACCGTCAACGCCATCGCTCCCGGGCCATTCGAATCGCGAATGATGGCGCCCATCCTCAAAGACCTTCGCGCCGAGATCGAGGCCGCGGCGCCGTTGGGACGGATCGGCCGCCCCGATGACATGGTCGGCGCCGTCGTCTACCTGGTGAGCCGGGCGGGCTCCTATCTCACCGGCACCGTGATTCCGGTGGACGGCGGAATCGCGACAACGCTGTAGCGCACCTCCTGTGAACAGAACCTGACGATTCAGTTCAAACGGGCCGCACCGGTGGTGCCGATGATGGTGTCGGCCACCAGAGCCGGGTCGTCGATCATCGGAACGTGACCGACGCCGGTCAGCACCGTGAACGTGGCCTGCGGAATGCGATCCCGCGCGATGGCGCCGTTGACGTCGACAGGGAAGATCCGGTCGTGCTGCCCCCATGCGACGGTGATCGGGCACGGCAGGGGGTCGAGCGGTTCGAGGTGCTCGCGGGTACCGAGGAGGTCGACGGTCACCGCGCACCCCAGAAGGTCATCTGCCGCAGTGAGAGCCGCGGCAGGTGCGAGTCGATCCGCGCGCCAGGCGATGTCGCGCATGGCAATTCGCCGCACGGCTGCGAGTTTCAGTGCCAGTGGGGCGATGGGCCTGCTGACCTTTGTCAAAGCGACCTCACGACGTAGCCGCGCAACCGCGTGATCCTGGCTTGCGCTCCCGATCGACCACAATCCGGCCGGAGACAGCGCACAAACGCTTGCAGCGCGACCACGGCGTGCCAATTCGATGGACATCCAGCCGCCCATCGAGTTGCCTGCCAGATGTGGTCGGTCGAGACCGAGGTCGTCGAGGATGCGCTCGGCGTCGTCGACCATGTCGCCGATGGTGACCGGCCGTCTGGCCGGCGCGGGCGCACCACCTCGATGACCGAGTGCGGTGGGCGCATGTACTCGGTGAGCGTGCGACAACAGTGGGATCACGTCGGCCCACGCCGATCCGGACATCGTCACGCCGTGGAGAAGGACCAGGTCGGGTTTGCTCTCGGTCATGCGCGAAGTCTGGCACGTCTCCGGTGATGTGCGGGGCCGCACCGTCCAGATGGCAGCGCACTCAAGTCGGTTGCGCCCGGCGCACCTGTTCGGCGGCCCGGGAAGGTTCCAGTTCCGTGTTGCATCGAATGATGGCGGGGCCCGTGGTGAGCATCCCGGAGGTCAGCGGCTGCGCACGCAACCCGCCCCGGCCGATGAGCGCCTTTCTGGTCCCGTCGCCGGCCATCGAATCCATCCAGCTGCACGGATGTGCGGGCCGGCCGCCACGGAACCGAACCGGGCCGTCACCGGAGTCGATCTCGAACTCCTCGGCGCGCAACGGATCGAGTTCGAGTCCGCGCACCATCACGTTGCGCCGGGCCACAGCGGGATCGACACCACCGGCCGCGGCCTCCCACGCCTCGAGCGCCAGAAAGGTCACCGCAGCTTCGGTATGGGCACGAACACCGAAAAAGCGGTCGCCGCGAATTCCCTTGTCGGCCACGATCTCGACGGAGCCGGGTGTCTGGGTGGCAACGTGGGCCGCCGGTCCGTCTTTCGCCCGGCCGAAGTATGCGTGGGCGGGAGAGATGAGGAACGACACCACGTCGAAGCGGTATTCGTAGAGCATGGGACCACCGTGGCATATGCGGCATCCCTTCGTTCGAGGGGCGCCGCGTCAACCCGCCGGCGTCAGTTCGGGACCAACCCGGCGAAGACTTACCCAGACACACATTGTCCGAGTCAAGAGTTCGTGTGCTCGTGCGATCGAGGGCGAACGAACAGGCGGGAATAGGTGAGGCGGACAGGCCCTCAGAGCCGGCGCAAACGAGCGCACACCTGGCGGTAGATGGTCAGCAGGTCAGCATCGGGCAGGCTCGGAGCGCACGAGTTCACCCACTCGTCGAAGGCGCATTGCAACGCCAATTGCGCGATCTCGAGGATCATCCGGACGTGGGAGCGACGCCCGGGCGTCCCGTCGTCGTCGATCAGGGTGAGCAGGTGATGCGACGAATCCGCGCACCGACCCATGGCCGCTTTGCTCAACGACGGATTGGCCGACACCAGCTTCTGGATCCGCAGGATCGTGGTGGCCAACTCGCCCTGCTCTTCGCGAATGCTCGCGATGACCCCGGTGAGAGCGCGCTCGACGTCCGCGAGTTCAAATCGGCCGGGCTCGGCGCCCGAGACGCAGGCGCGCAAGGCCTCGTCGAATCCGTACATGTCGAACAGGACCGAGTCCTCTTTGGTGGCGAAGTACCGGAAGAAGGTGCGTGCGGACACACCCGCGGAGGCCGCGATCTCGTCAACCGTGGTCAATTCGAAACCCTGCTGCTCGAACAGGTCCAGCGCGGCCTGCTGAATCTGCAGGCGTGTCTCGGTGCGACGCCGCGTACGCAGATCGGGCACCGCGAGCGGCTGGGCTGTCATGGTGCGGAGCTTAGCTGTCAAATGGTTTTTCGTCACGCGCTGCCAATGTGGCAGTGACTGACAGTTGATATATGCTGCACGGGTTGTGAAGGACTAGTGGGGGATGAAACCTATGACCGAAAACGTGGCCACGGGCGCCGAGGCGCCACGCAAGGATGGCGGAAGTCCGTCGGGCAGTGTGCTGTTGATCAGCCTCCTGCTCGTGGCGACTTTCGTGGTGATCCTGAACGAGACGATCCTCAGCGTTGCACTACCGACCCTGATGGTGGATCTGGACATCAGCGCGCCCACAGCGCAGTGGTTGACCAGTGGCTTCTTGCTGACCATGGCGATCCTGATCCCGACCACCGGGTTCATCCTGCAGCGGTTCGCGCTCAGGTCTGTCTACATCGCGGCGATGGCCGCGTTCACCGTGGGAACCCTGGTTGCTGCGTTGGCGCCCGGTTTCGAGCTGTTGATGGTCGCCCGCGTCATCCAGGCCTCGGGCACCGCGCTCATGATCCCGCTGCTGATGACCACGATCCTGACCGTCGTACCCGAGCACTCCCGCGGGCGGGTGATGGGCTTGGTGACCATCGTCATCTCGGTGGCACCGGCGATCGGGCCCACCGTGTCCGGTTTGATCCTCCAGTCGCTGAGCTGGCGGGCGATGTTCTGGATCGTCCTGCCGATCGCCGTCGTGGTCACCATCATGGGCGGGATCTTCGTCCGCAATGTCACCGAACCGCGGGCCGCTCACCTCGACGTGATCTCTGTTCCGTTGTCCGCCCTCGGATTCGGTGGAATCGTCTACGGACTCAGCAGCATTGGTGAGTCGGCGTCCGGGCATGCACCGGTGCCACCGTGGCTGCCGCTGACCATCGGCGTGGTGTCGCTGGCACTGTTTGTCGCCCGCCAGCTCAAGCTCGTCCAGAAGGGCCGCGCGCTGCTCGATCTGCGCACCTTCGCGGTCGGCTCGTTCCGTCTGGCCGTGGGCCTGATGGGCGGATTCATGTTGACGTTGTTCGGCGCGCTGATCCTGTTGCCGCTGTACCTGCAGAACGTGCTCGACAAAGACGTCCTGACAACCGGTTTGGTGTTGCTGCCCGGTGGTCTGGTCATGGGTCTGCTCGGACCTCTGGTGGGTGGTCTCTACGACAAGTGGGGTGCCCGGCCACTGGTGCTCCCTGGCGCGATCGCGATGAGCGCGGGTACGTGGCTGCTGGCCACCCTCGACTCCGAATCGGAGCTGTACACCGTCATCATCGCGCACGTGATCCTGAGCGCGGGAATCGCTTTCGGTCTCACCCCGTTGATGACATCGGCACTGGGATCGCTTCCACCGGAGCTGTATTCGCACGGCAGCGCGACCGTGAGCACCGTTCAACAGGTCGCCGGAGCCGCGGGTACCGCCTTGTTCATCACCCTGATGACGCGGGGAACGCAGTCGTCCTTCGACGACGGCAGCAATGCGGTCGTCGCGAACGCCGACGGTATCCACCTCGCGTTCCTCGTCGGCGGGATCATGTCGGTGGTCCTCGTCCTCGCGGCGACGATGGTCCGATCAGCGAAACGACCGGCGACAGCCGAGGCCGACGTCAAGCCGGAGCATGCTGCCGCCGAGTAGATCGGCCGGCATCACCCGCAAAGAACCTCCGACATCTGTCTCATCCTCCGGTTGCAACCGGAGGATGAAGCAGGAGTCGGAGGTTTTTGCGTCAAAGGTTCTTCTGCGTCAGGCACTGCCTCACGGCGAGCTGACTGCGCCCGCGACGTCCATGTTCCGCGTGATCGTCACCGATGTGTCCGCACGCTCGTCCATCCGGTCGAGGAACGGTGCCACCTTGGTGTCGATGGCAGCGTTGTAGATCCCCGGCTGCTGCTTGGGATTCGCGTGTCCGGTCCCGGCCATCCGCACCACGAGTAGTCGGGCGTCGGTGCCGGCGATGTCGTCGAGCAGCACCTGCTGGCTGTAGTCGACGTCGACCACCGGGTCGTCTGCGCCGAATGCCGGACGCATGAAGATGATCGCCGGGGGAGTGCGGTCACCCGACTCGGTGGTGAGGGTCTGCAGATCATTCTGTGCACCCGAGGCGACAATTGCCTTGAATTGGGATTCGATCAACCCGTTGCTGGCCGTATCGTCGGACAACAATTTCTTGCGGAGCACTTCTTTCACCACGCCGGTGAGCTCTCCGACATCCACCAGCGGATGTCCACTGGACGGGCGGAAGAGGTATCGATCTCTGCGCGCGGCGGTCTCCACCAGCAGGCGCAGAGCTCGGCTCTCGCGGGCACCCGGAACCCACCCCATCCAGCGCAGCATGTCTTCGCCTGCGTCGCGGCTCTCCGCACGCACGGCGTGGAGATCGATCGGTGTGCAGTCGAGTATCACGGCCCGGACGTCGAGGTCCCCGTCCTCGTACAGGTGCTCGGCGACTTCCAGCGCGATGATGCCGCCCATGCTGTGGCCCGCGACGACGACCCTGCTGACACCGGCCCGACGGGCGTGCTGAGTGACCAGCCGGCTGATGACGGCCGTGTCCAGACCGGCGTTGTCGTACTGCACCGCCCACACCTGGCCGATGCCCGTGAATGCCGGCAGCGACCGCGTCGTATCGCTGGCGTCGACATTTCCCAGTCCGACCAGGTCGACCACTGCGGTACCGCCGTCGAGCGGGTTCTGAGCGTCGTAGATGTGATGGAGACGAGGATGGGTCATCGCCAGACGTTGGCGCTCGGGCTGCACATCCAGCGCGTAGTAATGGGCACACAGGATCGACAGCGCGATGAGCAAGAGCCCCGCACGCAAAGCTCCGCGCCGCAGACGGCCGAACCGTCGCCAATTGCTGCCGAGCCGGGTCGATCGAAGGCGAGCCACGCGTCGAGCATCGCTCCAGTCGGTGACTGGATTAATGGAATGACGCTCGACATTAATCATTTGCAACCAGTCTACGTGGCCACAGCCGGCGTCCGGCCCGAGCGACGAGCCGTCGGTGCGGCCGCAGCCTCCGTCGGGGCCCGCGGTTGTGGATGTCAACGGGCCGCGGACGCGCGGGCGGCAGGGCCCGTCGGAACCGGGGCGCGGGCGCCGACGAGCCTCGGGATTAGAAAAAGCAAAAAAGCAATTCGGTGCGTCAATTCGGGATGAACTGAATCCACATAATCGCAAAGAATACTTCGCATTCATTCGAAGTCATAAAGAATATGTGAGACGCCGGTCCGGTTGCTGCCGCTCGCGGTAAAGCTCTCGTGGATGCAATATGAACAACTCCTGAATAGGCCCGTGTGGGCGTTATCTACGTTGAAGCCCGGGTAGTTCATCAATAACGTGGGTCGCGGCGAGAACGAAGCAAGGCCTTGGTTGAACCGGCACTTCCGTCACGAGTCACCGCAGAGTGCAACCGCCAACAATCGGTGTGAGAGAGGGTTTTTCGCATGTCTGGAGAAGATCTCTATCCCGCCCGGATCGCGCAGATCTACGATCTGCTGTACCCGGACTTTTTCAACGACACCGCAACATTCTGTGAGTTCGTCAGGTCGCGAGCCAAGGGCACCCGCGTTCTCGAATTCGGAGTGGGCACGGGCCGGATCGCAATGCCGTTGGCAGAAAAGGGCTTTGAGGTGACCGGCATCGATGTCTCCAGTGAAATGCTGGCGAAGTTGAAGGAGAAAGACGTCGATGGGCGGGTCAAGGTGGTGGAGCAAGACTTCATCACCGAGAGGGTCGAAGGAACATTCGATGCCGTCCTGCTCATGATCAACACCCTGTTCGTCGCGAAGACCCTGGACGAGCAGATCGCCGTATTCGGCAATGCCGCAAACAATCTCACCGACGACGGGTTCTTCCTGGTGGAGACCTTCAATCCCAACCACTACCATGGTCTTCGGCAACCGGACGTGCAGATGCGCCAGCTCGACGCCTCCACCACCCAGCTGGAGCAGTACGTGGCCGAGCCGAGCCGGCAGTTGCTGATCGCCCAGAACCTCGTCTTCCGAGATGGCGAACAGTTCAATTACACACACGTCCTCAGATACCTGTTCCCCTACGAGATGGACGCCGTCGCCCGCAACGCGGGTCTGACGTTGGCCGAGCGCTGGGCCGACTGGGGCAGTACACCTTTCGGCCCCGACAGCCCACGCTGCCTGTCGCTGTACCGCAAAGACGTGCCGTCATGACAAAACCCGTGTTCCGGCGGCAAGAGAAGCAACTCCTCTCATCGATCGCGCACGTGATCCCGCAGTTGGGCCGAGATGTCGATGAGATCACTGAGGTCAAACCCCTGCTCGGCCGCAACATCAGCGGCCAGATCACCTTCGAGGGCTCGCACACCGTGTTCATCAAACGCATGACCGGACTGGGCGCGGCGGACCGGTACATCCGAAGTGTGTCGTTCCACGATGCGATCGACGTGTCCGATGCGCCCGCACACACGGCGACGCCCGCGCTTCTCGCTCGCGACAACGACAGTCACACGGTGGTGTACGAGTTCATCGACAACGGGGTCAGTGCGGGTCAACTGCTCCGAGACGACGACATCGACTCCGCAACCCTCGAGCGCGTCGGCCGATGCGTCGCGGGACTGCATTGTCTGCCGGTGCGCGATGCCTCGGTGACCGACCACAGCACACCGTTCTTCCCACCACACGGACCGAACGCCATCTCCACCCAGATGTACTACGGGTCCACCATGGGCCAGCTCGACATGTGGCGAATAATCCAGTCCGATTCAGGTCTACGGGCAGCGCTCGACCAGCTCGCGACCACACCGACGCCGAAGGTGCCCATCCACGGAGATCTGCGCGGAGACCAGATACTGCTGGCCGGCGAGACCAACTGGATCCTCGACTGGGAGGATTTTCGGCTCCAGGACGGTGCCCGCGACGTCGGCGCTCTGATGGGGGAGGTGTTCTACCATCGGATGCGAAAGAGCTTGGCCTCGTTTGCAGGTGGTGACGAAGAATCGGTCACCGACACCGAGATCATCGAGCGGGGTACGGCTGCACTGGCCGAGGCGACGCCGGGTGCCCGTGCGGTATGGGACGCGTACCGCGCGGTCCGGGCCGACGCGGCCGCCCCGGAGTTCGTTGCTCGAAGTGTTCAGTACTTCGGCTGGCAACTGTTCGATCGGGCGCTTGCGGCCGGAACGTACTTCGGTCGGTTGTCTGCACTCGATCGGGCGCTGGCAGGCATCGGCCGCGAGGCCATTCTCGGCGGCGGCGACTACGCCGAGGCCCTCGGCATGACCGAGGGGAGGGTCGCGGCGTGACCACAGTGCAACGACATGAGCAACCTGCCGCCGACACCTCACACGTCGAACTCGATCAGGCGGTCCGGTGGTTGATCGCGCGGACAAGCGCGTTGACCGTTGCTGATTCCGGCTCTTGCGAGGTTACTTTCGACGGAACCGAACTCAGTGCCGAGTCCCCGGCCGAGCTGCAGCGCGATCTCGGCGGGCACCTCTACCGCAACCTGCATGCCGGCATGTCCGCAGGCGCCGGTGACAGCGAGTTCATCCCGGCGCTTCTCGAAGATCCCGAACTCGAGTTGCGGTTGTACGAGGCAACGCCGGTCAAACATCGTGCTTCCACGATGACCCTCGTCGAACGTGCTCCCGGCGACTCCGGAGTTGTGTTGTCGATCAACGGTGTTCGGGTGTTCTTCGAATCGAACACCATCCTTTCAGAGGGCGAGCACACCGTTGTGGCCGCGGTGCCCTCGGTGGAGAGTCGACTGTCGTTGGGGTTCATGTTCTACACCTCCACAGCGGGTGCCGGGCACACGTCCCGTCTGCTCCGCCTGTACCGCCACCTCGGGGACGCCGAAGAAGCCGTCGAGGTGTGGGGATCGTTCACCAGATGGATCGAGGAGCGACGCCTGCCGTTGCGTGTCAAGATCGTGTCGCGGCGCTCGGGGTTCCCGCGCAACGACGGCATGGTGGTGTACCTGCCGTCCGAGAGCTGGCACGCGGTCGACGAGATCGCGGACCATCTCCGCAGCGACCGGCCGCACGCCCCGGGCTCACTGTTCTGCCGTCAGGTGACCAACGGCGTATCCATGGCGTGGGAGCCTGCCGACATCTCGACCCCACGCGGTGGGACGAGCTTCGGAGAACACCGCAGCAACACCATTGCCAAAGCGATCGTGGCCGAGGGTCTGACCGCCGCACCTGATCTCGCCAAAGCTGTTCGACGGCAGCTCATCACGGCCAACATCGACCCTGCCGCGGTGTACCGAAATCTCGACTCTCCGGCGCATTAGACGTGGCGCACTGGAAGAGTCGGCGACCCAGAGACTTGGCCGCACGGCCAGGCGAGGGGCATCTGCCCCTCGACATCAGGAAATGACCGAACGAACGAAAGGAAGGACATCATGTCAGAGGCAGTTACGAAGTCCCTGGTGGCTGGATACCGCAGCTACGCGGCAGCACCGGAATTGACCGAGATGAGTGAAGCAGCTCCGTCCGCGACGCCCGGCATTCTGAGCTTCATCGGCACCTCGTCGACCGCGTGTGGAACCGCGGTGAGCGTCATCAGCTCCGGCGGAGTCGGGGCAACCATCACCTGGGGTTGCTGACCGCTCCACCACGCTCGACACGCCTGACCCTCTCGATCCGAGAATCAAAGATCAGACCATCCACTCTCGAAGGAGCATCATGACCAATTCCCAGTCACTCATCTCCGGATACGCCAACTACGTCCGCAGCGAAGAGCTCGCTCACGTCAACGCGGAATCAGCACCCGGCATCAGCCCGGTCTCGGCGTTCGTGTCGGCCTCCAGCCCCGAATGCGCTGCCTTCTCGGTCGGTGCCAGCGCCGGTGTTGTCACCAGCACCAGCATCACCGTCGGCGCAGGTTGCTGAGGTAGCACTCCAGGCCTGCCACGGAGACGCGCGTCGCCGTCTCCGTGGTGGCGCCGGGTGATCGGGTTGCGCCGAACACAGTCCAGTCGAGCACACGAAGGGACGGCAGAAGCGTTGAACAGCAGTGGAGTCCAGACCATGCCGAGACATGATGTGTTCACGATGACCAGCAGGAGTCGAGGTCGGTGTCACATCACTGTCAGCCGAGTGCAGTCCGCGCGCACGATGGGACTGAGTGTGGTGATCCCGGTAGGGACCGCCTATGAGCGGCCCGGAGAGGCCGGCTTCGCCCATCTGAGTGAGCATCTGATGCATCAGTACGCTCGGGATCAATGGGGAGAGACAGCCGAAGACCAGATAGTCCGTGTCGGCGGCATCTCCAACGCACAAACCTACCCGATTCACACCGAATACAGCTTTGCCATCCCGGCGCCGGTCGAAGCCGAGATCCCGGACTGGATCGACCGGGCGATCGCACGGGTTGCACCACCGCGCATCACATCGGTCGACATCGAATGCGAGGGCCGAATCATCCGGCAGGAGGTGGCACGCCGGATGTCGACCTCGCCGACAGCGGGGTTTCCCTGGATCGACGCACTGGGAGCGTTGTCGACCGACTTCCGGCTGCGCCACAACGGGTTCTCGGATCTTGCCGACATCGAAGCGGCCACGCCGGAGGCAATCGAGAACTTCCTGAATCGCACGTACCGGTCAGCGCCGGTGGCCGTGGGTGTTGCCGGGCCGTGGAGTCCCGATCTGGTGCTGGATCTCCTTGATTGCGAAGAGGGTGAACCGACAACAGCCGTAACGGACGCCTACACCGCGGCTTTCGGCGACTTGATCGATGGTCCGCACCATCGGCAGAGTTCTGTCGCCACCCAGATTCCCATGTTCTCGTCGGTTCGATACGTAGCCGACGCACACGGGGCCACCCCGGAATCGACACAAGCGCATTCCATGATCGCGGTCGAATGGGCCAACGCGGTTTCGCCCGGAACGCACTGGCAAGTCGGACTGTTCGGTGCCACGATGGGGCCAGACCATTGCGTTCTCATCGGAAGTCGATCTCACGGCGCGGACATCGCGGTGCCACAGTGGGCCGATGTGCCCTCGGACCGCCGCTCCGAGCTGTTTGTGCACGCACAGCAGCGCGCGCTGGACAACATCGACAAGGAACTGTCGAGCACGGCGACCCACGCCGCGATGCTGGCTCGAGACAGCGCATTCGGCGTACAGACGTGGGCACGCCGCTGCGCTGTCGCACAGACAACACCTGAAGATATCGATCAGTACCTCCGGCGTGCTCACGCGGCTCCCGCCGGGACATTGAGTTCGACAGCACCGGCAGGGATGGGGCGATCATGACGGGTCTGCTGACCGACGACGTACTGGTGCGGGGCAGCACCGACCTGATGTACGTATCGCTCGTGGCGACGCCGGCGGTGGAATGGGGTGCGCGCTCGCGTCTGGCACGTACCCTCACCGAGGGGCTACACCGGGCGGGCATCGTGTCGGGGCGCGCCCACGCCGGGTCCGAAGGGATCTTTGTCACCGCGACGTGGCGATCGGATCCCCGCGCTGTCGACGACCTGGTGGCCAGACTCCAGAGTTGGCGAAATGCGTTTGCAGACACCATGATCGCACCCACATCTCCGCCGACGTCGTCGGCCGAACTGATCACCGCACTGACCTTCGACACCGACGATGAGACCGACCCCACCGACGGTGAATTGACGTCCATCCTGACCACGCTGTCCTTCGACGTGGTTGTCGGGGGCGGCGACTGCGAATCCGCGCTCCGCTCAGCCCGTGACCGAATCTGCGACGTGGCCAACACCGCAGTCCAGAACGGCGTAAAGCCGAAGTGGGAATCCGCGCGCCGAACAGTTCGGCGGCCGGACGTACCGGCACGGCGTTGGGCCCAGGTGCCGGTCAGGTCATCGTGGGTGCGGTGGTATCGGTTCATCGACCCACCGACAGACACGGGGGAGCGATTCGCGCGGAGTCTGGTGAATGTGGCCTTCGGGGGCGTGTACGGCTCACACCTCGTCGATTGTGTTCGGCGACAGCGCGGTTTGAGCTACAGCCCTCAGTCCACGTTGTTGCAGCGCGACGGACAGCATCTGCTGGTCGTTGATGTCCAAACCACGCCGGGCGATGAAGATGCCTGCGACGATGCCATCCGAACCGCTCTCGACCAGTTCGCGCATCGAAAGCTCACGCGGCCCAGCATGGTGGACGCGGCGCGCTATCTCATCGGTCGCACCATCGTCGACCGTGATTCCTTGCAGTCGGCGGTGGACGAACGCGCGGCGATATACGAGGGTTCTCTGGATTCGGCGCTGGACACCACCGGGTCGCCAGAGGATCTGGTCGCTCGCGCCGGCGTCGACACACTGACCCGCACGGTTGAAACCATGTACGAGCCAGACGGGTTCGGTGCTGTGGTGCTCTCACCTGACCGCTCCATTGGAAAGTGGGTTGAATTGTGAACTCGAACATCGGAATCATGTATCCGGAGATGCCTGTTGCCATCGGTCCGGTGGTGCCTTATGCGGAGGCGGCCCGCAGAGGCGGCCATCGTCTGTGGTTCGGTCACTCGTCGACAGTCGATTCCCATCTCACGATGGCCGCGCTGGCCGGCCGGGGATATTCGCTCCAATTCGGCAGTGCCGTGGCGCTTTATCCCCTGTTCCAGCCTCACGGATTTGCTGTCCAATCCCAGTCGGTTGGGCGGCTGACCGGCCAAACCTACGTGGCCGGGATCGGCCCCGGAAGTGCGCAGTTGCAGCAGAGCCTCTATGGCGCGCCGATGAAGGCGCCGGTCGGTTCGGCGCGGAAGTTCCTCGATCAGGTGAAAGAGATCATTCCCGGACCTCTGCAGACGGGCCCGGCCGACGGACCGGAGCGAGTTGACAAGATGTTCGGCTCCGTCGAAACCGGATTAGGGGTTCTTCGTCCGAGCATGGCCCGGTGTGCGGGTCGGGCCGCGGAATGGGCGATCACCTGGCTCACCCCAGCCGGATACCTTGAGGATGTCCTGATCCCCGAGATCCGGGAGAGCGCAGCACAACACGACCGACCCGCACCTCGCGTCGCCGCTGTGGTCCACATGGCCATCCGCCGTCCGGGACGAGATCCGCAGAAGCTCGCGCATGCCGCTGTCGGAGCTCACCTGAGCGCGCCGCACTACACTGACATGCTCCGACAGGGTGGTGTCGCCGTCGATCAATCCGATCCGTGGGCGGGCGCCGGTGAACTGGTCTCGTCCGGGACCTACCTGTACGGGTCTGCTGACGAACTCGTCGACTCGGTCGCCGACCTGCACCGGCGTGGCGTGCACGAGGTTGTCCTGAACGTCTTCGGTGTCGCCAAACTCCATGGAGCCGGCCAGGCGGTCGAGGATCTCGAGGAGATCCTGGCCGCGCTCCACGCCAAATCATCTGCGCGCCTGACGATCCCCGAGCACGCGATCCCGCGGATGTCCGCCCGAACCACCGGGGTGGTTGCCTGATGGATGGCGCGGACCCACAGTCGTACCGCATCGACGGGCTCGCCGAACGCCGGATCGTGGTGATGGCTACGGGAGCCCTCGGCTCGGCCTTCCTGCACTCGTGGTTGGGATGGTTGCGCTCGACATCCCCGTCCACGCAGGTCCGAGTGGTCCTCACCCCAGCCTCCCTGCAGTTCGTCGGGCTGGGCACCATCCGAGGGTTTGGGTACGAACCGGTGATCGACAGCTGGCAGGACAACGAGCACCGGCCGATTCACGTGGATCTCACACAGTGGGCGCAGGGGTATCTCGTTCACCCGGCCACCATGAACTTCGTGTCCAGGCTCTCTGCCGGACTCTGTGATTCGCCGGCGATGCTGGCCATTCAGGGTAGTACCGCCCCGGTGGTGGTGGCCGCCTCGGCGCCACCGGGTTTCACCCAGACACCGGTATGGCATCGGCACCGCCAAGCCCTGGAGGACCGTCCCAACGTCGAGTTGCTGGCGCCGATGAAGGGCTTCAGCGTGAGCGATCCGGATCTGGAAGGCCTGCCGCCGGTGCTGTTTCCGATTGCGGCGCAGGCGTTGTCGTCCGCACTGGCCGATCAATCCCAGCTGGAGAGCTCGGAATGAACGGCACAGGGACGGACAGTGCCGAACTGGACACTGCTGACTTGAACACCGCTGAATTGAACACTGCCACCACGGTCTGGGAGTTCGACACCGCGGCCTGGTACCAGCGGCTCATGCACACCGGCTCGTCGTTCGGGCTGACCCGCCGCTATCGGCAACAGTGTGAGGCCGAGCGCCAATCAGGCCAGACCGTGGCCCCGTCTGTCGGACGAGTCGCGTTCGTTCGCGGGGTACGGGTGGATGACAGCGAGTTCCGGTTCGACCTGGCAGTCGGCGACCAACTCGCCAACCAGCTGTGGCCTGTGGTGAGCCCGACGTTCCTGACCGACAACGGGTTGCAGAGTATGGCCGACCTCGGGCGACTCGTGGCTCGCCTGCACGGCAGCGGTCCGCCTCCGCCCGGGGATCTCGGTAGTCCGCACGTGCGACGACTGCGTTCTTACTTGTCGGCCGCCAATTCCCCGATGGACGTGTCGGCAGTGCACGCAGCGCTACCAGAGGAGACGCTGGGCGCGCTCCGGTCGATCGCCCGGACGATCACCGATGGGCCGCACCTGACCTGCCACGGCGGTTTCAGCCTGGGGTCGGTGTTCACCGACGACGATCACAAGACCGTGCAGGTCGCGATCGGGCCGGAGATGTGCAGTGGGCCTCCTGAACTCGATCTGGGCTGGATGATCGGTGAACTGACCGAGTTCGAATACACCGCCGCGAACTCGGGTAAGTCGCTCGGTGCCGTGCACTCGGCGCCGTTCGGACGAGCAGCGCAGGCCCTGCTCGACGGCTACTCGGCTGAATCCGGTCGAGAAGTCGATCAACGCCGCCTGGACGATGTGGTTGCTGCTCGCATCGCACTCCACATGTTCGACTTCGTGCGGACCACCGGCCGTACGGACCACCTTGCGGGCCTTGCCCCGTTTGTGACGTGGTTGACCCGACGACAACACATGCGCGACAACACCGAACCCGACGATGGGACACGATCATGACAAGCCAGACGTCCATGAACGTCCTCGATTCGAGTCGAACCGGATCGACGAGCGTTCGCGTAGACGGACTCACCATGCGTTATGGCACAACCGATGTGCTGAAAGACGTGGGTTTCGAGATCCCTTCCGGCCAGAAGGTCGCCGTACTGGGCCCCAACGGTGCCGGCAAGAGCACGCTGATCGAGATCCTCGAGGGTCTGCGAAAGCCGTCCGGGGGCAACGTATCCGTGCTCGGTCACCGCCCCGACGATGCGCCCGAGCAGTGGCGGTCGCGCCTCGGCGTGGTGCTGCAGGCGTGGCGGGACCACGGGACGTGGAAGATCGGTGACTTCCTGCGGTACATCAGTGCGGCCCATCGGGCAGCGGGTGTAGCGAATCTCTGGCCGGTGGACGAGTTGCTCGGAGCAGTCGAACTGGGCGACCGCGCGAATCAGCAGATTCGATCCCTCTCAGGAGGCCAACGTCGTCGGGTGGACGTTGCAGCCGCATTGATCAGCCGGCCGGAACTACTCTTTCTCGACGAGCCGACAACAGGTTTCGATCCGGAGATCCGGCAGTCGTTCTACGAACTCGTCCGAAGCCTGGCGCACTCCACGACGATCATCTGGGCCACACACAATCTGTACGAGGCCGAAGAGATGTGCGAGCGCATCATCATCCTGAATCACGGTCGGGTGGTGGCCGACGGGAGTCCGACCGAACTGCGCGCCACGCTGGCCTCGACCAGCACCGTGTCGTGGATGTCAGAGCAGGGTCCACGGCGTCGTGTGGTCGCGGACTCCGATTCGCTGGTGCGCGAACTGGTCACGGGTCCTGAGCGCGCCTGGAGTCTCGAGGTTCAGCGCGGCACCCTCGAGCAGGTGTATCTCTCGATCGTGCGCGAGAACAACACAGCCGAGGAGGTCCGGCCATGACAACAATCACTTCGCGAGCGGGCGCCCGCAGCCTCGGTGTGGTGAAGTTCGGGGCGTTGCAGGCCAAGGTGGAACTGCTCATCCGCTTCACCCGGCCGAGTGCGCTGGGTCACCTGATCGTTCCGATCGCTTTGGTCCTGATCTTCACCAACGTGGACGTCAGCGATGTCCTGGGTGGGCAAGGCGCCGTCGGGATGCTCGCCGGGATCGCGGTCGCGTCGCTGTTCGTCGGCGGATTCGTCGGGATCTGCGGGGAGCTGGTCTCCGAACAGGACGACGGAACCATGCTCAGGGTCCGGACGCTGCCCTATGGGCTCGCAGGGCATCTGATCGGAAAGACGTTGAGTCTGTTGGTGACCGGTGTGGTGACCGCGTTGCTGATCCTCATCCCAGCCCACATCTTCGTTGCACCGATCCTGCCCGGGACGTTCGCGGGATGGGTCGCGTTGGCCGGTGTCGCGGCGTTGACGTTGTTCGCGACCGTGCCCATCGGCGCTGTCGCCGGAAGCCTGGTGAAGTCGCCGCTGGCGATCTTCCCGATCTCGTTGGTGGCGTACGCCCTGATGTCGGTGTCGGGCATCTTCTTCTCCATCGGGGACCTCCCGGATTGGCTGACGGTTCCCATCAAGTTCTTCCCGGTCTACTGGCTGGGATTGTTGTCACGGGTGACGCTGGTCCCCGGTACCACGTTCGACGGTGTCGGACAGGTGGGGCTGGCGATCGGGGTACCCGTGGCGTGGGCGGTGCTGGGGCTTGTCCTGGCGCCGCGGGCGTTGCGGGTGATGACCCGCCGCCAGTCAGGTGCTCGCCTGGAAGCCCTCGCGCAGCGTCGTGCCGCGCGGGGTTACTGACCTCCGAGCACCGGTTTGTAGTTCTGGCGTGCAAATCGCATGTCGGGGAACCGAAAGGAGAAACACGATGTCGTTCAAGGACTTGATCGTCGGTGACCATCGCAACCCCCGAGAAGAGATTGTCGCGATCTTCGGCGAACATCAAAGCGCCGGCGACCCACAAGCGATCGCTCGCGCGACCACATGGGCGCAGGGTGTGCTGAACACCGCTGGGATCCCCGCCGACAAGCAGGTCGAGGCGATCGCTGAAATCCGCAGGGCCGAGCCACGTCTGGGTCTCAAGTCGGCGACCCACCTGGCGTCGCTGCTCAAGAAGTAGGGCCCGCAAGGCGAGACGTCCGGCCCTGTACCGACGGCGCAGGGCCGGACGTTTGTGTGGATGCTCGTCGCGACCGGGCAATATGCACCCGGTGTCAGTGCAGATCCGTACCATCGCAGGATGAATCACGATCTCGATCGCAAGGCACTGGTCGACGAACGCGCGGCGACGCTGGCTCTGATCGAGACCATGTCGGCACGGCTGCGGTCGGTGGTGGAGGCCGGCGCCGACGCGAGTTCGGACGACGAACACGATCCGGAAGGTTCCACCCTCGCATTCGAACGCGGACAACTGGTTGCGCAGGTGGCCCGCTCGAAGGCGCGCCTGACGGAGATCGATGCCGCGATGGCGCGGCTCGGACTCGGAACCTACGGCATCTGTGAACAGTGCGGGAACGAGATCGGCGAAGCCCGGCTCGAAGCCCTCCCCGCAGCCCGACTGTGCATCACCTGCGCATCGCGGTCCCAATCGAGGCAGTGGTGAATCAGGGCCGTCGCGGGTCGGTGTGATTACGGTGAGATCGGACGACATCGACCGATCGAGAAGAGGTACGGACGTGAACACATTTCAGAAGGTCGCCGGCGCGGTCAACAAAGTTGTCGTTGCGGCGATGAAGGCGCCGGGGGTCGACAAAATCGCCGGCGGATCGATGCTGACGCTCACCTACACGGGCCGCAAGTCGGGAAAGACCTTCAGTCTGCCGGTGAGCTACAAGCAGCGGGGTGACGAGTTGCTCATCGGCGTTGCGCTCCCCGACAAGAAGAACTGGTGGCGGAACTTCTCCGGCGAGGGCGGGCCTGTGACGGTGACGCTTCACGGCGCGGAACGAACCGGACATGCGGTCAGTCGGCGTAACGATCGCGGCCAGGTCTCGGTGAAGGTGACGCTCGACGAGAAAAGCGCCTGAACGACGTCGCCCCCGGATGCCGGGGGTGGTCACGCCTTGCCCTAAACGGACCGGAGTATCGTTTTCGGTGTCGTTAGGAGACAAAACCATGGCATCTGCACAAAAACGGTCCACCTTGGACATCGGTCTGTTGGCACTGCGAGTCGGCGTGGGCGGCACCTTGTTCGCCCACGGCACCCAGAAACTCTTCGGCTGGTTCGGCGGCCACGGCCTCGACGCCACCGCCGGTGCGTTCGACGGGATGGGGTTCAAACCGGGGAAGCCCTCCGCCACCGTCGCGGGTATCAGCGAAGCCGGGGGAGCGCTCATCGCAATCGGCGCAGCCACCCCGGTGGCGGCCGCCGGTGCTGTCGGCGCGATGATCGGCGCTGCCGCAGTGCACAAGCCGGCCGGCTTCTTCGCAACCGCAGGCGGCTACGAATACCCGGCCACGCTGGGCCTTGCCGCCGCCGCGCTGGCTCTCACCGGCCCTGGCAAGTACTCCGTCGACGCGGCTCTCGGGCATCGGCTCAACACCAGCCGAGTGGCCGTCGGCGCCCTGGCGGCTGCGGGCGCGGGAGCGGGATATGTCGTGGCGCGACGTCAGAAGGCCGTCGCACAGGCGTCCGCTGCAGCGGAGTCCACCGAAACCGCGTAGTCGCGCCCGGTGGTCCCCGGGTCGCCTCGGTGTCGTCGGCGTCGGGTCTCGACGTCGACGACGCGGCCGGCGCCCGGCGGTGCGCGGCTACGTTTTCGGCACTTGCGTCACCACGATCGGGGTGTCGAATGAGAAGATGTGGGACGTGGATGCGCGTGCCAAGAACAATGTGAAGATCGTCGGGCGGGATGGTGGCCCGACGATCATGCTGGCCCACGGTTTCGGATGTGACCAGAATCTGTGGCGGCTGGTCACCGAGCGACTGATCGCGGACTACCGCGTTGTGCTCTTCGACCATGTGGGAGCCGGTGCCTCGGATCCCTCGGCGTGGGACGCCGAGCGCTATTCCACCCTCGATGCCTACGCCGAGGACGTTCTGACCCTGATCGAGGATCTCGACCTGCGAGATGTCGTGTTCGTCGGTCACTCGGTCGCCTCGATGATCGGTGTCCTCGCCGTCGCCGCCGACCCGAGCAGGTTCGCCAAACTCGTGCTGCTCACTCCTTCGCCGCGGTACGTGGACGACGAGTCCGACGGCTACCGGGGCGGCTTCACCCGAGCCGACATCGACGAACTGCTCGAGTCGCTCGAGGCCAACTACCTGGGGTGGTCGCAGACCATGGCCCCGAACATCATGGGCAATCCCGACCGACCCCAGCTCGGCGGCGAATTGACCGAGAGTTTCTGCCGCACCGATCCTGCCAAGGCGCTGGTGTTCGCGCGCACCACCTTCCTGTCCGACAATCGTGAGGACCTCGCGAGGGTGAGGATCCCGACCCTCGTCATCGAGTGCGCCAGGGACTCGCTGGCACCGCGCCACGTCGGCGCCTATGTTCACGAACGCATCGAGGGCAGTGAACTGGTGACACTCGACGCGAGCGGGCATTGTCCTCAACTCAGTGCGCCAGAGGCCACCACGGAGGCAATCACCGCCTTTGCCGGCCGCCGCTGATGCAGCGGAATCCGGGCGAGATCCGGCAACTGAGCGACCGTTCCGACGAGCACGCGGACATCCTCGAAGAGAACCTCGAGGACCTTTACGAGAACGCACCCTGCGGTTACCTGTCGACCTGGCCCGACGGTCGCATCGCTCGGATCAACGCCACGCTCGCGTCGTGGCTCGGATTCGAACGAGACGCGCTGCTGGACGAGCCGTTCACCGATCTGCTCACCGCAGGCGGTCGGATCCACTACGAAACCCACTTCGCACCCTTGCTGCAGCTCGAAGGCGAACTCAGCGGAATCACTGTGGATCTTGTTGCCGCACAGGGGGAACGACTTCCTGTCTTCGTCACCGCCAATGTCAAGACCGACGACACTGGGTCGGTGGTGCTGGTCCGCATCACCCTTCAGGATGCGCGCGACCGCAGAACGTACGAGAAACAGCTACTCGAAGAACGGCGGATGGCAGAGCACGAACGGGCGCGTGTGCAGGTACTCGCTTCGACCCTGCAACGCTCGCTACTGCCACCATCGCTCACCCCGCCTGCGGGTATGGATGCGGCGGCCTACTACCACCCCGCATCCACCGACGACGTCGGCGGCGACTTCTACGACCTGTTCGCGCTGTCCGACCACAAGTGGGGGTTCTTCCTCGGGGACGTGTGCGGCAAGGGGGCAACCGCGGCGGCGGTCACCTCGCTGACCCGGTACACGTTGCGGTCCGCCGCCGTGTTCGACGACGACCCCGTTGCCGTGCTGCACAACCTCGACGCGGTTCTGCACTCGAACTACCACGGCGATGAACCACGTTTCTGCACAGTTGTTTTCGGCGTTCTCACTCGTCGCGACGACGGATTCGACGTCCACCTCGCCAGTGGCGGGCACCCTCCGGCGCTGCTGCTCACCGCCGATGGGGAGGCGGAGTACATCAGCACCGAGGGTGGCCAGTTCGTCGGCATCCTCCGCGATCCCAAGTTCGTCTCCAAGCGGGTGCACCTGTCGGCCGGCGACACCCTCGTGCTCTACACGGACGGGTTGACCGAAGCCCGAATCGGGCCTGGCCCAGAGAGATACGACGATGACGGTGCGCTGATCGAGTTCGCGGCAGCGCACACACCGACCACCGCCGAACAGATCGTCGATGATCTGCGGGAACTGCTGGCCGGCTTCGGAACCGGTTTGGAAGACGACACCGCGGTCATGGCGCTGGGCGTGGCACGAGAGAACACGTCGATCTGATCTGTGGAATTGTCCACGAGCTCGGCGCAAACGAAGGTGAACATGCAGGATGTGCTGACTGATCTGATGAAGATCTGGCGTTCAGGCGGGACGGCCGGTGTGGGAACCGTTGTGCGGACCTTTCATTCGGCCCCGCGACCGCCAGGTGCCTCGATGGTGGTCGCATCGGACGGAACGGTGAGCGGTTCGGTGTCGGGTGGTTGTGTGGAAGGCGCCGTCTACGAACTCGCTATCGACTCCACGCGAACCGGCATTCCCGTGCTGCAGCGTTACGGAGTCTCCGACGACGACGCGTTTGCGGTCGGCCTGACGTGCGGCGGCGTGATCGACATCTTCGCCGAAGCCATCTCACAACAAACGTTTCCCGAACTCGGCGACGTCGCCGACCACATCGAGAACCATCGACCCGTGGCAGTCGCGAGCGTGATCGACCACACCGACACCGACGAAGTGGGCCGCCGACTGATCATCACCCCGGGTAAGGTCAGCGGCACACTGGGATCGGACCGGATGGACAGCGCCGTCGTCGACGACGCCCGCGGGCTGCTTGCTGCCGGACGCAGTGAGGTCCTCACCTATGGCCCAGACGGCCAGCGCCGCGGCGACGGTATGTCGGTGTTCGTCTCCAGCTACGCGCCGCGGCCGAGGATGCTGGTGTTCGGCGCCATCGACTTCGCTGCGGCCGTCGCCGAGCAGGGTTCGTTTCTCGGGTATCGCGTCACCGTCTGCGACGCGCGGTCGGTGTTCGCGACGTCCGCACGCTTCCCGACTGCGGACGAGGTGATCGTCGACTGGCCGCACCGGTATCTCGCCGCGCAGGTGGAGGCCGATGCACTCGATGCGCGCAGCGTCATCTGCGTTCTCACCCACGACCCGAAGTTCGACGTGCCGCTACTCGAAGTCGCCTTGCGCATACCGGATGTCGGGTACATCGGTGCCATGGGGTCGCGCCGCACCCACGACGATCGGGTCGAGCGCTTGCGGGCCGCCGGACTCACCGACGACGAACTGAGTCGGCTCGCCAGCCCCATCGGTCTCGATCTGGGAGCCCGCACCCCGGAAGAGACGGCGGTCTCGATCGCCGCCGAGATCATCGCGCGCCGCTGGGGCGGAGCGGGCCGGCCGCTGTCGCAGACCGACGGCCGTATCCACCACGAGTGAGTCAGTCGGTGCTCGGTGGCGGGGTGAAACCTTCAGGCCACACGGTGGCGTCGTCGTACGTCACCTCGTTGAAAGCGGCGTCGGTGAGGTCGGCGCCGGTGAAGTCCACCCCGAACAATGTTGCGCCGGTGAACTTTGCGCGAGTGAGGTCGTGGCCCGAAAAACTGACGTCCCACAGCACCGCCCCGCTGAAGTCGACCGCCTGGAGCGCGGCGCCGTCGAAGCTGGTCAATTGGCCTGCTTGTCCGGGCGCCGGGTTGGCGGCCGTCTCGTTGTCGATGGTGACGTCGGTGAACTCGGCGCCGACGAGGTTGGCGTTCCGCAGATCGACGCCCAGCAGGATGGTGTCGGCGAGGTTCGCGTAGGAAAGATTGGCCCCTTGCAGGTTGGTGGAGAGCAGATCGCATCCGTGCAGGTCGGCCTCGCTGAAGTTCGCGCCGGGTAGGTCCAGGCCGGACAGGCTCAGTTCGGCGAGGTCCAGTCCGTAGAACGGGCGTTCCACAGACGGGTCGGCATTGGAGCGACCGCGGATGAAGCGGAGATTCTCGAGGCGCTCGGCGCGCAGACTCTGGCGGTCCGAGATCTCATGGTCACGGTCGGCGCGCACATCATCGATGATCTTCTGGCCGATCATCGTGGCGACACTGACGAACACTGCGACGACCCCGGCCACGACCACGTCTCTGACCCACCACCGGGGTCCTGATCCGTCAGCAGGCGATTGCGCGATCACCGAGTCATCATCGCGCACGCAGGCCGTCTGAGTGGGGCAACGCGAACGAGTCAGCTGAAGGTCTTCTTCAGGTGGTCCACCACCGCGCCGGCGTCGATGCCGCGCTGGGCGTATCCGAGGTATCCGTCGGGACGGATGACGTACAGCGACCTGTCACCCGGACCGTATGCCGCAGCGAACAGCCCATCGGAATCTGTGATGACGGGCAGCAAGCTCTGCCCAGGATCGACGCCCGGAGCAACCACCAGATAGGAGTCGAGCAGGTCGTGGGCCGCTCCGGCCGCGGTTGTCGCGACATCTTCCAGCTGGGTGAGGTCGTCGATGCCGGAGATGTTGTCCACGTACAGGATTGCGGTGTGCCGAAGACGGTCGAGCAGGGAGAACAGTCGAAAGCTACCGCTGACGGCCGGTCGGGTGAGACCGGTGGCGTCGGGAGCTCGCAGGCCGGCCGCGACGAGCGCCCGGCCTGTCGGGGCGTCCCCGAGGATCGGACTGCCGGCGTAGTCGATGAGGAGCTGGGCCTCACGCTTCATGATGTGGGTCACGTCGTCGGAGTCGGCACCGATGCCTTCGCGCGCGCTGCGGACAGTTCTGCCGACCACCTCCTCACCGACCGGACGGCGCTCGGCGTCGTAGCTGGCGATCAGGTCGGGCGACGCATGCCCGGCGACCGCCAAGGCGATCTTCCAGGCCAGATTGTGGGCGTCCTGGATACCGGTGTTCATGCCCTGCGCGCCGGTCGGAGGATGGATGTGCGCGGCGTCGCCTGCGACGAACACCCGCTGTGTGCCATAGGAATCGACGATGCGATGACTGATGCGGAACACCGACGACCACCGCAGATTCGTCGCGCGGGTGGGCTCGGGCGCAAGCCGGTCCAGGACGTCCTGGATGTGGTGGAGTTCGGGCTGTCGGCCGGCTTCGAAACCGTGCGCGACCGCGCCGGAGTCTGTAGTCGTGTTCTTCGCCGTCAGTTCATCGGGCACCAGCATCGACATGCGGTAGCGGCCGCGGCCGGGTAGCGGGATGCAGACCAGGAGGTCGTCGGTGGCCCCGTCGGTCTGATGCATGGACCGGATGCCGAATCCGGCCGGCTGATCCCAGTCGACCTCGACATCACCCAGCATGTATTGCTCATCGAACGCCGCGCCCTCGAACGTCAGGCCCAGGGTCTTGCGGGTGATGCTGTGCGCGCCGTCGCAGCCGATGAGATAGCGGGCGTGCACCGTCTGCTCGCCGTCATCGCCGGCCAACGTCGCCCGGACACCGTCGGCGTCCTGCTCGAAACCGGTCAGACGAAGGCCACGCTCGATGGGGAGGTCGAGGGTGGCCAGCCGGTCGCGCAGGATGCGCTCGGTGTCGTACTGGGGAATGGCCGTGAACCCGAAGGGGATGTCGTCGGGCAGTGTCAATTCCAGTTGATTGACGCGCTCGCCGTTGACGTACACGATCTGGCCACGCATCTGGATGGCCGCGTCCAGGACCTGGCGCAGAACACCCATCCCCTCGAAGACCTCCAGCGTGCGCGGCTGTACGCCGACAGCTTTCGCGTACTGCGGGGGTTGGAGCAACGGGTCGACGATGCGGCATCGTACGCCGCGCCGTCGCAGTTCGATGGCGGCGGTGAGGCCGATCGGTCCTGCACCCGCGATGAGGACGTCCGTGTCGGCCATGGGTAACCACCTGTTCTCGAGCCGCCTGAATGCACCGAATTATGCGGCAAATCCGACTCACTGAATGTGGTTCCGGTCACATTCAGCGGACATAGCCCCAGTTCAGCGATCCTCAGTCGGACTGATCCGATGAGTTGGGAATTATTCGGACCAAGGTCCGTTTAAACTTCACGTAGGCGAAACCACAGCTCGATTAGGGAGACCACCACATGAGCACTGCAGTAAACAACGCACTCGAGACCGGCACCTGGACCATCGATCCGGTTCACTCGGCCGTCAACTTCTCCGTCCGTCACCTCATGGTGAGCAAGGTTCGCGGCAAGTTCGAGAACTTCTCCGGCGCCATCACGGTCGACGAGAACGGCAACCCCTCCGTCACCGCCGAGATCGACGTCAACTCGATCAACACCGGCAACGAACAGCGCGACGGCCACATCAAGTCTGCTGACTTCTTCGAGGTCGAGAAGTACCCGACCGCCACCTTCACCTCCACCTCGGTGAAGCCGGACGGCGGCGACTACCTGCTCGACGGCGACTTCACCCTCCACGGCGTGACCAAGCCCGTCACCCTCAAGCTCGAGTTCAACGGCGTGAACCCCGGTATGGGCAACGGCCCCGTCGCAGGCTTCGAGGCCTCGGTTGTGCTCAACCGCAAGGACTTCGGCATCGACATCGACATGCCCCTGGAGACCGGCGGCACCGTCGTCGGCGACAAGATCACCATCACCCTCGAGATCGAGGCCGGCAAAGCCGCAGCCTGATCTCACTCCTCGTGCCTGATTCCCCCGATCAGGCATCCGCCACGGCGGCCGCGACCGGATGAACCCGGTGACGCGGCCGCCGTTTGGCGTTGTGTGGGCCGTGTGCTGCGCCCCCACCCTCTTAAAATTCGCGCCGCTTGCCGACGTGCGCACCGGGTGCAACCGGAGCGATCGCAGGCAGGCGGCGCGAGTTTCATGTGGGGGAGCGGGTCCCGCCGAGTCCGGTCAGCAGCATGTCGACCAGTGAGGCCACGAAGTCGCCGGTCACCGGCTCGCGGTTGAGCAGCACCCGCGCGTAGATCGGCGCATGGATCACCTCGACTGCGATGGAGTAGTCGGGCTGATTGTCCGCACTGAGCTCACCCCGGTCGACGGCCCGCGCGAACACCGTCTTGAGTGCCTCGGTCCTGGCGTCGATGATGCGCCGCCGGGCGTCGCCGAGTGGATCGATCTCCACAGGCATCGCAGACAATCTCAGCAAGGCCTTCATCTGTGGGCTGGTGAGCGACACGTTGAGGTCGGCACACATTGCGATCAGGTCGCCCCGCAGCGAACCGGTGTCGGGCGCGGGTATCGATGGGTCGAGGTGGTTGATCAACGCATCGGTGACCAGTTGCTCCTTGGTCTTCCACCGCCGGTATACCGACGTGACGTGCACGCCTGCGCGGTCGGCCACCTGCGCGATGGTGAGCCCGTCGAACCCGACGTTGAGCAACTCGTGCACCGCCGCCGACATGACCCCGTCGCGCACCGCAGCACCGCGACGATGAGAGCGCACGGGCCGCTTCGGCGAACTGGACTGGGTCACTGATCGACTCTAACGCAACTCGAGTTGCGCTATGTATACTCAGCCGTGACTTCGATCGCGATCTGGCCACGTCCGGGGGCATGATCAGCGGCGAGAGAAGGCGGAATCCGACGATGGCGCACCCGATCGGCTGGCGATCGCTGCTCAGTGGCGTCTCCGGCAAGCGTGCCGCAGTGGCCAAGTTGTCGCGTCGCGGCCGCATCGCCCGGGCTCACGCTGCCTCCTCACCTCTCGTCGGCGCGTCACGGGCGGTTCGGCGAATCGATGAGTTCCTGATCGGGGTGCCCGATCCCAGTCAAGACGGCCCGGCGAGCCGGCGGCATGTGGCCAATCGCTTCCTCATCCTCGCCGGTCTCGGTTTGGTCGCCAGCAACACCTTTGCGTCGATCGAGATGATCGTGATGGTGCGGCTGGTGATGACCGGCGGTGAGTTGAGTGTGTGGGGGATGGTCGACACGTCGAACGTTCCGGTGATCATCGCCTCCGTGGTCGGCGCTCTTCTCATCGGTGGGAGCCTGAGCGCCTACCTGGTGTATCCGCAGTTGATGTGGTTCACCAAGGCCGTCGCGGCCTCACCCGCCCGGCGACGATCGATCCAGATGATGCCGTTGCAGCAGGCAAGTGCGGCCATGGTCACGTGGACAACCGGGGCGGCGATCTACATACCCTTCGGGCTGGGCGGTACCGCAGTCGAGTTCGTGGTGTTCGGCTCTGCGTTCCTGATGGCGGGAACATCTGCCGGTTGTCTCACCTACCTTCTCGTCGAACGTGTTTCGCGACCGATCGTCGCCATCGCAATGCGTGATGGAGTTCTCGCCGGGTCGCTGCTGGGTGTCCGCGAACGGCTTCTCGCCGTGTGGATCGTGTTCTCCGCGGTGCCGTTGCTGGGCATCATCGCCATCAACGTGGGCCGCGCGACAGGTTGGTTGCCCGAGAATCGCTATGTGCTGGACGCCCCCACCATCGTGCTGGCGACGTTCTGCCTCCTCGGCGGAATACGCGCCACCTTCTTGGTGTCTCGGTCCATCACCGACCCGCTGCGTGAGATCCGCGTGGGTATGGAGGAGGTACAGGTGGCGCACACGTATCCCGTGCTCGACGTCTATGACTCCTCCGAACTCGGCATCCTGCAGCAGGGATTCAACGACATGGTCAGCGGACTCGCCGAGCGCGAACAGATCCGCGAACTCTTCGAGCGACATGTGGGCGACGGTGTCGCCAAGCTCGCCATGGAACGTGGCGACGGCTTCCACGGCGAGAACACCTTTGTCGGAGTCCTTTTCGTCGACATCCAGGGATCCACCCGACTCGCCGAACGCGAAGCCCCTGACACCGTGGCGGCCATCTTGAACAGCTTCTTCGCGATCGTCGCCGATGTCGTCGATCGGCACAGCGGCTTCATCAACAAGTTCGAGGGTGATGCGGCGCTGGCGATCTTCGGGGCGCCCAGCACCGTGGACGACCCGGCGGGAGCCGCGCTCGCGGCGGCGCGCGATCTGCATGCCGAACTCGAAGTGCTGCGGCCACTGCGGTTTTCGATCGGCGTCTCGGCAGGTGTGGTGTTTGCCGGCAACATCGGCGCGACCACCCGATACGAATACACCGTGGTGGGAGACGCCGTCAACGAATCGGCACGGCTGTCCGAGGCCGCCAAATCGGTGCGTTCGCATGTGCTGGCCAGTGGTTCGGCGCTTGCGGCGTCGGAGGTCGAGTCCGGAGAGTGGCACTCGATCGGCTCGCTGGTGCTACGTGGTCGCGCCGAGCCCACCAAGCTGTACACCGTTGCCGTGGCGAAGGATTCGGAAGAGTGGAACCTACGAACGCTGGTCGAGGGCGCGCTGAAGATACCGGCGACGGTGTTGGGACTGCGTCCTCGACGATGAGATGTTTCGAACGAACCGAGCGGGACCCGAACGAAGGTAGGTTGTGAGCATGAGCTGGAACACATCGGATATTCCTGACCAAACCGGACGGACATTCTTCATCACCGGAGCGAACAGCGGGCTCGGTGAGCAGAGCGCACTCGCGTTGGGCGCCGCGGGCGCGCAGGTGATCCTCGCCTGCCGCAACGTCGCCAAGGCGGAGCCGGTCGCCGCGCGGATCGGTGACAACGCCACGATCACCCAACTCGACCTGGCGAGCCTGGACTCGGTCCGCGCATGCGCCGAGCGGACGGGATCGATCGACGTGCTGATCAACAACGCCGGTGTCATGGCAGTCCCGCAGGGGCGCACCGCAGATGGTTTCGAAATGCAGTTCGGCACAAATCATCTGGGGCACTTCGCGCTCACGGGTCTGCTCTTGCCCAAGGTGTCCGACCGGGTGGTGACGTTGTCATCGACCATGCACCAGATCGGCAAGATGAACCTCGAAGACCCCAACTACCGCCAGCGTCGGTACTCGCGGTGGCCCGCCTACGGTCAGTCCAAACTGGCCAACCTGCTGTTCGGGTATGAATTGGCCAAACGCCTCACCGCGGTGGGCTCGCACGTGAAATCAGTTCTGGCGCACCCTGGTTACGCGTCCACGGAGTTGCAGTCGCACACCGAGTCGATCTGGGATCGCGTGATGGCGCTGGGTGGCTCGTACGTCGCCCAGTCCGCTGCCGACGGCGCGCTTCCTCAGCTGTATGCAGCAACGTCACCGCAGGCGCGTTCGGGTGCCTTCTATGGTCCGACCCAGTTGGGCGGGATGCGCGGCGCACCCGGTCCCGCAAAGTCGAACAAGCGATCACACGACGAGCTGATGGCCGCCGGACTGTGGGACCTGTCCGAATCACTCACCGGGGTCGAGTACTCGTTCGAGCAGGTGTCGCGGTAGTCCGACTCACAGCACTCCGCGCGGCCGGAACTGCACGCTGACGCGGGGTCCCACACCGGTGGTCTTGGGCACCGCGTGCTCCCAAGTGCGCTGGCAGCTGCCGCCCATGACGAGCAGGTCGCCGTGGCCGACGGTGAATTTCAACGACGCGCCGCCGCCGACCGGACGTAACAGGAGTGGCCGGGGTGAGCCGAGGGACACGATGGCGACCATCGTGTCTTCGGTCTTGCCCCGGCCGATCTTGTCTCCATGCCAGGCCACACTGTCGTTTCCGTCGCGGTACAGGCAGAGTCCGGCGGTGGCGAACCCTTCGGGTAGCTCGCGGCGGTAATGATGGCCGAGGGCGTCGCGACATCTGTCCAACAGGGGGTGCGGCAGTTGCGCATGTTCCCCGTAGTGGCACAGCAGACGGGGCACATCGAGTACCCGGTCGTACATCGTGCGTCGCTCGTCGCGCCACGGGACGTCGGCAGACAGGCGGTTGAACAGTTCGTCCGCGCCGACTATCCAGCCGGGCCGCAGATCCACCCAGGCGCCGTGTGTGAGCGGGCGCCTGACCACTGCGCTTCCCAGCTCCGACAGCACCGGGTCCGTGGATGCTTCCTCGAACAACGAGGCCTGGCGACCGGCATTCATGAACCCAGGATAGCTCGCATCGAACACGCGTGCGAATGCAATCGGTGGCGAGACTACGAAACGTTAGGTAAAGTATCTCTTTACCAACGACGGTTCGTCGCCGACGAACGCGCCATCTGCCAGAAAGAGTCATGTCGAGCGCATCGCGCCCATTCTTGTCCAGCATCACCAGCCAGCAATCGCGAGCGGGGTTGACCCGACGTTGATTGTCCTGACCATCGCTCTCGGTATCGGCGTTGTCCTCCTCATCACCGCGATGACCGGCTATTTCGTCGCCCAAGAGTTCGCATTCATGTCAGTTGACCGGTCGCGTCTCAAGGCCCGGGCCGAGGCAGGTGATGCCGGAGCCGCCCGCGCGCTCAAGGTCACAAGGCGCACGTCATTCATGTTGTCCGGGGCGCAGCTCGGGATCACCGTGACCGGCCTGCTGGTCGGCTATGTCGCCGAACCGCTCATCGGCCGGGGACTGGGCGAATTGCTCGGCGGAGTCGGCATCCCCACCGGCGTGGGCATCGCCGTCGGCGCCGTCATCGCGGTTGTGTTCTCGACCTTCGTCCAGATGCTCTTCGGCGAGCTGTTTCCGAAGAACCTCGCAATCGCGCGGCCCGAACCCGTCGCGCGCTGGCTGGCCCTGTCGACCACCATCTACCTCTCGCTCTTCGGTTGGTTGATCTGGTTGTTCGATCAGTCATCGAACCTGTTGCTGCGCGCCCTGCGCATCGAGCCGGTGCACGACGTGGAGCACTCGGCGACCGCTCGCGATCTCGAGCACATCGTCGCCAGGTCTCGCGACGCCGGCGAGTTGCCCGCGGAACTCTCCGCGCTGCTCGACCGGATCCTCGACTTCCCCGATCGCACCGCCGAACACGCGATGGTGCCGCGCGCCCGGGTGGACACCGTGCGTGCCGACACCCCGGTGACGCAGGTGCTGACAACCATGGGGAGTGGCCACACGCGTTACCCCGTGGTCGGTACGACTTCCGATGATCTGCTGGGTGTGATCGACCTGCATGACCTGCTGTCGGCGCAGCCGGACGGTGCAGATGCTGCGTCCTGCATGCGCGAAGCGGTGATCGTACCCACCAGTCTTCCTCTGCCGCAGGTGGTCACGCGATTGGTGGGCGCATCGGCGGAGATGGCACTCGTGGTGGACGAGTACGGCGGATTTGCCGGAGTCATCACCATCGAGGACATCGCCGAGGAACTGGTGGGCGACATCGCCGACGAACACGACGACGGTCGCCTCGCGATCAGCGGGTCGCGCGAGGACGGCTGGACGATCGCCGGGGATGTGCACCTCGACGAAGTGGAGCGACTGGTGGGACACCGGATTCCGGAAGGCGATGTCGAAACGCTCTCGGGTCTGGTGGTTTCCAGGTTCGCCGACTTCCCCGCCGTGAACGACGTTGTTGCCATCCCACTTTCGCCCGACCCGGCCGACCTGGTCGACGAGTCGACCCCGGCCCCGCGAGTTCTGAAGGCACAGGTGCTGGCCGTCGACAACCGGGTCCCGTCATCGCTGCTGGTGACGATCAGCGGTTCGGAGATCCACTCATGAGTAGTCCATGGATTGTCCTGGCCATCACGGTGGCGTTGATCGCTGCCAGTGCCTTCTTCGTCGCCGTCGAGTTCGCGCTGATAGCCGCACGTCGTCATCGGCTCGAAGATGCCGCACCCGACAGCCGCGCGGCTCGCGCCGCACTGCGAAGTGCGTCCGAACTGTCGGTGTTGCTGGCGGGTTCGCAGTTGGGCATCACCGTCTGCACCCTGGCCCTCGGTGCGGTCACCAAACCCGCTGTGCACCACTGGCTCACCCCACTGTTCGATGACTGGGGCGCGCCGTCATGGCTCGCGGACGTGGCCGGATTTGTGCTCGCCCTCATCATCGTCACCTTCCTGCACCTGGTTGTCGGTGAGATGGCACCGAAGTCATGGGCCATTGCACATCCCGAACGGTCGGCGACGCTGCTCGCATTGCCGATGAGGGGTTTCATGGTGCTCACGCGGCCGATCTTGTTGGCGCTCAACCATATGGCGAACTGGTTCCTGGCCAAGGTGGGAGTCGAGCCGGTCGACGAGCTCGAGTCCGGGCAGGACTCGGCAACGCTACGGCACCTCGTCGAACACTCGGCGACGGTCGGCACGCTCGACGAGCGCTACCACGGCCAGTTGATGGCAGCTCTGCAGTTGGAGAGCGTGACGATCGGGGAGCTGCTGACACCGGGCATCGAACCGGTGAGTGTCCGAGCCGATGCGACCGTGGCGCAGGTTCGCGAAGCCGCCGCCGGCAGTGGACATCTCCGAATCCTGATCAGGGGCCGCCACTCGGTGGACGGAATGGTCCACGTGCGCGACACCATCGGGATGTCGCAGAGCAGTCCCGCACTGGACCTGATGCGCCCGGTGCTGACACTGCCCGGGGCGACTCCGGTCTACGAGGCGCTGCAGAGGGCCAAGTCCGAGAGCAACCACGTGATGGTGGTGGTCGACGACGACAGAGGTGAGCCGGGAATCATCACGGTGAACGATGTGCTGCTGCGGTTGCTGCCGGTCGGCGCCGACGTCTGACCCGGCGTTCGGCGTCTGCCCAGGCCTTCGGCTGTCTGCCCAGGCCTTCGGCCGTCAGGACAGGGCGCGAAGACGCTCGGCTGCCTGTTCGATCACGACGTCCTCCTTGGCGAACGCGAACCGCACCAGATGGGTCCACTGCTCGGGGTGGTCGACGAACGCGCTGACCGGAACCGCGGCCACCCCGATACGAGCGGGCAGATCGCGGCAGAACTCCGTGCCGTCGTGGTAGCCGAGTGGCCGGGGGTCGGCGCAGACGAAATACGTGCCCTCGCTGCGGTGAACGCCGAAGCCCACGTCCGTCAGCGCGGCGGAGATGAGGTCACGCTTACGCTGCAGTCCGGCCGACGATCGTCGGACCCATTCCATCTCCGTGCCCAGGGCGACGGCGATGGCCGGCTGGAACGGACCGCTGCCGACAAAGCTCATGAACTGCTTGGCGGCTCGGGCAGCTGCGATCAACTCGGCCGGACCGCTGATCCACCCGACCTTCCAGCCGGTGACGTTGAAGGTCTTGCCTGCCGACGACACGCGCAGCGTGCGCTCCCGCATGCCCGGCAACGTGGCCAGCGGAGTGTGTACCCGCCCGTCGAACACCAGGTGCTCGTAGACCTCGTCGGTCAGTACCAGCACGTCGTTGTCGATGCAGACCTGGGCGATGGCCCTCAGATCCGCATCGGAAAGCACTGTGCCGGTGGGGTTGTGCGGACTGTTGATCACCACCATGGCCGTCTCGGGGGTGACGGCCGCATGAAGCGCATCGTGGTCGAGTGCAAAACCCTCGCCGTCGGCGATCAGAGGTATGGTCACCCGCTCGGCACCGGCCATCGCTGTCGCGGCGGCGTAGGCGTCGTAATACGGCTCGATCATCACCACGCGCCGACCGGGCTCGACCAGCCCGATGATCGCTCCGGCGATCGCCTCGGTGGCGCCGACCGTGATCAGTATCTCGGTGGCCGGATCATACTGCAGGCCATAGTGATCGAGTTGGTGCTGGGCCACCGCCTCCCGCAGGGCCGGGATGCCTGGACCGGGCGGATACTGGTTCTGGCCGGTCGCGATGGCCTCTTGTGCCGCGGCGAGCATCGCCGCCGGGCCGTCGGTGTCCGGGAATCCCTGACCGAGATTGATGGCATCGTGCTCGGCCGCCAGCTGCGACATCTCGGCGAAGATGGTGGACGAGAACGGCTGTAGGCGCTTGACCGTCCGCATGCGGGCTGCCGGCTTCTTTTCGCTGGTCATCGGAACAGTGGTGTCCCGGTGAGCTTGTCCGGATTCGACAGGTCGTACACCGCGACGATCTTGCCGCCGCTGACGGCCAGCGCCGTCACCCGCCGATGCAGCGGGCTCTGTTCCCGGATCCCGGCGTCGGTGAGCAGGCCCATCTCGCCGTTGATGAGCACGGGCCGCGTGTGGCGGGTCATCTCGCTGCCGTACCGCGTCATCACGGTGGACAGCAGTCGCAGAACGGTGGCCGAGCCGACGATCGGGCCGGTTGCCGACCTCGTGACCCCGTTGCTGTCGGCAAGGTACGTCAGATCCGGGTGAGCAAGTGCGGCAAGCGATTCCATGTCGCCCAGCGTCAGCGCGAGCACACCTTGCGCAACGACCTCGTTGTGGTCTTCGATGCTGTCGGGCTGCAGCGTGTCGGCCATCAGCCCGGCACCCTTGTCGGCGAGCCGGTTGACCTTGTCGGCCGAGATGGCCAGTGCGCCGGCGATCTGTCCGGCGTCTGTTCCGAAACAGTCCCGCAGCACGTACGAGATGCGGGTGGTGGGGGACAGTGATTCGAGGGCCACCATTGTGGCCAGGCGTGCGCCGTCGCCTGCCACGGCCGACGCCAGCGGGTCCTCGAACGAATCGGGTTCGAGGACAATGGGTTCGGGAAGCCACGGCCCGGTGTACGTCTGTTTGCGTACCGCAACCGCCTGCAGTGCCGCGAGGGCGGCCCGCACTGTGCGGACCAAGCGGTCTGCCGGGTCTGAGGTGGAACCGCCGTCGGCCGCTATGCCGAGGGCAGCGACAACACTGCCGGTGAGCCGATAGCCGACCGACAAAAGCTGCGGGTCACTCCGCTCGAACGTCGCAGTGGACACCTCGACAGCTTACAGTTTGCTGATCGTCAGATGCCCATTGCCGGTGGGTCCGCCGCCGCCGCGTCGTCGGTCGACGGACCCTCTGTCAGATCGTCAGTCGAAAGATCGTCAGCCGACGGCGGGTCCGAGTAGATCGTCGGCATCGGTGATCCGGTATGCGTAGCCCTGCTCGGCGAGGAACCGCTGGCGGTGTGCCGCGTAATCGGCGTCCACCGTGTCGCGGGAGACGACCGAATAGAAGTGCGCCTGACCTCCGTCGGCCTTCGGGCGCAGCAAACGTCCGAGCCGCTGCGCTTCTTCCTGACGAGAACCGAATGTGCCCGACACCTGGACCGCGACCGACGCCTCGGGGAGATCGATGGAGAAGTTCGCGACCTTCGAGACCACCAGCGTCTGGATCTCGCCGGTGCGGAACTTCGCGAACAACTCCTCGCGCTCCTTGTTCTTCGTCGACCCCTTGATCACGGGAGCGTCGAGGGCAGCGCCGAGTTCGTCGAGCTGGTCCAGATAGGCGCCGATGATCAGCGTCTGAGAGTCCTTGTGCTGCTCGAGGATCGACTTCACCACATTGATCTTGGTGTGCGCCGTCGAGCAGAGTTTGTACTTCTCCTCCGGCTCGGCGACCGCGTATTCGAGGCGCTCGTTGTCGGTGAGTGTCACCCGCACCTCGATGCACTCGGCGGGGGCGATCCAGCCCTGCGCCTCGATGTCCTTCCACGGCGCGTCGTAGCGCTTGGGCCCGATCAGACTGAAGACGTCGCCTTCACGGCCGTCCTCACGGACCAACGTGGCGGTGAGACCGAGGCGGCGCCGCGACTGCAGATCAGCCGTCATCCGGAACACCGGCGCGGGCAGCAGGTGGACCTCGTCATAGATGATCAGCCCCCAGTCGCGGGAGTCGAACAGATCAAGATTCCGGTACTCGCCCTTGGATTTGCGGGTCATCACCTGATAGGTCGCGATGGTGACAGGGCGGATCTCCTTGCGCTCGCCCGAGTACTCGCCGATCTCTTCTTCGGTCAGCGACGTGCGTGCGATGAGCTCGCGCTTCCACTGCCTGCCTGCGACCGTGTTGGTCACGAGGATCAGCGTGGTGGCCTGTGCCGTGGCCATCGCGGCCGCACCCACCATGGTCTTGCCCGCACCACAGGGCAGCACAACCACGCCGGAGCCGCCGGCCCAGAACGACTCGGCGGCAAGCTGCTGGTAGTCACGCAGCTCCCAGCCGTTCTCGTCCAGCTTGATCTCGTGGGCTTCGCCATCGACATACCCGGCGAGGTCCTCGGCAGGCCAGCCCACCTTCAGCAGGATCTGTTTGAGACGGCCGCGCTCGGAGGGATGAACGATGACCGTGTCGTCGTCCACCCGGGCGCCCAGCATCGGCGCCACCTTCTTGTTACGCATGATCTCGACCAGCACCGCGCGGTCGAAGCTGACCAGGGTCAATCCGTGCACCGGACTCTTCACCAGCTGTAGCCGGCCGAAGCGGCCCATGGTGTCGACGACATCCATCAGCAGAGGCTGCGGCACCGCATAACGCGAGAACGTGACCAGCGCATCGACCACCTGCTCGGCGTCGTGCCCGGCGGCACGAGCGTTCCACAGCGCGAGCGGGGTCACGCGGTAGGTGTGCACGTGCTCGGGAGCCCTCTCGAGCTCGGCGAACGGCGCAATCGCGGCCCGCGCCTCAGCAGCCTGGGGGTGGTCGACCTCCAGTAGAAGGGTCTTGTCCGATTGCACGATCAACGGTCCGTCAGTCACAAGGAACCATTCTCCTCAGAAGCAGCAGTTTGTGCCACGAGCGGTGGCCGGGGGATCGGGAGCTGCTCCATCTGGCAACTCACTTCGTGATCAACAAGCAGCAGGCCGCCGAACTTCCCGGGAGCATCGGCCCGCCACGAACTGGACCGAAGCGCAGGTCAGCGACGTGGTGGCCGCGCTCTGAATCAATCGACGATCTCCACACTGGTTATCCGGTGAAGCGAGAACCGGTGCTCGTCGTTGCTGCCCGGGTCCAGGGCGATCACCTGGCCGGCACCGATCATCCGCGGCACCACCACGTGTTTGGACGCAAAGCCCTCGGCGTTGACGTACCCCAGGCGTACCGACTGCTTGTTCGCCAGCGCGGTCTGCAGCAATGCGGTCGCAGGCAGGCCGCCGCCGGTCACCGACGACCCTCCGGCCCCGGCCGCCGTGAGCGTGGCTGCGTTCGCCGCGTCCTGTGACCGCATGTGACCCACCACCGCAGCCAGCCGATCGCGAGCGGGTGAGCTGAGCGACGGCTTGCGTGCCGACGCTCGGCGTTCCCGCGGAGTCGGTAGCCGAGCGCCGCGCGTGCGCAGGTCCACCAGTTCACCGGCCGAATCCTCGCCCGCCGGGGCGAATCCGCCCGCCCGCAGGATGTCCAGGACGTCGATGATGGGGTCGTCGCACACCGCGACGGTCGGGGCCAGCGCACGCAGCGACAACTGTTCGGCCACCGGTGAATTGAGCACCGCCGCGAGGGTCGTCGGGTCCTCGCAACGGATGAATGTACTGGCCACGCCGACGCGCAGCTGTCCGTGCTTACGCGCGACATCGTCGATGAGATATGAGAGTGACTGCGGCACAGGGGTCTTCGAGTGGGACGTGAACAGCGTCATCAGCTCGGTGCCGGTACGGCCCGCGTCGAGGGCGCGGCGCACCGAGGACTCCGACACCCGGTACACCGAGGCCGCGCCGCCGGACTCCAGGTCCGCGACCAGAGCCAGGTCAGCGGCGAGTTCCGGGGTCAGCGGCCCCGGGGCGGTCACGGTCAGATCCGCCTGAGCCAGGAAGAAGTCGATGGGAGCGGGGATGGACTTTGCCATCGCCGCGACCGTGGCCGCCTCGACCTCGTCGGGTGTGCCGGTTGCGATGAGTTCGCGGCCCGCCGACGTCAGGGCGCCGTGAGCCACCAGGCCCAGTGACTGGGCCTCGGCGAGAGTTTCGATGATCGTCGACTGCGGCATGCGGCGAAGCCACCGGGGATGGCGCCACGCGATGTGCCTGCCCAGGGCGACCGGTGTGACGTCGGCACCGGGTTTGGCCTCGGCCAGCGCCTGGAGCACAAGAAGCCGCTCGGCGCGGGCAGCACCTTCGGGCATCGCACCGACCAGCGCGCCGATCAACGTGCCGTCGGGCGTACGTCCGCCGATCTGCCACGGCCTGCGGTGCAGATCCAGCCAACCCGAGGCGATGGAGAACCATCGGCGCTCAGGTGCCTGATGCGACCAACTGTCGACGGACGTGGTCGGGGCCCATGACGGTTCGAGACCGTCCGATGGGTCGGGCACGGGGAACCCGGAATCGATGAGGCGGAGTCCGGCGAGCACCTCGATGACCAGGCCCACCCGCTTCTCGTCCACGGACAAGGCCTTGGCGAGTCGACGGATCTCCCGAACGCCCATTCCGCCGGCCCTCAGAACCGCCGCCGGGTGGGCGCCGAGGGTCTCGATGGCGTCGGCGCTGTGCCGCAGGAACTCGAGCGCTTCGCCACCGGCCGCGGCATCGACCTCGGCCAGCCCGACCTTGCGTCCACCGCCACCGGAGAGCTCCGGCGGCCGCAGCTCGAATGGCTCGGCTGGATCCTCGCCGCGGATGAGCTGGCCGATCACCACCGGCAATTCAACGGTCTGCTCATCGACCACCAGCAGCAGTCCCTGATGGACCAACCTCGGGACCGGCCGATCCGACTCGGGTCCGAGCCCGGCGTCACGGGTTCGTCCGAGGCCGGGTCCGGACGCCAGCGTGGACAACAGGTCACGCTCCCGGTCGCCGAGGGCGTCGATCTTCGCTCGGATCTCGGCGAGCGACAACGCGTTGACAGGAGCGGTCGCAAGACGTGAACGCCACGGCCACGCCGCAGCCATGTGCGGTCCGGTGACCAGCGCATCTGGCGGCCCCCACAGCAGCGCGAGGTCGACCAGGTTGTCGATGCGCGCGCGGATGGCGTCGGGTGCGGCTCGCTCAGACAGCGCCTCGACGATGGCGTCGGTGGACACAGGCGACAGCCCACGGGTCTGATCGGATCGCGAACCCAGTGCCGCGATCGTCTCGAGCACCGCCACCGCCAGCAGGTCCAGGTCTTCGCCGCAGCGGTTGATCGAGGCCGCCGACATCGCGCGCTGCGCAAGCACCTCGACCCCGGGTGGGGGAGGGCTCGCCAGATCCGGCCGGGACTGCAGGAGATCGAGCAGTTGATCGTCGTCGCGGCGGGCGAGGTCGTCGGCCAGACTGATTGGCTGGTCGGGGCTCATCCAGTAGATGATATGCGGGCCACTCATGGCAGAATGACGCCCGTGGCTGAAAAGAAGAAGTACGTCGATAATGGTTGGCCCGAGGTTCCCGAGGGCGAGCACGCCGTCAGTGAGTTCGCCGCGCACGTCTCCGGCGCACTGTCACCGTTCGGTGAGGTCACCTTCCCGCTCCCGGTCGACGACCTGCCTTACCTTCACCCGCGAACCACCGTCAATCGCTGATCGGTGAGCGCGCCGACCGACCGGCCCGGCCCAGGACGTCTCAGCCATCTCGACGAGGCGGGGGCGGCGCAGATGGTCGATGTCGGCGGCAAGGCGGTCACCACGCGTAAAGCGCTGGCCACCGGGGTGTTTCGCACCACCGCCGACGTTATCTCGCTGCTGTCGACGGGCGGGTTGCCCAAAGGGGATGCGCTGGCAACGGCCCGCATCGCCGGCATCATGGCCGCCAAGAAGACACCCGAGCTGATCCCGCTGTGCCATCAAGTCGCACTCAGCACCGTGAGCGTCGATTTCGAACTCGGCACGGACTTCATCGAAGTGCGCGCGACCGCGGTCACCACCGACCGCACCGGCGTCGAGATGGAAGCCCTCACTGCTGTGGCGGTGACCGGACTCACCCTGCACGACATGGTCAAGGCGGTCGATCCGCGCGCGCAGATGACCGACATCTGTCTCCAGGAAAAGACCGGCGGTAAGAAGGGTCACTGGACCCGAGACGACCGGCCGGTTGACGAGACCGGCTCCGCGGACGGAGGGGTCTGATGTCCGATCCCCACGTCGCCGATCCCCGCACCGCCGTGGTTGTCGTGGCATCGACGCGCGCCGCCGGCGGTGTGTACGCCGACCGGTCTGGGCCGATCATCGTCGCATGGTTACGTGACCGCGGGTTCGTGGTGAACGACCCGGTGGTGGTTCCTGACGGTGACCAGGTCGGCGTTGCGCTCCGAACAGCAGTCGGAGATGAGACGGCTCTGGTCCTCACGACTGGTGGCACCGGTCTGAACCCGACCGATCAGACCCCTGAACAGACCGCCGCGGTGATCGAACGCGAAATACCCGGTCTGGCCGACGCCATCCGCAACAGCGGGTTACCCAAAGTCCCCACGGCCGTCCTGTCGAGGGGCACGGCCGGTGTCGCGGGCCGCACCCTCATCGTCAATCTGCCCGGTTCAACGGGCGGTGTCCGTGACGGCCTCGAGGTTCTCGCGCCTGTGCTCACCCACGCCCTGGACCAGATCAACGGAGGCGACCACTGATGGCTGCCGTGGTCGCCCGTGCCGTGGTCACCGAAGAGCCTCTGTCCACCTCCGCCCATGAGGCCCTCGCGGCCGAGGCGGCAGGCGGAACAGCTGGGGCCATCGTGAGTTTTGTCGGCGCGGTGCGTAATCACGACGGCGGCCGCGACGTCACCGCGCTGAACTACAGCGCGCATCCCACGGCCGGCGAGGTCGTCGAGAAGGTCGTGGCAGAGATCGCGGCCGGGGCCGCCGGCGTACGTGCGGTCGCTGTGTCGCACCGGGTGGGTCCGCTGGCGATCGGCGACGCCGCGCTGGTGGTAGCCGTGGCGGCCGATCATCGTCAGGCAGCTTTCGCCACCTGCGCCCTGCTGGTCGATGAGGTCAAGGCCCAACTTCCGGTGTGGAAGCACCAGATCTTCGCCGACGGCACGGACGAGTGGGTCGGCTCGGCCTGACCCGAGCGCCCCACCCCCGGAATTGGTGGGTTCGGGCGGGGTCGACCTGGGCATATGCTCGCCCGAACCCACCATCATCGGAACATGGAAAAGGGCCCCGCACGGACTCATGGTCGCGTGCGAGGCCCTTCGTCTGGGCTCCCCGAGATCAGGGGAGGGGCAGGATGTCCTTGTACTGGTTGAAGAAGGCGATCTGCCCGGCGTCGAGGTCACCGGCGGCATTTGCCTGGTCGATCAGTGCGTGGATCGCGGGATCGTTGATCGCAGCCTTGAGCTGGTTGGCGATCTCGTCGGTCTGCGCGGACAGGTCCGGGAGCTCGGGCAGTGCGGGGACCTCGAGGTTCGGGGCCGCAGCGGGAGCGTTGCGCGGGGTGGCGCCACTCAGGCCGGTGCCGCAGGTCGGCCACGCGCCGGGTCCCTGGCTGGCGAGGACACGCTCGGCGACAGCGATCTGCTGCTCGCGGGTTGCCTGATCGGCGGAGGGGGCGAACTCGCCGCCGCCGTGGCCGGTCCAGGTGCTCGGGCTGAACTGCAGTCCGCCCTGGTAGCCGTTGCCGGTGTTGATGGCCCAGTTGTTACCCGACTCGCACGAGGCGACCTGGTCCCACTCGGCGTCGGTGGCTGCACCGGCGTTGCCGCCGCCTGCGAAGGCGAGGGTGGCGCCGCCGCCGATGACGGCAGAGGTGAGGGCGAACTTGGCGATGGTGCGACCAGTGGTGGTCGGCTGACGATGACGTCCGGACATGAGTTGACTTCCTCTCTCCACGCGCCTACGAAGTCAGCTGTCGGGTTCGAGCGAGAGGTTGCTCGGTCCGCTTGCGCGGGCTTCACCCCAAGGGTTCCGATTTCTCGGAACCCGGTGATCTCCAGGAGATGTTGGGTCCCCCGTCCTCGTCCCTGAAATGCGTTTGGAGTTTCTCGGTTCGCGGGACGAGGTTGGGCGCGGCGAGCCGGGAATATTCACTTGCGGTCTGGCCGATCAGGTCGACCGAAACAGACGGTACGGGTTAATCAGTGGTTACACATAACTTCTTCGACGGCCATTTCGACGTGTCGGAGGGCCCGTTTTCGGCGGTTTCGGCATTACTGCTGCTCATCGGTATGACTGTCGTCCCGTGTCCGTACCGTAACCCAACCGTTATGTGAGGAACGTCACAGCCTCATTCGAAGGAATGAGACGCCGATGTGGGTCGAACGACCCGTCGCCGCGCACGGTGAGATGCGCTCAACCGCCCGCGAACGGCGGCAGGACGTCGACGGTGTCGCCACTCGAGAGCACCCGTGAGCGGTCGCGAACGGCGACGGACTCATGCAGATATGAGCATCTCTCGAGCACTTCAGCCAACTGTGGATTGCTTTGACCCAATTGGATTTCCAGATCCGCAAGAGTGGCTTTGTCAGTGAGTTCGACCACACTTTGTTCGACACCCGCGGCTGCTTGGGCGGCGGCAAAGAACCGGACGCAGATACGCATAGTCAGCCCCCGATCGCCGACATCGACCGAGCGGGTTGGAGGAAGCCTGGCTCATTGACGCCATGGCCCGGGAGCTTGCCCCAGGTGGACTGTCGCCACCGCAGTGCGATTTCCTGATCTGTAGCGTCAGTTGACTTCAGCAAACTGCGTAGGTCCGTCTCCGAGGTGGCGAAGAGGCAGTTACGAAGCTGTCCGTCCGCGGTGAGCCGGGTCCGATCGCAATCGCCGCAGAACGGGCGGGTCACCGACGCGATGACCCCGACTCGCGCAGGCCTCCCGTCGAGCCCGGAATGGCCCTCGACGATCCAGCGTTCCGCCGGAGCCGACCCACGCGCCACGTCGTCGGGCCGCAGATCGAAGTCCTGCTGCAGGCGGGCGAGGATCTGGTCGGCGGTGATCATCGAGGTGCGTGACCAGTGGTGTTCGGCGTCCAGCGGCATCTGCTCGATGATCCGCAGTTGGTAGCCCTTGTCCAGGCACATCTTCAGGAGGGCGGCGGCGTCGTCGAGGCCGCCGGCGGTGTCGAGCACGGCATTGACCTTTACCGGGGTCAACCCGGCGTCGGCCGCGGCCTCGAGGCCCGCCAACACGTCGGGAAGGCGGTCGCGACGGGTGATGGCAGCGAACTTGGCGGCGTCGACGGTGTCCAGGGATACGTTCACCCTGTCCAGGCCGGCAGCTGCCAATCGTTTCGCCTGCCGGGCCAGGCCCAGCCCATTGGTGGTCAACGCGATCTCGGGTCGGGGGTCGAGGGCCGCAACCGCTTCGATGATCTCCGGGAGGTCCTTGCGCAGCAGTGGCTCGCCGCCGGTGAACCGGACGGCTCGAACTCCGAGTTCGCGCACGCCCACCGAGACCGCCCGTACGATCTCGGCAGCTGTCAGCACGTCGTCGCGGTCGAGCCAGTCGAGGCCTTCGGCGGGCATGCAGTACGTACAGCGCAGATTGCAGCGGTCGGTCACCGAGACGCGGAGGTCGCGAACAGCGCGCCCGAAGGTGTCCACCATGGGACCGCTGGTGGGCATGGCGGCGTCTGTCCCGACGGGCGGGCGGGCGGATAAGCCGGCTGGCATACCCAGAGCGATGGCGGTCACCTGTACAAGCCTACGGTGATCGCCCGATCGAGGTCGGATCCCCGGGCAAAACTGACTACGCGCGTTTTCTGATGGGCGTCGAAGTCGTGATTGCTAAGCCCGTCTTTCCAGCGCCCGGAACGCACTGGCGTGGAACACGAGCGGCTCCTGCGACGGGTCGGCGCGCAACGCCTCGACCTTGAGCAGGACCAGGCTGTGATCGCCGGCCGGTATCTCGTTGTAGATGGTGCACGACAGCTGGGCCACCGCCCCGCCGATGAAGAGGGCGCCGTCGTCGGTCGTCTCCACCCGCAGCCCGGTGAATCGCGCATCGGCCCGGCCCGCGAGCTGCTTGCACTCGGCGTCCTGATCATGGGCGAACACCGACAGCCCGATGACGGGAGCGCTGCGCAACTTGGGCCACGTCGTCGATTCGTTCTGGACGCAGAGTGACACCAGTGGCGGGTTGAGCGACACCGTGGCGAACGAGCTGGCTGCCATGCCGATGGGGTCGCCGTCGCCCTGGTGGCATACGGCGACCACACCGGTCGGAAAGCAGCTGTATGCAGCGCGAAGTGCCGTGCCGTCACTGGTGGGAGTCAATGCTCCGTCGATTGAGAGCGTCATGTCGTCAGTCACTGTAGTGGCGACCTCGAGCCGCCGCCCTGGTGCGCAGCGGCGTCCCGATGGCGTCGCCCTGATCGCAACGCAAAAATCAGCCCGAGCAAAAAGCCGAGAGGGGCACACATGGTGAGCAGGTAGACGAACAGGGGAGCGGTCTCACCGGTGATCGGCGTACTCAGAAACAGCCAGAGCAGTGCGATGACTCCGATGGCGAACAGTCCCACAGCGGCCCGCAGCAAGAAGCTGCCTTCGGCTTTGCGCATGTAGACAACGGTAGTGCAGGTTCGAGGCGGCCGAAAACCCGTGTGCTCGGGGGTTGGCCGAGGCGCTAGACTGACCGAACGCGTCCGGCTGGGCCAGTTGCCCGCAGCGGGCGCTTTCGTTTTGGGCAATGCGAGTAGATGAGGGTGAGCACAGTGCCTACCGGCAAGGTGAAATGGTACGACGCGGAGAAGGGCTTCGGCTTTCTCTCGCAAGATGAGGGCGAAGACGTCTACGTGCGCTCGTCCGCGCTCCCCGATGGGGCCGAGGCGCTCAAACCCGGCCAGCGGGTCGAGTTCGGCATGGCAGCGGGTCGTCGCGGCCCACAGGCGTTGACGGTCAAGGTTCTCGATCCGGCTCCCAGCGTTGCCAAGAACACGCGGGAAGCGCGCAAGGAACAGCCCAAGCGGCACAGTCCTGATGAGTTGCACGGCATGGTGGCCGACCTGATCACGTTGCTGGAAGGCAAGATTCAGCCCGATCTGCGCAAGGGGCGTTACCCCGACCGCAAGACCGCCGCCCGGATCTCCGAGGTGGTGCGGGCCGTTGCCCGGGAGCTCGAGACCTAAGCAGTTCTCGTGTGGCACCGCCGCCGGTTCTCCAACCGGACGGATCTTGAATCAGCCGGATTTCGAACTAGTCGGACGCTGGGACATCGACACCGTCGGGAAGGGTGTCGATGCCCCAGATCCCGCGTGGGATGAAGCCGCCCGCATCTTCTTTCTGTGACGGCTGCTTGATCTCGATCGTCGCCAGGATCCGATCGCGGGTCGAGGCGAGGGTGAATGTGCGTTTGCTGTCGCTGCGGTAGAAGACCTCGGCGGTGTTGTCGAACCCGTCTCTGGTGAGGTACTGCACCACAAGCGTCCAGGGCCCGACGGACAGGTCGCTCGACAGCGACACCATCACCGCGTCACCGACGGGCACGGGGATCCGCGCCGGCTTGTTGGTCGGCGATCCTTCGCAGTTCGTCACCTCGATGGAGCAATAGATCAGCGGCTCAACGGTGATCAGTGTGTTGCCGTTCGCGACATGCAGATACGGAACGTCGTTGTCCTCGTGTCCGGAAGCCAGCGCGGCCACCGAGCCGCCGATGACGGCGACGAGCAACAGAACAGTGATGACGGCGATCGCGACGAACTTCTTCTCGCCTGTGGTCAAGCGTGCGCTCATGTATCCCAACTCATCGGTCTCCGCCGCCCTTGTTCCAGGCCTCGCGGATGTGCGGATCGACATGGATTGCGCCGGTAGGCATGGTCATGTCTGGCCGCTTGCCACCGAATCCGGGGACCAGCGTAGAGCCCCGGTTGGTGACGAAGGTCTGCACCAGGCCCAGGGCCAGCAATCCTGCGACGACTCCGAAGCCGATGGTGAGGTTCGGCGGGAGCAGCACACCGAGGGATGCGCCGAACACCCAGCTCATCTGCAGGACGGTCTCGGAGCGACCGAAGGCCGAGGCCCGGGACTCGTCCGGGAGATCGTTCTGGATGGACGAGTCGAGGCAGACCTTGCCGATGGCGCTGGTTCCCGAGGCGACGAGCGCTGCGATGGCCACGAACAGCAGGCTGCCGAACGCTGCGGCCAACGCCGCGACCGCGACGCAGGCACCGGTCACCATCACGATGATGCGCTCGGGGTTCTTCAGCTCCAGTCGTGTGCCGGTGGCGTTCCCGATGAAGTTCCCGATGCCGGCGGCCGCACCGACCGCGCCGAGCATGGCGACCTGGGCCCAGCCGCTGCCGCCGCCCTGCTGCGACTTCGCGTAGAAGGCGATGAACAGGGTCAGGAAGCCGGTCAGGATGCGGATGGTGCCGTTGCCCCAGAGACCGACGAGTACGTTGCGGCCCAGGGGTTGACGCATCGTGGCCGCCAGGGCCTTGACCGGAGAGGCCTTCTCGCCGGATTGTTTTGCACTCGGTGTCTGTGCGCCACCCGGCTGGGGGTACTGGGCAGGATCGGGGCGCCGCAACGGATCGCGTGCAGGTTCACCGTGGTAGGTCAGTGTGGTGGGGACTTCACCCGCGGTGACCTCCACCCACGACGGGATGCGCATGCACAGCACGGCGCCGGCGACGGTGATGATGGCCAGCCACACCATGGCCCCGGGCAGGTGCAGGGGAAGGACCTTGGCCAGCAACACTTCACACAGTGCTGCCACACCACCGCCGAGGATTGTTCCGCCTACCAACCCAAAAGTGGTCAGTCGGGAGTTGACCCGGACCAGGTCGATGGTCGGCGGCAGGACACGCGGTGTGACGGCCGACTTGAGCACGCCGAATGACTTGGACAGCACCAACATTCCGAGTGCGCATGGGTAGAGCACCCAGGGGTCGTAGGTCAGCTGGTTCGCGGCGTCGTCCCAACCGCAGTTCGCCATCACCAGCAGGGCCAGCACGGTGCGCCCGGCGAAGGTGCCGGCCATCGCGATTCGACGGCCCCGCTGGAGTTTGTCGAGCATCGGCCCGATCAGTGGGGCGATGATCGCGAACGGCGCGATGGTCAGTAACAGGTAGAGGCCGACCTTGCCTTTGGATTCCGCGCTTGCGGCGGCGAAGAACAAGGTGTTGGCCAACGCGATCGTCATCGCGGCGTCGACCGCGAAGTTGACCACCGTCGGATACGTCAACGCGGTCAGGCCGGAACGGTCGGCGCCGTCCGCGGTGGCGGCCTGATGGATCTTGCCCAGGCCCTTCGACGTCAGCTCCCGGCCTCGAAGCGCGGCAACGCGAGTGACGGTGAGTTTGCGGGGCATTGCCCGGCCGCCGGATTCCTCACGGTGATAGTCGGTCTCGTCCAGTGGCGGCAGATGCGGGTTGCGCGATGTCTGCTGGCGGGTGTCGTTCCGGCGGCTGTCGTCGTGAGGGGGGAACGCAGCGGTCGACGCGGGCGGCGGACCGCCTTGAGCAGGACCACCGTTGGGAGGGCCACTGGGGGGTCGCGGTCCACGCGGTGGCATGGGAGGCTGGCCGCCGCGCGGATAGGGGGGCTGGCCCCCAGGACGTGGCTGGCGGGTTCCCGGCGTCGAGCCGTCCACCGGATAGTTGGCCGAACCTGGGTGCGCTGCGGGCCCCGGTCGTGGCGGCTGGCGGGGGTCTTGCCCGGCGGGGTCGGCGGGTCGCCGAGTGCCTTTGCCCCTGCCCGAGGAGGTCGTACGAGGATCGTGTGGTTGATTTCCTCGGTTCACTTTCCCGATTGTTCCCTATCCGACGCAGGCCTACCAACCCTCGGGCACTTGCGGCGCGCCCCGATACGGCACACTGGAGGGCGTGAACGCGGTTACCGAGCAGACAGACGCAGTGACTGATCACGACGGGCCCGGCGATCATGTCGACCAGGAGAGGGATGACGCCGAGCAGAAACGCGTGGAAGCGCTGCTGACCGCGGCCGTCTCGCAGGCGAGGGCCGCGATCGACGCCGACGACAAAGAGGTCGGTGACCACCTCGAAGCGGTCACCGAGGCCGCCTTCACGGTCACCCACTACTTCGCCGCCCACGTGCCCGGCTATCGCGGATGGCAGTGGTGTGTGGTGTTGGCCGGATGCCCTGGCTGCGACGACGTCACGGTCAACGAGGTGGCCTTGCTGCCGGGTTCCACTGCCCTCACCGCTCCGGAATGGGTTCCGTGGGCCGAGCGGGTTCGCCCGGGAGACCTGAACCCCGGAGATCTGCTCGCGACGCCCGCCGACGACCCAAGGCTGGTCCCGGGGTACGTCGACAACGACGACAACGACCCCTTCAGTGAAGAGTCCGCTGTGGCGACCGAACTGGGTCTGGGCCGCAAACGACTGCTGAGCCGCGAGGGTCGGCTCGACGCGGCTTCGCGGTGGGTCGAGGGGGAGCACGGTCCGGCCTCCGAGATGGCCAGGAGCGCCCGGCACAACTGCGGCACGTGCGGTTTCTACCTCCCTGTTGTCGGTTCGCTACGCGCCGCGTTCGGTGTGTGCGCCAACGAATACGCCGCGGACGGTCGTGTGGTGCACGCCGAGTACGGGTGCGGCGCCCACTCGGATGTCGAGGCGCCCACCGGCGGCGGAAGCCCTGCCTACGATGCCTACGACGACGGCGCGGTTGAGATCCACGCCAATTCCTGACCCTGTCGTGCAGCCGTCCGACCCGTTCGGCCTCGGCCGTCTGCGCGACTCGATTCTCGGGTCGTGGCTCACCTCGCCCACCCGTCTGCGTGAAGACACTGCTGCCGAAACAGATCTCGTCGGCGTCGGGTACCGCGATCGCCTGCTGACCGAGCTGGTCGCCAACGCCGCCGATGCCGCGACGGCTGCCGGGATCATCGGTTCGGTTCGTGTGTGGCACGACGGTCGGTGGCTGCACATCGCGAACACGGGCGCACCTGTCGACTCCGACGGTGCCGCTGCCCTGACGGCGCTGCGTTCCTCGAGCAAACACGGCGACGGCTTGATCGGACGGTTCGGGGTGGGGTTCACCGCTGTTGCCGCGGTGACGCGTCATGTCGAGATCCGTTCGAAGACCGGATCATTCGAGTTCTCTGCCGAACGCACGCGTGCCGAGCTCGCCGCGAACGGGGCGGTGGTGGAGCAGGTACCGACGCTGCGCCTGGCCTGGCCGATCGACGCCGCGCCGATCGAGGGCTTCGACACCGAGGTGGTGATGGAGATCGACAACTCGATCGACATGGCCGCGATGTTCGACGGGTTTGCCGCCGAAAGTGTGCAATTGCTGCTCGAGCTCGAATCGATCGACACGATAACCCTGCCCGACAACACCTTTCGACGCGTCCGCGAGGGCGACATCATCTCCGTCGGCGGTGCGAGCTGGCGTGAACTCGTGGCGCCGCGTGCTCGCTGGTTGCTCCCGCTGCGCGACGGCAGGGCGGTTCGGGTGCGTCGCGATGTGCTTCGTGCGCCGACCCGCACCGACGTCGAGCTCACCGTGCCGGCCATCTGCGTCGGCGATGTGCAGCTGACGGCTGATCGTCGTGGGCTGCACCCCGACGCCGACATCGCCGTGTTGGCAGAGGGTTACGCACAGATCGTGGCCGAGCTGCCCATCGATCAGCGGATGGGGCTCGTCCCGGCGCCGGGATTCCCGGCCGGACGCGACGATGAACGACTGCGTGAAGCGCTGATCGCCGAGCTGGCCGGGCACGCCTGGGTTCCAGGTGCCGAGGGCGACGACCTGATCGCTTCCCGGGCCGAGGTGCTGCCCGACCTCACCGTCGGGCTCGCCGGCCTGTTGGGCGAGGTCATCACGACACTGGTACACCCCGACCTGTCCGGCCGGGGCTCGCTCAGCACGCTGAGGTCGGTGGGTGTGAGGGAGATCGGGCTGGCCGAGGTGGCCGAACGGCTCACCGGTCTGGAACGCGAACCACGGTGGTGGGGCGACCTCTACGCGGAGTTGTCGGTGGTGGCGCAGGGCCAGGTCGACGAACTCGGGGCCCTCCCGGTGCCCTTGACCGACGGACGGACCCTTCCCGGTGCCCGCGGAACCGTGCTGCCGCCGTACCGCGGCGACGAGGATGCCGACGTTGTCGCCCCCAGCTGGCTCCCGACCGTCCATCCTGCGGCGAACCACGATCTGCTCGAACGGCTCGGCGCTCAGCGGATCACGGTGGGGGAGATGCTGTCCGACCCTGCCCTTCGCAGTGAGATCGACGAGGACCCGGCCGATGAGCATCTGGTGCGAAGTGTGCTCGGTCTGCTCCGCGCGGCTCCAGACGTGGTGGTTCCGACCTGGCTGGGCCAGTTGCAGCTACCCACCGATGACGACGACATGCGGCCGGCGGACGAGCTGCTGTTGCCGGGCAGTCCGCTTTCAGCTGTGCTGATCGATGATTCGCCATTCGGAATCGTCTCGGCCGATCTGGTGGAGGAGTTCGGCCAGGCGGCGTTCCGCGCTCTGGGCGTGGGTTGGGACTTCACGGTGCTGCGTGAGGAATATCCAACCGGCCCCGACCACGACCTGCCCGACGAAGAGCAGTGGTGGAGCACGTTGGAGGACCCGCCGCAGACGCTGGCGGCCGTCCGCGATCTCGACCTCGTCGACCCCGACCGGTGGCCTGACGCGCTGACTTTGCTGGCCGAATCTGGCGACGCAGCACCGTTGTTGGCCGATCGGGCCGGGTACACCTGCTGGTGGCTGCGCCACTATGCGGTCGTCGACGGCGTACCGCTCGCGGGCTGGCGCGCACCGAGCGACCTGACCATCGCAGGCCTGCTCGACCCCATCGATCACCCGCGCGGTGACGAGATCTCCGGCGCGCTGGGCAATGCCGATGTCGAGGACATCGATGCGGCGCGGCTCATGCTGAACCGGCTGTCCGAGGCCGACCGGGTGGTCTCACCGTTGGTGGCGGCCACGGCTCACACCGCGCTCGCCGAGGCGTTGCGGGCCGGCCGTATCGAGCTGGACGACGTCGAACCACCAACGGCTGCAAGAACTCTCGCCGGAGACGTGGCGCAGGACGCGGTTGTCCTCGACGCCCCCTGGCTCGCCGCCGCCATCGACCCCGGTCGACTCATCACCGTGGTGCCGTCGCAGATCGGGCTGGCATCGGCGCTCGCCGACCTGCTCGACATGCCGCTCGCGACCGAGGAATTCGCTGCAGAACCGGTGCGGGAGGGCAGGCCCTCCACGTGGGAGGCCGAGCCCGGCGCGTTGCGATCGGCGTTGATGCAGAGCAGACCGCTGCCCACCGGCCCCATCCGGGTACATGATGAATTGGTTGTCGAGGTGCACCACGACGGCACCACGAGTCGACGCCGGGTTCCGTTCTGGCGCGATCAGGAAGGGGCGCTCCACATCGATGCCGAGTTCCACGTCATCCCTGACTGACCCGACGGGCATTCTCCGCATTGATTCTGCCTTCGGGCCGGACCGTTCTGTCTGGGAATGGTCGGTGGCGAACCGGACCGACGCGTGGACCCGGACGATGAAGGTCGTCACCACCCTCGGCGACACCATCACCATGACGCTTGTGGCGGTGGCGGTGACCATCACGTTGCTCGTGCTGCGACAAACGCGGTCGGCGGTGCTGGTCGGTGCCGGGTCACTGATCGGGTACGGCCTGATGGTCGGGCTCAAGCACCTGTTCGGACGGGAACGGCCGCCCGCGGACGCTCGGTTGCTGGACATCGACACGTTCTCGATGCCGTCCGGACACGCGATGATGGCGACGATCATCTATGGCCTGATCGCGGTCGCCGGCCATCACAGCAGTTCGTGGGTGCGAGCGCACCGCCTGGTGCTCCTGGTGGCTCCTGTGCTGGCCGTGGCGATCGGCTGGAGTCGCGTGTACCTCGGGGTCCACTGGATGACCGATGTCGGCGCGGGCTGGCTCCTGGGGGTGGTCTTCGTGGCGTCGGCGACCTATGTGGTGTTCAGGACAGGCCGTCTTGGGCGGCGCGGCTCCCTCGCCGGATCGCCCACCGTTGCAGAGACACCACAAAGCAGCCGAACAGACCGACGCCCAGGCCCACCAGGCAAATGGTGAGCGTGTTGTCGGTTCCCAGGTCCCACACGACAACCAGTACGGTCGCGATGAGGAAACCGACCATGCCCACCACGATCACGGGCTCCGGTGCCGTCAGTGTGCGCGGCAGCGCTGGGATGGGTTCGGGCATGCAGTCGACACTAGTGGCGGAAACGTGGCAGGCCAACTCGTACGCAGTCGAAAGTTCACTCATTTAGGCACTCGTCCAGGCGTAATCTCGGACGTGGGGGAGGGCTTGTGCAGCACTACGATACGAACTGTCCTTTAAGAAGTTAACGAGCATTCACTCGTGAACCGAACACATGAACATCGCCGGTTCATGGTGCATTCAGCGCGGGCTCACCTATCCTTGATCGCGTGGATCACAATGACGAAAAGCTCGCGAGCGATCTGGCGATCGCCGTTGTCCGGTTGACCAGGCACTTGCGCGGTCGCCGATCGGCATCGCCGGTGTCGCTGACGCAGCTTTCGGCGTTGGCAACCCTCAACAGGGAAGGCCCGATGACCCCGGGCGCCATCGCAGCGAGGGAACGTGTGCAACCTCCGTCTATGACCAGGGTCATCGCGTCCTTGGCCGACCTCGGCCTGGTCAAGCGCGAACCGCACCCCACCGATGGACGCCAGGTGATCGTGACGCTGTCGCCGTCGGGAACCGACGTTGTGGTCGATGAGGCAAATGCGCGTGAGGAATGGCTGCGTGCCCAGCTCAAACGCCTCGACGACGACCAGATGGCGACGTTGCGTGACGCCGTCGGCATCATCGAATCGATCGTCGCAGAGAGCGACTGAACGCCGCACCCCGGAACGGGACTAGAAGAACGTGCCCGCCACCGGTTTGCGGTCGGTGCTCAGCGCCTGATCCAGCGCATGGAGCGTGGGACCGTCGACGGCCCAGAGTCGCTCTGCCGATGCGAAGTCGACCGCGCGGTACGCCCCCAGGTAGAGGCTGCCCAGCACGGAGATGTCCATCGTCACCGTCGGTTCGGCATCCGTCTCGGTGACCTCGGCCCGGCCGTCGGTGATGGCGAGCTTGAACCGGCCCCCCGAGTGGCGGAACTTGTCGGACACCTCGATCACGAACTCGGCGTCGAGACCGTACTCGCGCATCGTCAGGGCCGCGGGCACATCAAGGATTCGCAGCCACATGCTGTCGCGGATGCCCGTGACGGACGGAGCACGCAAATCGGTCAACTTCAGCGGCAGCGGATCGTCGACCGGTGTTGTCGCGGTGATGGCGGGCAGCAGGTCGAGGCCCACCAGCACCCGCCAGAGATCGGAATGCGCTTCGTCGGTGACGGCGAACAACTCCGAGACCTCCGCCACCGAAGCGCTTTCCGATTCGTGGTGGATCCGGTAGCTGGCATATCCGTCGGGGTGCAGCAGGTAGTGCAGCCCGCTTCGTCCGTCGCGCAGGATCGGACGGTCGGCGAAGATCATGTTCCACCACACCGGCGCCCGGACGATTGCGCCAGGCCTGGTGGAGACCCAGCGATCGTGCAGTTCGGGAACCCGGTCGCGGATCTGGTCCGGGTCCGCGTAGCGAACCCGAGAATCCTCGGGGGCCGGTGCGCGCAGTTGTGCGCGGCGCAGGTCGATCCGAACCTGCTGCTCGAAAGCGGCAGGGCCGTAACCGAATCGCTCGTAGATCGTGCCCTCGGATGCGGTGAGGATCGAGAACACGGACTGCTCGCGCTCCCATTGCTCGAACAGCTCGGTGATCATCATCCGCAGGATGCCGCGGCGGCGGTGCGTCGAGGCCACCGACACCCATGACAACCCGGGCAGCGATACCCGATGTCCGCCGGGAACCGACATCGTCATCCGGAAGAACATCGACACACCGACCAGCGTCGGCCGCTCGGGATCGGACATGTCGTGCACCACGATGACGTCGTCATCGCGAACTTTCGAGCGGATGTCGGCCAGCGCCTCTTCGTCGAGGGGGTTGACGAACGCGAAGGCCCGGGCATCTGCGGTCGCGATGGCCGGCCAGTCGGATTCATTTGCGCGACGAAGCGTCAGATTACCTTTGCTCACCCGTTCAACCTGCCATATCGGCCGTCGGGCAAACTAGTCGGATGGTCGGATCGCACGCTCACCAGGCAGGACCTGTGTCGGACCTCGCGGTGACGGTCATCGACATCGACGACCCCGACGACCCACGCGTGGACGACTTCCGCGACCTCAACTCGGTCGACCGGCGGCCGGATCTCCCGGTCCTCGCCGGAGGACGCCCCGGAAGGGGTCTGGTCATCGCGGAGGGTGTGCTCGTGGCACAGCGGATGGTCGCTTCCCGGTTCGCGCCGCACGCATTCTTCGGCGTGGACAAGAGGTTGGGTGAACTCGGTGAGACCCTCACCGATCCTGCCGTCAGCGGGGTGCCGTTCTTTCGCGCTGACGCAGACGTGATGGCCCAGGTGGTGGGGTTCCACCTCAATCGTGGTGTGCTCGCCGTGGCGCGCCGCCCCGAACCCCTTGCGCTGCCTGACATCCTGGCCGACGCGCGCACCGTCGCGGTGCTCGAAGGTGTGAACGACCACGAGAACATCGGCAGCATATTCCGTAACGCGGCAGGCCTGGGTGTGGACGCGGTGATCTTCGGTGGGGCATGCGCCGATCCGCTCTACCGCCGATCGGTCCGGGTGTCGATGGGCCACGTACTGCTGGTTCCGTTCGCGCATGCCACGAGCTGGCCGGCGGATCTGGACGTACTGCGTAGCAACGACTTTCGCATCATCTCACTCACCCCCGACCCGGAGGTGGCGACCCTGTCGCAGGTGGTGGATGCCCCGCGCGTGGCGTTCATGGTGGGAGCCGAAGGGCCGGGACTGACGGAGACGGCGATGCGTGCGGGCGATGTGCGCGCCCGCATCCCGATGGCACGCGGAACGGATTCGCTGAACGTCGCGACTGCCGCGGCCCTCGCGTTCTACGAGCGGGCTCGCTGAACGGGCTCGTAGAACGAGTCAGGCGTCAGGCCTGCATCAAGCCTTGGGTCCGAATCCGAACCACCGGGCCACGCGCTTGACCGCAGGTGCGGGCGCCGACTCCTGGACGGGTCGCTGCGGCTGCTCGGTCGGATACTGGCCGTCGGAATGGTGCTGTTCGGCGAGGTTCCGTTCATCCGAACGCTGGTCGGGTTGATAACCCTTCGGCCGAATCGCAAAGCCCGACAACCGGATCGAGTGCGGATCGGAGTCCGACGGGTCGCGTGGGGTGGTGATGCGGAAGCCCAGCCAGCTCCGCATCGCCTCCTCGGCGAACTCCTGCGGGTGGAAGGGGAGGGCCTGGGGGTCTGGGATGGCGCCCTCGGCGTACACGAGCGGGCGTTCACCGGCCCAGAACGGACCCTCGAAGATGAACGGGAGGCCGATGTTCTCGTAGATGTCGACAGGGTTGGCCGCGAACGACCGGCGCAGTATCCCGTCCTCCCAGCGCGCGAATGCACCGACCGAGTACTCCGGATCGGTGTTGAGGAACACCGTTGCCTGCGCCGGCAGCGCGGCGGTCCACTGCTCAGGCAGAGTGGACGGACTACTGGTCCGCAGGATCGGTCCGGTCACCACGGCCAAAGAGCGGTAGACGCCGACGAAGAGCTGGTCGGCTGCCGGGATTGCGGCCTCCACCAGATCGCACTGTCCGACCGGCAGCAGGGTCATGTCGGGGAACAAATCCGTGGCCAGTGCCTGCGCCGCATTCTCGTCGTTGGTCACGCCCTCGCGGATCTCGGCCGCCGGATCGCTCGAATTGACGAACCAGAGCATGGACGCCTTCGCTGCCAATTCAAGCCTTTCCGTGATTGCTGTCCGACATGACGTGCATCAAACAACCTAGCCTGCGTCAGGTGTTGCCACTGCTCCGGACACCGAGCAGAACATCTTCCCAGGTCGGCACGGCGGGTTTGCGGCTGTTGCGAGCACGCTTACGCGGCGCGGGTGGCTGCTGCTCGGCCGCGGGGGTCTCCGGGGCGTCGTCGTGGTCGTGGTGGTCGTCATGATCGTCGGTGCTGGTCGGCGCGGGCTCGGTCACGGTCGGCTCGCTGTCGACCTGCTGCGCGGGCACGGGTTCGGCCCGCCTCGCCGGTATGCGCCGGGCCGTCTGGGCGCCGGTCAGAGAGTCGGCGTCCACGGTCACGGCTTCGGTTCCGTCGGACTTCACGGTCAGACGTGCGGGCCGTGAGACGGGTGTCACCTGTGCCGCTGGGGGAGGTGTGTAGTCGAACGCGAGCTCGGGGTGGTCGTAGTCGTAGGTGTTGTCCTCCGAGACCGGCGCGACGGCGATCACGCTCCGCAGCGGCCGGCTCATGTCCGGATCGGTCAGCTCGTCCGCCACTTCGTCGATGGCCTCGACCGTGCCCGAGTTGGAACCCGGAACGTAACGCCAATGTGCACGGTTCACCGATCGGCCGACGCGCCAGCTCACCTGGACAACCCAGCGGTTGTCGTCGCCCTTCCAGGCGTCCCACTCGGTGTCGTCCGGGTTGTGCCCGCGAGCTCCGAGTGCGGCGGCGACCACCTCCGCCAACGTGGACAGTGCCGGGCCGTCGTAGCGGAGCGGGTGAGCCTGCGCGGCGAGTTCGGTGGCACGTGCGCGCTCGAGCAGAACCGGATGCGCAAAACGCTCGACGCGGTCGATCGGCACGCCGGCAGCAGCGGCGACCTGAGCGACCGACGCCCCGGAGCGGATGCGCGACTGGATCTCTCGCGGACGAAGCGTGCTCTCCATCTCGATCTCGATCTGACCCATCCGGGTCAGATCGCCGCGAGCGGCGGCGCGCAAGGTGTCGTCGGCGGGGATGCGGAACTTCTCGCTCGACTCGGTGTCCTGCAGGATCACCTTTTTGCCGTCCGGCTCCAGGCCGATGACTCGAAGCTCACGCATCTGCTCCTCCTTCACGTCAGGGAGCCAGCCTTACACTTGCGTCGGTCTGCATTAGCGACAGCGTAATGCAGATTCAGCAGATCGCATGCTGTGACACGCCCGAAAAATCCCAGCTCAGCGGGGGTGTGTTGAGTGGTGGTTTGGCCTTTACAGAGCGCCGACCACATAGTCGATGCACGCCGTGAGCTTGCTGACGTCATCAGGCTCGACGGCCGGGAACATGCCGACGCGCAGTTGATTTCGGCCGAGCTTGCGGTACGGCTCGGTGTCCACCACGCCGTTGGCGCGCAGGATCTTCGCGACTGCGGCAGCGTCGACGTCGTCGTTGAAGTCGATGGTGCCGACCACCTGACTGCGGTAGGTCTTGTCGACGACGAACGGGCTGGCGAACTCGCTGGCCTCGGCCCAGTCGTAGAGCCGGCTGGAGCTGTCGGCGGTCCGGGCGGTGCACCAGTCGAGGCCGCCCTGGTTGTTCATCCACTCGATCTGGTTGGCCAGCAGGAGCAAAGACCCGACAGCAGGGGTGTTGTACGTCTGGTTCTTACTGCTGTTGTCCACCGCGGTCGGCAGCGACAGGAACTCAGGGCACCAGCGATCGGAGGCGCCGATGGTGGCGATCCGGTCGAGGGCAGCCGGGCTCATCAGGGCGATCCAGAGGCCGCCGTCGGAGGCGAACGACTTCTGCGGGGCGAAGTAGTAGACGTCTGCGTCGGCGACGTTCACCGGCAGGCCGCCGGCGCCGGAGGTGGCGTCGATGGCGATCAGGGCGTCACCGGCGAGGTCGGGGCGCGTCACCGGCACCGCGACACCGGTGGAGGTCTCGTTGTGGGCCCAGCCGACCAGGTCGACGCCCTCGTACTGCTCGGCGCCGATGGTCGAGATGCTCGGCGCGGTGCCCGGCTCGGTGGAGACGACAATCGGGTCGTCGAGAAACGGGGCCTTCTTCGCGACGGTGGCGAACTTGCTGGAGAACTCGCCGTACGTGAGGTTCAGCGACCGCTTGGAGATGAGACCGAACGCCGCGGCGTCCCAGAAGGCGGTGGTGCCACCGTTGGACAGCACCACCTCGTAACCGTCGGGCAGGTTGAACAGGTCGGCGAGACCGCTACGGATGGAACCGACAACGTTCTTGACCGGGGCCTGCCGGTGGCTGGTGCCGAACACCGATGCACCGGTGTCGACGAGCGACTGCAGCTGTTCGGGGCGGACTTTGGAAGGGCCGCAACCGAATCGGCCGTCAGCGGGCAGGAGGTCGGCCGGAATGGTGATCGTTTCGCTCATGCGACCAGTCTAGAGACCGCCCCCGAACCCGATGATGGTGGGTTTTGGCGAGCGCGACCTGGGGATTTGTTCGCCCGAACCCACCATTTCCGGGTCAGCCGGCGATGGTGGCCCAGCCTTCGACGTCTTCCGGGCGGCGGGGTGCAGCGCCCACATACAGCGCGGCAGGACGGACGAGTTTGCCCAGACGCTTCTGTTCGAGGATGTGTGCGCACCAACCGGCGGTGCGCCCGCAGGTGAACATGGCGGGCATCATGTGCGGCGGCACCTCGGCGAAGTCGAGGATGACCGCGGCCCAGAACTCCACGTTGGTCTCGATGGCGCGGTCGGGGCGCCGTTCGCGTAGTTCTGTCAGGGCGGCCTGCTCGAGCGCGGCAGCAACCTCATAGCGCGGGGCGTTGAGTTCCTGGGCCGTGCGGCGCAGGACCCGGGCCCGGGGATCTTCGGCGCGGTAGACGCGATGACCGAAACCCATCAGCTTTTCTTTGCGGTCGAGGATGCCCTTGACCAGGCCGCGGGGGTCGTCGGTGCGCTCGACCTCTTCGATCATCGGCAGCACGCGGGCCGGTGCGCCCCCGTGCAGCGGGCCGGACATCGCACCGATGGCACCCGACAGCGACGCCGCGACGTCGGCGCCCGTGGAGGCGATGACGCGGGCGGTGAACGTGGAGGCGTTCATGCCGTGTTCGGCGGCGCTGACCCAGTAGGCATCGATGGCGCGGATGTGCGCGGGGTCCGGCTCACCCTTCCAGCGGGTCATGAAACGTGCTGTGACGGTGTCGCATTCGTCGATCACGTCCTGCGGCACGGCGGGACGATGGATGCCGCGTGCCGACTGGGCGACGTACGACAGCGCCATCACCGAGGCGCGGGCGAGGTTGTTGCGTGCGGTGGACTCGTCGATGTCGAGCAGCGGCTTGTAGCCCCAGATCGGAGCAAGCATGGCCAGCCCGGCCTGCACGTCGACGCGGACGTCGCCGGTGTGGATGGGCAGCGGGAAGGGCTCGGCCGGGGGGAGGCCGTCGCCGAACTTCCCGTCGACCAGCAGCGCCCAGACATCAGAGAAGGTCACGTTGTTCTCGACCAGGTCTTCGATGTCGACCCCGCGGTATCGGAGGTTTCCGCCGTTCTTGTCCGGCTCGGCGATCTCGGTGGTGAAGGCGGTGACGCCCTCGAGACCTTCGACGAATCCCTCCGGTACCTGCACATTGACTGCCATCGATCGCACTCCTCGCGGTTCGAGCTGCACACTGCGGCCGCGCTGTCACCCGCGGTCTCGGGGCACCGACTGCCGTACTTGCCTAGGACTGTAGTAGCCCGTTCCAGCCGCGGTTACCCGGGAGTAGCGTTATTCGTCGTGACGAACGAACCGGTGGATCTGTCGAGTATGCGGGTGGCCTATTCGGCATCGGGCGGTGACGACGCGGCGGGTGCGGATGGGGTGCGCGGCAACCTCGACCCGAGCTGGCTCGCAGGGGATCCGCCGTGGCTGGCCCTGTTCGGTCAATGGCTGCGCGAAGCAATCGATGCCGCGATCGCCGAACCCAACGCGATGGTTCTCGGCACGGTTGATGCCGACGGCCATCCGTCCACCCGCACGGTGCTGTGCAAGGGGGCCGATGCTGACGGCGTGGTGTTCTTCACCGGCTACGACTCCGACAAGGCAAACCATCTGGCGTCCACTCCGTATGCCTCGGTCACCTTCCCGTGGATCGGGATGGAGCGGCAGGTGCATTTTCGAGGGCCCGTCAGCAAGGTGCCCGCCGAGGCCACCGAAAACTACTGGGTCAGGCGGCCGCGTGGTTCTCAGCTCAGTGCCTACGCGTCCGAACAGTCGGCACCCATCGAGTCACGCCAGGCGCTCGAGGAGCGTGCGGCGGCGATCGCGGACCAGTTCGGTGGCGCGGACGGGGATCAACCGGTTCCGGTGCCGCCACGCTGGGGTGGCTACCGCCTGACGCCGACCGAGGTGGAGTTCTGGCAGGGCCGGGCCAACAGGTTGCACAACCGGGTTAGGTGCACGCTCGTCGACGGCCGGTGGCGCAGTGTGAGATTGCAGCCGTGACACCGACCACGCTCATCCGGCCGGTCCTGCCGGGTTCGGGTTCCGGGGTACGGACGAGGTGACGCGCCGGTTCCTCGCCGACACCACCCCGCTGCAACACCCTGATTTCCGACGCCTGTGGTGGGCGAACATCGTCACGGTCATCGGTGCGCAACTGACGGTGGTGGCGGTTCCCGCACAGATCTATCAACTCACCGGCAGTTCGGCCTACGTGGGACTGACCGGATTGTTCGGCCTTGTCCCGCTGGTGATCTTCGGCCTCTGGGGCGGGGCGGTTGCCGATGTGATGGACCGGCGAATCCTGTTGATCATCACGACCTTCGGGTTGATCGCGACCAGCGCTCTGTTCTTCGTGCAGTCGGCGCTGGGCTTCGGCAACGTGTGGTTCATCCTCGTGGTGTTCGCGGTACAGCAGGCCTTTTTTGCGGTCAATCAGCCGACGCGGTCGGCGATCCTGCCCAAGCTGATGTCGAAAACCGAACTGCCCGCAGCCAATTCGCTGAACATGACGGTGATGCAGGCCGGCGGGATCGCCGGCCCGCTGGTGGGTGGGGCGCTCATCCCGATCCTGGGTTATTCCGTGCTGTACCTGGTGGACACGTTGTTCCTGTTCGCCACGATCTGGGCGGTGATCCGGTTGCCGTCGCTGCGACCGGAGGGACCGGACAAACGGGGCACGCCGGGCTTGAAGTCGGTGATCGAGGGATTCCGCTATCTCGGCGGTCACAAAGTCTTGATGATGTCGTTCCTGGTGGACCTGATCGCGATGATCTTCGGCATGCCCAGGGCGCTGTTCCCGCAGATGGCGCACGAGAGTTTCGGCGGACCAGACGGTGGTGGTGTGGCCTTTGCGCTCTTGTTCTCGGCCATCGCCGCGGGTGCGGTGATCGGGGGAGTGTTCTCCGGCTGGGTCTCGCGAGTGCAGCGTCAGGGGTACGCGGTGATCATCTGCATCCTCATCTGGGGTGTGGCGATCACCGGGGTGGGGATCTGCGTCGGTTTCGCCTCGGGGTCGGCGTTACCGATGCTCCCGATCGCGGTGGCATTACTCATGATCGGCGGCGCTGCCGACATGGCGTCGGCCGCGTTCCGGATGTCGATGCTGCAGGCGGCCGCGAATGACGATGTGCGAGGGCGCCTTCAAGGCGTCTTCATCGTTGTCGTCGCGGGCGGGCCGCGCATTGCCGACGTCGCACATGGCGCCGCGGCCGCATCGGTCGGCACCGCGGTCGCCACCGCAGGCGGCGGGATCCTCGTCGTGATCGGAACAGTCCTCGCTGCCCTCGCCGTCCCCGCCTTTGTCCGCTACCGCATCTCCCGGTGATGTGGCCTTCTGGCGGATGCGACCTGGCGTTTTGATCGCCAGGACCGCACACTATCGGGCGGAGGTGCGGGTGCGGCTGGGGGCCGAATCCTTCAGCAGGCCTGCGGTGTATCCGACAACCTGGGGGTCGGCCATCGCCTTCCATCGCGGGGCGAGCAGCTTCATGTAGCGCTCCACGTAGAGCAACTGCTTGCCGACGAGTACCAGCTCACGGGGGAGCCGGGCGTCGTAGTTCTTGGCGAGGTTCGCGAGTTGGCGGCCCAGGTCGGCGTACGCCATGTTCCCCAGTTCGGTCCCGCCGATGGGGGCGGCGACGCGTCGCAGGTCCTTGGCGGTCTCGCGAACCGAACCCGGTTTCCCGAAGGTTCCGAGCGCGGCGAGGGCCTGACCGGCGGCCTCGTAGTTGCTGCGCATCAGGTTTCCGAGCAGTTCACGGACAATCATCCGGGTGTTGTCGTCGAAGCGGCCGACGATGCCCCAGTCCAGGAACACGATGCGCCCGTGGGCGTCGACGAGAACGTTCCCGGCATGCAGATCGCCGTGGAAGATCCCGTCGGTGAAGGCCGACTCGAGCAACGACATCAGCAGCGTCTTGACGATCTCGGTGCCGTCGTGACCCGCGCGGCGGATGGCTTTGACGTCGTCGATGCGAATGGCGTCCACGCGCTCGAGGGTGAGCACCCGCTCGGTGGTGTGGTCCCAGTACACCTTCGGTACACGCACCTTGTCGGCGTACTTCGACCCCGAGATGGCCGCGGTCCACTCCTCCATGGCGGCGGCTTCGGTGCGGAAGTCCAGCTCGGAATGGAGGTTGGCGGTGAAGTCCTCGATCACCGCTTTGGCGCTGAGCATCCGTCCGTACGACGACAGTTCTACGAGCGCGGCGGTGCGCTGCAGGATCTGCAGGTCGGCGGCCAGCCGGGCCTTGATGCCCGGACGCTGGATCTTGACGACCACCGACTCTCCGGTCTTCAGCGTCGCGGTGTGGACCTGTGAGATGGACGCCGAAGCGATCGGCTCGGCGTCGAAGTCGTCGAACACCTCGTCGGGGTCGCGGCCGAGCTGACTGGTCAGCAGCGCACGAACCTGCTCGGGGTCGGCAGGGGGCACCCTGTCGAGCAGCGACCGGAACTCATCGGAGAGCACCTTGGGGAACACGCCTGGACTCGAGGCGATGAGCTGCCCGAGCTTGACGTAGGTCGGGCCCAGGGCGGCGAACGTGTTGCGTGTCTCGCCGGCTCCGATTGCGGCCGCGTCCTGCTTGTGGCGTACCCGGGTGGCGAAGCGCGCGCCTCCGCAGACGGCGTGCCAGGCGGTGGCGCCGATGCGCGCCGCCTCGGTGGTCAGCGGCACCTTCTGCAGTGTCGGTCGTGGCTCGGCTGTGGTGATGGTCATGGTCCTCCGCATGCGACTTGTCGCCGGGGCAGGCCGTCCCGGTTTTGGGGACGGCCGATGGTCGATGCTCCGCCGGACATGGTAGGGCATCTGGCCGTGAGCGCCAGTCGGCTTGTCTTGGGCGCTGCCCGGGCATGCCGCCCCGGTGCGGGACGGCGTGGGCGTGCGCTTTCGGTGCTGCAGGACTAGTCGAATCCCCAGGTGGCCGCGTTACGGTCGACCGGTGTGGTCTTGATGACACTGGTGGTCGTCATGACAACGGTGATCTTCAGCGCTGGGCCCGAAGCCCGGTCGAGTTCGTCAGAGTGCGGTCTCGTTGGACTGCCAGGGCAGGTTCGCCCGTCGCGCCGCCGTCACCGGGCAGTAGTGCATCGGCTCGCCACGGACGGCTTCGGGAGGCAGATTGCGTACCGGGGTGTCCAGCAGTGGTGCTTCGGCGGGCACGGCCCCGGCCAGCCGGTCCCAGGCGTCGCGGCAGCGCGGATGTTTGCGGTAGCGCTCGGGCAACAAACGCATGAAGGTGTCGACGGCCTTGCCGAACCGGCGGAAACGGCGCTCGTCACGTTCTGACCACGTGAAGCCCATCATGTCGCGAACCGGCTGGTCGTACAGGCCCACCGTCAGCCACGTGAAGAACCGTTCGGTGGGCCGGACCATGTGCTTCCACACCGGTCGGGGCATCCACGACATCCACGGTGGCGGTGGCAGTTCGGAGATGTCCAGTACCGTGCGGACAGCGGGATGGTCTTGAAGGACGTTGCGGCACATGTGATCCCAATACTCTCCGAACTCCTCGTAGGTATCCGGGCATGGCCGGGTGCTGACGCCGTACATCGCGTACCAGGTGCGTGACTCCTCGAACAGCTGACGTTTCTCCGCTTCGGTGATCGGTGGTCCGAAGACCTCCGCGCACCGGATGTTTCCGTACCAGAAGGTGGCGTGCGCCCAGTAGAAGACGTCTGGATCGAGCGCGTGATAGCGGCTGCCGTCGGGCATCGCACCCTTGATCTCGCGGTGGTAGTCACGAACCTCGCGGCCGGTGTCCTCCGTGCCGTCGAACACCACCCCGATGATCGGATAGAGCGACCGCATCAACCGCTCCCAGCGTTCGCCGAAGAAGTCGGAGTGCTCCCACACTGCCGCACCGAGCTTTGGGTGCATGTTCTGCATCGAGCCGGACCACAGGCCGATGAGCATTCCGTGCCAGCCGCCGAAGAACTTCCAGGTCACCGAATCCGGACCGAGTAGCTGCGCCACGTCCGCCGGGGCCGGCGGATCAACGGGTGTGATCGGCTGAGAATCGCGGAGGTCGGTCACCGGAGACATCCTTCGTAGACGGCCATTGAGACGGAACTCTAGATCCGTCTCAGTGGATGTGTCAACCGTCACGACGACGATCGGCCCCGTCTCGACCGCCCAGCCCGCGCCATGGCACGGGTTAAGGAGCCGCCGGAAAGACTCGCTCAACGGGTAGGAATACGGCGTGCAGAGTGCGCAAGTTGTCGCTGTCCGCGATTCGCGATGCCCGGCACTACGACCAGTCGCAGAACCACCTGTTCAAGTTGCTCAACCGCGGTTACACCGGCCTGCATGCCGGGAGATCGTGATAAAGGCGTCGCGGAATGTCAATTCGACTTCTATCGGATTGGGTCAACGACGTCGACGCGACCTAGCGTGCGGTCGAGGCGATCACCCGCGACACCATCGGCGTGGCCGAATAACCGGTGGGCAACCTGCCGGCGGAGAAAGACGATGCAGGTCTGATCTGTGCAAACAGGCATTGTGCGTTATCGCTCATAGTGAATAGACCGCCAACCCGATGGCCGGTATCGCCACAGAAAGAGACACCCCGCAGCATAGTTGCGTGGTCGACGGCCTTGTGGAGTTAAGGCCGATCAGCGCCGCGAAGAAACACAACCACAGGAGCGGAAATACGAAGTAACCCGCCAGCGTCAGTCCAAGCCCCACGGCCAGTCCGGGATGCGTCCATGGCCCGAAGAAGCGTTTATCCATGGGCATCGATCAGCCGGACAGCGCTGAACAACAAACCTGCGATCAAAATGCCGTGCCCGGTAGCGAGAATCAACGACATCCGCCGGCGGTGAATCGCGATCAACACCAGGGCGTCGAATGCAAGAAGGGCGGCGACTGCGAAGGCGGGGTTGGGCAGGCCGACTGAAGGGTCACCATCACGCGCCTGACGTTCCCATAGTCCGAATCCGCAACCGGTAACCAAGACCGTAATTGCTGTCGACAGGAGCCACGCGTGGTCGCGAACCCGAGAGATCCCGATGGGGTGCGGCATCAGTCGACGATCACAGTCGTTGGCGGATCGGACGCCGACCCGGACCGTGTTCCATCGACGCGTATATGTGGCACGACTGCGCGGCTTCCTGGGCCCGCTTTGTCTTCATAAAGTTGATCGAACTGCTCGGGCCTTTCGCCGACAACGTGATAGCTACCGAGTTCGAGAAGTGGCCCGCGGGGGCCGGTGTTGTCCGCGAGGTCCCTAAGGATTGTGCGAGTCGGTTCGCCCGTACGTTCCGAATACGCTTCGGCCGAAGGGTAATCGCCGATATTGCCGTAGAGATCGGGGCCGTCTTCGCCGGGCGTGAGTATCACTTTGCCGCGGACGACGCGGTCTGCTAGCTCGGCTCCAGGCGGAGCGAACGCATTGGTCGCTTTGTAATCGACCATGACCGTTCCATCGGGCAATTGCCAAGTATACGCCTCGGGGGCATCAACACCTACCTGACCGTCGACTTGAACTGACGGGTTCTGGCGGGTGATGACAACTCCATTTTCGTAGTCCAAATATACGGTTGCCCGGGTATCCTCCGGGCCGAAGTTGCTGTCGAAACCACGATTGTCTCCGAAGTCATCTTTCGGAAAGTTGAAAACTTGCCTGCTAGGAATGAACAGTCCAAGTTTGACTATCCCTTGACCAGGGACTGGATTGATTCTCGCGACCACGACTTCCGATGGAACGCCACGCGACGAGGGGTCGTAGGTCGCAGTGTTTAGCATTGCCGCTGTCTTCCAATCGGTCTCTGAGACTGGATCGCGGTTGAAGGCCTTGTGGAACGCATCGCGCTCGAGTTGATTTCGATTGGAATGCGCCACATTGATTTGTCCGCTCGCACCCAGAATTGCCGCCGCGAGGTCTTGATCGGCGTCATTGGCTGCTTGCAGAATCGAGTCGACTTCCGCTTGGAGGGCGCGGATCTGCAGTACTTTCTCGTCGGTATAGCGCTCAATTTGGCGTACAGTCCAGCCAGTCATGTCCGGTCTATTGCTGATGTCCTCGGAAACGTGCCCGTCACCCGCAATCAGCAACGACCGTTCTGCTGCTTCCAATCGGGCGGACTCGAGCCGACGCTTTACGCTTTGAACTTCGGTTTGTGCTATGTCGACTGCTCTTCGAATGTGCGTCGCCTGCACCATCAGTTCACCGACATCGATCCTCACGCTGTTCAGCGAACTGGAGGCAGCAACCGCAGATTCACCGCCCCAACCCTCAAGGCGGCCAACGTCGTTGAGCGTATCGTTGAGTCGAACGCATTCATTGTCAATCCGCTGACACCGATCAAATACCTCGCCTAGCGTTTCAGCGTCCCATTGGTCGACGTCGTCAAGCGTGACGCTCACGTCAGCGTACGGGTTTCGACGTGGGCTGCACTGGTAGCGTCGGTCTCCAAGTATGTCGATGTGGCCTGGGTGACGTTGGCCGCAAGTGATTCGACGCTCCGACTCAATGCGTCTATCGCTGTGTCCCAACGCGTGTCGAGTTGGCTCATAGCCGTGCTGGATTGCCCCGGCCACTTCGCGGCCGCGTCGGCAATACCGATCCTGTCGCTCTGGAGATTCGACTCCGCTTGAGTAGCTGCCAACGCCAACTTGCGCGCGTGCCGCGCCATGGTCCGCGTGTCAGCGAATAGTTCTTGACCCCGTTCCACCGCTACCCCCTGTAATCGAGTGGATCGGCCGAAAGGCTAGCAGAAGCGGTTGTACGCGGTCGCTGCTGTACATCGGGCAGTTGAGGTCCGGGTTCGCGCCGCGTCCGGCGGCTAAGCTGACCGATGTGGCCGGGCACAGCATCGAAGCGGATGAATACAGCGCACAGATCGCCGCGACCGGCGCAGGGCTCCGGGCCGTCAGATGGCGCGGTCGACTACTCACCGAGACCTGGGAGATCGAACCCGGGGTCAAGCCTCCGCTCTCGTGCGGATTGGTGCTCTCGCCGTGGCCGAACCGCACAGGCGACGGCCGATACACCTTCGACGGCACGTCGTACGAGCTCCCCATCACCGAAGCCGGGCGGAACAACGCCAACCATGGCTTCGTGCGGATGGTGGACTGGAATGTCCTCGACCAGACCCCGACGTCGGTCACCCTCGGCGTCGCCGTCGGGCAGCATCCCGGTTGGCCGTTCGACCTCCAGTTGACCGCCACCTACGCGGTGGGACCCGACGGCCTGACCGTCACCCACACCACCACCAACACCGGGACCATCCGCGCGCCGTACGCATTGGGCCAGCACACCTTCGTCCGCGTGGGCGACGTCCCCGCCGACGACTGCTCACTGCAGCTGGCTGCGCAGCAGTACCAGCCGCTAGACCCTGAACGCCAGCTCCCCGACGGTGACCCGGTCGACGTCGCCGGCACCGAGTTCGACTTCCGGACACCGCGACCGGTTAAGGGAGTGTGGCTCGACACCCCGTTCACCGCGATGGCGGATGACGACGGCATCATCACCCATCGCCTGATCGGTTCGGACGGGACCACCGAACTGTGGACCGACCTCAACTTCTCGTGGGTCCAGGCCTTCACCGCTGACCCGGACCACGACCAGCCGTACCCCGGTCGCGGCAGGGCCGTGGCCATCGAACCGATGACCGCGCCGCCCAACGCGCTGGCCACCGGGACCGATCTGATCGTGCTCGAACCGGGTCAGATCTGGACCGGGCGCTGGGGCCTGCGATTCCGGGAATGAGGGTGGCGCCGTGAGAGAAATCGTCGTGTGTGGAGAAGCGCTGGTGGACCTGGTGCCGTCTGCACCCGGTGCGCTCAGTCCGCTGACACCTGCCTTGGGCGGTGGCCCGTTCAACGCCGCGATCACCTTGGGCCGCCTCGGGTCAGCGGTGTCGTTGTGCTCGCGGGTGTCCACCGATGCATTCGGCGATGCCCTCGCCGATGCGCTTCGCTCTGCGGGGGTGAATCTGTCTCTGCTGCAACGTGGTTCGGAGCCGACCACGCTTGCTCTCACCAGCATCGGCGACGACGGATCGGCGCAGTACAACTTCTATCTGCAGGGCACCGCCGACCGCTTGGTCAGCGACCCGGGTGAGCTACCACGCACGGTCGCCGCCCTCGCTTTCGGAACCTTGTCGATGGTGCTCGAACCCGGGGCCAGTACCTACGAGAAGCTCCTGCACCGCAGTCATGGCGAGGGCCGCCTCACCCTGCTCGACCCCAACATCCGCGCCGGTGTGATCGACGACCCCGACGCCTACCGCAGGCGCTTCGCCTCGTGGTTGCCGTCGCTCGACATCGTCAAGGTGTCCGACGACGACGCCGAATGGCTGGCCGAGGGCGCCGCCGGAACAGATCCGGACCGCTGGATCGAAGCCGGCGTTGGCGCGGTTGTCATCACGCACGGCGGCGATGGACTCAGTGTTCGCACTCCCGACCTCACCGCGCGTGTACCCGGCCGGAGAGTCGATGTGATCGACACCATAGGGGCAGGTGACACGATTTGTGGCGCCCTGCTGCACTGGCTGGGCACGCACCGCTTCCTCGACCCCGCGCTGCTCCGCACGATGACCGAAAACGACTGGTCAGAGGCCCTGCAGTTCGCCGCCCGGGCAGCCGCGATCACCGTGTCGCGGCCCGGCGCGGACCCTCCGTGGGCGGGCGAGCTTGAAACCGACTAGGTTGTTAACCGGGTCGCACGATCGTTACGACGACCCCGGAGGTAAAACACCTGCACCGGTTCACGAGACCGGTGCAGCCCGTCGAAAAGGGGAGGACCAAGTGTCCGCCGAAACAGTGTCTGCCAACGGATCGGCAGCGGAGGCCAAGGCCACGTTCAGCTATCCCGGCGGCGAGATCAAGCTTCCCATCGTCGAAGCGACAGAAGGCGCCAACGGCGTCGGACTCGGGAAGTTCCTCGCCGAGACCGGACTCACCACGTTCGACGGCGGTTTCGTCAACACGGCGTCCACCAAGTCGGCGATCACCTACATCGACGGCGATGCCGGAATCCTGCGCTACCGCGGATACCCCATCGAGCAGTTGGCGAAGGGATCGAGCTTCCTCGAGGTCAGCTACCTCCTGATCAACGGTGAGCTCCCGACCCCGTCCGAGCTCGACGAGTTCACCAACAAGATCAGTCGCCACACGCTGCTGCACGAAGATCTCAAGCGCTTCTTCGACGGGTTCCCGCGCAACGCGCACCCCATGCCGGTGCTGTCCAGCGCAGTCAACGCCTTGAGCGCGTACTACCAGGATTCCCTGGACCCGAAAGATCCCGAGCAGGTCGAGCTTTCGACCATCCGCCTGCTGGCGAAGCTGCCCACCATCGCGGCGTACGCCTACAAGAAGTCCACCGGACAGCCGTTCCTGTACCCGGACAACTCGCTGAACCTGGTCGAGAACTTCCTGCGGATGACGTTCGGTTTCCCCGCAGAGCCCTATGAGGTCAACCCGGACGTGGTCAAGGCCCTCGACATGCTGTTCATCCTGCACGCCGACCACGAGCAGAACTGCTCCACCTCCACGGTTCGCCTGGTGGGGTCGTCGCAGGCCAACTTGTTCACCTCGATCTCCGGTGGCATCAACGCACTCTGGGGCCCGCTGCACGGCGGTGCCAACCAGGCCGTGCTCGAGATGCTCGACGACATCAAGGCCTCCGGTGGCGACACCAAGGAGTTCATGAACAAGGTCAAGAACAAAGAAGACGGCGTCAAGCTCATGGGCTTCGGGCACCGGGTCTACAAGAACTATGACCCGCGGGCCGCGATCGTCAAGGAGACCGCCGACCAAATCTTGGAGCTCCTCGGCGTCAATGACGATCTCCTCGACATCGCCAAGGGGCTCGAAGAAGTGGCCCTGAGCGACGACTACTTCATCTCGCGCAAGCTGTACCCGAATGTGGATTTCTACACCGGCCTGATCTACCGCGCGATGGGGTTCCCCACCCGGATGTTCACCGTGTTGTTCGCACTCGGCCGGCTGCCCGGCTGGATCGCGCACTGGCGTGAGATGAACGCCGACCCGACCGGGAAGATCGGCCGTCCGCGGCAGATCTACACCGGATACACCGAACGTGACTACCTGAATATGGATCAGCGCTGAACCATGACAAAACCTGAGATCGAGTTCCCCCAAGGCCCCGCACCCACCGAACTGGTGAGCACCGACCTGGTGATCGGCGACGGTGATGTCGCTGTTGCCGGTGGAGTGGTCGACGTCCACTACGTCGGCGTCGAGTACGAGACAGGCGAGGAGTTCGACTCCTCGTGGAATCGCGGCCAGTCCGCCAACTTCCCGCTCGACCGGCTGATCCCGGGCTGGCAGGAGGGTATCCCCGGCATGAAGGTCGGCGGTCGCCGCCAGCTCACCGTGCCGCCGGAGCTCGCTTACGGGCCCGAGGGCGCCGGACACCGGCTGTCGGGTAAGACGCTGATCTTCGTGATCGATCTGCTCGGCATTTCTTAGGTCCCGGTACGCATTTTTCGCAGCAGCCCCGCACGGTGACCGTGCGGGGCTGTTTGCTGTCTCCAGCACATCTCGCGGTCACCCCAGGTGAACGGGCGGTGATCTCCTGGGCGTTCACAGCCACTGACGCTTTGTGCGCGATAGGTTTACGGGGTGATCGCGCACCCGTTCATCTACGAGATCAACACGTGGCCGTGGCTCGACGAGCTCAGCAGGAGGTGCGGTCGGCGCGTCGAATTGGGTGATGTCCCCGGCGAGGCATGGGACGCGATCGCGGCGTGCGGTGCTGATGCGGTGTGGCTGATGGGGGTGTGGCAGCGCAGCCCGGCCGGCGTCGCGATCGCCAGAGCGGACGAGACCCTGGTGCAGCATTGCCGGGACATTTTGCCCGACTTCACCATCGATGACATCGTCGGTTCGCCGTACTGTATCCGTGGATACGAGGTGGACCCGATGCTCGGCGGCACCGATGGGCTGGCGTCGGCACGGCAGGCGCTTGCCGACCGCGGGATTCGCTTGATCTTGGACTTCGTGCCCAACCACGTTGCGCCCGACCACTCGTGGACCACCGCCCATCCGGAGTTCTTCGTCGGCGGCACCGCGGATGACCTGCGCGAGGAACCGGCGTCCTTCCTCGAGGTCGGCGGCAAGGTACTCGCGAACGGCCGCGATCCCTACTTCCCCGCGTGGCCCGACGTCGTGCAACTCAACGCCTTCTCCACCGAGTTGCGTGCGGCCGTCATCACCACCCTCACGCGAATCGCCGAACAGTGTGATGGTGTGCGGTGCGACATGGCGATGCTGATGATGAACGACGTGTTCGGAAGAACATGGGGTGTACGCGCGGGAGATCTTCCGGCACAGGAGTATTGGCCACTCGTGATCGGAGCTGTGAGGTCAGTACACCCCGACTTCACATTCATCGCGGAGGCGTACTGGGACCTCGAGGCCGCCCTGCAGGAGCAGGGATTCGACTACTGCTACGACAAGGGTCTCTACGACCGCCTCGTCGAAGGGGGCGACGCGGCCGCGGTCAGATCGCGACTCGATGCCGAATCGGACCATCTCAGTCGGCTCGTCCGATTCCTCGAAAATCACGACGAGCCCAGGGCCGCATCGGTGTTGTCGCTCGAGAAGCACAAGATTGCGGCTGTCACGTCGTTCACTCAGCCCGGCGCGAGGTTGGTCTACGACGGCCAGTTCGAGGGCCGGCGGGTGCATCTCCCTGTGCAGCTGGGCCGCAGCCCGGTCGAGGAGGTCGACAACGAGCTGCTCGATTTCTACGGCCGACTGATGAAAACTGTGCGTGACAATGTATTCCGTACCGGATCGTGGGCCACGGCCGAGATCACCGGATGGGCCGACAACTCCACCACCGCGGATCTGCTGGCGTGGACCTGGCACGGCGATACCCGCTGGGTCGTCGTGGTGAACCTCGGCGACCAGGTCGCCAGTGGCATGGTTCGAGCAGCATGGGACGCCCCCGGGGCGCTGGACCCGCAGCACGTCGCGCCGGTCGATGAGGTCGATCTCGTCGACGACACCCGCGATCTGCGGTATCGCCGGAGCGCCGCCGATCTGACCGAGGGCCTGTTCGTCGAGCTGGGCCCCAGGCTGTGGCATCTGTTCCGTGTGGAGCCGGTCCCTGCGGAGGACACCACCGATGATGCTGAACGCGAGGCGATCTGAGTGAACGGGCAACATCGACGGCCAGGTGGCACGGCCGAGCACCAACGTCTCGCCGAAGCCACCGGGCGTCTCGAAGACGGCTTGCACGATGCGAACCCGTGGTACCTCTGGGGACCGTACCTGTCCGAAAGGGCTTGGGGGACCGTGCGTGAGGACTACAGCGATGACGGGAATGCGTGGGACTACTTCCCGCACGACCATGCCCGTTCCCGCGCCTACCGATGGAACGAAGACGGGATGGCCGGGATCTCCGACATCGGGCACGAGTTCTGCTTGGCGCTGGCTCTGTGGAACGGCACCGATCCCATTCTCAAGGAGCGCATGTTCGGACTCACCGGCCCGCAGGGCAATCACGGTGAAGACGTCAAAGAATACTGGTGGTATCTGCAGGGGCTGCCGAGTCATGCTCTGCTGCAGTGGCGTTACCACTATCCGCAGGCGGCGTTCCCCTACGAACAACTGGTGGAGGAGAACGGCCGGCGCGGTCGCGACGATTTCGAGTACGAATTACTCGACACCGGCGTGTTCGACGACGGGCGGTATTGGGTTGTCGACGTCACCTACGCCAAGGCGAGTCCGACCGACATCCTGATGACCATCAGCGTCACCAACAACGGCGCGGACGACGCGTCGATCGACGTGCTGCCCACCGGCTGGTTCCGAAACACCTGGCGAGTCGGCGGCGAGCAGAACATCCCGGCCCTTGAAGCCGATGGCGATGCGGTGGTCCTCGAACACGCCCGGCTCGACGGCTACCGTCTGCGGGCGGCGCCGGCAAGTGATGGGACCGAGCCGCGGGTCCTGTTCTGCGACAATGAGACCAACATTCCCAAGATTTTCGGCGGTGACCCGATCACGCCGTACCCGAAGGACGGGGTCAACGATCACGTGGTCGCGGGCGCCGCGACGGTCAATCCGGCGGAGCGCGGAACCAAGGCTGCCTGGTGGTATCACCTGGACGTGCCCGCGGGACAAACGGTGCAGGCGCGGGTGCGCTTGTCGGGGCCTGACGATGCCGGATCCCATGAGAGTGACTGGGCGGGAAACGACTTCGGCAGAATCGCCGCGCAGCGGCAAACCGAGGCGGACGAGTTCTATGCCGCCATCGGCCCAGATCTCGACGCCGAGCAGATGCGGATCCTCACCCAGGCCGCCGCGGGTCTGATCTGGAGTAAGCAGATGTACTCCTACCAGGTCGGGCGGTGGCTCGACGGTGATCCCGCGGAGCCGCCGCCCCCAGCGGGACATCAGCACGGGCGCAACACCGATTGGCGGCACCTCGATGCGTTCGACATCCTGGCGATGCCGGACCCGTGGGAGTACCCGTGGTTTGCTGCCTGGGACTTGGCTTTTCACTCCATCTCGTGGGCGCATCTGGATCCGGCGTTCGCGAAGTACCAGTTGATCGTGCTCCTGCGGGAGTGGTTCCTGCACCCCAATGGTGCTCTGCCCGCCTATGAGTGGAGCTTCGACGACGTCAACCCGCCCGTGCACGCCCTCGCGGCGCTGCGGGTGTTCAACATCGACGGCAGCAACGATGTCGAGTTCCTCGAACGAGTTTTCCAGAAACTGCTGCTCAACTTCACCTGGTGGGTGAATCGGCAGGATCCGCACGGCAACAATGTGTTCGGTGGCGGGTTCCTCGGACTCGACAACATCAGTCCGGTCGACCGCTCGCACCTGCCGCCGGGCACCACCCTGGAGCAGTCCGACGGTACGGGGTGGATGGCGTTCTATGCCGAGGCCATGCTGGGCATCGCGCTGGCACTGGCCGACCACGACCCGGTCTACGAAGACATGGTGATCAAGTTCCTCGAGCACTTCACCCTGATCGCGCAGTCGCTCAAGGAATCCGGCCTGTACAACGTGGAGGACGGCTTCTACTACGACCGGTTGACCGACCCTGGCGGCACCTGCGAGTCGATCAAGGTGCAGAGTCTGGTCGGGCTGATCCCGGCGCTGGCTGCCGCGGAGATCCCTGCGCGCAATGCCAAGCGGATGAGCAGGTTACGGAAGCGATTCACCCGGCGATTCGCGGCTCTCGGCATCGGGGAGGGGCAATCGTGCCGGATCCGCACCGACGACGACAAACCGCGCATCCTGCTGTCGGTGCTGTCTGCCGACCAGTTGCGGTCGTTGATGCGCACGGTGTTCGACGAGGACGCAATGCTCTCCGACCACGGTCTGCGCTCCTTGTCCAAGAAGTATCGCGAGCCGTACACGTTGCCCGGTGCCACCGGCGCGGTCATCGACTACGAGCCCGCGGAGTCGCGGACCGCCATGTACGGCGGCAACTCGAACTGGCGGGGTCCGGTGTGGTTCCCGATCAACTACCTGGCGATCCGCGCGCTGGTGCAGTACGGCCGCTTCTTCGGCACCGAGGCGACGATGGCTTACCCCACCGGCGCGGACGCCGACTCCGACTTCTTCGAGATCGCCCAAGACTTGGCGGACCGACTGGTGTCGATCTGGCTGCCCGACGCGGACGGCCGCCGTCCCGTGTACGGGGGAACAGAGATCCTCCAGACCGACCCCGCGTGGAAAGACAACCTGTTGTTCAACGAGTACTTCCACGGAGACAACGGGGCCGGTCTCGGTGCGAGTCATCAAACGGGATGGACTGCGCTGGTCATCGACCTGCTGTTGCATCCGCCGAAGCATTCGCGACATTGATGTACCACCCTTCGCCGCTGTTTTCGGCAGGATGGGTGCATGGACCAACAACCGATCCTGCTCTGGCTTCGTCGAGACCTGCGGCTGGGTGATCTGCCACCGCTGCTGGCCGCGGAGGGCAGGCGCGTCCTGGCCTGCTTTGTCCTCGACCCCAGACTCGAGGCATCGTCGGGCGATCGACGACTGGCGTTCTTGTACGAGTCGCTCCGTGATCTGCACAACCAGCTCGACGGCAGATTCCTGATCGTCCGCGGAGCGCCCGAGGATCAGATTCCCGCCATCGCGAAGGCCATCGACGCCGAGGCGGTGCACATCACCGCCGACTTCGCCCCGTACGGACGTCGCCGAGACCGCAAGGTGGACGAAGCGCTGGGCGACGTGCCGCTACGCGCCGAAGGATCGCCCTACGCGGTGACGCCCGGTCGCGTTCGCAAAGACGACGGTGAGCCCTACCGGGTGTTCACCCCTTACTTCCGTACGTGGAAGGCACACGGATGGCGGGAGCCGGCCGACACCGGACTGGAGTCCGCGGACTGGATCGACCCCCGTGACGTCGCAGGTGTCGAGTCCATCGACATTCCCGACCCGCCGGCCACACTCGACATTCCTGCCGGCGAGCACGCCGCGCACGAGCGTTTCGCCGAGTTCATCGCCGACGGCGTGCTCGGGTACGAGCAGGACCGCAACCGGCCCGATCTCGAGGCGTCCAGCCGGATGTCGGCGTATCTGAAGTACGGCAACATCCATCCGCGGGCGATGCTTGCCAAACTCGGCAAATCCGAGGGGACCGGACAGGCCGCCTACGTCAGGGAATTGGCGTTCCGCGACTTCTATGCCGATGTGCTGTACCAGCGACCCGATTCGGTGTGGTGGAACCTGAACAAGAAGTTCGATGCGATGGAGCACGACTCGGGAGCGGACGCCGATGCGGACTTCGATGCGTGGCGCGAGGGGAAGACCGGATATCCGATCGTCGACGCGGGTATGCGTCAGCTCTCGGGGAGTGGGTTCATGCACAATCGGCTGCGCATGATCGTCGCATCATTCTTGATCAAGGACCTGCACCTGCCGTGGCAGCGCGGCGCGGCATGGTTCCTCGATCAACTCATCGACGGCGACATGGCGAGCAACCAGCACGGTTGGCAGTGGGTCGCGGGGTCGGGAACCGATGCGGCACCGTACTTTCGGGTGTTCAACCCCACCACGCAGGGCAAGAAGTTCGATCCCTCCGGGGATTACGTACGTCGCTGGGTTCCCGAGCTCCGCTCCATTCCGGGTAGCGCGGTCCACGAACCCGGCGCACTGCGGCCCGACGACTACCCGGAGCCGATCGTGGACCACTCGGCACAGCGCCGGGTGGCCCTGGATCGCTACAACCACCTCCCCAGCTGACCATCGACCGTGCCGTTACTCCCGTCGATCGGGCCGTTACTCCCGTCGATCGGGCCGTTACTCCCGTCGATCGGGCCGTTACCCGCGTCGACCGTGCCGTTATCCCCATCAACCGTGCCGTAGTCCCCGTCGACCGTGCAGTTCTCCCGCGACTTGGCCCACCACTGGTTGCCCGGAGCACGTTCAGTGCGAACAAGGGCCCGCTCGTTGGGGTCAACGGCCCGGTCGACGGGTGATTGGGAAGGATCAGATCGGCTTCTTCAGCTCCGGGTTCTCCGCGTAGATCTCGTTGACGATCGACATGTCGAAGATGTCGGCCGGTTTGATGTCGTAGCCCGCCTTGGCAAGCGCTTCGATGTTCAGCTCGATCAGTTCATCTGACATCGTCAGCAGGCCATTGGCTTTGGTCTCGTCCGACACCACCAGGGTGTTCTGGGCTTCGGCTTCTTTGATCTGCTCGCCGAGTTCGAGGCCGAGATCCTTGCCGTACTTGGTGACGGCCAGCTCGGCCGACTTGGCCGGGTCGGCGACCGCGTCGTACCAGCCCTGGATGTCGGCCTTGATGAAAGCTTTGAGCTTGTCTCGCTCGTTGTCGATGGTCTCCTGGCGGACCACGAGGGTCTCGGCGACGAGGGGCAGATTGAAGTCGGCGAACAGGAAGTTCGCGTTGGGGAAACCGCCTTCTGCCAACGTAATCGGCTCATTAGTGACATACGAGACCCAGCCGTCGACCTCACCTTTGGTCAGTGGGGTCGGGTCGTACTGCACGGTGATCTTCTGAATGTCCGCGTCGGTCATGCCATTTGCGGTGAGCAGTGCCTTGAAGACGTTCTCGTTCGACGCCTGGACGCCGATCTTCTTGCCCTTCATATCCTCGGGACTCAGGATCGGGCTACCCGCCGACGACACGATGCAGAAGGGGTTCTTCTGGAACGTCGCAGCGACGGTCTTGAGCTTGGCGCCCTGCAGGATCACCGGGGCGGTCAGCTGCGGGGCGGTCATACCGATCCACACCTTGTTCGACGTCAGGCCCGTCTCGACGCCGGTGCCCGGCCCGCCGCCGGTGATCAGCTCGGGGGTGCCGAGTCCGGCGGCTTCGTAGTAGCCGTTCTCGATGGCGAAGTACTCGCCGGCGAACTCGATGTTCTTCTGCCACGACAACTGCACCTTGGGATTGGTGGTGCTGTCCCCGCCGCTGTCGCTGCTGCCGGAGCTGCAGGCAGCGAGAACACTGGCGCTTCCGACAGCGCCACCGGCGATCAGGGAGTACCGAAGGAAGGATCGGCGGTCGAACGTGTAAGCCATGTGCAGACTCCTGTTTTCAGTGAACGTCGGCGGTACTTCAGATCGAGATCCGCCTTCGGCAGAACTTAAGGTGGCGCGGTTTCGGCCACATTGCGCACGTGCGTTTGTTTGTAACGAGTTGTGAATCTGCGCCACCGGCAGCTGCCTTAGGTCGGGGTGGTGCCCATCTGCGCCAGCACGAGCTTCTCGGCGACACCGACAAACGCATAGAGCACGATGGAGGCGACCGTGATGACCAGCACCGACGCCCATAGCTCGTTGTAGGCTGCCGCGGGCAGCGCCTGCTGGAGGGTGGCGCCCAATCCCTTGTTGGTGCCGAGCCATTCGGCAACGGTGGCTCCGATCATGGCGCCGGGCACCGAGACCTTGGCCGCGGCGAACAGTGCTGGAACAGCCGAGGGCAACGCCGCCATCTTCATAGCCGTCAGGCGGGTTCCGCCGTAGGCCACGATCACGTCGTTGATCTGCCGCGGCGCATTCGCCAGTCCGGTCATGATCATCACCAACGCGGGGAAGAACACCACGATCCCGCCCATCACCGCGACGACGGCCACACCGCGTCCCACCACAAGCGTGATCAGCGGGGTCATCGCCACCAGCGGTACCGACCGCAGCAACATGGCGATCGGCATGAACGTCTGGGCAACCGGGCGGAACATCACGAACAGCGCGGCGGCGACCACTGCTGCGCCCATGCCGCACACGAACCCGATCCCGGCGTCTTTCAGCGTGATCCACAGATTGTCGAGGATCGCGCTGCGGTCGGCAGAGGCCGTCGGGTCGGTGAACAGGTAGTGGAACACGTCCACCGGGGTCTTGCCGATGATCGGGCCGATATCCGGGTACGCCAGCAGGAACAACCACCAGATGGCCAGGATCAGGAAGAACGAGATCACGAGCGAGCCGATGAACTTGGCGATCTCCCAGGCGATCGCCTTGCCGTTGCCGGCGTTTGCCCGCGTTGCTGCGGCCGCGGGAACCGGAGCGGTCGGTGGAGCTTGGGATGTGGTGGCGGCGGTCATTTGCTGCCTACCATTCCGGTGCTGTAGAGGGTGACGAAGACCGAGAAGAACGCCACGATGCCGTAGCCGATCCCGGCGACTGCTCCCGCCACGAGAGCGATCGCCCACACGGCCGGGATGTCGCCGCTTTGCTGGGCGATGATGAGCGCCGGCCCCGCACCCTTTTCCGGCATCGCCAGGAACTCGCCGAGCACGGCACCGAGCACCGCTGCCGGTGCGGCGATCTTCAACGCCCCGAAGGTGCTCGGCAGAGCTGAGATGATGCGTACCCGCACCAGCTGCGAAAAGGTGCCTCCGCCATACACTTTGACGAGGTCGAGACTGGCCTGATGTGGCGAGCGAAGGCCCGACAACGTTCCGATCATGGTGGTGAAGAACACCGAGATCGCCGCGAGGAACACGATCATGGTCTGTACCTCGGCAAACGCCACCTGCACGATGGGCGCAACCGCGATGATCGGCGTGCAGTAGCTGATGATGGCCAGCTGGGTGGCCACGCCCTCGATCAACGGGATGATCACCACCAGCAGCGCCAGGACGATGGCGAGTACGTTGCCCCACAGAAACCCTCGTAGAGACAGTTCGATCGTGGGTGTGAAGTTGTTGATGTAGTAGTCCCAACCCTTGTCCCCGATGGCGTCGATGACGGCCAGCGGGGTGGGGATGGTGCCTTTGAACCACTCGAAGTACCCGGCCATCGTCCAGATGATGAGGACCGCGACAATGCCGATTGCTCCTGCACCCCAGCGTTTCCCGACCAGTTGTGCCCGGCCGGTGATCTGCGCGCCGCCCATCCCTTTGCCTGCGGTGAGGGTGGTCACGCGACGCCCGCCGATCCCTTGTTGCCGAACAGCAGGCCGCTGAGGTGGTCATGCAGGGCGTGGAACTCGGGGGTCCGCATCATGTCGGGTACGCGCGGGCGGGGCAGGTCGATGGTGACCGTCTCCAGGACCCGTCCTGGTCGGGGACTCATCACGGCGACAACATCGGAGAGGAACACCGCTTCGGCGATGCCGTGGGTGACCATGAGTGTGGTGGCCGGCTTCTCGGTCCAGATGCGCAGCAGCTCGATGTTCAGGCGCTGGCGGGTCATGTCGTCGAGGGCACCGAAGGGTTCGTCGAGCAACAGTGCTGTGGGTTTGACGACCAGCGCGCGGGCGATGGATACGCGCTGACGCATGCCTCCGGACAGGGTGGCCGGTTTGGCCTTCTCGAAGCCCTTGAGACCGACCAGGGCGATCAGCTCGTCGATGAAACTCTTGTCGACGGAGATTCCCGCGACCTGCAACGGCAGCTTGATGTTCGATTCGACACTGCGCCACGGCAGCAGCGCGGAATCCTGGAAGGCGATGCCCAGCCCGTGTTGCGACTGGAGTTCTTTCGGTGAGCGCCCGTTCATCAGCGCCGTGCCGGCAGTGGCCTCTTCGAGACCCGCCAGGATGCGCAGGACCGTGGATTTTCCGCATCCGGACGGCCCGAGAAGCGACAGGAAAGCGCCTTCCGAGGTCTGCAGGTCGACGTTGTCGAGTGCGGTCACCGACGACCCGCCCCGCAGTCCCGCGGACTTGAACTCCTTGGTCAGCCCGGAGATGTTGATACCGGTGCCCAGCGGCCGGGCAGCCTTGGGTGCGGTAGGCGATTCGTCCGTAACACTCATCGACGGAGAGTCAGCGTGGGTCATATCGGGCGACGCTAGGCGTCTGGAGTTTCTTCGCGGTTACACCCGCGTTACCGCGGTCATCCGGACCTCACTGCGGCATCATTCCGCGCAGCGACAACACTTTTCGTTGTCTATCGTGCGGGCATGAGATTGGTGTTGATGTTCTACGGCAGCCGCGGCGACATCCAGCCGGGTCTGGCCTTCGGGCTCGATCTGCAGCGTCGCGGCCATGACGTCAGGATGGTCGTGCCGCCGAACTTCGTCCCGCTCGCCCGGGATCTCGGCCTGATCGCGTATTCGGTGGGTTCGGACACCGCCTCGGTGTGGGACAGCCCGCGAGGGCAGGAGATCCTGCGGACCAAGAACCCGTACATGAAGTTGCGGCTGGCCGGCGCTGCGATCAAGGAGGGTTTCGCAGCGTTCGACGCTGACGCGGTGGATCTGCTCACCGGACCCGACGCCGAACTCACCGGCGTGGACGGTGTGGTGAGCGGACCCCTCTGTCAGGAACGGATGTACTCGATCGCCGAGAAGCTCGGCGTGCCGTTCTCGGTGCTGCGTTTCGGACCGTTCTCAGAGAACGGCGTGGTCGGCGCCGTTCCCGGAGTCGTGCTGCCAGGTCCGGCTGCGATCAATCGTGCGTCGTGGAAGCTGGCCGACGCGCTGGGGTTCATGGTCGGGCGAGGTGCGGAGAACTCGTTCCGCGAAAGGCTCGGATTACCCGCTGTGCAGCAGTCGCTCCACCAGAGATTGATGACAGGCGAGGTTCTTCAGATCCAGGCCTACGATCCAGTGTTGTTCCCCGGTCTGGTCGAGGAATGGGGCAGTCGCAAGCCGATCGTCGGTTACCTCGATCTTCCCGCCGACGCGCGAGGTGAAGCAGCTGGGGATGCCGCTGCAACCCAGGAGGCCACCCGGGCTCTGGATCAGTGGCTGGCAGCAGGTGATCCACCGGTCTTCGTCACGGTGGGCAGTGTGCCGGTCCTCGATTCGGCCGCACTCACCCGGGTGATCACCGAAGCCTGTGCGGCGGTCGGGGTCCGCGCGCTGATCACGATGAAAGGGCGGACCACCGGACCCGACCCGTCGGATGACGGAGTGTTCTTCGCCGAATCGCTTGATCATGCGGCCGTGCTGCCACGGTGCCGCGCCGCGGTGCATCACGGTGGGGCAGGAACCACCGCCGCAGGACTGCGGGCCGGGTTGCCCACGATGGTCTGCCACGGTGGCGCCGACCAGGCGTACTGGGGCCGGCAGGTGAAAACTCTTGGCCTCGGGACCTTTTGCCGATTGAAGGGCTTGACCGCCGAGCGGTTGGCGGCCGGCCTGGAGGTGATCCTCGACCCTGCTGTCAGTACACGAGTGGCGGCGGTCGCCGGTGCACTGATCGCACCTGGCGCCGCCGCCACGCATGCCGCCCAACTCGTCGAGGACCGTTTCGGGGCGACTCGCTCGGTCAGCCCTTGATGGCTTCCTTCCACTTCACGCGGGCCCCTGTGCGCAGGATGTTGCGCTGGTAGATGCGGGCGGCGAGCCACGCCGCCACCGCACAAGCGATCATCATCAGGACGATGGTGACGATCACCTGGACCACCGTTGCGTCCCCGGTTGCTATCCGCACCGGCATGATCGACGCCGAGAACGGCGGTATCCACGCCAGCGTCTGCATCAACGTGCTGTCGAGGGAGCCGATGCCGAAGTAGGCCGAGTACACAACCGCCATCGCGAGGATGGTGAGCGGGGCCGAACTCGATCCGAGCTCCTCCTGCCGCGACACCACTGCGCCCGTTGCGGCGTACAGGGTTGCGAAGAAGACGAATCCCAGCACGAACCAGATGACAACCGCGACGAACATCGAACCGGCCGCCGTGGGCACGTCGAGAATGCCCGTGGCAAGGGCGGCTACGAGCGCGGTACCGCCCAACAGGACCACTTGCGCAAAGGCCATCAATCCGATGCCGACGATCTTGCCCCACAGCAGATGTAGCGGTTTGATCGTTGCGAGCAACAACTCGACCACCCGGGATGTCTTCTCTTCGACGACTCCCGCCGCCACCATGGAACCGCCTTGCAGTACGGCGAACATCAGCAGTGAGACACCGACGAGCGCCACGGCAATACGTTGCCCTTCATTGGGTTTGGCGGGGTCTGTCTCGCTGACGGTGAGTGTGGAGTCGGCGCTGATGGCCGAAAGGTCCACGTTCTCCGCGGCCAGGGCCTTGGTCAACCCGTCCTGACTCACGGCCGTTCGCAACACACCTTCGAGGCTGCCGTCGAGGTCGTCTTTGGTGACGGCTTCGTAGTTGTTGGTTCCGGCGGCGCCGGGGACCAACGCGACCTTCACGTCGCCTTCCTTCGCCTGCGCGCGGGCGTCGTCGGCGTTGCCGATGGGCACAATCTCGATGTTCTCCCCGGATGCGTCGCCGACCGCGACGATCGTCTCCGACAACTGCGAGTTGTCGCCCACCAGTCCGACTTTCGTCGGTTTGTCGTCGCCGGTGAAGATCGAGAGAACGATGATGCCGGCGACGATGACCACCAGCAGGATCACGTTGGTGATGAGGAACGACTTGGTGGCCGCGCGGGTGGTGATCTCGCGCCTGGCAACCAGGTTGATGGCTCGCCACGCGCTCATCCGGCCCGAGCCGGACGTCGGGTGCTTGTTCGGGTCGGAAGCGTTCACACTCATGCGGATACAACCTCTCGGAAGAGTTCGGTCAGGTCGGGTCGGGATTGGGCGAAGTGCGTGACCGGCCCCGTGGCGAGGGCAGCGGTCAGAATTGCCTGCTCGTCAGTTCCCGGCGTCATGCTCACCGTGGTGATCGACCCGTTCTGGATGGTGCCGACAACCCCGGGCAGATGATCGGCCCAGCCGGGCGGGGCTTGTGGTGCGCCGACGTCGAGCCGGATCTCGCCGGCCGACCGGAGTTCGTCCACGGTGCCCAGTGCCCGCATGGTGCCGGAGGAGATGATGCCGACCCGGTCACACAGGCGTTGCACGAGTTCGAGTTGGTGGCTCGAGAAGATGACCGGAACACCTTGCGCGGCTTTTTCTTTGAGCACGTCGCTCATCACGTCGACGGCGACGGGATCCAGGCCGGAGAACGGTTCGTCGAGCACCAGCACATCGGGGCTGTGAACAAGAGCGGCCGCCAGCTGTACACGCTGCTGATTGCCCAGGCTCAAGCTGTTCACGTCGTCGTTGATCCGCTCGTACACACCCAGCCGTCGTACCCAGGTCTCTACCTGGTCATCGGCCTCGGCGCGAGACAGGCCGTGCAACTGTGCGAGGAACGAGAGCTGTTTGCCCACCTTCATCTTGGGATACAGGCCACGTTCTTCGGGCATGTATCCGATGCGACGGCGCGTGTCGAGGTCGATGGGGGAATCGCCCAGCAGTACTCGACCCGAATCTGCCGACAGCACACCGAGGATGATGCGCATCGTGGTGGATTTTCCGGCGCCGTTGGAACCGACGAATCCGAAGATCTCGCCGGGGGCGACGGTGAAGGACATGTTGTCGAGGGCCTTGAGGGACCCGTATCTCTTACTGAGACCGTCGACGATGAGGGGAGCGTTCACTGTTCGAATCCTCCTGATTGGCTGACGTTTTCATTGGCCACCACCTGGGGATAGGTGGCGAAGTCCTCTGGATCGGGGTCGGGTAACCACCATCCGATCAGACAGGTGGGAATGCACGTGGCGGCGGTCACGAGGATGATGAGCAGAACGGCACTGCCGTAGATGGCCTGCGCGTCTACGCTGTCGCCGCGCCCGGTCGACAGGATGAGCAGAATCGCGTACGGGATGAACATCGAGATCCAGAGCGCGGTGTAGGCGATGGAACGTGCGGCGTTACGGCTGGCCAGTTGGATTTCATCGAGCACAGCGGCCGGCGCGTCGGACACGTTGAGGGTCACCACCTTCAAGGCGTAGACCAGGGGCAGCAGCGCGCAGAAGACCAGGCCGACAAACGGTACGGCCGCCCAATCGGTGAAGAACATCGCGATGGCCGTTGCGAAGATGAGGAGCATGGTGGCGATCAGCGCGATGATCAACCGGCGGGCCGACCGTCGGTTGCGTAGACCGTTGAACCTTGTGCCCGAGCGCGCCATGAACTTCTGATGCCGTCGTGCTTGCGCCGACTCGTACCCGCGCCACCATCCCGGGATGGCCTGCTGTGGGATGACAGAGTTGGGATCGTTCATGTTGGCCCTCCATTCGTGCGATACAACTGCGTCGACATCGCCCCGAACTCGTGGCGACTGAAGACGGCCTCCACCGGGAGCCCGAACACATCGCAGATGCGAAATGCCAGGTCGAGGCTGGGATAGTTGTCACCGCGTTCGAGCGATCCGATGGACTGGACGTTCACGCCCACCAGCTCGGCAAGTTGCGCGCGTGACATCCGGCGCTCGGCGCGTAGGACGCCGATGCGGTTGTAGATCGGCAGATGGCCTGCCTTCTTGACCGGACTCACACGGTCAATTGTTGGGAAAACACAACAGAATGTCAATGTTTGCCATATGTGGAGGGCGCTTTGTGATCGCCAGCCTCACGAATTCTCCGCGATCACCATCTCGAGGATGCCCGTGCCCAGCGCGATCGGCCTGCAGGTGGGTGCCGCCGAGGCCGGATCGAGGGCATTGAGTAGAAGCCCGACGGCATAGTCGTCGTAAGGCAGACGGAAATGGCCGCTCAGATCGGCCGGGCAGCGATCCTGGATGAACAGATTTGTTGCGCCGGCACCTTTGAGTGCAACGGTCGCCGCCGGCTGGATCACTTCGTCCACCTGCGTGCCGATAGTGGTGTACTCGACGCCGGGGACCGTGTCGTTGCCACCATCGTTGAGTTCGGCGAGCAGCGGTGAACCCTGCACTTGCTGCCACAGTGCGGTGGAGACCAGCTCGGGTGGGATCACGGTGGCGGCGACGTCGAGAGCGCCGGGGATCCGGGCGGCAATCGGCACCAACCCGTACAGGGAGCTGCCGTACGACGGGGATGCCAGACCCACCCAATGCCCGACCTTCGTCGACCCACCCAGGCGGTTGACGAAATACCGGCCGACCGTGGCGCCCTGCGAATACCCGACGATGTCCAGCCTCGTGGCTCCCGTCTCTTTCAGTACCTCGGCCGCGAAGCCGCCCACCTGCCGAGCGCTCTCCACGATGTCTTCGGTGCCGAAGTTGTCGCCACCCGCACGCCCGCCGAAGTTCACCGCGAACACGCAGAAGCCCTCGGCGGCGAGCCGGGGCCCGATCTTCGCGAAATCGGAGTAGGCGCTCGAATCCGTGCCGTGGAGCAGAAGAACCGGCCGCGGGTGCGTCGGTGATGGGGTGCAGGCGAAGTCGTTGACGCCGGGCGGCGCCGAACCCGGGTGATCGCCGACATGGCGGGAGGCCTCATGATGCGTGTTCTGAGCCGGGCCGGGAAGCGTGGGTACCTCCCACAGCGACACCGTCGATTCTTTGACGCTGTCTGATCCCTGGATGCTGTCGGCAGCGGCTGGGGAAACCGAGATGAAGGCGAGGAGCACGGAAATCGTTGCCGCGGCGCATAAAGTCCGGCGTCGGCCCGGGCCACGTCTGCTGTCCGTGTATCGCATCGCACACCTCACCTCGGCCCGACCCGCTGTAGATCGATTTGACCATCTCAGCTGAGGACGAACCGGATTTCGGGCGGAATGTGGTCTGAACGTTGCAGTGCACTGCCACTGTGCTGCGGCCGCGGCACCAGTCGAACTGGCGCGTCAGGCGAGAATGTTCTGCACCACCCGGGCCGCCTCGCGGCCTGCGCGGTTCGCGCCGATGGTGGAGGCAGAAGGGCCATAGCCCAGCAGTTGCAAACGAGGTGTTGATGCGACGACGGTCGCCAGCCGGCCGGTCATCACGATGCCGCCGCCCGGAGCCCGCAACTTCAGTGGCGCCAGATGGTCCAGGGCGCTCCGAAAGCCGGTGCACCACAGGATGACGTCGACATCCAGATGATCACCACCGCCACCTCCGCCCTCGGGTGTCCCACAGTCCCAGCACACTCCCGTGGGTGTGATGCGGGTGAACATCGGTCGCCACGCGAGGATGCCGTCCGCGCGTGCGGCGCGTATCGCGTCGTTCTCGGGCAGCCCCGTCACCGACACCACCGACCCGGGCGGAAGCCCGGCGCGCACACGTTCCTCGACGCGCGCCACTGCGGCCCGGCCATGTTCGGGGGTGAACGGGGCACTGTTGAAATGGGGTTCGGTGCGACTGCACCAAAAGGTCTGTGCGCCTTCGGCATTGCGTGCGATCTCGATCAGCAACTGGATGGCCGAGATGCCGGCTCCCACCACGAGAACACGCTTACCGTCGAAATCGGTCGGCCTGCTGTAGTCGTGGGTGTGCAGTTGTGTCCCGGTGAACGTCTCGATACCCGGCACATACGGGATGAATGGTCGATCCCAGGTTCCGGTTGCGTTGATCACGGTGCGCGCCATCAGCTGTGAGCCATCAGAGGCCGAGACCAAGAAGTCGTCGCCGTCGAATGACACCGACCGGACGTCGACAGGTCGATGCACGTCGAGTCCGAACCGCTGTTCGTACTGACCGAAGTAGTCGGGCACCGCCGTGGACGCCGGCCACTGGTCGCATTCGACGCCGAGCGCTTCCGACAGGCCGAAGCCGGGAAGGTCGTGCACGTTGTTGGCCCCGGCCAAAGTCAATGTCGGCCAACGGAACTGCCACGCGCCTCCGGGCCCGGGGGAGTGGTCGACGATCATGGTTCGATCACGGAGGCCGTATTTGCCCAGGTAATACCCGGCCGATAGGCCCGCCTGCCCGGCACCGATGACGAGTACATCGGTACGCGCCCGGTCTCCGAAGGCGTTGGAGTTCACCTGTCGAACAATAGCGGTACGCTGACGCCCATGATTGGGACCAGCCGGGATGGCGATGTGCTGACCATCGAACTGCAGCGAGAGCGGCAGCGGAACGCACTCAATTACGAACTGGTGGAAGCGCTGTCGGTGGCGATGACCGACGCGGCAGGGTCGGGGGTGCGGGCAATCGTCCTCACCGGTCAGGGAACCGTTTTCTGTGCGGGCGCGGATCTGTCCGGCCCGGTCTACGAGCAGACCTTTCTCGATGAACTGCTGGCGATGCTCCGGGTTGTCGAGAGCGTCCCGGTACCGGTGATCGCCGCGCTGAACGGCGCCGCGTTGGGGGCCGGACTCCAGCTCGCGATGGCCGCTGATCTGCGGGTGATGTCGCCGTCGGCGTGGTGCGGCATCCCCGCAGCAAAGATCGGTGTGACAGTTGACGAATGGACCATCAAGCGTCTCGTCTCGCTTGTCGGTGCGGGTGATGCGGCGGGCATCCTGATCGGTTGTGACTCGCTCAGTGCCGACAGAGCTGCTGCCGTCGGTTTCGCCAACCGGATCGGCGATCTGGCCGAGGCGCAGCAGTGGGCCGCGAGCATCGCCGCGCTGGCCCCACTGACCCTGCAGCACTACAAGCTGGTTCTCGGCGACGACGGTGCCCGTGACGAGGCCGCACCCGACCACGTCGCAGCGATGGTCAGGGCCTGGCAGAGCCAGGACATGGCCGAGGGCCGCGCCGCCCGGGTCGAGCGACGTCAGCCGAACTTCATCGGGAAGTAGAACCTCCCCGGCCTTTCCAAACCGGTCCTGGCCACGACCCCTCGACGATCCCCGTGCTCAAGTGGGTTTTCGTGGTGGTAACACGGCTGCAGCCTCCCAGATACACGGCGGCCTTACGTTCCTCGCAGTCTCTGGTTCAGAGAAAACGTGGGCATGACGCGAGGGAGAGATATGTCTGCAGACAAAACGGTGGATCCGATAGCCGCGGGGGAATTGCCGACCAACATCAACGCGATGAGCGAGACGCTGGAGGACTACACCCTTCGTTTCGCGCCTCGCAGTTATCGCAAGTGGGGCCCCGCGGTGGTCGCCACGTCGGCTCTGGGTGGCATCGCCTACCTGGCCGACTTCGCCATCGGTGCCAACATCGGCATCGCCAACGGCACGGGAAACGCGTTGTGGGGCATCCTCATCTTCGCGGTGGTCATCGTCCTCACCGGCTACCCGCTGGCGTACTACGCCGCCCGGTACAACATCGACCTCGACCTCATCACCCGTGGCAGCGGCTTCGGCTACTACGGCTCGGTGGTCACCAACGTCATCTTCGCGTCCTTCACGTTCATCTTCTTCGCCCTCGAGGGCTCGATCATGGCGCAGGGCCTCAAACTGGGTCTCCACATCCCGCTGTGGCTCGGCTACCTCATCTCATCGGTGATGGTGATCCCGTTGGTCATCTACGGCATGAACACACTGGCAAAACTGCAGGTGTGGACCACGCCCCTGTGGCTGGTGATGATGGTGCTGCCGTTTGTCTACCTCGTGATCAAGCACCCCGACGCGATCGGAGACTTCCTCGCATTCAGTGGCGGCACCGACGCCCAGGGCGGACACGGCGTCAACTTCGCCGGCATCATGCTCGCCGCCGGTGTATGTCTGTCGCTGATCGCGCAGATCGCCGAGCAGATCGACTACTTGCGGTTCATGCCTCCCAAGACACCGGAGAACTCGCGTCGCTGGTGGATCGCTGTGATCACCGCAGGACCGGGCTGGGTGTTCTTCGGTGCGATCAAGCAGATCGTCGGCTTGTTCCTGGCCGTCTACCTGATCATGAACTTCGCCGACCAGGCCGGAGTCGCCAACGAACCCGTGGAGCAATTCCTCGCAGTCTACGAAGAGTTCATGCCGCACTGGTTGGCGATGACCCTCGCCGTCATCCTCGTGGTCATCTCGCAGATCAAGATCAACGTGACCAACGCGTATTCGGGCTCGCTGGCCTGGACCAACAGCTTCACCCGTATCACCAAGACCTACCCGGGTCGACTGTTCTTCGTCTTCTTCAACGTGGCGATCGCGCTGGTGTTGATGGAAGCCAACATGTTCAGCTTCCTGAACAACATCCTCAACTTCTACGCGAACATCGCCATCGCATGGATCGTCGTGGTGGCCTCGGACATCGTGTTCAACAAGTACGTCCTGAAGCTCTCGCCCAAGGTGCCCGAGTTCCGCAGGGGGATGCTGTACAACTTCAACCCGGTCGGGTTCGTCAGCGTGATCCTCGCCGGCGGGTTGTCGGTGCTGGTGTACTTCCACGCTTTCGGTGATGCCATCCAGCCGTACTCGCCGATCGTCGCAACCATCCTCGCGCTGGTGTTGCCGCCGATCATCGCGGTGATCACCAAGGGCAAGTACTACCTGCGACGCACCGACGACGGAATCGACCTGCCGATGTTCGACGAGTACGGCAACCCGTCGGATGCCAAGTTGCTGTGTTCGGTGACCGGTATCGAGTTCGAGCGCCCCGACATGCTCGCCTCGAACAAACCCGGCCCGAACGGTGAGAAGCAGTACATCAGCTCGCTGGCACTGTCCTGCGACAAGACCGGAGAGCACGTGTTGCCTGCCCAGAAGTAGCGCGCCTGTTCTGACCGGCAGCTCCACCCGTCTGCGACTGGGACGGGTGGAGCTGTTCTGTCTGTCCCCCCGCCGACCGGGCCGTAACTCCCGCCGACCGGGCCGTTACTCCCGCCGACCGGGCCGTTACTCCCGTCGACCGGGCCGTTACTCCCGTCGACCGGGCTCTTGTTGCCGTCGACCGGGCCGTAACTCCCGTCGAGCGGGCCGTTACTCCCGTCGAGCGGGCCGAAGTTCCCGTCGACCGGGCCGAAGTTCCCGTCGACCGGGCTGTTCCCATCACCGTGCCCCTCGGAATGTCGCGACGGCCGGTCTTGTTGTGCTCCTCAGTGCTCCAACACGCAGGGCCCATCAACGACGAAGGGAACGATGCATGTCACGAATCGCCATCATCGGAGGCCACGGCAAGATCGCGCTGAAGCTGGCCAAGATCTTGACCGGCCAGGGACATCAGGTCAGCTCCCTGATCCGCAATCCAGACCAGTCGGACGACATCACGCAGGCCGGGGCCACCCCGGTCATCGCAGATGTGGAAAACCTCTCGACTGACGAGATCGCCGAGGCCATCAAGGGCCACGACGCCGTGGTGTTCTCTGCCGGCGCCGGGGGTGGCAGCCCCGAGCGCACGTACGCCGTGGACCGTGATGCCGCCATCCGCAGTATCGACGCGGCGCAGCAGGCCGGCATCACCCGCTACGTCCAGGTGTCGTACTTCGGTGCCGGACCGGATCATGGTGTTCCCGAGGACAATTCGTTCCATGCCTACGCCGAAGCCAAGGCGGCAGCCGACGAGCATCTCCGTCAGACCACACTCCTCTGGACGATCGTGGGACCGAGCGCTCTCGCCGATGAACCCGGTACGGGCCGGATCGCCACCAAGGAACGCGGCGCCGAAGCCGGAACCAGCGTGTCCCGCGACGACGTGGCAGAGGTCCTGGCTGCAGTCCTCGAGACGCAGTCCAGCGTCGGAACGACGGTTGAGTTCACCGGTGGTCAGACGCCCATCGCCGACGCCGTGAAAGGCGTCTGACGGACCTGTCTCTTTCGCAACCTCAGGCCGGCGGCAACCTCAGGCCGGTAGGCCGGCGGTTGCCGATTCCCAGTCGAAGTCGCCGTGATCGCTGCCCAGCCCGGTGGCGACCACTCCGGCCACCGCGCAGCCGAGCTGAGCTGACCGCAGCAGGCTGAAGTCGCGGAGACGACCCGCGATGAATCCGGCCGAGAACGCATCACCGCAGCCGCTGGTGTCGACAACCTCGACATCGGTGGCTGCGGCGCGTTCGGCACTGTCGCCGGTGACAACCCAGGCACCGTCTGCGCCCGCAGTGGCCGCCACACACGCCACACCCCGGTCGATGAGGGCGCGACAACCGGCCACAAGATCGGTGGCACCCGTGAAGCCCAGCACCTGCTCGTCGTTCGGCAGCAGGTAATCCAGGTGTGGCAGAACGGGTTCGATCCACGACAGCACCCCGGGATCTCCCGGCGCCAGAATGTCGGCCGAGACGCGGACACCCGCGGCCCGGATTCGTTCCAGTACCCCTGCCAATTCCGATGGGTTGAGCAGTTCGGGCGCGCCGATGTGTACGTGATCCGCGGACGTGAGAAGGTCCAGCGGCACACGATCGAGCGGGTACGCCAGATTGGCGCCGGGCATGTGCAGTGCGGGCCGGTCGCCGTTGCTGCGGATGGGCAACACACTCATCGACGTCGGTTGATCATCCACTCGCAGAAGGTGTTCGGTGACCACACCGCGACGCTGCAGCATCGTGATGAGCAGGTCGGCGGAGTCGTCGCGACCGACGGCGCCGACCGTCGACACCACCGCTCCGAGTTTGGCCAGCGTGATGGCGGTGCCACCGGCCGGCCCCGCGGGCACCAACCGGATGTGGGGGACAAGGGCCGCGCCCTGGCCGTCAGGTATCGAATCAACCGGGTGGACAACCACATCGAGTACATGGGCTCCGAACGTCACGACCTGCATGCATCATCTCCTGGGTAGCGGTGAGTAGCCGCAGTTCGCCGCGGCGACGGCCACCGCGATCAGCTGGTCTCGGCTGAGCACGGCGCCATCGCCGACGGCGGCTGTCCGTAAGTAGATCTCGGCCAGCCATTCCACCAATTCGATGCGCTCACAGGCTGCTTCGACCGTAGGGCCGTAGGCGACGGAACCGTGGTTGCGCATCAGGGCGGCAGTCCGCTCGGTCAGCGCCTCGGCCACGGCGTCGGTGAGTTCCTGGGTGCCGAAGATCTCGTGGGGCGCCACGCGCACGGCGCCACCGACCAACGCCGCGGTGTAATGCACCGCAGGCAGTTCATCGACGAGGTTGGCCACCGCGATGGAAGCCACCGGATGGGCGTGTGCGACCGCGGCCGCATCGGTGGAGCGGTAAATCTCCAGGTGCAGGAGCAGCTCGGACGTCGGGACGTGATCGGTGTCCTCGACTACGTGTCCGTCGAGGTCGGTCACCACCAATTGGTCGGCGGTCAGCGATTCGAGAACAGCACCGCTGGCTGTGACGAGCACCCGATCGCCGACCCTCGTCGACAGGTTGCCACCCGTGCCGATCACCAGGCTGTGATCGGCGAGGCGGTGCGCGGCCTCGACCAGATCCGCTCGCCGCTCTTCGACAGTCATGGTGCTGACAATAACGGGCGATGGCGGCGATCCATCACGGATCGCCGCCATCGCCCGTTGGTTCAGGTGGTCAGCCGACCGGGGTCAGCGAACGGTAGGTCGACCGTGAGAACCTCCCTGCCGGTTCGAACTTCGCGAGGATGGAGTCGGCGTCCTCTCCGGTCACCTGCGTGATCAGCGACTTGGCGTCGTCTACGGAGTTGATGGAGAGCACCGGCGACGGATCCGAGAGCAGGCCGAACAGCGCTGAGCCGAACTTGGGGTTGGTTGCCGCAGCCGGGAACAGCACCGCGGCGTATTCTTGGAACACCGGGTCGCGCAGGAAGATCCGGGTGGCGAGGTTGGCGGCGTCCACACGGCTGGTCAGGAAGTTGTTGTAGGTGGCGGTGATCCAGGCGTCGTCGAACTCGCCCTCGTGGTCCTTGGCGGCGGCCACGAACTGTGCGGCCTGGATGAACCCGCTCTGCGCTCCTTGGCCCGTGATGGGGTCGTAGGCCACGGCTGTATCACCAAGAGCAACCACCCGGTGTCCACTTGCCGTGTGCCCGAGCGCGTTTCGCACGGTGGGCGTGACCGCTCCCTGGAGCCAGGAGTGAGGGTCCTCCTCGATGACCTGGGTGCTGAGCACCTCGGGCAGGTCCCAGTCGAAGTATTCGCGATGCAAGTCGATCACTACTTTGTGGGCTGAGTGCGCGTCGGTGACCGACTGGAACCGGCGTTCCCATTCACTGCCGGGTTGCGCCCACCCGAGGAACGACCATGACGGTCCGGCGTCTTTGTGCAGGTAGGGGCCCCACCAGCCCTCGCCCTGGTCGGCGAAGTTGAACGCCTGGTGCTTCGGGCCCGCGGGGCTGCGGTGCGCGAACACATCTGGGTCGTGACCCAGCCCGGTCACGGTGAGCAGGAGGACGCTGCGTTGTGGGCTCTTGTAGGGTGACCGTGATTCGTCGACGGTGAACAGGCTGGACAGTCCGGCCTTGCCGGTGGCGACGAAGGGTCAGGTCGTTCTCGGCTGCGATGGAGTCGAGGCGGCCCGGATCGACGTTCTCGACCACGAACCGACCACCCTTTTCGAGGAACAGGGTGAGACGCTCGTCGACCTTGAGTCTGGTGTCGACACCGATCGCCTCGAATCCGGGGAACTCTGCGTCGAAGTCGAGGAGCTCGGTGTAGTCGTGCCCACTGCCGGTGATGGTGCGAGCGCTGATCCCGGTGACCTGCGGCGCCCGGCCGGCGAAGTTGTCGACACCCAAGGCCGTCTCGGATTGCTGCGACAGGCCGAACGTCACCGCGGTGCCGGTGGCGGATACGTCGTGCAGCAAGCTCCTCTGATCACGCTCGCTGTAGACGGTCACGTCGAATCCTGCGTTGAGGAAGCCGACGGCCGCCGAGACGCCTGTTTGACCTGCGCCGATGATGGCGACGGAACGGTTGGTGTTGCTCATGCAACGATCTCCTGTGTTTGTGCGAATGATGTTGTTCGAGAATCGAATACGGAGTGATTACGATGCGGGCGACGTCATGACTGTCCGGCAGTCGCTCCGGTACATCGCCGTGGTTCGGCCCACCAGGGGACTTCGGTGGAAATAGTCATGCCGTCGAATCTCATGCCGGTGAGCATTCGCTGATTCGCGATACCGCGGAAGGATTCGACTCAGGCCGAAGTTAAGTGCATCTGAGCGACCACTGCATCTCAGCTCATGCAGGCCAATTACAGTCGGTTCGAGCGCTCGCGACGGCGACGTGCCGCGGGGAACAACGATTGGTGGGCGTAGTGACACGGCTGGCGAACAGGGTCGCATTCATCACGGGAGTGGCCCGCGGACAGGGTCGCGCGCATGCGGTGCGGCTGGCGCGTGAAGGCGCCGACATCGTGGGTGTTGATCTTGCCGGGCAGTTGCCGGGTGTTCCGTACGACTCGGCGACGCCGGCCGAACTCGCCGAGACCGCGGATTTGGTCGAGGCCGAGGGTCGCAGCGCACTTCTTCGTCAGGGCGATGTTCGCGACCTCGAGGGGCTACGGACCCTCGCCGCGGATGCGGTGAACCAGTTCGGTGGGCTCGACATCGTGGTCGCCAACGCCGGCATCTGTATTCCGGCCACCTGGGACGAGGCGACCCCGGAGATGTTCCGCGATCACATGGACATCAACGTCACCGGCGTGTGGAACACCGTGATGGCGACGGCGCCTCACCTCGTCGAGCGTGGAGGCGGGTCGGTCATTCTGATCAGCTCGTATGCCGGAAAGAAGGTGCAGCCGTTCATGGTGCACTACACCACCAGCAAGCATGCCGTCACCGGCATGACCCGGGCGTTCGCTGCCGAATTGGGTGCGCACAACGTGAGGGTCAACAGCGTGCATCCGGGTGCCGTCGCCACGCCGATGGGGTCGGGCGACATGGTGGCCCGCATCGAAGAGACCAATGCAGCCAATCCGCGATTGGCGCCCATGGGTACTCCGTTTCTCAACCAGTACGCAGCAGCCCCGGATGAGGTGTCCAACGTGGTCGCGTTCTTGGCGTCGGACGAGTCGTCGTTCATGACTGCCGAACACATCTCGGTCGACGGAGGAGCCCAGTACTTCTGACCGGGACGTGACGAATCCGCCATCTGCGCTGGCAACGGTGGGCAAGGGTTCTACGGTTGATGGGTGACTGATCGGACGGATCGACCCGAGCGCATCTCGGCGACGCAATTGCTGGCCAAGCTCGCTGACGAGGGCAGTTGGCACCCGTGGGACTCGCAGATCACGGCGCTTCCGGACGATGCCGGGTACGCCGCGGACATTGGTCGCGCCCGCGAGAACACCGGACTCGACGAGTCGATCATCTGCGGTGAAGCGGACGTCAACGGGGTGCGAATGGCCGTTGTTGTCAGTGAGTTCGGTTTTCTGGGCGGGTCGATCGGCAGGGACGCGGGACGTCGCGTGGTCACCGCGATCCGCCGAGCGACTGCTCAAGGTCTGCCGTTGCTCGCCCTCCCGGCGTCGGGCGGGACGCGGATGCAGGAGGGGACTGCGGCTTTTCTGCAGATGGTGAACATCACGGCGGCAGTCGTAGATCACAAAGCCGCGCATCTTCCGTACGTGGTGTATCTGCGTCATCCGACCACCGGTGGGGTGTTCGCCTCGTGGGGGTCGCTGGGACACGTGACGTTGGCCGAGCCGGGCGCTCTTGTCGGCTTTCTCGGCCCGCGAGTGTATGAGGGCTTGTACGGCGAGGCGTTTCCTGAGGGCGTCCAGGTGTCGGAGAACCTGCGTTCACACGGTCTGGTGGATCTTGTTGTGGCGGTTGATGATTTGGGTTTCACCGCATCACGCATCATCAGGCTTCTGGTCGATCCGCTGGTGGACGCCGATCACTCGCGACGTGAGCCGGCCGTGCCGTCTTCTGCCCCGGCACTGTCCGAGGGGACTGTGGGTGAATCGTCGGCCTGGAATGTGGTGGAGCAATCGAGGGATCCCGGCCGACCAGGCGTGAGTCAGTTGCTGCGCCAGTCGGCCGACGAGGCGGTGGAATTGGCCGGTGGCGGCGAACTGGATTCGCGCAGCGGCATCATTCTCGCGTTGGCGCGTTTTGGTGGGCATTCGGTGGTGGTGGTCGGGCAGGACCGCAACCGTCAGGTGCCCGGCTCGCTGGTGGGACCTGCAGATTTGCGGCTTGCCCGCCGGGGTATGAGGTTGGCGCAGAGTTTGCATCTGCCGCTGGTGACGGTGATCGACACTCCGGGCGCCGATCTGTCCGCCGAAGCCGAAGAGTCGGGCCTGGCCAACGAGATCGCTCATTGCATCGCGGAGCTGACTGCGTTGACGGTGCCGACGGTGGCGGTGCTGCTGGGTCAGGGGGCTGGGGGAGCCGCGCTGGCACTGTTCCCTGCGGATCGGGTGGTGGCCATGGAGAACTCGTGGTTGTCTCCGCTGCCGCCGGAGGGCGCCAGCCTGATTGTCTATCGGGACACCGACCACGCGGCCGACATGGCACGGAGCCAGGGAATCCGTGCCACCGATCTTCACGCCGCCGGCATCGTGGACGTGGTGGTTCCCGAGGCCGCGTTGGGCGGCTTTCTGCCGGAGCTGGGTGACCGGCTCGCCGCCGAGATCGAGGCGTTGGACGACAGCACGGTTGAAGCCCGCGCCGGGTGGCGGACGGAACGTCTCCGGCGCATCGGTGGTGTCGAGATCTGAACTGGTTGAAACAGTTTCGGCCAGACGGCTATGCGACATCCTCAAACCAACTCTCGGGAGGTGGGCAGGGGTCGGGTAGCTGTGCCACCTCGTCGATCCAGCGTTGTTCTTCTCGATGCCAGATCGGGTGCTCGATCCGCCATTTTTGCTCGGCCAGTTCGTGTTTGGCTCGCTGGCGAAACCATGCTGCGTGAGCTTCTTCTTATTCGCGCCGTTCGTCTACCATTCGCTGGTATCGCCGGTCGGGGAAATGCGTGTCGTTCGGAGTCAGCGCGTCGTCGGTGCCGCGTTGCCTCCACCCGACGCGGCCGACCCATTCTGGGGGTCCGGTTTCCGAGGTGATGAGCTCGGTGATCCAGCCGCCCTCTCCGTCGTGGACCTGAGCGTGGTCGCCGTCGCATACGAGGGTCAGGACGGTGATGTCGGTGCGTCCACCGTCTTTCCATTCGTGCATGTGATGCACTGCGGTCCGGGTGGCAGGCTGATCGCAGCCGGGTCGCGAACATCCGCGTTCGGCCGCGATCAATGCGATTCGCTGGATCGCCGATGCCAGACGTTTTTCGCGGCCGAGAAACAGCGGCCGGTGTGCGTTGTCGAGCAGCGCAAGGAACTTTCGGTTGCTACCTGCCAGTGCGAGTGCATCCCGGACGGGGAGGGTGCCTCCCGATGCGGTGGTGGCAATGCCGGTCTCGGCCTCCAGATCGTCGAGCGTCATGGTTGCCACGACGATGGCCGGCTGTCCGCGGTGCTTTCCGAGAGTGTCCGACCCGACGACCGTCTCCAGCATCTTCTTGAACGCGTCATGGTTGCGTTGACCCTGTGTGCGGTTGTCTCGTTCGGCGGCGGCAGCGAGAACCGTGCTGTCAACGAGATCGGTGTCGCCGCCGGGTGATTCGGGGTCGTCGGGGTTGTTCATGCCTGGCTGCGCCCATTTCGCTGCGACAACGTCCCAGAGTGCACGAGTCGCGGGATCCAGCGTCCCGGAGATCCCCTCATGTGGTCGACGTCTTGGCGCCCCGGCGTCAGGTCGCGACGGCGGGCCCGGTCGGCGTCGTCGGTGTACTCGCCATCGGGGTTGAGGTAGGCAAGCAACCGCTGCGCAACGCTTTCCAGCTGATCTGGCGACAGCGCACAGGCCTGGTTTGCCAGATCCGATTCGATGGTTGACCAGTGTCCTGGCGTCCGTAGAGAATTGGGCAACTTGGCCAGTGCGCGGTGAATCACCCGGTAGTGCGCAAACTCCAAGTCACCGGCGTCCATCGCCGCCGCTGCAGCCGGATACGCGGCAGGCCGCAGTTCTCCGTTGAGTTCGTGCCAATACCCCACTCGCTCAGCGGCTTTGCTGCGGGCGCTGGCTTCGGAGGGGGTGAGCCGCAGTAGTGTCGAGAGAAACCTGGCCGGCTTGAGTCCTCGTTTTGCCGCGACACCACGCTCACGCAGTTCCACCGCCCATCGGATCTTCACCGCATCATCTCGGCGCGCGCCAGTCTCGACCATCGCGGTGGCCGCGACCACCTCGTCGTCGGTCATCGACGACAACGGCACCGCCAGCAGTTGTTGCGAGACGGCCTCGCGGACGGCCACCAACGCGCCGGCATCCAGTTGCTGGATGGCGGCGATCAGATCGGCCGTTTCGCTCATGTGTTCGATTTTAGAGGAGGGGTCTGACAATCAACCGAGCTCGACCCACCCGACTGAATTCGCTCCACCTATTTGCGTTCGAGCCCGGTGCAACCGGCTCGAACGCAGGCGAGCGGAGCGAACTTGGCCGGCCGCCGCCCCGTCACCCCAACCGCCGCACCGACTCCGGAACGTCACCGGCGGTATGGGTGACCGGCTCGCCGTAGACCAGTCGCATCGGCACCTCGCCGGTCCAGCCGGCAGCATCGTCGTCACCGGGGCCGCCCCTGCGCGCCTTCGTGATCCATTGCCCATCGATGATGGGTAGTGACAGCACCAGTGTCGCGGCCAGTTGTTTGCTCGTGTGTGGTGGCACCTCGGCACTGCGGCCCGGGAGAATGCTGTCGCTGAGGGCGGTCAGAGCCTGCGCCGGGTCGAGCGACGACTTCTCGATGACACCGCGAACAACTGCCGACCGGTAGTTCATGGAGTGATCGAAGAGCGTGTCGGCCACCACGAGTCCATCGGCGATGAACGCTGACAGCGCCACCGGGGCACCTGCTGCGATGTGTCGCAGAGCGCCTGCTCCTGTGGAACCGTGCAAGAGGATCTCGTCATCGTGCCGAGCGAAGAGCATCGGAACAGACCAGGGAAGGCCGTCGACCACTGTGGTCACGGTGGCCACTTTGGCTTCGTCGAGTATCTGGTCGAGCAGTGCGCGATCGCCCTGGCGTTCCTTGCGGCGATTGAGTTGGTCCACGGTGAGTCCTTTGTCGTCGGTGCACGCACAACGTCCCAAGAGCGCCCCGCCACGTCAAGCCGATTTGCAGGTCTCACCCCTGCCGGCCTCGTCGTGTCTGCGTGCGGCGATAACCTGCAACCAATGACCACCGAGTGGGCGCACACCATCACCCCGGACGCGTTGAAGGACGACTTCGACGCCGGGGCGATTCAACGTGGGTCGGCGTATGCGCGACAACACCGTGTCGCCGCCGTGCAATGGGACGACGGCAAACGCAGACTCACCGGGCGCTGTCAGGGCACGGGCGTCGCCACGTATTCGGTGCGCGTCGCCTTCAGCCACCTCGGCCCTGGTTGGAAGCTCGCCGATGCCGGATGCACGTGTCCTGTCGGCTATTTCTGCAAGCATGCCGTCGCACTACTGCTGACCTTCGCGGATGAGGCCGCCACCGCAGCCACTCCGCCGATCCAACGCTCGCCGCAATGGGAGCGCACGCTGCAGGTGCTCTACTCCGAGAACCACCCGAAACCTCCCGAAAAGCTTGCGCTGCAGGCGTTCCTCAGCTCGCCTTCGCTGTTCGCATCGCGCGCTCGCCGGACCCAGCTCGCGTTGCGGCCGATGCGACCGGGCACCCGGAGCGCCTGGATCAAGTCAGGTGTCGACTGGCCGGCCATCATCGATATCAAGTCTGGAACATTTGCGGCACAACAGCTCTCGGTGCTGCAGTCGATGGCGCGCGATTCCATGCGGACCACCCCGTACGGACTTCCGCACGGGCTGATCCTCGCGGAAGCGCCTGCCACCATCTGGCAACAACTCGATGCAGCAGCAGCAGCGGATATTCGTCTGCTCGGTGATCCGGCCTCGGGGATCAATACCGTGCACGTCGCCAAACGGGCTGGGCTCACCGTCTCGGTCAGCGGAGAGGTCGGAGCCGATGCCCACGTCTCGATTGAGGTGACCATCGACGGCAACGCGGTGCCGACGTCTGAGGTGACCATTCTGGGAAAGGCCGATCCGCACGGAATCGGCTATCTCGATGCCGATGGCGTCCTGACCCTCGCCCCCTTCGACTCGGCCGACGCGCCCGCCGCGGCGTTGCTGCAAGGTGACCAACCGATTGTCATCCCCGCCGCGGACGTCTCCAGATTCGCCGATGTGGTGTTGCCTCGGCTCCGCGAGTCGGTACCGATCCGGGTCGACGACTCGGTGTTCGTGGCGCCCACCATCTCTGGCCCGACGCCGGTGATGACCGTCCGTTTCACCGGCGATGTCGCGCATACCCATTGGGCGATGCGCTACTTGGTCAACAGCACACCTCGCGACCTGGACGACGCCATCGGCACACAGCCGTCATGGCGAGACCGAGTGGTCGAGGAGCGGATCTGGGAGTCGATTCGCGATGCGCTGGCTGCGGTCGCCCTCACCTCGGGCGCGGCCGGACGGCGACTGATCGCGGCCTTCGACGCACAGCAAGGCTCTGGCCGGGTCCGGCAGACCGACGAGGTAGAACCCGCCGACTACGCGGAGGCCGTCAACGGTGTCACCACGCACTTCTTGCGGCACGACGTGCACCTGAACCCCCTTGAAACGGCGCGGCTGTGCGCCGAGGTGCTACCGGCACTCGCAGGCCGCGACGACCTGATCGTCGAGGTCGCCGAGGTGGCGCAGCGTTACCGGCAGGTCACCGAGCGGGCACGGCTGCGCATCGCGGGCTCGCAATCTGCCGACACCGATTGGCTCGATCTCGACATCACCATGGACGTCGACGGTGAGCAGATACCCATCGCGGAGGTGCTCGCCGAATTGTCCACCGGCGCAACGCACATGCTGTTGCCATCGGGCGTCTACTTCCCGCTGGACTCACCCGAACTCGTGAAGCTGCGTCAGCTGATGGACGAGGCGGAGGTGCTCGGTGAGGCCGAGTCCGGGAGGGTGCCCGCAGTACCCACGAACGTCACACTGTGGGAGGAACTGCTCGAACTCGGCGTGGTCGATGAACAGCTGCAGGCGTGGCAGGAGCGCATCGCGAAGCTCAGTGCGGCACGGCCACCGGAACCAGTCCGACCACCGGCGATGCTTGACGCGACTCTGCGTGACTACCAGCTCGACGGGCTGAACTGGCTGTCCTTCTTGTGGGACAACGGCTTCGGAGGCGTACTGGCCGACGACATGGGGCTCGGCAAAACCCTGCAGACGCTGGCTTTGTTCGCCCGGGCCCGAGAGAACGGCGCGACCGGCCGGTTCCTTGTGGTCGCACCCACCAGTGTGGTGAACAACTGGGCCTCGGAATGCCACCGGTTCACGGATCTGCGAGCGGTCACCATCACAGCGACGCAAGCGCGTGGGCGTACGCCCCTGGCCGAGATCATCGCCGACGCCGATGTTGTGATCACCACCTACGCGTTGCTGCGTATCGATTTCCCAGCCTACGACGAACAACAGTGGGCGGCACTGGTGCTCGATGAGGCCCAGTTTGTCAAGAACCGCAACTCGAAAGCGCATCTGTGCGCACGGCGCTTGACCACACCGTTCAAGTTGGCCATCACAGGTACGCCGATGGAGAACAATCTGATGGAACTGTGGTCACTGCTCTCGATCACCGTGCCGGGACTGTTCCCCGACCCCAAGGCATTCGCAGACTATTTCCGCAAACCCATCGAGAAAGGCGAAGACCCCGAACGTCTCCCCGTGCTGCGCAAGCGGATCAAGCCGGTGATGTTGCGGCGCACCAAAGACCAAGTCGCTCGGGATCTCCCGGCCAAGCAGGAGCAGATACTGCACGTCGAGCTGTCGGCGAGGCACCGCAAGATCTACGACACCCGTCTGGTGCGCGAACGCGAGATCGTCCTCGGGCTGCTGGGTGACCTCGAGAAGAACCGCTTCCAGATCTTCCGCTCGTTGACCATGCTCCGGCAGTTGAGTCTGCACGCCGGACTCGTCGATCCGGCGGACGCCGAGGTTGCGTCGGCGAAGGTCGACTTCATCCGAGAGCAGCTTCCTGAGCTCATCGCCGAGGGACACAGTGCCCTGATCTTCAGTTCATTCACCGGCTTCCTGGACGTGCTGCGGCGCGAACTCGACGGTGACGGCATCACCTACAGCTACCTCGACGGCTCACTGTCCTCGCGTGAACGCGCCGAAGCGGTCAGCGCGTTCACCGAGGGCACCACCCAGGTTTTCCTGATCAGCCTCAAAGCGGGCGGTTTCGGCCTCAACCTGACCGAGGCCGACTACTGCTTCGTGTGCGACCCCTGGTGGAATCCGGCGGCCGAGGCGCAGGCTGTCGACCGCACTCACCGAATCGGCCAGACCCGGCCGGTCACCGTGTACCGGCTGGTGTCGGCTGACACCATCGAGGCGAAAGTGGTTGCGCTGCAGAACCGGAAACGGGAGCTGTTCAGTGCCGTGGTCGACGACGGGAACAGGTTCTCATCGACCGTCAGTGCCGACGACATCCGGCACATGCTCGACTGATCACAACTTCGCTGGCACGCTGTAGTGATGGCAAATGTTGATGAACTACACGGCGAACCGCACGTCCAGCGTTATCTCGAGACGAACGGGGAAGAGGGTTTCCATTGGAAGGGTACTGAGATACTCATCCTGTTCACCAAGGGTCGAAAGTCCGGCGACGAGCGACGGCATGCCTTGATCTTCCGCACCTGGGAAGACAATGCCTATCTGGTGGTGGCATCGAAGGGTGGAGCAGACGCGCCGCCTGCTTGGTTCCTCAACCTGCAGGACAACCCCGAAGCGGAGATCCAGGTCAAAGACGAGCGGATTGCCGTTCGAGCGCGAGTGGCCAACGACGAGGAGAAGCCGGCGATGTGGTCTCGCATGGTCGAGGTGTGGCCGGACTACGACGATTACCAGACCAAGACGTCGCGTCCCATCCCCGTGGTGGTTCTCGAGCGCGTCTGACGCACAAGCGCCGGCCGCCGCCTGATCAGCCCTTCGCGATCAGGTGGCGTTCGCCGGCCCGTACCGGGAAGTCGAACCGGTTGTTCTGCGGCGGCAGCGGACACAGGTAGTGATCGGTGAACGTACACGGCGGCAGGTAGGCCCGGTTGAAGTCCACCACCACGCGGCCGTCCGCGTCCGCCGGCTCGACGTCGAGGAATCGGAACCGCTGCGTTTCGCTGCCGTTGGTCGAGTCGGCGAACACGAGTTGAGCGCCCCCGTCCGGCCTCGCGATGCCCGACAACGTAAGCGCCGTCCCGTCCACCGTCACTCTTATGGTCGCAGTGGCCTTCGAACCCACGAACCCGTCGACGTGATCGAACGGCAGTTCGTCCGCGTCGAGTTCGATGGTCCCATCCAGAACCCAGGACGTATCCGGGTCAAAAGCTTCGATGCCTGACAGTGCCAGGCGGGTGGGCGCTTGCGGGTCGAAGACCCGGACTGCCACGCGTCCTGCACGGGCGAGGACAGCCACCGTCACGTCATTAAAATCCTGCTTCGAGCCGGGATCGAGGGGGGCATCGGCCTCGCCGGGACGGCTGACAACGGCCGCGCCATCAACGGCCGTCCACGACCCGGGAAGCGAGTTGATTGTCTGCGGTTGATCATCGAGCCAGTACGTGCCGGTGACCGAAGCCAGACCGTGGGGTGCGGTCGCGGCGACGTCGCGGTCGGCGCGCCAGAGATGCCACTGGTCGAGCCAATGGTCTGTTGTGGTGGCGGAAGTGGTCACCGTGATGCCTTTCGGTTCGGGTCGGTACAGCGAGAGTGGGAGATCAGATGGTCAGTGGGTCAGCGAAGCGGTGCGCGCGGCTGCGCGTTTGCCTGGGATGGCGTCGAGCAGGCGCTGGGTGTACGGATTCGACGGATGCTGGAATACGTCTGCAACAGAGCCGGATTCGACGATCTTGCCTTTTTCGAACACAGACACGGTATGTGCCACCTGAGCGACCACGGCGAGGTCGTGGGAGATGAACAGATAGGTCAGGCCGAGACGCTCCTGCAGTTCGGCGAGCAGTTCGAGGATCTGCTCCTGCACCGAGACGTCGAGCGCCGATACGGGTTCGTCGAGGAGTACCACTTCGGGTTCGAGCACCAGGGAACGGGCGATGGCCACACGTTGGCGTTGGCCACCCGACAACTCGACCGGCAACCGATCGAGGTGGTCGCGGGGCAGGCCCACCTGGTCGAGCAGTTCCGCGGCTTTGTGATGGCGTGAGCGGCGATCACCGATCCGGAACGACACCAGCGGCTCGATGATGCTGTCGCGCACGGTGAAGCGTGGATCGAGTGAGGCGAACGGATCCTGATGAACCAGCTGGAATCGCCGGCGCAGCGGTCGGAGTTCACGCCAGGAAAGATCGGTGATGTCGGTGCCCTCGAAGCGAACCCGGCCTGATGTCGGCTTCTCCAGGCCCATGGCCACCCGCAGAGTGGTGGTCTTGCCCGATCCGGACTCTCCGACGAGGGCGTGGGTCCGGCCGGCGGCGACGCGAACGGAGATCCCGTCGAGGGCGGTGAACGGCTCGCCCCCGCTCACGTCGAATCTCTTTGTCACCGAGTCGAGTTCGATGATGGGATTGTCGACCTCGACCCGGTCGGGAGCGACCACGAAACGGGGTGTGATGACGCCGCCCTGGGCGAGCGCGGGTGCCGCGGCTATCAGTCGGCGGGTGTACGAGTTGTCGGGCTCGACGAGAATGCTTGCCGGCGAACCCTCTTCGACGATGTGCCCGTGCTGCATGACGATCACCCGGTCGGCGCGGTCCGCGGCGACCGCCAGATCGTGGGTGATGATCAACAGGGCGGTGCCGGTGTCGCGTACGAGTGACTCGAGGTGGTCGAGGATGCGGGCCTGCACGGTGACGTCGAGCGCGCTGGTCGGTTCGTCGGCGATGATCAGGTCGGGTTTGCCGGCGAGCGCGATCGCGATCAGAACGCGCTGACGTTGACCACCGGAGAGTTCGTGTGGGTAGCGGCGGATACGTTCGGCGGGGTCGTCGAGGCCCGCTTTGGTGAGAGCGTCGATCACCTCGTCACCGATCTCGGCTCCGCGGACACCACGCAGCTTCACGGCTTCGGCGACCTGCACCCCGATGCGCTGAGTGGGGTTCAGTCCCACCATCGGGTCCTGCGGGATGAGTCCTACGACCGAACCACGAAGTCGCCGAACCACTTTCTCCTTGGCGCCGGCGATCTCCACACCGCCGACCTTGATCGATCCAGACGTCACTCGCCCGTTGGCGGGCAACAACCCGATGATCGCGTTCGCGGTGGTGGTCTTGCCGGAACCCGACTCGCCGACGACCGCAACCACCTCGCCCGGATTCACCTGCAGATCCAGGTTGTGGACGGCAGGCGTCACCTGCCGGTTCCGTCGGTAGCCGATGGTCAGGCCACGGATGTCGACGATGGGGACGCGAGCATCAGATGCCGACTTGCGGAGGCTGGTGGTCATCGTTCGAGTTCCTGAAGGGTCTTGGAGATGTGGTTGAGCGAAAGCACCGTGATCGCGATGAACAGACCGGGCATCAGCGAGACCCACGGGGCAGTGACGAGAAAGTTGCGTCCGGTGGAGACGAGGGTGCCCCACTCGGCCTGCGGTGGTGCGGCACCGAAGCCGAGGAAGCTCAGTGCAGCGATCGCGATGATCGCGACACCGAAGTCCAGGACGGCGAGGACCGCGACCGGACCCCACGAGTTGGGCAAGATGTGCCGCAACAGGACTCGCGTCCACGAGGCGCCACCCGCACGGGCCGCCTCCACGTAGGGAAGGGTCTTGACCCTCAGTACCTCGGCGCGGGTCGTCCGGGCGAAACCTGGGACGATGCCGATACCCACGGCGATGGCGACGGGGACGGTGCCGAAGCCGAGCGCGGTGACGATCGCCAAGGCCAGCAGCAGGCCGGGAATGGCCAGCAGCACATCGACGAACCGCATGATCACCGAATCGGTGACGCCGCTGAAGAACCCCGAGATCACGCCGAGCGTGAGTCCGGCCACGACTGCGATGGCCAGGGCGATCAGAGCCGCTTCGATCGTCAAGGTTGATCCGTACAGTGTCCGCGTCCACAGGTCGCGGCCCATCTCGTCGGTACCGAACAGGTGCGTTGTGCTCGGCGCCAACAGTCGGTCGGCCGGGGCGGTCCGGTAGGGGTCGTAGGAAGTGAACCAGGACGGGAAGAACGCCGACACCCCGACAAACGCGACGAACAGCACGGTCAGGACGAACAGAGGCCGCCGAACCGCTTTGGCCGTGGTCTCGCGGAGCGGGCCCCAGCGACCGCCGGGCTCTGTCGCCCCGGGTGGGGTCAGCGAGTGATCAGGTTTCGCGACCGGCCGCTCCACCGGCAGATCGATCCCCAGTGCACTGGCACTCGAACTGGTGATGCCGGAGACGGAGCGAAGCGGAGCTCGACCGTTCTCGATGCGGTCTTTCAGCGTCTCGGTCATGTCAGCTCACCTTTGTCTTCGTGCGGACTTTCGTCGTGTGGGCGATGCGCGGATCCAGCAGCGGGTAGAGGAGATCGACGATCAGGTTGACCAGGACGAACGCGGCGGCGGCCAGTGTCACGATGGCCAGTACCACCGGGATGTCCTGGGCGAGAACCGCTTCCTGTGCCAGTTTGCCGATCCCGTTGCGGTTGAACACGGTCTCGGTCACGATGGCGCTGGTCACCGTCACCCCGACGAGCAGGCCGAAGATGGTCAGCGCCGGCAGGGCGGCGTTGCGGAACGCATGCTTGAGCTGGACGGCACCGCGGGACAGGCCCTTGGCCCGGGCGGTCACGATGTACTGCTCGCTCAGCGTTTCGTTGAAACTCCGGGTCAGCACCTGCGCCAACGCCGCCGTGGTGGGGATGGCCATCGTGATCACCGGCAGGATGAGGTACTCGGCACCACCCGATCCCTGCGAGGGCAGCCAGCCGAGGTTGAATGCGAAGACCTGGATGAGGATCAGGGCGATCAGGAAGGACGGAACCGCAACGCCGAACGCGGGCAAGCGGTCCAGCAGGATCCGGACGGGCTTGAAATGGACGAACGCGGCGAGGTACGCGAGGACGGTTCCGGCGATGACTGCGAGTAGCCCGGCCAGCACACTGAGGGTCAGCGTGCCGCCGAGGCGTTCGGCGATCAGGTCGGATACCGGTGCCTGCTTGGAGATCGACAGGCCCCATTCTCCGCGGACGGCGCCGCTCAGCAGTGAGAAGTATTGGTCGATCATGGATTTGTCGAGTCCGTACCTGGACTTGACGGCCAGCAACTCTTCCGGCGACATGGTGTCCGGGTCGAGTCCGGCCGCGCCCAGCTGAATGCCGACGGCATCGCTCGGCAGGAGGTAGAGGATCACGAACGTCAACGTGAATGCTGCCCACAACACCACAACCGCCTGGGCGATTCGGCCTGCTATGTACCTGCGCATGGCTGCGGTTCCTTCCTGTGGCGGTTGGCCCCGGTGGTCTTCACCCGGGGCCAACCGGTCGAGCTCGGTTGATGCGTGGTCGATTACGGCTGAAGGAACGTGTCGTTGAGAGCCAAGAAGCTCTCGGACGTGAACCGGAAGCCGTTGACCTTGTTGCTGACGCCGGCCAGCTGCTGGCGTTCAAACAGCGGGAAGCCGACACCCTGATCGATCAGCAGGTTCTGCAGATCGTCGTAGGCCTGTTTGGTCTGGGCCTCGTCGGTGGTCTGCACGGCCTTCGTGAACAACTGCTGGATCTGGGCCGCCACCTCGGGGGTGGCCGCGTTCTTGGCAATCGCCTTCTGGTTGGCGAGCGATTCGACCAGGATGAACTGCAGCGCACCGGGATCGGCGCGGGTGAAGTAGGTTCCGATCAGATCGTAGCCACCACTCTTGAGTAGACCGATCGACTCGGCCTGAGTGACCACCTTCAACTGCAGGTCGATGCCGACCTGACGCCACTGATCCTGCAGGAGCTCGTTACCGGCAGCGAACTGTCCGACGACGGGCAGGGTAAGGGTCAACTGCTGACCGTTCTTGGACCGGTAATCACTGCCGGCGGGCTTGGTCCAGCCGGCGGCGTCGAGCAACTTGCCGGCACCTTCGGGATCGAAGCCCAGCTTGCCGGCCTGCGACTGGAAGAACGGCGTGGTGAGGTCGAAGACACCCTCGACCACGGGGTAATCCGGGCCGTAGACGGTGGCGGCGTTGGTCTTGAGGTCGGTGGCCTTGTACAGCGCCTGACGGACCTGCGGATCGGACAGCGGTTTGCCGGCACTGACGTTCGGGAACAACGTGTTCGAGACGCCGGGCAGTGACCGCGACTCGATGTAGCCGCCGGAGTTCTTGATCAATTCCTGATCCTCGACGGTCAGCGGATTGCGGGGCCAGGTGATGTCGACGGCGCCGCTGACGAGGTTGCCGGTGCGGACGCTGTCCTCAGCGACGTAGCTGTACTTGACCGAATCGAGGTACGCCTCCCCGGTGTTCTTGTTGAGGTTCGACCCCCACGTGTAGCCGGCCCGCCGGCTGAGCGAGATGCCCTGGCCGGGGGTGTAGTTGTCGAGCGTGAACAGACCGGAACCGCTGAACTGGCCGAGGCACCGCTCTTCCGGCGTCTTCTGGAACGACGCCGGCGAGATCAAGGCGAGGTTTGTGGTGGACGTCGCCTGCAGGAAGGACGAGTTCGGCTGGGTGAAGTGGAACTTCACGGTCTGCGGATCGACGACGGTGGCCGATTCGAGGCCGAGGATGTAGCTGGCGCCGAAGGCCGTTCCGCCGCTGGTCCTGGCCAGGTCGATGAACCCGTCGAAGTTGGTCTTGACGGCCTCGGCGTTCAGCGGTGCTCCGTCGGAGAAGGTCACGCCGTCACGCAGGGTGAAGGTGTAGTCGAGGCCGTTCGGGCTGATCTCCCACTTGCTCGCCAGCCACGGCACGATCTCGCCGGTGTCCGGGTTCTGGTCGGTCAACGAATCCGCGATGTTGCGGATCACCGAGCGGTGCTCGATCCAATAGGTCTGGAACGGGTCAACGCAGGTGAAGGTGGGATTGTCCGGGAAGTAGGCGATGTCGAGTGTGCCGCCGCGGACGGGATTGGCGGCGTCGCCGCTGGGGCCGGATTCGGCGTTTCCGCCGGAGCTGCACGCGGTCGCGACCAGGGTCGACATCAGGGCGAGTGCGCCTGCGACCTTCCATCGGCCGGATCTCGTGCGGGTGTGTTGACGCATTGTCGTGGTTCTTCTTTCGGGTGAGTTGATGAAGCGGTCGAGCGGGATCAGCCGCGCAGGAGTGAGCGACCGGCGGCCAGCAGAGCGGTGTCTTCCTGGGGCGGATGCACGCGAACACAGAGCACGTCGCGCAGGTGTCGTTCGAGCGGATTGTGCCGGGTCAGTGCGGCGTTGCCGAGGGCGGCGACCGCGGTCTGGACTGCGGCGATCACCGACCGGGCGATCTGGACCTTGACCAGCGACAGGCCTGCCGCCACGGCCGGATCGTCGGCGGCGACGCGCAGAAGTGTTCCGTAGAGCAGGGTTTCGGCCTGCACTATCTGGGCGTCGATCTCACCGGCGATGGCCTGGATGCGTTCGGTCTCGGCAATGGGACGGCCCAACGCGGTCGGTACGCGTTCACGGGCGTATGTCACGAATGCCGTACGGGCCGCCCGCGCAACTCCGACGTACAGCGCGGGATGGCCGAAACCCGTTGGGCCGGTGGCCACTGCGGGGTCGCGGTAGACGCCATCGGTCTTCGGGATCTCGAGGAAGTTCTCCTCGCCGACCTCGACACCTGCGTAGCTGACGTCGTGGGTGTTGGAGGCGCGCAGCCCCAGGTGATCCCAGGTCTGGTGCCAGGTGATCCCGGCGGAGTCGGCGGGAACGATCACGTGCCCGACCCTCGGCTCCTCTTCATCGGTGATCGCCCAGACCAGGTGGTACGCCAGTGCCGTGCCTCCGGTGGCAAAGGTCTTGCGACCGGTGAGGGTCCAACCGTGTGCAGTCCGCTGCGCGATGGTCTTGGGCAGACCGCCGCGGGCCGGTGCGCCCAGTTCCGGCTCGGCGCGGATCACGTTGACCGGGGCCGGTCCCTGCGCCGACTGCCGGAGCAGGTCGTCGTAGAGGTCGGTGGGCCACGAGTTCGTGGCCGCCTGCATCTGGTGGATCGCCAGGTTGTTGGCGGCGATGAGTGCCACAGACGGGTCGCCTTCACCGAGCGCGGAGAGGATCTGCACGACCTCGAACGGTCCGGCCTCGGGACCGCCGAACCGTGCTGCCACGGTGGCCGTGAGGTACCCGCCCCGATGGGCGGCAGCCAGGCCGGCCACCGGGATATCTCCACTTCGGTCGTATTGCTCAGCGGTGGAAGCGACTTCGGCGGTCAGCGCCTTGAGGCCCGACGGTGAGAGGTCGGGTGTCGGGAGCGTCACGGCCCGCACCGAGGTGACCGTCATGCCTGTCCGGCCGTCGCGAAGGCACCGAGATGATCGGACTGCAGTGTGCCGCGCTTGCCGGTGGCCTCCCGGTGCGCGAGTTCCTGACGGACCAGCGGCACCACGTAACGGCCGTAGTCGATGGCGTCGTTGAGGGTGTCGTATCCACGGATGGAGACGAGATCGGCGCCCAGGTCGATGTAGTCGAGGATGGCGGCCGCCACCGTCTCGGCGCTGCCGACCAGAGCCGTGGACGCGCCTGCACCGTTCACGGCTGCCGCGGTCCGGGTCCACAGGGCCCGGTCGTAGATGTCTTTCCGGTTCGCGAAGTCCAGTGCACGTTGAGATCCGACGTTCTGCGGGGTGTTACCGGCGATGGCCTTGTACATCGGGTTCTTCGAGAAGTTGGCCTCGATACGGTCGACGTAGTCGTAAGCCTTGGCCCACGCGAGATCATCGGTGCGGTCGATGATGGGGCGGAACGTCACCCAGATTCGTGGGCGATCCGTGCGGCCGGACTCGGCGGCGATACGGTGCACCCGCTCGATCTGGCTTTTGATGTCCGCCAACGGTTCTCCCCAGAAGCTGAAGATGTCGGCCTTGCGTCCGCCGATCTCGAACGCGGCATCGGACTGTCCGCCGATCGAGATCGGGACCTGCGCGCCGTACGGCGCGAAGCCGGGACCGAAGTTGTCGAACTTGTAGTGGGTTCCACTGTGGGAGAAAGGTTCTGTCTTGGTCCACGAATCCCGCAGGATGTCGACGAACTCGTCGGTGCGGGTGTAGCGCTGCTCCTTGGTGAGGTAGTCACCCTGGCGGGCCTGCTCGGCGTCGTTGCCACCGGAGATCAGGTGGACCAGCGCGCGACCTTCGGTCAGCTGGTCGAGGGTAGCCAGCTGCTGCGCGGCCACCGTGGGGAACACCGTGTTGGGACGCAGCGCGACGATCGGTTTGATCGTGCTGCTGAGTTGCCCTACGGCAGAGGCCATGACAAACGAATCGGCGCTGTTGGACCCGTACGGGAGCAGCGTCATATCGAAGCCACCGTCCTCGAGGGACCGGACGTAGCGGCGGAAAAACGGAAGGTCGATGCCACGAGACGGGATCGGGTTGAGCTCGGTGGACGGGTTCAGGTGCGTGAGGCTGATGAACTCGACCTTCGATGCGGCACTGGCCGGCACCGGCAACGACTCCTGGGACGGATCGGCGGTCATGTGGGGGGTCCTTCCTGACGTGTCTGTGGCGAGCAGGACCGAAAGACCGGGCCTGGTTCGGAAATGGATGCTAGGGGCGTTCGGGCCCCTGAACCAGGGTTGAGATCACCGATTCCGATTCGTATTGCCGATCGGAATCAATTGGTTGTACTGATCTCATATGTGCAGGTCAGAGCATTCGCCGATGCCATCAGATAGCCCTACATCGGGCCGATGCGCCAGGGTTTTACGCGCCGCGAATCAAACTGCGCATCGCCGGCGCCGATAGAGGATTCTGTAGTCCATACCCAGATATCTAGTCGAGTTTTGCGGGAACAGGTGAGTGTGTGATGGCGGATCCGTTGGACTTGGTGCATTTGCGCACCCTTGTCGCGATAGCCGAAACAGGAGGCTTTCGGCGCGCGGCAGATTCTCTCCATCTGAGTCAGCCGACGGTGAGCCAGCACGTCCGCCTGCTCGAGAAGCGACTGAAACAGTCCCTGGTGGTCAAGGACGGCCGCGGGTCCAGGTTCACCGCAGCCGGGGAGCGCCTGGTCCTGGAGGCCCGGAAGTTGCTTGCGGCGCAAGACGAGGTGTTGCAACGGTTCTCGATGGCTGTGCCGGACAAGCTCACCATCGGTTCCACCGAGCATGCCGCGGATGGGCTGCTGCCTGAACTGCTGACCGCGCTACGCGGCGCGTACCCGGACGTGTGGTTGCAGTTCCGCATCGAGCGATCCACCTCGCTGGCCGAGGCGGTCAACAAAGGGGCGATCGATCTCGCTGTGGTGCTGGGCGGCAACGCCGAGCCGATCGGCACCGAGGTCGGGGCCCTTGCGCTCCGGTGGGTGGCGGCGACGGGCTGGAACATCGCCCAGGTCGACGGCTCGATCCCGTTGGTGGCCTTCGAGGAACCGTGTGGGCTGCGGCGTCGCGCGCTTGCCCAGCTCGACGACCTCGGCTACTCGGTGACGGTCAGTGCCGAGTCCGGCAATCTCGACGGTGTTCTCGCGGCGGCGCGCGCAGGTCTCGGAATCGCCCTGTTACCTTTCTCAGGGCCGGTTCCCGACGGCCTCGTGGAGGTCGACGAGCTGCCGGACATGGGCGACATCGACGTCCGGCTCGTCGCCCGGCGCGGCATCGACACCGATGTGGAGCAGGCTGCCGTCGAAGCGGTCACCGCGCATTACCGGACGGTTGCCGACAAGGCCGGCGACGCCGGAACACACCTACAAGGAGTTGCCTGATGACCTCGCGCGACGAAGTCCTGATCACCACAACCGAATTGGCGTCGCTGATTGCCGGTGATGGCCCGGTGACGGTGCTCGACGTGCGCTGGCGACTCGACCGTCCGGACGGCCGCGACGACTACGAGAGCGGGCACATCCCCGGCGCGGTGTACGTCGACCTCGAGACGGAACTGTCCGATCATTCGGTGACCGGCCGCGGCCGCCATCCCTTGCCCAGCGGTGACGTCTTGCAGACGGCCGCCCGCCGGTGGGGTGTGCGTGACGGCGTTCCGGTGGTGGTCTACGACGACTGGAATCGCGCCGGGTCGGCCCGAGCGTGGTGGGTACTGAGCGCTGCCGGCATCACAGGTGTTCGGATCCTCGATGGCGGGTTGAGTGCGTGGGTGGCCGCCGGTGAGGAGCTGGCGAAGGGTGCCGAGTCACCGGCCGTCGGCGACGTCACGCTGGCGCATACCGATCTCTACCGCGGGGCCCTGGCCACCCTGACCGCCGAGGACGTCGCCACGTTCACCGATTCGGGTGTTCTGGTGGATGCCCGCGCACCCGAACGTTTCCGCGGAGAGGTCGAACCCGTCGATCCGGTCGCCGGACACATCCCGGGTGCCGGGAACGCCCCGAGTACCGCGACCCTGGGTGAAGACGGAACCTTCCGCGACGCAGATGACTTGCGTGAGCTGTTCGCCTCAGCCGGTGCCGACGGTTCCGCACCGGTCGGTGTCTACTGCGGCTCAGGAGTCACAGCCGCCGTCGACCTGGTCGCGCTGAAGGTCGCCGGCGTGGACGCGGCGCTGTTCCCGGGCTCGTGGTCGCAGTGGAGTTCTGGCGCCGCCAATCCGGTTGCCACCGGGCCTGCCTGAACGCCCGACCTGGACTGCCGCGGCGCAGTCAGACCGTTTTGCCGGGATTGAACAGCCCCGTCGGGTCGAGTGCCCGGCGGATGGTCCGTTGTAGTTCGACACCGTCGGGTCCCAGCTCTCGTTCGAGCCACCGTCGTTTGAGTACCCCGACGCCGTGTTCGCCGGTGATGGTTCCGCCCAAAGCCAGTGCGGTGCCGAAGATCTCGTCGGCAGCGGCGACGGCACGCTCATATGCATCCGGGTCATCGCGGTCAACCACGATGATGGGGTGCAGGTTACCGTCGCCCGCGTGACCGAACGTGTAGATGGCGGTGCGGTGCCGGGTGGCGATCTCGGCGACCGCCCGAATGGCGTCGGCAATGCGGGTACGAGGCACCGCGATGTCTTCGATGAGCGCTCGGCCGTGGCGTTCCAACGCAGGTAGCGCTGCTCGGCGAATTGCCAGCAACTCGTCGGACACCTGCGGATCGTCACCCACGCTGACCCGATAGCTGAACTGCCCGAACACTTCTTGCACGATCCGCGCCTCGGTGTGAGCTCCGAACCCATCGGTCTGCGCGACCACAAAAGCGCCCGCGGCATCCGATGGCAGACCGAGGAAGTCCCGGCTCTGCCGTAGCGACGCCTCGTCGAGCAGTTCCATGATCGAGGGTCGAACACGCGCGGCCAGAACTGCAGTGGTTGCCGCGGCCGCCTGCTCGACATCGTCGAAGTACGCGGCGACGGTGACCGTGTCGATGGGGGTCGGCTGCAGGCGGACCGTCGCCGACACGATCACCCCGAGAGTCCCTTCCGAGCCGGTGAACAGACTGGTGAGGTCGAGGCCTGCAACACCTTTGGCAGTTCGGCGGCCGGTGTGAATCAACCGGCCATCGGCCAGCACAACGCTCAGTCCCAGGACCGAGTCGCCGGTCACGCCGTATTTGACGCATCGGAGACCGCCTGCGTTGGTGGCGATGTTGCCGCCGATGGTGGAGATCGAGGCGCTTGCCGGGTCGGGTGCGTAACGCAAGCCGTACCGGCCCGCTTCGGCGTCCAACGCGGCCGTGATGACACCCGGTTCCACCACTGCGAGTTCGTCGGCGGGCGCGATGTCGGTGATGCGGTTCAGGCCACTCACGTCGAGGACAAGTGAGCCTGTTCCGGCACTGGCGCCTCCGGCCAAACCTGTTCCAGCGCCCCGGATCACCACCGACCAATCGGTGTCCGCCGCATAGGTCACCGCGTGTTGAACATCGTCGATGGTCTTCGCCTGCACCAGCACTTCTGGTGCGCCGATCGGACTGAATCCCGAACGATCGATGCGGTACGCGTCGGGGATCTGTGCGCCGGTGCGGACGGTACCGGTGAGCGATTGTTCCCACAGGGCAAAGGAGGTCACGGTTCATCATGTCCACCCGAGCGGTGTGATCACCAATTCCGGATGATCGCAATGTCTGATCGGTCGGCCACATGGAACCGGATTGATTCGAAAGAGCTTGTCACCTGTTGGTTCTGCGGGGGCGGCGGTAGCTTCAGCTCATGTCGAGATACGTGATCGTCGGAGCCGGGGCAGTCGGAGCCAGCTTCGCTGCCGCCCTCAGTGACCGCACCGAGGTCGTGGTGGTGGCCCGAGGCGCAAACCTCGACCATCTGCGCGCCAACCCGCTGACCTTCCGCACCTCTGCGGGCACCCGAAGTGTTCGACTCGACGCCGTCGCGATCGACGAACTGCACTTGCGCACCGGTGACGTGCTGGTGCTGGCCGTCAAGACCCAGCACGTCGGCGATGTCGCGGAAACCCTGGCGTGGAAGCCCGTTCACTCGCCGGCCGGTGACGTGGTCGGATCTGCCGCGGAAACGCTACCGGTGGTGACCTTGCAGAACGGCCTCGACGCCGAGCGAGCCGTGGCCCGATGGTTCGCGCACATCATCGGTGCAACTGTCTTGATCGCGGCGCGCTACACCGAGGTCGGCGAAGTGAGGGTGGGTGGTAGGCCGAGCCTGGGCGGCGTGCACCTGGGGCAGCCCTATCGCTCCACCGGCATCGGTTCCGACGCGATTCGCGAGTTCGCCGCAGATCTGCGGGCGGTGAACATCGACGTCTCGGAGACCTCCGACATCACCAAGATCAAGGCAACCAAGATCCTCCACAGCGTCAAGAACGGCCTCGAAGTGCTCGCGGGCGCCGAGTCCGATCGGGTCCGGATCGGGGCGGCGCTGGAAGCCGAGGCGCGCAGGGTCCTCGCCGCAGCGGAAATCGGGTACGGAGCCACCCGCGACCTGGTGATCAACGCCGAACAGACCAGCTTCGATCCCGACATCGACGTGGTCGCGGGGCAGCAGTCCACCTGGCAGAGCTTCGCGCGGGGAGCAGGCTCGCACGAGGTGGACCACCTCAATGGCGAGATCGCTCTGCTCGCCCGATTGCACGGCGTGGACGCACCGTTGAACACGAAGTTGCAGGCGCTACTGGGTACCGCATCGGAGCGAGGCGGTGGCACCGATCTTGCAGGTCTCGACTCCCTGGCCGAACTCGCGGCGGCGTCGATCGCACACTGACTCCTCCGAATCTTCGGCACTATCGTGGGTGAGGTGCAACCGACCTCAGACGTAGCTGTCATCGGAGCGGGCATCGTCGGCCTGTCCACCGCTTACGCACTACAGCGCGGTGGACTGTCCGTCACCGTGTACGACAGCGGCCCGCCGGGCGGCGGGCAATCGGTTGGCGCATCACGACTTTTCCGCCACGCGCATGATGATCCCCGCATGGTGGATCTTGCAGTCGAGGCGCGGGAGCTCTGGGACCGGTGGTCCGCTGACTTCGGCACGGAGCTCATCTCGGCAGACGGGTCGATCGCTCTCGGAGAGGTCGCGGCCGGTGGGTTCGACACCCTCGAGTCGCGTCCGGCCATCCCGGTACGGCACCTGTCCGGGGACGAATTGCGTTCGCTGATGCCAATTCTCGCGTCGTATGACGGCCCCGCGGTGTTCGACGAACGTGCAGGTGCCATCCGCGCCCAGGCCGCCATCGGCGCACTGGAGAACAGCCTGGCCACACCGGTTGTCACAGACCACGTTCTGGCGGTGCGTCCGCTGGGTGATGCAGGAGTCGAAGTACGGGCCGGCTCGAACGCGAGTGTCCACGGTGACGCGGTGGTGTGCGCGGGCCGCGGCACGGTTCAGTTGGCAGCCGGCATCGGACTGTCGCTGCCGGTGACGGTGAAGGCGCATGCCCGGGCGTCGTTCGGGGTGCGTGACGACACCCTTGCGGCCCTGCCGAATCTGCAAGACGGCAGTGGAGTGTTCGAGGAGGCCGGAATCTACGCGGCGGCGCACCCTGATCGGTCGGCGTTCGGACTGGGCATCGCCCGTGAAGTGGAAACGACCGAGCCCGGTGGTGTGGCGGATCCGGATGCCTTGGCAGAGCTGATCGACCGCGCCGCAGCCTATGTGGCGAGGGCGCTTCCGGGCCTCGACCCGAAGCCGTTGCAGCCCATCAGTTGCTGGCTCACCACCTTGCCCTGGGGCGATGATGGCGTCGCCATCTGGCAGGCCGATCACATCTTTGTCCTGGCCGGTCACAATCTCTTCAAACACGCGCCGGTGTTGGGTGAGACCCTGGCGCAGTCGGTGACGGCCGGCTCAGTGCCAAAGTTGTTCCGTCCCGAGTCCATGCTGGGCGGCGGCTGACCACTGGGGCCGGCACAGCGATGTGACAAGGTGAAACCCGTGGTTCTCTTCCCGACGCTGAATCAGTCTGCTCTCGCCAACGGCGCCGACAAACCTGCGGTGGTGACCGTGGGGGATGTGGTGTTGTCCCGCAGTGACCTCGTCGGCGCCGCGACGTCGGTCGCCGAGCGGATCCGTGGTGCCCGGCGCATCGCGGTTCTCGCCGAACCCACCGCCCAGACAGTGGTCGCCATCGTCGGTGCGCTCATTGCGGGTGTCGCAGTGGTCCCGGTACCTCCCGACTCAGGCACGGCCGAGCGCGAGCACATCCTCGCCGACTCCGGTGCGCAGGCGTGGCTGGGGGCCGCGCCCGCTGAACCGGGTCTGCCGGTGGTTCCGGTGCGGATGTACGCGCGCTCGTGGCACAGCCATCCCGAGCCACACCCGGACTCCACGGCGTTGATCATCTACACATCGGGAACAACGGGCTTGCCCAAAGGTGTGCCGGTGACCCGCCGTGCGATAGCGGCTGGGCTCGACGCCCTCGTCGACGCCTGGGCGTGGACCGCGGATGATGTTCTTGTTCATGGTCTTCCGCTCTTTCACGTGCATGGCCTGGTGCTGGGTGCCCTCGGTCCGCTCCGCGTCGGCGGTTCGCTGGTGCACACCATGAAGCCGACCCCCGAGGCCTACGCTGCGGCGCACGGATCGATGTATTTCGGGGTCCCGACGGTCTGGGCTCGGATCGCCGCGGACGAGGACTCGGCGCGCGCGCTCGCAACGGCCCGGCTCCTGGTGTCCGGGAGTGCCCCGCTACCCGTTCCGGTGTTCACCACCATCAAAGACCTCACCGGCCACGAGATCGTCGAACGCTATGGCATGACCGAAACACTGATCACCCTGAGCACTCGTGCCGACGGCGAGCGGCGACCCGGCTGGGTGGGTACACCGGTGGCCGGCGTCGAGACGCGCCTGCGCGACGACGAGGGAGTAGACGTCCCGCACGACGGGGAAAGCATTGGCGCGCTCCAGCTTCGCGGACCGATGGTGGCTGCCGGATACCTCAACCGGCCCGACGCCACCGCAGAATCCTGGTTGGAGGACGGATGGTTTGCCACCGGCGACGTCGCGGTGATCGGCGCGGACGGCATGCACCGAATCGTCGGCCGGTCATCCACGGATCTGATCAAAACCGGAGGCTACCGGGTCGGCGCGGGGGAGATTGAGACCGTGCTCCTGGGGCACCCGAGCGTGCGTGAGGCCGCGGTGATCGGCGTTCCGGACGATGACCTCGGTCAGCGGATCGTCGCCTGTGTGGTGGGCGAGGGGATCGTGGAGCAAGACCTGATCGATCTGGTTGCGACAGAGCTGTCGAACCACAAGCGACCCAGAGAGATTCGGGTGCTCGAGTCGCTGCCACGCAATGCGATGGGCAAGGTGCAGAAGAAGTTGCTGTTGTGAACGACGCGTAGCGCGTGTCGTGCCCGCCCGGTTCCGTTTGCCGAATCCCGCCCGACGGGCAGCACCTGCCGTTAGCGTGGTTGCACGGCGACGACGAGGAGGTTCCTGTGCACGCATTCCGTGCTGCAGTCGAGGCGAAGAACATTGACGACATCGAGTCACTGCTGTCCGAATCGGTCACCTTTCACAGTCCGGTGGCGTTTCATCCCTACGAAGGGCGCGAGACGGTGGCCGCCATCTTGCGCACCGCGTTCGAGACGTTCGAGGACTTCGAATACATTCGTGAGCTGGACTCACCGCTCGACGGTTACACCGGCCTGGTGTTCAGGGCGAAGGTCGACGGCCTCGACGTTCACGGGTGCGACTTCATCCACGAGAACCCAGACCGAGAGATCGACGAGTTCACCGTGATGCTGCGTCCGATGAAGGCGACCCACGCGTTCGCCGACAAGATGGGCGAGAAGTTGGAAGCAGTGCTCGGCAGCTGACGTTAGCCGGACTACGAATAAGTCGGCAGGCGCCGGGGTACCTCCCCGGCCATGGGACTCACAGTTGCGGTCACAGGGCCGACAGGGGAAATCGGGATTTCGGCAGTCACGGCCTTGGAGGCCGACCCGGGGGTGGATCGAATCCTCGGGATGGCACGGCGGGAGTTCGACCCGTCATCGCACGGCTGGACCAAAACTGAGTATCGCCAAGGTGACATTCTCGACCGCGACGCAGTTGATGCTCTGGTCGGCGACGCCGACGTGGTGGTGCACCTGGCGTTCCTCGTCCTGGGTTCGCGCAGCGAAGGGCAGCGCATCAACCTCGCCGGCACTCGCAATGTGTTCGAGGCGACCATCGCGGCCGAGCGCCCGAAACGCATCGTCTACACCTCGTCGGTCGCGGCCTACGGCTATCACTCCGACAACCCTGTGCCGCTGACCGAGGACGTACCCACACGCGGTTCGAGTGAGCACTACTACTCCGAGCAGAAGGCCGAGGTCGAGAAGGTCATCGCTGAGATCACCAAGGATTCGGCGATCGAGCTCTTCATGCTCCGCCCATGCATCGTCTCCGGTCCGAAGGCCACCGCTCTGGCAGACGCGATGCCGTGGAACTACATCCCCGAGCCCGTCCGCAAGGTGGCGGGCTCCATTCCCGGTGCCAAGGTTCCGTTCCCGGACACCGGGGTGCCGGTGCAGCTCGTCCATCACGACGACGTCGCCCGGGCCATCGCTCTGTGCGCGACCACCGACGCGCCGGCCGGCGCCTACAACATCGCCGGTTCCGGCACGGTGTCGTTGTCGGACATCGGTCGTGTCCTCGGCGCCCGGCCCGTGAAGGTTCCCTCTGGATCGATCAACGTGGTTGCCGAGGTGATCAACCGTCTGCCCGTCAAACCGTCGGATGCCGAGTGGGTCAACATCCTCAAGACGTCGGTGGTGATGGACACGTCGAAGGCGCGTGACGTGCTCGGGTGGGAACCCAAGTATTCCGCAGCCGAGACTCTCGCCGACCTGGCGACCGTTCTGGACTGACTGCCGCCGGCGGGTCGGTGCACTCTCACGCCCCGTCTGGTGATTGTCTTGTTCGCAGTGGGATGTGTCTTGAGGCAATCTGAGGAGCTGCGGTGGCAGAGGCGAAGTCGGAACCCGTTGTCGAACTGGAGCGCCGGGGTGAGATCGCGCTCGTCTGGCTGAACCGCCCGGATCGGCTAAACGCGTTCACCAGCGAGATGCATCGTCAGATGATCGACGTGTTCGATCAATGTGATGCCGACGATTCGATTCGCGCAGTGGTCATCACCGGCAGAGGACGAGCCTTCTGCGCCGGAGCCGACCTCGGTGGCGGGGGCGACACCTTTGTTCTCGACGACGGCGGCAGCGGCGAGGCCCCGCCCGATGAGGGCGGCCGGGTGAGTCTGAGGATCTATCGGTCCACCAAGCCTGTGGTCGCGGCCATCAACGGCCCGGCGGCCGGTGTCGGAGTGACGATGAGTTTGCCTGCCGACATTCGAATTGCCTCGGAGACAGCCAAGTTCGGCTTTGTGTTCGTGCGTCGCGGTTTGGTTCCCGAAGCTTGTTCGAACTGGTTCCTGCCCCGAATAGTCGGTATCTCGACGGCCTTGGAATGGGCGATGGGCGGCAAGATGGTCTCGGCGACAGAGGCACTGGAACGCGGACTGGTCCGTGAAGTGGTGCCTGTGGATCAGGTGCTGGACCGGGCCATCGAGATAGCAACGAATCTGGTCACAGGTACCGCTCCTGTCTCGGTGGCGCTGACTCGTCAGTTGATGTGGGCGATGCTCGGTGCGGACAGCCCGGAGGCCGCTCATCGCGCCGAGTCGAAGGCGATCTTCGTTCGCGGTACCTCCGACGACGTTCGCGAGGGAGTGAACTCATTCCTCGAGAAGCGTGCGCCGGAGTTTCCGATGAAGGTATCCGACGGATTGCCGGATCTCCTCGGGTGAACCACTCACGATGGATCGATGATCATCAACGCCGTGTGTAAGGACGTGCGCGACTCGGCGTCGTTGAGGTCAGCGCCCAGTAGTCGCGACAGCGTGTCGAGGCGGGCATAGAGGGTAGGCCGCGAAAGCCCAAGTGCTTTGGCGAGTTCGGCCTTGTTGCCGCCGAGGTCGAGGTAGCGACGCAGTAGCGCGAACAGTTCGTCACCGTGTTTCGCGCGGTGCTCGAGCAGACCCCGCAATTCCGTTTCAGCAAACGCTTGCACCCGCGGATCGTCGCGAATCAACGCGACCAGTCCTCGAAGACGGGTGTCGGATGACCGATGGAACGGGCGCTCGTCGGGGAGGGCGAGCGCGACGTCGGCAACGTGACCGGATTCGTCGAGACCCTGTGCCGCATCGGTGATCTGAGTCGACTCGGGGCCGACACCGATCGCGCATCTCGTCACGCCTTCGACCCGCATGATGGTCTGCCGGATCGCGATGCACACGTCGGTCATCGTGTCGAGACGCTGAGCGGTTGCAGCGGTGTGCCGCTGGGCCAGCAGCACGTCGATACGTCTCCCGCCCTCGGATGCCGTGGTGAGCGCGGTGTGCCGTTCGACTTTGATCGTGTGCGTGACCGAGTCGAGAATGCGGGCTCGACGTTGCTGCACCAGCACCTGATCCGCGCCACCGGTATCGCGGAGTCGGATTGTCATCGCGATGTACGCGGGGCTGCGTCGAAGCCCCAGCGCGAATGCTCTGGCCGTTGCTTCTGCCTCGGTGCGAATGCGGTTGTGCCGCAGGTCGTCTATCAGGCCGCCCTGCGCGCGCAGTTCGAGCGAGCTGCGGTCTTGCTCGGTCATCCGGTTGAGGGCGATCGCCTGAGCGGCTCGTTCGACGATGACCACCGATCGGTTGCCGGCATCGTGCGTCTGCGGCGCGACCAACCTGCCCCAGGTCTGGGGATGCGCGCCCACGGGCCGGGCGAGCCAAGTGTCAGGGTCGGCGTTGTTGTGGACGTCGACCTCAGGGGTCAGGCGGGATCGACGGTCCCAGTCGGTCAACAGTGTTGCGGGCTCGGCGCCGGCAAAGGCGACAACCTGCCGGTTCAGATCTTCGAGTACCACCGGTGACCCGAGCATGTGCGCTGCGGCCGTGACGATTTCGTCCACACTCGCACGGCGCATGCTGAGGTCGGTGAAAATCTCGTGAGCGCTGCGGGCGAACTCGAGTTCACCGTACTGGTCGGCGACGATGGTGCGGTGCACCTGTTCGGTGAGCTGCACGAACCGGATCTGCCGGTGCAAGGCGATGACTGGAAAGGCGAGTGAGCGGCCGGCCTCGATGACCGATCTCGGCACCTCATCGATATGGACCCCCAGCTCGACGATCAGTCCGACCGCGCCCGCCGTGACCAGGCCATGCAGGTAGGTGTCCCGCGCCGGGGTGTCAGCCAGCGCGCGGCCGGTGGTGAGCACCAGTTCGCCGCCCTCGAGCAGGTCGGACAGGTCGGCGAGGTCGCTGACGTGCACCCAGCGGACCGGCACATCAATAGAGCCGTCGGAGACCAGTTCGGGCCGCCCTGCCTGGACCACTGGGAGTGCGAGGATGTCCGCGACCGTCGGCTGCATTGACACAGTGTAAGGCAATCGAAGTTGAAGAATACATACTGTCGGCCCCATCGGGACTGGTCAGCGTGAATGCTGGAACCCAGAGAAGTCCCTTTGACGATAGGACCCCCGTGACGCAGACCGTTGCCGACAAACCCGCCACCACCGTGTCAACCATCGGCCATTGGAGTGGGGGCCAAGCCTTCGCCGGCGCGGCCGACCGCACTGCCCCGGTCACCAATCCCGCGACCGGTGAGATCACCGGGAACGTGGCATTGGCGGATGTCGACGACGCTCGTGCGGTGATCGATTCCGCGCGAGCTGCATTTCCGCAGTGGCGAGACACATCACTGGCCAAGCGCACGTCCGTGCTGTTCGCCTTCCGCGAGTTGCTGAACTCGCGCAAGGGCGAGCTGGCCGAGATCATCACCGCCGAACACGGCAAAGTGGTCAGTGATGCGCTCGGTGAGATCAGTCGCGGCCAGGAAGTGGTCGAATTCGCTTGTGGCATAGCCCATCTGCTCAAGGGCGGGATGACAGAGAACGCCTCGACCAAGGTTGATGTCGCGTCGCTTCGTCAGCCGCTCGGGCCGGTCGGCATCATCTCCCCGTTCAACTTCCCGGCCATGGTCCCGATGTGGTTCTTCCCGATCGCCATCGCCGCGGGAAACACCGTGGTGCTCAAGCCGAGTGAGAAGGACCCGTCGGCGGCGTTGTGGATCGCCGAACTCTGGGCCGAGGCAGGTCTGCCGGCGGGCGTGTTCAACGTGCTGCAGGGTGACAAGGTCGCCGTCGACGAATTGCTGACCAATCCTGTGGTCAAAGCCATCTCGTTCGTCGGCTCCACGCCCATTGCGCAGTACGTCTATTCGACGGCAACAGCGCACGGCAAGCGTGTGCAGGCACTCGGCGGGGCCAAGAACCACGCCATCGTTCTTCCCGATGCAGACCTCGACCTGGCAGCCGATGCCATGGTGAATGCCGGCTTCGGCTCGGCGGGGGAGCGGTGTATGGCGATCTCCGCGCTCGTCGCCGTCGGCGGCATCGCCGATGAACTCGTGGCCAAGATCGCCGACCGCACCGTGGGCCTGAAGATCGGCGACGGAACCCGCGGCACCGACATGGGGCCGCTGGTCACCAAGGCCCACCGCGACAAGGTTGCCTCCTACGTCGACGCCGGTGAAGCCGACGGCGCGACCATCGTGGTCGACGGACGCCAGGTGCAGGCTGACGGTGGTTTGGGCGGATTCTGGCTCGGCCCAACGCTCATCGACCACGTGACCACCGACATGAGTGTGTACACCGACGAGATCTTTGGTCCCGTCCTGTCCGTAGTTCGAGTGGACACCTACGACGAGGCCATCGATCTGGTGAACTCCGGGCCGTTCGGCAACGGCACGGCCATCTTCACCAACGACGGTGGCGCGGCACGTCGGTTCCAGAACGAGATCGAGGTCGGCATGGTGGGCATCAATGTTCCGATCCCTGTGCCCACCGCGTACTACAGTTTCGGCGGCTGGAAGAACTCGTTGTTCGGCGACACTCACGCGCACGGCACCGAAGGCGTGCACTTCTACACCCGCGCCAAGGTGGTCACCACCCGCTGGCTCGACCCGAGCCACGGCGGCATCAATCTCGGTTTCCCGCAGAACAACTGACGCACGGAGTTTCCCATGACTGCAGTAGCTTCCACTCTCCCCATTGGCCACGACATCGACTCCGCACTGGCCGAGGGTCGACGTGCTTACGAACTCGATCGCACACACGTGTTCCATTCGTGGTCGGCACAGGCCAAGATCGACCCGATGACAATCGTTGCCGCGCAGGGCTCGTACATCTGGGACGGCGAAGGCAATCGGTTGCTCGATTTCTCCTCGCAGCTGGTCAACACCAACATCGGGCACCAACATCCGAAAGTTGTTGCCGCGATCGCCGAACAGGCGGCGAAGCTCTGCACCGTCGCGCCACAACACGTCAATTCCGCACGGTCCGAGGCTGCCCGGCTGATCGCCGAGCGAACACCTGGCGACCTGAACCGCGTGTTCTTCACCAACGGTGGTGCCGATGCGGTGGAGCATGCGGTGCGCATGGCGCGGCTACACACCGGGCGATACAAGGTGCTCTCGCGTTACCGCTCCTACCACGGTGGTACCGACACGGCAATCAATCTGACCGGCGATCCCCGGCGTTGGCCAAACGACTACGGGACCAGTGGCACAGTCCATTTCGACGGGCCATTCCTTTATCGCTCCACCTTTCATTCGGCTGATGAGCAACAGGAGTGCGACCGGGCGCTTGAGCATCTCGACCGACTGATCGCCATGGAGGGCCCCGCTTCGATAGCGGCGATCATCCTCGAGTCTGTGCCCGGCACCGCTGGAATCATGGTGCCGCCACCGGGATATCTGGCGGGCGTCCGAGAGATCTGCGACCGCTACGGGATCATCTACATCGCCGACGAGGTGATGGCCGGGTTCGGGCGAACCGGGCAGTGGTTCGCCATCGACAATTTCGACGTCACCCCGGATCTCATCACCTTCGCCAAGGGTGTGAATTCCGGGTATGTCCCACTCGGCGGCGTTGCCATCAGCGATGCCATCGCCGCGACCTTCGCTGACCGACCGTACCCGGGCGGCCTGACGTACTCCGGCCATCCGCTCGCCACGGCGGCGGCGGTCGCCACCATCAATGCGATGGAGGAAGAGAAGATCGTCCAGAATGCGGCCCGTATCGGTACCGACGTTCTCGGTCCGGGACTGCGGGAGTTGGCTACCCGTCACCCGTCGGTCGGCGAGGTGCGGGGGCTCGGAGTGTTCTGGGCCATCGAGTTGGTGGCCAATCCGGCCACGCGTGAGCCGATGGCGCCATATGGGGGTACCAGCACCGCCATGAACGAGGTGATTGCTGCCTGTAAGTCGAAGGGACTGTTGCCGTTTGCGAACTTCAACCGCATCCACGCGGTGCCGCCGTGCACGGTGAGCGCCGACGAGGTACGAGAGGGCCTGGCCATCCTCGATGCCGCGCTCACTGTTGCCGACCGGCATGTGGTGTCCTGACCGTCCGCTAGCGCAACGCATTCGCTCATTGTTCTCGAGTTTGCTCGGCCTACGGACCGAGCAAACTCGGGTTTCGTGAGCGGGTTGTGACTGGCGTTGCGAGTGGGGGCATCTAGGTGCTGAGGGGATCAGATGCGGCCCGTCGAGTGGCGTACTGCACCGCGAGCGACTGTCAGGCGGGCGATGTACCATTTCCGACCGGGGGAGTCGTTCGGTCATCCGCTTTTCGTGAAGGCCGAACGTAAGTAGACCGCGCTCGGCGCGGATGAGTCTGGGGGTAGGGGTGGCTCCGAACGATGTCAGCGAGACGTTCAGTATCAGTCCGGCGGAGGTCATGGCGACCGCAAGCACGTGGCAGCAACAGGGCGTCGTTGTAAACGGTCTCGATTTCTCTGGCATGGCGTGTGCCAGTGGCGCGGGATCACGAACCTTCGCTGCGGTTGTGGCGTGCAATGTGGCCGCCACCAACGCGACCGAGTCGATTGGCGCCAGACTGACGACGCTTGGTGAGAGTCTGCGAACCTTCACGGTGACGTCCAGTGAGAACGATCGCACCACTGCCGATTCCTTCACCAGGTTGATGCCGCGCTGATGCGTCCGACGATCTCCCAGCTACGTGGCTGGAATCCTGGTGAGCCCACCGATCCGCTTCACGGGGATCTCGACCTGCCAGGACCCCTCCCCGACGTTCCGCCGAAACTGCCGTGGTGATCATGAAAACCCGTCCGGTGGTTTTAATGGCTGTTGTTGCGGTCCTTCTCCTGGCCGGGTGCTATAGCTATAACGACGCGGAGGTGCAAGTTCGCGACATCCCACGCGACAAAGCGTGGCGGGTCATAAACAATAACCTTCATGAAGTCGTTCCCTCGTGGGATCCTAATTACCCGTTCCCGGAGAACCCATTGTCTCCTCCGCCCAACATGACCGGGTGCACGACCGGGAAGAACAGCTTTGCGTCAGGGCCTCCCTGGAGTATGCGGGTCGCTCAGAGTTTGCTGGAGCCCACCCCTCTCGAAATTGAACAAATCAACATGGGTTTTGCTGCGCTAGAAGCTCGCCAATATTCGTATTTCGACAATCCGGCAAAGCTTAATTCAGAGAACAAGTGGATCGAGAACGACGCTGGTTATGCTGTCCAGCTGTGGGTTGACGTCGGACAAGACGGCACCCGATCGTACGAGCTGATTTCGTCCTCATCCTGCATACGCTTTGATGGAGATGACCAGTACAAATGACTATTGCGAGGCGGCCCGCGGTTTGTAAGTCGTATGGTCGGAGGCCATAAAACGCGCCGTTCGCCAAAGCCGATGGAGGTGACTGTGGCGCGAGTAGGTCCAAGCGTTTCGCTGGCAACCTTGCTACTGACCGGCCTTCTGACGTCCTAGCGAAGAGATGGTGCTGTCCGTCAGCTTTTGCTGCTCTTCCACGCAATCAGAGTCTGTCCTGGCGTGCACTCCGTGATGACTAACACGGTCCGGTCCTGAGGGGAATTGTCCACCAGAATGCGGTCGTGTGCTTCGAATCGAGAGGCACGATCTTTCTCCGGACATGGGGGTCGGGGACTGTTGCACACCAGAATGTTCGCGAATGCCTCTGACAACTGCCCTGGGAAGTAGGCAGATACGTACGGATGCCACTGATCCGTGGGCATCAGGAACGATAAGTCAGTGCAGTTTCCCTTCGCCGAGGAATCGCTGTAGGCCTGAACTTCTTCGGCGCTGTCAGGTAGCGAGACTTTCAGTACAGTCGCGGCCTCCGCGGGATCGTCTGTATCGATGTCAATGCCGAACGCGCAACCCGTGACACCTGTCGCGACTACAAGAGCTGGGACGAGAGCGCGGACTGAACAACGCGGCAATAGTTGGGTCATTGCCGACGGTCGTCTCATTGCGTAATCCTTTGTCTGCGTGTTGCATCAGTTGGCCGCACCCTCTACCTCGGCGTTGACCAGGAGGTGTTTCGGGTTCCGGATGTTCCGACTACGTCGAAGTTTTGACCCCAGCCTGCTCGGTGCAGATCGTTGAGATCAGAAGGTTCTGGGTACCAGTGCTTGTCAGTTGTGTCCCAGTTGTAGTAGTCGTACACGCTGGTCTGGTAGGAAACTTCATATCCATCTCCGTCTGAGCTAGGTATCGCAACGCCGCTGGACTCGAAGCTGTATGCATGCACTGCCATGTACCAATCCGGATTCGAAGCCAATTCCGGCTCAAATCTGCCGTAATCGCCGCCGTAGGTTCCCTCGAAGACGACAGGCCCTTCATAGCCTGCTGGCAGCATGTTTCGGGTCTGCGCTAGCGAACTGGTCGCTTGATCGTCCGCCGAAGCCTTGAAACCGGGCATGTCGGAGAGCATGGCGTCGACATCGACCGTGTAATCGCTCCCACTGTTTTTGAGGTAGTCATCCCCCCGGATTTTCGATTTGTGCGATGTGAACTTTAACAGATCAGCGAGAAGCTGCCCGGTTGCGATTTCAGGCGACTGGTTGCGGTCAGTAAAGCTTCGTCAGTGGGTGGAGAATGTACCTTCGGGAACCGGTCTGTGAAACAGGGAGGATCAAAAGCATTTAGCGCGAGCGATTTTCGCCGCCTGGGGCCCCACAGTTTGCAGCGGTCCGACGCGCCGCAAATGGCAGAGCAAGCGCACACATGGCGTAGTCGTATTCAGTTCCAGTACGTCCAGCGCTGGCCGAGGAATCCAGATGCCTATTGGGATTATCTGGCTCAGACCGATGTTTTGGGCTCGCATAGCTCGATCGCGTTGCCTTCGGGGATTCAGTGCTGCCTAGGGCTCCTGTGAATCGTGCCACTATCAAGGCCTGTCGACCGTGCACGGACTCATCGAGAACACATCGAAGTCCACTCGGTCTGGGAGTTTTGAAGCCGAGATGCCGACGGTATAGCCACGGTCGTCCTTGTAAACGCGCTGTTCTGGATAGCTAGGAAGCGGGCCTTTTGGCTGAAGCCGATAACCATATTCGGTAAGGGCGTCGACCCGTCGCACTGCCTCCGCGATCTGTTCCGGACGTGCGAGATATTCAGTGGCGCTCACGATCCATGGTGGACCGAGGCCGATCGCGTTCTTGTCGAAATTGGTGCACGGTGTCAGAGTTGCATGCTCGGGTGCGACGACAGTGTGTCCCGGATAGACAAGCCGGACGTTGTCGGTCACCACCTTTCGAGCTTCAGCCTCCGACTTGACCGCGCTCGGAGCGTCATCATCGCCGCCGCTCACAGAGCATCCACACGCCAACGCAATAGCTATCGCCGGGAGCATTGATGTACGCGCCCCGTAGATCATCTGGCGTTTATTTGACATCGATTCTCGGTCCTAACTCTGCGTTGTCGGTAACGACCGGGTTGCCGTAAGGGTCCTCGGCGAACTCGGGCAATGTGATTGGGGGTAGTAGTCCAGGTATATGAGGTAGTGTCGACCCGGAAATGCCCGGTAGTACAATCCCTTTGGCGCCATCGATGCCCTCGTCTAATCCGTCACCCTCGTCGCCCAGGTCCACATCTATGTTGTTGGACTCAATCCCGCGTTCGACGTATCCGGTGACCTCGCCGCCGCTGACGACACCGACCATATTCTGAAACGCAGTGGAGTCTCGATCGTTCCAGTAGTCTCCATGACCATCGGGTCCGAAGATGACTTCGCCGGGATGCTCACCGTTCCGGGCGCTGTAGTAACCGGTGTCAAGCCTGGTCACACCGGGGACTTCGTCGGTATCACCCCCATGCGGGTTCACCCGCTGATCGATGGACTGAGTAGCACCGATCATGTCACCGGGCGCGGTCATCGAGAAGCGTTGAACGTCTGGGTTCGCGTTGTTCCAAGGCCCGTCGTAAACGCCTGTGCCCGCGGACGATGCGTACAGAATGCGATCGGCCCGGAGCCCCAGCTGTTCGGCCGACCCGACGACCGATCCGCCGTACGAGTGGCCGATGTACGTGACAGGCGTGCCCGGTGAATGCGCGTCCACTGCCCGGTCTATCTCCTTGCCGAACTCCACCAGCCCTGGCGCCATCGAGCTGGCATCGCCGGGAAAGGGCGCCTCCGAGATGAGCTCCTGGGGGAGGTCGCCGTTCATGTAAAGGAACACGGGAGAGTCACTCAACTGAGCAAGATTCCAGGCAGCGTTGTGGTTGGTGTTGCTGTCGTTGAGGTTCGAACCAGTGCCAGGTACGTAGACGCCCACTCCTTTGTTGCCGGGATGGAGTGTTCCGATCATCTCGATGATTCGGCCGTTGCCAGTCGGTGAGAAAGCAATGAACTGTTTGTTCATCATTCCATCGTTTGTACTGGCATTTTGGCCGTCATACGTCGCGGGCTTATCGAGCGCGCCGCCTGACTCGGGATCCTTGACAGGCGCCAACATCGAGGCGAGCTGGTTGACTCGCTTCTCGTCAGGCTCTGCCTTTTGACGTTCATCGATCAGCGCGTTGCGGATGTTGATCTCGTTGGCTGCAATCCTCGCGGGGAAGGGAACTCCGTCCGTGTTGCCCATTGTTTCTGGATCGGCGTCGATGAGTGCTTGCATAGCGTCCGGGCTCAGCGAGTTGAGGAACGCTGCGCGTTCATCGGCCGACATGCCGGCCAGACCCGCCACCACGTCATCAGGATCGGCAACCCGCCCGTCCGGGAGCGTGATATCTGGCTGCCCGTTCTTCATGGCGCCCAGATCAAGGGCCGCGTCGGCGATCGCCTTTCCATATGTGGTGTCGAGGCGCTCCACCTCGTCCAGCCCGTTCCCTATGGTGAAGGCTAGATGGTCTGCGTCTGGCTTCCGTTTGGCATCTCGATGCGTCACATCTCCCGAGTCGGAGACGGAAAAGCCCTGCGCCAGCGCTGAATCGACCTGGCCCAGTGTGTACTCCCGCGCGTGAGTCAACTCCCGCTCCGCGTCGCCGAGTGCGTCTGCGAGTCGATTGAAGACGTTGCGTACCTCGTGTCCGTGATCCACCTCTTCGACCACTTTTGTGTTGGCGGCATCGTGTGTACGGCCGGTCCATTCGCCGGCGTTGTCCATCGCACGTTGCACTTCGTCCAGCGCGGCATCGAGGTTCGCGGCATTCGAGGCCACGGTGCTTCCCGCAGTTGACAACCCTCCGAGATTCCAAGCTCTGAGCTGGCTTATGGCCGGTCTCATCAACGCGGGGTCAGGTTGTTCAGTTGGTCAGCCGAGGACGAGTCAGTGGTGTCCGTGTTCTTGCTGAAAATTGAGACAGATGAAGCCATCGACGCGATGCGTGCACTGATCGACTTGATCGCGTCGGTCGCCGGCACACCGCACTGGCGGGCGGCGGCAAGAGTGTCGCTTCCCGTGCCTACTACTTCAGCAACGGGGGAGAAGTTCAACCCACCGATCGTCTCGGCAGCTGCCGACCAGGCGGTAGAGACTCCGGAAATCTCGTCGGAGTCGACGCCGAACTGAGGGGGAGGCTGCGGAACGGGTCCCGGCGCTGCCGGAATAGGACCTGTCGGTTTTGGTGTCATCGTTCCCCCCGTTTACATAACCGCCCTCGCGGCCAACTTGATCGCGGTCCCCACCGCGGGTCGAGTGTACCCAGCGTCTTAGACGCGACGACGGCCCGATCGGTTGCGAGCTTTAGCCGTCATCTGAGCAAACAGGGACCCGCCAGCGAGTCACTCCTCAACCCGCAACGACTGTTCCAGATAGTCCAAGTTCTGCCGCATCCTCGCGATGATGCGGTCTGGCCCGGGTTCGGTTTCATCGGCGTCGGGTTCGAGAACGGAGCTGACGGCCATGTCCGCGAGTTGCTGGGCGACGTCGCGGTCGTCGTCGGTGTCTCCGGGGTGATGCCACCAGGCGATCCAGTTCAGCATTCCGATGATGCCGAGCGCCGCGACACGAGGGTCCGCAGCACGGAACAGCCCGGCTGCGATTCCCTCGTTCATCGCGGTGGTCATCTCCCGCAACACTCGACGACGGCTCTGTCGATAGGTTTCAGCCAACGCCGGCGGTAACTCTGCTTCGGAACGGATGAGCAGACGGAAACGGTCTTGAGTCTGCATCTGGTGCAGCCCAATCGACATCGCCATCTCGCGGATCTTGGCAGCCGGGTCGAGGTCGGTGCGCTGGTTGATGTCGTGCAGCAACACCGCCGGCTCTTCGGCGATCTCACTGACCAGCCGGGCGAACAACTCATCCTTGTTCTTGACGTAGTGGTACATCGCCGGACGGGTCAGGCCGGTGGCGTCAGCGATGTCCTGCAACGTGGTGCTGGCCAGTCCCTTCTCGGCGAAGAGTCGGGTGGCCTGCTCCATGATCTCGCGCTCCACCAGCTCGCGGCGCGAGTTGCTGCGCACGCCCGGCTTTCCGGTCGCGGTCGACGGTGTCCCGTCCGGCGTCGACTTGGTCATGAGCGAACAATAGTGCGCGTCACACCGCTGCCGCGTGAACGTCCTCGGCTGCGCCGTCGATCGCCGCCTCATCGACGATGTGCACCAGGTCCGTCCGCTGGCTCGCCAACCCCGCCGCCAGATCGCTCCGGTACGCCTCGGGGGCCTCCACGACCACAATCCGCCCGGTGTTGCGCGCACGTTCGCCCAGGTCGAGACGCGTGAGCACTGCGCCGCGATGCGGCGCACCCGTCAACCACACAACTCGCCCATGTAGGCCAGCGAGCAGTTCGTCAGCCGGATTGCCCCACGCTGATTCGAGGTCAACGGTGACGACAGCGGTGTCGGGATCCGACCGCAGCGACGCGTCGGCCAACCGGCTGTCGGCGAAGAACCCATCTCGCGCGAAGGGCTGCAGCAGCGTCCATTCGCTGACACCGCTACCCGGAACTTCGTCGGACGGCACGCCCGCGTAGTCGGCGAGCCCGCGTCGCGCCACGTCCGGAGCCGATTCAGCGAATCGATCCAGGCTGACCTTCCCAGCGCGGGTCATGTACGCCACCATCAGCTGGTCGACGGGCATGCCGGTGCGGGTGGGAAACGACTCCCACCACAATTCGCTGCGGGTAGCGATGGTCTGCAGGTACTCGACACCAGGTCGGCGCGCAGCCTCGTACGCCGTCAAAGCCTCGTTCAGCGATTCTGACTCGCGCACAGACTGATTCAGGGCGATGGCGTCTTCCATGGCCAGCTTGGTGCCAGACCCGATCGAATAGTGCGCTGTATGTGCAGCATCACCCAGCAACACCACATTGCCCGCATGCCAGCGTTCGCACGTCACCGTCCGGAACCTCAGCCACCGTGTGCGGTTGCCGATGAGGGAGTGGCCTCCGAGAGTGCCGGCGAAGGCATCCTGGAGATACTTCAGCGACTGGGTGTCACTGTCGGCGGGACCGGTGTTCTGCGTCGTGACGTCGAAACCGGCATTGCGCCAAGTGGTTTCATCGGTCTCGATGAGAAATGTGCTCCGATCGGATGCGTACGGATACGCGTGGGCAACAAAGGTGCCGTGCTCGGTGGTGACCGGGGTGAAGATAGCGCTCGGCAGTGCGAAATCTGTTCCACACCACAGGTACAAGCCCTTGCCGGTGGTGATGTTCGGGCGGAATTGATCCGACATCTCGGCCCGCGTCGGGCTACCGACACCGTCAGCAGCGATGATCAGGTCGGCGTCGAGGTCAGCGACGGTGCGTCGCTGTCCGAACTGCAGGCGCACACCCGCCTCGGTCGCGTGCCGCTGCAGCACATCCAGGAGCGACGTGCGGGCGATGGCCAGCAGTTCGCCGTGCGAGAGCCGGGCCACAGAATCACCGACCTGCATCGACATCTCATGCCCGTGAGAAACGTCGACGATCGCATCGAGCGAGGCCGGGTCGGCTTCTCGGAGATTGCGCTGGGTCCGCGACGCGAGTCCCACACCGAAACCGAAAGTCGTATCGGGGGAGCCTTGTTCGTACACGGTCACTTCGGCGGCAGGGTGACTGCGCTTGAAGAGCCGGGCGGCGTAGAGCCCGCCGGGGCCTCCGCCGAGCACGGCGACACGCTGCAATTTCATCGATTGTCCTCACTGGTTCACGGGGACCGACGCGCTGAGCTTGCTCGCCACATCGGCGCGCAGCTGCTTCTTGTCGATCTTTCCCACGTTGGTTTGCGGCAAGGTTGTCAGCCATTCGAGCCGTTCGGGCCACTTGAACTTCGCGACTCCCAGCGCATTCAGATGGGTTTGCACATCAGCCATCGACAGCTGATCACCCTGTGCGGCAACGAGGTAAGCGCATGTTCTCTCGCCGAGCCGAGGGTCCGGCATCGCGACCACCGCGGCGTTGGCGATACCAGGATGCTTGACGAGCAGCAGCTCGATCTCCTCGGCGTTGATCTTCTCGCCGCCACGGTTGATCAGGTCTTTGATCCGCCCCTCGATCGACACGTAACGGACCCCGTCGATCACCGTGACGCGGGCGAGATCGCCGGTCCGGTAGAAACCGTCGGACGTAAATGCCGAGCGGTTGTGATCGGCCGCGTCGAAGTACCCAGGAATGGTGTACGGCCCGCGACAACACAATTCGCCCACGTCGCCGTCAGGAAGAACAGTCTCTGACCCCGGCTCGAGAATCCGGACTTCGTCGTCGTCGGCGACCGGAGTGCCAACGGTGGTCGATCTGGCTGACGCAGGCGCGTCCAGAGGTGTCACCAGGAACAGGCCCTCGGACATCCCGAACAGTTGGCCCGCCCGCTGGTCGACGTCACCGTCGGCTCGGGCGAACAACTCGGGACTCGGCTTCGCGCCGGAGAGCACAACAGTTCGCAGATGCGGTCGTGGTTCGTCGAATGCTGCGGTCGTCACTGCCTGGTAGTGCCCGTGCCCGATGAGCACATCGGTCGCGCGTTCTCGGGCCATCAACCGGAATGCGCTCGGCGCATCGGGAGTGGCCAGGACGAGGCACGCTCCCACCGCGTGTGCGGCATGCAATGCGCACGTGATGCCTGCGTTGTGGATCAAAGGGATCAGGTGCGCGACCCGGGTCTGCTCGGTCCAGCCAAGTCGCTCGGCGTAAAGCCGTGCATTGTCCCAATATTCGACGTGACGGCGGGGGATCACCTTGGGAACCCCGGTTGTGCCGCCGGACAGCTGGAACGCACAGACATCAAGGGGATCGATCGTGGCCTGGATGCGTTCGACTCGTTCGCGTGCGGTGTCGTCCGCAATATCCGAACCCAAGGTTTCCACCGCATGCGTTCCGGCTGCACCGTCCGTCACCCCGACCGTCAGAACCGTCCGCATCGTCGGATGCCCGTCGGCTTGCTCTTGGGCGAACGACACCAGATCGAACGAGAGACCCGCCTCCACCACATGGGCGACCGCGCCCACGGCTCGACTGATGTGTCCGATCTCGTGCCCACGGTGCGCGGCAAGTGTTGCCACCGGCACCAATCCGGCCTTGAGGCACCCGTACCAGGCGAGGACGGTCTCGATACGGTTGGTGGCCTGGAACAGCACGGGATCACCGGGTTGGAGACCCAGGTCGGCCAGCCCTACGGCGATCTGGTCAGTTCGCCTGCCCAGTTCCCCGTAGGTGAGTGACCCGGATTCGGTGACCACCGCAACCCGATCGTGATGGCGTTGCACCGTGTCGTGCAGTCGATCGGCAACGGTCCGGTCGGTCCACGACCCTGACCGCCGATACCGCTCGGCCCGCTCGTCGGGATAGTCGACCAGCCGAGCTCCCCAGCGGGAGCGGCCGGTCGGCGTGGCGACCGTCATTTGCCTGCCACCGCCGGGAGGAGCTGGGTCAGCTCGGCCACGTGGTCGGGATGGTCGGCCGGCACGATGCCCGAGTACACCGCAGTCCAGCACCCGGGGCAGCATTGCTGCCGGAAAACTACTGGAGTGTCGACGTATTCGGCAGGATCCGATGTGACCTGCGGCCCGGCGGTGTGCGACGGGCCCTCGTACACGGCCAGCGACAGCTTGCCGGTCTTGGTGTCGCCGAGAAGTCGCCCGCAGTGCGCGCAACCGACCACTCGGGCGTCGCCGATGGTCACCTCCACGAGGTTGTCGTCGAGCCGCCTGGCTCGGGTCAGGTCGAGCGTTGACTCCTGCCCGGTGGGCACATCGGAACGCTCGCGGCGCTCGTCTTTCAGTGCAGCACGGTGTTGTTCGGTCGCGTTGGTGTCCAGCTCACCGTCTTTCACCACGACGCCATAACCCACTGCAGCGCCGTCCACCGTCACCTTGCCGTTGCGGACATCAAGCGCCACCGATTCGGGGTCGCGGCGCAGGGGGTCGCCGTAACCACCACCGCCCTGCCAGTGCATGTACAGCACCTCACCCGGAGCGAGGTGACTCTCGGCGTAGCAGGCTCCGATCTCCTTGTTGGCACCCAGATCGTCGAGTGAGCCCGGAATGGCACCGCTCGCCAGCAATTCGGTGATGCCGGAGTTACGCGCCAGGATTTCCAATCCCGTGTTACCGGGCAGACCTCCGGCCAATCCGGAGTTCTGTGCGACCGCCTTGCCGGCGGAGGCGAAGATCAATCCCATCGGCAGACTTGTGCCGTACGGGGTCACGGCCAGCGATGCGCTGACGCCGCCGCGATGGCGTCCGGGACCGCCCGAGTCCGGTTCTTCTTTGCGCCACAACGTGAGTAGTGGGTAGAGGAACTCGGTCATCTCGGTGTCGGGGATGCGGCCCATGGGGATGCAGAACAATCCGCCGGTGTCCATGCCGTCGGCCACAGGGCGTCCGCCGTAGCCACCGCTCATCGGCTCCATCAGGATGTTCAGGAAGGGCACGGGTTGTTCTCCGCGTTCGTCGAGGCCCGCGACCACCGCAGTATCCCACGTGCCGCAGCACGACGCCATCACGTTCTTGCCGAGCTCGATGTGGCGGTCGAGCATCTGCGCCAGACACTCGGCAACGAGGTTGCCCGTCAGCCACGCCGGCCCGATCGGACCGCGACTGACCGCGGCTGGGAACGTGGCGTTGTTGATGGTGCCTTCTTCGGCGATCAGGTCGAAGCATCGCATCAGACCACCTGCAGACCAGGGGATGTCACCCGCGAGAATCGGCAGAAGGGCCAGCATCACGCCGCCGCGCATGCCGGCGTACGTGCAGTTGATGACGCCGGTTTGCGGGTCGGTGCCGGTGAAGTCGAAGGAGAGGTGGTTGTCCTTCTTGGTCATTGCGAGGGTGATCTTGTGGACCTCCCGATCGCCGACGCTCGACTGGTCCTGATAGCCGGTGGCGTGCCAGGTGCCGTCGGGCAGGTCGGTCAGCTTGGCGCGCAGCCGACTCTCGGCATCGGCCATCATGCGCTTCATGACAGCTTTGACGGTGTCGGCGCCGTACTGTTCGATGACTGCGAGCAGCCGCTCACGGCCGACGCTGTTCGCGCCGATCTTCGCGCGCAGGTCCAGCCCCACCAGCATGGGTACGCGGGAGCGTCGAACCCATACGTCGGCGACGTCGCGTTGCAGCTGGAAGTCCCGGACCACCTTGATAGGTGGCGTCGGAAGTGATTCGGAGAACACGTCTTTGGCCGCCGGGTCGAACGAGCCGAGTCCTGAGCCGCCGAGGTCGGGCTCGTGGCAAATGGCACTCGTCCAGCCGAACAGCATGCCGTCGTAGAAGACCGGTTGGTAGACCATGACGTCGCTCTGGTGCAGTCCGCCGCCGACCCAGGGGTCGTTGCAGAGGAACATGTCACCCTCGGTGATGCCGGGGTTGGTGGATCGGTGCTGCAGGGTCCAGTAGATGGCGAGGTCGACGGCGCCGACCAGCATGGTGTTGTAGAGGCCCACCTGCACTTCTTGTCCGAGTTCGTCGCTGACGGCGAAGTCGAAGTCGTTGGCGTCGGTGACGATCGGCGATCCCGACATGCGCTTGAGGGCGTCGCCCATCTCGTCGGTGACCGACCACAGCCGGTGTCGGATCACCTCGTAGGTGAGCGGGTCGAGCTGGTCGATCTGTTCCTGGGTGACGGTGTGGACGGGGAGTGACGGGGGCAACGACCTGGAGAGGGCGTCGACATCTATCGGCCGGCTGGAGAAGACTTCTGAGCCGGGGATCGGTGCGGTCATGAATGGGCTCCTGTGGCTTTAGGTCTGGTCGACCGTGATGATGAGGTTGCCGAGGCGATCGATCTCGCCCGTGGTGTTATGCGGCACAACAACAGTGGTGGTGGGTACCTCGATGACCGCGGGGCCACGCAGTACGTGGCCGGCCCGCAGACCCGCGTAGTCGTAGATGTCGGTGTCGACGTATCCCTGGCGGCCGTCGAGGCACACCTTCCGGACGCCGAGGTGCGCGGCGCTCGCGTCCGGTGAGTCGGCGACCTCCAGTTCAGGGAGCTCCGGGGTGAAGGGGAGGACACCCGTGCCGCGAATCCGGTAGGTGATGGCCTGTATCCCGGCCTCGCGGAAGCCACTGTCCTTGCCGTAGAGCTCGGCGTACCGGGTCTCGAATGTCTCTGCGGCGGTGGCAACTTCAGCAGAGGTCAACGAGCCCGACGGAATCGGTGTGGCCACCTCGGCCAGTTGCATCGCGTACCGCATGTCGATCTCGCGTTCGATCTCCACCGACTTGAACGTCAGGCCCTGCCGGTCGAGCTGTTCGCGGACTTGCTCTTCCAAGACCTTGAAGTTCTGCTCCACGCGCGCGGGATCGAGCGGTAACGCAGCTGGGTCCGAGAGTTCCCTGGCGAGAACGATGTCGGAGGAGGCCAGGCCGTAGGCCGAGAAGGCGGAGGCCACCTGGCCGAGGGGGACCACCACCTGCGACACCCCGATCTCCTGGGCGTAGAGCCCACAGTGCGCCGGGCCGGAACCGCCGAAGGCGTAGACGATGAAGTTGCGGGGATCGTGTCCTGCCTCCACCACCGTCTTGCGCAGCAGATCTCCGGTTTGGGCGTTCTGTACCGCGTAGATCGCGGCGGCGGCTTCTTCGACAGAGAGTCCGAGTGGCTCTGCGATGCGGGTGCGGATGGCTTCGCGAGCGAAGTTGAGGTCCAGCGCTTTACGGCCGCCGAGCAGGCCGCGTTCGGGCAGGATGCCGAGGACCAGGTTGGCATCAGTGTTGGTGGGCTCGGTGCCACCCTGGCCGTAACACGCCGGCCCGGGGACGGCCTGCGCGCTGTGCGGTCCGATCTGCAGGTTGCCGCCGGCATCGAGCCAGGCGATCGCTCCGCCGCCGGCGCCGATCGCGTGGACTTCGAGCGTCGGCACGTTGATGGGGTGATGGTTGATGATGGTGCTCGACGATCGGACCGGTTCGCCGTCGACGATCATGCCGACGAGGAACGTGGTGCCGCCGGCATCGGTGGCGATGATGTTGCTGTGTCCCAGTTGGCGTCCGAGCGACACCGAACCGACAACACCGCCCGTCAGCACCGAACCCACGGTGGAGATCGCGTTGCCGGGAGCTTCCGACGCGGCGACCGCGCCACCATTGCTCTGCATGACCAGCAGGGGACCGGCGAGCTTGTGCTCGCGCAGCTTGCCTTCGAGCTCACCGAGGTAGTCGCGCAGGCCGGGCCCGATCTGGGTGCTCATGATTGTTGTTGCGTTGCGCGCGAACTCACGGATGCGGGGGCTGACTTCGCTGGAGAGGGACACGAAGACAGTGGGGTCGATCTCGTGGACGATGTCGCGGATGCGTTGTTCGTGGGCGGGATTGCGGAACGACCACAGGAGCGACACAGCGATTGCTGTGATGCCGTCGTCGAGAAGGGTTCTGACAGTGGCGCGTACCTCGTTTTCGTCGAGTGCCACCACCACGCGACCGTCACGGTCGACCCGCTCGGTGACCTCGAGTGCGTGGCGCTTGTGCACAAGACCGTGAGACTTGCTCTGCGCCATCACGTTCTGCAGCTGCTCGGGGGAGCGGCCGAGATACCGGCCTTCCACGTTCATGATGTAGATCGAGTCGCGGTGGCCTTTGGTGGTCAGGAACCCGACGTCAGGCACGTTGCCCATCACCAAGGCGTTCAGCGACGATGTGGTGCCGTGCGCGATGTGGTGGGTGTTCGCCAGCATTTCGTCGAGCGGCTGACCCAATTGCTCCGCCAGCACACCGAGGACGTCCATGACCCCCTGTGAGTAGTCCGGGGGCGTCGACGGCGACTTGCCGCCGATCAGCAGACCGTTCCCGTCATCGAGGACGGCATCGGTGAACGTCCCTCCGACGTCCACTCCGATCACGTATGCCATGGCCAGGTTCTCCTTCAGTTGCCGCGCAGTTCGTTCATTTACGTCGACGTTGAGTATTCGACGCGTTTGCTCAGCTGTCAAGCAGGAAATGTGAGCCGCCTCACCGATTGTGCCGCGTGCGCCGAAGTTTGTGCAGCTCAGGGGCGCGCAGATTGCCGCTTGACGAATTGTCGTGAGCGTCGAATAATCGTCGTAGACGTCAACGCGACGTTCGATGGTGCCGTCTTTGGCGCCTGAACTCGAAAGGACGGCCAGATGAGCGTTCACCGAATCGGCCTGGTGGTGCCAAGCTCCAACGTCACCGTCGAGACCGAGATGCCCGCCCTGTTGCGGCGACATCCCACCTCGGAGTTCTCTTTTCACTCGACGCGTATGCGGATGCACCGGGTGTCTCCGGAGGAGCTCGCTGCCATGAACGCCCAGCGTGAGCGGTGCGTGATGGAGATTGCCGACGCCGCGCCTGAGGCGATCCTCTACGCCTGCCTGGTGGCCCTGATGGTCGGTGGACCGGGGGAGCACCAGCGGGTGGAAGGTGCCGTTGCCGAGCAGTTGGCGACGGGCGGTTCGGAGGCGATCATCCGGTCGAGTGCCGGCGCGTTGGTCGAGGGCTTGCGTGCCCTCGATGCCAAGCGCATCGCAATCGTGACGCCGTACCTGCGCCCGCTGGCCGAGAAGGTTGTCGAGTACCTCGAGGCCGAGGACTTCGCGGTGGTCGACTGGCGCGCACTTGAAGTGGCTGACAACGCCGAGGTCGGCTGCATTCCCGGCGACCGCGTGATGGAAGCCGCCCGGTCGCTTGATCTCACCGACGTCGACGCTGTGGTGCTCTCGTGCTGCGTGCAGATGCCGTCACTTGCCCTGATCGACGACGCCGAGCGTGAGTTCGGCATTCCCGTCCTGTCGGCGGCGACCGCCGGCGCGTACAGCCTGCTGCGTGGCCTCGGCCTGCCCGTGGCCATCGACGGTGCCGGCAGTCTGCTGCGCGCAGACGTGACTTCCGTTCCGGCCTGACATTCCCAAGCTCAACAGAAGGACGTACTCATGAGCGAGCTCGACCACAAGGTGCGCGGTGTTGACCACGTCGCATACCCAACATTCGACCCGGCGGGCACCGTCCGCTTCTATCGCGACGTGCTCGGTTTCCCTGTGGTGCACTCGATTTGTGCCGCTGGCTGGGGTCCGGACAAGCATCCCGACTTCATCCACTTCTTTTTCGACATCGGTAACGACGACCGGCTTGCGTTCTTCTACTACTTCGGCCTCGAACCGTTCGAGGGTGGACCGCAGGGCGACTCGTATTCGCGCTTCGCCGAGGACGTTCCGATCTTCTTCATCCGGTCGCGGCACCTGGCCATCCACGTCGACAACGAGGACGACCTACTCGAATACCGTCGACGCCTCGACGGCAGTGACTGGCCGGTGGAGATGCAGATCCAGCACGAGACCATCGAGTCGATCTACACCCATGACCCTAACGGCTACATGATCGAGATCACCCGAGCGATGCGTCCGGTGACACCCCAGGAAGATCTTGATGCGAACCTGACCATCGACGCGTTGATCGACGTTGTGTCTGCGCCAAATCCGAGCATGGCCGGTCTGCTGACCCGCAAGGCTGAGCTGATCGTTCAGCGTGCAGCGCAGTGGCAAGAGGAGCAGGACGCGCAGTCGGCGCTTGATGTGGTGGAGGTCGGACGATGACCACGTTCTTCATCTTGGATGTGCCCGAGAACAAGGCGGTCGCTGCCGTGGCGGGCGAGGACCCCGATGTCACCGTGGATCACGTGGGGCCGTACTACCGGGTGTCGGCTGATTCGGCCATCGTGGTCGACCGGCGATCCACCGGCTGTCGCCATGCCGTCTGGTACAGCTGCGTCGCCGGACTAGGAGCGTCACGAATCACCCAGTGGGACAAAGACGCCTTGAAGGTGGAACCGCTGTGACCGTTGCTGATGCTGGGAAGCGCTTAGGCGCAGGCCGGTACATCGAGTCCGCGGAGCAACCGTCGAACGCGGTGACGTCGGTGCATGAGCTGACCACGTCTGACGGTGCGAAGGTGTCTGGGGTGCTGCGGACTGTCCCGTCGGCGCGGACCGTGGTCGCGCTGATGCATCCGCGTCAGGATCTGACCCACCACGTGCTGGTTCCTGAACTGCTGGCCCGCGGGTTTGCGGTGTGGACGCAGGGCACGCGGTCGGTGAACAACGATCTGAACTTGATCCACGAGCAGGCGCTGCTTGATGTCGCGGCGGGCCAAGTGTTTCTGCGGGACAGGGGCTTTGACTCGGTGGTGTCGCTGGGTCACTCCGGGGGTGGAACGCTGTTTGCGTTCTATCACCAACAGGCAGGACTGGCTCCTGATGAGCGGCTGACGCGCACGCCCGCAGGCCGGCCAGTTGCCCTTGCATCGGCGGAGATGCCGGTGCCCGACGGTGCGTTATTTATGGCGCCGCATCCTGGGCAGGGGGAGTTGCTCCTGCGGTTGATCGATCCGTCGGTGGTTGACGAGAACGATCCGTTGAGTGTGGACCCAGCGTTGAATCCGTTTGATCCGGCCAACGGCTTTGTGGATGCGCCTGATGCGTCGTCGTATGCGCCGGAGTTCGTGGAGCAGTATCGGGCGGCGCAGCGTGCGAGGGTGGAGCGGCTTGATGCTGCCGCTCGGGCGCACGTTGCGGAGAGTGCCGATGCGCGTGCACGATTCAAGGTCTCGGGTGATCCGGCGGATCGACGTGTCGCGTTGGCACCGCGGCTGATGACGGTGTATCGAACAGACGCCGATCTGCGGTTTGTAGACCCGTCACTGAGTCCGAACGACCGGCCGTACGGCTCGTTGTTCGGTCGTCGGCCTGACCTCACCAACTATGGGTTGGTCGGGTTCAGCCGGCTGTCTACCGCAGATGCGTGGTTGTCGACGTGGTCGGGGTTGTCGAGCAACGCTGCCTTCGTAAGCTGTGCTTCAGGCGTGCAGGTACCGACGCTGTTCGTCGAATTGACCGGGGATCAAGCATGTTTCCCGGAAGATGCGCTTGACATGGTTGGCGCGTTGGGGTCGGATGACGTGACGCATGTGCGGGTGGAAGGGACTCACTTTGGTGGGCCCATTCGAGATGGGTCTCCTACCGGGGCAAGTCTGGCTGCTGCTGAGATCGGTGGATGGTTGGGGGAAGGGTTCGAATCCTGACGTTCAACCCACCGGGCGATATGCGCGTGGGTACTACTTCCCTCCGGTCACCTGTTGCTGGATCCCTAGGTAGTACTCCTGCTGGGCGGGGTAGTAGTCGTCGAAGTCGATGGCACTTGGGTCCGCGCCGGTCAGAGCGGCGACCAAGCGGTCGAGGTAATACTCCCAGCCTGGTCCGGTGTTCTCGATTGTCGTTGGGTCGTAGATGATTTGGCTCAGGGTCAGTGTCGTGACCCCGTCGGCCTCTGAGAGTTCGACGATGAGGTCCCACGTCCCGAACTCGGCAGTGGTGCGCACCCGCAGCACTCGTGGTGGCTCGCAACGTTCGATGTTGTAGCGCGCGGGCGTGACATCGTCGCCTTCGGCGTTCATCGTGAACTCGACGTAGCCCTGTTCAGGGTCCCCGGTGAAAAAGCCGATCCACCGTGCGAGCCGGTCAGATTCGGTGACCGCTGCCCATACGTCGTCTATCGGGGCACGGAAGGTACGAACGAACGCCACTGCGTCGCCCTCGTCGCGCGGGGTGAATGAACCAGTCGGTGTGATGGTCATGCGGTCTCCTCGTCGTGGGTGGTGGATCGGGCTTGTCGCGGTGTGCTGCGACGTTGCTTGACGGTGCGGCGCACCTCGGTGTTAAGAGCGTCGAGTGTGGCCCATACCGCGTGGCAGGGGTTCACGTGATCCAGCGAATCTGACGGGTCAAACAGCGATCAGTGTGCCGGTTGGGGGGACGGAAGATGCGAGCAGGTAGGGATGCAGATAGCGGGGAGCATTTGGGGGATGGGGTGGTGTTGCGGCTGGCGAGGAGAACATGCTGCTTTGAGACGACTTGATTCTCGCGAGACAACATTGCCGCAGCGTGCGCGCTATCAAGGCTGACGCGTCTCCCGTTTCGGTTTCATTAGTTCGGCGTCAATAAGGTTGGTTACCAGCGATTCAGTTAATTGTGGAGGAACGGCGTTTCCAATGATGACTGCCAATTCTTTGCGCCCGGCCGCTGCTTCGAATGTGAAGTAGTCGGGGAATCCCTGAATTCGCGCCGCTTCGTGCGGTGTGAGGCTACGGGGTTGCGACGGATGCACGAACCTACCCTGTCCTATACTCCCGAACCCACTTGTGATCGTTTGCGCCGGTCGATCCCAGCGAAGTCGGCCATACATGGAGTTATATGAATGTTTTCCCTGATGACACGGTGGGCGCAGCGAGTTTGGAAGGTCGTAGGCGTCGTTCTCAAAGAGCCACGTCATACGCTGTACGTTCTGGATTGAAGCTCGTGATGGTACATCGAGCCAGGAACGGCTGCCTGCGTGCTCAAGGTCACCGATTGCCCACCGGAGCGTGCGGCTAGGCCTCTCGTCGAAGGTCAGGAGGCTCGCAAACTCAAGTCCTTCTCTTACGGAATCGCGTCGCGCGGCGACCAAGATGTGCCGCTTGCGCCGCTGCGGCACGCCAACCCGAATGAGCTCGACGACCGCATCGGTCACGACGTATCCAGCATTGTGGAGGGAAGCCGTCGCTACCTTTACGACGTGCTCCGAGTCGTGGACGACGGCTGGGACGTTCTCGATCACGACAACCGAAGGTTTGAGGACTTCTGCAGCGCGCGCCATCCGAAGATATAGGCGATTTTTCGGGTCTGCTCGGCGAGTGTGGTTGTTCAGGCTGCTGTGGCCTTGGCATGGTGGACCCCCCAGAATTAGATCCACATTACCGATCGATGAGCGCGTTCTGCGCTCTGTCGGCGTGAGGTCGGAGCCAAGGTCGCCATCAAATAGCGACTCGACCAGCGCGACTTCAGTCTTGGCGGTGGGGAAGTTTTGACCGAAGACGCGGATCGGTGTGCCCTCCGAGTCCACCGCAAGCCGAACCTCAATGCCGAGGTTCTTTCGGCTTGCCGCTTGCGCGACCCCGAGCGTCAGTCCGCCGCAGCCCGCGAAGAGGTCTACAACTGAAAGCACCGGGCTTGAACATTCAAAGTTGGGTCGCACCTCCCCCCGCAGGGAGTGCAAGTCCATCGCGAGTGTCCCCTCTCGGAGCGAACGGGCTGAGGTCATCACCTGATGGACGCTACAGAAGCTATCTGACATGAGCGCTCAGTGACCGTGGAGTCACTCCAGCGAGCTACCGGGCGGGGACCTCCTAGACGATTGCGGCCGGTGCATCGCTGCGAGTAAGACCTTTAGCGCTAGAGAATCAGGGATAAGGGACCGATTCGTCCGCACACCCGCGGCCATGCGTCGATCGGAACAGCCGTATGCTCCACAATTGTCGGGCGCTGCCGGTATCTTCGCACGGGCTGATGACAATCGAGTAGATGAGGCGTGCATGACTCTGGAAGTAAATCCGCACGTACTGCGTCTGCGCGGCTTTCAGCCCTTCCAAACTGGCAGTGCCGAGCTTGTCTACGAGCACACCAAACCCGGGGACAGGCACTTTGAGCCGGTGACGCTGGGCTTCCTGGAAATGCTCATCGAAGACGGAGACGTACGTTTAGTCGTCTTAACAGGTGACGCCGGGCACGGAAAGACCACTCTCTGCGCCCGCGTGCTAGAGCGGTTGGGGCTAGATTCTGTGGAGGCGCACCGCGCAATCCGGCAACGTGGCCATGGGGTAGAAGAAGTTGCGCGGACTCATAGCGGTCGATCGCTGAGACTGCTCAGTGACCTCAGTGAGTCGCCTCGGGAGTCCGCTGCCCCGCTCCTAGCTCGATTGGTCGACACACCCCCCGACGCGGTCACGATCATCTGCGCCAACGAGGGACACCTACGCAATTGTGTAAGTGCGGACGTGACTGGACGATCTCAGGTAATTATCGAGACTCTCGTAGACGGCATCGAGTTCGGAACGGTCGCGAACCAGCAATCTGGTGTTTGCGTCATCAATCTCAATTTTCAGTCCACCGCACCGGACCAGGGAGACGGATTGGTGGATTGGGCGATTCGAGAATGGGCAGCCGACGGTAGGCGATGGCGTCCCTGTCAACGCTGTGAAGCCAGACATGTGTGCCCAATATATGCGAACCATCAGAGCCTTTCCGATAGTGAGCGAGGCACTATGCGGCGTGGTGGCATTCGGAGCTTATTCTCTACGGCCGAACGAATGGGATCAGTAATCACAACGCGCCAGGCGCTCGCGGCAATTTCGTATGCTGTGACCGGCGGGTTGACCTGCCAGGATGTACATCGAAAATATACCCGTGGGCAAGGGAATGTTTGGCAATATCCACACCTTTACCACCAGGCCATCTTTGCTGATCTGTTGTCGGCCTCTAACCGCGGCCAGGTCCCAGCGTTCTCATCGTTGCGTCAGCTAGATCCAGGATCCGTTTCGCTTAGAGAGTTCGACGATCAGCTAGAGCCAGACGACGTACCCATCACTTTTCTTCCACCGAAACTGAACGACGACCAAAGTGTGCGTTCCCGGCGCGAAGCGCTTCGGCAATCAGATCTTATGAAGTCTCACATCGGATTTCTCCGCAGGTTTGAGTTCTTTGAAAGCGGTACTGATCACGCTCGTCGCATGGGCCTACTTTCTGGCACGGAGTTCGTCGAGATCGCCACCGGATCTGCGCCTAGGGTAGAGGTCCGCGACACGCTGCTGCGGGGGCTTGAGGCCGTGCAAGGCGTCCGGCGCCCTGGAGAGTCCCCAGATTTCCTGGTCCTCGATCCGGCGTTCTTCTCGCATCGGAACCGAGCCGCTGTCATCTCTGCGCGCGTGCAGGGCATTAACGTTAACGTTAAATCTCACGTGCAGCATTGGGCGGAGTCGTGTACCGAGCAGCCAATCATGCCTATCGCTGTCGAGTGGTCGAGCCGAACGGTGTATTTAAAGATCTCAGGTTCGAGCGGAAACGTGACTATTCCGTTAAACCTTATGCTTTTTGAATTGCTTCGCCGATGGGCGGGCGGTCTGACGACGCGGGGTCAATATGAAGGCGAGATCCGCAGTCTAACGAGATTGCTTGCCACGTTGGCACCCCCCGAGTCGGGTACCGACGAGATTGAAGTATTGGTCAACGGGGAGCGACGATCATTGACAATCGATGTCGGTGATCGTATTCGCTCGGGAGGGCTTTGAGATGGCGGCGCGTGATCGAGGTGGGGCAGAATTAGTTAAGGAAGTTTTTGGCGTCAACCTCCAAGAACAAGGCAGAGGTTTTTATGTCGCTCTCGAACTATTGGCAATTGCTAGGGGAGTTGTTAACCATTCTCCAGAAAACTTGTTGGATCCGGACGAATCGCCAATTCGAATCGACCGCATCTCTCATGATATCGCGCGTCGAATTGCAGTAGGCAGCGACGTCGATCGCGAAAAACTTGACGAGGCACTCCAAGGTGCGAGTACACACGAAACACTTGAGGCCTTATTCGCCTCGCTCATTGTCGAGATTCCCGGCAGAAGGAAAGCTCCGCGTTGGTTCGCAGCTCACCTCTATCCTTTCGTCGGAGAGCTTGTACATTACGATGCCGTGGAACGCCGCGGCAAGCCTGCGATTGAGCGATACTTCTTTCGCGACGGCGGTGGCTGGGCGTACTACGTTCTGCGAACCGATCGCGACACATCCCGCCGAAACGCAACGCGCAACGCAATGAAAGATCTTGTAGGAAACAGCAACACTTCGTTGGGTCGCGTTGCGGCGGCCCTGAGTTCTCACGATTCAGCACGTAGCCTGCCGTTCGACGAGTTGTCAGAATCAGAGACGCAGAGCTTTGATTCCGTCAGTCCGTGGCCAGATCTCTTACGCAGTGGGATCAATTCGATCGTCACGCGCGTGGGGGCCCCACGGGCACAGCGAATTGAGCGTTTGATGCATTGGGTTCCTTACTGCCTAGCACGGCACCAACTGCATCTGGCGCGGCGACACCAAGGCTTTGATAGGGAAGCGATTCTCGTCGACGCCACTCGAAACACGAACCCGCTTCGCAGGGGTTCCCAGGAGCAACTGGAAGCATTCCGCGGTCAGATTGTAGCTGCGTTGATCAGCCACGCGGTCAAAAAGCATGCAGATGCTGCTGAATCCGGTGACGACCAAGATGTTTCTCGCTGGGAGACGTACACGTCGGCCAACGCAAACTACACTAAATCTCCTCGCGCATTCTTCTCAGAAAGCCTAGCTGCCGTGGGTGCGTTGAATTCGACAGTAGGGCGGCGGCACTTTACTTTTAAGCCCCCGCTTCTTGAGTCTGTAGTTTCAGCGCTGATTCCGCCGAATACCGAGGTGGAGTACTACGATTTTTGCGCTCGCTTGTTTGCCGAACTGGGGATTGTGATCGACGATAGATCTGCGGGGAAAGCTGGGTTTACCTCCTCAATAGATGCTGGGGTTTTCGTACTGAACTCAGATGCGTTCAAAGCCCGCCTGCGATCTATTGGACTTTTAACTCATTATTCTGACGCCACAAGCATAGTCCACGGAGATCAGCGATGACTGCGAATGTTGAGAGTATTGTAGGGAGTGTCGTCGCGCTTACTGCGCAAAGAATGCTCACCCAGGGGGTGGGAGGAGCTCGGCCTGCCCTTCGAGTCACGGGTTTCAAGGCGGAAGAAACAGTGGCAGCAGTTCAGCATCTACTAGTTTCAGCGAGGCCTGCGATTGAGGGTCTAATAGTCAAGGTCGGAACACGGCAGGCAATCGAGGGTATTCCCGGGGAGATGTTACTTGGCGATGAAGAGACACTGACATACTGGCGGAATCGCGAGGTTTCCGCAATCCTGCTTTTCGATTGGGATGTACAGGGCGACCAAGAGGGACTCGCTGCAATAACACGCCTAGACGATTACAGTCTCCTCAATTCTTCTGATTCTGATGAAGTTAAGGTGATTCTTCGCGACGTCGTTGGCTCGGCGTGGAAAGCAGTCGCCGGGACTGCGACCGTACCGAGCAAGTTGACATCGGTGTTGAGTGAAGTTCGCGAGGCCATTGTTCCAAACGATCGTCTATCGCTACGGCGCTGGGTGGCATACGTATTGAAGACCTGCGAACTCGCTAACTCCACGGACCTCTTGACGCCGGAATTGGTCTCCCGTGCTGCGGGAGAGGCGCTATTCGCACTAGGTCTTTTCGCTGACCATTTACTGTTCGATGTGGCAAATGCTGCGCGGTCTCGGCTCACCAAGAACCTGAATGTGAGTGATCTCCGGCAGCCAAGCGGCGCCGCCATCGCGGACGACGATTTGCGCGAACGAATTGAATCATTCGAACCGCCTCAAACGTTTCTAGCGAGTTCGGGCCTGTCGGTCGAAACTACGAGGGCGCTTATGCGACGAGTTCTGCAGGGAGGTGATGAGGCGCGAGCGTCCATTGACCTGCAGCTATGGCTACTTCTGTTCGACCGTAGGCCGGATCGTAGAGGTCTTGGTTCGCATTTTCGCGAGGATCTTGCACGGCAGGACTCGACACGCGTCGAAGAATTTGATGACCTTGAGGTTGAACCGGGTCTGAACGACAGTGACCAAGAAGCTGCCGAACGGCTAGTGCGGGCGGAGCCGCCCGAAGATCTTGCAGCACTCGTCGAAATCGTGTCACCGAAACTCCGCCGGCAGGTGCAGAAGGTCGCCTTTCCTGACGCACAACTTGCGCCAGACCCGCTGAGAGCGATATTGCATGGAGTACACGTCCTCGATGACGGTGAAGAGCATAGTGTTGCATTGAAGTTGGAAGGGCTCACCCAAGCCTCGCCGTGGACCAGATGGCTGTTCGCGATTCTGTACGGGCGCACGTTGTTACAAATGGCGGAGTTGACTGTAGATTCACGTCTCCAATTCGCCGTCGATGGTCGTCTTTGCAATTTTCTACGACCCGAGGATGGTGGTTCTGCCGACGAATTCGACCCCGCCGAAGCGTGGGGTCCGGTTCGCCTATGCCTTGAGATGAATGGGGTAGGCGCACGGAGGTTTCGTTGGGATCCTTCAAGTACGCCGGGTTTGCCGGGGTTGGGGGCGCTGCTGAGCGGTTTGAATTTCGATCCCGGCCAAAAGTTCGAAACAGGATTTGACAACTTTTTTGACGGCTTGCTACTTCCTACAGAATGGGCTAGTAGGCGTGGCGAAAGCCGTCCATTGGGACCATTTTCGGCGCGACTATCTGAACTGCGACATCGACACGCGGCTGCGTGGCGGGAGGGCATAGACGCGGATTTGTTGGACGCGTATGTTGCTGCGTGGGAACCAGTGGTCAATGAGGCGCGAGCGATCCTGGTGCCGGCGAATTCGCCTGATCAGGATCTGGCTGGCGTGGTACTGACTGACATCCTGCAGCTATCTGACGATAAGCTTGTTATGCTCGGATCCCATCCCCTTCGCCTTCGTTGGCTGGCAAGCCACCTGAGAAGGATGACTGAGCTTTCCATAATTGCTCTATCGCGCGGCTTGAACCTAAACCTTGAGAACACAGAATTGTTTTTTGAGTGGATCCAACGTATTTCACCCCACGGGACTCCGCCGTTAGTAGTAGGCGAGGACGAAACTGTGGCGATTGCTGTACGAGAGTCCGCCGGGCACGAAGAGTACACACCGATCAGCGGCCGAGCCTCTCAGGGCCGTGACTGGCTGGCTGCTGTTGACGATGCAGCAGTTGATGAGTTGGTGAAGGTGTCGGTCTCGTACGTCGAGACGTATCCACATAAACGGGACGGATTGGTCGTTCTTCTGCTTGATCGTGATGGCACGACCCAGCTACCTACGCGATTGGCGAGACGTCTCCGTGCGCGCGTCTCGGGTGTTCGATTGGAATTAATAGTGTTTAGCGATCGTAGGAACCATCATGACCTTGTACAGGCGTTCGATTCGGAGTTCGGGGAGGATGAACTCCCGGAGGGCAGGCTATTCCCGGAGGTTCAACTGCTGCTGCAACATTGGTCGACCGAATCGGATCCCGACCTGAGGGGTTTCATCGACCGCGTTGATCTGGCTTTGGCCCCTGCCCTCTTTGGAACTCGGACTACCCTCCATGCCAAAACCAAGGACTCGACAGCGTTTATCGCTGGTAAATACGATCCCCTGCTTCACGATTCAAGTCATGACCTTCGAGAGTCCAGCCAGAATGTTGTCAGGGCGATGCTTCCATCGCAGAGCGATCCGTTGCTTGAGTCATGGTCCACACTATGCGTAAGACACGATGCACATTCAGCCGTTGCGCCGCAGCAGGAGTTGAACACCGACTACTTCGAGATGCAAGTTAGATTCGATCAGCGACAGAAGCTCTTTATCGAGCTGCACAGAATCGCGCACTGGGTCGTAACACTAGATGCTTTTGTGGGGCGCGATCAAATTGATGCTCTTGAGGATAAGCCGGATGTAATTCTCGTACGCCCCGGAGTCGGAAAGAATGAGGCCTACACCCTAATAGTTAGTTCAGGTACCGGCCGTCGATTTGTCGCTAAGCGGCTCGGTCGGAAGCTGGCCGAGATGCGATTGGTCGAGGGACACACCAATCATGTTGCCGAGCGAATATATGACGTCGGACGAAATGTGGTCCCAGGCGCCGTGCTTCGTGCACTCGGGATCGGGAGTGCGGCGAGTGAGATTGTCGGTTTGGTCGCCAGTAGATTTGCCGTCGAACGATGGCGTCCCTCGTCTTTGGATCGTCCACATCTCGTTGTCTGGCTAAGCTTCGATGAGTTGCAAGATTGGTTCGGACGAGTCCAACGCACTCGCGCCGACCTTGGGCGATTCACGTTTACTCTCGAAGATGACGACACGATGCGACTTGACATCTTAGTGGTTGAATCGAAATTCCGTCAGATTTTCGACGTTGGAATTGCAGAACAGCAACTCGACCGGACAATTGATCTATGCCGTGCTGCGTTCGCGTCAGGCGACACGACTCCAGACGACAGCGCTTTTTGGCTACAAGAGCTAGCCGCTGCTATAGAGCGGACGAGCGGGTTAGTGCTACCGAGCTGCGATCTACCTGCGCGCACCATTCAGGAGCTGGGCACACAGTCGCTGATGCAAACAGTTATGGGCTCGATCTTTTCCGGTCAAATTGTCCTCGGTGAAGTGGGAGGGGTCGCGGTTGCGATCGCGGCAGCTAATGAATCTCCGGCGCCACCCATTGGTAACCTCGGACGGCACAGCTTGCTCCGCATTAATCGGCTGGAACTCAAGCAGATCATCGAATGCATAGTGCGTCGCGAAGAACCGAGCGCACGGATATGGAGTCTCGAAGACTCGGGTGGACACATTGGCGCGCGACCCTTCGAGTTGTCTGACGCTGCTTCGAATGGAACTTCTGTGGACGGTGCAGGGACTTCGCAGTCTGACCTCCGGCCTGGTCAAAAAGCTGCCGAAGAGAACGGTTTGGGAGCCTCGGAGCTGCGACGGCGATACGAGCAGTTGCTAGATGTTCTGGATCAGCACAAAGTTGCAGTTGAGCCAGCATTGAACGACCCATGGATTGAAGGACCCGGTTTTTATGTGCTCCGTGTCACTCCGCAAACTGGAATCACAGCTGATCGAGTTGTCAACCGGGTCAAGGAGATTGCGCTAGCGCTCCGATTGCCATCGGAGCTTCAGATCCGTACTTCCCTGGATCGCGGGAACATTGTTTTTGAGGTACCTAAGTCGCCCGACGAACGATACGCGGCTTCGGCTCAGGCGTTATGGGATCGGTGCCCGGTTGATCTTGGTCGACTAAAAGTACCCGTTGGTGTTGACATCTCTGGAGAAGCTGTATCGATCGAGTTCTCGTCGCCCGACTCTCCGCATTTGCTTGTTGCCGGCACAACTGGGAGCGGCAAATCGGTCGCGCTGGAGACGATCCTTCGCGGCCTGTGCCGATATCCGGAAGAGCTGGTTCGGCTTCGACTGGTCGATCCTAAAGGTACTGAGTTGCTCGATTTCGAAGAAGATCCCCACGTTGACGGTGCGATTGGGGTCTATCCGGAGGACGCAATCGAAATGCTAGAGGCAGCGGTCATGGAGATGGAGAACCGCTATCTGTTGATGAGGCCGGTTCGCGCAAGAAGTCTCGTGGATTACAACATGACGGTGGAACCAGAAGACCGCAAGCCGTGGGTGATTATCGTGCTCGACGAATACGCAGATCTGACCAGCGACCCTACAGAAAAAGCAGCGATTGAGGGTCTACTGCGTCGTTTGGCGGCTAAGGCTAGAGCCGCTGGTATACACATTATTGCGGCGACGCAGCGCCCGAGTGCGGATGTTATTTCAACGACCATTCGATCCAATTTGCCATCCCAGCTCGCTTTGCGCGTAAAGACTGCGACGGATAGTAGAATTATCATGGATGAGAGTGGTGCAGAAGCACTCGCGGGTCAAGGCGATGCGTTCCTTCGTACAGCTCGAGGCGTTCGGCGGATTCAAGTAGCGTGGGCCGGCTGAGAACGCCCTATTCCTCGACGGACATCGACTTGGGTGTGAAGGAGAACGAGAGTTCCGACTCTTTCATGCCTGCAGGTTGACGCCCGGGGGTGGTCAATGTCAGCACCTACGATCGTAGGGCAGCTCATCCAGGAATCCCGACGGCAACCGGGCAGTTCGGTACATCTAGAGACCATTCCGGGGCGAAGGATTGGGTTCTTCTGCGGGGCCGTTCGGCATGAACGCTCTGTGTGCCGGTGTTCTGACGTCACCATTTGTGAAATGGCGAGAAATCCTCGAGGATGCTTGAGTGCGGGCAGCGGGATTGTTCTCGGGAGTGGGTGGGATCGAGCGTGGTCTCGACCTCGCAGGTGTATCTACGGAGATGCTGTGTGAGTACTGGCAGCCCGCTGCGCAAGTGCTGGCACGAAGGTTTGATGCGCCGGTTGTAGGCGACATTCGCCACCTCCGCGCGCTTCCCGAGGTGGACGTCGTCACCGCAGGGTTTCCTTGCACCGACCTGAGTCAGGTGGGCCGGGTTGCTGGCATCGGCGGCGAGGAGTCGGGGCTTGTCCGCGAAGTGTTTCGCCTCATCGATCGCGCAAAGCCGACCTGGGTTGTGCTCGAAAACGTGACGAACATGCTCAGCCTCCACGGCGGCGAGCCAATTCGGGTGATCACCGACTGGTTTGACGAAAAGAAGTGGAACTGGGCTTACCGGACGGTCAACTCCCAACACTTTGGTGTACCGCAGCGCCGACGCCGAGTCGTCATCGTCGCATCGCGCACCGAAGACCCGCGCTGGGTCTTGTTTGTCGACGATCACACGCCGTCCTCTACTAATTCGGCACGTGCACACGGGTTCTATTGGACGGAGGGTAACCGCGGCGTTGGGTGGGGTGACGACGTCGTCCCAACTCTGAAAGGCGGATCCAAGCTCGGGATTCCGTCACCTCCTGCCGTCTGGCGCAAGGCGGCCTCGCCGGGCGTCGCGATCGTCCGACCTCGAGTCGAAGTCGGCGAGCAGTTGCAGGGCTTCGACTCTGGCTGGACCGAAGGCAGCGCAACACCAGGGGAGCGCTGGAAGATGGTCGGAAACGCGGTGACAGTTCCGGTTGCGGAGTGGGTGGGGCAACGTTTAATTGCCCCCGGGGAGCCGCTCGACGTCGCCCGGCAGTTCGCTGTCGGGAGTCGGTGGCCTGGCGCGGGGTCTTCCATCAGGGGAGAACGGCAGCAGTGGAGTCTCGGGGAAGCGCCTCTCGTTGTACCGCGTGTGACCATCAGCAGCCTCTTGAACCGGCGATTCGATCCGCTGTCAGTCAAGGCGACAACTGGCTTCTACACGCGGCTGACTAATTCGCGGCTGCGAAGTGGAGGGCAGCCGTTCAAAGACGCCTTGTTGCAACATATTAAGACCATGTCTGCGCTCTGATGGTGCCTGAGCCTCTCGACGATTCCGTTCGGCGTCGTATGCAAACGCAGCGCCGACGAGACACCAAAGTTGAATTGCAGGTCCGTCGACGCCTACATGCGGCCGGACTTCGATATCGTGTGGACTTCCGCCCGGAGGCATCGCTGCGATGCAGGGGTGACATCGTGTTCACCCGACCACGGGTTGTCGTCTTTATTGACGGCTGTTTTTGGCACGGCTGTCCAGTACATGCTACCCAGCCAAAGAACAATGTTGAATGGTGGCGGAAAAAATTAGACGCCAATATGGACCGTGATCGACGGAACTCAGCTGCTTTAGAATCCCTGGGATGGGGGGTGCTCAGGTTCTGGGAGCATGAGAGCCCAGTAGGTATTAGCCAGACGATTTGGTTGGCGGTCCGCACCGAATAGTCTTGGTTGAAAAACGATGGTGATGGGTCGTCATTGACGATCACGATAATTATATCAAGGTGTCTAGTTAGATTTGTAGTTGTATCCGATCACCTTCCCCGACACGACGCCAAGGCCATGGGTATTGATTGCCTTCCGGATGACCTTGGACATGATCGATAGCGTTGGGAACCTCAAATCAATGTTCGAACTAGAGGGACTCTTGTGAACATGGTACCGTAACTCGGACTTCGGAAGGCTCCAAATCGGTGGTGCAGAATAGCCAAGGCGAGGAGAAAGCAGGGCGGACCGCTTTTTTAGTGCGAGAGCTGTCCTAGAGATAATGGCGAGATCAAGGTTGGAGAGTTGCTCGTCGTCATCGACTAAAGGGAAATAGGACATTACTCCGTGAAAGTTCATAAGCGGTACTGTCGAACTTTCAAGCTTCCGCAGCTTGCTCTCAGACAGATTTCCGTAGAGATATCGCCGCAATTGCCAGATGAATGTTACATAGTCGAAGTCAATTTCCGTCGATACCCTTGCTAGGTTCTGGGTGCCGTTCAAGGGTTCTCGGAGTAGATTAGAGTAGATCAACGAGTCGACCCTCTGGAGGATCTTTCTTTCCGTAGCGCTCTTCATGGATAGCTTCGTAAGTCTGATCGTGTGACCAAGATAGTCGACCGAAGTAACACTGTTCATTTCCGCTTGATTCTCGGCGGTGAGTATGTGAATACCGGGACTTTTGCTGAGATTAATTTCAGCGCCAATTTCTTTCGAAATTGCATGCAATTCGTCCACGGCACGGCAGATTGAGGAATAGTCATGACTCCAGATGAGAGTGTCATCGGCGTATCGCACGAATCCGACGCCTAGACTCTCGAGCCTTCGATCTAGCGGTGTGACTACCACGTTCGCCAAGAAGAGGCTAACTGATGTTCCTTGCGGAATGCCGCGAGTCCTAGGTCCCGGGTGCACCAGAGACGGGAGGGGGTTCACTATCGGTTGAGGTGCAGAGAGAAATGCTTCTACTATCGACCTCTCCGCCGAGGTAACTCGCAACTTAAGATCATCGAATAATCTGAGAAGATTGCCTTGATCGATCGTGTCGAAGAACTTCCGAAAGTCGTATTCTGCTACGAAAATGCGTTGCTTTCGCGAAAACTCGCTTGCAATGTATTCGAGTGCATCGTGGGGGGTGAGGTCATTTCTGTATGCGTACGCACGCGCACTTAGACGCGCTCGGTTCTTTGACATAAGCGATGTAAAGAGCCGTCTCGATACCACCTCGTCCGCAATCTCGAAGCAACTTACTAGCCTTTCACCACCTCCGAGTTTTGGAACGAAATAGCCTGAGGGTGAGTGCGGGCGATAAGATCCCGCCCGCAGTTTCGCGGTGAGCGAATGCGCAATGGTGGACTGCCGAGCGCGGACATGATAAGGGTCGTGACCGGGGGCATGAGCCCAATATTCCGGTCGGATGGCGCTAATTGGTGAGGGTTTGCCAATAGTTCTTTTTTGACGACGACCGTTTTCGTCAGATACCCACTTGGCGTAGGCTTCGAACGATTTTATTTTGGCCGTTGCTAGAGTATAAATATCTGACTCGATATTTCCCCACATCGACTTGTCCTCCGGATGGCTCTGGGCACGGGAGTGCCCAGAGCCATCTGGCTTCCATCCAGGCAAAATATGCATCATGCAGGCGATGAGTTGAGTCACCACCGTATGTTGAGGCGGGTAGCAAAGCCGCCTCGTTATTGGATGGATGCCGCGACTCCTCTTGGAGCACCACGTTACTGTAGCAGCCCCATAGATTTCGTTCTGCAAACTGCAAGTCGCACACGTGTCTCCGCTAGCATCTCTAGGTCTTCAGTCAGACCTTGCGGCGGGGCTTTTCCAATACTTACCCAAGGTAAATAGTCGGGCCGAGGGTGGTTGGGCGTGTTGTGATGCGCAATCTGCGCTTTCGCGCACGCGTAGCGACGTCTGGTGGTAAAGGTGGACTCGTTTGAACTGAGAGCTACTCATCGCCCGATGCAGTGAACCAAGTATCGGTTAGTCGGCGGCGACGAGCGCATCGTTGCCGTCGTCGATACCTTCGCGTCGCAATCATCACAATGTCGATGCGCGCACATCGAGTCTCGCTTATGGCGACACTCGCCGCCGAGATCCAAGACTGATGGCCACCGCCGTGCCCTAGACTGCGTTTGCACTCCGCAACGACTGTTCGGAGAAAGCGATGAGTGGATGGCCTCCACAAAACGGTTCGTTGGGGACGAAGTATGAAACCCCGTTCGGCTCGCCAGTACATAGCTGGCCAGTACATAGGCTGCCTTCGTCTGCGCACAGTGGGCGGGCTCCCGCTGCCGACCTAGGTCGCAGAGCGAAGAAATCGGTTAAGAAACCGCTTCGCGCCCCCGCTGTGTCAACTATTGCGGAGCTGATCCCACATCACCGCACAGCGGCCCAGTGACGTAACCTTGTTCGCATCCGAATTGCGCTTGCGACTCACCGCTCGTCGGGTCCTCGCCGCATGCCATCCCGCAAGGTTCGAATCCGCTGATCACGCCGAACCCGTTCTGGTCCTAGATGCCGGTCGGCGGCACGTACGTATCGCATGACGCCTCGTAGCCGGTGGTGTTGTCTGAGTAGAGGGCGGTTCCGGATTGGTACAGCGACAGGTCCCCGCACACAAACGTGATCGGGGGGACTGACCCACTCCAGTTGACTCGTGGGGTTGAGCGGTTCAGGCCGCGGTTGCGGTCTGGTTGATTGTCTTAAACTCGATGGGCGTGAGTCGTCCGAGCCGGCGTTGGCGGCGCTTGTGATGGCAGGTCCGCTCGATCCAGATGACGATCGCCAGTCGCGATTGTTCGCGGCTGAACCAGCGTTGACGATCGAGGACGTTCTTCTGAAGGAGGGCGAAGAATGATTCCATGGCGGCGTTGTCTCCGCACGCCCAGACTCTGCCGATAGATCCTTCAAATTGTTGTGGGACAGCTCTTTTACGAATTATCTCGATCGGAATTGGCTGCCACGATCGGAGTGGACGATCGCGGGCGCCCGGGTCGCGTTGATCGACAGCGTTTCGCAGCGCTCGCACCGCCAACGAAGCCTTCATGCGTGAGTCGATCGAGTATCCGACGATCTTGTTGGAGTACAGGTCTTTGATCGCACACAGGTACAGCTTGCCCTCGTCGGTCCAGTGTTCGGTGATGTCGGTCAGCAACACCTGGTTGGGCTTGTCGGCAGTGACTTTGCGGTCGATGAGGTCATCGTGGACCGGTGGCCCCGACTTGCGGTTGAGGCCACGCTTTTTGCTGAACACCGACCATATCTGTTCCTGACTACACAATCGGGCTACACGGTTTTCGCCGGCAACGATGCCGTGCTCGGGAAGCTCGTCAGCGATAAACCGGTAACCGAACGCGGGGTCGTCTGCATGGATGTGTTGCGTGCGGCGTTGATCAGATGCGCGTTGTCCCAGTCGCGTTGAGAGACTGGGTATTTGCACCATTTATAGAACGCTTGAGTCGAGAATCCGAGAACCCGGCAGGTCACTGTGACGGGGATTCCGTCGCCAGCAAGGTCGCGGACCAGCGGGTACATCATTTTGGGTTGATATTTTGAGACGGGTAGCCCACTGCCCGGCGCATCACCTCGGCTTCTTGCTCGAGCAGTTTGATCCGTTTACGGGCTTCTCGCAGCTCTGCCGACTCGTCAGACACAGCGGAGGCAGCTGGCAAAGCGCTGCGGTCGATTCCGTCGTCGCGGTCGGCGATTCTGAGCCACCGCTGCAGGCAGGTTTCCGAGATCCCGAAATCAGTTACAACCTGACGGATCGGTGCTTTGCCCTTGCGGGCCACAGCGATCACATCGGCGCGGAACTCCTTCGGCATGACAACATCCTTTCACTGCGAGAAAGAATCTCACAGGTCAGATGTCAACCAAACCGGGGGCAGTCCCATCTGAGAGTTCGCAGCCATGTACTCGTAGACAGTCGATCCATCGCGGGTCACTGCGCACGGGGGAACACCTGGGCAGGCGTCACCATCTGGGTTTCGATTATTGCGAGCTGGGCTTCGACCCAATCCTTGGTGATGCGCCAAGCGACTCGGAGGGCGTGCTCTGGTGTCTGGTACTTCGGCGACACCCGTTGCTTATAGAGTCTTCTGCACGGGCTCCCAGGCGGTAGGTAGTTTGAACGCGATCTCCTGACCGTCCGCCAAGATCCTGAAACTGAGCGCCACGATGTTGCCGTTAGCGTCGTAGTTCGCCATGATCGCCGACGCGTCCCCCTTCGCTAGAGCCGCCTGGATTTCCATGACAGTCTTCGTCGGTGCGATGCTGGTGGTGTAATTAAGAAGCGGCACAGCTAGTTACCGAACTTCTCTCGTATTAGTGCGTTGAGGTCTTCGACCTTGATCGTCTCGACAAACGTGCGACGTATCGCCGGCAGCTCGACGCCTTGTTTGCGGAGGGTCGCGACCATCACAGAGACATACTGATCGCTGCAACCAACGCGGTTGGCGATCCAGGCGATGCTCTCGCGGTTCTCGACTGCCTCCAGCCAAAGTCGAACGAACTGTTCAGCTTTGACCTTCTTGTACACTAGCTTTCTAGTTCTACCCATATTCATTTGTGTCCTTGCGCATCTCGCGCGGAGAGAGTTCGACTATGAGCGAAGTCAGTCAGTGTTCGGCGCGCTCGGTTGTGGGTTGATCCGATACGCTTTCCGTTTTGCGTCCAGTCAAGTACTCGATGAGAATGCGCTGAGATGCGGCCTTTTCGGTAGGATCACCGATGTCGTTGATTATGCGCTCAGCACTCAAGGCGCGTTCCACTTCGAGCGGGTGCGAGAAGAAGGACAGTAGTTCACTCTGGGAACTTGCGGCGTTCTTTAGTACCGCGTTGGCTATGAATCCCGTTAAAAGGGCTCCTGAAGCGCCGATGACAGAGGAGGCTATCGCTCCTGTCGTGTCTTTCGCAAGCACCGCGATCACGCTGATTATGACGATAAAGACGAAGCCCACGCCGATCGTGGCTATTGTGGCAATACGCGTGGACTGTGCGTACCTCGTGACCAAATCATGGTAGATGTTCAACCGCTTCCGATTGTCCTGCCATAGGGAGTCAAAGTCTGTGGAGTTGGTTCCTGGATCATTCTGGAGTTTTGCCAAGGCCTCCAGCGTCCGAGCGCGGGTCTCGTTTCCCTCTCCGATTGTTTGCCACACTAGTATCCAGATGGCAAGCCCGGCAGCGATGGCAACGAACATTATGAATCTGATCGTATCGTTGTTGAAGATGCCATCTTCATCTGTGGCTCGGTAGGTGTAGCCGTTTGGGAGAGGGAGGATCTGACCATCAATAACGATGATGAGTAGCGGAACAATTAGGAGTACTGCACCAACCAGTGCCACGATGCGTTGGTTCCGCCCGAGTCCGATCACCCAATGCGTTGTACGGGACCTACGCCGCATGACTACGCTCACGGGTCTGTCGATAGTTGGCCGTGTTGTTTCGTCCGGCTCATCATCTTGGTCTGGCATGCGGACTATCAAACACCAAACCCGACGTCTACGACGTGTAACCATCACCCCATGGCCTCATCAGATGACGTCCGGCAACTACTCCACCACGTCCGGGCCACTGGTCTGGAGCCCAAAGAGTCCGCCCGCGGCTGGAACCACATCGGGGCGATCATCTGCGACGCCGCCTTGCAGCGACAGGCGAAGTACAAGTCAACGGTCCTGCCACGGGTGCAACGCCTGATCAAAGAGTGGCCGGATGCGGACACGCTGTCGGGGTTCAAAACACGCATCGCCTCGGAGGGCCTGAGCAAAACAATCAACTGGCGGGGGCCACAGAAGCTCGAAGTCATCACTCGCCTGGTCGAGCAATTTGATGCTGCGGGCATCGAGACGGTCGCTGACCTCGTAGAAGTGCTGGCTGACCAGGATCGCGGTCCAGAGTTCCGTGGGTCGCTTCGTCGCATCCCGTACGTGGGTCAAAAGACCGTCGATTACATCGCGGTACTAGCCGGCTCGGCTGAGCACGTGCCTGTGGACATGCACATCAAGGGGTTCGCCAAGGATGCCGGGATCACGTACTCGCACGACTACGACCGGGTGTCTGAGCTGGTGAAAGCAGCGGCTAAGGAGTACGGGTGCAGCACGGGAGCGCTGGACGCGGCGATCTGGGACTACATGAGCACGCAGGGCAAGGCTTGATCGGCATACTCAAACCATGGAGCTGACGAACACAATTCCCACCGTCAAGCCGGGGCAGTCCCTCTACGTCGGGCGCCCGCATTCAACGGACTGGCGAGAGGCGCTGCGGGATCACTGGCAAGTAATGGCCGGTGGAGACCCGAAGTCCGTCTGGCTCGTGCCTGACTGGACCTTCAAGAAGGGTGACATTCTCCTGACCTACATGCAGACCCGTCCTGCGATGGTCGTATTCGTCGACCGATTCACCGAGGATGCGAATGATTCGCAGGACTACATACCGTCGGCTACCTTGGCGCTGTTCAAGCACGGCATTCCGCTCGGAGTCGTCGCCGGGCACACAGGCATCGATCTGAGTCAGCGGTCCAAGCTCAATGAATCTGAGGCGAGAGCCGTGCTCAAGGTGTTGCGCCGGGAGCACAAGGCCGACGTTGGCGTGTTCGGCGACAGCAGGATGGCTGATCTGATTTAGCGATCTGGCCGCAGCCTTGTCGAGCGGACGACGGACCTACACCGCACACTGTCGGCGGGCCGAGCTGTCAGATCAACTCGGCATACTATCCACTCGTGACGGTCTACAACAAGCTGGCGTACCAGCGCGGTGAGCTGCTGAGCAAGCAGCACGCCCCGCGCAACGTAGAAGCCCGGCTCGCACGCCGATTCAACGGCGAAGTAGGTCGTCTGAACAAGTGGGTCGAAGAGGTGCGGGCTGAGACCAACGAGTCAATTCCGTACCTGGACTCCGACGCCGCGAGCAAGGGTGTCCGCATTCTCATGCTCTTCCAAGACCCTTCGGGAGCTGCCGAGGGTGACTCCGGCTTCATCAGCAAACACAACAACGATCCAACGGCGCGCAACTACTACGAGGCCACTGAAGCGGCCGGCGTCCCATACGACATCACCTTGAACTGGAACGTCGTGCCGTGGTGGTCGACAAACAACCCGCTGTTCCCAGGTCGCACGGTTAACAAGGAGGCTCCGCGTGCAGCTCCGTACCTTGTCGACTTCATACGACTGTTGAGTGAGCCGCCCCGCGTCCTGGTGTTGTCAGGGGACAAGGCGCAGAAGGCATGGGATCGGATCGCCTGGAAGATAGACGCTGAAGTAATCCGCGACACCGTCATCCTCAGGTGCCCACACCCGAGTCCGTTGTCCTACAACGCCGCCAACGGCGGTGACGGTCGCAAGAACTACCTGCACATCATCGAGACGTTCCGCGAGGCTGCCAGGATCGCGGGCTAGTTGCTCGGGGGTCCCGTCCGGGAACGTGTACCAGCTCTCGTCGTCGTCCTGCGCTGCGCCGGGCGGTACCTCAGCGAGAACCACATGTACGGGAACCTCTGCTTTGTCGTCCATAGACCTACATAACCTCGTCCAGCCGCGCCGACAGGACAACGAACCGTAGCGCGGCACGCAGGCTCTTGGTGGTCGCTGCCCACGCCTTCTCTTCGTGTTCACACGCGCGCGCTTCCTCTTCGTCCTCGCGCTCGAGTGCGTCGTAAATCGAACTCCGCCACGAGAATCGCTGCTCCTCGCACACCTTGATGTAGTGGAGGATGGCATCGCGGTCGAAGTCGCAGACCGCCGCGATCTCACGGGTTGTCAGCGGACCGACATCGTCGTCATCGAGCTGAAGCAGGCACATAAGCCCCGCCGGCAGACCTCCGTCCGCGTCCTCGGCTGCCGAGGACGCCTCGGCGACAGCAGCAGCCACATCACCGGCGCCCTCAGTCAAGAAGTCGAACCACTTCGTCAGCGATGACTGCAGAACCGCGTCGGTGAAGACGGTCGCATCCATCCGAATCGACACCCGGACGTAGGAGTCGACGAGGACGAACTTGATGTCCGGCCACTTGCGGGAGAAGGCCATGATCGCTTCACTGGCGGCAGCCGAGTCATCCACATCGACAGCAAGATTCGTGAACATCTCGATGACGGGATCGTTCACGTCGACGCACAGCCACGACGTCTCGTCGTTGACGGTGAAGGTGATGTCGCCGTCGTCGTCCTTGCGCGGCGCGCACCCGGTCATGCGTTTGAGCGCAGCATCGACGAGATCCTGAAGTTGCGACTGGCCGGCGGGCTGAAATCCCTTGTGCTGAATGGGTTCAGCGAGCTGTTCTTCGACAGTCAGGAGAAAGCTCGGGTGAAGCACCTGCCACAGTTCCTGCATCACACCGGTGGCGGCCAGCACCACGTGCTCGGCCTCGTCACGACTGTGCTCGACCGTGCACTCTTCCTCGGAAATCGAATCCCACTCGAGCTCCATGAGCAACGAGAGTTCGTCGTCGGACAGCTCGCGTCCCTCGCCGAGGATCGTGGGGCTGAGGTGGCACCGCACTTCGTCGTCGGCGGTGATGGTGAAAATCGCGGCCGGGCCGGCGCCGTCGACCTCGCTGTTCAGGGCGGTCACTTGCACCGATCCGTCGGCATGCAGGCCGGTCAGGCAGGTTGTCAGCTCGTCACGAAACGCGGCCCATCCATCGGAAACGGAAGCGTCGAAGTCGAAGATGTTGGACATGGTCACCCGCTCTCTCTTGTCCTGTCAAAGGAAGGGTAACGAGGGGGTCTGACATGTTCGGGGCACTCAAAAGTGGCTCGATCATGCGTTCGAAATTACATTGCTGTTCTTATAAGTCCCTGTGGCGCAACGGAATTCGTTGTCTTAGGCCACCGCTACCTTTCGGTCCGTTGCAGACAGTCAACTTCCCGGCTGTCGATCAGGGAGAGATCGGATCAGTGATGGACACAATGGATGATGCGGTAGCCAGGGCCACAGTGCCGGCGTTGACCGAGCGTGAGATCGAGGTTCTGCGGACCTGGTTGATGTGCGACACCAAAGAGGCCGCGGGGCGTTTGTTGTACGTCTCGGCTGCGACGGTCAACACCCACATTTCGCGGATCCGCGGCAAGTACGAGGCAGTCGGTCGTACCGCCGGTACGAAGGCGTTGCTCCTGGCGCGGGCGCTGCAGGATGGACTGATCCACGTTGACGAGATCTGACCTCAGGGCGATCGATTTGCCCTTCGTTTTGTCACGGCTAGGGCCGTTTCGATCGTCCAGCATCCTCAACAGCGGCCAGCAGGCCGCCGAAGCCGGTCTCAAGTGGCTGGACGCGACTTCGCAGGCTGGCCAACGTGATGGTCTTCGGTTCGCCAATCGCTGCGTTGATGTGGGTGGTCGACGCGACGTAGAAGGTCCACTGGTCTACGTCGAGGGGGTCGGCCACGGCTCGATCTGCGGTGATGAACAGACAGAATACGTAGACATCTGCAGAACGTTCGCGGACTTCGGCGTAGGAGTTCGTTTCGGCGAACCACGCCGTCGCGGGACCGACAGCGAACTTGATTGCCGAGGCCGACTTCTGTTGCCACGACTGCAGATACGCCGACGACTTCACCTCGATGCGCAGGCCGCTCTCCGTCAGAAGGTCGAACGCATCCCATTCGCGTCTGACCGTTCCATCGGTGCAGCCCAGGGCAATCCCCACGATGTACTCAGCGAGCAGGCCGCGTGTGGTGTTACTCAACAGGTCTGACTCTGACCGTGCCCAAAAATCTGCCAGGTCGCGACCCAGACTCTCAGTGCCCTTCCGCAATGGTGAAGAAGGATCTCGTCGCCGTGCTGGCTGGTACTCACTCATCGATAGTGACCCTGCCCCTTCAGTCTTAAACCGTCTAAGGGGGCAGCCCACCGGACCTCGTCAGATGCGGTCGTCCATCCGAAGTCTGGGGCCAGGTATTCGAACTCGCGTGTTCGCAACCACATCGGGGTGCCAGCAGGTTGCGTGGAGTACATGCCACGGGCCGCTGACGCAGTTCTGTCGAACTGGCTGGGCCAGTCGATCGACGCGGCCAACGTCTCGAGCACCGTTCGACCTCGCCCCAGAGCGGTCGTGACGTGAACCGGAGCCGGGAGAAGATTCGACTTGTCGCCGTTGCATTGCGTGCAAGCCAGGACCAGATTGCTGAGTCCGTCGATGCCGACTCGCGACCATGGCAGTACATGGTCAACATGGCAGCCGGCTCCAACCCTCACGCCGCAGTAGAAGCACGTGGCGCCGAATTTCTTCATCAACACTTCTCTTACTCGGGAGAGCGAGACGCGATCCATACCGAAGAGATGCGCCGCCAGGTCCGGAGCATTCTCTTTCAAGAACGCGTTGTGCCTGCGGACATCTCCGACCCACGCGATCTGAAGAGCAGGCTTCAGTAGTGAGGAGAGCCGCGCTAATGCGAAACCGACCCCTGGATAGAGTTCAATGACGTTGCCGCGTCTCGCAATGGATGCCAACGAGGTCCTGTCGAACATCCAGCTGTCGTCGTACAGGAAGCATGTGTGCGTCTCTGCTTTGCTCAGTCGTTGCAACCGGGGAAGAGGTTGTTGCACCAGCGTGAGTTTTACCTCGTTGCGCAGTTCCCGGAATGGATCCGGGTGGCGACGCTTGCATACGTCAAGAGCCACCTCGCCGACGGACGATGTCCGCTTGAACGCTCGCACAGCGTCCGGAATGCGAGCCTTCGGCTGGGAGGACTGTTTGAGGTCGTGTCCGTCAAGAGGGCGAACTTGCCGCCAATAGAGGCCGATGACACGCTCCGCAAGGTCATCGAGATCGACGGAGACAGCCGCGTCAGGGTCAACGGGTGTGTTCTCCACTGCGTAGTCGAGAAGTGCGAGCAGAGTTGCGAGCTTGTACGTAGCGGTACGGCGCCCGCCCTCGAGCACGCTCATGAGCTGTTGGCCGAGGGCCAACGGGTCTCGAGCGTCGAGGTTGTGCATGACTCGACGGTAGTGCACCGGGGGTGCGTGGGAACGGTGTTGAGAGCTGGATGCGGAACCAGAAAATTGACGGTCTCCAACGCGAGGAGTCGGTAGCGTTGACGGCCATGTCAGAGCACGAGTTCCACGCGCAGTACGTTGCCGCACCCGTGCGTCGCCGGGACGAAGTATTCGCCAAGCCGTACCCGGTTCCCGCGCAGCCTGGCGTGTACGGGTGGTGGTTCAAGACCATGCCCGCCGACATGGACACGTCGAAGTGCGTCCGCCGAGACGACGGATTGGTCTTGTTGTACGCAGGGATCAGTCCGAGCAAGCCGTCCGCCGCCGGGGTTGCCAGCAAACAGAACATCAGGCGGCGGATCAAACTCCACTACGCAGGAAATGCTTCGGTGTCGACACTGCGAAAGTCTCTTGGGTGCCTGCTGTCTCAGGAACTCGGTATCGAACTCCGCCGTGTCGGCCCCAGTGAGCGATGCACCTTCGGCGCCGGTGAAGCGCGCCTGTCGGAGTGGATGGCACGCAACGCCCTCGTTTCTTGGATTACGCACCCGCGACCCTGGATGTTGGAGGACGAACTGATCGAAACCCTCGTTCTGCCGCTGAACATCGACGGCGCGCACAACGCGTTCACCCCTGTTCTGCGGCAAGCGCGCAGATCGGCCATGGCGAGAGCGAAAGAGCTGCCGCCGCTACCTTGAGGCTGCGAACCAATCCCGACTTGTCTACCGGGACATCGCGGAAACCGTCACGGCGTCGCAAGAGTTAAATCACTCAGTGCGCAGCCGCATCCTTCTTCTTCCGCTTCGGAACAACATGCATGATCGCCACGATGATCGCGCCAACAATAAGTCCGATCACCGCAGAAGCAGCGGTACCAAGCACCCACGACAGCACGCCACCAAACCAACCGTGGACAAGCTCTTCACCCCAGTGTTCGAGGTGGTGGAGTTGGTCTGTCGGCCAATGGAAGCCGGCCTCGCCGATGTTGATCAGCAGGATGTGTCCACCCACCCACAGCATGGCGGCGATACCGACGACGGTGAGGATGCTCATCAGCTTGGGCATCGCTGCCACCAGCCCACGACCGACCTTCTGGCTCAGCGTGGAGTTGCGCTTGGCCAACGCCAGGCCCAGGTCGTCCATCTTCACGATCAGGGCGACGACGCCGTAGACAAGCGCGGTGATGAGGAACGCCACGGCAATGAGCACCAGCAGGCGGGTGACGAAGGGCTCGTCCTCCACCGACGCCAGGGAGATGATCATGATCTCCGCCGACAGGATGAGGTCGGTGCGGATGGCGCCGCTGACCATCGTCTTCTCGAAGTCGGGACCACGCTCGCTGGGCTCCACCACCTCTTCGTGGTGTCCGGCAAACGCCTCGTACACCTTTTCGGCCCCCTCGTAGCAGAGGAACGCGCCGCCGACGATCAGCAGATACGGCAGCGCGCCCGGCAGAAACTGGCTGAGGATCATGGCCACCGGCAGGATGATCAGCAGCTTGTTGCGGATCGAGCCCAGCGCGATCTTGCGGATGATCGGCAGCTCGCGGTCAGGGGTGAACCCGTGCACGTAGCGGGGAGTCACCGCGGTGTCGTCCACCACCACGCCCGTCGCCTTCACGCTCGCCTTGCCTGCAGCGGCAGCGACGTCGTCGAGCGTCGCCGCGGCAGCCTTCGTGATTGCAGCGACGTCATCGAGTAGAGCTACGAGACCACCAGCCATTGCAGACGCCTCCTCAGGTCAACGGTGTAGTTCAGAACAATACGTCGTGGCTGCACGACGTCCGGTCTGAAGATGCAGCGACCTGGCCGCAACTCGCCAAAACCGTGCCTTCAACCCGCACAACTCACGATGTCTGTGTTCACACGCGACGTCATCGTCCCGATGCCACATGCTGCTGTACCCCGACTCGCCGAAGCCAAACGGTCCGCGCTCGATCCGCAAACACGGGCGTAATTCTTACCCCACCCATCCGCTCACGTTCCGTCGAGCTAGTCAGCAAACTCCCTGATCAACGACATCGCGGTGACAATCCCTGACTCGATGGCCCCCGTCCACCACCACACCGTTCCACCCGCGGGCGTAGTCGGCGCCGGCAAAGCGCAGCCGGGAGTCGCTCGACAGGAAAGTTGCTCCATCCGTCGAAGAACTGTCCCGACCGCAACGTCGCCCAGGTCTGCCCCGACCACTTGTCGGCCACCCAGTCGTGGCCGCCGCAGTCGAGCAGATCGTCCGCCAGACGTTGAGGGCCTTCCGTGCTGAGTCGACGTCCTGGAGGTCGATGGCGTTGTGGTCGGATCCGAAGCCCACCAGGATGGTGGCGTCCTCGTCGTCGAGGAAGTACTCGCTGCGCAGAAGCGAGATCGGGTTGTCGCCAGGAGCGCCCGCGATGATCGAGTGCCGTCCGGCCACCTTGATCCAGACTTGAACCCGACCGAGTTGGTGCCCTCGGCGATCACCTTCTGCTGACCGGCCGGAAGTGGCGGGTCGAATTCGATGTGCGAGAGGGCGCCGATGGGTGCGGTGACGATCACCGCGTCGGCATGTTCGGTGGTTCCATCCGCCAGCTCGACCTCCACCGCTGCCGGCGAATGGGGGATGCGGTGGACGGGGGTCATGCGGGTTCGGGAAGAAGTCCCATGAGTCGCGGGTGGGCCGCTCGGGTTCCTGGTGGGTGCTCGGTCTGTGGGGCGAGCTTCTTCGGGTTTGGTGTGCGGGTCGGGTTGGCCGCTCGGGTTTCTGGTGGATGCTCGGTCTGCAGCGTGAGCGTCTCCGGGTTTGGTGAGCGCGATGCGGCGTTCGCTCGGGTTCCTGGTAAACGCTCGGTCTGCAGCGTGAGCGTCTCCGAGTTCAGCGAGCGCGATGCGGAGGCCGCGCACCGTACTGGCCAACGCTCGGTCTACGGCGCGAGCAACCTCCAGCACTGCGAGCGAGCTCGAACGCCAGATGGTTTAGCCGCGTCAGCTCACACGCAACCACCCGAAACGCGCTGTCCTGAAACAAGTTTGCGACCAACCCTTGCCAACTCCGGCTCCGAGTGTCACTCTGGAAAACATGACTACAGGAAAGGCGGATCCCGCCACCGTCGCGTGAGCGCCGCACATGTGCCCTCGGTTCTTGACCACCGAGCGCCGCAAGACCACCATTCTCAGTTCGATCTCGGGTATTCACGCACCATCGCTGATATTCACGCAGCGTGGCTTGCGCACGCACTGACCACCAGACCGAGCGACAGAAGTTCCGCAGAAACCGCTGTGGCACAACTATATCGACTGGCTGACCGTCCGGAACCGGAGTTTGTCTGGCTCCCGTCACCACCTGCGGCTGCGGACTTGATCATCGCCGAAGGACTCGCGGCGTCGGTGCCGATCGCCCACGGCATGCGGCAGTCGGACATTCCGACGTGGCAGCGGTGATCACCAGGTCGAAGGCACGGATGCTGGCGCGAATCGATCCGCACCGTCGTGCGAATCGATTCAGGTGGTGGCAACCCCCGCTTTCCCCGCCAGATCCCAACCCGGGACCGAGGGCGCGAGCGCGCCGAGAGATCCGGGATTCGTTGCATGCCAGTGTTTCCGATGGAATCGCCACTGCTATCCGTTCAGCCACCCCGCCTGTCCCCGGCTACGTCACTTGGTATGGGCAGCAGGAAGCCCCGTGGATAGCGCACTGCGTAGCTGGGCCCCAACTGGGTCTAGCCAGGTATTCGCCGGAAGATGCCGAGATCCTTGACATCAACCGCGCTTTGGCGCGAGCGACAGGATGGTGGTGGCCATTCGACGACGTCTGCGTCATGGCAGAAAGACCCACAACCATGCACACCGAACCCGCCCCAGACGCGAAGTTTGGCCAACTTCGCCTGCACCATGAGGAAGTGCCGGCCATTCAATTCGCTGATCGGAAAGCAGTTTACGTTCTACATGGCACGGTGGTGCCCGAATGGGTGATGCATGATCCGACCGTTGAACGTATCGATCGCGAACGCAATGTGGAGGTCCGTCGGTGCGCGATCGAGCGCATCGGCTGGGACGTCTACATCGCGGAAGCCGGCATGACTCTCATCGACCAGGCCGACGACCCTGGGAACGTCGATGGCACGTTGGCGCTGTACGCAACTCCGGCGAGTTTGCGCCGCAGTGGACGAATTCTGCTGGTTCTGAACGGATCCCGAGAGCGGGATGGTACCCGCCGACGATACGGGCTTCCTGTGCCCGACGGGATGTCCTCGGCTCTCGACGCCGCCGGCTGGACCTACGGCGTCAGCGGCGACGACTACTCGCGGCTCGTCCGCCGCACCTGAAAAGCATCCAACAACATCCATACACAACCTCAAGGTGATCACATGAACTCCACCATGACCCTGTCCGATCTCACCGCACTCTCAGGCCTCGAGGTCTTCGACTACCTCGACACCGAGATGTCGATCCCCGTCGTCGACGGACTCCAGGCGCAGGGCGACCTTCTCGTCACACCCGCCGACATCTTGCCGATGGTCACGCCCTACTCGAATGCACATCCCGAACAGGTTTCACGGGCGGGAATTGAACTGCTACGCAGCGCAGCCGGCGGAAACCCGCACAGCCTTGTCTCCGAAGCGGGCCACTGCATGTGGATGGGGTGGGTAATCGATCCGAGAGGTCTGGCGCTTGGCATCCTCGACACCCAAGTGGTTGCGTACCTGATCCATCCCGAGCATGGAGCCACGGGGATCGCACCTGGTCGCTATGTGATCGGACGCCAGCAGGAGTTCGATACAACGATTCGTCGAACACCGCCGGCCTGGGCAAACGACTCATATTGGGGCAGGGGGCGACTAGTCGCAGACTGAAGCCCGGTATGTGAGATGCCCGCGGAATACCGACAAACTTGATCCGCGGGCCGTCTCGGGGGGCGCCTGATCTCGAACAAGTAGGTGCCGCCGGCAGAACCACCGCCATACGACGGTGGTTCTGTCGGCAATGGCTTACTCGTCGTCTGCGTCACCTGAGCAACTTGCAGTCGCACCTGGGCCGGAGGACGTATTGGTGACAATGACTCGGTCGCCCTGCTTGATCGTGCAGGTAATCGACCCTTGGGATTCAATGCCGTTGCTGGCAATCAACGACACGGACTTCAGGATTCCGGTGACCTCAACTTGTTTGGTCCACGGGATCGCGATATTTGTCTCCTGCGCAGTATCGAGTTCCCCGGTGGTGAACGTCGCCGAGCCGGTCGGCCCATCGCCGGTGATCTCGTAGGTCACCTGAACAACTTCATTCGATTCTTTGTTGACCTCGTTTACTGCGCCGCCTATCAACGCGGCGCAGCTAGCGATGCCTGCGATGATCACGATGATGATCGCGAGTAGTACCCAAGGCCAGATCTTGCGCTTCTTAGGTGGTTGCTGCGGGGTGTAGTACCCACCCTGCTGCGGATACTGACCCTGCGGATAGGGCTGCCCGCCTTGGTATGGATTGTTCTGCTGTCCGTCCCCGTACGGGTTGAACGGCTGTCCTTGGTTGGGTGGTTGCTGGTCGGGCATTGAAAGCGTGCTCCTCGTGCAGTGGTGTGTTTTACGTAGGGAACCACACAAGGGTTGATGAACTGGTGAGGACGGAAATATCTGCAGCAGAGGAGGTTTCGTTGATCTAAGTGCATCTATTCGTACGATAGACAAATGCAACCACTTCCCGTAAGTGCCGCTACTTGGTGGAGCTACTGCCGACTGAGTGGTCGGGGGACCTGGGTGATCCGAGTCGCCGGGTGGATTGCTGGGCTGCTCATTGCGTCGACATGTAAGACTTCGTACCCATGAGCCGTCGTAAGGTGCATCTGGGAGCCCGCATCACCGGCCACGCGGCCTGGTGGGTGTTTGTGGTCGCAACGTTATTCGCCGGGGGAATCACCTGGCTAGGCAACGATCACGGCTACCAACACCCGCCGTTCCTTCTTCGGTCCGACGGATGGATGGTGTATTCGACAGTGCCGGATTCATCGTCGGCTACCGCGGACTATGTCGACGTGGCCGTGGCCCTTCCATACGAGTGGTGGAGGGATGGCGAACTGCTCTCGGCGGCAATGTTTGTGGTGGTGATGATCGCCGCTGTGGTTGAGGCGACCGCAGCTCGTCGACTGTGGCGAGGGTTGATCACCGTAGGGGCGCCATGTGTTGCCTTGTTCCTGCTTGTGATCGCGACTCCCGACACCGACGCCGAATCAGATATGACGGCCGCGCTGGTTCTGGTACTCGTGGCCGTCACCGTGCGTGAGGTCTGGGCGCGTTGCTTCGCGCCGCGGACGGTCTGAACCGGCCGGAGCAATCGTTCGACTCCACATCCCCGCGGCGATCACCTCGGCCCGGCTGCGCGGGTTCAGGCCTGGTCGTCAATCGTGCTCGAAGGATCGAGAGCTTCGCAGGCGCTCAGAACTTTGCGACTGTGCGAGGTATGAGCACCGCTCGTCGACCGCAATCTCCTGGCTCTCAATTCATGGAACCGCGGTCTGGCCGTTGGCGTCAGAGAGCGAGGGGGTGGTGCACATGACCGGTGCAGTCAGGAAACCGTGGACGTCTCGCGCCGCGCGGATGGTTGGCGGCGTTGTTGTGGGTGTCGGGGTGTGGATACTGGTGGCGTTGGTCATGTACTTCACGCCCGTGCTGTGGCTCTTCGGCCCGGCATTGGCCAGCTTGACCTGCGTGGCCGGGGGAGCGTGGGGCTACCGCATCTACGAAAAGGACGACGTTGCCGTGGGATTCATGCTTGTCGGCATACTGGGCTACGTGGTGGTCAGCAGTCTGTGACTGTCAAGCCTCTTGAGTGACGCAGGACGGATTGTGCAGGCAGCCCGGTTGGCTCCGAATCGTCCTCACGCAAAAGTCGTGGCACTCAACACCGCAACAACCACACCCGCAACCACCAGCACCCCGACAACTGTCGCCATGATCCAGGCCAGTTGACGCCGATTTTTGGTGGCTGCGTTGATGCCGACTCCGATGCCGACGAGGATTGCCATCGAATACAACGAGATTCCGAGTGTCAGTGCTGCGGGGGAAATGGCGAGCTCACCTCTTGTCCAGCTTGACCGACTCGCCCTCTGCAGGCTTGGCCGCAATCTGCTGAGTCTTCTTGTACAGCCACGCGATAACGGCGACGAAGACGATCACACCGAGGTACTCGGAGATCTGCTCGAATCCGCTGCCGACAATGGCGAGCGGGCTTTCGTCGTCGGTCGCGGCAACGATGCCGGCGAACACCACACCGAAGAGGCTCTCACCGACGATGAGGCCGGTGGCCAACAGGACGCCCATACGCTTCTTGCGTTCCACCTCGACACCGGACTTCTCGGCCCACTTGTTGTAGAAAGTGCCGAGGATGGCGCCGATCGGGATGACCAACGTTAGCGAGATGGGCAGGTACATACCCATTCCCACGGCCAGCGGCGGCAGACGGAACTTGCTGTTCGTCGTCCGGGTCAGCACCTCGTCGATGACGATGATGGCGATACCGATGAGCGCACCGACCCCGATCAGGTTCCAGTCCAGGTCCGAACCGAACACGCCCTTGGCGAGCGAGGAGATCAGTGCAGCTTGCGGGGCGGCAAGTGCGTCATCGGTGGCGCCGGGTGCCCCGACAAAACCGAAAGCGGTCTGCATCAGCTGCAGGATGGGCGGGATCACGGCTGAACCGAACAGCACACCGATCACCAACGCCACCTGCTGCTTCCACGGCGTGGCACCCACGAGCTGGCCGGTCTTGAGGTCTTGAAGATTGTCGTTGGAGATGGTCGCGACACCGAAGATGACTGCCGTGGTGAACAGCGTGAACGCAATCAGCGCGGTGTTCTGCGCATCTGTCGCATCGCCGTACACCATCTTGATGAGCAGGGCCGCGATGAGGACAACAAGAATGCCGACACCGGAGATCGGGCTGTTGGACGACCCGATGAGTCCGGCCATGTATCCACAGACCGCGGCGACCACGAGTCCGATCACGAACACCAAAATGATGCTGACAGCAATGATTCCGGTGGCCGTACCGTGCAATGCCGTGTTGTGCACAAAGTCCCAGAGGAGCAGGCCGATGGGGATCAGGGCCACCAGGATGACGAGGCCGACGTAGGTGATGGGGATGTCCTGCTCGGTCAGTTCGACCGATGATCCCTTGCGGCGACTGCTGGCCGACACCATGGCTGTCTTGATGCCCTTGATGATCGGGCCGATGATCTTGAGCAGGGTCCAGATCGCCGCGACTGCGATGGCTCCGGCGCCCACGAACCGAACGTCGGACGAGAAGATGCTGCTGACCCCGTCGAGCAGGGCTTCGCCGGCGGGAAGGTTTCCGTTGCTCTGGATGGGCAGGATGATGCCGAACGAGATGACCAGACCGACAAGCATGGCGATGCCAACGGTCAGTCCGACGAGATGGCCCACACCGATCAGGGCCAGCGACAAGCTGGCGCCCCACATCGTGCCGCCTGCACCGACTTTGATGGCCCCGGCCAACGAGTTGCTGATGACTTTCAGGTTCGCGAGAAGGTTGAACGCAGCGGCAACCACCGACCCGATCAAGATGATCCGCAGCCCGCCCCTGTTCTCTTCGGCGCCCTGGGTGGTGTCGCCGACTCGCAGAACCTCGGCCGCTGCCACCCCCTCGGGATAGGGCAGATCAGATCCCGTCACCAACGCTCGACGCAAAGGGATCGAGTACATGACGCCGAGGATGCCGCCGATGGCACACACCGCCACCGTGATCCAGTACGGGAAGCCGGTCCACCAGCCGACCATGATCAAGCCGGGCAGCACGAAGATGATCGCCGACAGGGTGCCTGCAGCCGAAGCGATGGTCTGCACGATGTTGTTCTCGACAACGGTGTGGTTGGCGAAGTAGCGCAGGATGCTCATCGAGATGACGGCCGCAGGGATCGCCGTGGCGAAGGTGAGACCCACCTTCAATCCGAGATAGACGTTGGCGGCCGTGAACACCAGGGTGATCAGTCCGCCCAGGATGATTCCCCGGACAGTCAGTTCCCGCAGGCCCGGCGACTTCTTGGCCGTTGCGGTTGCGTCCTCTGTGGACATGTTGCTACCCCTCATCCTGAACGGGTCTTTGGTATTAGCCGCCGAAACAAAGCATCGTTGACCGTGACACTGTAATCCCGTACTCACCCGGGTGAACCACTCAACGTCGAAAACGGCCCCGGGCTCGAGTAAGCATTGATCAAACGACCTGGTCTGCGCTCGTCGGAGTGCAGACGAAGTCGGTCTTCGGTCAGCAGCGCATCGGTACGCTCACACCCCAGGCGCCGATGCCCATCGTCGTTTCCGACAACGATGACGTGGTTCCGCGGAGCGGATTGAGGGACGTTGCTCGCGAGTGGTGTGGCCGCGGTGCACCAGCCGCGGTGCGTCATCGCGTGATGTTCGTTGAACCTCCGCAGGGACCGAATTGGCCCTGATGGACCCGAACCTTTGATTCGGCATTCGGTCGGCGAACAAACGACAGGTTGTCCGGATCGAGCCGGGGTGCACGGTGGCCGATTAGGGGCAGTTGTATCGAATTCGGGGCAACTGAAATCTTATTCCAGCCATCCGGTCACCACCTCTGATCTGGTGTTATCTGTAGTCAGATGCAAATCCGGACACATCGAGTGAAACCCACCTATGTCATTCACTATATCCAATAGAAAGTCAGCTTTTAGAAATCTTATGTTGGCCGGATAGTTACTTGATTTTCGTATCGAAAAGACCGTGCACTACATTTCATTTTCGTATGGTGGCCTCATGGCCCGGTCAACGGATATGAAGCCAAACGGGGTTCAGGGCGAGGCAGCAAAGGCCCTCCTCGACGTCGGCAGGTTCTTCACCCGGTGGGATGAGAGTGACGACGGCCGCATGGTGTTCCGGGAGGGCGGCCGTGCGGGTGACGTGTTCTACCGCGACCGATGGAGTCACGACAAGATTGTCCGATCCACCCACGGCGTGAACTGCACGGGATCGTGTTCGTGGAAGGTGTACGTCAAAGACGGCATCATCACCTGGGAAACCCAGGAGACCGACTACCCGTCGGTGGGCCCGGACAGGCCCGAGTACGAGCCACGCGGATGCCCCCGAGGTGCCGCGTTCTCCTGGTACACGTATTCGCCCACACGGGTCCGGCATCCCTACACCCGCGGTGTACTCGTGGAGATGTACCGCGCCGCGAAAGCACGCATTGACGACCCGGTGCTCGCCTGGGCCGACGTGGTGGGCGACCCGATGCGTCGGAGGTCCTACCAACAGGCACGGGGCAAGGGCGGCCTGGTCCGGGTGTCGTGGGACGAGGCCATCGAGATGGCAGCCGCGGCGCACGTCCACACCATCAAGACCTACGGCCCCGACCGCTGTGCCGGCTTCTCGCCCATTCCAGCGATGTCGATGGTGTCGCACTGTGTGGGCACCCGGTTCATCCAGCTCATCGGCGGCGTGATGACCTCGTTCTACGACTGGTACGCCGACCTCCCGGTCGCCAGCCCGCAGGTGTTCGGCGACCAGACCGATGTGCCCGAATCCGGCGACTGGTGGGACGCCACCTATCTGATGATGTGGGGCTCCAACGTCCCGGTCACGCGCACGCCTGACGCGCACTGGATGGCCGAGGTGCGTTACCGCGGAACAAAAGTCGTCACCGTCAGCCCCGACTACGCCGACAACAGCAAGTTCGCCGACGAATGGCTACCCGCGCAGGCAGGTACCGACGCGGCGCTCGCCATGGCGATGGGCCATGTGATCCTCACCGAGTTCTTCGCTCGGGACTCGGTGCCGTTCTTCAACGACTACATCAAGACTTACAGCGACCTGCCGTTCCTCATTCATCTCGACAAGTACGACGGGGCGTACGTACCCGGAAAGTTCGTCACCGCAGACGAACTCGCGATGTTGCCCGACGGTGCGGCGCCCGAGGACGACGTGTGGAAAACAGTTGTTCTCGACAAGAACACCGGTGAGCCCGCGGTGCCGAACGGATCGCTCGGCTTCCGGTTCGCGAAGTCGGGAGAGGGCCGGTGGAATCTCGACCTCGGCAAAATCGAACCGATCCTCACCCTGCTCGGCCGCGACGGCACCGACGCCGTCGAGATCTTGCTGGCAGCGTTCGACGCCCCGGATGGCTCCGGAAAGGTCCTGCGACGGGGTGTTCCGGCGACGAGGGTGAACGGAGCGCTGGTCACCACCGTCTTCGACCTGATGTTCGCCCAATATGGCGTTGCTCGCGACGGCCTGCCGGGGGAGTGGCCCACCGGCTATGACGACGTCAGCACGCCGTACACGCCGGCGTGGCAAGCCGAGATCACCGGAGTGCCTGCCGAAGCGGCGATCCGGGTGGCCCGTGAGTTCGCCACCAACTCGATCGATTCGGGTGGGCGCTCGATGATCATCATGGGAGCCGGTATCTGCCAGTGGTTCCATGGCGACGCCACGTACCGCGCCATCCTGTCGCTTCTGATCCTCACCGGCTGCATGGGCCGCAACGGTGGTGGCTGGGCTCACTATGTAGGACAAGAGAAGTGCCGACCCATCACCGGATGGATCTCGTTGGCCAACGCGCTCGACTGGTCGCGGCCGCCGCGCACCATGACGGGAACGTCGTACTGGTACATGCACACCGACCAATGGCGCAACGACGGTTACTCAGCGGCCTCGCTGGCTTCGCCGCTGTCCCGAGGGACTCTCGACCACGAACACACCGCCGATGCCATCGCACAATCGGCTCGTCTTGGCTGGATGCCGTTCTATCCCCAATTCGACCGCAACCCACTCGATCTCGCCGATGAGGCGAATGCTGCGGTGGACGCCGGGACTGCAGACTCCGTCGGTGGCTATGTGGCCGAGAAGCTTCACGACGGTGGGCTCACCCCGGCGATCACCGACGTCGACGCACCAGAGAACTGGCCGCGCACTCTGGTGCTGTGGCGCTCGAACCTGATGGGGTCGTCGGCCAAGGGCAATGAGTACTTCCTGCGTCACCTGCTGGGTACACACCACAACGTATTGGGCACCGAGAATCCGGAGACGCCCCGGCCGCGCGACGTGAAGTGGCACGACGAGGCCCCCGAGGGCAAGCTCGACCTGCTGATGTCGGCGGACTTCCGGATGACATCCACAACACTGTTGTCGGACATCGTGTTTCCGGCCGCCACGTGGTACGAGAAATACGACCTGTCGTCCACCGACATGCATCCGTTTGTGCACGCCTTCTCGCCCGCGATCGATCCGCCGTGGGAAGCCAAGTCCGACTTCGATCTCTTTCACACGCTGGCCGAGAAGTTTTCCGCTCTGGCCAAGACCCACCTCGGAGTCCGGCATGACCTGGTCAGCGTTCCGATGCAGCACGACACCCCCGGTGAGATCGCGCAGCCGCACGGCCGGGTGATGGATTGGCAGGGCGCCCCCGACCCGGGAACGCCAGGCAAAAACATGCCGAACTTCACCGTGGTGGAACGGGACTACACCGCCATCGCCGACAAGCTCGCTGCCGTCGGGCCGCTGGTGGACAAGCTCGGCTTCACGGTCAAGAACGTCACCTACGACCTGGCCGAGCAGAGTGAACACCTGGCCTCCGTCAACGGTGTGATGCTCGGTGGCGCCGCTGATGGCCGCCCAGCCCTCGACACCGACGTCAAACTCGCCGAAGCAATCTTGACCTTCTCGGGCACCACCAATGGTGCGGTGGCCGTGGACGGATTCGAGAAGCTGCAGAAGCGAGTGGGCAAACGCCTCGACGACCTCGCGGGCGGCTCGGAAGAGAAGCGGATCACGTTCGCGGATACCCAGCGTGCCCCGGTTCCGGTGATCACCTCACCGGAATGGTCCGGCTCGGAAACCGGTGGTCGCCGGTATGCGCCGTTCACGGTGAACATCGAGCGGCTCAAGCCGTTTCACACCCTCACCGGACGCATGCACTTCTACCTCGACCACGACTGGATGATCGACATGGGTGAAGCGCTGCCCATCTATCGACCGCCACTGGACATGCACCGCCTGTTCGGTGAACCGCGGCTCGGACCTGATGGTGCGCAACAGATCACGGTCCGGTACCTCACCCCGCACTCAAAGTGGTCCATCCACTCCGAATATCAGGACAATCTCTTCATGCTGTCGCTGTCGCGGGGTGGTCCGACAGCCTGGCTCAGCCCCGAGGACGCTGCTGCGATCGACGTAGCGGACAACGACTGGATCGAGTGCGTCAATGCCAACGGCGTGCTGGTGTGCCGCGCCATCGTCAGCCACCGGATGCCTGCCGGCGTCGCCTACGTCTACCACGTGCAAGAACGCACCATCGACGTCCCGAAATCCGAAGCGACCGGCCGCCGCGGCGGAATCCACAACTCGGCCACCCGTCTACTGGTCAAACCGACGCACCTCATCGGGGGATACGCCCAATTGTCGTACGCCTTCAACTATTTGGGTCCGGCAGGCAACCAGCGCGACATGGTCGCGACTATCCGCAAGCGCAGCCAGGAGGTGACGTACTGATGCGAGTCATGGCTCAGGTGGGCATGGTGATGAACCTCGACAAGTGCATCGGGTGCCATACGTGCTCGGTGACCTGCAAGCAGGCATGGACCAATCGTGCAGGCACCGAATATGTCTGGTTCAACAACGTCGAGACGAGGCCCGGTCAAGGGTATCCGCGACAGTACGAGGATCAAGACAAGTGGCGAGGCGGCTGGCATCTCAACGCGAAAGGCAAACTGCGCCTACGCACCGGCGGACGCTTGCAGAAGTTGCTCACCCTCTTCGCCAGTCCCGTACAACCCACTATCGCCGACTACTACGAACCGTGGACGTACGACTACGAGACGCTCATCAACGCCCCGCTCGGGGACGACTTTCCGGTTGCCCGGCCCAAGTCGCTGCTGACCGGTGAAGACACCAAGGTCAGCTGGTCGGCCAACTGGGACGACAACCTCGGTGGCTCAACCTCATACGGCGATCTCGATCCCATAGTGGAAAAGCTGCGTCGCGAGTCCGAAGAAGCCATCAAGTTCAGCTTCGAGCAGACCTTCATGTTCTACCTGCCGCGCATCTGCGAGCACTGTCTCAATCCGTCGTGTATGGCTTCCTGCCCCAGCGGTGCCATCTACAAACGCAGTGAAGACGGCATCGTCCTGGTCGATCAAGACCAGTGCCGTGGTTGGCGCCAGTGCATCACCGGATGTCCCTACAAGAAGATGTATTTCAACCACAAGTCGGGCAAGGCCGAGAAGTGCACGCTCTGCTACCCGCGCATCGAAGTCGGCCAGCCGACGGTGTGCTCCGAGACCTGCGTCGGGCGCCTGCGCTATCTCGGCATCTTCCTTTACGACGCCGATGCTGTCACCGATGCTGCTTCCACCCCGTACGAAAAAGACTTGTACGAAGCACAACTCGAGTTGTTGCTCGACCCCCACGACCCTGAGGTGATCGCCGCTGCCCGGAGAGATGGGATCCCCGACGACTGGCTGGAGGCTGCCCGCCGGTCACCGGTGTACGCGCTGGCCAAGAAGTACCGCGTCGCGCTGCCCCTGCATCCGGAATACCGCACCATGCCGATGGTCTGGTACGTCCCGCCGCTCTCGCCGATCGTCGACCTGCTCGCCGATCAAGGGCACGATGCCGAGAGTCCGGGCACGTTGTTCGGTGCGATCGACGCTCTACGCATCCCGGTCGAATACCTCGCTGAACTGTTCACTGCGGGAGACACCGAGGTGATCGACAGGGTTCTCAAGCGCTTGGCCGGTATGCGCGCCTACATGCGTGACGTCACGCTCGGCCGGGAGCCGAATCCTGATATCCCCGCGGCAGTGGGTATGTCGGAAGAAGAGGTGTACGAGATGTACCGCCTCATGGCCATCGCCAAATACGAAGACCGCTACGTGATCCCGACTGCCCATCTCGAGCAGGCCGAGCAACTCGACGAAATGGCATGTGCGCTGGACTACGAAGAGGGTCCCGGGATGTTCGAGTCCGGCGCGTTCGGAGAGGCCAGTGGTCGCCCGGCGCCGGTGTCGGTGGAGACGTTCCACGCTCTCAAGCAACGGCAGACCACCAATACGGCAGCGGGGGAGGCGAGCATGGCAGGCCGCGTGAATCTGCTGAACTGGGACGGCAACGGTGTGCCGAACGGTATGTTCCCCGGACCTTCGGAGCAGCGATGAGATGGCTACGCGGTACGCGCGGTATCGACCACCGGGTGATCTATCAGGTCGCGTCGTGGTGTCTGAGCTATCCGGATGAACAGTTGTTGTCGAAAGTTGCACTGCTGCAGGCGGCTCTCGACGAGCATCCCGACCGAAACACCGCCAGGTCGCTGCATCGTTTCGTCGAGTATCTGGCCAGTGCTGACGCCGAGGCCATTCGCCGCGAGTACGTCGACGTCTTCGACCTGTCGAACAAGCGGACGCTGTACCTGTCGTACTGGACCGATGGGGACACCAGGCGCAGGGGAGCAGTGTTGGGCGAGTTCAAGCAGATGTACCGCGACAGCGGGTATCTCGTCGATCTGCACGGTGAGTTGCCGGACCATCTACCCGTCGTGCTCGAATACTGCGCCCGCGCTGATCCTGCCGTTGCCCAGCAACTCCTCACCAGGTACCGAGCAGCTCTGGAACTCATCCGGTTCGGCCTCCTGGATGCGGGCTCGCCCTATGTCGATGTGTTGACCGCTGTGTGCTCGACAGTGCCTGGCGCCTCGCCGACGGACCGTCAATCCGCGATGGCCATGCGACCGTCCATCCCGATGGAAACGGTTGGCCTCGAACCGTTCGACCCCCGCCTGCTACCCATCGCGGAGACGAGGTGAGACGTGGACATCTTCCTGTGGGGCGTCGTCCCGTACCTGACTCTGGCCCTTCTGATCGGCGGCACCATCTGGCGCTACCGATACGACAAGTTCGGCTGGACCACGCGTTCGTCGGAGTTGTACGAATCGCGGCTGCTACGCATTGGATCCCCCCTCTTCCATTTCGGGATCCTGGTGGTGATCATCGGCCACGCCATCGGCCTGGTGATCCCCGAATCCTTCACCGAGGCAGTGGGAGTGACCGAAGACCTCTACCATCTGAACTCCGCGTTCTTCGGCATCATCGCGGGCGTGTGCACCTTGGCCGGTCTGGTCATCTTGATCTATCGGCGTCGCACTGTCGGACCGGTGTTCATGGCGACCACACGCAACGACAAGGTGATGTATCTGGTTCTCACCGCCGCGTTGCTGCTCGGTCTGTACTGCACTTTTCTCGGCGTGGTGCCTGGGCAGAAGGGTGTCAACTACCGGGAAACGGTCTCGCCATGGTTCCGTTCCATCTTCTACTTCAATCCCGACGTTGCAGCGATGAACAACGCGCCGTTGCGGTTTCACATCCACGTGCTCGTCGGAATGCTGGTGTTCGCAATGGTGCCGTTCACCCGGCTGGTGCACATGTTCACCGCACCCGTGCACTATCTGTTCCGGCCGTACATCGTCTACCGCAGCCGTGACCAGCATTCGTCCCCTGGCAACCAACAGTATCGGCGCGGATGGGCGCCGGTCGGAGTGAAGGACCGTGAACGATGACGATGTCGACAGGGACGGAAGCACCGGTGGACCGGCGCGCGCAGACACTCAATCTTGTTCTCGCCACCACCGCGTTCACCATCAGCTTCTGGGCCTGGAACCTGATCGGTCCGTTGGGGGTTCGGTATACCGCCGACATGGACTTGTCGTCGACAGCCAAGTCGGTGCTGGTGGCCATCCCTATCCTGGTGGGCTCGCTGGGCAGGATCCTCACCGGGGCACTGACCGATCGGCTCGGCGGACGAATCATGTTCCCGGTATTGCTCCTTGCCTCAGTGCCGTTCGTCATCCTGGTGGCCATCGGCGGGCACTTCGACAACTACACGATCCTGGTGATTGCGGGCTTTTTCCTCGGTATCGCCGGCACCTCGTTTGCTGTTGGCATCCCATTCGTGAACGCCTGGTACGACAAGTCGCGGCGAGGGTTCGCCACCGGCATCTTCGGCGCGGGTATGGGCGGCACAGCACTGTCGGCGTTTTTCACGCCGCGCTTTGTCCAGTGGTTCGGATACGTCACCACCCACGTCATCATCGCTGTGGCACTCGTGGTGGTCGCTGCTGTCTGCTGGATGCTGATGCGGGACTCACCCCGCTGGTCGGCGAATCACGATGCGGTGGTGCCCAAGCTGATCGGCGCTGCCAAACTGCCGATCACCTGGCAGATGGGATTCCTCTACGCTGCGGCGTTCGGCGGGTTCGTCGCCTTCTCGACGTACCTTCCGACCTACCTGAACGACGTGTACGGATTCGACCTGGAGGCAGCCGGAACCCGCACCGCCGGCTTCGCGATCGCGGCGGTGGTCGCCCGCCCGCTCGGTGGCATCCTGTCGGATCGCTTCGGAGCCCGTCTCATCACCGTGATCTCGTGTGCCGGGGCGTCCGTCCTGGCGATCTGGATGCTCACCAAACCTCCCCTGGAGATTCCTGCCGGCCTCGACTTCGTGCTGATGGCCGTATGTATGGGTCTCGGTTCGGGATCGGTGTTCAGCTGGGTGGCCAAGGAGGCGCCGCAGGAGCGCGTCGGCTCCGTGACCGGAATTGTCGGTGCTGCAGGCGGACTCGGCGGCTTCTTCCCACCGTTGGTCATGGGAGCCACGTACAACGCCGAAGATCACAGCTATACGGTCGGGCTGACTCTCTTGGTCATCGTGTCCGCGTTGGCTGCGGTGTACACGGCGTTCGGTATCCGGCACCGGAAGTCGGAGAACGCCGCCGTCTGAGCGGTCCCCGTTGTCGTAGGCCGGCGCTACGGTCTCCCCACGTGTTGCCCATGGGGATGGGTGACGTCAATCAAGGGGGAGCAGTATGTCGTCAGGGGTGGATGTTCGGATCGAAGCGTTGGTGAACGCGTGCGAGCGCGATCTGGGAGACGAGGCTTTGTGGATCAAGCCGAGGGCGTATCCAGAGTCGTTGGCGCTGTGCATCATCGACTCGATCTACTCAACCGGTGCTCAGTACGGTCAGGTGGCCAACATCGTCGAGCGTTACCGCACGTATCGATCGGGGCAGGGTGGGGATGCGGACCTCGACGGGCCGGCGGAGTTGCTCGCGACGTTCGACGAGCTGGGTAGCGCGCAGGCGTGGGCCGAACAGATCGGCAACCGTAGGCCGACGTCGACGACGCCAGGAGCGCCGTTGAAGGCCGAGGCCGTTCGAGACGGCGCGAGCCGCCTTGTCGGACTGGGGATCCGGTCGGTCGAAGAACTGCGGCTGACAGCAGAGTCCGACGCTATCGATGTTGTCAACAAGTCGTGGCGTGAGGTGCCCGGCCAGCGGTCGGGCGTGACGTGGGCGTACGTGCTGATGCTCGCCGGGATACCGGGTGCGAAGGCGAATCGACTGGTGGTCGAGTATGTGGCCGACGTGCTCGAGCTTCCGGTAGGTGAGGTCGACGCGCGATCGGTCAGTGGGTGGATACGTGACGTGGCGAAGACAAAGGGGTGGAACAGTATTCACACCGAACACGCGATCTGGCGGTTGCAGACCAGACGTCCGGTGAGTGGGTCGGTGGTTGAAGTGGCTGGGTAGGAGCGTGCTGCAGAAGTCGGAGGGAGTGGGGCGTTGGCCGCATTTCCTCCGACTTCGTGTGGTTGCTCCGGTTGCAACCGGAGGGTGTGGCTGGTGTCGGAGGGCCTGGGGCCCGGGAGCGGAGGGGTTGTGGGCGTCGCCCGTGTTTCCTACGACTTCGTGTGGTTGCTCCGGTTGCAACCGGAGGGTGTGGCTGGAGTCGGAGGTTTTGGGACCCGGGAGCGAAGGGGTTGTGGGCGTCGGCTGTGGTTCCTCCGGTTTCGTGTGGTTCCTCCGGTTGCAGTCGGAGGGTGTGGCTGGTGTCGGAGGTTTTGGGCCCCGGGTGCGAAGGGGTTGCAGGCGTCGCCCGTGTTTCCTCCGACTTCGTGCAGTTGCTCCGGTTGCAGTCGGAGGGTGTGGCTGCAGTCGGAGGAAGTGGAGTTCGGGACATGAGCCGAGCCGGAAGGCCGCCACTTACCCGGTCAATGCACCGATGCCGCCTGTGGATGCCTCAGACTGATGGCCATGCCGAACGAACATCTCGAGAAGAAGTCGCCGTCGTTCTTCAGCTGGCAGGTGGCCGGTAGCGGGGACGTGGTGGCACCCCATGAACGGCTGACCTGGCCCAGGACTGTAGGCATCGGCCTGCAGCACGTGGTCGCGATGTTCGGTGCGACCTTCCTGGTTCCGGTGATCACAGGGTTCCCGCCTGCGACAACCCTCCTCTTCTCCGGTATCGGCACCATCCTGTTCCTGCTGATCACGCGCAACCGGCTACCGAGCTATCTGGGCTCGAGCTTTGCCATCATCGCGCCCGTCCTCGCCGCGACTGCGTCCAATGGCGAATCGGCAGCGCTCGGCGGCATCGTGGTGGTCGGTGCGCTACTGATCATCATCGGCGTGGTGGTGCAGTACGCCGGCACCGGCTGGATCCAAGCGCTGATGCCCCCGGTGGTGACCGGCACGATTGTCGCTCTGATCGGGCTCAATCTTGCGCCGACAGCCAAGGCGAACTACGAGAAGGACGCCATCACGGCGACCGTGGTGCTCGTTCTGCTGATCGCGTCACTCATCCTGTTCCGGGGACTCCTCGGACGTTTGGCCATCTTCACCAGTGTGGTGCTCGGCTACCTGTTCGCGCTGGCGAGAGACGAGGTGGACACGAGCAAGATCGGTTCGGCCGATTGGGTTGGGCTGCCCGACTTCACCACTCCGACTTTCCACCTCTCGGTGTTGCCGATGTTCCTGCCGGTGGTGCTGGTGCTGGTTGTCGAGAACATCGGGCACGTCAAGTCGATCAACACTATGACCGGTCTCAACTACGACAACCGCATCGGCCGCGCCCTGGCAGCAGACGGTGTTGCCACGGTGCTCGCCGGCAGCGGTGGCGGTTCGGCGACAACAACTTACGCCGAGAACATCGGCGTGATGGCCGCGACGAAGGTCTACTCGACAGCGGCATATTGGGTCGCCGGCGTTGCGGCGATCATCCTCGGAATGTCGCCCAAGGTAGGTGCCGTCATCGCAGCGATCCCGGACGGCGTGCTCGGTGGCGTCACCACCGCGCTCTACGGCCTCGTCGGAATACTCGGCGTACACATCTGGGTGACCAACAAAGTGGACTTCTCCAAACCGGTCAACCAGTTCACCGCGGCCATCGCCCTGGTGATCGGCATTGCCGACTTCTCCTGGGTCGTCGGCGACCTCAGCTTCGGCGGTATCGCACTGGGCGCCGTTGCAGCCCTGCTGATCTACCACGTGATGCGCGTGGTGGGTGGCTGGCGGGGGACCGTGACGGTGGATCCGTCGACCGAGAAGACCGGGCCGACACCCAGCTGACTTACCGGCTCGACTCGGTCAACGCACCGACTTCGTCACCTGACTGATGTTGAACTGCCAGCGTTCGACCACATGGAAGCCCATCCGTGCAGGCACGCGGTAGGCGATGGTCGGGCCGAGGCGGGGCCCTGGGTCCAGTGCGGGACCCGCATCGTGCGCCGGCAAGCTCTTGTCTTTCTCCGAGATGGTCCAGATGACGGTGCAGGCACGAATCTGGGCACGGCGCAGATGGGGTGCCACGTTGGTGTCCCAGAGCAGTCCCCCGGGGCGCGCTTGCTGCCATAGCCCGACATCGATCAGGCCCCGATACGCCTCTGGCCGCGCGGCTAGCAGCGGGCGGATGGGGCCGGGCTCCCACGAGACGGTGTCGTCGAGCAGTAAACAATCGCCGGGCGAAGCCTGCGCTCCGATGAGGTCGGCGACCTGGCTGTAGTCCATCTTGAACTTGGCGTAGTCACCGCGCTGATCGATCCAGTTGGGCGTCGCGGCGATCGCCATGACGACGAGCACAGCGGCGATGGCCGGAGGCTTCTGCGCGATGGCCACCACGCAGGCCCCAATCAGCAGAGCCATCGCAGGCGCAGTGAACGACAAATACCGATCGACGTAGATGGGTTGCGACATCAACGAATACAACAGCAACCCGACGGTGGGAATCACGATCCACACGATCGAGAGCACGACCACAGCACGCATGCCGCCGGTGGCGATCCACTCTCGCCGGGCGACGAACAGCACCACGGCGCTGCCCAGCAGCAGGAAGGCCACCACCGCGAAGGCGATCGAGAAATCGAAGTACTGAGTCAGCAGGACATTGCCGAACACACGCCCGTCGAGAGGGTCGATCCAACTGAGCTGGGTGGATTTGGCCCGCATGAATGCGAGGTAGGGGCTGAGCAGTACCACGGCAAGAACGGTCGACAGCCCCCAGGCACGGAGCTGACTCCGGTTGTTGCCGAGCATGACCAGGGCGATGAGATGAACCGGTACCAGCAATAACAGGTGGATGTTGACAAGAACCGACAACACCACCAGAACCGCATAGAGCAGCCACCAGGACGTGACCCCGCGTCGGATGGCGACGATCAGGACGATGGTCAGCCATGTCGACACCACGATGGCCAGGGCGTAAGGACGAGCCTCGATGCCCGCCAACGTGACCCGTGGCAGGATCGCGAAGACGATGCCGGCGGTCACGCCGACGGCGCGACGCGAGAGCAGTTTGCCGAGCACCACCACGCCCGCACCGGCGACAGCGATCGCGACGGCGCTGGGCAGCCGCGACCACGCCTCCGATTCTGGGAAGACGGCGAACCAGCCATGCATCAGGACGTAGTAGAAGGTGTGGGCCGAGTCGGTGGACGAGACGAGATCGATCAGCTCGGAGATCGAGCGGGTGGACGCCGAGATGGTGGCGGCCTCGTCGTACCAGAAGGACGGATTGCCGATGCCGACGAAACTGACGACAAACGCAAGCACGGCGACGGCGACCGCATCCACGTTCGGGCCGACTCGAAACCTCGACCTACGCGACTCGGCCGGGACCACCGTCTGATCGTTCAGCGCTGTCTCCTCACCGGGCCTGTTGACGCGGTCGAGCGTATCTCAGCAAGATCGCTGTAGCTTCTAGCCATGTCGTTCCTCGAGGGCCTGGTAGACGGCACCAGGCTGCCGATGTTGCTGCTCTTCGCCTCGTTCATGATCACGTTTGTGGTCACCCGGACCATCACCCGCATGATTCGCTCCGGGCGCGGCCCCTTCCACGACAACGTCGCCGGCGGCGTGCACATCCATCACGCTGTCCCCGGGATCATCTCCACGATCGGTGGGGGATTCCTGTCGGTGGCTGTCCACGGTGACTCACCATGGGCTGAGGTCAGTGCGGTGATGATCGGGGTCGGATCGTCACTGGTGCTCGACGAGTTCGCCATGATCCTGCACCTGCAAGACGTCTACTGGTCCGCCGAGGGCCAGCTGTCGGTGCAGGTGGTCGCCCTGACGGGCTCACTCCTCGGACTGGTGCTGCTCGGCATCGATCCCGTTGTGTCGAACGTCGGGACGCCCGGCCACTTTGTCCTGCTCGGCACCATTCCGTTCCACATCCTCTCACTGTTGTTCTGTGTCGAGAAGGGCAAGTACCAGACGGCTGCGATCGGCGCGTTCATTCCTCCCGTGGCCTGGATCGGCGCGTTGCGCCTCGCCAGGCCGAAGTCGAGGTGGGCTCGCAAACGGTATTCCGGCGACAAGCTCGGTCGCGCGCAGCAGCACGAAAGAAAGTTCGACGAGACGTTCGGGCGATGGGGCCTCGACATCGAAGACCTGGTGGCGGGCAAACCGTCGGCGTGACGAGTTCTCTTGCAGGTGCCCTGGCCCGCCACCGATTGACCGCGTTGTGGTCGGGGTGTTCAGAATGCGGCGCAGCCATCCCGTCTGGAACCGTCGAGTTCGAGCCGGCGTCCTAACGCCACTGGGTTCGGGCGAGGTTCGGGGGAACTGTGGGGAATCAATCACATGCTGAGGTCGACACGATCGGCCTTGCGCGGTGGGGTAGGGAAGCGGCGCTTCTGGGCGAAGACCTGGGAGTGGCAATGGAACGATCGGGACGTCATATTGCTCTGTGCGTCAACGGCTTCGGAACCTCGACGCAGGCGGAGTTCGTCGCCTACGTGACAACGCTCGATCGGCGGGCCGGCGAGATGGTGGGTGCGCTGGAAGGGCTCGCCACGGGCCTGGCGGGAGCCGCGGCGTCGTATGGGTCGGTCGATGACTGCGCGGCAGGCACTTTCGAACAATCCTCGACCGGGCTGCGGCTGTAGCGGGCGGCGCAGTCGTGGATCTCACCGACATCGACAACTGGGACACTGCCGCACTCGACGTGCTGGTCGCAGAACTCAACGGCCGCTTCACATCTGTGGTCGACGCCGACGCAATGTTGCGCAAGGTCGCGGCGACTCCTGGGTGGAAAGGCGAAGGAGCAACCGCGGCCGGGGAATCGTTCCGATCCGTGTCCACATCGCTCAACGACGAGGCAGCTGCGTTGGGCGCGGCGTCGGAGTTGGCCCGACAGACGAGTATCGCCGTCGGCGAATTGAAGTCGGCGTTGACGCTCCTTCGCGCCGACGCATCCGATGCAGACATGGTGATCCATCCCCCGCCGACAGTCGATGATGCGTCGCAGATGGCCCCCGCGCACTCGGACCTGACGGGCGAAGAACGGGCAGAGCGGGAGAAGACGAAAAGGCACCTGTTGGTCCGTGCGCGAGCGCTCGTCGTCCAGGCCAAGGACATCGACAACGACACCGCGTCTGTCCTGCGCAAGATCGTGGCCGGCGAGATCGCCTATCCGGAGTTCGGCTCGCTCACAGAGGCGTTCGAGTCCGGCCGGGCAGGTGCATCCCTGACTGCGCCCACCTGGCCGAACATGGACACCAAGTCGCCCGAAGAGGTCGACGCCTGGTGGCGGGCGCTCCCGGAAGCGCAGAAGCAGCAGATGATCGCGGAGTATCCAGGGTTGATCGGAAACCTCGACGGTGTGGACGCTGCCTCGCGCGACGTTGCCAATCGGATCGCGCTGGTGGCGCGGACGCAACGAGTGGAGGCCGAACTCGCCGCGCTCGACAGGGCGTACATCGGCGCCCGGGGTCAGTACGCACTCGCCTCACGATTGGCGGCAAAGCGCGAAGAGCTCGATAGTTTGCGCGCCATCGAAACGGCGCTGAACGGGGACTACCGCGTTGATCACAATGACACCGGAGCGCAAGCGTTCCTACTGACCTTTCAGCCTGACGGGAAAGAGACAAAAGCCGCTGTGGCGGTAGGGGATCCAGACAAAGCGCGCCACGTCAGCGTGACCGTGCCCGGAGTGAACACCGAAGCGAGGTCGATCGGCACCATGACAAGTGAGGCGGGCGCATTGCGCCGCGAAGCACTAGGCATCCTCGCGACCACCGGCGGTGAGGGAGAAGCCGTCTCGACGGTGGCGTGGATCGGGTACGACACCCCCGACGTCAACGACGGTGCCCCGTGGGAAGCACTCGGGGATGGCAAAGCGAAAGCCGGCGCAGACAGCCTCGTCGACTTCACGCGTTCGCTGGGTCTGACCAGCGACCATTCCGAGGCCGAGCAGCACCTTGTACTCAACGGGCACTCCTACGGATCGACGACGGCGTCGCTGGCCATGCAAGCAGGAGCGCATGAGTACGTCGATGACACCGTGTTCTACGGGAGTCCGGGCGTGTACGCGAACACCTCTTCACAATTGGGACTGGAACACGGGCACGCGTACCTGATGAACGACCCCGACGATCGGTGGATCAACCTGGCTGCCAGAGAGGGCATTCACGGACCCAACCCGTTCGCTTCGGACTTCATCCAGTTGTCCACCGACGAGCGAACGACTGCAGACAACGTGCACCGCGACGGCGTGGACAGCCACGGTCAGTATTCGCGGGCGCAGGAGGACCACGGCACTCCAGGTACCCGCGAGAACCCACTGCGTATAAGCGGATACAACCTGGCCGCTGTTCTCGCGGGCCGTCCGGAACTCGCCGACAGGGCTGAGTGATGGACGCTACGCCGAAACGCCCACCACCCAGAAGCGGCGGGTCGTCATACTTTCGCAGGCCACCAGATGCGGTTGCCGATCGCGGCCATTGCGGCCGGTACCAGGACCGACCGAACCACCACTACGTCGAGGATGAGCCCGACACCCACGGTGAAACCGAATTGGAGAAGATTGATCACGGTTGCACTCATGAGGGCAAACATTGTGACAGCGAAAACGACACCGGCCGTGGTGATCACACCACCGGTCGATCCAAAGCCGCGGATGATCCCTCCGATCATCCCGGTCTGGGATTCTTCGCGAATCCTGGATGCAAACAGCATGCTGTAATCCGCGCCGACGGCGACAAGCGCCATGAACGCCAACGGTACGACGGACCAATCGAGATCGATACCCAGCCCGTACTGCCAGAAGAGAATGGACAACCCAACGGTCGCCGCAAACGACAGCAGCACAGTCAAGACCAGGAGCAGTGGCGCGAGAATGCTGCGGAGCAACACGACCAGGATCAGGAACACCGCCAGGATTGCGACCACGGCATACAGTGCGAAGTCTCTGTTGACCTGATCATTCATGTCGGCAGACAACGAGGTCAGACCGGTCGAGCTCACCTCCGCACCGTCGAGAACCGTTCCGGTGGTTGCCGTCCGGGCAGTGTCCGCGATGTGGTGCACCGTGCGAATCGCTTCATGGCCGTACGGGTTGATGCTGCGCACCACGAGCATCCGCGCGGTCTTGCCGTTGGGTGACAGCAAGAGTTTTGTGCCCGCCACAAATCGCGGATCTTCGAGACCCTGTGCAGGAAGGTAGAAACCAGCCCCCGGGCCCGACGTCGTGTCTCGAGCCATCGTCTGTAGGTAGTCTCCGGCTTCGCCGAGCCCGGCGGTGAGTTGCCCGGTGAGCGACACGGTTTTGTCGGTGCCGGCCTTGACCTGGCGAAGCCCTTCGGCCAGCTGTGTCATTCCCGTCGAGAGTTCAGTGATCCCCGCAGTCAGGGCACCCAGCTCAGAACGCAGCTGCTCCGGGGTTTTACCCCCGAGCCCATCGAGAAGAACCTTGACCTGACTCAGCCCGGTCTCGATTTCAGGCAGCAATGCCTGTGCCTTGTCGATGACCTCGCCCGGCACACCCGACAAGTTCACGGCCTGCTGCAACGTCCGTGAGGCTTTCCCGCCCGTGGCCTTGTCGAACAGGCTGAACGCCGACCGCGCCGCCAGGCATGTGGGATCAGCCTGGCACTGTGCGTCGGGCACGGTCATGAGCATGGGGCCGAACACGTCGCCGAGTTGCTCGGTGGCAGCCAGAGTTTCCGCATTGCTCGTGGAAACCGCTGTGACCAAAAGACTCAGCGTGTCGGCAAGGGTTGCAAGTTCGGTGACTCCCTGGGGGAGGGAGAGGCGGCCATCAGAAGCGATCGCCACTATTCGGGACGCGGTGTCCACCGCGTCGAGCACACCACCGGCCAGTCCCACAACCTGACTGGTGCCGTCGACCAAGAGTGGCAACTGTCCCAGCGCGCTGTCGGCGCCGTCGCGAAGTGCAGTCACCCCGGATGCCAGTCGCTGCAACTCCGGTGTGGCCTCGACCATCTGCCGATGGGCATCGTCGAGTCGATTGCCGACCTGGCCCACCTGATATCCGGTGGACGCCTCGGGGATCGGTGAGCCATCGGGTCGAGTGATCGACCGGACATAAGCGATGTCGGGCAACTTCGACACCGACATCGCCACGAGTTCGAGCGCCGCCAGGTCGTTGGTGTTCCGCATGTCGTGGTCGGCCCGGATGATCAGGTACTCGGGCAGGATCTCGTTGACGCCATAGTGTTCGAGCACTTTGTCGTAGCCGCGCGTGGAGTCGTTGGCGTAGAGCTGAACCGACTCTTCGTCGTAACTGACGCGCAACAGGGGAACCATCGCTGCCAACGCGACGAGAACCACCATCGACACCGCCACCAGCGGGCCCGAGTGTCGAATGATCGTCGCACCACGTCGACGCCAGCGACGTTCGGTCGATGCCTTGGGCTCGATGTGACCGCGGCGCCCGGCCACGGCCATCAGCGCCGGTGTGAGCGTCACCGAGATCGCCATCGCCAGCAGCACCCCGATCGCGGTCGGCGGACCTGCCGTCTTGAACATCCCGACCTCGGCGAAGATCATGGCGCCCGCAGCAGCAGCGATCGTCAGGGCCGACGCAACCAGTATCGGGGAGACCCGCGCACTTGCGGTCGCAACGGCCGCGTCCGGATCTTCACCTGCGCGCCTGGCGTCGTGGTAGCCCGCGATCTGGAAGATCGCGTAGTCGGTGCCGGCGCCTAGCACCAGCGCCGTCATGATGGCGATCGAGAAGTTCGAGATCGACATCAGTTCATTCGCGCCGAGGAACGAGACCATGGGCCGCACGGCACCGAGTCCGAAACCGATGGTCGCCAACGGGATCAGGGCGGTGACCAACGAACGGTAGGCGATCAGCAGCATCAAGGTGATGAGTACAACTGACACTCCCGTGATGATGAGCAGCGACAGATCGATGGAGGAAAAAAGATCGGCCAGGGTCGGCGAGGCCCCGGTGTAATAAACCGTCAGCCCGTCGGGCTTGGGTATCGAGTCGATTGTCGAACGAATTTCGACCGTGCTGTGATGCGCGCGCGTGCTGCCGACGTCGCCCTCGGCCACCACCAGGGCGTTGACTGCCTTGCCGTCTGCACTGATCGCGGCAGCGCGGGTGGCAGGATTGCCGTACATGTCCAGTACGTAGGCGACGTTTTCATGGTCGCCGGACAGAACTTCCATCAGCTGTCGGTAATAGTCTTCGTCGGCACTGGTGATCCCACCGTCGTTGGCGAGAGCCACACTGCCCACAGCTGTGGACGCTGGAGCGCCGAAATCCGTCGACATGTCGCGCAACGCGTCGACGGACGGCATGTGTTCGGGCAGGAACGCGGCGGATTTTTCCGACACGGTCTGCTCTATCTGCGGAACTGCCAGGTTCAGCCCGACCACCAACGCAACCCAGAAACCGATCACCCACCACCTGTGGCGTGCGCAGAACGCGCCGGTGGATCGGAAAAAAGCGTTTGGACCGTGTGACATTGCGGAAGGACCTTCTTTATAAGTCAATGACCGTTGTTATGTTGTATGGCATAGTAGAGCACGGAGGACGCCGGATCGGAAGTCCTCGGTGGGGCGACCTGCTCGTCGATCAGCAACAAGGGAGAACAGAGTGGCGCATGACAACTTCGCAGAGATGACCGGTTTGGAAGTCCTGCAGTGGATCAAAAATGCTGATTTGCAGGATGTTCCATCGATCGGTCGGCTGCTGGGCATGAAGTTCACCGAGGTGGATCTGGGTAGGGTCACGGTGGAAGTCACCACCGCGCCTGACTTCGCGAATCCACTCGGGAGCGTCCACGGGGGCATCGCGGCGACCCTGCTCGACTCCGTGATGGGTTGTGCCGTGCACACAACTCTCCCGGCGGGGGTCGGGTATACAACGCTGGAGTTGGGCGTGAACTACATTCGTTCGGTGTCGACGCAGGGCCGCACGCTGACAGCGACGGGCGAGATCATCCACGTGGGCAAAACCGTTGCGACGGCGCAAGGCAAGGTGCACGACGACGAAGGGCGTCTGGTCGCGCATGCGACCACAACATGTCTCATCCTGAACCCGAGGAAGGATTCCGGGCCGGCGACATCGTCTGCCGCGACCACCGCCGTCGGGCCTGACGGACCATCCTGACCGGTCGATCTTGAACTCTGCGTCGTAGCTGTTACGTAGTATCCATTACGACATATGACCGGCTGCGTCGCGGAGGAGAACAGTGGAGCGTCAGGGCACGCGTGAACGGATGCTGATCGGCGCCGTCGAGGTGATGCGTGAGCGTGGAGCCGCCGGTGTCACCGTGGATGCGGTGCTCGAACGCAGCGGATCGCCGCGTGGCTCGGTCTACTACCACTTCCCGCAGGGGCGGCAGCAGATCGTCGCCGAAGCGCTGGACTATGCGGGCACCATCATCAACGGCGTCATCGAATCGGCCGCGAAGCGCGGTTCGATCGCTGCCATCGACACCTTCGTTCGCTGGTGGACCGATCTGCTCGAGACCAGTGACTTTGCCGCGGGATGCCCGGTCGCGGGCGCTGCGGTGGGCGCGGGGCCGGCCGACGCCGAACTGGGGGAGGCGGCAGGACGCTGGTTCAACGCCTGGATGCTCGGGCTCGAACGGGTGATCGTCAACGAGGGTGTGTCACGAGCCCGCGGCAAACGTCTCGCCACACTGACTCTTGCAGCGCTCGAAGGCGCGGTGATGTTGAGCAAGTCGACCAGATCGACAACTCCCCTCAAGCACACGGCGACCGAGTTGAAAGCCCTGCTGAAGACGCTCATCTGAACTCGAGGCCTCGGCAGGACCGACGCTCGCTCAGCGCTTGCGTATCCCCGCCGCCTTCACCATGTCGGGTACAGACGTGAACTTCACCCGTGGGCGGTTGAGCTCTTCGCCTCGCCGCCGTTCGGCGCGGTCGATGGCTCGCACGCCCCGATAACCGATCACCGGAGCCTTGCGTTGTCGGAGCAGTGCGTCGAAGTGCCTCTGGCCGTGCGATCGACCGGACAAAAGTCCCTTTTCCGCGTCGATCAAGAATTTGTCCACCGTCGCTTCGGCGCACACCTTGTTGGCCCCGATGCCACCGGTGGGCCCACGTTTTGCCCAGCCGAGAACGTAGCTGCCCGGGGTGACGTCGCCGTTCGTGTCGAGTAGGCGGCCATCAACATTGGGGAACACCCCGCGTTGCTGGTCGAACGGGAGGCCGGCTATCGGGGTGGAGCGGTAGCCGATTGATCGCACCACGAGGTCTGCGGCGATGACATGGGAGGTGGCGCCGGTACGAACCCGAACACCGCTCACCCAGGACTCGCCGAGAATTTCCTCGGGAGCCGAGTGAAACCGGAACACGATGCGACGAGCATGCGGGTCGGCCACCCCGCTGTCGTCAGAGATGACGGCGGGATCGTTCTCCACCACCACATCAACACCCGGAATGGAGTTCAGCGCTCGGTATTCGGCCGCGGAGTAGGCAGCTCCGGCCTGGTCACGGCGGCCGAGTAGCACGACCTCGCGCACATTCTGGCGCCGCAAGACCTCCAACGCCCGGTCGGCGATGTCGGTGGTCGCGAGAAGGTCGGGAGGCGATACGAGGATCCGGGCCACGTCCAGTGCCACGTTGCCGGTGCCGACAACCACGACGCGTCCGGTGTTGTTGTGGCGCAACACCTGAGCATCGGCGACTGCCGGTGCGGCGTTGTACCAGGCAACCAGGTCGGTGGCCGAGGTCGAGCCGTCGAGGTCCTCACCTGGGATTCCGAGCTGCCGGGAGTCGCTGGCCCCCACCGCGTAGAAGACCGCGTCGAAGTGGTCGGCCAGTTCGGCGGGTGAAATTTGGCCGGCGGCAGCATCTTCGCCGACCTCCACGTTGGTGACCAGGGTGACCCGCGGGTCGCGGTACAGGATGTCGAATCCTCGCAGCACCTTCTTGGTGCCGGGGTGATCAGGTGCCACGCCGGCGCGTACCAGGCCACCGGGGGTGGGCAACTTGTCGATGACCGTGATGTCGGCGGTGGTGCGGTCCAGGAGGCTGCGCAACGCGTAACCTCCGGAGGGGCCGGTTCCGGCCACCGCAATACGCTGACCTGCAGGTAATTTCGGGATGACAGGGTAGGTGATCGGCGTCCACCCGGAGGTCACGTCGGTGTTGTCGCGGTAGTACGACGCGTTGATGTCGATGAACACCTTGTCGCGGGTGCCCAGCTTGTCGGCGGGGTAGATCGCGTCCACGGGGCAGGCGTCGGCGCAGGCGCCGCAGTCGATACAGGCTTCTGGATCAATGTGCAGGATGTCGGAGCTGCCGAACCCGCGTTCCTCCGGTGTCGGGTGAATGCAGTTGACCGGGCACACGGACACGCATGCTGCGTCGCTACAGCAGGTTTGGGTGATGACGAACATCAGAGCATGTGGACTTTGCGATAGACGCGGGCGGCGGGTGTGGTGAGCAGGCCGGCTTCGTCGAGGAAGCTCATCAGGTGTGCGCAGCTGCTCCGGACCATCGAGTGGAAGTGTTCGTTGGATCGGCGGGTGGCAACAGCCCGCTTGGCATCGAGACCGGCGTCGGCGTACGCCTGCGGACGGATCATGCTCGTGAAGATGAACGCGGCAGCGATGGACACCACCAGTGCGCTCCATTGCCGGCGCAACCAGCCCACGCCCTTCATCGCATCCCGGACCTCTTCGCGCGCGAACTTCATGTGCCGCGACTCTTCGAGGACGTGGATCTCGTTGACCGTGCGGATGAACGGGAGCACCTTCTCATCACGCATGCAGCCGCGCTGGAAGACGTCGAGGATCTCTTCTGCCACCAGGATTCCGGTGTACGCGATCTCGGAACGTGCCGTGCGCATGAAGACCTTGCCCATCCATCCGACGAACCTGGACGGGTGGTAGGACTTACCGACCATCTTCTGCGAGGCCTTCGCGAACATGATCGAGTGCCGGCATTCATCGGCAATCTCGGTGAGCGCGAACTGGAACTCCGGGTCGTGGTAATCGCCCAGGTACTGATCCCGGATCACCATCTCCTGCAAGATCATCTCGAACCAGATGCCGATGTTCATGATCGACGCGAACTCGTGGCGGGTCAGTGCCACGCGCTGCGACTCGGTCAGCTCGTCCCAGTAGTCGGTGCCGTACAGCGACGACCACTCGGGACTGCATCCGTATTTGTCCGGGTCCATCGGCTGGTCCCAATCGATCTCGGTCATCGCATTGCGCGAGAGCCGAGCCGCCGAGGCGAGCAGACGCTTGGACACCTCGTCGGTGCCCTGATCGTGCATGCTCACCACGTTGTCGTGGGACGAATCGTGGTGCGCTTGTGCCGCGTTCACAGACATCGGAGAACCTCCACAAACTAAGACAACGGACATTGATACGACAATGTGCGTTGTCACGCTAACACGGAGGTGGTCGCCTGGAAAGGGTCGCGCCGAAATCAGTGCGCGGCGACCACCCGCCGAACCGCGGCACGCACATCGGCATCGGTGTCGTCGGCAGCCGCGTCGAGCACGACTCGCACCTCGGGATCGTCGGACCAGTGGCTGAGTGTGAGGGCGGCGGCCTTGCGCACGTCGTTGTGAGGATCGGTGATCGCCGCCGACAACACTGCGATCGCCGCGGGCCCCGGCGCCGAGACCAGGCCTCGCGCCGCGCCGACCCGCACCTGCCAGGCGGAGTCCTTGAGGGCTTTGACCAGCAGCGGACCGTCCACGGGGGCTTCTCCGAGGCGAGCCATCGCTTCGAATGCAGCCGCTCGCACCAGCGGATCGATGTCCTGGGCAAGAACGCGGACCGCCTCGGCGCCCTTGGTCCCAACGGTCGCGAGCCCCGCGGCAACGGCGATGCGGACCTCTCGGTTGACGTCGCCGACCGACTCGGCGATCACTGCAGATTCGTCCAGTGACACTAGTCCGCGAACGGCCTCGATGCGCACGCGGTGATCGCTGTCGGCGAGCGCGGCGGCGAACGTCTCCGCGGGTGCCGCGCGCAGGGCGCGTAGGAGGTCGAGGACGGTGGCACGCACTGTCGCATCCACCGAGGTGAGCGTCGCGTGGAGGATCGTGATGAACTCATCGGTCGCGTCGAGTACCTCGACCAGCTCTTGCAACCCCTGCGCAGCGAAGCGACGCACCTCAGGCGCCACGTCGCTCAGCGCGCGTGCGATCGCGACATCAAAACCCTCCGGTGTGTTCTCCGTCAGGACCGAGATGGCGGTCTTCCGCACGGTGGCGTCGTCGTCGGCGAGGTACGACTCGAAATCGTCGATACCGGCTGATCCCATCGCGAGCAGTTCAACGATCCGCGGCGAGGCCGCAGCGACCGACTGGCGGTCTTCGACACGCGCGAGCGTACGGACCGGACTCTCCACGCCCGCATGGGCAGGCCCGGTGACCACCTCGGGCTGCTCGATGGCGACGACGGAACGATCGGCGGGCGGGATGTGGTCGAGACCGTCCACCGGTACGAAGTAGGGTTCGACCGGCCGGCCCAGGAACTCCATGTCACCTGCGGCGTTTTTCCGGACGTTGAGGTGGTAGCCCCACCGGTCATCCTGTCGTTCGGGGATGTCGGCCCGCTCGTGATAGAGACCCCACCGACTTTCGGTGCGTGTCAACGAACTCCGCGCCGCCAGCTCGGCGCAGTCGCGGATGAACGAGACCTCGGCGCAACGCATCAGCTCATGCGGTGTGCGCCCGCCCATCTCGTCTATCTCACCGCGCATCCGCTCGAAAGACTCGATGGCGATGGCCAGTTTGTTCGCGGACTTCGGAGGTGCGACGTAGTCGTTGACGAAGCGACGAAGCTTGTATTCCACCTGTGGCTGCGGGGGACCGTCGGGGTGCCTCAGCGGCCGGTAGATCAGGTCGTGTGCCTCCGCGAGCTGGTCGAGTGGCAATGTCGTCGGCATCGCGCGGTCCCGCGCGGTGTCGCTGGCGTGCTGACCGGTGAGCTCGCCGTACACGAAGGCGCCGATCATGTAGTTGTGCGGTACGCATGCCAGATCGCCTGCCGCGTAAAGCCCGTCGACGGTGGTGCGGCCGTTCTCGTCTACCCACACCCCGGATGCGGAATGTCCACTGCACAAGCCGATCTCAGAGATGTGCATCTCGATGTCATGGGTCCGGTAGTCGTGACCGCGGTTGGCGTGGAACGTGCCACGGGTCGGCCGTTCGGTGGTGTGCAGGATTGATTCGAGTGCATCGAGTGTCTCGTCGGGCAGGTGGCTCACTTTGAGATAGATCGGCCCGCGGGCTGATTCGATCTCGGTCTTCACCTCCGCCATCATGTCGCCGGACCAGTAGTCGGAGTCGACGAATCGCTCACCTTCGGCGTTCACCTGGTAACCGCCGAACGGGTTGGCCACGTATGCGCAGGCCGGGCCGTTGTAGTCCTTGATGAGTGGGTTGATCTGGAAGCACTCGATCCCGCTGAGTTCGGCGCCCGCGTGGTAGGCCATCGAGTACCCGTCGCCCGCGTTGGTCGGGTTCTCGTACGTGCCATAGAGATAGCCGGACGCCGGCAGACCTAGCCGCCCGCACGGGCCGGTCGCCAGGATCACCGTCTTGGCGGCGATCTCCACGAATTCGCCGGTGCGCGTGTGCAATGCAGCCGCGCCGACGGCCCGGCCGTTCTCGGTGAGCACGCGCACGGGCATCAGCCGGTTCTCGATGGTGATGTGCTCGCGCATCTCTTTTTTGCGCAGCACTCGGTAGAGGGCCTTCTTGACGTCCTTGCCCTCGGGCATGGGGAGCACGTACGAACCGGAGCGATGAACTCGGCGCACCGCGTACTCACCGTGTTCGTCCTTCTCGAACTTCACGCCGTACTTCTCGAGACGCCCGATCATCGCGAAGCCACGAGTCGCCGTCTGATACACGGTCTTCTGGTTGACGATGCCGTCGTTGGCCCTGGTGATCTCGGCGACGTACGCCTCCGGCGTCGCCTTGCCGGGGATGACGGCGTTGTTCACGCCATCCATACCCATGGCAAGCGCACCCGAGTGCCGCACGTGCGCCTTGTCCAGCAGCAACACCGATGCGCCGTTCTCCGCGGCGGTCAGGGCAGCCATCGTCCCGGCGGTGCCGCCGCCGATCACCAAGACGTCGCATTCCCGGCGATCGCGGTCAGCTATGTTCGGGATGTCCATGTGGTCCTTCAGTTCTCGAGTGCGGCGGTGATCCGCGCACGCAGTTGGGCGGTCGCTGTGGCATCCCGGTGGTCGGGGTCACGCGGACGCGGCACATCGACGATGTCGCGGACCGGGCGTCCGGCGCGCCCGAACACCACAACCCGGTCGCCGAGCAGCAGCGCCTCGTCCACGTCGTGGGTCACGAACACCACGGTCGCGGGATGCGATGCCAGCGTGTCGATCAGCAACGCCTGCATGGTCGACCGGGTCTGGGCGTCGAGCGCGCCGAACGGCTCGTCCATCAGCACCGCCCTCGGTGCACCGGCCAGTCCGCGGGCGAGTTGGACTCGCTGACGCATACCGCCCGAGAGCGACTTCGGGAGGTAGTCGGCGAAATCGGCCAGCCCGATCTCGTCCATCCACCGCTCCGCCTGAGCCTTGCGGTCTCGACGCGGCACCCCGCGGAGGGTGAGCGCAAGCATGATGTTGCCGCGCACGGTGCGCCACGGGTGCAGGGCGTCGTCCTGGAAGACCATGGCCCGATCACGCGAGGTCTTGCGTACGGGCTCCGCGTCGGCGAGCACTCGGCCACCCGATACGGGCAACAGTCCGGCAATCGCCCGCAGCACAGTGGATTTGCCACATCCCGACGGGCCTGTGAGGACCAGGATCTCACCCGGTTCGATGGTCAGGTCGAGTCCGTCCACCACGGCGTCGCCGCCGTAGTCGAGTCGTACATCGTCGAGTTCGAGACGAAGACCGGTTGTCGGGATCAGGGCGGTAGCGGAGTTGATGGTGCTGGTCATCGGGTCTCCTGAGCTCGGGGAAGCCACCGGGTCATTCGGCGGCCGATCAACTCGATGCCGCCCGAGGTGAGGGCGCCGAGGATGCCGATGGTGAGCATGCCGACAAACACCTGTGGGTAGTCCACCACCGTGTACGCCTGCCACGTGCGGTAACCCACACCGAGCCGGCCGGAGATCATCTCGGCCGAGATGAGGCAGATCCACGCCACGCCGATGCCCACCGACAGTCCACTGAAGACGCCGGGGGCGATGCCGGGCAACACCACTCGCAGGATCACGTCGCGCTTGCGTCCGCCCATGGTGAGGACGGAATCTTCCCAGATGGTCGGCAGAGCACGCACCGCGTGCCGGGTGGCCACCGAGATCGGGAAGAACGCGGCGACGAAGGTGATGAACACCATGCCGGCTTCGTCGGTCGGCAGTACCAAAATCGCCACCGGCACCAGGGCGATGGCGGGGATGGGACGCAGGACCTCGGTGAGGGTGCCAACGGTGTTGGTGGCAATACTAGAGCGCCCCAACAGGATTCCGGCCGGAACGCCGACGCCGACGGCGAGTGCGAAACCGGCGCCGATCCGGATCAGCGACTGGCCCAGGTCGAGGTAGTACTCCTCGGTGCCCAGACTCGTCCAGAATGCCTGCGCGATGTCGGTGACCGACGGCACCGTGTCGAACCGGGCCCACAGGACGACGTCGGCGGTGGTCAAGAACTGCCAGAGTCCCGCAGCGGCGACGAGGACCAGGATGCGAAGTGGCCAGACGGTCAGCCAGTGTGTTCTGCTCCGGGCAGACTTCGGTGCTGTCGCTGAACGTGTCTGGATGTCCAGCGCCGGGGTGACGGTGGCGGTGGCCATCAGATGACCTCCGCGACAGCCTGATCGTACGACGCCGGCACAGCCCCGGGATGGGTCTTGATGTATTCGTTGGCGCTGTCCTGGGTGGTGAACGGCACGAACTGTGTTCCGTCCCGCAGCCACACCGCCTTGTCGGCAAACCATCGGGTTCCGAGCAGCGGGTCCGAGATATACGCTGCACGAACAGATTCGCCTTGCGACTGGGCCTGCCGAATTGCTTTGAGCAGGCACGTCGGTCCGGCCGCCGGCTGCGTGTTGTCGCTGCCGTCGAGCCACAGTTCTGCTGCATCGGCCGGGTCGACGTCGGTGTTGCACACCGGGTCACGGCCACGGATCTGCGACGCATTCTGCGTGGATGCCAGTGACTCTGCGTAGTTCTGACCGGCCGCGGTGAATGCCTGCTCAAGGGGTGCGGTGTTCACAAACGTGTTGAGGTCGAGCTCGTGTTCGAAGCTGCCGATCGACTTGAGGTAGGGCTGGTCGCCCCGAAGTGCCTCCACCAGTTGCGGTTTGACTGCAGGGTTGAAGTCGGTGCCGCCGGGGCCGTTGTAGAGGTACACCACTTCGGCGGGCAGGCCACTGTCCTCGGCGACCAGGTTCGCGGCGGCGAGCGGATCGTCGATCAGGGACTTGGTGGAGTCGAGTTGCGCCCGCAAGAAGGCGGACACCACATCCGGGTGCTCATCAGCGAACGCCGAGCGGGCGACAACACCGTGCAGCGTGGGAACACCGAGCTGGGCGCCGTCGTACAGAAGCCGCGCTTTGTCCTGGAACACCAGCAGACCCGGCCAGGCGACGAACTGAGCCAGCGCATCGACCTTGTTCGACTCGAGCGCAGACGCGCCGACCTGGGGCTGCTGATTCTGCACGTTGACGGCGTCGTTGGGGTTGATGCCGATGCGGTCGAGCGCCTGGACCAGGGTGCCGTGTCCAGCCGAGCCCACGCTGGCCGAGACGCTCTTGCCGCGCAGATCAGCAATGGTCGTCGCATCTGAATCAGGTGAGACCACAACCATGTTCAGTGAGCCCTTGGGGCTCGAACCGGTGACCGACAACATCTCGGTGCGTGTTGCGTCATTGGCGTTCGCCCGCGACCCGTTGATGAGCATCGGGTAGTCACCCATCGACCCGATGTCGATCTTGCCTGCGATCATTCCGGTGGTGATCGGAGCGCCGGTGTCGTAGTCCTGCCATTCGACGCTGTACTTCTGGCCGGTCCGCTCGGTCACCTCCTCCAAGCGTTTCTCGAAGTCTCCCTCGGCGCGCAGCAGGGTCCCGGCCGTCACGGTGTTGATGGTTTTGGACTGGTACCCGACGACCACCCGAACGGCGTCGCCGTCATCGGAACTGTCCAGCGAACAGGCCGCCGACGTCAGCACGATCGCAGCAGCGGTGAACAGGGTGCCGAATCGGGCACGTCGAGACACGGTTGATCTCATCGAGTATTCCTTGGTGAGCGAAAGGGTGGAGTGCGAAAGGTGTTGGGCTGGTGGGGAATGATTCAGCGGAGCAGGTACGGCATGTTCACGGTGACCGCTCCGGTGGGGCACCGGACCGCACAGGGGCCGCAGTACCAGCATTCGTCGACGTGCATGAAGGCCTTACCGCTCTCGGGATTGATGGCCAGTGAATCGAGGGGACACACCTCGACGCAGAGCGTGCAGCCCGTGATGCACAGGGATTCGTCGATGGTGACCGGGACGTCGGCTCGGGCGTTGACTTGGCTCACGGGTATTACTCCTGTGTTCGGCGGGCTGTGCTGCGCAGGCAGACTCGGTCGTTGCGCATTCGGATGTATTCGAGATCGACGGGTCGGTCTCCGGCTTGTAGGTGGGTGAGTCGTTCGAGCAGCAACATGGCTGCGCCCGAGGCGATCTCGAGATGGGCCGCAGAGTGTGGGTCGGCGTTCACCGCTTCGACGGTCATCGTGGCGCGGCCCAGCCTTTCGCCCGCGATCTGCTCGAGCAAGGCAAAGACGTCGTTGTGTTCCAGATCGTGCTGGATCAGCGGGATGCCCAGGTCGGGGACGAGATAGGTGACGTCGAGGCTGATGGGTTCGTCATCGAGGAACCGCAGCCGTTCGATGTAAACGGCCTGCTCACCGCCGTCGAGTGCCAATTTGCGTGCCACGGCGCGGGGAGGGTCCACCAAGGTCGCCACCTTGACGGTGTTGCGGACCTCGCCGTGCATGAGGAACGTCTCCTTGAGTCCTTGCAGGGCGTCCAGACCGTGTTCGAGTTGTCGCGCCACCACATGGGTGCCGACACGAGGAGAGCGTTCGATGAGTCCTTCGTCGCGCAGGATGGTCAAGGCATCGCGGATGGTGTTGCGAGATACGCCGAAGTCGGCGATGAGGGTGGGTTCATCAAGCGATCCTGCGACGTCTCCGTCGTGGACCTGGCGTCGCAGAACATCGGCGACCATGCGTGCGTTGTCGGCACGCAATCGCGTGCCGCCAGGTGGCCTCATCTGCATGAATGGCACCATAACGCCCGTTTTTCGGGGTCCGGCCGGGCCGAATGCGCCGCGGCGAGCGGCCGTTCGGAATGCGCCAGGCGCCGTCCGGTCGACTGCGCCGTGACCTGGGCTGCTGCGGCGCCGAGGGGCCAATTCGCCACCTGGGCGAGCCGGCCGGGGATTTAAATCAGCGGGGTGTAAACGTTTCGGTGGGAGTGGTCCGCGGGCCGTTCAACCCGCTCGAACCTGCCCTGACCTGCGTTCCCCGGCGCCGCAGATCGATGGCCACCACCAGAGGCCACAGCATCTCGGCGGTGAAGTTGACCCGTTCGGCGAGCCCCAGCAGGTCGCCTCCGCCGGTCTCCAGAACCGTCCACCCCAGTACGGCCCACAGGATGAGCGAGGCCGTCGTCGCCACGGCCGGTCGAATGGTCAGGGCGGCAGACGGCGCGCGCGAGATCGCCAGCAGAGGCCACAGACAGAACAGGACCGCTGAACCTCCGGCCGCGAGGAGATGGAACGTGGGGGCGACGTCCACCGGTGACAACGCCACGGCGATCCCACACGCGCCTGCCCCCGCCAACGCGATCCGCGCCCGTTTCCTGATGCCGGTCAGGCCAGCGCTCGTAACGATCTGGCATGCCCCGCTCAGGGCGATCCCGACAGCCATCACCCAGCCGCCGCCGGGGATCGTCGCCAGGTCGCTGAGCGTCTGTTTCATGGCGTCGTACTTCTCGGTGATGATCATCGCGGCGATCACAGACGAGCCGATCAACACGACGGGAGCAGCGGCGGCGCTCATCAGTGCCCAGAGCGGTACGGCCGATCGTGGTACTCGCGGCGGTGCCGGCACCTGTTCGCCTTCCTGCGTTCACAGGTCCAGGGCTCTCACCTCGCACCCACCAACCCCGACACCGGCTACCAGCGTACGGGCCCGGCCGCGTCGATGAAGGTGCCCGACTCGGCGTCGTCGGGAAGCGTCGCCGCACGCAGCACAACGGCTGCCGCCTCGTCCGCGGTCAACGGCGCCTGTACCCGGTTGCCGGGGGCGAGGTCGGTCTGCACATGACCCGGGCACACCGACGTGACCTTGACGGTGGTGCCGGCGAGCATCTTCGCCAGCCCGATGGTGATGCTGTTCACCGCCGCCTTGGACGCCTGATAAGCAGGAACGACCATCGAATAGTACTGCGACTGAACATCTTTCTGATCCGCCAAGGAGCCCATGGTGCTCGATACGTTGACGATGCGGCCGCCGGCACTACGCCAGATGAGCGGCAGCATCGCCTCGACCACATCGAGGACGCCAAGGGTAGCGCGACATCAGTTCATCTCACGACCGCTCGGGGGTGCTGGCGGAAATCGGACCTTGCGTGAAAAAAGGGCGGACGTTGACGGTCGGCCGCGGCGACGGGAAGCTGGACAGATGGCCAACACGAACGGCGGGGTGCCGGACGGTACCGATGACGCTTCCCTCACGGCGAAGATCCGCGACCTGCTGAGCGCGAGGTCGCCGGAGTCGAGTATCTGCCCGTCGGACGTCGCGCGGGCAGTTGCGCCGGATGACTGGCGCCCTCTCATGGAACCGGTGCGTACGGTCGCGCGCCAGATGATGGCGGACGGCGAAGTCCAGATCACCCAGGGTGGTGACGTGGTCGACGATCCGGCGAACGTCCGAGGTCCCATTCGCATTCGCTGGACTCGCTGAGCCTGCCTGTCACATTTTGTCGAGCTGCTTCGTCCTCCAGATAGGGGCGCACGGTGCGCTCGTCTGAAACAGGAGGTTCCTCGCGTGGCACGTATTCCAGCAGTCAACCCCGACGACGCCGATCTGATGGTCAAAGGGGCGTATCGGTACGCGGCCCGGAGGTTCGGCTCGGTGCCCGAACCATTTGCCGTGACCGCCCATCACCGAGGTCTGTTCCTGGCCTCGGCGATGCATGAGACGGCCGTGGAGAAGGCGTCGACAGTGTTGTCGCCGAACATCCGGGAGATCGCGGTGTTCCGTACGGCCTGGACGATCGGGTGCTCGTGGTGCGTCGACTTCGGCACCATGCTGCAACGTCTGCATGACCTCGACATCGACCGCCTGCGCGACATCGCCGACTATCAGAGCTCCCCGCATTACAGCGACGACGAACGGGCGGCGATCGCCTATTCGGATGCGATCACCGCCACGCCGACCACGGTCACCGACGAGCAGGTGGCCGATCTGCGTGAGCGTTTCGGCGACGCCGGTGTGGTGGAGCTGACCTACCAGATCGGGCTGGAGAATCAGCGGGCGCGGATGTATTCGGCGCTCGGTATCACCGACCAGGGCTTCTCGACCGACTCCTGCCGGGTGCCGTGGGCCGATCCCGACTCAGCTGTGTCGGGCTGACCGCGCCGACCGTCTCACCGACCGGGCACACTGGTACCGCAGGTGACGCGATCTACGAAGGGACTCACATGTCGGCCGGTTTGTCCGTGGTGATCGCCGACGATGATGTGTTGCTCCGGGCAGGCCTGTCGAGCCTGCTGACACAGGCAGGGCTCGACGTGGTCGGCCAGGCCGGTGATGCCGATGAACTGCTGACACTGGTGCGGGCAGAACCGCCACAACTTGCCATCATCGACATCCGGATGCCACCGTCGCACACCTCGGAGGGCCTCGACGCCGCGCTGCAGATCCGCAAGGAGTTCCCTTCGGTGTCGATGCTCCTGTTGTCGGCCCATGTGGAGGTCGACCACGCGCTCGAGTTGCTCGACGGTGGCCGGGGGATCGGCTATCTGCTCAAGAGCCGGGTCACCGACGTCACCGATTTCGTTGACACCGTGGGTCGAATCGCGAACGGCGCGTCGGTGATCGACCCCGCTCTGGTGCACGAGCTGGTGGCCGCGCGCCGGCGCGATGATCCGCTCGGCGCCCTCAGCGCACGGGAACGAGATGTGTTGACGTTGATGGCAGAAGGACTGTCCAACGCCGGCATCGGACGCAGGCTGTGGATCACCGAGGGCACCGTGGAAAAACACGTACGCAGCATCCTGACCAAGCTCGACCTCGCCGATACAGCCGACGACCACCGGCGGGTCCGGGCAGTGATCATGTATCTCGATGCGATGAGCTGATCACCCACGGGCGCAAGGAATTTGCTGACCTGCCGTCAGCTCAGAATGCGCATGATCGACTCGGCGGACAGTTCGAACTTCGGCAGGAACCCGATCGCCGAGCTCGCCTCCACCATGTCGACGAAGTCCTCTTCGTCGTGGGTTGACACCAGGATCACGGCGGGCGCCGGATCGGGCCGTGTCTCCAGTAGAGCCTCCACCACGTCGAAGCCGCTCTCGCCGCCGAGGTCGATGTCCACCAAGATCAGGTCGGGCCGGGTATCGGCAGCCGTCTGTACCGCCGCGGCAAGTGTTGCGGCGGTCCCGACAACCGTCATGCCGGCAGCCTCCAACGACCTCTGCGCGGCGGCGCAGAAGGCGACGCTGTCATCGACGATGAGGCAGCGATGGTCGGAGGGCTTCACCTGTTCGAGAGTGTCAGACGGACGCGCGCAGGGCATTCCCGCTAGCAGGAACATCTCGCCGCGGAATGCGGCGGGGGCCGCGGTAGCCGACGACGAGCCACTCGGCCGACAACGGCACTATCATCGCCGTGTGCTCGGACGAACAAGCAGGCTGCGCCGCAGGTCTGCGCGATGATCTCTGCGGCTCGGTCAGGAACAGAGTTCAGTACCGATCGTGGTTCTTGGCGCGACAGGCTCGCCACCACGGTGCTTCGGCCCAGCGCTCCACCTCTGGGGTGGGGCGTCGCGATCGCGTGCGGCTTCATCGCCATCGAGATGCTCGTGGTGCATCTGCTCGAACAGATCGCCCCCAATTCCGCGTTCGGCGCGGTCTTCCTGTTCGGTGTCCTGGTTGTGTCGGCTGGATGGGGTTTCGGCCTCGCGCTTGTCACATCGGTCGCCAGCGCGACGGCTTACGCGTACGTGCATGTTTCGGAGAACAGCGAGAGCCTGGTTCCCGCCGTGGTGGTGTTCTCGACGCTGGCAATACTGACCAATGTGCTGGTGGGCCAGTCCCGGCTTCGCGCAGTCGAATCCGATCAACGCCGGCGGGAAGCCGACCTGCTGGCCGCGTTTGCACGCACCATGCTGCGTGAGTCGATGTCGCCGGAGATGTTCGAAAAGGCCAGTTCTCGGCTGTCCGATGTGCTCGAGCTGCCGCCGCCACACGCGGTGCTCGGGCCTGCGGACACGGCCCCGGCGCCGGATCAGCAGCGGATCCTGTTGCGCGACAATGAAATGCATCTTGGCGCGTTACTGGTACCCGCCACGCTCGATGCTGCCGACGCACGCCGTGTCCGGCGAATCGTGCCGGCACTCGAAGCGTTGCTGGCCGCCGCACGAGACCGGGAACAACTTCACGAACAGACAGCCAGACTGGCCCGCCAGCAGGCCGCGCTGCGCAGGGTGGCCACCCTGGTGGCCCTGCGTGTGGAGCCCGACGACGTGTATCCGGCCGTCGCGCGGGAACTCGGGTCCGGGCTTGGTGCCGGGCACGTGTCGGTGGTGCGATTCGAGGACGGGCACGGTGTTGTGCTGGCCGCCTGGGACGACGAGCGCAACGAGAACCGTCTCATTCCCGGTGAGCGGCTCGAACTGGGTGGCAACAACATTTGCACCACTGTTCTGACCACCGGGGAACCAGCGGCGATCGACTACACCGCGGCCACCGGGCCGATTGCCGATCGCATGCACCAGCGGGGCCTGGTCTGCGGGCTCGGCGTGCCGATCATCATCGACGGCGACGTCTGGGGCGCAGTGGTGGTCGCGTCGTCAGGCCGTGCACCCGAACTCGAGATCCAGACCCGGATGACCGATTTCGCCGACCTGGTGGCCACCGCGGTCTACAACTGCGAGACCCGAGCCCAACTGACCCAGTCGCGTGCACGTGTCATCGCGGCGGCCGACCAGGCGCGACGCACCATAGAACGCGACCTCCACGACGGTGCCCAGCAACGCATCGTCTCCCTGGGCATGGAGCTGCGGGCCGCGCAGGCCGCCATCCCCCCGGACCGGGAGGACCTACGACTTCGCCTGGACCGCAGCGTCGATGCGCTCACGCACGTGCACACCGATCTGCAGGAACTGTCGCGCGGCATCCACCCTGCGATCCTCTCTCGGGGTGGGCTCGGGCCGGCACTCAAGACCCTCGCCCGCCGGTCGCCGGTACCGGTGTCCCTGTCCATCGACATCCCCTGGAGACTGCCGGATCCGGTGGAAGTTGCCGCCTACTACGTCGTGGCAGAGGCGTTGACCAACACCGCGAAGTACGCCGACGCCTCCGAGATCACGATCACTGCGGCGATCACCGATGACGTTCTCGACCTCACCGTGTGCGACGACGGAGACGGTGGGGCAGACACCGGCGCGGGATCAGGTCTGATCGGCCTGCAGGATCGAATCGAAGCCGTCGGAGGAACATTCACCGTGTCGAGTCCGGCGGGTGAGGGAACGACCCTCACCGTGCGGATACCCGTCGAACGCGACGACTGACACCTGAGGTCTGGTACCCACTACCTGCTAGCCGGTAGTGGCACCTCCCGTCACCATCCCCCGGCTGTGGACGCCAGCAGCGTCGACACGGCTGCCGCGGTGGACGAAAGTTGATGTCACCACGTCGAAGCGACCACAGGAGACACCATGCCGTACATCACCACCACCGACGGAACCGAGATCTACTACACCGAGCAGGGCAGCGGCCAGCCGGTCATCCTGAGCCACGGATGGCCGCTGTCGTCAGACGCCTGGCAGCTCGAACTCAAGGTGCTCGCCGACGCCGGCTACCGAGCAATCGCCCACGATCGTCGCGGCCACGGCCGGTCGTCGAAGACTTACCAGGGCAACGACATGGACACCTACGCCAAGGATCTCTCCGAGCTCGTCGAGGCACTCGATCTGCGCGACCTGGTTGTGATCGGGCACTCCACCGGTGGTGGCGAAGTGGTCCGCTACGCCGCCCAGCATGGCGGAGACCGGGTCGCCAAGGTGATCACGGCCGGCGCCGTCCCGCCGGTCATGCTCAAATCCGACACCAACCCCGAGGGCACTCCGATCGAGGCTCTCGACGACATCCGCAACGGTGTACTCAACGATCGCTCGCAGTTCTACAAGGACCTGTCCGAGCCGTTCTTCGGTGCAAACCGCGACGACGCCAACGTTTCCCAGGGCGCAAAAGACGACTTCTGGCGTCAGGGCATGCTGGTGAACCTCGCCGCCGCCTACGACTGCGTCAAGGCCTTCTCCGAGACCGACTTCACCGAGGATCTCAAGGCACTGAACGTGCCCATCTTCATCGCTCACGGCGGCGACGATCAGATCGTGCCGATCGCCGCAGCTGCCGAGAAGACCATCGACCTCGTCAAGGACGGCACCTTGAAGGTCTACCCGGGCGCCCCGCACGGCATCTACGGGGAGTACCAGAAGGCCCTGGACGCCGACATCCTCGAGTTCATCGCCAAGTAGCAGCCTCCTGCGACCAGCGCACCGCCCCCGGTCGACCGTAACCGGGGGCGGTGCGCCCACGTGCGTAGACATCCACCATTGATCAGTGAGTCCGAGAAGATGAGCGCTGTGACCACCTCTGTGGAGCCAACGCCCCAGGTGTCCGCATGGGCGCCGTTGCGCAACAAGATCTATCGATATCTGTTCATCGCTCAGCTCGTCTCGAACATCGGTCTGTGGATGCAGACCGTCGGGGCCCAGTGGTTCCTGGTGGAACATGGCAGCAGCGCCACCATCGTCGCGCTCGTCCAGACTGCAAGTCTGCTGCCGACGCTGTTCTTGGCCTTGCCCGCCGGTGGACTCGCCGATCTCCTGGATCGCAGGCGCCTGCTGATCGCGGTCAGTACCTACACCGCGGTCGCTGCGGGGGTCAACACATTCCTGGCCTGGACCGATGTGCTGACGCCCGTGATGCTGCTGGCGATGACGTTCCTGCTCGGATGTGGCGCGGCACTGTCGGCTCCGGCGTGGCAGGCCATCCAGCCGGAACTCGTTCCACGCGAACAGATCCCAGCGGCTTCCTCGTTGGGCAGTGTCACCGTGAACGCGGCCCGAGCGGTGGGTCCGGCGATCGGCGGAGTGGTGGTGGCCGCGGCCGGGCCGGCCGCGGTGTTCGCGATCAATGCCGTGTCGTTCCTGGCGATCATCGGTGCGCTGATGTGGTGGCGGCGACCCCCCGACGCCCCAGGTGTTGACCGTGAGCGGCTCGGACGGTCGCTGGTGACCGGTCTGCACTATGTGCACGCAGCACCCATCGTTCGCCGGATCATGTTGCGATCGGCGGTCTTCGCCTTCCCGGCGTCTGCCCTCTGGGCTCTGCTGCCGCTGGCGTCGAGTGAGCATCTTCATTTCGGGGCATCGGGTTACGGCCTGGTGCTGGGCATGCTCGGTGTCGGGGCGGTGGCGGGTGTCGCGATCTACCCGCGGATGCGGAAGAAGTTGTCGCCCAACGCCTTGCTGGCGGCTTCGGCGATCGCGTACGGGGTGGGAGTGGTCGCGGTCGGCGTGTTGCCGGTGTGGGCGGTGCTGCCGCTGCTGCTGGTGGCCGGAGCTGCCTGGATCGCAACTCTCACCACGCTCAACGCAGCGATCCAGTTGTCGCTGTCGCACTGGGTACGGGCCCGCGGGATGTCGATCTACCTGCTCGTGTTCATGGGATCGCAGGCACTCGGATCATTTGTGTGGGGTGTGGTCGCGTCCCACACGAGCTTTGTCACGGCATTGCTCATCTCGGCGGTCCTGCTCGTCGCCGCTGCGGCCAGCGTCACGGTGATACCGCTGCGGCCCGAGACGGGGACACTACCGCGAGGTGTGTCCACAGCGTGGCCCACTCCGATGGTGGTGTTCGGACCCGAACCCGATGACGGCCCTGTTGTCGTCTCGGTGACCTATCGCGTGCGGCCCGCAGAGCTGGACCAGTTCGATCAGGCGATGGTCGCCGTGGGGAAGGCGCGGCGGCGGACCGGCGGATACTCGTGGGGCCTGTACCGCCATGGCACCGACTCAGACCTGCGGGTGGAACAGTTCACCGTTCCCTCGTGGAGTGATCACAAGCGGCAGACCACCGAGCGATGGACGGACTCGGACCACCAACTGATCACCGCGGCGTTGTCGCACACGGTGGCCGGCGTACCCGAGGACGAACGTCAGCTGTTCGCGGTCGGGCCCCGGACCGGCCGACTTCCCGGGCGGGCTGGACAGCACACGGGCCAGGTCGGCGAACCGAACGGTACCGCTGAAAGGGCGGAGTTGCGGCACGGTTCTACAGTCAAGGGATGAAGTTGCGATCGTCATGGGCCGCCGACCACCACATGCCGCCGGCTGTGGTGCAACCGGTCCTGCGACGGTTGGCTCGCGATCCCGGCTCGATCGACGACCTGGAGTGGAGCTATCTCCTGCAGGCCGACGGTCCTGACCTGGACGAACTGTGTGCGTTGGCCGATGCCGCCCGGCGTGAGACCACTGGTGATGACCTCACCTTTGTCGCCAACCGTAACTTCGAGACGGCAGCCGTGCTGGCCGACGGTGGCGGTGTGAGCCTGGAAGACCTCGTCGCGGAGGCCTGGGAACTCGGCGCGACCGAGATCTGCCTTCAGGGTCCGGTTCCGGCGACCGAGCCCGCCACCGAATACTTGGAGCTGATCAAGCGGATCAAAGCGGTCGCGCCCGAGATCCATCTCCACGCCTACCGCGCAACAGAGGTGTTCGACGCCGCGACCCGCCTCGACGTCACCGCCGAAGAATTCCTCCGGTCGGCCCGCGCGGCAGGCCTCGACACCGTGCCCGGCACTGCCGCGCAGGTACTCGACGACCACGTGCGCCGCGCCCTCTCGCCCGACGGCCGCGGGCTGTCGGTCGCCGCGTGGGTGGACACGATCATCACCGCCCACCAGGCGGGTCTGAAATCGACCGCGACGATGCTCTACGGGCACGTCGAGGACCCGATTCACCAGGTGGCCCACCTGCGTCTGCTGGCCGACATCCAGCACCGCACGTCCGGCTTCACCGAACTCATCCTCATGCCGATGCTCCCCGAGAACGCCCCACCCCACGTCCGGGACCAAGCGGTTCAGGGCCCCACGCTCCGCGAGACCCGCGCGGTGCATGCGGTGGCACGACTGATGCTGCTGGGCACCATCGACCACGTACAGGCGGCGTGGACCAAGCTCGACGCCGACGCGCTGCGTGCCGTGCTCCACGGTGGTGCCGACGATGTCGGCGGTGTCCTGATGGACGGAACGCTACGGCCCGACGCCGGGCCCGAGAGTGGCAGACAGCTCTTGCCCGACGACGTGACGGCGTTGGGCATCGAGCTCGGCCGCACACCGCGTCAGCGCACCACCCTGTATGAGGACCCTCCCGCAGAGCGGGTCGAAGTGTTGCGACGGGTCTTCGCGTGACCTCACCGTCCTCCTTGCCACACTGCGTCGACGTGGCGATCGTCGGTGCCGGGTTCGCGGGACTCGGCCTGGGTATCCGGCTGGCTCGAGCCGACCGGGAGAGCTTTGTCATCCTCGAACGCGGCGATTCGGTGGGTGGCACGTGGCGGGACAACCATTACCCGGGCGTCGCATGCGACGTACCCGCACATGTCTACTCCTATTCGTTCCGGCCTCCCGGGGACTGGACCTCGCTCTTCGCGTCGGGGCCGGAGATCCACGACTACCTGACCCGTGCGGTGGACGAGGAGGGGCTGACGCCGCACCTGCATCTGAACACCGATGTGGCACAGGCCCGATGGCTTCCGGATCAGCTCTGCTGGCTGGTGGCGACCAACGCGGGCGAGATGCGGGCCCGCGTGCTCGTCGTGGCGGTCGGCCGGTTGGCCGATCCGCTCATGCCCGAGGTCAGCGGCTCGGACACATTCTCCGGCAAGGTTTTTCATACCGCCCAGTGGGATGACGAAGCTCCGATCGACGGCGCGCGCGTCGGCATCGTGGGCACCGGGGCATCGGCGGTTCAACTCACGCCACACCTCGCGGAACGCGCCGGACAGCTGGTGGTCTTCTCGCGCAGCGCGCCCTATGTGGTGCCGCGAGGTAATCGGGAATACAGCGAACCCGAGCGGGTGCAACTGCAGGTGAAGGCCAACGCAGACCGCCTGAGGGAAGAGCTCTTCACCGAGGCCGACAAAGCATTCGCGCAGCGTCGCGGGCTCCGACCGGACATCGATGAGATCCGGGCCCGAGCGTTGGGACATCTGACTGCCCAGATCGGCGATCCGGATCTCCGACGGGCTCTGACGCCGGACTATGAAATCGGTTGCAAGCGAATACTTCTCAGTGACGAGTTCTACCCGGCGCTGACGAGGCCGTCGGTGACGCTGGAACCCTCTGCGCTCGCGGCGTTCGACGGTGACTCGGTGGTCGCGGCCAGCGGGCGTTCTTACGATCTCGACGTCGTGGTCATGGCCACCGGATTCGAGGCTGCCAGGCCCGCGTTCGCCGAGAGGGTCGCGGGTATGGGCGGTGAACTGCTCTCCGACCATTGGGGCGAGGGGATGGTGTCGTACGCGTCCACCGCCGTCAGTGGCTTCCCGAACATGTTCGTATTGGACGGCCCCAACGCCGCTCTTGGGCACAACTCCGCGATCTACATGATCGAGACGCAGATCGACTACGTCCTGGGCGCCCTGGACCACCTGTGGCGCAACAGTGGGCTGGCGCTCGAGGTGTCGGCGGATGCCGAGCGCGACTACACGCGGGAGATCGACGAGCGTAGTGCGTCAACGGTATGGCTCAGTGGTTGTAGCAGTTGGTATCTCGACCCCCAGAGCGGGCGGTTGACCTTGCTGTGGCCTGGTACCGGTCGCTCGTTCCGGGAACGCAACGGCACCTTCGATCCGCAGCGCTACGAGAAGGTCAGCGCCGTTGGTGTGGGCCAGGAGTGCCGGGTTTCCTGACGCTGTATTCACCGGTCGGATGAGCGCACGTCCGGTACCGCCTTCAGCTTCGCGGGGTCGGCGATGTCGTAGATGGCCGCCACACGGCCATCGCGGACCACGAAGCAGCTGGCGCGAGCCGGGAATGCGCGACGGTCACCGGCAGCGTCCCATCCGGCGCTGTACGCGCCGAGTTCGCCGTTGACGAGCACCGGGATCTGCTCGGACAGGAACGACTCGCCGTACCGTCGGACCAGACCCAGCAGGAAACGCGCGACGCCGTCCGCACCGTGGATGGGCTTGACGGCCGTGGGCGTGGTGCGGTTCGCATCACCGACGATCATGGCGTCCGGATCCAGAGCCGCCACAACGGAATCGACGTCTTTCGAGGCCAGCGCCACAACGAGGCGTTGCACCGCCTCTACTTGCTCGGCTTCGGGCACCGGCGCCGGCACTCCCGCGACGATTCTCCTGGCACGTGAGGCCATTTGGCGGGCCGAGGCCGCGTTCACACCCAGGAGATCACCGATCTCGGCGAACGGCACCCCGAAACCGTCATGCATCACGAATGCCACCCGCATCGGGGGAGTCAGGGTCTCGAGCACCACCATCGCGGCGTATCGGCTGTCCTCCGAGGCGAGCACCTCCTGTAGTGGATCTTGTGAATCGCCGGACGGTAGCGCGGTGACCACGGGCTCGGGAAGCCATTGGCCCACATACTGTTCTCGTCGAACCGCTGCCGACCGGAGCCGGTCGAGGCAGATGCGCCCGACCACGGTGGTCAGCCAGGCGCCAAGGTCGTTGATCGAGTCGACGTCGACGTCGGCCAGACGCAGCCACGATTCCTGCACGGCGTCCTCGGCGTCCGTGATACTCCCGGTGATCCGGTATCCCACCGCGAGCAGGCGAGCGCGTTGATCCTGGAATTGATCCGCGAGACTCGGCATGGGGTGATCGTAGGCGGACGCCGGCCGGTTCTCAGCCGATGTTGACCCCGTAGTCGCGGGCGATACCGGCGAGCCCTGATGCGTATCCCTGGCCTACTGCCCGGAACTTCCACTCGCCGCCGCGACGGTAGATCTCGCCGAACACCATGGCGGTCTCGGTCGATGCGTCCTCACTCAGGTCATAGCGCGCGAGTTCCCGTCCGTCGGCCTGGTTGACCACCCGGATGAACGCGCCATGCACCTGGCCGAAGCTTTGACCGTGGACATCGGCCTCGTGGATGGTGACCGGAAAGATGATGGAGTCGACGTCCGGCGACAGGGCCTTCAGATCGACGGTAATCGTCTCGTCGTCGCCCTCGCCCTCACCGGTGCGATTGTCTCCGGTGTGTTCGATGGCTCCGTCGGGGGAACGCAGGTTGTTGTAGAACACAAAAAACGAATCGTTCAGCACGCGTCGGTTCGCGTTGATCGCAAGGGCACTTGCATCGAGGTCGTAGTCGGCGCCGGTGGTGGACCGGACATCCCATCCGAGTCCGACGCTCACCGCGGTCAGATTCGGTGCTTCCTTGCTCAGCGAGACGTTTCCGCCTTTGGCCAGGCTCACAGACATGGGCATCCTCCTTGGAGTGGAATCTTTGGCTTGCAAACCATCCCCTCCAAGAGTACCGAACTGAGTGCACACAAGTCGTGATGTGATGGCCGGATGTGACGTCTGGGCTGGACTTGTGTGCAACGGTGCCCGCGAGAGTGTCTGCGCCAGAACGTGATCGACGAGATTGTCAGACCCCTAGTTTAGAATGGGGTCATGTTGTTGGTCGAGGGGGGAACTCGAGCCATACAGTTGGCCGAGGATTTGAGAACTGTTCCGCGTGAGGTGAATCGGCGGTTCGCGCGCACAATCGCTGACGTGGTCGAGCTGGCGACGCTGCGGGTGCACGAAGAACTGGCCGTGTCAGGGGACCTGAACAAGGCCGGCCGCATACCGGTTGTTGAGGTGTCCCTGCTGCTTGACATCTCACGCACGATGGCTGGGGTCTACATCGACAATGGCCTGCAACTCCGTGATCGCTTCCACGGGACACGTGCGGCGTTCGAAGAAGGCGACATCGGGTTCGCTCATGTACGCGAGATCGTCACCGCCCTACAAGGCGTGAGCGACGAATTGATCACCCAACTCGAACCCGACGCGATAGTGGTTGCACAACAGGGACTCTCACGCGCCGTCCTGCGCAACGAACTGGACCGGATGGTGATTGCTGCCGATCCCGACGGGGCGGCAGAACGTCGCAAGGCGATGGAACCGCACCGCGACTACCGCTCTTCCCGCGACCTCAACGGCCTCGCCCACATCTCCGCGACCATCACCGCAGCCGAAGCCGCCGAAATCGACGCGCGGATCAACGCGGTCGCGGGCACGGTTTGCGCCCAGGACCGTCGGCAACCCAGCCAGCGACGGGCCGACGCCTTTGTCGCCGTCGTGCGCGGCCATCAACACCTCGACTGCGCCTGCGAACGAGACGAGTGCCCCGAGAAGCACCGCGAACCCCTAGCCGCACCACCGAAGCCGATGGTGAAGATCCACACCGACGCCGCCACACTGGCCGGCCTGATCGGGCAGGTGCCCACCATCGACGGATACGGTGTGATCGACCCCGCCCTCGCACGCGAACTCGCTGCCGATGCAACCTGGCAGGGCTTGTTCCGAGAAGCCGACCAATTCGCCCGAGGCCGACACCGGCGACCCGGCATCACCGCCCCACCATCGGGGCTGCTGCCACCCGACGGCCACGGCGGTCTCACCGAACCACCACCAGGCGCGTTGACCTATCAACCGTCACAGGCGCTGCGCGAGATGATCATCGCCCGCGACGGCACCTGCCGAACTCCCGGATGCTCCACCCCGGCATCAGAGTGCGAGATCGACCACATCATCCCGTTCAACCATGCCGGCCCCCGATCGGGTGGTTGGACGGTCGAAGAAAACCTCGCCCCCATCTGCCGCCCTGACCACAAACGCAAAACCCTCGGCTACTGGATCGCCCGCATGCACTCAGACCGAACCATCACGTGGACAACTCAATACGGACAGACCTACGTCACCCGCCCGCATGGTCTGGGCCGCTAGGGCACGAGGTACTGGCTGTCGCGCACGTCGGTGATCACCATGTGACCCGGTGCATGACCAATCGCCAATGCAGGCCGCGACTCCATCACCGCGGCCTGCGGGGTGACGCCGCATCCCCAGAACACCGGTATCTCGCCCCGGCGGATGTCCACAGCCTCGCCGAAGTCGGGCCGGTCGATGTCGTAGATGCCGAGTACGGCGGGGTCGCCGATATGAAGCGGAGCGCCGTGAACCGCGGGATACCGCGACGTCACCCGTACCGCAGTTGCGACCAACTCCGTTGGTACCGGTCGCATCGACACGACTAGCGGACCCGATAGACCGCCGGCCGGGCGGCAACGCTGAGAGGTCTTGTACATCGGCACATTTGATCCCTGTTCGATGTGTCGCACGGGTACGCCGGCCTCGATCAAGGCAGCCTCGAACGTGAAGCTGCACCCGATCAAGAACGAGACCAGATCATTGCGCCACCACGACGTGACGTCCGTTGCCTCATCGACGAGATCGCCGTTCTCGTAGATCCGGTAGAGCGGCACATCCGTGCGGATGTCGCCGTCCTCACCCAACATCGGTCCGGTCACCTCGCCGGCATCCAACACATCGAGGACCGGGCACGACTTCGGATTGCGTTGCGCGAACAGCAAGAAGTCGTAGGCGTCGGCGCGCGGAAGGGTCAAGAGGTTCGCCTGCGTGTATCCGGGAGCCCAGCCTGCGGTGGGGGTGATCAAGCCCGCTCGGAACAATTCTCGGGCCGCCGACGGGGTGGTGGCTGTGGGCAATGTCATCGAGAGCTCCTATCGGGCGAACACATGGTCATCGGGCCCAGCGGAGGCGCACCGACTGGCCGGGACGAATCTGGGCGGCCCGGTCGACGTCTTCATCGATCAACACGGCGACCACGGGATAGCCGCCGGTGACCGGATGATCGGCGAGGAAGACCACCGGCTGACCGCTCGGAGGTACCTGAATCGCCCCCCGCACCATGCCCTCGCTGGGCAATTGACGATCGGGATCGCGGTGGTTCAGGCCAGGCGCGTTGCCGCTCAACCGCATTCCCACTCGATCGCTGTGGTTGGATGCCTGCCACGCCACCCGAACCAGATCGTCGGCGTCCAGGACCCATCCGTCGCGTGGACCGCGGATGGCGCGCAGTGCCACGTCTCCGGAGGCCGGCGCCGCGACGGGGGCGACGTCGAGGTCCGGTAGTTCGCCGGGCCGGGGTCCGATCTTCAACACCGTTCCGACGACCATCGGATCTGGCCCGAGTCCTGACATCGTGTCGGTACTACACGAACCCAACGTGGGCGTCGCCGCGATGCCCCCGCGGACGGCCACGTACGCACGTAGTCCGGCACGTGCCATACCGAGCGACACCGAACCCCCCGAATGCACCAAGAACGGGGCATTGACCCCGGCCGGGCGAGGACCGGAACCGTTGTCCACCAACACATCGACATCGGCACCGGTGACCGCCAGCCACACCTCACCCGTTGCTCGAAGCGACAGCCCGCCAAGGGTCACTTCGAGTGTTGCAGCGTCTTCCGGGTTGGACAGCAGCCGATTGGCAAGACGGTGCGACCGCCGATCAGCTGCACCGGAGCGGCTCACTCCGAGCGAGGCGAGCCCGGGCCGGCCACCATCTTGAATGGTGGTGAGCGGCCCCGTGGCCAACACCTCGAGCGCACTCACGAGCCGCTCCGGAATCGTACGAGGGTGCCCGGCTGAAGCAATGCGGGTGGGTTACGGTCCACATCCCACATCCGTAGGTCGGTGTGCCCGAGTAATTGCCAACCCCCAGGGGACTGTCGTGGGTAGATGCCACTGAACTCACCGGCGAGTCCGACGGAGCCCGCCGGAACCTTGGTCCGGGCTTCGTCGCGGCGCGGGACCTGTAGGCGTGGGTCGCCTCCGATGAGGTAGGCGAACCCCGGTGCGAACCCGCCGAACGCCACCTGCCACGGGGTACCGGTGTGTGCGGTGACCACCTCCTCGGAGGTCATGCCGGTCAGGCGAGCGACCTCGTTCAGATCGGGTCCGTCGTAGATCACTGGCACGTCGATGGTGGGGCCGTCCCGACGAGCTTTCTCGGGCGCCGGAACGAGGCGTTCGAGAGCAGTGCGCAGCGCACCAGTTCTACCTGGGCCATCTGCGGTCACCAGAACCGTTTTGGCGCCGGGGACCACGTCCACGACGCCGGGCAACTCTGCTTCGTTGATGGCGACCGTCCAGCCGATCGCCTCTTCGGTGGTATCCGCCTCGATGAGCAGAGACCGATCACCGTACGTCAGGACCGTCATGAGAAAGGCTTCACCTCAACGCCATTCGCACCGAGGATGTCCCGGACGGCGCGGGCCATCTCGACCGCGGCAGGGGAGTCCCCGTGCACGCACACCGAATCCACGTCGAGCTTCACGGTGGAACCGTCGACGGCCTCGACCTCCCCGTCGGACACCATCCGAAGTACCCGCTCGGCCACCGCGTCGGGATCGTGCAGGACCGCGCCGGGTTCACGCCGCGACACGAGCGTCGCCGATGGGGTGTAACCGCGATCTGCGAATGCCTCGCGGATCACTCGCAGCCCGCGTCGTTCCGCCAGCTCGAGTAGCCGCGAGCCCGGTAGCCCGAGGATCGCCAGCTCCGGATCGACCGCGGCCACCGCATCAACGACGGCGGTAGCGTGTTCTTCGTGATGAACCGCTGTGTTGTACAGCGCACCATGGGGTTTGACGTAGGTGACCGTGCCGCCGGCGGCTGCGGCAAGTGCCTGCAACCCGCCGATCTGGTACACCACGTCGTCTGTCAATTCGGTCCGCGATGCATCGACGAACCGGCGGCCGAATCCCGCCAGATCCCGATACGCGACCTGGGCGCCTATCCGGACGCCACGCTGCACCGACCACCGCGCGGTGCGTGCGATGGTGCTGGGATCGCCGGCATGGAACCCACACGCGATGTTCGCGCTGGTGACCAAGTCGAGCATGGCCTCGTCGTCGCCGAGTTCCCACCGGCCGAACGATTCGCCGATGTCGCTGTTGAGATCGATGGTGGTCATAGGTCACCGAGTTTGGTCAGTGATTCGTAGCCCAGATACAAGGTGACAAGCCATGCGATGACGCCGATGCTCAACAACCATGTGGGATAACGGTACCCGCCGAGCAGGTCACGGCGACGCCAGGCGACCCAGAGCACGATGGTGAAGCCGATGGGCAAGATGATGCCGTTGAACGCGCCCGCGAAGATCAGCAGCTTCACCGGCGTGGTCTCGATCAACAGATAGATGACCGTGGTGATCGCGATGAATCCGACCGTCAGCAGATTGCGGGTACGAGCTGCGGTGTTGGATGTGGTCAGAAACGACACCGATGTGTACGCCGCTCCGATCACCGACGTGATGCTCGCCGCCCACAGGATCACACCGAACAGGTGCATGCCGACATTGCCGAGCGCCGACTCGAAGGCCGACGCCGTCGGATTGTCCTTGGCCAGAGCCACTCCGCCGGCCGTGACGCCGAGGACGGCAAGGAACAGCAGCACTCGCATCACACCCGTGACGATGACACCCAGGACCGAACTGCGGCTGATCTGCTTGACGTGTTCTGGTCCGGTCATCCCGGTGTCGAGAAGCCGGTGCGCGCCGGCGTAGGTGATGTAGCCGCCGACGGTGCCGCCGATGATGGTGGTGATGACAAGGAAGTCGATCTCCTCGGGAATGACCGTGTTACGCAGTGCTTCGCCCGCGGGAGGCCCGGAAACAATCGCCACGTAGCCGGTCATCAAGATCATTCCGGCACCGAGCACCACCACGATGCGGTCGAGGGCAACACCCGCACGCTTGCTCAGGAAGATGGCGATGGCGATCAACGCGGAGATGGCGCCACCGATCCGTGGTTCGAGTCCGAACATTGCGTCGGTGCCCAGGCCGGTACCGCCGACGTTGCCGATGTTGAACACCAGGCCGCCGAGGAGAACGAGCCCGGCGAGCACGTAACCGGCTCCGGGAAGGACGTCGTTCGCGAGCTCATGGGCACGACGGCCCGCGACCCCGACCACTCGCCAGACATTCAGCTGTACCGCTATGTCGACCAGGATGGACACCAAGATCGCGAAGGCGAATGCCGCGCCGAGCTGCACGGTGAACTGGGTGGTCTGAGTGATGAAGCCGGGCCCGATGGCACTGGTGGCCATGAGGAACATGGCTCCCAGAAGCGCGGCGCGCCCGCCCTTGTTGGCCTCGACGGCAATCGATTCTGCCATGGAGATCTCCTCGTTGTCTGTCGAGCTGTGCCGGCGGCGGTGTGCCTCGACTGCTACTCAGCGTCGCGTCCGATTGTTTCCAGAGCTTTTCTGACTCGATAAGGATTGTTCAACAATCTCACAATCCTGCGTCTCGTACACTCGATTCGTGCAAACGGAATCCGGATTCGACAGCGTTCTCGGCGCGCTCGAAGCCGCTCGCCCCGAGGTTGTCCTGACCTCCTCGGCTGAACGTGCAGCGTCCGTTTTGCGCGCACAGGTCGACGAAGGCCGGCTTCGCTCCGGCGCTCGTCTGCCCGAAGAAGCAATCGCGCGGGCACTGGGCATCTCTCGCAACACCCTGCGCGAGGCGCTGAGCCAATTGATCTCCGAACGCATACTCGAGCGGGTACCCAACAGAGGAGTGTTGATTCGCACGCCCACCGCCGACGACGTGCGCGACGTCTACCGGGCACGTCGGGTGATCGAGACGGGAGCCATCCGGGTAGGTGCCCACGCCAGGCCCCACCACGACGCAATGCGGGCGGCGGTCGCCGAAGGACGAGAGGCTCTGGCGCGCGGTGACGGTGACGGGGTCGCGAGCGCCAATCAGCATTTTCACCGGGCAGTGGTCGCTCAGGCCGGTAGTGCCCGGCTCGATGTGGAGATGAACCTTCTTCTGGCCGAGATGCGCTTGGTCTTCTTTCGTACCGGGTCGGCCCGGCAATTCCACGAACGCTACGTGGACCGCAATGGTGAGATCGCGGATCTACTGTCGTCAGGTGACGTGGAGGCCGCGGCGGTTGCGATGGACACGTATCTGCACGACGCCGAGGCCCACCTGCTGACCCAGTTCGACTAGTGGTCGGTCAGTAGTCGTCTTCCTTGTTCGGCCGCGTCCGGTCGGTCCATCCCGAGCCGTCGTGGTAGCGCTCGATACTGGGGTCGTGCTCATCGGGGTACCAGTCGGCGGGAGTCGGTGGCTTTCTCGCTCGCGCCGCCTGGATCAGCGCGATGATGACGCCCAGTACCACAACGACGATGACTACCACCAGGATGATCTGCCAAGGCTCCATCGTTCGAGTATGTCGTGCCGTGAGGTTTCGTGGGCGAGGTCCCGGACGAGCGCTCACGCGAACCCGCCCGCGCGGGAAGTGTGTTGGGAAGAAACCGATTCGATGACCGGTTTGACCGAAGGAGGCCGGGCGAACGTCGCGGCCGTACCCGCGGACCCTAGGATTTCACCATGTCGAACACCGATGATGTCGTCGAGCAGATCCTGAGCACGTACGACACGATCACCGTGGTCGGTGCCAGCGCCGATCCGGCCAAGGCTGCGCACACCGTGCCCGTCCACATGCAGGACCACGGCTGGCGGATCATCCCGGTGAACCCCAAGGCCGACGAACTCTTCGGCGAACCGGTCTACCGCACTCTTGCCGACGTTCCCGAACAAATCGGGCTCGTCGACGTTTTCCGTCCCTCTGACCAGACGGCCGAGATCGCCCGGCAGGCGGTCGCGGCCGGGGCCACCGCACTATGGCTTCAGCTCGGCATCGCCTCGGCCGAGGCGCGGGAGATCGCCGAGAGTGCGGGCCTGCTGTACGTGGAAGACCGCTGCCTCATTATCGAACAGCGGCGACTGGGTGTGTCGGCGCCACGCTGACCCTTGAGGCGTCTACGAGTAGCGCACGATCCGCGAAAGGCGCTTGGCGTCGGTGAGCATGGTCTCGATGATGGTGCCTGCCACGTTGTCGAACTCCTCGGCCGCGCGGTTCAACCGCTCGGACCCCAACTCGTCCTCGGCCGCGGCGACATATTCGTCCGAATCGTCGTCGACCACAACGCTGATCACCCATTCGAGCTTTGCCAGCTGACGGTCCACCTGCTCTACGCCGGCTCGGTAGCGGGTGAACGCCTCCAGTCGCTGGACGAGCACGCCGAGCCGTTCGTCATGCACCTGCGACCGCGCAGCGTGGATGGCGGTGAGCTCGGGGTCCTCGCCGAGGTCGTCGGGCGGACCGGGCCCGAGTCTGTCGACAGAGGCACGCAAGCGCGCGCAGCTGCGACTGATCTCCGCCACCTCGGCGTCGAGGTCCACCCGGATCATCTTGTCGTCGAGGATGTCGTGCTTCCAGGATCGGCTCTGCTCGATCGCCGTCGCCGTCGAACACGCCAGGTAGGCGAGCTTGCCGATGGGATGCGCCCGCATCTCGTCGATCGTTGTCTGGTCGTGCGGCGACAACGCGGATTGGCGCAGTTGTCGTCGCAGTGGTCGCGGGTAGTTGTTCTCGTCGGAGCGGACGGCCCAATCGTCGATCTGCCCGGAGTCGCGGTCGAGCAGACGATCGATGTCGATGCGGGGCTCGTCGCCCCGCCACGTGTCAACGGCGATGAACGCGAACCGGATGGCAATCGACTCGCCGGGTCGCGTCCCACCTTGGTGGTCGATCCAGTACGGCGTGGCCGTGGTCTTGGCCAGATCGGACAGTCCGTCACCGCCCTCGGGCCGCCGACGAAGGGGTGCAGGCGGGGCGAAATCGGTGATTGCAGGGGACGTCGTTTCGGATTCGCCGGTCGCTTCGACCGGGGGTGGCCCGTGTCGCTCGGACGCCGCGCGGAACCTGGCCGCCCAGTCGATCGACTTGATCCATTCGGTCCCCACCAGCACCAGTGCACTCGTGGCAAAGACCAGCACGAAGCCGATGATCGCCGAGATGTACACCATGCTCACCCATTATCCGCACCGGCGAGACATGGCGCAGGAAACTGGCGGTGCGGTGCGCGTGGCAGGCGCGCTGGTAAGCGTTTGACTACCGTGGCCTTGGTGGACACGCTGACCCGGCCATCCGGTGCCGAATCGATCACCCTCGCGGTGCGAACGTCGGGTCCGGTGACAGATCGGCCGGTGGTGCTGGTGCACGGAATGGGCGGCGATCATCAGACATGGCGCCCGCTGGCCAGACGTTTGCGAGCGCTTGGCCGAACGGTGATCACGTACGACCAGCGTGGTCACGGCAGGAGTTCGCGATCGGGGGACTATCTGCTCGATGACTTCCGCGATGACCTGACCTTTGTGCTCGACGATCTGGGCGTGGGTGAGGTCGATGTGGTCGGCCATTCGCTGGGCGCACACACCGTGGCGAGGATGGCGATGGCCGCGCCCGACCGGATCCGCCGGCTGGTTCTCGAAGAGATTCCGCCCATGCCCCGTGGACAGGCCGACCTGGACGAGAACATCGCCCCGTCGGCGGGTGGGTGGCCTGAACGGCTCCGAGGTGCCTGGTCGTTCGCCCGCTATCCGAGCCCGGTGATCCGATTCGACCACCGGATGCCCCAACTGGTCGCGACCCAGTTCCAGGTGATCGACACCGACTGGTGGGACTCACTGAACGTGATCACCTCGCCCGTACTGGTCATCTCGGGTGGTGATCAAAGCTTCTTGCCGCCCAGGCACCTACGCAGCGTGAGCGAGGCCCTGCCGGACGGGCACTTCACCGCAATCGAGGCCGGCCACAGTGTGCACCGTGATCGCCCGACCGAGTACAACCGTCAGGTGCTCGATTTCCTCGGAGAGTAGCTGCGAGCGTCCACTGCCGGAATGTCATTCGGACAGATGCACGCCCGATCCGATCATCAGCGTTCGAATTCCCTCGGTCACCTCGGTCCTGACGGTGCGTGCGGTCAGGCCGTCTTGTCTGCGTAGCTGGTACCAGGTGTGTACGTCGAGGAGCACCCACAACATGCGTTGCAGGCGTTCTCTCCTGCGGGGGGTGAGCTGGCTCAGGTGGAACTCGAACACCTCAGATATCCACTGGTGGTGCGCTTTTCGGCCCTCGCGTGCAACGTCGGCCAACGCTTGGAACCGATCTGTCTGGGCCAGCATCTTCACCGTGGACTCACCGGACTCCTCGTAGCCGGTGAGAACGGCGTCGACAATGGAACCGATGTCGCCGGCCACGACACCGGACCGAATCTCGTTGACACGTCGGATGAATCGCTCCTCGACCCCGGTGAGGTAGAGGTTGTCCTTGGAGCCGAAGTGGTTGGTGATGGTCTGTCCCGATACCCCTGCCGCGCCGGCGATGTCGGCGACCGTGACGTCGGCATAGCTGCGGGTGCTGAACAGTTCGACCGCGGCGTCGAGGATGTGCTCACGCGTCTGCTGCGCAGCCCGCGCCCGCGCGCCCATTCGGTAACTTCTCTTCGATGCGGTCACAGCACCCACTTTGGTTTGGTATTGACAAAAACGAATATGGGCCCATACTAGCGAATATCCGACAACCCCACCAGGGAGAAGCCATGGCTCGCATACTCGCTTACACACCACCCGCTCTGGGGCACGTGTTCCCCTTGGTGCCCGGTCTGCTCGAATTGCAGCGTCGTGGCCACGAGATCCACGTCCGGACCGCACCTGACGCGGTTGCTGATCTCCGTGCGGCCGGTCTGAGTGCCGACGCCGTCGATCGGCGAATCCTCGAGGTCGAGGTCACCGACTTCCGCGCCGCCAACGACGCGGAACGACTCAGGTCGGGCCAACGCGACCTCGTCGATCGCGGGCGTTTCGACGGCCCCGACCTCGACGCGACCATCGAGCGCCTCCGGCCCGATGTGCTTCTGGTCGACTGTATGGCCTATGGCGCGCAGATCCGAGCTCAAGTCAGCGGCTTACCCTGGGCGATGACCCTACCGAGTCTGCTTCCTTTGCGCGAGAGGGGCATTCCGCCGTACGGACTCGGATTGGCTCCTCGAGCCGGCGTCACCGGCGCTGTGCGCGACGCGCTGATGTGGCCCGTCGTGGAGAAGGTGTTCGGTAAGGCCATGCTGCCTGGGATCAACGAACTCAGGAGCGCTGCCGGGCTACCGGCGCTCGCGTCCCCGCTGGATCTGTACGACCAGCCCCATGCAGTCATCTGTATGACCGGTGCCCCGTTGGAGTACCACCGCACACGTCTGCCGGCCTCGGTGCACATGGTCGGGTTCCAGCCGTGGGATCCGCCCTCTACGGCGCCGGATCTCATCGATGAGCCGGGCGATCCTTGGGTTCTCGTCACCTGTTCCACCGACTACCAGGGTGATGAGTCGCTGGCGCGGACGGCCGTCGACGCATTGCGGGATCAGCCGTTTCGGGTTCTGCTGACGCTTGCCGACGCCTACGAGAAGGCCGATCTACCAGACGCCTCGAACATCACGAAGGTGAAGTTCGTCCCCCACGGCCCGATCATGGGCAAGCTCGCCGCCGTGGTCACCCACGCCGGCATGGGCATCGTCGGCAAGGCCGCCTGTGCCGGAGTGCCGATCGTCGCCGTGCCCTTCGGTCGCGACCAGCCCGAAATCGCACGCCGGATCACCGAAGCCGGTGTGGGAGTGTCGATACCGGCAAAGAAACTGACCCCGTTGAAGCTGCGTGAGGCGGTGAACGCCGCCGTTGCCCGCCGTTCGCAATCCGTCGAGGTCGCCCGTGGCCTCGCCGAACTCGATCCCGCCGCCGCATTCGCCGACGCGGCGGGTGGTCTGGTGCCAACACCGAAGGCAGCTCGCTGAGACCGGTTCAGGTGTTGTCCGGGAGGGCTTTCGTCGCGTCGACTCTCCTGTGTCGGGCGCCGATCATCGACGCCGTGAACGGCAGCACCAACACGGTGACCGCACCTGCGGTCACCAGCACCGAGGCGTTTGCTTCGGTCATCTCACCGGCCGCCACGGCAACGCCTGTCACCGCGACGATCAGAGGTAAGCCGGTCGCCGAGTACAGGCCCAGTTGCGCGCGCTCGGCGATGGAAAAGGGCGGCTCGGCGCCTGATTGTCCACGATCCCATCGGGTGGCGATGAATACGGGAAGGCCGCGCACTGCGATGATCAGGAGTATTAGCACCACCAGGAGCCCGGGTTTCGCGAACACCGCCGCGATGTCGATTCCCATGCCGGATGTGATGAAAAAGATGGGGATCAGGAAGCCGAAAGCGATTCCGTCCAGCTTGGTTTCCAGTGTCTCGTGGCCCTCGGGGAGCAGCCGCCGCAGGATGAATCCCGCTGCGAACGCCCCCAGCACCGTGTCGAGCTCGAACTCGTAGGCCAGCACCATCAGTCCGACGAGCAAGAACATCGTCACCCGGACGGTGGTCTGGGCGGTGGTCTCGGCGCCCGCGGACACCAACTTCGTGAGCCAGGTCTGTTGCCGCAGAACGCGGTCCGACACCAATCCGACGGCAACTGCGGCGATGGCGAACAGGATGAGGACGACAGTGGATTGAAGCGACCCGCGCGTGCCGAGCAGTACTGCCATAGCGATGACCGGCCCCACTTCACCGAAGGCGCCGTGGTTGAGGACCGTCTGTCCCAGTCGGGTGTCGAGCAGTCCGTTGTCGCGCACGATGGGGAGCAGCGTGCCGAGCGCGGTGGAGCACAGCGCGATGGCCACTGCGCTCTCGGCCGTCAACAGGCCTGTGGCACCCAAGGCGAATGTGGCGCCAAAGGCAATGGCCAGGCAGCACATCCAGGTATAGAAGGCCCGACGACCCTCTCGGCCAACGAGTTCCGATGTCTTGACCTCGTAGCCCGCGAGGAGGAACAGCATTCCGAGACCGAGTTCGCGGAGCATCTCGATCTCGGTGCCCTCGGCGGCCCAATCGAGGGCATGAGGCCCGATCAGGATTCCGCCGACGAGCAGGAGTACAACCTCGGGTATCCGCTTGCCCGGGATCAGTCCGGCGACGAGCGGGGCGAGCATCGCGCACCCGATGATCCAGAAGAACGAGGTGACCACGGTTCCCATGTCTGTCAGCTCTCTGCGGACGAACCGGCGAGATCGGCGATCACCGAACGGATGGACGGGGGGATGTCGACTGGCTTGCGCGACGAGCGGTCAACGTACACATGTACGAACCGTCCGGTCGCGGCGATGGCATGGTCGCCGTTCGGGCCGTTGCGGAAGATTGCCAACGCGTAGACAACGCTGCGGGTGCCGAGGCGTTCCACCGAGATGCCCACCAGCAGTTGGTCGGGGAAACTCAATTCGCGCAGATAATTGCACGATGTCTCGGCCACGATGCCGATGGCAGGAAGGTCACGGATGTCGCTGCCCGTGGCCGACATCAGCCAGGCGTTCACCGCGGTGTCGAAATACGAGTAGTACGTCACGTTGTTGACGTGACCGTAGTGGTCGTTGTCGTGCCAGCGGGTCGGGATCGGCCACAGCACCGGGTAGTCGTCGGGCGATGGATGTGGACCTCTGGTCACCGGCCTCAAGTCTCCGTCCTCAGGGCTTGCCCTATCGTGGTCGACGTCGTCATGGGCCGCCCGGTTGGCCGGTCGTCCCGGATAGAGACTACGAGGTACCTGGTGGATCTGGGCTGTTGCCGAGGTGGAAAGGCGCGCACATGTTGATCACTGGAGCAGTTCTCGAGGAGATCGGGCGGGCGCGACCCTACTCGCGGTCCACCCCCATTGCGGTGCGCGAGCTGGAGCTGCAGTCGCCCGGCCCCACCGAGTTGCTCGTCCAGATCGAGGCAGCGGGCGTCTGCCATTCCGATCTGAGCGTGGTGGACGGCAATCGGGTACGACCGGTCCCGATGCTGCTCGGCCACGAGGCGGCGGGCATCGTGCGTGAACGGGGCTCAGAGGTCGCCGGCGTCGAGGTCGGTGATCGCGTGGTGATGTCGTTCCTGCCGCGGTGCGAGAACTGCGACGGCTGCGCGGCCGACGGGCGACTCCCGTGCGTACCGGGCTCGGCCGCGAACAGTGCGGGCGAGATGCTCGACGGCGGTCGTCGACTCTCGTCACCCGGCGACGGCGGGCCGATTCACCACCATCTTGGTGTATCGGGATTTGCCACGCATGCTGTGGTCGACGCCGCGTCAGCCGTGGCCGTGGGCAACGACGTACCCGCGGACATTGCCGCCGTCCTGGGTTGCGCGGTTCTCACGGGTGGGGGAGCGGTGCTCAACGCCGCCAAACCCGCACCGCAGGATTCGATCATGATCGTCGGACTCGGCGGTGTCGGCATGGCAGCGTTGATAACCGCTGTGGCGCAGAGTGTCTCGAGGATCGTCGCGGTGGACACCATGGAAGACAAGCTCGGTTTTGCAAAAGAACTCGGCGCGCACGAGGTGTACACGCCTCAAGATGTGGTGCAGCGGGGTGTGAAGGCCACGTATGTCATCGAATGTGCCGGCAACGCCAGAGCTTTCGAGACCGCCTTTGCGGCTACGGCCCCCGGTGGAACCACGGTGACGGTGGGCCTGCCCGCACCTACCGCGACGTCGACTATCTCGCCGTTGACGATTACCGCTGAAGCACGAACCATTATCGGCAGCTACCTGGGATCGGCCGTGCCCAGTCGCGACATCCCCCGGTACGCGCAGATGTGGCGAGAGGGTCGCCTGCCCGTTGAACAGCTCATCTCCTCGCGCATCCGGCTCGACGAGATCAACGACGCCATGGACCAGCTCGCCGACGGCAAGGCCATCCGTCAGGTGATCATGTTCGACTGACTCGACCCGACGCGTTTCCTCCGATTGCGGCGACATCCTCCGGTTGCAGCCGGAGGATGTGATCAAAACCGGAGGGTGTGGGCGCCGGACCCGTCACCGTCGGACGCGGAAGAGTTCGGCAGGCCGTCCAGTGTCGGCCGCGGCGCGTTCGCCGGTGCCCTCCAGGGCTCCGATGAAACGACGGCGAAAGGTGTCTTTGACCAATGGGGCACCGAAGATCGCCTCGTGTAGGCGCCGTAATTCCAAGAGGGTGAAGTGATCGCCGAGTAGCCGGTCGGGATCAGGGTTGTTCGAGTAGCGAACCCGAATATCTTGTACCGCTTGGGAAACCATGATGTTGTGGTCGAAGGTGAGATCCTCCGACGGTGACTCGCCGACAATCGTCACGAGCATCGCATCGTCGGGAAGGTGCCGGCGCATGGCTGCCGCACCGTGTGCCATCGACAACACCCACCCGCGGTCGTCGCGTGACGGGTCGTCGTACATGCCGAGTTGATGGAATGCCAGGCCGCGGATGCCTGCCTTGGTCTGCAAGGCGCGACTGGCCGCATCGGCGAGGGTCTCACCCCGGTGCAGGAAGGTTCCGGGTAACGCCAGGCCGCGCTTTGATTTCACGACCAGCACGGCGAGCTCGTTGCCCTGCACGGTCAGAACCGCCACGTCGACGGCAACCGACGGCCGGTCGTAGTCGGTCAGAGCCTTACCTGCTGCATCGCGCCACACCATCCGTTGATGTTAGCGCACATCTGCGCTAACCTTTAGATCAACTTTGATCTAAGGAGAAGCGATGGTTCTCGACGAACAACAGCTCGACCGGACCCTCGGGGTCATGCTCGGGACGGCAGCAGGAGACGCACTCGGCGCGGGCTACGAGTTCACCTACCCCACGGCGCACACCGAGATCCGGATGAAAGGCGGCGGGACATTCGACTGGGACCCTGGTGAGTGGACCGACGACACGTCGATGGCGATCTGCGTGACCGATGGATTGACCGAAGGTCATGCCGATCTCGATGCGATCGCCAGGTCGTTTGTGCGCTGGTACGACTCCGGCCCACCTGATATCGGTACGCAGACCCGGGCGGTGTTGAGCGGCCGGTCTCGTTCGGCACGCGCTATGACCGACCGGGCTGCGAGCCTGACCGGACGCACCGGTGGCAACGGTTCACTGATGCGCACGGCGCCGGTGGCCCTGGCGTTTCTCGACGACCCCGGGGGTTGCGTGCACACTGCGGGTGCCATCAGCGATCTGACGCATTACGACGAACGCGCACGAGAAGCGTGTCAGATGTGGAGTTGTGGAATCCGGCACGCGGTACTCACCGGGTCGCCTGACGGGGTGCGGATCTATCTGGAGCAGGCGCCTGCATCGGTCCGTGCGTATTGGGGGCCGTTGCTCGACATCGCCGAAAACGGTTCGCCGGCGGACTTTCCCAACAACGGTTGGGTGGTGCATGCGCTGCAGACCGCCTGGTGGGCGCTGACCAGGGCTGCCTGCGATCTGCCCGAGACGCTGGAGTACTGCGTGCGTGCGGGTAACGACACCGACACCACCGCGGCCATCGCCGGCGGACTGGTGGGGGCCTGCCGGGGGGCCTCGGCGATCCCATCGCAATGGAAGTCCCTCCTCCATGGCTATCCCGGCCACACTTCGGTCGACCTCGCCGCGACCGTTCGCCGGATCGTCGGTGGAGCGACGCCATCAGGACAGCCGAAGTGAACGTGGACTCGGTGACTCTGGCGGCTTTCTCGCGCGAGGTCGAGCAATTGAGCAGGCGTTATGTCGGCTGACCGGGTCGCCTGATGAACAATCGGTACCGGGGCTAAGCTGTCCACCAGGTCATAGTGACCGGCACCACAGGAGGCCCCATGAACCGATACGCAGTGCGCACCAAGACCAGCAGGCTCGATCCCGAAAATGACTTCGAGGAGATCAACCGACTGCTCGCGACCATCGAGTTCCCGTGGGACATCAACCAGGCACTCAGCTTTGCACTGTTCCGGACATACGCGGTGCCGTCCGTGGGTCAACTGTTGTTCGACACCGGAGAGTTCACCGACAAGGTTCAGAAACGCTACGACGACACCACCCTGCTTCTCGACGGTGTGCTCGAACACGGACTCGACAGCGAGACCGGGCGCACGAGCATCCGCCGGATCAATCAGATGCATGGCGCCTACGACATCTCGAATGACGACATGCTCTACGTACTCGCGACATTCGTGGTGACCCCGGTGCGCTGGATCGAGGAGTACGGCTGGCGGCAGCTCACTCACAACGAGGTGGTGGCTGCGACGAACTATTACCGCCGTCTCGGAACGCTCATGGGAATCAAGCAGATCCCGGCCACGTACACCGAGTTCGAGCACTTCCTCGACGACTACGAGCAGAAGAACTTCGCCTACAACGACGGCGCGCGCAAGGTCGCCGACTCGACACTGGCCCTGATGACCACCTTCCCACCGAACGACAAGGCCCCGGCCTGGCTCATCAACATCTTCGCGCGGTCGTTGATGGACGACGCCCTACTCGATGCATTCGGTTACCGGCATCCGCCACGGGTTGTTCGGGCCGTGTCGCGCGCAGCGCTTCGTGCCCGGGGCCGGCTGGTCCGCTGGTTCCCCGTCCGTAAAGCGCCGTTGCATGCCCGCGACCTCCCGAACATCCGTACTTACCCTGACGGCTACGACGTCACCGCGCTCGGCACCTTCCCTCGCGGGTGCCCTGTGGCGCACGGCGATTCGTCTCCGACGGCATCGGGGCAGGCCGCTGCGACCACCCTCGCGAAGTGATCGGGCACCTGCTCACGCGGGCATCTTGACGTCTTTCGCGGCGAGGAGGGCTGACAGCGCCTGCGGAACCAGGGCGAGGCTCAGCACGCCCATGGCCAGCGGCCACGAACCGCTGATGTCATGCAAGGCGCCGATGGCCAAGGGGCCGGCTGCGGCGAGGCAGTAGCCGACGGCCTGTGCCATCCCAGATATCTGTCCGGTCTGGGCGGGGCTCGAGCTACGCAACACCATGAACAGAAGTGCCAAGCTGATCGACGCCCCTGGGCCGGCAGCCACGCAGATCACCCAGAGCGCCGTCCAGTGGTCGGTGCCGATGAGTCCGGCGAATCCGACTGCACTCACCACGCACGCCGACAGGGTGATCGCGCGCTGACCGCGGAAGTGCCCGGCGATGATGGGAACCAGCAGCGACATGAGCAGCGCGACGGTCTGGGCCAGAGCCAACAAACCGCCGGCTGCGGATTTGGCCATGCCCCCATCGATCAGGTACTCGGGAAGCCACGCGGTGAACGTGTAGAAGATCAGCGATTGTGCGCCCATGTAGATGGTGATCGCCCACGCGATCTTGTTGCGCCACAACGAAGGAAGTGCGGGTCGGGCGCCCATGCGGTGCTTGCGTGACAGCTGCGGGATCCACAGTACGAGCCCGAGCACGGTCAGCAGCGACCATGATGCCAAGGCGATGCGCCACTGGTCATCGACTGCCGTGTAGATGGGAACCGTCAGACCTGCTGCCAGGGCTGCGCCTCCGGACAGCGTCATCGAGTAGAGGCCGGTCATCAAACCCGATCGGTGTGCGAAGTCCCGTTTGATCAACGCCGGCAGCACCACGTTGCAGATGCCGATCGCAACGCCGGCGACCGCCGACCCGACAAAGAGCGCCGGAACCGCGGGAACGAGGCGGAGCAGTATTGCGCTGAGCAACAAGAGCATTGCGCCGAACACCGTGCGTTCGATACCGAACCGGCGGACGAGCCGCGGCGCGATCGGCGAGACCAGCCCGAAGAACAACACCGGGAGGGTGGTCAGCAGCCCGGCAGTGGCACTGCTGAAGCCCTCGGAAGTCTTGATGTCGTCGACCAGGGGAGCGACGGCCACCACGGCAGGACGTAAGTTGGCTGCCACCACCATGATCGCGAGGCCGGCGAAGATCGCCGCGGTCCGGCCGGGCCGTCGCGGCGACGTGGAAGGAGGCCCCACCGCGACAGCGGTACTGCCCGGAGTCGTGAGAGGACCAGTCATGAGAGGACCTCGATCGAGCGGTCGAGGTAGCAGGCGACAGCCGCCTCTGCAGCCACCGGGTCGCAATCCCGGATGGCTGCGACCACTTCGGCATGTCCGGTCGGATGGGGGTGTGATTGGGCGTCGGCGGCGATGACGGTCGCATGGGTGCGTGCCATCACCTCTGCGACTCCGGCGTAGAGCTCACCGAGGAGCCCGTTGCCCGAGGCCGTGATGATGGCGGTGTGAAAAGCGATGTCCGCGTCGATGTATCGCTCGAGGTCCTCGGCGTCGAATGCCTCGCGCATCTCGGTGAGGAGTCGGTCGAGTTCCCGTACGTCATCGTCGGTCCTGGTGAACGCTGCCGAGCGGGCGGCTTCGCGCTCGAGGGCGCGTCGCACTTGGAGCAGCTCCAGGATCTCGGAGTTCTCCACGCACCTGCCGATGGCAGCGGCCAGGAGATTGCGGCTGCGCACGTATGTACCATCGCCGCGCCGGGGCTCCAAGAAGCCCGAATGTTCCAACGCGCGAACGGCTTCCCGTACCGTGTTGCGCCCGACGCCGAGCTGGGCCACCAAATCGGGCTCGGCCGGGATCCTCGCGCCGACGGCCCACTCGCCCGACCGGATCAACTCCTGTATGCGCTCCACGACGAGTTCGCTTGTGCGTCTCGGCCGGGTGATGGACGCGGACTCGACGGGTACCTGGGTTGTCTCCGATGGCATGGAAAGAACCTAACATCCCATGTTTGCGGGTGGCGAGCGGCCCATGCGTGTGAAGGGCGGGCTATTCTCCTTCGACGTTGTTGTCCAGCGAGAACATCGACAGCGCGGTGAAGATCGTCAGCCGCCGTTCCGGTTCATTCATGAAAGGGCCGGTGATCTGCTCGATCCGGGCGATGCGGCTTCGGAGCGTGTTGGGGTGGATGTACAGCTCCCGTGCGGATTCGGTGATGTTGCAGTCGGTGGACCGCAGCACCCGCAGGATGCGCCGTTGATCGAGACCATCCGGTGTCGGACCGGCGACAGAGCCCAGTGTCTCGGCCACAAAACTGCGGCGCGCGTGTTCGGGCAGTTGATAGAGCAAGCCGAGTACACCAAGGTCGCGATATCTGGTCACCCGGTTGATGGCGCCGACTCGTCTGCCGACCGCCACGGCACGGCTGGCCTGCCGGAACGAACTCGGATAGCTGCGAGGATCGTCGACCTCGTCGCTTGCGCCGACCGCCAGCGGAACCTGCACCGATCGGTACAGCGCGCGGGCCAAGGCGTCGAAATCGACTGTCGCACGAATCATCACGACCACCGTTCCGGAGTTGACGATGGTGATCGAGTCGGGATCGAAGCGCAGGGCCACCGGCGTCATCGCTGTTCTCAGCTGCTGCAGACCATTCAGGTCCACCGAGATTCCGAACGGTTCGATGCCCAGACAAACGACGCCATGGCGCGGGAACAACGACAACCGCCGGCTCTTACGAAGGCTCATTTCGCGCTGCACGAGATCGTCGCCCAGGATGTGTTTGAGGTTGCGGGCGATTTCCGTGGCGGCATCGTCGGTGGCTGTGTCGGCGAGTCTGGCGTGCAGGCGAAAGACGGGCGCGAGCGTCGTCAGGATCAGGAGTTCATCCGGCGCGAGGGCGTCGTCGCGGCGAACTTCCAGTACCGGCCCGCCCACCGACGCCGCGGACAGTCGCACCGGGGTGACGTCGGGATCGGCCGGGCCCGCGACGTCGGAGAGGTGTAGGTCGGCGCGGAGGAACCGCCTGAGACGGTCGAGCAGTTCGTCGAGGTCGTCGGCTGCGGTAAGGATGTCGTCGGGAACGGACGCAGCGCGTGGCACGGTCTCGGAACGGACCTCGCCCGACTGCTGCAGCTGTCGTTCGAACGACACGACGAGATCGGCATGCGGCACCAGTGCGCTGTTCCACAACAGGCAGACTCCCGCCCGCTCGGCGCGAGCCACCAGCTGCCGGGGCGGATTGACCGGTCGGATGGGGCTGACGAGTACTGCCACAGGTTTCTTCACCAGCACCGGGTCCAGGATCGGCAACAGATCTGGAAGTGGGCCGCTGGGCCGGGTGGGCTTCCATTCCACCGTCACAACCGCGTCGTCGAGCGTGAGGTGGTCCCGCGCATCGGCCAGGTCGATCACCGACGTGATCGAGGTGTCGATTCCGGCGGGTGAGGTGGCCATCTGGACGCCGGTGACCCCGGCGAGCCCAGCCGGTGTGGCTCTCCCTTTCGGCACGTCGATCCTCCTCTGGGAACCACACTGCAGGTTCGTCAGGCAGAGTAGTCGCGTGCTCGCCATCCCGCCGGTCGACCTGCTCGAAGCCTCCCGCGACCCCGAATCGAGGGCGCGCCAGATCGAGCTGCTCGACACCGCCTGCTCCCGAACCGGCTACGCCTTGCTCACCGGTCACCGCATCCCGACTTCGTTGCTCACCGAGCTGTACAGCGTGAGCAGGCAGTTCTTCCTCTTGTCCGACGAGGAGAAAGCCGCCGTGAGACAGCCGGCGCCTGAGCAGGTCCGCGGCTGGACGGGGCTCGGATCCGAGGGGATGGCCTACTCGCTCGACGAGGAATCGCATGGCGACCTCAAGGAGAAGATGGACATCGGCCCGGTGTGGGGCCCGACGGTGGGGCAGCCCGGCGCCGGCCCGATGGCCTATCCGAATTTGTGGCCGCGATTTCCTGAGCGGTTCCGAGCGGTATGGGAGGACTATTACAGCCACATGCAGCGGGTCGGCGCCGAATTGCTGTCGCTTGCGGCCGAGGGGTTCGGTCTGCCGTCGGATCATTTCGCGCCGATGTTCGACACCGAGATGAGCATGCTCCGCGGGCTGTATTTTCCGCCCCAACCCGAACCGCCGCTGGCCCACCAGGCACGCGCCGGCATCCACACGGACTACGGCGCGTTCACCGTGGTCTCCGCGGAATCGTCCCCGGGAGGCCTTCAGGTCCTCGACCCCGACGGCGAATGGCTGGAAGTCACCACCACTCCGGCCACGTTGGTGGTGCTCACCGGTGACCTGCTCGCGGAGTGGACCGGCGATCATTGGCCGGCCACCTTGCACCGCACGGCCAATCCGCCGCGATCGGTGGCCTTCGACAGCTCGCGCCTGAGTTTCGCTTTCTACCAACACCCCAATTTTGATGTGTCGGTTGCAGCCCTACCTCCCTTCGCGGCATCGGATCCGGCGGCCGTACCGGACCCACTGCGTGCCGGCGACCACCTTGCCGAGAAGTACGTACGGCAGACCACATTCGGCCGGCGCACCGCTGACTGACACCGATCGCGGTGTTACGTCTCGAGTGCGGCAGGAAACGTCCACGTAATCCACTGTTACGCATGTGTTTCCGATGTGGTGATGTGACAAGTGGCGGCGCGAACTATCGGTGATCAGTGCTCTTGTTGGTTGCTTGCATCGCAAACAGACTTGATGCAGACGACAAGTGAGGAGCCTGCAGATGTCTGTAGTACCGGTGATCGACATTTCCGCACTGCACGGAGACGACGACAACGCCAAGGCCGCGGTGGCCGCCGAACTCGACCATGCATGCCGCGAGATCGGTTTCTTCCAGATCACCAATCACGGAATCGACGCTCAGGTGATCGCCGACATGTACCGCACATCCGACGAGTTCTTCTCGCTGCCCGAAGCCGAGAAGCGGCAAGTCGCGCAGCCGAGCCCGGACACCGTGCGCGGTTACTCGTCCATCGGAGAGCAGGCGTTCTCCTACAGCGAGGATGTCCATCAGCCGCGTGACCTGCATGAGAAGTTCGACGTGGGCCCGGTCGACTTCGATCGCGAGGACCCCTATTTTTCGGTGGAGAACGCAGGTCCGCATTTCCTGCCCAACCAGTGGCCGCAGCGTCCGGCGGAGATGGAACAAGCCTGGAGCACGTACTTCCGCGCGATGAACGACCTCTCCCGCAACCTGATGAGCGCCTTCGCCCGCGGCCTCGGACTCGACCCCGACTACTTCGTCGACACCATCGACAAGGACATCAGCATGCTCCGGGCCATCAACTACCCGCACATGACCACACCGCCCCAGCCGGGTCAGATGCGCGCGGGCGCCCACACCGACTACGGCAGTCTGACCATCGTCCGGCAGGAAGAGGCGCCCGGTGGACTCGAGGTGTTCACCATGGACGGGGATTGGATCCCGGTGCCGGTTGTCCCGGGTGCACTGGTGGTCAACATCGGAGACCTGATGGCGCAGTGGACCAACGACCAGTGGACGTCCACCCGACACCGTGTACGTACGCCACGGCCCGACGCGACCGGCGACACCCGGCGGATGTCCCTGGTGTTCTTCCACCAGCCGAACTACGACGCGATGATCGAATGCCTGCCCACCTGCCTGGCGCCGGGGGAGGAGCCGAAGTACCGGCCGATCAGTTCGGGCGACCACCTCACCGAAAAGTTTGCCAAGACGATCGCCCTCACGCCTCGCTGATGACGGGCTCGAGCTTCGAGATCGAACTGCGACGCACGGGACGGGTGGTGACGGTACCGGCCGACCGGACCGCGTTGGCTGTGGTCCGCGATGTGGTGCCCACCGCCGAGTTCAACTGTCTCCAAGGCGAGTGCGGCGCATGCGTGGCCACAGTGCTCGAAGGCACCCCTGACCACCGCGACACCGTTCTGTCCGAGCGGGCACGAGCCGCAGGCAAGCGAATCATCCTCTGTGTCAGCCGATCCCTCTCGGATCGACTGGTGATCGACCTCTGATGGAAAGGCCCGACAATGACGACAACCAGCCTGTCGTTTGCCAGCGTGTTCAGCGCGGACATCGAGAAGCTCAGCACCTTCTACCGCGAGCTGCTCGGACTCGACGAGGTACTCGAGCTGCGCTCGGAGCACTTTCGGGGACTTCGCATCGGCGGCACCATCCTGGGTTTCAGTGCCCCGACTGCTTATTCGATGCTCAATCTCGTTGCCCCCGAACATGATGAGGACGGGGTGAGCAGCTTCCTGACCTTCGAACTGCCCACCGATGCCGACGTCGACACCGTCACCGCGGCCGCAACGGCGGCCGGGGCAACCTGCGTGAAAGAACCCGGTCGGACTTACTACGGGGCGTGGCAGTCGGTGCTGCTCGACCCCGACGGCAACGCCTTCCGACTCAACCACCTGACGCTTCAACAGCCTTCCTGACTTTCTCTCCATCCCGCCCTACCTCGACAGTGCCGTCGAATCATCAGATCCGCACGGGCGCAGGTCATCTCTGCGCCGAAAGGAAGCCCGCATGTCCATATTCGACTGGCAACTCAAAACCGGTGACGCCGTCGTGGCGCCCCACGAACGCCTCAGCTGGCCGCGCACCGTCGGCATCGGGCTACAGCACGTGGTCGCGATGTTCGGCGCGACATTCCTGGTCCCGGTCCTCACCGGTTTCCCTCCGGCCACCACGCTGCTGTTCTCCGGTATCGGGACCATCCTCTTCCTCATCATCACGCGTAACCGGCTACCCAGTTACCTGGGTTCGAGTTTCGCGATCATCGCCCCCACGATCGCGGCGGGCGCCTCACACGGCCCGTCCGGCGCACTCGGCGGAATCGTTGTGGTCGGCGCCTTGCTGATGATCATCGGGGTGGTGGTCCATTTCGTCGGCATCGGCTGGATCGAAGCGTTGATGCCACCGGTGGTGACCGGTGCGATCGTGGCTCTGGTCGGCTTCAACCTCGCGCCCACGGCCAAGACCAACTTCGAAGAAGACGCCATCACCGCCTTCATCGTGCTTGTGCTGCTGCTGTTGTCGCTGGTGCTGTTCCGCGGCTTGCTCGGTCGACTCGCAATCTTCACCAGTGTGGTGATCGGCTACTTCATCGCTCTGGCCCGCGACAAGGTCGACACCGATCCCATCGGACAGGCCGACTGGTTCGGTCTGCCCGACTTCACCGCACCCACGTTCCACCTGTCGGTACTCCCGATGTTCATCCCGGTGGTGCTGGTGCTGGTCGTCGAGAACATCGGGCACGTCAAATCCATCAACACCATGACCGGCATCAACAATGACCATCGGATCGGGCGGGCACTGGCCGCCGATGGCCTCGCGACCGTGCTGGCCGGTAGCGGCGGTGGTTCTGCCACCACCACGTACGCCGAGAACATCGGCGTCATGGCCGCGACCAAGGTGTATTCCACCGCCGCCTACTGGGTGGCTGGAGGCGCGGCGATCCTGCTCGGCCTCTCGCCGAAGGTGGGTGCGGTCATCGCGTCCATCCCGCCGGGTGTTCTCGGCGGCGTGACCACCGCGCTGTACGGCCTCGTCGGTATCCTCGGCGTCCACATCTGGGTCACCAACAAGGTGGACTTCTCCAAGCCCATCAACCAGTTCACCGCGGCAATCGCACTTGTCATCGGCATTGCCGACTTCTCCTGGAAGATCGGCGATCTGAGCTTCGGTGGCATCGCTTTGGGCGCCATTTCCGCGGTGGTGATCTACCACGTGATGCGTCTGATCGGACAGTGGCGCGGCACCGTGGTGGTGGACCAACGAGTGCCTGCCGCAACCGGACCGACCGATCCCGAACGTCCGCACAGCGCGGAGAAGCAGGAGATCTGATGCCGATCACACTCATCCGCGGCGGCACGGTGGTGTCCTCGACCGGCAGACAACTCATCGACGTGTTGATCGACGGCGAGACGATCGTCGCGCTCGTCGAACCGGGCGCCACCACGCTGGGTGCCGATCTCTCTGCGACTGCCGACACCGTCATCGACGCCACCGGCAAGTACGTGATTCCCGGCGGCGTGGACGCGCACACGCATATGCAGATGCCCTTTGGGGGCACCACCGCGTCCGACACCTTCGAAACGGGCACCCGTGCAGCGGCTTTCGGCGGCACCACGACGATCGTCGACTTCGCCATCCAGACGCCCGGAGAACGATTGCAAGACACCCTCGGCGCGTGGCACGACAAAGCGGCGGGCAACTGCGCGATCGACTACGGGTTCCACCAGATCATCGGCGATGTCAATGACGAATCCCTGTCGGCGATGAGCGAGTTGGTGGCCGAAGGGGTCACCAGCTTCAAGCTGTTCATGGCCTACCCGGGCGTCTACTACTCCGATGACGGCCAGATCCTGCGGGCGATGCAGAAGTCTGCCGACACCGGCGCACTGATGATGATGCACGCCGAGAACGGCATCGCCATCGACGAATTGGTGGCCCAGCACCTCAAGCGTGGAGAGACCTCCCCGTACTTCCACGGTGTCTCACGTCCGTGGCAGCTCGAGGAAGAGGCCACGCACCGGGCCATCATGCTCGCCGATGTCACCGGAGCGCCGCTCTACGTGGTGCACGTCTCCGCCCGGCAGGCCCTCGAGCAGATCGCGACCGCACGTGGCAAGGGCGCCAACGTGTTCGCCGAGACGTGCCCGCAGTATCTGTATCTCTCGCTGGAGGAACAACTCGGCGCCGCTGGCTTCGAGGGCGCGAAGTGGGTGTGTTCGACCCCGCTGCGCTCCCGCGCCGAGGGTCATCAGGACGAGCTGTGGAAGTTCATCCGGACCGGCGATGTGTCCGGTGTCGCCACCGACCACTGCCCGTTCTGCATGGTGGACCAGAAGGAACTCGGAATCTCCGACTTCTCCAAGATCCCGAACGGAATCGGCGGTGTCGAACACCGGCTCGACCTCATGTATCAGGGTGTGGTCGACGGGCGCATCAGCCTGGAGCGGTGGGTGGAGGTGTGTGCCACCACGCCGGCCCGCATGTTCGGGATGTACCCCCGCAAGGGAGTGATCTCCCCGGGAGCCGATGCCGACGTGGTGATCTATGACCCGGCAGGTCACACGAGCATAGGTCTGGGCAAAACGCACCACATGAACATGGACTACTCGGCCTGGGAGGGTTTCGAGATCGACGGCGCCGTGCAGACGGTGCTCTCCCGGGGCAAGGTCATCGTCGACGGTGGCAAGTACCTGGGAGCCAGGTCAGACGGCCGGTTCGTGCGCCGCGAGCTGTCACAGAACCTGCTCTGAGAACGCGTCTCGCGGGCAATCTTTCCGACAGCGTTCCAGGCAACGGTCAACCACCGCACTCAACGATTGGAGGCACCGCATGGATTTCGGTGTTGTCATGCAATGTAATCCGCCGGCATCCCGGGTGGTCGAACTGGCCGTCTCGGCGGAGAACCGAGGCTTCAGCCACGTGTGGACCTTCGACTCCCACGTGTTGTGGCAGGAGCCGAACGTGATCTACAGCCAGATCCTCGCGGCCACCCGCACTGTGACCGTCGGTCCGATGGTCACCAATCCGCTCACGCGTGACGCCACGGTGACCGCTTCGACATTCGCAACGCTCAACGCGATGTTCGGAAATCGCACGGTGTGCGGTATCGGCCGGGGCGACTCGGCCGTGCGTGTGCTGTCGGGCAAACCGTCCACGCTGGCCACATTGCGCGAAAGCATCGATGTCATCAAGGAACTCGGCAACGGGCGAAGTGCCACGATCAACGGCACGTCTGTGCGCTTTCCCTGGGCCGGCAAGTCACGTCTCGACGTATACGGCGCCGGGTACGGACCGAAGGCGCTCGAGATGATCGGTCAGGTCGCCGACGGATTCATCTTGCAACTCGCCGATCCCGCCATCGTCCGATGGACGGTGGAACGCGTGAAGCAAGCAGCCGAGGCAGCTGGCCGTGATCCCGCGGCGGTGTCGATCGTGGTCGCGGCCCCGGCCTACGTCGGTGACGATCTGGACCACCAACGCGATCAATGCCGCTGGTTCGGAGGAATGGTGGGCAATCACGTCGCAGACCTCGTCGACAAATACGGCGGAGACGGTGCGCAGGTACCGTCGGCGCTCACCGACTACATCAGTAACCGGCAGGGTTACGACTACAACGAACACGGCCGAGTCGGCAACAGCCACACCGCATTCGTGCCAGACGAGATCATCGATCGGTTCTGCATCCTCGGTCCACCAGAGCGGCACGTCGAGCGGCTCGAGGAACTGCACGCCCTCGGTGTCGACCAGTTCGCCGTCTACCTTCAGCACGACGGCAAGGACTCCACACTCGACGCGTACGGCGAGACGATCATTCCCGCCCTCGCGCCGTCAATCGCTGCGCGGTCATGACCGGCGCGGAACAGAAAGGACCGTCATGACCTCTTCCGAATCGCACGCCTCCGGGTTCGTTCGTGTCGAATCGAAGTCGGCGTCCGACACCGCGTTCCTCGATGACTTCGCCACCATGTCGACCTTCGGTGCCACCACGGCGGGCGGTGTCGAACGGCAGGCTGCGACAGCCGCCGATGCCGACAACCGGCACTGGCTGGCCCGGTGGCTCACCGATCGCGGGTTCACCGTTCTCTACGACCGCGTCGGCAACATGTTCGGCCTCTACGAACTCGTACCGGGAGCGCCCTACGTGCTCGCGGGATCCCATCTGGACAGTCAGCCACGCGGTGGGCGCTTCGACGGTGCGTACGGTGTGCTCGCCGCCGCCCACGCGATGGACAGGCTGCGTCGCCACTACACCGACCATCCGGAGCATGCCCGTCACAACCTGGCGGTGATCAACTGGTTCAACGAGGAGGGCTCCCGTTTCAAGCCGTCGATGCAGGGCAGTGGCGTCTTCACCGGGAAGATCGGCCTGCAGGCTGCCCTCGAGACCACCGACGTCGACGGGGTCACCGTGGCGCAGGCGCTGGGCGCGTGGGACATGCTGGGCGACACCGACGTCTTCACCGTCGGTGACCACCACACCGCCGGCGGCCGCAGCGTGGCGTCGTACGCCGAGATCCACATCGAGCAGGGACGCGAGCTGGACAAGGCCGGAGTGCTGATGGGGGTTGTGCCTTCCACATGGGGAGCCAACAAGTACGAGATCTCGGTGCTGGGCGCTCAATCCCATACCGGGGCCACCGCCATCGCGGACCGGCAGGACGCGTTGTACGGGGCAGCGAAAGTTGTTGTGGCACTGCGTGAACTCGCTGATGAGTACGGTGATGATCTGCACACGTCCTGCGGTCAGCTGACCGTGTACCCCAATTCGCCGGTGGTGGTCGCCCGCGAGGTGGACATGCATCTCGACCTGCGGTCGCCGTCCGACGAGCTGCTCGAGGAGGCGGACGCCAAGCTGGCCCGGGCGTTCGCCGAGATCGAGGTGGCCGCCGACGTGAAGATCGAGCGACGATTTGCGCACACCTGGAAAGGCCATACGTATCAGCCCGAAGGGGTGGCATTGGCCGAAGACGTGATCGACGCTCTGGGTCACAGCCACATGCAGGTGCGCACCCGTGCAGGCCACGACTCGACCAACATGAAGGACGTGGTTCCCAGCGTGATGTTGTTCATCCCGAGCGTCGACGGGGTATCCCACGCCGAGAACGAATACACGCACGACGGCGATCTGACCGCGGGGGTCGACGTGCTGACCGAGACCGTGGCGCGGATGGTGGAAGGCAAACTGTGACCGATACGTTCGACAACACACCGTTCGGGGGCCAGGGCGCCTTCGACGAGGCACGCGAGGCCGGCCGCCGCGCACATGATCTCGACCGCGCCCACGTCTTCCATTCGTGGTCGGCGCAGGCGCAACTCTCACCGATGACGATCCTGGCTGCGTCGGGTTCACACATCTGGGACGGTGACGGCAATCGGCTGTTGGACTTCTCTTCGCAGATGGTGAACACCAATGTGGGACACCAGCATCCGAAAGTGGTCGAGGCCATTGCCGAACAGGCGCGAACGCTCTGCACCATCGCACCTCAGCACGTCAACGTGGCACGGTCCGAAGCTGCGCGCCTGATCGCCGAGCGCACCCCCGGTGACCTCGACCGCATCTTCTTCACCAACGGCGGCGCGGATGCCGTCGAACATGCGGTGCGGATGGCGCGACTGCACACCGGACGGCGCAAGGTGCTGACCCGCTTCCGCTCGTATCACGGTGGCACCGATACAGCGATCAACATGACCGGCGACCCACGACGCTGGCCAAACGATTACGGCGCCGCGGGGGTGGTCCATTTCTTCGGCCCGTTCCTGTACCGCACGCAGTTCCACGCGGTCGACGAGCAGCAGGAGTGCGAGCGCGCACTCGAACACCTCGAGGCCGTCATCTCCATGGAGGGTCCTGCGACCATCGCCGCGATCGTCCTCGAGCCGGTGCCCGGAACCGCGGGGATCATGGTCCCACCGCCCGGGTACCTGGCCGGTGTGCGTGAACTCTGCGACCGGTTCGGCATCGTGATGATCGCCGACGAGGTGATGGCGGGGTTCGGCCGGACGGGGGAGTGGTTCTCCATCAACCACTCCGGAGTGGTGCCCGACCTCATCACGTTCGCCAAAGGGGTGAACTCGGGGTACGTGCCGCTCGGCGGTGTCGCGATCAGTGGTGCGATCGCCGAGACGTTCGCCGACCGTGTCTACCCGGGCGGTTTGACCTATTCCGGACACCCGTTGGCGACAGCGGCAGCGGTCGCGACCATCAATGCGATGACCGAGGAAGGCATCGTCGACAACGCAGCGGCCATCGGACGCGACGTCCTGGGGCCGGGGCTCGCCGAGCTGGCGGCACGACATCGCAGCGTCGGCGAAGTGCGCGGGATCGGTGTGTTCTGGGCGGTGGAGCTGGTCAAAGATCAGGACACCCGGGAACCATTGGCGCCGTACGGTTCCACCAGTGCGGCCATGAACGACGTCATTGCCGCGTGCAAAAAGGGTGGACTGTTGCCGTTTGCCAACTTCAACCGCCTGCACATGGTTCCCCCGTGCACGGTGAGCCCGGCCGAGGTCGCCGAAGGCCTGGAGATCCTCGACGCCGCGCTCACCGTCGCCGACGCCTTGGTCGGCTGACGGCGAGCAGCACCTCAGACGAAGCCGGCCACCTGGTGAGGCTGATAGGGCTCTTGGAGGTAATCCACCTCGGTGTCGTCAAGGGTCAGTTCGATGGCCTTGACCGCGTCGGTGAGATGTGAGGGTTTGGTGACCCCGACGATCGGGGACGCGGTGCGAGCGGCGACCCAGGACAGCGCAACCTCTGCCGGTGCAACGCCTCGCTTCTCGGCGATTTCGAGCACCCGCTCGACGATGACTTGGTCGCCCGCGGAGTAGAGCGTGCGTCCGAACGCGTCGGTGTCGGCCCGGGCGGTCCGCGCATCCCAGGGCCGGGTGAGCCGACCACGAGCCAATGGACTCCACGGGATCACGCCGATACCCTCATCGGCGCAGAGCGGCAACATCTCTCGCTCTTCTTCGCGGTAGATGAGGTTGTAATGGTTCTGCATCGAGATGAACCGCGTCCAGCCACCGAGTTCGGCGGTGTGCAGCGCCTTGGCGAATTGCCAGGCGAACATCGACGAAGCCCCGATGTAGCGGACCTTGCCCGCCTTGACCACGTCGTGCAGGGCTTCCATCGTCTCGTCGATGGGGGTGTCATAGTCCCACCGATGGATCTGCTGCAGGTCGATGTAGTCGGTCCCGAGTCGCCGCAGGCTGTTGTCCGTCTCGGCGAGGATCGCCTTACGTGACAGGCCGCGACCGTAGGGCCCCGGCCGCATGGGGCTGTACAGCTTCGTTGCGATCACCACGTCATCCCGGGAGGTGAAGTCAGCCAATGCGCGTCCGACGATCTCCTCACTACTGCCCGCCGAATACACGTTCGCGGTGTCGAACGTGGTGATGCCGGCGTCGACAGCCTGCTTGATGATGTCGCGGCTCGCGTCCTCGTCGAGTGTCCACTCGTGGGGGCCGCGTCCAGCGACGCCAAAACTCATGCATCCCAGCGTCAGTGACGACACCTTCAGCCCCGTGTTGCCCAGGTTGACGTATTCCATTGCCGGTCCTCGTTTCTGGTGTCGCTGTCAGCGTGTGCTCACTCGCCGACGGCGGCGGTGAGTGCATCGATGTCGTCCTCGGACAACTCGATATCGGCCGCGGCCATGTTGTCTTCCAAATGGTCGACGCTGGACGTCCCCGGAATGGGCAGTATCACAGGCGATTTCGCCAACAACCAGGCGAGCGCGAGCTGCGAGGGGCTGGCTTGCTTCTGTTCGGCAATCGCGGCGAGCTTGCTGCCGGGGCCGGCCAGTTCGCCGGTGGCGAGCGGGAACCAGGGGATGAAGCCGATGTTCTCGGCGGTGCAGTGGTCGAGGAGCGGTTGCGCGCTGCGGTTGGCGAGGTTGTACAGGTTCTGCACGGTGGCGATCTCGACGATCTTCTGCGCCTCGATCAACTGGTCGACGTTGACCTCGGAGAGGCCGATCTGATTGATCTTGCCCTCCTCCTGCAGCAGCTTCAGTTCGCCGATCTGGTCGGCGAGATCGACTTTCGGATCGATGCGGTGCAGCTGGAACAGAGGGATCCGCTCGATGTCGAGGATGCGCAGACTCATCTCGGCCTGCTGGCGTAAGTATTCCGGCCGACCGACCGGCCGCCAGTCACCCGGACCGCTGCGCGTCAGGCCTGCCTTGGTCGCGATGACGAGGTCATCGGCGTAGGGGTGGAGGGCTTGCCTGATCAATGGTTCGGCGATCGCCGGGCCGTAGGAGTCGGCGGTGTCGATGAGGTTCACCCCGAGATCCACGGCTCGACGCAACACCTTCACGGCTTCGTCGGGGTTCGCGGGCGGACCCCACACGCCGGGCCCGGTCAACTGCATCGTTCCGTAGCCGAGTCTGTTGACACTCAAGGATCCGCCGATGGCGAATTGTCCGGATTGCTGTGCGGCTGTGGTGTTGCTGGTCATAAAGGCACTCCTGATCGGAGATGGACGGCTGTATTGGACGGGTCATTTCACGGTAGACCCGATCGGCGCGGGGCGCTTCTGGGGTTCATGGCGTCCGAGGTGTCGCGGGCTAGCCTGGGGCTCTGACGTCCGAACGAACACCGTGAAGGGATCCGAGTGCCGAAACTCAGTGCCGGGATCATGCTGTACCGCAGTCGTGATGGACGCATCGAGGTGCTGATCGCGCACCCTGGTGGTCCGTTCTGGGCCCGCAAAGACGAAGCGGCGTGGTCCATCCCGAAAGGGGAGTACCCCGAGGACGAAGAGCCCCTGGACGCCGCTCGCCGGGAGTTCCGCGAAGAGCTCGGTCTGGATGTGCCCGGCGGTGACGTCGCAGAACTCGGGGTGATCAAACAGTCGGGTGGAAAGATCGTCACCGCGTTCGCGATCGGGGCCGACCTCGACATCACCGGCGCGGTGAGCAATGAGTTCGAGATGGAATGGCCGCCGCGGTCGGGGACGATGAAGTCGTTTCCCGAAGTCGACCGGGTTGCCTGGTTCGACGTGGAGACCGCGCGCGTGAAACTGCTCAAGGGGCAACGCCCGTTCCTCGATCGGCTGCTCGATCTGCTCTGAGAAGGCGAATTGCGGCGGGATCAATCCGGCATGGCGCGCGACACCTTGCGCAGCAGCTGAACAAGAGTGGCGCGCTCTTTCGGGGTGAGTCCGGCGAGCACCGCGGTGTCTCGGGCCAGTCGCCTCGGGAACTGGGCGTGGACCAATCCGCGGCCGGCGTCGGTCAGCTCCAGCAACACCACCCGGCCGTCACGGTCGGACTTCCGGCGCGCCAGCAGGCCGAGTTCGGCGAGGCGCTCGGTGAGTTTGGTGATGGATGCGCCGCTGAGCTTTGTCGTCGACACCACCTCGCTGGCACGCAGCGGGCGGTCGGCGCGGGCCAGTGCGCCCAGGATGTCGAACTCCGACCGGGTGATGGCATGGGCATCCAGATCGCGGTCGAGTTGGTGGGCGAGGACCGACGAGATCCGGTTGATCCGTCCGATCACCTCCACGGGTTCGGTGTCGAGATCGGGATATGTCCTGGCCCATTCCTGTCGAACCCGCTCGACGACGTCCGACGGCTCATTCTCTTCGACCACCGGCACAGCTTATCGACCGAGGGTATTTAGTTCACTAGTAAAATAGTGATAAATTACTTTTGTGCGCCTTCCCGTCCCCGTCATCGACCGTGCCCATCGGAGCAGGTCGGCGCTGCTGCACTCGCTCGATCCGCAGACCTGGCGGTCCGCCGTGGTCACCGTCGAGACCGGCAACACTGCGGTCGCTTCGGCAGTCCGGGTGGGACTGGCGGTGACCTTGGTGCTGGTTGTCGGTGGGCTCACAGGCCACCGAGACGTCGCGGGATTCGCCGCGCTGGGTGCGCTCACCTCGGCCTTCTGTCGCCCCGACCCTTTTCGGGTTCGTTTGCCCCGACTGGTTGTGACGGGGGTGATGGTCACCGGGTACGTCGCATTCGGTGCAGTGCTGGGGGCAGCGGGGGTATCACTCGCCGGAGAGGTGGTGGCCATCGCACTCGCCGCAGGTTTCGCCGCGCTGATACTGGGAGCGTTACGGGTGGTCGGCCCCGGCCCGGTCGTGATGGTCTTCGCTGCGGCAGGCGCGGCAGGTTTTGCCGACAGCGCCGACGACGTCCGGAAGGCGTCGACCGCCGCGGTGATCGGCGCGGTGGTGGGCGTGGTCGCCTCGCTCGCGCCGTGGTTTGTGATGTGGGTTCGTCGTGAACGTTCCCAGCCCCGCCAGTCACCCGCCCGCGCATCTCTGGTCGAGGAGTTGAAACGGATCGGTGACGCGGAGCTTCTGTCGCGGTCGATCCGGATCGTCGTGGCCGGTGGTGTCGCGGCCGGCGTCGTCGCGGCGGCCGGTCTGCAGCATCCGATGTGGGCGGCCATGGGTGCCGTTGCCACGCTGCAGGGCGTCAACTACCACCTGACCGTCACCAGGGGAGTCCAGCGACTGCTCGGGAACGTCGGGGGCGCTGTGATCGCCGCCGGATTGCTGGCACTGCCGATCGGCTATTGGGGGGCAGTTGTCCTCATCGCCGTTCTGCAAGTGCTCGCCGAGACACTGGTCACCGTCAATTACGCACTGTGTTCGCTACTGGTCACGCCGATGGCGCTGATGCTGACCGCTCTCGGCGCCGGACTTGCGCCCGAGGTCGCCGTCGACCGGGTGCTGGACACTGCGGTCGGAGTGGTGATCGCGGTTGTGCTGGCCGCGTTCACCATCGCCCACCACGACGCCACCGTCTGATCAGCGTCAGCTCGATAAACGCCCGATTCCTTCGGTCAGGAGATGTGCGAGTTCGAGGTACGCCCGAGAATCGTCAAGCCCGACAGCAGCTTTCACGCCCCGCTGTTGGATTCGAACCATCGCGGAGGTCGCGACGTCGGCGACGAAGCCGGCGTGCACATCACGTACGTCCCCGGTGGCAACCCCTTCGTTGATGAGTTCGCGGACTCTGCCCGCGGCGGCACGCGTGTTCTGCTCGTACAGTTCTCGAGCCGGCGCGAAGGCGGCGAGATCCTCCATGAAAGTCTCGCTCGCGCGGCGAAGCGCCGCTCCCACGGCGGTGAGGTACGCGGTCAGCCTCGCCGTGGTTCCGGTGATGCCGACCAGCGCCTGTTCCACCTCGGCCGTGGCCGACCGGAAGAAGTCCACGGTGACCGCTCGCACCAGATCGTCCTTGCTGCCCGCGAGTGTGTAGAGGGTGGATTTGGAGCAGCGCAGTTGCGCGGCGATCTGGTCCAGCGTGAGATGCGCGAAACCGTCGGCGAGGAAGAGTGCCGCCAGTTCGTCGAACAACTCGGCGCGACGGGCGGTGGCGTGGGTCGGCACAGCTGGGGTGGCCATGCGTCGATAGTACTGGCGAAGCGAATCTAGTACTGTCGACAGTACTCAAGCGCGGCCTCCAGTACTGTCGCGTCCGTCCGACCGAGGAGACACCCATGCCTGTGGACCGGCTGCTGCCCACCGACGACGCGCGCGACCTGGTGCAATTGGCAGGCGAGGTCGCCGACAAGACGCTCAAGCCGATCGCCGATGAGTACGAGAAGGCCGAGAAGTACCCGGCTGAGGCATTCACGGTGCTGGGGCAGACCGGGCTGCTGAGCCTTCCGTACCCCGAGGAGTGGGGTGGTGGTGGCCAGCCGTACGAGGTCTACCTGCAGGTGCTCGAAGAGATCGCCGCCAGATGGGCGGCAGTTGCCGTTGCGGTGAGCGTGCACTCGCTGGCCTGTCATCCTCTGATGGCATTCGGAACCGACGAGCAGAAGAAGCGATGGCTGCCAGGAATGCTCAGCGGCGATCAGATCGGGGCGTACAGCCTCTCGGAGCCGCAGGCAGGATCGGATGCGGCAGCGCTCAACTGCAAGGCGGTGGTCGCTGACGGGGGCTACCGGATCACCGGCGCGAAGGCATGGATCACACACGGTGGGATTGCTGACTTCTACAACCTTTTCGCGCGTACCGGCGAGGGTTCCAAGGGTATTTCCTGCTTCCTCGTCCCGGACGGCACCGACGGATTGAGCTTCGGCAAACCCGAGGAGAAGATGGGCCTGGCGGCTGTTCCGACCACCTCGGCGCACTACGATTCCGCCTTCATCCCGGAGGAGCGGCGCGTCGGTGCGGAGGGCCAGGGGCTGCAGATCGCCTTCAGTGCACTCGATTCCGGGCGGTTGGGTATCGCTGCGGTGGCAGTCGGAATCGCCCAGGCGGCGCTTGATGAGGCGGTGGCGTACGCGAAGGAACGAAAGACGTTCGGCAAGAAAATCATCGACCACCAAGGGCTCGGGTTCCTCCTGGCAGACATGGCTGCAGCGGTCGACTCGGCCCGGGCGACGTACCTTGATGCAGCGCGGCGCCGCGACGCCGGGTTGCCGTATTCGCGCAACGCGTCGGTGGCCAAGCTGGTCGCCACCGATGCGGCGATGAAGGTGACCACCGATGCCGTTCAGGTGTTCGGCGGCTACGGCTATACCAAGGACTTCCGGGTCGAACGGTTGATGCGCGAGGCCAAGATCACGCAGATCTTCGAGGGCACCAACCAGATTCAGCGGCTGGTGATCAGTCGGTCCCTGGCAAGTTGATCCGCCGGCTTCAGGGAAGTCCGACGATGTCGCGCCGGTAGATCAGCGCGGCTGCCCCGGCGAGCGGCGCGTCTTCCGGCAGTCCGGCGTCCAGGATCTTGACCCGCGAGACGTACTGCAGCGGATGGCGACTGACCACAGATTGGATCAGCGGCAGCAGATCGGGAGTCACTCGCGAGAATCCACCGCCGATGGCCACGGTATCGAGCTCAATCAGCGCCGCTGCGCTGCAGATCGCCTGGCCCACAGCCTCTGATACCCGGAGCACCGCGCTGTAGGCGATGTCGTCGCCGTCGCGGTATGACGCGGCAAGGTCTTCTCCCGACTCGCCGGTCCAGCCCTGAGCACGGGCCCACGCCACCGCATGAGGTCCGGATGCCACCGACTCGAGGGTTGTCCGGCTGCCGATGCTGACCTCGCCCGTGAACCCTGACACCTGAATCTGTCCGATGTGGCCGCTGTTGCCGGCGAGTACACGACCGTCGACGATGAAACCCCCACCGATACCGGTGGAGAGCACCATGCCCATGAGATTGCGGGCACCGATCGCGTTGCCGAGCCACTGCGCAGCCAACACGATTGCCACGCCGTCGCGATGCAGGTGGACGGGGATGTCGCGCAGCGCTTCCGGGAGACGATCGTGGATCAGTTGTCGAAGTGGGTGACGACGCCATCGGGGCAGGTTGATGGGGGAGACGGTTCCATTGTCCTCGTCGACGGGCCCTGCGGCGGCAATGCCCACGCCGACCACCCGTGTACCGGCCGGAATCTGTGCGAGTGCGGTGTCGACGACGCACACAACGCTGTGTTCGAGTTCGGAGCTGGCGGCATCGGGCCCGGTGGGTGCGCGATTGCGTCCCGCCTCGAACACCTGCCCGGAGGAATCGACCCACGCGGCTTCGACCTTGGTTCCACCGAAGTCGACGGCCAGGACAACATCATCGGACACCCGTCCCAGCCTAGTGCGCAGGTCACCCGTACGGTCCAGTTGCGCAAAGACGCGCCATCCAGGTGGGGGTGGCGCGTCATGCGTTGATGGTCGACAACCGAGTTCAGAGCCGTTCGATGATCGTTGCGTTGGCGAGCCCACCGGCCTCGCACATCGTCTGCAGTCCGTAGCGGCCGCCGGTTTGCTCGAGGGCGTTGACCAGGGTGGTCATGATGCGTGCTCCGCTGGCGCCAAGGGGATGGCCGAGTGCGATCGCGCCACCGTTGACGTTGGTCTTGCCGAGATCGGCCCCCGTGTCCTTGGCCCAGGCCAGCACCACAGGTGCGAAGGCTTCGTTGACCTCGAACAGATCGATGTCCGAGATCTGCAGGCCCGCTCTCTCGAGGACCTTCTGCGTCGCTGGGATGACACCCGTGAGCATGTAGATCGGGTCGGAGCCGACCACGGAGAAGCTGTGCAATCGGGCCAGAGGTGTCAGGCCCAGTTCCTTGGCCTTGGCGCTGCTCATGATCAGTACCGCGGCGCTGCCATCGGACAGTGGGCTCGAGTTGGCCGCGGTGATCCGCCAGTCGATCTGCGGGAACCGCTGTTCCATGGCCGGGTTGTAGAACGCGGCCTTGAGTCCGGCCAATTGCTCGACTGTGCCGCCTGGGCGGATCATCTCGTCGGTCGACACGCCCGCGAGGGGAGCGATCTCTCTCTCGAATCGGCCGGCCTTGGTGGCCTCGGCGGCCTTCTCGTGGCTGGCGATCGAGAACTCGTCGAGTTCGGTGCGCGAGAAACCCCAGTCCGCGGCGATCAGTTCTGCGCTGTACCCCTGGGGGATGAACCCTTCTGGGTAGCGGCGCAAGAGCGCTTCGCCGAATGGGTTTGCGCCGTCTCGGACATCGGACATCATCGGTACGCGGCTCATCGACTCCACGCCCGCCGCGACCACGATGTCTTGCACACCCGACATCACGGCCTGTGCGGCGAATGAGATGGCCTGCTGGCTCGACCCGCATTGCCGGTTCACGGTGGTGGCCGGAACGGTCTCCGGGAATCCCGCGGCGAGCACCGCATTGCGGCTGATGTTCTGGCCCTGCTCGTCGGCCTGTGTGACGTTTCCGGTGATCACGTCGTCGATCAGTGCCGGATCGATACCGGTCTGTTCCACCAGAGACGTGAGGCTGTGGGCCAACATGTCCACCGGGTGCACGTCGTGCAGCGCACCGTTTGATTTGCCCTTACCGATCGGGGTCCTGACTGCTCCGACGATGACAGCGTCGACGATCGAACTCATTGCGGCCTCCTCATATCTGACTATGGTCTATATAAGTCAGGTATACCCCTGGATATTCCGACGTGTAAACCCCCGACGGTGCCTTTGTTTCAGCCGTTCGGGGGGAGTGGGGCGGGGCGAGGCAAGGTCGGTCCCGGTCGCCCACCCCACCTGGCCGGTAGTGTGTGCTTCCGTGGTGCGTCTTCCCAATCTCATGACCGGTCCAAGGCTTCTGACCAGTGCGGCAACAGCTGGCGTAGCGCTCACCGCGGCCGGCGTGGGCGCCGGGTCCGAGGTGTTCCGAGCGATGGGTGCACCCAAAGACCTTGTGCTATCGCACATCAACCATTCGCCGCATCAAACCGGCGGCAACTTCGGCAACGTCGAGCCGCCGACACCGGTGGAAGGGGATCGGGCGGCCGCACTGGCGATGCTCCGTCGCGGCGACATCGGCAAGCCGCGACGACCGCTGGAGTTCGATGTGACGCCCTTGCCCGATGTCGCAGCCGAGCTGGCCGCGACCTGGATGGGACACGCGTCCGTTCTCGTCGAACTGGACGGATACCGCATCCTCACCGACCCCGTCTGGAGCAAACGGTGCTCACCGTCGAGCCTCGTGGGACCGGCGCGAATGCACCCGGTACCCCATGCGCTGGCGGATCTGCCCGCGCTGGATGTGGTGCTCATCAGTCACGACCACTACGACCATCTCGACACGGCGACTGTTCGCAAACTCGCTGCCACCCATCCCGAGGCGGCGTTCGTCGCCCCGATCGGCGTCGGCGCGCACCTCGAGTACTGGGGCATCAGCCCCGAACGTATTCACGAGGCTGACTGGGGTGACTCGATCACGATCGGCGAGCTGACCTTCAATTGCACTCCCGCACGCCACTTCTCGGGACGCGGGCTGCAGCGCAACACCACCCAGTGGGCCAGTTGGGCGGTTGCCGGACCTCGACACAACTTCTTCTTCTCCGGCGACACCGGAATCACCGATGCGTTCGAGCAGGTCGGCACCGACCACGGTCCGTTCGGGCTGTCCCTGATCGCGATCGGCGCCTACGACCGGCTGTGGCCCGACATCCACCTCAATCCGGAAGAGGCGGTGAGAGTGCACCGAATGCTCAATAGCGCCAATCTGTCCGAGTCGTTGCTGCTGCCGATTCATTGGGGCACCTTCAATTTGGCCCTGCATGAATGGGCAGATCCGGTCCAACGTCTATTGCCTGCAGCCCAGGCCGAACAGATTCCCGTGATCACCCCGATGCCCGGTGCGCGTTTCGACGTACCGTCGCGATCCGGCCACGGATTCGACACCCAGTCCTGGTGGGAGGGCGCAGCATGACCACGCTCGGCGAAACACACGCCACCACAGGCCTGACCGCCGCGCAGGTGGCCGAACGCGTGGCCGCCGGCCAGGTCAACGTCCTACCGGATCGATCGGGTCGCAGCGTCCTCGACATCGTCCGCGCCAATGTCCTCACCCGCATCAACGCCATCTTGGGTGTGCTGTTCATCATCGTGATGACCACCGGCTCGATCATCAACGGCGCCTTCGGGTTACTGATCATCGCCAACAGCGGCATCGGAATCATCCAGGAGATCCGGGCCAAGCGAACACTCGACGCGCTTGCGATCGTCGGGCAGACCCGGCCCATGGTGCGCCGAGACGGGGTGGCCGCCGAGATCGCGCCGAGCGAGGTGGTGCTCGGCGACATCATCGAGTTGGGGCCCGGAGACCAGATCGTTGTCGACGGAGAGACCGTCGAAGCGGGAGCGCTCGACGTCGACGAATCGCTGCTGACCGGTGAGGCCGACGCCGTCTTCAAGTCGGTGGGTGATTCGATCCTGTCCGGCAGCTTCGTGGTGTCGGGTTCGGGTGCCTACCGGGCGACCAAGGTCGGCCGCGACGCGTACGCGGCGCAGCTCGCCGAGGAAGCCAGCAAGTTCACCCTCGTCAACTCAGAACTCCGCAACGGGATCGACAAGATCCTCCGGATCATCACCTGGCTTCTGATCCCCGCTGGGCTGCTGACAATCGTCAACCAGCTGTTCATCAGTGAAAACGGCATCAAGGCAGCCCTTTTGGGAATGGTCGCCGCGCTGGTGCCGATGGTTCCCGAGGGCCTTGTGCTGATGACGTCGATCGCCTTCGCCGTCGGGGTCGTGCGGCTGGGTCGTCGACAATGTCTGGTGAACGAGTTGCCGGCCATCGAGGGCCTCGCCCGGGTCAACGTGGTGTGTGCGGACAAGACCGGCACGCTCACCGAGAACGGCATGCGGCTGGCGCAACTGGTTCCGCTCGGCGACGATCGCGCCCAGCTCGAAGAGGCACTGGCCGCCCTCGCGGCGCACGACCCACGCCCCAACGCCAGTGTGCAGGCGATGGCCGAGGCCTACCCCGTCGCGCCGGAGTGGTCGGTGACCCACGTCGCGCCGTTCACCTCGGCAAAGAAGTGGAGCGGGATCTCGTTCCAGGACACCACCACCGCCCAGGACCAGGGCAACTGGCTGCTCGGCGCCCCTGACATGTTGCTCGATCCGGCGAGCGAGACCGCGGCGCGCGCAACGGAACTGGGCTCGGAAGGACTGCGGGTTCTGCTACTCGCCTCCACCGATCAGCCGGTCGACACTCCCAGCGACGACGGCCTGTCGGCTCCGGGAAACGTTGTGCCGCGGGCACTCATCGCACTCGAGCAACGCGTTCGTCCCGACGCCCGCGAGACATTGGACTACTTCGCATCCCAGCACGTCTCGGTGAAGGTGATCTCTGGCGACAACGCCGTTTCGGTGGGCGCGGTGGCGGGCTCGCTGGGCCTGGGAACCGTTGACGACGCCGTCGATGCGCGGAGTCTGCCGACCGACCAAGACGAGCTCGCCGACGTCCTCGACGGCCACACCACCTTCGGTCGCGTACGGCCCGACCAAAAACGCGCGATGGTGGGGGCGTTGCAGGGCCGTGGCAACACCGTCGCGATGACCGGCGACGGTGTCAACGATGTCCTGGCCCTCAAAGACGCCGACATCGGCGTGGCGATGGGGTCGGGTAGTTCGGCCAGCCGCTCGGTGGCCCAGATCGTCTTGCTCGACAACAAGTTCGCCACGCTGCCCTACGTGGTCGGCGAGGGCAGGCGGGTCATCGGCAACATCGAACGTGTCTCCAACCTGTTCCTGACCAAGACCGTGTACGCGGTGCTCCTGGCGTTGATGATCGGCATCGCAGGGGTGGCCGGGAAACTGTTCGGCTTCACGCCCATCTCCTACCCGTTCCAGCCCATCCACGTCACGATCTCCGCGTGGTTCACCATCGGTGTGCCGGCGTTTGTCCTCTCGCTGGCACCCAACAACGAACGCGCGCGCGGCGGGTTCGTCGGCAGGGTGCTGCGATTGGCCATTCCGTCCGGCATCGTGATCGCCGTGTGCACGTTCGTGGCGTACGCACTGGTCTATCCCGGCGGGAAGGGTGTTGCGCTCGGTAGCAAGGACTCGATCGAGATGACCCCGGAGCAGACGCAGGCGGCCACGACGGCCCTGATCACCCTGATCGCGATCGCGTTGTGGGTGCTCGCGGTGGTCGCGCGACCGTACAACTGGTGGAAGGTCGTGCTGCTGGTCGGCTCGGCACTGGCCTACGTGCTGATCTTCTCGTTGCCGTTCACGCAGGAACTGTTCAAACTCGACCCGACTGACTGGAGCAAAACCGGAATTGCAGTCATTGCATCGGCGATCGGTATCGTTGCCGTGGAAGTGCTGTGGCGACTGAACCCGACAATTGCGGCGTGGTTTAGTAAAGTTAAATCGAATCCGCAAGAGCAAAGATCGCCGGCGTGAGAGCATCGGCGATCCGGAGATAGGAGTGGCATGGATTTCAAGAATTTGGTCAACAAGGGCAAGTCCACGCTGAGCAAGAACACCAAACTCATCGACCAGGGCGCCAGCGCGGTCAACAAGGCCACCAAGGGCAAGTACTCGAACCAGATCCGGAAGGGTGCAGATGCTGCCCGGAAGTTCGCGCAGGACGGGAACAACCCCGGCCACCAGAACCCCGGTCATCAGCCTCCTCGGTAAGGCGATCCCGGCAGCAGCGATTGTGCTGCTGTCGGTGAGCGCGTGCGCCGGCGGCGAGGACAACGGTCGAACGGCCGCGTCCTCGCCGCCGTCGTCTGCCCAGTCCTCGTCTGTCCCGGCCCCGGATTCGAACCGTCCGCCGGCTCCGGCGGCCGGCGAGCGCGGCGACATCGTCGAGCAGATGCCTTTCCAGGCGAGTTCTGACCTGAGTGATGTGGCCGAGGTGACGCGTGTCGTCTATCGTTCGACCGCCGGATACCAGGGCGGGTTCGGCACAGAGGTGTCGGGAGTGATCGCCGTCCCGAACGGAGAGCCGCCCGCGGGCGGCTGGCCGATCGTCGCCTTCGGTCACGGCACAACAGGTACCGACGAGAGTTGCGGTCCGTCGGACTATCCCGATCTTCTCGGCGAAGACGGTGCCATCACGCGACTGGTCAGACGCGGATACGTGGTGGCGGCCAGTGACTACCAGGGGCTGGGTACCTGGGTGGAGGATGCGCCCGGCCACCCGTACCTCGAACCGAAGACGATCGCCTACAACATGATCGACGCTGTGCGTGCCGCCCGAAATCTCGTTCCGGACACCTCGAACCGGTGGGCAGCAATGGGCGCCTCGCAGGGGGGCCAGGCCGCATGGGCGTCCGCCGATCACGCCGACGACTACGGCCAGGATCTCGAGTTCGTCGGGGCCGCCGCATTGGCACCGGCTGCCGACCTCTCGCCGATCACCGACGCCGGAACCCAGATGACGTACACCGACGCTCAGAAGATCTTCATCCCCAACCTCATCGCAGGGTTGAGGGAGGTGTACCCCGATTTCGACGCGGGCGACTACATACGCGGAGGGCTGGCCGACAACGCCGACGTCTTCACCTCCTGCGGTCCCACATTCTTGGTGGACCGATTCAGTGCGGCGATGAGCGTCGCCCCTGGAGACGCGGCCGTCGCCGATCAGGAGGCAGTGGAACGCATCCGCACGATCCTGAAGCAAGATGCGTTGCCTGCGGGCCGGGCGGCCGGACCACTCTTCGTCGCATTCGGCGACCAGGACTCCATCATCTTGCCCGCATGGACCGCTGCAGCAGTGCAGCGTGCGTGTGCCGGCGGCGACGTCATCGAGGTGGTTCGCAAGCCCGACGGCGGGCACACCAATCTCGGTGTGACAGGCCCGGCGATCGACTGGATCGGCGATCGCTTCGCTGGTGAACCCGCCCCGGACACCTGCCCGGCATGACACCGATGGCTGCGGTCCACCGGTTGCCGGTGTGGGAGCGCTAACGTCGCACCTATGGCAAAGGTCAAAGATTCGATCGACGTGAACCAGTCCCCGGAAGACGCGTGGGCGCATGTTCTCGATCTCTCGCGGTATGGCGAGTGGCTCACTCTGCACGATGGCTGGCGTAGCGAGTTGCCCAGCCCCGAAGAAATCCAGAAGGGCACCAAGGTGTCCTCGGTCATCGGGGCCAAGAATGCCAAACTCCGCTTCGACTGGGTGGTGGATGCGTTCGATCCGCCCCGGAAGGTAGACCTGAAGGGTGACGGCAAGGGTGGCGTGACGGTCACCCTGACACTGATGGTGGAGCCCGCCAAGGGCGGGTCAAAGGTGGGTCTCGAGGTGAACCTGACCGGGTCGCCGATGATGTCGTTGATCATTCGCAGTACCGCGAAGGTCCTCAAAGGTGAGATCAACCAATCCCTGAAGAACTTTCGCGATCTGTACTCCTGACCGTAGAGCCGTTCGCCAGACCTGAGGGCGAGCCGGGTCTGGCGTCTGCCCGCCACCATCTGGGGTGTTCGTTCCTGATTCGCTGTGGATAGAATCCGGCGAACCTCGAAACAACAGGGTGGGTGACGCATGGGTCGACATGGGGTCGATAGCAGGGCCGATGACGACTTCGGATTCAGCGAGGGCCGAGACGGCGGTCGGGGTGGCGGTGGGGGCGGCGGCGCCCGCTGGGCGCTTCTGGCGCTGGTTGTCGTCGCGGTCTTGGTGGCCGGGTTGATTCTCTGGCGGACGGTCTGGGCGTCGTCCGGCAGCGACTGTGACTCGCGAGAAGCGGTGTCGGTGATCGCCGATCCGTCGATGGCTGCGACCCTCAAGCCCCTGGCGGCCGAGGCGTCGGCCGACTCGTGTTACGACTTCAACGTGGCTGCGGTCAGCGGCGCCAACGTCGCCGGCCAGCTCACCAAGGGTGATCAGGCGCCCGACCTGTGGATCGCCGATTCGCAGGCCCGCGCCCGCAAGGTGACCGACCAGGCCCGCGTGCAGCGCGACGTGATCGCCGAATCCGTTGCGGCCAGTCCAGTGGTGTTGGCGGGTAAAGATGTTCCGGCGCTGACCAATTGGGTCGACGTCATGAAGCTGCCCGGCCTGCGCCTTGGCAACCCCATCGACTCCAGCACCGGCGACGCGCCGATCGTCGGAGCGCTTGCGGCCGAACAGGCCGGGGCCATCGACCGCAAGCAGTTCACCGATGGAATGACCCTGCTGGCGCTGCAGCAGGGCAACGCCCGCATCGGGGGCGACTCCGATGTCGACCGGCTCCAGGTGGCCGCAGGCAGCGAGTCGCCGACAGTGGTCAGCGAGCAGCACTTCATCGAGTTCCAGAACACCAGCCCCAACAGTGGTCTGCGAGCCGCGATCCCCGCCGACGGGACCATGATTCTCGACTATCCAATGCTCAACACCGCGTCGTCAGCTCGGAAAGAGATCGTGGCGGCAGCGGGCGAACAACTGGCCGAACACATCACGTCCGACGACGGCGCGACAGCGCTGACCACCGCCGGATTCCGCACGGCAATCGATGCGCCGTCGCCGGAAGGGGGCGTGGGCGTGGTGAAGGTGCTGACGCTCAAAGACCCTGCGCAAGAAGAGAAAGCGCTCAGGCAATGGGCAGTTCTCGGAGTGCCGATCCGCACGCTGGTGGTGGAGGACGCGTCCGGTTCGATGCGTGAACCGGCTGGCACGTCAACCCGGGCCGATATGCTCGTGGAGGCCAGCCAGAACGGCCTGAAGATCTTCCCGAACAACTCGGCGTTGGGGGCGTGGCTGTTCTCCATCGACATGGGTGGACCGGATCAGGACTGGTTGCCGATCGCTCCCATCGAACGCCTCGACACCGTTGATGCCGATGGCCAGACCCATCGCAAATACCTCGAGTCGCAGATCGTGACGCTTCCGGGTCGGGTGGGCGGCGCCACCGGGCTCTACGACACGACGCTCGCCGCGTTCAAGGAGGTCCAGGACAGTTATGACCCCAACTATTCGAACAGCGTCATCCTCCTGACCGACGGCCAGAACGAGGACGACAACTCGATCAGCCTCCAGGGTTTGCTCGCCGAGCTGAAACGGCTCGAGGATCCGGCCAGACCGGTGCTCATCCTCACCATCGGCATCACCGAGGACGCCGACGCCGAATCACTCAAGCAGATCGCGGACGCCACCGGCGGAAGCAGCTACGTTGCAGAGACGCCCGCCGACATCTCGAACGTGTTCATCGACGCGGTCGCGGCGCGGATCGCCGCAGCTGGACGGTAAAAAATCCAGTTCTACAACGAGTCCGCTTAAAGCGGGCTGAGATCTGAGAGTCTGCTGGCAAAGGCCCGCGAAACGGACCACGGTCGACCCCGAAGCGGCAGTATGGAGCCATGACCTCGACATCGACTTCATTCCACAACAGCCGAATCGTCAACGCGGGCAAGGTCGCTGCAGTCATTGCAGCAGCGGGAGCGGCCATCGCCGCCTGTGGCGACGACGGGAGCAGCACCGCAGCAAGCTCGACGACCGCGGCGGCCAACAGCACCGCTGCCGACACCAGCGCAGTACAGAACGAAGCAGCCACCTCGGCGTACAAGAACGGCGAATACACCGCCGTCGGCTCCTACCAATCACCCGGCGGCGAACAGCAACTCGGCGTCACCGTCACCCTGTCCAACTCGGTGATCACCGCGCTGTCGGTGGACACCAGTCAGACCAAGGGCACCTCGGCCGACTTCCAGGGCAAGTTCAAGAGCGGCATCGACGCACTGGTGGTCGGCAAGAGCATCGACGAGCTCGACGTCAGCAAGGTGTCCGGGTCATCCCTCACCTCAGGGGGCTTCAACGACGCCATCGACCAGATCAAGACCGAAGCCGCGGCCTGATCGACACCCGCGTTGTTGTGACCGATTCGAACGAGTGGCCGTTCACCGCTCTGGGCACGGCCTGGGACATCACCCTGCCGCAGGCCATGCCCGAAGTGTTGCAGGCCTCGGTCCTCGGTGAACTCGATCGCATCGACCGCACCTGGTCTCGGTTCCGGCCAGACTCGTTGGTCGCGTCGATCGCCCGCGCGCCCGGCACCTACCCGGTAGAGCCGTCCGACCAGCCATTGCTCGACCTGCACCGCACGCTGTACGAACTGACCGGCGCGATGGTGACGCCCATGGTGGGGCAAACCCTGGCAGACGCCGGATACGACGCCGAGTACACCTTGCAGCCGGGCGAGACGATTGCGACCGTCCCGGCCTGGGACGACGTGCTGGGCGGCTGGCAGGGTCAGCTGGAGGTACGGTCTCCGTGCCTGCTGGATGTCGGGGCCACCGGCAAAGGATTCGCGGTGGACCGCGTCAGCGCACTGGTGAAAGCGGCGGGCTTCGATGAGTACCTGGTCAACGGGAGCGGTGACATCAGGGCCGGTGCCGCACCTCATCGCATCGCGCTGGAACACCCCACCGACCCGACCAAGGCCATCGGCACGGTGGTCATCGAGAACAACGCGATCTGCGGCTCCGCGGGCAACCGCCGCGCGTGGGCCGATTGGCACCACATCGTCGATCCCGTCACGTCCGCGCCGACCCGCGAGGTGCTGGCGACCTGGGTGATCGCCGACGACACCATGATCGCAGACGGACTGTCCACGGCGCTGTTCTTCACTCCCGCGCAGAAGCTGTTGAGCCACTTCTCGTTCGACTACGTTGTGGTGCGCGCCAACGGCACGGTCGAACATTCGCACGCCAGAGAACTGGAGCTTTTCCTATGAAGATCGTCCGCGCCGTGGACCGATTGTCGATGTACCGGTTCGTGTTGATCGCATTGGCGATCCTGGCGGCCTACGCAATCATCGTCGCCGCGTCCGGCGCCGACTTCGCCTACACCGCAACCGAACTGCTCGGATCACTGGCCATTCTCGTGGTCGTCTGTGCCGCCGTGACATATCTCTGCGCCGCCATCGTGCGGGTGCCGCCGGGTAGCGAGTCGTGGTTGATCACCGCCCTGATCCTGTTCTTCATCTTCCCCGGGCTCACCGACACCGACAGTGCGTGGGGACTCGTTCTCGCGGCCGCGATTGCCAGTGCCTCCAAATACGTTGTCGCCGTGCGTCGTCGACACATCGTGAACCCGGCAGTGGCCGGGGCGGTGGTGAGCTATCTGTTCGCGTACTTCTCGGTCGGGCCGTTCCCGTACCCGGTTTGGTGGATCGCAGCCGAACCGTTGATGGTCGCGATGATCGTCGTCGGTGCCGCGGTGGTGTGGAAGCTGCGCGAGTGGTGGCTCGTCGGGTTCTTCCTTGCAGTGGCCGTCTTGACGATGATCGTGGTCGCGGCCGACAACGGCACACCCGTGGGCGACGCGCTTCAGCTCGGCTTCCAGTCCACGCCACTGTTCTTCGTGGCGGCCATCATGCTGACCGAACCCTTGTCGTCGCCGACCAGTCGAATTCCCACTCTCGTCTACGCCGCTCTTGTCGCCGTGTTGATGTACTGGAATCAGTCTTTCGAGATCACGTCCGAGTACACATTGGAGTTCGTACCGGAGATAGCGCTGCTGGCCGGCAGCCTGTTCACGTTTGTTGTCGGCCGACAGTCGAGGCGGCACGTACTCGAGGTGGAGTCCGTGCAGCCGATCGGCACCGACACATACGAGGTGCTGGCCTCACCGGGGTTGCGGTTCCGGCCCGGGCAATGGGCCCAGATCTCTGATCCCACATGGAGTCCGGCTCCCGAGAAGCAGGGCACGCGTAGGGTTCTGTCCCTGGCAGGGGCGCCGGGGGAGGGCACCACCCGCTTCGGATTCACCGTCAGCGGCCGTCCCTCGGAGTTCAAGCGGCGTCTCATCGAAGACGGTGCGGGGCGTCGACTGTACGTCGACGAGGTGGGCGGCGACTTCACTCTGCCGCGAAACCTGCGCTCTCCCATGGTGTTCATCGCCGGCGGTATCGGTATCACGCCATTCCGGTCGATGCTCGCCGACCTCACGGCGCGCGGCGACACCGACCTCACCCAGGTCTCGCTGATCTACGCCGCGAACTCCGAGGACCGCCTCGTGTACGGCGATGTGCTGGATGCGGCACGCGCCCGTGGAGCCCAGGTGATCACCGTGGTTGGGGGATTGGTGAGTGTTGATGACGTCGCTGCTGTCGCACGCCCCGGCGCGCACTATTACCTCTCTGGCCCGCCGATGATGCTCTCTGCGCTCAAGCCCATGCTGATTCGCGCAGAACCCGCCTTGCGCTGGCAGCCGTGGCGTCTGCACACTGACCGGTTCATCGGGTATTGAGTTGTCGGGGGGAGTGTGGTGAGTTCCTCCGGTTGTGGTCGGAGAATGTGGTTGGAGTCGGAGGGTGTGGTGGCGGACGTGCGGGCTGTGGCCATTTCCTCCGGTTGTGGTGAGTTGCTCCGGTTGTAGTCGGAGGATGTGACTCAAGTCGGAGGGTGTGGGGTGAATGTGCGTCTTGTGGCCACCTCCTCCGACTTTGGTGAGTTCCTCCGGTTGCAGTCGGAGGATGTGACTGGAGTCGGAGGGTGTGGACCTGTGCACACACTCCAAACTATCCACAGAGGGCCGCTTTTTGGCGGTACCTGGTCGGCGGGGGCAACGACGATGGGTAGATGCAGTCATCGGAGTTCGGGCTCATCCGACGAAAGACAGTGGTCCAAGGCGGGTTCGGCAGCGACTCGCAGCTGAGAGCGGCTCGGCGGGCCGGAATCATCCAGCCGGTAGTCCGCGGCGTTTCGGCGCCTGCCGACGGTGTTCCGCTTTCGCCGGATGACGAGTACCGCCGGCGCGTGATCGCCGTTGCCGGACGTTCGCGAGTTCGCGTCGTGAGCCATCAGTCGGCAGCGGTATGCCACCGGATGCAGCTCTTTCGGCCGGACCAGCGATGTGTCCACTTGATTGCGCAGACCAAGGGCAAGCGGGAGGGAGACGTTCACGTCCACCACGCCCTTTTGGCCGACACCGACATCGTGCTCATCGACGGGATTCGGGTGACCAGCCGAGCAGTGACGGCGTGTGATGTGGCACGGGCGGGAACGTTCGAACAGGCCGTCGCCGCACTGGACGATGCCCTGAGGTCGGGCGTATCGCTGGACCAATTACACGCCATCGCGGCGCGAACCCCACACGCCGCCGGGATCGGGATGTTGCGTCGCGCACTACTGACGGCTGACGGGGACGCGGAATCCGTTGGTGAATCGGTCAGCCGTGCCTTGATGGCGGGTTGGACAAACATCCCGATGCCGACGTTGCAGTCGGAGTTCTTCGATGCGGAAGGACTGATCGGCCGAACGGATTTCGACTGGGACGGGAAGGTCGTCGGCGAGTTCGACGGGCGGATCAAGTACCTCGGGACCCTTGTGGAAGGCGAGCGGCCCGAGGATGCCGTGTACCGCGAAAAATTGCGAGAGGACCGGCTTCGCGCCATGGGAATCGTGGTTGTCCGGTGGTCGTGGGATGACCTCCTCAATCCAGGTCGCCTGCATGCGAAACTGCGATCCGCGCTGATCCGCGGTGGCGTAATCCCCGGTTGAGGTGGCACATCCTCCGACTGTGGTGAGTTCCTCCGGTTGCAGCCGGAGGTTGTGGCTGGAGTCGGAGGGTTTGCACCCATAGGACCCACATCCTCCGACTTTGGCTGGCTGCGGCGGGTTCGCCTGTCGTGGTGGGCTGCTCGCGGCTCACATCCTCCGACTGTGGTGAGTTCCTCCGGTTGCAGCCGGAGGTTGGGCTGAAGTCGGAGGGTTTGGACCCAAGGACCCACATCCTCCGACTTTGGCTGGCTGCGGCGGGTTCGCCTGTCGTGGTGGGCTGCTCGCGGCTTAATCCCTCCGACTGCGGTGAGTTCCTCCGGTTGCAGCCGGAGGTTGCGGCTGGAGTCGGAGGGTCTGCACCCACAGGACCCACATCCTCCGACTTCAACCGACAGAACCGACCTACCCCCGAGACACCAACGCTCGCAGAAAGAACGCGACGTTCGCCGGACGTTCGGCCAGGCGGCGCATGAAATAGCCGTACCACTGGGACCCGAATGGAACGTAGACACGGACTCGACGGCCCTCGCCGACGAGACGGAGTTGTTCGGCGCTCCGGATCCCATAGAGCATCTGGTGTTCCCAGTCGTCGGTGGCGCGCCCGGCTTCGGTCGCCATGGCCGCTGCGGCAGCGATCATCGCCGGATCGTGACTGGCCACCATCGGGTATCCCTGCCCAGTCATCAGCACCCGCAAGCAGCGTTCATAGGCCGCATCGACATCCGGTTTGCGTTGGAAGGCGACCTCGGCGGGTTCGGCGTAGGCGCCCTTGCAGAGCCGGATCCGCGAGCCAGGAGCCGAGAACTCGTGGCAATCGTCCTCGGTCCGGTGCAGGTACGACTGGAGGACCGTTCCCAGTGCCGGAAAGTCGGCCCGTAATTCACGGACAATCCGCAGTGTCGAGTCGGTGGTGGTGTGGTCCTCGGCGTCGACGGTCACCCACACTCCCGCGTCCTCGGCTGCGGTTGCGATCCGGTGGGCATTCTCCAAAGCGATCTTCTCGCCATGCCGGGGCAAGGCGCGGCCGAGCGCCGACAGCTTGAGGGACACCTCCACCGGATGCGAGCCGGCGACCGACTCGGTGTGGTCGCCCAACATCCCGATCAACTTCAGGTACGCCTGCACGGTCGCGTCGGCTTGGGTTTCGTCGGTGGTGTCCTCACCGAGGTGGTCGATGGAGATCATCCGACCGGAGTTCAACAGCCCGACCCCGGCCTCCATCACCTCACGATGGGATTCGCCGGCGACAAAGCGCGACACCACGTTCCGGGTCACCGGGACTCGTTCAGCGGTTCGCTTGATCCGGTCGCTGGAGGCGGCAGCCATGATGATGGTGCGTGCCGCACCCGCGGTCATCCCGGTCATGTCACTCACCGCGCCCGGCGTCGTCGCGCTCCATGTGCGGGTACCCCGCCGACGTCGCCGGGACGAAGGTCTCCTTGATGGTGCGTGTCGATGTCCAGCGCATCAGGTTCTGCTTCGACCCCGCCTTGTCGTTGGTACCCGAGGCGCGCCCGCCACCGAACGGCTGTTGCCCGACCACGGCGCCGGTGGGTTTGTCGTTGACGTAGAAGTTGCCGGCCGCGTTGCGCAACCCGGTCATTGCGGCTTCGACGGCGGTGCGGTCATCGGCGATCACTGCCCCGGTCAGTGCGTAGCTTGCCGATGAATTGATCTCCTGTACAACAGAATCGAACTTTCCGTCGTCATATACGTGCACCGCGAGGATGGGAGCGAAGTATTCCTTGTGGAAGGCCTCGTCGGCGGGGTCGTCACTGAGCAGTACCGTCGGACGTACGAAGTACCCCTCCGAGTCGTTGTAGTCACCGCCCGCCGCGATCGTCAATGATGGAACTGACTTCGCCCGTTCGATTGCGTTGACCGCCTTGTCGAAAGCGCGTCTGTCGATGACTGCGCCGCCGAAGTTGGTGAGGTCGCGGACATCTCCGTAGGAGAGGGCAGTGGCTTCTTGCAGGAAGTCGTCGCCCATCTTGCCCCACACCGACCTCGGGATGTACGCGCGCGAGGCTGCCGAGCACTTCTGGCCCTGGTATTCGAACGCGCCGCGGATCAAAGCCGTGCGCAGAACATCGGGCTCGGCCGAATCATGCGCCACGACAAAGTCTTTGCCTCCCGTCTCGCCGACGAGCCGGGGATAGGCGCGATAGCGTTGAATATTGCTTCCGACTTCCCGCCACAGATTCTGGAATGTGGCGGTTGAGCCCGTGAAGTGGATGCCTGCGAGGTTCTCGTCGGCCAACGCGACGTCTGACACGGCAATGCCGTCGCCGGTGACCATGTTGATGACGCCCGGGGGAAGGCCTGCGGCTTCCAGTAGCTGCATGGTCATATACGCGGCGTAGGTCTGCGTCGGTGACGGCTTCCAGACCACCGTGTTGCCCATGAGCATCGGTGCGGTCGGTAGATTCGCGGCGATCGCGGTGAAGTTGAACGGGGTGATGGCGTAGACGAAGCCCTCGAGTGGGCGATGATCGAGCCGGTTCCACACCCCTGGGCTGGAGACGGGTTGCTCGGCCGAGATCTCGCGAGCAAACCCGACATTGAACCGCCAGAAGTCGACAAGCTCGCACGGCGCATCTATCTCGGCCTGCTGCACGCTCTTCGACTGACCCAGCATCGTTGCGGCGGCGATCTTCTCGCGCCAAGGTCCCGACAGGAGGTCCGCAGCCCGAAGCAGAATGGATGCGCGTTCGTCGAAAGATGTTGCCGCCCAGTCCGGCGCCGCGGCGAGCGCAGCGTCGACCGCTCTGCGCGCGTCATGTGTGGTCGCATTCGTCAGTGTGCCCAGCACCTCGTGATGCGCGTGTGGCTGGACCACCGCGACCGCGGCACCCGAACCACTGGCATGTGTGCCGCCGATGACGTGGGGGAGCTCGATCGGGTCGGTCGAACTCATCTCGGCCAGGGTGGCCACGATCCGTGAGCGTTCCGGAGATCCGGGGGCAAAGGTGTGCACGGGCTCGTTGTGGGCAGGTGGGGGTGTGGTGATGGCGTCCATGTCCTCAACTACAGCGCCATCAGCGGCCCAGCGATATGGCCGATCGGACTAAGATGAAGCGAGTTCTTGGGCCGATTAAACAAGGGGTGCCGATGGCAGATACCGATGGCCGCGGGGCCGTGACACTCGGGCGGTTGCTTCTGGCACTCGACGGAACGCTCGTCACCCTGGTGGAGGCACCCGAAGGGCTCGACCGCCCGGTGACCGCAGCATCCCTGCTCGATGCGGATGACCTGCACCTCGGGGTGGGACGGGGGGCCAGAGCTGCCGAGTTGGCCCTGCTCGTCGGTGTCGTGCCGGCGCAGGTGATGGCCTGGATGGCCAGTCTCGGCCACCAGACTCCAACCGCCATCCTGCTGAAGGCGCCGGACGCGGAGGTGACCCGGCGCGCGGTGTCGGCGGGTATCGCTGTGGTCGCGGTGGATCCGCATGCACGGTGGGAACGGATCTACAACTTGATCGGGCGGGTCCTCGACCACGCTCGTGCCGAGTCCCCGGAATCGATGGCGAGCGGCACGGCGGGCGACCTGTTCGCTCTTGCACAGGCGGTCGCAGATCGGACCGGCGGGCTTGTCAGCATCGAGGATGCGGGCTCACATGTGTTGGCGTACAGCTCATCTGATGAACAAGCCGATGCCCTTCGCCGGTTGTCGATCCTCGGACGGGAGGGCCCACCGGAGATGCTCGACTGGCTTCGGCAGTGGGGCGTGTTCACTGCTCTGAGGGCAGGGGCGGACGTGGTGTCGGTGGCGGCCCGCGACGACCTCGGGCTGCGACCGAGAATTGCCGTGGGCATCAGAACCCCGAGAGGCAGTGAGTATCTCGGCACCTTGTGGCTCCAGCAGGGAAAGTCCGAACTGTCGCCGGATTCCGGCGATGTGATCACCGGCGCCGCGGCCGTCGCCGCTCGCATCATCTCGCACTCTGCGGCGGTCCCGTCCGTGCATGCCGAACAGGTGCAGCGACTGCTGGGCTTGCGCGGTGACACCGTCGACATCCCTTACCTCGCCGACGCCCTGAACATTCCTCGTTCGGGTCCTGCTACCGTCGTCGGCTTGGCACGTCGGTTTCCCGCGCAGGTGCCGACGGATTCCGTTGCCGCCTATTTGCCGTCAGTCACACTGCACGCCAGCGCTTTTCGTCCCGACTCGGTGACCGCCGCGGTCGGTGAGAGGGTGTACGTCATCTTGCCGGACACGGACGGCGGAGCATCAACGGTGCGCTGGGTACAGAGCACGGTAGCAGCGGCTGACCGCCGATTCGCCATGCAGATCCGGGGAGTCATTGCCGATTCGCCCGCCGGTCTGGCGGCGGTACCGGGCCTGCGGACCGAGATCGACCGGGTCCTCGACGCGGCATCGAGGGAAGGCGCGTTGATCGACGTGGTGACCACCGTTGCGGAGTCGCGCACCGGCGTCTTGCTCGGCGAGATCGTCGGACTGCTCGCCGACAACCCGGATCTCGTCGACCCGCGAGTGGGCCGACTGAGGGACTACGACCGCACCCACGGCTCCGACCTGGTGGCCAGCGTCCGCGCCTACCTGGACGCGTTCGGCGACGTGCGCACAGCGGCCGCCACCATGCACGTGCATCCGAACACGCTGCGATACCGGGTTCGGCGAGCCCAGGAACTCACCGGACTCGACCTCGGCGATCAGGCGTCGCGGCTGGTGGTGTCGCTGGCCCTACGGGTCTGAGACCTCGAACGTCGGGCACAGAAAGTGCCCCCGGCAGGAATCGAACCTGCGACACCCGCTTTAGGAGAGCGGTGCTCTATCCACTGAGCTACGAGGGCGGACCCGACAAACTTACCAACTCAGTTGAGATAACCCTCGACCACATTCGGCGGACGGACTTCGGCGTCGTCAGGGTCTTTGCCGGCCCGGCGGAGGGCGTCGCGCTGGCGGAGCAGATCCCAGCACTGGTCGAGCTGAACCTCGATGTCGCCGAGCTGCGAACGCTCGTCGTCGGGGCTGATCTCCCCATTGGACACCTGGTCACGCAGTTCTTTCTCCTGCGCGATCAGGTCGGTGATCTGCGTATGCAAATTCTTGTCACTGGTCATTTCACGAATTCTAGGCGCGCGCGGGTTCGTGCACAGTTCGGCCCCGCCCATCGCCCCAATCCTGGCGACTCGGACCGGTGGCATCCGTAGTGTCACCAACCATGAGCCGAACCATTGTGCCCAGGGAACCCGCCATCGAAGCCCTCACCGCGGTCTGGGCGTCCGTGCACCGATTGGCCGACTCGTTGACCGACGACCAGTGGAAGAACCCCTCGACGCTGCCGGGGTGGTCGGTGGGGGACATCGTGACCCACGTGTTCACCACGGAGTTGATGCTTCTCGGCGATCCGGAACCCGTGGTCGAGGCCGACGTCAGCGCCTATCCGCACGTGCGCAACGACATCGCTGCAATGAACGAGCGGTGGCTGGTGCACTACCGGGCACAGGGGAGGGCCACCACGATGGCTGACTTCGCGGACACCATCAAGCGCCGCACCGCCGCCCTCGACGCGACAACGCAAGACGACTTCGACGCCGACTCATTCACCCCGGCAGGGCCGGACACCTATGGCAGATTCATGCGCATCCGGATCTTCGACTGCTGGATGCATGAACTGGACGTGCGCGACACCCTCGGGCTGCCTGCGCCGGATGATGCAGTCAGTGCGCGGTTCGCCGCCGACGAGATCACCCAATCGCTGCCCTACCTCGTCGGAAAGAAGGCGGGGGCGCCGACAGGTAGTCGGGTGCGCTTCGACATCACCGGTCTGACTCCCCGAACAGTGAACATCGCCGTCGACGGCCGAGCGGCAGTGGTGCCCGAGTTCGCCGAGGAACCGACCCTGGTGCTGCGCCTCGACATCGCAGATCTCGCCCGTCTGATCGGTGGCCGGACAAGTGCTGATCCGTCCGCCGTCGAGGTGGACGGTGATCGTGACCTCGCAGATGCTGTGCTCGACAACCTCGCATTCACGATCTGACTCGGAGATGACCATGATCAGGCGGATTCTCGCGGTTGTTCTCCCGATTCTCGTCGCCGTGGCGGTCCCGACCGCGCCCGCTTCGGCGCAGGGTGCGGTGCTCGGTGACGACTTCCTGTGGGGCGTCGGTTCGGCAGGATTCCAGTCCGAGGGCAGCTCCCCGGACAGCAACTGGCTGCGCTACTCGAACAGCACACGGGTCCACGATCGCGTCGGCACCTCCGTCGACTTCCGCCACCGCTACGCCGAAGACATCGAGAACGCGAGGTCGATGGGCGTCGAGGTGTACCGGATCAGCATCGAGTGGGCGAGGATCCAGCCTTCACCGGGGGTGTGGGATCAACAGGAACTCGCCTACTACGACGACGTGATCCATCACATCCTGCGTGCGGGGATGCGCCCGATGATCACCCTCGACCATTGGGTGTACCCGGGCTGGGCTGCTGATCGTGGTGGCTGGAACAACCCGACGATGGCTGCGGAGTGGCTCGCGAACGCCCGTGCGGTGGTCGACCGCTACGCCGCATACGACCCGATCTGGATCACCATCAACGAACCGATGGTCTACACCTTTCTTCGTGAGGTGAACTTCGGCGGTCTTGCGCCCCAGAACGTTCCGCTGATGCTGAACCAACTCGTACACGTGCATCGCACCATCTACGACTACATCCACGCCCGTCAGCCAGGCGCCTGGGTGTCGTCGAACTCGGCCTATCTGCCGACTGTGCAGCCGGCCCTCGATGCACTCTTCCTCGACCGCATCGCCGACAAGCAGGACTTCGTGGGCATCGACTACTACTACTCCGTGGCCGCAACGGATGTGAACACCTACAACGCCGCCACCGAGGAGTACTGGAAGGCATCCACGTCGGCAGATGGGCTCTATTACGCGCTGCGGTATTACGCGCGAAAGTTCCCTGGCACACCGCTCTACATCGTCGAGAACGGTATGCCCACCAAGGACGGCGAGCCGAGGCCCGACGGATACAGGCGGGAAGACCAGCTCCGTGACGCCGCGTACTGGATATCCCGCGCCAAGTCCGACGGTATGAACGTGGTCGGTTACAACTACTGGTCCATCACGGACAACTACGAATGGGGCAGTTACGCATCACGATTCGGACTCTACCGCGTCGATGTGAAGTCCGACCCGTCACTGACCCGGCAGCCGACCGAGGCGGTGGCCGCCTACCGCGACATCATCGCCAGTGAAGGCGTTCGGTCAGATTATCGACCCACCCGGCCGGCCCAGTTCTGCTCACTGGTGGATGCTCCAACGAGCTGCAGTCAGCCGGTACGGTGAACTCGCCGGACGAGAAATCCGCACGATCGCCCCGAAGATTCTCCTCAGCGGAACGTTCGGCTTCTGCCGTTCCGAAGATCGCAACGGCAACCGCGCCGAGTGTGGCGAATGTGAAACCTGCCAAGGCAAGCCATTCGAGCCCCGGCACCGTCGAGTCGCCGAGCCACATGACTCCGACGATGGCCGGTGCGGCGGTTTCGCCGACAACCAGTGCCGCGGTCGATCCGTTGACCGCACCGAGCTGCAGCGCCACCGTGTGCAAGTAGAAACCTGCCGCTCCGGCAATGGCGATGACCCAGGCCGCCGGGTCGGCGAGCATGGTGGACATCGAGAACGGGGAGACGCCGTCGAGCACCCTGACGCCGATCGCGACCGCACCGAACAGCAATCCTGCTGCGGCCCCGGCCGCGACCGATCCGCCGCGTCCCATGCGCCGCACACCGAACAGCGACAAGCCGACAACCAGCAACGTGGCCAGCAACAGTGCCCAGTGCAGCGACCTCGACGTCTCGTATGAGGTGTGCGGTTCTGACGCGGCCCCGAGCAGCAGCAGCGAACCCATGACGGTGCCCATGGCTGCCCAGTCGCGGCCATGGAGTTTGATTCCCAGCAACCGGGTGCCCAAAAGAGCGGTGACCACGAGGTTTCCGGCGACGATGGTCTGCGACAGGAACAGTGGCAGAGCGCGTGCAGCGCCGGCACCGGCGATGAAACCCAGGACGTCGAACAACGCCCCGACAATGAACACGCCGGTGAGCGCGGTGGCGACCGTCGACTGCAACGTGGGCGAGCCGGCTGCGGTGGACATCCGGTGGTCATCGGCGTTTTCGCGTGCCGCCTGACGCGCACCGAGCGCCTGCATCACCGACGACAGTCCGTAACCGACCGCGGCCAGCAACGCCAACGTGATTCCGACAACCACAACCCACACCCACTTCCCACACTCGACCCGGTCCAACAACAAAGGATGCTCAGGTAATTCCCAGGTTCGCCACTGATTTAAATGCCACCCTCCGAGAACTGACCGTGGTCAGCCCGAAAATTCATCGTCGGCGGAGGCTTTCGGTCAGCCGTCGGCAACCGCCTACTGTGTTCGCATGACCCGAACTGTGCTGATCACCGGCGCTTCCAGTGGCATCGGTGCCGAAGTAGCTCGTCAATTGGTGTCTCGTGGGCTGACCGTGCTGGGCACCAGCCGTCACCCCGAATCTGTGACCGACCCCATCCCCGGCGTCCGCTATCTCGAGCTCGACCAGAACGATCCGGCCAGCATTGCCCGATGCGCCGAGCAGGCCGGTGCGGTGGACATCTTGATCAACAACGCGGGCGAGAGCCAGATGGGGCCGCTCGAGGACACCCCGATGGAGGTGATCGAGAAGCTGTTCGCCACCAACGTCTTCGGTCCGATCGCCTTGACCAAGGCAGTTCTGCCAGGGATGCGTCAGCGGGGTCGCGGCACCGTGGTGATGGTGGGGTCGATGCTGGCGAGTTTCCCGCTGCCCTTCCGGTCGACCTACGTGGCCACCAAATGCGCCATCAAAGGATTCGCCGACGCGACCCGTCGCGAACTCGCGCCCTTCGGCGTCGCCATCTGCACCGTGGAGCCCGGCACCATCGCCACCGGCATCGGCGACCGCCGGGGCTACTTCATCGCCGACGACTCCGCCTATCGACGCGAGTACGACATCGTCGCTGCGGCCACCCGCCGCAATGAGGATGCCGGACTCGACGTTGTCGAGATGGCCGAGGTCGTGGTCGACGCGGCGCTGAATCCGGATCCAAAACCTCTGTACGCCAAGGGTAATCGGGCATCGATCGTGTTCGCGCTTCGTCGTGTGCTGCCGAGCCGGGCCATCCTCGACATCACGAGCAGATTCCACAACCTGCCCAAGGCGCGGCCGTGACCGAGCGGACGCTTCTGGTCATCGGTATCGGCCCCGGCGATCCGCGGCAGGTCACCATCGAGGCCATCGAGGCGATGAAGTCGGTGGAGGTGTTCTTCGTCCTGGACAAGGCTCCCGAACGGGGAGTCGAGGTGAAGCAGTCGCTGGTGGGACTGCGTCAGGAGATCTGCGAGCGATATCTAGAGGGCGGGTACCGGTTTGTCGAGGTCCCCGACCCGCCACGCGACCGCAATCCCGCCGATTACGCCGCCGAGGTCCGCAGATGGCACGACGCCAGGGCCGACCTCATCGAGCGGGCCCTCATCGACGAACTGCCAGAAGGAGGGGTGGGGGCAATCCTGGTGTGGGGTGATCCCGCCCTGTACGACAGCACCCTGCGGATCGTCGACACGATCATCGGTCGTGGGCACATCGGCCTCGACCATCGCGTCATTCCAGGGATCTCCAGTGTCTCGGCACTGACCGCGGCCCATCGGATCCTGCTGAACCGGATCGGCGAACCCATCCACATCACCACCGGACGCAAACTCGCCGACACCCCGGGGGAGGTGGCCGCCAACCAGGTGGTGATGCTCGATGCCGACTGCGCTTTCCTGGACACCGCTGATGCGCTCGACCACATCTGGTGGGGTGCCTACCTCGGAACCGAGAACGAGATCTTGATCGACGGAACCGTCGGCGAGGTGGGGGAGCAGATCCGCGACGTCCGCACTGCCGCGCGTGAGCGGCACGGCTGGATCATGGACATCTATCTCGTTCGCAAGCCCCGGTAGCCGCCCACCCCCGCGATGATGTGGCCTTCTGGCGAAGATAATCCCAGGTCGGCGCCACCAAAAGGGCACATCATCGGGGAGGGGGTAGGTGTCAGAGGATCTCGTCGAGGGCAGCGAGGATGGGGTCGCGTAGCTCGGTTCGGCAGATGATGAAGTCGGGCATGAACGGGCTGGGCCGGTTGTATTCGAGTTCCGAACCGTCGATGCGGCTGCAGTGCAGACCCGCAGCGCGGGCGACTCCGACCGGCGCGCAGTTGTCCCACTCGTATTGACCACCGGCGTGGACGTAAGCGTCGGCATCTCCGCGCACCACGGCCATCGCCTTGGCGCCCGCGGACCCGATCGGCATCATCTGCAAACCGAGGCGCCGGGAGACGTGGTCGGCCTCGTACGACGACCACCCGCGTGAGGCCACCATCCGGCCGGTGAGTTCACCCTCGACCACGGGCACGGTGTCGGTGGCGAACACCTGACCGATCGCAGGCAGCGACACCGCGCAATCGGTGGGCTGACCACCCATCGTCAGAGCTATGTGCACTGCCCAGTCGTTGCGCCCGGAAGCGAACTCACGCGTTCCGTCGAGGGGGTCGATGATCCAGACCCGGTCGGCGCGCAGGCGGCCGGCGGAGTCGCGTGCCTCCTCGGACAGGACGGCGTCGGCGGGGCGGTGTTCGGCCAGCACCGCGGCGATCCAGGTCTGCGCCATCGCATCGCCGACATCGCCTAGCAGTCGCCCCTGCAGCAGGTGTTCGTGGCGGATGTCGACGAGAATCTTCCCGGCGCCTTCGGCCAGTAGTCGGGCCAACTCGGCGTCCGACGCCGAACCAGTAGAGCGCATCTAATTACTAGAGCACACTGTCTACATGCCTGAGTTACCTGAGGTGCAGGCCATCGCCGATTATGTTGATGGCCGTGCCGCCGGATTGCCCATCCGACGAGTCGACGTGGCGTCGCTGGCAGTGCTCAAAACGGCGGACCCGCCGTACACGGCGCTCACGGGCCGCATCGTGGAGTCGGTGGGGCGAGTAGGAAAATACCTGGTCATCACCACCGCTGCGACCGACCCCGGCGATGTGGACCCCAGGTTGCACCTGATCATCCACCTGTCCCGCGCCGGATGGCTGCGATGGTCGGACAACCTCTCTCCCGCCCCGCCGCGCCCCGGAGGGAAAGGGCCGATCGCACTCCGGGTGCACTGCGGTCTGCCCGGTGAGGGCTTCGACGTCACCGAGGCGGGCACACAGAAACGTCTCGCAGTCTGGTTGGTGCGCGACGTAAACGAGGTCGAACGAATCAAGACACTCGGTCCGGATGCGCTCGCTCTCAGCCGTGACGAACTCGCCGCTCTGCTCGGCAAGACGAGTGCGCGCATCAAGACGGTGATCACGGACCAACGCACCATCAGCGGTATCGGTAACGCCTACAGCGACGAGATCCTCCACACTGCCAAGCTTTCGCCGTTCGCGACCGCAAAGGGGTTGTCGGCTACCCAGATCGACGAGCTCTACGCAGTGATCCACGAAGTGCTCGAAGGTGCCATCGGCCGTCTCGAGGGGCAAGAGGTCGCGCGGCTCAAAGGCGAGAAGCGGTCCGGGTTGCGAGTGCATGCGCGAACAGGTCTGCCGTGTCCGGTGTGTGGTGACACCGTGCGAGAGGTGTCCTTCACCGACCGTTCCTTTCAGTACTGCCCCACGTGCCAGACCGGCGGCAAGGTGCTGGCCGATCGCCGGATGTCACGACTGCTCAAGTGACCACATCCGACAGATCGGCCCGTGTCCACCGCGGTGAGAACGGGATGGACCCACTGCCATCCGGCTTGCGGCTCAACGAGATCCAGTTCATGGCGACGCACAACTCGAGTCACCAGCTGATGCCGCCGGACGAACGGTTCACCTGGTTGATGGGATCGAACCTCGACTCCTACCGATACGAACACCTGCCGTTGGACCGTCAGCTCGGCGAGCAGGCGGTACGGGGCCTCGAGCTGGATCTGTATCCCGACCCACAGGGCGGCTTGTACCGCTGCCCGCTGGCCAGGCGATGGCGTCGCCGTGGTCCACGCCCCGAGAGTCTCTGGGATGAGCCGGGTTTCAAGGTGATGCACGGTCCCGACGCCGACTATCGCACCAGTTGCCCGACGCTGACCGGCGCCCTGCAAACCATCAACGCATGGTCCACGTCGAACCCCGGTCACGTCCCCATCGTTGTTCAGCTCGAACTGAAAGGGTCGTGGCCGTGGGCACGGCTGACCGGTGGCGCCCGGGTACCACGATGGACGACAACGGTTCTCGACGACCTCGACCGGGAGATCCGGGCTGTGTTCGCCGACCACCGGATCATCACTCCGGACCGGGTGCGCGGTGACTCCGAGACGCTGGAACATGCCGTGCTCACACGCGGCTGGCCGCTACTCGACGATGTCCGGGGGCTCGTGATGTTCTTCCTCGACTACGGCGACAACACCTACGTCCGGGACAACTATCGAGCGGGCCGGCCCAACCTGGAGGGGCGGGTGGCATTCACCACTCCGCCTCCTGCCGAGACAGATTCGGCGTTCATCATGGTGAACGATCCACGGGACGCGAACGGTGCTCACATCACCGACCTCGTGCGCCGCGGATACCTGGTGCGCACCCGCTCCGACGACCCGGTCTCGACTGCGAAGGCGAACCAGCACACCCGGGTGGCCGCCGCACTGGACTCGGGCGCACACATGATCAGCACCGACTTCCCGCAACCCGGTCTGGCTTTTCGCTGGGGTGATGGCGAGTTCAGAGCGCAACTTCCCGGTGGTGTGTCGGTTCGGGTCAACCCGTCCGTCGTCACCGGCGTAGGGCGGGGCCAGGTAAGTTCACGGCCATGACACGCAACAAGATCCTGATCACGGGCGCCAGTTCGGGATTGGGCGAGGGAATGGCCAAAGCCTATGCAGCGCAGGGTCGTGAACTGGCGTTGTGCGCCCGCCGCATCGACCGCCTCGAAGACCTGCAGACCCAGCTCTCCGGGCGGGGCGGCCGTGTTGCGGTGGCCCAGCTGGACGTGACAGACACCGCATCGGTGCCCATCGCGTTCCGTCGGTTGCGCGACGACCTCGGCGGGCTCGACCGTGTCATCGTCAACGCGGGCCTGGGCAAAGGCGCCCCACTGGGCACCGGCAAGGCACATGCCAACATCGAGACCGTACAGACCAACCTGATCGGTGCGCTGGCTCAGATCGAGGCCGCGATGGAGATCTTCCGGGCGCAGGATGCGGGCCACCTCGTCCTGATCAGTTCGATGAGTGCGGTCCGAGGTCTGCCCAAGGCGCAAGCCGCGTATTCGGCATCGAAGGCGGGTCTGTCGGCTCTGGGTGAGGGCTTACAGGCCGAGCTGGCGGGTTCGCCGATCAAGGTCAGTGTGATCTTGCCCGGGTACATCTCCACAGACATCAATGCGGGGGTGAAGACCAAGCTGATGGCCGACAGAGACAGCGGGGTGCAGGCTCTGGTCGCCGCGATCGAGTCGGAACGCGCTCGTGCCGTGGTGCCGCGGTGGCCGTGGACCGGGATCGATCTGGCGCTGCGTCATCTCCCGGCCGGGATCACCCGCAGGTTGCTCTGACACGTTTATGCTCGCCGCAGGCATTGGCCTGTTGGACACAATCGGGGTCGGAGGTCGGCTAGGTGCGCGTTCTGGTGGTCGAGGACGACGTCCGCGCGGCAGAGACAGTTCGCCGGATGCTGGTCAGTGACGGATGGAGTGTGGTGATCGCCCGCGACGGGGCCGACGGCTTGTGGCAGGCGACCGAGAACGAGTTCGACGTCATGGTGCTCGACATCATGCTGCCGGAGATGAACGGGTACCAGGTGATCAAAGCACTGCGTGCGCGGGAGATCTGGACGCCGGTGCTCATGCTGTCTGCCAAGGATGGTGAATACGACCAGGCCGAGGCGTTGGATTACGGCGCCGACGACTACCTGGTGAAGCCCTTTTCCGTGGTGGTCCTCAAGGCGCGTCTGCGTGCTCTGCTGCGCCGCGGAGGCAAGGAGCGACCGGCCGTTCTCTCCGCCGGAACCCTGCGGCTCGATCCCTCCGACCACGGGGTGACCCGTGACGGCGAGCCGATCAAACTCACACCGCGCGAATACTCGGTGCTCGAGTTCCTGATGCGCAACAAGGGTCGTGTTGTCACGAAAACGCAGATCATGCAAGCGATCTGGGACGACAACTACGGCGGGGACGTGAACATCGTCGAGGTGTACGTGCGCTACCTCCGCAAGCGCATCGACGTCCCTTTCGGACTGGATTCAATCCGCACTGTGCGCGGATCCGGATACTGCCTGTCCGACGACCAGTGACGGCTCGGGGCTGCCGGCGGCGGCCTTGCCGGTCTCGGCCGCGATGGTGGTCTCGGTCCGGATCGTGATGCTGAAGGTGGCCCCGCCGCCTGGCGTGTCCGACACGGCGATGAATCCGCCGTGCGCCCGCGCGATCTCGGCGGCGATGGGCAGACCGAGCCCCGATCCGCCGGAGTGCCGGCCGCGATCATTGCCGTGGCGGTAGAAGCGATCGAAGATCTTCGCGCGAGCGTCCGCCGGTACACCGGGGCCGTCGTCGGCCACCTCGATCGTGGCGGTGCCCGCCACGACGTCCTCGCTCATCGACAGCGTGATCGTGGTGTTCGCGTGGTGAGAAGCGTTGTCGGTCACGTTGCGGACCGCGCGGGCCAATTTCTCCGAATCGCCGATCACCCGGATGGGTGTCACCTCCGTGACCACTGTTGACAATCCGAGTGAGCGGAGCCGTTGAGCCTCGGCGCCGACGATGTCGTCGAGATCGACCTCGTCGACGATCAACGGGATACCGCGCTCATCCGCACGTGCCAGGAGCAGTAGATCTGCGACCATGGTCTTCATTCGCAAGGCCTCGGGAAGCAGGATCGTGCGAACGGTGTCGACGTCCACGGCGGAGTCGGTGTCATCGGCGAGGTCGAGGATGCCCACCAATGTGGTGAGCGGCGAACGCAATTCGTGTGAGGCGTCGCCGACGAACTGCAGCTGACTGTCCCGGCTCTGCTCGAGCCGTTCGAGCATCGTGTTCATGGTGGAGGCGAGCCGGGTCACCTGGTCGTCGGTGGTGGGCACCGGAACCCGACGGCTCAGATCCGAACTCGTGATGGCCTCGACCTGCTCGGTGATGCGGGTGACCGGCCGAAGCGCGCGGCCGACGAAGTAGTACACCGCCGCACCGGCGATCAAGATGATCAGAGGGAACTCGATCGCGAGAATCAATGCGGTGCCGCGCAACCCGGACAGATAGGGCTGCTTCGAGACCGCGGTGATCACGTTGTAGTCGACACCTTGCCACTGGGCGCCGGTCACCTGTCCGCAGTACGTTCCGGATCGGCCGGGAACCTCGACGTCGAAACGCTCGGTCTTCCACCATCCAGGGGAGACGGGGTAGATGGGATCTTCGTCGGAGTCGGGCGAGCTGAACACCACGACGCCGTTCGCGTTCACCACCTGGATGATGTCCACGCCCGTGGTGGGGGCGAGCAACCGGGGGGCGATGTTGCCGATGCCACCTTCGTCGATCTGGCGGGCTATCTCGTACGACCGTGAACCCGTCGACTCGTACATCGTGCGGTCCTGGTGGCGGTGCAGCATGTACAGCATCAGGGCGCCACCGGTCATCAGCGCAAGCGCGACGATGATGGTCGCGACGACGGTGGAGCGCATGCGCACTCCCTGATCGCGGCGGAACATCGCACGGACACCGCGTGTCCTGTCGGCTGGCACCTGTACCGAACTCCTTGCTGAGGGCTGCCTCGATGGTAGGTGGGCCGTTCATCGCAGGCCAGCGGGAGCTTTCAGCGGATCTTCAGGCGAGCACCCATACGCGTGGTCGGATGCCTAGGAGCTCGGTCGCGACGGTCGATCAGCTGGTCGGAACGGCCGAACCCGAGGGAGCCACGGGGGATCCGTCCGACCACACCACGGGTGCGGACTTGTAGTCGAACGGTTTCTCTCCGGTGTCGGCCCAGTAGATCACCCTGCTCAGCTGTGTGCCCGGATCGGCAAGCGCGACAAGGCACGTGGCGAACGACTGGCCCTTGGTCAACGTCTGTGGCCGTTCGGCCGCCTGACATTTGGCGAACCCCTCCGGCGGTGTGAGGGTGAGTGCCGGTGTGACCCCGTCGGCGCTGCCCGCGAACCCCGCCGTCGACATCGTGTTGCGCTGACGGTCGACGGCCTGGGTGATGGTGAGGCGCACGTAGAAGGGTGTGCCGCCATGAGTGAACGACTCCGGCAGATCACCGTCGGCTCCTGGCTCGATGCCGGTGACCGTGAACCCGGCCAACTGCTGCTCGGGGCGAAACGCATCGGCCGGTAGAACCGCTGTCTGCGACCACTGCAGCGAGTCGCCGGGTTCGGTCCGCTCCGGGGGTCCGGCAGGCAGGGTGACGTCGGCGGAGACCGGCACGGTGACGCTCGGACTCGCGGGCGCCGGATCTTTGTCGTCACCACTGCTCGAACAACCGGCCAGGGCGACGGCGACCGCGCTGAGGGCTGCAATGACCACAGTGGAACGCACACTCATGCCGTGATCGTAAGTGCTGGACGCCGATGACGGGCGACGTAGGGTGAGCGGTATGGGTAAACGAAAGGGCGAGGTCTACGGGCGCGGCGCATTCCAGCTTTACGGCAGCGAACGCCAAGTACGCATGAGCGATCTGCTCTGCGATGTCTTCGGTCGCGACGACATCACCTGCTACGCGGGCGATTGGCGAGGCATCCTCTACTTCACCCTCGACGAAGAACCGGACGTGGCCCCCGATCAGGTCTTCGGCTTCGACCCGTCGACCGGCGACAGCGGCGAACTCGCAACGCTTCCCGAGCTGATGGCGTCCATCGACCGCGGCGACATCACCGAAGCCGTTGACGGCGATGCTTTCTCGGCATGGCTCGCCGAGACTGGCCACCGCGAGATACCGATGGGAACCTGCGCGCCGACAGTAGAACTCGAGTTCATCGGCGGGTCTGCCGACGAACGGGTGACCGAACCCCGTGACGTGGTCACCCACGTGGCGCTGGCCGCCGTCATCATGGGTCGCCTGGAAGCCCTCGACGTGCAACCAGGCGACCCCATTCCCGACGAGTTGTTCGATCAGGCCCGCTGGGAGTGACGGCTAAGAGCCCGGAGCCTCACCGGCGCTGACGAGTGCCGACGGGCCCAGCTCCCGGCCGTTGGGGTACGGCAGACGAATGTCGTTCGCCTCGTAGGCTTCCAAGATCTGCTTGCGGACGCGACGCTGCAGCGACCACTGCGCGTTCGGTCGGGTCTTGATGAGCACTCGCAAGGTCACCATGTCAGCCGAGATCTCCTGCACACCGAGCATTTCGGGTGCGCCGAGGACGTCCCGGGCGGTGGATTCGTCGGCCACTGCCTCGTGCGCGGCGTCGAGAGTGACCTGTTCGGCGCGTTCGAGATCGACGTTGTGGGCGATGGGGACCTCGACGCGGGCCACGGCGTAGTCCTGGCTCATGTTGCCGACCCGGACGATCTCGCCGTTGCGGACGTACCAGAGGGTTCCATCGATGTCCCGGACGGTGGTCACACGCAACCCCACGGTCTCCACCTCGCCGATGGCTTCACCGAGGTCGACGATGTCGCCGACTCCGTACTGATCTTCGAGCAGCATGAAGACGCCCGAGACGAAATCCCGGACCAGGTTCTGGGCACCGAAACCGATGGCCAGACCGACAAGTCCGGCGGAGGCGAGAAACGGTGCGATGTTCACCTGCACCACGCTCAGGCAGGTGAGCACCACCCACACCAGGATGAGGATCGAGGCTGTGGACTTGAGCACCGAACCGATTGTCTCGGCCCGTTGTTGTCGCCGTTCGATCACCTGGGGATCACGCAGCGCCTTGGGAGTTCGTTCGCGCAAATGACGCACGATCGCGGGCTTCTGGTGTGCATCACCGTCACCGGTGGCCCGTGGCCGCCGGGTGGCACGGTCGATCACTCGGTGTGCGACATACCTGACGGCCAGGCCGGCCAGGACATAGATCACAATCCGGATGGGGTTCTCGATCAGCCAAAGTCGGTTGCTATCAGTCCATTCGAACGCCGAGTGGACCTCGGAGGCGGAAAAACTCATTGGTCCGACGGTACGTACTTGTTGTCGTGGGTCAACCCGCAGCGCCGAGTCTGATTCTTTTCAACCTGGTGGTTGACGCGCGCGATCGTAGCGATCTATCGTGGTTTAAACCGAAAGGTTGAAAGCTGAGGAAGGAGGCGCGTCGTGGACGAGCTGTCCCGGGTCTTCGCCGCGCTTGCAGATCCGACCAGACGCGACATGGTGACCAGGCTCTCGGTCGGTGATTCGACGGTGAATGAGCTCGCCGACCCTTACCCGATTTCGCTTCAGGCGGTCTACAAGCACCTCAAGGTCCTGGAGAACGCCGGCGTGGTGACAAGGCCGCCGGGGCCCCAGCCACGGCCTGTTCGACTCGAAGCGGAGGTCTTTGACCTGATGGACCACTGGATCGAGCGGTACCGGCGCCGCGCCGAGGAGCGATACCGCCGGCTGGACGCGGTTCTTGCGCATGTGAACGACACCGAGTCAGGCAACGATGAGCAGAAAGGGAACACGGCATGAGCACCACCACCGAAGCGAAGATCGAGGCCGATCCGAACGTGCCGATCATTCGCATCACCCGTGAGTTCGCGGGCACGCCCGAGCAGCTGTTGCGGGCGCACACCGATCCCGAGCTCTTCGCGCAGTGGATCGGTCCCAGCGCTCTGGACACACGGATCGACGAATGGGACGCGCGCTCCGGCGGCAGCTGGCGATTCGTATCCACCCGCGACGGAGAGGAATACGCTTTTCGCGGCTGCTTCCACGACATCCGGCCGGACCGCATCGTGCAGACATTCACGTATGAAGGCGACCCCGATGGGGTGGCCCTGGAAACCCTGTGGTTCGACGACCTCGGGGACGGACGTACCCGGCTGCGCACGCAGTCGCTGGTGGACAGTTTCGAGGGCCGGGACGCCTGGCTTCGAAGCGGTATGGACGTCGGGGTCAACGAGGGATACGCCAAACTCGAGGAGATGCTGACCAGTGACGCTGTCTGATCAACCAGCCGAACGGCACCGTGAGGTCTGTCGGATCTTCGGCGATCGCGTTCGGGGCACGCAGTCCTGGGATGTGCCGTCACCGGTCGCCGACTGGACGGCCCGAGATGTGGTGCGTCACCTGACAGAGTGGTTCCCACCGTTCCTCGCCGGCGGCAGCGGTGTTCGATTGCCGTCCGGGCCGAGCGTCGACGACGACCCGGTCGGGGCGTGGCTCACCCAGTGTGACGGCGTGCAGGCGGTGCTCGACGACCCGGCGACCGAAAACTCGGTCCTGAGCAACCCGCACATCGGCGACGTACCGCTCGGCCGCGCGATCGACCAGTTCTACACCGCCGACGTGTTCATGCACACCTGGGACATCGCCCGTGCCACCGGCCAAGAAGATCGGCTCGACCCCGACTTCTGTGCTGTACTGCTGACCGGGATGGAGCCGATCGAAGAAGTGATGCGGTCATCGGGGCAATACGGCGCCCGCGTGCCGGTGTCAGACGACGCCGATGCGCAGACCAGATTGCTCGGCTTCATCGGCCGGAACCCGGAGTGGGCCCCGCTCTGACCTCGACTACCAGTACGTCGCTGTCAGATCCCATCGAGCAAGGATCTGGTCTATCAGAAGGCGCAGATCCTCGCTTCGCGCGACTGCCGGGTCGGGCGTTCCGACACAGAACGTGAGGCAGTCGCCCGTGGTGGCGGCCCAGCCGGCAACTGATGTCCGGGTGTGCCCGCATTGCCGACCGGTGAGTCCGCCGTGAACCGACCGTGCGGCGATGGCACGGCCGCGATGACCGGCAAGCATCGTCAACATGCCGTCGAGCGCACCGAGATTGGACGCCAGCCCATCTCGTGACCCTGGGTCGGGCATCAGCCTGTGGGCAGCCCGATGACCGATCACCTGCACCAGTTCTTCGGGCATTCCTGCCGGCGGACCGATGCCCACACCCGTCCCTGCGGCTTGAAACGCAGAGCGTGCTCGGGTACGCAGACCGGCCAGGTCTCGGCACTCGTCGATCGTGGACACCGATATCGTCGCCGCCGTCAGCGAATTCCCCGCAGCACGACCCAGTGAGATGGGGATGATCAACTCGACAGGGCCCGAACCCCGGACCTGCAACACCAGTTCGGCTATCAGCGCTGTGAACAATGTGTTGGCGGTTCCGCCGTGTGCCTCCGCAACCTCGCGCCATGCGCGGAGATCGATCGAGAAGATGGCTGTCGGTTCACGCCAGTCGGGAGCACCTTCGGTCTTTGCGGGCTTCGGCTCCGATCCGGTTGCCGCCGCGAGCAATTCGGCTCGCCGGCGTGAGTTGATCATCGCCTTCCACAGGCTCCGTGTGACACCCCCGAGGACCGCCCGGAGCTGTCTCGTCGCATCACGGATGTCGTCGGCCACGGTGGGTAGATCGTTGACCCGATCGACGGGAGGCGCTGCACCCGAGGCGATCTGCACGGCACGGACCAGAGACAGGGCATCGGCGACCACATGTGAACAGAGCAACGACACCACACTGCCGCCGCCGGAAAGTCTGGCCACCGACAGTTCCCACACCGGGCCGGTGTCGATGTTCAGAGTGGTTTTGCCCCGAGCGTCGGCCCACTCCGTGATCCCACCGGGAGGCAGGGGTTCGGTCTCCGAATAAATCGGGGCGAGTTCCGCACCGTGCACAAAGCTGCTCCGCGCCGGCCATATCCGACCGCGCACCACGCGCCGCGTCAGTGGGCCGGCGGCCAGCCCCTGGTATGTCGACTCGAGATCCGCGGCGGTCAACATCGTGTCGAAGCGCCACAGTCCCTGCATCGAGGTGGGGATGCCCATTCCGTGGTGGGTTCGCCAGAAGATGTCATCGGCCACCCCGAGCCGATCGATGCGCCGGGGTGCGCCGATGCGGCGGCGCCCCTGTGCTCTCACGCGGTGCGGCCCCGGTGGGTCCGGTACCAGCGGGCCAGTGAGTCGGTGGACGAATCATCTTGCGGTGCAGGGGATTCGTCATCGGTGATGATCTTGAGTAGCTCTTTTGCCTGCGTCTTGCCGAGTTCGACGCCCCATTGATCGAAGCTGTTGATACCCCAGATCGCACCTTCGACGAACACCTGGTGCTCGTACAGGGCGATCAACTGACCGACCACCGACGGCGTCAGCTTCGGGGCCAGGATGGAGGTGGAAGGCCGATTGCCCGGCATGACCTTGTGCGCCACCACATGCGGGTCGACGCCTTCGGCGGCGACCTCGTCGGCGGTCTTGCCGAACGCGAGAACCTTTGTCTGAGCGAAGAAGTTGCTCATCAGCAGGTCGTGCATGCTGCCGGTGCCATCAGCCGTCGGCAGATCGTCGGTGGGCTCGGCGAAACCGATGAAGTCTGCCGGCACCATCCTGGTGCCCTGATGGAGCAGTTGGTAGAACGCGTGCTGCCCGTTGGTTCCTGGCTCGCCCCAGAAGATCTCGCCGGTGTCCGTGCTGACGTGGTGCCCGTGCGCGTCGACCGATTTGCCGTTCGACTCCATCGTGAGCTGCTGCAGGTACGCGGCGAACCGGGAGAGATCGTTCGAATAGGGCAGCACCACACGGGCTCCGGCGTCCCAGAAGTTCGAATACCAGAGACCGATCAGGCCCAGGATGACCGGCGCGTTCTGGTGCAGCGGCGCAGTGCGGAAATGCCGATCGACCACATTGAAACCGGCGAGGAAGTCGGCGAAGGCCTCCTTGCCGATCGCCGCCATCACCGACAGGCCGATCGCGGAGTCCACCGAGTAGCGGCCACCGACCCAATCCCAGAAGCCGAACATGTTCGCGGTATCGATTCCGAACTCGGACACCTTCTCGGCGTTGGTGCTCACGGCGACAAAGTGTTTGGCGACGGCCTCGGGTCCGGCCCCCAGCTTCTCGAGCAGCCAGGTACGTGCCGCCGCGGCGTTGGTCAGCGTTTCCAGCGTGGTGAAGGTCTTGGATGCGATCACGAAGAGGGTGGTCTCCGGATCGAGATCGGCAAGGGTGGCAACCAGGTCGGCGGGATCGACGTTCGAGACGAACCGACAGCGGATCGCGGTGTCGACGTAATGGCGCAGCGCCTGATAAACCATCACAGGCCCGAGATCGGAGCCACCGATACCGATGTTCACAACGGTCTCGATCGGTTTACCGGTGTGTCCCTTCCACTCACCTGAACGCAGCTTGTCGGTGAACTCACCCATGGCGTCGAGCACCTCGTGGACGTCGTGCACCACGTCTTGGCCGTCCACCTTGAGCGTGGCGTCGCGTGGCAACCGCAGTGCTGTGTGCAGGACCGCACGGTCTTCCGAGGTGTTGATGTGCTCGCCCCAGAACATGGCGTCGCGCTTCTCTTCCAATCCGACTTCACGGGCGAGGTCGAGCAGCAGGTCGAGAGTCTCGCGCAGGACGCGATGCTTGGAGTAGTCGATGTGGAGGTCGCCGACGTCGATGGTCAGCTCGGCACCGCGCTTGGGGTCCACCGCGAAGACCTCGCGCAGGTGCATCGCGTACACGTGCGGCTGATGGGCCGACAGCTGCTGCCAGGCATGTGACCCGGTCAGATCGAACTCGCGGGCGGACTCGCTCGGGACGCTACTCATTTTTCGACAGACCCCTTCGTCGGTTACGAACTGCACATCTGCACTGAGGATGACCTCGACCGTCAGCCTATCCAGATCGAGCGCTCGGCTCGCGGCGAGCGGTCGAACTGTTCGCGATACGTCGGCGAACTCTCCGGTGGTTCCGGCCGCCGAATACGATGGGCCCATGTCCTGCTGCACCCCACGGTCTGAAGGAACCCCGGAGCTGTCGGCGCCCACCATCGAGGGTCGGGGCATGCACCGGGTTCCTCAGGTGAGCATTCCGGACGGGACGTTCACCATGGGTGATTCGACGGGCGACGGGTTTGCCGCAGACGGGGAGTCGCCGCTGCACGACGTCGCGGTCAGCGCATTCGACATCGACGCCGTCACGGTGAGCAACAACGACTTCGCGGAGTTCGTGGCAACCACCGGCTACGCGACAGTGGCCGAGCGACAGGGATCCTCGGCCGTCTTCCAGTCACTGGTGGCCGAGGGCAGCGATGTGGTGGGCCGGTCTCCGACCGCGCCATGGTGGCTCGCGGTCGCCGGTGCGGACTGGGCGCACCCGTTCGGCCCCACCTCCGATCTGGACGGCCTCGACGACCATCCCGTCGTGCACATCAGTTGGCATGATGCACAGGCGTATTGCGAGTGGTCGGGGCGCCGGCTCCCCACCGAGGCCCAGTGGGAGTGCGCAGCGCGAGGTGGGATCGCGGGCGCCCGCTACCCGTGGGGAGATGAGCTGCTGGCGGCCGATGGGACCTGGCAATGCAACATCTGGCAGGGCGAGTTCCCTTCGAACAACACCGGGGATGATGGATTCGTCGGTACGGCACCGGTGACAGCATTCGCGCCCAACGGGTTCGGGTTGTGGCAGATGGCCGGCAATGTCTGGGAGTGGTGCGAGGACCGATTCGATCCCCGGTACTACCGCAATGGCAATGTGGTCGACCCGGCCGGACCCCAGCGTGGACGCGCGCGAGTGCTGCGTGGAGGGTCCTATCTCTGTCACGACTCGTATTGCAATCGCTACCGGAACTCGGCGCGGTCGCACAACACCCCGGAATCGTCGATGGGCAACGCCGGATTCCGCACCGTCGGGAGGTAGCCTCGCTCACGGGGGCGGACCGGTATCGATCAGGCCGCTGCCACCGGAAGTCCGCCGTACGGGCGCGCGTGTGCGTTTCCATCTTCATCGCCGATGATCGCTGCGGCATGATCACGAAGCCATGGCGACGGGTCGGCGGGTGCCCGTAGAACGTAGAGCCCTGCGGCGTGGGCCATGGCCGCACTGTCGGCGACGATCGTCACCTGCCCTGCGGCGCCACGTCTGTCACCGACTCTTGCCGTTGCCTGTCCGGCACAGAGCGGGATGCGCACGCCGTCGATGTCGACGGTCCAGGGTTCGTCGGTGCACTGTCCGCCGGATGGTGCCTCGCCGGCCGTGGCCGCGACAGTGCCGACACGGATGAGGACACCGCAGCCGAGTTCCCGGGCGAGCACCTCGGCGGCATGATCAGCCAGGAAAGCCCGGCCGGTCGCCATCAGGTCAAGTGTCAGGCCGGCAGGAATTGTCGTCGCCGCGCCGCCGATGTTCACGCGATGCCATGCCGGGACGGGTGATGCTGTCACAGGTCCCAGGACCGCTTTCGTGGCGCCGTCGGTGAGGTCGTCGTAGAACAGGGCTTCGATGATGACCTGATCGAGCAGCGACGAGACCATCACCGGTTCTCCGTCGGCCAGGTCGAGCGCGATGATCTCGGCGTTGCCGAACCCACGGTTGATGGTCTCGTCGAGTCGCCGTGCGAGCGACCGGGTGTGCCGCACGGCGCGGTCGAGACAGCTGGGGTCGGTGACCGACACCGCGATATCGGTGTCGAGACCGAAGAGGGTTGCGGAGGCAATCATCGTCGTACCTGCTCTGGTCGGTGTGTCGCTGGTGAAGACAATCTTGCGCGCCGAACCTGGTAAGCGGCTGTGAGCCGACGATGAGCAACCTGACGATCATGGGGACGTCTGAGCGGTGCACACGACGAAACCGGGTCACCTCACTGCTGAAGTGACCCGGCCGGCGTGATGGCGGTCAGGCCGCGATCACCACGTCGTAGAAACCGTCGTAGTCGGTGTCGGAGGCGTACTCGTCGACGTAGCCGTCGTAGTTGTAGTCGTACTCGGCTTCGTCGGCCCAGCCGTCGGCGTTGGTGTCCCACTCCTGGACGTCGACGTAACCGTCGCCGTTCGTGTCGGTGACGATGGTGTCGACGATGCCGTCGTAGTCGGTGTCGAAGTACTGGCTTTCCATGGCGGTCTCTTTTCTCGGGGGAGTGAATCTTCCGGTGCTGCAGCTCGTTTGCTGCATTCGGAGATAAGAGACGTCGCCATGGTGGATTGTTCCCGGCCGGTACCGGGAAGTTCGGTCAGTGACTGTGTTGGGTGTGCCGGGGTGGGACATTACGGAGCTCGCGTTCGTCGGCCCGGGTGCGACGCGAGGGCAGCGAGCGGTCGGCGTGGTCGACGTCGACCTTGTCGAGCTGGCGTTGGTAGCGGGTCATGAAGTCATGTGCGATCGAGTTCCCGTCGGTCTCCGACGGGAGGCTGTCACCGGTTTCGGTGCGCCACCTGGCCAACCGCCCGGACAGGTCGGCAACGACATCGGACAATCCCGGATCGTCGATCAGGTTGTTCAGCTCGAGAGGGTCGGCCGTCAGGTCGTACAGTTCCCTCGGTGCGCGGGGCAGGTCCTGCGACCCGTCGAGAGCCCGCGCCGACGGGCTGTCGCGGATGTCGAGTGGGAGGCTCAGCGCAGGGCGACTCGCATAGTTCTCGATGTAGGAGAACCGGTCGGTGCGAACGGCCCGGATCGGGTCGAAATTGTCGTGGTAGGTCTTCTCGGTGAACACCTCGGTCCGTACCGAGGCGATCGCACCCGCAGCGATCGGGTCGGCATGGGAGAACCCCTCGACGGCGTCGGGAACGTCGACGCCGACGAGTTCGAGCACGGTCGGCGTGAGATCGACGCCGCTGAAGAGGTCGTCGTACACGAACGGGGTGATGTTCCGGGCCGACGGCGGCCGGATGATCAAGGCAACGCCGGTGCCCTCGGAATACAGGGTGGATTTTGCCCGGGGGAACGCCAGTCCGTGGTCGGTGATGAACACGATCCAGGTGGTGCGGTCGAGCCCCAATTCGGCCACCGTGTCGAGCAGCCGGCCCACCGCCGCATCCGCCTTGGTGATCGAGCCGTGCAGGCCTGCCAGATCTTCGCGTACCGGCCGCGCATCGGGCAGGAAATCGGGGACCACGATGCTCTTGGGGTCGGCGTGCTTGTACTCGTCGGGCGGATAAGGCCGGTGGGTCTCGAAGAAACCGGCCGTCAGCAGGAACGGAGTCGACGCACGATCGGGGTCGCCGGCGAGGTCACGTAACCATTCCTGAGACTGCGCCACCACATAGTCGCATTCGGAATCGGAGACGTCGAGTTCGTCGAAGCCGAGCCGGGTGGGGTCGCTCGACTCGTGCTGCATTCCGAACAAGACTGTGCGCCAACCGTTGTCGCCCAACACCTGTGGGAGGGTCTGCACGTCGTCGTGATACTCGAAGCCATGGTGCGCCAACCCGGCGAGGCCGTTGGAATGTGGGTACCGGCCGGTGAACAAGGAGCCCCGGGCAGGAGAGCACAGCGGCGCAGTGGAATGGGCGTTGGTGAAGCGGATGCCGTCTTCGGCCAGCGCGTCCATCGTCGGGCTCTCGACACCTTCGGCCCCGTAGCAGGCGAGGTGGCGACCGAGGTCATGCCAATGGATCAACAGAACATTCTCAGGCATATTCATCCCACCATGTGCGTGCGCGTTTGGATCAAGTCGCCAATCCTGCAAGCAACCCGGAGGCCGGGCCACACTTTTGATCGGCGTGAGTAAAACTCCGCCACCCGGGTGACGGGCAGGGTAGGGCTATCGGCCGAGTGGTCCCCGGCCCAGCCGGAGCAGCATCATCGCCAGCGTGTGACCCTCTTGGCCCAGCTCGCTGAAGCGTTCGAGGACCTTCATCTCGCGGCTGTGCACCAGACGGGTGCCGCCGGACGCCATCCGGGCCTGGCCGATACGCTTGGACACCGCGGTACGCCGCTTGATCGCGGCCAGGATGATGGCGTCGACACGGTCGATCTCGGCGCGCAGGTCGTCGATGCTCTCCGGAAGGTCGCCCACGTCAGAGCCCAAATCGAAGCCGGACAAATCAATCGGCTGGTCAGCAGTCACGCAGCCAAGTGTGCCACGCAGTATCGGGGCGCTGGTAAGAGTGGTCCGGTGAATCGACGACCGGGGACCTCAGGTATCGGACGGCCGACCAGGTGCTGACCGTCAAGCCTTCTGCGCGGACGGTCGTGTGGGTTGCCCTCGCCCTGATCGCCGTCCAGACCGTGATCCGGATATGGCTTGTCGCGCGCGGATACTTCTACTGGGACGACCTGATCCTGATCGGCCGCGCATCGACCGAGTCGATCTGGTCATGGTCTTATCTGATGCAGGATCACGACGGGCATCTCATGCCCGGGGCCTTTCTCGTGGCCGGGGTGATCACCGAACTGAGCCCGCTGAACTGGGTGATACCTGCGGTCACGCTGGTGGTCGGTCAGCTCGCGGTGTCGCTGGCCGTGCTGCGCATGGTGGTGGTGATCGCGGGTCGTGTCCGCCCAATTCTGCTGATGCCGTTGGTGTTCTTCCTGTTCACCCCGATGACCGTGCCGGCCTACACGTGGTGGGCGGCGGGTCTCAACACGCTGCCACTGCAGTTCGCGATGGCGGTGGTGGTGGCCGACGTGGTGCAGCTCTGTCGCGGGCAGGTTACCGATCGCCGCCGGGTCATCATCCGATCGCTGGTGGTGTTCGTGGTGGCGCTGGCGTTCTTCGAGAAATCGCTGCTGATCCTGCCGGTTGCCGCGGTCGCCGCGGTGCTGTGGGTTCACCTCACGTCATCGGCGGAGGGGGCCGGACGCACGGGACCCATCCGTATGGCCTGGTCCGCGGCTCGCGAATTGTGGATCGCGATGGCAGCAGTTGCCGCCGGATGGACGGTTCTGTACCTCGCCTCCACGTCCATCGCCGACGGACATTCGATCGGTCAGGCGATGTCGCTCACGTGGCGATCGATCAACCGTGGCCTGGTGCCCGCCGGCGTAGGAGGGCCGTGGTTCTGGACCCGGTGGTTGCCGAGCCCGCCGATGGCCCAACCTCACGACTGGATGATCGCGGCCGGCTGGGTGGTCCTGATCGCGGCGGTCGCCTACGTCCTCTGGACCAGGCGCGGCGCGGCCCTGGTCCTGATTGCGGTGTTCGCTTACGTCGTCGTGTTGCAGATCCCGTTGTTCTGGAGCCGGACAAGCGAGTTCACTTCCCTGGAGTTGGCGCAGACACTGCGGTATCTGCCGGACACCGCCTTGGTGATCACGGTCGCGATGGCGCTGCTGGTGTCGGCTCCCCGACGCCGACGCTCGTCGGCCGGTGCAGCTGGTCACTCGAGGCGTAGCGCTGCCCTTCCGGGCCGGTCAGCGGCAGTTGCCGCAGCAGTGGTCGGTGTTGCCTACATCGGTAGCTCGTTGGTCTCGACCGCCGAGTTCGCCGACGAATGGAACTCGAGCCCGACCGAGGAGTACATGGCCAACGCACGGGCGTCGCTGGCGCAAGCGGCCGGAACACGAATGTTGGACCATGCCCTCCCACTGCTGGTGATCCTGCCGGTGACCTACCCGGACAATCAGGTGGGCAAGGTCTTTGCTGCGCTCGACCAGCGACCCACTTTCGGGCCGTGGACCGACAAACTGCAGGTCCTCGACGACCAGGGCCACCTGGTGGCGGGCGACGTGACTGCCGCGAGAACCTTCGGCGAAGGCGCCGGGGCATGCGATCGCCCCGAGATCACCGGGCCGTCATCGATAGCCCTGAACGGTCCGCTGCTCGACTGGACCTGGGTGGTGGCGCTTCCGTACTGCGCCAACACCGACGGAGCCGTGCGGATCGGTCTGGCCGAGGACTCGTCGCTCGAGGTGCCCGTGAAGGCAGGGCTGCACACCGTGTTCGTTCAGGTCGAGGGGTCGGGTTTCGAGATTCAGTTGCGTCCCGTGACGCCGGGGCTGCAACTGCATGTGGGCCAAGGCCGCGTCGGCGAACTCGTGCGTGCGCCCTGATCGGGTTCGTACGCCGTCAGCCCGTCTGCAGCGCGATGGTCGTGATACCTCGAACCCCTTGTGACTGGAGGGTTTTCCCGACGGCGTCGGCGGCCTCCGGTTCGGCGAACACCCAGCGGACAGGTGCCGAACCCGCTGCCTCGAGCTGCTGATCCGCGCTCTCGAGGAGCACCTCGGTGCCTTCCCAGTCGGAGCCGAGCAGGCCGTCGCGGCCGATGTTGTCGGCGTAGCCCGGGCCGAATGTCATCAACAGGGTGCCGTCGGGCGCCCGGCCATCGAACGCGTACTCGTTCAGCTCGTAGACGAATGTGGACGGGACGCCGGTGACCTGTTTGTTGTGGTCACGCGCTTGCCGAGTCTCCTTGAATCCCGCCGGTTTCCATGTGCCCGCGGCGCCGGCGGTCGCCGCCTTCTTGTTGGCGCTGAGCGCGTTCTCGAACGCACCACGATCCTGATCCAGGAAGGTGGTGAACACGTAGGTGACGTCGCCTTTGAGCGTGCCGTCCTCATTCGGGACGGTGAACGGGCAGCGCGCCTCGGCACGGCCGTTGAGTGGAACGGTGACGGTATGGGCGCAGGTCCCGCCGACGGGACGGCCGTTGAGGGTGAGCGTCATGTTGCCGACAACGGTGGCCGACCCTGGACCGGTGGCTGACGGGGTGGAAGCCACGTAGGTGACGATGTATTCGCAGACAGGCGGGCTGCACGGCGAGACTGACAGCCGGAAGCCGCTGGCGGCGAAATCGGGACGGATGTAGGGGGCCGGCACGTGAGTCAGGGCGGCGGTCTGCTCGCTGATGGTGTCGTACACCCGGCCGACCTCGTTGGGTCCGGCTTTCTGGGCTTGCAGGTCGACGTCGAACACGTTGCAGCCGCCGGCCGGGAGCGGGCCGCTGACCGACGAGATGCCGCCGTCATCCTGCGTGGTGACGCGGAGCGAGTCCCCGGCCAGCACGACTGAGTCGTTCTCGGCGACCACCGCAGGCAGTCCCGCCGGCCGGTACCGGACGTCAGGTGTTCCGAGCAGTCCGTTCGCAGGGCCTCGCGCTGTGAAGTCGAAGAGTTTGTCGTCGCCCGCCACGGCGCCGGCCAGGTTCGGCGGTGCCAGCAGACGGCCCAGATCGGGGAACACGGCCGGGTCGAGCTGCGCCCAACCGGTCGCGACCGCTTCGTAATCAATTTTCGGGGTGTCTTCGAGTCGGCCTTTCCAGAACCCGGCGGAACCCTTGGCGAAGGTCTGGCCGTTCACGCCGATGATCTCGGCGGCCTCGCCGCCGACCTTGATCCGCCCGGACAGGTCGCCCGCGGACGACACCACGACCTCGTCGAGGTTGATCTTGTCGCGGTCGGAGGACACCGACCCGGTGTATTTCGCGCCAGGGTGGGCTGCGAAGTGGCCGGCAGCCTCGGTGAGGTTCTTCTGCACGAGTATCGAAGCAGGCGCCGCCGCGGAGCCATCGATGGTCCGGGGTAGAAAGATCGCCACCAGGACCACCACGAGTCCCAGGACAGCCGCCGCCAAAGCCGCACCGGCCACAGTTCTGCTACGCATGAGCCCCCGCCCGAAACCCCCGCCGCGGGTGGCCTCCCATCGAGACGCCCGCGACCACTGACCATCAGTCGAGGCGATGCTACCCAGGCGGGCCGACAGGTGGTTCGGTGGCGAGAGTTGTCGGGGCGAGCGGGTAACTTTGTAAGACGATGAAAAGCGCTGCTCCCAATCCGTCGCTGCCGGGTCTGGCCACTGGAAACCTGCAGGAAAACACCCGCACGCCCTCGCGGCGTGCTGTTGAGCTGCTCGATGGGCTCAACCCCCAACAGAGGGCTGCGGTGCTCCATGCGGGATCACCGCTGCTGATCGTCGCCGGCGCGGGGTCGGGCAAGACCGCGGTGCTCACCCGCCGGATCGCGTACCTGCTCGCCGAGCGCGACGTCAGTCCCGGGCAGGTACTCGCGATCACCTTCACCAACAAAGCCGCTGCCGAGATGCGCGAACGAGTGGTCGATCTGGTCGGTCCCCGGGCTCTACGGATGTGGGTCAGCACTTTTCACTCCACCTGCGTGCGAATCCTGCGCGCCCAGGCGTCGCTGCTGACCGGGATGAACTCCAACTTCTCGATCTACGACGCGGACGACTCGCGCCGGTTGCTCGGCATGATCGTGCGCGACCTGGACCTCGACCCCAAGAAGTTCAGCCCCCGGGGGGTCGGGATCGCGATATCCAACTTCAAGAACGAACTGGTGGATCCGGACGGTGCGGCCGCGGCCGCCGAGGAGAGCGGGGAGCCGGCCGCGCAGACGATCGCCCAGATCTACCGGCAGTACCAGCAGCGCCTGCGCGCCGCGAACGCCTTCGACTTCGACGATCTGATCGGCGAGACGGTCGGTGTGCTGCAGGCTCATCCGGAGGTCGCGGAGTACTACCGGCGCCGATTCCGGCACGTCTTGGTCGACGAATACCAGGACACCAACCATGCGCAATACGTCCTGGTGCGGGAGATGGTCGGAACGGGAAGGGTCGGAAACGTGAGCCCATCGGAACTGTGTGTGGTGGGTGATGCGGACCAGTCGATCTATGCCTTCCGCGGTGCCACCATCCGCAACATCGAAGAGTTCGAGCGCGACTTCCCGGACACCGAAACCATTCTGCTGGAACAGAATTACCGATCCACACAGACCATCCTGTCGGCCGCCAACGCGGTGATCTCCCGCAACGCGGGCCGACGCGAGAAGAAGTTGTGGACCGATTCCGGTGACGGCGAACTGATCGTCGGCTACGTCGCCGACAACGAGCACGACGAGGCTCAGTTCATCGCCCGTGAGATCGACGCCCTCACCGACACGGGCGAGTTCCGGTACTCGGACGTCGCGGCGTTCTATCGCACCAACACCGCCTCGCGTGCGCTGGAAGAAGTGTTCATCCGACTCGGGATCCCCTACAAGGTGGTCGGTGGGGTCCGGTTCTATGAGCGCAAAGAAGTCCGGGACGTCGTGGCGTACCTACGGGTGGTCGCCAATCCGGACGACCAGGTGAGTCTGCGCCGCATCCTGAACACTCCCCGTCGTGGCATCGGGGACCGCGCGGAAGCCTGCGTGGCCGTCCACTCGGAGAACGCCGGCATCAGTTTCTATCAGGCGTTGATCGATGGGGCCGAAGGCAAGGTGCCGTTGCTCAACACCCGTGCCACCAAACAGATCTCCGGGTTCATCGAACTCATCGAGGGTCTGCGGAACGACTTCCTCGCGAGATTCGGTGCGGCCGGGTCCGACGGCGCCGACGTGGCGGCGGTCGATGCGGGTAGCGAGGCCGGCGACATCGGCGAACTGGTCGAGGCGATCGTCGAACGCACCGGATATCGGGACGAGCTCGAGGGCTCATCGGATCCGCAAGACGGTGCCCGACTCGACAACATCAACGAATTGATCTCGGTGGCAAGGGAATTCAGCGCCGAAGCTGCGGCTGCGGAACCGCCGGAGACGCAACTGGACAACGGCGACGACGACGGTCTGACACCCGACGACGGTGAGCCGGAGCCGGGGTCGCTGGCGGCCTTCCTCGAACGTGTGGCCCTCGTGGCTGACGCCGACCAGGTGCCCGACGACGAGGACGGCGTGGTGACGTTGATGACGTTGCACACGGCGAAGGGTCTGGAGTTCCCCGTCGTTTTCGTCACCGGTTGGGAAGACGGTCAGTTCCCGCACATGCGGGCTCTCGGTGACCCCGCCGAGTTGTCGGAAGAACGCAGGCTCGCGTACGTCGGCATCACCCGTGCCCGCAAACGGCTGTACCTGAGCCGGGCGATGGTCCGCTCGGCGTGGGGATCGCCGATGCAGAACCCCGAATCGCGCTTCCTGCAAGAGATCCCGCAGCATCTCATCGATTGGCGACGCACCGAGCCGCGGCGTGGGATGGGGCGCATGACCAGCGACGGTGGCCGAGATTACGGCGACAACGGCCGCGGTTTCGGCGAGGGTCGCGGGTTCGGTGGCCGATCATTCGGGTCGGGCTCGCGGCGCCAGGAGTCGTTCGGCTCGCCGACCCGTGGTCGCAACAAGCAGGTTCATGTGACCGTTGGCGACCGGGTGACCCATCCCAAGTACGGGATGGGCAAGGTGGTGGGCAAAGAAGGGGCCGGCCCCACCGAGCGCGTCACCTTCGACTTCGGAAGTGCCGGACGGATCACCCTCATGTCGTTGGGTGGCCTGCCCGTCGAAAAGCTGTAAGGGCACCTCAACCGCCGACCGGGCCGAAATCCCCGCCGACCGTGCCGAAATTCCCGCCGACCGTGCCGAAGTTCCCGCCGACCGTGCCGAAGTTCCCGCCGACCGTGCCGAAATTTCCGTCGACCGTGCCCTAACTCCCGCCGACCGTGCCGAAGTTCCCGCCGACCGTGCCGAAGTTCAGGTTGACCGGGCCGAAAAATGCCGTTGCCCGTGCAGTTGTTGATGCCGTGGGGCGCAGCTAGGTCACGGTCTAAGTAATGCCAAGGATGGTTCAAGCCCGGTCAACGGGAGTTGGGGCCCGGTCAACGGCGGTTAGGGCCCAGTCGAGGGCGGTTAGGGCCCGGTCGACGTGGGTTTCGGCAGGGTCGGCGGGAGTTTCGGCCCGGTCGACGGCGGTTAGGGCCCGGTCAACGGGAGTTTCGGCCCGGTCGGCGGAGGAGGGAGTTGCGGCTCAGCTTCCGGTGTAGGAGGCCAGGCTGATGCCGTGGGCCGCCAGCCATGGAGCCGGGTCGATCTTCATGGTTCCGTTCTTCCACACCTCGAAGTGGAGGTGGGGGCCGGTGGAGAAGCCTTCGCTGCCTACTTCGGCGATCTTCTGGCCGGCGATGATCTTGTCGCCCTTCTTGACGAGGACGCCGCCTGCGGACATGTGCCCGTACATGGTGACCGTGCCGTCTTCTGCCTGGATCTGCACCCAGTTGCCGTAGCCGGAAGCAGGCCCGGCCTCGATCACGACGCCGTCGGTGACGGCGTGGATGGGAGTGCCCAGGGGTGCAGCGAGGTCGATGCCACCGTGGAAGGAGCCCCAGCGGTTCGCGTACGTGGAGGTGAAGGTGTACGCGCCGGCCGGGATGGGGGCAGCGAACAAGGGGATGCGCGCGGCTTCGTCTTGCGCATGCGCTGCTTCGGCAAGTTCCTGGCCGACAGCCAGCTGCTCGGTGAAGGTGTCCATGTTGGCCGGTGCGGGCGCAGCGGCGATTCCGGCGGCAAGACTCTCGTCTGTGCTGATCGGGTTCACCACGGGCGTAGGAGCCGCCGATTTGGTGGGCTCGGCTGCGGGCTGTGCGAACTGACCTGTGGCGGCGGCGACCGCAGCACCGGCTGCGACAGCCATCAGCGCGGCACGTCCCTTGAGGGCCTGCGGCGGCGCGGCGATGCGGTGTTTACCGCCACTGCGACGCGGGGAAGTCTGTTTCTGCGGCGACCACGACGACTCATCGGCTGCGGGTGCGAAATCATCGAACTCGGCGCCATGGACCTCGAAAGGATGATCATGGAGGATCTCGTCGAGTTCGACCTCGGCGACGATGATGTCTTGCGTGATCTCGGCCGGGCGCGGGGCGTCGTAGGCATCGCGGTCGAATCTGCGGGCACCTGCCCGACCACGGCCGCCGTCGATGCTGGCGTTGCGCCACTGGGTCAGCGGTCCGTCGGCGTACTCCTCGAGACCGAAGTCATCGATGGGAATGATCGACGTGATGGAGTTGTCGTGCGGATCACCGGGTCGTTCGCCGTCGATGGTCCGAGCCGAAGTGCGCGAATGCGCAACATCGCCGGTGATCGAATCGCGAACTACCAACAGCTTGAGCCTTTCTGACAACTGGCCCGCGCCGATGACTGTGATCCGCGCAGGCGGTACGGAAACTCGATGTGACGGATCCGTGACCTTCTGACCTCAGGAACGGTAACGAAATGATTGCGACGACCGCAACCGGACGCGAGAATTGCTGGGATGTTGTGAGGCGCATCACAGATGCGTTTAGGTGCTGTTCACGGCTGCGTCGCAGGTCGGCGCGATCGGTGATCGGTGAGCGGGAGGGGGTGGCACCCCGAGTGATCTGTGGCACAAGCTGCAGGGAGTAGTGATCATCGCTGTTCGGCGCGGCGCTATGGTCGCTGTGGTTCGCAACACCAACAGCGGACAAATCTACGAGATGGTGAGCTGAATGGATCTCTTCGAATACCAGGCGAAGGAGCTCTTCGCCAAGCACGAGGTGCCGACCTCGGCCGGCCGTGTAACCGACACGGTCGACGGCGCGCGTCAGATTGCCGAAGAAATCGGCAAGCCCGTGATGGTCAAGGCGCAGGTGAAGGTCGGTGGCCGCGGCAAGGCCGGCGGCGTCAAGTACTCCAAGGACGTCGACGAGGCCGTCGCGAATGCCGAGTCGATCCTCGGCCTCGACATCAAGGGTCACGTCGTCAAGAAGCTTCTGGTCGCAGAGGCGAGCGACATCGCCGAGGAGTACTACATCTCCTTCCTGCTCGACCGCACCAACCGCACCTACCTGGCGATGTGCTCGGTTGAAGGTGGCGTCGAGATCGAGGTGACCGCCGAGGAGAACCCCGACGCACTCGCCAAGATCCCCGTCGACGCAGTCAAGGGTGTCGACCTCGCGTTCGCGCGCAGCATCGCCGAGGCAGGCAAGCTGCCCGCCGAGGTGCTCGACGCAGCAGCCGTGACGATCCAGAAGCTGTGGGAGGTCTTCATCAACGAAGACGCTCTCTTGGTGGAGGTCAACCCGCTGGTCCGTACGCCTGACGATCAGATCCTCGCTCTCGACGGCAAGGTCACCCTCGACGCCAACGCTGATTTCCGCCAGCCCGGCCACGAGGCGTTCGAAGACAAGGACGCGACCGACCCGCTCGAACTCAAGGCAAAAGAGAACGACCTCAACTACGTCAAGCTCGACGGACAGGTCGGCATCATCGGCAACGGTGCCGGACTGGTCATGTCCACGCTCGACGTGGTCGCATACGCCGGAGAGAAGCACAACGGCGTCAAGCCGGCGAACTTCCTCGACATCGGTGGCGGCGCCTCCGCCGAGGTGATGGCCGCCGGCCTCGACGTCATCTTGGGCGACGAGCAGGTCAAGAGCGTTTTCGTGAACGTATTCGGTGGCATCACCGCGTGTGACGCGGTCGCCAACGGCATCGTCGGTGCGCTGAAGAAGCTCGGCGACGATGCCAACAAGCCTCTGGTTGTGCGTCTCGACGGCAACAAGGTCGAAGAAGGCCGCAAGATCCTCGCCGACGCAGATCATCCTCTGGTGACGCTCGCCGAGACCATGGACAGTGGCGCCGACAAGGCCGCCGAACTGGCGAGCAAGTAGGAGCAGCAGATCAATGTCGATTTTTCTGAACAAAGATTCCAAGGTCATCGTTCAGGGCATCACCGGTGGTGAGGGCACCAAGCACACCGCTCTGATGCTCAAAGCAGGCACCAAGGTCGTCGGTGGCGTCAACGCCCGCAAGGCGGGCACCACCGTCAGCCATGACGGTGGCGTGGAGCTGCCTGTGTTCGGCACCGTGTCCGAGGCCATCGAGAAGACCGGCGCCGACGTGTCGATCGCTTTCGTACCGCCGAAGTTCGCCAAGGACGCGATCATCGAGGCCATCGATGCGGAGATCCCTCTGCTCGTGGTCATCACCGAGGGCATCCCCGTGCAGGACAGCGCGTACGCGTGGGCCTACAACGTGGAGAAGGGCAACAAGACCCGGATCATCGGTCCGAACTGCCCCGGCATCATCACCCCCGGCGAGTCGCTCGTGGGCATCACCCCGGCGAACATCGCGGGCACCGGGCCCATCGGTCTGGTCTCGAAGTCCGGAACGCTGACCTACCAGATGATGTACGAGCTGCGCGACATCGGCTTCTCCACCGCAATCGGCATCGGCGGTGACCCGGTCATCGGCACCACGCACATCGACGCCATCGAGGCGTTCGAGAAGGACCCCGACACCAAGGTCATCGTGATGATCGGTGAAATCGGCGGCGACGCGGAGGAGCGGGCGGCCGATTACATCAAGGCCAACGTCTCCAAGCCGGTCGTCGGGTACGTCGCGGGCTTCACCGCTCCCGAAGGCAAGACCATGGGCCACGCCGGCGCCATCGTGTCCGGCAGCTCCGGAACCGCTCAGGCCAAGAAGGACGCACTCGAGGCGGCTGGGGTGAAGGTCGGCAAGACGCCGTCCGAAACCGCCGAACTCGCGCGCGAGCTCTACAAGAGCCTGTAAACCGACAGAACACGAAGCGCCGGCCTCGAAAGGGGACCGGCGCTTTGTGCTGTCCGCACTCTCATCGTGTGCGGGCGTTCGACGACCATCCAGACAGGGCACGCGAACAACCCCACAATTTCGGGGGTTCGGCCGTGCGCGCGGCGAGTAGTGTTCTCAGTCACGGCGAGTGAAAGAAGCGCGCGCATGACCGGTGGACCACTGCTGGACGGATTGTTGAGAACGGCCGGCTCGGCCTACTCGCTTGCGGTGCGCGTCCCGGTGGTCGGCGGTGTGCTGCAACGGCGCACCGAAGATGTTGTCGCGCTGGGTGATCGCGCGCTCGCTGCGGCCATCGTGGTCGCGCGTTCGGCGCTCAAGGTGATCATCCGTGAGGTGATCGATGCCCTCGTCGTCGAGGTGGACCTCACCGAACTGGTACGTGGCCACGTGGACCTCAATCGGATCGCCGTGGGGATCGACGTGGACCGCATCGCGGCCCGGATCGACATCGACGCGATTCTCGACCGCGTGGACATCGACAGGATCATCGAAACCGTAGACCTCGACCGTGCCGTTGCCGGCGTGGACATCGACGCGGTCGCCGCAAAGATCGACGTCGACGCGATCATCGGGCGTCTCGACCTCATCGAACTGGCGAATCAGATCATCGACGGAGTCGATCTCCAAGCGATCGTTCGTGACTCGACCACCACGTTGACCACCGGTGTGCTAGAAGACGTCCGGACACAGGGGGCACGCGCCGACGACGTGGTGGCAGGAGTCGTCGGACGACTGCTCGGACGTCACGACGCCAGACGCGCTGCCCGCTCGGTCGAGCCGCCGGCCCGGAACGGCCGGCATCCCGAGGGCAACTCCCTGAACGGAACACCGCCCCCGGCCGAGGTGATCATCGAGGTGCACCGACGTGTTCCCGACAAGCCTGGCGATCCCGACAAGCCTGCCGAGCGGTCTGGCGCGGCCATCGACGTCCCGGCGGACAGGGGATGACCGAGAAGTCGCGTGAGGTCGCCGAACCCCACCACACGGGCAGGGACGAGTTCGAGAGCAGGATCGCCGGCATCGTCAGCCGTGGTGTGGCCGCGGTCCTCGATGTCGCGACAGTCGCGGTGATCCTCGGAATGCTGTACCTGGGGGCGCTGCTGCTCGGACTGTTGTTCACCAGCGGGAACTTTGAGACACCAAACCCGAACGTGCTGTTCTCCGGAGTGGTGACGTATGTGGTCGCGGTTGTCTACCTCGCGGGCTGCTGGATGGTGTCGGGCCGCACAGTTGGTTCGGTTGCGATGGGCCTCGAGGTGGTGGGCCGCAGGGGTGGTCGGCTCGGTCCGGTTCGCGCGTTGTTACGTGCCATGTTCTACACCACCTTTCCGATCGGCCTGCTGTGGGTTGCCGTGGACAGACGGCGCCGTTCGGTGCAGGACATCGTGCTGCGTAGTCGGGTCATCTACGCATGGTGATCCAGTCGATTGGCGTGATCCCATAAAATCTGCCGGATTTTAAATCCTGGCTCGGAAATAGAGCAGGTCAACGACTTTCGTGTGCCCGGTGTCGCCGCGGCGCTTCCTCCTCATGTTGTCACCCGTCGTTACAGTCACTACGCGCGATCGCCGGTCGGTCGCTCATGTGCTCGGCCGCCTCGGCCGTGAGACGAAAGGGAACGGGTTGTCATGCGTTTGAGAAGGCTTGCCCTGCTACTGGTTGTGCCCCTGCTGGCCCTGGGGATGGCCGCGTGCGGCAGCGACGACTCGAACACCGTGAAGATCGGTGTCGCCGACGCCAGTGAAAACTACTGGAATGTGTTCAAGCAGAAGGCTTCCGATGAGGGCATCGAAGTGGAGCTGGTGAACTTCACCGACTACAACCAGCCCAATCCCGCTCTGGCCGAGGGAGAACTCCAGCTCAACGAGTTCCAGCACCTGCTGTACCTCGCCACCTACAACGCCAAGAACAATCAGAACCTCGTGCCCATCGGGGCAACGGCCGTCTATCCTCTGCCGCTGTACTCGACCAAACACGCGTCTTTGGACGAGATCCCGCAGGGCGGCAGCGTGGTGATCCCGAACGACCCGACCAACCAGGCCCGCGGCCTCCTGGTGTTGCAGCAGGCCGGTCTGATCTCCCTGAAGAACGGCGGGTCCGCGTTCTCGACTCTGGCCGACATCAACGAGGGTGCGTCAAAGGTGAAGGTGACCGCAGTCGACGCCGGCCAGACCGCCCAGAGTCTCGATTCCGTGGATGCCGCGATCGTCAACAACAACTATGCGACGTCGGCAAATCTCGGCGCGGACAAGGTGATCGCTCAGGACGACCCGAACAGCGATATCGCCAAGCCGTACATCAACGCTTTCGTCGCGCGCGACGAAGACAAGGACAACGCCGACTACCTGAAGTTGGCTGCGCTCTACCACGACCCCGAGGTGGAAGCGGCGGCGAAGAAGGACCTGGGCGCAAGCGGGGTCTTCAAGACGAACCCCTCGTCCGAACTGCAGCAGCTCACCGTCGAACTCCAGGAGCAGGTGAAGTCGAGCGGTGCCTGAGGAACCCGCCATCTCTTTCCGGGGCGCCACCAAGCGGTTTCGCGGCAAAGGAGGCAAACAGCTCGTCGCGGTGGACGGGGTGGACCTGGACATCGCCCGCGGCGACATCACCGGCGTGATCGGATACTCAGGTGCCGGCAAGAGCACCCTGGTTCGGCTGATCAATGGTCTGGAAACCCCCGACGAGGGGCAGATCTTGATCGACGGCGAGGACATCAGCAGGGCCCGTGAACGCCAGTTGCGCCGCGTGCGCGGGGACATCGGCATGATCTTCCAGCAGTTCAACCTGTTCTCGTCGCGCACCGTTGCCGGCAATGTCGAGTTCCCACTGAAGGTTTCGGGCATGACGCGATCCGCGCGTGCCGCTCGCGTCACCGAGCTCCTCGACTTCGTGGGCATCGGTGACAAGGCCCGCCAGTACCCGCAGCAGCTGTCCGGTGGACAGAAGCAGCGGGTGGGAATCGCACGGGCACTGGCGACGTCACCGAAGATCCTGCTGGCCGATGAGGCCACCAGCGCGCTCGACCCGGACACGACAGCGGAAATCCTCGGGTTGCTCAAACGGGTCAACCGCGAGCTGGGCACCACCATCGTGGTCATCACCCACGAGATGGACGTGGTGCGTGACATCTGTGACCGGGTGGCCGTCCTCGATTCGGGGCGTCTCGCCGAGCAGGGTCTGGTGTACGACGTGTTCTCCGGGCCCGCATCGCCGATCACGCGACGTCTGGTGCGTTCGGCGGTCGGTGATGCGCCATCGGGGGAGACGCTCGTCCGGTTGCGCTCCCGCCACAGTGGTCGATTCGTGACCGTTGCGGTACGGGAAACCGATTCCGGCACGGTCGATGTCACCGGAGCCCTGGCGCGGCCCGGCCTCCGCGCCACCGTGGTCTATGGCGGGATCATCGAACTGTCCCGGCGCCCGTTCGGTTCGTTGACATTCGCATTGCAGGGTGGCGACAGGGAGATCGACGCGGCGCTTGCAGACCTCCGCGAACTGACCGACGTCACCGAACATCCGGTGAAAGAGGAGGTGTAGCCCGTGTTCCTCGGCGACATCATCACTCCAGAGCTGCGGCCGATCCTGTGGGACGCGGTCATCCAGACCTTCCAGCTCGTGGGTTTCACGCTGGTGATCGGCGGCGTCATCGGGCTGGGTCTCGGTGCCCTGCTCTACGCCACCCGCCCGACCAATCTGCTTGCCAACACGGTTGTCTACAACTTGCTCAACGTGGCGGTCAACGTCGTCCGGCCGATCCCGTTCATCATCTTCATCACGGCCATGGCACCGCTCACCAAGGAGGTGATGGGCACCAGGATCGGTACCGAGGCAGCGATATTCCCGATGACGGTGATGGCTGTGTTCGTGATCGGGCGCGTGGTGGAGCAGAATCTCGTGGCCGTCGACCCGGGTGTGGTGGAGGCGGCACGTGCGATGGGTACAAGCCGTCTTCGTACGTTGCTGACGGTGGTGATCCCGGAAGGTCTTGCGCCGCTTGTGCTCGGGTACACGTTCATCTTTGTCGCGATTGTGGACATGTCCGCGATGGCGGGATACGTCGGTGGCGGGGGGTTGGGCGACTTCGCCCAGCAGTACGGCTATCAGCAATTCAACTGGAAGCTCACCGTGGTGGTCATCGCGATGCTGATCGTGTTGGTGCAAGTGGGTCAGTGGCTCGGGAACCGGCTGGCCAGGCGCGCGTTGCATCGTTGACGTGCGGCGTGACGCCTGGGTGAACCCGTTCCCGACCGATGGGTCGGGCGGGTAACCTCAGCAGGCGATGACCACTGCAGCCGGAACTCCTGACGGGCCCGCAGAGCCCGCGGATGATGACGTCCACGAGTCGTCGGCACCCACCCCGTCCGGACCCGCTCCGGTCACACGCAGGGGTCTGGCGAAGGCTGCGCGGCGGCGGGAGTTGCTGGCCGCAGCGGCACGTCTGATGGCCGAGCGAGGATTTGCGGGGGTCCGTCTCGAAGACATCGGCGCCGCGGTGGGTGTCAGCGGTCCGGCGATGTACCGGCACTTCACGGGCAAAGATGCAGTCCTGGCCGAGATGCTCATCGGCATCTCGGAAAGGCTCTTCGACGGCGGCCAATCGGTGGTCGCCTCCACCGACGGACCCGACGAAGCATTGGACGGTCTGATCGACTTCCACGTACGGTTCGCGACCACCGAGCCCGAGCTGATCCGCGTGCAGGATCGGGATTTCTCGTCACTCGCCTCCGAAGCCAGTCGTACGGTCAGACGGCTACAGCGGCAGTACGTCGAACTGTGGGCCGACACGCTCATCCAAATCGATGGCTCGATACCCCGGCAGGAAGCGCGGACGCGGGTTCAGGCCGTGTTCGGACTGATCAATTCCTCTCCGCGACTTCCGGATCTGGATGCCCGGCGTCTGCACGTGATCCTCGCTCGGATGGCTCACGCGGCTCTGCTGAGTTCGTGACCCCGATGGTGCGACACCGCTGACCAGAGGTGACAGAACGCGAGGACGCCCAGGTGCTCCTGGAGCGTCCTCGCGTACTGCGGGCGGTGGCGGCGGTTCAGATATCCAGTGCCGCAGTGTGTTCGGCCACTGCCTCGCGGTACCGGTCCACGTTGCGCATCTTGATGTCTTCGTATCCGCGCACCATGTCGGGCAGCTCGGCCACCGCAACAGCCGAAGGCATGTCGTCGGCGGTCAGTCGGCCGTCCGCAAAGGCCTCCAGCAACCGAATGATGAGTTCGCGGTACTCGACGATCAGTGCCCGCTCGGTCTCGCGGACCTCGGCGCGCGCAAACGGATCGAGCTTGGTGCCACGTAGGCGCTTGGCCTTCGCCAGTGACTTCAGCGCAGGCGTGCCCCAGGCCCCGATGGCGATCTTCTTGCGCATGCCCAGCGACCGGAGAGTCGGCGGATGCAGGCGCACAGCAACTTTTGCGTCTTCACCGAACTGGCCGGCGACCTCGGCTGCGAACTGGTGGTCCTGCGTCAGACGTGCCACTTCGTACTCGTCCTTGTAGGCCATCAGTTTGAACAAATTGCGCGCCACGGCGTCGGTGAGGCCGCCCACCTCTGGCCGGCCTTCGGCGTGTGCGACGTCACCGACGAACCGGACGTAATCGGTTGCGTAGGAGACGCTCTGGTAGTCGATCAGTTCATCGACCCGGCGTCGCACCGTGTCCAGCACCTCGGTGCTCACACTGTCCAGCGACCGCGTGAGGGTGATGGCCCGGGTGCTGGGTTGCCATGGTGTGGGCGCCGGGTGTGCGGCCGCCACAGCGGATCTGACCGCCTCGCGATCGGCGACGATCTGCCGGCCACGGCGAAACGCCTGCAGATTGCGTTCGACGGCAACGCCGTTGAGCTCGATGGCACGCTCGATCGATTCGGCCGTGATCGGCATGGCTCCCGACTGGAATGCCGCACCCACCAGGAGCATGTTGGCGTACTGCTCGTCACCGAAGAGTTCGAGCGTGAGCTCACCGGCGTCGAGGTAGATGCCTCGTTGCACCGACCGGTCGATGGACGACGCGATCTGTGCATCGCTGGGGTAGGACACCGACGTGTCGATGACCATCGCGCCTGTCGGGATCTTGGTGGTGGAGACGATGGCGGTGGTCTTGAGGGGCGAGGCCACCTTCAGGTTCGCCGGGTCCACGCCGACGAGCCCGTCGCACGACAGGTAGAGGTCGCAGTCACCCGACGCGACTTTCGCCGCCTGTTCCACCACGCCCGAGCTGACCTTGACGTCGCTCACCACTGCGCCGCCCTTTTGCGCCAGCCCGGTCATGTCGACCGTGCGTGCCACGTGCCCGTCGAGAACGGCTGCTGTGGCGATCACCTGGGACACCGTGACAACCCCGGTGCCGCCGATACCCGTGACCCGGAGGGTGAATCCGTCGTCGATCCGTTTGGTGGCGGTGGGCGCCGGCAACACGTCGGCGTCGATGTTCGGCACCGTGTGGCGAACCCGAGCGGCCTCGCCGGGGGTGATCGTGACAAACGACGGGCAATCGCCTTTGAGGCACGAGAAGTCGAGATTGCACGAACTCTGATCGATCCGGGTCTTGCGACCGAACTCCGTCGACACCGGATGCACCGACAGGCAGTTGGACTTCTCGCCACAGTCGCCGCACCCCTCGCAGATCCGCTCGTTGATCATCACGCGCGTGGTGGGAGTCGGTTGCTCACCACGCTTGCGCTTGCGCCGCTTCTCAGCGGCGCAGTGCTGATCGTGGATGAGCACAGTGACGCCCTCGATGGCCGCGAGCTCCTGCTGGATCTGCATCAGGTCATCGCGACTGCGCACCTCGACTCCGGGCGGTAGCTGCAGGGAACGGGTGCGAATCGGATCGTCCGAGGTGACCACCACGCGCCGAACCCTCTCGGCCAGAAGTAGTTTGGTGATCTGTGGCAGGTCCATCTGGCCGACCGGGTTCTGTCCACCCGTCATCGCGACCGTGCCGTTGAACAGTAGCTTGTAGGTGATGTTCGACCCGGCGGCGACTGCCGAACGCAACGCCAGCGATCCCGAGTGCATGAAGGTTCCGTCGCCGATGTTCTGCACGAAGTGTTTCTCGTCGACAAACGGGGAGATTCCCAGCCACTGCGCACCCTCGCCGCCCATCTGTGTGACTCCGGCGATGTCACCGACCTGGTCGGGGTCCATGAGCAAGACCATGGCGTGACAACCGATCCCGGCGCCCACCAATGTTCCGTCGGCAACCTTGGTGGAGCTGTTGTGCGGGCATCCCGAGCAGAAGTACGGGCTGCGCACTGCCAGCGGTAGTTCGATGCGGCCCCGACTGCGACCGCTGGTCTCGAGCCAGTTCTTGGCTTCGGGGATCTGGTGGTGACGGGCGAGTCGGTTCGCGAGACCGCGGGTCACCGAATCGATGTCGAGTTCGCCGAACCGCGAGAACAGGGTGGATCCGTCTTCGTTGGACTTGCCGACGATGTTCGGTACATCCGGGCGGCGGAACAGGATGTCGCGCATCATCGTTTCGAGGAAGTCCCGTTTCTCCTCGACCACGATGACCTCGTCGAGCCCGGCGATGAACTCGGTCATGATCTCGCGCTCGAACGGGTACACCATGCCCATCTTCAGGATTCGGACGCCCAGACGGCCCAGGTCGGCGTCGGTGATCCCCATCAGCCGCAGCCCTTCGCGGACATCGAGGTAGGTCTTGCCCGCCGCGACTATGCCGATCCTGTCGTCCGGGGTGCGCGAGACGATCCGGTTGAGCCTGTTGATGCGTGCGTATTCCATCGCGCGGGGCAGACGGATCGTCAGCTGGTTCTGTTCGAGCTCCATCAGGTTGGCGCCCAACAGCTTTCCGCTGGGGACATGTGGACTGGTGCCGAGATCGCCGTAGATGGGGAGGATGCGGTCGGGGTGCACATCGGCGGTGGATGCCCCGTCGGCGACATGGGCGGAGATCTTCATCGACGTCCACAGGCCGGACACCCGAGACATGATCGCGGCGTGGACTCCGAGATCGAGGATGTCCTGGGAGTCGGCGGGATAGAGGATCGGCATGTACAGGTCTGCCAGCGCCATCTCGGAGGCGCAGGGGACGGTGGAACTCTTGGCACCCGGATCATCGCCGACCAGGGCGACGGCGCCGCCGGTGGGGTGGGTGCCGATGATGTTGGCGTGCCGGAGGGCGTCGGTGGCCCGGTCGAGGCCTGGTGCCTTGCCGTACCAGTAGCCGACGACGCCGTCGAGCGCACTGGTCTCTCCGCGGTTCGACAGTGTCCCGACTTGGGCTGCCACCTGCGAACCCATCACCGATGTCGCGGCGATCTCCTCGTTGAGCCCCGGGCGGTGCACCACGTCGAACGGGTCGAGGTACTTGGCGCGGCGGGCGATCTCGAGGTCGTAACCGGCGAGCGGAGAACCCTCGTAGCCGGAGATGAAGGACGCTGTGCGCAGATTCTGCCTGCGGTCGAGACGGGCCCGGTCACGAACCATCCGGACCAGTGCCTGGATGCCGGTGAGGTAGACGGTCCCGGACTCGCGGGTGTAGCGGTCGTCCAGTGAGAAGGACTCGACGGAAGCGGCTGCTCCGCCGAGTGGATCGCGGTCGTGGTCGCCGTCGTGGTGGTTCTGCGTAACGAGGGTCATGGCTGTTTACCCGGCTCTCTATTGTGTTGTGCCGACCCGGGGGTGGTGGGTCGGAGCTTGCTCTTCGGTACCGCGATCGTACGTCAACCTGTGATGCGGGTCACGACGGATCTCGGCGTGTGCGGATATCGGGGGCAGGCGGGAGTGCGGGCGTGGGCGGGATCGGCGAAACTTCGGCCGCGATGTCGCCAATCGCGTGACAATGGGTCTGCCAGCACTTACAGTGACTTCAGTTAATCGTTCCTAACTGAAAGGCGGTGGACGCCCGTGTCCACGACCGCAACCGCACCCCGGTGGCGTGCAACGCATGAGGCCAACGTGGCGGCTCTGCGTGCCCGACTGGATCGCGTGGCCCAAGGTGGTGGCGAGAAGGCGCGAGCCAGGCACCTGGACCGCGGGAAGCTGCTGCCTCGTGACCGGGTCGACACGCTTCTCGATGCCGGGAGTCCGTTCTTGGAGATCGCGCCGCTTGCAGCCGAGGACATGTACGGCGGCAAGGCGCCCGCGGCAGGGGTGATCGCCGGCATCGGGCGGGTGGCCGGACGTGAGTGCGTGGTGATCGCCAACGACGCGACGGTGTCGGGCGGCACCTACTACCCGGTGACCGTGAAGAAGCACCTGCGAGCCCAGGAGGTGGCGGCGACGAACCGGTTGCCGTGTATCTATCTGGTCGACTCCGGCGGTGCGATGTTGCTGCAGCAGGACGAGGTCTTTCCCGACCGCGACCATTTCGGGCGCATCTTCTTCAATCAGGCCAACATGAGCGCCGCCGGTATCCCGCAGATCTCGGCTGTGCTCGGGTCGTCCACAGCCGGTGGTGCCTACGTCCCGGCCATGAGCGACGAGACGGTGATCGTGCGCGATCAGGGCACCATCTTCCTCGCCGGACCGCCACTGGTGAAGGCCGCCACCGGAGAAGACGTGAGCGCCGAGGACCTCGGTGGCGGACTGATGCATTCGACCGTGTCCGGGGTGACCGACCACCTCGCGGACAACGACGAGGACGCGCTCGAACGGGTCCGGCGGATCGTCGCCACGCTCGGGCCGGCCGACCCCCCGCAGTGGGATGTGCAGTCGGTTCGCGAGCCTGTTGCGGCGCAGACCGATCTCTACGACGTGGTACCCACCGATGCTCGTACCCCGTACGACGTTCGCGCGGTGATCGAGATCATCTGCGACGCCGGTCAATACGATGAGTTCAAGGCGGGGTACGGGACGTCGCTTGTCACCGCATTCGCCCACATCCATGGCCACCCTGTCGGCATCATCGCCAACAATGGCGTGTTGTTCAGTGAAAGTGCGCTCAAGGGAGCGCATTTCATCGAACTGTGCGACAAACGCAAGATTCCTCTGGTGTTCCTGCAGAACATCACCGGGTTCATGGTGGGACGGGAATACGAGCAGGGCGGGATCGCCAAGAACGGCGCCAAGATGGTCACCGCGGTGGCCTGCGCTCGGGTGCCCAAGTTCACCGTGATGATCGGTGGATCGTTCGGTGCCGGGAACTATTCGATGTGTGGGCGTGCCTACTCGCCACGGTTTCTGTGGATGTGGCCCAATGCACGCATCTCGGTGATGGGTGGACCGCAGGCTGCCGACACCTTGGCGACGGTGCGGCGCAACCAGATCGAGCGTGGCGGCCAGGAGTGGTCTGCGGAGGACGAGGAACAGTTCAAGGCGCCGATCCGCGAGCAGTTCGACACACAATCGGACGCCTATTACTCCACCGCACGGCTATGGGATGACGGCGTGATCGATCCCGCCGACACCCGCACCGTGCTCGGGCTGGCGCTTGCCGCTGCGCGCAACGCACCGCTCGCGCCGGTGTCCTACGGCGTCTTTCGGATGTGATGTGGTGATGAAACAGATAGACACGGTATTGGTCGCCAACCGCGGGGAGATCGCCTGCCGGGTGATCCGCACCTTGCGGCAAGCGGGAGTCCGCAGCGTTGCGGTGTACTCGGACGCGGATTCTGATTCGCTGCACGTGGCCATGGCCGACGAGGCCGTGCGTCTCGGCCCGGCCGCCGCGACCGAGAGCTACCTGAAAATAGACGCGGTCATCGCTGCCGCGCGGAGTGTCGGCGCCGATGCGGTGCATCCCGGATACGGGTTCCTCTCGGAGAACGCGGCTTTCGCACGTGCGCTCGCTGAGGCGTCGATCGTCTTCCTCGGTCCCCCGGCAGCGGCGATAGAGATCATGGGCGACAAGATCGCCGCGCGGGAGGCTGTGTCGGCTCGCGACGTCCCCGTGGTTCCCGGCATCTCCCGGCCCGGGCTCACCGACGACGACCTGATCGCGGCAGCGTCCGACATCGGGTTCCCGGTGCTCATCAAACCGAGCGCGGGCGGTGGCGGCAAAGGGATGCACCGAGTCGCCGATCCGGTCGACCTTCCTGCCGCGCTGCGGACCGCCCGGCGCGAGGCCAAGGCGGCATTCGGCGATGACACGCTGTTTCTCGAACGGTTCGTCGACACCCCACGTCATATCGAGGTCCAGGTACTCGCCGACACCCACGGCAACGTGGTGCACCTCGGCGAGCGCGAATGTTCCCTCCAGCGACGGCACCAGAAGGTCATCGAGGAGGCGCCATCGGCGCTGCTCGACACCGCCACGCGTGCCCGCATCGGCGCGGCGGCCTGCGACGCGGCGCGGTCGGTCGGCTACACCGGCGCCGGGACGGTGGAGTTCATCGTCTCGGCACGCAGACCCGACGAGTTCTTCTTCATGGAGATGAACACCCGTCTGCAGGTGGAACACCCGGTCACCGAGCTGGTCACCGGCGTCGACCTCGTCGACTGGCAGCTGCGGGTGGCCCGGGGGGACAAACTGGATTTCGCCCAGGACGACGTGACGATGACGGGCCACGCAATCGAAGCCCGGGTGTACGCCGAAGACCCTGCTGCCGGATTCCTTCCCACCGGTGGGTCCCTGCTCCTCGTGGACGAACCCGCCGGCCCCGGTGTCCGGGTCGACTCGGGCATCGTCACCGGAGACGTTGTGGGCAGCGACTACGACCCCATGCTGGCGAAAGTCATCGTCCACGGCGATGATCGCGCCGATGCCATCGCCCGTCTGGATGCAGCGTTGGAGCGCACCCACGTGCTCGGCGTTCGCACCAACATCGGGTTCTGCCGCCACGTGCTCGACCAGCCCGATGTTCGGGCCGCAGAGCTCGACACCGAGCTGCTCGACCGCCTCGTCGTCGACTACCGCGAACCCCCGCCCCCTTTCGAGGCACTGGCATTGGTCGGGCTTCACCGGGTGCGAACCGGTCGCAGCGGTGAAACACCGTGGACGTCGCAAGTCGGCTGGCGCATCGGTGGACCAGCACCGACGAGGACACGCCTGCAGATCGGAGACGATGTGGTGACGGTTGCGGTGACAGGACCGGAAACCGACGCCCGCGTCACCGTCGGTGACCGGACCGCCACAGCATCGGTCTCCGGCGAGCGACTCACCCTCGACGGTATGACGTCGCGATGGCTGATCGTGCAAGCGCCATCAAAGCCGGCCGCGGGCCACCGGACCGACAGCCCGGGACATTACTGGGTCAGCGGCCCGGCCGGTACCTGGGAGATCGCCGAGGCGAAGATCCTGCGGTCGTCCTCCGATGCCGAGGAACTCGGAGAGATCACCAGTCCCATGCCGGGAACCGTTGTCGCCGTACTGCATCCAGGAGGCGAGTCGGTGGAGGCCGGTACGCCTGTACTTGTCGTCGAGGCGATGAAGATGGAACACACGCTGACCGCTCCACGTGCCGGTGACCTGTCGGTGGTGGTCGCGGTCGGCGACAAGGTCACCAGCGGCCAGCGGCTGGCAACGATCATCGACCACTCGGAAGGAAATCCCACATGACCATCACCGACGACCTGACGGTCGAATACGACGAACTGCGCAGGACAGTGGCCGACTTCGCACAGTCGGTGGTTGCCCCGGTATCGGCCAAACACGATGCCGAACACACCTTCCCGTACGAGGTGGTGCGCCAGATGGGGGAGATGGGCCTGTTCGGTCTGCCGTTCGATGAGGAATACGGCGGGATGGGAGGGGACTACTTCGCGCTGTCGCTGGCACTCGAGGAACTGGGCAAGGTGGACCAGTCGGTGGCCATCACCCTCGAAGCCGGTGTGGGCCTCGGCGCCATGCCGATCTACCGGTTCGGTAACGAAGAGCAGAAGCAGAAGTGGCTGCCGGACCTGATCGCCGGCCGCGCGTTGGCAGGGTTCGGGCTCACCGAGCCGGGCGCGGGCTCGGATGCCGGTGCCACCGCCACCACGGCCAAACAGGACGGCGACGAGTGGATCATCAACGGGGCCAAACAATTCATCACCAACTCCGGCACCGACATCACCTCGCTGGTCACCGTCACGGCCGTCACCGGGGCGCGGTCACCGGGACCGGACGGGTCGGCCCGCAAGGAGATCTCGACGATCATCGTGCCCAGTGGCACAGAGGGTTTCACCGCCGAGCCCGCATACAACAAGGTGGGGTGGAACGCGTCGGACACCCACCCGCTCAGTTTCAGTGACGCGCGGGTGCCCGCGGAGAATCTGCTCGGTGAACGCGGCCGCGGCTACGCCAACTTCCTGTCCATCCTCGACGAGGGACGAATCGCGATCGCGGCGTTGGCGACCGGGGTGGCGCAGGGCTGCGTGGACGAGAGTGTGAAGTACGCCAAGGAACGTCACTCATTCGGTAAGGCCATCGGCGAATACCAATCGGTGTCGTTTGCCATCGCCCGGATGGAGGCTCGCGCCCACACCGCGCGCACCGCGTACTACCACGCGGCATCGAAGATGCTCGCCGGCAAACCGTTCAAGAAGGAGGCGGCGATCGCCAAGCTGGTCTCGAGCGAGGCCGCCATGGACAACGCACGCATGGCCACACAGATCCACGGCGGCTACGGCTTCATGAACGAGTATCCGGTGGCACGCCATTACCGGGATTCGAAGATCCTGGAGATCGGCGAGGGCACCACCGAGGTGCAGTTGATGCTGATCGCGCGCGAGCTGGGCTTTGCGTGAGCGGAGTGAGCGGCATGACCGGCGAGAACGAGACGAACCGCCAGAGCGAGGGCTCGCCGCAACCACGTCGGGTCACCCAGCGCGGCTTGTGGTTTGACGAGTTCGAGGTGGGCACGGTGTACGAGCACCGGCCAGGGCGAACGGTCACCGAGGCCGACAACGTCCTGTTCACCACCCTGACCATGAACACCCAGGCACTGCATCTCGACGCGGCGTACGCCGCTGAACAACCGGGTTTCGGTGGGGAGCGCCTGGTGAACTCGATGTTCACACTCTCGACGATCGTCGGATTGTCGGTGAGTCAATTGACGCAGGGAACCCTGGTGGCCAACCTCGGTTTCTCGGAGATCGCGTTCCCCGCACCGCTCTTCCACGGCGACACGCTGTACGCCGAGACCGAATGCACGGGAAAACGGGAAAGCAAATCCAGACCCGGCGAGGGCGTGGTGTCATTGCGTCACATCGGAAAAAATCAGCACGGCGACGTGGTTGCTGTAGCTCAGCGGTCCACGCTCGTGCGCAAGCGCGTCACGTGAGGTCCAGACAGGTGGCGCACCGAGACATAGGAGGAGCACCGGTGACCAACTGGAGTCCGCCCGGCCCGGCCATTCTGTTCTGCCCCGCAGATCGTCCCGAGCGGTATGCCAAAGCTGCAGAGCGTGCCGACGCGGTCATCATCGACCTCGAGGATGCGGTGCGCCCTGACGCACGCGAGGCCGCTCGCGAAGCACTGATCAACAATCCGATCGACCCGAACATCACCATCGTGCGGATCAATGCCGCCGGCACCGGTGACCACTACCGCGACCTCAAAGCCCTCGCGCAGACGGCGTACCGGGTTGTCATGCTTTCCAAAAGTGAGACCGCCGAGGATCTGTCACAGGTCGGGTACCAGGTGATCGCATTGATCGAGACCCCAGCCGGCGCCTTGGCCGTGGAGCAGATCGCCTCGGCGCCGAACTGCATCGGGCTGATGTGGGGTGCCGAAGACCTCGTCGCCGCCATGGGCGGGCGGTCGAGCCGGTTCAGCTCCGGCGAAGCCAACACGGGACGTTATCGAGACGTGGTGAGGCAGGTTCGCGGCATGGTTCGGCTGGCCTGCGCCGCCCACGGGCGCTTCGCCGTCGACTCGGTACACATCGACATCGCCGACACCGACGGTCTACATGCAGAGGCGCTCGACGCGGTGAACCTGGGCTACGAGGCCACCGCGTGTATCCACCCGTCGCAGGTGGATATCGTTCGAGCGGCCTACCGACCCACTGACGACGAGATCCGTTGGGCGGAGCAGATTCTGGGAGCCGACAAAGACAACACCGGCGGGGTGTTCCAGGTCGGCGGGCAGATGATCGATTCACCCCTGTTGGGACAGGCGGAGGCAATCATGCGCCGCGCCGAATCACACTAGGAGCGCATTTCATGGCAACACCTGAGCCCTCGCACGCGGAGGGGCTGCCGCAACCGGCGCTGCTCACCGTCACGATCGGGGAGTCGTTGCGACAGACCGCCGAGAAATTCGGTGACAACGAGGCCCTGGTCGACGTTCCGACGGGTCGTCGGTGGACCTATCGCGAGTTCCGTGATCAGGTGCGTGCGTTGGCTGCCGGCCTGGCACGCAGCGGCCTGGTGCCGGGCGACCGAATCGGGCTGTGGGCCCCCAACTGTGCGGAATGGGTGCTGACACAGTACGCGGCGGCCGAGTCGGGCCTGATCCTCGTCAACCTGAACCCGGCATACCGCCAGACCGAGATCGAGTTCGCGTTGCAACAGTCGGGAACGCGCACCGTGATCGCTGCACCGCAGTTCCGCGACGCCGACTACGCCGGGATGCTCACCACCGCCATCGACAACTGTCCCGACCTCGCGTCGGTGGTTCTACTCGGTTCCGACGAATGGTCCGAACTGCTCTCGACAGCAACGCAATCAGAGTTGTCCGCACTCGACGCCATCGCGTCGACGCTGACGCCCGACGACCCGATCAACATCCAGTACACCTCCGGCACAACAGGTAATCCCAAGGGTGCCACCCTGTCTCACCGGAACATCCTCAACAACGGCTACCTGGTGGGGGAGCTGTGCAATTACACCGACCAGGACCGCATCTGCATCCCTGTCCCGTTCTACCACTGTTTCGGCATGGTGATGGGAAACCTGGCGGCCACCACCCACGGGTCGGCGATGGTGATTCCGGCACCAGGGTTCGACGCCGCCAAGACGCTCGATGCTGTTGCGGGCGAACGCTGCACGAGCTTGTACGGCGTTCCGACGATGTTCATCGCCGAGCTCGCGCTGGCCGATTTCGACACCTATGACCTGAGCTCCCTGCGCACGGGGATCATGGCCGGATCGCCGTGCCCGGCGGAGGTGATGCGGCAGGTGATCGACAAGATGCACATGTCGGAGGTGTCCATCTGTTACGGCATGACCGAGACGTCGCCGGTGTCGACGCAAACGCGCTCCGACGACACGTTCGACCGGCGTGTGGGCACCGTCGGCCGGGTTGCACCACACCTGGAGATCAAGGTGGTCGACCCGGTCTCGGGGGACACCGTGCCCCGCGGCGACGTCGGCGAGTTCTGCACCCGTGGTTACAGCGTGATGATCGGATACTGGAACCAGCCCGACAAGACCGCCGAGGCCATCGACGGCGACGGCTGGATGCACACCGGCGATCTGGCCGTCATGGATGGCGACGGCTACGTCCAGATCACCGGCCGCATCAAAGACATGGTGATCCGCGGTGGTGAGAACATCTACCCCCGCGAGATCGAGGAGTTCCTCTACACCCATCCCGACATCCTCGACGCCCAGGTCATCGGGGTGCCGGATGAGAAGTACGGCGAGGAATTGATGGCATGGGTGCAACTGCGTGACGGCGTCGGCGATTTCACCGTCGACGATCTCCGCGCGTTCGCCGACGGAAAGATCGCGCGACACAAGATCCCCAGATACGTCCACGTGGTCGAAGCGTTCCCGATGACGGTCACCGGCAAGATCCGCAAGGTCCAGATGCGGGAGAGTGCGCGGGACATCCTCGGGATCGGCCGATGAGTCGAATGGACGAGTTCGCCGATGCGGTCGGTGCTGCCCGCGGATTGAGGTTCGACGGGTACGACGATCTGTGGCAGTGGTCGGTGGACCGGCCCGAGCAGTTCTGGCGCGAGGTGTGGGACCACTTCGGCGTGCGAGCGACCGGCGGTAGCACGCTCGGCGACGCCGACTCCGATGTACTGCGCGATCCCGAGATGCCGGGTGCACGGTGGTTCCCGGACGTCTCGCTCAACTACGTCGATCAGATCCTGTCGCACACCGACCAGGACGGTGTCGCCATCGTAGGGCTGAGTGAGGATGGCCGCCGTACCGAGATCACGTGGGGTGAACTGCCACAGCAGATCGCCGGTGTCGCAGCGACATTGCGTGAGATGGGCGTCGGGCGAGGGGACAGGGTGGTGGCCTACCTCCCGCATGTTCCCGAGGCCGTGATCGCGTTCCTGGCCACCGCTTCGCTCGGAGCGGTGTTTTCTGGCTGTGGCCAGGACTACGCGCCGGCCGGTGCTGCCGGCCGCTTCGCCCAATTGGACCCGCAGGTGATGATCTGGGCCGACGGTTATCACTACGGCGGCAAGTGGATCGACAAACGCGGCGACAGTGCGGAGCTGGCCGGGATGCTCCCGACGCTGACCGGGCAGCTGGTCGTGCGTACCGCCGAATCCGACCCGGAAGATGCGGATTCGGCCGACGCTGCCGTCGAGTTCTCCGTCGCCGCACGCCGTTCGGCAGACCTGAAGCCTGAACCGGTACCCTTCGACCATCCGCTCTGGGTGCTGTTCAGCTCCGGCACCACCGGAAAGCCCAAAGGCATCATGCATGGCCACGGTGGTGTGGTGCTCGAACACCTCAAAGCCGTTGGCCTGCATGGTGCAATGAACCGCGACGACGTGTTCTTCTGGCAGACGGCCCTGAGCTGGATGATGTGGAACTACCAGGTCGCCGGTCTGCTGGTGGGGGCCAGGATCATCTGCTACAGCGGCCACCCCCTCAACCCGGATGCCGACAGGCTGTGGGGCTTGGTCGAATCGGAGAGGGTCACCTACTTCGGTACCAGTCCCGGGCAGCTGCAGGCCTCACGCAAGGCGGGGCTCCATCCAGGTACAGATCACGACCTCAGCGCGCTACGTACCATCGGCAGCACCGGTTCCACGCTCGCGGCAGACCTGTTCATCTGGGTGGATCAGAATGTGAGAGAGGGTATTCCGGTGTCCTCGATCAGCGGGGGGACCGATGTGGTGACCGCCTTCGCAGGCGGCTCGCCAGGCGTCCCTGTGGTGCCGGGCGAGCTGTCGGTGCGGTATCTCGGTGTCCAACTGGCCAGTTGGAGTGCGCACTGCGAACCGCTGATCGGCGAGGTCGGAGAGATGGTGATCACCACCGCCATGCCGTCCATGCCCGTGGGGTTCTGGGATGACCCTGACGGGGAGCGTTACCGGAAGGCGTATTTCGACCACCAGTGGGCCGCCGGCCCCCGTCCACACGTGTGGCGACACGGCGATTGGGTCACCGTCACCGACCGCGGATCGATCATCATCCACGGTCGTAGTGACGCGACGTTGAACCGCAACGGGATCAGGATGGGCTCGGCCGAGATCTACGAGGTGGTGGAGGGCATCGACCAGATCGCCGAGGGATTCGTGGTGGGGGTCGACGGACCCGGCGGCGCGTACTGGATGCCGTTGTTCGTCACCCTGACCCCGGGCGCATCCCTCGACGAATCGCTCGTCGCGCAGGTGCGTTCGGACATCCGGCGCAGGCTGTCGCCGCGACACGTCCCAGACGAGGTGATCGTGGCACCGGGCATCCCACACACCCGGACCGGCAAGAAGCTGGAGGTACCGGTGACCGCGATCTTGGCTGGTCGCGCCGATGTCGCGGTGGACCCGCGGTCGGTGGACGCACCGGAATTGCTGGATTGGTATCGACAGCAGGGCCGCGAACACAGCTGGTAGTGACGTAGTCCGTTTGTTGTCGCAGTCGAAATCAACGGTTGTCGTCACCAGTGGATGTACTAGCGTAAGGCGCGACATATAAATCCGCCGAGCAGCACGCGGGACGAACACCCTCAACAGCAGGAGTGAACATGAGCTATCAACCCGGTGGGTCCGGCTACGGTTCGCAGCAGCCGTACCAGGGCTCGCAGTACCCCGGCGCGGGGCAGCACGAATCAGGACAGCCGTCGTACAACCCCGGCTATGGCCAGCAGCCCGGTGGCGAGCAGGCGCAGAATCCCGGTTACGGCCAGGGCTACGGTCAGCCTGCACAGGGTTACGGCCAGCAGCCCGCCGGTCAGCAGGGCTACGGACAACCGTCGCAGCCATACGGTCAGCAGGGTTACGGCCAGCAGCCGGCCCAGGGCTACGCCCAGCAGGGCTATGGTCAGCAGGGTTACGGACAACAGGGTTACGGCCAGTCACAGGGGCCCAAGGGTCTGCCCGCCGATCTCGCGAAATACCTTGCCTATGCCGTCGGCGCATTGGGCCTGATCAACTTCTTCCTCGGCTTCGCGCCCGCGTTCGACGCCGAAGGCTTCGACGTCGACCAGAACAATCTGTTCCTCAGACTCCCCACGGCCATCGCGCTTCTCGGGGCAGCCGGTCTCATCGCGCTCACCACAGCGCTCCTCCGGCAGAACGCCAAGCTCAGCGGGATCGTTGCCGCGATGTCGGTCATCGGCGCACTGGTGTTGCTGTTCCAGTTCTTCACCAAGGGTGACATCGACGCCGGGATCGGCTTCATCCTCGCGATCGTCTTCGCCGTCCTCCAGGCTGCGGTCGCCATCGCGTGGCTCCTCACAGAGGCCGGGATCATCAAGACCGCTGGTTCTGGCGCCTCGAACGCCAGCGCGGACACCGCGTCGACCAGCACTGGTCAACATTCGAACAGCAGCCTGACCGGCGACCGGGGCACCAGCTACGGCCAGGCAGGCGACCAGAGCACCGGATACGGCCAGGCAGGCGGATACGGCGCGGCCTCCTCCTACGGCCAGAGCAGCGGAGCCACGGCTGCCGGGTCAGGTGACCAGCATTCCGGTGGTCACCAGGCTGCCCCCGGGCAGAGCAATCCCTACGCACAGTCGGGTTACGGGCAGCAGGGCACCGACTCGGGTTCGATCGGACTGGGCAAGTCCGATTCCGGGCCTGCCGGATCGTCGGATGCCACCACGGTGGTCCCGTCGAGCCCGTCGTCACCGTCCACGGGTCCAGGTCAGCAGAGCACGCCGTCCGCGGCTCCCGGAACAAGCAGCTTCGGCGCTCAGCCCGGTGCTTCCGCGCCGTATGACGCCCCATCGACGCCGTCAGGTGAGCAGCAGAACCCCTACGGCGACCAGACCACGCAGTTCAAGTCGCCGGAGCGCTGAGCTAGTACTTCGGTCCAGGTCAGGACGAGCCGGCCATCACACGATGTGTGGTGGCCGGCTTTTTCGTGTGTCCGTGACGTCTGCCACGGTGCGGGCGCACGGGAGGCCGCTAGTCTTGCCGACCGCTCGGCGCGCCTGACCATCTGTTCGCCGGGCAAATGACACCCTGACAAGGGTGGCCAGCTCTACAGCGGAAAATCTCGCCGCGCGTCTGCGTGAGATGCGCCGGACCCGCCGCGCCGACGAGGTGGGCGCCGCGGACTCGGCACGGGCGCTGGTTCGCCTGGCGTTCGGGACCACTGCGGTCACCCTCGCAATCCTGGTTGTCATCGCCGCGCTGACCCTTGTGGCGGTCGGTGACGGGCTCGGCAGTCTGCCTGCCACCGTTGCGTCCATGTGGCTGGGCATCCACCAGATCCCACTCACCATCGGCGAGGTCACCATCGGGGTCCTGCCGTTGGCCCCGACCCTGCTGGTGGTGGCTGCGGTGGCGCGGGCCACCACGCGGGCAACAGATGTCGACCGTCCTCACAGCGAGGTGACGGCTGTGATCCTCTCGGCCATCGGCGGGCCCCTTCTCGCCACCATCTTGTCCCTGGCGGTGGTGATGGACGCATCCACCGTGATGACCATCCAGAGCCCGGATGCGTTGCTGGCCTTCGCCTGCACGTTCGGAGTGCATGCAGTCGGCGCCGGAATCGGCGTGGGCCTCAAATGGTGGTCCACCCTGGTCGTGCGCGCAGGAGTCGCCGACTGGGTCCTCAAAGGACTTCGCTGTGGGGTCGTTGCGGTGACCGCACTCATGACGCTCGGCGCGATGGTGGTGGCAGTGCGGCTGGTGATCAACTGGTCGGTCGCCGGCGACCTGCTCGCGGCCGGGAACGGCTGGATCGGTGGCCTCGGACTGACGTTGCTCTCCATCCTGTACCTGCCCAACATGGTGATCGGTGCGGCGGGCGCCTTGGTCGGGGCGCCGGTGGCCGTCGGCGGGGCGACCGTCGACCTGTTCGGATCACAGGGCGGTCAGGTTCCGCCGCTGCCGGTACTCGCCGCTCTTCCCGATGGTGGAGCCGGGCACTGGACAGCGTTGCTACTGATCGGGATAGCAGGCACAGCGCTCTTCGTGGGCCGGCTCTGTCTGGACGGGTCGCTGCTGCGCAACATCCGGATGGTGGTGGTCGCCGCCGCTGCCTCATCACTCTTCCTGGTCATCGCCAGCGTGCTGGCTGGTGGCGAGTTGGGCGTTCTGGGCAAGGTCGGCGCCAACCTGCCGGTGGCCGGGGTGTTCATGTTCGGGTGGATCGCCGTGATCGGATCGGTGACGGCCCTGGTGTACAGCGCGTTGCCGAGCAGACGCCGTGCCCGGTCGAACATCATCGACGATGACTACTACGACGATGACGGCCGTGGCGAAGAAGGCCGTTCGGACACCGACGACGAGGTCGTCGAGTCGATTCCGGTGGTAGACGAAGCAGCCATCGAGTTCGTCCCCGTCGACGAACAGACCCCGCTCGATGACGACCGCGACCACGAGTTGTCGCCGGAGCCGGGCCGACCCGAGGTGATCGTGGACGGCTGGGACCCGGAGGACTGGGCCCTGGACGAGGTGTGGGACGACACCGGCAGTGTGGTGGTGGACGAGCCCATCGACGTCGCCGAAGGCGAAGAACTGGTGTCGACCGACGACTTCGGTACCCGGCGCACCCGCTGAATCGGCGGCCATTAGGCTCGGTCCGAGCGACGCAGCCGCCCGCCCGAGGTCCTGTTTTCAGATGGCGGACCCGGCTACGCCCCACCGAGTTCGAGGAGAATCACCCTGGACGCCATGCCGTCAGCCACACCGGTGACCGTCGTGATCCTCGCGTCGGGCGCCGGCAGCCTGGCGTCGGCCCTGCTCGACGCCGCAGAGGACGACGAGTATCCGGCCAACGTGGCGGCGGTCATCTGCGACCGTGACTGTCCTGCTGAACAATCCGCGCGCAGGCGAGGGACCGCCACCGCAGTGGTGCCCCTGGAGGGCGACCGCACCGAATGGGACCGCCGTCTCACCGACACGGTCGCGGGCTACGCGCCCGACCTGGTGGTGTCCGCCGGGTTCATGAAAATCCTGGGCACGCATTTCCTGGAACGCTTCGGCGGCCGGACGATCAACGCGCATCCGGCACTCCTGCCCTCGTTCCCGGGCGCGCATGCTGTGGCCGCCGCGTTGGAGCACGGCGTCAAGGTCACCGGTTCCACGATCCACCTCGTGGACGGCGGGGTGGACACCGGCCCGATTCTCGCCCAGGCGCCCGTCGCGATCAGCCCAGGCGACGACGAGATCACGTTGCACGAACGAATCAAGATGGTCGAGCGAGTGCTGCTGGTAGCGGTTGTGCGTTCGATTGCCACCAAAGGTGTTGTCATCGAAGGACGAAAGGCCCACATTCCGTGAGTAGTGACCTGCAGCGCAAACCGTTTCGACGTGCACTGGTCAGCGTGTACGACAAGACCGGGCTCGCGGAGCTTGCCGAGGGGCTGCACGCCGCCGGCGTCGAGATCGTGTCGACCGGTTCGACCGCGAAGAAGATCGCCGAGGCCGGTGTACCGGTGCTCGAGGTCTCCGAACTGACGGGGTTTCCGGAATGCCTCGAGGGCCGGGTCAAGACGTTGCATCCCCGGGTGCACGCGGGCGTCCTTGCAGATACCCGTAAACCCGACCACCTCGACCAGCTCGAGGAACTCGGCATCGAGGCCTTCGAGCTCGTGGTGGTGAACCTCTACCCGTTCACCGAGACGGTGGCGTCGGGCGCGAGTCCGGATGAATGCGTCGAGCAGATCGACATCGGCGGTCCGTCGATGGTGCGCGGTGCCGCAAAGAATCACCCATCGGTGGCGGTGGTGGTCGATCCAGGGGACTACGCGACGGTCCTCACCGCGGTCGCTGACGGTGGCTTCACGTTGACCGAACGGCAAGCGCTCGCGGCGAAGGCATTTCGGCACACCGCCGACTACGACGTGGCCGTGGCCTCGTGGATGAGTTCGGTTGTCGCTCCCGAGCCCGAGGGCTCGTTGCCGATGTGGATCGGCAAGAGCTGGGAACGGTCGCCGGTGTTGCGGTACGGCGAGAACCCCCACCAGTCCGCAGCGTTGTTCGTAGGTGGCTCCGAAGCCCCCGGGCTGGCGCAGGCCGAACAGTTGCACGGCAAAGAGATGAGTTACAACAACTACACCGACGCCGACGCAGCGTGGCGGGCCGCGTACGACTTCGGTGAACCTGCGGTCGCGATCATCAAGCACGCCAACCCCTGTGGCATCGCGGTCGACGACGACATCGCGGCGGCGCACCGTAAGGCCCATGCCTGTGACCCGGTGAGTGCATACGGCGGCGTGATCGCCGCCAACCGCCCGGTCAGCATGGAGATGGCTGAGCAGGTCGCCGAGATCTTCACAGAGGTGGTGGTGGCGCCGGGTTTCGAGGACGGCGCACTCTCGGTGCTGACCCGCAAGAAGAACGTACGTGTACTGCTCGCACAGCCCCCGCAACGCGCGGGCCTGGAACTGCGCCCCGTGTCGGGAGGGTTGCTGGTGCAACAGCGCGACATCCTCGACGCGAGTGGCGATTCGCCCGAGAACTGGCAGCTGGTTGCCGGTGACCCGGCCGATGACGCGACCCTCGCCGATCTGGTGTTCGCCTGGCGGGCATGCCGCGCCGTCAAGTCGAATGCGATCCTGCTGGCCAGTGACCAGGCGTCGGTCGGTGTCGGGATGGGCCAGGTGAACCGGGTGGATTCGGCACACTTGGCGGTCAAGCGAGCCGGCGAACGAGCGATGAACAGCGTGGGTGCGTCCGACGCCTTCTTCCCCTTCCCGGACGGTCTGCAGGTGCTGATCGACGGGGGAGTGAAAGCCGTTGTGCAGCCTGGTGGTTCGATTCGCGACAACGAGGTCATCAGTGCCGCACACGATGCCGGCATCACGCTGTACCTGACAGGTGCACGGCACTTCGCCCACTGACGAAGACGCGGCGCCCTCGTGGCGGTGCTCCCAGACCGGGGCCGCTACGAGGACGCCGCATCGGCGTGATCAGATGGGCAGCAGGATGTTCTTCACCTGAGGGTCGGTGGCCAGGTACTCCTGTACCGCAGGGTCTTTGAACACCTGCACCAGCTTCTTGATGTTCTCGGTGTCCTTCCACTTGGTGCCGATGGTCAGCTGGCCGGCGAACTCGTCGGGTGCCGGCGGCGCGAAGATCTGCTTCTTGATGTCGATGTCGGCGGCGAGGTAGTACTCGGTGTAGCCGACGGCGGCATCGATGTCGGGCAGTGCGCGCGACTGCGCCGCGAAGTCGAGCAGTGTGAATCGCAGGTTCTTCGGGTTGGAGACGATGTCCTTCTGGGTGGCCTTCCACTTGTCTGCCGCCGGGTTCAGCTCGATCAGACCGGCACGCTCGAGCAGCCACAGGCCCTGCGCCTCATTGGCAGGATCGGAGTACAACGACACGGTGGCGCCGTCGGGCAGCTGCGCGGGGTCGGTGTACTTGTCCGACCAGATGCCGAATCCCCAACGGAAGACCGGGGTTGCGGCTTCTTCCTTGAAGTCGGGGTTGGCTTCCAAGACCTGACCCAGCCACAGCTTGTGCTGGTAGATGGTTCCGGCGACCTCGCCGTCGTTCACCGCTCGGTTGATGGTGGTGCTGTCGGCCAGCCCTTTGAACTTGATCTTCAGGTCGTACTTCGGGGCGACCTCCTCGGCGATGAAGTCGACGAGCGCCTCTTCGGCGGCATTGCCCTCGGCCGTCGCGATTTCGAGTGTCGCACCGGCCGTTTCGTTGGGTGACTTCGAATCCGACCCACCCCAGAACCGCCATCCGACGAACGCGAGCACCACCGCGACGACAACGCCGATCGCGATGTACAGCGGAAGTCGCCTGCGGGACTTGATGTCGAAGCCGCCGGGGTCACCGCTTCCGGTGGGGCGCTCAGTTGTGGACGTCATGGTTATCTCCTCATCGGTGCGAAATCAGGGGTGGGGCGAAATCAGGGGTGGGTGAAATCGGGGGTGGGCGAAATCAGTGGGTGTGCAGATGAAAACGGCACGGGGGTGCGCGCAGTGGATGTTGTTTCCCGCGTCAGGTGGTCGCGGTGGTCGAGCGGGTACGGGGTCAGGCGTGTGACCGGGCGCGGATGGTCTGTCCCGGCGTGAGGTGACGGACCAGCGCATCGCCGACGATCTGGATGAGTGCCACCGTGATCACCAGCGTCACGATGGTCGCGATCATCACGCCGTGATCGAATCGCTGATAGCCGTAGGTGACGGCGATGTAGCCCAGACCGCCTGCGCCGATCGTTCCCGCAATGGCCGAGTACTCGATCATCGCGATGGTGTTGATGGTGAGGCCGCCGACGATGTTCGGAAGTGCCTCGGGTATCTGCGTTTTCCAGATCACCTGACCGTTGGATGCGCCCGACGCGCGGGCCACATCGATCACAGACGGTGGCACCGACCGCAGCGAGTTCTCCACGATTCGGGTGAAAAAGGCGATGCCCGCCAATGACATCGGGACAACCGCTGCGGGTATGCCGATGTTGGTGCCGGTGATCAGGCGGGTGAGCGGGATGATCGACGTCATCAGGACGAGAAACGGCAACGAGCGGCCGATGCTGATCACCCACGACAGCGGTGAGTGGAAGACCTTGTTCTCGAACAGGCCGCCAGGCGCCAGGTTGTGGATCGTCGCGCCCAGTGGCACGCCGACGAGCAGCACGATCACCATCACGATCGACACCATCGTGAGGGTGTCGACGAACGCCGGGATCAGCAGATCCGGGATCTCGTCGGTGGGTACGGTGATCGCCGCGAGGTGCGTGATGTCGCTCATGCCGCGACCTCGACCACGGGCTTGGTGGGCAGGCTCGTCGAGAGCCCGTGGCGGGCTGCGCTTTGCAGGAATTCTCCGGCGAGCTCGTCCGGTACCGAGACCGTGATCTCGCCGACGGACACACCGTCGACCACCTGTACGGCGGCCCCGAGGATCGAGATCGGCACGGACAGCTCGGATCCGATGCGGCTGATCCAGTCGGCAGGCACCGATGTCGAGTTGTAGGTGAGTTCGAACGAGCGTTGGCCCGGCTCGGGATCGGCAGAGGTCCCCCGAGGACGCAGCGATCGCCCGAGGACGGAGGTGGAGTCGGTGAGAAGGTCCACCAGCGAACCTTTTTCGACGATCCGGCCCGCATCCAGGCGGCCGACGCTGTCGGCGACCTTGACGATGGTGTCCATCTCGTGGGTGATGAACACCACCGCCAGGTTGAGTTCTTCGCGTACCTCGCGCAGCAGTTCGAGGAAGGAGTCGGTTGTCTGCGGATCCAGTCCCGACGTCGCCTCGTCGGACAGCAGCACCGAGGGTCGCAGGGCCAGGGCACGGGCGATGCCCACGCGCTGTCGCTGCCCTCCGGACAACTGGTGGGGATACAGGTCCGCGCGGTCGGTGAGGCCGACCCTGTCGAGGAGCTCGGCCACGCGGTCGCGTGTCTGTCCCTTGGTGACGCCGAGGAATTCCAATGGCAGCGCCACGTTTTCGGCTGCCGTCCGCCGCGAGAGCAGGCTGGACGACTGGAAGACGGTGCCGATACGCCGGCGGGCATCCCGCAGGGCCCGGGTGCTCAACTCGGTCAGGTTCTGGTTGTTCACGACGACCTTGCCCGACGTGGGCCGTTCGAGCAGGTTGAGGCAGTGCGCGAGGGTGCTCTTGCCGGCGCCGCTCGGTCCGGCGATGGCAAAGATCTCGCCGGGGTCGACGGTGAAACTGACGTCGTCCAGCACGGTCGCGGCCGTCGGCCCGGTGCCGTAGATCTTCCCGAGCTTTTCTACTTCGATCACGAGGCGGTTCTTTCCAGGAGACAGGGACGGGCGTCCCCGGCACAACGGATGCGCCGGGGACGTCGGGTATGACGGAAATGGTGCGCAAGGGTACGTGTTTGGCACAGCTTTGCGATCATCGTGACTCCAAGTGGACTACGGACAGTCCGATGTGCCGGGTGCCGGCCGGTACCCGCGAGGGCAAGGCGGAGTAGATTGCCGCTGTGGCAGAACTGGCTTTCCTGATCGTCGCCGGTTTCCTGTCCGGTGTGGTGGGTTACGTGACGGGGATCGCCTCACTCGTCAGCTATCCCGCATTGCTGATTGCCGGACTGCCCCCGTTGACCGCGAACATGACCAACACGGTCGCGTTGATCCCAGTCGGGGTCGGAAGCACTGCTCAGGCGCGGAACTCGTTGACCTTCGACAGACGTCTTGGCCTCTGGTGTGTTGCCGCCGCGGTCGGGGGAGTGCTGGGATCGGTTCTGCTCCTGCTGACCCCGGCCGGTGCCTTCGAGGCGATCGTCCCGTACCTGGTGGCCACCGCCGCCCTGGCAGTACTCGGCCAGCCGCTGATCCGGCGGATCGCCGGCCATCGCGACGCGCCCCGGATTTTTGTGGCGGGCATCGTGGTGATCGGCGTCTACGGAGGCTACTTCGGGGCCGGCGCGGGCATCATCTTCACCGCATTCGCCCTCATCCTCACCGCGCAGCCCCTCGGCCAGGCAACGTTGATCAAGTCGGTGTTGTTGTGTGCATCGAATGCTGTTGCCGCATTGGGCTTTGCCATCTTCGGCGACGTGGACTGGTCATCGGCAGCGGCGATGGGGCTCGGTTGTCTCGCCGGTGGTTGGATCGGCCCACCCGTCGTGAACCGGCTGCCCGTTGCGGTGCTCCGGGTTGCCATCGCGCTGGCGGGTTTCGGTCTGGCCGCCTGGCTCGGACTGCGTTGACGAGCGGCGAACTCGGCGGGTGAGTGCGACTCAGACAACGCCTTCGTCGTGCAGGGCCGCCACTGCGTCTGAGCTCAAACCCAGTAGGGCGCCGAGGACTTCGCTGTTGTGGTAGCCGGGAACGGGAGCGCCTGCGTTACGGATGCTGCCGGGGGTGCCCGTCAGTTGCGGCACGATACCGGGACCCAGCACGGTGTCGTTGATGCGCTCATCGAAGTGCTCGGCGATCATGCCCCTGGCGATGAGTTGCGGATCACGGATCACCTCGGCGACCGTATTGATCGGCCCCACAACCACTCCCGCGGCGGTGAGGAGTTCGATCAGCGCGTCGCGCGGCTGCTCGGCAGTCCACTGGGCGATCAGCTCATCGAGCTCGTCCTGGTTCTCGCCGCGCGCACCGTGGGTGGCGAAACGGGGGTCGGTGCTGAGTTCGGGCCGGCCCATCGCCGTGCACAGCCGGGCGAACACGGTGTCCTGGTTCGCGCCGATGACAACAAGCGAGCCGTCTCCGGTGGGGTAGATGTTCGACGGCGCGATCCCGGCCAGCCGGGTGCCCGAGGGCCCACGGACCACGCCACCCTGGTCGTAATCGGGGATCGTCGATTCCTGGATCGCCAGGCATGCCTCGTTCAGAGCCGTGTCGACGATCTGGCCCTCCCCGGTGACGGTGCGGCGGTACAGCGCTGCGAGAGCCCCGTGCACCGCGAACATCCCTGCCAGGGTGTCGCCCAGTGACAGCGCGATCCGCGGCGGAGGCTGGTCGGGATATCCGTTGAGATGGCGCAGGCCGCTCACCGCTTCGGCCACGGACGCGTACCCGGCCCGTCCTGCGTCCGGTCCGGTCTGCCCGTAGCCCGACACCCGCACGAGGATGATGCCCCGATTGCGCTCGCGGAGGACGTCGTAGCCGAGGTCGAGCTTTTCCAGGGTGCCCGGACGAAAGTTCTCCACGATGATGTCGGACTGGTCGACCAGTTCGAGGAACAGTTCGCGTCCGCGTTCGCTGCGGAGGTCGAGGGTGATCGCACGTTTGTTGCGCGCGTACACCGTCCACAGAAATCGATGACCATCGCGTTCGGCCTGACCCCACCCGCGCAGCGGATCGGGCAAGCCGGGCGCCTCGATCTTGATGACGTCGGCACCGAGGTCACCCATCAGGCGGGCGCCGAACGGCCCCGCGATGAGGGAACCGAGTTCGAGCACCCGGATACCGTCGAGAGCGCCGGCGGGCGGGGTACCACCGCCGGGGGATGTGCTCGACTCTTCGGCCGGTTCCGACGATGTGGGTGGCGTCATCGGTCAAGTGTCGCCAATGGTCGCGAACCCACACCCAAGGGGGTGTGCCGGAGGCCGCCCCGTGTTCCTCTGCGGGCGTAAACAAGTGCACTCCGGCGACGAGGCTCGTAGCGTGGACATGGTGAGCACACCCCACACCACGAACACCCGCTCTGCCCACCCCTCTCCACGGACCCTGGGGGAGTTGCGTGCCTCCGGCCACGTACAGCGCAGCGTCAAAGACGAGATACGCAACAACCTGCTGTCCGCACTTCGATCGGGCACCGATCCCTGGCCCGGGATCCTCGGGTTCGAGACCACCGTTCTGCCCCAGCTCGAGCGTGCGCTGATCGCCGGCCACGACGTGGTGATGCTCGGTGAACGCGGCCAGGGCAAGACGCGTCTGCTGCGCACGATCGTCGGCCTACTCGACGAGTGGACCCCGGTCATCGAAGGCTCTGAGCTCGCCGAGCATCCGTACGAGCCCATCACTCCCGGCTCCATCCGCAAGGCCGCGAACCTGCAGGATGACCTGCCCATCGGGTGGCTCCACCGCAGCGAGCGCTACAGCGAGAAGCTCGCCACCCCCGACACCTCCGTGGGCGACCTCGTCGGTGACGTCGACCCGATGAAGGTCGCCGAGGGCCGCAGTCTCGGGGATCCAGAGACCATCCACTTCGGGTTGATCCCGCGCGCGCACCGCGGCATCGTGGCGATCAACGAGCTGCCCGACCTCGCCGAGCGCATCCAGGTCGCCATGCTCAACGTGATGGAAGAACGTGACATCCAGGTCCGCGGGTACAGCCTCCGACTGCCGCTCGATGTGGTGCTGATGGCCAGTGCCAACCCCGAGGACTACACCAACCGCGGCCGCATCATCACGCCTCTCAAAGACCGTTTCGGCGCCGAGATCCGCACCCACTACCCGATCGAGTTGATCGACGAGATCGCGGTGATCGAGCAGGAAGCCGATCTCACAGCGTCGGTACCCACCTTCATCGTCGAGATCATCGCCCGCTTCACGCGGTACGTGCGCGACCACCCGTCCATCGATCAGCGCTCCGGCGTCTCCGCGCGGTTCGCGATCGCGGGTGCTGAAACGGTTGCCGCCGCCGCTCTGCACCGGGCCACCATCCTGGGCGAGGACCTCGCGGTCGCGCGCGTCGTGGACCTTTCCTCGGTGATCGAGGTGCTCCGCGGCAAGGTCGAGTTCGAGTCGGGTGAAGAGGGCCGCGAGATCGAGATCCTCGAACACCTGCTGCGCAAGTCGACGGCCGACACCGTGCGTGCGCATCTCGGCGGTGTCGACCTGGCCACGCTCGTCACCGCGCTGGAAGCCAGTGACCCGATCATCACCGGTGATCGGGTGTCGGCGAGGGAGTTGCTGACCTCTATGCCCGAGGGCACCGACCCCGTCGTGACAAAGATCGCCGAGCGCCTCGAGGCGACGGACGACGGTGAACGGGCCAGCGCGCTCGAGCTCGCACTGGAGGGATTGTTCTTGGCCCGCCGGATCGGCAAAGAAGCCGACGAGGCAGGCCGGACCGTGTACGGCTAGGCCGATGTCGTGTTCCGCGGCCGGTCCGCGGAACCGGTGTCGGTCGGTTATTCAGACATCTTGGACGGGAAAAAGCATGGCCCGCAATAATTTCCATCGCGCTCGGTATCTCCGCTACTCCGGAGGGCCGGACCCCCTGGCGCCGCCGGTGGACCTGCGTGAGGCACTCGACGCCATCGGCGACGACGTGATGGCCGGTGGGTCACCGCAGTCGGCGATGCGCGAGTTCCTGCGGCGCGGCAGCGACAACATGCGCGGCCTCGACGAACTCCGCGAGATGGTGAACAAGCGTCGCGAAGAGCTGCTCAAATCGCGCAACCTCAACGGCACCTTCGAAGAGATCCGTGAGCTGCTCGACTCGGCAGTTCTCGAGGAGCGCAAGCAGCTCGCCCGCGACCTCGACGACGACGCGCGGTTCGCCGAGATGCAGATCGAAAACCTGCCTCCGTCCACCGCACAGGCGGTGCAGGACCTGGCCAATTACGACTGGCGCAGTCCGGCGGCCAAAGAGAACTACGAGAAGATCAAAGACCTGCTCGGTCGTGAACTCCTCGATCAGCGATTCTCGGGCATGAAGGAGGCGCTCGAGGGCGCCACCGAAGAGGACCGGCAACGTATCGCTGACATGCTCAAGGATTTGAACAAGCTCCTCGCTGCGCACAACAACGGCGAGGACACCACCGAGCAGTTCGGTGAGTTCATGGACAAGCACGGCGAGTTCTTTCCCGAGAACCCCCGCAACGCAGACGAGTTGATCGACTCGCTGGCCGCTCGCAGTGCTGCGGCCCAGCAGTTCTACAACTCGCTGTCGGAGGAACAGCGCGCCGAACTCGATCAGCTGGCGCAGCAGGCATTCGGTTCGCCCGACCTGATGGACCAACTCTCGCAGATGGACTCGCAACTGCGAGCCGCCCGGCCGGGCATGGGCTGGGACGAAGGTCAGAGCTTCGAGGGTCAGCAGGGCATGGGGATGGGCGAGGGTGCCGGCGCGCTCCAGGACCTCGCCGAGCTCGAGTCGCTGTCGGAGCAACTGGCGCAACAGTATTCGGGCGCCCACCTCGACGATGTGGACCTCGACGCACTGGCCCGTCAGCTCGGCGACGATGCCGCTGTCGACGCCCGGACACTCGCCGAACTCGAGAAGGCACTCAAAGAACAGGGTCTCCTCGAACGCGGCAACGACGGTCAGCTCCGGCTGTCTCCCAAGGCCATGCGTCAGCTGGGTCAGTCGATCTTCCGGGATGTCGCCGAACAGCTGTCGGGTCGAGGTGGCGACCGCCAGACCCGGCGTTCGGGATTGGCGGGCGAACCCACCGGTTCCAGCCGGGAATGGGAATTCGGTGACACCGAACCCTGGGACGTCACCCGCACGGTGTCGAACGCGGTGTTGCGCACCATGTCCGAGGATCGCGACAAGCTGCACGCAGGCAACGCGATGCTCAGGGACGGCGTCCGGATCGACGTCCGTGACGTGGAGGTCGGTGAGACAGAGGCCCGCAGTCAGGCCGCAGTCGCCCTGTTGGTCGACACCTCGTTCTCGATGTGGCTGGAGAACAGGTGGACCCCGATGAAGCGCACAGCGATGGCGCTCAACCACTTGATCTCCACTCGCTTCCGCAGTGATGAACTGCAGCTGATCTCCTTCGGTCACTACGCCAAGACGCTGGAGATGTCCGAATTGATCGGGCTCGACGGGATGCGGCAGCAGGGGACCAACCTGCACCACGCATTGCTTTTGGCACAGCGGCACTTTCGTCGCCACCCCAACGCGCAGCCGGTGGTGCTGATCGTCACCGACGGCGAGCCGACAGCACATCTGCTGCCCGGTGGCGAACCGTTCTTCTATTACCCGCCGCACCCGGCGACGTTGTCGGCGACGGTGCGAGAGTTGGACAACGTTGCGAGGATGGGTGCCCAGGTGAGCTTTTTCCGGCTCGGTGACGACCCCGGACTGGTGCATTTTGTGGACCAGATGGCACGACGGGCATCGGGTCGGGTGGTGGCACCGGATCTCGATGGTCTCGGCGCCGCCGTGGTCGGCGACTACCTGGGCACCAAGCGGCGTCGCGGGCGCCGCTGATCACGGTCGCACCGATGAGATACCGAGGAGATGGGGACCGCCCGGCCCAAGCCAGAGCGTCCTCATCTTTTGGATCAGGTCGAAGTCAGGTCGCGTCGCGTGGACGGCGTCGCACCACTTCCACCCCGCCCATGATGGCGAGGCCACTGACGGTGATGATCGGGGCTCCCGGAATGCCTTTGCCTTCGGCATTGCGACTGCCTCCGAACCCGCCCATGATGCCCATCCCGGTGATCCGGACGGTCGCGTCGTGCGGAACCACGATCTCGATCCCGCCCATGATGGTGTTGGCGCGGATGGTCAGGTGGTCCGCCGTGAACTCGGCGTCGCGCAGGTCGATCTCGACACCGCCCATCAGGGCGAACGCGTTGAGGTGTTCGCCGACCGCGACCGGACCCTTGAGTTCTGAACCGCTCATGATGGCGATGCGGCTGGTGATCACCTCCACACCTGCGGACGGGGTGGTGACTCGCCGGCTGGTCGCGACGCCGGCGGTGGTCAGCTGATTGACCGGCAGATCGTCGGTGAGCTCGTCGAGCTCTCCGAATGTCTTGGCGGCAACGGCCTTGGCGGCCCGCTCTTCGTACTCGACGGGACTGAGGTGACCGGAACTCATTGCAGATGACAAAATGTCATGAACGAAGTTTCGGTCGGCGTCGCTGGCCCGGAGGCGACTGCGGCCTTCGCGCTCATCATCATTCGGTACCAGATCACTCACCGCTACGAGGTTAGTCCCACCGGTGGCTGTGGCCAACCGCCACAGGATGGTTCGTCGTGCGAAGGGTTGGTCCGTGTCCGTGACCATGGACCGGTTCAGGCGAGTAGAAGCGCGATGAGCATGATCGCCGGGATCGAGAGGAGGGTGGTCACCAGGGCGGAATCGCGTGCGAGCACCACGCCCCGTTGGTAGCGGTTCGCGTACACCAGAACGTTCTGTGCGGTGGGCAATGCGGCGATCACCACCAGGGCGAAGAGTTCGTGCCCGGTGGCGTGGAAGGCGTAGCGGACGACCAGGTACACCAGCACCGGTTGCACCACCATCTTGAGCACGGATGCCAGCGCGACGTCGCGGCGTGGGCTCTCGCCCTTCTGCAACACGGAGACCCCGGTCAGTGAGAGACCGAACACCAGGAGTGCGCCAGGGACCGAGGCGTTCCCGAGCATGTCGAACGGTTCCATCACCGCCTCGGGCAGTGTCACACCGATCAGTGACACGACGAGACCGGCCGCGCCGCCGAGCACAATGGGGTTCGTGAACGGGGTGACCACGGTGTCGCGCAGTGAGATTCGGCGACGTGAGCCTGATTCGTCTGAGTCGCGCAACGCAATCAGGTCGAGTGTGGTCAAGGCCAGCGGCGAGTACACCATGATCTGGAAGAGCAGCAGCGGCGCCACAAACGATGCGTCGTCGAGCACGAAGATGGCGATCGGTATCCCGAGATTGGCGCTGTTGACGTAGGAAGCAGACAACGCGCCGATCACGGCTTCGGGAATCGCGCGGTGCAGCAGCAGTCGGGCGAGGGCGAAGTAGATCGCGCCCACCACAAATGCACTGCCACCGGCGACCACAAGCGTGGTGGAGAACACGTCGGCGAGGTCGGCCTTCGCGAGCGACGAGAACAGCAGTGCCGGCGTGCAGACGAAGAACACCAAGCGCGACAACACCATCACCGCGCCCGGGCCGAGCGCCTCGGTACGGCCGAGGACATATCCGACGGCGACCACGATGAAGATCACCGTGAACCCTTGGATGACGCCGGACATCCCGGCAGTCTATGGACCCCGAAAATGTGCCCTTTTGGTGGGGGTCACCAGGGTTTTCCGTCGCCAAAAGGGCACACTATCGGGGATCTGGGAGTGTCAGCGGATCCCGGGGTAGGGGAGCAGTGCCATCTCGCGCGCGTTGCGGATGGCGGTGGCCACCTGACGTTGCTGCTGGGGGTCGAGTCCGGTGATGGACCGGCTGCGGATCTTGCCGCGGTCGGACAGGAACTGGCGCAGCAGTGCGGTGTCCTTGTAATCGACCGTGGTCACACCAGCGGCCAGCAACATGTTGCGTTTGCGTTTGGCCGGGAGGTCGGCTTTTGCGGGGCGTCGTGCCATCGATCAGGTCCTTGTCGTGAGAGTGGTTGTCACCAGCTGGATTTGGTGATGCCGGGCAGTTCCCCGTTGTGCGCCATCTGACGCAGCCGGATACGTGAGAGGCCGACTTTCCCGATGTAGCCGCGGGGGCGACCGTCGACGGCGTCGCGATTGCGGACCCGGGTGGCGCTGGAGTCGCGGGGCAGGCGCTGCAGGGCCAGTTGTGCGTCCGCTCGTTCCTGGTCGGTGGACGACGGCCGCCGGATGATGTCCTTGAGCACCGCACGGCGTTCGGCGTAGCGGGCGACGACCACCTTGCGCTGTTCGTTGCGCTCGATCTTCGACTTCTTCGCCATCAGCGTTCCTCGCGGAAGTCGACGTGACGCCGGACGCGTGGGTCGTATTTGCGCATCATCATGCGGTCCGGGTCGTTGCGGCGATTCTTGCGCGTGACGTAGGTGTAGCCGGTCCCGGCCGTCGACTTCAGCTTGATGATGGGACGTATCTCATTGCGTGCCATTCAGATTCGTTCTCCTCGTGCGCGGATCTGGGCGACTGCCGCCTCGATTCCGATTCGATCGATGGTCTTGATGCCTTTGGCGGACACGGTCAGCGTGACGGTGCGGTGTTCGCTCGGCAGGAAGTAGCGCCGACGCTGGATGTTCGGATTCCAGCGGCGATTGGTGCGCACATGTGAATGCGACACCTGTTTGCCGAAACCTGGTTTGCGGCCGGTGACCTGGCAGTGCATGGACATGGGCGCGCCTCCTGTCTCTAATGGGAATGATTGTCGACAACGTGCGAATTGGACTGTACATTCAACCTCGATCAAATGAAAACCATTCCCGATAGGAGCTGCCTGTGACCCGCCTGGTCAACAAGACCCCGCTGGTGATCGTGACCGGCTTCGACCGCGAGGCGACGGTGCGCAGTGCGGAGGCGCTCGGCCTGCCGGGGACCACTGTGGTGCACCACGATCTAGGTCTGGTGGACGCCGGAACCATCGTCAGAACGGTCACATCGATCGACTTCAACGGCGAGAAGACATCGCGCACAACGCAAACCGCACTCGATCACGGATGTCTGTCGTGTGCCCTCCGCGAAGACGTGCTGCCCTTGCTGCGGGCCCTGCACCGACGCTCCAACGTCGACCGGATCGTTCTGGCCCTCGACCCGGCCATCGAACCCGAACCCATGGCGTTTGCGATCGCCGGCACGGTGGTGTCCGGCGTCCCCGGTCAGGTCGACGGCCCGGCAGGTCTCGACGTGGAGATCGAGGCGGTCATCGGGTGCGTCAACGAAGGTGAATGGCTGCGCGACGCGACCGGCGACGAGACCCTCGACGAGGACGATCGGTTCCAGACCGCCGACGACGAGCGGACCATCGCCCAGCTCGCGGTCGGGCACGTCGACTTCGCCGACGCCCTGGTGGTCCACGGACAGGCTGACAACGGATGGGCCGGGGCGCAGCTGTTCGCCGTTCTCAAACGGCTCAACCCGACAGCGCCCATCATCATGGAACTGCCGAGGCGCCCACTGACCGCCTCGATCATGCGCAACCTGATCTCGGCCATCCCGCCGGGCGCGCGCCGCGGCCGGATCACCGGGCCGCACGACCCGCTGCTGCGCGGGCAGCCGCCCCTCGATGCCGACTGCGGAGTCGCCGTGGTCGAGTTCCATGCCGATCGACCGTTTCATCCCGAACGCCTGCACGACGCGATCGACATACTGCTCGATGGGGTTGTCGCCTCCCGCGGTCGGCTGTGGCTGGCCACCCAGCCCGATGAGGCGCTGTGGCTCGAGAGTGCGGGCGGCGGCCTACGCATCGCGACCGGTGGCACCTGGCTCGCGGCGATGTCCGACGACGAGGCCGGTGCCGCCGATCCGGAGCGCGTCGCGATGGCGTCGCTGCGCTGGCATCCCCTCTACGGCGACCGCAGCAGCTCCATCGTCGCGATCTCGTACCGCGCCGAACCCGCGCGAATCCGCTGGGCGCTGAGCAGCGCACTGCTGACCGACGACGAGCTGTCTGAGGGTCAGCGGGGCTGGGATCGATTCACCGATCCGTTCGGCGTCGCCCATGCCGACCCCTGCCAGGACGTGCTCGACGAGCGCGCTCTGCTGGCGGGAACAGACCCACCCATCGAATGGTTCAAGCAGGCAGAGGGTTCGGCTGGACAGCAGACGAACCCGGAACGGAAGGACAAATCATGAAGGCGAACATCCACCCCGACTACCATCCGGTGATCTTCAAGGACTCGTCGACAGGCAAGGCGTTCCTGACCCGTTCCACACTGACGTCCGACGTCACTTTGGAATGGGAGGACGGTAACCGGTATCCTCTAGTGGTTGTCGATGTCACGTCCGACTCGCACCCGTTCTGGACTGGTGCGCAGCGCGTGATGGACACCGCAGGACGTGTGCAGAAGTTCGAACGCCGATACGGTCGCCGGACTCGCGCGAACCAGGGAACTTAAACGAAGAAATGAAGGGCTGAATCATGGCTGTACCGAAGCGCCGGATGTCGCGGTCGAATACTCGTAGCCGCCGTTCGCAGTGGAAAGCGGACAACCCCGCCTTGCAAGAGGTGAAGGTTGGTGGCGTCGCTCATCGCGTGCCCCGTCGCCTGGTCAAGGCGGTCAAGCTGGGCATCGTCGACCTCGACAAGCGCTAACAGCCACACAGTCGACAACAGGGACTGGCCGTCGATCGACGGTCAGTCCTTTGTTGTGTCCGGAAGGTGCCCCGGAGAGCGTGGTGACTCGACGGGGCCGCACAGATCGAGAACTGGGAGTCTGCGATGCTGCAGGACGTCCTGAACTACGCCGGCGTCGCAGTGTTCGCCTGCTCAGGTGCACTGGTCGGGGTCCGCAAGGACTTTGATCTGTGGGGAATCCTCTCGATGGGTGCGGCCACAGGTGTCGGTGGCGGGATCGTGCGCGACCTCCTCCTCGGCATCACCCCGCCGACCTCGGTACAACACTGGCCCAACCTCACCATCGCCCTGATCGCCGGTCTGATCACCTTCTTCTTCCATCCTGCGTTCCGGGCGTTGTTCCCGGCCGTCCTGATGCTCGACGCGGTCGGGATGGGTGTGTTCGCGGTGTCGGGTGCGTTGTTGGCACTCGAACGAGACTCGAGTTCGATGGCTGCGGTGCTCATCGGGATCACCACCGCGGTGGGTGGTGGCGTGATCCGCGACGTGCTCGCCGGTGAGGTCCCCCTGTTGCTCCGACCCGCCGACCTCTACGCGGTCCCTGCGATGTGCGGAGCGTTGGCCGTCGTGATCGCCGACGGCACAGGTCTGCCGATCTGGACCGGTCTGGTGGCGGGGGCGACCCTGGCCTTCCTGTTGCGCGTGGGAAGCCTGCGATTCCGATGGCGACTGCCGATGGCCCCGACACGCCGGGTCGGAGGATGAGTGCGCGGCGGGTACGGAGTCCGCGTGCGACGGCTCAAGGACAAGAAATCTGGCGCGTCGCAGGGGATTACTTAGCGCGCTCTCAGTCGTGGAAGTAAGACTGTTGTCATGCGCATACTGGTTGTGGACGACGATCGTGCCGTTCGCGAGTCTCTGCGCCGGTCCCTGACGTTCAACGGGTACACGGTGCTCACGGCGGGGGATGGCGTCGAAGCCCTCGAAAAGATCAATTCCGACCGTCCCGAGGCGGTGGTGCTGGACGTCATGATGCCGCGCCTCGACGGGCTCGAGGTGTGCCGTCGTCTCCGCAGCACCGGTGACGATCTCCCCATCCTGGTCCTCACCGCTCGCGACTCGGTGTCCGAACGGGTCGCCGGACTCGATGCTGGCGCTGATGACTACCTGCCCAAACCGTTTGCGCTCGAAGAGCTGCTCGCGCGCCTGCGGGCCCTGATGCGCCGCGCGACAGCCGAACCGCTAACGGACTCGGAGGCGATGACGTTCGAGGACCTCACGATGGATCCGGTCACGCGCGATGTCACCAGAGGCGAGCGCTCGATCAGCCTGACCCGCACCGAGTTCGCCCTGCTGGAGATGCTGATGGCCAATCCGCGCCGCGTGCTCACCCGCAGCCGCATTCTCGAGGAGGTCTGGGGTTACGACTTCCCGACGTCGGGCAATGCACTCGAGGTCTACGTGGGATACCTCCGGCGCAAGACCGAGGCCGAAGGCGAGTCGCGCCTCATCCACACCGTGCGGGGCGTGGGATACGTCCTGCGGGAGACCCCTCCGTAAATCGTGAGCTTCTATCACCGTCACCCGCCGGTCCCCGGCGAAGCCCCGCCGGTCGGCGTGGTGACCGCTCAGCGGCCCACACAGATGGCTTCGGCCCCGGATCTTCCCCGGCAGATGCGCAAGCCGACACCGCTGACCCGGACCATCTCGCTGCGTTGGCGCATCACGATCCTGTCCGCCACGGTGGTGGGTATCGCGGTTGCCGTGATGGCTGCAGCAGCTTTTGCGGTCGTCTACCGGGCGATGTACGCCGACGTCGATTCGCAGCTCACCAACCGGGCCAACGGGATGACCGAACTGGCTCGGATCGGGGTTCTCGACGACTCGCCCGAATCGCTGGTTGCCGGCACGGTGTTCTCCACGGACATGTCGGTGGCACTGGTGATGCCCGGGGGCCGTGGTTTTCAGATCGGCGGCGTTCCCTACGGCGAGTCCGAACGTGACGTGGTGGACGGGAAAGCGGAGTCGTCGCTGCGGACCGCGAAGAACCAGCGGGTGCTGGCCCGCAAGCTCAACGACGGCAATACCCTGATCATCTCGCAGAGCCTTCGCGACACAGACGACGTGCTGCACCGATTGGCCTGGGTGCTGGGGGTGATCGGTGGCTGCGGGATCATCCTGGCCGCAGTCGCCGGAACGACCGTGGCGCGTGCCGGACTGCGGCCGGTCGCGCGGTTGACCCGGGCCGCCGAGCGAGTGGCGCGCACCGACGACCTCACGCCCATCCCGGTCATCGGCAACGACGAATTGGCCAGGCTCACCGAGAGTTTCAACCTGATGCTGCGGGCACTTGCCGAGTCGCGAGACCGGCAGAGCCGGCTCGTCGCGGACGCCGGTCACGAATTGCGCACGCCGCTGACGTCGTTGCGCACGAATCTGGAGTTGATGATCGCGTCGAGCCAGCCGGGTGCGCGGGCGGTGCCCGAATCGGACATGGCGGAGCTGCGAACGGACGTGATGGCGCAAATCGAAGAACTCTCCACGCTCGTGGGCGATCTCGTGGATCTCGCGCGTGAGGATGCGCCCGAGGTGGTACACGAAGAGGTCGACCTCTCCGAGGTGGTGGACCGCTCTCTCGAGCGTGTCCGCCGCCGACGCAGCGACGTCGACTTCGAAGTGCATGTGACGCCCTGGTTTGTCTTCGGTGAGAGTGCCGGGTTGTCGCGGGCCGTGCTCAATGTGCTCGACAACGCGGCGAAGTGGAGTCCGCCCGGCCGGCCCGTGGAGGTACGGCTGGCTCAGATCGAGCCTGATCGCGCGATTCTGACCGTTGCCGACGCCGGCCCCGGTATCCCTCCCGAAGACCGGCAACTGGTCTTCGAGAGGTTCTACCGGTCCACCGCCTCCCGATCCATGCCCGGCTCGGGGCTGGGGCTGGCGATAGTCCGCCAGGTCGTGGACCGCCACGGCGGCACGGTGACCGCCGGTCAGTCCGAACTCGGAGGCGCCCTGGTGACGATCAGCCTTCCTGGAGCGCCGGTGCCGGCCGAGATCGCTCCCCAGGTGGTCCAGCAATAGGTTCTGATCGAACGGCGTCGAGCGTTCGGCGGTCGTTCGAAGGTCTGACTTCTCTGTCCGTCGATCGGCGGCTTTGTTTGACGAAGTCCCTGCGGGGAACAATGAAGGGGAAACAAACAGCACTGTCTCAGCCCCGTCTCAGGCCGACACAGCAAGGTATTCCTCAGTGCCGGTAAATGTTGCGGCATCGGGGAGCGCAGGGTGCGCCTGGCAGAAAGCAAAATCGACATGGTCGGCAGCAACGATGACGAGCGCGGGACGAACCGCGACACCAGTTCCTTTCCGGGAGAGGGCATCTCGCAATCACCGGGACAATCGCATCCCAGCGGGCCCGCTGATCGGCCGGACGGGCCGAGCAACGCCGGACCGCAGGACAACCCCTATGGGCGAACCTCGGCGTTCGAGCCCAGGCAGCAGAACTCCTCGGGTGAGCAGACGGCACAATTCGGCAATTCCGGCATGAACGGGCCTTCCGGACCTTCCGGATCTTCCGGACATTCCGGCCCCTTCGGGCAGTCTTCGGAGGGCGCTTCGGCAAGTCGTGGCCCGGGTGGTTACGGCTATGGCGCTCAACCTGATCCGTATGCTCCATCCGGGCAATTCGCGCAGCCGAACCCGTATGGGCCCTACGCCCACGGCGGGGGGACGGGTACCAACCCCACCAGTCAGATCCCGGCCCCCGGGGCCGGCCAGAACCCGTACGGGAGCTCGCCACAGCAGTTCGGCTCCCCGCCGCCCGCACGTAACGGGCGTTCGGGCGGTGCCAAAGCCGGATTGGCGGCTGCCGCAATCGCTTTGGTGCTCGTCGGCGGCGGAATCGGAGGAGTTGTCGGCGCCAATGTGGCCGACGATTCATCCGGTTCGAGATCAACCAGCGAGAGTGTGCTCGGTGGCGACCGCGACAACAGCCAACCGGTCCAGGCGCCCGCCGGCTCGACGCAGGAAGTCGCGGAGAAGGTCACCCCGTCGGTCGTGTCGATCGAGGTGGAGGGCAGCCAGGCGTCCGGGTCCGGCTCCGGCATCGTGCTCACCGCGGACGGCACCATCATGACGAACAACCACGTCGTCGCCGGTGCGGGCAACAATCCGGACCTCACGGTCACCTTCAGTGACGGCACCACGGCAGCCGCGCAGATCGTGGGCGCCGACCCGATCTCCGACATCGCCGTCATCAAGGTCGACAAGTCCGGCCTCACCCCGATCGCCGTCGGTCGCTCCGACAATCTTGTGGTCGGCCAAGAGGTCATCGCGATCGGGTCGCCGCTGGGGCTGAACGGCACGGTGACCACGGGAATCATCAGCGCGCTCAACCGTCCGGTGTCCACGCAGGGTGAGCAGGGTGGACAGGCGTCGGTGATGGATGCCATCCAGACCGACGCGGCGATCAATCCGGGCAACTCCGGTGGCGCACTGGTCAACGCCAACGGCGCCCTCATCGGCGTCAACAGCGCGATCGCCAGCCTCTCCCAGGGAGAGACCGGCGGAAGCATCGGCCTTGGATTCGCCATCCCGGTCGACCAGGCGATGCGCATCGCCGACGAACTCGAGAAGACCGGTAAGGCAACACAGGCGGGGCTCGGCGTCACAGTGCGGTCGGGGGCGCCGTCAGCTGACAGCCCCGGCGCGCTGATCAACGAGGTGACGGCGGGCGGAGCCGCCGCAAAGGCAGGCATCCCGAGTGGTGCACTGGTCACCAAGGTCGACGATCGTGTGATCGCCTCCGGAGACGCGCTGATCGCGGCGGTGCGGTCGCACGCTCCCGGCGACCAGGTGACCATCACGTACGTCACCAACGGACAGACAAAGACCGCGCAGGTCACCCTCGACACCCTGAACACCGGAGGACGCTAGACCGTGAAACACATCGACGATCACACTGGTACCCGACTGCGGGCAGTCATCCCCATCCCGACCGATAGAGTTCCTGACGGAGATGGTGCTATCTCAGTCCTGGGTATCGGCGAGGCAGATGTCGTCGCCGCGGACGCCGCGGCGGAACAGCTCGCCGTCCGCACAGGGGAGATCGAAGCGGAAGGACAGCGCATGAGGTCACTGAACTTGGCTGAAGAGGATCTGGGTCGGGCCCTGGTGGTGATCGTCGATGACCGGGCCGCCCATGGTGAGGACCAGGCCTTGATCGGTCCGCTGGTGGGGGAGTTGCTCGAAGAAGCTGGTTTTCACGTCGACGCGGTGGTGGCGGTGGAATCCGACGAGGTGGAGATCCGCAACGCCCTCAACACCGCAGTCATCGGAGGGGTGGATCTGGTCATCTCTGTCGGAGGCGTGGGGGTCGGTGGTCGCGATGTGACTCCCGAGGCGACCGCGGATCTACTCGACCGTAAGCTGCCGGGTATCGAAGAGGCCTTGCGCAGTTCCGGATTGGCTGCCGGCGCAATGGATGCCGGGCTGTCACGCGGGCTTGCGGGCGTCTCGGGGCAAACAATCGTCGTCAACTTGGCCAACTCACGGGCCGCCGTTCGTGACGGTATGGCCACCATCACGCCGATGGCGAAACACCTCATCTCGTCGATCAGCAACTTCTGATCGGTTCAGATGAGCGACTCGACGGGCCGAAAGCGAAGCAAGACTCGTGCCGAATTAGAGAAGGTTTTCGGCGACGATTTGCCCTTGACCAGCAGTGATGAGCGACCGATCGGTCGCAGTGATGAAGGTCACAGTAACGCCGATATGCGTGGAGACGAATGGTTTATCGAAAATCGTCCGCCACATCACGGCTGAATCGCGATTGGGTCACGGCCGGGTTCCTGGGCTTTTCCTGATAGTTCACTGAATTTGCTGCAAGATCAATAATTAATCATTCGCTTTCGCGAAGTTCCTTTTCAAGACACGACTGCTGCGAAGTGTTGCCCGCCCCTGTTCCCGGGGCTAACGTTCCGCTCGATACGGCCGGTACCAGTGCGGGGGTTGGGCGTATCCCGTGCGACGTCCCCAATGGCGACCGCGGTGTGGGCAAGGTGTTCGGCTGAGATTTACCTACTGGAAACTACTGGCATACAAGCCCGTTAACTGCCCCGGTAGAAGATTCCGCTGAACCTTTTGGTCACTTCGAGCTCACGATTTGGTTGAGCTTGGATTACACAGCAATCCTGTGAGAGGGAACGAATGAGCAAGATCAACATGTTCGGTCTGCGCCGCGTTGTCGGCGTTGGTGCGATTACCGCGGTTGCCGCCCTTGGCCTGGCCAGCATGGGCGCAGGAAACGCCGCCGCAGGACCCCTGCCCAGCGGCAGCAAGGTGACCCAGGGTGTCGACGGCACCGTCGTCAAGATCAGCCGCACCGGCGAGGCCGCTTACCCGGTCCCGTCCTTGGCCAACAACGGCGCAGGCCGCGCCGCAGAGGTTTCCGGCCTCGTCACCGTCACCGCCGGTGGCGCCAGCGGTACCCTGACCACCGGCTACATCGTCGGCTGCCAGGTCGACATCACCGGTCTCGAAGGTGGCCTGAACGCCTCCATCGATTCTTCTTTGAGCCTGGGCCTCGACGGCTCGCTCTCGTTCCCGCTGGCACCCGGTGAAGCGGCTTTCGTCCCGCTCGGCACCAAGACCTTTGAGGGCGGCGTTGCAAGCGTCCAGTACAAGCGTCAGGGCATCGAGGTGCAGCAGTGCGGCGGATACGCCCAGGCTCGCGCCTTCACCACCGTGCAGACCGAGGGCAACTACGTCATCAAGTCGACCCTCTACGGCGCCCCGTTCAGCCTGAACTGATCGTCGGCAGATAAACCAACTAGTCTGAAATCTCATCTGCCGCAAGCAGATTCATATTCCTGAAGGGGAATCATGCGCAACAAACTCTCGCGTCGTCTCGCCGCGGTGGCCGGCATCGCCGGTGTCTCGGCCATCGCACTGTCCTCCATGGGTGCCGGCGGCGCAGCTGCCGGTGCTCTTCCCGGTGGCGTCGCCACCCAGAAGTTGATCGACGGCTCCAACGTCACCGTCACGCTGAAGGACGAGTTCGTCAACATTCAGCCGTCGACCGTGGCGGTTCCGACCAGCCGCAACGTGTGGCTGTCGGGCAAGGTGCTCGTCACCGTCGACGGTGAAGCCGAAGGCGCCACCGTCGAAGCCGGTTACGTTGTCGGATGCCAGCTGACCTTCGGTGCCGGCGGCGAAGCCGGTATCGGGACCTCGCTGGATCTGTCCAGCCCCGGCTCGCCGTGGTCCACGCCTGAAGCTGCCATCGGCGGCGGCTTGACTCTCGGACCAGGTGAAGCCACCTACGTGCCGATCCTGTCGTCCGACGACGCCACCGACTTCAGCTTCGAGGGCAACGCAGGCGGCATCGCTTACAGCCAGGAAACCGTCAAGATCGACGGCTGCGCCGGATACGCCGAAGGACAGGCGTACGTCAAGGTCACCGTCGACACCCCGTCGGTCACCGGCATCGTCACCCTGTGGGGCTCCAAGTTCAGCCTCGGCTGATAGGCAGATCCCTGCTGCTTGACAACTGAACAACCCGAAAGCCGGACCACCGCAAGGTGTTCCGGCTTTCGGCGTTACCGGGATGCTGAACGCCGGCGCTGGCCGGGAGGCGCCGAGGCCATGATCGGTAATCGAATATGTGTTCGACAATCTGCGGATATTGGACTACAATCGGACGTAAGGAATCGTCCTGACAGCAGAGGCACCTCGCATCTGGTTGCCAGCGTTCGCTTTTCGGTTGACTGGGGGGTCATCATGTCCGACGGTGCTGTCATCGATTCGCCTGCGGTGGGCGTGGTGTCGGGTCTGGAGTCGGCGATCGATCAGCTCGCCGAGGTGAATCTGACGGTACTTTCCGACGAGGAATGTGTACGTCTGGTCGACCGGTTGGAGGTCGCGTCGCAGCGGTTGCAGTCCGCAGGTTTGCCGGTGTTGCGGGAAGTGGTTGTGCGACGAGCGTATTCGAAAGTTGGATGCTCATCGCCGGCTGCGATGTTGACCGCGTTGGCGCGGCTGCGTCCGGGTGCTGCCCGAGCTCGGGTGGAAGCGATGGACGCGTTGACGCCGTCGGTGACTCCCAGCGGTGAAATGATAGATGCTCGATTCCCGAACACCGCAGAAGCGTTGCGTGAGGGTGTGATCGGACTTGATCACGCTGGGGTGGTGGCGAGGGTGATGGCAAAGATTCCGCACAAGGTCGATGCGGAGAAGCGCACAAACACAGAGGTGGCGCTGGCTGATCTGTGCCGCAAGCACACGCCCGGACAAGTCGAGGCTATCGGTGAGCGAATCGTCGAATACTTGGATCCCGACGGGACGTTGGCCGATGACACCGACAGGGCCCGGAAGCGTGGATTCAGTGTGGGGAAACCGGCCACGGATCTCATGTCGACTGTAGCGGGGCATCTGGACCCGGTGACCCGGGCCTCGCTGGATGTGATGCTCGCGGTGTGGGCCGCTCCGGGGATGAACAATCCTGATGATCCACTGTCGCCCTCAGGTGCGGCCGATGATCCGACGTTGGACAGAGACCTGCTGCAGGCCGCGGCAGACAACGACACCCGCAGTGCGGCGCAGCGTAATCACGATGCGGTGAAGTCGATGCTGATGTACCTGCTCGAATCGGGGCAGCTGGGCAAGACGCATCACGGTTTGCCAGTGCAGGTCATCATCAACATGACCAAAGACCAGCTCGATCAGTACGCGCTCGAGCAGGTGTCGCCAAAAGTCGTCGGCGGAGAGAGCTTTTCGAGATACGAGTTTGAACCCGGTAGAGCACCAGCGTCAGCAGCAGAATCAGGCCGCGAACCGAAGCCAGGCTGCACGCCAGAGCCAGACCGCGAGGTGGGGCAAGACCGTGAAGCAGAGGGCGTTCACCCGTACGCGGAGACGCACTGGGAGGATCCGAGCTGGTTGCCTTCGGTCATTGGTGGGCCGACGCGACCGTACGGGACGGGACTGGTCTACACGGCGACCGGTGCGGTGTTGCCGATCGCTGATGCGTTGAGGCTTGCAGTGCGTTCCGACAAGACGTTGGCCATTTTTGCGAACCATTCGAATGAGCCGTTGTTTCTGGGTCGAGCACGCCGGTTGGCCAGTGAGGCGCAACGTCTGGCGATGTTTGCCGCGCACCGAGGGTGTTCGCATCCGGGTTGTTCGAATCCGGCGTTGTGGGCCGAGGCTCACCATGTCCGTGAATGGGCGCAGGGCGGGCCCACCGACATCACTCACCTGGCTCCGGCATGCCCGCAACACCACCAACTCGTCGGACCGGGGGAGCATCAGTGGCAGACGGTGATGATCACCGACGGCCCTGACGCAGGGCGGTGCGCCTGGATCCCACCGGCACTGCTGGATCCGGAGCGACAACCCCGGGTCAACCGTGCCCACCACCCGGACGAAGCCATCATCGAGGCCCGTCAGGGCATGATCGCGCGCCGCAAAGCCGAACTCGAACAACGCAATCGGGAACTAAGCCCACAGCCACCAGATTCACTACCGACCAGGCCGTCGGAGAACAACACTCCGCCAGAAGCCCCGCCTCCTCCAGGTGCCCCTCAGACCGTGGATGTCCTCGTGGAATAGGGGCAGTGAAAACAGGAACAGCGGAACAGCAGGAACGGCGTGCCGTGATCCGAGATCGCTGGGCCCTTCGCCAGAAAGAATCGCCCCGGCATGAGCCGGGGCGATAGGTCGATCTCGAAGTGTTTACGGGCTGCTGTGCCTGCCGCCGCCGTTGTGGTCGTCGCGACGTCCCGGTGGCGGCCCGTAGTTCGGTGGTGGACCGGTGAGCGGGTCGTAACCGGGTGGCGGGCCGGTCAACGGATCGGGGCGGTAACCCTGACCCTGGTCTGGCCCCTCATGCTGCGGCGGGTTCGGGCGTGGCGGCGGACCTGGGTTGTACCCGGGCGGCGGACCCGGCGGCTGCTGATAACCGGGCGGCGGTCCACCCAGCGGCGGCTGGCTCCGCGGCGGCGCACCGCCCTGGGTCGGCTGTCCCTGCGGCGGCAGGCCGATCGGTCCTGAGCCACCGGTAGGTGGACCCTGCGTCGGATAGACGTTGGCGCCACCGATTCGGTCCGACTGCTGCGAAGAGAACTGCTGCGTACCCGCAGAAGACGCGCCTGCGCCGGCGGCGGCCGGACCCGAGTAAAGAGGACCGGACTGCGGGCCCTCGTCGCCACGCCGGTCGACGAGAGCCTGATCTTTCTCGTTCGTCGCGCCGGCGATCTTGGCCTTCTCCTCGGCGGGATCCTTGCCTTGGAGAATGTCGCGGATCTCGGCGAGCAACTCCGACTCCGTCTGGGCCGCGGCGTCGTCGCCGTCGCGCGCTGCGAGCGTCTTCAACTTCTCGTACGGCATCACGATCAGGAAGTAGACAACCGCGGCAACGATCAGAAAGTTGATGGCGGCGGCGATGAGGGCGCCGATGTCCACAAACGTTTCCGGATTGCCGGACCTGATGGTGAATCCCAGCCCCTGCGCGGAATCGGTGCCACCGATCGAGTTCACCAATGGTTGGATGATGTTGGTGGTGAACGCTGTGACGATCGCGGTGAAGGCAGCACCGACGACAACAGCGACAGCGAGGTCGATGACGTTTCCCCGCATGAGGAAATCTTTGAAGCCCTTGAACATGTAGTGACCCTTCCCACGAGGGAAACGAGCGCTAATTGCAGTCCGCTGATCCTAACCAGCGGTCGTGGAAAATGCCGTTCACAACATGCAGTCAGTGAAAAACGAGTGTGATCGGAGCAGTGAGGGTGGCCGCAGCGACCACGTGCGCGTCGCGCTCCGGCAAGGCGAGAACGGCAAGTCGGGCATCCGACCCCGTCCGCGAACCCGACTCCTGCGACACGAGTGCGACCACCGCTGCCTTGGCCAAAACCTTTGTCGCCGATGAACCTTCGGTGGTACCGGCATCGTCGATGCTCAACACGTCGACCACGTCTCCTTCACGGAGGAGATCGATCACCGCTGTGTCGGCCACCTTGACCGGAACCAGGCGCGCATCGGGACGCTGCATGATCTGAGCCGGCAGGCGACTGGTGAGAACGCGCGAATCGGTCAAGATCTCGCCCGCCCGCACCGGGCCGGTCACCGTCTTGTCCAGGAAGTCGGCTGCGTCGTCGGCTGTGCCTGCCGGGAGGTCGCCGGGACGGAATCCGCGCGTGGCCAGGTCGCCGATCGTGAGGGGTTGCCCAGGGCTGATGTCATGGGCCGCGATCACCGCCGGCCGCAGTTCCTCGGTACGCCCCGCCGTCAGTGCAGCCACGAGCGCGACCGCCAGCAGCACGATGGCACAAGCGCGACGGAGGAGCAGCGACCGTGTCCATCCGGGTCTGACGGCATGACGGACACGGTCGGAGAGTGTGGGGTTCAGAGCATTGCGCGCGGCCATGAGCGAACGTTATGGCGATTGCCATCCTTCGTCCGCTTGGTCAGGCGCCGATATGAGGTTGCCTGTGCACAGTCCACTGTGTGTGGACAGGTGTCAGGAAGCAGCCTTGGCAGCGGTCGAACTGCTGGACGCGCTGCTCGACGAACTACTGCCCGAATCCGTCGACTTCGCTGCAGGCGCCGATTCCTTGCTGCCGGAGTCGGACTTCGACGAATCGCTCGAGCTCGACTCGCTGCTCGTGGTGGTGGAGCGGCTGTCGTTGCGGTAAAAGCCGCTGCCCTTGAATACGATGCCAACGCTGTTGAACAGTTTGCGCAGCTTACCGGCGCATTTCGGGCATTCGGTGAGCGAGTCGTCGCTGAAAGATTGCACGATGTCGAAGCGGTTGTCGCACTGTGTGCAAGCGTACGAATATGTGGGCACCGAAGACCTCCGAAGGTGTTAAGCCGAGAACGTTGTGGATTCTACCGTCGAACTGGCACTCTTCGTTAACGAGTGCCAAGGTCAGCTTGTTCCCAGTCGTCTGAACCCTTCGCCGGGCGTCAGACTCCAGCCCATCCGCACGTCGAAGTCGTCCGATGGCAGCTCGTCCACCAGCTCGTCGTCGAACACCACGGCTACCAGTTTGTCTGTGTCCACCTCTGGTATCGACCGGTCGTAATAGCCGGCTCCGCGACCGAGTCGAATGCCGTGGCGATCGACCGACAGCGCCGGGACCAGGATCAGAGCGGCGTCGCCGAGCGCGTCAGGTGAGGCGCCGTCCTCACTGGGCTCCAACAGTCCAAATCGTCGTTCATGCAATGACTCCGGTCCGTCGTACCAGGCCCAACGCAGTGGGGCAGGCGGACCCGCCGTCACCTTCGGCAGCAAGACCCGGAAGCCTCCCTCGCGCAACACCTCCAACATCGCGGTGGTGCCCGGTTCGCTACCGATCGGGACGTAGGCCGCAATGACGGCGCCCGGCCCCACCCGTGGCCCGCCCTCGGGGAGGTTCGCGATCCACGTCACAATCGAGGCATCCAGGCTCGCCTTAACCTGGGGAGACAGGCTGTCGCGACGCTCGAGGGCGAGCTTTCTCCAGGTTGCTTTGTCGATGAAAATCGGTACGCCCCTCTCATGTTTGGCGATCAGCCGATAGGTTTACTCACACACCAGTGTGATCAACCTAGGGTGGGAAAATGACTGAAGCGCAGACCAGCCCGGCCAACGAGGTCGAATACGAGTCCGTTCCGGGCACGCCGCCCATTCCGCGAACCGCAATTGTGCCGGCCGCCGGCTTGGGTACACGTTTTCTCCCGGCGACCAAGACCGTGCCAAAAGAGCTCCTTCCCGTGGTGGACACGCCGGGTATCGAATTGGTGGCCGAAGAGGCCAAGTCGGCCGGTGCCGAGAGACTGCTGATCATCACGTCGCCGGGTAAAGACGGCGTCGTCGCGCACTTCGTCGAAGACCTGGTGCTCGAACACACCCTTGAATCCCGCGGCAAAGACACCATGCTGGCCAAGGTGCGGAACGCGCCATCGTTGCTGGAGGTCGCGTCGGTCATCCAGGAGAAGCCCCTCGGACTCGGCCATGCGGTCGGATGCGTCGAGGCCAAACTCGACGACGACGAGGATGCCGTCGCGGTTCTGTTGCCCGACGATCTGGTTCTTCCCAACGGCGTCCTGGAAGTGATGGCCCGTACGCGCGCCAAGCGCGGCGGCACGGTGCTCTGCGCCATCGAGGTCCCGACCGAGAAGATCAGCGCCTATGGCGTATTCGACGTCGAAGAACTTCCCGATGCTGCAAATCCCAATGTGATGAAGCTGAAGGGAATGGTCGAAAAGCCCGAGGCAAAAGACGCACCCTCCAATTATGCGGCGGCCGGGCGATACATCCTCGACCGCGCAATATTTGATGCATTGCGACGAATTGAACCCGGCGCAGGTGGCGAATTGCAGCTCACCGATGCCATCGCTTTGTTGATCGACGAAGGTCATCCGGTTCACGTCGTGGTTCACCGCGGAACTCGCCACGACCTCGGGAACCCGGGCGGGTACCTGAAGGCGTCGGTCGACATCGCCCTCAACCGTGAGGATTACGGCCCCGAATTGCGGGAGTGGCTGGTCGAACGCCTCGGGTGCAGCTGACCTCCGACCGACAACAGCACCGGTCTGACCGCGTTGTGCGATGGCGCGCGGCGATCCCTGGATCCGAGAGAACGGAAATCGCCGACAAACCAGCTAACGTCAGTCGTCAGAACTACGACACGGCGACCCGTTGGCACGGCGAACGAGCACTATCGGGCCGCCACGGCGATTGAAGGAGGCGATCGGTGCGTTCGGTGGAAGATCACCTGAGCCGAGTGACCGCCGCGGCAGTGGCTCCCAGACCGGTGCGCGTCGCGATCTCGGAGTCACAGGGTCTGCTGTGTGCCGAGGAGGTTGTTGCCGACAAGCCGTTGCCCGGGTTCGATCAGGCTGCCATCGACGGATATGCCGTTCGCAGTGTGGATGTCGCCGAAGCGGGCACCATCGCCGATGAGGAATCGGAGTCGCCGGGCGACCAGGTGATTGTCGTCCTGCCAGTGGTGGGGGAGTTGAAGGCGGGTTCGCGGACGCCAACACGGCTCCAGCCAAGGCAGGCGGTCCGGGTGGAGACCGGCGCTCCCTTGCCGACACTGGCCGACGCCGTGGTGCCCAAGCGGTGGACCGACGGCGGACTGCCCAAAGTCCGAATCGGTCATGCCGTACGCAGTGGGCAATACGTTCGGCACGTCGGCGATGATGTCCAGCCCGGTGACGTAGCAGTTCGAACCGGAACGATCATCGGGCCCGCGCAGGTCGGTCTGCTTGCCGCAGTCGGCCGCGACCGCGTGCTGGTTCATCCGCGGCCACGACTTTCCGTCATCTCCATCGGCGGCGAACTGGTCGACATCGACCGGACGGCCGGTGGCGGTCAGGTGTACGACGTCAACAGTTACGCCCTCGCCGCGGCCGCTCGTGACGCCGGCGCAGACGTCAACAGGGTCGGCATCGCCGACAGCGAGCCGTCGCAACTCCGTGAACTGGTCGAGGGGCAGCTGATTCGTTCTGAGATCGTCGTGATCACCGGCCCGGTCGGTGGGGCGGCTTCGGAATCGATTCGCGAAGCCCTCTCGGAGCTGGGCGAATTGGAGATCGAACGCATCGCGATGTACCCGGCGTCGGTCCAGGGTTTCGGCCAGCTGGGCCGCGACGAGGTGCCCACCTTCCTTCTTCCTGCGAATCCGGTCTCAGCGTTGGTGGCCTTTGAAGTGATGGTGCGACCGCTGATCCGGATCGCGCTCGGCAAACGCCAACCGATGCGGCGAGTGGTACGTGCCCGCACGGTCAGCCCCATCACCTCGGTGGAGGGAAGGCGCGGATATCTGCGTGGGCAGCTGATGCGCGACGAGCAGACGGGCGAATACCTCGCTCAGGTGATCGCAGCCGCCGACGGTGGATCACATCTGCTGGCGGGCTTGGCGGAGGCGAACTGCTTGGTCATCATCGAGCCGGAAGACGTTGAATTGCGCGCCGGCGACGAGGTGGACGTCGCATTCCTGGCTCAGCGGGGGTGAGAGTGCACCGTGCGCGCCTGGAGCAGGGGTGACACCGGTCGCCGTGGATGGCCGGCCAAGCTCGGGCCGATATCCGTTGCGGGAGGCGCGGTTACGGTACGTCCGGTCCGGCTGCGTGACGCCAGGGTGTGGAGCAGGCTTCGCATCGAGAACCAGAATTCGCTGATGCCGTGGGAGCCCACGGGCGTCGGCTTGTGGTCGGCCCGGCACAACCCCGCGGCCTGGCCGGGTCTGCATTCGGTCTTGAGGGCCGAGGCAAAGGCTGGGAACATGCTGCCGTTTGTCATCGAATTGGACGGCGAATACTGCGGACAACTGACGGTGGGCAACATTCAGCGTGGCGCGCTGCGCAACGCATGGATCGGATATTGGGTGGATGCCGCGGTCGCCGGACGTGGAGTGGCAACGGGCGCACTGGCACTCGGAGTCGACCACTGTTTCGGGCCTGCGGGCCTGCACCGACTCGAGGCCACAGTGCAGCCCGCCAACGCGGCGTCGCTGGCGGTACTGCACAAGGTGGGGTTCCGCGACGAAGGCCTGCTCAAGCGCTACATGGACGTCAACAGCGCCTGGCGCGACCATTTGTTGCTCGCGTTGACCACCGAAGATCTCACCAGCAGTGCCGTGGACACATTGATCCGCAACGGCCACGCCACCGCCTGAACTCCCGGCATCTGCGAGTACATGCCTCCCGGCTCGCGCTGGGAGGCCTCTCTTCTTCGATCACCGCGTGATCACCCAGAGATGGAACCAATCGGCCGGGACGTCGGCGCGTCGGCGCTGGTTGGGCTGCGCTGAGCCATAGCCTGATTCCTATCGTCTGTTACAGGTGTGACTGACGCGTACTCGACCGGCCGGTCGGGGCGAGATTGCCGACAGGAAGGAGCTGCCCATGCCGAACTCGTTGCTGTGGGTGTGTCTGGTGGCGATCTGGCTCTTTGTTCTGGTGCCGATGGTGGTGAAGTCGCGTCCCACCGTGCGCAAGACCACCGACGCCGCGATGTCGACACGGGTGCTCTACCGAGGTGGCCGGGCCATCGCCAAGACCCGTCGTCGCATGGCTGCAGGCCGTCATCCGCACGATCCCGACTGGGAACCCCCGGTGCGTGAGTATCGCAAGACCGCAAAGGCAACGGCGGCAACAGATGCCGTGGACGTCCAGGACGCCACGACGACCAAGGTTCCGGTCGGCAAGTCCGAGCCTGCATCGGTCTCGGTGAAAACCGTTGCAGCTCCGTCCCAGACAAAGACTGTTGACAACAGCGACGGTGATGTCGACGCAACCACGGACGACAAGACCGTTGTGGTCGAAGACGCCGATATCGAGTCATCCGATCACCGCGACGCCGTTGCTGAGCGCGATGACGAAAATGCAGACGCAGATCGCGATGATCGGGGCGTCGAGGACGCAGACCTCGACGATGCTGAGCTCGAAGACGCGGACCATGACGACGCGGACCATGATGACGCCGAGATCGAGGCAGATTACGAGGACGCCGACCACGACGACGTCGACCACGAAGACGCCGACTATGACGACGCGGACTACGACGACGATCTCACCGACGAAGACATCAGGGCCGATGAGGCTGCGGATCAGGCGGAGCAGGACGAGGTCGCCCGGCGTGCACGTCGCGGAGGCTTCGACCCCGAGGCCGATCGCGAGCGCAGCGACAAGCGCTACCGGTTCCGCCAGCGCGTGATGGCCGTGCTCGGGGGGCTGGCGCTGCTAGGCATGGCGGCCGGCTTCTTCCTGGGTTCGGTGGGCTGGATCATCGCCGCGGCCACGGTTGTCGCGCTGGTCGGTTACCTTGCGTTCCTGCGCCGCGCAGTGCGGAACGAACAGCGCATCCGTCGTCAGCGGATGCAGCGGCTCGCCCGGGCCAAGCGCCAGGAGGAAGAACGCCGCGCGCATCCGGAGGTCGACCCCCGGGCCGAGGTGCCCCGCAGACTCCGACGGCCAGGCGCGATCGTGCTGGAGATCGATGACGAGGACCCGATCTTCGACCACCTGCCGCGGTTCGAGCACCGCGAAGAGATTGTCCGTGAACCCTCGTACCGGCGGGTGGTGGGGCAGTAGTCCCGCCCTGTTAATCTTGTCGAGTCGCTCACGCGGCAAAGGGGCTATAGCGCAGTTGGTAGCGCGTCTCGTTCGCATCGAGAAGGTCAGGGGTTCGATTCCCCTTAGCTCCACAGAAACACCGCGCTCCACAGAAACACGGGGCCGAATACGCGCCATTTACTTCGAAACGCTCCACCTACAGGTGGAGCGTTTCTGCGTCTGTGGAGCGTTTGGCGCGGATCAGCCGCTGGGCAGGAGTGACCTGGGCTCTTGGTGGGTATCCGAGGACAAGCAGCGCCGGTCCAGCCCGCGATCTCCCGGCTGTGCGCATGTCCGAAGGGGACCAAAAAACTCCTTCTGGTCGGAGACGTCCGCTCTGTGAGCGGTTCCGAATACCAGGAGAGGAACATACACACCCGAAAAGACGAGGTATGCATGACCGACGACTTGGTGGTTTTGGCAAGCGCTGACGGGCGTCCATGTGGAACGGCTGACCGCGCGACCGTGCACACCCCACACACCCCCCTGCATTTTGCATTCTCGTGCCACGTGGTCGACGAGGGCCGCTTGCTGATGACCCGGCGTGCACTGAGCAAGCGGACATGGCCCGGCGTGTGGACCAATTCGTTCTGTGGGCATCCGCGGCCCGGTGAATCCGTCGAGGACGCAATCTATCGTTACGCGCAACGCGAGCTGGGCTTCGATGTCGAGGATCTGCGTTGCGTGCTACCCGACTTTCGCTACCGGGCCGTCGATTCCAGCGGCGTGGTGGAGAACGAGATCTGTCCGGTGTTCGTCGCGAGCCCGGTGGGGACGCTGCGGCCGGACCCGGACGAAGTCGCCGAATACGCGTGGTCCGACATCTCCGATGTGTGGGCAGTTGCCGAACGTGCCCCCTGGGCCCTGAGCCCGTGGCTCGTCGAACAGATCCGGTCAATGCCCGCATCTGATCCCTACGGTCTCGACGCACATCCCAACTGGCTACGGGCGCAGATGGAGGTCAACCGATGACCCTGCGAGCCGGTGGACCGAAAGCGAGGGCGAGTCGAATGGTGCAAACACGTGGGCGCATGGATGCAATGGCGCCGTATTTACGGTACGACGCGGCAGCCGACGCCAGCGCGGCGCTGGTGATCCGTTGCTACTCTTCGTCTTTCGGGCTCGCTACCCGGATGCTCGGCGGACAGGTGCGCCAAGACGTCCGCAACATCTACGCGTTGGTACGGATAGCCGACGAAGTGGTGGATGCCCCTCGGCCCGGTCAGGACGGCGTCGACAGGCTGGTGGAGCTCGACAAGCTCGAACAGGACACCTTCGCGGCGATCGACACGGGATCGAGTGCCAATCTCGTTGTTCACGCGTTCGCGAGGACCGCTCGTCGAGTCGGGATCGACAAGGAACTCGTCGCCCCGTTCTTTCACTCGATGCGCACAGACCTACAGCGCACAAAACACGACTTCACGAGCCTCGGGAGCTACATCTACGGGTCAGCTGAAGTGATCGGCCTGATGTGCCTGTGCGCATTCGTGGCCGGAGAACCCAATCCCTCCGGTCGCTACGCGGAGCTGGCGCCCGGTGCCCAGCGCCTCGGTGCCGCATTCCAGAAGATCAACTTCCTCCGGGACTTCGGCGACGACAGCGACGGACTCGGACGGCAGTATCTTGTCGGCCTCCAACCCGACGACCTCGACGAAGAGATCTGGGGCAGCTGGCTCGACGACATCGAGATGGACCTGGCTGCGGCCGCGGAGGTCATTCCACGGCTACCGCGAGGCTCGCGCGTGGCAGTGTGTACCGCACACGACCTGTTCGCCGAACTGACCCGGCGCCTCCGGGCGACGACGGCGGCGCAAGCTCGGCTGACCAGGGTGCGCGTGCCCGCGCCGGAGAAGGCGCGCATCGCGGCGAGAGCAGCCCTGCGCCGCGGGCGACCTCACGACATCGATACGGAGAACAGCGTCAAGTGACCGCACCATCCAAAAAGGTAGTCATCATCGGCGGTGGTGTTGCGGGACTGGCCACTGCTGCCCTGCTGGCCCATGACGGCCACGACGTCGAATTGGTCGAGAAGAACGATGACCTCGGTGGCCGCGCGGGCTCCTGGGATCACGATGGATTTCGTTTCGACACCGGGCCGTCGTGGTGGCTGATGCCCGAGGTGTTCGACCACTTCTTCGAACTGCTCGGGACTTCCACCGAAGAGCAGGTCGACCTGGTTCGTCTCGAGCCGGGCTATCGGGTGTTCTTCGAAGGTGTCGACGAGAAAATCGACGTCGAAGGTGACGAAGAACGTAACCGGGCACTGTTCGAGAGCATCGAGCCGGGTGCCGGCGCAGGCCTGGGCGACTACCTCGACTCCGCCCGGCATGCCTACGACATCGCCGTCAAACGTTTCCTCTACACGAGTTTCGATTCACCGCGAGCCTTCCTCGGCCGAGACGTGTTGCGCAATGCGCCGAAGCTGGCCGAGCTGCTCACCAGATCGTTGGAATCGTTTGTCTCGCAGAGGTTCTCGGATCGGCGGTTGCAGCAGGTTCTCGGCTACCCGGCGGTGTTCCTCGGGTCTTCGCCGGAACGCACCCCGGCCATCTACCACCTGATGAGCTGGCTCGATCTCGCTGACGGGGTCCGTTACCCCGACGGGGGTTTCACCACGTTTGTCGAGGCGCTGTCCAGGCTGGCGGCCGACAACGGGGTGCGACTGCACACCGGTACGGCAGCGACCGCAATCCTCACCCGCCCGAGGGCCGGCGGAAGGCGGGGTCGCCGGGCATTCGGGCGACGCCGCGACGAGGTTGTCGGGGTGCGGGTCGCTGAGAGCCATGGCACCCAACGGGATATCGCGGCCGACATCGTCGTGGGCGCCGCGGACCTGCACCACGTGGAGACCAGGCTGCTGCCGGAGCATCTGCAGACGTTCCCCCAACGGTGGTGGGACAAGGCGACTTCGGGGCCCGGCGCTGTCCTGGCCTATCTGGGTGTGCAGGGAAGTCTCCCTGAACTGGCACATCATTCGCTGTTCTTCACCGACGACTGGACAACCAACTTCGACGCGATCTTCGAGTCCCCGACGCATATGCCGGATCCCGCATCGCTGTACGTGTGCCGCCCGTCCGCAACGGACGACTCGGTGGCGCCCGCAGACCACGAGAACATCTTCATCTTGGTGCCCTCACCTCCGGATCCCGGTCTGGGACACGGGGGAGTCGATGGTGCCGGCGCCCCCGACATCGAGAAGGCCGTGGACCAGGCTGTTGCGACGATCGCCTCGTGGGCGAACATCCCGGATCTCGCCGAGCGGATCGTCGTCCGGCGGTCGGTGGGGCCCGCTGACTTCGTCGACAACGTCAACTCGTGGTCGGGTGGTGTACTCGGCCCGGCGCATACGTTGCGGCAGAGTGCATTTCTGCGCGCCACCAACCGCTCCCGCAAGGTCGAGGGCCTGTTCTATGCCGGGTCGAGTACCCGCCCCGGTATCGGTCTGCCGATGTGTTTGATCAGCGCCGAGCTCATCCGCAAACGCATCAAGGGAGACCGGACCGTCGGTCCGTCACACTGACGTCGGCCCGTCACACTGACGTCGGCCACTCACACCGATGCGCTTGCCGAAGAGATCGGTCAGGCTTGACGCCAGACGCACTTCTCGATGAGGATGGTCAAAGCCTGCCGGGTGACGGTGTCCACCGGTAGAGCGCCGACGATTTCCATTGCGTCGCTTGTGAGTTCACCGATCCGCGTCTCGATTGCCTGATCGGCGCGGGTCTCGGTGAGCACTGAACGCACGGCCTCGAGGTCGGCGTCGGTCAGTTCGGGATTGCCCAGTGAGCGCCTGAGGATGTCTTTCTGCGCATTGTCGGCACGCGACTCGGCGACCGCCATCAGCAGGGTGCGCTTGCCTTCACGAACATCGTCGATCGCTGGTTTACCGGTGATCTGGGGGTCGCCGAACACGCCCAGGAGATCGTCACGCAGCTGGAAGGCTTCGCCGGCGGTCAGCCCGATCTGGTCGTAGAGGTGCAGGAGCGTGTCACCGGCACCGGCGATCGCGCCACCGAGTCGGAGCGGATGGCTGATCGTGTACTTCGCGCTTTTCAATCGGAGGATGAGGTCGGCGCGGCGGCGGGAGGTGGCGGCCTCGGTCTGGCTGAGCATGTCGAGATATTGACCCGCATAGGCCTCGTCGCGCATCTGCGACCAGATGGCCCGAACCGCGCGGCGTGACCTCGGATCGAGAGCGTCGGTGGCCATCGCGGACAAGTCGTCGGACCACGACAGGCACATGTCGCCGACCAGGATGGCAGCCGCCGAGCCATGTTCGTCACCGTCGCCGAGTCGTTGCTGTCGCGCGTGTTCGGCCGTGAAGTGGCGGTGCATCGTTGGCAGCCCGCGCCTGGTGTCGCTGTTGTCCATCAGGTCGTCGTGCACAAGTGCGGCGAAGTGGAAGAGCTCGATCGCCGCTGCCATCTCGGCGACGCCGGCAGCCAGCTCACCTTCGGTCACACCGTACGAACCCCACATGCAGAACTGAGCGCGTAGCCGCTTCCCGCGGTCCAGGCTGTCGGTGACGGCTGTGGCCAGGGGGGTGACCTCCGCACTCAGATCACTCATCGCGGCCGAGTGGTCGGAGACGTGGGCGGTGAGCACGGCGTTGACAGCAGTGACGATCTCGTGGCTTCGCTCCTGGAGCAGATCGTTCGAGATCGGCGCCTCGGTGTGTTGATCTACTGACGTCATGTGGCGTTCTCCGTCCCCGAGCGGCGGTCAGACTGTTGAGGCGTTGCATTTGTTTCTTCGGAACAGAACACGAATCGGATGGGTGGTCGGCGCATCGACTGATGGCCGGTTTCACGCAGGCACCGCTCCCGCAGGCGACCAGGTCACTGAGCTTCGGGCACGCGGGCCGTGACGAGCCAGGCCCGCGCGTCGAACCAGACACCGTCTGCACGTTGGTGGCTCGTCAGCATGTTGCGCACACGCCCCGTCGCCTGTTCGGCCTCGAGCGGACTCAGCCGTGCCATCGTGTCGGCAACATTCGCGAAGCCACCGACCCAGTCAAGGGCGGCCTGGACATCTCGACCGTAGAAGACCGGCTCATGGACGCCGTCGACGACGACGTCGACAAACCCGGCATCGCTCATGATCGCCGCGACGGTTGATGGATCGGCGAGTGAGAACGCATCAGGTACTTGGCCGGGGCCCGAGGGGATGGTTGCGGCGAGGGCACGGGCGATGGCCGAGCTCCATTCGTTGTGCTCGCGTGCCTGCCACACGAGCATGGCCAGTCGCCCGCCCGGCCGTATCGCGCGTCCGATGTTGGTGAACGCCGCGACCGGGTCGTCGAAGAACATGGTTCCGAAACGACTGATCGCCACGTCGAAGCCGCCCGGTGTGAACGGATGGGTCTGTGCGTCCGCGACCTCGAACGTCACGGTTGAAAGTTGCTCGGCATCAGCGATTTTTCGGGCTCGCTCGATGGCGGATTCGGAGATGTCGATCCCGAAGGCGTTGCCGGCGTGAGCTGTTCGCGCCGCCTGGCGGGTGGAGTGTCCGGTTCCACACCCGATGTCGAGTACGCGGTCGCCGGCTCCGACGGCGCAGGCCCGGTGCAGTGGTTCGTCGTAGAGCGACAATTCGGCGTCGTAACCGTCGTAGATGTCTGTCATGGCACCTGGCCGCCGGTCTCCTGCCCGGCGCTCGCAGGCGCCAGGCCCTGCTCGGTCGCGTAGGTGTGGAGGCGGTGTGCCAACTCGAGTGGTCGGCTGAGCGCGGGGGAGTGTCCGCCGTCCATCTCGTCCGGGGTGATGCCGAGTCGCTCGGTGACCACCCGCCGTAGGTAGGCAGCAGGGAACACCCGGTCCTCCCGGCAGATCAGCACCCGGGTGGGGATATCAGGCCAGGCGCGCAGAGGTGTCGGTTCGTCGGCCCGCGCGTCGGACTCATCGCGACCTTTCGCCACGGCCTGCGCGGCCAACTCCGGCGGCACGTCGTGATAGAACAGCGCGACAACATCGTCGTAGTGCGTGCGCTTTTCGTCGCCGAGGCGGGTGTTGGTGAAGTAATCGCCGGGTGCCTCGCCGGCGGTCGGGATCATCGGCGCGACCAGAACGAGCAACTCGACGGCGACCCGCTCACAGACGAGGGGAGCGGTGAGACCGCCCGCCGAATGCGCGACGACAACGATGTCGGACCGATCGCTCACCGCAGCGGCAATCGTGTCGGCATACTCGGCGACGCTGGCCGAGTCGTCTTCGCAGGGCAGATCAGGTGCCACCGTTTCGTGTCCCCGCGTGCGTAGATCGGATTCCACGAGACGCCAATACCAGCCGACATCCCCGGCCCCGTGGATGAACGCAAAGGTGGCCACGGCTTCCTTCCTCTGCTCGATCGAAGTACGTCCCGACCCGGCACCCACGTTGGCGGTTTATGGCGTACGCCGCGGTGTGGTCGGGTTTGCGAGTCGCAGATCGGAGGTATCAGTACCTATGCGGCCCGTGTTTTCCCGTGAAGAAGCGTATGCCGGTTGGTCGCGTCTGCATGGCGGTATCGACCCCCGGAGTTCGATGTGGATCAGCGGCTGGGTTCGTATCGCTCACACATGCGCGACCCCGTTGGTGCGCGCAGGTGTCAGCCCCAGCACGGTCACGGTCGCGGGAGTCGCGGTCATGGCGGCCGTTCCGCTGATCGCCTCGGCCGGTGCCGCGTGGCCCATGGTGGCCATGCTCGTGATCCTCGTCGGCGCTGTGCTCGACGGTGTGGACGGCGCGATCGCGGTACGCGCCGGCAAGGCGTCTCGGTGGGGCCGGGTACTCGACCCGTTCGCCGACCGCTGTTCAGACCTGTTGCTGATCCTCACGCTGGTTGTCCTCGGTGCCCCTGCGTGGCTCGGGGTTTCGCTCGCCCTGCTCACGTTGTTGCTCGAGTCCGTACGTGCGCACGCGCAGGCCACCGGGATGGAGGGGCCCGGAGTGCTGACGTGGTGGGAGCGTCCATCGCGGGTGATCGTCGCATCCTTCGCCACCGCGACCAGCGCCATCGAGTGGGGTGCCAGGCGGTCGGGGATCGACGTGTTACCCGCCCTCGACGGCGTCACCCTCGTGACCATCTACTCCATCATCGCAACCGTGTTGGCCGTTGCGGGCCTTGCCCAGTTACTGGTCGCTGTTCACTCGGCCCTTGAGGACTGACTGCCCTCGACGTCCCCGATCATGTCGGCGACGATCTTGGCCGACATCATCACCAATGGCAGGCCGCCGCCCGGATGGGCCGAGCCGCCGACGAGGAACAGGCCAGGAACGGGTGATCTGTTCGCCGGCCGCAAGAATGCCGCCATCGCACCATTGGACGAAGTGCCGTAGATGGAGCCGCCCGGTGTTATCGTCCGTCGCTGCAGATCGGCCGGGCTGATGATCACCCGGTTCGTGACCTCGTCACGTACATCCAGCCCGCGTTCGGCCATCAGGTCCAAGATCTGGTCGGCGTACCGGTCGCCCAGCCCGGGGGCGTCCCAATCGGTACCCGATTCGGGGTCGTGCGGAGGCGCGTTGACAAGAACGAACCACGCACCCGCGCCTTCGTGCGGAACGATCGCCGGGTCGGGGGGAGCGCTGAGATAAATGGTCGGACGAGGAACCGGACGGGCCCGACCCCGACGGCCGAAGACCGCGTCGAACTCGTCGTCGTAGTCTTCGGCAAACATCACATGGTGGTGTGGCTGACCGGCAGGGGCGTTCTGCAGCGCCAGCAGGATCACGAACCCGGACAGCGAACGGGTGGTGCGACGCAGGCGCCATCGCGCCCGCCGGATCGGCCATCGGCGGGCCGTGAGCAACGTGTTGTAGACCTGGTGTGCATCGGCGTTGGCCACCACCGCATCCGAGGAGATGATCCGGCCGTCGTCGACCCGAACACCGTTGACACCCGTTGCGTCCGAGACGATCTCGGTGACCTTCGTACCAAGGCGCACGTCGACGCCCAGGGTCAGCGCGCGATCGAGTAGCGCTGCAGCGATACGCCCCAGACCCCCGGCCACGTACCAGGAGCCAAAAGCCTGCTCCGCGTACGGCACACTCGCCAGCGCGGCCGGGGCACGGCGGGGATCAGACCCGGTGTATGTCGCGTATCGGTCGAGCAACATCCGTAGGCGGGGATCGGACAGGTACGACTTACCGATCCCGCGCAATGAGCGCCACGGTGCCACCGCGGCGAGCTCATCCAGGTGGCGGGAGAGTCCGAGCATCGTGCGGACGTCGATCGGTGATTCCAGGAACGGGATGCGGGTGACGTCCCAGATCCGTTGGGCACGCTCGGAGAATGCGCTCCACTGTGCGCCTCGGCCATCGCCCAGTGCGGCGTCGAGCGCGGCGGGGATGTCGCGCATCTCGCCGGGGAGGTCGAGGACGGCGCCATCGGGGAAGGTGTACCGGCAGGCGATGTCAAGGCGCTGGAGTCCGAGTTCGTCGGATGCCGAGCCGCTGCCGGTCGCGGCGAACAGATCGTCGAGGACCTGGGGGAGAGTCAAGAGGGATGGGCCCGTGTCGAACACGAAGTCGTCGATCGTTTCCACACCGAGCTTGCCGCCGACCGTGGCGGCTTGTTCGACGAGGGTGACAGCGTGCCCCTGTGCCGCCAGACGTGTTGCCGCGGCCAATCCGCCCACACCCGCTCCGACAACAACGATGTGGCTCAAGCCTTCTCCTCCAGATCATTGCTGGTGTGGTCGGGTTCGGCCCCACGCCGGCCGTCCACCACGGTGTCGAGGGATCGTGTCACCGCCCAACCCATGAGCACCACCATATGCAGGATCCAGAGCCACAGACCGACCGCGACCACACCACCGATGACATCGAGGCCCGCGTAGGGGATCCCGACGTCGATGGGCAGCGACAGGAACAACGCGAAGCCCTGGAGGAACCCGGCCATGAACGACGCGGTGGTGATTGCGCCCACCCCTGCCACCCACCATCTCGGGTTGCCCGGTGTGACAGCGCGATACACCCAGACGAGTGCCACCGAGAGCACCAGCCACGTGGCGAGGAAGCCGATCCAGGTGCGGAAGATCAGGTCGCCCGCGCTGCCTGTGCCACCGCCCTCGGGTGCGAAGGTGACAAGCTGCTCGCCCACGGTCCGGAACACCAGTCCGAAAACCGGTATCGCGACGAGCAAGGCCAATACGCGGGCCCGGGCTCTCCATCCGGTGAACCGGTCGGGTTCGGGCGAGATGGCGAGACATGCGCGCCGCAGACCTTCGCCGTAGAAGGATGCCGGAAACAACAGGACAAGTGCTTTGAGTGGGTCCATCTGTACCCCGGCCTCGACCAGTGCGTCGAACGCCGGTCGTGCCCCCATGTCAGGCGGGATGAGGACCCGCAGCGCCAGCAGCTCCTGCTGGGCCTGCAGGTCGGGTTCGAACCACGTGGTGCTCCACACCGCGAGCAGGAACCAGGGGACGATGGCGATCGCTGCGAAGTAGGTCAGCGTGGCGGCAGCACCGGCGATGTCGCCGCCGGCCAGACGTCGTCTCGCTCCGCGGAGGACAACGGCGGTCTCGCCGGTCAGTGTGCGCAGATCGATCACGGCGCCCACTGCGCGGCTCGACTGAACGGCTGCACATCCACCCTGGTCAGCGAGGCGTGATGGGCGGCTCGGTGGACCAGGGGAAGTTGATCCAGCGGTCGGTGTACCGCCAGGTGTAGTCGGCCTTGATCACCGATGCGGGCTTCTCGTACAACACCGCCGTCCGTACCTCGGAGGCGTGGTTGCGACAGAAGGTGTGTACGAGTTCCAGCGTCTTTCCACTGTCCGCGACGTCGTCGACGACGAGTACGGTCAGGCCGCCCAGTTCGGTGGCATCGAGGATGGGCGGGAGTATCACCGGCTCGTCGAGCGTGGTGCCCACACCGGTGTAGAACTCGACGTTCATCGTGAACAGTGACTTGCAGTCGAGCGCGTACGCCAGCGCCCCGGCAGGCACCAGGCCCCCGCGCGCGATACCGAGCACCACGTCGGGGGCAAACCCGGAATCGGCGACCGTCTGGGCGAGTTCACGACTCGCCGCCCCGAAAAGGTCCCAGGTGAGTACTTCGCGTTCGCTCATCGAGACATGGTCGCACGCACGCGCAGACGATGTCAGCGCCAACCGAGGGCGGGGGCGACGTGCGTCAGGATCGATTCGATGACGTGTGCGTTGTAGTCGGCACCGAGCTGGTTCGGCACGGTGAGAAGGAGGGTGTCCGCTGCTGCGATCGCCTCGTCCTCGCGGAGCTGTTCGATCAACCGGTCTGGTTCGTCGGCATAGCTCCGGCCGAATCGCGCCGTGGTCCCGTCGATGATGCCCACCTGATCGGCATCTTGCCCGCCACGCCCGAAATAGGCGCGGTCCCGATCGTCGACGAGAGCAAAGATGCTGCGGCTCACGGACACTCGCGGCTCGCGCTTGTGTCCGGCCGACTCCCAGGTCTCGCGGAAACGCTCGATCTGTTCGGCCTGCAGTTGATGAAAGGGCACTCCGGTGTCTTCGGTCAGCAGGGTCGAACTCATCAGGTTCATCCCTTGCTCGGCTGTCCACTCCGCGGTGGCCCTTGTACCGGCGCCCCACCAGATGCGGTCTCGCAAGCCGGGCGATTGGGGCTCGATGCCCAGCAGGCCAGGGGGATTGGGGAACATCGGCGACGGGTTCGGTTGGGCGAACTTGGCGTTGTTGATGACCTTGAGGAACACATCGGTGTGCTGGCGGGCCATGTCCGCGTCCGAGGCGTCCTCATTCGGCGCATAGCCGAAATACCGGTAGCCATCGATCACCTGCTCGGGCGAACCACGGCTGATCCCGAGCTGCAGTCGGCCGCCCGAGATGAGATCCGCAGAGCCGGCGTCCTCGGCCATGTACATCGGGTTTTCGTAGCGCATGTCGATGACGCCGGTCCCGATCTCGATGCGACTGGTCCGCGCGCCGACTGCGGCGAGGAGTGGAAATGGCGACGCCAGCTGGCGAGCGAAGTGATGCACACGGAAATAGGCGCCATCAGCGCCGAGTTCCTCGGCCGCGACCGCAAGATCGATCGACTGCAGCAAAGTGTCCGCGGCTGACCGGGTCTGCGAACCGGGTGAATCCGACCAGTGCCCGAACGACAAGAATCCAATGTTCTTCATGACACTGTAAATGAAACCACGGTCCGTTTAATTCCGCGCCATGGCCCCGTACAGAAGACGCCGACAACGACGGTATCGATCCCTTCGACCGCTCGTCGTTGCCGGCGCCCGTTCACCGCCGGTGGGTCAGCCGAGATCGGCGAGGATCTTCTGCGCAAGCGGTGCGGACGACGCTGGGTTCTGGCCCGTGTAGAGGTTGCGATCCACGACGACCTTGGGTGCCCAGGGCTCGCCCTCCTGGTAGTCGACGCCGAGGTCGATCAGCCGGTCCTGGAGCAGCCAGACGGCCTTGTCGGCCAGGCCTGCCTGGGTTTCCTCGGCATTGGAGAATCCCGTCGCCTGGTACCCGGCGAAGGTGAACGATCCGTCGTCGCGGGTGGCGGCGAGCAACGCTGCGGGAGCGTGGCACACCACGCCCAGTGGTCGCCCGGAATCGATGGCCTCGGTCAGCAGTCGACCGGACACCTCATCGACCGCGAGGTCTTCCATGGGGCCGTGGCCACCGGGGTAGAAAACTGCCACGTACTGGCTCAGGTCGACGTCGTCGAGAGAGATCGGATGCTTCAGTTCTTCATTCGACTCGAGTTTTGCGGCGATCGCGTCGGCCTTGTCCTGCCCACCGTTGGCGTCGGCGGCCAAGCTGCCCTGGTCCACCACAGGCACCTTGCCGCCTGGGGTCGCCACCACCACCTCGTGGCCGGCGTTCGTGAACTCCTCGTAGGGCGCCACGAACTCCTCGGCCCAGAAGCCGGTCGGATGCTTGCTTCCGTCCTTCAGGGTCCAATGATCGGCGGCGGTCATCACGAACAACATCTTTGCCACAACATGCTCCTTTGCACTTTTGGTTCAGCCGTCTGTTCATCGGCCTTGTGGTGCAAGTCCGGACCCCAGGCAGGTTATTCCACGGGTACCCGCGCCGCGAGTTGTGAATCGCTCTTGAGCCGCCCGCCCATGTTGACCGCGACCAACCCCGACAGCAGCACCGCCGCGCCCGCCAGCTGGGCGATGGTCATGGTCTGACCCAGCAGCCACCACGACACCACCGCAGACGACAGCACCTCGATGAGCGCCACGAACGACGCGGGAGTGGCGCCGAGGAGCCGAACGGCATGTACGCCTGTGACATACGCGAGGCTGGTGGAGATCCCGGCTATCGCCAGTGCGATCACCCACCAGGGCACCGAGGTGTCGGCGAGCACGGTGGACCCGGTGCCCGCGGCCATGGGCAGCAGACCGAGCGCGCCGGCGATGCCGATCACCGCTGTACCGAGCAGCAATCCGCCGGTGGTCAGGGCCAATGGCTCCACGCTCTGACCCGATTTGCCGAAATCCTCGGTGGCCAGGATGAAGTAGGCCGCGAGCCCGACGCCGGCGATGACGGCCCACACGAACCCGACGGGGTCGATGTCACCGATGTCGCCCCCGCCGACGATGACCATCACAAGCCCGGCAAGTGCGATGACACAGCCGATACCGGTCAAGGTCGTCGGCGTGCGTCCTCGGATGAGCCAGTCGTACGCCACGACGAGGATCAGCCCCGAGTATTCGATGAGCAGGGCAACCGGCACGTCGAGGTATCGGACCGCGTTGAAGAAGCTGAGTTGGACGACCGCGACGCCGAGGATGCCGTAGGCGATCACGAGCATCGGCGATCGGGCCCACTGGGCAAACAGGTTGCGGCGCAGCAAAATCAGCGGAATGAGGAGTAGGAGCGAGCCGGCGCCCAGCCGTACGGCCGTCACCGCGGCCGAGGACCAGCCGCTGTCGATCAGTCCCTTGGCGAGGGGTCCCGAGGTGCCGAACGACACGGCCGACGTCACGCCCATCACCAAACCGAACCCGGGCAGGGTGCGCGCATCAACGAACTTCAAGATTCCTCCGATGAGGGTGACAGGAGTAAAAATGTTTACACTCATGACAGCTAAACGGATCGCTGGTAAGGAGTCAAATGCTATTTGCTCATGACACCGATGTCGCGTTGGTGGCCACTGCCGCGTTGATCAACACCGGCCGCGGCGACGTCGACACGCTGAGCACCGCCGGCGAGCTCCGCGACTTCCTCGACGACCAGGGCTACACGGGCCGCCGGGACGGTGACCCCGCCGAACTCGATGCCGTGCGAGCACTCCGCACCCGGCTCGACACCCTCTGGCAACTCGGGATCGATGACGCGGCGCACGAGGTGAACATGATGCTCCGAGAGGCGGACGCCCGTCCGTACCTCACCCGCCACGACGGTTGGGATTGGCATATCCACGTCACCGAACCCGAGGCGCCACTGGCCGACCGTATGGCCGCCGAGAACGCGATGGCGTTGATCGACCTGATCCGCACCGATCAGCTGAGCCGACTGAAGACCTGTGCGGGAGAGGGTTGCCGGATCGTCTTCATAGACTTGTCCCGCAACCGATCTCGTCGATTCTGCAGTGATGGGGGATGTGGCAACAGGGCCCACGTCGCGGCCTACCGCAGGCGCCGGGCCGAACAGGACTGATCGGGCCGATCAGAGGCGGAACAGCATCGTCTCCGCAGTCAGGCCTGGCCCGAACGCCATCGCACTACCCATCCCGGTCGGGCCTCCGGCGGCTGCCCGTTTCATCATCTCGGCGAGCACGAACAGCACGGTGGCCGACGACATGTTGCCGTAGTTGTCGAGCACGTACCGCGACACCTCCAAGGCGGACGGCTCGAGTTCGAGTGCGTTCTCCACCGCGTCGAGAATGGTGCGGCCCCCCGGGTGGATCGCCCACAGATCGATGTCGCCGGGGGTGCGCCCGGCAAGGATGAGTTTGAGGTTCTCCTGGTTCAGTGCGCGGCCCAACTGCCCAGGGACCTTGCCGGAAAGAACCATGTCGTAGCCGGCGTTGCCGATGCGCCAGGTGATCAGATCTCGCGTATCGGGAACCATGACCTGTTTGAACGAGTCGAGCTCGATGCCCGATCGATCGGCCGAGATGACGGCGGCGGCACACCCGTCCCCGAAGATCAAGAACGACAACATCGATTCCAGGCTTTTGGGCTGCTGCATGTGCACCGAGCACAGTTCGACGCTCACGAGCAGGACTTTCGCCTGTGGGTTCGCGCGGACGATGTTGTCGGCAGTCTTGAGTCCGGTGATACCGGCGAAACATCCCATGAAGCCGATCTGGGTGCGGTCGACGTTGGGGCTGATGCCACAGGTCTTGATGATGTCGTAATCGATTCCCGGAGAATAGAATCCGGTACAGGTGACGATCACCAGATGAGTGATCTCGTCGGCCGCGTCACCGAGATCGAGGCCTTCGACGGCCTTGCGTGCCAGTTTCGGGGCCTTGTCCTCGTACTCGACCATGCGTGTCTCGGTGTCGACCGAGCTCGGGTTTCCGCCGTAGAAGGTGATCGGGTCCTCCACCGCGGACCACCGATGAGAGATCTGGGCACGCTCTGCCATCCGCCGGAACAACAGCATCTTGCGCCGTTCCTCGATCAGTTCGGGCGCGTGGTCGACGAAGATGTCGTGGACATCGAGGTCGGGTACAGCGGTGCTGATCTGGTTGACAAAGGCAGTAGCCATGAGATGAAGTCCGAATCTTGTCTCAAAAGAACTGGGGCAGTCGTTTTCTCGCATCCGTGCGAACGTCGTGACTGACGCAAACGTAGGTCCGATCGGGTGCCACCGCAACCGTGAGGCACCGGTTCGACCGTGATTTTCAGGAGATCTTCAGGGCGTGTCGTTCAGCCGCTCGACCTTTGGACTGCCGATCCGTCGCGGAGACGTCGACGATGGTGCTCTTGTGGCAACATCGGGAGTTCGGTGGGGCTGGAAGGACGAGGTTCGCAGGTGCCCGGTGTCTTGTTGTGCAGTGCGCCGCTGACAGGTCATGTGGCGCCGATGATCGCCATCGGCCGACAACTCCGGCTGGACGGCTGGACCGTTGTGGTTCTCACCGGCAGCCGGTTTCGCCGCCGCATCGAAGAGGCGGGACTGGCACACGTACCGCTTCCTGCGTCGTGTGACTTCGATGACCGCGACCTCGACCGGGTCTTTCCCGGCCGCCACCGGATGCCCGGCGTCCTGCGGTCGCGTTTTGACCTCGAGCATCTGTTCGCGGCAAAGATCGCCGACCAATACCGAGCGCTGTCGGTGCTCGTGGACGAGACCGACGTCGATGTGGTGTTGGCCGAAAATCTGTTCCTGGGTGTTCTCCCACTGCTCCGGCGGGCCGGCCGGCGGCCGCGAGTCGGTTCGGTCTGTACGTCGCCGTTGATGGTGAACAGCCAGGACACGGGTCCGTTCGGGCCAGGGCTCCCGCCGTCGACCACGCGCCTGGGAATGATGCGCAACCGAATGTTGACCGTGGGCGCCGAACACCTCGTGCTGCGCCGGGTGCAACACCTCGCCGAGACCGCGGTGCGTGAGTGCGTCGGGGAAGGTGCCGGCGCGTTCATCCTGGATTGGCCCCTGCTGGCAGACGACATCTTCGTGCTCACCACGCCATCGTTCGAATACCCGCGACGGGACCTGGCCGGTCGTCTCGAATTCGTCGGGCCGGTTCTCGATCCGGTTGGTAGCCAGCACGATCCGCCGGAATGGTGGCCTGAAGTGACGGGCCCCCGGCGAGTCGTTGTGGTGACGCAGGGCACCCTCGACAACGGTGACCTGAGCAAGCTCGTGGAACCGACCCTGACCGGTCTGGCGGACATGGACACCGTGGTGGTCGCCGCGACAGGTGGCAAGCCGCAATCGTCGGTGCGGGTTCGAACGGCCAATTCGATCGTCACCGAGTTCGTTCCGTTCGATCTCATGCTGCCGAAGGCAGACGTGCTGGTCACCAACGGCGGCTGGGGCGGGGTGCACTACGCGCTGAGGCACGGGGTTCCGATGGTGGTTGCCGGGACAACCGAGGACAAGAACGAGGTCGCCGCCCGAATAGTCCGATCCGGGTGTGGGATTCGGCTCCGGTCCGCGCGACCGCGGGCGATTTGTCGCGCGGTCGAGACGGTGCTCTCCGATCCGGGGTATCGCCGGCGTGCTCGTGAACTGGGTGATGAGATCGCGCAGCTCGACGGGCCGGCCAACATCAGTCAGGCGCTCACCCGACCGCCGCGGGCACAAGCACGGTCGGCCGGATGACAACGGTGCCGGTGGTGGTCGTCGGGGCCGGACCGACGGGTCTGACCGCGGCCTGCCTGCTGGCCGCACACGGCGTTGATTGTGTGGTCGTCGAACGACGGCGGGGCGTGCATCCGTTGCCTCGCGCTGTCCACCTCGACGACGAGGTCTACCGGATACTGCAAAGTGCCGGTGCCGCAACCGAGTTCGGGTCCAGTGGGCGAGCCGCACATGGCTTGCGCTTGGTGAATCCGCAGGGCCGGGTGCTGATGGAGTTCGCACGTGATCGCGCCGTGGGTCACAGCGGTTGGCGTGAGACCACGATGTTCGATCAGCCGGACCTGGAACGGGCACTGCGTGGCGCCCTGGCCGAGCACCCGGGAACCCAGGTGATGGAAGGTTCCGTCGTAGAAGCGATCACACCCCGAACCGACGGGGCAGTGGTGAGCGTCCGACGGGACTCCGGTGCCCGCGCCACGCTGTACGCACGCTATGTCCTCGGTTGCGATGGCGCTTCGAGTGCGGTGGCGCAAGCCATCGGAGGGACATGGCGCGACCTGCGATTCACCCAGGAGTGGCTGGTCGTGGATGTCCGTGCCTCCCACGAGGTGACGATGTGGCCGGGCGTGCACCAGGTCTGCGCCGGGTCTGGAGCATCGACGTTCATGCGAATCGGAGCTGACCGATACCGGTGGGAGTTCCGGCTCCCGACCGATCTGGACCGCGAGCCGGACGCGCTCTGGGCACTCGGTGAGATACGGAGGTCGCTGCCCGACAGCTGCGACATCGAGGTGGTCCGGACGGCGCGATACCGGCACGCCGCACGGGTCGCACGGCGTTGGCGCGCGGGCCCCCTGTTCATCCTGGGTGATGCCGCACATCTCACCCCGCCGTTCATCGGTCAGGGTCTCGGCGCGGGACAACGCGATGCGGTGAACCTCGCCTGGAAGCTCGCTGCTGTACTCGAGGGCCGGGCGGACGACCGTCTGCTGGACAGTTATCAGACCGAGCGTGCACCGCACGTCCTGCGGTCGGTGGCCGCGGCGACGGCGATCGGCCGGGCCATGTCCGTCGAACCCGGACCGGGCAGAGCGGCCGTGGACGCGGTGTTGCGTGGGCTCGGCGGTGCGCCAGGTGCCGCGACCATCGGACCGCGGCTGATCTATCCGCGGGTCGGCAGAGGAGGCCTGCCCGTACGGGAGCGCATCCGACGGGGGAGTGGTCGACTCGGCGCGTTGTTCCCCCAATTCGTCCTGCGTTCCGGCCCCGACGTTGAGATGGTGGTCGGCTCCGACGACGTGCTGGGGCTCGGCCCGGTGCTGGTGCACGACGGTCGGTTCACCGACGAGCTGGCCGACCACGCGGATGCCGTTGGTGCACGCAGAGTGGCGGTCGACGAATTCGGCCCGGCCGCACCCCAACTCACCGAGTGGCTTCGCAGCAGCCATCTCAACGCAGTTCTTGTTCGGCCGGACCGGGTGATCACCGCCGTGGAGTCGACGTCCAGCCGGGTCATCGCGTTCAGGACATCCGCGTTCAGGGCATGATCGTGAACGTCGCCGCCCGCGGCATGCACTACGCCCACGGGTGTCGCTGGTAAGTTCCTGCCGTGGGTCTGACGAGGCGAGCGGTTGCACTCGCCGCACTGGTTGTGGCCCTTGTGCTCGCCGGCTGCGGCGGCGAGGCCACCTCGACATCGAACGGTGGGGAGACGAGCTGGACCAACCCGGCGCATGTCCCGTTCCCGGGCCCAGGTGACGTGGTCGAGGTGACGGACTGGGTGTCCGGCGGCGCTGAGGCGACGCAGGTGTCCGGCAAGCGGATCCTGTACCGATCCACGGACGTCGAGAACCGGCCGATCGTCGTCTCGGGGACCGTGTTCGTGCCGTCGGGGCAGGCGCCGGAGGGCGGTTGGCCGATTCTTGCGATCGGCCACGGGTCCACCGGGATCAACGTCGACTGCGCACCCTCACTCACCCCGGACCTGTACGGCCTGCTCCGGTTGGTCCGCAACTACCTGCGTGCGGGGATGGCCGTCACCTTCGCCGACTACTCCGGGCTCGGCACGCCGAGTGGACCCCATCCCTATCTCGACCCGTATGCGGCGGCCCGAACGATGATCGACTCTGTACGCGCCATCCGACACGTCTTCCCCAGCATGTCGTCGACATGGGCGACCTACGGCATCTCCCAGGGCGGAGCAGCCAGCTGGGCGGCCGACGAGCTCGCGGTGGACTATGCGCCGGAACTCCGCCTCGTCGGAGCAGTTGCACAGGTTCCGTCGACGGACAAGACCCCGATGGTGGATCTGGCCGCTGCCGGCACATTGACCCTCGAACAACAGGGCATCCTCCAATGGCTGGAGGAGTCGTTGGCGCGCAGGCATGCTGATTTCGACCTGAACAACTACCGCCAGGGTGGCCTCGCGGAGCGGTGGACCGATCTCAGTGGCTGCGGGCGGTCGAACGCGCGAGAGCGGGCGCTACGGCAGATCTCGGCCTCCGAGTTCGCGCCGTCCAGTCCTGCCGCCGCCGAACGCTTGCGTACGTTGCTGCAGTCGACGGCGTTGCCGCGCACACGGTTGTCGGCCCCGCTGTACGTCTTGTACGGCGGCGCCGACCGGTTCAATGCCCCCGAGTGGATCACCGCCGGGATCCGGAAGGCGTGCGAACTCGGTGGCCCGATCACCATCACCTACAGCCCCGGGGCCGGGCACGGCAATGTGGACACGAGCGGCATCGCGCGGTATCTGGCCGACCGGGTCGCCGGCGTGCCGGTGCGCGATGATTGTCGTCGATGACCACCCTCTCGAACATCGCAACGAACAAGTGGCTTGTCCTCGGCTGCGCCATCGTCAGTGAGGTCAGTGCCACCCTTGCCCTGCGCGCGTCGGTGGACGACGCGCGGTGGCTGGTCCTGGTGGCCGCCGGATACCTCGGCGGGTTCGCCTTCCTCGCGCTTGTCCTGCGGGCCGGAATGGCGGTGGGAGTTGCCTACGGGATCTGGGCGGCCGTGGGCGTCGCACTGACCGCGGTGCTCGCCGCCATCATCTTCGGTGATGCGTTCACCGTGGGTATCGGTGTGGGTATCGCGATCGTGATCGGTGGGGTCCTCCTGGTCGAATTGGGCTCGCACGGCGGCCATGAGACGGCGGACGAACCCAAGGCGCCCGAATGACGTGGACGTACCTGACGATCGCGATCGTCTTCGAGGTCGCGGGCACGCTCTCACTGCGAGCGTCGGACGGCTTCCGCAAGATGATCTGGCTGATTCCGACCGTTGTCGGCTATCTGGTTGCGTTCGGCGCCCTGTCGCTGACCTTGGCCGGCGGCATGCCCGTCGGTGTGGCTTACGGGATCTGGGCCGCGTGCGGTGTCGCGTTGACCGCGGTCATAGCGAGATTGGTTTTCAAGGATCCGCTGACTTGGGTGATGGGTGCAGGCATCGTCCTGATTGCCTGTGGCGTCCTGGTCATCGAACTGAGCTCTTCGCACCACTGACGGTTCGCCGGCGTTGGGGCGCCGGCCTTTCGTCGACGACGCGGCCCCGGGTACCGAACCCGGAGCCGCGCTGTGACGCGCGCCTTGACCACTCGCTGGGACTACTTCGCGAAGTTCGCACTGATCCGCTGGTGCAGATAGTCCTTCGCAGTGATCGGCGGGTACTTACCGCTGGGACCCTCGATGACCACCTCGCTGTTGGCCTGGGCGAAGAAGGCGATGGAATACCGTGCACCACGGTCGTCCCCGGCCCCGGGGCTGCGCACCCGATGAAAGTTGGACGGTAGTACGTCGTCGCTCCACCGCATCAGCATGTCCCCGATGTTGCAGGTGATCGCATCGTCGGAGGGTTCGACCGACGTCCACTCCTGTGAGTCCATCTCCTTACCCGGGCACACCTGCAATCCGCCCTGGCCGTTTCGCTGGAAAAGCAATGTGAGGCAGTCGAAATCGGTGTGCGCACCCGCTCGCCACATCCCGGTCAGTTCGGCGTCCTGCGGGACCGCGAAGTAGTGCAGCAACCGCAGGGTGCTCTGGTAGGTGTCCGACGTCGGGTCGTGGGCTGCCGCGAAGAAGTCACGGTGGAAACCCATCTTCTCGGCGAACAGCGACAGCAAATCCATCGCCAGGTGCCAGCATTTGGCCTCGAATGCCTTGATGGTGTCGGTGAACCCGGCAAGTTCGTCGTCGGACGGCCAGAGTCCGTCCATGTTCGAGAGAGTGACCTGGTAAGACTCCTTCTGGTCCGGGGTTCCCACCGACGGCCGAACCTGGGTCATGCTCTCCCATCCGGAATTGAATCGTTTCGGATAGCGGGCCTTGACCTCGGCCGGCAGTGCGAAGAATGCTTCTGCCATCGCGAAGGCCCGACGTACCTCGGTCAGGTCGATACCGTGGTCGACCACCTGGAAGAACCCGATGTCGGTTGCTGCCGACCACAATTCATCGGCGATCTCGGCGCGTCTGGTGCTGAGGTCGGCCAGCGAGACGCGCCGCACCTCGCGGGTGCTCTCGGTGCCAATTGCGCCCATTCGGCGTTCGCGCTGCAATTCGGTCATGTCGTACGTCATGAGCTGAGGACTTCCCGTTCTGAGGTCTGAGGTCTGAGGGTTTTGGGACCGGGGTTTTGGGTCTGGAGGAACGCGCTGTGTTCGCGAGAGTGCTGGTCAGGGAATGGAGATGGCGGGGTCGGTGAACTGATTGGTGAACATCTGCTGCGCGGTCATCGACGCGGGCACCCGATTTCCCCCCGCGGCCAGAACCGGTGCCAGTTCTGCGACGTTGCGGCTGGTGCGGGCGTCGTCGTAGATACCGAACGCGCCGTTGTCCTCGTTCGCGAGAAGCCCCTTCTCTTGCAAGAGATCAGCACTGAAAGCGGCTTCGCCCTCGCTGTAGGGCGAGTAGGTCTGGTCTTGCGACACCACGTCGACGATGACCTTGTTCGTCGCTTCGGGAGCGGTGATGTAATCGACGCCCGCTTGCTGGATGATGGGCACCAGTTTCTCCAGGCACGGTGAGAACTCGGCCAGCTTGTCTGCTCGCACAGAGACATTCGAGGCGTAGATGTCGTAGCCGGCATCCTTGATCAGGCCGTAGGACACCGGTTTGTCCCACGCGGGCGTCTCCTCCTCGTACGTGTACGGCTCCGAGTTCGCAAACCCCTGCTGGGCGATCGCCGGGTCACCGACGAACCTCGATGGTGCTCCGTCGTAGCTGGTGTCGATCTGCGACGGCTTCAACAGACCTTTCGCCACCATCCACTGCGGGAAGATCTGGTCCTTGGAAACCACGACGGTGGCATCGCCGGTGCCCACATCACTGACGGATTTCCATTCGGGACGCGTCTGCGGATCCCACATCAGAATCGCCGGGCTGTATTTGAGCAGCGGGGTCACCCCGACCACAGGTTGGTCGGCGGCTGCCGACACCAGCTGATCTCCGTGCACCACACCGAGCATCGCCGAGTCGTCCACGTACAGCTGCGAGGTGACGGACTGGAACCCGATCGCGGGTCCGCCGGACTTCAGCGTGATGTCCACTCCCGTGTCCTTGCCTCCGGCCACCAGCGGACCGGTAACCGATTTGTCGTCGGTGTTCACCTGGTAGCCCGGGCCGAGCATGGCAAAGAGAGCGCCCATGTCGGACTGCGGCTGCCACTGCAACTGCACCCCGATGTCTGCCGGACACACATCAGCGAGACTTTGCTCCGCTGCCGCCGGTTCGATCGAGACCGTTTCTGCCGCGTCGTCGGACCCGAATGCGCAGGCGGACAAGGTCAACGTGGTGAGCGCTACGGCGGTGATGCCGAAACGCCGACGGTGCGAAAACGTCATGGTTTCTCCTCGAAGAAAGTTAGGGGTGGTCGCGGACGCTCACCTGGATCGCGATCGAGCATCTGCTCGCGCCGCCCGGCTGCCTGATGGGCCGGAACAATTACATGCAATCAGTAGTGTGTTGCGACGTTGTTACCGTTGGTTAAAACCGTAGGTATTGGTGCGAAAAAGGCTCAAAAAGCTAGATAACCCACCCGAGAACAAGTTGATGTCATAAGAACGTAACTGGGTGCAACCCAACCGTCATGCATGTAATCCATCATTGTCGGTGTCAGTAAGGCCACTCGTTACATGTACGAGTCGATCGTATGGAGGCCGAGATGAGACTCGCGGACACAGTGCGCGACGCAGACGCGCGCAGGCTCACGAAGAACACGCAGATCGTCTTCTCCGATGTGGGCAAGCAGTTCGACACCGGGACGATTGCCGTGGAGGGAGTTGACCTCGAGGTGCGCCGCGGAGATTTCGTGGCGGTTGTCGGGCCGTCGGGCTGCGGGAAGTCCACGCTCCTGCGGATGGCAGCCGGTCTCGAGGCGCCGACCGCAGGATCGGTTGCAGTGGCTGATGATTCGGTCGGCTTCATCTTCCAGGAACCGACGTTGCTGCCGTGGCGAAGTGTTCGGGCGAATGTCGAGTTGTCGGCCGAGTTGCGTCGCGAGAATCGTGCCGCCGTCAAACGTCGTGCCGCGGAATCGATCTCCGCGGTGGGCTTGGAGCAGTTCGCGGATCAACTACCGAAAGCCCTTTCTGGTGGCATGAAGATGCGTGTGTCGTTGGCGCGGGCGTTGACCCTGTCACCGGCCACGATGCTGCTCGACGAACCGTTCGGCGCACTCGACGAGATGACCCGGCTGGACATGCAGGTTGAACTCCAAAGGCTATACGCCGAAAGATACTTCACCGCCATGTTCATCACGCATTCGGTGTCCGAGGCGGTTTACCTCGCCAATCGGGTGGTGGTGATGACCGCACGACCTGGACGCATAGCCGCTCAGTTCGACATCGACTTTCCTTATCCGCGTAGCCCAGAGCTGCGATTCGACACCCGCTTCACCGACCACGTCTCCGAGATCTCGGCGACCCTGCACAGGAGCAACCGATGACCCAGCTCGATGTCACGCTCGCCCGGCCGGGAAGGACATATACGGCAACGGCACGGCCGGGCGCGCCGTCCGGTCGCCTGTCCAGGCGGCGGATCCGCACGGCGACAGCCGTTGTGCTCGGCCCCCTGCTGTCGCTGCTCGGCGCTCTGGTGTTGTGGTCGATGGTCAGCTACTGGGTGCTCTCGCCGGAGCGGAGATTCCTGTTACCGCCACCGGGCGATGTGCTGAGGAACTCCCTGATGGACTGGACGCACCTGCGGCCCATGCTCGAAGCGCTCGCGGTGACGGCGCAGGTCGCGATGGTCGGATTCCTGGTGGCGGTTGTGGTGGGTGTCGGCACCGGAGTCCTGATGAGTCAGGCCAAGTGGATCGAGCGCATCATCTACCCCTACGCCGTGGTGATCCAGGTGATCCCCATCCTCGCCATCGTTCCGCTCATCGGTTTGTGGTTCGGATACGGGATGATGTCGCGCACCCTGGTCTGTGTGCTGATCGCCGCCTTCCCGATCATCACCAACACCCACTTCGGGATAAGGTCGGTCGACCGCGGACTGCACGAGCTCTTTGCGCTCTCTCGTGCATCACGGTGGGACCGGTTGGTCAAACTCGAACTGCGGGCCGCACTTCCGGCCATTCTGACCGGTGTGCGCACCGCGTCCGGACTCGTCGTGGTCGGCGCGATCATCGGGGACATGTTCTTCGCCAAGGGGCAGCCGGGAATCGGCACACTGCTCGACGTCTACCGCGGTCGCCTGCAGTCCGATGACCTGATCGCCGCCATCGTGCTCGCATCGATCTTCGGGGTCGCGGTGTTCGGAGTCATGGGAATCCTGTCGAAGCTCGCAGTCGGCAGCTGGCACGAGTCAGGGCGTGACTCGTGAACGGTCGGTACCCGAAGACCACAGAGAATCGATCATCGACGAAGGAGCATTTCATGGCCGGCACACAGTTCGAGGTACCCACCATCGACATCAGCCCGTATCGCGGCGATGAACGACGAATTGATCTGTCGGCGCGGGCCGAGGTCGCGGCCGCGCTCGACCGTGCCTGCCGCGATGTGGGTTTCGTCCAGATCGTCGGTCACGGTATCGGCTCCGACACCATCGCGGGACTCGCCGACGCGCTCGATGAGTTCTTCGGGCTACCCCTGGAGGTGAAGAAGCAGTACCGACGCGAGCCGGCGACCAATCGTGGCTACTCGGCGCCCAAGTCGGAGTCGCTCAGCATGAGCCTGGGCATTCCGACGGCGGGACAGATGAACGACTTCTACGAGGCATACACGGTGGGTACCGAAGCGACCGACTTCACGCCCCTCGAGGTGCCCGAGGCCAGTTACGCTCACAACAACTGGCCCGACGCCGCACCGGGATTCTCCCCGGCGGTGCAGGCGTACTTCGCTGAGGCTCAGGCGCTCTCGCGAGTCCTGATGCAAGCCTTCACCGATGCGCTGGGTCTGTCGCCGGGGTACTTCGACTCCATGATCGACCATCCGATCGAGGCGATGAAGATGAACAACTACGCGCTGCCCGAAGGAGACACCGAGTTCACCGGGGACCTGACCGGGATGGGGGCGCACACCGATTTCGGAATCCTGACGGTCCTGTGGGCCGATCGCGTTCCCGGTCTCCAGGTACTGGACCGCGAGGGACGCTGGCACGATGTCCAGCCGGCCGAAGGCGCTTTGCTGATCAATCTGGGAGATGCGATGGCGCGTTGGACCAACGACCGCTGGATGTCGACCATCCATCGCGTCGACCCTCCGGTGGTCGACGGCCAGATCATTCGGCGCCGTTCGGCGGCGTTCTTCTTCGACGGCAATCACGACGCGGTCATCGAAGCTCTTCCCGGGACGCTGGCAGAGGGCGAAACGGGCTACCCTCCGATGACGATTGCCGAGAACATCGCCATGAAGGTTGCCGGCCTGCGCACCGGTGTGGCACCTGCGACGCAACTTCGCGAGGCCACGCGGGTTACCGCGGCCGAGAAGTAGGGAGGGGAGCAGAGGTGACGGCATCCGAGCGTGCCCTTCTCACCGACTCGGTGCACGACTCACTGCAGGAGATGATCTTCTCCGGCGAGTTGGAGTCGGGGAGCCCGTTGAGTGTGCCTGCCTTGGCCGCCCGGCTGAAAGTGAGCCGGACTCCGGTCCGAGAGGCGGTGCAGCAGCTCATCTACGAAGGTCTTGCGTCTCATACGCGCAACGCGGGCGCCCGGGTGGCCTCACTCGATGCCCAGACGCTCAAGTCCGTGTTCGAGGTCCGGGAGGTTCTGGACGGGCTCGCGGCGTACAACGCCACCCTCACCGCCACACACGAGACGGTGGCGCACCTGCGCAAGATGGTCGAGGTGCAGCGTGAATTGCTCGAGGATCCGGCCGACTCCCGGCGGGACGCCACCCTCGACCTCCAATTCCATACCCTCATCCGTGAGACGGCGAACAATCGGCCACTGGGCGAAGCGCTTTCGCGGCTCGATGGCCAGTCGCACCTCTTCCGGTCCGACGTGTGGACCGCCGACCTCAATCGCCGTCTCGCGGTGACCGAGCACGAACGGATCGTCGCGGCGATCGAAGCAGGAGACGCCGAAGGTGCCCGCACCGCCGCATGCGCCCATGTGGCCGGGGTGTTCGTGCGTACCCAGCGGGTGTGACAGGCGCCCCCGCATCACTCCCCGCTTCATCTGCAGATCAGAAGGTCGAACAATGAATCTCTCTTTGCCGCAATCGCTCTCGCAGCTGCGCGGCGCCGTGCTCGCCGACCGATCCGTGGTCGATGTCGACATCTCGAAAGTCGATGGTCACGCGGTCGTGACGGCTGTGCGGCCTACAGATGAGCGGCCGGTTGCTCCAGACCGAGCCGACGTACTCGACCTTCGTGGGTACGTTCTGCTCACCGCACCTGCCGAGCCTCATGCGCATCTGGACAAGGCACTGTCGTGGGATGTGTTGCGGCCGCCCCTCGGCGACCTGCACGATGCGATCGCGAACTGGAAAGAAGGCAGCGCGGGTCTCGACGAGGAGTCATTCCGGACGCGCGCGCGAACGGCCGCTCTGGCCCTGCTGCGCAACGGCACCACCGCTGTCCGGTCGCATGTCGACATCCTGCTCGGCCCCGACCCCCTCCGAGGTATCCGGGCCATCGACCGGGTTCGCAGAGAGCTCGACGGGGTGATGGACATCGAGATCGTTGCGTTGAGCAAGGTGTACGCCACCGACGAACTGGTGCATCAGGCACTCGACGCAGGCGCCGACCTCGTGGGCGGCTCACCGCACAGTGCGCCGGACCCGCTGGGCGACCTGGACCGCCTGCTGGCGATCGCCGAGGCCAGGGGAGTGGGCGTGGACCTGCACACAGACGAGTTCCTGGAGGGCGATCACCACACCATCGGGGCATTTGCCGAACGCGTGGCGACGTGGCCGGCGGGCCGGATCCGCACCGCCGGACACTGCACCCGGCTCGGCACGATGAGCAGAACAGAACTCGCAGGACTGTTGCCGCTCATCGCCTCGAGCGGCATCGGGGTGGTGGCCAACCCGATCACCAATCTGTATCTGCAGGGCCGAGGACACCCGGTCTCGACTCCGCGGGGCATCACCGCCATCGAACCGCTGCGAGAAGCGGGCATCCGGGTGGCGGCCGGTGCCGACAACGTGCGGGACGCGTTCAACCCGGTCGGGCGCAGCGACGCACTCGAAACCGCGATGCTGGCCATCACGGCAGGACACGTGCATCCCGACGTGGCGTTGTCGATGGTCACCCACGATGCTCGGGCCGTGATGGGGCTGCCCGAGGCGGGCCCACGTGTGGGGGCGCGTGCAGAGTTCCTGGCCGTCCGTGGAACGAGTGTGCTCGACGTGATCGCCAACGCCCCTGCGGATCGGGTGGTGATCCACGACGGCATGCTGGTGTCGGTGAGTGAAACCCGAACCCAGATGGCCATCGCCGCGAGCTGAGTGCGGTTCGCTCCTGGCCAGTTCCTCCGGTTGCGCGCACGCCCTCCGACTTCAACCGGAGGATCTGGCTGCAGTCGGAGGGTATGGACTCAGCGGGCCCAGTGGAAGATCGTGAGCCTTGCTGACGTTGAGGTGCCCGTGCGTACCGCGAGACTCACCAACCGAAGGGCTCTGCCATGACTGCTGCTGGTGCCGGAGTCGACACCCACACCGGACAACCGGTGCCGGGCCGAGCGCTACGGCTGATCGCCTTCCCCGCGGCGGTGTATTCGTTCGCGGTGGTCATGATGGGCACCACGTTGCCGACCCCGCTCTACCCCGAATACCAGCGGGAGTTCGGTTTCGGCAGCTTGATGACCACAATCATCTTCGCGACGTATGCGGTCGGGGTCATCGCTGCGCTCATCGGGGTGGGACAGTTCTCGGACACGATCGGCCGCCGCCCGATGCTCTTCGCGGGCGTGGCCCTGTCACTGGCAAGCGCGATCTTGTTCCTGATCGGCGGCAGTGTCGAGATCTTGTTCGTCGGGCGCCTGGTCTCGGGATTCTCCGCGGGCATCTTCACCAGCACGGCAACCGTCGCGGTCATCGAGGCTGCACCTGCGGCTCGACGCCGGATGGCACCGGCGATCGCCACCGCCGCCAACATCGGCGGCTTGGGCCTGGGTCCTCTGGTCGCCGGCGTGGTCACCGAGTTCGCGCCGTATCCGACACGGACGGTTTTTGTGGTGCATGCCCTCCTGCTCGTGATCGCCGGTGCGGGCCTCCTCACCGTTCCCGAGACGGTGAAGGTGCGCAAAGGGGCTAGGCCGACTCTGCAGCGGATCAGTGTGCCGCCCTCGGTTCGCGGGATCTTCCCGCAGGCGGTGGTCGGTGCGGTAGCCGGGTTTGCGGTGTGCGGGCTGTTCACCGCGGTCGCCCCCAACTTCATGACCAAGGTCCTGGACATCTCGTCACCCACGATCACCGGGCTGGTGGTCTTTGTCCTCTTCGCGGCCTCGGCTGCCACACAGATCGTGTTGTCGAATGCGCCGGTCCGCCCATCGCTCGTCGCCGGATACATCTCACTCACCGTGGGTATGGCCGTGTTGATCGTGAGTTTGGCGGCCGCGTCATTGGCGGGACTGATCGTCGGCGCCGTGATCTCCGGGGCGAGTCAAGGTCTGTTGTTCAGCAAGGGGATCGCGGCCATCGCCGCCCGGGTGGAGCCCGAACGCAAGGCCGATGCCACGTCCGCCTACTTTGTCGTTGCCTACCTTGCCATCTCGGTGCCGATCATCGCAGACGGCTTCGCCGCGCAGGCGTGGACGCTGACCACCGCCGGTGTGGTGTTCGCCTCGGTCATCGCCGTGATGGCTGTGGGCGGGCTGATCGCCCTGCTGATGCGCCCGCGCGACGCGATCTGACGGGCGTCAGCCGAAGGTGTCGTCCAGGGCCGCGGACAGGTCGGCGATGATGTCGGCGGGATCCTCGAGTCCGATGGAGAAACGCAGGTGCCCCCACTCGCGGAACTCGTTCGGGTAGTTCGCGACTCGCGCGCCTTCGGTGCCGACGTGCACGATGAGTGATTCGTCGTGTCCGAGCGAGACCGCCGAGGTGATCATCCTCAGGTTCGCGACAAAACGGTTCTGGGTGTCGGGATCCCCGCGGACGGCAAACGCCATCATCGCTCCGTGACCTCGACCGCCGAACTGGCGAGACGCCAACTCATGCTGGGGGTGTGAGGCCAGTCCCGGATAGGCGACATAGGCCACCCGGTCGTCGGTGTCGAGGAAATGGGCCACCTGCTCGGCCGAGCTGAGATGTCGGGACAGCCTCAACGGCAGCGTGATCGAACCGCGGCTGATCAACCACGCATTGAACGGCGAGATCACACCTCCGACATCGACCATGGCGTGAGATTTGATGGGATCGATCAGGCTGCGTGCGCCCACCACGGCACCGCCCATCGCATCCCCGTGCCCGTTGTAGTACTTCGTCAGTGAATGCACCACCAGGTCGGCCCCGTCGGCGAGGGGCCGATACAGCGGGGGCGGGGTGAATGTGGAGTCGACGACGAGCAACGCCCCGCCTCCGTGCGCGATGGCGGCGACCGCGGCGATGTCGGTGACCTTGGTGGTCGGGTTCGCGATGGCCTCGACATGCACCAGACGAGTGGTCGGGCGCATGGCCTCTTCGACCGCTTGCGGATCGGATGCGTCGACGAAGGTGGCCTCGATACCGTATTTGACGGGGAGCAACTCGGTGAACAGCTTCCACGTCGCCTCGTAGGTGACATCGGCGACCACCACATGGTCACCGGTGTTGAGATACGTGAAGAAGACCGCGTGCAGTGCGGCAACCCCCGAGGCCAGGGCGACTGCGTCTTCCGCCTCTTCGAGCGCCGCCAACTTCTTCTGCAGCGCAATCTGATTGGCGCCCGAGTTGCGGGTGTACAGCGGGATGTCGGTTCCGGACCAGCTGACGTTCGACGGGTCGTCGGGCAGGGCGTATGAGTTGGCCATCACGATCGGCGTGCGTACGGTGCCGGAGCCCTCGTCCACAGCGTTACCGGCGTGCACCGCGCGGCTGTCGAAGGACAGGGTGGACGGGTCGTCGTTGTCGGGGCGGCTCATCGGCTCAGATTACGACGCGGGCTCGACGTCAGGGAAGTAGGTTCATCCGTCGCGCCGCGACCACTGCTTCGTGCCGGGTGTGGGCATCCAGTTTGCGCATGGCACTACGCAGATAGCTTTTCACCGTCTCGGGGCGTAACGACAGCCGGTTGGCCACATCGATGTTCGTACCGCCGAGAGATATCGCAGAGAGGACGTCGACCTCGCGGGGGGCCAGTGCCACATCGCCCGGGGTGTCCATGTCTGAGTTGATGATTCGGGCAAGGCGTTCGGACATGTCTCGCAGCCGGGTGCCCGCGCGGTTGTCGAGCGTCGCGCCCAACTGGCGCAACTCGGCGTGGATGCTCCGGAGTTCTTCTGTGACAACAGGATCGGTGTGTTGCGGGATGGCGGCGACCGCGGTCATCATCGCCACACGTCGATCCACCTCGTCGCGGATGGCGATCTCGGCCGCAAGTCGTCGACAGGCCTCTACCACCGCGTCCGCGGTGCGCCCCCCAATGGGTGCGGCGTCACGCCGAGCTGCGTACAGGACGGCGCGCGGATGGTTGTCCACCACCACGGGCACGGCCAGCACCGATCGCAGACCTTCGCCCAGAACCGGCCGGTCGTAGTGGTGGGTGATGGCGGAGGCGTTGCGGTAGTCCGAGACCGACGCCGGACGCAGCCGGTCGACCACACGGCCGCCCAGCCCCGAGGACGAACTCACCGCCAGACCCCGCAGCCCGTTGGTTCGGGTGCCGACGAACTCGCTGAGGATCAGGGTGCCCGCGTGGACCTCACCGCCGAACAGCACCGGCGTCTCCGACCGCGTCGCCACCTGACGCATCTCGCTGCGCAGAGCGTCGGTGTCGCGCGGACGGAGTACGGGGGACGAGCTGGTCATGTGTCACCCCTTTTCGGGGGTAGCGGGCGGACAAGTGTGACCTGGATCCTACTCGTGTGTGGAACGAGCAAGCGAGAAGAGGACTCCGCAGATGAATGCCATCGATGACCGAGTGGCCGAGTTGCTGGCCCAGTACGACAATCCGGAAGCGTGTGCTGCCGACCTGCTGTGTGACCGGCACCCGGGTGATGCGATCGCGTTCACCGTCATCGATTCCGCGGGCGCCGGGAGTGTGACGTCGGTGGACCTCACCTATGGCCACCTTCGGGAACAGTCCTCGAGATTCGCGGCAGCCCTTGCCGAGCTCGGGGTGGAGCCGGGGGACCGGGTCGCGACGCTGATGGGCAAGTCCGCCGATCTCATCGTTGCGGCACTGGGCATCTGGCGTCGCGGAGCGGTGTACGTCCCCCTGTTCACGGCCTTTGCGCCCCCCGCCATCGCGTACCGACTGCAATCCAGCGGTGCCAAGATCGTCATCTCCGACCTCGACCAGCTGACCAAGCTCGCGCCCGGCGAGGACATGCCGGCCGACGCGCCGTGGCAGGTGATCGCCGCCGGCGACACTTCCGACGACCGACTCCAACTGTCTGCGCTGATCGACGCGCACACGTCTGACGGACCGGGTGCGTCCGCGGTGACGGTTGGCGGCGACGGCCTGCTGGTCGAACTGTTTACCAGCGGCACCACCGGCACACCGAAGGGTGTCCCGGTTCCGGTGCGTGCACTGGCGTCGTTCCACGCCTACCAGGAGTTCGGCCTGGACGTGCGGCCGGAGGACGTGTTCTGGAACGCCGCCGACCCTGGCTGGGCCTACGGGCTCTACTACGCACTTCTCGGGCCGATGGCATCCGGGACCCGAAGCCTGCTGTTGCACGCGGGATTCTCGCCTGCCTTGACGTGGCAGGTGCTGCGAGAGTTCGAGGTGACCAACTTCGCCGCGGCACCGACCGTCTACCGCGCACTGCGGGCGGGGGGTTCGCCGCCGGAGAAGATCACGCTGCGCCGGGCGTCGTCGGCCGGTGAGCCGCTGACCCCGGACGTCGTCGGTTGGTCCACCGATGCTCTGGGAGTGGCGGTGCGAGACCACTACGGGCAGACCGAGCATGGCATGTTCATCGTCAACGCCTGGCACGATTCGCTGCGTACCGATGTACCGGCCGGCTCGATGGGAAGGGCACTGCCGGGCTGGTCATGTGCCGTGCTGCAAGAGGATTCGGATGATGTGGCCCCCGCCGGAACGCTCGGGCGGGTGTCGATCGACACCGCATCCAGTCAATTGCTCTGGTTCAACGGCTATGTGAACGCGCCGGAGAAGACGGCAAGCCGCTACACCGGCGACGGCCGGTGGTACCTGACCGGGGACTCGGGCGCGGTCGACGGTGACGGCTTCTATTTCTTCTCCTCGCGCGACGACGACGTGATCATCATGGCCGGTTACCGGATCGGGCCGTTCGATGTGGAGAGTGTGCTTGTCATGCATGACGCGGTCATGGAGGCGGCAGTGGTCGGCAAGTCCGACGAATTGCGCGGCGAGGTACTCGAAGCGTATGTGGTGCTGCATGATTCGGCGGAGCCCTCGCCGGAGCTCGAGGCAGACCTGCAGCAGCTGGTGAAGAGGAAGTTCGCCGCCCACGCCTATCCGCGCAAGGTTCATTTCATCGATGCTCTGCCCAAGACTCCGAGCGGAAAGGTCCAGCGATTCGTGCTGCGGCAGCGGTGAGAAACGATCGGAGCCGATCAGGCCTCTGAGCGCGCTCCTCCGTGCGGTTCGGCCGCGGGTGTCTTGGCGATCGGCAGGGCTCCGTGGATCTGCTTGGTCGCCTCGCGGACGATCCGCCTGGCAGAAACGCGCGCCTTGGCCGATGCGTTGCCCGCCGAGGCGATGCCTGCGGTCTCACCGAGAATCGCCACGGCCAAAGCGGACGACGTCCGGTAGGGGATGACCAACAACGTCGCGGTGCGTTTGAGGCCGGTCAGGCAGATGATTCGTTGTGCGACCGGTATCAGCGAGTTCCTGATGCCGTCGTAGTCGACGGCATCGAGATCCGGGAACGAGTCGGAACGCGACCAGTTCACCGACACATCCCGGACCACTCCGAGCAGCGGATTGAGGGCACTGACCAACAGCGGCAGTTCGTTGCCCACGCGGGCGGTCTCGGGCCACCAGGCTCCGTCGATGTTGGCGCCGCGCTCGCGGGCGAGCGTGAAGCGGATCGGCGCCGACATCGGTTTACTCATGGTCAGCCACGGTCCGATACGAACGTGGATTGCGCTTCTTGACGTTTTGCCTTCGGGTCGATCACGAGGTCTGAGAACACCGGTTGAGGGATGTCACCCGACGGGGCTGCTTTGTGCGAGTCATCAGAATGGCTCAATTCGCGGTGCGAGAAAAGGTCTCGATCCTGCATGTTTGTCTACTTTCTGGTGTGAGTGCCGATTGTTGGCACTCGAGTTTGTGGGCCGCGGCGAGGGGAATGGATCCATCGGTCGCCGTCGGCGGTGAAGCATGAACACGATCTGCGAGACGAGCCGGGCATCCGGCTGCGATCTAGGGAGTGAACGAGCGGTGTATCGATTTCAGGTCTGCTACCCGACACCGCAGCGGTATGGATCGGCCTTTCGTAGCCGCTAGCCATTTCATGCCGCTCACCAGGGCTGATGGCCCATTCCGACGCCTTCAGGCCAGGTGGGAGAGACGGCGACCGGCGGATGTTCGAGCACGAACAGCGTTCGTGATGTGTCCGACGTCTCTAGTGTACGGGTACCCCGGCCATAAACGCGGTTGTGGGGCCCGCCTGTCGGCCCGAGCAGTTCACCCGCATGTGTCGCAGTAGACGCACGCCGCGCGTTGACGATGAACAAAAGGAGAGAAAGATGGTCGGAGGACGCGAAAAAGGAGGTTCAATGGTGAGCTCGACAATTGTTGTCGGAATCGATGGATCGGAGTCTGCCCTCGAGGCAGCGGTATGGGCGGCAAAAGCTGCCGAGCGGCAGGGAAAGTCGTTGACGATCCTGGCCGCCTACGAGACACAGGCCGCGGCCTACGCCCCGGCGTTGGTCATCCCGCAGGACGTCATCGACATCATTCGCAAGGAAGCCGAAGAAAACGTACACACGGCAGCAGCGAAGGCGCGCGAGACGGCGCCGTCCGTCGACGTGACCGGAAAGGTCGTTGAAGGCCGGCCGAGCCCCGTGTTGATCGACGCCTCGCACGACGCGGCTCTGGTGGTCGTGGGCAGCCGCGGACTCGGCGGCGTTCGTGGCCTGTTCCTCGGATCGGTCGGCGTCGACGTGGCAGCTCATGCGGCGAGCCCGGTTGTGGTCTACGCGGGCCCTGGTGGTCCCGGCCCGGTGGTTGTCGGAATCGACGGTTCGGAGTTGAGCGAAGCCGCACTGTCGTCCGCCTTCGAGCAGGCATCTCAGCTCGGGACAAAACTCAAGGTGGTGCACACCTGGACAGACCTGGCATCGGACGCACTGAACGGGTACGGACTCGACGCGGACCAGCTGCAGCGACTCGCGGACGAAGCCCACGAAGTCGTCGCCGAGCGCATCGCCGGATTCGGCAGCGACTACCCCGATGTCGAGATCGAACGCGTCGTGGTGCCGGACGGCCCGGCCAACCAACTGATCGAACATGCCACCGATGCCCAGTTGCTCGTGGTGGGTAGCCGCGGCCGAGGCGGGTTCCGTGGGCTGCTGCTCGGTTCGACCAGTCAGGCCGTGTTGCACAAGGCCACGTGCCCGGTGCTCGTGGTCAAGCCGGTGAAAAGCCAGTAGCACAACACATCTGGACTCCATCTGCGGTGGCACCAGTGTCACGCCGAACAGCCGGCTGCTGGTGCCACCGCGATGGGGAGGCGGGTCGATTTAGGTCGCCGACGACTGCGCTCAGCCCGCTTCTGCGGCGAGTTCGGTTCGTTCGGCGGGCCCGGCCGTTCTGAGCGGGACTGCTGTCCGCGGGAGAAGGAACGACGTCACAAGTGCCGCGACGAGTAGGCCCAGTGTCAGCAGGTAGGTGTCGGCTACGGCGCCGGCGAGTGCCGGCCCTGTGACCAAGCGTTCGGCTGCCGAGAGTCCGAGCGCCGCAGCCATACCGCCGTCGTCGAGCAGGGGCACCCGATTGTTGAGGTGAGTCGTGAGCACTGTCGCGGCCGCCGCCGCGCCGATCGCGGCGGCAAACTGGTTGCCGGTCGTCAATATCGTTGTACCCGAGGGCATGTGCTCGGCCGAGACGCCACGTAGGGCGGCAGTCATCACGGGCATCAACGTGGAACCGATGCCGATACCCATCACCACGCCGATCCCGGCGACCACGACGTACGAGGTGTTGTCGTCGAGGATCGTTGTCATCAACGACATTGCGACCACCGTGGCCGAGATCCCGAACCACACCACCATTCGCGGGTCCACACGATCGACCAGACGGGTGGCGATCTGCACCACCACGCCGGTGGTGAGTGCCTGGCCGATCATCAGGAGGCCGGCAGTGGTCGCGGTGTCTCCCCTAACTGCCTGGACGTAGATGGGCAGAATCATCATCGAACCGAAATAAGCCCCGGCCACCAGCAGCATGGTCAGCGCGCCCGTCGACAACGACCGCTCGCGAAGCAACCGGAGGTCGAGCAAGGGACGTTCGGTGTTCAGTGCCCGCCGCGCGAACAGCGCCAGCAGCAGTGCCCCGCCCCCGGCAGGGGCGATGACAGCGAGCGTGAGAGGGTCCCCGTGATCGCCGGCCTTGGCCAGGCCGAACACGAGCAGTGCGCCACCGGGTGCCAGCATCAGCAGACCCGCCCAGTCGAGGGGGCGTTTCTCTGTCCCCGTTGTTCGCGGGAACACCCTGATGGCCAGGATGATTGCCGCGATCCCGATCGGAACGTTGATCAGGAAAAGCGATCGCCAGCCCACGCTGTCGACGAGGAAGCCACCCGCCGTAGGGCCGAGGACCGGCCCGATGAGCAACGGGAGGCCGAGCCAGCCCATCATCTTCCCCCGGTGCCGTTCATCGACGAGTTGAAGAGCTATGGTCATGCCGACTGGTTGCAGGAAACCTCCGCCGAATCCCTGAACTGCCCGAAAGGCGATGAGGCTCTCCACATTCCAGGCCAGACCTGCGAGGGCAGATCCTGCCACGAAGATGGTCAGTGCGCAGATGTATACGCGTGCGGCACCGAATCGTCCGATCATCCATGCCGCTGTCGGCATCACGGCGACAAGTGCGAGAGCGTATGCGGTGGTGACCCATTGCACGGTCGCGAGATTCGTAGTGAACGATTCGGCGAGCCCGGGGATCGCGACAACTGTCACCGTGACGTCCAGCATCACCATCAGGGTGCCCAGCGCGAGAATCGCCGCCACCTTCTTTGCTCGAGCATCCATGATCACGCCGCCCCTTGATCCGCAACGCGTGCCGACTTCAACAATTCGGCCCACCAGATCAATTCGTCCATCGCTGCCAGGGCGGAGGCGACGGCGGCATCGTCGAGTTCGAGCGTTCCGTCGACAAGGTGGTCCCACGGCGCATGGATCACCACGCCATTGCGGGTGCCGATCGAATAGAGTTCGGCGAACACTGCGCGTAGATGTTCCACCGCACGAAGACCGCCCGACATCCCGCCGTAGGACACGAAAGTGACGGGCTTCTTCTTCCACTCCTCACGATGGGCATCGATGAGGATCTTGAGCTCACCGGGGTAGGAGTGGTTGTACTCGGGGGTGACCACGACGAAGCCGTCCGCGGATGCCAAGACGGCGCTCGTCCGGGTGTCGCTGGGGTGGGCGAGGTCGACCACCTCGAAATCGGCGTCACGAGAACGGATGTGGTGAAGGAACCACTCCGCGACTGTGGGGCCGACCCGTCCCTTGCGTACCGAACCGATGATGAGAACGAATTTTGGCTGTGTGTGCATCATGGAAACGAGTATTCAAGTTCAAGTGAACTTGAAGTCAAGCTACGATGTGGTCATGCCACCGAAGAAATTGGAGATGACGGTCGGGGAGCTGGCCATTCGAGCAGGGGTTGCGCCCTCGGCGGTTCGATACTACGAGGATCGCGGACTGATATTCAGCAGGCGCACGGCAGGTAATCAGCGCCGCTATCACCGGGCGATGTTGCGCAGGGTCGCGTTCATCCGCGCATCGCAGGCGGCGGGCATTCCGCTCGCCACCATCGGCTCGGTACTCGAAGCTCTCGGGGAGCACGAGTCACCGACCAAGTCGATGTGGCACCGCGCGTCACAACGATGGGTCGACGACCTCGACGAGCGAATTGCTCTGCTGCAACGTATGAGAGACCTGATGGACTCGTGCGTGGGGTGCGGCTGCTTGTCGATGAAGGCGTGCCTGCTGCTCAATCCCGGAGACGCCTATGCGCAACAGGGGCTGGGCAACAACCGGCTGATCACCGACGACTGCGAACGCAAACTCGAAGCGGCCGAGTAGGCGCTGCTAGGTCACGGCGTCGGCAGCCGCCTCGAGGTCGGCGACGATGATCTTGCGCATCTGGAGCATCGCTTGCACGGCGGCCTGGGCGCGCTCGGGGTTGGGGTCGGACAGCAATTCGTACAGGCGCTTGGGCACGATCTGCCAGCTGAGCCCGAACTGGTCTTTGAGCCAGCCGCACTGTGATTCGGCGCCCCCGGCAGACAGGGTGTTCCAGTAGTGGTCCACCTCCTCCTGTGAATCGCACGGCACCACAAACGAGACCGCCTCGGTGAACGGGAACTCCGGTCCGGCGTTGATCCCGTTGAACTTTCGTCCCGACAGGGTGAACTCGGCCGACAACACGCTGCCGGCGGGTCCCGGACCACCATCGCCCTGAACGTAGGCGACGTGGTCGATCGACGAATCGGGGAACGTCTCGGTGTAGAACTTCATGGCTTCTTCCAGGTTCTGGTTGAACCAGAGTGACGGTGTGATCTCGGGCATCGGGTTCTCCTGGGGTTGTCGGAAAAGTCTTCCCCTTGTGGGGACTGCGAACGGCATCAGAACTCATCGCCCCAGGGCTGTGCAATCTGGCGACATCTCGCCTCGCCCACCGTGAGGGATCACCGATCATCGAGATCGAGAATTGCTGATCAGCTCGGCGCCGGACTGAAGATCCGGCGCGCGGACTCGCGAACGATCGATCTGCGGTGATCGACGACAGCGGGGGAGACATCGGTATGGCCGTCTGACCCCGGGGTGGTGACCCAGCTCGACACCAACCCGAAGATGACCGTCAGCACCTCTTCCGGATCCCAGTGCGGCTCGATCTGTCCCGCTTGCTGCGCGGTACCGATGGCGTCGATGCGGATGCGCCATCGCGGATCGGATGTCGCGAGCTCACGCAGTCGCGGAGCGCGGCCCTCGAGTTGGCCCCACAACAGCAATCGCTGGGTCTGGGGTCTGGCGACGAGGTCGTCGAAAAGGGCCACCACATAAGCGGGCACATCCTCGGCGTCGAACGGGACAGCATCGAGGAAGCGGTCGAAATCGGCGTCGAGGATCGCGTGGAACAAGGCCACTTTGTCGCCGAAGTACGCGTAGAGACGCTCCTTGCTGGCGCTGGCATTCGAGGCGATGCGATCGATTCTGGCGCCGGCCAGTCCATGGACCGCGAACTCGTCTCGCGCTGCGTCGAGAATTCGCTGCTTTGTCGCCGTCACATCGGTGGGGGCCATCGACCAAGCATAGTCAGTCGAACTAGTTCGTTTGATTTTGGGGAGAAACACGATTACCGTCGCTTCCCATGACCACATCCCCTGTGGGTACACACGTGCCCGAAACCGGCTCCGTCGCGATCGACCCCGGACCCGCCAATCCCAATCACCAACGCCGTTGGCTGGTGCTGGCGATCGTGGCCCTGGCTCAGCTCATGGTGGTCCTCGACAGCACAATCGTCTCGATCGCTTTGCCGGACGCCCAGGCCGATCTGGGCATCACCGACGGCGACCGCGCGTGGGTGGTCACCTCGTATGCGCTGGCCTTCGGAGCGTTGCTCCTACTCGGCGGACGCATCGCCGACTATTGGGGGCGCAAGCGCTCATTTGTTGTGGGCATGGTCGGTTTCGCGGTCATGTCCGGCGTCGGTGGCATCGCACAGAACGGCATCGAACTGTTCATCGCCCGCGCCGGTCAAGGTGTGTTCGCGGCGCTGGTCGCACCGGCCGCGCTTGCGATCCTCACCACCACGTTCACCCGGGATGAAGAGCGCGCCAAGGCATTTGCTGTCTACGGTGCGATCTCCGGAGGTGGCGCGGCCATCGGACTGCTCCTGGGTGGCGCTCTGACCCAGTATGTCGACTGGCGCTGGTGCCTGCTGGTGAACATCCCGATCGCAGTGGTCGCCATCGCCGCCGCCGTTCCGGTGGTCAAGGAGACCAAGGCGCACGGCGACACCAGCTATGACCTGCCCGGGGCGATCCTCGTCGCCGTGGGCCTGGGCTCCCTCGTCTACGGTTTCACCCGCGCCGAGCACGGTTGGCTGGAACCCGACGCCATCGGGTTCATCGTCGGCGGACTCGTTGTGCTCGCGTTGTTCGCGGTGGTGGAACACCGGTCTGCCAATCCGCTGCTGCCCATGTCGGTTCCGTGGCACCGCAACCGTGGTTCGGCACTCATCGGTATCGCACTCGCCGGCGTCGCGCTCGTCGGGAGCACGCTGTATCTGGCCATCTACCTGCAAGCGGTTCTGGGTTTCAGTCCGATGATCGCCGGTGTCGCATGTCTGCCGATCACGGCGTTCATCGTCCTCGCGTCGGGCATCGCCGCGAAACTGGCTGTGGCGGTGGGGCCCAAGGTCCCGATGGCCATCGGCCCGGTGGTCGCCGCCGCGGGTCTGCTGTTGCTCGCCCAGGTCGACGTGGACAGTTCGTACTGGACCGGTGTCTTCCCGGCCCTCGGCGTCTTCGGATTCGGTATGGGATTGCTGATGGTGCCCGTGCAGAACGTGGCCCTGATCGGTGTACGTGACCATGACGCCGGCGCCGCCAGTGCACTCTCGAGCGCGGGCCTGCAGGTCGGCGCGGCACTGGGTACCGCTCTTCTGACCACGGTGTACACCTCGGCCAAAACAGATGCACTGCCGTCGAATCCGGCCACATCCGATGCGACATCGTTCCTCGCCGCCGAGGTGTCGGGTTACACGTCCGCGTTCGCGTGGGCCGCGGGTCTGCTGGTCCTGGTGACACCGGTGGTGCTGATCCTGACCCGGGTCAAGAAGCACGACCTGCCTGCCCAGAGCGCGGTCCACATGGGCTGACGCCCGGGCCTCGTCAGACGGCGGAGACGGTCACGGGCACGCCATTGAGTACGGCGTTGCCCGAGACCGCATCCAGCAACTGCGGGTCGGTCACGTCGTTGGCGCTCGGTGCGTCGATGAGACCGGCCACCGCCAGTTGCACGCCGCTGCGGTTCTGACCGAAGCCATGGGGCAGGCTGACGACACCCGGCATGATGTCCTCGGTCTCGGCTACCGTGACCGTGGTGCTGCCGGCGCGTGAGCGCAGCACAGCCTTGTCGCCGGCACACAGTCCGCTGTGCGCCAGGTCTTTGGGATGCATCAGGAGATGATGACGCTCTTGGCCTTTGGACAGTCTCTCGGAATTGTGCATCCAGGAGTTGTTCGATCGGAGATGCCGCCGTCCGATCAGCAGCAGCTCTCCGTCGTGTGTTCCCACGAGGTCGCTGTGGACCCGCTCGAGATCGTCCACGATCAGCGAGGGAGCGACGTTCACCGTTTTGGACTTCGCCACCAGTTTGCGTCGGAGGCCGGGACGCAACGGCCCGAGGTCACGGCCCGACGGTGACCCCAGGAGGTCGCTCATCGTGAGATCACCGGGCCCGGTCCGCAGGAGTAACGCGATCAGCATCTTCGGGGTCGCACGGATGCGAGCCGACGACGTGGCCGAGGCGGGGACGGCACGAAGCCGCTCACGCAGGCTTCGCTTGGTGGTGCGGGCCCGCCCGAGCGCCAGGGTCAGGTCACGGAAGATCTGCCAATCATGCTTGGCGCCAGCGCTTTTCTCGACCACCGCAGGCGAGAATCGGGCGGTGTTGCGGACCGCGAGCTGATGGAACACCAGGTCGTAGTGGTCTCGTTCGAGGATCATCGTCGGCGGCAGGATGATGTCGGCATGACGCGTGGTCTCGTTGATGTAGAAGTCCAGCGAGACCATGAAGTCGAGGTTCTCGAGGGCGTGGTCGAGGCGGCTTCCGCCGGGGGTGGACGACACCGGGTTGCCGGCGAGGGTGATGAGCGTCTTGATCTGCCCGGTGCCAGGGGTGAGTATCTCGTCGGCGAGGGTGGCCACCGGCAGTTCGCCGCCGAACTCGGGCAGGTCTCGGACGCGGCTGCGCCACTTGTCGAAATGCCCACGACCGCTCAGCTTCCGAGCCACGAGGTCGATCTCGGGATCGGTCAGGAGAGACCCGCCCACGCGGTCGAGGTTGCCGGTGACAGCGTTGATCGCCTGGATCGCCCACTGGCACACGGTGCCGAACTGCTGGGTCGACACACCCATCCGGCCGTACGCCACGGCACGATCTGCCTCGGCAAAATCACAGGCGACGCGACGAACCTCGCCAGGATCGATCCCGGTGATCGGTCCGGCCCACTCCGGTGTGGTGGTGGCGCACGCATCGCGCACGCCGTCCATGCCCGACAACGGGAGATGTTCGATGCGTGCGTGGTCCACGCCCCGCTCATGCACCAGCACATGCAGGATCGCCAGCAGCAGCGCCGCATCGGTGCCGGGCCGGACGAAGTGGTGCTCGTCGGCGATGGCGGCGGTCTCGGTGCGGCGAGGGTCGATCACCACCAGCCGACCGCCGCGACGGCGCAGGTCGCGCATGCGGTTCCGGAAGTCGGGTGCGGTCATCATCGATCCGTTGGACACCACCGGGTTTGCGCCGAAGACCAAGAAATGATCGGTGTTGTCGAGGTCGGGAATGGGGATCTGGAGCTGATGTCCGTACATCAGGTGCGCCACCAGCTGAATGGGTAGCTGGTCGGCCGATGTCGCGGAGAACATGTTCTTCGAACCCAAGGCGCCGAGGAACGACAGACCGTGGGTCGCGAATCCGAGGCTGTGCACACTTGGATTTCCGAGGTAGAGGCCCACCGCGTCGCGGCCGTGGTCACGTTGTGTTGCCGAGATGCGTTCGGCCACCAGTGTTGTCGCGTCTCTCCAGCTGATCGGTTCCCACCCGCCGTCGGCGGTCTTGCGAACCGGGGTGCGGAGCCTGTCGGGATCGGCGTGCAGATCTGTCAGCGCCGTCGCCTTGGGGCAGATGTGCCCGCGCGACAGTGGATCGTCGCGGTCACCGCGGATGTCGGTGACGCGGTTGTCTTCCACGGTGACCTGCAGTCCGCAGATGGCTTCGCAGAGGTTGCACACGCCGTGCGTGGTGAGGGGCAGCATGCGTGCCGAGCCTAGCCCCCGACCACCGGCTCGCGGCTCCGTTCGGGACAACTGGTCAGAAGACACGGATACCCAGTTTCCGGCGCACACGCAGGCCCGCCAGCATCAGTTGGTTGTAGCCCTTGAGCATGCCGGGATTGAGCCGGTCGAAGCGGCGGTGCATGGCGATGGCCTTGCGGTAGCGGCGGTCGTCGTCCGCTGTCCAGGTGAAGCCCATCGCGTCGCGGAACTCGGCCGGCAGGGCTCCCTTGGTCATGAACAAGGTGCGTTGACCGAGGGCCCGCTGCATCACCACTCCGGCCAAGCCGAGGGGCCCCGGCAGAAAGCTGAGGTCGGCCAGCGACGCAAGCATTTCCCGCACCGGCGGGTCGATGGAGATCTTCTGCAACTGTTCGGCCCAGTAGGCCTCGAAGGCATTTCGGTCGGCGGGCCACATGTCGGGACGCACGTTCAGCGTGGTGCCGAGCCGGGCGGCATCGGCGTAGATCGCGTCGGCGGACGCATCGCTGAGCCTGCCGTACATGAACTCGTACTGGTCGACGAAGTAGCGGAAGAGGCAGGCGGCCACCCACAGCTGCAGGTTGGGGTTGTTCGCGCTGTAGCCGACCGGGCTCTGCGGTGTCGAGGTGACCTGAGAATGGATCGCCTGTATCGCCGTGCGGACGTACTCGGCATCGTCGTCGGTGCCCTGGATGGCCACCGCGAGGTACTGCCCGGTCGTGCGCGCTCGTTTGAACGGGTGCTTGAAGGTGCTGCCGCTGTCCACCCGGCTCTCGAGCACCCCATAGCCCACCCCTGGCAACGACAGCTGCATGATGACGTTCGCCACACCCATGGTGGAGCCGAGTGTGGTCATGAGATCGGCCGTGCGGGTTGGGTTCTTGTGCATCGTGGTGTGGCTCCAGGGCTGTGGCATTGTGGTTACGCGTGTGATCAGATCGTAGACCTTCAGGCCGACTGCCGGCGCAGAACGCGGCCCGGCTCGTTCACCGGGGCGCGATTGGGGACCGGTCAGGAGTCGGCGGTAACTTGGGCGGTGTGAAGCAGATACCCCGCGAGATCTGGGTACTGCTCAGCTCGAACTTCGTCATCGCACTGGGTTTCGGACTCATCGCCCCGGCGCTGCCGACATTCGCGCGCAGCTTCAACGTGGGCATCACCGCCGCGTCGATCATCATCTCGGCGTTCGCCTTCATGCGTCTGGCCTTCGCCCCGGTGAGCGGCCGGTTGGTGCGGGTGCTGGGGGAGCGGCGAATCTACCTGGCGGGCCTGCTGATCGTCGCGGCGTCCACACTCGCGTGTGCATTCGCGCAGAGCTACTGGCAACTACTCGTCTTCCGTGGTCTCGGCGGTATCGGCTCGACCATGTTCTCGGTGTCGGCGACCGCACTGATGATCCGGCTGGCGCCACCTGACATCCGCGGTCGTGTGTCCGGTTACTTCAGTGCCGGATTCCTCGTCGGCAACATCACCGGCCCTCTCGTGGGGAGCGCGCTGATCGGCTTCGGGCTGCGGATGCCGTTTGTCGTATACGCCATCGCCCTGCTCGTCGCCTCTGCAGTGGTGGCCACCCAGTTGCGCGGCGTCGGCGGCCGACCGCAGCCGGGGGCGGCCGCCCAGGCGGCGATGCCGTTGCGAGAAGCGCTGCGCGACTCGGCCTACCGGGCGATTCTCGCGTCCAGTTTCACGCAGGGGTGGGCGTCGATGGGCGTGCGGGTGGCGTTGGTGCCCCTGCTCATCGTCGACGAGCTGGGTGAATCCGCGGCGATGTCCGGGGTGGTGCTGGCCATCTACTCGGCGGGCAACGTACTCGCGATCATGGTGGCCGGGAGGTTGTCGGATTCATGGGGTCGCCGGCCGATCATGTTGCCGGGCCTGGCTCTGATGGGCGGGGCCACCGTGGTGCTCGGCTACAGCGGGAACATCTGGATCGTGGGCGGACTCACTTTCGTGGCGGGCATCGGCTCCGGCCTCTTCGCGCCCACCCACCAGGCCGCGCTCGCGGACGTGCTGGCAGGCAGGGGCCAGGGCGGTCCTGCGTTGGCGACCTTCCAGATGACCACCGATCTGGGATCCATCAGTGGGCCGGTGATCGCCGGGGCCGTCGCCCAAACCTGGGGTTTCGGGCCGGCGTTCGCCATGACCGGGGCGATCGCCTTCGCCGCGTTGATCGTCTGGTGCTTTGCACGGGAGACCGCGCCCGCGCGCACCGGTGTAGAGATACCGGCGAAAGCGCCGCCACCGAACTAACGTTGACGGCATGTCTGAGGAGTCCGGTCCCGAGCACCCCGAGTCGGGTGAAGGACCAGCATTGGGTGCCAATTCCGAGGTTGGCCGACTCCGCGCCGTCATGCTGCATCGCCCTGGCGACGAATTGCGGCGACTGACCCCGCGCAACAGTGACCAACTCTTGTTCGACGGCTTGCCGTGGGTGGACCGCGCGCAGGAAGAACACGATGCCTTCGCCGAGGTGTTGCGTGGGCGTGGCGTCGAGGTACTGCTGCTCGGTGACCTGCTCACCGAGACGATCGCGAACAGCGGCGCCGCCAGGATGCAGGGGATCGCCGCTGCGGTCAGCCCCCGCCGCCTCGGTCACCATCTCGCCCATGACCTCGCCACCGAGTTGCGCACATTGTCGCCGACCGACCTGGCGGGCGTCCTGATGGCGGGGATGACCTTCGACGAGATGCCCGAGTCGGCAGCCTCGGCCCGGTCATCTCTGGTCTGGCGAATGCACCAAGGGACCGAGTTCGCCATCGACCCACTGCCCAATCTGCTGTTCACCCGCGACAGCTCGTTCTGGATCGGGGACCGTTTCGCGATCACCTCCCTCGCCTTGCCGGCCCGTGTCCGCGAGACGTCGCTGACCGATCTGATCTACGCCCACCACCCACGGTTCCTCGGCGTCCGGCGTGCCTACGAATCGCACACCGCGCCGGTCGAAGGTGGTGACGTACTGCTGCTCGCTCCCGGGGTGGTCGCCGTCGGTGTGGGTGAGCGCACCACTCCAGCAGGTGCGGAAGCGTTGGCGCGCAGCCTGTTCGAGGATGGTCTGGCACACACGGTGCTCGCCGTCCCGATCGAGCAGCGCCGCGCGTCGATGCATCTCGACACGGTCTGCACCATGGTCGACACCGACGCGGTGGTGATGTACCCGGTGATCCAGGACTCCCTGTCGGCGTTCACGATCGCGATGACAGACGGCTCGGTCTCGGTGACGGGTCCCGACCCGTTCGTCGAGGCGGCGGCCGACGCCATGGGAATCGACAAGTTGAGGGTGATCGACACAGGTCTGGATGCGGTGACCGCCGAGCGTGAGCAGTGGGACGACGGTAACAACACCCTGGCCCTCGCCCCGGGTGTTGTCGTGGCGTATGACCGGAACGTGGAGACCAATCGCAGACTCGAGGATTCGGGCGTGGAGGTACTCACCATCGCGGGCAGTGAACTCGGCTCGGGACGCGGCGGTCCGCGGTGCATGTCGTGCCCGGTGTCGAGGGATCCGCTGTGACACGCGCAGGCGTGGTGCCGGGATGATCGAACTGTCCATCGATCCGGAATCCGACGTCGCACCGTACGAGCAGGTGCGCCGGGGCATCATCGAACTGGTCAATTCGGGCAAGCTGCTCGCCGGCGGCCGGATTCCCACTGTCCGCGCATTGGCCGAAGAGCTCGATCTGGCCCCCAACACCGTCGCCCGGTCATACCGTGAACTCGAGGCCGAGGACGTCATCGAGACCAGAGGGCGACAGGGGTCGTTCGTGAAGGCGCACGCCGATTCTTCGGTGCAGCGGGCCGCGCAGTTGACCGTGGAGCATGTTGCCGCCCTGAGACAATTGCGTGTCGACGACACACAGATCGAGGCGCTGCTCAAGCAGGCATTGCGCAGCTAGGGGCCATGTAGGCCGGTTGTGCAGGGTGTACCCGGTGGTTACGACCAGGTAGCAAATCGGTTGTGAAAGTTGAACAATCGAGGTGAATCCTGTTCTAGTTAGGTTCATGGCCTTGACCACTGAAACCACCGATGCGGTTCCGACTCCGGATGTTCGGGGTCCTAAACCGCGGATAGACCTAGTTGTCTTCGGGGTCACCGCTGCTGCAGTGATCGCGTTTGTCATCTGGGGCCTGGTCGACAAAGAGAGCCTGAACACCAGGACGCAGGACCTGCTGGCCTGGATCACCGACAACCTCGGTTGGGTGTTCATCCTGTCGGCCACCTTCTTCGTCCTGTTCGCCATATTCCTGGCGGTGAGCAAATACGGGAAGATCCCACTGGGCCGTGACGGGGAGAAGCCCGAGTACAACACCGTCAGCTGGGTCGCGATGATGTTCAGCGCCGGTATGGGTATCGGCCTGATGTTCTACGGAGCGAACGAGCCCCTCACCCACTTCGTGACAGCACCTCCCGGAACGTCGCAGAACGACGTGGGTATCGCCATGGCAACCACGATGTTCCACTGGGGTTTCCACCCATGGGCGATGTACGCGGTGGTCGGCCTGGCCATCGCCTACAGCACCTACCGGTGTGGCCGAGGACAATTGGTCAGTGCAGTCTTCGCTCCCATCCTCGGCCACCGCGCCAACGGCTGGGGCGGCAAGGTCATCGACATCCTCGCGATCTTCGCGACCCTGTTCGGTACGGTCGCCTCCCTGGGACTCGGTGCCGCGCAGATCGGTTCGGGCTTCGTGGAGGTCGGCTGGATCAACGACCCGTCGAAGTTGTTGCTGGTGGCCATCATCGCGGTGCTGACCGCAGCATTCGTCGCATCCGCGGTTTCGGGCGTCGCGAAGGGCATCCAGTGGCTGTCCAACACCAACATGGTCTTGGCGATCGTGTTGGCACTCTTCATCTTCGTCGTCGGGCCCACGGTCTTCATCCTGAACGTGCTGCCGACCAGCATCGGCACCTACCTCAACGACATCACATCGTTCTCGGCTCGATCAGGCGCCACCGTCGACAGCGAGGGCGAGACCTGGCTTGCCGGCTGGACCATCTTCTACTGGGCGTGGTGGGTGTCCTGGACGCCTTTCGTCGGTATGTTCCTGGCCAAGATCAGCCGTGGCCGCACCATCCGCCAATTCGTGATCGGCGTGCTGCTGGTCCCGACGATCGTCTCGCTGCTGTGGTTCGCCATCTTCGGTGGGACGGCGATACGACAACAACAGGACGGCAAGGGACTGGCCGACGCCAGTTCGGCGGAGAGTCAGCTCTTCGACATGCTCGGCAACCTGCCACTGACAGGCATCGCATCGGTGCTCGTGATGGTGCTCGTGGCAATCTTCTTCGTGTCCGGTGCGGACGCGGCCTCGTTGGTGATGGGCACCTTGTCTGAACGAGGAGCGCACGAACCGAGCAAGGGCGTCACCATCTTCTGGGGCACATTGACCGGAGCTGTTGCCGCACTGCTGTTGTGGGCCAGTGGTGACGACGCGCTCAACGGCATCAAGACGATGGCGATCATCGCCGCGCTGCCGTTTGTCATCGTGATGATCTTCATGTGCGTGTCTCTCTACATGGACCTGCGCCGCGATCCGCTCATCGTCGCCCAGCGCAATTACGACACCCAGGTCGACCACACGTTGCGGACGCACGCGAACATCCTGGCCGGCGACGACGAGGCCAACGACGTGCTGCCTTCGGATCAGTTCCCGGCGATCACACCTGACCAGTTGCGGAAGTCTCCCGACGAATTGAAGTGATCATCTCGATTCGGATGTGAACGGGCCCCCTCTCGAGGGGGCCCGTTTTGCGTCCGGGCGATCATGTCCAGCTGGGCAACCACATCTGCATGTTCCACATCTCGCGGGAGATGGGTTCGCCGGTGAGGATCGGCCACATCCACATGAAGTTCGCCACCGCAAGCCCCAAGTAAATACTGACCGCGACTGCACCGACCAGCCGCTTCTCGTACGCATAGTTCTTGGCGCGGCGACTCGCGGCGAGCACGTCTCCGACGCAGAGCGCCAGTCCCATGATGAGGAACGGCGCCATCGCGGTGGCGTAGAAGAAGTACATCTGTCGGTCGAGATTGGTGAACCAGGGCAGGTAGGCCGCGCCGTATCCCACCAGTACGACGGCGTACCGCCAGTCGCGCCGGATGAACATGCGCCACAGCGCCCACGCGAGCATCGGTAACGCCAGCCACCACATGATCGGGGTGCCGATGAACATCATGGCCTTGACGCACTCGGACTCGCCGCACTTCTCCGGGCCGTACTCGATGTAGTACAGCATCGGGCGCAGGCCCATGGGCCATGTCCACGGCTTCGATTCCCACGGGTGGTGGTTGCCTGCCGAGTTGGTGAGGTTGGCGTGAAACGACAGCACGCCCGACTCGTAGTACCAGAGCGAACGCCAGGCGTCGGGAACCCACGCGAAGGGCCCACCGGTGCCGATCTGCCTGCCCACCTCGTACCGGTACACCGCTGTCTCGGAACTGAACCACGGAGCGAACGTCGCCAGGTAGATCAGCACGGGGGTGACGCCGAGGGAGAAACCGGTGGGGATCACATCGCGGAGCAGCACACCCCGCCACGGACGCTGCACCAGATAGGCCCTGCGTGCGGCCACGTCGAAACCGAGTGAGAGCACGGTGAAGAAGATGACGAAGTAGATGCCCGACCACTTGGTGCCGCAGGCGAGGCCCAAGGCGATGGCAGCGGCGAAACGCCACCACCGGAAACCCAGCCGCGGTCCGTACGGCGAGTCGTGGATCCGGCCCTCGGAGTAGACCTTGTGCATCCGGGCCCGCATCTGGTCGCGGTCGCAGACGATCGCGGCGAGCGCGGCCAGGATGAAGAAGATCTGGAAGATGTCGAGCAATCCCGTCCGCGACGCCACGAAGGTGACCCCGTCGACGATCATCAGCACCCCGGCGATCGCGCCGACAAGCGTCGAGCGGGTCAGTCGACGCACCAGTCGCACGACGATGAGGATCATCAGCGCGCCGCACACCGCGGACATGAACCGCCAGCCCCAGGCGTCGTAGCCGAACAGCCACTCGCCGATGGCGATCATCCACTTGCCGACGGGCGGGTGGACAACCAGACCGTAGGCCGGGTTGTCCTCGAGCCAGTTGTCGCCGGTGAGCACCTGCCAGGCCTGCGGCACGTAGTGCTTTTCGTCGAAGACGGGCGTGCCCTTGTCGGTCGGGCTGCCGAGGTTCGCGAAACGGGTGATCGCGCCGATCGCGGTGATGATCAGAGCGACGATCCAGCCGCGTCGACGATCGGTGGGGCCGAAGACAGGCGCGGGGACCTTGCGCGCCGCGCCAGGGCTGGTGCCCAGGTCCTCGGCGTGGACGCCGGGTAGTTCGTCCGAGGAATGCCACCCGGGCAGGGACCGTCGAGCGTTGTCCGAGGCCTCCGGAACGGAGTTCTCGAGCGGCGGGGCGAACGTCACCTTGCCAATCGTAGGCTGTGCGGTGATGAACTCTCCGCAGCCACAAGGCCAACTCGTACTCGCCGCGACCCCGATGGGACGCATCGACGACGCGTCCCCCCGACTCCGGGAGGCACTGGCCGCTGCCGACGTGGTGGCCGCGGAGGACACCCGCCGCGCGAAGGCGCTGGCTGCGGGACTGGGCGTGACCATCGGCGGCCGGGTGGTGAGCTATTACGACCAGGTCGAGGTGAAGCGAACCCCCGCCCTGGTAGACGAGGTGCGGTCGGGCGCCACCGTCCTGGTGATCACCGATGCCGGCATGCCGTCGGTCTCCGACCCGGGCTATCGGCTGGTGGTCGCGTGTATTGAGGCGGATCTGCCGGTCACGTGCCTGCCGGGTCCGTCCGCGGTGACCACCGCGCTGGCGGTGTCGGGTCTGCCGGTGGAGCGCTTCTGCTTCGACGGCTTCGCTCCCCGCAAGTCAGGGCAACGGCGATCGTGGTTCACCGAGTACATCGACGAGGCGCGCACGGTTGTCTTCTTCGAGGCACCACACCGGCTCGCGGACTGTCTGCTCGATGCGGTGGCGGTGCTGGGGCCCGACCGTCGCGCCTCAGTGTGCCGCGAGCTCACCAAGACGTACGAAGAGGTGCGCCGTGGGTCGCTCGGCGAGCTCGCGGAGTGGGCGGCCCAGGGTGTCCGCGGCGAGATCACCGTGGTTCTCGACGGCGCGGTCGCGGGCGAACCCGACATCGAAGCGCTTGTGGCGCGCGTCGAAGAAGTTGTCGCCGGTGGAGTGCGCCTCAAAGATGCCTGTGCCCAGTTCGCGGCGAAGACAGGTGCCTCGCGCCGCGAACTGTACGAGGCGGTGCTTGCGAGCCGCGAGAACTGATCTAGCCCTCGCGCACGGATCGCGTTCTCGCGCAACGGAACGAGCCGGTACGTCGACACCGGAAAGTGCGTCAGGCGGGCTGGATACCGAGGATGGCCGCAGCTTTGTCCAGGCATTCCTGCCATTCGCCGTCGGGGTCGGAGTCGATGGTGATTCCCCCGCCGACGCCCAGGAACGCCGCGCCATCCGGGGCGATCTCGACGGTGCGAATCGCCACGTTCAGGTCGAGTCCGGAAGTGGGGGAGACCACTCCGACGGCCCCGCAGTACAACCCGCGTGAGTTCTGCTCCCATTCGGAAAGCAATTCGCGAGCACGGGCTTTCGGCGTACCCGTCACCGAGGCGGGTGGAAACGTGGCGTCGATCAGCGCCGAGTTCGACACCGATGGCGGCACCGTTGCCTGCACGGTGGACACCAGATGCCACACCCCCGGCGCGGGATGCACGTCGAGCAACTCGGTCACGGCGACGGTGCCGGTGAGCGCCACTCTCCCCAGGTCGTTGCGCACGAGATCGACGATCATGATGTTCTCGGCGACATCCTTGGCCGAGGCGAGCAACAGCTGTGGGTCGAGGTCGATGGGCAGGGTGCCCTTGATGGGGCTCGAGGTCACCACCGATCCTCGTCGATGAAGAAAGGTCTCGGGGGAGAACGAGACGACAGATCCCCAATCACCATGGAGTAGAGCTGCTTTGCGGGGACGGGTGAAGTGCACGCCGTCGGCGAAGTAGTTGGCCGCCGAACCTGCGAACCGGCCGGCGAAACGGGTGCAGATACAGGCTTGATAGACCTCGCCGGATCGGATGGCCTCGAGGCACTGCGCAATGGCCTCCACGTGTGGCCGCTGCGCGGGCGGCTGCCAGGTGACCGACCACGTCCGACTGTGATGCTCGCTGAGACTGGCGCGTACCCAGTCCGGACACTCCTGACCGTTCAGCGACGTCCACCACCAGCTGCCCGTCCGGTCGAGTTCGAGCACATTGTCGGTCTCACCGCCGGCAGCGGAAGGCAACGGGTTCTCGCTGACGCGATCCGGGAAACCCTGGTATCCGAACCAGAACCCTTGCGGGTCATCGGGTATCGGCACTCCGGCCCGAAGGTCGATCGACGGAGCGATGACGGCATCGGAGTCGAGCCAATCGCCTATCAGCGCCGCCGGACCGGGTATCCCGAGTCGCCGGGTGTGAAAGTCCAGAGCGCGCACCACATCAGACGCCGAACCCGGACCGAGTTCAACGCTTCGCAACACCCGCCCGCGCCCTGATCTCGTCAGCTCTTGGGGAGTTCGTACCGGGGGAAGACGGGCGTAGGTTTCGGAAGCGCCGTTCCGGCGGTCAACCGCTCTCCGATGGACTCGAAAGTGCGCGAATCCTGCTTCACGGCAAGGAGATCGAGAAGCGTGGCGGTTGATTCCGGCATGGCCGGCTGCGCCAGCAGCGTGGTGATCCGAACGACCTCCGCGCAGACGTACAGCACGGTCCCGGTGCGTTCGAGGTCTGTCTTCGCGAGCTTCCACGGCTGTTCGACGGAGATGTACTTGTTGGTGTCGCCCAGCACCTCCCAGATCACCTCGAGTGCGGTGTGGATGGCTTGCTGATCCATTTCGGTGCGCACGCGAGCCAGCAGTCCGTCGGCCTTGTCCAGCAAGGTGGTGTCGGCGTCGGTGAGGGCGGCGGGTGCAGGCAGGACACCGTCGAAGTACTTGCCGACCATCGACAGTGTGCGCTGGGCGAGGTTGCCGAGTTCGTTGGCCAGGTCGGCGTTGACGCGCGCGACGATGGCCTCGTGACTGTAGGACCCGTCCTGCCCGAACGGCACCTCCCGCAGACAGAAGAAGCGGATGGGGTCGAGACCGAACTCGTTCACCAGCACGTACGGGTCGACGACATTGCCGATCGATTTGCTCATCTTCTCGCCGCTGTTGAGCAGGAATCCGTGCGCGTACACACGTTTGGGCAGTTCGATGCCGGCGCTCATCAGGAAAGCAGGCCAGTACACACAGTGGAACCGGATGATGTCCTTGCCGATGATGTGCAGATCGGCGGGCCAGAACTTCTTCCATCGCTCCGAGTCGGTGTCGGGGTAGCCCGCAGCGGTGATGTAGTTGGTCAGCGCGTCGACCCAGACGTACATGACGTGGTCGTCGTGACCGGGGACCTTCACGCCCCAGTCGAAGGTGGTGCGCGACACCGACAGATCGCGCAGACCGCCGCGGACAAAGCTCGACACCTCGTTACGGCGAGTTCCAGGACCGATGAATTCCGGGTGCTTCTCGTAGAGATCGAGCAGTTTGTCCTGGTAGGCGGACAGTCGGAAGAAGTACGCTTCTTCTTCGGTCCACTCCACCGGCGTCTGGGTCTCGGTCGAGACCCTCGTACCGTCTTCGTTCACGGTGGTGTCCGACTCGGAGTAGAAGGCCTCATCCCGGATCGAGTACCAGCCCGAGTATTTGTCGAGGTAGATGTCGCCATTGGCGACCATTCGTTCCCAGATGGCCTGCGACGCGACATGGTGGTCGGCGTCGGTGGTCCGGATGAACCGGTCGAAGCTGCTACCGAGGGTCTCCTGCAAGGTGCGGAACGCTGCGGAGTTCCGATCGGCGAGGGCCCGGGTCTCGATGCCTTCCTTCTCGGCGGTCTGCTGCATCTTCTGGCCGTGCTCGTCGGTGCCGGTGACGAACAGCACGTCGTAGCCGTCGAGTCGTTTGAATCGGGCGATGGCGTCCGCGGCGATGTACTCGTACGCGTGCCCGATGTGTGGTGCCCCGTTGGGGTAAGCGATGGCCGTGGTGATGTAAAACGGCGGTTTCGATGCAGAAGCCATGGTGGGTGACAGCTTATCGCCGATGTGTAGAGGCAATCACCGGGCCTGACCGGCTCATCTCACTGCTCGGTCAACGGGACTGTGGCGTCTGATAGACGTCCGGGATGCCGTCGTGGTTGTCATCGACGCTTTCTTCGGCACAGACGGCCCGGTAATGCCGATTGCGGATGCGCAGCAGGACGGCCGCGAGTACCGCGGCCAGCAGTGACCCGGTGAGCACACCGATCTTCACGTGTTCATCGCGTTCGGAGCCGATGCCGTAGGCCAGGTCGCCGATGAGCAGGGACACGGTGAATCCGATACCGGCCAGCATCGCGATGCCGAGGACATCGATCCAGCGAATCGCCGTGTCGAGGCTCGCGCGGGTAAAGGCTGACAGCAGTCGGGTGGTGCCGAAGATCCCCAGCGGCTTACCCAGGACAAGTCCGGCGATGATGCCCAGTGCGATCGGATCTCGTAGGGCGTCGGTGAACCCGGACAGACCGCCGATGGCGACGCCCGCGGCGAAAAACGCGAACACCGGGACCGCGAAGCCGGCGGAGATGGGCCTGATCCGGTGCTCGAAGTGTTCGGCGAGGCCGGGCCCTGCGTCGGGGCCTCCGGCTGCCTTACTGCGGATCACCGGAACCGTGAACCCGAGGAGCACGCCGGCCACGGTCGCGTGGATGCCCGACTCGTGTACAAACGCCCACGTCAACGCGGCGAGTGGGAGGAGGACCCACCAGGACCGGATGCGTCGCTGCACACAGACTGCGAACAAGGCGAGCGGCAGCACCGCGAGCGCAAGTGCTCCCACGTTGACGTCTTCGGTGTAGAACACAGCGATGACGGTGATCGCGAGTAGGTCGTCGACAACAGCGAGGGTCAACAGAAACGTGCGTAGCGCGGAAGGCAGATGGGTGGAGATGACGGCCAGCACCGCGACAGCGAAGGCGATGTCGGTGGCCGTGGGGATGGCCCACCCTTCGACGGCGCCGTCGCCGGCCGGCAGGGTGATGGCCACGAATATCGCGGCGGGCACCACCATCCCGCCGACGGCCGCGGCGATCGGGAGCGCGGCACGCGCAGGATTGCGGAGATCTCCGGCGACGAATTCCCGTTTGAGTTCGAGGCCGACGACAAAGAAGAAGATGGCGAGCAGCCCGTCGGCCGCCCAGGTCGCCAGACTCAGGTCGAGATGCAGCCCCAGCGCGTCCGACCCGACGGTCGTCTCACCCAGCGACGTGTAGGCATCGGACCACGGTGAGTTCGCCCACACCAGCGCAATCACCGTGGCGACCAGCAGCAAGGCTCCGCCGACGGTTTCTTTTCGGAGAATCGACGAGACCCGTGATACCTCCGACCACGATCCCCGGGCGAACATGGGGAGTGCGGTTCCCCGCGAGGGTGGCCCGGCCGAACCTGGCGGTGTCGGTCCGGTGGGCTCGGGAGCTTGGTTGTCAGACAACGAGGTACCTCACATCTGTCGGTGATGACATGACATGGCACGCAGATCGATTACGCGTTGCACATGGCCGACCAGACTTCCCGGCACTCCTGGGTGATCACCTTACAAGGTCTGCGCAGGCTCTGCTGACGGCTCTGTGGGCATCGCCTGCCGGTCCGGCTCGGCGATCTAGGGTGAATCGTGGCCGTCTCCGACCCGAAACAGTTGTTCGCCAGTGCGCCCGTTGCCCGGCTGGCCACGGTGTCCGCCGACCACCGGCCCCATGTGGTCCCGGTGGTGTTCGCCGCGGCCGGCGACCTGATCTACACCGCGGTCGACGGCAAGCCGAAGTCCGGTAAACCCTTGCGGCGCCTGGCTGACATCGCCGAATGCCCGGAGGTCAGCCTGGTGGTGGATCACTACGAGGATGACTGGAGCCGACTGTGGTGGGTGCGGGCCGAGGGAACAGCCCGGATCCACGATGACGGCCCCGAAGTGGATGTTGCATTTCGGCTCCTGCGCGCCAAATATCCGCAGTATCAGACCGTTTCGCTCGACGGTCCGGTGATCGCCCTCACCGTGCGGCGTTGGAGTTCGTGGACCGGCTGAAGTTGGCCACCAACTCGGAGATGAACTGAGGCCAGAGCGGTTCGGGCAGATCATGGCCCATGCCGTCGATCAACACGAGCTTGGAACCCTTGATCGCGCGCGCGATGGCCTTGCCGCCGGACGGGCGCATCAGCCCGTCTGCCTTACCGTGGATCACGACGGTCGGTGCCGTGATCGCGGTGGTGTACTTCTTCAGGCTGCCGGTTCCCATCACCGCGCAGGTCTGACGCACCACGCCGGCGGGGTCGTGCGCGCGGTCGTACGCTGCGGTCGACCGTCGCAGGGCCTCGTCCCAGCTGAGTTGGTACTTCGGGCTACCGATGGCCCGGATCGCCTTGGCTGCGTTCTCGATGTAGGCCTCGCGGGTGGCACCTTTTCCGGGTCCGGACAGCAGCGCCCACAATTTGCGCGGATCCGGGGGTGGCAGGAAGGCCTCGTTGGTGCTGGAGAAGAAGATCGCGAGCGAGAGCACCCGCTCGGGGTGTCGGCCCGCGAGGACCTGGGCGATCATGCCGCCCATCGATCCGCCGACCACGTGCGCCTTCTCGATCTCGAGGGTGTCGAGCAGGCCCACGGCGTCCTGGGCCATGTCCACGAGGGTGTAGGGGACATCGCTGGGAAGGCCGAGTTGGTGGCGGGCCATCCTGGTGAGCATCGAACCGTCGACGCGTACTCCGTCGAGATGCGTCGAGAGGCCGATGTCCCGGTTGTCGAAGCGGATCACCCGATAACCCCTGGCGGCGATGGACTCACAGAACGCGGTCTGCCAGAACGTCAACTGCGCGCTGAGACCCATGATCAGCAGTACGGCCGGATCGTTCGGGTCACCCATGTCCTCGTAAGCGATCGTGATGTCGCCGACCTGCGCCGTTCCTACCCGGTTCTCGATCTCACTCATCGTCACGACCTTAGTACCCGGCCCCGCGGGCGGAGGGTGGACTCTCGTCGACGGACCGCAGGGATTTCGCGTAGCAGCGGCTCAACGGGCTGCCTGCGTAGTGGCCGTAGTTCTCGATGGGGGAGTACCCCAACGACTCGTACAGCGCCATCGCCTCCGGTTGGCGTGTGCCGGTCTCGAGCCGCACCACATCGGTCCCACGAGTTTTCGCCCGATGCTCGAGTGCATTCATCAGTGACCGCGCCACGCCTCGCCCGCGCTGCCCGGGCCCGACGTACAGCCGCTTGACCTCGTCGAGTCCAGGGCGCACACCGATCAGGACGACAACACCAACTGCTACACCGTCGACAACGGCCACGAAGTGGTCGCCGGTCGCGGGAAGGGGTTCGAGTTCCACGTCCTCTGGGTAGCGGACGTTCAGCTCGGCGACGGCAGCGGCGATCAAGCGCTGTACATCGGAGTCGTCGGCCGGCCGGGTCTCGATGTCCGTCCGGGTTCCGCCATCGCGGCCCATGTCGATATCCATTGGAAAACGGTAAATCGACCAGGGCACAATTCACACATGCCCCTGCGCCCCTTCCAGCAAGTCGACGTCTTCGTCTCCGGATCCCTCTCGGGGAACGCCGTCGCCGTCGTCTTCGACGCCGACGGATTGACCGATGCGTCGATGGCGGCCTTCGCGAACTGGACGAATCTGGCGGAGACGACGTTCTTCCAAACCCCTGACGACCCGGCGGCGGACTACAAGCTGCGCATCTTCACCACTGCCGAAGAGCTGCCGTTCGCCGGCCACCCCACCCTCGGGTCAGCCCACGCCTGGTTGCGTGCGGGGGGAGTCCCCAAGGGCGACAACATCGTTCAGGAGTGCGGCGCCGGGCTGGTCACGATCAGGTCCGACGGCGACCGCCTGGCTTTCGCGAGTCCTCCGCTGGTCCGGTCGGGGGCTGTCGACGACCAGGATCTGGCCACGATCCACAAAGCCCTGGGTCTCGCACCGTCCGATGTGGTCGCCTCGAACTGGGTGGACAACGGGCCACGGTGGATCGGTCTGATGCTCACCTCCGCGCAGCGAGTACTCGAGGTCCGCCCGGATTTCGATGCACTCGGGTCGCTCAACGTCGGTGTGATCGGTTCGTATCGTGGCGATATGCCCATGCCCGCCGATCGGCCGGATTTCGAGGTCCGGGCGTTCATCCCGGGGGTCGCCGCGCCCGAGGATCCGGTGACGGGGAGCCTCAATGCCGGCCTCGCGACGTGGCTGCGTGGTGAGCAGGCGGTACCGGCGTCGTACGTGGCCTCGCAGGGGACCGTGCTCGGCAGGGCAGGCCGGGTCTACATCGACGATGACGGCACCGACATCTGGGTCGGTGGCCGCAGTGCCACCGTCATCAGCGGCGAGGTGGACCTGTAGCGATGGCCGACCACCAGAGCACCACCCCTGACGGCAATACCCCTGACGGAAACATCACCGACGGCATCGACTCCGGGCTCAGCAACAAGGAGTTGAAGAAGCAGCGTCGCCGGACCCCGCCACCCGATCCTGAGCCCCTTGCACCGTTGATCGATTCCCACACCCACCTGGCTGCCTGTGGCGGCCGCGACGCCGATTCGGTGACCGCCATCCTCGACCACGCCGAATCCGTCGGCGTGCGGGCGGTGGTCACGGTTGCCGATGACATGGTCGACGCCCGCTGGGCAGTCGCCGCAGCACAGTGGGACCAGCGCGCGTACGCCGCGGTGGCCCTGCATCCCACCCACGCCCATGAGCTGGACGACGCCGCCAAAGCGGAGCTCGAGCAGATGCTCACCGATCCCAGGGTCGTCGCGGTCGGGGAGACCGGCCTCGACTACTACTGGCCGGGTCGATCGGACGACTGCGCCATGGTGCCGCAACAACACGAGGCGTTCGCCTGGCACATCGACCTCGCGAAAAGGGTCGGCAAGCCGTTGATGATCCACAACCGTGAGGCCGATCGGGATCTGCTGGACGTGCTTGCTCGCGAGGGGGCGCCGGACACGGTGATCATGCACTGCTTCTCGGGAGATGAGCAGATCGCGGCTGAGTGCATCGAGCGTGGCTATCTGTTGAGTTTCGCCGGGACGGTCAGTTTCAAGAACTCCACCACCTTGCAGGCGGCCGCCAAGTTGGTGCCCGACCACCTGCTGCTGATCGAGACGGACGCGCCGTTCCTGACCCCGCACCCGTACCGCGGGCAGCCGAATCAGTCGTACGTGCTGCCGTACACCGCGCGAGCGCTGGCGGAGGTGCGAGGACAGGACGCTGCGGAGGTCGCTTCGGCGATCACGGCCAATGCCGTGAGGGCCTATCGTCTCGACATCTGAACAAGGGCCTGAACAGGCCGTTTAGTTGCCGCTTTGCACAAAACACACCATCCCGTTATCTTAACGTGATCATGTCTGTGCTCTCTCGTATCAACTCGTCGACCTCCCGCACCCCGCGCATCGCTGTCGCCCTTCTGCTCATCGTGCTCATCGCCGGCGGCATCATGGGCACCGCGATGTACAAGAACGTCACCATCGACGTCGACGGGGAGCTCAAGACGGTGGCCACGATGCGCACCTCCGTCGAGGGCATCCTCCAGGAACAGGGCTATGACCCGTCTGGCGGAGATCTGGTCCAGCCGGCCCCGGGCGAAGGTGTCGGCGACGGTGAGACCATCACGTTCCACCGGCTCAAGACCCTGACCGTGAACGTCGACGGCAGCCCCCGGGAGATCAAGACCAACGCCACCACCGTCGAGCAGGCACTGGCGCAGGTGAACCTGGTCTCGGACTCGATCGAGATCGAAGGCCCCACCACCGCTCAGCTCCCCGTCTCGGGCGGCCTGGTGAACGTGGTGCTGCCCAAGAAGGTTCACCTGACCGATGGATCCGAGAAGGTCACCAAGGACATCGCGGCCAAGACCGTCGCCGAACTCCTCGCGGACACGGGGAAGCCGCTGGCCCCCACCGATGAGGTGACCCCGGCGCCTGAGACCCCGGTGACCAACAACATGGACATCACGGTGACGCGTATTCGCACCGAGACGATCACCGTCACCGAACCCGTCGCGCCGCCCGAGAACAAGGTCGACGACCCGAACCTCGTCAAGGACCGCAAGGTCGTCAAGAAGCCGGGCACCCCCGGTTCGCAAGAGGTCACCTACGAGGTGACGACGGTCAACGGCAAGGAGACCGCGAAGAAGCAGGTCGATGCCGAGGTCAAGGTAGAACCGGTCGCCGCAGAAGTTGCCGTGGGCACCAAACCGGGTGCGCCGTACGTGCCGCCGGGCTCGGTGTGGGATGCGTTGGCGCAGTGCGAGGCCACCGGTAACTGGGCGATCAACACCGGTAACGGCTTCTACGGTGGCGTGCAGTTCGACCAGAACACCTGGGACCGCTGGGGTGGGCAGGAATACGCCCCACGTGCCGACCTTGCGACCCGTGAAGAACAGATCGCAATTGCCACCAAGACCCAGGCCGCGCAAGGATGGGGCGCGTGGCCCTCTTGTTCCTCGAAACTCGGCTTGCGCTGACCGCGCAGGCACCCGTTGATCGGGCAGCGCTCTGACGAACTCGCCCGCGCTGCTCGGCCCCGTCGAAATCCGGGAACTCGCAGCCGCTCTCGACATCCGGCCCACCAAGACGCTGGGGCAGAACTTCGTTCACGACGCGAACACCGTGCGGCGGATCGTCGCGGCGTCGGGCGTCGGAACCGATGACGTCGCCCTGGAGGTCGGTCCGGGGCTCGGCTCGCTGACCCTGGGGTTGCTCGGCGCGGCACGATCGGTGCTCGCCGTCGAGATCGACCCTCGCCTCGCCGGTCGTCTGCCCGACACTGTTGCCGACCGCGCGCCCGATCAGGCAGGTGAACTCACCGTTGTCACCGCCGACGCACTGCGGGTCACGGCAGCCGATCTACCGCAGCCGCCCACCGCGTTGGTCGCGAACCTCCCGTACAACGTCGCGGTGCCGGTTCTGCTGCACCTGATGTCGGAGTTCCCGAGCATCACCTCGGCCCTGGTGATGGTGCAACTCGAAGTGGCCCAACGGCTCGCCGCGGGGCCAGGTGGTCGCGTCTACGGGGTCCCCAGCGTCAAGGCGCGCTTCTTCGGAGATGTCGGGCAGGCGGGAACCGTGGGGCGCAGCGTGTTCTGGCCCGAACCCAAGGTGGAGTCCGGACTCGTGCGGATCCGCCGATACGCCCAGTCGCCGTGGCCGATCGACGACGTACATCGACGTCGGGTGTTCTCGGTGATCGATGCGGCTTTCGCCCAGCGGCGCAAGACATTACGGGCCGCCCTCTCGGGACTCGCCGGTTCTGCCGCACAGGCGGAGAGCATGCTGGTCGCCGCCGGGATCGACCCAGGTCTGCGCGGTGAGCGGCTGGCCATCGAGGACTACGTCGCGCTCGCCGCGCAGCTCGATTAGGCGGGCCGCATAGACTTGAACACCGTGTTGTCTGTCGTCCCACGCCCCGTCACCGTTCGGGTGCCTGCCAAGGTGAACTTGCACCTGGGGGTCGGTTTGCCGCGTCGTGACGGCTATCACGAATTGACCACCGTCTTCCAGGCGCTCTCGCTGTCGGACACCATCTCGGTGGTCACGGCCGACGCACTGTCGATCACCGTCACCGGCGACAGCGCCGGTGCGGTACCCCTCGATGCGACCAACCTCGCCTGGCGCGCCGCGGAGCTGATGGCCCGGGTGGCCGGTCGCGAGCCCGCTGTCGCCATCAGCATCACCAAGGGCATTCCCGTTGCCGGGGGGATGGCCGGGGGAAGCGCGGACGCCGCCGGGACGCTGGTGGCACTGGCACGGTTGTGGCGACTGGACATCGGTCGCGACAAGATGCGCGACCTCGCGGCCGAACTGGGCAGCGACGTCCCGTTTGCGGTGCGGGGCGGTACCGCACTCGGCACGGGTCGTGGCGAGAAATTGACCACTGTGCTCTCACGCGGCGAGTACCACTGGGTGCTGGCCGTGGCCAAGGAAGGACTCAGTACCGCCGCCGTGTACCGCGAACTCGATCAACTCCGAAAGTCGTACTCCTCGGAAGAGGACACCGGCACCTACACCGAATCGCCGGACGAACTCTTGCAGGCGCTGGCGTCGGGAGACCCCGTGCGCGTGGCGGGATTGCTGCACAACGACATGCAACCGGCCGCGCTGTCGATGCGACCGGCGCTACGCAGGACACTGCGCGCAGGCGTCGACGCCGGGGCGCTGGCCGGGATCGTGTCCGGGTCCGGACCGACCTGCGCGTTCCTGTGTGCCGATGAGACGTCCGCCGTGACCACCGCCGCCGAGTTGTCGGGAGCCGGGGTGTGCCGCGCAGTCCGGACCGCGTCCGGACCGGTTGCCGGCGCCCGCCTGATCGAAGGGGCCACATGACCACCGCAGGACGAAAGACGAACGGCGCGAACCTCATCAGCGTCGAGAACATCAGCAAGTCGTTCGGGGTGAAGCCGCTGCTCGAGAAGGTGAGTCTCGGTGTGCAGGAAGGCGACCGGATCGGGGTCGTCGGCCTCAACGGTGGTGGCAAGACCACGATGCTGGAGATCCTGGCCGGTATCGAACCCCCCGACGAAGGCCGTGTCGCCAGGGGCACCGGTCTGCGGATGGCGGTGGTCACCCAACGCGGCCATCTGCCGCCGGAGGAAACCATCGGCCAGGTTGTGCTCGCACCCCTCGATGTGGCCGAACACGAGTGGGCCGGCGACGCCCGAATCCGTTCGGTGCTGGCCGGAATCGGTATCGGCGCACTGGGTCTGGACACTCTCGTCACCGACCTCTCCGGTGGACAGCGGCGCCGGGTCGCGCTGGCGGCCGCACTGGTCCAGGACCTCGACCTGTTGATCCTCGACGAGCCCACCAACCACCTCGACCTCGAGGGCATCGCCTGGCTCGCAGACCATCTGGTCTCGCGGCGCAGTGCACTCGTGGTGGTCACCCACGACCGGTGGTTCCTCGACCGCGTCGCCACCCAGACATGGGAGGTGCAGAACGGCAAGGTCGAGAGTTACGAAGGCGGTTACAACGACTGGGTGTATGCCCGCGCGGAACGGTCGCGGTTGTCCGACGCTGCCGAGGAACGCCGGCAGAACCTGGCCCGGAAAGAGCTCGCCTGGCTGCGGCGTGGCCCCCCGGCTCGTACGTCGAAGCCGAAGTACCGGATCCAGGCCGCGGAGAAGCTGATCGCCGACGTACCGCCACCGCGAGATTCGGTGGCGTTGGCCAGTTTTGCCAAACGGCGGCTGGGCAAGGTTGTCATCGAGCTGGAAGATGCACGGCTGACCACCCCGGACGGACGCGTTCTTCTCGACGACCTCACCTGGCGCCTGGCCCCGGGGGAGCGGATCGGACTCGTCGGTATCAACGGCTCGGGTAAGACCACCCTGCTCCGCACACTGGCCGGTGAGACACCGCCTGCCGCGGGCAAGAGGATCGAAGGTCAGACCGTGTCGATCGGCTGGCTGCGCCAGGAACTCGACGACCTGCCCGTCAACATGCGCGTGATCGAGGCGGTCGAAGATGTGGCCGGCCGGATCACCCTGGGTGACAAGGAGATATCGGCCGGCCAGTTGGCCGAACGGTTGGGCTTCACCCCGGCCAAGCAGCGCACGCCGGTCGGTGATCTCTCGGGTGGGGAGCGCCGCCGACTGCAGTTGACCCGAGTCTTGATGGCGCAGCCTAATGTATTGCTGCTCGACGAGCCCACCAACGACCTCGACATCGACACGTTGCAGCAACTGGAAGATCTGCTCGACAACTGGGCGGGCACGCTCGTGGTCATCAGTCACGACCGGTTCTTGATCGAGCGGATCTGCGAGAGCACCTGGGCACTGTTCGGTGACGGCCGATTGACCAACCTGCCGGGTGGCATCGAGCAATATCTCAAGAAGCTCGCGGCCGGACCGGCGCCGACTTCGGCGGCCCCGTCACGCCCCGGTGCGACCCCGGCAACGGGTGCCGGTGCCGGTGCGGCAAAGGGCTCCGGCAGCGAGCGGGACATGCAGAAGTCGCTGAAACGCCTGGAGAAGCAGGTGGTGCGGTTGGCCGACCGCGAGAAGCAACTGCACGAACTGCTGGCCGCGGCCGCGACCGATGCAGACCAGTTGATGAAGCTCAATGCCGAGCTCAAAGACGTTGTCGCAGAGCGGGAAGCGGCCGAGGAGTCATGGATGGAACTCGCCGACCAGGTCGGCTGAGAAGGAGGAATCGATGTCGTTCATCCGTACACAGGTCTCAGGTGGGGTCGGTGAGATCATCCTTGATCGCCCCAAGGCGCTCAATGCCCTGGACCAGACGATGGTGGACGACATGTTCCCCGTCCTCACGGCGTGGGCTGACGATCCGGCCATCGAACTCGTGCTGGTCACCTCGGCCAGTGATCGAGCATTCTGCGCAGGTGGCGACATCCGTGCGATTCGGGACGCCGCCGTTGCCGGCGACCACGCTTCTGTGACACGGTATTTCAGCGCAGAATACGAACTGGACCAGCTGATCGCCGAATACCCCAAGCCTTATGTCGCGCTGATCGACGGTGCCGCCATGGGTGGCGGGCTCGGCATCAGTGTGCACGGTGAGGTGCGCGTGGTCAGTGAAAAGGCCATGATCGCAATGCCCGAGACCGCAATCGGGTTCATCCCGGACATCGGATCCACCTACTTCTTGCCGCGACTGCCGGCCGGCGTCGGGCTCTGGCTCGGCCTCACCGGCGCGCGGGTGCGTGGCGCGGACGCGGTGGCGCTCGGCCTGGCCACCCACTTCGTGCCGAGCGATCTGTTCGAGGGCCTGGCGGACGACATCCGCGCGGGAGTGCCGCTGGGCCAGGCGTTGTCGGGACGCGCGGAACCCGTCACCGGGACCGAGTTGCCGCTGGCGAAGATCGCCGAGTACTTCAGCGATGACCCGATCGAGGCGATCGTCGGCGGGTTGCGCGGCGCCGTGGTCGACGAATGGGCCACCGAGATGGTTGCCCTGCTCGACCAGGCGTCACCCACCAGCCTTGCCGTGACGGCTGCCATGATCGACCTCGGTAGCCGCTCAACGCTTGATCAGTGCCTTGAACGCGAGCTCAACGCCGCCGAACAGATCACCCGCACTCACGACTTCGCCGAAGGGGTTCGGGCCGTGCTCGTGGACAAGGATCGAAACCCGCGGTTCGACCCGGCCGACCTCGCCGATGTGGATCCAGCAGTGGTTGCCCGCATCGTCGGCTAGCCGTCACCTGGCCGGAGTTCGAAGGCGTTCCCACGTCGGTGGGCAATGCGTGACCATGCCGATTCTGGTCGACCTGGCCATTCGTACAGCGCGGTGACTCCCGGTGCCATACTCTCGACACCACGAGTGGGTCATCTGACCCACTCACTCGGTGGCGAAAGGGTGGTCCGTGGCGAGGATGTCCGTGGAGACCCGCAGAGATCTGCTGGTCCAGGCCGCTTTCCGGGTGATCGCCGAGCACGGGGTCGAAGCCGCTACCACCCGGCGGATCAGTGCTGCTGCCTCGATGTCACTCGCCAGTTTCCATTACGCGTTCGAATCGCGCGACGAACTACTCGCCGAGTTGGTGGCGCGTGGAACCTCCGACGAACTTGCCACCTTCATCGCGCCCCTGAGTCCTCCGTCGCCGAGCCCCGAATCGGTTGATTCTGGGCTGATTGCTTCCGAGTCCATTGCCGCCGGGCCGGACGAACCCGAGCGTCATACCGAAGGTGCTGGGGCCGAACAAGCAGCCGAATGGGTTCTGCCGGCCGACATCGGCGATCTCCTCAAAGCCGGGCTGATGTCGTATCTCGAGAGCATCATCGCCGACCCCGGGCGTGAATCGGCCATGATCACACTGGCTCAATACGCCAGGCGGACAAAAGGACTCGAGCACTTCGCGCAACGTCTCTACGACCGGTACTACGAAATAGCGCAGACGACGCTGGAAGCGGCGGCCGAGGCGATGCATGTTCAATGGGCCACCGCGCCCAGCAATCTCGCACCGCTGGTGGTCGCGGCCACCGATGGTCTGACGTTGGCGTACCTCAGCACCGGCAACCGTGAGATCGCAGAGCGGATCATCGATGCAACCGTGACCATGTTGCGTTCACATCTGGTGTCACCGTGACCATCACGACGCAGCCGAGGGTGTCGAGACGGTGGGTGGCGCTGTTCGCGCTGGCCTGGGTGGGTATCTGGATGGCGCAGCTTGCACCGTTCCAATTGGCGCTGCCCGAACAGATCAATGACTGGCTGGGCGTGGGAGACGTACTGCAGCAGAGTAACTGGGAACGCAGCGTCACCACATTCGGAACGATCTCCGGGATGTCGGCGGTGTGCGCTCTGGTGGCGTTCCCGCTCGCCGGCGCCCTGAGTGACCGGACCTCCGGTCGATTCGGCCGCAGGCGCCCCTGGATCCTCGCCGGCACGGCGGTCTTCGCGGCCGCGCTTGTCATGCTGGGCCCGCAGCACACCTACTGGGGGCTGGCCCTCTTCTGGTGCCTGGCGCTGACCGGCTTCAGCATGGCCGCAGCGGCACTGACCGCACTCATCAGCGACCACGTGCCCGTCGAGCAACGCGGGGTGGTGTCGAGCTGGGTATCGGCGCCGCAGGCGATCGGCACCATCGCCGGTATCGCTGTGCTCACCGCGGTGGGCGCACACTACGTCGCCGGGTATGCCTTGCTGGCGCTGCTGCTCGTTGTATTCGTTGTGCCCTTTGCCCTTTGGGTTCCTGACCCGCCCGTGCAATCGGTCGCGACACGGCGGCTGGCTGTGGGCGCGCTGTTCGCCGAGCTGTGGATCTCGCCGCGCGAACAACCAGATTTCGGCTGGACACTGCTGGGACGGGTGCTCGTCAACATCGGCAATGCGCTCGGGACATCGCTGTTGTTCTTCTACCTCCAGTTCGGGCTCGAGGTGTCCGAGCCCGAGGAGTCGCTGCTGGCTCTCACCGCGGTCTACATGGTGTTCGTCATCGCCGTCGCGGTCGGATCCGGCGCCCTGAGTGACCGGATCGGGAGGCGCAAACCGTTTGTCCTCGTTGCCGGTGTGCTCCAAGGCGCTGCTGCACTGGTGATCGCGCTGGTTCCCGGCCTCGCCACGACAATCGTCGCGGCCGCGTTGCTGGGCGCGGGATTCGGATGCTTCCTCGCCGTCGACCAAGCGCTGGCCACGCAAGTGCTGCCCGACGCCGACCACTACGGAAAGGACCTGGGGATCATGAACATCGCGATGGCCGTGCCCCAAGCGCTGGGCCCGCTGCTCGGGGCCTTCATCGTCCACCTCACGTCCGGGTTCACCGGCCTGTTCGTCGCGTCGGCGTTCTTCGGGATACTCGGCGGTTTGTCGGTGCTCCGGGTCAGGAGTGTGCGATGACCGAACTCGGACTGGACGGAGCCGTGATGCGACCGGAGTGGCCGTGGGCGGCAGAACCCGAAACATATTGGCGTGCCATCGATCAGGCGGTGCGCGACCACGGTGCGCCCGACGGGCCGGTGGCAGTACTCGAACTGACAGCGCTACGGCACAACGTGGCAGATCTGCGTGCGCGAGCCGGTGGAGTGCCGATTCGGATCGCCTCCAAATCGTTGCGGGTGCGTTCGGTGATCAGTGAGATCCTGGCCACCGATGGCTTCGCCGGTGTTCTGGCCTACGACGTCGCCGAAGCCCACTGGCTCGCCACGGAGGCGGCTGTGACCGACGTACTGGTGGGATATCCGACAGCCAATGCGCATGCGATCGCAAAACTGTCGACGGACCCGGTGGCGGCGGAAAGGGTCACCCTCCTGGTCGATTCGGTGGACCACCTCGACCTCATCGCGCACGCAGTGCCACCGGGTGCCGCTGACGTGAGGGTCGCCATCGACGTCGATGCGTCCTACTCCTCCCGACTGCTCGGGCACATCGGTGTTCGGAGATCGCCGATTCGCACAGTGGCGCAAGCCAAACGACTCGCGCACGAGGTGGCTGCGCGGCCTGGAGTGAGGTTGGTCGGAGTGATGTCGTACGAGGCCCAGGTGGCCGGTGTGGGCGATGCCATTCCGCGCAAGCGCTTGCGTAACAAGATGATCACCGAGATGCAGCGGCGGTCGATGGCCGAATTGGTCGATCGGCGGGGGCGGGTGGTCGATGCCCTGCGCACGATCGCGGACCTCGAGTTCGTCAACGCCGGGGGGACCGGTTCGATCGAGGTCACCGCCGCCGACCCGTCCATCACGGACATCGCTGCGGGTAGTGGTTTCTTCGGCGGCCACCTGTTCGACAACTATGCCTATTTCAAGCCGGCGCCGGCCATGTCGTTCGGCTTGTCGGTTGTTCGCGTTCCGGCACGGGGCATCGTCACGTGCCTGGGTGGTGGGTGGGTCGCGTCCGGACCGCCGGCCCGGGACCGGTTGCCGCTGCCGGTGTGGCCGGCGGGACTCGACTACCTGCCGCGCGAGGCGGCCGGGGAAGTACAGACGCCACTGACCGGCAAGGCCGCACAACAGATGCGGGTCGGCGACCGGGTGTGGATGCGCCACACCAAGTCCGGTGAACTGAGTGAACACGTCAACTCGATCCTCGTGGTCGACGGCGGCAGGGTGGTCGGTGAACTGCCGACCTATCGCGGCGAAGGGAAGTGCTTTCTGTGACGGCGGTGTGGCGGAATTGGGGCCGGACGGAATCGGTGAACCCGGCCGAGGTGGTGACGCCACGAGACACCCATGAAGTTGCCGATGTGGTGGCGAGAGCTCGTACCACCGGTGTGACCGTCAAGGCCGTGGGGTCGGGGCACAGCTTCAGTGCTATTGCCATTGCTCCGGAGATTCAGCTGGACATGTCAGGTCAACGCGGACTCGTCGCCGTCGACACGGCCACGGGTCGGGCGACACTGCGAGCTGGTACCACCTTGCGCGAGATCCCGGGTCTTCTCGCGCCGTACGGGTTGGCCATGGCAAACCTCGGCGACGTGGATGCCCAGACCATCTCAGGTGCAACATCGACGGGGACCCATGGCACCGGCCTGCGCCACGGTGGGATCAGCACACAGATCACCGCGGTGCAGTTGGTCACGGGCAAGGGCGACGTCCGCACAGTGAATACCTCTGAGCCTCAACTGCTCTCGGCCGTCGCGCTGGGGCTCGGTGCACTCGGTGTGATCACCGAGGTGACACTGCAGTGTGTACCCGCATTCACCCTGCGAGCCCAGGAAGGTCCGGAGCAGGTGGACGACGTCATCGACTCGTTCCTCGAGAAGGTCGCGCTCCACGACCACTACGAGTTCTATTGGTTCCCGCACACCGGCTTTGCGCTGACGAAGACCAACACCAAGCTTCCCCCCGAGACACCCAGGTCTGGCCCCGGCGCGGTCCGGCGATTGATCGACGACGAGGTCGTGAGCAACGGGCTGTTTCGCGTCACCTGTGAGGTCGGGGCCCGCTTTCCTTCGGCGGTTCCGAGGATCAATTCACTGGCCGGGAACGCTTTGTCGGCTCGGACGTACACGGATGCATCGACCAAGGTATTCGTCTCACCTCGTCGGGTTCGCTTCCGGGAGATGGAATACGCGATCCCGCTGGACCGGGTACCGCAGGCGCTGAACGAGGTACGCGACATGATCAACCGGCGAGGGTTCAGGGTCAGTTTCCCGATCGAGGTTCGTGCGGCGGCGGCAGACGACCTTATGCTGTCGACGGCGAGTGGGCGGGACAGTGGGTACATTGCCGTCCACCGGTATCACGCAGACCCGGTGGACGGTTACTTCGACGAGGTCGAACGGATCATGGCCGACCACGGTGGGCGGCCCCATTGGGGGAAGATGCACACCCGCGACGCTCGTCACCTCAGGTCGGTGTACCCGCGGTTCGATGAGTTTCTCAGTGTGCGTGGGGATCTCGATCCCGATCGCGTGTTTGTCAACCCCTACCTCGCCTCGGTACTCGGCGACTGAACAACGGATCGGTGACCATGAAGATCGACGGACCAGAAGTCTCCAGACGCCGCGTCCTCGGCGGCGCTGCCGCGACCACCGTGGCGGTCGGTACCTCCCGAATGCTCGGTTCCGCACAAGCGGGGGCCGCACCGGCAGAGCCCGGCTATCTCGTGGGAGCCGGACGTGCCGACATGACGGGCGCGGTGGCAGGCCAGGGAATGATGGGCTACTCCCAGCCCCAGCAGGTCGCCGCGGGATTGCACATGCGTTATCACGCGAGGGCTTACATCATCGCCGACAGTGCCTCGGGTCAGCGGGTGGTCTTCGTGACGGCTGACTCCTCGTGCGTGTTCGAATCGATCCACATCGGAGTGCTGGCCAAGCTGCGGGCACGGTACGGCGATCTGTACACCGAGAAGAACGTCAACCTCAACGCCACCCACAACCACAACTCTTGTGGTGGGACCGCATGGGACTACGCGTATACGTTGGCGGCGTTCGGCTTCAAGAAGAACTCGTACGACGCTGAGGTCAACGGGATATTCGCCGCGATCTGCCGCGCACACGACTCTCTTGCACCCGGCACGGTGAAGCTGGGGCGAACCGAGCTGCACAATGCGAGCGCGCAGCGTTCGAGAGTTGCCTTCGATCTGAACCCGCCCCATGACAAGAATGCGTTCCCCGACGCCATCGACCCAGCAGTGACCGTGCTCCGGCTGGCGCAGGCAGGCAAAGACATCGGCGTGATCACCTGGTTCTCCACGCACGGCACCTCGATCGCCGACCACAATCGTCTGATCACGGTGGACAACAAGGGATATGCCAGCCACCGATGGGAGAGTGATGAGCCGGGCGTGATCGCGGCGTTCCCGCAGACCAACGCCGGAGACATGACCCCGAACCTCGATCTGGTGCCGTTCAGTCCATCTGGACCCACGGCCGACAACCGGGCCAACTGCGCCATCATCGGTGAGCGTCAATATCAGGCGGGCCGGGAGGCATCCCGCTCTGCCTCGCCGATGACTCGCAGCGGGGTGGAATCTGTGGTGCACTACGTCGACTTCTCCGACGTCGCCATCGACGGTACGTACACCCCAGATGGGAAGCCGGCGCGCACCAGCCCGGCGATGATGGGCGCCGGCGCGGTGGCAACCAGCTCGGAGGACAACTTCGAACAGCCCTTGCCGTTCTTCTACGAGGGGCAGGTCAATCCGTTGGTGGCCGCGGTGGGTGGGCTCGACGCCGAGGTGTCGCCATGGATGCGAGACGTGCAGGCTCCCAAGCTCATCGCGTTTCCGTTGGGGCTGCTGCCACCGTGGCCATGGATACCTCAGATCATGCCGGTCCAGATCATCCGGATAGGCGATCTCGTGCTTGCGGCTGCCCCTGCCGAGTTCACCATCGTCTCAGGGCTCCGGGTGCGGCAAGTCGTGGCACACGCCTTGCAGATTTCGGCGGACAACGTACTGCTGCAGGGCTTCGCCAACGGATACAGCCAGTACGTCACCATCCCGGAAGAGTATGTGTCACAGCAGTACGAGGGTGGGGAGACGCAGTTCGGCCGGTGGACACTGTCGGCGTACATGCAGAGTTTCGACGCCCTCGCCGGGGCCATGGCGAGGGGTTCCGATCTCGGACGGGGACCGGCGCCCCTGAACAAATCCGGCATCCAACCGGATCTCGTGCCGCCTCCACCTCCGGACGTCCCGATCGCGGGGCACCGTTTCGGAGACGTACTGAGGGGTCCTGAGCCTCGTCATCAAGGCGGGAGCACGGTGGCCGTGGAGTTCGTCGGTGCCCATCCCAACAACAATTTGCGTACGTCAGATACCTACGTCGAAGTGCAACAGTGGACGGACGGCACGTGGGACCGGGTCTACGACGACAACGCATGGTCGACCGAGATGCATTGGGCGCGACCGGCCAACAGTACCGACACCTCGGTGATCACCGTCCTGTGGAACATTCCTGCCGGGACGTCCGGCAGGTTCCGCATCCGCTACTTCGGCGACTCGAAGAATCCGGCGGGCACGATCACCGGCTTCACCGGTACATCGGCGGCTTTCGACGTCTCGCGTTAGCCCGCGTCCGGAGCGACGGTGAACCAACCCGACACCGCGACCGTCGGCAAGGGTGACGACTGGCTCGGTTCGGGCTCGGTGTCGTCGAGCGGAGCAAAAGGGTTGCCGAAGACGCGAGTTGCGGTCGGGCAGTTGAACTCACCGGCGACGGCGGTGCTGGACAGGGCGGTCACCGTCGTCGCACAGGTGTCGGCACCGTAGGCGGTCCCGTCGACGACAGCCGTGATCCGCGCATTGAGTGCAGTGCGGGTGGTCAGGTCGCCGACGAGCATGTCGATGGTGACGCCGTCGGAGCCGTCGTCTTTGAACAGGAACAGCAGACTGTCGATCGGGACCGCCGGATCGGCGTTGCCCCACCGCGCGAAGCGATAGCAGCCTTGTTGTGGTTCGGCGCCCGTGATCGCAACCGTGGCCTGGCCGGTCGCGAACGAGAGATTCTGCAGACTGTGATCGATCGGGCCGGCCGGCGGTGTCGATCGGCACTGGTCATCGGCGACTCTGGCGTTCTGCGGGACCGTCGGCGTCGGCGCGACCGTCGATGAACTCACGGGGTCCTCGGACGAGTTCGACGGGCCACCGCATCCGGCCGTCACCAGAGCGCATGCGACGACCGCCATCGCGACCCGGTGGAACCGTGACCGCATCAATCTGCCGCCGCCACCAGGGGTTCCAGAGTCAGGTCGCCGTGTTCCTTCTCGATGTACTGCAGCCGCCACTTGTCGCTGACAAGTGCCAGCAGTGCCCCGTCACTGCGGGTGAACACCTCCACCCCTCGCTGCCGGTTCAGTTCGTCCACACTCTCGGCGTCGGTTCGACGGGCCAACTGGTAAGGCAGGCCCTGGAAGCTCGTCTCAACCCCGAACTCGGTCTTCATCCGGGCCGTCACGACCTCGAACTGCATCGGACCGACAGCGGCGAGCACCGGGGAGGCATCGCCGCGAATATCGTTGCGCAGCACCTGCACAACACCTTCGGAATCGAGTTGGTCGATGGCCTTGCGGAACTGCTTGTACTTGCCTGCCGATTCGGCACGGCACACCGAGAAGTGTTCGGGGGCGAAGGAGGGGATGGGCGGGAATTGAACTTTCGGACCCGAGTACAGGGTGTCGCCGGGGGCCAGCGCCATGGCGTTGACCAAACCCACCACGTCACCGGGGTAAGCGGTGTCCACCGTCGAGCGGTCTCGGCCGAACACGGCTTGGGCGTACTTCGTGGCAAACGGTTTTCCGGTCTGAGCGTGGGTGACCACCATGCCCCGCTCGAACTCTCCCGAGACAATACGCATGTACGCCAGTCGATCTCGATGCGACGAATCCATGCCCGCCTGCACCTTGAAGACCACGGCGCTGAACGGGTCGACGACCTCGCGGACCGTGTGGTCGATCGCCTCACGGCCTGTGGGGGGCGGCGCCAACTCGATCAGGGCCTGAAGTAGCTGGCGCACACCGAAGTTGAGCACAGCCGAGGCGAAGATCATCGGCGACGTCTGGCCGGCCAGGAACCTCTCCTGGTCGTGGTCCTGCCCCATCTCCGAGAGCAACTCGCTCTCCTCGACTGCCGTGGTCCAGTCGTCCTCCTCGCGAGCGAGGGCGTCCTCGGGTTCGACGAGCTCTTCGGGTGCGATCGTCGCGCCACCGGCGGTGCGTGTGAAGTGGATGTACTTGCCGGTCCGCCGGTCGAGCAATCCGCGGAAGTCTCCGGCGATGCCGACAGGGAAGTACAGAGGGGTGGGGGTCAGACCGATGCGGTCGCTGATCTCGTCGATCAGCTCCAGCGGAGTGCGTCCCGGCCGGTCCCACTTGTTGACGATGGTGATGATGGGAATGCCGCGGTGGCGACACACCTGGAACAGCTTCAGAGTCTGCGGCTCGAGTCCCTTGGCCGCATCGATGAGCATCACGGCGGCATCGACGGCCGTGAGCACCCGGTAGGTGTCCTCGGAGAAATCGGCGTGACCGGGCGTGTCGACGAGGTTGATCACATTGACCTCGTCGACACCGCCACCTGTCTTGTCGAGTCGGTAGTTGAACTGCAATGCGGTCGAGCTCACGGAGATTCCGCGAGCCTTTTCCATCTCCATCCAGTCCGACACGGTCGAGCGCCTGCCGGCTTTGCCGTGGATGGCGCCCGCTTCGCTGATCATCCGCGCATGCAGGGCCAGCGCCTCGGTCATCGTCGACTTACCGGCGTCCGGGTGCGAGATGATCGCGAATGTGCGACGGCGGGCCACCTCGCGGGCCACCACGGCCTTGTTGGCGGTAGGGGTTTCGGCAGGTGTAGCGGTCGGGTCGGAACTCACTCAGAAAAGGCTACAGACCAGCGCGTTCGGGTACCAATCGCCGCCCGTCGACCGTGCCGATAACTCCGTCGACCGTGCCGATACAGCCGTCGACCGTGCCGATACAGCCGTCGACCGTGCCGATACAGCCGTCGACCGTGCCGAAACAGGCGTCGACCGTGCCCAAAGGCCCGGGTTTACGCGCGCAGTGGCCCGATCAACGCGGTCCAACGCCCGGTCAACGGCGTTTTCGGCCCGGTCAACGCAAGTTGGGGCACGTTGAACGGCGTTTTCGGCCCGGTCAACGCAAGTTGGGGCACGATGAACGGCGTTTTCGGCCCGGTCAACGCAAGTAAGGGCACGTTGAACGGCGTTTTCGGCCCGGTCGGTGGAGGTGCTACTCGAAGGGGACCGGCGGGAGGGTGACCACCTGCGCGGCGTAGCTGAGGCCGGCGCCATAACCGAGCAGCAGTGCGGTATCGCCCGGTTTGGCCTTGCCGTTGGACAGCACGTCCTCCATGGCCAGCGGGATCGAGGCGGCAGAGGTGTTGCCGGTGGTCTCGATGTCGCCGGCGACAACAGCGTCGTCGCGGAGTTTGAGGCCGCGGGCCAGCAGGTCGTTGATTCGTGCGTTCGCCTGGTGCGGGACGAAGACGTCGAGTTCCTGCGCGTCGATCTTTGCGGCGTCCAGTGCCCGCTGAGCTGCCTTGCCCATCTCGAATGCCGCCCAGCGGAACACGCTGGTGCCCTCCATTCGCAGGTAGGGGCGCTGTTTGCGGTCGCCTTCGATGAACTCGAGCCAGTCGATGTCCTGGCGGATCGCGTCGTACTGCGAACCGTCACTGCCCCAGATGACCGGGCCGACGCCCTGGGTTTCGGTGGCTCCGAGGACAACGGCACCGGCGCCGTCACCGAAGATGAAGCAGTTGCCGCGATCGGTCATGTCGAGCGCGATCGACAGCTGCTCGGATCCGATGACAAGAACGTTGGTGGCACTGCCTCCGCGGATCATGTCGGCGCCGATACCCATCGCGTAGCCGAATCCGGCGCATCCGACGGTGACGTCGAAAGCGGGCACGCCGTTGGCGCCGAGCGCGGTGGCGACTGCGGTGCCGGCACCGGGGGTGAGCAGCAGGTGGGTGTTGGTGGCGACGATGACGGCGTCGATGTCCGAACCGCTCAGCAGCGCATTGGCGATGGCCTTGCGTCCGGAATCGATGGCCATCGTGGTGACGTTCTCGTCCGGCCCGCAGAACCGCCGGGTCTTGATGCCGGTGCGGGTGTAGATCCATTCATCGCTGGAGTCGATCTTCTCGCAGATCTCTGCGTTGGTGACCACGCGATCCGGCCGATAGGCGCCGATGCCGAGAATCCCGACGTTGTTGATCCCCGATTTGTCAGCGATGACTGGCATGCGTTCCTCTTTTCATTGCGGCTTCTTCGATGTATCGGTCGGCCGGCGAAGCTTGTAACAGGCTAGCGAGTGCCACCTCACAAATCGAGCTTCTCCGGCGCGACGGCGCGGTTGTCAGCTCACCACGCGTGCACGCGGTTCTGAGCGTCTTCCAGAGTGTTCGAGATCAGCAATTCGATCGCGTCGGACGCGTTCTCCAGCAGCAGTGGCACCTCGGTGCGTTCGGACGTCGAGAAGGGCTTGAGGACGAAGTCGGCGGGATCCTGACGACCGGGTGGTCGGCCCACTCCGAGCCGGACCCGGAGGTAGTCCTTGCTGCCAACGGCCTGCGAGATGGAGCGAAGGCCGTTGTGGCCACCTTCGCCGCCACCCTGCTTGAGGCGGACAGCACCGAAGTCGATGTCCAATTCGTCGTGGACCACCACGAGTGTGTGTGGTCCCGAGAACTGCGGACCTGCGGAATAGAACGCCGCCAACGGCCCGACCTGGCGGCCTGATTCGTTCATGAAGCACGTCGGGACGGCCAGGACAACGGGACTGCCTGCCAACCGTCCGACCGCGATCTGGGCCCCGGACTTCTTGTGCACCTTGAACTTTTCGCCGAGCTTGTGGGCCAGGTGCTGTACCGCCATCGTCCCGACGTTGTGGCGGGTCTTCTCGTAGCGGGAGCCCGGATTGCCCAGGCCGACAATCACGATGCTCTCGGTCACGCGCTCATTCTGTCACCCGCGCCCATCACGACGGTTCGCCCACCGGGACGTCCAGCAGTATCTGCGCGGTCAGCTTCGCAACCCGTGACGCATCGTCCTGTGCTCCCGCGGTCCGGGCGACGATGCTGCCCTCATGCAGGAGCGTCAGCTGCCCGGCGAGGAACTCGGGCTCGGGATAGCCGGCTGCGGTACAGGTGTGCGCGAACAGGTCACGCACCCAAGCCTTCTCTTCGACGATGATCTCGACACCCGGATGGTCGGTTCCGCCGAGCTCGGCGTACGCATTGATAAAACCGCAGCCGCGTACCCACGACGCCATCCATTCGTCGGTGGCGTCGAAGACGGCCAGGGCCTGTGCGCGGCCGACCGGAAGGGGGCGGATGAAGTCGAGCACGAGGCTGCGCCAACGCAGACTTCGGCGATGTAGATACGCGACGATCAGCCCGTCCTTGGATCCGAACCGGTCGTAGATCGTCTTCTTGGTGGTGCCGGCGGCTTCGGCGATCGAGTCGACGCCGACCGCTCGGATGCCGTGGGTGTAGAACAAGGTCCCCGCGGCGTCGAGGATTCGCTCTGCTGCGGGGGTCATGGGCGCCTCGGTCGGTACGTCGAGGACAGCGGGAACGGTCATGGATCTCCTCGTCGGTGGCTCGGTACACTGCAAGTATACCGACCGGTGTGTTTACCTGTCGTCATGATCAAAGCCTCGACGGTTCTGGTGCTCACGTGGAGCTCGGGTTATCTCGGAGCAGAGCTCGCCGCCCGCTACTCCTCCTGGCACATGCTGCTCAGCTGCCGGTTCGCGGTGGCTGCCATCCTGCTGATCGGCTTCTGTGTGGTGAGGCGTCTGCGCATCACCCGCGCAGGCGTGATGCGACAGGTGGGCCTGGCGATCGTGATGCAGGGTCTGTACCTGGGGGCGATCAGCGCCTCGGTGGGCGCGGGGCTGAGTCCCGGCATCACCGCATTGATCTGTTCACTGCAGCCGTTGGTGGTGGCGGCGTGTGCGGTTCCCGTGCTCGGTCAGCGGATAGGAGCCCGTGAGTGGCTCGGCCTGGCCGTCGGCATCGTGGGTGTCGGACTTGTGGTCGGGGGCAAGATGCACGGCGGCGGCGTTCCCTGGTGGGCTTACCTGCTGTGCACGTTCGGGATGCTCGCCCTGGTCGCGGCCACACTCACCGAGCGGCGACTGCGGCCACCCGAGCCGATGGCAGCCGCGCTGGCGGTGCAGTGCGTCGTGGGTGCCGTCATCTTCTGGGCCGTGAATGTTGCTGTCGGGGACGTGATTCCGCCGATGACGTTCGACTTCGCGTGGTCGCTGGGCTGGGCCGTTCTCTTTGCGACGTTCGGCGGCTGGGGTGCCTACCTGTGGGTCAATCGGGAGGCCGGACCGATGCACCTGAGCACCCTGCTGCTGCTCGTGCCGCCCACCACCATGGTGATCGCCTGGCCCATGTTCGGCGACCAGCTCGGGGTGTGGGAGGTGGCCGGCGTCGTGGTCAGCGCGGCGGGAGTGACCATCAAGCTAGTGGGAACGTCGGCAGGCGCCTCGTCGAGGCCGACGCCGCAGACGACTCCGGCCCGCGACACCGAAGTGCGCGGGCCGGAGACGGCGGAATCCTTGCGGCGTTGATCTACTCGCCGGCGGAGTCGCCCTCGTCGGCCGTTTCACCGGTCGTCTCTGCCGGCTCTGAAGCATCGGCGTCCGATTCGGTCTCGGCTTTCTGTGCCTCGTTGACGGCGATGATCAGCGTCTCGGAATCGGAGATCAGGGTGACGCCCTCGGGCAGGTCGAGCTCGGCAGCGCTGATCGAGTATCCGGCTTCCTTGCCTTCCACCGACACGACGATCTGCTCGGGGATCGACAGCACGTCGGCCTCGATCTCGATGACGCTGGCGTCCTGGGTGACCAGGTTGCCGGGGGCGGCGTCGCCCTCGACAACGATCGCGACCTCGACGGTGACCTTCTCGCCGCGGTTGATCACGACGAGGTCGGCGTGCTCGATGTAATTGCGGATCGGGTGCACGTCGACCTGCTTGGTCAGTGCCAGCTGGGTCTCGCCCTCGATGTCGAGGTCGATGACGGCATTGAGACCGTTGTTACGCAAGATCGCGGCGAACTCGCGGGCCGGGATGGTGAGGTGCCTGGGCTCGGTGCCGTGGCCGTAGAGGACGGCGGGCACGTTGCCTGCGCGACGGGTGCGACGGGCTGCGCCCTTGCCGCTCTCGGTGCGGATCGAAACGCTCAGATTGCTGGCCTGATTGGCAGTGGCCATGATGGGTGTTCTCCTCGGTGTTACGGGTGGTGGGTCTGTGGGTCACGACAACATCGACAGACAGCCACAGTGCACCCGAAGGGGAGAACCACGCCGCGCCGATCACGGTGACAATCGAGATCACCCTCGCCGAGACAACGGGTCAGACTATACCGCACCCGTGCCCTGGCTCCGATTCGCGCTGATGGGCGGCGCTGTGACCGGCTCGCCGACTTCGGCGACCACGCCGCGGCACCGGCGGGTAGCGTCGCCGGTATGACAGACGATTTCGACACAGAGACCGACAGATCTGAGGCGGAGATCGCCCGGTCATTCCTCGAACTGCTCGCCCTCGGCGACCTCGACGCCGCCATGGAGCTGGTTCACCCCGACATCGACTACACCAACGTGGGCGTCTCGACGATCCGCGGCAAGTCCCGCGTGGCCAAAGTCCTCAGGGTGATGGAGAACCCTCGCGCGGGCTTCGGCGTGCAGTTCATCAACGTCACCACCGACGGCCCCGTGGTGCTGACCGAACGCATCGACGAACTCACCTTCGGCAGGTTCTCGATGCAGTTCTGGGTCTGTGGCCGATTCGAGATCGAGGATGGCCTGATCACGGTCTGGCGCGACTACTTCGACTTCTTCGACATGACAAAGGGCGTACTTCGCGGCCTGGCCGCCATCGCAGTGCCGCGTGTGCAGCGACCGCTACCGAAGCCCACCCTGACCGCCATCGCGCCGTTCGGCGGTTAGGCGGCCCGCCCTCTTCTCAGAGGATGTCGTCGATCGATTCGACCGGACGCGCGAGTCGTGTGCCCTTGTCGGTCACCACGAACGGCCGCTCGATGAGGATCGGATTGGTAGCCATCGCGTCGAGCAATTCGTCGTCGGTCGCGTCGGCGAGATCGAGCTCGGTGTACAGGGACTCGCGCTTGCGAACTGCCTGACGGACCTCGATGCCGGCGTCGGCGATCATCTTCTCCAGGGCGACACGGCTCGGCGGTGTCTCCAGATATTTGACGATCGTCGGCTCGACCCCGCCGTCGCGCATACGCTGCAATGCCTTGCGCGACGTCGAGCACTTGGGGTTGTGGTAGATGGTCGCCACCGGCGTGCCTATGCGCTTCCGTTGAACAGGCTTGTCACCGAACCGTTTTCGAACACTTCACGGATGGTGCGGCCCAGCAGTGGCGCGATCGACAGCACGGTGAGGCTGTCGAACTGCTTTTCCGGTCCGATCGGCAACGTGTCGGTGGCGATGACCTCACGGGCTCCGCAGTTGGCGAGTCGCTCGGCAGCAGGGTCGGAGAAGACGCCGTGTGTGGTCGCGATGATCACGTCGCCTGCGCCGGCGTCCTTGAGGACCTGGACTGCGCCGGCGATGGTGCCGCCGGTGTCGATCATGTCGTCGATCAGCACGCAGGTGCGTCCCGAGACGTCACCGACCACACGGTTGGACTTCACCTGGTTGGGCACCAGGGGGTCGCGTGTCTTGTGGATGAAGGCCAGCGGGGCACCGTCGAGCGAGTCGGCCCACTTCTCGGCGACGCGGACGCGTCCGGAGTCGGGGGAGACCACGGTGATGTGTTTGGTGCCGTACTTGTTCTTGACGTACTCCGACAGCTGACCCTGCGCGTGCATGTGGTCGACCGGTCCGTCGAAGAACCCCTGGATCTGGTCGGTGTGCAGGTCGACGGTGATGATGCGGTCGGCGCCCGCGGTCTTCAGCAGATCGGCAACCAGGCGAGCCGAAATGGGTTCGCGGCCACGATGTTTCTTGTCCTGGCGTGCATACGGGTAGAACGGCAGGATGGCGGTGATGCGCTTGGCCGACCCACGCTTGAGGGCGTCGATCATGATCAGCTGTTCCATCAGGTGCTTGTTCAGGGGATACGGGCAGCTCTGGAGCACAAAAGCATCCGAGCCACGGACCGACTCCTCGAAACGCACGAAAATCTCACCGTTGGCGAAGTCTCTGGCGGTTTGCGGGGTGACCTTGATGTCGAGTTCCCGGGCGACCGCGTCGGCCAGCTCGGGATGTGCACGACCAGAGAACAGCATGAGGCTCTTCTGGTTGTCGGTGGTGGTCCAGGTCACTGATCTTCACTTTCTTGTTGCACGTGATCGGCGACGGTGAGTGCGTCGGCAGCCGCCCGGGCTGCGGGCGTGCCGGGCCGTTTGGCTTGCACCCAACCGTCGATGTTTCGTTGTTTGCCACCGGAGATCGCCAAGGCGCCCGCGGGCACATCCTGCGTCAAGACGGTACCCGCTCCGGTGTAGGCGCCATCACCGACGTTGACCGGTGCGACGAACATCGTGTCGGACCCGGTGCGGCAATGAGCACCGACGACGGTCCGGTTCTTGTTCACGCCGTCGTAGTTCACGAAGACGCTCGAGGCGCCGATGTTGGTGCCCTCGCCGATGGTGGCGTCGCCCACATAGGTCAGGTGCGGCACCTTGGCGCCGGGCCCGATGTCGGCGTTCTTGGTCTCGACGAAGGTCCCGATCTTGCCGCGATCGCCCAGCACGCTGCCGGGTCGCAGGTAGGCGAAGGGGCCGACCTGGGTGTCGGCGCCCACCACCGCATCGGTCGCGTGGGTTCGGATGATCGAGGCGCGGGCACCCACGGTGACGTTCGCAAGAGTGCTGTCGGGCCCGATCTGCGCCCCTGTCGCGACGTCGGTGGTTCCGAGCAGTTGAGTACCGGGCGCGATGGTGACGTCGGGCTCGATCGTCACATCGACGTCGATCCAGGTGGTGCCCGGATCGATGATCGTGACGCCGGCCAGCATGTGGCGGGCGAGGACCCGGCGATTGAGTTCGGCGCCCAGGGTGGACAGTTGCAGCCGGTCGTTGCAGCCGGCGACCAGGGCGGCGTCGTCGATATGCTTGGAGCGCACCACTTTCGAGTGCCGGTTGGCGATTTCGATGACATCGGTGAGGTACAGCTCGTGCTGGGCGTTGTCGGGCGACAACTCGGCCAGTGCCCCCATCAGGGTCTGCGCGTCGAAGGCGTAGACGCCCGAGTTGACCTCGGTGATCTCCCGCTGCTGCTCGGTGGCGTCCTTCTGTTCGACGATCGCGGTGACCGCTCCGTCCTGGGTGCGCAGAACCCGGCCGTACCCGGTGGGGTCTTCGGCGGTGGACGTGAGCACCGTCACCGCGGCGCGAGGCGATGCGGTGTGGTCGCTGATCAGCGCTTGAAGTGTCGATCCGTCGAGCAGGGGGACGTCCGCCGCGGTCACCAGCACGGTGCCGTCGAAGCCGTCGGGCAGCGCCGACAGTCCGGCGCGCACGGCGTCACCGGTGCCGTTCTGCTGCGCCTGCACTGCTGTCACCACTTCGCGGCCCAACGTGGCGGCGATCTCCGAACACGCGGTCTCGACCCGGGTGCGGTCGTGTCCGACGACGACCACCAGGTGGTCGGGGTTGATGTCGTCTGCTGCGTGCAGCGCGTGGGACAGCAGCGTGCTGCCGGCGATGGTGTGCAGGACTTTTGGGGTCGCGGACTTCATCCGGGTGCCTGCGCCTGCGGCGAGAACCAGAACTGCGGTCGGTCCGGACGACGAAGGCGCGGATGCGGGGGCCGCGGACATAGAACTCCCATGCGGTTGGAAGCGGGGGAACGGCCCGATCCTACGCACCTTCGGGGGGGTCTTGATACAACTGGGGGAGTATCGACCGGGCAGCGCAGTGATGGTTCGGGCCGGCCGGGTGGACGAATCAGGTTTCTTCGACAAGGAGTTGTTTGTGAGCGAACAGAGAACGGCGATCGTGACCGGAGCGGCCCGCGGCATCGGCGCGGCGGTGGCCAAGCGTCTGGCGTCCGACGGCCTGGCGGTGGCAGTGCTGGACCTCGACGAGGGCAGTTGTGCCGACACCGTGAAGGCGATCACCGACGCCGGCGGCAAGGCGCTTGCCGTGGGCGCCGATGTCTCCGACGAGGACTCGGTGGCCGCCGCGGTCGAGCGTGTCGCGAGCGAACTCGGTGCCCCGACCGTCCTGATCAACAACGCCGGCATCACCCGCGACAACCTGCTCTTCAAGATGCCCGTCTCGGACTGGGACGCGGTCATGAACGTGCACTTGCGCGGAGCTTTCCTGATGTCGCGTGCGGTCCAGCAGCACATGGTCGGCGCCAAGTTCGGCCGGATCGTGAACCTCTCGAGCACCTCGGCGCAGGGCAACCGTGGCCAGGTCAACTACTCGGCAGCCAAGGCGGGCATGCAGGGCTTCACCAAGACCCTGGCCATCGAGCTGGGCAAGTTCGGCGTCACCGCCAATGCCATCGCCCCCGGATTCATCGAGACCGAGATGACCGCTGCGACGGCCGAACGCGTCGGCGTTCCCTTCGAGGACTTCAAGAAGGCCGCTGCTTCGCAGATCCCGGTCGCGCGGACCGGTGTGCCCGATGACATCGCCCACACGGCCTCGTTCTTCGTCAGCGAAGGTGCCGGTTTCGTGTCCGGACAGGTGATCTACGTCGCAGGCGGCCCCAAGGACTGAGCCGTGCGCAGTCCGGACCTGTTGCGCTCGGGGTCCGGACGCGTGGCACAATCGTGAGCGCAATCCGCCATGGTGTAATCGGCAACACTCCTGATTTTGGTTCAGGCATTCTAGGTTCGAGTCCTGGTGGCGGAGCAACATCGTCGGTCGCGATCGGCCCGTACGTGTTTGGCCCGAGGGGAACGGGGCACATATCTAGCCATGATGAGACGAATTGCCGGTTCTGTCGCTGCAGTGGTCGCCTTCACAACGCTGGTTGTGCCGTTAGGTGCCGGAACGGCGTCGGCTGTCGCCGCGCAAGCATGTGGAAAGACGTTGTCGGACAGTCAGATGCACACGATCATCGACAGGTCCGACACCACAGAGCAGGAGGGTTCGACCCCGCTGGCGCGACTCGACGGGGCAATCGCCGACCTCGAGGTGATCACGAATGTCTTGGTAGAGCAGGGCGACCGGCGTGGACTGTTTGCTCTGGGCCTCTTCAGTGTCGAGCGCGACGCCGTCACGCCACTACAGCACAACAAGGATTCGTTCGAGCATCCGCGGTGGGCTCCGGTCATCAGCCTGGCGTTGCTCAACCGGTTTCTCGACGCGGTGCACGCAGAGTTCACCGGTACCGTCGTACCCGCTCAGTGGCGGCATTACTTCGACCTCACGCGGCAGTGCGGTGAGTCGCCCCCCCGGACGGCGATGGCCGGTTACAACGCGCACCTGACCGTGGACCTCGCCTACGCCGTCGCTGATGCGCAGACCACTGTCGCGCAGGCGAGAGACTTCTTCACCATCGTCGACACCATCGCGATCCATGCGGAGTCGATCGTCACCGAGACCCGAGCCGCCTACGGTCCGGCTGCGGACCTCGGGCCCCTGTTCCGCTTCTACTTCGTCGGCGAAGGCCTCGATCGACTGGCGGGGGCGGGTGTGGCCAGCGAACTGTTGTTGAGGGCGGCCGACGTCGGTTACAACGTGCTGACGTTCGGTAACGGCCTGGCGCTGCAGAATCCGGGTGCGGTCGAGGCGACCGAAGCCGACATCTGGGCGCTGTGGCAGACAGCCGATGTGGCTGTCGCGGCGCTGGCGGAGCTGGAACTGCTCTAGCCCCATCGGCTTATAGTGGGGCACGCGCACGCCCGGCAAGCAACAGGAGGGACCGAGGTGACCGTCGACCGTCCCGCCCCACACGAAGAGAAGGTGCAACGCGCTCCGCGAGCCCGCATGACGGGAACACAGCGGCGCCACCAGCTGATCGAGGTGGCCCGTGGACTGTTCGCCGAACGCGGTTTCGACTCGACCTCTGTCGAGGAGATCGCTCAGCGCGCAGGCGTCTCCAAACCTGTTGTGTACGAACATTTCGGCGGCAAAGAGGGGCTTTACGCCGTGGTGGTTGACCGCGAGATGGAAACCTTGTTGGGGATGATCACCTCCTCGCTCACCCAGAACCGGTCGAGGTTCCGGATACAGCAGGTCGCCTTGGCCTTGCTGACTTATATGGAAGACCGGACCGAGGGGTTTCGCATCCTGGTGCGCGGTACCCCCACAGCGGGCGAGACCGGTAAGTACTCGAGCTTGCTGACCGACGCCATCAGCCAGGTCGAGCATCTTCTGGCCAGTGATTTCCAGCGCCGCGACCGTGACCCGGCACTGGCGCCCCTGTACGCACAGGCCCTCGTGGGAATGGTGACCGTGACCGCCCAGTGGTGGCTCGACGTCCGTGAGCCGTCCAAGGAGGTGGTGGCCGCCCACCTGGTGAACCTCTGCTGGAACGGGTTGTCCCACTTGGAATCCGACCCACATCTCGTCGGTCCGGACTACACCGAGAAGGGTTAGCCCGAGGCTGCTTTTCTACTGCCGACTCGTCAGCTCAGCTGCAAGCTACGTTTGCTCAGACCCATCCAGAATCCGTCGATGATCTGCTGACCCTGCTGCTCCGGGTCGTCGCTCGCGCCCAGTGCCACGAACAGCGGCGACCAGTGCTCGACCGTCGGATGGGCGTACGGCATGCCCGGCGCCTCGGTCCGAAAACGCACCAGTGACTCCACGTCGCCCGCGGCGAATCGTTCTGCGGCCCAACTGTCGTACTCCCTCGACCAGGTGGGTGCAGGGGCGTCGGGGCGTGGGTCACGCAGGAACGGCAGCCCGTGTGTGGTGAATCCGGACCCGATGATGAGGACGCCCTGGTCGCGCAACGGGCGCAGTCGACGGCCGAGGTCGAGCAACTTCTCGGGGTCGAGTGTCGGCAACGAGACCTGCAAGACCGGGATCTGTGCCTCCGGATACATCACGGTCAGCGGCACATAGGCGCCGTGGTCGAGTCGGCGGTCAGTGTCGTGGTGGACTGCTTGTCCGTCGGGCATCAGCGCGGCGATCTGGGCGGCGAGGTCGACGGCCCCGGGTGCGTCGTAGCGTGCGCGATAGTAGTGCTCGGGGAAACCGCCGAAGTCGTAGGTCAGCGGCACGGTGGGGTCGGTCGAACCGATGGTCAGCGGAGCGGACTCCCAGTGCGCCGAGACGATCAGGATCGCCGACGGCCGGGGCAGATCGCCGGACCACGCACGGAGTTCGGAGACCCACCGGGTGTCATCCACCAACGGCGGCGCACCGTGGCTGAGGAACAAGGCGGGCATGCGCGACACAGACATGACAGTATCAACGCGGACCGCGGTCCGTTTAATCCCGGCGCTGGGGGTGTTCAGGTAGGTGGACCGTCCGATTCGTTCACGTCCAGCTGCATCTGCACGCAATCGACCCACGCGCCGTGTTTGTAGCCGATCCGCCGCAACCTGCCGACGTCGTAGAAACCGGCCTTGGTGTGCAGTGCGACGGAGCCCGTACCGGGCACGTCGGCGATCACCGCCACGATCCGTCGGATCGATGTTGATCGCACCGCGTCGAGAAGCCCGTTCATCAACGCGGTTCCATAGCCCTTCCCGGTGTGGTCGGGGCTGAGATAGATGGTGTTCTCCACCGTCCAGGCGTATGCCTGTTTGACGCGATACTGCGCCACGTACGCGAATCCGACCACCGCGCCGGTCTCGTCCGAGGCGACGACAAACGGCATCCGCTGGGCGTTCAGATCCGCACGCTTGGCTTTCCAATCGGCTGCGGACGGCGAGTCGTAGTCGAACGTGATCACCGTGTTCTCGACGTAGTGGCGGTAGATGTCGGCCACCGCAACACAATCCGGCGCGGTGGCCGGCCGGATCGACACACTCACAGACCGAACTCCGTGCCGGTCTCGCGCTCTGCGAACTCCCACAGCAGGCCGGCGGTCCGGAAGTCGCAGGCCTTCGGGGTGCGCCCGACCAGAACCGGATCGCCGCGCAGGCCGAATCGACCGTCGGGTCCGACATATGCCCCCGACGGCACATCGGGATTCATCGCATACAGCGTGACGGCCGCGCCCTGTTCTGGCGTGTTGGCGAGTACTGCGCCGGCGGCCTCGATCACTTTGTCCAGAGGTGCGATCCCGGTGACCCCGAGGATGCCGGTGGTGGCCCATCCGGGGTGGGCGATGGCAGTGGTGATACTCGAACCAGCCTTGCGCAAGCGACGATCGAGTTCGAGAGCCCACAACATGTCGGCCAACTTGGACTGGGAGTACGACGTGGGGCGTGTCCAGGTGCGGCGCTCAAAATGTGGATCGTCCAGGTTGATCTCACCTGTCTTGTGCGACGTGGATCCGACGACCACGACGCGCTCGGCGATCTGGGGCAGCAAGAGGTTGGTGAGCGCGAACGGTCCGAGGAAGTTGGTTCCGAGCGCCATCTCGAACCCGTCGACGGTGGTACGCCGCTCCGACGCCATCACGCCCGCATTGTTGACGAGGATGTCGAGCGGTCCGAGACCGTCCGCGCAGCGACGAACCGAGGACAGATCGGCGACATCGAGTTCGACGACCTCGGTGTGCGCGCCGCTGGTCTCGTCGGCGATCTGCTCGGCACGCTCCTTGCCGCGATCGAGATCGCGTACCGCCAGCACCACCTGGGCTCCGACACGCGCCAGTCCACGCGCGGTTTCCCATCCGATGCCGTTCGTGGCACCGGTGACGACAACACGCTTGCCGTCCATACGTGGCAGGTTGGCCACCGACCAGCGGGTTTTCATGCGGCCTAGCGTAACTGCCCGGACTCCGGCGACGAGGGTGTTGCCCGGGTTTCGTTTAGGGCCACGACGGTCCCGGCCCGGCGGGCCTTGTTCGCACCCGTAAACTGTTCGTGTGACTGGGCCCTCTGCTGCATTTTTCACGGGACAGCTGTCGGGTTTGGCGCAGATCGCGGCGTCGGACGTGGCCATGACCGGAGTGGTGGCCCAACTGGGAGCCCCGGAATCGGAGCTGGTGGGCCCACCCGCCGTCCGGCCGTTCCTGATCTCGGCAATGGCCGCGGCCTCCCCGGATCCCGTGCTCGTCGTCGCGGCAACCGGACGCGAAGCCGATGAGCTCACGGCCCAACTCCGGGACATGATCGGCAAGAGGGTCAGCAACTTCCCGTCGTGGGAGACGCTGCCACACGAGCGGTTGTCCCCGTCGGCGGACACCGTCGGCCAGCGGCTGCGAGTGCTGCATCGCCTTCGGCATCCCGAGGACAGCAGCTACGGCCCACCGTTGAGCGTGGTGGTCACCACCGTGCGTTCGCTGGTGCAGCCGATGGCCCCGGGACTCGGCGACCTCGACGCGATCACCCTGCGTGAGGGAGCGGAGGTCGACTTCGACGCACTGATCGAGAAATTGGTCGAACTCGCCTATGCCCGCGTCGACATGGTCGGCAAACGAGGCGAGTTCGCGGTACGCGGCGGCATCTTGGACGTGTTCCCGACCACCACCGATTACCCGGTGCGCGTGGAGTTCTGGGGCGACGAGATCACCGAGCAGCGGGCCTTCTCGGTTGCCGACCAGCGCAGTCAGCCCGAGGTGGACATGAAGGTCGTGCACATCCATCCTTGCCGGGAGCTGCTGCTGACCACCGGGGTCCGGACTCGTGCGGCAGAGCTGGCAGGAGAGATAGCCGGGACCGGCAACGATGTCGAGCGTAGTTCGACCGGTCCGCTGGTGGAGATGCTCACCAAGCTCTCCGACGGGATCGCGACCGAGGGCATGGAAGCGCTGATCCCCGCACTTGTCCCAGGACAGATGCAACTGCTCACCGAGGTGATGCCGGCGGGCACGCACGTGCTGGTCCTGGATCCCGAGAAGGTTCGTACCCGCGCCTCGGATCTCGCCCGCACCGGCGCCGAGTTCCTCGAGGCGTCGTGGACTGCTGCCGGTGGCGGGGCCGACGCCCCGATCGACCTGGGAGGCATCCTGCACCTGGAGGCCAGCGCATACCGGTCACTCGGCGAGGTCCACACGCAAACCGTCGAGGCCGAACGGCCGTGGTGGACGTTGAGTCCGATGGGGATGGGCACCGAAATCGCGGTCACGCCCGGGCCCGCACCGCGCGGAGACCGAGACGAACTCACCAAAACCTTTGCCTCCCTCCGTCTTCACATCGGCGCCGGGAATCGCGCTGCCGTGGTCGCGGCCGGCGCCGGAACAGCCGAGCGCCTGGTGGAACGACTGGGCGAGGCCGAGGTGGCGGCGCGGCTGGCAGAACCCGGCTCCGTTCCCGAGCCCGGCGTGGTGTCGGTGCTCCGAGGCGCGCTGACCTCGGGACTGGTACTGCCCGATGCGGGCCTGGTGGTCGCCACCGAAGCCGACCTCACCGGAGCGCGGGTGACCGGCGCCCAGGACGGGCGGCGACTTCCGGCCAAGCGACGCAACCAGGTCGACCCGCTGGCGTTGAACGCCGGCGACATGGTGGTGCACGATCAGCACGGCATCGGCAAGTTCGTCGAGATGATCGAGCGTACGATCGGCGGCGCGCGCCGCGAATACCTGGTCATCGAATACGCACCGAGCAAGCGTGGTCATCCCGGTGACAGACTCTTCGTCCCGATGGACTCGCTCGATCAGCTGTCGCGGTACGTCGGCGGTGAGGCGCCCTCGCTCTCGAAGCTCGGTGGGTCGGACTGGCAGAACACCAAACGCAAGGCGCGCAAGGCTGTTCGCGAGATCGCCGGCGAACTGGTGCAGCTGTATGCGGCCCGGCACGCCGCGCCCGGATACGCGTTTGCACCAGACACCCCGTGGCAGCGTGAGATGGAAGATGCCTTCGGGTTCACCGAGACCATCGATCAGCTCACCGTGATCGGCGAGGTCAAAGGCGACATGGAGCGGCCAGTCCCGATGGACCGTGTGGTGGTCGGCGATGTGGGCTACGGCAAGACCGAGATCGCCGTCCGCGCGGCGTTCAAGGCTGTGCAGAGTGGCAAGCAGGTTGCGGTGCTGGTGCCCACAACCATTCTCGCGCAACAGCATCTGCAGACTTTCACCGAACGCATGTCCGGGTTCCCGGTCACCGTGGCCGGCCTGTCCCGTTTCACCGACACCCGCGAATCACGCAAGGTCACCGACGGTCTCGCCGACGGGAGCATCGACATCGTGGTCGGCACCCACCGACTGTTGGCCTCTGGTGTTCGGTGGAAGGACCTCGGCCTGGTCGTGGTCGACGAAGAGCAGCGCTTCGGCGTCGAGCACAAGGAGCACATCAAGGCCCTGCGTACACACGTGGACGTGCTGACCATGTCCGCCACGCCGATTCCGCGAACGCTGGAGATGTCGATGGCCGGTATCCGCGAGATGTCGACCATCCTGACCCCGCCCGAGGAACGGCACCCGGTTCTCACGTATGTCGGCGCCTATCAGGCGAAGCAGGTCGCGGCCGCGATCCGGCGTGAGTTGCTGCGTGATGGTCAGGTGTTCTACGTGCACAACCGGGTGAGCACCATCGACAAGACCGCGGCGTCCATCAAGGAGATGGTGCCAGAGGCCAGGGTCGTGGTGGCACACGGCCAGATGGGCGAGGACCTTCTCGAGCGCACGGTCACGGGTTTCTGGGACCGCGAATACGACGTCCTGGTGTGTACCACCATCATCGAGACCGGTCTCGACATCTCGAATGCGAACACCCTCATCGTCGACCGCGCGGAAGTGCTCGGACTGTCGCAGCTACACCAGTTGCGTGGCCGCGTCGGTCGCAGCCGCGAACGCGGTTACGCGTATTTCCTGTACAACGGCGACAAGCCGCTCACCGAGACTGCCTACGAGCGGTTGTCGACCATCGCGCAGAACAACGAATTGGGCGCCGGCATGGCCGTCGCCCTCAAGGACCTCGAGTTGCGTGGCGCCGGAAACGTTTTGGGTGCCGAACAGTCCGGCCACGTCGCGGGGGTCGGGTTCGACCTCTACGTGCGACTCGTCGGCGAGGCGGTGGAGGCCTATCGGGCGGCCGCGGACGGCCGGCCGATCGCGACCGAAGAAGACCGCGAGGTGCGGATCGATCTGCCGGTGGACGCGCACATCCCGGTCGATTACGTCGATTCGGACCGGTTGCGCCTGGAGGCGTACCGCAAGTTCGCCGCCGCGGACTCTGCCGAGGAGATCGGTGGGGTGGTGGACGAACTGGTCGACCGTTACGGTCCGTTGCCCGAAGAGGTCGCACGGCTGGTGTCGGTGGCCAAGTTGCGGATGCTGGCGCGCGAACTCGGGGTCAAGGAGGTGGGTGTGGCCGGCAGTCAGATCAAGATCTCGCCGCTCAAACTCATGGATTCTCAACAGGTTCGGCTCAAACGCATCTACCCGAGCGTGGTCTATCGCGCGGCCACCGGTGTGGTCGGTCTGCCCATCCCACGTACCGGCGGAATCGGCAGCGACCGAGTCCGCGACGTCGAATTGGTGCAGGTGGTCGCCGACCTGCTGCTGGTTGTCGACGGTCGTACCCCGGGCTCGGTCAACATGCGTGCGGCCGTTCCCGCAGCCGCCGGCACGGCAGGTGGCCCGTGACCGAACAGCCCAGCGGCTGGGAGCTTCTCGCAGCTGTCGACCTGATGGACCGACTGCGCCGCGACGGGCCGTGGGAACGTGAGCAGACGCACGAGTCGCTGCGCCGGTACCTCGTCGAGGAGACCTACGAACTGCTCGACGCCATCGACTCCGGCGACCGCGACCACCTGCTCGAGGAATTGGGCGACATCTTGCTGCAGGTGCTGTTCCACGCTCGGATCGCGGCCGACCGGCCCGATGACCCGTTCGACATCGACGAGGTGGCACGGGCTTTCACCACAAAGATCTCGGCTCGCACCCAGGGTGTGCTCAGCGGGAACGAGATCGACCTGCAGACCCAACTCGAGGAATGGGAGACCCGAAAAGCGGCGGAGAAGGCCAGGGGTTCGGTACTCGACGGCATCGCCACCGGTCAGCCGGCCCTCGCGCTGGCGCAGAAGGTACTCGAACGCCTTGCCGCAGCCGATTTTCCGGACGACCTCGTTCCGGACGCCGTACGTTCTGTCCGGGTGTTTGCCGACGGGCCGAGCGTCGAGGACGGCCTGCGCGCTGCGGTCCTGCAGTTCATGGCCGACATCCGCGTCGCAGAGGCCGCAGGGCCCGGGCCGAGAACAGCGGAGTTCTGGCGCACCAACCTCCCCCGATGATGTGCCCTTTTGGCGAGCATTTCTGCAGGTGACGTCCGCCAAAACCGCACATCATCGGAGTGGTCGGGCTATTCGAAGAGGTGCTGACCCCAATATTCGCCCTCGCCGATGCCGGGTGGGCAGGCGAACAGTGCGCTGCCGGTGTGCATCAGATACTCCATCATCGCGTCCTTGGTGGAGAGCGCACGCTGCATGGGGACGAACTGCTTGTGCGCGTCGCGGCAGTAGGCGATGAAGAACAGGCCGGCGTCGAGGTGTCCGAAGCCGTCTGAACCGTCGGTGAAGTTGTAGCCGCGGCGCAGGATTCGCACGCCGTTCAAGTTGTTCGGATGTGCCAGGCGCACATGGGCATTGCGGGCGATGAGCGGGCCGCTGCCGTCGCCGATCGCAAAATCCGGATCGTCGAACTCGTCTACTTTGCCCAGAGGGGCACCGTTGCCCTTGAAGCGGCCGACGATCTGTTCCTGCTCCAGGAGCATCGCCCGGTCCCACGGCTCGATGTCCATCCGGATGCGCCGGGCCACCAGGTACGACCCTCCGGTCATCCACTGTGCGCCGGCGGGGTTGTCGCTCTCGGCCACCCAGACGTGCTCGTCGAGGGCCTTGGTGTCGGTGGCCTTGATGTTGGCTGTTCCATCCTTGAAGCCGAACATGTTCCGCGGCGTCGCCTGGGATGTGGTGGTCGACGACGTGCGGCCGAAACCGAGTTGCGACCATCGCACACTCACCACGCCGAACCCCATCCGTGCCAGGTTCCGGATTGCGTGCACCGCGACCTGTGGATCGTTCGAGCAGGCCTGCACGGCGATGTCACCGAAGCTGCGGGTGCGCTCGATGGCATCTGCGACAAACGGTGGGAGGTCAACCAGCGCAGCGGGTTTGCGGTCGGCGATGCCGAACCGGTCCACCCCGGCGGGATTGGATGCGCTCGGCCCGAACAGCCCTGGCCCGAAGCCGATGGTGAGCGTCAGCGATGCGGCGGACAGGCCGATGGCCTCGCCGGTGTCGGCTGGGGGCGTGTAGTCGCCCATGTCGAGGGCACCGCCTTCGACGGTGTCGAGACCGCGGGTCATCCGCTCGGCCGCGGCGGTCCAGCGTCGCAGCATGTCCACCAGCTCTTCTCGGGAGTCGGTGATCACGTCGAACGAGGCGAAGTGCAGGCGGTCCTGGGCCTCGGTGATGATGCCCGCCTGCCGCTCGCCGTAGAACGGGACGATGTGGGCGTTGGCGTCGGCCTGCGACTCGGCTGCGGTGGACCGTCCCACCGCAGCGCCGCCGACGGCCGCAGCTGCGACCGCACCCACGCCGGCAGCACCCAGCACCACCCGGCGGGTCACGCCGGAATGGTGTCGGGGCTGCTCGGACGGGGCGTCGGCCGGCTTGTCGGCGGCCCGCTTGTCGTCGGGTTCGTCCACTACTGACCCATCACGAGCCCCGGAACCAGGCTCAGGCTCTGCGACAGCGCATCGATCTGGTCGGAGAACGCCTTGCGTGCTTCTTCGGGCACCTGGTCGTACGACTTGTATCCGTCACCTTCGCGGTACTGCTCCACGGACTGCCGGACGGTGGCGAACTGTGCCGTGATCTTGTTCATCAGTTCGGGATTCTTGGCGGCGATGATGGGCTGCATCGCAGCGATGAGCGTCTCGGAACCATCGACGTTGGCTGCGAAATCCCACAGGTCGGTATGGCTGTAACGATCTTCCTCGCCACCGACCTTCGTGGCCGCGACCTCATCGATGAGCGCCTGCGGACCCTTGACGAAAGAGCCTGTCTCGAAGGTGAAGTCGGGCTTGTCGACCTCGGTCTTGAGCTCGTTCACGTTGGCCAGCAGTTCGTCCGCGGCCTTGTCTGCCTCGGTCTTGTTGTCTGTCTTCTGGGCGTTGTCGAAGTCGGCCTGGGTCACATCACCGGGGTTCTCGCCCACATCGGACTGCTGCGGCGGCCACAGGAAACGCTCGAGACGGTGGAAACCGGTGAACGGCTGGGCGCCGTCTTCGGTGTCATCCCACCGCATGTCGATTGCGGGGTCGAGGTCGGGGAACGATTCGGCAACCGGTTCGATCCGCTCATAGAACGTGCGGGTGAGGCCGAACTGCGACTTCGCGGCCTCCAGATCACCGGACTTCACGGCCTCGACGAAGGTGGCGGTCTGCGCGGCGAATCCGTTGACCTGCCCACGTACGTAGTCGAGGTAGCTGGCCTTGGCCTGTTCGACGTCGGCCGGGGCCTTGGCCTTCTCTTTCGCCTCCCCGGTGACCTCGAGTTGCTTGCGGATTCCGGTGCCCACCATGCCCGGTTTGCATGCCGTCTCGTACGTGCCGGGTTCGACGATCTCGACCGTCAGCTTGCCGGTCAGACCGGGACCGATGTTCTCGACCTCGCCGAGCACCCGATTGTTGTTGCCGTACACGTAGAACTCGGTGATCTTGTTGCCGTTGTTCGTCACGTTGAACGACACGTCGCCGGTCTGGGCGTCGGTGGCCGCGAGGTCGCAGCTCTCATCGGTGGAGGTCACCGCGATGTCACCTTCGGACGGCTCCGACTTGTCGGTGCATGCCGCGAGGAACACGGGGCCGGCGACCGCCGCGCACATGAGTGCGACGACTTTCGTGGCTCGGGTGGGATTCTTCAAGGGGGTGCTGCCTTTCTTGGGTGGCGCGAGGGGCCGGGCGTCGATCAGACGGTGGCCGAGGTGGGGGTCGGTGCGGGGGGAGTCGCGGCATTCTTGCGTCTTGTCGGCCACAGGAACGCGGTCATGACGATGACGAGGTAGGCCGCCCAGCCGACCACCTGGAGCACGGTGGGATCGGGCCGGAAGTTGAAGATGCCGGCCAGAACTGTGCCGTACCAGGACGTCTGGTCGTAGTGGTCGGTGATGTCGAAGGCGATGTTCGACAAACCCGGGATCCAGTTGACGGTCTGCAGTGCACGGATCGCGTAGGCGAGCATCCCGGCGGCCACGAACACCAGGAACGCGCCGGTATAGGTGAAGAACTTCTGGAAGTTGATCCGGACGGTGCCCTGATACAGGAGGACGGTCAGCGCCACCGCCCCGAGAACGCCGATGATCAGACCGATCAGTGGCCAGTTGCTTCCCGATGTGTTCTCCGCGTACCCGACCATCAGGAGGGCGGTCTCGACGCCCTCGCGACCGACGGCCAGGAACGACAGCAGGACAACGGCGCCGGCCCCTACTTCGAGGGCCCGGGTCATCGACTGCCTGAGTTCACCGGAGATCGACGCCGCGGCCTTCTTCATCCACAGCACCATGAACGTCACGATGACCACTGCGGCCAGTGACGTCACTCCTGCGATCGCTTCAGCGGTGAGTCCGGTAAGGGTGGAGGTGCCGTAGTGGATGGCCGCGAAGATGATCAGCACCATGGCGACCGCGGCGCCCACCCCGAGCCACACCCATTTCAGGGCGTCGCGGCGGTCGGACCTCACGAGGAACGCGACGAGGATCATCACGACGATCCCGGCTTCGAGGCCCTCACGCAGACCGATCAGCCCACTGCCGAACAGTTGTGTCCCCACCGATGGTGCCGAGCCGGTGTCAGCCAGGTTCACGGTGTGGGCTCCTCGTGCGTCAGATTAGGGTCGCGTTGCCTAATTCGGCGATCGTACAGCCAGATTGCAGGAACTCCGAGCGGCTCCCGACAGTTGGTTGGCTGGAAGCACACGTCCGCCACCTGCGAATACGGACATATCGGGCATAGTGGTCGGGTCGGTTGACCGGGGCACCGGCGATTCGTTGCCATGTCGCCGGAGATGTGTCGGGCACAGTGGGTGAGTGACCGGTGAGCGGTTGACGAGAACGGAAGTGAGGATCACGGTGGTGCCTTCGCGACGGCGACGACCCCAAACCGGTGTGCGGTCGACCGCCGGACGGACTGTGGCTGTCACGGCCATCGCCTCGGCGATGTTCCTGACCGCGGGCTGCCTCGATCTGCCGTCGAACTCGAAGGTCGCCATCCCGGAGGGCATACCGCCCAATCCGGGTGCGCCCGTTCCCTACATCGACATCAACACCCCCGGACGCACGGCAGAACTGCTGCGCGACTGGGCGACTCCCATCTCTGAACAGACCCGGATCCCGTTGGTGGCACTGGAGGCGTACGGCAATGCCGCGGAGATCCAGCGCCAGCAACACCCCGAGTGCGGCATCACCTGGACCACTCTCGCCGGGATCGCAGGGGTCGAGAGCAAACACGGGCGCTACCGCGGAGCCGACATCGCCGCGAACGGGGACGTGTCCCCGGAGATCCGTGGTGTTCCGCTCGACGGGACGCAGGGCAACGCGACGATCAACGACACCGACGGCGGCGTGCTCGACGGTGACGACCAGCTCGACCGTGCGATGGGACCTTTCCAGTTCATCCCCACCACGTGGGAACGCTTCGGGGTCGACGCCAACGGTGATGGGCGTGCCGACATGGACAACATCGACGACGCAGCGCTGTCTGCGGCGCGCTACCTGTGTGTGTCCGGCGGTGACATGACCACTCCCGAGGGTTGGGAGAACGCGGTCAAGGTCTACAACAACTCGATGCAGTACGTACTGGATGTGCGAGACCACGCGAACGCCTACTCGGTCAACGTCGCCTACTGATTCCCCGCCGTCTCGATTTCCCACCTTCCCGGTCGGTGAGTCAAGTCGGTATCGCGAGGGGTTGGGCACTAGTCTTTGTAGCGATACTCGCCGCACCCGCGATGGTGCGTGCGCTGAACGTGGAGTGACATCCCAACTCGAAGGAGATATGCCGTGGCCAGCATCGATCAGGTCGGAGCGCGCGAGATTCTCGACTCGCGGGGCAATCCCACAGTCGAGGTGGAGGTGGTACTGGACGACGGCACCTTCACTCGCGCTGCGGTGCCTTCCGGCGCATCGACCGGTGAGCACGAGGCAGTCGAGCTGCGCGACGGCGGCGATCGCTACGGCGGCAAGGGTGTCACCAAGGCGGTCGAGGCCGTCCTCGGGGAGATCGCTCCCGCTGTGATCGGCATCGAGGCAGACGATCAGCGTCTCGTCGACCAGGCGCTGCTGGACCTGGACGGCACACCGGACAAGTCGCGACTGGGCGCCAACGCGTTGCTCGGAGTGTCGCTTGCCGTGGCCAAGGGCGCCGCCGAGTCGGCCGGCCTGCCGCTGTTCCGCTACCTCGGCGGACCGAACGCACACATCCTCCCCGTACCGATGATGAACATCCTCAACGGCGGCGCACACGCCGACACGGGCGTCGATGTCCAAGAATTCATGGTCGCTCCTATCGGTGCAGCGACGTTCAAGGAGTCACTGCGCTGGGGCGCCGAGGTGTACCACTCCCTCAAGTCCGTGCTCAAGGCCAAGGGCCTTGCCACCGGGCTGGGCGACGAGGGCGGCTTCGCCCCCGACGTGGCCGGTACCCGCGCAGCTCTGGAGCTCATCAGTGAGGCCATCGGCAAGACCGGCCTCAAGCTCGGCACCGATGTGGCTCTGGCCCTGGACGTAGCGGCCACCGAGTTCCACACCGAGGGAACGGGTTACGCCTTCGAGGGCAAGACCCACACTGCTGCCGAGATGGCCGACTTCTATGCGGCACTGATCACCGAGTTCCCGATGGTCTCCATCGAGGACCCCCTGTCCGAGGATGACTGGGACGGCTGGGTTGCCCTCACCGAATCGATCGGCGACAAGATCCAGTTGGTCGGCGACGACCTCTTCGTCACCAACCCCGAGCGCCTCGAAGACGGCATCAACCGCGGTGCGGCCAACGCACTGCTGGTGAAGGTGAACCAGATCGGCACCCTGACCGAGACCCTCGACGCTGTCGCGCTGGCACACAACAACGGCTACAAGTCGATGATGAGCCACCGTTCCGGGGAGACCGAGGACACCACCATCGCCGATCTGGCAGTGGCGTGCAGCTGTGGCCAGATCAAGACCGGTGCTCCCGCCCGCAGCGAGCGCGTCGCGAAATACAACCAGCTGCTCCGCATCGAAGAAGGCCTCGGCGACGCGGCCCGGTACGCCGGTGACCTCGCCTTCCCGCGGTTCTCCTTCGAAGGCTGATCGGTACCGAACGGGTTGATGGATCGATGATGATGGCCGAGAGACGAAACCGGAGGCGAGGCGGCTCCGATGCGCCCCGCGGGAACCGGAGGCGGACCTCGGCCGACGTGAAGCACGGACCATCGCGCTCCGGGTCACGAGGTGCGCCCAGTCCTGGGCCCGCCCGTTCCCGGAGCGCGAATCGGCAATCCGCGGCATCGTCGACGGCGTTCCCTCGTACCGCGTCGGCACTCTCCTCGCGGTGGGAGAACATCAACCCGAAGCGGGCGGTGGTACTCGCGGCGGTTCTGAGTCTTCTGGCGCTGACCTTGGCGGTGCCCATGCGGACGTATTTCTCGCAGCAGACCGAGTTCGACGAACTCCGCGCCGGCAACGCTCAGCTGCAGGTGCAGGTGCAGGAGTACGAGGAAAAGGTGGCCGAGCAGAACGATCCGGCCTACATCGAAGCGCAGGCGCGCGAGCGTTTGCAGTTCGTGATGCCGGGGGAGAAGCCGCTGCTGATGCAGTACCCGGTTCCTCCCGAGAAGACAGAAGAAGAACGTGAAGCCGAGAGGGTGGCGGCCAACCCTTGGTACACGACCCTGTACAACTCGATCTCGGTTCCCGAGAAGTGATGGCGGAGTCCGAACAGGGGGCAGAAACGGGTTCGGCTGTCTCGCAAGAAGATCTGGACGCCGTTGCCGAGCAGCTCGGCCGGGTGCCGCGCGGGGTGCTGGAGATCAGCTACCGCACGCCCGACGGCCGGCCCGCCGTGGTGAAGACGGCTCCGCGACTGCCCGACGGCACGCCGTTCCCCACGTTGTACTACCTCACCGACCCGCGGCTCACAGCCGAGGCCAGCCGCCAGGAGTCGGCCGGGGTGATGCGTGACATGACCACGCGTCTCGCCGACGACCCGGCGTTGGCCGAGCACTACCGGCGAGCGCACGAGTCCTATCTCGCCGAGCGTGATGCCATCGAACCGCTCGGCACAGACTTCACCGGCGGCGGGATGCCGCAGCGCGTCAAATGTCTGCATGTCCTCATCGCGCACTCGCTCGCGAAGGGTCCGGGGGTGAACCCTCTCGGCGACGAGGCGGTCTCCCTTGCCGCAGACGCCGGCCTGCGAGGCACCGCGGTACCGGAGGATTGGCCGCGGACGCCGGCAGGGGACATCCCGAAATGACCCAGGTTGTCGCCGCGGTCGACTGCGGCACCAATTCCATCCGCCTGCTGGTGGCGCGCGGCGGCGACAGCGGTCTCGTGGACCTCTACCGCGAGATGCGTGTTGTCCGGCTGGGCCAAGGAGTCGACGCGACGGGCGCATTCGCCGCCGAAGCCATCGAGCGCACGCGGCAGGCTCTGGCCGAGTACGTGGATGTGATGAAGGCGCATGGCGTGAGCGCGGTGCGGATGGTCGCCACCTCGGCCACGCGCGACGCGGCGAACCGGGATGACTTCTTCGCGATGACCCGGGAACTGCTCGGCGAGGTGGTTCCGGGCGGTGTGGCAGAGGTGATCACGGGCGACGAGGAAGCCCGATTGTCGTTCGCGGGGGCTGTGGGCGATCTCGATCCGTCGCAGGGTCCGTTTGTTGTTGTCGACCTCGGTGGCGGTTCCACCGAGGTGGTCGTCGGCGACGAGCAGGGAGTGCACGCCGCGTACTCGGCAAACGTCGGTTGCGTGCGGTTGACCGAACGGTGCCTGCACAGCGACCCGCCCACGAAATCCGAGATCGACGAGGCGCAGAAGGTCATCAGAGATCTTCTGGCAGAGGCGTTCACGCACGTGTCGGTGGCCGATGCGCGCACGTTTGTCGGCGTCGCGGGCACCATGACCACCCTTGCCGCACTGGCTTCGGGTTTGTCCGAGTACGACCCGGAGATCATCCATCTGTCCCGAGTGCGCTTCGACGACCTCGCCCGTGTCTGCTGGGATCTGGTCGGGATGCCGCGCGCCGAGCGGGCCGCTCTGGGGCCGATGCACGAGGGGCGGGTGGACGTCATCGGTGGCGGGTCACTGGTGACGTTGGAACTGGCCCGGGTGATCGCCGAACAGAGCCCGATCCGGGAGATGGTCGTCTCCGAGCACGACATCCTCGACGGAATCGCGTTGTCGCTCCTCGCTAAGAGCTGACCTGTTCACCGGCGGGGTGCCGGAGCGAGATGTTGTTGCACGCCTCGCAGACACTCTCGGGGATGACGCCATGGCGTTGCAGGAAGCCGAAAATGGTGCATCCGAGGCAGAATCCGAGCGCTGATTCGAGCAGAGCTGCGACGATGAGAATGCCGGTGACGATCTGTGCGGCAAGCCCGAGTCCGAGGAGCGAGAGGATCAGTGCCGCGCCGCTGACGACAAGCCCGATGGTCTGGGCGAATCGTTTGGGTGGCCCGGGCACCAGCTTCGTCCTCTTGATCAGATACGGCACGATCACCCGCACGGACAACTGACCGAACGGCGACAGAGTCGGGCCGGACGCGACACGTAGGGCGAACCCGATCGCCAACAGCGCGTAGACGACGGGGTTGTTCACCGCGACGGCGATGACGGCCAGGACCACGACCAGCCCAGCGGTGGATCGGGCAGCGTAGTCGTTGACCGGGTTGGGAAAAGTCAGCACAGAGAACAGGCTACGGACCGGTCACCCGATCGCCCACCATTGAACTCAGCCTGCCCGAAACCCGGAAGTGGTGGGTTCTGGCGAGCGTGACCTGGTCGAACGCCCGCCCGAACCCACCATCATCGGGCTTCGGCGGCGAGTCGGGCTTCCTCGAGCTCGGCGATACGCTCCTGCTCTTCGGCATGCTTGCGCACCGCACCCAACCCGGGCAGCAGGAAGCTCGCTGCGGCACACAATGCGTAGCCGCAGATGGGAACCCAGGCAGCAATCGACAACGCGTGCAACAACTCTGGCTGTGAGTAGCGTCCCGCCTCCCCGAAGAACAGCACGCCGGTGACGGCGACGCCGACTGCGCCGCCGATCTGCGCGAACGTGTTGAGGGTGCCGGACGCGGCTCCCGAGTCCTCCACGTCGACAGTCGACAGCGCGATGTCGAGCAGAGGAACCAGCATGATGGTCAGGCCCAGTCCGGCCAGACCCATCGGGATGACCGTGTCCCAGCTCGAGAAGCTCTCGTCGGCGGACCGTATCGTGACGATGGTCCAGGCGGTTCCCGAGCTCATCATCAGCCCCCCGATCAGCGGAAGGTTCCGGCCGAGACGGGTGGTCAGCGCGGCTGCGACACCGGCGGCCAACACCGCCCCGATGCTGAAGGGCAGTGTCATCGCGCCGGCGGCGATGGCCTCGAATCCGAGACCGACCTGGACGTAGAGGGCAAGGATCAGGAAGAACGAGGTGATCGACCCCTGGAAGAGGAACTGGATGGCCGATCCGCCCACGAACCCGCGGTTGCCGAACAGGCGGAGGGGAATCAGCGCGTCGGTGACCGTCCGCCGCTTCTGCTGGAAGACGAATGCGGTCAGCACCACGGGCGACAACGCCATCAGAACGAATGACCAGGCGGGCCAACCGAGCTGGCGACCCTCGACGAGCGGGTAGACGAGCAGTAGCACGCCGCCCACCGCCAGCACCACACCGACGATGTCGAGGTCGCGGACTTCCTCGGATTTGGTGTTGGGGACCAGGAAGAACCCGGCGATCGCGATGACGATGCCGATCGGCAGGTTGATGAAGAAGATGGAGCGCCACTCGCCGCCAAGGGGGTTGTTGGTGACCAGCCAGCCGCCGAGGACCGGCCCGATCACCGCCGCCATGGCGGTGATGGTTCCCAGGATGGCGAAGATCGGTGCCCGCTCTTTGGGGCGGTACAACGCCTGCACGCTGGCGAGCACCTGCGGAACCATCAGTCCGGCGAAGAATCCCTGCAGTACACGCGAGGCAACCAGGATGCTGCCGGTCTGGGCGGTGGACGCCAGGACAGATGCGAGGGTGAATCCGATGATCCCGATGAGGAAAATTCGTTGGCGGCCGTAACGATCGCCGAGCCGGCCGGCCGTGATCAAGACACCCGCGAAGGCCAGGACATACCCACCGACCAGCCACTCGATCTGGGCGGGGCTTGCGTTGAGGTCTGCCCGGATGGACGGAATGGCGACATTGACGATCGTGACGTCCATCAGATCCATGAACATCGCGAAGGTCAATATCGCCATCGCGAGATTGCGGCGTTTATACGTCGGGTTTGTCATCCCGAGCTTTCTTCGCCGCTTCCCGCATCTCGATACCGTCGGAGATCAGGTCGCCGATCTCCCGTGTGACATCGATGACCGCCCCGGTGATGATCGAGGCGATCCGTCCCACCCGGTGGGCGGTCGACTCGATCATCTCCTGGGCTGTGTCTTTGTTTCGCTCGAATCGCGAGACCATGGGACCCTTCCGTGTCTGCGCTGACAGCGGCCCAGCCCCTGGTGACGGGTGCTAAGCGGCGACTTTGGACTCGACCTTAACACTGAACTGCGCGTCATCTGCCACCAGGAAATTGGGGAGGGACAGACGCGCGATCTTGCGCCATGTCGAGCCGATCTGGTGGCTGAAACTGCCGGTGTTGTAAGGCAATCCGTATCGTTCGCACAGCTCCTTGACCTCGCCTGCGATCTGCGGGTACCGGTTGGCCGGGATGTCCGGGAACAGGTGGTGCTCGATCTGGTGCGAGAGATTACCGCTCATGATGTGGAACAAGGGTGTGCCGGTGATGTTGGCCGACCCGAGCATCTGCCGCAGGTACCACTGGCCGCGGGTCTCGTTCTCGGTCTCTTCCTGGGTGAAAGTCTGTACGCCCGAGGGGAAGTGACCGCAGAAGATGATCGAGAAGGTCCACAGGTTGCGGATGAGGTTGGCGCTGACGTTGCCGATCAACGTGGTGACGAAGAACGGTCCGGTGAGCGCCGGGTAGACCACGTAGTCCTTGAGGACCTGGCGGCGGGCTTTGCGCCACATCCCCTTGGCCAGACCCTTGATGTCCGTCCACTTGCGCTTGCCCTGGACGATGTTCTCCACCTCGAGGTCGTGCAGCATCACGCCCCACTCGAACAGCACCATCAGGGCGCTGGCCCAGATCAGGTTGCCCAGGTAGTAGGGGTTCCAGTTCTGGTCGCGGTCCATGCGCAAGATGCCGTAGCCGATGTCCCGGTCCTGGCCGACGATGTTGGTGAACGTGTGGTGCATGTAGTTGTGGCTGTGGCGCCACTGGTCGGCGGGACAGACCGTGTCCCACTCGAACTCGCGCGAGTTCAGGCTCTGCTCGCGCATCCAGTCGTACTGGCCGTGCATCACGTTGTGGCCGATTTCCATGTTGTCGAGGATCTTCGACACGCTGAGTGCGCCCACTCCGGCAAGCCAGGCCGGCGGGATGAACGGGAAGTACATGAGTGCGCGGCCGGCGACCTCGAGGGTGCGCTGAGCTTTGATGATCGAGTAGATGTATTCGCGGTCGGCTTCGCCGAGATCGGCGACGACTCGTGCTTTGAGAGCGTCGAGCTCGCGACCGAGCTCGTCGACCTGATCGTCCGTGAGAACCAGTTGAGTACTTGTCATGAGAACTCCTGAAGGTGGTGGGTGGGCGGGGGAGGCGGGCGTCAGATGTCGATGACGCAGTCGCCGACCGGCGCGCTGATGCAGAGCTGGATGTGCTTGTCGGTTTCGCTGTCGGTCTCACCGGTGAGGATGTTCTTCGTCAGCCCGGACTTCTTGACCGCACTGCAGGAGAAGCAGATCCCCATCCGGCAGCCGAACTCGGGCGACAGACCGGTGTTCTCCGCCTGTTCGAGAATCGACGAGCCGTCGTTGTCGGTTTCCTTGCCACTTCCGGCGAATTGCAGACGACCGTGCGCAGGGGCGCCGTCGTCGGCTGCCGGGGTCACCAGCACGAACTGCTCGGTGTGCAGCCGATCCTCGGCGCCACCGGCACCGAGGTGATCGGTGACGGACTCGTGCAGAGCCGGAGGTCCACAGAGGAACACTTCCGTAGATGCGAGGTCGACATCGGCGAGGTGCTCGGCGCAGAAGTACGTGCGCGCCGAACCTTCGACCGACTGCTCGTCACCGGGTCGGGTGAAGTGGGTGGTGATCGTCCAGTCGGGGCGGGCAGTGGCGATGGAGGCCAGCGCGTCGGCGTACGGATGGTCCTGCGGACTACGCGCATAGTGGATGAATGTGACGTCGCCCTGGTGCTTTTCGTCAACGAGTGTTCTCAACATTGAGAGCACGGGTGTAATGCCGCTCCCGCCGCTGATGAACAGCATCGAATCAGGACGATCCGAGGGCATCGTGAACGTCCCCGTCGCCGGCTGGAGCCCGAGGACCTGGCCCACCTGCGCGTGGTCGCGCAGGTGCTTGGAGACGAAGCCGTCGTCGTGGGCAGTCAGGGTCAGTTCGATGACATCCTGGCGTTTTGCGCTATTGGCGGGCGAGTAGCAACGGCTGTGCCGAACACCGTTGATCACGGTGCTGAGCTGCACGAACTGCCCCGCTTCAAAGCCCGTCCACTGCCGGGTCGGCCTGAGGGTGAGGGTTACCGATCGCGGCGAGTGGCGATCGACCCGTAGTACTTCGGCCCGAAGATCACTCCAGGTGATACGAGGGTCGAACAGTTCGAGATAGCGGTCCACAGGGTGGGGCGTCAGGGCTACTTCGAGCACCGAGCCGAGAATTCCGGAGAGTGACTTCGGCATCCGCACTTCCTTCCGTTCAGTGAACAACTGTACACAAACAGTGTCGCATCACAGGGGTCTGTGAAGTCAAGGGTTCTCGGTGTAACCGCCATCACCTTGTGAAGGTCTTTCGCAGCGTGGGCCGGACGCGGTAACCGAATCGGCCGGTGCACGGACGTACACTGACCTGCGTGTCGCGGAGTTCGAAACACCACAGTTCGAGTAGCCGAAGTGCTGCACGTCGTGACTCGGCCTCCACCGATCGCATTGCCGACGCGACACGGACGCGTGCCGAACAAAAGAGCCGCACTCGACAGGCGCTTCTCGATCAGACACTGGAGTTGGTGGGCGAACGCAGCTTCTCGTCGATCAGCCTGCGCGAGGTCACAAAACGCGCGGGCATCGTTCCGACAGCGTTCTATCGCCACTTCGCGTCGATGGAAGAGGTCGGTGTCACGCTCGTCGAAGACGCCATGCGGACCTTGCGCAGGATGTTGCGTCAAGGACGTCGTGACCTCGCAGCGCGTGCAGCGGTGCCGACGGCGAAGGAGTCGCTGGCGGTGCTGGTCCGCCAGGCGCACGCAAACGAAGCACAGTTCCGATTTCTGGTCCGCGAACAATACGGCGGTATCAGCGAGGTCCGCCGCGCCATCGACACCGAGCTCAAGTTGTTCTCGCGCGAGCTCGCCATCGATCTCTCGCGCATCCCGGAGCTGTCCGACTGGCCCGCCGACGATCTCGAGCTCGCCGGCGACCTGATCGTGACAGTGATGCTGCACGCGGTTGCCGAATTGGTCGAACTCGATCGCCGCAACACCCAAGAAGAGGCCGACCTCATCGAGCGGACCGAGAAGCAGATTGTGATGATCTTCTTGGGGATGGGGAGTTGGCGCCCCGCGGAGACGGAGCGGAGCGGAGCTCGACCGGAGACGGAGACGGAGCGGAGCGGAGCTCGACCGGAGACGGAGCGGAGCGAAGCTCGACCGTTAGAAAAGACGGAAACAGAAACGGAGCGGAGCGGGTAGGTCGATCGGCTCACCTTTTGTTCGTTCCGCCTCGTCGACGGCGATCCTCGATACTGTCAGCGCATGGCTGTCCACTCGTCTCGACCAACTTCCCGCCGGCGTATGCGATCAGGCCGTTCAATAGCGCGAGTTGCCTGTGCCATGACCAGCTCCGCTCTGGTGCTCGCGGTCGCTGTGGGTTGCGGCAGCGACGAACCGTCCGACCCCGGGAACCAGAGGTCGGTGACGGTTGTCGGCAACGGCGAGGTGAAAGGCGCTCCGGATACCCTGCGTGCCGATCTCGGGGTGGAGGCAACCGGCGACGATGTGTCCGGTGCCATCAACGCGGCCAACGCCAGCATTCAGGCACTGACCGACGCGGTGGTCAACGCCGGTGTACCGCGGGAGGACGTGCAGACCCAGCAGGTCACCCTCACCCCGGACTACTCGACCCCCTCTCCAGGCGGCTCCAGTGCGATCACGGGCTACCGGGCCACCAACTCACTTCGAGTCGAGATCCATGATCTGGCAAGAGCTTCCGATGTGCTGACGGCCGCGGTCAATGCCGGGGGTGATGCCACCAGGATCAGCAACGTGTCGTTTGTGATCGACGACGATTCAGAGCTCGTGACCAACGCCAGAGAGCAGGCGTTCAACGACGCGCGAGAACGCGCTCAACAGTACGCAGGGCTGTCCGGAGACGAGCTGGGCAAGGTGTTGACCATCGACGAAACCACAAGTGGCCAAGAGGTTTCGGCGTCCGATCAGATGCGGTCGGCGATGGTCGACACTGCAGTGCCGCTGGAACCCGGACAGCAGACAGTCAGCTTCACCGTCACAGTGAAGTGGCAACTGAAGTAGCCGGTACCCCTGCGTGCCTCATCTCGGCGGGCCCGGAACCCAGCATCCGTGCAGGCCCGCGGGCACTCGGATGGGAAGGTCGATGGTGCAGAGCGGCCCGGTCTCCGGACTGTCTTCGGGGAAGATGTAGAAGGCAGACGTCATCGTTTCGATGTCGGTACCGATGGTCCCCCAGTAGTTGTTGCTGTCGCCGGACATGAATATCGGTTCACCGACGCTGACCGATCCGGAGTCCCAGAACGTCTGGCCACCCGACGTCAGGTTGTCGAAGAACACGGTGTTGATGCCGTCGGCCGCACCGGGCAGCTGTCCGGCGGTGGCAATGGCACCGTGTGGTCGGGTCAACAAACGGTCGTCGACCCTGGGGAACTCGACATCGGAATCGCTCAAGATGGTGTGCGAGCACCGCCCCTTCGCCGGATCGAGCACCGTGCGCGTGATGTTGCCGACGGATGGATCATCCGTGATGTGAAGGGCTTCCGGCTGATTCCACCAGACGTAGTCGATGACCACCTCTCCGGTGGGGGTGTCGTAGGCGTTCGCGAAATGCCACACCCAGAATGCCTCTGCTTCAATCCATCTCACCGCTGAACCGTCCCGGGGGACAAGCGCTATCCGGGTGCCGAGTTCGGGCTGCCATTCCAGTGGCGACCCTCCGGTGGCGAATGCCCCGAAGATGTCGAACTTCAGCGGACAGACGAAGATGACGGCGTACTTCTCGGTCAGCGCCATGTCGTGAATCATCATCGGTGCGTTCACGCCGTCGATGGCCGTGGGCGGACGGGTACATGTGCCGTCTGCGGACACCACCGACCAGGTGAGGTAGGGGGCTTCGAACGCGTAGTTGAAGAGAACCATCTCGCCGTTGGACGGATCGATCTTCGGATGCGCCGTGCTCCCGACGAGCATTGCGCCATCACATGTCTCGCGGCCAATGGTGCTGAGATCGGCAGGGTCAAGTGCGTACGGCGGCGCGGTCTCGGCCATGGCCAGCAACCGTCCCCCGTGTTTGACGACGTTGATGTCCGGGAGGTCGCGTCCTGTGTTCGCCATGTCCGGACCGAGCTCGTCGGCGGTGGGGGAATAGGGGTCGAACAGCCCAGACCAGAGGGCGCGGCCGGCCTTCTCCTCGGCGATGACCGCCGGGGTTCGGACAAAGCGGTTCCGGTATCCCGCCGTGGTGCCGTCGAAGTCGACCTGATGAACCATCGCGTCGCCGTCAAGCGGGTAGGTGTAACTCCCGATCGGATCGAAACGAGGGTTGGGCCCGTTGCGGAGATAGCTCCCCACCAGGTCCGGTGGGAGCTCACCGGTGATGGGGAGACCGGTGACGTCGACTTCTTTGCGCTGCGGGGCAAACACTCCCGACAGGTATGGGTGATTCGCCCTGTCGACCACGGCGGGCCGGGGAACGTGGGACGAGGTCATTGCGTCGGCCGCTGGGTGCTGTCACGGGCGGCGGCGAGACCGGCGAGTAGTGCGTCGACCTTCTCGCGATTGGTCACCGGTGTCATCAACCCTACAAAGGGAGGGCGGTCGAACGTCAACGTGACCTGAATGAGCTGTTCTCGGTCTCCGCCGAACAGCTTCTTGCGGCGATCGATTTCTTTCACCTCTGCGGAGACGAACGACGCCGCGGGAAGCCTGGTCTTGGACGTGCCTCCGCGGAGTTTCTCGAACCATTCGCCGTCGAGCACAACGGTTTCGTTGGACAGGCCATGAATCTCGATCATCGGTCGCCTTCCTGCAGCCCGGTCGATGGACGCAGAACCGATGAATGAACACCAAGACGGCCGCGCCGCGTGAATTGTAATACGCGGGCACGGCCGTTCGGGGGTTATCGATTGAGCAACGGACACACTTCAGTCGTCGGTGACAACCAGCTTCACGTCGATGTTTCCGCGGGTGGCGTTGGAGTAGGGGCACACTTCGTGAGCCTTCTCGGTCAGTTTCTGTGCGGTGTCGTGGTCGACGTTCGGCAGGGTCACCTCTAGTTCGACGGCGAGCCCGAAGCCGCCGTTGTCGAGGCTGCCGATGGAGACCCGTGCGCCCACGGCCGAGTCGGACACATCCGCCTTCTCCTGGCCGGCCACCAACCGCAGGGCGGAGTGGAAGCATGCGGCGTATCCGGCTGCGAAGAGCTGCTCGGGGTTGGTGCCGACGCCGTTGCCACCCATTTCCTTGGGGATCGAGAGTTCGAGGTCCACTTTGCCGTCCGAGGTGCGGGCGCGGCCGTCGCGACCTTCTCCGGTGGCGAGTGCCTCTGCGGTGTAAATAGCTTTCATCACAATGCCTTTCGTTGTCGGTTCTTCTCATTGCCGGCTCGAGCGGCGCCGGCCTGTCGTAACGCGGCGGTCAGCAACTGTGCCGCGTCACGCAAGTTCGTCAGTTCGAGCTCTGTCAGATCGGTTGCCGCGAAGAGATTTTCAGGTATGCACTCTGCGCGGCGTTCGAGGTCGCGGCCCTTGTCGGTCAACGTGATCTCGACCGATCGCTCATCGGCGGGTGTCCGTTGACGCACCAGGAGGCCGGCGGACTCGAGGCGTTTGAGCAACGGGGACAGGGTTCCCGAATCCAGCTGAAGCCGTTCACCGAGCCGTCGGACCGTGATGGGTTCGTCCTCCCACAGAACCAGGAGAACCAGGTATTGCGGATAGGTCAGACCGAGTTCGTCGAGAATCGGCCGATAGGCGGCCGTTGTTGCCCGCGACGCCGAATACAGCGCGAAGCAGAGTTGCTGATCTAGCCGAAGTGCGGACATGCCGAAATGGTAGACCACAATTCAGTTGTACACAACCAAATAACGTCAGGAAGTGGTCGAAGCCCGGTCGAACAGTCCGGCGATATACGCGGCCTGCCCGGCGTGCTGCAGGTCATCTGAGATGACGCTGATGAGACGCACCGCGAGCGTGACCGGCGGATCCCAGTGATCGTCCACGATCCGGTCGAGATCGTCGGAGCCGATGGTCTGCAGATACGACAGCGTGCTCGCATGCACTGCATCGTGATATCCCAGAAGGTCTTGTGAGCTCGCGGCGACCTGCCCGACCTCGTCTGATGTCTGTCCGTAACCGATGGCGCCGGTGTCAAAGGGCAGTGCGAACCGCGCCTCCCACCCGTCGCCGGTCCACACCTGTTCGGTCCCGGCAACTTCGGCGACGTGGTCGTCCTGCACCCGGGTCAGGTGCCAGATCAACCAGGCGATCGAGTTCGCCTCCGGATCGGGCCGATAGGTGAGGGCTGACTCCGGCAGATCCTGGAGGGTCTCGTGGACAATCTCCTTGATCCGGTTGAACGCGTCGGTCAGGAGTGCAGATTCGTTCACGGTGTTCCTTCCGTCATGTTCTGATGGGCGCACTCCACATCTACCCCGCGAAACGTCTTCATGGGCACCCGGTGTGAGCGCGTGACCTCAGAAATGGTGCACATCGGACCAATCGGTGGAACCGTGTGTATGTGAGCAATGAAATACCGACCCTCGTTCTCGGACCCATCCTTCGCTACGTGGACAACACGCGGGCCACCATCTGGGTGGAGACCGATCGCGAGTGCACCGTGGAGGTTCGGACTTCGACCGGTCAGAGCGGTGCCGAGAACACGTGGTCCGTCCACGAGCACCACTTCGCCATCGTGCAGTTGGTCGATCTGCCCTCCGGCACTGTTGTCGACTATTCCGTGACGTTGCGATCATCTGCGGATCCGATGGTCGAGGCCGCGCCCACGGTGGCCGCCGGCGGCACATTGCGGACCGCGGCCGAGGACGATGCCCTGACGGTTGCGTTCGGCTCGTGCCGGCGCGGCGACACATACGACGAGGACCGGCTCAAGGCGATCGGGGCCGACGGGCTCGCCGGTCTGGCCGCACGGGTGAAGGACCAAGACGCCGAGCAGTGGCCGCAGTTGCTTCTGCTGCTCGGGGACCAGGTGTACGCCGACGACCCGTCCCCCGAGATCAAAGAGCGCCTGCGCGAACGTCGCGAGACCCAAAAGGATCCAGAACTGGGCGAGGAAGTGCTCGAAGAGATCTGCGACTTCGAGGAGTACACCTGGCTGTATCGGGAGTCGTGGGGCGCCGAGCAGGTCACCGGGTTGATGGCCACCATCCCGAGCTGCATGATCCTGGACGATCACGATCTGCGCGACGACTGGAACTCGTCGCTCGATTGGCGAAAAGACATCGAGCAGAAGCCGTGGTGGCACCGACGGGTGGTCGGGGCATTCTCGTCCTACTGGATCTACCAGCACCTCGGCAATCTCTCCCCGGACGAGCTGCAGAACGACGAGCTGTACCTGGCCGTGCGCGGGGCGGCCACGGCCGAAGAACGTGAAAAGCTGCTGTCCGACTTCTCGCTCCGCGCCGACAGCGAGCCGACATCGGCGCGTTGGAGTTATGTCCGCGACCTCGGGAACACCCGGATCATCATGATCGATTCGCGCTGCTCACGTGACTTGACCCCCGAACGCCGTGCGATGCTCGACGAGGCCGAGTGGAAGTGGTTGCGCGAGCAGGCTCTTGGGACCGATGCACGCCACATCGTCTTCGGGACGTCACTGCCCTACCTGATGTTGCCTGCGCTCCACCACCTCGAGCAATGGAATGAAGCCGTCGCGCAGGGCGCGTGGGGTAAACGCTGGGGCAAGGTGGGGGAGAAGCTGCGGCTCGCTCTGGACCTCGAGCACTGGGCCGCCTTCGGCAAGTCGTTCGAAGACATGGTCGGCCTGGTCGAGGAGATCGTCGATCGTCCCAACCCGCCCGCCAGCGCCTTGTGGTTGTCCGGCGACGTGCACTGTTCCTATGTCGCCGAGGCCGAGCTGACCCGTACCGCGACCGACTCGACCGTGCTCTACCAACTGACGATGTCGCCGTTCCGGAATCCCCTTGACCTGCCCATTCGCGTGGTGAACCGTCTCGCGATCCGGAAGCCGATGGTCCGGTTCCTGCGATTCCTCGCCCACCGGGCCGGGCTGGAGGACCATCCGATCACCTGGCAGGCCGAGGCGGGGCCCTGGTTCGACAACGGCGTGATGTCGCTGCGGCTCGAAGGTGACTCCGCATCTGTGCGGGTCGACCACGCACAGACCGGCCCGGGAGGGTCGCAGAAGCTGGTGCAAACCCACCAGATGCAGCTCACAACCTGACCGGTCGGCCGGACGGCGTTGTCGTCCGGCCGACGATCGCTACCCTCGGATACATGAGCATCAGTAAGAACGACTCAGTGTCATGGAATACCCCGCAAGGCGAGACTGAAGGGAAAGCCGTCGAGAAGAGAATTAAACCTTTTACTTTTTCAGGTCAGAAATTCAATGCAAGTGATGACGAACCCTATTGGATAGTCGAGTCCGCAAAGAGTGGTTCGAAGGCCGCGCATAAAGAATCGTCATTGAAGAAGAAGTGACGTACCCATGTTCGCTCGCGGTCAAACATCCATGAGGGAGTGCCGACGGCGAAACGCCTTGCCGGAGAGGTCTGCTCGGCTGAGCTCAGCGGCAATGGAGACAAAAAAGTGGGTGACCGGCGAATTCTCGCTGGTCACCCACTCTTTGGAAGTCTGGCGATCTCAGATCGCGGTTACTCCGGTGGCCTGCGGGCCTTTAGCGCCCTGGCCGATCTCGAACTCGACTCGCTGATTCTCTTCGAGGGTGCGGAAGCCGCCGCCCTGGATCTCAGAGTAATGAACGAAGACGTCATCCGAGCCGCCGTCGGGGGCGATGAAGCCGAAGCCTTTTTCGCCGTTGAACCATTTCACAGTTCCCTGTGCCATATTAAAGTACTTCTCTCTTTTTTCCTGCAGAACGCATGAACACGCCCCTGCACATAGTGTTGCACGGATTGGGCGAAAGCGATAGCGCAGGGGCGAAAAATGTTCGCGCGTCGTCGCTGGAGCACCGCGCGGGGCTGATGAACACGGTATTCGTGCCTATTGGCCGCGGCCGGTCTCGCTCTGCAGCTTGTCGATCATCTCCGAGGCCTGGGCCTTGTTCAGGTCGCCCGGGACCTCTTCGCCGGCTTCCTGGGCCAGGGTTTCGAGGTAGCTCTGTTGCGGTCCGGTGGCCGGCTCATCGCCGGTGACCCAGTCGGAGGGGTCCTTTTCGGGATTCTGCTGGATGTTTGATTCGCTCATGTGTTCGACGGTACCTGTCGACCGCGGATCGGGCCACCGACGATTCGAGATCGGGCGCGGTGAATCGCAGTGGTCGGTCAGTGGTTGGGCAACACACAGACCGTGTCGATGCCGAGCACGCGGTTGAGGCGACCGAAGGCGAGCCATGAGCCGAGACACATGCTCAGCTCGACTATCTCGGCCTGGCTGTAGGCGGCGGTCATCCTCTTCCAGAAGTCGTCGTCGAGTCCGTGGTGGTCGAGGGCGTATCGCTCGGCATACTCCGCGGCCAGCTGCGTACGGGTATCGAACGCGTCGGTGGTGCGCCACTCGGTCACTGCCTGGTCGAACGAGTCCTCGACCTTCGTCCCGTCCCGTTCGGTGCGCCAGTCCTGGCAGAACGCACATCCGTTGATCTGCGCAATCCGTAGTCGGGCGGCTTCGAACTCGCGGAGTCCCAGGGTGCTGTCGGAGTACACCTTCATCGCAAAGGTGGACGCTGCGACTCCGATGCCGGGCACCATCTCACCCCATACGTAGGTGATCGGGTCTTTGTCCGGGGGTACGTCGATGATCATGACGGCGCCGTCCTTGCGGTTCGTGTCGACCGCGGCGTCTACCGCGTCGTCCGCAGTCCAGAATAAGGAACACGTTTCAGTTTCCGGCCCGATCGACGCAGCCGGTGTGCTGAAGGTGTTTCACTCATCGTGATTTGAAGGCTTGCTCCGCCGCACCGGGTGGCCGCCACGTGCAGGTTTGCCGCAGCGGCAGGGGACGCTGTGAGCCCTTTTTCCGAGAAGCGATGTTTGGCGCGGTCGTGGTCGGACAACATAATGACGAACACGTCGCGGCGGCTCCACGCCGAGACGGCGGCGATGTCGCTTGTTGGCCGAACGACCGAGGGAAGCGGGGCATCGCTTGGACGCGTTGTGGGACTACATCACGTCGCACCAATCGCAGTTGGTCTTCGACTCGTATCAACACGTCAGTGCGGTCATGCAGAGCGTTGTCATTGCGACGGTCATCGGCGTGGTGATCGGATTGCTCACCTACCGCAACGACATCGCTTCCAACCTCGCCACGTCCATCTCCAGCGCCGTGTTGACCGTGCCCTCGTTCGCGCTGTTGGGCCTGCTCATCCCGCTGGTCGGGCTGGGTGTCATCCCGAGTATCACCGCGCTGGTGCTGTATTCGCTGCTGCCCATCATCCGCAACACCATCGTCGGCATGAACAACATCGAGCCTGCGCTCATCGATGCGGCACGGGGCATTGGTATGGGTCGGCTGATCACCCTCGTACGGGTTGAACTCCCGTTGGTCTGGCCGGCGATCCTCGCGGGTATGCGGCTGAGCACGCAGATGGCGATGGGTGTCCTGGCGATCGCGGCGTATGTGAAGGGACCGGGGCTGGGGAACCTGATCTTCGCAGGCCTCGCCCGAGTCGGTAGCCCGACCGCGGTTCCGATGGCGCTGAGCGGCACCTTGCTGATCGTCATACTCGCCCTCGTTCTCGACGCTCTCTACGTACTCCTCGGACGACTCACAACGTCGAAAGGCATCCGGTGACAGAACATCCAGCGGCCGCACCACAGTCCGCCACGGCTTCCAAGGCCCTGCGTACCGAGAACCCGACCGGCGTGCAGATCACGCTCGACCATGTCTCCAAGACCTACCCGGGATCCAAGACACCTGCGGTGGACGATGTGTCGCTGCACATCCCGGCCGGTGACGTCGTGGTGTTCGTGGGCCCGTCGGGATGCGGCAAGACCACCACGATGCGGATGATCAACCGGCTCAGTGAGCCCACGTCGGGGAAGATCACGATCGGCGACAAGGATGCGTTGTCGATCAAGCCCACCGAGTTACGACGTTCGATCGGCTACTCGATCCAGCAGGCCGGCCTCTTCCCGCACATGACGATCCGGCAGAACATCGGGCTCGTTCCAGGACTGCTCAAGTGGGACAAGAAGCGCATCGCCGATCGTGTCGACGAGTTGCTCGACCTGGTCGGACTCGATCCGGCCCAGTACGCGAGCCGGTACCCGCGGCAATTGTCCGGCGGCCAGCAGCAGCGGGTCGGCGTCGCGCGGGCGCTCGCGGCAGACCCGCCCGTCCTCCTCATGGACGAGCCCTTCGGCGCAGTCGACCCGATCACCCGCAGTTCGCTGCAGGACGAACTGCTGCGTCTGCAAAGCGAATTGGGTAAGACGATCGTCTTCGTGACCCACGACTTCAGCGAGGCGGTCAAACTGGGCGACCGCATCGCGGTGCTCGGTCAGCAGTCGAAGATCCTGCAGTACGACACCCCGCAGGCGATCTTGGCCAATCCCGCCGACGACACGGTCGCCGGTTTTGTGGGAACCGGGGCTTCGTTGCGGCAGCTTGGCCTTGTCCGGGTCAAGGACATCGACCTCGAGACCCGGCCGACCGCGCGCGTCGGGGAAGCCGTCGACACGCTGCGATCCGAACTCGCAGCGAGTGAACATGATTGGGCTGTCATTCTCGACAGCCGCGAGCGGCCGGTGAGCTGGGTGCGACAGAACCGTCTCCAGCAGGCCCGCACCGTCGAAGAGTTCGCCGAACCGCTCAACGAGTGGATCAGCGTCCAGGCCACCTTGCAGGACGCACTCGAGGCGATGCTCGCCGAGGATCACGCCTCGGCGGTGGTCACCGGAGCAGGCAATCGATACCAGGGGGTGGTGACCCTCGAAACGCTCATCACGACCATCACCAACCTCCGCAAGTCGCCGGCTGATGGCGCGCACACCGATTCGGATGCCCCAGGCGCCGCGGGCTCGTCGGACGCCGCGCGATGACCACTGCCGTCGAGGCGCCGGCGCCCTCCATCAGCGTGGCGGACAAGCTCCGCCTGATCATCCAACCCATCCTTGTGGTCATCGTCGCGGCCGCCGTCATCTTCTGGGCGTTCAGCCGTGACCTGACGGCCACGCAGAAGGTGAACATCAGCGCAGGCAACGTGGCGACACTGGTGTGGCAGCACCTGCTGATCACCATCACCGTGACGCTCATCGTGGTCCTGGTGGGAGTTCCGCTCGGGATCGTGGTCACCCGCGGGCGGGCGCGGCTATTACGTCCGCCGTTCATCGGTGTGGCGAACATCGGGCAGGCGGCTCCGGCAGTCGGTCTGCTTGTGCTGCTCTTCCTGTGGACAGGTGAGACGGGCTTCTGGATCGGGGTACTGCCGATCGCGGTGTACTCGTTGCTCCCGGTGTTCAGCAGCACGATCCTCGGCATCGACCAGGTGAACAAGTCGCTCATCGACGCGGGTCAGGGGCAGGGTATGTCCCCGTCGTCGATCCTCTTCCGGGTGGAACTGCCGCTGGCGGTGCCGTACATCCTCGCAGGGCTGCGGACGTCACTGGTGCTGGCCGTCGGAACCGCGACACTCTGTTTCCTCGTCAATGCCGGTGGGCTCGGAGTGCTGATCGACACCGGATACAAACTCCGCGACAACGTCACCCTGATCCTCGGCAGTGTCCTTGCGGTCTGTCTGGCGCTCCTCGTGGACTGGCTCGGCGCCTTGGCCGAGCACTACCTCGGACCGAAAGGGGTGCGCGGATGACCACAACGCCTCGCTCGGCGCGTGGGTTTCGCCGTCTCTTTCCGTCGATCGTTTTTTCGCTCGTCTGCGCGGTGGTCCTGGGGGGTTGCGGCCTGTCGTCGGGCGGCGCGGTCCCGCTGAAGGTGGGCCCGGGTTCGATCACGGAGAACGAGGGCCTCAAGGGCGTCAAGATCACCGTGGGATCGAAGGAGTACACCGAGCAGGTCATCCTGGGATACATCCTCGAGTTCACCCTCGTGGCAGCAGGCGCCGACGTGCGGGACATGACTGGCATCGTGGGGTCACGCAGCACGCGCGACGCGCAGTTGGCGGGTCAGGTCGACGTGGCGTACGAGTTCACCGGTAATGCATGGATCAACTACCTCGGGCACGAAAAGCCCATCGCCGATACACGTGAGCAGTTCGAGGCCGTTCGGGACGAGGACCTCGCGGCCAACGACATGATCTGGCTCGAACCCGGGCCGATGGACGACACCTACGCGCTGGCCGCCAGCAAGAAGGTCATCGACGAGACCGGTGTGACGACGCTGTCCGACTACGCCGAGCTCGTCAAACGCGATCCGGCCGCCGCGGCGACGTGTGTCGACACCGAGTTCCGCGCCCGTCAGGACGGCTTCCCCGGCATGGCCGCAGCCTACGGTTTCGACCCGGCTCAGGCTCAGACGCCGATTCTGCAGGTGGGCATCATCTACCAGGCGACGTCGACGGGCAGCCAGTGCAAGTTCGGTGAGGTGTTCACCACGGACGGTCGTATCGCCGGTCTGGGCCTGGTTGTTCTCACCGACGACAAGCAGTTCTTCCCGCACTACAACCCGTCGGTGACGATGAAGGAGAGCTTCTTCGAGAAGCATCCCGAGATCGCGCCGGTCACCGCTCCGGTCACCGCGGCACTCACCAACGAGGTGATCACCGATCTGAACAAGCAGGTCGATGTCGATGGCCGGGATCCGAGCATCGTCGCGCGCGACTGGATGGTGTCCAAGGGGTTCATCACCAAGGAATAGGGTGCCCCCAGTCGGATTCGAACCGACACTTGACGGATTTTAAGTCCGGTGCCTCTGCCGATTGGGCTATGGGGGCGTTCCCGGACGCAGGATCCCGGGCGAGACCAGAATCTCACGGGAGCTCACGGCCGTCGCGGGGCCCCCGGCAGAGTCAGGTCGGAAGCCGGTCTGACGCTGCCGACCGATCGACGGCCCACGAGCTGACCTCGGAAACAAGCTGATTCGAGCTGGACAAGTGGACGGTGACGGCCGGCTCACTGCTGTAGACATGTGACGAATCGCCGTAATTGACCTCGGGCAACTATGTGAGGCAAGGAAAGTGGCAAACTGGACGACATGTCTGACGGATCCACTCGACGCAGTCGCGGCCGACCGCCTGGCCCCGGTGTTGATCCTGGGGCACGGCGCGAAGAATTGCTTGATGCCGCTGAGGCGGAAATCATCGAAAACGGGGTCGATTTTGGTCTCGCCGGTGTCGCGAAACGAGCTGGCCTGACCCGCTCGGCCGTATATGCCGCGTTCGCCGACCGCAGCGACCTCCTGGCCGCGCTCGCGCAGAGACACACCCAAAACCTCGTCTTAGAGGTCGGGACCATGGTCAACACCCTGCACGACCCCAAGGAACAAACGCGGTCGGTGATCGACATCCTCGCCCGGTGGATGGAGGACAACAGCAAGCTCGCAGCTGTTCTTGCACCACGTATGCAGGTCGGCGTCGGTTCGGCCGAGGTCACCGGATTCATCGAGCAGGTCCTGGACATAGCCCTGGCGCAGCTCGGGGCCGACACCCGGGCGTCCGGGCCCTGGGCGCGCGCCCTGGTCGGAGCCATCTGGACCGCCGTGGACTGGTGGAGCAAGACGCCCACGATGGATCGTGCCGAACTCGTCGACCACATCACCGAGCTGATCTGGGCAGGCTTTGCCGGTGTGGGCGGCGAACGGGTGCGACTGCCCGAGGTCGAGCTGCCGGTCGAGACCGATGAAGCCGGAGAAGTAGTAAAGGGTTGACCTCGAGCGCCTGTTGAATACACCATGATTCATGGGTGCATCGGAGATCACAGGCGCAGCGAATTGGGACGTCGTCCGCGAACGCCATCCCGACCTCGTCGATCGGCTCGAGGCCGGGTTGCATATGGGTGACCCGCTTGCCCAAGCCGCCATCGAGGAGATGTTTGCGCTCGACGGATACGGCTGGCGAGACATCCTGCAGATCCTCGACGACCTGCCTGGACGGATCGATGCCGCACCGCCTCGACTGCGGGGGCTGCTTGATGCCGCATCGACGCCGCCGCCGTGGTTCGATGCGGCCGTCGCTCAAGCGGGTGGTCGAGCCTGGTGGAAGTTCGGAACCCTCCAGTCCAGCACTCTCTATCAGTCGTTGATCTACGGCTATCAGGCGCGCGGATTCGTCCGGCCACTCGCGGCCACCGGCCGGTTCGAGGAACACACGTACGACCGTGTGCTGGGTACCGGTCGCTGGATCGCGCTGGCGACAGCACCGGGTCAGATGCTGCCCGGTAATGCAGGTTGGGCGCAGACGCTCCGGATCCGCCTGGTCCACGCGATGGTCCGACACCATCTGATCACCGAAGGTGGCTGGGATGTGACCGAGTGGGGCGTCCCGATCAGCCAGACGTACAGCGCCCTGACCATCGGTGGGGGGTTCTTGGCGTTGCCGATGAAGGTGGCACGAGACCTCGGCATCCAGTACTCGGCAGCCGAGCACGAAGCGATCGCGCATCTGTGGCGCTGGATCGGCTGGGTCATCGGGGTGGACGAGCAATTACTTCCCGACAACTTCGGCGCCGCCAACGAATTGTTCGATGTGGGAGCACAATTCGACCTCGAACCAGACGAGGCGTCGAAGACCTTGACCCGGGCATTGCTGCGGCAGGGCTACCGGATCGACATCCCGCTGATGCCGGGTCCGTTGGCCACGATGATGAACTCGGTGCTGCGGCCCATGTTGTCCGTGTCGTTTTCTTCGATCTCGACGCGCTGGATGGACAAGCCCTCCGCCGGAAAGATGGGCCTTCGTCGCACGCCGTTGCATCACCTCGTCGATGTGGCGAGGCCGGCGGTTCGCGCCCGCGAGGTGGCACGGGTGATCGGGCTGCTCGGCGACGAGGATCGGGTGGTCCGGCGTGAGATGCGGGTTGTCATGTGGGGCCTGGGCATGGACGCTCGACAGATCGCCCACGTGGAATCGGTCGCGTAGTGCCCGTGCTCTGGTCGGCTATGGGTTGCCGCCGTGTTTCCGATCATTAGCGCTGGTAAAAGGCATTGACCTCGCTAAGATAGTGCTGATAACTTAACGGCGATCACTTGAGAATGACTCGAAAGGATCTGCCGTGTTGTCCTCGTTGGCCCGTGGCGTCATCGCCGCCCCGAAGCGCGTCCTGTCCGGAGCGCTGCTGTTGCTCATCATCTGCGGGGTCCTCGGCTCGTCGGTGTCCGGTCATCTGGCCGCCGGCGGATTTCAGGACCCGGATTCCGAATCGGCCAAGGCGATCGAGGTGATGAGCAACACCTTCGAGCGCGGGGGCCTGCAGGTGGTCATCCGCCTGCACGAGCCGGGCACACCCAACATCGCCGACAGCGATACCGCGCGGACCGCGGCAGACGCCGTGGTTCGCGAACTCGAGTCGTTGGAATTCGTCGAAAGACCGATCATCTCGGCGTGGAACAATCCGGAAGCAGCAGCCGCGCTCATTTCCGAAGACCGCACATCCGGGCTGATCACGTTCACGGTAGCGGGGGGCGACAAGGACGCTGCGGGCAATGGCAAGAAAATCGAAGACCGGTTCAGCGCGCCGTCTTTCACCAGCCAGTTCCTCGGGATCGACGTTCTCGTCGGTGGACAGGCGATGGTCTACTCGCAGGTCAACGAACAGACCAGCCGTGACCTGTTCGTCGCTGAGGCGGTGGCGATCCCGATCAGTTTCCTACTTCTCATCTGGGTGTTCGGAGGACTCACCGCGGCAGTGCTACCGCTGGCGATCGGTATCTTCGCGATCATCGGAACCACGGCTGTGCTGCGAGGCTTCACACTCTTCGCCGACGTGTCCGTCTTCGCCCTCAATCTGACGACGGCCATGGGGTTGGCGCTGGCCATCGATTACACACTCCTGATCATCAACCGCTACCGCGAAGAAGTGCAGGCCGGACGAAACCGGGATGACGCTCTTGTCGTCACCGTCGCGACGGCAGGCCGCACAGTTCTGTTCTCCGCTGTGACAGTGGCCTTTTCGCTCGCCGCGATGGCGATCTTCCCGATGTACTTCCTGCGGTCGTTCGCCTATGCGGGACTGGCCGTGGTGGCGCTGGCCGCCGCTGCCGCGCTCGTGGTGGCACCGGCGCTCATCGCTGTGCTCGGCCCGCGGATCGACTCACTCGATGTGCGCAGGCCCATCCGAAGGCTCCTCGGCCGAGACGAACCGCATGTGCCCGAACCCGAAGAGTCGATGTGGTACCGCTCCACACAGTTTGTCCTGCGTCATGCCGTCCCGGTCGGGCTGGCCGTCGTCGCGTTGCTCCTCGTCCTGGGTGCCCCGTTCCTCGGCATCAAGTTCGGCTACCCGGACGACCGCGTGCTCCCGGAGTCGGCGTCCGCGCGCGTACTCGGTGACGAACTACGAGAAGACTATTCACAGAACGCATCCGCGTCCGTCAACATCGTGATCCCGGAGGCCCGCGACCTCGACGAGCCCACGATGTCGCGGTACGGTCAGGACCTCTCCCAGGTGACCGACGTCACCGCGGTCACCACCCCGGTCGGGACGTTCGTCGACGGGCAACGGGTGGGCAACGGTGGCAACGACATGACGGCCGACAACGCCGCCTATCTCACCGTCTCCTCGACCGTCGATCCGTTCTCCGAGCGCGGTCAGGACCAGCTCGACGCACTTCGTGAGGTGCCGGCACCCGCCGAGACGTTGTTCAGCGGTCTGGCACAGCAGAACATCGACAATGTCAACAGCATCATCGATCACCTCCCCGAGGTGTTCGTTGTCATCGTCGTGACGACGTTCATCCTGTTGTTCCTGCTCACCGGTTCGGTTCTGCTACCGGTGAAAGCGCTGGTGCTCAACGTGTTCTCGCTGACGGCGACATTCGGCGCGATGGTCTGGATTTTCCAGGACGGCAATCTCGGAGGGCTCGGGAGCACCACCACCGGCACGCTCATCGCCAACATGCCCGTCCTCATGTTCTGCATCGCTTTCGGGTTGTCGATGGACTACGAGGTGTTCTTGCTGTCGCGGATACGGGAAGAGTGGCTCAAGTCCGGCAGGACAAGGGCGGACAACGATCACGCGGTTGCATACGGCCTGGCCAGAACCGGCCGGGTTGTGACGGCCGCCGCGCTGCTGATGGCCATCGTCTTTGCCGGAATCGCCTTCTCGCAGGTGTCTTTCATGCGGATGTTCGGTGTCGGTCTCGCGCTGGCGGTGTTGATGGACGCGACGTTGATCCGCATGTTCCTCGTTCCTGCATTCATGAAGATCGCCGGTCGGGCAAACTGGTGGGCGCCGGCACCCCTGCGTAAGTTCCATGACAGGTTCGGTCTGAGTGAGGAAGGTGGCCATGACGGTCGAACGACTGAGGCGCCGCAGGTCCCCTCGCGGCTCGGGTGAGCAGCTACGCGCGGAGATCCTCACGGCTGCAACCGAATTGCTTCTCGAGAGTGGAGACGAATCGGCAGTTTCGATCCGTGCCGTGGCCAACCGGGTGGGGGTCACACCGCCTTCGATCTATATCCACTTCGCCGACAAGGACACACTGATCGACGAAGTGGTCGCGCAGTACTTCACCCGACTGGACGAAGTGATGCGCGCTGCTGGGGCCGAGCACGAGGACAGCTGGGAAGCGGCACATGCACAGGGGATGGCCTATGTTCGTTTTGCGGTCGAGAACGCGGAACTGTACCGGGTGGCGACCATGAAGGTCTGCGCCGAGGGCACCGATGCCGATGCCGTTCTCGGGCAATCGGCTTTTGTTCACTTCGCCGAGACGATCGAGCGTTTGATGGACGAGGGGTTCGTCGACAAGGGCGATCCGACCCCCGTGGTGCTCGAGTTGTGGACCGCCGCACACGGTGTCGCCGCGTTGATGATCGCAAAGCCTTACATTGCGATCGGCGACAATTACGAACTCGCCGAACGGGTCCTGACATCTGTGTGCCTCGGGCGGGCCACCAAGGACTTGATCGGTGGAGACGTCGGGCCCACCGAGATCCGTGACTTCATCGTCGAACAGCGAAGCCGCCGAGGCCCCGATTCGTGACTCCATTCGCGGGGTGAACGTGTTCTAGTTTCGCTAGTGTCTGCTGCATGGGAGTTCTGGACGGCAAGGTTGCATTGATCACCGGCGGCGGCAAAGGGGTGGGCTTCGGCATCGCCTCGGCACTGAGCAAGGAAGGTGCCGACATCTTCATCTGCGGCCGCCATGAGAAGCCGTTGGCCGCGGCTGCCGAGAAACTGCAAGCCAACGGTGTGCGGGCAGAGTACCTGGTGGGCAACGTCAGCGAGGCCGACGATTGCTCCACCGTCGTCGAGGCGTGCGCAGAACGGTTGGGTGGGGTCGACATCCTGGTGAACAACGCCAACGATGCGATGCCGATCCCGCTGCTCGATGTGTCCGACGACGACTTCACCAGGTTCTTCCGAACCGGACCGCTCGCCGTGCTGCGGTTGATGAAGGCCTGTCATCCGCTGATGGTCGCCAGAGGTGGGGGATCGGTGATCAACCTGGTGACGTCGTCGGCGGTCCGCTGGGACATGGCCACGTACGGACCCTATGCCGCCGTCAAGGAGGCGACGCGCTCGTTGACCCGGGCGGCGGGCTGCGAATGGGGTAAGGACAACATTCGCGTCAACGCCATTGCGCCGCATGCCATGACGCCGTCGTTGCAGTGGTGGACCGAGACGTACCCGGAAGAGGCCGAAGCGTTTGTCAAGAGCATCCCGCTGGGCCGGATCGGTGATGCCGAACAGGACATCGGTCGTATCGCGGTGTTCCTGTGCAGTACGGATGCGGCGTATCTCAGCGGTGTGACGATCCCCGCCGATGGCGGTCACAGCCGGTGGGGCTGACCAGATCGACGCTCTGAGCCGACTTTTCGGCCCGACAGCTGATCCCGCAGGGGAGTCGACTGCACCGAAGTTCAAGAGAAGGTAAAGTCGGAACTCGATAGCCACGCCGCTCGTTGAGCGTGCATAAGTGGGATCACTTGATGAAGGGACCAAAACGGTGCGTGAAAGCAGCAATCCGGTGATGCGCGGAGTAGTGCGCAGCAACCAGGGGCCCGGCGGCTACGCCGGCTTTGGCGCTGGTGCAGCCGGCGCCGGCCAGGGCGCGATGTGGAATCAACAGACGGGGCAGCCGCCTGCCGATCCGTACGCCCGTCCAGGGCAGCAGGTCGGATCGCGAACCCTGACCATCGACGACGTCGTGATGAAGACAGCCGCCACCCTCGGTGTCCTCATCCTCTCGGCGGCCGTCTCGTACTTCCTGGCCAGCCAGAACGAAGCACTGGCGATGCCGCTGATGCTGATCGGCGCGCTGGGCGGGCTCGGCCTCGTCCTCGTCGCGACATTCGGTCGTAAGCAAGACAATCCGGCCATCGTGCTCAGTTACGCGCTGCTCGAAGGTCTGTTCGTCGGTACGGTGTCGTTCGTCTTCGCCAACTGGGTTGTTGCCGGCGACGTCAGCGCCGGTGTCCTGATCGGCCAGGCGGTACTCGCGACCTTCGGTGTCTTCGGCGGCATGCTGATCGTCTACAAGACCGGCGCCATCCGCGTCACCCCGCGGTTCACCCGGATGATCTTCGCAGGCCTGATCGGCGTGCTCGTGCTGATCCTCGGCAACCTCGTCATCGGGTTCTTCAACGGTGGCGACGGGCTGGGCCTTCGTGACGGCGGACCGATCGCGATCATCTTCTCGCTCGTCTGCATCGCGCTTGCGGCATTCAGCTTCCTGATCGACTTCGACGCCGCAGATCAGCTGATCCGCTCGGGCGCACCGGAAAAGGCGGCCTGGGGCATCGCTCTCGGACTCACCGTCACCCTGGTGTGGCTGTACGTCGAGATCCTGCGCCTGCTGAGCTACTTCAACTCGGACTAGTTCGACAGCGCTCAGGCGATCAGAACCACAAAAGAGCCCCGCGACCACAGGTCGCGGGGCTCTTTCGTGTCCTGCCGAGTGATCAGCTGAGGCGTTCGAGCACCATCGCCATGCCCTGTCCGCCGCCGACGCACATGGTCTCCACACCCAGGCTCTTGTCCTGCGTGCTGAGGTTGTTGAGCAGCGTCGCGGTGATGCGGGCACCGGTCATGCCGAACGGGTGGCCGAGGGCGATCGCGCCGCCCGAGACGTTCAGCTTGTCGTGGTCGATGCCGAGCTCGTTGGCCGAGCCGAGCACCTGGACCGCGAAGGCTTCGTTGATCTCGAACAGATCGATGTCGCCGATGCCCAGTCCGGCGTACTTCAGCGCCTTGCGCACGGCCTCGATCGGTCCCAGGCCCATGATCTCGGGGGAGAGGCCCGTGGCTGCGGTGGAGACGATGCGGGCCAGCGGGGTGAGGCCGAGTTCCTTGGCCTTGGTGTCGCTCATGACCACGAGCGCCGCGGCGCCGTCGTTGAGCGGACACGCGTTGCCGGCCGTGATGGTGCCGTCGGGACGGAAAACCGGCTTGAGCTGACTGATCTTCTCGTAGGTGGTTCCGGCGCGGGGACCGTCGTCGGTGGTCACCTTGGTGCCGTCGGCGAGGGTGAGCGGCTCGATCTCGCGTTCGAAGAAGCCCGACTTGATGGCTTCCTCGGCACGGTTCTGGCTGCGCACGCCCCAGTGATCCTGGTCTTCGCGGGAGATGCCCGTGTAGGTGGCGACGTTCTCGGCCGTCTGGCCCATCGGGATGTAGACGTCAGGGATGAGGCCTTGCTCACGCGGATCGACCCATGTGCCTGCGCCACCAGCGGTGGCCTTGTCGGTGCGTTCCATCGCTTCGGCGAACATCGGGTTCTTGGTGTCGGGCCAGCCATCGGCGCTGCCGGTGGCGAAGCTCGACACGCTCTCCACACCGCCGGAGATGAACACGTCGCCCTCGCCCGCTTTGATGGCGTGGAATGCCATGCGGGTGGTCTGCAGCGACGACGAGCAGTAGCGGTTCACCGTGACACCGGGAACGTGGTCGAGGCCGAGTTGTACGGCAACAGAACGGGCGATGTTGAAGCCGGCCTGCCCTGCGGGCTGCCCGCTGCCCAAGTGCAGATCATCGATGTCTGCGCGGTCGAGCGATGGCACCTTGTTGAGTACGGCTTCGATCATCTGGCGGGCCATCTCGTCGGGCCGCAGATCTTTCAGTGACCCCTTGTTCGCGCGCCCGATCGGTGAACGGGCGGTGGCGACGATGACTGCTTCTGGCATATGGACTCCCTGTAGAATCAAGTTGAACACGCAAGTGTTTAAGGGTTTCTGATCGAACGTTACGCCAGCTGGAGAACGCGCATGGCGGGACCTGACCGCTCGCTGCGATCAACGGTGCCGGGCCGCGCGTTCCATGTACTCGCGCATCCGGCGACTCCACCGGTTGTCCTCCGCGATCGCGGAGACCTCGGGTGGATCCGGTAGCGGCCCGCTGCCCCATTCGCCGACGGCCGCGAGGACGGCGGGCAGCAGAGTTTGCGCGGCGAGCTCGTATCCCGCTGCCGACGGGTGATAGTTGTCGGCCGACAGCATCCGATCGGGCGCGGCCAAGAACTCGCGGGCAAGGAGATCGGCGAGGGGCACCGGCTTGCCGCCCGCGGCCGTGGTCTCGACGGCCTGCGCCGCGGCCAGACGCAGGCCCCACTGGCGGATCACCGTGCGCAACGGCTGCGGGATCATCGCGACCACACCGAGGTCGGGACATGTGCCGACCACCACCTGCGCACCCGCATCGCGCAGCCGCCGTACCGCCGAACCCAGCCGTTTCGCCGACGCGCGGATCCCGCTGGTGCTGGTGACGTCGTTGGCCCCGATGAAGATCACCGCGACGTCGGGTGGGGGGCCGGCGATGAGCATGGCGTCCACCTGACCGGACAACCCACGCGACGTCGCACCGACGATCGCCTTGGTACTCAACCGGATACGCCGGCCCGTCTCGTCGGCGAGCATTCGCGTCAACTGGACGCCGGGTGTCTCGTCGGCGACCTCGGCGCCGAGACCGGCCGCCGTCGAGTCGCCGAAGATCATCAGGTGCAGATCAAACGGTTCGCTCCGCCGGAAACGGATCGGTCCGATCCCGTCGGGGCCATAGATCCCGTCGCCGTTGGGTGCGTTGTCGGTGCGGTGCGGGATGACTGTGCGCGCTGCTCGCGCCTGGCCGTTGAGGAAGGTCCACGCACCCCACCCGGCACCTGCCGTACCCGCCGTGGCGGCCGCGGTTGCTGCGAGGTCGCGAATCATCCGCTGCCTTGATCCGGACACAGCTCCAACATAATCGAACGCGTCTGGGACCATGGAGTCATGCGCATCGCAAGTCACGTCGTCGATCTGATCGGGAACACACCTCTGGTCCGGCTGAACTCGGTTGTCCAACCGGGATCTGGCCTGGTCGCCGCCAAGATCGAGTACCTCAACCCAGGCGGTAGCTCCAAGGACCGCATCGCCGTCAAGATGATCGACGCCGCCGAGGCGTCGGGCGAGTTGAAGCCCGGAGGCACCATCGTGGAGCCGACTTCCGGCAACACCGGCGTGGGGCTCGCCCTGGTCGCCCAGCAGCGGGGCTACCAGTGCGTGTTCGTGTGCCCCGACAAGGTCGGCGAAGACAAGCGGAACGTGTTGCGTGCCTACGGGGCCGAGGTCGTGGTGTGCCCGACTGCGGTTCCACCCGAACACCCCGACAGCTACTACAACGTCTCCGATCGCCTCACCAGGGAGATCGAAGGCGCGTGGAAGCCCAACCAGTACGCCAACCCGGCAGGACCGGAGAGCCACTACGAGACCACCGGCCCCGAGATCTGGAACGACACCGACGGCAAGATCACCCACTTCGTCGCAGGCGTGGGCACCGGCGGAACCATCACCGGCACCGGCCGCTACCTCAAAGAGGTGTCCGGCGGAAAGGTCAAGATCATCGGCGCCGACCCCGAAGGATCGGTGTACTCGGGCGGCACCGGCCGTCCGTACCTCGTCGAAGGTGTCGGTGAAGACTTCTGGCCCACCGCCTACGACCCGGCGATCCCCGACGAGATCATCGCGGTCTCCGATGCGGACTCGTTCGAGATGACCCGGCGGCTCGCCCGCGAAGAGGGACTGCTCGTCGGTGGCTCCTGTGGCATGGCGGTTGTCGCCGCACTCCAGGTCGCCGAACGTGAGGGCCCGGACGCGCTTGTGGTGGTGCTGCTGCCCGACGGTGGACGTGGCTACATGGGCAAGATCTTCAACGACAGGTGGATGAGCAGCTACGGCTTCCTGCGCACCCCGCTCGACGGCAACGCCAAGAAAGAACCGCTGGTCGGCGACGTGCTGCGCGGCAAGTCGGGAGCACTGCCCGACCTGGTGCACACCCACCCGTCCGAGACGCTGCGTGACGCCATCGAGATCCTGCGCGAGTACGAGGTGTCGCAGATGCCCGTCGTCGGGGCCGAGCCACCGATCATGGCCGGTGAGGTGGCCGGCGCTGTCAGTGAACGCGAGCTCCTCAGCGCCGTGTTCGAGGGCCGGGCAAACCTCGCCGATCCGGTCAGCGCTCACATGGGTGAGCCGTTCCCCCTGATCGGCTCGGGTGAACCGGTGTCGGCGGCCACAAAAGCGCTCAGCGACACCGATGCCCTGATGGTCGTCGAAGACGGCAAACCGATCGGCGTCATCACCCGGCACGACCTGCTGGCCTTCGTCAGCTCGATCGGCTAGCCGACCAGGTCACCCCAGGGCGGAAACCGGTTCGCATCGGCCGAACTGCAGGCCGGGCGGGCCGGGCTCTACCCTGGATGTCATGAGTGAGCAGCGCAGCAAGACCGACTCGCACAACTGGCAAGGTTTCTCGACGAAGGCGATCCACGCCGGTTACGAACCCGACCCGGCGACAGGTGCGGTCAACGTACCCATCTATGCCAGTTCGACCTTCGCCCAGGACGGCGTGGGAGGCATGCGCGGCGGCTTCGAATACGCGCGTACGGGCAACCCCACCCGTCAGGCACTCGAGGCCAACATCGCGGCCCTGGAAGAGGGCAGCTTCGGCCGGGCCTTCGCCTCGGGCATGGCCGCCACCGACGCCCTCCTGCGTGCAACGCTCCGTCCCGGCGACCACCTGGTGATCCCCAACGACGCCTACGGCGGCACGTTCCGGTTGATCGACAAGGTGTTCAGCCAATGGGGCATCGAGTACTCGGTCGCGCCGGTCACCGACGTCGACGCCGTGCGTGCCGCGATCCGACCCAACACCAAACTCGTCTGGGTCGAGACACCCACCAACCCGTTGCTGAACATCGGTGACATCGAGGCGCTCGCCGCAGTGGCCCACGAAGCGAAGACAAAACTGGTGGTGGACAACACCTTTGCGTCGCCCTACCTCCAGCGGCCGTTGACACTCGGCGCCGACGTGGTGCTGCACTCGACGACCAAATACATGGGCGGGCACTCGGACGTGGTGGGTGGCGCACTGGTCACCGACGACGAACAGCTCGACGTCGACATCGCGTTCCTGCAGAACGGCGCCGGAGCAGTTCCGGGACCGTTCGACGCCTACCTCACCATGCGGGGCATCAAAACACTCGGCGTCCGGATGGATCGGCACAGCGACAACGCCGAAAAGCTGGTGGAGTTCCTCAGCTCCCATCCCAAGATCGACTCGGTGCTGTACCCGGGCCTTCCCAACCACCCCGGACACAAAGCCGCCGCCAAGCAGATGACCCGATTCGGCGGCATGATCTCGGTGCGCGTCTCCGGCGGATCGGAAGCAGCACAACAGTTCTGCGACCGCACCGAGGTGTTCACGCTCGCCGAATCACTCGGCGGCATTGAATCCCTCATCGAACACCCCGCCGCGATGACCCACGCCTCCACCGCCGGCTCATTGCTCGAGGTCCCCGCCGACCTCGTCCGCCTGTCGGTCGGGATCGAAGACATCGGTGACTTGATCGGGGATCTCGAGAACGCTTTAGGTTAGTCTGCTCGCTCCGCTCGCTTTGTCTGGACCGAGGATGAGCGAGCGAAGCAATGCGAAGACGAGGGAAGACGACGCGAGGACGGCCGCGCGCCACGCGCGCGCCAGCGCGCCAAACTAGAGCATGATTGCTAGATGGTGAGTGCACAGTCGCTGGTGGACGTCGCCCACATCGACCGGGCGGTGCAGCTGCTGGCACCGGTGATGCGCCGGACTCCGGTGGTCGCGTCGCGGGCGCTGTCCGAACGTTGTGGTCATGATGTCTGGTTGAAATGCGAAAACCTGCAGCGCACCGGATCATTCAAACCCCGGGGTGCTTATCTGCGGATCGCCGGGCTCGACGAGCGGCAGCGGGCACGAGGTGTGGTCGCGGCCAGTGCGGGCAATCACGCCCAAGGCGTCGCGTGGTCGGCGGGCACGCTGGGCATCTCCTCGACAGTATTCATGCCCTCCGGTGCCTCGCTCCCGAAGGTGGCGGCCACCAGGGCGTACGGCGCAGACGTCATGATGCACGGTGCCACGGTCGACGAAAGTCTGGATGCCGCAATTGCTTTCGCCGATGAGACCGGGGCCGTGCTGATCCACCCGTTTGATCACCCGGACATCGTGGCCGGGCAGGCGACCGTCGGCATCGAGGTGCTCGAACAGATGCCCGATGTGGGGACGGTGCTGGTGCCGCTGGGTGGCGGCGGTCTGCTCGCAGGCGTCGCAGCCGCGATCAAGCTGCACAACCGCGCCATCCGGGTCATCGGGGTGCAGGCGGCAGCGGCGGCGGCATGGCCGGATTCGCTGGCGCGGGGCGGCCCCGTCAAGGCGACGTCGATGAACACGATGGCCGACGGCATTGCCGTCGCCAAACCCGGGGTGGTGCCGTTCGCCCATGTGTCCGAACTCGTCGACGAGGTGGTCACGGTCAGCGAAGAGGCGATCTCCCAGGCGCTCGTCCTGGTACTCGAACGCGCCAAGCTGGTCGTCGAACCGGCCGGCGCGACAGCGGTTGCGGCCATCACCAGCATTCCCGACCTACGGCTCGACGGGCAGGTGTGCGTTGTTCTCTCGGGCGGCAACATCGACCCGCTCCTATTGACCCAGGTCACCACCCACGGCTTGCGGGCGGCCGGGCGATACCTGACGATCACCGCTACCGTTCCGGACCGTCCCGGCGGCCTGGTCGCCCTGTTGGAGCTGCTACGGGACATCGGGGTGAGCGTGGTCGACGTCATCCACTCCCGCGTCAGCGGCGAGCTGAGACTCGGCGAGGTGGAAGTGACCGTGAGTCTGGAGACCAAGGGGCCCGAACACCAGACCCGCGTACGCGCGGCCCTCACCGAATCCGGGTACTCGTTCACCTGACGGCACGCGCGAATGTCCGATTTTCCCCTAGGCTCAACCCATGGCCATCGACTACACAAAACGTCCCAAGCCTTCGCAGGCACCGTCAACTCCTGCGCCGGTGCCTCCCGCGACACCGGCACCAGCGGCCGCGTCGGCGGTGAACCTCAGCAAGATCGCGCTCACCAAGCAGGCGCCCTCGGTGAACCTCGCCAAGCCCGGAGCATCCGGCGGCACGATTCGGATCAACCTGAACTGGGCGCAGGGAGAGTCGTCAGGAGGGCTGTTCGGCAAGCGCAAGAAGGGCGTCGACCTCGACCTGCGGTGCCTCTATGAACTGGCCGACGGCTCCCGCGGCGGGATCGGTGCGCTCGACCGTGCCTTCGGCTCCCTCGACAGGAAACCGTTCATCCAACTGGACTCGGATGACCGATCCGGTAACTCGGTGGGCGGTGAGAACATGTTCGTCAACCTCGCCAACCCTGCTGTGTTCCGGCGCATCCTGGTGTTCGCCGACATCTACGCGGGAAGCCCGAACTGGGCCGCAGTCGATGGTGTGGTGACCGTGGAGTCGCAGTTCGGACCGCCCATCGAGGTCCGGATGGACTCGGCCAAGAACAACCTTCGTACCGCATCTATCGCGCTCATCGAAGTCGGCGCTCAAGGAGTGACCATCACACGAGCGGTCGAGTACTTCTCCGGCGGAGACAAGATGGACAAACATTTCCGCTGGGGCATGAACTGGGGCAGAGGCAGCAAATAGCCTGCACCCCAGTCGCTCTCAGCTCGTCGACGATTGCGCGTCGGCCGCCATCACCGACAACAGTTCGTACGCCACATGTGCGGCGGCGATACCGGTGATCTCGGCGTGGTCATACGCGGGCGCCACCTCGACGATGTCGGCGCCGACGATGTCGAGCCCGGAGAGCCCGCGCAGGGTGTTCAACAGTTCGCGCGACGTCATGCCGCCCGCTTCCGGAGTACCCGTACCTGGTGCGTGCGCGGGGTCGAGCACGTCGATGTCCACGGATACGTACACCGGGCCTCCGGTGACGCGACGATGGATGCGCTCGATGATGCTGCGCACCGTGTCGAACTGATAGTCGTCGGAGCGGATCAGCTGAAAGCCGAGCACGCCATCTGCTTCGAGATCTTGCGCGCTGTACAGCGGCCCCCGGATACCGACGTGCATCGACCGCTCCATGTCGATGAGACCTTCTTCGCTGGCCCGCCGGAACGGGGTGCCGTGTGTGTAGGGCGCCCCGAAATAGGTGTCCCAGGTGTCCAGATGGGCGTCGAAGTGGAGCACCGCCAGCTTTCCGCGCTCACGATGCAACGCCCGCAGCAGCGGGAGTGCCAAGGTGTGGTCACCGCCCAGCGTCAGCAGCCGCGCCCCGTCCGATCCGAGGTGCGTCACGGCACGGTCGACCGTGTCGAGGGCTTCGACGATGTCGAAAGCGTTGACCGCGATGTCGCCGGCATCGGCAACCTGATGCACGGCGAACGGCGAGATGTCCATCGCGGGGTTGTAGGGCCGCAACAGCTTTGACGACGCACGGATGTGGCCGGGGCCGAAACGTGCACCGGGGCGGTAGCTGACTCCGGTGTCGAACGGGACGCCCACGATCTTCACGGCGGCCGTCCGGACATCATCAAGACGCGGCAGGCGGGCGAAGGTGCCGGGTTCGGTGTAGCGGGGCACCAGACTTGCATCGATAGGGCCATGAATCGAGTTCGACGTCACTGCTTTTCCTCAGTCCTTGTAGTCAGGTGCAATGCGCTCGACCAACCGCACCATGGCGGACCAGGCGAGGTCGATGCCGATGTCGTCGGTGAGATCGTCGCCGGTGTCTTCGGCGTTCAGTTGACGTGCGGTGTGTTCACGGATCGTCTCGTCCGGGACGATGACCTCTCCCGCCCGGGTGGCGGCGACCTGTATCTCGCAGGCCTTGTTGAGGTAGTACATCCGCAAAAAAGCCTGCGCGGGTGTGGAACCCACGGTCAGCAGACCGTGGTTTCGCAAGATCAGCGCCGGATGGTTGCCGATGTCTCGAACCAGCCGCTCCTGTTCGTCGAGGTTGAGAGCGACGCCCTCGTAGTCGTGGTAGCCGACGCGGTTGTGGAACTCCATCGAGATCTGGTTCAGGCCGAGGAGGCCGGTCGCCGAGGCGGCCACGGCGCAACCCGCCACCGTGTGGGTGTGAAGCACACAGTGAGCGTCTGCCCGGTTTCGGTGAATGGCACTGTGGATGACGAATCCGGCCGGATTGACCGGCGGACCACCGGGTTCGGTCAACTGGCCGTTCACGTCGATGCGGAGCAGGTTCGAGGCGGTGATCTCCTCGAATAGCAGCCCATAAGGGTTGATGAGGAAATGCTCGTCCGGACCGGGAAGTCGAACCGAGATGTGTGTGAAGATCAGATCGGTCATCCGGAAGTGTGCGATCAACCGGTACACCGCGGCCAATTGTCTGCGTAGTTCGAGTTCCTCGGCCGGAATGGTCGTGAGATCCGGCATCAGTAGCCGACCTTTGCGGACACCAGCTTCTGGAACATCGCGGTGATCTGATCCCAGTGAGTGACGAGATTGGTGCGGTCCGCCGCGGGAGATCTGCGACCGCTCTGCAACTTGTGCAGGATTGGCATGTCCTGCTCATTCACCTCGAACAATATGTCCGTCAATCGCTTTCGCTCGGTGCTGAACCGCTCGCCGGTCGCCGTCTCGTCGACGAACACGGCCATGTGTTCGACGGTCCGTTCCGGACCGGCGGCGTCGAATCCGATCACCTGGAACCAATCCGCTTCCAAGAACAGCAGCGCGTTCGGGAACACACAGAAGATGTCCTGGCTCTCGGTTCGAGCGGGGGGGACATCGCCGAGGAATGGCAACGCCTCGTCGGTCTTGGCGGCCTTACCGGCTGCGCCATGCGGGTAACAACCCCCGATGATGTGGTCGGCCAAACGGACATCGTCCACGTCCAGCGATGCACTGACCGGCCCGACCTGCGGGTGGATGAACGGCAGGTGGTAGAAGTCGAGGAAGTTCTCCACCACGAGTTTCCAGTTCACGGCAATGTCGAACCGGCGCTCCTCGGCCAAATGGATGCGGTTGAAGTCGACGTGGTCCCATCGCGCCAGGATCGGTGCCAGCATGGCGGCGAAATCGGCATCGACTTGGTCCGTCCCGCCGGCCTCGGGACTCTTGAGTGCCAGGTTGACGAAGACCATTCCCGCCCACACCTGGCAGGCGACAGGCAACAGACCCAGGCGCTCGGCACCGTCGGGTACGGCGCGTGTGCGCTCCCGGGTGAAATACGGTGTGGCGTGCAAACTCCCGTCGAGGTTGTAGGACCAGCAGTGGTACGCGCACTGAATCCGCTTGCGAACCTTCACCGGCTCGTCGGTCATGGCCATGCCACGGTGTCGGCAGGAGTTGTGGAACACCCGGATCTGGTCGTCGTCACCGCGGATGATCAGAAGGGGCTTGCCGCCGATGTCCACCGGATGCACCATCCCTGGTTCGTCGACCCAGTGCGCGTAACCGGCCCACACCCAGCCGGACGAGAAGATCCGCTCCTGCTCGAGTGTGTATTCGGTCGCCCCGCTGTAGGCACGCGCCGGGATGAGCGCGTGCCCGGTGGTGTCCGAGGACAGTGGGCCCGGCAACACCTGGTTGCCGGTGGCGGTGACCGGGTTCGGACTGTGTGTGGTCATCAATGACTCCCGTGAGGTGATGGAACGGTGATCGGCGAAGTGGCCGGGGGAGAGGAGGGTTCGATCCCCGAGGCCTCGAACGCCTCGTGGGCCCAGCTCTTGAGGATCAGGGCCTCGGTCCACCGGTCCGACAGTTCGGCTCCTGCGGCGTCGGTGATCGCGTAGGGACGCGTACCGAGCTCGGTGCAGAACATGATCTGCCGGCCTGGGGCACTTCGGGCCCGAATGGATCGGAAGCCCTGTTCCCACCATCCACGAAACCGTTGCTCCCATCGTTCACCCGCTGGGGTGCCGAGGGGGATCTGGACCTGCGCGCGGGTGGCGATCCTGCCCTGAAGTGATCCGCAACGGTCCAGGATGGCGGTCACCAGGTCTTCGTACTCACGCGTGGGTTCGTCGGGCATCTCGTTGGCGCACACGTAATGTGAGAGGTCCCCCGCGAGCTCGATGCGTGGGTCCAGGTGACGCAGGATCAGCTCGGTGAATCGGATGTCGTTGGTGACGGTGTTGCGGTGTGTCTCCAACTGCATGTCGATCTGCTCGTCACGGCACAGCTCGTACCACCTCGCCACGGTGCCGGCGAGGGCTTCGGGATCGAACCCGTAGATCTGCGCGCACACGACCATCTGGCCGGCGCCGACCTGGTGGGCGTAGGCGATCGCTGCACGCAGATCGTCGATGGTGTGAACGAAGGCGAAGACGGCGGCGTTCAGGTCCGACCCCTGGATGAGTGGGGCGAGCTCAGCGGCAGCAGGCGCCCGTCGTGCCCCGAGATCCACCGCGACACCGTTGAAACCCGCAGCGGCGATGAGATGGATCTGCTCTGGAAGCGACCACTGATTTGCGGTGCTGGGTAGGTCCTCCATGGCCCACAGTGACTGGAAGACAGCGAGTCCCGCGCTCATGGCACCGGCACCACGGGGTCGTTGACGGTCAGCACCGGTGTGCCGGTTGTCATCCACTGCACCACGTTCTGGGCCTGAGCGACGATGTACCCGCGCGTCGTGGCATCCGACAGGTACGCGACATGAGGGGTGGAGAGCACATTCGGGTGCCCGATGAGGGGACCGGCGGGATCAGGGGGCTCGGTGTCGAAGACGTCGAGTGCGGCCGCCGTGACCCGCCCGGTGTCGAGAGCGCGGAGCAGCGCCGCCGAATCGATGAGTGTGCCGCGCGCGACGTTGATCAGATGGACTCCCTGACGCATCCGGGCAAAAGCCTTGTCCCCGAGAAACTCCCGGGTGTCCTCGGTCAGCGGGAGATGCAAGGAGATGACGTCGGATCGGCTCAGAACGGTGTCGAGGTCTGCCACCTGGGCGCCGTCGATGCCTGATAGCACGTTGACTGCGTCCGGTTCCGGACGGTCGGTGCGGATGTCGAAGCCCAGCACCTCGCGCACCGTCGGTGCCGCCAGGGCAGCATATCTCCGACCGGTGCTGCCCAGACCCAGTACGCCGACCGTCATCTCGGACAATCGCCGCGGCAAAGGGTCGGGACGGTCCAGCCAGCCGCGTGTGGTGGGGAACCCGGCAAAGAAGGGGAGCCGGCGAATCAGTGCAAGTGTGAGGGTCCAGGCATGGGTGGCCACCTCCTCGGCCGCGACGTCACCGACCGTGCACACCCAGATGCCCAGCTCGGCTGCGGCGTCCACGTCGACGTTGTCGTGTCCTCGCGAGAGCAAGGCGACGATCTTCAGGTTCGGCAGCCGCAGCAAGAGGTCTCGGTCGATCGGTGCGTAGCCGACGAGTAGAGCGGTGGCCCCGGCGGCGTCGCGGGCGATGACGTCGGAGTCCCGTGTCTGCAGTACTTCGACCCGAAAGCCGTTGTCTTTCAGCAATTGACACCCGATGTCGGGGTCGAGGTCGTCGGTGTCGGTGTAGACCGCGAGTGGTCCGTTGTCGGGCATCGATGCTCCAGGATCAGCGCAGACGTTCAGCGCAGGTGCGAAAGGAATTGTTGCGTCCGTCGGTGTTGTGGGTCGTCGAAGAACGGCCCCGGCGGTCCGGCTTCGACGATCATCCCGTCGTCGAAGAGGGCGACTTCGTCGGCGACGCGACGCGCGAATCGCGTCTCGTGAGTGACCACCACCATGGTCATTCCCTGTTCGGCGAGCTGTTCCATCACCTCGAGCACCTCTCCCACCAGTTCTGGATCGAGAGCCGACGTCGGTTCGTCGAACAGCATCACCGACGGGTTCATCACCAGCGCGCGGGCGATTGCCACGCGCTGCTGCTGACCACCGGACAGTTCACTCGGAAAGTGCTTGAGCCGGTGTGCCATACCGACCCGTTCGAGCATGGCGGTGGCCTGCTCCCTGGCCTCGGTCCGTCGTACACCGCCGACCTCGGTGAGCGCCAGGGTGACGTTGTGGAGCACATCAAGATGTGCGAACAGGTTGAACCGCTGGAACACCATGCCGATGTCGCGGCGCTGACGGGCCAGCTGGGTCTCCCGCAGGGGCCGCGTCGCCCCGGTTGATCCGACGGACACACCCAGTTGCTTGCCGTGTAGCAGGATCTCACCCTGGTCCGGTGTCTCGAGCAGAGCCATCAAGCGCAGGATCGTGGACTTGCCAGAGCCCGAAGGGCCCAGCAGGGCTTTGACCTCACCTTTGTTGACTGTCAGGTCGACTCCCTTGAGCACTTCGGTCTGGCCGTAGGAACGGTGCAGGTTGATCGCCTGCAGGACTGGGCTGCTCATGCCGGTACCTTCTGCACGGTCGGGGTGATGCCGGATGTGTTGTGGCCTTTGGAAATCCATCGGTATCGAGCCTCGATGAAGTATTGGATGACCATGGCCACACTGACGATCACGAGGTAGTACACCAGGGCGGCCGAGTAGTACTCGGCGTAGCGGAAGGTCACAGACACCTCGGCTTGCGCGGTGGTCAGCAATTCTCGTAGTGAGATGACCGATGCCAGTGACGTGTACTTCAGCATGGCGATGAACTCGTTGCCGCTGGGCGGAATCGCAACCTTGATGGCTTGAGGGAGAACCACTTTGAACAGCACCTTGTGCGGTGGAAGGCCCAGTGCCCGCGCCGCGATGTGCTGACCGTCGTCGACGCTGAGCAGCGCCGACCGCAGGATCTCGGCCATGTATGCGGCCTCCACCACCGCGAAGCCGATGAAGGCCGCCAGGAAGGGGGTGAACCAGTTCTCACGAAGGCCGGGGAACAGCTGTGGTCCGGCGTTCCAGATGAGCAGCAGCACCAGCAAGGTGGGTATGGCCCGGAAGAACCAGACGTAGACCCAGCCCGCAGCACGGGGAGCGGGGTTCTTGGCGATGCGCAGGAGGGCAACCAGGAACCCGATCACGGTGGCTGCGATCATCGCGCTGATCGCCAGGCCGAGCGACAGCAGCGCGCCGCGGAAGAATGTCCCGGACGTCAAGGCGTCGGTGAAGACGCTCCACTCGAAGACCATCGCGGTCAGGTGACGATTCGGTTGGGATCAAGACCGTACTGCTCGGCGAGCTTGCCGAGTGTGCCGTTGGCGTCGAGCTCTTTGAGGCTGGTGCTGACCGCTGGGCTCAGCGGCGAACCCTTGAGCGTGAAGACGCCGAACTGGGTGTCGGCGGGGAACACATCGGGGATGGATTTGAGCTTGCCCTGGGACTTCTCGACCATGTCGACGACGGCAACATCGGTCTCGATGAGTGCGTCGGCCTTCGAATTGGACAATGCAGCAACGGTTTCTGATGTCTTGGGGTAGGGCTGCACAGTGATTCCCGGCTTGCCCTCGGATTCGAATCGGCTCGACAGATCACGCAGGGTCTGTTCGTTCGACCCGCCGCCCTGCACCGCGACCGTCTTGCCCGAGAGGTCATCGGCTGTGGTGATGTCGCTCGTGTCCGTGCGCACGATCAGCCCGGGGCCGGTCTCCATGAACGGTGAGCCGTCGGCGACCTCGAGTCGTTCAGGACTCATGTAGAGCGCGGCCCAGAGGATGTCGCACCGCTTTGCCTGCAGTGCAGGCATCAGTCCGTCGAAAGCCGTGTTCTGCCACTTGATGTCGAGTTCCCACAGGTCCGCGAGTGCCCGAGCCGCGTCGGGATCGAAGCCGACGGGACTGGAGGTGTCGCCGTCCTTGAAGTACTCCATGGGCGGGTACTCGGGGTCGGTGCACACCGTCAGCTCGCCGCTCTTGAGAAGTCCCGCAGGCGCTTTGCCGGAGGCCTCGGTGCTTTCCGCACCGCCACCGCAGGCGGCGATGGTGGTGGCCAGCAGTACTGCGGCCGTAGTCGCTAGAACTCTTCGCATGTGGGGATCCTCAGGGTGTTTGATTCGTGAGCACCGGCGGTGGTGCGGAACTGTCGGGTCTCACCGTAGGATCGCCGGCATAGGTCAGCAAGGCGAAATCTGCAATCAAACCGGGATCGATTGAAGGAAAGCCCAATTATGTGTGCAGTTTGTAAACAAAGATCCACTGATTGGGCCCTCACCTGCAAAAACGTCCCGCCGACGATCGGACCGGTCAATTGTTAAGTTCTCGTGAGCAGAGTCGATCGGGACCGATGCCCGAGGTCGACATGCGCATCGTGGAGGCACTGCGTCGCGATGGCAGGGTCTCCACCCACGAGCTCGCCGACCAGCTGGGCCTGTCCAGAACCACCACCGCCAGGCGCCTGAGCCATCTGCTCGATGGTGGATTCGTCAGCGTGGTCGGTCTCGTGCATCCGCTGACCATCGGGATCAAATCACTTGCCCACATCTCGATCTCGGTAGACCGGCCCGTGCGCCGAGTGGCCGAGGCCATCGCCGCCATGCCTGAGGTGCCTTTTGTGAGTCTGGCCTCGGGTGCCTTTCCGCTCATCGCCGAAGCCCGTGCCTACAGCGATGGTGATCTCGCGACGGTGCTCGATCGGGTGCGGTCGGTGGAGGGGGTTCGTTCCACGGAGACACTCTTCTACACAGAGTTGGTGGTCGACGTGCTGCGCCCGACCCGAGCTGAAGCTGTCGAGATCGACCGGGTGGATTCGCGGCTCCTGATGCAGTTGCAGATGGACGGCAGACTGTCGTACACCACCCTGGGCGAACGGGTCGGGGTGTCGACGGGTACCGCCAGGACACGGGTGCTGCGCATGATCGACGAAGGAGTCGTACGGATCGGCGCGATCGCGAGGTCGGGCCGCGATACGGAATTCGATGTCGGGGTGGGTATCTCGCTGCGGGGCCCCGCCTCCACCGGGGGCGACCTGCTGTCGGAGATGCCCGAGATCCGTTTCTTGGCAGCGACTTTGGGGCGTTATGACCTGCTCGCCACCGTGCACGCGGATTCGCTGGCCGACATCGTCACTGTTCTCGACCGGTTGCGTGCGCTGCGACCCGTGCTCAGGCTCGACAGCTGGGTTCACCTCGACACCGTCAAGGAGAGCTACCACTACCCGGTGGAGGCGATGAAGCCGTGAGTGAACGTAGGACAGCGTGGCTCACGCCGTCAACCTCCAGTCCGGTGCGCGCGCGTGTCGTCGCTCCTGAAGGGCCCTTGGGCCGTGTCGATCCTGCGGTCGCAGCCGGGTTCGCAGCAGCCGGGCTGATCTCCGGGGGCACTGTCCTCATCCGCGACTGGCCGCGGGAACGCGGACCCGGTGACGCCATCTGCGACGTCTTCGCCGAGATGGACGGCTACGTGGTGACGTCTGACGCGGGTCTCACGGTCACCTCGCGATCCACCAGCGGGGTGCTCGGTCCTGTTGACGCGGCGGTGCACGATGTCGCGGATCTCGTTCCGTTGATCGCCGTGCTGGCCACGCGAACAACGGGGGTGAGCCGCCTGAGGGGTGTCACCGAAGGCGACGTCACCGGCGTCATCGACAACGTGCGCAGACTCGGAGGTGTGGCGGCGGTCGTCGATGAGGAGCTGATCATCGAGCCTCGACCACTGGCCGCGGGGGTATGGGATGCCGACGACAGTGCCCCATCGGCCATTGCGGGCGCGGTCCTCGGGCTGGTCACCCCGGGCGTGCAGGTGGCGGGCTGGAACGTTGCTGAGGATATGTATCGGGGGCTGACCAGTGAGTGGCTACGCATGATCTCCGCCGACGAATACCTCGTTCCGGGCAGCGCGAAACTGCCTCATGAGTACATGTGCTGAAAAGTCCGTGTCGCCGGCAACCGGTGCGCGTCACGAGCGTGAAGTACCTGTTCAAGGCGGGTCGAGTTCGCAGATGACATTGTGGGGTGTGCCAATCGTGGTTGATTTATGACAACGGGCGTTGACAAGCTAGGGCATACCCCCTAGCGTTCGTCTAGAACACGTTGCACAGGCCAGGAGAGTCGTTTTGACGAAAGCGCTGAAGTACGTCCCGGAACACACCCGCGACACCGATGGGCACGACTACGGCCAGGTCCTCGACGACCTGTCCAGCGCGTCGGTGCACAGGAACTTCGACCCGTATCTCGACATCGACTGGGACGCGCCGCACATGGCGATCACCGAGAACGACCCGCGGTGGGTGCTGTCCAAGGTCGTCGACCCGATCGGCAGGCACCCCTGGTATCAGCAACAGCCGCTCGACAAGCAGATCAAGATCGGCATGTGGCGCCAGGCCAACGTTGCCAAGGTGGGCCTTCAGTTCGAGTCCGTACTGATCCGCGGTCTGATGCAGTACAGCTTCAAACTCCCCAACGCAGCCAAAGAGTTTCGCTACACGACTCACGAGGCCAAAGAGGAGTGCAACCACACCCTCATGTTCCAGGAGTTCATCAACCGCACCGGGGTCGACGTTCCCGGCGCCAAGCTCGGCTACCGGTTGATCTCGCCCCTGGTCCCGTTGGCCTCCACCATCTTTCCCACGATCTTCTACTTCGGTGTGCTCGGTGGGGAAGAGCCCATCGACCACATCCAGAAGGACTTCCTGCGCAATCGCGACGAGATGCACCCGACCATGATGGCCGTGATGCAGCTGCACGTCGCCGAGGAGGCCCGGCACATTTCCTTCGCCCACCACCTGCTGCGCGACACTGTGCCCCGCAAGTCGTGGGTGCAGCGCTTTCTCCTGTCGCTGATGCTGCCGATCGTCATGCGGGTGCTGTGCGGGGCGATCACCGTGCCACCCAAGTCTTTCGAGCGCGACTTCGACATCCCGCGCGAGGTCATGAAGGACATCTTCTGGAAGTCCGAGAGCTCCAAGCAGTTCCTCCGGAACGTCTTCGGTGATGTCCGGATGCTCGGAGAGCAGTGTGGCCTGATGAACCCGGTGTCGCGGGTGGTGTGGCGACTGCTCGGCATCGGCGGTCGTCCTTCGCGCTATCGCAGCGAACCGACGTACACGGCGGCCTGAGAGTGCCCCATGTGGTGACGCAGGCGTGTTGCGCCGATGCGTCGTGCGTCTACGCGTGCCCGGTCAACTGCATTCATCCGACTCCGGACGAGCCCGATTTCCTCACATCGGAGATGCTGTACATCGACCCGGCCACCTGCGTGGATTGTGGTGCATGCGTGAGCGCCTGCCCGGTGGGCGCGATTGTTCCCGGCAACCGGATCGAGCCCGCGCACGAACGCTATCCGGCCATCAACGCCGACCACTACTCCGATGCAGCAACCCCGGCGGTCCGATTCCCGGTGGACCCGGGACTGCGCCTGCCCTTGGCGCCCATCTCGAAACCGAAGCCGATGGCCTCGCCCGGTGGGGAACCGGTGCGCGTGGCAATCGTCGGCTCAGGCCCGTCTGCGATGTATGCCGCGGACGAACTGCTCCGGTACCCGAACGTGAGCGTCACCATCCACGAGAGGCTGGACAAACCATTTGGTCTAGCCCGTTACGGTGTTGCGCCCGACCATCTCTCGACACGCAAGGTGATGGCTCTGTTCGACGAGATCGCGCGCAACGACCGGCTCGACATCCTGTTGAACAGTGAACTCGGCCGCGACGTCACCTTGTCCGAGCTCCAGCGAGACAACCACGGGGTGATCTACGCGGGCGGCGCAGGCACCGACCGCCGGTTGAACATACCTGGTGCCGATCTGGACGGCGTGGCCAGCGCGACCGACTTCGTCGGTTGGTACAACGGTCATCCGGACTTCGCCGATCGGGAGTTCGATCTCTCGTCGCGCCGAGCAGTCGTGATCGGGAACGGCAACGTGGCACTCGACGTCGCTCGCATCCTGGCAACCGATCCCGAACGCCTGGCTTCCACGTCCATCTCACGACCGGCTTTGGATACATTGCGCTCGGCGAACATCGACGAGATCGTCGTGGTCGCTCGTCGTGGTCCGGCCGAGGCTGCGTTCACTCTCCCAGAACTGATCGGGTTGGCCGACGGAGGCGTCAACGTGGCGCTCGATTCCGACGCCGTGGCCGCTGTTCGCGCCAGTACGGGCAGCGATGATCACACAGTCGAGACCAAGCTGCGGTTGCTCGCCGAATTGGCCGATCGCCCAGCGACTTCGGGGCCAACCATCCGCATTGTCTTCCTACGGTCACCTCTCCAGATCGAGAGCGACGGAGTCGGTGCGGTCACCGGGGTCACATTCGGGATCAATCGCCTCGATTCACAGAGGGGTGGAATCGAGGCGACCGGCGAGGTGGAGACCATCGATGCCGGACTGGTTCTGACGTCCATCGGGTACCGCGGTGTCGAGGTCGCTGACCTCCCGTTCGACCACACCCGCGGGATCATCCCGAACGAACAGGGCAGGGTCGTGACGTCCGCAGGTCCGACACCAGGTCTGTATGTGACCGGATGGATCAAACGAGGCCCGTCAGGGTTCATCGGGACGAACAAGTCCGACTCCGCCGAGACGGTGGCGAGATTCCGCGAAGATCTCGAAGCCGGCCTACTGTCAGCGCCGGCTGTGAGGCGGCGGCGGCGGCTTTTGAACCACTGACCTCGCGCACTCCGCTGCAACCGGAGGGGGAGGGTGGCGTTTGAGGTCGGCCATGTCCTCCGACTTCAGTCGTTCGCTCCGGTTACTACCGGAGGATGTCGCTGCAGTCGGAGGTTGTCGCGGCGATCAGGTGGTCACGTCGGAGGCGGAATCACGCTGCGCCCCAGTCTGGTCCAAGACATCCTGAACAGCCTGTGGAGTCGTCGTGCCGCCCTCGACGACGTAGATGCGCTCGCCTTGGTGGGAACCGTTGGCCCACGTGTCGTTCTGCTGCCAGTCGATGATCTTGCCGTCGTTGTCGAACGCGATGGCGTCGTAGTCGGGATGTTCTCCCGCGAAGTGGGCGATCTGACGGGCTGTGGCGCTGACTTCTTCAGACATGGCGCCCGAGTACCCGGACTGCAGCCGTTCGACACATGGTGTGGCCCGGCCGGTGTCGGTGGCCTGCGCACAAAAATGCCCTACCGGCGACGTCCTTCGTGGACGCCCCGATAGGGCACTCGAGTGCTTGCTCAGGCGTGGTACGGCTCCGCGCTCACCAGGGTCACCGAGATGGTGGCCCCGCTGGGCACGGTGTACTTCCGGGTCTCGCCGACCTTGGCGTCGATCAACGCGCCGCCCAGTGGCGACTTCGGTGAATAGACCTCGAGCTTCTCATCGGACGAACCCTGTTCGCGGGTCGCGATCAAGAAGGTCTCGGTGTCGTTCTCGTCGCCGTCGTAGTACACCTTCACCACGGAACCGGGCAGTGCCACCCCCGACTGCGTCGGCGTCTCGCCGACCTTTGCGGTGTTGAGCAACTCCTGGAGCTGACGGATGCGGGCCTCTTGCTGACCCTGCTCGTCGCGGGCGGCGTGGTAGCCACCGTTCTCTTTGAGGTCACCCTCTTCGCGGCGCTCGTTGATCTCGGCAGCAATCACCGGACGATTCGCGATGAGGGCGTCGAGCTCCTCTTTGAGCCGATCATGGGACTCCTGGGTAAGCCAGGTCACCTCGGTGTCGGTCATGCTCGTCACTCCCTCTCGTTAAATACAGCAACACGGCCCCTCTCGGGACCGTGTATCAGCCAAGAGTAGCAGGACATATGGACACGGCTCGAATTCTTATCGAATTGTGCCCTGCTGGGCGAGGGCCGTGCGGTAGCTGGGTTCACGGCTCTTGAGCCATCCGACCACCAGGTACGTCAGCGGCATGATGGCCACCTCGACCAGCGTTTTCCACACGAATCCGATGAGGGTGTAGTTGATGAAGTCCGACCAGGTCGAGATGCCCAGAGCCGACGCTGCGATGGAACAGAAAACGAGGGTGTCGAAGAATTCACCGACCACGGTCGAACTGAAAAGCCGGGCCCACAAACGTTTTTCTCCCGAGCGCTCTTTCATCTTCACGAGAACCCAGGAATTGAGGAATTCCCCCACGACATATCCGGCGAGCCCGGCGGCGAGGAATTGCGGAACCACTCCCGCGACGGTCTCGAAGCTTTCTTGACCGTCGTAGAAGTCGGCGGCGGGCAGATGGACGGTGAGCCAGAAGCACAGGGAAGCGATCAGGAGTACGGCGAAACCGGTGAGGATCGTGCGGCGCATCGCCTTGAAGCCGTACACCTCGCTGATCACGTCGCCCAGCACGTAGGCGAGGGGGAAGAGGTAGAACGCTCCGTCGGTGACCAAGCCGTCCATGGACAGGGGCCCGAAGTCGAAGTGGAGGTCGGTGAACAACACCACACCTTTGGTGCCGGTGATGTTGCTGATCATCATCACGCCGACGAAGAGTCCGACGAGCGTGGGGAAGTAGTGACTGGTGATGGTGGCGAACGCCGGGCCCGTTCCCTTGGCGGTGAGCGGGTCCGGCTGCCCAGACTGTGTTGTTGGTGTCATGGGTGCCGATTATGGGGCACGTCCGGGCCTGCCGGCGCGGCGGTCACGTGCTGCGGTGAGCGTCGCGCATCGGTGTGAACCGGTGCGCGAGGCACCGGGCCATACGGACTACAGAGAAGTCAGGGGGCCACGAGGTATGGCGGCACGGTGTCACTGCATCCGTACACCTCGCCGACCGCGGGAGGGGCAGAGGTGCGGACCACTGCAGACATCGGGAGCCGGGGGTCCTCGGATGCCGGGACGTACACCTCGCGGCGCCCGGTCTCGGACCCGTCCTTGGATCTGGCTCGCACCACGCACGTGGCGGGGACGGTCGGGTCCTTGCGGTTGACGGTGAACTTCACCTCCACCGAGGTGTCGTCGAGGATGTCGTATCCGGTGGCTTCGCCGGAGATCTCCGGATCGGCGAACCGCTGGTAGGCGAGCCAGGCGATCACCACGCCGATGATGATCACCAGGCCGGTGAGAGCGAGGAACCAGCGTCTGCGTGATCGAGGTGTGCGTTCGGCCGGATAGCGGCCCTGCGGGAGGCTGCGGGCGCTGGTCATGGGTTCATACCTACCATGGAGTGGCAGAACCGAGACCGGCGCGGCGCGAGCCCGGGGTGCGGTGGGAGTATGGACAGGCGATCGACGACGGTGTGAAGGTGAGGACTACGCGTGGGTGGACTACGACTCATGGCGGTGCATGCGCACCCTGACGACGAGTCCAGCAAGGGTGCGGCCACCATGGCCAAGTACGCGGCCGAGGGCCACGACGTTCTGGTGGTGACCCTCACCGGTGGTGAGCGCGGGGACATCCTGAACCCGGCGATGGACCTGCCGGGCATCAAGGACCGCATGCCGGAAGTCCGTCGCGAGGAGATGGCCAAGGCGGCGGCAGCTCTCGGTGTGCAGCAGACCTGGCTCGGGTTCGTCGACTCGGGGTTGCCCGAAGGTGACCCGCTGCCACCGGTGCCGAAGGGCTCGTTTGCCACGGTCCCACTCGACGAGGCCACCGAGGCGTTGGTACGGGTGATCCGGGATTTCAAACCGCACGTGATGATCACCTATGACGAACTCGGCGGCTATCCCCATCCCGACCACATCCGGTGCCACGAGGTGTCGATGGCGGCGTACGAGACGGCGGGCGACCCGGATCGGTTCCCTGACGCCGGCGAACCGTGGACGGTGTCCAAGATCTACTACACGCACGGCTTCATCCGCGACCGGATGGTGTTGTTCTCTGACGAGTACGCCAAGATCGGCAAGGAGAGCCCCTTCAAGGAGTGGCTCTCGAAATGGGATCCCGAACGCGGCAACCTGATGGGCCGCGTGACCACCCAGGTGACATGCGGCGAGTACTTCCCGCAGCGCGACGAGGCGCTCCGGGCCCACGCCACGCAGATCGACCCGAACGGCGTGTTCTTCGCGGTCCCGATGGACTGGCAGCTCCGGCTGTGGCCGACCGAGGAGTTCGAGTTGGCGAAGACCAGGGTCAAGACCGCAATCCCCGAGACCGACCTGTTCGCGGGAATCGAACCCGATGCAAGTGAAGGTGAGGCGTCATGAGTGCCACTGCATACGCTGCGGCGCAGCTCACCGATGTGTTGGCCAAGACGGAGGGTCCCGAATTCGGCAAGGCGTCGCCGCTCGGCCTCCTGGTCATCTTGTTGCTGCTGGTGGGAACCGTCTTCCTGATCTGGTCCATGAACCGGCACATCCGCAACCTGCCCAAGAAGTTCGAGCGGGACCATCCTGAGGCCGACCAGGCCGCCGACGACGGGACCGACCTTGACCCGAGACACCAACAGCCTCGCTGAGGCGACCAGTCCCTACCTTCGTCAGCACGCCGACAACCCGGTCCACTGGCAACAGTGGAGCGCGGACGCGCTCGACTGGGCGCGCGAACGTGACGTCCCGATCCTCCTCTCGGTCGGTTATGCGGCTTGTCACTGGTGTCACGTCATGGCGCATGAGTCGTTCGAGGACAACAACACCGCGGCAGTGATGAACGCGAACTTCGTGTGCATCAAGGTCGACCGTGAAGAACGCCCCGACATCGACGCGATCTACATGAACGCCACCGTCGCGATGACAGGGCAGGGCGGGTGGCCGATGACCTGCTTCCTGACGCCCGACGGCCGCCCCTTCTACTGCGGCACCTACTTCCCGCCACGGCCCGGTCGCGGTATGCCGTCGTTTGTCCAACTGCTTGAGGCGATCACCCAGACGTGGGAGCACAAGCGTGACGAGATCGACCGCGTCGGTTCTGCCGTCGTAGACCAGTTGCAGGCGAACGCTTCGGGCCTGCCGGAAGCTCAGGTGCCCATCGATCCGGAGCTGCTCGACCATGCGGTGACCACGATCCTCGAAGACGAGGACCGCACCTACGGTGGATTCGGTGGCGCCCCCAAGTTTCCGCCATCCGCTCTGCTCGAAGGGCTGATCCGTGAGGCCGAGAGGTCCGGCGACCTCCGGGCGCTCGACGCTGCTGTGCGGACCGCGTCGGTGATGGCCCGGGGCGGCATCTATGACCAACTCGGTGGTGGTTTCGCGCGGTATGCGGTGGACCAGAACTGGGTGGTCCCGCATTTCGAGAAGATGCTCTACGACAACGCGCAATTGCTGCGGGTGTACGCGCATCTGGCGCGCCTCACCTCGGATCCGTTGGCGCAGAGGATCACCGAGGAGACCGTTGCCTTCCTCGAAGCCGACCTCAAGGTCGTCGGTGGTTTTGCTTCCGCCCTTGATGCCGACACCGACGGCGTCGAGGGGCTGACCTACGTGTGGACGCCCGCGCAACTCGTAGAGGTTCTTGGGGCCGACGACGGTGCCTGGGCCGCCGACTTGTTCACCGTGACGCCCACCGGAACCTTCGAGGAGGGGGCGTCCACACTGCAACTGCGGCACGACCCCGACGATGTCGAGCGATACCGTTCGGTGCGAGCGCGCCTCTCGGCGGCACGGGCCGAACGCCCGCAACCCGCGCGGGATGGCAAGGTGGTCACCGCCTGGAACGCCATGGCCATCACGGCACTCGTCGAAGCGGGCGCCGGACTGAACCGGCCGGACTGGGTGGATCTCGCGGCCTGGTGCGCCGAAGAGCTGTTGCAGCGCCACATCGTCGACGGACGGCTGAGACGCTCCTCGCTCGATGGGCAGGCGGGTGCCCCGCTGGCTGTCCTCGACGATCATGCGGCGCTGGTGACCGCTCTGCTGGCACTGCATCAGGTCACGGGCGAAAGGCGTTGGCTCGATGCCGGACTCGACTTGCTCGACACCACCGTCGACCTTTTCTCGGATCCGGAAGCGGCCGGTTCGTGGTTCGATGCAGGCGTCGATGCCGAGGGCTTGCTGACCCGGCCGCGCGATCCGATCGACGGCGCGACTCCCTCGGGCACCTCGTTGATCGCCGAGGCGCTGCTGACCGCGGCCCCGTTGTCGCCGGTGCAACACCGCCCGCGTGGATCGGGTGAGTACGCCGCGCTTGCCGATGCGACGTTGGCGCGTGGAGGCGTATTGCTGGCCAAGTTGCCGCGATCGGCCGGACACTGGCTGGCAGTGTCGTCCGCAGCGGTCGCAGGCCCGGTGCAGATAGCGGTGGCCCAGACGGGCACCGAGCCGAGCGAACTGCTGACCCGGGCTCGCGTTCTTGCTCCGGGCGGCACCGTGGTGGTGGGAGGAACGCTCGACTCGGCGCCCCTGCTCGAGGGCCGACCACCCGTGGACGGCAGGGCCGCGGCCTACGTGTGTCGTGGGTCGGTGTGTGGCCTACCGGCGACATCGGTGGAGGCGCTGACGGAGCAGCTGGCCGGTACGTCCGCGAATTGATCCATCGCCCAATCGAACCGCCGGCGAGTAGTCGGGCGATCCTGCGTGTGGTGGCCCGCGACGTCCAGCATGTCGAGGTGGCGCTCGAACGGATCCGCTCGGCGGAAGCGGTGGACCACTCCGAGAGCATCATCGTGCTGTCACGAGTGGTCGACCGCGGCCGGCCCTGATCGCTCCGGAGGCCGCTCCTGACATGCGACATTGGGCATCGCGGCATACACGTGCTACTTTGGCCGACGTGAACATCAGTGCGCGCGTGTATTGGCGCTTTATCGAGGCTCCGGGTGGAGCCGCCGATACAGCGCTACGCTGACGCGTCCACACACCCGGAGCCCCGAGCAGTGACCACCTTTGGTCGCTGCTTTTTTCTTTGTCAGGGCACCGGTCAACAGGTGATGGTGCCCTTCGAATCAGGAAGGCACACAACATGACCAGCGGACTCCATGGACACGGAACGTTGTCCGGTCCCAACACCTCGGACCGCAGGATCCGTGCGCTGCGCGAGATCCCTTCACCCGACACCGTGCGCGCCGAACTGCCGCTGACCGGCCGTCGGGCCGAAGTGGTGCAGCGCGACCGCGACGAGATCGCCGACATCCTGGCGGGTCGCGACGACCGGCTGCTCGTCATCGTCGGGCCGTGCTCGGTGCACGACCCGGTTGCCGCCATCGACTACGCGCGCCGGCTGGCACCCATCGCAGCCGAACACGCCGATCGGCTGAAGATCGTGATGCGGGTGTACTTCGAGAAGCCGCGGACCACGGTCGGGTGGAAAGGCCTCATCAACGACCCCGGCATGGACGGCAGTTTCGACGTGGAGCGTGGACTGCGCGTCGCCCGCGGCCTGCTCCTCGACCTCATCGATCTGGGACTGCCCGTCGGTTGCGAGTTCCTCGAACCCACCAGCCCGCAGTACATCGCAGATGCGGTGGCGTGGGGCGCGATCGGCGCCCGGACAACGGAGTCGCAGGTGCACCGGCAGCTGGCGTCAGGGCTGTCGATGCCGATCGGATTCAAGAACGGAACGGACGGGAACGTCCAGGTGGCTGTCGACGGTGTGAAAGCCGCTGCAGCGCAGCACGTCTTCTTCGGAGTCGACGACTTCGGTCGGGGTGCGATCGTGGAGACCGAGGGAAACACGGACTGCCACATCATCTTGCGCGGCGGCACCGCGGGTCCGAACTTCGATGTCGGCTCGGTGGACGGGGCACTGGCATCGCTCGCCAAGGCAGGTCTTCCCGAACTCGTCATGATCGACTGCTCCCACGCCAATTCCGGTAAGGACCACATCCGGCAGGCGGAAGTTGCCACCGAGGTCGCCGCGATGATCGCGAGCGGTCAGCGCGGGATCAGCGGAGTCATGCTGGAGAGCTTCCTCGTCGCCGGTGCCCAGGCACCGGACGCCGAGCCCCTCACGTACGGACAGTCGGTCACCGACAAGTGCATGGACTGGGATGCGACGGTGACTGTGATGCAGGCACTTTCGGCGGCCAAGACGCGGATCTGACCGCAGCGGGTGGCTGGTCGGTGACCTATTCGAACAGGACCAGCCACACGGCGATGTAGTGCACGATCGCCGCGATCACCGTGCATGCGTGAAAGAACTCGTGATGTCCGAAGGTGGTCGGCCACGGGTCGGGCCAGCGGGTGGCGTAGAGGACGCCGCCGATCGTGTAGAACAGGCCACCGACCGCCAGCAGCACCACCACCGCCACCCCGACGGAGTCGATCAGCTCGGGGATGACGGCCACGATGGTCCAGCCCAGCAGGATGTAGAGCGGGACCCCCAGCCATCTGGGCGATCCCGGCCAGAGGACCTTGAGGGTGACGCCGGCCAGGGCGCCGGTCCACACGACGACGAGGACGGCGACCTGTTCGGGGGGTTCGAGCCCCATCACGCAGAACGGGGTGTAACTGCCCGCGATGAAGATGAAGATCATCGAGTGATCAGCCCGCTTCATCCAGAGCTTGGCCGTGTCGGAGGTCCAGTCGACGCGATGGTAGGTGGCGCTGACGCCGAACAGACCACAGACGGTCAGGGCGTAGATGCCGCACGCCAGTGCTGCCATCGGACCGATCAGCGCCCACGCCACCGCAACCAGGACGAGGCCCGTGACGATGGCGACGAAACCTGCGTACAGGTGGATCCAACCGCGCATTCGGGGCTTGAGCTCGGCCAGCAGCGCCAGTTCGGAATCGATCACAACTTACGGTACCGAAGGTTCGGGCTGACCTCCATCGTCGCCGCGTAAGGTGTAGCGGGTGAAGCTCATCCCCGACGCCATGCGCGGACCCATGTACCGGGTCTACGAGCGTCGACTGACTCACTATCTGGATCCGTCGCAGAACCCCAGGCATATCGCGATCATCTGCGATGGCAACCGGCGATGGGCTCGCGAAGCCGGATTCGAGAACGTCAACCACGGACACCGGGTCGGTGCGCAGAAGATCGCCGAGGTTCTCCGGTGGTGCAGTGAACTCGGCATCGAGACCGTGACCATCTACCTGCTCTCCACCGAGAACCTGAATCGTGATTCGGCCGAGCTCGGCGAGCTGCTGCAGATCGTGCCCGACATCGTCGAGGAGATCTCGGCGCCGGGCCAGCCATGGCGGGTGCAGATAGTCGGCGCGCTCGACCAGTTGCCCGACGAGGTTTCCGCGCGGCTCAAGGCAGCGCAACAACAGTCCTCCGGACGTACGGGACCCAACGTGAACGTCGCTGTCGGCTACGGCGGCCGCCAGGAGATCGTCGATTCCGTCCGGTCCCTGCTGGCCGACCGCATCGCGGCGGGCGACTCACCCGATCAGCTCATCGACGCCGTCACGGTGGAGGCCATCGACCAGAACCTCTACACCCGCGGCCAGCCGGACCCTGATCTGGTGATCAGAACATCAGGGGAGCAACGGCTCTCGGGATTCCTCCTGTGGCAGAGCGCGTATTCGGAGATCTGGTTCACCGACGCCTACTGGCCGGCGTTCCGGCGCGTGGACTTCCTACGCGCACTGCGGGATTACGCCGCCCGCAGCCGACGCTTCGGCAAGTGATCGCAGCCGACGCTTCGGCAAGTGATCTGAGCCAGGTCGGCCTCTGCCTCAGATCTTGCGCAAGCGCACGCGGTTGATGGCGTGATCGGCGTCTTTGCGGAGTACAAGAGTGGCGCGCGGCCGGGTCGGGAGAATGTTCTCCACGAGGTTCGGCCGGTTGATCCCGTTCCAGATGTCCCGCGCTGCAAGGGTGGCCTGTTCGTCGGTCAGCGACGAGTAGTGGTGGAAATGCGAATGTGGATCGGCGAATGCGGTGGTGCGCATCGCGAGGAAACGATGGATGTACCAGTCCTCGATGTCCTCGATCCGGGCATCGACGTAGATGGAGAAGTCGAAGAGGTCCGACACCATCAGCCGTGACCCGGTCTGCAGTACGTTCAGCCCCTCGACGATGAGGATGTCGGGTTGTTGCACATGGTGTTTCGTGTCGCGGACGATGTCGTAGGTGAGGTGGGAGTACACCGGCGCCGAGACATCGGCGGCCCCTGATTTCACCTCGGTGACGAACCGGAGCAGAGCGCGGCGGTCGTACGATTCCGGGAAACCCTTGCGGTGCATGATTCCGCGCCGTTCGAGTTCGGCGGTGGGGTAGAGGAATCCGTCCGTGGTCACCAGGTCGACCTTCGGATGGCTCTCCCACCGCGCCAGCAACGCCTGGAGCACACGCGCGGTGGTCGACTTCCCGACGGCCACACTTCCGGCGACCCCGATGATGAAGGGCACCTGGCGTTCGGGCTGCCGCTCGCCGAGGAATGTGGCGGTGGCCGCGAACAGCCGTTGCCGGGCGGCGACCTGGAGATGGATCAATCGGGACAGCGGCAGGTACACGTCGGCGACCTCGGTGAGGTCGATCTGCTCACCGAGCCCTCGCAGGTCGCGCAATTCACCCTCGGTCAACACCATGGGCATCGACTGACGAAGGTCGCGCCATTGCCTGCGGTCGAGTTCGATGTACGGACTCGGCTCGGTCATTCGCGACATGTCAACAATCGATCCGTGGGACCCATGGCATGTCATCAGTCTTGCGAACGCCTGGCAGGCAGGTGACTTCGGGGTGGTTTCGGTACCGTTTGACCCCATGCACACCAATGCTCTCGTCGAGGAGTATCTGCGGCTCGGGCTGGCTTTCGATCGCTTCGAACCGGGCTTCGTCGACGCCTTCACCGGCGATCCTGCCCTGCGCCGAGAGGTCGAGAACGCGACGGCCCCCGATCCTCGGCAACTGGCGCGCCGAGCCGCGACCCTGCGGGCCGAAGTGGGCGGGACCGGCCTGACTCCTCAGCGTGCCCAGTTCCTGACCTCGGCTCTGCGTGCGCTCGAATGCTCTGCCCGAAAGTTCGCGGGCGACGAGATCACCTTCGTCGACGAGGTGCGCGACTATTTCGACGTCGACATCGAGATGGGCGACCCCGAGCACTATCGCCAGGCGCACCTCGATCTGGACGCGCTTCTCCCCGGTGGTGGTGACCTCGCGGATCGTTATGCCGCGCACCGCCGCTCCGAGGAGATCCCGGCCGACAAGATCGCCGATGCGGTCTCGGCCTTCAGCAGCGCCTTGCGCGACAAAGTGCGCGGTACCTACACATTGCCGGACACCGAGGTCGTCGACTTCGAGGTCGTCGCGGACAAACCGTGGTCTGGTTTCAACTATTACCTGGGCGACTACCGCTCCCGCGTCGCGATCAACGGCGACCTCACGCAGTACATGTCGTCGCTGCCACATCTGATCGCGCACGAGGCCTATCCGGGACACCACACCGAACATTGCCGCAAAGAGCAGATCCTGGTGGGTGGGGGACAGATCGAGCAGACGATTTTCCTCGTGAACACGCCCCAATGCCTCATGGCCGAGGGGCTGGCCGACCATGCGCTGGTCGCCGCGGTCGGTCCCGACTGGGGTACGTGGGCGCAGGAGATCTACGCCGACCTCGGCCTGCGCTTCGACGGCAGGCGTGCCGAGGCGATCGGCAGGGCAACCGGGGGACTGCTCGGTGTTCGCCAGGACGCGGCTCTCCTGCTGCACGACAGAGGTGCCGACCACGACACCGTTGCGGCGTACCTGCGGCAATGGTTGCTGGCGACAGACGAGCGGGCCAGGCAGATGCTGCGTTTCCTGTCGTCGCCCCTGTGGCGCGCGTACATCAGCACCTACGTCGAGGGGTACCGGCTGCTGCAGACGTGGCTCGAAGCCGGTGTCGCGCAGGGAGCCGGCAGTTCGGTTCCTGCCGGTGACCACCTCGCTCGCTTCGGCCGCTTGCTGGACGAACCCCTCACCCCGGCGGCGCTGCGCGCAGAACTCGCTTTCCAGAGCTGATCGGTTCAGGCGCAGTTTTCACGACGTCGGACCCGTCTCCTAGACTGGCGGACGAGTACTCACCGCCTCTTACGCTGCTTAGCGCGCTCAAGGAGAACAATGACCGACGTCAACACCGCATCCCTGGCTGAGCTAGATCCGGATGTGGCGGCCGCGATGAACGGGGAGCTGACCCGTCAGCGGGACACCCTCGAGATGATCGCGTCGGAGAACTTCGTACCGCGCGCGGTGCTGCAGGCGCAGGGCAGTGTGCTCACCAACAAGTACGCCGAGGGCTACCCGGGTCGCCGGTACTACGGCGGATGCGAATATGTCGACGTCGTCGAGGACATCGCCCGCAACCGGGCCAAAGAACTGTTCGGTGCCGAGTTCGCCAATGTGCAGCCACATTCGGGTGCCCAGGCCAACGCTGCGGTGCTGGCTGCCTTGATGGAACCCGGCGAGACGCTGCTCGGGCTCGACCTCGCCCATGGCGGTCACCTCACCCACGGCATGCGCCTGAACTTCTCCGGCAAGCTCTACGAGAACGCTTTCTACGGCGTGAGCAAAGAGGATTTCCGGGTGGACATGGACGAGGTGCGCAAGATCGCCCTCGACACCAAGCCGAAGGTGATCGTCGCCGGCTGGTCGGCCTACCCTCGGACCCTGGATTTCGAGGCTTTCCGGTCCATTGCCGACGAGGTCGGTGCCCACCTCTGGGTCGACATGGCCCACTTCGCCGGGCTGGTCGCCTCGGGGCTGCACCCGTCACCCGTGCCGTACGCCGATGTGGTGTCGTCCACGGTCCACAAGACTCTCGGTGGCCCGCGGTCGGGCATCATCCTCGCGAAGCAGGAATGGGCGAAGAAGCTGAACTCGGCCGTGTTCCCCGGTCAGCAGGGTGGCCCGCTCATGCACGTGATCGCCGCGAAGGCCGTGGCCTTGAAGATTGCCGCCAGCGACGATTTCAAGGAGCGACAGGAACGCACTCTGGTGGGCGCGAAATTGCTCGCCGAGCGGCTCACCGCCAAGGACGTGAGCGACGTCGGCGTATCGGTCCTCACCGGTGGTACCGATGTGCACCTCGTGCTCGTCGATCTGCGCAACAGCAATCTCGACGGTCAGCAGGCCGAGGATTTGCTGCACCAGGTCGGGATCACCGTGAATCGCAACGCCGTGCCGTTCGACCCGCGACCGCCGATGGTCACCTCCGGTCTGCGCATCGGAACCCCGGCACTTGCGACTCGGGGCTTCGGTGAGGATCAGTTCCGCGAGGTCGCCGACATCATCGCGTCCGCGCTTGTCGGTGGTCAGTCGGCCGACGTCACCGCCCTGCGTCAACGGGTGTCCCAGCTCGCCCTCGACTTCCCGTTGTACGAGGGCCTCGAGCAGTGGGGTCTGCTCAGCACCACACGCTGAGCGTCGACGCCGAGCGCCCGCGGCGCGGACCCGCCGGGCATTTCGCATATCCCGGGTCGGCCTCTAGTCTGTCCGGGTGAATGATTTGACCCAGGACGAGCTGCTCTACGCCTTGGAAAAGGCGATTCCGGAGATCATGGAAGAGCACCACGCTGCTGCCGAGGCATGGAACCCGCATGACTGGGTGCCGTGGGACGACGGCCGCAACTTCGCCTTCCTGGGCGGCGTCGATTTCGACCCCGATCAGCCGGCACCACTGCCTGCCGATGCCGCAGCCGCAGTGCTCGCGCTGCTGCTGACCAAGGACAACATGCCGTCCTACCACCGGTTGATGGCACAGAAAGCATCGATCTTCGGTGCCTGGCAGCAGGTCATCGGTTCGTGGACGGCTGAGGACAACCGCCACTCGATCGCGTTGCGCGACTACCTGGTGGTCTCGCGACTGGTCGATCCCGAGGTCGCCGAGAATCTTCGGCTGCATCACATCACCAAGGGCAAACTCCAGAGTCCGGTCTCGCTGACCGACTACCAGATCCTCGACGTGATGGCGTTGCTCGCCGTGCACGAGCTGCAGTGCGTGGCCTTCGAAGAGAAGCTGCTCGCCGATTCGGACAACGAGGTGCTCACCGCCATCGTCAGCCGCATCCTCCACGACGACCGCGTTCAGGCCAAGACGTTCACCAACTTCTTGAACGCCGGCGTGGACGCCAACATCTCCGAGTTGGTCACCGCCGTCGACAAGGCGGTCTCCGAGATGGAACTGATCGGTGCCGACGTGGACAACTTCGGTGATCTCGACCTCATCGCGAAGTACAACGCGGATGCATCGACTTATGTCGCGTCGACATTGGTCGCTGACCTCAAGCTGCAGAGCCTCGGCGGGCTGAGCGACAAAGACGAGGCCGCACGGCAACGGATCCTGGCGGCCGCGGGCCTGTAGTCAACCGGTCTTGGCGCGAAAGCCCAAGAACAACGATCTGGTTCAATGGCCGCCGTCTCTCGCCACTGCGGCAGCCGGATCGTGGCCGTGGCCTTTGCGCGCTCCTGGCAGCCCGGATTAACTCGGTGAAAGCCCGGTCTTTGTCGGTGATCGAGGGTGTCACGGTCATCGCTGTCCGCACGGCAACGCCCTAATCCGGGCAAGGAACAGCCTGCTGTCACCCCTTGGACAGTTAACCGATTATTCACGGACACGCGTGGTTTCCGACGAGCCGACACGCCGCACTCGGCGTACTTTGACGAGTGACGGGCCGCGGGGAAGTGGTTCGTCCGGGAGGTTCGATCGTTGACTTGCTTGCGTGAGTGCGAGGGGACCGGCCCCGGTCCTTGTGGACGTGGCAACCCTGCCACTTCTGCCAGAACCGACCGGTCCAGCAACACCAGTCGAAGTGGTGCCACTTCGTCTTAGGAGCCCTTCGTGACCACACGCGATGCTCGTACCTATGTCCTCGACACCTCGGTGTTGCTGTCCGACCCTTGGGCGGTAACACGATTCGCCGAACACCACGTGATCTTGCCGCTGGTGGTCATCGGTGAACTCGAGGGCAAACGCCATCATCATGAACTGGGCTGGTTCGCCCGTGAGGCGTTGCGGATGCTCGACGACCTCCGCCTCGAGCACGGCCGGCTCGATCAGCAGATCCCGATCGGGGATCTCGGTGGCACCGTCCAGGTAGAGCTCAACCACACCGATCCGGCAGTCCTGCCGGCGGGCTTCCGCACCGACACCAATGATTCGCGAATTCTGGCTTGCGCGTTGAATCTTCGCGCCGAGGGCAAGGATGTGACGCTGGTGTCCAAGGACACCCCGTTGCGGATCAAGGCCGGAGCGGTGGGTCTGGCTGCCGACGAGTATCACGCTCAGGACGTGGTGACGTCCGGTTGGTCGGGTATGACCGAACTGGACGTCGATTCTTCGGTGATCGACACGTTGTTCGCCGACGGCGTCGTGGATATCGATTCAGCCCGAGATCTGCCCTGCCACACCGGAATCCGGTTGCTGGGAACGAATTCGAGCGCCCTCGGTCGGGTCAACCCGCAGAAGCAGGTGCAGTTGGTCCGGGGGGAACGTGAGGTGTTCGGGCTGCGTGGTCGCAGTGCGGAGCAGCGTGTTGCCCTCGATCTGTTGCTCGACGACAGCGTGGGCATCGTGTCGATGGGCGGCAAGGCCGGCACCGGCAAGTCTGCTCTCGCCCTGTGCGCAGGTCTCGAAGCGGTGCTCGAGCGGCGAACCCAACGCAAGGTGGTCGTCTTTCGTCCTCTGTATGCCGTTGGTGGACAAAACCTCGGTTACCTTCCGGGCAGTGAGTCCGAGAAGATGGGGCCCTGGGCGCAGGCCGTGTTCGACACCCTGGAAGGTCTCGCGTCCACGGAGGTGATCGAGGAGGTCCTCAGTCGTGGCATGCTGGAAGTCCTTCCCCTGACCCACATTCGGGGCCGTTCACTGCACGACTCCTTTGTGATCGTCGACGAGGCGCAATCGCTGGAGCGCAATGTCCTGCTGACGGTGTTGTCGCGCTTGGGATCTGGTTCGCGTGTGGTGCTCACCCATGATGTGGCCCAGCGCGACAATCTCCGTGTCGGCCGGCACGACGGTGTCGCTGCCGTGATCGAAAAGCTCAAGGGACACCCGCTTTTCGCGCATGTGACGTTGACGCGTAGCGAGCGGTCGCCGATTGCGGCCCTCGTGACGGAGATGCTGGAGGAGTTCGCGCCGGGAGCGTAGCGAGCGGGCGAAATGGACTCGGCGCGCCGGGAGCGTAGCGAGCGGGCGAGGTGCGGCAGATCGCATGTGATGCGGTCTGCCACACCTTTCTCGTAGTGCCCGGCGGTGGGTGTCAGCAGTTGTCGGGCGAGATGGGGATGTCGGGGTCGCTGGTGGTGTCGAGCACTTTGCCGTAGCGCTCCGGGTAGGCGGGGAGCGCGGCGCAGACTGCCGATCGTCCTTGTCCGACAACCACATAGGCGGCATAGATCAGGTTTCCGCTGTCGTCGCGTGGTCGCAGTGACGGGCACGACTGGTCGGTGCGTAGGTATCGCGCGCCGGGGTAATTGTCCAGGGCGGCGGCCATGTCGCTGCGGTATCCGGCTGGATCGGTGGAGTTGGCGACCACGATGATGCCGGTTCCGTCGCATGCGGGAGTGCTGATCGGTGTCGCCAGTCCGAGGTCGGCAGCGTTGGGTACCTGCTGAACCGAGGGCGTCGAGGTGGTGGCCTGCACCCGCTGCGACTGTTCGGCCTGCTGTGGGGGAAGTGGTGCCGGTCCCAGGGCGGACTGAGTGATGGTGGTGACACGCGTTTGAGGTCCGGGGTTCTGCTCGCCGGCAGCGGCGGGTCCGTCGTCCGACTTCGGCCAGAGGACTGTTGCCGCCACCGCGGAGACCGCGATGACGAGGACGGCGAGCAACCCGAGGATCAATGGCGTGTGAGACCGGCCGGCCGAGGGTGACGGCGGGTGTGGTGGTCCCGCGGGTCCCGGGTACCCGGGGCGCTGCATCACGGTCGGCGCCGTCGCGGCGGACGAGATGTGGTCCGGCGGTGGGGTGGTGGTGCCGTATGGGTTCGTCGGCGGTACGGAGGGCAGTCCGAGCAGGGTGGGGGCGTGCTGCGCGTCGTGTTGGGTGTGCGCGGCGGGGGGCGGGGATCCGGGCGTCGGTGGAAGATCCATGGCGGCGCTCAGTTCGCGAGCGAACTCGCCGCACGAGTTGTAGCGGTCGCCGGGTTCGGTGGCCAGAGCGCGATCGAGAACGGGACGGATGGTAGGAGGGATCTCGCGACCGGCGCCAGGAGGCGCACCGGTCAGCAGCGCGAACACAGTGCACCCGAGAGCGAACACATCGGCTCGGGCATCGACGGGCAGGCCGCGGAGCTGTTCGGGCGCGGCGTAGGCCATCGTGCCCACCACAGCGCCTGTCGAGGTGAGGCCGGCGACGTCCGAGGCCGGGCGCGCGATGCCGAAATCCATGAGCAGTACGCGGTGCGGGATGGATTCGGTGAGCATGATGTTGCCGGGTTTGACGTCTCGGTGCAGGAGCCCCTGTCCGTGCGCGTAGTCGAGTGCGGCGGCCACCTCGGTGGCTATCTGGACCACCAACGCGGGCTTCACGCCGCGCGGGTAGATGGCCAGCAATTCTGCGGCGTCCGTCCCTGGCACGAAGTCCATGCTGATCCACAGGTTGCCCTGGAACTCTCCGCGGTCGTGGACGGTCACGATGCCGGGATGCCAGAGTTGGGCCGACAGATCGGCTTCGCGGATGAAGCGACGGCGAAACTCTTCGTCGGAGGCGGTACTCGACCCGGGGAGGGACGCCGGGAGAACTTTGAGGGCGTCCGACCGCGGGAGGCGCGGGTGCTTGGCGAGGTAGACCTCGCCCATTCCACCCGCACCGAGCTGACGTTCGATGGTGTAGCCGGCAAAGACGCTGCCCGATGCGAGCGGCATGAAAACCCCCGATTTTCTCCTGTGGCGACCGGCATCGAAGCACTTTCCCCTCGTGTACACGGTCGGCAGTGATCAGATTAGTGCAACCTTGTGATCGCTCTGAGACGCACTACGAAGCACCGTCCTGGCATACTCACGTGGTGCTGATGTTGTCTGTGAGGCGTATGTGGTCAGTGTTGTCACTGCTCGCCGCCATATGTGTCGCAACCGCGATGGTTGCTCCCACCCCTGCCGGTGCTGTCGAGGTGGTGACCCCGCCGGCGTTCCCGACCTCGACCCAGATGATCACGGTGAGTTCGGCGACAGTAACCGACACGACCGCGACCCTGACGGCCTGGGAGCGCGACGATGCAGGCACCTGGACCGCGGTCATCGGACCAACCGAGGCTCATCTCGGTGCGGAGGGGATCGGCATTCCCCGCGACAACGTCTGGCGGACGCCGATGGGCGTGTTCGCGCTCGACCAAGCCTTCGGCAACCAGCCGAACCCCGGAACCGCGATGCCTTATTTCCAGGCGGACGACCAGGATTGGTGGGACGCCCTGCCGGGGTCGCCGACGTACAACACCCATGTGCGGGCACCACAGAGCCCGGGTGGCGACAGTGAGCACATCCTGTCCACCGGTGAGATCTACGACTACGTCGTGAACATCGCGCACAACCCGCAGCGGGTACAGGGCTACGCGTCCGGCATCTTCCTGCACGTCACCAACTACGAGCCGACCTGGGGCTGTGTCGCCATCGATCGCGACATCATGCGACAGATCGTGCAATGGCTCGACCCGGCCCGTCAGCCCGTGATCAACATCGGGCTCGCCTGACCCACATACACAAAAGTGTGCCCTTTTGGCGAGGATAACCCCAGGTGGGGCTCGCCAAAAGGGCACATTTTCGGGATTGGGGTGGCTACCGCTCGCGGTCGAGATTGGCCATCTTGAGCACGTCGAGGCGCTTGTCGAGTTCTTCTTCGCTGAGCTTGTCACCGATCAAACCGCGGTCGATCACGGTCTGGCGGATGGTCTTCTTCTCCTTCAGTGCCTGCTTGGCCACTGCGGCTGCCTCTTCGTAGCCGATCGCGCTGTTGAGCGGGGTGACGATCGAGGGCGACGATTCTGCGAGGGTCTTGAGACGCTCTTCGTTGGCCTCGAGACCGATGATGCAACGGTCGGCGAACAGTCGGGACACGTTGGCGAGGAGTTTGACCGACTCGAGTACGTTTCGCGCCATCATCGGGATGTAGACGTTGAGCTCGAACGCCCCGTTGCCACCGCCCCACGTGACCGCCGCGTCGTTGCCGATGACCTGCGCGGCGACCTGCGTAACAGCTTCGGGCAGAACCGGATTGACCTTGCCGGGCATGATGGAGCTGCCGGGCTGCAGATCGGGCAGCTGGATCTCACCGAGACCGGTCAGCGGGCCTGAACCCATCCAGCGGATGTCGTTGGCGATCTTCGTGAGCGAGACCGCCACGGTCTTGAGTGCACCCGACAACTCGACCAGCCCATCGCGCGCGGCCTGGGCCTCGAAGTTGTCCTTTGCCAGCGAGAGTTCGTTGACACCGGTCAGATTGATCAGTTCGGCGACGACCTTGGTCCCGAACCCGTCGGGAGCGTTCAGACCGGTACCCACCGCGGTTCCACCGATGGGCAGTTCGCCGACCCGGACCAACGTGGCCGAGACGCGCTCCGCCGAAGCCTCGAGCTGACGGGCGTACCCACCGAACTCCTGGCCGAGGGTGACCGGCACCGCGTCCATGAGGTGGGTGCGACCGGACTTGACGACCTCGCGCCAGGCAGAAGCCTTGTCGGCCAAGGCTTCCTGCAGATGCTGCAGGGCCGGGATCAGATCGGTGACCGCGGCTTCGGTCGCAGCCACGTGGGTCGCGGTGGGGAAGGTGTCGTTGGACGACTGCGACATGTTGACGTGATCGTTGGGGTGGATCGTGACGCCGTTGTTCTTTGCGATCGAGGCGATCACCTCATTGGCGTTCATGTTCGAGCTGGTACCCGACCCCGTCTGGAACACGTCGATCGGGAACTGATCGTCGTGTTTGCCGTCGGCGATCTCTTTTGCTGCCGAGATGATCGCGTCGGCCTTGTCACCGTCGAGCAGGCCGAGATCCTTGTTGACCTGAGCACATGCCGCCTTCAGTAAGCCCATCGCGCGGATCTGGGTGCGCTCCAGGGGCCGGTGGCTGATCGGGAAGTTCTCGACCGCGCGCTGGGTTTGTGCTCGCCACAAGGCGTCGATCGGCACCCGGACCTCGCCCATGGTGTCGTGCTCTATCCGGAACTGTTCGGCAGGTGAGTCGCTCATGCCTCGATACTTTGCCACCCGTGGTGAGGGTGCCCGAAGGGCACCCTCACTGTGCTGCGGCTCCGCAGAGCGGAGCGCCGCTCGGCGGGATCAGTCCTGGAAGGTGTTCGCGGCGATCTCGGCGACCTTCTGGCGGGTGTGACGGCCCTCGACGGTGCGAATGGTGCCCGAGCGCGAGCGCATCACCAGCGAGCGGGTGGTGGCCCCGTTCGCCCGGTAGCTGACACCACGGAGCATGTCGCCGTTGGTGACGCCGGTGGCGCAGAAGAACATGTTCTCGCCGCTGACGAGGTCTTCGGTCTTGAGTACCCGATCGAGATCATGGCCGGCGTCGATGGCCTTCTGCTTCTCGGCCGCGTTGCGTGGCCACAGTTTGCCCTGGATCTCGCCGCCCATACATTTCATCGCCACGGCGGTGATGATGCCCTCCGGGGTGCCGCCGATGCCCATGAGCATGTCGACGGAGCTCTCCTCCTGGGCTGCGGCGATCGCGCCTGCTACGTCGCCGTCCGAGATCAGTCGGACCTTGGCGCCCGCGGCGCGGATCTCGCCGATCAGACCTTCGTGGCGCTCACGGTCGAGGACGACGACGGTGAGGTCGGCGACCTCGATGCCCTTCGCCTTGGCAACAGCCTGGACGTTGAACTCGACGGATTCGTTGATGTCGACGACGCCCGCCGCATCGGGACCCACGGCGATCTTCTCCATGTAGAAGACGGCAGACGGGTCGTACATGGTGCCGCGCTCGGACACTGCGAGCACGGCGATCGAGTTGGGGCGACCTTCGGCCATCAGGGTGGTGCCGTCGATCGGATCGACGGCCACGTCGACCTCGGGACCTTCGCCGTTGCCGACCTCTTCGCCGTTGTAGAGCATCGGCGCTTCGTCTTTTTCGCCTTCGCCGATCACGACGACGCCGCGCATCGACACGGTGGACAGCAGTTGCCTCATCGCGTCGACCGCGGCGCCGTCGCCGCCGTTCTTGTCGCCTTTACCGACCCAGCGGCCCGCGGCCAGAGCGGCCGCTTCGGTCACGCGCACCAACTCCATCGCCAGGTTGCGGTCCGGGGCCTCGAATTGGTGGGAATCGGCTGACATGGAGGGCCTCCTGGGATCGCGGCGAATACTGTTGGAGGCCATCCTTTCATGCCCGTTACTGCAGGTGGTGCACCGGTGCCTGGCCGTAGACGTGCACGTTCATCCCTGCCTCGCGGGCTTTGAGCTGCAACGCGAGGTAGCGCGAGTAGTGCCGGGACTGGTGCAGATTGCCGCCGTGGAACCACAGGTTCGCCTGTGCGGTGGGCTTCCACATGTTGCGGAGCTCGCCTTCCCAGGGCCCCGGGTCCTTGGTTGTTCCCGATCCCAGCCCCCAGCACTTGCCGACCTTGTCGGCCACCTCCTGCGAGATCAGCTGTGCAGCCCAGCCGTTCATCGAGCCGAACCCGGTCGCCATGACGATCAGATCGGCGTCGAGCTCGGTGCCGTCGGACAAGATCACCGAGTGCGAACGGATCTCGGTGATGTGGGCGGGTGCCTTCAACTCGACCTTGCCGTCGGCGATGAGTTCGGAGGCGCCGACGTCGATGTAGTAGCCCGAGCCGCGACGCAGATACTTCAGGAACAACCCCGATCCGTCGTCGCCGAAGTCGAGCATGAACCCGGCGGCCTCGAGACGGTCGTAGAACTCCTTGTCCTGCTCCCGGATCGTGTTCCATGCAGGGATCTGGAAGTCGGCCAGCAGGCCGTACGGAATGGACCCGAAGATCAGATCGGCCTTCTCGTGGTCGATGCCGTTTGCGAGTGCCTCCTCCGAATAGAGCGGACCGAGCACCTCGCGCATCAACGACTCGGACCGCACGATGTGTGTGGTCGACCGCTGGATCATCGTGACGTGGGCGCCGTTCTCGTACAGGTCAGCGCAGATGTCGTGTGCGGAATTGTTGGCTCCCAACACAACAGCCTTCTTGCCCGCGTACTTCGCGCCACCGGTGTGCTGCGAGGAATGCACCAGATCACCCTGGAAGGTCTCGGCGCCGGGAATGTCGGGGATGTTGGGGATGCCCGACATACCGGTGGCCATCACCAGCTGAGTCGGCCTGAGCGTCAAGGGTTGTCCATCACGTTCGAGTTCGACCGTCCACTCCTGGGCGGCGTCGTCGAACGAGGCGCGGCGGCACACGGTGTTGCTCCAGTAGTCGAGCTCCATGATCTTGACGTAGCTCTCCAGCCAGTCGCCCATCTTGTCCTTCGGGGTGAACACCGGCCAGTCGTCCGGGAAGGGCAGATAGGGCATGTGGTCGTACCACACCGGATCATGAAGGGACAGTGAGTAATACCGGCTTCGCCATTGGTCGCCGGGCCGGGGGTGTTTGTCGATGACCAGTGCCGATACCCCGAGGCGCCGGAGCCTTGCGGCCAACCCGATGCCGCCCTGCCCTCCGCCGACGATGAGCACGTACGGCTGGGCGGTGGTGCCGAGCGATTGCTGCTGTTCGGTTCGCCGGTCGAGCCAGTTCTTACGCCCGGGGACCACACCGTGTTCAGCCCCTTTGATGCGCCGGGTTCCCTTGCTCTCGGGGAACTCGAGGAGTTCCTGCGCCGAGGTGAGGAAGGTCCAGCACTTGCCGTCGCGCAGGCGCATCAGACCTTTACCCCGCAGGACCGGGGTCGTGAACGTGTACCACGCCTCGATCACTCGACTCGTTTCGTCTCCGTCGGTGTCCTCCCCGGAGCCGGCTGCCTCTGCAGCTTCACCGTCCAACTGGAAGTTGCCAGGTGTCGAGTGCGGCAGGGTCGCGGCGAGCATCTTCGCCAGATCGTCCTTGCCCTCGGCGGTGGTGAGGTTCCAGCTCAGCGCCACCAGGTCGCGCCAGTAGCAATCGCCGACAAACAGTTCGGTGACAGCACTGACGTCGCCGGTGTCGCGGGCATGTGCAAGGGCGCGTTCCAGATCGGTGAGAAAAGCCTGCGCCGTCTGAGTAGGCGAGACGGTGGTGGTCATGTACAACTCCTTCGCGTGAGGTGGATCACACCTGACGGTAGGGGTCGATGTGGACGCCCGGGAGGGTTGCAGGAGGTTGCAGCGAGGGTCAGATGACCGAGGCGGGGACCGTCAGCCGATAGGGCCGGGTGGCCAGAAGCGGGCCGAGCGTGCGGCGGATCCGCGAGATCTCGGCGCGAACGCTCACCGTGTGATCACCTGGTCCGTACAGCCGGGCTGACAGCTCCCTCGCGCTGAGCCCACCGGGATGCGCTGCGAGGACTCGCAACACGTCGAACTGCCGTGGGGTCAGCGGGTGTGAGGTGTGGTCGTTGTCGTCCGCCGAGATACGGGCACACGGTGGTTCGGCGGTGAGCTCGAGGGTGATGAGGCGTTGGGTAGATCGCTCGAGCTGCCACAGATCTCCGACCGGGAGGCTGTCGAAGTGTCCGAGGCTGGGGATCCAGACGGTGCCGGGGCGCAGTCCGCCAGGGACGAACAGCCGTTCACTGACCGCGAGGCCCCGGGTGGCGACGACCCAGCCGCCGCGGTCGAGAATCAGCGCATCGACGCCGCCTGGCTCGAGCAGGCCGGCCGCGGCCTGGCTATGGGTTCGGAGACTCTCGCGGTGCAACGACCGTAGTTCGGCATTGATGGCGTCAAGCGTGGAGCACACCAGCGACAGCGTGTGCGGGTGTGCAGTGCGCAGGCCGCCGGAGAGCGTGACCGCTCCGAGCACCGAATCGTCTCGGGGGTCGATCAACGGCCCGCCCGTGCACACCCAGCTGTGGTGATCGGGGTGCGCGTGCTCGGACCCGAAGATCTGCACAGGTGACCGGTCGGCGAGGGCGGTGCCCAAACCGTTTGTGCCGACGGCGTTCTCGGTCCACGACGCGCCCTCGACGAAGCCGAGCGTCTCGGAGCGTCGACGCACCTGCGGTGGGCCGGCCACCCACAGAACCACGCCGTCCTTGTCGCAGAGCACGAGTTCGGTGGCGGTGTCGGTGCAGCTGGCCAGCAACCGTTCGCGTAAGGCGTCAGATGCGTGGGTGAGCAGTGGGTCCGCCCGCCGCCGATGAGCCACCTCGTCTGCCGGTCGATGGTCGGGATCCTGGTATCTGCGCGGCTGCCGTTCCCATGATCTCGCCACCTCTTTCCGGACGCCGGTCGGGATGGCACCCGTCGCCGACCACTGCTCGAACATCGCGTCGAGCTGTCGCATGTGGACACGCGGGTCCTGGTCGATACGCAACGCGCTCGACGGGCGGGTCAACGGTGACGACACAGGGTTTCTCCGGCTCTGATGGACACCGTGATTCTACGTGAGCCCGGTCACACAGCACTCACCCCCGTCGACATGTCGACGGGGGTGAGGTGACCGGTGAAGCCAGATCAGTCGGCGGAACCGACGGTGGCAGGCTGCGGCTTGTCGTTGCCGGCGTCCGAATCGATCGGGATCTTCCGGATCGCAGTGCCCTCCATGTCGACATTGGGCAGGACCTTGTCGAGCCACTTGGGCATCCACCAGGCCTTGTCGCCCATGATCGTGATCACCGCAGGCACGATCACCATGCGCACCACAAACGCGTCGAAGAACACGGCCGCCGCGAGAGCGAAGCCCATCATCTTCGAGCTGGTGTCGGGTGCCAGCATGAACGCCGCGAACACGGCGATCATGATGACGGCTGCCGACGCGACCACCCGGGCACCGTGCTTGTAGCCGATGATCACCGACTCCTTGGCGGACAAACCGTGCACGTACTCCTCACGCATACGGGTGACCAGGAAGACCTGGTAGTCCATCGCCAACCCGAACACCACGCCGATCATGAAGATCGGCAGGAACGAGATGATCGGCTGGGTGTGCGTGATCAACCCGAAGTGGCCGAGCTGGAAGATGGCCACCGTGGCACCGAATGTCGCGCACACCGAGAACAAGAAGCCGATGGTCGCAGTCAGGGGGACCAGGACGGAACGGAACACGACCATGAGGATCAGGAAGGCGAGTCCGACGACCAGGACCAGGTAGGGGATCAGCGCTGAACTCAGCTTGGCCGAGATGTCCGACATGATCGCCGTCTGCCCACCCACGTTGAGGGTGACGCCCTCGGCATCCGTGGTCGAGGAGTAGTCGCGGATCTGTTCCATCAGATCGTGGGTCTGCGGACCGCTCGGTGACTGCTGCGGCGTGACCGAGATGAGAGCTGACGTCGCGCCGGCCTTCGTGTCCAGTTTGTTCGGACCGTTACCCGTCCAGGTCAGCTGACCGGGGTTGGCGACGTTCTGCAGGGTCTTGATGTGCTCGACCGTCTGATCAGCCGCAGCGGCGACGGACCCGCCGTCGGTGTCGTTGAGCACCACCAGGAGTGGGCCGTTGATACCTTCACCGAATCCTCGCTGCAGCAGTTCGGTCGCGGGGACCTCGGCATCGGTTGTCGATGACAGCCCGAGCTCCAACTTCGACATCGGCAAGGCGACCACAACAAGCGCGAGCAGCGACACGACCGCGATCGGCCACGGGTATTTCGTCACGAACTTCGCGAAGCGATGACCGTTGGACATCGAGTCCTCGGGCTCATCGCCGTGACGGACCTTGGGGATGCGCGGCGAGAAGGCGAACCGACCGAATGCCCCCAGCAATCCCGGGATCAGTGTGATGGCGCCGAGCACCGCGATCAAGACCGCGAGTGCCGCCGCCAGACCCATCTGCGAGATGAACGGGATACCCACCACCGACAGTGCGGCGACGGCGATCATCACCGTGAGACCCGCGAACACAACTGCCGAACCAGCGGTTCCGACGGCACGGCCCACGGCGGCCTCTCGAGTTCCGCCCAGGTTCAGTTCGCTGCGATAACGGGAGACGATGAACAGTGCGTAGTCGATGGACACCGCGATACCGAGCATGGTGATGATGCCGGTTGCGCTCTCGTTGATGTTGAACACGCCGGCGCCCAGGGTGACCAGCATGATGGTGATCATCACGCCGAGGATGCCGGTGATGATCGGGATGAATGCCGCCACGATGGCACCGAAGGCAACGATCATCACCACGAACGCGATGACGAATCCGAGCATCTCGGCGGTGCCGCCCTGCTCGAAGACCTGCATCAGCGACCCGGTGCCCTGGACGTCGAGACCGCCGACTCGGAACTCCCTGAGGATGTCCTCGAATTGCTCCTTGTCCTCGAGGGTGAGGTCTTCGACGTTGATGTCCTGATCGACCTGCATCAAACCGACCCGGCCGTTGTCGCCGAGGACGTTGGGGGCCAGCGCCGGGTCGGCCGCGGCCACCTCGACCGGGTTGATGATGGTGTCGGGCGCGACCAGGTCGGGCAACGTCCTGAGTTTCGCGACGAGCGCGTCGATGTCCGCGGTGTGCGCCTCGAGCCCGTTGTCCGCGGCGACGAGAACACTCGTGGACGCCTTGAACTGCTCGTCGTTGATTGCCGGGAAGTTCTCCTTCATCAGGGACATCGCTTTGTCCGAGTCGGTACCCGGGAGCTCAAAGTCCTTGGAGAACTTGGGATTCAGACTGCTCACCAGTGTGATGACCAGGGCCGCAAGCAATAGCCAACTGACGATCACCCACCATTTGTGCCTAAACGAGAATCGTCCGAGTCGATACAGAAACATTGCCATAGCGCCAGAGCCTATAGCCCTAGGGCGACAACAGTCCTCACCCGGAAGATTGATATTCAGGGAACATCCGGGCCGACGGGTCGGCCCTGGGTCGGACAACTATCCGGTGGGGAGAACTCGTTCGTTCGAGTTGGCGCCCGGCAGCGGCGAGGCGGCCAGTACCGCTGATGCCAGTGTCGAGAAGTCGTCGTCCTTCGCCTTATTGGACTTCAGTCCGATCCGGACGTCGCCGAGGTCGGTGACCCACACCGTCCGGCCACCGTCGGGTTTGCCATAGGCAACCCATTTCCGGCCACCGACATCGCGGGTGCCCGCGCCGAGCAGGGTCTCGTCGTCCGAGAGGTATCCGACCACGGCATCCTGGGTCGCATTCGTCTGGCTGAGCTGAATGTAGACGCCGTTGGCCGTGATGTAGCCCGCATTGGAGACGACGGTGTTCTCCAGTGCGACGGTGGTACCCGAGTTGGGCTTCCAGTCCGCCGGTGTCTGGGGCAGCCGGATGGGGAAGGTGACCGATCGGGCATCGGCGCGGAGTCCGTTCGCGACGTCGTACGCCGGGACCTTGTCGTCGCCGGAACCGCCGGTCAATCCGACCGAGCAGTTGCCGGACACGACCGCGATGAAGGCACACAGCAACAGCAAGGGGATCAACGACCAGATCATGTCCTTGTTGTTATTGAGGATGCGGGGTTTTGCGGCCACGATCCGAGTATTGCAGGCAGCGGCGATCGGTCATAAACGCCGAGTACGGGGCAGTGGTGCCCACTCAGTCCTGATCGTCGAAGTCGTCGTCTTCGTCGTCGGCGTCTGCAAGGTCCTCCTCGGAGCCCAGGACTGCCTCGATGCGTTTGCGTGCGCCCTCGAGGTGTTCTTCGCACCGGCGTGAGAGGGCCTCCCCGCGCTCCCACAGTTCCAGGGACGCATCGAGGTCGAGGCCGCCCTGTTCCAGGGTGCGCACGACGACGATCAACTCATCGCGTGCCTGCTCGTAACCCAGTTCCGATACCGGGACCGGTCCTTCGATGTCCTGCTTCTTCGCTGCCACGTCTGTCCTCTACTTCTCCACGCCCATCACCGCTGCACGGGTGGCGCCGTCGGCGACCCGCACCCGGAGCTGGGTGCCGATCGGCATGTCCAGCACCGAGCTGACCACGTGTGGGTGGTCATCCGGTGTGGTCGTACTCGCCGAGCCGGGCACCCGCTGAACGACGGCGTATCCACGCGCCAATGTCTGGGCCGGACCCAAGGTAGCCAATCGCGCCGACAGATGCTCCACACGCTGGTCCTCGTGTGCGACGAGCCGCGCCACGTCACGGCGGATGTCCGAGGCCGCGCGATCAAGCCATGCGCTGCGTTCATCGATCATGCGGAACGGGTGCGCGAGCACCGGGCGTCCACGCATGGCATCGAGGCCGCGGACTTGTGTGGTGACCCAATTGCGTAGTGCTCCTGCACTTCTGGATCGCAGGTCACGGATCATCGCGAGCTCTGAGGCGACGTCTGGCACCACTCGCTTGGCCGCATCGGTGGGCGTTGCCGCCCGAAGATCGGCCACGAGGTCGAGCAAGGGCGAGTCGGGTTCGTGCCCGATCGCACTCACCACCGCTGTGGTCACCTTGGCCACCGCGCGACACAGGGCTTCGTCGGAGAACGGCAGCAGGTCCTCGACACTGCCGCCACCCCGGGCGAGGATGATCACGTCGACGTCCGGATCGGCGTCCAGCTCGGCAAGATGCCGCAGAATGCGGGGGACCGCGGTCGGTCCCTGAACCGGCGCGTCGCGGATCTCGAAACGCACTGCGGGCCAACGACTCTGTGCGACCGAGACGATGTCGCGCTGCGCTGCGCTGGCGCGGCCGGTGATCAGTCCGATGGTTCCGGGCAGGAACGGGAGCGGACGTTTGCGAGCCGAGTCGAACAGGCCCTCAGCGGCGAGGAGTTGTCGTAGCCGCTCGATGCGGGCCAGGAGCTCGCCGATCCCCACCGGCCGGATCTCGGTGACGCGGAGCGAGACGGTGCCCCTCCCGGTGTAGAAGACCGGGCGGCCGAGCATCACTACGCGGGCGCCCTCGGTCAGTGGAACCTGGGCGCGGGTGAGCAGATCGGGGTTGCAGGTCACCTGGATCGAGATGTCGGCGGCGGGATCACGAAGGGTGAGGAAGGCGGTACGCGTGCCGGGCCGTCGATTGATCTGGGTGAGTTGGCCCTCCACCCAGACCTGCCCCAGTCTGTGTAGCCAGTCCGCGATCTTGGTGTTGATGGTGCGAACCGGCCATGCCGTGTCGGGCGTATTGCTCACCCGGGTACTACTTGCTCGCGGCGGTCACACGATTGTCGAGCATCGTCAGGAACGGTGCCCGCGCGCGATGGGACCTCTCATACGCCGCGAGGTCCTGCAGTTCGCTCAAGCCGACCGTCTTCAACTTCGCGCGGAGCTGCGCCAGGGTGAGCTCGTTGTAGTCGAGCAGTTCGACGATTTCCGGGTCGTCGTCGGACGGTGTCGTCGAGACCGGTTGCACATCGTCGGTGTCGATGTCGGGCGCCGAGCTGTACAAGGCGAACCGTCCGGCTCCGGCAGCCGGCGCGGCGCTCTCGCCGGAGTCATCGGAGTCGTCGGAGGGAACCAAGGTGGGCGCGGACGGAGGTGTCAGATCGTCGTCTTCGTCGAAGGTCGCCCACTCCGGCTCCTCTTCGTTGTGCCCCAGCAACGCGTCGAACACATCGTCTCCCTTGATCGCCATCTCGGCGATCTGCTGCTGGAAACGCATCAGAGTCTGGAGAGTCTGACTCACGGCGGTCATCGGAAGTGTGATCGCGGTGGTCGGCAGTTTTCGAGTCTCTTCCAGCACCGTTACAACAACCCCGGCGGCGACCCTTGCGGCATAAGGTGGTCGGATCATCCCATTACTGTGCCTCATGCCACCGGTGGTGACCACCAGGAGGGTCGTATTGCCCGTACCCTGGACACCATGAGTTCGGCCGAAATCAGCCCTGGAGGCAAGACAGTCCTGCTCGCCGAGCCGCGCGGCTACTGCGCCGGTGTCGACCGAGCCGTCGAAGCGGTGGAAAAAGCGCTCGAGAAGCACGGTGCGCCGGTGTACGTGCGTAAGGAGATCGTGCACAACCGCCACGTCGTCGAGACGCTCGCCGACCGTGGCGCGGTGTTCGTGGACGAGACCGACGAGGTGCCCGAGGGTGCACTCGTGGTGTTCTCTGCGCACGGTGTGTCACCGGCGGTCCACGAGTCCGCCGCGGAACGCAACCTACGCACCATCGATGCGACATGCCCGCTGGTCACCAAGGTGCACCAGGAGGCCAAGCGTTTCGCGCGCGACGACTACGACATCCTGCTCATCGGTCATGAGGGCCATGAGGAGGTCGAGGGAACCGCCGGGGAGGCGCCCCAGCACGTTCAGCTGGTCGACGGACCCGACAGTGTCGACGCGGTGACGGTGCGCGACGAATCGAAGATCGTCTGGTTGTCGCAGACCACGTTGTCCGTCGACGAGACGATGCAGACGGTGTCACGGTTGCGGGAGAAGTTCCCCCTGCTCAACGACCCTCCGAGCGACGACATCTGCTACGCCACGCAGAACCGTCAGGTGGCGGTGAAGGCGATGGCGCCGAAATGCGATCTGGTCATCGTGGTGGGTTCGAGGAACTCGTCGAACTCGGTGCGGTTGGTAGAGGTGGCCCTCCAGGCCGGCGCGCGCACGTCCTACCTGGTCGATTACGCACGTGACGTGGACCTGACCTGGCTCGAAGGGGTCGAAACCGTTGGCGTGACGTCGGGTGCATCGGTGCCGGAGGTGCTGGTGCGGGGTGTTCTCGATCTGCTCGGTGAGCACGGATACAACAACATCGAGAAGGTCACCACTGCCGAGGAGACGCTGACGTTCGCATTGCCGCGCGAGTTGCGGCCGGCGCGCGCGAAGTAGCCGAGTACTCGGCACTGATCCGAGTGGTGCCGGAGCATGTGCGGGGCTGGTGAGCCCGAGCTCAGTATTCTTCCGGTTCCAGCCGCCGTAGCCGTCGAGCAGGCAGGGACACTGCCCATCCTGCGACCAGTATCACCGCGCAGACACTGCCGCCGATGATGGCAACCGTGCGTGCGGAGTGGTCGGGCGCCGGTGGTCGCACCGGAGGCGGAATCGCTTGCGACGCAGTCCAATCAGACTTCTCAGGGGGTAATTCGTACGTCAGGGCGGCAACCGCGTCGACAACTCCGTGGCCCACGGTGTTGTCGCGTCCGGTGCCCGGCGAATGCGCCGTCCTGGTGATGCGCTCGATCACCTCTGCGGCACCGAGTTCGGGGAACCTGGATCTGACCAGCGCCGCCACGCCCGCGACGTAGGGCGCGGCGAAACTGGTGCCCTCCACTCGGACGGGGCCTTTCTCGGTGGACTGGGCATCAACGATCCGTCTGGATCCGCGGGCGCTGTCAAGACTGACGATCGCGGTTCCGGGAGCGGCGACCCCCACCCATGGTCCGGCCAGACTGAAGGGCGCCGGAGCCCCGCCGACCGAGTCGACCGCGGCAACGCTCAGCACATAGGGCGTGTACCACGCGGGGCTGGCGACCGTGGTGACCGTGTCCCAGCCGGCGAGGTCGGGGTCTGCCGGGTCCGGCGGCGGATTCTGCTGCGCACACTGGGAATTGCTGACGAGGTTGCCCGCAGCCGCGACCACCACGACATCACGGTCGAACGCGTACTTGACGGCGGCTCCCAGCTGCGCGTCGTGGAGGTCACCACCGGCGGGGCCGCAGGCCACCTCGGAGATGTTGATGACGTCGGCGCCGAGGTTGACCGCACGCACAACGGCGTGTGCGAGGGTCTGCACCGTGCCGAATCCTGTTCCGACGGTTGTCTTGTCGCGGGACTCCGAGCGTCGGTCCTTGGCGACGAACGCGGCGCTGGACTGCCGGATCGCGATGATCGAGGATTCGGGGGCAACGCCGCTGAAGGCGTCATCGGGGGACGGAACCGCAGCGATGATCCCCGCCACCAACGTGCCGTGGCCGTCGCAGTCCTCGGTTCCGTCGGTGCGGGCGACGTAGTCGCCACCGGCGGTCAGTCGCGGCAGCCGCGGATGGCGGGTGACGCCGGTATCGATCACCGCGATCTTCTGCCCGGCTCCTCGGCTGAACCGCCAGGCGTCGGGTAGTCGCATCATCGTCTGCGCTGCCGACGGGACCTGCGGATCGGTGCCGGGCGAGAGCACCGGCTCTGCGCACAAGGTGTCCTGCTCCGTCGGTTCAGGCGGACCCACGGGTGCGTCGCGGATGAGGGCACGCGGATCGATCGAGGGCGGCGTGATGCCATGTGCCGGGACGGGCATGCTCGCCAGCACCACCAGGAACCCGACGGCCGACAGTGCTGCGATGCGAACGCGCTTGGATGGGGGGCGAGGATGACAACGGGTCGACGCCGACGCACTCACAGGTCGCGGACCGCTGCGTAGAGATTCATGATCCAGAACATCAAGGGAACGATGGTCGCGATCAAGAGGTACTCGCTGATCTCCACTGTTCGCCGCACCACGGGCGAGAAGCTGGACCTCGGGGCAACCACGCCGCAGAGCAGCGCCGCCACGCTCACCACTGCTGCCGCGCCGGCGGCCACGACGACATGATCGCCCGGTCCCAGGGCAACTTCGCTTACCACGACGGCGAAGCCGATAGCACCTGCGGCGATGAGGACGGCTGCCTGGGCGAGGTCGGCGTGTGATCTGCCACGTAAGCACAGGACCGTGGAGATGATGAGGGCGAATACCGTGCAGCGCCAACTGAAGTCGTCTGCAGGGTAGGCGACCAGGGCGATGCCCGCGACCGCTGCGGCCGCAGTGCCGGCGATGATGCCGGTGAGGTAGCGACCGGCGGTGTGCGCGCGGAGTTCGAGTGCGGCTGCCGACGGCAATGCCATCGCCCCGATCGCGCCGATGCCCTCGATGGCCGGGCGAGGCGCCGAATCGGCCGGGTCGATGGCGGCCCCGGCTGTGGGAACCGGCGGCAGTGGCAGTCGGGCGAGGGCGATCGTGAGGCGGGGCGCCATCGAGATGGCCAGTACCGCCCCAGCGCAGAGCGCTGCCCCGACCCGCACGGTGCCGGGCGACCACAGCAACTGGGCCGCTGCGGCGGCGGTGGCGAAGGTGGTGGCCGTGACAATCGCGGAATGGATCAACGGCCCAGCTGTGGAGACCCGGTAGGAGAGCACCGCGACGACGGCGGCGACACAACCACCGAGGGTGAGGTGGGCGGCGCCGAAGTCCCCGGGAGGCAACATCATTCCCGTCGCGAATGCGAGAGGGAACGAGCACAGCGAACACATCGCCGCTGTCGAGCGGTCGAGGTAGAAGCGACCCACGACAGTTCCGGCGACAACGAACGCCAGCGCCAGTAGTCCGGTGACGATTGCAGGCCACAGGCCGCCGTGCGCATTCCGTTGCTGGAGGAGCGCGAGAGCGCTGAGGGTGGACGCGCCCACGGCCACCGTGTAGCCCATCGCCTGTGCCGCGCCCGCCGACCACCCGCTGGACTGGGCTCCACCCAGGCGCGCCACCGCATCGATGACGTCGTCGAACAGAACTGCGGTCTCGCGCGCCGGAACGGACCGGAGGATCAGCAGGTCCCCGTCGCGCACGCCTGCCTCGGCGAGACTGCGTCCGGGCGCGATGGGCTCGTGGCCGACCCGGGAGAGCGTCCAGTGGTCGCGAACAGGTCCGGGACGTGCCTCCGAATCGTCGGTCTCCGGTGCCCGGGAGGTGATGAGCGACACCAGATCCGGGATCAACGCCGCAACGGGAACCGCGGCGGGTAGCCCTACGTCGAATTGGGTTGTGCCCCCGATGACGGAAACACGTGCAAGCGCCGGTTCGATGCCGGCAGCAGCATCCAACTCGGCCAAGAGATCGGCAGCGGTCATGAATTTCCCCCCAAGGTCCCCACCAGTACCGAAGACCATAGCGAATGAGACCGACAACCGTTGCCGTCGGATGACGTTTTCGCACCCTTGCGGGTGCCGCCGACGGAGTGATGGTGAATGATGGGCGGCCGGGGGAAGTTTCTGTTCCAGGGGTGGGGTATCAATCCATGATGTTCAGGTGACGGCAGGCACGACCGAAGGGTTTGTGCGGCGGGCACGCGTGCCTGCTCCACGCGCGCCCGGCGGCGAGGTCAATATTCAAGTGCCACCGGATGTTCCGCGTGTGGTTCCGGGCAGTCTGCTGATGAAGATGATGCCTGTGGTGATGGTGGTCGCCGTGGTGGGCATGATCTCGATGATGGTCGTGACCGGCGGCCGGAACATGCTGTCCAACCCGCTGTTCATGATGTTCCCGATGATGATGCTGATGTCGATGTTCGGCATGTACGCGGGTTCGGGCAATCGTGGTGGCAAGCGCGCAGCGGAGCTGAACGAAGAGCGCAAGGACTACTTCCGGTATCTGTGTCAGATACGCGACGAGGTCCACGACACCGGAGCTGCTCAGCGTGAGGCACTGGAATGGAGTCACCCCGAACCGGTGGCTCTGCTGGGTGTCGTCGGCGGCCGGCGGATGTGGGAACGCCGGCGCGCCGACAGCGATTTCGGACATGTTCGGGTGGGCGTGGGATCGCAACGTCTGGCGACGCGTCTGATGCCACCGGAGACGGGCCCACTCGAAGACATCGAGCCGGTGTCGGCGGTGGCACTACGACGATTTGTGCGAACGCACTCAGTTGTCCACGGCCTCCCGACGGCGGTGTCGCTGCGGGGTTTTCCGGCGATCAACATCGAAGGTGCCCGGCAGGAGACCCGACAACTCGCGCGGTCGATGGTCCTGGAGCTGTGCGCGTTCCACGGCCCCGATCAGCTGATGGTCGCGGTGGTGACTGCCGACCCGGGCGCCGAATCGTGGGATTGGTGCAAGTGGCTGCCCCATGTGCAGCACCCATACGAACGCGACGGTATGGGCTCGGCGCGGATGATCTACCGGTCGTTGACCGAGCTGGAGGACGATCTGGCCGTCGACCTCCTCGAACGTGGCCGGTTCTCGCGTTCTGCCCCACCGAGCGCCGGCCGGGTCCAGCTGGTGATCGTGATCGACGACGGGTTCGTCTCGGGAGACGAACGGGTGATCGGTGACGCGGGCATGGAGGCGGTCTCGATCCTCGATCTGTCGGCACCCCCGGACGGACTCGCGGTCCGCCGGGGCCTGCAGCTGGTGGTTCGGGACGGGAAGATCGGCGCGCGAAGCGCTTTCGGAGTCGAAGAGTTCGCGGACATGGATTCGCTGACGGTTGCCGAAGCGGAGGCCTTCGCCCGATCGATGGCCCGCTATCGCCTGGCGACCGCAGCACAGATGGTGAATCTGGAACAGGAGGTGGCTCCGTCCGACCCCGGTCTGATGAGTCTGCTCGGAGTTGCCGATGCCACCCGCCTCGACCCCCATCTGACGTGGGCACCCCGCAGCGCGCGGTCGCGGCTGCGCGTCCCGATCGGGTACTCCACCAGCGGTACGCCCGTGGAGATCGACATCAAGGAGGCAGCCGAGGGCGGGATGGGTCCACACGGGCTCTGCATCGGTGCGACGGGGTCGGGCAAATCGGAGTTCCTGCGTACCCTGGTGCTCTCGCTCGTGAGCTCCCATTCGCCCGAGGCTCTGAATCTCGTCCTGGTCGACTTCAAGGGTGGGGCAACGTTTCTGGGCCTCGACTCATGCCCGCATGTGGCAGCCGTCATCACCAACCTCGAAGAAGAATTGTCGATGGTGGACCGGATGCGCGACGCGTTGTCAGGGGAGATGAATCGGCGCCAGGAGGTGCTTCGTGCGGCGGGGAACTTCGCGAACGTGGGGGAGTACGAACGTGCGCGCGCCGCGGGTGCGCCGTTGGAACCGCTCCCGGCGTTGTTCATCGTCGTCGACGAGTTCTCCGAACTTCTGGCACAGAAGCCGGATTTCGCCGACCTGTTCGTGGCCATCGGACGACTGGGCCGGTCGCTGCACATCCATCTGCTCCTTGCCTCGCAAAGGCTCGAAGAAGGCAAGATGCGAGGTCTGGACAGTCATCTGTCCTACCGCATCGGACTGAAAACCTTTTCCGCCAACGAGTCCCGATCAGTACTCGGTGTACCCGATGCCTACCACCTGCCCAACGTGCCGGGATCTGGCTACCTCAAATGTGATTCGGCGGAACCGATTCGATTCAACACGTGTTACGTGTCGGCTCCGTACTCGCCGCCGGTGGCGGCGGGCGCCGATCACATCGCGTCGTCGGGCGGCCCGGTGGGCCTCAAGATGTTCACCGCCGGCCCTGTTCCACTCGACCCCCTCGTGCCCCCGGTTGCGGTCGACGTGGCCGGGCCCGATTCTGGCGGTGACCCAGAACCGCCCGCACCCAACACAAGAACGCTTCTCGAGATCGTGGTGGACCGCATCGCCGGGCAGGGACGCCCGGCGCACGAGGTGTGGCTGCCGCCGTTGGGTCAACCGCCCACCATCGACATGCTGGCCCCGCACTGGCGGACCCCGCAGATCGGTCGGCTGGTGTTCCCGATCGGCATCGTGGACCGCCCGTACGACCAGCGGCGCGACGTTCTCACCGTCGATGTCGCCGGATCGCGCGGCAACGTGGCGATCGTCGGTGGACCGCAATCGGGCAAGTCGAATGCGGTGCGCGCGTTGATCGTTGCGGCGGCTGCGACCCACACCCCGGCACAGGTCCAGTTCTATTGTCTCGACTTCGGCGGCGGCAGTCTGGCCGGGATCGCCGGCCTGCCGCATGTCGGATCGGTTGCGAGCCGCTCGGACATGGATGCCGTGCGGCGGACCGTGGCCGAGGTCGCAACTGTGATACGGCAGCGGGAACTGCGCTTCGCCGAACTCGGCATCGAGTCGATGCGCGACTACCGCCAACGTCGCCTTACCGGTGACGCATCGGTGCAGGCGGATGTCTTCGGTGACCTGTTCCTGGTCGTCGACGGCTATTCGGTGATCCGCGGCGAGTTCGACTTCCTCGACGAGCAGATCAACACCATTGTGGCGCAGGGGCTCTCGTATGGGGTCCACGTGGTGCTCACCGCTGCGCGTTGGGCTGAGATCAGGCCGGCCGTCAAAGACCTCATCGGCAGCCGTCTCGAACTGAGACTCGGCGATCCACTCGACTCGGAGATGGGCCGCAAGGTAGCCGGACTCGTGCCCGAGGGCAGGCCCGGGCGTGGTCTCACCGCCGAGCACCTTCACATGCTGATCGCCCTGCCGCGTACGGATTCCGACACCTCGCTCGATTCACTGAGTGCGGCCGTGGCGCAGACGGTGCAGCAGCTGGTGGCCGTGTATCCCGGTCAGCAGGCCATGCCGGTCCGCAAACTAGCCGCTCATCTGGAACGGTCCGAGGTGGTGGCACGTGTGCACGACGCCGGTATCGACCTGACGGCCGGTGAAGTCGCGATCGGTGTCGGTGAAGCCGAGTTGGCCCCGGTCATCCTGGACTTCCGGGTTCAACCACACTTTCTGGTCTTCGCCGACGTGGAGCACGGGAAGACCACGCTGCTGCGCAACATCGTCGCGGGTCTGGTCGAGAACAGCACGGCCACCCAGACGAAGATCGTCCTGGTCGACTATCGGCGAACCATGCTCGGTGTGATCGACACCGATCACCTCGCCGGGTATGCGAGTTCGGCGCAGACCCTCACCCCGATGGTGAACGAGTTGGTGGCGTTCTTCACCGCCCGGATTCCCGGGGAGAACGTCACCCAGCAGCAACTCCGTGACCGCAACTGGTGGTCGGGGCCGGACGTGTACATCATCGTCGACGACTACGACATGGTGGCCACCGGAAGCGGAAACCCGTTGAGCCCGTTGCTCGACCTGCTGGCACAGGCCCGCGACATCGGCCTGCACCTCATCGTCGCGCGCCGTTCTGGCGGCGCCGGACGAGCTCTGTTCGATCCGATCATCGGGCGTCTCAAGGACTTGTCCACCGATGGGCTGCTGATGAGCGGTGACCGCGACGAGGGGTACCTGTTGGGCCGGGTGCGGTTGCAGCGCCTGGTGCCGGGTCGGGGAGAACTGGTGTCCAGATCGCGACCACAGGAAATGATCCAGGTCGCCCACATGCCGCCGTTGTGATGACATCCGACGTGAGAGACAAAGAGCCCGAGGCGTCGCCGACGGTCCTACCGATACGGATGGTGGTCGCCGACATCGCCTATGACGACGTGGTGGTTGCCGGGCGTGAACCCTGCTCTGTCGAAGCCCATGTCCGCGGCATCAACGGATCGTCGGTGGCCGTTGACGGGGTGAGGATTTCTACCGCGGCGGCATGGTCAGAGGTGTTCGCCCGAGTGCTCGAAGGCCTCGGGGCCGTGGAGCTGGCACACCCGACGACATGGGGTGTCCGACGCACCGAGATCTTGCGACAGGCGGCGCAACCCCACTGTGGCCACCTGGTGCTGACGCCGCGTGCTGCGGTCATCGCCGAATCCCATCTGGGATCTTCCACGCAGCGGGCACTGGTGATCGAGGTCCACTCCCGGATCGACATCCATGAGATGGATCGGTCCGCCGGCAGCTGGGATGTTGTCGGGACCTCGGTGGCCACTGCCGAGACGGTCGCTCTTCGACTGGGTGACATCGTCGACAACCGTGTCGAGGCAATCCTCGTCGATGGCACCGACCCCGCGGCCGTTGCGGAGGTTCTGCATTGTTGCGAAGTCCACACAGTGGTCGGTCGGGTCGCGGCAGTGCAGCGATCACTGATCCACCGTTTCGGTGGCGCCGCATTGCCGGTGAACGAGGGCATTCGCGAACCGCCGACCGGTGGCCGGACTCCGATGCGCCGGCGTGTCGCCGGGGCGATCGCAGCGACTGCTGCGGTGGCGATCGCAGTGGCGGTGATCGCGTTGACGGCCGGCAACGGACGCGAGGGTGTGCAGGCGCCTGCGGACCGCGAGGCCCAGCTCGGCCGCGTCGCCGTGACAGTCCCTGCCGAGTGGCGCGAGAGCTCGGAGCCGGCCGCCGAAGGTGTTGTGTCCCGCACCACTTTCGCCGCACCCGGTGACGACCGGCGGATCATCGTCTTGCAGAACACGGTGCGCAACACGTCGACGTTGGCCTCGGTGGCGGGCAGTCTCCGCAATCGCATCGGGCAGCGCGGCGACGACGTCGTCCAGGAGTTCTCGGCCAGCACGCGTTACGCAGGCCGGGAGGTGATCAGCTACCGCGAGGTGCCCGTCTCCGGGGGGCCGATCAGGTGGTACCTGCTGGTGTCGGCGGGGTTGCAGGTGAGTGTGGGATGTCAGGGCGGATCCGCAGGTGAGACGATCGACGAGCAGTGCCGGGTCGCGGTGGGTGCGGTTCGGATAGGAACGCCATGACACTCGAGTCCGCGGCACGGCCGGCGCCGGTCGGCGGCGTTTTGACCTGTCGACGGCCCGGCCGGTACTGTTGACCGTTGGTGCGCGACCGCCTGTAGCCAGGTGTAGTCGAGGCCCGGGTCCCCACTGGTCGCCGGGAACTACCTCTGCCGCGTTCCAGACCAGCTCCAGATCACCAGACATGAGGACTATCTGTGCCTACTTACACCCCGAAGGCCGGTGACATCACCCGTACGTGGCATGTCATCGACGCCACCGACGTGGTGCTCGGCCGCCTCGCTGTGCAGAGCGCGACGCTCCTGCGCGGCAAGCACAAGCCGACCTACGCACCCCACATGGACGGTGGCGACTTCGTCGTCATCATCAACGCCGAGAAGGTTGCCGTCAGCGGAAACAAGCTCGACGACAAGCTCCTCTACCGCCACTCCGGCCATCCGGGCGGCCTGAAGTCCCGCACTGTCGGTGAGACGCTGGCAACCCATCCGGAACGTCTCGTCGAGAAGGCGATCGTCGGGATGCTCCCGAAGACCAAGCTCGGGCGGGCCATGGCCTCCAAGCTGAAGGTCTACGCAGGCCCCAACCATCCCCACACGGCGCAGCAGCCCGTGCCCTTCGAGATCACCCAGGTTGCCCAGTGACGGCGCCGGAGGAGCAGAACGTGTCCGATGTGAACGAAGCCGAAGCAGTGGCTCCCGAAGTGGTCGACGCCGAGGTCGGCGCTGACGACTACACCGTGGACGACGCCACCGCAGACGTTGCCGACGAGCCGGCCGTCACCCGCGCGCCGATCGATCTCGATCGCCCGATCCAGACCGTGGGCCGTCGTAAAGAAGCTGTCGTCCGCGTCCGGATGTCACCGGGCACCGGTGCCTTCAAGCTGAACGGTCGCACCCTGGAGGAGTACTTCCCCAACAAAGTGCACCAGCAGCTCATCAAGGCGCCGTTCGTCACCGTCGAGCGCAACGACTCGTTCGACATCTTCGCCAGCCTGCACGGTGGCGGACCGTCCGGACAGGCAGGCGCTCTGCGTCTGGCCATCGCGCGTGCCCTCATCGAGGTCACTCCCGAGGACCGCGGCGCACTGAAGAAGGCCGGCTTCCTCACCCGTGACCCGCGTGCGGTGGAGCGCAAGAAGTACGGCCTCAAGAAGGCCCGTAAGGCTTCGCAGTACAGCAAGCGCTGATTTTTTCAGCCCGCAAGAAACACCAAGTCGAACTTGGCACAGGCAGGCGTTCAGTTTCACTGGACGCCTGCCTGTGTATTTAGAGCGAAGGATGTCAATGGGGCACCTGTTCGGTACCGATGGCGTACGTGGTCTGGCAAATGCCGATCTGACACCCGAGTTGGCGCTGTCGCTGTCGCAGGCAGCGGCACGTGTCCTGCCTCAGGATCGGTCCGGGTCTGGCCGCCCAATAGCGCCGGCCTCTGGCCGCCCAATAGCGCCGGCCTCTGGCCGCCCCATAGCGATCGTGGGCAGGGATACGAGGGCGTCGGGGGAGATGCTCGAAGCCGCCGTCTGTGCCGGGCTGACCGCGGCGGGCGTCGACGCGCTGCGAGTCGGCGTCGTTCCCACCCCGGCTGTCGCGTATCTGACGGACTTCTACGACGCCGCCTTCGGCGTGATGATCTCGGCCTCGCATAATCCCATGCCCGACAACGGGATCAAGTTCTTCGCCGCTGGTGGGCACAAACTCGCCGACGCCGCCGAGGATGCGATCGAGTCCGCACTGGATACCGTGTTCGACCGGCCGACCGGTGCGGATGTCGGCCGCGTTCGCGATGCGCACGATGGACTCGACGCGTACCTGACGCATCTGTCCGCAGCTGTGGACGTCAATTTGAAGTCGGTGACCGTGGTGGTCGATTGTGCCCATGGCGCCGCCTATGCGGCTGCGCCACGTGCCTATCGCGCTGCCGGTGCCACCGTGATCGCGATCAGCGCGGACCCCGATGGCGAGAACATCAACAAGGATTGCGGCTCAACACATCTCGATCGGGTTCAAGCAGCAGTTCTGGAATACGGAGCCGACCTCGGGCTCGCTCACGACGGCGACGCGGACCGCTGCCTCGCCGTCGACGCCGCGGGACAGGTCGTCGACGGCGACGCAATCATGGCCGTCTTGGCCAGTGCGATGAAAGACGCCGGCCGCCTCAAGGACAACACTCTCGTCGCCACGGTGATGAGCAACCTCGGGTTGCATCTGGCGATGACCGATGCCGGGATCACTGTGCGTACCACCGCTGTCGGTGACCGCTACGTCCTCGAGGAGCTCCGGGCCGGCGGATTCTCGCTCGGAGGTGAACAGTCGGGGCACGTGGTGATCCCTTCGCACGGCACCACGGGGGACGGCATCCTGACCGGGCTTGCTCTGATGGGCCGGATGGCCGAGACCGGTAGGTCGCTGGCCGATCTGGCATCCATCATGAGTGCGTTGCCGCAAGTCCTTCTCAACGTGCGGGTTGCCGACAAAAACGTTGTGGCCGAAGCAGCTTCGGTCAAGCAGGCAGTGACCGACGGTGAGGCCGAACTCGGCGCCACCGGACGAGTGCTCCTCCGCCCCTCCGGTACCGAGCAACTCGTGCGTGTCATGGTGGAGGCAGCCACCACAGAGCAGGCGCATTCGGTGGCCACCAAGATCGCGGCCGCTGTCGAGTCTGCCTGACTTTGCGACCCGTGAACGCTGTCCTGTTCGACTTCTCGGGCACCCTTTTCCGGTTCATCGAACGGTCCGAGTGGTTCACGCGCCTACGCCAGGAATCCGGGGAAGAGTTCGAAGGAGAGGCGCAGTCCGAGATCATCCGACGGATGACCGCTCCGGTCGGGATGCCGCCGGGTCTGCCCGCCGAAGACGAATTCGCATGGGAACGAAGAGATCTGGACCCACTGCTGCACCGTAGGGCTTATCTGTCGGTGCTGAGGGCATCTGGACTCACGTTGCCCGGTCATGCGGAACTGTTGTACGAGCGGGTGGTCGATCCGTTGTCGTGGGAACCGTATCCGGACACCGGAGACTGTTTGCGGCGACTCCGGGAACGCGGCATCAAAGTGGGTGTCGTCAGCAACATCGCGTTCGACGTCCGCGCGGTGTTCGACATACATGACATGGCCGGACTGGTCGACGACTTCACCCTGTCGTATGAGGTCGGTGTCACCAAACCCGATCCGCGAATCTTCACTCTCGCCGCGGGTCACCTGGGTGTCGACCCCGTCGATGTGTTGATGGTGGGTGACAGCGAAGAGGCTGACGGTGGTGCCCGGGCAGTGGGATGCCGGTTCGCGCTGGTCGAACCTGCGCCTGTCGAACAGCGGCCACACGCGCTTCTCGACGCGGTGTCCGGCTTGCTCGCGCAATAGAACGGAACCCCTCGATGCCCCGCAGCGTCTGACATCGGGGAGGCATCATGAGCGAGCAGACGTGGATGGACACATCCGCAGTACAAGGGGTCGGCGAGGTATTTCGGAGTGGTGCCCGGGCGGTCGAGGTCGCTGCGGGGGCTGTCGCCGACTGCTCGTTCGGCTCACATGCGGGAACGCGGTACGCGACCCACGGCGAACACTATGCGGCCGGATTGCTTGCCGTGGTGTCATCGGTGGACCGCTTCGTCGAGTCGTCGCGGAGCATCGCCGGGGGAATCTTCGATGCGGCCGCAACGCTGACAGGCGAGGACGTGGTGAATGCGGCGACGTTCGGCGCCGCGACCAACGGAGATGGCGGCCTCCATGGGTGAGACGCCGGGTCTCGCACAACAATTGACGGACCAACGATCGGCGGCGGAGAAGAGCGTCCGCTTCTTCGACAACGTCGGCCCCCTGGCGCGGCGGCTGGGGATGGAAGATGTTCCCTCCGGTGACATGTGCCGGAACCGCCTGCTCGAGACCGAGGACCTGGACACCGACAGGCTGCGAGCCGACGGTCGAATCGTGTTGGGACTTCAGGCCGTCGCGGCGACCGAACTGCAGAATCAGACCGGCCAGGACGCCGTACTAGGGAGCTGTTGGCCTACGGGGTCCGGCATCATCGCCCGCACTCGCCTCCAGGACGCGCACATCCCGCGCGCGGCGGTTGATGTGGCGGCGTTGGCGGACATCGGCTCTGGGATGGTGGTGGCTGCCGACGCCATCGAGGCGGCCCGGTTGGCCAAGTTCTGGTGCGTCGCCGCCATCACACCCGACTCTCTGCTCGGGATCCCGATCAGTTCATGGCTGACACTGATCACCACCCCGGGTTCGCCGGCCGCCGAGCTGACAGCTGCGATCGACAGCACTGTCGCGTTGTTCGACGCCGCCGTCACATTGTGCGACGACGCCATCGATGCCGTTCTCACCGGGCTGTGTGCAGCGATGGCACAGGTGGACGTCTCGGACTACGCGGGCGGCGACTGTGGAAGGGAACAGCTGGTGTCCTCGGACGAGCCACTGGTGCGATGCGCCGCTCACGACTCTCAACCGATTGTCTCCGAGCGCGATTGCCGCGCTGCGGTAGATGTTTCCGGACCACGCGACGGGGTTCGCGAATCCTTGGGCATCACAACGGTGTCCGCTCCGGCACCGGACTCCGGGCCGGCGAAGTCGACCTCGGTGTGCGAACCGGGGGCGGAGCCCGTGAAGACGCGGCCGGTGATGACGGCACAGTCCGGGGTGGCGAGCCCGTTGACGCCCATGGTGGGTGGTGGCGATCTCTCAGCGGTACTCGGGCCCGTCGCTGTGGCAGTCGGTTCGGCTGTGGCAGGCTCGATCACAGGTGTGATCGAGATGGTGTCGAACGCAAGCAGCGCAGTGATGCCGCCTCCGGCCGGGCCGGACGGCACCGAGCATGCCGCAGACGCGGGAGGTGTGACAGATGTACCGCCGGCCTCGACCCCGCTGGGAGACAAGAACTTCGACTTGAAAGGCTCAGACGACTCGGGGGCGCCCGAATGTCCGGCCCCTCACGTGTCTTCGGGGCCACCGGATACCGTTCCGCCGGAGGAGCACGCGTGCGAGACCACCACCGCGGTCGGCCAGAGCAAGACCGGTGACGCCCCGAATTCCGAGGAGCAACCACCGGTACCGGCGACTACCGGTGACCCCGAACCGCAAGACGCGCCCGAGACGGATCGAGACCCTCTCGCGCCATGTCCGACTCCCGGTGCGCCGGCGATCCGAGCACCGAGAAGCAAAGACGATGTCGATACCCCCGGCGCTCCTGGCAATCTCGATGCGACACCGGTGACACCACAGGCATCGGAGCGCGACGCGGTGACACCGCCCGACGACGGACTCCTGGCTTTGGCCGGTGAGCAATGAGCCTGTCCGACCTGTTCGACAACATCGCTGCCAGAGTCGGTACTCACAGTGCCGAGGCCGTGGCCGGCTACCGCAAGAGCCAGCAGGCACTCGGTGAGAAGGTCCGGACGACTGCCGAGAACGCAACGCACGGTCGCGGTGTGACACGGGCATCGGTGGCTGCGGGCGGCGCAATCCTGCTCCCTGCGAACGACATCGACCTCAGTCCCCACACCCCGTACCCAGCCCCGGGTGAGTCAGTGGACAACCCGACGATCGGGGCGAAGGCAACTCTGGGCGCCGGTGCGAAGGACTCCTCGACGCCGCTCCCTGGTCAGTCCGGCGTGGAGGTGGAGGACTGTCAGGACGCCGGGTTCTCGTACACATCCGGTTGGCTGTCCGACCGCTGAACGCCGGAGCTCGTCGTGGTGCCGGCCGTGTGGGCAATAGCGCCGGCCCTCGAGGAACCGCGCCAGCCCTTGAGCAACCTAACCCTTGAGCAACTTGGTGAGTGGGTCGACGATCTCCTCCATGCCAGGCGCGAGGGCATCGGGATCGATTGTCATCAGCTTGCCGAGTTCGGCCGCCGGGTCACTGAATGCGGCGTATGTGACGTCGCCCGTCAGTTGGTGCAACAGGAATCCGGTGAGTACCGCACGCGTCAGCTTCTGCGTCTTCTTGTCGTTGCCCCCGGCACCCAGCCTGCCCCGAACACTGAAACCTTCGGCCAGTCCTCGGTTGTCGGCTTTGGGGACCAGGCGCAACACGGACTGTCCGGCCAGAGCGCGACGCAGCGCAAGCGCATTGGACGTCATCGATTCGAGTTCGCCGGGCGCGGCAAGGATCAGCGCGGACTGCCGGACCTCCGCGGCGGCGGGGAGCACGGCAGAACTCGTCGGCGCCGGGTAGAGGGCAGCGAGTGCCTTGGCCTTGCTGCTCCGTGACGCGGCCAGCGTCGCGGCGGATGCGCCGAAGCCATGACCAGCGACCGCCAGACGCTGTTTGTGCACGGTGATGTCGCCGGCGCCGAGGCGGACCTCGGTGATGATCGACAGGGTGGTCTCGAGATCTGCGGCCAGTCCCTGATCGGAACCGAGCATGCCCTTCTCGGTGGTGGGCGCCGCGGCGACGATGCCCCACGAGGCCAGGTGCGCGAGGGTCTTGTTGTACTGCTTGGCGCCCGTGAGCCAGCCATGACCGAACGCCACCCCGGGCAGGTCCTTCCCACTGGCGGGGGCGTAGACGGTGCCCGGCAATCCGACAATCGCCATATCGCCGCGCAAGACCTTGTGCGGTCCCGTCTTGGACAGCTGCGAGAGGAGCTTCTTGGGGTTGGCCACGAACTGACTGTAAGCGATCGTGTTGCCGGCCGACATCACCCGTTGCCCGTATCGGAGACATTTTTCGGGCCAACGCGCCGATTCGGCGCGCACACCGGCCGGGAACTTGGGACAGTTACCGGATGGATGCCAATGAAATCCGCAGCGCCTACCTCTCGCTGATGCAGGAGCGCGGCCACGCCCTCATCAACAGGGCCCCGCTGGTGCCGAAGGACGACCCCACCACACTCTTCACCGGCAGCGGGATGCAGCCGTTGCTGAGATACCTGCTGGGCGCCGAACATCCGGACGGCAACCGGCTCGCCGACTCGCAGACCTGCCTTCGGTCGCAGGACATCGAGGAGGTCGGCGACAACCGGCACACCACCTTTTTCGAGATGCTCGGCAACTGGAGCCTGGGCGACTACTTCAAGTCCGAGCAGATCCCGCTGTTCTGGCATTTCCTGACCGAGGTCGTCGGACTTGACCCGAACAGGATTTACGTGACGGTGTTCTCGGGGGACCCCGAACACGGCATCCCTCGCGACGATGAGAGCGCGGACATCTGGACCGAGTTGTTCACCAAGGCCGGTGTCTCGTCGGACAGAGTCGTGCTGCTGACCGAAGAACAGGGCAACGAGCAGGGAAACCAGGGCGCGCGGATCGCGTACTACAGCGACAAGAACTGGTGGTCGCGGTCCGGTGGTCCGGACACGATGCCCGTCGGCGACCCCGGCGGACCGGACAGCGAGGTCTTCTACTACTTCCCACAGGTGGAGCACGACACGGCTTTCGGCAAGTACCCGCATCAGAACTCCGATGGCGGTCAGTACATGGAGATCGGCAATTCGGTGTTCATGCAGTACTGCAAGACCGACGACGGGTTTGCGCTGCTTCCCAAGCAGAACGTCGACTACGGCGGCGGTCTCGAGCGGATCGCCGCGGCATCCATCGACAGTCCTGACGTGTATCGCATCAGCCTCCTCTGGCCGATTGTGCAGAAGATCGAGGAGCTCTCGGGTGTGAGCTACGACGACAACACGGTTGCGATGCGAGTGATCGCCGACCACATCCGCGGTGCGGTGTTCCTTGCGGTGGACGGTGTGGTGCCGTCGAACAAGGAACAGGGTTATGTGATGCGACGGCTCGTCCGGCGAGCAATCCGTTTCGCCCATCAACTCGGTGTTCAGCAGAACCTGCTGACGGAGTTGGTCCCGGTTGTCGCGGGTCTGTACGCCGAGGCCTACCCAGAGGTGGCCGATCGGCGCGACGTGGTGATCGCCGTGCTCGAAAAGGAGGAACGGGCTTTCCGGCGCACCCTCGGCAAGGGCTTGCGAGAGTTGAAGCGACTGGGCAAGACCGGTGACACCGTCAACGGCGACGACCTGTTCAAGCTCTACGACACGTTCGGATTCCCGGTGGAGCTGTCCACCGAAGAGGCCGTCAACCGAGAGCTGCCGCTGACCGAGAACTGGCGAGCAGAGTTCGATGCTGCCATCGAGGTGCAGCGGCAGCGGTCGCAGGCCTCGACCAAACTCGGTGCCGGAACCGCCTGATACATCCGACCTGCTGGTCAGCCCCGTCGATGTGTATCCATCGACGGGGCTTGTCTCTGTTCGCTCGTGCCCCTATTCCCTTGTGGTGGCCAGCTTCAGCATCTGACCCGGGGTGGCGTTGGGCAGGTACGCCCTGGTGAGCGCTAGCCCGATCCGTGGCAGATCGCCTTCATCGCGGAAGCACATGTACACCGGCTCGTATCGCGGCTGGAACTTCATCTTGAATGCGTGCAATGAGCGGAAACCGTAGAACGGTTCCATTGCTGCTCCCAACATGTCCAGCAGGCGATCCATGGCTTCCACCTCGCCGGTGTCGTCGGCGGCACGGGCGAGCGGAGCGCCCGAGAGTGAGAGGATCTGTGCGCCTTCGGCTTTGAAAGCCAACGCAGAGCTCGCGATGAGGAATTCGATGACCGGGCGGAAACCGTCGTCGCGTCGGCGCATCACGTCGAGCGTCCAGCCCTTCACCTGATCATCTCCACCGAACACCGGCAGCCACGACAACACTCCGTGTACCGAACCCGTCTCGTCGATGGCAAGCGCCACACGGACTTCCGGGTCGAGGGCTTCCTCGACGCTGCCGAGGGTGAAACCCATTTCCGGAAGGCCCTTGTCGCCGACCCATTCCTCGGAGATCGCCCGCACCTGGGCGAGTACGGCGAACGGCTCGTCCTTCAGGGTTGTCAGTTTGAAGTTGATGCCTTCCTTCTTCGCCCTGTTGATCGCCGATCGGATGTCCTGCCACGGTTTGCCTTTGAAGGCCAGTGTGGGCAGGTCGATGATGGTGTCCTCAGCGATCTGCAAAGTGCGCCAGCCCATCTCGCGGGCGATCTCGGCCGTTGCCTCACTGACCGAGAACCAGCACGGGATGCGTGCGCTGCTCTCGGCCATGTCGGTGAACTCGCGGATCGTCTCGGCCAGTTTCTCCGGGGCGCAGACGGGGTCCGCGAGGGCGATGACGGTGCCGGCCGGTCGCTGGTAGCCGATCACGCCTTCGCCGTCCTTGGTGAACGCGTACTGATTGTTCTCCCAGGTGATCATCCAGCTCATGGTGCTGCCGCCATATCTTTTGAGGAGACTGCGTACCTGTTCGGCCGGATTGGATCCGCCCATGCCCGCCATGGCTTTCCGGCTGCGCAGCGGGACGTTGAACGCATACCGCCCGGCGAACAACAACGACAGTTCGACGATCCACAACAGACCGGTACCGACCGTGACCGCGCCCTGACCCTTGAAGTCGGAGGTGATCACCGCGACCAACACGAAGACGAGCAGGGCGACGTACAAGAGCCCGTAGATCACGGTGATCCACCATGCCCAGCGCCGTCCGCGCCGCAACTGGTCGGCGATCAGCAGCACGATCAGAACACTGACGATCGACCCCCAGCTGAGGCTGTCGTCGGAATCGGTGGGACCGAAGGGCCCGTCGCCAGGAAACACGGCGACAGCGATGTTGACGATCCCGATGAGGACCAGGCCGAGGAAGCTGATCATCCGGATCTCTTGCCGCGTTCGCGGCATCACACCGGATTCACCTCGACTGAAGAACTTTTCGCCGACCACGAGCATCACCACTGCAGCGATGAGGTGGGTGACGTCATGTAGCGAGCCCTCGAACAGAAAAGAAACAGCAACGTAGGCAAGGAGAATCGCCCGAATCCGCAGTCGCCACGGCGAGCGGAGTCTGGCACTTGCCGCGGCCACGGCTGCAACGATGGCGGTGGAATGGCCCACGTCCTGGACGTCGGCGAGATGGTCGACCCATTCCCAGCTGGTCGGCCGGAACAGTGCGATGAACGCGACGGCGCCCAGCTCGCCGATCAGTTGCCCCGCAACGGTGACAATGGCCACCCTGACCGTGCCCAGCAACCACTCGCACCACCCGACGACAACGGCGAAGATGACGATGAGTGCGATGTAGTGAGCAGGTGTCAGCCCGAAGAGGGTGCCCGACAACGGGGTCCACCACTTACCGTCGGTGAGCGGGGGATAGCCGTAGGCGACATCACCGAACCAGGACCGGTTCTCCACCGTCTCCCACAACGCTCCGGTGGCGATACCGAGAACGATCGTCACCGCGACCACGGTCGAGGTGAAGGGAACCTTGCGGATGGTCCAGGCCACCGGACCGAGCACCTTGTCGGCCCGCGACGGTGTCGGCTCGGTGGGGGGTGCCTCGGCAGTGGTGTCGGTCGTGCTCATCGGCGCCTTTCGAGTTGTGGAGCCGGTCGCGCCGGCCGAACGGGCGGGTCTGTGCCCGCCGCTGGTGGTCGAAATGTGTGCAGAGTCGCTCTCGCAGGGGATTATTCCCTAGATCACGGCAATCCCAGGCGCTTACCGAGCCATGGCATCTCCAATTTCAAGCCTGCCGACCACACGGCAAATGAATGCCCGCCCGGGACGGTGTCGAAGTGGACGTCCATACCGGCAGCCTGTGCGGCTTGGTAGACCTGCTGCAGACCGGGCCGGTATTCCGCATCGTCCTTGCCCACGACAAAGGCGCCGGCCACCTGGGGGTACTTCTTCGACTTCATCAGGTCCATCGGATTGACCGCGGTGAACTTGGCCGCGTCGCCGCCGAATGCCTGGTCGATGGTTCGTTTGCGGTCACCGAGGCTGGGCTCGAGTTGACCCGACATGTCCAGGAACGTCGGATACACCTCTGGGTGATTGGTGGTCATCTGCAACGAGCAGGTACCGCCGTACGACAACCCGCCGATAGCCCACCCCGACGGGTCGGTCTCGACCTGCAAGGTGTTCTTCACCCAGGTGGGCACATCAACCGACAGGTAGGTCGAGACGTTGCCGAGGTTGGAATCCATGCACAGTGGATTGGCGAGTTCGTCGCCGGTGGCATCGGCGACCACCACAATGGGCGACAGCCCCTCATTGGCGGCAGCGTATTGATCCATCGTCTGCGTCAGCCGGCCGCCGACGAGCCAGTCTTCCGGCGACCCCGGTTGGCCGGCCATGAGCACCAGCACCGGCAGCAACGGACGGGGTTCGGCGAAGTAGGCGGGCGGGAGGTAGACCTTGGCCGGCCGGGCGTTGAACTTCGACACATCACCCGGGATGGACGAGGTGATCACGCCGCCTTGCGACGGCAGGCCCGCCGGCTTGCGCCACTTGTCCACCTCTACGGTCTTGATGTCGGTGCTGCGGGCCTCGTCGATGGACACCGTCCTGACGTTGTTGATCCCGAAGACGGAACCAACGGTCGGGTATTCGTCGAAGTGGTCATTGATCTGGGCGAGAGCCATCACCACCGCGAAGACCGTCGCCAGGACCGTGATGATCCGGGCGGCAATTCCCCGGCCCCGGATGAGCCTCGGAATGAACAGCAGCAGTGCGAACACCGCTGCGCCGCCCCAGAGGTAGTTCGACGCGGGGATGTGGTCCGAGAACAGTTTCCAGACGTCTTCGATGAGCCATTTCGCCACGAGAACCAGAAGGAGGCTGACAACCGCGGCAATCGGTACGACGACGAGAAGGTAGGTCTTCTGGGGCAGCAGGATCAGCCACAACAGTCCCAGGGCGCCGAGTAGGAGGATGGCCCACGGCAATGGTCCATCGAGCACCGATATGTCCCACAGCCAGTCCATGTACGTCCTTCGGGAGGATGGACCCGAAAGTGGAGCCCGCATCGAAACCTACAGCGAAATGCGAGGTGTCACGTGTGTACGAGCCAAAAAATCGTGTTTGCAGATCGAACCGTGATCAAAGGGAACCGCTATAGGGTTTTCGCGTGGATTGCCGCAAAAAAGTGGGGGTGACCCCGGTGGTGGAGGACATACGGATCGAACGTATCAAAGGCGTCCCAACCGACGCATCCCCCTCGACTCCTTGAGCTTGACGCTCGAGAACTGCAAGAGTTCGCACAGCGTAACCCATAACTTCACCTGTTGTCAGTGCGAGCGCAAGAATTGGCACTTCACCAGCGACTTCTGTGTATCCGTGCGTGGCAAGTACCCTGTAGCACTATGTGTGGAATCGTCGGATACGTGGGCAGACGCGACGCCCTCGAGGTTGTCGTGGAAGCCCTGCGCCGGATGGAATACCGCGGGTACGACTCCGCTGGTGTGGCAATCCTCGACGGCGCCGGACATGCCGCAGTCGAGAAGAAGGCCGGACGGCTGGAGAACCTCGACAAGGAACTGGCCACCATCGGCCGCGAAGCATTCGCGGGCTCCACCGGTATGGGACATACGCGCTGGGCCACCCACGGGCGGCCGACCGACCGAAATGCGCACCCGCACACCAGCCTCGACGGCAAGATCGCCGTGGTGCACAACGGCATCATCGAGAACTTCGCGGTCCTGCGGGAAGAGGTGGAGAAGGCCGGCATCGAGTTCTCGTCCGACACGGACACCGAGACCGCCGTCCACCTGATGGCTCTGCAATACGCCAGTGGTTCGACGGCGGGGAACTTCGTCGACAGCGCGTATGCGGTGCTGGGCCGGCTCGAGGGTGCGTTCACGCTCGTGTTCACGCACGCGGACCACCCCGACACGATCGTGGCCGCGCGCCGGTCCACTCCTCTGGTGGTGGGTGTGGGCGAGGGCGAGATGTTCGTCGGCTCCGACGTCGCGGCATTCATCGAACACACTCGTGAGGCTGTCGAACTCGGCCAGGACCAGGTGGTCGTGATCACCGCCGACGACTACACGATCACCGACTTCGAAGGCAACGAAGAATCCGGCAAGCCCTTCCACATCGACTGGGATCTGGCAGCGGCGGAAAAGGGCGGGCACGACTTCTTCATGCTGAAGGAGATCGCCGAGCAGCCACAGGCTCTCGCCGACACCCTGCTCGGGCACTTCGAGAACGGCCGGATCATCCTCGACGAGCAGCGACTCACCGACGACGACCTGCGCGACATCGACAAGGTCTTCGTGGTCGCCTGCGGCACCGCTTACCACGCGGGGTTGCTCGCGAAGTACGCCATCGAACACTGGACGCGCCTGCCGGTCGAGGTCGAGTTGGCCAGCGAATTCCGCTACCGCGACCCGGTTCTCGATCGTTCCACCCTTGTGGTCGCGATCTCGCAGTCGGGCGAGACCGCCGACACATTGGAGGCGGTCCGGCACGCCAAAGAACAGAAGGCCCGGGTCTTGGCCATCTGCAACACCAATGGTGCGCAGATCCCGCGAGAATCCGACGCCGTGCTCTACACCCACGCCGGACCTGAGATCGGGGTGGCGTCCACCAAGTGTTTCCTCGCGCAGATCGCGGCGACGTACCTGGTGGGTCTGGCACTCGCACAGGCCAGGGGTACGAAGTATCCCGATGAGGTGGCACGCGAGTACGCCGCGCTCGAAGCGATGCCGGCCGCGGTCGCCACAGTGCTCGAGACGGTCGAGCCGGTGCGTGCGCTGGCCCGCGACCTGGCCGACCGCGGGACCGTCCTGTTCCTCGGGCGCCACGTCGGATACCCCGTCGCGCTCGAGGGCGCACTCAAACTCAAAGAACTCGCGTACATGCACGCCGAGGGCTTTGCTGCCGGTGAGCTCAAGCACGGGCCGATTGCGCTGATCGAAGACGGCGTTCCGGTCATCATCGTGATGCCCTCACCGACAGGGCGGGCATTGCTGCACTCGAAGATGGTCAGCAACATCCGGGAAATCCAGGCGCGTGGAGCAACCACCATCGTCATCGCGGAGGAAGGTGACGAGTCGGCACGGGGTGTGGCCGACCATCTGATCGTGATCCCGCAGACGCCCACGTTGCTGCAGCCACTGGTTTCGACTGTGCCCCTGCAGGTCTTCGCTGCGGCTGTCGCTCAGGCGCGCGGGTACGACGTGGACAAGCCGCGCAACCTGGCCAAGTCCGTCACCGTCGAATAGGCCACGTGGGGCGATGATCGACTACTTCACCGCCGACTCGATCCGGGCCGCCGAGGCTGCGACCGGAGATCTGTTGGTGCGCGGGGTGTTGATGGGTCGTGCGGCTCGCGCTGTCGCGGATGTGGTTGCGGCGGAACTGGTGTCACGATCGGGTAGTTGTTACGGACGTAAGGTCGGTGTGCTTGCGGGAGCCGGCGACAACGGGGCGGACGCTCTGTTCGCGGGCGCGCTACTACGCCGCCGGGGCGTCGACGTGCGGGCTGTCCTGCTGGCCGGCGACCGCACCCACACAAGCGGTCTCGCCGCATTCCGCGGCGCCGGCGGGCGCATCACCGACAGCTTCTCGCCCGACGTCGATGTGGTGATCGACGGCATCGTGGGGCTGAGCGGGTCGGGACCACTGCGCCCGGAAGCGGCTCGGATCGTCGGTGAGCTCACCGCGCCCATCGTGGCAGTGGACATCCCGTCAGGGGTCGATGCGGACACCGGGCAGGTCAATGACCCGGCCGTGCGTGCCGCGGTGACAGTGACATTCGGCGAATACCGGGTGGCTCACGTGCTCGCCGCACCGCAGTGTGGCCGGATCGTGTTGGCCGACATAGGCGTCGAGGCTCACCGTCCGGCATTGCGGCAAATGAGCAACGCCGAGGTGGCCGCGATGTGGCCGGTGCCCGGACCGTCGGACGACAAGTACAGCCAGGGAGTGGTCGGTGTCGTCGCGGGCTCGGCGCGCTATCCAGGGGCCGGCGTGTTGTGCAGTGGGGCAGCCGTGGCCGCCACCTCAGGAATGGTCCGGTACGTCGGAACGGCGGCGTCGCAGGTGCTTTCGCATTTCCCCGAGGTTGTCGCCAGCGATGAGCCGGAGAAGGCGGGCAAGGTGCAGGCGTGGGTGATCGGGCCCGGCGCCGGAACCGATGACACCGGGATCAGGCGACTGCGACACGTGTTGGACACCGACCTGCCCGTGCTCGTCGACGCGGACGGACTGACACTGTTGGCCACCCACCGTGAGCTGGTGACCACCCGCACCGCACCCACCTTGATCACCCCGCACGCCGGCGAGTTCGCCCGGATCACCGGACAGCCCCCCGGCGTCGACCGGATCGCGGCCGTGAAGGATCTCGCGGCAGAACTGGGTGCGACCGTGCTCCTCAAGGGGCGGGCGACACTGATCGCGGATCCCTCCGGGCAGGTACTGGTGAACGACGCAGGATCGTCGTGGGCTGCCACGGCCGGCGCCGGCGACGTGCTGTCGGGCATCGCAGGCAGTCTGCTGGCCGCCGGTCTGGAACCGTCGTCTGCCGCGGCTGCGGGAGCGCGAGTACATGCGCTGGCGGCGATCGCAGCGTCTGCGGGAGGGCCGAACCACGGCGGCGGGAATGCCCCGATCGGTGCGTCGGCATTGCTGGCGGCGGTGTCACCCACCTTGCGTGCCCTCCTCGGTGGTGTCGAGTGCGACAATGGTGGGCGATGAATTCTCCGGCGCTCGAGGCCCGCATCGACTTGTCGGCGGTTGCCCACAACATCGAGGTCCTACAGTCACACACCACCGCTGCGCTGATGCCTGTGCTCAAAGCGGACGCGTACGGTCACGGCGCCGTGCAGGTCGCTGCCGCGGTGATGAGCGCCGGTGCAGCCGAGATCGGGGTTGCGACCATCGACGAAGCGCTGGCGTTGCGCCGGGGCGGGATCGACGCGCCTCTGCTGGCCTGGCTGCATGGCGGTTCGGCGGACTTCAATGCCGCGATCGAGGCCGATGTGCAGATCGGTGTCTCCTCACCCCGCGAGCTGACCGCGGTCGTCGAGGCGGCTCGCACGGCGGGACGTACCGCGTCGGTCACCGTGAAGGTCGACACAGGCCTGGCGCGTAACGGGGTGGCGGCAGATGAGTGGGACGAGCTGCGAGACGCCGTCGCAACTGCCTCGGCGGAGCAATCGATCGTGCTACGCGGAGTGATGTCCCACCTCGTGCGCGGGGACGAGCCCGGCCATCCACTCAACAGCCTGCAAGGTGAGCGCCTCGACGAGGCCGTGGCCGACCTGCGCCGCGTCGGCGTGGGACCAGAGGTTGTGCACATCGCCAATTCGGCGGCCACGCTCACCAGGCCTGACCTGAGCCGAGACCTCGCCAGGCCCGGCATCGCCGTGTACGGCCGATCGCCCGCCCCAGACCTCGGCGACTTCGGTCTGATCCCGGTGATGACTCTCTCGGCTGAAGTCTTGTCGGTCAAGAAGATCCCGGCAGGCCAAGGTGTTTCGTACAGTCACACGTGGACCGCACCGAGCGACACCACCGTTGCGTTGTTGCCGGCAGGCTACGCGGACGGGGTCCCGCGACTGTTGTCGAACACCCTGCGGGTGCACATCAACGGCCGGAGCTTTCCGAATGTCGGACGGGTCTGTATGGATCAGATGGTCGTCGACCTCGGCGCGGACGGCGGCGGTGTCGAAGTGGGCGATCGCGCTGTGCTGTTCGGGACGGGGGAGCATGGTGGCCCCACCGCTCTCGAGTGGGCCGAGGCCATCGGCACCATCGACTACGAGATCGTCTCCGGAATCCGTGGGCGGGCGGTGCGGACGTATGTCGGTGCTCCAGCGCCGGTTTCGAACGGCCGCCACACACCCGTCGCGACGGGGCCCGGCTGATGGAGCGCACCGGACGCTGGGAGATCTTGGCCGGTACCGCCGGCATCGCGACTCTGGGCGCTCTCGCCGTGGGGGCGGCAGCGCGTTCGCTGACGCGGCGGCATCCCACCACCGACCCCAACTCCATCGAGGACTTCGGGTCGATCTACAACGATCGCCCGAGCATCGTGGTCGCCGATGATGGTGTGCCGCTGGCCGTTCGGGAAGCTGGTCCGGGAGATGCGCCGCTCACCGTCGTCTTTGTCCACGGCTTCTGCCTGCGCATGTCCACGTGGCACTTCCAGCGCCGCGATCTCGCGCAGACATGGGGCGACGATGTCCGCATGGTCTTCTTCGATCACCGGGGGCACGGTGAGTCCGCGCAGGCGGCCGCGGGCTCGTGCACCATCACGCAGATGGCCGCGGACCTCGAAACCGTTCTGCGCGTTATCGTTCCGAATGGACCCGTGGTGCTGGTAGGGCACTCGATGGGCGGCATGGCGATCATGGCCTTGGCCAGCAGACGGCCGGAACTGTTCGGGTCGAAAGTGGTCGGTGCCGGATTCGTGGCCAGCGCAGCCCACGGGATCACGCAGGCCGGGTTGGGTCGTGGACTGCAGAATCCGCTGGTCGACGCCTTCCGATTGTCCGTCCGGCAGGCCCCGCGAGCGGTGGAGGCAGGCCGGGGCGTGACGAGGATGCTGATGGCCCCGGTGCTGACCGCGGGCAGTTTCGGCTCTACGTACCATTCACCCGCCGTGATCGAGTTCACCGAATCGGTCATCCAGAACACCAGGATCGACACGGTCGTCAACTTCTTGCGTGCTCTCGAGGAGCACGACGAGACCTCCGGTCTGCCGGTGCTCTCCGCGATCCCGACGATGGTCGTGTGCGGGTACGAAGACAAGGTCACGCCGGTGGCGAACTCGGTGGAACTGCACAACCGTCTGGGCAAGAACTGCGAACTGATCGGCGTTGCCGAGTGCGGCCACATGGTGATGATGGAGAACCCGCCGCCAGTCAACGACGCGATCAGCGAGCTCGTCGGGCGGGTACAGCGACCGTGACGTCCGACGACCAGGCGGGATTCGAGCAGGAGATCCTGCCGACGGTGCAGGACACCGAGGCGTTCGGACGTACCCTGGCCGCCGGCCTGGGCGCGGGAGATCTGGTGATCCTCGACGGGCCACTCGGCGCGGGCAAGACCGCTCTGGCACGGGGGATCGGAGCAGGTCTCGGCGTGCGGGGTCGGGTCACCTCACCGACGTTCATCATCGCGCGGGAGCACCGGCCGGGGCCCGGAGGTGGGCCGGCGATGGTTCACGTCGATGCCTATCGGCTGGGTGGTCTGGAGGAACTCGACGCCCTCGACCTCGACACCGACCTCACCGACTCCGTGGTCGTCGTCGAGTGGGGGGAGGGGGTGGCGGAACGGCTGAGTGGACGTCATCTGCTCGTTCGCCTGCGCCGTGACCTCGACACCGATGAGCGCACCGTCGACTACGGCTGGGTCACCCGCGGCTGAAGCGGTCGGCGACGTCCGGTCGCCACGGCACGTCGGCCGTCACGGGTAGGCTGGCTGATCGTGCTTGTCCTCGCAGTCGATACCGCAACGCCCGAGGTCGTGACCGGGATCGTGGAACTCGATACCGGCACGGCCGGATCACCGCCCGGCCGGCTCGAAGTGAGGTCCGAACGTGTCGAGACCACCACGCGGGGGCATGCGGAGATCCTCACCACCCGCATCCTGGAATGCCTCGAAGAAGCGGGCGTCGCCAGGGCAGACCTGGACGCAGTCGTGGTGGGACAAGGTCCCGGACCGTTCACCGGATTGCGTGTCGGGCTGGCCACCGGCGCTGCCTTCGCCGATGCGCTGGGCGTCGATGTCCACGGTGTGTGCTCGCTGGACGCGATCGCGGTCGCCGCGAGCGACGTCGACTCCCTTCTTGTTGTCACCGACGCGCGCCGTCGAGAGGTCTACTGGGCGCGGTACACACGCGGCGCCCGTACCGACGGTCCCGACGTCATGGCTCCCGCCGATCTCGCTGCCGCACTCGGGCACGCAGCGGCGACCTCGCCGGGCTCGGCGACCATCGACGCGATTGCCGGGTCCCCCGCTCATGCAGCGCTTTTCGACTACCCAGTGCTCACCGCCACGGCTCCCACGGCAATCGGACTGGTTCAGGTGGCGTTGCCAGGACTCCTGTCGAGGACGCCACCCGCGCCGTTGACTCCGCTGTACCTTCGTCGACCGGATGCCGTGGAACTCAAGGACCGCAAGAAATGACCTCGTCGAAAGTGGAGATCGGACCACTTCTGCCTCGCGACGCGTCCCGTTGCGCGGCCATCGAGAGCCTGCTGTTCGCGGGCGATTCGCCGTGGCCCGCGCAAGCATTTCGTGCCGAGATCTCGACACCCCACAATCACTACTTCGCGGCCCGAGACGGCGACGACCTGATCGGCTACGCGGGTATCTCCGTGCTCGGACCGGCGGGCGACCACGAGTGTGAGATCCACACGATCGCGGTCGCCCCGGAGCATCAGGGACACGGTCACGGGCGGGAGCTGCTCGCGGCGCTGCTCGAGATCGCGGACAAGCGTCGTGCGCCGGTGTTCCTCGAGGTGCGCACCGACAACGAGGCGGCCATCAACTTGTACCGCCGCAACGGTTTTGAAATCGTGGGAATCCGGAAGGGCTACTACCAGCCCAGCGGGGCAGACGCGTACACAATGCGGCGTGAGCAGAGATCAGCCCCGCCCGAGGGAGGCCGACCATGATCGTCCTGGGTATCGAGAGTTCCTGTGACGAAACAGGCGTGGGAATCGTCCGGTGGAATGCCGACCGTACGACCACACTGCTGGCCGATGAGGTGGCCTCCAGTGTCGATGAGCATGCCCGATATGGGGGAGTGGTCCCCGAAGTCGCCTCCCGCGCACATCTGGAAGCCATTGTCCCCACCATGCGGCGTGCGCTCGCGACGGCGGACATCCGAGTGCCCGACGCCGTGGCGGTGACCATCGGTCCGGGACTTGCCGGTGCGCTGCTCGTAGGGGTTGCGGCAGCGAAAGCCTATGCGGCGGCGTGGGATGTGCCGCTGTTCGCGGTGAACCACCTCGGCGGTCACGTTGCGGTGGACACCCTCGAACACGGCCCGATGCCGCCCTGCGTGGCGCTGTTGGTGTCGGGCGGGCACACACACCTGTTGCACGTCGACGACCTCGGTGCGCCCATCGTGGAGTTGGGCACGACGGTCGACGACGCCGCCGGTGAAGCGTTCGACAAGGTGGCCCGCTTGCTGGGCCTCGGGTTCCCGGGTGGCCCGGCGCTGGATGCGGCTGCAGCACAGGGTGATCCGAACGCCATCCGGTTTCCCAGGGGCATGACCGGTCCACGAGATGCGCGGCACGACTTCTCGTTCAGCGGTCTCAAGACTGCGGTTGCCCGATACGTGGAGCAATGCCGCCGTGATGGTGTCGAGCCGCCCGTCGCGGACATCGCGGCGTCTTTTCAGGAAGCGGTGGCCGACGTACTGACCATGAAGGCCGTGCGGGCATGCAGAGACGTCGGTGTGGACACCTTGGTGCTCGGCGGCGGCGCGACTGCGAACTCGAGAATCCGGTCGCTCGCACGCGAACGCTGTGAGGGCGCCGGGATCACGCTGAGGGTTCCGAAGCCGCGGTTGTGCACCGACAACGGCGTGATGATCGCGACCCTGGGTGCTCACGTGATCGCCGGTGGGGCAGTCCCGTCAGATTTGACGGTGGCCACCGACCCGGGTCTGTCGGTGCAGGTCAGCAACTACTGATCGGCGTTCAGCTAGGTGGGCGTTGGTTCACTTCGATTGCGCCGCAGATCGATCCGGATGAATGGCATTCGGCTTCGGCACGGAGGATGGCCCGCTGTACGGGCTTGGCCGCCTCGTATCTGGCTCGCCCCTCGTCGGTGAGCTGTGTGAAGACGGAACGGCGATCTTCCGGACACATGGATCGGCATGCCAACCCGTCTTTCTCGAGCCCGGCCACGAGACGAGACAGGGCGCTCTGACTCAGGTGGACTGATCCGGCGAGCTCGCTCATCCGGAGTTTGCAGTCGTCCGCGGCTGAGAGGAGCTCGAGAACCTCGAACTCGCTGTTCGAGATCTGTTGTGCTGCTTGCAATTCCCGGTCCAGATCGCACTGGAGGCGGTGGTATCGCACCGACAGCGAATGCCAGGCCTGGGCCAGGTCATCGTCGCTTCGGTGTGGGGTGGACATAGGGGCATCGTATCAGATGCAACCACATTATGTTCGTCTGCATTTTATGTAGACACATTAGATGCAGATGCATATAGTTCTGGACCATGACGGTTGAAACCACACCCGAAGACCCGAAGATCCAAGAACCCAGAACGAAAAAGGAGAAGGAGTCGATGGCCGGCCACGCGCCGGCCACCGAGCACGTCACGTCTGCCGGCGGATGGACCGGCAAGACCTGGTTGTTGCTGGTCGTTCTCGCCGGCGCGCTGTTTCTCGACGGGCTCGACGTCTCGATGGTGGGGATCGCGCTCCCTTCGATGGGCTCCGAACTCGCCATGGACCAGGCGCAGCTGCAGTGGATCGTCAGCGGATACGTCCTCGGCTATGGGGGCCTGCTGCTGCTGGGAGGTAGAGCCAGTGACCTACTCGGTCGTCGCAGGGTGTTCCTCACGGCACTGGCCGTGTTCGGAGTCGCCTCCGTCGTCAGCGCGGCAACCGAGATCGACACCCTGATCATTGCGCTGCGCTTCGTCAAAGGTGTGGCCGCGGCCTTCACGGTTCCCGCAGGCCTGTCCATCATCACCACGACCTTTGCCGAGGGGCCGGCCCGCAACAAAGCGCTGTCGATCTACACCGTGTGTGGTGCCAGCGGATTCTCCCTGGGCCTCGTCTTCGGTGGGCTGCTCACCGAATTGTCGTGGCGCGCAACACTGATCTTCCCAGGCCCCGTTGCGCTGCTGCTGCTCGTGGTGGGCGCCCGGGTGATCGCGAAGTCGCCACGCGCGGCGTTCAACTGGTCGCACTTCGACGTCATCGGTGCGGTCACGAGTACGTCTGCGCTGTTGATCCTCGTGTTCGCGGTGGTGCAGGCGCCTGAGGTCGGCTGGGCAGCGACGTCGACCATCGTCCTGTTTGTCATCGCGGGTCTGCTCGCTGCGGCCTTCATCGCGGTGGAGGTGCGGCACAAACACCCCCTGCTCCGTTTGGGGATCTTGCGGTCGATCACGCTCGTGCACGCCAACCTGTCGGCCGCGGCGATGTTCGGTGGCTATGTGGCATTCCAGTTCGTCGTGACTCTGTACCTGCAGAACTCCCTCGGGTGGTCGCCGATTGAGATGGCACTCGGGTTCCTGCCTGCCGGTGTGCTCGTGGTGGCCAGCGCGTTCTTCATGGACCGGGTCCTCGACCGCGTGAGCACCAAGCTGCTCATCGCGGGCGGTTTCGTGGCGTTCCTCATCGGATACCTGTGGTTCCTCCGCGTGGAGCCGGGTATGAACTACTTCGTCTTCCTGCTACCGACCATCCTGTTCCTCGGCATCGGGTTCGCGGCCACGTTCCCCTCGGTCAACTCCCAGGCCACCGCCGGGGTGCCGGACGACGAGCAGGGGCTGGCCTCAGGGCTCGTCAACACCAGCATCCAGATCGGCGGTGCGCTGATGATGGCGGTGATCACCGCGATCCTCGGCAGCGCTGAACCCGGGCGTCCGGGGGAGTTGATCGGCGGCATGGTCCCGGCCATCACGGTGATCGCAGTGCTGACCGTGGTCGCCCTCGTGTCGACGCTGGGCCTGATCGGATGGGAGCGTCGTCGCGACCGCGCCGTCGCGACGAGGGTATCGGTCCCGGTATGAGAAGTTCGCACACTCTCACCTTGAGTGCTGGCACTCGCATGTATAGAGTGCTAGTCGGCACCCAGTGAGGTTCCGGCACCCGCGACGACGGGACCGATCCAGGCGCCGTATACGTTCCGAACAGCTAACAGGGTCCGGTCTTCGGGCCCGAACTACCCCGAAAGTGGAGGGCTCACATCGTGGCGAGCGTGAACATCAAGCCGCTCGAGGACAAGATCCTCGTTCAGGCCAATGAGGCCGAGACGACGACTGCGTCCGGCCTGGTCATCCCCGACACGGCCAAGGAAAAGCCGCAAGAGGGCACCGTCGTCGCCGTTGGCGAAGGACGCGTGAACGAGCAGGGCAACCGGATCCCGGTCGACGTCAAAGAAGGCGACACCGTCATCTACAGCAAGTACGGCGGCACCGAGATCAAGTACTCCGGCGAGGAGTACCTGATCCTGTCGGCGCGTGACGTGCTGGCAGTCATCTCCAAGTAACTCTGGTTCGACACCGCCCCGGCGTCCCCATGCGGGGTAGCCGGGGCGGCTGTCGTTTCATCACCCGATCAAAATCTTAGGAGCCACACACATGGCCAAGCAGATCGAATTCAATGAGCAGGCCCGGCGCTCGCTGGAGCGAGGGGTCAATCACCTCGCCGACGCGGTGAAGGTGACTCTTGGACCCCGCGGCCGCCACGTGGTGCTGGCCAAGGCGTTCGGAGGTCCGACCGTGACCAACGACGGCGTCACCATCGCCCGGGAGATCGACCTGGAAGACCCGTTCGAGAACCTCGGCGCCCAGCTCGTCAAATCTGTTGCCACCAAGACGAACGACGTCGCCGGCGACGGTACGACCACGGCCACCGTCCTGGCGCAGGCAATCGTCAAGGGCGGACTGCGCAACGTCGCAGCAGGGGCAAACCCGATCGCGCTGGGTCTGGGTATCTCCAAGGCCGCCGACGCGCTCTCCGAGTCGCTGCTCGCCGCTGCCACCCCGGTGGAGGGTGCTGAAGCCATCGCACAGGTCGCCACCGTGTCGTCCCGTGACGCAGAGGTCGGCGAGATGGTCGGCAAGGCCATGGCCCGGGTCGGCGCCGATGGTGTCGTCACCGTGGAGGAAAGCTCGGGACTCGTCACCGACCTCGAGATCACCGAGGGTGTGCAGTTCGACAAGGGGTACCTGTCGCCGTACTTCGTCACCGACATCGACAGCCAGGAAGCCGTTCTCGAAGATGCGCTGGTGCTCATCTACCGGGACAAGATCAGCTCGCTGCCCGACTTCCTGCCACTTCTGGAGAAGATCGCCGAAGCCGGCAAGCCCGTTCTGATCATCGCCGAAGATGTTGAAGGCGAGGCGCTTTCGACCCTGGTGGTCAACTCGATCCGTAAGACGATCCGCGCTGTCGCGGTCAAGGCGCCGTTCTTCGGCGACCGTCGCAAGGCGTTCCTGGAGGACCTGGCGATCGTCACCGACGGCACCGTCATCACCGCCGACATCGGCATCACCCTGGCCGACGCCGGGCTCGAACTGCTCGGCGGCGCACGCCGGATCGTCGTCACCAAGGACGCCACGACGATCGTCGACGGTTCGGGAACCTCGGACGCCATCGCGAACCGCGCCGAGCAGCTCCGTCGTGAGATCGAGGCCAGCGATTCCGACTGGGATCGGGAAAAGCTCGCCGAGCGCCTGGCCAAGCTGGCCGGCGGGGTGGCAGTGATCCGGGTCGGCGCAGCCACCGAGACCGCACTAAAGGAGCGCAAGCACCGCGTGGAAGACGCCGTCGCGGCAGCGAAGGCAGCTGTGGAAGAAGGCATCGTTCCCGGCGGTGGTTCGGCGATCGTGCAGGCTGCCGCTGCGGTCCTCGACGATCTCGCCGACAGTGTCGACGGTGATGAGGCGCTCGGTATACGGGTGGTCAAGCAGGCCGCTCAGGCGCCATTGTTCTGGATCGCGGCCAACGCCGGGACCGACGGTGCCGTGGTGGTCTCCAAGGTCGCCGAACTCCCTCGCGGCCACGGTTTCAACGCCGGCACCCTGACCTACGGCGACCTGCTCGCCGACGGCGTGGTGGACCCCGTGAAGGTGACCCGCTCGGCCATCGTCAACGCCGCCTCGGTGGCGCGCATGATCCTGACCACCGAAAGCACCATCACCGACAAGCCGGCCGAGCCCGAGGCCGACCACGGTCATGGTCATGGTCACGGACACGCGCACTAGTTGTTGCCCGACCTCGAACGCCCCGGCCCACGGCCGGGGCGTTTGTCGTTCACCGGTTGTTCGGGTGTTGTTTCTCGTATTTGTCTTGACAACAAAAGCGAGGAGCCGATAAGGCGTCCTCGCTTTTGTGGAAACTCAATTGTTTGAGATTGAAATCCAATTCTGTTTTGTTTCTTCGCTTGGATTTCGTGGGGCCTGCAAAGATCAGCTCGCGATGCGGCGCCCGACCCCGCGCTTCATCAGCATTCCGCGCTCGGACTCGGACAGGCCGCCCCAAATGCCGTATGGCTCAGCGACCGCCAGTGCGTGTTCGCGACATTGAGCTACCACGGGGCACTGGTGGCACAGTTCTTTCGCGCGACGTTCCCGCTGGGCCCGGGCGCGGCCACGCTCGCCGTCCGGATGGAAGAACATTGATGAGTCGACACCGCGGCACAAGCCCTTCATCTGCCAATCCCAGATGTCGGCATTCGGTCCGGGAAGGTGGTTCGGCTGAGGCATCTGCGTGCTCCTCTGTGACGTGCCGGTGAGGCGTAATAGTGACTGACTTGTCGAGACCGCGTTGTTTTCGACGTCCAGCACACCGTATGCAAAGCGAGGAAATGGAGTCAACAGGCCTTGATTCCGCCAATTGAAGACGCGAACTTCGGGCGATGTTAACCATTTGTTTATCGACGCCCTGTTGTTTTGTGATGGCGACTGGCGTCGGGGCATGGCGAAGGCAGACGGCGTATGCGCACGTCAGGGGCCGTTCGAGTGCTGTCGCCCGAGCTCGCGGTGGTTTGAGATCCACGTATGGAGGGAAAACGCCGAAGTGCTGCAATTTACCCGCAGGAAATGTTCCGGTGACCTCAGATTGACGTCGAGTCGACTTTTGACCCGGTTTCAGTAAGTTAAATTCACGCTAACTTGGTTACCGCGCCGTGATGTGAGGAGGGCGATGCAGGTCACACTACCCGCGATCGCCTTCGGCGGCAGTGCGGACGAGTACCCACTTCCAGTGGCGGTCGACGGCTGGGACAGGTGGTTTCGCGCCGTCGCGTTGGGCGGCAGCGGCCACTACGCCGCGGCGGCTACCGAGTTGCGCCGGATCGCCATCACCAGCACTGACGTAGTTCTCCGATCCGTTGCCGCGAGTACGCGCGCCGCGCATCTGCGCCAAGGTGGAGAGCACTTTCGCGCCGTTCACCATGACGCACAGGCACTGGCCCTGCTCGCGACTCCGGCGGCAGGGTCCGATTCGGCCACGATCACCGGACCCCGGTTGTCTGCTTGGTGCGACGCACTCACCGGTCTGGCCGCCGACGATCTCGGGCGCGGGATGTTCGGTGCTGCGGCGCGACTGCTGGACCGGGTCGACGCCCTCCTGATCGACTCGCATGAACGCATCGAGGGCAGCGAATGGGTGTGGTCCGGCCGACCGGCCCTGCGCTCACTGTGGGTCCGGGCCGAACTCGCGATGTACACCGGTGACCCCGAAACCGCACAACAACACTCGTCGGCAGCTCTCGCCGTGGCCAGGGGATGTCCTTCGCAGCGGCATCGCATCAAGACCGAAATGATCGCTGCTGCGGCCGCGGCGAGCGCGGGGGAGACGACGCGCGCCATCGAGGGAGCCCAGCGAGTTGGTGATGCAGCCGCACTCGCTGGTCAACTGCCGCTGCGGTGGGCATCGGCCATGTTGCTCGAAGCGCTCGGCGCCGACGGATCGCCGAGTGCGGGCGATCTGAGGCACGAACTGGCCGCTCGCGGCGGTGCGATGCGCTAGCGGCGAGAACGCGAGGCCGTTCGCTGGCTAAGCTACTAGCGACTTACCGCCGGGGGTATGGCCTCCGCGCGGCCGGCACCAATCGGCGAAGGTAACGCGGAGACGTCTACGAGCGATGATTTTTACAGGTGAAGAGTTGGACCGGGTTGTCTCTGCCGCAGCGCAGGGCGACCGATCGGCTCTCTCCGACGTACTCGAAAGTGTCCGCCCCCTGGTTGTGCGCTATTGCAGGGCCAGGGTCGGAGGTGGTGAGCGGCATTCGCTCTCCGCCGACGACGTAGCGCAGGAGGTCTGCATGGCCGTCATGACAGCTCTGCCCCGGTATCAAGACCAGGGCAGACCGTTCATGGCGTTCGTCTATGGCATCGCCGCCCACAAGGTTGCCGATGCTCATCGAGCGGCGGGTCGTAACAAGGCCGAGCCGGTGGATGAGATGCCCGAGCGGATGGCCGTCGACGACGGACCCGAACAGCGGGCGCTGGACTCCGACGCGGGCCGTCGGATGAACGAACTGTTGTCGACCCTCCCGGACAAACAGCGTGAGGTGCTGGTGCTCCGACTGGTTGTCGGGCTGTCGGCAGAAGAGACCGCGTCCGCTGTGGGGAGTACGGCGGGAGCGGTGCGGGTGGCTCAACACAGGGCACTCGCGAAATTGAAGACCGAGATCGAGAAGGGTAGGTGAGGGCGATGGGTGACAGGCGCGATCGACGTGGTGGCAAGGGGTTCGGTGATGAATCCGACGAGCGTTTCCAGAGCGTGCCCTCATCGGCATCCGAGGCGATCGATGAAGACTCCATCCCGGTGAACCTCGGCGCGGTCCGCGCCGACGACGAGTTCATCGACGCTCTGGTGTCCCAGCGCGGAGTGCCTGCGCACACGCCTGTGGACCACGAACTGGCGGCGCTGCTGTCCAACTGGCGTGCCGAGGTCTCAGCTGCCCCGATGCCTGCAAGCCCGACCCTCGAAGAGGTCGAGGCAGGCATCACCGCGCAGCGAAGGACCGCGACCCGTCGCCGGTCGCTGACCGTGGCCCGCTACACGGCCGGCGCCGCGGCGGCATGCGCGATCGTGTTCGGCGGTCTGTCGGTGGTGGCCCATGACGCCTCGCCCGGTGATCCACTCTGGGGTGTCAAAGAAGCGATGTTCGGAGCGGACGCCTCGGCAACGCTGGCCGCCGGTGACGTCGAGACCGACCTCGATCACGCCGTCGACCTGTTGTCGACGGGTGACAAGTCCGCGGCCCAGACCTTGCTGAACCGGGCCGAGTCACAACTGGCCGACGTGACCGACGCCGACAGGCGGGCCGAGCTGCAGGCGAAGATCGACCAACTGCGTGGTCTGCTCACGGCCGTCCTGCCGACCATCACTCTCCCGACGACCGTGACAATTCCGCCGTTGGAGACGCAGCTGCCACAGCTGCAGCTGCCCCCGGTGACGATCACCGAGACCCAGCAGACGGTGACGGTGATCCCGTCGGAGACGACCTCGGTGTCCACGCCACCACCGACCACCGACGAAACCGTGACCAGTGAGCCGCCGGTGACCCCGACGACCACCTCCACCACCACCAGCGTTCCGCTACCGCCGCCGGGCTGATCGGCCCGACGCCCGCGGTTGGGGGAGAAAGTCAGTCCTCGTCTTTGGCGTGCATCGTCGCGTCGGCGTAACCGCGGCAGTAGTCCCAGGTGACGTACGCCTCGGGACTGGGGTCCACGGCCGGCTCGTGCGGTCGTACCGTGCCCTCGACCAGGAGCTGCAGCAGGTTCGCGCGCAGCATGTCCCAGTCGTGATAGTGGTCGAGCTGGCAGTCGTCGCACACCACGACGAGACCGCGGATCCCCTGGCGGTGCAGAAGTGCCTCGTAGACAGCGAGATCGGCGAGGTCTTCCTCGATCGCCATGCGTTCGTTCGCGTCCAGTGGCTCACCGGGTGGGGCGGCGTCCAGCGCCGCCGACGGGTCCCCTCGGGGATCGTCGGCGAACGGGTCCGGTGGCAGCCCCGGCGGCAGATGATCTCGCACGCTGACCACGGTAGTCAGCCTCACCCCACCGGCGCCAGTCTGTGCACCGCATGAATGAAAGATCGACGCCGATTGGATGAACGATCCTCCTTCACATAGGTGAACGACCTGTAGGGCGCAGGGGGAGGGCCGACGGCCGAGTCAGCGCTCGAAGAGGGCACCGCCGGGGGCGGGACGCGACGTCCTGAGGAGGTCCGCCGAGCAGATAGGATGGACCCATCGAAATGACAACATGCCGATCCGAAGTGGAACAGGCCTGACCGGAATGAGCGTGCCCGGAATGAACAACCCGACAGCCGGCTCCGCCCAGGCACGAGGCCCGGTGTGGACCGGCGGCGACGACCCGAACAAGGTCGCCATGCTCGGCCTCACCTTTGACGACGTCCTGCTGTTGCCCGCGGCCTCCGACGTGATCCCGAGCGACGTGGACACCTCGTCGCAACTGACCCGCGACATCACGTTGCGGGTGCCCCTGGTGAGCTCGGCGATGGACACAGTCACCGAATCCCGCATGGCCATCGCGATGGCCCGCGCCGGTGGGATGGGTGTGCTGCACCGCAACCTCTCGATCGAGAACCAGGCAGGGCAGGTGGAAACGGTCAAGCGGTCCGAAGCCGGCATGGTCACCGATCCTGTGACCTGCAGCCCGTCGAACACGCTGGCCGAGGTCGACGCGATGTGTGCCCGCTTCCGTATCTCGGGCCTGCCCGTCACCGACGACGCCGGCGAGCTCGTCGGCATCATCACCAACAGGGACATGCGTTTCGAGGTCGATCAGAACCGGCCGGTCTCCGAGGTGATGACGAAGGCGCCACTGATCACCGCCCAGGAGGGCGTATCCGCTGAAGCCGCGCTCGGCCTGCTGCGACGGCACAAGATCGAGAAGCTCCCGATCGTCGACGGCCACGGTCGGCTGACCGGTCTGATCACGGTCAAAGACTTCGTCAAGACAGAGCAGCACCCCAATGCCACCAAGGACGCCGACGGGCGGCTGCTGGTCGGGGCCGCGGTCGGAACCGGCGGTGACCAGTGGGATCGGGCCATGGCACTGTCGGACGCCGGGGTGGACGTGATCATCGTCGACACCGCGCACGCGCACAACCGTCTGGTCCTGGAGATGGTCAGCAAACTCAAGGCCGAGATCGGGTCCAAGGTGCAGATCGTCGGCGGGAACGTTGCGACCCGTGCTGCGGCTTCCGCTCTCGTCGAGGCCGGTGCCGATGCGGTCAAGGTCGGGGTCGGACCCGGTTCGATCTGCACCACCCGTGTGGTCGCCGGCGTGGGCGCCCCGCAGATCACTGCGGTCATGGAAGCAGTTGCGGTCTGCAAGCCGGCTGGGGTTCCGGTCATCGCCGACGGCGGGCTGCAGTTCTCCGGCGACATCGCCAAGGCGCTGGCGGCAGGCGCATCGACTGCAATGCTCGGCTCGCTGCTCGCCGGCACCGCGGAAGCGCCGGGCGAGCTGATCTTGGTGGGCGGCAAGCAATTCAAGAGCTACCGGGGTATGGGCTCACTCGGCGCGATGCAGGGTCGCGGCCAGGCGAAGTCCTACTCGAAAGACCGCTACTTTCAGGATGATGTGCTCTCCGAAGAGAAGCTCGTGCCCGAGGGCATCGAGGGTCGAGTGCCGTTCCGTGGACCTCTCAACCAGGTGATCCATCAGCTGGGTGGTGGATTGCGCGCTGCGATGGGGTACACCGGCTCGAGCTCGATCGCCGAGCTGCAGAACGCCCAGTTCGTCCAGATCACGGCGGCGGGCCTGAAAGAAAGCCATCCGCACGACATCACCATGACCGTCGAGGCGCCCAACTACACTTCCCGCTGAGTTCTCAAGGCGGCCGGCACCGATCCGATTTCGGGCAGGTCGAGTCAGTTCGTGAACCGGTCCGTCGGTGTTCACCGATGCGGTTCTGTGTGCAGCAGTGACGAAAGGCACCCTCGTGCGTGATCATGTGGACATCGGGATGGGCCGTACGGCCCGTCGGACGTTCGAACTCAGCGACATCAACATCGTGCCGTCTCGGCGCACACGCTCGTCGAAAGAGGTGTCGACCGCGTGGCAGCTCGATGCCTACCGGTTCGAGATCCCGATCTTGAGTCACCCCACGGACGCGCTCGTCTCGCCGCAGTCGGCTGTCGAACTGGGTCGGCACGGGGGTCTCGGCGTCCTCAACGGTGAAGGCCTTTGGGCTCGCCACCGCGATGTCGAGGCCAAGATCGCCGAGGTGGTGCGGATCGCCGAGGACGAGATCGATCCGACAGCGGCAGTGCGCAAGCTGCAGGAACTCCATGCGGCACCCATCGATCCGGACCTGCTCGGTCAGGCTGTCTCGTCGATTCGTGAGTCCGGCGTCACCACCGCGGTGCGGGTCAGCCCACAAAAGGCTGCCGAGCTCACGCCCGTGCTGGTGGCAGCAGGGGTGGAGCTCCTGGTCATCCACGGCACGATCATCTCCGCCGAGCATGTCTCACAAGGGGATTCCGAGCCGCTGAACCTCAAGACGTTCATCTCCGAACTGGACGTACCGGTGATCGCCGGTGGCGTGCACGACCACCGCACCGCCCTGCACCTGATGCGTACCGGTGCTGCCGCGGTGATCGTCGGTTACGGCTCCACCGCCGGGGCAACCACCACCGGGGAAGTCCTCGGGATAGGGGTTCCGATGGCCACGGCCATCGCCGATGCCGCTGCGGCCCGCCGTGACTACCTCGACGAAACCGGCGGGCGCTACGTCCACGTGATCGCCGACGGCGATATCCACAACTCCGGCGAGCTGGCCAAGGCGATCGCCTGCGGCGCCGACGCCGCCGTTCTGGGCACGCCTTTGGCTGCGGCAGCCTCAGCGCCCGGCCGCGGCTATTACTGGTCCGCTGCCGCCGCACATCCGTCTATGCCTCGTGGCGCACTGCTGGCCGTGGCCGAGGACGAAGGCAGGCCCGACCTGCAGACCGTGTTGCACGGGCCCACCGACGACCCGTTCGGACACCTCAACATCGTTGGCGCATTGCGGCGTTCGATGGCCAAGGCCGGATACTCCGACCTCAAGGAGTTTCAGAAGGTCGGCCTGTCGGCCTGCGACTGAACACTCGCCTCTGGCTTATCCCGAGCGAGAATTCGCTATACGTTACCGGCCGGTAACGTACCAATGTACGATGGCGTGGTGTCTGTATCACGCGGTAACAGCTACTCCCAGCCCGAGCAGCCGGCCACTCGCGAGAAGCACGATTACGACGTATTGATCGTCGGATCGGGCTTCGGTGGGAGTGTCAGCGCCCTACGACTGGTCGAGAAGGGCTACAAGGTCGGTGTCGTCGAAGCGGGCCGACGGTACGCCGACGACCAGTTCGCCAAAACCAGTTGGCGACTGCACAAGTGGCTGTGGGCTCCCAAACTGGGGATGTTCGGCATCCAACGTATCCATCTGCTCAAAGACGTGATGGTGATGGCCGGTGCGGGCGTCGGCGGCGGGTCGCTGAACTATGCCAACACTCTCTACAAACCGCCGACACCGTTCTTCCGGGATCCGCAGTGGGAGCACATCACCGACTGGGAGAGCGAGCTGTCGCCGTACTACGACCAGGCCAGCCGCATGCTGGGTGTGGTCAGCACCCCCATCGTCACCCACGCCGACCGCGTTATGCGGCAGGTTGCCGACGAAATGGGGGTGGGGGACACCTTCGGGCCGACCCCCGTGGGCGTGTTCTTCGGTGAGAAGTCCGGTGGCACAGGAACTCCGGGTGAGCGGGTGGCCGATCCGTACTTCGGTGGCGCAGGCCCCGACCGGACGGTGTGTGTCGAGTGCGGCGCCTGCATGACCGGATGCCGGTACGGCGCGAAGAACACCCTGCTGAAGAACTACCTCGGTCTGGCCGAATCACGCGGCGCGACGATTCTCGACCGCACCACCGTCACCGGGCTGGATCCGCAGGCAGACGGCAGCTGGAAGGTGCACACGGCTCGGTCGGCGGCGTGGGGACGGATCGGTGCGCGCCGCCGGACCCTGACCGCGGGTCAGGTGATCGTCGCCGCCGGTACGTTCAACACCCAGAAGATCATGCATCTGGCCAAGGACAGGGGTTCGCTGCCGGAGCTTTCCGAGACGTTGGGTCTGCTGACCCGCACCAACTCCGAATCGATCTTGGGTGCGATGCGCCGTTCCTACGACCCGGCACAGGATTTCTCCGAGGGCATCGCGATCACCTCGTCGTTCCACCCGTCGCCCGACACGCACATCGAACCAGTCCGATATGGCAAGGGATCCAACGCCATTGCGGCGCTGCAGACATTCCTCACCGACGACAAGCCGGGTCGGTCGAGGCGGCTCAAGCTGCTCGACAAGGCCCGTGAAGAGGGTTGGCGGGGCGTTCTGCAGCTGATCTGGTTGCGGCGGTGGAGTCAGCGCACGGTGATCCTGCTGGTGATGCAGAACCGGAACAATTCGCTCACCACCTTTGTGAAGAAATTCGGGCCATGGCGTCTGGTCACCACCAAACAGGGCCATGGGGAGCCAAACCCCACGTGGATCCCGGCGGGTAACGAAGCCACCGAGCGTGCGGCGAAACAGTTCGACGGTCTGCCCGGCGGAACCTGGGGAGATGTGTTCAACATGCCCCTCACAGCTCACTACCTCGGTGGGTGTGTGATCTCCGACAGCCCCGACACCGGTGTGATCGACCCCTACCACCGGGTGTGGAACTACCCGACGCTGCACATCACCGACGGCGCGGCCATCTCGGCGAACCTCGGCGTGAATCCCTCGCTGTCGATCTGTGCGCAGGCCGAGCGCGCAATTGCGTTGTGGCCCAACAAGGGTGAGCATGACGCCCGGCCGCCGCAGGGGGAGCCCTACGAACGGATCTCGCCGACGCCGCCCCAGGCGCCGGTGGTTCCGGCGGATGCGCCCGGTGCACTTCGGCTGCCACTGACGGTGATCACCAAGACCGACGGTGTGAGCGCCTGAGTGCCGACCTCGTCCGGTTGCCGGTGGGACGGGCACGACCCCGGCCGGGTTTAGACTGACAGGCGTGGCAGACAGCGAAGATACAGGTGTGGAATCAGCGGCTCCGCGACCGGTTCTGGTGGTCGATTTCGGGGCGCAGTACGCCCAGCTGATCGCGCGTCGCGTGCGCGAGGCCCGGATCTACTCCGAGGTGATTCCCCATACCGCCGACCTGGACGAGATCAAGGCGAAGAACCCGGTCGCGCTGATCCTGTCCGGAGGACCTGCGTCGGTCTATGCGGACGACGCACCGGGAATCGACGGCGATCTGTTCGACCTCGGCGTTCCGGTGTTCGGGATCTGTTACGGCTACCAGGCCATGGCGAATGCGCTGGGCGGCGTCGTGGCCAACACCGGCGGGCGCGAGTTCGGTCGCACCACGATGACCACTGAGGGCGGCGTGCTGCACTCGGGCACCCCGGCCCAACAGCCGGTGTGGATGAGCCACAACGACGCGGTCCAGGAACCGCCGCCCGGGTTCGAGGTCACGGCTTCGACGGCGGGCGCCCCGGTGGCCGCATTCGAGAGCATCGAACGCCAGATGGCCGGTGTGCAGTACCACCCCGAGGTGATGCACACACCGCACGGTCAACAGATCCTGACCCGTTTCCTGCATGAGGTCGCCGACCTCAAGCCCACCTGGACCGCGGCGAACATCGCCGATGCGCTCGTGGAGCAGGTCCGTCAACAGATCGGTGACGGCACCGCCATCTGTGGTCTGTCCGGCGGTGTCGACTCGGCGGTGGCTGCCGCGCTGGTACAGCGAGCCATCGGAGATCGGCTGACCTGTGTCTTCGTCGACCACGGATTGTTGCGGGCCGGCGAACGCGAGCAGGTTCAGCAGGACTTCGTGGCCGCTACCGGCGCTCGTCTGGTGACGGTTGACGCCGAGGAGACGTTCCTGCGTGAGTTGGCAGGCGTCAGTGATCCGGAGACCAAACGCAAGATCATCGGCCGCGAGTTCATCCGCGCCTTCGAAGGAGCGGTGAGCGATGTACTCGGCGACCGGGCAGCCGAAGGGGAGAAGGTCGACTTCCTCGTGCAGGGCACCTTGTACCCCGACGTCGTGGAGTCGGGGGGCGGAACCGGTACGGCGAACATCAAGAGTCACCACAACGTCGGTGGCCTGCCAGAGGATCTCGAGTTCAGCCTGGTGGAGCCACTGCGCCTGCTGTTCAAAGACGAGGTCCGGGCTGTCGGGCGTGAGTTGGGTCTGCCGGAGGAAATCGTCGGACGCCAGCCCTTCCCGGGTCCGGGCCTGGCGATCCGGATCGTCGGCGAGGTCACCGCAGACCGTCTCGAACTCCTCCGAAAGGCTGATCTGATCACCCGTGAGGAACTGACCTCCGCCGGTTTGGATCACCAGATCTGGCAGTGTCCGGTGGTTCTGCTCGCCGACGTGCGCAGTGTGGGTGTGCAGGGCGACGGCCGCACGTACGGTCATCCGATCGTGTTGCGTCCGGTGTCGAGTGAAGATGCGATGACGGCCGACTGGACCCGTATTCCTTACGAGGTGCTCGAACAGATCTCGACACGGATCACCAACGAGGTGCCTGAGGTGAATCGGGTGGTACTCGACGTCACCAGCAAGCCCCCGGGCACCATCGAATGGGAGTAGGTTCGCGCTCACCCGCCTGGGCGCGATGGGTTCCATTCGTCGATGTGAATCAGTAGTTTCACTCTCGTATGGGATTTTCCCATCCATTCGTTCTGAATCGGATGTCCAGCCCTTCTTTTAGGCCTGCCACCAGCGCGCATTTCAATGTTTGATTTGTATCTGCCTATTGTGAACATGCTGACAAATCAATCGGAGTGATCGCCTGGGGCAACCCTAAATCGACTCCGTGCTACGTTTGCAAAAGTAATGGTGGGTGCGAGCGGGGTCGTATCACCGAATTGTCGAATCGGCCTCGTTTGTGAATTCACCATTCTGGCTACAAGGTGAAGTACACGGTTCATATGTGGGACACAACACGTTTGTGTTGTATGTCCGCGAACAGGTTGGGGGCATCAGATGGCGATCATGAGCGGCAACAATTCGGTCAAAGAACGTTGGTCTCTTCTTCGAATCGAAGACCATGACCACATTGCATCGGATTCGAAACATTGGAATTTCAACACCCACTACTACCCATTCATCGAGCGTTCGCTGCAAGGCCGAGCAGAGTCGGTGCTCGACGTCGGCTCGGGTGAGGGAATGCTGACCCGGCTTCTGCGCCGATCCATACCGCACGTGGTCGGGATCGACTCCGACGAGGCGAGCGTCGACATGGCGGCGGCGAAGTCGGACGACATCGACTACATCTGGGGCGACGTCCTCAGGCATCCGTTCGAACCAGAGTCTTTCGATGCGGTCGTCTCGGTGGCGACACTGCATCACATGGAGCCCCGTCAGGGCCTGCGGCGCATCGGACAACTCATCCGCCCTGGGGGAACGCTTGTCGTGATCGGCTGCGCCGGCAGTGAAGGCCTGCGCGATCGTGCGTTGGATTATGTGTCCACTGTGGCCGCGGGCGCCGCGGTGGCGCGGCGAAACGTGTGGAAACAGCCGTCGCCGATTGTGTGGCCGCCACCGGTCTCGTATCGGGAAATGCGCACCCATGCGTCCGAACTCCTGCCCGGATCACGCTTTCGGCGCGAATTGCTCTTCCGCTATTCGATCACGTGGACAAAGCCGCTTTCTCGGTGAATCGACGCATCGATCCGGCCGCTGCTGCGCGGTCGGATCGATGCGACTACTGCTACGTGGTCGTTTCGTTCTCAGACACCCCGGGCAGCTTTTTCTTTTCTCTGCCTCCGCTGAAGATCAGGATGAGTCCCACCCCGACAGCAACGGCGAGCGCGATCCACATCGTCGAATCCGAGCCGTTGAGTTCGGGGCCGCCCGCGATGGCCCACAAGGCCACCAATAGTCCGGCAATTCCGGTCACGGCTTGAAATGGTGCGAACCTAGTCACGGATGACCTCCACATTTCCGATGGTCGAATGCGCGTCGATGGTCAGCACCGGACCTTGTGATCCATCAGGTCCGCCCTCGAGGCCTTCGGGGCATTTGACCTGTCCGATGGCCACTTCACAATCGGCGCGCAGGTTCATGTTCTCGGGCGCGATGATCTTGAAATCGCCGACACCCATGTCGATCGTCACCTTCTTGTCGGCGTCGAGTTCGAGCGCGGTCAGGTCGAGTCGTGCCGAACCCATCGTCAGCGAGTACTGCTCCTGGAGGTCGGCGACCGAGAGCGGCTTCCAGTCGCGGTCGCCGATGCCACCCTCGGGCAAGTTCACGTTGCCGATCACCGTGGCGATCACCACGAACCCGGCGAGGGGAATGGCGATCGGGATCAGGCCACCGCCCTTACGGATGAATGCTCCGATGACCAATCCGCCTGCGACCACGGCCAACGCGATGGCCCCGACCCGTGCCGGACCGAACCAATCCACCTCCGTGCCGATAGCCGCCGCGACCGCTGCGACGATGACCGCGATACCGAGCACCACCGGGGTGAAGCGTGATGACGGTGTGCGCTCCACCGGCGACGACGGTTCCGGTAGATCCCAGGCGAAAGGCGCCGCGCCCAGTGGGTCCCATGAAGGTGGGGTCGGGAGAGGCGGTTCGACATCGGAGTCCGCCTCCTCACCATCAGGTGTCTGCGTCGCGTCGGCCGCCGTCGCCGGTGGGTCCTCCTTGAGCCAGGCGCGGGGAGTCCAGCTCTGGAAATGCCCGCCCGCAGCGGGGGTGTGCACACCTGTGGCGGTCTGCCACCACGAACCGCCTGCGGTGACCGGATCGCCGACAGCCTGTTGCCCTAACGTGTCGGCGCTCGTACCGGGCTCGGGGGCCGGCGTGCGCTGGTAGAGCAACCACCAGCCCAGCATCATCAGCGCCAGGCCGAGGAGGCCACCACTGCTCCACGCGAGATGGGGCCCGGCGATCAAGGCCACGACGGCCACGACGGCCACTGCGACAACGGTCGGCGGGTGAGATGAGGCATGGCGCATCCCATGCCGAAAGCGGTTGGCGCGCATCGCGGTGTCCGGAGACGACTGCGCAGGAGCACCTTCGGGCAGCACGATCCACGCAGCGATGTAGAGCAGGATGCCTGCACCGCCGAACAGTGCCGAGACGATGAACGCCACCTTCACGAGTGTGGGGTCGACCTTGTACCGGACACCGATCCCGGTGCACACGCCGCCGATCGTCGAACCCGACGCCGCACGTGCCGGGCGCGTTCGCCACATGTTCTGCAGTACTTCGGCATTGATGGTGGGACTGGATGCAGCATTCATGGTCGAACTCCGCTTCGCTTCGTGCTGGGGACTTCTGGTCGAGCTCCGCTTCGCTTCGTCGGGAGTGATGGTCGAGCTTCGCTTCGTCTTCGGGACATCTCCACTCATGTGTTCAATACTGATCACGGGTCGGGCACCGCACCATCGGGATTCACCCTGATCTGCTCCCTGGAATCACATCTGGGGATTGTCCCTGATGTGTGCGACCGCGGGCGCGTGCCACTATCGACTGGTGCCAACAGTCGAACGTGTCCACCGCCGCGATGGTGGCCGTGTCATCGGCGGGGTCGCCGGAGGCGTGGCCGACCACCTCGGAGTGGACGCCTTTCGGGTGCGCGTGGTGTTCGTCGTGCTCAGCGCACTGGCCGGGGCCGGCGTGTGCGCCTACGGTCTGCTCTGGTTCATGTGCCCGCCGGGTACCGACACCGAACCGCCGACCTCCTCCGAACGGCGGCAGGGAATCGGCCTGGCGATCGTCGGCGTGGTCGCAGTGGTGTCGGTGGGGTTCGTGGCCTCAGGCACCCCCGCGCAATTCCTCATCCCGCTGGTGGTGGTGGCGGTCGGCGCATCACTTGTCTGGCGCGAACTCGATTCGACATGGAGGCCCAGGTCCGCGTCGGCCCGGGCGATCACCTGGACCCGAATCGCCGGTGGCGCAACGCTGGTGGTGATCGGCCTGGTGGTGGTGGTGCTGGCCGGGAACAACCGGATCGGCGGGTTGAGTACCACGTTGCTGGCCGTCGCCGCGACGGTGCTGGGTGTGCTGCTGCTGACGATCCCGTTGTGGTTGCGGATGGCCCGGATGCTGGGGGCCGAACGCGCCGCACGCATCCGCAATGCCGAACGGGAAGAGATCGCCGCGCACCTCCACGATTCTGTGCTGCAGACCCTGGCGCTGATCCAGAAGCGGTCGGGACATGCCGAAGAGGTGCAGCGCCTGGCGCGGAGTCAGGAACGCGAACTGCGCCGCTACCTGTTCGAAGGTGAAGGGCAGCAGAGCGATTCGCTGACCACCGCACTCAAGGCCGTGGCCGCCGAGGTCGAAGACCACTACGGCGTCGAAGTGGAGGTGGTGACCGTCGGCGACGTCACGGCCGATGATCCCTCCTGGAGTGGCGATCACCGTCGATGGGCTGCGCTGATCGCGGCGACGCGGGAGGCACTTGTCAACGCCGCCAAACACTCCGGGGAACGCTCGGTTGATGTGTACGCCGAGGTGGAGAGCTCGCAGGTGGAGGTGTTCGTCCGCGACCGTGGCGTCGGCTTCGACCCCGACCAGGTACCAGAAGATCGCCGCGGGGTGTCGGGGTCGATCAAGGCGCGGGTGCAGCGGCACGGCGGTAGCGTTGAGATCAAGTCGGCCGCCGGTCGAGGGGTTGATGTCCGGATGTCGATGCCGCGTGGCGGCGAGACGCCGTCGGTCACGGACCTCGGTGAGGACGCCGGTTCCGAATCGGATGCGGTGAATTAGAGAGTTGGGGCGATGACCGGCCGAAGTGAGCCATACCGGGTGTTTCTTGTGGATGACCACGGTGTCTTCCGCTCTGGCGTACGAGCGGAGCTGGCCTCGGAGACCGACATGGCCGTGGTCGGGGAGGCAGGGGCGGTCGGCGATGCGATCGCGGGCATCCTCCAGTCGTCACCGGACGTGGTGTTGCTCGATGTGCACATGCCTGCCGGTGGGGGGATCGCGGTGCTGCGAGGTGTCGCCGACGCCGCACCGCAGAAGTCGCCCGTCTTCCTGGCGCTGAGTGTGTCCGACGCCGCCGAAGACGTCATCGCCACCATTCGCGCGGGTGCCCGCGGCTATGTCACCAAGACGATCGGCGGCTCGGAATTGGCCGACTCCGTGCGCCGGGTCGCAGACGGGGACGCCGTGTTCAGTCCGCGTCTGGCCGGATTCGTGCTCGATTCGTTCACCGGGAAATCGCCCGTGCCGGAACCACATCTGGATCCGGAACTCGATTCGCTGACTCCACGCGAGATGGAGGTCCTGCGGCTGCTGGCCCGGGGGTTCACGTATCGGGAGATCGCCGAAGACCTCGTTATCTCCATCAAGACGGTGGAGACCCACGCGTCCAATGTCCTGCGCAAGACCCAGCAGTCCAATCGCAACGCACTCACCAGGTGGGCCGCCAACCGGCACATCAGCTAGTGCCGACGGGCGCCGTGTGTGCGGCGCACTGATCCGAACCGGTGCGTAGGGCTCGAGGCGACGCGTGGTCTAGCGGAGCAGTGCGATGAGGGTGACCGCGATGGCGGCGAGCACCACGAACGCCAGGAACACCGCGGCGGCGAGAGCTGCGTGGCGGGGCGGATCGGTCTTCCCGGGTGGTTGGTCAAATCCGGAGAACACCGGCCGTGAGTGCTGGGTGACCTGCCAGGACTCGCCGACACCCGAGGTCGGGTGGGCCCGCCCGACAGTGGTCGGTCCGTGAGCCGCCGGGAGACCTGACTCGGTGGTGGTCGGGATGCGCCGGGTGGGTGGCCGCGGAGGGAGAGGCGCGGTTCGTCGATCCAGCGGACTGGTGAGGATCTGTGCGGTGTTGCCGGCATCGCCCGCGGCGATCTGGGCAAGCCGATCGCGGATCCCGGCCATCGTCGGCCGGCGGGCCGGACTCGGCTCGAGCATGGCGAGCAGAGCGCCCTCGAGGGCTCCGGCCCGCTGGGGTCGGATGATCTCGCCGCGGGCGACCTTGTGCAGCAGCACCAGGGAGTTCTCGTCGAGCCCGAACGGCGGCTGACCTTCCACGCAGGTGTAGAGGGTGGAGCCGAGCGAGTAGACGTCGGAGGCCTCCGTCGGATCTTCGCCGCGGGCGACCTCGGGAGCGAAGTACGCCGGGGTACCGGTGATCACTCCGGTCTGGGTGAGCTGTACATCGTCCTTGGACCGCGAGATCCCGAAATCGGTCAGCTTCACCAGCCCGGCGTTGCGTCCTTCTGCGATGAGGATGTTGCCCGGCTTGATGTCGCGGTGCATGATGCCTGCGTTGTGGGCCTCGGCCATGGCGTCGGCCACCTGGGCGCCGATCTGGGCCACCTGCTTGACGGGCATGGTGCCGGCCTGATGGAGGATCTCGGCGATGCTGCGCGAGGGCAGGTATTCCATCACCAACCAGGGCTCACCGGCGTCGAGTGCCACATCGTGCATGGCGATGGCGTTGCGATGACTCAGCCGGGCCGCGATCCGGCCCTCGCGCATGGCTCGCTGTCGCATCTCGGCGGCGGAGTCCTCGGTCATGCCGGCCACCGACAACACCTGCTTGATGGCGACCTGCCGGTCGAGGAGGGTGTCGTGCGCCAACCAGACGGCGCCCATGCCACCGCCACCGATCTTCGAGCGCAGACGGTACCGCCCGGCAACCAGATAATCGGGGCCGGGAACGCGGTAGGAAGAGGCGCTCATTGGTCTGACCTTAGTGGACTCCTGAGACTGGAGTGGGTGGTGTGCCGGGCGAGGACGACTCGCCCGGACGACGCGCCGAGGCGTATTGACGCTTGTCGGAGTGCTGACCTACATTCGAAAAGAATCGAAAATGTGTTCGAGTCAGACCGGTGGTTGCAACTTCCCTGCGCCACTTCCTCCTTGGTGGGGAGTATGGACAGGGGTGCGATGCAGACCATGGAGACAGCTCCGGACAAGGCGCAGAAGCTGGCGATGTTGCGGCAGACCCTCGCTGCTGCCACCACTCGATCAAAGCCCGAATCCGTTGTGCCACAAAGACAGATGTCGGCGGTTGTCAATGAGCAGGAGAAGTACACCGACCGCGAGAGGCTGGCTGTCCCGCCGGCTCTCGAACGGGTGCTCCCCGGTGCCGGGCTGATTCGTGGTCAGGTGTTGGCCTTGGAGGGTGCACGGTCGCTGTTGTTGTCGCTGATCGCACAGGTCAGTGCCGACGGCGGTCATGTGGCGGTCATCGGTCAGCCGCAGCTGTGTCTGCTCGCGGCGGTCGAGATGGGGGCCGACCTGTCCCGGATCGCGGTAATACCCGACCCCGGGCCAGATCCGGTGGAGATCGCCGCGGTGCTGCTCGATGGACTCGACCTGGTGGTGGTGGGCCTCGGTGGTATCTCGGTGCCACCCTCGCGCAGCCGGGTGGTGATGGCCCGCGCTCGTAGCAAGGGCGCGGTGCTGGTGGTCACCGACGGCACGTGGTCGGGAGCACATGTGAAGTTGCAGTCGCGGGTCTGTGCGTACCGGCATCAGCCCACCGCCCACCAGCCTTCTGCTGTGCGGCGTGGTTACGGCCGACTCGGAGGTGTATCACTCGCGGTCCGTTCACACGGACGCGGATTCGCCGGAGCCGATACCCGGCTGGACGTGATGCATTGCGGCGACCGGGTGCAGCTCGTCGATGTGGTCGACTCCCAGAGCAATTCGTACGATGCTCCTTCGCTGCCGGTGGCGTTGTAGATGAGTGATCGGGTGTTCGGGGTCTGGTGCCCGGATTGGCCGGCCGTCGCCGCGGCGGCAGAGATGGATCTGTCGCCGGATCGTCCGGTTGCGGTGCTGCGGTCCGGCCGCGTGATCGCCTGTTCTGCCGCGGCACGTGCGGTGGGGGTGCGCCGGGAGATGCGTAAACGCGATGCCCAGGCGCGGTGCCCCCAGCTGACCGTGACAGATGCGGACGAGGGACGTGATGCCCGGTTGTTCGAACCGGTGGCCGCCGCCGTCGCCGAACTGATCCCGATGGTCGAGGTGTTGCGGCCGGGACTTCTGGTGCTGCCAGCCCGTGGGGTTGCGCGCTATTTCGGTGGTGAAGAGGCGGCGGCCGAAAAACTCACCGACGTGGTGTCTGCCTGTGGCATCGAATCCCAGGTGGGTATCGCCGACGAACTCTTCACGGCGATCATCGCTGCTCGGCTCGGCAAGGTGGTACCTCCGGGCAAAGGTGCCGAGTTCCTTGCGCCACTGCGTATCTCGCAATTGGCGGTGGAGCCCAGCATGTGTGCCGACGATCGACCTGCCCTGGTCGATCTGCTGTGGCGGATGGGGCTTCGAACCATCGGCGCCTTTGCCGAACTGTCGTCCACCGATGTCGCCACCCGCTTCGGGGCGGACGCGATCTTCGCGCACCGCACCGCTCGGGCATTGCCGCAACGCCCGCCGTCGGGGCAAGCGCCACCACCGGACCTGGTCGTCGAACATCGCTGCGACCCACCGGTGGACCGCGTCGATGCCGCCGCCTTCATCGGCAGGCGACTGTCCGCCCAGCTGCACGATGTGCTGGCCGCGGCGTCGGTGGCCTGCACGCGGCTCACCGTGCAGGCCACCACCGAGAGCGGTCGTGAGTACTCCCGCACCTGGCGTTGTGCACAGCCGCTGACCCCTGACGCGACAGCTGACCGGATCCGCTGGCAATTGGAAGGGTGGCTTTCCGGACGCAGCGCCGCCGACCGCCCAGATGGGCCGGTGGTGATGTTGCGTCTCGATCCGGTGGAGGTGATCGGCTCGGGTGCGATGCAACTCGGGCTCACGGGCGGGGGATTGGCCGGAGGAGACGGAGAAGTGGCCGAGCGGGTGCGCCGGGCACTGGTGCGGGTGCAGGGGTTGTTGGGAGGCGAACGCGTGCAGGTTCCGGTACGCAGTGGTGGCCGTGGGCCCGGTCAGCAGATCACCCTGGTACCCCTCGGGGACGAATTGGTGGCACAGGCCGACCCGGATGCCCCCTGGCCGGGGCAATTGCCGGGACCGTCGCCCTCAGTGCTGCCGATGGCACCGGTGACCCTTCTCGACGCCGAGGACTCCCCGGTGCAGGTCACTGCCCGCGGCAGTTTCAGTGCCGATCCGGCCAGTCTGACCTGGGGCCGGCGCAGTTGGTCGTTGAGCTGGTGGGCGGGGCCGTGGGCCACCGACGAACGGTGGTGGGCCGCAGGGCCGGGGGATGGTGGCGGTGGCGTCGATGTGCATGTCGGGACATACGCCAGAGCGCAAGTGCTGCTAGAGGATTCACGAGCATTGTTGCTGCACTACCAAGATGGGCAGTGGACCGTCGAAGGCGTGTACGAATGACGCACGGTACGCCGCACGGCGGATGTGGGCCCTGTTTCACCCAGGGTGACGAGAACACTTGGACAGTCCGTCGTTCCCGACTTCGATGGCAGCGAGCGCCTTCCGGCGCCCTCTCGACACCCGAAGGACCTGATACCGATGAGTCGTCAACTGCACCTGGGCGGATTCCTGATCGCCTCGCCCGTCACCCATTCCCATGCCGCATGGAGGCACCCGGGCTCCACGACGGAATTCTTCTCACCCGAGCACTATCACCGTGTCGGCCGCATCCTCGAGCGCGGCAAGTTCGACTTCGCGTTCTTCGCGGATCTGCTGGCCGCCCCCTTGCGTTTCGGTGCAGATCAGTCCGAACCACTGCGTCGTGGCACCCAGGCCGCCGCGACACTCGATCCGTCCGTTGTCGCCGCCAGCATCGCCGCGGTCACCAGCCATCTGGGCATCGCGATCACCAAGTCCACCACCTACTTCCACCCGTACGAACTCGCTCGGGTCTTCGGCTCCCTCGACCACATATCCCGCGGCCGGGTGGCATGGAACATCGTCACATCCCTGACCCAGGCCGAAGCGCTCAATTTCGGTTTCGACCAGCACGTGGCACACGACGAGCGATATCTGCGAGCCGAGGAGTTCGTGCAGACCGCAGTGGAGCTGTGGTCGGCGTGGGACGAGGACGCCGTTGTCGCGGACAAGGCGAGCGGGGTGTGGGCCGATGCGGACAAGGTTCGTCCGGTCGACCACGACGGTCGGTACTACCGCACCCGGGGCCCGCTGAACCAGCCGAGATCACCCCAGCATCGTCCGGTGCTCATCCAGGCCGGATCGTCCTCCACAGGAAAGGATTTTGCGGCCCGATGGGCCGAAGCCATCTTCGAGATCGACCCGACGCCGGAAGGGCGTCGGGCCTACTACGACGACGTCAAGTCGCGTGTGGTCGACGTGGGCCGCAATCCCGACCATGTCAAGATCCTGCCCTCGTTCATCCCGTTCATCGGTGAGACCGAATCGATGGCCCGGGAGAAGCAGGCGTTCCACAACGAACTCGCAGATCCGATCTCGGGCCTGATCACACTGTCGGTACACACCGACCACGACTTCTCGCAGTACGACCTCGACGCCCCACTGGAAGACATCTCCGTCTCCGGAACGCAGGGACTGTTCGATGTGGCGAGGCGTCTGAGTGAACGGAACAGCCTGACGCTCCGCGACATCGGCAAGCTCTACGCGCAGGGAGTGCTGCTGCCGCAATTCGTGGGTACCGCTTCCGACGTGGCCGATCAGATCGAGGCCGGGTTCACCGGGGGAGAAGCCGATGGCTACATCGTCTCCACGGCCCAGACACCGGGAACGTTCAACGACTTCGTCGACTATGTGGTCCCCGAGCTCCAGCGTCGCGGTCTGTTCCGTACGGAGTACCAGGGCAGCACGTTGCGGGAAAACCTGGGGCTCGGGCATCCGGACGAAGACCTGCCAGCAGACATCCGCGAGCGGTCGCTGGTACCCGCTGCAGGCTGACACCCTGCAGCGCAGGGCAATTCACTGCAACTTACGTAAGGTGTTGAGGTTCCGGTTGGTGAGGAACCAGCCGGAATCCGACTTCTTCTTCGATCCGGTGCGTTTACCGATCACGCTGTCGAGGGTGTCGCCTTTTCGTACCTGCCAGTACAGCACCGACTCGCCTGCTGCGATCTGTTCCTGCTGCGGATCGAGTTCGTCCGCGATCGCGGCGACGAGGTCGACCTGAACGGGGTCGGAGTAGAAGACGACATATGCGTGCCAGTCGTCTCGTTCGGGGAACGGGTAGGCGTCGATGATCGCAGTGAGCCTGTCGACAGGCACCACGAGAACCCCTGCCGCGTAGCCGAATCGGTCGGACAAAGCCTTCTCGAGTGCAGCGGTGAGCCCGTCCACATCGGTACTCGGTGACTCGAACAGTACATTGCCGCTGGCGAGCACGGTCTTGACGTTCGTGTGCCCGAGCGCTTCGACGCAGGCCTTGAGGTCGGCCATCTTGATTCGGATGCCACCCACGTTGACACCGCGCAACAGGGCTGCGTATCGGTGCGCCGTCCGCGCCATCAGACCCTCCCCGGCTTGTTGATCGATCCGAGGAACAGCGGCAAACCCGTTGAGGTGTCGATGATCTGGTACACGAATGGTCGGTCGGCGACGAAGAGTTCCATCTGCTCAGGGGGCATCGCGGTGACACCGGCATCGATCTGGGTCGCCGACGCTGCCACCGTGCCTTTTTCGCCCACCGTGATGGTGCTGTCCTGGGCGGCGGCCGTGACGAGCAGCTGGGGGCTGATGCCGTTCAAATCGGCAGCGTCGGTGAACAGTTCTCGGACGCCGAGCGCTTCGAGCACGGTCTTGAGATCCACCGAACTCTCCACCTCCCATCGAGGCAGACTCACCGACACCGATGTGGTGGGCGCCGAACGCAGCTGTGTGCTCGCCCCGGAAAGCACCTGTTGGTCGAGTATCGTCCTCACGTCGCGGCCCTCGGGCAAGAACACCTGCATGGCCAGTCCGTCGGAATAGGGCAGTTGCACGCCGGTCCACCCCGCGCCGGAGACCCAGTTGGCCGAGACCGTTCTGCGCATCATGTTGACCTCGTCGACCGATCCGTCAGCGGAGGTGAAATCGGTTGGTGCAGTGGAATCCGGTGAGAACGGCTGTTGCCACGCGGCTGCGAGGTAGACGGTCGAGAGAAGGCTGATCACCGTGTCCGGGTTGTAGTCGGTGGGGGTCTCGAGGATCTTGCCCCCGGTGTTCACCGCCAGCCATTTGTCGATGGCGGATTCGGTGTCAGGCGATGTGAAGTCCACCGGATACACCCCGCTGTCGAAACGGCTGCCGAGCACTTCGAGGTATTCGGCGGCGACCTCCACCGAATCGTCGATGAAGATTCCGGCAGCCTGATGGAACACCGGTGGGGTGGGGGGTTTGTCCTCGTCGACGCCGCCGGGATCACCGTCGAATCGATCGAGCTGTCCGATCAGCGCCGCACTGGCATCGTCGTCCTGCTGACCGATCACCGCATCGAGTTCGGCAGCGGTGGTGCCACCCGCGCCCGCCCGCAGCATCTGTAGTGCGATCATCGCGCTCCACGGAGAGATCACCTGATTGTCCGAGAGGTCGGTGCCCCGCAGCACGTCGACGCCGAACCCCGTGGTGTCGACGACCATGGTGTCTGCCGTTTCACGCACTTCGTCGACGCCGATCTGGTCGAAGCGGACCCCGGAGGCCTTGGTCAGTTGTGCGGTCACCGCCTGCTCCGATTCCCGGGCACAGCCGGCCACGGTCAGGGTGATGATCAGCACCACCGTCCACAGGGCTCTCACGAGTTGGCTCCTCGTGCGCTCACCCGCCACGGCGTCACCTCACCGGCGAGGTCGACCACCATCAGCTCGTTTGCGAGATTGACTGCGGCACAGACGTGATTGGGCGCCACCTGAACCCGGTCTCCCACCTCCGGCCGCGACTGCGAATTGGCGAAGTCGACGGTGGCGTGGTGTTCGGACAGTGCAATGACACGGGCGTCGGGATAGGTCGGCAGACGGCCACCGCCGCTGGCCCACGCGGGCTGGTCAGCCCCCAGAACCTTGCTGCCACAATCGAGTACCACTTTGCCTGCTTCGCGGTGGACGACCGTGGTGACCGCGGTGAGCGCCACCTGCGCGAACGTGCAGATACCCAATTCCACCTGCTGGGCATCACCGAACACGTACACGCCCGGCCGGATCTCGGTGAGCACCGAAGGATCCGCCTCGCTCGCCGATGGCGTCGAACCACCACTGCGGATGACCGGATCGATACCGCCGTTGCGCAGCGACTGGGCTGCCATGGCAAGGGCTCCGGACTCTTGCCTGGCCACCCCGGCGGGACGGCCGGGTTGGTAGCTGTGTCCGGGAAAGGTGAACGCGCCGAGCACTTTCAGTCCTGCCGCCACCGCACGATGTCCGACATCGCCGGCGCGCTGAGGATGCACGCCGGTCCGGTGATGACCGCTGTCGATCTCGACGAGCACACGCGCGCCAGGCAGGTGCTGTGCCAACTGCCCGGCGCCTGCCGCCGAATCCACGGTCAGGAGCACTTGGGCCTGATCCATGACCCTGCGAAGTCGCTGCGCCTTGCTCTCGGTGACCCAGAGCGGATAGGCGATGAACAGATCGGTGATGCCCGCCGCCGCGAACACCTCGGCTTCACCGATGGTGGCGACGGTCAGCCCGACCGCTCCATGCGCGATCTGACGGTGGGCGAGTTCGGTGCTCTTGTGGGTCTTGGCATGCGGGCGCAGCGCCAGACCCGATCCGGCGGCGAACTCGGACATCCGTGCGAGGTTGGCGTCGAGAACGACGTCGTCGACGGCGAGAAACGGGGTGTCCAGGGCTGCGGTGGCAGTGAGCACCCTGTTGTCGGGGCCTGAGTCGACACTGTCGGTGTGGGTCACCGCGCCGTGCCGTTGAGGTGTGTGAGGGTGCGGCCGGCTGCTGTCGAGTGTGGCGAGGGGTGTTGTCTCCGGCCGCTCGGGCCACCGACATCGCGGTGCATCATGTGGGTCAACAATGCCAGAGTCGGGTGACCCGTGCCGACATAATCGGCTGTCCGGGCCGGTCCGTGGTGAGCGCTGCGAGCTGGCAATCGCCGGGCTTGTTCATCGAAAACATGTTCGATACGGTGAGGTGTGGGTTGGCACAACGGCCCTCCGACCTGGTCGGAGCTGGAACGGGTTCTCTCCGGGCGGCCGCATGTCGGCGGCCGATCCGGCGAGACCTTTGCCGGCGACGGTGGCGACAGTCCGGCGTGGTCGCGTAAACGCACGCCCTACGAGGCCGGCGAGTTACGACGAGGCAAGTCGCAGGTCCGGTACGCCGAACTGCACGCCCACAGCTCCTACAGTTTTCTCGACGGGGCCAGCAGTCCCGAGGAGATGGCGGAGGAAGCGCATCGGCTGGGCCTCGAAGCCTTGGCGATCACCGACCACAACGGGTTCTACGGGGTGGTGCGTTTCGCCGAGGCAGCCCTGGAATGGAAGCTGCCCACCGTCTTCGGCTCCGAACTCTCGCTGCTGCGTGATGCCCCTCGCACCGGTGTGGCCGATCCGGACGGTTCGCATCTGCTGGTCCTGGCCCGGGGTCAGGAGGGCTACCGCAGGCTGTCCCGGCAGATCGCCGCCGGACACATGGCCGCAGGTGAGAAGGGACTCCTGCGTTTTGACGTCGAGACGTTGGCAGGGGCCGCGGACGGGCACTGGCTGATACTCACCGGATGCCGAAAAGGCACTGTGCGCCAGGCACTGTCGTCGGGTGGCCCAGATGCCGCCGATGCAGCGCTCGGTGAGTTGGTCGACCTGTTCGGCCGCGACAACGTGGCCGTGGAACTGACCGCGCAAGGAATGGCCGATGACGATGAACGCAACGCGGTGCTCGCCGGGCTGGCCCGGCGCAATCGGGTGATGACGGTGGCGACCACGGGCGCCCACTTCTCGGCGCCACATCGCAGGCGGCTGGCGATGGCGATGGCCGCGGTGCGTGCCCGCCGCAGCCTGGATGAGATGGATGGCTGGCTCGCGCCCCTCGGGGGCGCCCACCTGCGCAGCGGGGACGAGATGGCGCGGCTTCTCAGTGCTCACCCCGATGCCATCGACAACGCCGCGATGCTGGCCGGCGAGCTCGCCTTCGGACTGCATCTGATCGCACCGCAGTTGCCGCCGTTCGACGTACCCGAAGGGCACACGGAGAGTTCATGGCTGCGAGAACTGACCGCACGTGGGGCCACCGAGCGGTACGGAACGCCGCAGAGCCATCCCAAGGCGTATGAGCAGATCGAGCACGAACTCGATGTGATCGACACCCTCGGGTTCCCCGGCTACTTCCTGGTGGTCGAGGACATCGTCAGGTATTGCCGCGACAACGACATCCTCTGTCAGGGCCGCGGCAGTGCAGCCAACTCGGCGGTGTGTTACGCACTGGGCATCACCGCGATCGACCCGGTCGGCAACGATCTGCTGTTTGAACGATTCCTGTCACCTGCCCGCGATGGCCCGCCCGACATCGACATCGACATCGAGTCGGATCTGCGAGAAGAGGCCATCCAGTACGTGTACCGGCGGTACGGGAGGCAGAACGCCGCTCAGGTCGCCAATGTGATCACCTATCGGGGCAAGTCGTCGGTGCGGGATATGGCTCGCGCACTGGGGTATTCGGTGGGGCAGCAGGATGCCTGGAGCAAACAGGTGCATCGATACGATGCGGCAAAGGCCAACGAACACGACATCCCCGACGATGTGGTCGACCTCGCCAATCAGATCAACGGCATGCCGAGACATTTGGGAATCCATTCCGGCGGCATGGTGATCTGCGACCGGCCGATCGCCGACGTCTGTCCCACCGAATGGGCCAGGATGCCCAATCGCAGTGTGCTGCAATGGGACAAAGACGACTGCGCTGCCATCGGTCTGGTGAAGTTCGACATGCTGGGTCTGGGAATGCTCTCGGCCATCCACTACGCCATCGACTTCCTCGAGCAGCACCGCGGCATCCATGTGGACCTGGCGAAGATCGATCTGACCGAAAAAGCCGTGTACGACATGTTGTGCAAAGCAGACACCGTCGGGGTGTTCCAAGTGGAATCGCGGGCGCAGATGGCAACGCTGCCCCGCCTCAAGCCACGCAAGTTCTACGACCTGGTGGTGGAGGTGGCGCTCATCCGCCCCGGGCCCATTCAAGGTGGATCGGTGCACCCGTATATCCGGCGTCGCAACGGATTGGAAGAGCCGACCTGTGAACACCCTTCGATGGAGGCGGCACTCGCGCGAACGCTGGGGGTGCCGCTGTTCCAGGAGCAGTTGATGCAGGTTGCGGTGGATGTGGCCGGGTTCAGTGCCGCGGAGGCCGACCAGTTGCGCCGCGCGATGGGGTCGAAGCGATCGCCGGAGAAGATGAACCGGCTACGCGGCCGGTTCTACCAGGGGATGAAGGATCTGCACGGCATCACCGGGGAGATGGCCGACCGCATCTTCGAGAAGATGGCAGCGTTCGCCAATTTCGGTTTCCCGGAGAGTCATTCGCAGAGTTTTGCGTCCCTGGTGTTCTACTCGTCCTGGCTCAAGCTGCATCACCCGGCGGCCTTCTGCGCGGCGTTGATCAAAGCGCAGCCCATGGGCTTCTATTCACCGCAGACGCTGGTTGCCGACGCCCGGCGCCACGGCGTCGCCGTACATGGTCCTGACATCAACCTCTCGCAGGTGGACGCCGATCTGGAGAACGACGGACTCGACGTGCGCCTCGGGCTGGCGTCGGTGCGGTCGATCGGTACCGAATTGGCCGAGCAGATCGTCGAGCAGCGCTTGACCGGTGGCGCGTTCACGGGCGCAGCGGACCTGTCCCGGCGTACGAATGTGAGCACCAACCAGCTCGAGGCCTTGGCCACGTCCGGGGCATTCGACTGTTTCGGCATCAGTCGACGGCAGGCGTTGTGGGATGCCGGTTCGGCAGCTCAGGAGAAGTCCGACCGGCTGCCGCTGCATGAGAACAGTGCTGCGCCGGCACTTCCGGGGATGAGTGAGGTCGAAATGGCGGCGTCGGACGTGTGGGCGACGGGGGTCAGCCCGGGCAGCTATCCCACCGAGTTCATCCGCCCCCAGCTCGACGCGCTGGGAGTGGTCGCGGCAGCGGACCTGTTGTCGGTGCCCGACGGTTCCCGCGTGCTGGTCGGCGGTGCGGTGACCCACCGGCAACGACCCGCCACGGCGGCGGGGGTGACGTTCGTGAACCTGGAAGACGAGACCGGGATGGTCAATGTGGTGTGCTCGGTAGGTCTTTGGGCGAAATACCGCAAACTGGCTCAGACGGCGCCCGCCCTGCTGATCCGGGGGCGGGTGCAAAATGCCGAGGGGGCGGTGACGGTGGTGGCCGACCGCCTGCAGCGCATGGACCTCCGTGTCGGATCCCGATCTCGTGACTGGGCCTGACCCGTCGACCGTGCCGAAACACCCGTCGACCGTGCCGAAACACCCGTCGACCGTGCCGAAACCGGGATTGACCGTGCCGACGCGGAGCGTATCGGCCCACTCGACGCGAGTTTCGGCACGGTCAGCGGCTGGTGGGCCGTTTGATGGATCGCTGCGAGTACCGGCCGGCACTAGCATGACGGGATGCGCGGTGGGCGGGGCGAGAGTGGGTTCTCCGAACCCGTCTCAGGGGCAACCCCTGGGTGCATCTCGCAGTTGGTATCAGCGTCCGACGCCGGCAGGCACGCTCCGCGTGCTACCCGGCGCCGCAGACGAGAGTTCTGGTCGCCCCGCCGCCGCGCATCTGCCTCATGACCACCGACTCGACCGATCTGGGCGACCCCACCGACTCCGGACATCCTGACGACCTCGGTGGCCTGGGCCCCGGAATCCGCATCCCGGCACGGTCGCTCGACCTGCTGATCAACCGGCTCGAGGTGGATCCGCGGTGGTCGGTCCATGCACTGGGCGACATGCTTGCGGCAACGATGGCGCCTGCCACAGCCACGGCCCTGCTCGGTCTGCTGCTCGAGAAGTTCCCCGAAAGGCCCGAGCCGGAGGCCGTCCGCAGGGCGCTGTGGTCGATGGTCATCGAGAACCGCAGCCACGTCTTCGATGAACTGCCGACGCCCGAAATGACGTTCGGTCTCACTCCACTGGCCGACGCCACCGATGTGGCGCGCTGGCTCGGCCTCACGGTGGGCGAACTGGAGTGGTTCGCCGATCGAGGCCACTGGCTACGCTCGAAAAAGACTGCGCTCGTCCATTATCGGTATGTCGCGATCCCCAAACGTGACGGCGTCAGGGTGATCGAGGCCCCAAAACCCCATCTACGCGAGATCCAGCGCCGGATACTCCGAGAGATACTCGATCGCATCCCGCCGCATCGCGCGGCGCAGGGATTTGTCGCAGGCCGGTCCACCGCGAGTTTTGCCTGGCCACACTCCGACCGCAACGTGGTGCTGCGGGTCGATCTACGGAACTGCTTTCCGACCATCACCTCGGCGCGGGTGCGCGCGGTATTCGCAGCTGTCGGTTACCGGAGGACAGCCCGGCTCTTGTCTGAGATATGCACCACCGCAACACCTCCCGATGTCCTTCGAGGTCTCGACTTCGCCCACGCGTCGCTGCTGCGGGGGCGGCATCTACCGCAGGGCGCCCCGACCTCGCCGGCCCTGGCCAACCTGGTCATGCGCACCATGGACCGCCGGATCTGGGGTTATGCCCAGCAGAACAACCTTCACTACAGCCGTTACGGCGACGATCTGGCCATCTCGGGCGACGTCATGAACGCAGGGAAGGTGCTCTGGACAGTGCTGCGGATCATCGCCGACGAAGGCTTCACCGTTCACCCTGACAAGACGAAGATCATGTACTCACACCAGCGGCAGCAACTCGCGGGGTTGGTGGTCAACGACCGGCCCAGGGTCGGCCGGGTCGACTACGACAACCTCAGGGCATTGCTGCACAACGCCATTCGTACGGGCGCCCACGCCCAGAACCGCGACGACCATCCGCGTTTCCGCGAGCATGTGTACGGCAAGATCGCCTGGATCGCCGCCACCAGCCCAGGCCGGCGAAACACGTTGCTGGCCATGGCCGAACGGGTTGATTGGGATCGCTAGCCAGTACCGGCATGGGTGGGCACGTTCGGCGGCCTGTATTTACCGGCCCGCAGCGACTAGCCTCGGTAGATGACGCGCAGCTATTCGAACAATCTCAACCGCCAGACACCCGGGGCTGTCGAGACCACCGACAGCGAGAACTCGCTGGACACTCAGATCGCGATCGTCTGGGCGCTCGAAGACGGTTGGCAGGGTGCTGACTCGTTGGCCCCGAGCCCGCAAGCCAAAGAGTTCTACGAGATCTACCGCAATGGACTGCCCAGTTCCTACTGGAACGAGTCGGCGCCGAGCGCAACTGCCGACGGTGGTCTGCACCTCGGATGGGAACGCAGCGACCACATCTATTCCGCCGACATCCTGCCCGGCGGCGAATTGGTCTTACGGGTGACCGCACCTCATGAGTCGGACAACGCCGAACTCCGACTGGACCAGCCGACAGCGGGAATGCTCCGGCGTTTCGTGATGCGTGGCCTTCCGATCGACTGACGTCAGATCAGCTCGATAGTCCGACCACCCCGATCGCTAGACCGCCCCGGCGAAACCGTGCTGTCGCCATGCCTCGTACACAACGATGCTCGCCGCGTTCGCGAGGTTGAGCGAACGCCGGCCGGCCAACATGGGGATTCGGACACGTTCGGTCACGTGTGGGTCGGACATCACCTCTTCCGACAGCCCGGTGGGCTCGGGACCGAACAACAGAACGTCGCCGGGTTGATAGTGGATGTCGGTGTAGAACGTGTCGGCATGGGCGGTGAAGGCGAAAACCCGTTGTGGGGCAAGCGCACCCCAGGCGGAGAACAGATCCTCATGCACGGTCACCGAGGCCATGTCGTGGTAGTCGAGCCCGGCACGCTTCACCTTGGGTTCGGACAGGTCGAATCCCAGCGGTTCCACCAGGTGTAGCTGACACCCGGTGTTGGCCGCCAACCGGATCGCGTTGCCGGTGTTGGGGGGTATGCAGGGCTCGTGGAACAGCAGTCGGAACACTCGTCAAGCTTGACTCACCGCCATGGAGGACTCTTCGGCGGTGTCGCCGTGGCGGTGTAGACATGCACTCATGAGCGATGAGGCCACCGTGGACGAACGGTTCGATTTTGCCGACCATTCCGGCGAGGAATGGATGGGCCGGCAGTTCGTCGGATGCAGTTTTGTCGAATGTGACCTCAGCGAGCTGTCCACGGAGGGCACAACATTCACCGATTGCGACTTCACCGGCGCGAGTCTGGCCCGCTCCCGGCATCGGTCGAGTGCATTCCGTAATTGCCACTTCGAGCGCACCCATCTCAACAAGGTCGAGATGGCCGACTGCAGTCTGGTCGGCTCGGTCATCACCCACTCGCGGGTTCGGCCCCTGACGATGATCGACTGCGACATGTCGCTGATGTCGATCGGCGGTCTGGACATGTCGGGCGTGGTGCTCCGGGGATGCCGCCTCCGCGAGGCGAACCTGACCGAGTCCATCTTGATCGGCGCGGATCTCTCCGGCTCAGATCTCACCGGGATCCGGGCTGTAGGTGTCAAACTCGGACAAGCGAACCTGCGCGGTGCGCGATGCGACCCGATGCTCTGGCTGCAGGCGTCGGTGACCGACGCCTCGGTCGATCCCGACCAGGCCATGGAGTTCGCGGTGGCACACGGTCTGCGGATCGGGGGAGGAGAGTTGTGACCCACACACCTGGTGAGGCCCGGAGGCCTGGTTACAAGCACAACAGTGCGCCGAAGAAGCCGGTCATCCACCCGGTGGCCTGGACGCCGCCTCCTGCGAACACCGCGGGCTGGCCGGCTCCGCTCACCCCTGAAGTCACGGTGATCACCCTGGACGACGATTCACCCGAGGACGTCGTCGTGGACCGCAAAGGACGGGTCTACACCGGTGCCATCGGCGGCAACATCATCTGCATCGACCCGGTCGACCACTCGCGGCAGGTGGTGGCGAACACCGGTGGGCGCCCCTTGGGTATGGAGCTGTTCGGCGAACATCTGTTCATCTGCGACAGCGAGCGCGGCCTGTTGCACATGGACGTCCGGTCCGGACGCATCGACACGGTCGTCGACCAGGTCGGTGGAGAACGGCTGACCTTCTGTTCCAACGTGGTGGTCACCGCCGCCACCGACGGCCCCGATCCACGGCCAGTCGAGCTCTACGTGACCCAGTCGACCACCCGCCATCCGTATGAGATGTACATGGCCGACATCTTCGAGCACTCGGGCGCGGGCAGGCTGCTGCGCGTGGTGCTGAATGATCCCGGTGATCCGGGCTCTCACGATTCATCGACCTCGCCCTGGTCGGGTACTGCTGACGTGGTCCTGACCGGTCTGCAGTTCGCCAACGGACTGGTCGTGCACCAGGGTCGGCTGCTGATCGCCGAGACCGGCGCCTACCGGTTACGGTCCTTCGATCTGGAGACGGGAACCGATTCGGTGGTTCTCGACGGTCTGCCCGCCTTTCCCGACAACAGTTCGCTGGCACCAGATGGTGAGCACATGTGGCTCGCCCTCGTGGCCAACCGCAACGGCACACTCGACGCCCTGGCCGGCAGACCCGGTCTGCGCAAACTGCTCTGGCGGCTGCCGGATCGTCTGTTGCCGAAGGCGGTGGCACCGATGCGTCTGCTCAAGATCCATCTGGCCACTGTCCGGGTCGTCGCGGAGTACCGGGTCCCCGTCGCCGGTTTCGGTCAGAGCACGGGTGTGGTCGAACACAACGGGCGCGTCTGGGTCGGCGGGATCGAGGCGCCCGCAGTGGCGTGGTTCGATCTCGAATGACCACTCATCGATCCTGCGCGTGCCCCTGGCACCGGGTATCACCGGCGCCTGGAACAATGGCACCGTGAGCGCAGCCGTACTGGATGGAAAAGCCACCCGCGACGAGGTCTTCACCGACCTCAAGGCCCGCGTGGACAAACTTCGGGCTGCGGGGGTCACCCCCGGACTCGGCACGGTCCTCGTCGGCGACGACCCGGGCTCGCAGGCCTATGTCCGCGGCAAACACAACGACTGCGCCAAACTCGGGATCGCCTCCATCCGCAAGGACCTGCCGGCCGACATCACCACCGAACAGCTCAACGAGGCCATCGACGACCTGAATGCGGACCCGGCGTGTACCGGGTACATCGTGCAGTTGCCGCTGCCGAAGCACCTCGACGAGAACGCCGCCCTCGAGCGGATCGACCCGGACAAGGACGCCGACGGTCTGCACCCGATCAACCTCGGCCGGCTGGTCCTCGACGGTTCCGGAACCTCGTCCGACGCGCCTCTGCCGTGTACCCCCCGGGGCATCCTGCATCTGTTGCGACGCTACGACATCCAGATCGCCGGTGCCCACGTGGTGGTGGTCGGCCGCGGAGTCACCGTTGGCCGCCCCATCGGTCTGTTGCTGACGCGGCGCAGCGACAACGCCACGGTGACCCTCTGTCACACCGGTACCCGGGATCTGGCCGCCGAGGTCGGGCGCGGCGACATCGTGATAGCTGCCGCGGGTGTGGCTGGGCTGATCACCGCCGACATGGTGAAACCGGGCGCTGCGGTGGTGGACGTGGGCGTGAGCCGCACCGATGCCGGTCTGGTGGGAGACGTCGCGGCCGATGTCTGGGACGTGGCAGGCCACGTATCTCCCAACCCTGGTGGCGTCGGACCACTGACGAGGGCGTTCCTGATGGCCAACGTCGTGGAACGCGCAGAGTCCGCGCTCGCACAGCGTTGATCGCCGACAGCAGATGACGCCCAGGTCGTCCGACACCCGAGGTGGGGCCGATCGTGCCGCACGGAACCGAGCTCGTCGGCTGCACCAGGTTCGCAGGCTGCGGTGGGTTCTCGTGCAGATCCCTTTCTTGGCCGTCGTCGCCCTGGTTGTGATCGCAGCGGTGTTCCTGGTGTTCGACCGCTGGCGGCGTGGAGCCTTTGTCTTCGGGTCTGCTGCCCTTCTCGCAGCGCTCCTACGTGCGGTTCTGCCCAGTTCCAGGGTGGGTCTCCTCGAGGTGCGTGGACGATTCGCCGACGTCGTGACCATGGCCTCGGCCGGCGTCGCAATACTGTGGTTGGCTACCTCGATCGACCCTTTGGGCACAGATTGATTACAATTGTGTCTGTTACTGCACGAGTCGGTTGACCTGAGCGGCGACGGTCGTTGTCGATCGTCGGCCAGGAGCCGGCAAACAAAGTGCTGGGGGGCACGCCAGGAGAGCTTGTCGCACGATGTGGAAGAACCGCATCCGCGCAGGCAGGCGACACATCAACAGTTCGGAAGAGAGCAATGAACACCTCGCTGGGCCTGTCCGCAGGCAGTGGAATGGTCCACTGCGTTCTGCTGACGACCGACGAGAGTGGTCGTGTCGATTCTCTGGGCCGGGTGATCGACGTCGACCCCACCGATGGACTGACCCGGGCCGGAAGGATCAATTCCGGCATCGATCTGATGCTCACCCAGGCGCGAGAGCGCGGCGACCGCGTCGGCACCATCGGCGTTGCCTACCGAACCGATGAGCACGCCCGGGAAATCGCGTCCAAGGGGACCGGCGCCAAACGTCAGATCCAGTTGGTCGCGGAGACCGAGGCCGTAGCGCACCAGCTGATCAGTACGGGTGAGATCAATCGCTTCGCTCAGGTGGTCGTCGTCGACCTCGGCGACACCGGGATGGGCATGTACTGCCTCGACCCGTCGAGTCGTCGCATCACCGACTACCAACGCAGCGAATCGGTTGCCGGTATCGCACTGGATTCGCTGATCGCCGATGACGTCGTGGGTTCTGGCCGCTTACGCGGACGGCGCAAGTCCACGGTGCTGAGCGCCTGCCGCACCGCCAAAGAGGAACTGTCCAGCAAGGATTCGACAGCGCTGATGGTCGGTAACCGCGCCGACCCGGTGACCGTCACCCGCACCTCGCTCGAACGGCTGACCGCTCCGATGGCCGAGCATGCCGCACGCGTGGTCGGCGATTACGTGAACGGGCCGCACGCCCCCGGGGCAGAAGCAGTGGTGCTCGTCGGCGGCATTGCCAACATCCCGATCTTCCGTGACCTGATCGTCGACGCCGCCGGTCTCGAGGCAGTTCTGCCCAAGGGGCCGGAGTCGGTGGCGGCCACCGGCGCCGCGAAGATCGCGGCCCGGGGACGTGGTGGTGCCGATCTGGCGTTCATCGGTGGCCGGCGCAGTCGCGACTGGCTCTCGGCCGCGCCGCTTGCCGTGTTCGGGGCCTTGCTCGCCGGCGCACTGATGACCGTGTACGCGGTGGGTTCGTCGTTGGCGGGCAATCCGAGTACTCCGACGTCGCAGCCACCTACGTCGTCCACGACGACCACCGCGGCGCCGCCCACGACCACCATCGAGATCTCCAGTCCGCGCGTGAGCACACCGGACCGTCCACCCGTGCAACCTCAGCCGGTGACGATCACCACCACTGTCGATCCGGCACCACCGGCTGCCGGTGGCGGTGGAGGTGGCGGCGGTGGCGCTGGAAACTCGGACCCGGGTTGGGCCACAACGGAATTGCCGGCGGGCACCGGACCGTCCCGGCCGTCGACGTCCACGTTGAGCCCGTCGCTGTGGCCGTTCCCGTTGCCGTCGCTCCCGTGGACCCCCACACTTGTTCCGCCGACAAGTAATCCGACCACACCGCCTCCTGGCAGCACAGCCATCGAGTCCCCGCCCGCCATGACGCCGATCGCCCCGACGACGATCCCAGACGCCATCGCGCCCACACCGCAAGCGCGCTGATCGCCTGACAGGAGTCCGGCAAAAAGGTCTAGCGCTGAGTCAGCGCCGCGCCAGATCGACGGTTTTCTTCAGAAGCTCTGAGACCGCATCGAATTCGGTCAGAAATCCGTCGTGGCCGTTGGCCGAATGCACAACGTGCAAGCCGTCGACGCATCCCGGCATCAGTTCGGCCAACTCGACCTGCTGACGGATCGGGTACAGACGGTCGGAGTCGATACCGCCGATGATCACCGGGACCTCGCAGCTACGCAGCGCCGCCTCGACGCCGCCTCGCCCGCGGCCGACGTCGTGGTGGTTGAGGACCTGCGAGAGCACCACGTAGCTGCCGGGATCGAACCGCTGGACCAACTTGTCGGCCTGGTGTTCGAGGTAGCTCTGGACGGCGTAACGGCCACCTTCGAGCGGATTCTCTTGTCCCTGGGGTGAATTCGCGAAGCGCTCATCCAACTCGAGTTCGTGGCGGTAGTACATGTGCGCAATGCGCCGCGCAACTCCCAATCCCGCGGTCGGCCTGCGGCCCGTGCCGTGATAGTCGCCGCCCTGCCAGTCGGGATCGGCTTGGATGGCGGCGATCTGGGTGGTCTGGGTGCCGATCTGGTCCGCGGAGGCCCGGGCGCCCACAGCCAAGATGAGTGCACTGCGCACTCGTTCGGGGTAGCCGATCACCCACTCGAGCGACCGCGCGCCGCCCATGGACCCACCGAGGACCGCTGCGACGGTGTCGATCTCGAGGGCGTCCATCAGTGCGACCTCGGCCCGAACCTGGTCGAGCACGGTGATCTGCGGGAACCGTGAACCCCACACGCGCCCTTCGGAATCGAGCGATGCCGGTCCGGTGGACCCCCGACAACCGCCGAGGACGTTGGCCGAGACCACGCACCATTCGTTCGTGTCGACGGCGGCGCCCGGACCGATCAGCCCATCCCACCAACCGGGGGAGGGCTGACCGGGTCCGGCCGGGCCGGTGACATGGGAGTCACCGGTGAGCGCGTGTAGCGCCAGCACCACGTTGTCGCGCGCTTTCGAGAGTGTGCCCCACCGCTGGAAGGCGAGGGTGACGTTCTCGATGCGCTCGCCGTTGTCGAGCTCGATGGGCCCCACCGACACACTGGTCAGCTTCCCGTCAGGCAGCGACTCCCAATCCGGGTGGATTCGCGGGGGCGTGTGCGGGTCGGTGCTCAATGTCGGCTTGGGGCTCGTCGTCACTTGGCTGCGGCGAAGCCTGCGTCGAGGTCGGCAATGATGTCGGCGATGTTCTCGATGCCTACTGCCAACCGGACCAGCCCGGGGGCGACACCCGCGGCGAGCTGCTCTTCCGGCAGCAGCTGGGAGTGGGTGGTGGAGGCCGGGTGGATCACCAGCGAGCGCACGTCGCCGATGTTGGCGACGTGGCTGTGCAGGGTGAGTCCCTCGACGAACCGCTTGCCGGCATCGACGCCACCGGCGATCTCGAAGCCGATGATGGCGCCCTGACCGCGCGGGGCGAGTTCCTGACCCCGCTTGTACCAGCGCGACGATTCGAGGCCGGCGTACGCGACCGACTCGACCTGAGCGTGCTCGGAGAGATACTTGGCGACGGCCTGAGCGTTGGACACGTGCCGCTCGATCCGCAGGCTCAGGGTCTCCAGACCCTGCGCGATGAGGAAGGCGTTGAACGGCGAGATCGCAGCGCCGGTGTCGCGCAGCCACTGGACCCGGGCCTTGAGCGCGTAGGCCGGTGCGCCGAGGTCTGCGAAGACGGCACCGTGGTAGCTGGGGTCCGGGGTGGTGAAGCCCGGGAACAGGTCTTTGCCGTCTCGCTGTTGACGCCAGTCGAAGGTTCCGCCGTCGACGATCACTCCGCCGATTGCTGTGCCGTGGCCGCCGAGGTACTTGGTTGCCGAGTGGACGACGATGTCGGCGCCGTGGGCGAGGGGGTTGATCAGGTACGGGGTGGCGACGGTGTTGTCGACGATGAGGGGCAGGCCCGCCTCGTGCGCGACCGAGCTGATTCCCGGTAGATCAAGGATCTCGTTGTTGGGGTTGGAGATGGTCTCACCGAAGAATGCGCGGGTGTTCGGTTTGATCGCCGCACGCCAGCTGTCGAGATCCTCGGGGTCCTCGACGAAGCCCACCTCGATGCCCAGCTTGGGCAGTGTGTAGTGGAAGAGATTGTAGGTACCGCCGTAGAGCCGCGGGCTCGACACGACGTGCCCGCCGTTCTCGACGATGTTGAGGATGGCGTAGGTCTCGGCGGCCTGACCGGACGCGACCAGGAGAGCGGCGACGCCACCCTCGAGTGCCGCGATGCGCTGCTCGACGGCATCCTGCGTCGGGTTCATGATGCGGGTGTAGATGTTGCCGGGTTCGACGAGTCCGAAGAGGTTCGCTGCGTGCTCGGTGTCACGGAAGGTGTACGAGGTGGTTTGGTAGATCGGCAATGCCCGGGCCGAGGTCTGCGAATCGGGGCTCTGACCAACATGGACCTGCTTGGTCTCGAAGCTCCAGTTGTCGGCGGGATTGACGTCAGTGTCAGACATGGCGAACTTCTTCCTTCATGGTCGGTGGTGCATCCAACTGTTGGGTCCGACCTTCGGACCCGCGCTTGCCGCGGCGAAAAACCGCTGGCCTGGTCATCACCCGGAGCACCCCACCGCGGTTGGAGGGTTGCCGATCAGCGAGCCGGGGCTTGTCGCTGATACTCATGACCTGGCGATAAGGATATAACACGCGTCACCCGGCCAAAAAAGCATCCTGCGCAGACTGATTCTGACCTTGCGTAACAGCACTTTTTCCCGCGTGCCGGTGGCGGTTCGGCGAGAGTCGACAACGTCGTGAAGGGGCGTCAAGGCCGGGCTCAGCAAGGACTGAGCTCCATCTCCCGGCTGTGGGCGAGTTCACCTCATCGCAGGGAATCATCGCGGTGGCCACGCAGTTGAAATCTTGGTTGCCCGGCAGCGTCGCCGCCTCACCCCAAGCGCCCTCGAGAGGATGAACCATGTCTGCCGTCAGTACCCCTGTTTCCAGTGCGAACCCGCAGGGATGGCGGGGCTGGCGGGGAAGTCGTCGCAACGCAGTCCTGGCTCTTGCCCTCGGTGCCTTCGGGATCGGCACCACCGAGTTTGTGGCGATGGGACTGCTCCCGTCGATCGCGGACTCCCTCGGGACCACCGAACCCACCGCCGGACACGTCATCTCTGCCTACGCTCTCGGTGTCGTGGTGGGCGCACCGCTGATCGCTGCGCTGACCGCCCGGATGTCCCGGCGCACACTCCTGATCGCCCTGATGGTGGCCTTCACCATCGGCAACGCCGCCACCGTGCTCGCGCAGAGTTACGGCATGCTCATGGTGGCCCGCTTTGTCGCAGGCCTTCCCCACGGCGCCTACTTCGGGGTCGCGGCTCTGGTCGCAGCACACCTCGCCGGCCCGGACGCACGGGCCAAGGCGGTGGGGCAGGTGATGCTGGGCCTCAGCGTCGCCAACGTGATCGGTGTCCCTGCCGCCACCTGGCTCGGCAGCACCCTGGGATGGCGCGCCGCATTTGTCGTGGTCGTGGTGATCGGGCTGCTGACCATCGGTGCCCTGTCGGTGTTCCTGCCGACGTTGTCCGGCATGAAGATCACCAACCCCATCACCGAACTGGGCGCCCTCACCCGGCCTCAGGTGTGGTTCACGCTGTTCATCGGGATCGTCGGATTCGGCGGGATGTTCGCGTTCTACACCTACATCAGCACCACGCTGACCAGCGTTTCCGGAGTGTCCGAATCGTTCATCCCCATCGCGCTGATGCTGTTCGGCCTCGGCATGGTCACCGGCAACATCGCCGGCGGTGCACTTGCCGATCGCGGTGTGGTCCGGGCCATCTTCATCGGGCTGGTGGCGATCACGGTGGTACTCATCCTGTTTGCTTTGCTCGCCAGCAACCCGTGGGCCGCCCTGGTGCTCACGTTCCTGATCGGTGTCAGCGGGACCGCGCTGACGCCGGCGTTGCAGATCCGTCTGATGGATGTCGCCGAGGACGCGCAAACGCTCGCCGCTGCGCTGAACCACTCGGCACTCAACATCGCCAACGCCGGGGGGGCCTGGCTCGGCGGTCTGGTGATCGCGGCCGGGTACGGGTACCGCGCGCCGTCTCTGCTCGGCGCCGGGTTGGCAGTGGCAGGTCTGCTCGTCCTGGCGTTGGCCCTCGCGTATGCCCGGCGGGTCCGGACCAAGGCTCCGGTTCTTCCGCAGTCGGACGAGCTGGTCGCGGTCGACGCACGTTGACCCGCGCGGAGTTCGTGGACCGCTGCCGGTGATGTCGTGATCCGCACGTAGGGTCGTCGGACGTGACGACAATCGTGACCACGATCAACGCAAATGGCATCCGGGCAGCGGTGAAACATCGCTCCGAGCGCAACCTGGGGCTCCTGCCGTGGCTGCGCGACACCGACACCCACCACGTGCTGCTGCAGGAAACCCGGGCCACCGAAGAGCAGGTGGTCGAAGCACTCGCCCCCGCCCTCGCCGACGGGTGGCATCTCACGCTGAACGAGTCGACGGTCAAGGGTCACTCAGGTGTGGCGATCCTGTCGCGCTCGGCTCCGGGCCGTGTTCGTAAGGGGTTCGGCAGCAACGAGTTCGACGGTACCGGCCGGTACGTCGAGGCCGACTTCGGTGATCTGACCGTGGCCAGCCTGTACCTGCCCAAGGGCGCTGCGGACGGCCCGAAGCGCGAGGAGAAGTTCCGGTTCCTCGATGAGTTCGCTGCCCATCTCGCGGCATTGTCGCGCAAACGCCGCGACGTGGTCATCGGTGGTGACTGGAACATCGCACCCACCGAGCTCGACCTGAAGAACGCGAAGGGAAACGTCAAGAACCCTGGCTTCCTGCCCGAGGAGCGGCAGTGGGTCGCGGGACTGCTCGAGGCCGGCTGGGTCGACGTCGCCCGCGAACTGGCGGGTGAGGTGCCCGGCCCGTACTCGTGGTGGAGCTGGCGCGGCAAGGCCTTCGACAACGACGCCGGCTGGCGGATCGACTACCAGCTCGCGAACAAGCGACTGGGACAACGGGCCACCAAGTCGTACGTGCACCGGGCCGACGCCTATGACCTCCGCTGGTCCGACCACGCCCCCGTCACGGTGGAGTACTCGTGAATCCTCCCGCCGCAGAATGGAAGAATCACGCAGGTGACTGAAGCGACTACCGAGACCGGGACATCAGAGCGGCGCAGACGCGTGCTGTCGGGTATCCAGCCGACCAGCGATTCGTTCCATCTGGGCAACTACCTGGGTGCTGTTCAGCAGTGGGTCGCCCTCCAGGACGAGTTCGAGGACGCCTTCTACTTCATCCCGGACATGCACGCCATCACTGCAGCGCACGACCCCAAGGCGCTCCGCGACCGGTCGCGCCGCAGTGTTGCCCAACTGCTCGCGCTGGGCGTCGATCCGGATCGCGCGACCATTTATCTGCAGTCCCACGTGCCGCAGATCGCACAGGTGACCTGGGTGCTGTCGTGCATCACCGGATTCGGCGAAGCAAGCCGGATGACTCAGTTCAAGGACAAGTCGGCGAAGCAGGGTGTGGACCACGCGAGCGTCGGTCTGTTCACCTACCCGATCTTGATGGCCGCCGACATCCTCACGTTCGGGGTGGACCAGGTCCCCGTCGGCGAGGATCAGCGCCAGCACCTCGAACTGACGCGAAACCTGGCGCAACGGTTCAACTCCCGCTTCGGCAAGACGTTTGTGGTGCCGGAGTCCTACATCGTGGCCGAGACGGCCAAGATCTACGACCTGCAGAATCCGACGGCCAAGATGAGCAAATCCGCCGAATCCGATTCGGGTCTGATCAACCTCCTCGACGATCCCAAACGCTCGGCCAAGAAGCTGCGCTCTGCGGTGACGGACAACGGTCGCGACATCGTCTTCGACCGGGAGAACAAACCAGGGGTGAGCAACCTGCTGACCATCCAGTCGGCGCTGACCGGCAAGTCCGTCGACGATCTCGTCGCCGGGTACGCCGACCAGGGTTATGGCCAGCTCAAGGTGGACACGGCAGAGGCGTTGAGCGAGTTCGTGATTCCGCTGCGCGCGCGATTCGACGAACTGATGGCCGACCGCGCCGAGATCGACCGGGTGTTGGCCGCCGGAGCCGATCGTGCCCGTGACGTCGCGTCCCGCACCGTCCAGAAGGTGTATGACAAAGTCGGATTCGCCGCTCCCGTGGCACCCGACTGACCCGACGCCCGCCAGACGCGAAGGGCTCGACGGACGAACCGAACGGGGATTCGATGTCCACTCCAGAGACAGACAAAGCGTCCGAGAAGCCGTCCTTCCTGGACAGGCAGCGCGCGCAGCGACCGTGGCTTGATCACCTGGTGGCTGCGGGCACGCGTTACCAGGACAGCAAGGGTGACTTCTTCGCTGCGGGCGCAACCTATTTCAGTGTGTTCGCCCTGTTTCCGCTGCTGATGATCGGATTCGCCACCGCGGGCTTCGTGTTCGCGGGCAACCCCGACCTCCTGGACAAGGCGAAGGACGAGATCGCCGAGTCCGTGGACGGCAGCATGAGTCAGCAGCTGACCGATCTGATGGACCAGGCGATCGAGTCACGTACCACCATCGGTGTCGTCGGGTTGGTGGTCGCGCTGTACGCAGGGCTGGGGTGGATGGCCAATCTGCGCAACGCACTGACCGTCCAGTGGGGTCCCGAGCCGGAGTCGGCAGGGGTGGTGAAGACCAAGCTGGCCGACCTCGGTGCGCTGGCGGGACTGTTCCTCGCGATCGTCCTGACGTTTTCCCTTTCGGCGTTGTCCAGCAGCGGACTCACCCTGAAGATCCTCGAGTGGTTGAATGCCGACGACCTGCCCGGGGTGTCGGTGGGCATCCGGGCCGTGTCGTACGTGTTGTCGATCCTTGCGTCGTGGTTGCTGTTCACCTGGGTCATCGCGAAGTTGCCCCGGGTGGCACTGCCGCTCCGGAACGCGGCCAAGGCCGGCCTGCTGACTGCCGTGGTCTTCGAGATCTTCAAGCTCGTTGCCTCGTTCTACCTGAAATCAGTCCTGACGGGTCCGGCGGGGGCGACCTTCGGGCCGATCCTCGGAATCATGGTCTTTGCCTTCATCACCACACGGATCATCTTGTTCGCCACGGCGTGGGCTGCCACCGATCCGATCAATCGCAAGTTCGAAGCGACGCGGGTCCCCGATCCGGTGGTCATCAGTCCGCGGGTCGACGTCCGCGATGGCTTGTCCCCGCGGGGCACCGCGGCCGCCATCGGGGCAGGAGTGGTCGCTGCGCTGGGCATCTCGGCATTACGGGGACGCAAACGCTGACGGTGTCCATGGTTCGCCGCGCCGGTTGACACCGTCCGGTATCGGGTACGCACACGTCATGACGAATTCGCCCAGCACACCAACCGGGAAACCACTTGCTCTCGTGACCGGCGCCTCGAGCGGAATCGGTTACGAGCTCGCCGCACTCTTCGCCGCAGATGGTTACGACCTCATCGTCGCTGCCGACAGCGAGAAGATCGACGCCGCCGCCGAGCGTCTCGGTGAGACCGGTGCTCATGTTCGGTCGGTCACCGCCGATCTGCGGACCGAGGACGGCGTGGCGCAGGTCTACGCAGCTGTCGCGGCAGACGGACGCCCCTTGGCCGCAGCGGCACTCAACGCAGGTGTCGGGCGGGGCGGCGCCTTTCTCGACACCCCGTTGCCCGACACCATGTCGGTCATCGACCTCAATGTGAAATCAACGGTGCATTTGACCAAACTCGTCCTCGAAGACATGGTGCGACGCAATGAGGGCAAGGTCCTCGTCACCTCGTCGATCGCTTCCACGATGCCGGGGCCGTACCAGGCGGTGTACAACGCGTCGAAGTCCTTTGTGCAGTCGTTTGTCGAAGCGCTGCAAGGTGAGTTGAATGACAGCGCGGTCACCATCACATCACTGATGCCGGGTCCCACGGCCACCAACTTCTTCCATCGGGCGCAGATGGACGACACGAAGATGGGGCAGGGTAAGAAGGACGACGCCGGTGAGGTCGCGCGCCAAGGTTATGAGGCGATGATGAGCGGGAAGCGCAAAGTGGTGGCGAGCTCCATCATGTCGAAGGCGATGGCGGCGGTCGACGCTGTGACGCCGGACGTGGCGAAAGCGGCAGCGCACAAGTTCTTGGCCCGGCCGGGGTCGGGACGCTGACGCGGGCCGAATGAGCTTGTCGCTCAGGCCTTGTCGCGGGTTGCCACGCCACGGCCGCTGAGTACCTTGCCCACTTCGCCGATGAGGTTGCGGCGTCGCAGCGGGGGGCTCGCCCCGTCCTCGGATTCGAGCACGGCATCCACTGATTGTTCGATGGTCTCTGTTCCGCTGAACCTGGGAGCCCAGTCGAGTTCCTGGCGTGCGCGGGTGCAATCGAGAAGGGGTACTTGGTAGGCCAACTCGATCCAGCCGCGGTCAACCGGTTGCACGTGCAGCCGCCACGACAGGGCAACCGCGCCGGCGACCACCGGCTTCGGGACGTGCACCAAGCGCGCGCCCAGGGCGGCGGCGATGTCGGCCGCGGTCACCGGCGGATCGGCGGCGAGGTTGAAGGCGCCGTGAGCGCGTCGATCGATGATGGTGCCGATCGCGACGGCAACGTCGCGCGCATGAACCGCGGGGATGGTCAATGAGCGGTCCAAGGGAACTATGGGGAGTGCTTTCAGCAGACCAGCGGGGAAGTAGCCGGGGAGGGCGTAACGGAGGAGTTCGGCGCCGATTCCTCCCTGGCCGATGAAGCCGGGACGAAGTCTGGCGACCGGCGGGGTGTTCGGATGTGTCTGCTCCCACTCGTCGATCGACCGCTCCGCGTCGACCTTGCCGATGCTGTAGACCGACTCTTTGACGCCTGATCGCGACCACGATTCATCAACAGCGCGGTGATCGTCGACGCTGCTGTACACCGCGCCCGACGACATGTGCACCAGGTGGCCGATGCCGGCGGCCGCCGAGGCGGCGAGCACATTGCCGGTGCCTTGGACCCCGGTCGCACGCAATTGCCCGACGCGATGCGACGGCTGGAATTGCCATGCCAGATGGACGACTGCATCGACACCTTCGAATGCCGCCGTCAATTGTCGGACCGCATGCCGGCCGCCGACGTCTATCGCGAGCCATCGGGCACTGTCGTACGGCGGCACCGACTGGGGAATCCGTCGTGCGATCCCGATCAGGTCATGTCCGGACCCGGCAAGCTCGGACAGGAGTGCCGTGCCCAGGTTGCCGCTGGCTCCGGTGATGGCGATACGCATGCCGCAGCATTACCCCGCGCGTTCTGATCGCAACCGGGTTACCGGGCAACCGGGCCGAGTGTCAGCGCCGTCTGTTCACCCGTAACCCGGCGTAGATCAACCCGATGACAACGAGTGCTCCGGCAAGCCCGATGGTGATCCGGGCCGTCCATGACGACCGGCCCGAATCCTGCACGGATGGGGAACCGGCCACGTCTTCGTCGGTGCCACCGGAGTACTCCACCGAACTCGGCGATGCGGGGTCGTCGGTGAGCGAGCCGACGAACAGATCCGGTGACTGGGCGAATCCATAGTCGAGCATTGCCTCGGCCTGTCGCCAGAACGAGCCGTAGGAGTCGTTGAGGCCGTACATCTGGACCACAAGAATGGTGCGTCCGTCCTGCTCCGCCGCGCCCACAAAAGTCTTTCGGGCATCGTCGGTGTAGCCCGTCTTGCCTGCGAGGGTGCCGGGATAGTCGTACAGCAGCTGGTTCATGTTGTAGAGGTCGATCCCGGGATCCCCGGCAGGAGTCGACTGTGTGGTGGTCGCGGCGACCGCGCTGTCGACGCTCTGGTCGGTGGGGGTGGGCGTCGGCATGCCTGGATAGCCGGGAAACCTCATCTGCGTCTGCTGCGAGATCGCCACGAAGTCGTCGTTCTTCAGGGCCTCGGCGAAGATGAGCGCCTCGTCGTACGGGGAGCTGCTCATCCCCGGACCGTCCAGACCGGACGCCGACGCCGCGCGTGTGTCCAGGGCGCCCAGCTCGCGCGCTTTCTCGTTCATCCTGTCGACTGTCTTTTCCGGGCCGCCGAGAGCGCGGGCCAGGGCGTTGGCGCAGTCGTTGCCGGACACCATCATCAGACCTGCCAGGAGTTCGCGCACCGTGTAGACGCCACCCGGCCCGACACCGGCGGCATCGCCCTCCACCTCGTCGTCCTCCTGCGTCCCGGTGACCGTGTCGTCGAGATCCAACTCGTCGAGAACCACCAGGATCAGCAGGACCTTGATGGTGCTGGCGGGCCGGTACCGACCGTGAGGGTCTTTGGCCGCCAGAACCTTGCCTGCGGTCAGATCGGCGATCAGCCAACCCGCGGCGGTGAGTCCGGCGGGTGGGGGAGCCGCACCTGGGGCTGCGACCACGCCGCATCCGCCGAGTGCTTCACCACCGACCGGTGGGCTGGGCACGGGCAGTGGTGTGGGTGAGGATGAGCCCGGCGGAACCACCTCGGATTCGTCGACAGGAGGAATCGGCAGCGTCTTGTATGGGCAGCTGTCGGTGATGGTCTCGGGTGCCGGCGCACCTGCGGTCGGTGTGCCCTGGATCGGCGCCGCCGTCACCGCTCCCAGGCCGATGGAGCCGGGTGCCAGCAGCACCACCATCGCCATCACTGCGGCACGCACCATCGGTCGTATCATCGCCTGCAGCGTACCGGGCACCAGACCCTTGCGCCCCACCTGCCTGCAGGTGGACGGTGTGTGCCGCACCGGGGTTTGCCAGCGTCAATGTTCGCCGAAATGTCGTTTATCTGGCTAGGATTCGCTGATGAGCCGCGTCGAGATCAACGTCCCCGGGACGCGACGTCGGCTGCCCGGCAGGTTCGTGCTCGCGGTACTGACCTCCGTTTTGGCCGTGGTCGTCGGTACCGCCGGCTGTGGATCGTCAGACCGTGACGATCCGACGACGGACTCCCCCCGTGTCGCCACGTCCGCCAGGGGATTGACCCTCGACGGAAAACCGTGGTGGCCCGTCGGTTTCGCGGCCTATCAACTGGGAACCGACTGGCAACTCAACGAAGGTTGCGGCGCGCAGGTCGACCTGAACAAGTATTTCGCCTCCTTGCCCCCGAACGCGGTCACCCGGTTCAATCTGTTCTCGTCGTTCGCCACGGACAAGGACACCGGTGAGATCGACTTCGCGCGCTTGGACCAGATCTTCAAGGAGGCGGCCGACCACGATCAGATGCTCGTCGCGGTGCTCTCGGCGGGTGAGGGTGCCTGTGAGGACTTCGAGTTCAAGGATCACTCGTGGTTCGCTGACCGCTGGGACGATCCTGCGACCGACGATTCGCCGATGGCATATGCGTCCTGGCTGGACACAGCGGTGGCTCGGTGGGGAAATTCTCGCGCGCTCGCCGGGTGGGAACTGGTCGGGGAGGCCGAGCCGAGCAATTGCAATGACAGTCGGTGTTCGTGGCAGAACCGGCTCTGTCCGCCTCGTTCGGCAGAGGTGCTCCGGAAGTTCTTCGATGTCGCCGGTGCCCGGCTGCGTGCACTCGACCCGGACACCCCGATCTGGGCCGGGCTCGCCGGCGGCGGTCAGTGTGGTTCGCGCGGCGACGAATACCAATATGTCGCTGCATCGCCGGGGATCGACGTACTCGACTATCACGACTACGGGCCGCGGGGTGAGCCGCTGCCGGGTACGGCGACCGACGGACTGCAGCGACGGATCCAACAGGCCGGTCTGGTCGGCAAACCGCTGGTGGTTGCCGAGATGGGCCAGATGGCGGGGTCGTGTGGGCCGTTGCAGGGCCGCGCGGACGACTTGACGCGCAAGATCACCGCCCAACGGGCAGCGGGCACCGCCGGTGCGCTGTTCTGGGCGTTTGTGCCCGACCCCCGGCTCGGCGAGTGCACGCTCGACATCGGCCCCGGTGATCCCATCTTTGCCGTGATCCGGGCGATGAGTCCCTAGAGCGTCGGAGCTTCCTCCACCCGGTAGACCCGCCAATCGGGCTGATCCTCACCGTCATTGGGTACTTCGAGCTCCAGAGTCGCGATGTCGGCGCCGGTTTCGTACAACGTCGGATACCGCAGGTTCACCGCGTCGGACTCGCCGCGACCGGTGTTGGGCACCGACAACAGGTATCGGACCTGATTTCTGCTGGGGTCGTTCAGGTAGGCGGTGAAATCCAGATCAGAGGGGACCACGAAGGTCTTGGGCTTTCGAGATGCGGCGACAACAGCGAATCCGTAGACGGTGTCGGTCAGCACCGAGCCCTCGGGCAGGTCGAGGCTGTCGAGATACTTCGCCAGCTCTCGCTCGGTGGAAAACGTTGACGCAATGCGGTGTTCGGTGGCCTTGCGTTCGGTGACGTTGTCCGGGTCCGGGTCGAGTACCGCACCCAGCGCATACTCCTGCGGGGCATATTTGGGTTTGCTCATGCCGTACGCCGAGGCGGGCACGGTGATCGCGACCAAGATGACGGCCACTGCAAGTCCAGGCCAGGTGCGGGCGGTACCCACCCGGTGACGAGCGGGCGAACGACGGGCCTCCGGTGGTGGTGGTGCGTATTTGCCCCGTCGTTTTGTGATCGTGCACGCGCGCGCAGGGACGAGCAGGATGGCGAGCGTGACGGCCAACGGGATCGCGACGATGTAGAACCGCAGGAAGCCAAAGGTCGATCCAGTGGCGTAGCTGTACCCCTGGAAGCCCAGAACGCTACCGAACAGCACTATCGGCACCAGCAGCGGAGCCCAGTCGCCACGCCGCCATCCGGCGACTCCGGCAGCGAGGGCCAGCGGGATCAGCGTCGGTGCCAAGAGCACGGTGGACACCAACGCGAACTCGACGCCGGGCACGAAATCTGTTCCACCGCCGTCGGACTGCTGGAGAATCGCCGAGTTGCCGTACTGGGAACTGAACTGTGCAAATGCCTGACCCGTGATGAGCCAGCTGCTCGCAGCCCAGCCGATGAAGGCGAAAAAGCCCGGTGCCGCGACCAATCCGCCGTCCAGCAGGGCCCGTCGCCATCGCAGCCGCGGCGAGGCGCGGATGGCCGTGGTCGCTGCGACGAGCAGCGAGGCACAGGCGATGGCGGCGACGGCGTCATAACGGGTGAGGTAACCCAGACCCAGCGAGATGCCGGCAGCCGCGAGGTGGTGTACGTCGTCGTCTGTGGTCCAGGCGATCAACCGGCGCACCGCCCAGCACACGAAGAACACAAATGGCGCCTCGCTCATACCGTTCGACCCGTAGAAGACGATCATCGGGTTGAACGCGAACAGTGCGGTGACGATCAAGGCGAACGACCGCGGCAGTCCGCGGTCCGCGGCAGTTGCGAAGATCTGTACTGCGGCACCGGACATGAAGGCCGCCGACATGAGTACCCCGGAAAAGGCTCGTTCGGTCAACGGTGCCCACAGTGGGCTGAATGCCACTGCGGGCAACTGGATCAGCGAGGTCAGAGGCGTGAAGACGAAACCGATGGCCGCGACGTGCGGATCGCGACTGAACAGAACGGTCTGTGCCGAAGACACCCGGGAGAGCGAGTCGCCGATGATGAATCCTTCACGCACGCACAGTACGTAGCCGACCACCACGTAGACGGCGAGACTCACGAAGTAGATGGTCCGGCCGAGTCCGCGATCAGACATTGCCGCCCGCCGCGTCGAGGGGAACCTGGCTCGGTCCGTTCTTCGATGCGGCTGCCGCCGCATCTGGTTGTCCGACACCGGAGTCGCTGTCCGGCTTCGCGGACAACCCATGGAAGGTCTTCTCCCAGTACGAGGGATTGCGGATCAGCTGGTAGCACCCTTTTGCCGAGGCCACACTCATCATCACCCAGTAGAGCGGCACGGTCAGGGCAGGCAACAGCAGATCGGGACGATCGTCTTCGCGCAGCGCGATCAGGTTCATGTAGATGGTGGCGCCGTTGCCGAAGATCAGCGACACCAGCGCGGGGAAATAGATGTACCAGGGGAAGACTTCGCCGATGACCGCGGGCTGGCCGAGAAACCACGAGACGGTGATCAACCAGAAGACGAGATTGAGGCAGGCGATGACGGGTGTACCGGCCAACAGCAAGGTGAACCGGATGAAACTCACGGTACCGATCGCCCGCCACAGGCCCACCGGTCGTCGGACATGTACCAGCCAGGTCTGCAGATAGCCCTTGTACCACCGTGATCGCTGGCGGACCCAGTTGATGGGATCGCTGTTGGCCTCTTCCAGGGTGACCGAGTCGATGACGGCGGTGCGGTAGCCGGTCTCGGCTATGCGGACACCGAGGTCGGCATCTTCGGTGACGTTGAACGGATCCCACGCACCGATCTCCCGGAGTACCGAGCGTCGGAGATGATTGGACGTGCCGCCTAACGGGATCGGGGCTTTGCTGCGCATCAGGCCCGGCAACAGGTATCCGAACCACAGTCCGTACTCGGCGGTGAACCACCCGGTGAGCATGTTCTGCCTGCCGTTGTGGAACGCGAGTTTGGCCTGGACGCACGCCACCGAATCATCTTCTGAGGCAAAGGCTGCCACCACACGTCGGAGCTGAAGGGGATCGGGCAGGTCCTCGGCGTCATAGATGGTGACGATCTCACCGGTTGCCAGGTGCAGTCCGTAATTGCAGGCTTTCGGTTTGGTTCGGGGGTCGGCCGCCGGGACCAGCACGATGGTGATCATCTCGACGTCCTGACACCCCTCGGCTGCCGAGATCGTGACGTCGTCATCGGCCTCGAGCAGCAACAGGACCTGCAGCTTGTCCGACGGGTACTCGAGCGCGGCCATCGCGCCGATGAGATCGGCAACCACCTCTGGTTCGTTGTAGGCGGGTACCAGGATGGTGTACAGCGGGAGGTCGGCGTCGGGGATTGCCCGGGCCCGTTCGTCGCTGATGTTGATCGGGCCCGATGCCAGCCCGCGCCGGAACAGCAGCAGCCTGTCGATCATCGACCAGACGTAACCGAGGGTGCAGACACCGATCAGGGCAGTTGCTGTGGGAATGGGTTGCCAGATCGCGAACCCGACAACCACCACGACGAGCCCGATCAGGAAGTTCTTCTGCCATCCCAGAACTGCGATCGACGCCGATCTGAGCGGATCGGCCTCACGGAGCCCCTCGATGGCATCGTGCAACGCCGCGGCCTTGAACTCCTCGCTCAGTTCACCGGGAACCGAGGGCCGCGTGGGGTGCTCCGGTGGCCCCGTCATGCAGGCACCTGTTTCTTGAGCGGCGCGAGCTGCGCCTCGACCAGGTCTCTACCGAACTCCGTGAGCAGCCCCTCGTCCTTGAACACGGGGTCGGTGTTGGTCACCACGGAATTGCCGCGGAGCAGCACGGTGAAGACCGTGTTGAGGTTGCTGACCAGTGCGTTGGCCGGCTCGGGAAACGGTGCGTTCGCCTCGTGATTGTCGACGGTCAGCACGGTCACCCGCTGTGCGGCGCCGCCGTTTTCCCAGGTCCACGTGAGTTTGGTCCAGGTGACGAGCAGCTTGTCGTCGACCACCGCGTACATCCGCCCGGTGATTCCGTTACCGAGGTTGACGTCACGTCCTGCGCTGGAGCGGGTCTGTGACATGTCGTAGAGGACGTTGTCGGGGTAGATGGTGAACGAGATCGGTCGACGGCTGGTGACGCTGTCGACCACCACCTCCCGCGGGCGGGACAGCTTGTCCCACTCGAAGTTTCCCTCTTCCGCGAGCATTCGTTGCCGGATCAGGACCGAGTTGGTGCCGAAGAACCGCTTGACCCACCGGTATTCGACGGTGCTTGTCGTCTGCCATTGCGGAGGGGAGATGAGCGGTGTGCGAAACGGTAGGCCGTCCACCTGGCGTACCGGCGGAAGGCTGGGAACGGGAAGCGTGATCAATGCCAGAAGGATCGCGATGACCGCGACAACCGGCACCGATCGCCACACCTCGGCGGCTGTCAACGGGTTGATCGACCGTTCGAGCGGACGTTTCTTCTCTCCCCGGCGCGAGTAGAAGTAGAGACCGAGGCTGACCACCACCGTCGCGGTCAGGGTGGGGGTCTGCTGGTACACCATCACCGGCGCATTGGGGTAGAACTCGATGAGTACCAGCAGGATTGCGCCACCGACCGCAAACGTCAACGCTGCGCCGGTCACCGCGCGCTGCCAGGTGCGTCCGACGGCGATGGCGGTCGCGAACGCAGCGAGCCCTAGCGCGACCAGCCCGGCGATCTGACGGCCGCCACCCAGGGTGATCACCATGATCCGATAGGGCAGTGGGAACATCATGAGCAGGAGGAGCCAGACCCACGCGAATCGGGTGACCGGCCGCAGACCGAACATCATGATGCTGGCGCTGATGAGGAAGATCCACATCGCGAGCAGATCGAGATGCAGAAGGCTGAAGTCGTCCGAGTATCTGCGCAGCAGAACGCCTTTGATGAGCAATGCCAGTATCAGGCCCATGAACCCGACGATGACGTCCGTCTGCCTGTCGTGGATCGGCAACTCGCCGGTACGGCGCCGGGCCACGCCCTGCGCCGCCAGCAACGCCAGCCACGGCACCGAGAAGACGTAGCCGATCAAACTACCCGAGTACGCCTCTTCGGAGATGTTGCGCCACGTCGAGTAGAAGGCGATGAATGTCGCTGCGAGGATGATGGCCCATCGCAGCGCGATTCGCGATGCGGGGTGCCACCGCGAGAAGATCGATCCGGACGACGCCGCCACGGATCAGCTTCCCGGTTCGCGCCGGCGACTGCGGATCACGATGAGGGCGACAACTATCGCGATCGCCACGAGAACACCCGCCCCGATCCACCGGATGAGTGAGCGGTTGTCTTCGGAGTCGGAGGTGACCGACGTAGCGCCGATGTCGACGGTCAGCGCCACGGGGTCGCGGTCGGGAACCGCCACAAGGGCATTGCCGTTGAGTCGGACCCATCGATCCCGATCGGCGCCCAGCCATCCCAGCAACGCGTCGAGTTGGCCAGGGGCGCCGGTCGAGGTGGCCACCAGGACCGTCCGCCCACCGTCGACGACGGTCTGCAACGAGCCGAAGTTCACCGCCGGGTCGAGTGTCAGTGTCGTCTCGTCGCCGTTTCCGTCGACGCCGGCGAGATCGATGGGGTTGTTACCGGATTTGCTCACCGGCAGGTCGATGGTGGGATCGTCCCAATTGTCGGCGGCGATCAGGATGGCCGGGAGCTTCGAGGCTGTCGCGGTTTCGAGCGGCACCACACTTGTTCCCAGCGGTACCGCGCTGAGGCGCTGAACACCCTCGATGATGGACACGGCGCGGGCGGTGTCGGCGAAAGACCCGACTGTCAGACCGATTTGGAGTTCGGGCATCAACGCCTGCGGCACCGACTGGAATCCAGGCGGCACCGGCGGTGTGGCCGGACTGCTCTGAACCGGGCTGTCGCCGCTGACGTCGAGCGTGATGGGACTGGCCTCGCCGCATGCCCCGGTGTCACCGGCGGCGTCCACGGCAACGTTGAGGTCGGTGAAACGCTGGAGTAGCCGGTCGGGGATGGTGATCATCTTGTCGATGGTCCCGCTCGGCTCGGTGGCCCATCGGGTGACGACCTCGTCACCGACCGAGACCACCACCTGGCCGCCATAGTTCGGCGGGAGCGGCGTGTACGACCCCTTGAGGTTGACCTTGATGTCGCCGGTGGGCCGGCCGAGGCGTGTCTGATCGAGGCCGATCGAGACCTTGGGATCGGTGAGGGCGGTGGCGCTGGCACCCGGCTCACCCAGGTCACGCAGCGTGGTCGAATCCGGTGGCAGTTGCGGGCTCGCGCGCAACGGCCCGGCCACTGCCTTCGAACTCACCGCCAGCCGCGACATGTCGCTGGTCAACAGCCGCGTCTGGTTGGTCAAATCTGTGGCCGGACCACTGAGCAACAGCGCCGGCACTCCCAATGTCCCGAGGAGGGTCACCGCGCTGTCGGGGCGTTCGATGACGGCAACCTGTCTCTCGAGCGCCGTGGATGGGGTGGTGAGCGCGGACTGGCCTTCCGGAAGGGTCTGCATCACAATGTCGACGGGTTGCTCGCCGTAATAGCCGACCACAGCAGATGCCAGCGCGACGGCCGCATTGGATTCTGCTTGAGTCGGTGTTGCCGGGGTCGCGATGGTCAGTCGCTGGAGGATCGGCGGCAGGAAGTCCGCGACGACGGTGGGCGCAATCTCGGTTCCGGAGAAGACCACAGACGGCGTGAGAAGCGTGAGCTGATCGGTCTCATCGAATACACAGAAACCCGGCGGTGGCACAACAAAACTGCGAATGGTGACGATGACCGCGTTGTCGATGACCTCGGCGCCGCGCAACCCGATTGTGACCGGCGTCCGGTCGGCTGACGGCACGTCGATGGATGACAATGTCTCGCCGTCTTGGACGACGGTCAGGGTGGCGCCCTGCGCATTCGGCGGCAGCTGAACCGTGGCTCGAATGTCGGTCGGCGTCAGCCCTTCGGGCACAGGAATTGTCACTGTTGTCGAACCCTGTTGGCCGGGAAAGGCGAGGTTTTCTCCTGCGCCCAGTGAATCGAGGCTCAGGGTGGGGGCGGCCGAGACAATGCCGCCGTCGCCTGGCGCGGCGCCGGCGTGTGGCGCGGCAATAATGGCTGGGGCCGCTGCAAATATCGCCGTGGTGATCGCGGCGAACAGGCGAAGTAATCGAGAGTGTGCCGTTGTCATCACGGCAATACTAAGCAGTAATCACTATCCGGCCCCGGACGAACGCGGTTTTTCTTTTACCGTGCCCGAAAATGTCCAGGTGACGTGCGAAGACTGTCGCCTTTCGGCGCGCCCAGGATTAATTCACCGGGAGATCTGCGTACCCGCGAATACTCGCGTTGCTGGCCGGTTCCCAGCCGATCAGCGGGCTGGGCGTTTCGACAACGGAGTAGTTCGAGGCGTCACCTGAGATGATCGTCGACCGATCGCGGTGCACTCCCACCGGGATGTCCCCGGCCAGGGTGACCCGGTTGACCCGACGGTATTGATCACCGAAGTCTGCGACGCCGTAATGCTGGGTGGACCGATTGTCCCAGATGGCAACATCGCCTTCATTCCAATTCCACCGGAATGTATTGTCGGGCCGTTCGATTCTGGCCTGAAAGAGTCTGAGTAGGTCTGCTGTTTCCGAGGTTCTGAACCCGGTGAATGACTGGACGAAGTGCCCGAGAGTGAGTGCGCGCTCACCGGTCTCGGGATGAACGCGAACCACGGGGTGCTCGGTTCGGTAGATGGTCTTCCCGAACTCTGCTCGATACTCGGGATCGGAACTGTCGCCGACCGTGAGGTGTTCGGCGTAGTCGTAGTCGTTCGAGTGCACAGCCCGCAACCGGTCGGCGAGCGCGCGCAACGGGACGGGGAGTGCAGCGTAGGCGGCGACGGTCGATGCCCACATCGTCGCGCCGCCGTAGCCCGGTCGCTGGATGGAACGCAGGATCGAGATCTTCGGGATTCGGTCGACGAATGTCACATCGGTATGCCAGGAGTTCGCGGCCCCTTCGAGCGGCAGGAGGTCCTCACCGCGGGACAGCACCGTGGGGTGCGCTTTGGTGGGGCTGCCCAGGACGGATGCGAATGCGTACTGCGCGTCGTCGTCGAGGTGGTGCTGGCCGGTGAAGATCACGGCCTTGTGGGTGGCGATCACCGAGCGGATGGCCTCGACGGTGGCAGCATCGAGGTCTGCCGACAAACGCACGCCGTCAACCCGTGCGCCGAGGTGCTCGCCGAGTTTGGTCACCGACAGAGCGGTGCGCGGGACCGCGATGGAACTGGCGGTGGTGGAACGCGATTCGACGATGGCAGTCATGTCGTCGAGTCTGTCCGAGGGTGCCGCCGCGGAACAGGGTTCGGCTCAGGCTGAGTGAAAGTAGGGGCTCGGCGACCACCGCCGAAGCCTGGTCCGGGAGGGGTCACCGGACCAGGCCTCGGCGCAGGTCAGATCTTGCTGTACGCCTCGGTCAGAACCGAACGCAGGATCTGCTCGATCTCGTCGAACTCGGCCTGTCCGCAGATCAGCGGTGGCGCGAGTTGGACAACCGGGTCGCCACGATCGTCGGCCCGGCAGTAGAGGCCGGCGTCGAACAGTGCGGTGGAAAGGAAGCCGCGCAGGACGCGTTCGGACTCATCGGGGGTGAAGGTCTCCTTGGTCGTCTTGTCCTTGACCAATTCGATCCCGTAGAAGTAGCCCTCGCCACGCACATCCCCGACGATGGGCAGATCGTTCAGCCGTTCCAGCGTCGACCGGAACGCCGGCGCGAGGTCCCTCACCCTGTCGTTGAGGCCTTCGCGTTCGAAGATGTCGAGGTTCGCCAACGCAACGGCGGCCGAAACAGGATGTCCGCCAAAGGTGTATCCGTGAGCGAATGAGGTCGAGTTGTCGTTGAAGGGTTCGAACAACCGATCCGAGGCGATCATCGCGCCGATCGGGGAGTAGCCCGACGTCATCCCCTTGGCGCACGTGATCATGTCGGGGATGTAGTCGAAGTCGCTGCAGGCGAACATGGAACCGATCCGGCCGAAGGCACAGATCACCTCGTCCGACACCAGCAGAACGTCGTACTCGTCGCAGATTTCGCGGACCCGCTGGAAATAGCCGGGTGGGGGCGGAAAACAGCCGCCGGCGTTCTGTACCGGCTCCAGGAAGACCGCCGCAACGGTGTCGGGGCCCTCGAACTCGATGGCTTCGGCGATCCGGTCGGCCGCCCACCTGCCGAACGCCTTCGGGTCGTCGCCGTGCTCGGTCGCGCGGTAGATGTTGGTGTTGGGCACGCGGAACGCACCGGGCGTCAAAGGCTCGAAGGCTTCTTTGAGTGCCGGGATGCCGGTGATCGCGAGAGCTCCCTGTGGTGTGCCGTGGTAGGCGATCGCCCGCGAGATCACCTTGTGCTTTCCGGGTTTGCCCTTGAGCTTGAAGTACTGTTTGGCAAGCTTCCACGCACTCTCGACGGCCTCGCCGCCGCCGGTGGTGAAGAACACCCGGTTCAGGTCGCCGGGGGCGTATCCGGCGAGGCGCTCGGCGAGTTCGATCGCTGGTGGCGTCGCGTACGACCACAAGGGGAAGAAAGCCAGTTCCTTTGCCTGTCTGGCGGCGGCGTCGGCCAGCTCGTCACGTCCGTGCCCGGCCTGCACCACGAACAGGCCCGAGAGGCCGTCGAGGTAGCTTTGCCCGCGATCATCGAAGATCCGCGCCCCTTCGCCGCGGGTGATCACGGGAGGGATGGTCTGGTCGCCGTGCCGGGAGAAATGTCCCCACAGGTGGCGTGCCGAGCGGGTGCCCAGGCTTGTTGTCTCGGTGTCCAGAGCGGTCATCGCGTACCCCAATTGTATTGTTGTTTAACCAATTTCAGGTAGACCAGGGTTTCGGTCCCAGTCACACCAGGCTGCGATCGGACCTTCTTGTTCAGCACGTCCAGCAGATGCTCGTCGTCCTCGCACACCACTTCGATGACGATGTCGAAGGAGCCGGCCGTGAGCACGACGTAATCGATCTCCTCGATGGTTGCCAATGCGTCAGCCAACTCGGCAGTGTCTCCGGTGCAACGGATCCCGATCATCGCCTGGCGGGCGAACCCCACCTGCATGGGATCGGTGACCGCCACGATCTGCAACACCCCGGCATCGCTGAGTCGCTGAACCCGGTTGCGCACCGCAGCCTCCGACAGTCCCACCGCCTTGCCCACCGAGGCATAGGAACGTCGGCCATCGGCCTGCAGCTCCTCGATGATCTGCTTGGAGATGTCGTCTAGGGCTATCGGTTGCTGATCGGTCATGGTCCCGATTCTTCTCGATGCGCATCCTGGTTCGATCTTCGCATTGCCATGGTTACGGATTTCGTAGCGAACTGCAACAACTACGGGTGAATTGGTCGTTCAAAAGGCAATACGGTCGCGGATTTCGCAATCGGCCAGTAAGGTGGCAGGCACCGCTGACCAATCGACCACGCATGTGCGAGGACCTCCATGATCAAGACATCGTCGTTTGCCGCCGGTTGGGTGGGTGGTGCCGAGCTCGTCGGCGCAGGGCCCACGCACGACGTCATCGATCCGGCCACCGGTATATCTGTCGCCTCCACGTCCCTCGCCTCGGCGCGGGACGTGGACACCGCGGTGGACGTCGCACGAGATGCGCTGCGGGACTGGGCGTCCGCGACACCGGCGCATCGTGGTGCGGTGCTGGCCGAGCTCGCATCCGCGATGTCGGCGGCGGCCGACGCCCTCGCGGCCGAAGAGGTGAGTCACACCGGAAAGCCCATCCGGCTCGCCACCGAGTTCGACGTGCCCGGATGCGTCGACAACACCACCTTCTTTGCGGGTCTGGCCCGCAATCTGGAAGGGAAGGCGACGGCGGAGTACTCCGGTGAGCACACCTCATCCATCCGGCGCGAACCAGTCGGTGTGGTCGGGTCGATCACGCCGTGGAACTATCCGTTGCAGATGGCGGTCTGGAAGGTCATGCCTGCATTGGCCGCCGGATGCACCGTGGTTCTCAAGCCCGCCGAACTCACGCCGCTGACCACGTTGACGTTGGCCCGCCTGGCCACGGAGGCCGGAGTGCCAGACGGGGTGTTCAACGTGTTGACCGGCACCGGCGCTGAGGTGGGCGCCGCCATCGCCGGCCATGCCGGCGTCGACGTGGTCACCTTCACCGGATCGACGGGGGTCGGCCGTCAGGTGATGGCTCAGGCATCAGTTCACGGCACCCGCGTGCAGTTGGAACTGGGGGGCAAGGCCCCGCTGGTGGTGTTCGATGATGCCGACCTCGAGGCAGCCGTCCACGGCGCGGTCGCCGGGGCATTGATCAACTCCGGCCAGGACTGCACCGCCGCCACGCGAGCCATCGTGGCTCGACCCCTGTACGACGACTTCGTGGCCGGTGTGGCCGAGTTGATGTCCGCCGTGAGGGTGGGTGATCCCACCGATCCGGCGACCGACATGGGCCCACTCATCTCGGCTGCCCATCGCGACAAGGTGTCGGCGATGGTGGATCGCGCCCGCGACGGTGGCATCCGGGTGGTCACCGGCGGCACCGTTCCAGCGGGCCCGGGCGCCTTCTATCTGCCGACCCTGCTCGCCGACGTACCCGAGGATGCCGAGGTGTACCGAGACGAGGTCTTCGGCCCCGTACTGACTGTAAGTGCCTTCGACGACGATGACGATGCACTGCGCCGCGCCAACGACACCGTGTACGGGTTGGCCGCATCTGCATGGACCCGCGATCTGTACCGCGCTCAGCGTGCTTCCCGCGAGATTCGCGCCGGATGCGTGTGGATCAACGACCACATCCCGATCATCAGCGAGATGCCGCACGGCGGAGTCGGTGCGTCCGGATTCGGCAAGGACATGTCCACCTACTCGCTGGACGAATACCTCACCATCAAACACGTGATGAGCGACATCACAGGAGTAGCGCAAAAACCATGGCACCGAACAATCTTCAGCCTGCCGCAGTAGAGAAGTCCGCGGCCTGGGCATCCTCGCCCACCGCCCGGGGAACGGCCGTGGTAGCCGAGGCGGCGCCGGCGCCCTTCTGGCTCGACCGGCCCGAACGTCCCGTTGCACGGGGACGGCTGAGCGGATCGACGGCTGCGGACCTGGCGATCGTCGGCGGTGGGTTCACCGGACTGTGGGCAGCGGTACAGGCGGCCGAGGCAGATCCTGCGCGGTCGGTCATCCTGCTCGAGGGCGCGTGGATCGCCGAAGGAGCGTCTGGACGCAACGGCGGGTTCTGTTCGGCCAGTCTGACCCATGGCCTGGTGAACGGACTGGACCGCTACGCCGATGAGTTGCCCGAGCTGCTCCGGATGGGTGTGGAGACACTCGATGAGATCGAAGCTGCGATGCGGCGCCTGGGCATCGACGCCGACGCAGAGCGCAACGGTGAGCTCGACATCGCCAATTTCCAGTGGCAAGTAGACGGTCTGAAAGACGTTGCGCGTCAAGGTCAAAGCCTCGACCAGCCGTTGCGATTCCTCGATGGCGACGAGCTCGCCCGCCACATCTCGAGCCCGATGGCTCACGGGGCGGTCTACGACCCCGACGTGATCTTGGTCGATCCCGCGCGCCTCGCCTGGGGTCTGGCCGCGGCAGCCGAACGCCTTGGCGTCCGCGTGTACGAACACAGCGAGGTCACCGATCTCCGTTCCGTGGGTGACCGTGTGCACCTGCAGACGGGCTACGGCACGGTCGATGCAGCGAAGGTGATACTGGCGACGGCTGCATCAAAACCCCTGCGCCGCAAGCTCGGTTATCTGATGGTTCCGGTCTGGGACTACGCAATCATGACCGAGCCGCTCACCGATCCACAGCTCGCGGCCATCGGCTGGACGGGTCGCCAGGGACTTGCCGACTCGGGCAACCGTTTCCACTACTTCCGGCTCACCGCCGACAACCGCATCCTGTTCGGCGGCTGGGATGCGATCTACCACTACGGTTCGGACACCGATCCCCGGCATGCCCAGCGCCCGGCGGAATTCGCCCTGTTGGCCGAACATTTATTGCAGGTGTTCCCGCAGCTGGAAGGGATCAAGGCCAGCCACGCCTGGGGAGGCGTGATCGACACCTGCTCGCGGTTCAGCAACTTCTGGGACGTGAGCATGGGCGGCAAGGCGGTGTCCGTACTCGGTTTCACCGGGCTCGGTGTCGGGGCCTCACACTTCGGGGCGCGTACGGCGCTCGACCTGGTCGACGGCAAGGACACCGAACGAACCCGGCTGAAGATGGTGCAGAAAAAGCCGCTGCCCTTCCCGCCGGAGCCGTTGCGGTGGTTCGGGATCACCGTCACCCGCCATGAGTTCGGGCGTGCCGACCGCAATCAGGGCCGACGGGGCCTGTGGCTCAAGACCATGGACGCGCTGGGCCTCGGCTTCGACTCCTGACCCACCAAGATCGGGCTGGTCAGGGCGTGAAATCCTTTGGTACGACGATGATCGGCGCATCGGTGTTCCTCAGGATGCGGGCCGACATGGAACCCAGGAAAGCCCGACGTGGGGGAGCAAGCCGTCCTGACCCGATCACCACGACATCTCCGGGCCCCCAGCGCAATTCGTCGAGCGCTTCCTCGACCGTGTCGCCGTCGGCGACAAGCGATTCGATGCCGACGGCCCCGCCACAACTTTCTTCGGCGAGCCTGAGGTTGGCCTGCGCCGCGGCGACGTGGCGGGCGCGAACCTCGGATGAACCGTCGTCGGTACCGGCGTATCCGTCGTGAGAGACCAGCGACAGGAGACGAAGATTCAATCCGCCTTCCCGTGCGAGGCCGAGGGCAAACGGGAGCGGATTGTCTTTTGACTCCGTAGTCGGCACGGCCACAGTCAACGTGTCGATGGTGGGGATGTCGACGCGGCTGTATCCGCGGGGCGCCAGAGCGATCGGGACCGGTGAGGCGTGGGTCAGAGCCGACGAGATGGTTCCGAGGGTGTGTTTGCCCAGGATTCCGTCGCTCGTGCCGCCCACCACGATCATCGCTGCCTTGGTCTCGAGAGCGAACTCGATGAGACACTGGGGGAACGATTCGGCGACCGGGGTGTGCGTCTTCACATCGATGCCGTCTGGGATGTCCTCGACCACCTCGTCGAGCCACTGCTGTGCTTTCCGAACCAGCGCCTCTTGGTAGCTCGTCCGACCCGGTGAACCATCCGGCTCGGTTGCACGCACCACGCAGACGAGGTCGATCGCGGCCCCGGTGGCACGGGCGATGGCGATGGCGAGGTTCACCCCGTCATCACCGGTGTCGGTGTAGAGGTAACCCACTGTCAATCTCATGAGTGTGAACCGGCTTTCGTTGCAGGCGTTGTGGTCAGGGTTCGAGCGGGCACTGCGGGTGCGGACGGCTGCCCGACCTCAGTACACATCAGGGACTTTGACTTCGGTGCGGGCATTGAGCGTCTTGCCCTTCCAGAAGTCCTTCGGCCCGAAGGCGAAGCACAGCAACATCAGTGGGATACCGAGCACCAACATGCCCACACCCATGACGAACACGCCGCCGACGCCGCCGACAGAGGTGTACCCGTAGTCGATCGAGTACATGTCGATCGCGCTCTTGATGAAGGCCCACGTCATCGCAAGGGCGCCCAGAAGCGGGAAGATGCCGCGGAAGAACAGGTTTCGGACAGATGTGAACAGTGTCTTGCGGAAGTACCAGACGCAGGCATACGCGGTGATCCCGTAGTAGAAGGCGACAGCCAGGCCCAGAGATGCCACCGAGTCGCCGAGGGTGTTGGCGCTGACGAGTGACAACACGAGGTAGAACGCGAGCGCCGCCCCGCCCATGACGGCTGTGCCGAATGCCGGTGTCATGTAACGGGGATGGATGGTTGCGAAACGTTTGGGGATCGCCCCGTAGACGGCCATGGAGAGCGTTCCGCGGGCGGTCGGCAGGATGGTGGATTGTGTGGACGACAGCGCTGATATCGACACGGTGAGCAGCAGCAGTGCCGAGAGCACGGCCCCGGCAACCGGATCGCCGAGGATGGTCAGCACGTCGTCGGCGTTCTCTTCGTTGTTCAGGCCGATGCCGGTGTCGCCGAATCCGGCAAACGACTGGATGGCGTAGGCAACCAGGACGTAGGTGCAGACCAGGATGACCGTGGTGAGGACGGCAGCGCGGCCCGGTGTTTTCGCGGAGTCCTTGGTCTCCTCTCCGACGGCCAGGCAGGCGTCCCAGCCCCAGTAGATGAAGATGCAGAGGATGACGGCTTCGGCGATCGCGGACGAACTGAGGCCACTCGGCCACAGCCAGCTGAGCTCGGGGTTGATCGCCTGTGGGCCGGCCTTGTCGAGCCCGACCTTGACGAGGGCGATCACGCTGGCGGTGATGAGGACACCGAACTGGACGGCGATCAGGACGTTCTGCATCCGCTCGCTGATGACGATGCCGCGGATGCTGACCCAGGTCATCATCACGATCAGGGCGCTGCCCAGCAGCACCTTGATCCAGATGTTCTCGGCCCAGGAATCGAGGTGGAGGAACCGCAGCAGGTAGACGCCGGCGACCTCGGCCACGTTGGCGAGCACGATGATCGCCGACACCGCCAGACCCCAGCCGCCGATCCAGCCGACGAAGGGCCCGAATGCCTTGGTGCCCCACGTGAACGTGGTGCCGCAGTCGGGAGTGTCCTGGCCGAGCTCGCGATAGGCGAACGCGATCAGCAGCATGGGGATGAAGGCGAGCACGAACATGGCCGGAGCCTTTTCGTGCACTGCTGCGACGACAAAACCGAGAGTGGCGGCAAGGCTGTAGGCGGGTGCCACGGCTGACAGGCCGATGACGACGTTGCCCACCAATCCCAGTGAGCCGGCGCGCAGACCCTTGTCTGAGACGGCGGTACCGGGTGCTTCCGAAATGGCCATGGGTATCTCCGGACGGTGAGGGGATCGAACATGCTTACCGTACGGTTTCGACAGTCAAACCGCGCCACAACAACGAAATTGTTTCCAGATCAGTAACACAACGACTGATTTAGTTGACGAACCCGCCACGGACCCGCCTATCGGCTCGTCTCGTGGACTTCATGGTGGACAGCGCCGCGCACGCCCATTTGCCCCCGTTGATCCGACGTGGATCGATAGAGGACCATTGTCTGTTGTGAACGCTCCGAAGAATGCCACCGCCATCGACCCCGACGACATCGGTTTTCGTATCGACCCCGTGCTGGCGCGCAGCTGGCTCCTGGTGAACGGTCTGCAGTACGAGAGGTTTCAGGCTGCTGTCCAGTCGCGTGCCGACATCGTCGTTCTCGACATCGAGGACGCCGTCGCCCCGAGGGACAAGGTGGCCGCCCGCGAGAACGTGGTCCGCTGGCTCGGGGACGGAAATCGTGACTGGGTACGTGTCAACGGCTTCGGTACGCAGTGGTGGGCCGACGATCTCGACGCGCTGGGCAAGGTGACGGTCGGAGGCGTGATGCTGGCCATGGTCGAGTCGGTCGACCACGTGACCGAGACAGCCAAACGACTGCCGGGTGTGCCCATCGTCGCGCTGGTCGAGACCGCTCGCGGCTTGGAGCGGATCAGCGAGATCGCCTCGGCGAAGGGCACTTTCAGACTGGCCTTCGGTATCGGTGATTTCCGGCGCGACACCGGTTTCGGCGATCAGCCCGCCACGCTCGCGTACGCCCGATCGCGCTTCACCATCGCCGCGAAAGCTGCCCACCTGCCGAGTGCGATCGACGGGCCCACGGTCGGGTCGTCGGCACTCAAGCTGAGCGAGGCCACGGCCGTGAGCGCCGAGTTCGGGATGACAGGAAAGATCTGCCTCACGCCCGACCAGTGCGCAGCGGTCAACGAGGGTCTCTCACCTTCGCACGAGGAGATCGCCTGGGCATTGGAATTCTTCGCCGAGTTCGAACGTGACGGCGGCGAGATCCGCAACGGGTCCGACCTGCCACGCATTGCCCGCGGCACCAAGATCCTCGACCTCGCGCGCGCCTACGGCATCGAGTTCAGCGAAGAATACGACGACCCCGACCACATGCCTGCCCCGTCGGACACCTACCACTACTGAACCGGCCCCGGACAGCACAATGGCCGTCACCTGGAGGTGACGGCCACTGCGTGTATCGGAACTTGCCGAGATCAGCGGGCAAACATCAACGCGCGCTTGACTTCCTGGATTGCCTGGGTCACCTGGATGCCGCGGGGGCAGGCGTCTGTGCAGTTGAAGGTGGTGCGGCAACGCCACACGCCGTCGACCTCGTTGAGGATGTCCAGACGTTCTGCGGCACCTTCGTCGCGGCTGTCGAAGATGAAGCGGTGAGCGTTGACGATGGCTGCGGGACCGAAGTAGCTGCCCTCGCTCCAGTACACCGGGCAACTGGTGGTGCAGCAGGCACACAGGATGCACTTGGTGGTGTCGTCGAACCGTGCGCGGTCGGTCTGACTCTGGATGCGCTCACGGGTCGGCTCGTTGCCGCTGGTCATCAGGAACGGCTTGACGGCACGGTAGGCGTCGAAGAACGGTTCCATGTTCACCACGAGATCCTTCTCCACGGGCAGACCGCGGATCGGCTCGATGGTGATCGTGATTTCCTTGGACTTGTCCTTGGGGAGCATGTCCTTCATCAGCAGCTTGCAGGCCAGCCGGTTCACACCGTTGATTCGCATGGCATCGGAACCACACACCCCGTGGGCGCACGACCGACGGAACGTCAGCGTGCCGTCGAGGTAGCCCTTGACGTAGTGCAGCAGGTTCAGCAGGCGGTCGGTCTGCAACGCCGGAACCCGGAAGCTCTCGAAACCCTGTGCGTCCGGATCTTCCGGGTTGAACCGGCGGATCTTCAGGGTGACCATGGTCGCCTCGTCGGGGACCGGGGGGAGTGCGGGGCCGTCGGGAGCTTCGCCGGCGGCGACATCGGTGGTTATGGTCATCAGTACTTCCGCTCCATCGGCTCGTAACGGGTCTGGACCACTGGCTTGTAGTCCAACTCGATGTCGGAGAGAAGGGTGTCGCCCTTCTTGTATGCCATCGTGTGCCGCATGTAGTTGGTGTCGTCGCGATCGGGGTAGTCCTCGCGGGCGTGGCCGCCGCGCGATTCCTTCCGGTTCAGCGCTCCGACCACGGTGACCTCGGCCATCTCCAGGAGGAAGCCGAGTTCGATGGCCTCGAGCAGGTCGCTGTTGAAGCGCTTGCCCTTGTCGTGAACACGAATGTGGTTGTAGCGCTCCTTGAATCCGTGGATGTCGGTGAGTGCTTGTTTGAGGGTCTCTTCGGTACGGAACACCGAGGCGTTCGCGTCCATCGAGGCCTGCAGCTCGGTACGGATGTCGGCGACACGCTCGTGTCCGTGCTCGGAGAGAATGGTCTCGAGCCAGCCGTCGACCATCTTGGTCGGCTCCTCGGGCATCTCGTAAAAGTCCGTGTTGAGCGCGTACTCGGCCGCTGCGATTCCGGCGCGACGGCCGAAGACGTTGATGTCGAGGAGCGAGTTGGTGCCGAGGCGGTTCGCACCGTGGACCGAGACGCATGCACATTCACCGGCGGCGTACAGCCCGTGCACGACCTCGTCGTTGTTCGCCAGTACCTCGCCGTTGATCTTGGTGGGGATACCACCCATGACGTAATGGCAGGTGGGGAACACGGGGACGTACTCGGTGACCGGATCGACGCCGAGATACGTGCGAGCGAACTCGGTGATGTCGGGCAGTTTCTCGTTGAGGACTTCCTCGCCGAGGTGGGTCACGTCGATGTAGACGTAGTCCTTGTTCGGTCCGGCGCCGCGGCCCTCGAGAACCTCCAGAACCATGGAGCGGGCGACGATGTCGCGGGGAGCGAGGTCCTTGATGGTGGGGGCGTAGCGCTCCATGAACCGCTCACCGTCCACGTTGCGGAGGATGCCGCCCTCACCGCGTACGGCTTCGGAGATCAGGATGCCCAGACCGGCAAGACCTGTCGGGTGGAACTGGTGGAACTCCATGTCCTCCAGCGGCAGACCCTTGCGGAAGACGATGCCCATACCGTCACCGGTGAGGGTGTGCGCGTTGGACGTGGTCTTGTACATGCGTCCCGAACCGCCGGTCGCGAAGACGATCGACTTGGCGTGGAAGACGTGGATCTCACCGGTGGCCAGTTCGTAGGCGACCACACCGGTGGCAACCTTCTCGCCCTTGTCGTTCTCGGTGAGGCAGATGTCGAGCGCGTAGAACTCGTTGAAGAACTCGACATCGTGCTTGACGCAGTTCTGGTAGAGCGTCTGCAAGATCATGTGGCCCGTGCGGTCGGCCGCGTAGCAGGCGCGACGGACGGGGCTCTTGCCGTGGTCGCGGGTGTGCCCGCCGAATCGACGCTGGTCGATCTTGCCCTCGGGGGTCCTGTTGAACGGCAGGCCCATCTTCTCCAGATCGAGGACGGCGTCGATCGCCTCCTTGGCCATGATCTCGACCGCGTCCTGGTCGGCGAGGTAGTCGCCGCCCTTGACGGTGTCGAAGGTGTGCCACTCCCAGTTGTCCTCTTCGACGTTGGCCAGAGCGGCGCACATGCCGCCCTGCGCAGCGCCGGTGTGGCTACGGGTGGGGTAGAGCTTGGTCAGCACAGCTGTTCGGGTGCGCGGACCGGCCTCGATGGCCGCGCGCATCCCGGCGCCGCCGGCGCCGACGATCACCACGTCGTAACGGTGTTCCTGCATCTATGGCTTCTCTCTCATCAGTGTCACCGGATGCGGCCGGTGGGTGCTCGCCGGAGGCATGCGGGTCGTGGCCGGAAGGCGGATCGGGTCAGCCCACGCTCGTGATGTCGAAGGTGAGCAGGGCGTACGTGCCCGTGAGCAGCACCAGGATCATCGACAGCGCCAGCAGGACGTTCAGCCAGAAACGTGTCGAGTCTTTTCGCGAGTAGTCCGCGATCACCGTACGGACACCGTTGCCGCCGTGTAGCTGGGCCAGCCACAGCATCGAGATGTCCCAGACCTGCCAGAACGGTTCTTTCCAGCGCGCCGCGACGAACGAGGCGTCGATCCGGTGAACACCGTCGTCCCAGGCCAACATGATGAACATGTGGCCGATGGTCAGGATGATCAGCGCGAGGCCGGAGAAGCGCATGAAGAGCCATGCGTTCTTCTCGAAGTTGCCGCCCTTGGGGCGGCGCGGTGAGCGCGGGTTGTCCAGACTGGCCGGCCGGTCGTGGTCGGTGCCATACGTCTTGGCCATCCGGGGGGTTTGTGATGTGGTCATCGTCCGGCCTCCCTAGATGTGTTCCACGATGAGCTGCAGCAACCGGACCGTCGCCGCGCCGAACAGGATGACGAACAGGCCCAGAATGATCCACAGCATCTGACGCTGGTATTTGGGGCCCTTCGACCAGAAGTCGATCAGGATGATGCGAACGCCGTTGAGAGCGTGGTAGAGCACACACGCCACTAGGCCGATTTCCATCAGGCCGACAATCGGGTTCTTGTACGTCTCGATGATCTCGGAGTACTTGTCGGGGTCGATCCGGATCACTGCCGTATCGAGCACGTGTACAAAGAGGAAAAAGAAGATCGAGACACCGGTGATCCGGTGCAGTACCCAGGACCACATGCCTGGGTCACCCCGATACAGGGAACGTTTGCGCACCGGGGCGGGCGCGGTCTCTGTAGGAATGCTCATCGAGAAATTGGCCTCCAACATCGTTGATGGACGCGTCGAGCGCGGTTCCGGCAGCTCGATCGTGGACCCACAAAACAAACCTTAAACCTAAGCTGAACGAGGGTGGAATCCTCCCCGAGTCGACAAGAGCCCCAAGGCATCTCGAATTAGGGTTGCCTTACCATTCTTCACATGTCAGGCGCGGATGCGTCCGTGCTGTCCGCCGCGAGCGAAAGGCTGCGAAATGTCGGCCAATATCGATTGGAATCTATTGCGGGACAGAGCAATAGAGGTGATGAAGGGTGCCTACGTCCCCTACTCGCGGTACCCCGTGGGCGCTGCCGCCCTAGTCGACGACGGGCGAATTGTTACCGGTTGCAATGTGGAAAATGTCTCATATGGTTTAGGGCTCTGCGCCGAGTGCACGCTGGCCGGAAACCTCCACGTTTCCGGTGGTGGGCGCCTCGTGGCGCTCAGTTGCACCGACAGCCGGGGGCAGATCCTGATGCCCTGTGGGCGCTGTCGCCAAGTGTTGCTCGAGCACGGCGGGGCGACGATGCTGATCGATCACCGCGATGGTCCCAAGCCGTTGGGCGTTCTGCTGCCGGACTCGTTCGGGCCCGCCGATCTCGAGGCCGGCCGAGTGGTCGATGGCGGAGCGGTTGATGGCGGAGTGGTCGATGGGGCTGACGAGAACAAGGAGGTCGATGATGCCTGAGATCCACGACGCGGTCACGGTGATCGCCACCAAACGAGACGGTCACGCGTTGACCGACGGGCAGATCGACTGGGTCATCGATGCGTTCACCCACGGGTCGGTGCACGCGGAGCAGATGTCGGCCCTCGCGATGGCGATCCTGTTGCGCGGCATGAATCGCCGTGAGATCGCCCGTTGGACGGCGGCGATGATGAACTCCGGAGAACGGATGGACTTCACCCATCTCCGGCGCGACGGCAAGAAACTGAAGACCGTCGACAAGCACTCGACAGGTGGGGTGGGGGACAAGATCACGTTGCCGCTGGCGCCGCTCGTCGCGTCCTTCGGCGTCGCGGTGCCGCAACTGTCCGGGCGCGGACTGGGGCACACCGGTGGCACGTTGGACAAGCTCGAGGCCATCGCCGGCTGGCGAGCGGACCTGACGAACGACGAGATCGTCGCGCAGCTCGAGTCCGTCGGCGCCGTGATCTGCGCCGCGGGTTCAACTCTGGCCCCGGCCGACAAGAAGCTCTATGCGCTGCGCGACGTCACGGGGACAGTCGAATCGATTCCGCTGATCGCGAGTTCGATCATGAGCAAGAAGATCGCGGAGGGAACCGGCGCGCTGGTGCTGGACGTCAAGGTCGGCTCCGGTGCCTTCATGAAGTCCGAGGCCGATGCACGCGAGCTGGCCGAGACCATGGTGGAGCTGGGTGACCAAGCAGGTGTGCGCACCTCGGCTCTGCTGACCTCGATGTCAGAGCCTTTGGGGCTGACGGCAGGGAACGCGCTGGAGGTCGCAGAATCCCTTGACGTTCTCGCCGGTGGCGGACCGCCCGACGTCGTCGAACTCACGGTGGCATTGGCGGCCGCCATGCTCGACGCCGCAGGGATCACCGGGGTGGATCCGGCGGACAACCTTTCGAACGGCAAGGCGATGGACGTCTGGGACGCGATGATCCGGGCCCAGGGTGGCGACCCGCGCGCGCCGCTGCCCGTGGCCACCGAGTCCGAGGTCATCCGCGCGCAGACCGCCGGGGTGGTCGAAACGATCGATGCCATGGCTGTCGGCGTGGCCGCGTGGCGACTGGGTGCGGGCCGGGAACGGCAGGGCGAAGCAGTCCAGGCGGAGGCCGGTGTGAAGCTCCATGTGAGCGCCGGCGACCGGGTGGCCGTGGGCGACCCGCTGTTCACCATGTACACCGGAACGCCGCAACGTTTTGCTGCCGGGTCGGCGGCACTGGCCGAGGCCGCCGTGATCGGTTCGACAGCGCCGCAAGCCCGGTCGCGGGTGATCGATCGGGTTACCGTCGACACATGACACCCGCGCCGCTGGACTTGCCGACGATCTCCCTCGCGCCGAAGGTGCTCCTGCACGACCATCTCGACGGCGGACTGCGCCCGGGAACCGTGCTGGAGTTGGCACGGGATGTGGGTTACGACGATCTGCCCGCCGAGGACGTCCCCGGCCTGGCCTCGTGGTTCCGCGAAGCCGCCGACAGCGGATCCTTGGTGCGGTACCTCGAGACGTTCACACACACCGTTGCGGTGATGCAGACGGCCGCGGCACTGGAACGGGTGGCCCGTGAATGCGCCGAAGACCTCGCCGACGACGGGGTGGTGTACGCGGAGGTCCGCTTCGCCCCTGAACAACATCTGGAAGCCGGCCTGACCCTCGACGAGGTTGTCGAGGCCGTGCTGCGAGGATTCGCCGACGGCACCGCACACGCGGCAGACCGGGGCCGGAAGATCCAGGTGCGCACTCTGGTGACCGCGATGCGGCACGCCGCTCGGTCGAGGGAGATCGCCGAATTGGCAGTGCGATTCCGTCACCGCGGCGTCGCGGGCTTCGACATCGCGGGCGCCGAGGCCGGTTACCCGCCGAGCAGGCATCTCGATGCGTTCGAGTACATGCGGGCGAACAACGCACCCTTCACCATCCATGCCGGTGAGGCGTTCGGACTGCCGTCGATCCACGAGGCGATCAGCTTCTGCGGTGCCGATCGCCTCGGGCATGGGGTCCGGGTGATCGAGGACATCGTCCTGCCGCCCGGCACCGATCTCGCGGCAGGCGCATTCCCCGACGCCCAACTGGGCGATGTGGCGAACTACGTGCGCGACAAGCGGATTCCGCTGGAACTGTGTCCGAGCAGCAACGTCCAGACCGGTGCCGTCGAGAGTCTGGTAACTCATCCGTTCAACGTGTTGGCCCGATTGCGGTTCCGGGTGACGGTGAACACCGACAACCGGCTGATGAGTGACACCACCATGAGCCGGGAGTGCAAGGTGCTCGTCGACCAGTTCGACTACGGCTGGGCCGACCTCGAACGGTTCACGGTGAACGCGATGAAGTCGGCGTTCATCCACTTCGATGAACGACTTGCCATCATCGACGACGTCATCAAGCCGGGGTACGCGGTCCTCATCGGCTGAACGCCGTCGACCGGGCCGTTATCACCGTCGACCGGGCCGTTATTGCCGTCGAGCGGGCCGTTACTGCCGTCGACCGGGCCGCTATCGCCGTCGATCGGGCCAACCCTGCGGCCGACTAACCGCGTTTCTTGTCGAGCCGGGTCTCGAACTCGTGCTCCAGCGCCCGCCACGCCTCTGACTCGTTGTCGAAGGGCGGGCTCGGGGCCAAGCGCTTCGGGTCGGGATTGAGCGCGTAGTTGACGAACCAGCCCAGCGGCGTCGTGGAACCGAGCGCTTCCGCAACGGAATCGTCGTCGGCGAAATCGGCTGCGTCGGTGAACAGCTCGACCGCCAACTCCAGCTGGCGGCGGTCGATGCGGCGGGGACCGTCCGCGATGTCCTCGGTGAGGCCGGGCAGCACGTACACGTTGTCCTCGTACACCTCGATCTCCAGCGACCCGTCGGTTGCGGCGACCTGGATCTCTTCGAAGGTGCTGACCACGGAAAGGTCGTGTTCGTTGTCGTCGGCGAGGAACCGTTCCAGGGCCCGGTGCGAGGGGAAGGCGAAAATCTTGCCGCGTGCTCCCAAGAAGACCGGGTCGTCGTCGAGATAACAACGCAGCGTGAAGAACTCGCCGTCGGAGGTGATGATCTGGATGGGGTCGATGCCGACCGACGCCCAGAAATCGTCCTCGTCGTCATCTTCGTCTTCGTCGTCGAGGTCTTCGTCGTCGTCATCATCGGAATCGGTGTCGTCCGATTCGCCGTCGATCAATTCGATGTCGTCGTCGGGCTCGTCTTCGTCCTCGGCGCTGGCGGCGGCGAGGATCTCAGCCTCGGCCACCGACACCAGGTCAGCGTCGACCTCGGGGCTCGTGATCACCTCGTCGATGGCATCGACCACGTCGTCCCAGCGCTTGTCGATGAGTGTTCCGATGCGCCCCCACAGTTCTTCACCGTCACGGCCCTGGAAGTTACGGGTGCCGGTGGTGACGGCACCGAGGATGGGGTTGCCGTTGAAGAACTTGGTGATCGGGGTCAGTTCGCAGACCTCGCCGATGATTCGGACGATCTCGAGTACGTCCTCGAGTTTTGCGATGACCTCGGGTGTGGGGTCTTCAGAGGCAAGCTCGGGAACGGCGATCAGGTCAAAGGATTTGTCCTCGGCCGGTTCGAGTTCGTCCGCCTTGAGTCCGACAACGGTGTTCCACGCGGGGTGTTCGACCAGATCGTTGTCGTCGCCCGAACGGATGAAGGCCACCAGTTCTGCCACGGACGCAAAGCCGTACAGATCCTCGTCGAGACCGAGGAATGCCTCCCACTCATCGTCACCCTCACGCCAGCGTGGGGCCCACAGGGTGAACGCGTTGCCCTCGGTGATTCCGAGTTCGATTGGGACGATGTCTCCGGCCATGGCCACAGAGCCTAGTCACCGATCCTGAACGTCGGCTACATCGGGCATGGCCGGATCGTGACGGTGCCGGATCGCCGGTGGTGTCGCTCGAGTCATCGCGGTCGGTAGAACCCTTCGAAGGTCTGACCCATGTTGGTCGTACGCAGCGGGGACACGCTGACCGGGTCACCGGCTTCAACCAGCTGACCGTTGCCCACATACATGGCGACGTGTCCCGACCACACGGCGAGATCACCCGGCTGGAGATCGGATTGTGCGATCGCGACGCCGGCTGTGTCCTGTTCCTGGGCAAGCCTGGGCAATTCGACTCCGGCCTCCCGGTAGGCCCATTGGGTCAGACCGCTGCAGTCCAGACCCTGCCCGGGCGTGGTGCCGCCCCAGACATAGGGCACGCCCTGCTGGCTCAGTGCTGCCCGTACCGCTGTTGCGGCTCGTTCGTTCGGTGCGTAGGCGACCGACCCGTCGGGCAGGGTGATGGCGACGCCGGTGCCACCGGGGTTGGTTGCCGACAATCCGGCCGGCAGTGTCTGCGCTCCTGTGGCCGCGTCTTGAGATGTGACTGGGGCAGCAGCCTGCACCGGCCCAAACGCTGCGTCGGTGAGATTTCCGAGTTCGTCGCCGACTCGCGCCAATTGGGTGTCGACCGTCGCTGAGCCCGCAGGGGTACGGCCGATGGCCATCAGGCGTTGGGTGTCGTCGGCCAATGCGGCTCGGGTCTTTTCGAGCACGGCGATGCCGCGTTGAATATGCGTCATCGCGACCGGAATGACCGCAGCCACACCGGCGGGGGTGAAGAGTGACGGTCCCATGGCCGAGGCGATGGTGACAAAAGAATCGAGGATCGACTGGAGTTCGACGGAGGCCAGGCGCACCTTGTCGGCCGCCGACTCGATCACCTCGGCGATGTCGGAGCTGTTGTCGCAATGGTTCGCGGTGTCCCGGACCGCCTGGTCGAGCGTGGCGAGAGCCTGCGAGCCACCGGCACCCGACCACTGTGGTGCCAGCTCGCTGTTCAATCGATGCTGCGAGGCCCTCGCGTCGTCGAGAACCGCTGCGGTGGAACGAAGTTGCGTCGCAGGAGCGCCCGCGGGCAGCACGCCGGTTCCCATCGCCGTGATCAGTGCGTTCAGCGGCGCGAGCAGAAGCTCGATGGGGATCATCAGATCGCCACGATCTGCGCCGCGCTGTTGTCGTCGGTGTCGGTGTAGACGGCCCGCGCGCCGTGCAGGCCATCACCGAGTGTCTGGATCCTGGCCGCCAGCTGCTCGATCTCGCGGCAGTGCCGGTCGGTGACCATCGCGGCCGCGGCCGCGAACTCGGCTCCGATGATGCCGAACACCGGAGCGAGCAGCGACGCGTCGGCGCGGCCGGCCAAGGCATGTGTGGCGATGTCCTCGCCGACGGCACGGGTGCCGAGGGAGGCGGTTCGGAGGGCGGCGGGATCAACGGAGACCTGACTCATGGGCATTCGACGCGATCGCCGGGCGTGGCGGTTCCCTCGTATGGTTGGGCAATGCAGATCCGAGCTGTTGATCATCCATTGGCCGCCGCAAGGCTGACCACGTTGCGCGACGAGCGAACCGGCAACGCCGCCTTTCGGGGCGCCCTTGCCGACCTCACCCAGATGCTGATCTACGAGGCGCTCGTCGGAGCGCCGGTCGCGGAGGTGCCGGTCACGACGCCGGTGACCACCACCACGGGAGTATGTCTTGCGGCGCCGCCACTGTTGGTTCCCGTTCTGCGTGCCGGCCTCGGGATGGTGGAACAGGCGCACGCGATGGTGCCGGAAGCGAACGTGGGGTTCGTCGGGATCGCCCGTAACGAAGACACGCATCAGCCGGTTCCGTACCTCGAATCGCTGCCGGACGATCTGACCGGCCAGCCTGTGTTCGTGCTCGACCCGATGCTTGCCACCGGTGGGTCGATGCTGCACACGATCGAGCTCCTGGTTCAGCGCAAGGCAACCGATATCACTGCGGTGTGCGTGGTCGCCGCGCCGGAAGGTGTTGAGGCGCTGGAGAAATCGGGCTATCCGGTGCGCCTGGTCACCGCGGCCGTCGACGACGGGCTCAACGACGTCGCATACATCACACCCGGGCTCGGCGACGCCGGGGACCGCCAGTTCGGGCCGCGCTGACCGCAGCCTCAGCCGATGCACCCGGCAGCCGACGCGGGGTCGGGCGGCTCGGTCAGACCGTGTAGAACTCGAGCGCGATGCCGTCGGGGTCACGGAAAGCGATGAGATGGCCGGTGGAGCCGACGGCGATCCCGCTGTGCTCGACGCCCGCGGCGTCCAGATGGGCCAGCCAGCGTTCGAGGGCTCGCAGGTCGGGGACCGCGAGCGCGAGGTGATCCAGACCGCAACGGAACTCGGAGAAGTGACCCGTGATGGCGTCGGTCCCATGGCCGTTGAGTACCACCTGAACCCCGCATTCGTGGGCGAGGAGGGCCTTCTTCAGGTTGTAGCTCGAATGGCGTCTCCGTAACCGGAATCCGCACACATCCTGATACCAGGTGATACTCCGGTCGACATCGCTCACGGTGAGACTCACGTGATGGAAGCCGGTGATCGGCGGGAACGCTGCGGACACGGTTGGTTCCTCCGGTTCTCCTAAGGGTGACTGCGTGCGGACCATCGTCCGCCGTCGCGGCGCACCTGTACAGGATGGTCGAAGCAGGTACTGATGGTGTCGGTGGTCAGGGCGTCGTCGACCTCGCCGCGTGCCACCGTGAGGCCGTCGCGCAATAGCAGGGCATGGCTGGTGCTGGTGGGCAGATCCTCGAGGTGATGGGTCACCAGAACGCTGGCGAGATCGACGACTTCGCGGCGCAGTTGGTCGATGCTCCCGAGTAGTTGTTCCCGGGCGGCGAGATCGAGTCCGGTTGCCGGCTCGTCGAGCAACAGCAGTGAGGGGCGTGCCATCAGAGCTCGCGCGATCAGCGTCCGGCCCCGTTCGCCCTGGCTCATCAGCGTCCACACCGACTTTCGGCGGTCCGACATCCCCAGCAGGTCGAGAAGTTCGTCGGCATGTCTGTTCTCGTCGGCGGTATACGTACGCCTGCGGTCGAGCTCGGGTGTGTTGGTGAGGCCGGTGAGCACCACGTCGTGAGCTGACAACGGCAGATCCAATCGGTGCCGCGGGTCCACGTGCCCGATGTGCGTGCGCAATTCGCGCATGTCCACCCGGCCGAGGCGGCGACCGAGCACGTCCACCGTGCCACGGGTCGGGTGACCGAACGCTCCGAGAATGTTCAGTAGCGTCGACTTACCGGCGCCATTGGGTCCGAGCAGCGCCCAATGCTCTCCGGCGTGAACGGTGAAGGTGATGTCGCGCAGGAGGAATCGCCCGCCGCGCACCACATCGATGTGTGCGGCGTGAAGCACCTCACGAGAGCTGGGAGCGACCACGAGATCAGTTGGTCCAGTAGTAGATCATCGGCTCGGCAGCGACCACCGAACCGTTGGTCGAGATGGTCAGGGCTGCGGGTGTCATCTCGTACGTGGTGTCGACGTTGACCGCGACGAATTGATCACCCGACCGGGTGGGGAATTGCAGCTCGGTGCTCTGGCCGTCCGCGAGCCCCTTGTAGTAGTAGCGGCCGACCTGGGTACCGACTTGGCAGACAACAACATTCGACCGCGCGGTCTGGCCGATCATCACTGCCGGATCACCGGCCGCATTGCAGCGGGGCCCGCTGACGAAACCTTGCCAGTCGGTGCCCGGCACCGTGGGCGTGGCCCGCGGCGTCGAGACCGTTGGTGTGGTGATCGGGGGCGTTGTGGCGGTCACCGTCTCGGTTTTTGTGGATACCTGCTGCGATGTGGTCGGGGGCGGCGCCGTGGTGCTGCTGCCGGACGCCGAGGATTCTTCGTCCGCGGGGATGAAGAGGAAGCCCAGGAGCACCGCGAGCGCGAGGACCAAGACGCCCGCCACGATTGCGCCGATGACCAGAGGGGAGGCCCACGGTGATCTCGGCGGGGGAGTCGGGTAGAAGTTGCCGCTCACGCGCTCACCCTACCGGTGGCCGGCGTTGGTCAATGCCGACACCTCGTCCGTCAGCTGCGCCAATCGTCGCTGGGCAGCCACATGCGCATCGCCGAGCGGCTGCCCGGGAGATTCGGTTACCTCCAGATAGAACTTCAGCTTCGGTTCGGTACCCGACGGGCGTGCGATCACCCGGATCGTTCCGGTGTCGGTGGTGCCGGTGAATTGCACTGCGTCCGTTGATTGCGCTGGCGGGTTCAAGCGAAAATCCTTCATCGCAACGACAACTCCCGTGAGTTCAGAAGGCGGATCGTGACGCAGCGACCGCATGATCTGTGCGATCCGATCGAGGTCGTCGACCCGCAGCGAATACTGACCGGTCGTGTGGACGCCGTGCAGTTCGAACAACTCGTCAAGGCGCCCAGCGAGTGTTCGGCCGGCCCGGGCGAGATCGTCTGCCAGTACGCAGAGGGCCACGGCGGCGCTGATGCCGTCCTTGTCCCGGACGGCGTCCGGGTCCACACAGTGGCCGATGGCTTCTTCGTAGGCGTACACCAATCCCTCGCCGGCACGGACCAGCCACTTGAAGCCTGTGAGGGTGGTCGCGTGGCGTGCGCCCGCGGCCGCGGCGATCTTGCTCAACAAGCTGCCGGAGACAATCGTGCTGGCAACCAACGGGCTGCTCGCGGTTCCGGCCACCGTGTTGCGGGAAGCGAGGATGCCGGCGCCGAGGAGCGCGCCCGTTTCATCGCCGGTCAACATCCGCCACGAACCCTCCACCAGGGCCCCGACCGCGCAGCGATCAGCGTCCGGATCGAGAGCGATGGTCAGATCGGCGTCGATGTCATCGGCAAGGTCCAGCAGGAGATCCGCGGCTCCGGGTTCTTCCGGATTGGGGAAGGTTGCAGTCGGGAAGTCGGGATCGGGGTGTTGTTGTTCGGGCACCACAACGACGTTCGTGAAACCGGCCCGACGCAGGGCTTCGACCGCGAGTTCGCCACCCACGCCGTGCATGGCGGTCAGCGCGACCTTGAGGTCGCTGCGCCGCGTGCCGAAGCGCGACCCGAGGCGTGCCAGGTACCTCTCGGTGTTCGCGTCGGCGCGGCAGTCCGAGTCCACCGGGTTACGGGCGATCGAGCTTGCGTCGTCGGTGTGGCCGATGAGCTGCTCGATCTCGTCGTCGGCGGGCGGGACCAGTTGGGCGCCACCGTCGAGGTACACCTTGTACCCGTTGTCGGCGGGTGGGTTGTGAGATGCGGTGATCTGGATCCCTGCAGCCGCGCCGAGATCGCGAACCGCGAAGGCGACCAGGGGTGTCGGGCCGGGATCGGGGAGCGAAACGACATCAAAACCCTGCGCGGCAAGCACTTCGGTCGTCGCGTGGAAGAACTGCTCAGAGCCGTGCCGGGCGTCGCGGCCGACCACAACTGCCGCGCCGTGATGGCCATGGTCGATGAGCCATTGCCCAACGCCTGCTGTCGCCTTCGTGACCACTGCGACATTCATCCCCATCGGCCCAGCGCGAACCGGACCGCGCAGTCCTGCGGTGCCGAAATGCAATGTGTCCGAGAAGCGCTCGGCAATCGAATCGGAGTCGAGGGTCTGCAGTTCGCGGCGGGTGGCCGGGTCCGGGTCCGCGTCGATCCAGGCCTGGACCCTGTCGAGGTGGCTCATCCTACGATCAGATCTTCTCGATCACCTGGGCGAGCAGGTGACCCATCCGCGTTGCCGATGCACGGCCGACCTCGAGTACTTCTTCGTGGTCCAGGGGCTCGCCGGTGATGCCCGCTGCCAGATTCGTGACCAGGGAAATGCCGAGTACCTCGAGTTTTTCCGCTCGGGCCGCGATGGTCTCGTGAACGGTGGACATACCGACAAGGTCTGCGCCGATGACACGCAGCATGTTGATCTCTGCGGGTGTTTCGTAGTGCGGACCGGGAAGCCCGGCGTAAACGCCTTCGGCGAGAGAGGGATCGACGGATTGCGCGATGGAGCGAAGCCGCGGCGAATAGGCGTTCACCAGATCCACGAACTGCGCGCCGACCAGTGGCGAGCGGCCGGTCAGGTTGAGGTGATCGCTGATCAGGACCGGTTGGCCGACGGTCATGTCGGAGCGCAGTCCGCCGGCAGCGTTCGTGAGTACGAGCGTTCGGACACCGGCAGCCGCGGCTGTGCGGACGGCATGGACCACGTGTGCAAGCGGATGCCCCTCGTACGCGTGTGTTCTGCCCAGCAACACCAGAACCGACTTACCGCCGATGTGCAACGAGTGGACGATGCCCGAATGACCTTCGGCGCTGGGAGGAGTGAAGCCGGGCAGTGTCGCCATCGGGATGCTGGTCTCAGCAGCGCCGAGCGCGTCGGCGGCAGGCGCCCACCCCGAGCCGAGGACCACAGCCACATCATGGTTGTCGAGGCCGCTCTGCTGCGCGATGGCAGCAGCCGCCGCCTGGGCACTTGCCCTGGGATCGGTCAAGGGGTCCACATCTGCGCCGTCGATTGCCATGGGCTCAACCCTAAGGCGATATGGTCACCGCATGCCGTATGTGACCACTGCCGACGTCGTACACACTCTTCACCTGGGCGCCGTCGAGACCGAGGCCAGCGAGACCAACCCCGAGAACCGGTTCACCATGGATTGGCTGGACACCGTCAACAACCTGCTCGACGAGGTGCCCACCTCGACCCCCGGCGCTCTGGTCATCACCGGTGCCGGCAAGTTCTTCTCGAACGGATTGGACGTGGACTACATCGGCGCCAACGCCGACAAACTCCCCGCGTACCTCGACCGCGTGCACGCTCTCTACGTACGAGTGCTCACTTTCCCGCTGCCGACGGTCGCAGCCATCAACGGTCACGCGTTCGGGGCCGGCGCAATGCTGGCACTGTGCGCCGACCACCGCATCATGCGCACCGAACGGGGGTTCTGGTCGCTACCCGAAGTGCTTCTGGGGATGCCGTTCACAGTGGGGATGGCGTCGTTGCTGAGGACCCGACTGCCCGACGCGACGGCCATCGAGGCGATGACCACGGGACGTCGGTACGGCGCACTCGATGCCGCGGAGGCAGGCATCGTCGAACAGACCGCAGCCATCGACACCCTGCTCACGGAGGCGTCGGGTGTCGCGGCCGAACGTGCCACCGTGGCCGGGCCGACACTCGCCGTGATCAAGCAGGGACTTCGTGCGCCGCTGCTGACCGACCTCGAGCGCCCCACCCCGGCATCGTTGCTTGGCTAACTCCGTTCGGACCACGGTGGCCACGGGTGAGAGAATGGCCTGATGGCGGAGATCGAGATACGAGCTGACCGTGCGGTGCGCGCGGTCGCCGGCGACCTCGTCGAGTTGTCCCATTCGCTTCACGCCGAGCCCGAGTTGGCATTCGCCGAGCATCGCAGCGTGTCCAAGATCACCGATCTGCTCGACGATCACGGCTTCATCGTCGACGTCGGTGTGGCGGATCTGCCCACAGCTTTCACGGCCACCTACGGTTCTGGGGACCTCGTTGTCGGGCTGTGTGCCGAGTACGACGCGCTGCCCGGAATCGGCCATGCGTGCGGTCACAACGTCATCGCGGCCGCTGCGGTGGGAGCCGCGCGCGGCCTCGCCGAGATCGCGGACGAGCTCGGTATCACCGTGTTGGTACTCGGAACTCCTGCCGAGGAGACCGGTGGCGGCAAGATCGCCATGGCCGAGGCCGGTGTTTTCGATTCGGCGACAATGGCTTTGATGGTCCACCCCGGGACTGCGGACGAAGTCGCCTGTAGCTCATTGGCATTGGCGGATCTGGCAATCCGTTACACGGGTGTCGAGTCGCATGCCTCTGCCGCGCCCGAACGTGGGCGCAACGCTGCGGATGCGGCCACGATCGCTCAGGTGGCCTTGGGGTTGCTGCGTCAGCACCTGCGTCGTGGACAGCAGCTGCACGGCATGATCAGTGTCGGGGGCAGCGCCCCGAACATCGTTGCCGGACACAGTGAGCTGCTCTACTACCTGCGTGCGCGAGACGAAGCATCGCTGTTGGATCTGGGTGAGCGCGCCGAAGGTTGTTTTGCAGCCGGGGCCATCGCCACCGGATGTACCCATGAGGTGTCCACCGTGTCGCCGACCTATCTCGAACTGAGGCACGACCCGCGCCTGCTCGCCGCGTACCGAGACGCGATCACCGATCTCGGTCGTGAGGTGCTGCCTCCTTCCGTCGAAGGCGTTCGGCCGCTGGGTAGTACGGACATGGGCAACATCAGTCACATGCTGCCGTCGATTCACCCCCTGATCGGTATCGACAGCGATGGGGCCCGGACCCACGAGGTGGAGTTCGCGGCCGCGGCGGCGTCGGCATCAGCGGACCAGGCAGTGGTCGATGGGGCAATCGCGCTGGCGCGCACGGCAGCAACGGCGGCGCTCGACGGTCAATGGCGGGATGAACTGCTGGAGGCGCACGAGAGACGGATCGGTCAGAGACCGCAGATGATGAGCAAATCGCAGATCGTGGGCAATCGATGATGAGTGTGTATTCGACATGAGTGGGCAGAGAGTGGATCCGGAACGTTTCCTCAAAGAGCTGGACAGCTGGCTGGCACAGAACAGTGCGCAGCTGGTGGCGTGGCGTCGTGACTTCCACACCAACCCCGAACTGTCCCGGGGTGAATTGCGGACCACTCGGGTGGTGTTCGACGAATTGACCAACGCAGGCCTCTCGCCGCGCATCCTGCCTCAGGGAACCGGCCTGGTGTGCGATCTCGGACCGGCAGGCCCGCTGGTGGGGCTCCGTGCGGACATGGACGCCCTTCCCATCGCCGAGCGCACCGGGCAACCGTTCGCCTCCACGGTCGAGGGGGTGTCCCATGCCTGCGGTCACGACGGGCACACCGCCATCCTGCTGGGCGTCGGTAAGGCGCTCGCCTCGATGGACGATCTGCCGATCGGGGTGCGGCTGGTGTTCCAGGCCGCCGAAGAGGTGATGCCCGGCGGCGCGGTGGACGCGGTCGCTGCCGGTGTCACCCGGGGCGTCAGCCAGTTCTTTGCCCTGCACTGCGACCCCAAGCTCGAAGTGGGCAAGGTCGGACTGCGGCCAGGGGCCATCACGTCGGCGGCCGACCACGTCGAGCTGGTATTGCATTCGCCGGGCGGACACACCTCGCGCCCGCACCTGACCGCTGACCTCGTCTACGCGATGGGAACCGTGATCACCGGCCTGCCGGGCGTGCTGTCGCGGCGCATCGACCCACGAACCAGCACGGTGATGGTGTGGGGATCGGCGCACGCCGGAGACGCCCCCAATGCGATACCGCAGGAAGGCCGGTTGCGTGGCACCGTTCGCACCGGCGACCATGCGACGTGGGCACTGCTGGAGCCGATGGTGCGTGAGATCATCTCGGGGTTGCTCGCTCCGCTCAGCGTTCGATACGACCTGGTGTACAAACGCGGTGTCCCGCCGGTGGTCAACGACCCGATGTCCACTGAAATGATGCGGCAATCGGTGATGAACATCGGTCCCGAGGCGTTGGCCGACACCGCTCAATCCGGTGGTGGCGAGGACTTTTCGTGGTACCTGGAGAACGTTCCGGGCGCCATGGCCCGACTTGGGGTCTGGAGCGGGCACGGGCCGCAGACAGATCTGCACCAGCCGAACTTCGATCTCGACGAGCGGGCCCTGGCCATCGGCGTGCGGGCCCTGGCCGGAGTGGTACTCGCTGCCGGCCAGACCATGCGCTGACGTCGCCGGCCCCGGTCGTCTCTACTCGGGTCCGGGACCCACGTTGCGGGACTCGCGAAGTCGCAGCTGGTGAACGTAATCGCTTGGCGCGCCCGCAATTTCGGCAGCTTCGGCCATCACGCCCAGGTAGCGGGCGGAGGGCAGGCCACCTTCGAAGGCGTCGAGGACGTACAGCCATGCCAACACGGGACCGTCGGCGGTGTCGACACGTGCCCGGATCTTGCGGTGTATGCCGAGCTCGGAGCCTTCCCAACGGTCGAGGCTGGATTCGTCGTCCTCGGTCACGTCGTAGAGCACCACGAACACGCGAGCGTCGGGGTTGTCGCGGTCTTCGGTGACTGTTGCCAGTGCGCCCTCCCAGCCGATGTCGCCGCCGCCGAAGGTGAGCCGCCAGCCCGTCAGCCATCCGGTACCCGCCATCGGCGAGTGGGGAGCACGCTCCAGCATCTGCTCGGGGTGCATGTTCGAGCCGTATGCGGCGTAGATGGGCACGGGGAGGAGCCTAGATGGTCATCCGCCCATCGGGAAAGCAGGACTGCAGATCGACTAGATTCGTTACGTGGCAGCCCGCCGCTCGGGGCACCCGACATCTTCAGGGAGTTGAGCTGAATTGACCAAGATCGTGATCATCGGCGGCGGACCCGCCGGCTACGAGTCGGCGCTTGCCGCCGCCAGCTACGGGGCTGACATCACTGTGGTCGACAGCGACGGCATCGGTGGTGCCTGCGTGCTCTGGGACTGTGTTCCGTCGAAGACCTTCATCGCGTCCGCCGGCATCCGCACCGAGGTCCGCCGGGCCGTCGACCTGGGCATCAACCTTCGGTACGACGGCGCACTGGTGTCGTTGCCGCAGATCCACCAGCGGGTACGTGACCTCGCATTCGCGCAGTCGTCCGACATCCGGTCGCGGCTGCTCACCGAGGGCGTCCGGATCATCGCAGGGCGCGCAAAGCTCGGAGAGCAGGAGTCGGGACGAGGCCGGCACCGCGTGATCGCGACAACGATCAACCCGGACGGATCCGACGGCGCCGAGGAAGTCCTGGACGCGGATGTGGTGTTGATCGCAACCGGCGCGTCGCCGCGAGTGCTGCCCGACGCGCAGCCCGACGGTGAGCGCATTCTCACCTGGCGCCAGATGTACGACCTGAACGAATTCCCGGAGCACCTCGTGGTGGTCGGTTCGGGTGTCACAGGTGCCGAGTTCGTCCACGCCTATACCGAGCTCGGCGTTCCCGTCACGATGGTGTCCAGCCGCGACCGTGTGTTGCCCGGCGAAGACGAGGACGCTGCTCTTGTGCTCGAGGACGTGTTGGCCGAGCGCGGCGTGAAGCTGGTCAAGCACGCGCGCGCCGACAAGGTCGAACGCACGGCCGACGGGGTCAAGGTGATCTTGTCCGACGGCCGGACCGTGCAGGGGTCGCACTGCTTGATGACGGTGGGCTCGGTACCCAACACCGACCACCTCGGCCTCGAGGCCGTCGGGCTCGAACTCGCCAAAGGCGGCTACCTCCAGGTGGACCGGGTATCGCGGACCGGTGTGCCCGGAATCTACGCGGCCGGCGACTGCACGGGCCTCTTGCCGCTGGCGTCCGTCGCCGCCATGCAGGGCCGTATCGCGATGTACCACGCACTCGGTGAGGGCGTCACGCCCATCAAGCTCAAGACCGTGGCCTCGGCCATCTTCACGCGCCCGGAGATCGCGACCGTCGGGGTGAGTCAGCAGGCGATCGACTCGGGGGAGTACCCGGCCCGCACCGTGATGCTGCCGTTGGCCACCAACCCGCGCGCGAAGATGAGCGGGTTGCGGCGCGGCTTCGTGAAGATCTTCTGCCGGCCCGCGACGGGTGTGGTGATCGGTGGCGTGGTGGTGGCCCCGAATGCGTCGGAGTTGATTTTGCCGATCGCGCTGGCGGTGCAGAACAAGCTGATGGTCAGTGACCTCGCGGCCACGTTCTCGGTGTACCCCTCGTTGTCCGGATCGGTCACCGAGGCGGCGCGCCAGCTGGTTCGACACGACGACCTCGACTAGCCGTCTCACTGCTTGGGAGAACGGTTTCACATTTCGGTCACGCCCGCTAACGTTCGATGTGGGCGCTGACCTGACGTGCCCTGCTCGGTGACCACACTCATCACCTTCTGTCCCTGTATGTCTCAGAACGTGTTGGAGTGATTCGAATGGTCGTCCTCAGTCCTCGGTACGAAGCGTCGCACGCACTCGCAAACGTGCGCGGGTCGGCCATCCGTGACCTGCTCAAGCTCACCGAACAGCCGAATGTGCTGAGCATGGCAGGCGGGCTTCCGGCAACGGAACTCATTCCCACGCAACGGATCGCAGAGTCAGCCGCCCAGATCATCGCCGACTCGACCGCCCTGCAGTACACCGTGAGCGCCGGTGTGTCGTCGTGTCGCGAGGTTGTCGCCGAATACACCGGCACCGACGACCCGGGTCGCGTGTTGCTGACGCACGGGTCGCAACAGGCGTTGTTCTTGCTGGCACACGCGCTGGTCAATCCCGGTGATCTGGTCATCGTGGACGACCCTGTCTACGTGGGAGCTCTCCAAGTGTTCCAGTCGGTGCGGGCGCGGGTTCGTGCCTTGCCCATCACGCCGAATGGAATCGATGTCGGCTTGCTCAGGGAGTGGCTGCTAGAGGGCGAGCGCCCCCGAATAGTCCACACTGTCAGCAACTTTCACAATCCTGGCGGCGTGAGCGCGTCTGACGAGAATCGGGTGGAATTGGCCCGGTTGGCCGACGAGTTCGGCTTCGTGGTGGTGGAAGACGATCCGTACGGCAAACTTCGCTTCTCGGGCACGGAGGTGAGACCGATTGCTGCACACAGTGATCGAGTGGTTCTGCTCGGTACCGCATCCAAGGTCCTTGCGCCTGCGCTGCGGGTGGGATGGATGAGCGGCCCGCCCGAAGTGGTCGCACTGGTGGAGCGATTACGCCAGGGGGCGGACCTGTGTGGGTCTACCTTCAGTCAGTTGATGGTTGCGGATCTGCTGGCCGACCGCGAGTGGTTTTCCGGACACATCGCTGATGTTTGCTCCGAGTATTACTCTCGGGCAACCGCTTTGACCGAATCACTGCAGCGGACGTTCGGCGAGGCTGCTCAGTTCACAGCTCCTGAGGGTGGCATGTTCTGCTGGGTTCGACTGCCCGGCATCGATACGACGGAGTTGTTACCTGCTGCGCTAGATGTCGGTGTGGCATTTGTACCCGGCGCCGCGTTTGCTGTGGACGCCGACTTCGGGAACTGTCTCAGACTGAGTTTTGCCACGCTTCCTCCTGATCAACTCGCCGAAGGGGTGCGGCGGTTGGCCGTCGCGTATGAGCTGGTGCAATCTGCCCAATAGTCGAACATGTGTTCGACAAAATCCAGTTTCGCTGTTAGAATTGACCTAAGCGTTCGACAGGCTGGGGGGCTTTTCGATGAGTGATTCGGTGACGGTGGATCCACCGCCGGTTGCGGTGTTGGTGGGGTTGTATCGCGATCTCGATGCGGTGCTGCAGCGGATTGCTGGTGCGTCCGCAGCTGATGTTGATGATGTGCAGGTTGCCGAGTTGGTGCGGGTGAACGAGAGAGTTGTTCGGGCACTGACGTTTCAAGGTCTCAAGCGGTTGCAGGAGGTGAATGATCGAGGTTTGTTTCGTAAGGCTGGTCATTCGACGTTGCACCGGTTTGTGATGAGTGAGCTGCGGGTCTCTCGTGGTGATGCCTCCTCACGGTTGAAAGCACTCGATGCTGCCGGTGTGTTGGTGTCGATGCAGGGTGAGGCGTTGCCTCCGAAATGTCCGGCTGCTGCCGAAGCGTTGGCCGAGGGTGTTATTGGGTTGGCGCACATGGATGTGATGCTCAAAGTCCGCGACAAGATTCCGCACAAGTCAGCGCCGGAAGTGTATGACGTGGTCGATGCGTGGATGACCGACAACGCCCGCACGTTGACTCCGACTGAGCTTGAGGTGTGCGGTCGAGAAGTACTAGCGCGGGTCGATCCGGACGGGACACTCACCGACGACGTCGACCGACGACGCAACCGCGGCCTATCGGACGGTGCCCAGGGCTTGGACATGATGGCCAAAATTACTGGCAACCTCGACCCGCAAACACTCGCACTGTTTCGGACGGTGATGGACGTGTGGGCAGCACCAGGAATGAACAATCCTGACGACCCGAACTCACCCACCGGGGCCGTCGATGACCCGACCATGGACCCAGCAATCATCGAGGCCGCGGCCGGGCGTGACACCCGTTCCCGTGCTCAACGGCAGCACGACGCATTCAAAGCGATCCTCAAAACCATCCTCGAGTACAAACTGTTGGGGACTTCCCATCGTGGGCTGCCGGTGCAGGTGATCATCACGATGACCAAACAGCAGCTTGATGAGGCCGCCGGGATCGCCCACACCGCCTCCGGTGTTGATGTGCCGGTCAAAGATGCTCTTGAACTCTCCGCCCGGGCGGAGTGGTCGCTGGCAGTGTTCGCCAACCACACGGCCGACGTCCTCTACTTCGCCCGGGCCAAACGCACCGCACAACAAGGCCAACGGATGGCGCTGTTCGCCAAAGACCGCGGCTGCACCAGTCCAGGTTGTCGCAACCCCATCTCCTGGACCGAAATCCATCACACCACCGCCTGGGCCGACGGCGGCCTCACCGACATCGACGAACTGGCCCCGGCCTGCATCCCGCATCACACCATGATCGGGCCCGGCGAAGACCAGTGGCAGACAGTGATGGTCACCGACGGCCCCGACGCCGGCCGAGTCGCCTGGATCCCACCCACATACATCGACCCCGACCAACAACCAAGAATCAACCGAGCCCACCACACCGACCACACCATCGAGGCCGCATGGCAGAGCATCATCGCCGAACGCGAAGCGGCTCTCGACGACCGCGAACAACGCATGCAGCTCCAGCAGCAACCTATTGACGAGTCGACCGCAAACCCAGCCAACGACGACACGGATGCCTGCGAGAAGCCAGGCGAGCAACCGGACCACTAGCGGCGTCTGGGGGTGGTTCACGACGTGTGCGACTGGCGCTGGATGTCGCCCAGTCGTTGGTATGCGTGCGCGTGCGGGTCGCGCGAGAGGATGGGCGGCGGCCAGTCGATGGCCAAGGGCTCGACCACCTGGCTACAGCCAAAATGGGAACAGTCAGCCGAACACGGCAGCGCAGCCACCAAACCGCGAACGGATCGGACGGAACCAGCCAGGACCGGTTAACGTCTAACCCCGAGCGAGGGGTCTAACGGGGGAGTGATCTGTGACAGACGAAGTGAAGTTCACCGATGCGCAGTGGGACGAGCTGGCAAGAGCTGCTGAGGCGTTTGCAACTGTGCTGCAGGAAGAACAGTCAAATTTGGTTAACGTTTTGATGACAAACTGGGCTGGTGAATGCGCTGAGGGTGAAGGGGTTATTGCAAACCTTCGAGAACTAATTCGCGGCGGCGGCAATAGTTCCCTCGCGCAGGTCTTGGACTCGGAGAGCTCGTACCTTCGAAGCTTGGCTTCGAATTGCATCAAATCGAAGACTTCAATGAATGTCGCCGACATGGAATCTGCGGTAGGTTTTCGGCAATGACAGCTAGGCTGGTTATTTCATTATTGCTCTTTTTGCTCATATGTTCTTGTCAGGTGAACGATCGAAGCACGCGCGCGGTTTCCGGTACGACAACTGAACCAGTGCAAAGTTCGATTGGGGTGCCTGTTCCCCTTCCCTTCGACAAAGTATTTCCCAACCGGTGGAACGAGTCGAACAACGGAACGCCATACGAACCCTGTGTGGCTTTCTCAGATGCCGAGTTGCGTACGTTTGGGGTCGACCCCGGAGAGATCAGGGATGTCGCTGAAGTTGACGGTCAGGGTACTCGCGGGTGCGGTTGGCTCATGCCGAATAAATTCGGCCTTGGCCAGGTCGTAACTAATTCGAACTCGCTCGCCGAGTATCGCCGAGCTACCGATGAGGTGGAGTGGATGCCCGACTTACATCTCGCAAATGAAAAGGTCGGCTATTTCACGTTGAGGTATCAACACAGCACAATGTGCGCGACATACGTCCAGTCGTTCGAAGCAGGTGTCATTACGCAAATTACTAGCGCGCCACTGCCTGGGCCACCGAATGTTGACGCATGCAAGCTCGTCGAAGACTTCACGCGCGCATATATCGACAAGATCCCTGGCTGAGGCCCGCAACGGAGTATGAGTGCGGACATGGCTTTGAAGTTCAAGTCAGCGAGGCGCCTGGGGAGGCGCTGGTGGGGTAAGCGGCACTACCAGGCAACTGGCACTGACTAGGCAGCTAGCACGACTAGGCAGATAGCACGGACTATGTGAATCGGGGGAGTTCATGGCGCCTAAGCCAATTGGGCAGACGGACTGGTTCGGGCATGCGATCGACGAGATGCGGTCGGTGTGCGCCAGCATGGCGCCGAGTTCGGCGGAAGCAGACGCTGAGGCGATCAAGTTGATCGCGGCGAGGATCAGGGCAGCGTCGGACACCTACTACGCCACGCTGGGGCGGCTGTATCCCGAAGGGGAATTCCATGGTGAGTCGGTCACCGGCTCGCGGCACGCGACGATGGATGCGATTCGCCATATGGACGACTCCGCATCGGTGGGAATGCAGATAGCAGACCAGATCTCGGCCATCTCAAAGATCCTGTCGCAGACACAGGGCAGCGTCGCCGACCTCGACGCCCAATACAGCGGCAACGCTGCCAGCGTCGCTCGGCAGGTACTGCAACAATCCGAACTGGCCACGACGATGACCGACATCTACAGCAACCCGGTCATCGGCGCCAACGGCTCGCTACCCGAATACACCGGAGTACCACTGCCACAGCTGGGGGCCGACTTCCAACCGATCAACACCCATCCAGCCGGCCTCAACGGCAGCAGTTCGGGCAGCGGCGACAACTCAGGGCTACTCGGAGGCGTCGGCGGCGGCAACAACACGGCGAGCGCGGCAGGTTCCGCTGGGCCCGGGGGCCCCACAGGTGGACAAGAGACCTTCCGCGGCGAGCCGGTAGCAGACAAACCGCTGTCACTCGGTGACGTGGGTCAAACCGAGGCAGCACAGGCCGGCGGATCAACACCCGGCCCGCTCAACGGGGCTTTCGGGTCACCGATCTCCGGACAGACAAACGGGGCCGGCGCGACCGGCGCTGCGACGAACTCCGCTCGAGCCCGGCCGGGGACTGCGGGCGCAGGCACAGGTGGAGCGGCTGGGACCGGAGCACGCGGCGGCGGGGGACTCGGAGGACTCGGAGCAGGTGGCGCAGGTGGAGTCGGCGCCGCTGCGGACCCGAAATCGCTTGCTGCACGCCCGGTTACACCCCTCGCGACGCCAACCGCCGGCAGCGGATCGATGCCTGGGTCCGGCCCGACAACGTCGACTCGCGGTGGGTCGCCGATGATCCCGCCGGGTGCAGCCGGACGCGGCGGGGGCCGAGACAAAGAAGGCGAACACCGCGCAGCGTCCTATCTGCACACCCGCGAAAACGCAGAGGAGATCATCGGGCGCCTTCCGTTGGTGGGACCACCCGTCCTGGGCGACTGGGCCAGGCCGGGCGAGGCCGGCTCGGTCGCGGTGTCGGGAACGGGTACGAATCCACAAGCGGGCACCCCCAACGCGAACGACCCCGACGGCCCTGACAACCCCGACACCCCTGACAAGACCTGAGGTCAGGCCAGGTCGTAACTACGCTCGACTGCCTTGTTCCACTCGGCGAATCGCTGATCCCGGTCATCAGCGGCCATGGACGGTTCCCACGATTTGTCTTGCATCCAGTTGTCCCGAATATCCTGCTCGGTGCCCCAGTAGCCCACAGCCAGCCCGGCCGCATACGCCGCACCAAGAGCAGTGGTCTCGCTGACAACCGGACGCACCACGGGAACACCGAGGATGTCCGACTGGAACTGCATGAGCAGCTCGTTGACCACCATGCCGCCGTCCACCTTCAGTGTCGACAACTCGACACCGGAATCGGCCTGCATCGCCTCGATCACCTCACGTGTCTGAAACGCCGTGGCCTCCAAGGCCGCCCGCGCAATGTGGCCCTTGTTCACGAACCTGGTCAAACCCACGATCACGCCCCGGGCATCGGGCCGCCAACGCGGCGCGAACAAGCCGGAGAAGGCGGGCACGAAGTAGGCGCCGCCGTTGTCATCCACGGTCTGGGCCACCGTCTCGATTTCACTTGCAGCGCCGATCAATCCGAGATTGTCCCGCAGCCACTGCACCAGCGAACCCGTCACCGCTATCGAGCCCTCCAGTGCGTACACGGGCCGCTTGTCGCCGATCTTGTAGCACACGGTGGTGAGCAATCCATGGCTGCTGCGGACGACCTCCTCACCGGTGTTCAGGAGGAGGAAGTTGCCTGTGCCGTACGTGTTCTTCGCTTCACCAGGCTCCAGACAGGCCTGACCGAACGTCGCCGCCTGCTGATCACCCAGGATGCCCGCGATCGGCACGTCGGCGAGCGCCCCACGCTCGCGTACCCGTCCGTACACCTGCGACGAACTGCAGATCTCCGGCAAAACACTCATCGGGATCTGCATCTCGGCACAGATCTCCTCATCCCACTGCAACGTCTCGATGTCCATCAGCATGGTCCGCGACGCATTGGTCGCATCGGTCAGGTGTCGACCTCCGTCGGGACCCCCGGTCATGTTCCAGACCAGCCAGGTATCCATTGTGCCGAAACACAATTCACCGGCCTCGGCACGTTCACGTGCGTCATCGATGTTGTCGAGAATCCAGCGGATCTTCGGCCCTGCGAAGTAGGTGGACAGAGGGAGGCCGGTGCGCTCCTGATACCGGGCGGCACCGTGCTCGCCGCCGAGTTCCTCGCAGAGTGCCGCGGTCCTGGTGTCCTGCCACACGATGGCGTTGTAGATCGGCTCACCGGTCGCGCGATCCCACAGCAGCGTGGTCTCACGCTGATTTGTGATGCCCACGGCGTGGATGTCTGCGGTGGACAGATCTTCGGCGGCCATCGCGGCCGCGGTCACCCTCCGGGCGTTGCGCCAGATCTCCGCACCGTCATGTTCCACCCAGCCGGACTTCGGGAAGATCTGCTGATGCTCGATCTGTTCAGAACTGACCACTCGGCCGGCGTGGTCGAAGATCATGCAGCGGGTGGACGTGGTGCCCTGATCGATGGAAGCGATGTAACCGGTGCTGTTGCTCACAGGAACGAGTTTCCCATGACCATCCGCGCAGATTGTCTACTTGGACACGGCCGGTCCACTTGCGGTGGCGGACCGGTTACCAGCGGGTAGCGTTGTCGGCGGTAGTCCGGCCGGTTCGCCCGCTTCGGAGTTCGCGGCGGCAGGTGATCGACCCGTGACCAGAGGAGATAGCGATGAGCGCAGCGGCATTCGACCCCGATCGACCGTCCGACCTGGGCCCTCGATATCGGGAGAACTCCTGGCAACGGCTGTCCACAGAGCTGTTCGACGTGGTGGTGGTCGGTGGTGGCATCGTCGGTGTGGGCACTGCGCTCGACGCCGCAACCCGCGGTCTGCGTGTGGCCCTCGTCGAAGCCCGCGACATCGCGTCGGGAACATCGAGCCGATCGTCGAAGATGTTCCACGGTGGTTTGCGGTACCTCGAGCAGCTCGAGTTCGGTCTGGTTCGCGAAGCGCTCCATGAGCGTGAGCTGTCGCTGAGCACGCTGGCGCCGCACCTGGTGAAGCCCCTGCCGTTCCTGTATCCACTGAGCCACCGCGTTTGGGAACGGCCGTACGTGGCCGCCGGCCTGTTCCTGTACGACTCACTCGGTGGAGCCAAATCCGTTCCGGGACAACGCCACGTGTCCCGGTCGGGCGCACTGCGGATTGCCCCGGCGCTCAAACGCAACTCGCTCACCGGTGGAATCACCTACTACGACACCGTGGTCGACGACGCACGTCATACCCTGACGGTGGCCCGCACCGCATCGCACTACGGCGCCGTCATCCGAACCTCCACCCAGGTCACGGGATTCCTGCGGGAGGCCGACCGGGTGAGCGGAGTCCGCGTGCGAGACACCGAGACCGGTGAGACCGCCGACATCCGCAGTCACTGCGTCATCAATGCCTCCGGTGTCTGGACCGATGAGATCCAGGCTCTGTCGAAGCAGCGTGGAAGGTTTCGGGTCCGCGCGTCCAAGGGCGTCCACATCGTCGTCCCACGGGACCGCATCGTCAGCGAATCGGCCATCATCCTGCGCACCGCCACGTCGGTGCTGTTTGTCATCCCCTGGGAGACACACTGGATCATCGGGACCACCGACACCGACTGGAATCTCGACCTCGCTCACCCTGCGGCAACTCGGGCGGACATCGACTACATCCTGCAGAAGGTGAACGAGGTGCTGGTCACACCGTTGACTCACGACGACATCGAAGGCGTCTACGCGGGCCTGCGACCGCTACTGGCGGGCGAGAGCGACGAGACGTCGAAGCTGTCTCGCGAGCATGCCGTGGCCGAGGTCGCGCCCGGCCTCGTCGCCATCGCCGGTGGGAAATACACCACCTACCGGGTGATGGCCGCCGACGCGGTGGACGCGATCACCGACTTCATCCCGGTGCGGGTGGCTCCGTCGGTCACCGACAAGGTTCCCCTGGTCGGGGCCGAGGGGTACCACGCCCTGATCAACCAGTGCGATCAACTCGGGCAGCGATTCGGGTTGCACCCCTACCGCATCCGTCGCTTGCTGAACCGCTACGGCTCGATGATCGACGAGGTGTTGGCCTACGCCAAGAAAGACTCGAGCCTTCTCGAACCCTTGGCCGCGGCGCCCCAGTATCTGCGGGTCGAAGTGGTCTACGCGGTGGTCAGCGAAGCCGCACTGCACCTCGAAGACGTGCTGGCCCGGCGGACGCGGATTGCGATCGAGTACCCGGATCGCGGTGTGAAGAGCGCACGAGAGGTTGCCGATCTCGTTGCGCCGCTGCTCGATTGGGACAGCGACCGTACCGACTTCGAGGTGCAGACCTATCTCGCGCGTGTCGAGGCGGAGGTGGCATCGCAGCGGCAGCCCGATGATGAATCCGCTGATGCCCTGCGTGCAGCCGCGCCGGAGTCGCGCGCCGAACTGCTGGAACCCGTGCCGGTCCCGGACTGACCGCCCGCCGGCGCGGCGTCAGTCAGCCAGCTCGTACCGCAACAAGGCGACGTCGTCGTCGGGGTAGTCGAAGAACACCGGCTTGACCCGCATGCCGATGTGAATCTTTGCGGGGTCGACGTTGACCAACTCGGTGGACACCCGCGGTCCCTCGTCCCACTGCACCACGGCGAGCAGCTGCGGCACGGAGTCGGCGAAGTGCGGAGACACCGGTTTACGCGCGATGGTGAACGTGTACAGCTTTCCCAGCCCGGAAATCTCTCTCCATTCGAGATCATCGGCCAACGTCCCAGGCGCCAAGATCCGGGGATAGAACACGTGACGACCCAACGAGGGGGAGTACTGGATCCGGATCTTGTGTTCGGAGAGCGCGTCCCAAAAAGGCGCACTGACAGGGGTTTTCACCGGCATCGGTTTGGCGAACGTCATCAGGTCATCGCTTCCTAGTCGCCCTGCAGTACGAGTGTGGTCTGTTCGCCCATCACGCCGCCGTTGCCGGAGACGAATGCCCGGTTGCAGTCGGGCACCTGGGCCGCACCCGCACGACCCATGATCTGGCGCGTCGCGTCGCATACGTGGTGCATGCCGCCCGCGAGGCCGGCCTGACCGAAACCCAGTTGTCCTCCCGCGGTGTTGAGCGGGAAGTCACCTCGGAACGTCAGGTCGTGCGAATTAACGAACTCCATGCCCTTGCCCTTGTCGCAGAATCCCGCGTCTTCCAGGCTCATCAACACGGTGATCGTGTAGCAGTCGTAGATCGACACCATGTCCATGTCGGAGCGGTCGAGCCTGCTCATGTCGAACGCTGTTTCGGCGGCACGCGCGATCGGACTCTCCAGGAGGTCCTCCGCATACGTCGGTGTCTTATACGCAACGTGTTCGCCGAAACCTTTGATCCACACCGGGCGGTTCTTGCTCCGACGGGCCAGGTCGGCCGACGTCACCAGAACCGCGGCGCCGCCCGAACAGGGCATCACGATCTCGAGTCGACGCAATGGGTCCGCGATCATCGGGCTCGCCAGAACGTCCTCGATGGTCAGGGGCTTGTCGTGGAACACCGCATCGGGAGTGTTGTTGGCGTTGACGCGCTGATCCACCACGATCTTGGCCATCGCCCGCTCGTCGTAGCCGTACACCGATCGATACAGTTGCGCGATCTGGCCGTACGGGCCGTTCTGGCCCAGGTTCCCGAACGGGATGTCGAACTCGGCCTGCGGTGAACCGAACCGGTTCGACGACGAGCCGTACAGCAGGATGTCGGTCAGACTGTCGGGCAGCGGCTTCTTCTCGTTGTACGGAACCCCGTAGTCCGCGGGGATCACGCACAGAACAGCCTGGCAAATACCCAGTTCCACGGCGGCGGCAGCGCGCCAGACCATGGCGGCGGCCGACGCGCCGCCGAGGTCGACGGTCTCCGCGAAATTGATTCGCGCACCGAGGTATTCGGCGATCGTGGACGGTACGAACATCTCGGACTCGAGCAGGGTGGAGGTGACGATCCCGTCGATCTCGACACCGGTGAGGCCCGCATCAGCGATCGCGGCCGCTCCCAGCGTTGCCCACTGCTCCAAGGTGAAGCGCGGCGTACGAGTCGAGACCTTCTGCGGCGCAAGCTCTTGGAAACCGACCACGGCGGCATCGCCCCGAAAACCCATGGATACTCCTGCGCGTCAGATCGGAAGATGGAAGTCTTCCGGCCAACGTACTAGAACTCAAATCTAGTTTTCAAGGGAGGGGTCGATGGGCGCACCGAACAGGAAGTCGATGAAGCGGTTGCACAGTCGATAGACGTCGTCCATGGATCCCTCGTTGTACACCGTCCCGGTGAGCACGGTGTTGATGATCGACCACAGCATGATCGCTGCATCCTTGGCTGCCTCGGGTCCCAGGCGCGCGAAGTCGTCGGCCAACGTGTGTTGGCAGACCTCGAAGAATTGAGCGAGCAAGGCCTTGGCGTTGGGGTCGGCACTGGATTGCAAGATGACGTGCACCTTGAAGAAGTGCGGTCGTCGCTCGAACGAGGAGATGACGGCATTCATCTTCGCGCGGATCTGGTGCTCGGACAATTCCTCGCCCGACCTCGCATACGCGGGTGCCGCCCAATCGAGCAGTACCGCGGCGTAGAGGTGCTCCTTGGACGAGAAGTACCGGTACAGCGTGCCCAACGCGACGCCGGCCCCATTGGCCACGTCGCGGATCTGGATCTGCTCGTACTCCTGCTCTTTGAGGGCGGCATTGGCAGCCTTGATGATCCGCAGGCGGCGAGCCTGCTGCCAGGCGGGCAGCTCCGAACTGAGCGTTGCCGCTGCAGTTGTCGTTGCCTGTTGCGTCATGGTCATCCTTCAGTGGTGCGTCCCGGCCCGGGTACAGCCTAAAACGCCCGACCCGGCAGCACGTGCATCACCGGCCACTTCGCACGCGAGTTTCATCCGGTGCGGCGCAGTCGCAGGCCGCGAGGCGTGGCCGAGAAGCCGCTTTCCCGGAGATGCTCGGCGAGGTCACCGGTCAGCACCGGTTCTCCGTTGACCTTCTCCACATACAGCCGATCGACCTGACCTCGGATGACCACCCGTGCCAGCGCGGAGGTGGCTGCGGCGAGGGTGTCGGCGTCCTCGCTGAACGTGAGCACTGTTTTTCCGCCGCGTTCGACGAACAGCACGAGGTCGCCGTCGACCAGCACCACCAGCGCACCCGGTTTGCGGCCCGGGCGATGGCCTTCTTTCTGAGGCGGCCAGCCCAGTGCGGAACCGTACGGGTTGGCTGGGTCGGTGGCGGCGAGGGGGATGGCGGACTGACCGATGGTCTCCACCTCGTCGCGCAGTCGGTCGACGGTGGTGGTGGCGGCGAACTGCGCACCGCCGAGTCCGTCGATGTAGTAACCGCGTCGCACCTTGCCACTGTCTTCGAATCCGGTGAGGGCCTTGTACACGCGAGAGAAGCCCCCTTCGACGCCCTCGGTCATCACCGCGCCCTTGGTGACGACGCCGTAGCGGTCCAGCAGCGTCGAGCACTGCGCGGCGATGGCCAATGTGGGGTCGCTCAGCGGTGGGGGCAGGACAAACCATCGCCCCGTCATCGACATCGGCGCAGTACGGGGAGTGCGCGCGAATCTGCGCCGCCCGCGGTGCGCCGGTATGCCCCGGACGGCCCCGGGTTTGCGGCCCGGTCCGAGGAGGGCGCGCACCGGAGAGAACGTGTCGTTGCTGATACGACCCGCCCAGGCCAGGTCCCACAAGGCCATCTCGAGGTCCGACCCGAGCGGCGCGACACCGTCGACGGACAGCGAGTCGCTCAGCTGACGGAAGAAGAAGGCGCCGCCCGGAGCGAGCTGGTCCAACACCCGCTCGTGCAGATCGCCCATGTCGATCTCGGTGGGTGCGGGCAGGCTGTCCTCGGCGAGATCGGCGGGGTGCAGACTGATCCAGCCATCGGATCCGGACAACCGACCGTGCCCGGCCCACAGCACCTCGCCACCCGCAGTGAGCTCGTCGAGCATGTCGGGCCGGTAGTCGGACACCCGGGCGGGCAGGATCAGTGACTCCCACGCCGACGCGGGGATGGGAACCCCGGCCAGTTGGTCGATCACCGCAGACACCCCGTCGATGCCGCGCAGACGCGTGCGGTCGGTGACGTGCTGCCAGCCGGTGACGAATCGCGCGTAGGTCTGGTGGCTGACGGGAGCTATCTCCGCCCGGCTTGCCGCGAGCGAGGCCCGGCGCAATCCGGACAGGACCTCGGAGTTGCACCACTGCTCGCCGCTGCGCAGGGTGCCGGCAGGTTCGGGCCGGAAGTCGCCTTCGACCACCCTCCGCTGGCCGGCCAGCCGCACCAGGGTGTCACGGACAACAGCGATGCCCAGTCCCAGCGCCTCCGCGACATCGGCTGCGACGAACGGGCCATGGGTGCGCGCGAACCGGCCGACGAGGTCGCCGAGCGGATCGTCGACCGGGTCGAGGAACGCCATCGGAAGGCCCTGCGGTGGCGGGATCCCGAGCCCGTCCCGCAACCGGCTGGCATCTTCGGCGGCAGCGAACCACACGATGTCTCCGCCGCGGGGAACCTCGATGGCCCGGCCGGCGCCCACCAGCTCGGTGAGCAGCTCGCGTGAATCGTCGCCGGAGTAGCGAAGGGCCACCGCGTCTGCGGTGAGCGGACCGAGCCAGCGTAAGAGGTCGGCGATGCCTTCGGCGTCTTTCGCCTGCCGGTCCGGATGCAGGCGTTGGAGTTTGGCCTCGGTGTCGGCGATGACGTTCTGGTCGAGCAACTCCCGTAGGTCGACGCGCCCGAGCAGCTGCGCCAGCAGCGCGGTGTCGAGGGACAGGGTGGCGGCGCGACGCTCGGCGAGCGGTGCGTCGTCGGCGTACATGAACGCGCCCACGTAGCCGAACAGCAACGAGGAGGCCATCGGGGACGGCGTCTCGGTCTCGACCTCGATGACCCGCAGGCGCCGATTCTGGATGCGGGTGAGCATGTCGACAAGGGCCGGCAGGTCGTACACGTCCTGCAGACATTCGCGGAACGCCTCGAGGATGATGGGGAACTGCGGGTATTTCCTTGCCACATCCAGCAATTGAGCACTGCGCTGACGCTGCTGCCACAGCGGCGCACGCTTGCCGGGGTTGCGCCGTGGCAACAGCAGTGCCCGCGCAGCGCATTCGCGGAACCGTGACGCGAACATGGCCGAGCCGCCCAGCTGCTCGGTGACGATCTGCTCGATCTCGTCGGGCTCGAAACTGAACAACGACGAACCGGGAGGCTGGTCGTCGGTGTCGGGGAGCCTGACGATGATCCCGTCGTCGGCGGCCGAGACGGCCCCGTCGATGCCGTAGTCCTGCTGCAGACGTGCGGTGACGGCACTGGCCCACGGCGCGTGAACTCTCAGGCCATAAGGGGAGTGCAGGATCACCCGCCAGTCGCCGAGCTCGTCGCGGAAGCGTTCGACCAACAACGTGCGGTCGGTGGGGAGGTGGCCGGTGGCCGCCTGCTGTTCAGAGATGAGCTGCGCCAAATTTTCTCGGGCGAAAGCATTCAGGCCGAGGCGTTCGGCGTGGTCGGCCATCGTGTCCGTGCTGCTGAGCTCGCCGACGAACTTGCCGATGGCGGCTCCGAGTTCGGCAGGACGGCCGATGCTGTCGCCGTGCCAGAACGGCAGCCGGCCCGCCTGGCCGTACGCCGGAGTGACCAGCACCCGGTCGTGCGTGATCTCCTCGATCCGCCAGCTGGTCGCGCCCAGGGCGAAGACGTCACCCACCCGGGACTCGTAGACCATCTCCTCGTCGAGTTCGCCGACCCGCGTTTGCTTTTCGCCCACCATGTACACGGCGAACAGCCCGCGGTCCGGGATCGCGCCGCCAGAGGTGACCGCCAGACGCTGAGCACCGGGACGTCCGGTGATCGTGCCTTTGGCCCGGTCCCAGACCACTCGCGGTCGTAGTTCGGCGAACTCGTCGGACGGGTAACGGCCGGACAGCAGATCAAGCGTGGCGTCATAGACCGGACGAGGCAGGGTGGCGTAAGGCGCACTGCGCCGGACGATTTGGTACCACTCGTCGACGTCGATGCTGCCCGTCGCGCACACCGCGACGGTCTGTTGCGCCAGTACGTCGAGCGGATTGGCCGGAACGACCAGTTCTTCGATGAGTCCGTCGGTCATCCGCTCGACCGCCACAGCACACCGCAGCAGATCGGTGCGGTGCTTGGGGAACAGCACACCCTGACTGATCTCGCCCACCTGGTGCCCGGCACGACCGATGCGTTGCAATCCGCTGGCCACCGACGGTGGGGCCTCCACCTGGATGACCAGATCGACAGCACCCATGTCGATGCCGAGTTCGAGACTGCTCGTGGCCACCACACACCGCAGGCGGCCGGACTTGAGGTCGTCCTCGATCTGTCCGCGTACCTCTTTGCTCACCGATCCGTGGTGGGCGCGCGCGAGCAGGGGCTCGGCACCTTTGCTGGCGCCACTGCCCATCACCTGAGCCGGCGCACCGCCGGGCACCCGCGGATTGGATGCGGGCTCCGGTGCCTGGCCGAGCCGGGTGGCATGGACCTCGTTGAGGCGGGCCGTGAGCTGCTCGGCCAGGCGACGGGAGTTGGTGAAGACGATGGTCGACCGGTTCTTCTCGATGAGGTCGACGATCGAGCTCTCCACAAAGGGCCACAGCGATCCGGCCGCCGGAGCGGATGCCTCGTCGTCGATCTCTTCGTCGCCGGCGATCACCGGGATGTTGGTCATGTCCGCGACAGGGACGTCGACCGAGAGGTCGAACGTCTTGGACGCCGGCGGCTGCACGATCGTGTAGGGCCGGCTGCCGGAGAGGAATCCCGCGACACGTTCGGGCGGCCGGACGGTTGCCGACAACCCGATGCGCTGTGCCGGCTTCTCGAGCAAGGCGTCGAGACGTTCGAGCGACAACGCCAGATGGGTTCCTCGCTTGGTGCCCGCCACGGCGTGCACCTCGTCGACGATGACCGTCTGCACCGAGGTGAGCGTGTCGCGCGCGGACGACGTGAGCATCAAGAAGAGGGATTCGGGGGTGGTGATCAGGATGTCGGGTGGGGTGCGGAGCAATTGACGGCGCTGTGCGGCCGGGGTGTCGCCCGATCGGACGCCCACCGTGATCTGGGGGACGGGCAGGTTCAGCTCCTGCGCCGCCCGGGTGATCCCGATCAGGGGTGCGCGCAGGTTGCGCTCGACATCCACGGCCAGAGCCTTCAGCGGTGAGACGTAGAGAACGCGCGTGCCGGCGGACTTGGCGCCGTCGGGAAGCGGGTCGGCGCCGAGCCGATCGAGTGCCCACAAGAATGCCGACAGTGTCTTGCCCGACCCGGTGGGGGCGACGACCAGGGTGTTCTGGCCGTCCGCGATGGAGTTCCATGCCCCGAGCTGTGCTGATGTGGGTGCCGGGAAGGCCGCGTCGAACCACGTACGGGTCGGCGCTGTGAAGCGGCCGAGCACCTTCTGTGCGCTGGGCACCCCGGATGTCGAGGTGGGGGACTTGCGGGCGGCCATTGCTCCATGATCCATGACGGGTCTGACATATAGGGAGAAGGCGCCGACCGGGGGATCGCAGGCGGCCAATCATTCGGCGGGTCGGTGTTGACCGGGCAAAACGCCGCGGAATAGAGTCAGCGCACGTCGTGCGAACGGGAAATCCGGTGCAAATCCGGAGCGGTCGCGCCACTGTGAGCTGATCTCAACCCACCGGGTGGAGCCGCAAGTCAGGGGACCGGGGCACGACACCCACCAGGTCGACGCGGGGCGCGCATCCCGCGAGAGGAGATATCAATGTCGAGTTCTTCGGTCTCGCAACCGGTTTCGAGTGCCCCCACGTTGGCCGTCGCGGTCCCGGATGTGTCGGTCGTGAATGCCGCACTCTGGCTCACCGCCACCACCATGGTCGCGTCCCTCGCCTACTACTTCCTCGGATTCGACCAGGGCGCGGTGTCGGTGTTCGGCAGCGACACCCATGTCCACGAGTACATCCACGACGCGCGGCACTTCCTCGGCTTCCCCTGCCACTGAGCAGGCGAACACGTGGAAAAGAAGTTCATCGGCGCCGGACTGCTCTCAGGTCTGGTCGCCGGAATCGTCGCGTTCGTCTTCGCCCGGATCTACATCGAGCCCCTCGTCGACCGTGCCGTCGGGTATGAGGAAGGCCGGTCGCACGCCGAACTCGAACTGACCGGCGGATCTCACGCGCACGACCACGAGTTGTTCTCCCGGACGGTGCAGCAGAACTTCGGCGCCGGTGTGGGGTCGGTGGTGTTCGGCCTGATCATCGGGGCATTCTTCGCCGTTGCCTTCACGGTTGTGTGGGCCTACGTCGGCCGGCGGTACCCGACAACCGACCCGCGGACGGTGGCAGCTCTGCTCGCAGTCTGCGGATTCGTCGCGGTGTATCTCATTCCCTTCAGTGCGTATCCCGCGAATCCGCCCGCGGTGGGTGGTGACGACACGATCGGGTCGCGCAGTGGGGCGTACCTGACGATCCTGCTGCTGTCGGTGGGCTTCACGATCGCTGCAGCGGTCTTGGCGTTCTGGCTGTCACCGAAGATCGGTGGCCTGTATGCGGCAGTGGTGGCGGGCGGCGCGTATCTGGCCGCGATCGCGGTCACCGTGGTCCTGCTGCCGAGTTTCGACGAGGTGCCGGGCCCGCTCATGGACGGCCAGTCGATGGTGTTCCCGGGGTTCCCGGCCGATCTGCTCGGCGACTTCCGGTATTACTCGGTGATCAATCAGGTGATCTTGTGGGCAGTGCTCGGCCTCGGATTCGCGGTGGCGCTCAACTGGATCGGCAAACAGACGGCCCGCACGACCGGTGCAGGTGCTCGCAACGGGGCGGAAGGCGGAGCCCGCCCGACATGACGGGCCAACCCCCACTGGATCTCACAGTGGTCGTGGCTGCACGAACGGGCCCCAATGCAACGTTGGCCTTCGGGTCGCACGACGAGCCGCTGGACACCCGAGGACAAGCCGATGCCACGGGTCTGCGCCTGCACTCGGGCGCGAAAGTCTTTGTTGCTCCGGACGTTTCTGCGCGCGACACGGCCAGGTTGATGGGCGCGCGGGACGCAGACGTGGAACCGGCACTGCGGGCCATCGACCTGGGCAGATGGACCGGCCTGCGGCCCGATCAGGTAGACCCCCTCGAACTCGGTCGGTGGTTCGCCGACCCGGCAGCCGCTCCGCATGGCGGCGAGAGTGTCGTCGATTTTGTTGGGCGCCTTCGCTGTTGGCTGCAAGACCGAGGCGGCGACGATGTCGCAGTGGTCGTCGCCGGAGGTACCGCACAGGGCGTTGTCGCGGCCGCGATCGGGGCGGACTTCTTCGGCATCGAGGTCCAGCCCGCAGACGTGATCCGATTACGTCGTCGCGGTGGCCGCTGGCGTCTGCGGCCGGGATCCGGGAATCGGTGAACCGCCTCGAAAAGTGATCTCGGATTCTAGTGTTGGTGCAGAACGTCGACATCCGAGGGGAATCTGCATGTACGAGTGGTCCGAAGAAGATCTGATGGTGCGCGATGCCGTGCGCGGCTTCATCGACAAGGAGATCCGTCCGCACATCGATGAGCTCGAGACGGGCGTCCTCCCGCCCTACGACATCATCCGGAACCTGCTCAAGACCTTCGGCGTGGATGCGATGGCCTCCGATGCCCTGGAGAAGGAGTTCGCCAGGGATGAAGCGGTGGCCCGCGGAGAAGCCGAGCCCAAGACCGGTTCGGGAGGCGGCCCGGGGATGACTTCGATGGGCGCCATACTCAACATCGAACTGTCGGGTGTGAGCCTGGGCATCGTCGCCTCGATGGGTGTCAGTCTCGGACTCACCCCGTCGACGATCCGATCCAAGGGCACGCTCGCCCAGAAGAAGCGGTGGTTGCCCGACCTCGTCACCATGAACAAGGTGGGCGCCTGGGCGATCACAGAGCCGGATTCGGGATCGGATGCACTGGGTGGCATGAAGACCACCGTCCGGCGAGACGGCGACAACTACGTCCTCAACGGCCAGAAGACATTCATCACCAACGGTCCGTTCGCGGACACCGCGGTGGTCTTCGCCAAGCTCGACGACGGCGACTCGTCGGTCGATCGGCGCCAGCGAAAGGTCTTGACCTTTGTCCTCGACAAGGGCATGGAGGGCTTCACTCAGGGCAAGCCGTTCAAGAAGATGGGCATCATGTCGTCGCCCACGGGCGAACTGTTCTTCGACAACGTGAAGCTCGACAAGGACCGGCTCCTCGGCGAGACGGAGGAGGTCGGTGCCAAAGGCGGCGGTGAGGGCGCCAAGGCCGGATTCGTTCTCGAGCGCGTCGGTATCGCCTCGCTGTCGCTCGGCATCATCAACGAGTGCCAGCGACTCTGCGTCGAATACGCAAAGCAGCGCACCCTGTGGGGCAAACCCATCGCCGATCTGCAGCTCATCCAGCTCAAGCTGGCCGAGATGGAGGTCGCCCGGATCAATGTGCAGAACATGGTCTTCCATGCCCTCGAACGGTCGCAGGCAGGCAAGCCGGTCGACCTCGCCGAGGCGTCGGCGATGAAGCTCTACTCGTCACGCACGGCAACCGAAGTCGCGATGGAAGCCGTCCAGTTGTTCGGTGGCAACGGCTACATGGCCGAGTACCGAGTCGAGCAACTGGCCCGTGATGCGAAGTCGCTGATGATCTACGCAGGCAGCAACGAAGTGCAGATCACCCATGTCGCCAAGGGTGTCTTGGCGCGCTAGTTCTTCTGGACCGAGCCCACCTCTTGGTCCGGGGTTCCACATACCCGGGCCAAGTGGTGGGCTTTTTCAGCTGCGAGATCAACTTACAAACAGACTGGACTGTTTCTTAATTCTTCGCTAACCTCACCGATGTGGCGACCAACACACGCGTGACGGAGGAGGCCGGCCAGGCTCCGTCGCAGAGTCGAACCCAGGCCGAGCGCACTGCGCAGATGCGGGCGCGACTGCTCGACGCAGCAATCTCGTGCCTGATCGACAACGGTTATTCCGGGACCAGTACCCAGGAGATCTCTCGACGCGCGGGGGTGTCCCGCGGCGCCCAGTTGCACCATTTCCCGACCAAGGAATCGTTGGTCGTTGCGGCGGTCGAGCACCTGGTGGAACAGCGGCTGGACGAACTGCTCGGAGCTCATGCGAGTGGCGAGGTTCCCGGGGTCGAGGTATTTCTCGACGCCTTCTCGGGTCCGCTTTTCTACGCTGCCCTCGAGTTGTGGATCGCGGCCCGGACCGATCCTGCACTGCATGCAGCTGTGCTGCCGCTCGAGGCGCGGGTCAACGAAGCCATCCACACCGGTGGCGCCGCGATCTTCGGTGACCGGATGTCGCCAGAGGCCATCGAGATCAGTGTCGAACTCGCCCGAGGACTGGCGGTCTCGGCACTGTTCCGCAACGAGAAGTCCGACCGCGAGCTCCGCAAGCGGTTGATACCGATATGGGAGGCAATGGTGACCACCACATGACCGCGCCGAGTTCAGATCCGATCGAACAGCAAGATCTTCCGGCGTCTGTGCACACGTTGATCGTCGGCACCGGTTTCGCCGGCCTGGCTGCAGCACACAAGATTCTCGCCGACACCCCTTCGGCCGACGTACTGATCATCGAGCGCGCAAGCGATGTCGGCGGGACGTGGCGAGACAACACGTACCCGGGCGCCGCATGCGACGTGCCGAGCAATCTGTATTCGTTCTCGTTTGCCCAGAGCCCGGAGTGGACGCACAACTACGCTCGCCAGCCAGAGATCTTCGGGTACCTGCGATCGGTGGCGGACCAGAGCGGCCTGCGCGATCGCACCGTCTTCGAGTGTGAACTGCTCGGCGCGCGGTGGGACGCAGACAAGGCGCGCTGGTCGGTGTCGACCGCACGAGGACAGATCGAGGCGCAGGTCCTGATCGCCGCCACCGGTACGCTGTCCAATCCCAGCTTTCCCGACGTCCCCGGCATCGGCAAGTTCACCGGCACGATGTTCCACAGCGCCACCTGGAACCACGACTTCGATCCGGCGGGTAAGCGCATCGCCGTTGTCGGGACCGGGGCCTCGGCGATTCAGTTCGTACCTGAATTGGCCGGTCCTGCAGCGCATGTGACGGTCTTTCAGCGGACGCCCGCGTGGATCATCCCGCGCCTCGACCGGCAGATCGGTAAGCTGGAACGCACGCTGTATCGCCTGGCGCCGTTCACCCAGCGATTCGCACGCAACAGTCTGTACTTCTACCGCGAGGCCTACGTCGTCGCCCTGGCGAAGTTCACGTTCCTGCTGCCGATGTTCAAGCTGTTGGCCATGAGTCAATTGCGCAAGCAGGTCAAGGATCCGGTGCTGCGTAGGAAGTTGACGCCGAAGTTCACCATCGGTTGCAAGCGAATGTTGCTCAGCAACACATGGTTGTCCACGCTGGCGCGCGAAGACGTCACCCTCGTGGACACCGGCATGGCGGCGGTGACCGCCAGCGGCGTTGTCGACGGTGCAGGCCGCGAACACGAGGTCGACGCCATCGTGTTCGGCACCGGGTTCACCGCCACCGAGCCACCGGTGGCCAGCGTGCTCTACGGCGAAGATGAGCGCACCCTTGCCGACACCTGGAACGGCAGCCCGAATGCGTATCGCGGCACCACCGTTCACGGCTTCCCGAACCTGTTCCTCATGTACGGGCCGAACACCAACCTCGGTCACAGTTCCATCGTCTTCATGCTGGAGTCGCAGGCCGCGTACATCAGCTCGGCGATCACCCAGATGCGTTCTCGCAACATCGCTTCGGTGAACGTCAACAAGCGCAAGCAGGCCGAATACAACCGGGGAATCGACGAGCAACTCGAGGGCACGGTGTGGAACTCGGGCGGCTGTTCGAGCTGGTATTTCGACAAGAACGGTCGGAACTCGGTCATGTGGCCGACGTTCACGTGGGAGTTCCGACAAGCGTTGCGCTCGGCTGATCTGAGTGACTACGACCTCGGCCGCGGCACGGTGCCCGCGCCTCGACCACGCGAAAGTGAGCCGGCATGAACGACTATGATGTGGTGGTCGTCGGATCAGGTTTCGGCGGATCGGTGGCCGCGCTACGGCTGGCCGAAAAAGGCTACAAGGTGGCCGTTCTCGAGGCCGGCCGCAGATTCACCGACGATCAGCTGCCCAAGACCAGCTGGCGGCTCCGCAAGTACCTCTGGGCTCCGTGGCTGGGATGCTATGGGCTGCAACGTATCCACCTTCTGCCCGACGTGTTGGTGATGGCCGGCGCGGGAGTGGGCGGCGGGTCGCTCAACTATGCCAACACTCTCTATCAACCACCGAAGCGCTTCTTCGAAGACGCGCAGTGGGGACACATCACCGACTGGCAGGACGAGCTGAACCCGTATTACGACCAGGCCCGTCGCATGCTGGGGGTGGTGGACAACCCACTGGTGACGGCGGCGGACAAGGTGATGCGCGAGGTCGCCGACGACATGGGGGTGGGAGACACCTTCACCACCACGCCGGTCGGCGTGTTCTTCGGCAACGGCACCGAGCGAGAGTCCGATCCGTTCTTCGGCGGGGTCGGGCCCGAACGTACAGCGTGCACCGAGTGCGGCTCCTGTATGACCGGCTGTCGGGTGGGCGCCAAGAACACACTGGTCAAGAACTACCTGCACCTCGCCGAGAACGCGGGGGTCACCGTGTTGCCTCTCACCTCGGTGCGGGGGGTGCGGCCCGCCGTCGACGGATACGAAGTCGTCACCCGCCGCACCGGCGCCAAACTCCGGCGCAAGGACACATCGATCTTCGCCGGTCAGGTGGTCTTCGCTGCCGGCACCTACGGCACCCAGAAGTTGTTGTTGGCCATGAAGGAGACCGGCGAGCTGCCGGAGCTGTCCGACCAACTCGGGTCGGTGGTCCGCACCAACAGCGAGGCAGTGCTGGCCGCGACAGCTCGTGATCGAAAAGTCGACTACACACAGGGCATTGCCATCACGTCGTCGTTCCACCCCGACGACCACACCCACATCGAGCCGGTGCGATACGGCAAGGGCAGCAACGCCATCGGTTTACTCCAGACCGTGCTGTCCGATGGCGGCGGGCCGGTCCCGCGAGTGTTCAAGACCATCGGGGTGGCATTGCGGCACCCGGCAGCGTTCTTCCGCAGTCTGTCCGTGCGGCACTGGTCAGAGAAGACGGTGATCGCGCTGGTGATGCAGACCGACGACAACTCACTCGAATTGGGCTCCAAGCGTACGATTTTCGGTCGGCAGCTGACCAGTCGCCGCGGAGCGGGTGATCCTCCGCCGTCGTGGATACCCCAGGGCCACAAAGCCATCAGGTTGCTTGCCGACAAGATTGACGGAGACCCGGGTGGTTCGATCGCCGAAGTGGTGAACATCCCGATGACCGCACACTTCCTCGGCGGATGTGTGATCGGCGCCGACGCCGACCACGGTGTGGTCGACCCGTACCACCGCGTCTACGGTCATCCGGGTCTGCATGTGGTGGATGGCTCGGCGGTGAGCGCGAACCTCGGTGTCAATCCGTCATTGACGATCACCGCTCAGGCCGAACGAGCGATCGCGATGTGGCCCAACAAGGGTGAGCAGGACAAGCGCCCGGGCCTCGGTGAGCCGTACCGGCGCGTTGCTGCCACGGCGCCGCGATCACCGGTGGTCCCCGAGAGTGCGCCTGGAGCACTGCGCCTTCCCCTGTTCGTCACGATGCCGGAGTCCGCGAAAGGGGCATGCTGATGTGGAGTGTTGCCGAGTCCGCAACCGAGCCAGGGGACGTGCCGATCAGTTCGCCGCCGCCGTGGCCGGCTGCGGTGCGCGCCACCCTGTGGTGGCATCGGAGTACAGAGCAGGCCAAGGCCATCGGTCCGAAGGGCTCTGTCCTCCCGATCACCATCGGCATGGTCGTCGACTATCTCGAGTCGCCTGTGGGCCCGTACCGGGAGATCCTGGCGAGCCCGGTACTGCGACGACCCGGCGCCGGCCTCGGCGCAATGCCGCGAATATCGGTGCCGTTCATCGCCGTCGACTCCGCGGCCTCGGTCCATGGCGGGCGTGAGCACTGGAGTCTGCCGAAGGTACTCGCCGAGTTCAGCGGCGATGTACTCACGGGTTCCGTTGCCGGAGGCCCGGACTGGACCGTCCAGACGCAGTCCGAGGGCCGTGGCCCGGCATTCCCGATCAAGGGCGGGCTCGGGTTCGCCCAACCGGTGGACGGTGCCCTGCTGCTGGCCGGCGCCCAGCTCACCGGCAGAGCGCGCTATGCCCGGGTCACCGTGCTCTCCGAGGGCCCGACGCTGTCGCAGTGGCTGAAACCCGGGACCCACCACGGCCTCCAGATCGTTTCCGGCCGGATGGAGACAGGTCCGGCGACCCGGCTCGCCATCTAAAGCAGAGTCCCGCTCGATGAAATGGGGGCCAGGTCGACGGGGGTAAGGGCCCGGTCGACGGCAGTAAGAGCCCGGTCGACGACGATAAGGGCCCGGTCGACGGCAGTAAGGGCCCGGTCGACGGCGATAAGGGCCCGGTCGACGGTCATGACCCGGGTTGGTGCGGCTGACCGTTGCTGATGGCCCGCCACACCCGTGACGGGTTCATCGGCAGTTCGTACACCCGGACGCCCACCGCGTTGCGAATCGCACTCTCGAGGGCGGGGGCCACCGGGTTGTAGGGCGCCTCACTCATGGACTTGGCGCCGAGAGGGCCGATCGAATCAAAGGTGTCGGCGAAGTACACCTCGGTCTCCGGCACATCGGCGAGTTGGGGGATGTGGTAGTTGCGCAACACCTGTGTGAGCACCTGGCCCTCGTCGAGGATCATCTCCTCGTACAGGGCGCTGCCGATCGCCTGTGCCGCACCGCCTTCGACCTGGCCCCGGCATTGCTGCGGGTTGAGCACCACTCCGGCGTCCGCGGACTGCACCGACTGCAGGATGCGCACCTCGCCGGTGGCGGAATTGACCGCAACACGAAACGCATGGACGTTGAAGGCGATCGAGCGCGGGGTGCCGTTCTGAGTGCTCGTGGCGCGCAGTGGTCCTCCGTGAACGGTGACGATCCCGGCGAGGTCGATGAACTCCGCGCCCGCCTGCACGCCTTGCGGTCCGAGCGTGCACTCGGCAACATCAGTGTCGAGCGCACGCGCTGCAATGGCGAGGATCTCGCCGCGCAGCGAAGCGCACGCGAGTCCGAGCGCTTTGCCGGCGACCACCGTGCCGGCTGATCCGAAAGCGCCGGTGTCATAGCCGACCTCATCGGTGTCGGCCTGCCTGATCGCTATCTGGCCCGGTGAACACCCCAGTGCCGACGACGCGATCTGGCTGTGAACGGTGGTGGTTCCGTTTCCGAACTCTGCGGTGCCGACCGCGGCGATGTACGTGCCGTCATCGGTCAGCGTGACCGCGACGTCGGCAAAATGCCCACGCGGCGGAATGGTGGCGATCATCGCCGTCCCCATACCTTCGCCGATGTGCCACCCGGGCCGGCCTGCCACGTCCTCGCCCGCCAGGGCCGGGTCAGCACGCCCGGCGATCAGCGCATGCTCGGCCAGATCGATGCACTGGTCGAGTCCGTAGCTCCCGAACTCGAGGTCGCCCTCTTCGACCTCCCAGGCGACGAACTCGTCTCCGGGGACGACCACGTTACGACGGCGCATCTCGAACGGGTCGATGCCCAGCTGTGCCGCGAGTTCGTCGATCGCGCCCTCGATGCCGAACGCGACCTGGCCCAGGCCGTAACCACGGAAAGCGCCCGACGGAATGTTGTTGGTGTACACCGCTTGTGCGTCGACGTGCTTGTTGGGGCAGCGGTAGAGCACCATGGTCTCGTTGCAGGCGTGGAACATCACCCCGCTGCTGTGGTTTCCGTAGGCGCCGGCGTCGGACAGTACCGACACCGAGAGCGCGGTGAGGATTCCGTCGGCGCCCGCCGCCGCCGTCACCCCCACGCGCATCGGATGACGGCACGGGGCCCGGGTGAACTCCTCGGTGCGCGTGAACTCGTATACCGCGGGGCGCTCAGTCTTCATGAGAGCGAGCACCGCCACGTCTTCGGTGAGCAGTTCTTGCTTGCCCCCGAAACCGCCACCCACCCGAGCGGCGTACACACGGACGTTGTCGCCGCTGAATCCGAAGATGTGACACAGCTCGGCCCGCACCAGAAAGGGGACCTGTGTGCTGGACCGCACCACCACCCGGCCGTCATCATCTCGCCAGGCGACCGCGCCATGGGTTTCGAGGTGGGCGTGCTGGACACGGGCCGTCTGCCACGTTCCCGAGACCACAGCGCCCCCGCTGTCACGAGCTTGCGCGAGACCGGCGTCGATGTCGCCCACCGTGCCGTCGACGGAGGCGACGAGGTTGCGGGCCGGATCCGCAATCCGCGAATCGGGCCCCTTCTCACCGTGCACCGTCGGTGTTGCGGGATCGGTGGCCACCGCCGGATCGAAGTTGGCGGGCAGCACGTCGTACTCGACCACGATGAGTTCGGCGGCGCGACGGGCGATGGTGATCGAGTCGGCTACCACTGCGGCCACCCGCTGCCCGATGAAACGCACCGTGGTGTCGAAGATGTATCCGTCGTCGGGGTCGTCGTGGCGGTGGTCGTGGCGTGCGGTCGAGAACGGCACCCCCGGATCGTCGAGGTACGTCAGAATTGTTCGTACTCCGGGCATCTGCGCGGCCGCCGAGGCATCGACAGACAGGATGCGGGCGTGCGCGTGTGGACTCCCGAGCACCGAGATATGGCCGACGTCGTCCGGCAATCCATCCATCGTGTACGGCTCGGTCCCGGTGACGATACGTGGTGCGGCCGGAGCCGACACCGAGCGGCCGATCGATGGACCGGAGTCTCCCGGCGACACCTTCTCGGTGCCGACCACGCCGTCGATGGCGTCGCGGATCGCGCGGTATCCGGTACACCGGCAGAGGTTGCCCTTGAGGCTGTTCGGTAGGTCATCTCGCTGATCTTTGTCGAAAGTGCTTGCGGTGATCACCATTCCGGCGGTGCAGAATCCGCACTGGAAACCGGCGGCGTCCACGAACCGCTGTTGCACAGGATGCAGGTTCTCTGGCGTACCGAGTCCGGTGACCGTGGTTATCTCGGCGTCCATCACCCGGAACGCCGGAATGAGACACGAATGGTGCGGCTCGCCGCCGATCAGTACCGAGCAGGCACCGCAATCGCCTGCGTCGCAACCCTTCTTGACCCCGAACTCGCCTTGGTCGCGCAGGAACGTTCGTAGACACTGCCCGGCCGCGGGCGTGGCGGCCACGTCTTCACCATTGATCTTCACAGCGTGCTCCTCACAGTCCGGCCAAGTGCGCGACGACGTCTCGGGTGAGCACTCCGGTGACCTGGTGGCGCCAATCGGCCGCCCCGTGGGCATCCGAGTAATAGGCGCCGGCCGGGACAGCGGAATCGACCTGCGCTGCCACGGTTTCGGGGTCCAAGGAGTCGGTGACCACCACATACGGGCGATCGGTCGCCGCCGTCACCGAGATCACGACGCCGTCCGGCGTCCTGCGCCCGACGACCACGGCTCCGGACCGGCCGAGGGGGGACAGGGCCACCTTCCGCAGAACGGTTGGCTGGCGCAGGCTGGAAGCGGGGATCCGTACTGAGCGCAACACATCTCCCTCGTCGAGGACCGTGGTGGAGTTGCCGGTGACGAAGTGGGGGACCGTGCATCGGACGTCGGACCCGTCCGGTTTCCAGATCAGCAACTCGGCGTCCAGCGCCGACAACATCGAGATCATCGAACCCACCGGGAACCCGAGACAGATGTTGCCGCCGACAGTGGCGCTCTTCCAGATCTTGTACGAGGCCAACAACGCCCGCGCGGCCTGGCGGAACACTGTGGTGGCCACCCAGTCACCCGGGTAGGTGGTGGACTGCAACGTATCGATGGTGCAGGTGGCGCCGATGTCGAGACCTTCCTCGGCGATCGTGAGGTCGGGCCACCGTAGTCCCCGCAGGTCGATCAGCCGGTGCAGGTGCATCTGCGGTTCACTCATCAGCCAGGTGCCGCCGGCCATCAGGCCGTCGGCGCCGGACAAGTCGGCCAGATCTGCGCGGTTCCGTGGCACCACAACGGATTCGACGGAGTGCAGGTCCATCAGCCGGCCTTCGCGATCAGGACGTCGTGCGCGGCCGCCACCTCGGCGGCGGTCGCCTCGGCATCGATGGTGGTCAATTCTCCCGCCCTGACGACGGTCTTCCCGTTCACCCAGAGACGTTCCACCGGGGGAACCGCGCCGAGGACGAGGGCGGCGACAGGGTCCGCGATACCTGCGTGCCCCAAGCCGTCCCGTCGCCACAGCACCATGTCGGCGAGCTTGCCGGATTCGATGGAGCCGATACTTTCCTGGCAGCCCAGTGCGCGCGCGCCGCCCAGCGTGGCCATCTCGAGTGCCTGTCGAGTGGTGAGCGCCGTCGGTCCGCCGGTGGCACGCGCCATCAACACCGCCTGATGCGCTTCTTCGAGAATGCGGCTGGATTCGTTCGAGGCCGCGCCGTCCACACCCAGGCCGACCGGGACGCCCGCCGCCAAAAGATCACGGGCGCGGGCGGTTCCGGCACCGAGACGGCCGTTCGACGACGGGCAATGCGCCACCGAACTCCCGGAGGTAGCCAAGGTCGTGATCGCGTGGTCGTCGAAGTGGACCCCGTGTGCAAACCAGACATCAGGGCCCAGCCAGCCGACCGTTTCCATGTATTCGATCGGTGTGCATCCGAAACGGTCTGCCGTATAGGCGGACTCGTCCTCCGTCTCGGCCAGATGTGTGTGCAGACGTACTCGTTTCTCTCTGGCGAGTTCGGCAGAGGCACGAAGCAGGTCGGCAGTCACCGAGAACGGTGAACACGGTGCAAGAGCGATCTTCACCATCGCATCGGGGCCCGGGTCGTGCCAGCGGTCGATCGCATCTGCGCTGGCGGACATGATCTGGTCGATGGTCTCGACCACGCTGTCCGGGGGCAGCCCACCGTCCTTCTCGCTCAGGTCCATCGAGCCACGCGTGGGGTGAAAACGCAGGCCGACGGTCTGCGCCGCGATGATCTCGGCCGCGAGCATGTCGCCACCCTCTTTCGGGAAGACGTAGTGGTGGTCGGTGCTGGTGGTGCACCCCGAGAGGGCCAGCCAGCCGAGCGCGCCGGTTGCCGCCACGTTCACGGCGTTCTCGTCGATGCCCGCCCACACGGGATACAGCGTGGTGAGCCACTGGAACAGGGTGTGATCAGCGGCGAGGCCTCGAGTCAGCCACTGATAGAGGTGGTGATGAGTGTTGACCAGGCCCGGGGTGAGGATGCAGCCGCGTCCGTCGACGATCTCGGCTCCGTCCGCCATCGCAGGATCGACCTTGCCGTCGATGACGTCCGTGATCCGATTGCCGTCGAATACGACGGACCCGGAGGCGATCTCACGGTGGCCGGCGTCCATGGTGATGACGTAGGCGTTCTCGACGACGGTGGTCATGCTCGCCACGCTACGGCGAAAGCGTTACGGAAAAATGACATTCGAGCTGGGCGGTACCACTTGCGGGCCGGACGAATGGGGTAGAGGCTGAGTGAAATCAATTCCCGGCGAACGGATGGTTGACGATGACGGCCACGACTGTTGATCCCGCTCCGGAAAAGAGCGAACCGACCGCACTCAAACGGGTGATGGGCCCCAAGCTGCTCCTGCTGTTCATCGTCGGCGACATCCTCGGCGCAGGCGTCTACGCGGTGACCGGCAGCATGATCGACAACGTCGGCGGTATGGCCTGGCTGCCGTTCATCCTCGCCTTTGCCGTCGCGACACTGACAGCCTTCTCCTACTTGGAGTTGGTCACCAAGTTCCCGCAGTGTGCAGGCGCCGCCCTGTACGCACAGAAGGCCTTCGGTATCCACTTCCTGACCTTCTTGGTCGCGTTCGCGGTGGTGTGCTCGGGCATCACCAGCGCATCCACGTCGTCGAATGTGGTGGCCGCCAACCTCCTGGCCGGGCTGAACGAATCATTCAGTGACGCCGACGGGCTCGGCTGGTTCGACGTCCCGACCGGAACAACCGCCCAACTGGTGGTCGCTCTGGCCTTCATGATCGTGCTCGCCCTGATCAACCTGCGCGGCGTGGGTGAATCCGTGAAATTCAACGTGATCCTCACCCTGGTCGAGATGACGGCGCTGATCATCGTCATCGTGATCGGCTTCGTCGCCGCCGGCCGGGGAACCGGAGACGGTGACATCAGCAACCTGGTGGTGTTCGAAGACGCCAACGACAAGGGCTGGTTCCTGGCGGTGACGATCGCGACCACCATCGCCTTCTTCGCGATGGTCGGGTTCGAAGACTCGGTCAACATGGTCGAGGAGACGAAGAACCCCGAGAAGATCTTCCCCAAAGTGATGCTGTCCGGTCTCGGCATCGCCTGCCTCATTTATGTACTGGTGGTGGTCGCGGTCATCGCGGTACTCCCGCTGGACTTCGAGCCAGAGAACTCGGATGAGGGCATCTTGCTGTCGGTGGTGAAACTGGGCGCGCCGTCGGTCCCGATCGAAGAGATCTTCCCGTATCTGACGGTGTTCGCGGTCGCCAACACCGCGCTGATCAACATGCTGATGGCGAGTCGCCTGATCTATGGGATGGCCAACCAGCGAGTGCTGCCCCGTGGGCTCGGCAAGGTGTTGCCGGGCCGTCGTTCACCGTGGACGGCGATCATCTTCACCACGCTGCTCTCGTTCGCGTTGATCATCGTGGTGAACCAGCTGTCGGAAAATTCCGTGGTGGGTGCACTCTCCGGCACCACCGGCCTGCTACTGCTCTGTGTCTTCGCGGTGGTCAACGTCGCGTGCCTCGTTCTCAAGCGCGGAGATGTGAAGGCGTTCTTCCGGGCGCCGGTCTGGATACCTGCGCTCGGTGCGGTGCTCTGTTTGTTCCTCGCGGGCCCGTGGGCGAGGACCGACGCGCAGATGATCCAGTACAAGATCGCCGGTGTGATGCTGCTGCTCGGCGTCGTGTTGTGGGCGGTGACGTGGGCGGTCAACAAGTACGAGAACCGCCCCGGCGGCTTCTATGACACCGACTCGTCGCTCGAGGACGAACCTGTAGGGAAGTGAACGACGAGTTCGTCCTCTGGCCGCCCCCTGCAGGTGCATACCGGGTTTCGTCTTACGCACAGATGCCATGTCCGGCGCTGTGAGGTTTCGACCGCCCCTAGGATTCGTGAAGCTCCATCCCGGTCGCAATTCGCGACTATCCGCACCTGGTGTCGGGTCGTCATGGTGGAGTGATGATTTCGTGGGCGATGTGGAGGCGCGTTGATGTTTCGCAAGGTGTTGGTGGCCAACCGTGGTGAGATCGCGATTCGTGCTTTTCGTGCTGCGTATGAGTTGGGTGCCGGGACGGTGGCGGTGTTCCCGTACGAGGATCGAAACTCAGTTCATCGGTTGAAGGCTGACGAGGCGTATCAGATCGGTGAGCCGGGGCATCCGGTGCGGGCGTATTTGTCGGTGTCGGAGGTGATTGCGGCGGCCCGTGGTGCGGGTGCTGACGCCATTTATCCGGGGTATGGGTTCTTGTCAGAGAACCCGGATCTGGCGGCGGCGTGCGCGGAGGCGGGCATCACCTTTGTGGGTCCCAGCGCCGACATTTTGGAGTTGACGGGTAACAAGTCCCGGGCGATCGCGGCAGCCAAAGCAGCGGGGTTGCCGGTGTTGGCGTCGAGTGAGGCGTCGGAGGATGTTGATGAGTTGATGGCTGCGGCGCAGTCGATGCGGTTCCCGGTGTTCGTCAAGGCGGTTGCTGGTGGCGGTGGCCGGGGGATGCGGCGGGTCGAGACCATCGACGGGTTGCGCGAGGCCATTGAAGCTGCTGCCCGGGAGGCGAATTCGGCGTTCGGTGATGCGTCGGTGTTTTTGGAGCAGGCGGTGATCGCCCCGCGGCACATCGAGGTGCAGATCCTGGCTGATCAGCATGGCAACGTGATGCATCTGTTCGAGCGCGATTGCAGTGTGCAGCGTCGCCATCAGAAGGTGATCGAGCTGGCGCCGGCACCGAACATGCCGGCGGGGTTGCGGGAAAAGATTTGCGCGGACGCGGTCGCGTTCGCCCGCAAGATCGGCTACACCTGTGCGGGCACGGTCGAGTTCTTGGTGGACCGCGACGGCAATCACGTGTTCATCGAGATGAACCCTCGTATCCAGGTCGAACACACGGTGACCGAAGAGATCACCGATGTGGATTTGGTGCAGTCCCAGTTGCGGATCGCCGCAGGGGAGACGTTGGCCGAGTTGGGGTTGTCGCAAGATGCGGTGCAGATCCGCGGCGCGGCGATGCAGTGCCGGATCACCACCGAGGATCCGACGAACGGGTTCCGGCCTGACACCGGCCGGATCACCGCCTACCGCACTCCGGGTGGGGCGGGGGTGCGTCTGGATGGTGGGGCGACGTTGGGCGCGGAGGTCAGTGCGCATTTCGATTCGATGCTGGTGAAGCTGACGTGTCGGGGCAGGGATTTCGAGACGGCGGTGGCGCGGTCGCGGCGGGCGTTGGCTGAGGTCCGGATTCGTGGGGTGGCCACGAATGTGCCGTTCCTGCAAGCAGTGTTGGATGACCCGGATTTTCGGGCGGGGAACGTGACGACGTCGTTCATCGAGGAACGACCGCAGTTGCTGACCTCGCGGGTCTCGGCGGACCGGGGCACCCGAATCTTCAATTATTTGGCTGATGTGACGGTGAACATACCGCACGGGGTGCTTTCCCTTATATACATCTCC
>NZ_PEBD01000005.1 GCF_002735905.1 Williamsia muralis
TAGGTCCCAAGGGTTGGGCTGTTCGCCCATTAAAGCGGCACGCGAGCTGGGTTTAGAACGTCGTGAGACAGTTCGGTCTCTATCCGCCGCGCGCGTAAGAAACTTGAGGAAACCTGTCCCTAGTACGAGAGGACCGGGACGGACGAACCTCTGGTGTGCCAGTTGTCCTACCAAGGGCACCGCTGGTTAGCTACGTTCGGAAGGGATAACCGCTGAAAGCATCTAAGCGGGAAGCCTGTTCCAAGATGAGGTTTCTCACCCTCTTAGCAGGGGTAAGGCCCCCCACAGACCATGGGGTAGATAGGCCAGAACTGGAAGCCCGGTAACGGGTGCAGGTGACTGGTACTAATCGGCCGAGGACTTACAACCAAAACATGTAAAAACTGTTTCGCATCCACTGTGCAATATCTGAAACAACACACACATCTCAAAAAAAGATAAATAGGCCAGAGACGTGTGTACTGGTTTCATAAAGTTACGGCGGCTATAGCGGAGGGGAAACGCCCGGCCCCATTCCGAACCCGGAAGCTAAGCCCTCCAGCGCCAATGGTACTGCACCCTAATCAGTGTGGGAGAGTAGGACACCGCCGAACACAACTCGCGAGCGCCTCGCGTCTGACATCGAAAGATGTTGGGCGCGGGGCGTTTTTGCTGTTTCTGGACGCCGTTGCGGATCGGCGCCGATGCTTCTTTAAGCCGGAATTGAGGCTGGCCTCCTACATCAAAACTGGGTCAAACGACCCACTGGCGGTTCCGGCGCCTACACTTCTGGCCATGTCCTACACCGAAGATCCGCGCCCTGTTCTGAGTATTGCCGGGATGACCCGCAGACAATTGTTGGGCGCGGCGGTGGCAGGGGCGGTCGGTGTCTCCGTCGGAGCCACTGTTCTCGGAGCCGGGACATCGAACGCGGGAATGAACCCCGATGAGCTTCTCGACGTTGTCATCGTCGGCGGCGGTCTGTCGGGTCTTGCAGCTGCGAGATCTGTTGCAAGAGCCGGAAAGTCGGTGCGGGTTCTCGAGGCCCGCGAACGCGCCGGCGGACGTGTTCACAACATCACCACACCGAAACTAGGTGTCACCCTCGATGCCGGAGCGGAGTTCGTGGGTCCGACACAGACCCATATTGCCGCGTTGGCACGGGAGTACGGTGTGGTTTCAGTGCCCACCTACAACGAGGGCGACAGCGTCTTTTGGAACAGCGGCCGGCGATCCACCATGCCGAGTGCGCTGGGAGTGCCGATCGACCCGGCCAGTCCTGAGGCGGCGTTCGCTCTCGCCCAGCTTGAGGTGCAAGGTCTGCTCCGATTCCCGGTCGGTGAACCATGGAAGCACCCTGATGCGTCCTACCTGGACTCGATCACCTGGAAGCAATGGCTGGAAGCACGGTCGATGTCTCCGACCGCGAGGATGCTGCTCTCCCTCGCCTGTTCTGCGGCATTGTCGGTCGAAGCAGACGAGGTGTCGGCGCTGTACTTCTTCAATTACGTTGCGGCAGCAGGAGACGAAGCCAACCCCGGTAGCCTCGTCCGACTGCTGAGTACCTTCGGTGGTGCCCAGGAGCGGCTCTTTGTCGGCGGTGCTGCGCTGATCCCTCTTCGGATGGCCGCAGCGCTGGGTGATCGCATGGTGTACAACGCCGCAGTCCGTCACATCTCATGGTCCGATGGATTCGCGACCGTACAGAGTGACGCGGGCGCGTTGCGGGCGAGGAAGGTCATCGTTGCCATGTCGCCCGCGATAACGGGTCGCATCCAGTTCAGCCCTGGGCTGCCGGCAGACCGTACCGGTTTGCAGGACGGCTATCGGATGGGTGCCATCAGCAAGTTCGCCGCCGTGTACGCCGAGCCGTTCTGGCGTGCGAAGGGATTGTCGGGTCAGGTCATCGGAAACGGCGACCCGATCGACGTCTGCTTCGAGAACTACGCCGAAGGCAACCACGTCCTTATGGGGTTCATCTCGGCCGACGCGATGCGGCGATTGGACAACGCGCCGCAGGAGCAGCTGGTCGACGAGTGCATCAAGAACTTTGTCGATTATTTCGGTCCAGAGGCCCGGAACCATCTGGATCACGGCGTTTTCAAGTGGGACCTCGAAACCTGGTCGCAAGGCGGCCCGGTGGCCGTCAGCAGACCCGGAACGCTGACACGGTATGGCAGTTCCTTGCGAGCGCCCGTGGGCCCGGTCCACTGGGCTGGTACGGAGACCTCCGACTACTGGACCGGGTACATGGACGGCGCAGTGAGGTCCGGGGAACGTGCCGCTCGTGAGGTCATCGCGGCTCTGTAGAAGGCGCGCGACCGGCAATTCGTCGCGGAGGGCCCTCAGCGACTACCCTGGCGTGCGGCCGATCGGCCATCAACAGGCAACTACATAGCGTGAATCCATCGATTCGGCGGCCCGTCCGCTGCGGTGAGATCGTGACGAAGAGGCAGACGTGAACGACAGAATGAACCGTGGCAGTGGCGGAAACACCGGCGGTAGTGGACGTGGCAATCAACCCGGTGGCCGGTCATCCGACCGTCAGGGGGGATCGAATCGCTCGGGCTCAGATCGCGGACGCAACTTCCGCAACGACTCGGATGCACGCCGCGGAACCGGCTCGGCCAACCGGCCGCCCGAACCGCTCATTCCTGAAGACGTGGTGCCCCAGGATCTGGATACCGCTGTACGCCGCGACCTGCTGAGTCTCGACCGCACCAATGCCGACACCGTGTCGCGGCACCTCATCATGACGTTCCGGTTGCTCGACGAGGATCCACAGCTCGCCCTGGAACACGCACGCGCTGCGCGTCGTCGCGCCGGCCGGATCGCGATGGTCAGGGAGGCAGCCGGGCTCGCGGCCTACAACGCCCAGGAATGGGCGGAGGCGCTGTCCGAACTGCGCGCGGCCCGCCGGATGTCTGGTGGGAACGCCCTGCTGCCCATGATCGCCGACTGCGAGCGTGGACTGGGGCGGCCCGAGCGTGCAATCGATGTCGCCAGAAGCGAAGAAGCCCGGGCACTCACCGGCGAGGAGGCTGCCGAGATGCGCATCGTGGAGTCGGGCGCACGCCTCGATCTCGGCGACTTCGACAAGGCCATCGTCACCCTGCAGACCAAAGACCTCGACCCATCGCGGGTCGGTACCGAGGCCGCGCGCTACTTCTACGCCTATGCGGCGGCATTGCTGGCCGCGGGCCGTCGTGACGAGGCGATCACCTGGTTCATGAACGCCGCCGCCGCCGACGACGACGATGCGACCGACGCCGAGGAGCGGCTCATGGAGCTGAGCAATCCCGAGGGCGTCGACACCGAGTTCGAAGAAGGTGGATTCTCCGGCGAGGACGAGTCCTCCACACCGACAGCACTGGCCCAGTCCGCTCCGACAACCCGGTCGGTTCCTGTAAATGCCGAGCCTGTTCAGGCGCCCGCTCCCGTTGTCCCGAAACTCGTCCCGGCTGAGCCCGCCGAGCCGGGTGCGCGCCTGCGCGACGGCTATGACGTCCTGCTCCTGGATCTCGACGGCACCGTCTACGCCGGAAAGAATGAGATCCCCGGCGCAAGAGAAGCATTGGACCTCGGCGACCAGCGCAACTTCTACGTCACGAACAACGCCAGCCGGTCTCCCGACGATGTCGCCGCGCACCTGCGCGATCTCGGTTTCGTCGCGGAACCCGACGAGGTCGTCACCAGTGCTCAGACCGCCGCTCGACTGCTCGCCGAACAGTTGCCGATGGGCTCGCGGGTCCTGGTCGTGGGAACCGACGCACTCGTCCACGAGATCCGATCTGCAGGCCTGGGGGTGACACGGAGCGCCGACGATCGTCCGGCCGCTGTTGTACAAGGACATTCGCCGGATACCGACTGGTCCAATCTTTCCGAGGCTGCCCTGGCGATCCGGGCGGGTGCCCGCTGGGTTGCTTGCAACGTCGACGCCACGCTTCCGACCGACCGCGGACTCCTCGTCGGCAACGGTTCGATGGTGGCTGCCGTGGCGAACGCAACCGGGCAGCAACCGCAGGTCGCCGGAAAGCCTGCGGCACCGCTGATGATCGATGCGGTCAACCGCAGCGGTTCCAAGACGCCGCTGGTGGTCGGCGACCGCCTCGACACCGACATCGAAGGCGCCAACGCCATCGAGGCGGACAGCCTGCTTGTCCTCACTGGGGTCAGCACCGCCGTTGATGCCCTGAATGCTCCGGAGGCGCAGCGCCCGACGTTCGTGTCGGCGGATCTCAGCGGACTCAACGCCGCGGCGGACGATGTTGTCGTCGGCCCTCGCCCCGGCTGGCACGTCAGCGTCCTGGACGGCACCTTGACCGTGGTCGCTCAAGACGGTGCGGACGCGAGCGCGGTTCTCTACGCGGTGCTCCATGCCGCGTGGTCACAGGAGCCGCGCGCCAGCTGGACCGTGGAGGCCGCCGAAGAAGAAGCGCAAGCTGCTCTGATGGGTGCCGGTCTCCTGAGCTGAGCGGGGAGCGGTCAGCTCCGAGAGAATTCGGATGCGGCCGTGATCTGTTCGTCGCTCGGGCGCACACCGGTGTACAGGACGAATTGCTCGGCCGCTTGCAGGGCGATCACCTGTGCGCCGGTGATGGTGGGTCGGTTGTCGAATGCCGCGATGAGTGGGGTGCGCGACGGCATCGCGACCACATCGAACGCGGCCTGTGCTGCCTCGACAACCTCGGTGGGGAAGGGCAGGCCATGAGCGTCGGGGCCGCCTGCCATGCCGATCGGGGTGGCATTGACCAGCAACTGTGGGCGGTCCGCGCCGAGGTCGGGTTGCCAGGTGAAGCCATATTGTTCTGCCAGCGCGGAACCGGCTTCACGGTTGCGGGCCACCACGACGGTGTTCTGGTATCCCTCATCGCGGAGAGCGGCGACCACCGCTTTGGCCATCCCTCCGCTACCGGCGATCGCTACTGCGTAGTCCTTCGGTATCGCGCTGTCGCGCAACAGATTTGCGGCTGCCTGATAGTCGGTGTTGTAGGCATGGAGGACACCGTCCTCGTTGACGATCGTGTTGACCGACGCGATGGCCTCGGCCGAATCATGCATCACGTCGACCAACTCGATGACTTTTTCCTTGAAGGGCATCGAGATTCCGGCACCGCGAATGCCGAGGGCTCGTAGACCTCCGATGGCAGCGGGCAGATCGGTTGTCGTGAACGCCTTGTAGACGAAGTCGAGCCCGATCTCGTTGTACAGATAGTTGTGAAATTTGGTGCCGATGTTGCTCGGCCGCCCCGACAGGGAGATACACAATTGTGTCTCACGGCGGAGGACACGGGCATCAGGTGCGTGGGACGGCGATCCGTCGATGGTGGACGTCATCACTCGACGCTAACAATCGACTAGCCTTGGCAGGCGATGAACCATCCCCGCCCCGGCCCCATCCCCGGCCCCATCCCAGGTCCCAGGCCCGGCCCCAGACCTGGGCCGGCTCCTGTCGAACCTGCATCCAACGTCGACCTCGGTGAGATCCGGGAGCGGGTGGCAGACCTGCTCGAGCAGGCCGATCAAGTCGCGGCCGGTGACGACGCCGAAGGTATGGGTCTGAACCAGCTCGCCCGGCAGGCGGAGCTGCTGGACAGAGCGCACACGGTACTCACCGAAGCCCTCGAAAAGGTCGATCGTGTCTGAGTGCCGTTCTCATGGCGCGTAGAGCCCGGCTGGACGCCGAGCTGGTCAGGCGAGGTGAAGCGCGCTCTCGTGAGCACGCGCGAGCACTCATCGAAGCCGGCCGCGTCAAGGTCAACGGAACGGTCGCCTCCAAGCCGGCCACCAATGTCGACCTCGGTGCCCCGATAGTCGTAGCCGACTCCGACGACGAAGGCTGGGCCTCACGGGGCGCCCACAAGCTCCTGGGTGCACTGGACGCCTTCGAACCGCTCGGACTATCGGTAGCGGGCAAACGTTGCCTGGATGCCGGTGCGTCCACCGGCGGCTTCACCGATGTGTTGCTGCGCCGCGGAGCTGGCGATGTGGTTGCGGTCGACGTCGGGTACGGCCAGCTCATCTGGCGGATACAGAACGATCCGCGCGTCGACGTCCGTGACCGCACCAACGTTCGGAGCCTGTCCGCCGAGCAGATCGGCGGTCCGGTGGAGGTTGTCGTCGCCGACTTGTCGTTCATCTCCCTTAACCTGGTGCTCACAGCGTTCGCCGACTGCGCTCAGGAGGGAGCGGACCTGCTTCCGATGGTCAAACCGCAGTTCGAGGTCGGCAAAGACCGGGTGGGATCAGGGGGAGTCGTGCGAGATCGGGCTCTACGTACAGAAGCGGTGACTGCCGTCGCCGAGACAGCAGCGGAGCATGGGCTTCGCACGCTCGGTGCGGTTGCCAGCCCGCTGCCAGGACCGTCGGGCAATGTTGAATACTTCCTGTGGCTGCGAAAAGAGTCGACTGCAGCGGGCGCGTCGGAACCGGTGACGGTGGACGACGAGGTACGTGCGGCGATAGCCCAGGCAATCGAGGAAGGGCCCCAGTGACAGACCACAACGACGCCGCACCGGCGGCATCGGGACGTGAGTTCTTGGTGGTCGCCCACACCGGACGCGACAACGTCCACGAGACCATGGCCGTGATCGCCAAACGATGCGCCGAGGCGAACGTCGGGCTGCGGGTGATCGACCACGACACCATGCCCAACCACCCTGGGCCCCAATATCTCGGCACGGTCTATCCACTCGATCCCGCCGAACTCCGCGAGATCGGCGCCGATGTCGCGGTCACCGCCGGCGACGAGCAGTCCGCGGCGGGTTGTGAGGTGATCATCGTGCTCGGCGGCGACGGCACGTTCCTGCGAGCTGCCGAACTCGCCCACCCCGTCGGGGCACCGGTACTCGGGATCAATCTCGGGCACATAGGTTTTCTGGCCGAGGCGGAGGCCAACCGGGTCGATGAAGTGATCGGCAAGCTGATTCGCCGCGATTATGAGATCGAAGAACGGATGACGTTGGACGTCTGCGTCCACGTCGACGGTGAAGTGATCGCGAAGAGCTGGGCCCTGAACGAGGCGAGCATCCAGAACCTTTCGCGGCAGGGAGTTTTGGAGTTGATCACCGAGGTCGACGGCCGACCGGTCTCGGCGTTCGGGGCGGATGGCATCTTGGTGTCCACGCCGACCGGATCGACGGCCTACGCGTTTTCCGCGGGCGGACCCGTGATGTGGCCGGATCTCGAGGCGATCTTGCTGGTGCCGTCGAATGCGCACGCACTCTTCGCCCGGCCGATGATCACCAGCCCCCAGTCTCGGGTCGCGGTAGAGGTACTGGCCCGTGGGCAGGATGCGCTCTTGTCGTGCGACGGTCGCCGCAACATCGACGTTCCGGCGGGAGGTCGGATCGAGGTCGTTCGTGGTGAGCGACCTGTGCATTGGGTGCGCATCGATTCGGACCCGTTCGCCGATCGTCTGGTCCGTAAGTTCCAGCTACCGGTCACCGGGTGGCGGGGGAGGCAGCTGTAGTGCTCGAAGAGATCTCGATCAGTGGCCTCGGTGTCATCGACAAGGCCGGTGCCGAGTTCCACGAGGGTTTGACCGTGCTGACCGGTGAGACGGGTGCGGGCAAGACGATGGTTGTCACCAGCCTGCATCTGTTGTCGGGTGCCAGGGCCGATGCGGGGCGCGTGCGATCTGGGCAGGCACGTGCGGTTGTCGAAGGCAGGTTCCGGGCGACGGGCCCGGACGCAGCGGAGGTGCTCGACTCGTCAGGGGCTGAGCTCGACGAGGACGGCACCGTCATCGCCGTCCGCACCGTCAACGCCGACGGCCGCTCGCGGGCACATCTGGGTGGACGGTCGGTCCCGGTCGGGCTGCTGGGGCAGTTCACCAGCGGACAGCTCGCCATTCACGGGCAGAACGACCAGTTGCGGCTCCTGCGGGCCGAGCACCAGCGCGACGCACTCGATCGGTTCGCTGCCGAGGGGGTCACCAAACCGCTCAAGGCCTATCGCGAGGCGCGTGAACGGTGGATCACCCTCGCCGACCAGCTACGCGATCGACAGGCCAATTCGCGGGAGATCGCCCAGGAAGCAGACCGATTGCGGTTCGGACTCGACGAGATCGACAAGGTCGCCCCGCAACCGCGGGAAGACGAAGAGATCGCCACGACCGTCCGTCAGCTCAGTGATCTGGAGACCATCCGCAACGCTGCGGTGACCGCACTGGACGTGGTGACGGGCGCAGGTTCGGAGATCGACGCGGGGACCGGATCGTCGGTACTCGACGGGTTGGGTGCAGTCCGGACAACGCTGGCAGCAATCAACGACGACACCCTGCGGACCCTGTTGCCGCGCGTCGAAGAAGCGTTGACCGTGGTCGGTGACATCGGGGAAGAGCTCAGTTCGTTCGTCTCCGGTCTGCCCACCGACGCTGCCGAACTCGAGCAGTTGCTCCAACGGCAGGCCGAACTCAAGTCGCTGGTCCGCAAGTACGCACCGGACATCGACGGCGTCATCGGATGGGCCGAGGCCGCCCGGTCGCGGCTGGCCGAGATCGGCGACTCGTCGGAGTCGCTCGACGAGCTCGCCGCCCGGGTGTCCGCCGCGAGAGACGACGTCGCCGCCGCGGCGGTCAAGTTGACCAAGGTGAGGGTCAAGGCGGCCAAATCGCTTGCCAGCAAGGTCAGTTCAGAGCTGTCCGGGTTGGCGATGGGGGATGCGCAACTAGAGGTCTCGGTGGCATCCGACGTGGCCACCGACGGCGATCGCCGGTCCATCGAGGTCTCCGGACAGCAGGTGCATGCCGGATCACATGGTGTGGACAGAGTGGAGTTCGGCCTGAGCGCACACGCGGGCGCGCCTGCTCGTCCCATCGCGAAGTCGGCATCCGGCGGTGAACTGTCGCGGGTGATGCTGGCACTCGAAGTGGTGCTGGCAGGTCAGGGCAGAGGATCGACGATGGTGTTCGACGAGGTCGATGCCGGCGTCGGTGGGCGAGCAGCGGTGGAGATCGGCCGCAGGCTGGCGCGACTTGCCCGAGCCCATCAGGTCATCGTCGTCACGCATCTCCCGCAGGTCGCGGCATTTGCCGACAATCATCTGCTGATCGGCAAGCAGACCAGTGCGCAATCGCGCGGCGGAAAGGCCGGCCGGGTCACCAGCTCGGTCGAGGTGCTCGACCGCGACGAACGCATCGCCGAACTGGCTCGCATGCTTGCCGGTCTCGGTGACTCGGACACCGGGCGTGCTCATGCCGAGGAACTGCTCGGCACCGCCGAGCAGGAGAAGACCTCATTCGCAGAATGACACCATTGTTACTCGTGTGACAAAAGTGGCGTGTGTTACGGCGCGCCTCCGCCAAAACTGTCGAGTAGTGGTTCAGTGTTTCTCGCATGAAGATGCCTGCCCTGCTGTCGCGCACAACCGAAACTCTGCCTGGGATCAGCGGTATCGCCAGGATCGACAAGAACACCAAACGATTGCTCTCGAGAGTCGGCCCCGGGGACATCGTGATCCTCGACGAGGTCGACCTCGATCGCGTCACCGCGGACGCCCTGGTGGCCGCCGACGTGGTGGCGGTGGTCAATGCCTCGCCGTCCATCTCCGGTCGGTTCCCCAACCTCGGTCCCGAGCTGCTGGCGGCTTCCGGCATCACCCTCATCGACGACGTGGGCGTCGAGGTGTTCAAGCGCATCAAGGATGGCGCGAAGATCCGGATCGACGAAGGCGGGCTCTACAGTGGTGAGCGCCGGCTCGCCAAGGGCACCGAGCTGGGCGAGCGCGAGATCGCGGACCTGATGATCGATGCCAAGACAGGCCTGGTCGATCATCTGGAGGCGTTCTCCGGCAACACGATCGAGTTCATCCGCAGCGAGTCACCGTTGATCATCGACGGAGTGGGCGTGCCGGATGTCGACATCCGCATCGAGGGTCGCCACGTCGTGGTGGTCGCGGACGGGCCCGACCACGTCGCGGACCTCAAACGCCTCAAGCCGTTCATCAAGGAATACCAGCCGCTCATGGTGGGTGTCGAAGGTGGCGCCGACACGTTGATGGAGATGGGTTACCGTCCTGATCTGGTGGTCGGCGACCCCGAAGGTATGAAGTCCGCAACGCTCAAATCGGGCGCGCAGGTGGTGCTTCCGGCCGACCCCGACGGACATGCCCCCGGACTCGAGCGCATTCAGGACCTCGGTATCGGGGCCATGACCTTCCCTGCGGCGGGATCGGCCGCTGACTTGGCGCTTCTGCTTGTCAACCACCACGAAGCGGCTCTCATCGTCACCGTCGGCCACGCGGCATCGATCGACGAGTTCTTCGACCGCAGCCTGCGGGAATCGAACCCGTCCACGTTCCTGACGCGACTCAAGGTCGGTCCCAAGCTGGTCGACTCGAAAGCTGTTGCCACCCTGTATCGCTCACGGGTCTCCGGCGCGGCGGTGGCCCTGCTGATCCTTGCCGCTCTGACGGCGTTGATCGTTGCGGTACTGATGTCGAGCGCCGGCACCGAGGTGATCGACTGGGCAGCAGATCAGTGGGACCGGCTGGCCGACTGGGTCACCCGGGTCTGGAATGAGTGACGCCTCACCTCGGTCCAGTGCCCGCAAGGCAACGTCGAACCCGCTGCCGGCGATGATTGACACGATGTGTCCGCGGTACCGCCCCGAACTCGGGTGCGGCACTTCGGGGAGAAAGAGGGATTTGTGATTTCGCTTCGCCAGCATGCCATTTCGCTGGTCGCGGTGTTCCTGGCACTGGCTGTGGGTGTGGTGTTGGGCTCTGGTTTCGTCGCCGACACCTTCGGGTCGTCCAGCGATGCGCAGGATGAACGTGAGCAGCAACTGCGAGACGAGAACCAGCAACTCAGCAGTAATCTCAACGCGGCGAACAGTTTTGACGCCGCGATCGCGGGCCGGTTGCTCGGCGGGAGTCTCAAGGACCGCCCTGTGCTCATCGTCACCACTCCGAACGCCGATGAGGGCGACATCGCGGCCGTCAAAGACAACTTGAACAAGTCCGGTGCGATCTTCAACGGCCAGCTGGCTTTGACAGAGGCGTTCATCAGTGACCAGAATGCCGAAAAGATGCGGTCGATCATCGACCAGTCCATTCCGCCCGGCAGTGAACTCCGGACCGAACTGACAGACTCCGGCGGGCGCGCCGGTGATCTTCTCGGGCTGCTGCTGAACTTGTCGCCGGAGGACGCCGAACCGCAGGTCTCGTCGAGCGACACCACCGCCGGTCTGGCCGCGCTCAAGCAGGGCGGTTTCGTCGACTACGCCAACGGCGCGGTGAAGCCCGCCCAATTGTCGATTGTTGTGACAGGCAACAAGTTCGCGGACGACTCCGGAGCGCGCGGACAGGTGATCGGGCGCTTCGCCGTGGCGTTCGCCCAGCGGGGATCGGGCACCGTCCTGGTCGGACGAACGGGGTCGGCAGAAGGCTCCTCGCCCATCGCCGTGGTCCGGGCCGATCCATCGCTCAACTCGAAGATCTCGACCGTCGACAACGTCGATCAGGCCACAGGACGCATCACCACAGTGCTGGCCCTCACCGACGAGCTCGGCAACAAGCAGGGAGCATTCGGCACCGGCCCAGGCGCCACCGCCATCGCCCCGGAATGACAGACGCTCTATGAACGCTCGCCACCGCGGTCGGGATACCGGTGGTGGCGAGCGTGCCGTCCGTGTCGCGGCGGTGAAGAAAAGTGCGCATTGGTGTTACCGTGGAGTCCCGTAGGTAGGCAAGGTTTTCTTGCCGCCTAGCCGATGGTCAAGCCCCGCCCTCGGCTTCGTCTCCAGCCGAACGGAAGAAGCGTTGCGACCACTACGCCATGCGCGCTCAGGCACAAAGCACATCTTTGTCACCGGGGGCGTCGCGTCGTCACTCGGCAAAGGCCTGACGGCTTCGAGCCTCGGCCAGTTGCTCACAGCTCGCGGCCTTCGCGTCACGATGCAGAAGCTCGATCCATATCTGAACGTGGATCCCGGCACGATGAATCCTTTCCAGCACGGTGAGGTGTTCGTCACAGAAGACGGCGCCGAGACCGACCTCGATGTCGGTCACTACGAACGATTCCTCGACCGCGACCTCTCGGGATTCGCGAATGTGACCACCGGACAGGTGTATTCGACTGTCATCGCGAAAGAACGCCGCGGTGAATACCTCGGCGACACGGTTCAGGTGATCCCGCACATCACCGACGAGATCAAGAATCGCGTTCGGGCGATGAGCCAGGCAGACGCCGATGGCGAGATCCCCGATGTGGTCATCACCGAGATCGGTGGCACCGTCGGTGACATCGAGTCGCAACCTTTCATCGAGGCCGCTCGCCAGATCCGCCACGATGTCGGCCGCGACAACGTGTTCTTCCTGCACGTGTCCCTGGTGCCGTACCTGGCGCCGTCGGGTGAGCTCAAGACCAAGCCCACTCAGCACTCGGTGGCCGCACTGCGCAACATCGGTATCCAACCCGACGCGTTGATCCTGCGCTGCGACCGCGACGTGCCCGAGCCCCTCAAGAACAAGATCGCCCTCATGTGCGACGTGGAGGTCGAAGGCGTCATCTCCACGCCGGACGCCCCGTCCATCTACGACATCCCCAAGGTGCTCCACTCCGAGCAGCTCGACGCGTACGTGGTGCGCAAGCTCGGTCTGCCGTTCCGCGACGTCGACTGGACCGTGTGGGGCGAACTCCTCAAGCGGGTTCACGAGCCGCGCGAAGAGGTGACCATCGCGCTGGTCGGTAAGTATGTGGAGCTGCCCGACGCCTACCTGTCGGTGACCGAGGCCATCCGGGCCGGCGGGTTCGCCCACCGCGCGAAGGTCAACCTCGTGTGGGTGCAATCGGACGAATGTGCCGAGGATGACGGCGCGAAGACGGCGCTGGCCCGCGCGGACGGCATCCTCATCCCCGGAGGGTTCGGGATTCGGGGCATCGAGGGCAAGGTGGGCGCTGTGCGGTTCGCGCGCACCCACGGCGTCCCGCTGCTGGGTCTGTGCCTCGGTCTGCAGTGCATCGTGATCGAGGCCGCGCGAGCCGCCGGGCTCGACGAGGCGAGCTCCACCGAGTTCGACCCCGAGACCCCGTTCCCCGTGATCTCGACGATGGCTGACCAGGAGCAGGCTGTCGCGGGCGAAGCCGACCTCGGCGGAACCATGCGCCTGGGCGCCTACCCCGCCAAACTGGATCGTGGTTCCGTGGTGGCCACGGCCTACAACGCAGTCGAGGTCTCCGAGCGCCATCGCCACCGGTTCGAGGTGAACAACGCCTACCGGGACAAGATCGCCGAGAGTGGCCTCGTGTTCTCGGGCACCTCACCGGACGGGCACCTGGTGGAGTTCGTCGAGTACCCGCGCGAGGTGCACCCCTTCATGGTGGGCACGCAGGCGCACCCGGAGCTCAAGAGCCGCCCCACTCGCCCCCATCCATTGTTCAGTGCATTCGTGCGGGCATCTCTGCGGTACAAGGCAGCCGAACGACTGCCGGTGAACATCCATCCCGATGACGACGTGGATCCCGCCGATCTCGACGACGTCACCGCCGCCGAGGCCGGTGTGCTGGAGGCCGGGGCTTGAGCCAGTCGTCACATGAGTTCGGCACCGTCGGAAGCGAATTGCAGTACAGCGGCGCCATCGTGGCCCTTCGGGTCGACGAGGTCCAGATGCCGGGAGGCCGCACAGCAAAGCGTGAGGTGGTCGAACACCACGGTGCGGTCGCCATCGCCGCGGTGAACGACAAAGACGAGATCGCACTGGTCTTGCAGTACCGGCATCCGCTCGGTCGTCGGCTCCTCGAACTGCCCGCAGGTCTGCTCGACGCGGGGCCGGATGAGTCACCGTTGGAGGCGGCCAAGCGGGAACTGGTCGAAGAGACCGGCTTGGCTGCCGACCACTGGCACGTGTTGGTCGACGTGGCTGTCTCACCGGGATTCACCGATGAGGCCCTGCGCGTATATCTCGCGACGGGGATCCGAGAGGTCCCGCGCCCCGACCCCGAAGACGAAGAAGCCGACATGAAGATGCAGTGGGTCGGCCTCGATGATGCAGTGGACAAGGTTCTCTCGGGAGAGATAGTCAACTCGACGGCCGTGAGCGGCATCCTGTCACTAATTGCGGCCCGAGCGCGCTCGGTTTCGCTGCGCGGCACCGATGCGCCCTGGCCCGACCGGCCTGTCGCGTTCGCCCAGCGCAAGGCTGCACAGGCATGATCGCCGGCCGGGCCTTCGACGTTCTCGAGATTTTCTGAGCCCGGCCGCGTCATGACCCTCGCCGACCAGGTGCAGATGTATCTGGATCACCTGGAGGTCGAGCGCGGCTCGGCCGCCAACACCTTGCAGTCGTATGCCAGAGATCTGCGGCGGTACCAGGAGTATCTGGCCGAGCGGGGGATCGATTCGCTCGCCGAGGTCACCGAATCCGACATCCGGGAGTTCCTGGTTGCGTTGCGTCGTGGCGATCCGGACAAGGAACGACCGCCACTCGCGGACAGCTCGATCGCTCGAACCCTGGTGGCCACCAGAGGTTTTCACAAGTTCGCGGCCGGCGAAGGGCTTGTGCAGGCCAACGTCGCGCATGCCGTCGCCCCGCCCAAGGCGCCGCGCCGACTGCCGAAAAGCCTGCCGGTGGACGAAGTGCTGGCGATCCTTGCCGCCAGCGGGGGAGACGACGTCTCCGACGGGCCGCGACCGCTGCGTGACCGGGCATTGCTGGAGCTCTTGTACAGCTGCGGGGCCCGGATCTCCGAGGCCGTCACTCTGGATGTCGACGACATCGACACCGGATCCCGGTCGGTTCTGCTCCGTGGCAAGGGGGGCAAGGAGCGGGTGGTGCCGGTCGGGAGGCCGGCCATCGCCGCACTCGATGCCTACCTGGTGCGGGGGCGACCGGCGCTGGTCTCGCGGTTCAACCCGGCGTTGTTCCTCAACACCCGCGGGGGGCGTTTGAGTCGGCAGAGTGCGTGGCAGGTGCTCGTCGACGCCGCGGCGCGTGCGGGATTGGACAAATCGGTCTCGCCCCATACGTTGCGACACAGTTTCGCGACCCATCTGCTGGACGGCGGCGCCGACGTACGCGTCGTGCAGGAACTCTTGGGTCACGCATCGGTGACCACTACGCAGGTGTACACGCTGGTCACGGTCGGCACCATGCGTGAGGTCTATGCCTTGGCTCATCCGCGGGCCCGGTGAAGACGTCCCGCTGTGCCCGCGACGGTGAGCCTCCACAGCCGTGTCGCGCCGACCCACTAGGCTCGTGATGTGACAACGCCACAGCCACCAGATCGAGGCCACGGGCGTGACGCGCATCAATTGATGATCTCCACGCCTTCGCGCGGCGACAACGACGACGAGACGACGCCGAGCGGCTGGGATCACGATCGCGAGAAGCCCAGCCCAGCGAGTGAATTGGGTCCGACCGGACGCCCCGTACGTGAGGTGCCCGAACCGGCGCCGCTCGACCATCACGGCCCGGCGACGGTGGTTGCCGTCTGCAACCAGAAGGGTGGGGTCGGCAAGACCACCTCCACCATCAACCTGGGCGCCGCTCTCGCCGAGTGCGGGCGTCGCGTGTTGCTCGTGGACCTGGACCCTCAGGGCGCGTTGTCGGCGGGGCTCGGCGTACCCCATCACGAACTCGACCTGACCGTCCACAACATGCTGGTCCCGCCGCAGGTGTCGGCGGACGAGGTGCTCATGCGCACGCGGGTCGAGAACCTCGACCTGCTCCCGTCGAACATCGACCTCTCCGCGGCCGAGATCCAGTTGGTCACCGAAGTCGGCCGCGAACACACGCTGGGCCGCGCTTTGCACCCCCTGCTCGACCGCTACGACTACGTGCTCATCGACTGCCAGCCGTCGCTCGGTTTGCTCACCGTCAATGCGCTCTCGTGCGCCGACACCGTGATCATCCCGATGGAATGCGAGTACTTCAGTCTTCGTGGGCTGGCATTGCTCAACGACACCATCGAAAAAGTACGTGATCGGCTCAACCCGCGTCTCAAGCTCGGCGGCATCCTGGTGACCATGTTCGATGCGCGCACCCTGCATTCACGCGAGGTGATGGCCCGCGTTGTCGAGGTGTTCGGGGACAAGGTGTACGACACCGTGATCGCGCGCACCGTGCGCTTTCCCGAGACCAGCGTTGCGGGCGAACCCATCACGTCATGGGCACCGAAATCCGCGGGGGCGCGCGCCTATCGAGCGCTGGCCCGCGAAGTCATCGCTCGCACCCGCTAGTCGTGATGACAGAAGCACCGCCGGAGAAAACGGGTTTCCAGGTCAAACTGACCAACTTCGAGGGCCCCTTTGACCTGCTGCTCAACCTCATCGGCCAGCACCGGATGGATGTCACCGAGGTGGCGCTCCACGAGGTCACCGACGACTTCATCGCCTACACCAGGCAGCTCGGTACCGAGATGGGCTTGGATCAGACCACCCAGTTCCTCGTGGTGGCTGCCACCTTGCTCGATCTCAAGGCGGCACGACTGCTGCCGTCTGGTGAGGTGGAGAACGACGAAGACCTCGCACTGCTCGAAGCCCGGGATCTACTCTTCGCGCGCCTGCTGCAGTATCGGGCATACAAACAGGTGGCTGCACTTTTTGCTGAGCTGGAAGCAGCTGCGCTGCAACGTTATCCGCGTGCGGTATCGCTGGAGCCGCAGTTCGAGTCGTTGCTTCCCGAGGTGACGATCGGCGTCAGCCCGGCGGTGTTCGCCGAGGTGGCCGTTGCGGCCATGACGCCCAAACCGGTTCCGCAAGTCGGTCTCGGGCACCTACACGTCTCACAGATCTCGGTTCCTGAACAGGCGGCCCGAGTCGGTGAGATCTTGCGCAATGCCGGCGCGGGAGCGTGGGTGAGTTTCACCGATTTGGTGGCCGAGTGTGATTCAGGGCTTGGAGTGGTGGCCCGGTTCCTGGCCCTGCTCGAATTGTTCCGGGAACGTGCAGTCGCATTCGAACAACCTGAGGCGCTCGGTACCTTGCGGGTCAGTTGGACCGGGGAGATCTCAGATGCTGCGGCGATCGTGGTGAAGGCGGAAGACTATGGATGAGCCAGACGGCGGCGTTTCGGCCGTGGAATCGGACGCACTCTTCGAGGCGGAAATCCTCGACGAACCCGAGATGCGCGCGGCGCTGGAAGCCATGTTGCTTGTGATCGACACACCCGCCACAAGTGAGCAGCTGGCCTCGGCGCTCGATGAGACCAGCGCTCGGGTGGACGCTCTTCTCCGTCAGATGAGCCAAGAGCTGACCGAACGACGCAGTGGCATGGACCTGCGGTTTGCCGGGGACGGCTGGCGGTTCTACACCCGCAACGACTTCGCGCCGTACGTCGAACGGCTCCTCCTCGATGGCGCACGGTCGAAACTCACCCGGGCGGCGTTGGAGACGCTCGCCGTCATCGCCTATCGACAGCCGGTCACACGGTCTCGTGTCAGCGCTGTTCGCGGTGTCAACGTCGACGGGGTCATCCGCACGTTGATCGCTCGTGGCCTGATCAGTGAGGCAGGGGCCGACGTCGATTCGGGCGCGGTGATGTATCGCACCACGGAACTGTTCCTGGAGCGTCTGGGTCTCGCTTCGCTCGGTGAGCTGCCGGATCTGGCGCCGCTGCTGCCGGATGTGGATGTGATCGACGCCCTCGGTGACGAGATCAACAGCGACCCGAGATTCGCCAAGTTGGCAGGTGGCAGGGCAGACTTGAAGGACAAGACCAACAACATCACCGTTGACGACGACTGACGACAACGGGAATTAGGGACTAAAGCATGGCACCCGCTAGCCGAGACGGCAGACCGGACAGAAACAAAGACAAGGGTAAGAGGCGCGCTTCGAGGTTCGAGGACTCGGCCGAGCCCGACCGCGGAGGACGCCCGTCAGCCGAGCGTGGCGGTAAACCCGCAGCCGATCGCGGCGCCCGCCCATCGAGAGATCGTCGAGAGCGCCCCGCAGGTGAACGCGGCGGCAGGCCGACGGCCGATCGTGGCGGTAGGCCGGCCGGAGAGCGGGGCGAGCGAGGCGGGCGCCCCGGTGCCGACCGTGCCGGCAGGCAGTCAGGTGAACGCAGCGGACGGCCCACCGGAGAACGAGGCCGTGCCGCCGGCGAGCGCGCGGGTAGGCCCGGCGCTGAGCGTGGTGGGAAGCCGGCGGGAGAGCGCGGCGGTAAGCCAGGACATCGCGGACAGGGCGCGGCCGTCGAACGATTCCGGAAGAGCCATCGCAAAGGTGCTGGGCCCGAGGGCAAACCGCGGTCGGCACCCGATGTGAAGAGCGGCCAGGTGAGGCTCAACAACGCAAAACCGGCGCGCGAGCAGAACCCGTTGGATGTCGGCGGCGATGGTGCGACGTACGTCGAAGGCGGCATGCGGCTGCAAAAGGTCCTCGCGCAGTCCGGGGTCGCCTCGCGACGCGGTGCCGAAGAGATGATCGCCGCCGGTCGGGTAGAGGTCGACGGAGAAATCGTCCTGGAGCAGGGCCTTCGCATCGATCCGAAGACAGCTGTTGTGCGAGTGGATGGCGCGCGCGTGGTCGTCAACGAAGAACACCAGTACCTGGCGCTGAACAAGCCCAAGGGTTGGCAGTCGACGATGGCAGATGACTTCGGTCGTCCCTGCATCGGTGATCTGGTTGCTGAGCGAGTCATGGCCGGGCAGAGGCTCTTTCACGTGGGTCGGCTGGACGCGGACACCGAGGGTCTCATCTTGCTGACCAACGACGGCGAACTCGCCCATCGGCTGATGCATCCGTCCTACGAGGTACCCAAGACGTATCTGGCCACCGTTCGCGGTGAGGCGCATCGCACGCTGGGCAAGATCCTGCGCGACGGTATCGAGCTCGATGACGGCCCGGCCAAGGTCGACAAGTTCTCGCTGCTGGACGTAAACCAGGGAATCTCCTTGCTGCAGCTGACCCTGCACGAAGGGCGCAAGCGGATTGTGCGTCGCCTCCTCGATGAAGCCGGTTACCCGGTGATTCGCCTGGTACGCACCGACATCGGCGCAGTCAATGTCGGAGAGCAGCGTCCGGGAACGTTGCGGGTGCTGGGCAACAACGAGATCGGTGCCCTGTACAAGGCGGTGGGGATGTGACCGGAACCGAACGAGCCGTGATAGCGATCGACGGCCCCGCCGGAACCGGCAAGTCGAGCGTCTCCCGTCGAGTGGCAATAGCGCTGGGCGGCAACTACATCGACACCGGCGCCATGTACCGGGTGGCAACGCTCAAGGCCCTTCGCGCCGGCGCGTCGCTGGATGACCCGGAATCGATCGACAAGGCCACCGACGACCTCACCATCTCCGTCACCAACGATCCGCAAGCGCTGATCGTCATGATGGACGGCGAGGACGTGACCGACGAGATCCGGAGCGACGCGGTGACGCGTGCAGTGTCTGCGGTGTCTGCGGTACCCGCAGTACGCACGCGGCTGGTCCAGGCGCAACGCGACCTCGCGCAGAGTGGGCTCAGCGTTCTGGAAGGCCGCGACATCGGCACCGTGGTGTTTCCGGACGCCACGTTGAAGATCTTTCTCACGGCGTCGCCGGAGGCGCGGGCGCAGCGCCGACATGATCAGAACACCGCTGCGGGAATGAAAAGCGACTACCAAACGGTTCTGGACGACGTGATCCGTCGGGATCATCTGGATTCCACCCGAGCGACGTCGCCGTTGCGGCCCGCGGAGGATGCGGTCCAGGTCGACACCACCGATCTGGGCATCGAAGAGGTTATCGCCAAGCTGGTCGAGTTGGCGCGTAACCGGATTGAGGTACAAGCATGAGTGACACTTTTGATGGGGCCGCGCCGTCGTCTGACGGTATATGGACAGATGAAGCCGAATGGGACCTGAGTGAGTTCGCCGATGTGGACGACGACGGCGCCCCGCTTGCCGTTCCGACGGTCGCCATCGTCGGACGCCCGAACGTGGGTAAGTCTTCACTCGTCAACCGCATCCTCGGTCGCCGCGAGGCGGTTGTGGAGGATGTGCCCGGGGTGACACGCGACCGGGTCTCGTACGACGCCTCCTGGGCCGGTCGACGGTTCCTGGTGCAGGACACCGGCGGTTGGGAACCGGACGCCAAAGGGATGGCGCAGTCGGTGGCCCGTCAGGCCGAGGTCGCGATGAAGACGGCCGACGCGATCGTTCTCGTCGTGGATGCCACGGTCGGTGCCACCAGCACCGACGAAGCGGTTGCCAAGGTGTTGCGCCGGTCGAAGACCCCAGTGCTGCTGGCAGCCAACAAGGTTGACGACGAACGCCTCGAATCGGAAGCCGCGTCGTTGTGGTCGCTGGGTCTGGGGGAGCCGTTCACGGTGTCCGCAGCGCACGGCCGTGGCACCGGCGATCTGCTCGACCGGATCCTGGAAGCGCTGCCCGAGACCCCCCGAGAATCCGTGCTAACCGGTGGTCCGCGCCGAGTTGCGTTGGTGGGCAAGCCCAACGTGGGCAAGAGCTCTCTGATGAACAAACTGACCGGGGAAGATCGGGCGGTTGTCGACAACGTTGCCGGAACCACCGTCGACCCGGTCGACGAGTTGGTCGAGCTGGGCGGCAAAATCTGGAACTTCGTCGACACTGCCGGCCTGCGCAAAAAGGTGCAGCAGTCGAGCGGACACGAGTTCTACGCCTCGCTGCGTACCCGTTCGGCCATCGAGGCAGCAGAGGTGGCCGTGTTGCTCATCGACGCGTCCGAACCGATCACCGAGCAAGACCAGCGGGTCCTCACGATGATCATCGAGGCCGGCCGCGCTCTGGTGATCGCCTTCAACAAGTGGGACCTGGTCGACGAGGATCGCCGGACCCAGTTGGAGAAGGAGATCGACCGCGACCTGTCCCGCGTGCCGTGGGCACGGACGGTCAACATCTCCGCGCACACGGGACGCGCCGTCCAAAAGCTCGTGCCGGCGCTGGAGACCGCGCTGGAGTCATGGGACAAGCGAGTGTCCACCGGGCAGCTCAACACGTGGCTCAAGGCCGTGATCGCCGAGACACCGCCGCCCATGCGCGGAGGCCGGCTACCCAGGGTCATGTTCGCCACCCAGGCGGCCACGAGGCCGCCGACGTTCGTGTTCTTCACCACGGGGTTCCTGGAGGCCGGCTATCGCCGATTCCTGGAGCGCAAGCTGCGGGAAGCCTTCAACTTCGACGGCTCACCTGTCCGGGTGAACGTGCGCGTTCGCGAGAAGCGAGAGCGCAAGAAGTAGCTGATGGGCGGCACTCCGGGAACCGATTGGCATCGGAGGCCGCCCGTCAGATAGTCTTTCTGACGCTGCTCCTCACGGATCAGCAACGGGCTGTGGCGCAGTTTGGTAGCGCACTTGACTGGGGGTCAAGTGGTCGCAGGTTCAAATCCTGTCAGCCCGACAGTGATGGCAAAGGTCAAGGCGGTTCCGGAGAAATCCGGAACCGCCTTTTCATTTCCTGGGCTCGGCCCAGATCTCCTCGAACGAGACGGCTCGACCCAGGATCTGTTCCGCCGCACGATGGCCTGACTTCAGCGCACCGGTCACAGTGGAGGGATCGTCGGTCCAGGTTGCCTCGCCCGCCAGGTGCAGCACGTCGTCGATCGGGATGGCCAGATTGTCGTGATCCACGCGGTCCGAGCCCACTGACATGTAGGAGTACGAACCCCGCGAGTACGGGTCGTCCTGCCACCGAGTGACGTGTACTCGCTCGGGTTCGACGACGCGGTCGCCGTACAGCTTTCGGAGAGCGTCGAGGACAGAGCCGGCGATCTGCGCGTCCGGCCATTCGCGAGTTTCTCGCGCACACGGGCCGGCGGCAAATGTCAGGAGGGTCGGAGAACCCGCCGACGAGCTCACGTCGTACCAGGAATGCCACCAGCGGCCGGCTTCCCCTTGTTGGCGTATCGCATAGACGCCTTCATCCCAGAACTTGCGCGGGAACTGCAAGAACACCTTCTCGAAAGCGTTCATCCCGAGCCTGGCGAGAGCTTTTTCGTGTGCCTCGGGTAGTGGGGGATCAAAGACGAACTCCGGCGACTTCAGCACACCGACCGGCACCGTGACCACCACCCGGTCGGCAGAGAATCGACCGCGGCCGGTGTCGACGGAGGCACCGGCCTGCCCCCACTGCACTCGCGTGACCTCGTGCTCGAGTCGAACGTCGAGTCCCTCGGCAAGGCGGGTGGCGAGTGCGTCGTATCCGTCGGGAAACACGACTTCCGCTCCCTCGATCGCATCGTCGTCGAGCCCATGTGCATCGAGGTCGTCGAGCCACACACCGAGTTGTTCCTCGGTCCGATGCCGCATGAACTCGCGGACGCGCATCGAGCGTTCGTGGCTCCAATCGAGTTGCGCCAGAGCGGCTTCAACTGCGCTGCCGTATGACGTACCCGGCTCCGAAGCGGCGACGGTGAGTCTGAACTGTTCGTCGAACCGATGGATGTCGGACACGAAACGCTCCGTGTCCTCGGCATTCAATCGGGTGCCGGCGGGGGAGTAGTAGGCGATCGGCCGCCCGCCTGGTTGAAAGCTGCCCACGGTGAACTCCACGGTGCGCATGCCGAAAGCGTCGACTGCGTCGGCAACCGGGTTGTTGTCGACCCCGTGTATCCACGATGCGCCGTAGTCGATGACGTCGCCGTCGGCACGCGACGTCCAGACGCGTCCGCCCACCCGATCGCGCGCTTCCAGGATCACCACGCGCCTGCCGTCTCCGGAGAGGATCCGTGCGACGGTCAGTCCGGCTATCCCGGCACCGACGACCAGCGTGTCAAAGTCTGTCATTGCATATTCCGATCTATCGCCATGTGGATCCGGAGGTCACGACTGTTCCTTCGAACACCACCACGTCGTGCGTCCGCCGACGGTGCCCCGCGACATCGGTGCCCCGCATCGAGGGCACATCGCGCCGGATTTGCGATAGGGGATGACCTCACCGGTGTGGACACCGCCCTTCTTGATCGCGGATCGGATGGCGCGGCGCAGGACGACACGCAGCTCGTCGAGGTCGTCGGTCGTGAGGGTTTTACAGCGCCGCGCCGGTGACTGCGCGCTCTGCCACAGGACTTCATCGGCGAGGAGATTGCCGACGCCGGCGATCGCGGCCTGATCGAGCAGCCGTGCCTTGAGAGGTGCTCCGCTGGAACCGATTCGGAGACGAAAATCCTCCCGCGAGATCTCAGCGGCATCAGGCCCGAGCGCGTCGATGTCCGGCTCGAGGCGAACCCTGCCGAGGCGGCGTTTGTCGAAGAGCCTGAGTTGACCTCCGTCTTCGAACGTCATGGCGAAGCGCGTCCATTCAGGCTTGTCGGTGTCGCGTTCACCGACGTGCGGGTCCCCGCCGCCGTACCGTGAGGTCTGGTCGCCGTCGGGTGCGGTGACGATGATTCGCCCGCCCATGCCGAGGTGGATACCAAGCGTCGGACCAGCGGAACCATCGGCGATCGTCGTCTCGCACCACATGGCCTTGCCCCGGCGACGAGCATCAGTCAGCTTGCCGCCCTTCAGTGCACCCGCGATCTCGCCCGGCCGATGCGGGCGGCACTCGAACGTGTCGGTGTCGTCGATGTCGACAATGACGCGATTCAGCGCCTTCTCGACGACCTGTCTCGCGTTTTCGACCTCTGGCAGTTCCGGCACCTGTTCGGTCTACCCTTCCGGCGCGGTCTGCTCAAGTGCTCAAGCCCTGTCATGCCTCATCGCGGCTGCGCCGGTGGTCGCTGCGCGACGCCCCCGGGTCGAGCTATGCGTCCTGGTCCGGCAGCGGTCCGGCGTTGGCAATCTTCTTGGCATCCTCGACTGTCACAGTGAATGCGCTGTCGGGGTCATCCCAGAGGCGTTGGGTCGCCCTGGCGTGAGCGCGTACCGCGGGTTTGCCGCTCTCGCTTGCTGTATCGAGGATGCCGGGAACTGTGTCGCCGAGTTCGATCAGCGCCCGGCTGAGACTCCGTTGGGTGTCACGGTCGCCGCGACCGAGTTCCGTTGCCAGCTCAAGCGCCACGGTGTGTTCGTGCCCGCCGGGAACCAGGACAACAACGGCACGCCACGCCGCCCGGGCCACCTCGTCGTCGGCGTCGTGCACGAGCTCGAGGGGTATGTCAGCCCATGTCGCGCGATCGCCGATCTTCGACAAAGTGTGCAAGGCCTGACTGCGGGCCTGCGCCGTCGTGGAATGCAGCTCGGCCAGCAGGAGCGGGATGACGATCTCAGCAGGATGCCGGGTCAGTGCCCACGTCAGCATGTCCCGGACGTAGAAGTCCGACTCGAAAGCGCAGCACTCCACCAGAACGCTGACGAACTCAGCGTGCGGCTCGGTGCCCGCTGCGAGCGCCGTTCGCAAGCGAGTCGACGAGTCAGCGTCATGCAACGCGTGCATCAGACGCCGGGTCTGATCATTCTGATGTGGCCGGTCGACGGGACTCACCTCCTGGAAGTGATTCACAGCCTCTCATCCGATGTGGGTCTGACGCCACGGGATAAGACCGAGCCGTACGGGCACGCCGGTTCGGCGCCCTACGAGTGCTGGAGCGCGTTACTGTCGTTGAAAGTGCTGACTCGGTGAAGGAGCCGCGACATGGCGCGACACGGTCAGGACAAGGCGGACGTGGCAGCTGTCGTTGCAGACACCTCGCAGGGGCCGATCGAGTACACCGATACAGGCGCCGGCCCGCCAGTGCTGTTTCTGCACGGATCGCCTGGCGGCTGCGATCAAGGTGTCCTCATGAGCAGGTTCCTGGCAGTTCATCATCGAATCATCGCCATCTCGCGGCCCGGGTATCTGAACACTCCACTGGCAGAACGCAATCGGACTCCGTCAGCGCAAGCGGACCAGGTGGCCGAGCTCATGTCGACATTGGGTATCGACCGGTTCGGTGTCATGTGCTGGTCGGGCGGCGGGCCGGTCAGCTATGAGCTGGCGGCCGCCCATCCTGGCCGTGTGGCAGCCGTCGCGGTCATCGCCGGCGTCAGTGCGACGTTCAATCCTGCTCGAACGTTACGTGGCCGGCTCGAGATGGGCGAGGAGAGAATGCTTTTAACCCGGCTCGGTACCTGGTTCGCGAACGCTCTCGTCGACAAGGCGGCCGCCACCGCGATCACGACGCTGGTTGCCGGCGAAGGTGACATGACTCGCTCGCAAGCGAAACAGCTGACTGCTCAGATCATGTCGGACCCCGGGCAGCGGCGATTTGCGACGGAACTGTTCAGCACCGTGACCGGAAAACGGAAAGCGGGATTCAACAACGATTTCGAGCAGTTTCGCGCTCTCGACCTACCCTTGGACGCCGTCACCGCACCAGTGCTGTTGGTGCATGCCCGAACCGATGCGGATGTCCCGTTCGAACAATCCGTTCACGCAGCTGATTCGCTGCCCAACAGTGGATTGATGACCATTGACGTGGGGAGCCACCTCTCCGCGTGGCTGGGCCCAGATGCAGGTGCGGTGCAAACCGCAGTTATCCGTCACTTCCGTTCGCACCTTCCGTGGTGACCAGTGGACCCCAACCGACGTTTGCGCGTGCGCTGATTTCGCGATCGCGAGAGGCGCACGGGGCCCGTTCAGTGATTGCATATCGCCCACTCACGCGATGGTCAAAAGACAGTTAGTTAATTTGTTGCGGCCCCGCAACAATGTCCCTTAAGATCACTTTTGCGCTCCCAGCCGGGAGGAATTTCTCGAACTCTGGGGTTCCGAGTTCGATCGCAAGAATGCTTGGCGTCGTTGACGCACGGTCAGTCGTGGAGTGCACCTGTCGAAGTCGATCGGCTCCGATGACAGGTTTCAACACCTGTCCACCTGCGTGTGACGGCGTCTGGTCGGCGGAGGCATGCGCCGGTCAGCCGGCCGCGCATCTCCAGGCCAGGTTGACTGCTCCGGTGCGCGCGGGTGTCGATCGTGTGGTGCCAGTTCTTGTCGACAGGGAATCGCAAGAACACGCCGGCCGCGAGTGCGCAATGACAGGTGATTTCTCAAATAGGTAGGGGGAGAGATTGTCTGAGGCACGTGGGCTGAGGAACGAGGTAGAGAGAACATCCTCAGCGATCCGTCGAGGGGTCGGGTCGTTGAGGCGAGCACGGAGGTGGTCGGTGAACAACAACGCCGGCAATCGTGATGGTCGCGGGGAACCCGTGATCGTGCATGCTCGGGTCGTCGACACGACCATGTCCTCCGCCCAGTGGTCGAGCTTTTTGCGCAGTCGTCTGGCGCCTGTCCACGCGGGCGACGTGGTCGCGGAGGTGCACACTGCCCGAGCAGACAATGCGTATCTGGTGCTCACCTCGGGTCCGAGTGGAACGAGATCGGCTGTTGAGATGGCCGCCGCAGCCATCACCTCCGACCCGCACCGATTCGGCTTGCTCGCCGCGACCCCCACCCGACGACTGCAGGACTCCCCACTGTGGTCTGTGCGGTACTGAGTCCGACGGACATGTCCTCGGCTGGGTGAAACGCCGATGTGTCGCCGCTCGACTGTGGCCATACGTCCCACGCCCAGCCCGACACACCGACCATCGAGATCGGACTTGGCTGATCGTTGGGTAGGGTTCTGCGAGTGAATTCGAGCCAACCCGTGAAGTCCGTGAACACCCGCATCGCCGAAGAACTGGCGGTCCAGGAAGCGCAGGTTGCGGCCGCTGTCCGGCTGCTCGACGAAGGCTCTACGGTGCCGTTCATCGCTCGCTATCGCAAAGAGGTGACGGGCAGCCTGGATGACGCCCAGCTACGCACGCTAGAGGAGCGCCTACGCTACTTGCGCGAACTGGACGAGCGTCGGGCCGCGGTGTTGTCATCCATCGCCGAGCAGAACAAGCTCACCGACGAGTTGAAGGCTGCGCTCAATGCCGCCGAGACAAAGTCCCGCGTCGAAGACATCTACCTCCCGTACAAGCCCAAACGTCGGACAAAGGCGCAGATAGCGCGGGAGAACGGGCTCGAACCACTCGCGGATCGACTGGTCTCCGACCCGAGTGTTGTGCCAGAGGATGTTGCCGCCGGGTTTGTCTCAGAGACTGTCGCCGACGTCGCGGCTGCTCTCGAGGGCGCCCGTCACATCCTCACCGAGCGCATCTCAGAGGATGCCGAACTCGTGGGGACAATTCGCGAGAAATTCTGGGCCGAAGGATCGCTACGCACCTCGGCGAGAACTGAGGAGGTGGCGAAAAGTGCTGCCGCGCAAAAGTTCCGGGACTATTTCGACTTCTCTGAGCCGCTGGACAAGGTGCCTTCCCATCGCGTGCTGGCCGTGATGCGCGGCGAGAAAGAAGAGGCGCTGTCACTCACCCTCGACGGTGGGGACGACGAGAGCTATCAGGCGCTTGCCGCGGCTGCCCTGGGCGTCGACACAGCCAACACCGGCCCGGCGACCCAGTGGTTGCTGAGCACCGCGCGGTTGGCGTGGCGCACCAAGTTGATGATCACCGCAATGGTCGACGCGCGTGTGCGTCTGCGTGCACGCGCCGAAGATGACGCCGTCGCGGTGTTCGCACGGAATCTCGGCGACCTGCTGCTCGCCGCACCGGCCGGGGCACGGACGACGTTGGGACTTGATCCGGGTTTCCGTACCGGCGTGAAGGTGGCGGTGGTCGACGGAACCGGCAAGGTTCTCGACACCTGCGCGATCTACCCGCACCAACCCCAGAAACAGTGGGACGTCGCCAAGGCGACACTCGCGGCGTTGGTCGCACGACACAAAGTGGAACTGATCGCAGTGGGCAACGGCACCGCCTCACGAGAAACAGATGCCCTCGCCGCCGAATTGATCACCGATATCCGGGCTTCGGGAGCTGACGGCCCGGCCAAGGCGATGGTGAGCGAGGCTGGCGCCTCGGTGTATTCCGCTTCCGAATACGCCTCACATGAACTGCCGGACATGGATGTATCGCTGCGAGGTGCAGTGTCGATCGCCCGGCGACTGCAAGACCCACTGGCAGAACTGGTCAAGATCGAACCGAAGTCGATCGGCGTCGGGCAGTACCAGCACGACGTCACACCGGGGACTCTGGCGCGCAGCCTCAATGCGGTGGTGGAAGACGCCGTGAACGCGGTGGGCGTTGATCTGAACACCGCATCCGTGCCGTTGCTCTCGCGCGTTTCCGGGGTGACGACAACTCTGGCAGAGGCAATCGTCGCTCACCGCGACACCACTGGCCCGTTTCGCAGTCGAAAGTCATTGCTGAAGGTTCCTCGCTTGGGTCCCAAGGCCTTTGAGCAGTGTGCCGGTTTTCTTCGGATCCGCGATGGGGACGACCCTCTCGATGCGTCGGGTGTCCACCCCGAGGCCTACCCGGTGGTCCGGAGCATCCTGGACCGATCAGGTGTGACCTTGGCCGAACTCATCGGCAACGAGCGCACGCTTCGATCGATCCGGCCGGCCGACTTCGCCGACGAACGATTCGGGATACCGACGATCTCGGACATTCTCGCCGAACTCGAAAAGCCCGGCCGCGACCCGCGACCGGCATTCACCACTGCGACGTTTGCCGCGGGAGTCGAGAAGGTCGCCGACCTCAAACCGGGAATGGTCCTCGAAGGTGTGGTGACCAACGTCGCTGCGTTCGGGGCTTTCGTCGACGTCGGCGTGCACCAGGACGGATTGGTGCATGTGTCGGCGATGGCCAACCGGTTCGTCTCCGATCCGCACGAGGTCGTGAAGTCGGGACAGGTGGTGAGGGTGAAGGTGTTGGAGGTCGACGTCGAACGCCAGCGAATCGGACTGACCCTCCGACTCGACGACGACACGCCTCGTACCGGCGGTACATCCAATGACCGCCCGGGTGGGCAGGGACAACGACGGCCCAAGAACGCCGGTCAGCCGAGAAAGCCGAAGCGCGACAACACAACCGCAAGGACGGCGGCGGCGCCGTCGAACGGTTCACTGGCACAGGCTCTGCGAGACGCAGGTTTCGGACGGTAGGAAACCGCCGCTCGCGCGACAGCTCCTTCACCAGGGCACATACGGTTGGGAACGGAACAACGCGTGGACGATCTGAGTCAGGAGCCCTAATGAGCGAACGCACGCCCAGCCAGTGGGAGAAGATCGTCGAGGCCGATCCAGCGCACTCCACACGTTATGTCGAGCGGTTTCGCACGATGGCGGCCCGCGGCCAGGACATCGTGGGAGAGGCGCGGCTGATCGATGCGATGCTGGGCCGCGGTAGTCGTGTTCTCGACGCCGGCTGCGGCCCGGGCCGGGTGGGCGGCCACCTCCACGACGCCGGTCATGAGGTTGTCGGCGTTGATGTGGACCCTGTCCTCATCGACGCTGCCGAGCACGATCATCCGGGCCCGACCTGGCTCGTCGGCGACCTCGCCGACCTTGATCTGCCGGCCCGAGGGGTGACAGCTGATTTCGATGTCATCGTTTGTGCGGGCAACGTGGTGACCTTTGTTGCGCCATCCACCCGCCGCGACGTCCTCGCCGGTTTCGCGCGGCACGTCGCACCGGACGGCCGGATCGTCGTCGGGTTCGGTGCAGGCCGCGACTACGCGTTTGCTGAGTTCCTCGATGACGCAACCAGCAGCGGACTCTCGGTTGACGTTCTCTTGTCCACCTGGGACCTGCGTCCGTTCACCGACGACTCCGACTTCTTGGTCGCCGTGTTCTCACTCTCGGCCTGACCGGCACGACCCTCGGGAGAAACCGGTGACGCTTGTAGTAGACACAGAGATCCACGTGTTGGGAGATCGTCCGCTCGCAGCGGGTGGCAGTCTGCCGCCACTGGATGCGTCGCTCTACGCACCCGGCGCGATCGACATGGTCGGACGACACGTTCGTTCTCGAGGGCCATCTGTTCTCGCCGGGGCTGCCGTCGGGTGTCTCGTGGGCGCGATGACCAATCTCGGGGCAGGAGCAGGCACCTCGGCAGGCGCGGCGGCAGGGTTGCTGGTGAGCGAGATCAGAGTTCACGAGGTCGGCGACGCCCCCCGCGCCCGTGCGCGCGTCCAGGATTCCGGCTCTGCCGAACACGTCCGTGTCATGGAATACAACGTGCATGGCGGCATGGGCGGGCCTGGTCAATTCTTCGCCACGCCCGGTCGTCTGGACCACCTCGCCGCGACCATCCGTCGCGAGCACCCGGATATCGTGCTCCTGCAGGAGTTGGACCATTTCGCGACCCGGTCGAACTACACGGACACGTTGAAGCAGCTGGCGCGGCGATTGACACCGACGGGTGCCGTGATGACTCCGGCGATCGAGAAGGTGAACGGCCGTCGTGAGGGGACCGGGATTCTCACCTTCAACGGTTTCGACATCACCGATGCTCGAGGACTTCGGATCGGGGATGCGATGGGAGACAGCGCTCTCCGCCGTTTTCGGGCAGCGTCCGACGCATACGCGGGAATGGTGAGTGGGAAAGTTCACCGGTCGTGGGTGCCGTTCGGAGGAGTGATCGAGTACCAACCGCGGGTGGCCACGGACGCATTGGTGCGAACCCGTGCGGGGCGCGAGATCCGCGTACTCTCAGGACATTTCAGCCCGCCCCATCACGGTATCGAGGAGCAGCGCCGTCAGGTCGACCCGATCGCGGCAACGGCCCACACCTGGTCGGGGCCTACCATCATGGGCGCCGACTTCAATGTGCGAGACGGATCGCCGGAGTTCCGGCGTGAGCACCAGGTCTTTGCGTCGGTCGGCCTACTCGAGGCCACGGCAGGTGCACCCGCGAACAGCGACCGTATTTATGCCTCGGCGCATTTCGGTCGAACGGATGCTCGCAAGGTGCTGCCGTCGCCTGGCGAAGTGCAGGCCAGTGACCACGCGCCGGTGGTGGTCGATCTTTTGCTCGAAGCGGATCATTCTGGGTCCGAACGCGGTGATGCCCCGCCCGACGTACCGGACGGGGCATCGACGCTGCGGCCTAGCTGACCAACAGGTCCAGTTGGTCGTCGGTGACCTGCACGGAGACCTTGCCACCGTCGAGGAGCACCTCATCCAACAGCAGGTCTGCAATCCGGTCATCGACTGCGCGCTGAATCGAACGACGTAGTGGTCGTGCGCCGAACTCGGGCTGGTGCCCGTGCTCTGCGATCCAGTCGACAGCAGCATCAGAGAACTCGATGTCGATTCCCTTGGCGCCCAACCGCTTGCGGCTGTCGGCCAGGAGCAGGTCGGTGATCTTGTGCAGCTGTTCGGTGTCGAGCTTGCGGAAGACCACGATCTCGTCGATCCGGTTGAGGAACTCCGGTCGCATCGACTCCCGCAGTCGGGCCATCACCCGCTCACGCACCGGCCGTTCCGCGGCTTCGGCGTCACCGGAGCTGAACCCGAGTCCACCGGACTTGCTGGAGATGATGTCCGATCCCAGGTTGCTGGTCATGATCAGCACGGTGTTCTTGAAGTCGACAGTGCGACCCTGCCCGTCGGTGAGACGACCGTCGTCGAGCACCTGCAGCAGCGTGTTGAACACGTCCGGGTGCGCCTTCTCGATCTCGTCGAGAAGGATCACCGAATACGGGTTCCGGCGCACCTGTTCGGTGAGCTGCCCCGCCTCGCCGTACCCGACGTACCCGGGGGGAGCCCCGATCAGGCGGCTGACCGTGTGACGTTCTCCGAACTCGCTCATGTCGAGTCGAAGCATCTTCTTCTCGTCGCCGAAGAGCGAGGCTGCCAGCGCCTTTGCCAATTCGGTCTTTCCGACGCCTGTCGGTCCAAGGAACAAGAAGCTGCCCACGGGCCGATCCGGATCGCTCATCCCGGTACGGCTCCGGCGAACCGCACGCGCGATGGCCTTCACCGCATCCTCTTGGCCGACAACACGCTGATGTAGCTCATCCTCGAGGCGGCGTAGACGCTCCCGTTCCTGCTCGGTCATCTGGCTTGCCGGGATACCGGTGGCACGGGCGACCACTTCGGCGATGTGTTCGGCGGTCACCTCAGGTGGTTCACCTGCCTCGGACGGCCCGCCCGACAGACGTGCCTGGAGCCGGGCGGTCTCGTCACGCAATGCGGAGGCCTTTTCGTAGTCCTCCGCCGCGACCGCCTGCTCTTTGGCCGTCTCGAGTTGGGTCAGTTGCTTCTGGATCGCCTCCACGTCGGTGGTCGGTGAAGCCAGCTGCATCCGCGCACCGGCTTGGTCGATCAGATCGATCGCCTTGTCCGGCAGGAACCTGTCCCCGATGTAACGGGCGGACAGCTCGACGGCTGCGCGGATCGCCTCATCGGAGTACCGGATCCCGTGGTGTTCCTCGTACCGCCCGCGTAGTCCGTCGAGGATCGCCACCGCGTCCTCGACGCTGGGTTCGGGCACCGTCACCGGTTGGAATCGACGCTCGAGCGCGGGATCCTTCTCGATGTTCTTCCGGTACTCGTCGAGCGTCGTGGCACCGACGATGTGCAGTTCACCGCGAGCGAGCTTGGGCTTCAGGATGTTTCCGGCATCCATCGACCCCTCGGCTCCGGCACCGGCACCGGCGATGGTGTGCACTTCGTCGATGAAGACGATGAGGTCGTCCTTGTTCGCTGCGATCTCATCGATCACCTTTGTCAACCGCTCTTCGAAGTCGCCGCGGTACCGGGTCCCCGAGACCATGCTCGACAGGTCGAGCTGCACGATGCGTTTGCCTGCGAGACGATCTGGCACGTCGCCGTCGACGATCCGTTGAGCGAGACCTTCGACGATGGCTGTCTTGCCGACACCGGCCTCGCCCACCAGCACCGGGTTGTTCTTCGTACGTCGAGACAGGATCTCGATGGTCTGTTCGATCTCGTCGGCACGGACGATGACCGGGTCGACGCCCCCACCGCGGGCTTTCTCGGTCAGGTCGAATCCGAACTTGTCCAGCGTCGGGGTGGCTGTCGTGGACTCAGCAGCGACCGAGCCGCCCTGAAGTGCGGTCTGCAGGTGTTCGGGTGTGATGCCGGCAGCGGCGAGCAGACGCCCCGCAGCCCTGTCGTGATCGGCAGCGAGGGCGAGAAACAGATGTTCTGGGTCGATGTACGTCGAGCCCAAGGTCTGGGCAAGTTGGTGAGCCTCGAACACAGCGGTTTTCAGTGCAGCGCTGAGAGACGTGGTGGTGAAACCGTTGGTCGGTGTTCCCTGAGGAAGACGCTGTTCAATGGTGTCCGCCACCGCCGTCGTGTCGGCCCCGGCGCGCTCCATCAGCGTTTTTGTGGGTTCCGTGGCCGTCATGACGCGCAAAACATGTAAAGCGTCGAGTTCTGTGTCGCCGCGGCCGGCGGCGAACCTGGCGGACTCGGCGATGAGGTCTTGGGTGGACCTGCTCATCAGCCGACTGATGTCGATGCGACGCGGGCCCTCGGGGCCGAAGAATGCGGGCATTCGCGGAGCCTCCTAGTTAAGAGTTGAGTGAATCTGACTCAATTAACATGAGTGAGGTTCTATCAATTCCCGGTTGCCGCGGTCAATTCTGTAACTCGGGTCTCGCAGGGCCGGATCGGACGTGTGGTCGCCTCGGTGAGCCGTGACGCGATAGCGTGGGCACAGAACTTCGAGCGCACATCATGAAGCGAGGACGACGTGGTCGATACGAGCTCCACCCTGGAAGATCTGTCTCGCAAGCACCTGGACATCGCACGCGACGATGCGCATGGCCGCAGTGCCGACATTCTTGTCCATGACGGTCCGCTACGTCAGACGTTGATGGCGATGGTCGCCGGTACCGAACTCGGCGAACACAATTCGCCGCCGGCGGCGAGCATGCTTGTGCTCAGCGGCAGGGTGAAGGTGACCGCGGATGAGGGTGAGGTCGTCCTGAACGTAGGTGAACTTCGTGGGCTCACGCACCATCGGCACAGCGTGACCGCGATCGAGGACTCGGTTTTCATTCTGACCACGGTCACCGGTTACGGCGAACCGTCGCGGCGCTGACCCGATCATCTCGACCCCTTCGCCTGCTCGTGGGAAGGCACACCGGGGCGGCGGCGCAACCCGGTAACACTTAGCCCTTGCGCTAAGTATCCGTCCGCTGATAGTTTGCCTTATGGCTCAGTATTCAGAGCAATTGAACGGGGTTTTCCAAGCCCTTGCTGATCCCACCCGCAGGGCGGTGATCGGGCGCCTGGGGGAGGGGCCGGCGAGTATCAGCGAGCTCGCCCAGCCATTCGACATGGCCTTGCCGTCCTTCATGAAACACATCCGGCAACTCGAAGACAGTGGCTGGATACGCACGATGAAGGTCGGCCGCGTTCGCACCTGCGTCATCGAGCGACGGCAGTTCGATGTCGCGCAGGATTGGTTGGAAAGCCAGCGTGCCCTGTGGCAACAACGCACCGATCGACTCGAGAGCTTTGTCGTCAATGAAGTAGCGACGCAACAACATCAGGAGAAATGACATGACAACCCAGCTCAACCCTGATCTCGACCTCGTCATCTCCAGGGTCATCAAGGCTCCGGCTGCCGCAGTATGGGATGCGTGGACAAATCCTGCCAAGTTCGAGCAGTGGTGGGTTCCCCATCCGACCGTGTGCAGGGTGCTCGACATGGACTTGCGGCCCGGTGGGTCTTTTCGTACGGAGATCAGCGAAGACGGGGGTGGCTTCGAACCGCACATCACCGGCTGTTTCCTGGCTGTCGACCCGCGTCGGCGAATTGTGTTCACCGACAGTCTCATAGCCGGGTGGCGCCCATCGGCCGACGCGTTCATGACTGCGATCATCACTGTTGCCGATCACCCTGAAGGCACTGAGTATGAGGCAAGGGCCCTGCACCGTTCCGCTGCGGATCGAGACAGACACGAGCGCATGGGCTTTCATGATGGTTGGGGAACTGTCACCCGGCAGCTCGCGGATCTGGTCGAAGGCGGGCCCAACCGATGAAACTGACGCTGATGCAGTTCGTGTCACTCGATGGGGTCTGCCAGGCCCCTGGTCTCCCGACGAAGACACCACCGACGGGTTCACTGGAGGCGGCTGGTTGGTTCCGCACATGGACGAAGAGTTCATCACGATAGCCGCGAGATGGCTCGACCAAGCGGAGGGTTTGTTGTTGGGTCGGCGCACATACGAGAACTTCGCGCGTGACTGGCCGGCCATCACCGACCCCGACGATCCATTCACGAAAAACATGAACGGTCTCCCGAAATACGTTGCCTCCCAGACGCTGACTGCTGCCGCCTGGTCCCCGACGACGATCTTGTCCGGTGACGTGGAGGGGCAGGTCGCGGACTTGAAATCCCGGCCGGGTCGCGACCTCCAGATCCATGGCAGTGCCCGGCTCAGGCAGTCGATGCTCGCCGCCGGACTGGTCGATGAGATCCGGCTGGTGATCGCGCCGGTGGTCGTGGGTTCAGGGCGACGGTTGTTCCCTGCCGGGGCAACACCCGCGGGTCTACAACTCATTCGCCATGAGAAGACACCAGGCGGTCTTGCCATTCATGAATACAAGACCGTCGGTGCTCCGGTGACGGGCATCTACGAACCGGTGTAGTCGGCGAACGTGTACCGAAAGGCGTTGGGACGGGCTCGAAGTCGACTCCTCGCGCCTGGTCTTCGCCCACTTCACCACTTTGTACGGTGGTGGCGCGCTGTCGAACCCCGAGAACTCAGAACCGGTTCCATTACGATGGCGGTCATGCGATTTGGATTGTTTGTGCCTCAGGGATGGCGTCTGGACCTCGTCGGGATCGACCCCGCCGACCAATGGCCGGTGATGCGTGATTTTGCGGTGCGCGCCGACGACGGTCCGTGGGACTCGGTGTGGGTCTACGACCACTTCCACACGGTTCCAGCTCCCACCGACGAGGCCACCCACGAGGCGTGGACGTTGATGTCGGCGCTCGCAGCGTCCACGTCACGTGTTCGGCTGGGCCAGATGTGCACGGCGATGAGCTACCGAAATCCGGCATATCTCGCGAAGGTGGCCGCCACGACCGATCTCATCTCGGGCGGACGGGTCGAGATGGGGATCGGCGGCGGCTGGTACGAGCACGAGTGGCGGGCCTACGGCTATGGCTTCCCGTCGGCGGGGGAGCGACTGGGCCGGCTCGACGAGGGTGTGCAGATCATGCGGCAAGCGTGGAGCACAGGCTCGGCCTCGCTCGATGGGAAGCACTACCAGGTCGATGGTGCAATCGTCCGTCCACTTCCTCTGCAAGAGGGCGGCATTCCTTTGTGGATCGCGGGTGGGGGCGAGAAGGTCACCTTGAAGATCGCCGCAAAGTACGCGCAGTACACGAACTTCGACGGCACCCCCGAAGGGTTCGTACGAAAGTCCGACATCCTGCGGACGCACTGCGAAGCCGTCGGCTCTGACTTCGACGCGATCGTCCGGTCCGCCAACTACAACGTCGCGATCGGTTCTACTGAGGCCGAGGTGGAACAGCGGTTGAGCACGCTCAAGGATCGGCTTACCCCGCACGTTGGCGCGGATGCGGCCGAGGGCGCCCTCGGAGCTTTTCGCGGACTACCGGGGGTGGGGACCCCTGAGCAGATCATCGAGAAGCTGACCGTACTCAAGGGCCATGGTCTCTCCTACGGCATCTTCTATTTCCCCGAGGCTGCGTACGATCTTTCGGGAATCGAACTCTTCGAGAAGGAGGTCTTGCCCGCGCTCGCGTGAATGACCGTCGTTCGTATTACGCCTCGGGGACGTCCGTGCCAGATAGAAGGCCGTGGTTCGCATCTCGGCTGAACGCGCGGCATCCTGCGATGCACCCGCAGCAATATGCGCGACCGGACCGAACTGCGTCCATCGATCGGGGTCGATGTCGCCGGAGTGCTCGATGACAAGTCGCGACTGGATCGAACGAAACATCATCGAATCCGGTATGTCCTGCAGGCATGTTCGAACCTTCCTCTCAGAGTGGTGATTGAGCAGACTCGCTGCGGGAGCGCTATCCCCAGTTCGGTGTACAGCGGCGGACAAAGGTATGTTCGGGCGAACACGAGACGTCACCACCCATCAGGCGCTGGACCGCCTCCCCGACGAACAGGGCGCAGAACATGGCACGCAGAACCATCGAACAGATCACCGACGACCTCGACGGTTCCGATCTCGACCCTTCGGAGGTGATCGTGGAAACGTTCACCGTCAATGGCGTCGAATACTCCCTCGATCTCGGGCCCAAGTCGGCCGAGAAGTTCGACAAAGACATGCAAAAGTGGATCGACAAGGCCACCAAGATCGGTGGCCGTCAGCGGCGGGCCACCGCCAAGCAGTCGCCGGCCACCTCCGAAGTGCGCAGCGACAAGTCGCAATTGGCCGCCATTCGTGAATGGGCACGCGAAAACGGTTACGAGGTCTCTGACCGCGGCCGTATTCCGAACGCCATTGTCGAGGCATTCAACGCGGCTCACAACTGACGCCCGGGCAGTGAATGCTCTTCGCGCCGGCTCAGGCTTGGTCGTGGAGGGTTATCTGATACCCGTCGGGGTCGGCGAGAGTGAACGTCCGGCCGAAGGGCCCGTCGATCGGGGCCGAGACAATGGTGTGGCCGCCGGCGACGAGAGCGTCGTGGATGGCCTGGACGTCCGTCGCGTGGAGCCAGATCGCGGCACCGATCCCGGGTTGGGCGACGGCTGCGAGATCGGTACCGGGAATGATGTCGCGGAGCGCGAACGCGATCGGCTTCGTGTCGAACACGACGGCGTGCGGAGGACCGGTCTGCGAGCGGACCAGGCCCAGGTACTGCTCGTAAAACGCCTGGGATGCGTTGAGGTCTCGCGTTTGTAGCGAGAGGAAATCGGGGCCCGTGACCGACATGATGTTCTCCTTCAAGTTGTGTCAGTTTTTTGACATGTCTGACCGTATGTCAGAATACTGACATGAGTCAACAAGGCCCCGGCGTCGATCTGGAGTCGTCGCTGGGATATCTGCTGAAGGAGGCCTCGAGCGCGTTGCGCGCGGCGATGGAGGAAGCGCTGCGGCCATTCGGGATGAGTGTGACGCAGTACTCGTGCCTCGAGTTGCTGGCCCAACGGCCGGGGTTGTCGAACTCCGAACTCGCGCGCGGCGCATTCGTGACGCGGCAGTCGATGAATGTGCTGCTCCAAGCCCTGGAGCGTGATGGATATGTCAGCAGGCCTGATGAGGCCCCGGTGGGCAAGGTTCTTCCCACTCGTCTGACCTCCAAAGGCAGGCGAAGTCTCGCGCAAGCAACTGTCGCGGTTCGCTCCGTCGAGGTCAGGATGCTGGCCGGCATGACAGGGCGTGAGCAGTCAGACGCGTCCCGGCTTCTGCGGAGCATGATCGATTCTCTGCGCGACGTGGACTGATGATGTTGTCCGCATTCGCGTGAGTCACCGTTTGCGTAGTGTGAGCGACATTGCCTTCCTCGGTAGGAGCTCAGACATGGCAGACGACGAGAACGTGGTGACAACCACCAGTGGGCCGGTTCGGGGCCTGGACGACGGGATCACCAAGTCGTGGCGGGGTATCCGCTATGCGGCGCCGCCCACGGGCGAGCGGCGTTGGCGGGCACCGGTGCCACCGGAACCTTGGCCCGACGTCGTCGACGCGACCACGTTCGGTCCGGTGGCGCCGCAACCGAACAATCCGGTGATCACGCTTGGACCCGGCGCCATCAAGGACGAGGATTGCCTGAGCCTGAACGTCTGGTCGGCGTCAGTGGTCACCCCGGGCGACCCGCGGCCGGTCATGGTCTGGATCCACGGGGGCGCATACGTTTTCGGCACGTCGAGTCAGCCGCTGTATGACGGGCGCGCGCTTGTCTCTGATGGCGACGTCGTGCTGGTGACGGTGAACTACAGACTCGGCGCGCTGGGATTTCTGGATCTGTCGTCGTTCAACACCGATGAACGCGTTTTCGACACCAACCTCGCGCTGCGAGACGTGATCCTCGCGTTGCAATGGGTTCAAGACAACATTGCCGGATTCGGGGGAGACCCGGAACGGGTGACCCTTTTCGGGGAATCAGCGGGCGGGGGCATCGTCACGACACTCCTGACCGTTCCGGCTGCGTCAGGACTGTTCGCCCGTGCGATCGCGCAGAGCTCGCCGGCGACCTCGGTGTACGACAGCGCAAGGGCGAAACGCGCCGCCGACATCTTTCTCCAGAAGGTCGGGGTCGAACCGGATCAGGTTGCGACACTGCACGACATGCCGGTCGATCGCCTGGTGTCGGCAGGACTCGAACTGTTCAGCGATGTGCCGGCCGCAACACCCGGGACACTGGCGTTCGCACCGGTGGTCGACAAGGATCTGCTGCCTGACTATCCGTTGGCGGCGGCCCGAGCCGGCCGCTCACACCCCGTTCCCCTCATCATCGGTACCAACAAAGACGAGGCGGCGCTGTTCAAGTGGATGAAGTCGCCGTTGATGCCGATCACACCGGATGCGATTCGCGCGATGTTCGCCGAGATCGCGGCAGAACAGCCGGAACTCAAACTACCGAGTGAGGCCGAGATCGGTTCGGCCTACTCGGGTTTGAAGATGAAAGCGGCCGGACTCGCAGTCGCCCGCGACGTCGGTTTTCGGATGCCGACCATCTGGCTCGCCGAAGCGCACAGTGCCGTCGCGCCGGTGTATCTCTACCGATTCGACTGGGCCACACCGATGCTGCGGGCATTGCGGGTCGGGGCCACCCATGCCACCGAATTGCCGTATGTCTGGGGCAACCTGGTCGCCGGTCGCAAGGACATCACGTTCAAACTCGGTGGCCTGAAAGTGGGGAAGGCGCTCTCTGCCCGTCTCCAGAATCGATGGGTGAACTTCGCCGTGGACGGGCATCCCGGCGGACTACCGGGCGACCCGGAATGGCCTCCCTACGTACCGGATCAGCGTGCGACCCTGGTGATCGACAGGCAAGACACAGTGGTCGATGACCTCGACCGGGATTTGCGTGCGGCCTGGGGTACCGAGGTGCTCAATTTTCTCTAACCGGCATCACCGGCGGCATCGACGAGGACTTCGAGGTACCTGGCCACCCCGTCGTCGTCGTTGGTTGCCAGGATGTGATCGGCAGCTGCGCGGGCGTCGGGTGACCCGTTCGCCGGACACAGCGCCAGGCCGGCCCATTCGAGCATCGGCAGATCGTTGATCGCGTCTCCACAGGCCGCGACCTCGGTGGAATCGATACCCCACGCGTCACACAGCCGGGCGAGTCCACTGGCCTTGGAGACGCCTTCGGCGGCCATCTCCACGTAGGGCGCGCCGGAATGGGTCGGGGTCACGCCGGGGATCCCGGCCTGCGCCACTTGCCGGAAGAGGTCGACGCTCGGGATGTGAGCATGGCGCGCAACGACTTTGACGATCGGTTCGTCGTCCAACGAGGCCGTGCTGCTCATCTCCATGGTCAGCGGATCACGATGGTGGTCGGCGTAGACACAGAGTGCGGCGTATGCCGGGTCGGCGATGAAACGAGTCGGGCCGACCACGGCGAACACGGTGCCGGGAAAGAGGGTCCGCACCTGTTCGATTGCCGTACCGGCGACCTCCGGTGCCATCGCCTGCACGTCGAAGATGGTGGCCTCGCCATCGGTGAGGTCGATCAACACGGCGCCGTTCGCAGCAACGGCATAACCGCGAAAGCCACTGTCGACAGCAAGGTTGTGGACCGAATGTTGCGCTCTGGCAGTCGCCCATACCACTCGGATACCTGCTGTGGCAGCGGCGGCCATGGCCGCCGCCGACCGTTCACTGATCGTTCGTCGAGACGTCAGCAAGGTGCCGTCGAGGTCGGTTGCCAGCAGCCGGATACTCACACGAGCATGATGCCAAGCGGTGATGCGGCCCGGTGCACGAGATAGCGGTTCAGGCGGTTGGCCAGGTCGCACCCCGGTGCTGCGACCGATCGGATGGAGCATCTCCGCCACCGTTTCGCGGTGCGGGCCCTCTGCCCGCTGTAACGTCTGCGCAGGAGGCCCGCCATGATCCTGGAGTACATCCGCTACCGCATCGACGAATCATCAGCTGCCGAGTTCGAGGCTGCGTACGCCCGCGCCGCAGACGCCATGGTCAAGTCCGAGCACTGCATCGACTTCGAGTTGTCGCGAGCAGTCGAAAAGCCCGACCACTACATCCTGCGCATCACATGGGACTCCCTTGATGGACATCTGACAGGCTTTCGTGGCAGTGAACTGTTCCGGGCGTTCTTCGCCGAGATCAAGAACTACGTCGGCGCCATCGACGAGATGCAGCACTACGAACTGACCAGCGTGACCGGTACCGGCTCGGGCGCCGACGTCCCGCCCACCCTCTTCGAATGGGCGGGCGGCGCAGAAGCGTTCGACAAGCTTTTCACGCGTTTCTACGAACTGGTCCCGCAAGACGAGTTGTTGGCACCGTTGTTCGCCGGGATGGATGCGCATCACGCGCAGCATGTCGCCTCGTGGGTGGGCGAGGTATTCTGTGGTCCTGCCGAATACACCGCGCGTGGCGGCGGCTACGAGAACATGCTCGCCCATCACGTCGGTAGGGCCATCACGCCCACGCAACGCCGGCGCTGGGTGGACCTACTGCTCGACGCGGCGGACGAAGTGGGCCTGCCCGGCGATCCGGAGTTCCGGTCGGCCTTTGTCGCCTACCTCGAGTGGGGCACCCGCATCGCGGTGGAGAACTCCCAGCCCGGAGCCACGCCGATGCCCCATGCCCCGGTGCCACGTTGGGGCTGGGGTATGGCGCCTCCCTGGCAAGGTTGAACGGTCTGTCCGAAGCGATCGATACCGTTGACGGATGCACCTCGATGACGTCGTGACCACCAGCGCGGCGGTCGCCGCGACCCGTTCGCGGAAAGCGAAGACTCTCGCCATCGCAGATCTGTTGCGCGGCGCAGCACCGCAGGACGTACGCGCTGTGGTCGCATGGCTGTCAGGCGAGACGCTGCAAGGCCGACTCGGCATCGGTTGGCGCACGCTCTCGGGGGCCCGGGCGCACTCGGCCGTAAGCCCGACGTGGACGGTGGCAGAGGTCGACAACCTGCTCGACGAGCTGGCCGTGACCTCCGGTGCCGGCTCGGTCAAGCGTCGAAAAGATCTGTTGGGCAGCCTGTTCGAGAAGGCGACATCAGGTGAACAGCAATTCCTCATCCGACTGCTCACCGGGGAGGTACGCCAGGGGGCGCTGGAAGGCGTGATGACCGAGGCGATCGCTACGGCCTCCGATCTGCCGGTTGACGTTGTGAGGCGGGCGTTCATGCTGTCGGGCAGCCTTGCCGAGACCGCAGCCGCGGCAATGGGTGGCGGCGCAGCCGCCCTTCAGTCATTCGGTTTGGAGGTCGGCCGGCCGGTGCGGCCGATGCTTGCCTCGCCCGCGAAGTCGCTCGGCGAGGCGCATTCGGCGCTCGGTGGGAACGTGAGCGTGGAGTACAAGCTCGATGGTGCTCGAATCCAGGTACATCGCAACGGCGATGACGTGGCGATCTTCACGCGAACACTCAACGACATCACCGAACGGGTACCCGAGCTCGTGCAGTTGGTGCGTGACCTGCCGTGTGAGTCGGTGGTTTTGGACGGGGAGACACTGGCGCTCGCCGACTCGGGCCGGCCCCGGCCGTTCCAGGAGACGATGAGCAGGTTCGGTGCCAGTTCGCAGCGCGATTTGCTCCTGCAGCCGTATTTCTTCGACTGCCTGCATCTCGATGGTGAAGACTTGCTCGACCGGCCGCTGTCCGACCGGATAGGTGTACTCGATCGCCTTGCGCCCCAGCATCGGATTCCGGCGCTGCGGTCTCCGACTGTCGAGGAGACCGAGGCCCATCTCGATGCGGCGCTCGCCGCCGGTCATGAAGGCATCATGATCAAAGCCCTCGACTCGACGTACGCGGCGGGCCGTCGGGGTAAGTCGTGGCAGAAGGTCAAGCCCGAGCACACGCTCGATCTCATCGTGCTGGGTGCCGAATGGGGCTACGGCCGTCGGACGGGCTACCTCTCCAATCTGCACCTCGGCGCTCGCGATCCGGATGGCGGGGAACCGATCATGGTGGGTAAGACGTTCAAGGGGCTCACCGATGAGCTGTTGCGTTGGCAGACAGAAGAATTCCCGAAGGTGGAGCGAGACCGGGACCAGCACACGGTGTATGTGCATCCTCAGATCGTGGTGGAGATCGAGTTGGATGGCGTGCAGGTGAGCACTCGATATCCCGGCGGTGTCGCGTTGCGTTTCGCACGCGTCTTGCGGTACCGGCCGGACAAGACCGCCGCGATGGCCGACACCATCGAGGCGGTCCGGGCGATGTTGCCGGGGGACGGGAGTTAGTTCAACGGCTGCCCGGCGAGTTGACGGACGCGCGTCTCGCAGCTGCGCCTGGCCTCGGCGGCCTGTGCCGATTTCGAATCCAGATCCGGGATTCGACCTACCAATGTGAGGTCGTCGGTGACAACCTCGACCCGCATCCCCAGTGCTTTTCCGAGAACCTGGGTCAGTGGCGGAATCGTGTGATCCAGCGATTCCTCGGCCGTGCCGGGCGAGTACACAAGGCCTCGTGAGGAGATGACCACCACTGGCTTACCTGCGAACGGTTGATCGGGAGTGTCGAAAGGCGCTGTGGTGCCCAGTACGTGAATGTGGTCGATCCAGGCCTTCAGGGTGGAGGGCAGCGACCAGTTGTACATGGGCGCACCGACAACCACCACGTCGGCGGCAGTCACTTCGTCGATCAGTTGCCACTGCAGGGCCTCCGACTCGGCACTGGGCTTCTCGGTGGCAGACCGCAGCCTGGTGGCGTAATGCAGTCCTGCGTCGGGAAGGTGTGGGATGGGGTCGCGATGGAGATCGCGGTAGGTGACCGTTCTCGTCGAGTCGGCGGCGAGCCATGTCTGCGCGAACAGCTGGGTCAGCTCGCGAGAGCGGGATGTGTGGATGTCGGCGGACGAATCGAGGTGAAGTAGGTGAGCCATGGTCTCATTCTGCCCACCCTGGCAACGGGTCCGATGAGTGTCTCCGCGTGCTACTTGGCGCCTACCCGTTGTGGTGCCGTGGCCCACAGGAGCAGCACACCGACGGCGATTCCGATCCCGAGGTACAGCCAGCCCAAAGGTGCTTGCGAGTTCTCGGGCAGGACCCCCGCGGTGGTCATCGCGGCACTGACGATGAGGTAACACCCTGCACTCACCACCCCACCGATCAGGCCGAGGTTGCGGTCGAACAGGCCCAGGGCAAGCCCGTACATCTGCGGGCACAAGACACCGCACCCGGCCAATGCGAGACAGGCGCCGATCGTGACGGCCGGTGCGTTCACGCCCATCAGCGCTGCGGAGGCGACGAGAACAATTGCCCCACAGAAGAAGACGCCCAGTGCTCCGAAGGCCAGAGGTCGGGTGCGGATGCGGGTCGCAAGTGTCCCGCACGCCAGCTCGCCCAGTAGGTTTGCACCCCCGACGATCAACGCCATCGCGCCGTACGCGGCCGGTGAGAAGTCGAGTTCTTCTTGATAGAGAAATGGGCCGACCACACCGAACACCAACTGCGCCGATGCCATCAGGCCGAATACGACAACCAGCACCACGAACACGCGGTGGCGTAACGCGGCGGCCAGCACACGGGCGGTGACCCGAAAGTCCACCCGATCGCGGTCATCGGCTGCCAGTGTCTCCGGAAGCGCGAACGTGACCAGGACAGCGACCGAGGCAGCGAGAATCGCGATGAGAGCGAAGATCCACCGCCACGAGATGAACTGCACCAGCAGCCCGCCGACCGCCGGAGCCAAGACCGGAGCCACGCCCCATGCCGCGCCGAGTAGACCCGAGACAGCGATCAGTCGAGTACCGGCGAAGCAGTCGGCGGCGATGGCGTAGGCCAGGACCAGGCAAGCGCAGGCCCCGCACCCCTGGAGAAAGCGTAGGACGAGCAGCGTGATCACGTCGTCTGAGACCGAACAACCCAGGCTCGTCGCGACGACGATCGAAAGACACACCAGCAACACCGGTTTGCGTCCGACCGCGTCCGAGATCACGCCCACCGGGATGAAGGCCAACGCCATTCCCAACATGTACGCGGTGACCGTGTTCTGCATGGTCGTGCTTGTCGACCCCAGCTCGGCCGCCATGTCGGGGAGTGCAGGAGTGTATGCATCCAGCGGAATCTGGCTCAGCGGAATGACCATCAACAGGATTGCAACGATCCCGCGCGACGCCACAGGCGCGGTCGGCCTGGTCACGAGCGCGTTCCCACAACGCCTGACGTCACTGCATCAAACCGTGGTGAAAGAGGTCCTCGAGCGCGGTGAAATGTCGCTCGGCGCCGTCCTCCTGATAGACGGGTGTATCCGCCATCGTGAATCCGTGCGCCGCTTCGGGGTAGACCTTTGAGACGAACAAGAGGCCCGCGGACTCGAATGCGGACTCGAGAACAGCGATCTTGTCTCTGGGCATCGACGGATCGTTGTCCGCGTGCCCGAGGTAGAGGCGTGCGCGTGACCTCGTGGCAATCAGGTGTGGGCTGGTCTCGGCGTCGGTGACGAGGTTGCCACCGTGGAAGCTGGCCGCAGCAGCGACTGCATTGCTGTGAAGCCCCGCGGAGCGCAACGAAAGTGCACCACCCATGCAGTAGCCGACGCACCCGATGGGGGAGTCGCGAACGCCTGGCAGGTGCTGAAGCCGATGGACGTAGATGTCGGCGTCGGCTGCTGCGAGTTCCGGGACCAAGGCATGTACTCGTGGCATGGCCTCGGCGAAGAAGGCCTCGCGGTTACCCGCAACTGTCAGATCGACGCGTGGTTGCAAGTCGTCGATGGTTCCGTCGCGGTAGAACAGATTCGGCACCATCACCACATAACCCCACCCTGCGATCCGATCAGCCATGTCGCGTAGGCGGGGGCGGATGCCGATGGCGTCCATGTACAGCAGGACACCGGGATGGTCATGTTCGTCTGGTCGGGTCACGTAGGCCTCGGCGGTGCCGGCCGAGGTTGGGATGTCAATGGTCTCCCGCAGCATCAGGCCAACGCTACCGCCCCGCAGGCCAGAACACGCCGCGAGCGTCAGACGACGTTGTCGCCCTGCTCATTCCAGAACTGGATAATTGCCGTGGACAGGGCAGCGGGCTGTTCGATCGCCGGGATCACGCGGGCGTCGGCGACGGTGACCTCGCGCGCATCGGTCATCGTCGCCGCGACCGCTCTGGCCTCCGCAGGCGTCCATTCGCCTCGGTCATCAGTGGTTACGAACAGGGTCGGGCAGTCGATTCTCTCCACCGCCCACGTCAGGTCTGTTCGATGGAGAATCGCGGTGGAGATCGCATTCACCATCGCCGCGTTCGTCACTCGACGCATCGAAGACCTCAGCAAGGCGACCGCTTCGGTATCGGTCGCCCGTGTCCGGTCGGTGAACAGTGTCTCTTCGATTGCCTTGCGCGGTAACCCCCGAGGACCGAACACACGGTACAGCGGGGTGAGGGCGCGGACCTTCAGACGCAACGGCTTGCTGATCGGATTCGTCGGTGCGCTGATGGCGGTAAGAGTGCGGACCAGGTCAGGACGTGTTGCGGCCAAGTGCATTCCGACGTGCCCTCCCCAGGCGTTGCCGAGCCAGTCGACAGGTCCGCCGAGGTCTTCGGCCAGCGACGTCATCAATTCAGCTGCTGCAGAGGCGCAGGCGCCGATGTCGGTGGGCCGTGCCAGGGCGTCGCTCTTACCAGACGAGGGGGCGTCGATGAGAAAGAGACGCCGATGTTCGGCGAGGGTGGGCAGCACCCGGTCCCAGCTCGACGAGTCCACGAACATGCTGTGCCACAACACCGCGGGTGGACCATTGCCCACTGCGCGGACGTGCAGACCACCCAGGCTGGTGGGGACAGTGGAAGTGATTTCGGCAATGGCCATGGGGAGCTCCTCAACGATCGGTCCAATTGAGATTACAGCGAGTAAAGTCAAATCAATATAGGCTGATCGAATGGTCCGCACTTACTCGTCGGAGGTACGCGCAGAACGAGCTCAAGAGAAACGACGCGCAGTCGTTGCGGCGGCGCACGCAATGTTCGTCGAGGAAGGGTGGGTGCCCACCACGATGGCGAAAGTCGCTGCCGCGGCGGGAGTCACGCGGCAGACGGTCTACTCCCAATTCGATTCGAAGTTGGCGCTGCTCGACGCGTGTATTGATGGTGCGCTCTCTGATGGTCGGGCTATCCCAGTTCGAGAGATGCCCGAGTATCGCGCGATGGGCGCCGGCGATCGGCGCGCGCGAGTAGCGGCCGGGGCACGATGGCTCTGCGGTGCCCACGAACGGTCAGCGATCATCCAGGCCGTGCTCGATCAGGCGGCTGTCACCGATGCCGAGGCGGCTTCGCGGCTCGCCGAGCGCGAACGCACCCGCCACAACGAAGTCCGATTTGCGCTGTCGCTGATCCTTGACGCCGAGCCCGAGACGCTCATCGTGGATGCGGTGTGGACGATGGCGTCCCGGCGGGTGTGGCTGATGTTGGTCGACGAACAGCGTTGGAGCGGCGATCTGTGGTGTCGCTGGTTTGCTGCACAGGTGACACTGCTCGTCGATCCACACGGTCCGCTGACCGGTTAGCGGTCAATCGGCGGACGGCGGGACGAACTCCGGTTGGTCGAGCAGTCTGAGCCAGCTGCCGTCGGGTTGACGCCGCACCACCTGTGCTCGTGCGCCTGACCCGTCTCTGGGTGGTGTTGACGTCAAGGCAATGTCTCCGCTGATGAGGGTCGGCAGCGGCGCCTCTGGTTCGAACTGTGGCCGCGACGTCAGCACCTTCTCCCACAACGCCTGAATGGCTGCGCGACCAACGGTCTGCTCGCCCGGGGGATAGGCCATGACAGCCTCGTCTTCGTAAAGCAATGCCACCCCCTCCGCGTCGCCTGCGTTGCAGCGTTCGACGAACAGTCGGGTCAGGTCCTCGGGGCGCAGCGCCCGTTCTCGATTCGGCACGATGTCTCCTCGTTGGTCGGTATGTGACTGATTTCAGCCTCGCGTCCGCCATTCAAGAAGTCCAACAGATTGTTCTTCTGCAAACTAGAATTACTGGATATGGAGCTACGTCAACTCGAGTACTTCGTCGCGGTGGCTGACGAATCGAACTTCACGCGTGCGGCAGAACGGGTTCACATCAGTCAATCCGGGGTGAGCGCACAGATCAGGCAGCTCGAGAAGGAGCTGAACTGCGAATTGTTCGACCGCTCCAGTCGGGTCGTACGGCTGACGCCGGCTGGGCGCGCGGCGCTCGAGCCGGCTCGGCGTGCGCTCGCTGCGGCTGCGGGAGTGGAACAGGCTGTCGACGAGGTGGCGGGTTTGCTGCGCGGCCACCTCACCATCGGCATGGTGACCGGTTGCACCATCACGCCGTTGTTTGCCGCCTTGGAGAAGTTCCATCGATCGCATCCCGGGGTGGAGGTGATGTTGCGCGAGAGCTCATCGGACCTGATGGTCGGTGAAGTACGCAGTGGAACAATCGATCTCGCTCTGATCGGTGCGGCCGGTAGTCTTCCGTCCGGGCTCAACTCGATGACGATCATGAGTGAAGGTCTGTGTGCGATGGTGCCTGTGGGCCACTCGTTGGACAGGCGGAAAAGCCTGAGCGTGAACGACATCGCCGACCAACGCATCATCGCCATGCCTGCGGGGACCGGTCTGAGAACAGCATTCGACCGAGCATGTCGTGCTCACGGTGTGGAACCGGTGATCGCGCTGGAGGCAAGTGCTCCGGACGCCATCGTGGAACTGGCAGCCAGGGGACTCGGAATCGGCATACTGAGCGTGTCGATGGCGGACGATCATCGTGATCGACTCACCGCCGTTCCCCTTGCCGGTCTACCTGATCCCGCATTGCTGGCTGTCGTCTGGCCCGAGTCCGCCGGTCCGGCAGTTCGCGCGCTGGTGCCCGAACTCGAGGAGGCATTCGCGCTGTGAATCCTCACGCTTTCGCCGACTTTGAACGGGCAGCCGTGTACCGGGCCATCGGCGAACGACGGGACATGCGGCGGTTCGTTCCCGATTCGGTGGTGCCCGAGGAAGTCTTGACTCGACTCCTGCAGGCAGCCCATGCGGCCCCGAGCGTGGGGTTGATGCAGCCCTGGCGATTCCTGCGCATCACCGACAACATGCTGCGCCAGAAGATCCACGACATCGTGGACGAAGAGCGGTGTCGGACGGCGCAGGCGCTGGGGGAGCGGTCGGACGAGTTCCTTCAGCTGAAGGTCGAAGGTGTTCTCGATTGTGCCGAGCTCTTGGTCGTGGCACTCGGCGACGACCGCGACCGGCACATATTCGGGCGCCGAACGATGCCGAGAATGGACCTCGCGTCGGTGTCCTGTGCCATCCAGAACATGTGGCTGGCAGCCCGGGCGGAAGGTCTCGGGATGGGCTGGGTGTCGCTGTTCGATCCTGACGTCCTCGGCGATCTGCTCGCCCTGCCGCCCGGCGCCGAGCCGGTCGCAGTGCTCTGTCTCGGGCCTGTTCCCGATTTCCCCGACCGGCCGGCCCTGGAGATCGATGATTGGGCACACGGGCGGCCGATCTCGGAGTTCGTCACCGAAAACCGCTGGAGCTGAGCGGCTTCGAAGGACAGAATCGTCGCCCCGGATGGGGCGACGATTCCGTTCGACGTCAGCATGTCCGGATCTGGTTGATCTACAGGATGTAGAGCATCTCCTGGTAGGTCGGCAGCGGCCAGAGATCGTCTGCGATCTGCGCCTCGATCTGGTCGGCGGCTTCGCGCACCGCGTCCATGGCGGGTAGCAGCGCGTCCTTGGCGTGCACCGCTTCTTCGTAGCTCCCCTCGACGTGTGTCGCCAGAGCTTCCTTGAGTTGCGCCAAACCGCTGGTCAATGCTGCAAGCGGTTCGGACAGTGCGTTGAGGAGTGTGAGATCGGGTTCGACGCCTGCCGCTTTCAACGCTCCGACGTTGGTCGCCAATTCTGTCTGGTACCTGACCGCCGCCGGTAGCACCAGGGTCGACCCGATCTCGAGGGTGAGCTTGGCCTCGACCCCGATCGTCAGGGTGTAGTGCTCCAAGCCGATCTCGTAGCGGCTGTGCATCTCGCGCTCGTTGAACACGCCGTACGTGGAGAAGAGTTCGATTGACTTGGGAGAGATCAGTTCTGGCAATGCGTCGACGGTGGTTTTCAGATTCGGCAGACCGCGAGACTCCGCTTCGATCGGCCACGTGTCGGAATAACCGTCGCCGTTGAACACCACGGCGCCGTGTTCGGTGATGATGTCGGTGAGCAGCTTCTGGACGGCGGTGTCGAACTGGACACCTTCCTTGACCGCTTCCTCGAGAACGGTCGCGCAGTGGTCCAGCGAGTCGGCCATGATGGTGTTCAGGACGACCATCGGTTCGCTGATCGTCTGCATCGAGCCGGGCGCCCTGAACTCGAAGCGATTCCCGGTGAAGGCGAAGGAGCTGGTGCGGTTTCGATCGCCTGGATCGGTCGGCAGCACCGGGAGGGTGTCCACGCCGATGATCATGGTGCCCTTGCCCTTTGACGAGGTTGCCTCGCCCTTGGCGATCTGCTCGAACACATCGGCCAGCTGCTCACCGAGGAAGATCGAGACGATGGCCGGCGGCGCCTCGTTGGCGCCGAGACGGTGGTCGTTGGTGGCTGAGGCGACCGAGACCCGAAGCAGCCCTGCGTGCAGGTGTACGGCGCGGATGACTGCCGCACAGAAGACCAGGAATTGTGCGTTCTCATGAGGAGTGTCCCCTGGAACCAGGAGGCTGCCGAACTTGTCGTTGCCGAGCGAGAAGTTCACATGCTTGCCCGAACCGTTCACGCCTTCGAATGGCTTTTCGTGGAACAGGCACTCCATGCCGTGCTTCTTGGCAACGGTCTTGAAGGTCGTCATGAGGAGCTGCTGATGGTCGGCCGCGATGTTGCCTCGTTCGAACATCGGCGCGATCTCGAATTGCCCTGGCGCCACCTCGTTGTGCCGGGTCTTGGCAGGGATTCCGAGTTTGAACAGTTCACGTTCGGTGTCCATCATGAATCCGAGGACCCGCTCGGGGATGGCACCGAAATAGTGGTCGTCGAACTCCTGGCCCTTGGGCGGCTTGGTGCCGAACAAAGTGCGGCCGGCATTGATCAGGTCGGGACGCGCGAGAAAGAAGTGTCGATCGACCAGGAAGTACTCCTGCTCGGGCCCACAGAAGGCCACGATGTGGCCCGGGTTCGAGTGGCCGAACAGCCGAAGCACACGCTCGGCGTGCTTGCCCATCGCCTGCTGTGAGCGGAGGAGTGGGGTCTTGTGATCCAATGCCTCGCCAGTCATCGAGACGAAAACTGTTGGGATGCATAGAGTGTTGCCGTTCGGGTTCTCCAGTACGTATGCCGGGCTGGTCACATCCCAGCCGGTGTACCCGCGTGCCTCGAAGGTGTTCCGAAGTCCGCCGTTGGGGAAGCTCGACGCATCGGGCTCACCCTGGATGAGCGTCTTGCCCTGGAACTCTGCGAGTGTCGAACCGTCGCTCGCCGGCTCGAGGAAGCTGTCGTGCTTCTCCGCGGTCAGGCCAGTCAAGGGATAGAAGACGTGAGCGTAATGTGTCGCGCCCTTCTCCAGTGCCCAATCCTTCATCGCTGATGCGACGGCGTCAGCGATCGCGGGATCCAATGTGGTCCCTTTTTCGATCGTCGCCATGACGGACTTGTAGACATTCTTCGGTAGGCGTTTGAGCATGACCGATTTGTTGAACACGTTCTCGCCGAAAATGTCTCCGGGAGCCTCGGCCGTGTCGAAGCTGGGGGGAGGCGGCGTGTACGCCTCGACCGCAGTGATCGCGGCAAGCCGAATGTTGTTTCCACTCATGTGTTAGACCCTTCAGGCGCGGACTCTCCACCTTGTTCTGGGAAAGCCCTGACCTGCGAACCCTACGAATGATCTATAACGGGCTCATTTCGTCGCTGTGACGATGAGAAGCGCCCGCCTAAGGCCGGTCCGTTCGGAACACGTGGTGTCGACCGTCATCGATGGGATTATCCGGTGTGAGATACCCGGTCGCGATCTGGGTGAAGCCGGCAGCGAGCAACGCTCGCCACGAAGCAGGGTTGGCCACCGCGACCGGAACGATGATCGTGTCGGACGCCGGATGTTCGACCCATGACTTGTCGACCATCTCGCGGATCATGGCAGTGCCCAATCCCTGGCCGGTGAGATCCGGGACACCTATGAAGTAGTCGACAGACAAAGCGTTCGGAGGTACGGAGACCAGGGTTTGCATCTCGACGAGATCCTCGGGATAGGCGGAGAACAGATACCGCTGGATCAGACCGATCGGCGCGCCATCGTGTATCGCGATGAAGACCTCACACGGTTCCGTTCCCGTGATGCTGCCACCGAAGTCCCGCTCTACGGCCGCGTCGGACGTGTCGTGGTTCCAGAACCTCGCCACATGCGGCTGTTCCAGCCATCGCTGGATCAGAGGTAGATCGTGACGCTCGATCGGGCGGAACCGCACTCGTCCAGCATGTGCGCAACAGGAGAGACGGTCAAACGAATAAGCGGCCGCCGGAGAGCGGTCGAACGCGCGCTGGACAGGCCGGGTTGTGGCGCCTGCACGACATCTCAATGAGCGTTCATCACAGGGAAGACGTGATCGCGCAGCAGCGGTGCCAGATCTGCTCCGGTGTCGGTGCGGTGCACCCACCGCAGTTCGGCGATTTCCGCCGAGGCTATGGGGATTGCGGGAAGTCGTGAGCTGAAGACAGTGGCGGAGATCATGGTGTCGGTCTCGTTGGCCGCGGGTGCCCGGAAGGTGCCCACGAGCATCAGGTCGTCAGCAGTGAGCCGAATCCCGATCTCTTCGTCCACCTCGCGGATCGCGGCTGCGGTGGCGTCCTCGCCGGCTTCGAGTTTGCCGCCAGGGAACATGAACATGTGTGTGTCCGACTTGCGCACGGTGAGAACTCTCTGGTGGTCGTCGGAGAAACACACGGCCGCCACGGTCAAGGTCTGTTGGTCCGATTCACGCACCGCGCATTTCTATCACGACGCCGATCACCGGCGGTTTTGGTGAAGAACTTCCCCAAATCTGTAACACGTTCTAGTCTGACGACATGACAGTTTCTGCGGATACCCCTACCGATTTCGACCATCTGCGCGGCGGCACCCACCTGGGCCACCTCATGGTCGCGGCGCTGCGCCGCCATGCGAACGAGCCGGTTCTGTTTCTCGGCGACACCACCCTCACCGGGGGGAAGATGGCCGAGCAGATCAGCAAGTACACCCAGGCGTTCGAATCACTCGGTGCCGGATCGGGCAGTGCGGTCGGACTGTTGGCTCTGAACCGCCCAGAGGTCCTGTTGGTCATCGGGGCGGGACAAACCCAGGGGTGGCGACGCAGTGCTCTGCATCCGCTCGGGTCGCTCGACGACCATGCATATGTGCTGAGCGACGCGCAGATCACCACCCTGGTGATCGACCCGGTGCCGATGTTCGTCGAGCGCGCGGCCGCCCTCCTCGAGCGTGTCGACAGTCTCAAGCAGGTGCTCACGCTGGGCCCGGTTCCATCTGAACTCTCGGAGGTCGCCCGCGATGTGATCGCGGAGTCGCAGCGGTTCGAGGCCAAACCTCTCAAGGCGGCTGATCTTCCCCCCGATCACATCGTGTCCATCACCTACACCGGTGGTACAACCGGAAAGCCGAAGGGAGTCATCGGGACTGCTTCGGCAATGTCCACGATGACGCAGATTCAGCTCTCGGAGTGGGAATGGCCGGAGCACCCCAAATTCCTGATGTGCACCCCGCTGTCGCATGCTGGGGCTGCGTTCTTCGTACCGACCCTGATGAAGGGCGGCTCGATGGTGGTGTTGCCGAAGTTCGATCCCGCCGAGGTGCTGCGCACCATCGAAGAACAGAAGATCACCGCCACCATGCTGGTGCCATCGATGCTGTACGCCTTGATGGACCATCCCGACTCGCACACGCGCGACCTGTCGTCGCTGGAGACCGTCTACTACGGAGCATCCGCGATCAACCCCGTTCGGCTGGCCGAGGCCATCGAGCGCTTCGGTCCGATCTTCGCGCAGTACTACGGTCAGTCTGAAGCGCCGATGGTGATCAGCTACCTTCCCAAGGATGCCCACGATGAAAAGCGGCTGTCGAGTTGCGGTCGTCCGTCCGCGTTCTTGCGCACCGCCCTTTTGGGTGAAGACGACAAGCCGGTCGCGGTAGGGGAGCCCGGGGAGATCTGCGTGGCCGGTCCGCTGTTGGCGGGTGGCTATTGGGGGCTACCCGAAGCAACGGCAGAAGCATTTCGAGACGGCTGGCTTCGCACCGGGGATGTCGCCAGAGAAGACGAGGACGGCTTCTGGTTCATTGTCGACCGCACCAAGGACATGATTGTCACCGGTGGATTCAATGTGTTCCCCCGTGAAGTCGAAGATGTTGTCGCCGAACATCCTTCGGTTGCGCAGGTGGGCGTGATCGGAGTTCCCGACGAGAAGTGGGGTGAAGCGGTGACCGCGATCGTGGTGCTGCGGTCCGATGCGCCCACGGATGAATCGTCGATCGCGCGCATGACCACCGAGATCCAGGACGCGGTCAAAGAGCGCAAAGGTGCGGTTCAGTCGCCGAAACAGATCATCGTCGCCGAAGCCCTGCCGTTGACCGCCTTGGGTAAACCAGACAAGAAAGCGCTGCGCAAGCAGTACTGGAGTGACAGCGACCGCTCTGTCGGGTAGTCGAAGCGTGCGATAGTGGCCACGTGGGTAGCCTTCCCCCGTCGCGGTATCTGCTCCGCGCCAAAGATCTGATCGACGCGCAGTACGCCGGCGAACTGACCGTCGATCAGATGGCTGCGGCCGCGATGTTGTCGCGTGCGCATTTCAGCCGCGCTTTCACGCGTGCTTTCGGTGAAACGCCGCATGCCTATCTGCAGACGCGTCGGCTCGAACGTGCCGCGGCCCTGCTGCGTAACACCGACTATTCGGTGGCAGATGTATGTGTGGCCGTCGGTTTGCGCAGTGTCGGGTCTTTCACGACGAGCTTCAAGCGGACCTACGGGCTCACGCCGGCCCGTTATCGGGCCAGTCTGCCCGCCGCAGCCGACCGAGCGATGGTGCCCGCGTGCGTGGTTCGTACGTTCAGTCGTCCAGCGCCCGACAGTCGGCTGTAGCAACCGAATCCTGGGGATCGGGCGAGTCGACGAACAGCACGCGGGGAGAAGACTCGACCGGCAACGCGGAGTTAGCGTCGACCGTGTTGATACCACTCGAGCACAGGAGTTCATCATGAGAATCGCCGGAGCGCAGATCTGGGTTCACGATCAAGACATTGCGCTGAAGTTCTACACCGAGCAGTTGGGCATGGAGGTGCGGTCCGACGCGACCATGCCGGAGTTGGGTGGATTCCGTTGGCTGACCGTGGCGCCGCCCGGGCAAGACGATGTGACCGTCATTCTGATGGCCATCCCGGCACCACCGATGGTGAGCGAGTCCACGCACGACGAGATCCTCTCGCTCGTCACCAAGGGTTTCGCCGGCACGGTATTTCTCACCACTGACGATTGTCGGTCGGAATACGAGAAGCTCACAGCCCGCGGGGTCGAGTTCACCGAGGTACCCGAGCAAAGGCCATATGGGATCGACGCGGGGTTCAGAGACCCATCCGGGAACAGTATCCGGTTGACCCAGCCGACCGAGGCCTACGCGACATAGGCGGCCTGTGGCGCATCAGGTCTCGACGTCGCCGACCAGTTCGGACACATGGTCGGGGACGTAGGTCGCCAGTTCGCGAGGAGGTCGTTGATAGGTTCCGGTGTCGATCGGCTTCTCGGGCAAGTCGACTTTCGGTTTCTTCACCTCGTGATAGTCGATCGTGGACAGCAGATGCGACATCATGTTCAGGCGAGCGTGCTTCTTGACGTCCGATTCGACCACATACCAGGGACTGTTCGGGGTGTCTGTGTGCACCATCATCTCGTCCTTCGCGCGAGAATAATCCTCCCAGCGGTACACCGATTCCAGGTCCATTGGACTCAGCTTCCATTGCCGCACAGGATCATTGAGTCGTGACCGGAAACGTCGGAGTTGCTCGTCGTCGGACACCGAGAACCAGTACTTTCGAAGGATGATCCCGTCGTCGAGGAGCATCTGTTCGAAGATGGGGGTCTGACGCAGGAACAGGGAGTGCTCTGTGGGTGTGCAGAAGCCCATCACTTTTTCCACGCCCGCCCGGTTGTACCAGGATCGGTCGAAGATGGTGATCTCGCCGGGCGCCGGCAGGTGGGCGATGTATCGCTGGTAGTACCACTGGCCGCGCTCGCGGTCGGTGGGTGCGGGCAATGCGGTCACACGGACAACTCGGGGCGACAGATATTCGGTGATGCGCTTGATCGTTCCGCCCTTGCCGGCTGCGTCACGGCCCTCGAAGATCACGACGACCCGGGTACCGGTGTCCTTCACCCACTCTTGCAACTTCACGAACTCGGATTGCAGGCGGAAAAGTTCGGCCTCGTAGACATCTTTGGGGATCTTCTGGGCCTTGCTCTTCTTACCGCTGTCCTTCTTTCCCATGGAGGGAGCCTACTGGGTTGCAAGCGCATCGTCAGCGATTGTGAACCACCGGGCTGAACGATCCGCCTCAGGCCTTGTTGCCGGACAACGCGAGCGTGCCGCCCAATCCGATCATCATCAATCCACCGGTTGCGCTCAACTGTGCCTGCCGCGGGGGTGAATCGGTGAACCATGAGCGGGTGACCGATGCGACCATCGCCCACGCGCTGTCGCAGATCAACCCGATCACCGCATCCACGCGGGCGCCGATCCCGGCGATGAAGTGACGACGAGGCGCGGGAATCTTCCGAGCCTTGATGTGGTTGCCCACGTGACCGCGAAGGAAGAAGGACACCTCGATGCCCATATCAGAATCGTCGGCCGTGGAACTCGGCCTGGACACATTCGGCGATCGAACTGCCGGCCCGGATGGTGAGCCACTCTCGTATGACCAGGTCATCCGTGATGTGGTCGCAGAAGGGGTTCTCGCCGACAGTGTGGGCTTGGACTTCTTCGGTGTCGGTGAGCATCACCGCGAGGATTTTGCCGTCTCAGCGCCTGAGGTGGTCCTGGCCGCGATTGCGGCACAGACAGATTCCATCCGTCTGGGAACCGCCGTGACCGTACTGAGCTCAGATGATCCGATCCGCGTGTACCAGCGCTTCGCTACTCTCGACGCGATCTCGGGTGGCCGCGCGGAGGTCATCCTGGGGCGCGGCTCGTTCACCGAATCGTTCCCGTTGTTCGGCTACGACCTAGCGCAGTACGAGGAGCTGTTCTCCGAGAAACTGGACCTGTTCGCCGAGCTGCGATCAGAGGGCCCGATCACCTGGACTGGTGGCCACCGGGCGCCCTTGACCGGCCAGGAGGTGTTCCCGAAAACCGCGAAGGGTGGGTTGACCACATGGATCGGTGTCGGTGGCTCGCCGGAGTCGGTGGTACGCGCGGCGCGATACGGAATTCCGTTGGTGCTGGCCATCATCGGCGGTGAACCGGCCCGGTTCGAACCGTTCGTCGACCTCTACCATCGCGCGCTGACCGAGTTCGGGCATGCCGAGCTGCCGGTGGCAATGCACTCGCCGGGTCATGTCTCCGACAGTGACGAACAGGCCCGTGAAGAACTGTGGCCCCACTACCGCGATCAGATGAACCGGATCGGCCGGGAACGAGGATGGCCGGCGACGACACGCGGTCAGTTCGAACAGGCGGCAGGCCCGGACGGTTCGTTGTATGTGGGTTCCCCGGACACCGTTGCTGCGAAGATCATTCAGAATGTGCGGGCACTGAAGGTCACCCGTTTCGACATGAAGTACGGCAACGGCACCCTGTCCCATGAAGCCAAGATGCGAAGCATCGAACTGTACGGGGAGAAGGTCGCCCCGATTGTTCGCGAGGCCTTGTCCGATCAGAGGTAAAGTCCCGCGGTGTGAGCGTCGCGAGCAGTGCGGCGCACCGTAGGAGGCAAGACGTGGCGAGCAGTTCCGGCCCCGTATCGGTCACGTACCGAACCGAGTACCGCAGTACGACTCACGAACGGCTCGCAACAGCTGCGAGCGCGCTCGTGATCGCCTCGCTGCTGGAGTTGGTCGCACTGACGATCGTTGATGCCCCGCCCATGACAACCGGTCTCATCGTATTCGTGACATTGGGGCTGGGCCTGCTGCTGGCGGCGGTGGGCCGCATCCGTGACCTGCCGGCCGTGACGATCACCGTGGACGATGAGATGGTTCACTTCGGCAACGCCGACTCCGCGCTGCACTCCTTTCCGCTCGACTCGCTGCTGTCGGTCAAACAGAGTTCGGAGCTGGCAACCGACACATCTGTCAGCCGGTCGTCGCGCGCTGATCAGTTCCACGTCCGAGGCTGCCGGTACCTGCGTCTGCGGTTCGCGAGCAACCCGGATCAGGAGTGGCAGGTCGCGGCGATCGAGTCGGACCCGGCCGCGGCGGAGGTGATCGCCCGCCTCCGCGCCCATCAGCCTGCCAAGCGCATGGTCAGGGTGGGAAAGGCCACCGGGGGCCTCGCCAAACCCGCAGCGGCAGAGCCGGGTTATCAACCTGCACAGCCCCCGCCTGGCCGGTTGATCCCGCGCATCGCGAACGCCGACAGCGAGGAAGCCGCACAACGGTTGTGGCAGGCGGCAATCAAACAGCACGATGATGTGCTCGCGGACTACGCCCAGTACGAACTCGAGCCCGAACTGCTCATCCGGTTCCCGGCCGTCACCGACGTGTCGGTCGACACCGTGGAGATCTTCCACACGACGTTGAACCGCGCCCAAGAGCTGCGCACCGATACGTTCCCGGTCAACATCGACCGTGCCGACGAGTATCAGCAGGCGGTCATCGACCTGCGTAAGGCGTGGGTCGAATGTGAGAAGTATGGGCGCGCGGTGGGTACCGGTTTACTCGAGGTGAACGACCAGAAAGAACTCACGGTTGCGTTGTCGCTGCTGGAGAATGCGCGAAACGTCCAGGGCGAGCAGCAGGCCGAGTACCTGAACCAGATCAAACAGATCGTCACCGACCTGACCGACCGCGGCAGTCTTCATCCGCAACCGCAGGCGATGGAGGAAATCGATGCGGGACGGCGAAAGGCGCTGGAGGCGGAATAGCCCAGGCGGTCATTGAGACTCGAGAAAGACTCCCTGGAAAGAGTAGTAGTCAGTGACGGCTTGCGGGCGCATCGCGATCATGATGACGGTCTGGTAATCGTCCCGCGCGTACTCGTACGAGGTCTGTATATCGACTGCATCGCGATCAAATATGTCAACGCCGTGTCGGCGCATGTAGTCCTCGCGCACAGTCTTGAAGGTTGCACTCGATATGTCGCGGAAAGCCACCGAGCCTGCTGGCAATCGCCCATTCGTGTTCTTGCCGGTAACCAGGAGCTGCGGGAACGATCCGGGTGCCTGGACCACGCGTGCGTCGACGTTCCTATCGGTGATGTCGATGAGGAGGCCGCCCGAGTTCTGGATATCTCCCGCTCTGACAGTCGGGGTGCTCGGTAGATTCCCCCGGATCTCAAAGCGGTTGACGATCGGCTGGTCGATTGGGATACCGAACAAGTTCATTGCTTCTCGCGCGAGCGTGAACGAGGTCTCGAAATCGCCGGGCTGGTACCAGGTAGCAACGGCGCCATCGGTGTTTGCCTGGATGGAGGCCGTCTGGTTTGGGGCGTCTTCATCCACTTCGTGGAACGTCCCTGTGGCCAAGACCGGCTGGTCGTCCTCCGACCGTGCGATGGTCATCGATTCGAATGCTCGTACGTCCTCGGGGAGTGCAGCTTTCATCTGATCCACGATCGCGGTGAAACTCATCCCCGAGATGTCGTCGGTGCGAAAGGTACGTCCACTCCTGAGAGGAGTCGTCGACCGGGAAGCTCTTCCCCAGTCGCCGCTGGATTCGGAGTAGTTCAAATTAATGCTCTCACCCGTTTGGCTGTCGAGGAGGGAGATGTTGTCGCTGCCGTAACTTCCCAGACTCAGACTCAGGATGTTGGTTGCGGCCGATGGTTCCAAGGTGCCGATTTTGGCCAGCATCCCGTCCACGCGCTCTTGGGCACTTCGCTTCGATCCATCGCTGTCGCCGTCCGCTGTCGTACCGAACCCAGGATCCGGCAGCGATACCGAGATGTGCCAACCTTCGCCGACACCGACGAACAGTGCTATCGCCACGAGGAGGGTGATCAGAGGTTGCAGCAGCGTGGACTTCGGCGGGTGATTACTGAACTCTGTGGCCTTACCTGGCGCGATACCCGCGTCGTAGGACAGCGAGCTGTCGGGACGAGGCGGGATCAAAGCAGAGGGAAGGGTGGTCTCGGCGTCCTGCAGGACGGTTGCGGCGACGGGCTTGGGCATAGCCGTGAGCCACCGCGCGCGATAGTCGGTGTCACTGGGCGGTGAGATGGTTGCCGTCACAAGCGTTGGCTGAACATCTGACGCGTCAAGGCTGGATCTGGTCAGTGCCTCGATCGTCACCGGGATTTGTTTGCGGGACTGCCCTGCCTTCAGCATTCCGTCGATCCGGCGGGGACGCGGCGAGATGACGAGCGCAGTGACCACCAACGGAACGCCCACCAAGAGCGCGACGAGCCAGTTGTTGTACGCGCCGAGACCGACCGCGCATCCCAGCACCGCGCCGGCGACCGCTGCGCGAACCGCGAACCTGACTGCCGGCGATCTGGACCGATCGGAACCGCGATCCGAGCTCATTGGCCACCTCCGGGACGGAATCATATTGCTCCCGTGACCAGCGCGAAAGTGGCAGAGTCTGATTGCTCGGGAAGCCTGCCGCGTACGGTATCCCGCGGACGCACTCCGCGTACGGTGGAGCACGGCACTTTTGCAGATGGACGGGAGTACGGCTCGGTGGGAAAGCTCACGAACAACATGTGGCGACTGCTGGGAGCGCAGTCTTCGCGCAACCAGTCGAAGTCTCTGACCTTGATCAAGAAGTCCGGTGACCATGACTCATGGGCGGCGGAGCTGAGCGACGAGAACTTCGCCACCGAGGCGGAGAAGCTCGACATCACCGACCCTGAAGGAGAGGACCGGGCCCGTTTCCTGGCGCTGGTCCGTGAAGCCGGAGATCGGGCGCTGGACATGCGGCCGTTCGACGTACAGCTGCAGGGTGCACTTCGGCTGCTCGAGGGCGACATCATCGAGATGGCCACCGGTGAAGGCAAGACGTTGGCCGGTGCAATCGCCGCGATCGGCTATGTGCTGCAAGGACATCGGGTGCACGTGGTCTCGGTGAACGACTACCTCGCCACTCGTGACGCGGAGTGGATGAAGCCCTTGTTCGACCAGTTTGCCATCTCGTCGTCTGCGGTGTCGGAGAACTCCACGCGCGAGGAACGCAAGGCCGCCTACGACACCGACATCACCTACGGTTCGGTCAACGAGGTCGGTTTCGACGTGCTGCGTGACCAGCTCGCCACCCGAGCGGAAGACCTCGTATCGCCGAAACCGGACGTGGCGATCATCGACGAGGCCGACTCGGTGCTCGTCGACGAAGCGCTGGTGCCGCTGATCCTCGCCGGGGCGACCACCGGCGAAGTGCCCGACAAACCCATCCACGATGCCGTCGGCAAGTTGAAGAAGACGCACTATGAAATCGACGCCGAGGGCAGGAACGTCTACCTGACCGACGAGGGTGCGGCGTTCATCGAACAAGAGCTCGGTGGCATCAACCTGTACGACGAAGAGCATGTGGGTACCACGCTCGTGCACGTCAACGTGGCGATGCACGCACACATCCTGCTCGAACGCGACGTGCACTACATCGTGCGCGACGGGGGAGTCCACCTCATCAACGCCTCGCGGGGGCGAGTCGCCCAGCTGCAGCGATGGCCTGATGGCCTGCAGGCAGCCGTCGAGCTGAAAGAGGGCCTGGCGCAGACCGATTCGGGCGAGGTGATCGACACCATCACCGTTCAGGCGCTGATCGGGCGTTACCCGAAGGTGTGTGGGATGACCGGTACGGCGCTGGCGGCCGGTGAGCAGTTCCGGCAGTTCTATCACCTGGCCGTGTCGCAGATCCCACCCAACACGAAGAACATCCGTGTCGACGAGGTCGACCGGGTCTACGACACGAAGGCCAACAAGGCCGAAGCCGTCGTCGAGTTCGTCAAGGAGATCCACGAAACCGGGCAACCGATCCTGATCGGTACGCACGACGTCGCGGAGTCCGAAGAGCTCGCCCACCTCCTCGGCCGGGCCGGTGTGCAGAGCGTGGTCCTCAACGCCAAGAACGATGCCGAAGAGGCCAAGATCATCGCTGAGGCCGGTGCCAAGAATGCCGTCACCGTGTCGACTCAGATGGCCGGGCGAGGCACCGACATCAAGCTCGGCGGCTCCGCAGGCCAGAAGGACGGCGAATCGACGTCCGAGCGGGACGAAGTGGTCGAACTTGGCGGGCTCTGCGTGGTCGGTACCGGTCGCCACGACACCGAACGACTCGACAACCAGCTGCGCGGCCGGGCTGGGCGACAAGGAGATCCGGGTCGCTCGGTGTTCTTCTCGAGCGTGGAGGATCCGGTTGTCACGCGTAACCTCACCCTCAAACGCGACCCGGTCAGTTCGTCGGAGGACGGGTCGCTGGGCTCCAAGGGCGTCGACCTGATCGAGCAAGCACAACGGGTGGCCGAAGGCGTCATGCTCGAGCTGCATGCGAACACCTGGCGATACAACCAACTGGTGAACCAGCAGCGCGACATCGTGATCGACCGGCGCATGAAACTGCTGACGACCGACACCGCCCTCACAGAGCTGAAGGACCTGGAGAACGATCGGTATCGCGAACTGACCGGAGACGTCCCCGAGCCGGCCGAAACAGCCGATTCGGACAACGCGCCCGATACGGAGTCGGTGGGCGACGAACTTGCTGAGACTGCTGTCAAGTCCGATTCGTCGGTACCGGTCGAGAAAGCCGAACCCGTCCCCGCGGCTGTCCTCGAGCAGGCCGCACGCGAGATCATGCTGTTCCATCTCGATCGAGCATGGGCCGACCATCTTGCATTCGTCTCAGACGTCCGGGCCAGCATCCACCTGCGGTCACTCGGTCGTGAGTCCCCCCTCGACGAGTTCCACAAGCTGATCCTCGACGAGTTCGGCAGATTGCCCGGGGAAGCAGTCGAGAACGCGCGCAAGACATTCCGCGAAGCTGTCATCACTGCTGACGGTGTCGACCTGGAGCAGGCGGACCTGCGCCGCTCGACCACCACATGGACGTACATGGTGCACGACAGCCCGTTCAGCTCCGGTGGTGCAAAGGCGCTACAGGGCATCATCGGCATCTTCCGCTAGCGGTCGGGAGCGGACCTGCGCAAGGTGGCCCGCCGGTTCGGTATCTGGAGTGCCGGGGCCGTTCTTGCCGATGCGGCAAGTTTCCGTGACAGACGGAGCCGTCTGGGCGAGGCTGGCCAAGCAGGCTGTTCGACGTCGCGGATGGCCGGACGAACGGAGGAACCGGCCATGGGGATCACGAGCTCGCCCGGTCGCGTCAGGCGTCGTCGGGACACGCCGCCGCCCCGAACCGGTAGCAGCGAAGTCGAGGTACTCAGAGGATTCCTCGACTACCTGAGAACCTCGATGATCGCGAAGGTGGAAGGCGCTCCCGAACCGCAGGTGCGGGCAGCCGCGGTACCTTCTGGAACCAATTTGCTCGGCCTGCTCAACCATCTCGTTCATGTGGAACGGGCGACATTCCTCGGCGAGACGGTCACCAGGTGGCAGTCGACCTTCACCGCCGAGGCATCGGACAGCGTCGATGACGTAGTTGCCAGGTACCGGCAGGCCGTCGAGTCGGCGAACGATGTCCTCGACGACTGTGCCGATCTCGTCGCGCGTCTGCCACGTTCCGCGCCGGGACGTTCTGCGCCAAGCGTTCGTTGGGCTCTGACCCACATGATCGAGGAGACGGGCCGCCACGCGGGTCACGCCGACATCTTGCGCGAGCTGATCGACGGTCAGACCGGGCGCTGACGACAACGAGCGCAGGCACCGCACGCCGGACAACCGCGAAACGCTGAACCCGGCGGATGTGACAGGGTAGTTCGCATGGAGGAGATCGGCCCGGAACCGGTTGAGGAAACGAATCGGATATTCACCGTTCCGAACTTGCTCAGCGCCGTTCGGCTCGTGATGGTGCCGGTGTTCCTCTGGGTTCTGCTCGCGAAAGAAGCCGACGGCTGGGCGTTCGCGATCTTGTTCTTCGCAGGGCTGTCCGACTGGGCGGACGGCAAGATAGCCCGACTGATGAACCAATCGTCCAGGTTGGGCGCTCTCCTCGATCCCGCGGCCGATCGGCTCTACATGCTGGTCATACCGATCGGCCTGGCGATCCGCGGGATCATCCCGTGGTGGCTGATCGGTGTACTCATCGGCCGCGACGTCCTCTTGCTGGCGAGCGCGCCCCTGCTGCGCAGTCGCGGACTCACAGCCCTGCCCGTCATCTACATCGGTAAGGCAGCGACGTTCGCGCTGATGTACGGGTTCCCGATGATCCTTGCCGGGCAACTCGATTCGGTCATAGGCGACATCTTCTATCCCTGTGGATGGGCCTTCATGATCTGGGGCACGGGCATGTACCTGTGGTCGTTTGTCCTCTACTGGGTACAGGTGTTGCAGGTGATGCGCGCGATGCCGCCCGTGCATCACGCGAAAAGCTCACCAGACAACTCGCCCCGGTGAGATGAACACCGAAGGTGCGCTAAATTCTCCCTTCAACCCCCGAAGCGAATGCTTAACCGGAAGGCGTGACACGTGACCGACAAGCAGACTCCCGACGATCTGCGGTACACCACCGAGCACGAGTGGGTGAAAAAGGTGTCCGATACGACCGTTCGGGTCGGGATCACCGATTACGCGCAGGACCAGCTCGGCGACGTCGTCTTCGTTCAGTTGCCCGCGGTGGACGACGAGGTGGTCGTGGGGGAGTCGTTCGCCGAGGTCGAATCGACGAAGAGCGTGTCGGACATCTTCGGTCCGCTCGCCGGAGTCGTGACCAACGTGAACGACCGGCTCGAAGCGAGTCCTGACCTGGTCAACTCCGAGCCCTACGGCATGGGCTGGTTGGTGGAGATCAACGTCGGTGACGACGCAGATCTCGACGCCGTGTTGGGAGAGATGCTCGATGCGTCCGGATATCGCGAAGTCACTGCCGGATAGGGCAACCCGGTGACAGGTCGGTTTGGGAACTGTATGCAGCAGCTTTATGCATCTGCGGCCGGTGGCAGGGTACGGTCTAGGTCACGGGTAATTCCCCAAACCACTTGATGAGGACGAATCCGGCGTGTGAGCGATCGACCGCCGAAATGCCGTGGAAAGACTTGGCCCCCTTCCGGGCCGCGGGGACAATTACGAAGAAGGAGAATTGGTGAGCGACAACGAGAAGGACATCGAGGCTCCGGTAGAGACCACTTCGGTCTTCCGGGCCGATTTCATCAAAGAGATGGAGTCGACCGGAGGATCCGCCACCGTATCGGCCGACAGCGGCGTCGAGCGGCTCTCCGCAGGCACCGCGCTGCTCGTCGTCAAACGCGGCCCCAACGCCGGTTCTCGTTTTCTGCTCGACCAGGCCACCACATCGGCCGGTCGGCACCCCGACAGCGACATCTTCCTCGACGACGTGACGGTCAGTCGCCGTCACGCTGAGTTCCGCTTGGGCGACAACGACTTCCAGGTGGTGGACGTGGGCAGCCTCAACGGCACCTACGTCAACCGCGAACCGGTCGATTCCGCGGTTCTCGCCAACGGCGACGAGGTGCAGATCGGCAAGTTCCGCCTCGTCTTCCTTACCGGCCCCAGTGGTGACGAAGGTTCCTCGAACGCGTGACCTCTCCGTCGGCGGGGCAGCAATCTGAAGGATCGATGTCAATCGGCTCGGTCCTCGATCAGCTGCGCGGCGAATTCCCGGATGTCACCATCTCGAAGATCCGGTTCCTCGAGTCGGAAGGTCTGATCACACCCGAGCGGTCGCCATCGGGTTACCGGCGATTCAGCCGTGCGGACTGCGAGCGGTTGCGGTTCGTGCTGACCGCTCAGCGCGATCGTTACCTTCCGCTCAAGGTGATCAAAGAACAACTCGACGAGATCGACCGTGGCGCTCAGTCCGACTCACAGGCCGGGCCCCGACTGCTGTCTTCCGCGAAGAACTGGGTGGCGCCGGCGACGGACTTCTCGCAGGGCGGGGGTGGCCGGCTCAGCCGTGACACCCTCCTCGAGCGCACCGGGGTCGACTCGGCTTTTGTGACCGAACTGTGCGACAACGGTCTGCTCGTGCCGGGTCCTCGCGGTTTCTTCGATGAGGATGCGGTGAGGCTGGTCGCTGCTGCTGCGGCCCTCGCGAACTTCGGTCTTCAGGCGCGGCACCTGCGGGCATTCAAGGTCTCGGCGGAACGCGAAGCGGGTCTGGTCGCGCAGATCGCCGGGCCGATCGCCAAGGGCAAGGGCACCGGGGCCCGCGACCGGGCCGAGGAGATGGTGCGAGAGATCGCCGCCCTGTCGGTGACCCTGCACACCCAGTTGGTCAAGCAGGCCGTCCGCGAAGTGCTCGACTGAAGCCACTCTTGGCTTTCTCGGTCGTCGCACGGGCTCACTTGCCATAGGATTGATGGCGGTGCAGCATTCGCCCACACAAGCGTTGGGAGGGCCGATCGCATGAGTGAAATGCGCGTTGTAGGTATCCGGGTCGAACCGCCGCAGAGCCAGCCGGTCCTGCTCCTGCAGGAGACCAGTGGTGAGCGCTTCCTGCCCATCTGGATCGGGCAGAGTGAAGCGGCCTCGATTGCCTTGCGACAGAAGGGTATCGAGCCGCCCCGACCGCTGACGCACGACTTGATCGTCAACCTGATCAATGCGCTCGGTCATGAACTCGTCGAAGTCCGCATCGTCGACATGCAAGAGGGCACCTTCTACGCAGACCTGGTGTTCGCCGGGGATCTGCGCATCTCCGCCCGGCCGTCCGATTCCATCGCGATCGCGATGCGGGCAGAGGTGCCGATCTACGCCGAGGAGTCCGTACTCGCCGAAGCCGGGTTGCTGATGCCCGATGACGACAGCGACGACGCCGACGACGAATCGGCAGGCGAGGTCAAGGAGGACGAGGTGGAGAAGTTCAAGGAGTTCCTCGACTCGGTGTCTCCGGACGATTTCAAGGCCACCGGAGGCGCGTGAGCCTTCCGTTCCGACGGTGATGCAGCCGGCTTGGATCACAGAACGGAAACCGTGGGGTCACGAATCGTCTAAAGCTCGAGTTTAGGTTCAGGGTTAGGGCGAGTCGCGTTGATCGGCGCCCCTCCTGGACCTACGGTCATTCCAGGCCGTGAAAATTGCGGTGATGTGATTTTGACCAGTCAGAGCGCGTAAACTTGGGCCCGTCGGCGCCAAGACGTCGCTCGGACGGTCACCGACAGAGCACGCGAGGAGATCCCAGTGGGCGATCAGCCACACGACGGTGAAACTGCCCATGTGGGGGAGACTGCCCAAGGGGAGAATGCCCACCGGATCGACCGACCGTCGCAGGGGTCGCTGGACGACATCATCCCGGGACTGTTCCCCAACGACACCGTGCCCGACGAACTCGTCGGCTACCGAGTGCCCAGCGCGTGCCAGATCGCGGGTATCACCTACCGCCAGCTCGACTACTGGGCCCGCACCTCATTGGTCGTTCCGTCCATCCGAGGCGCCGCAGGCTCCGGCAGCCAGCGGCTCTATTCCTTCAAGGACATCCTGGTCCTGAAGATCGTCAAGCGACTTCTGGACACGGGCATCTCGCTGCAGAACATCCGCGTGGCCGTCGATCACCTCCGCAAGCGCGGGGTTGAAGACTTGGCCCGCATCACCCTGTTCTCCGACGGGACCACGGTGTACGAGTGCACGTCCGCCGAAGAAGTCGTCGACCTCCTACAGGGTGGTCAGGGTGTTTTCGGCATCGCGGTCAGCGGCGCCATGCGTGAACTGAGCGGAACCATCGCCGACTTCCCGGCCGAGCGTGCCGACGGCGGTGTTACCGAAGCCGCTCCCGAGGACGAGCTGGCCTCGCGCCGCAAGAGCCGGGCTCGCCGCACCGGCTAGAACATCGCCCCTCCGGCAATCTCTGCCCACCTCGGTCTAGACTGAACGCGCGTCGCAGCGACCCGGGAGAGCGTCACAGCAGTGTGACCGCCGAAGGAGCAACACCTCTCCGTCAAACTCTCAGGCACCCAGGACCGTGTCGTCGTCGGCGTCTCTGGAGAGTGGCGGCATCAGCCGTCCGCCCATGGTGAAAGGCCGCATTCCCTGCGGCTGAATCTCTCAGGCGTCCACCGGTCCCTCGGGCAGTGTGGATAGGACAGAGGGGGAGGACCGGCGTCCGGCTTCGGTCGGCACAACCTGTGGTCGCCCCGTCGGTGACCGCTGCGGAGGTCCCACCATGACCGGCTCTTCCTTCACTCATCGCCACATCGGTCCTGACAACAGCGAGCTCGGCCGAATCCTCTCGCTCATCGGCGCCGACTCGCTCGACGACCTGGCCCGGCAAGTGGTGCCTGCAGGCATTCTCGACGGCCCGCAGGACAACGGTCTAGAAGCACTGCCGCCTGCGGCATCCGAACACGAAGTGCTCGCCGAACTCGCCGCACTCGCAGCCGAGAACACCGTCGCGACGTCGATGATCGGCCTCGGCTACTACGACACGCTCACCCCGCCTGTCCTTGTCCGCAACATCCTCGAGAACCCGGCGTGGTACACCGCCTACACCCCTTACCAGCCCGAGATCAGTCAAGGCCGCCTCGAAGCCCTGCTCAACTTCCAGACGATGGTGTCGGACCTGACCGGCATGGAAGTGGCCAACGCGTCGATGCTCGACGAATCGACTGCGGCCGCCGAGGCCATGACCTTGCTGCGCCGGGCCGGCAAGAGCAAGTCGCCCCGATTTGTCGTCGACAGCGACGTCTTCCCGCAGACGGCAGCGGTGATCGCCACCCGCGCAGAACCGCTGGGGATCGAGATCGTCACCACCGACCTCGCCGAGGGACTTCCCGACGGAGACTTCTTCGGCGTCCTCCTGCAGACCCCGGCAGCGTCGGGCCGCGTCATCGACTGCACGCCGCTCATCGAGGCGGCACACGAGCGCGGTGCGCTGGTCGCCGTCGGCGCCGACCTGCTGGCCCTCACCCTGATCGCTGCGCCCGGCGAACTGGGCGCCGACGTGTGTTTCGGAACCACGCAACGATTCGGGGTGCCCATGGGCTTCGGTGGACCCCATGCCGGTTACCTGGCAGTCCACGCCAAACACGCCCGGCAATTGCCGGGTCGCCTCGTCGGTGTCTCGAAGGACGCCGACGGCAACCTCGCCTACCGGTTGTCGCTGCAGACCCGTGAGCAGCACATCCGGCGGGAGAAGGCGACCAGCAACATCTGCACCGCGCAGGTGCTGCTCGCGATCATCGCCGCGATGTACGCCAGCTACCACGGCGCCGACGGCCTTCGCGCCATCGCGAGCCGGGTGCACGGGCATGCCCGCACACTTGCGGCGGCGCTGCGGTCCGGTGGTGTCGAGGTGGTGCACGACAACTTCTTCGACACCGTGTTGACCTCCGTGCCCGGGCGGGCCGCCGGCGTCGTCGCCGCAGCCAAGGAACGTGGCATCAACCTCCGACTGGTGGACGACGACCATGTCGCGATCGCCTGCGATGAGGCAACCACCGCGGACCACGTGTCCGCGGTCCGCGACGCGTTTGGGGTCGACGCCTCGAACAGCGCCAAGGACTGGCCTGAGATCGACAGTCGCACAAGCGAATACCTGACCCATCCGGCGTTCAACAGGTACCGCACCGAAACCGCGATGATGCGGTACCTGCGGAGTCTTGCCGACAAGGACATCGCACTGGATCGAAGCATGATCCCACTCGGCTCGTGCACGATGAAGTTGAACGCCGCCGCAGAGATGGAAGCCATCACCTGGCCGACCATCTCCCGGCTGCATCCCTTCGCTCCGGCAGGTGACGTACCCGGCATGCGCAAGATCATCGCTTCGCTCGAGGACTGGCTCGTCGCGATCACCGGCTACGACCGGGTCAGCGTCCAGCCCAACGCGGGGTCGCAGGGCGAATACGCCGGGCTGTTGGCCATTCGCGAATACCACCGCAGCCGCGGTGACTCGGACCGCACGGTCTGCCTCATCCCGTCGAGCGCCCACGGGACCAACGCAGCATCCGCGGTCATGGCGGGCATGCGGGTGGTCGTGGTGTCCTGCCGTGACAACGGCGACGTGGACGTCGACGACCTACGCGCCAAGGTGGACGCCAACGCCGCCGATCTGGCAGCGATCATGCTCACCTATCCCTCGACCCACGGTGTCTTCGAGGACGAGGTCGGTGACATCTGCGCCGCGGTGCACGACGCAGGGGGCCAGGTCTACGTCGACGGCGCCAATCTCAACGCTCTGGTGGGAGTGGCTCGGCCGGGGCGCTTCGGTGGAGATGTCAGCCATCTGAACCTGCACAAGACGTTCTGCATCCCGCACGGCGGTGGCGGCCCCGGCGTCGGCCCGATCGGAGTGCGAGAGCACCTCGCGCCATTCCTGCCGGGACATCCACTGGCTGATGAGCTGCCTGGAGATCTCACCATCTCGGGTGCGCCCTACGGCTCGGCGTCGATCCTGCCGATCACCTACGCATACATCCGGATGATGGGAGCCGAGGGCCTGCGGGAGGCAACGCTCACGGCGATCGCCTCCGCCAACTACATCGCTGCCCGGCTGAACGACTCGTACCCTGTGCTGTACACCGGCGCGGGCAACCGGGTGGCGCACGAGTGCATCATCGACCTGCGACCGATCACCAAGAGCACCGGCGTGACAGTGGACGACGTCGCAAAACGTCTGGCCGATTACGGCTTCCACGCTCCGACGATGAGTTTCCCGGTCGCCGGGACGCTGATGATCGAGCCCACCGAGAGCGAGAACCTCGACGAGATCGAGGCATTTTGCGACGCAATGATCTCGATTCGCGCGGAGATCGACAAAGTGGCGGACGGTCAGTGGCCGGCCGACGACAACCCACTGCGAGGTGCTCCGCACACCGCCGAGTGTCTCGTCGGGGACTGGGAGCACAGCTATGACCGACTGGTCGCCGTGTACCCGAACGGACTGCCGTCGGCGGGTGCCCGGGCGAAGGTATGGCCCGCGGTGCGGCGTATCGACGGCGCGTTCGGTGACCGCAATCTGATCTGCAGTTGCCCGCCGATCGAGGCGTTCGCCTGAACCCGGGCGGGGTTCAGCTGCGCCGGGTGAGCACCTCGGTGATCGCGTTCTGTGCCTCGGGCGACGGCATCGGCATGGGTGTCGGCGTCACGGGGAACGTCACGGTCGAGGTTGCCGGCGGCAGCTGACCTGCGCCGCGGAAACCCAGTGAGGTGATGGTCGAGATCTGCTCGGGGTCGTGGACGTAGTCGATGAAGGCGCCGACGGCGTCTCGTTGTGCCGCGTCCACCTGATCACCGGTCATCTCGACCACCGGGAAGTCGGCCATGGGGGTCGGCCCGGACGGGAACAGTGCCACCACAGCAGAGTTGACGTCGTCCTTGGTGATCTCATACAGCTGCTGTTCGGTGATCGGTACGGCATGGATACTGCCTGTCGCGGGATCGGCTTGCTGCTGCAGGGCCCGCACCCCGCTCTCGGACGATCCCAGATCCGTCGCCGGCGCTGAGGCGAGCATCGCGCGGAGCGTCGACGAGACAAGCGGGGAGGCAGCGTCTTCCGGAGACAACGGTCCGCTGGGTGTGCGCGACACCTCGGTGGCGATGGCCTGGGCCGCCAGCATCGTCGCGTCCGATTGCGGGCCTACGGGCATCGCCATCTTCAGTTCGCCCCAGCCGCGGAGTCCGAGATCGTCCATCGCCTTGGCCGAGCGCTGCAGTGTCGGCAACTCGATCCAGCCGACATCGCCGTCCATGGCCTCGGCCGCTGCAGCCGGTATCGCCAAAACCACCGGACTGGTCACGAGTGACGACGGGGATCCGTCGACCACATCCGGCCGAGCCGCGATGAGTTGTGAACTCCACACCGACGACTGCGGAATCCACGCGGCCGGGAATGGGCCCCGCGACGCGGTGTCCCAGTCCCCGGTGAGGCCGTCCAGTGTCACCTTGGCATCGCCTGGGCGAACCTCGATCGTGATGCAACGGTCGCGTTCGGTGGGACGCGTCTTGTTGTACTTGTCCGCGACGGCCTTGAGGGGGACCGCGAGACCGGGGTCGCTCACGATCGATACCGAGAGGTCGCCCTCGACGCAGCGGGCGGCCGCATCCTTGCCCTGTTCGTTGATCCGGTCGCCCAACAGAACCCATAGGAATCCGAGCGCGACGACGACGACCACTGCGATTGCCAGTACAAGAAGGCCACGGCTGACACCGCGTCTGCCACCGGCCCTGCGATGCTCGCCCACGCACACCTCAATCCACGAAGTTCATGTCCACCGCAACCTACAGCCTCGGCGACTGGGTGGTCACAGCTCCACCGGGTCGCCGACTGACTTGTGCTGCGCAGTCTATGCGGTCGTATCTCCTGGTGGTGGAGCCGCCTGTGCCGACGGGATCGGCACGAACCCAGGTCAGGACAGTGCGACGGTGCAGACGACCTTTTTGCGTTCGTCGTAGGTGTAGTAGGTCTCTGTCTCTGCGGGGCAGTCGGTCTCGTCCACGGTGTTGGGCAGGACCGCGAGGATGCGCTCGCCGGTGGAACCGGTACAGGGCACCTGAACGGTGCTGTCCGACGCGGTGCCCATCTCGAAGCATTTGCCGACAACCCAGTCGATGTCGAGGCACAGGACCCCGGTCGTGGACCCGTTCAATTCCTCGTAGTACGTCTGATCGACGTCGGACGGGCAGCTGTTCTCATCGGCGACCTTCGCCACGACTGTGTAGTGGGAGTCGACGGCACCGCAGGTTGCCGGGGCGATCTTCGCGTCGAGCATCGTGCCGGTGAGGTTCACGCAGTCACCGACCTCGGCGTCGATCTCGGTGATCTCACCGCTGTCCTCCGATGTGGTGGTGGAGGGGGTCTGGGACCTCTCCGAAGGATCTGCAGTGGACGCAACCGCAGAACTAGAAGCAGTTGTGGCCGTGCCGGTCTCGTCGCTGGTGCAGCCGACGACTGCAAAGAAGAGGGCGGCCGCGGCAACGGCGAACAGGGCGAACTTACGGACGTCAGAAAGCACGGTGCTCGACCTTCGGTGAGAAATGCCTTGTGGCCCGAGCACAGTGCTCGGGCCACAAGGAAATTATCAGACGACGACGCCCTGCGCCGCGCTTCGGAGGTCAGGCGTTGGCGGCCTTGAACTCGCGCCGACGCCGGTGCAGGATCGGCTCGGTGTAGCCGTTGGGTTGCCGGCCGCCTTCGAGGATGAGTTCTCTGGCGGCCTGGAAGGCGATGGATGCCTCGAAGTCGGCGGCCATCGGCCGGTAGGTCGGGTCGCCGGCGTTCTGCTTGTCGACCACCGGTGCCATCCGCTCGAGAGCTGCGACGACGTCTGCTTCGGACACGATGCCGTGGCGGAGCCAGTTGGCCAGTAGCTGGCTCGAGATCCGAAGTGTCGCTCGGTCTTCCATCAGTGCGACGTCGTGGATGTCGGGCACCTTCGAGCAGCCGACACCGTGGTCGATCCACCGCACCACGTAACCGAGGATGGACTGGCAGTTGTTGTCGAGTTCTTCACGCTTTTCCTCGTCGCTCCAGTCGGTGCGGGGAGCGAGGGGGATGGTGAGGATGTCCTCGACCGACGCCGGATCGCGTTTGGCGATCTCGTTCTGGCGTTCGAACACGTCGATCTGGTGGTAGTGCAGCGCGTGCAGGGTCGCGGCGGTGGGCGAGGGCACCCATGCGGTGTTCGCGCCGGCCTTGGGGTGACCGATCTTCTGCTCGAGCATGTCGGCCATCAGGTCGGGCATGGCCCACATCCCCTTACCGATCTGCGCTTTGTGCTGCAGGCCCGCGTGCAGGCCGGTGTCGACGTTGAAGTCCTCGTAGGCCTTGATCCAGGTCTGCGCCTTCATCTCTGCCTTGCGGACGACGGCTCCGGCTTCCATCGAGGTGTGGATTTCGTCGCCGGTGCGGTCGAGGAAGCCGGTGTTGATGAACACAACGCGGTCGGCAGCTGCTTTGATGCAGGCCTTGAGGTTCACCGTGGTGCGGCGTTCCTCGTCCATGATCCCGACCTTGAGGGTGCCGGTGGGCAACCCCAGGACCTGCTCGACCCGGCCGAACAACTCGACCGTGAAGGCGACCTCGTCCGGGCCGTGCATCTTCGGCTTCACGATGTAGATCGACCCGGTCCGCGAGTTCTGCAGCCCGTCGGCTTTGAGGCCGTGGCTACCGATCAACGAGGTGAACAGCGCATCGAGGATGCCCTCGGGGACCTCGCTGCCGTCGGCAGCGATGATCGCGTCGTTGGTCATCAGGTGACCGACGTTGCGCACGAACAACAGCGACCGCCCGTGCAGGGTCAATTCCGACCCGTCAGGGGCGGTGTAGGTGCGGTCGGGATTGAGCACGCGGGTGAAGGTTTTACCGCCCTTGGTGACCTCTTCGGCCAGGTCGCCCTTGTTCAGGCCGAGCCAGTTGCGGTAACCGGTGACCTTGTCCTCGGCATCGACAGCGGCGACCGAATCCTCGAAGTCCATGATCGTGGTGACGGCGGACTCGACCAGCACATCTTTGACCCCGGCCGGGTCTGTCGATCCGATGGGCGAGTCGGCGTCGATCTGGATTTCCAGATGAAGCCCGTTGTGGCGCACCAGGATCCCGCTGGGAGCAGCTGCGTCACCGGAGTATCCGGCGAATGCGGCGGGATCGGCGAAGCCGGTGGCCGAACCGCCGGAGAGGGTGACCTGCACCTGCTGGTCGACGACGGCGTAACCGGTGGCGTCGGCGTGCTTGCCGGACTCCAGGGGTGCGGCAGTGTCGAGGAAGTCCTTGGCGAACGCGATGACCTTGTCGCCGCGAACCTTGTTGTAAGACTTGCCCTTCTCGGCGCCGTCGGACTCGGGGATGACATCGGTCCCGTACAGCGCGTCGTAGAGCGATCCCCAACGGGCGTTCGAAGCATTGAGGGCAAACCTGGCGTTGAGGATGGGCACCACCAGCTGCGGTCCGGCGGTGCTGGTGATCTCGTCATCCACACCTGAGGTGGTGATCTGGAAATCGTCGGGGACCGGGGCGAGGTAACCGATGTCGGTCAGGAACGCCTTGTAGGCGTCGGAATCGAACGACGCGGGGTCCGAGACCGGGTTGTCGCGGTGCCACTGGTCGACCTTGGCCTGAAGGTCGTCGCGGATGGCGAGCAGCTCACGGTTGCGTGGGGTGAGGTCGGTGATGACCGCCGCAGCACTTGCCCAGAACGCATCCTGGTCTACGCCGGTGCCGGGCAACGCCTCGTTGTTGATGAAGTCGTAAAGAACGGACGCAACCTGCAAGCCGCCGTCGACGGTGACGCGCTGAGCCATAACCGGCCTCACTTTCTTTCGATCCAGGTCAATTTCGACCTCTATGTTACTCATGGGTAGGGAGGGGCTCCTGGCCGGTCAGCAGCGCACTGCATCGGTCGATGAGCCGGGCACGGACAATCTGGGCGTGATGGGTCAGGACCGACTGTGCCCGGACATATTCGCCACGACCGGCGGCCTCTTCGATTGCGATGGGTTCGAATCCGAACGCCGTCAGGTCATAGGGACTTGCCCGCATGTCGAGCTCGCGGAAGCGCAGTGCCATCTCGAATGCGTCCACCACGAGCTCGGAAGGTATCAGCGGCGACAGCTTGAACGCCCACTTGTACAGATCCATTCCGGCATGGATGCACCCCGGTTGTTCTGCGTCTTGTTGAGTCGTCCGGTCGAGCACCGTCAGGTTCAGTGGCCGAGCAGGTTCGGTGAAGAAGCGGTACGCGTCGTAGTGGGTGCATCGAAGCGGCATGGACCGGACCACTGCGTCGGTGTCGGCGGATGACAGACGCAGAGGAACGCCCGCGTGCCTGATCTGCTCGGAAGGGGCGGCGTACACCATCGCCCACTCATGCAGACCGAAACAGTTCAGCCGAGCGGGGCGTTCGCGGGTCGCCGACAGCAGGTCATGCACGTACTCGACGGTCTCGCGTCGCTTGGCGAGGTGGCGTGGATCCACGGTGACCACCCCGTTGACCTCTGCGTATCCGGAGTAGTCGAGGTAGGGGCGAGCGGCGGAACCGCTGATCGGGTGGCCGAAACGGGGGTGCCAGCGGCGCAATTGAGCGGGGCGATAGCTGTAGTAGGTGAACAAGAATCCCCACACGGGATGAACGACCTCGCCCCTGGTGACGTCGTGCAGTCGTGCCGGGTGCCGGCTCAGGAGACAGTCGACCCGTTCCCGATGTGCCTGTGCGGCGGCCTGCCAGTCCTGGGCGACAGGGGATTGGACGGCCACAAACCCACTCACACGCGGTGCGTTTCGTCGCGCACCGTTCCCACGAACTCCTCGACGAGATCCTCCAGGGCAACCACCGCAACCGTGCGGCCGTTGTCGTCGACCACGGCGGCGAGATGTGAGCTGGTGCGCCGCATGGCCGAGGTGGCCTCGTCGAGCGCTGTGCGGTCCGCCAGGACCGGGAGGGGATGGATTTTGTCGACACCGATGATGCTGTCGGGACCCACCGATTCGTCGAGGATCTCGTCGAGGACATCCTTGAGGTGAAGGTAACCGGTGTAGGTGCCGTCGGTGCCGCGCACCGGGTAACGCGAGAAGCCGGTGTCGGTGACTGCTTGCTCGATCGAGCCGAGAGTCGGCCCGACCCGGCCGGTCTCGACATCCTTGGTCACCTGCACACTGCGCAGTTCGCTGAGCGGGATCGCCACTTCGAGTACCGTCCGACCAGAAGTCTGGAGTGCACGCGTGAGCCGGTCGTGCTCTTCTTCGTCGATGAGGCCTTCTTGGCGCGACTCGCCCAACATCTGCGACAGCTCGTTGGCCGAGACCGTCGCGTCCAGCTCGTCTTTCGGCTCCACCCGCATGATGCGCAGCGAGACGTTCGCCGACCAGTTGTAGAACGCGATCAGCGGTCGGGCGATCTTGATGAACAGCAGGTGCACCGGCACCAGGAGCATCGCCGAACGTTCGGGGCCGGCAAGCGCGATGTTCTTGGGGACCATCTCGCCGAGGAGGATGTGCAGTACGACCACCAGCGACAACGCGAGCGCGAAGGCGATCGGGTGCAGAAGGCCGTGCGGTACGTGGACGAGTTCCAATGGCTTTTCGATGAGGTGCGCGATCGCCGGTTCACCGACCCGTCCGAGCAGGATCGAACAGATCGTGATGCCCAGCTGGGCTGCGGCCAACATCAGCGACAGATGTTCGCCTGCCTCGATGACCGTGCGCGCCCGGCGCTTGCCTTGTTCCTCGAGTGCCTCGAGGCGGTCACGACGAGCAGAGATCAGTGAGAACTCGGCGGCGACGAAAAAGGCGTTACCGCCCAAGAGGAACACCGTCAGGACAACACCGAAGAGATCACCCATCGGAATGCTCCACATCTGACCCGGACAGCGGCGTCAACGCGACGACGTCGATCCGGCGACCTTCCATCCGGACCACGCGTGCCTGCCACCGTTGGTCCGACTCCGTCAGCGACGAATCCTCGTCGTCCTCGGAAGCAGTTGTACGGACGGGGAGATCGATCACGTCACCTTCTCTGGCGATGCGGCCGAGCTGGAACATCAACAGCCCGCCCAGGGTGTCGTATTGGCCGTCCGGTGCCCGGTATCCGATCGCATCCAGCAACTCGTCGATACGAAGCAGTCCGTTGCAGATGTATCCGTCCCCATCGCGTTGGACGTCGGCTTGCTCGTCGTCGTGTTCGTCGGTGACGTCGCCGACGATCTCTTCGATCAGGTCTTCGGTGGTGACGATGCCGGCTGTGCCGCCGTACTCATCGACGACCACGGCCACTTGGAATCCGTCTGCCCGGATCTGCTGCATCAGCGCGTCACCGTCGAGACTCGCCGGAACCACGGGGACGTCCCGCGCGAGTGTGCCCAGTTGCGTGGTGGCGCGCGCGGTCAGAGGGACGGTGAACGCCTGCTTGATGTGGACGATGCCGATGATGTTGTCGAGGTCGCCACCATCGAGGATCGGGAATCGGGAGTAGCCGGTTCGGGATGAGGCGAGGATCAGGTCGCGAACGGTGTCGTGGATGTCGAGCGACTCCACGGTCACCCGCGGGGTCATCAGTTCCTCGGCCGTACGCTCGCCGAACTGCAGGGAGCGGTCGACGAGAGCAGCGGTGCCGGGGTCCAGGGCGCCTTGCCGGGCCGAATTGCGAACGAGGCTGCCGAGTTCCTGGGGGGAACGCGCCGACCGTAGTTCCTCGGCGGGCTCGACGCCGAGGCGCCTGACCACCCAGTTCGCGGTGCCGTTGAGAGCGTTGATCAGCCACCGGAAGGTTGCCGAGAACAGACTCATCGGGCCGGCGGTGGCCCGGGCGGTGGGCAGTGGCTTGGAGATCGCCAGGTTCTTCGGGATCAACTCACCCAGGACCATCGACAACGACGTGGCGATGACAAGGGCGAGGATGAGTGAGACGGCCGTTGTCGCGCCGTCCGGGAGCCCTACCGCTTCGAAGGCCGGCTCGAAGAGCTGGGCCAGGACCGGCTCGGCGATGTAACCGGTGACCAGCGTGGTGATCGTGATGCCGAGTTGGGCACCGGACAGCTGAAACGAGAGCGACCGGTGGGCCTTGCTGACCTGCCGTGACCGCAGGTCACCCCGAGTCCGTACGTCGTTTTCGACCGTGGACCGTTCGAGAGCGGTCAGGGAGAACTCGGCCGCGACGAACAGGGCCGTTCCCAAAGTCAGTGCGATGAAGCCGAGAAGGCTGCCGGCCAGGATGAGCGCTTGCATCAACGATCACCACGGCCGTCTGTGGGTTCCGATGACGCAGCGAGGCGGAATTCGCACGACGACGTTCGAGACAAGAGAACTTCGCTCCGCTCCCGGTGGAGGCGCAACAATCCAGCCTCCAGTTGTAGGGCAGTGAAATGTGATGCCGGAATATCAACGATCTTAACGGGTCACCAGCCCGTCGGTAATGGCCGTCCCTCCGCGAAGCCCGCTGCCGACTGCACCCCCAGGACAGCTTTGTCGTGCAATTCGTCGAGCGACCGCGCGCCCGCGTACGTCGCCGTCGAGCGAATACCTGCGCAGATGTGGTCGATGAGGTCTTCGACGCCGGGGCGTTCGGGGTCCAGGGCGATCCGCGAGCTCGAGATCCCCTCCTCGAACAGCGCCTTGCGTGCGCGGTCGAACGCGCTGTCGGTGGCTGTCCGTGCCGCGACCGCTCGTTTGGAGGCCATACCGAAGCTCTCTTTGTACGGTTTGCCGTCGCGGTCCCATTTGAGGTCACCCGGACTCTCGTACGTTCCGGCGAACCAGGAACCGATCATCACGTTCGAGGCGCCCGCGGCAACGGCCAGGGCCACGTCACGGGGATGCCTCACGCCACCGTCTGCCCAGACGTGGGCGCCCGAACCCCTTGCCGCCGAAGCGCATTCGGCAACCGCAGAGAATTGAGGCCGACCCACGCCGGTCATCATCCGAGTGGTGCACATGGCGCCCGGCCCCACCCCGACCTTGACGATCGACGCGCCCGCGGAGATCAGGTCTTTGGTGCCCTGCGCCGAGACCACGTTGCCGGCGCACAGGGGCACACCCAGATCGGCGTCGGCGATCTGCCCCAGCACCGCCAGCATGCGTTCTTGGTGACCGTGCGCGGTGTCGACGACGAGCAGATCGGCACCGGCCTCGACCAGCGCGGTCGCCCTGGCCGTCACGTCGCCGTTGATACCCACCGCAGCGGCGACGCGCAGTCGCCCGGCGCCATCGACGTTGGGTTGATAGATGCCCGCGCGCAGAGCACCCACGAGGGTCAACACTCCCGCCAGGCTTCCGTCCGGCTCGGTGAGTACGGCCAGGTCGGTGTGGGCTCCCTCGAGCAGCTCGAAGATCTCTCGCGGAGGCGTTCCCGCGGGGGCGGTGACGAAGTCGGGGTCGAGCACTTCGGTGAGCCTGGCGAACCGGTCCACGTCGACACAGGCCCGCTCGGTCACCACTCCGATGGGCGTCGCCGCGTCGGTGTCGAGGACGACCACGGCGCCGTGGGCACGCTTGGGCAGAAGCGCCAGCGCGTCAGACACAGCGGCATCGCCACCGAGGACCACAGGGGTGTCGGCGACCAGGCGCCGTCCCTTGACGAACGAGATCATGTCGGCGGCCGCGCTGATGGGAAGGTCCTGCGGTAACACCACGAGTCCACCGCGTCGCGCCACGGTCTCCGCCATCCGCCGTCCTGCGACAGCTGTCATGTTGGCGACGACCAGGGGAATGGTGGTTCCCGAGCCGTCCGAGGTGGACAGGTCGACATCGAACCGCGAGGTGACGTCGGTCCGACCGGGGACGAGAAAAACGTCGTCGTAGGTCAGGTCATGGCTCGGGAAATGATCGTCAAGGAAGCGCACGTGAGGCAATTCTACCCGGGAAGCCCAAAACCCCCGACCATGTGCCGTTGCGACAGACCAACCTGCAGGTGGGACGTGTCACAGCAGCACAAGACCGGGGGCCGGTTGTCCACTCGGGGATCAGGCCTCGATCTCCGTGCGGTCTTCACTCCACAGCGTGTGGAACGTGCCTTCTTTGTCGACGCGCTGGTAGGTGTGTGCGCCGAAGAAGTCGCGCAACCCCTGGGTGAGAGCGGCCGGCAGTCGCTCGGCGCGCAGGGCGTCGTAGTACGAGAGCGACGAGGCGAACGCCGGGACCGGGATACCCATCGTGGTCGCGGTGGCGACGACGCGGCGCCAGCTGTCCACAGCGTTCTCGACCGCTTCGCGGAAGTAAGGAGCGAGGAGCAGGCTTGGCAGCTCCGGGTTCTCCGAGTAGGCGTCCCGGATGCGGTTGAGGAACTTGGCCCGGATGATGCAGCCGCCCCGCCAGATGGTGGCGAGGTCGCCGGGATGCAGGTTCCAGTCGTATTCCTTGCTGCCGGCCGCGATCTGGTCGAAGCCCTGAGCGTATGCGACCACCTTGGACGCATAGAGCGCCTTGTTGATGTCGTCGATGAAGGTGGCCTTGTCCGACGGTGCCGCCGCCAGCGTGCCCGACGCGAGGCCTTGTGCCTGTTTGCGCTGATCGGTGGCGCTCGACAACGCTCGGGCGAAGACCGCCTCGGCGATGCCGGTGGTGGGGATGCCCAGATCGAGCGCGGACTTCACGGTCCAGCGGCCGGTGCCCTTCTGACCCGCAGCATCGACGATGACGTCGACGAGAGGCTTGCCTGTTTCGGCGTCCACTTGGCTCAGGACCTCGGCGGTGATCTCGACGAGGTAGCTGTCGAGGTCTCCCGAGTTCCATTCGCGGAAGACGTCGGCGATCTCGGCGACAGGGAGGTCCAGGGCCTTGCGCATGAGGTCGTACGCCTCGCCGATGAGCTGCATGTCGGCGTACTCGATGCCGTTGTGGACCATCTTGACGAAGTGTCCGGCACCGTTGGGGCCGATGTGGGTGCAGCAGGGCTCCCCGTCGACGTGGGCCGAGATCGACTCGAGCAACGGGCCCAGGGACTCGTAGGACTTGGCCGGTCCGCCCGGCATGATCGACGGACCGTTGAGCGCGCCTTCCTCGCCGCCGGAGATACCCGCACCGACGAAGTTCAGGCCGCGCTCGGACATCGCGGCTTCGCGCCGGATGGTGTCGGTGTAGAGCGAATTGCCGCCGTCGATGATGATGTCGCCTTCCTCCATCTCGGCGGCGAGCTCCTCGATCACAGCGTCGGTCGGCGCGCCGGCCTTCACCATGATCAAGACGCGACGGGGCTTCTCGAGCGCCGCGACGAACTCGGCGACTGTCTCGGTCCGCACGAAGTCTCCCTCGTGACCGTGCTTTTCGATCAGTGCGTCGGTCTTCGCGATACTGCGGTTGTGCAGTGCGACGGTGTGGCCGTGACGGGCGAAATTTCGGGCGATGTTGGAGCCCATCACCGCCAAGCCGGTGACACCGATCTGGGCGCGGGCAGCAGTTTCAGTCATGCGTACACCCTATGACTAAGCTCACCGGACCTCGCGGCGAGATCAGTTGTCGATGAGGCGGTGCAGCTCGGTGAGCCAGGGAACGGCCACCGCGACCGTCGGGATCACCAGGATCGCGGCGGCGGCGACGTAGGCGAACGCCGAGATGGCGGTGGCCGGACGGGTGTCGACGAGCCGCTGTACCCGGGTGAGGGTGCTGGGTCCGCCGATGGCCATGGCGCCGCGAGGCGCCACCGAATCGGCGCACGCGACCAGGGCACGGCCGAGCTGCTTGCGCCCGGCACAGCGGATGGCGGTGTCGTCGGCGAGCAGCTCGACGAGCAACTGCACGGCACCCAGCGCTGAACGGCTGCGGACGAACCGGGGAAAGGCTTCATGAACGGCGATGAAGGCTTCGAGTATGAGGTCGTGTCGGGCGCGTAGATGTGCACGCTCGTGACTGATCACGGCGTCGAGTTCATCCCGGCGCAATCGGGCAACGGTGCCTTCGCTGATCACCACCCGCTGTCGCAGGCCGGGGAGGCAGTACGCCATGGGCTGGTCGACCTCGAGCATGCGCACGTCGCGCGCGCTGAGCGGATCGCCTGGGACGGTGCGATCCATCCGGTCCAGCAGGTCGATGAGCTCGCGGTGGGCCGACCGGCGCGCCCTCGTACGCATGGCGACTCGGATCACGGTGTAGAACAGCCGCGCACCGATGAGGAGTGTGATCAAGAACACGCTGACGTAGACCGTCCAGAGCACCACGCCGAGGCTTTCGATCTCGTCGAACGGGTTCGTCGTGGGTCGTCCCTGCGCGTCGGGGACGAGAAGATTTGCAGCGATGGCGAGGCCGCAGCTGAATGCGGAGAGCACTGCCGCGATGGCGATCGACTGCCACAGAGCCATGGCCGCGCGCGGGGCGCGGAGAGGCCACTGCGCGCGAGCGAGCCACGACGGGGCCGGGCCCACGAGAACGAGAGCCACGATCCCGAACACCAACGCGGTCAAAATAGGTCCTAGGGCTCAGAAGATCGATATGACTCGCCGTGGGCTCCGCGGGCCGATTCCAGTTCATCCAGTGCACGTCGAAGCGCTTCCGCCTCGTCGGCGCCGACCCGGCCCACGAAGGAAACCAGGGCGGCCTGCCGTGATCCAGCCTCGTCCGCTTCGCTCAGCGCGTCAACCATCAAGCTCGCCACGAGGTGCTCACGCGGGTGGGTGGCCGAGTAGCGGTGGGCACGGTCATCGCGCAGCTGCGTGACGAGATTTTTCTTCGCCAGTCGCTGGAGCACGGTCATCACGGTGGTGTACGCGAGTTCGCGATCCGCCGACAGAGCTGCGTGTACCTGACGCACCGTCTGCGGTTCGGCGGACGACCACAAATTGTCCATGACTGCCCGCTCGAGCTCACCCAACCCGTTCATTCTTCTCACTTTACGTTTCTTCTCATCAAACAGCTCAACGCGTGGTGCCATCAATTTTCTTCCGTCGCGGTTGACAGGTTGGTAAGGCTAGCCTACATTCATCCTTACGTGGGACCGAGCGAGTGTCCTGAGGGCTGCAGAGACCCCCGGTCCGCGCCACAGCAGGCCCCACCGAAAGGTGGGGCCTGCTGATTCTTTTTGTCCGTGCCCATCCGGTCGAGAGGGTCACCGCAGGCGGACCCGTCATCCGGGTTTTGACAGACTGTCGATCACGCGACGCGTAGTCCGAGAGCGCGGCCTCAGGCAAGGGAGAACCACGGTGACAGACAACATCGATCTGACCGAGACGCTGGGCACGTTGCCCAAGGGCTTCGACAACGAACTCGGTCTGCAGATGCAAACCGCAACAGCCGACGAGGTCACCGCGACGTTCGAGATCGCCCCCAAGCTCCTGCAGCCCTGGGGCATCGTTCACGGTGGCGTGTACTGCTCGGTGGTCGAATCGGTCGCGAGCACGTCGGGTCAGATATGGCTGAACAGCAAGGGGATCACCGATTCCCATGTCGTCGGGGTGAACAACAGCACCGACTTTCTCCGGGCGGTGAGCACGGGCACCATGACTGCACGTTCGAAGCCGATCCACCGGGGCCGTCGTCAGCAGCTGTGGGAGGTCGACATCACCGACGAGTCGGGCAAGTTGATCGCGCAGGGCCGGGTACGGCTGCAGAACATCGCCGCCGAGAACTGATCTGCGTCGGTATGGGACACGATGCGGCACCGGCCGCAACACGATTGTCCGACCCGGCGCGAGCCCGCATCGATGCGGTCCTCTCTGCCGTCGATGTCGAACTCGACCGGGCGTATCCCGGCGATCGCGCCGAGAAGCAGCCTGCCCACACCGTCTATGTAAGTGCCGCCGACGTGGACGCGGACACCCCCGGCACCTGGGGGGACCGGGCGTCGGCGATCGCTGACGAGGCCGCCGCCGTGGTTGCCGACCTCGATCGCACCGGCATCGCCTCGCTGGTCCGGGCTCGGTTGCGCGGCCAGCCGATCGAAGACCTGCGGATAGACCTCGAGGACGGTTACGGCTGGCGACCGGATGTGGTCGAGGACCGCGACGCTCGAGCGGCCGGTCGGACGATCGCCACGTGGTCTGCCCGTCCGGAGCAGGCGCCAAGTGCCTTCGGCGTTCGCTGCAAGGGGCTCGGTGCCGCGGAACGGGCCCGTGGCTTGCGGTCACTGGAGCTTGTGCTCGATGCTGCCGGCGGGGTGCCGGACGGGTTTGTGTTCACCGTCCCCAAACTGCGCGCGGCAGCCCAGGTGGATGCGGTGGTGATGATCTGTGAGGAGCTCGAACGCGCGCATGGGCTGCCCGAAGGCGCATTGCGTTTCGAACTGCAGATCGAGAGCCCCCAGGCGGTGCTCGGCGCCGACGGACGTGCCACGGTGGCCGATGCGATCCATCGTGGCGGGCCGCGGCTGACCGGGTTGCACTACGGGACATACGATTACAGCGCCGCCTGCGGGATCGTGTCATCCCAGCAGTCGCTGGAACATCCGGTCGCCGACCATGCCAAGTCGGTGATGCTCGTCGCGGCAGCGCAGACCGGGGTCTGGGTGTCGGACGGGTCCACCCAGGTGTCCCCGGTCGGTTCCGCCGAGGTCGTCGAAGCGGCTCTACGCCGTCATCACCGACTCGTCACCCGCAGCCTGGAGCGTGGCTTCTATCAGGGGTGGGACATGCACCCGGGCCATCTCGTGACTCGATGGCTAGCGGTGTACGGCTTCTTCCGATCGGCGATGTCGCCGGCCGTGACGCGGTTGCAGTCGTACTTCGACCGCCAGAGTTCGGAGTTCGTGGACGAGCCCGCGACGGCTCAATCGCTGGCCCTCGTGGTGCTGCGTGGACTGTCGGTGGGTGCGTTCACCGAGGCGGATGTGCTGGCCGTCGGACCTCGGTGTTCGGCACTGGCCCTGGGTGAACTGCGCGCGAGTGGGGGCGTGCTCGGCTGACCCTGCGGCTCGATGGCATCTTCCACCGCGCCGACACGGGCTCTGCGTGGCAGTATGAGTCGGTCGATGCGTGTTCATCGGCTGTTCACACCGAGGAGGACATCGTGCATCTGTCGCCGCATGAGCAAGAGCGACTGATGATCTCGTACGCTGCGGAATTGGCACGTCGTCGGCAGGCGCGTGGCTTGCTGCTCAATCACCCCGAGGCTGTCGCGGTCATCACCGACCACATCCTCGAGGGGGCACGCGACGGACGGAACGTGGCCGAACTGATGTCCACGGGACGCGAAGTGCTCAGCCGCGAACAGGTCATGGACGGGATCCCCGAGATGTTGCACGACGTGCAGGTGGAGGCGACCTTTCCGGACGGCACCAAGCTCGTGACCGTGCACAACCCGATCTCCTAGAGGAGTCACGATGGCAGAGCCTGCTCCTATCCCTGGCGAGGTACTCTGTGCCCCAGGAGAAATCGTCATCAACGAGGGTGCCGAGATCACCGAGGTCGTGGTGACCAATGCCGGCGACCGCCCCGTTCAGGTGGGCAGTCACGTGCACTTTCCTCAATCGAACGCTGCCCTCGACTTCGACCGCCAGGCCGCACACGGAAAGCGCTTGAACATCCCGGCGGGCACCGCCGTTCGATTCGAACCAGGCATCGAGGCCACCGTGGAGCTGGTCCCGATCGCCGGTACCCGTGAGGTGCACGGTATTTCGCTGAACCCACCCGGAAAGTTGGATTCGTAGATGGCATCGTTGAGCCGTGCGCGTTACGCCGACCTGTTCGGTCCCACCGTGGGGGACCGGATCCGTCTGGCAGACACCAACCTGCTGATCGAGGTCACCGAGGACAGGTCGGGCGGACCTGGTCTCGCGGGTGAGGAGGCTGTCTTCGGCGGTGGCAAGGTCATCCGCGAATCGATGGGCCAAGGCCGCGCAACCCGGGCCGACGGTTCTCCCGACACCATCATCACCGGTGTCGTGGTGCTCGACCACTGGGGGATCATCAAGGCGGACTTGGGTATTCGTGACGGCCGGATCGTGGCCCTCGGGAAGGCCGGCAACCCGGACACCATGGACGGGGTACATCCGGATCTCGTGATCGGCCCGTCCACCGAGATCATCGCGGGCAACGGCAAGATCGTCACGGCGGGCGGCATCGATTGCCATGTGCATTTCATCTGCCCGCAGATCATGGACGAGGCACTCGGAAACGGGATCACCACGCTCATCGGCGGGGGGACGGGTCCGGCGGAGGGCAGCAAGGCGACCACGGTCACGCCCGGTGCCTGGCACCTGGCCTCGATGCTGCAGGCCACCGACCACTGGCCGATGAACATCGCCCTGTTGGGTAAGGGCAACACGGTCAGCGCCGACTCGATGCGCGAGCAATTACGTGCCGGCGCTTCGGGATTCAAACTCCACGAGGACTGGGGCAGCACACCGGCAGCTATCGATGCGTGTCTGCGGATCGCCGATGAGTCCGGTGTGCAGGTGGCGTTGCACTCGGACACCCTGAACGAGGCCGGATTCGTCGAACAGACACTCGGGGCCATCGCCGGGCGTGGCATTCACGCCTACCACACCGAAGGCGCCGGCGGCGGGCACGCACCCGACATCATCACGGTCGCGGCGTACCCGAATGTGCTGCCGAGCTCCACCAACCCGACCCGGCCGCACACGGTGAACACGTTGGACGAACACCTCGACATGCTGATGGTCTGTCATCACCTCAATCCCAGTGTGCCAGAGGACCTTGCGTTCGCCGAGAGCCGCATCCGGCCGTCGACCATCGCCGCCGAAGACCTGCTGCACGACCTGGGCGCGATCTCGATGATCGGCTCGGACTCGCAGGCGATGGGTCGCATCGGCGAAGTGGTACTTCGAACGTGGCAGACCGCGCATGTGATGAAGGAACGTCGAGGTGCCCTTCCCGGCGACGGGGCCGCCGACAACACCCGCGCGCAGAGGTATGTGGCGAAGTACACCATCTGTCCTGCGATCGCTCACGGTCTGGACGACGAGATCGGTTCGGTCGAGGTGGGCAAGCTCGCCGACCTCGTGCTGTGGGATCCGGCGTTCTTCGGCGTCCGCGCGCACGCCGTCATCAAGGGTGGGGCGATCGCGTGGGCGGCCATGGGCGACGCCAACGCGTCCATCCCGACCCCGCAGCCGGTGCTGCCCCGACCGATGTTCGGCGCGTCGCCCAAACTCGCCGCGGCGACATCGCTGAGTTTTGTTGCGCCGCAAGCGGTCGAGGGCGGACTTCCCGACCGTTTGGGACTCGATCGGCGCCTGGCGGTGGTGAAGGACGTGCGACGGGTCGGCAAGGCGGATATGACCAACAATGACGCGCAGCCGGAGATCCGGGTGGACCCCGACACTTTCACGGTCACCATCGACGGCCAGGTCTGGGACCAGCAGCCGGCCGCATCACTGCCCATGGCCCAGCGGTACTTCCTGTTCTGATGACCGCAATCTCGACAGGGGAGGCAGCGCCGCCGATGGGTGGGTCCGCCGCCACGAATCTCGCAATGTTGCTGACTCTGGCGGACTCTCGGCTCCCGGTGGGCGCTCATGTCCACTCTGGGGGGCTGGAGGAGGCGATCACCTCCGGCGTGGTCCGAGACATCCCGTCGCTGCAAGCGTTTCTCATCAGGCGGGTACGCACGACAGGTCTGGTTGCCGCATCGATCACGGCCGCAGTGGTCGACGGCCGACTCGAGGTGCCGGCTGCCGACGTCCAGGCCGACGCGCGAACACCGTCGGCTGCGGCTCGATCGGCGTCCCGTTCGCAAGGCCGAGGCATGCTGCGCCTGGGGAAAAAGATCTGGCCGCACCATGATTGGACCGAGCACTCCGCCCGGCCGCACCTTCCGGTCGTGACGGGTTCGGTGGCACGTGCCGCCGGCCTTGACGGGTATCAGAGTGCATTGGTACTCATCTACACGACCATGACCGGATCAGCCACTGCCGGCCAGCGGCTGCTGGCGTTGGACCCTGGCGACGTCGCTCTGTTGGGGGTTCAAATGACCGAGCTGTGCGAAGAGACCGCGGCGATCGCCTGTACCGAACTCGCCGACTATTCCGATCCGCTGCTCGATGTGTTCGCGCAGCGGCACGAGCTGCGCGCCATGCCACTGTTTGCATCCTGACAACTCAGGGTCGACGTCGATACGGGCGTTGCCACAACACGTCCCGCACAACCGAAGGAGAACAACATGCCCCCGCACCTCATCGACGGACAGCCGCACACACATGATCATTCGCGGCCCAAGCGCGAACGAGTCGCCGGTGAAGCACTGCGCATCGGAATCGGTGGTCCCGTCGGCTCTGGTAAAACCGCGTTGGTGGCCGCACTGTGCCGCCAGCTCCGTGATGAACTGTCGGTCGCTGTGCTGACGAACGACATCTACACCACCGAGGATGCCGATTTCCTGCGCCGCAATGCCGTCTTGCCGGATGAGCGCATCACCGCCGTCCAGACGGGTGGGTGCCCCCACACCGCGATCCGCGACGACATCACCGCGAACCTCGATGCCATCGACGACCTCGTGGAGGCCAATCCGCCGCTTGACCTGATCCTGGTGGAGTCGGGCGGAGACAACCTCACAGCGACGTTCTCGACGGGGTTGATCGATGCGCAGATCTTCGTGGTGGATGTGGCAGGCGGCGACAAGGTGCCGCGCAAGGGGGGTCCCGGAGTGACCTTCTCCGACCTGCTCGTGGTGAACAAGACGGACCTGGCACCGATGGTGGGCGCCGACCTCCACGTCATGCGAAGCGATGCCGAGAAGGTACGTGAGGGTCGTCCGACGGTGCTCATCTCTCTGACGGACGACCCTGCGGCGACCGATGTGCTGAGCTGGGTGCGTGACCAACTCGCGGCAGCGCGGACGCAACCGCTGAACACGGTGTGACGAGCCGGCACATCACATGCACACCGAGCTGTATCTCGAGGCGCACAAGGGGCGATCACCCCGGGTCCGGGCAAGCGGCGGTTTGGCGGTTCGCCAGACCGGGCGCGACGTCCTGCACCTGATCTCCAGCGCAGCGACCCCCCTCGGTGGCGACCGGATCGACATCCATGTCGATGTGAGATCGGGTGCTGCACTGACGCTGCGCAGTGTCGCGGCCGCCATCGCGCTGCCGGGCCGCAGCGACACCGTCTCGGACATGTCCTGGCACATCACCGTTGCCGACGGGGCCACGTTGATCGTCGATCCGCAGCCCACGATCGTCGCGGGCGACGCGGTGCATCACACGCGGTGCACGGTGGAGATCGCTGGGTCGGGGGAGTTCCGGTTCTGTGAACGGGTGCAGGTCGGCCGTCGCGGGGAGGATGCCGGACGGTGGTCGGGTCGTATGAGCGTCGACATCGCCGGCACGGCTGCGTTGCGTCATCAACTGCGCCTCGGCAGGCCCGACACCGACAGCCTCAGCTCACCTTCGGTACTCCTGAGTGAGTACCGCTACCCGGACAACCGGCCCGACACCGTGCACCCGACCGCGACAGCGGCACGCCTGGGGCTGGTGGCCGGCGGCAGCATGACAACCGTTCTCGCGAACACGCTGACCGCGGCGGACCGGACGGCAGCCGAACTGGTCGGCTGAGGCGAGATTAGCTGGCGGCCGGCTTGGACTGATCCGAGGTCCGCTCGGATGTGAACGACTTGGTGGGGTCGGAGAGCACCGGTTTGTCGCCAGGGGTCTGGTCGCGGTCCGCGGGCACGGCATCGGCCCCACCGTCCTTCAGTCGGTCCAGCTCGATCTGAGCCAACTGGTCCATGGCGTTGCGCGCCAGCACCTGCTGCTCGGTGATGGTGAGCTGAGAGCGACCTCGCGTGAGGAATGCGAACGACCAGTCGACGATCGTGGTGAGACGGTTTCTGAACCCGACGATGTACACGAGATGCAGCAACAACCATCCGAGCCACGCGAAGAAGCCTTCGGTCTCGAAGTTCTTTTTCAGGCCCGGCACCGGCACCGACATGACGGCACTGAACTTGGAGATGGTGGCCATCGAGCCCTTGTCCCAGTACTTGAACGGCTCGCGATCTTCGGGTTTGCCACCCTTGAGCTCGGCCTTGATCGCGTCGGCAGCATAGCGCCCACCCTGGATCGCGCCCTGGGCCTGACCCGGCACGTTTTCAACCGACATCATGTCGCCCACGACGAACACATTGGGGTGGCCGGGGATGGACAGATCGGGCTCCACCTTGACGCGTCCGGCGCGGTCGAGCTCCACATCGCTCTGCTCGGCGAGTTGCTTGCCGAGCGGGCTGGCGGCCACACCTGCCGACCACACCTTGCACTGCGATTCGATGCGTCTGGTGCTGCCGTCCTTGTCCTTCACCACGAGGCCGTCGTAGTCCAGGTCGACGACCATCGCGTTGAGCTGGATCTCGACGCCCATCTCCTCGAGACGTTTTGCTGCCTTGGTGCCGAGATTCTTGCCCATCGGCGGAAGAACCGCAGGCGCCGCATCGAGCAGGATGACGCGGGACTCGGTGGGGTCGATGTTGCGGAAGGTGCCCTTGAGGGTCTTGTCGCTCATCTCGGCGATCTGGCCTGCCAGTTCGACGCCCGTAGGACCGGCGCCGACCACCACGAAGGTGAGCAGCCGGGCCCGTTCTTCATGGTCTTCGGACAGCTCGGCCTGTTCGAACGCTCCCAGGATGCGACCACGCAACTCCAGCGCGTCATCGATGGTCTTCATGCCGGGCGCGAACTGCGCGAAGTGGTCGTTGCCGAAGTAGGACTGGTCGGCGCCCGCGGCGATGATCAGGCTGTCGTAGGGGGTTTCGGTGATGCGCTCGAGAAGCCGTGACGTCACGATCTTCTTCTCGAGGTCGATGCCCTCCACATTGCCCATCAGGACCTGAGCATTGGCCTGCTTGCGCAGGATGACGCGGGTCGCAGGAGCGATTTCACCTTCGGAGATGATGCCGGTGGCCACCTGGTAGAGCATCGGCTGGAAGAGGTGATGCGTGGTCCGTGCGATCAAGGTGACATCGACGTCGGCTTTTCGCAGGCGCTGGGTCGCGAACAGCCCCCCGAAGCCGGAACCGATGACCACTACCCGGTGCCGGGTCGAACCTGCAGTCTCGTCGCTCATGACCATCTCCTGTCGGTTGGCGGTGTGCGGCGGGATCTCAGGGCTGGTCAAAACCCGCTCATTGGCTAACGGTAGTCAATGAGCTCGCGTTGGTCGCGGCAAGGGCCGGATTCACCCGAAGGTGTGCAGGTGAGCGGTTCAGGCGATCATGCTCGATGCGATTCGGGCGGATTGTGCCCACGGGAAACTGCTTGATTCCCAATGTGTTTTGAGGATCTCGTACTCGACCTCGCCGCGCTCGGAACCCGCGATCGAGGTGTCGGCGCAGTCGTGTAACCGGGCCAAGCGCAGACCCGACTTCTCCATGACGCGGCGCGAAGCAGCGTTGACTGCCATGGTGCCCGCGAAGATGCGGCTGATGCTCAGCTCGGTGAAAGACAGCTGCACCAGTGCCCGAGCTCCCTCCGTGGCCAGTCCGCGTCCCCAGACTCGGCGGCGCAGCCGGTAGCTCAGTTCGAACTCCGATTCGGACGAATGGCGAGGCGCCCGCAAACCGAACCAGCCGACGAACCCGCTTGTTTCTGCGTGGGGGTCGCCGACGGAGCGCGCTGCGACGACGTCGAGCCGATCGAGTGCAACCCAGACACCGGCACCGCCGCGGTGGCCCGCCTCGGCCAGCGCTCGCGGGATCACCCAATCCTCGATGACCTCCCGAGGGGTGGCGGTCCCCCCGGTGACATAACGCATCACGGCCGGGTCGCTGTCGAGTTCGACGAGGTGGTCGGTATCGGCAATCGACACCGGCCGCAAAACCAGGCGATCGGTCTCGATGATCAACTCTTCATTCCCCATTCCACTGACGTGATGTCGGCATCCTACGGTCTCGTGCGACGCAAGTGGTAGACCTCGCCGGAGAGTGTCGGAGCAGACCATTCAACCAGGACATCGGTGCTGGTGAGAGGTGAGAATCCCGCTTGCGACAGCTTGCGGGTGGGTGACGATCGTCAAATCGCGAGCCGGCGAGGATCGCCGCCGGCGGTGGCGATCGGCCGACCCGCCCGGGCGCCTGGGTGACCAAGACATGCGGGTGAGCGGAGTTGCGTGAAATCCGTTCGGTGAGTGCACAAGTCGCGTGTCGTCGTTGTCGGCGACGTGGCGATGGACCCGTCCCCGGATCGCTGCGGCCCTGCCACTACGCTGGCACCGGTGAAAGACACCTCCTCCGGTTCAATCCCCACCGACCTGGACTCGGTCGAGCTGCAGTTGCGTTGGGGTGACTTGGACACCAACCACCACGTGAACAACGTGCAGTTTGCGCGGTTGTTCGAAGAAGCCCGGGTCCGCACTGTCACCCGCTGGTTCGCCACCCAGGGCCGAAGCACCGGCGCCTTCCATCTCGCCCGGCAGGAGATCGAGTTCGTGGCGCCGCTGTATTACGGCCCCGAGCCCGTGACGGCCAAGGTCTGGATCAGTCGCCTCGGCACATCGTCCTTCGACTTCGGCAGCGAATTGCGTGATGGGAAAGGCAACCTGGTGGGACTGTGCGAGACAACCGGGGTGATGATCGACCCCGAGACCGGCGGCACCAGACCTGTGCCCGACGCCGTACGCGATCTCCTCGAGGCAAAGATGGCAGATCCGGTTCCTTTCCGGCGCCGAGCTTGACCGCACTGTGACGATCGATGTCGGCGAGCGGTGATATACCGGCCTGACAACCGCGGACGAGGGGGCGTGCAGTGCTGAGACTTCATCGTGCCGAACGCACCAGCACGCTGGTCGCGGCGTTGGCCGGGATCCTTTCGGAGCCGCCCGGCGACCCTTTCGCCGGTGAGGTGGTTGCGGTGCCTGCGCAGGGTGTCGAGCGCTGGCTGACCCAACAGTTGTCGTTGACTCTCGGAACGAGCCGGGCTCCGGGTGGCGGCCACCACGGCGACGGGATTGCGGCGAACATCGCGTTCCCCTCGCCGTCGGCGCTGGTCGACGATGTGGTCGCTCAGGTCAGTGGTACCGCCGCTGCAGGCAGGCCCGACGACGATCCATGGGCGCCCGCGCGCATGCAGTGGACGCTGCTCGGGGTGATCGACGATGCCGTCGACGACCCCGCGTGCGCAATCCTCGCCCGGCATCTCGGGCATCGGAGCGCCGTCAGGACCGGCCAGGGCGCAACCCCGGGTGCGGGGCCTACGTCACCAGCTCCCGGTTTCCGCGTCGGACGCCGGTTCGGGACAGCAGAGCACCTGACGCAACTGTTCCGCAGCTACGCCACCCACCGGCCCCAGATGATCCTCGACTGGGTCGCCGGTTCGGACACCGACGGAGTGGGCGATCAGCTCGACGAAGACGTGCGGTGGCAGCCGCATCTCTGGCGGATGTTGCGTGAGCGCATCGACGCACCCAGCCCGCCGGAACGTCTCGATGACGTCTGCACGGCACTGCGGCGACGGGCCTCGGCGGTCGATCTGCCTGAGCGTATCGCCCTCTTCGGGGCCACCCGCCTCACCACCCAGCAGTTGGCGATCTTGTCGGCACTCGGCGTCCACCGCGACGTCAACCTCTTTCTGCCGCATGCGAGTCCGGCTCTGTGGGAGAAGATGCCACGATTCGGCGGGCAGGTGCGCCGCAGCGACATCGATGCCCGGTTCATCGTGCACCCCCTGGTGGCGTCGCTCTCGCGAGAAGTGCGTGAACTCCAGGTCCGGCTGAGCGACGTCGCGGACGAAGATGTCCACCACCGCGCTGACGAGCCAGTAGACACGCACCTGCGGCGGCTGCAGCACGCGATGCGCACCGATGCGGTCCTGCCCGCCGTCGGTGTGGCCGATGGCAGCGTCGAGGTCCATTCGTGTCACGGGCCGGCCCGGCAGGTGGAGGTGCTCCGCGAACTGGTCTTACACATGTTCCAGGAAGATCCGGGTCTGGACCCGCGTGACGTCATCGTCATGTGCCCCGACGTGGAGACCTACGCCCCGTTGATCCGTGCGTCATTCGGCCAATCGATCAATGTGCACCCTGGTCATCAACTGCGTGTGCGACTCGCGGATAGGGCTCTGCGGCAGACCAATCCACTGCTCGAGGTCATGTCGGATCTGCTCGAGCTCGCAGGGGGGCGCGTCAAGGCCAGCGAGGTGCTGGGGTTGGCGGAGAGCGAACCGGTTCGCACCAGGTTCGATTTCAGCGACGATGACCTGGAACGACTGCGGCAGTGGACCGCAGAATCAGGTGCGCGCTGGGGTATCAACGACAACCAGCGCAAGCCGTTCGGACTCGGCGGATTCGGGCAGAACACCTTCGGCGCAGGGCTGGACCGGATCCTGCTCGGGGTGGCGGCCGACGAGAGTGAACTCGGCTGGCTCGACACCGCGCTGCCCCTCGACGACGTCGACAGCGCAGACGTCGACCTTGCCGGACGCTTCGCGGAGTTCATCAGTCGACTCGACGACTCACTCGCCACCCTTCGGGGCCCGCGGCCGGCAGTAGAGTGGTCCCAAAATCTCTCCACGGCAATGGATCTGCTCACGGCGGTGAAGTCGGCGGACAGTTGGCAGCGCAGTCAGGCGCACCGCGAGCTGGCTGCCGCGACCGAACACGGCGGCCAGGCCATCGTCCGGTTGGCCGACGTCCGCGCGATGCTCGCGCACCGTCTGGCCGGCCGGCCGACCAGGGCGAACTTCCGTACCGGAGAGCTGACCGTCTGCACCATGGTGCCCATGCGGGCCGTGCCACACCGAGTGGTGATCCTGCTCGGGCTCGACGACGAGAGCTTCCCGCGGATCGGAAGTGTCAACGGCGACGACATCATGGGCCGCAATCCCTGTGTGGGAGAACGGGACATCCGTAGTGAGGACCGTCAGCTGCTCCTCGACGCCACCATGTCGGCCATCGACCGCCTCATCATTCTGTTCACAGGGAACGATCCGGTCACCGGGCTTCGTCGCCCGCCCGCCGTTCCGGTGGGGGAGTTGATCGACTCGGCCGACGCAATGCTGACCGACGGGTCGACGGTGGTGCGTGCGCACCCGCTGCACGCGTTCGATCCCGTCAACTTCGACGCCGGTGCCCCGTTCAGCTTCGATGATTCTGCGTTGGCCGGTGCGCGCTCTGCCCAAGCGATCCAGATCGGCGAGCCTGAGTTCCTCCCGAAACCATTGCCGGAGAAGCTCGGCGACGTCGAGTTGGCCGACCTCATCGCGTTCGTGGAACATCCGATGCGGGCTTTCTGCCGCCAGCGGCTGGGTATGTATCTGCCCGGCGACGACGAAGAACTGAGCGATGTGTTCAGCGCGGACCTCGACGGTCTCGACCGGTGGGCCATCGGCGACCGGATGCTGCAGTCCCGACTGGCAGGTGTCGAGGGGTCCGCTCTACGCGCAGCCGAACTGCGGCGGGGTTCGCTTCCACCGTTCCGGCTCGGTGGCCAGGTGTTCCAACGTATTGCAGGCGACGTCGAGTCCCTGGTGACCGCTGCCGCCCCGCTGCACGAAAATCCCTCGGAAGCAAGGGATGTCACGGTGGAGCTCGGCGGTGGTCGACGTCTGACCGGTACAGTGCCCGGCGTGCACGAAGGTGTTGTCGTGCGGACGATCTTCTCGCGGGTGGCTCCGAAACACCGGGTGGCGGCCTGGGTGGCGTTGCTGGCGCTGGCGGCGAGTGAGTCGGGTGATCGGTCGGCGGTGGTGCTGGGTCGGGGAAAGTACGGGGGCCGCCTTGCGCGATCGGACATCAAGAGTCCTCCCGATCCCGCGGCGACGCTCCGAGATCTGGTCGCGATGCGCGATACCGGCCTGCGTGCGCCATTGCCGCTGCCGACCACCGCGGCCTGTGAATATGCGACCCGCCGCAACCGGGGCGACGGTGTCGAACTCGCCGTCGAGGCTGCCGAGGTGAGCTTCAAGAGTGACTTCGGGGGAGAGGGCCAAGACCCTTACGTGAAGTACCTGTACGGCAACGAGTTCGGTGCGATTCTGTCCGAGCCGCCGGCACCGGATGCGGCTGTTCTCACCGAACCTTCGAGGTTCGGTGCCTTGGCGACCGGCCTGTGGGCTCCGCTGCTCGCTGCCGAGACGGTGCGCTGAGATGACCCAGAGCAGTCTTTCTCCCGTCACCTTCGACATCACCGGACCGCTGCCCGGCGGCACAACGGTATTGGAGGCCAGTGCCGGCACCGGCAAAACGTACGCAATAGTCGGCCTGGCCGCTCGGTACGTGGCATCCGGTGTGCCGCTGTCCGAACTACTCCTGGTCACCTTCAGCCGATTCGCCACAGCTGAACTTCGAGAACGAACCCGGCTGCGACTGGCCGATCTCGCACGGGCACTCGCCGATCCGCAACGTGCGGTGCAATCCGATGACCCTCTTGTGGCAATGCTCGCCCGCGGCAGCGGCGAGGACGTGGCTGTTCGTCGCGAACGGTTGACCGCTGCGTTGTCGGACTTCGATGCGGCGACCATCGCGACCACGCACACATTCTGCAGCCGCATGCTGGACGGGCTCGGTCTTGCCGGCGACTTCGAGAACGACATCACTCTGGTGGAGGACGTAGGCGATCTCATCACCGAAGTCACCGACGACCTGTACCTCCGGCGCTTCAGTGGTACCGACGCGGTGCCGTTCAGTCTTCGTGACGCCCATGGCTTCTCGCGGGCGGCGGTGTTCGGGCGGCAGGCGCGGCTGGGGCCTGACGCCGAACCCGGGGCGGACGAGTACATGCGGGTGGAGTTCGCCACGCAGGTTCGCAAAGAGGTGGAGCGGCGTAAACGCCTCACCAATGTGCGTGACTATGACGACCTGCAGATGTTGCTGCGCGACACATTGGCCGACCCCGCACACGGGCCGGCGGCCTGCCGGCGAATCCGTAGCCGATTTCGGGTGGTGCTCGTCGACGAATTCCAGGACACCGATCCGGTGCAGTGGGAGATCTTCCGCCTCGCGTTCCACGGCCACACGACGTTGGTGCTCGTCGGCGACCCGAAGCAATCGATCTACGCCTTCCGAGGCGCAGAGGTGTTCAGTTATCTCGATGCCGTTCACGCTGCAGACAACCATCAGGCTCTTCCGACGAACTGGCGAAGTGACGCCGGTCTGATCGAGGCGCTCGACCGGATCTACGCCGGAGCAGCTCTGGGTAGCCCGGACATCGTTGTGCACCAGGTGACCGCGAACAACAACGCATCTCGGCTTCCCGGCCTGGTCCCGCTGCGGTTGCGCCATCTGAATCGCAAGGGGCACGGGCCCCTGAACAAGTCGGGATTTCCGGTGCTCGACAGGGTGCGCCGGGCGGTGGCCGACGACGTCGCCGCGGACCTCACCGACTTGCTCAACTCCGGCACCGACCACGTCACCGGTGGGAAGACGAGGCCGGTCGAGCCGGGAGACGTCGCAGTCCTGGTTCGAAATCACAAACACCTGAGCATGATTCAAGGTGCCCTGGACGCTGCGGGGATACCGTCGGTGCTGGCGGGAGGAACGAGTGTCTACAGCACCCAGGGGGCGCTCGACTGGCTGTGGTTGTTGCAGGCCATGGAGCAGCCGAGTCGTACGGCCCGAATCCGGTTGGCTGCACTCACCCCGCTCCTGGGGTGGACTGCCACTGAACTCGATGCAGGCGGAGACGAGCTGACGGCGGACATCAGCGCGATGATCCGCGAGCTCGTGGCGGTCTATCAGGACGCCGGGTTTGCGGCGGTGTATGAGCATCTGTCCGGACGCCGCGACATCGCCGGTCGTCTGCTGGGTATCACCGGCGGTGAACGTCGACTCACCGACCTTACCCACGTCGCCCAGTTGTGCAACCGTGCCGTGGTGGAGCAGGGGCTGGGTCTCACCGCGCTCGTGCGCCGACTCGCCGAGTTGATCAAGGATCCGGTCGCAGGCAATCAGGGCGAGCAGAGCCGCCGTCTCGACAGCGACGCCGCGGCGGTTCAATTGCTGACCGTGCATCGCAGCAAGGGACTCGAGTTCCCGATCGTCTATGTGCCCTACGGCTGGGACGCGGCGCGCCATCCGAACCCGGCAACTCTGTTGCTGCACAACGACTCAGGAGAGCGAATCCTTGACGTCGGAGGCAAGGACGCACCCGGGTACCGGGCCCGCCGCGACACCGCCGCCGCCGAGGAGGACGGGGAAGAGTTGCGGTTGTTGTACGTAGCGCTCACACGCGCTGCCTCCGCCGTGGTGCTGTGGTGGGCGCCTGCGACTGCCACCCGCTCGTCGCCGCTTCACAGGCTGCTGTTCAGCCGCGACAAAACCAGCCCCGAACCACGTCCGGTGGTACCCGACGATGCGCGGGTGGCCCGCTTCTTCACCGAATGGGGTGAGGCAGCAGGCGGCGTGGTCACCGTGCAGCCGGCAACTTTTGCACCAATGGGCAGCCCCCGTTGGCAACAACCGAAGCCGTCGGCAGGCGACCTGGGGTCAGCGTCCTTCACCCGCGTCATCGACCGCTCGTGGCGGCGCACCTCCTATTCGGCGTTGGTGGCGGGCACACATCAGCCGGGCGTGGCGAGCGAGCCCGAGGTCACGGACAAGACAGACGAGCAGACGGTGGAACCTCTTGCCGAGGCGACCACGGAAGGTCCTGCCGAACTCAAACACGTGTCGCTGATGAACTCGCTGCCTTTCGGGGCGGCCTTCGGAACGCTTGTCCACGAGGTACTCGAGACCGTCGACACCGATGTCACCGATCTGGCGGACGAAGTGCGTCGCCGCTGTGTCGAGGCCGCGCTGGCGCGGATGGCCGAGGTCGACATCGATGTGCTCGCCGAGGCGCTGACCGCGGTGATGCACACACCTTTGGGTGCTGATCGCGAACTCACCCTCGCGCGCATACCTTCGAAGGATCGCTTGTCAGAGCTGACCTTCGAGTTCCCGCTCGGATCGCAGACCGATCCGACCCTGCGAGACATCAGCGACCTGATGGCGGAGCATCTGTCGCCCGATGATCTGCTCGCCGACTATCCCGCCCTGCTGCGTCGGGTGCCCGCACCGCCGCTGCGCGGATTCCTCACTGGCAGCATCGACGCGGTTCTGCGGATCCCGTGCGACCGATTCGTGGTGGTGGACTACAAGACGAACCGGACCGCGCGCGGCGACCTCACCTGCCTGGACTACACACCGGAGTCGATGGCCCGGGAGATGATGCACTCGCACTATCCTCTGCAGGCGTTGCTGTATTCGGTTGCGTTGCACCGCTATCTACGATGGCGATTGCCGGGTTACGACCCGTCTGTGCACCTCGGAGGCGTTCAATACCATTTCGTCCGCGCAATGATCGGGCCGCAGACGCCATCGGGCTGCGGCGTGTTCGAGTGGAGGCCGTCGGCGACCCTCATCGCTGCCGTGTCCGACCTCATCGCCGGAAGGACGGTGACCGTGTGACCGCCGATGTCGACGCACGGATCGTGTTGAACGCCGCTGCGCCACTGGTGCCCTTCAATCAGGCCGGCGTGCTCAGCGCCGCCGATGTCCATGTGGCTCAACGACTTGCTGCACTGTCCAAGACCGACATCGAGCCGGCGGTGTTGATCGCGACCGCGCTGGCAGTGCGCGCGGTCCGGTTGGGGTCGGTCTGTGTGGAGGTCAACCGGCTCTCCGAGATGGCCATCGATGACGAGGAGTCGGGGATCGATCCGGACACGTTGCCGTGGCCGGACCCGGCCGACGTCGTCAGAGCGCTCGAGTCGAGTCCTCTGCTGACGGGTGCCGCAGCGGGACCGTTGAGGCCGCTTCATCTCGCACACACGCCCGAGGGTCCACTGCTCTACCTCCGTCGCTACTTCCAACAGGAACAGCGAATCCGTGAGCTCCTCGACAACCGGGCCCGTACGCACCCGGATCTCGACGCCGGGCGATTGTCGGAGGGGCTCCACCGGCATTTCCCCGACGCCGGTCCCGACCGACAGCGGATTGCTGCTGCCCTGGCGACGGCCGGGTGGACAACGGTCATCGCAGGGGGACCGGGCACCGGTAAGACGCACACCGTTGCGCGGGTACTGGCCCTCATGTTCGACGAGTACGGACCGGGTCTTCGCGTTGCTCTGGCTGCGCCGACGGGCAGGGCAGCGGCCCAACTCGAGGCATCGGTGCGCGCTCAGGCACCCGAACTCGGGCTTCCGGAGCATCTGACGGCAACCACCCTTCACCGGTTACTCGGATGGCGGCCGGGAAACCGCAGCCGATTCGCACACGACAGCACGAACCGGCTGCCTCACGACTTGGTGGTCGTCGACGAGACGTCGATGGTGTCGCTGACGATGATGTCGCGACTACTCGATGCCTTGCGCCCCCAATCCAGGCTTGTCCTGGTGGGGGACCCTGATCAACTGGCCTCCGTGGATGCCGGGGCTGTGCTCGCCGATCTGGTCGCGAGGCCCGTCACCGAGCAGACCAATCCGGTGCTGAGCAGTCTGGTCGCCGAGGACCTCGAACCCGACGCCGACAACGTAGACGCGCTGTCGGTCGAGGAGCGTGAACAGCTGGGGGGAGGAGTGATCCGTCTGACGCGGGTACGCCGGTTCGGGGAGAGGATCGAACAGTTGGCTGCGGCTGTGCGCCGGGGCGATGCCGATGAGGTGATCGATCTCCTCGGCGCCGGCCATGACGAGTTCGAACTCGTCGGGTTCGACACTCTCGAATCGGTGCGGCGCGACGTCGTCGACTCCGCCACCGCAGTGCGCGTGGCCGCGGAGGCCGGGGATGCCGCGGCGGCCCTGGCCGGACTGAGCTCGCATCGACTGCTGTGTGCTCATCGGGAAGGTACGTCGGGCGTCGAATACTGGTCACGATTGGCGACCGAATGGATCGACGCACCGGAGGAGGCTTTCGACACGGGCCGGTGGTTCGCCGGACAACCACTACTGGTGACCGCAAACGATTACGACACAGGCATCTACAACGGAGATACCGGGGTGGTGGTGAACATCGACGGCAGGCCGATGGTGGCGTTCGCGCGCGGCCAGTCGATCAAAATGCTGCATCCGTCTCAGCTGGTGTCGGCAACGTCGGTGTATGCCATGACAATTCACCGCAGCCAAGGCTCACAATACGAGTCCGTGTCCGTGGTGATCCCTCCGGAGCGGTCATCCCTGCTGACACGCGAACTGCTCTATACAGCCATCACCCGGGCCAGTGCTCGCGTGCGGCTCGTCGGCACCGAAGAGGCCATCAGGGCCGGTGTGAATCGGAAAGTGCTGCGCGCAAGCGGCTTACGGACCAGGCTCGAGTGAGCTAGGGCGAGAAGCGTAGGGCGTCGAACGCTTCCGCGTCGGGCTGGAGCGCCATTCGCTGAAACCACTCGGTTCGCAGGACATCCCAGCGAACGTCCTCCGGCAGGGCAGCGAGCATGGTCATTGCGCCACCTCTGGCGATCTCGCTCTTGTGTGCGGACAAGGCGTCCCACTTGGTCTGCAGCCACGCGGTCACGTCGACGAAGAGATCTATCTCCTCGTCGGGGACCCCGGGCAGCGGCCCCACCGGGCGGTTCGCCTGTTTTCTCACCGCAGGCCAGAGAAGCTGGGCAGCCGAGAACGGCATGGTGGCCTGGTAGAGGAGTTTCGGCCGCCAGGGTGGGCCCGCCTCGGGGTACAGCTGCGGGTATCCGGCTGCTCCGATCGCAGCAACCGCAACGCGATGTGTCTGGATGTGGTCGGGGTGCCCGTACACACCCATCGGGTCATACGTCAGCACGGTGTCCGGCCGGAATGCCCGGATATGGGCGACCACCGACTCGACCAGTTCATCAAAAGGGGCATCGCAGAACGAGCGATAGTCCTCTGTGGTGTCGGTGACACCGAGATCTGCATACCCCAACAGCCTCGGGGCACCGGCATTCAGTATCTGGAGGGACCGCTGCAGTTCGCCGGCCCGTTCGGAGCCCGGGGGCCACGTACACGTCACAACCGACGTGCGACCGCCGAGTTCTGCGCATCGGAGGAGGACACCCCCTGTCCAGAGCGCTTCGTCATCGGGATGCGCGTGGATGCAGAGCAGACTCGGATGCGACACGGGTCCAGACTAGTCCGAGCCGTCTGCGGTCCGGCCCGAGATGGTGGTCGAGAAACCGCCGATTCGTGGGCGTCGATCCTGCAGCCGACGCAGTGGAGCGCCGACCAGACCCTGCGGTCACGCGAACTCCTCCGACAGAACGCAGGTGGGTGAGTCCGGGCCTGTCGATGCACGATCGGTGGGCACAGCGCACAATTGCACCCATGGCCATCATCAACAAGGGCTTCGGGGCCCGCCGCCGGCAGAAGGACGATCGGCTACCGCCAGGGCAATACCTGACCCGCGACTTCCCCGTCCTGACCGCCGGACCCACCCCGGCGATCCGACAGGAGCAGTGGGGCTTCGACGTCAAAGGGCGAGACGGTGAGCTGCAGAGCTGGACGTGGGACGAGTTCATGGCGCTGCCCCAGGAGGACGTCACCGTCGACATCCATTGCGTGACGGCGTGGTCCAAGCTCGACACGACGTGGCGGGGAGTCTCGCTGGATGTGCTCCTCGGTGAAGACGTCGATCCCGACGGTTTCATCCTGGCCCACTGTTATGGCGGGTACACCACCAATGTGCCGCTGGAAGATGTCCTCGACGGCAAGGCGTGGGTTGCGCACACCTTTGACGGTGAGCCACTTGCCGCCGAACACGGTGGGCCGGCACGACTGTTGATCCCGCACCTGTATTTCTGGAAGTCAGCCAAGTGGGTCAACGGTCTGACGATCTTGGACGACGACGTGCCGGGCTTCTGGGAGACCAACGGATACCACAACCACGGAGACCCGTGGAAAGAAGAGCGGTATTGGTGAACGGCTGGCGGCCCGCGACGGTGGTCGCGGCCGAGATGGAGACGCAAACCGCACGCACCCTGCGCTTACGGCTGCCTGATCGCGGCCGGGTGCTGCCGGGTCAACACGTCGACATCCGCCTGACCGCCGAGGATGGGTATCAGGCGGTGAGGTCCTACTCGATTGCCGCGGCCACCGGTGACGACCTGCTCGAGACCACCGTCGAGGAGCTCGAGGACGGAGAGGTCTCGCCTTACCTCGTGTACGACCTGCAGGTGGGTGACCAGGTGGAGGTCCGCGGGCCGATCGGTCGCTGGTTCGTCTGGAGGCCGAACGAACAGAACCCGGTGCAGCTGATCGCAGGTGGATCAGGCGTGGTGCCACTCATGTCGATGATCCGGGAACACGAACACGCGTCCTCCCAGGCGCCTTTTCGGCTCTTCTATTCGCTGCGCACACCCGCAAGTCGCTACTACGCGCAGGAACTGGAAAGCCTGGTCGCTTCTGAACGACTGCGTGTGGACTACGTGTACACCCGGCAGGCGCCTGAATCGTCGACGCGACCGGCCGGTCGGCCGGACATCGCCGAGTTCGCGGCCGCTCTGATCCCGGTGGGCCTCGATCCGCAGGTGCGGGTCTGCGGGCCAACGGCTTTCGTCGAACAGTATGCGCAGTGGCTACTCGATCTGGGTTATCCCGCCGCGAACATCCGTACCGAGCGTTTCGGAGGGTGAGACCTCACATGGAAAGCAGAATCCTTGAGACGACATGACCCCGAGTGGCGTGCATTCGCGTCCGACAACTACGCCGGAGTGCTGCCAGAGGTGTTGACTGCCATCGCCGAGGCGAACGGTGGCCATCAGGTCTCTTATGGCGAAGACGACTACACCGACGCGCTGCGGGCGGTCATCCGCAACGAATTCGGTTCCCGCGCCGAGGTTTTTCCTGTCTTCAACGGAACCGGCGCCAATGTGGTGGCGCTGACATCGCTCATGCCGCGTTGGGGCGCTGCGATCGTCACGGAGTCTGCGCATGTCCACACCGACGAAGGCGGTGCGCCCGAACGCGTCAGTGGTATCAAGCTGCTGACGGTGCCCACCCCGGACGGCAAGCTGACGCCGGAACTGATCGCGACGGAGGCTTATGGCTGGGGTTTCGAGCATCGGGCACAGCCAGCTGTGGTCAGCCTGACCCAGGTCACCGAGCTCGGGACGCTCTACACCCCCGCAGAGATCGCGGCCAACGCCGACTTCGCTCACCGGAACAACATGGCGTTGCATGTCGACGGCGCACGGCTGTGGAATGCGGCTGCGGCCCTGCAGATGCCGATGGGGCGGTTCACCACCGACGTCGGTGTGGACATCGTCAGCCTCGGTGCCACCAAGGTCGGTGCGCTCGGCGCCGAGGCGATCGTGGTGATCGACCCAGACCGGGTCGACGGCTTGATCTATCTACGCAAACTGAGCATGCAGCTGGCCAGCAAGATGAGATTCATCTCGGCGCAACTGCTGGCACTGTTCGAGGACGGCAACGGTATCCGCGCTGCCGCGCACGCCAACGCGATGGCCGCGCGTCTACGAAGTGGTCTCGAAGGTGTTCCGGGGCTTCGTTTCGCGCAGTCCACCGAGTCGAACGCCGTGTTCGCCGTCCTCGATCGCGCAGCCGCCGAACGGGTCCGTGAGTCGTGGCGTTTCTACAACTGGGATGAGGCGGGAGGAACGGTGCGATGGATGTGTTCCTTCGACACCACCGACGACGACGTGGACCGCTTCATCGAGAACATCAGAAAAGAGCTCGCACGCTGATCGTGTGCGCCTCCCGACCTACGTCCGATCGGTGGCACCTCCGAGTTGATGACGCAGTGCGTCGGATACTTCTGGCCACCGGAAGCGATGCCCGATCGCGGTGAGCCGGGACGGCACCACATGCTGGTTGGCCAACGCGAGTTCGCGAGCACCTTGCGCGCCGAGGATCAGTTGTGGGCCCAGGCTGGGCACGGGCACGATCGCCGGCCGGTGCACCGCCCGAGCCAAGGCGGCGGTGTAGTCGCTGTTCCGCACGGCATTGGGTGCCACCGCATTGATCGGTCCCCGCACCGTTTCGTCGACGATGGCGCGATGGTAGATGTCCACCAGATCGTCGATCGCGATCCACGGCAGCCACTGCCTGCCGTCCCCGATCCGCCCGCCGAACCCCACCGTGAACAGTGGGCGTAGCAGCCGTAGTGTGCCACCGGCCGCAGCCTGCACGATCCCGGTGCGGACGTTGACCACCCGGACGCCGGAGTCGCCTGCGGCTTCGGTCGCCGCCTCCCAGTCGGCGACAACGTCGGCAAGGAAGCCCTCACCACGCGAGGCGTTCTCGTCGAGCTGCTCGTCGCCGCGGTCGTACCCGTAGAAGCCCACGGCCGAGGCGCAGATGAGCGCGGGCTGGGGTGTGGTGGCCGCAATCACCGACGACAACTGTGCCGTGGGGTCGATGCGGCTGTCGCGGACCGCTCGTTTGTGGCTGTCACTGAATCGGCCCGCGATGGATTCGCCGGCCAGGTGGACCACTGCGTCGACGCCGTCCACCAAGTCTGGTGCCGGATTGTGGGGATCCCAGCGTCGCTCGTCTCCGTGGGAGGGATCGCGGCGTACGAGTGAGATCACCCGGTGCCCGCCGGTGGTCAAGAAGGCCTTGAGGGCGGTACCCACCAGGCCGGATGAGCCGGTCATCGCAATGGTCATCGGTCCGCGCCCGGACTCGTTCGCCCATGCGTGGGCCGCCAGGTCGTCGGCGAGCTGGCGATGCCGGTAGCGAAACATGGGCCGTAGCAACGCAGTCGGGACGGGCGTGTCGACCGTGTCGGTGACCAGAGTGGAGTTCGCGTCGACGGCAGAGAATCCGTGATGATGCGTCCACGTCAGCACAGACTTCAGTGGCCACGAGTCCAGCTTGTCCACGAACTGATTGGGCGGGTGGTACCTCGACGGCTGATGCCGCGCGACCCATTTCAGTCCACCCGGGAACCCCAACACCGCAGTTCCGTCACTGAGCGACTCGGCTTCTTTGATCAACGACGGTGGTCCCCAGGGTGGCGCCAGCCGCGTGAAGGCGCCCGGCCGTCCGTGCCAGGCGAACACCTCGTCTACAGGTGTGGGGACGGTACTCGAATGCGTGATGCCCATGGGCCCACGCTACGCATCGGTGATATGTCTGCGCGCATCGTCAGCCCTGCTGCTTTGCCCACTCCTCGATTCTCGAGGCGCTCTCGGCGGGGGAGAGGTCCTCGATCCGGGTCATCACCGACCATCGCACCCCGAAAGGGTCGCGCACCGAGCCGAACCGATCACCGGAGACGAATGTCTGTACCTCCTCGCGGATGACCGCACCCGCATCGACGGCCCGCTGCACCACGGAATCCACGTCGGTGACGTAGACGGCGATCGAGTAGCAGTCGCAGTCCCCGTCTGGCCTCGGCACCAGTCCATACTGAGGGTTGGGGTCGCCCAGTTGTAACCGCCCCGTCCCGAAGTCGAGGTCGGCATGCGCGACAATCGGTTCACCGTCGGGACCGGGGAAGTCGGTGCGCTGTTCAACGTGTGCCCCGAAGACGTTGCTGTAGAACTCGATTGCCTCGGCAGCTGGCGTGACGACGATGAAGGGTGTGAGGGAGGTATAGCCGTGGGGGATTCCGTGATCGGTGAATTGCCCGGTGGCAGCGTGGATACTCATGAAGGCGATGGTCCACCGACGCAGGGTGTGAGCGCTTGAAGAAACGCGACAGTTCCCACCATGGGCCCATCGGGCCGCGTGGTGACCTGCGCCCAGGCGCCCGTGGCGTACAGATCTCACGCCTCGCGGTCCCTCCCGGACACCGGGCCGGGAGCCTTCTACGGCATGTCTGGATCGCATCCTGGAACCTTCCGGCACCGATCGTTCAACCAGTCCTCGAACACCCCGGCGGGAACGTGGTCGTCGAGCCGGACAAGGCTGCCCTCTACTGCGTCAGTCAGGGGACCAGTGAGCAGAAGCTCGAGGGGAAGAGCTGGGCCGCGGCAGTTCTGTTGCGACCCGCCGCGATCACGCTGCTGACAGGCAGATCGATGGCGGGTTCGACGGCCGGCGGACCGGTGTTGCCGATCGGCGAGCCTTTGCCCATCCCCGGCCGGGGCGATGTCGCAGGAGCCGTGCGGACGGCGATGCGCTCATGTTCGGAACCGGATCGGCGCGCCTACGAGGAGGTCCTGTCCGTATACCTCGACTGGGCCACGCAGTGGGAGATCGACGACGAAGGCGAGTTGATCAACCGGGTCGTCGATGTGGTCGAAGACGATGACGGGCCGCGCCGCGTCGCCGAGCTCGCAGACGCGGTGAACATGTCCACGCGAGCCCTTCAGCGGTTGTGCGTACATCGAACGGGCCTGAGCCCCAAGTGGTTGATCCAGCGTCGCCGGTTGCAAGACGCCGCGCTCGCCCTGCGTGAAGGCCAGTTGTCGGTAGCGGATGTGGCAGCGTCACTTGGTTACTCCGATCAGGCTCACCTGGCCCGCGAGTTCAAGGCGGTTGTCGGTCGGACACCCAGTGACTATGTGCGGTCTGCCGCCCGGCGGGAATGACGTCGCGGTGTCGGTCAGCCCCGGCGTCCGATTCCCAGCAGGCCACGCACCATCGCCTCGGCGGATGCCACCGGTGCAAGCAGCGTTTCGGCGACATCGACGATGTTCTCCACCCGTCCGACAACACGTTCGATCCGTTCGACCACCGCGACCATTTTCGTGACCGTGCTGTCCACCCGCGTCAGTGTCGCCGAGAAGTCGTCCATGGCTGCGCCGAAACTGCCGAGGGTCGTGTCGAATCCGGCCATCGCCTTGTCGAAGTCGGTCAGGGCCCCGCCGAGGTCACCGATGATCGTGTCCAGTTGCCCGACAGTGATGTCTGCGTTCATCGCCGCTTGCGCCAGCTTCCGGAAACGCTGCCGTTCGTGGCCGTCTTCTCCGCTGTCCGTTGTCACCACGCCCCAAGTATCTTCTCCGCGCCTCGGCAGTGCGGGCAATTCGCAAAGCCGCCGTAGCTCGGACTGCCGCCCGCGTCGTTCTTTATGCTCTGTTCGGATGCGCCGGGTGAACGTCATGCCGGGTATTGGACGCGAGGAGGCGCCGTGATGGCCGACAGGTTCGACGTCATTGTGGTCGGGGGCGGGCTGGCCGGGCTGGTCGCAACCCATGAAGTGGTGAAGGCCGGCAAGCGCGTGGCCGTGCTGGAACAGGAGAACGAACAGAACCTGGGTGGGCAGGCTTTCTGGTCCCTGGGTGGTCTGTTCTTCGTCGATTCCCCCGAGCAGCGCAGACTCGGCATCAAGGATTCGGTCGAACTGGCCCGGCAGGACTGGTTCGGTTCCGCCGGATTCGATCGTGACCGTGAGGACCACTGGCCGCGGCAATGGGCCGAGGCCTACGTGAACTTCGCCGCCGGCGAAAAGCGTTCGTATCTGCACGATCTGGGCCTGCGTGTGATGGCGACAGTCGGTTGGGCCGAGCGTGGCTCCGGTCTCGCTGCCGGCCACGGCAACTCTGTCCCGCGATTCCACATCACCTGGGGAACGGGCCCGGAGGTGGTCCGGGTGTTCCGCGAGCCGGTTCTCGACGGTGCTGCCAAGGGTCTGGTCACCATCAAGTACCGGCATCAGGTGGACGAGCTCATCGTGGAGAACGGGGCGGCAGTGGGCGTACGGGGATCTGTCCTGGTGCCCTCGACCCAGCGGCGAGGGGTGTCGTCGAGTCGTGAAACCGCCGCCGAGTTCGAACTCCGTGCCGAAGCTGTGGTCGTGACTTCAGGAGGCATCGGCGGCAACTTCGACCTCGTGAAGAAGAACTGGCCGGTAGACCGTCTCGGGCCTGCCCCAGCACACATGATCACCGGCGTACCCGCGCACGTGGACGGGCGAATGCTCGAGATCACCAAGAACGCCGGCGGCAACATCGTCAACAGTGACCGCATGTGGCATTACCCCGAGGGGATCAAGAACTGGGACCCGATCTGGCCCAACCACGCCATCCGGATCATCCCGGGCCCATCGTCACTGTGGCTCGACGCCACGGGCAAACGGCTGCCGGTTCCGAATTTCCCGGGTTTCGACTCGTTGGGCACACTGGGAACGATCACTCGTGGCGGCCACGACTTCACCTGGTTCATCCTGACCCAGGCGATCATCGAAAAAGAGTTCGCCCTCTCGGGTTCGGAGCAGAACCCGGACTTCACCGGAAAAGACATCAAGCTTCTGCTTCAGCGCGTCCGCAAAGGCGCAACGGGTCCGGTCGAGGCCTTCAAGGAGCACGGCATCGACTTTGTCGTCCGCGACAATCTCCGCGATCTGGTGGCCGGGATGAACGAGATCACCACAGGTCCGCAGCTCGACTTCGCGAGCATCGAAGCCGAAGTGGTGGCCCGCGACCGCGAACTGGACAACAAATACACCAAGGACATGCAGATCATGGCGATCCGCAATGCCCGAAACTACCTCAGTGACAAGATCATCCGGGTGGCACGGCCTCACAAGTTGCAAGACCCGAAATACGGCCCGATGATTGCCGTCCGCCTACATCTGGTGACCCGAAAGACGCTGGGTGGGCTGGAGACCGATCTCGATGCGAAGGTGATCCGGCCGTCCGGTGAGCCGTTCGAAGGTCTGTATGCAGCCGGCGAGGTCGCGGGTTTCGGTGGCGGTGGGGTACACGGCTACAACGCGCTCGAGGGCACGTTCCTCGGTGGCTGCATCTTCTCCGGCCGGGCGGCCGGACGCGCACTCGTCCGCGACCTCGGTTGAGGCGGGGGACCGGCGGCTCAGTCGCGGACGGGAGTACTTGCCGCCAACGCTTCCTCGTGTGCCCGAGGCCGGGCCACCCTGGCACGGACGTCGATCCGGTAAGAGATGATGGCCAGGGTGAACACCCCGACAGACAGGTTCACCAGAGCGGCGAATCCTTCGGTTGCGAAATCGACCAACGCATTGAGCATCGTGAAGGTGAGTGCGCCGTACCGCAGGAAATGCAGCGGCCACATCTTGTCGGTCTTACGCAGCATCACCATCGCCGGGAGTGAAAAAGCAAGTGTGACGGTAGAACTCAGGAGAAGAATGGCGGTGGCCATGCTCATGCCCGCCAATTCGAACGTCACGTTGTCGTCGTCCAGGTAGATCCCGTTCATCGCGACGCCGAGAAGTCCTAAGCCGAACGCCAACGCCGCGGTCACGGTCATCAGCCAACCGACGATCGGCAGCCATCGCGGACTTCGGAACCACGAAGGGATCAAGCGGGGGGCCCACTGCGACAGTGCGTACAACCGCGCTGATGCGATGCCGGATGTCAGCAGAAGGCTGCGAATGTGTTCCGCCGCAACCTTGTCGTAGCCCATCTCCTCGGCTTCCTCGACCAGGCGCAGCGCGAGCTCCCGCCGGTGCGGGGCCAGGCCTCGCGCAACCCCGTCGGCCGCGATGGAGGCTGCCGACGAGACCTTCTCGTGAGCGCTCAGAGGCCGTACCTCTCGTAGGACCCGACCTACGATCAGAACGAAAACGACCAGTACATACATGATCTCGGCGGAAGGTCCGTAGAAGTAGTCGTTGTCCTTGGTGACGAACTTGCCCACCTCGTCGAGGAACAGACCGAAACCGATACCGCCGAGGACAACACAGAACAATCGGGCGCCGAACCCCAGCAGCCACCAACTGATCAGCAGCGACAGCATCATGAACGCTCCGCCGTAGAGCGCGTGGGCGATGTGTAGGTTCCCGCCCCCGACTTGCGGATAATCGGTGATCCACAAGTAACCCCGGGTGAGAAGAATGGTGGTGATCGCGATGATCATGAACGCCTCTGCCGAACTGAAGCCCACGGCGTTCCGAGTGAAGAAGCCGAGGCGGGACGGTCGGTTGGATGAACGTGTCACGTCGCTCCTCGTGGTGAAACCGGGCAATCCGGCTGTGCGCAAGAATTGTACGGCGGCTGGTTCTCGGAGGATCGGGTTCGTATCGAACACCGCGTGAGGCGGCTCGATCGCCGTTACGCTCAGCAAATGAAACAACTCATCCGGTCTGTGACCGCAGTTTTGCTGGTGACGGCGGCATTGTTCGTCGGTGCGGCAACTGCTACGGCGACGCCCAGCAAAGACATTTCGGCCAAGACTCTCGCGGATTTCGAGATTCCCGCCGAGCTGATCCCATTCATCCCGGCTGGTGTTCACGTCGTGGCGCGCGAGATCACCATCGCTCCAGGCGGGACCACCGGGTGGCATTACCACGATGGACCGGTTGTCGGATTCGTCGGTGCGGGCACCCTGACCCATCCGGGGCCCGACTGCGTTCCCCAGATCTTCCGTACGGGCGATTTCATCAATGAACCGAGCGGGGTCGCCAACACCCACGTCGGACGCAACCTCGGCACTGTTCCCGTGGTCCTGTACGTCGCCTATCTGGAACCCTTGGGTGATCCGCTCTTCGAGGACGCGCCAGCCCCGGCGTGTGACGTCGCCGCCGGGTGACTCGCCTACGATCGCAGAGATGGACGTAGCCCAGAAAGTTGCTGTTGTAACCGGCGGTGGAGCCGGAATCGGCGCGGCCCTCAGTCGTGCTCTGGCAGAGGCCGGGAGCCGGGTTGTGGTTGCAGACCTGAACGCGGGCAAGGCAGAGGCCGTTGCCGACGAGATCAACGCTTCGCATGATGGTCGTGCTGTCGCGGAGGGCGGAGATGTCGCGGATGAAGGTGTGCTCCAGCGGATTGTCGACCGCGCCGAGAGTGAGTTCGGGCCGGTGGACATCTTCTTCGCGAACGCCGGGACCACCGCCGGACTGGGCCTGGACACTCCCGACGATTTGTGGGACATCGCCCTCGAGGTGAACGTCATGGCCCACGTCCGTGCCGCGCGGTTGCTCGTTCCGCGATGGATCGAGCGTGGCGGCGGATATTTCGTGTCGACGGCGTCTGCGGCAGGTCTGCTGACTCAGATCGGTTCGGCCACTTACTCGGTCTCCAAGCACGCTGCAGTGGGTTTCGCCGAGTGGCTCTCTGTCACCTACGGCGACCAGGGTGTGAAAGTGAGTTGTCTGTGCCCCATGGGAGTGGAGACCGAGTTGCTTCGCTCCGGGTTCGAGACCGACCAGCCGGGCGCTTCTGTCGCCGCCAGCGCAGTGATCGGCGCGGGCGCGGTACTTCAACCGGCAGACGTGGCGGTCCAGGTTCTCGCCGCGGTCGAACAGGAAAAATTCTTGATTCTCCCGCATCCGGAAGTACTGGACTTCTACCGTAACAAGGGGTCGGATTACGACCGTTGGATTTCCGGGATGCGTCGTTATCAGCGTCATCTGCTCTCGGATTCCTGACGTTCCGAACCAGCCGGCTTCGACTCGGGCGATCAGGTCTGCCCGAGACATCTCTCACTCGATACAGGACTCATCACATGGATTTCGCCTACTCCGACCGATGCCTCGAATACCGAGATCGCCTTCTCGATTTCATGACGGGGCACGTGTATCCGGCGGAGCAGATCTACGCCAGGCAAATGGCCGAATCCGGTAATCCGCATTTCGATCCGCCGATCATCGAAGAACTCAAGACCGAGGCGAAAGAGCGCGGGTTGTGGAACCTCTTCCATCCCGATCCCCGCTACGGCGCAGGTCTGACCAACTCGGAGTATGCGCCACTTGCCGAGATCATGGGTCGAAGTGCTGCACTGGCACCGGAGGCAACCAACTGTTCGGCTCCGGACACCGGGAACATGGAAGTGCTGTCACTGTTCGGCAGTGATGAACACAAAGAGCGCTGGCTGACGCCACTCCTCGAGGGCACGATCCGGTCCGCGTTTGCGATGACCGAACCGGCGGTCGCCAGCTCCGACGCGACAAACATCCAGATGAGCATGACCCGGTCCGGGGACGAGTGGATCCTCAACGGCCGAAAGTGGTGGACGTCGAACGCATTACACCCCAACTGCAAAGTCCTGATCGTGATGGGAAAGACCGATCCCGACGCGGCAGCCCACGCGCAGCAATCGATGATGGTGGTCCCGATCGACGCTCCGGGCGTCAGGGTGATCCGCAACCTGCCGGTGTTCGGTTACCAGGACAGGGAGGGACACGCCGAGGTTCTCTTCGAGGACGTGCGTGTGCCCGACAGCGACGTCCTGGCCGGGGTCGGCGCAGGTTTCATGATCGGCCAGGCCCGCCTCGGACCGGGACGGATACACCACTGCATGCGAGCGATCGGGATGGCCGAACGCGCACTGGAACTGATGTGTGAGCGCGCTTCCTCGCGCATCGCATTCGGTAAGCCGCTCGCCGCCCAGGCGAACATCCAGGATTGGATTGCCGAGGCGCGCATCGACATCGAGATGAATCGATTGCTCACCCTCAAAGCGGCGTGGTTGATGGACACCGTGGGGAACAAACAAGCGCGCACCGAGATCGCTGCCATCAAGGTCGCCGCACCCAACATGGCGCTCAAGATCGTCGACCGGGCGATACAGGTCCACGGAGGGGGAGGGGTGTCCGACGACTTCCCACTCGCCAGCATGTACGCACACCTGCGCGCGCTTCGGCTGGCCGACGGTCCCGACGAGGTGCACAAGCGGACCATCGCGCGCCAGGAGCTCGGGCCTTACCGTAAGACGGAGGCGAAGGCATGAGTACGGCCGTCGGGATCGACACTGATCTGGTCACCGAATGGATCGTCGGTCTCGACATTGGAGCTGTTGCCCCGCTGTCGTTTTCGCGTATCGGCAACGGTCAATCCAATCTGACGTACCGCGTCGGGGACGCCGGTGGCCGCCACTGGGTTCTCCGTCGCCCGCCACTGGGAGCGCTGCTGGCATCGGCTCATGACGTGCTGCGCGAACACCGGATCATGTCTGCACTGCAGGACACCCCGGTTCCGGTGCCGGAGATGATCGCCACCACCAGTGATCCGGCTGTCACAGACGCCCCGCTTGTGTTGATGGGTTATGTCGACGGGGTTGTGGTCGACGATGTGGCGGTGGCCTCGCAATTGTCGCCCGAACGCCGGCGAGCCATCGGGTTGAGTCTGCCGCGGGCACTGGGCACCGTTCATTCGGTCGACCTCGCCAAGGTCGGTCTCGACGATCTGGCGAGCAAGAAGCCTTTTGCGGCCCGACAACTCAAGCGCTGGTCGGCGCAATGGGAACACTCCAAGACCCAGGACATCGCGGAGATCACCGAGGTCGCCCAGGCGCTTGCTGCGCACGCCCCGGATCAGTCCGAGGTGACACTGGTGCATGGCGACTACTACATGAGCAACGTGATCACCGGGGCCGAGAACGGTGACGTGATCGGCATCGTGGACTGGGAGCTGTGCACGCTCGGTGAACCGCTCGCCGACCTGGGCAACCTGCTGGCGTTCTGGCCGGAATCGGGCGACGGGGTGGCCGGGCCCTTCACCGCGCCGACACTTCCCGGGTTCCCGCGGCGGGCCGAGTTGATCGCCGGCTATGCGGAGGCGACGGGCCGGGACGTGACCGACGTCGGCTACTGGCACACCCTTGCCCTGTGGCGGTTGACCATCATCGCCGAGGGCGTTCGCCGACGACTGATCAACGATCCGCGAAATGCTTCACGCGACGGCGGACCGACGAACAAGGTCATCGACGATCTTGTTGTCCGCACTGTGCAGGTGGGGCGCGAATCCGGAATCCTGTGATGGCAGAAACGAACCGGGCGACCGGCCGACAGGGAGGAAACCATGACGCAGAGGCATGAGCTCGCGGGTAGGACTGTCGTCGTCACGGGGGCCACATCGGGGCTGGGCAAGGAAACCGCACGGCGGTTGTACGCACAGGGCGCCGACGTCGTCCTAGTAGCCCGAGACGAGGTGAAGGCCGCAGAAGTGGCCGGGGAGCTCGGTTCAGGATCACCGGGTCAATCGCCGACCGGCAGCGTCAGTACAGCGCTCGCAGATCTGTCTGATCTGGCGGATGTGCGTGCGCTGGCGACCGATCTGCAACAGCGATTCGAGCGTATCGATGTGCTGATCAACAACGCCGGCATCGACATCGGTGACCCACGTGAGTCCAAGGACGGGTTCGAACTCACCTTTGCGGTCAACTACCTGGCGCCCTTCGTACTCAGTACGTCGCTGGCGCCCGTCATGGCGGAAGCAGCCGCTGCCGGCGAACCGTCGCGGATAGTGAACATCAGTTCGTCGGGACACCGTGGCGGCCACATCGACATCCAGGATCTGCAGGAGAAGGGCCGTAAGTTCAGCGGTCAACGCGTGTACAACAATTCGAAGTTGGCGCTGACGCTGTTCACGACCGAACTCGCGCGCCGCAACGACCCAGCTCGGTTGGTGGCGAATTGTGCCGATCCGGGATTCGTCAAAGGCACCACTCTCGGGCGTGATCTGCCGTTCGGGTATCAGGTGATCGGCGTGTTGCTCACCCCGTTCATGGCCACCGTCGACAAAGGTGCGCGGTCAGCGGTGTGGGCGGCATCCGCACCGGAGGCGGGTACATTCACCGGCCGCTACGTCAAAGGCGGCAAGCAGACCGAGCCCAGCAAGGAGGCCCAGGACGCCGAGCTGGCGGCCCGGCTGTGGGACGCCACCGAAGGACTCATCTCCGGCACGCGGTGATCATGTCCGGTCTGCCGTGACAGGCCTGGGGATCGCGGCCATCTGCCCCTGCCCGATCCAGCCGGGCACACGACGGCGCACGTCGTCGGGACCGACGATCTGGACCGTGCCGATGGAACAGGCTGTCTCCCAAGAGCGGTCACCCCGCCAGACCGCGGTGAGGTCACGGAGCTCGGCCACGACCGTGGCGGTGGTTTCGAAGCCGGGGTCGCAGTCGCAGATGTCCACCTGGCCTTGCGTCACGACCAGCCACCAGCGGTGGGCGTTGGCAGCCACGCCGCCGAGCCGGAAGGCTATCACCGTGCGGCTCGTCGGCCACACGTCTGTGGGTACTGTCCGACGCATGTCCCACATCAGCAGGTGGGGGTCGAGGTCTTCGTCTCCGAGTTCGCCGATCCAGCGGATGCCCCAGGCGTTGAGGGCCTCGACCACCGACGACAGCTCCCTGCCACTTGCAGTCATCGCGTAGCTCGTCCGCCCGCCCGCAACGTGGCGTTCGACGACGCCCGCGTGCTCGAGAGTCCGCAACCGCTTGGAGAGCAGTGCAGGTGACATCCGCGGGACACCGCGCCGTAGTTCGTTGAAATGCGTACTGCCGGCGAGTAACTCACGAACTACGAGCAGAGTCCATCGTTCGTCGAGCACTTCCATCGCCTTCGCGACAGGACAGAACTGGCCGTATCCGGACATCAACCCTCCTTTCGGACCACTCCAGTCAGTACACACCTCGTCCCCGGCACGGACCAGTACAAAATCTGTACTGGATCGGTTCAGATCCAGCACTGGACTGCCTGCGGGCCACGGTCGGATTCTGAGATGAACCGATCACGCAAGAGATAGGAACATGCCATGGCCGCCGACTCGACAACCACCGACACCACCAGAACCACGTCAGGTCACCACACGAATGAACTCAAGGCGCGGCATCGCGCCATGTGGGCCTCGGGTGACTACCCGGCGGTCGCGACGGAGGTGATCTCAGCTCTCGGCGAGATGCTGGTGGCCGAACTCGACCTGCAGGGCGGTGACCGCGTGCTCGACGTGGCGGCCGGCTCGGGCAACGCGTCCGTACCGGCAGCCCGGACCGGAGCCGAGGTGATCGCGGCGGACCTTGCCCCCGAGCTGTTCGAAGCCGGTCGTGCGTTTGCCGCCGAGCAGGGGGTACAGCTGACCTGGCAGGAGGCCGACGCCGAGGCTCTTCCCTTTGCCGACAACAGCTTTGACGTGGTGATGTCGTGCGTGGGCGTGATGTTCGCTCCTGATCACCAGCGAGCTGCCGCTGAACTGATCCGGGTCTGCCGCTCCGGAGGGCGTATCGGATTGATCAGCTGGACACCCGGCGGATTCGTCGGCCGGATGTTCGCGACCATGAAGCCGTACGCACCCGCCCCACAACCCGGGGCACAGCCCCCACCACTGTGGGGCGAGGAGACCCATGTCCGCGAACTGTTCGGCGACCATGCCGACATCACTGCCGAGCGGCGGACACTCACCGTCGACCGCTTTCAGTCTCCGGAGGAGTTTCGCAGGTTCTTCAAGACGACGTACGGACCCACCATCGCGGTGTACAACGCGAACGCGGGGAACCCCACGGCTGTCGCAGCACTCGACGACGGTCTGGACGATCTCGCCCGCGCTGCGATGAACCACGACGGCGTGATGGAGTGGGAATACCTGTTGGTCACAGCGACTGTGAGATGACCGTTGGTCACTCGCTCAGTTGGTCGACAGTCTTGGTTGATCCCTCGGTGATGATGTCGAGTATCTGGCGATAGGCGGCGGAGTTCGAGCTCACGATCGAACCGTGATCCTCGCCGTCGATCAACACCACACGGCCACTGCCGTTCTCGTTCTTCAGCGCACTGACGTATCGCTGTGACAACGAGGGGAGTACCACAGTGTCCCGGGTGCCGTGGACCGCGATCACCGGAGTTCCGGGATCGAGATTCTGGATCGGGTCCACCGACGCGTAACGCTCCGGTACCTGCCCGGGAGTTCCGCCGAGGGCCGCGACGATCCGGTCGTCGCCGTTGCGAACTGCCTGCACCATGTCCAGCGGACCGGCCAAGGAGACCACTCTGGTGGGCCGGAACTTCGGATTGGCACCGACCTCGGTGGGATCCAGTTTGTGTCGTGTCCCGCCCCAGACCGCCAACTGGGCCCCGGCGCTGTGTCCGACCACCAGTGCGTCGGTGGTCTCCAATTGGGGGAACCTCTTGTCGATCGCGATGACATTGTCGAGGGCCTGCGAAACGTCCTCGAATGTGGTCGGCCAACCACCGCCTGAACCCAGCCGGCGGTATTCGATGTTGTACACCGCCATTCCCCGTGCAGCGAGGTCGCGGGCGAAGGGATCAAAGAGATCAGCACCCAGTTGGGACTGCCATGCGCCGCCATGGATCAAGACGACCAGTCGGGTCGAGTCCACCGCCTGCGGTCCCGCGGGCAGATAGAGATCACCCCAGTTCTGCTCCGGGTCCGTTCCGTCCAGAGTCGGGTAGTCGATCCGGGTCACCGTGACCTCGTCTGAGACCGAGGGCCCGGCGCTCGCAACGGACGACTGGGTACCCACTGGTCCGGCGTCGCCCCCATCGTCCGAACAGCCGGCGATCAGGCCCGCAGTGGCGGCCAGTGAACCGAGCAGGGCAAGAATGCGGTGTCGTCGCATCAGGAAACCTTCCATGGTGTTCAGACGGTGGGGTACGGGATTCATCGCTCGACCGATGGCCGGACTACGAGCGTTGCGCCCAGATGGGCACGCAGGGGATGGGGGCACAGAGGGCGTGCGGGTCAACTGTCGGCGTCGACGGCAACCGGCGCCATCTTTCGCCATGGCGCCAACACGGCCGGATCCTGCAGCTCCATCCACGCGATCACGTCTTGATAGGTGGCACAGACCGTTTCGGGTTTCACACATGCCTCGCGCATGAAATCAGCTGTGGCGGGGTTGAACGCGTTCCCGCTCCAATCATTGAAGTGGTTGGCGATGACCAACGGGGCCCGGTTGCCCTCATAGGCGCGCCGGAACATGTAGTCGTAGGACTCCTTCACGATACGGCGGATCTTCGGTGCGCTGGCGGGGCTGTCCTTGGCTTGGTTGAACGTGAACCAGTAGTTGTAGTCGAGGGCGGTCTGCCTGTGGTTGAGCGGTGGTGACCACGTGTACGGGATGGGGAATTCCCAGATGCTGCCGACCTTCGTCGGCCAGTAGATGCCCGGTTGACGGGCCGCCTTCGACGAGTCCCACGTCATGTCGTGCGCTCCCAACGCCGGGAACAGTTGCCCCATACCGCCTTCGAGGCAGGGCGTTCGCCCGCCTTTGACGGCGTCGGGACCGAAAGCGAGATCGGGTGTGTTCCGGATGTTGTTGAGTGACTTCCACTCGGTCATCAGCCGGAAGAACTGATCGAGTTCGTGGTTCCATTCCGCGGTGGTCCAATCGCGGCCGGGGTTCTTTGTGCCGACACAGAAATGGCCGACGTAATGAGTGCCCATCTCATGACCGGCGAACCACGTGCGATTGAGATAGTCGACTTGTTCGATGACCTCCTTCTCGGTGCCTCCGAAAGCCAGTGACGACTCTCCGGCCGCGTAACCAGGACCGGTGTACTTCTTCTTGTTCTTGTCGGTGAGGAAGTACAAGCCGGTCATCAAGGCCGTGAAGCGTGCATCGACCTCGTTCGCGGTGTCCAGGAACAGATCCCAGTTTTCTGATACGCCGACACCATCGAAAGAAAACAAAACGAACTGGGGTGGTTTGGCGTTCGGCGAAAGTCGTTCCATCGCAACGTTGCTCTCGAGTCGAGCCGGAGCGGGCGGAGGCGTCGAGACCGGTTCGGACGTGGCATCGACTGGTTGCACTGCGACACTGCCGGCCCCGTCCCCATCACCCCCGGTTCCACAGGCGGCCAGGATCACCGCGGCCACAGCCAGCGAGAGCGATCGACGGACGTGATGCTCTATGCGTCGCAACTGCAACGTATTCACCTTTCGCGCGGCCATCGGCCGCCCGAGCGCCGCCTTGACTCGCGCGGAGCTTAACAGTTCGGCGGGTCACCAGCCGGACGAATCGCCGTCGGCCGCAGCGACGTCCGTACCCCGAAACCGGGTTCACGTGTGAGATCGCCGCCGGTGGGTACATCGAATCCGTAAGACCGACAACCGGCTGAGATAGCGGCACTGCCGTTTCGCGCGGGTCGAGTCCCGATCCGCAGGCCTGCCGAGAGCACTGGAGGGGTTCGTGGCTACAACGCATGAAACAACCGCGTCGACGGAAGATGTGTGGCGTGTACTCGCAGACGGCTGGTCGTATGCCAATTGGGTTGTCGGGTCGTCACGGATACGTGCCGTCGATGCGAATTGGCCGCGACCGGGAAGCAACATCGCTCATTCGGTTGGGCTGTGGCCCGTCCTGCTCAACGACCGGACGGAGTCGGTGGGTATGGAGGAAGGGCGCGAGCTGCGATTGATCGCGCGGGCACTGCCCTTCGGCAAGGCCGAGATCATCCTGCGCTTGCACGAGATCCCGCAAGGATGCCGCATCGAGATGATCGAGCACGCGGCAAACCCACCGTGGTCACTGATGCCCGACCAGGTCCAGCACTTGGCGGTTCATCCGAGGAACTCGGAAGCCCTGCGGCGTCTGGCGTTGCTCGCCGAGCGGTCGCGAACGGCGGAGTAGAGAAAAAAGCTGCATCCAACGGTGTGTCCGTTGGATGCAGCAAGGTTCCTCGGCCGTTCGGCCGGGCGAGGTCAGTCGCGTGACCTGGTTCCGTCAGTCTGGTCGAAGAATCGCCAGTCTCCGTCGACGTTGACCTCCATACGGAAACCGAGTTGTCCTGAAGGCACCTCGCGATTCTTGAACCACTCGTAGGCGTCTTCGGCGTTGTTGAATTCGACCTTGTCGACAACATCCTCGTCTGGATTGAGAACTCGATACTCCGCCATGTCTCCCTCTCGTCACCGTACTCACCCGAGGCTGCTGCCCGGGCCGTCAGGCGGATACCCGCCAGTTCGCAGCGCTACACATCGCGGTGCGTGACGTTCGACTCCTCACGAGCGCGCCGCGGCGCCGGTACCGACTGCGGCGACGACCTCGGTCAGCCGGCTCAGGTCGGGGATCACCGCATCGGCGATCGACGGGTCATCCCTCTGGCCGAGTCTGTTGACCCACACCCGGGGGATGCCGAGAGCATGAGCCGGGATGATGTCGTGGAAGTAGCCCTGCGCGACGTGGACCCACTGACCGGGCCCGGGGTCGAAGGTCTGGGCGAACCTTTCGAAGTGCGGATGGGCCGGCTTGTACGAACCCACGTCCTCGGCGGTGATGACCGCATCGACAGGAGTCCCGAGGCGGCGCTGCGCTGCGCCGATGATGTCGCGGTCGCAATTGGTCAGCAGGGCAAGGCGCCACCCCGATGCCCGCAGGCGCGCCAGCTCGGAAGCTGTGTCGTGGAAGGGCGGCCAGTAGGCGATACCCGTGGCCAGCACGTCGGCGTCGTCGGCCCTGAGGACAAGCCCGGCATCGTCGGCGGTGCGACGAAACGCCTCGGTCAACACATCGCGGTAGCGCATCTCCGGGTACTGGGCCTGGACCTGCGGTTCGTGCCGGTTGAATTTGTCGAGAAGGTCCGCGCCGCGGCCCGGGAAGACCAGCTCAATCCCGGTCGAGATCCCGTGACGCCAGTCGATCAACGTGCCGTAACAGTCGAACGTCGCCCAGCGGATGTCAGTCATGGCCGGCAGCTCGATGATGTGGTCGCGACGCCATGGGGGAATGTTATCCGCACGTCGCCTGCCTGGCCCGGGTGCAGCCGGACCGGTACCCGCGCAAGCTGTACGGCCACGGCGCAGATCAGCCTCGACCAGACGATTTCGCGCACGCGCCCGCGATCAACATGCCCACCATCGCGGTGGCCTTGTCGGGTTGCGGAGGGTCGCCGGTGATCATGTCGCTCCAGATGAACGATTCACCCAGGCGCACGACGGCATACGCGAGACCGGAGGTGTCCGGATAGCGCGAGAGCTCGGGCATGGCCGCCAATTTGCCCACGGTCCACTCGATCAACCTGCCCTGAACCACGCTGTACCGCGAGGTGAGGACCCGCAGCGCGTACTCAGGGTCATCTGCGACGAACCGTTCGAGCGGTTGGTAGTTACGAACGGTCTCGGCGAGGAAACCGAAGTTGCTGACGAACTTGTTGGCGTCGAGCTCTCCACCACGCGCCTCGACTCGTTCGATGGCGTCGATGAGTATTCGCCACACCACTTCGCCGAGAACCACTTCCCGGCCCGCGAACCATCGGTAGATCGTCGCGCGGCCGATCTTCAGTTCGCGCGACAGCGCCTGTATGTCGACCCGCCTGCCGGCGAGGAACCAGTCGTGAGCGAGGTCGATCACGTCGTCACGGTGCACGCGAGGGTGTGACCGGCTGTTGACGGTCTGGTGAGACATAAGTAGATTTTGTCTCCGACCGGCCCTCCGGTCAATCAGCACACCGCTTCAGGAGCGCACATGGACTTGCAATGGTCGGCCGCCGATTCGGAGTTTCGAGACGAGGTGCGCGCTTTCCTCGACGAGAAGTTGACCCCGGACCTGCGCCGGGCCGGCCGTCTGATGACCAGCGTCTACTCCGACCACGAGGCGAGCATGGAGTGGCAGCGCATCTTGCACGAGCGGGGCTGGGCAGCGCCTGCGTGGCCGGTCGAGTACGGCGGTTGCGACTGGACCCTCACCCAGCACTACATCTTCAGTCGCGAGTCCATCATCGCCGGTGCACCGTCGCTGTCTCCCATGGGGATTCGGATGGTCGCCCACGCCATCATCGCTTTCGGCACCCAGGAACAGAAGGACTACTACCTGCCCGGGATCCTCACCGGCGAGGTCTTTTTCTGCCAGGGATATTCCGAACCCGAGGCCGGTTCGGATCTTGCGTCCCTCTCGATGGCGGCAAAGGACGACGGCGATGACCTGGTCTGCACCGGCAGCAAGATCTGGACAACCCATGCCACCGAGGCGAACTGGATGTTCTGCCTCGTTCGCACATCCCGGCAGCAGAAGAAGCAGCAGGGCATCACCTTCGTGCTGATCGACATGAACTCGCCGGGCATCGAAGTACGGCCGTTGGTGATGACGTCGGGTGAGCAGGTCCAGAACCAGGTGTTCTTCGACAATGTGCGGGTGCCCAAGGCGAACGTGCTCGGAAAGATCGACGACGGCTGGACCGTGGCGAAGTATCTCCTCGTGTTCGAACGAGGCGGGGGCGCGGCCGCCCCGGCGTTGCAGGTGATGGCGGAGTCGCTCGCCACCTCGGCGGCGTCGCAGCCGGGGCCTGGTGGACGCCCGCTCATCGACGATCCCGGTTTCTCTGCCAAGCTGGCCGAAGCCCGCATCCGCACAAAGGTCCTGGAGATCCTGGAATACCGAACGCTGTCGGCGATGGCGTCGGGCAAAGATCCGGGTCCCGCCTCGTCGATGCTCAAAGTGCTTGCGACCGAGCTCAGCCAGAAGCTCACCGAACTCACCCTGGAGGCCGCTGGTACACGCGGACGGGTCTACCAGCCGCACGCGACCAAGCCTGGTGGTCCGATCTCCGAGTTCACCGAGCCCGCGGACGGTTACGTCAGCGGCGAACCTTGGGAGGCAGTTGCGCCACTGCGTTACTTCAACGACCGGGCAGGCTCGATCTACGCCGGTAGCAACGAAATTCAACGAAACATTCTCGCGAAAGCAGCATTGGGGCTCTGATGGACTTCAACTTGACCAAAGAGCAAGAACTGCTCCGCGATGGCCTCGCCAAGTTCTTGGCCAACCGTTACGACCTGGAAAAGAGTCGGGCGGCTGCCAAGACGGGGGCAGGATGGCAGCCGTCGATCTGGCGAGCCTTCGCCGACGAACTCGGAATCCTCGGTGCGACACTTCCGGAAGAAGCCGGTGGAATCGGCGGTGGGCCGGTCGAATTGATGATTGTCACCGAAGCGCTCGGCCAGGCACTTGTTGTCGAACCCTTCGTGGACACCGTCGTCTTCGGCGGCGGTCTGTTGCACAGGGCGGGTGGGGACCGCGCCACGGCCGTTCTCGAGAGACTCGTCGCGGGGGATGCGATCACGGCGTTCGCTGCCACCGAACCCACATCGGGTCCTGACTTCAATGACGTGTCGACGATCGCCCGTAGACACGGCGACGAGTGGGTGCTCGACGGCACGAAAGCGGTTGTCAGCAGTGCACCCCTAGCCGGCCATCTGCTCGTCACGGCCCGGACTGCTGGCGGGCGACGTGACACCTCGGGGATTTCGTTGTTCCTGATCGATGTCGATGCCGACAACCCTCCTGAAGGTTTGGCCGTTCACGCCTACCGCACCATCGATGACCGGCGTGCGGCGGATCTCGTGTTCTCCGGGATGCGCCTACCCGCCGATGCCCTTCTGGGCGGCGAAGGCGATGCATGGGCGTCGATAGACCGTGCAGTGGACGAGGCCACGGCCGCGGTGGCATCCGAGGCTGTCGGGCTGATGCGAAAAGTGTTGGGCGACACTGTCGAATATGCCAAGCAGCGTCAGCAGTTCGGTCAGGCGATCGGCAGTTTTCAGGCGTTGCAGCATCGGATGGTCGACATGTACATGGAGCTCGAACAGTCTATTGCCGCGGTGTACCTCGCGATTTTGAATCTGGAAGCCGAGCCCACCGAACGCGCGCTGGCGGTGTCGGCGGCGAAGGCGACCATCGGTCGGGCGGCGCGTTTCATCGGGCAGAACGCCGTTCAGTTGCACGGCGGGATGGGCATGACCGAGGAACTCGCGATCGGTCACTATTTCAAACGGCTCACGGCCATTGAGTACGAGTTCGGTTCTGCGGACATGCACATAGCGCGATACGCGGCGCTCACCAAGGCCTGACACCGCTTCACTGTTCTCATCCGCACGGGGCGCAACACCCGCCGGGCGGGCCGCGCAGGCTCGCCCGGCGGTGTCTTCGATACGGACTCGCTCGTCGGGAACGCCGGTCAGGTCAGGGTGCCAGGTTGTCTATTCGCTGCGCCAACATCACGTCGAGGCTTGTGATTCCGCCCGCCGAATGTGTGCTGAGGGTAAAAGTCACTGTGCGCCAACGGATATCCATATCAGGGTGATGGTTGGCCTCTTCCGCGGCCTCGGCCACCCGATTCACCAATGCGATCGCCGCCAAAAAGTCCGGGCAATCGATCGTCTGAGTCAACGATTGGCCCTTGCGTTGCCATTTGGGTAGATCGGCGAGTGCGGCGGTGATGCCGGATTCGGTCAGCAGTGCGGTCATCGTCCCGATGTTCCCACCACCAGACCCTCGCTTCAAATGTAGTCGGTGCGTCGGTGCGTCGGCGGATCCCCGCCGGTCACTGGCCGACGACCGGCCGGACGTCAGGGGGAGTGGTCGAGCGATCACAGCACTGTGCGGCCGCCGTCACCGCGACCTGTTCGGGATGGTGGCCGTGGTTGCGGATACCGATGGCCGCCACCACGCCGCCGACGATGAACAGGGCCGCGGTCACCACCAGAACACGGTGGAATGACGCGGTGTCCAGGGTGCCGCCCACGATGATCCCGGTGCAGGCAACAGCGATCAGTCCAGCGATCCGCGAGATCGCGTTGTTCAACGCCGAGCCGATCCCGCTGTGTTGCCGAGCGATCGATGCGAGGACGGCCGAGGTCAGCGGCGTGACGGTGATCGACAGGCCGAGCCCGAAGAGCACGAGCCCGGGGAGCATCTGTGTCCAGAAATCGAAATCGTCGACGGTGGTGAGCATGAGCAGGTAACCGCATCCGGCAACGATCGGTCCGGATGCCATGAACACGCGGGGCCCATAGCGTGCCGACAGTGCCCCCACCGGCCGAGCGATGAAGAACGAGAGCAGCGGGACCGGCAACGTGGCGAGCCCGGCCATCAAGGCCGAGAAGCCCGCGACCTCTTGCAGGAACAGAGCCGTCACCAGCGTGCCCATCGACAATGCGGCGTAGATGAACGTCGTCGCGAGATTGCCGACACCGAAGTTCCTGACCGCGAACATCTTCGCTGGGATCATCGGATGGTCGGTGTGCGTTTCGCGCCAGCCCAGCCCTGCCAGGCACAACAGTCCGAGCGCCAAGGCTGCAGCCACGGCGGGGTTGCTCAGACCGAGACGTTGCTGCTCGATGAGGGCGTAGACGGTTCCGGCGAGACCGCCGGCCGTCAGCACTGCGCCTGGTACGTCGATGCGTTCGCGCGGCGTCGTCCGAGCCGGTTCGACGAGTCGCATCGACAGCACCAGGGTGATCGTCACCGGCACGACGTTGACGGCAAAGATCCACCGCCAGTTCAACGTGTCGACGAGTACACCACCGAGTAGTGGACCGACCACAAAGGCCGTGCCCGTCCATGCGGTCCATGTACCGATCGCCTTGGGCTGGTCGTCCGGGGTGAACGCCGAGTTGATCAATGCGAGCGAACTGGGCACCAGCAGGGCCGCGCCCACACCTTGCAGCCCGCGGGCGATGATCAGGACGAGGTCGGTCGGTGCAGCCGCGCACGCCACGGATGCCAGGCCGAAGATCACGAGCCCGATCCGGAGCATCGGCAGGCGTCCGAACGCATCAGAGATCGCGCCGGCCACCAGTATCAGTGCGCCCAGGGTGAGGAGGTATGCATCGACCACCCACTGCTGTGTACTCAGCCCACCTCCCAGGTCGTCCGAGATGGCGGGAAGGGCGAGGTTCACCACCGATCCGTCGAGGAACGCGACAAAAGACGCGAGGATCGCGACAACCAGGACGGGGCCGGGCGTGGGCCTGGAGGTGGGCGTGGCAGCGCTCACTTCCAACGCCACCCTCGAGTCGGTGCGGAGCGGTGCAATCCCATGGTCGGACGGTAGCCGGTGTGCACTGCGCTGTCAGGAAGCAGCCGCCGCATACGCACACCTCAGTGCACGGTTGTACACTGAATGCATGATCGATGTGGATGACCCGCGGCAAGACGAGGTTCGCGCGCTGGCGGAACTGGCCTTCGAGGAGGTCGGGAAGGCGGTCACCGGAGTGGGCATCGTGCACCGGGCGATCTCGGACCGCGTGTTCTCAGGAGTGCAGCTCGGTGTCGGCCCCTGGGCGGCACCTTCGCGGATCATTCACAACGCGATTGCCGATGGAACATATCGATCCATCGCCGTTGCCTGTGAGGTGGCAGCGCAGGTGGCATCACGGACGGTCGACGGACGTGGGCGGATGCCATCGGAGACAAAACGCGGTGCGATTGCGCTCGGTGCGTTGACCGGTTTGATCGGAGACGCGCTCGCCGAACAGGATTCACCACTGGCCACGCCGATGTCGCTTCGGGTCGACGGGCGAATTCAACACGCGGACAAGGCATCCCTCGCGAACGCGTATCCTCATGCGACGCCCAAGCTGGTCTTTTTCACGCACGGACTGATGGAGACCGAAGTCGCCTGGGGTATCGGCGGCAGGCCGACGTATGGGGCCAGATTGTCCGCGGAGCTCGGCTTCAGCGAACTGCAGGTGCGTTACAACACGGGTAGGCACATCTCCGAGAACGGCCGTGAACTGTCCGCGCTCATCGAGGAGGTGGTGAGGAATTGGCCTGTACCCGTGGAGGAGATCGTGCTGGTCGGGCACTCGATGGGTGGTCTCGTGGCACGTAGCGCTTGTCACGGGGCTTCCCTCGTCGGGGCTGGGTGGGCCGGAAAGGTCCGCCACATCGTCTGTCTCGGATCTCCGCATCTGGGGGCCCCGTTGGCGAGGACCGTACACACCGCCACTGCGCTGTTGCAGATGCTGCCCGAGTCCCGTCCGATCGGCCGGCTACTACACAGGCGCAGCGCGGGGATCCGGGACCTGTACGCCGGTTCGCTGGTGGACGAGGACTGGACGGGCCGAGACCTCGATGCCTTGCGCCAGGCCGCAATAGCAGAGGTCCCGTTGCTCGCCGATGCCGAGCACAGTTTTGTCTCGGCCTCGATCACCCGGGACCCCGAACACCTGCTCGGCCGTTACCTCGGTGACGGTTTGGTGTTGCATGTCAGTGCCCGTGGCCGGGACAAGTTGCGCGACATAGGTTTTCGTGACGACGACGGGATGCATCTCGGGTCGGCCCACCACTTCACCCTGCTCAACAACGAAGCCGTCTGCGAGTGGCTGGCGACGCGGCTGCGGGAGAAGTCGACGCCGGTCGGCTGATCAGCCGGCCGACGTCAGGGAAGCGCTGCGCTCCCGGAACCTCATCGGCGCGTCCGCAACCGTGCCGTGGCGCAAGGTGAGGACATCGCGGTAGTAGTTCATCCGCAGCCTCCAGGGGGCACGTGAACCCTGATGCGGAAACGAGTCGACCGAACGCAGAACGTATCCGGCGGCGAAGTCCAGGAACGGTTCTTCCTGCACGGACGGGTCCTTCACCGGGACGCTTTCGCCGTATCCGTTGGCGTCCATGTGTTCGAGCAGGCGACACATGTACTCACACACCAGGTCTGCCTTCAAGGTCCACGACGCGTTCGTGTACCCGACAACGTAGAAGAAATTGGGGATGCCGCTGAGCATCATACCCTTGTAGGTCATCGTGTCGGTGAGGTCGACTTCCTCCCCGTCGACCACGAACGTGAGCCCGCCCAGGGCGAGCAGATTGAGGCCGGTGGCCGTGACGACGATGTCGGCGTCGAGATGGTCGCCGGATTCCAGCTCGATACCGCTTTCGGTGAACGTGGCGATCCGGTCGGTGGCCATGGACACCGACCCTTTTCTGATGGCGCGGAACAGGTCGCTGTCGGGCACGAGACACAGGCGCTGATCCCAGGGGTTGTAGCGCGGCGCGAAGTGGGTATCGATGTCGAAATCTGGCAGTTGCCGCTCTTGCCATGACCTGATCTGCTTCTTCATGAACTGTGGATAACGTTGACACAGTTGATAGATGGCGGTGGAGACGGCGATTCCCTTGCCGCGCGCGGCAGCGTAAGCCCATTTCTCGGGAAGCAGTTTGCGCAGTCTGTTCGCAATGGCATCCTGCTTGGGAATGGAGATGACGTAGGACGGCGAACGCTGGAGCATGGTGACGTGCGCGGCTTCGGGGGCCATCGACGGTGCCAAGGTGACCGCGGTGGCCCCGCTGCCGATGATCACCACCCGCTTGTCGGTGTAGTCGAGATCGTTCGGCCAGTGCTGCGGATGCACGATGGTCCCTGAGAACTGCTCGATCGCAGGGAAGTCGGGTGTGTAGCCCTCGTCGTAGCGGTAGTAGCCGCTACAGGACATCAGGAAGTTGGCGGAGATGGTCTCGGCCTGGGTTTCGGTGCCCACGTCGGTGCGCTCGATGTGAACCCTCCAGAGCTGTTCGCTGCCCGACCATTCCGCACGCACGGCCCGGCGGTTGAACCGGATCGTCTCATCGATCCCGTATTCGGCGGCTGTTGCCCGGACGTATTCGAGGATGGAGGGGCCGTCTGCGATCGCGTTGTCACCCACCCAGGGCCGGAACTTGTATCCGAGGGTGAACATGTCCGAATCGGACCGGATTCCGGGGTAGTTGAACAGGTCCCATGTACCGCCGATGCGGGGCCGGCTCTCCAGGATCGCGATGCTCCGGTCGGGGAACTTCTCCCGCACGTGGCAGGCGGCGCCGACTCCTGAGAGTCCTGCTCCGATGATCAAGACATCTACGTGATCTGACAGGGTCATCGGTCCTCTTCGGTCGTGCCGGCGGCGATCGCGCAGGTCACCGTGTCTTTTGGAGGACGGTCGCGTTCTCGCTGTTTCCTTTGCGAAGCAGTTTCCTCGTTCACCATGCTGTGCAACTATGAGCGTCACGGTCACAACGAGGACGGGCTCTCCATCACATGCAACGCACCACGCATCGTACGTACTACTTCTTCGCATTGGCCATGATCCTGCTGGTCGGTGTCGGATCGACCCAGTGGGCGCAGGCCGGGTCCGCAGAAGCGGCCGGGCCGAACAGGGTGGAGGCGACGGCCGACGGTCTCGAGCTCGATGGATCGCCATGGTGGCCGAGCGGTTTCAACGCCTACCAGCTCGCGACCGATTGGTCGGTGAACCAGGGTTGCGGCGCGATGGTCGACCTCGACTCCTACTTCTCGTCGCTCGAGCCCAACTCCCTCACGCGCTTCAACGCTTTCCAGCGCCTGGCAGTCAACAAGTTCACGGGCGAGCTCGATTTCGGTCCGATGGACGCGGTGTTCGCCGCGGCCGCGGCTCATGACCAGATGGTCGTGCCGGTCTTCACCGGTGGCGACGGTGCCTGCGAAGACGAGCTGTTCAAGGGTCGGAGCTGGTACACGACCGGCTGGAAGACCCTGGTCCCGGCAGGGGCGCCCCTCCGGTTCGATCAATGGGTGACCACAGCGGTCGACCGATGGAAGTCGTCGCCTGCGCTGGCCGGTTGGGAATTGGTCGGCGAACCCGAGACGAGTCTGTGCGGCGATTCTGCGTGCAGTTGGCAGAACCGGACGTGCCCGTCCGACTCGGGTCAGATCCTCCGGAACTTCTTCGACCAAGCCGGCGCCAAGGTTCGGGCGGCGGATCCGTCCACCCCGATCTGGGCAGGCCTGCTCGGTGGCGGGCAATGTGGGTCGGCCGGCGGTGACTATCAGCTGTTGGGGGCTTCACCCCACGTCGACGTGCTCGAGTACCACGACTACGGCGCTGACGGCGTGCCGCTGCCCGGCGACGTGTGGAATGGCCTTGCCACCCACATCGTGCAGGCCCAGGCGGTCGGCAAGCCACTGGTGGTCGCCGAGATCGGGCAGAACGCCGGGTCGTGCGGCACCCGTGAGGATCGGGTGGACGACTTCGAGACCAAGATCGACGGCCAGCGCGCCGCCGGTACTGCGGGAGCGCTGTTCTGGGCCTTCGTGCCGGATCCGCGCGAGCAGCAATGCACGTTCGACATCGGCCCGGACGATCCCGCTTTCGATCTCGTCGCCGAGCTCAACACGGTTGGGCCCTAGCGCGCGGCAGACCGCGCTGTTATCGGTGAACGCGATACCGTCCTGCCCATGATCGAGCGACTACAGGCCGAACGTGTCATCCCCGCGAACGTCGAAGATGTGTTCGCGGTGTTGACCGATCCGCAAGGTCACGTGGCGATCGACGCATCCGGGATGTTGATGAGTGCCACAGGCGACCGTGTCACTGCAATCGGGGACACGTTTGTGGTGCACATGGACCGCGAGGCCCTGGGGGACGTACCGATCGGGGAGTACGACGTCTCGGTTGTCATCCAGACGTTTGTGCCGGGTCGCGAGATCTCGTGGACCGTCAAAGGCCGTTTACGGCCGCAGATCGGCCACGTCTACGGCTATGAGCTTCATCCCGAGGGTGAGACCGGTACGCGCGTGGTGTCGTTTTACGACTGGTCGAACATCCATCCGGAGTGGCGAGCCAAAGGGATCTTTCCGGTGATCTCTGCCACCGCGCTACGCAGTACCCTCGGCATCCTCGACCGAACCGTACGCCGCGGATACCCGCTGGCCTCGCCCGATACGCGCTTGACGCGCTAGTGGTACGGCGGACTCCGCCAAGGCTTCCGTTCGGTCCGCGGGCGTACTCCGCGCCCAGGGAATAGTTGATTGCCGCATGTAACTTATATAAGTTGTGTAGTGCAATCAATTATATGAGGGAGTAGTCGTCGTGCCGGTGTCGTCAGGAACAGCGAGCGAATTGATCGAGGAGCTGTACCTGATGGGTCGCGCTTTTCGGGGTGCCGTCGTGTCCACGGACGAACGGCCGGCATTGCCGGGTGGTCTCGGTGTGCTCATGGCCCTGGAGGCACGAGGGCAGTGCCGCCAGAACGAGTTGGCATCCGATCTGTGCATCAGTCAGTCCGCATTGAGTCGGCACGTGGCCGAGTTGGTCGCCGAGGGATACGTCGCTCGCCGTCCGGACCCCGGCGACGGGCGGGCCACGCAGTTGCTGACGACGAGTGCAGGTCGTGAGCTCCTCGGTCGAACGAGGGCTGCGCGTGCCGAGTCGTTACAGACCGCACTCGACGACTGGGACGAAGCAGACGCGCAAGCGGCCGGCAGCGCCTTTCGCAAACTCAGAGGTTCATTGACCAGACACGCGCACCGGGCCGATCGGCCGGCGCAGAAAACGATCACAGGGAAAGACGGGAAGTAGATGTCAAGTTCAACCGAGGCGGTGGCGAAGCACGATCCATACGCGATGTCCCACCGCGAAATCCTCGAGGCGATGATCGGGCTGCTCGCAGCGTTGTTCACCGCTTTGCTGAGCACAACGATCGTCGCCACCGCCCTGCCGACGATCATCGGCGACCTGAAGGGGTCGCAGACGGCCTACGCATGGGTGATCACCACCGCTCTGCTCGCCAACGCGGCGTCGACGCCGATCTGGGGCAAGCTGGCCGACATCTTCAGCAAAAAGATGCTTGTCCAGAGCGCGATCATCATCTTCGTGGTCGGCTCGATCATCGCCGGCCTGGCGCACAATGTGCCGATTCTCCTCGCGGCCCGCGTCATCCAGGGAATCGGAATGGGTGGTCTCACCGCGCTGGTGGTCGCAATCATCGGCAGCATCGTGTCTCCGCGTGAGCGCGGCCGGTACTCCGGATACATGGGCGCCACCATGGCCGTCTCGATGTCCGGCGGGCCCATCCTGGGCGGCGTCATCGTCGACAGCCCACTCGGCTGGCGCTGGTGCTTCTTCGTCTGCGTGCCACTGGCAGTGATCGCGCTGTTCCTGCTGCAGAAGACCCTCCGGATCAAGACCGAGCGCGCCGAGAACATCTCCATCGACTGGCTGGGAGCCACCTTGCTGACCGCAGGCGTTTCCGTGCTGCTGATCTGGGTCTCGTTCGCGGGCAAAGCCGGGTACTACGACTGGATCTCCCGAGAGTCCGCGATGTATGTCGGTGGCGGACTGCTTCTGCTGGTGGCCACCGTGCTGGTGGAATCGCGTGTCAAAGCGCCGATCATCCCGCTCAAGATCGTGACCGAGCGCACCACCGGACTCGCCATCATCGCGTCCATCGCAGTGGGACTCGGAATGTTCGGTTCGACGACGTTCCTGGGCCAGTACTTCCAGACCGCGCGCGGATTCTCGCCGACCGTCGCCGGCATGCTCTCGATTCCGCTTGTCATCGGAATGCTGATCGCGTCGGTGGGATCGGGCCAACTGATCAGCCGGTTCGGCAAGTGGAAGGTGTTCATGGTGACCGGTTCGGCCCTGCTCATCGTCGGCTTCGCTCTGCTGGGGACGATCGACCACGCGACCAACCTCTGGTGGGTGAGCATCTTCACCCTGATCGTCGGGCTCGGCACGGGCATGCTGATGCAGAACCTCGTGCTGGTGGTCCAGAACACGGTCAGCGTTCACGACATCGGGGCTGCCTCGAGCAACGTGGCGTTCTTCCGGACCTTCGGCGGCGCAATCGGCGTCTCGGTCCTCGGGTCGGTCCTGGCCACTCGCGTGGCGGACCTCTCGTCGGGCGGCCTTGCCCGGCTCGGGATCACAGGCGGCTCCTCCGGCGGCAGCCTCGACCTCAACTCACTGCCGGGCCCGGTCGAATCGATCGTCCGCGCCGCTTACGGTGACGCAACAGGGCGGATCTTCCTGATCGCAGCTGCGGCAGCGGTGGTTGCGCTGATTGCGGTGTCGCTCCTGCCCAACCGGCCGCTGCGCCGGACGATCGATCTCGACTCGACACCCGACGGGACCGAATCCGAAACGCTCGGCGACTCCGAGTCGGCCGATCGGGACGACAACACCCGGGCCACCGTCAAGGTCTGACACACCTACCTGATCTGGGCCGAGGGACCCCGTGCACGATGCCGTGCGCGGGGTTCTGCCGTCTTATGGTGTCGAGCCGGGGAGCCCTGGGTACCCGGAGCAAATGAGCGAGACACAACCACTGACCGTGGTGGTCACCGGAGCGACGGGAAATGTGGGCACGAGCGTCATCGAAGCTCTCGGTTCCCGTTCGGAGGTGACGTCCATCCGCGCCATCGCACGCCGCCCGACCGATCTCACGTATCCGAAAACCGAGTTCTTCGTTGCCGATACGGGACAGGACGATCTGCGCCCTCTGCTTCGTGGGGCAGACGTCGTCATCCATCTCGCGTGGATCTTTCAACCCACCCATGACCCCGTTTCGACATGGGAGAACAACGTCGGCGGCGCGATCCGGGTGTTCGAGGCCGCCGCGGCCGAGGATGTGTCGGCTGTTGTGTACTCATCCTCGGTCGCCGCCTACTCGCCTGGCCCGAAGGACACCCCCGTCGACGAGAGCTGGCCGACGAACGGCTGGCCGGGCGCTGCCTATCCGCGCGAGAAGGCGTATCTCGAGCGATGGCTGGACGGCTTCGAGCACAACAACCCCGAGATGCGGGTCGTGAGGATGCGGCCTGGGTTCATCTTCAAACGTGAGGCATCAACGGCCCAACGGCGCCTCTTCGTCGGGCCGTTCCTTCCTCGGCAGCTGGTCCGCAGCGCCTTGATCCCCGTGGTTCCGAGGACTCCGGGGCTGTCGTTCCAGGCGCTGCACAGCGCGGATGTGGGCGAGGCATTTGCCGAGGCGGCCGTCCGGCCGGTCCGCGGGGCATTCAATCTCGCGACAGACGAGAAGGTGGACGCCAAGTACCTGGCGAAGATGCTCGGGGCGCGTTCGATCCCTGCGCCGGCGTCGTTGCTGCGTGCGGGGGTATGGGCAGCGTGGCACGCCCATGTCATCCCCGCCTCACCTGGCCTGTTCGACACCGTCTTACGACTGCCCCTGATGGACATCACTCGCGCTCGACGAGAGCTCGGCTGGTCGCCGCGCTACACCGCGAAGGACGCGTTGGAGGAGTTCATCGAAGGGGTCCGGGAGGGTTCGGGGATGGATACCGAACCGTTGGCGCCGGACGGGCCTGCCCGGAGGATCGCGGAGCTCTCGCAGGGGGTCGGCAGGCGCGATCGGTGACGGGCGCAGTGTGCGTTCGTGATCGGTGATCGCAAGCGGGAATGGACCCCCAGCGCGTAGATTGGGCCTCTGTCAGGGGGCATCATCGTGGTGATGGATTGCGGCACGATGCCGCGCGTACTGCCGAACGGTATCGGCACGTCGATCGACGCCGACCGCTTCGAGTCCCTGGCTTCATCGCGACAGGAAATCCTTCAATGACTGCACTGAAATACGTGGATCTGCACGGCGACCATGTCGCATATCGGGACGAGGGGAGCGGTTCGGAGGTTCTCCTGCTGATCCACGGGATGGCGGGGAGTTCGGAGACGTGGAATGCGGTACTCCCGTCCCTTGCCGCGAGACACCGGGTCATCGCCCCGGATCTGCCCGGTCATGGGCAATCGTCGAAACCGCGCGGCGACTATTCGCTGGGCGCGTTCGCCGCGTTCCTCCGTGACCTGCTGCGGGAATTGGGAATCGATCGGGTGACGGTGGTCGGGCAGTCGCTCGGTGGTGGGGTGGCCATGCAGTTCACCTATCAACATCCGGAGTATTGCGAGCGCCTGGTCTTGATCGGCAGCGGTGGACTGGGACCCGACGTGAACTGGACCCTGCGGGTGCTCTCGGCTCCTGGGGCCGAGTTCGTGCTCCCGGTGATTGCGCCGCAACCAGTTCTTCGGGCAGGCAACAAGATTCGCTCGTGGATCGCGTCCGCCGGCGTGCACTCGCCGCGGGCGGACGAAACGTGGCGCGCATACTCTTCGCTCGGCGATCGCGAGACGCGGCAGGCGTTCCTGAGGACCCTGCGGTCGGTGGTGGACTACCGCGGTCAGGCGGTGAGCGCCCTGAACCGGCTGTACCTGAACTCCGCCCTGCCCACGCTCCTCATCTGGGGCGATGCAGACAAGATCATCCCGGTGTCGCACGGCTACGCGGCCCACGAGGCGATTCCGGGCAGTCGACTCGAGGTTCTCGCCGGCGTCGGTCACTACCCTCACGCAGAAAGCCCCGATCAGGTCGTCGCCATCCTCGAAGACTTCCTCGCCGTGCCGGAGGCCCGGACGCGCACGACCAGCTGATCACCAGCTCGGTTTGAGTCTGCCCGGTATCGCAATGACGTCCAAGGCTCGGGTCAGTGCCTTGAAGTCCCTGTCCGGCAGTTCATCTCGCCATACCTGAACGCATCGCTCCGCGGATTCGCGGGCTGCGACCATGCACTCGCGACCGCGTTGTGTCAGTGTCACCAGTTGAGCGCGACGGTCGTTCGGGTCCGGGTGTTTGTCGAGATAGCCACGCTCGACCAGATAGACGATCAATTGGGCTGCGGCCTGCTTGGTGATCTGCAACGTCGTGGCGAGATCGGCTGCGGTGGAGGCGTTGTCGGATAACTCCGCGAACACGAACCCATGAACGGGTCGCACATCGGGGTAGCCCCGCTCGGCGAGTCCGGTCGAGATGTCATCCACCAATTGTGCGGACACCCGCAGCACGGCCGTCGCAGTTGCCCAGTCGGAATCGGTCACAGTCGAAGTATGACCCAGTGCGTCGAGCATGGACAGACAACACGCTTGTCTATATGGTCAAGTGGCTTGTCTATCAATTCTCAGGAGGAGAGCATGCCGGTCATCCAACCCGACGACGCCGAGGTGTTCCCGGCACACGGGAGCACCTTCCACTCGTATGTCAGTTCGCGGCGAGGGGGCAAAGAGCTCTGCGCCTGGAGGTTGACGGTTCCCGCCGGCCAGATCGGAGTGGCGCACAGACCCAGTCGCGAAGAGGTCCTTCTCGTGCTCGACGGAGAACTGACGGTCGGTCTGGACGGCGTGCAGGAGCCGGCCGGCGTCGGCACGGTCATCGTGGTTCCGGCCGGGACCGAGGTGCGGATCGATGGTGGCACCACCGAATCGACAGCATGGGTGACGACCACCCCCGGTCTGCATGCGACCACCGCCGACGGTGCGGTCATCACACCACCCTGGGCTCAATGAGACGGCAAATACTTGACGGTCGTCGTCGTGCTCCGTCGGGCATCCCGATCGATGGTTCTGTGACGTGGACCCACGATCGCGGATAGTCTGTGGCGCAGTCGTCGGGCGATCGAGAGGCACTACCTGTCATGACGTTCGACGAACCATTACCAGCCCCCTGGCACCTCACACGTCGGCGGCTGCTGCAGGGAACGCTGGTGAGCGGTCTGGCAGTTGCCGTCGCGGGTGGCACCGGGACAGCCTGGGCCGCCCCACGGTCGGCGGACTGGGCGGCGCTCGCGGCATCGATCAGTGGCCAGGTGATCCTGCCCGCGCAACGCGCCGCATTCACGCAGGCCAAACAAATCTTCAACACGCGTTACGACGGATCGACCCCGGTGGCCGTCGTGGCGCCGAAGACTGTCGCCGATGTACAGCGGTGTATGGCTTTTGCCGTGAAGCACAGGCTGAGGGTGGCCACGCGCAGCGGCGGGCACTCCTACACAGGTGCGTCAGCAGCGAGTGGGTTGTTGGTGGTGGATCTGCGCAGGCTCGACGGAGGGATCGGATATGACGGTGGAAATGGCTTGGCCACCGTCACGCCGGCGAGCACGCTGTATGCCGTGGCCGGCGGTCTTGCCCAGCAAGGCCGGTCGGTTCCCGTCGGGACATGCGCGACGGTCGGTGTCGCCGGCCTCACGCTCGGCGGAGGGCTCGGCGTCGACTCGCGGCTACACGGGCTCACCTGTGACTCCCTCGCCGCCGCGACGATGGTGTTGCCCAGCGGGGAAGCCGTCACCGTTGCGCCAGGAGAACGGGACGACCTCTACTGGGCGCTGCGCGGCGGAGGTGGCGGGAACTTCGGGATCGTCACGTCGCTGACCTTCCGCACCGCACCATCGGTGGGCAAAGACGTTGTGACGATGAATTTTCCACCCGCGTCGGCGGCCACGGTGATATCGGGGTGGCGGCGGTGGCTTTCGGTCGCCGAACCGTCGGCGTGGGCGAATGTCAACATCGGTTCCGATCGACGGGGTGGCGTCACCTGTTCGGTGTTGCTCGTCTGCGCAACCGGCGCGGGCCGCCGCATCGCGGCCGACATCTCGGCGGCCGTCGGGGTGGCGCCGAGTGGAAGCGACTACTCGACGCTTGATCCGATGGCGACGTTCCTGCGGCTGTCGGGTGGCGCGACCGCGCCACGACATGGGTTTGTCGCCGGGTCCGACATCCTCGCCCAGATCACCGACCCCATCGCTGCAGCGATCGTCACCGCGGTGCGGAACCGTTCCAGGGCCGGCGGCGCCGGGCTGGTGATCATCGACCCGCTCGACGGTGCGATCAGCGGGGTCGCTCCCGGTGCCACGGCATTCCCGTGGCGCACGCACGCGGCGAGCCTGCAGTGGTTCACGGACGTCGCCCCCGGTGCTTCGTATCTGTCGCCGACGTCGTGGGTGAAAAGTGCACACAGCACGATCGGCGCGGCGTCCGCGGGTGCCTATGTCAACTACATCGAATCCGGGGTCGCACCGTCTCGTTACTTCGGTGCCAATCTTCCGCGCCTGCGCTCCGTCCGTACCAAATACGACCCCGCGCGCACGATGTACTCGGGCCTCGACATCTGACGAGATGGGCAGAGTTCGCAAATCGGACTCGGACCAACACCGCTGATTAATGGTGTGACCGGGCTGAGCGGGAGTTGATACCGTCGGACCTGTGACTGCCCCATGCTGACCCGCCTTCTGCGTACCTACATGGGCGCCTACCGTCGCGAACTGAGTGCGGTGGTGATCCTCCAATTCGTGGCCACCGCGGCAATGCTCTACCTGCCGACTCTCAACGCCGACATCATCGACAACGGTGTGGCGCAAGGCGATACCGGCTACATCCTGCGGGTGGGGGCGGTGATGGTGGTCGTCTCGCTGATCCAGATCCTGGGATCGATCGTGTCGATGTATTTCGGTGCACGCGCGTCACTCGGTGCCGGCCGCGACATCCGGCACGACCTGCTGCACCGCGTGGACGGCTTCTCCGCGCGCGAGGTCGGCGCATTCGGGGCGCCGTCGTTGATCACGCGGACGACCAACGATGTTCAGCAGGTCCAGATGCTCGGCGTGATGGCCTGCACCATCTTGGTCACCGCCCCCATCATGTGTATCGGCGGCATCGTCCTCGGCATCGGGGTCGGGGGCCAACTTGCGTGGGTTCTCGTGGTTGCGGTCCCCATACTCGGGGTGACCATGGCGGTGATCATCTATCGGATGATGCCGGGTTTCCGTGCCATGCAGGAGCGCATCGACACGGTCAACCGCGTCCTGCGCGAGCAGATCACCGGGATCAGGGTGGTTCGCGCCTTCGTGCGGGAACCCCACGAACGCAGGCGATTCGCCGCCGCGAACGACGACCTGACCGATGCCGCACTGCGGGTCGGGCGTCTGATGGCACTGATGTTCCCGTCGGTGATGCTGATCAGCAACGTCACCATCGTCTTCATCATCTGGTTCGGCGGTCACCTCATCGAAGACGGTGACGTCCAGATCGGCGCACTCACCGCGATGATCGCCTACGTGATGCAGATCCTCATGGCGGTCATGATGGCCTCCTTCCTCGCGATGATGGCGCCACGGGCATCGGTGTGCGCCGAGCGCATCTACGAGGTTCTCGACACCGAGACATCGGTGGTGCCGCCCACCGACCCGAAGCCGCTCCGTACTTCGGCGGGCATCGTGGAGGTGCGCTCCGCGTGCTTCAGGTACCCAGGGGCAGACGAATCGGTGTTGCGCGACATCAGTTTCCGAACCGCGCCGGGCACCACCACCGCTGTGGTCGGGTCGACCGGCTCGGGTAAGACCACATTGGTGGCGCTGCTGCCTCGTCTGATCGACGTCACGGATGGTGCCGTGCTCATCGGGGGGACCGACATACGTGAGCTCGACCCCGCTGTCTTACGCGAATCGATCGGCCTCGTTCCCCAGAAGCCCTATCTGTTCTCGGGAACGATCGCGTCCAACCTGCGTTACGGCAAGAAGGACGCGACCGAAGCCGAGATGTGGGAGGCGTTGACCGTTGCGCAGGCCGCAGACTTCGTGCGAGACATGCCGGATCAGCTCGAGACCAAGGTGGCACAGGGCGGGACGACGGTCTCCGGAGGGCAGCGTCAGCGGCTGGCGATCGCGCGCGCCCTCATCCGGAAGCCGAGCATCTATCTGTTCGACGACTCGTTTTCGGCGTTGGACCTGAGCACGGACGCACGCCTGAGGGCAGCGCTCAAACCTGCCACCGGCGACGCCTGTGTCATCATCGTGGCCCAGCGCATCACCACCATCGCCGACGCAGACCAGATCGTGGTACTCGATCGCGGAACCGTCGCCGGCATCGGTACACACGAGCAACTGCTCGCCGGCTGCCCCACGTACATCGAGATCGCGGAATCCCAGCTCTCTGTGGAGGGTCGGAGATGACCCGCCCCGGTGGCGGAGGCGGACCGTCGATGGGTGCGATGCCCGCTGAGAAGGCACGCGATTTCGGTCCCTCGGTGAAGCGGCTGATCGCAGTGCTGTCAGCCCATCGCATCGCGTTGTGGGCCGTGCTCTTCTGCGCTGTGGCGTCGGTGGTTCTCAATGCCGTGGGCCCGTTGTTACTCGGCCATGCAACAGATCTGATTTTCTCCGGGGTGATCGCCGACCGCCTGCCCGCAGGCGAAACGAAGGCCGAGGCCGTGGAGGCGCTACGACAAGACGGCGACGGGACATTCGCCGACATGGTTGCTGCGATGAACCTGACGCCGGGTGTCGGAATCGATTTCGACGCCGTCGGCCGGGTGCTGATACTGGTTCTCGGGCTCTACGCGGGTTCCTCGTTGCTCAGCTGGCTGATGGGGCGTCTGCTCAACGTCGTCACCCAGCGCACCGTGCAGGGGATGCGCTCGGATGTCGAGAACAAGATCCACCGCCTGCCGCTGAGCTACTTCGACGGCAATCAGCGGGGTGACCTACTGAGCCGGGTGACCAACGACCTCGACAACGTCTCGCAAAGTCTCCAGCAGACAATTGCCCAGTTGCTCAACTCGGTGTTGATGGTGCTCGCCATCCTCGTGATGATGCTGTGGATCTCACCGTTGCTGTCGCTGATCGCCATCGTCACGATCCCTGCCGCGGTGATGGTGACAACCCTTGTGGCAAAACGCTCCAAACCACACTTCTTGGCGCAGTGGTCGAGCACCGGACGCCTCAACGGTCAGGTGGAGGAAGCGTTCACCGGACACGAGGTGATCAAGGCCTTCGGCATGCAGGACGACGTCGAGGCAAGATTCGACGACCGGAACGAGAAGCTCTACGAGTCGAGCTGGCGGGCCCAGTTCATCTCCGGGATCATCATGCCGGCGATCATGTTCCTGGGGAATCTGAACTACGTGGCAGTCGCAGTGGTCGGCGGCCTACGGGTGGCCTCGGGTTCGCTGAGCCTTGGTGATGTCCAGGCCTTCATCCAGTACTCGCGACAGTTCACCCAGCCTCTGACCCAGATCGGGTCGATGTTCAATCTGATGCAAAGCGGTGTCGCGTCCGCCGAGCGCATCTTCGACATCCTCGACGCAGACGAGCAAGTACCCGATCCCTCCGACCCGATCAGCCCCGGAACGAGCAAGGGTCGCATCACGTTCGACGACGTCTCCTTCCGTTACTCCCCGGATCGCGCGCTGATCGAGCAACTGTCGCTGGTGGCCGAACCCGGGCACATGGTCGCGATCGTGGGGCCGACGGGAGCGGGCAAGACCACCCTGGTGAATCTGATCATGCGGTTCTATGACGTCAATTCGGGAACGATCAGTCTCGACGGCGTGGACACATCGTTGATGACCCGGGATGACCTTCGCGAACGTACCGGGATGGTGCTGCAGGATTCCTGGCTCTTCGGCGGAACGATTCGCGACAACATCGCGTACGGCGATCCCGAAGCCGACGATGAGGCGATCATGGAGGCGGCGCGGGTCAGCCACGTCGACCATTTCGTGCGGATCCTGCCGGACGGATACGACACTGTCATCGATGAGGAGGGTGGCGGTGTCAGCGCAGGCGAAAAGCAGCTGATCACCATTGCGCGGGCCTTTCTGGCGCGGCCGACCCTCCTCATCCTCGACGAGGCGACCAGTTCGGTGGACACCAGGACCGAATTGCTGATCCAGAAGGCGATGGCCGCGTTGCGCTCCGATCGCACCAGTTTCGTGATCGCCCACCGACTTTCCACGGTCCGCGATGCCGACACCATCCTGGTGATGGAACAGGGACAGATCGTCGAACAGGGCTCGCACGACGAGCTCCTCGCGGCGCAGGGGGCGTACTACCGGCTGTACAACAGTCAGTTCGTCGGGCCCATGGATGCCGACGACATCGGCAGTCCGCAGATGTCCAAGAGCTGATCGACGAATCAGACAGGGGGCTCGGTCTTCCGACCTGTTTTGCGGGCGAGTGTCCGGAAGACGTCGGCCAGCGAGCCCCTCGGTATCGCGCCGTCGGCGTCGTAGCGCCAGGCGGCGAGGGTGGGCAGCCTCAATCGGATTCCCTCCACGTCGAGCACGCCGATCGGCTCGCCGACAAACGCTTTTGCCATGGCGCCCGTTGGAGATCCGACGAGTGAGAACGCCCTTCCGCCGGCCACCACATGCGCCAGACCTCCGAAGTTGTGGTCGGGCAGAATGATTCGTTTGTGCACTCCGTGACGGCGGAGTAGGTCATCGATCCCTCGATAGATGGCCGGAGCGGCGTCGTGCTCGATCGACACAAAGGCGAGGTGCGCCAGTTCATCGAGTCGCACGCTCGATCGGCCGTCAAATCCGTTGCCGCGCCCGACCGCAACCTTCACCACTGCGGTGTCGAGGCGCACCGTCTCGATCCCTCGCGCCACGATCGGTCCGTGTAGGAGCGCGGCGTCGAGGCGTCCGGCCTGCAACGACTGCAGCAGCGGTTCGGTGGCGCCGGGATGGAAGGTGACGACGAGTTCGGGGTGGCTCCGGGCAAACTCATCGTGTACGCGGGTCCTCAGTTCGCTGGTGACGTCGGAGGCCACACCGACATCGAGAGTGGGGGAGAGATCGGCGGTGGCGAGTTCGATGAGCCGCGGGATGGCGTCGAATCGTTCGACCAGATCGCGTGCCTGTGGCAACAGGGCGTGGCCCGCGGCTGTGAGATCGACGCGGTGGTGTGACCGCACGAAAAGTGCTGTACCAAGGCTGTTTTCGAGATATTTGATCCGTTGACTCAGCGGTGATGCCGCCATGTGCAGTCGCTGCGCGGCGCGCGCGAAGGTGCCCTCCTCGGCAACGGCGACAAAGTAGCGCAGGTGCAACATGTCCACCCGGATCAGGCTAGTCGCGGACCGGACCGTTGCGGTCATCTTGGCCCACTGAACTTGGTCATGGTCCTCCGGCCATGCGCGTCATAGTCTCCCAGAAGACGACATCGGGCACGGCGCTAGGAGTTCATGAATGTCTGTTCCTCCGATCCGGATAGCAAACTTCTCGGGCTACCTCGGAGATCGGTACACCGCGCTCGACGAAGTGATGCGCGGCGACCCGGTGGATGTCTTGATGGGCGACTATCTGGCTGAGATCACGCTCGCCGCGCTGGCAGCGCGGTATGCGCGTGATGCGAGCAAAGGCTACGTCGAGTACTTCGTCGACCAGGTTCGGCCCCACCTGCCCGCGTTGGCCGACCGGGGCCTGCGGGTGGTCACCAACGCCGGTGGATTCAACCCGGCTGCCCTCGCCGCGACGCTGCGGTCAGAGATCAACACCTTGGGCTTGTCGCTGAGGGTGGCACATGTCGAGGGGGACAACGTCTTCGCCGAACTCGACGACCTGCAGGGAGCCGGTCATGGATTGGAGAACATGGACACCGGACGGGGTCTGTCCGAGTGGGGTGTCACGCCGATTGCCGCCAACGCCTATCTGGGCGGCTGGGGTATCGCGGCAGCGCTGGATGCAGGGGCGGACATCGTGGTGTGCGGACGAGTCACCGATGCATCGTTGACCGTCGGCCCGGCGGCGTGGTGGCACGGCTGGGCAACCGACGACTGGGACAGCCTGGCCGGCGCGGTGATGGCAGGGCACATCATCGAATGTGGGCCTCACGCCACAGGTGGGAACTTCTCCGGTTTCAGAGCCCTGCGGCCGACGTTGACCCCGGGGTTCCCGATCGCGGAGATCGAGGCCGACGGCAGTTCGGTCATCACCAAGCACAGCACCGACGACGGCGTGGTGACAGCCGACACGGTCACCGCGCAGATCGTCTACGAGATACAAGGGCCGCAGTACCTCAACCCCGATGTGACCGTTGATCTTCACAACATCCGGCTGCAGCCCGAAGGCACAGACCGGATCCGGGTCACCGGTGTCACGGGTTCGCCGCCGCCCGCCACCACCAAGGTCGCTGTTTTCGGGCTCGTCGGGTACAGCGTGGTCAACACGGTATTCGTGACGGCTCCGGATGTGGACGAGAAGGTGTCGCTGCTACGTAGCCAGATCGCCCGGGATATGCCTGACGGGGTGGAAGTTCACTGCACTCGGATCGGGACGGCGGCAGCCGACCCGCACACGCAGTGGGACGCAACCATCGCGGTGCGGGTGATGGCGATGTCAGCCGACGCCGACGTGCTGGCATCGGCGGACATGTCACGTCGCCTCGGCGCCCTCTACCTGCAGGGCATCCCAGGTTTCTTTCATGACGGCGCCGCCGGTCTGCATTCCACACCCAAACCACGTGTGGACTACTGGCCTGCTCTGCTGCCGTTGGCTGCGATCGGCCACCGCGCAGTGCTCGACGACGTAACCGTGGATATCGCCCCGTCTGCCGTCACCCGGACGCCGGGCCAGCCAGAGCATCCCGAGCCGGCCGATCCGGAGTATGCGGGGGCCGCAACCACCGTTGAGCTCGGGGTGGTTGCGCATGCACGCAGTGGGGACAAGGGCGGGAACAGCAACGTCGGGATCTGGACCCCCTACCCGAAGGTCTGGCCGTGGCTACGGCGGTTCCTCTCGACCGAGGAACTGCATCGGCTGATGCCCGAGACAAAAGATCTCGACATCGTCCGCCATGAGTTCCCGGAACTGCGGGCGGTGCACTTTGTGGTGCGCGGCCTGCTGGGTACCGGCGGTTCGTCCAACGTACGGGTCGATCAGGTCGGCAAGGCTGTGGGTGAATACCTGCGCGCCAAACACGTGGTCATACCCGACGCCGTCCTCGATCGAGTCCGGAAGCAGTCATGACGCTCACCGGCAGACTCACACAGGCTGTCACCCAACCCGCTTCGAACGATAAGTTCGATGTCCATGCGGAGTTGTCCGACGTGCTCGCCGGTCTCGGGATGACCGCGGGTGACTCCGGTGGATCCACGTCCTTCAAAGGCGCCGACCCGGTGGTCCCCAGCACGCTCCGGCTAGGTGGTGCGTCGGCCATCGCGCTGGCCGCCAAGTCGATCGCCATCGCCAAACTCGGTCGATCACGAGGATTTCCAGGCCAAGACATTTCTGTCGACCTTCGCGTGACCCCCCACCGGCTGTGCCCGTTCTACGACAGGCGATGGGAACTGCTCAACGGCTATCCGGCGACTGCGCCGTCGAATCCCTCGCAGGCCTTGGGATTTCGCTTCTACCGCACGGCCGACGATCGATGGGTGATGCCGCTCAACCCATATCCGAAAATCAAAGTAGGTGCGCAGAAACTGCTGGGCGTGCCCGACGATCCCGACGCGGTCGCCCGCGCCGTCGCCGGTTGGAAAGGCGCCGAGCTCGAACAAGCAGGCGCTGACGCCGGTGTGGTGATGCCCATGCTGCGGACCACCGAGGAATTGCTCGACGAGCCGCACTACCGCGACGTCCTGGCGGATATGCCCCTGATCGAGATCACCAAGATCGGCGACAGCGCGCCGGAACCGCTGTCTTCCGCCAACTGGAGGGTCGGGTCTGACGATCAGCCTCTCTCCGGAGTCAGGGCTCTCGGTATGGGCCATGTCATCGCCGGCGCAGGCGTGGGGCGAACGTTGGCCCTGCACGGCGCGGACATCCTGAATCTGTGGCGACCGGACGAACTCGAACATGATGTCACCTACATCACGGCGAACGTGGGTTGCCGGTCGGCGACCATCGATCCATATCGGCCCGAGGGCGCCGCCAGAATCGGCGAACTGCTGAGCAATGCAGACGTCTTCTACGCCAATCGACGGCCCGGTTATCTGGACAGCATCGGCGTCAGTCCACGAGAGGCTGCGCGGCAAAGACCCGGAATCATCTATGCCACAGCCTCTCTCAACGGTGAATCAGGGCCGTGGGCCGACCGCGTGGGGTTCGATCAGACTGCAGGGTCCCTTGTGGGCATGATGACGCTGGAGGGTGGGGACGGCCCGCCGCGGCTGCCGCCGATCTTGGTGGTCAACGACTACATAGTGTCCTGGCTGATGACCGCGGGCATCGTAGAGGCGTTGCATCGCAGGGCTGTCCACGGTGGCAGCTACAAGGTGCATGTGTCCCTGACGAGGGCCGCACTGTGGATCCTGTCCATGGGGGTGTTCGACACGGCATACGCGACAACGGCGTCCGGATCCTGTGACGAACACATGTACCGAGATCCGGAGACTTTCACCGCGGACACCCCACTCGGCTTTTATCAGGGGGTGACCGAACAGGTCTCGATGTCGCACACCCCGGGCCGGTACAAAACTGTTCTGGTACCCCGTGGGTCGAGTCGGCCAGAATGGCCTGCCCGGACCTGAACGGACCTCCGGGGCAGATCGGCCCGGCCGAGGATGTACTAGAGTCGCGGGCGTGACCACTCGGGGGATGGTGACCGCAACTGTTGTCGCGGCGTGGATATGCATGATGATGGTCGGCGGATGCGCCAGGGGTGTCGATGGTCGGGCTGTGCCCGTCGCTGATCCCAGACCGGTCGGTTTCATCGAGTTCGCGGACGCCGGGTTCAGTATCACCGCGCCTCCGGGCTGGACGGTCCGAGACGATTCCGACGAACTCATCTACGGGGATGTCGCGCTCACGAAGAAGGGCGACGATGCGTCGATGATTCTCATCGGAGTGCTCGACGGGTCCATCTTTGCGTCCGCTCGGGCGGACAATCGCGTTGCCGCACAAGAACTCGGTTCGGGTATGGGGGAGTTCTTCTTCCCGAATTCGGGTACCCGTGTGGACCGCGAGGGCGGAACGCTGAGCGGTGCTCAGACCACCGGGGCCTTCGAGTTCTACCGCGTCGAGTTCGATGACCGGTCTCGATCAGATGCCGAGGTGTTCTCGGCCGTCGTCGAAAAGGCGGGCGAGCGATGGTGGATGACCTGGTTGAGCAACAAGAATGCTGTGGACGTTGACGAGGCCTGCGAGCTGGCCGAATCCATCACCCCGATGTGATCACGTCACCTGGACTTCTGGCCTGGCGGACGGAATGGTGATCGTGGCCCGCGTATGCAGGGTGTTGCCGGGATCGGCGATCGATTCGGCGACCCGGAACGTGGCCTCCCAGCTCGACCTCGACAGTGTGTTCAGAACATATCCGCGTTGAGAGTTGCCGAACTTGACGTGCGGGGATGCCGTCTTGAGTTGGCGATCTCCCTCGTCGCTATCAGACCCGTCGGCTCCGGATGCGATTGACGTGCCGGCGATCTCGACGCCCACCGCGGGCGCGGGCCGTGTATAGGTGGACTTGAGTTCGGACACCACGGACCGATGGATGTCGCCGACGATCGACACGAGATTCTCGACGCCCCGGGCTTCCACGCCGTCGAGGACGCGCTTGCGCGATGCCTCGTATCCGCTCCAGGCGTCCATGCTCACAGCACGGGATCCCCGCCGCGAGCGGGCGAGGTCTGCCATGGGCGTCTGGTGGGCCAGTACGTTCCATCGCGCTGTGCTGGAGCCGAGGCCGTCGAGTATCCACCGCTCCTGGACATCGCCGGTGATGGTGCGAGCGGGGTCCGCGGTCAGTCTGTTCAGCGGGCCGTCGGTGTCTCCGTTGACCTGATCGCTTCGATATTGGCGGGTGTCGAGCACGCTGAACTCGGCGAGGCTGCCGAACGTGAATCGGCGATAGATTCGGATGTCACCGCGCGTGGGATGAACGGTCGCCCGGACGGGTGTGTTCTCCCACCACGCCTTGAGTGCGCCCGCGCGCCGTGTCAAGAACTCCGGCAGAGGCGCGTTGTCCTCGGAAATATCTGCGGCCCAGTTGTTCTCGATCTCGTGGTCGTCGAACGTGACGATGAACGGCGAGGTGCGATGTGCCGCTTGCAGATGAGGGTCGAGCTTGTACAGAGCGTATCGATCGCGATAGTCATCGAGGCTGTGTGCCTCGGAGTGGCACGAGCTCGGCATGGCAGACGATCCGCGTCGCCCACCGTCCGCCGGTATCGGCTTCTCGTAGATGTAGTCCCCGAGGTGGAAGACGACATCTGGTGCAGCCGAGGCCATGTCCCCGTACGCGTTGAAGAAACCATCTGCCCAGGCCTGGCACGATGCCCAGGCAAACGTCATGCCGGCCACATCAGCACTCGCCGCCGGTGCGGTCCGTGTCCTCCCTACGTCGGAGATGTGACCGCCGGACCGGAAACGGTAGTAGTACTCGGTGGATGGCTCGAGGCCACGAACGTCCACGTGCACACTGTGCGCGTCGCGTGCGGTTGCGTTCACGGTGCCGCGTCGAACCACGTTTGTGAACTTGTTGTCCAGGGCCATCTCCCAGTCGACCGGCACATCGGACTCGGACATCCCGCCCCGCGGGGACAGGGGTTCTGGAGCCAACCGGGTCCACAGGATCACCGCGTCGGCGAGTGGATCGCCAGAAGCGACGCCGAGGGTGAACACGTGATCGCCGCGAGCAGCGGGCGAGGGGAATGCGGTGGGGGAACTGACCAAACCGGGAGTGAATGCCAGGGCGCCGGCCACGCCAGCCCAGGTCAAGAACCTGCGACGGGTGGTACCGGCCCGCAGAACCTTGTCTCGGTCGATCGACAACTCGGGTGACGCCACAGGAGTACTCGACCAGGATCAGCTGTCTGTCCGAGGTCTCCGAGGTGACGCCGACACGAAGGACACCTGACGTTGTGGTGGGACGCCGGGGACTCTCGTTGCCGGGTTCGTCTTGTCGGAAGGCCTGCCGACGTTCACAGGTGGCCGTTCAGACTCGGGGTGACCAGCCGATCTTCGGGCCCAGATGGGTGGCCATGTCGGTGATGATCTGCAGATAGTCGGTCTCGTCGAACGAGAAGGGCAACGCGAACGCCACCTCGCCGGCTCTCTGGAAGCCGGCGTGGGCGAACAACCGTTCCGCTATCTCGTCCGAGGTTCCGACGATGTCAGGGGCGAAGAGCATTCGGCGCGGGCCCTGAGGCGAAAGAGTCCGGTCGAACCGGGCATCGGCGTAGTCGCGGTATCTGCGTCGCTGCTCCGGGGTCGCCGAATCGGTCGGAATGACAACCAATCCCTGTGACACCCGGGCTTTTTCGGGCTTCGGGTGATGCGCGCGGTAAGCATCGATGTGCTCACCCTGAATCGAGGCGAAGTCGGTGGAGGATGTGCCCTCGGTGGTCACCACCGAGCTGGTCAGGTAATTCAATCCTTGCTGTCCGGCCCAGATCGCCGAGGACATCATTCCGCCGTACCACAGGCGGTCGATCAGCCCGGGTGAATGTGGCTGGACGATTCTCGAGTACTGCTCGATGCCAACTGTGCCCTCGAAGTCACTCACCGGCACTCCGCGGATGTTGTCCATCAGCCGGGTCACCCGGTCCTTGCTGAAGTTCTCTTGCGCGTGGGTTTCGGGATAGAGCTTGTGTTTGAAGTCGTCGTACCGCATAGGGGTTCCCACCGAGACCCCAGGATTCAACCGACCCCCGGACAACAGATCCACCGTCGCGAGGTCTTCGGCGAGTCGCAAGGGATTCTCGAGTCCGAGTGGGATCACCGCCGTACCGAGTTCGATCCGGCTCGTGCGCTGGCTTGCCGCTGCCAGTACCGCGACAGGAGAGGAGATGCCGAACTGCAGGTGCCGGTGTCGAAGCCACACGCTGTCGAAGCCGAGTTCCTCTGCGAGTTCGATGGTTCGCAGCAATTCCTCGTGGCCTGTTCCGGGATCGGCCGGATCGAACCGCCCGATGGTCAGGAAACCCATCTTGTTGAGTGGTTCGCCCTCACGTGGCACTGTCTGCCACCTTCTGTCCGCCTGAGGTGATCGCCAGGGGCGCAATGCCATGCAGGATCAGATCGGTGGTCTGATCAACCCACTCATCGTCGAGGTCATCGCCTGGTCGCATGATCAGCCGGATGATCGTGGTCCCGCCGACGACTTCGAGCAATCGGTCGGGATCCGCGCCCGCTCGGACCTCGCCTCGAGCCACCGCTTGCGCGAGGCGCGTACGCATGGCGGCGAACACGCCGTCTTCGAACCGTCGCATGACGAGTTCGTTGAGTTGCGGGTCGGCCCCGATCTCGGCGAGAAGTCCTGGCAGAGCGGCCCGTGCAACCGGGTCGGTGAACATCCTCCGTGAACCGTCGATCATCGCCCGGATGTCCGTTGCGAGATCCCCGGATTCCGGGATGAGGGTTGTCCACGTCGCGGGAAACGCGGCCTCATGGACCAGGTGTGCCTTGCCCGACCAACGTCGGTACAGGGCGGTCTTGGTGGTTCCGGCTCTCTCGGCAACCGCGGCAAGGGTCAGGGCGGGGTAACCGATGGTGACGAGCAGTTCTGCGGTGGCGGCCAGAATCGATTCGTCGATGCGGGGGTCACGCGGCCGTCCGGCGCCGGCGGTCTTGTCTTCCACTGTCTCGTCTGCTTTCATTACGCAACCGACCGTACCGTAATCTGCGTCACACTTCTGGTGGGGCGTACGAGTTTCCGGAGGGGCACCTTGGCCGCTGAACAACCACTTGCAGACATGAAACTCCAACGCTCGAGTCGTGATGTCACCACTCTTCCAGATCGGCTGGCGTCCTGGCTGTGCACCGTGGTTCCCGGTGGCGCGACGCCGCAGATCACGGTGGAGAGCGGTATCGATTCGAATGGGATGTCGTCGGAGACCATCGTATTGAACGCGGTGTGGACCGACGGCGCAGAGCAGAAGAAGCAGCGGTGGGTGGCCCGGGTGACGCCGGCGGACGAAGACATCCCGGTGTTCCCCAGCTATCGCCTTGACCATCAGTTCGAGGTCATGCGTCTGGTGGGTGAATTGACGGACGTTCCCGTGCCCAGGGTGCACTGGATGGAGGCGACGGGGGACGTACTCGGAACGCCCTTCTTCCTGATGGATCACGTGGAAGGCGTGGTGCCCCCGGATGTGATGCCCTATACGTTCGGCGACAACTGGTTTCATGACGCCCCGGTCGAACGCCAACGGCACCTGCAGGATGCGACCGTCGCGGTTCTCGCGAAACTGCACTCCATTCCTCAGCCCGTGGAGACCTTCGCGTTCCTCGGCGACGGGTTGACGGGCGATACCGCTTTGCGGCGCAACGTCAACTGGTGTAAGTCCTGGTACGAGTTCGCTGTCCCTGGCATCGGGCGCTCGTCGTTGCTCGATCGCGCATTCGTCTGGCTCGAAGAGAACTGGCCGGCACAAGCCGATGCGGCCGAACCGGTCTTGCTGTGGGGCGACGCCCGGTTGGGGAACACGGTGTACCGGGACTTCGAGCCCGTGGCCGTACTGGATTGGGAGATGACAGCACTCGGCCCACGAGAGCTCGACTTGGCATGGATGATATTCGCACACAAGGTGTTTCAGCACATCACAACGTCTCTCGGATTGCCGGGGATGCCGACGACGTTGCGCGAGGAAGATGTGCTGAGCACGTACACAGAGCTCACCGGGGTCGAGGTGGGTGACTTGACCTGGTTCTACACGTATTCCGCAGTCATCTGGGGATGTGTGTTCATGAGAACGGGAGCTCGGCAGGTCCACTTCGGGGAGATCGAGATGCCGGAAGAAGTCGACGGTCTGTTCCATCATCGGCAACTGCTCGCAGACCTCATCGGCGACGGCACGGAGGATGCGCTGTGATCGGGCCGCTGGACGAGTACCCCATCCATCAGGCGCCGCTGCCGATCGGGTTGGTGGACGCGAGTGATCGGAACTTCTACGACCGGTGCTATCTGAACGCGCACGACAGGACCGGCGACATCTTCGTGATCACCGGGGCCGGGTACTACCCCAACCTCGGCACCAAGGATGCCTTTGTCCTCGTGCGGCGCGGTGACGTACAGACAGCGGTCCACCTCGGTGATGCCATCGACTCCGACCGGCTCAACCAGCGCGTCGGCAATTATCGGATCGAGGTCGTGGAGCCACTTCGGAGATTGCGTCTGATCTTGGAGGAGACCGAGGGCATCGCGATGGACGTGACCTGGGAAGGGTCATTTGATGTGCTGCAGGAGCAGCCTCACATCATGCGCACCGGCAGTCGGATCACGTTGCAGGCTCAGCGTTTTGCTCAGGTCGGCACGTGGAGCGGAACTCTGACCATCGACGGTGAGGACATTGAGGTGGACCCGGAGAAATGGGTCGGGACCCGTGACCGGTCGTGGGGCATACGTCCGGTCGGAGAAGCCGAACCCACCGGTAAGCCGGCCGACCCGCCCTTCGATGGAATGTGGTGGCTGTACGTGCCGATGCGTTTCGACGACTTCGCCATCGTTCTCATCATCCAAGAGAACCCGGACGGTTACCGAATCCTCAACGACTGCACGCGGGTGTGGAAGGACGGCCGTGTCGAGCAACTGGGCTGGCCGCAGGTCGATATCCGGTACGAGTCAGGAACCCGAACTCCGACCGGCGCAACCATCATGTGCACCACCCCGGATGGACAGCAGTTGCGGCTGGAGATCGAATCACGGCTGGCGGTACCGATCCACCTCGGCGGTGGATACGGCGGTGACCCGGACTGGACCCACGGGATGTGGAAAGGGGAGAAGTTCACCGAACGCCGCACCTACGACGTCACCGACGAAAGCGTCGCGGGACGAATCATGTTCGGGGTGATCGACCACGTCGGGCGGGCGGTGTGTCATGGGCCCGGGGCTGACGGCTCGGAGGGTTTTGGCTTGTTCGAGCACGGAGCTCTCGGACGGCACGACCGATCGGGCTTTGCTGACTGGTTTTCCGTGGCTCCGTGACCCACTGGCCCTGGCGTTTGTCGGCCTCACCGGGAGGGTGGGCCGCCGTCGTTGATCCGCCGGCCGATTGCGGCGAGTTGTCGTAGCTGGGCGCGAGTGAGCGGGTCGATGACCAGCCTGCGGACGTTCTCGGCGTAGCCCGGTGCTGTCTGCACCACTTTCTCCCACCCGGCGTCGGTGAGGACGGCGTTGGTGAACCGACCGTCTTCGGGGCAGGCGGAGCGGTACACCCATTCGCGTTGTTCGAGCCGTTTGACGACATGGGACAGGCGGGAAAGGGATCCGTTCGCCAACTCGGCCAGGGCGCTCATCCGGAGTGTTCGTTCGGATGCTTCTGACAGTGCAGCCAGGACCTCGTACTCGAAGTGGGTCAACTGGGCATCGCGTAACAGCTGGGCGTCGAGTGCATGCGGAAGTCTGGACAGCAGAATTGCCACCTGCAGCCAGGCCTCCATCTCCTGCTCATCGAGCCATCGTGTCGGCGGTCGGCCAGTCATGGAAAGAGTGTAAACCCGCGTCGGATACTTGATGCTTCAGTTGACGCTTCAATTATTACCACTCTAAGGTTCACTTGAAACATCAAGTGATTCACGAGTCGATCGAGGGTGATATGAACTATTCCATCGTGCGGAGTGTCGGAATTCTCCTGGCGCGCATCGGTATTGGGTCGGTGTTCCTGGCGCATGGGCTCCAGAAACTGAACACATATGGGTATGCCGGCACCAAGGCCAGCTTCCAGGGTATGGATGTGCCCATGGCTTCGGTGTCCGCGTTTGTGGTCACGTGGCTCGAGATCCTCGGCGGAATCGCCCTCATCGTCGGTGTGCTCACCCCGATCGTCGGTGCCCTGTTCGCACTCGACATGCTCGGCGCCTACCTCTTCGCGCACATCGACATGGGCCTCTGGGTGGCTGACGGCGGATATGAACTGGTCCTGTCGCTGGGGATGGGATCGCTGCTCCTGGCAGTGGTCGGCGCGGGTCGTCTCAGCGTGGATGCCCTGCTGGCGCCGCGTGTTCGATTTCTGGCCGCAGGTTCGACACGACCACGCAGCCCCGTGGCCGCGTCGAACTGATCGCGGCACGCACCTACCCGGGTGGTGAGATGTCCGGTTTGCGTTTACGTTGCACGGGGTACTGACGGAGGATGCGCTGTGCCGGCTCAGGTCGCGCGTCCCCTCGTCGGGGCCAACAGTTAGGACCTTCCACGTAATGGCTGACCGCACATCTGAGCTCGGGGGCGATCGATCCGACGGTGACAGTGCGGACACCGGGGGAGACCAGCGCACCCCGCTCATGGCCCCGCCTCGTCTGCGCACCGAAGATGATCGAGCCGCGACAAGACTCGAGCTGTTCTTCGACCTTGCGTACGTCTTGGTCATCCACCAGCTCGCGCTGGCGCTCAAAGACGATCTCGGCTGGCACGGCGTGGGTGTCTTCGCCGGCCTGTTCGCAGTCACATGGTGGTCGTGGGTCACCACCACCTTGTATGCGAACAGATTCGACACGAACGACGTCCTCTACCGAGTGCTGAAGCTGGCTGCCACGTTCGCGGTCGCGGTCATGGCGGCGAGCGCGTCCGCGGCCGTCGGTGGCGACGGCACAGTGGCTTTCGCGGTCGGGTACATCGCCACCCGCGTGATCCTCGCCGGCCTCTATCTGAGGGCATGGCGACACATCAGCGAAGTCCGCGTCACGATCAACCTGTATTTCGCCGCGACGGTCGTCAGCGCGCTGATCTGGACGGTCTCGCTGCTGACCCCGTCGCCGATCACGTACTGGCTCTGGGCGTTGGGGATAGCGATCGAGGCGATGGCGCCGTTCGCAGCCACCCGGTGGGGTCCTGATGTCCCACTGCACCTCGAACATCTGCCGGAACGCTTCGGTTTGTTCGTGATCCTGGTTCTCGGTGAATCGATCTCGGCCATCGTGCTCGGAATGCACGAGACCCATTGGGCGTGGTCGTCGCTCAGTGTTGCTGCTCTCGGCTTCACCATCGCGGCTGCCGTGTGGTGGATGTACTTCGACATCGGTGGCGCAGAGGCGAAGACGCTGCTGCAGGACGACGAGAGTGCGGTCGGCAGCGGTCGCGCCGACGGGTACATCTACGGGCATCTGCCGCTCACCCTCGGTGCCGCTCTTCTCGGGGTCGGCATCGAACAGTACGTCTTGCATCCGGTCGGTGAACTGACGGCAACCGGGCGGTGGGTGCTGTGCGGTGGTCTGGCGCTGTTCATCAGCGGTGTCTGCTGCATCGTCGGCTGGAGTTCGAGCAACTGGAAGACCATCTTCCCGTGGCCGGCACTGGCCATCCCTGCCGTCATCATCGTCGGATTCGTCGACAATGCCCTTCCCTTCGCGTCGGCCATCGTCCTGGCCGTCGGCGCGATCCTCGCGGTGGTCACCGGGATCGTCCGGCGGCGCAGGAGCACCATGGACACAACCGAGACGTGACAGCCGCGATGCTGCTTCTCCCATGAGGTGACGCAGTTGTGAGTAGCCTTGTTCCGGTGGGGATTCTGACGCCGGTGGCGATCAAAATAGGTGCGGTCTCGTGGATGCCGAAGTTGCTGCCGCAGATCGAGAAGTGGGACACCCGGTTGCAACGGGTCAGCGATGGGCGACTCAGTGCGCTGGACATCGCCGGTCTACCGAACATCACGTTGACCGTGCCGGGCCGGAAGTCGGGCGTCCCACGATCCACGCCCCTTCTCTGTGTGCCCCAGGACGGCGGCTGGCTGATCGCGGGCTCGTACTTTGGGGCCAAGCAGATGCCGGTCTGGGTTCTGAATCTCCGTGCCTGCGAGACGGCGGAGATCGTCTACCGACGCAAGACCATCCAGGTCTCTTGGCGTGAGGTGACCGGAACCGAACGGGACCAGGCCTGGCAGCGGATGCTTGCCGTGTGGCCCAACTTCGCCGTCTATGAGAAGCGCACAGAACGTACGATTCCGGTCTTCTTCCTCTCGCCGATCCCGCCCGGGTCGTAGGGAAACGGGCAGTCGACCGATGGACATCGACGAGGTCGCCGATGAGCTGTATGGGCTCGACCCGTCCGAGTTCGTGGAAACGCGCAAGGGTCGTGTCACGCAGGCGCGCAAAGAGGGTGATCGCGAACTCGCGGCCGCGATAGGCAAGATGCGCAGGCCGACTCTTGTCGCCTGGGTGGTGAACAACTTCGCTCGAGAAGAACCCGGGCAAGTCGAAGAACTACTCGAACTGGGCGAGGCCCTCCGTGACGCGCAACGTCACCTGTCGGGCGACGACCTACGCGCACTGACCACTCAACGACAGCGCGTGATCCGGGCGATGGCGCGCCGCGCGGGTGAGTTGGCGGCAGCACGTGGGCAGCAGGTGAGTGAGACGGCGGCCCGTGAGGTCGGGCAGTCACTGCACGCCGCACTGGCCGACCCGGAGATCGCCGATCTGGTACGGGCCGGACGCCTCGTCACCGCAGCGAGCTACAGCGGGATGGGTCCTGCGGGCATGACGGTGGTGGGCGGTAGATCGAAACCGACGACGTCTGAAAAGAAGCCGGACACCACGAAGCAAAGAGCCGACGCACAAGCCGAAGTGGATGCAGCCGAACGTGCGGAGCTCGAAGCTCGCGAAGCCGTCGACGCCGCCCAGGCCGACGCGCAAGAAGCCGCCGACCGGGTTGCCGAATTGGATTCGCGAATCGAGGACCTGCGCAGCCAGCTGTCACAAGCGGAGCAGGAGAGGCAATTCGCGCACAAGTCCGAACGGGCCGCTGCGTCGAATGTGACTGCGGCAGAACACAAGGCCGAACACGCACAAGCGCGACTGGAGGCCGCCCGCAAGAAGCTCGCCGACATCTGATCGGTTGGGTCAGCCCACCGATTTGCCGGTCGCTGGACGTGTATCTGAAGCCATCCGCTGAGCGATCAGCGACGACCCCAGACCGTGGATGACCAGACTGCCGATGATGGTGATGGTCATCGCGTAGAGGGTCTCCCCGGCGAAGTCGTCGTCGAGGGCGTTGAAGGCGAGAAGCCCGAACACGATCGACGCTGTCCCGCGGGGGCCGATTGCGCCGACGAGGAACCGGTCCGACCGCGAGAGGTCGGACCCGGTGAGTGCGAGGTAGACGGGCACGATTCGTACGACGGTCAAGGCGAGCACCACGTACAGCACGATCAACCACTCGATCCCGAGCGACAGCAACAGCACCGACGTGCTCCCGAAGACAAACCACATCACCAGGCCGGCCAGAATGCCCACTTCGTCGAGCAGGCCCAATTGTTCGTCGCCCAGTTCTTGGCGATGTCGGGCCGCCCGGTAGGCGATGCCGCTGATGAATGCGGCCACAAAACCATTGCCGCCCAGTGTGACCGAGCACCCATAGGCGAGCAGTGGGATCATCACGATCCCGATCCTGAGCGACTGAGCTGTGGTGAGGTGTTGGCGCACAGCCGAATTGGTCAGCCAGGCGCTGATCAGGCCTACGGCGGCGCCCGCCAGGATGGCGAACGCCGCCGCAGGAAACGCCGATTCGAGCGCTTCGATGGGCGTGGCGGCATGCTCGTGGTCGCCGGCAAGCGTGAGAGCGAAGACGAAGATCGGTGCGACGATGCCGTCGTTGTATCCGCTCTCCACATTGATCACGTGTCGAACGCGTGCCGGAAGCCGTTTGTCACGCAAGATCGAGGACGCCGGCGAGAAGTCTGTGGGTACCACCACGCACGCCACGATGAGCACTACGGCAACCGATAGATCTGGCAGGAGAAGGACTCCGAGCGCCGTGGCGAGAATGAGCGAGAGAGGCAGGGCTATACAGAGCAATCGTGCGGTGATGGCACGCTCACCTCCGAAGTAACCGCCTTTGACCTCGGTGGCATCAACGAACAGGAGCAGGGCCAGGATGAGTTCTACGGCTCGTTCGGCGATCACGGTGTTGAGTGTGTTGCCGATCTCGTTGCGAGTGCTGAAACCGATCGCGATGCCGGCGATGACCATCAGCAGCGGACCGGGTATCCGCCACCGTTCGAGCCGCCCGGCCAGAAGCGACCAGCCGATGATGACCACCATCGCGATGAGAATCGACGGCGTCATCAGGCGTTCCCATCAGGCTTCGGCACCTGAAAAGCGTAAATGCCTCAGCCCGGCGATGGGTGGGTCACAATTTATTGATGTACAGGTGCAGCTTGCGGCAGGTGTTGCCGGAGTTCACGCATGATCGCCTGTCGCGACTTCGCACCCACGATGCGCGCCCGCTCTTGGCCGCTGTGGAACAAAACGAGCGTTGGCATACTCATGACCCGGTAACGCGCTGTCGTGACGGGATTTTCGTCGACATCTATCGCCACCACATCCATGACGTCCGCTTCGTCGGCGGCGATCTGGTCGAGTACCGGCGCGATCATCCGGCAGGGTGGGCACCAGTGGGCGGTGAACTCGACGAGCACAGGGCGGTCACCATTCAAGACGTCGCTGTCGAACGAGGAGTCCGATACGTGGACGAGGGGCATGATCAGTCCTCCAAGGGGTGCAGACGGTTGACGCAGAGCTGTGGTCACAGTCGGTTGACCTCGGCTACGAGGCGATGGTGCGGATCGGCGTGGTCGCCACATTCGCAACGCAGGACTGCGGTGACCCGGCCGCCGCAGCCGCTGTGTCGGTAGACGACGTCGGGGAGGGCGCCGGACCCGAGGTGGCGTTCGCCCCAGTCAGACAATGCGGACAAGACAGGAAGCAGATCGAGCCCCGCATCCGTCAGCACGTACTCATCGCGAGATCGCCGCCGCGGTAAAGAGTAGGGCCGAGTTGCGAGGATGCCGGCGTCGGTCAACCGGCGGAGTCGATCAGAGACGACCTGCCGGGGCGCGGTGGTGGCGCGCTGGATCTCGTCAAAACGTCGCAGCCCCAGTGAGACCTCTCGGACGATGAGCAGAGCCCAGCGATCACCCACGGTTCCGAGAACGGCTGCCACGCTGTCGATCATAGTTCACAGTCTAGACTATGAACCCAGCTTCGGATAAACCTCCGGCCCTGACTGGGTCAGGGCCGGAAGTGGGTATGAAAAAGCGGTCAGTTGCCGGCGAGTTTCGCCGAGTTCTGCGTGCAGTACGCGGGAACGGCGATGTTGATCAATGTTCGAGCCTTGTCTTCGCTGATACCGGCATCTTCGGCCACCTTCTTTGTGGTGTCGGCGATGCTCGACCCGTCGGACAGTTCCGTGCAGGCCAGTTTTCCGGTCTCGATCTGCTTGGTGCGATCACCGAAGGTCACGTCCTGCGTCTTCAGAGCTTCGATGTAGCCGTCGTCCCGTAGATCCCCTGTGGCATCCGAGACGTCACCGGCCACCTGCTTCGCACTGTCCGTAGCTCGATCGGTGGCTTCCTGCACATCGTCGCTGCTGCATGCGCCGGCGAACAACATGCAACCGATGAAAGCCACCAGTGCCGCGAACTTCTTCATGTCTGCCTCATTTTTCCTTTGTGGGTGGTGCAAGAACGATAGAGGATCGGGGAAGGACCATTGCCGAACGGCTCGCGGACGCACACGTGGCCGCGCGATGGGAGACCCACCGCGCGGCACCCCACGTCACTTCTGTTGGTCGGCAACCTTGTTTGTCGCGTCCTTCGCGTGCTCCTGCACATCTTGGGCCGCAGAGGTGCCCTCCTGCTTGACGGTGTCAGCGGCGTCGGTGGCTGTTTCCTTGACCGCTGCGGCCGCGTCTTGCGCCGGACCCTGCAGATTCTGCGCGGCCTGCTTGGCCACCTCGGTGACCTCGTCTTTGAGGGGCTGAGCCTTCTCTTGGAGGGCCACTGCCGCCTGCTGCTCCCTCTCGCTGGCGGGGATGAGCGCAGACACCAGCAGGCCCGCGCCAAAGGCGATCAAGCCAGCGGCCAACGGGTTGCCCTGGGTCTGGGCCTTGGCCGCACCGGGTGCAGACTGCACGGCATCCTGAACTGTGCCGGACGCGGACTGAACCGCACCCGTGACCGAGGATGCTGCCGAACTGGTTGTGGCCGAGGCATTCTGGGCGGAGTCCTGAGCCGAACCCATCACGCGCTCACGGACGCCACTGAGCCGACCGGTGACGCGACCGACCTTTCGCTTGGCCATGGTGGCCGGATTGGCCTCGTACGCAAGGGTATCCACGTCTGAGCTGAGCGCCGCGCGGGTGCGCTCGATCTCGGCACGAATCTGATCGGGGTCTGAGCTGCTGGTCATGATCTCTCCTGGGGATGGGGCGTCAGTGCGCCGGGAATGTTCTTGACTGTGTCGGTGGTTTGCGGGAGTCCCTTGGCCTTGCGTAGCGCTGTGCGTCCGAGGACGGCCAGAACGCCGGCGATGATGGCCCAGATCAACATGACGACAAGAGCCGACCATGCGTGCCCGATTGCGTTGCCCAGCCCCCACCACAGGGCGATGGACAGGAACAGGAGTACGAAGTAGCCGGCCACCGCAGCGCCTGCCAGCATTCCTGAACCCTTGCCCACCCGGCTGGCGGTCTGAGTGGCCTCGGCTTTCGCGAGTGCGAGTTCCTGTCGGACGAGAATGGACAGGTCTTCGCTCACATTCGAAAGCAGCTCGCCTATCGACGGCGGGTTTGTCTCGGCTCCCTCTCCGGCGTGTGCGCCGTACGGGGCGCTCATGGGTTCACGCCCGGGGCCGGCGGCTGCTGGTAGCCGGGCTGCTGCTGGTAACCCGGCTGTGCCTGGTAACCGGGTTGCGTCTGATACCCCGGCGCGACGGTGTAGGGGGGAGGCTCGGGAACATAACCGGGCTGCGCAGGCGGAGCCGCATGCTGTCCGCTGCCGTAACCGCCGACCGGGGGAGCAGCCTGGATCGGCGGGATGGGCGCGGTTTGCGTGTTGTCGGGGAGATTCGCCGCACTGGGCGTTCCACCCGAACTGGAGCCGCTGTCACTGCTGTTGGCTGCGGTCAGTCCTCGGCCGAGCCTCCCGGCCACTAGGCCGGCACCTGCGGCCAAAGCCAAGAACATGCCGGGCTTGCGCCGGGCGAATCGGGTGACCTCATCCAGGACCTGTCCGGGCTCGCGGTCGTCGAGCCACGATGCGACCGTCTGAACGTGCTGGGCGGCCTGACGCGTGAGATCGGTTGCCATACCCTGATTGTCGGATTTGTCGGCCATCGAACCGAACTCGTCCGAGAGTGCCCGCAAACCACCGGCAACACGCTTCTGCTGCTCGGAAGCCTGCGTTGTCAATTCGCCCTTGGTCTGGTGCAGCAGGTCTTTCGCCTGGGTCTTGGCCTCGCCGGCTACCTGCGACGCCTGATCGCCTGCGACCGATGCAACGTGCTTACCGGCATCTGTCGCGCCACTGGCCACATCGCCTGCTTGTTGCTTGGCGACGTCTGCGGTTGACGTCTCACCAGAAGTCGGCGATGGCCCAGAACTCGGCGTCATCTGATCGTGGATGGGAATACCACTTGAAGATGTCATTGTGTGTCTCGCGTTCTCTCTAGTAAGTAGATGCAGAGATAGGCCGTCGGCTCCAACCTAAGGATCGATGTACCCAGATTTGCGAGCGTCAATCATCTGTCCGAAAGGCAATTTCCCCGGAATCGCTCTGTTGCGCCATCTCTTCGAGGTGAAACCGTGGCCGGGGTTCTGTCGTCTGAGGTAGGTGTCCAGCGTCGACACCCGTGCCAGTCCGTGCTCAATTGCGAACAGGATCTAACGCTTTGACCATCCGTCACGATAGAAGGTGAATGAGGCTTCTCCGCGGGACTGAGCGTCGACAGCCTCGTCTGCCACAGCCATCTCGCAAACACCGTTGGGCTGTTGTCTTTCGCCTGTTGCGCTGGTGGTACACCCAGCCCTACGACTACGAATGGGCGCACACCTACGGTGAGTCACGCACGTGGCTGTTGGTCACCCGTGTCTGCGCGATGATCTGCTGCCTTGTGTATGCGTTGTTCGGGGTACTCGTCATCTCGATCAACCCCTGCAGGTGCTTGTTGCCCAACGGACTTGTCGTGGCAGCAGCGGTGGGCTTCGCGGTCTGTTCGGCCGCCTGGTGGTTTCGTCCGTGGCCCCGCGAGACGACCTCGGCATGGTTCATCGTCTTCGTCGATGCGGCCATCACCACGTATTTGTTTGTCGGGGAGCCGCTCGTCTCCCTTGCACTGCTGAATCTGTTTGTCGTCCCGGGGATGTACGTGACTTTCGTTCACGGGCCCCGATTGATGTCCGCGCAGCTGGTCTACCTGTTTGCGGTCATAGCTGCCACGTACACGTACTCGGTGATGTCGCCCGGCACGTCCGTCCTGGTGGCCTCTGCGCTCGCACTCACCGCAATGTGCGCCGGACTCTCGACGAACATCCTCGCGCAGATCGCGCTCACGTTCCTGCGTCGCGACGCGAAGGAGTCGTTCACGGACGCACTCACCGGCGTGCTGAACAGGCGTGGTCTGGCCGAGGCGCTGCAGCAGTCGCATGCTGTGTACCCGCCGTGGTCACCACTCACCGCGTTTGTCGTCGACATCGACAAGTTCAAATCGATAAACGACGCGCACGGCCACATCACCGGGGATGCCGTTCTGACGCGCACCGCGAACTGCCTTGCCGATTTGTGCCGGGGAGCCGACGCTCTCGCGCGAATCGGAGGCGACGAGTTCGCCATCTTCGCGCACCTCGATGCCCAGCAGGCCCAGGCTTTCGCCGAACGGATCAGGCAGAGTCTGGCGGAGGGAGAAGGAACCGATTTCGTATCCGTCAGCATCGGGACGGTCACGACGTTCGTCCCCTCGTGGCCCCCGGCGGACGGCGACATCGTCGATGTGATGGTCGCTAACGCCGACGCGGCGATGTACCGGGCCAAGAACGCAGGCGGCGGCCGGATCGTCGGTAGGAGCATGTGACTAGGTGATCGCCCGGCGGTAGGTGGCCTGGAATATGAAGAAGCGGGAGTTGCCGGGCGATCAGTTGACCTACGCTCATTACCGACGAGTAACGCGCGCCGACAGCCGAGTGCGAACGATGAGCGTGGAGGTCGAGGTCAGATGGCATACATGGTGAGCGGCGGAACCGGCTTCCTTGGTCGGAACGTATTGCCGAAACTTCTCGAACGAGATCCTGACGCTGAGGTCTATGTGCTGGTGCGCAAAGCCTCCGTCGAGCGGATGGAGCGGCTGGCGGCCACCTGGGTGGGCGGCGATCGGGTGGTTCCGGTCGTCGGAGACCTCACCGCGCCGGGACTGGGCCTCGAGAAACCGCCACCGGCAGCAGATCACGTCCTGCATCTCGGTGCGGTGTACGACATGACCGCAAGCGCCGAGGAGTCGAAGGCGGCCAATGTCGACGGCACCCGATCGATGATCGACCTGGCTCACGAACTCGACGCCACGTTCCACCATGTGTCCTCGGTGGCGGTGGCGGGCGACCATGCCGGCGTCTTCACCGAGGACGATTTCGATCTGGGGCAAGGCCTTCCTTCGCCGTACCACGAGACCAAGTTCATCGCCGAGCAGTTGGTTCGTCAATCACCCGGACTGAAGTGGCGGGTGTATCGGCCTGCAATCGTCGTCGGTAACTCGGAGACCGGCGAGATGGACAAGATCGACGGTCCGTACTACTTCTTCACCGCACTGAGAATGCTCAGCCGACTGCCGTCGTTTCTGCCCACAGCGGTACCTGACATCGGTACCACCAACATGGTGCCTGTCGACTACGTGGCCGCGGCGCTCGTGGAGCTCATGTTGCAGCCCGGCCTCGACGGGAGGGCGTTCCATCTGGTCAACCCGAAGCCCCAATCGGTCCGCGAGGTCTACGGAGCGCTGGCGCGTGCCGCAGGTGCACCGATGGCAGTGGGCTCTGTACCGGCGCCGATCGCACGTCCCCTTCTCGGGCTCGGCGATCTACCGGGCGTGAAGATCGCGCGCGATCTCGTGCTCGACCAGATCGGTATACCGCCAGTGGTCATCGAACATCTCACATTTCCCTCCCTGTTCGCCTCGGCGACGACAAGAGCTGCACTGGCCGACAGTGGTCTGACAGTGCCGAAGTTCGGATCGTATGCCGACAAGCTCTGGCGGTACTGGTACGACCATCTAGATCCGGACCTGGCCCGAAGGCCCAGTCCCGCAGGAGAACTCGCAGACCGGGTCGTGATGATCACGGGTGCATCGTCGGGAATCGGTCTGGCCTCCGCGCACAAGATCGCCCAACGCGGAGCGACGGTCCTACTCATCGCTCGCGGCGCAGAGGACCTACAGGCGGCAGTAAAAGACATTCGGGCAGAGGGGGGTTCGGCGTTCGGCTACCCGTGCGACATCACCGACCACGAATCGGTGGAGACCATGGTCAAGACGGCCCTCGACGAACACGACCACGTCGACTACCTCGTCAACAATGCCGGTCGTTCCATCCGGCGGAGCATCGCGCAGTCGACGGACCGGATGCATGACTTCGAAAGAACCATGGCGGTCAACTACTTCGGGGCCGTTCGGTTGGTCCTCGCGCTGCTGCCATCGATGCGCGAGCGTCGTTTCGGTCATATCGTGAACATCTCGTCCATCGGGGTGCAGAGCAAGGTGCCGCGGTTCTCGGCCTACGTCGCGAGCAAAGCCGCGCTCGATGCGTTCAGCGACGTGATCGCGTCGGAAACCTTGGACGACGGGATCACCTTCACCTCGATCCGGATGCCGTTGGTGCGGACTCCGATGATTGCGCCCACGACGATCTATCAATCGCTTCCTGTGGCCTCACCCGACGACGCGGCGAAGATGGTGGTCCGCGCGCTCGAGAAACGTCCCGACAGAATCGACACCCCAGTCGGTACCGCTGCCGAGTTCACCGGGTTGTTCGCGCCCCGCTTCAAACACCTCTTGTTGCATCAGGCCTACCGCCTGTTCCCGGACTCTGCCGCAGCCAAGGGTGCACCGGCGGACGACGGAGCCACTTCGGCGGAGTCGTCGGCGGATCGTCAGACGCGGTCGAGCCTGCCGGCCACCCCGCCGATCCCCAAGTCCGCGAAGCGGATTGCCCGCCTCGTCCCCGGAATCTACTGGTGACCGGTCAGCCTTCCATCCCTGTCATCCGAATGGTGATGTTGATCCGGCCCTGAGCCAGACCACAACCGGGCGGTGCGGTGCCCGGGTATATCTTCGTGACCCCGTGGTAGGCCAGCCGCGAAGGCCCGCCGAAGACGAACAGATCGCCGGATTCGAGGTCAATGTCGTTGTACGGGCGATTGCGGCTCTCGGTGTTCCCGAATCGGAATCGGCATGTGTCACCGATCGACAGGGAGACAACAGGCGCTCTGGAGAGTTCGTCCTTGTCCTGGTGCATCCCCATGCGAGCAGAGTCGTCGTAGTAATTGACGAGGGCGACGTCGGGCTCATAAGCCTCCCCGGACGGCGTGTGCTCGGCAGTGTCTGCGACTGCTTTGCGGCCGAGTCGGGCCATCCAGTCCGGGAAGTCGAGGACTCGCGCACCGTTGACATCGGTGGCCATCCGGCTGTACCGATACGGCTGCCAGTGCCACCCCAGACACACCATTTGCACCGACATCTCACGACCACGCACCCGCGCTGCGCGGATGGGTACCGGCCCGGTCACCCACTCGTCGAATTTCGCCACGAGCCACCGCTGCTGCTCGAGCGTCAACCAGGCCGGGATGTGGACCGCGCCGGGTGCGAGCTCCCGGCGGGGTCGGTGGGGGAATCCCTCATCGAGCAGGAGCTGATTCAATTGGTGGGCTCCTTTCAAGTGAAGGCCGACGCCGGCCGACCGGTACAAACGGTAGTTCCGCCCCGAGGCGGATTCTGACGATGAACACTTGACCGAGGTTCGGTTCGAACTGTGAACGCGTGTTCAGTAGCGTATTGGCATTCGGCAATTGTGCCGACCGATGGTTGAGGAAGACGGGGAAGTCGTGCACGTCGAGGAGAAGTCTCCACGAGCGGTGACACCGCGGTGGAGTTTGCGCCGTGAGCTTGTTGTCACCGCCAGGCTCAACGCCGACAACGTCTGGGTCGCAAGCCTGCCGCCGGTGCTCTTCACGTTGACCGCCGCGCTGCGATTCGACCTCGATGCGATCGATCTGGCCGTCGCGATGCTCGCAAGTGTGCTGTGGTCGACGCTCTTCATCTATGTCTTCGACACCGCCAATCAAGCGGGCGGCTCTGAAGAAGACCATGCGAACAAGCCCTACCGCCCGATTCCGTCAGGCCTGGTCACGCCGTCCGGGATGTGGCGCAGGAACTATGTCGGCTCGGCCATCTTTGTCGGCCTGTCGGCAACCCTCGGTCTCACCACCTTTGTTGCCGCCCTCGTCTGGATCGCGACGGTCCAGATCACGCACCGTTTCCTCGAGCCCCGGTTCTACATCTTGTGGAAGCCGGTCACGACGTGGGTAGGTGTGATCGCACAGCTCGGGGGGTCGTGGGCGATAGCGCATTCACTGGACGCCACAGCCTGGTTCTGGATAGTCGCGCTGGCCACGATGTTCATCATCCCTCTCTCGATCGAAGATGTACGGGACATGGGCGGTGACCGGATCATCGGACGGGTGACCCAGCCGTTGCTCTTCGGCGCCACCGCTGTGCGCACGTGGTTCGTCGTGATGATGGTGATCTGGCCGGCGATCAGTTATCTGGTGCTGTTCCGCACCAGCGGTGGATCCGATGTCGCAGTCGCGATCGCTTCAGGGCTGATGGCGTTGTTGTGTTGGCCGACGGCGGTACTCACCGCGATCCGCAACACTCGGGCACGGAATCGCTTGGCCTACAAGTTGTACAGCCTCGTCCACGTGGTGCTCACGATGTGCGCGGTCATCATCCTGGCCTGAGCCCGCTTCAGTGGGATCGGCAGGAGGCCATGATGGTCGATTTACGGCACCGGTGGGATCGGTACTGGCATCATCAGACCTCGTGACGAAGACAGCATCACTCGTACGCATCGCAGTGGCATACTCCATCGCCATCCTGGTGGCCGTCCTCTGGTTGGGATGGGGCCCGAAGTCGGCGTGGCTGTGGCTGGACACGTTGATTGCCGACGTTCTGGCGACCGTGGTCATCTTCGGGTTCAGCCGGTTCTATCGCAACTCCAGTTTTTACGACGCCTACTGGAGTGTGGTTCCGCCGCTCCTGATGGTTTATTGGTGGGCCGGCGGCGACCTCGGCATCGATGAGGTGCATTGCTGGTTGATCGCGATCGTGGTGACCCTCTGGGCAGTACGGCTGACGGCGAACTGGATCCGCGGTTTTCCCGGCCTGCACCACGAGGACTGGCGGTACGGGATGCTGCGCGGTCAGGCAGGCCGATTCGAGTTCATCACCGATCTTCTTGCCATCCACGTGATCCCCACCTTGCAGGTCTTCGCGGGAATGCTCCCGGTCTACATCGCCGTCACCCGTTCGGGTGACGACATCATCTGGCTCACCGCGATCGCGTTCGTTGTGGGACTGGCCGCCGTGGGGCTCGAGCTCGTCGCCGACGCTCAGCTACATCGATTCGTTCGGGACGGAAGACCCGGAGAGGTGATGGACCGGGGTCTGTGGGGCTGGTCGAGACACCCGAACTACTTCGGGGAGTGCGGTTTCTGGTTTGCCTTGGCGCTGTTCGGGGTTGCTGTGTCGCCATCTGACGCGTGGTGGTTGTTCCTGGGCGCAGCCGCAATGCTCGGAATGTTCTTGGGGGCCAGTATTCCGATGATGGAGAAGCGCAGCCTGGAACGCCGCGCGGGATACCAGGACGTGATCGACCGCGTACCGAGGTTTGTCCCATGGCGTCCGCGACGGGTGACCGTGTGACACGCAAGCGAGTTGTCGTGGCCGGCCTCGGCGACAGCGGGGTGCTGACAGCGATCCACCTGGCGGGCCACGTCGATGTCGTGGGCATCTCGGTCAAACCTGGTCTGGTCAGCGGGCAGGAATTGGGAACGCGGTTGAGCCGGCCGGACGACTGGTGTCGTGACTACTGGGTCTCCTTCGACCGCTTTCGGGGTCTCGATGGCGTTCGCACCGTCCATGGCACGATCACCGACGTCGACCTGGTGGCACGAACCCTGGCCGTGAGGAGTGCGGACGGTTCGACGTCGGTCGAATCCTATGACGCCCTGGTCATCTCGACAGGAGTCAGCAACGGATTCTGGCGCACACCCACGATGCAGTCGCCCGATGAGGTCAGGGCCGGTCTACTCGCAGCGCATGAACGGCTTGCTGCGGCACCATCTGTGATGGTTATCGGAGGCGGGGCGGCAGCTGTCAGCAGCGCGGCCAACGTGGCAGGCACGTGGCCGGACAAGAAGGTCAGCCTCTGGTACCCCGGCGAGAGAGCGCTTCCCCAACACCACATCCGAACCTGGCGCCGTGTTCGGGGCCGTTTGACGGACCTCGGAGTACAGCTCCACCCTGGCCATCGTGCCGCCTTGGACGTCGGGTTCGTCGGCGATGAGATCACGACAGGATCCGTCACGTGGACCACCGGGCAGGCTCCAGTGTCTGCCGACGCAGTGTTGTGGGCGGTCGGCCGCGTACGTCCGAACACCGGCTGGCTGCCCGAAAGCGTGCTCGACGCAGGGGGATTCGTTCGCGTAAACGATCGGCTGCGAGTACCGGGGCACCCGGGTGTTTTCGCTCTGGGGGATGTGGCTGCGAGCGATCCCTTGCGTGGGTCGGCTCGGAACAGGGCCGACCGCCTCGTCGCTCGCAACGTTCGTGCGGAATTGGCCGGGCGTTCATTACGGGGTTACCGTCCGCGCAATCGGAGGTGGGGGTCGGTCCTAGGCGTCCAACCGGACGGGCTCGAGGTGTTCACACCCTCCGGCCGCCCGTTTCGCTTTCCGGCCTGGTCGATCGACCGGGTGCTGCAACCGTGGATTGTCAGGCGGGGAATTTACGGGGGAGTCAGGAATCGAGACCCGGAGAGTTCCGGAGTCAACTCATGAATGGCCATGTTGCATATAGCAAATCGGCCCGTCGCCGTGAGGCGACGGACCGATTCGGTCGAACAATTGCACTGCGGGCACCAAGCCCGTTCAGCGACTGATCAGGGCAGGCCGTTCAAGAAGAACTGGAGGACGTCAACGGCCCAAGGGTTGGTGTTGAGGAATGTGTCGATGGCAGCGTCGAGCGACGTGTAGGTACTCATAGGACACATCTAAGCAAGAGTCTTCGAGACGCGCGACCGCTGCCCCGTCGACACGCCGGTGGGTCGGCGCGGCGTCCGCATGTTTCCCGCGTGTCTCGGGCGAAAACCATTCACCGAGAACGCACCAGCTCCAAGATGGTGATCTCTGGCGCCGCGCCGACACGGGTCGGAGGACCCCACGCTCCGGCGCCCCGTGTTGTGTACAAGGTGGTCCCACCCACTCGGTCGAGGCCTTCGACGGATGGCTGTTGCAGCGGCACGAGGTAGCGGATCGGCCACATCTGACCTCCGTGGGTGTGACCGGAAAGCTGGAGATCGACACCCATGTCGGATGCCTCGAACGCCTGGCGCGGTTCGTGGGCCAGGAGCAAACCGAAGCGTTCGCGGTTCAGCCCGCCGAGTGCTCGGCCGAGGTCGGGTTCGTAGGGCTTCGGAGATGAGTAATCGTGGATGCCGATGATGTCGATGCTTGCGCCCCCTCGTTCGACCACGGCGTGTTCGTTGCGAAGCGTCTTGATACCGAGCCTGTCCCACACGTCGAGCCACCGGCCTCCGTCGTCGGCATAGAACTCGTGGTTGCCGCTGACGCCATACACCCCTAGTGGCGCCGACAGCCGTTCGAGTGGTTGCAGGTCGCCGGCCACCTTCGCGACCGTTCCGTCGACGAGATCACCCGCGATGGCAACGAGGTCTGGGCGTTCGGCATTCACCGTTTCCACCACGCGTGCGGTGAACTCGCCGCCGCGAGTGGGCCCCACGTGGAGATCGGAGATCAGAGCCACCCGCAGTCCGTCGAACTCGTCGGGAAGCGCCGCGAGCGGCACGGTGGCACGGACGACCTCGGGTCGTGCCGCTTCGACCACTCCGTAGCCCGTCGTTGCGACAGCAGCTATCACCACCCCTACGGTGGCAATCCGGATCGCGCGGCGACGGGACGAATCGAACGACTCGCTCCGCGAGCCCCGAAAACGCCGAACCATCCGCGCGACAAGGGATGCCACTGCGATGACCGCAAGTCCGAGTACGAGGTAGAAAACTGTTCCCAGCCACACCCATCCGACGAATCCAGGGGTGCGAGCCCACGACGGGTCGAGCAGCTCCCCGCTGCCGACACCGATGATCGCCAGAACCCACAGCAGTCCGAGGAGGATGTCGACGACGATCGACCACGGGCGGGCAACACCGGTGGCTCGGACAAGTCGCCGGTGGAGCCAGTAGGACACCAGCGCGAGCAGTAGTGCAAAAACCAGAAACCGCGTCATGAATGCTCGGCGAGACAATCAGAGCGGGAGGCGGTGATCGGGGACGTCATTGTTCGAATTGTCGCAGACGGCTCACTGCGTCAGAGACGCCTGAGGCTGTCAGCCCCGTCCGGCTGCAGCCCGCAACGGGGTGGGCGGGGCGTTGTCCACGAGATCATGGGTGACCCGATATGCGGCCCGCATCCGATCCAGGTCCTCGTCGCGCGCGAGGTAGGCATTGCGGGTCATCCGGTCAAGGTCTCCGGCCACGACCTGCCGGGCACGCACCGCGACAGCCAGGAGTGGACCGACGCGACCCACGATGTGCTTGAGTCGACCGTCGGGAATGTGCAACTCGTCGGCCGCGTCGTCGCCGATGAACACCCTCTGCAGCGATCGCATCAGCGTGGAGGCGGCCGCGTGGCGGATCCGTTGCGGTCCAGGCAACGCATTGGCGAGTTCGGGGATCAGATAGTCGTCGGTGAGTGCCACGACGAAGTCGCGGTCGTCTTCACCTGGCCCGGGTGAGGTCAACCGGTACAGTTCCTCGATCCGGACCTGATCGGATTCACAAACCGGGTTGAGCCGCTCGTCCATGCCGACGACATGTCCGACGTATCTCCACAGATGGTAGATGTCTGCGAGTTCGCGGTCTGTGAACCGAACGCCCAGCTTGTGCATTGCATCGATGGCGATGTGGCCGAACTCGGCCAATGTGAACGCCATGTATGGCTGGGGGATGGGTACTCCCCATGCTGCCTCTTCCCACACCTCCAGATCCCGAAGGGCGCGGCGCACGTGCGCATGAATCATCCGAACCCGCACGGTGTACGCGAAGCCGTCGCCGTCACGACGCATTCCCCCGGGTGTGATCACATTACGCAACCACTCGCCGACCTCGACCGATCGGATGGCCGGCTGAGATACGTACCGGCCCGTCAGTGCCAGCGGCTTCCCGGCGATGGTGTTACCTGCACCTCGCACCAGCGATGCTGCCCCCAGCACGATTCCCAGCGCGGCGGTGTGACGAACCAGTGCATCTGCGGCACGGTCGAGCCGCTCGTGGTCCACCCAATCGGGCTCGGTGTCCAGAAATGCGAAGAGATCCTGCAACGACCGCGGGGCGTCTGACACCGACTGAACACCGTCGGCGAGCGCAGCCCACACCGCTTCGGTTGCCGAGGCGGCCGACGTCTCGGAGAAGTCGTCGTTCACGACGGCATCCGCCAGGTCGTCACCCAGCCACATGGCCTCGAGCCACACCCGACCGGCGTCGCCGAATCGAGCGACCGCTTTTTCGGTATTCACCAGGGCCCTGGGTGGCGCTGTAGTCATGATCTCAGTCAAACACGAGGAATCCTCACTTACTATTCACTTTTGTGACCACTCCGAGGGCCCGTACGACCCCACCACATCGACGCGTGACACCGCGACAGAAACGCGGGGTCGACATGCGTGATGCGCTGCTGGAGGGAACTGTCGAGCTTCTCCGGCGCGAGCCCTCGCGTCGACCGACAACCCAGCAACTGGCCCAGTTTGCCCACGTCAGCATCGGTACGGTGTATCGCTACTTCGCGGATATGGACGCCATCATCGACGACCTGCGAACCACCGCGGTTCACGAGATCACCACCGAACTCGCAACCGGCGTCGGCAGCGCAATGGACAAAGATCCGATGGACGCGATGGTGATCGTGGTGGAAACCCTCACTTCTGCGTTCGAGAAACACGCCCCTGTGCTCCGTGCTTCATTTGCCTCGGATGAGGCGGAGTTCGGTGACGCCTGGCGCGAGGTCGAGGGCCCTCTGGTACCGCTGGCCCGCGTCCTCCCCGCCCGCCTGCGTCCCGACCTCGAGGGCGGGGCGCTCGACGACCTCGTCTTCCTCACGATGGGCGCGACCGCAAGCCTCTGTCTGCGCATCGCTCTACTGCGACCTGAACGATCAGACCGAGAGAATCTGATCTCGACCGGCGCGCGAATGTTGCTCGCCGCATTCGATCGGACCTGAAATGTAATCGGAGACGTCCATTTAACGTTCCGGCCCGATCTATCGATGGTCATCGAGCGGGCTGATGTCTTCGCAGCCGCAGTTTTCGGGGAAGCAAACGTGACACAACATCGAATGCGCCCGAGCTCATCGTCGATCTGTCCACTAGTGTCGAATCAGACAATTCGTCTCTCGGGAAGGAGAGTTCATGCCGCAAGGCTCTCTTCGTCACCGATTGGGTGTGGATCGACCTTCGCCCCTCCTCAAACAACTTCCGTTCGTTGCGCTCTTTTCGGTGGCGGTGGTTCTCAGTGGGACCATCCCGACGCTGGTCGTCAGCGATGCGCGGGTGCTGGTGAGTGCGGTGGTGGTCACCATGATCGCAACCGTTCTCGCGGTTGCCTTCTCCCGAGACGAGTCGTTGTACAGGTACGGCTTCATAGTTCCCACGCTCGACCTGTTCGCGTGTGGCGCGCTCCGCTTCTCGACGGGAGAGAGCAGGTCGATCTTTGCGTCTCTGCTGATACTCCCGGTGATCTGGTTTGCCAGTTCAGAGGGCCGCCGGTTCATCTTCTATTCATTCCTCGGTGTGTGTGCGGCCCTTCTCGTGCCATTTGCCCTGGGCACGAGTGTGTCCGACAATCCCAACGAATTGTGGCGCGGATTGTTCAGTGCGTGTGCATTCACGTTCGCAGCGACCGTGGTGAACGAATTGTCGCGGTTGTCGAGAAAGAAACTGTCTGTCATCCAACGCCGAGAACGTGCGACGACCAGTGAACTCGACCAGGCTTCGCGGGTTCAGCGGGCATTGTTGCCCAAGAGCGGAACGCCACTGCCGAGCTATCAGGTTGCGGGCGCGTGCATTCCGTCCACCGCGATCGGAGGCGACTTCTTCGACTGGTATCCCATTCGCGGGGGCCTGGGTTTCACTCTCGGAGACGTGATGGGCAAGGGTGTCGGTGCGGGCATCATCGCGGCGACAGCCCGGGCTGTGGTCCGAAGCGCGCGCAACGATGAGGACCCGGTCGTCGCTTTCACACGGACCGCAGATTGCCTTGCAACCGATCTGGGTGACACCGAATCGTTCGCAACCCTCTTTCACGCCAGGATTCGCGCCGAGGATGGCCGGATGCTCTACGCCGATGCCGGGCATGGACTGACACTGGTCGCTCGCGCCGATGGATCGTGGGAGCGACTCGGATCCGAGGACCTACCGCTGGGACTCGGACTCGACGATGACTGGACGATGCAAGAACTGTTTCTCCAGCCGGGGGACATGGTGGTGTGTTTCAGCGACGGTGTGCTGGATCTGTACGACGGATCGATGGCCGCTGTCGACCACGTCGCAGCGGTTGCCGTGGCGGCCTCGTCCGCCAGCGAGATCGTGGATGTGATCTCTGGCATGGCATCCCGGACGAACAATCCCGACGACGTCACCGTGGTGGCACTTGCCAGGCTTCCGGTGGCGACGGCCTGACACACCCCGCTTCCTGTATCTCTGTCGAGACAGGCAGCAATCAGAGCGCGTGCGTGCGTGCTCCCGCACCGAAGCGACCGGCGACAAGTGGAGTCACACGCCGAGAGCCTGTCGGATCGTCGGCCACGAGCGATGCAGATCGTCGTTCCAATAGCCCCAGGAATGCAGGCCTTCTCGATAGTCGAACGTGATGTCTACGCCCGCCGCCTCGGCCTTGGCCTCGAAGGTCCGGGTGCAGGCCAACGCTGCGGCCTCGAGAGCTCCGCCGACGGGTGAGGCAAGCCCCGCCACGCCCATCGACCAGTCCGGCACGCCGCTTCCGACCGCGACGTACAGCGGTTTGCCGCGCAGGGCGCCGATGTTCGCGCCTGGATCGTGGGCGAGCCACGTCTCGTTGTAGGCCGGGCCCCACATGTTGGCCGGATCCCCGCCGCGAGTCATCACGCTTGCGGTGGTGGCATTCTGGGCCGTCTGGTCTCCGAGGTCGAGGCAGCCGCTGAAGAGCGCAGCGCCTCTGTAGAGATCAGGGTTCCGCACAGCCAGCATCAATGCGCCGGTGGCACCCATCGATAACCCTTCGATGGCATTGCGGCCGTTGCCCTCGAACGTCGAGTCGATGAGCGGGGGGAGTTCGCGGGTGAGGAAGGTTTCCCACTTGTTCCTGCCCAACGCGGGATCGTCCATTTTCCAATCGGTGTAGTAACTGCCGGTGCCGCCGATGGGAAGCACGACGTTGACGTTCTTGTCTGCCATGAACTCGACGATGTCCGTGTACTGGGTCCATCCGCTCTGGCTGTAGCCCGAATAGACACCGGCGTCGATACCGTCGAGCATGTAGATCGCCGGGCGTGGGGTGGCGGCCATTGGCCGCGTCGGCAACAGCACATCAACACGAACGGTCCGGCGCATCATCGGCGAGTAGACGGTGAGCTTTGCTCGCTGAGGCGTCACCATCACCAACGTCTCGATGCGCGCAGACGCCGCAAGGCCGTCACTCATCGGTGCCGCCATCGCCGCAGGCGCAGCCGCAAGCTCACTTATGACACAGAAGATCACAATGGCCACAATGGCCGAAAACCGCCGTCTCACTTACTGATTCCCCCGTGCCGTCGATACTGGGCTCCCGACCCCGCGACAGTAAACCACGTCCCCAGATCGACTGCCTGACGGTCGCGACAACCGATCAACCGCACGGCGCAGCGATGAACGTCGGACAACGGATGTGCTCACATGAGCTGCATGGTGCAGAGCGCTTGCCTACGCTGGTGAGCACGCCACTTCGGCTACCTCGACTCCAAGGTGAAATCAATGACGAATCGGCCGAACCCACTGACGGTGTTTCTCGCCGACTCTCCTTCAGCTGAGGAGCCGGCGCGCGCTGTTGCACGCGTTGCGCTCGGATCAGCCTTGGTGTTCGCGGGTATCGGACACCTGACGTTTGCGCGACAGGACTTCCAGGCTCAGGTACCGGACTTCGTGCCGTTCGGCCCGGACGTGACCGTTCTCGCTTCAGGTGTGGTCGAGATCGCGCTGGGAACTTCGACCGTCTTCCTCAAACGCCGTCGAGCTGCTGTCGGTCTGGTGCTGGCCGCGTTCTTCGTCGCGGTGTTCCCGGGCAACCTGGCGCAGCTCATCAACCACCGTGATGCGTTCGGGCTCAACACCGACCAGGCCCGTGCCACCCGACTGCTCTTCCAGCCGGTGTTGATCGCCTGGGCGCTCTGGTCGACCGGGGCGTGGTCGGCGCTTCGCAGGCAGCGGGCGGGTCACCCCTCGTAGCTCGCCCATGGCCGACGGTGGACCGTCGATCCGGCAGCGATGCTGTCACCCGCCCGCTGAAGCCCGGTTATGGAGCCGACGGTGCCGAAGACGCTCCACTCGTGGCCGTGGGTGTGGTCGTCGCCGACGGAATGTCCAACGCAGGTACCTCGGTGTTCACTTGCGACTGTTCCGCATTGGGCGTGGTGGTTGCAGGGGTATCGGTGGGCGTCGTCCCAGTCACCGCCGGCTCCGTTGCGGACGCCGGCCCGCTGGGCGCGGATTCCGTGGCCGATGGGTCGGAGCTCGGATCAACGCTTTCGGGCGCGGTTGCCGTCTCCGGGATGTCGGACGGAAGCACCGAGGGGGTTTGCGCCGCCAGCAATGCGGCATCGGTGGCCTTCGCCGATCCGTCCGGCACCGGTGATCCCGAGGCGGTGACCACCTGGGTCTTGGCGGTCACAGGCGGGGTGCTGCGTAGCGCCTGCGTCACTTCTTCTCGCCCATCGCGGAGTCCGCGGCCCCAGTTCTCCCAGGTGTGCCCGCCGTAGTTGGGAAGGACGACCACGTTGGCGCCGCTTTGTCTGGCCTGCATCTGCATCAAGATGGTCGACACCGCCGACAACATCTCCAATGCGATGGCGCTGATCTGATCCTGCGGCGCCAGATGGGCGAGTTCACCGGGTGTCAGCAAGCCGTTACCAGAGGAGATGATCAGGACCTGCCCGTTGTCCTTCAACTTGCTGACGTTCTTCGAGGGGTCGTTCTCGGTCCACTGCGCGCTGCCGGGGGGACCCCACATGTTGAGGATGCCGTTTGTGTAGTTGGAGACCAACGTCTGAGACGCGAAGACGCCGAGAGCGCCCAGCGGATTGTCTGTCTGGTAGTAACCCGACATCGCCTGCACGACTTTGAACTGCTCGGGGTGACGTTCGGCCAGGGTGACCGCGGGGCCGGCCGACATCGACAAGCCGATGATGGCGTTGTTGGACGGGCTCACGCCGAAGTTCTGTGCGAGATATGCGGGTAGTTCGTCGGTCAGGAATGTTTCCTGCCTGATGGTGCTGTTCTGGTCGCCCGCGCCGCCGTTCCAGTCGGTGTAGAAGGAGGACGCGCCGCCGACGGGCATCACCAGTGTGGTGTCGGTGGTGTGGTCGTAGACGTCCGCGGCCCTCACATCGGTTGTCCACGCCGAACGATCCTCACGGGCTCGCATGCCGTCGAGTAGATACACGCCTTGGTCGCTGCCCTGCGACGCGCGGATCTGGACCGTGACCCACTTGTTCTGTGACGGGGACCAGACCTGGCAGTTCTGTACGAAGCTGCCGGATGAGTCCCACGAACAACCGTCTCGCAGCACCTCCGGATGGCCGGTCAGCGCGGATGCGGACGTGAATGTGAAGAGGAACGAACTCGCAGCCGTCAATCCGATACTGAGCACGGCCACAACGGCGCTCATGAACAGAATCCGGGGCCTGCGCCGACCACTGGACCTGCCGGGCTGCTTGTCGGTCGAGGCGACTCTCCAAGCTGGAACGAGGTTGCCGCTGGGGATTGCAGGTGAGGGCATGCGGGGACTGGCTCCTTGATCTCGGTCCCCGACGACTAAGGCACTGTAGGAGATGTCGTCTTCGGGCGGTGCTGCGTTACCCGTCGAACGAAAGTCTCTTCTGGTGCCGCCAGTGCCGTCGCTCGACACTGGAGATTGGCCCACTATAGGGCCCCGTACGCAACGGAGGTCGTCGATCTGCAAATTCCTGCGTTGGATTGTTCGATGACGTGGAGGCGACACCAAGAGGCCTGGTGCTCGCGGCGACGTAATCCGTCGCTTCTCCGAACGACGTGGCTGCGTGAAATCAGGCGGCTTTGAACCGGCTGTTTGTCAGTCGATTTGCAGCGCGAGTGAACCGGGCTGCCTTTTTGTATTCGCGCTGCGAACGCTCGGGGAAGACATCTACTCAGTGCGGAAAACGCCCCCGGACGCCGAGTCGGTAACCCCCGAAGCTGCGACCCCATCTGACGAACCGCCGGCGCCTGCATTCCCGGCAATCGCCGAGACATTGCGAATGTAGATCAATGATCGCGAAACTGAGTTCGTGGACGTGTATCACCCTTGCTGGCCGAGCGGTGAGGCGAGCAAACGTGAGCATTGGTGGCTCACACGGACTCTCGTGGACGTGATCGACTCGACTGTCATCCCAGTGTCGAGAAGCCGGCCGTGTCGTTGTGTTGAACCCTGGCTCATTGCTGTCTGTCTGCGGCAGAATCACGAGCTGGTTCCCGACCAAGTCGCTAGCACAGCTCAGTACCAGAACCATGTTTCCGAGCCCGCGAACACGCGCGGGGAGGTTCGGTAAATCACAGTTCGACCAGCATGACCGAATTGGCGATCTGGTAACGGAGTTTCTGTGTTTAAATTGCGCATCAGACGATTAGTGGGGAATTGCATTTGGTGAACGGCGAGACGGACTGAAGCGGCCATCGCGGGCGAGCCAGTCCTGACGTCGAACAACCGGGTTTTGGGGTATGCAGTGCCACGGAAGGGATCCGTGAGTGTGAAGACGCGTGAAGATTGCGGGCGAGGTGGCTGTGCTGATGCACCACACCCAGCTCAGAGCTGAAGTCGAGGACCGGGGTATGTCGGATACTCGCACTTGGAAGGACCCCAAACGTCACCTGTGGCCGCTTTGTCTACTCGTGCCCGCCGGGCCGTTCATCGCGTGCCTGCTGGCGAACAGTGTGTCGGGGTTGCTCTGGGGTTTCGGTGGTTACCTGCTCCTCGTGGTCGTGCCTCTCCTCGACCTGATCCGAGGGCCCGACCGTGCCGGACCGCCGGATGACGCGGTGCGGACGTTGTCGGCGGACCGGTACTACCGGTGGTGCACCTATCTCTTCGTCCCGCTCCAGTACGCGGGCCTGTTCTTCGGCTTCTGGTGCCTTGCCTTCGCGGACATGACCAGGGGTGAGCGGGTAGGTCTTTCGATCACTCTGGGCATGAGTGCCGCAATCGGTATCAACGCCGCTCACGAATTGGGCCACAAGCGCGAGAAGTTGGAACAGGGCCTGGCCAAGATCGCCTTGGCGCAGTCGGTGTACGGGCACTTCTACGTCGAACACAACGTCGGTCACCACGTGAAGGTCGCGACCCCTGCAGATCCGGCGAGCGCGCGATTCGGCGAGTCCTTGTTCGCGTTCTATCCCCGCGCGCTCTATGGAGGACTTGTCTCGGGTATCGAGCTCGAAACCGCTCGTCTACAGCGTCAGGGTCACCGATTCTGGAACTGGCGCAACACAATTCTGCAGTCCTGGTCGGTGAGTGTCGCGATTGTCGTCGTCATCGTCGCAGCCTTCGGGTGGGCGATGCTGCCATATTTCGCGCTGCAGGCGGTCATCGGCATGCTTGTACTCGAAGCGGTGAACTACATCGAGCACTACGGATTGCTGCGAATGCCCACTCCGGACGGAAGATTGGGAAAGGTGCGTCCTGAGCACAGTTGGAATGGTGACCACCTCGTGAGCAACGTCGTCTTGCTCAACCTGCAACGGCACTCCGATCACCACGCGCGCGCCGGACGGCGGTACCAGGCCCTTCGTAGTTGCAGCGAGGCCCCTCAATTTCCTGCGGGCTACGCCATGATGGTGGTTCTGGCGTTCTTCCCGCCGCTGTGGCGCAAGGTGATGGATCCCCGCGTGCTCGACCACTACAACGGCGACCTCTCCAGGGTGAACGTTCACCCGCCGAAGGCCGACAAAATCGAGCAGCGCTACGGCGTCGCGTTAGCCGGGAGCTCTGCCAGATGAGCGCAGTCAACGCGGTGGGCAGAACTGTCCGCTCAGGTCGGCGATTCGGACAACGTGGGGATGCACGTCTTCAGCCTGCGGCTGAAGCAACGCACGTGCGCTTCGCCGACGAGGACGAAATCGCACGGTGGGACGAACTGATCCTCTTGAGCCCAGACGAGGGCACCGTCTACCGCGGTCGCGCCAACATCGACGGCATGGCCTTACAGGGTGCCAGGCCCGTCTATCTCATCGTGGGCGGTCACGCAGTGACGGCATTCCAGGTGGACGTGCCGCTTGTGGGAGCGCTATGGGTGCTTTTCGGACCGCCTGTCCTCGACGTTCACGATCTGATCCGGTCTGGCCGCGCAGTGGCGGCGTTCGGGGCAGAGAACGGGATCACCGCGGTTCGGGTGCGTTCCCAACTCAAGGCGAATGCAGACGACGCCAAAATCCTTCGTGCCCAGGGTTTTACCCGGGTGCCGACCTGGTTGGACGACAGCACGGTCATCGTGGATCTACGGGGCTCCGAACTCGACGTGCAGGCGCGCTTCAAGAAGCGAGCGCGAAAGTCGATCCGTCGTGCAGCGCAGGAAGGTGTCACGGTCGAACGGGTCCCGGCCACCGACGAGAACTGCCGCATTCTGTACGAGATGCTCGACGCCACCAGCGGTGGCCGGTTCAGGATCCCCGGCCTCGAGACGTCGACTGCGCTGTTCCAGCAGTACGAAGCGTCCGGCGACGGTCAGCTGTTCCTGGCTCGGCACCAGGGCGAGGTGGTGGTCGGCGCGTTCGTCTCGAAATTGGGCAAGAATGCGCTCTACCTGGGGGCGGGCTCGATTCGTAAGCGCCCTGGCGACCCGTTCCTGTGTGGACTAGGTGGTAGCCGCGCGGCGTACGCGCTGCAGTGGGAAATCATGCAGTGGGCGCGGGAGCAGGGATGCGAGCGATACGACCTCGACGGGACACCGTCGACGTCGACCATTTCCGATCCATCTCATCCCCGCCACGGGGTAGGCCAGTTCAAGACCGCGTTCAGTGAAGAAATCACCGACTACCTCGGCGCCTATCAGATAGCCGTTCGTCCCCGGCGGGCATGGACGCTGCGGCAACTCGAGATACTCACGTCACTGATCGACGAATCGCCACGGCTGAATCGGCTACGCGGTCGTCCGGTGCGTCCGAATCCGGACTACGTGTGGCTTGAGCATGGACCTGTCTGGAGCAGGTTGCGTCGCCTGGGATGAAGCGGCGGGGACGCAGCCAGCCGAGGTGGACGCAGGATCGGACTGCGTCAGAGAGCTGACCGTTTCCTGGCCGTTCATCTCGAGTGTTGCTGCGCAACACTTTCGAGAACGGGGTGTGACAGTTTGGCGCAGGGGCGCAGCTGGACCTGTCGGCCCATCGAGGATTGAGGACATACTGACTCCCGTGCCTGCGCCCGTTCCCGCACCGGTTGTTCTCGTCCACGGAATCCGTGTCAGCGGGGCATCGTTGCACCGAATCGCTGCCGCGATCCCCGACCGCGAAGTGGTGTTCCCGGATCTGCCCGGTCATGGCAGACGGGTGGGGGAGACGTTCACGCTTGCAGGTGCCGTTGACACGGTGGTCAAGGCCATCGAGGAGCTCGGGCCACCAGCGATCGTTGCAGGCATGTCGATGGGCGGTTACGTCTCGATGGCCGTCGCGGGCAGGCATCCAAGTCTGGTCAGTGGGTTGGTGGCGATGTGCGCGACCGCACAACCCAGTCCGTTCTATGCAGCCCCGTTTCGGGCGTTCGGGGCGACGACCGCGTACCTACCCGAGCAGGCAGCGGCCATCAGCAGGTGGCTCACCCGAGCATCGGTGGGGCGCCGAGTCGCTGACGACATGGAAGTCGGTGGCCTCGCTCTGGCATCGATCAAAGATGTTGTCGCCGAGGTGTCCCGTTTCGATGCCCTCGGCGAACTCGCGCGTTATCCAGGTCCGATCGAACTCATCAATGGCGGATGGGACCAGTTTCGCGTCAATGAACGTCGCTTCGAAGCGATTTCGCCCCGTGCTCATCTGACCGTGATACCTCGCGCCAGTCATTTGTTCCCGCTCATCGAGCCGGTTGTCACGGGCAGAGCGATCGCCACGTTTGCACGAGCGGTCGACGCGGGCACCCACAGATGTATTTCAACGCCCGACGAGTTCCGGCGGACATCTGGTGGCGGCTGACGTGGCAGTGGTCAGGCGACTGTCGAAAAGCGTTGCAGGATAGATTGTCTGCGGTCGACGCCAACTCACCAAAGCGCATACCGCGGGAGCGATAGTTCCCCGTCGTCAATGCCGGTTGGGTGGGCAGGAGAGCGCTTTTCGGGAGTGATCTAGCGACTTCTCTGGGGCCAACGGTCGGTGATCATCTTGGTCATCTCGTCCACCCAGGTGTCGTCGAGGGCTGCGTCGCTTCGGATGAGAATGCGAAAGATCGCAGTGCCCGCGACCACCTCGGCGAGCATGGGCAGATGGTCGTCGTCGCGGCGCTCTTGTCCGAACCGAGATTCGAATGCCGTGAGATTTCCGCCCAATCGCGCGATCATCATGGCGTGCAGCTCAGGATCGGCAACGGTGTCCGCGATCAGGCCCGGCAGCGCCAACCGCACCTCCGGTCTGTCGAAGATGACCCGGACCGTCTCGACCAGACCCCGGATCTCCGCGCGGATGTCGCCGGAACCATCTGGCACGGGGATCGATTCGGCGTACAACACGGCTTCGTGTACGAGCTGCGCCTTGCCCGACCACCGGCGGTAGATGGCTGCAGTGGTGGTTCCGGCACGCGCAGCGATCGCCGACAGTGACAACGCGGAGTAGCCGGTCTGGAGGATCAGCTCGCGTGTGGCAGCGATGATCGCGGCATCGATCCTGCCGTCACGCGGCCGCCCGGGTGTGGACTGCGCAGAGCTCTTGTTTTCACTGCGGCTTTCTGCTGTCATGGCTTCACCATAGTTCCAATACGGTACGCATCGTATTTGAGGAGAGCTAGTGCATCTGAGCCCGCTCGACGAGTTCCCCATTCACCAAACGCCCGCGCCGCTGACCTGGCCGGCTACGTCCGATCGAAACTTCTACGACCGGTCGTACTTCAACGTGCTCGACCGGGAGGGCCGTTTCATGGCCCTGACCGGTATCGGCTATTACCCACGCCTCGGCGTCAAGGACGCCTACTTCGTCGTTCGTCGCGGCGACACCCAGACCGCGGTGCACCTCAGCGACGCCATCGACGACGATCGCCTTCACCAGAACGTCAACGGCTACCGCCTCGATGTCGTCGAGCCGCTACAGCAGGTGCATCTGACATTGGCGCAGACCGAAGGTATTTCCGCCGACCTCACCTGGCGCGGGCTGTTTCCCGCCGCGCTGGAGGAGCCGCACCAGATGCTCACCGATAGGCGGGTCACGTTGCAGGCGTCTCGCTTTGCGCAGGTCGGTTCGTGGCAGGGCTGGATCGATGTCGATGGCGAACGACTGGACGTCAGTCACGACAGCAGTGTGGCGAGCCGTGACCGCTCGTGGGGCATCCGACCTGTCGGCGAGGCCGAGCCGGCCGGTCGGCCTGACGCTTCGTTCCGTGGAATGTGGTGGCTGTACCTGCCGTTGGCGTTCGACGACTACCAGCTGTTCCTGATCCTGCAGGAAGATCCCGATGGCCACCGCAGCCTGTACGACTGCACACGCAGGTGGCGAGACGGCCGCGTCGAGCAGCTCGACGGAGTCCGGGTGAGCGTCGACTACCAGCCCGGCACAAGAATTCCTCGGAGCGCCCACGTGGAGTTCATGAACCGCGCCGGAGACAAGATCGAGTTGGACGTCGAGTCAAAGCTGTTTGCTCCCATCGCTTTCGGGTCCGGCTACGGTGGCGACTCCTCGTGGGCCCACGGCAGCTGGAAGGGCGCACCATTCGCTGAACGCGTCGACTTCGATCTGACGGATCCAGAGGTGATGGCCCGGGCGCCGTTCAGTCTCATCGACCATGTCGGCAAGGCCGTGTGTACCGAAGCTGACGGATCGGTTCGCGAGGGCGCGGGTTTGTTCGAGCACGGCGTGATCGGGCCGCACCATCCGTCGGGATTCTCCGACTGGACTGACGCGGCGAGCTAGGCGCCAGGTATGAAGATCATGACAGCGCTGTTCGGCCCGACCGACGCACTCGAACGGGCGCAAGTGCTCAAGGAAGCCGGCGCGTCGGGCGTGTTCACCTTCGAAGGACCGTTCGACGTCTTCACCCCGCTGGTGCTGGCATCGTCGGTGAAGAATCTCGACGTCATGTCGAATGTTGCGATTGCATTCCCTCGCAATCCGATTCAGCTCGCCCATCAGGCCAATGACCTGCAGCTGATCAGCGAGGGGCGCTTCATCTTGGGTCTGGGCACGCAGATTCGCGCGCAGATCGAGAAGCGTTACGGAGTCGAGTTCGATCACCCGGTCGCGCGGATGAAGGAGTTGGTGGGGGCGTTGCGAGCCATTTTTGCCACGTGGAACGAGGGTGAACGACTCGACTTTCGCGGCGAGCACTACCGGCACACCTTGATGACGCCGACCTTTGTACCCGGGCCGAACCCGTACGGTCCGCCGCCGATCTATCTCGGCGCGCTCGGACCCCGGTTGACCAGGGCCACTGCAGAAGTGGCCGATGGTTTGTTGGTGATGCCTTTCGGGTCGAAGCGGTTCCTCCACGAGTCGACACTGCCTGCGGTGCGCGAGGGATTGGCTGCTGCAGGTCGTAGCGAAAGCGACTTCGAGGTGGTGCCCGAGATCATCGTGTCGGTGGAAACTGACCGCGATGACGATCACGCCTCGACTCGAATGTTGCTGGCGTTCTACGGTTCCACGCCGGCATACCGGCCGGTTCTCGACGCCCATGGATGGGGCGATCTGCAACCCGAACTGAATGCGATGTCAAAGCAGGGCCGCTGGCAAGAGATGGCCACGCTGATCGACGACGAGATACTGCACACCATTGCCGCGTGTGGCACCCCATCCGAGGTGGCTGCGCACATCCGCGACCGGGTCGACGGGGTCTCCGACCGGATCTGCCTCTATCAACCGGGCCCCATCGAGGTCGACGCGCTCGCGGAGATCGTGGACGAATTGGGAGGATCGTCATGACGTTGACCGCGGTCGAGTTCGACGAGGTTTTTGACGGTCGTTACGGCGGAAAGGCGGCCGGCCTCGCGCAGTTGCGCCGGTTGGGACTTGCTGTGCCGGTAGGATTTGTCATCGCTGACGTTTCCGAGCAGATCGCCATCGATGACGTGGCTGAACGCTTTTCGCAGATGGCATCGGCAGGTGCGACTCCGGTGGCCGTGAGGTCCTCGGCAGTCGGCGAAGACGGCGACGACCAGTCCTTTGCAGGACAGTACGACACCGTGCTGGGTGTCGACTCCGTCGATGATTTTGCTGCGGCTGTTCACACGTGTGCGGCGTCGGTTCATTCCGGACGCGCGTCTTCCTACAGTGGACAGGCCACGGCCACAATGCATCTGGTGGTGCAGCACATGGTCGATGCGCGAGCCGCAGGCGTCGTGTTCACCGCAGATCCGGCCACCGGTCGACGCGACCTCATGGTGATCGATGCCATTGCCGGGCTCGGCGAGGCGCTTGTCGACGGGTCAGCGTCCCCAGACCACATTGTTTTGGATGCCGAGGGCAACCCCGCCGTCCGTGAGGTTGGTGAGACGCCGGTCCTGTCGCCGGACGAGGTCTCCGACATCCGGGCGGGCGCCTTGAGTGCTGTCCGACATTGGGCCAAACCGATGGATCTCGAGTGGGCCATCGACCAATCGGGGAAGCTCTGGTGGTTGCAGGCTCGTCCTATCACCACTCTGCCCGGCGATCTGGGCGAGATGGATTCGCCGCTCGCGGGTGCAGACCATGTGTACACCCGCTGCAACATCGGCGAGATGATGCCCGGGGCGTTCTGCCCGTTGACTGCGTCGGTCTCCGGTTTTGCCATCGACTACGCCATGCAGATGACGCAGGTGGTGGCGCGAGCGCAGCCGAAGTACGAGAAACCGTGGCTGCAGGTCGGTTATTTTCAGGGGCACATGTTCTTGAACCTGACCGAGGGCACCGGTCTGAGCTCGGGGATCCTGGGCAATTCGCTGGAACAATTCTCCACCTCGATCTGCGGTCGGGTGGTTGACGAGTTGAAGCCGAAACCGCCAAAACCGTTCTTGCGCAGACTGGTCAACACCGTGCGGCTCACCACGTACGCGTTGTCTGCCGGACCTGCGATCCGGCGACTGAAGGATCAGATCGCCGAGTTCGAGGTGCCGACCGGTGATGACCCTCGGCAGGTGTTGCGGCAGCTCGAATCCGGGGTGGAAGAGTACTGCGACATCACCTTGACCCATGTGCGATCGTCGTCGCGCGCGGCGGTCGCTGCGAACGTCCTCGAGAGCGTCTTGATGAGACAAGCAGTCAAAGAAGGACGTAGCGAAGACGAGGGACGCGCCGAGGCGACCAGGCTCATGGCCGGTGCGTCCGATGTCGAGAGCGCGCTCATGCTGGAAGAGCTCGACTCGGTGGTACACACCATCGCGGCCGACGACGCGACTGCCACGAAGTTCTTGGCGGGGGACCCGGGTGCCGCGGTCAGGGAGGTGCGTGCCACCGGCAGCCCGGCCGGGGTAGCGCTGGAGAAGTTCCTGGAGCGCCACGGCCACCGTGGATACCGCGAGCTGTGCATGCGCGATGCGTCGTGGGCCGAGGACCCGGACGGGCTGGGCGCGATGATGCAGGTGATGGTGCGTTCCGCGCTCGATCCGTCCGACCGCGGGTCGGCCAAGAGTAGGCCCGAGCTGCCCAGCGCAGCGTCCATCAGACTTCTCGCCAGGTTGGCTCAGGGAGGCGCACGAGGGCGCGAGGAGACCAAGTCGAAGATGGCGCTGATGGCGCATTCGCTCAAGCTGGGCTACCGGCATCTGGGCGAGGTGCTGGCCGCGGCCGGACGACTGCCTGATTCGGATCTCGTGTTCTTCTTCGACCGGGCAGAACTGAACCGCGTCGTCGGTTCCGGCGATATCGGCGATCTTGTGCATCGAGCGGTCAAACGCCGGGAGGCGCTGGCATTCCAGGACTCGCTGGAGTTCGAGGACGTGTCTGTCGGGCGGCCGACACCGCTCGTCGTCCGGCCTCAGCGAGGTGTCACCGACAACATGATCACCGGCCGCCCGGCGAGTCGCGGGACTATTGAAGGCGTTGTGCGCGTTGCCAAATCAATCATCGAGGCGCGCGACGTGCAACGTGGAGAGATCTTGGTCGCACCGGTCACCGATGTGGGTTGGACGCCGTACTTCACCGTCATCGGTGCACTTGTCACCGACATCGGCAGCTCTGTGTCCCACGGGGCTGTGGTGGCGCGTGAATACGGTTTACCGTGCGTCGTCAACACCTTGGTGGCCACGCAGTCGTTGAAGACCGGCGATCGTGTTCGCGTGGATGGAGACCGAGGGGTGGTCACCCGACTGGACCAACCCTGACTCGGCTGCTGTGCGCTGAGCGTGCGACGGCGTCTGCACTGCCCTGAGATCCCGCGGAACTGGTCCCCTCAACCCTTCTGAGCAAGTTTGTCCACACCTAGCATCTCAGCCGCAGCGCGGGATACCGAACACCGATTTGTAAACTCGCAGAACGTATTTCACCTGCTGCCTTGATTTGTCGACCCAGGGTCGCCTCAACCTCTACAGTGAGACGTAGCGCACAGTAGTGGGCTGGAGACCGCGCCCCACGCCCGACAACACCAGGGATACGCAATGACAGTTGCTGCAGAATCGACCAGCAAGCTTCTCGACGAACCAATGCGTTCCAGCCGCAATACCTGGAACAACCAGGTGCGGCGACATGCTCACATGACGCCAGACCAGGTTGCTGTCAAGTATCTCGATTCCGCAACCACGTGGCGTGAACTCGACGACAGGTCGCGTCGGTTTGCCTCAGCGTTGCAACGCCACGGGGTCCAGTTCGGCGATCGCGTTCTGATGGCGCTGCTCAACCGCACGGAGTATGTCGAAGCTGTCCTCGGGGCCAATCTGATCGGCGCGATCCCGGTACCGGTCAACATTCGCATGAGCCCGGCCGAGGTGGGTTATCTGGTCCAGAATAGTGGCGCCACAGTACTTCTCACCGAGAAACTGCTCGCGCCGCTCGCGGACGCCGTGTCCGCGTCCACCGGCGCCATCGCCACCACCATCGTCGTCGACGCTGCCGCCGACAACGTCGATCACCTTGACTACGAAGAGCTGCTCGCACAGGAACCTTATGATCTTGTCGAGGTCGACGTTCCCGAAGACACCGTCGCGCTCATCATGTACACCTCGGGAACAACTGGAAAGCCGAAAGGCGCCATGTTGACCCACGCCAACCTGCAATCTCAGGCGATGACCACAATCAATGCGTCCGATGGTCAACGGGGCGACATAGCCTCGGTCGTACCTCCGATCTTCCATATCGCCGGCATCGCGGCCTTCGCCCCGGTCTTTTATCGCGGCATTCAAGCAGTCATTCATCCGCTCGGCGCGTTTGATCCAAACGACATGCTCGACACCCTGGAGCGCGAAGGCATTACTTCGGTGTTCATGGTGCCGGCCCAGTGGCAGGCGGTATGCGCGGCGCAGCGGGCCAAACCTCGCGACCTCAAGCTACGGACGATCAGTTGGGGAGCGGCCCCCGCTCCCGACACCGTACTTCGCGAGATGAATGAGCTGTTTCCCGAGGCGCTGAACATGACTGCGTTCGGACAGACCGAGATGTCGCCGGTCACAACGCTTCTCGAAGGTCAAGACGCCATCCGAAAGATCGGGTCCATTGGCAAGGTCGTGCCGGCGGTGACGGCTCGCATTGTTGACCCACTGATGGAAGACGTCAAACCAGGCGAAGTCGGTGAAATTGTCTATCGCGGACCCAATTTGATGAAGGGCTACTGGCAGAATCCTGAGGCTACGGCAGAGGCGTTCCGGGGTGGGTGGTTCCATTCCGGCGACCTGGTCCGGCAAGACGATGAGGGTTTTCTCTACGTAGTCGACCGAGCCAAAGACATGATCATCTCTGGTGGCGAGAACATCTACTGCGCCGAGGTCGAGAACGCGCTTTACAGTCATCCTGCAATCGCCGAAGCCGCCATCATCGGCCGGGCAGACGCGAAGTGGGGTGAAGTTCCGGTAGCAGTCGTGGTCCTGGCCGCAGATACGGAGTCGCTCACCCTTGATGATCTGGGGCCTCACCTCGACGAGAACCTGGCACGCTTCAAGCACCCGAAAGACCTCATCGTGGTCGACGAACTACCACGCAATCCCGGTGGCAAAGTCGTCAAACCCAAACTCCGTGCAGCATACGGCAGTAAAGACGAAGGGTTGACTCACTGACGCCGAATGTGCCCCGAAGTGGGAAGCGAATCAACGTTGCGTATCGGGTCAGTGAACGCCGCGGCGTCGGCATCCCTCTCCGGCGCCGCGGCGTGAAGTCATGCCTCTGCAGACGACAGCACGTTGGCCACAAAAGCGTCGACCCGAACGCGCAGGCCGGTCACCGCCTCGGCCCGTAACGCGTCGAGGTCGGTCTGTCGGTGGAAGGCGGGTGGGAGTCGACGGATGTTGCGCGAACAGCTGAAGTCCTCGCAGGCGAGAACGCCGAGCGTGTCGCCGCGGCGGCCCGCAGAGCCCATCCGGCGCGTGGAGAACATGACCGCTGCGCTCGTCAGGTTGACATCGCGACACCAGGTACACATCGCCCGTCGCTTGGGAACGGCTTCAGCCTGTGTCAACAGCAAGGTGATGACGTCGCCCTGATGTGGGACACAGATGTAGCCACGACGCTGGATCTTGCGATCCCGCCATCCGTAGAAGTCGAGCGCATCGAAATCGGTGTCGTTGAAGTCGGCCGGGAACGTGACCCGCTTGATCTCGCTGCGCGTCGCGCCGCGAAACGAGTCGATGATCTGCTGCTGGGTAAGAGTCTTCATGGTTCATCCATCCGTGCAGGCACTCCTGTTGGGGACCTGCAATGAGACCGCGTCCGGGACGCGGTGAGTCGATTCCCCGAAACATCGGGGCGAGGACATGACTGAGCTGCCGACCATCACGGTCGGCTGCGGGGCGCAGTCATCTCATAGAGGCGCGCGCGGCGCCAGTACCTGCTTCGACTCGACGGAACACCGAAACACCGTACCGGTTTCTCAGCGGTCATTGCATCCCCATTTGCCGGGGCGTCATCGGCCGACGGGTAACGCAGGGGGTAGTCGGTGGACTGCCGGCATCCGGTCTCGTACGGTTCGTGTATGCAAGCGGTCGCGACTCGGCGGCGCACTCAGCCGCCCCCGACGTGGGTGGTGTTCGAGGACCTGGCAAATCCCGGCCGGGCCACCGGCCGGTCGTGGTTGTATCTACTCGACGACGAGACGCCACCGCATGTTCTTGCCGCCCAGCGCCCGACACTTGTTGTGTGGTCATCGATCTGGACAAAGCGACCGGACGCGAACATCCAGTTCGACCTGGCGGGAAGCGGCAGTGAGACGGCACTTCGATGGACTCTGCTGGTAGAGCCGCCCGCTCCCGATGACCGCCTGTTTCGGCACATGTGTCAGCGCATCGGGGAGCTCATCAACGCCGGTCTCCGCTATACCTATGGACATTGATGTTGGTTGACGACAACGCAGCGGCTCAGAGCTAGTCGGGTGGTGCGCTGGTATCGGTGTCTCAGTTCTGGTCTGCCCGAGCACCCCGCGTGGGGTCGCATTGTTCGATCCGTCCGGCAACCATCTCGACCCATTCGCCGATGATGCGGTCGTCTTGAATCGAAAGTGGTTGTAGGCCTAGAAAGTGCGGCATTGTCCGATGCGCGAACAGCGCGTTCATCGCGATTGTTGCGATGTTTTCGGCCCGCTCCCTCTCGATGCCGGGGGTATTCCGTTGAACCCAGCTCGCCATGCCCGCGTACGACTGGTCAACAAGATCGGCCAGGGTCTCGACCAGTTTGGCCGGTCGGTTACGAAGTTCGGAGGACACGATGCGCAGGAGTTGACTTTCTTCGTCGATGACCTCGAGCGTGTACCGGCCCATGACGGTGAGCTCGGAACGGATGTCGGTGAGCCCCTCGAAGATCTGCCCGATGTCGCGAAGCGCGCGTAGTCGGTCGAGTTGGCGGTCGATTCCTGCCTCCAGTAGCAGTTCCTTCGACCGAAAGTGGTGGTAGAGCCCACCTGAACCTGGTGTGAGGCCTGCTGCTTCCTCGATCTGCGCCACGCTTGTCGCACGGTAACCCTGTTCTCCGAAGAGGCGCATCGCTTCCTCGATCAATCGGTCGCGCGTTGCTGTGTTCATCACCCTCATCCCGTACGGTCGCCCGCCGTGTGACCCGTCCGATGGCCTCAACGCCGTTGACACGACCTAAGTGCGCACTTAGTGTAGCCAAGTGTGCTCCTAAGTAGCCACTTAGGAGCTTAAGGAGGCGCATATGAATGCGGTGACCGATCCGTCAGCACTGCAGGGATGGAAGTGGCCAGACGGCACAACGTCGGTGCTGTCTCGGCCGTGGGATCACGGCCGCCGTCCCATTCATTTCGACGAACAGACTCAATCGTGGGTGATCAGTGGATACAACGCCGCCCGCGATGTGTTACTCGGCGCCGGGTGGAGTAGCGATCCGTTGGCCGCCGAGGTCAGTCGCCAGGCGTTGCGGGCCAATGGCCTTGAGGACGCGCCACTCGCGCAGACCATGCTCTCCCTCGACCCACCCGACCACGGAAGGGCCCGCGGCGCACTTCGCGACGTTTTCACGCCGCGCTACGTCGCATCTATGAGTGACGGGATCGGGGCGATTGCTGCCGAGGTCATTGATCATGTCCCGGCAGGGGTAACTTTCGACTTGATGTCGACGATCGCAGAACCACTGCCCATCGCTGTCATAGCAGAGTGGTTGGCGCTCGAACCTCACGTTGCGCAGATGATGTGGGACGAAACAAGTGGGTTGGTGCTCGGGTTGGAGGGGACCATACTTCCGACCGATGATGTGCCGTCGATGGCGGGGCTGACTGCGGTGATGGCCGAGTTTCTGTCGGTGTGCGCCGAACGTCGACAACAGCCCGAGAATGATCTGCTCAGCTTGCTGGCCACAGACCCCGAACTCGAACTCGACGAGGTGGTGTCCAACGCGATCCTTCTCGCCGTCGCCGGTCACGAGACGACCGCAAAACTGTTGGGCACCAGTATGACCCGGTTGTGCAGCGGGGGCCCTGGCAAGCGGTTGATAGACACGCTTGACGACGTGGCCGCCGGTGATGTCGTCGACGAACTGTTTCGTCTAGACGGGACAGCCCAGATCGTTGTGCGCGCCGCAACCGATCGCCATGAGATCGCCGGGCACACCATTGAACCGGGTGCGCGGGTAATCGTCGCGATCGCGGCCGCCAACCGTGATCCACACGTATTTGAGGCGCCCGACGAGTTCCGTCCCTACCGTGACAAGGGTCGGCCGCACCTAGCTCTCGGCTACGGAAGACATCGGTGCCTAGGTGCAGCGTTAGCAAGGCTGGAAGTGGCTATCGCCCTGCGGCAGTTGCACGCTCGACGACCACAGCTCGCCGGGCCAGTGACCTGGAACCGGTCGGGAATACTGCGTGGCCCCACCTATGTCCCCATGATCTTTACCGATGGAGCCGACCGATGAAAGACGAAACCCCCGGGCTCGGCAGCGCGGAACGATTCGAATCTGTGCGCGCCGGCCGAGTCCGCCGAACCGTCCCGGTCGTGGGCTTCGCCGCTCGTGCCGCCGGGGGCCGAGTCGTGGCGGGTCTACGATCGCGCGCAGGGGACACCGAGGCAGTTGACCGCTTCCACGACCGCACCGCGCAGCGCTACGCGAACATGCTCGGCCACTCAAAAGGCGTGCTCATGAAGGCAGGCCAACTCCTGTCGACCTACGACGTCGATCCAGACGTCGGTGGGCCGCTTGCCACCTACCAGGCTGCGCTGCAGCGCCTTCAGTCCGACGCTCCGCCAATGGATTTCGCAACGGCCCGGGAGGTCATCGAATCTGATCTGGGCCGCCCGGTAGAAGAGATGTTCGTCGAGTTCTCATCTGAGCCGATCGCTGCCGCTTCCATCGGACAGGTGCACCGGGCACGGCTCGCCGATGGACGCGACGTCGCAGTGAAAGTCCAGTACCCCGGCGTCGCCCGCGCAATCAGAGATGACCTCGCCAACACTGAACTACTGGCCACATTCCTCAAACTCGGGATGTCGTTGACGCCGCGGGCGATGCGCACCGATCAACGGTCCGCGGCCGCTGAAGTGGCCGAGCGAATCGCAGACGAACTCGACTACCGCCACGAGGCACGCAGCATCCGACGGTTCGCCGACCTGTACCGCGGGCACCCCTTCATCCGAGTGCCGGACGTGATCGACAGCCACTCCGGCGATCTGGTGATCGCCATGACCTTCCTGGACGGGGTGGGGTGGGCACAGGCCCGCACCGCCGATCAAGAACTACGTAACCAATGGGCGACGGCGATCAGCTACTTCGGGTTCGGAGCCTACCGCCACAGCAACCTCTTCAACGCCGATCCACACCCAGGCAACTACCGATTCGGCGAGGACGGGACAGTAGGCTTCGTCGACTTCGGTTGTGTCAAACAGTTCCCCGAGTGGGTTCGCCGCGGGATCGTCACCATGTTTCGGGCCACCTGCGAAGGCGACCGCCACGAGCTGTACCGCCTGATGATCGACCACGGCTTCGTCGCAGCCGACACTGACCTCAGTGTTGACGACGCCTACCAATGGTGGGCCATGATGGCCTCGAGTGTGAACACTGAACAGCCGCATACGTTCGTTCCGGCAGACAGCACCGGCTTGGTGCAGTCCATGTTCGACGACGGGCCGATCGGTACAGCAGTCCGCAAAATGCAGATTCCCAGCGACTACGTCATGCTCGCCCGAATCAACCTGGGTATCAATGCGATCCTCAGCGAGCTCGGCGCCACCCTCGACACCCGCGAGCAACTCGACTGCCTCGACGGCCTCGGAACACCCACAACCCCCGCGAGCCGTGCTCACACCGCCTGGGCTAGTCGCAGAGGACTACCCTTCGGTCTCACCCCCCGCTGAGCCAAACACCGCTCAAGGCACCCGTCTAGCAGAGGTCTAACTAGGCGACGACACCCAATTCTATTTCTTCAAGGCATAGCGGAGAAGAACCGCACCGGACGGAAACGCGCGATTCTCCGTCAGCTCCAACGAGATCCAGCTGTCCAAGGTTGGAAAGAACGGCAGCCCGCCGCCCACCGCGGCGGGGGTGACCACCATGTGGAACTCATCGACGAGGCCGGCCCGAACCAGCGGCGCGGCAAGCGTGGCACCGGCCACATCGATCACGCCGTCGGTGTCGGCCTTGAGTTTGGTGGCAAAGTCGACGACATCGCCCCGCTCCAGTCGCGAGTTCCAGCCAACCGACCCGAGGGTAGTCGAGAACACCACTTTCGGCATATCCCGCCACAGGCGGGCGTACTCGGCCTCCACCGGCGACACGTCGGGGGCCTCGTCGGCGGTCGGCCAGTGGGCGGCCATCAGCTCGTACAGCTTTCGCCCATACAACGACACCGCGGTGTTGCGGACCTGGTCGTTCCAGTACTGGTGCAGTTCGGCATCCGGGTCGCTCCACCCGATATCGCCGTTCCTGTCGGCGATGTAGCCGTCCACTGAGATATTCATGCCGTAAGTGAGTTTGCCCATGCAAGTTAGACCACCACAAGGGCCGAAACTCATCGGACTCGCGGTGGGGCCGGGTTCGTATTTCGCGATTCGCCGCCTGACATCCGGAATTTGAGGGTAGGGAGGAGCGAGCAGATGTCGGAGCCCGCCGATCGATGGAGAATCCACTCATGACGCAACCAGAAGCGATGGCGGGCGGCGGGCAGTACAACGAGCACTCGACGGCGCAGTTGAGTGCTGCGGCACGCGCCTTACCGCTGCTGCGCTCAGCAGCCGCAGTAGTGCCGCCCACCTCGGGCGGGTCGCTGACGGTCGCTGACTATGGATGTTCAGAGGGACGCAATTCGTTGGCCCCGATGCGCGCCGCGATCGAGGAAATGCGCCGCGTTCATTCGACCGATGCGCCGATCAGTGTGGTCCACACCGACCTCCCGACGAACGACTTCAGCTCGTTATTTGCCACTGTCGCAGACGATCCGGGAACCTACGCTGGTCCCGCTGTCTACACCAGCGCGGTCGGGAGATCGTTTTACCGACAGATACTTCCGCCGCGGTCCGTCTCTCTGGGGTGGAGTTCAATTGCGCTGCATTGGCTGAGCGCGGCTGCGGGGCCGCTCGACGGCATGTGGTACACCGACGGGACACAGTCCCAGCGTGAACGGTGGGCCCGGCGCGCGGGCGATGACTGGGCCCGGTTTCTCGACGCCAGAGGTCGTGAGCTGTTGACGAGTGGACGCCTCGTCATCGTGGTCGGGTCGGCTGACGCGGCCGGCAACAGCGGGGCCGAAACCGTGATGACAACACTCAAGCGCGTCGCCGATGACATGACCGGAACAGGACGTCTGCCCACGACGTCGCTCACCCCCATCCCGGCGTGGTACCGCACCGCAGCCGAGTGGCATGCACCATTCCCGCACGCCGCCTTCACGCTTGATCATTTCGAAGAGGTAGTCCTGGGTGATCCGATCGCCGAGCAGAACGTGGAGGGCGACCGTGGGCAGTACGCCCGCGACGTTGCCGAGGCCATCCGGGTGTCGTTCGGCCCGTCATTGCTTGCGGCCATACCGCACGAGGACCGCGCGGCGATCGAGCACGAATTGTTCACCGAGCGGCTGACGGACGCCATCAACCAAGACACCACAGTGGGGTTCGACTGGCGCCTGGCAATCATGATGTTGAGCAGGCGTGACGCCGTCGGCGAATAGCGCGATCCATGCGGGCCCAATCGAAGTGCGCGTCGACGCCATCAGTGCCCACCGGGCTACGCGATAGAACAACTATCGGCGCTCACCTGAGGAGCACCACACGGTGAACGAAGCTGCTCGCGACCAAAGCCGTCGATATGGACCCCAAGGCACTGCACACTCAGTAGCATTCGACAGAATTCGGGGATCTGTGTGTTGACGATGCGTCGCATTCGTCGCGCACTAGGGGGGTTGATGACGAAACGTTCACGCTTGGTTGCTGTTTTGATGTTGGCAATCTGCTTTGTCGCTGCGTCGCCCGCTGCGTCGCCCGCTACGGCGACCGCCGCGCCGCTGCCAGTCAGCTACGACTTCAACACGGGGATCGTCGCCGAGCTGACCAACCCGAACGGCTCATTGCCCGGTACCAACGACTGGTCGTGCCGGCCAAGCCCGGCGCACCCGCGACCCTTGGTGTTGGTACACGGCGGATTTGCGAGCCAGCAGGTCAATTGGGGAGTGTACGGTCCGCTGCTGAAGAACGAGGGCTACTGCGTCTACGCGTTGACGTATGGCCAAATCGACAATGCGCCCTGGCCTCTGTCCGCGATAGGTGCCCTTGATCCCTGGAAGACGATGCCGCCGAACTCTCGGTGTTCGTCGAACGCGTTCGCACGTCAACACGGGCTTCGGAAGTCGACATCATTTCCCATTCGCAGGGAAGCTTGGTGTCGGGATATTACGCGAAGGTCCTAGGGGGCAAGGACGTTATCTCCAGCCTCATCGCCCTTGGCGCGCTCTGGAACGGCACTGCTGGACCCGCTGGGGAAAACTATCTACAGGAGATACAGGAACAGCTCGGACTATCAGGTGCGCTCTCGATTCCGTTGTGCCCGGCCTGTTTGCAGGCAGTAGCAGGATCTGACTTCATCACGGCACTGAATGCCGATGGCTCGCCGTATGTTTCAGGCGTCCGGTACACGAACATCGCCACGAAATACGACGAGCTCGTGATTCCGTACACGGCGGGTTTGACGCCGGGTCCCGCCGGCACGGCAGTGAACAACATCGTGGTCCAAGATGGTTGTGCGATCGACCGAACAGCGCACCGGGGCCTTGCGGCAACACGTCGGGTCGCAGCATTTGTACTCAACGCTCTCGATGACGCTTCGCACCGTCCAGCGCCATGTGCGGTTGTCGAACCGAACTCCGGAGTCGGCTAACACCCTGTCCTCTGCGGATGACGCACAGTACGGTCCGAGCTATCCGATTCGGACTTTCTTTGGGCGAGTTGCCAGTCGTGGTTGCGACTCGGATGAAGATCGGTCGAAGTGGTACCACTCGCCGAAAAATGGGCCAGCGAAGCGGTGTTCGGTGTGTCGAACAGTGCGACGAGCGCGTGCGCGCCCACGGCTTCCACGGTGGGGTTCAGTCGAGCACACCGAGTCGATCGCGCAACCATCGGTCGATGTCGTCGAGAGCCACGCGAGCCATCGAGGTTGCGTGCCCGCTGAAGGCATGTGGTGACGCGGGGTAGACGCGTAGATCGACCTCGACGCCGGCGGCTGCGAGTCGTGTTGCCATAACCAAGTTGTCCTCAAGGAGGATGTCTTCGGTGCCGATCACGAGCATGACAGGCGGTAGATCGCCGAGGTCAGCAAATGCGGGTGAGAGATCTGGGTGGGTCCGGTCAGGTGCATCACCGGCGTAGGCGTCGAGGAAGTACTCGTCGGCGATCAACCTGCCTGCTGGTGTTTGCGCGGAAAGGTCGTAGGTCCCACATTGGAGTACGCCTCCGCTGAAGACTTTGAGTCCACGGTCGCGTAACCGGAGAAGGATTGCCATCGTCAAAGTGGCGCCGGCCGAGAATCCGGTCACTGCGAGGTTGGTTGTGCCAAAACGTGCTTGGGCATGCTCGGCCAGCCAGAGCGCGGCGGTTTCGCAGTCGTCCGGTGCGGCCGGCCATGGATACTCGGGCGCGAGGCGGTAGTCGACACTCACCACCGCGACCCCGAGCGTCTCGACAAGCCGACGGTTGCGGAGGTCGCTGCCGGCCGCAGAGCCCATGAAGAAGCCGCCGGTGTGGATTTCGAGGATCACGCCGGACGGAGCGTTTCCGGCTGGCGCGTGGATCCTCACCGGCGCGGTTCGTCCACCGGCCGACACCTGCTCGAGGACCGGCTGCGGTTCGCAGACCGTGGGGGCGGGTGCCTGCAACCGGAAAGCTCGCAACTCGTCGAGGTTACGTGCACCGCGGCCGGACTGCCGGCGGGCATAAAAAGCTCGCGACTCATCGGCCAGGGACCAGAGCTCGGGATCGATCAGTGAAGACAAGTCGAACCGCACGAGTCAACACTAGATCCATCGTTGGTACCAGCCCGAAGATCGGGGGAGAAGTCACCGAACTAGGTGTGTGGCACCGGTAGCACGGCCTGCTCAGCCCGTCGTCGGGACGACTTGACATACTTGACGTTGCATATGTAAGGCGTTGAGCCACAGTTTATTTGGTGTAAAGCGCCGATGGTCCTGCATTCTCATGGTCGGGGAAAATTATCCTTCGGTCTGTTGCGGATATCCATCTGCTGTCACGAATCACCCCGTCGCCACGGTCTATTAGATGTATCCGCAAACTCCACAACAGGAAGGTTGTCTCGTGCAAACCGTATTGGTGACATCATCTCGGTCGGCGCATCTCAACACCCGTCGAATCGCAGACGCGATCAGCGAGGTACTAGGGGCCCGCCTGCTGGCTCCCGAAGAAGCAATTCCTACCGTCCTCCGTGAAGCCGATCGAGTCGGGTTTGGCTCGGGGATCTACTGGATGGGCTTCGACGAGCGGCTCCTGCACTGCATTCAAGAACTTCCCGACATGGCCGGCCGCGAGGCATTCGTGTTTGGTACCAGCGGGCTGCCGGAGCCGCCTTTTCGTCGGTACACGAAGCAGCTGGGAACCATTCTCGAGAACCGTGGATTCGAGGTTGTGGATTCTTTTACGTGTCGGGGTGTCGATACGTGGGGGCCGTTCAAACTGGTTGGCGGCGTGAACAAGGGCCGCCCAGATGACAACGACGTCCAAGCAGCTCGACGCTTCGCGGAGACGATTCGACGGCGCGATCGCTACCGTCTGTGAGAATGGCGCTATTGGACCGCGTCGAACCGTGCAGCTACAGCTGGGTGTCGGTGGGCCTCACCACGACCATCATGTCGGCCAAAACCGTTCAACAGACGCGGACGACAAGCGGGCCGACCTAGCTGGTGCTGGCACGTGTCGCGGCGAGGGGTGACCCGAGGCTTTAACTCCATCCGCCGGGCAAGGGTGAGCCGTCACGTGAAGATACCCGCCGTCGCCATGGTGACCCGCCTTCTCGCGGCCGCAATGTCGTCCTGGAAGCGATCCACGCCCCACGAAAGGGTGGTGACCAGCTCGAACACTTCAGTGGCGGTGATGGATTCGGCCACATCGCCTGAACTCCTCGCGGCGTCGAGAAGGGCTGCGGTCGCAGCCACGAGCGGGTTGCACGCGTCAGCGACGGGAGAGTTCGCGTCACTGTGAGCAATGGCGATGCAATACGGCAGGTCGTGCCAAATGCGAAGCTGCCAGGCCAGGTAGATCAGCCACTCCACGAGCGCCCGGCGCGGCGCCATATTGCGCGACAACTCCTTTGCCTCGAGAACGGCTGCGTCGATGTTCGTTTCTATGACCGCCGACAGCAGATCGTCGCGTGTGGGAAAGTTTCGATACAGCGTGGCATTTCCCACGCCCGCGAGAACGGCAATGCCATCGAGAGAAGCGAGTACCCCTTCGTTGTCGAAGGCCTCGCGCGCAGCGCGCAGGATGGCATCGCGGTTCCGCTTGGCGTCGGCGCGTAACGGACGCGGCGCCTTCGCGGTGGCATCTGATTCAGCCATCATCCCTCCCTCCTTGACTATATGGGGACCATCCCCACATAATGGTTCTGGGGAGCATCCCCATTTATAGGAGGAGTCTAGATGAACAAGTCGTTGGCCGGGCGGACGGTGCTAGTCACCGGAGCAAATGGCGGTCTTGGAGAACAATTCGTGGCCCAGGCGCTCGATCGTGGAGCCGACGCGGTCTATGCCGCGGCGCGCACACCGCGGCAGTGGGGTGACCCGCGCATACGGCCGTTGACGCTCGACATCACGAATGTTGAGGACGTGTCGCGCGCCGCCGCCACCGCACTCGATGTCGATCTCCTGGTGAACAACGCCGGAATTGCACCGGCCGGCGACCTGATCTCAGGCCCGGAGGAGGACCTTCGCCGCATCTTCGAGACGAACTTCTTCGGCACTCTACGGGTGGCGAACGCGTTCATCCCGGTGTTGGCCGCTAACGGGGGTGGGACGCTGTTGAACGTCCTGTCCTTGTCGAGCTGGATCAACCTTCCAACTGGATACGCCGCGTCAAAGGCTGCGGCATGGTCGGCCACGAATGCGTTGCGGACGGTGCTGCGCGGGCAGGGAACGCAGGTTGTCGGCCTGCAGGTGGGCATGATCGACACGCCGATGACTGTCGACTGGGACGTTCCCAAGGTGAGTTCGGAAAGTGTTGTGGCGCAGGCCTACGACGGCGTGGTGAACGGTTCGCTCGAGGTATTGGCAGACGACACGACCCGGGAGTTGAAGTCGCGCCTTGGCCTGAAGGCCGAGGAGCTCTATCCGTGGCTTGACGAGCAGTTAGCCGGGTTCACCCCCTGACAAAATGGTCGCTTGGCACTAGCCCACCATGGGAGCTTACTTGACATAATGTTTCTTATCGGCGTTGGCGTAAGACCACTTGAGACCGATGGAGACGTCGGTTTGCTGCACGCACGAACCTGTGCGCAACGGCGCGCCTACGACCTGGCTTCGCGTTCGAACTCGGGCTTACGGTTTACGGCCCAGGCTCGATATGGACCGCAGCGGCGTGCTGAATTCGTTCGGCCGAGTCTTGGAAATCTCGTTGGCCGTGCGAACTTGTCCAATAATCTGTGGCGCCACAACCGTCCAAGGCTGCGTGTCACGACAACGCGTGTGTGCTCGCCTAGGCGGCACGGTCCCGGCGGCACACCGGGCTGATCACCGCCCTCCCTCATTTCGTCACATGTGACGAAACAGTGAGGGGGCGCGAGCTACTCGACGTCAGAGCTCTCCGCCTGTACCTCGAGATGTGCAAGCATGGCCTTCGCTGCTTCGAGCTCCTGGCTCAACTCGTCGATCCTTTTCTGAGCCGCTGCCCGTGCCGACTCGATTACTGCGTTGACGGCTTGGATGGCGGCGTCGTCACCGAGCACCTGCATTGCTCGCGCCACCCGGTCTGAGGTGACCTCGGTGGCCTTGCCCTGCTTTTTGGTTCCGTGTGACAACGACACCGTCCACGCGGTGTCGCCAACCGACGTGATGGTGACACTCACTGCGGTGGCAGGTTTAGGGCGTCGCACCGGTTTTGGCGGCGCGGGGTTCGGTTGCACCGATGTTGGTTTCGCAGATTCAGATGTCGGCCTTGTCTCCGGCGCAATGGGTTTCGGTGCGGACGAAGCGCCCGATGGTGCTGATGGTGCGGGCGTCGCCTTGACCGGCCGCGGGCGCGCTGGTGTTGGTGTTGCTGCCGTCCGAGTCTTCAGTAGTTCGTCGGCCTCGAACGGCAATTGGTCGTCGACACCTTTCGGCCGCACTGTCACCGTTGACCCATCGACGGATATCGCACGCGCTGATGCTCCCGCGGGCAGATCAAGCGATGGCATCGGATCACGGAGATAAACGGTGGCCCGCTTGCCGGCATCCAGCGCCGTGGTCAGCGATGCCAGGTCATCGGTACTCAGTCCGGTCTTTCCGCGCGCGTTCATCTAGATCATATTCGCACATGTGTGCGAATAACGCGACCATGGCAGTCGAGCCTGAGTCCCGCTCGAAAACCTCACGAGTCAAACATCACGCATAGCGGCGTCCCGGGTATGGCAGTGGGGTCAACGTCAGATTTTCAGGTCGTCGACCGGTGGCCATCCGGCGACATGCCCGGTGGCCGGCAAATCGACGGTGCTCGTCCGCTAAAATCCCGATGGCGGAAGGCCCGTTCTACCGGAGAGGCGTTGTGATGACATCTATTGATCCGAGTCTCGCAAATGTGCGATACATCGTCACTGACGTGGATGCTGCGATCGCCTTCTATACAGAACACTTCGGCTTCACTCTGCGTTACAGCGCAGCTCCCGCATTCGCCGACGTGGTTCGAGGTCCACTGCGTCTGCTGCTCTCTGGACCGACGAGCTCGGGCGCGCGCGCCCAGCCTGACGGCGCAGTGCCAACCGCGGGCGGCTGGAACCGGATCCACCTGATCGTCGACGACTTGGCCGCGGAAATCGACCGCCTACGCGCTGCCGACGTCCCGTTTCGCAGTGACATCGTGAGTGGCCCAGGAGGCCAGCAGATTCTTGTGTCCGACCCATCAGGCAATCTGGTCGAGCTGTTCCAGCCTGCGTGATCTACACCTCGAGGACTCGAAGTAACTGCTCCTCCAGGCAAGGGATTGCCAGATTCCCGCTCGCGGGCGGATGAGTCCGCCATGCCGGCGGCGGGTCGCCTGACCGCTGACCACCAACTACGGCACCTTCCAGGTGCGGCCAGACGTCACCGCGCTGCGGTGGGCCCAGAACTACGCCTGGCCTGAGCGACTCCGCGGCACACTTCCTCCGGTTTTAGTTAGTTCCTCCGGTTGCAGTCGGAGGGGGTGGCTGGAGTCGGAGGCTTTGCGTCACCAGCTGGTGTACCTGCGACCCGCGCCTCTCACTCGCGCAATCGACGCTCCCTATCGCCATCGCTCCGGCTCGTCTGCTCGGAGAAACTGACTCCAGACCGCCTCGGTACGAGGCAGCCACGAGCGGGTCCTGACAGTTCTGGCCCGTTCCGAAGGACGGAGTGCTTCGATGACCGCCACCACGACGCCACCACAGGCACCAGCGTCACTGAAGGCGCGGATGCAGACGTTCATCACGGACGAAGTGATCCCGGTCGAGATCGACGTCATCCGCAACAACCTGCGGGTAACCGACGACATGCGTCTCGACCTCCAGGAAAAAGCGCGAGCTGCAGGAGTTTTCGGCCCGCTGTCCTCGCGTGAACATGGTGGGTTGGATCTGAGTTTGACTGAACTGATCGACGTGATGGAGGTGGCGGGCACCAGCCTCCTCGGTCCGATCTCGGTGAACTGCTCGGCACCGGACGACGGCAACATCCATCTCTTGGAGCACGCCGGAACACCGGAGCAGAAGGAGCGGTACCTCGCTCCCCTGGCGTCCGGCACGGTTCGATCTTCGATTGCGATGACAGAACCTGCGCCCGGCGCGGGCTCTGATCCGTCGATGCTCATGACTTCTGCGCTACAGACACCGACCGGATGGATCATCAACGGAGACAAACACTTCACCACCGGAGCCGATGGTGCGGCGTTTTTCATCTGTATTGCCGACACTGCGCACGGCGCCACGATGTTCATCGTCGATGCCGACAACCCCGGTGTCGAGGTCGTGGAACGGATGACCACGCTCGACCGATGTGTACCCGGCGGACACTGCATTGTTCGGTTCGCCGACTGCGAGGTCGGTGATGATGCGCGCCTCGGTGAGGTCGGCAGCGCGATGGTCTACGCGCAGGCCCGACTTGCTCCCTCCCGTGTCATCTTCTGCGTCAATTGGCTGGGCGTCGCGATCCGTGCCCATCACCTGGCCTGCCGGCATGTGACCACAAGGACCTCATTCGGATCACCGATTGCGGAGAGCGGCTTTGCACAGGCAATGATCGCGGACACCGAAATCGACATTGCGGCGAGCCAGGGGCTGATCCGGCGGGCGGCGGAAGTGATCGATGCTCAAGGGCCCGCTGCCTCTGACGCACGCCATGACGCGTCGGTGGCCAAAGCGTTTGTGGCAGAAGCGGTGTGGCGGATCCTCGATCGTGCTGTCCAGCTCCACGGCGGGCTCGGCGTCTGCGAGGACCATCTCGTGGCCAGGTTTCTGGTGGAGGCCAGGGCATTTCGGATCTACGAGGGGCCGACGGAGGTGCTGCGCTGGTCGATTGCCCGGCGTGCACTACGCCGGCTACCCAACTGACCAACATCAACTCCAGGAGAATCATGTCAACCAGCACCACAGTTCCTGTCGGCAGCTTCGGCGCGGCTTTCGGCAACATCGACTACGCCGATCCCGACTTCGAAGCGCTCCGATCACGCTCTGACGAGATCGTGCCCTTCGGCAAGCATGTGGGCACCACGATCACCGTACTGACCCCAGAACACGCCATAGTCGAAATAGGTGGCGAGGCATCGGGTCTGAACCACATGGGTACCGTGCATGCGGGCGCGATCTACACGGCGGCGGATATCGCAGGCGCGGCCGCATTTGTCGGCGCCGCCGCGACCAAACTGAACACAATCGAACGTCTCGTGCTCAAGTCCGCCACGGCGTCGTACCGCAAGCCTGCGATGGGTGTCCTGCGAACCGTCGCGACGGTCGACGAGCGCGAACTCAGGGTCATCACGTCGTCGGTCAGCACCGGCCGTCACGAGATCTCGGCCAAAGCGGTGGTCTTGAACGCCGACGACGTCACCGTTGCGAAGTTCACGTTCGAGTACGTGTGCGATGTGGTGCACGGAGAGGTCGTCTGATGACGCAGACAACCGGGCGTCCGGACGCGTTCAAACAGCAAGAGTCGATCGTCGTCGAGTCGGCACCGGGCATCACGATCACCGTGCGTGTCTGGCCCACGACCGACGCCCAGGCACCCGTTGTCCTGATCCTCCCCGCGATGGCGATGAAGGCCAAGCACTATGCGCCCTTGATCAAAGCACTCAACAAATCTGGCGTGCAGGTGGCCACCTGTGACCTCCGTGCGCAAGGTGAAGCGCGGCCGGCACTCGCGGACTGTCCCGACTTCGGTTACCGAGAGATGCTCGAAGAAGATCTCCCCGCGATCATCGACGCTGTCTGTCAACGATTTGAGGCGACCCGGATAGACCTCTTCGGACACAGCCTCGGTGGCCAGCTGGCTCTGCTGCGAACCGCTGCACAAGGCACGCAGGGCGCGGTCGCCTCTGTCACGATCATCGGGACCGGCACCGTCTTCTGGCGCGCATTCGGGCCTCGACGCTGGATCGAGGCGCTGTCGACCATCCAGTGGATCGGGCTGGTGGCTCGAGTCAAGGGATCCTGGCCGGGCGGGATCCTGATACCTGGTCCGATGGCCGGCGGAGTGATGATCGACTGGTCGCGGCATTCGTTGACCGCCCGTTACAGGCCGAAGGGCACCAAGCTGAACTATGACGAGCTCATCAGCAAGCTCGACCTCCCGGTACTGGCCATCTCGCTGGACGACGACACCCTCGGGCCGAAATCGAACGTCGACTTCCTGGTGCGGAAGCTGTCTTCTGCCAAAGTAACTCGCTGGCACATCGAAGGCGACTCTTCAATCACCCATCGCGGTCACGTCGATTGGCTGGCCGATTCGCGACTGCTGGCGCCCGTGGTGCGACAGTGGATCGAGACCGGCGAGCTCGCCACACCCGGGCCCGTCGAATGAGCGAACTGTTACTCGATGGGGTGACCAAGCGATTCGACGGGACGACGGTACTCGAGTCGATTGATCTGACCGTACCGAGCGGCGAGTTCATGGTGCTCCTGGGACCGAGCGGATGCGGCAAATCGACTCTGCTGCGCATCATCGCCGGTCTGGAGACACCGACCGAGGGAAGCGTGGTGATCGATGGCACCGATGTCACGGAAGTACCACCCCGAGAGCGCAATCTGGCGATGGTGTTCCAGAGTTACGCGCTGTACCCACATCTGACGGTGGCAAAGAACATTGCTTTCCCCTTGCGTACCGCGAAAGTGGCCAAGCAAGAGGCAAGAAAGACGGTCGAACGTGTGGCCGCATCGCTGGGCCTGTCGGAACTACTCGACCGGCGACCGGGACAGTTGTCGGGCGGTCAGCGGCAGCGTGTCGCACTGGCGCGGGCCATGGTTCGCGATCCCGGCGCGTTCCTGATGGATGAACCACTGTCGAATCTGGACGCACGACTGCGTGCGGTCACCCGTACCGAGCTGATCGAACTGCACAAGCGCGTAAACAAGACCTTCCTGTACGTCACCCATGACCAGGTCGAGGCGATGACGATGGCTGACCGAATTGCGCTGCTGAACAAGGGGCGCGTCGAGCAGGTCGGTACTCCGGAGGAGCTGTACGACACCCCCCAGTCGGTGTTCGTCGCGGCCTTCCTCGGCGCCCCACCGATGAACCTCATAGACGTCGACATCGTGGTCCAAGCCGGTCGACTGGTCGCACATGTCGGGAACTCGGTTGTACCCCTCGGCATCGAGGCCACGCCGGCGGAGGTGAACACCGCTCGCTTGACCCTCGGTGTCCGGCCCGAGCGTCTCCGACTGGACGACCGCTTCGAGGAACGCGTCCAGGACCCCACCAGCAACGTGGTGCGACTTCCTGCCGTGGTGACGCTCACCGAAAACCTCGGTGGCGATGTCCTGCTGCACTGCTCGGTCAACTCGGTCGCGTTGTGCGCCCGGGTGTCCCGGGTCGGCGGTGTCCGCGACATCACCATCGGATCGGAGATCACTCTCGTCGCGGACAGCTCCGATCTTCATCTCTTCGATCCCGAAAACGGCCGGCGGCTGCAGTGGCAGCACCCGGCGGCACGACCCGTCCATCCTCAACTCTCTTTTACGTAGGAGCACTGCCGTGAAGGCCAGACTCAAGATCGCCGTGCCGTTGATCGCGTCACTGTTGACGCTCACCGGTTGTTTGTCGAGTACCTCGGACGAAACAGAAACCTCAGCCATTCCCGAATTGGCGGACGACCAGAAGGTCTCGATCGTCTTCGAGAGCTACAACTACGGACTGGCGGGTGCGTGGACGGACACGTTCAACAGCTTGCTCGCAGACTTCTCCAAAGAGCATCCGAACATCACCGTCACCCCGCAGAAGCCGGCTGGAAACAGTCCCAACCCGGCCACCGACACCATTTCCAGCATCCGCAATCAGATGACCGCCGGCAATCCCCCTGACGTTGCACAGCTGGGATTCTCCGATCTCGACTTCACGGTGAATCAACTCCAGGCAAAGTCGCTGGATCAATTGGTCGGCGAAGACGCAGTGGACAAGAACTTCGAGGGCACCACGCACCCGTTCGCTCCGACTGCCCGGACCTTGAGCGACTGGGACGGTCAGACATACGGCGTTCCGTTCGTCTTCTCGACGCCGGTGTTCTACTACAACGCAACACTTTTCCAGCAAGCCGGCCTGGACCCGAACAACCCGCCGCGTACCTGGGACGAAGTTGCGGTCGCTGCCAAGACCATTGCGGACAAGACGGGCAAGGGCGGCGCCTACATCGACTGCCTGACCAAGACCGCCAAGGACTGGTGCTTCCAGAGCCTGGTGCGCTCGAATGGTGGCCGGGTGATCTCCGAGAACCGGGACACGCTGACGTTTGCCGATCCGGCGGCGGTCGAGGTGGTCAGCATGGCACAGCAGATGGTCAACTCGGGAGCCACTCCGAAGCTGACACAAAAGCAGGGCTATGAAGCATTCGCTCGCGGCGAGATGGGAATGCTGCTGGAGACGAGCGCCATTCAGGATCAGTTCGTCAAGGGCGCCCAAGACAAATGGGACTTGCGATCCACGACGATGCCGAGCTTCGGCGACAAGCCCGTCGTGCCGACCAACTCCGGTGCCTCGCTGTTCATCTTCTCGCAGGACCCCGCCAAACAGCGTGCTTCGTGGGAGCTGATCAAGTTCCTCACCAGCGAACAGGCCTACGTCAAGATCTCCAGTGGCATCGGCTATCTCCCGCTGCGCACCGGTTTGATGGACGACCCGGCCGGACTGCAGGAGTGGGCGGCCCAGAACCCGCTCCTCGAGCCGAACCTGGAGCAGCTGAAGTCGATGGAACCGTGGATCTCGATGCCCGGCAATGAATATCTGCAGATTCGCGACGGGATGATGTCTGCCGTGGAGTCCGCGGTATTCCAGGGTGCCGATCCGGCGACTGCCTTGACGGCCGCGCAGGAGCAGGCGAACACGCTTCTGCCGGTGTCATGACCGGGCCCGACCACACCGTCATCCAGCTCACCGACACGCATTTGAGCGGCGGCGGCGATCTGATGCACGGGATGATGGACACAACTCGGAATCTGCGTAAGGTTCTCGACCACCTGGACGCGTGGGAAGGGTCGGTGGACGCAATCATCGTGTCCGGCGATCTCGCCGACGCAGGGTCCCCCGAGGCTTACCGAACGCTGCGAACGATGTTGGAGCCCACCGCGGCGAGGCTCGGCGCAACGCTCTGTTACGCGATGGGAAATCACGATGACCGCGCCGGGTTCCGCATCGGCCTGGACCTGAGTCGCAATGGGTCGACCGACCTCGGCGCGCCGTACGATGCGGTCCATCACATCGGTGGACTGCGCATTGTGGTACTCGACAGCACCACGCCGGGGCGTCATGACGGCAGTCTCGAGGATGTCCAGCTGGACTGGCTGGCAAAGGTATTAGAGGACAGGGCTCCGCGCGGAACGCTGCTGGTGATGCACCATCCACCGGTTCGGTCGCCGGTCGCCACGGTCGACTTTCTCCGGCTGACGGATCCGAGCGCGCTCGAGTCGGTCATCGCCGGCTCCGATGTGCGAATGATCCTCTGCGGCCACGCGCACTACACGGGCGCCTCAGCGATATCGGGCATCCCGGTCTGGATCGGGCCGCCGCTGTCGTACCGCACCGATCCGGTACCGCCGCAGGGACGGCACCGGGCGGGTGTCGGTTTCGGGTTCAGCCGGATCGATCTGTTCGGTGAATCTGCGGTTGCCACATCCGTCGACGTCGTCGGCGTGGAGGATGTGTACAGCGAACCGCAGTCGGTGGCCCTCGAACGACTGTGGTCGCTCACCCCGAACGCGAACTGATCCACGATGTTCGTTCCGGTCGAGACACCGACGCCCGTACACAGTTCGACAACCACCCCGGTACCGCCTGTGCGGTCCCGGCGGTGGTCGCGGCTCACGCGGGGCGTCGTGCCCTATCTGTACCTCACCCCGGCGTTGATCCTCTTGGTGGTGTGGACCTACCGTCCGCTTGTCCAAGCGGTGCAGTTGTCCACCGTGTCATGGAACCTTCTTCCGGCAAGTCCCATGAAGTCGGTGGGCACCGACAACTACGAGCAGTTGTTCGAACTGCCGGCACTCGGTGATGCTGTGTGGCTGACGGTTGTACTCATCATCGGTCTGCTGCCGTTCACCGTGGTGGTTCCGGTGGTGATCGGATTCGCGATGCGGGGTGTCTCGGTACGAAGCTCGCGGATCTACCAGGGGTTCATCTTCGCGCCCTTCCTGGTGGCGCCGGTAGCAGGGGCAGCGGTGTGGCGTTGGTTGCTCGATCCCAGTGGCGGAATCGTCAACAGGGTCTTGGGAACCGACCACAACTGGATCTACGACAAGAACACGGCGCAACTGGCGATCATCGTCATCACCGGATGGCACCTGATCGGATTCGCGGTGCTGGCAGTGGCCGCCGGTCTCGCCGGCATCAGCTCGGACTACGACGAGGCCGCACAGCTCGACGGAGCGACCCGGCTCCAGATCGGCCGGCGGATCACCCTGCCACTGCTGTCGCCGACTCTCGTGTTCCTCACTCTCATGACCATCCTGCTCAGCGCCCAGTGGAGTTTCCCGCTGATCGACACCCTGACCCAGGGTGGGCCGGCCGGTGCGACCACAAACATCTATTACCTCCTCTGGGACTACGGATTCCACTCATTCAATGCCGGCCTGAGCGCGGCGGCAGGCATCGTCCTGTTCCTCGGATTCGGCGTTGTCGCCGGCTTCTTGGTCTGGCTGTCGGAACGGATCACCTTCCATGACAACTGACAGCATGTTGAAGGCAGAGGACACGGCGGAGCCTGTCCGTCCTCCCCTGCCGACATTGTCCGCCTCGACCGCGGGCGCGGGACGTGGTGTGCTCGCGCGCATCTGGGGACACCTCACACTGGCGGTCATCGCACTCGCGTGTATGTTCCCGATCTACTGGCTGGTCGCGACGTCGCTCCGACGGCCCGGCGACGTCAGCTCTTTGACGCCACTGCCGTGGCCGCTGTCGGTCGAGAACTATTTCGACGCCGCCGACAAAGTCGATGTGACGAGGTTGATGCTCAACACTTTTGGTGTTGCGCTTGCATCTACCTGCGGCCAGCTTCTCATCGCGATCCTCGCGTCGTACGCGTTTGCGGTCTACCGGTTCAAGTTCCAGGGCCTGCTGTACCTGGCGTTCGTCGGCACGTGGTTGGTGCCTTACCAGGTCACCATGCTGCCGAATTACGTTGTGCTGAACCAGTTGGGGCTGCTCAACACACTGTCCGGGGTGGTTGTCCCAACTCTCAGTTCAGCGCTCGCCGTCCTGATGATGCGCACGCACATGTCCGGGTTCCCGAAGGAACTGATCGAAGCGGCACGGATGGACGGACGGTCCTCGTGGTCGATCCTGTGGACAGTCGTGGTTCCGAATCTGCGCCCGGCGTTGGCGGCGCTGGCCATCTTGTTGTTCATCAACTCCTGGAACGAGTACTTCTGGCCCGCAGTGGTACTCCAATCCAGCAACGACGTCTTGCAACTCGGCCTGCGGAGTTTCATGGGCACCGAAGGCGATCAGTGGGGGCCGATGATGGCTCTGGCCGGTCTGGCCTGCCTGCCGATCTTCGTTCTCTATGTCATCCTGCAGCGCCACATCGTCAACGCCTTCGTGCGAAGCGGTCTCAAGTGAATCAGCTCCGGCGATAGCACTGCCCGATCGGTCCATGACAAAGAGCCCCGTCACCCCCTGCCGCGGCGGGCCCGCAGAAGACTGGAACGCGAGATGAGGACACTACAGAGCGCTTCTGCCACCGACATCGACAACTTGCTGCGCGCAGTGTGCGACTACAGCATCAACTATCTGGCCGACGACAACTCCGAGCGTGTGACGGCCCGCGCCGAGCTAGAGGCCTCCTTCGCCGGGCCACTACCGGACCACGGTCTGGACCCGTGGTCCGTGCTCGGCGAGCTGTTCACCAAGGGTGAACCCGGGCTGCTGCATTCAGGTGCTCCGACATTTCTCGGCTTTGTCATGGGAGGCGCATACCCGGTGGCCATAGCCACCGAATGGGTCACCTCTGTGTGGGATCAGTGCGGCGCGCTCTACGCAACCAGTCCGACAGCGTCAGTTGTCGAGGAGACGGTGGCGCGGTGGCTGGTCGACATGTTCGGCCTACCGGAGGGCACATCGACCGGTATCACCTCCGGTTGCGCCATGGCCAACCTCAGCGGCTTGGCCGCCGCCCGCCACGCCGTGCTGGCCAGGGCCGGGTGGGATGTGGAGCGCCACGGTCTGTTCGGCGCTCCGGTGCCCCGGGTGCTGGTCAGCCGCGGCTGCCACACGACCGTCTATCGGGCGCTTCGGCTTCTCGGCATGGCCGGGCAGATTCACCCCGTGGATGTGGACGATCAGGGCCGGATGTCGATTCCGGCACTGGAAGCGACTCTCGCGAACACAACCGGGCCCTTGATCGTCTGCGGTCAGGTGGGGAACGTCGACTCCGGATCGGTCGACCGGTTGGACACCATCACCGAACTCGCGCATGCACGGGACGGATGGGTGCATCTCGATGCCGCCTTCGGAATGTGGGCGGCCGCGAGTGCTACTGCGCGACAACATGTCGAGGGTTTGGCGTCGGCCGATTCGTGGGCCACAGACGCTCACAAGTGGCTCAACGTGCCCTACGACTGCGGTTTGGTCTTCTGCGCCGATCCCGAGGCCCATCGCGCCGCGCTGCGCACGACTGCCGACTATCTCACCGTCGCACCCGATGGTGCCCGTGATCCCGCCGACTACACACCTGATCTGTCTCGCCGTGCCCGTGGATTGGTGTTGTGGTCCACGTTGCGGCACCTCGGAACACGTGGTGTTGCCGAGTTGATCGATCGATGCTGTTCGCTGGCAAGACGATTGGCCGATCAGTTGGTACTCGTCGATGGGATCTCGATAGTCAACGACGTGGTACTGAATCAGGTGCTGGTCGTATTCGACACCGACGACCCTCATGATCCCTCGATTCGTCTCGACCACATCGTCGAAGCCCTGCAACGCGGTGGCACGGGCTGGGCAAGTCCCACCGTCTGGCGTGGCACCCCCACGTTGCGGCTGTCGGTGTGCAACTGGCAGACCACTGTCGAGGACATAGACGCCTGCGCAGCGGCAATCATCACGGCATACACCGACACCACCGAAAGGCCTCTGGTTCCATGACCATTGCTCAACCTTCATCAACTGATCCCATAGTCACCTCGGACCCCGACCTCGAGGCAGTCGTCGCCACGCTGTCGTGCGCCTTCGCCGACGACCCGGTCATCAAATGGGCCATCCCGGAGGATGTCCCGGAGCGGGCGCGTTACCTCGATGCGTTCTTCGACATCACCACACGGCAGCTGCTCGACAACGGGGGTGCCGTCGCGGCGACGGCGTCCTACGATGGCGTGCTCGTCTGGTCGGGGACAGAGGCATCGAGCGAAGAAGACGACATCGCGGTCCTGGCCGAGTTGGAACAGGCATGTGGACCGTGCGGTCCCAGGGTCAGCACGCTCATGGAGACTCTCGATGCGCACCACCCCACTGATCTGCCGCTGCACGTTCACGCGCTGTACGCAGCGATCCGACCGGAAACCCGCGGTACCGGAGCGCGCGAGATGTTGATCGGCGCCTTCCGTGAACTCCGTGTCACGCACGGTTTCGGGGTGTACGCCGAGGCTTCGTCGCTGCGCAGTCTCCGACTGTGGGAACGTCTCGGATCGAAGCGAATCGGCGGCGAGATCACACTTCCCGGCGGTCCCAGCCTGTATCCCATCTTTCGGTCCGCGTAGGCAGGGAACAGATGACCGACAGTCCCCGCGCACCGCAGGCCCCGCGAACCAAGACGGTGAGCAATGCGTATCTGCACCGGCTGCAACGTCGGCACTTTCTGCTGTTCGACATCCTCCCGATCGTCGGAACCCTAGCGGCGCTGGCGTTCCTCTTCGTACACCCCCTCGGACTCACCGAGCTCGTCTTGTTCTTCTCGCTCTGGTTGCTGACGGGCCTGGGAATCACCGTTGGTTACCACCGGCTCTTCACTCATCGCACCTTCAAGGCGAAGCAGTCGGTGATCACCGCGCTGGTGATCCTCGGATCCATGGCGGGTCAAGGAGGAGTGGTCTCGTGGGTCGCCCTGCATCGCCGACACCACGAATGCAGTGACCGGGACGGAGACCCCCACTCCCCCAACCTTTATGGTTCCGACGTCAAGGGACGTCTCCGAGGTCTGATGCACTCACACTTCCTGTGGATGCGCCGACACGAATATCCGAACGTCGTCCACTACGCACCGGACCTCATCAAGAATCGTGCCCTTGTCCGCGTCGCGCGCCAGTACTACTACTGGGTTGCCTTGGGTCTCATCTTGCCCGCCGTGATCGGCGGTGTGGTGTACCAGAGCTGGACCGGGGTGATCAGTGGGCTCCTGTGGGGTGGGTTGGTCCGGATGTTCGTCCTCGAGCACATCGTCTGGGCCATCAACTCCTTCCTGCACATGTTCGGTACGCGGCCCTACGCGTCGAAGGAGAACAGCCGCAACGGCGGAGTGTTCGCCCTTGTGACGCTGGGCGAATCCTGGCACAACAACCACCATGCTTTCCCCGAGTCGGCTTCGTTCGGATTGGACTGGTACCGGCTGGACCCGGGTTACTGGCTCATCAGGTTGCTGGCAGCGTGCGGACTCGTCTGGGATGTCGGCCTACCGTCCGACGAACGTAAGGCAGCAAAACGCATCCCCGACAACACCTGTGACACCTCGACGAGTGGAGTGCCGGCATGAGTGACAAGAGTTCGAACACTCGCAGCGACGAGATTGTCAGTTGGTGCCAGGACTACGTCGGCAACATCTTGGGAGTGCCGGGTGACAGAGTGAATCCCGACGCGACCTTCGACCGGCTTGGCATCGACTCGGCCCTGGCGGTGTCTCTACTCATCGACGTCGAAGGACATTTCGGGGTCGAGGTTCCGCCAGAGGCCCTGTTCGACAATCCGACACTCCGGGCAGTGGCCGGATACGTCCACGAGAGGTCCGTGCGACTGTGATCGCCCGGGTCGACGAGATCGCCGGAGAGGAGCGGAAGTCCGCCGCCACGCGCGCCATTCGTCATCACTACGACGTCGGCAACGATTTCTACGGGCTCTGGCTGGATTCGTCGCTGTCGTACTCGTGCGCCATGCCCACTGCCGCCACGGACACACTCGATGTCGCGCAGCAACGCAAACTCCGATTCCACCTCGAGGCGGTGCGGGCCGACACTGCGCGTTCGATCCTCGATGTGGGATGCGGATGGGGCGCGATACTCGAGCAGGCGTCGGTGGAGTACGGCGTGACGCGTGCGGTGGGCCTGACGTTGAGTGCGACGCAGAATCAACACATTCGGGAGCTCGCCCTACGCGGCGTGGAAGTGCGCACCACGAACTGGATGGACTTCGCGCCCGATGATCGTTTCGACGGAATCATCTCCATCGGTGCTTTCGAGCATTTCGCCCGGCCAGACGATACCCCGACGGAGAAGATCGGGATATACCGCGAGTTCTTCTCCCGGTGCCGCACCTGGCTCAACACAGACGGGACGTTGTCGCTGCAGACCATCGCATACGCGAACATGTCCCGGAGCGATGCCAATTCGTTCATGCAACAGGAGATCTTTCCCGACGCCGACCTTCCGACGTTGACTGAGATAGTCAGCGCCGCCGACGGATTGTTCGAGGTGCAGTCGGTTGCCAACGGCCGACTCGACTACGCCTGGACCTGCGAACAGTGGGCTCAGCGGCTTCGCGCCCGTCGCCAGGAAGCCAACGCCCTCGTCGGTGAGGACGTGGTTGCTCGGTACGAGCGGTACCTGAGGATGTCCGCAATCGGCTTCCGGATGAACAAGATATGTCTCCTGCGCCTAGTTCTACGGCCTTATGCCGACGGCCACTTCGGCGGGGTGTCGAGATGACCGGCACCACATCATCGGTAGCCGGCGGAGGTCCGACCTCCGTCACTCCCCCCGGCGCCGTTCGGGCCGTACCACGGTTCAACCCGTTCAGCGCCGCGTTTCGCGACGATCCATATCGTCAGTACCGCACCCTTCAACAGCAAGCGGCACCGCACAGGACCCTGGGTATGTGGGTGCTGACCCGACATGCAGATGTCGAATCGGTGTTGATGGACCGGACGTTCAGCTCAGCGGTGATACCACAATTGGTGAATCGGCAAGCAGATCGTCTGTCGCAGAGCAACCTTGCGCGGATCGAGCGGCTGGGCGAGAAGTCGCTGGTGTTCACCGACAATCCGGACCACGCGCGGTTACGCGGCCTGATCAATCAGGCGTTCAGCAGTAAAGCTGTCGCCTCGCTACGGCCGCGAATTGTCGATGTCGCGCAGAAGTTGTTCGAGCAGACGCGGCACGACGGCATGGACATCATCGGTGACTATGCCGCACCTTTGCCCGTGACCGTGATGTGTGACTGGATGGACGTTCCGGAGAGCATTCGTGCACAGGTCGGGCCGTGGACTCGGGATATCCGGTTCCTGCTGGAACCAGGCCTGATGAGTGTCGCGGTCTTCAGTCGCGTATGCGACGTGGTGGAGGAGTTCACCACTGCGTTCGACGACCTGGTGGCTCACCGCAAAGCGCACCCCGGCACGGACCTGATCAGCAATCTACTGGCAGCGAAGACCTCAGGGGGCGACGCCTTCGCATCCGAGGAGATCGTCGTCCTGTGCATCATGTGTTTTGTCGCCGGCAACGAGACCACCAAGTCGCTGATCGGGAACGCTGTGCTGGCCCTGTTGCAGCATCCCGAGCAACGAAACCTGCTGACGTCGGACCGGTCCCTGGCAACCGCTGCGGTGGCAGAGACCCTCCGCTTTCAGAGCCCGCTACAGATGACCAAACGAGTCGCCACCCGCGGAGTCGAGATCAGCGGGAGCGCGGTGGAAGCCGGCGACCAGATACTGCTCTGTATCGGGGCTGCGAACAGAGACCCCGCTGTGTTCGAGAAACCAGATGAGTTCGACTTGAGCCGCACCGGTCAGCGGCACCTCGCGTTCGGTCACGGCATGCACGGCTGTCTCGGCGGCCTCCTCGCGCGGCTACAGGCGGAGGTTGCGATCGGCGTTCTCTTCGGCGATTCCGGACGGCGCCTGGAACTGGTGACCGAGCACGTCGACTGGCAGACAGACAGTTTAATCGTCCGCGGGCTCTCCCAGCTCCCGGTTCGACTGATCGATGAGGCGGCATGACCACGTCCGTGCTGTTGAGGGGCGCCGACGACTCCCCTGTCCATTTGGTATGCGTCCCGCACGCCGGCGGTGGCGCGGCGTCCTTCAATCGATGGCTCGGCCTGTTCCCCACCACCATCGCAGTGGTGCGAACCCAACTCCCTGGCCGAGAGGATCGAGCGTCCGAGCCGCACTTTCGCCGGGTCGGCGAGGCGGTCAGTGCATTGGTCTCCGACATCTGTCTTCTCGACTCACGGGTTGCGCTGTACGGCCACAGCATGGGGGCACTGGTGGCGTTCGAACTGGCGCACGAGCTGTGTGCTGCCGGTGCCGCACCTGTCCACCTGTTTGTGTCGGGACGTCGTGCACCCCATCGTTCGCCGAGTAGGACCCCGATACACGACGCCTCAGAACCGGACTTGATCACAGCGCTGCGCACGATGGGGGGCATGGGTGATATCGAGGCAACGAGCCCCGAGTTCCGCCAGTACGTGCTGGCTCTGATCAGAGCCGACCTGGAACTGTCGGAGAAGTACACGTTCGGGCGCACAACAACACTGCCGTGTCCGATTACGGCCTTCTACGGGACAGGAGATCCGGTGGTTGACCCCGAGGAAGTTCGAGCTTGGGCAGCACACTCACACAATGCATTTCGATCGCATGAGTTCACAGGGGACCACTTTTTCCACCAGCAGCACCGCGACGCCATCGCTGCCCATATGGTCCGCGCGCTCGACAACGTGGTGCCCGCGAAGTGAATGTAGCGCAACGGTCCCTTACCGAATCGCCGACGTTGCCGCAGCTGCTGCGTGAACGTGCAGACTCTGATCCGGACAGGAAAGCGTATGTCTTCCTAGATGATTCGGGTGTCGAGACGGTGACGCTGACCTACGGGGCACTGTACCGGCAGGCCACGGAGGTGGCGTGGCGACTGCTGTCGTGCTGCCGACCCGGCGATCGCGCGGTTCTGGTGTTCCCTCAGGGTCCGGACTTCATCGTCGCCTACTTCGGGTGCCTGTACGCAGGAGTTGTCGCTGTGCCGGTTGTACCGCCGGGAGCACATGGGCAGCGGACCACCACAGCGAACATCGTGCGGGACTGTGAACCCACGACTATCCTCACCGTGAGCTCGATGCTGGAGCCGGCACAGGCGCTGCCGGCGCTGACTGTGCAGACGATTAGCTGGATCGTCGTCGACCAGATGCCACCTACAGGCACCGACTTCACCGACCAGATGGATGCGGAACTGGAGGCGCGGCACCCCGCGATCGGCGACATCGCCTTTCTGCAGTACACCTCTGGCTCGACCTCGGCCCCCAAAGGGGTGATGGTCACGCACGGCAATCTTGTCGCCAATCAACGGATGATCCAGGCGGCTTTCGGCCATGACAGTCAATCGACCGTGGTGGGGTGGGCGCCCTTCTTTCACGACCAGGGGCTGATCGGCACTGTCCTGCAGCCGCTCTACGTCGGTGCCACCAGCGTCCTGATGTCACCGTCCGCGTTCATCCGGCGGCCCCTGACGTGGCTGTCGGCGATCTCGCGTTACCGCGCGCACACGAGTGGAGGCCCGAACTTTGCCTTCGACCTGTGTGTTGCGCGGGCTACGGACGCCACGGTCGCCGGACTCGACCTGAGCCACTGGAAAGTTGCGTTCAACGGAGCAGAGCCGATCCGCGACGACACCGTGCGACGGTTCGCCGAACGATTCGAACCCGCAGGGTTCACCGAAGCCGCGTTCATGCCTTGCTACGGCCTGGCCGAGGCGACGCTCCTGGTGACGGCCGCGAGAAAAGGCAGGGGCTCTCGCCACATCGTGGTCGATCCCGCGGAGCGCGGTCGTAAACGCCTTGTGCCGGTGGAGAATCACAGTCCCGTGCCATCGTCGCCCACCCTCGTCGGATCGGGAACGGTCCTGCTGCGAGAGGATGTTCGCATCATCGATCCAGATACCCGACGGCCATGCCGCGCCGATCAGATCGGTGAGATCTGGGTGGCCGGAGACCATGTGGCACAAGGTTACTGGCGTCGACCGGACGAGTCGGCGGAAACCTTCGGTGCCCGCATCGACGGCTCGCCCGGATCGAGGTACTTACGCACCGGCGATCTCGGCGCATTCATCGATGATGAACTCTTCGTTGTGGGACGCCTCAAAGACATGGTGATCATCCGCGGGACGAACTACTACCCTCACGACATCGAGCACACAGTACAGTCGGCACATCCGTCGGTCCGGCCTGGTGGTTGCGCTGCGTTCTCCACGCTACGAGACCGTGTGGAGGCCCTGGTGGTGATAGCGGAGATCAGAGGCCAAGACCCACTGCCCGAGTCGCGGTGTCACGACATCTCGTTCGCTATTCGAGGCGCGGTCACGCGCGAACACCAGGTGACCGTCAGCGATGTGCTCTTGGTGACGCCGGGACAACTCCACAAGACCACCAGCGGGAAGATCATGCGAGCCTCAGCTCGACGTCGTTATCTCGCAGGGGATTTCGATCCGCATCGCATCGACTCGGACCCAGTAGTCCCAGAAAAGGACGGTAGACATGGAAGCTCCAAACCCTGATTTCGAACAAGCGGTGAGGGACGTCGTCCTCAGCATGCCCGCGGCCAAACATCTGGGTTTCGATTTCACCCGCATCGAACCCGGGGATGTCGAACTCGTGGCGCCCTACCGCCAGGAGCTGACCCAACACAACGGATTCTTTCAGGGTGGCGTCATCGGCTCACTGGCAGACTTCGCCGGCGGTTCGGCCGCCGGAACCTTGCTTCCACCGGGCTGGATCAACATGACGGTCGATTACACGATCAAGATCTTGGCACCGGCAAAGGGCGACAAGCTGGTGGTTCATGGTCGAGTACTCAAGGCAGGCAGCACCATCACGGTGGCTGCCGCAGACGTGTTCACTTCATCGGCGGTCGGTGACACGTTATGTGCCACCGGGCTGGTGACCATGCGCAACATCCGACTGATGAAAAACTGACGCGAGCGATTCAGCTGTCGACGGCGGCGGGTCGGTCACTGAGTTCGGGACACCTCGGCGAGAAAGTCCGCAAGATGAGCTGAAATCGCCCCCGGCTGTTCCACGGTGCTGCTGTGACCGCAGTTGTCGATAACCTGCAGTCGGGCCGTCGGTATCGACGATGCGATGTGTTCGGACTCCGACGGTGGCGTGGCGGCGTCATCCGCACCGACGAGCACAAGCGTCGGTACGGCGATCGCGCCGATCTCGTGATCTACCGAGGCGCGTTCGGCAACCCCGTACACCGCCTTGCGCACGCAACTGCGTTTCCGTTGTCCCACCGCTTGTCGCCAGCGATCGAGCGATGCTTTGTTCCGCGGATCTCGCCGATACGACGGGCCGAACATGTGAGGCGCGACCATCGATGCGATCGGTCCGAATCCGATCAATTGCTGCGTCCACGCCAGTCGCTTGTACTCCCGGACAGTGCCGGGCGTTTCGGCGCGGGCGCTGGTGTCCAACAGAGTGAGGGACCGAATCATCTCGGCGTGGCGGGCGCCGAGACGCAAACCGACAAATCCCCCCATCGAGAGCCCCACCCAGTGCACGGGCCCGATGTCGAGAGCCCGGAGCACGCCCAACGCATCCCTGGTGAGGGTCTCGATGTCATACCCGTCGACTGTCGGGGGTGAAGTTCCCTGCCCTCGCCAATCGAAGGCAACACACCTGTAGCGTCCCCGCAGCACCTCGACCTGAGCCTCGAACATCCTGCTGTCGAACAACAATCCGTGCGCAAACACCACTGTCTGCGCGCCGGGCACGCCCGCCGGCACACCCGTGTCGTGGTATCCGATGGTTGTACCGCCCACCACCACCTCGGGCATGCCTACTCCCTCGTCGAACGCACTACAGGGACGGCCAGTAGGTCGCACACTGCGGCGGGAAGTGCACACCCGCACCGCGCAGGATGCCCACCCGGGTGTGGAATGCGGCACCGGTCATGACGTGATGCGCGATGTCCGCGGCGCGACGGTTGCGGGCGGACGCCAGATGCGTTCCGGCCGCCCAGGAATTGAACGCTCCCATGGCCGGGCCGCACCACACTTGGTAGTCCGCTGTTCGGGTCTCGTCCCCACCGATGCTCCATCCCGACGAGAGGCCGAGGTACCACCGGAACACGAGCGCCATCCGGCGACGCGGGTTGTTCTGGGCGGCCGCGATCTGGTTCGGGTCACGTTCGGTGAAGTAACGCACGCACTCGTCCCAGACCGATTCCAGCGGCCGGCGGAAGATGTCGCGTTCGAGCCCGTCGCGCACCTTCTGCGGGATCGCGTCGATCGAGTCGTAAGCGCGGTACGCGTCGTACAGCTGAGCGGCGCGCCCGGCGAACATGGTCCCTCGCCGCAGTACCTGCACCTGCACCCCCATCTCGAACATGTCCGAGGACGGCGCCATCACGCAATCGGCTGAACCAGCGGTGGCCAATAGCTCTTTCGTGGCCGCGGAGGTACCCGCCTCCACGCTTGCCTGATTGATCGACCCTGTGACGACGTACGCCGCTCCCAGTCCGAAAGCCGCCGCGGCTGCCGCAGGCGTCCCGATGCTGCCCGCCGCCCCGATTCGAACATTCGCGGCGAGAGGTGATTCCCCGGCGATGCGGTCGCGCAGCGCGATGATCTCAGGTAATGCCACCAGCAATGGCCGGCGATCGGTGTGACCTCCCGAGTCCGCCTCGACGGTGACGTCATCGGCCATCGGTACCGATGCGGCCAGGTGGGCCGACTCCGCGGTGATGTCACCCGATTCCATGAGCTGGCGCAGCAACGCAGCGGGTGCCGGCCGTAAGAAGGCCTCTGCCACCTCGAGCCGGGACACCTTAGCCACCACCCTGTGCCCCCGGACGATTTCCCCGTCGGGAGCGGATCTGAGCCCGAGAACTCGATAGCGGACCAGTTCCGCCGTCATGGACATGAAGGCGGACGCCTCGACGCAGGTCACCCGATGGCGCAGGCACGCATCCACGATGGCGCGCTCGAGAGCGGGTTCGCTCGGACTGTGGATGACGTTGCAGGCGAACGGGGTATCGCGCAGTGTTGCCGTCAGCTCGGACAGCGCCGCATCGACCTTCGCCGGTACGACGCCTGCAGCGCCGTAGGAGGCAAGGTATCCGGCCTTGGCAAGCGCGCTGACCAGATCGGGCGACGCGATTCCATTGGCCATCGCGCCGGCCATGTATCCGTACCGCACACCGTGAAAATGCTGGAAGGATCGATCGCCGAGACGGTCAGGGGTCAACGGCCCGACGGCAGCGAGCACTTCTGACCGCGCAGCGACTGCCTCGTCGGACGTCACCCGGATGTCTTCTTTGTCCCGGATCACCCAGCATGGTCGCGAGAGGTCTGACAATGCTGCTGTCGTCTGGGCGATCTCATCGGTCCCGGATGTTGTGGAGGGCGCAACCATGTCAGATCCCTTCCCTGAGTTCAACCGAGATGTCGATGAGTTCGTAGATCCGCAAACCCGGTTTCCACAGCGACGCGTCTGCGACGACAACAACCGAGTTAAACTGGGGGCGAATGTTTTTCACGTGGACTTCCAGTTCACAATGACCGTCGTCCGGGACGAACTGACCGCGGTACTTCCAGTTGAAGGGCACGTTCTCGGGAATGTGGAACTGCGGGTCACGCCATTGCCGGTGCATCCCGGCATCCACCATCCACTCTTGGATGCACTGGATCACCGATTCGACGCCGAGCGAACCCGGTATCACCGGATCAAGGTAGAAGTGGCAGTCGAAGAACCACTCGTCTGCCTCGATGTCGCGGGTCATGTGCAGATACCCCTTGCCGTACTGGCCACCTCCGTCGACCACATCGACGTGGTCGACCAGAGCCAACGCCCCCGTGGAGCACAGCGGTTCGCGCCGGTCCCTACGTGCCGCCACATCGATGGTGCGTATCTGCGGTGCAGACTCCAGTGTCTCGAGCCAGTTCGGTCGATGGCGTCCTGCGTCGAGCCCGGTTTGATTGTCCAGGGCCGAATCGCTGAAATACCCGAACATCGTCGTGCCGCTGTAGAACTCATCTCCATCCACCCGAAGGGAGTAGTCGAAACTCTGCAGCGATGACCCGGGCATCAGCGTCGTCGACACGAGCGTCGAACTCTGATCGACCGTCTTTCCCCGGAGGTCGAGTCTGCGACTGACGGTGGCGGTTCCGCCGAGGTTTCGGAGTCGCAAGGTCTCTGTGGACCCGAGCGTGGGGCCGAGGTAGTAGCCCATCAGCAGAGCGGCCTGCAACGAGGTCTCCATGTAGACGAAGTGCGGCACAGATCCGTTTGCAGTGTCCTCCAGGTACCACGCGTCGGCAGGCACGTCGTATTCGGTGCGATAGTCCGCACCGGCGTCCCAATTGCCTCGTGTGCCGGAGAACTCTGTGACCCGGTCGACCAGCAACAGCCCTCCCGTGGGCAGCCGGGTGGCCCGGTTGCCGGTGTAGCGCGAGAACTCGGGTCCGAACGCGATCCCCTGATCACCACGGGCCAGATGCGCCATGTGGAACTCGCTCAACAGTGCCTGCCGGCCGGTTGTCGCCACGCGTCCGGTCCAGTCCTGCAGGTGACCGTTGGTACCGGGACCCAATGGGACACCATTGCGAGGTATGAAGTCAACGGTGACATCGAACCCGTTGTCCCGGGACGGCTCTAACCCATCAATACTCACGCGCGCCCGTAGATGCGGAATCGGGACGAGATCGATCTCCACCACGCGCAATGACAATCGTTGTGACGAAGGTGGATTCGGTGCGGTGCCGTGTGCCTGCGATTCGGCCACGCAATCGGACATACACAGATGCAGACCAACGAACACACCGAAAACCTCGGCCGCGGACCGTGCGGCCGCAACGGGGTCACCGTTGTACCTCACTGTGAGGCCGCCGAAGTCGGCCCCGCGTGGCGACGACTCGAGACCTTCGATGCTCTCTACCTGTCCGTGGGACGCGACCGTCAACATGCTGTTCGCGGCGATGGTTCGGCCGGTCGCATGATCGGTGGCGGTTTGGCGGTGCGTCGGACCGAACACCTGCTCGATCCCACCGCGGGTGAGTACATCGATGTCTTCAGAGGACAGCTCCCGTCTGGCAGATCGGGCCAGAGGTCGAAAACAGCGCACAGCAGCGAGTTCGGCAGCGCGAGTGGTGGAGAACGTGTCTACGGTCTCGGGCCACGTCTTTTCCCCCAGTTGTCTCGGTGCCGGGTTGAGGCCATCGCGCAGTGTCGCCCGTGCGACAGCCGACGCGGCAGCAATGGTGGCTTGGTGAGCACGGACAACACTGTCTCGGACTGCGGCCAGCGGTGCCATCGCCCCCACCGGCACAGTTTCACGCGGTGCGAGCGATTCGCGGGTACGGTTGCCGGCGGATCTCGGCGCGGCCTCCACCACGTCCGCGGGTCTGGCAGGTATGGGATTGAACACAATGCCGTCAAAGCGGATGTGTGCCATAAATCTTCCTGTCTTCGATGCGTGGTTCCCGGTGGTCAGTTCCACTGTCGGGCCGACTCAAGGAACAATGCTGAAAGGTCAGGCGCGGTGACCACCGAAACGTCGTTCCAGCGTTGCAAGACTGTGTTGTCTTGCGCGATCGCCACCGCATCAACAGTGGCCGACAACGCATCGCGCCTGAGATTGTCGGCGACGACGGTGAATGCCTCGCCGGTCGGCAGTTGGTGGTAGAAGTCAATGGAACCCACGCCCATCGGCAGGCACGCCGCTCCCAGCGCGCTGTGTGCGAGTACCGGTGGCACCTGCAGGATCAGGTCGGCTTGCACCGGATTGTGCAACATTCCCTGATACGCACCAAGCGCTACAACCGCTTCGGGTAGCGAGGCGGTGACCACCAATCGCGATTCGGACAACTCCAAGACCTCCGCGAGCCCACGAAGGGCTGGTCCGTGGAACTGCCGCCCCTCGTCGTAGATGAACTGAGCGTTCTTGCCGACGTGGCCCCAATCGGGATCAATTGTGATCATCGGCGGCTCGTTGTCGGCCAACAGGAGTTGAGCGACGTAATGAGGGATGAGGCGTTCGCCGTCAACACTCGTGACCCGGACCGACAACGTGGTCGCGTCGCGTGTCGGCTCGGCATGTACCAGCAGCTGCGGGGCCGTCGAACCCGACGGAAAGGAGACGCCATTGAGTACACGGAAGTCTCTGACCCCTCGGACGCATCGACCCGGCAACGCTCTCTCCGCCACGTTGATCATCGCGCCGAGTGCGAAAGTGGCAGGGAGTACTACCTTCTCGCCGATCCGGTGCGCCTCGATGATCGGGTGGCGCGCCAGATCCTCGATGACGCGGCGTGCGGTGAAGGCAACCGGATCCGGGGCGGATCTGGAAGCCAACGGACGCGTCGGACCGATCAGTACCACTACATCGTCCCTGCGTTCTACCGAGAACTGCTCTGCGAAAGCCACTGCGCCGGCCCGTGGGTGGAGTAATTCGACCCCGTTGTCGCGGAAGTGCGCCCGTAACACGTCATCGACCATGCCGGCGTCCCACGCTCCCCAATCGATCGCGGTGACGTGACGTTCCGGGTGCCGACGCTTCGTGGCAACCGCGAATCGCCCAAGGGCTTCGTTGGCGGTGGCGTAATCACTCTGGCCCCGATTGCCGAAGAGCCCGGCCACGGACGTGAACAACACCAGGTGTTCGACGGGCGAGTCGTCGGCGGCTGAGTCCAAGGAGTCCATCAGAGCGTCGATCCCACGCAGTTTCGGGGTGAGGACCCGCGCGATCTCTGAATCCTCTTTCGACGCGATCAGTGAGTCGGCAAGGACGCCCGCACCGTGAATGATGCCCGTGACCGACTGCCTGTAGGGCGCAAGCGCAGTGCGCAGTGCGTCGGCGTCGGTCACATCGACGCTCAGGTATTGCCCACGTTCTCCCAGCGCGTCCAGAGTTTCCCGGATCTCGCGTCCCGCCCGTACGCCGGCGCAGCGAGAGTTGATGTCGCGGGGCGTCAGTCCACTTCCGGCCAACGCCCTGATCGCCGCACCCTGTAGCGAGGCGTCGTCGACTCCTTGTGCCCAATCCGGGTCCGGTGAAGGATCGGTGCGCCCCAGAAGGATGAAGCGGGCTTCGGTGCGGGCGGCCAGTTCACGAACACAGAGGGCGGTCACGCCACGGGCTCCGCCGGACACCACCAGGAGATCGTTTGCGCCTACCGACATGTCGTGGAGCGGGTCCTCACCGACCGCAGACAACTCTGTGGCCGGGGCCCCGTGTCCGCTGGGAACCAGGGTGTGCCGCTCCCCCAGCTCACCGACACCAACCTCGAGGGTGTCGACCGCCGAATCGTGTGACTCGTCGATGATCGTCCGGGCTAACTGGTCCGGATCGACCAGAGGATTGACATCCACTGCGCGGCAGAACAGTTCGGGGCGTTCCGCAGCCAGTGTCTTCACTGCACCGCCGATGCCGGCGGCCATGGCCGCCACCGGGTCGACATCGAGGTCGCCGAAGCCGAGGGCACCGTCGACGGTGGTGACTGCCAGCAACGCGGCGCGCCGGCCCTTCGGGATCAGTGCTTTGGAGGCTGCCTTGATGGCGAGGATCGAGTCGGAGAGATCTAGTTGAGCCTCTGAGATCGTTGTCGGCTCACCCAGGATCACCACGCAGAGGTCAGCCTGCGAGTCCGTCGGCTGATCCGTTGCAGTCTCGGACGAACCGGGGGTGCCGGAGTGCGCTTGTGAGCCTGTCACCCGCCAGCGCTGTGCCCGCAGTGCTTCGGACAGCGCGTCGACGCGCCGGGAGCTGACGTTCCCGACGATGAACAGGGATGCGGTCGGATCAGTGGTGAATACGTCGACAGCGCGGTCGATCCGAGGCAGGGCGACGAGTTCGACCGGTGTTCGTTCGGCCGATGGAAGTACGTCGATCGGATCAGTCTGCTCTGAGGTCAGGGCGTGATCAGTGAGCCGCGGCGCCACCGCGGCCGGCGCTTTTGGGTAAGCATCACTCCCCTCGGAGATGACCTCGACGATTTGGTCGATCGTTCGAAGCTCACCGAGTTGCTCGGGGCCCAGACTCGGGAGGTGCGGGAACCGCTCCTGTACCGCTCCGAGCACCTGAACCCGCTTGATCGAGTCGACGCCCAGGTCGGACTCCAGATCCATCGTGCTGCCGATCATCTCGACCGGATACCCGGTCTTTTCGGCGATGACCTCCCTAAGGGCGGTGTGGAGATCGTCGGCAGCAGCCTCGTGTCCGTCCACTGCCGGCACGCTTGGGGCCGCGGGGGGCTCGGCGGCCGGCTCCGACAGATCTGAACCGGGTATCGAGGGCTCGGCCGGAGGCGTCGAGGTGGTGCTGACCGGTGCGGCATTGTCCTGACGAGCAGTGTGCGCGGCCGGGGCGTTCGTCGTCTGATCGGACCGTGCCGGCTCCGTGTCAACTGGTGCGGAGATGGCGGGCGCCGGCGACGACTGAACGGTGACAGACCGCCGAGCGCGGGCAGGGACCGCAGTTGTCTCGGGCGACAGCCCTGCTTCGAGTTCGGCGAGCCCGACCAACACGTGTGCCGCTTGGGAATGGCTGTCGCTCAACGCCACCGACTGATTGCTGACCGCTTCGATCGCCCGGATAGATCCGTCGTCGAGGTTGCCGCGACGCAGCGCGTCGGCGAGGTCGCGAGCGATTCCGAGTTGGGCCCCCAGGAACTCGCGGTGGGTGTCGAGGTGCTGGTTCAATGCCGAGTTCAGGTGACCGTCATTCGGGTCCCCGGCGCGGGAAAGGTGTTGTGTCACTGTGAACTCCTCAGGACGTTCTGCGGGTGTGTGTGGTGTGGTCGTCGGGTGTTCGTCGGCACCGAGCGGATCGGGGTGGACCGGATCGGGTCGAACGGGATCATCGAGGTCGTCGGCGCCGACCGTCTTGATCCGATAGCCGTTGGCCAGTACGTCGGCGTACGCCTTACGACGGGTTTCCGGAACGTATTCCGGTGCTGAGATGGTGACCGCCATCGCCGACGTGCGCGGTGGGGCCGGCGGGTCGGCCTGATACCGATTGATGCCGGACAACGGCATCCCCAACACCGCCAGAGCGACCGCGGCCCGTTTGAGCCCGAGGTCCCCGTCTCCCATCGGTCCGATGTCGGTGGAAATCGCGATGACCTCATCGCCCAGCGTGCGCCGAACCAGAGACGTGAGCACCTGTTTGGGTCCGAACTCGACGAAGGTCGTGCAGCCCGCGTCGCGCATACCTCGGAGAACCGCCACGAACTCGACGGGGTGCATCAATTGGTCGACGAGGATGTCGGCGTTGCCTGCAGCATCGGGTCCGTAGACACGTTCGGGATCGTTTCCGTACACCGCGCCCTGGGGGGCACCGATGGTGACCGAGTCCACCGCCTCACGGAACGTGCCGGTGGCGTGTGCGACGTACGGCGTATGGAACGCTGCCGACACCGGCAATGTCCTTGTGTTCCAGCCGAGCTCAGCGCACTGTTCGGCGAAATCCGCCACGGCGTCACTGCCACCACCGACCACCACTTGGTCGGGGGCGTTGTGATTGCACACGTAAACGTCGTCGGTGCGGTCGACCAGCTCGTCGACGTCGGAGCGCGACGCGCGGACGGCCAGCATCACCCCCCGGTCTGAGCCCGATTCTTTCGCCATCGCGGCGCCGCGAGCGCGCGCCAGTCGGAAGTAGTCCCCGGTCTCCAGTGCGCCGGACGCCCAGAGCGCGCCGAGCTCCCCGAAACTGTGTCCGCCGAACGCCTCCGCGGTGAAGCCCAGTTCTGACAGGAATCGGTACTGACCGACCGATACCGCACCGATCGCCGGTTGCGCATGCTCGGTGAGTTTGAGTAGCTCCTCCTGCTCGGCCCGTTCATCATCGTCGAAGGCCGGAGGAGGGAACACGATGGAGCCGAGTCGGCGCTCCACACCCTCGAAAGCGGCGTTGGCGTCATCCAAGGCCCCTGCCACCGGGGGTAGGTTCATGGCCGAGGACGCCGCCATGTTGACGTACTGGCTGCCCTGCCCGGAGAACAGTGCGCCCACCTTGAGGTCGGCCTGCGCATGCCGGCGAAAGTATATGCCCTCTGGGTGATTCCAGGCCGGTGAGCCAGCGTCGCGCGCTAAGGTCTCCAACGCGACCTCGATGAGCCGGCTGCGCTGCTCCTCGTCGACCCACACGAAGCCGATCCTGGCGTCGGTTGCCGGGATGTCGCCCCCGTCGACAGGCGAACCGCTCTGGAGTTCCTCGATGAGCGCCGGCACGTCCTGCGCGTGCCAGAGCGAAGCCGTCGGCGTCTGGTGCCAGGTCCGCACCCCACTTCGGTCCGTATCGGCTTCCTCGAGAACCATGTGAAAGTTCGTGCCGCCGAATCCCATTGCCGAGACCGCCGCCCTGCGCACCGGGCGATGTGGATCAAGCACCCATGGACGGGTGAGACTGTTGACGTAGTACGGCGCGCCATCTGTGATGACCGGGTTGGGACGACTCACGTTGATGGTGCCCGGCAGGATCTTGTGATGCAGAGCCAGCGCCAGTTTGATCAGACTGGCTGTACCGGCTGCGCCCTTGGTGTGCCCGATCTGCGATTTGACACTACCGAGCGCAGCAAACGCCTCCTCATCGGTGTTGGCACGCAGCATCTTTCCGAGTGCTGTGAGTTCGGTCTTGTCGCCGACTGCTGTACCGGTGGCGTGTGCCTCGAACAGTTCGACCGACGAAGGCTCGCAGCAGGCATCGTCGTACGCACGTTGGAGCGCCACTCGCTGGCCATCGGCGTGGGGAGCGTAGATGCTGTTGGATCGTCCGTCACTCGATGACCCGATTCCCTTGATGACCGCATAGACCTTGTTGCCGTCCCGACGTGCGTCCGACAGTCGACGCAGGGCAAGCATGCAGATGCCTTCACCGAGCAGCGTGCCGTCGGCGTTGTCGGAGAAGGGGCTGATCTGCCCGGTAGGCGACAGCGCGCCCACCTTGGAGAAACAGAGGTAGATGAAGATCGAGTTCTCGGTGTCGACACCACCGGTGATCATCGTGTCTGCTCTGCCGTCGACCAGCTCCGCGATCGCGGTACGAATGGCTGCGAGCGAGGCGGCGCAGGCGGCATCGACGGTGCAGTTCATACCGCCGAGTCCGAACCTGTTCGCGATCCTCCCTGCGACGACGTTGGCGAGGAGGCCGGGAAACGAGTTCTCCTCCCACGGTGCGAAGGCGGCCACGTACTTTTCTGCAACGGCCTCGGTGTCGGCCTCGCTGAGACCACAGCTACGAGCGGCCGCCTTGAGGACCGGTGTCGACAGCCGGGCGGCAAGAGGGTGCATCAGCGGCACCGGACCGGTGGTGCCGATGACGACGCCGGTGCGCGAAGGGTCGTACCAGGAGGAATCCTTGGCGCCGGCGTCGCCGAGGAGGTCACGGACAACACCGAGACTCAGAGTCTGCATGGTGCTGGTCACCTCGAGCTGATTCGGTGGCATACCGAACTCGACAGGATCGAACTCGACGTCCGGGATGAACGCACCCCGATTGGAATAGGTCTTGTCGGGCGCAGTCCTGTCGGCGTCGTAGTAGTCCTCCAGGTCCCATCGCGACTGCGGCACCTCGGTGGTGCAGTCCTTCCCGTCGACGATGTTCTGCCAGTAGTCTCGGATGTTCTTTGCGCCCGGTAGCAGTGCTGACATGCCGACGATCGCGATCGGGGTGTCAGCCAACCGCCGGTTCACATATTCGGTGTCGGGTACATCGGACGGCGTCGAATCGTTTCTGGGATTGCTCGATTCGGGGCCGTGGCCCGCCGTGTCGTGGGGTGATGCGAGTGTCACGTCTGTCTCCACTGGAGTTGGTGGTGCGAGGATCGATCGGGTCAGGCCGCGAGGTCCGTGTCCGCACGCCGTGCGATGGTTGCCGCGATGGATTGCGCAAAAGTGCTGTGTCCCAGCGCATTGGGGTGCAATCCGTCTGCCGACCAGAGGTCACTGCGCGCCCACTGCCGGTCGGCAGCGATGTCGAGCAGTACTGTTCCGGTCCGGTCGCACACGTCGGCCAGTACGGTGTTCGCGTACTGGAAGCGTTCGCGGAGCAGATCGGCGAACGATGCGGGAACCGGTAGACGAGCCGGGATATCAGGGTAGGTGGCCGTGAACACGGTCGGTGATACAGCGCTCAATGTCTCGAAGATGGTGTTTACGTTGTCGCTGAATCGATTTCGATCGAAGTGGCTGACAAGATCGTTGACACCCACGATGACTCCGGTCAATGGTGCCCGCGCACTGACTGCCCGCTCTAGTTGGTCGCTGACCACAACGGAGCTGGTGGCGCCGTGCGCGCCGAGGTTGCAGACCTTGGCCGAGCGGAGGCCGAGTTGGCCGGCAAGTCGCGGAACCCATCCGCGGAAGCCGCCACCGGCATTCTCATCACCCCGGCCTTCGACGAAACTGTCGCCGATGGCACATAGCCCGTAGCCGCTCATGCCTGGACCAGGTGCCGATCGCCGACCGGCAGATCGACGGTTGCGTACAACTCTGCGAGATTGTCTGGAGCGAAGAACTCTTCACCCGGGTATCCACCGGCAATGAGACCGAAGAACTTCGTCGTGTACTCAGGGCTCTTGCTCGCAGCCCGGAAGACCGAGTCGTAGTACGGGGTCAAGGAGAGCTCCGAGATGCTCTTGGTGAGTTCGTACGTCCCGGCACTTTGGGCGTCCCGGTCGGCTTGGTAGGAGGCGAGGGCGTCGTACAACGGGCGCTGGCCGCCCAGGCCTTCCACCAGGCGATGCGCGAGCATCTCGCCGTACTTGAAGGCGTCGGTGATGCCCCAGCCCGTGAATGGGTCCTTGTGATAGCCGGCGTCGCCCACCAAGGCCCACCCCGGGCCGAAAGAGGTACGGCGGTAGTTGTCCGGGTAGGTCATCGGCCGCAACCGCTCCACCCGGGTGCCGTTGTCACGGAGGCTCTCTCCGTACTTCGGGTCGATGGCGTCCACGATCTCCTGGATGTTCGTATCGGGGTCCTTACGGAACTCCTTGAGACGGTCGCGCTTGCGCATCACGGCAACAAGGTAGAGATCGTCGTTCGTCGGCCATGCGGCGAACTGCTGTTCCCCGAAACCGGTGCGATGTTGCATGCCCCAGTCGAGGCCGGAGTAGTACGAGTAGTAGACGAAGCATGCGCCGGCCGATTGGTCGTACTTCTGGGCGTCGACACGCTTGGCCACAGTGGAGTTCGCGCCGTCGGCTCCGACCACGAAGGCAGCTCTGAACTCTTCGGCGGATCCACCGGCGCGGCTGCCGCGGATACCCACCACCTGATCACCTTCGAAGATCAGGTCGCGCACAGTGAATCCCTCGATCATCTCGGCGCCGGCTTCGCGTGCGGCGTCGACGAGAATGGAGTCGAGCACAGTCCGGCGAGGGCAGTACACGGCATCGATTCCGTCGATCGGGTCTGCCATTCCGCTCAGTGCGATGTCGGTGTAAGAGAAGTTCAGGTGCCGAATGGGCGGGCAGCCGCTGGCGATCACCCGGTCGAGCAATCCCCAATCCTGCAGTCGGGACAGCCCGGCCTGGTGGATGTAATGGGTGGAGACCGTGTCGCTCGGGAATGTTGCCCCGTCGACCGCGAGTACCTTGAGTCCACTGCGTGCCAACAGCATTGCCACCGACGATCCCGAAACCCGGGTGCCGACCACGATTACGTCGTACATGCGATTCTCCCTGCGATCAGTGCGATCTGATGTGTGATGACTTCAGTCTTCTGCGGAACGGATGAGGGCTCCAGGCCGTCATGCGTAGTCTCATCGGTCTATCGACGTAAGCTATTGCCAGCTAACAGGTTTCAGAATTCATCCTGCGTTCATGCTGCTACAGACTGGTTACACCCGGATTGCGTACAGCTCATCGACAAGGTGCCGATGTGTGTCGATGATGTTGGTGCGCCTGAGTTTCAGCGATGAGGTCAGGAGGCCTTCTTGCACCGTGAAGTCACCTTCGACGATTCGGAACTCGCGAATGGACTCGGCACGCGACACCAGGCTGTTGGCATCGTCGATCGCCTGCTGCACAGCGCGGGTCAACCGTGTATCCGTGAGGTCGTCGGTGGCGTCGGTCGTTTCTTTTCGCCATCGGGCGTACTGGGCCTGATCCAGCGTCACCAGTGCGGTGACAAATGGTCGGCCGTCGGCGATGACGATGCAATTGCTCACCAACGGGTGCAGGCGGATCCTGTCCTCGAGTGGCGTGGGGGCGACGTTCTTTCCCCCGCTGGTCACCAGGATCTCCTTCTTGCGGCCCGTGATGACGAGATACCCGTCGGCGTCCAGCTCGCCGATGTCGCCGGTGTGGAGCCATCCCTCCGCGTCCACGGCGGTCTTGTCCGCGGCGGCGCCCCAGTACCCACGGCTGACGTTGGCTCCTCCCACAAGCACTTCGCCGTCGTCGGCGATCGCGACCGTCGTCCCCGGAATAGGGCGTCCCACAGTGCCGACCCGGTTGGTCATGGGCTCGTTGACCGTCACTGCGGTGGCGGTCTCGGTCATGCCGTAGCAGTTGAGGAGTCGCACACCGAACCCCGCATAGAACGCAACTGTCGTCGCATCGAGCGATGCACCACCCGAGATCACGTTGGTCAGGCGACCGCCGAGCAATCCGGCAACGGGTTCGGCGGCGTCGAGTTCGGTCGACGTCAACGCCGTGTGACCACGCGCGATCGCTCCGGCCTCGTCTGCCGGGGTGAGGCCTTGCCGGGCGATCTTGCGGATCTTCTCCAGTGCGTAGGGCACCAGGGCGAGAAAGCTCGGCGAGATCGACGGAAGTTGCGGGATCAGCTCCGGGATGCTGCTGATGAAGTGGGTCTTGGTGCCGCCCAGCAAACCGGCGAACAAGATCGTCTGACCGAACACGTGCGACAGAGGCAAAGCCAGAGCTGTCACCGCGGTTGGATCGACGAACATGTCACCGGTTCGCAGCACTGTGTTCGACGCCGCTGCGAACATGTTGCGGTGGGAGATGACACATCCCTTTGCGGGACCCGTTGTGCCGCTGGTGTATACGATCATCGCGACGTCGTCGGCCACACACGCTGCCAAGGTGTCCTCGATGTCGAGCGCGGCCGCCGACGCGTCGATCAGATCGTCGAATGTGATCGCCGGTACTCCCCCTTCGACGAGTCGATGACTGTCCGTGTCCGTGTCGGCAATGCCCAGTACCGCCCCTGAATCGGCCAGAATGTGCGCGATCTGCTGGGCGGACGAGGTCGGGTACACCGGAACCACCACGGCTCCGAGCGCGAGAACAGCAAGGTCGGTCAGCACCCAGTCGAGGCTGGTTGTCGACAGGATCGCGACCCGATCACCCCGGCGTACACCACGCTCGGAGAGGATCCCAGCACGCTGGCGAACCTCGTCGTCGGCCTGAGCGCCGGACAGCGCGGGACCATCTGCACCCGCGACAAGTATTTGCCGTAAAGAATTGCTTCCGAATACTTTTCGAACCCGGTCGTACAGGTTCTCGTCGGCCAGGAGGTCAAGGCCAGTACCGCCGTGCGATATCTGCTTCATGAGAACCATGGTTGTTCGTGGCCTTCCGGCAGGGCAGTACGAGCGTCACTTTCCGACCGTGCCAGAGGTTTTGCCTATGGCAGTCAGTGAGCGATAGCAATCCGGTGGCCCGGGCCGGCCGGAGATTGTGCCGGAACCCGCGACGACGAGGTCCTGGACAACACATTCTGAGACTTCGCATCTGGAGGATTGTTCTGTGACTGAGATGCCAACGTACCGGCGCGCCTGGCTGTTTCGTCTTCGTCACATATCTCGTCGACGCATTCGACGAAGGCATCCACCGCGCTGTTCACCGTGGAAGCCGACCACACCATGTACAGGTCGATGGTGGGAATCGGGTCGATGAGTTTGACCGCCACGGAGGACGCACCCGCGGTGCCCATACCCACTGCCGCCGCCCGCGACAGCGATGCGAATGCGACATACGGTTTCACCGCAACCATGTGCGCTGTTCCACTCGGGTCGTCCGAGGTCTGCGCGATCGTCAGTGAGACCCCTGCCTCGGTCGCTGCCGCGACGATCACGTCATACATCGCGGGGCACTGTTCGCGGGCGAACAGCACGCATCGTTCGGCGGCCAGCTCCGCGCATTGCACGCTCGACCGGCCGGCCCACGGATGCGAGCGACCGACCACGGCCACGATGGGAACCTTGGACAACAGCAACCTGGCCCGCAATCCCGGCAGCTGCGGCCGACCATAAACCAGGGCGACGTCGAGCGAACCGTCCTGGAGCCCGCCGAGTTGTGGACCCGTGCGCTTCTCCCACAGCGACACCGCCATCCTGGGGTGCCGCTCGTTGAGCCTGGTCAACGCCGCGGGCAGGACGTGTCTGCTCGCCGGGAAGTTGTATCCGATGTTCAGGGATCCGACCTGGCCGGCGGCTGTCGACTTCGCGACATCGACAGCCTTTTCCATCTGTGCGACCACCACTCTGGCCTGTTTGGCGAACTCGACACCAGACGAGGTCAATTGGACTTCGTGTGACGTGCGGACCACGAGCGTGACACCCAGTGACTTCTCCAGCTTCTGCAGTTGTGCACTGAGCGACGGCTGTGACAGATGCAGACGTGCGGCGGCCCGGCCGAAATGCAATTCTTCAGCGAGGGTGATGAATGACTTGAGATGTCGAAAATCCATTGCGCCCCCTTACCTGGACTCGCTCGGAAGACTAGCGAGGCCGGGTGACCCACGGTGAAACGTCAGGTGCCCCCTCGGTGTCGAAGGAACCAAGCCCCATACCGGAATCGACATGCGTGTGTGTCCCGTCACCTGCGACAGCAGTCGGGACTGTGCGGGGTGGGATATTTTGTCCGCACTTGGGTACAGATCGCACGTGTCGAATAATCATGAATCCGCGCCCCTTGATCAGCGCCGGCCCGAAGGGGTGACCGACGCAACCGTATCGGCCGTCGGGAAGGTATCTGAAGCTCTCGAATGCGCCGATCGTGCGCGTGGGCACCTCTACTCCTTCCACCAGCTCGTGGGTCACGCCGACCTCCTGCTCGGTGAGGCGGTCGAGGCACTACGTGATGCTGGCCACCATGAGCAGGCCGACCGGCTGGAGGAAGACATGGTCGGTCGGAACGTGATCGAAGACAGGTGGACCTTCCAGATCGTCGAAGTCTTCGACGACAACTACTGGTCGCAGTTTCGAGAGCACGACCGACAGATCAGGGATGAACTCCAAGGCGGTGTCCGACATGTGTTCGAGGCAGAGATGAAGCAGCGTCGGCGCACCCACGGCCGACGCCATCACGAAGAGAAGCCCTGACCAGCGAACCATTCTGTGGTCCCGGTCACATTGGCGGGCCATATCCGGTTCAAACGGCTCGCCGCGGGGAACCACTTGTCCGCAGACACCCACCGAGACTCACACCGAGTACTCGAATCGATGTCATCAGAAGGAGTCTTTTCAGATGAACGAGGACAGCAAGGCCGACCAGGCCCGCAAGGGCCTCTTCGACTCGGTCAAAGGCAAGGCCAAAGAAGTCGCCGGCGCCGTGACCGGCAACGATTCGCTGACCGCCGAAGGCCAACTCGAGCAGACCCAGGCCCAGCAACGCAAAGAAGCCAACAGCGTCGAGGCGGTCGCGGATGCCGAGGCCGAGCAGGCACGGGCCCAGGCCCAGAAAGCCCGCGCCGAGAGCGCCGAAGAGCGCATCGAGGTGAGCGCGGAGACAGCGGCAGCGGAGCGCGCTGCTCATGAGGCGCAGCAAGCTCAGAAACGTGCCGCAGAGCAGCAGGAACAGAAGAAGGTGGCGGTCGAGCAGACCCAGGCCGAGCTCGACGCCCGTGCCAAGGAGCAGCAGGCAAGAGCCGAGGAGCGTGCTGAGCTCGCCGATGCTGCCGACGATGTGGTCGAGGCCGCCGATGAGCATCAGGAGTCGGTGAAGGAGGCTTCAGACGCGCAGGCGGAGGCCGACCGTATTCGCCGCCAGGCTGACGGCCTCACCGATCAGGCAGACCTTTCCTAGAGCAACGTGCTCATCAGACCCAGGAGTACCCCCATGAACGTCATCCAAGTTCCGTTCGCAGTACTACGCGTGCAGTATAAGATCGCGCGATTCCCGTTGCAGTTGATCGAGGACCGAGTCGTGTCGCGGCTCGACTCCGAGGCACCGGCACGCCTTCTCTACGAGCGTTCGCTCGGAGTGCTCGATTCCACGGTCGGCGGCCTGTTAGGTGACCCGGCGATCGAGAAGCGCGGTTCGGCTCTGACCGAGCGCAGCGAGAAGCTGGGCCGTGCGGCGCAGCTCGAAGAAGAGGCGACACGCAAGCGCCAGCAGGCCGACGCTGAGCTGAAGGCCAAGCGTGACAACGCGATCAACGAGCAGAAGCAGGCCCGCGAGAACAAGCAGCGCGAGATCAAAGAAGCGGAGCAGTCAGCCGCCGAGCGCAAGCAGGCCGCAGAGGAGGCCGCTGAGCAAAGAACTGCCAAGGCGAAACAACAGGCAGACGAGCTGGCCGCCAAACGCAAGCAGGCAGCCGAGGCGGCAAAGCGCGACGAGCAGGCGAAGATCAAGGCCGCCGAAGACAAGGCGACCGCAGCTGCGAAGGCGAAGGCGCAGGACGCCGCCGCCAAGCGTGACGACGCCGAGAGCAAGCGTGCACAGGCCGATCGTGTGGAGAAATTGGCCGACGCCGAGAAGTCGAAGCGGCAGGCCGAGCGCGCCAACAACAACAAGAACTGAGAGTGGGTCGGGCTCACAGGCAGGTCTACAAGTAGATGACCCAGGCGCGTGAGCCCGAATCCGGCCGGATCGGACGGCACAGTCACAACTACATGACGATCGGCGACGTGGCTGAATTCCTGCGTGCGCCCGTGAACATCGACGACGACCCCCTGACGCCAGAGCACCTCGCCTCTGGCGTCAGCGTCGATTCGAGGCAGGTTCGGCCGGGCGACATCTATGTGGCGTTGCCTGGCAATCGATTCCACGGAATGGACTTTGTCGGCGAAGCCGCGAGACGGGGGGCCGTCGCGGTGGTCAGTGATCTGCCCACAGCGATATTGCCTGCGCTGGTGGTGGCCAGACCGCGGGCGGTGCTCGGTCCGCTGGCCTCGGCCGTCTATGGGAGTCCCTCACGCGATATGGACGTCTACGGCGTGACCGGCACAAACGGGAAGACGTCCGTTGCCTACCTGCTCGATGCCGCACTCACAGCAAACAGCCGGACCACCGGTCTGATCACGGGCGTTGACGTCCGAGGCCCGCGAACGAGCTATCCCGGGGTACGGACCACTCCCGAAGCGCCGCTACTGCAAGAGACTCTGGCGTCGTTCCGCGACCAAGGCGTCGACGCGGTGGCATTCGAGGCATCAAGTCACGGTTTGGCGTACGGCAGGGTCGATGGCACGTACCTGCGTGCGGGCGTCTTCACGAATCTTTCCCCGGACCATCTCGATTTCCACCCGAACATGGACGAGTACTTCAGGGTCAAGGCTTCCCTCTTCCGCGCCGAGCGGTGCCGGTTGGGTGTGATCAACGTCGACGACGAGTACGGCAGACGGCTCGCCGCCCAGATCGATACCGAGATGGTGAGCGTGTCCGCTGCCGATCCGGCAGCCGACTTCTACGTCGAGCATGTACGAGCACACGCGCGCGGAACCTCATTCACCTTGCGCAGCCCTTACGGCCGCTTCCCTGTTCATCTGCAATTGCTCGGATCTGCGCAGGCGGTCAATGCATCGGCTGCGATTGCGGCGGTCGCCGCCACCGGGAATGACATCGTCTCCGCTATTGGCGGTGTCGAGGTGCTCAGCGGCATACCGGGCCGGCTCGAGTCCGTCGACGCGGGCCAGCCGTTCCTGGCGTTCGTCGACTACATGCACAACGGCGCAGGCCAGCGGACGGTGCTTCCATTCCTTCGGTCCCTGACGTCCCGGCGGGTCATCGCAGTGATCGGAGCAACCGGCGACCGAGACCCCGGCAAACGGGTCCCACTCGGCTTCAACGCCGCAGGCATGGCGGACATCGTGATAGTCACCGACGAGAGTCCATACTCCGAAGACCCCGCTACGCTGCGCGCGTCTGTGGTCGCCGGAGCCAGGTCAGCCCGGGCAGCCCATGTCATCGAACAACCGGGCCGCGCCAGTGCAATCGACCTCGCCATCGGCCTCGCGGAGAAGGGCGACGTTGTGGTGGTAGCCGGACGTGGTCACTCGCCCACCCTCATCTCTGGTGAGCGAAGTGAACCCTTCGATGATCGAGCGGTGGTGCGCGACGCGATTCTGCATCGGTCGCCACAACGCAGACAGCTGCCGACCGGATGAACCGGCCGGCAGCTGTCGACAAGACGATTGCGTGATCAGTCCGGGATTGCGTCCTTCAGCTTGCCCATGACGCCTTTTTCGGTACCGAGTTGAGCATTCTGCGGCGTGCCTTTCGAACCGTCGTAGGTGGAATACAGTTTCGGATCCGGCGGCGGGGCGGACGCCTTGTTTCCGAGTGGCTGGGGATCGGCGAGGAACCCCATCTGGTGAATGCCGTCGGGGGCAGTGCGATTAGCCCATCCCCCGGTCGACGAGAACTCTCCGTCCGACAGATGCCAGATGTCGGTGGCGTGCTCTGCGTGCTCTTCATCGAGGAGCGCATCAGGGGCGACCACACTGGCCAGACCATCAGCCTGCAACTCCTCGATCGCCGCCAGCCAGAGGTTCTGATGGTGTGTGTCGCGGGCCAGGTTGAACTTGAGCATGGCCTTCACGCCCGGGTCGTCAGTCATGTTGTAGAGGCGTGCCGTCTGCAGACGACCCTGCGACTCCGCGGTGACATTCGCACGGAAGTCGGCCAGCAGGTTTCCGCTCGCGATGACATACCGTCCGTTCCAGGGGTAACCGTTGCTGTCGGCGGGAAGTGCGCCGCCACCGGCCACGATTGCCTGCTGCGGGTCCATCCCGCCCATCACCGCGGCAACCACGGGGTCGCCACCGGCAGCCTTGCTGGACTCGGTTGCCGGCGCGCCCTCGAGAAGGCGCGCGACCATGACCGCCAGCATCTCCACGTGGCCGATCTCCTCGGTCGCGATGTCCATGATCAGGTCCTTGTACTTGCCCTCCATGCGGCAATTCCAGCCCTGGAACAGGTACTGCATGGTCACTGTCATCTCGCCGAACGCGCCGCCGATGAGCTCTTGCAGTTTGTGCGCATAGACAGGGTCCGGCTTTTCTGGCTTGACGTCGAATTGCAGGTAGTCGGTGTGCTTGAACATGGTTCCTCTTTCAATCGGAATTTAGGGTTCCTGATTGCAAGGCACAGGTTCACAGGTCGATACCGAGGTGTCGCCCCCTAAGACACGCGAGGCGTCTGATGAACCCGACCTTGCGGCGATGCCCGGCCATGCTCGTTTCTCGACTGCGGGTTGCGTCGAACACCACCTAGCGGTCGCCTGTTGTCCAACCGAACATGAACAACCGCTTCCATCGCGTTACCCGGCAACAAAGGCAGCCAAACCAGCCGATGCCCTTACACCGAGAATGCGGCCACTTCGACTCGGCGGCGGTACGGTGAGGTGATCGTGAGCATGGTCTAAACCCGGCGTTGCTTGCCCGCACACGGTGCCAGGAATGGTGCGGATGCCTGTTTCGAGTGAAACGTCAACGCAGACTAAGCATCTGCAATTTTGCGATCGCGGCGACGATGGCTCGGCGTCGCATCTGCAGACCGGGCCATCTCCGTAGGGCGACAGAGATCGACGTACAACAAAATCCTGCTCGACGGCCAGATGGCCCTAGGAGGCGACCATGACCAACCAAACTGATGACGCACGAAGCGTCCATGCGGCCATTGCGGAGTTGGCCCGGCAACTTCACGCCAGCGAACAACGTGATCTGCAGGGTGTGCTGGCAAACGTCGCCGAGGGTGCGGTGTCGAACGTGCCTGGTGCGGAGTATGCCGGCATCACCGTCACAACCAATCGGGATACGATGACAACTCAGGTGGCCACGGATCCGATTGCCGAGTTGCACAACGATATTCAAATCAAGCACGGGCAGGGACCATGCCTGGTCGCCGCCTGGGACCAGCCCGTTGTCCGAGTCAACGACCTCACTTCCGAGACTCGATGGCCGGCTTACGCGGCAGACGCGGTCGCGCTCACTCCCTTTCGTTCGCTCATGTCTTTCCGGCTGTACACGCACAGCGAGACGCTGGGTTCGTTGACGCTCTACTCGCGCGCCCCACTCGCATTCACCGAAGAATCCGAGGAGATCGGCCAGGTCTACGCGGCACATGCCGCGGTGGCATGGGCCGCCACCGAACGGGGTTCACAGTTCATGAGCGCTCTGGCCAGTCGCGACATCATCGGACAGGCCAAGGGCATGATCATGGAGCGTTTCGACATCGATGCGGTACAAGCTTTCGAGTTGCTCCGCAAACTGTCGCAGGACACCAATACTCCCCTCGCCCGATTGGCAGCCGATCTGGTCCACAAAGACCATCCGCCGAAGCAATGAAGACGACGCCCACACATAGAATCGAGAAATGACCGACAACAAGAAGAAGTCAGAAGACAGCAAGGTCGAGGAGCCCAAGGGTGGGCGTCCCGGGCCTGTCGACGAGGGTGGCTCGGGCGGCATGGCAACGCGTGAGGTGACTCCCGAACTGGTTCATCGCGACGGCGAAGACAACGACGACTGACCCTCGCCACACAAGGGTCTTCCAGAAGCCACGTGGCTGGTATCCACGGAACCGTGACGGTTGCCGTTGCCGCACCTCGGCGGTGACTTGTTCCGTTCGCGTGAATTCATCGGGTGCGTGATCGCGAAGCCCGCTCAAACGGTGCCCGTCGACAGTTAAGCTCAGGCGGCGGACGCCGGGGAGAAGACTCGGCTGTGCCGTGGTAGACCCAGTGCAGTAAGCGCTTTCGGGCGCTCATCGTTGCGTCGTCCACGCAGCCCCGTGGACGACGTGCCACGTCGACCCACGACTGGAGTGATCATGTCCACAGACGCGATCGTCATTCTCAAGCAGGACCACAAGGACATCAAGAAGCTCTTCCGGGAATTCCGCGCCGCCGGTGAAGGCGCGACAAAAAAGAAGGGTGACATTGTCAACAAGATCATCGAGGCCCTCACCGTGCACACCTACATCGAGAACGAGGGCATGTACCCCGATGTGCGCAAACGCGTACCCGATGTCGAAGACGACATCCTCGAGTCCTACGAGGAGCACCACGTGGCGGACGTGTTGGTGATGGAACTCGCCGCGCTGAGCCCCGACAATGAGCGGTTCGACGCCAAGACAACCGTGCTGATCGAGAACGTCGAGCACCACATCGACGAGGAGGAATCAGAGTGGTTTCCCAAGGTGCGAGAGGCGTTGGGACGCAAGGAACTCCAGGAGCTCGGTGAGCACCTGCTCGAGTTGAAGAAAAAGGCGCCCCGTAGCCCGGCGCAGCCTTCGGCTCTCAAGAAGACGATCGACGCCGTCATCAAGTAACGCGCCAGAGGCTGCGGCCACCGACCGACGAGTCGGTGGCCGCAGCCTGTTCAGTCGGCCGCAGTGTGGCGCAGGGACCGCACGAGACGGGTAAAACGCGGGTGCTCTGCCAAGTCATCCACCAGTACCGCCTTGCCGTTCCCGTCGGCCAGCGGAACCGACCAGTTCGCGTACTGGCTCGAGTCGGTGCCCGGCTGGTTCTGGATGCGTCGCTCACCGACCGCATCGGTCAGTGCGACACCGAGCAGCAGAGATGGGCTGCGTGTGATGAGCGAGTGCAGGGCAGCCACCGTCTGCTCCTCGTCTGCATCGGCTGGCAGCAATCCCCGCTCTCTGGCGACGTCGAGGATGGCCTCACGGTCACGGGCATCGTTCGCTCGCTCGATCGCCTCGTCCTGCTCCAGCAGGCCGAGTTCGGACCGCAGCCTGATGTGTTCTGCCGCGAGATAACCGGCAGTCGGCGGCAGATCGTGAGTGGTGACCGTGGTCAGGCACAGACGCCGGTACTCCTCAGGAGGAACGGGCGCATCCGGTCCGTGTTCGAACCAGAGAATAGATGTGCCGAGGACCCCACGTTCACTGAGGTAGTCCTGCACGATCGGTTCGAACACGCCCAGGTCCTCGCCGATCACCACTGCTCCGGCCCGTTCGGCCTCCAGAACGAGAACTCCGATGAGGGCCTCGTAGTCGTAGTGGACGTACGCACCCGCTGCGGGCGACTCGCCTTCGGGAATCCACCACAACCGGAACAATCCCAGGATGTGGTCGATGCGCAAACCTCCCGCACGTCGCAGGACCGTCCGGAGCATGTCGCGAAACGGGATGTAGCCTTGTTCCGCCAACTTCCATGGGTGCCAAGGCGGTTGGTTCCACAACTGGCCCTGCTGGTTGAACGCGTCGGGTGGGGCGCCGACCGACACACGGGGCGTCAGTGCATCTCCGAGTGCCCAAACATCGGCGCCGCCGTGCTGAACTCCCACCGCGAGGTCGTGGATGATGCCGATGCCCATTCCTGCCGCGACCGCCGTTGCTTGCGCGGTGGCGAGCTGTTCGTCACAGATCCATTGCAGCCAGCTGTAGAACGCGATCCGGTCGGCCAGTTTTCCTCGCAGCTCGGCGACCCGTGCCGGATCCCTCAGCGACTTACGCCATTTCGGACTGTCGGCTCCGAACTTCTCGACGAGGGCGCACCATGTGGCGAACTCGAGTAGACCTTCGCCTTCCTCCGCGAGGTAGCGCTCGAACTCGCCACGTCTGCGTGGGCTCAGCGGCACCGCGTGAATGGTCTCCAGCACTTCGAGTTTGGATCGGTACACAGAATTGCGGCGAATCTTGCTCGCGTCTCGGTTCCACCGGGAGTACTTGTCGGCGAACTGCCGCATGGCTTGAAACTCGGCGCTGGGAAGACGTCCTGCTTCCGGGATGTCCTCGACCCTGACGTAGATGGGATTGACGAACCGCCGGGTCGTCGGCAGATACGGGGACGTCTCGAGCGGGGGCTGCGGTTGTGCTGCGTGCAGGGGATTGGCCAAGACGAAGTCCGCGCCGTGCACAGTACCTGCGATGTAGGCGATGTCGGCCAGATCGGACAGATCCCCGATCCCCCACGACCGTTCGGACCTCACCGAGTACAGCTGCGTTGTCAGGCCCCACCGTTGCTTGGGCCCCAGCTTGTCGGCCGTTGTCAGACGCTTGGGCGTCACTGCGAGTGTGGTCTGCGCAAGGGTGCCGGTGCCCACCTCTGCGTGCAGGGTGTGCCACCCGGTGGGCAACCCGTGCGGCGTGGCGAACGTTGCGCGCCCGACCATTTCGCCGTCGACTTCCCTCGGATCCACCCAGATGTCCAGCTGCGGAGCGTCGAGCCGCTCGCCATCCTCGCTGATCACCCACACCGAGACCGGCTCTCCATGGGGCACGTGGACGGGAACAGCGACAACCGCGTCTTCGACCATGACCACCACAGGCGGCAGGACCAGACGCCACGGTGCTTCATCGAGATCCTGGAGGGATCGACGGATCTCGCTCTCCGAGCCCGCCGCCACACCCAGGGCGGTCAAGATGTGACGCAGCGTGTCGTCGCTGACGGCCCGGCGTTCTTTGTCCCAGCCCTCATACGACGTGGCAACACCACACCGATCGGCCAGAGTTCTCAACTGCTCGGCGTAACCCACCGCGCCGATGCTGCCAGGTTTCACAGGTCCCCGCTCGCCCACCGGGGTGCCCTCAGCAGTCTTGTCCTGGTCGCTGCCGACGGTGTTCGCTTCAGTCGCGGTATCGCGGGTCAAGTTGCTCCACAATCTTGTCCGGGCGCACGGGCAGGTCCCGCACGCGCACTCCTGTTGCATTGAAGACGGCGTTGGCGATGGCGGCCGCCGAACCGACGTTGCCGATCTCGCCGATGCCCTTGCTGCCCATGGGATTGATGTTGTCGTCCACCTCCTCGATCCAGACGGCCTCGATGTCTCGCACATCTGCGTGCGACGGCACGTGGTAGTCCGCGAGGTTCTCGTTCCCGAATCCGCCGTATTGCGCGTCCGGATGTCCTTCTTCCATCAGCGCCATTCCCAGGCCGAAGGTCATTCCGCCGATGAGTTGAGAGCGGGCAAGACGTGGGTTGAGCACCTTGCCAACCGCGAACACGCCGAGCATGCGATCAACCGTCACCTCGCCGGTGTCCACGTCGACCGCGACCTCCGCGAAGTGCGCACCGAACGCTTCACGATGGAGATCCGAGGCGGCTTCGACGTCGGCGGTGGTATCGGCGAACTGCTCGACGGGGCGATCGACCGGCCCGCTCCCGATGTTCTCGCGCAGCCCTTCACACGCCTTGTGGACAGCAAATCCCCAAGAAGACGTTCCCGCTGACCCGCCGGCGCCCGGCGCCTTGGGAAGTGCACTGTCTCCCAGGTGAAGTCGCACCCTGTCCGCCTGCACCTGCAGTGCGTCGGCAGCAATCTGGGTCAGTACGGTGCGAGCGCCGGTTCCGATGTCCGACGCGGCCACCGACACGTCGAAGGTGCCGTCCGGTTGAGCGACCGCGAGTGCTGTACTCGGTGAGGTCATCGTCGGATACGACGCCAGTGCCACGCCCATCCCTATCAGTGTGCGCCCCCGCCGATTGCTGCCGGGTGTGGGATCACGCCGCTCCCAGCCGAATTGGTCCGCGCCCTTGCGCAACACCGACACCACGTTCCGAGAACTGAAGGCAGACCCCGACGCCGGATCGACGTCGGGTTCGTTGCGGGTACGCAGCTCGATCGGATCAAGCCCTAGTTCGTACGCAAGTTCGTCGACCGCCGACTCGAGCGCGTAGATACCGGGAGATTCGCCGGGAGCGCGCATCCATCGTGGGGTCGACACGTCCAGTGCAGCCACTTCGTGGGTTGTCCTGATGTGCTCGGTGTCGTAGATGTGTCGCGTCGCCTCGGCGGTCTGTTCGACGAATTCAACGATCTTCGATGTCTGTTGCACGGTGTCGTGACAAACGACCTCGAGGTTGCCTTCCCCGTCGGCGCCGAGGGCCACCCGGGAGAACGTGGGCGTCCGGTAGCCGACAAAAGTGAACGTTGCCGATCGCGGAAGCACAACCCGGACGGGACGGCCGACGAACCTGGCGGCCATGGTGGCGAGGACGGCGTTGGGCCGAGTGCTCCCTTTGCCGCCGAACCCTCCCCCGACATGCTCGGCGATCACGCGAACGTTGTCGGGCTCGACATCGAACAAGGTCGCCAGATCGCCCTGCACACCCGACGGTGCCTGCGTCGAGTCCCAGACGGTCAGGGTCTCTCCGTCGTCGGTCTGTTCCCAGCTCGCAATGGTGGCGTGAGGCTCCATCGGTGCGTTGTGCATCGCGGGGGTCGAGTACCAGTGGTCGACCACGTGGGCGGCATCGGAGATGGCCGCCTCGGGATCCCCGCGGCGTGCCTCGGCGGGGAATCCCGCATTGACCTCTTCGGGTGTGTACCGAGCCGGGTGAGTGGCGTGCAGGACGTTGTCGAAAGCCTCGGCCCGCTCGTAGTCGACGTCGAGCGACTCGGCGGCAGCGCGCGCCTGTTCGACGGAAATCGCGATGACTGCCGCCACGATCTGCCCTCGGTAGTGCACGTCCGGACCCTGCAGTACATGGAGCTCGGCGTCCTCCGATTCACCCAGCCGAGGAGCGTTCCCATGCCACATCACGCCCAACACCCCCGGCATCTGCATGGCGGTGCCATCGTCGACGCCTGTCACCCGGCCGACGTTGATCTGCGCGCCGACGTGCACACAGTGGACGACCTGCTGACCAGGGGGCACGCGGTCGGCGGTGTAGTGCGCCGTGCCCCCCACCTTGTCCTGGGCTTCTATCCGGGCGTGCGCGGTTCCGAGTGAGGTCATCGCGATGCCTCCTGCTCATCGACCAGACCCATCAAGGCCTGCGTCACCACAGAGCGCACCAGCGGGATCTTGAAGCCGTTGGAGGACAACGGTTCAGCGTCGGCGAGCTCGGAATCCACAGCGCGGGCGAACTCGGCGCGGCCGACGGCCTGCCCCCGCAGCGCCTCCTCCGCTCGCCGAGCGCGCCAGGGCTTGTGCGCCACTCCGCCCAGCGCGATCCGCACGTCGGCGACAACCCCGTCCTCGACGTCGAGAATTGCGGCAACCGACACGAGCGCGAACGCGAACGAGGCGCGATCGCGGACTTTGCGATAGGTCGAGAATTGCGCAGCCGGGTTGTCCGGGATGGTCAGCGAGGTGACGAGGTCGTCTCGGTCCAGGGTCGTGTCCAGCTGTGGCTGCTCGCCCGGCAGCCGGTATAGGTCGTCGAAGGGAACCGAGCGCGGTCCGGCCGGTCCGAGGACATCGAGATCCGGCTCCAGGACGGCCATTGCCACGGCCATGTCCGAGGGATGCGTCGCAACGCACTTGTCGGACGCACCCAGGATCGCCATGTCGCGGTTGAGGCCGTTGACGGCCGAACAGCCCGTACCCGGTTCGCGTTTGTTACACGCCTTTCCCGGGTCCATGAAATAGGGGCACCGGGTGCGCTGGAACAGGTTTCCCCCGGTGGTCGCCATGTTGCGGAGTTGTCCCGACGCGCCGGCCAGCAGCGCTTGCGACAGCACCGGATACCGCGACCGTACAAGCGGGTGGGCAGCGAGATCACTGTTGGGAACGTTGGCGCCGATGCGGAGCGCTCCGGTCTCGGTGATGGTCACGTCGTCGAGTGGGAGTCCCCCGATGTCGACCAAGGTGGTGGGCGCGACAACACCCAATTTCATGAGGTCGACGAGGTTGGTGCCACCGGCGAGTATTCGTGCCCCGGGATCGGACCCGAGACGCAGCATCGCCTCCTCTGTGTTCTGAGGCGTCGTGTACTCAAAGGTCTTCATGATGCGTCCTGCTCGGCGAGAACGTCTCCGGCGACGGAGCGCACAGCGGCCAGGATGTTGACGTAGGCGCCACACCGGCAGATGTTGCCGCTCAAACGCTCGCGGATCTCGTCGTCGTCGAGCACCCCGTCGTCCACGCCGGACGCCGGTGTCACCGCGCTGGGCCACCCGCGTTTGGCTTCGTCGAGCATGCCGACGGCCGAGCAGATCTGCCCGGGAGTGCAGTAGCCGCACTGGAAGCCATCGTGGTCGACAAACGCTTGCTGCAGATCGGTTCCGGACTCGAGGTCGGCGATGCCCTCGATGGTGGTGATGCGACGGTTCTGTGCCGCCACGGCAAAGATCAGGCAGCTCACCACCCGGCGCTCATCGATCAGAACCGTGCAGGCTCCGCATTGACCACGATCGCAACCCTTCTTCGAGCCCGTCAGGGACAGGTTGTCGCGTAGTGCATCCAAAAGTGTTGAGCGCGAATCGCATTGCACGTCGAGATCGCGTCCGTTGACGTTCAGGGTGATCGTTTCGAGCAAGGTGTCGGAGGAATGATGGCACGATGAGGGCTGGTCGTCCATTGGGGTGGTCTACCCACGCGCATCTTGGCATAAACAGTTGTCGAACGGCGCCGGCCACCTCATCTGTCGGCGCGCGTATCCCGTCTCAACGGGTGATCCGCGGGTACCTCGACAATGATGATCTTCAGTCCGTCCGGGTCGGCAATGTGCATTTCCACCAGTCCCCACGGCTCGGTGCGGGCTTCGCGGAGGATCGCGACGCCCCGACCTTCCAACTCCGACCTCGCGCCCGCCATGTCGCGGACCTGCAACCACAGGACGCAGCCCGGTGACGGATTGTCGCCTCCGGCCATGTGTGCCGCGACTTCGATGAGAGCGCTACCCGCGTGGAAGACGACGCCGCCGGGGTACTCACGTGCGATCGCCAGACCCAGCTGATCCCGGTAGAAGCGGACAGTCGCTTCGGGGTCGGACGGCTGCACGATGACTCGACCACTGAGTACCTCCATGGGTCATGTCTACCGGACCGTACCGGTCCACCGAATGGTGCATGCCCCGATGGCGATGGACGGGGCTGGTATTGATGGAGGGGTGAGACAAACGGGCGAAGCGACGTTGTGTTCGTCCGACCTGATCGAACAACCCTGAGGAGTCCGACCATGGGACAACCGATTCCCGCCCCGGACCGACCGATTCCCGAACCGGGGACCGAGCCGCCCACACCCCCGGTGCCGTCGCCAGAACCCCCGCTCCCGACACCGGACCCGGTGCCGTCGCCCTCGCCGCAGCCCCCGAATCCCGATCCTTCCCCGGGTCCGACAATCATCTGAACGGCAGCTCGGACCGTCGAAGTCCGTGCGTTGAGCCGAGTCAGTGGTAGACGGTGAGCGCCAGCGGATCCAGATCCAGATCGATGTGGTCGACCGGTCCGGTGACCTCGCCGTCGTGGGCGGTGAGGATCGGTCCCGAATGAGACTCGATCACCAGATGATCGGCTTGGATCGCGCCGAGCACCCGAGCGCGCTCGACCGTGCCGAACAGCGAGGCGGCGATGGCAGTCGTCCGCCCGAGACGGCGGTCGGCCCGAAGGTATTGGACGTCGAGCACGCCGTCGGCAAGGCTCGATCGGTTCGACGGGGTGAGCCCGCGGGGTCGGTATTCCCCGTTCCCGATGAAGATCGCCCAGACCGAGCGGCGCCTGCCGTTGATGACAAGATCGAGCGGTTTGTGGCCGCGTAACGCCCGAAACAAGGCCACGGCGGCCGCGGGCCATTTGCCGATCCGGTGCTCCAACCGCTCGCGAAGCCGCACCATCTCCGGGTATCCGCCCAAGCCCGCGGTGTTCAGGAACAGGCAGCCATTGATTCGTCCGACATCAACGGTGCCTGCCGAGCCGGCGACCACCGCCCTTGCGGTATCGGCGTAGGTCTCAAGGCTCAGCGCGCGAGCAAAATGATTCAGGGTGCCGGCCGGAAAGACCGCGAGAGGGAGATCTCTGTCGATGGCGATCTGCGCCACGGTAGCGGCCGTTCCGTCTCCCCCGGCCACTCCCAGCGCCCGGGAGTCGTCTGAAATCTGTTCGTCAAGTGGATAATCGGGATCCCAGTGCACGATTTTCGCATCAGGTAAGAGAGCGAGGATGCGAGTGTCGGCGCCTGCCGATGACCCGGATTCCGAGTTGAGAACGACGGTCAGGCCCGCACCCCGCGGGAGCGCAGGAGCCGACCCCGGACCCGTCTGCGCAGCTGTGGTGGGGACCGCCGGCCACAAGCGCTGCCCGGCCAGGGCGACACCGCCACCGATGGCCGCCCCGGCGATGACGTCACTCGGGTAGTGGACGCCGACATGTACACGTGAGTATCCGACCGCGGCTGCCAGCGGGAACAGCACGGCAGCGGTCCGGGGGCGCTCGAGTGCTGCGCCGACGGCGAACGCCGCGGCCGACGCGCTGTGTCCGCTGGGAAACGACGACGTCCACGGCATCCGAACCAGCGGATGGGGATGGGCGGGGTCCAACGTCGGCCTTTTTCGCCCGATCAGCGGTTTGAGGACGGTGTTGGACACCAGACTGGCGCCGGCAAGTGAGCCGAGGCCGCGCAGACCGGCGCGCCTCTGTCGTTTTCCGATCAGCGACATCACCACCGCGATGGTCATCCACAACTTGCCGTGGTTGGCCGCCAGGGTCAGTTGTCGTAGAGCGGTGTCAGACCAACCCGGGCCGGTCACCGTGCGCTTTGCGTCTTTGGGTGAGAGCACCCTCGGAGTCTATGGCGCTGTCGGGCAACCGCAATGTTTTCGCCGGTTGCGTATTCAGGCGGTCAGGCGACAGGTCGGCCTAGTCGTCGTACCTTGGCAGGACTTCGTACACCACCAGATCTTTTGGTGTTCCCTTTGCCCGAAACCGTCTGCGGCGCTTGATGTACTTGGACTCGTCGGTTGCTGCGAGTGTTGCCTCTGTGGCGAGCACCTCGCCGCCGGACGCCGCGTCGGCGACGCGGGCCGCGATGTTCACGTCGACGCCCAGGTAGTCGTCTCCCACGTGGCGTGGCTCGCCGGTGTGCAGACCGGCGCGCAACGCCGGGCGATATCCGTCCAATGTGATGGCACTGACGGCAAGGCCCGCCTCATGTGCGGCTTCGATCGCCTCGGCGCCGTCGGCGAACACCGCCATCAGTCCGTCGCCGAGGTGTTTTGTGACGATGCCACCCCGCCGCTTGATGACCGCCGCGCTGGCGTCATTGACCTGACGAAGGAGTTCGAGCACCGCATCGTCACCCGCACCCAGCGCCCACGTCGAGAATCCGACAAGGTCGGTGAACAGGATGGTGACCGGGCCATCGGATCGTGGCTTCCCGCTGCGGCGGCGGGTCATGATGGCCTGCCACGACTCGACGGCTGCCAGTGCCAACTCGCGGGTTGCACTGGCCCGCTCTCCGCGCGCCTGCGCGATCAAACTGGCAACTCGTTCCGAGTGCCTGAGCCGATCAGGGTCCACATCGGGACTGGCACCGGGTACCGCCCGGCGTGCGGCACGGGCGACGCGGAGGACGTTGTCGTTCCTGTCCGCGCGAGACAGGAAGTCAGCAACCCGCCCTATGGACGGTCGCTGCCCTTCAGGGCGGTCGCTGCCGCGGTTGTTGGCCTTACTCACAGCTCGAAGTCTATGTGCACCGGAGTCCTAGGCCACCTTCACCTTTGACTCGCGCAATTCACGCAGAGCGGTTCTCAGACCGCGCCGAGTGCCCGTCTGGGCATCGGAGCCGAACCCGGATTGCATGCCTTCGCGGATGTTGAAGCGGAGTTCCGAGGCCGTTTCCGGTGCGTCGTCCGCGCTGGCAGACAGCAGAGCATTGGGCAGCGCAAGTTTCGCGATGGTCCGGAAGGTCAGCATGTACTGGTGCCACAAGGTCCCGGTGGTGTACGGCAGGTCGTACTTGTCACAGAGCTCGCGGACCCGGACGCCGATCTCTTCGTACCGATTGCTGGGGAGGTCGGGGAACAGGTGGTGCTCGATCTGGTGACTGAGATTGCCACTCATGAATCGCATCAAGGTTCCGGCCCTGAAGTTGGCGGACCCGAGCATCTGACGCAGGTACCACCGCGACTGGTCCTCGTTTTCGTACTCCTGCACGGTGAACTTCTCGGCGCCGTCAGGGAAGTGCCCGCAGAAGATGACCGCGTAGGTCCAGTAGTTGCGAATGAAGTTCGCGGTGATGTTGGCCGTGATCGTGTGTTTCCAGTTGGGTCCGCTCAACGCCGGGAAGATCAGATAGTCCTTGGCCGCTTGTTTCCCGACCTTGCGTCCGATCACCCGGAGGTCACGACCCACCTCGCGCAGGCTCTTCTCGCGTTTGCGAACCTTTTCGGTCTCGACATGATGAAGCGCGACACCGTATTCGAAGAATGTGCCGAGAACGAGGTTGTACACCGGGTTTCCGATGTTCCACCACTCCCACGGTTGGTCGCGGGTGACCCGCAGGATGCCGTAGCCCACGTCGTCGTCCATCCCTACGATGTTCGTGTACTTGTGATGGATGAAGTTGTGTGAGTGCTTCCACTGACTGCTCGGGCACGTGGTGTCCCATTCCCACGATGACGAGTGGATTTCCGGGTCGTTCATCCAGTCCCACTGCCCGTGCATCACGTTGTGCCCGAGTTCCATGTTCTCGATGATCTTCGCCAAACCGAGCATCACGGTGCCCGCGGCCCAGGCCGGCTTCTTGTTGCTCGCAAAGAGCATCGCCCGCCCACCGACGGCCAGTCCACGCTGGATGGTGATTGCGCGACGGATGTACCGAGCGTCGGCCTCCCCGCGAGACTCCTCGATGTCTCGCCGGATGGCGTCCAACTCCGCGCCCAGCGCGTCGACGTCGGCTTCTGTCAGGTGTGCGTATCGGTCGATATCGGTGATCGCCACTGGTGGGATACCTCCTGTTGGTCTGGATGTGCAGGTCAGAGGTCGAGCGTGCATTCACCGGAGACCGTGCTGATGCACGTCTGGATCCGGTCTCCTTCTCGACGCTCATCTCCTGAGCGCAGATCCCGTACGTAGCCGCCGCTGAGCGGGACCACGCACGACTGGCAGATGCCCATTCGGCAGCCGAACGGCATCTGGATGTCCAGCCCCTCTCCCGCTTCGAGAAGAGTTGTTGCGCCGTCGATTTCGGCGGTCTTACCGGATTTGGCGAAGGTGACCGTGCCGCCCTCGCCACCCTTGTCGGTACGGGCGATCGCAAAGCGTTCGATATGGAGATGGTCTGAGCGGCCGGCTTCTTCCCAGACCTGTTCGGCAACGTCGAGCATTGCAACGGGACCGCAGGCCCAGACCTCGCGGTCACGCCAGTCGGGAACCAGCGGAGTGAGGTCGGCGAGGTCAACCTTGCCGTTCTCCCTCGTGAACTGCATCGTCAGTTTGTAGGTCAGCGAATTCTCGTGCAGCGCAACGAGTTCGTCATGGAAGATGACACTCTCGCGGTCCGGTGCCGAGTGAACGTGGACGACGTCCGGCATGTCCCCTCTGTGCTGAAGCGCCCGCAACATCGCCATCACGGGTGTGACGCCGGAGCCGGCGGTGACGAAGAGGATCTTCGGCGGCGGCGGACTGGGTAGCGAGAAGTCACCTTTGGGTGCTGCCAGGCGAATCACGGTGCCAGGCGAGACACCATCGACCAGATGGCTGGACAGGAAGCCATCGGGATTGGCCTTGATGGTCACCGAGATCACCTTGGCGTCACCGGCGATCGAGGTCAGCGAGTAGGAACGCCAGTGCCAACGGCCCTCGACCTGCAATCCGATGCCGACATACTGCCCGGGACTGTATCGGTGACTGAAACCCCAGCCGGTCTCTATGTCGACGGTGGCTGTGTCGTCGGTTTCCTTGCGTACGGCCACGATTCGACCGCGCAGTTCCCGAGCCGACCACAACGGATTGAGCAGATGCAGGTAGTCGTCGGGCAACAGCGGTGTGGTGGCACGCGCGACCAAACCCCGCAAAACATTCACCTGGGGCTTGGTTGCATCGACCTCGGCCGCCGGTCGCTTACTCCACTTCAGCAGATCCACATGCACTCCGTTCGCAGGCACGGTGTCGTGGCGGAGGCTGAGAGCGAGATTGGCCGCGACGGTGCAATGTGGTTCGAGTGTACACGTGTACACCGTGCAAACGGCCGTCTCGGATATCGGGCAGATATCCGAGACGGCCGTGTACGGGATTACGTGGTGGTGACTGCGTTCTTCTCAGCTGCGTCCGTGGACGCTCCCCCGTCGCCGCCGCCTTCACGCCTGTTCGCGAGAATGCTGGAGATGGCGGCAGCACCGATGAATGCGACACCGACGAGACCGGTGATGACCTCGTTGATGTGGTACTCGATGCTGACGAACAAGATAACCGCCAGTGCACCGATTGCCCAGTGCGCGCCGTGTTCGAGGTAACGGTATTCGGAGAGTGTTCCCGCTCGCACCAGGTAGACGGTGATGGAGCGGACGAACATCGCACCGATGAAACCGAGGCCGAGGGCGATGATGATCGGATCCGCCGTGATCGCGAACGCACCGATGACGCCGTCGAAGGAGAACGAGGCGTCGAGGACCTCGAGGTAGAGGAACAGGAAGAAGCCGGCCTTGCCGGTCGCCTTCACCAGCTGGGACGGGCCGCCATCTGCTGCCGCCTGATGTTCCTCATCGAACTGCTCGGTGTGGAACAGCGATCCCAGGCCGTCGACCGCGATGTAGGTGATCATGCCGAGCACGCCGGCAACCATGATCGTGGACCGGTGCGCGTCATCGGCCAAGACCTCCGCGACCAGCACCAGGGTGCCTCCGGCGATGACAACTGCCAGTTGGTCGAGCTTACCGAGCGTGGCCAGCGGCTTCTCGAGCCAGGACAGCCAGGTGATCTCGCGGTCGGCGAGGATGAAGTTGAGGAAGAGCATGAAGAGGAACATGCCGCCGAAGGCTGCGATCTGCGGATGCGCGGCCGTGAGTATCTCCTCGTAGCTTTGCTGCCCCGAGCCTTCCTCAGGAACGTTCATCGCCAGATCAAAAGCGTCGACCGGGTTCAGTCCGGCGGTTATCCAGACGATCACCAGCGGGAATGCCAGCCGCATACCGAAAACGGCGATGAGGATGCCGATGGTCAGGAAGATCTTCTGCCAGAAGTCGCTCATCCGTTCCAGCACGGTGGCGTTGATGACCGCGTTGTCGAAGGACAACGAGACCTCGAGGATGCCGAGGATCGCGCACAGTGCGAGCGCCGTCCAGCCGCCGTACAGGAACGCCACGACAAGCGAGACGAGCGTGACCACGATCGATATCCCGAATACGCGGATGACCACGCGGACTCCTTCTTTTGTTACGTATGAACAGCGCTATCGCGGAACCGTGGGGTTCCGCGATAGCGCTGGCGTGCAGGTTCTGGCGTCGTTCTGGCCAGTCGAACTAGACGTTGACACCGTAGTCGCGTGCGATTCCGGCCAGACCGGAGGCGTACCCCTGACCGATTGCGCGGAACTTCCACTCGGCCCCGTTGCGGTACAGCTCGCCGAAGACCATGGCCGTCTCGGTGGACGCGTCCTCGGAGAGGTCGTAGCGGGCGAGTTCGTTTCCGTTGGCACGGTCGAGGACGCGGATGTAGGCGTTGCGAACCTGACCGAACGACTGCGAGCGAGCGTCGGCATCGTAGATAGAGACGGGGAAGATCACGGACTCGATGTTCGGGGGCATCGCAGCCAGATCGACGTTGATGACCTCGTCGTCACCCTCACCCTCACCGGTGGTGTTGTCTCCGGTGTGCTCGATCGCACCGTCGGGCGAGCGCAGGTTGTTGAAGAACACGAAGTGCTGGTCCGAGACGACCTTCTTGTCGCCACCGGCGCCGATGGCGCTGGCATCGAGGTCGAAGTCCGTGCCGGTGGTGGAACGGATGTCCCAGCCGAGTCCGACCGCGACTGCAGTCAGGTTCGGAGCCTCCTTGGTCAACGAGACGTTTCCACCCTTGCTCAAGCTGACGCCCATGTCAGTAACCCTTTCGTGAGGTTGTTCCAAAACTTCGTAGAAGCAGACCACGATGAGCGGGTCCCTCCGGAGCCGCTCCTTGTGAGTAACCGTACGTGAAAGTGGACATCGGCGGGAGTGTGAGGACCATTCACCGGAGCTGTTCGAATGACACGCCGGTGAGCACAACTGTCCTGGGATCGCGTTCAGCTCACCGGGTACCGGGCCCTGGTCCCAGTAGGATGCGGCTGTGGCCCGGGGCTGGTTTCGACGAGAGGACCGAAGCGTCGGTGGCAGGCCCACTGACGCCATCGACCGCGCGCGCAGCGACATGGTCAGTGCGTTTCTCCAACTCGATCAACGCTTGTCCATCATCACCGACGGGGTCGAAGCCGCGGCGGCACTCGGCATGTCGGCCGAACTGATCCGGGCATTCGCTCCGGTTCGCGAGGCCTGCTACGCGACCATCAACGACTATCTGACAGTGAGCGGCCAGGATGCGGCCACCACCACACTCGGCGATGTGCAGCGCACGATGACCCGGATCGTCGAAGCGATCCAGCTTCTCGACCGGTTCTACGAACGTAACTCCACCCAGATCGAACACGCCCGGACCTCCTACGCAGCGGTCCCCGATGAAGCTGCCAGGGCCCGAACACAGTCGGATCAGTTGCTCACCCGGCTGAGCACGCTCCCCGCCGACCAACTCTCGTATACGTCGGTCAAAACAGCTCGCGAACAACACGATCAAGCACGATTGCAGCTGGAGGCGGCTCAACTCGAGGTGTCGGGCGGGGGCGGCGACCGGGCCGGCTTGAGGAACAGGGCTGCCGCTCTTGTTGCCGCCACCGAGAAGTTGAGTCAGGCGGTCGACCGTGCGCCGACGAGGGTCGGGGAGGCCACCGCTGCGCTCGCCTCGGTCCGGACGAGGTTGTCGGCGGTACGAAACCGTAGCGCACGCATGCCTGAGGCGTACTCGGCACTGCTGCGGGAGTTCAGTGCGGCGTGTTCGAAGGACCTGATCGGCCACGATCAGCGCAGCGCTCGGGACATCGACGCGGCAGCCGCTGAAATCGATACCGCCGCAGAGGAAATGAAGTCCGATCCGGAAGCTGCATTGGCGGCGATCACTCGCGCCCGTTCGGCTCTGGCAAACGCCGAGCAACTGGTGGATGGCGTCACCGATCGATTGAATGAACTTCGTGTGGTCCAGAAGGATCCGCCGGCTGCGGCCGGTAGGGTTCGCTTCCAGATCCGAGACGCCCAACTCCTGGCGGTGAATCTCGGACTGGTCGAACAGTGGGGCTCGGTCCTCGACGCCCAGGTCTTGCGCGTGGACCGGGCCGTTGCCACACTGACCGGGCGGCACCCCGACTACTGGGGCTATCTGGTGGACCTTCGGGCCATCTCCGACTTCGTGACCGGAGTCGTGAACAAGATGAAGGACGAGGCGCGGCGTTCATGATCGAGAGAACACTCACCGACGGCACAGAAGGTAGCCGTGGTGACGGGGCGCAGGCCCATGGTGGTCCGACCAATCACATCGAGCATTTCGCCGATCTCGACCCGAAAGAGCGAGAACGCCTTTTTCACCGGTTACCGGATCGAATCGATGTGGATGCGACCCCCGAACTCCTCAGCGTGGCCCTCGGTGCAACCTTGTACATCCCGGCGAATCGGGAGCGTCTGGCCGAGCTGATCCTCCGCCAGGCACGAAGTGGATCCACGTCCATGGTGATCGATCTCGAGGACGCGATCGCCGACCACGACGTGGAACTCGCGATGAGCAATCTCGCAATGGTGCTGGACGACCTGGCCCTTCGCGCCGAGCGGGTACCGATGCTGTTCGTCCGGGTGCGCCGCGCCGAGCAGATCGATGAACTCGTCGCCAGACTCGCTGCAGGGGTCGGTGTGCTCTCCGGTTTTGTGCTGCCCAAGTTCACCGCGACCGATGGTGGTGACCACCTGGACCGGATCGGTGCCGCGAGCACACGGATCGGACGGGTGCTGTACGCGATGCCGATCATCGAGTCCACCTCGGTCCTGCATCTCGAGTCGCGTGCATACGCTCTGGAGACGATCCGCCAGGTACTGGCCCAGCACCGTGACAAGGTGCTCGCGGTGAGGATCGGTGGCACCGACATGTGTGGTGCGCTCGGGATCCGCCGTGACCCGGACCTGACCATCTATGACGTTCATCCGGTCGCCGAGGTCATCGGCTCGATCGTGAACGTGCTCGGGCGAGCCGATGGCACCGGGTTCACCATCACCGGACCGGTCTGGGAGTACTACAACACCCACGACAGGATGTTCCGGCCCCTGTTGCGCCACACGCCTTTCGAGCAGATCGACGCAGTCCGATTCCGCACGCACCTCGTCAGCCGAGACCTCGACGGGCTGCTGCGTGAGCTGGTCCTCGATCGGGCGAACGGGTTGCAGGGAAAGACGGTGATCCATCCATCGCATGTGAACGTCGTCCACTCGATGAGTGCGGTACCGCACGAGGAGTACGTCGATGCGGTGGCGGTGCTCGGGGTCGACGACGCGGGCGGGGTCGAGCCGTCGGCGTACCGGAACAAGATGAACGAACGTCGGCCCCATCGGAACTGGGCGGTCAAGACTTTGATCAGAGCGCAGGTCTTCGGGGTGCTGCAACCGGAGATCGGCGTCGTGGATCTGCTCACCTCGGTGGTCGACCGATGAACGTCCCGACAATCGGCGACAACTCGACAACGATTGCAACCCCTTACGCCACAACCAGATTCGGCCTGTCCGCCACCCACGGGTCCGGGTACCGATCGTGGCGGGTCGAGGATCTGATCCGGCCCGGCCTCCGGCGCAATCCCCGGCGGGCACATCTCTGGGTGTCCACCGTCCTCGGCAAGCACATACCGGTCGCCCCGTCGAACATCTTCGCCGCGGCAGACGATCTCGGCGATCTGGCCGTACGCGCACTCGCGGATCGAGGGCAACGCGACGGGCTGGTCTTCGGATTCGCGGAGACGGCCACCGGGCTCGGTCACGCAGTCGCTCGGCGAATCGGCGCGACGATGTACCTGCAATCGACGCGACGTAACGCGGCCGATGTGCCGGTGACAGCGCGTTTCGAGGAAGGGCACTCGCACGCGACCGACCATCTCATCGTCCCCACCGATCCTGCGGTTCTCTCCACCGATCTGCCCGTTGTGCTCGTCGACGACGAGATCTCCACCGGTGCAACTGCTTTGGATGCGATCCGTTCGATGCAAGAAATCCATCCGCGGTCGCTGTATGTCGTCGCGTCGCTGGTCGACATGCGAACGAGTGACGACATGGTGCGATGTGAGCAGCGCGCTGACGCGCTCGGGACGTCCGTCCACTTCATCAGCCTTGCGCAAGGGACGACATCGATCCCGCCCGACCTGACCGATCGGGTATTGCAACTCCCGGCACCCTCGCCGCCCGCTGCGCGCGAGCGGGGCCACGTCGAGCGACTGGACGTGGCATGGCCATCTCACGTTCCCGACGGCGGACGGTACGGATTCTCGAGGTCCGACTGGCCGCACTTCGATCGTGCGGTCACGGATGTGGCGCAACGAGTTGTCGGCCGCCTCGACGCCACCCGGCCGACAGTGGTCATCGGGCATGAGGAGCTGATGTACCTTCCCCAGCGGATCGCGGCCGAGTTGTCTGTGTGGAGTGACGCCCCGGTCTTGAGTCAAACCACAACCCGTTCACCGGCCCACGTCATCGACGACCCCACCTACCCACTGCGTCGGGGATACCACTTCCAAGCTCCGGAGCCCGATGACGCTCGAGACAGGTACCTGTACAACGCAACTCAAGACCACGACGGCGCCCGAGTCGTGATGATCGTCGATTCTCCAGCGGACACAACGGCATTGAGCGGGCCCGGTGGGCTGGTGGATGCGATGAGCGCACGCGGCGACGACCTGCTCCTCGTCGTCGTCCCTGCGACCGACTACCGGTCGCTGCGTGCGGAGAGGACGGACGGATGACAGAGCAGAGCGCCGTGACGTACCAACAGCCCCTCGTCGGGCCCGATTTCGGCAGTTATGCCGCCGACGAGGTTCGGTGGCTGCTCAAGGACCTCTCGCACGTTCCGCTCGAGGGCGACGTCGCCCTCCGCGAGAAGAGGATTCAAGCGGGCGTGGCTCACTACGCGGAGTCTCTCCCGGTTGAGTTCCAGCCGGACGCGGCATACCAGGAGTTGTTCCATCGAGTCCTGGCCGGCAGCGCGCGACGATTGGCGGTAGCAGTCGGTGCGGTGACCGATCTCGTGCTGGCCGAGCGAGGCTCTGACATCGTGCTGGTGTCGTTGGCCAGAGCCGGAACCCCGGTGGGAATTCTCATGCGGCGCTGGGCGCAACGCCATGGTTTGCAGCTCCCCCACTATGCGGTCTCGATCGTGCGCGACCGGGGGATCGACGCGAACGCCATGAGATACCTGGCAACCCACCATGAACCTGCGTCCGTGGTGTTCGTCGACGGGTGGACAGGGAAAGGGGCGATCGCACGTGAACTCGATGAAGCGCTGGCGCAGTTGGCCGCCGAAGGTGGCCCGGTGTTCGACCCGGAGCTCGCCGTACTCGCCGACCCCGGCTCCTGCGTGCGCACATTCGGGACGCGGGACGACTTCCTCATCGCCTCGGCGTGCCTCAATTCCACTGTCTCCGGGCTGGTTTCGCGCACCGTTCTGAACGAAGAGCTCATCGGTCCCGCCGACTTCCACGGGGCGAAGTTCTATGCCGAACTCGCCGATCAGGATGTCTCAGGGGTGCTGCTCGACGCGGTTGCCCGCGAGTTCGATGCCGCCGCCGACGAAGCGGCGATCCGTCGGGCGGCGATCGAGGCATCTGATCGAACGCCGACCTGGTCGGGCTGGCAATCGGTGGAGGCCGTACGCGCGCACTACGGAATATCGTCGGTCAATTTCGTCAAACCAGGGGTGGGTGAGACAACGAGGGTCCTTCTCCGCCGGGTACCGTGGCGTGTTCTCGTCCGGACCCCGGACGACCCCGAACACGAACACATCCGAGTTCTCGCCGACGCACGCGACGTACCCGTCGAAGTGGTGCCTGACCTCGCGTACAGCTGCATGGGATTGGTGAAAGAACTCCGGTGACATCCACAAGCACCACGCCATCGACCACCGCGTCTCGACGTGCTCTGGTGACGCTGGATCTCGACCGCACCCTGATCTACTCGGCCCATGCGATCGCCGAGGGTGCCGGCCCGGGCGAAGACGCCGATGCGGTGCTGTCTGCAGCGCAGTGCGTGGAGATGTACCAGGGCCGCCCGCAGTCATTCATGTCGACGATGTCGATGACCCTCCTCTGCGACCTGCACGCCGCCTCGGATGTGGTACCGACCACCACCCGCACGGTCGAGCAGTATCGGCGCATCCGACTGCCGATCGGCGTTCCCCGCTTCGCCATCACCAGTAACGGCGGCAACATCCTCGTCGACGGCCACCCCGACCCGGAATGGAGCAGGCGGGTTGCCTCTTTGCTGGACCGGCTCGCAGTGGGTGTGGACGAGGTGTTCGCCCGCCTCGCGAAGGATGCGACCGACGCCCCGTGGCTGCGGACCATGCGGATCGCCGACGGTCTGTTCTGTTACGTGGTGGTGGAGCTCGATCTCCTTCCGCCGCACGTTGTTCCGGCTTGGGCGAGCTGGGCTGCAGAACTGGGTTGGAACGTGTCCCGCCAGGGCCGCAAGGTGTACGTGATGCCTGACCCCGTGACCAAGCAACTGGCCATCGACGAGGTTAGGACGAGACTCGACTCGCCCCCCGACGTGACGTTTGCCGCGGGCGACGGGGTGCTCGATCAACCGATGCTCGTCGCAGCGGATGCGGCGATCCGCCCACGTCACGGCGAACTGGAAGAACTCGGCTGGGTTCATCCCAATGTCGCCGTCACCGCAGGGCGCGGTCTGGCCGCCTCAGAAGAGATGTTGGTCTGGATGCTGGAGCAGACAGGCACAATGGGGGGCATTGGCGAATCGGACATTCGCGCGAGCGCGCTCCCGGCCCCCGGTATCGCGAAACAATCCACACCCAACGAAGGGCTCAGGCGATGACAACAAATCTGGTCAAAGGACAAAACGGTCCGCTGTCCGCACCGACGGTGGAGATCACGGTCGACCTTGCCACCGCCGGCGACCTGTCCGCTCTGCTCGTCACCGACAGCGGCAAGGTCCGGACAGACGCAGACTTCGTGTTCTTCAACCAGCCGTCGGGACCGGGTGTCACTTTGCAGCCGGGGGCCGGCGTCGGCACCTTGTCGATCTCGCTGGCTGCGGTGCCTGCCGACATCAGCCAGGTCCGAGCGGTGATCACGCTGGAGAACGGCACATTCGGCGCGGTCGCGCCGCCGGTCGCCCGGGTTTCCGCGGGTGGACAGTCGCTGTACGAATACCGCATCGACGGCCTGTCGAGTGAGTCCATCGTCATCGCGCTCGAGGTGTACCGCCGGGGCGGTGACTGGAAGGTTCGCGCGGTCGGACAGGGTTACGCGGGAGGATTTGCCGCACTCGTGACCGATCACGGTGTGTCGGTGGACGATGCCCCGTCGCCCGCTGCAGCGCCGCCTCCTCCCCCGCCTTCTCAGCCGGTGCAGAACACCGCACCCCCGAGCTATACCCGCCAACCGACCTCGGCCCCGCAGACCCCGCCGCAACAGAACTTCCCACCGCCCCAGCAGGCCGCCCCCCAGCAGCAGCCGGCATACAACCAGCAACCTGGGTATGCCGCGCCCGCAGCGCCGGCAGCGCCCGCCGGCAGGCCAGAGGTGAGTCTGAGCAAAGACCGCCCGGTCAGTCTCGCCAAGGGCCAGCGGGTGTCGCTGAACAAAGACGGCGGCGTGGCACTGACGAACATCCAGATGGGGCTGGGCTGGGACCCGGTGACCGTCAAGAAGATGTTCGGCAATCGCAGCGCCGACATCGATCTGGATGCGTCGGTGGTCATGTTCGCCGACACACAGGTGGCCGACGTCGCCTACTACGGTCAGCTCACATCCAAGGACGGCTCAATCCGCCATCTCGGGGACAACCTCACCGGCGAGGGCGAAGGCGACGACGAGGTGATCACGGTGGATCTGACGCGGGTGCCGATCCACGTGAACGCCTTGATCTTCATCGTCACCTCTTACCAGGGGCAGACCTTCGAGCAGGTGCAGAACGCTTTCTGTCGTCTGGTCGACCAGACCAACACGGCCGAATTGGCCAGGTACACGCTGGCCGGTGGGATGCCCTATACCGGTGTGGTGATGGCCAAGGTGTTCCGCGAGGGTGGCACGTGGAAGCTGCAGGCGATCGGCGAGGGCATCACGGCCCGGCATGCCGGTGAAGCGCTTCCGCAGCTGCAGCGATTCCTCTCCAACGACTACATGAAGTAGCCCGGGGAGGATCGAGGCGAGATGACGAAGCTGGTCGCCGGCCAAAATGCGCCGATCGAGTTGTCGCACATCAGCTTTCGGGTGGCGGCCACCGGCGCGGACGCCGACCTGGTGGGTCTTGTCGTGGATTCCGACCTCCGGGTCCGTGATTCCGCTGATGTGGTGTTCTACAACCAATCCGCGACAGGCGGGGTACGGCTGGACGGCCCGCAGCTCACGGTCGACTTGGACGGCATCCGGAGCGGCGCAACCGTACTGTGCGCCGTCAGCTCGGAGCCGGCCCCGGGCTCGGGGGTGCTCGCGGAACTGACCGGGTTACCGGACGGCGAGGTCCTGTTCGGCTTCGATGTCCGACCGGCGCACGGCGAGACGGCGTTGCTGTGTTTCGAGCTCTACCAACGCGCCGGGCGCTGGCGGGTTCGTGCTCTGGGTCAGGGCTATAGTGGCGGGCTCGCCCAGTTGCTCACGAGTCACGGCGTGGACGTCGACGACCCGCCGGAACCGAAATCGAGTGCGCCAGTAAAGGTTCCCGGGACTGCTGCAGCACAACCCGATTCACGTGGCGAACTGGATCCGGCATCGGTGGTCTTGGGATCGGACTACACCGCTGCCATTGCCCGCGCTCAGGTGGTCTTCGAAGATGCGGCCCGGTCGGCAGCGGGATACGTTCAAGCGGAGGCATTTGCGATCAATCGTCTCGATCAGGAGCTGAGCGACGCGATCTCTGATCCGGCACAACGTAATTCACCCGCAGCCTCGCACCAGCGCGAACGGGCGCAACGTCGCTGCGACGAGCTGATCGCCGCTGCGCGACAGCGATTCGATGCCGATTCACAAATCCTGATCGCAGAGCTGGCAGCCCTCGATCCCCAATTGCCGCCGGCGATGGCGTCGTGGACATCGCCGGCCTGGACACGATTGAACGGACCACCCGCGAGCGGTGTGCGCATCGGCGAGTTCGCAGCTCCTGAACGTGGCGAGCTACGACTGCCCTTCTGCGTACCGACACCCATCGCTCGCCCGATCTGGGTGCTGGACGGCGATCTGCCTGCCCTGTCCGCAGTCACGTCCTTGGTGTTGCGACTGTTCGTCGCCGCGCGGACCGTACCGAACTCCTCGACAACCGCGGCCAGGTCCGTGGCAGTGGATGTGTTCGACCTCACCGGTTCGCTTGCCCCACTGTCGGATCTACTCGCCCCGCTGCTCGGCTCCGCGGCAGTGACGTCCGCCGACGTGATGGTCGACCGGCTGGGCGCGCTGGAATCGTCTCTGGAACTGGCGCAGATGGCGTTGGAAGCCGGGGACGTCGCCGACGTCTACAACAGGGTTGTTGTCATCGCGGACCTGCCGTTCGGATGGGATGCCGCAACGATGGCACGGTTGTTGCGCATCATCGACAGAGGCGGCCGGCTGGGCTGGTCGTTTGTATTGTCAGGCGCGGTCGATGAGCATGACGCCGACCCGCTGGTCAGCATGATCGCCGACCGCACGCTGATGTTCCCGATGTCCGCGGACGCCACGGCGCACGACCCCTGGGTGGGTCTGCAATGGTCGGTGAGGCCCGAACAGATCGAGCCCCAATCACCGCAAGCGCGTCAGATCGTCGCCCGCCTCGCCGACCCGGCGCCGCAGCCCGGGGCACGGCGACAGCTGTAGCGAGACCCGTCGGATCCGTCAGCGCCACCGCTCGGCTTCCTTGGCCAGAGCCACCAACTCGGCGCCGAGCTCGGCGAGTTCGGATCTGTCGGCTTCCTCGGCAACTGCCGTAGCAATGTCCTCGGCGGCGCACCGCAACCGGAACAACCGCTCGATCAGTTCATCGGCTTCGCCCGCGCTCAGAACCACTGCATCGGCCGGGATGGAAGAACCGGCGACCAGACTGCGTTGCTCGTATGCGCGTTGGCGGCAGGACTGCTTGCAGTACTTGCGACGACGGCCCATCTCCGACTCGATGACCTCGCGGCCGCACCATGAGCAGGAATTGCGGGTCCGGCTTCGTCTCGCCGTGGTGGACGAATGATCCATAGACGATGACGGTACCGGGCTGCAGACCCGAACTCGCGGAGCGACCGCGGCGTCTCGAGGACGTATTTCGCACGTGGTCCCGCAACGCGCGTAAGATGGATAGGTAATCCAACGAGAGGACAGTAGTTATGGCAGATCGAGTCCTACGCGGCAGCCGTCTCGGAGCGGTGAGCTACGAGACCGATCGCGATCATGACCTTGCTCCCCGGCGCATCGTCCAGTACCGCACCGACAATGGTGAGATCTTCGACGTCCCGTTTGCGGATGACGCCGAGATCCCGTCGACGTGGCCGTGCAAGAACGGTATGGAAGGCACCATTCTGGAAGGTGCCGAGCCGGAGGAGAAGAAGGTCAAGCCGCCGCGTACCCACTGGGACATGCTGCTCGAACGTCGAAGCGAAGAGGAGCTCGAGGTGTTGCTCGCCGAGCGCCTGGACCTGCTCAAAGCTCGTCGCCGGGGCGCCAGCTAGTCCGGTCAGTTCACGACATCGCCGCGGCACCTAACGGTGCCGCGGCGTTTGTCATTTCCGGCGGAGCTTGGCCATCCGGTGGGTCAGTCCCCAGCGAGGGACCTTGAAGGCCGCCTCGCGGACGATGCTCCCGCTCATCTTCGACTCCCCCAGCTCGCGCTCGGTGAACGTGATGGGGACTTCAGCGACATCGAACCCGGCCTGGACCGTCCGCCACCCGAGGTCCACCTGGAAGCAGTAGCCGTGCGACTCGATAGACGACAGGTCGAGTGTTTCCAGCACATGGCGGCGATACGCGCGGAACCCTCCGGTGATGTCTTTGATCTTGACCCCGAGCGCCAGCCTCGAGTAGACATTGCCACCCCGCGAGAGAATTTCGCGTCGCCGCGGCCAATTGACCACCGTTCCTCCCGGAACGTACCGAGACCCGATCACCAGGTCGGCACCCTCGTTGAGGCGGTCGAGCAGTCGATGCAACTGCTCCGGAGCATGACTGCCATCGGCATCCATCTCCACCAAGACGGTGTAGTCGCGAGCCAGGCCCCACTTGAAGCCGGCAATGTAAGCGGCGCCGAGACCGTCTTTCACGGTGCGGTGCATCACATGGATGCGGTCAGCGCCGTCGGTTGCCGCCAGCTTGTCGGCGAGTTCGCCGGTGCCGTCGGGACTGCTGTCGTCGACGATCAGAATGTGCACCGCGGGCTGCGCTGCGTGCACACGCTTGACGATCAACGGCAGGTTTTCGATCTCGTTGAACGTCGGGATGATCACCAGGGTGCCCGCCCCGTCGGCCCCGACCGGCCGCGCAGCCTGCGAGTTGTGCTCAGGCTCCGTCACCATGCTCCTCCTTTGACCATCCCCTGAACCTAATGCCTGGCGCCAGCAGGAACAAAAAGGCGCAGACGCCCAAGAGTACGGCCAATCGTTCGGGCCACGGTCCAATTTTCGTGGCGACGGTCTCGCCTGTGTGCAACGGAATCGTGCCCTGCAGGGTCGCGGGTTCGAAGAACCCGCTGCGTGAGCTGGTGTGGCCGTCGGGCGCGATGATCGCGCTCACACCACTCGTTGCTGCCACCACCACGGCGCGCCCGTGCTCGACCGCCCGTAGCTGTGACATCGCCAACTGCTGGTAGGTCATCTGCGTGCGTCCGAAGGTGGCGTTGTTCGTGGGCACCGAGAGGAACTGGGCCCCCGATTGCACGGCCTTACGTGCCGAACGGTCGAACGCGATCTCCCAACACGTCGACACCCCCACGGTCACGCTCTGTCCACCGGTGGTCTCGACGTCGACAACACCTGGGCCGGTGCCGGCGCGGAAATTGCCTGCCTGCTCGGCATATGAGGAGAAGAGGGTGAAGAAGCTTCGCCACGGCAGGTACTCGCCGAACGGCTGGATGATCTGCTTGTCGTACCGGCCACGTATCTGGTCTCCGGAATCGCGCCGTCCGTCCCACACCAGCACGGTGTTCGTCGGGCGTCCGTCAGCGTTCCGGACGAGCGTGCCCACCAGGATCGGGGCGCCGACAGCTGCTGAGGCCGCCGTGATTTCTTCGGCTGCATCCTCATTCGCGGTGGGGTCGATGTCGGAGGCGTTCTCGGGCCACACCACGATGTCGGGACGGACGGCGTCACCGGCGTCGATCGCGGCAGCCAGACGGAGGGTCTCGCGTACGTGGTTGTCCAGGACCGCCCGACGCTGATCGTTGAAGTCGAGGCCCAGCCGGGGGACGTTGCCCTGAATCGCGGCCACGGTGATCTCATCGTCGGAACTGTTCCTGCCGTCTACAGAGGGCCACAGGGCGACCGCGACAATCGGTGTGACGAGCGCGAGCACCACAACCGGCACCACGGCCTGCCATCTGACCGGCCGTCGGATCGCCGCCCCGATCACTGCGGTCAGCGCTGCCCCCGTCAAGGCCACCGAGAACGACACCAGAGGTGCACCCCCGATCGAGGCGAGTGACAGCATCGGCCCACCGACTTGACCGAAAGCTGTGCGGCCCCAGGGAAACCCGCCGAACGGGAATGATGAACGCGCCCACTCGACGGTTACCCACATGATCGCGAACCACAACGGTGCCGCGGGCCAGGTGGTAGTACGGCAGGCGATCACGCCGAACAACCCGGTGTAGAGCGACATCACCACTGCCAACGCCACCCACGGGAGCGGCCCCACATACACCCCGATCCAGGGCAGCAGCGGGAGAAAGAACCCGAGGCCGAAGACGAATCCGTACCAGAATCCCTCGCGGAATCGAACAACGTCTCTGAGCGCGGCTGCGAGCAACGCCAGCGACAAGATGCCCAGGAACCAGAGATCGCGTGGCGGGAATGCGGCCCACATGAGCACTCCTCCAAGCGCACTGACCGCGGTGCGAATCACCCATGGTCGCTGCGTCGCGTCTCGGAGCCGGGCGATCGTTCCGCCTTCGGACTCACCTGGAGCGATTGCCGCCGTCACAGCCCCGCCCGGTCATAGATCGTCACGCCTGCCCTCACGGTACGAATGCACTCCGGAAGCCGGCTGCCTGAACTGAGGTCGGGTAGTGCAGGTACCCGCGACCGCGGGTCGGTGGACCAGCGGGCCACTGCCGGATCAGCCGATCCGGCAACCACCAGGTTGTCCACATCCCAGACGGCGTAGTCGGCGGGCGCGCCGGGAACGAGGGTTCCGGCCACACCGTCGCGGTGACCACCGGCCCGCCACGCCCCCCGGGTGACCGCTGCGAAAGCTGCTCGAACGGAGATGGCGCTGGCAGGGTTGTTGTGATGCGCGGCCGCAGCGATTGCCTCCCACGGACGCATCGAGGTCACCGGTGCATCCGAGCTGAAGGCCAGGCCGACGCCTGCTTTGGCCAACTGGGCGAAGTTGTTGAGTGAGCGGCCACGTTCGGGACCGAGCCGCTGCTCGTACAACTGGCCCGGGCCGCCCCAGAGGGCGTCGAACAACGGCTGCATACTGGCGATGACGCCGCAGGCAGCAAGAGTGGTGGCCTGGTCACCGGTGATCATCTCCGCGTGCTCGATGCGGTGTCCCAATCGGGCCATCGCCGGACCGCCGAACTCCGCCGCCACTTCGCGGAATGCATTCACCACGACGTCCATCGCGCCATCGCCGATCACGTGGAAGCCCGACTGGATACCGGCAGCGGTGCAGGCGCGTAGATGAGTGGTGACGGTGTCTTCGTCGAGGTAGCAGACGCCGTGGGTGTCGGCGTCGCTGTAGGGCTCTCGGAGCAGCGCGGTGTGCGACCCGATGGCCCCGTCGATGAAGAGGTCGCCACCGAGGCCGTGTGCGGCCGTCTCGGCCTGCAGAGCGCGGGCGTGCTCGGAGTCGGTGACGGGTTCGCCCCAGTATCGACGGATCTCGACGGGGTGGTCGAGGTGGGCCAGTGACAGGAAGTCGTCGCGGCCGCTGATGTCCGGGCCGCCGTTCTCGTGGACCGCCACGATGCCGTGTGCGGCTGCATCGTCGAGAGCAGCACGCTGGGCGCGATGTCGCCCATTGGCGCTCAACAACATCCGGGCCGCGGCACGGACCCGGTGGTGGGCGTCGGCGGTCAGCGGCCCCTGCTCGTCGTAGCCGTGACTTCCCACCAGACCGTCGGCCCGAGCCCGCAGCGCAGTGGACACCACGGCCGAGTGTTCGTCGATGCGTGCCAGATACACCGGTCGGTTGCCAACCACGGCATCCACTTCGGCAGTTGAAGGGCAGGTCAGATCCGGCCACGTCGATTCATCCCAACCCAGGCCCCAGATCATGTCGGTGTCGGTGTGTTCGGCAGCGTATCGGCGGATCTGTTCGATGCAGTCGTCCCGGCTCACGGCGTCACTGAGGTCCAGGCCACGTAGAGCCAGACCGGCCGAGGTCAGGTGCACGTGCGAGTCGACGAAGGCGGGCGCCACCAGTGCCCCGTCGAGATCGATCACCTGCGCGTCGGGATGCAAGGTACGGCCGACGTGATCCGAACCCACCCAGACGATGGTGCCGTTCGCAACTGCCATGGCCGTCGCGTCGGGGGCACTCGGGGTATAGATATGGCCACCGATCAGCAATTGACTCTCCACGAGCGTCCAGTCTGCCTGTCGAACCGATCGTCAGTCGCTGCAGGTCCGTGAACAAGCTGCCGCCGCGGCCGGATCCGTTCCGATGGGCAAGCGCATCAGAGCTCGGTGTAGGGCTTGCGGAGTTGAGGACGTCCCGAGTCGAAGCCGGTGGTTCCCGTGGTTCCCGCACCGGAGGTATCGATGACCTGGCCGTCCACGACGGTGACTCTTGCCATGCCGCGTCCATACCGTGCGTAGTTCTTCTCCATGGCGCTGACCACCTTGCGTGTGCCGACGGCGATGACCATGGGCCGCAACAGAACCCGAATGGGCTTGAGTAGCAAGAGAATACCGACCGCACTCGACACCAGGCCGGGGATGATCATGAGTATTGTCGCCGCGGCCAGCAGTGCGGTGTCGGCAACGGGTGCTGCTGAGTCGGCCGGATCGACGGGGCTGCCACCTGCTGCGCTGCGTCCGGCGTCGCGCAGATTGGCGAAGGTCTTGGCGCCCTGACGACGCAGCAACCAGAACCCGCCGACGACCGTTGCGACCACCAACAGCAGTGTCCAGCCGAAGCCGATGGCGTAACAGAGTCCGACGAACGCGGCGATCTCGATCGCCACATAGAGCAAGAAGAGTGCGAACTTCATGGTGTCAACCGTCCCGACTATCGGCATGTGCGTACACGGGGACAACGAACGAGATGCCCGATTTTCTCCCGACCCGTGGGATCAACGCTTTTAACGGTGTCCACCAGGGCGAATCGAAGCCGATGAGGTCAGGCCCCTTCGATGTCACCCTCGGTTTCCAGGTACACGCGGCGCAGTTCGTCGAGCATCTCCGGTGGCGGTGAGGACCACATCTGACGTTGGGCCGCTTCCAGCAGTCGCTCGGCGATGCCGTGCAGCGCCCAGGGGTTGGACTTGGTCATGAAGTCCTTGTTGGCCTCGTCGAGGACATAGGACTCCGTGAGTTGCTCGTACATCCAGTCGGCCATCACGTTGGTGGTGGCGTCGTAACCGAAGAGGTAGTCCACGGTGGCGGCCATCTCGAAGGCGCCCTTGTACCCGTGCCGCTGCATCGCACCGATCCACCGTGGGTTGACGACTCGCGCACGAAAGACGCGTGTCGTCTCCTCGGACAGAGTGCGCGTGCGCACATTGTCGGGCGTGGTGCTGTCGCCGATGTACGCCTCCGGGTCCCGTCCGGTCAGAGCGCGAACGGTTGCGACCATGCCGCCGTGATACTGGAAGTAGTCGTCCGAATCGGCGATATCGTGCTCGCGGGTGTCGGTGTTCTTGGCAGCCACCGCAATTCGCCGATACGCCGACCGCATGTCCTCGACGGCTGCGACACCGTCACGACCACGCCCGTACGCGTAACCTCCCCATGCCGTGTACACCTGCGCCAGGTCTTGGTCGGTGCGCCAATCCTTGGAATCGATCAACTGCAGCAATCCCGCGCCGTAGGTACCAGGCTTGGAGCCGAAGATCCGGGTGGTGGCCCGGTCGGCATCACCGTGTTCTGCGATGTCGGCCCGGGCGTGTGCGGCAACGAAGTTCACATCATCGGGTTCATCAAGCGCGGCCACCATCCGGACCGCGTCGTCGAGGATGGTCACCACATGGGGGAAGGCGTCGCGGAAGAATCCGGAGATTCGCACGGTGACGTCGATACGCGGTCGGCCGAGTTCGGCGGGCTCAATCAGGTCGAGGGAGGTGACCCGTCTCGAGGCCTCGTCCCAGATCGGCACCACTCCGAGGAGGGCGAGTACCTCGGCGATGTCGTCGCCCGATGTGCGCATGGCACTGGTCCCCCACACCGACAATCCGACCGACTTCGGGTACTCGCCATGGTCTTTGAGGTAGCGCTCGAGCAGTGAGTCGGCCATCGCGCGGCCCGTCTCCCATGCGAGCTTGGACGGGACAGCTTTGGGGTCGACGGAATAGAAGTTGCGGCCGGTGGGAAGTACGTTGATCAAGCCGCGCAATGGCGATCCACTGGGCCCGGCGGGGATGAAACCGCCGTCGAGAGCGTGCAGTATTCGCGGTATCTCCTGGTCGGTCTGCCGCAGCCGTGGAACGATCTCCGTTCCGGCGAACTCGAGGATCTGGGCCACCTCGCTGGGGTGCCCGGCAGCCACCTCCGCGATGGTTGACATGTCCCAGTTGCTCTTCGCGCATGCGGCCACGAGTTCGCGTGCCTGGGCTTCGATGTCGTCGGTGGCACCGCGGCCTGCGGTGCCGTCCTCGACCAGACCGAGTGCCTCCCGTAGCCCGGGCAGGCTCTGTTTCCCGCCCCAGAGTTGACGTGCGCGCAGCATCGCCAGCACCAGATCCACTTCGACGTCATCGGCCGGCGGCTGGCCGAGAATGTGCAGGCCGTCGCGGATCTGCACGTCCTTGATCTCGCACAACCAGCCATCGACATGCAGCAGCATGTCGTCGAAGACGTCTTCCTGTGGTCGTTCGGACAGCCCCAGGTCGTGATCCATCTTCGCCGCCTGCAGCAGCGTCCAGATCTGCTGTCGAATCGCAGGCAGCTTGCCCGGGTCGAGCGCTGAGATGTTGGCGTGCTCGTCAAGCAACTGCTCCAGACGGGCGATGTCTCCGTAGCTCTCGGCTCGGGCCATCGGCGGGATCAGGTGGTCGACCAGCGTCGCATGGGCACGACGCTTGGCCTGGGTGCCCTCGCCGGGGTCGTTCACGAGGAACGGGTAGATCATCGGGAGGTCGCCCAGTGCCGCGTCGGTCCCACATGATGCTGACATCCCGAGCGTCTTGCCGGGCAGCCACTCGAGGTTGCCGTGTTTGCCGACGTGCACCACTGCGTCGGCACCGAACCCGTTCTCTGCGGCAACCCATCGATAGCAGGCCAGGTAGTGGTGGCTCGGTGGCAGGTCGGGATCGTGATAGATGGCAACGGGATTCTCGCCGAATCCGCGTGGCGGTTGAACCATCAGGACGATGTTGCCGAATTGCATTGCCGCGATGACGATATCGCCTTCGGGATTGACCGATCGGTCGACGAACAACTCGCCGGGGGCAGGCCCCCAGTGTTCGATCATCGATTCTTGTAGGTCGTCGGGCAACGTCGCGAACCAATCGCGGTAGTCCTTTGCCGACAGACGAATGGGATTGGCCGCCAATGCTTCCTCGGTGAGCCAATCGGGGTCTTGTCCCCCGGCCGCGATCAGCGTGTGGATCAGCTTGTCCGAATCGTTCTCCGCCAGACCGGGTACGGCGCTGTCGCCGACCTCGGGACCGATGTCGTACCCGGCGGCACGCATGGCCTCGAGAAGCCGCAGCAGACTCTGGGGCGTGTCAAGGCCGACGGCATTGCCGATGCGGGCATGCTTGGTGGGATAGGCGGAGAGCATCACTGCGATACGTCGTTGTGCTGAAGGAATATGCCGTAGCCGTCCGTGCCGCACTGCAATTCCTGCCACCCGCGCGCAACGCTCGGCGTCGGGTCGGTACCAGGGCAGTCCGTCGTCGCCGATCTCCTTGAAGGAGAACGGGACCGTGATGATCCGACCGTCGAATTCCGGGACCGCCACCTGCGTCGCCACGTCGAGGGGTGACATCCCGTCGTCGTTGGCGGCCCAGCTCTCCCGAGACGAGGTCAGGCACAGGCCCTGCAGGATCGGCACGTCGAGACGCGCGAGCTGCTCGATGTTCCAATTGTCGTCGTCGCCACCGGCGGACGCCGTTGCGGGTGTGGCGCCGCCGGCCGCGAGGACGGTGACCACCAGCGCGTCGGCGACCGCTAGTTGTGCCAGCAGATCGTCGGGAGCAGTGCGTAGCGACGCGCAGAAGATAGGCAGAGCCCGGCCACCCTTGTCCTCGATGGCGTCACACAAGGCGTGGATATACGCCGTGTTCCCCGCAAGGTGCTGAGCCCGGTAGTACAGCACCGCGATGGTCGGCCGCCCGTCGGTGTCGGATTGCACCGAACGCTCGAGCAGTCCCCATTGCGCCGTCGCGACGGGACCCTGGAATCCGTGGCCGGTCAGCAGGACGGTGTCGGACAGGAACGCGTGGAGGTTGGCGAGGTTGTCCGGCCCGCCCTGGGCGAGGTAGTTGTGCGCGTCGGCGGCAACACCGGGTGCAACCGTGGACAACGACATCAGGTCAGGATCAGGTAGCTGTTCGCCCGAGAGCACCACGGTGGGCAGCCCCGCGGCCAGGACGGCGTCGAGGCCTTCCTCCCACATCCGTCGGCCACCGAGGATCCGAACCACGACGAGATCGGCGCCGTCGAGCAGGACCGGCAGATCCTCGCTGACCAGTAGACGCGATGGGTTGGCCAATCGGAAGTCCGCGCCGCTGGCCTTGGCCGTCAGCAGATCGGTGTCCGAGGTGGACAGCAGCAGGATCACGGGGTTCCTCCTTGCCGGGATCTCGCGCCCAGCGGGTTGGTGTGGCGGTACGGCAACGGGGGTCTGACTCCGGGTCTCCCCGACACAGTGGCGCGACCGCGCCGGATTTCCACCGGCTTCCCCGTTGCGGGTCGGGCTCAGCCTATAGAAGCCGGCAATCAACTGACCACGTCTGGTCGTCGATGGGCCGGCCGCCGGTGACATGCCGATCCGGCATCACCCCACGCACGGCCAGTACCGTGGTCCCCATGTCCCGTCCCGCCGATCGTTGTCCGGGAGTGTTCTCGGCGCATCCCGCAGCCGACGGTCATCTGGCGCGTATCCGCCTTCCCGGCGGCCGGATAACCCCCGCCCAGTTGCAAGCTCTCGTCGTGGTGGCGGAGCAGTTCGGGGACGGACACATGGAACTGACCTCGCGCGGCAACCTGCAGCTACGCGGAATAGCGGACGTGGGGGGCGCCGGCGACATGATCGTCGACGCGAATCTCATCCCGACCCCGAGTCACGAACGGGTGCGCAATGTGCAACTGTCGGCATTGAGTGGTCGCCGCGGCGGGCTGCTCGACGGCCGACCGGTCCTCGATCGACTCGACCTCGCCCTTCGCGGGGACGACGTGTTGGCTGCACTGCCGGCTCGTTTCCTCTTCGGGGTCGACGACGGGCGCGGCGACGTGCTGGCCGAGGCACCCGACGCAGGCGTCGTGGCGGTCGACAGCGGGCATTTCGACCTCGTGGTTGCCGGAAACCCCACCGGGCGGCAGGTCACAGCCGATCGCGCAGCCGCGACGATGCTCGATGTGGCTCACGCGTTCCTCACCGACCGTACGGACGAGTGGCGAGTACAGGACCTGGATGCTTCGCCGACGATCACAGGGTTGCTCGAAGGTCTCCCCCGAGCTCGACCGCACACCCCGCCTGCCCCGCCGTCGGAGCCGCTGGTGGGCTGGCTCGCGCAGGACGACGACCTCATCTCGCTGGGTTCGGTGGTGCCTCACGGACGATTGTCTGCGCGTATCGCCGAGTTCCTCGCTGCCATCGAGCGCGACATCTATTTCACGCCGCGCAAGGAAATCCTCATCTGTGATCTGACGGACGGAATGGCGGACACGGTGGTGCGGGTGCTGGCCCCCATGGGTCTGATCTTCGATGCAACGTCGCCGTGGACGCGGGTGAGCGCCTGCTCTGGATTGCCGGGATGCGACAGATCGCATGCCGATGTGCGTGGGGATCTCGAGCGATTTCTGGCGATCGGCGACCAGCCCGTTGACAGCCGCGAGCACTGGGTGGGCTGCGAACGCGGCTGTGGATCGCCGCACGCTGCTCACACCCGGGTGCAGGCGACCCCGATGGGGTACGAACGCCGAGCGTTCTGATCGACCAACTATGGTGGCTTTCACCATGTACACCTACATCCGTGACGGCGCGGAGATCTACCGTCAGTCGTTTGCGACCATCCGCGCCGAGGCCGATCTGGCCGAGTTCGACGACGATCTGTCCCAGGTCGTCGTGCGGATGATCCACGCTTGCGGTCAGGTGGACCTCACCGACGATGTGCGCGCATCTCCGGGGCTCGTCACGGCGGCGCGCGGCGCGCTGAATCGAGGAGCTCCCGTGCTGTGCGACGCGAACATGGTTGCGTCCGGGGTCACTCGCAAACGCCTGCCTGCAGACAACGAAGTGCTCTGCCTGTTGACCGATCCGGCCACGCCGCAGTTGGCGGCGGACCTGCAGACCACCAGAACCGCTGCGGCGGTGGAATTGTGGCGGCCTTGCTTGGAAGGGGCGGTTGTGGCCATCGGGAACGCGCCCACGGCCTTGTTCGCCCTGCTCGAATTGATCGATGCCGGCGGGCCTCGACCTGCCGCCGTGATCGGGGCCCCGGTGGGTTTCATCGGCGCCGCCGAGTCGTGTGCAGCGCTGGCCGAGCGCGACGACATCGAGTTCTTGACCGTCCTCGGCCGCCGCGGCGGCTCCGCCATCACCGCTGCGGCCATCAACGCGTTGGCATCGACGGTGGAGTGACATGGCAGTACAGGGAAAACTCTGGGGCGTCGGGATCGGCCCGGGTGACAGCGAACTCGTCACGGTGAAAGCAGCCCGCATCATCGGTGAAGCAGACGTCGTCGCCTACCATTGCGCTCGACACGGCAGGTCGATCGCACGATCAGTGGCCGAACCGTATCTGCGCTCCGCCCAGCTCGAAGAAAAGCTGATGTATCCGGTGACCACGGAGACGACCGATCATCCCGGTGGGTACCGAGGTGCACTCGACGACTTCTACACCGAAGCGGCCGATGTTCTCGCGCAGCACCTTTCGGCCGGTCGCTCGGTGGCACTGCTGGCCGAAGGAGACCCGCTCTTCTACAGCTCGTACATGCACATGCACAAACGGTTGGCGAGTCGGTTCGAGACCGAGATCATCCCCGGTGTGACGTCGGTCAGCGCATCGGCGGCGGCCACCGGATTGCCGCTCGTGGAGGCCGACGAGACGTTGACGGTGTTGCCCGGGACGCTGCCGAAGGACGAATTGGTGCGCCGCCTCGAGGACAGCGACGCCGTCGCGATCATGAAACTCGGCCGCACCTTCCCAGATGTCGTTGCGGCCCTAGAAGAGTCTGGACGTATCGATCACGCCTGGTATGTGGAACGTGCTTCGACGGGCGCACAGAAGGTCCTGCCCATATCTGATGTGGACATCACCTCTGTCCCCTACTTCTCCATGGTGGTGATACCAGGGCGGCTCAACAGCCCACCCCTGGCAGAACCGGCCGTCCACGGTGAGGTGGTGGTTGTCGGTCTCGGGCCCGGCGCGGCGCGCTGGACCACGCCAGAGGTTCGGGCTGAGCTCGCAAGAGCCACCGATCTGGTGGGGTACAAGACGTACCTGAACCGCATCAACCCTCGGCCTGGCCAGCGAATGCATGCCAGCGACAACCGGGTCGAATCCGAGCGAGCCTGCCTGGCACTGGATCTCGCAAAAAACGGCGCGCGCGTCGTCGTGGTGTCCTCGGGCGATCCCGGTGTGTTCGCCATGGCGGCTGCGGTTGTCGAGGAGTCGGCCGACGACCAGTGGCGCGATGTGCCGGTCCGGGTGGTTCCAGGGGTCACCGCAGCCAATGCCGTGGCGAGTCTCGCCGGCGCACCGCTGGGCCATGACTACGCGGTGATCTCACTGTCGGACAGGCTCAAAGGGTGGGACGTCATCGTCGAGCGAGTGCGGGCAGCGCTACGTGCTGATCTGGTGATCGCCATCTACAACCCCGGGTCGGCCAGCCGGAACTGGCAAGCAGCCGAGCTCAAAGGCATTCTGCTGGAACACAAAGCGCCCTCGACGCCCGTCATTCTGGGGCGAGACGTGGGCGGACCCGAGCAATCTGTTGTCATCAGCACGGTCGCCGATTTCGATCCGGCAGCTGTCGACATGCGAACGCTGCTCATCGTCGGGTCGTCCACCACCACGGTGATCCAGCGGGCCGGTGGTCCGGCCGTGTTCACCAACCGCCGTTACGACAGCACCCGCTGACGGACCCAGCGGGCCGCGTCCTCAGGCCTTTCCACAGCCGTGCCGGTCAGGGTGACCGGTCGCTGCACCATGATGACCGGCAGTTCGAGCTCTCGAGCTGCATCCAGTTTCGCTCGAACCAGATCTCCGCCGCTGTTCTTGGTGACGACCACATCGATTCGGTGCTCGCGCAGAAGCTTGCGCTCGCCTTCGAGTGTGTACGGCCCACGGTTGCGCAGGATCAAGTTCTGCGGCGGAGTCTCGCGCTCGGGTGGGTCGACAAGACGGATCAAGAACCAGGCGTTCTCGATGTGGGCGAACACATCAACATCCTGGCGACCTGTGGTGAGGAAGACCCGGAGATCCGGCTTGCGGTCGGCGTGCTCGGCGACTTTCGCGGCCGCACCAACGATGTCCGGAACGTCCAGCCAATGGTCCCCGGCCTGCGGTTGCCATGGGGGCCGACGAAGCGACAGCAACGGCAGTCCCGCCGACATCGTCGCTGCCGCTGCGCTGGCGGAGATCTTCCGGGCAAATGGGTGCGTGGCGTCGACCACCCCTATGCACTGTTGTTCGCGCAGCCAGGTCAGTAGCCCGTTCACTCCCCCGAAGCCGCCGATTCGAACCTCACCACTGGGCAGCGCGGGGTTCTGGACGCGGCCGGCCAGCGAGGTGATGATCGGGATGCCGTCCCGATCGAGTATCTCGGCCAGAGCACGTGCCTCCGCGGTGCCCCCGAGGATGAGAACGGGGCCGCTCACGACGACACGTCGTCGTCACGGAGCTTGGTCATGCGAGCCGACGAGTACAGGTAGCTATCCGGAAAGTGTTCAGCAGCAAGTACTCTGCCCACAAAGATCACCGCGGTACGCCGAACGTCCGCCTGTGTGAGGCGGCCAGGGAGGTCGCGTAGAGCGCATCGGATGATCTGCTGGTTGTCGCGGCTGGCAAAAGCAACCACTGCGACGGGGCAGTCGAAACCGTAGTGCGGCCCGAGGGCATCCGTGATCTGTTCGGCTTGATGCGCCGCCAGGTGAAGGGCCATCGTGACACCTGTTCGCGCCAATCCCGCCAGTTGTTCGCCCTTCGGCATGTCCGTCGAGAGTGTCGACACGCGTGTGATCAACAAAGACTGTCCGACGCCTGGCACCGTCAGTTCCTGGCCCAGTGCGGCGGCCGCCGCGGAGAACGCCGGTACGCCGGGAACGATCTGGTACGCCACACCGTGTTGCTCGAGGAGCCGCACCTGTTCTGCAACAGCCGAATACAAGCTCGGGTCGCCGCTGTGCAAGCGCGCTACATCGTGACCGGACCTGTCGGCCGACACGATGTGCTCGATGATCTGGGACAACGGCATTTTCGCGGTGTTGATCATGGTGGCGTCTGGTGGGCAGTGCTCCAGCATCTCGGCCGGGACGAGAGAGCCGGCGTAAAGGCATGTGTCGCATCGCGATAGGAGTGTCGCACCACGCAGGGTGATGAGATCGGCGGCTCCTGGTCCCGCGCCGATGAAGTAGACGGTCACTCAATGCTCCTGGGCTTGTCTGCGATCCACTGCGTCACAGGCAAAGTGGGACGCCATGTTGTCATCGTGCCGAGTGCTTCGGCATGGTCGATGTGGAAACGTCGTAACGTTCCGCCCACCAGAGATCGCTGTTTCACGAGCACTGCCTCTGACTCGATGGTCACGGCGTTGACGACCATGCGACCGCCGTCGAGAAGGGCTTCCCAGCAGCCATCGATGATGCCTGGTGCCGTGACTCCTCCGCCGATGAAGATCGTGTCCGGGTCGGGCGCATGTTCGAAATCGTCGGGCGCTCTGCCGAGTACGGTGAGATTGCCGCTGACCCCCATGTCTGCCGCGTTCCGGGCGATTCGCTCCCGCCGCAGTGGGTCGGATTCGAACGCTATCGCTGTGCAACTGGGATCGGTGCGCAACCACTCGATGGCGATGCTGCCCGCACCTGCGCCCACATCCCACATCAGCTGGTGTGGGGCCGGGCGTAGTGCGGTGACTGTCAGGGCGCGAACGGCCTGTTTGGTGAGCTGTCCATCGTTGGAGAAATCGGTGTCGGGAAGTCCTGCCTGACTGCTCACCGCAGGTCCCACACAGTGCACGGCGACAAGGTTGAGTCGGTCGACGACCGGTGCTTCCCACGTTCGGGCGATCCCGGTGACATGCCGTTCGCGGTGTGAACCGAGTTGTTCGAGCACCGTGATCTGCGACCAGCCGAATCCGTGTGTGGTCAGCAGTTCTGCGATGTGTGTCGGCGATGTCTCGTCGCGACTCAGGATGAGCAAACGTACGTTGTCGGTGACCGCCGAGAGGATCGAGTCCAATGGGCGGTCGACGATGCTGCGGATCGACGTGGTGGACAGGTCCCAGCCCAGTCTTGCGGCGGCGAGACTGACGCTGGACACCGCCGGGATGATTCGGACATGTTGCGTGCCAACTTGTTTGACGATGGATGAGCCGACGCCGTGAAACATCGGGTCGCCTGAAGCGAGGATGTGGACCGCTTTCGGTTCTGTACGGGCCAGGACATCGCGAAGATGCCTGGACATGGGACTGGTCCACGGACGCAATTCAGCCTGGACGGGTGCGAGAAGGTCGATCTGGCGGGCTGATCCATAGATGACGCGGGCGGACTGCAGTTCCCGTTGGGCTGCCACGGTGAGACCGTCCCAGCCATCGGCTCCGATCCCCACCACGACAAACCGCGGGTCGGTCATCGTGGCATCCGACGCCAGATGGCCCGAGGCAGCAATCGCATGATGAAGAACATGGGGCGTAGTGCAGCCGGTATCCATACCTCCGTTTTGCCTGCATGCAGAGCCTTGACCACGGCGTCAGCCACCTGAGGAGCTGTCTTTGACATCGGTGCGGGTTTGACGCCCGATGCCATCAGTTCTTTGGTCATGTTCCCGATGACGAATCCGGGGCGTGCCAGCAGTAGACGAACACCGGTGCCGTGCAACGCATCCGAGAGACCGGAAGCGAACCCGTCCAGTCCTGCCTTGGTCGATCCGTAGACGTAGTTCGCGCGACGGACCCGGACACCGGCCACCGAGGAGAAGACGATGAGGTCGCCGCTTCCCTGCGTCTTCAGCGCTGCGGCCAAGGGGGTCATCACACTGATGTGAGCCAGGTAGTCGGTGTGGGCGATCTGCAGGGCGTGCTGGGTGTCCACCTCGGCGCGGGCCTGGTCGCCGAGGATGCCGAAGGCGATGATCGCCACATCGATCCTGCCGAACTCGGCGACTATTTTCCTGATCAGCTCGTCGTGATGCGCCGTGTCATTCGCATCGAACTCGATGGTGTACACCTCAGCGGCGTTCTCGCCGAGCATCCGTTCGCGCTGATCAGCCAGGTCGTCGGACCGACGCGCGGCCAGAACCACTGTCGCTCCCCCGGCGAGACGGGCAGCGACCTCGACACCGATCTCGCTACGTCCTCCGAACAGAACCACCACTCGACGATTGCTCACCGGTCGAGTATCCCAAACCGGACGCGGACTCTTGTGGGTCAGGCCTCTGAGGGCTTGGATATCCTGGGCGGGCGCGTCACCTGGACGACGTTGCGGTAGAACTCCTCGACGAGCTTGTTGGCTGAAGCGACAACGTTTCCGCGGTTTCGTTCCAAGCTGTTGCCGCGCGTTATCTTGAACTGCTTTGGAGGTTTGCCGTCAGCGGGGAGTAGCGCTTCCGGTTTCTCTCGCACCGTCCCCAGCAATGCTCCGACAGGCGCCGCATTTCGTCCAGCAAACACCGCCTCGACCAGAGTGTCCTTGTGAGCCGCGGCGAGTTGTTTGGTCAGCCAGTTCACCCGGGTCATCGGCCTCCCCTCTCTGGGCGCATCCACGGTCATTGAACACTCGACGCGCTCAGATCGGAGGTCAACCGACAGGGTGAGGGGCCCAGCAGCGCCGGGTACTCGCAGTGAGCCGAACATGACGCCTGAGTCAGCGAGTTGCTGTGCCCGGCTCGTGCTGTCCGCGCGATTGCGGGGAAAAATAGGTCGGACATCGACACTGAGTAAGCACGACAGGTCATGTCCGATATGGCGAACCAGCTGATCGAACATATGGCAGACCTCGGCTGCGCCCTTGCTGTCGGCATTGAGGGTCTTTGTCTTCACAGCCTCGCGGATCTGTCCCCATTGAGGCCCCATGTCGGTGAAGCCGTGTAGACCCGACTTCGGGTGCTGAAGGTATCTGACGAATTCTCTCAGCACCCACCCCTGCGACGAATCCTCGACCTGCTTGTGCATTGACATCGAGATCGCCACCGAACGGATTTCGTCCCACGAGAGGTGATGCAGGGCAACTTTCTTGAGCTTTCTCCGGTCGACCTTGACCGGGTGCTCATCGTCGGCACCTGGGAGTTGATTGCTGATTGTGATGACCGCGTCGAAGCCGAGCGACCGCGCAATGTCGACATAGATCTGAACTTGTTCTGCCGTCAACTTCGCTGTCGATGACTTCGCTTCGATCAGAGCTGTCCAGGTCTTCAGCCCACGAGTGACGCGTAGCAGCCCGTCTGGTCTGTATCTCTTGTCTTGCCAGTCGAACTCCGGCTCGATGAAGGTTTCTACGGCTCCTACTGGGCCACCGCTTCGCCGTACCATCTCTCTTCCGAGCTCACGCACTCCACTCATCACCGACAGAACCGCAGACACTGCTCGGCGCTCTCGCTCATCGCCAGAGCCGATGGCGGAAACAGAGAAAAGGCGAGCGCGGTCCCACTCGCCCTTGTCGACTGGCTCGGAGATCGACCAATCCGGCAACTTCGGCGGTCGTAGGACTTTTTTAATAGTCATCTGTTTGCCGGATGCCACGGCGCCGACTGGGTTGTCGTTCTGGGGCGTCGGAGCCGATTCAGGTTGCACGTCCACGACCTCATCGCTTGACACTTCGTCGTCTTGCGGATCGACCTCCACGCCAAATTCTGTCGCCAGAACGCCCAACCCATCTGCAAAGCCCTGACCGATTGCGCGGAATTTCCACTCCAACCCGCGCCGGTACACCTCGCCGAACAACAGAGCCAGAACTGGCTCGTCTATGGCTATGCGGAACAGGGCTGAGGGCGCCGCAGTATCACTCTGCGTGACGACGATTTCGAGTTCCTCGGCCGCCGCGAAGGTGGTAGCGGCGTCCTGGTCGAGACTCGCGCTCACGACAACGCGCGCGATGTCTTCAGGAAGGGCCGCGAGATCTACAAGAAGCACGTCACTGGAGGCGGCTTCCGTTGCCTCGCCCTCTTGCGCAGACGCTTCGGAGATACGGACGGAACCTCCCGCCGCTTCCCGCTGGTTGTAGAACACGAAGTCAGAATTGCTCCTGACCTTCCCGTCAGCACCGAGTAGCAGGATGCTCACATCAGGGCGCACACCTGACTCGGTCGGAAAACGGCTGCGGACCGTAATCGCCAGGCGGTCGTTACCATTGTTAATGTCTTCGAGGGAAACGTTCTGTCCACGAACAAGTTCCAGGGTAGGGCTGGCCATCGTTGAACTATTCCACGGACGTGCGACCGCAGCCGTCGTTTGCGTTCAATCAGCCAGAGTCCTGTCCGAGTGGGTGGCCAGAGGCATGCTGGCCAAGTTGACTATTCTCTGTAGATGTCCAAAACAGCAGCCGACCTCACCCCTGATGCGCTCGAGTTTCTGAGCGTCCGCCATCTGGGAAGCCTGACCACCGTGCGGCAGGCCGGGACGCCCCACGTTGTTGCGGTCGGCTTCACCTACGACGAAGAAGCCGAGCTCGTCCGGGTGATCACCTTCGAAGGAAGCCAGAAGGTACTCAACGTGGAGCGTGCGGGGTATGCGGCGGTCTTCCAGGTGGATGGCCCGCGCTGGCTGACCCTCGAGGGCCCGGCGTCGGTGCACCGCGACCCCGGCGCTGTCGCCGAAGGTGAACGTCGCTACGCGAACCGCTACAAGCAACCAAAGGTCAACCCGCGACGCGTAGTCATTCAGATCGAAGTCAAGCGCGTACTCGGCTCACGAACTCTCCTCGGAACCACTGACTAGTTCGTAACGCACCAGCCAGAACGCATTGGCTGCCAACAAGTATCAGTCTGACGGCCCGGGTTGCCTGACGTCGTCGTCCCCGGTGGCCATTGCCTCGGCCGGGTTGTGTTGCTGGAGCTGCATGCGTTGTTCGCGTTCGTCGAGTGCCTGTTGGCGTTCGGCGATGATGTTCTGCCATGCCGCTTCGATGGTGTGGTCGGTGTGGTGGGCTCGGTTGACTCGCGGTTGTTGGTCCGGGTCGATGTATCTGGGTGGAATCCACGCGACTCGGCCGGCGTCGGGGCCGTCGGTGAGCATGATGGTTTGCCATTGGTCTTCGCCAGGTCCGATCATCTTGTGGTGCGGGATGCACGCCGGGGCCAGTTCGTCGATGTCGGTGAAACCGCCGTCGGCCCAGGCGGTGGTGTGGTGGATCTCGGTCCAGGAGATGGGGTTGCGACAGCCTGGGCTGGTGCAGCCTCGGTCTTTGGCGAACAGCGCCATCCGTTGACCTTGCTGGGCGGTGCGTTTTGCCCGGGCGAAGTAGAGGACGTCGGCGGAGTGGTTGGCGAACACTGCCAGCGACCAATCCGCCCGCGTCGCCAACTCCAAGGCATCCTTGGCTGGCAGGTCGACACCGGAGGCGGTGTGGGCGATACCGGCGGCCTCATCAAGCTGCTGCTTGGTCATCGTGATGATCACCTGCACCGGCAGGCCACGGTGGGAGGTGCCGAGCAGTTTGTACTCGAGGATGGTTTTGAGGATTGCTTTGAATGCGTCGTGTTGACGTTGGGCACGGGAACGGGTGTCACGCCCGGCCGCGGCCTCGATGACCGCTGGATCCATGCTCGGGTCATCGACGGCCCCGGTAGGTGAGTTCGGGTCGTCAGGATTGTTCATCCCGGGTGCTGCCCACACATCCATCACCGTCCGAAACAACGCCAACGTCGCCGGATCCAGATTTCCGGTGAGCTTGCTCATCATGTCCAACCCTTGTGCACCGTCCGATAGGCCGCGGTTGCGTTTGCGGTCGACGTCGTCGGTAAGTGTCCCGTCCGGGTCCACCCGCGCTAGTACTTCTCGACCACACACCTCAAGCTCAGTCGGAGTCAACGTGCGGGCGTTGTCGGTCATCCAGGCATCGACCACGTCATACACTTCCGGCGCTGACTTGTGCGGAATCTTGTCGCGGACTTTGAGCATCACATCCATGTGCGCCAACCCAATAACACCCTCGGCCAACGCTTCCGCAGCAGCCGGACACTTAGGGGGCAACGCCTCACCCTGCATCGACACCAACACACCGGCAGCATCGAGTGCTTTCAACCGCGAGGAGGCATCACCACGAGACACGCGCAGCTCACTCATCACAAACCGGTGCAACGTCGAATGACCAGCCTTACGAAACAAACCCCGATCATTCACCTCCTGCAACCGCTTGAGGCCCTGAAACGACAGTGCCCGAACAACTCTCTCGTTCACCCGCACCAACTCAGCAACCTGCACATCATCAACATCAGCTGACGACGCACCAGCAATCCGCTGCAACACCGCATCAAGATCGCGATACAACCCCACCAACACCGGCATTGGCGGTGGATCCACCGTCACCGAATCACTCATCGACAAGCCCCCCAGCCCTCGAACCCCTTTCATCAAGTCTACCAACAGAATCCGATATTGTCGAACAGGTATTCGACTTCTACGAGTCGGGCACCTACACCGATCGAACGAGGCCTCAGCGGCCTGGGGAAGGAACGACAGTGCGCGATCAGATTGCGGCAAAACATGATTCACATACACGCGACCAAAGGGGTAGGCGGCCTCGATGCGGACCGCCTCGCCGCAGAGGTTCCCGGGTTCGGGTCATCGTCGATGGATCAGGCCGGACGGAGACCGGAGCCGGTTCGGTACGGCTACTCCGCAGCGATGGGGCAGTCGCTGGCGCCGCCGGCCGCGGCCCTACTGATCGGCGTCGTCGCTTCTGCAGCCTGAGCCTGCACAGTGGGTAGAAAGTGCGCCGTCAGACCGACTTCAGCTCATGAGGCCGCTGATTGAGTGATTCGCATCCGTCGGCTGTGACCACGACGATGTCTTCGATTCGTGCACCCCATCCACCTGGGAAGTAGATCCCGGGTTCGACGCTGAAGGCCATTCCGACCTGCAGCTCGGTGTCGTTTCCCTCAACGATGTAGGGCTCTTCGTGGACTGACAGACCGATTCCGTGGCCGGTCCGATGGACGAACTTGTCGGCCAGTCCGGCCTCGGCCAGCACATTGCGGGCCGCTGCATCGATCTCCTGAGCGCTGACGCCCGGCCGTACTGCCGCCACCGCGGCGCGCTGGGCTTCTTCCAGTACCCGGTACCGACGGGCTATCTCCCCGGAAGGTTCTCCTACACAATAAGTTCGAGTGCAATCCGAGTTGTACCCGGGCTCGACAGGACCGCCGATGTCGACGACCACCACATCGCCGTCTTCGATCACCCGATCAGACACCTCGTGGTGGGGGTCGGCGCCGTTGGGGCCGGAGCCGACGATGATGAACTCGGCGCCGGTATGACCCTCGGCGACGATCGCGGCCTCGATGTCGGTGGCGACCTCGCGTTCTGTCCTTCCCGCCGAGAGCCATTCGCCGACACGAGCATGAACACGATCAATCGCTGCACCCGCCCGGCGCAACGCGTCGATTTCCGCGTCGTCTTTGGTCATCCGTAACTGACGTAGAACGCCGGTGGCCAATTCGGGGCTCGAACCGAACCTGGCGGCCAACGGAACAGTGTGAAGTGCCGGTGCCGCATCAGAGACGGCATAACGACCTGCGCTCACACCTGCTGCGTCAACTGCGATGGCATACGGGTCCTGACCGTCTACCCAATCGTGGACAACCAGGCCCAGCTCGCCGACCGCAGACTCCCGCAGGGCCGCGAGTTCCAACCTCGGAACCACGACCTGCGGATCCCTATCGGGACTGATCACCAGTGCAGTCAGACGTTCGAACGTACTGGCGCGGGAACCGGTCAGGTAGCGCAGATCGGGCCCGGGCGTGATGAACAGCGCAGACAATCCGGCTGAGCCCGTCAACTGCTGCGCACGTTGCAGTCGGGACCGATACACCTCTGCTGAGAATCGCTCGTGAGCCATGTCCATCAGGCTAACCGGCCCTCGAAGAGGCGGTCCTTCCCGGTGAGCGGTCGCTGAACGGGCGAAAACGGACGGTTAGACGGATGATGTACAGATGGGATCGAAAGACGGCAGCGTGAACCGTGGACGCGAGCCGCGCAGACTCCGTGCGGTCCCGAGTACGCAAAACGACCCGCAGTTCGCGACCCTGCATGGTTACAAGCGCGCATTTCGTATGGCAGGGAGCGGTCCGGCCGTCTTGTTGCTGCACGGAATCGGTGACAACTCGCTCGCCTGGGAGCCGGTGTTCGAGCAGCTGAGCGAGAAATACACGGTGATAGCTCCCGATCTTTTGGGTCATGGACTGTCTGACCGGCCCCGAGCCGACTACTCGGTCTCTGCATTCGCGAACGGCATGCGTGATCTGCTCACGTACCTCGATATCGAACGCGTCACCGTGGTCGGACACTCGCTGGGCGGGGGCGTGGCCGGCCAGTTCGCCTATCAATACCCCGAGATGGTGGAACGGCTGGTTCTCATCGGCACCGGTGGCGTCACCAAGGGTGTCAACCCAGCTCTCCGAGCGCTGTCGCTGCCCCTGTCCGAACTCGCCTTGGGCGTGATCTCTGTACCCGGAGTGTTCCCGACTTTCTCGACCGTCGCCCGGATGATGCAGAACCTGTTGCCCATGGCGATGTTCCGCGACAACACCGAGGTGGTCCGTGTCCTCGAGCGCATGCCGGAGAAGGGTTCGGCCGAGGTGTTCGCGCGGACTCTGCGATCGGCTGTCGACTGGCGCGGCCAAGTGGTCACCATGCTCGACCGCTGTTACCTGAGCGCCGCCATCCCGACTCTGATCGTGTGGGGTTCCGACGACCAGGTGATCCCGGTGAGTCATGCCCATATGCTGCACAGTGCGATGCCAGACTCGCAGCTCGAGATATTCGAGAAGTCAGGCCATTTTCCGTTCCGCGACGAGCCCGACCGGTTCGTCGATCTCTTCCTCCGATTCGTCTCTGCCACAAAGCCTGCGTCGATCACTCGCAACGACGTGAAAGTGGCCCTGCGACAGGGTCCCCCGCCCAGACCGCTGACGGGCGATCCTCATACGCAAATCGCAGTTCTCGACGCGATAGACAGCGACGAACGAAGCGCGACGTAGAACTGCCGCCGACAGTCGTCCGCAGACATCGTTCGGATCGACTCGGATCACCGGGACAAGCATTCACCTGTCGGTGGATCTGGCATGGTTTACGCCATGAACCAACCAGTGATGCTGCTAGACGGTGCGAGTCTGTGGTTCCGGGCTTTTCACGCTCTGCCGGAGAAGATGACCGCTCCTGACGGACGTCCGGTAAACGCCGTCCGCGGATTCCTCGACATGATCGCCGCCCTGGTCACCCGCGAGCATCCCCATCGATTGGTTGTGTGTCTGGACCTCTCCTGGCGACCCACATTTCGCACGGACCTCATTCCTTCGTACAAGGCGCACCGTGTCGCCGACGCCGCGGGAGACGGATCGGAAGAGGTGCCCGACACGCTGACACCTCAGGTCGACATGATCATGAACGTTCTCGCCGCAGCCGGGATCTCGACCGCCGGTGCAGAAGGCTGCGAGGCCGATGACGTGATCGGGACCCTCGCCCACACCGAGGCCGTAGACCCGGTGGTGGTGGTCAGTGGAGACCGAGACCTCCTGCAAGTGGTGGCAGACGACCCGGTTCCGGTCCGGGTTCTGTATGTGGGACGCGGGCTCGCGAAGGCCGAAATGTACGGACCTGCCGAAGTCGCCGAACGATATGACGTGCCGACTTCCGATCCGGGTTCGGCGTATGCCGAGATGGCGATCCTCCGGGGCGACCCATCCGACGGACTACCAGGGGTGGCCGGAATCGGGGAGAAAACGGCGTCAAAACTGTTGCAGGCGTTCGGGACTCTGGACGAACTGGAGCGTGTCGCTGCCACGACCGCCGACAAGCGGATCTCCACCCGCCAACGCACCTCTCTCAAAGCTGCCGCCGACTATCTGACCGCCGCTCGCACGGTTGTGTTCGTCCGAACCGACGCAGAGATAATCAGCAGCGGGGACGACCGATTGCCCAGCGAGCCGGCAGATCCGGCCGCGTTGGCCGATCTGATCGAAGAGCTCGGCATCGGCTCGGCGGTCTCCCGACTCGGGAAAGCACTGGATTGGCAGTTCCCCTGATCGATGACGACAGGCGAGCGACCGCGGGCATCAGCCGGCGGTCGGCTGCCCCACCTCGTACTTGCCGTCATCGTCGAGGAACGTGATCTTGACCTGCTGATTGGCGCCGCTCACCGTCACCGTGCAGGTGAAGCTGTCGCCCTTCTTGATCTCTTTGTCCTTGGGACACTTGACGTTTTCGACGCCCTCTGCCTGATAGTCGTTCTCCAGAACAGTTTTGACACCCTCCTGGGCCGCCTCCTGGCTGAGGACCTTGGTGACGGCGAATCCAGGTGCGAGAAAAGCGGTGACGGCAAGGATCACTGCGATCAACGCCACCACGGACGCCCCGATGATGAGCGGCAGCTTCTTTCGCGACTTCGGCTGAGCCATCGCCGAGAACTGATCCGAGCCGCCGGGTCCCGGCTGTCCGTACTGCCCGGGCTGCCCGTACGGACCGGGTTGTCCGTACTGGCCCTGAGGTTGGCCGTAACCGGGTTGCTGACCTTGAGGCTGGCCGTAGTTGCCCGGCTGTCCCTGGGGCTGGCCGTAATGGCCGCCCTGCTGCGGGTAGCTGGGCGGCTGATACTGGCCGGGCCCCTGCTGACCGGGGTTCGGCTGAGGCGGGTACTGCTGCTGCGGCTGCTGACCCCACCCCTGCCCCGGTGGCGGGCCCTGTGTCGGTTGACCCCACGGGCCCGGTTGCTGACCCTCTTGCCACTGCTGCGGCGATCCGGGGTTGTTGGGGTCGTTGGGCCCGCTCATGTGTTCCCTCCGCTTGTCTGCACCGTGGAAACTCGCGGCGCCAGAATTACCGACCCCGAACATACCGCACACTCATCGAAGGGTTCAGCAGACGCGACCGGCAAACGCTGAGGTAGACCGGCCGGAGCGCCGCGTAACTCAGCCGAGTTCGACGGCCACGACCCCTTTTCGGATACTGGCGATGGCCGCAGAAGCGGAACGGGTCAGACGCGACTGCCCTGATGACTGCAGGCTTGCAGCGGTTCTGATCTGCTCGAGCAGGTCGATGACCTGGCGGCTCCATCGGACGAAATCTCCGGCCGGAAGTGAGGTGCCGCGCTCCCCGGCCGCCGCGAGCACCTCGGTGAGGCCGCGCCCCGATGCCCACAGATAAATTGCCGTGGCGAACCCGGCGTCCGGCTCCCGCGTGGGTTCCACGAGATGCTTCATCTCCAGGCGGGTCAGGTCGTGCCAGGCCGAGTGGGTCCGGTGCAGTGCGTCGCGCACACTGACCACTCCGGTGACGAGCTCGGCGCCACCGTACGAGTCGCGCCGGGATTCGTAGACCACCGACGATGCGACAGCCGCGAGTTCGGCCGGACCCAGCTCATCCCACAACCCGTCCCTGATGCACTGACAGATCAGCAGGTCACTTTCGCTGTACACGCGGCTCAGGGTGTCACCGGCCGACGTGATGTTCAGTTCGCCTTCCGACTCCGCCTTCTCGAGGTACCCGAGTTCGATGAGCACTGCCACGATGCGATTGAAGTTGATCGACAGCGTCGACGTCCGCGGGGCAACCGATTCCTCGAGCGCCGAGATCTCACGCGCAACCCGGTTTCGTCGCTCGGCCAACCGAAAGAGTTCGTCGTCCTGCGGAATCTGATGTGCTGGGTGATTGCGCAGATCGTTGCGCAAACGACTCAACTCACGATCATCTGCCGCACGGGCGCGCTTTGCCTGTTTACCGCGGGGCATGTCGATGCCCGACGACCGCAACGCGGACGCTAGGTCTCGTCGACCGCGCCCCGTGCGCCTGTCGATCTGCTTGGCGAGCCGCATGTTGCCGAGCACCTGAGGCGGGTTCAGGAAGTCGCGGGGACCGACCCTGCCACACCAGGCGTCCTCGCAGATCACCAGCGGCTTGGGATCGCGGATGTCGGTCGCCGGCTCGAGGACCACTGCGAGACCCCGGTGCCGGCCACCGTGAAGGCCGATGACCTGTCCACGCTTGAGTGCGGACAGATCTTCGACCGTGCTCTGCTGCGAGGCCATCCGTGACTCGAACTTGAGCGAGCGCTCTCGCGACCGGATCTGCTCGCGCAACCTGGTGTAACCCAGGAACCCGTCGATGCCCTCGTCGAGGCCGCGGCCCTCGGCGCGGCCTTCCAGTTCGACCTCGATCTTGCGCAGTTGACGGCGCGCGGTGTCGATCTGCCGGGCCTGGCCGACCACCGACTTGTCCGCCTGGAACTGTGCGAACGACCGATCAAGTAGATTTCGCGCGCCGGCCAAGCCCAGCCGCCCGATCAGGTTCACAGCCATGTTGTATTCAGGCGCAAAGGAACTGCGCAACGGGAACGTGCGGGCACCCGCCAGGCCGGCTACGCGCGTCGGCTCGAGATCGTCGGTCCACACGACCACTGCGTGGCCCTCGATGTCGATCCCTCGACGCCCGGCTCGACCGGTCAGCTGGGTGTACTCCCCAGGCGTCAGATCGACATGCGCCTCGCCGTTGAACTTGATCAGCCGTTCCAAGACGACCGATCGCGCCGGCATGTTGATGCCCAACGCCAGTGTCTCCGTGGCGAACACGGCTTTGACGAGACCTTTGACGAACAATTCTTCGACGGCGTGACGAAACGCGGGCAGCAGTCCGGCGTGGTGGGCGGCGAACCCTCGCGTGAGACCTTCGCGCCACGCGGGCACGCCGAGGATGTCCTGGTCCGCTGCCGAGAGTTCGGCGACGTATTTGTCGACGATGATGTCGACCTGCTTGGCCTGGTCGGGCTCGAGCAAGCGGAGGCCTGAACGCAGGCACTGGCTCAGTGCACCCTCGCATCCTGCTCGCGAGAAGATGAAACTGATTGCGGGCAGCAGACCTTCACGATCGAGACGCGCGATGAGGTCGGGCCGGGAAACCGGCCTCGGAACGCCCCCGCGGCGCCCCTCACCCCGTTGCGGTCCGCGCCGACCGCGTCCTCGTGGGGGAAAGTCGTCGTCGCGTCGCGCCGCGAGTTCGCGATGCCGGATGTAGCGGGTGAGTTCTGGATTGACCGCCGGCTTCTTGTTCGGTGCAGCGGCATCACGGTGATCGAACAGGTCGAAGAGTCGGTTGCCGACCAGCATGTGCTGACTGAGCGGCACGGGCCGGTGTTCGTCGACGATCACCGTGGTGTCCCCACGGACGGTCTGGATCCACGCGCCGAACTCTTCGGCGTTGCTGACCGTCGCCGACAGGCTCACCACGCGAACCGAAGGAGCGAGATGCAGGATGACCTCCTCCCACACCGCGCCGCGAAAGCGGTCGGCCAAGAAGTGGACCTCATCCATCACCACATGCGAAAGACGGTCGAGCGCGGGCGAATTGGCGTAGATCATGTTTCGCAAAACCTCGGTGGTCATGACGACCACGGGTGCGGAGGAATTGATCGACGAGTCGCCGGTGAGCAAACCGATGGACTCCGCACCATGCGCCCGGACCAGATCCGCGTACTTCTGGTTGCTCAACGCCTTGATGGGGGTGGTGTAGAAGCACTTGGTGCCGGCGGCAAGCGCGAGATGTACGGCGAACTCGCCGACGATGGTCTTGCCTGCACCGGTGGGCGCACATACCAAGACGCCGTGTCCGTCGGCGAGCGCCGAGCAGGCGTCACGCTGGAAGGGATCGAGGGCAAATGGCTGACGCCTCGCAAACGTGTCGAGCTCGAGTTGCGCCTCAGAGAGTGTCATCGAAGTGATCGGCTCCGCTCATCGAAGGGGCCGTCGACACCGGCGCGGGGCGCTCGACCGGGCCGGAAGCGGGTACTGATGCTGTCGGGCCGCCGATCGGGGATGCCTCGTCATCGCTGACGTCTCCCCATTCGGCTTCCTGACGTTTTGCCTTGCGGTAGTCGTGGAGATGAGCGATCTGGATGGCCATCTCGAGCAGGATCGTCAACGCACCCGCCAAGGCGAGCATCGTGAACGGATCGGAGCCCGGTGTGAAGAACGCGGCGAACACGAACATGCCGAAGATCAATCCGCGACGCCAGGCCTTGAGTCGCTCGTAACTGAGCACGCCGATCATGTTCAGGGCCACGATCAGCAACGGGAGTTCGAAACTCACCCCGAAGATGATCAGCAGATGTAGGAGGAAGTTGAAGTACTGGTCACCGGCGAGCGCTGTGATCTGGACATTGTCGCCAATGGTCAGCAGGACCTCGAACGCCTTGGTCATGACCAGGTAAGCAAGCACGGTTCCGGCGAGGAACAACAGGGCCGCGCAGCTGACAAACGAGACTGCGTACTTGCGTTCCTTGTCGTGCATGCCCGGGGTGATGAACTCCCACAGTTGGTAGAACCAGATCGGGCACGCCATCACGAACCCGGCGGTCAGGGCCACTTTCAATCGCAGCATGAACTGGTCGAACGGGCCGGTGGCCAGAAGACGGCAGGCATCGTCGCCGGTGAGGTTGGCGCGGGACGATTCCGGCAGGTTGCAGTAGGGCTCACGCAGGAGATCTCCGAGCGAGTCGATACCCAGGAAGCCATGGGAGTACCACACGAACCCGAGGATCGTGGTGAGAGCTATCGCGGCCACCGAGATCAGCAGCCGGGTCCGCAATTCACGCAGGTGCTCCACCAACGACATCGTTCCGTCGGGGTTCACCTTGCGCTTGCGGCGCCGAGGGTCAAGAGGAATGCGCACGGTGTGAACTATTCAGGTCAGTGAGAGGTGCGCCGAACAGAAAGCGACCTCTCCGGTCCGCAGTGTGGTCCATGAAGAGGTCGTCGTCCTGTGCCGGCCGTACGGCGGTGGAAACGCTCAGGCAGATCTGCGTTCGGACTCGGTGCCGGTGGCCGAGGCGGCGTCCGTACCCGTGGTGATCTGTCGTGGGTCCGGGGTCGCGGCGGTTGTCGGCGGTGTCTCGGTGTCCGATTTGCCGTCGTTCTGCATCTCCTTGACCTCGCTCTTGAAGATGCGCATCGACCGGCCAAGTCCGCGTGCGGCGTCAGGAAGCTTCTTTGATCCGAAAAGGATCAGAAAAACGACCACCACCAGGATGATGTGCCAAGGCTGTAATGCGTTCATGGTGCGGTTACCTCTCCCAATCGAGTATGTCTGCGATGCTACCCGGAAACCGGGCAGTCGACGTGTGAGTGCCGGCGCTCGGCGGTTGCTCAGCTGTACATCGCCAGCGTCGCAGCTGCCCTGGCCTCGATGTCCGCGGCCATCTCGTCGGCATTGAGCACCTTGATCTTGCCACCGAAACCGAGAACGAATCGGGTGAGCCATTCGGTTGACCCGTACGTCATCGTCGCCAGCACCGGCTGATCCGAACCCGCGATCCCGTCCGGATCGACCGGCTCGATGAGGTAGTAGTCGAGGACCCAGATCACCTCCGGATCGATCTGGATCACCGCCTGCGGCAACGTGGGATCGGATTCGAAGAGCGCAAGCGTCTGATCGGACTCCCCCGTCGCCGGTGGTCGGGCCACCTCCTCGAGTACCGACGCCTCATCGATTCGGTCGAAGCGGAACAATCGGATGCCCCCGCTCGAGCGGCACCAGCCCTCGAGGTATCCGCGACCATCCACCGCCTGGATACGGATGGGATCGACAACTCGGTCGGTGACCTCGTCGCGGGATGCGGAGTAGTACCGCAGCCGTACGGCATGACGCCGGCGTACTGCATCCCGCACGGCGATCACCGCAGGCGACTCGGCCGGATCGGACTCAGCGGTCGGTGTCTCGGTGACAGCTTCCCCTATCGGGGTGCCCATCGCGTTCTCGATCTTGGCGATCGCCCGCCGCGCGGCAGCAGCATCCACCACGCCCGATGCGTCGATCAGCGAGCGCAGGGCCACCAGCAGTGGCGCGGCTTCGGCTGCGGTGAGCTTGAGCGGTCGGTCGATGCCGGCGGAGAAGGTCACCTCGACGCTGTCCTCGGTGAACGACAGGTCGATGAGGTCGCCGGGCGAATACCCCGGGAGCCCGCACATCCACAGTTGATTGAGGTCGTCCATCACCTGCTTCGGCGTGGTACCGAGGTCGCGAGCCGCTTCTGCCGCGCTCACCCCAGGGTTCGCCAAGAAGTACGGCACCATCACGAGCAGGCGGGTCAGCCGACTGGTACCCGAGGTCATCAGCTCACCCCCGCAAGGCTTTTCAGACCGTCGATCACCGTGTCGCGTAGTTCAGGGGGATCGATCACCACCGCATCGGTTCCCGCTCCGAGAACTTGGCGGGTCAGTCCGTCCACCGACCTCATCTCGATCTTTAGGACGGACCCCTGTCGGCCGTGGTGGTCACCGGGCTCCTCGCCCTTCGCCATCCGTCGTAGCCCGGCGGCGCGGTCCGCGGCGACCCACACATGGGCGGTGACCGCAGGACCCGAACGGTCGACGGCCGCGCCCACGATGGCCCGCAGGTCCACATCTCCGGGCCGGGCGACGTCGCCGGGCTTACCGAACGGGGTGACCGTTGCGATACGGGTCAACCGGAACGTGCGGGTCTGTCCGCGGTCGCGGTCATGTCCGACGAGGTACCACCGACCTTGATGGGTGACCACTCCCCACGGTTCGACCGTGCGGGTGGCGTAGGGAGCGGTACGCGATGAGCGATGTTCGAAGCGCACCGGCCGACTCTCCTCGAGAGCTGCCAGCAGCGTTCCGAGGACTTCCGGCGACCCGATCCCGCGAGGGGCACTCGAGTGGATGGCCGTGGCGCCGGCGTCGAATGCGGCTTCGGAATCCATCTGCACCCCGGCGGCACGCAACTTCATCAGCGCGCTGTTGCTCGTGGCCGCCAACTCTGGGGTGTCCCACAGTGCGGCGGCCAGCGCGACTGCGGCGGCCTCGTCGGTGTCGAGGTCGATGTCGGGTAGCTCGTAGGATTCGCGGTTGATGCGGTAGCCGTCGACCGGCGAGAACCCAGAACTGCGCCCCGTCTCCAGTGGGATGCCGAGATCACGCAACTCGGTCTTGTCCCGCTCGAACATCCGATTGAACGCCTCATCGGACTTGGAGTCCTGGTATCCGGCGACACTACTGCGGATCTGGTCGGCCGAGAGGTATTGCCGGGTGGCCAGCAGACAGATGACCAGGTTCATCAATCGTTCAACCTTATTGATCGCCACCCGGACAGCTTAGTGTCGGCCTCGCTACATGGAGGCAATCAGGCGATCGACGCGCTCATCGACATTGCGGAACGGATCCTTGCACAGCACCGTCCGCTGCGCTTGGTCGTTCAATTTCAGATGCACCCAGTCGACGGTGAAGTCACGGCCGGCCTTCTGCGCGGCCGCGATGAAGTCGCCACGGAGTTTGGCGCGAGTGGTCTGGGGTGGTGTGTCCACCGCCGCGGCGATGGCCTCGTCGGTGGTGACGCGCGCGGCCAGGCCCTTGCGCTGAAGCAGATCGAAGACACCGCGACCCCGTTTGATGTCGTGGTACGCCAAGTCCAACTGAGAGATCTTGGGATCGGACAGATCCATCGAGTAGCGGTCCTGGTAGCGCTGGAACAGCTTGCGCTTGATGACCCAGTCGACCTCGGTGTCAACCTTGGCGTAGTCCTGCTGCTCCACCGCATCGAGCATCCGGCCCCACAGGTCGACGACCTGGGTCATCTGCTGATCTGGCTTACGGGTGCGCAGATGCTCGACGGCTCTGGCGTGGTACTCCCGCTGGATGTCCAGGGCACTGGCCTGACGGCCGCCGGCCAGACGGACCGGACGGCGTCCCGTGAGGTCGTGCGACACCTCGCGAATCGCCCGGATCGGGTTGTCCAGGGCGAAGTCACGGAAGGCGACGCCGGCCTCGATCATCTCGAGAACCAGAGCAGCCGAGCCCACCTTGAGCATCGTCGTCGTCTCGGCCATGTTCGAATCACCGACGATCACGTGCAGCCGGCGATACTTCTCGGCGTCGGCGTGCGGTTCGTCGCGGGTGTTGATGATCGGCCGGCTGCGGGTGGTGGCCGATGACACGCCCTCCCAGATGTGCTCGGCGCGCTGCGACAGACAGAACGTGGCCGCCTTGGGCGTTTGCAAGACTTTGCCTGCGCCGCAGATCAATTGCCGGGTGACGAGGAACGGGAGCAGGACGTCCGAGATCTTGGAGAACTCACCGGCACGCACCACCAGGTAGTTCTCGTGGCAACCGTACGAGTTGCCTGCGGAGTCGGTGTTGTTCTTGAACAGGTAGATGTCCCCACCGATACCCTCGTCGGCCAATCGACGTTCGGCGTCGATGAGCAGATCTTCGAGTACGAGTTCGCCCGCACGGTCGTGCTCGATCAGTTGTTGCAGGTTGTCGCACTCGGCAGTGGCGTACTCGGGGTGCGAACCGACGTCGAGGTAGAGCCGTGCCCCGTTCTGCAGGAACACGTTCGACGAACGACCCCACGACACCACCCGGCGGAACAGATACCGAGCGACTTCATCGGGACTGAGCCGGCGGTGCCCATGAAAAGTACATGTGACACCGAATTCGGTTTCGATACCCATAATTCGTCGCTGCACGATTTCAACCCTACCGCCGAGTGTCCGAGTGGGTACGGATTCAGCTTTCGGTTCCATTGGGGCCACCGGCACCGGTCGCGCCCTCGGCGCCATCGGAGTCGGCGGAAGGACGTTCTGGCAACAGGTCCACCAAAGCGGTGCCGGTCAGCCGTCGGAACGCTCGTCGAGGCCGTCCGTGATCCAGAATTGCCACCTCGAGGTCGCCCGGTTCGAGCTTGCGCGGTTCGGCGACTGTGGCGTTCGAGCCCGAGCCGGCGCTCGAACCGTTGGGCGCGGGCGGGGTTTCGAGTGCCTTGATCGCCGTGGCCAACGCGCCTCGTAGATCGGCATTCCCGTCGTACGCGTCCTTCATCGACGCGGAGATCGCCTCGGTGGCGCCACCCATGACCAGGAACCGCGTCTCGTCGACGATGGATCCGTCATAGGTGATCCGGTACAGCTGAGACGGACCCGGCTTACCGGGCCGACTCACCTCCGCCACACACAGCTCGACCTCAAACGGCTTCGGCTGCTCGGTGAAGACCGAGCCGAGTGTGTTGGCGTAGGCATTGGCCAGCGACAGCCCACTCACGTCGGCGCGGTCGTAGTTGTAGCCGCGCATGTCGGCGTGCTGGATACCGGCCTTGCGCAGGCTCTCGAACTCGTTGTACTTGCCGACCGCGGCAAACCCGATGCGGTCGTAGATCTCGCTGACCTTGCGCAGTGTGTTCGATGGATTCTCGGCCACGAAGAGCACGCCGTCGGCGTAGGTCAACGCGATGACGCTGCGGCCCCTCGCAATACCCTTGCGTGCCAGTTCGGACCGGTCACGCATGATCTGTTCGGCGCTGGCGTAATACGGGAACGTCATGACTGCGTCCCTTCGACGGCGGAGCGACGGGTGGTCACCGATCGGGCCGCCTCTTCGATCTGGGCGGCGGACACCTCAGCTGCTCCTTCGGCGGTCACCACGGCGGCAGTCGGGTACAGCCCGCGGACCATGTCGGGACCACCGGTGGCGGAGTCGTCGTCGGCCGCGTCGTACAGCGATTCGACAGCGATCTCGAGAGCTTGGGAGCCGGTCAGGTCATGTCGATACAGCTTCTTGATGGCCGACTTCGCGAACACCGAGCCCGACCCGATCGCCTGGAACCCGCCGTGTTCCTCATGGCGGTCCCCCGCGACGTCGAACGAGAAGATTCGACCCGGCCGCTGTGGGTCGATCGCATCGGAGTCGTAACCGACGAGCAGAGGGATGGCTGCGAGTCCGGCCATGGCCGCCTGGAGGTTGGAGCGAACCATCGAGGCAAGTCGATTCACCTTGCCGTCGAGGGTGAGCGAGACGCCCTCGATCTTCTCGTAGTGCTCGAGTTCGACGGCGAAGAGCCGGATCATCTCCACGGCGACACCCGCTGTGCCGGCGATGCCTGCTGCCGAGTAGTCGTCGGTGATGAACACCTTGCGCATGTCGCGACTGGCGATCATGTTGCCGGCGGTGGCCCGGCGGTCGCCAGCCAACACCACGCCACCCGGATACGCGATGGCGACGATGGTGGTTCCGTGCGGGATGTTCGCAGTTACCCCCTCGGGAAACCGGTTGACCGGCAACAGGTCTGGCGCGTGATTACGCAGGTAGTCGGAGAACGACGAGATGTCCTGACCAAGTGACTGGATTCGATCGGTCACTGGCCGCCCTTCTGGACATAGGCGCGCACAAAGTCTTCGGCGTTCTCCTCGAGCACGTCATCGATCTCGTCGAGCAGGTCGTCGGTGTCGTCGGCCAGCTTCTCGCGACGCTCTTGACCCGCGCCTGAATCCGAACCGGCATCGTTGTCGTCGTCGTTACCGCCTGAACGCTTGGTTTGCTCCTGCGCCATCGCTGCCTCCTTCAGAACACGGCCCCGCCGGGGCCGTCCGTATATTCACACTACCGTTCAAAGCCGACACCGCTCGGGATATACGAGCCGTGCCAGATCCTCAATTCGTGAGCTGATCCACGAGTTCGGCGGCCGAGTTCACCGAATCAAGCAGTTCGCCGACGTGTGCGCGGCTGCCTCGGAGGGGCTCGAGGGTCGGGATGCGGACCAGGGACTCGCCACCCAGATCGAAGATGACCGAATCCCAGCTGGCGGCGGCTATGTCGGCGCCGAACCGCCTGAGACATTCACCGCGGAAGTACGCCCGGGTGTTCTCCGGTGGATTGCCGACGGCGTCCATCACCTGTTGCTCGGTGGTGAGCCGCTTCATCGAACCGCGCGCCACCAGTCGGTTGTAGAGGCCTTTGTCGAGACGGACGTCGGAGTACTGCAGATCGACCAGCTGCAACCGGGGTGCCGACCAGGCCAGGCCCTCACGGTTGCGGAAACCCTCCAGCAAGCGCAGTTTCGCCGGCCAGTCGAGCAGGTTCGCGCACTCCATCGGGTCGCGTTCGAGCTTGTCCAGGACGTCGGCCCAGGTGTCGAGAACGTCCTTGGCCCTGAGGTCATCGCTGTTGTTCTTGTCGTGGAACGCGACACAGCGCTCGTGATAGATCCGCTGGATCGCAAGCGCGGTCATCTCTCGCCCGTCGGCCAGCGCAACGGTGGTCTGCAGCGTCGGGTCGTGACTGATGACGTGTACGGCGTGAACGGGGCGGGCCAGTTCGAGGTCACCCAGTTCGACGCCGGCCTCGATCAGATCCAGCACGAGTGAGGCAGTGCCCACCTTGAGGTACGTCGCGGTCTCGGCGAGGTTGGCGTCGCCGATTATGACGTGCAGTCGGCGATAACGCTCGGGGTCGGCGTGTGGTTCGTCTCGGGTGTTGATGATGCCGCGCTTGAGGGTCGTCTCGAGACCCACCTCGACCTCGATGTAGTCGGCACGCTGGCTCAGCTGGAACCCGGCATCGTCACCGGACTGGCCAATACCGACGCGGCCGGATCCGGTGATCACCTGCCGGGAGGCGAAGAACGGGGTGAGTCCGGTGATCACCGAGGTGAAGGGCGTGGACCGGGCCATCAGGTAGTTCTCATGGGTGCCGTATGAGGCACCCTTTCCGTCGATGTTGTTCTTGTAGAGCTGTAGTTTCGGCGCCCCTGGAACGCTGGCGACATGCCGCGCGGCCGCTTCCATCACGCGCTCCCCCGCCTTGTCCCAGATGACGGCGTCGAGTGGATCGGTCACCTCGGGCGCCGAGTACTCGGGATGGGCGTGGTCGACGTAGAGCCGGGCGCCGTTGGTCAAGATCATGTTCGCCGCGCCGACCTCGTCGGCGTCGATGATGGGTGCCGGGCCCGAACTGCGACCCAGGTCGAAGCCGCGTGCATCGCGCAGCGGCGACTCCACCTCGTAGTCCCAGCGAGTGCGCTTGGCGCGGGGCACCCCGGCGGCCGCTGCGTAGGCGAGGACCGCCTGCGTCGACGTCATGATCGGGTTGGCACCGGGATCGTTCGGAGCCGAGATTCCGTACTCGACTTCGGTTCCGATAATTCGCTGCATTCACCGAGCGTAGCCGGGGGTCGCCGGGCCCATACCGAGCGCTCCCGTCGAATTGTCCGGCCGCCTGATGACGAGCTGATGTACACGAGTTCTCGGGGGTCGCGAACCCGCTGCTGCGTGGGTAGGGTTTGCTCGGTGAAAGCACTGCGCCACTTCACCGTCCGCGCCCACCTCCCAGAGCCCCTTTCAGCCCTTGCCGAATTGTCGACCAATCTTCGATGGTCGTGGCACCCGGCCACCCAAGATCTGTTCGCATCGATCGATGCGGATCTGTGGGCGACCGGCAAGGATCCCGTGCGGCTGCTCGCCGATGTCGGACCGCAGCGGCTGTCCGCACTTGCCGCCGACGACGGCTTTCTTCGCCGCCTGGACGAGTTGGCGTCCGATCTGCAGAACTATCTGGACCGACCTCGCTGGTTCCAGGAGCAGGTGGCCTCGGGCAATCGATTCCCTCGCTCGATCGCCTACTTCTCGATGGAGTTCGGGGTGTCGGAAGTGCTACCGATCTACTCCGGTGGTCTCGGCATCCTCGCGGGCGACCACCTCAAAGCGGCCTCTGACCTGGGCTTGCCCCTGATCGGGGTAGGACTGCTCTATCGCTACGGATATTTCCGTCAGTCGCTGACGTCGGACGGGTGGCAGACCGAGCGCTACCCGAATCTCGATCCCCAAGGCCTACCTGTGCGAGCGATGCTCGACGCCGAGGGAAATCCGGTGACAGTGCGGGTTCTGATGCCCGACAACCGCGTGTTGCACGCCAAGGTCTGGATTGCCGACGTGGGCCGAATCCCCCTACTGCTCCTGGATTCCGACATCCCCGACAACGACACGGATCTCCGGATGATCACCGACCGGCTCTACGGAGGCGATCAGGAACACCGGATCAACCAGGAAATCCTCGCCGGTGTCGGTGGGGTGCGCGCAGTGCGGGAGTACACCCGGATCAACGCTCTGCCCGACCCCGACGTCTTCCACATGAACGAGGGGCACGCGGGTTTCCTGGGCGCGGAGCGGATTCGCGAGCTGGTGGCTCCGGCCGGCGCTGGGCTCGACTTCGACACGGCCCTCACCGCGGTGCGTGCCTCGACCGTGTTCACCACGCACACACCGGTTCCGGCAGGAATCGACCGGTTCCCGATCGACATGGTGCGCCGCTACTTCGGCGACGACGGCGGGAAGTCGACGTTGCTGCCCGGGATCGAGTTGGCGAGGATCCTCGAGCTCGGCCGGGAGAAGGACCCGACCGTGTTCAACATGGCGCACATGGGTCTACGGCTTGGTCAGCGCACCAACGGTGTGTCCAAACTGCACGGGGCGGTCAGTCGCGAGATGTTCGGTCCGCTGTGGCCAGGCTTCGACGCGGCCCAGGTACCCATCGGATCGGTGACCAACGGGGTACACGCACCCACGTGGTCGTCGCGGCGTTGGGCGGAATTGGCCGCCGGCGGCGAGTCAGGCGGCCTCACGGAGACCGACGCGCTGGCCGCGATGAAAGATGTTCCAGCACAGCAGATCTGGAAGACCAGAAACGAACTGCGCACAGAGTTGATCGCCGAGGTCCGCAGGCGCCTGCGCAAGTCGGGGCTCGAGCGCGGTTACTCGGCCGCCGAGCTGGGCTGGACTGCAGGCGTGTTCTCCGCGCGAGTGCTGACCATCGGTTTCGCCCGACGCGCGGCGACGTACAAGCGGCTCACCCTGATGCTGCGCGACACCGATCGCCTCAAGGCCCTGTTGCTCGACAAAGAGCGTCCCGTCCAACTCGTGGTGGCGGGCAAGGCCCACCCGGCCGACGAGGGCGGCAAGGCACTCATCCAGAAGATCGTTCGCTTCGCCGACGCCAACGATGTGCGGCACCGGATCGTGTTCTTGCCTGACTACGACATGTCGATGGCTCGATACCTGTACGGCGGATGCGATGTGTGGCTGAACAATCCGCTACGGCCGATGGAGGCGTGCGGTACCTCTGGCATGAAGTCGGCACTCAACGGTGGGTTGAACCTGTCCATCCTCGACGGATGGTGGGATGAGATGTCCGACAACGAGAACGGATGGGCCATCCCGACAGCGGACGGCGTCACCGATGAAGTCCGGCGCGACGATCTCGAGGCAGCCGCACTGTACGAGTTGCTCGAGAACGTGGTGGTGCCCAAGTTCTATGATGCGGGGGCAGACGGGGTTCCGACCCGATGGGTGGAGATGGTTCGCCACACGTTGCACACCCTCGGGCCACAGGTACTGGCCTCGCGCATGGTCCGCGACTACGCCGAGCAGTTCTACGCGCCTGCGGCCATCTCTGGCCACGCGGTGTCGGACAACGACTTCGCGGGGGCCCGCGAGCTGTCCGGATTCCGGGCGCAGGTGGACGAGGCCTGGCCTTCGGTGAGGGTGCGCCACGTCGACACAGCCGGTTTGCCCGACACTCCCCTGCTCGGCTCGACCATGACGATCACCGCTCATGTCGACCTCGCCGGGCTGAGTCCGGAACAGGTGCTGGTCCAGGCCGTCGTGGGTCGGGTCGATGAGGAGGAGAACCTGTCGCAGGTCGTCACCACGACGATGTCGGTGAGCTCCGGGGGCAATCCGTCCGATGATTCGACGATCTTCGAGGTAGCCGTGCCGCTTCCGATGACCGGACCGGTGGGATACACCGTGCGAGTGATGCCCACCCATCCCTTGCTGACCAGCACCGCCGAACTGGCGAAGGTGGCCTTCGCTAGTTGAGCCGCAAGGCCGGCGTCGGCCGGAGAGGCCTCTTCTTCAAGACAGTGACTTCTTCTTCAAGACCAGGCGACGGTAGGTGAACCAGGCGAGGATCAACGCGATCACCGTCATCGCGCCGTAGGCGAGGGCGGCGTTGGCAATCGTCTGGTCCCAGATGGTCTCTTTTTGTGTGGACGGCGACGACGGTGAGACAGCGCGCAGGTCAACGGCATTCGCGGCAGCGGCGTAGCCCCACCGGGCCGGGAAGATCCACGACAACTGCTCGAGGCCGACCCGCCCCGCGAGGGGGAACAACCCGCCGCAGAAGACGAGTTGCACCATCACGACCACCACGAGTGGTGGCATGGTCTGCTCACTCGACCGAACCGCCGCCGAGATGGCGAGGCCGATCAGTGTGCTGACGCATCCCAAGAAGGCGATGGCGACAAACAATTCGAGGGCACCGGCGGTGAACAGGCCAGACCCCGGAGTTCCCTTGCCCGCGTACGTGATTGCGACCATCACCGCACACTGCAGCACGGAGACGACGAAGAAAACCACGACTTTGGCCAACAGGTAGGCGCCGGGGCGAAGGCCCACTGCCCGTTCCCGGACGAAAATGGCCCGCTCCCCGACCAGGTCACGCACGGTCAGAGCCGCACCCATGAAGCTCGCCCCGACCACCAGCACGACCAGGATCTGAACTGTCTCACCAAAACTCGTACTGCTGTTGACATCGAAGCCCGCGGTGCCGGGGATCACCAGCGACAGGAGCCCGAGCACGATCGGCAGCAGCGCCAAGAACACCAGATAACCGGTGTCTGCCAGGATCAGCCGAACTTGTCGTCGCGAGACCGTCGACGTTTGGCGAGTGACACTGGTCTGCGGCGGGCGTATCGGCGACCCGGCCCGCCGACTCGGTGGTCTGGCCGGCGGGCGTCGATTCCGGGCCCGATAGCGCTCGTGAGCGACGTCCGGTTGCTCTGCGACGTACGCGAAGATCTCGGCCCAGTCCTCGGTGCCCATCGCCGGGCCGACTGCCCCAGGGCTGCCGTAATAGGCGGTCTTCCCGCCCGGAGCGAGCAACAGCACCTGGTCACACATCGACAGGTACGTCAGGGAGTGGGTCACCACGATCACGACCCGTCCGGCGTCGGCCAGTCGACGAAGAGTCGACATGACCTGACGGTCCAGTGCGGGGTCGAGCCCTGAGGTCGGCTCGTCGAGAATCAGCAGAGAAGGCCCGGTGAGCAACTCCATCGCCACCGACGCCCGTTTCCGTTGCCCGCCGGACAGCTTGTCGACCCTGGTGTCGAGGTGCTCGGTGAGCTGCAGTTCGGCCAACACTCCGTGAATGACGTTGTCGCGGTCGGCCGTGCTCATGTCCGGTGGCAATCTGAGTTCAGCTGCGTAGCGAAGCGCCTGCCGCAGGGTGAGCCGTCGATGCAGCACATCGTCCTGTGGCACCATTCCGATGCGCGTGCGCAGCGCCTCGTACTCGGCGTGCACACTGCGGCCTTCGAAGGTGACGGTTCCGGTGGACGGGTTCGCCCCGCCGGCGACGATCTTCGACACCGTCGACTTACCTGCCCCAGACGGTCCGATGACGGCGGTGAGGCTCCCGGGACCGGCCGCGAACTCGACTTCGTGGAGCAATTGTTTGCCGTCGATGGTCAACCCGATCGCTTGCACGTGGAGACCGTCCGCGACGGCGGCCCGTGACTGTCCCCGGACAAGCGTCCCGCCCTGGACCACGAAGTCGCTGTTGCCGATGGTGACCACGCTGCCCTCGGTGAGCAGCTGCCTGCTGATCCGCCGACCGTCGACGTAGGTGCCGTTCACCGATCGGAGGTCCTCGATGACCAGCCCTTGCGGCGATGCGGTCAATTGGGCATGGCGACGCGAAGCGAGGACGTCGCTGACGACGATGTCGTTGTCCGGGGTGCGGCCGATACTCATTCGCGCCGAAGCCCCGATGTCGATGGCCTCTCGCTGCCCAGAGCCGGCCTGGGGGCTGATGTGGCCGTCCGAACTGATCTGGTATACCGCCGAGACGTTCTGATGCAGTGCCTGCAAGTGTGGCGCCGCTGAGGCCCCACTGAATCCTGGAGGTGCCGGTCGCATGGGCGACGGATTCGATCGAGGGGAAGGCTGGGCTCCGCGGTGCGGAATCGGGGCCGATCGATACTGGGCCGGCCCAGCATGTCCGCCGGTAGCCGGCTGCATCACCGCGATGTCGACCAGCGGCCCGACCACGTTGTCGCCCAAACGAATTCGATGGTTGCCCGACAACATCATGCCGGTCGACCGCGCGCCGTCCGCATAGAAACCGTTGGTGCTGCCGACGTCGACGATTCGCCAGGCGTCGCCCGACCACTCGATGGCCAGATGGTGGCGCGAGACCATGGGGTGGACGATCGGTATGTCATTGTCCGGGGTGCGCCCGATGGTGACGCGTCCGGCCGGTCTCAGCCGCTGCTCGGTGCCGTCGACCCAGATGCGGAGCGGCGTAGGCGATGCGTTCATTAACGCATCACTGTAGACGGCCCCGACGGCGGCGCCGCGGTTCGTGCGGGCAAACGGGCATCCGCCGTCCGGAGACAGAAAAGCGGTGGGGACGAAGTCTCGACCTCGTCCCCACCGCTCCTGACTCTGCGTGAGGTGTTACAGGTACTGACCGGTGTTGGTCTCGGTGTCGATCGCCCGGCTCGCACCCGAGCTCTTGCCCGTGACCAGTGTGCGGATGTAAACGATCCGCTCACCCTTCTTGCCCGAGATCCTCGCCCAGTCGTCGGGGTTGGTGGTGTTCGGCAGGTCTTCGTTCTCGGCGAACTCGTCGAGGATGGAATCGAACAAGTGCTGGATCCGAAGGCCTCCCTGACCCGTCTCCAACTGCGACTTGATGGCGTACTTCTTGGCGCGGTCCACCACGTTCTGGATCATGGCTCCGGAGTTGAAGTCCTTGAAGTACATGATCTCTTTGTCGCCGTTGGCGTAAGTGACCTCCAGGAAGCGGTTGTCGTCACTCTCTGCGTACATTCTCTCGACGACACGCTCGATCATCGCCTTGACGCACGCCGCCCGGTCCCCGCCGAACTCGTTGATGTCGTCGGGGTGCACAGGCAGTGTCGGGACCAGGTACTTGGAGAAGATGTCAATCGCCGATTCGGCATCGGGGCGCTCGATCTTGATCTTCACATCGAGGCGACCCGGACGCAGGATGGCCGGATCGATCATGTCCTCGCGGTTGGAGGCACCGATGACGATGACGTTCTCCAGCCCCTCAACACCGTCGATCTCACTGAGCAGCTGAGGCACGACTGTGGTCTCGACATCAGAGGAGACGCCGGAACCGCGGGTACGGAAGATCGAGTCCATCTCGTCGAAGAAGACGATGACCGGGGTGCCCTCGGACGCCTTCTCGCGAGCCCGCTGGAAGATCAGGCGGATGTGGCGTTCGGTCTCGCCGACGAACTTGTTGAGAAGCTCGGGACCCTTGATGTTCAGGAAGTACGACTTCGCCTCTTTGGCATCATCACCACGCGCCAGCGCGATCTTCTTGGCCAGCGAGTTGGCAACAGCCTTGGCGATGAGGGTCTTGCCGCAACCGGGAGGGCCGTAGAGCAGCACGCCCTTCGGCGGCCGCAGCGAGTACTCGCGGAACAGGTCTTTGTGCAGGAACGGCAGTTCGACGGCGTCGCGGATCTGCTCGATCTGGCGGCCGAGCCCACCGATGTCCTCGTACCCGACATCGGGCACCTCTTCCAGAACCAGGTCCTCGACCTCGGCCTTGGGAACCCGCTCGAAAGCGAAGCCGGCTTTGGTGTCGATGAGCAGGGAGTCGCCGGGGCGCAGTTTGCGATTGCCCTCGACCTCCGAGAGCACACTCTCGCTCAGCGGTTCGGCCAGCCACACCACCCGTTCCTCGTCGGCATGACCGACGACAAGCGCCCGCTGCCCGTCCTCGAGGACCTCGCGCAGGGTGCTGATCTCACCCACGGAGTCGTAAGACCCGGCCTCGACGATCGTGAGGGCCTCGTTCAGACGCACGGTCTGACCGCGACGAAGCGTGTCGAGATCGATGTTGGGAGAGCACGTCAGTCGCATCTTGCGGCCCGAGGTGAAGACGTCCACCGTCGAGTCCTCGAAGATCTCGAGGAGTACGCCGTAGCCACTGGGCGGTTGGCCGAGCCGGTCCACCTCTTCGCGCAGGGCGATGAGCTGTGCCCGGGCCTCTTTGAGGGTCTCGAGCAGCTTGGCGTTGCGCGTCGTGAGTGTGTCGACACGTGCCTGCATGTCGTCGTCTCCGACTTTGCCGTACGAGCCGCCTCCTGGTGCGGGGCCGGCCCCGGTGGCAGGGCGAGACGATCCCCACTCGGCATCGGTCGCGGCCGAATCCTGTGGACCGCGACGCTGCCGAGGCTCGTCGTTGCTGGAATCCGTCATTTCTGACTCCTCTCCCCGAGTCGACTCTGCGCCACCACCACGTGGTGTTTTAGCGATCGACTCGTTACCCGAGGTTACCGGCGAATCGACTGGCTTGCCTCACGCCCCGCGGCACGTGGTGTTGTAGATGTGTTAATAGTGTGTCGCCGCAAGGTTTTCCGACGCTACACCAAGCAGGTCAGCCCTTGCTGGGACGCCGATGAGGCCTGGGCGGTGCGGTACCCTCCGCCAGGCGTCGAGTGGTCACCAGAAAAGCGGTGTGACCTTGCATTTTGTGTCCGGGACGGACGGCTAGACCGACCACGTTCCAGTCTCGTACCAGTGATTCCCAGGCGCGCGGTTCGGTCCAGCACTGTTGCTCACGGATCGCCTCGACCACTCGAGACAATTGGGTCACCGTGGCCACATAAACGGTCAGCACCCCGCCCGGCTTCAGGGCTCGACGCACCGTATCGAGCGTTTCCCACGGCGCCAGCATGTCCAGGACCACGCGATCGACGTCGGCAGTCCCGGGGTGGTCGGACAGGTCGGCCAGGGTCAGATCCCAGTTCGGCGGTGGTCCCCCGAAGAACTCGTTGACATTCCGGACCGCATGCTCGGCGTGGTCCTCGCGCACCTCGTAGGACAGGACCCGGCCGTGCTCGCCGACAGCGCGCAGCAGAGAGCAGGTCAGGGCGCCCGACCCTGCACCCGCCTCGAGAACGGTGCACCCGGGATGGACGTCGCCCTCCATCACGATCTGTGCCGCGTCCTTGGGGTAGATGACCTGGGCGCCACGAGGCATCGACAACACGTAGTCGATGAGCAGCGGCCGCAGCGCAAGGTACGGCGTCTGCGACGTCGACTTGACGACGATTCCCTCGTCCGACCCGATGAGGTCGTCATGCGCGATGGCGCCCTTGTGCGTGTGGAAGCTCTTGCCGGCTTCGAGCCGGACGGTGAACTTCCGGCCCTTGGCGTCGGAGAGCTGCACGCGGTCGCCGACGGCAAACGGACCTGTTGTTGACATGGGGCGGTGAGCCTTCCCTCGATGCGCGGATCTGAACCTGAGCGGCATCGGATACCCACGGACTCGAAATGATCGTTGTTGTCGTTGGTCAGGCATACCCTGCCAGGTGTGAGTCTCAGTACCGAATTGTGCCCTGACACGAGTGCAGCCGGCCGGCCGCCTCGAGGAGTGGCCACGCAGACCGGCACCACTGGCAAGGCGGTCCGGGCCCCGGCGCTCTCGCCCAGTCGTGCAGGTGACTACAAGCAGTGTCCGTTGCTCTATCGGTACCGGGCTATCGACCGACTTCCGGAAAGCCCGACCCAGGCCCAGGTCAAGGGCACCGTGGTGCATGCGGCTCTGGAGAACCTGTTCGACATGCCGGCTGGGCTGCGGGTGCCCGAGTCAGCCGAGCTACTCGTGGACGGCGCGTGGGGTGCCCTGTGCGAGGAGACACCCGAACTACGCGACCTGGTTCCCGATGACCAGGTCGACCGGTTCCTTGCCGACGCCCACAAACTCATCTCCACCTACTACACGCTGGAGAATCCAACCGCCTTCACACCGGAATCGTGTGAATTGCGGGTGGAGGTCGACCTGACCGAGGACGATGACGACCCCGATCGAGTGTTGTTGCGCGGCTTCGTCGACCGGATCGACGTGGCACCCGACGGCCGCGTACGTGTGGTCGACTACAAGACCGGGCGCTCCCCCGGCGAGAGTTTCGAATCGCGCGCGCTGTTCCAGATGAAGTTCTACGCGCTGGCGATCTACCGGCTCCGCGGGATCGTTCCGGCCCGCCTCCAACTGCTCTATCTCGCCGACGGCCAGAGCCTGATCTACACACCCGAGAAGGCCGAGCTCGATCGATTCGCCAAGACACTCACGGCGATCTGGAAGGCAATCCTGAAAGCCGGTGCGACGGGCGACTTCCCACCGAAGCGCAGTCGCATGTGTCAGTGGTGCGACCACAAGGCCCACTGCCCGGAGTTCGGCGGGACGCTGCTGCCGTACCCCGGATGGCCGTCGTCGCCGGGTGAGACGAGCCATGCGGAGGCCGTGTCGGAGTAGGTGGTTGAATCACCCCTTGTGTCTGCGCAACCCGCCTACTTCATCCCTCTGGGCCATGACGGCGATTTCGATCATTTCGAACCCACCGAACACACGGTCAGCGTGTGGGGTGCCGATCTGCAACACGGCGGCCCACCGACCGGATTGCTGACTCGAGCACTGCTGCGTCACGAGCCGGACGCGTCACATTCCTTCACACGCATAGCAATCGACATCCTCGGTCCGGTAGGGATGACCGAGAACCGGGTGTCGACGACCGTGCTGCGGCCGGGTAGACAGATCAGTCTGCTCGCGTCAGAACTGTCGGTGAAACAACCCGACGGCAGCTATCGGGTTGCCGCGCGAGCCACCGGATGGCGCCTTGCCACGGCCGACACCGCCACGGTGGAGCATGCCGTCACGCCGGCACTGACGCCGCTTCCGGACGGGCTCGAAGGATCGATCGGCCTGGCAGGCGTAGGGCCACTCGATGCCGCGGACTGGGGTTCTGTCGGGTTCGTGGGCACGCTGGAACACCGTCTGATCGACCGAGCAGCACACGGCCCGAGTCGCGCCTGGGTCCGTCCGACCCTGCCGCTTGTCGCCGGCGAGGAGACAACCGACCTGGAGAAGTTCTTCACCGTGCTCGACGTTGCGAACGGCGTCGGATCACGACTGGCGATCGGCGATTGGACGTTCATGAACACCGACACCACGGTCCACCTCCACCGCGAGCCGATCGGCGACTGGACGGGTATCTCCGCCGAGATGGCTGTGGGCCCGAACGGCTACGGCGCGACGTTCGCCGATCTCTACGACACCGCTGGGCCGGTGGGGCGATCCGCGCAGACCGTACTCATCCGCCCGGTGTAGGGCGTCGCTCAGAAGCGGCAGGACCGGATGTCGGAGGCGAGGATCGCCTTGGCGCCCAGTTCGGACAGCTCGTCCATCAGGTTCTGGTGCTGTTTGCGCGGTACCAGCGACCGGACGGCCACCCACTTGTCGTCGGCCATGGGTGCCACCGTGGGCGATTCGAGTCCAGGCGTGATCTTGATCGCCGAGTCGAGCAGACTTTTCGGGCAGTCGTAGTCGAGCATGACGTATCGCTGGCCGAACACGACGCCCTGCACGCGGGCGATGAAGCGGTCGGCGGCCTTGGAGCGGTCGGCGCCCGCCCGTTGCACGAGCACTCCTTCGGAGTCGCAGAGTGAGTCACCGAACGCGGTCAGATCGTGCTGGCGGAGTGTGCGACCGGACCCGACCACGTCCGCGATGGCGTCGGCGACACCCAGCTGGATCGAGATCTCTACAGCGCCGTCGAGCCGGATGATGGTGGCCTCGATGCCCTTCGACGCGAGGTCACCGCGAACGAGGTTGGGATACGAGGTGGCAATGCGTTTGCCCGCAAGGTCGGCGACCGACCACTGCTGCTCGGTCGGCGCCGCGTAGCGGAACGTCGACGAACCGATGCCGAGAGCGAGGCGTTCTTCGACGTCCGCACCGGAGTCGAGTGCCAGATCCCGTCCGGTGAGACCGAGGTCCAGCTCGCCCGACCCGACGTAGATCGCGATGTCCTTGGGCCGCAGGAAGAAGAACTCCACCTCGTTCGCCGGATCGAGAACGGTGAGGTCTTTCGCATCCGAGCGGCGCCGGTAGCCGGCCTCGCTGAGGATCTCGGCGGCGGACTCGGAAAGCGCCCCCTTGTTGGGAACGGCAACGCGCAGCATGGGTGGTCCTATCGGGGAACGGGCATTTCGGGAAGACGGCCGCAGGGCCGTCTCACAGGTGTTTGTAGACGTCGTCGAGAGTCAGGCCGCGTTTGATCATCATCACCTGAAGCCAATAGAGCAACTGAGATATCTCCTCGGCGGTCGCCTCCGCACTCTCGTGCTCGGCAGCGAGCCACACCTCGCCGGCTTCCTCGATGATCTTCTTGCCGAGGGCGTGCACTCCCTTGTCGAGAGCGGTAACCGTTCCGCTTCCCTCGGGACGGGTGGCGGCCCGATCGGTCAACTCGGCGAACAGCTCATCGAAGGTCTTCACGGTGCTCAAGTGTTCCATTGGACGCCGCAGCAAGGTCGTCGAGGGTCAGTCCGACGAGGCTCTCCCGCAGTGTGCGACGCGGACCACCGGAAACCGGCGCCTCCGACGGGATGACGATCACCGCGCAGCCGGCAGCGCTGGCCGCCTGTGACCCGGTCGGCGAATCCTCCACGGCCAGACAGTGCGACGGGTCGACGCCGAGCAGCCGTGCCGCTTTCAGGTAGGGGTCGGGTTGGGGCTTGCCGAGCGGTACCTCGTCGCCGCACACAGTCGCCTCGAACCGATGTCTCCCGATCGTCTCGAGCGCCTCGTCGGTCAACTCGCGCTCGGTGTTGGTCACCAACGCCATCGCGATGCCCTGCTCACCGATGAGGTCGAGGGCCTCGCGAGCTCCGGGCATCCAGGGAATCCCGAGCTTGAACAACGCCGACACCCGCGCGCGGAGCCACGCGGCCCGGCCGGGGTAGTCGCGTTCGCCGTCGGGCACGCCCGCGGCCACGAACACCTTGGTCAACGCGTCGGTCATCGAATTACCGAGCGTCGATTGGCGGAGTGCATGGTCCATCTCGATGCCCAGGTCGGCAGCGAGGTCGGCCATTGCGACGTCCCACAGCTTTTCCGAGTCGAGCAGTGTGCCGTCCATGTCCCAGAAGACGGCGTCGGGTAGATCGCTCACCACGTCATCCTTCCCGACGCCGGCCCAGGAAGAAAATCGTGCTGCCTGCGTGGGCTACCGGTCCCGGCTGGACCCACCTCTGCTAGCGCTTGCCGGCACTCCACGCATAGGGCAACTCGGTACCGTTGAGGACGTACGCCCCGACCGCCTGCGACTTGAAGATCGATGGATTGTGCGTGGAGATCGTCCGCGCATTGCGCCAGTGTCGATCCAGTCGCAGGCTCTCGGAGGTGATGGAAGCCCCGCCGACCTCGAAGAGCTGAGTCGTCGCGGCCAGGACCAGATCGATGACGGTCAATTGTGCTTGTGCCGCAGCGACTTCGGCTCGATCGAGCAACTCCGGATCCTGAGCGGTCGAACTGTCGGCAAGTACCTCGTCGAGGACGTCGGCAACTGCCAGCACCGCCGCGCGCGCAGTGAACGCGGCACTCGACAGCTTTCCGATGACCTGCTGCACCAGCGGATCCTCCCTGGGCAGATCCGCGGCGGCATGGGTGTACGAGCGAGTCCGGTCGCGAACCCACGCCGCAGCGTCGTCGGTGGCGCGCTGCGCGATACCTGCCAGCACGGCCAGTTGCACCAGCTGCAGATACGACGTGGCATAGGTCTTTCCAGCGCCGCCGTATCCTGGTCCCAGGATACGGTCTGGGCTGACCACGACATTGCTGAATTCCGTTGTGCCGCTGGCCGTCAGCCTTTGTCCGAAGCCATCCCAATCGTCATGCTGGGTGACGCCGTCGGCGTGTGCGTCGACGAGCACCGACACACGTTCGCCGTCCTGGTCCGCGGCGACCAGGATGTGGTCCGAATACAGCGACCCGGTGCTGTAGTACTTCGTGCCGTTGAGCACCCACTGGTCGCCGTCGCGGGTCAGGCGCGTCTGGTAGCGGTCCACGGCACCCACGCCGGGTTCGGTGATCGCGTTGCCGACGAGTACACCACCGGCCGTCGCACGAAGCCAGGTGTCACGGGCGTCGCTCACCTCGGCGAGCCGCTGATCTTCGACGAAACTGAAGTGGACACGCAACGCTTGTGGAAGGTTCGATTCCGCCGCGGCGAGGTCGATGAGAAGTCGGAACTGTTGGCGCACAGTGGCCCCGAGTCCGCCGAACTCAACGGGCACCCGCAGTGCTCCGAAACCCAGTTCCCGTAACCGGCCGACCTCGTCGTATGCCAACCGTCGATCCACCTCGCGCTCGGTCGCACCGGCGGCGATGCTCTCGAAGGCCGGACGAAAACGATCGTCGAGTTCGGTGTCGGTGAAGGCTCCGGCAGCAGCAACAGTTGATGTCATGGCATGAAGTGTTGGCCACGACCGCGCCAGAAGCACCAGTTCGACTCACGCTGAATCGAACTGGTGCCCACCTGACGAGCTGCCGCCTACGTGTTGAAGTACTTCGCTTCGGGGTGGTGCAGCACAAAGGCATCCGTCGACTGCTCCGGGTGGAGCTGCAACTCGTCCGATAATTCGACGCCGATGCGGCCCGGGTCGAGGAGGTCCATCATCTTGGCCCGATCCTCCAGATTCGGGCAGGCGCCGTAACCGAACGAGAAGCGCGCGCCCCGGTACTTGAGGTCGAAGAAGTCCTGCGGGTTGTCCGGATCCTCCGCGGCCATGGCGGTGTCACCAAAACGCAGTTCCTCGCGCACCCGCTGATGCCAGAACTCGGCAAGTGCCTCGGTCAGCTGCACACCGATGCCGTGCACCTCGAGATAGTCGCGGTACGCGTCCTCGGCGAACAACTTGTTGGCGAAGTCGGCGATCGGCTGCCCCATGGTGACCAGTTGGAACGGTAGAACGTCCACCTCGCCGGTCTCGATCGCGTCGGCACGCGAGCGGATGAAGTCGGCGATGCAGAGGAACCGCCCGCGCTGCTGCCGCGGGAACTCGAAGCTGTGCCGGATCGGCGCGTCCGGGCGCGGCTCGGTGAGCACGTGCACCACATCGCCCTCGCTGACGGCCGGGTAGAAGCCGTAGACCACGGCGGCGTGTTGCAGGATGTTCTCCGTCGCCAGCCGGTCGATCCAGTGGCGCAGCCGCGGACGTCCGTCGGTCTCCACCAGATCTTCGTAACTCGGCCCCTCACCGGCTCGGGCGCCGCGCAGCCCCCACTGCCCCAGGAACAGGGCGCGCTCGTCGAGCAACGACAGATACTGAGCCACGGGGACGCCCTTGACGATGCGTGACCCCCAGAACGGAGGCGTGGGTACCGGAAGCCCCGCGGCGACATCCGAACGCTCGGGCACCACCACCGGCTCTGCCTCGGCCTTACGCTTTTCGGCGATGCGCTTGGACCGGTCGTGGCGCTTCTTGCGTTCGGCGGTCTTCTCCGCCGCTGCCAGAGCCTCGGGACTGTCGGGTGCCGGAGCACCGCCACGCTTGGTCAGCATGATGTCGTCCATCAGCCGCAGGCCCTCGAAAGCGTCTCGCGCGTAATGCACGTCGCCCTCGTAGGTCTCGCTGAGATCGTTCTCCACATAGGACCGGGTCAGTGCCGCACCGCCGAGCAGGACGGGGTACTTCTCGGCCAGACCCCGGCTGTTGAGTTCCTTGAGGTTGTCCTTCATCACCACCGTGGACTTCACCAGCAGGCCGGACATCCCGATGACGTCGGCGTTCTTGTCCTCGGCGGCCTCGATGATGTTCGCGATCGGCTGTTTGATGCCGATGTTGACCACTTCGTAGCCGTTGTTCGACAAGATGATGTCGACAAGATTTTTCCCGATGTCGTGCACATCGCCCTTGACCGTGGCCAGCACGATGCGGCCCTTGCCGTCTTCTCCGGTGGCCTCCATGTGTGGCTCCAGATGCGCCACAGCCATTTTCATGACCTCTGCGCTCTGGAGGACAAATGGCAACTGCATCTGCCCGGACCCGAAGAGCTCACCGACCGTCTTCATGCCGGAGAGCAGCGTCTCGTTGATGATCTCGAGCGGCGGTTTCTCCGTCATCGCCTCGTCGAGATCATCGGTGAGGCCGGCTCGTTCTCCGTCGACGATCCGGCGCTCGAGACGTTCAAAGAGCGGTAGTTTGGCCAATTCCTGCGCGCGGCTCTCCCGAGCCGACGCCGCGGAGACGCCCTCGAACAACTGCATGAGTTTCTGTAGCGGGTCGTAGCCTTCCCGACGCCGGTCGTAGACCAGGTCGAGGGCGATCTCCCGGTGGTCGTCGGGGATCCGCGCCATCGGCAGGATCTTGGAGGCGTGGACGATGGCCGTGTCGAGACCTGCCTCCACACACTCGTGCAGGAACACCGAGTTGAGCACCTGACGGGCGGCGGCATTGAGTCCGAAGGACACATTCGAGATGCCGAGGGTGAAGTGGACGTCGGGATGACTCGCCTTCAGCCGGCGGATCGCCTCGATCGTTTCGATGCCGTCGCGGCGGACCTCTTCTTGACCTGTCGAGATGGGGAACGTGAGGGCATCGATGATGATGTCCTCTTCGTTCAGGCCCCAGTTCTCGGTGATGTCGGTGATGAGGCGTTCGGCGACCTTCACCTTCCAATCGGCGGTTCGGGCCTGGCCCTCTTCGTCGATGGTCAGCGCGACCACGGCGGCGCCGTGCTTCTTGACCAGCTTCATCGTGCGGGTGAATCGCGATTCGGGGCCGTCGCCGTCCTCGTAGTTCACCGAGTTCACCGCGCAGCGTCCACCCAGGTGCTCCAGCCCGGCCTCGAGCACCTCGGGCTCGGTGGAGTCGAGCATGATCGGCAGCGTCGAGGAGGTGGCCAGTCGGCTGGCGAGCGCGGACATGTCGGCGGCGCCGTCGCGGCCGACGTAGTCGACGTTGAGGTCGAGCATGTGTGCACCGTCGCGCGTCTGATCCTTGGCGATGTCGAGGCACTTCTGGTAGTCCCCGGCGAGCATCGCGTCGCGGAATGCCTTCGACCCGTTGGAGTTGGTGCGCTCACCGATCATCAGGATGCTGGCGTCCTGGTGGAACGGCACCGAGCTGTACAACGACGAGATCTCGGCGGCGTGTTCCGGGTGCCGTTCAGCCTTGTCGGCGCCCCGTACCGCCTCGGCGACCTGACGAATGTGCTCGGGTGTGGTGCCACAGCAACCACCGACGAACGACAGTCCGTACTCCTGGACGAAACCCTTGAGAGACTCGGCGAGCTCTTCCGGCGTCAGCGGGTACTCGGCACCGTCCTTGCCCAGGGTCGGCAGCCCGGCGTTGGGCATCACCGAGACAGGCACACGAGCGTGGCGGGTGAGGTACCGGAGGTGTTCGCTCATCTCCGCGGGACCCGTGGCGCAGTTCAGGCCGATCATGTCGATGCCCAGGGGCTCCAGCGAGGTGAGTGCAGCCCCGATCTCCGAGCCCAGCAGCATGGTGCCGGTGGTTTCCACGGTGACGTGGGTGATGATCGGGATCCGCCGGCCGAGTTCGTCCATCGCCTGCTGCGAACCGAGAACGGCGGCCTTCACCTGCAGCAGGTCCTGCGAGGTCTCGATCAGGATGGCGTCGGCACCGCCCTCGACCATTCCCAGCGCGCATTCCTGGTACGCATCGCGGATCGCAGCGAAGGTGGTGTGGCCCAGAGTGGGAAGTTTGGTACCCGGCCCGATCGAACCGAGAACAAAGCGAGGGATGCCGTCGGCACTCGGTCCGACCTCATCGGCGACCTCTCGGGCGAGCTTGGTGCCCTTGAAGGCCAGCTCCCGGATGCGGTCGGCGATGTCGTAGTCGCCGAGGTTCGAGAGGTTACAACCGAAGGTGTTGGTCTCGACCGCGTCCGCGCCGGCCTCGAAATAGGCTCGGTGGATCTCCCGAAGGACGTCCGGGCGGGTGTCGTTGAGGATCTCGTTGCAACCCTCGAGCCCCAGGAAATCGGCCAATGTCAGGTCCGCTGCCTGCAACATTGTTCCCATGGCACCGTCACCGATCAGGACGCGTTTGTTCATCGCGGCGAGCAATTCGGTATCGAATGATGCTGAAGTTGCGGCAGGCATGGTTAACAGGGTAGTTCGCTCTCCATCGGTGTTCGGTCGTAGGCTGGATCAGTGAACGCTGAGCAGAGCGCAAACCTTCCACGATTGCGCCGCCCCACGCTGGTTGCTGCCTTCGAAGGGTGGAATGACGCCGGTGATGCGGCCAGCGGAGCGGTCGAACATCTCGAGCTCGTCTGGGATGCTGTTCCGCTCGCCGACATCGATTCCGACGACTACTACGACTTCCAGGTCAACAGGCCGACGATCAAACAAATCGACGGGGTGACCCGGCGAATCGATTGGCCGACAACATCGATTTCGTACTGTACGCCGCCGGGATCGGACCGGGACATCGTTCTGCTGCGCGGTATCGAGCCGAACATGCGCTGGCGAGGGTTCTGCGCCGAGATCCTCGACATCGCCCGCAACCTCGAGGTGGACACCGTGGTCATCCTGGCGGCCCTGCTCGCAGATACCCCGCACACTCGTCCGGTCCCGGTCACCGGCGCGGCCTACAGCAGTGAATCGGCAAAGCAGTTCAAGCTCGAGGAAAGTCGGTATGAAGGGCCTACCGGTATCACCGGTGTGCTGCAGGACGAGTGTGTGAAGTCGGGGATCCCGGCCATCTCCTTCTGGGCCGCAGTTCCGCACTATGTGTCCACCCCACCCAACCCCAAGGCATCGGCAGCACTGCTCAGTCAGCTCGAGGAAGTGCTCGACGTCGAGGTCCCACTCGGTGAACTGCCGGAACAGGCAGAGGAATGGGAGCGCGCAGTCACCGAGATGACCGAGGACGACGAGGAGATCGCCGATTACGTGCGCGGCCTCGAAGAGCGCGGCGACGCTGAGGTCAGCGTGGACGAGACACTGTCGAAGATCGACGGCGATGCGCTGGCCGCCGAGTTCGAGCGCTATCTCCGCAGGCGCGGTCCGGGCGGCAGTTTCGGCGCCTGAGGACGCAGAACCGACCTTGATCACCGCCCGCCAGGCGATGCGGTGAGTTCTCGACAATCGAGATGTAACGCGGCTGCAAGTAATGGTTCATCGAGTTCACGTTTAGTGGCGGCATGTCCAGTACTCCGAAGTTCTTGCAGGGTGTCTTCTCGTTCACCGGTACCGGATTGACCAAGGCAGCGCCGTTGGATCCTTCCTTGACGTATCAGGTGCCGGCCGGGATGACCGTTCAACCGCTGTATTTCCGGGGAGGGAACAGCAGTTCAGAACTCGTCTACGTGGCATTGCACCGTGACCAGCAGCCGATGAGATGGTTCCCGATGGGAGCGAGGGCCTCGGTGAACGTTCCGTTGCGCGTAGTGGAAGACGTGGATCCGGACAGCTTGCTCGAGCTGGTGTTCGCCGCGCCCGAGGGGTGCAGCGGCGAAATCGTGGTCGACTTCGGATTCGTGGAGTTCTGATGGAACGCCTGGTGGTGGTCGGCAACGGGATGGCCGGCGCGCGAACCGTGGAAGAGATACTCGAGCGCGGTGGCGGGACGCGATTCGAGATCACGATGATCGGCGACGAACCGTACGGCAACTACAACCGCATCATGCTCTCCCACGTACTCGCGGGTGAGAGTTCCATCGACGACGACGATCTGATGCTCAACCCGATGGCGTGGTACCGCGAGAACGACGTCAAGCTCTACGCCGGTGACCGCGCGGTCGCCCTTGATCGCTTCGCCAAGACCGTCACCTGCGAGAGCGGCCGCGTCATCGACTACGACACCCTGGTGATCGCGACCGGCAGCAACACCTTCTTCCCGAACATGGACGGCCTCCGCGCGCCCGACGGGCACCTCGCCCGCGGCGTGTTCGGGTTCCGCACCATCGAGGACACCAACGGCATGTTGCAGATGGCGTTGTCCAGGGACGACATGCGGGCAGTGGTGATCGGTGGCGGACTCCTCGGCCTCGAGGCGGCCTACGGACTGCGGACTCAAGGCATCGACGTCGACGTGGTGCATTCCCCCGGTCACCTGATGAACCAGCAATTGGACGAACGCGGCGGCCGGGTACTGCGCAACAAGATCGAAGAGCTCGGTGTCGGGGTCTACACGTCCAAGCGCACCACCGCTGTGCTGCGCGACGGCGAGGGCCGGGTGACCGGAGTCGGCTTCAACGACGACACCTCGCTGCCGGCCGACATGATCGTGGTGACCGCCGGTATCAGACCCAACGTCGAGTTCGCTCGCCTCGGCGGGCTGGTGGTCGAGCGCGGAATCGTCGTCGACGACCAGATGCGTTGTGAGGACGAAGGTTCCATCTACGCGGTCGGCGAATGCTGTCAGCACCGCGGCGAGGTCTACGGTCTCGTCGCACCACTGTGGGAGCAGGCAGGTGTGCTCGCAGACGTACTGACCGGAGCCGATCCCAAAGCGGCTTACCACGGTTCGCGTCTGACGACCAAGCTGAAGGTGGCCGGAGTCGATGTCGCGGCCATGGGTGTGAAGGGTCCTGAACGCGACACGGACGAGTTCGTCCAGTTCTACGAACCTCGCAGCGGCACATACAAATCCGTTGTGGTGCGAGACAACAAGCTGATCGGCGCGATGTTGCTCGGCGACATCAGCAAGGTCAGCTTCCTCACCCAGGCGTTCGACGAGAAGGTCCCGCTACCCGACGAGCGCATCAGCATGCTCTTCGACATGGGCACACCCAGCGCCGCGACAGGTGCAGCCGAACTGGCCGACGAGGTACAGGTCTGCAACTGCAACGGCGTCACCAAAGGCGACATCGTGGCGTGCGTGCACGCCGGGGCGAAATCGGTCGGCGAAGTCGTTGCGAAGACACGCGCCGGAAAGGGTTGCGGCTCGTGCAAAGGCCTGGTCGCCGATGTTGTCGCCTGTGCCGCGGGCGGAGCGCTGGCCGAAGACCCGTCTGCGGACTGGTACGTACCCGCCATTCCGCTGAGCAAGCCCGAGCTGATCGAACAGATCCGGGAACGCGATCTGCGATCGGTGTCGGCGATTCTCGGCGAACTCGCACCCGACGGCGACGACGTCACAGCCAAGATGCCACTGGCGTCTCTGCTCCGGATCATCTGGGGCAACGAGTGGGAGGACGAACGCGGCGCGCTGTTCATCAATGACCGCGTGCATGCCAACATCCAGCGCGACGGCACCTTCTCGGTTGTGCCCCAGATGAAGGGCGGCGTCACCAATCCCACGCAATTGCGCAAGATCGCCGATGTGGCCGACAAGTACGACATCCCGATGATCAAGGTGACCGGTGGTCAGCGGATCGACTTGCTCGGTGTCCGCAAGGAAGACCTACCCAAGGTCTGGGAAGACCTCGACATGCCTTCGGGATACGCCTACGGAAAGAGCTTCCGGACGGTGAAAACCTGTGTTGGAACCGATTTTTGCCGGTTCGGTCTCGATGATTCCACCGGCCTCGGGATTGCGATCGAGGAGCGCTACCAAGGGCTCGAGTCGCCCGCCAAGCTGAAACTGGCGGTCACGGGATGCCCACGTAACTGTGCCGAAGCTCTGTGTAAGGACTTCGGCGTGGTGGCTGTCGGTGATGGCCGATGGGAGATCTATGTCGGCGGGGCTGCCGGTGCCCACATCCGAAAGGGTGATCTGCTCGCGACCGCGAACGGTGCCGACGAGGTCATCCGCATCTGCGGCGTCTTCATCCAGTACTACCGCGAGACGGCCAAGTGGCTCGAACGGACCTATGCCTGGGTGCCCCGAATCGGCATCGAGGAGCTGCGGGCGATCCTGATCGACGATCGTGACGGCATGGTCGACGGGTTGCTCGAGCGTATCGGCATGTCCATCGCGGCCTACAGCGATCCGTGGAAGGAGCGGTTGGCACCGAAGTCGCCGGCACAGTTCACTCCGGCCCTGCCGCTCATCAAGCTGCCCCTGGTGCCGGTCCGATGAGCGCGCCCGCATCCACGGCCGTGGGTCCATTGACCGACCTCACGGTCGGAGAGGGCCGCGCCTACGTGGTGGAGGGCAGCCAGGTGGCCGTCTTCCGGATGGCGGACGGCACTGTGCGGGCGTTGGGCGCGGTCTGTCCGCACCGCGCCGGGCCGATCGCCGACGGCCAGACCGACTCGACGAAGGTGATGTGCCCGTTGCACCAGTACACCTTTTCCTTCGAGGACGGCAGATGCACCAACAGCGACGACATCGAAGCGCTACCGCACTACCGAGCCGAGGTCAGGGACGGGGTGATCCACGTCTGGGTCTGATGGTCGTCGATCGGACCCCTGCGCGAACAAGGGCACAAACGGGGTGGTGGTCAGGAGATCCGCTCGATCGAGACGACCGGTGTGGTGATACGCCAGGTGCGCACGTCGGGGTCGTCCGCGGCGCGCACCCAGAACTGCGCCGACTCCCCCACCCGGCACGACTTCACACCCAGGAGAGGGATGTCCTCGGAGTCGCGGCGCAATCGACTGACGGCCCAGTCCTCGTCGTCGGTGCCACCGACGCCGGGAGCTCGTAGCAGGGTCATCTCACCGAAGTCCAGCAGATAGGTCGACGTGCGGGTCACCACGGTCCAGACGCCATCGTCGGTGCTGGGATCGATCTCTCGAACGTTGGCCACGAGAGGAACCATACCCAAGCCGTCAGCGGGATTCGCTGTCGGTGAGAACAATTGGTGACCCTTCGGCCCCGGTGTCGGTGAGTGGGACCCCGAGTAGGGCGTCGACGGCAGCACCGAGATCCGCAGGAGCGGAGGCGACACTGCCCAGACCGTCGAGACTGTCGGCCGCCCAGGCATCGATTGCCGCGAGAGCCTTGGGGGTGTCGAGGTCGTCTGCGAGGTGCTGACGCAGTCGCTCGATCGTCGGGGCGGCGTCCGGTCCAGCGCCACGCTGCACGGCACGACGCCACCGGTCCAGGCGCGATGTCGCCTCCGCGAGCACCTCGTCGGTCCATGCGCGGTCTGTGCGGTAGTGCCCGGCGAGCAGGCCCAGCCTGATCGCGGCCGGATCGACTTGTGCCGCCCGCAGTTTGGACACGAAAACGAGGTTGCCCCGTGACTTCGACATCTTCTCGCCGTCGAGACCGATCATTCCCGTGTGCACATAGTGTTTGGCGAATCGGCGCACACCGGTCAGTGCCTCTGCGTGCGCCGCGGAGAACTCGTGGTGCGGGAAGATCAGGTCGTTGCCCCCACCCTGCACATCGAACTCGGCACCGATCCGATTCAAAGCTATTGCAGCACACTCGATGTGCCAACCCGGACGGCCTCGGCCATGCGGTGAGTCCCACGACGGCTCGGACTCGCGGGCGGCACGCCACACCAGGGCGTCAAGGGGGTCGCGCTTGCCCGGACGATCTGGGTCACCGCCGCGTTCGGCGAAGAACCGTTGCATCGTCTCGTGGTCGTAGCCCGATTCGTATCCGAATTGCTCTGTGGCGTCGGTCCGAAAGTAGATGTCCGGGTATTGCGGGTCGTCGACGATGTAGGCGGCGCCTGATGCCAACAGCTTGTCGACCACCTCGACCACCTCGCCGACGGACTCCACCGCACCGATGTAATCGCGAGGAGGAAGCACCCGCAACGCGGCCATGTCTTCTCGGAACAGGTTGATCTCGCGTTGCCCGAGATCCACCCAGTCGATCCCGTCGCGGTTCGCTCGTTCGAACAGGGGGTCGTCCACGTCGGTGATGTTCTGGACGTAGTGGACATCGTGACCGAGGTCGCGCCACACGCGGTTGACGAGGTCGAAGGTCAGGTAGGTGGCTGCGTGACCCAGATGTGTTGCGTCGTAAGGTGTGATGCCGCACACATACATGGTCGCCGTGGGGCCGGGGCTCACCGGCCGCACCTGACGGTCCGAGGTGTCATAGAGCCGTAGAGCCGGCCCTCTACCGGGTACTGGCGGAACGGCGGTGTCAGACCACGACTGCATGACAACACCTTAGGGCGAGGACGGGGGAACCTGATTTCAGGGCGGAACTTTCGCTCGGGTGGAGCGGGCTCGGCACGGCGACGGCGCTCAGAACGCCGGCCAGGGAATCGGCCTGGATCTGTTGGCGTCCGGCATCACCGGGTCACCGAGCATGACGGCCGCACGCATGGCCAGGGCCTCGATCTCGGCTGCGGTGATGAGCCCGCGGAGCTTTTCCTGAAGCGGTGAGGGTTTCTCTCGCAGCGCGTCGAGCAGGCCGCCGACGTCCTCGAGGAGGTGCGCCGGGATGTTCTCGCCTGCCCAGCCCCACAGGACCGTGCGGAGTTTGTCGTCGCTGTGCAGGCAGATGCCGTGATCGACGCCGTACACCTGACCGTCGAGGCCTTCGAGGACGTGCCCGCCCTTGCGGTCGGCGTTGTTGATCAGCACGTCGAGTACGGCCATCCGTTGTAGGCGCGGGTCGTCGGCATGCACGAGCACCACGTCCTCACCCCGGGCATCGATGGCCGACAAGATCACTTTCCAGCCCTCTGGCACCAGATCCGGCGAGCAGAGGTCGACCACGTCGAGCCGCGTGGGCAGTCCGTCGCTGGGCTCGGGGGTGTCGATCCAGCGCTGCACCATCCCGGGACCGAAGGGGCCGTCGCGCAGCAGCGTCACCGGGATCACCGACCATCCCAACGCCTCGGACACCAGATACGACGCGACCTCGCGGCCGGCCAGCGTTCCGTCGGGAAAGTCCCACAGCGGTTGTTCGCCCCGCACCGGCTTGTAGACGCAACGGACCGAGGTCTCCCCGACCACTGCATCGCACACGAGAGTGGCGTTGCTGGCGGACCGGATCTGCCCGATCAGTTCGAGGTCGCCCTCGGTGAGCACCTCTGCCACATCGACGGGATTCTCACTGGGTGCTGCCACCGTGGACTACCGACTCGGCTCGTCGCCGGAGGCGGGCCCGGGTTCGTCGCCGGGGTCGTCGTCCTCGATGCCCTCGAGGAGATCTGGATCGATGAACTCGAGCGAGGGGCCGAACTCGGTATCTCGGCGGTACCCGTTGGTGCGGACGCAAATATGCCCGGCGTTGTCGAGCGGTTCGCCACAGAGCGGGCAGGGTTCGCGTCCGGCAGAGATGACGCGGCTCGAGCGGGTCGCGAACTCACGCGCGGCGCCGGTGCTGAGGAACACGCGGACGGCATCCGGGCCGTCCTCGGTGTCGTCGAGCACCACACTCTCGTCGAACTCACCTTCGGTGATGGCCAGGAGTTCTACCACCACGGCCTCGGATTCAGAGTCCCAGCCGAGTCCCATCGTGCCGACCCGGAATTCGGCATCGACCGGCATGACGAGGGGGCTGAGGTCTTCGACCCGGGACAGTTCCGCGGGCAGTGGCGTGCCGAAGCGGCGGTGCACTTCTTCGAGCAACGCGCCGATTCGGTCGGCGAGTATCTGGACCTGCTGCTTCTCGAGCATCACGCTGATCACGCGTGTCTCGTGGACAGCTTGTAGATAGAAGGTCCGGTCGCCCGGTTGGCCCACCGTTCCGGCGATGAAACGGTCGGGACTACGGAAGACGTGTATCGCTCTGGCCATGGCACCTCCCTTTTCCGAGTTCGATTATCCCCATTTGATGGCGGTTCGCCCACGACACGAGATCGCCGCAGGATGCGGCCCACGCGCCGTGGCGGTCAGGTGCCCGTCGAGCCACCCACCACCGCCTCGTCGGACTGTGCTTCGCCGGAGTCGGGGGATTTCTGTTCCGCGGCTTCGCTCGGTTTCGGCGCGCTCGGGATCGGCGGCAGCATTGAAGTGCAGTTCACCGCGTGTACGTACGGCCTGGCCAGGCTGTACCGGATCACACTCACCGACGCCGGTTCGACCACGATTCGCTGGAATGCGTCGAGATGCATGCCCATCGCGTCGGCCAGTACCGCTTTGATGACGTCGCCGTGCGTGCACGCGATCCACACACCGGCGCCGTCCTCTCCAGCGAATCTGGCGTCCAGTTCGCGAACCGCCGCCACCGCGCGTGACTGCACCTGCGCGAGCCCCTCCCCGCCCGGGAAGATGGCCGCGGACGGTTGTTGCTGGACCACACGCCACAGCGGTTCGGACAGCAGCTCCTTGATCGGCCGCCCCGACCACTGGCCGTAGTCGACCTCGACGAGCCTGTCCTCGACGATCTCGGGGCAGCCGAAGTGCTCGACGAGTGGCGCCACGGTCTGCTCACAACGCTGCAGGGGGGATCGGACGACGGCGGCGAGTCCGCTGAGCCCGCCCAATCGATCGATCAGTGCGGCGGCCTGGCTGCGGCCGTGGTCGTCGAGGTTCACACCTTCGGTACGACCGGCCAGGACCCCGGATGTGTTGGCCGTCGATCGACCATGGCGAAGCAGAATGACCGTCACACGAATCAGCTTAGGCGGACGAGGGCACTGCGCCCGGTTGTGGACGCAGCGCCGAACAGGAACGGATCCTGTTCAGGTGACTCAGGTGGCACTGATCGCCCCACCGGCAAGCAGGCCCATGACGACCAGTCCGAGGATGACCCGGTACGCGACAAACCAGTTCAGCGAGTGGTTGGCGACGAACTTCAGCAGCCAGGCGATGGAGGCGAAGCCGATGGCGAAGGCTACGAGGGTGGCGACCAGCAGCTGTGGTCCACTCGCCTGCATGCCGTCGCCACTCGGGCTGAATGCATCCGGCAGGCTGAACAGCCCCGACGCGGTCACGGCCGGGATGGCCAGCAGGAAGGAGAAGCGCACGGCGGCTTCCCGCTCGAGGCCCAGGAACAGTCCGGCGCTCGAGGTGGCACCGGAACGCGAGACACCGGGGATCAGAGCCAGGCACTGCGCGAAGCCCATGACAAGACCGTCGCGCCGGGTGAGTTGTTCGATCGGTCGTTTCTTGGCGCCGTACCGTTCGGCCAGAAAAATCACCAGCGAGAAGACGATGAGCATGGTGGCGATCAGCCACAGGTTGCGTGCGCCAGTGCGGATCTGGTCTTTGAACAAGAAGCCGAGGACGCCGATCGGAATGGTGGCGATGATCACATACCAGCCGATCCGATAGTCGAGACCCCGGTCTTCTGGCCGGCGCAGGCCGCGGAACCACGCCGCGATGATGCGGACGATGTCCCGGGCGAAATAGACCAGCACCGCGGCCTCGGTGCCGAGCTGGGTCACGGCGGTGAACGACGCGCCGGCATCGTCGCCGAACCACACCTCCGAGACGATGCGCAGGTGGCCGGAGGACGATACGGGCAGAAATTCGGTCAGGCCTTGCACGGCACCCAGGACGATCGACTGGGCCCAGCTCATCGAGTCGGTCACGGCAGCCGATGCTACGGGACAAGCGGCCCCACACCTGTCGAGCGACGCGCACTCCCCCCGGCCGTCCATGCCCCGGTCGTCGACGAGCAAGATGGTTCCCATGAATGTGCGCGGCAGAGGCCTGATCGTGGCAATGGTGGTCGCGGCACTCGTGGTGACGGGTTGCTCGGATTCGGAAGAGACCCCGGACGTCCCGACGATCACCCCGCAGACCCCGATTGCCGCACCCGCGGCGGATGGGTCCGAACGGCCCGCAGGTGTTGTCGTACCGGTACCCGGAGCCGGGACTGCACTGGCGTTCTGCCCGAGCACTTCCCAGCTCGCGCTGCTGTCCGACGACGGGCGGACGATTCTTTTCTACCCCACCGCCGGCCTGGCACCCGGGAGTGCGCCTGCTCGCACAGTCACGTTGCCCGACAGGGCATCTGGGTTCGGGATGTTCAGTGGCGGGAAGCTGCAGGTGCTTGTGGCCGACGCGATGTTGACCGTCGATTCGGCAGACGGCGCGATCACGACCACCGACGTGCCGGGCACCCCGGTGTCGTCGTTGTTGAGCTCAACCGGGGAGACCTTCATCGGTACCGAGGGCGGTGAGATTCTCCGTGTGGACGCCCGAGGCGCGGTCATCGGGACGATCGACGGACTCGTCCGGGCGGATGCACTCGCCGAACACGACGGCCAGGTGGTTGTTCTCGACCGTGCCCAGTCGTCGGTGACCGAACTCGACTTGGCGGATGACGACCTCGGGGTCGCAATCCGTGCGGGTGACGGTGCGACAAATCTCACGGTCGATCACTTCGGCCGGTTCCTGACCACCGACACCCGCGGAGGCGAGTTGCTGGCGTTCAACGGCGACCCGTTGGTCAACAAGTTCCGCTATCCGGTGGCCTTCGGACCGTACGCCGTAGACTACGACGACACCCACAACCTGGCGTGGGTGAGCACCACCGGAAACAACAAGGTCGCCGCCTACGAGTTGTCCACCGGGACACCGGTTCAGCAACGCCAGTTCCAGACAGTCGGGCAGGCGAACTCGATGGTGGTGGACCCGAAGACGGGAACGGTGTATCTGCTCTCGGCCCGTGGTGAGGGTCTGCAGATCATCAACCCCGACCAGCAGTGAGGTGACTTTCGATTGGCAGGTAAGCGCAACCGCGGATTCCCGCGGGAATGGGATATGTCGGCAGACGACTACGAATACATCCCGCTGCGCCTCCCGCCCGACGTGACGCGGGTGACGGCATCGATGCAGTTGTCGATCCAGGCGGAGTTCGGGGGATGGGAGCTGTCGCGGGTGCGGTTGTATTCGGACGGTAGCCGCAAGGTCCTGCTCCGTAGGCGCAGGCCACGGCTGGCGCCCACCGACCTGCCCGACACCGGGTTGAGCGCGTGATCGAGTCGCTCTATCGGCGGCTGTATCCGCTGCTCCTCACACTGATGTTCCGTGTACCGGCAGAGCGGATCCACCGCGTCGCGGCGGCGATCATCATCTTGGTCGGCCGGGTCAAACCGCTCCGCCTCCTTGCCGGTCGCGTCTTGACGACCCAGGATCCGGTCCTGAGGTCGCGCGTCTTCGGGATCGACTTCCCCGCGCCGCTCGGACTGGCCGCGGGATTCGACAAGAACGCGGAGGCGATCGACGCCTGGGGCGCACTCGGTTTCGGATTCGCAGAGATCGGTACGGTCACCGGCGCCGCTCAGCCCGGAAACCCGGGTCCGCGGCTGTTCCGTCTGCCCGCCGACCGTGCGCTGATCAACCGGATGGGGTTCAACAATCATGGGGCGGGCGCGGCCGCCAACCTGCTCCGACAACGTAAGACGACAACGACGATGGTGCCCATCGGTGCCAACATCGGCAAGACCAAGGTTGTCGCGGCCGAAGATGCTGTGGACGACTACCTCATCAGCGCTCGTCTCCTCGGACCGCTGGCGGACTTCCTCGTGGTGAACGTCAGTTCGCCAAACACGCCGGGGCTGAGGGATCTTCAGGCCGTGGCCTCCCTGCGTCCGCTGCTCGCCGCGGTACAGGAGTCGGTGGACATTCCGGTGCTGGTGAAGATCGCTCCCGACCTCGCCGACGACGACATCGACGAAATCGCGGACCTGGCAGTCGAGTTGGGGCTGGCGGGCATCGTCTGCACCAACACCACCATCAGCCGGGACGGGTTGGTCACCCCTGCGCATGAGGTCGAGGCGATGGGCGCAGGCGGGTTGTCGGGCGCTCCGCTCGCAGACCGGTCACTCGAGGTCCTACGCCGACTGCACGTGCGGGTGGGCGGCAGGTTGACTCTGGTCAGCGTCGGCGGTATCGAAACCGCGGATCAGGCCTGGGAGCGCATCCGGGCCGGTGCCTCGCTGATCCAGGGTTACACCGGTTTCATCTACGGCGGTCCGTTGTGGGCCAAGCACATTCATCAAGGACTGGCCGAGAGGGTGCGCGCTGCCGGGTACACCTCGATAGCCGAGGCGGTCGGCAGCGCGGCACCCCGGTCCGACTAGTCTCCGGCCGGCTGCTCGTACGTGCCGTGAATTACGGCACGTCCGATCGCGTGGCTGAACAGATTGAATCCGAGGTAGGCCGGTGTCGCACCATCGGGCAGTCCGAGGCTCTCGACATCCACTGCGTGCACCACGACGAAGTACCGGTGCGGGCCGTGCCCGGGTGGCGGGGCGGCGCCGATGAACCGCGGCGCCGAGGCGTCGTTGTCGAGGGTCACGGCTCCGGACGGGAGGGACCCGTCGGCGCCATCACCGACGCCGGCGTCGAGCGACGTGACCGACGCCGGGATGTCCGCGACTGCCCAATGCCAGAATCCCGAGGCGGTGGGAGCATCCGGGTCGTAGACGGTGACCGCGAAGCTCTTGGTGTCCTCTGGGAAGCCGGACCAGCTGAGCTGAGGCGAGACGTCCTCGCCGCCGGCTCCCATGATTCCGGAGACCTGCGCTTTGCCGAGCGGTGCGCCGTCGGTGATGCTCTCGGATGTCAGGGTGAAACCGGGCAGGTGAGGTAGTGCGTCGTACGGGTTGTAACTCGACATGTCGTTCGCGTCCTTTCCGTAGGGGTCAATCCTTGGAGCGTGCGGCCATCAGCTGTGGAGCAAGAAGTGCTCGAGGACATCGGTACCGAACAGAACCGACTCCACCGGTACCCGCTCGTCGATCCCATGAAACAGCGCGGCGAAATCGAGGTCGGTCGGCAGTTTCAGCGGGGCGAAGCCGAAACACCGGATACCAAGGCGTGCAAAGGCTTTGGCGTCGGTGCCGCCGGACAGCATGTACGGCACGGTGCGGCCTTCGGGATCGTGTGCCAAGATCGCGTCATTCATCGCATCGACGAGGTCGCCGTCGAACGTGGTCTCGTACGAGTCGAGTTTCGTGACCCATTCCCTGGTGACCTGTGGCCCGATGAGGGCGTCCACCTCAGCTTCGAAGGCAGCCTGGCGGCCAGGTAAGACCCGGCAGTCCACCACGGCGGTGGCTTTCTGCGGAATGACGTTTGCCTTGTACCCGGCTTCGAGCATCGTGGGGTTGGCCGTGTCCCGCAGGGTGGCTCCGATGATCCGGGCGATCGAGCCGATCTTGAACAGGGCGGTTTCCAGATCCGGTGTGTCCGGGTGCAGTTCGAGCCCGGACTCCTCCGACACCGCGGCCAAGAACTGCGACACCGATTCGGTCATCACCAACGGGAACGTGTGCCTGCCCAACCTCGCAACAGCTTCGGACAAGATCGTGACGGCGTTGTCGTCGTGCAGAAACGATCCGTGGCCGGCTGTTGCGGTTGCCGTCAGCCGCATCCAGGCGATTCCTTTTTCTGCAGTCTCGACGAGATACAGGCGCTTTTGTCCGCCGTCGGGCCGGTCGACGGTGAGAGAGAAGCCGCCGACCTCACCGACGGCTTCGGTGACCCCTTCGAAGAGATCGGGCCGGTGCTCCACCAGCCAGTGCGAACCCCACTTGCCGCCGGCCTCTTCGTCGGCGAGAAAGGCGAACACGATGTCGCGAGGAGGAACGGTGCCGTCGCGTTTGAACTGCCGGGCAAGGGCCAACGCCATTCCCACCATGTCCTTCATGTCGACCGCGCCCCTGCCCCAGATATAGCCGTCCTCGACAGACCCGGAGAACGGATGGACGCTCCAATCGGCAGGCTCGGCCGGTACGACATCAAGATGGGTGTGCAGCAACAACTTGCCTCGGGTGGAGTCGCTGCCCGGCAGGGTGGCGAAGACGTTGCCCCGGCCGGGCTGGCCGGATTCGACATACTCGGTCCGGTAGCCCACGTCCTCGAGTTGTTGCTGCACCCAGCGGGCACATTCTTCCTCGCCCTTGGTGGTCTCGAGCTCACCGGTGTTGCTGGTGTCGAAGCGGATCAGCCTGCTGACCAGGCCGACAACCTCATCGGTTGCGGTGGGAGTGTCGGTGTCGGGGCTCACCTGCTCATTCCTATCATCCCGACGACGTTCGGACCGGGCGCTCAGCGGAGTCGACGACTCCAGCGTCAGGTCAGATGGTCGAAATCACCCCGCACCCAACCGATGTGGCGTTGAGCCGAGTGCTGGACGGCAGCTGCGGCGTCGGCGGCGATGAACTCGGCGAAGTTTCCGTACAGGCGATCGAATCGGAACCGCCCGAGGTCTCGGGCCAACCGGTCCACCACCGCCGCCGACAGCGGGATGCGGTTCGGATAGCTCCGCATGTAGGACACCGTGGCCCGGTCGGGATTGGGCAGAACGGTGTCGCCGGAAAGGAGCACGCCGCGACCCTGCGCTCCGGCGTCCCAATGCGCCACGGCGCTGCCCGGAAAGTGCCCGCCCGATTGCGCGAGTGTGACACCCGGCAGGATTTCGAGGTCACCGCTCCAGGATTCGATGACCGGATCTGTCCGGGCCAACCACTCCAGATCGGCGTCGGCCACCAGTACCGGTACCCGCCCCAGTGCATGGCTCCACTCCACCTGGACACCGAACATGTGCGGATGACTGGCCACGATGGCCACCACATCTCCCCGGTCGCGTACCGCGGCAACCGACTGCTCATCGATGAAACCGAGGGGGTCCCACAACAGGCTTCCGGCCTGGGTGCGCAGCAACTTGCTCCGCTGACCGATCCCGACTCCCGGCACGGCGCGCAGCTCGTGGAGCCCGGGTTCGAGTTCATTGATCTCGACGTGATGACCTTCCGCCGTCAACTCGGCGAGAGTGGCCCACTGTTGTCCGCCTGGCGGTACGTATTGGCGCTCGTCGGCACATATCCGGCATGTCTGTGGTCGCCTACTGCCGTGCTCCACGGCGCAGGTACGGCAGATCACCGTGTCCAGGTCCATGAGACAGATTGTTAGCACCTTGCCCGCATCGGTAGAGGAGAATCGTCTCGAGATGGTCGTGTCCTGGGGATTTGGGTTGCAGGCCGGCAGTCGGCTAATGTTATCCGGCGCTGGCAGGTTGACTGCCGGCGTGACTGGTCCGAGTGGCGGAATGGCAGACGCGCTAGCTTGAGGTGCTAGTGCCCTATTAACGGGCGTGGGGGTTCAAGTCCCCCCTCGGACACACTTTGCCGGTACAGCGTGATGCTGCACCTGGTTGTCGATCGAAAAGCACCTGTCGGCGCACTCGCGCACGGCCTACTGTGCTGGGCATGGATCAATCCGCTTTTTATGGCGTCGTGGCGGCCACCAATTTCACCCTGCTGGGCCTCTGGTGGGTGGCGGTCAAAGACCGGGACGATCTCACCGGCCGAGACGGACGCGGTAGCAACATGGCGTATCTCGTCTCGCTGCAGTTCGTGGTCGCGGCCGCGGTGTCGTTGTTTGCCCAGGTGGCCCCGGAGATCACTGCTGTGTGGCGCACCGGATTCTCGATCGCCGGACTCATCGGTGCAATCGGGATCGCGATGCTTGCGGTCCAGTTCCGCACCCACACCGACGCGAAGGTGATGCCGTGGGTACTCGGGGGTGCGGGTGTGCCGCTGTATGTCTTGGTGTTTGTCGTCGCACTGTTCCCCGACGTCGTCGGTGCGATGAACCTGAGCCTGTCCCCCATCGAGGTCGAAGGACTGCTGCTGTCGATCATCGTGGTCCTCGGTGTCCAGGAGGCCTGGTTCGTCTCGATGACGCCACCGCGCGTGTCAGCGGCCGACGAACGAATTGGAGAGGCGAGCCCCACCGGCAGCACTTCACCTGCAGCTGCGCCAACCGGACGCTGACTGCCACGCTAGGCCGCGATGGTGAGCGCGGATCGTGGCGGTTAGGGTGGTCGACCGGGCGCACTACAATACTCGGGTGCACGCCGACCCCATCGATCCTGCCGACCTGGCGGTCTTCCACCGTGTCCTGGACCAGGTGACCGAACTCGACGCAGATCATCCTGATTCGATCACGGTGCAGCGGGCCGTGGCCTTGATGTTCAAGCGGGCCAAACGGCGCCGCAAGAAGCAGGCTCATCAGACCCGACTCGACGCCGACCGGAAGGTGCTGGCGGCCACCGCGACCGGTTCGCCGGACCGCATCGACGACGAGACCGCGGGTCTACCGCTGACGGGCGCGCCCGGTAGCACCGCCGGAACGCTCATCCGCCCCCAGCCGTGCTACATCTGCAAGCAGGACTACACCCGGGTCGACGCGTTCCACCATCAACTCTGCCCACGATGCGCGGCCGCCAACCGCGACAAACGCAACCAGCACGCCGACCTGAGCGGCCGCCGCGCGCTTCTCACCGGTGGCAGGGCAAAGATCGGCATGTACATCGCGCTGATGCTGCTCCGCGACGGTGCCGACCTCACCATCACCACCCGGTTCCCCAAGGACGCCGCCCGGCGATTCGCCCGGCAGCCGGACGCCGACGAGTGGCTGCACCGCCTGAGCATCGTCGGTATCGACCTCCGCGATCCCGCACAGGTGACAGCGTTGGCGGATTCGGTTGCGGCACAAGGGCCTCTCGACATCCTCATCAACAACGCCGCACAGACTGTCCGGCGCACCGCCGGCGCGTACAGTTCGCTCGCCGACGCCGAACGAGCACCGCTCACCGGCCCCGCGGCAGCGGTACCGGTGCTGACAATGGGCGACAGCAGTGAGCTGCATCCACAGTCGCTCGCCTCAGGTGGCGATTCGGACTCGGCGGCCAAGGCGCTCGCCTCCCTGGCCATGACTGCGGGATCTGCAGCGCCCGCACGCATCGCCGACGGGACCGCCATCGACGCGGGCGGATTGCTGCCCGACCTGGTCGACAGCAACAGCTGGGTGGAGACCGTCGACCAGGTGGACCCGCTGGAGTTGCTGGAAGTCCAGCTGTGCAACAGCGTGGCCCCATTCATCCTGCTGTCACGACTCACCCCGGCCCTTCGTGCATCGACGGCACGACGCAAGTATGTGGTGAACGTGTCGGCGATGGAAGGCATCTTCTCGCGTGGCTACAAGGGGCCCGGTCATCCTCACACCAACATGGCGAAGGCGGCACTGAACATGTTGACGCGCACGAGTGCCGGCGACCTATACGAGGACGGGATCCTGGTGACCGCCGTCGACACCGGGTGGATCACCGACGAACGGCCGCACACCAGCAAGATCCGACTGGCGGAGGAGGGCTTCCGTGCTCCCCTCGACCTCGTCGACGGAGCGGCCCGGGTGTACGACCCGGTGGTGCAGGGCGAAGCCGGTATCGACCTGTACGGCTGTTTTCTCAAAGACTTCGAGCCGTACCCGTGGTGACGTCGCGGCAAGACGACGCCGAAAGTCGTTTGGCTGAAGCCACTCTGGCGATCACCGGCGAGAGTCTGTCATCGATGACGGAGATCCTCACGGGCCTGGGAGACGAGCTGTCCAACACCAGGCCGGATCTGCCGGGCGCCAACAGTCCCTACGCCATCGTGTTCCACTGTGTCGGCGTGATCGAGCACTGGGCGGGCTCGGTGATCGCCGGCCTGAAGATCCCGCGGGACCGCGCCGCCGAGTTCACTGCCACCGGGCGGGTCGATGAGCTGATCACACGGGTCGATGATGTTCGTGCGCGTCTGCCCGAGTGGGTGGATGTCGCACTACGCGAAGGGATTCGCGAGCGGACCGTCGTCGGTTCCACTCGTCCGGAGGCCGCAACCGCCACCCCGGAGTGGGTGTTGACGCACGTGGTGCGCGAGCTGGCCCAGCACCTCGGCCAGCTCGAACTCACACGCGACGTCCTTCGTCAGGCGTGACTCTTGCCCACTTTGTATGCGGCACCGCCGGTTTCGCGTTTCTTCATCGCCTGGATGGCGGCGTGGTGGCGGCGGGCGTGGTACGCCAGCGGGAAGTAGGTCAGACGCTCGGGCAGCACCCTGTACGAACCACGGATCACGGTGTGCATCCGCTCGAGGTCACGCTGCTCGCGGTCACTCCACGTGAGGCCGAGAATTTCGCGAACGCGTGGATCCATCACCCCGACCGTGGTCAGGTAGTTCAGGTTCTGAACCGGTGACATGGCGAACTTGGCGGCCTTCTTCGCCGCCGGTCGCAGCGCGGCCGGAACGGAGTCGGGAATCGGGGGCGCTTCGCGCATCTGACCGATCAGCTCCAGCGCGACCTTGTGCGCGACCAGCTTGTTGTTGACGAAGTCTTCGTAGTACTCGCCGAACTCCTCGATCGTGGTCGGGTAGCCCTTCATCGGCACCTGCACGATCTTGGCTATCCGACGATTGTCGCGGAAGATCTCCTGCTTCTCCTCGGCGTTGAACTCCCGGCCGATCAGAAGTGGTCCGGCCTTGATCGTCGTGGGATACGCGGTGGCGATGACCCATTGATACGCCTCGGGATTGAGTGCGCTGATGTGTTTGCCCTGCGAGTTCTTCATCTGCAGCGGCTGGTGCATCCGGCGCAGTCTCTTGCCTTCTTCGATCGCCTCCTGTCCGCCGTAGATCCAGCGGAGAACAGAATCCACCGACCGGATCGCACGCCCGGCCGGGTCGGTGCGGAACACCGAATACTTGTCCACCACATCGCCGATCACCGGAAGCATCACCTGCATCACGAAAGCCGCACCGTTGACCGGCAGGAATGTGAAGTGTCCGGTCAACTCTGCAGTGATCGAGTCCGGCGGGATCAGCTCGATGTCGCCGTCGATGTTGTTGATCAGGGAATCTTCGCCCTCGCCGGGCGCAGCGATTCGGGGACGTGCCGGCGCGGCAGTGTTGGTCGAAACGGACTCGGCAATCGTCATCGGAAACCTTCCATCGGGAAACGATCGTGATCAGATTAGCACCAAAACGAGAACACGTGACAGTTCCGGAGCACTTTCTCTGGACCATTCCGGCCATCCACTAGGGTCATCAGGTGGTTACAGTCCCCTTGATCTTCGATTGCGACACGGGTATCGACGACTCGCTGGCCCTGCTCTACCTGCTCGCCCATCCGGCCGCAGACCTGCGGGCTGTCCTGTCGACCGGGGGCAATGTGCCGACGGATGTGGTGTGTGGGAACAACCTGGCGTGGCTCGAACTGTGCGGCCGGGACGACATCGAGGTGTGTCTCGGCGCGTCAGGTCCACTCACCGGCTCTCTGATGACCACCGAGGACACCCACGGACCGCTCGGGGTCGGTTACGCGCATTTGCCGGCGCCCACGTCGTCCCCCTCCCACCGCGATGCGGCCGACGCCTGGATCGAACTCAGCGAAGAACATTCGGGTGAGCTCGTCGGACTCGTCACCGGCCCCCTGACCAATCTTGCGCTGGCCATCCGACGCGACCCGGCGCTGCCGACCCGACTTCGGCGGCTGGTCATCATGGGCGGGACGTTCCATCACCCCGGCAACACGACGCCCACGTCCGAATGGAACATCGCCGTGGATCCGGAGGCAGCCAAGGAGGTCTTCGCGGCGTTCGGTATCGATGGTGCCCCACGGCCGATCATCTGCCCACTCGATCTCACCGAGACGATCCGGATGACGCCGGACCACCTGGGCCGCTTGGCCGCGCTTGCCGAGTCCAGTCCCGTCGAACAGCCAGGACCCGATGACGAACAGGGGGTCCGGTCGGTTGCGAGCAATGTCGTCATCCGGCATCTGGTCGACGCCGTCCGGTTCTACTTCGAGTTCCACGAGGCCCACGCCGAGGGATACATCTGCCACATGCACGACCCGTTCGCGGCCGCTGTTGCGCTTGATCCTGCTGTCGCACGTACCCGGCCGGCGTGCGTGGACGTGGAGACCGAGGGTGCTCTCACACGTGGGACGACCATTGCCGACGAACGGCAGTTCTGGGGTCGGGAGAACAACGCGGACATCGCGGACGCAACCGATCCCGAACTGTTCTTCGACGCGCTCATCGAACGCGTGGCGGCGTTTGCGGTGACGGTGCAGCAGTTGCACGACTAGCCGTCGAACGCCTCGACGATCCTGGTCGCGGCCAGCGCAGGCGTCAGGGTGCCTGCCCGTACGTCTTCCTCGACACGGCCGCGGATCCCCCGTACTGCCTCGCTCGAGTCCAGTCGGCGGAGCAACTGGTCGGTGACCATCGACCACATCCAGTTGACCTGCTGTTTGTTGCGCCGAGCCTGGAACTCCCCCGCTTGCTCGAGCACGTCCTTGTGCTTGAGGACCGTCTCCCAGAACTCCCGGACCCCGACATTCTCCATCGCACTCATGGTGAGCACCGGAGGCCGCCAGAGGGCGTCATGTGGCGACAGCAGTCGGAGCGCACCCTGGAGTTCTTTTGCGGCACTGCGCGCCTCGCGTTGGTGCTTGCCGTCGGCCTTGTTCACCACCACGATGTCGGCGAGTTCGAGCACGCCTTTCTTGATGCCCTGCAACGAATCTCCCGTGCGGGCGAGGGTGAGGAAGCAGAAGACGTCGACCATGTTCGCCACGGTCACCTCCGACTGGCCGACACCGACGGTCTCCACCAGGACGACGTCGAAGCCCGCGGCCTCGAGCAGCACGATGGTCTCGCGAGTGGCCTTGGCGACACCGCCGAGCGTCCCCGATGTCGGTGACGGCCGGATGTAGGCGTTCGGGTTCACCGACAGCCGACCCATCCTGGTCTTGTCGCCGAGAATCGACCCGCCTGTGCGTGTCGACGACGGGTCGACCGCCAGCACCGCGACCTTGTGGCCCTGCTCGATGAGGTGCATGCCCAGCGCTTCGATCGTGGTGGACTTGCCGACTCCCGGCACACCGGTGATGCCGACACGATACGAATCGCCGGAGTCGGGGCCCAGCGCCAGGAGCAACTCTTGCGCCTGCGCCCGGTGATCGGCCCTCGTCGACTCGACCAGAGTGATGGCTCGAGCAAGATCGGGCCGTTTGTCTGCGCGGATGGCGTCGGCCAACTGCGCCAGATCCAGCGGTGGTCTGGCCATACCTATGAGTGCCTCAAGACGGCAGCTCGTGCCCCAGTTCGGCGGCCAGCTTCGTGATCAGCTCGACCGCCGAGTCGGCGATGACCGTTCCCGGCGGGAAGATGGCAGCGGCGCCTGCGTCATAGAGCTCCTGGAAATCCCCCGGCGGGATCACCCCACCGACCACGATCATGATGTCGTCTCGACCGACCTTGGCCAGCGCGTCGCGCAGCGCCGGCACCAGGGTCAGGTGGCCCGCGGCCAGCGACGAGACCCCCACGACGTGAACGTCGTTGTCGGCCGCCTGCTGAGCGACCTCGTCGGGGGTCTGGAACAGGGGGCCCACGTCGACGTCGAATCCGAGGTCGGCGAACGCGGTGGCGATGACCTTCTGGCCGCGGTCATGGCCGTCCTGCCCCATCTTCGCGACCAGCACGCGGGGACGACGCCCCTCGGCCTCGGCGAACTTCTCGACGATGTCGATCGCCGCGTCGATGTTGCTCACCTGTCCGGCCTCATGTCGGTACACCCCACTGATCGTGCGGATCTCTGCCTGATGGCGACCGTAGACCTTCTCGAGCGCTTCGGAGATCTCACCCACGGTCGCCTGATGCCGCGCCGCCTCGATCGCCAGCGCCATCAAGTTGTTGTCCATGCCGCCCTGGTCGTCGGCGGCGGCGCGGGTGAGGTTTGCCAGCGCAGCCTCTACCGCGTCGGAATCCCGGTTCGCGCGAAGCGTCTTGAGCTTCTCGAGCTGTTCTCCGCGCACCTTGGAGTTCTCGACCTTGAGGACCTCGACCTCCTGGTCCTCGTCTACCTGGTATTTGTTGATGCCGATGACGGGCTGCTGACCCGAATCGATCCGTGCCTGGGTGCGGGCGGCCGCCTCCTCGATCCGGAGCTTCGGGATGCCCTCGTTGATGGCCTGGGCCATCCCGCCTGCCTCTTCGACCTCGGCGATGTGCGCGCGGGCCTTGTTGGCCAACTCATGCGTGAGCCATTCCACGTAATTCGAGCCCGCCCATGGGTCGATCGGTCGGGTGGTACCCGACTCCTGCTGCAGCAGGAGCTGAGTGTTGCGCGCGATCCGGGCCGAGAAGTCCGTGGGCAGCGCAAGGGCCTCGTCGAGGGCGTTGGTGTGTAGCGACTGGGTGTGGCCCTGCGTGGCGGCCATCGCCTCGATGCACGTCCTGGCCACGTTGTTGAATGCGTCCTGCGCCGTCAACGACCAGCCCGACGTTTGCGAATGTGTGCGCAGCGACAGCGATTTGGCGTTCTTCGGATCGAACTTCGCGACCAGCTCACTCCAGATCAGCCGGGCGGCCCGAAGTTTGGCGACCTCCATGAAGAAGTTCATCCCGATGCCCCAGAAGAAGGAGAGGCGCGGTGCGAACTTGTCCACGTCGAGGCCGGCTTCCATGCCCGCCCGGATGTACTCGACACCGTCGGCGAGGGTGTATGCCAGCTCGAGATCGGCTGTGGCCCCGGCCTCCTGGATGTGGTAGCCGGAAATGGAGATCGAGTTGAAGCGCGGCATCTTGGTGCTGGTGTACTCGAAGATGTTCGAGATGATGCGCATCGACGGTTTCGGCGGATAGATGTAGGTGTTGCGCACCATGAACTCTTTGAGGATGTCGTTCTGGATGGTCCCGGCCAGCTTCTCCGGGGGCACACCCTGTTCCTCCGCGGCCACCACGTACAGCGCCAGGATCGGGAGTACGGCGCCGTTCATGGTCATCGACACCGACACCGACCCCAGATCGATACCGTCGAACAACTGACGCATGTCGAGGATGGAGTCGATCGCCACGCCCGCCATCCCGACATCACCGGCCACACGTGGATGGTCGGAGTCGTAACCGCGGTGGGTGGCCAGGTCGAAGGCGACCGACAGGCCCTTCTGGCCGGCAGCGAGGTTGCGGCGGTAAAAGGCATTGGACTCTGCGGCGGTCGAGAATCCCGCGTACTGCCGGATGGTCCACGGCTGGTTCACATACATCGTCGGGTACGGCCCGCGAAGATACGGAACCGCACCGGGCACGGTGTCCAGCGGATAGGGATGCTCGCCGTCGGTGGTGATGGCATCACGGTCCGACCGGGTGTACAACGGGCGGACGTCGATCTGCTCTGGGGTGGTCCACGTGACCTGCTCGGTCGAATAGCCGTGTGCCTGAGCGAGATCGGCCACGAGTCGATCGCTGTCGCCCGGCGCGGCGACCGCGGCCTCTCCCGTCAGGGGGACGTCGGCGAAACTGTCCGGTACCGACTGCCCGGACGGAGCGGTGGTCGCCTTGTTCTGAGTACTGGTCATGTCAGCTCTCCGCCTCGATCGTGTCCAGCAGTTCTGTCAGTGTCGAGATCGCGTCGATCCCGATCTGCAGGTACCCGTCCGGCGCGTTCTGCTCATCAGTCCACGCCTTGGCCGGCCCGGCGAGCAGGACGGTGTGGAATCCGGCCTCGCGAGCGGCCGCGAGGGCGCCTGCGCCGTCGCTCTCGTAGCGCGGGTTGGCCGCGCACAGGACCGCGACAACCGGATCTCCGGACGTCGCTCTGGCGGCAGCGATGGCGTCGGCGGTCAGCGGTCCCGGATTGACCGACTCGATGCCGCCGGCCGCCAGCAGGTTCGCGATGAACGTCGTACGGGCGTTGTGTTCGGCGACCGACCCGAGTGGGAGCAACATGGCGATCGGTCGTTTTCCGTGGGATGCGAGAAACGCATCGGAACGATCACGCAGTCGCTCGAACGGCCGGGCGGTGCGGGCCAGATTCGGCGCTGCGGTGGGCAGGTCGACGAAGTCGGCCGAACCTGGTGTGGTGAGCGGCTTCTCGGCCAGGTTGGGGAACTCGTTGATGCCGGTGAGCGAGGTGGTCCGGTGGGCGACGGCCTCGTCTCGGGCGGCCAGGGAGATGGAGACCTGCTCGCCGATCCACCCGTCGTCGAGGGCCTTCTGGTACCCGCCCTTGGCCTCGATCTCCTGGAACAGTGCCCATGCCGATGCAGCGAGGTCGTCGGTGAGTGACTCGACGAACCATGCACCACCCGCGGGGTCGAGCACCTTGGCCACGTTCGACTCCTCGATGAGGAGCAGCTGGGTGTTGCGTGCCATCCGGCGGGAGAAGCTCGGGCTGGTGGTTCGGTCTGCCGGTGGCAGCGCCACGTCGAAGGGCAGCACCGTGATCTGATCGGCACCGCCGACTCCCGCGCCGAAGGTGGCCGTGGTCACCCGGAGCATGTTGACCCAGGGATCACGCTGACTCATCATGCTCAGCGCGGTCACCCCGTGGGTCACCGCTCCCCCGGCCTCAGGTGCTCCGCTGACCTCGGCGACCCGTCCCCAGAGGCGGCGGATCGCGCGGAACTTGGCCACCGTTCCGAACTGGTCGTCGGTGGCCGACAGGGCGAACGTCAGTTGGTTCAGGGCCTTGTCGACAGCCAGTCCGGCCGCGGTGAGGGCCCTCAGGTACTCGACGCCGGCAGCGGTGACCAAGGCGAGTTCCTGCACGTCGGTGGCGCCGCCGAGGGCGAAGTCGGTGCCGTCCACGCGGATGGACCGCACGGCCGCGCCGGCCGATGCCGCCACCCCGATCGCATCGGCGAGTGCAACCGCCGGACGCCCGGAGAACGCGGCAGTCAGCGGTGCCAGGCCGTAGGAGCTGACCGTGCCGACCGTCGCGGAGCCCGGGAGGAGTGGCTGGAGGACCTGCGCGGCTTCGATGCCCGCGGCACCGGCGTCGAGTGTGACCGGAACCAGATCGAGGTAGACACCGTCGAGAACGGCGGCGAGATCCTTCGGGGCGATGGCAGAGTCACCGACCGTCAGCCACAGCCCGCTGGCCCCGTTGTTCAGCGCCTCCAGAATTGCCTGGTTCAGGGCCGCCGGATCCTGGGGCTCGCCGACCGGGTCGCCGAAGCGCTCGGTGACACGCCACCCCATGTTGACGTCCCGGACTCGGTCGCTTCCTCGGACGAAGGGGTAGGACCCGGGCAACCCGGGCTCGTCGAGTTCGTCGCGCCGCGTGTAGAGCGGCTTGATGGTCAACGCATCCGGGGTGGTGGTCGACAAGAGCGTCTCTGGGGTGTCGCGCAGATCGGCGACGTCGACGCGCTTGGACTTCGCGAGCACCTGTGCGGCGGAGTCGGACCATTGCTGGTAACTGGACTCCAGGTCGTGGAGGTCTGGTCGGGTATCCGGCATTCGGCGTGAGCCCTTCGATCTGCTTGTGACGTCGTGATCTCTATCGCATCTTGAGGTGAATCGACAGTATCCGATCGAACGCTCGGCCCGGTACGGGGAGTCGTTGCCCGAACAGTGGCGTCGCGCACATCTTTGCGACTTTTTTCGCCCGTATCCTTGAGACCGTGAAATTCAGTGGCCGGCTCACCGGGCGAACCGCGGTGATCCGGGCGCTCGGCGGACTGGTGGTGGTGCTCGCCGTCCTGCTCGGCGCCTACCTGATCCCCTTGCCCTCGGTGGGCAGGCTGCGGGACTGGGCCGACTCCTTTGGGCCGAACTTCGTCTGGATCTTTTTCGTGGGCTATGCCGTCATCGCGATCGGACCCGTACCGCGCTCGGCGTTCACGGCAGCATCCGGTTTGCTGTTCGGTCCGCTGGTGGGTTTCGTCGGTGCGATGCTGGCCACCACATTCGCGGCTTTGATGGCTTTTGTACTGGTCAGGCGCTTGGGAAGAGAACGTATCCGGCCCTACCTACGCCACCCGGTCGCGCGGTCGGTGGAGCTGCGCATGGAACGCCGGGGATGGCTTGCGGTCGGATCGCTCCGACTGATCGCCGCGTTTCCGTTCTCTGTCACCAACTATGTCGCAGCTCTGTCTGCCATCAAGTTCGTGCCTTATGCGCTCGCCACGGTGATCGGTGTCGCACCGGGTACAGCAGCCGTGGTGATCCTCGGCAATGCTCTCGCGGGAGACGGCGATCCGGTCATGCTGGCATTGTCGGCGGGCCTGTTCAGCCTCGGCGTCTTCGGTCTGATCCTCGACACGAGGCTGTCGGTGAGGGAACCCGCCGATGGCGATGCGGAGAACACCGACAAGCCTGCAGATGAACTCTCGAACCGTGCTGGTCGAGCGAAGGTTGCCCCGGCGTCACGGGTGAGTCCACCGAGGGCCGCCGACCGACAAGTCTGAGAGCGGAATTCCTTGAAGTAAAGGCTGCTGGCTTGATACCCTCCGATCAAGGTTATGTACTTGATAACGGACGGGATGCCCGATGTACGTCGTCACCATCGACCAACGGCACAGCCGACGAGAAGCCGACCGGGTACCCCACGCGCTGCAGTCGCTGACCCACATCCCGGTCATCCGCCCATTCGATCGAACCGCGGGAGATGAGTTCCAGGCGGTACTCGACGACCCCGCCGCAGTCATCGACACAGTGCTCACCCTCGCCGAAGAGGGTGGGTGGAGTATCGGGGTCGGGATCGGCACCGTGGAACTCCCGTTGCCATCCATCACTCGCGCCGGGCGGGGGCCCGCGTTCGAACGCGCACGGGACGCGGTCAACGCCGCGAAGACCAATCCTTACAGCGTCGCCCTCGTGGGGCCGGACCCGACGCCCTGCACCTACGCCCAGACCGGGCTTCGGTTGCTGGTCCGCACGGTCGCCGGACGGTCGGATGCCGGACACGCCGCGGCTCGCCAGATGCGTTCGGGACAGACTCAGTCGGTGGCTGCTGCCACACTCGGGATCACCCCGCAGGCGCTGTCGCAGCGATTGCGTGCCGCGGACTGGTACATCGAGGAGGAGACGCGTTTGCTGGCCATACATCTACTGCAGTCGGCACATTCATGATCATCGCTGCGCTTGTCCTGCTCGGGGTCACCGCTGTGCTGCCACTGATCCTTGCTGCAGCGCCGATCGGACATCGGACCGGTCCGAACCTCATCGCCGCGGTGGCCACGCCCCTGGCTCTCGGCGGGGTGGCGGTGCTCGCCCTGCTCGCGGACCGGGCCTCGGGCGCGGCCGCGGTGATCACCCACTGCCTCACCGTTCTGGCCGCGGTCACCGGCGGCACCTTGCTGGTTCGCGGCGCCTTGCTGCTCGGGGGTATAGAACCGTGGCAACTGGACACCCGGCCACCGGAACCGGAGCCGGCCGGCTCCGGAGGTGCACCGGAACCACCAGCGCCGACGCCACTGCGAGGAGGCCGCGTCATCGGATACCTGGAGCGAATCGCGGTGGTGGCGGCACTGGGTCTGCGATGGCCCGAGGCGATAGCAATAGTGCTGGCGGTCAAGGGACTCGGTCGCTACCCGGAACTCCGCGAACCGGGCGCCGCCGAACAGTTCATCATCGGGACGTTGGCATCGGTGCTGTGGGCTGCTGCGGTGGCCGGCACCGGATATCTACTGTTGCACTGAGATCTTGAACTACTGCTCAACCCTGCCGGGGTCGATTGCCGGCGTCTGCCAGCCGGGTTGGTCCGGGGCCCCGGCCTGATCGATGCCCGGATCCGTGCGCGGACGGGCCAGCAGCGGATCGTCATCGACCGGCTTGCGGGCCACTGCCTCAGCCTCGGCCACGGCCTGGGCCACCTTGGGATCGGCTGCGGTTTCGAACCAGCTGGACATGTCGGTGTCGTCCGGCTGGGCGCTGCCGTCGTCGGCGGCCGGCTCGTACCGGAACACCCCGTCATCGGACTGGACACCGAATGATCTCGCGAATCCCTGTAGCGCCGAGCCGAAGTCACTCGGGACCACCCACACCTTGCTGGCTTCGCCCTTGGCCATCTCCGGTAGTTGCTGGAGGTACTGGTAGGCCAGCAGTTCCGGTGTCGGTTTTGCGGCTTTGATCGCGGCAAAGACCTTCTGGATCGACTTGGCTTCACCTTCGGCACGGAGGTACGTGGCGGCGCGATCGCCTTGCGCCTGCAGGATCCGTGACTGCCGTTCGCCCTCGGCGGTCAGGATCGCCGCCGCCTTGGCGCCTTCGGCGTAGAGGATCTGACTCTGCTTGTTGCCCTCGGCGGTCTTGATCGCCGATTCCCGCTGACCTTCCGCGGTCAGGATCGTTGCCCGCTTCTCACGATCTGCCTTCATCTGTTTTTCCATCGACTCCTGGATGGACGGCGGCGGGAGGATGCTCTTGAGTTCGACCCGGGCGACGCGCAGGCCCCATCGACTGGTGGCCTCGTCGAGCACTCCACGCAGCTGAGCGTTGATGGAGTCCCGTGAGGTCAGGGTCTCTTCGAGCGTCATCCCACCGACGACGTTGCGCAGCGTCGTGGTGGCCAACTGTTCGACGCCGACGATGTAGTCGTTGATCTCGTACACCGCCGCCTGCGGCACGGTGACCTGGAAATACACGACGGTGTCGATCAGAACGGTCAGGTTGTCCTCGGTGATGACGGGTTGCGGGGCAAACGACACCACGCGTTCTCGCAGGTCGATCCGGGCACGGATGCGGTCGACGAACGGCACCAGCAATGTCAGCTGACCGGACACCGTTTTGGTGTAGCGGCCAAGGCGTTCGATCACCGCCGCCTCGGCCTGAGGGATGAGTGCGATGGACTTGACGAGGATCACCCCGACCACCAGCACGAGGACGGCGATGATGATGAGTCCGATTATCACGGCGTTCATCCTTTCCACACGACGGCGGTCGGACCGTCGATCTCGAGTACCGTCACCGATTCGCCCTCGGCGAAGTGGTCACCGGGAGTGGCTGAGCGGGCCGACCAGACCTCGCCGCCGAACTTGACCTGTCCACTACGTTCGTCCACCGGTGTGATCACCAGGGCTTGTCGGCCCACGAGTGCTTCGGTGTTGGTGGCAAGGCGGGGGCGGGTGAACATGTGCCTGCGTGCGACCGGGCGTACGGCGAAGAGCAGGAGCAACGACACCACTGCGAACACCACCCCGTCCACCCACAGCGGGGGGTCGAGCACCGCGCTGACACCCGCCGCCGAGAGCGCACCACCGGCGAGCATGAGCAGGATCAGATCACCGCTGAGGGTCTCGGCGCCGATCAGGATCAATCCGGCGACCAACCACAGGAGTGCGCCCATTTCTCCAGTCTGCCATGCTCACGACCGGTCGGTGCGGCTCTAGGATTCGATGGCGGTGACGAAGTCGATCAGCTCTTCCACCGCGCGGATGAGCGGCACCTCGACGTCCCGAAAGCTCGACACCGAGCTGTTCACCTTCCGCCAGCCGTCACGTGGCGAACCCCAGCCCAGTTCGTTGCACACCCCTGTCTTCCAGTCGATGCCGCGCGGGATCTTCGGCCACGCACTGATGCCGACCGCTGCCGGTTTCACCGCCTCCCACACATCGATGTAGGGATGCCCGCAGACCAGCACATGCGGACCGACACGTTCGGTGAGCCGCGATTCCTTCGACCCGGCGACGAGGTGGTCGACCAGGACGCCCGCCCGTCGGGTCGGTCCAGGCTCGAACTCGGCGAGGGCTTCATCCAGATTGTCGAGGCCGTCGAGGCTGGCGACCACCACACCTTCCACCCGCAGGTCGTCGCCCCAGATGCGTTCCATCAACGCAGCGTCGTGCACACCTTCGACGAACAATCTGCTGGCGCGGGCCACCCGGGCTCTCCTGCTGACCGGGGCAACGGAACCCGAGGCCGTGCGGGCCGGCGCCCCAGGCGCTTTTCGAACGGGTTTGACCAGGGTCACCGGTGACCCATCGATGAGGAATGCCGCGGGGCGCAAGGCAAAGATCCGGGTCGATCCTCGCCGGTCTTCCAACCGCACGAACTCCCCGTCGTAACTGCGTTCGAAACCGACCACCGCGCCGCAGAATCCGCTGGCGGCGTCCTCGACGACCAGGTCCCGTTCGGCCGTCACCTCGGGAACCGCCGGGCGAGTGGGCCGCCGGGGCTCGGAGAGTACATCGCGACCGTAACGATCCGGGACTCGGCGATGTGGTCCAGTGCTGTTCACCGCCACCACGTTAGGGCCCGTTCCGGGCGCATTCCGCCAGGCACGCCGCGTACTCGTTTTCGGCGCTAAAGTGGCCGGGTGAACGGGCTGAGCGTGGCTCGCACAACAGCAACCAGGAAGCACGATGACTGACGCGGATTTCGACTACCCGACTGACACGCAGGGCGTGAGCAGCGCTCTGGGTGCGTGGGGTGCAGCCTGGCAGTCGGGTCGATGCTCCCCCGACGACGTGCTCGATGTGCTCGGCTGGTGGAGCGCGCGACATCGTGTACTGGCTGCTGATGCCATTGCAGCGCAATCGCTTTCGCTCGACCCCCGAGGCGAGGAGAGCGACGCCCTGCTGAGGCTCGTTCGAGGTGGAAGCTCGGCGCAGGGGCTGGCGGTACTCCTCGTGGCTCCCGGCGACATGCTCGGTCTGCCGCCTCGCGGACCGATCACCAACGCAGCACTCGAATCTGGTGAACTCCTTGTCGTCCCCGGGAAGTACGCCCTCGTCCCCCGCCGGCTCGACCGGTACACGATCGGCTGGGGCGTGCACACCGTCGAGACGGCGATGATCCCCGTCATCCATTCCCTCGGCGCCGTCGAATACGACCTACGCGAGGGTATCCGCTCTGCAGCCGACCTTCTGGACGGTTTGCGGATGCCGCGGTCCACAGCAACGGACTCATCGACCGACCCACGCAAGAAGGTCGCAGAACTGACCCGGATGGCGGCTCAGCAGTTGCCTCCGGGGGTCAATGCGCGCGCGGAACGCATCCTCGAACAGGCGGCACACGTGGCGGCCATTCTCTCCGTGGCGCAGCAGGCGGCCCCGGATTTCGGCTACAGCGTCGGCGAACAGCACACCGGCGATTCAGCCCTCCGCGATCTCGCCCGCACCGTCCGGGTGGCCCGGATGAGTGCGACCAATGCGGTGATCTCAGAGTTGTTGTCGAACAACCGGGTCTGAGGTCAGGCCGGCCGTCGCACCGGCGCGCAACATCCCTGCGCACAGGGAGACCCGTTCTCGGTCATCCCCGGCCGAAACGGCACTTCACCGGCGAGCTGCTCGCTGATCAGCGAGACGATCATGGAGATGAACCGCGGATCGGTGCCGACGGTGGCGGCTCGCTCGTACGTCAGCCCGAGTTCGTCGGCTTTGTCCTTGCCCTCGTTGTCCAGATCCCAGAGCACTTCGAGATGATCTGACACAAACCCGATCGGGCAGACGATCACCGATGGAACGCCCTGGGCGGCAACGTCTTCGAGATGGTCGCAGATATCGGGATCCAGCCACGGGATCTGGGGTGGTCCCGAGCGCGACTGCCAGACCTGATCGAAAACGTCGAAACCCGCAGCGGCCGCTGCCAATCGGGACGCCTGGGCGACCTGCTTGCTGTAGAGCCTTCCCCCGTCCTCGGGCGGCCCGGCCGCCTTGTCGGCCGAGTCGGGGATCGAGTGGGCGGTGAAGATCAGCCGCACGTCATCACGTTCGGCTTCCGGTAGACGTCCGAGAGCAACGCGGATCGCGTCGGCACACGCAGCTGTCATCGCCGGGTGATTCCAGAAATGTGGCAATTTGCGCAGCACCATCGATTTCGCATCCGGCCCCAACGAGTCCAGGGCACGGGCGATGTCCTCGTCGTACTGTCGGCAGCCCGAGTACCCACCCCACGCCGACGTCGGGAACACCAGTACCCGACGGTGCCCGTCCGAGTGGATACGCGCGAGCGTGTCCTCGATCATCGGGTGCCAGTTGCGGTTGCCGAAATAGACGGGCAGATCGATGCCCGACCGTGCGAGTTCGGCCTCCAACGACGCGATCAGGTCGCGGTTGAGCGCATTGATCGGCGAGACACCACCGAAGTGGTGGTAGTGCTCGGCAACCTCGTCGAGCCGTTCCGGTGGCACACCCCTACCGCGCGTGACGTTCTCGAGGAAGGGCCATACGTCGGCGGGCTTGTCGGGCCCGCCGAAGGACAACACCAGAACAGCATCGAAGTCTGCGCTCATCCGGTGGCCCTACATGTCTTCCGGGAACCAGGTGTTGTGGCTGGCCCCGCCGTCGACGTAGACGATCGACCCGGTCGTGCCCGGCAGCCAGTCCGACAGCAACGCGCAGATCGACTTCGCCACAACGGTCGCGTCATCGACGTCCCAGCCGATCGGGGACGCACCATCCCAGTACTCGTTGAGCTGGTTGAGTTTCTTCGCGTCGCCGGTGGCCGTACCCGCGATCGCCTTGGCGGCAAGGGTTTTGATGGGGCCTGCGGCCACCAGGTTGGAGCGGATCCGCTTGGCCTCACCCACCTCACGTGCCACATACCGATTGACCGATTCGAGCGCGGCCTTGGCCACACCCATCCAGTTGTAGTACGGCATCGCCGTGCGCGGATCGAAGTCCATCCCCACGATCGAGCCACCCTCGTTCATCGCAGGCAACACCGCTCGCGCAAGTGCGGCATAACTCCAGGCCGACACCTGGAACGACTGCGCCGCATCGGGCCCGGGACCCTCCAGGAACGGCTTGGCCTCGGGGCCCATCAGGGTCCTGGGCGCGAAGGCGATCGAGTGCAGGACACCGTCGATACCTTCGGGCGCAAGTTCTTTGAGCCGATCGGCCAGTGTACTCAGGTGCTCCTCGTCGGTGATGTCGAGCTCGACGGCGGGAGGGACCTCCTTGGGGAGTCGCTGAGCGATCCGGTCGATCAGCCGCAGGCGGTCGAAACCGGTGATGATGACCCGTGCGCCCTGCTCCTGCGCCATCGCGGCCGCGTGGAACGCGATCGAGGAATCGGTGATGATCCCGGTGATCAGGATGGTCTTGCCGTCGAGAAGTCCGCTCACTGGTGCTCCCTTGCTTTGGATGTGGGCTGTTACAGGTCAGACGGTCAGTGGCCCATGCCCAGACCGCCGTCGACAGGGATCACGGCACCGGACACGTACGCCGAATCGTCGGACGCCAGCCAGCTCACCACGGCGGCCACTTCTTCAGGCCTGCCGACACGCGCCGCGGGGATCAACTTCACGGCCTGTTCCTTGTATTCTTCCGGCAGTTCGGCGGTCATGTCGGTGTCGATCAGTCCGGGCGCCACGACATTGGCGGTGATCGATCGGGATCCGAGTTCACGGGTGAGCGATCGGGCCATTCCGATCAGCCCCGCCTTGGAGGACGCGTAGTTGATCTGGCCAGGGGTGCCCATCATCGCCACCGCGGATCCGAGGAAGATGAAGCGGCCGAATCGCTTGCGCAGCATGGACCGACAGGCGGCCTTGGCGACGCGGAACGAACCGGTGAGGTTGGCGTCCACGACTTTCTCGAACTGCTCCTCGGTCATGCGCATCAGCAGGGTGTCGTCGGTGACGCCGGCGTTGGAGACCAGCACCTCAACCGGGCCCTGGTGTTCTTCGATCGCCGCGAAGGCTCGGGTGATCGATTCGGTGTCGGTGACGTCGCATTCGACGCCGAACAAACCCTCGGGCGCGCCCGAACCACGATGTGTGACGGCCACTTTGTGCCCGTCCGCGGCCAGCCGTTGCGCGATCGCCAATCCGATTCCACGGTTGCCCCCGGTCACCAGAACCGACCGGGACACCTGTTCGTTGCTGTCAGCCATGACGGTCAACCTATCGCCTTGTTGTCGGTGGAGGTGTACGTGGTCCCATCAGGGCAGGCGCCGATTGATTGCCACGGCGCTGCCGACCGCGAGGAGCACGAGCAGCGTGCCGGCGATCAGCCACGGGCGGGACGCGTCGCCGCGCCGGGTCTCGTAACCGATCTGATCCTGGAGATTGCCGTAGACCTGGTTGAGTTCGTCGAGGCTCGAGGCGGTGAAGAACTTGCCTTCCGACAGCTGCGCGATCTTGCGCAGCGAATCGTCGTCGACTGGCACCGGGATCCGGTCACCTTCCAGTTCGACTGTGCCGCCGCGGGTTCCGAACGAAATGGTGTTGACCGGAATCCGGTCCTCTTTCGCCTTGCGGGCCGCGGTAAAAGCTCCGCGGGGGTCGTCCGGGTCGTCGGGCACCGTTTCCTTGCCGTCCGAGAGCAACACGACCTGCGCGGGCGGAGCACCCTTGTCGCCACCGAGCACGGCATTGAGGGTCTTGATCTGCGTGACCGCGGCGAGGATGCCTTCGCCGGTGGCGGTCTTGTCGTCGAGGCGCAATTTGTCGATCGCGTCCTTGGTTGCGGCACGATCGGGTGTCGGCGACACCAGAGTGGTCGCCGTTCCGGCGTATGAGATCAACCCCAGGTTGATGCCCTCGGTGAGTTCGTCCGCGAACTTCTTACCGGCCTCTTGGGCGGCCTTGAGCCGCGACGGGGCCACGTCGGTCGCGTCCATCGATCGGGACACGTCGATGACCAGCATCACGGTGGCCTTGTTACGCGGCACTTTTCGATCGGCCTGAGGACCGGCCATCGCCACAGTCAGCACCAGCAGGGCGATCACCATCAGCACGATCGGAATGTGCTGCGTCCGGTTGCGGGTCTGTGGGGCAACCGTGTTCAGCAGGTCCAGATTGGCGAACTTCAGGGCGCGGTTCTGCCGTCTCCGCTGCATGTAGATGTACCCCGCCACCACGGCGGCCACGACGAGGATGATCAGCAGCCACCAGGGGGACGCGAAGTCGAACCAGCTCATCGGGTGGCCCCCGCGTTCATTCCCCGCCTCCGCTGTGCGATGAATCGCACCACGTCGGCGATCCAGTCGCGGTCGGTGCGCAGCGCCAATGTCGGTGCCCCACACTGCCTCAACGCGCGCTGCACCGCCATCCGGTGGTCTTCGGCGGCTCTGGCGAAATCGGCCCGCACCTTGTCGGTGATCGTCAATTCGCGGATGTTCCCCGATTCGGCATCGCGCAGCACCACCTCACCCACCGCCGGCAATTCCATGTCGCGCGGATCGAGGATTTCGACACCGAGGACATCGTGGTGACCGGACACGGCCCGCAGTGGGCGGTCCCAGTTGATCGGCCCGAGGAAGTCGCTGACCACCACGGCCAGACCCCGGCGTCGCTCGGGCCGGCGCAGGGCGTCGACGCCGGCGAACAGGTCGCCGCGCACACCGTCGTTCGCACGAGTGGTGGTGGCGATGGTCTTGAGGGTGCTCAAGGCGTGCGCCCGGCCTCCGCGGGCAGGAATTCGCACCACCTGATCGCCGGTGCACACCACCGCGCCCAACCGGTTGCCTCCGCCCAATGTGAGGTGGGCGATGGCCGCGCAGGCCGCCACGGCCAGATCACGTTTGGTGGTGTTGACCGTGCCGAAGTCCAGACTCGCCGACATGTCGACGACAAGCCAGGTCTCGAGTTCGCGATCGGCCACCATCTGCCGGACGTGAGCATGGGTCGTCCGGGCCGTCACCGACCAATCCATCCGGCGAACGTCGTCGCCTGGCTGGTACTCGCGAGCCTCCCCCGGCTCGGTCCCCGGTCCCGGGATGAGCCCGAGGTGTTCACCCTGCAGCACCCCGTCGAGCTTGCGGCGAACCACGATCTCCAGGGTCTTGAGCGCTGCGGTCAGCTTGGGGTCTTCGAGAGTACCGGCGCCGAACGACGGGAGCGTGCTGTTATCCGCCATAGTGCGACTGGTTGCCCTGCGCCGGGTTGGCCTGCGGGGCAGCAGGTTTGGTCAGAGGACCGGGCCCCTGCGAATACGCCGGCTGGCCTTGCTGTGGCGACTGCTGCGGCGGGGCCTGTCCACCCACGGTGGGCGGGGTGGCCAGCGGCTGCGCGCTGACCTGGGGCAGACCGACCGTCTGCAACACCCGGGTGATGACGGCATCGGCGTCCACCTCGTCGGCCAGCGCGTCGTAACTGAGGACCAACCGGTGGCGGAGCACGTCGGGAATGAGCTCGACGACGTCCTGGGGAATCACGTAGTCGCGGCCACGGACCAACGCGAGTGCGCGCGAAGCCGCGACGATACCCAGCGTGGCGCGTGGGGATGCGCCGTATGCCAGCCATCCCGCGACATCGTGCATGCCGAGCTCGGCCGGTCGCCTAGTCGCGTTGATCACGCGGACCACATAGTCGACGAGGGCGTGATGCACGAAGACATTCGCTGCGGTGTTCTGCAGGCGGACCATCGTCTCCGCGTCGAGAACGCGGGATGCCTTGGGCGGGACGTTACCCATCCGGTAGACGATCTCGCGTTCTTCCTCCACCGCCGGGTAGTCGACCAGGATCTTGAACAGGAACCGGTCACGCTGTGCCTCGGGCAGCGGGTACACGCCTTCGTTCTCGATGGGGTTCTGCGTCGCCATCACCAGGAACGGGTCGGGCATCGGGTAGGTGGTGCCGCCGATGGAGACATGCCGCTCGGCCATCACCTCCAAGAGGGCGGACTGCACTTTCGCGGGGGCACGGTTGATCTCGTCGGCGAGAAGGAAGTTGGCCACCACGGGTCCGAGTTCGGTGTCGAACTCCTCACGACCCTGGCGATAGATACGGGTACCGATGAGGTCCGTGGGCACCAGGTCGGGGGTGAACTGCACTCGCGAGAAGCTGCCACCGATGACCGTCGCGTACGTCTCGACCGCAAGGGTTTTTGCCACGCCCGGCACACCTTCGAGCAAGATGTGACCGCGGGCCAGGAGACCGACCAGGATGCGTTCGACCAGGCGGTCCTGACCGACGATGACCCTCTTGACCTCGAACATCGCCTTTTCGAGCAAGGCGACGTCGGACTGCGTGAGCTTGAATTCCTCCGCCGAGGTCTTGCTGTCGTCCTGCGCTGAGGTCACCGATACCCTCCGGGGTCTGTTCGATCGTTGTACTGACTGCACCGAGGGTACTGGGCCGCCGGTGGAGCCAGCCACGTCCGGCATCTGCGGCGGGTCGACATGCGGCCCCGGGCTGGATCGATCAGATCAGATCAGGCGAGACGCACCACGTAGGGCATCGCTCCGCTGGTCCGCAACGGCGAGATCTTCACGACGTCACCCGACTGCGGGGCCTCGATCATCGTGTTGTCCCCGAGGTAGAGGGCGACGTGCTGGCTCGCGTTGGGCCCGTAGAAGATCATGTCGCCGCGCTGCATCTCCGAGAGCGGGAACTGCGGACCCGACGTGTACTGATAACCCGTGTAGTGCGGTAGCGAGATCCCGATGCCGGCGAACGCGTAGATCATCAGGCCTGAGCAGTCGAAGCCGACCTTGTTGTAGTCGCCGTACGAGTCGGCCACGCCACCGTCACGGATACCGAGGGTGGGGCCGTTCGCGTCACCACCACCCCATGAATAACTCACACCCAGCTGCGACATCGCGCGGTTGACCACGATCTCCACCGCAGCGGGGCCTTCGGCGCCCGGGTCGACCGTCCCCGGTGACGGGGTCGTCGGCGTGGTGGGCTCGGTCGGGGTGGTCGGGTCGACCGGGGTGGTCGGATCGGTCGGGTCGACTGGGGTGGTCGGGGTCGTCGGATCGACCGGCGTGGTCGGCTCATCGATGTCGGTGTGCGGCGGGGTCAGCGATCCGACCAGCGCAGCGAGCATCTGCTGGCTGGTGTTCAGCGCCAGCTTGCCTGCCGCATCGGCCGCAGCACGCAAGGCAGCCTGGTGGGCCTGATCCTCGATCGCGGCCTGTTGATCGGGCAAAATCGAGCCCGGTGCACCCGGTGAGGTGACAGGCGTCGGCTGTCCTCGGAGCGCCTCGAGTTGCCGCTGTGCCTCGTCACGATCGGCCTGGAGCTTCTGGCGCCGGGCGTTCTCGGCTTTGACCGCCTCCATCGCCTCGGTGATCGCGCTCTGCGCGTCGGCCTGGCGGTTCTCGGCGGTGGTGGCGGCGAACGAGGCCTGCTGTTCGGTGGCCTGCGCGGTGGCCGCGCGGTTGGCCTCTTCGTTGCGGGCCTGCTGCAGCCGGGCGATGGTCTCCTGCTGATCTTTGCTCAGCTGATCGATGACCGAGGCCCGATCGAGGACCGCTCCGGGATCACCCGAGAGGTAGGCAGCCATCGATCCCTGGCTGTTGCCCTGGGTGTACAGACTTCGGATGAACCCGTCGAAGTCGGTCTCCGCGAGCGCAATTGCGCCGGCCGCGCCCTGTAGCGCCTCTTGGGCGCCACGCACGGCAATGGCCGCTAGTCGCTGCCCTTCCCTGGCGTTCTGGAGGTCGACAAGAGCGCGGTTGACCGCTTCGCGCTTCACCGCGACGTCGCCGTCCAGGTTCACCAGGTTCTGATTTGTATCGGCGATCTGATTGATCAGTGTGGCGATCTTGTCAGCACTGCTGGGTGGCTCGGCGACCGCTGTCCCTGCGGACAACTGCCCGAAACCCACCGCGACAGCCGCGACAAACGCGACTGCCACCGATGTTCGAGCACCACCACGCCGTCGGGTGGACACGGAAAAAGGTCGACGGCGTATGCCGAATGCAGTGCGTCGCCTCACAAAGAACTCCCTCGCAGATCTGACATTGCGCCAGTCGCCGCCGAATCAGCGGCACACCTGGCCATCGCCACGATGGTGATCAACTTCCCCATTAGCACCACCGATGACATACGGAACCGTACGCCACAAGAACCCCGAAGGAAACAGGAGTCACAAATTACATTAGCGTCATTACCTGCGGAAACGCCGTGAACTCGAACAATGCCGAAGGTCACAAATTGGATATCGCGGAACTACAAATGTGTAGTTCTGGCGTCAATTCAGACCGCGGTGGTGGAAGAGCCGCCGCCGGCGCGCGGCGTGGCCGAAGACTCAGGGGCGGTGTGCACCGTCGCCGGATCGGTCTCGTTCGGAGTTCCCTTGCGCAACTGCAGCTTGCGGGCCACCACCGCGCCCACGGCGACCACCGCGATCAGCACGAGCGTGACAACGGTCCACGGAACCTGGGTCTGCTCGGTCATCCGGTCCAACATCTGCTCGGCTGCGACGGGCGGATTCGAAATCGTCAGATTGTCTGTGGCCTGTTCCAATTGCACTCGGCTGAACTCGTCACTTGCCGAACCGACGTAATTGCCGCCGAGAACGATGACGGTGCCGCCTGTGTCCTGCTGCAATTCGGTGGCGATGTCGCGGTAGTAGGTGATCCGGGGATACACCTTGTCCGTCACCACGAAATGCACGTCGTAGCCCTTGTCCTTCGCCTCAGCGACGACCTGCAGGATTCGAGGGATCATCTCCGATGGCGCCACGACTCCGTCATCGGCCAGTCCGGCCTGCAGCTCGGGCAGGTTCACGTCCGGCGGGATGATGGTCAAGCTCGGCGTGGGTGCCACGGGTTCTCCGAATCTGTGGATCGGGGGCATTGCTGGCAGAAGCCAACCTACGGCTGCACATTACGACACAATTGGGGAGTCCCAGCATCACCGCGCCTGTCCGACACACCGGACATGCCCGGAACCGACCCGGAGGCTTTACCAGTACGCTCGTACTGCTAGAATCGTCGGTAGAGCGCATGCGGTGCAGCCCACTGCTTGCGTCCAGATCGGTGAAGTTGCCGACAACTATCCGGACCGGCACAGCCCCCGCCGGCCGACAACACGAAGAGTGGAGCTGACGTAAAGCGATGAGTATCGATTCCTTTGGCGCCCGCGGCACGCTGACGGTCGGTGAGAACTCGTACGAGATCTTCCGTCTGAACGCTGTCGAGGGAACCGACAAACTCCCCTACTCCCTCAAAGTTCTCGCCGAGAACCTGCTTCGCACCGAGGACGGCGCGAACATCACCAAAGACCACATCACCGCGATCGCGAACTGGGATGCCACCGCCGACCCCAGCATCGAGATCCAGTTCACGCCTGCGCGCGTGATCATGCAGGACTTCACCGGCGTCCCGTGCATCGTCGACCTCGCCACCATGCGCGAGGCGGTCAAGGAGCTCGGCGGCGATCCGAACAAGGTGAACCCGCTCGCTCCGGCGGAGATGGTGATCGACCACTCGGTGATCATCGAGGCCTTCGGCAACGCCCAGGCCTTCGAGCGCAACGTGGACATCGAATACCAGCGCAACGGCGAGCGCTACCAGTTCCTGCGCTGGGGCCAGGGCGCCTTCGACGACTTCAAGGTCGTCCCGCCCGGCACCGGAATCGTTCACCAGGTGAACATCGAGCACCTCGCACGCTCGATCATGGTGCGGCCGAACGCCGACGGCGTACAGCAGGCCTACCCCGACACCTGTGTCGGCACCGACTCGCACACCACCATGGAGAACGGCCTCGGAGTTCTCGGCTGGGGCGTCGGTGGCATCGAGGCAGAGGCAGCCATGCTCGGCCAGCCCATCTCGATGCTCATCCCCCGCGTGGTCGGCTTCAAGCTGACCGGCGAGACGAAGCCGGGCGTAACCGCCACCGACGTGGTGCTCACCATCACCGAGATGCTCCGTAAGCACGGCGTGGTCGGCAAGTTCGTCGAGTTCTACGGCAAGGGTGTCTCGGCGGTCCCGCTGGCCAACCGCGCCACCATCGGCAACATGAGCCCGGAGTTCGGCTCCACCTGCGCGATGTTCCCGATCGATGAAGAGACCATGAAGTACCTGCGGCTCACCGGTCGTACCGAGGATCAGCTCGCGCTCGTCGAGGCCTACGCCAAAGAGCAGGGCATGTGGCTCGACGCAGACACCGAACCGGTCTTCTCCGAGTACCTCGAACTCGACCTGAACGACGTGGTTCCTTCGATCGCCGGACCGAAGCGTCCGCAGGACCGGATCGGACTGTGGGACGCCAAGACCGCGTTCCGCAAGGACATCTACAACTACGTCGAGAACGGCGACTCGGCGCATCACACCCAGCTGGACGAGACGGTGGAAGAGAGCTTCCCGGCTTCTGACCCGGCCACTCTGCAATTCGCCGACGATGGCTCCGATCTGCCGCGCAGCCAACAGGAGATCCTCTCTGCGGCCAAGGGTGCAGAGGGGCGGCCGACCAAGCCTGTCGAGGTGGAAACCGAGAACGGCAAGATGGTCCTCGACCACGGCATCGTGTCGATCGCCTCGATCACCAGCTGCACCAACACCTCCAACCCGTCGGTGATGCTCGGTGCCGGCCTCCTGGCCCGCAACGCGGTGGAAAAGGGTCTGACGTCCAAGCCGTGGGTGAAGACGTCGATGGCCCCGGGGTCGCAGGTCGTCACCGGGTACTACGAGAAGGCGGGACTGTGGCCGTACTTGGAGAAGCTCGGCTTCTTCCTGGTCGGCTACGGCTGCACCACGTGTATCGGCAACTCCGGTCCGCTGCCCGAGGCGATCTCCAAGGCCATCAACGAGAACGACCTGACCGCCACCGCGGTGTTGTCGGGTAACCGCAACTTCGAGGGTCGCATCAACCCCGATGTGAAGATGAACTACCTGGCCTCGCCGCCGTTGGTCATCGCCTACGCACTTGCGGGCACGATGGACTTCGACTTCGAGTCCGATCCCCTCGGCAACGACACCGACGGAAACCCCGTCTACCTCAGGGACATCTGGCCGTCGGGTGAGGAGATCGAGCAGACCATCACGGACTCGATCTCACCCGAGCAGTACGCATCGGACTACGCAGACGTCTTCAAGGGCGACGAGCGCTGGCAGAACCTGCCCACCCCGGACGGCAAGACGTTCGAGTGGGACGAGGACTCCACCTACGTGCGTAAGCCTCCGTACTTCGAGGGCATGCAGCGAGATCCCGAGCCCGTCACCGACATCAAGGGTGCACGTGTGTTGGCCAAGCTGGGCGATTCGGTCACCACCGACCACATCTCGCCCGCATCCACCATCAAGCCGGGCACTCCTGCCGCCCAGTACCTGGATTCCAAAGGTGTCGAGCGCAAGGATTACAACTCGCTCGGCGCCCGACGCGGCAACCACGAGGTGATGATCCGGTCGACGTTCGGCAACATCCGGTTGCAGAACCAGCTGCTCGACGGTGTCTCCGGCGGCTACACCCGGGACTTCACCCAGGATGGTGCGCCGCAGTCGTTCATCTACGACGCTGCGCAGAACTACGCGGCCCAGAAAACCCCTCTGGTGGTGCTCGGCGGCAAGGAATACGGCACCGGATCGTCTCGTGACTGGGCGGCAAAGGGCACCTCGCTGCTCGGTGTGCGTGCGGTCATCACCGAGAGCTTCGAACGCATCCACCGGTCGAATCTCATCGGTATGGGTGTCATCCCGCTCCAGTTCCCCGAGGGTGAGTCGCACGGCTCGCTCGGCCTGGACGGCACCGAGGTGTACGACATCAGCGGCATCGAAGAGCTCAACAACGGCACCGTTCCGCAGACGGTGAAGGTGACGGCCACGAAGGACGACGGCAACACCATCGAGTTCGATGCCAAGGTTCGCATCGACACGCCGGGTGAGGCGGAGTACTACCGTAACGGCGGCATCCTGCAGTACGTCCTGCGCAGCATGCTCAAGAGCTGATCAGAGGACCCCGCGGGTGCCCAAGGTAAGCCAAGATCACCTGGAAGCCCGGCGACGTCAGATCCTCGACGGTGCGCGCCGTTGTTTTGCCGAGTTCGGCTACGACGGCGCCACCGTGCGTCGGCTCGAGGAGGCAACCTCCTTGTCCCGGGGAGCGATTTTCCATCACTTCCGGGACAAGGAGGCGCTCTTTCTCGCGCTGGCGCACGAGGACGCCGAGCGGATGGCCGACGTGGCCGCGAACGAAGGTCTTGTCCAGGTGATGCGCGACATGCTCAACCATCCCGAGGAGTTCGATTGGCTGGGAACACGTCTGGAGATCGCCCGTAAGTTGCGCACCGACGCGGCATTTCGTTCTGGTTGGAAGGAACGTTCCGCCGAGCTCGAGTCGGCCACGCTGGCTCGCCTCGAGCGGCAGCGGACAGCCGGACGGTTGCGCGACGATCTGCCCACACGCGTTCTGGTGGCCTACCTCGATCTCATCCTCGACGGGCTCACCACCCGGCTGGCATCGGGTGCCGCGACCGACGATCTGCACGCGGTTCTCGACCTCGTGGAGGAATCGGTCCGCCGTACCCGCTGACGGCGCCGACCCTGGCCCCCGTCCATCGTGCCCCGGCGCGGTGGACGGGGGCTTTTGCGTGCCGCGTCCACGACATCTGTTACGCCGGCCTCATGACTCCTCCGGATAACTCCTCGGCGACCGCGAGAAATGTGATAGTTCTGGTTAACATATCGCGGCCGTTCGGGCCGCCTCGTGGATTCGCTGAGCCGGAGGTCCTTGATGTTCCCGGGCAATTTTGTCGCCACCACCCCTGACAAGGTCGCTGTCGTGCGACCGGCGACCGGTGAGTCGATCACCTACGCCGAGCTCGACAGGCTATCGACCAAAGTCGCCCACTACCTGCGTGACGACCTCGGCCTCGGCCGCGGCGACAACGTTTCCATCGTCTCCAACAACGACATCCGGGTGCTCGTGATCTATTGGGCGGCAGTGCGTTCGGGGATGTACGTCACCGCGATCAACAACCACCTCACACCCGACGAGGTCAACTACATCCTCGGCGACTGCAGCGCGGTCGCCCTGTTCGCCTCCGCCGAGGTGGCCGATGCGGTCAGCGCCGCGGATCAGGTGCCCGGAGTGACGCACCGAATCGCTTGGGGCGGCGACATACCGGGCTTCGAGTCGTTCGACGAGATCCTCGCCAACGCCTCCGACGAGGCCCTGACCGACCAGCCCCGCGGCCAGGACATGCTGTATTCGTCCGGTACCACCGGCCGGCCCAAGGGCATCAAGGTACCGCTGCAGGACGGGCAGGTGAACGAGATCCCCGACCCGTACACGGCGGTGTTCTCACTGCTGTACGGGTTCGACCAGGAATGTGTGTACCTGTGCCCGGCTCCGCTGTATCACGCTGCGCCGCTGCGTTATTGCGGCATGGTCAACTCCGTCGGGGGCACGATCGTGCTGATGGACAGGTTCGACGCCGAAGGTGCGCTCAGCCTCATCGACGAGTACCGGGTCACCCACAGCCAGTGGGTGCCCACGATGTTCATCCGCATGCTCAAACTGCCCGAGGATGTCCGCGCCAAATACGACGTCAGCAGCATGAAGATCGCAATCCACGCGGCGGCGCCGTGTCCTCCCGAGGTCAAGCAGGCCATGATCAAGTGGTGGGGCCCGGTGATCCACGAGTACTACGCCTCCACCGAGGGTGCCGGCGCCACGTTCATCAACAGCGAGGAAGCCCTGACCCACCCCGGTTCGGTGGGCAAACCCCTGCTGGGTGTGGTGCGCATCTGCGACGACGACGGCAACGAACTGCCCACGGGCGAGATCGGCACGGTCTTCTGGGAACGCGACGAACTGCCGTTCGAGTATCACAACGATCCAGAGAAGACGAAGTCTGCGCAGCACCCCGAGCACCCGGCATGGACGACAAGCGGCGATGTCGGTTACGTCGACGCGGAGGGTTTCCTATACCTCACCGACCGCAAATCGTTCATGATCATCTCCGGCGGAGTGAACATCTACCCACAGGAAGCCGAGAACGTCCTCATCGGGCACCCTGACGTCTTCGACGTCGGCGTGATCGGGGTGCCCGATCCAGATCTCGGTGAGGTCGCCAAGGCATGCGTTCAGCTCGAGCCAGGTGTGAACCCGTCCCCTGAGCTGGCTCAGGAGATGATCGACTTCGTGCGGGAACGCCTTGCGCACTACAAGGCACCCAAGTCGGTCGACTTCGTGGACGAACTCCCCCGCACGCCCACCGGAAAACTGGTGAAGCGAGAACTGCAGAAGAACTACGTCTGACCACGGACCCGGAAGTGGTGGGTTTGGGCGGCCGCGACCTGCGCAAACGTTCGCCCGAACCCACCATTTTCGGGTTTGGGTCAGGCGAGTTCGATGAGCTCCTGGTACTCGGCGGACCAATGGTCCTCGGTACCGTCGGGCAGCAAAATCACCCGTTGCGGGTCGAGCGCTGCCGCTGCACCGGGGTCGTGGGTGACCAGCACCACCGCGCCCTTGTAGCTCCGCAGCGCGTCGAGCACCTGTTCCCGCGAGATCGGGTCGAGGTTGTTCGTTGGTTCGTCGAGCAGCAGGACATTTGCCGCCGACGAGACGAGCCCGGCGAGGGCCAACCTGGTCTTCTCACCGCCGGACAGTGTCCCGGCGGGCTGATCGAGCTGCGGCCCGGTGAACATGAACGCGCCGAGCAGGCCTCGTAGATCTTGCTCGCCGGCGTCGGGCGCCGCATGCCGGATGTTGTCCCACACGCTCGCGTTGTCGTCGAGGGTGTCGTGCTCCTGCGCGAAGTAGCCGATCTTGAGGCCATGGCCGGGTTCGAGTGTGCCGTGCTCGGCCTTCTCGGTGCCTGCCAGCAAACGCAGCAACGTGGTCTTGCCTGCGCCGTTGAGCCCGAGCACCACCACCCGGCTTCCGCGGTCGATCGCGAGGTCCACACCGGCGAAGATCTCCAGCGATCCGTACATCTTCGTCAGCCCCGACGCCATCAGCGGCGTCTTGCCGCAGGGTGCCGGCTCGGGGAACCGGATCTTCGCAGTCCGGTCGGCAACCCGCTCCTCATCGAGGTTGTCGAGCATGCGTTCGGCGCGCTTGAGCATGTTCTGGGCCGCAACGGCTTTGGTTGCCTTGGCACCCATCTTGGCCGCCTGCACGCGCAGCGCGCCGGCCTTCTTCTCAGCGTTCGCACGTTCACGCTTGCGGCGCTGTTCGTCGGTCGCCCGCGCGTCGAGGTACTTCTTCCATCCCATGTTGTAGATGTCGGGCTCGCCGCGGACCGCGTCGAGGAACCAGACCCGGTTCACCACGTCGGCAAGCAATTCCACGTCGTGACTGATCACGATGAGTCCACCGTCGTGGTTCTGCAGGAAACCGCGCAGCCAGCCGATCGAGTCGGCGTCGAGGTGGTTGGTCGGTTCGTCGAGCAACAGTGTGGTGCCCGATTTGCCGCCGCTGCCGTCCGAGGCGGCGAACAGGATGCGAGCCAACTCGATCCTTCGCCGTTGCCCACCGGACAACGTCTTCAGGGGCTGCGCGAGCACCCGGTCGGGAAGGCCGAGGCTGTTGCAGATGCGAGCCGCTTCGGATTCTGCGACGTATCCGCCGAGCGCCGAGAAACGGTCTTCCAGCTGTCCGTACCGATTGACAGCCTTGTCGAGCACCTTGTCGTCGACGGCCTCGGCCATCAGTGCCTGCTGTTTCTCCAGGTCGCGCAGCAGTGTGTCCAGACCTCGCGCGGAGAGCACACGGTCCTTGGCGATGACCTCCAGGTCACCTTCCCGGGGATCCTGAGGGAGATATCCGATCTCGCCGCTGTTGGTCACCGAACCGGCGTAGGGTTCGCCTTCGCCGGCCAATATTCGCATCGTCGTGGTCTTGCCGGCGCCGTTTCGACCGACCAATCCGATGCGGTCACCGGGTTGCACCCGTAGCGCCGGACCAGGGGCGCTCAGTAGGGTGCGTACGCCCGCGCGTACCTCGAGGTCGGTTGCCGTGATCACGACGCGCCAGTGTACGCCAAAACGATACCGTGCCCTTATGAGCGAGGCGGGCGACGACCACCACGAAGGTCGTACATATGACGTGGCAGTCGTCGGTGCGGGTCCGGCCGGTCGGGCGGTCGCCGCACGATCGACGGCCGCCGGCCTCGACACCGCATTGGTCGATCCGGCACCGGACCGGCCCTGGCACGTCACCTACGGGGCGTGGTCCGACGAACTCCCCAGCTGGGTCGGCGCGAAAGTCATTGCCGCACAGTCAAACACGGTCACCGTGTACACCCCGGTCCGCCACTTGATCGAGCGCGCGTACGTCACTCTGGACACCCGTGCGCTGCAGCAGAGCCTCGACATCTCGGCTGCGACGACCTTCGCAGACACGGCCACATCCGTGAGCTCCGACAGCGTCAGCCTGCACGATGGCCGAAAAGTGACGGCACGCACAGTCATCGATGCGCGCGGTTTGCGGGCTCCACAGGCGCCGGCGCAGTCGGCGTTCGGTATCTTTGTCGACCGCGAGATCGCAGCGCCCTACCTCGGCTCCGACAACGCTGTGCTGATGGACTGGCGAGGGGTCGAGCCCGGTCGAGCCCCCTCGTTCCTCTACGCGATTCCCGTGGCCGATGGCCGGGTGCTGCTGGAGGAGACCTGTCTCGCCGGCGCCCCGCCGGTGCCGCTGGCCGAACTCCAGGATCGACTACGGGGCCGTCTCGAACACATGGGGATCACCCGGCCGACCGTCGACACCGCGCCGACCGAGCGGGTGTACTTCGCGTTGTGCGGTCACGACTCGGTGCCGCCATGGCGGTCCGATCCGCTCCTGTTCGGCGCAGCGGGCGGAATGATCCATCCGGCGACCGGATACAGCGTGGCGGCATCGTTGTCGGCGGCCGACGCAGTGGTCGACGCCATGGCGAGCGAACGTGATCCGAAGGCCGCACTGTGGACCGCTCAGGCCCGCGCCGTCCATCGGTTGCGTCGTCGCGGCCTGTCCTCGCTCCTCGGACTGGCTCCCACCGACGTGGTCAGATTCTTCGACGGGTTCTTCGAGATGTCACCCGAACGCCAGCGGACATATCTCAGCTCGCGCGACGACCTCGCCGGGGTGGCCTTGTCGATGAGTCGCATGATCGGGCTCACCGACCGCACCCTCGCTCTGCGCATCATGCGTGGTGCTGTGCTTTCCCGGACCTGACGTCGGTTCGCCGGCGGGTTCCTGCTTCTCAGTGATTGGGTTCACGATGCAGCAGCATGCGTACCTGGACGTCGCTGCCCCGCAGTGACGACAGAAGCAGCTCTCTCACCCCGCTCACGGCGGCGCCGAGATCATCGTCGTCGGCGGTCGGAGAAGCCGTCACCGTGATCTCGACGACGGGGGTCACGCCGTCGACGTACGACCGGACCGCCGAGGAGCGAACATGACGATGTCGTTCGAGAGACCTGGCCGCCGCGCGGGCCACGTCGGCCACGGCGATGTCGATCTCGCCGACAAATGGTTCACCTTGCGGTCGCACGGTCACCGACCGCAGGCGATTCGGCGAGATGTTCGCCAACAACAGCCACGCACCACAGATCCCCAGCAGGACGGTTGCGGCCAGCAGTGCCCAATCCCACCACGATTGTTCCGACGCCGAGTAGATCTGATCGGTGTCGATGTTGCCGACCGCATCGGTCACCGGCCCCACGCCCGCCCAGCGGAGCAGTGCGATCAGGCCGGCCGCGGCGAGAAGCACGCCGAAAAGGCCCACCGCGAGGCGGTCAAGGGCGTTCAAGGTGCGCCGCATCAGGCTCCCTCTCGTCGATCACGGTCATGTTCGGGTGGGAGACGCCACGAAGATCCACGCTCACACGGGGTGGTCGGGCCAACGTTGCCGTCGATGCCTCCAGGCGGTCCGAGAGGTCACTGTCCGTCGGTGAGGTGACGAACACACGTACATGGGCGCGGCCCGACGTCACCTTGGTGGTGGCCGACACTGTGTTGTCGTCGTCGAGCGCGATGGCGCTGAGCCGGCGGGCGACGTCGGTGTCGCGCGTCCACACACCGGTGGCCCGTAGTGGTCGGTGGGTGCGACGCCGGGGCCGCACGGCGGCATACACGAAGTAAAGCCCCACCAGTACGCACACGACAGAGACCACGACCATCCACGGTCTCCACTCGGTTCCCGACACCCAGCGAGCAGAGTGTTCGATCCAGGCCTCGGACCGGTAGTGGCCTTGGACAACGACATACTCCCGACCCGCCACGACGGCGAGTACAAGCAGTCCGAGCCCCAGCACAGGCGCGAGCCATCCCGCAGTTGGAAAGCTCCGCGGCGGCCCGCCCTCTGCCCTGGTGCGGCCGTGCGTCGGCGCCGCCTCTGTACCTGTGTCCGGGCCGGGTTCGGCAGCGGACACTTGAGCCAGCTCCTCCCCCAGCAGCATCCTCGATTGGACGACCTCGGTGACCTCGACATCCACTCTCGCCGGCCGCCGTCCGGTCAACCGCGTGACAACCTCGATGACGTGTTGCTGAACGCGCTCGGCGACATCAACTGCCGAACTCGGCCAGCTCACCGCGATCTCCACAGTGATCGCCGGATGCCGCGGATCGGAATCAGCAAGGGCCCGAGGGAGATTGCGACCTGTGAGTGACCCCAACGTCACCGAGTACGGCACCACGCCGTCGACCTCGAGCGCCGCCTGGCGGGCGATCGACGAGATCACGCGCGATTCGATCTGCAGGGAGCCTCGGTGCTCGGGCGCCGGTCGGTGGGAACCGCCGACGCGCTCGGCAGTTGCCGCCTCAGCCACGACCTTTGCTCCGTAACAGTGCACCGAGGTCGATGCGGCCGTCACGATGGGCGCCGACGGCCACGCCGATGGCCGCGAACACCACCGCGACCATCAGGCCGGAGAAACCTCCGGTGGTGACAGCCAAGGCGAACAGCAGGCCGACGAACAGCCCGATCACGGAATTGTTCATGATTGACTCGTTTCTGTGAATGTACCCCGGCCGCTATCTGCAACTGCGACTCGAAAGTCCTGGCGCGCAACGACATCTTCGACGACGACGGTGTAGCCGATCGCTCCCGGCGCGGCCGACACCGCGGCCGCACGGACGTTGCGGGCGACCCCCGCGACGTCGACATCGAGGTAGGTGACCACGTGGATTTCGACGCCGGAACGGCCGACTCGCACACCGTTCACCCGCCGGCCGGGCAGATGTGTGGCGATCTCCCCGAAGGTGCCCGCGTGCAGGTCTGCCACGCCGTCGACAGACAGCACCCGTTCACGGATGAGCACTGCGGAGGCCGCTGTGATCGTCACTGGACCCGCGGTGTCTGGCCGTCGAGCGCGGTGGTCGGGTCATCGGTGTCGAGGTGGACGTCGTGCACGGTCACGTTCACCTCGGTGACCTCTAGACCCGTCATCTTCTCGATCGCCTCGATCACGTTGGTCCGGATGGATTCGGCAAGCTGGTGGATCGCCACGCCGTAGTAGGCAACCAATCCGACATCGACTGCGGCCTGTTTCTCGCCGACTTCCACCGACACGCCCTGGGTGACGTCGGCAGCGGTCCCCGGCAGAGTTTCGCGTAGTTTGCCGACCGCACGCGCAGCGCCACCCCCGAGGTCGTAGACGCCGTCGATCTCACGCGTCGCGATCCCGGCGATCTTGGCCACCACGACATCGGCGATCGACGTCTTGCCTCCTCCATCGCTCTGATCGGGACCACGGGAGTCGTCGGTGTCGCGGTGTTCATCCCTGCCGGTGGTCGGCTCGTCATCCTGCCTGGACGTCGCGGTGGTCATAAGATGCTCCCTCGTCGGTTCGGTGTCCGGATGGCAGACCGGGCGATCTGCTCTCCCACCCCTTTGACGGGTCGAGAACCGCATGTTGCACGCACGACTTTCTGGCACGCTGAACAAATGGATGCGCCCGCCGAAGAATCATTGATTCGCGCGGCTGCCCTGGGCGATCGCCAGGCGTTCGACAAGCTGATGCGTTGTCATCTGACGCCCGTCCTTCGATACACGACCCGACTGACCGGGTCTCCGACAACAGCGGAGGACATCACCCAGGAGACGTTCCTCGCCGCGTGGCGCGGATTGGACCGGTTCGGTTTCCGGTCGAGCTTTCGCACATGGCTGTTCACCATCGCCTCGCGCAAGACGGTCGATCTCCAGCGACGGCACAGCGCGATCGTGATTTCCGACAACACCTTCGATGCGATGGAAGTGCGGACCCCCGGCCCAGCTGCTCGCACGGTTGAACACTCGTTTCTCGTCGCACTCCAGACCGAGCTCGGCAGGCTCGGTTACCAGGCGCGCGCATGCTGGTGGCTACGGGAGGTCGAAGGCCTGTCACACGATGAAATCGCCACGGCGCTCGCCATCTCGCGCGGCTCGGTGCGTGGACATCTGCAGCGTGCACGCTCACAGTTGGCTGTACGCCTCGCCGCGTGGGGACCCGACGGCTCCGATGTTCACGAGGCCCGATCACCCGGACGCATTCGGCATCAGATCCCGCGACCGACGACGGAAGGAAGGCGAGATGACAGTCCAGCGCCCCGATGAAGCGGATACCTGGATCAGCGATGCCGCCGCCCACCTCGAGCACGGCGACGAGGGAGTGGTCCTGGAACGGCTCGGACCCAGGCTTCGGTCGGCCACGCGGTTGGGTGTCCCGATCGCCACCGACGATCCCGGCATCGAGATCAACGAGCGCGCGATCCGCCGGCTGCTTGCCCGCGCGATCGACCGATCATGTCGGCGCGACGTCGCCGCGATCCACATCACCACCGACCACGGATCCGTTCGCAGGATTCGCGTGGAGATGGTCGCCCGGTACGGCGATCAGATCGGCGCGATGAGCGAGCGGGTCCGTGAGGCCGTCCGCGGCCGGCTCGGGTCACTTCGGATCACGGTGGCCGACTGCGTCGACGTCACATGGGTGGACGTCCAACCGGTTGACCCTGCGAGCCCGGCAGATCAGCCGCGCTCCATCCCCCGGTGAGGTCAGAGTCGGGGATCCACCGGCTCACTCTCCAGCGCCAGGATTGCGAAGACACACTCGTGGATGCGCCAGAGTGGCTCCGAGCGCGCCTGGCGGGCGAGGGCCTCACGCCCCAGTTGGTACTCGCGCATCGACATGGACCGCTTGTGCCGCAGGTCGCGTGACCGGAGGGTCGGCAGATCATCGAGGTAGCTGGGACCGTAGACCATCCGCAGGTACTCGCGACCGCGAACCTTCACACCAGGATCGATCAGCTTGCCGCCGACACGGGTGAGGTTCCCGGCCGGTTTGACGACCATCCCTTCGGATCCGGCCGCGGTCAGCTCCTCCCACCACCGAGCTCCTTCCAGACACGAGGTCTCCGAGCCGGTGTCGACCACGATGTGCCGCGTGGGCCGGAAGAGAACAGGGTCGGCCGCAGCGAGCCGCGCGGCCACCTCGAGGTGCCAACCGTGCGACGACCCGCCGTATTCGCTTGCGGCACTTGCCAGTACCTCGAACGGCGCGAGCGCCACGGTGTCCGGCCGCGCGTCGACATCGACATAGCGGAGATACGCATCGGTGTACGCCTCCACATCCGCACGCCGTTTCGCGTTCGCGTCGATCATGGTCTGAACATCCAGACCCCGGTCTGCGGCCCTCGCCAGTTCTGCGCCGAGTGCATGCAGCTCGGGGCCCGCCGCTGCCGAGACAGAGGCGAACTGGTCGCGGATCAGGCCTTCCCCCTTGACGTTCCATGGCAGTAACTCGGCATCGAGGATCAGCCAGTCGGAGTCGAGCTGATCGAACAACTCAGCGCACGCTCGACGAATCCGTACGATCAGTTGCTCGGTGACCGATGGATCGAAGAAGCTGCGGCCTGTCCGGGTGTAGATCGCGCCACTGCCCTGTGTGACGCCGAACGCCTGCGCCGCTGCTGAGTCGTCTTTCGCGACCACGATGATCGCCCGGGAACCCATGTGCTTTTCCTCGCAGACAACCTGGGAGACACCGCGTTGTCCGTACGACTCGAACGCTGCACGGGGGTCCTCCAGCAGATCGGCCCGCCCGGGGGAAACCGGGGCCATCGTCGGCGGCAGGTACCGGATCCAGCGTGGATCAACCGCGTACCGCGACATCACCTCCAATGCGGTGGCGGCGTTGTCCTCCCGGACGGTGATCGGTGGCCCGAATCCGGTGTCGATGATCCGCTTACCCACCACGTCCGACAGGTTCAACGCGGTTCGCGCGCGGACGTCCGCGCGTGTGGTCCCGAAACCCATCGGTCGGCCGGGGTCGAAGTAGGTCTGCTCGGCAGGGACGGCCGACACGACCATCTCCGGGTAGTGCAGCGCCGTCAATCGACCCCCGAACACGCACCCGGTGTCCAGACACATCGTGTTGTTGATCCATGCCGCGTCCGGGACCGGGGTGTGGCCGTAGACCACCCGTGCCGACCCTCGGTAGTCCGCTGCCCAATCGAGCCGGACCGGGAAACCCCAACGATCGGTCTCCCCGGTCGTCTCGCCGTACATCGCCTTGTCGCGGACACGGCCCGATGCCCGCCCGTGGTATTTCTCTGCCAGCCCGGCGTGGGCGACGACGAGCCGGCCGTCGTCGAACACGTAGTGCGACACAAGGGAATCGAGGAAGTCTACGACCTCCCGGGTGAACTCGGGTGGCTGCGCGTCGAGTTGCGTCATGGACTCCGCAAGACCGTGGGTCAGCGCAATCGGCCGCGCGTCTCGGGCGCGACCGCTGCGCTGACGAAGGACGCGGAGCAACTTGTCCTCGTGATTTCCGCGCACGCAGAACGCACTGCCCTGGCGAACCATCGACATGACCAGTCGCAGGACAGCCGGAGTGTCCGGGCCACGGTCCACCAGATCCCCGACGAAGATAGCTGTCCGTCCGGGCTCGGGCGGTACGGCGCCGACAACGGTGCCGTCCGTGTCGGTCTGCAGACGCCACCCGATCTTGCCGAGCAGCGTGGTCAACTCGGTGAAGCAGCCGTGGACGTCACCGATGATGTCGAACGGGCCGTGCCGATCGTTGAGGTTGCTGAACAAGGGGGTACGCACGATGGTCGCGGCATCGATGTCCGCAACACCATCGAGCTGATGGACGTGTCGAAACCCTTCTTTGCGCAGGCCCTTCCGATTGCGCTGCAGGTGCGCGTACTGGCGTTCGACAACACCGACCGTGATGTCTGTTCGATCGCGGGCACGCCCCCGCAGCTCGTCCGGAGGGACGTCCAGGACAATGGCGACAGGTAAGACGTCATGGGCCCTCGCGAGCGCGACAAGCCGTTTGCGGTCCTCGACGCGGACGCTGGTCGCATCGATCACGGTGAGGCGCCCGGCCGCCAATCGTTTGCCCGCAACCAACTCGAGAACCTCGAACGCGTCGCCGGTCGCCTCCTGCGACGTGGGGTCATCGGCAACCAGGCCTCGGAACCGATCGGACGACAACACCTCTGTCTCACGAAAGTTGTTGGCTGCGAACGTCGACTTGCCGGCGCCGGTGACACCGATGAGCACCACGAGCGACAGTTCGGGGATCTCCAGTGCCGTCATCGCTGGGCCTCCAATGCCTCTGCGTCGATCCGCCGAAAGACTGCCAGCTGACTCGATGAGCCCACATCCATGTCCATCTCTCCGATCGCGCTCACCGTCACCGAATACCGGTATTCGTCGGCCACGCGTTCACACCAGCGCTCGAACTCGGCGCGGCTGAACTCGAATCGGTGATCAGGATGGCGGAACTCGTTGCTGCCCAGCCCATAGAGCGCGTTGTAGTCGTGGTTGGGAGTCGTGACGATCACCGATGACGGAGCCATGGTCTCGAACACGGACGACTCGAGTGTGTCCAGGCGATCGGGCTCGACGTGCTCGATCACCTCCATCAGCACGACGGCATCAAATCCTCGGCACCGGTTGTCCGAGTACATCAGCGACGATTGCCACAGTTCTACCGATGCGAACCTGGACAACGAGTCATTGGCCCGGCCAAGCGCGGCAACCGACACATCCACGCCTGCCAGTCGGCCCAAGCCCGGCTCGGTGACGAGCTCCCGCAAGAGGCTGCCTTCACCGCATCCCGCGTCGAGAACCGACCGCGCGCCGACCATACGAAGCGCATCGACCACTGCGGTACGGCGCAAATCCTGCATCGATGTGCGGCGTTTCGGCAATGGGTCGTGCGACGCGGTGTCGGGTATCAGCCGTGCCAGCGCGTCGTTGGTGAGCGAATGCAATCCCTTCAGGTACCGCCTTGTGATCTGTTCGCGCGCAGGATGGTTCGACAGCCAGCGGGAGCCCAGACGCAACAGCTTGTCGACCTCGTCCTCGCCGATGAAGTAGTGCTTGTCCGCCGCGAGCGCGGGGATCAGCACGTAAATGTGCGACAGTGCGTCGCGCAGCGTGAACTCACCACTCATCTGCAACTGCACAAACCGGGACGGGCCCCACTCGTTCGGCTGCAGCACGGTGGCAGTGGAAAGCACCGCCCAGCCCAGCGGTTCGAAGAAGTCGTGGGTGAGGTCGGCGCCACCGGTGGTGGGCACCGAGCTAACCGTCACCTGCAGCTGCCACACCGTGTCGACCAGGTCAGGGCGGTGTGCACAGCGGCCACCGAGCGCATCCGACATCACCTTGGCCATCGCGACCATCAGACGCGACGATCCCGCGTACGGCAGCGTATTCACGTAGCGGTCAGCAGCCCCCAGCGTGGACCGCGACGGGTCTTCGCCCCCGACATGGAGAACCGCGCGGCATCGCGAGGTGTCCGCGACCGGGTAGAAAACGGTTGCGGTTCCACTGGAGGTGGCGAATTGCTGGACCCGGTCGGGGTGCTTGTGCAGCAGGAACCCGAGATCGGTCGCAGGAATGCCGTGATCAGACGATGATCCGGTCGTTTCGATGGTCAGCAACACTCTGAGAACAGTATCGGTGACCACAACCGATTTACGACGATCCGAACTCGGCGATCGACGTCATCTGCGTCGGCGGAGTTCGCGCCATCGCTCCACCATCGCCTCGACATCCACGGTGCGGGCGATCACATAGGACGCCGGCCCGAGAGTCGGCGCGAGCCGATCTCGCCGGACCCGGCGGTTGAAATCTTCGAGGACACGACGCACCGCGGACTCCTCACGGAGAGACACGAGAGACTCCGGAAACGCTTGGGCCTCCCGGCGTAATTGAAGCGTCGGAGGCAACAGCGCCGAGCTGTCGAGATTCTCTTCCTTGATCTTGCGCTTCGCCCACCATTCGGGGTCGTCGGCATCGCTCAGATCAAGCGGCCGGCCGGCACCGCGCAAGTTGTCGAACTCACCGCGTTCTTGTGCTTCCCGGATCAGCCGATCGATCCGGGTCTCGAACGTTTCTGCCACTGCCCCAGAAGGGTCAGACGGTGAAGCCGAGCGCCCGTAGCTGCTCGCGGCCGTCGTCGGTGATCTTATCCGGGCCCCACGGCGGCAGCCACACCCAGTTCAGTTCGATGTCGGTGCACAGCCCGGATGTCACCAGGACCGACCGGGTCTGATCCTCGATCACGTCGGTCAAAGGGCAGGCCGCCGAGGTCAGTGTCATGTCGATCTTGGCGACCGCATCATTGGTGACGTCGAGTCCGTAGACCAGGCCGAGGTCTACGACATTGATGCCGAGTTCCGGATCGACCACGTCGCGCATGGCCTCCTCGATGTCCTCGATCTTCGGCAGGGACGTCTGAACTTCCTCAGGCGCCTTGATCTCGGTCGGCGGGGCTTGATCGCTCATGCTGACTCCCTAGCGGAATTGTTGTTGTCGGCCGGTGCTTCTCTGTTGACCACCGTCTGTGCCAACGCGTCCTTGAATGCCATCCATCCCAGGAGCGCGCACTTGACGCGCGCCGGGTACTTGCTCACTCCGGCGAAGGCCACTCCGTCGCCGATGACCTCTTCGTCACCGTCGACAGTGCCCCGCGACGTCATCATCTGGTTGAACGCATCGACGGTCGCCAAGGCTTCTTGTACGTTCTGGCCGACCAGCTGCTCGAAGAGTACCGACGTGGACGCCTGAGAGATCGAACATCCCTGGCCGTCGTACGAGACATCGGTGATCTTGTCTCCATCGTCGGAGAGCTGTACGCGCAAGGTGACCTCGTCCCCGCACGTCGGGTTGACGTGGTGAACCTCGGCACCGAACGGGTCACGCAGACCTCGCCCCTGGGGGTGTTTGTAGTGATCGAGGATCACTTCCTGATACATCTGCTCCATCCGCATCAGGCACCGACCCCGAAGAACTCCTTGGCACGGACGATTGCCTTGGCGAGCGCCTCGACCTCGTCGAGGGTGTTGTACGCGGCGAACGAAGCGCGCGCTGTCGCGGCGACCCCGAAACGCTTGTGCAGCGGCCACGCGCAATGGTGGCCAACTCGGATCGCGACACCCTCGTCATCGAGGATCTGCCCGAGATCGTGCGCGTGGATGCCGTCGACCACAAAGGACACCGCACCTCCGCGCCGGTCAGCGGTGGCCGGCCCGATGATGCGTACTCCGTCGATCTCCGCCAGCGCCTTCAAGGCTGCTTCGGTCAGCGAATGTTCGTGTGCCGCAACGGCTGCCATACCCAGTCCCTGCAGATAGCGCACGGCGGCGCCCAAACCGATGACCTGAGAGGTCATCGGGACGCCGGCCTCGAACCGTTGGGGCGCCGGCGCGTACGTGGAAACCTCCATGGTGACGGTCTCGATCATGGAGCCACCGGTGATGAAGGGCGGTAGCTCGCCGAGCAACGCACGCTTGCCGAACAGCACACCGACACCCGAGGGACCGAACATCTTGTGACCGGAGAAGGCGGCGAAATCCACGTCGAGCTCGGTGAAGTCCACCACCATGTGCGGAACCGACTGGCAGGCATCAAGAACCACGAGGGCACCGACAGCGCGAGCCCGACGAACCAGTTCCGGGACATCGGCGATGGCACCGGTGACGTTCGACTGATGGGTGAACGAGACGACCTTGACCGAATCGTCGAGCACCAGTGAGTCGAGGTCGATCCGGCCGTCGTCGGTGACGCCGTACCAGCGCAGCGTCGCCCCAGTCCGACGGCAGAGTTCTTGCCACGGAACGAGATTCGCGTGGTGCTCGAGTTCGGTGATCACCACGGTGTCGCCGGGTCCGAGTGGTTTGCCCCCCAAGACGCCCGCACTCCGCTCGTCACCCAGGGTGTACGTCACCAGATTCAGCGACTCGGTGGCGTTCTTGGTGAAGACCAACTCGTCGAACTGCGCGCCGACGAACTCGGCGATGATCGCGCGTGCGTTCTCGTACGCGTCGGTCGCCTCTTCGGCCAGCTGATGCGCACCGCGGTGAACCGCAGCGTTACGGGTCACCAAGAACTCGCGCTCGGCGTCGAGGACCTGTACCGGTCGCTGGCTGGTGGCCCCCGAGTCGAGGTAGACGAGCGGTTTGTCGTCCCGCACGGTCCGTCCCAAGATCGGGAAGTCGGCACGAACCGCGGTCACGTCCAGCGCGGTGACCTCATGCGATGTCGGGGCTACAGCCTGATCGATGCTCGTCACGTCTGGCCTCCTGGAAGTTCGAACCTCAGGCGTTCGCAGCCTGGGTGAATCGGATGTATCCGTTTTCTTCGAGCTCGTCGGCGAGCTCGGGTCCACCGGATTCGACGATCCGGCCACCGACGAACACATGCACGTGGTCGGGCTGGATGTAGCGCAGGATCCGGGTGTAGTGGGTGATGAGCAGCACGCCACCGTTCTCGTTCGCCTTGAAGCGGTTCACGCCCTCGGAGACCACGCGCAACGCATCGACGTCGAGGCCGGAGTCCGTCTCGTCGAGGATGGCGATCTTCGGCTTGAGCAGCCCGAGCTGCAGGATCTCGTGGCGCTTCTTCTCGCCACCGGAGAAGCCTTCGTTCACGCTGCGCTCGCTGAACGACGGATCGATCTCGAGTTCGGTCATGGCCTCTTTGGTCTCTTTGACCCAGTGACGCAACTTCGGTGCCTCGCCGCGGACGGCGGTGGCAGCGGTCCGGAGGAAGTTCGACATCGACACACCGGGAACCTCGACCGGGTACTGCATCGCGAGGAAAAGACCGGCCCGGGCGCGCTCATCGACGGTCATCTCGAGCACGTCTTCACCGTCGAGAGTGATCGAGCCCTGGGTGACCTCGTACTTGGGATGGCCGGCGATCGCGTACGAGAGCGTCGACTTGCCCGACCCGTTGGGGCCCATGATGGCGTGCGTCTTGCCCGACTCCACCGTCAGGTTCACACCCTTGAGAATGGAGATCGGTTCGGCGTCGGTGTCGGTCTGCTTCACGTTGACGTGCAGATCGCGGATTTCCAAAGTGGCCACGGTTATCAAATTCCTTGCTGGTATGGGCTGAAGTGTTGGGGCTGGGTGCGGCTCAGGCGCCTGCGACCTCGAGTTCGGCTTCCACAGCCGCCTCGAGACGCTCGCGTAGTTCCGGCACACCGATCTTGGCGATGACCTCACCGAAGAACCCACGGACCACCAGTCGGCGGGCCTGGTCCTCGGGAATTCCACGAGCCTGGAGGTAGAAGAGCTGCTCGTCGTCGAATCGGCCGGTGGCACTTGCGTGTCCGGCTCCGACGATCTCGCCGGTCTCGATCTCCAGGTTGGGAACGGAGTCGGCGCGGGCGCCGTCGGTGAGGATCAGATTGCGATTGAGTTCGAAGGTGTCGGTGCCCTCGGCCTCGGCTCGGATCAGCACGTCGCCGACCCACACGGTATGGGCCTCGCGGCTGCGGTCCCCTGCCACACCCTGCAACGCGCCCTTGTAGACGACATTCGACCGGCAGTGCGGCTGCGAGTGGTCCACCAGCAGGTGCTGTTCGAGATGCTGCCCGGCGTCGGCGAAGTACAGGCCCCACAGTTCCGCATCGCCGCCGGGACCGTCGTAGTGGACCACCGGGCTCAACCGGATGAAGTCTCCGCCGAGGCTGACCGCGAAATGCCGGAGCACCGCGTCACGTCCGAGCCGGGAATGGTGGGCTGCGACGTGGACCATGTCGTCGGCCCAGTCGTGGATGTTCACCACGGTCAGGTGCGCGCTGTCGCCGATCACGAACTCGATGTTCTCGGCGTACGTGCCGCTGCCCCGCTGGTCGATGACCACCACTGCCTTGGCGAACGCACCGAGCCGGACCTGGACATGACCGAACGCGGTCTCGCTCTCGCCCGGGCCGTCGATGGTGACCGTGATCGGTGAGGCGATCTCGGTCTCCTTGTCCACGGTCACGACCGTGGCTTCGGTGAACGACGAATACGCCTGTGCAGCAATGCGATCGAAGGGAACGCCACCCTGTCCCAGCCGGGCGTCGTCGCGCCCTACGGTCTCGACGCGAGATCCCTCCACCAGACCGTCCACGTCGACCGTGGCCTGTCCGGTCGGCCGCGCCGAGCCGTCGTGCAGTCCGCGAAGGCGCCGGAAAGGCGTGAAGCGCCAGGCCTCGTCCTTCGACCGCGGGATCTCGAATGCGTTGACGTCGAACGAGGTGAACTGCTCACCCTTGTTGACCGCCGGGCCCTGATTCTCGCCGGAGACAGCGCCGACCACACCAGTGGGAGAACTCATCCGACCGAACCCTCCATCTGCAGCTCGATCAGGCGGTTCAGTTCGAGGGCGTACTCCATGGGCAGTTCCTTGGCGATGGGCTCGACGAACCCACGGACCACCATGGCCATGGCCTCGTCCTCGGTGAGGCCGCGGCTCATCAGGTAGAACAGCTGATCGTCGCTGACCTTGGAGACGGTCGCCTCGTGACCCATCGTGACGTCGTCCTCGCGGATGTCGACATACGGGTAGGTGTCGCTGCGCGAGATCTGGTCGACCAGCAACGCGTCGCATTTCACGGTCGACCGGCTGCCGTGCGCGCCCTTGTTGATCTGGACCAGCCCGCGGTAGGAAGCCCGGCCACCACCGCGGGCAACCGACTTGCTGACGATGTTCGACGACGTGTTCGGCGCGAGGTGCACCATCTTGGAACCGGTGTCCTGATGCTGGCCCGGTCCGGCGAATGCCACGGACAGAACCTCGCCCTTGGCGTGCTCGCCGGTCATCCATACGGCCGGGTACTTCATGGTGACCTTCGAGCCGATGTTCCCGTCGACCCACTCCATGGTGGCGCCCGCCTCGGCCTTGGCGCGCTTGGTGACCAGGTTGTAGACGTTGTTCGACCAGTTCTGAATGGTGGTGTACCGGCAGCGACCACCCTTCTTCACGATGATCTCGACCACGGCCGAGTGCAGCGAGTCGGTCTTGTAGATCGGCGCGGTGCAACCCTCGACGTAGTGCACGTATGCACCTTCGTCGACGATGATCAGGGTGCGCTCGAACTGACCCATGTTCTCGGTGTTGATCCGGAAGTAGGCCTGCAGCGGGATGTCGACGTGCACACCCGGGGGGACGTAGATGAAGGAGCCACCGGACCAGACGGCGGTGTTCAGCGCGGAGAACTTGTTGTCGCCGGCGGGGATGACCGTTCCGAAGTACTCCTGGAACAGTTCCGGCTGCTCACGCAGGGCCGTGTCGGTGTCGAGGAACAGCACACCCTGGGCCTCGAGATCCTCACGGATCGAGTGGTAGACGACCTCGGACTCGTACTGCGCTGCCACACCCGACACGAGGCGCTGCTTCTCGGCCTCGGGGATGCCGAGCTTGTCGTAGGTGTTCTTGATGTCCGCGGGCAGGTCGTCCCAGGTCGCTGCCTGCTTCTCGCTGGAGCGGACGAAGTACTTGATGTTCTCGAAGTCGATGCCATCGAGGTCCGAGCCCCAGTTCGGCATGGGCTTGCGCTCGAAGATCGACAACGCCTTCAGACGCGCGGCGAGCATCCATTCGGGCTCGCTCTTCTTCGCCGAGATGTCGGCGACCACGGCTTCGGAGATGCCGCGCTTGGCGCTGGCGCCCGCGACGTCGGAATCCGCCCAGCCGTACCCGTACGCGCCGAACGAATCGATCGTCTCTTCCTGCGTCAGCACTGCCGCAGCGGCAGTTGCCTGTGTGGGTGTCGGGTCTGTGACCGTCATGAGTGACTCCTTCCGGAGGCTGCCGGTGCCGACGCGGGCTGGGCGTCGACCTGATTTGCCACCTGCGGATTCGCAAGCGGCACATGAGTGGTGCATGCGCAGTCGCCGTTGGCGATGGTCGCCAGACGCTGCACGTGTATACCGAGGACTTTGGTGAAGACCGCTGTTTCGGCCTCGCAGAACTCAGGGAATTCCGCTGCGACGTGTGCGACCGGGCAGTGGTGCTGACAGATCTGCACACCATTACCAACGCGCCGGGTGGTCGCAGAAAATCCCGCTTCGGTCAATGCTTCGGCGATTTCTTGCGCGGTGCCCTCCCGATCGGCGGCAGAATCTCCTGCCACCGGCACATCGGCCACGATCTGCTCGGCCCGCTCGAGGGCGAAGTCCTCCACCGCTGCGTCGCCACCGATCCGCCGCAGACGCCGCATCACCGCGCCTGCGAGGTCGTCGTATGCGTGCTTGAGACGGCCACGACCTGCGGCGGTGAGCTGGAAGTGCTTGGCGGGGCGACCCCGGCCCCGTTGGGCGTAGCGGGGGGCTGCGGTCGCGACGACGTCGCCCGAGGCGATCATGGCGTCGAGATGGCGGCGTACCGCGGTGGGAGTGATCCCGAGAGCTTCTGAGATGTGACCTGCGGTCACCGGGCCCTGCTCGAGGATGAGGGTGACCACCGCGGACCGGGTCTGTCCGTCGTGGGTGACCGGCACCGGGCTGTGCACGTCGTCCGAGATGTGGATTGCCGGCGCAGCGTCGATCGATGCCACGTCCGAGGCATGCGAGATGTCGTGAGCCGTTTTCACAACACAAGTGTTACCGAATTACGGGGCGATTTCCACCAAGGGTGCCCTTGCCTGGTCGGGCCGACCCTTCCAGGGCCACTTTCGGCGACCATCCAGGCGGCGATGATCACCGAACATGCAGGCCCGGGCCGCTGCCCACGAGCGACCACTACAGTCTCTGCTGTGCCGGAAACCACAGTCACCGAATTCGAGCCGAAGGCAACCGCGCCGGCCCGCTCGACCCCTGTGCGTACGGGTTTCCGCCGATCTCTCGATTACCTGGGGCTTCGGAACGGGGACGGCCCGCCTGACCGCGACGCCACCGGCGACTACGGGCTCACCGTCGCGCGACTGCACGGCGACGAGGGCGAGGTGGGTCCACTCAACCGCGAGGAGTCCAAGCGACTGCTGCGGATTCGTCTGTTCGGCGCAACCGGCGCGGTGCTGGTTCTGGTCGGCTCACTGGGGACCGGTGCACTGCCGGTGCTGCAGAACCCACTTGCAGGTGCTCGCGTGCTGTCGCTGCCGTCGCGAATGTGGCCCACAGCGCTGACCTTCTCTCTCGCGGGCACGGTGATCCTCGTCCTCGCATGGCTTCTCCTCGGCCGATTCGCCGTCGGCCGAGTGGGTGGCGACGTCATGAAAGGGCATGCCCCGCCGCGACGGATGACCCGCAGGCAAGCCGACCGCACATTGCTGGTCTGGCTGATGCCCTTCGTCGTGGCCCCGCCGATGCTCAGCAAAGACGTCTACTCCTACCTCGCGCAGAGCGAGATCGCCGCCCGCGGACTCGATCCCTACGTCGTCAGTCCCGCCGCCGGACTGGGCATCGACCACGTCTTCACCAGATCCGTCCCCAACCTGTGGCGCGAGACGCCTGCGCCCTACGGGCCGCTGTTCCTGTGGCTCGGCGACAACATCACCCACGTCACCGGCGAGTACATCCCCGCGGCGCTGGTGGCGCATCGGGCGCTTGCCTTGTTCGGCGTGGGCCTGATCGTGTGGGCCCTGCCGCGGCTGGCGAAGCGGTGCGGGGTGTCGCCGGTGGCCGCGTTGTGGCTCGGAGCGATGAATCCCCTGCTCATCCTGCATCTGGTGGGTGGCATCCACAACGAAGCCCTGATGCTCGGGCTGATGCTCGCGGGGATGGAACTGTGCTTCCGAGGACTCGACTCACCCGACCGGCTCCGAAGACCCGGTTCGGTGTGGCCCAGCCCGGCGGGGCTGCTGCTGATCGCGGGCGCCGTCGTGATCGCCGCCTCCTGCATGATCAAGATCGCCTCCATCCTGGCCTTCGGATTTGTCGGCATCGCGCTGGCCCGCCGGTGGGGGGCGACCCTTCCGGCATTGCGGCACGCGCCTCCCCGCGAGTACTGGCAGCGGTCCAGACGCAGTCTCGGAGCGTTGTCGGCGTCCGCCGCGTTCCTCGGCACCATCCTGGTCGCGGTGATGGTGGCGATCTGTGTCGGCACCGGTCTCGGGTTCGGATGGACCAAAACCCTTTCCACCGGCGACGTGGTGCGCTCGTGGATGTCCATGCCCACGTTCTTGTCGGTGACGACCGGACGGATCGGGGTCTTGCTCGGCCTGGGCGACCACACCCAGGCAATGCTCGACGTCGCGCGCCCGGCCGCGCAGGCGGTTGCTGCAGTCCTCGTCGTGCGCTGGCTCCTGGCGGCCCTGGCCGGCCGATTGCACCCGGTCGGCGCACTGGGGTTGGCGATGGGGACCGTCGTGCTGTTCTTCCCCTTCGTGCAGCCGTGGTACCTGCTGTGGGCCATCATCCCGCTCGCCGCATGGGCGACGGGACGGTGGTTCCGGATCATCTCGGTGTCGATTTCGGCGATCATCTCCGTTGTGGTGCTGCCCACCGGGGCGGGCACCCGCGGCTTCCAGCTGGCCGAGGCGATTGTCGCCGCGGTCCTGTTGGTGGCGGTTCTCACAGCCCTGTTCTTCGAGGAGATGCCCTGGCAGCGCCGACGGCGCGCCAAGGTCGCACGGGCGACACCTGCCGCGGTCGACGACTGATCGCCGACGCCGACGGATTCGTCTCACCCGTGTACCGAGCCGGGCCAACGGGCGCTTACTCTTGGTGGTTGTGAGCAGCCCGTCGTCCGCCCCCGGTATCGCCGGCGTCGGAGTCGATGGACCCGCGCTGTCGGTCAAGGGACTCGTCAAACGCTTCGGTGACACCACTGCCGTGGGCGGCCTCGACCTCGAACTGCAGCGCGGCGAGATCCTGGCAATTCTCGGTCCGAACGGAGCGGGCAAGACCACCACCGTCGAGATCTGCGAGGGTTTTCAGGCCCCTGACGAGGGCGAGGTGAGTCTCCTCGGTCTGGACCCGCTCGCCGACAACGACCAGGTGCGAAGTCGGATCGGTGTGATGCTCCAGGGTGGCGGAGCGTACCCAGGCGCCCGGGCCGGAGAGATGCTGCGCCTGTGCGCGTCGTACTCGGCCGACCCCATCGACACGGACTGGCTCCTGGAGAACCTCGGACTCGTGGACGCCCAGCGCACCTCATACCGGCGGCTGTCCGGTGGGCAGCAACAACGACTCGCCCTGGCCTGCGCGTTGGTGGGTCGACCCGAAGTGGTGTTCCTCGATGAACCGACTGCCGGCATGGACGCCCACGCCCGGATCATGGTGTGGGAACTGATCGATCGCCTGCGCGCCGACGGGGTCTCGGTGCTGATCACGACCCACCTGATGGATGAAGCCGAGGAACTGGCCGACCAGGTGCTCATCATCGACCACGGTGTCGAGGTGGCCAAAGGCACGCCCGCCGAACTGACCAGCCGCGGCGCCGAGAACGAGCTGCGATTCCAAGCACCACGGGGACTGGACCTTACTTTGCTCAGAACTGTTCTGCCCGAAGAGTATTCGTGCACCGAGGTGACCCCCGGCGGTTACCTGGTGACCGGCCAGGTGACGCCGCAGGTGCTGGTCACCGTGACGTCGTGGTGCGCCAAGATCAATGTCCTCGCGACCGACCTGCGGGTCGAGACCAGGAGTCTGGAAGATGTGTTCCTCGAGCTGACCGGCCGGGGCATGCGCGGATGAGCACGCCGAACCGTTTCGCCGCCGGCACATTCAGCCCACGTCCGAGACCCGCCCCCATCCGTCAGATGATCGTGGCGCAGTCCCGGATCGAGCTGATGTTGCTGCTGCGCAACGGCGAGCAGCAACTCCTGACGATGTTCATCCCGATCACGTTGCTGATCGGGCTGTGTCTCCTGCCGATCGGAGACTTCGACGAATCTCGTACGGACACCTTCGTACCCGCCATCATGACCGTGGCCGTGATGTCCACCGCGTTCACGGGTCAGGCGATCGCCGTCGGATTCGACCGTCGGTACGGCGCACTGAAACGGCTGGGCGCCACACCCCTCCCGCGATGGGGTGTCATCGTCGGCAAGTCCGTCGCAGTCGCCATCGTGGTCAGCGGACAGGCCGTGGTGCTTGGTCTGATCGGTGCAGCACTGGGCTGGCGACCGTCGATCGGCGGGCTGTTGCTCGGCATCATCGCGATCGCGATCGGCACGCTGGCGTTCTCGGCGATGGGACTGCTCCTCGGAGGCACGCTCAAAGCCGAGGTGGTGCTGGCTCTGGCCAATCTGCTGTGGTTCGCATTCATCGGCATCGGATCCATCGTGGTGATCGGCGACCGCGTTCCCGACCTCGTCGAGTGGTTTGCCCGATGCACTCCATCCGGAGCCCTCAGCGAGGCGCTGCACCAGGCCACCGCGGGCTCTGTCGACGTGTTCGGACTCGCCGTCCTGGCGATCTGGGGCGCCGCGGCAGGCATCGCCGCCGTCCGGTATTTCCGCTTCACCTGAATGCTCACCTGGACCCAGGTCACATTCGTCCTGCCCCTACCATCGAAGGCGTGTACCGCCTGTTTGTCCGGCTAGTCGACCGGCTCCCCCTCCCCTCGCTCCGCGTCCAGACCCTGCTGGCGTTGGCGGTGGTGCTCACCCAGGCGGGAATCGCGGTCACCGGATCGGTGGTTCGCGTGACGTCCTCAGGGTTGGGATGCCCGACGTGGCCCCAGTGCTTCCCGGGAAGCTTCACACCCACCGCGCACCCTGAAGTCGCAGCGATCCATCAGGCCGTCGAGTTCGGCAACAGGCTCCTGACGTTCGCGGTGGTGCTCACCGCCGCGTTGATCGTCATCGCGGTCACCAGGGCACAACGCAGGTACGAGGTTCGCGTGTACGCCTGGCTGATGCCGGCGTCCACCGTGGTTCAGGCCGTTGTCGGGGGCATCACCGTGCTCACCGGACTGCTGTGGTGGACGGTCGCCATCCACCTTCTGCTGTCGATGGCCATGGTGTGGCTGTCCGTACTCCTGCTCGAGAAGGTCCGCGAGCCAGATGACGTGCAAGCCGTTCCGGTGGTGCCGGCTGCCCTCCGGTGGCTCACCGTCCTGTCAGCTGTGGTGATGACCGGAGTTCTGATCGCCGGAACCATGGTGACCGGAGCCGGCCCGCACGCCGGTGACAAGAGCATCGACAAGCCGGTTCCCCGTCTGAAGATCGAGGTGACCACACTGGTGCACCTCCACGCCGATCTCTTGATCGCCTACCTGTCACTGCTGCTGGCGATCGGTTTCGCGCTGTTCGCGGTCGGCGCTCCGAGCAGTCTCAAACGCCGGCTCTATGTGGTGGTGGCTGTGGTCGCAGCGCAGGCGGTCATCGGGATCACCCAATACCTCACCGACATCCCCGCGGCGCTGGTGGTCATGCACGTCGCCGGAGCAGGAGCCTGCGTTGCCGCGACAGCGGCCCTCTGGGTGGGAATGCGACCGCGATCAACCGGGAATCCACTGACGGCGTCGCCGGCCGAGCCACGAACGGCCGCAGCGGTCTGAGGCCCCCTCCGGAAGGGGACGGCTGCGTCTAGGTGTTCGCCACCCAGCCGGCCATCTTGCGGTAGTGCCCGGGACGGACATCGACCGCCGACGTGAGGTCGCGATCCCACTCGCCGATCTCGACCCCGTCGACCTGTTCCACGATCTGCTTTGCGGTCTCCATGTCCCGGACCACCTGATCGCCCAGGATTCCGCCGGCCCCGCCCACCAGCGTGATGCGGACGCCTGAAGCGCCGATCCCCTGGAGGACAGCGGTGGCCGAACCACCCTCGCGGGCCACGAACTTCGAAATGGCCGAGATGACACCCTTGTGGTCGCTCATGTGTCACAGCATATTGCGCACCGCGGCGGGGCCGATAACCGGACACTCTGATGGGCTCGGTACAACTGGAGTCATGCATGCGATCCAGGTCAGTCAGCACGGTGGGCCCGAAGTGATGGATGTGGTCGAGACCGCAGACCCTGAACCCGGCCCTGGTGAGGTCCTGGTGCGTGTTGCCGCGATCGGCGTGAACTTCATCGACACCTACCAGCGGTCCGGTATGTATCCGATGACGCTGCCGTTCATCCCGGGCAGTGAAGGCGCCGGTGAGGTCGTGGCGGTCGCGCCCGATGTCGAGTCGATATCGGTCGGCCAGCGGGTCGCGTGGTGCGACGCACCCTCGAGCTACGCCGAGCTCGTCGTCGTGCCGGCAGCGCGCGCCGTGACCGTACCCGACACCATCGCCGACGAGGTCGCGGCGTCCGCCCTGCTGCAGGGAATCACCGCGCATTACCTGCTCGATGGTGCGGCCCACCCGCGCACGGGCGACACCGTCCTCGTCCATGCCGGCGCCGGCGGCGTAGGCCTGGTGCTCACCCAGATGGCCAAGGCCAGGGGACTGCGAGTCATCACCACCGTGTCGAACGACGCGAAGGAGGACCTGTCTCGACGGGCCGGGGCCGATGAGGTACTGCGATACGGGGACCACGTGGCCGAACAGGTCCGCGCCCTCACCGGTGGCGCAGGTGTTTCCGTCGCCTACGACGGCGTGGGTGCAGACACGTTCGAGCAGAGTCTTGCCGCAACCGCGGTCCGGGGAGTTGTCGTTCTCTTCGGGGCGGCCAGCGGACCGGTCCCACCCTTCGACCTGCAACGACTCAACGCAGCCGGGTCGTTGTCGGTCACCCGGCCGACCCTCAAACACTTCACCTCCGACCCCGAAGAGTTTGCGTGGCGCGCCGGTGAGGTGATGGACGGGATCGCCAACGGCAGCGTCGCCGTTCGGATTGCGCATTCGTATCCGCTCGCCGACGCGAGGCAGGCGCACATCGATCTGGCCGCCCGCGCGACCACGGGGTCGGTGGTCCTGACGCCCCAGGCGAGCTGAGGCGTCAGGCAGGTCAGCCTTCGGGTGTGAACACCGGCGGGTTCTGGGCCAGGTCGACAGTGCCGTACAGGTAGTCGGTGACGGTCTCGGTCTTGGTCTCGGCCGGTCGCGAACCCGACGCGCTCGTACGGAAGGTCACCGACCACGCGATCTCACCGTCGACCGACACTTCCTCCGGGTTGTCGTATCCCAGGCGGTAGTCGAGCGTCGGCAGCTGCGCCGGCGCAGTCCACTTCGCCGAGTTGGGCTCGGCGTTGTACGCGTAGGTCCGCTGGCCACAGTCCGGCTTGTCCGATGCCGCATCGACCTGCACCGACAGCGCGCACTCGTCGAGGTGCGCCTGAACCGCCGTGTTCACCGCGTTCTGTCCCTTGCCGCTGAGTTCAGCAGTGAGGTCCGGGAACGACCCGTAACTCGTCCCCGCCACCGGGAAGTCCTTTTCCTTACCGTTCACAACCGCGAAGTTCTCGTCGGCGCTGCCCCACTTCACGGGCCCCGGGAACACATACACCTTGGCCTCGCCGTCGACAGGGACGTCGAAGGCGGTGAGCCCTGGGATGCCTCCGAGGCTGCTGATGTCCACAGCGACGACGCCGTCGTCCAGCCGCCAGGAATCCCCGGTCTTGTGCAGGACAAAACTCTCGTCGGCCTTGCGGTCCCCGAATTGGTAGGTGGCCTGGACCGTGGCCATCTCGCCCATCTTCTGGACGTCCACGATCGAGATGTCCGAGATCTTGGCGATCTCCTGCTGTTGTTTCAGGATGTCGTCGGTCAGCAGGAGTTCGGATGCCGGCGACTTGGACAGGTCCAGCGCCTTGGCCGCATCGCCGTCGGACAGCGCCGTGAGATACCCCTCCACAGCTGACTCCGGATCGCTACTCGATCCTCCCCCGCCGAGCGCGACGACAAGTGCAACCACAACAGCCACGACAACGAGCACTGCGACCGCGACGAGACCGATGATCAGCGGCGCGCGCGATTTGCGGGGCTGGGGCGGGCCCCACTGTCCGCCGGCAGCCGGGTAGGGCTGATACGGGTTGTAGCCCGGATCGGGCTGACCGTAGAACTGGCCGCCCTGACCGTTGTCGGGCGGCGGCTGCTGACCGTACTGCGACGGGCCGAACTGGGGTTGGCCGACCTGGGTCGGCTCCGAATACGGCCGCCAGTCGTTGTTACCGGGCCCCTGACCCTGCCCAGGCGGGTACGACATGTTTCCCCCAAATCACCTCGCACCGGCCAGTGGCCGGTGGTGCCCGTCAGAACAGGCTTGTCAGCGTCGGCAATCCGATCACCGAATCGATCGCCAGTCCGCAGAAGACTATCGCGAGGTATTCGTTGGACTGCAAGAAGACCTTGAGCGGGGTGACTTCCTCACCGCGCAGGGTGGCGCGGTAGAGCTTGTGGACAACGAAGATGAACCAGCCGCCTGCGGCGAGGGCCACCGCCGTGTAGATCCAGCCCGTGGCCAGACACAAAACCAGCGTGCTGAGCACCGTTGCCCACGTGTAGAAGAGCATCTGCCGGGTGACCTGGATCTCGGTGGCGATGACGGGGAGCATGGGCACACCCGCCGCCCGGTAGTCCTCCTTGTAACGCATCGCGAGCGCCCAGGTGTGCGGTGGCGTCCAGAAGAAGATCACCATGAACAGCACAACAGGCTGCCAGCTCAGACTTCCGGTGACGGCAGCCCAGCCGACCAGGGTCGGCATACAGCCGGCCGCTCCCCCCCACACCACGTTCTGCCACGTACGGCGCTTGAGCACCATCGTGTAGACGAAGACGTAGAACGCGATCGTCGCCATCACCAACAGGGCGCTGAGCAGGTTCGCCATCGTCGACAACACCGCAAACGATGCCGCGCCCAGCACGATCCCGAAGATGAGCGCACTTCTGGTGGACACCGCGTGGCGGGCCAGAGGTCGGCGTTCGGTGCGCTTCATCTTCTGGTCGATGTCGGCGTCGACCACCATGTTGAGCGTGTTGGCGCTCGCCGCGCCGAGCCAGCCGCCCAGCAGGGTCCAGGCCATCAGGGCCAGGTCCACCCGGCCGCGGTCGGCCAGCAGCATCACGGGGATGGTCGCCACCAGGAGCAACTCGATGACCCGTGGCTTGGTGAGAGCGAGATAGGCCAATGCCGTTCCCGAGATCCTCCCGCGCCTGCTGGTGGGGCGCTGCATGGGCGGAGCCTGACCACCACCTGACGCTGGGGAGGAGGCGAAACCGTGTCCGCTCACACGTTCCCCAATCCGCACTAGATCTCCTGACTCGCTCATCTACTACAGGGAATGGTAGACGGCCGGTACCTCAGAACGGCAATCGAGGTCCGATCCGCGCCTGACCTCGCCGGTCAGGCCCCCGAAGGTGAACCGCAGGATTATTCAGTCCCGTATCGCGCCTTGGGACCGGGAGACGTCTAGGCTTGACGTGGGCTGTTCGCAGCCTGCCATGTACGGAAAGCCGAGCTTGGAGGAGTTCACACGATCGTGTCAGCAACAGATGAGATTCGCGAGCTAACACAGCCCTCACACCCTGCTGACTGGAGCGAGGTGGACACCAAAGCCGTTGACACGGTGCGCGTTCTGGCCGCAGACGCTGTTCAGAAATGCGGCAGTGGACACCCCGGAACAGCCATGAGCCTGGCGCCCCTGGCCTACACGCTGTTCCAGCGTGTGATGCGGCATGACCCCACGGATACGGACTGGATGGGCCGCGACCGCTTCATCCTGTCCTGCGGTCACTCGAGCCTGACGCTGTACATCCAGCTCTACCTCGGCGGATTCGGCCTCGAGCTCGACGATCTCAAGGCGCTGCGCACCTATGAGTCCAAGACGCCCGGCCATCCTGAGTACCGCCACACGCGCGGTGTGGAGATGACCACCGGGCCGCTCGGTCAGGGATTGGCGTCGTCGGTAGGGATGGCGATGGCCGCGCGCTACGAGCGTGGACTGTTCGACCCGGATGCCCCGGTCGGCCAGAGCGCGTTCGACCACTACATCTACGTGATCGCGTCCGATGGCGACATCGAAGAGGGCGTCACGTCGGAGGCCAGCTCGCTGGCAGGCACCCAGCAGCTCGGCAACCTCATCGTGTTCTACGACAAGAACCACATCTCGATCGAGGACGACACCGACATCGCGCTGTCCGAGGACGTCGCCGCTCGCTATGAGGCATACGGTTGGCACGTCCAACACGTCGAGGGCGGCGAGAACGTCACCGCGATCGAGGAGGCTGTCGAGAAGGCAAAGGCAGTGATCGACAAGCCGTCGATCATCGTCCTGCGCACCATCATCGGCTACCCCGCGCCAAACAAGATGAACACCGGCAGCGCTCACGGCAGCGCGCTCGGCGACGATGAGGTCGCCGAGACCAAGAAGCTCTTGGGCTTCGACCCCGACAAGACCTTCGAGGTCTCCGACGAGGTCATCGCGCACACCCGGCAGCTCGTGGATCGTGGCGCCGAACGGCGCAAGGCCTGGGAGAAGTCGTTCGACGAGTGGGCCGAGGTGAACCCGGACCGCAAGGCTCTGCTCGACCGCCTCGTCGTCAACGGGCTGCCGGACGGATGGACCGATGCCCTCCCCAAGTGGGAGGTCGGCGACAAGGACGTGGCCACCCGATCGGCCTCGGGCAAGGTGCTCTCCGCACTCGGACCGGTTCTGCCCGAACTGTGGGGTGGCTCTGCTGACCTCGCGGGCAGCAACAACACCACGATGGACGGAGCCGCGTCCTTCGGCCCCACCGGGATCAGCACCAAGAACTGGAGCGCGAACCCGTACGGGCGCACGCTGCATTTCGGTATCCGTGAGCACGCGATGGGCGCGATCCTCTCGGGCATCGTGCGGCACGGCCCCACTCGCGCATACGGCGGAACCTTCCTCCAGTTCGCCGATTACATGCGCCCCGCCGTGCGTCTGGCAGCGCTGATGAAGACCGATCCGATCTACGTGTGGACCCACGACTCGATCGGACTGGGCGAAGACGGGCCAACCCACCAGCCGATCGAGCATCTCGCGGCCCTGCGCGCAATCCCCGACCTCGACGTGGTGCGTCCCGGCGATGCCAACGAGACGGCCTACGCCTGGCAGGCCATCATGACCAGGCGGCACAATCCGGTCGGGCTGGCACTGACCCGGCAGAACATCCCGATCCTCGAGGGAACCTCGGCGGACGGCGTGGCGAAGGGTGGATACGTCCTCTCCGATCCCGAAGGCGATCCTCAGGTCATCCTGATCGGCACCGGTTCTGAGGTGTATCTGGCGGTGGAAGCGCAAAAGGCGTTGAAGGACAAGGGAATCAACGCCCGAGTCGTGTCCATGCCGTGCGTCGAGTGGTTCGACGAGCAGGACAGCAGCTACCGCGATTCGGTGCTGCCGCCCACGGTGAAGGCCCGAGTGGTGGTCGAAGCCGGCATCGCAATGCCGTGGTACCGCCTGGTCGGCGACGCCGGCGAGATCGTGTCCATCGAGCACTACGGCGCCTCGGCCGACTACAAGGTGCTCTACGAGAAGTTCGGCATCACCGCCGAGGCCGTCACCGCGGCCGCCGAGCGGTCGGTCGCAAAAACCAAATGAGATCTGCACAACAATTGATTTGGAGCGCAAAATGAGCGAACAGAACGCCAATCTTGCCGCACTGTCCCAGGCCGGGGTGTCGGTCTGGCTCGACGATCTCTCTCGCACCCGTATCCAGTCCGGCAACCTCGCCGAGCTGATCGCCACCAAGTCGGTGGTGGGTGTCACCACCAACCCGTCGATCTTCCAGGCGGCATTGTCCAAGGGCGACGCCTACGACGACCAGGTCAACGAGCTGGCGGCACGGGGCGCCGATGTGGATGCCACCATCCGTACGGTCACCACGGACGACGTCCGCAATGCGTGCGACGTGCTCGCCCCGCAGTACGAGGCATCCAAGGGTGTCGACGGACGGGTGTCGATCGAGGTCGACCCCCGCCTCGCCCACGATGCCGACCAGACGGTCGCACAGGCAGTGGAACTGTGGAAGATCGTCGATCGCCCCAACCTGCTGATCAAGATCCCGGCGACCGAGGCGGGCATTCCGGCGATCACCAAGGTCATCGCTGAGGGCATCAGCGTGAACGTGACGTTGATCTTCTCGGTCGAACGCTATGAGCTGGTCATGGACGCCTACATCGAGGGTCTCGAGAAGGCGTCGGCCGCCGGACACGACCTGTCCAAGATCCACTCGGTCGCATCGTTCTTCGTCTCTCGCGTGGACACCGAGATCGACAAGCGACTCGATGCCATCGGCAGCGACGAGGCGACGGCACTCAAGGGTAAGGCCGGACTGGCCAACGCCCGGCTCGCCTACGTCGCCTACCAGAAGGTGTTCGAGGATCAGCCGCGCTTCCGTGCGCTGGCCGCAGCCGGCGCCAACGCCCAACGCCCGCTGTGGGCTTCGACGGGCGTGAAGGACCCCAGCCTGCCGGACACCCTCTACGTCGGCGAGCTGGTGGCCCCGGGAACGGTGAACACCATGCCCGAGAAGACAATGGATGCCTTCGCCGACCACGGGAAGGTCAAACCGAACTCGATCATCGGGCAGGGTCCTGCCTCGCAAGAGGTGTTCGATGCGATCTCGGCGATCGGGATCGACCTCACCGACGTCTTCCTGACGCTGGAGAACGAGGGCGTGGAGAAGTTCGAGGTGGCGTGGGGCGAATTGCTCGACGCGACCGCGGAACAGTTGGCAGCCGGCTCGAAGGCCTGATCCATTGGCCAAGGACGCAGCCGGGCAGTGGACAAATCCGCTGCGCGACGACCGTGACAAGCGTCTGCCCCGCATCGCCGGGCCCAGCAGTCTTGTCATCTTCGGCGTGACCGGCGACCTCGCGAAGCGCAAGTTGATGCCCGCGGTGTACGACCTCGCGAACCGGGGGCTTCTACCCCCCGGTTTCGCGCTGGTCGGCTTCGCCCGCCGGGACTGGGACCACGAGGATTTCTCCGAGGTGGTGCACGACGCCGTGCGTGCTCATTCCCGGACGCCGTTCCGCGAGGACGTCTGGGAACGGCTCAGCGAAGGCTTCCGTTTCGTCCAGGGCACCTTCGACGATGACACGGCCTTCGAGAAGCTCCGGGACACCCTCGGCGAACTCGACGAGAAGCGCGGAACCGAGGGCAATCACGCCTTCTACCTGTCGATCCCACCGGCGGCTTTCCCTGTGGTGTGCGAGCAGCTGTCGAAGTCGGGGCTGGCCGAGCAGTCCGACGACCATTGGCGGCGGGTGGTCATCGAGAAGCCGTTCGGGCACGACCTGGAGAGCGCCAAAGAGCTGAACTCGGTGGTGAACACCGTCTTCCCCGAGCACTCGGTGTTCCGCATCGACCACTACCTCGGCAAAGAGACCGTGCAGAACATCTTGGCGCTGCGTTTTGCCAATCAACTGTTCGATCCGGTGTGGAGCTCGCACTACGTGGACCACGTGCAGATCACGATGGCCGAGGACATCGGACTCGGAGGCCGCGCCGGCTACTACGACGGCATCGGCGCCGCCCGGGACGTGATCCAGAACCACCTGATCCAGCTGATGGCCCTGATCGCGATGGAAGAACCCATCTCGTTCGAACCACACGAGCTGCAGACCGAGAAGATCAAGGTTCTCTCCGCGACCCGCAACATCCTGCCGCTCGACGAGAACACCGCACGCGGACAGTACGAGGCCGGCTGGCAGGGCAGCGATGAGGTGCCGGGGCTCAAGGACGAGAAGGGCTTTGCCGCGGACTCGACCACCGAGACCTTCGCTGCCATCGCACTCGAGGTCGACAGCCGACGGTGGGCAGGCGTGCCGTTCTACCTACGGACGGGAAAGCGCCTGGGCCGCAGGGTCACCGAGATCGCCTTGGTCTTCAAGCGAGCACCGCACCTGCCGTTCGATCAGACGATGACCGAAGAGCTCAGCCAGAATGCACTGGTGATCCGGGTCCAACCGGACGAAGGCATCACGTTGCGTTTCGGGTCGAAGGTGCCGGGGTCGTCCATGGAGGTCCGAGACGTGAACATGGACTTCAGTTACGGACAGGCCTTCACCGAGTCGTCCCCCGAGGCGTACGAGCGTCTGATCCTCGATGTGCTGCTCGGCGAGCCATCACTGTTCCCGGTGAACGCCGAGGTCGAACTGTCCTGGAAGATCCTCGACCCGGTGCTCGAACACTGGGCAGCGAACGGAAAGCCCGACGGCTACGAATCGGGCACCTGGGGTCCGAGATCGGCCGAGGAGATGCTGGCCCGGCACGGACGGACGTGGCGACGTCCGTGATCGTCGTGGGCAGATGGAGCAGCATCGCTGCGAGGGCGACCAAGGAGTTGTAGTCATGTTGACGAAGGAGTTCCAGTCGTGATTGTCGAACTGCCCGATACCAGTACCACCGCGATCAGCAAGGAACTCATCAAGATCCGTGATGCCGGCGGAGCCTTCACGTCGGGCCGGGTCCTGACCCTGCTCGTCTGCTCAGACGAGGGCGAACCCACCGAAGGCGCGATCGACGCGGCCAACGAGGCCAGTCGCGAGCATCCTTGCCGGGTGATCGTGGTGTCGTGCGGCGACCGTCGGATGAGGTCGCGGCTGGACGCACAGATCCGGGTCGGTGGCGACGCAGGCGCTTCGGAGGTGGTGGTCCTGCATCTCTACGGCGAACTGGCGAATCACGGTGAGAGCGTGGTCATCCCGTTCATGCTGCCGGACACACCGGTGGTGACGTGGTGGCCGGGCCGTCCGCCCGAGAATCCTGCCGCCGATCCTATGGGGCAGCTCGGGAGGCGCCGGATCACCGACACCAACAAGGCTCCCGATGTGCCCGCCGCTCTCGCCGAACGACTGAGGACGTACTCCCCCGGCGACTCGGACATCGCGTGGTCGCAGATCACCCCGTGGCGCGCCCTGCTCACCTCGGCGCTCGATCAACCGCCGCACAGTGCAGCGGTGTCGGCTGAGGTGGAAGGCCCCGCAGGATCTCCCGCGGTCGACCTGCTCGCAGGCTGGTTGCATGCCGTTCTCCAGGTCCCGGTGACGCGATCGGTCGGCAGCTTCAAGGTGACCCTCGAACGCGAGGCCGGTCCATTGGTGCTGTGTGTCGGGATGAGCAATCAGGCCATCATCTCCATTCCCGGCAAACCCGACGGCAAGGTGGCCCTACCCGGTCGTGACATCCGTGACTGTCTTGCCGAAGAATTGCGGCGCCTCGATCCGGACGAGATCTACCACCTCGCCCTGCAAGGCGTCGAGGGCCTGACCCGAGCGAAAGACAAGGTGCACGCATGACCACCGATGCGCAGGTCATCCACTGTGCTGACAAGACCGCGCTTGTCGAGTCTGTGGCAGCCCGGTTCATCGCCACGGTCACCGCGGCGCAGGCAGCGCGCGGAAGCGCATCGGTGGTGCTGACCGGGGGTAGCAACGGAATCGCACTACTGGAAGCTCTGGCCAAGGACTCCGGCGACATCGACTGGTCCGCGGTGGACATCTACTGGGGTGACGAACGGTTCGTCACCGCCGACGACCCCGAACGCAATGCCGGACAGGCTTACGCCGCGCTACTGGATCACGTTCCGGTGCAACCGGATCGGGTGTTCGTCATGGCTGCGTCCGATGGCGAGTTCGGCGACGACATCGACGCGGCAGCGGCGGACTATGCGGCCGTCTTGTCGTCGAAGGCCGGCGACGGCCATCTGGTACCGGAGTTCGACGTCCACCTGGTCGGGATGGGCGGTGAGGGGCACATCAACTCCCTGTTCCCCCACAGTGCGGCAACTGCCGAAGCCGACGCCACCGTGGTCGCCGTCACGGACTCACCCAAGCCACCGCCGCTTCGGATCACGCTGACGTTCCCGGCTGTCGCCCGGGCCCGCGAGGTCTGGTTCCTGGTGTCCGGCGCCGAGAAGGCCGAGGCGGTGGCCGCCGGAGTCGGTGGGGCCGATCCTCTGGACTGGCCGTGTGCCGGGGCGCACGGCACGGACGCAACCGTGTGGTTCGTCGACGCGGACGCGGCGTCGCAGCTCACCTGATCAGCGGCGCAATCCCCCGCTGGCGTCGAATTCGGCCGATCGACCCTCCATTTGCGCGTCGTGCCAGTTCACCCGGTGTTCGCGCATGATCGTCTCGTGGAGACGGGCGAACGGAGGACAGATCCGGCGGACGGTTTCGATCAGCACCACCACGGGCAGTCGCGCGATGATCCACGCAATCCCGGGCACCGCGCTCGGCATGTTGTAGCGGCGGCGCGTCCACGGCATCATGAAAACCGCCGAGTAGGCGGAATACATTGTGGCGTTGTATTTTTCACGCAAGCGGCGAACACCCGTGTGACCATCGCGAGGTGCAAATGCGGCTGGAAACGATTCGATGAGTTCGGCGCCGTGATCGCCCGCGTCGTAGCTGCGAGTGGAGTTGACCAACGCCAGGAGCCGAAGCGAATCGGCGATCGATTCGGGATACCACTGCATCCGAACGCCCAGGAGGTGGCCGAGATAGCGCTGGTAGTGCAACAACACGCGGATCTCCCGGGGCGATGTCTGCACCCCCACCAGCCAGAGGGCCATGGCCGGGACAACGCTCCCACCGAGCAGTGTCAGCAACTGGTACGACTGACTGATCGGCACACCCCACCGCTCGGTGTCCCATTCCGGATGCTCGGCGACCTTTCGGCGCACCCACACGTGCATCACCCGCACCCGCATGGCCGTGGCGCGACCCGCGGATCCTGGCGTGAGCAGGGCGTCCGGTTCGGACACGTCGATCCAGAAACGCGCCGTCTCGAGAAACCTACGTAGGGCGTTGTCTCCGGCGTACCCGCCCGCCAGCGACAGCGGGGTGGCCACAGCCGCTTCGGTATACATCTCCAAGGTGATGCCGCCCGCCACGCTGAACAGCGAGGTGCCCCATCGACGCCAGATGGCCTCCCCTTCGGCGATCATCGCCGGATCCACCCAGTCGGGGACGGCTTCGAACTCCTCGAACAGCGCCTTCATCGCTGCGGGAGGGTCCTCGATGGAATCGAGCCCCTCCGTCAAGGCCTTGTCGAGAAGGGCGCGGGCAGCGGGCGCACCCAGCTCGCCGTACACCTCGTCGACAAATCGTTCGGCCACCGGGTCGCTGCGGAACATGTCTTCGGCGAATGTCCGGATTTGTTCGTCCGTGGGAAAGAGGTCGCGACCAGTTGTCTTGACGGCTGCTCGACGGACGGTCCTGAGCCACCGGTTGTTCTGAGCGGCTGCGTACTTGACGGCCGTCGGGAAACCGGGGACGGATACACGCTGGGCTGGCAGTGTCGCGGACACAGGTTCTCCTCGGGGGTAGAGCAAGCGTTGAGACTGTTTTGCGTAATCGTCTCACACCGTCCAGCACAATTTCTGAATTCATGGACAAGCCGATGTCGAGAACCACCCGACCGACTCCGTCCCCGTAGTGAAACGGCCACAATGGGCCGTATCCACCAGGGAGAAGACAATGGCCAAGTACCTGTTGCTCAAGCACTACCGGGGTGGCCCGGCACCGCTGTTCGACACACCGATGGACCAGTGGAAGCCCGAGGAGGTGTCCGCTCACATGCAGTTCATGGAAGACTTCGCGACCCGCCTGCAACGCAACGGTGAGTTCGTCGACAGCCAGGCGCTGTCGATGGAGGGCACATTCGTGCGATATGACGGTGAGGGTCGCCCGCCGGTCACCGACGGCCCGTTCGCTGAGACCAAGGACCTGATCGCAGGCTGGATGGCGATCGACGTCGACACCTATGAGCGTGCTCTCGAGCTCGCCGCCGAACTGTCTGCGGCCCCTGGTGCGGGCGGTGAACCCCTTCGCGAGTGGCTCGAGGTGCGCCCGTTTCTCACCGCACCCACCGCGATCACGGAGTGACACGCGGTGGATGAGGCTCTCCTGCGGAACCTCACGCCTGCTGTGACCGGCGTTCTCGTACGTCGCGGGGTCGACTTCGCGACGGCCGAGGACGCCGTGCAGGACGCTTTGGTGGAGGCGACGAAGCTGTGGCCGACGGATCCTCCACGGGACCCCAAAGGCTGGCTGGTCACTGTCGCCTGGCGCAAGTTCCTCGACTCGGTGCGGTCGGAAAACGCTCGGCGTGACCGTGAGATCCGCGTGGAGAACGAGCCGGCGCCCGGCCCTGGCCAGGACGCCGACGACACGCTTTACCTGTACTTCCTCTGCGCCCACCCGTCTCTCACGCCGGCGTCAGCCGTCGCGCTGACCCTGCGAGCGGTCGGCGGCCTGAGTACCCGACAGATCGCGCAGGCCTACCTTGTCCCCGAGGCAACGATGGCCCAGCGGATCAGCCGAGCGAAGAGGACTGTGTCAGACGTCCGCTTCGACCAGCCCGGTGACGTGGCGACAGTTCTTCGAGTTCTCTACCTGGTGTTCAACGAGGGATATTCCGGCGACGTCGACCTGGCCGGCGAGGCGATTCGCCTGACCCGCCAGCTCGCCGCGATGACCCGTCATGAGGAGGTGTCGGGGCTGCTCGCGCTCATGCTGCTCCACCACGCCCGGCGACCGGCACGCACCGGCCCAGACGGCGGCCTGGTGCCACTCGCCGATCAGGATCGGAGTCTCTGGAACACCAGCATGATCGCCGAGGGTGTCGAGGTGCTCCAGAACGCGCTCGCCCGTGACAACCTCGGCGAGTTCCAGGCGCAGGCCGCCATCGCCGCCTTGCACGCCGACGCCCGATCGGCCTCGGAAACCGACTGGATACAGATCGTGGAGTGGTACGACGAACTGGTCCGTCTCACCGACAGCCCAATCGTCGAGCTCAACCGCGCCGTGGCGGTAGGCGAAGCGGACGGACCCCGAGCCGGGCTGGCCGCTCTTGCTGGGCTCGACACCACACTGCCCCGGTATACGGCCGTCTGCGCCTACCTTCATGAACGCGACGGCGACATCACGACCGCGGCGCGACTGTACGCCGACGCCGCGCGACTGGCGCCCAGCATGCCCGAACGCGACCACCTCACGCGCCAGGCGGCACGATTGAACGCGGCCCCACGCAACTGAAGGACGCCCGGTCACGGCCTGCCCGGCCGGCCCGGCGCGCCATCAGCCGCTGTTGCGCAGCGCGGTTGCGAGACCGTTCATCGTGAGCTGGATGCCGCGGCGGACCAGCTCGGAGTCGTCCCCGCCCCGGTAACGCCGCAGCAGCTCCACCTGGAGATGGTTCAGCGGCTCGAGGTACGGAAACCGGTTGAAGACAGACCGTTTGAGCGCTGGGTTGTCGGCCAGGAGATCGTCGGTCTTGGTGATCTTGAAGTACATGGACGTTGTGCGTTCATGCTCGGCAGATATCATCCCGAAGACCTTGACACGCAGGTCCTCATCGGGGACGAGTCGCGAATAACGTTCGGCCAGACCGAGATCCGACTTGGCCATCACCTGCGCCATGTTCGACATCACCGTTCGGAAGAACGGCCAGCGCTCGTAGTAGTCCGACAACGTCTCCAGCCGGCTGCTGTCGTCCCCCACCCACTGCTCGAACGCCGAACCCGTGCCGTACCAGCCGGGCAGCATCACGCGCGCCTGCGACCACGACAGGACCCACGGGATGGCGCGGAGGTCGGAGATCTTCTCGGTTTGTTTGCGAGACGCCGGGCGGCTGCCGATGTTCAGCGACCCAATCTCCGACAGAGGAGTCGAGTTCACGAAATACTCGACGAATCCCGGTGTCTCGTGGACCAGTTCGCTGTAGGCCTGGCGAGCCAGCGCAGCGAGTTCATCAAGTACCGCGTACGCCGCTTCCGCTTCGCCACCGAGCCCCTCGGTGTCCAAGAGCGACGACTCGATCGTCGCGGCCAGCAACGTCTCGAGGTTCCGCCGGGCGACAACGGGTTCGGCGTATTTGGCCGCGATCACCTCACCCTGCTCGGTGATGCGCAGCGACCCCTGGACGGCACCCGGCGGCTGAGCGAGGATCGCGTCGTAACTCGGCCCACCCCCGCGGCCGACGGTGCCGCCCCGGCCGTGGAAGAGCCGCAACCGAATTCCGGCCTTCTTGGCAGCTTCGACGAGGTCGAGTTCGGCGCGATAGAGCGCCCAGTTCGCGGCGAGATACCCTCCGTCCTTGTTGGAGTCCGAGTATCCGAGCATGATCTCCTGCATGCCTTCCTGCTGTTCGACCAACGCGCGGTACAGCGGAACATCCAGTGCTGCAAGAAGAGTGGCCGCACCTTGCTGTAGATCCTCGATGGTCTCGAAGAGAGGGACGACCCGGACGGTCGACGTCGGAGGAGTCTTCGCATCACCGGGGTCGAACAGGCCTGCTTCCTTGAGCAACACGATCGCCTCGAACAGATCGCTGACCGATGTGCACATGCTGATGACGTAGTTCGGAACGGCCTGTGGACCGAAAGCGGCGACCGCAGAGGCCGCGGCTCGAACGATCGCCAGTTCCTTGTCGGCCAGCTCCGACAGTGTGGCGCCGGGCCCGACCAGTGGTCGACGGTTGCTCAGTTCCGCCGTCAGCAACTCGACCCGCTCCTGCTCGGACAACGACGTGTAGTCATGATGGACGCCCGCCCACGCGAGCAGTTCGGCCACCACCTCCTCGTGCATGTCCGAGTTCTGCCGCATGTCCAGCCCGGAAAGGTGGAATCCGAACGCACGCACGGCTTCGCGAAGGGTCAGCAAGCGGTCATCGGCGAGTTCGTCGTCGCCGTTCGCGCGCAATGACGCATCGATGACGTCGAGATCCGCCAGCAACTGCTCGGCATCGTCGTACGTCTCGGCACCGTCTTTGGGGAAGCCCCCGTCATTGACGGCCACGAAACGATCGTCGAACAAAGAACCGGCGGTTGCCGCCAATCGACGCCGCACGGCCCGCAATGCCTGCCGATAGGGTTCGTCGGCGTCGGGGGTGCCACGCTTCACGCCACCGAGGGCGAACACCTCGTCGTCGACCTCGGTCAGCCGAGACGTCAGGCTCAATTCCTGTGCCAGAGTGGTCAATTCGGAAAGATGATGGGCCACAGCGGTTTCCGCGGCACGCCGGGTGGCCATGCCCACGATCTCACCGGTGACAAAAGGATTGCCGTCGCGGTCTCCACCGATCCATGAGCCCATCCGGAGAATCGGATCGTCGGCGATGCCCGCAGTTGGATAGTGCGCTTGGAGCCATGCCCGTAGCTCGGCATTGACCCGGGGAATGACCTCGAAGAATCCGGCATCGTAATACCGCAGACCCACCTCGATCTCATCCTGGATCTGGAGACGCTCTAGTCGGATCAACGCGGTTTCCCACAGCGTGAGGATCTGCCGGTTCAGCGCGGTGTGCACCTCGTCGCGCTCGGCGGGTGTCAATTCCGTACGTCCGGCGAAGCGCATCAGGTCGGTGATGCGACGCTGCACCTCGAAGACTGTGCGACGTCGGGTCTCGGTGGGGTGGGCGGTGATCACCGGCACCACGGTCGCATCTGCCAACGCAGATCCCACCTGCTCGTCGGTGAGACCGGCGGCAGACAGCTTGGAATATGTGGCGGCAAGACTCGAGTCCTGCGGAGGATCTCCGGCGCGCACGTGGATCGCGCGACGACGCTCACGATGAATGTCCTCGGCGAGGTTGGCGAGCAAGGCGAAATGGCTGAACGCCCGGATGACCGAGATCGCGTCCTGGACGTCGATGTCGCGGAAGAGCTCTTCGAGTTCGGTGCGGTCGATTTCGTCGCGGCGGATCCGGAACGACTCGACACGTGCTTTCTCGACCAGTTCGAAGGTTTCTTCGCCGGCATGTTTGCGGACGATCTGCCCGAGGATGCCGCCGAGCAACCGGATGTCCTCGCGGAGTGGTTCGGTGAGCTCGCGGTCGGTACTGCCGGCTTCCGGACGGGGCACGTTGGGGCGCTTGTCAGTCACCCGTCAAGTATCTCTGGCCGGTCCGCACTCGCGCATCTCGGACATGGCCCGTGTCCGTCGAAGTTACGAGAGTTTGATGTCCAGACCGATGCCGAGGATGAAGATCAGCCAGATGACGCCGACGAACACGGTGAGGCGGTCGAGATTTCGCTCCACAACACTGGAGCCGGACAAACTCGACTGCACGCCGCCGCCGAACAGCGACGAGAGTCCGCCGCCCTTGCCGCGGTGCAGCAGGACCAACACGATCAACAAGACGCTGGTGACCACCAGTCCGATGTCCAGGGCAAGCTTCACGTGTCGTTTCCTATCAAAGAGTTGTACTGACGGCCGATCTTCAACTGTACCGGCCGCGTCCCCCATCCCAGAATTGTGCCCTTTTGGCGAACAAACCCGCAGGTCAGCACCGCCAAAAGGGCACAAAATCGGTTGGTCAGGGCAGCGGTCCCCCGGCGGCGATCGCCGACAGGGTGGCGAACTCGTCGGACTTGAGCGACGCGCCACCCACCAGGGCACCGTCGACGTCGGTCTGCCCGACGATCTCACCGACGTTCTTGGCATTCACAGATCCGCCGTAGAGGATGCGCACAGAGTCCGCGATCTTGGCGTCGGCCAGTTCGGCGAGCGTGGCACGCAGCGCCGCGCACACCTCCTGGGCGTCGGCGGCACTGGCAACGCGGCCGGTACCGATGGCCCACACGGGTTCGTAGGCGATGACAACCTTGCTGATCTCGTCGGCGGACAGACCTGCAAGCGACCCCTTGAGCTGCGCGATGTTGTACTCGACGTGGTCGCCTGCCTCGCGCACCTCGAGGCCCTCGCCGACACAGACGATGGGGGTCAGCTCGTACTTGAGCGCTGCCTTGGTCTTCGCCAGCACCACGTCGTCGGTCTCCGCGTGCATCGTGCGACGCTCGGAATGCCCGACCACCACGAATGTGCACCCGAGCTTGGCCAGAAACGCGCCGCTGATCTCACCGGTGTATGCACCCGAATCGTGCGCGGACAGGTCCTGCGCGCCATAGGTCAACAGCAACTTGTCGCCGTCGACGACGGTCTGCACGCTTCGGATATCGGTGAACGGAGGGATCACCGTCACGTCGACCTTGTCGAAGTACTTGGCGGGCAACGCGAATGCGATCTTCTGCACCAGACCGATGGCCTCGAGGTGATTGAGGTTCATCTTCCAGTTGCCGGCGATCAGCGGCTTACGATTGGCCATCTCAGTTCTCCAACACCTTCAGTCCGGGCAACTCTTTGCCTTCGAGATACTCCAGAGACGCACCGCCGCCGGTCGAGATGTGCGAGAACCCGTCCTCGGGGAGATCGAGGGTTCGGACCGCCGCCGCGCTGTCGCCGCCGCCGACCACGGAGAACGCTCCCCCGCTGGTGGCTTCGATGATCGCCTGGGCCAGGCCCTTGGTACCGGCGGCGAACTTCTCGAACTCGAAGACACCGGCTGGACCGTTCCAGAACACGGTCTTGGCCTCGTGCAACACCGCCGCGAAGCGCTTGACCGACTCGGGACCGATGTCCAATCCCATCCAGCCATCGGGGATCTCTTCTGCCGACACGGTTTTCGCCTCGGCGTCGGCCGCGAACTTGTCGGCCACGACCACGTCCACCGGAAGGTGGATGACGTCTCCGAACCGCTCGAGCAAGGCCTTGCAGACCTCTATCTGATCCTCCTGCAGCAACGACGAACCGACCGACAGCCCACGTGCGGCGAGGAAGGTAAACGCCATACCGCCACCGATCACCAGGGTGTCGACCTTGGGCGCCAGGGCCTCGATGACGCCGATCTTGTCCGACACCTTGGAGCCGCCGAGCACCACCGCGTAAGGCCGGGCGGTGTCGGTGGTCAGCTTGGCCAGAACCTCGACCTCGGCTGCGACCAGGCCACCGGCGTAGTGTGGCAACAGCTTTGCCACGTCGTACACCGACGCCTGTTCACGGTGCACCACACCGAATCCGTCGGAGACGAACGCGCCCTCATCACCGGTCAACTCCACCAGCGCCTTGGCGAGCTTTTCGCGCTCGGCTGCGTCCTTGGAGGTCTCACGCGGATCGAACCGCACGTTTTCGACCAACAGCACATCGCCGTCGGTCAGACCTTCCGAGCGGGCCAACGCGTCCCCGCCGACCACGTCACCGGCGAGCTGGACGTTACGGCCCAGCTCGGTGCCGAGACGCTCGGCGACCGGCGCGAGGGAGAACGCCGGGTCGGGCGCCCCCTTCGGACGGCCCAGGTGTGCGGTCACGATGACCTTGGCACCTGCGTCGGACAGAGCCTTGATGGTCGGCGCCGACGCAACAATGCGTCCGGCGTCGGTGATCTTTCCGCCGTCGAGAGGCACGTTGAGGTCGGAGCGGACCAGCACGGTCCTTCCTTCCACTCCGGTCTCGAGCAAATCGGCGAGGGTGGGAACCGAGGTGGTCACGGGTACGTCGTCTCCTGGCGCTTAAAGGACCGGATTACAGTGACTTGCCGACCAGGCCGATGAGGTCGACGAGGCGGTTGGAGTAGCCCCACTCGTTGTCGTACCACGACACGATCTTGACCTGGTCCTCGATCACCTTGGTCAGCGGCGCGTCGAAGATGCTCGAGTGCGGGTCGGTGACGATGTCGGAGGACACGATCGGGTCGGTGCTGTACTTCAGGATGCCCTTGAGGGGGCCCTCGGCGGCAGCCTTCATCGCGGCGTTGATCTCGTCGACGCTCGCCGACTTCTTGAGGTTCGCGGTGAGGTCGGTGACCGAGCCGGTCGGGATCGGCACGCGGAGTGCGTAACCATCGAGCTTGCCGAGCAGCTGCGGGAGCACGAGCCCGATCGCCTTGGCGGCACCGGTGCCGGTCGGGACCACGTTCAGAGCGGCAGCGCGCGCACGACGGAGGTCACTGTGCGGTCCGTCCTGCAGGTTCTGGTCCTGTGTGTAGGCGTGGATCGTGGTCATCAGACCCTTGACGATGCCGAACTCGTCGTCGAGGACCTTGGCGATGGGGCCGAGGCAGTTGGTGGTGCACGAAGCGTTCGAGATGATGTTCTGGCTGCCGTCGTACTTGTCGTCGTTGACGCCCATCACGATGGTGATGTCCTCGCCCTTTGCGGGCGCGGAGATGATGACCTTCTTGGCGCCGGCATCCAGGTGGCCCTTCGCCTTGGCAGCATCGGTGAAGATTCCGGTGGATTCGACGACGACGTCGACGCCGAGGTCACCCCACGGCAGCGCCGACGGGCCTTCGCGCAGCGACAGCGCCTTGATCTTCTGATCGCCGACGACGATGGTGTCGTCACCTTCGAGCGAGACGTCCTGCGGCAGGCGGCCCAGGATGGAGTCGTACTTGAGCAGATGAGCCAGGCTCGCGTTGTCGGTGAGGTCGTTGACGGCGACGATCTCGACGTCGGTGGTGCCCAACGCCTTTTGTGCTTCCACGGCACGGAAGAAGTTGCGGCCGATCCGGCCGAATCCGTTGACGCCTACCCGAACGGTCACTGTGAGCTCCTTAGCTATGCGGTGTGCTGGGCCATCGTGTGGCTCCCGGCCTCTGCGGCAGTGATCAGCCTAGTCGGCCCCGAACAGCCAGGCACGCCCGGTCCTGGCACCGGGCGTGGTTTGACGCCGAAGCGCCCGGCCGAGCTCGTCAGTCGTCGTCGAGCAGGTCGGCGGTGACCGCCGACTCGGTGTCGGGGATGCCTTCGGTTCGCGCCTTTTTGTCGGCCATTGACAGCAGACGCCGGATACGGCCCGCCACAGCGTCTTTCGTCATCGGCGGATCGGCGAGCTGGCCCAACTCCTCGAGCGATGCCTGCCGGTGGGTGATCCGGAGCTGTCCGGCCGAGATTAGGTGATCCGGGACCTGGTCGCCGAGGATCTCGAGCGCGCGCTCCACCCGGGCGGCAGCCGCAACAGCGGCGCGCGCCGACCGACGCAGGTTGGCGTCGTCGAAGTTGGCCAGGCGGTTGGCGGTGGCACGTACCTCGCGGCGCATCCGGCGCTCTTCCCAGGTGAGCCGGGTGTCCTGCGCTCCCATGCGGGTCAGCAACGCGCCGATGGCCTCGCCGTCGCGGATCACCACGCGGTCGGCGCCGCGGACCTCACGGGCCTTGGCGGTGACACCGAGCCGCCGGGCTGCGCCCACCAGGGCGAGCGCGGCCTCGGGCCCGGGGCAGCTGACCTCCAGCGCCGAGGAACGGCCGGGCTCGGTCAACGATCCGTGCGCGAGAAATGCTCCACGCCAAGCAGCTTCGGCATCACCGATGGTGCCGCCGACGACCTGGGCCGGTAGGCCGCGCACGGGCCTGCCACGCATGTCCAGCAGACCGGTCTGACGGGCCAGGGCCTCGCCATCCTTGGTGACGCGGACGATGTACCGGGCACTCTTGCGGATGCCGCCGGCACTGAGGACGTGGAACTCGGAGTTGTACCCATAGAGGTCGAAGATCGCCTGGCGCAGCCGCCGCGCGACGTTGCCGAGGTCGACCTCGGCCTCGACCACCACACGTCCCGCGACGATGTGGAGACCGCCCGCGAAACGCAGCAGAGCCGAGACCTCGGCCTTCCGGCTGCTCACCTGCGTGACCGCCAGACGACTCAATTCGTCTTTGACCGCGGATGTCATCGCCACCGGACGCCGTCTCCCTCTGTGGTTGTTGGAACTATCGATCTGTAACTGGCGGCTTCACTATCGCACAGGCCGGCGATGAGAGCCGCCACGCGAGCGGGGTCGTGGGTGTGGGTGCCAGGGACTGCCAGTTCGCCGTCGTGCAGGGTGGCACCGAACTTCGCGGCAGCTCGTTCCACATGCTCGCGTTCGCGTCCGAACGGCACCGACGCCGAGTCGACGACCACGTGGTCGACCCGGAAATCGTCGGCGTGGGCGAGCAGGACGTGCAGGTGGCGTTCAACCGAAAAACCGGCTGTCTCACCGGGTTCGGGGGCGAGGTTGACGATGAGGATCTTGCGGGCCGCCGTTCGTTTGAGGGCTGCGAGCTGCTCGGGTACCAACACGTGCGGGATCACGCTGGAGAACCAGGACCCCGGGCCGAGGACCACCAGGTCGGCTCCGTCGATGGCGTCGACGGCCTCCGGGCACGCAGGCGGCTGGTGCGGCAGCAACCGGACCCGGCGCACCTTGCCCGGCGTGGTCGCGACCGCGACCTGACCGCGGATCGAATGGCTGATCCGCGGGTCGGCCTCGAGCCCGGACACATCTGCTTCGATGTCGAGGGCGGTGGCCGACATCGGCAACACCCTGCCCTGCACACCGAACAGTGTGGTGATCATCTCCAGCGCCTTGACCGCATCGCCGGTGACCTCGGTGAGCCCGGCGAGCAAGAGATTTCCGACCGGATGGCCCGCGAGAGCTCCCCGCCCGCCGAAACGGTGCTGCAACAGCGCGGCCCACTCCTCGGGTGACTGCGCACCGGCGACCCCGGCGACATCCCGGTTCTCTGGTTCGGTGGCAGCGAGCAAGGCGGCAATGGCCATCCGGAGGTCACCGGGCGGCAGCACGCCGAGTTCGGACCGGAGACGTCCGGACGATCCGCCGTCGTCGGCGACCGTCACCACGGCGGTCACGTCGCTGCTCAACCGGCGCATGGCGGTGAGGGTGGCGTACAGACCATGCCCCCCACCCAGCGCGACGATCGAGGGGTCGCGGCCGGTCATTCGCGGCCCAGATCCCGATGGGCCACCCGTACCGCAAAAGCGGCCGCGCCGTCGGCCGGGCACGACAACCGGGCGGCGATGGCCTCGCTCATCGCGACGCTTCGGTGTTTTCCGCCGGTGCACCCGATGGCAACCGTCATGTACCTCTTGCCCTCGCGTCGGTATCCCGCACCGACCAGTCTCAAGATCTGCTCGTATTTCTCCAGGAACTCATCGGCGCCCTCCTGACCCAGGACGTAGTCGCGCACCGGCGCCTCGAGTCCGTTGTGGTCGCGGAGCTCCGGCACCCAGTGTGGATTGGGCAGGAAACGAACGTCGGCCACCATGTCCGCGTCGATCGGCAGCCCGTATTTGAACCCGAACGACTCGACCACCACGCTCACGTCCGCGACCGACGCGTTCGCGTATGCGCCCTCGATGATCACCCGCAACCTGGCCACCGACAGGTTCGAGGTGTCGATGACAAGATCCGCCCGTTCCTTCACCGCAGCCAGCATCGCCCGCTCGGTCGCGATGGCCGAGATCAGAGTGCCGTTGCCTTGCAACGGATGTCGGCGACGTACCTGCTCGAACCGCTGCACCAGCACCTGGTCCGATGCCTCGATGAACACCACCTTGGGATCGACACCGGTCACGGCCAGTTCGGAGCGCAGGGCATCGAGGGCCGAGGCGTAGGAGTCGATCTGGATACGCATCACGATGGCCATCCGGGAGATGGCGGAGTCGTCGCGGCGGGCCACGTCCACCATCGACCTGATCAAGGTGTGCGGGACGTTGTCGACCACGTACCAGCCGGCGTCTTCGAGCAGGTTCGCAACGGTGCTGCTGCCGGCACCGGACAGTCCGGTGACCAGCAACACCTCGGTCAGCCCTGGGGCGCCGGTTGTGGTGCCGGCCTGCGATTCACTCACCTGGCGGATCCTGTCTGTTCACTGCTCTGATTATGTTCGACAAGTGCCTCTTGCACCGCCCGAGCGGTGGTCTGGCCGATCCCGGGTACCTCGGAGATCTGTTCGATGGTGGCCTGCCGGAGATTGGCCACCGACCCGAAGTGCGCGACGAGTGCCGCACGCCGGGTTGCTCCCAACCCGGGAACGCCGTCGAGTGCCGAGGCGGTCATCCGCTTGCTGCGCTTGCTGCGATGGAAACTGATCGCGAACCGGTGCGCCTCGTCGCGTACCCGCTGCAGGAGGAAGAGCGCTTCGCTGGTCCGGGGGAAGATGACCGGATCGTCGTCGCCGGGCACCCATACCTCTTCGAGCCGTTTGGCCAGGCCGATCACCGCGACATCGGTGATGTTCAACTCGTCCAGCACCGCCGCCGCCGCATGCACCTGCGGCGCGCCGCCGTCCACGACAAACAGATTCGGTGGGTAGGCGAACTTGCGCGGACGCCCCGTCTTCGGGTCGATCGCCGCTTCCGGCGCCATGTCTCCCCCGTTCGGATCCACCTCGACGACGCCGTCAGCCGCGATGCCCCCACCAATCGCCGCGGTTGTCACCGGAGCTGCGGCCGCCACATCGGCACGGTGTCGCAGGAACCGGCGTCGCGTGACCTCGGCGATCGAGGCGACATCGTCGGACCGGCCGTCCCCGGCGGCCTCACGGATCGCGTAGTGCCGATAGTCGGACTTGCGAGGCAAGCCGTCTTCGAACACCACCAACGATGCAACCACGTCTGTGCCCTGCACGTGCGAGATGTCGATACATTCGATCCGCAGCGGCGCGGTGTCGAGGCCGAGGGTGTCCTGGATCTCGGTGAGGGCGGCCGACCGGGTCGTCAGGTCACCCGCACGCTTGAGCTTGTGCTGGTTGAGGGCGTCGGCGGCGTTGCGCGCCAGGGTCTCCATCAGCGCCCTTTTGTCACCGCGCTGAGGGATGCGCAGGTCCACATTGCTTCCCCGCAGGCTCGAGAGCCACTCGCGGACTTCGTCCACGTTCGGGGGCAGCGTCTGGACCAGCACCTCCCGGGGTACCGGGTCAGCCTTCGCGTGGCCCTCCTCCACGTCGATCGAGTCGGCTTGATCGACCTGCTCGCCGTAGAACTGCGTGAGGAATTGTCCGACCTGCTCGGCCATCTGGTCGTCGCCGGATTTCTCCACGATCCACCCACGCTGACCACGGACGCGGCCGCCGCGGACATGGAAGACTTGCACCGACACCTCGAGTTGGTCGCCGTCCATGGCCACGAGATCGGCATCGGTGCCGTCTCCGAGCACCACGGCCTGCCTTTCGAGTGCCCGCCGCAGGGCCCCGATGTCGTCGCGCAGCCGGGCCGCGCGCTCGAAGTCCAGCTCTGCCGATGCGCGTTCCATCTGGCCCTGAAGGTTGTTGATCATGCGATCGGTGCGCCCGGCGAGGAAGTCGCAGAAGTCCTCGACGATGGTCCGGTGCTCTTCGGCGCTGACGCGCCCGATGCACGGGGCCGCGCACTTGTCGATGTAACCCAGCAGACACGGTCGGTCGATCTGCTTGTGCCGCTTGAACACTCCGGAGGAGCACGTGCGAGCAGGAAACACCCGGGTGAGCAGATCGAGGGTCTCGCGAATCGCCCAGGCATGCGAATAGGGCCCGAAGTAGCGGACCCCCTTGCGACGGGGTCCGCGGTAGACGAACAACCGCGGGTATTCCTCGGCCATCGTGACGGCGAGCATCGGGTAGCTCTTGTCGTCGCGGTAGCGGACGTTGAAACGCGGATCGAACTCTTTGATCCAGTTGTATTCGAGCTGCAGGGCCTCGACTTCGGTGGACACCACGGTCCACTCGACCGACGCCGCCGTGGTCACCATCTGGCGCGTACGGGGGTGCAGCGAGGACAGGTCCGCGAAGTAAGACGTCAGCCGCGAACGCAGACTTTTCGCCTTGCCCACGTAGATCACCCGATGGTGGATGTCCCGGAATTTGTACACACCGGGCTCGGTGGGAATGCTCCCCGGAGCCGGGCGGTACGTAGACGGGTCAGGCACGATTCCAGGCTAGTACCCCGCGCCGACAAGTCCGCACACGCGGCCGCCGCCCCCGGTGAGGCCCCGCGGTGCCCAGGTCAGTGTTCAGGGTCGCGGGTATATCGGTCGCGCAAGGCACGGAACTCGTTCATGGCCGCGATCGCCTTCTCGCCGTCGTTGGCCTGGATGGCCAGTACCGGGACGTGCTCGTCGTCCGGGAGCTCCAGGCGTGCCCAGTTCGCACTGTCCGGATACCAGACACCACGCACGATGCTCCAGTCGAAGATACGCTCCTGCAACAGGTTCCGGACCGCGACGCCCTCCGCCCCGACCCTGATGCGGGCGCGGGTCAGGGTGAGGAGTGACCCACCGATCACACAACCGATCAACGCCATGGCGACCTGGTCGGAGGTACGGAAGTACGCCCCCGTGTCCGAGACCCGCAGCAGCGCTGCGATCACGATGAAGACGATGATGATGGCGGCCGCCGCGACGATCGCGTAGCGCGGCGACTTCCGTGGTTTGTACACCAGCTGCCAACGGTCCTCGTCCCGGCTGCCAGAGGTGTTCGTGGTCACGGTCGAACGCAGTCTCATCGGATTTCGGCCGGGTTGTCGTTTCGAGCGAGGGTCCGCAAGGTGAGCGCTGAAGCGATCGCCGCGGTGGCGGCCTGGGCGCCCTTGTCCTCTTTCGACTCGGGAAGTCCGGCACGGTCGAGTGCCTGCTGTTCGTCCAGCGTGGTCAGCACCCCGTTGCCGACGGGAGTCGATTCGTCGAGCGACACCCGGGTCAGACCTGCGGTGACCGCATCGCAGACGTATTCGAAGTGAGGCGTCTCGCCCTTGATCACCACTCCGAGGGCCACGACGGCGTCATGGGTACGTGCCAGCGCCTGCACGATGACGGGCAGTTCGATGGCACCGGCGACTCGGATCACCGTCGGCGCATCGATCCCGGCCTTGCCCGCGGCCGTGGTGGCGCCGCTCAGCAGCGATTCGCAGATGGTCGAATGCCATTGCGAGGCAACGATCGCCAGGCGCAGACTGCTCGCGTCACCGAGCTCGAGTTCGGGTTCTCCGGCGCCGCTCATGCGGGGTTGCCTCCGCTCACGTTGAAAGGGTGGCCCGGGTCGTCTTCGAGTCCGACCAGGTCGTGACCCATCCGGTCACGCTTGGTCCGCAGATACCGCAGGTTCTCGGCGTTGGGACGCACGGGCATCGGCACTCGTTCGGTGACGTGCAGGCCGTAACCGTCGAGGCCCACCCGCTTGGCCGGGTTGTTCGTCAGCAACCGCATCGACGACACACCCAGATCGACGAGGATCTGCGCCCCCAGACCGTAGTCGCGGGAGTCGGCAGGCAGACCCAGCTCGAGGTTGGCGTCGACCGTGTCCGACCCGGCATCCTGCAGCTGATATGCCTGCAGCTTGTGCAGCAGCCCGATGCCGCGACCCTCGTGGCCCCGCATGTAGAGGACGATCCCGCGGCCTTCGTCGGCCACCATCTCCAGGGCGGCGTCGAGCTGCGGACCGCAATCACAACGCAGCGACCCGAAGACATCTCCGGTCAGACATTCGGAGTGGACGCGTACCAGCACGTCGTTGCCCTCGCCGTCTGCGCCGGCGATGTCGCCCAGTACCAGCGCAACGTGTTCGACATCGTCATAGATGCTGGTGTAACCGACAGCCCGGAAGGTGCCGTGTGCCGTCGGGATCCGGGCATCGGCCACCCGCACCACATGCTTCTCATGGCGGCGTCGCCAGGCGATCAGGTCGGCGATGGAGATCAGCGCGAGGTCGTGTTCGTCGGCGAACACCCGCAGTTCCGGGGTCTGGGCCATCGCGCCCTCGTCCTTCTGGCTGACGATCTCGCAGATCACCCCGGCAGGCGACAGATCGGCCATCCGCGCCAGATCGACCGCGGCCTCGGTGTGGCCGGGGCGGCGAAGTACGCCGCCCTCCTTGGCGCGCAGGGGAACGACGTGGCCGGGCCTGGTGAAGTCCCCCGCCGTGCTCGCCGGGTCGGCCAGCAGGCGCATCGTCGCGGCGCGGTCCGATGCGCTGATGCCTGTTCCGATTCCCTCGCGGGCATCAACCGTCACGGTGTAGGCGGTGCCGTGCTTGTCCTGGTTCATCGAGTACATCGGCGGAAGCCCGAGGCGGTCACAGTCGGCACCGTCGAGTGGCACACACAGGTATCCCGAGGTGTAGCGGACCATGAAGGCCACGAGTTCGGGGGTGGCCTTCTCGGCCGCGAAGATCAGGTCGCCCTCGTTCTCCCGGTCCTCGTCGTCCACGACGACCACGGCCTTTCCGGCAGCGATGTCTGCGATGGCGCGCTCCACCGTGTCGAACCTGGTGGTCTGGCGCAGGCCGTCGACCTCGTCCGTTGGACTGTTCATCGCTGTACTCCGATCGCGGCTAGCCGTTCGACGTATTTGGCGATCACGTCGACCTCCAGGTTAACGACCACCCCCGGGACGGCCGCACCCAGCGTCGTCAGATCGAGAGTGGTTGGGATGAGCGAGATCTCGAACCAGTCGGGTCCGATTGCCGAGACGGTCAGTGACACGCCGTCGACGGTGATCGAGCCCTTCTCGACGATGTAGCGCGCAACCGCCGTCGTGGTACCGATGCGCACCACGGTCCAGTTCTCCGCCTCGTTCACGGTCTGGACAGTGCCGACACCGTCGACATGCCCCTGCACGATGTGCCCGCCGAAACGGCCACCGGCGGGCATCGCACGCTCCAGGTTGACCGGGCTGCCGGGACTGACGGTGGCCAGTGAGCTGCGATTGAGGGTCTCGGCCATCACGTCGACGGTGAACTCACCGCCGGGCCGCAGTTCGACCACGGTCAGGCAGACGCCGTTGACGGCGATCGAGTCACCGTGACCCGCATCGCTGGTGACCAGCGGCCCACGAACGGTGAACCGCGCCGCGTCGGACAGGTCTTCACGCGCGACGATACTGCCGCGTTCTTCGACGATTCCGGTGAACATCGCCAACTCCTCACATCGCTGCTGCGATCTCAGGGCGGCGTCGCACGTGCCGATCCATCGGACCGGCCGTGGTGTTCTCTTTCATCCGGACTATCACCGTCGGCTCCGGAATCTCACCGGAATCTGCTGACCCCGCATCGGGTGTGATGCGGGCGCTCGCGGGCTCCGCGGACGAACTGTCGCCCACGATTACCGCCGGTGGGGAATTGCACCCCGCCCCGAGAACTTCCACTTACGAAGTTAGCACATCCATCGATCCCGCTGACCAGCGAGAAGACCATGAAATGGCCGGTCAGCGGGTTGCGGTCAGGGTGAGCAGAACGTCGTCACCGAGTGTCTCCACACGATCGGTCGAAAATCGCCTCGCCTGTTGCAGGGTGGTGACCGTGTCGTCCGTGATCGCCGGGAGTCCCCCGCCGATCACCAGCGGGGCGACATACGCCTGCACCCGGTCGACCAGACCCGCCGCGAAGAACGCACCGAGCAACCGTGATCCGCCCTCGATCTGCACATTGCTCAGCTCGGCCAGGGCCTCCACCACGGCCGCCGGTTCGTGCTCATGAATGCGGATGGTGCGCGCTCGACCGTCGAACACCTTGGCCTGTGGCGGGATGGCCGACGATCCGACGACGACTCGCAATGGCTGGTGTTCCCGGAGTGAGCCGTCGGGGTACCTCGCGGTGAGGCTCGGGTCGTCGGCCAGTACGGTGCCCGTGCCGACGACGATCGCGTCGATCTGCGCACGTTCGTCGTGCACACGCTCACGTGCGGCCGGACCCGTGATCCACTGGCTCGAGCCGTCGGGCGCAGCGACCCGTCCGTCGACGGATGCGGCGAACTTGGCGGTCACCATCGGACGGCCGTGCTCCTGACGGAACAACCACTCGCGAAGCGGGCCGGTGGCCACCGTGTCGGCGCACACGCCGCCGTGCACATCGAGTCCCGCAGCCTCGAGTCGCTGATGTCCTCCCGTGGCAACGGGGTTGGGGTCGGCGACCGCGTAATGGACAACTCTGATTCCGGCGGCGATCAGTGCCTCAGAACACGGCCCGGTTCGCCCGGTGTGGTTGCACGGCTCGAGGGTCACCACGGCGGTCCCACCCGCAGCTCTGTCTCCTGCCTGCCCGAGAGCGACCACCTCGGCGTGCGGGCCCCCGGCCTCCCTGGTGTGTCCGACCCCGGCGACGTGTCCGTCGGCGTCCAGGATCACCGCGCCTACCGGCGGGTTCGGCGTGCTCAGTCCGCGCGCGCCGATCGATTCGCTCATCGCGCGGTGCATCGCCGCTGAGACAGGTCCGGTCACGGGAGTCGCCGCGCCCGTCACTGTCGAGCGCTGAGCGCCTGTGCGCGAAGCGATTCGACGGCGTGCGCGGGGTCATCGGCCCCGTAGACCGCCGACCCCGCAACAAAACAATCGACACCGGCCGCGGCCGCTTGTTCGATGGTGTCCGCGTTGATGCCCCCGTCGATCTCGACCAGCACCCGCAATTCTCCGGAATCGACGAGCTTCCGGATGCGCCGGACCTTGTCGAGGACGTCGGGGATGAACGACTGCCCGCCGAAACCGGGTTCCACACTCATCACCAGCAACGTGTCGAACTCTTTGAGGATCTCGAGGTATGGGTCGAGGGACGTGCCGGGTTTGATACTCAGACCTGCCTTCGCGCCGGCGGCCCGGATATCGCGCCCCACGGCCACGGGATCGTCGGTGGCCTCCGCGTGAAAGGTGACGTTGTGTGCCCCCGCCTCGGCATAACCTGGGGCCCACCGCTTCGGGTCCTCGATCATCAGGTGGCAGTCGATCGGTATGTCCGTGCTCTTGAGCAGGCTTTGTACGACCGGTAGGCCGAGAGTGAGGTTCGGGACGAAGTGACCGTCCATCACATCGACGTGTAGCCAATCGGCACCGGTGACCGCATCTGCTTCGGCTCCGAGCCTGGCGAAGTCGGCGGACAGGATGGACGGCGCGATCATCGGCTGATTCGACATGCAGTCATCCTAATGTCGGGCCCAGACCCAACCCAACGGACCGGTCCGGACTGTTGCACACGCGTTTTGGCGCGTCGTCCCCCGCCGATCAGTTCTTGCGGAGTGCCGCGAAGAACATGGCGTCGGTGCCGTGCAGGTGAGGCCAGAGCTGCACGTACGGCCCTTCGGTCCGATCATCGACGGGCACCAGGTCAGGGGTGTCCAGTGCGGTCACCGGCAACTCGGCGATCGCCCAATCCGCCACCTCGCGGGTTTCGGCCGGGTGTGGTGAGCACGTGGAGTAGACCACCACACCGCCCGGCCGCAGCTGGTCCACCGCCGACGCCAGCAACTGCTTCTGCAGCGCGACGAGATCGGGAACGTCACCTGGGTTGCGCCGCCACCGAGCCTCTGGCCGGCGCCGGAGGGCACCGAGACCGGTGCACGGGGCGTCCACCAGCACACGGTCGAACCCTGGCTCCAGGCCTGGGTCACGCCCGTCGCCGACGATCACGTCGACGGGTAGCTCCCTGGTTGCCTTTCGGATCAATTCGGCGCGGTGCGGGGCCTTCTCGACCGCGGTGACCCGCGCACCGTCAATGTCGGCAAGAGCACCGAGCAAAGCCGCCTTGCCACCAGGACCGGCGCACAGGTCGAGCCATCGACCGGCGTCGTCGCCGTCGAGTGGTGCGATCGCCAGCGCGCGGGCCACCAGTTGACTGCCTTCGTCCTGGACGCCGGCAAGACCTTCACGGATCGGTTCGATGTCGCCGGGATCGCCGCTGTCGAGGTACACGCAGTAGGGCGAGTAGCGGCCCACGTCACCTCCGGTGGCGGCGGCGAGTTCGTCGGCGGTGATCATGCCCGGCCGGGCGACCAGATGGGTCGACGGGCGTTCGTCGTCCGCAGCCAGTGCGGCCTGCAGAGCACCCGCCGAACCACCGAGCGCGTCGTCGAACACCTCGGCTATCCAGCGCGGATGAGCATACTGAAATGCCAGATGGCCGATCAGGTCTTCACTGATCGACGGTGCGAGCGCGTCCACCCACAGCTCTTCGGTGCGCTGAGAAATCTTGCGTAACACTGCGTTTGCGAAACCCACAGGTCCGTGACCGGCGCGGGACCGGACGAGATCCACCGACGTCGAGACTGCGGCATGAGCGCCGATCCGCGTCCGCAACAGTTGGTATGCACCCAACCGCAGCACATCGAGGACCACCCCGTCGATCTCCTCGACGGGCCTTTTCGCGACTTCGGAGATGATCTGGTCGAGCAACCCCACCGCGCGGCTGGTGCCGTAGGTCAGTTCGGTGGCCAGGGCAGCGTCGCGGCCGGTGATCTTGCGGTCCCGCAACATCTTCGGCAGTACCAGGTTGGCGTAGGCGTCGCGCTCACGCACAGCGGCCAGCACCTCCACGGCAGCCTGCCGGGCCGGATCTATCGGGGTGTGTTCCTGATCGTCCACGGGGCGGTTCATGTGAGTGCCTGTCCATCGGTGAGCCTGGCCCCGCGCGCCCAGTCGGGACCGGCCATTGCTTTCTTGCCTTGCGGCTGAACGGAATCGAGTCGAATCGGCACCGTCTTGGTACCCACGTACAGGGCCTTTTTCGTCACGGCCAGCTCGCCCGGAGCTGGCGTCACATCGACCGGATCGGTGACCATCGACGCACGTAACACCTTGACCCGCAGATCATCCAGAGTGGTCCAGGCACCCGGGTGGGGTGTCATCGCCCGGATGTGCCGATCGGTCAGGTGCGCCGGTAGGTCCCAGCGAATGCGTGCGTCGTCGATGGTGATCTTCGGAGCCGTGCTGATGCCATCGACCGGTTGCGGCTTGGCTTCCAGGTAGCCGTCCTCGATGCCGTCGAGGGTGGTCACCAGCAGGTGCGCCCCTGTCTCGGACAGCCGACCCAGCAGGTCGCCTGCGGTGTCGGTGTCGCGGATCCGTTCGGTCACCACGCCGAAGACCGGGCCGGTGTCGAGGCCTGCTTCGAGCCGAAAAGTGCTCGCTCCGGTCATCTCGTCGCCCGCACCGATCGCCGCCTGCACCGGCGCAGCGCCGCGCCATGACGGTAACAACGAAAAATGCAGATTGACCCAACCGTGGGTGGGTAGATCCAGCAGCTCCGGCGGTACCAGTCCGCCGTAGGCCACCACCGGGGCGCACTCGGGCGCCCACTCTCGTAATTGCTCGACTGCCTCTGCGTCTTTGAGCCTTCGCGGGGTGATCACGGGGATGGCGTGCTCGTCGGCGAGGGCAGCCACCGGTGACCGCGTGATCTTCCGTCCCCGGCCCGCTGCTGCATCGGGCCGACTGATCACGCCCACGACCTCATGGCGGGGCGACTCGATCAACGCCTTGAGAGACGCAACCGCGGGTTCGGGCGTGCCTGCGAACACCACCCGCATGTAGTACCCCAATCTCCGAGTCTTGTCCGCGTGTTCGCGGCCGACCAACAGCCTAGCCACCCAGAAGCCCTAGCCGATGGTGGGCGGATCCATCTGCACCCTGATCGGCTGGGAATCGTGTTGTGCATTCCGGCCGACCTGCGCTGCATGAAGAGCCGCAGCCAGTTCTCGACCTTGAGATCTCTTACACCGCAGCAGTATTCGCTGCGGGTCGGAGATCTCGTCGCGATTGAGGCCAGAGGGCAACCGCACGCCGGCTGGTAATTCAACCGGACCCAGCACCTCACCACCCGGCGGGAGGTGGACGGTTTCGGCAAAGGCGACGATGGCCGGACCGGCGCCGTCGATCGAGGCCATCGTGACTGCAGGCGGGAACCCGAGTTCAGTCCGCTGCGCAACCTCGTTCTCGGCGAAGCCGACGGGATCCCAACGGATCACCGACTGCACCGGGCCGAGTCCCGCGTCGGCGACGATCACCACTGCTCCCCCACGTCCGTGGGGACGTACGAGCATGGCAGCGGACAGCCAGCGCCGAACCGCCTCTTCGCCGGCTCGCAGTTCGGTGCGATCGAGCTGCGCCCACGTGTCCAGCAGGATGGCGGCGCCGTAACCGTCTTCGGCAACGGGCTCGGCGCCCGGGGTGCTGACCACGACACGGGGACCGCTGCCGATGCTGTCGACGATCTTGTCTCCGCCCGAGGTGAGGACAGGAACCCCCGGGAATGCGCGGCCCAGTTCTTCGGCCGTCCGGCGAGCCCCCGTCGTCAGCGCCCTCACCTTGGTGAAACCACATTCGATGCAGCGGAAGTCGGCTTCGGGATGACCGCACCACCGGCAGCTCAACAATCCCACCGAATTGCTGTCGGACCCGGCACCATCGGTCGGCACCGGGCCGTCTGCCTGCATCGGTCCGTGGCATCGACGGCAACGTACATGGGACCGGCACCGTTCACAGGCCAGCGACGGTAGATAACCGCGCCTGGGCACGCTGAAGAGCACGGGGGCGTCGGCGGCCACGGCCGCGCGGGCCGCATCGAACGCGACGGCCGGGATTCGGGCCGAGCGGGCAAGCGGGTCACGGGCCACCCGGTTGTCCTCGTCGGAGAGGGCCGAGATGCGGGGGGATCGTTCACGCACGATCGAACGTGACGCGGTGAGGTCGTGAGCCCAGCCGGCGTCGACGAGCGCTTGGGTCTCCGCCGTACGAGCCACACCACCGAGAACCAGTGCGCATTTGTCGCTGTGCGACCGCAGGACCGCCACTTCGCGGGTATGTGGGTACGGCGCGCGTGGATCGCACAGGCTGTCGTCCCCGTCGTCCCACACGCAGATCAGTCCGAGGTCGGGAATCGGCGTGAACACCGCACTCCGGGTGCCGATCACCACCGAGGCCTGCCCGCGCAGTGCTCGCAACCACCGCCGATACCGTGCCGAAGGGCCCAATCCGGCGGACAACGACACCACCCGATCACCCAGGATCGGCTCGCACGCTGCTTCGAGTCGTACCAGATCGCGCTGGTCGGGCACCACGATGATGGCGCTGCGGCCGGCGACCACCGTGTGGCATGCGAGCTCGGCCAGTCGCCGGGGCCAGTCTTCGCCGGGCACCGCCTGCCATGCCGCGCGAGCGGCTTTGCCGTCAGCAACTGCAGCCAGGTACGACTCTGCATGCTCGTATGGCTTCCATCCGTCTACATCGACGGTCGGGGGCCTGGGGGTGCCTGGCGGGGCACCCACGGCCTGCTCGGTGCGCGCATGACGGGGCGGGATGGCCAGCCGCAGGACATCTGTCATGGTGCCCGCGTACCGGTCGGCGACCGCCCGCGCCAGCGTGGCCAGCTCCGGGGTCAGCACCGGTTCCGGCGAGACCACCCTCTCGAGCCACCCGAGCTTGCCGGGATGGTCGCTGGCCTCGATGCGGTCGAGTATGTACCCGTCGACGAGACGGCCGGAGAAACGCACCCGCACCCGGACACCGGGCTGGGCGTCCAGGTGCTGGGCATCTTGTACCTGGTAATCGAACGGCCGGTCCAGATGGGCCAGCCCGAGCATCGGCAGAACACGGGCGACCGGCAGTTCAGGTGCGAGCTGCCGCTCAGATTTCACGCGCCGGCAGCGGCCTTCAGCTTGTCAGCGCGGTCGGTGTGCTCCCACGGCAGATCGATGTCGGTGCGACCGAAGTGGCCGTACGCGGCCGTCGGTGCGTAAATCGGCCGCAACAGGTCGAGGTCGCGGATGATGGCTCCCGGTCGTAGGTCGAAGACCTCGGTGATGGCCGACTGGATCTTGGCCGGGTCGACCGTCTCGGTACCGAAGGTCTCGACGAACAAGCCGACCGGTGCTGCCTTGCCGATGGCGTAGGCGACCTGCACCTCGATGCGTCCCGCCAATCCGGCGGCAATGGCGTTCTTCGCGACCCAACGCATCGCGTACGCGGCACTCCGGTCGACCTTTGACGGGTCCTTGCCGGAGAACGCACCGCCACCGTGTCGTGACATGCCGCCGTAGGTGTCGACGATGATCTTGCGGCCGGTGAGGCCGGCATCGCCCATCGGTCCGCCCAGGACGAACTTGCCGGTGGGGTTGACCAGCAGACGGACATCGTCGGTGTTCAGGAACGGCAGGTCGAGGTCGGCGAACACCGAATCCAGGACCTTGCTGCGGATGTCGGGGGTGAGCAGGTTCTCCAGGTCGATGTCCGCGGCGTGCTGGGTGGAGACGACCACGGTGTCGAGTCGGACCGGCTTGTCGCCGTTGTACTCGATGGTCACCTGGGTCTTGCCGTCGGGACGCAGGTACGGCAGCACGCCTTCTTTGCGCACCTCGGTGAGGCGACGGGCGAGGCGGTGCGCCAGCGCGATCGGGACAGGCATGAACTCAGGCGTCTCATTGGTGGCGTATCCGAACATCAGGCCCTGGTCACCGGCACCCTGACGCGCTATCTCATCCTCGGTGATGCCCTCGACGCGCGACTCATAGGCGTTGTCGACACCCTGGGCGATCTCCGGGGACTGCGCGCCGATGGCGACGTTGACACCACAGGAGTTGCCGTCGAATCCCTTGGCCGACGAGTCGTAGCCGATCTCCAGGACCTTCTCCCGCACGATCTTGGGAATGTCGGCGTACGCCGTCGTGTTCACCTCACCCGCCACATGGACCTGACCGGTGGTGACCAGGGTCTCCACCGCAACCCGGGCACGCGGATCCTCGGTCAGCAGGGCGTCGAGGATCGAGTCGCTGATCGCGTCACAGATCTTGTCGGGATGGCCCTCGGTGACGGACTCGCTGGTGAACAAACGGGTATCGGTCATGTTTTCCTCTCGGAGGCGGTGGTCCTGAAGAGTTCGGTACGGTGCGCGACTACCCGCGGACCTCAAATTACACACGTGGGTCGAGCTACGGACATCGACCGTCTGCGCCAACACCATCTGTGCGTACAGCGTTGATCGCGTCAAGTATTCGGGTCGCCATGAGTGTTTTCGACCCGAGTGGCAGGGCAGTTTCTTCGCCCCCTGCGGCCAGGATCCAACCGGTGTTGTGGTCCATGCCGAATGCCTTGCCCTCGCCCACCGCGTTGACGACCAAGAGGTCGCATCCTTTGCGGGCCAGTTTTGCCCGGCCGTGGTCGAGAACCCCGTGCTGGAGGTCGCCGGTCTCGGCAGCGAAGCCGACGATGGCCGTCGACCGTGGGACCGAGCCACTGCGGCGAGCGGCGACCAGACCGGCGAGGATGTCCGGATTGGTGGTCAATTCGATGGGGGCCGGTCCGCTGTCGGACTTCTTGATCTTGGCGTCGGAGACCTGGACCGGCCGGAAATCGGCGACGGCCGCGGCCATGATCACCACGTCGGTCTCGGGGGCCCGCTTTCCTATCTCATCGGCCAGCTGCGCTGCGGTGGCGATGCGGATGATCTCCACACCCGCTGGATCGGGCAGGTTGGAGGTGGCCCCGGCGACCATGGTCACCTGAGCCCCTCGCTGGGCAGCGGCACGGGCGAGGGCGTACCCCTGCTTCCCGGAGCTGCGATTACCGAGGTACCGGACGGGATCGAGGGGTTCGCGCGTGCCGCCGGCACTGATCAGGAATTTGACCCCGGCGAGGTCGTACGGGAGGGCGTCGGGGCGATCGAGCAGCAGTTCACCCAGCAGCGATATCTCCTGCGGATCGGGCAGACGTCCGGCCCCGGTGTCGACACCGGTCAAACGGCCCGATGCGGGAGTCATCACGGTGGCGCCATGCTCCCGGAGGGTGCTCACATTCGCTTGCGTGGCCGGGTGCTCCCACATCTCGGTGTGCATCGCCGGGACGAACAGGACCGGGCATCGCGCGGTCAACAACGTCGATGTCAACAGGTCGTCGGCGCGCCCACTCGCAGCGCGAGCCATCAGATCGGCGGTCGCCGGCGCGATCAACACCAGGTCCGCTTCCTGACCGAGACGGACGTGAGGCACGCGCGGCACATCGGCGAACACCTCGGTGCTGACGGGGTTACCGCTGAGCGCCTCGAATGTTGCCGCACCGACGAACTTCAACGCCGATTCGGTGGGGATGACACGCACGTGATGGCCGGCCTCGGTGAAGTGACGCACCACCGAGCCGACCTTGTACGCGGCTATGCCGCCACCGACCCCGATGACGATGTTCTTACGCGTCGTACCGACGTTCTCGCCCACGAACTCTCGCCTCCGGACCGGGTTGAGGGAAGCTACTCGCCTTCGGTGTGCTCGAGAAGGTCCGCGTGGATCTCGCGCATGGCGATGGAGAGAGGCTTCTCCTGGAGGCCCGGCTCGACGAGGGGTCCGACGTACTCGAGGATGCCGTCACCGAGCTGGTTGTAGTAGTCGTTGATCTGACGCGCACGCTTGGCGGCGTAGATGACCAGCGCGTACTTCGAAGAAGCGCGTTCCAGCAGCTCGTCGATCGGCGGGTTCGTGATGCCCAGGGGTGTGTCATACGCGGTTGCGTCGACCTCGCCGATGAACTCGTCTGGGGTGGTCAAGCTGCTCACATTGCTCCTACGAATTATTCAAATGGGATTCAACCAGCAAGGATACCAAGTGCTTGGCCACCGAGTCGACTTCGTCGTTCACCACGACGTGGTCGAACTCGTCGGCACTGTCCAATTCGGCCTTCGCGGTCTGCAGTCGCCGCTCGATCACCTCGTCGGATTCGGTCCCGCGGCCGCGCAGCCGGGACACCAGTTCGTCCCAGCTCGGCGGCGCGAGGAACACTGTCACGGCCTCCGGTACCGCTGCCCTGATGTTGCGGGCTCCGGCCAGATCGACCTCGACGAGCGTGGGCCTACCCTGCTCCATCGCCTCGAACACCGGCCGCGAGGGTGTGCCCGAACGTTGCAGCCCCCCGTGGATCTCGGCCCACTCCAGCAGTTCGCCGTCGGCGATCAACCGGTCGAACTCACCCGGGGTGACAAAAAAGTAGTCGCGTCCATCGACCTCACCGGCGCGCGGGGCACGGGTGGTCGCAGAGACGCTGAACATCAGGTCGGGCAACAGTTCGCGCAGCCGCCGGACCACGCTGGACTTTCCGACAGCAGAAGGGCCGGCCAATACGAGAAGCCGGCCCCTCTGTCGTTGTTCTGGGCTCACTTAGAGGCGATCAGGCAAAGTCGAACTTAGCCAACAACGCCTTACGCTGCCGGTCACCCAGGCCACGCAAACGGCGGGTCGGGGCGATCTCGAGCTCGGTCATGATCTCCTGCGCCTTGACCTTGCCCACCTTGGGCAGGGCCTCGAGCAACGCCGACACCTTCATCTTGCCCAAGATCTCGTCGTTCTCGGCGTCCTTGAGAACCTGCTTCAGATCGGTGCCGCCTCGCTTCAGGCGCTCCTTGAGCTCCGCACGGGCCCGGCGAGCGGCAGCTGCCTTCTCCAATGCAGCGGCGCGCTGCTCGTCGGTCAACTGGGGAAGGGCCACGGTTCCTCCGATTTCGTCTGTGTGATTCTCTGCCCCGCGCCGGTGGCGTCAGGGCGTCCGCCTCTGTGGGGAGGCAGCGAAAGCGACCGTACCCACGCACGTCGCCTTTTGCGACCCCCACCCCGGCATTCCCCCACTAAAACGGGTGTTGTAAGCCTTTCGAACGAGCTTCCCCGCCGTCGCACATAAGTAGCAGTTAAATCTGTCTAGTATCTGATTGATCAAACGAATGACGTTGCCAGACAACGGCATTCGCAGCACTCAACGGAAATGTCGAGCATCATGGCGTAGGTCACATCCCTGGTGCTGCTGTGACGGGTGTTCCGCGCAGGGATTTTTCGAAGTTTTTTGTCGGTGCGCGCGTGTCGGAGGGCCGTGTGACCTGTGCGAATGCCCACCCGACCGCATCGATGGCCCCGTGAAACGCGTTCACTGTCTCGTGTTAGATGTGGATCGCACACACTGACAATTCTCAGCCGGGACGGGGTTTCATCATCGTGACCAACCAACAGACTCCGCGAGAGAGTCTGCTGCCCGATCGGCTCCGGAACCTCTACGCACTGACCATCGGTGACGGCATCCGCGATGAGGTGTCGACCGAGAACGTCCTGCTGCACGACGAACCGCACCGTCGTCTGCGCCGGTTCGGGAACGCCGAGCGACTCCGTGTCGCTCGCCGCGCCGGGCACCCGCCGGTGGTACTCGTTCCGCCGATTGCCGCGCCCGCCAGCTGCTACGACCTCGACCCCGATCACTCGTTGGTCAACCACTTGCTCCAGACCGGACGCATCCCGTACGTGCTCGACATCGGCGAGATCCGGAGAAGCGACCGACACCTCGGTTTCGAAGACTTCTTCGACGACATCGTCCCGCAGGCGATCACCCGCGCGCAGACTGATTTTTATGCCGCGGATCAGGACATCTCGAGACGCACCGATGGTCCCGGTGAGGTGGACCTGGTGGCATGGAGTCTCGGCGGAACGATCAGCCTGCTCACCGTCGCCGCAGATCCCGCCCTGCCCGTCCGATCGGTCACAGCCGTGGGCACTCCCCTGGACTACGCGCTGGTACCCCCTTATCCCCTCGTGCGGCAATTGACCCGGCCGACCAAGGGTCTGGCGGTCACCGGCATTCTCCGGCTGCTCGGTGGCATCCCGGCGCCACTGGTGCAGATCGGCTACCGCGGCACTGCATGGCAACGCGAGCTGAAGAAACCGGCCTTCATCCTGTCCAACCTCGGTGACACCGAGAAGCTCGCACGGATGGAGATCGTCAATCGCTTCCAGCGAGAGTTCCCGGGCTACCCGGGCCGCCTGGCCGAACAGATGTGGGAGTGCTTCATCTATCGGGGTGAACTGGCGACCGGCGTGCTCGACCTCGGCGGGCGCCGCATCGACCTGACGAGCATCGGGGTCCCGGTCCAGCTGTTCGGGAGCCATCGCGACGCCATCGTGCCGTGGGCAGCTGCCCGGCACGGTGTCGACCTGCTCGAGGGATCACCACAGGTCCACTTCGACACCGTCGAGACGAGCCATCTGGGATTGATCGCCGGGCCCGACGCCATCTCCGGCACGTGGCCGCGTATCGATCAGTTCCTGGAGTCATTGCCGGTGAACTCCGCGCCGGCAGACGAGACCACACCTCACGGCGACGCCCGGGCCGAGGCACTCGAACAGGAGGTCTCGGGCTAGGCCTGGTCCCCGAACGCCGCCTCGATCTCGTCCCGGGTGCGGCGCGCGGCATCGCGCAGTGCTGTCACATCGGGGCCGTGACGCAGCACCGAGCGGGAGCTGGCCGGCAGCACCCACCGTTGATCGGCGTCGGCGAACACAGCGGGCAGATCGCTCGCCGCGGCTCCTTGGGCACCAAGGCCCGGGGCCAGGATCGGCGCGCCCAGTTCCGCCAGCTGCAGGCCGTGGTGCCGGGTCGCGCCGACCACCAGTCCGACGGTCGCGCGACCATCGGAGTTTTCTGCCGCAGCCGCATCGACGATGCTCTGGGCCACTGTGACGCCACCGTCGCCCCGGGCCAGCTGGAGCGACTCCCCCTCAGGGTTGGAGGTGCGGGCCAGCGCGAACACGGCCCTTCCCTCCGAGCGCGCGAGTTCGATGGCGGGGCTCAGTGATCCGAAGCCGAGGTACGGCGAGACGGTCAGGGCATCTGCGCACAGCGGTGATGCCGGCTCGAGCCAAGCCCGCGCGTACGCGGCCATCGTCGATCCGATGTCGCCGCGTTTCCCGTCGGCGATGACCAGCGCGCCACCGGCCTGACAACCGCTGATCACCGACTCCAGAGCCGCGAAACCTGCAGAACCGAACGTCTCGAAAAACGCCACCTGGGGTTTGATCACCGCGACGGACCCGGCAAAGGCCTCGACACAGATGTCACCGAACGCACGGACGCCCGCAGCGTCGACCGACAGTCCCCACGCCTCGAGCAGTTCCGGGTGGGGGTCGATACCCGCGCACAACCGGCCGCGGTCGGTGACCGCCGCCCGGTAGCGGTCGGCGAACGATGTGTCGCCGACCGCACCCGATGCCGCGTCCACCTACGCGCCCAGCATCGTCCGGTGCCGCTTCTGCAGCGACTGCACACCCATGGCCCCGCCCAACGCGGCTTCGATGCCCTGGATCGCCGCGCTCGCGCCCTGCACCGTGGTGATACAGGGAATGTTCACCGACACAGCGGCACTACGGATCTCGTAACCGTCGATACGTGGCCCGGAATTGCCGTAGGGGGTGTTGATCACCATGCCGATCTCCCCGGCCCGGATCCGCTCGACCACACTGACCTCTCCCTCGGGCAGCTCGCTGTCAGAGTGCTTGTACACCTGCGTGCACGCGATTCCGTTGCGCCGCAACACATGGGCGGTGCCCTCGGTGGCCAGGATGTCGAACCCCAGATCAGCGAGCCGCTTGACCGGGAACACCAGGGCGCGCTTGTCCTTGTTGGCGACGGACACGAACACCTTGCCGGACACGGGCAGTGAACCGTAGGCGGCCGTCTGCGATTTGGCGAAGGCACGGCCGAAGTCCGCGTCGATACCCATCACCTCACCGGTCGACTTCATCTCCGGGCTGAGCAGAGAGTCGACACCGGTGCCGTCGGCTCGGCGGAACCGGTTGAAGGGCAGTACGGCTTCCTTCACCGACACCGGCGAGGTGTCGGGCAGTTCGGAGCCGTCCCCTTCGGCAGGCAACATGCCGCCGGCACGGAGCTCGGCGATGGTGGCGCCCAGCATCACCCGCGCACAGGCCTTGGCCAACTGGACCGCGGTGGCCTTGGACACGAACGGAACCGTGCGGCTGGCCCGCGGATTGGCCTCGAGGACGTACAGGATGTCGTCCTTGAGCGCGTACTGGACGTTGAGCAGACCACGGACACCGATGCCCTTGGCGAGCGCCTCGGTGGACTTGCGGACGTTCTCCAGGTCCGAGCGGCCGAGTGTGATGGGCGGCAACGCACATGCGGAGTCACCCGAGTGGATGCCTGCCTCTTCGATGTGTTCCATGACCCCGCCGATGTAGCAGTCGGTGCCGTCGTAGAGCGCGTCGACGTCGATCTCGATCGCGTCCTCCAGGAATCGGTCGACGAGAACGGGATGCTCGGGCGTGATCTCGGTGGCCCGGGAGATGTAGCTGGCGAGGGAATCCTCGTCGTACACGATCTCCATACCCCGCCCGCCGAGCACGTATGAGGGCCTCACCAGCACCGGGTACCCGATGTCACCGGCGATGGCCTTGGCCTGATCGAACGTGGTCGCCATGCCGTACTTCGCAGCGGGCAGACCCGCCTCGCTGAGCACGTTGCCGAACTCACCGCGATCCTCGGCGAGATCGATCGCCGCCGGGCTTGTGCCCACGATCGGAACACCCGCAGCTTCGAGCCGATGGGCCAGACCCAGCGGGGTCTGCCCGCCGAGCTGCACGATGACGCCCTTGACAGTGCCCGACTCCGACTCGGAGTGGAACACCTCCAGCACGTCTTCGAAGGTCAACGGCTCGAAGTACAGCCGGTCGGCGGTGTCGTAGTCGGTGGACACGGTCTCCGGGTTGCAGTTGACCATGACCGTCTCGTAACCCGCCTCCGACAGCGTCATGGCGGCGTGCACACACGAGTAGTCGAACTCGATGCCCTGACCGATCCGGTTGGGGCCGGACCCGAGGATCAGCACCTTCGGCCGCTCGCGTTGTGGCGCGACTTCACTCTGTGCGGCGGGGTCGAGCTCATAGGTCGAATAGTGGTACGGCGTGACCGCCTCGAACTCGGCGGCGCAGGTGTCGACCGTCTTGTAGACCGGACGCACGCCCAGCGAGTGCCGGAGGTCGCGGATCGCGGTCTCGTCGTCCACGTCGTCGCGCAGCGCGGCGATCTGCCGGTCGGACAGACCGTTGCTCTTGGCCTCGCGGAGCAGGTTCTCGTCCAGGGTGTCCGCCTCGCGGACCCGCTGACCGAGTTGGTGGACGGCTTCGATCTCGGCGAGGAACCAGGGATCGATGGCGGTCGACTCGAACAGCTGCTCCACGGTCGCGCCCATGCCGAATGCCTGCATCAGGCCGTACAACCGGCCGTCCTTGGGCGTGCGGAGCCGTTCGAGCAGTTCGGGGAGCAACGGAGCCGGTTCGTCGGTCTCGGGTTCGGTCCAGAACCCGGCGGCCTTGGTCTCCAGCGAACGCATCACCTTTCCGAGTGCCTCGGCGAACGATCGGCCCAGCGACATGGCCTCACCCACCGACTTCATCGTGGTGGTGAGGGTGTCGTCGGCGCCGGGGAACTTCTCGAACGCAAACCGCGGCGCCTTCACCACGACGTAGTCGAGAGTGGGTTCGAAGCACGCCGGGGTCTTCTTGGTGATGTCGTTGAGGATCTCGTCGAGGCTGTAGCCGACCGCCAGCTTGGCCGCGATCTTGGCGATCGGGAACCCCGTCGCCTTCGACGCGAGCGCCGACGACCGGGACACCCTGGGGTTCATCTCGATGACCACCATCCGGCCGTCGGCGGGATCCATCGCGAACTGGATGTTGCAGCCGCCCGTGGCGACACCGACCTCACGGATGATCTCGATGGAGAGGTCGCGCATCTTCTGGTACTCGCGGTCGGTCAACGTCATCGCAGGCGCCACCGTGACCGAGTCACCGGTGTGGACACCGACGGGATCGACGTTCTCGATGGAACAGACCACCACGACGTTGTCGCGGTTGTCACGCATCAGCTCGAGCTCGTATTCCTTCCAGCCCAAGATCGACTCCTCGATCAGGACGTTGGCGCTCGGCGACGCCGCCAGCCCGCCACCGGCGATCCGGTTGAGGTCGTCGGCGTCATAGGCCATTCCCGAACCGAGCCCACCCATGGTGAACGAGGGGCGAACCACCACCGGGTAACCGAGGTCGGCCACCGTATCGTGGACCTCTTCCATGGTGAAACACACTCGGGAACGGGCGCTTTCGCCGCCTACCTTGGCAACGATGTCCTTGAACTTCTGTCGGTCCTCGCCGCGCTGGATGGCCTCGAAGTCGGCGCCGATGAGCTCGATGTCGTACTTGGCGAGAATGCCCTGGTCATGCAGATCCACTGCGGTGTTGAGCGCGGTCTGCCCGCCCAGCGTCGCGAGCACGGCGTCGATGGGATATCCGGCATCACGCTCGGCCTCGATCACCTTCTCCACGTAGGCGGCGGTGATGGGCTCGACGTAGGTCGCGTCGGCGAACTCCGGATCGGTCATGATCGTCGCGGGATTGGAATTGACCAGGCTCACCCGCAGGCCTTCGGCCTTGAGGACCCGGCAGGCCTGTGTGCCCGAATAGTCGAACTCGGAGGCCTGACCGATGACGATCGGTCCGGATCCGATGACCAGGACGTGCTTGAGGTCGGTACGGCGGGGCATCAGGCACGCGCTCCTTGCAGCAGAGAGACGAACTTCTCGAAGAGGTACGCGGCGTCGTGGGGTCCTGCCGCGGCCTCGGGGTGATATTGGACGGAAAACGCTCGGCCGTCGATGAGCTCGATGCCTTCCACCGTGCCGTCGTTGGCGCAGGTGTGGCTGATCCGGGCACGCCCGAGGTCGCTGTCGAACTCTTCGCCGGCCTCACCCTCCAGGGCGAACCCGTGATTCTGGGCGGTGATCGACACGGCTCCGGTCGTATGGTCGACCACCGGGATGTTGATTCCGCGGTGGCCGAACTTCATCTTGTAGGTACCCCGGCCGAGTGCACGGCCCAGGATCTGGTTCCCGAAGCAGATGCCGAACAGCGGGATCCCGTCACCGAGCACGCTGCGGGTGAAGTCCACCGGGTGGTCGGCGGTCGCGGGGTCGCCCGGTCCGTTGGACAGGAACACGCCGTCCGGTTTGATGTCGGCTATGGCGTCGTACGAGGTGCCCGCCGGCAGTACGTGCACCCGCACACCGTGCTGGGCGAACATGCGCGGGGTGTTGGTCTTGATCCCCAGGTCGAGCGCCGCCACCGTGAACCGGGGTTCGCCCTCGGGTTCGACGACGTATCCGTCGGTGGTCGACACCTCACCGGCCAAATCGGCACCGGACATCTCAGGCGCCTCGACCACCCGCCGGAGCAGTTCGTCCGACCCGGCGAGCGCATCTCCGGAGAAGATCCCGGCCCGCATCGACCCGTGATCGCGCAGGGTGCGCACAACAGTACGGGTGTCGATGCCTGCGATGCCGACGATGCCCTGGTTGATCAACTCGTCTTCCAGGCTGCCCGTGGCGCGCCAACTCGACACTCGTCGGCTCGGGTTGCGCACGGCGTACCCACTCACCCAGATTTTGCCGGTGTCGTCGTTGGTGGCGCTGGGATCATCCGCGCCGTAACGACTTTCGCCGTCCTCGGTGTTCCATCCGGTGTTGCCGATCTGCGGCGCGGTGGCCACCACGATCTGCCGGTGGTAGCTGGGGTCGGTGAGTGTCTCCTGATATCCGGTCATCGCCGTGCAGAAGACGGCTTCTCCGAGAGTCTGGCCGAGCGCTCCGAAGCTCGTCCCGACGTAACGTTCACCGTTCTCGAGTACCAGCACCGCGGTGGTGGCCGGTTGTTGCTGTGTCACTGCTTCTTCTTTCCGTCCTGCTCGAGAGGTTTGACCCATTGTGGGTAGATGGTCTTGTCGTCTGCGCGAATGCCCGAATCGATCTCGGTTCCCGACGGGAGGAGCCAGCGGATGACGAGGACGCCGTCCGCGGTCATCACCTTCCCTGCCAGGCCCCTTTCGGTGCGGATCGCGGTGATTTGGTCGTCCGGTATCCAGATCGGGTTGGCACCGGTGCGGTCGATGAGGATCCCGGCGTCGAAGCGGCTGATCTCCGCAACGGCACGGTCCCCGTAGTCACCGACGGCCACCCGGTCCTGCCAGCTGGGCGCGATGGTCGATCCGACGTACAACCCCGTGTGCGGGCCCAGCCGACGTGGTCCGAGAGTGGCAGGCACTTCGGGGAACGCACCGAGGAGCAACTCTTGTCGGCGGCCACGGCCTCGCCAACCGAGCAGCATCAGGCCGACGATGCCGCCCCAGGCGAGAACAACGATCAGGATCACGACTACACCGGTCATCGGGGCGCCCGGACCTTGCCGCCGTGGTTGGTCACCTCGCCGCGCAACACCGTCGCGACCACAACGCCGGGCAGGGTGAGACCGTCGAACGGTGAGTTCTCCGAGAGGCTGGCCAGCGCACCGGATTCCACTGTCCATTCCGTATCCGGATCGACCAGGGCCAGGTTCGCCGGTTCACCGACCACGATCGGGCGGCCGTGGTCGGACAGCCCGGTGATCTCTGCGGGCCGTTCGCTCATCACCTTGGCGACCCCGCGCCAGTCGAGCAGACCGGGTTCGACCATCGTCTGCACGACGATCGAGAGGGCGGTCTGCAGTCCGAGCATGCCCGGCCTCGCGTTGGCGAACTCGCAGCACTTATCCTGCGCGGCGTGGGGCGCGTGGTCCGTGGCCACACAGTCGATGATCCCGTCGGCGAGTGCCTGCCGCAGGGCGGCCTTGTCGCGACCCTCACGGAGGGGCGGATTGACCTTGTTGACGGGGTCGTAGGTCTCCAGGCGGCTGTCATCGAGGAGCAAGTGATGTGGCGTGACCTCGGCCGTGATCGAAATGCCCTGTCCACGAGCCCATTTGAGCAGCTCGACCGTGCCTTCGGTGGATGCGTGGCAGATGTGCACCCGTGCGCCTGCGTCGCGGGCGAGCAGCGCGTCGCGCGCGACGATCGACTCCTCGGCCGCCCGTGGCCAGCCGGTGAGTCCGAGCCTGGCCGCGACGGCACCTTCGTGGGCGATGGCCCCCTCGGTGAGCCGCGGTTCCTCGGCGTGCTGGGCGATGAGTACGCCGAGACCCTTCGCGTACTCGAGCGCACGGCGCATGATCAGTGGATCGTAGACACACTTGCCGTCGTCGCTGAACATCCGCACCCCGCCGACGCCGGCGGCCATCGCGCCCATCTCGGCGAGTTGGGTGCCCCCGAGCCCGACCGTGACGGCGCCCACCGGATGGACATCCACGAGGCCCACTTCTTGGCCGCGGCGCCAGACAAAATCGGTGATGACGGCACTGTCGGCGACCGGGTCGGTGTTGGCCATCGCGAACACCGCGGTGTAGCCACCCAAAGCCGCTGCCGCCGAACCGGTCTCGATGGTCTCGGTGTCTTCCCGGCCGGGTTCACGAAGGTGGGTGTGCATGTCGACGAAACCGGGCAGCAGCACAGCGCCCGCTCCGTCGAGCACATCGGCCGCCGCATCAGGCGCGATCGAGGCACCGATCTCGACGATCTCGCCACCCTCGATCAGGATGTCGACGGCGTCGTCGCCGTAGGGCCGAACATTGCGGATCAGGAGCTGCGCTGTCATGCCACGCCCTCGCTCTCGGTTCCGACCAGCAACGTGAACAGCACGGCCATCCGCATATGCACTCCGTTCGAGACCTGTTGCAGCACAGTTGCTTTGGGCGAATCCGCCACCGAGAACCCGATCTCCATGCCCCGCAGCATCGGTCCCGGGTGCAGCACCACGGCGTGGTCGGCGAGCAACGCCGACCGACGGTCGCTGAGCCCGTACCGAATGGAGTACTCGCGCGCAGACGGGAAGAAACCGCCGTTCATCCGCTCGGCCTGAACGCGTAGCAGCATGACGGCATCGACGGCGGCGAGTTCGGCATCGAGACTGTGTGACACCTCGACGGGCCACGCCTCGACACCCACGGGCAGCAGCGTGGGCGGAGCGACGAGAACCACCTGCGCCCCGAGCATGGCCAGGAGGTGCGCGTTGGAGCGGGCCACCCGCGAATGCAGCACATCGCCGACGATCGCGATCCTGCGGCCTTCGAGCGAGCCGAGCCGCTGCCGCAGCGTCAGAGCATCGAGCAGCGCCTGGGTCGGGTGTTCGTGGGTTCCGTCACCGGCGTTGATCACCGATGGTCCGGTGCCCTCTTCCCATGTCCACTGCGCGATCTGATGGGCCGCACCCGATGCGGGATGTCGAACGATCAACGCGTCCGCTCCGGCGGCGCGAAGGGTCTTGGCCGTGTCGCGCAACGACTCCCCCTTGTTCGCCGAGGAGCTCGACGCGCTGACGTTGATCACGTCGGCGCTCATCCACTTGCCCGCAACCTCGAAGGACACGCGGGTACGGGTGGAGTTCTCGTAGAACACGGTCATGATGGTCCGGCCGCGCAACGTCGGCAGCTTCTTGATCTCGCGGCCCACCAGGGCCTGCTCGAACCGTTCGGCCTCGTCGAGGAGCTCGGTGGCCGACTCGCGGGTCAGGTCGGACACCGACAGCAGATGCCGCATCAGATCTTCCCGGTTCGCAGGATCACGCGGTCCACACCGTCGTGCTCGCGCAGATGGACCTGCACGTCTTCGGTACGGGCGGTCGGGATGTTCTTGCCCACGTAGTCCGCCCGCAGGGGCAGCTCCCGATGCCCGCGGTCTACGAGCACCGCCAGTTGCACCGCGGCAGGTCGGCCGAGATCGCGCAGGGCGTCGAGCGCTGCGCGCACCGTACGACCCGAGTAGAGGACGTCGTCCACGAGGACAACCAGGGCACCGTCGACGCCGCCGGCCGGAACCGCGGTCGGTTCCAGGGCGCGGTGCGGTTTGGCACGTAGATCGTCGCGGTAGAGCGTGATGTCGAGGTACCCGACCGGCACGTGGACGCCGGCGAACTCCGCGATGTTCTCGGCGAGCCGGCGGGCGAGAAAGATACCGCGGGTAGGGATTCCGATGATGACCACTCGAGGCGCATCGGCGTCGTCCAATGCGGTCTTCTCGATGATCTGATGCGCTATGCGCGCTATGGTCCGTCCGACATCGGCGTCGTCGAGTAGTTCGCGACCCGTGTCGGTACCGTCGCCCTCGGGAGTCGGCACAGTAATCGGGACCTCCTTCTCCGCCTCTCTGGACGGATCGTTAAAGGATGTCGGTCACTGCCGTGGACACCGACATCAAAATGCCTTCGTCCAGAACAGTTCGTGCATCAGGTTATCAGGCCGGGGCCGCGGCACCGCGACGGCACCGGCCGGTCTCACGCGTCCTCGGACGGTGACTGCTGCCCCAGCGACGCACGTACCTGCGGCGCGAGGAGCACGATGCGACCGAGCACACCGTTGACGAATCCAGGGGAATCGTCGGTCGAGAGTTCCTTGGCCAATTCGACGGCCTCGTCGACCACAACGGCGGTCGGGACGTCGGTGGTGTTGAACAACTCCCAGGTGGCGAGCCGCAGGATCGCACGATCCACGGCGGGGAGCCGCGGCAGCGTCCACTCACGCAGATGCGACTCGATCACCGAATCGATTTGGCGGGCATCGCCCGCGACACCCTCGATGATCTGAGCGGTGTAGTCGTGGATCTTGCCCACACTGTCGTCGCCGAGCGCGATCTCACGCCGCTGAGCGATCAGCTCGATCGGTGACTCGTTCTTGACCTCGGCCTCGAAGAGCAGGTCGACCGCGCGTTTGCGGGCCTTGTGGCGGGTGCCGGATTTCTTGACCAATGTCACGAGTTGACGCGGCCGAGGTAGCTGCCGTCGCGCGAATCGACCTTCAGCTTGTCGCCTGTGTTGATGAACAACGGCACCTGGATCTCGGCACCGGTCTCCAAAGTCGCGGGTTTGGTGCCACCGGTGGAACGGTCGCCCTGGACGCCGGGATCGGTCTGGGACACCAGGAGTTCGACGGTGACCGGGAGTTCTATGTACAGCGGCACGCCTTCGTGCGTGGCCACCTGCACGGTCATGTTCTCGAGCATGAACTTGGCTCCGTCGCCCACGGTCTCCGGGTTGACGTTCAACTGCTCGAAGGTCTGCCCGTCCATGAACACGTAGTCGCTGCCGTCGTTGTACAGGTAGGTCATGTCACGACGGTCGACCGTCGCCGTCTCCACCTTGACTCCCGCGTTGAACGTCTTGTCGACGGTCTTCCCCGAGAGCACGTTCTTGATCTTGGTCCGCACGAAGGCAGGACCCTTACCGGGCTTGACATGCTGGAACTCGAGGATCTGCCAGAGCTGACCCTCCATGTTGAGCACCAAGCCGTTTTTGAAATCCGAAGTGTTGGCCACGTCTGTTCTTCCTCTCACCCGCCCCGGGCATCTTATTGCGCGACGTCCTGCTCGCGCCGGGGCGCACGGTCAGATGACGGTGAATGTCTTGTCGGTGGTGGTGAGCAGATCGGGTTCGCCGTCGCGGATCACGAGGGTGTCCTCGATCCGAACGCCACCTCGGCCCGGCAGATAGACACCGGGTTCTACGGTCACCGCTGCACCGCAAGGTAGTGTACCCGTGCTCAGCTTCCCGATGGACGGCGCTTCGTGGATCTGCAGGCCGACGCCGTGTCCGAGACCGTGCACATACTGCTCACCGAACCCCGCCGCGTCGATGATCGATCGGGCCGCAGCATCCACCTCGCCGGCATCGACGCCGGGTGCCAGCGCCTCCCGACCAGCCTGCTGTGCCTGTGCGACCAGGTCGTAGATCTCTCGTTGCCAGGCCTCGGCTTTCTGCAAGACGTACGTGCGGGTCATGTCGGAGTGGTAACCACCGACCACTGCACCGAAGTCGATCTTGAGCAGGTCGCCCGCGCCGAGCACGGCATCGGTCGGCCGGTGGTGGGGAACGGCCGAGTTCGCTCCTGTCGCCACGATCGTCTCGAACGACACGGCCTCGGCACCGCGCTCGAACATCGCCCATTCGAGCGCCCTCGCCACCTGACGTTCTGTTTTGCCCGGAACCACGAGGCCGTCACCGAGGATGTCGGCGAGGGCCAGGTCGGCCGTCTGGCATGCGGTCCGGATCTGTTCGATCTCGTCGTCGTCCTTGACCATCCTGAGGTCCTCGACCAGCGCCCCCACCGGCTTCAGCGTCTCGGCACCGGTCAAGATCGGCAGCAGTCGCTGATGTGTTCCGACTGTCACCACATGTTTCTCGAACCCGATCCGGGCGCCGGACCCCACCAAATACTCGGTGAGCGCGGAAGGGCAATTGCGGGCGATGATCGCGGTGAGGTCCGGGGCCTGTTCAGCGACTTGGGTGAGATAGCGCCCGTCGGTGCTGACCCGGTCATCCCCGGATGCAGTCACCACAAGAGCGGCATTGGACCCGGTGAACCCGGACAGGTAGCGAACATTGACCAGGTCCGTGACGAGAATCGCATCGACGCCCGCTGCACTGAGTCCCGCTCGAAGGCGGTCCCGCCGCCCTGCGTGGGCCGCGTTCGCGGGATCTGCGGCCACTCGACTGATGGGGGCGGCGGTCTGCGCCGAGGTGTCGGATGTAGCGCTCATGGCGTCCAGGCTAGTGCGACTCTGCTCTCCGGGATGGTCAATGCACCCTCGCGACCGGGGACGCCGACATCCGAAAACGTCGGTTTTGTGGGCCCTGCCACAAAAAGACGTGGCGCATCGGTACGCTGCTCTCATGATTGCGTGGTTGCTTCGTGGCTTGGTGATGTCGGCGGTGCACATCGGTGCCCGGGTTCTGCTTGCTCTGGCGATCGTGCAGTGGCCATTGGAAGCCACCTATTGGAAGACCATCGCCATCGCGTCCGTGGTCCTCGTGGCGATCATCTGGGGCGGAATCGACGGCCTGCTCGACGGCCGCGCGCACGCTGACCCTGACGACTACGACGACCTGACCATGCGGTGGCTCAAGGCCGGCCTACTCGCGGGGCTGATCGCAGCCATCGTCGGCTGGGTACTCGGCAATTGGGTGTTGGCCGGAATGGGCCAGAACTCGCTGGCGATCGAGATCTTCGCAGGCGGCGCGTTCACCACGCTTCTGATCTTCGTGCCCGCTCTTGTCGGCGCCGCGCTCGGCCGCTATCTCACGCGTCGTCAGCATCGCAAGAACGAGGCGAACCGCGAGCGTCAGGACGACAACCGCCGTGACCAGCGGTATGCAGATGACAACGATGCCGCATACCAGCGCACCCAGCCAGTCGGCCTGAACAAGTAGCCGGTCTAGCACGTACCCGGCGTGGGCCGACCGGCCCGCCGTTGGGGCCGGCCGGTCGATCGGTCGCCTAGATGAAGATCGCCCCGCCGGACGGTTCATCCTTGGCGACGGTCGAGTACGCGGCCGCGAGCAGTGCGGGGTCGGGCGCTTCCAGACGGCCCGGTTTCGCCAGACCGTCGAGCACCACGAAACGCAGCATGCCGGACCGGTTCTTCTTGTCCCCCGCCATGCCTTCGAGCAGATCGGGAAGCGCGTCCGGGTCGTAGGCGACCGGCAAACCCACACTTTCCAGAACCGCCCTGTGCCGGTCTGCGGTCGCGTCATCGAGTCGTCCGGCCAGTCGGCCGAGTTCCGCAGCGAAGACGAGTCCGACCGACACCGCGGCACCGTGGCGCCAGCGGTACCGCTCCCGGCGTTCGATGGCGTGTCCCAGCGTGTGACCGTAATTGAGGATCTCCCGCAGCGCGGACTCTCGCAGATCGGCCGCGACGACCTCTGCCTTGACCCGCACCGACCGCTCGATCAGCTCGGTCAGGATCGGCCCCGTCGGGTCGAGCGCTGCCTGGGGATCTGCCTCGATCAGGTCGAGGATCACCGGGTCGGCGATGAATCCGGTTTTGATCACCTCTGCCATGCCGGCCACGATCTCGTTGTGCGGCACGGTTTCCAGGGTTGCCGTGTCGATCAGCACCGCCCGCGGTTCGTGGAAGGAGCCGACCAGGTTCTTGCCGGCGTCGGTGTTGATCCCGGTCTTGCCGCCGACCGCGGCGTCGACCATGGCCAGCAACGTGGTGGGCACATGAACGATCGGGATGCCCCGCATCCAGGTGGCGGCGACAAAGCCGGCGAGGTCGGTGGCCGCTCCACCACCGAGGCTGACCACGACGTCGTTGCGCTTCATTCCGATCCGGCCGAACACTTCCCAGCAGAACGCGGCGACGGAAAGGTCCTTGCCGTCCTCTGCATCGGGAATCTCGACCCGGTGCGCGTCGAAGTCGTTTTCTGCCAACGTCTTTCGGATCACTTCAGCGGTCTCGGCGAGCGTCGGCTGGTACAGGATGGCCACCGAGTCGGCGCCGGCGACCGACTCGACGAGTTCGCCGAGCAAGCCCTTTCCGATGATCACCTCGTAAGGGCTCTCGCTGTTCACCGGCACCCGGATCGGTGTTGAGTCCGCGGTCATTGTCTCGCTTCCTGCGTGGTGAGTTGACTGATGATCTCGTCGGCCACGAGCCGTTGATGGGGTTGTGCGTCCACGACGATCGTTGCGATGTCTCGGTAGACGGGGTCTCGTTCGGCGAGCAGATCGGCATAGACCTGGGCCGGGTCGGGAGCCTGTAGCAGTGGACGCTTGGATCCCGAGACACGGGCGAAGCCCTGCGCCGGCGTCACGTGAAGGTAGATGACGTTGTGACCGGCGAGCCGTTGCCGAGTCGATTCGGAGAGCACCGCGCCGCCGCCCAGCGACACGACGCCCCGCTCACGGGCGAGCAGGTCCGCCACCACATCTTGTTCCAGAGCCCGGAACGCGGGCTCGCCGTTTCCCGCGAAGATCTCGGGAATCGTTCTGCCACTTCGCCGTTCGATCTCACCGTCGCTGTCGATCCAGTCGACACCGAGCAAGCGGGCCAGCTGCTGACCGACCGTTGTCTTGCCGGATCCCATGAAGCCGATCAGCACCGCCCGTGGCCCGGGAGTCACGGCTGCGGTAGATGCGCGGCGACGCGTTTGAGGTAGCCCGCCAGGTTGTCAGCGGTCTCGTGAGCCGAGTCGCCACCGAACTTCTCGAGCGCCGCCTGAGCGAGGACCAGTGCGACCATCGACTCGGCAACCACTCCTGCTGCGGGAACCGCACACACATCCGACCGCTGATGTATCGCAGTGGCCTGCTCGCCAGTGGTCATATCCATGGTGGACAGCGCGCGAGGCACAGTCGAGATCGGCTTCATCGCCGCCCGCACCCGGATGAACTCGCCATTGCTCATGCCGCCCTCGAGGCCGCCGGCCCGGTTGGTCGACCGGACGGCACCATGGGGTCCGGGCACCATCTCGTCGTGAGCCGCACTCCCCCGGCGACGGGCGGTTTCGAACCCGTCACCCACCTCGACACCTTTGATGGCCTGGATGCCCATGAGTGCGCCGGCCAGACGGGAATCGAGTCGGCGGTCTCCGCTGACGTGTGAGCCAAGGCCGATCGGGACTCCGGTGGCGACCACCTCGACGACGCCGCCCAGCGTGTCACCATCACGCTTGGCGGCCTCGATCTCGGCGATCATCGCGGTCTCGGCGTCGGTTGAGTACGCCCGCACGGGGCTGGCGTCGATCTGGGCGAGATCGGCGTGGGTCGGGGCCGCCCCGACGTATGGATCTGAGGCGCCGATGGAGATGACGTGCGAGAGCACCTCGATGCCGAGTACCTGACGCAGGAAGTTTCGGGCAACCGTGCCGATCGCGACCCGGGCCGCGGTCTCGCGCGCACTGGCCCGTTCCAGCACCGGCCGCGCGTCGGCGAATCCATACTTGAGCATGCCCGCGTAGTCGGCATGGCCCGGACGCGGGCGGGTGAGCGGCTCGTTGCGGGCGATCCCCTCGAGTTCCTCGGCGGGCACCGGGTCGGCCGACATGACCGACTCCCACTTGGGCCACTCGGAGTTGGCGACCTCGATGGCGACAGGTCCACCCATGGTCATGCCGTGGCGCACACCGCCGATCATGGTGACCTTGTCGGCCTCGAACTTCATCCGCGCACCACGTCCGTAACCGAGACGGCGACGAGCCAATTGGTCGGCGATCTCGGACGACGTCACCTCGACACCGGCCACCATTCCTTCCAGAACGGCAACCAATGCGGGCCCATGGGATTCTCCGGCAGTACTCCAGCGCAACACAGTGGTCAATTCTTCCACGCGTCGCCCGCCAGGCCCTCACCAGATCCCACAGACGAGCGCCGTGGCCGCGCACAGGGCCGGGCCGTGAGGCTGCGGCCGTCGATCTCCGGTGACCACCGCAGGCACCATGGTGAGGATGTGCGCCAGGACGATCACGGCCAGCACGGCCGGGACGGAGCCGGCCAGGGCGCCCACGGTGATGGCGAGCTTCACGTCCCCGCCCCCGCAGGCATGCAGCGAGAAAGCCACGAGGTAGATGCCGAGGGCGACGACCAGACCCGGAGTGGCGGCGGGGTGCATCGCGACCGCGACGAGGGAGGCAAGTGCGGCGGGCACCGTCAGTGCGTTCGGCAGCAGGCGCGCTCGGATATCGGACACTGACAAAGCCACGAACCAGATCGCCAGCACGGGCATGAACATCTGCACAGCGACAACAATGGACGGTGCCACCGGCCGCGACGGGCTCCAATGAGCGCGGCTTGTGGATGGCTGCGCTTTTGTGGACAGATCAGGGCTTCTGTGGACAGATCAGGCCAGTACCGCGGCCATCGCCTCTCGGGGTGCCGGTCTGCCCGTGAATTGTTCTACCTGGCCGTACGCCTGATTCAGCAGCATCACCAGGCCACCGACAACTGCGCCACCCCGTTCGGCGACAGCGGTTGCCAGTGGGGTGGGCCACGGACTGTAGATCACGTCGAAGAGGCGGGGCGCGGCGCCGGCGACTTCGACGAGGGGCTCGGCGGCGGCCGCAGGGACCGTGTTGACCAGCACCGCGCACTCGCGCGAACGCTTTGCCAGTTCCGGCCCGGGTTCAAAAGCGATCACCTCGGTCCGCAGGCCGAACACATCTGCGACGGCAATGGCTTCCGCGGCCCGTGCGGCACTACGTGCAACCACCGTCACGTGTCCCACGTGGACTCCCGCGAGCGCTGCGAGAACGGGCGCAGCGGTGCCGCCGGCGCCGAGGACCACGGCGGACGCACCGCCGAGGTCGCCGACACCGAGTTCGGTCAACGCTGCCGCCGCCCCATCGATGTCGGTGCAATCGGCGCGCCAGCCACCATCGGTCCTGACCAGGGTGTTGGCCGAACCGACCTTCGCGGCCCGCTCGGTCCGGCTCTGCGCCACGTCCAGGGCGGCCCGTTTGCCGGGCATGGTCACCGACAGACCGATGTACCGGTCGTCGAGACCGCCCACCAGGGCGGGTAGCTGTTCTGCCGTGCACTCGATACGTTCGTACGTCCAGTCGTCCAGGCCCAGTGCCCGGTACGCCGCCAGATGGAGGTCGGGCGAGCGTGAATGGCTCACCGGCGACCCCAGGATCGCGGCGGCCCGACTAACCACAGTTCGTCTGCAGCACGCCGTTGTCGCAGGCCTGCTGCCGATTGCGCTTGTGCTGCTCGAAGTCGTCGGTGAACAGGGTTGTGCCCTGCTGATCGACGGACACGAAGTAGAGCCAATTGCCCACCGGCGGGTTCAGCGACGCCTCGAGTGCCGGCTGACCGACCGCACCGATCGGTGTGGGCGGCAGACCCTTCTGCTGATAGGTGTTCCACTTGGTGTCGGCGGTGAAGTCGTCGCCGGCCACGTCGATGTTCTGGATCGCCGAGGTGTAGTTCACCGTGGAGTCCATCTGCAGTGCCTGATTGTCGTCGAGCCGATTCACCACGACCCGAGCTACCTTGGGGTAGTCTTCTGCGCGGTTGACCTCGCGTTCGACGATCGAGGCGGTGACCAGCGTCTGATACGGGGTCATGTTGCTCGACGTGGTGCCCGATTCCGGTAGACCCCACTGTGCGAACAGGGAGGCGCTGCGCGAGATCAGGTAGTTGAGCATCTGCACCGGACTCAGATTCGGGTCTATCGCTTCCCACAGCGTGGGCGCGATGAGCCCCTCGATCCTGCGGTGGTCGCCGGCCAGCGCGCTGACCGCGTCGGTCGCCCACGCCGGGACACCCAGTTCCTGAGGTGTCGCGGTGGCTGCTGCTTGGGCCAATTCCTCGACAGTCACCCCACTCTCCTGTCCGTTGAGGGTGAGCGAAGTGGCTTCGGCGACGCGAGCGAAGACCCCCGGCGTCGTCTTGCCGTCGATGCCTTCCTTGGTGTCGAGCTGCAGACCCTCGGGAATGACCACCCGGCCCACCCGATTGTCGTCGGTGAGCATGGAAACGGCTGTGCTGGCGGGGATCTCGGTGCGCAGCTTGTAGAAACCCGCCGAGATCGGCTTGCCGTCGGCCGCGGTGGTGAAGGCGCCCACACTGGCCACCACCTTGTTCTCCTTCAAGATCTCGCCGAATGCGGTGAGCGAGGAGTCGGGCGGGATCTGTACCACCACATCCGACGTGCCCGCGGTGTTCGAGAAGTCCGAGTTGTCAGGTCCGCCGAATTGCCCGGCCAGCCGGAGTCCGGCATAGCCGATCCCGCCGACGAGGAGCACCATGAACGCCACCGCCGCGGCGATGACAACCCTCTTGCGTTTGCGGCGCCGTTCGGCTGCAGCACTGCGTTTGGGCGAGCGGTCCCGGGTGGGCAGTGCCGATCTGGGATCAGGGCGTCGCCGAGACGGCGCAGATGCCGGATCCACACCCGCGGCCACGCCGTCGCGTTCGCCGCGTTGACGCCTGTCGAAATCGTCACGACCGGGGTCGACATACGGGCCGGTCGCATCGTGTGTTGCCAGAGGATCGTAAGCACGTGGGTGGCGGGAGCCACGGGGATCGGGCGGCGGAACCGGGCTCGATGGCGGAGCGTCGAATGGCGTGTCCATCCGCGAGCCACTGCCCGGCGCGCGCCCGGTGGGCGGCGGGACCGGTGGACTGGTCGCATCGGGTGGAGCCCACGACGGGTCGGGCGAGGGTCCACGGCCGGGCCACTGCTGCCCAGTCGGCGCCGCGTCGGCACCGCCCGGTGGGATGGTCCGCGGCCCGTGACGCCCAGAACGATTGCCACCACCGTCTGCGCCGCGGGTGAAGTACTTCAGCCGCTCGGGGTCGTAGTCCTGTGCCGAACGGCTGCGACGGTGGCCGGGAGGCTGATGCTGTTCCCGGCGGTCGCCGTGACCGCGGCCGGTGGCCCGTTCATCGGATCGATCGTCGCTCACCCGCGTCCTTCCTGACGGCCCGCCTGCATGTCTTGACGGTTCGCCTGCAAATCCAACCATCCCTGCAAGATCGCTGTGGCGGCCGCCTGGTCGACAACCGATTTCTGCGCCTTCGCCCGTACACCCGAGGTGCGAAGGGCCTGCTGTGCGGTGACCGTCGAGAGGCGTTCGTCGCTGTAGAGCACCGGGATGGGTGAAATCCGGTCTGCCAGCGCGTTTCCGAACTCGGTCGCCAGTTTCGCAGCGTGGCCGTGCTCGTCACGCAGGGTCTTCGGTAGCCCGACGATGACCGCGACCGCCTCATACTCCGCGATGATCTCTTCCAACCGACGAAGGTCCCCGTCGCCGCCGGTAGTTCGTGCCACGGTCTCCACCGGAGTCGCGAGGATGCCATCGGGATCGCAGGATGCGACCCCGATCCGGACACTCCCGACGTCGATGGCCACGCGCCGCCCCCGCGGCGTGAGCGTCATCGATTCGCGCCGACCAGGTCGCGCAGCCGAGACAACGCGGCGTCGATGCCGGCGGCGTCGGTACCCGACCCCTGGGCGAGATCCGGCTTTCCGCCGCCGCGACCTGAGACCAACGGCGCCAGATCCTTCACCAGGTCGCCGGCCTTGATACCCGCGTCACGGGCTGCAGCGGTGGTGGCGATGGCGAAGGGGACCTTGTCGTCCGACACCGAGAAGAGGGCGACGACCGCAGTGTCCGAGCCGACACGGCCACGCAGGTCGCCGGCGAGCGTACGCAGGTCACCGGCGTTCATCCCGTCGAGTTTGCCGGAGACCACCAGCACGCCACCGACCCGGACGGCGTCGTCGATGAGTGAGCCCACCGAGGCCTTCGCGGCGTCGGCGCGCATCTTCTCGATCTGCTTCTCCGCGTCGCGCAGTTTGCCGACCAAGGTCTCGACCCTGGCTGGGACCTGATCCGACGGCACCTTGAGGCTCGAGGCCAGACCGGCCAACAACGCCCGCTCCTTGGCGAGGTAGCGGTAGGAATCCAAACCGACGTAGGCCTCGATCCGCCGCACACCCGACCCCACCGAGGACTCCCCCAGCAACGTGACCGGACCGACCTGAGCTGACGCACCGACGTGGGTGCCGCCGCACAGTTCCATCGAGAACGGCCCGCCGATCTCCACCACTCGCACCACGTCGCCGTAGTTCTCGCCGAAGAGGGCCATGGCGCCCATCGCCTTGGCCTCGGGCAGGTTGGTCTCGAACGTGTTCACCGGGTAATTGGCCTCGACCGCAGCGTTGGTGATTTCCTCGATCTCCCCGCGCTGGGCCTCGGTGACCGGGCCCTGCGCACTGAAGTCGAAACGGAGATAACCCGGTCGGTTGAGGGACCCGGCCTGAGTCGCGGTGGGCCCCAGGACCTGCCGGAGCGCTGCGTGCACGAGGTGGGTTCCGGAATGTCCCTGGGTGGCGCCGTGACGCCAGGCGGTGTCCACCTGGGCGAGCACCACATCGCCTTCGGCGACCTCACCTTCCTCGACCACCGCCCGGTGCAGCCACACCGTCTTACCGAGCTTTTGCACATCCTTGACCTTGATCCGGAGTCCGGACGACGTTGTGATGCTACCGATGTCGGCGATCTGGCCACCGGATTCGGCATAGAGGGGGCTGCGGTCGAGAATGACCTCGACCTCTTGGCCCGCCGAGGCACTGCGAACCTTGCCTCCGTCGGCCACGAGTCCCAACACCGTTGCCTCAGAGACCAATTCATCGAAACCGGTGAAGACGGTGGGTCCGCGGTCGAGGAACTCCCGATAGACACTGAGGTCGGCGTGGCCCGACTTGCGTGCGGTGGCATCGGCTTTGGCGCGCTGACGCTGTTCTGCCATCAGTGCGGTGAAGCCCTGTTCGTCCACCGACAGTCCGGCTTCGGCGGCCATCTCCAAGGTGAGGTCGATCGGGAAGCCGTAGGTGTCGTGCAGCGCGAATGCATCTCGTCCGCTGATCCGGGTGGCGCCCGACGCCTTTGTCGTCGCCGCGGCGTCGTCGAACAACTTGGAGCCGGCGGTCAGGGTCTTGAGGAACGCGTCTTCTTCCCCGACGGCCAGGGACACGATGCGCGAACGCTGTTCGGCCAGTTCGGGATACGACGTCGACATCGTGTCGATGACGGCCTCGGTGAACCTGCCGACCGTGGCGCCCGAGGCACCCAGGAGACGGGCCGATCGCACGATGCGGCGCAGGAGGCGGCGCAGGACGTACCCGCGGCCGTCGTTACCGGGTGTGATGCCGTCGGCGATGAGCATCACCGCGGTGCGCGCGTGGTCGGCGATCACCCGGAATCTGACATCGTCCTCGTGGTTGCCTGCGCCGTAGGTGCGGCCGGTCAACTGCTGTGCGATCCCGATGACGGGGGCGAGCAGGTCGGTCTCGTAGACGTTCTCCACCCCTTGCAGCAGGCACGCGACACGCTCGACGCCCATGCCGGTGTCGATGTTCTGCTTCGGCAGTGGCCCGAGGATCTCGTAGCCGTCCTTGCCGCCACCAGGTCCACGCTGGTTCTGCATGAACACCAGGTTCCAGATCTCGATGTAACGGTCCTCGTCGGCTTCGGGTCCACCTTCGACTCCGTAGGCGGGCCCGCGGTCATAGAAGATCTCCGAACAGGGTCCGCAGGGCCCCGGGACACCCATCGACCAGTAGTTGTCTTTCATCCCGCGGCGCTGGATGCGTTCGGCGGGTACGCCGATCTCGTCGCGCCAGATGGCCTCGGCCTCGTCGTCGTCGAGGTACACCGTCGGCCACAGCCGGACCGGATCGATCCCGAATCCGCCATCGGCCACCGGGTTGGTGAGCAACGTCCACGCGAACGTGATGGCCTCGCGCTTGAAGTAGTCGCCGAACGAGAAGTTGCCCGCCATCTGGAAGAAGGTGTTGTGGCGGGTGGTGATGCCCACTTCTTCGATGTCGAGTGTCCGGACGCACTTCTGGATACTGGTGGCCCGGGTGTACGGCGGATTCTGCTCGCCGAGGAAGTAAGGCTTGAACGGCACCATGCCGGCGTTGACGAAGAGCAGGTTGGGGTCGTCGAGGATCAGTGACGCGCTGGGTACCTCGGTGTGCCCGGCCTTGATGAAGTGATCCAGGAAGCGCTTCCTGATCTCATGCGTCTGCACTGGTTCTGTCCTTACTCATCGGGGCGTGCCGCTCGGCGTGTCGCCGGTAAACGGCCGTGTTCACACTACCGGTGCCGGCCCCGGAATCAGGTGTTGGAGCGGCTGCGGCCACGAATGATGTTGCGGAGCCGTCCGAGACGTGGGCCGATCTCGCGCTCGTAACCATGATCGGTGGGCTCGTAGTAGTCGACGCCGACCAGTTCGTCCGGCGGGTATTGCTGCCCGACGACGCCGCCGGGTGCGTCGTGGGGGTAGCGGTAGCCCACGGCATTGCCGAGTTTTGCCGCGCCGGCATAGTGCCCGTCCCGCAGGTGCGCGGGCACCGCGCCTGCCCGGCCACCCTCGACATCGGCGATCGCTGCGCCGATGGCCGCCACCACACCTGGGGATTTGGGGGCCGTCGCCAGGTGAATCGTCGCCTGCGCCAACGCGAGCCGTGCCTCGGGCATACCGATCAGTTGAACCGCCTGCGCCGCAGCGGTTGCTGTCTGCAGCGCCGTGGGGTCGGCCATCCCGATGTCCTCACTGGCGTGCACGACCAACCTGCGTGCGATGAACCGTGGGTCCTCGCCTGCCGTGATCATGCGGGCCAGATAGTGCAATGCGGCATCCACATCCGAGCCGCGGATCGATTTGATGAACGCGCTGATCACGTCGTAGTGCTGGTCGCCATCGCGGTCGTATCGAACGGCAGCGCGATCGACGGCTGACTCGACATGCGCGAGGGTGACCTTCGTCGGTGTGCGGGAGGAACCGCCGTCGGCCATCGAATCGGCAAGTGCCGCATCGGCTGCCGCCTCCAGTGCCGTGAGGCCGCGACGCGCGTCGCCCGCCGAGATCTTCTCCAGGTGGTCGAGGGCGTCGTCGTCGATCGTGACAGCCCCGTTGTAACCGCGAGGGTCCGATGCGGCCCGCTGTAGCAACTTCCGGATGTCCGGCCCGTCGAGGGACCGCAGTTGCAGCACCAGGGACCGCGACAGCAACGGTGCCACCACGGAGAACGACGGATTCTCGGTGGTGGCCGCAACGAGCAGCACGATCCGGTTCTCCACCGCATCGAGCAAGGCATCCTGTTGCGTCTTGGAGAAGCGATGGACCTCGTCGATGAAGAGCACGGTTTGAGTGCCCGCGATCAGACGGCGGCGCGCCGCGTCGATCACCGCGCGGACTTCCTTGACCCCTGACGACAGGGCCGACAGTGCTTCGAACCGTCCGCCTGCTGCGGTGGAGATGAGCGATGCCATCGTCGTCTTGCCGGTACCGGGTGGGCCGAACAGCAGTACCGACGCGGCCCCCGAACCATCGATCAGCCGGCGCAACGGAGATCCGCCCTCCAACAGATGTTCCTGTCCGACAATCTCTTCCAGTGTCTGCGGGCGCATCCGCACGGCCAGAGGCGATCCCGCGGAGGCGCCGGGCAGACCCTTGGTGATCGTGTCGGGCGGTGCCTCGGGTGCGGCGAAGAGCCCACCCTGTTCGTCGGTCATGGCCAAGGCCGGATGTCGGTCATCTCGTGCCGCCCCTTCAGTGCAGCCAGGACGAGTCCAGCGCCTGACCGACCGTGTCGGCGAACTGGGCAAGATTCGGTGCATCCGTCCGGCGAGCGGCGTCGGCGAGGCCGGCCCAGCGGTCGACGATCACCCGCGGGTCGGATGTGCTGATCGCGAGCCCGTGCGGCTCGTCGGAAGCACCGACGTCGGTGTCGTCGGCAGGCAACATCCAGACGGTGGAGAGCCATACCCACGCCAGCCGGGCGAGCACGGCCTTGCGGGCCAGCTCACGGTCGGACGCCAGGCTGGGCCAGATGCCCTGCACTTCCGAGCGCCACGCGTCCAGCATCGCGGTCTCGAGTTCGACTATGCGCGCGGCATTGTCGGCGGCGAGCCACGGCCGGAACGTCACCAGCGCATAGGCGATGTCGAGCGAGGCGTCGCGGAAACCGCCCCATTCGTAGTCCATGAACTGGACGCCCTCATCGTTGATGAGGATGTTCTCCGGACCGACGTCAGAGGGGCTGAATGCGCGGTGCTCCCCTTCGCCGAACAGCGCCCTGGCTTTGCCCAGGGCATCGAGCACTTCAGGGTCCACGGTCAGCCCGAAAGTGTCTGCGATCACCCGCGGCGCGGCACTGACCGCCGCCTCGAACTGCGCCCGGAGAGCATCGACGGCGATCCCCGCTGCACCTTGGCGGAGCAGTGCGGCAAAGTCGCCTTCGCCGCCCACGGTGGCAGCGTGCATGCGGCCGAGAGCCTGGCCCCATGCGCTCACCGCGTTGCTGGTGGCGGCGCGGTCGTCACTGCCCAGCAGCTCGGTCATGGATCGACCGTCTCCGAGGTCGCTCAACACCAGAACACGAGCGGAGAGGTCGAACGCGATCAGTTGAGGACCCGGACGCGACTCGAGGGGCAGCGCAGTCGCGTATTTGTACGATGCGACCTCGCGAATGAATGCTTCGCTGGACTCGGCGTCGTCACCGTCGCCGAGGACCTTGATGACCAGGGTGCGGTCGCCGGAGAACGGATTCTGGGCGACCCGGACCCGCACCACCTCGGTACGACCGCTGCCACCGAGGTCCTCAGGATCGGCTAAGGACACCGCGGAGCCGGCCCGAGCTGCAAGAATACGCTCGGCTGCCTGCACCGCGCCGGTGATCTGGCTATCGGCAAGAACAGTCATCGCCTCCAACTTACCCAATGGTGGACGTACCCGGGCCCACCCGACGAGACATGTCAGATTTGTGGCGACACATCGACGGAGACCTCGATCCTGCTCCTGCGCGATTCGGTGTAGATGACCCCGCGCAGGGGCGGCACGTCGTCGTAGTCCCTGCCCCAGGCCACAGTGACGTGATGTTCGTCGACCAATTTGTCGTTGGTGGGGTCGAATGCGATCCACGTGTCCCCGGGCAGCCAGACCGCGGCCCATGCGTGCGAGGCATCGGCACCGAAGATCCGTTCTTTTCCTGGTGGCGGGTCGGTGGCGAGGTACCCCGACACATACCGGGCAGCCAGACCCTGGGACCGCAGGCATGCGATCGCGACCCGCGCGAAGTCCTGGCACACGCCTTCGCGGCGCTCCATGACGGTGCTGACACGGGTGGAGATGGCCGTGGACCCGGAACGGTAGGTGAAGTCCTGAAAAATACGCGTGGTGAGGGTGGTCACGGCTTCGAGGAGCGGTCTGCCCGGGGTGAAGATCGCCGACGCGTAATCCCTCACCGCGTGCGTGATCTCGGGAGGATCGAGATCGAGTCGGAATTCAGCCGCCCTGGCGCCGGCCATCCCGGTCGGGCGGGCTGATTCCCAGGGGGCTTTCGCGGCAGGCGATTGCAGCAGATCGTCGTCGATCGGGTCCACCTCGACAATCGAGCGGCCGGTGACCTCGAGCCGCCGATGTGGGGCGCGGACATGGAAATAGCAGTCGTGGTTGCCGTATGTGTCGACACCGGTGGACCGGTCGGCGGGTTCGGGGTCGATCTCGATCTCGCTCGACAGCACCCGCTGCCCGGGCATGTCACGGGGTTGCAGGTGTCCTCGTCCGTACGAACTGGTGACCACGTCGTCGTAGTCGTAACGGGTGCGGTGCAGCACGGCGTACCGCCGACTCGGCGAGGGGCTCGCGGAGCTCTCCCCCGCCGGTGCTGGTGGCTCGAACTCGTTCGGACGGTTCACAGTTGGTCCTCCGATCCGGCGCCCCAGAGCGGCTGCATCTCGACCGGGTAGGCAAAGCGGGTCCGGCCGAGGACGTCGGATATCTCACGCAATCCGGCGCCGAGAGTGCTCATCAGTTCGGCGAGTTCGACTCGACGACCACCGGCACCGATCGCGGCGAGATCCGCGGGGTCGACTCTGCGCAACTCGGCGACCAGGTCTTCGACCAGCCTCTCGGCAGCGGCGGACCGTACGTCGGTGGGTAGCGCCGTCAGATCGGCACGCAGAGTGTCCAATTGGTAGATCATCGCCCTGGGGTTGCCCTCGTCGAAGAGCAACAGACCGGCGACCGGGCCCAGCCTGACGATGCCGCGGTTGCGGCGACGGTAGATGATCGCGGACTCGTTGGCGACGAGGTATGCCTCGAGCAGACCCTGCTCGGTGTCGGCGTCGTGCTGCTGGACGAGAACAGCGGACGTGAGTGCGGCCAGCATCTGAGCCCGTTCGATGCGCCGCCCGATGTCCATGAACAGCCAACCCGCGTCGTGGACCATCGATTCGGCCTGCAGCCCGGCCAGCGCCAGGAGTCCGTGCAGGATCTCCTCGTGCGCACGGCCGAGCTCGGACCCGTCGACGTCCAGTTCCTCGCTCGTCTCGGCGCCCGCACCGGACAAGATGGCCGGCGGACTGCCCAGTTCGGCGATTGCCCTGTCGATCGCGCCGAGCACCATCCATGTGCTGGTGGACATCTGATCGCGGACCGCGCGCGCGAGTTGCTGCAGACGCTCGACGGCAAAGGCCACCGAACCCGATGCTCGGCGCGAGCTGGTCATCGAGTGCATGCGTGCCGTGGCCGCCATCACCTCATCGGGCTCGGGCGGGCGGCTGCTGTCGAAGTCGGCGATACCCTCGGCGTCCTCGAGGGCGGCTTCGCTGCCGGTGGCCGCCGCGATCGCGGACAGGAACAACGGAATGGACGCCGTCCCCGACATCCACGGCCGGTAGCGATAGTCCTCGTAACGTTCCCTGGCCACCTTGACCATTCGGGTGGTCAGTTCTGCTCGTTCTCCGTATCGGCCGAACCAGAACAGATCCGACAGCACCCTCGGAGAGCTCACGACGGCGCTGTCGGTCACCGGTCGATGGGCGCGAGCGGATCGGCCGTCCACCTGGTCGCCGTCCGCCGTCATGACGGTCGTTACTCGGTCGTGGTGGTCGGACGACTCGGGGACACGGGCCGTGGGCCCGGCCGGCTCGGTGGTGGTCACCCAGACATCTTTTCCGGCAATCGAATCCCAGGAGGCTCCGGCGGTTCCATCGGCGAGCACGTGGCCCAGGCCGCCCGGCATCACGGCATAACCCGCACCCTGGGCCACGCTGAACACGCGAAGGCCCACCGGCGCCGGCCGCAGGCCCGCCCCGCCGGAGCCGGATTGCGTAGCGGCCGGGGTGGCCGACGGGGCCACCGAATAGTCCTCGAGCCGACGCCCCGCCCACGGCCAGGGCTCGGCTTCGATCCGGGCGATCAGTTCATCGCGCGCTGCGGCGGTCAGACCTGCACCCGAGACCTCTTCTCCCGTGCGGAAATTGGAGAGATGCAGGTACGCCACGTCGGCGACCATCTTGGCCCGTTCCAGATCTGTTCCCGCCCAATATGTCTCCACAGAATCGAGAAGCAGGTCCTCGTCGAGCAGGTGTCGGCTGACAGTGCCCAACACGGTGTGCAACGCCGGGTTCTCGAGGACTCCCGCGCCCAGGTGGTTCACCACCGAGACCGTCCCGCGCGACACGGCCTCGACGAGCCCGGGAACCCCGAGCCGCGAATCGGTGCGCAGATCGAGCGGGTCGCAATAGGCAGCGTCGACGCGTCGGAGGATCACGTCGAGCCGTTTGAACTTGCCCAGCGAACGCATGTAAACACTGCCGCCGCGAACGACGAGGTCGGCTGCTTCGACAAGCGGGAAGCCCAGTGCGGAAGCCAGGTAGGCCTGATCGAATGCGGTCTCGGACAACGAGCCCGGTGTCAGCACCGCCACCGTCGGGTCCTCGGTCCCCTGTGGCGCGTACTCGAACAGTGACAGGCGAAGGGTCGCCGAGAACGCTGTCAGGGGCCGGGGTACACATCGCTGGAACAACCGCGGAAACGCCCGCGACATCAGTCGTCGATCGGCAAGCGCGTACCCGACGCCAGAGGGGGCACCAGCGCGGTCGGCGTATACGGTGTGCGCCCCACCCGGGCCCCGCCCGACGTCGCACGCGTGCAGGAACAATGAGTGCAGCCCGGCCTGAGGGAATCCCGCAGCCTTGCGGATGTACCCCGGGTGTCCATAGACCATCTCCGGTGGCACGATCCCGTCCGTGATCACCCGTTGGCCCGAATAGATGTCGGCGAGCAGCGCGTCGAGAACTCTGGAACGCTGGGCGATCTTTCGGTCGAGTTCGGCCCACTGCGCGCCGTCGATGAGCAGCGGCACACAATCCAGCTCCCAGCGTCGCCGCCGGGTGGAATCACCATCCGGGGCGTTGTAGGTGATGCCGTCGTCGTCGACCAGCGTGCGTACGCGCCGCTCGGCCCGGTGCAGTCCCGATCGGCCAAGACGCGAATACCCGTCGACGAGCGGTTCCCACTGCCTGCGAACGGCCCCCGAGGCATCGAGCAACTCGTCGTATGGGCCTGGGGACGAAGCCCCGGGAATCCGAGCGAGATCGAACAATCCGTACCGGTCAGACCGATATCGGTCCAGGACTCCGGCGGGTTCGACCTTGGGCGATGTCACCGCAGAACTGTACGTGTGCGCCCCGGGTCGGGCATCATCGGTACGCCCGGGCCGGTCGCCGCCGTGGCCCGCGATCGTGGGCACTCAGTGGCCCCGCTACTGCGTGTCACCGCTGCGCGCGGACTTGCGCACGAGTGCCGACTTTCCGCGCCGTCGGCTGTGGGCCCGATGGATGAGGAGCACCGCGACTCCGGCAACCACGATCCCGATCAGGTTGATCACCAGCTGCGCGGTGGATTCGGCGGCGACCCGCCACTGCCCCAAGGTGGCGGCGACCACCGCATACCCGGCAGCGGGCACCGTCGTCACCGAGATGAAGACGCCGACCAGCGCCGCCGACTTCGCGGACACCAGTGACAACATGCCTGCCGCGCCGGCGAGCAGTGCGACCACCAGCGAGAACGGTCCGACCTGATAGATGAAGTCGAGCTGGTCGGCTGTGGTCACGTCGCGCATCGTCATCCAGCCGAGGCTCTGGGCGGCCAGCGCACCGAGCCCGGTCACCACCATGGCGAGCGGAAAACCCACCGCCAAAGCAACCACGGATCGCCGGGCCAGGGCGTATCGGCGGCGCACGATCGCCACGGCGATGCCGCCGAGTGGACCGAACTCGGGCCCGACGACCATGCCACCGACAACCGTGACGGGGGAATCGGTCACCACCCCGACAGCCGCGAGCAGGCAAGCCAGGCAGAGGAAAGCCAGAAACGTACCGCTCAGCGTCGAATCCTCATTGGTGCGCTCGAGTAGTTCGTCCCACACCACCGCGTCCCCGGGATCTCCCGGGGCGTCGTGCTCAGCCCGATCGGCGGCCTCGGACAGCACCATGTCGAGCAGCTCGACGGTGATGGCACCTTCGGTCCGAAGTTCCAGTGCCCTGAGCTCTTTGAGCAGTTCGTTCGCGGCCTCACGGGTGACGTCGGCTTCGATCAGGTCCCCGGCCGGTTCCACTGCGACCCCGGGAATCCGGACCACGTGAGCGACACCGACGTAGTCGCGCAAGGTCTCCACCACGGCATCAGATCGCTCGTGCGGGCTGATGATCCGGATGTGGAGCACGGGTCGGCAGCGTTCAGGACTCGGCGGGTGTCGGTGACTTCACGGCCTGTTTGTCCTTGGGCGCCGGAGGTTTCGCGTCGATTCCCGACTCCTTGCGTTGGGCCGGCGTGATCGCAGCGGGCGCGTCGGTGAGCGGATCGATCCCACCCCCGGACTTCGGGAACGCGATGACGTCGCGGATCGACGGTTGCCCGGCGAGCAGTGCCGTGATCCGGTCCCATCCGAAAGCGATGCCGCCATGGGGCGGGGCTCCGTACGCGAAGGCGTCCAGCAGGAATCCGAACTTCTCCTGCGCTTCCTCGGCACCGATGCCCATGATCTTGAAGACGAGTTCCTGGACCTCGCGCCGGTGGATACGTATCGATCCGCCGCCGATCTCGTTGCCGTTGCAGACGATGTCGTAGGCGTACGCCAACGCGGACCCGGGATCGGATTCGAGTACCCCGAGCGATTCGGGCTTCGGAGAGGTGAAGGCGTGGTGCACAGCGGTCCATGCGCCCGAACCGACCGCCACGTCACCGCTGGCGGTGGCATCGTCGGCCGGCTCGAACAGCGGCGCGTCCACCACCCACGTGAACGCCCAGTCGCCGTCCTTGATCAGGCCGAGACGTTGAGCGATCTCGCCGCGCGCTGCACCGAGCAGTGCGCGCTGTGCCTTGGCGGGCCCGGCGGCGAAGAACACACAGTCGCCCGGGGTCGCGCCGACGTGGGCGACCAGACCGGCCCGCTCGTCCTCGGACAAGTTCTTGGCCACCGGCCCACCGAGCGAACCGTCTTCTTGCACAAGCACATACGCCAACCCTTTGGCGCCACGCTGCTTCGCCCACTCCTGCCAGGCATCGAGCTGTCGTCGTGGCTGGCTTGCGCCGCCGGGCATGACAACGGCACCCACGTAGGGAGCCTGGAACACCCGGAACGGAGTGTCCCTGAAGTAGTCGGTGCACTCCACCAGCTCGAGTCCGAATCGCAGGTCCGGTTTGTCGCTGCCGAACCGGCGCATCGCCTCGGCATAGGTGATCCGCGGGATCGGCGTCGGGAGGTCGTAGCCGATCAGCTTCCAGAGCGCGACGAGGATCTGTTCTGCGACGGCGATCACGTCGTCCTGCTCGACGAAGCTCATCTCGACGTCGAGCTGGGTGAACTCGGGCTGTCGGTCGGCGCGGAAATCCTCGTCGCGGTAGCAGCGGGCGATCTGGAAGTACCGCTCCATCCCGGCGACCATCAGCAGCTGCTTGAAGAGCTGAGGACTCTGCGGCAGCGCATAGAAGGTGCCGGGCTGCAACCGTGCCGGCACCAGGAAGTCGCGGGCGCCTTCGGGAGTGGATCGGGTCAGCGTCGGGGTCTCGATCTCCACGAAGTCCTGATCGAGCAGGACAGTACGCGCGGCGTTGTTCACCTTCGAACGGAGCCGCAGGGCCGCGCCCGGGCCTTCGCGGCGGAGGTCGAGATACCGGTACTTCAGACGCGCTTCCTCGCCGGGGCTCTCGTCGAGTTGGAACGGCAGTGGCGCGGATTCGTTGAGCACGACGAGTTCGGTGGCATTGATCTCAATCGAGCCCGACTCCAGGTTCGGGTTCTCACTGCCCTCCGGTCGGTGCTCGACGAGCCCGGTGACCTGCACGCAATACTCTGCGCGGAGCCGGTGCGCAGGCGTGGCCACCGCCTCGTCCCGGAAGACCACCTGAGCGAGCCCGGAGCTGTCGCGCAGATCGATGAATATGACCCCGCCATGGTCGCGGCGTCGCGCCACCCAGCCGGTCAACGTCACGGTCTGTCCGGCATTCTCGGCCCGTAACGATCCGGCGAAATGGGTGCGCAGCACAGTGTTCCTCTCGATTGCGGTCAAACACTTCGGTGGCTGAAGGGTTTTGTATCGTGCAACATCCTACGGCCGCCGCATTCGAGAGAGAACGCACCTGCTCGTGCCATGCTTGGCGAATGACTTTCCAAGGTGGCGGTCCACTCGACACAGGCAACGTTTCCAGCGGCGGCGGAGGTCGTGGCCGACTGGCCCTCGGTGGCGGGGCGGGACTGATCGTCATCGTCGTGGCCGCTCTGCTCGGGATCGATCCGAACGCGATCGGCCTCGGTGGTGACGACACCGGTTCGAGCACGTCGTCGCAGCAGTCGGCGATCGACGAGCACATCCAGAGCTGCACCATCGAGAAGGCCAACGTCGACACCGTGTGCCGAATCGTTGCGACCACCAACAGTCTGGACCGCGTGTGGAGCGACATCATGCCGGGATACGAACCGCCGCAGACAAAGATCTTCTCCGGCAGCGTCGACACCGCTTGCGGGCCGGCCACCTCCGACGTCGGACCGTTCTACTGCCCGGGTGATCAGACCGCCTATTTCGACCCGACCTTCTTTGACGTGCTGAGTGATCAGCTCGGTGGTAGCGACGGCCCGCTGGCACAGGAATACGTGGTCGCCCATGAGTACGGCCACCACATCGAGTACCTCACCGGCGCTCTGGAGAAGGGTCAGCGCATGGGGGCCGCCGGCCCGACGTCGGGATCGGTGCGAATCGAGCTGCAGGCCGATTGTCTGGCCGGCGTGTGGGCGTTCAACGCGGACAAGGGTCCGGACGCGATGCTCGCGCCGCTCACCCAGCAGCAGATCTCCGACGTGATCCAGACGGCAAAGGCCATCGGAGACGACGCCATCTCGGGCGACAGTTCCAATCCGGAGGGATGGACACACGGTTCATCGGACCAGCGAGTGCGATGGTTCAACGTGGGATACAACCGCGGCGATGCAGCGGCATGCGACACCTTCGCGGCGGGCAGCCTGTGACCCGGGAGGCCACGGGGATAGACCGGATCGCGGAGGGATTTCTGGAACGGTCGTGCGCACTCAATCCCATCGAGGCCACGCATCTCGGTGTGGTCGGCCACGATCACCGGCTCACCGACCTCTCGCCTGCCGGTGAGGAAGAGCGGGCCATCGCCAGGCGGGACACGATCGCGGCACTCGCGGCCGAGTCGCCCGCTGACGATGTCGACCGGGTGACCGTGGCGACCATGACCGACCAGTTGAGCCGGTCGCTGGCCGTCGACGATGCCGGATTGCGGACGGGTGAGGTGAACGTCATCGAATCGCCGTTGCAGGCGGTCCGCGACGTCTTCGACCTGATGGGCACCGAGTCGCCCGCCGACCAGGACGTGTTCTTGGCCCGGCTGGATCAGGTCCCGAGCTGCGTGGAGACCATCATCGAAGGCATCCGGGCCCGCCTGTCGTCCGGACCCGCCCTGACCAGACGTCAGGTCGAATTGGTTGCGGCTCAAGCCGATACCGCCACCTCGTCGATCTTCAGCAACGCGACGGCAATCGAGTCCACCGACCGTGTCGATCTGCTCGACGACCTGCGCGGACGAGTGGGTGCAGCGATGACGCAGCTGGCGGCCGTCCTACGCGACGACGTGCTGCCCCGCACGACCGACGCCGACGGCGTGGGTCGCGACCGCTACCGCCTGCACTCAGCGGAGTTCGTCGGTGCCGACATCGATGTCGACGACGCGTACGCGTGGGGCGTGGACCTGCTCGATTCCATTGTTGCCGAACAACAGACGTTGGCCGAGGTGATCGCGCCGGGAGCTGGTGTGAACGGTGCGCTCGAGGCCCTCAACGCCGATCCGCGGTACCAGATGACCGATCGGGATGCGTTCGTCGCCTGGATGCAGGAGTTGTCGGACCGGGCCACCGCCGAGGTGGGCCGCGAGCACTTCGACATCCCTGCCGATCTCACCGCACTGGAATGTCGCCTGGCACCGGCGGCCACCGGGATCATCTACTACACGACGCCGAGCGAAGACCTCAGCAGGCCGGGGCGGATGTGGTGGTCGGTTCCGCCGCAGCAGAAGGTCTTTCACACCTGGCAGGAGACCACCACCGTCTTCCACGAGGGCGTCCCAGGACATCACCTGCAGCTCGGTTCGGCGATGGTCAGTCCCGACCTGAACCGGTGGCGCAAACTGGCGTCGTTCACCTCCGGTCATGGTGAGGGCTGGGCCCTTTACGCAGAACGACTGATGGGGGAACTCGGCTGGCTCGAGGATCCGGGTGACCGGATGGGAATGCTCGACTCGCAGCGACTTCGTGCCGCCCGGGTTGTCGTGGACATCGGGGTGCACTGCGGTCTCACCGCACCGGAGTCGGTGGGTGGAGGGACATGGGATGCCGACAAGGCGTGGACGTTCCTCACCTCGGCCGTCGCGATGGACCGCACGGTCCTCCGGTTCGAATTGGACCGTTACCTCGGCTGGCCCGGCCAGGCGCCGTCGTACGCGCTCGGGCAACGGGTGTGGCAGCAGGCCCGCGACAACTACTTGCACCTCAACCCCGGCGGCTCGCTCAAGGACTTCCACCGCAAAGCACTGGCGCTCGGCGGGGTCAGTCTGGATGTCCTGCGGTCCGAACTGACCTGACCACCGATCGGGCGCCGACCGCCACCGGCGGTGCTCTTCCGCCGCTCGGATTGCCCGCTGGAGGGGTTACTCGGGCGGGTTCTCGGCGACCGGCAGACTCGGGGTGTGGGCCTGACTCCCCCATGTGCGTCCGGTGAACGGCGCCGGTTCAGGGTCTCCGCTCACCGTGAAGGTGCAGGCGACCGAGCCGGTCATGACCAGTGCGGTCAGCCCGGCCGCGCACCAGAGCCGGACCCGGCGTCTCATCGGCCTGCGGCGAGCTGCGAAGTCAGTTGCTGCACAACATCATCGAGCGCCAGACGCTCCTGGTTCCCATTGCTCAGGTCCTTGAGCTCGACCTCACCGGAAGCCAGTTCGTTCTCGCCGAGAACCAGTGCGAACCGCGCGCCCGATCGGTCCGCCGCCTTCATCGCTCCTTTGAGTCCGCGACCGCCGTAGGCGATGTCGACCCTGACCCCGGCCGCCCGGAGCCGACCGGCAACCTCGACGAGGGCATCTTTGGCGGCGTCACCGAGTGGCACCCCGAACACCTCGCACCGTGCGTCCGTTGCCGCAGCGATCCCTTCGGCCTCCAACGCCAGAACGGTGCGGTCCACGCCGAGCCCGTAACCGATACCGGACAGCTCCTGCTTGCCGCCCAACTGCTTCATCAAGCCGTCGTAGCGACCGCCGCCACCGATGCCCGACTGCGCACCGAGCCCGTCGTGAACGAACTCGAAGGTGGTCTTCGTGTAGTAGTCCAGGCCGCGGACCAGCCTCGGGTTCTTCTCATACGCCACGCCGAGCCGGTCCAGGTGCCCGATCACTGCATCGAAGTGTTCCCGAGCCGAGTCCGACAGGTAGTCGATCATCAAAGGGGCCCCGGCCGTCGCCTCACGGATGTGCGGCCTCTTGTCGTCGAGCACCCGCAACGGGTTGATCTCCGCGCGGCGCCGCGTCTCTTCGTCCAGATCGAGTCCGAAGAGGAACTGCTGCAAGGCTTCCCGATACTGAGGTCGGCAGGTGTCATCTCCGAGCGAGGTGATCTCGAGGCGAAAGCCGTTCAGTCCCAGGGCGCGGAAGCCCTCGTCTGCGATTGCGATGACCTCCGCGTCGAGTGCCGGATCGTCGATCCCGATCGCCTCGACACCCACCTGCTGCAACTGGCGGTACCGGCCCGTCTGAGGCTTCTCGTAACGGAAGAACGGCCCTGCGTAGGACAGCTTCACCGGGAGCTGACCCCGGTCGAGACCGTGCTGGATCACCGCCCGCATCACGCCCGCGGTTCCTTCCGGCCGCAACGTCACCGACCGGTCACCACGATCGGCGAACGTGTACATCTCTTTCGAGACGACGTCGGTCGATTCTCCGACGCCTCGGGCGAACAACGCGGTGTCCTCGAAAATCGGCAGCTCGATGTGTGAGTATCCGGCCAAACGCGCCGCCCTGGTCAATGCGTCGCGGACGGCGACGAACTGGGCCGATGACGGCGGAACGTAGTCTGGTACGCCCCGCGGCGCCTGGAATCCGGCATTCACAGTCCGTGACGTCCCTTCGATCGGTTGGTGGCCGGTCCATCCTGCCCGGGGTGGGACAGATCGGCCAAAAATGGATTGCCGGCACGTTCGCGACCGATGGTCGTCTGCTCGCCGTGCCCTGGTAGCACCAACGTCTCGTCCGGCAACCCCAGCATCCGGTCGGCGATGGAATCGAGCAGTTGTTGATGGTCGCCGCCCGGCAGGTCCGTGCGGCCGATGGAACCGGCAAACAGCACATCGCCGGCAAAACAGACCGGGACAGTCCCCTCCGGGGTGTCCACATCGATGCCGAACAGCACCGAACCCTGCGTGTGACCCGGCGCGAGGTCCACCGAGAAGGACAGCCCCGCGACGTCCAGATCTTCGCGATCGGCGAGATCGATCACCTTCTCAGGCTCCTGAAAGACGGTGTCGCCGATCATCGCTCCGAGTGCCCGGCCGATTCCGGCCGCCGGGTCGGCGAGCATGTGCCTGTCAGCCGGATGGATGAATGCCGGAATGGCGTATTCGTCGCACAACTCGGTGGCGTTCCAGGTGTGATCGAGGTGTCCATGGGTCAGCAGCACTGCCACCGGGGTCAGTGAATGCTCGGCCAGTAGTTTGCGCACTCCTGGAGCGGAGTCCTGACCTGGGTCGATGATGATCGCCTCGCTGCCGGGGGCGGGCGCCACCACATAGCAGTTGGTGGCGAACATGCCCGCGGGGAAGCCCGTGATCAGCATGGTCTGCACTCCTGGGTCGGGGACGGTGTTCCTTCATCATCCCAGCACGGCAAAACGTGATCGCCCCGGCCACGTGCCCAACTCGGCGCGCCAACGCCGCACCCATATAACGCGTTCTCAGCATTTGCTGGCAGACTCGCACCGGATACCCCACGCCCGGGGTGCGGCGAGACGGACGATGTATACGGAGGATCTCTGCAGTGTCGAGCAACGAGCAACGACGGCAGGCGGCGAAACGCAAGCTGGAGCGGCGGTTGGAGCGGCAGCAGCAGGCCGCGCGCAAGCGCAAGATCATCATTGTCTCGACGTCCGTGGTGCTGGTCGTCGCGGTCGCCGCGGTCGCGACCACGCTCATCGTGAAAAAGGTCGCCGACGACAACGAGAAGGCCCGCTGGACCGCGTGCAGCTACGTCGAGGACACCGCCGACCCGTTCGAAGGCCTGCCCGACACCGTGCCGGCAGAGGTCCCGGCTGACCAGCAGCCGAAGTTCCAGCAGTTCCTCGGTGAGCTCAAAGCCGGTGCCGCCAAACAGCGTAAAGCGCCCATGCCCGGCGACAAGCAACTCAAAGAAGGCACGGTCGACGTCGTATTCGACACCAGTCAGGGCGCAATCCCGGTTCAGCTGAACCGGAAGGACGCCCCGTGCAACGTCGGCGCGTTCGAGAGCCTCATCAAAGAGAACTACTTCAACGACACCTCCTGCCACCGGTTGACCAGCGATCAACTCAAGGTGCTCCAATGCGGAGACCCCACCGCCACCGGTCGCGGTGGGCCCGGCTGGCAGAGTCCGGACGAATTGCCGACGGGCTTCGCGCCGGCCGGCGAAGCCGACCCGACCACCGGAGCGCAACCGGTGACGTATCCCCGCGGCACCATCGCGGTGGCCAACAGCGGCACCAACCAGGAAACCGGCGCGGGAACCGGCGGAAGTCAGTTCTTCATGGTGATCCAGGACGGCGTACTGCCTGCCGATTACACGGTGATCGGCAAGGTCGAAGAGCCCGGCCTGCAGGTGCTGGACAAAGTGCTCGCCGGCGGCATCGTGCCCGGCTTGCGTCCGAACCAGTCCACCGGGTCGCTCGACGAGAACCCGTCAGACGGCAAACCCGTTCTCCCGGTGGATATCACCACCGCCACGATCGGAAGCTGAGAGCCACCTCGGCCGTCTCGACCCGGAGAGCGACCAGGGTTCGACTACGCGGCCGAGGTGACCCGGTAGACGTCGTAGACACCTTCGACATTGCGGACCACGTTGAGGACGTGGCCGAGATGCTTCGGGTCACCCATCTCGAAGGTGAACTTGCTGATGGCCACGCGATCACGTGATGTGGTCACCGACGCCGACAGAATGTTCACCCGCTCGTCTGCGAGGACTCGGGTGACGTCCGACAGCAGACGCGACCGGTCGAGGGCCTCGACCTGGATGGCGACCAGGAACACCGACGACGGTGACGGCGCCCATTTGACCTCGATGATCCGTTCGGACTGCTCGCGCAGTGCTCCGGCGTTGGTGCAATCGGTGCGATGCACGCTCACTCCCCCACCGCGGGTCACGAATCCCATGATCTCGTCGCCCGGAACGGGAGTGCAGCACTTCGCCAGCTTGGCCAGGACGCCGTCCGCGCCGGGGACCACCACACCGGCATCACCCGTCTGACGGGCCGGAGATGGCATCGTCGACGGGGTGGACCGCTCGGCCAATTCTTCTTCGGCGTCTTCGAGTCCACCGAGCTGGGCCACGAGACGACTGACCACGTGGCGTGCGGAGACATGCCCCTCACCGACAGCGGCGTAGAGCGCCGAGACATCCGTGAAACGCAGCTCATGGGCTATCGCACCCATGGAGTCGCTGTTCAGCAGCCTCTGAATCGGAAGTCCGCCCCGCCGAACCTCTTTGGCGATGGCATCCTTGCCGGATTCGAGAGCTTCCTCTCGGCGTTCCTTGGCGAACCACTGCCGGATCTTCGCCTTCGCGCGCGGACTGACCACAAACGACTGCCAGTCCCGCGATGGCCCCGCGGTGGCAGCTTTCGAGGTGAAGACCTCTACGACTTCCCCGTTCTCGAGTGTGCGTTCGAGGGCGACAAGACGGCCGTTGACCCGCGCCCCGATACAGCGGTGGCCGACCTCGGTGTGGACCGCGTAGGCGAAGTCCACCGGCGTCGATCCGGTGGGCAGTGTGATCACGTCGCCCTTGGGCGTGAAGACGAAGATCTCCTTGACTGCGAGGTCATACCGCAGCGACTCGAGGAACTCGCCGGGATCGGCGGCCTCTCTCTGCCAATCGAGCAACTGCCGCATCCACGCCATGTCGTCGATCTCGGCGGAGTCGGAGCTGTGCTTGCCTTTCGTCTCCTTGTATCGCCAGTGGGCCGCGATCCCGAACTCCGCCGTGCGGTGCATGTCGCGGGTGCGGATCTGGACCTCGAGGGGCTTGCCCTCGGGACCGATCACGGTGGTGTGCAGCGACTGGTAAACCCCGAAACGGGGCTGGGCGATGTAGTCCTTGAAGCGGCCGGCCATCGGTTGCCAGAGTGAATGCACCACGCCCACAGCGGCATAGCAGTCCCGCAGGTCGTCGCACAGGATGCGCATACCCACGAGGTCGTGGATGTCGTCGAACTCGCGCCCCTTGACGATCATCTTCTGATAGATCGACCAATAGTGCTTGGGGCGACCTTCGACGGTCGCCGTGATGCGAGATCCGGTGAGCGCGTTGATGATGTCGGCACGAACCCTGGCCAGGTAGGTGTCTCTGGAGGGGGCCCGGTCGGCGACGAGACGGACGATCTCCTCGTAACGCTTGGGATGCAGGATGGCGAAGGCGAGATCTTCGAGTTCCCACTTGACGGTCGCCATGCCCAGTCGATGAGCAAGTGGGGCAATGACTTCCAGGGTCTCGCGGGCTTTGCGCGCCTGCTTCTCCGGCGGCAGGAACCGCATGGTGCGCATGTTGTGCAGGCGGTCGGCGACCTTGATCACCAGGACCCGCGGATCACGGGCCATCGCGATGATCATCTTGCGGATGGTCTCGGCCTCGGCGGCGTTGCCCAGAGCGACCTTGTCGAGTTTGGTCACACCGTCGACGAGGTGGGCGACCTCTTGCCCGAAGTCCTCGGACAGCTGTTCCAGGGAGTACCCCGTGTCCTCGACGGTGTCGTGCAGCAGCGCCGCCACCAGCGTGGTGGTGTCCATTCCGAGGTCGGCGAGGATCGTGGCAACCGCGAGCGGGTGCGTGATGTACGGGTCGCCGGACTTGCGGAACTGCCCGCTGTGTTTGGCCTCCGCGGTGTCATAGGCGCGTTGGAGAACGGTGACGTCTGCTTTGGGGTAGCCGTCGCGGTGAAGAGCGACGAGGGGCTCGAGCACCGGCCGGATCGAACTCTTGGTCGCGGTCATCCGCCGGGCCAGGCGAGCCCTGACACGGCGGGAGGCCGACGTCGAGACAGCACCGTTCGACCCTTTGACCGGGGCGACGTCCGCAGCCGGGGGTGCCACGGGGGCGACGCTGTCGCCGGTCGGGGCCTGCGTCAGAGAACCAGGCGTCTCTTCGGCCATCGGTCACCTCCTGTCATGTGAAGGATCGAAAACTCCAGTCAGATCATGTCCATCAACCCTAGACCTCAGCCCGGAGCCAGGGCAGACAGCCCGATGTCACCGACCGCCTCGCTGATCGCCGCCCGGCCACCGAGTGCGCCGAGTTCCATCACCACGGCCACCGCGACAGGTATCGCCCCGGCCTGGCGCAGCAGCTTGATCGCGGCGATGACCGTTCCTCCGGTCGCGAGCACGTCGTCGACGATCAGTACCCGCATCCCCGTGAGGTCGAGGCCGTCGGCCGGGATCTCCAGGCAGGCGGATCCGTACTCGAGGGTGTACTCCTGCATCAGCACCGGCGGGGGCAGCTTTCCGGCCTTGCGAACCGCCAGCACTCCGGTGCCGAGCTCGAGCGCCACACCCGAACCCAACAGAAATCCCCGCGCGTCGATTCCCGCCACCAGGTCGATCTGACCGGCGTCGCAGTCGGCGAGTCCGGAGATCACCGCACGAAGCCCGGCCGGATCGGCCAGCACGGGTGACAGATCTTTGAACTGGATTCCCGGCGACGGAAAATCGGCCACCATGCGAGTGAGCCGCTCGATTGCCGACGAGGCCTCGCGCGCGGTGTCTGCCTCGCGGCCGGTCTGGGTGGGGCTGTCCATCTTCTCAGGTCCTCATCTGTTCGATTGCCACCGTTCGACGTCGTGCGCCTCGGTGGGCCTGCATGGTCGTAGAACGCGGGTCAGGTGTCCGACAGCATCCAGCGATCAATGTTCCATCCCGTACCGACGCGAGCGTTCCCGGGCATCACGTTGTCCACATTGTCTCCCGAAAGCCGCGTCCGCGGCTCGACGAACAACGGGAGAGCCGGCATGTCCTGCCACAGCAACAACTCGATCTCGCGTAGGAGCGGGAGCTGACCCGCGGGCCGAACCGTCACCGCGAGCTGGTCGATCAGGGCCGAGACCCTCGCGTTCGAGTACCTGCCGATGTTGCTCGGATCGCTTCGATGGAAGGCGTAGGAATCCCGGATGGGATCGGCGGCGCCCGTGGCGGCGAATCCGTTGCCGGAAGCGGTGATCAGGGCATCCACTTCGGCGCCGAGACTCGCCGGACCGATGGTGTCGGAGGCGGCGTCGACCACGGTGATGCCGGCACGCTGGCAGCTGGCCGTGATGGCGGCCACCATCTGCCCTCTGCGCATGTCCGGTCCGAGATAACCGATGCGGACGGTCATGGCAGCGCCTGCCCCTGACTCGCGCGCTTCCCGTGCGGCACGCTCGGGGTCGGCCCGCAGGTAGTCGCGACCGAACTCGGCATCGAGCGCACCCGTGAGGAGATCACCGGGCCCGAGCAGATGGTTGTTGGCGATGGGGGCCCCGCGGCCGAACTCACGGGCGAGACCGTCACGGGGTACGCACGCGGCGAACGCGCGACGCGCGGCCGAGGTGGCGAACACACCGCGACCGGCCATGACAATCCGCTCGACCCCCAGCGAGGCCGGTGGCATCGGCCCCGGAGGTGGCGCCGCGGTGGTGCTGGACTGTCGGCGCGGCACCGGATCGACGGCACCGTAGGTTCCGGCCCCGATGTCGAGCACGTCGACCTTCGAGTCACCTTTGCCGTCTGCGAAATCGTCGCTCATCGCAGTGGACCGCGGCCACAGCGTCAGCTGTTGTTCACCGGCGGGTTGGCCCCACCATCGGTCGTTGGCGGACAGCACCAGTCCGCCGTCTCGGGTGTAGTCCTGCACCCGGTAAGGGCCCAGCGCAGGGAAGTCTGCGGATTCGAAGTCGCCGGGTGTCATCGACAGACCCGTGTTCCAGATCCGGGCCATCTGTCCCAGGACACGGCGGTCGCCTCGGCTGATGGGTCCGACGACGTCCGGCACGCCCGACGCCCGGGCAACCACCTGAGGAGGGATCAGGGTTCCCGCCCCGAACAGGCCCTTCCAGTCGCGATAGGCGCGGCCCGGCCGGAAGGTGACGGTCGCCGTCTTGGCGCCGGGGGTGCACTCGACGCGTTCGATGTCGCGATAGCCCGCGGTGGTGACGGGTTCGAATCCGGAGAAACGCCCGCTGTGGGCAGCCCACGCCAACGTCATCGCATCGCAGGTCAGCGGTACCCCGTCGGAATACACGGCCCGGGGATTGATCTGATAAATCACCGTCAGACGGGAAGGGTCGACCGGCTGTGGCGTCGCGGTTCCGACGTCGGTGTCTGCAATCACGCGCCCGTCGGGCCCGAGGTAGCTGAATCCGGGCAGCACCCGCGCCAGAGCCATCTGCCCTCCGCCGATGCCACCGTTCAACGTCTCGGTGTTGTATGTGGTCACCGCACCGTCGATCAGGTAGTTCACCGAGAATTCGGCGTCTTCTGAGCAGCCCGCGACCACTGCCGTCCCACACACCATCGCCAGCGATGCGGCAAGCAGTGCGCGGGTTCTCATCACCGCACAGGTTAGCGTTTGCGGCGCCGCTTACCCGACGGACGCGCCCCTGCATGTGGGGCGCTTCCCGACCGCTGCGCTCGAACCGGCGCGGGAGCGGTTTTGGTCAACGTGGTGGTGCCACCGACTGCGGGTGCGACGTCATCGGTCGCCGGTACCGATCGACCCTCACGCTCGCTCCGACGGGCCAGCACCTTCCGGGTGTGCGAGCCGATGTCCTGACGCCGCTCCTTGAGGGTGGCAAGCAACGGGGTCGCCAAGAAGATCGACGAGAACGTGCCGGTGACGACACCGACCATCTGGACCAGTCCGAGGTCCTTGAGGGTGCCCACTCCCAGCACCCACACCGCTATGACCATCAGGGACAGCACCGGGAGTACCGAGATGACAGTGGTGTTGATCGATCGCATCAGGGTTTGGTTCACCGCAAGATTCGCCTGCTCGGCATAGGTGCGCCGGGTGGTGTGGAGCACCCCACGGACGTTCTCTTCCACCTTGTCGAAGACCACGACGGTGTCGTAGAGAGAGAAGCCCAGGATCGCCAGGAAACCGATCACCGTCGCCGGTGTCACCTCGAAGCCGACAAGGGAGTAGATGCCCGCCGTGGTGGCGATGTCGAAGAACAGCGCAGCGATCGCCGCCACCGCCATCTCCTTGTCGAAACGGATCGCGATGTAGATCGTCACCAGCACCAGGAACACCGCCAGCGCAATCAGCGCCTTCTCGGTGATCTCACCACCCCAGGTGGAGCTGACGTCGGACGAGCTCACGTCGTTGGGCGCGAGCCCGAACTCGTCCGACAACGCGTCGGTGACCTTGACCAGCTGCTGGGCGTCGAGGGTCTCGGTCCGGATCTGCACGGTCTGGCTTGCCCCCGACCCCGCAGTCTGGACCGACTGCGGATCATCGCCCATGGCATCGGCGTAGGTCGACTCGACCTCGCTGGTCGACACCTCACCGGTCTTGGGGAACGAGATCTGGGTTCCGCCCTCGAACTCGATCCCGAGGGTGAATCCGCGGATCCCGATACTCGCGAGCGAGATGAGCACAAGCGCGGTGGTGATCATGAACCACATGCGCCGACGGCCGACGATCTCGAAGGCGCCGGTACCCGTGTAGAGGCGGGACAGCAGCGACCGGTTGGTCGCGGCGGTGAAGTCGGCGTCGCTGGTGGGTGCCCGGCGGTCGGTGTCAGCCATTGCGCACTCCTCCCGAAGTCCTGCTCGTCGTCGTTGTCGTGGTGGGACGCTCGGCTGCCGCCTGGCGCCGCTCCTTCGCCACCTGGGTGACGCCGCCGAGACCGTTCACGCTCGGCTTGGACAGGAAGTTCGACCGGGATGCGTAGACCACCAAGGGATAGGTCACGAGGAAGACCACCGCGACGTCCAGAATGGTCGTCAGTCCCAAGGTGAACGCGAATCCCTTCACGTCACCGACGGCGAGGAAGTACAGCACACCGGCCGAGATCAGGCTGACCGCGTTGCCCGACCAAATGGTGCGCTTGGCTCGCGCCCAGCCGCGTGGAACAGCCGAGCGGAAGCTCCGGCCCTCACGCATCTCGTCCTTGATGCGCTCGAAGTAGACGACAAAGGAGTCCGCGGTCATGCCGATACCGATGATCAGACCGGCGATGCCGGCGAGATCAAGCGTGAAGTTGATGTACCTGCCGAGCAGGACCATGATCCCGTAGACCATGATCCCCGACAGGGTCAGCGACAGAACCGTCAGGATTCCGAGCATCCGGTAGTACGCCAAGGCGTAGATGAAGACCGCGATCAGACCGATCAGGCCTGCGATCAGACCGGCCTTGAGCGACGACCAGCCGAGGGTCGCGGACACCGTCTGGGCGTCAGATGCCTTGAACGACAAGGGCAACGACCCGTACTTGAGGACGTTGGCAAGATCCTTGGCCTCGGTCTGGGTGAAGTCGCCACTCACCTCGGTGGTGCCGTTGATGGCGCCGTTGATCTGCGGGGCGCTGACCACCTTGGAGTCCAGGGTGAAAGCTGTTGCCTTGCCGACGTTCTGAGCGGTGTAGCTCGACCAGAAGTCGCGGGCGCCACCCTTGTAGTCCAACCGCACGATCCATGCGCCTGCACCCTGGGTGGTCCCGGCCTCGGCCTTGTCGATGTCGCTGCCCTTGATGATCTGCGGTTCGAGCAGATACACCTGGGTGCCGTCCTCGGAGCAGGTCACCAGGAACTGCTCGGGATCGTCGTTGCCCTGCAATGGATCCGGAGCAGAGGGATCGCAGTTCATCTTTGCCATCTGCGCTCTGAGGGCATCGGTGTTCGCGTCCTTGGGCGCCTGCCGCAATGCCTTGGCCTCTGCGATCGCCTGTTCGGACGTCTGTCCCTCGGGAGCGGGCGGAGCGTTGGGCTGGGGGGTGGCCGCCTGTACATCGGCGACCGGGCGTACGTAGAGCAATGCAGTCTGTCCGAGGGTGCGGGCCTGTTTGCCGTCATCACCGGGAACTGTGATCACCAGGTTGTCACCGTCGATGATCACCTCGGACCCAGAGACGCCGAGGCCGTTGACCCGCTGCTCGATGATCTGTTTGGCCTTGTCGAGCTGGTCCCGGCTCGGTGCGCTGCCGTCAGGGGTACGTGCGGTGAGGGTGACCCGCGTCCCGCCCTGGAGGTCGATACCGAGTTTCGGGGTCGCTTCTCTGCTGCCGGTGAAGAACACCAGCCCGTACACCACGATCATCAACAGGAAAAAGACGATCAACATCCGTGACGGAGGTACCTCACGGTTCGACGACGATGCCACGCTGCCTACGTCTCCTCAGTTGTCCTACGAACCCCGTACAGACCGCAGGGGCGTCCGTCACGGTACGTGCTCCGACATCGACGATGTCGCGCACGCCCGTGTGACGCCCCCTCGGCCGGGAGTGTTCTATGACTTGTCTTGGTCTCCGCGAGACTTCTCGAGAGTGATCGAGTCGTCGTGATCGGCATAACTGTCCGCGTTGCCGTGGTCGGCGAAGCCGAAGTCGTCGTCGTCGGAATCGGTGTTGTCGATCAGCCCGACGCCGGGGTAGCTGTCCGCGAGATCGTCGGCATGGACGACCTCACGGATCGCCAACCGGTTCCAGCGGGTGACAACGCCATCGGCGATTTCGAGGTCAACGGTTCCGTCGGCCAGCCCGGCAACAGTGCCGTAGACGCCCGAGGTGGTCTGGATACGTGCGCCGATCTGGAGCGAGTCTTGCATCTCCTGAGCCGCGGACATCGCCTTCTTCTGGCGACGAACGGACAGGATCATGAAGCCGACCAAGAAGACCAGCAGGATAGGAAATATCAATTCCATGGTGGTGTGTTCAGTCCTTGATTTGTCATTCGTGCACACGAGCAGCGCTCGCCATCACACCCAGTGTGCCATCTCGGGCGTGCCCGACCCGAATTCGCCGCTGAGCTCCGGCTGAGAAATGTCAGATCGCGGCCGGGTCGTCGTCACCGAACAGCGACATCATGGTGGACCCGTCCTCGCGCACGCGCACCCCGAACGACCCGTTCAGCGCGCCGGCAGGCGGCGTGAGACCGAGGTGATGCCACGCAGCGGCGGTCGCGACCCTCCCCCGCGGGGTGCGGGCGATCATCCCGGCACGCACGAGGAACGGTTCGCACACCTCTTCCACCGTGGCCGGCTCCTCCCCGACCGCGACGGCCAGGGTGGACACGCCTACCGGTCCGCCGCCGAAGCCACGGACCAGTGCACCGAGAACAGCCCGGTCGAGCCGATCGAATCCGAGTTCGTCGACGTCGTACACGGTCAGGGCAGCGCGCGCCACCGCGAGGTCGACGACGCCATCTGCCCGCACCTCCGCATAGTCGCGCACCCGCCGCAGGAGACGGTTGGCGATCCGGGGGGTACCGCGGGAGCGGGACGCGATCTCGGCACCGGCGTCCGGCTCCATCGTTATCCCCAGGATGCCTGCCGACCGGCTCAGGACACGCTGGAGTTCACTTTCCTCGTAGAACTCCATGTGTGCGGTGAAACCGAATCTGTCCCGCAGAGGGCCCGTCAGAGCGCCCGAACGCGTGGTGGCGCCGACCAGGGTGAACGGTGCGACGTCCAGCGGGATGGAGGTGGCACCCGGCCCCTTTCCCACCACCACGTCGACACGGAAATCCTCCATCGCGAGGTACAGCATCTCCTCGGCGGGCCGGGCGATGCGGTGGATTTCGTCTATGAAGAGGACGTCCCCTTCGACCAGGTTCGACAGCATCGCGGCGAGGTCGCCGGCCCGCTCGAGCGCGGGCCCTGACGTCACCCTCAGCGCGGCACCCATCTCCCCCGCGATGATCATCGCCAACGAAGTCTTGCCCAGGCCCGGTGGACCCGACAGCAGAATGTGGTCGGGGGTGCCGCCACGGCCGCGCGCCGCCTGCAGCACCAGCTCCAGCTGTTCGCACACCCTCGGCTGACCGATGAAGTCGCCGAGCGACTTGGGGCGAAGGCTGTTGTCGAGGTCGCCGTCCGCCGTGATCCGGCCGGCGTTGACGGTTCGGTTGACCGGTTCGGAGTCGGTGATCGGGTAACCCGACTCGCCGAGGCCGTCGAAGTCGTCGATGTCGTCGGGGGTCATCGGGTCTTACCCAACGACGCAAGCGAGGCACGTAGGACTGTTGCGGAGTCGGCGTTCGGCTGATCCGCCAGCACCGCCATCACCGTCTTCTCGGCGACGGGAGCCGCAAAGCCAAGCCCCACAAGCGCTTCGGCGACCTGGTCGCGCACCGACGAACTCGGCAGGCTCGACGCGTCACCACCGGTTGTGTGCGGTCGGTCGACTTTGTCCCGCAGTTCGACCACCAGTCGCTCGGCGACACGCTTGCCGATGCCGGGGACAGTGATCAATGCCTTGGTGTCGCCGCCGGCGAGAGCCTCACGCAGGGCGTCGGGCTCGAGCACGGCCAGTGTGGCCATCGCCAGACGTGGTCCGACGCCGGTCACGGTCTGCAGAAGCGTGAACAGCGAACGGGCATCGGGCTCGGTGAACCCGTACAGGGTCATCGAGTCCTCGCGCACGATCATGGTGGTGAGCAGCGTCGCCTCCGACCCACGCCGGACCGAACCGGCTGTGCTGGGGGTGACGAGAACCTGATATCCGACGCCTGCGCAGTCGATGACGACATGATCGAGCGCCACGTCGACCACGGGTCCGCGTACCGACGCGATCACCGTCCCGCCGCCTTCTTGGCCAGGGCGACCCGATCGCGGTACGCCTTCTGCTGCGCCAGCGCGACCGCTTGGGCCTGCTCCATCCGTTCCTGGATCGGCCCACGCCAGCAATGGCAGATCGCAAGGGCAAGTGCGTCCGCGGCATCGGCGGGGCGGGGTGCCTGCTGCATGCCGAGGATGCGGGTGACCATCGCCGTCACCTGGGCCTTGTCTGCCCGTCCGCTCCCCGTCACCGCGGCCTTCACCTCGCTCGGTGTGTGAAATCGAACGGGTACCCCGCGCTGAGCCGCGGCCAGGGCGATCACGCCACCGGCCTGGGCGGTGCCCATCGCGGTGCTGACCTGGTGCTGGGCGAATACACGCTCGATCGCCACGACATCGGGCCGATGGGTGTCGAGCCAGTGCTCGGCAGCGGTGTGAATGGCGAGCAAGCGGTTCTCCAGTGCCATGTCGGGTGGGGTACGGACGACGTCGACATCGAGCGCGGTCACCGAGCGGCCCGCGCCCGACTGGATGAGCGCGATGCCGCACCTGGTCAGCCCGGGGTCCACACCCATCACCCGCATGCAAACCCGCCTTCGGCTACGACTCGAATCTGCTCGGCACGAACAGTTGTTCGATATCGTAACCGGCGGTCACGACGGCCTCAGGCATCAACACGCGCCACCAGTGATGTCACTCCGATTCGAGCTCGGCGAGCACCTCGTCGCTGATGTCGACGTTGGAGTAGACCTCTTGCACGTCGTCGGAATCCTCGAGTGCGTCGATCAGCTTGAACACCTTGCGCGCGCCGTCGGCGTCGACCGGCACCTCCACCGACGCACGGAAGCTGGCCTCGGCGGATTCGTAATCGATGCCCGCATCCTGCAGGGCCGTCCGGACTGCGACCAGATCTGTGGGTTCACTCACGATCTCGAAGGTGTCGCCCAGGTCGGTCACCTCTTCTGCGCCCGCTTCGAGGACCGCCATCAGGATGTCGTCCTCGCTCTGGCCGTTCTTCTCCAGGGTGACGACACCCTTGCGCGCGAACAGGTACGAAACCGAGCCGGGATCGGCCATGTTGCCGCCGTTGCGGGTCATGGCGGTGCGCACCTCGGTCGCGGCGCGGTTCCGGTTGTCGGTGAGGCACTCGATCAGGATCGCAACGCCGTTGGGGCCGTATCCCTCGTAGGTGATGTTCTGCCAATCGGCGCCGCCGGCTCGAGGT
>NZ_PEBD01000006.1 GCF_002735905.1 Williamsia muralis
TGGAAGGGCCGGGCGGCGAGCCCGGGTACCGCAATTCGGGGTGGACCTTCAAGGATTTCTACAACGACGAAGCGGCCTACGAGATCAAGGGGCGCGAGCAAGAGGAGACCACCGCACTACTGCTGGGCCGCACGTCGTACGAGGCGTTCGCTCCGATCTGGCCGACCATGGACGAGTTCGCCGAGTACAACGCGATGCCCCGATACGTCGTCTCCACAACACTCCAGAAGGACGACTCACGCTGGCCGGCGACGATCCTTCGGTCGGTGGATGACGTCGCGGCACTCAAAGAGACCGATGGTGGCCCGATCGCCGTGCACGGCAGTGCAACCCTCGGGCGCAGCCTCGCCGACGCCGGCCTCGTGGATCGCTATCACCTTCTGGTGTTCCCACTCCTTCTCGGCGCCGGCAAGCGCCTGTTCAGTGAGTCGGACAAAGACACCACCAAGCTCAACCTGGTCGAGCACGAGGTGTACGGCAACGGCATCCAGAAACAGATCTTCGACGTGGTGCGGTAGGTCGAGCCGATAACGGTTCTAGCGCAACGCCGTTCGTAGCATGCGCAACTCTGCTGCGGGCTGTAGCGCAATCACACGCAGGGCTTTTGTTCGCCTGCAGGCGTTGCAACACCTGCAGATGAACGCAAAGCCTGCAAGGAAGCCAGAGCCTATCGAACTCGAACACATGTTCGACAATGTCGGATTCTGTTGGTAGGCTTGGCGCAAGGGGTTCGAGGGCTGGGGGGCTTGTCGATGAGTGATTCGGTGACGGTGGATCCACCGCCGGTTGCGGTGTTGGTGGCGAAGTATCGGCAGTTGCAGGATGTGTTGGCTGATATTGCTGCGGCATCAGCAACCGATGTTGATGATGTGCAGGTTGCCGAGTTGGTGCGGGTGAACGAAAGAGTTGTTCGGGCACTGACATTTCAAGGCCTCAAGCGGTTGCAGGAGGTAAATGATCGGGGTTTGTTTCGTAAGGCTGGTCATTCGACGTTGCACCGCTTTGTGATGAGTGAGCTGCGGATCTCTCGCGGTGATGCCTCCTCACGGTTGAAAGCACTCGATGCTGCCGGCGAATTGTTGTCGATGCAGGGCGAGGCGCTGCCCCCGAAATGTCCGGCCGCCGCCGAAGCGCTGGCTGAGGGTGTTATTGGGTTGGCGCACATGGATGTAATGCTCAAAGTCCGCGACAAAATCCCACACAAGTCAGCGCCAGAAGTGTACGACGTGGTCGATG
>NZ_PEBD01000007.1 GCF_002735905.1 Williamsia muralis
GTGCACATGCACCGGCAGATCGAAGTTCTGTCGCAGCGCCGAGACCAGTGTCGCGGCCGCCTGCGGGCGTAGCAGTCCGGCCATGTCCTTGATCGCCAGAATGTGCGCGCCCGCGTCGACGAGTTGTTCGGCCAACCGGAGGTAATAGTCCAGGGTGTACAGGTTCTCGCGGGGGTTGGACAGGTCACCGGTGTAGGACAGGGCGACCTCGGCGATCGTGGTGCCGGTCTCGCGGACCGCATCGATCGCCGGCCGCATCTGATCAACATTGTTCAACGCGTCGAAGATCCGGAAGATGTCGATCCCGGTCGCGGCGGCCTCGGACACGAACGAGCGGGTCACCTGCTCGGGGTACGGGGTGTAGCCGACCGTGTTGCGTCCGCGGAGCAGCATCTGCAAGTTGATGTTGGGCATCGCCTCACGCAGCTGCGCCAGGCGGTCCCACGGATCCTCCTTCAAAAACCGCAACGCCACATCGTAGGTCGCCCCGCCCCAGCACTCCACCGACAACAACTGCGGGGTCATCGCCGCCACATACGGGGCAACCATCACCAAACCGGTCGTACGAATCCGCGTCGCCAACAGGGACTGATGAGCATCCCGGAACGTCGTATCAGTCACCCCGAGCGCCTTCGACGCCCGCAAATCCGCAGCAAAACCCTCCGGACCCAGCTCGAGCAAACGCTGCCGCGACCCGTTCGGCGGGGGCAAGGTCACATCGACATCGGGGAGTTTGTCCCGCGGGTACACCGTCGCCGGACGTTCACCATGCGGTTTGTTCACCGTCACATCAGCCAAATAATTCAAGATCCTGGTGCCACGGTCGGCCGAGACCCGCGAGGTCAGCAACTGCGGACGTTCCTCGATGAACGACGTCGTGACCCGGCCCGCCCGGAAGTCGGGATCGTCCAACACTGCCTGCAGGAACGGCACATTGGTGGCCACACCACGAATCCGGAACTCGGCCAACGCCCGCCGCGACCGCGCCACCGCCGTCTCGAAATCCCGGCCCCGACAGGTCAGCTTCACCAGCATCGAATCGAAATGCGCACTGACCTCGGCACCCAACGTCGCCCCACCATCCAGACGCACCCCCGCCCCACCGGGTGTGCGGTAGGCGGTGATCCGGCCGGTGTCGGGGCGGAACCCGTTCGTCGGGTCCTCGGTGGTGATCCGGCACTGCATCGCCGCGCCGCGGATCTGCACCTTGTCCTGGGACAAGCCCAAATCTTCCAGCGTCTCGCCCGCTGCGATCCGCAGTTGGGACTGCACCAAATCCACATCGGTGATCTCTTCGGTCACCGTGTGTTCGACCTGGATGCGTGGGTTCATCTCGATGAACACGTGATTGCCGTCCCGGTCGACCAAGAACTCGACCGTGCCCGCACAGGTGTAGCCGATCTTGCGGGCGAACGCGACCGCGTCCGCGCAAATCTTTTCCCGCAACCCCGCCGGCATGTTCGGTGCCGGCGCCAGCTCGATCACCTTCTGATGGCGACGCTGCACACTGCAATCGCGCTCGAACAGATGCATCACGTTGCCATGCTGATCAGCCAGGATCTGCACCTCGATGTGCCGCGG
>NZ_PEBD01000008.1 GCF_002735905.1 Williamsia muralis
CCCGTGCGAGCCGTTCGCCTCGGTGGCCCTGGCCAGCTTTGTAGCAGCTATGACAAACCGCTGGCTGTACCCGGAAGGGCAGGAGTCGCTGCTCGCGGTGCTCGTGTTCTGGGCGCTGATGGCTGCGGTGGCGGTCGGGTGGGGAACCATGGTCCGCAACCGCCGGCAGCTGTTGATCTCCCTGGCCGAGCGTGCGCGAACCGTCGAGGCCGAGCAGCGCGAGCGGATCGCCAATGCGCGGGCCACCGAACGCGAACGGCTCGCACGGGAGATGCATGACGTGCTCGCCCACCGGATGAGCCTGCTGTCCGTGCACGCCGGTGCGCTCGAGTTCAGGCCCGACGCGCCACCGGAGGACATCCGCCGGGCGGCCGGGGTGATTCGCGCCGGCGTCCACCAGATGCTGAACGACCTGCGTGACGTGATCGCCATGCTGCGTGAGGATTCCGAGGATTTTGCTCAGCCCACCCGATCGCTGAGCACGTTGCCCACCCTGTTCGGCGAGGCCGAGGAGGCGGGCAGTCAGATCCGCGCGACCATCGACATCTGCGACCTCGACGACGTCCCGGGTGTGGTCAGCCGGGCCGCCTATCGAATTGTTCAGGAAGGCTTGACCAATGCGCGTAAACACGCGGGTGCTGTTCCGGTGACCGTGCACATCAGTGGCGGACCCGGAGATGGGCTGAGTGTGAGAATTCGCCAACCACTGTCGATGGCTGCCAATTCGGCCATCGAACCGATCCCGGGGGCCAAGTCGGGTCTTGTCGGCATCAACGAGCGGGTCACTCTCGCCGGCGGCGAGTTGTCGTATGGCGTCGTGGAGCGCAACTTCGTGCTGACCGCTCGCCTGCCGTGGGAGGCGGGCAGCCTGTGAGCTCTGAGGCCCCTTCCCCCATCCGACTGCTGCTCGTGGACGACGAGTGGCTGGTGCGTGCGGGTCTGCGGACGATGCTGTCGGGGCAGCCGGACATCGACATCGTCGGCGAAGCCGCGGACGGATCCACGGTCTCGGCGCTTGCCCAGCAGACCGGCGCCAACGTGGTGCTGATGGACATCCGGATGCCGAAGGTCAACGGGCTCGAGGCCACCGTCGCGTTGCGTTCGATGGCCGAGCCGCCACAGGTGATCATGTTGACCACCTTCGACACCGACGACCTGGTGTTGCGTTCGTTGCAAGCCGGCGCCAGCGGCTTCCTCCTCAAGGACACCCCGCCGGCCGACCTCATCGCATCTCTGCGCAAAGTTGTTGCGGGCGAACCGATTCTGTCACCGTCGATCACCCGCAAGTTGATCGTGCGCTTCACCGACCCCGGTGATCGCCGCACGAAGGCAACTGCGCAGTTCGATCAGCTCACCGCCGGCGAGCAGCGCGTGGCCATCGCGGTCGCGCGCGGGATGTCGAACGCCGCGATCGCCGAAGAGTTGTTCGTGTCCATCGCCACGGTCAAGAGCCACATCTCGCACATCCTGGAGAAGCTGACCTTCAACAACAGGGTGCAGATCGCACTCCTGGTTCACGACGCATTGCCCGGTGAGGTGCTCTGAACTGTTGCCCGTTCGCGGCTGCGGCGGCTACTTCAGGACCAGTGCGATGGTGTCGACCAAGAGATCGACCATTTCGTGCAGGGAGTCGGCGCCCAGCGCTCCGGCCATCTCATCAGAACGCATGCTGATCACCGACTCGACAAGCCGGAACGGAAGGTGTCGACGCGGATCGTCGGGGTCACCGAGTACCTCCCCTGCCAGCGCGGCATAGATACGCGCCAGATCTGTTCTCGCCTGGCGGAATTCGGCGAACCGCTCGGTGCGCAATTCCGGTAGGAGATACAGGGCGCCGAGGTTCCACCTCGAACCTGCGAGCTGGGCGGCGTCGAACCGGGCGAGCGACTGCAGCCGTTCGAGCGCCGGCTCGCCGTCTGCCTCTCGGAGCTCCTGCGCCGTGACGAGTGCCCGGGCCACGGTGTTCTGTAGCAACGCCTCGAGGATGTCGTCCTTGGTCTTGAAGTGGTGATAGAGAGAGGCCTGCCGAATCCCCACGGCCTCCGCGATCATTCGGGTGGAGGTACCGGAGTACCCGCGTGTGGTGAAGAGTTCTCCGGCGGCGTCGAGGATTTCGTCCCGCGCGGTATCCCCACGGCGACGCTGCTCCACCAACCTCGGGCGACCTGGCCCTGCCGAAACCGAACTCACACAGAGCACCTTACTGTCATCCGCTGCAGCCGATCCGTCGTCGCAGCGCGGCTCGGATGACAAACGGACCTGACCTGGCCAGTGCGCATTCGGAAACACAGTTGTTGCACTCGTTTGCCTCGGGGTAACAAACCTGTCACTCGACAGAAATAGCGAACGGTTTATCTATCACCTGACAGATAAACCGGGCTCATGGGCCCACTACCAGGAAGATCTCCCATGACCGCAACTGCGCAACCACCTTCGGCACCAGTGAGCGGCGGCGTCACCAAGAACGGCGACTCCGACGATCTCTCCGCGTTCGGTTACACCCAGCAGCTCCATCGTTCGCTGGGAACATTCGCGTCCTTTGCGGCGGGATTTTCCTTTGTCTCCATCCTGACGACCATCTTCCAGCTCTTCGGACTCGGCTTCTCGTTCGGCGGTCCGGCATTCTTCTGGACCTGGCCCGCGGTCTACGTCGGTCAACTCCTGGTGGCTCTGTGCTTCGCCGAGATCGCCGCTCGCTTCCCCATCTCGGGGGCCATCTACCAATGGTCGCGCCGTATGGGCGGCGAGGTGATCGGCTGGTTCGGCGGCTGGTTCATGATCCTCGCGCAGATCGTCACCGCCTCGGCAGCGGCAATCGCGCTGCAGGTGGTGATGCCGTCCATCTGGACCGGCTTCCAGCTCATCGGCTCCGACCCTGCCCTCACCAGCACCAGCGGCGCGTCCAACGCTGTGCTGCTCGGCTCGATCCTGCTGGTGATCACCACCATCATCAACTGCATCGGCGTCAACTGGATGAGCCGAGTCAACAGTATCGGTGTCACCTGCGAGATCGTCGGCGTCATCGCTGTGATCCTGGCTCTGTTCACCCATGCCGAGCGCGGCCCCGACGTGGTGTTCGACACCGGCATTCCCGGCGAACAGCCCGGGTACGTCTGGGCTTTCATCGTTTCCGGCTTGATGGCCGCCTACGTGATGGTCGGCTTCGGCTCCGCAGGCGAGCTCGCCGAGGAGACCAAGAACCCGCGGCGCGTCGCACCGCGGACCATCCGCTTGGCGTTGACCGTATCGGCCATCGGCGGTGGGCTCATGCTGCTCGGCGCCCTGATGGCAGCTCCGAGCCTCGGTGAAGAACTGGCCGTCGGCGGCCTGCCTTACGTCCTCGATTCCGTGCTCGGATCGTTCTGGGGCAAGGTCCTGCTGTGCGACGTGGTGGTGGCGATCTTCATCTGCACCTTGGCAATTCAGACCGCATGCTCCCGGCTGATGTTCTCGATGGCCCGCGACGACCGGCTTCCCGGATCCCGGATCCTCTCGCACGTCAACCCGAGAACCGGCACCCCGATCGCCCCGTCGATTCTGATCGGCGTTCTCTGCATCGGCGTCTTGGTGGTCAACGTGGGCAACTCGGCGATCTTCGCGACCCTCGCCAGTGTCTGCATCATCTTGATCTACCTTGCCTACCTCTCCGTCACGGGCCCGATGCTGTGGCGACGCCTCAAGGGCTGGCCGCACGGCACTCCCACCGTCGACGCCGAGGGCAAAAAGCTGTTCAGCCTGGGCCGGTTCGGGATTCCCATCAACCTCCTGGCAGTCGTCTACGGGCTCGCCATGGTCGTGAACCTGGCATGGCCGCGGTCGGAGATCTTCGACCCGGCCGGCGAGATGCCCATCCTGAAATGGGCGGGCCCGATCTGCATCGCGGTGGCCATCCTGCTCGGTATCGCCTGCTTCCCCCACGGCAAGAAGCATCCGATGCCCGTGAAGGTCGCCGCACCCGCAGAGCCCATCTGATCCGGCTCTCCGCGAACAGCTCTCACCGAAAGGGAACTCCGTCATGACAACGTCCACCGAGTCGACAACCGGTTCGACCGGCACCACCGCAGGTGCCCGCGAACATGCGCGGGCACAGGCCGCCACCATCACCGACTCCATGCCGGTGGTGCCGGCATCGACGTGGACACCGTTGCCCGACAACGTCGCCGCGCGTGACATGACCTGGGCAGAGACGGTTCCCGGCGGGCGCTACACGGTGAAGGTCCTTGCCCGCGGAACACGCCTGCGACTGCGTGATGTGGCCGGCACCGGATGTGCGCACGTCCTCCTGTGGCGCGCCGACGCACCGTGGGAGCGGCTCAATGTCGCCGACACGGTCAAGGTGCCCTGGCAGGCGTACCTCGGTTCCGGTCACCCGCTGCTCAGCGATCAGGGTCGCGCACTCGCGACCATCGTCGCCGACACCTCCGGCCATCACGACGCCCTGTGCGGTACCAGCACGCTCGCGGGGAACGTCGCGAAATATGGTGCCGGGGCCGTTCATTCGACATCGCCGGCCGGGCGCGAGATGTTCACGCTGGCGGCGGCCAAGCACGGACTGAGCCCCACCGACGTGGTTCCGTCCCTGTCGTTCTTCCACAGCATCGTGGTGGAGGCCGACGGAACACTGACGTCGAAGGGCTCCGCCGGCCGCGACAAGTACGTAGATCTGCTCTTGCATCTCCCGTGCACCGTCGCGATCGTCAACACCGCGCACCCTCTCGACCCGTCTCCCGGTTTCGATGTGGGGCCACTGGAGATCCTGGCGTGGAAGGCTCCGGGCGATCTCGACTCCGCGTTGGCCTCCCTGCCCGACACAGACCCGGAGTATCAGCGCGCGGTGCTCAACTCCGAGGACGTGTGGGGCGCGGCCCACTTCTAGAGTCCGATTTGCCGCACCCCGTGAACCCCTTCCGCAAACTTTCCGAAAGGACACCGTGATGACCTCTGCCACAACGGCATCGGCTCGCGATCTCGCCCTCGTCGACGGACAGGTGATCCTCGACCATGAGATCGGCGAACGTGCACCGTGGTCGGGCATCGTCGAAGCCGGCGATGTGCTGACCATCGTCGATCTGCATGGGAACCAGGCCGTGGACACCCTGTTCTTCGGCGGTGCCGATCACGCCATCCGCTACTCCGCCCAGACCACGATCGCCGCCCAGGGCAACATCTTCCTCACCACCGGAACCGTGATCCGCGACCATGATTCGGCGCCGATGATGACCATCGTGGCCGATGAGGTGGGCAACCACGACACCGTCGGCGGCGCGTGCTCGCAGGAATCGAACACCCTTCGCTACGGCCACCACACCAAACACCAGCACGCCTGCGTGGAGAACTTCTTGATCGGTGGCGCGCGACACGGGCTGGGTAAATCGGATCTGGTCGGCAACGTCAACTTCTTCATGAATGTGCCGGTGGATTCGGACGGCTCGCTCGGCATCGTCGACGGATTGTCGGCACCGGGCCGGCGAGTCGCATTGCGCGCCGACGCCGACACCTTGGTGCTGATCTCGAACTGCCCCCAGATCAACAACCCCTGCAACGGATTCGACCCCACTTCGGTGCGGGTCATCGTGACACGACCAGAGGCATAACAGATGTCGAGCATCTCGGTACTGCGGGCGGGCCCGCAGAGCACCATTCAGGATTGGCCGGGCCGTATCCGGTACTGGCAGGTGGGTGTACCGCCGTCCGGACCCATGGACGATCTGTCGTTCCGACTTGCGAACATCGCGGTGGGCAACGCAGAAGGAGCGCCCGGCCTCGAATGCACCCTGCTGGGGCCGCAATTGAGTTTCGACGAGGACACCGTCGTCGCGGTCACCGGCGCACCTGTGCAGGTGACCGTGGCGGGCAAGGCGGTTTCGCAGTGGTCACCGATCGAGGTCAAAGCGGGACAGATCCTCGATGTCGGCGCAGCAGGCGGTGTCGGGATGCGGATGTACATCGCCGTTGCGGGCGGGATCGACGCCGAGCTGTACCTGGAGAGTCGCGCCACCTTCACGCTCGGAAAGTTCGGCGGCAAAGACGGCCGCTCACTGGCCGACGGCGACACCCTGGCCAAGGCGTCGGCACCTGCTGCCGGACCGGCACGCCGCATCCTGATCGACGAAAAGCCCGCGCTGACCAACAACTGGCAACTCGCCGTCACCGTCGGACCACACAGCGCTCCAGAGTTCTTCACCCCCGAGGACATCGAGGATCTGTACGACACCGCCTACGAGGTGCATTTCAACTCCGACCGCACAGGTGTCCGCCTGCTCGGACCGCAGCCACGCTGGGCCCGCACCGATGGCGGCGAGGCAGGTCTTCACCCGTCCAACATCCACGACACCGCCTATTCCGTGGGCGCGCTCGACTTCACCGGTGACACCCCGATCCTGCTCGGCCCCGACGGGCCGAGTCTGGGCGGCTTCGTCTGCCCGGTCACCGTCACCACGGCGGACCGCTGGAAGATGGGTCAGCTCAAACCGGGCGACACCGTCCGGTTCGTACCGGTGCGGGTTGCCGAGGTGGCGAGTTCGGCCGCATTGGGGACAGCTCGGCGCTCGAACATGGTCACCGTTCTGTCGTCCGGTAGCGATCTCGACGACGGAGTGCTCGGATCCACCCGAACCGCCGACGGCACCACCGAGGTGACCTATCGCCGTAGCGGAGACGACAACGTCCTCGTCGAATACGGCGAAATGACACTCGATCTCGCGCTCCGAGCACGGGTGCATGCCCTTGCACAGCGGATCGAGGCCGACCGGCCCGCCGGACTCGTCTCGCTCACACCCGGCATCCGGTCACTTCAGGTCAAGGTCGACGCCACCGTGATGCGGCAATCGGTCCTGCTCGACTGGCTCATCGAGTGCGAAGCCCAGTTGCCGTCGGCGTCTGAGCTGGTGGTGCCGAGCCGTACGGTGCACATGCCCCTGTCGTGGGACGATCCGGCGACCCGCGAGGCGATCGAACGGTACATGCTGGGCGTGCGCTCCGACGCGCCCTGGTGCCCGTGGAACATCGAGTTCATCCGGCGGATGAACGGGCTGAACTCCGTCGACGACGTGTACCGCATCGTCTACGACGCCGAGTACCTCGTGCTTGGCCTGGGTGACGTGTATCTCGGTGCGCCCGTTGCCGTTCCACTCGATCCGCGACACCGTCTGATCACCACCAAGTACAACCCGGCTCGCACCTGGACCCCGGAGAACGCGGTCGGCATCGGCGGCGCCTACATGTGCATCTACGGCATGGAGGGTCCCGGCGGCTACCAGTTCGTCGGTCGGACCACCCAGGTGTGGAACCATCGGCATCCACTCGAGGCAGCAGGGTTCGAACCCGAGCACCCATGGCTGTTGCGGTTCTTCGACAAGATCAGCTGGTACCCGGTCACTGCCGACGAGTTGCTCGACCTGCGGGCCGACATGGCCGCCGGTCGAGGACATGTGGAGATCACCGACGGCACGTTCTCACTGGCCGAGCATCAACAGTTCCTCACCGACAACGCCGACGACATCAAGGTCGAACGGTCAGCGATGGAGACGGCGCGCGCCGAGGAGCGCAAGCGCTGGTCCGACGGCGGCGAGTTCGCCACTAAGACAGGAAAAGTCGCGTGACACGAATAGCCGACATCTACGCCCAGATCGCCGCGGCCGACCGGCCGGAGGTGTTCATCACCCTTCGTGATCAGGCGGACGTCGAGAGAGACCACGCTGCCTCCATCGCGGCCGGGGGCGAATTGGCCGGGGTGGTGCTTGCGGTCAAGGACAACGTCGACGTCGCCGGGCTGCCGACGACCGCTGCGTGCCCGGGCTATGAGTACCGGCCCGAACACGATGCCGCTTCAGTCGCCGCCCTTCGCGCGGCCGGAGCGGTGGTCATCGGCAAGACCAACCTCGACCAGTTCGCGACCGGTCTGGTCGGCACACGTAGCCCCTATGGTGCGGTGCGTGATTCACGTCGACCCAACTACATATCTGGGGGTTCGAGCTCCGGCTCGGCAGTGACCGTTGCACTGGGGTTCGCCGACATCGCCATCGGCACCGACACTGCCGGATCGGGACGGGTGCCAGCCGGCCTGCAGGGCATCGTCGGCATCAAGCCCACCATCGGAGTGGTCAGCACCGCGGGTGTGGTGCCGGCCTGCGCCAGCTATGACTGTGTGACCATCCTCGCCGCAGATCTGGACCTCGCCAATCGCGCGATGGGGGTGATGGCGGGAGCCGCTGTGTGGCCGGCCTCAACGCATTTCGCTGCGCCCGACAGTCCGGTGGTCGCCGTGCCGGCCACGCTGCCCGCTCTCGATGCACGGTGGCAGGAGGCCTTCCACACCGCGGTGGAATACGCCGAGAACGCGGGTGTGCGGATCAAGCGAATCGATCTGTCGGACTTCCTGGCTGCGGCCAAGCTCTTGTACGAAGGCGCCCTGGTCGCCGAGCGTTATGACGCGGTCGGCGAATTCATCACAGCGGCATGCTCTTCCGACCTCGTGGACCCGACAGTCGCCGCGATCATCGGCCCGGCCGACCGGTTCAGTACCACCGACCTGCTGTCGGATCGCCGACGCGTACAGGCGCTGGGTGAGCGCGCCATGTCGGTGCTCGGCGACGCGACCGCTCTGCTGATCCCGACTGCCCCGATGCATCCGACGCTGGCCGAGGTGGAGGCCGACCCCGTCGGCGTCAACGCAACGATGGGGACCTACACCAACTTCTGCAATCTGTTCGACCTGTGCGCGGTGTCCGTTCCTGCGGGCGAGGTGGTCGAAAATGACGGCTCGGCAGCACAATTCGGTGTCACCGTGGTGGGCCGGGCCTACGACGACGCAGTGGTGCTCGACATCGCCGGCCGAATCGGTACGGGATCGCCCGTAGTCGGCCGGTCCTGGCCCGAACGGGCGGGCGCCAAGGCCACCGAGGTGTTCGTGGTGGGTGCGCATCTGCGGGGCCAGCCGCTGGTGGGTCAGCTCACCGACAAAGGCGCGCGTTGGGCCGGAGACGCCGCGACAGCGGAGGGGTACCGGCTCGTCGCCCTCGACACCGAGCCCGCAAAGCCAGGGCTCGTCCGCGACGAGTTGTCGGGCACATCCATTCGCGGAGAACTATGGGCCCTCTCACCGGCGGCGCTCGGTGAGTTTCTCAGCGAACTCCCGTCGCCGATGATGCTGGGGCCGGTCCAACTCTCCGACGGTCGCTGGACAGTGGGCTTCGGGTGCGACCACCAGTCGGTGGGCGAGGCTGTGCCACTGACCGCCACCCATTGGCTCGAACGCTAGCGGTTCGCTCCCGCCGGACCTTGACGCAGTTCTGAGATCACCCTGCCGAACGCGTCGAGATCTGCCGCCGACGGCTCGATCGGCGTCAGGTAGGTGATCCCGAACTGCTCTCGCAGTTGCCGGATGCGGGCGACCACCTCGTCGTGAGACCCGTGCAACGCGTTGGGTTGGCGCAACAGTTCGCGGTCGGTGGCATCGCGGTTGTGGTGACGCAACGTGTCGAGGTCGGGCTCTCGGTCGATGGCGAGGTCGAAGACGATCAGATTCAGTTCAAGGTCGTCGAACCTCGAACCCGCTTGGCGGCGAATGTATTCCACGCGCTCAGCGAGAGCCTCGTCGTCGGCGAGACCCGCAAGGGCAACGATGTCCGCATGGTGGGCCGCGATCGTCAGCACCCGATTTCCGGTGCCGGCGACCATGATCGGAGGTGGTGTCTGCACCGAGGGCGGCGTCCGGGTCGGGTCACCGAGAAGCCGTCTGAGTTCGATCACCACGTCGCGCATGTGGTCGACGCGTTGCCCCGGCGACCCGAACGGGATACCCGCTGCTTCGAACTCCGCCTCGACATAGCCCGCGCCCAGTCCGATCTCCACGCGTCCACCCGTCAACTGGTCGACACCGGCGATGTCGCGGGCGAGCAGAGCCGGCCGGTAGAAGCCTGCGTTGAGGACGAAGTTGCCGACCCGCACGGTCGGCGCGGCAGCTGCGGCCGCGACCAACATGGGGAACGGCGCACCCAGTTCGAGATGGTCGGGCAGCAGCACCACGTCCACACCGCAGCGTTCGGCGTGCCGCACCTGGGCCAAGAACTCATCGGCCGTTCCTTGGGCCAGGAAGTTCACCCCGAACCGGAAGTCTCGAGAACCGCTCATGACACACCATTAGAGACGATCACCGCACCTCGGCGCGACCGATGCCGGGCGGCGGGCCACCGCACGGCAAGATGATGCCCATGGGTGTCATCTACTTGGTGCGTCACGGTCAGGCCGGTCATGACGAGAACGGCTACGGGAGTCTGACCGATCTCGGACGGGAGCAGGCACGGAACGTGGGCAAGCACCTCGCGCGGCGCGTGGGCCGGCTCGATTTCGCGGCGTCGGGAAATCTGGCCCGGCAGTTGGAGACGGTGCAGGAGATCGTCGCGCAGTTCAAGGAAGGGACTGCTCCCGAGCCCGTCGTGAATGCGGGCTGGAACGAATACGACCTGACTCACCTGACCAACCGGGAGATGCCACCGGTGGGCACGTCGGCCGAGGCCGCCGACGCCCAGCGCGACTTCCAGCGCGATCTCGACAAGGCACTGCTGGCCTGGGCTGCCGACGGCCACAGCACCGGGGCCGGTTCCTATGCCGAGTACCGCGAGTCGATCCGCGAGGCTCTCAAGGAGATCGCCACGTTCGCGGGTCCCGGTCAGGTCGCCCTCGCCGCATCGTCGGCAGGCACCATCGCGGCCGTCGTCGCGGAGTTGTGGGGTGTGGACTCGCAGACCTGGCCCGTCGTCGCCCGCACCATGGTCAACGCCTCGATCACCAAGCTCATCGTGGGGAGCACCGGCATCAACGTGATGTCGGTGAATGATCACGCACTCGCCGACAATCCTGACGATCAAGGAAAGCGACCGCTCGTCACCATGCGTTAGAGCACCTTCGCGTTTGAGATCTCTCGACCTGGGCATTCAGTCGTCAGCAACTGTTGAACCGAGACGATCGCGGTCTCGGAACGAAGCCGAATCCCAACCATCGGAGCGCTCATGCAGCCCGCCACCAGTTCGACACCCAGTGCTCTGGTCACCGGCGCCACCGGTTACATCGGCGGCCGGCTGGCACCACGCCTGATCGAACGTGGCCATGATGTTCGAGTCCTAGCGCGGACCCCGGACAAGTTGAAGGGCGCGCCCTGGATCGGCAGCGCCAAGGTGATCAAAGGCGACCTCAGCGACAAAGCGTCGCTGGAGAACGCCTTCACCGACGTCGACGTGGTGTACCACCTCGTGCACTCGATGGGGAATTCCAAGGACTTCAGCGCCGAGGAGCGGCGTTCGGCAGAGAACGTCGCCGAGGCCGCACGCAAGGCGGGGGTGTCCCGGATCGTCTATCTCTCCGGGCTGCACCCCTCCGGCGTGCAACTGTCCGAGCACCTGAGCTCGCGTACCGAGGTCGGCGAAGTACTGATGGAATCGGGCATCGAGACCATCGTGTTGCAGGCCGGCGTCGTGATCGGTTCCGGCTCGGCGTCCTTCGAGATGATTCGGCACCTCACCGAGCGTCTGCCGGTGATGACCACCCCGAAGTGGGTGCACAACAAGATTCAGCCGATCGCCGTCCAGGACGTCATGCACTACCTGATGGAAGCAGCGACCGCGACGGTTCCAGAGTCCCGCACATGGGACATCGGCGGCCCTGACGTACTCGAGTACGGCGACATGATGCAGATCTATGCCGAGGTTGCCGGGCTGCGCAAGCGCAAGATGATCGTGATCCCGTTCCTGACACCGTCGCTGGCGAGCAACTGGGTCGGCACCGTCACCCCGATTCCTGGCGGTCTCGCCCGTCCCCTGGTGGAGTCGCTCGAACACGACGCGGTCGCCTCCGAGCACGACATCGACGACGTCATCGCACCCCCGCCCGGCGGGTTGACCCCCTACCGCACGTCCGTCGAACTCGCGCTGGCCCGCGTGGGGCGCGGTGATGTGGAGACGCCGTGGTCCAACGCGTCTCCGGCGTGCGCCCCGTCCGAACCGATTCCCTCAGATCCCAAGTGGGCCGGTGAAGAGGCGTACGTCGATGCCCACACCAGCCACACCGTCGCGGACGCGGCGGCTGTGTGGAAGGCGATCGAGGGGCTGGGCACCGAAAACGGTTGGTACGGAACAGCACCGGCCTGGAAGTTGCGTTCGAGAATCGACTGGGCCGTCGGCGGCCCCGGATCGTCCGGCAGCCCGAGCCATGAGGGCACCCCGGCTCCCGGCGACGACCTCGAATGGTGGCGCGTGGAAACAGTGGAGCCCGAGCACACGTTGCGGCTACGGTCACAGATGCGGTCACCAGGTACGTCGTGGCTCGAGTTCCGCATCAGCGCAAGCGAATCCGGTAGCGAACTCGACCTGCGCACAGTGTTCTATCCGCGTGGCATCGTCGGACGTGCCTACTGGTATGCCCACTTGCCGGCTCATCGTGCGGTGTACCGCACGATGATGAAGAACATTCTGCGTGAGGCCGAGAGATCAGTTTGATCTGATTCCGGCGCTAGCGGCCGACCAGCGTTAGCCCTACCTGCGCCGTGTCATGTTTACTTGACATGTGAAACACTGTCCGCGTAACAAGTTGCGGCACAATATGTTTCGTCACCAGAGACGGAACCTTCCGCGACCGGATGCAGGGCCGATCAGCGAATGAAACGGTTCGCCAAGTTCACTTGGTGGGATCTAACCGGTTCCCGCCGCCGTACGGTTGGAACTCGGAGCACAGTGCTCCGTGGTCGCTACTGTCTTCATACTGGACTACGCCGTCCAGGGTTGCCTTACACCACGTCTCGGCGGCTCGTCCGTCGAGGAATGGCAGCACCTGGAGGAAGATGCTTTTCGGGATCTCGTCTCCGGTCAAGATGACCTTGGTCTGCCCTTGCTCGAAGTCGTGGCTTCCCGAGGAATCGCTGTAGGCGGCGAACTCGTAGTCGCCACCGATCTCCAGTACGAGCGCCGAATCGTCGGAGTCGTTGGAACATCCGGCGCACAGGAGCAGAGCGCCGCCGGCCACGAACCCGACCATTAATCTCCGCATACGCGGACAATACCGAACCAGGTTCTTAATGCTCCGATACCAAGCAACGTCCACCGGCTCGTTGCGTGTGCACCTGAGGCATTGTTGTACTGGGACAGCGGCCTTCTCGTCAATGGGGAACTGCCGCGATCGTACTGAACGGTCGGCGGGGCGAGAAGGGGAACCACTCACGCTCAGCACAGTTAGGCTCGTCTCAGGTGGCTTCGCACAAGTTTAGTTCTCGCCGCCGCTATAGGTGCGTAATGCAGGCTAGGTGACGGGGGAACAGTGGGAGTTCGGCGGAGCAGTTGGCAGGTACCGGACTCGTGGTGGAAACACACCGAGTCCATTCGAGGGCGTGGGCCGGTTACGCGATCCGTCCGCTCGGGTCACGCGAAAGGTGCCCGCGCCCGGGCTGAAATGTCCGGCGCTCTCGTGGCTGAGTTCGACCGCGCATACCGCGATGCGGTTATACCTTCAGCGATTGCCACCTCGACATCTCTTGCGTCCCAGTTCGCAGGCCGAGAACTCGCTCAGTTGCTGGCGGCCGCGTGCGCATGGGAGGTGCTGACAACGTCCACCTCGAGTCAGGACTCGGGTATCGCTTTGCTGGAGCACGTAGTCGCTCACTACGGCACCGACTTCGCAGCGGAGTGCGTGATTGTGGCGGCGTCTGTGTCCGCGCGGGGCGAGGCACCGGGACAAATTCGGGCCCGTGCGTGGCAGGACCTACGCGGCTTCCACCTCACTGAGGTACATAGCCATCTTCGAACGCTGCTGGCGGGCCTGGCCGATGCCGAGTACACCGCTGTTGTCGACCGGGCGGCACGCCTGCGGGGTTTGACGCTGGCCGGCAACCTTGAGAGCTCATTCCTTCTGCCTACCCAAAACGACTGGGTCGACAGCGACATTGAGGCGTTCTCTTCTGTCGAAGTTGACGACAAATGGAGCGTGATATGGCTATTGACGTGCGTCACCACCGTCGAGACCGCCGAGCACATATTCGAGACCGCCTCACGCATTGACCCGAGAGAGCCTTCCCGGGGCACAGCGGTGTGGGCGGTGGGGCAACATCCACATCTGGTCTACAGCATGTGCACAAACGCCGGGCCCGGCTGTGAGTACCTAGTCGGCGAGTTGTTCGACGGCAACCTGTACGCCAAACACAAGAAGATCATGGCCAAGATACTGGCCGAGTTTGACACCGATGCCGCTCTGACCGAGCTGTTGTCGCGAATAGATGACAAGTACGTGGAACCGGCCATTCTCGACGCGATGACCAGGAATCCCGAACGGGCCGCTCGAATGCTTGCGGTCGCGTCAGGCCCGACAGCAGTGCGGCTGCTGAGCGATCTGCAGCGCACACACCCCAAGATGTCATCGAAGGCCGCTGCCACCGTCCCGTCGGCATTGAGCGTACCGGCAGAGGACCTACCCGCATTGCTGGCCAGCCCACCCTGGCAGCAGCCTCGTTCTCGCCGGTCACCGCTGGTTCTCAACGTGCCCGCGCCAGAGCGAGAACTTGCTGTGTCCTGGCTCCCGGGAGAGCACAATGATTGGCTGCACAGGTATCACGCGGACGACACCGGGCACTACTACTCGAGCGGCTCCCAGGCTCATCTCGAAACGGTCGCCAATGCCCCCGATGAGATCGCCCGGCGGCTGCTGCGCGAGGGGATCCCCACGTTTTTATGGAGGGCCGAACCCACCTTGCAACGGATTCTCGCCCGGTTCGGTGATCCTGCCGCGGACTTCGTCCTTCGCGTCGTGCGAAGCCGACCCGCACTAACTCCTGTCCTGGCGCCCATCGATGGCACCGCAATCAGCACCCATATGATCGAACGCCTAGGGAACAAGTCGATCCGCCCGACAGCGATGCACTGGTTTCGCCGCCACATCGACACTGCCGCAGCCGATCTCGTCGCACACACGCTCGGCGCCACAGGCTCACCCCGACGACGTGCCGAACAGCTCTTGGGGCAGTTGGGCCGAGAAGGTCACCGCGACCACCTGCTCGACGCCAGCCGAGCGCTAGCCGGCGACTACGCCCATGCCGAAGTCACCCGGATCCTCGACACCGACCCGCTCATGCACCTGCCGTCGCGTGTTCCCACCATGCCCGAGTGGCTCTCACCCGTCCTCCTGCCGCCCATCTCCCTCAAGGGTGACGGCCGTCCGTTGCCTGCCTCAGCCGTCACGAACATCTGCACCATGTTGGCGATGTCGCGGCTCGGCGACGAATACGCAGGCATCGACATACTTCGACACCTCATCACACCCGCTCACCTCGCCCAGTTCACACGAGACATCTTCACTCGTTGGTCCGCAGCCGGCTCTCCATCGCAACAAGATTGGGCACTGGACGCGCTGGGAGTGCTGGGCGATGACATCACCGTGGACCTGCTCGCGCCGCTGATCCAGACATGGCCCCTACAATCGGCCCACCGCCGCGCCGCCACCGGCCTCGACGTCCTCATGGCCATCGGATCCGACAACGCACTGCACGCCCTATGGACAATCGCCGACGGACTGAGATTCCCCGCGCTGCGGAAGAAGGCCGAAGCCAACATCAACCATATCGCCGACCAGCTCGACCTCGCACCAGAGGACCTCGCCGACCGCGTCATCCCACGACTCGGCTTCGACGCACAGTCCACCATGATCATCGACTACCACCGGACAACGTTCACGGTCAGCCTCACCAACCGGCTCCAGGTACAGATCACGGACTCGACCGGGACCCCCCTCGCTGACGTCCCAGCACCAAACGCCGCAGATCCAGGCGATGTCCACGACACCTACAAGCAATACACCACCATGCGACGCACCCTGCGGACTACCGGCCCCGACCTCATCGGCCGCCTCGAGACCGCAATGCTCACCGAACGGCGGTGGACACTCGACGCGGTCGTACAGCGATACCTGCACCATCCCCTGATGGGACCACTGGCTCGTAACCTGCTCTGGGTCAACGATCAAGGCGCGTTCTTCCGATTCGACGAACTCACGAAAGAACCGGTCACTGCCAGCGAACAACCACTCCACCTCGACGGTGCTGCCACCATTCGACTAGCCCACCCCGTCGCGATGGCCAGCGACGACCTGCGGGCGTGGCAAACAGTGTTCGATAACTCCGCACTAGAGCAGCCGTTCGAGCAACTGTGGCGCGCGGTGTACACCAACGAACTCACCAAGGGACTCTCTTTGTACGAGAACGTGAAAGTGTCGACCCGAGAACTGCTGGCGCTGCGCCGATCAGGATGGGTCCGCGAGGAACCCCAAGACAAAGGCGCACAAATCGCCCTACACAAACCCATCGGTAAGGGCGCCCTAGCGACCATGATGGTCTTTCCCGGATTCAACATCTCCAACGCCCAGCAATGGAAAACTCAGCGCATCGTTGACGTCAGCGTCAGCGGATCACAGCAGCTGTCACCTATCGACACATCCGAACTCATGCGCGACCTGTCCGCCCTCAAGATTCGCCCCATCAAGGCCACCGACATCGATCTCATCGACAGGTCACTCGGATTCGACGCTGACCCCTAACTCAACCCGCCGTGCCAGGCCTACGACCCCGATCACAGTCACTGGTGCTTGAAACACACGTCAAGACCCACTCCTTCGTCAAGTTTAATTGCCGGAATACCTATTCTCAGCATATTGAATTGCGTCACAATATTATTCGTCGCTACGACAAAACGAAGCCCGATCTAGGATGTGCATAGTCCCACGAGGCCGCTCCGCCATCCAGCACTCTCCAACTATTGTTGCGTTAGTCTAACTTTGGTTAGAGGCAGGGTGTGGACCGTACAGCTCATCGACGTAATCGTTTGTGCCGCACTGGACTTCCTCACCATGCCGAAATGTAGCCCGTCTCTCGACGCTCGTATGGCAGCATGCAGGAATGGCTGATGTACTAATCGCGGAGCCCGGCGAGCTCTTGCCGGCGCAGTCCCGCGCGGCGGAGGCGCTTGTTCGGGATGCGTTCGGAACCAGCTTCCGATCCCACGACTAGATACATGGCATTGACGGTGTCCATGTGCTGGTTACCGATGACGGCTCCCTGATAGCACACGCGTCGGTCGTACCTCGCACACTCTGGCACAACGACCACTCGTTCAGCACCGGCTACGTCGAAGGTGTCGCCGTCCGCGCCGATCAGCAGGGGCGCGGCCTGGGCCGGGTGATCATGGACCATGCAGAGTCGATCATCCGCGAGCGCCACGACATCGGCGCCCTCAACGCCGTCGACACGGCCGCCGAGTTCTACGCCGCCCGGGACTGGCGTCAATGGACGGGCCCCACCGCAGCACTGAGCTCCACCGGCTTGATCGACACATATGACGAAGAAGACCGCATCTTCGTGTTCCGCCCCCAGCGCCAGCTCCCGACTGACACCTGGCAAGTCAACAAGTCCGCTCATCTGCGACTGGCGCCCCGCGGATCTCTGGTAGGCAGCCACCACTGCAGCCCGAAAAAACCAATCGCCAGCCACGTAGTATCTATTATCGGCTGCGGCACAACGTGTTTAGTCACCAAGGGCGGAACGCTTCCCGAATCTCGGTGGTGCCGTGTGTCTGGAGAGGTCGTCCGACAATGAATTCCGGTATTCCTTTGCTGCCGCCCTCTCCGTAGAATCTGACGATGATCGACAAAGAGCTTGCCGCTGTCCTCGACGCGAACCGTACGGCCCTGATCGACTCGGTGGCCCGCTTGACGGACTTTCAAAGCCGGTCGCGCTTCGTGCCTTCACTGACCACTCCGATTGCACTTGTCAAACATTGCGCCGCGGCGGAAAGGGTCTGGTTCCAACGCACTGTCGCGGGTCTTGCCGCGGCCGAGTGCGACGGCTATGCGGCGGGCGACGACCGCGGATGGCTGGTGGATCCCGAACAAACGCTCGCAGACGTGATCGCAGAATACGAAGCTGCCGCTGACCGTTCCCGACACATCGCGCAAGGACCTGATCCGGCCGACCGGTTCGTGCACTACCGCCGCGGCGAGGTGACCTTCCACTGGATAGGGCTTCACATGATCGAGGAGCTGGCACGGCACGCGGGCCGCGCCGACATCCTCGTCGAACAGATACTCGCCGCCCCGCAGTAGCCCTCCGACGAGGCGTACCTCTCCCCGGATTTAACCCGACGTAGCCAATCATACCGACGTAAATAGCTTCGCTGCAGGACGTTTCGACACCAGCGACGAAACAGAACCTCACTGCAGCGGATCTGCGTCACCCATGTGGCAAGGTTTGGTGATGACGACACTGCGCCAGCGAGTCGGGGCACGCCGCTGGCGCTTTATCGTTCCTGGGGCGATTCTGGTGGCGCTGGTTTCTGCCGGCATCATCGTCATCGGCAACGAGACGTCGGACCCTGCGGGCCCATCGCTTGCCGCTGCTCTCGAAATTGTTTGTTCGCCCGGAACGCGCAGCGCGGACACTGGCCCGTTGACTGGCACCGTGGCGGGCGGCAACTGTAGGAGCAAAGTCTATCCAGGGGTTCCGTTGTATTACGGCGAGTATCTGGCGGCCTCAACGCTGCGAGACTCCGTGGGCGGTCGCCCAGGCGTGTTCGCGACGGCCCACCTACCCAACGACACCTACCCCGCGATAGCTTGCGAGCACGGCGACCGTAATTTGCTCAAGTCACTTGCCGATCACGGATGGGCGCTCGGCTACGCCATCGAGTAGTCGCATGCAACGATTTCAACTCAGATTCAGGTTCAGGTGAAGCGACGGCCCATGGCTGCAGTGACGGCAGCAGCACGGGCCCGGGGCGCCTTGATACGGGCTTTCTCCTACAGCTTCCAGCCCAAAGTGTGTGCCAGGTCGATAATCTCGCGGTCGATGACGGGACGGTCATCCGGTTCGGACTGCCATCGTCCTGTCAAATCACCGGCAGCGTAGATCGCGTCGATGAGCGGTCCTCCGCCACCAACGTCATCGCCGCCGTAACTCCCTGCGTTGCTGTTCCAGATGTGTCCGCCAACCACGGGGTGCACAAAGCCGTCTCCGATACGTGCCGACCACATGCGGCTACAGAGACGGCGCCCCGCGGCCGCCAGCCCATCCCCAAGGTCGCCGCCAAGGTTTAGATACAGCTCCGCGCGAAGCCGAGCCTCTTCGTCGGGTAGATCTATAGCCCCGGCGACCTGCCGACCAAGCTGCCATCGAGAAACGATGCGGCCGACGTGTTCGGTGACCGCCGGCGGAACAAGAGGCACCGGACTGCCGAGGGCGGTCTGATCTGACCGGTACGCCGCCTTGAATTCGCTGCAGGCATACGAGAACGAGTTCGCAGCGCCTTCGTCAATCGCCCAAAGGGTGGCCTCAAAAATAAAGTTGTCGAACTGGTCCCTGCGTATCGGCACGCACCTACGCAGTGTTTCGACGTCGGCGAGACCGCCAGACCGCCGGAACCTGTCGAGGACCGACGCTTCAACCTCCCCGATATACATCCCGGCTAGCGTAACGGCCGGCACAAAGAACTCCTACACGCTCGCACAAGGTTTGAGCGCCCCACCAAGCCCATCGATCAAGCGTCGGGCCTTCGTCCGACACCCGCGACCCTCGTTCACGCCGGGCAATGTTGCACGGCACCGGAATTGTGTGACATTTCCGCTGACCAGTGAAATCCCGCGCCCAACACCATGATGTCTGGCGATGGAACGACCACACTGACAACTCCAGTGTCGGTACGGAGTGGCTCGCCAGTGAGGTCTATTCTCCGGTCTTCGCTGTTGAGCACATACAGCTCGAACCGTTGGCCGTTTGCCACGGAGTAACGGAGCTGAATCGACTCCGTCTCGTCAGCGCTTACCCCTGTGAACACAAACACCGTCCCACCAAACGGTGGGATCGGACTCGACAAAGTCCACGTCACCCTGGTCGCGACTCCGTCTCCCCCCTCACCGACCTCGACGTCTACTCGCTTCAGGTAGAAGTCATCGACGCCGACGGCCAGGCCCGCACACGACGATTTCGCTCCCCGTACAACGACATTGCCCTCCACATCAGGGCGCTTTACGTTCGACGGATCGTCGAGGTCATCGACGTCAAAAGGATCTTGGACGGAGAATGTCTCATTCGGCGGCCGGTCGGGCGAACAGGCCGATACCGCTCCGATGACTGCAATCGCCGCCGCGGCATACACCACCGCGACCCGCCCTCTACTCATCCCGACACCCCCACTAGATCCCGCCACTTCTGAGACCCTCCCATGCGCGTACGCCCACCACCAGCGGTGTCAGGCACGACCCAGGTCGGTCTCGGGCCGGGTGAGGACGATGCCGGGAAGAACCGCGTACTACGACAGCTCGGTGACCGCGAACGCTTTGGTGGCCACGTCGTCGGCGGTCATCATCTGCGCAGCCGGGATCGCGGTCCACGTGAACATGTCGGTGTGACTCAGCCTGAACTGGCTTGGACTCCCCTTTAGGTCTGTCGTTCAAGGCTGGGTTGGCTCCTGCCAGATAGTGACCCCGGACGGCGGTAACACCGCCCGCAAGGCGGCCGATACTTCGATTGCGTATCTCAAACTTAATGTTGTATTTCGTAAGCTAACGAAGGAGCGGTCGTGTCCAACTCACAACCCCCCTACGACCCCAACAATCCGCAGTACGTGCAACCGTCTGGCGGCTACCCCTATCCCCAAGGTAGCTATCCGGGAGGCTCCGCTCCGGGGTACTACCAACAGGCGCCCCCTCCCAAAAAACGTAGAATATGGCCCTGGATCCTTCTCGGTGTGTTTGTGCTGCTGTTCGGTGGATGTGTTGCTGCTTTGGCAGGTTTGAGTAGTAATGATGAAGCCACTGTGACATCTGGCGGGAGCGCAGGCAGCAAACCGGCCGAGAGTGGGCTGACGTTTCCGGGCAAGCAATCCGGTGACACCGCGGCCAATGCCGGGGATGCGGTCACACTCGAAGATGTCACCACCACCACGACCCCCCTAATTGACACCAGCACCTTTGGTTCGAATTACCTGTGCACCGCAGTGACGATCCGAAACGCGGGAAAAGACCAAGCCAGCTTTAACGTCTTCGATTGGAAGTTGCAGGATCCAAACGGAGCAATACGGAACTCTTCGTTCGTAGGAAGCGAAACCCCGCTGAACTCTGGTCAAGTCGCTCCTGGCGGAACCGCCTCAGGCGATGTGTGCTTCGACAATCCTCCTGGCTCTCCCCCAGGCCAGTACATTGTGCTCTACGACGTGTCCTTCATCTTCACTGCGGACCGCATCGGATGGATCAACCAGCGTTAGTCTGCCGCCCGATGACGAGGAGCCATGGCTCTGAGCGGTGACAGTGGTTCTAGTGACGCAAGTCAGGCACGCCCCAGGTTGGTACCGGGCCGGGTGAGGACGATGCCGGGAAGGACCGCGTACCGCGACAACTCGGTGACCGCGAATGCCATGGTGGCCACGTCGTCGGCGGTGATCATCTCCGCGGCCGGGATCGCGGTCCACGTGGACATGTCGGTGTTGACGTAACCGGGTGAGATGGTGGTCGCCGAGACGCCCTTCTCGGATTCCTCGAGGTTGAAGGTTTCGCACAGGGAGATCAGCGCGGCCTTCGTGGCACCGTATGCGGACAACTCAGGCTCGGGGTGCACTCCTGTGATCGATGCTATGGCAACCACTTTCGCAGCACCGGCAGTCTCGGCGGTACTGCGCAGAGTCGGCAGCAACGACTGGAGCAACACGTAGGCCGAGCGGACATTGACCTGGTACAGCTTGTCGAATCGGCGAACCGGCAGTTCACCGATCGGCCCCTTCTGCCCCATCCCAGCGTTGAGGACCAGTGCGTCGACCCGGTCGAAGTGCTCGAGGTGACCCGCGGCCAGCGACTGCAACTGCTCCTCGTCGGACATGTCGGCGGTGACAACCTCCACGCGCACCCCGTGTTCGCCTGAAAGGCGGCCGGCCAAGTCCTGCAATGGTTCCGGGCTGCGGGCGCTGATCGTCAGATCCCAGCCTGCTGCGGCGAATCGGGTCGCGATCGCCGCGCCGATACCGCGCGAGGCACCGGTCACCAACGCCACCTTGCGTTCTGCACCATGTGTCACGTGTGTGCCCCTCTAGTTCTTTCCCTTGATGGCGCGCAATCCTGCCGCCATGAACTCGCCGGTCGCAGCCGCTGCATTCTCGGCTCCCCGGCCCGATGACGATCCACTGAGCGCGCGGTGGGTGATGCCTTCGCCGATCACGCCGAGTTTGAAGTTGGCAAGCGCGAGATAGAAGTTCCAGTCGGACAATTCACGACCGGATGCCAGTGCGTACCGCTGAGCGATGTCGTCCGGCGAGGGGTACCGATCACTTGTCCACGCCGCCTTCATCCCCAGTACGGCGTCGAATATCGGTTCCCGGTAGGTGCACATCAGTGCGACGTCGGTCAGCGGGTCACCCAGGGTCGACATCTCCCAGTCGACTACAGCTTTGACAACGCCCGGATCACCGGCGTCGAGAATGGTGTTGTCGACCCGGAAATCGCCGTGCACGATCGAGTTGGTGGTCTGCGCAGGGATCGCCTCGGTCAGTGCCGCATGCAATGTCGCCACATCGTCGAGTTCGCGGGTCTTCACGTGTTCCCACTGCCGGGCCCACAACTTCACCTGCCGTCCGACGAAGCCATCGGGACGGCCGAACTCGCTCAACCCCACCGCTCGGTAGTCCACGGCGTGCAGGTCTGCGAGCGCCTTGACCAGTCCGGTGACGTTGCGTTCCACGGCATCGTCGTCGAGCGCGTCGAGTTCGTCGTCGCTACGCACCACGAGGCCCTCCACGAACTCGACCACGGTGAGCGGCGCACCGAGGGCAGTTCCCTCTTTGTCGAAAGCGACGGTGCGCGCCACCGGCACCGGCGTGTCCTGGAGTGCGCGGGTGACGGTCCACTCACGGTTCATGTCGTGGGCAGAAGGTGTCAGTCCGCCCGTCGGGGGACGGCGCACCACCCAATGCGAATTGTCATCGCGCGCAGCGAATGTGAGATTCGAGCGGCCACCGCTGATGAGCTCCACCACCAGCTCGCCGGATACCGGCACACCGCTGTCGACGAGGAAGGCGCGTAGGGCCGGGACGTCCATGCCCGGTAGCTCGGTCACGACGCCGTCCCGTTCGCGGCAGTAGCGGCTGCCGCCTTCTTCGCCTTGCCCACGGCCCGTTTGGCCAGCGCCCAGCGATGGACCTCGGACGGGCCGTCGTAGATCTGGAACGGCCGCAGCTCACGCTGCAAACGCGCCAACGGCAGCTCGTCGGATACGCCTTGGCCGCCGCACATCTGGATCGCGCGGTCGACGACCCTTGAAAATGCCTCGGCGGCAAATGTTTTGGCGATCGACGTCTCGTCGCCCGCATGCTGCCCCTGATCGAGGGCGTAGCAGGCCTTGACCAGCAACGCCCGCGCAGCAGCCAGATCGATCTCGTTGTCGGCCACCATCTGCTGGATCATCCCCAGATCGCCGAGCTTGCCGCCGAAGGCTTCCCGGCGTGCGACGTAGTCGAGCGCGACGTCCTGGGCACGGTTGGCGCTGCCCATCCAGCGCATGACGTGGGTCATACGCGCTGGACCCAGCCGCACCTGCGCATAGCGGTAACCCTCGTCGACCTCTCCGAGCACGTCTTCGTCCGGAACGAACACGTCGCGGAATGCCACCTCGCAGTGGCCACCGATCATCGCGCGGTCGATCGTGTTGATGTGGCGTCCCACTGTGATGCCGGGGGTGTCGGCCGGCGCGAGGAACATCGTCGCGCCGCCGCGGTCACCGGGGGAACCCGCAGTCCGCGCCATGATGATGAAGAAGCCGGCACCGTCGGCGCCGGTGATGAACCATTTGTCGCCGTTGATCTTCCAGCCGCCGTCGACCTTGGTGGCCGCAGTGCGCAGTGCTGCCGGGTCGGCACCCGCGCCCGGTGCGGGCTCGGTCATCGCAAAGGCCGACCGCACGTCACCGCGGGCCAGTGGAGCCAGGTACTTCTCTTTCTGGTCCGCGCCGGCGATGTGCGCGAGCATGTGCACGTTGCCCTCGTCGGGTGCGCCGATGTGCAGCGCGATCGGACCGAACACCGAGTAACCGGCGGCCTCGAAGACCGGGGCGCGATCGGACATATTGAGGCCGAGGCCGCCGTATTCGACGGGCGCGTGAGGCGCGAGCACACCGGCGTCGCGCGCCTGGTCACGCAGTTTCAGTCTCCGCTTGTCGCCGCCGGCGGCGGTGATGTCACCGGCGAACTCGTCCTCGATCGGCATCACGTGGTCGCGGACGAAGTCACGGGTTTTCGAGACCACGTCCTCAACGGCTGGATCGTAGGAAAGGCTGATCGCCATGTGCACCTCCTAGTGCGGCGCCGGAGGGCCCGAAAAGGCAATCCCGACCGAGCGCTCGTTCGGTAATGGGCTCAGGATGTCACGCCCGGACTCGACGGTCAAGCCGGTCGACGTCACCCCTCACGGCTGATCCGGAAAGTACCCCACCATCCGTCTGGCGATCAGCAGATAACGGGCAACGAGTTCGTCGGGACCGAGACGTCCCTGTGGCCGGTACCAGGTGGAGACCCCCACACACATGGTGGTGACCGCCCGTCCGGCGTCCTCTGGATTGGGGCAGCGGAAGTCACCCGACTCGACGCCGTCCATCACCAGCCTGTCGACCATCCGCTGCTGCCTGTCGCGCAGTTGGATGTAATCGGTGCGGAACGACGGGTCCAGGCTGCGGATCTCGGTGGAGCCGACGAACGCCTGGGCCCGCCGGTACATGTGGAACCGCAGCAGGGACTCCACCACGGCGTCGTAGCGTTCGAGCGGCGTCGGACCGGCTTCGGCAAGCGCTGCTTCGGACCGGCCGAGCAGATCACTCATCGTGAGCTCGAGCAAACCCTTCAGCAGCGACTGCTTCGACGGATAGTGGTGATACAGCCCGGGCACACTCAGACCTGCGCGTGCGGCGATGTCGCGAACCGAGGTGCCGTGATATCCGTGTTCGGCAAAGGCTGACAACGCTGCCGCCAGCGGCGCAGGAAGATCTTCCTGGCCGTATTCGCGCCAGCTGTCGCCGCCGTGGTCTCGCGGCGTCGGCTCGGGCACGGTGTTCATGTCATCAACCTACTGTGCCGCTCCATCACGCTCACGCGAACACGGGGTCGGCCGCTGCGCGTTTCGCCGCGCAAGGCCTCCCGATGCCGCCGTGCCGACGCCTGACCGACGTCGCCGCAGGGCTCCGATCGCGCGTCACCGCGACGCATCCGGCAGGCTGGGGATCATGCGAGCGACGCCAGACCCACCCACCGATCCGTCGTCGGCAATTCCCGCCTCACCGGGTGACCGGCCGGGGATCAGCAGGTCCCTTGTGGTGTTGTTCGCCATCACGTGCGGCGTCTCGGTGTCGTCGCTCTACGTGCTGCAACCTGTGCTCGAGGAGATCCGTCGGGACTTCGACGTCTCCACGTCGACTGCCGCACTGGTGGTGACCGCCGCTCAACTCGGGTACGCGGCCGGGCTGCTGTTCTTGGTCCCGCTGGGCGATCTGCTGAACCGGAAGTTGTTGGCGCCCAGCATGATGGTCGCATCCGCAGTTGCCCTGTTGCTCTCAGGACTGGCTCCCGGTTTCGGTACCCTCTTCATCGCATCGATCCTGACCGGCGTGTGTGCGGCCACCGCCCAGATCGTGTTGCCGTGGTCCTCGTCCCTTGCGGTGCCGTCAGATCGCGGACGCGTGGTCGGCATGGTGATGAGCGGACTGTTGCTGGGCATCCTGCTCGCCCGCGTCGTCAGCGGGCTCATCGCCGAATTCGGGGGCTGGCGATCGGTGTTGTTCACGGGGTCGGCCCTGATGGTGGTGCTGGCCGTGGTGGTCTACGTCTCGGTGCCACCCGACGCGCACCGCCCCCGGCAGCCCTATGGCCAACTGCTGATCTCGGTGGCCCGGATCGTCCGTGCCGAGACGATGCTCCGGCAACGGATGCTGCTCGGGTTTCTCACGATGTTCGGGTTCAGCGCCATGTGGACCTCGATCGCGTTCCTGCTCTCGGGAAGCCGGGGTGAGCACTTCTTTTACTCGGAGGCTGCCATCGGCCTGTTCGGTCTTGCCGGGGTCGCCGGCGCCGCGGCGGCTCCGCTGTTCGGAAAGCTCGCCGACCGTGGGCATCTGCGGATGGCTACCACGGCCGCGTGGGTTGTCACCATCATCGGCTGGTTGTCGCTCGCGTGGCCCGGAACACCGTTGGCAGCGCTGGTGATCGGCCTCGTGGTGTTCGACTTCGGGGTTCAGGCTTCGCAGTTGGCGAATCAATCCGCGATCTATTCGCTGGCGTCGGAGGAGCGCAGCCGCGTGACGACGGCGTACATGGTCACGTACTTTGCAGGCGCGGTGGCGGGTTCGGTCTCGTCGGGCTACGCATACGGCGCCGGAGGCTGGATTGCCGTGTGCCTGAGCGGTATCGGTGTAGCTGTGACCGGTCTGCTCGCGTGGCTGGTCTTCGACCGCTGGAACGAACGCCGCGCCGGTCAATCGGTGCGCTGAGCGTTCTCGGGCAGGAGTTCGTAGATCGCACCGAACATCATCGTCACACACAGTTCGATCAATTCGTCGGTGGCGCAATCGATCCGCCCGTCGATCCACGCGTTGAGCACCTGCCCGAGCCCGCCGACATAGAAGTGGGCCGCCCCCTGGGTGGTCGCGTCGTCGAACTGGGCGCCCGAGGTCTGGATGGTCAGCGCCGCGAACATCATGGCGGCGTCCATCCGTTTGGTGGCCAGGGTCCCACTGAGCAGTGTCTGCGAGAACAGCACCCGGCCCTTGCGCCGATCGGTGTCGATGAGCCGAACGATGGCGCCCACCGCGGAGCGGATCTGCTCGCGCGGAGACTGACCGCCGGATGTCACTGCGGTCTGGGCGGCCTCGGCTATGTCGAAAACGACGGCGTCGTACGTGGTGCCCACCAACTGGTCCACGTCTTCGAAGCTCTCGTAGAAGTATCTCGCGGTCAGTCCGGCCTGCCGGCACACCCCGCGAACACTGATCGCCACCCCGTCGGCCGAGCCGAGGATCTCTAGCGCAGCTTCGATCAGCGCTGCCCGGCGACGTTTGACCCGGTCAGCTCCATTCTCGCCGCCATATGGGCGCAAAGGATCTGCCATGGGCCTCATCTTTCCACCTTCGGTTAACGACGATTGACTTTCGGTCCGATCGCCGCTTCAATACGAAAGAGATAACGGTTGTTATCAGAAGCAACCTTGGAGGCCGACAATGACGTCTGGAACCGTTGACGGAACGGCTGCCCTGTCCATCGACAGGCCGCAGCCCATCCGAACCCGCAATCGCGCAGAGACCGACGGTGCGCCCGGGGACCTGTTGGACATGCCGGGCATTTCCGCTCTCGCCGGGGCGGCCAACGTGATCATGCAACTCGCACTCCCTGCGGTCGGATATGGCGTCGCGGAGAGCAAGGTCGACAGCGGCAACCTGTTCAAGCACCCCATCAAGCGGGGCCGCACCACACTGTCGTACCTCGCGGTCGCGGTGAACGGCACCCCGGAAGACCGCAAGGCATACCGCAAAGCCGTCGGTCATTCACACGCACAGGTGCGGTCCACCGAGTCGAGCCCGGTCGAGTACAACGCCTTTGATCCCCGTCTGCAGTTGTGGGTTGCCGCCTGCCTGTACAAGGGCTGGGAAGACATGCAGGTTCTTTACGGCGACCCATCGGCGATCACCGAAGAGGCATACCAGCAGGGCGCTCTCATGGGCACCACCCTGCAGATGCCACGCGAGATGTGGCCGGCCACACGCGCCGACTTCCAGGAGTACTGGGATGGCACCGTCGCGCAGCTGGAGATCGACGACACCATCCGGGACCTGCTGATCAGCATCGCCAAGTTCGAGTTCCTGCCCAAGCCGGTGTCCATGCTGATCGGAGACTTCGGTCTCTTCCTCACCACAGGGTTCTTGCCACCCGAGTTCCGCGAGAAGATGGGCCTCGAGTGGTCACCGCGGCAGCAACGACTCTTCGACCTGCACAATCGCATCGTCCGGTCGGTTGTGACGCGACTGCCCGAACCGATGCGCGCATTCCCGTTCAACGCCTACCTGTGGGACGTCCGCCGTCGCATCCGGACCGGCCGAAAACTCATCTAGTCGAGTCGTACCTTCTTCAACACCGCCGGCGACAGGTCGGCGGTGTTGGTGTTCCCGGACAGTCCCAGCGTCAGGTCGAGCTCGGCGATGATGTTGGCGACCACATCTCGCGCACCTGCCGATCCGGCCAGCGCGAGTCCGTACATGTGCGGACGTCCGATACACACCGCGTCCGCACCCAGAGCCAGCGCCTTGAAGACGTCGGCGCCGCCGCGAATGCCCGAATCCAGCAACACCTTCGCCTTGCCGTCAACCGCTGCCACCACGTCGGTGAGCGCTTCGACCGAGCCGATGGATCCGTCTATCTGCCGGCCGCCATGGTTGGAGACCAGGATGCCGTCCACCCCGGCATCGACGGCCTGCCGTGCGTCTTCGGGGTGCAGGATTCCTTTCAGGACGATCGGCAGTGACGTCCGCTCGCGCAGCCCGGCGATGTCCGTCCAATTGAGCGAGGGACGCGAATAGGTCTCCAGGAAGGTCTGCACAGACTCCCTGGGCACAGGCGAGCGAAGGTTGGCCAACACACTGCCGGGGGTGTTCTTCGCCATCGACACCAGGGACTTGATCGCGCCGACCGTCACCTGGGGCTTGGGACCGGGTACGGCCGCAGCGATACGAGCTCGCACCATGTCGACGAAGCGCGGATCAGAGGTGTACTGGTCGATGCCAAGCCCCTGCGCGAACGGCAGCGACCCCAGGTTCAGGTCCTGCGGCCGCCATCCCAGCATGGTGGTGTCGAGCGTGACCACGATGGCCGCCGCACCGCACTTCTCGGCGCGCTGCAGGAAGCTGTCCACCAGTTGCTCGTCGCTCGACCAGTACAGCTGAAACCAACGGGGCGCCCCGGGCGACACCTCGTCCATCGCCGCGGCAGTGCTCTCCATCGGCGCGCTGGCCTGGCTGGAGAAGATGTACGGCACACCGAGTTCGGCGGCGGCCCGGCCGATGTGGACGTCGGCCTGCGGAAAGACGAGGCCGCCCGCACCGACCGGAGAGAACAGGATCGGTGCCGGCAACTGCTGTCCGAACAGCTCGGTGGACAGACTCCGCACTGACACGTCGCGCAGCATCCTGGGAACGATCGCCCAGCTGTCGAGGGCGTGGCGGTTTGCACGCATGGTGCTGCCGTCACCCGCCCCGCCGGCGACATAGGCCCACGCCTTCGCGGACATCTTGCGCTTGGCAGCGCGTTCCAGATCGTCGAAATTAGTGGGTACCTTGGGTTTTCGTCCAAAGACGCCGTCGGTGTAGATCTGGTTCTGTCGAGCCCGGCCGGAAAGTTCGGACGCCGGTCGCGTATTGCTGCTCATCGGCCCACCGTAGCGAACCAGATGAGCGACGATGGTGACTTGAGTTGCCTCACATTCGGCAGCCGACGGAACAGCACTGTCACCCTCGGCTGTTGACGAGGGAGACCGCAACAATTCTCGACGAGGAGATACATGACCAACGGCACCCGCATCGTCCTGGCAGCACGCCCACACGGCGAACCCAAGGATTCCGATTTCCGATTCGAAGAATTCGATCTCTCCGAGCCGGGGCCGGGCGAGGTGGCGCTGGAAACCCTGTATTTGTCGCTGGACCCCTACATGCGTGGCCGGATGAGTGCGGCCAAGTCGTATGCCGCACCGGTCGAGATCGGCGACACGATGGTGGGGGCCACGGTCTCACGCGTCCTCACCTCGACCGTCGACGACTTCGCGCCTGGCGACGTGGTGCTCGGGTACGCCGGCTGGCGCACCCACTCGATTGAACAGGCAAAATACCTCCGCAAGCTCGATCCAGAGGCCATCTCGCCGTCCACCGCGCTCGGCGTTCTCGGTATGCCCGGCTTCACCGCATACGCAGGGCTGCTGACCATCGGAAAGCCGCAGCCGGGCGAGACGGTGGTGGTGGCCGCGGCTGCCGGCCCGGTCGGGTCAGCGGTCGGGCAGATCGCCAAGCTCAAGGGCGCCCGTGCGGTCGGGATCGCCGGCGGACCAGACAAGGTGGCCTACCTCAAAGACGAGCTCGGCTTCGACGCAGCCATCGATCACCGTGCAGACGACTTCAAAGACCAGCTCGCGGCCGCGACCCCCGATGGCATCGACGTGTACTTCGAGAACGTGGGAGGGGCGGTCTTCAACGCGGTCCTGCCCAGGATGAATCTGTACGGACGCATTCCCGTGTGTGGCCTGGTTGCCAACTACAACCTGACGTCGGCCCCGGAAGGCCCAGACCGGTCCGGTGCGTTGATGGGCGCCGTGCTCACCCAGAGCCTGACCATCCGCGGGTTCATCCAGACCGAGTTCGCAGCCGAGCAGATGCCTCGCTTCCTCGAGGAGGCCACACAGTGGGTGGCCGATGGGTCGCTCAAGTACCGCGAAGACATCACCGACGGCTTGGACAACGTGCCCGAGGCATTCCGCGGCCTGCTCAGTGGCCGCAACTTCGGCAAGGCGCTGGTGCGCGTAGCCGAGTGAGAGTCGGACTCGAACAGCCCTATCGGTGGTGACTCTGGTTTAGGGTCGGTCATGACCAGACTGCAGATCGTCGTGCTGCTCTTCCCGAACGTCACGCAGCTGGACATGACCGGCCCCGCCCAGGTCTTCTCACACTTCCCCGACACCGACGTGCACTTGGCATGGCACAAGCTCGAACCGGTGACCACCGATTGTGGTTGGAGCATCGTTCCGACCGTCACCCTCGACGAGGCGCCGCAGGCCGACCTGCTGTTCGTCCCCGGTGGACGGGGAGCGTTCGAGCTGTTCGAAGATACTGTTGCGCTTGACTTCCTACGCACACAGGCAGCCGGCGCTCGATGGGTGACCTCCGTGTGCACCGGCTCGTTCACCCTCGCGGCTGCCGGTTTACTCGCGGGAAAGAAGGCGACAAGCCACTGGGCGTCGATGTCCATGCTCAGCGAGTTCGGATGCGAACCCGTCGGTGAGCGAGTGGTCCAGGACGGCAACGTGATCACCGGAGCCGGCGTCACCTCCGGAATGGACTTCGCCTTGACGGTCGCTGCAACCATCTTCGGCGAGGATGTGGCACGCCGCATTCAGCTGATGATCGAATACGATCCGGCACCACCTTTCGACGCGGGCTCGCCGAGTACTGCTGACCCAGCTTTTGTCGACGACATGAGACAGAAGATGCGGACCGCTCGTCTGCCGTTGATCGCGAAGGTGCTTGGGCGCGAGGCGCTTTGATTGCCCGCATGCCGAAGCCCTGAGGGTTCATCCAGACGAATGACTATCGAATGTGTGTTCGATTGAGCTAGACTGATGACACGCTGATCGTCCGCAAGACCTGACTCTGAGATACGTGTGACTACGCCACCATTGTGATCGGCTGTCCCAATGTTGTTGTCCCAGTGTTGTTGTCTTGGAGGGGGTGTGGTGAGGCTGTTGTTGATCTGGTTGATGAGGTCATCGGGGTGGAGTTCCCTGCTGATCCGGCCGGGGTGGTGGCGGTGGTGAAAGATCTGATCACCCTGCGTAATGCTGTCGATGCACGGTTGGCGGCGGGTGCGGCGATCATCGACCGGTTGGGTGTCGCCAAACGGATGGGGTCGACAACGTCAAAGCTGTTGCAGGCCAACGGTGCTACTCCTGGGGCGGCGGCGCGGTGGTTACGCATCGGCACCGGGCTAGCAGGCCTGGACCGTACAGCCGGATACTTTCGGGACGGATTCCTGTCCGCCGAACACGTCGATGCAGTGGTCCCAGGCATCAGCCATGTTCGGGGCCGCGTGGTGGGTGTGATGAGCGAAGAGTTCCGGGGTGAGGTCGAGCGAAAATTGCTCAGCCATCCGTTCTCTGGTGCACCACCGGCGGAGATCGGGCGGATCGCCCGGGCGATAGGCAACGACGTCGCCGGGCCGGCGGGTGGGGTGCCGGCCGCCGAGGACGCCTCGTTGAACACTCTGGACTATGCGATCACTGACGATGGCCGACTGGCAGGCACGTTTGATGTTGATGCGGTGACTGGCGAGAAGATGATGTCCGCCCTCGACGTGTGGTCCAGACCCCGACCCGAACCCGACGGCAGCGCAGATACCCGCACACCGACACAACGACGAGCTGACGCTCTGCATCAACTCCTCGACTGCGGCGGCGGTGGGCAGGGCTGGGTGTCAGCACCGAAAACGGAAGTCATGGTGACGGTTCCCGTCGATCATCCCGACCGGGCGTCACTGCGATGGATGGGCCCGGTCACCGAAGCAACCGCAGCCGCAGCTGCGTGTGATGCGGTGATCACCTCGATCACCCTGGACGGACAGCAAGTGCCGATCGATCTGAGCCCACCCCGACGCCTGTTCACCGGGCCTGTGCGGAAAGCGATCCTGATCCGAGATACCTGCTGCATCAAATGCGGGGCGCCGGCGACCTGGTCGGACTGCCACCACATCGTGCACTGGGCTGACGGAGGACCCACCACCCTGGGTAACGGCTGCCTACTCTGCCGCACCTGCCATCGGGCCGTGCACCACACCGACTGGGACATCACCATGGGCGCCGACGGACACCCCTGGCTCATCCCACCCGCCGACATCGACCCCACCCGACAACCACTACCAGCCTACAACCGCCGAACCCTCACCCTCGCAGCCTGACTCAGGCCGCCGGACTCGGACTGCCTCACGCACGCTAACCAGCACACCACCGCACCCGACACATCGACGGGACCGCGGACGCACCCTGACAACTCCATAGTGTGAACGGCCGTGGCCAGGGGCTGTCGCCTACCCTACTGGCCCAGGTCAGGCGACAGCCCTACCAATACGGGCCGGCCCAGGAGCAAGATCGGGACCGCTTGCGTTGGCGACCTCGAGGCGTGAAAAGCGCTGTCGCTGAATGGTTGTTCTGCGCAGGTAGACCGAACTCGATACTGCCACGACGATCCACGTGACCAGCAGTAGCGCGAACAACGCTGCAGCAATGACGTGCAAGAGTGTCGACCCCACCGCAACCGCAAGTGATGCCGAACCGGTCACGCACGTTCCGATCGGAAAGGTGAAGCTCCACCAGGTGGGCGTGAAGGTCAGTCCCCGTCGGACGTTGTGCACGGTGATCAACGCCGCGAGGACAAAGACGAACCCTGCAAACCCCGACATGACCAATCCGTAGCCGATACCGAAGACGCGCAGACCATCTGCGATCGAGGCCTGCTCGCCGTCGAACACGAGGTGAGCACTCGACCCGAGTAACACTGCGGCTGCGATGGATTGGCCGATCATTCCGAGCATGATCCATACCGTCGGCGCAACCTGCACAGACGGCAGTCCGCGATGGATGAGACGCGAGTAGACCATCGTCATCGTCAAGAACCCGACAATCAACGTCAGCCCGAACAGCACGTAACACGTAGCGAGAAGTCCTGATCGGATGTCGCCGGGCGGCACGTGCGGGAGGAGCAACGGTCCGGTGGCTGCCGACACCATCGGCGGAACCACCGGCATCAACCAACTCGGCATGGCACCGTCCGCGGAACTTTGCGTACCGGTGATCGTCCGAAATGGAACCCACACCGTTGTGAACACGCCCGCGGCGGTACCCACCGCCCACAACGCACCGCCGACCCACACTGCGGCTGAGTCACCGACGAACTGCGGTCCGAGCTCGAGCGTCCCGGCCCCAACCGTGACCAAGGCCATGGCTGGCGCGCCGTAGAAGTGAGCCATACCGGGGTCCGCGGCGTGATCGGCAGGCCCCTTACCGAGGAAGAGGCACGACGCGATTACCAGGCCGGCCAGCGCAATCACCCAGAAAAAGGTGGTGAGAACTCCCATCGCCGGCCAGACGGAGTGCAACGCCACACCCGACGTGGCCACGATGCCCGTGCCCATCACTGCAGAGAACCAGTTCGGCGTCATGGATTCATGGTCACCTCGTCTCGTCGAGACAGGTAGAGGGCTTGTTGTTGTCCGGGTACAAGTCAGGCTTGTAGCCTCGACAGATGGTTCTGCCCGCCCGAGTCCCCGACCTCTCTGCCCTCGACGTTGTCGTGTCAGTGGCACGGCAAGGCAGTATGAGCGCCGCCGCCCGCGAGCAGAACCTCAGCCAGCAGGCCATCAGCGCACGCGTCCATGCCGTGGAACGCGAACTGGGTGTGGTGCTCTTCCGCAGGTCGCCGTCGGGCACAGAGCTGACGCCCGAAGGCGTCGCAGTGCTGGAGTGGGCATCGGGTCTGCTCGAAGCAGCGGAACGGTTCTCCGCCGGGATCGACTCGTTGCTGGGCAGCAAGCGCGCCACGGTCACGGTCGCGGCCTCGATGACGGTTGCCGAGTATCTGATTCCGTCCTGGGCCCTGGCTCTCCGGCGCCTTCACCCCGAAACACGGATACGGGTGCAGCCGATGAACTCCGCCGATGTCATCCGGGATGTGTTGGCAGGATCCGTCGACGTGGGGTTTGTCGAAGGGCCACACACCGATTCGCATCTGGATCACCGGGCTGTCGCGCACGACGAGCTGGTGGTGGTCACCCGGCCGGATCATCCCTGGGCACAAGCCGGCCGCGCCATCTCCCCTGCCGAATTGATCCGCACCCCGCTGGTTCAACGTGAACACGGCTCGGGCACGCGAGTCACCTTCGAGGCGGCGCTCGGTGAGGCCGCGGATCCGCTGCTCGAGCTGACGTCGGTAGCTGCAGTCAAGGCCGCGGTCCTCAGTTCCGACGCACCGGCCGTGCTGTCCAGTCTGTCCGTCGCGCCCGAGCTGGCGGACGGCAAGTTGGTCCGCATCGAGGTGTCCGGCGTCGCAATGCCTCGGGTGTTGCGTGCAGTATGGGATCCAAATCGCGGGTTGCGCGGGCCAGCAAGGGATTTGGTCGACCTCGCGATCACCCGGTCTTCCTCTTCGCCCTGACTGAAGTGCTGTCGGGCAATACCATCGGCTGAGGCAGTGGATGCTGCCGAAAGGAGCCATCATGAAGTTCAAAGTTCGCCACATCCCCACCCGGGTCGCCACCGGCGCGTTCATCCTCAGTTCGGGTCTGGCCAAACGACAGGCCGACGAGGAGACCGCCACACAGCTCCACGGCCTCACCGCCGGGACATACCCACTGGCAACCAAGCTCAGCCCACCTGCGTTCATCCGGTTTGTCTCGACCGGCGAGATCGCCCTCGGCGCCGCGTTGTTGCTCCCCATCGTCCCCACCGCCGTTGCCGGCGCGGGTCTGACAGCCTTCTCGGCGAGTCTCCTCGGCCTCTACCTGAACACCCCAGGCATGCGGGAACCAGGCACCCTGGCCCCCACCCAGCAGGGCACCGCGCTTGCCAAGGATGTCTGGATGTTGGGCATCGGTGTGGGACTGATGGTTGACGCTCTCGGCGAGAAGGTGCGGTCGAAGTAACGGCGGCCTGCCGGTGAGCGACCTCCCTACATCCATCCACACCACCGCGATCGGGGACGCCGAACTCGCCTGGACAGAGTCGGGCCAGGCCTCCAGGCCCGGCCGGACCGCCATCTGGGTGCACGGGCTGACGTCCAGCGCCACCGCACAGGAGGCCGTCGGCATGTTCGATTGGTCGCCTGTCACCCGCGATCACCGGCTGATCCGGTACGACGCCCGCGGCCACGGCCGATCGACCGGCGGTGCCGATCCGGAGCAGTACACCTGGCCGAACCTCGGCCGTGACCTGCTCGGGCTCCTCGACTCGGTGAGCCCCGACGAGCCGGTCGCCGGGATCGGCTCGTCCATGGGGACAGCCACAGTGCTGTGGGCGGCGGTCGCCGAACCCCATCGGTTCCACCACCTCGTGTTGACCACCCCGCCGACCGCCGGACGGGTCCGGGCCGCACACGTTGTCGCCTACCGGGCAGGCGCCGACCTCATCGAACGCAGCGGGCTGGCCGCCTATGAAGCAGCTTCCGCAGGGCCACCGCCTGCGGTGTTGTCAGGTCTTGCCGACGCCCGAACCCCGATCGCTGTGGCCGAATCCCTGCTGCCATCGGTCCTGCGGGGCGCCGCGCGGTCGGATCTGCCGGCAGACGTGGAGCTGCGCGCACTGCGCATACCCACCCTGGTCCTCGCGTGGTCAGGAGATCCGGGCCATCCACTGTCCACCGCACGTCGGTTGGCAACCGTCATCCCGGGCGCGCGATTGTGCGTCGCCGACACCCCGGGTCAGCTCCGCGAGTGGCCGCAAGGGGTCGCAGACTTCCTGGACGGGTGAATCTGCCGCTCGGTTGAAGTTGAAAGTTCGGGTTCCCGAACTCTAAGGTGAGAGGATGCGAACTCGGTCCAGGGTATTGCGGGTGACCTCGGTGTTCGTCATCGCCCTGAGCGTCTTGGCTCTCAGTGCGTGCGTCGGCAAACGCGAGCGCAACGATGGCCGACTCACGGTGCTCACCACCTTCACCGTGCTCCAAGACATCGTCGCCAACATCGCGGGACCAGATGTCCGGGTCGAATCGGTGACCAAGGCCGGCGCGGAGATCCATGGCTACGAACCGACACCGGGCGACCTGCGACGGGCCGCGGAAGCGGACCTCATCATCGACAACGGCCTGCACCTGGAAGCCTGGTTCGAGCAGTTCGTCGACCGTCTCGATGTGGAGCACGTGGTCGCCAGCAAGGGTGTCGAGCCCATCCCCATCAGCGATGACGCCGGAGCGGGTACCGCGAACCCCCACGCCTGGATGTCTCCCTTGAACGTCCAGACGTACGCCGACAACATCGCATCGGCACTCGCCGAACTCGATCCCGACCATGCTGCCGAGTACCGCCAGAACGCCGCCACCTACAAGGCGCAGTTGCAAGAGGTCCACGACCGGATGGTCTCCGAATTGGCCAAGCTGCCACCACAGAGCAGGGCGCTGGTCAGCTGCGAAGGTGCTTTCTCATACCTCGCCCGTGACACCGGTATGCAGGAGAAATACGTATGGCCCGTGAACGCCGAACAGCAGGGCACATCGAAGCAATTGCAGTCCACGATCGACTTCGTGCGCGCGAACAACATCCGCGCGGTGTTCTGCGAGTCCACCGTGAGTGATTCGGTGATGCGCCAGGTCGAGCGCGCCACCGACGCCGACTTCGGGGGCCTTCTCTACGTCGACTCGCTGTCCGAGTCAGATGGCCCGGTGCCGACGTATCTCGACCTCATCCGCCACGATTCCGACAGCATCGTCAACGCACTGACCCGAGGTGGATCCCAATGACCACACTTCCTTCCCAGCCTCAGCCGGGCCGTACCCCTCACGACGGGCCCCCCGCCATCGCGATCAACGGGGTCAGCGTGTTCTACGGCGACGTACACGCCCTCGACAACGTCTCCATCAACATTGCGCCGGGGCGCATCTGTGGACTGATCGGGATGAACGGATCCGGCAAGTCGACACTGTTCAAGACCATCATGGGGCTCGTGAAACCCGACTCCGGATCGGTCGAGATCGCCGGAGGTACACCGGCGGAGGCGCGCAGCAACGGTCTCATCTCCTACGTCCCGCAGTCCGAAGACGTCGACTGGACGTTCCCCATCTCGGTCCGCGAAGTCGCGATGACCGGGCGATACGGTCGTCAAGGATTCACCCGCAGGCCACGTCGAGCCGACAAGGAAGCCGTCGACCACGCCCTCGCCCAGGTCGAGCTGACCGAGTTGGCCGGCCGCCAGATCGGGCGACTCTCCGGTGGACAACGCAAGCGGGCATTCGTCGCCCGTGGGATCGCCCAAGAGGCGGACGTCCTGCTGCTCGACGAACCCTTTGCAGGCGTCGACAAGAAGTCGGAGGCCACGATCATCGCCCTGTTGACGTCCCTGGCCTCACAGGGAAAGACGATCCTCATCTCCACCCACGACCTCGGCTCGCTCGAGACCTTCTGCGACGAGGCGGTACTGCTGATGCGCACGGTCCTGATGCACGACGAGCCCGACGTCGTACTACGTCCTGAGAGCCTTGCCCTGGCGTTCGGTATGGACGTGCTGGGACGGGGGGTGCGGTCATGATCATCGACTGGTGGCTCGATCCTCTGGCCGAGGACTTCATGGTGAACATGCTTCTCGCGACCACGGTCGCGGCCGCGGTGTGCGCGATGATCAGTTGCTGGATCGTTCTGATCGGCTGGTCGCTGATGGGTGATGCCGTATCCCACGCGGTTCTGCCCGGTGTGGTGCTCGCGTACATCTTCGGTGCGCCGTTTGCGGTGGGTGCGTTGATCTTCGGCCTCGGTGCCGTCCTGCTGATCGGCGTGGTCCGCGACACCAGCCGGGTCAAGGAAGACGCCGCGATCGGCATCGTCTTCAGCACACTGTTCGCCCTGGGCCTGGTACTCATCTCGATCACGCCGAGTCAGACCGACCTCAACCACATCCTTTTCGGCAACGTTCTCGGGGTCTCGCAATCGGACCTGTGGCAGATCCTCGGACTGGCAGTGGTCGCCGTGGTGGTCCTGACGCTCAAACGACGAGACCTCACCCTGTTCGCCTTCGACCCCACCCACGCTCATGCGATCGGTTTGTCCCCTCGTCGCCTCGGTGCGCTGCTGCTCGGACTGCTTGCTCTCACATGTGTTGTGGCACTGCAGATCGTCGGCGTTGTTCTGGTGGTCGCGATGCTGATCATCCCGGGTGCGTCCGCTTACCTGCTCACCGATCGCTTCAACCGGATGCTGATCATCGCCCCGATCTTGGCCTGTTCCTGCGCAGTCCTGGGGATCTACTATGCGTACTACCTGGACGTGGCACCCGGCGCGATGGTGGTACTCGCCCAGGGACTGGCGTTTGCGGTCATCTATCTGTTCGCACCTCGCCAGGGCGTGTTGATCAAGGCGATCAACCGGGCGCAGCGACGACGCTCCACGGCTCTCGCGGCGTCCTGACGCAGGGCCGGCCCTTCAGGGCCGTCCTGATCGGCGAGAGGATGGCGAGTGATGGGGCTGTACGCGGAGGCTTTTGCGCAGAGTGTGGACGACCCGGACGAGTTCTGGCTTCACGCGGCCAAAGCTGTTGATTGGTACACCGCCCCAACCGTCGCTCTCGGCCGAGAGAGCGAGTCGCAGTACCAGTGGTTTCCCGGAGCAATCCTCAACACGAGTTTCAACGCGCTGGATCGGCATGTGGACGCCGGCCACGGCAATCGGCCGGCCCTGATCTGGGATTCGGCGATGACCGGTGTCTCACGCACCTTCTCCTACTCCGACCTGCTGGCCGAGGTCTCCACATTCGCAGGCGCCCTGCGTGAGCGCGGCGTCACCGCCGGTGACCGCGTCATCATCTACATGCCGATGATCCCGGAGGCGGCCATCGCCATGCTGGCCTGCGCACGGATCGGCGCCGTGCACTCGGTGGTGTTCGGCGGGTTCGCCGGCAAGGAACTCGCCACCCGCATCGACGACGCCCGCCCGGTTGCCCTCATCACCGCTTCGGGTGGACTCGAGCCGGGGCGGACCGTGGAGTACCTACCGATGGTGACCACAGCACTCGAACTGTCCGATCACCCACCCAGCACAGTGATCGTCAAGAATCGCGAGCAGGTCGCCGGAAGCGCGGCAGACCACGACGGCTGGTTCGACTGGGACGAGCTGACTGCCGAAGCGACTGCCGCAGAACCTGTTCCGGTCGCGGCCACCGACCCGCTCTACATCCTGTACACCTCCGGGACCACCGGTAAACCCAAAGGCGTCGTCCGCGACAACGGCGGCCACGCCGTGGCATTGACGTGGTCGATGCGCAACATCTACGACATCGCCCCAGGCGACGTGTGGTGGACGGCATCCGATGTCGGCTGGGTGGTGGGCCATTCGTACATCGTGTACGGCCCACTCCTGGCGGGCGCCACGTCCGTGATGTACGAGGGCAAACCGGTGGGCACGCCGGACGCGGGCGCTTTCTGGCGGGTCATCGACGACTACGGCGTGCGGGCGCTGTTCACCGCCCCCACCGCCATCCGCGCCGTCCGGAAGCAGGATCCGGAGGCAAAACTGATTGCACAGTACGACATCTCATCGCTTCGGACACTTTTCGCCGCCGGCGAACGACTCGATCCGGACACATACGAGTGGTCGACGAAGGTGCTCGGCGTCCCGGTGGTCGACCACTGGTGGCAGACCGAGACCGGCTGGGCGATCGCGGCCAATCTCCGCGGCCTCGAACCCATGCCACTCAAGGCCGGGTCGCCTACCGTGCCGGTCCCGGGCTTCCGGGTGAAGGTTGTCGACGCCGAGGGGAAAATTGTTCCGGCAGGCGGCGAAGGCAACATCGTCATCGAACTCCCGCTTCCACCCGGAACTCTCACCGGTCTGTGGAATGACGAAGCGCGCTACCACGATTCGTATCTCAAGGCATTCCCCGGTTTCTACCTCACCGGCGACTCGGGATACATCGACTCCGACGGCTACGTGTTTGTCCTCGGACGTTCCGACGACGTCATCAACGTCGCCGGCCACCGGCTGTCCACCGGGAGTATCGAGGCCGTGGTCGCGGCACATCCGGCGGTCGCCGAATGCGCGGTGATCGGCATACAGGACGAACTCAAGGGTCAGCGGCCCAGCGGATATGTGGTTCTCAAAGAAGGGGTCGACATCGATCCGGAGAGTCTCCGTTCCGAACTGGTCGCCATGGTGCGTGAGCAGATCGGCGCAGTCGCGACCTTCCGCGATGTCACCGTCGTCAATGCGCTCCCCAAGACGAGGTCGGGCAAGATCCTGCGCAAGACGATGCGTCTGATCGCCGACCACGAATCCTTCACGGTGCCATCGACAATCGAGGACCCGAGTGTTCTCGAGGCGCTGAAGAGCCAACTCGAATGATCGTGGTCACGGAACGTGTCGGTGGCCACCCATAGATTTGCACCATGCCATTCGCCGACGAACTCCTGGGCGCCTCCGCGGTCGAGGGTTTGACGACGTGCGGTGATGCTCGCCGGCTACGACACCGGCCGCACGTCGGCAACCGTCACCGAGTTCGACGGCATGGCGCTCAAGAACCGATCAGACCTCGTATACCACCCCGGCCGCCATGAGCTGGCCGTGCAGGTGAACGGCCGGCGCATGGGTGTTGCCCAGTTCGATCTTCTCGCCGCTGTAGCTCCCACTGTCTTGCGCTGACCATAGTCAGGCCGTACCTTCTGACTATGCTTACTAGTAGTCAGTCTGCCGCGCCGGCGACCGGCAGCGACAACACCCGGTGGTTTGCGCTGGCAGCGGTGTGCTTCGGCATGATGCTGACCTTCCTGAACATCACGGCCACCATTTCGGCCGTGCCCGCGATCCAATCCGATCTCGATGCCGACAGTGCCACGATGGTGTGGATCCCCAGCATCTTCGCGTTGGTGGTTGCCAGCCTGGTGCTCTCGGCGGGCACCGTCGGGGATGTCATCGGCAGGCGAACCGCGTTCATCGCCGGCTCTGCGATCATGTCGATCGGCAGCCTCTCATCATTCCTCTCGCACAGCAGCGGCATGATCCTTGTGGCTCAGGCGATCACCGGTGTGGGAGCTGCGCTGGTACTGCCCAACAGTCTGGCCATCATCAGCAACGGCTTCCCCGACCCGAAGGAGCGGACCGAGGCGATCAGCATCTGGGCTGCGTGCTCCGGACTCGGCCTCGCGATCGGGCCCCTGTCAGCTGGAGCGTTACTCGGGGCATTCTCCTGGAATGCCGTTTACCTCGTCAACGCCATCGCTGCCCTCGTGGTCGTGGTCATCGCGCCGATTGTTGTGCCACGCAGCAAGCTTCAGGGAGCCAGACTCGACGTTCCCGGCCTGCTGTCCGCCACTACAGCGATCGCCGCGCTCACCTACTGGGTCATCGACGGTTCACACAGTGGCTTCAGGTCCACCCACGCGATCATCGCGATCATCCTATTCGACTGTGCCTTGGCCTTTTTCATTGCCTACGAGCGGTCGACGGACGCGCCGATGCTTGATCTGCGCTTGTTTCGGTCAGCGTCCTTCTCCACCGTCATGGTGGTCAGCGCGACGGTGCTCTTCGGTTTCACCGGACTGTCCCTGATCTCCGTGCTGTTTCTCGAAAGGATAGGGAAGCTGAGCGCCTGGAGCACCGGGCTGCATTTGTTGGCCCTGATGGGCACCTACGTTGCCATCAGCGCGATCGCGCCACGGTTGTTGCCGCGCATCGGTTTCAAGGTCATGCTCACCGCCGGGCTGATCATCACAGCGCTCGGATCATTACTGCTGCTGCGAGTCCATCCGCACGAGGGTTGGACAAACCTGACCGTGGCACTGGTGGTCCTCGGAGTGGGCTTCGGTTCACTGATCGCGCCGGCCACCGCTGCCGCCATGAACAGTGTGGCGCCTGCACAGGCAGGGATGGCCAGCGGCACGGTCAACATGTTCCGCCAGCTGGGTGGGGTACTCGGCACAAGCGTGCTCGGGTCGATACTCACCTCGCAGCTCGCTTCAGGTTTGCTGACCCGCCCCGCCGACGAAGCGTTTGCGTCGGCATTCCACACCTGCGCACTGGTAGCCGCCGCAGTGTTCGCTGCGGTGGCCATCCCGACCGCAGTATTCGTCCGAAGCAGGCCCTCACATGGGTGACGCGCTCGCATCCACCGAGTGGGGTGAGCCCAGATCCCGTACCGTCACGTGGCACGACCCGTCGAAACCCGCTGCCGCATCGCAGAAGATGTCCGGTCTGGACTATCTGCAGGCCATGGCGGCCGGAACGATTCCCGCACCGCCCATCGTCGGTTTGATCGACGCCCAGTTGGCATCGGTGGACTCGGGCACGGCCGTATTCACCCTCGAGCCCAACGAGTCTCACTTCAATCCGATCGGCGCGGTTCACGGTGGCATCATCTGCACACTGCTCGATTCGGCCGCGGGATGCGCCGTGCACTCCACCTTGCCGCGCGGCACCGGCTACACATCCATCGAGATCAAGGTCAATTTCATGCGGGGAGTCACCCTCGACTCGGGCCAGCTCACAGCACGCGGCTGGGTGAAGAAGCCAGGGCGGCGGGTGGCGTTTGCCGAGGCGGAGATCACCGATGAGAGCGGCAAGACTGTCGCGACCGCATCGAGCGCACTGCTCGTCTTCGACATACCGTCCTGACCACCCGATCGCGAGCAAATCGGACCACATCCCACTGGAGAACGATAGGCTGCAGACCACCTGACGACGGGAGACTGCATGGCCATCGTGCCCGACACCAAGAACTGGACGTGGGTGCTCGAACGGCCATGTCCCGACTGCGGATTCGATCCCTCCAGGATAGCTTTCCGGGATAGTCCGGACCTGATCAGAGCCAACTCCGCCCAATGGCCTCCGGCCCTGGCCGCGTCTGATCCCCACCGGAGACCGGACGACTCCACATGGTCGCCGCTCGAGTACGCCGCCCACGTCCGAGATGTGTTCATCAAGTTCGACGAGCGCCTTGAGGCGATGCTCTCGCAGGACAATCCGGCGTTCGAGAATTGGGATCAGGACGCCACCGCAGTTGCCGAACGCTACAACGACCAGGATCCGGCCGCGGTGTCCCACGAATTGACCGCGGGCGCTGCCCGACTCGCAGACGCGTTCGCCAACGTCCCCGATGAAGCGCTCAGCCGACGCGGCCGCCGCAGTGACGGCAGCGAGTTCACCGTGGACTCGCTCGCGCTCTACTTCATACACGACCCGATTCACCACTTGTACGATGTGACGGGCACTCGCTTCAACAGCTCCTGGTAGGAACTCCAATCACCATTGCTCGCAGCGACTTCCGCTCAATGAGACTTGCCAGCACCTGTGCGCTGGATCACTGCATCATTGAGGTATGCGCTCTCGGCTCAGCTCCCGCGTCTCTCGGACCGTCGGTGGCTGGATGATGTCCACCGTGGCGGTCACCTACATCAGTGACGGTCAGGGCACCGGACGGTGGTTCACTTCTTCACCTTGGACAGAGGTCACCGAGCTGCGGTTGTCGGCAGACACTGTCGGTACTCTGCTGCAGATGAGGAGCCCTGTCATAGTCGCCGACCGATGTGGTTCATCCCCAACGTGATTGACCACCGTCGAGTGGGATGGTCGCTCCGGTGAGATACCCGGCATCTGGCCCCACCAGGAAGACGATGGCCCGGCCGATGTCGCTCTCGGGGTCACCTACACGGCCGAGCGGGATACCCGCCACAAACGCAGCCGCTTCTTCGGGATTCTTCTCCATCCACCGGTCAAGGGCGGGTGACGCGGCGTGCGGGGCGACCGACAGGACTCGGATTGCGTCACCACCCCACTCGCACGCTGCCGCCCGCGTGAGCGACCGCATGCCTTCTTTGATCGACCCGTAGGCGCCGTAATTGCTTGCGTCCCAGCGCACCGCCGCTGAGGTGACGAGATTGATGATGACGCCGCCGCCACGTGCCTTCATGTGGGGATGGCACAGCTGCATCATCCGAAGGGTCGCGAGCGGCCCGGTGGCAAACGACCGTTCGTAGTCCTCGTCGACGATCGACAGGATCGGGCCCGGCTTGCAGTCGTTGGCGTTGTTCACCAGGATGTCGACCGACCCGAGAGCGGCCACCGTGCCATCGACCGCGCGCGCGATATCGTCGCGATCGCTCACGTCGCAGACGATCGGTTCAGCAAGCGCGCGCAGATCGGTCAGCATCGCACAGGTGTCGAGCAGCTTGGACTCCGTTCGGCCGGCCACGGCGATCGCAGCGCCCTCCTTGGCCAAGGCGAGCGCGATGCCCTGCCCGATCCCCTGACCTGCTCCGGTTATGAGTGCCACCTTGCCGTCGAGTGTTCCCATGCTGCACTTCCTTTCAAGGTTCTGTCAGATCTGCTCAGGTGCTGCGCGGGCAGGGGCGCGAGATCTCACGGGCAAGGACGGTAATGGCGGAGCTCTGCCGGCGGTGCTGCACTCCCGTTCACCGAGACGCTGCTCAGATCCCGGTGGACGGGACTTCGACCAACCACGGCCACCGCAACATCTAGCGTCCGTGTCAGGCGCCGCACAGCGCACCGACTGGGAAAGGATGCTGATGGATCCGCGCACCGACTGGGACTTCTCAGGCAGAAGTGTTGTCGTGACAGGCGGCACCAAAGGCATCGGATTCGTCGTGGCAACGGCGTTCCTAGAGGCCGGTGCCGACGTGATGGTCTGCGGTCGGCACACCCCCGCCACGCTGCCGCACCACGCCGGCCGGACGGCATCGTTCCGCGCCACCGATGTTCGGGATCACTCGGACGCAGTCGGCTTGATCGACGACACCGTCGCGGCACACGGTGGGCTCGACGTGCTGGTGAACAATGCCGGCGGCTCCCCCGATGCCGACGCCGCCACCGTCTCGCCGCGGTTTGTCGAGAAGATCCTCGCACTCAATCTCCTCGGGCCCTTTTACGCCGCCCAAGCCGCGAACTCGGTGATGCAAGCCAATCCCGAGGGCGGTTCCATCATCAACATCGGCAGTGTCTCGGCCCACGACCCCCAGCCGGGCACTGCCGCATACAGCGCCGCCAAGGCCGGCCTGCTCGTCCTCACCAAAGCCCTGGCTCTGGAATGGGCGCCGGCCGTGCGCATCAATCACATCACCACGGGTCTCATTCGCACCGAGAGCGCGGCTTCGGTATACGGCGACGACGGCGGGGCAGCCGTCATCAACACACTCCCGATGGGCCGGATGGCCGTCCCCGACGACATCGCCAACGCCTGCCTGTTCCTCGCGAGCCGATTGGCGTCCTACGTCAATGGTTCAGACCTCGCCGTCCACGGCGGTGGTGAGTACCCCGCTAGGTACGTCGCCACCCACAGCGGTGCCCGCGACCGCTCGGTGACACTGGAAGGCGTGCGCTGACCGCCATGCGTATCGGGATCACATCACCCATCGTCGTCCAGCACCCGGCCACCGCATCCGCATGGGAGCGCGACGCCGGGCCCGCAGAGCTGATCCGTATCGCCCAGACGGCCGATCGACTCGGCTACCACCACCTCACGTGCAGCGAGCACGTCGCTGTCCCCATCGACGTCGCCGCCGAACGCGGGGGTACCTACTGGGACCCGCTCGCCACCTTCGGTTTCGTTGCGGCGCACACGTCCCGGATCAAACTCGCCACCCAGGTGCTGGTCCTCGGCTATCACCATCCCCTCGAGATCGCCAAGCGGTACGGCACCCTCGATCTGGTCAGCGGCGGCCGCCTCGTGCTGGGACTCGGCGTCGGCAGCTTGCGCGAAGAGTTCGACGCACTCGGTGCAGACTTCGCCGGCCGGGGTCGCATCGCCGACGACGCCCTCGCCGCGCTGCGGGCTTCGCTCTCTCGTCCAAACCCCGCCTACCACGGCCCCTATTACGACTTCGGCAATGTTGTCGTCGAGCCCCACGCAGTACAGCCGCACGTTCCGATGTGGATCGGCGGACGCACGCTCCGTTCTCTGCGCCGTGCCGTCACGCTCGGAGACGGATGGGTTCCGTTCGGCCTGCCGCTGCTCGACCTCGAGCGGCTCCTCGAGGCCGCCGAACTGCCCCACGACTTCACGGTGGTCCTCCCCGCGAGTCACATCGACCCACTCGGCAACCGGTCGGGTGCCCTCAGATCGCTGGAGCGGCGCAGGGAGATGGGGGCCACCATCGTGAGCGTCAGTATCTCGGCCACCAGCGTGTCCCATTACTGCGACCAGCTCGAGGCGTTGCACGAGGCCTGCATCGAGCTCGACATCGACTTCACTTCGGAGGACAGACCATGAAACTGCAGGGAAAGACGGCGATTGTCACGGGCGGCGCGGGCGGGATCGGAAGCGCTATCACCCGCGTGTTCGTCGAGCAGGGCGCAGGCGTCCTGTTCGCCGACATCGACGACAAGCGCGGCCACGAGTTGGAACGCGACCTCGGTCCGTCAGCACGATTCCTGAATGTGGACATCTCGAAACCACAAGCTGCGGTGACCATTCGCGACACCGCCGTGTCACATTTCGGTTCGGTCGACATCTTGGTCAACAACGCCCATGCGTCGCGCCAGGCGTCGCTGGTCGACCACACCGCCGAGATGTTCGAGTTGTCCTTCAACACCGGGTTCTACCCGACGGTGCACCTCATGCAGGCCTGCTACGAACAGCTGAAGGCTGCCTCGGGTTCGGTGATCAACTTCGCTTCCGGGTCGGGCCTGGAAGGGATGCCGACCCAGACGTCCTATGCCGCAGCCAAAGAAGCCATTCGGGGCGTGAGCCGGGTCGCCGCCAATGAGTGGGCGGCCGACGGCATCCGCGTGAACGTGATCTGTCCGTTTGCGGCCACCGAGGGTGTTCTGGCCTGGCAGAAGGCCTTCCCCGAGCGGGCCGCCGAATCGGCTGCCAAGGTGCCCCTCGGACGTGTCGGGGACCCTGAGACCGATATCGCACCCATCGTCGTCTTTCTTGCTTCCGAGGATTCCAAGTACATGACCGGGCAGACTCTGATGGCAGACGGCGGCATCATCAAACTGCGGTAGGTCTGCAAACCACTGCGTCAGCTCTCGAACAACAAGGAGTCAGCACATGACAGAGCGTTTCGACGGACAGGTCGCCCTGATCACCGGCGGCGCCCGCGGACAGGGCCGTAGCCACGCCATCGCCTTCGCCGAACGCGGCGCTGACATCGTGGTGTGTGACAGATGTGAAGACAGCCCTTCGGTCGCTTACCCGCTGGCCACCGAAGCAGACCTTGATGAGACCGTGCGTCTTGTGAAAGCCACTGGACGACAGTGCATTGCGGTCAAAGCTGACACTGCCGATCGCCCGGCGATGGACGCTCTGGTCGGCCGGGCCGAAGCAGAACTGGGACGGATCGACATCGCGGTGGCCAACGCCGGCGTCTCGGTCGCCGCGCCCGTCCAGTCGATGACCGAGCAGCAATGGTCAGAAGTCATCTCGTCCAACCTCACCGGTGTCTTCAACACCGTCGGCGCAGTCTCACCGGGAATGATCAAGCGCGGTTACGGTCGAATCGTGACGATCTCCTCCATGCTCGGCCGAGCGGGGAACGTCAGCATGGTCGGCTACGCCGCGTCCAAGTGGGGCGTCATCGGTCTGACGAAGAGCGCTGCCCTTGATCTCGCATCGCATGGCATCACTGTGAATGCCATTGCCCCGGGCAACATCTCGACTCCGATGATTCACAACGAAGCCCTGTACGCGATGATGCGGCCCGACCTAGACCATCCGACCGACAAGGACGTCGAGCCCGTCTTCGCATCACTGCACGCCCAGCCGGTGCCGTGGCTCGAAGCCGACGAGATCACCCGGGTGGTGCTGTTCCTCACCGACAAGGCCAGTGCGCACATCAGCGGTACGGTCATTCCGGTCGACGCCGGGAATGCGGCACGCGTCACGGGGTGAGGTAGAGCTGTATCAGAACTCGATGGTCAGGTGCTCGCTGAGCGGGCGGGCCTGACAGGCCAAGATGTAGCCGTCCGCGATGTCCTCCTCATCGAGGATCGACGTATCACCCATGTCGACCTCGCCGTCGACAAGAGTGCATGCACAGGAACCACATTCGCCCTCGCGGCACGAGTACGGCACATCCAGTCCCTTGGACAGCAGAACGTCGACAAGCGTAACCGACCGCGGCCAGCTCAGCTCGTGCGCTTCACCGTCGAGACTCACCGATACCGTCGGCGCGTCGCCGTGATCACCCTCGGAGAGCACCGGTACCTCCACCTCGGCAAAGGGATCGCCGGACAGTGACGTGAAGACCTCGGCGTGCACTCGGCCCCGGGCGATGCCCGATCGCGCGGTTGCCTTGTGCACCATGTCCATGAACGGTTTGGGACCGCACATGAACACCCGGTGGTTCCCGAATGCCGAGCAAAGGGGCACAAGCTGATCGACGGTCGGCCGACCCTGCACACTCTCCAGCCAGTGCAGCACCAGCAACCTGTCAGCGAACCGGGTTGCGAGGTCGTGCAGTTCTTGCCGGAAAATGATCGAGCTCTCGTCCCGATTCGCATAGAGCAGAACGACTTTGCCGGCGCCTCCGCTCAGCGCTGTCTTGAGAATGGAGATCACCGGCGTCACCCCACTGCCCGCGGCGAACAGCAGCAAGTCGTCGTCCAGATTCACCGGGGTGAAGACGCCGGACGGGGGCAGCACTTCGAGGACATCACCGACGTTGACGTTGTCGCACAGCCAGTGCGATCCGTATCCACCGTCGGTGCGCTTGACGGTGACCTTCGGTCGGTCGTCGGTCAGCGGCGAACTGGCCAGTGAATAGCACCGGGCAACCGACCCCGTCCGGTCGCTGGGGATACGCAGGGTGAGAAATTGCCCTGGCTTGTATCTGAACTCGTCGCCACGGTCGGCGGGCACGTCGAACACCAACGACCGCGCTTCGGCCGTCTCCTCGACGACGGCAGCCACGGTCACCATCACTGACCGCGAATTAGGTTCAGATACAGCAGTTGTCATCGCCGGTCTAGCCTCTCCCTGAGTGGACACGACTCGCCGAAACTAGATGAACGGGCGCTTCGGTGCGCCGCCGCTCCCGCTCAACGGGACGCGCTCGGTACCCCCGTCGTGGCGGCAAACGACGCCCTGCCTCCCGAGATCGCCGGCCGTCCGTTCTTGACGAGTTCGAACGTGAGATCCGAGCCATCGCCCCACGCCCGTATCACCGGGGACTCACCGGGATGGAGTGCCGCTGCGAATCGGCCGTCGAGACTCGCCAGGTCTGCTGGATGTGCGCCGGTCAGACGCGCGCATTCCAGCGCTCCGGCGGCCAGGGTGCACAGTCCGTGCATGATGGGCCGCGGCTGACCGATTCGCTCCGACGCGTCGGGGTCGATGTGGATGTGGTGCCGGTCGCCGGTGAGTCGATAGAGTGCCGCTTGGTTCTCACGCGTGTGCAACACGGATTCGAATGTCGGATCGCCCTGCGCATCAACCGGTCTCGCCGGCCCTCGCTCGCCACCGAAACCTCCTGCGCCCGGTGCGAACAACGACCACGTCGCGATGAAGTACTCACTGCGGACCTCGACCTCGAAGACCGCTGCCGCGCCCTTGTCCCACACATTGCCGACCGATGCCGACAGCGTCACCTCGCCGCTGCGTGGCAAAGGTGCCAGTACCGTCAGCTGTTGTGACCCATGCAGTGCCGTGCGGGTATCGAACGCACCCCGCGACCCGAGCTCGTCCGGGGCCCACTGCGCGAGTGTCAGCGCGAACGTCGGCAACACCCTCAGTCGGTCCTCGAACACCAGGTCCAGCTCGGTTGCTTTCGCGCCCACGGCCAACGCGTAGATGATCGCATCGCGTTCGTCGTAGGACACGGTGCGTGTACCTAGGTCGACGCCTCGCCACCGGCCCGCGTTCTCCCAGCTCTTCACTACGCCACCCCGAGGACGAGGCCGCTGGTCGGAACCGCGGTGCCTGCGGTGACGATGATGTTCTCGGCCGTGTCGGGCTGATTGGTCGACGTTCCCCGGATGAGACGGACCGCTTCGGCTACGCCGTTGACGCCGTGCAGGTACGCCTCTCCGATCTGTCCGCCGTGAGTGTTGGAGGGCAACAGTCCACCGACCTCCAGGTTGCCGTCGGCGATGAAGTCTTTCGCTTCACCCCGGGCGCAGAACCCCAGCTCTTCGAGCTGAGGTAACACAAGAGGTGTGAAGTGGTCGTATAGGATTGCAGCGTCGATGTCTTCGGGTCCCAACCCACTCTGGGCGTAGAGCTGGCGGCCCACCAGACCCATCTCCGGAATGCCGGTGATGTCGGGACGGTAGTAGCTGGTCATCATGTGCTGATCCCTGCCGCTGCCCTGTGCCGCGCCTTTGATGAGCGCCGGCCTGTTGTCGAGGGTCGCGGCCCGCTCGGCCGAGACGATGACGAGTGCCTGGCCCCCATCGGTTTCCTGACAGCAATCCAGCAGATGTAGGGGCTCGGCGATCCAGCGCGAGTTCTGATGGTCGTCGAGCGTGATCGGCCGGCGGTAGAACCACGCCTCGCGGTTGTTCGCCGCGTGCTTGCGGGCCACCACCGCAACCCGGCCGAAATCCTCACTGGTGGCGCCATGTTCATGCATGTACCGCCGAGCGAACATCGCGACCCACTGCGCCGGCGTCGACAGTCCCTGAGGCGTCATCCACGCGTAGGCGGCGCGGTCTGCGGTGCTGTCCATCGGTCGATCGTGTTGGCCCAGCCCGTACCGGACGCCTGATCGCTCGTTGAAAGCGCGATAACAGACCACCACCTCCGCGACTCCTGTCGCCACCGCCATCGCGGCCTGCTGCACGGTCGCGCACGCCGCTCCTCCGCCATATCCGATGCGGGAGAAGAACTTCAACTCACCGAGCCCGCAGTTGCGGGCAACGAGCACCTCGCCGTTCGTCTCGGCGGTATACGTCGAGAGGCCGTCGACCTCGGATGGGTCGATGCCTGCGTCGGACAGAGCTGCCACGATCGCCTCACACGCGAGCTGCAGTTCGCTTCGGCCCGAGTTCTTGGAGAACTCGGTGGCCCCGATCCCGACGATGGCCGCCGACCCGGACAGTGGGCTGGACATCACCTGCCTCCTTTCATGACGGTGACCGTCACAGTGCCGGTGACATGCGCGCCGATACTGTTGACGCCGCGGACGTGGACCGACACCACACCGTTGTCGTTCGCGATCACCTTCCCGGTGAGGGTCATGGTGTCGCCGGGGTAGTTGGGCGCACCAAGCCGTATCGCGACCTTGCGCAGCGATGCCCCGGGGCCCGCCCAGTCGGTGATGAACCGCCCGACAAGACCATTGGTCGTAAGGATGTTCATGAACACGTCTGGGGATCCACGTTCGACCGCCAGCGCCGGATCATGATGCACATCCTGGTAATCGCGACTCGCGATGGCCGTCGCCACGATCATCGTGCGCGTGATCGGGACAACGAGTTCCGGCAGTTCGTGACCCACCGCCACATCGGTGATCACGAGGCCACGCCCAGCGCAAGCTGCGCTCCGAGCCGCGCGAGGTCGGCATTCGACCCACCCAATGATGCGGCGATCTGTTTGCCCCACAGCAGATGCCGATGCACCGGGTAGTCGGTGTCGACCCCTATTCCGCCATGGACGTGCTGGGTTCGATGCACTACACGTTGACCAGCGTCGGTTGCCCACCACTTGGCGACCAGCACGGCGGTACCCGGAGCAGCTCCGTTCGTCAGCATCCAGGCCGCTTGCCACAACGTGACACGCATGGCCTCGAGATCTATGTAGCAGTCCGCCAACTGGTGGCTCACCGCCTGGAACGTCGCCAGCGGACGACCGAACTGTTCGCGGCCGTTCAGATAGGTCACCGCCTGTTCGACGGCCCCGGCACCCACTCCGACTTGCAGTGCGGCCAGGGCGACCTCGACCCGATCGACGAGCCAGTTGACCGCATCGCCTCCCGCCAGCAGCTGTGCCGGCGCGGCGTCGAAGGTCATGTTGGCCGCGATCGCGCGGGTGGTCGTCTCGTTGTTCTGCACGTGCACCGCGGGATCGGCCGGGTCGACCAGGAAGAGACCCGTTCCTGCCGGGGTCACGGCCGAGACCACAACGCCGGCGGCGACGTGCGCCGACGGCACAACCGCTTTGGCGCCGTGCAACGTCCACGACCCGGCCGCGCCTTCGCGGGCACTCATCGTCGGCTCGGTCGGATCGTGGGGTCCGAACTCCTCGATGCCGACGGTGAGAAAGATCTCGCCGGCGGCGGCCGGTGCCACAAACATCCGTTTCTGCTCCGCAGTGCCGAATTGTGCGATGGCCGCAGCGGCGAGCGCCGTTTCCCAGAGCGGAACCGGTGCCACGCATCGTCCCTGCTGTTCGAGCGCCACGCAGAGTTCACTGAAACCCATCGCGCCGCCACCGAATTCGTCGGGTAGGGCGATTCCCACCAGTCCCGCCTGTGCCAGCTCTCGCCAGAGGTCGCGGTCGATCCGCTCGTCGGAGGACTCGACAGCCTTGACACGGTCGATGCCGGACCTCTGCGAGAAGATGTTCGCAGCCAGGTCACCGATCGCGGTTTGCTCTTCATTGAAGGTGAAGTCCATCAGTTCTCCTCGGGTACAGACGGCCGGAATGCGGGAAGCGTCAGGTCCGGATCTGCGTCGATCCACTCCAGCTCCACCGGCATGTCGATGGTCACTTCTTCCGGGGCCGCCCCGACCATGTTGGCGATCAGCCGGGTGCCCTCTTCCAGTTCGATCACCGCGACGATCAGCGGGTAGTCGAAGGCATCGATCTTCGGGTGGTGGTTCACCACAAAGCTGTACACAGTGCCCTTGCCGGAGGCATCGATGGTGTCCCACTCCAGCGACCGGCACTGCCCGCACATGGGCCCGGTCGGGTGACGCAGGGTGAGGCAATTCGAACATCGCTGGATCACCAGACGGTGCTCCTTGGCGGCTTCGAACCAGAAAGCGTTGTCCTGGTTGAGCGCCGGACGAGGCCGTGGCGGTCGGGGTTTCTCCTTCTTCACGGGCCGGAACCGCAATGTTCGCCACCGCTGTGTGGCGACAACCTCGCCGTCCTCGTCGCGGTAGGTCTTGAGCGTGGTCACGAAATGTCCGACGCCCAGCCCGGTTTTCTTCTCCGGGGAGATCGATTCGATCACCTCGGTGACATTGATCCGGGTTCCGGGTCGGAGTTCGGTGAAGTATTCCTGCTCGGAATCTGTTGCCACCACGGAGGTGAAGCCCGCATCGGCGAGGACGCCGAGCAGCTGGGTAGCAGTGTCCGAGGCCGCGCCACCGGCAATCGTTGCCCCGTATCCCCGCATCGTCCATGCCTGAACCATGGTCGCAGGGGCGATGATTCCGGCACGTCCGGTGCCGCGAGCGGCCGCGTCATCGAGGTAGATCGGGTTGGTGTCTCCCATTGCCTCCACCCAATGACGGATCATGGGCTCGTTCACCGGGTCCTGTGCCCACGTGGTCGGGACGAGTTCGCGCCCGACGAACTCGTTGAGCACCCGGGTATCGATCATTTCGCCCGTCCGAGTTTCGCGGTCCCCAGGCCGATGGTCGCAACCATGTCGCGGAGCACCTCGTTCACGCCTCCTCCGAACGTGTTGACAACGCCTTGGCGGGAGATCTGCTCGATCTGTCCGGCCAGGACGGCACCCGGGTTGTCGGGGCGGATTCTTCCTGCCGCGCCGAGGATGCCCAGCAGCGTGCGGTACACGTCGACGTGGGTTTCGGTGCCGAACACCTTTGCCGATCCAGCGTCTGCCCCAGAGAGGGTATCGGTGGCGACCGCCGCCGTCATCTTCCAGTTCATCAACCGCATCGCGACAAGCTTGGCGTGGGTGCGCGCGAATTCTTGCTGTACCCAGGGAATCTCGATGGCACCAGACTCCCGCGCCCAGTCGATCACCTGGGTCCACAGTCCCTCGGTGCGTCCACCGAGGGCCGCCAGTCCGATCCGCTCGTGGTTGAGCTGCGCGGTGATCAGACGCCAGCCGCCGTTGAGATCCCCCACCAGCGCGTCCTCACCGACCCGGATTCCGCTGTAGTAGGTCGAGGTGACCATCAGTCCCCCGACCGTCGGGATCGGTGACCACGAGAAGCCGGGGTCGTCGGTGGGGATGATGAGGATCGAAATACCCTTGTGCTTCGACGCTTCGGGGTTTGTCCGACAAGCCAGCCACACATAGTCGGCGGTGTTGGCACCGGAGGTGAAGATCTTGTTGCCATCCACCACCCACTCATCGCCGTCGCGCACTGCCCGGGTCTTGAGGGACGCGAGGTCGGTGCCCGCGTCGGGTTCGGTGTATCCGATCGCGAAAACGGTGTCTCCCGAAAGAATTCCGGGGAGGTACCGCGCCTTCTGCTCTTCGGTTCCGTACTTCTGCAGCGTCGGCCCCACGGTGTTGACCGTGACAAACGGGAACGGCAATCCCGCGCGCTGAACCTCGTCGAAGAAGACGAACTGATCCTCGATCGACCGGCCCTGGCCACCGAACTCCGTCGGCCAGCCGATGCCCAGCCAGCCGTCCCGTCCGAGCATCTTGACGATCTCACGGAATCTCGGACCGCCCACACCCTGTTCTCCGGCAGCGCGGCGCTCGTCTTCGGGGAGCAGCGTGGAGAAGTAGGCGCGCAATTCCTTCCTGAGCTGCTGCTGCTCAGGCGATTCGGTCAGATCCATCGTGGTTCTCCTCGAGAATTTCAGGGGGCACAAGGTCGAGTCGGGGCGTGCAGTCAGAGGAAGCGAGCGCGACCGTGGTCGCGGAAGTCCTGCTCGAGCACTCGGCGATCGGCGTCGGTCATCAGCGTGTACCGGGGCGTTCCTCGACCCACCCAGTGGAACACCGGCTCCTCACACCGCCAGCCCTCGGACTGCAGTGCACGTTTGAGCACCTTGTTCGACCCGGTGACCGGGAGGTCGGTCGACACCCGGACGAACCGGGGTGCCGCCTTGGTCCCGAGATCCGCTTGCGCCGAGAGATATTCGGCAAACTCATCCGGGTCGAAGTCGGCCAGGTCGGACACTTCGACGGCTGCCATCACCTGGTCACCGGATCGGGGGTCCGGAACTGCGAATACACCGGTGGCGATCACCTTGGGGTGGCGACGCAGGATGTGCTCGATCATCAGGGCAGAGGTGTTCTCCCCGTCCACCCGGATCCAGTCACCCTTGCGGCCGGCGAAGTAGATGAATCCGGCTTCATCGATGTATCCGAGGTCGCCAGTCCAGTACCAGCCGTGGCGGATTCGCTCGGCGACCGCCGATTCGTTCTTGTAGTAGCCCTCGAATCGCGCGGCACCGGCCTTGTCGATCATCTCCCCGATGGCAACATCGGGGTTGACGACGTGGCCGTGCTCGTCCAGCACTGCGCGCGGACACTCCTGGAGTGTCTCCGGGTCGACGATGACAACGTTGTCGTTGGCCGGCCGACCCAGCGCGCCGGCGGGCGCATCGGGATCGAGCTTCACCGAGCCTGCGCCCTCGCTCGAGCCGTATGCCTCGTACAGCTTCGCCCCGAAACGGCGGACGAACTCGGCCTTGTCACCGGGGGACGCCTCTGTGCCGAACCCGTGGGTCAGCGTGTTCACAAGGTCGTCGGGCGATTCCTCGGTGGACATCAGGTAACCGAGCGCCTTGCCCACGTACGTGAAATACGTTGCCCCATAATACCGAACGTCCGACATGAAGCCCGAGGCCGTGAACTTCGGCACCAGGGCCACCGTGGCACCCTGAGACAGGGCCGGTGCCCACAGACCCATCAACGCGTTGCCGTGGAACAGCGGCATGCAGCAATAGCAGACGTCGTCCCTGTCGATGTCGTACTTCGCGCAGTTCGAGTAGGCCAGCCGCGTGATCCGACCCTGGCTGCACCGCACGGCTTTTGACATGCCGGTGGTGCCTGAGGTGAACAGCAGCAGAAACAGCGTGGTGGCGTCGACATCCTCTGCCACGGAGGGTTCGGTGGCGTGCTCGGACACCGTGTTGATGTACGAATCGGCGTCGACCATGACAAATCTGTCGTCGGTGAGGCCCAGGTCGATGCCCGCGAGCTTCTCCCGTCCTTTGTGGTCTGTGACGATGAGCTGGCAGTCGACGTAGCGGACCTCGGCCTCGAGTTCTCGGCCTCGGCGAGTCGGGTTGATGCCGACGACGGTGGCCCCGGACAACGCCGCTGCACCCAGCCAGAACACGAACTCAGGAGTGTTCTCCAGCAGGACCCCGATGTGGAAGGGACCGGGCCGTCGCAGCGACTGCGCCAGCGCGCCGCGTGCCGCGCTCTCCCGCACCACCTCATCCCATGTCCAGTCCCGGGCGCGGGTACGCAGCCCGAGGTGCTGGTCGCCTACCCGCTCCATCAGCATCCGGGCGACGTCAGGGTGGTGGGTCGTCGCTGAGGATGCCGTCGAGCCGGCGTCGGTGGTGGTCGGGTTCAAGACATCAGTCCTCATCGTGGACGCAGCACACAGTGTGTGCCGCCGTAGATCGCCGTCATGCACTTGTTGTTGTGATTACACAGGCCCGGCGAGTGGGTGTCAGCGGAAATCCGGTTCACGAGGTCGGGCTCACGGAGCAGCGCCCTGGCGACGGCCACGAACTGGAAGCCCTCCCTCATCGCGAGGTCCATGGATTCGCGGCCGGTGATCCCACCGAGCAGGACCAGGGGCATCTTCACGGCTTCGCGGATCTGGCGGGCGTCGTCGAGGAGATACGCGTCCTTGTACGGGTACTCCTTCAGGAAGTGTTTGCCCACCAGCTGGATTCCCAATTTCGTCGGCTGCGGCATCACGGCGGCGAAGTCGCGCAGGGGCGCGTCACCCTTGAACAGATACATCGGGTTGAGCAGTGAACTGCCCGCGGTGAGTTCCAGCGCGTCCAGGGATCCGTCCTGCTCGAGCCACTGCGCAACCTGGATGGCTTCGTCGACCCAGAATCCCCCGGGCACACCGTCGTCCATGTTCAGCTTGGCCAGGATCGCGATCCTGCTGCCGACGGCGTCGCGCACCGCACGAGCGACCTCACGGGCGAAACGCGCCCGGTTCTTCAGGGACCCGCCATAGTCGTCTTTACGCTTGTTCACCCGTGGACTAAGGAATGAGCTGACCAGGTAGTTGTGACCGAAATGGAGCTCGACGGCGTCGAAACCGGTCTCGATGGCGCGGCGCGCGGCATCTGCGTGTGCCTCCACGATCCGTGTGATGTCCGCGGTGGAGGCCGGTTTGGAGAAGTTCTGTGTGGTCATCCGGAAGGCGCGGGAAGGCCCTAGAGCTGGTGTACCAAGGTATTTCGAGCCTGCCACCGGGCCGGCGTGACCGATCTGAGCGGACACCGCCGCACCTTCGTCGTGGATGGCATCGGTGAGCTTGCGCAGACCTGGCATGGCCTCGTCGCGCCAGTAGATCTGGGCGGGCGAGGTCCGGCCCTCGTACGACACCGCACAGTACGCAACGGTTGTCATCCCGACGCCACCTTCGGCCGGGCGGCGATGGAAATCGATCAATTCGTCGGTGACGAGCCCTTTGGGGGTCAGCCCCTCAAAGGTGGCGGCCTTGATGACCCGGTTACGTAGGGAGATCGGCCCCAACTTTGCCGGTGCAAGCGGATCGGCGTGCACCGGGGGAAACCCGAGTTCTGTGGTCATGATGATATTCCTCCAGCTGCGAGACTGGGCCGAACCGTATCGCCGCCCACCGATACCGAACAGGCGAGTCTCGGTGAGTGGTAACGGTCACCATCAATACGTGGCGCCATGACATTTTGTGACCAGAATCCCAGTCCCGATGAGCAGCCCGAGCGTGGCGAGCACAGCAGTACTACCGAAAGGCCTCCGCATGACTGCGTCCACCGATCTCCAGCACCATCTTGATCAGGTGATGGCCCGCCTGGTCGGCCCAGGAGGGCCGTTCGAGTTGGTCGACGAAGAGGTCCTCGGCGCCAGCATGTCGGTGATGAAAAACCGCAGGCGCGCCGTGGCCGAACTACTCCCGATGTCGACAACATGGGGAACAAGCGATTACCTCGTCACCACCGACCGACGGATCTCCTACGCCGACCATCTGGCTGCAGTTGCCGCACTGGCAGCTGGGTTCGCCGAGAGGTACGGGGTGGGCAAGGGCGACCGGGTCGCAATCCTGGCGGCGAACACGCCGGAGTGGGTCATGACCTTCTGGGCCACACAGGCGCTCGGGGCCATCACCGTTGGCCTCAACGGCTGGTGGGTGCCTCGCGAGGTCATCTATGGAGTCGAGCACAGCGGACCGAAGGTACTGGTGGTCGACGCCAAAAGGGCTGCTGCCCTACCGGAGCTGCCGGACACCGTCACCGTCCTGACCATGGAAGACGACCTCCCCGCCCTGATCGCGGAGTTCAGCGGCGCCGACCTCCCGAGCGTCGACATCGACGAAGACGACCCGTCGGTGATCCTCTACACCAGCGGTACCAGTGGACGCCCGAAGGGCGCTCTGCACTCACAGCGCAACCTCCTGGCCGTCGTGGACTACCAACGGTTCGCCGAAGCGTTCACAGCCGAGCTACACGGACGGACTCCGGACCCGTCTGCGCCCAGTTCTGCACGCCACCTGCTGACCTCGCCGCTGTTCCATATCGCGAGTCTGCACAATCTCGTGGTCCCGCGCCTGGCGACCGGCGGCGCGGTCGTGATGAACCAGGGTGCCTTCGACGCCGACACCGTGCTCGGGCTCATCGAACGTGAGCGGATCACCAATTGGGGTGCAGTGCCAACCATGGCCACCCGGCTCCTCGAGCACGACAACGTCGAGAAGTACGACCTCTCGTCCCTGACGTCGTTTGCATTGGCTTCGGCGCCGTCATCGGTGGCGTTCAAAGAACGCTTGCAGGAGAAGTTCCCCTTCGCCCGCGGCGCGCTGGTCGACAGCTACGGCCTCACCGAGTGCAGCACTGCCATCGCCGTCGCGACCCCAGCCGACATCGAAGCCTTCCCCGGCACACTCGGAAGGCCGATCATCACCGTCAGCATGGAGATCCGCGATGCGTCGGGAGACCCGGTGCCCGACGGGACCGAGGGAGAGGTCTGCGTGCGCAGCCCGTTCGTGATGCTCGGCTACTGGGAAGACGAGCAGGCCACAGCTGCCGCCATCGCCCCCGGGCGCTGGCTTCGCACAGGCGATTTCGGCTTGATCGACAACGGCCGGCTCCGGCTCACCGGCCGCCGGTCGGACCTGATCCTGCGCGGCGGCGAGAATGTCTACCCGACAGAGATCGAGCAGTGTCTCGACGAACATCCGGACGTGGCCGAGTGCGCGGTGGTCGGCGTACCGCATCCGGACCTCGGCCAGGAGGTGGCCGCAGTGGTGGTGACCCGCCCTGGATCCACCACCACCGAGGACGGATTACGCGCCTTCGCAGCCGAACGACTCTCGTACTACAAGGTCCCGACGCAGTGGCGGATCACCGATCAGCCGTTGCCGCGCAACGCAACCGGGAAGATGATGCGTCGGCAGATCGCGTTGTGAGTTCTCCGGCGCCGGTGGTCAACCGCCGGCGCCGGACCTCGCGGGTCCAGCTGCACACAAGATGCCCCGCAGCGTCACATCCGGCCGGACGACCCCGACTTGTGTGCAACCAGGCTCCGTCAGAGGGCAACGCCTAGTCGACTGCCGGCGCCCACTGCACGCCGTTGATGTGCGCACCGCCGTCGACGAACAGTGTGTTCCCCGTCAGGTACCGGCTGGCGTCGCCGGCCAGGAACACCGCAACGGGTCCGATGTCCTCGAGCGGGTCACCGATGCGGCCCATCGGATTGGCTGAAGCCATCGCCGACGCCATCTGCGGATTCCCATCAGCCATGCGCCGATATGCCTCACTCTGGGCACCTGGGCAGATGACGTTGCAGCACACCTGTTTTGGCGCCCACTCGCGGGCGGCGGTGCGCGTCAGGGTGCGCAGTGCCTCTTTGGCTGCGTTGTACTGCACCGAATACATGTGCGCGTTCACGCCGTTGAGGGAGCACAGATTGATGACCCGCCCGGTACCGTGCCGCTGCAATTCGGGCAGCGCAGCCTTCATCGCCCAGAATGCCGCCATCACGGCCATGTCGAAACCACCACGCATCTGGTCGTCGGTCATGTTCTCCAGCCGCGCGTAACCCGACCCTCGCCAAGCGTTGTTGACCAGGACGTCGAGCCTGCCGAAACGGCGCACAGCGGCGTCGACCATTCCGACGACCTGCGCCTTGTCTGTGACGTCGGTGGACACGAATTCCGCCTCCGCACCCCACTCGTCTCGAAGCCACGCCGCGGTGGCTTCGCCTGCTGCGCGGTCGATCTCGGCAACCATCACCGATGCACCCTCGCGCGCGAGCGCCCCGGCGACACCCTTGCCGATCCCCATACCGGCGCCGGTGACCACGGCCACCCGTCCGTTCAGTGTGGCCATCAAACGCTCCTTCATCGGCCCGCACCTATCGAGGGCGCGGCACCGTCTTGTCGATGAACAGTGCCTCGACCGAGACACATACGGTGCCGTCTGCAGTGCGAATGTCGCCGACGGTATTGATCTTGATCCCCTCTTCGGCGACCATCCGGCCGCTCACGGTCAGCGGTTCGAACAGAGGCGTAGGACGGTGGTAGCGGACGTTGAGTTGTGCTGTGGCACCGCTACGGCCCGCCCAGGCATTCGCCACACCGAGGGTGTGGTCGAGAAGCATTGCTGCTACGCCGCCATGAAGGTGTCCGGGTGGACCCTGGTATGGAAAAGTCAGTGTCACTTCACCTTCGACAGAACCGTCCTCGCGGCCGGCCAGTGTCAGCGGCGGCGCAATCGCATTCTCTGGTCCGGTGACCGGGTCGTGGCGGGTGACGCCTTCGCCGTGCCACATGTCGATCAGCCGCTCGGCGATCTCCGGCGAGTGTTCTTCGAGGTGCTCGGCGATGTTGTCCAGCTCCTCGGCGACCCGTTGCAAATTGGCATTCGTTCGGTCCGTGCGCAACAGGGCGTCCACGACCCGACGCGCCGCAGCCGTGGCGCGGTCGACGGGCCGGTCCTGAGGAGCCGAGGTGAGCACCGTTCCGTCAGGCGCATTACCGACGGTGGGGTGAAGGGTCATCGGATCTCCATGTGTGCGTGGGTCAATGCCGCCTGACCATCACGGTCCGGGCAGACAGCGTGCAGGATGAGCCGGTTGTCCTCGCGCCACACCGATGTCTCGATGGCCTCACCGGGATAGATCGATCCGGCGAACCGCGCCGAAAACGTCTGTACAGCCGCGGTATCACCGCCGAGGACGCCATCGACGACGGCCTTGCAGACCACGCCGTAGGATGCCAGCCCGTGCAGGATGGGCCGATCGAAACCGGCGTGCGCGGCGAAATCCGGATCCGCGTGCAGAGGGTTCATGTCGCCGCTGAGACGGTAGACGAGGGCTTGTCGGGCGGTGGTCTGCGATCTGAGTACCTCGTCCGGCGCGCGGTCTGGGGCGACTGCGGACGTCTCGGGGCCCGCGGGGCCTCCGAATCCGCCCTCACCACTGGCCCAGATCTGCATCTCGCTGGTCCACAACGGGTTCCCGTCCACGTCGGCGGCCGCCTGCTCCAAGACGATGACCGCCGCCTTGCCCTTGTCCCAAACCTCTGCGACGCGGGAGGACAGTACCCCTGACCCCGAAGCGGGGATGGGGCCGTGCATCGTGAGCGACTGACCGCCGTGCAGGATCTTGCGGAGATCGATGTCGATTCCCGGCAGGTTCATCCCGGGCGGTGCGATGTCCCCCGCCGAAACACCCTGTCCCGCGACCATGGCGAACGTAGGGAGCACGCTGATGTTCTTCTCGTACACCCAGCGCAATTCCGCCGGATCGACGGGATCGGCGCCCGCACCGATCCCGAGGTGATACAGCAACACGTCCCGCTCGGTCCAGGAGACCTCTCGAACGGAGGGCTCAGCGGCCAGTGCTGCGAGTCGATCGATAGCCACGGTCAGGGCTCCTTTGTGGTGCGAACGGGTTGCCTCACTGGCCGGGCGCGGGGTCGCGAGGTAGGCCGAGGATCCGCTCACCGATGATGTTCAGCTGGACGTTGGTGGTACCGCCGGCGATGGACAGACACTGCGAGTTCAGGAACTGCTGCGTTGGCGACCACCGGTCCTGTTCTCCGAGTAGCGCATCAGGCCCGGTCCACTCCATCGCCACCTCCCAGATCTGCTGGATGTGCTCGACGCCCAGCAACTTGGCGATGGACGACTCGGCTCCGGGTTGTCCTCCGGCGAGCGAGCGCAGTGTGGTCCGGAGCGCCATCAAGCCGCCAGACTGTGCGTCGCACAGCACTTTTCCGAGAACGGTCAGTTGCTCGTCGTCGAGACCGCCGGGCACCGACGCGGCCAGGTTCAGCAACGTTTCCCCACCCGATCCCAACGACGAGTCGTTCGACAGTGAGACCCGTTCGTTCGCCAGTGTGGTGCGCGCCAGCTTCCATCCTTCGCCGGGCTCGCCGACGAGGCAGTCGTCGGGGACGAACACGTCGTCGAGGAACACCTCGTTGAACAGTGACTCGCCGGTGATCTCGCGCAGTGGCCTGATGTCGAGGCCAGGACTGTTCTGGATGTCGACCAGGAAGTACGACAAACCTTTGTGTTTCGCGACGTCGCCGTCCGTGCGGGCCAGGCAGATGCCCCAGTGGGCGTCGCGCGCGCCGGACGTCCACACCTTTTGTCCCTGCAGTCTCCAGCCCCCGTCGACCTTGGTGGCCTTGGTGCTCAGCCCGGCAAGGTCCGATCCGGCCCCTGGTTCGGAGAACAACTGGCACCAGACGATGTCGCCCCGTAGAGACGGCGGCACGAAGCGCTGCAGTTGCTGGTCGTCGCCATGGGCGATCAGCGTCGGGACCACCCAGTTGCCGATGATCATGTCGTGCGGCTCCAGAGCCGCCGCGCGCAATTCCTCGGCGATGACCAATTGCGTCACGGCGTCGGCCCCCTTACCCCAGGGCTCGGCGAAATGCGGTGCGGTATAGCCTCTGTCGGCCAGGTAGTTTGCTCGCTTGCTCGTGTCCAGCGACGTGGCGCCGGCCAGCTCCGACCGGATGTCGGCACGGATCGCCTCGGCCTCCGCAGGCAAGTCGATGCCGAGCACACGACGGACTCCGTCGATCGTCAGGCTCGCCACCCGTCGTCGCCAGATGGCGGTGTATCCGAGCAGGATCCGGAGGGATTGGGCGCGCCGCATGTACAGGTGAGCGTCGTGTTCCCAGGTGTACCCGATGCCGCCGAGGATTTGGATGCAGTCCTTGGTGACGGTGAAGGCCGCCTCCGGGGCCACGGCCCCCGCGACAGCGGCGGCGAGCGACGCCTCGGATCGGTTTGTCGGCGGCGCCATCGCGCGGGCAGCGTCCCACGCGGTCACCCGGGCCTGCTCGGTGGAGGCGAGCATCCGCGCAGCCTTGTGCTTGACACCCTGGAACTGACCGATGGCCCGGCCGAATTGCTGTCGTACCCGGGCATATTCAGCCGCGGTGTCGGTGGCCCAGCCGGCCAGACCTGCGGCTTCCGCAGAGAACAGTGTCGACGCGAGGTCGAGGACCCGCTGCGGATCCAGATCGAGGACGTCTTCGGGGCCGAGTTCCACGTTCTCGGCCTCGATCTGCGCATTTCGTCGCACGAGATCGTGACTGGGCAGTTCTGTCACCGACACCTGATCGGGGCGGACCACCACAAACGCACGCTCGCCGTTGTCGTCGGCGGCCACCAAGAACAGGTCTGCAACCTGACCACCGAGAATGTGGCCGGATCTTCCGGCCAGTGTCACGGTGTCGCCGTCACGGATCAGCCGCAGTGAGCCTGGTTGCAGCGCAACGGCAGCCAGCATGGAGCCATCGGCAAGAGGTGCCAGCTCGGCGGTTCGCCCGGCCTCGTGCAGGACAGCCGAGACGATGACGGTCGGCAAGAACGGCCCGGGCACCATCGATCGACCGAGCTCTTCGGTGACGATGGCCAGCTCCACGAATCCGGCTCCCGCTCCGCCGAATTCTTCCGACAGGTGCAGTCCCAGCATGCCGAGCGCCGCCAGCGAGTTCCAAAACACGGGTCGCGCTTCGGATTTGGCTTCGACGGCATCGCGTATCACCGCGGGCGTGGCGTGGCGTTCCGCCCACCCCCGCACCGAATCGCGCAGGTCGCGGTGGTCGTCGCTCAGTGCAATTCCCATATTGGTTCAAATTCCTGTCGTGCGCGGTGCCCGCCGGGCATCCGGCGAGTTGTCAGATGCGTTCGATGATGGTGGCGGTCGAGAGCGCTCCGCCGGCGCACATCGTGATCAGCGCGGTGGACTTGTTGCTGCGTTCGAGTTCGTGCAGCGCGGTGGTGATCAACCGCGATCCGGTCGATCCGACCGGATGGCCCAGCGCGATGGCTCCGCCGTTCACGTTGACCTTGGCCATGTCGGCCTCGTGCACCTGCGCCCACGAGAGCACCACCGAGGCGAACGCCTCGTTGATCTCGACGATGTCGATGTCACCCAACGACATTCCCGACTTCTCGAGTACGGCCCGGGTGGAGTCGACCGGTCCATCAAGGTGGTAGTAGGGATCGGCGCCGACCATGGTGGACGCGACGATCCGGGCCCGTGGCCGCAGACCCGACCGTGCCGCCTTGTCCTCGCTCATCAGCATCACGGCTGCGGCGCCGTCGCTGACCTGAGACGAGTTACCCGCGGTGTGCATACCGTTCTCGATGACCGGCTTGAGAGCCGCAAGCCCATCGGCGGTGGTCTCGCGCAGGCCACCATCGTGGGTGACCGTGGCGGTCTCACCGCTCGGGGTGCCTTGCTTGTCGACGACGGGCGCCTCGACCGGCACGATCTCCCGCTCGAATCGGCCCTCGGCCCAGGCTGCAGCGGCGCGCTGTTGCGAAAGGAGGCCGAGGGCGTCGACATCCCCGCGTTTGATGCCACGTCGTTCGGCGATGCGCTCGGCCGAGGTGAACTGATCCCGCATGTCGATCGCCCAGTCATCGGGGTACGGGTTGCCCGTTTCGGGAGTGTTGGCCTGCCCGAGGAAGACCCGACTCATCACCTCGACGCCACAGGCGATCCCCGCGTCGATCTGGCCGGAGGCGATCAGTCCGGCGACGATGTGGACGGCCTGCTGCGAGGAGCTGCACGCGCAATCAATCGTGGTCGCGGCCGTCGTATACGGCAGTCCGGCGTGGAGCCATGCCTGCCGGGTGACGTTGTTGGACTGTTCCCCGGCCTGGGTGACGCACCCGCCGATCAACTGGCCGATGTCGCCGGCGGGCAGGCCGGTCCTGTCGAGTACCGCCTGTTGAGCTGCGCCCAGCAAGACGGCCGGGTGCACCCCCGACAGCGCTCCCCGGCGTCGGCCGATCGGCGTGCGGGCTGTTTCCACGATGACAACGTTGCTCATTTTGGCTCCTTCGACTGGCCTGAGCCGAACGAGCGGCGTCAGATTTCTAGAATGTATTCTAGTTCTGCTGATTCAGCAATGCGCACAATCGCCTGCATCCCTGGTGAGCTCACTACCGCAGAGCGCGGCGGGCGAGAATGTATTTCAGTACAAGTTCGTGGACAACCGCGTAAGCAGGAGGTCGCACGCGGTACGAATGTCCGACTCGGCATCCGGGATGGAGATGCGGCCGTTGAGACACGACTGGATGACGCCCAGCCAGAGCTGCATCATCAACCGGACCGCGGTGGAGTCGTCCTCGGACGGATTCTCGATGCCCGCGGCCTCGAGCAAGATCTGGTGGAACACGCGGTCAACCTTCCCCGCGTCCGGCACGGTGGCGGCGTTGGCCGTGCTGTTCGACTGGATCATCGCAGTGGAGAGCGCGGGGCGGCGAAGCAGCGCACGGGTCGCTCGGACCAGTACCTCGTAGATCGCATCCGGACCCTGACCCGCGGGTGGCCGCCTGTCGAGGTTGTCCCTGATCTGATCGATCTGCTCGACCATGACGGCGACGAACAGATGCGTCTTGGACGGAAAGTACCGGTAGAGCGTGCCGATCGCGACACCCGCACGCTTGGCCACCTCGTGCATCTGAACCCGCGCCAGCTCTTTCTCGGTCGCGAGTTCGGCGGCGGCCTCAAGCATCCGCACATGACGGGCCCGCTGATCGTCGGAACTGGGTTCCGCCGCGTCCCTCGCCTCGCCAATTCTCGGCAACGTCCATCTCCCGTCGTGCGACACCAACATCATGTGGTGACTGACTCTCTCATCACCGTAGGAAATTGCGCACTTTTCCCGGTGAGTGGGACCTGCGGAGCAATGCCCCGCGTATTGGGATTGCGTGAAACGAACGACAGACCCGATGGAGGCAATGACGATGCAGGACTGGACCATCCGATGCGACGTACTGGTCGTCGGTTCCGGCGGCGGCGCCCTGACCGGCGCATACACGGCGGCGGCACAGGACCTGGACACGGTCGTCCTGGAGAAGACCAGCCTGTTCGGTGGCACATCTGCCTATTCGGGCGCCGCTGTGTGGCTGCCGGCAACGGCCGTGCAGGAACGGGCCGGGATCGGCGACACCCCGGAGAAGGCGCGCACCTATCTGCGCGCCGTGGTCGGAGACAACGACGTCGATCGCCAGGAGGCCTACCTGGCCACCGCTCCGATCCTCGTCGACTTCCTGGAGAGCGACCCGAACATCGAGTTCGAATGGCGGGCTTTTCCCGACTACTACCGCGCCCCGGGCAGGATGGACGCCGGCCGGGCGATCAATCCCCTCGATCTGCCCAGCGCCGAGATCGGTGACCTACGTGAACTGATCCGGCCCGAACCCGATGTCGATCGGGCCGGCCGATCACATCCCGACGAAACCCTGATCGGTGGACGTGCACTCATCGGCCGTTTGGTCCTGGCGTTGCGGGGGACCGGCCACGCCGATCTCCGTACCGGCACCGCGGCCCGCCGCCTCATCGTCGACGATGGACGGGTCGTCGGGGTCGAGGCCGTCACCACTGCGGGTGAGATTCTTCGCATCCGCGCCGACCGCGGCGTCCTCCTCGCTGCCGGCGGCATCGAGAGCAATGCGGAATTGCGAGCGGCCAACGGCACACCCGGCCGCGCCGCATGGACGATGGGCCCCAACGGTGCCAATACGGGTGACCTCATCCGGGCGGCAGTGGATGCGGGCGCCGACACCGCCCTTCTCGACGAGGCGTGGTGGTGCCCGGGCGTCGAGATGCCGGACGGCTCCGGCGCTTTCATGGTCTGCGTGCGCGGCGGCATCCTGGTCGACGCATCGGGCGAACGGTACCTCAACGAGTCACTCCCCTACGACCAATTCGGTCGGGCCATGATCGCCCGGGGCGCCGACTCCGCCATCCCCTCGTATTTCGTCTTCGACTCCGCCGAAGGTGGCCCGGTGCTACCGGCCATTTCGATCCCGCAGGCATCGGCCGAAGAACATCTCGACGCCGGCACCTGGGTGCAGGCGGACACGATCGAGGCGCTCGCAGACAAGATCGGCGTTCCCTCCGGCACACTGCACCGCACGGTCGAGCAGTTCAACGGCTACGCCAAGGCCGGGGTCGACGAGCAGTTCCGACGCGGCGAAGACCCCTACGACACGTTCTTCTGCCGACCGAGCAAGGCTGCAGAAGAACCCAACGCGGCCTTGCGGCCGATCTCCACCGGACCCTTCTATGCGGCCCGGATCATCCTCAGCGACCTCGGCACCAAGGGTGGTGTGCGAACCGATGTCGACGGCCGCGCGCTGCGTCAGGACGGCACTGCCATCGACGGTCTCTACGCGGCCGGTAACACGAGTGCTTCACTCAGCGGCCATTTCTATCCAGGACCCGGTGTACCTCTCGGGACAGCGATGGCGTTCGCCTATCGGGCCGTCCAGCACATGATCCGATAACCGATCCCACGCCGGCTTCAGACGAGATTGTCCTCGACGGGCAGCCCAAATGCGTCGCGGCCGTAAAGGGCCAGTGCACGTTCGGGCTCGTTGGCGACGTGGACGCTGCCCGCATGGGCGTCCCGCCATGCTCGCTCGATGGGGTTGCCGCGGGTCAGCGAATTGCCTCCCGCGGTCTTGAACAGCAGGTCGATCGCCTCGAGCGCGCGCTCAGTGGCGCGCACCTGATCGCGGCGGGCCCGCAGCCGCATCCACATCGGCAAATCCTCCCCGACCCGAGCGAGGTCCCACATCTCCCGGACGTTGCGATCCATCTGCAGTGTCGCAGCGTCGATCTCGGATGCAGCGCGGGCCACCGACACCTGGGCGACGTGGTCTTCGGCGAATCGTCCGCCGCCGAGACTGAGCCGCACCCGCTCACGCATCACGCCCACGTAGGACTCGTGACACCCCGCGACCACACCCACGATCGGCGCCGCGATGGCGGAGGTGAAGATCGTGGCAAACGGCAGCCGGTACAGCGGACCTGAGTTGATTTTCTGGCCAGGGCCCCGCAGTTGGGCCGTCTCGTAGTTGCGGATCGTCCGATGTTCGGGCACAAAGGCTTTGGCCACGGTGATCTCATTGCTCGCCGTGCCCCGCATTCCCACCACGTCCCAGACGTCGTGGATGGTGTAGTCGGCGCGTGGCACGAGCACGGTCATGAAGTCGACCGGCCGGCCCTCTGCCCCGAACTGCAGGGCACCGAGCAGCGCCCACGATGCATGGTCACATCCCGACGAGAACTTCCAGGTACCCGAGAGCTCGTACCCACCCTCCACCGGCAGCAATTGCCCCATCGGCGCGTAGGCCGACGACACGAGTTCGAGCCGGTTGTGGCCCCAGACGTCTTCCTGGGCCCGCTGGTCGAACAGGGCCAGGTGCCACGGGTGCACACCCAGTACCGACACGATCCAGCCCGTGGAACCACAGGCCCCCGAAATGGCGCGCACCACTTCGTAGAACTCGACCGGATCGATCTCCGATCCCCCATACCGCTTGGGCTGCAACATCCTCAGCACCCCGGTGTTCTGCAGATCCTCGATCACGTCGTCGGACACCCGACGTGTCTCGTCGACCACCTGCGCTTGGTCGGCGATGTCGGGCAGCAGGTCACGGACCGAGTGCAGCGTCTCGTTTGTCATCTTCGAACTCCATCGATGCAGCGCAGTGGTTTCGCGATGGTAGGCCGACGGGCCCGGGCACCGCATTGACCAGGTCTCGGTTAGTGAGACCTCCGCCGTGAATGTGGCCATGGTCACCTAGCGTTCGGGTCACAACTGTTCTGCCGCAACTCCTCAAGGAAAGGACGGACGCATCGTGACCACCTCGCAGTCCGAAACAGGTGAGATCCGTGAGATCGACACGGGGGCCCCACCCACACGATTCGCCCGCGGCTGGCACTGCCTCGGCCTCTCCGAATCCTTCAAGGATGGTCGGCCCCATTCCGTCCAGGCATTTGGCACCAAACTCGTGGTATTCGCCGACAGCTCAGGGACATTGGCCGTCCTGGACGGGTATTGCCGTCACATGGGTGGTGACCTGAGTCAGGGCACCATCAAGGGCGACGAGGTGGCGTGCCCGTTCCACGACTGGCGATGGGGCGCGGGCGGTCGGTGCAAGAAGATCCCATACGCGCGCCGTGTGCCCCCGGTCGCGAAGACGCGCAGCTGGAAGGTGCTCGACCAGGACGGCATGCTGTTCGTCTGGAACGATCCCGAAGGCAAGCCACCGCCGGCAGATGTGACCATTCCCCGAATCGAGGGAGCGCTCAGCGATGAGTGGTCGGATTGGGTCTGGTACCAGGTCACCGTCGACACCAACTGCCGCGAGGTGGTCGACAACATCGTCGACATGGCCCACTTCTTCTACGTCCACTACTCGTTCCCCACCTACTTCAAGAACGTTTTCGAAGGGCATGTGGCAAGCCAGTTCATGCGTGGCGAGGCCCGTGAGGACATGCGTCCTCACGCCTCTGGACAACCGAAGATGCTCGGGAGTCGTTCGGATGCCACGTACTTCGGCCCCTCCTTCATGATCGACGACCTCGTGTACCAGTACGAGGACCATGACGTCGAATCCATCCTGATCAACTGCCACTACCCGGTGAGTGCCAACCAGTTCGTGCTGCAGTACGGCATGATCGTCAAGAAGTCCAAGCGGCTCGAAGGAGCTGCCGCAGACGAGATGGCCAAGAACTTCGGTGTGTTCATCGCCAAGGGTTTCGAGCAGGACATCGAGATCTGGAAGAACAAGACGCGTATCGAGAACCCGCTGCTGTGCGAGGAGGACGGTCCCGTCTACCAACTACGGCGCTGGTACGAGCAGTTCTATGTCGATGTCGCGGACGTGACACCGGAGATGACCGAACGCTTCGAGTTCGAACTCGACACCACCCGTCCTGTGGAGTCGTGGAAGAAGGAAGTGGAAGCCAACGTCGCCCGGAAGGCCATCGGTTCCGATGCAGCCATTGCAGTGCACTGAGTGTGGGGCAGCGGTTCTCGTCCAGAAGAACAGCTGGGAACACACCTCGGTGCAGTGGAACGACGATGCCCGCGCGGCATGCCGAGAACTCGCCGGTGGTGCTGCCCGCCGCGTGGGGGCGCCGTTGGAGCGATGCCAGACGCTGACCGACGTGATCGAGAACGCCGCCCGCTCCGGTTCCATCCCGGTGGCCGATGACACGCCGGTTCGGCCTCTGGCGCAATCACATTGACAGTCCGTTCCACACTTTCGTCCGCATCATCCCGAAGGAGTACGTCCTTGATCGACAGGAACCACTACGGACCCTGGGCGGTGATCGCCGGCGGATCCGAAGGCGTCGGCGCATCGTTCGCCGATCTTCTGAGCACTGCCGGCCTCAATCTGGTGCTCATAGCCCGGAAACCCGGGCCTCTCGATGAGACCGCAGAGAGGGCGCGAAACAACGGGGTCGCGGTCCGGACGTTGGCACTCGACCTTCTCTCACCGGACGCGTTCGAGCAGATCCGGCGGGCCACCGACGACATCGAGGTGGGCCTGCTGATCTTCAACGCCGGGGCCAACAGCTACGGGCACGAGTTCGTCACCGGCGACCTCGCCGGATTCCAGGGTGTCATCGACCTGAACATCACGTCTCAACTCACCCTGTCCCACCACTTCGGGGCCAAGATGAAAGAACGCGGGCGTGGCGGCATCATGTTGCTCGGCTCCCTCGCCGGCTACATGGGTTCAGAAGACCAGAGCATCTACGCCGCATCCAAGGCGTTCGGCCGCATCTTCGCCGAGAGTCTGTGGTTGGAGCTCGAGCCGTTCGGCGTCCACGTGGTCGAGTTGGTGCTCGGCGTGACACGCACCCCGGCGATGATCCGGGCCGGCCTGAATTTCGATGTGCCCGGCATGAACGTTGCCGAGCCGGAAGATGTTGCCCGCGAGGGAATCGAGCATCTCACCGACGGCCCGGTATGGGTTGCCGGCGGCAACTACGAGGCCGCGCAGAAACGAAACGGATTCCCCCGGGACAAACTCGTCAAGGGCGCGGCCGAGAGCATGCGCAAGCTGCTCGGACGCCGCTGATCCACAACTGACAAAGCCTCCCGTTTCGTTCACATCCTCCGGTTGCAACCGGAGGATGTGAACGAAGCGGAAGGCTTTGTCTTGGTCAGACGTGGTCAGGTGGTCAGATGTCGACCGGTGGCGCAAAGGCGGCAAGGGGTTCGGAGCCCGACCAATCGTGACCCCAGTAGCTGTCAGCGGTGATTTCCTCGGCAGTGTAATGGCTTTCGTCGACCAGCATGCCCTCGGTGCCGAACTCGAGGTCCCAACCGCCGGGTGCGCGCACATAGAACGACACCATCTTGTCGTTCGTGTGGCGGCCCAGTGTCGAGGAGAGGCTGAACCCCAACTTGTTCACACGATCGAGGGCCTGCCCGACGGCGTCGAGAGTGTCGACCTCCACCATCAGGTGCACCATGCCGGGGTCCTGACTCGCCGGCGCCGGACACAGCGCGAGGCTGTGGTGACGCTGGTTGACGCCGAGGAACCGCACTCTCCGGGCCGGTGCGGGCGCGTCGGGACCGCCGAGGCGGATGGCGCCTCGCGGGAGGAAGCCGAGCACCTCGGTGTAGAAGGCGTACGTCTCGTCGAATGCCGAGGTCGGGAGCACGGCGTGACCGAGTCCCTCTGTGCCGGTGACGAATCGGCCGCCGTGTGGCGTGACCACCGGACTGTGGTCAAGCACCGGACCGAAGAAGATCTCCGTCCTGGTACCGGACGGGTCGTCGAACGCGATGACCTGTTCGGCATCGCGATACAGCGACTCTTCCTCGGACAACACGTCGACTGTGATGCCCGCCTTCTCGATCGCCTGGCGAACACGCTCGAGGGCGAACTGGTCACGCACCTCCCAGCCGATGGCCAGCGCCTTGTCCGACTCGCCGGGCAAGACGACGATGCGGGAACGACGCTCGTCGAGCCGCAGATAGAGACCGTCGGCTTCTGGACCCGAACCCGTCGACATGCCCAGTCCGTCGACAGTCAGTTCGCGCCACCGGTCGACGTCGCGGGTCTGGACGCGCAGATATCCAAGTGCTCGTATGTCGGTCATGGGTGAACCTTTCGTGTCAGATCTAGATCATCGAGCGATGCGGGCCTTGCGGCTCGCCGCCCATCTGGGTGAGTGCCGAAGCGTGGAAGATCGACCCCGGCACGTGGATTGCGTGCGCCAAGCCCGCGTGAGCGTCGCGCCAGAACCGCTGCATCGGGGTCTTCAGCTGTAGCGCACCGCCGCCCGACCGTGCAAAGACCTCGTCGACTGCCCGCACCACACGCCATGCGGCAGCGGTTTGAGTTCGCCTGCCGATGGCACGCAGCTCGAACGAGACCTCCTGACCCTTTTCCGTCATGTCCCAGAATCGGTCGACCGTTTCGAGGACGGCTGCCCGTGAGGCGGCGATCTCAGCCGCGGCCTCACCGATCGCGAACAGGACATATGGGTCTTCTTTGATCGCCGTCCCCGACACCGTGACCCGATCGCGCTGGGTGTTGATGTGACAAGCGAGAGCGCCTTCGGCGATGCCGATCAGCGACGACGTGATCCCGAGCGGAAAGATGCACGAGAACGGGAAGTTGTAGAGGGTCTGGGTGCGGCCGAACTCCTTGGCTGCGGTTCCGTCGAACACCTTGCCTGCGGCGAGAGTTCGATACGTGGGGATGAAGGCGTCTTTGACGATGAGGTCTTTGCTGCCGGTACCGCGCAGCCCCACGACATTCCAGCTGTCCGGGTCGATGTCGTAGTCCGAGCGCGGTAGCAACACGTGCAGGTTTTGCGGTGGCATCAGCCGGTTGCCGTCCTTGTCTCCGACGGCGGCACCGATCATGATCCACCCGCAATGGTCGGTACCTGAGGAAAACGACCAGCGCCCGTTGAGGATGTAGCCGCCCTCTACAGGCTTCGCCACACCCATGGGGGCATAAGGGGATGCCATCCACATGTCGGGGTCCTCACCCCAGATCTCGTCCTGCGCCTTGCGATCGAAGAAGGCGAGTTCCCACGGGTGCACACCGACGATGCCGCTCACCCAGCCGGCCGCGCCGTCGATGGATCCGATACCCATTGCGGTCTCGGCGAACTCGCGAGGATGTGCCTCGAATCCGCCGTACTCCTTCGGCTGCAACATGCGGATGACCCCGGAGTCTCGCAATCGTTTTGCCGAGGTGTCCGACAGCCGCATGAGCTTGTCACCCTCCACGCCCTCGGCGCGGATCTCCTCGGCGAATTGCTGAATGTTGTCCAGAACCTGGCCCATGATGTTCTCGGCTTTCTATAGGTACCCGGCGAACGCCTAGGCAGAGGTTGTTTCCGCGAGACCGATCGCGATCTCGATCAGCTGGTCTTCTTGTCCGCCGACGAGCTTGCGGCGACCTGCCTCGATGAGGATCTCCGCGCCGGAGACCCCATAGCGTTCGCCCTGTTTGTCGGCGTGCTTGAGGAAACTCGAGTAGACGCCTGCGTATCCCATCGTCAGCGACATCCGGTCCAGGAGGCACTCGCCGTCCATGATCGGCCGTACGACGTCCTCGGCGGCGTCGAACATCTTGAGGGTGTCGATACCCGTTCGGATGCCGAGCTTCTCGGTCACCGCGGCGAATGCCTCCACCGGGGTGTTGCCCGCCCCGGCCCCGAACCGGCGGGTGGAACCGTCGATCTGCAGCGCACCGGCCTTCACCGCGAGGACGGAGTTCGCAACGCCCAGTCCGAGGTTCTCGTGGCCGTGGAAACCGACCTGAGCGTCGTCACCCAGCTCTGACACCAGTGCGGACACTCGATCGCTGACGTCATCGAGCACCAGGGCGCCGGCTGAATCCACCACGTACACACACTGACAACCCGCATCGGCCATGATCCGCGCCTGCTTGGCAAGCACCTCCGGAGGCTGACTGTGCGACATCATCAAGAACCCCACGGTCTCGAGCCCCAGCTCACGCGCCAGCCCGAAATGCTGAATCGAGACATCGGCCTCGGTGCAATGCGTCGCGATACGACAGATCTGCGCACCGTTGTCCTGCGCCGCCCGGATGTCGTCCTTGATCCCCAGACCAGGCAACATCAAGAACGCGATCTTCGCCGTCGTCGCCGTCTCGACCGCCGCCCGGATCAACTTCTGCTCAGGAGTCTTCGAGAAGCCGTAGTTGAAGGACGACCCACCCAGACCATCACCATGGGTCACCTCGATCACCGGAACACCCGCACCATCGAGGGCGGCGACGACCGCCTTGACGTGGTCGACGGTGAATTGGTGGCGCTTTGCGTGGGACCCGTCGCGCAACGACGAGTCGGTGATCCGGATGTCGAGATCAGGACTGTAGGGCATGAGTGTTCCTTAGGAAGATCAGTTCGGGCGGTTCAGACGGCGCCGGCGAGCAGGTTCGAAGCGAAACTCTCGCCGACTTTTGTTGCCGCGGCGGTCATGATGTCGAGGTTGCCCGAGTAGGGCGGCAGAAAGTCGCCGGCGCCTTCCACCTCGAGGAAGATCTCGACCCGCGCCAGTCCACCGCTCGTCGTGCTTGGTTCGTCGAACTGTGGCTCGGCCCGCAGGCGGTAACCGGGTACGTACTGCTGCACCGAGCCCGCCATCTCGTAGATGGACGCTGCGATGGCATCGCGGTCGGCGTCGGCCGGAACCGAACAGAATACGGTGTCCCGCATGAACATCGGCGGCTCGGCGGGGTTCAGGATGATGATCGCCTTGCCCCGCTTCGCCCCACCTATGGTCTCGATTCCGCGACTGGTGGTGATGGTGAACTCGTCGATGTTTCCTCGCGTTCCCGGCCCCGCAGACGGTGACGCGACACTCGCGACGATCTCGGCGTAGGCGACCTCGGCAACACGAGACACCGCGTGCACCATGGGGATCGTGGCCTGACCACCACAGGTGATGAGGTTGACGTTGGGCGCGTCGAGGTGCTCGCCCATGTTCACCGACGGGATCACCGCCGGACCGAGCGCCGCGGGCGTCAGATCGACGGCGGTGATACCGAGTTCGGCGTACCGGGGCGCGTTCGCACGGTGAACATAGGCCGAGGTCGCCTCGAAGACGAGGTCGGGCTTCTCATCCTGTGAGAGAAGCCAATCGACGCCCTCCGAACTGGTCACCATGCCGGCGTCGGCGGCGCGCCGAAGTCCTTCACTCTGGGGATCGACCCCGATCATCCACCGCGGCTCGATGATGTCCGAGCGCAGCAACTTGTACATCAGGTCGGTGCCGATGTTGCCTGATCCGACGATGGCGGCCTTCGCCTTGGTCATGGGTTCTTCCTCACTTGAATTGCGCTGTCACGGAGCCGATGCCGCTGAAGTCAGCCCGGAAGGTCGAGCCTGCATGCACGTCGATCGCCCGGGTACACGAGCCGGGCAGGATGACGTGACCAGCCTTGAGGCGTACCCCGAAGCCCGCGACCGTGCGTGCCAGCCAGGCAACGGCCTTCGTCGGATCCCCGAGAACCGCGCTCGCCTCGCCGCGAGCGATCTCCACGCCGTCCTCGAAGAGCACCGCTGAAATACTCCCGATGTCGATGTCCGACGGCCGAGCCCTCCCCGCACCGAGGATGACCCCCGCGGACGAAGCATTGTCGGCGATGGTGTCGACCAGACCGATCTTCCAATTCCTGATCCGTGAATCGATCAGCTCGATACTCGGAACGATGTACTCGGTGGCAGCGAGCACGTCCTCTTCGGTGCAGCCCTCCCCGGGAAGGGTTTCGCCCAGTACGTAGCCGATCTCGACTTCGATACGGGGGTAACAGAATTGCGCGGTGTCGATCGCGGAGTCCTTGGAATACACCATCGACGACAGGAGATGCCCGTAGTCGGGCTCATCGACACCCATCATCGCCTGCATCACCTCGGAAGACAGCCCGACCTTGTGGCCGTACACACTCTCCCCGGCAGCCAGCCGCCTGCGGATGTTGATCAGCGCGATCTCGTACGCGTCGACCACATCGATCTGCTCGAACGTCGTACTGAGAGGATCGATCGGCGAGCGGTTCGCTTCGGCGTACCACAGAAGGTCGGCAGCCGACAAGCGTTCGTCATCGATCAGCATCAGGCTGTGGCCGAATCGAGCGTTGTGTCCCGTTCGGTCGCCGAGACATGCCGGGCCGCGATGTAGCCGAACACCATCGACGGTCCGATCGTCGCTCCTGCGCCCGCATATTCGTTGCCCATCACCGACGCCGACGTGTTGCCGGTGGCGTACAGACCGTCGATGACCGTTCCGTCCTCGCGCAGCACTCGACTCTTTGCGTCGCACACCAAACCGCCTTTGGTGCCCAGATCGCCTGCCTCACACCGGATTGCATAGAAGGGGCCCTTGACGATCTCGTCGAGGTTGGGGTTCTTCATCGTCGGATCTCCGTAATAACGGTCGTATGCGCTCTCGCCGCGACCGAAGTCCTCGTCGACACCTGAACGCGCGAAGCCGTTGAAACGGTTGATGGTCTCGACCAGCGCGTCGGCTGGGACACCGATCTCTTCGGCCAGCTCACGCAGCGTGTCGGCCTTGTGCACCACACCGGAGTCGTAGAACCCCTGAGGGAAGGGAACATTTGGAAGTACCTGCGCGAACGGGTACCGATTCTTGGCCTTGGTGTCCATGATGAACCATGCCGGGACGTGCCCGCCCTCCAGCTGCTCGTGCACGAAGTTCACGTAGGGAGCCGACTCATTGGTGAAACGCTTTCCGGCGCTGTTCACGATCACCGACGGTGGGATACATCGCTCAGAAACCAACGGGATGACCGCACCCATGGGATGAAGGACCGATGGCATCCACCACGCGTCGTCCATCAGATCTACCGCCGCCCCGAGACGCTGTCCCGCAACGATCCCGTCGCCGACGTTCTCTCGGGCACCCGAACTGACGTCGGCAACACCATGTCGGGGCAGATACTGCGCCCGCATCTCGTTGTTGTGGTCGAAACCGCCTGTCGCCAACAACACGCCGCGGCGCGCACCGATACGAATGGTCGCGCCATCACGCTCGGCCACCACACCGATGACTGTTCCGCGGTCGTCGGTGATCAGTTCGGTCATCGACGTCTTCAGCCACAAGGGAACGCCTGCGTCCTTGAGGACCATGCGCATCCGTGCGACCAGGGCACGGCCGCCGGTCGCCATGTGCCGGCGTCGGATGACGTTGGAAGACACCCGCCACGCTGCGACCAGCGAGGCCCTGCGCCCCTTCCACGTTCTCTTGACCATGGCGAGGTCGTGGTAGTCCTTCGATGTGACCCACAGTCCCAGTGGGCCTTTCATGCTGTTCGGGCGCTGGAACTTCTCGTCTTCCTTCAGCGCGCGGGTGTCGAAGGGCTTGCACTCGATGGTGCGACCCAGCGCGCTCCCGCCTTCGAACTCGGGGTGATAGTCCGAGTACCCCTTGACCCAGTAGAGCTTCATGCGCGGGCTCTTGTCGAGCAGTTCCATGAGCGCGGGCCCGTTGTCGACAAAAGCGTCGAGGCGATCCGCGGGCACCTTGCCCTCGGTGATGACGTCGAGGTAGCGACGGATGGAACTCCGTTTGTCCACCACGCCTTTCGCCCGGAGTGTGGGCGCGTTGGGAATCCAGATGCCGCCGCCGGAAATGGCGGTGGATCCACCGTAGGTGGCGCCCTTGTCGATGATGAGTGTGTCGAGTCCGCTGTGCGCGGCGGTGATTCCGGCCGCCATGCCACCGCCGCCGCTTCCCACGACCAGGAAGTCGACGATCGTCTCGAACTGTCGGGTGTCGAAGCGATTGTTGTCGGCCATGTCTACGTCCTGTCCTTGCGGGTGAGAAAGGCAAGCACCGCAGAGACCCAGGCATCTCGGGCCTCGATCATCGTCCAGTGCCCGCACTTGGGGAAAACGTGGAGTTCGCTGTTCGGGATGTCTCGCATCGGCAGCATTGCCATGTCGACCGGGCTCACCCTGTCGTCGCCCCCCCAGGTCAGCAGCGTCGGGGCTTTGACTTTGCCGAGCTGCGACCAATAAGGCGGCGCGTCTGAGCGCGCCGCCGCGACCATGGACGCGGCAAAGGCCTTGCTGCTGTACATCCGTCGAGCGATCTCGAGGGTTGCCGGCTCGGTCGCCAGCTCCCAGCGCTCGTCGATCAATTCAGGGGTGATCACAGCCGGGTCATAGACCATCGACCGGAGCCAGCGGACCAATCCTTCGCGGGTGGGGTTGTCGGTGAACTCCATCAGGAGCTTGATTCCCTCACTGGGCCCCGGAGAGAACGTGGCCTTGCCCATTCCACCGATGGTGACCAACTTGTCCACCCTGCTGGGTTCATCGATCGCGACCTTGGTGGCGACGATCCCGCCCATCGAGTTCCCGATCATGTGCGCGGTATCGATCTCGAGACCATCGAGAAAGAGTCCGACGGCGGACTGCGCCATCGACATCGGGTGGCCGTCACCAGGATCACTTACCCCGAAGCCAGGGAATTCGAGTATCAGGCAACGGAAATGCTCGGCCAGTGCGGGAAGCACTCCCCGATAGTTCCTCCACCCGGTCACCCCGGGCCCGGAGCCGTGGAGCAGCAGCAGTGGTGGGCCCTCGCCTGCCTCATGGAACCGGAGCATCCCGAGATCGGTGTTCAACTCCCGCAGACTGCGCTCGTAGCTCACGTCTGTCGTCATGGGCCGAACGTTGCCAGCCCGGCGCCTCATCCACAGCCCAGGTCTCGTTGAGCGAGATCCCCAGCACGCCAGGGCCGGACGGACTCTGGCGCTTCCGCTGAGCGAGACCTCGTACGGCTGCCGAGGCCGGCCGCAATAGCCTCACCTCATCATCGACCACACAACGGAACCGGAGGTGTTCGGATGTCGATCGAAACGATGTCGCAGACCGACATGCGAAAGGCGCTGGGTCAGTTCGCAAGCGGAGTCACCGTGGTCGCCGGTATGGACGACGAGGGACCTATCGGTTTCGCCTGCCAGTCCTTCGCCTCGGTGTCGCTTGATCCTCCCCTGATCCTGTTCTGCGCCGACCACCGCGGGCGGTCTTGGCCCCGTATCCGGAACACGGGCCGGTTCAGCATCAACGTGCTGCACGAGAACCAAACCGATCTGTGCTCCCGATTCGGGTCGAGCAGAGGTCGCAAATACGAGGGGCTCGACTGGGAGTTAAGCACGTGGGCGACGCCGTCGCTCCCAGGTGTGCTCATTCGGGTACATGCCGAGATCCACGACGTGCACACTGCAGGCGATCACGACGTGGTGATCGGCCGAATCCTCGGGTTGGAGTCGGTCACCGAAGAGCGTCCGATGATCTTCTTCCGCGGCGGGTTCGGTCTCGACGCGGCTTCAAAGCTTTTGCGTGCCTGAAGCATCGATTGGTTCATCGCGCGTGGCGAATCGACTACAGCCACTGCCCCGACTGCACGGCGAGCAGTCGGTCCAAGGCCTCTGCCGACCACGTGTTGTCCGGCATCGGAGGGGTTTTGCGCCCCCGGCGAGTGGTACCGGCCTCGGGATACATGGTGCGCGTGACTTCCCGGACCGCCCGCACGACCAGGGGGCAACCCGTTTGAGCTGGGCGGTCCGTGCGTCTCCGCAGAGCGAGATCGCCGCGACCGGGCCGTCGTATCCGCGCACCGCCACTCCGACGCATGCGGCGCCGCGTACGGACTCACCGCGTTCGAATGCCAATCCGCTGCGCTGTCGGATGCGGTTGAGTTCCTGATGGAGGGTCGGCAGATCAGGGATCGTGTGATCGGTGCACCGATTCAGCCGCTGCTGATAGATCGCGTCGACGCGCTCCGGATCGAGCCAGGCGAGCATCGACTTTCCGCCGGCGGTGGAATATGCCGGTCCGCGTCCACCGACTCGTGACGGCAGCGATGCAGCGAACCGCCCACCGACCTTGTCGAGGTAGATGCTCTCGCCCCCGTCGAGGACCGACAGATGGACCACCATGCCGGTCTGCATGTGCAGATCGTGCAACAGAGGCGCAGCAGCCGCACGCACCTGTGCATGACCACCGTCCCCTCCGCCGAGACCCATCGACCGCCGGCCGAGTCGATAACCGAAAGAGGCGTGTTCCACCCAGTTCAACCGGACCAGTTGGTCGAGGATGCGGTGCACCGTCGACCGCGGCAGCTGCGTGCGCCCGGCCACTTCTTCGAGAGTCAGCCGCGACGCCGGGCCGCCGAACGAATCGAGGATGAGCGTCATTCGTTCGAGCATCGAGGGCGGCAGATCCCGCTTACCGGCAGAGCGGGGGTGTGCAGCACCGGAATCAATGACCGTCATCGAGCCTCCATAACCTGGTCGAATCTGAGATCCAGGACAAAACTGAAATGAATTCTTGTAATACTAACAGCAGTCCCGGTGACTGGGAAGCGTCGCAGCAGCCGCTGTCGGCGGCGCTACGAATCCCCGCTCTCTCCGGCCAACAAAACGAAAGGCTGATCCATGACCGACACCACCCCTGACGTGGACCTTCTCATCCACGCACTCACCGAGCGCGTCACCCTGCTCGAGGACAAACTGGCGATCATCGAGTTGATGACGGCCTACGGCCCGGCCGTCGACAGCGGTTCGGCCGAGGCCGTGGCCCGCCTGTGGACCGAAGATGGCGTCTACGACGTGGACACCGGCGTCATGCGCGGACATGCCGAGATCACGGCGATGGTGAGATCGCAGGCTCACCAGGCGTGGATCGACGGCGGCTGCGGGCACGTATTGGAGCCGGGTCACATCATCGTGGATGGTGACGCAGCGATCGCAACATGCAAGTCTCAGTTGATCATTCGCGATGGCGACCACTTCACGGTCCTGCGGGTGACCGCCACCCGCTGGGAGCTGCAGAAGATCGACGGCATGTGGAAGGTGACGTACCGGACCGGACGCCTGCTCGACGGTCGCCCCGACGCACGCGCGTTGCTGGCCGAGGGGGTCCGAGCCGAACATGAAGGTTGACCACTTGCGTCGAAACTAGAATGAATACTAGTTTCCTTGCAGTAGCCAACGAACTGAGGAGCTCAACATGGTGGACACACTCGATCTGGCCGGCCGCGTCGCCGTGGTCACGGGCGCGGGCGCGGGCCTCGGACGCGCGGAAGCCCTGGCGCTGGCCGAGGCGGGCGCCGCCGTGGTCGTCAACGACATGGGTGACAACGCGCATCTCGTGGTCGAGGAGATCACGTCCGCCGGTGGTCGAGCTGTCGCGGTCACCGGTGACGTCTCGGACTGGTCGATGGGCGAGCGCCTCGTCCAGGAGGCGGTCACCCGATTCGGATCATTCGACATCCTGGTCAACAACGCCGGGATCCTGCGGGACAAGATGATCTTCAATCTGACCGAATCCGATTGGGACGACGTGATCCGAGTGCACCTCAAAGGTCACGCCGCCACCTCGCGCGCTGCCGCCGTCCATTGGCGCGAAGCGAGCAAGAACGCCGGTCAACCGGTGTTCGGGCGTGTCATCAACACCTCGTCAGAAGCATTTCTGTTCGGCTCGGCCGGCCAGCCGAACTACTCGGCGGCAAAGGCCGGTATCACCGCGCTGACGCTCTCGACCGCACAGGGATTGTCCCGCTACGGTGTGCGCGCCAACGCCATCTGCCCGCGGGCACGCACCGCAATGACCGCCGACGCCTTCGGCGCGAATAACGGTGCCTCCGGAAGCGATCCGCTTTCGCCCGAGCGGGTGGCCACCCTGGTTCGGTATCTCGCCTCCCCCGCGTCCGACGAGATCAACGGTCAGGTGTTTGTCGTGTACGGCAGGATGGTCGCGCTGATGCACGCCCCAGAGGTCGAGAATCGTTTCGACGCAGCCGGTTCCGAGTTCTCGGCCGAGGAACTCGCAAGCCGGCTGACGCCGTACTTCTCGGGACGTGGACAGTACGAGACGTACGCCGCCTACGGGGTGGCCGAGCTGGAGAAGCCCGCCCTGGCCACCAACTAAGACGCTCTGCAGTGACTTCTGACCCTGCCTGCCCGCCCCGGGCGGGCGGGCAGGGTTGTCGGTCAGCAGCCGTCGGTCGCCGGGGCCCCGGTTTCCACCGCGGAGACGAAAGACTGGATGTCACCCAACGAGGCGCCGATGGTCTGGCGGTGGTCTGCGCCCTCGTACAGTCGGTAGTCGATCTGGTTGCCCCGAGCACACAGGGTGTCGACCAGGACATCGGTGCCGGATTTCGGCACAACCGCGTCGGTGGAGCTTTGAGCGATCATCGTCGGCACAACCACTTTCACCGTCGCGGGCTCTTGCTTCGCCATGTAGTCCGTCAACGGACCGAGGTCGGCATCGGCCCGGAACACCTGGCCGTCCACCACCGGTGGCACGCGGCGGATATCGTCCAGGCAGCCGGTCCTGGCGGAGTCGAGGAGTGGACGAGCCTGATCGGTCAGCAGGTCCTCGGGACGAATCGAGGGGTCAGCCGCTTGTGCACCGAGCAGTATCAGCGGGAGAAACGACTGTGCCGCAGCGATTCCGGGCAGACCCGATTTGAAGTACGCCGGTAGTCGATCGAGCCCACTCCCGGGCGCAATGGCCGCTGCAGCTCGCAGATCGAGCTCTGGTGCACGTTCGGGAGCGTCCGCGGCGGCGAACAAAGCGGCCTGTCCGCCCTGACTGTGACCGACTGCGTACCAGTCTGTGCCGATCGACTGGTCCAGTTCATGTGCTGCCCGCACGATGTCGGTGAGCGCGTTCACCTCCGAGTCAGCGTTGACATAGGGATGGACCCCCGGAGTACCCAGACCTTCGTAGTCGGTGCGAACCACGGCAAAGCCTTTACTCAGCCAATCATTCAATGCGGCATCGACTTCGGTGAGATACGCCTGGGTCGGACCGCCGTCAAAAGCCGCGGACGGTGCGCACGCATCTGCCACGCCGGTGGTTCCATGCGCCCAGCTGATCACCGGGTAGCCCCCGTCGGGGGCGGGAGTTCTGGGTACCGCAACCGTTCCGGACACCACGATGGCGTTCCCGCTCGCGTCTTCGGACGAGTACGTGATCAACTTGGTCTGGGCCGCATCTCGGAGAGCAACCGGTCCCCCGACCACGGCCGCGGACAACACTCGGCCTGCTTTCACGGGCTCCTTGTCGCTGTCCGCGCCCTCGTCCGCGCCGGATGAGCAGGAGACCACCGCCAGGGTGACCACGGCCATGGCAGCGATCGCCGACCACCGAGTGGGCGCCGACTTCCGACGATGCAGTGCGGCAATGTTTTCGCTCATTGGTGCGCCTCTTTTCATGCAGGCACTGTGACAGCGCCCACCCTTCGGGATCAGACCAGTCCCGGTGAGCGAGACCAGCCTGCCCATCGGACGTACCCGCATCACACATCGCCCGGCTCAGCGACTCATCTGTCTCCTCCAAGCCGCCCAGGCGACGACTCGTAGGGCCGAACAACATCCGATTCCGGCCAGTGGGACTGAGCAGTTTGTGTGCGCTGCGTCACTGTAGCTTTTGGCTCACCGCGGCGGAGGCAGCCCGTCCTCGCCCGATCGAATCCACATGTACTGCGCGACAGACCTATACGCCGCAGTCGGCGACAGCCGCGTTCGTCACACATCACCACGTCTACTTGGAGGACACCCATGACAACAATTCCCGACCCGACGGCGCCGGAAAAGCCGTTGCCCGAACGTGGACGATTCAACCGTCGACGCTCCACCGGGGTGATCATCGGCATCCTGGTCCTCGTCGAGATCATCAGCGCCTTCGAGACCTCGATGGTGTTCGCGGCGATCCCGACCATCATCGCCGACTTCAACAGCGACGCAGCGACGGTCGGCTGGGCGGTGACAGCCTTTCTGCTGGTCGCCGCGGCCTCAGCGGCCGTCTGCGGTCGGCTCGGCGACATGTACGGACGCGAGAGAGTTCTGGTGTTCATCCTCGCCGCCGCCACCATCGGGTCCCTGATCAGTGCCCTCGGCGACAGCATCAGTGCCATCATCATCGGTCGTGCGATCCAGGGCGTCGCCGGCGCGATCCTGCCGCTGTGCATCGGATTGGCCCGCGAACACCTGCCCAATGTGAAGGTCCCTGTCGCTGTCGCCCTGATCTCCGGGACGGCAGTGGCCGCCGGTGCAGCGTCCGCCTACGTTGCCGGTTTGATGATCGATCACGCCAGCTGGCACATGATCTTCATCGTCGCGGCCGTGTACGCCGCATTCACCTTGCTGCTTGTGCTCTTCGTGCTGCCCTGGCGACGGCCGGTCGGCACCAGCCAGAAGGTGGACTTCCTCGGCACCATCGCCTTCGCCCCCGCAATCGCGGCAATCTTGCTCGCCATCAACAAGTCCGGCACCTGGGGGTGGAGCGACGCAAAGACGCTCGGCCTGCTCATCGGCGGTGCGGTGGTACTGGCGCTCTGGGTGCTGTGGGAATTGCGGGTCACCGATCCGATTGCAAACGTGCGACTTCTCGCCCACCGCAAGGTCGCGTTGACGATGCTCGCGACGCTGACGCTGGCCGCCGGTCCTTTCGGTATCAGCAACATGATCGTTCCCCTGGTGTTGCAGACGCCCACGAGCGCGCCCTTCGGCCTGGGCATGACCCCGACCGACGCCGGACTGCTGGTATTCGTCGCAGCACTCCTCGGGTTCGCCTTCACCCCGTTGAGCGGCCGGATCACGCGCACCATGGGATCGCGGGTCTCACTCCTGATCGGCGGCCTGGTGTACGGGGTGTCGGGCGTGATGCTGATGATGTTCCACGATTCGAAGGTCGGAATGTTTGTCATGGTGGTCACCGTGTCCATCGCGACGTCGTTTGCCTATACAGCCCTGCCGAACCTCATCGTGGAAGAGGTTCCGGTCGAGAACACCAGCGAGGCAACCGGTCTCAACACCGTCGTTCGCACTGCCGGGCAGGGCGTCGGCACGTCGATCGCCACGACCATCCTGGCGTCGTCGGCGGTCGCCGGTAGCGTCGCACCCACCGTCAGCGGGCTCAACACCGTCTCCATCGTGATACTTGTCGGCACCGGTTTGACCGTCGGCCTCACCTTGATGCTCCGCCGCGGGACGGTCTACACCGACGCCTGACCCCACCCGACCCGATGATGTGCCCTTCTGGCGAACCCCACCTGGGGATTTCTTCGCCACAAGGGCACATCATCGGGTTCGCGGCAGGTTAGTTATCAACAGCGATGCAGGTGATACAGGGTCGCTCGCAAAGCTCACGATCGCCGCCTCCACCAGCGACGTTGCCGGGCGTGCATACAGCAGAAGGCCCTGTTATTTTGCTGTTATCTTTCCCGCGGGGCCGCATGCGGCACCGGGGCAAGCACCGGTCCGGATCGGACCATTCACTGGTACCACGTACAAAAGGAAACTGATGCGCGCGAAGCACGCCTGGCGAAAGTTCGTCGCCGGAGCCCTTGCCCTTGTGGCCGGAGTGGCGGTCTCGGTGGCCGCGGCACCCGGCACTGCGTCGGCAGCCCCACAGACGGTCTACGTCTACTCCGCTGCGATGAACAAGAACATTCCCGTCCGCGTTCTCCCCGCGTCGGGCGGCGGTAGCCACGCCACCCTCTACCTGCTCGACGGCCTGCGCGCACCCAACAACAACAGCGGCTGGCTCATCGAGACCGATGTGCAGCAGTTCTTCGCGGGCAAGAACGTGAATGTGGCGATCCCCTTCGGCGGCGGCGGCAGTTTCTACACCGATTGGCAGCGCGACGACCCGACCCTAGGCCGGCAGAAGTGGGAAACCTTCCTCACCCGGGAGCTGCCCGCCTACCTGAAGTCGGCGTTCAACAGCGACAACCGGCGCAACGCCATTGCCGGACTCTCGATGAGCGGTACCTCCGCACTGAACCTAGCTTCCAAGCACCCCGACTTCTACCAGGGTGTGGCGTCGTACAGCGGTTACCCGACGGTCAGCACACCGGGATTTGCACAAGGCATCGCCGCATCCGTCCTCGAGATGGGCGGCAACCCGGTGAACATGTGGGGCCTGTGGCCGGCCGGAGCCTGGACGGCGAATGATCCCTCGCTGCACACCGGAAACCTGCGTGGCAAGCGTGTGTACGTGTCCTCAGGTGCGGGTTCGCCGCGGACGAACCCGATCTTCAACCCGGCGAGCCCGGCATTCGACCCGATCAAGTTCTCCCAGATGGTGCCGCTGGAGACCGCGGCGGCGATCAGCAGCCAGCTCTACATCGCCAGTCTTCGTGTCGCCGGCGTCAACCCGCAAGTCCACATCACGCCGGAGGGTGTGCACTGGTGGACCCACTGGGAGGACCGCCTCAAGGAATCCTGGTACGGAACGCTCGCTCCTTCGCTGGGCGTCTAGTCCCACAAAAGTCGTCGGCCGCGCCCCAGGGTTCTTGGGTCGCGGCCGACGTCGTTGTTGCTGTGCTCAGGCGACGAGGTCTTTGTTCAGCGCCGGCCGGTAGAGACCGATCAGGAATCGCACACCTTGCGGTGTGAGGATGTTCTTCACGCCGATGGCCACGAACTTCGCCATCGTCGAGAAGTCCTTGAACTTCGACCTGTCGAGAACCCGTTGCAGCGCCGCTTCGAGCTCCGGGTCGTCGATGTCGCCGGCCCGCAGTTCGGCAAGGTTCTCTGCCACAAAGAGTTTCGCATCGCGATTGAAATGCAACCGGTCGATCGCCTCGATGGAGATCTTGTCGGGCAACGTGGCGCACCGCTCGAGACCACCGGCGATGTAGAGATTGATCATGGTGCGCAGGCACTTCTCACATTCGCCGCAGTTGTAGGCGTTGTCCTGGTTCCACCAGCACACTCGCAGGTTGTTCATCGCGGCGTCTTCCTCGATGAACTTCTCCATCTTCGCCGCCCGACTCGCCTCGACCCCGTCGTGGACGAACTCGACAGCGTCGCTGGACCAATGCCCATCCAAGTCGGGATGGGTACCCCATGGGTGCAACTGGTCGGCGGTGTAACTCGAAGGGACGTAGATCTTTTCGACAACGGTCGACAACGCGAGCCCGACGTGCGCCAGCAGCGCACCGTGGCCCTGCAGTCCCCAGTTGAGCCGGTTCCGGTCCAATCGGCCGCGCAGATCGGTCTTCACCTCGATGAGTTCCTTACCCAGCTCGGACGCCGATTTCCGTAAGGCGTCGAGGGTACGTTCGGCGAGATCGTTGTTGGACAGATCGATGTCGAAACCGTGGATGAAAATGAGATGCGTGATCTCGTCGAGGTGTTTGAGCGTGGTGTAGTACGAATCAACGCCACCAGAGAAGAAGGCACCCACCCCGCGCCGGCCGGAGGGCCTGGTGGTCTCGACCGCCATGGGAGCGGTGATCGTCACCTGGTCCAAGATGTCCGGAAACCACGAACCGAGGGTGTCTTGGGCTTTGACGCTGCCCTGCACCGCTGTCTCGCTGACGTCGCCGTACACCACCACGTCGCGTGTGTTCCGCATCCCGATCAGGGTTGCGGGCGCCAGCCACGGCGTCGCATCATCCGCCAGTGGAACGTTTGCCGTGGTCGAGACCCTATCGGTGCGTTCACCGTTGATCAGCAACGCGCTGATGCGGCGGGTGTCGTCCGAGTCCGGCGATGGAACAAGAGTGACGGGGCTGGGCATTTCTCACCTTTCTTCCGCTGATGATCCGCAATCGATCGTGCCAGCCCTGCGATGCCCCCAACAGGGGTCTGCCGCCCGGCATGAGTTCATACGTTCGGACTGCCCCGTCGTCCAACCGTGCGGTCGGTGGCGTTAACGTCGCTTCATGGATCAGTTCTCAGCCCTGGTGGCGCGACAGACCGACGACGGTATCGAGACGGCGATCGAGACCGTGGATGCATCGTTCTTGCCCGAAGGTGGCACTCCCACCGCGGATACGGGAGACGTCACGATCCGCGTGTTGTATTCCAGTGTCAACTACAAGGACGCACTTGCTCTGACACCGAAAGGCGGTGTGGTACGCGACTATCCGATCGTTCCCGGCATCGACCTCACCGGCGAGGTCGTGGAGTCCAAGTCACCCGACTTCGCGGTCGGCGATCTGGTCCTCGCCCACGGCTACGAGATCGGCACCGGCCGCCACGGCGGCTACGCCGAATACGCACGCGTTCCGGCCGACTGGGTGGTTGCCCTCGGGGAACTCTCGCCACGCGACGGTGCCGCGATCGGGACCGCCGGGTTCACCGCGGCGATGAGCGTGCAAGCACTGCTCGATCGCGGGATCTCCCCCGCCGACGGCCCGGTACTGGTGACCGGCGCAACCGGCGGCGTCGGTTCTGTCAGCGTCGACATCCTGGCGGGTCAGGGCTTCGAGGTGGTTGCGTCCACGGGGAAGGCGGACGCGGGCGATAGGCTGCGACAACTCGGTGCCGCCGACGTCATCGGCCGACTGCCATTGGACCCGGATGCCAAACCCCGCCCGCTCGGCAAGGCCCAGTGGGCGGGCGCCGTCGACTGTGTCGGCGGCAAGACGCTCGCCGAGGTGCTGAGCGGCATCAAGTACGGCGGCGCTGTGGCTGCCAGCGGCCTGACCGGCGGACCTGCGTTGGCCACCACCGTGCTGCCGTTCATCCTGCGCGGTGTCGCCCTGCTCGGCATGGACTCGGTGCAGATGCCGATCGAGCCTCGACGAACCATCTGGGCTGCACTTGCCGGACCGCTCGCCCCCAGGCACCTCGCGAACATTCTTTCGGAGGTCGACGTCAAAGACGTGGTCGGCGTGATCGACCAGGTTCGCGCGGGAGAGTTCTCAGGCCGGGCCGTGGTGCGGGTGGCCGGCGGGTTCTGAGGCCTCAGTTCGCAGGGTCAACAGCGATGTCGACCCGGTCGGGATAGAAGGCGAGGTGCCCGGCGATCGGCGCAACCGCGTCGTAGGGTTCCTCGTACGTCCAGGCTGCATCTTTGATGACGCCTTCGTCGGTGACGACATCGAAGTAGGAGGCACTGCCCTTGAACGGGCAGTAGCTCTCGGTGTCGCTGCGTTGCAGCACTTTTGGATCGACCGCAGCCAGCGGCACGTACGCCACCGGCGGGTAGGACGCCTCACGCAGGGTGAGCGTCTTGTCGGTGGCGGCGACGAGCGTGCCGCCTGCGGTCACGGTCACCGAGTGGGTGCTCGGTTCCACCGTGATCGGATGGTCGGGGCCAGGGATCAATTGCGTTCTCGACATGGTTCGCCTCTTTCTCTCCCTCGATGCCAACGCTCACCGCAGCCGTGCATTCCCGCGTCATCGATCAACGAAGTCGCAGGAACTCCGCAGTCTTGTCGTCGGCCGGATAGAAGCTCTCTACGCTGAGTTCGTCGACCGTCACGTCGAGCGGGGTACCGAACGTGGTGACCGTGCTGAAGAACGACAGCTCACCCCGATCGCTGCGCAGCCTCAGGTAGATCGCAACATCGCCGGAGAGGGTGGCACCTGCGTCGGCATCCTCGTCCGCGTCGGGCTCCGGATACTGCAGGAGGCGGGCCAGCAGTGCTTTCAGTTCCGGGTCGCCGGTCACCCTGATCTGTCGGTCGAGTCGTTCGAGCAAGTGTCTGCGCCACTGCCGATGGTTGATGATCCTGGGCCCGAGCCCCCGCGGGTCGAGGCTGAACTCGAGCACGTTGAACGGGGGTTCCAGCAGGTCGTCGGGAGCACCGTCGGTGAAGGCGGCAACTGCTGCATTGGCGTCCACGAGATTCCAGTGCCGGTCCACCGCCAGGGCCGGGTACGGTTCGGTCGCGGCCAGCACCTGACGTAAAGCGCTCCGCACCATGGTCATTCGGGACCCGTCGAGCGGCGTCTCACCGTAGGACGGGGCATATCCGGCGGCGAGCAACATCTGGTTGCGCTCACGCAGCGGCACATCGAGATGCTCGGCCAGTCTGAGCACCATGGCGCGGCTCGGCACCGATCGGCCCGTCTCCAGGAAACTCAGATGCCGCGCCGAGACGTCGGCCGCTGACGCGAGCTCCAGTTGCGGCACCTTGCGGGTGGTGCGCCACTGCCGCAGCAGGTCACCGAATAGGTAACGCTGTTCTTCGGTCATGTACTGATCTCCCGGGTTGATCTGTCAGCATTATGGACTGCGGGTTTTGCACCGAGCGCATGTTCGACTGCTGCCCGTGGGTGGGTGTTCGACGATCGAAGAGGAGTTCTCATGACCGTGCTCGACCGCTTTCGGCTCGATGACCGGGTGGTGATCGTCACCGGCGCCTCGTCCGGCCTGGGGGTTGCCTTTGCCAAGGGGTTCGCGGAGGCCGGAGCCCGCGTGGTGCTCGCCGCCCGCCGCGCCGACAAGCTCGAGAAGACCGCCGCGCTGGTCGAGTCCGTGGGAGGTACCTCCCTGTCGGTGGTCACCGACATCACGCAGGTCGAGCAGGCCACCGCGATGGTCGAGGCTGCCATGACCGAGTTCGGACGAGTGGATGTCTTGATCAACAACGCCGGAGTGGGTACGGCCGTGCCGGCCACCCGGGAGACTCCCGAGCAGTTCCGGTCGGTCATCGACATCAATCTCAACGGTTCCTATTGGGCCGCACAGGCCTGTGGCCGGGTGATGAAGCCGGGAAGCTCGATCGTCAACATCTCGAGCGTCCTCGGCATCACCACCGCAGGCCTTCCGCAGGCCGCCTACTCCGCGAGCAAGGCCGCCATCTCGGGGCTCACCCGCGATCTCGCGCAGCAGTGGGGATCGCGAAAAGGCATCCGGGTGAACGCGATCGCCCCTGGATTCTTCGAGTCCGAGATGACCGCCCAGTATCCCGACGGCTATCTCCAGCAGATGGCTGCACGGCAGGTACTGCCCCGCACTGGCGATCCCGAAGAACTCGCCGCCACCGCGGTCTGGCTCGCCTCACCGGCCGGCGGGTATGTCACCGGGCAGACCATCGTGGTCGACGGCGGCCTCACCATCACATAGCTGTCTGGCCCGGCATCTTGTCGATGAACCCGTAGACGCTGGAGATCTTCTCGTTGTTCACCGCGACCACGTCGAAGCCGATCACCACTGCCTCTGCTCCGTTCTCCGGCACCAGTTCCCAGGTGAAGCGCGCGATGTTGTGGTGCGTCTCGAACACGTCACCCCGAACGAACCGCATCCCCGCGAATTGTTGCTGGGCCCCGGCGAGCACCTGATCGATCGCTTCGGTGCCCGTCACCGAAGCGAGTGGATCGGTGTAGACCCCATCGGCGTCCCAGACCTTCTCGACGATCGTCCGTCGTGCGCCTGGATCGGTTTCATTCCAGGCGCTCAGGTAGTCGTCGACCATGGCCGTCATCTCGGTCATCGCATCTCCTTCGTCGTGCGTTGGTGTTGTGATGACCATGCTGCTGCGCTGCGGTGTGTTGAAGCGATGACCTCCGAGGTAACACTTTCGGTCGACCGCTTGCCGCGTCGCGGCTCAGGTCGACAACTCCAGCATTCGTCGGCGCGCTCTAGGATTGTCGACAGAATGGTGACGACGCCGACGACGGAGGGGATGGTTTCACCTGTGGCAGCACCGAAACGAGCCGTGGGAGGCGACGGCTTACCGGTGAGTCTGGTCGACGTGGCCGCGAGGCGGGTTCGTGACGCGATCCTCAGCGGCACCCTGCAACCGGGAGACAAGATCGTCGAGGAACAGTTGTGTGCGGGGTTGGGCATCAGCCGGGCCCCCCTGCGCGAGGCGCTGCGACTACTCGGGCAGCAGGGGCTGGTCGAGCATCTCCCTCGGCGCGGATCACGGGTCACCGAGTGGTCGCCACAGGACATCTTGCAGCTGTTCGAGCTACGGCACGTACTCGAGCGGCACGCGATCGAAAAGGCTCTGCCGCTTGCCGACGTGACCACCGCTCTGAACCCGGTGCGGGCTGCGCTCGACGACATGCGCGAGGCAGACAAACGCGACGACGACCTCGAGAAGGACGATGCCCATCGTCGTTTTCACGCCGCAGTGGTCGGGTTGGCCGGCAATCGCCAGCTCGACATCGCCATGGAACCCGTGCTGCTGAAGTTGCAGCTCCCGATGGCCATCAATTTGCGCTCGGAGGCGCGGGTCCACGACCCCAGTGACGGAATCCGTCGGCACGAGCGAATTCTTGAGGCACTCGAGACCAACGATGCACGAGTTGCCGTGGAAGCGGCCAAGAACCACGGGCAACTCGCCTATCTGGGGCTTGAGAGCAACAACTAACACGATCGACACACAACCGTTCCGTCGTCGCCACGATTCTGTCGACAATCGACATTATGACTTTCCGGAAACCGGTTCCCGGCCCGACGCTCGGACCCTCGATCGCCGAGATACTCGAATCGCACGCCACCGGCACCGGTACCCCGGCCGCCACCGCCGCTCGTGTTGCAGACGCCATCGCCGCACGTGGTGACGACGGCACCTGGATCTCCACGGTGCCGCGTGAACAACTGATCGCCGCCGCCGAAGCCATCGAGAGACGGCCCGCGGCGCGCACCCTTCCGCTGTACGGTGTGCCGTTCGGGGTCAAGGACAGCATCGATGTCGCCGGGGTACCGACCACCCTGTCGTGCCCCGACTTCGCCTACGTGCCGGAGGTCACCGCGGCGGTGGTCCAGCACCTCCTCGACGCGGGCGCTCTGTATGTCGGTAAGACCAACCTCGACCAGTTCGCCACCGGGCTCAACGGCACTCGAACGCCACTCACCGTGCCGCGCAGCGTGTATGGCAACGAGATGATCTCCGGGGGCTCCAGCTCGGGCTCAGCCCTCGCCGTTGCCCTCGGCCAGGTTCCCTTCGCCGTGGCAACCGACACCGCCGGATCGGGCCGGGTTCCCGCCGCGCTCAACGGCGTCGTCGGGTTCAAGCCATCGCGCGGCGTCATCAGTGCGGTGGGCTTGGTGCCGGCATGTAAGTCATTGGACTGCATCACGATCATGGCCGGATCGATCAACGACGCCGACCGGGCGTTCGACGTGATGGCGGCCGAGGACGAGAACGACTCGTGGTCACGCGCACGAGGCAAGAGACACAACGGTGCGCCGATTCGTGTCGGTCTGCCGTCGCCGCAGGAACTCGACTTCTTCGGCGACTCCGACATGGAAACCGCCCATCTCGCCTTCCGCGAACGGCTTTCGCGTGGATCGACGGTGGTGGACGCGCCGCTGTCCCCGTTCCTCGAGGCCGGCGCCTTGCTCTATTCCGGGCCATGGGTGGCCGAACGACTGGTCGAGTTCGCCGACTTCCTTGCTGCACAACCGGAATCGATCCATCCAGTGGTGCGCGACATCCTGCGGAGCGGTGAGCGGTACACCGCTGTCGACGCGTTCGCCGCACAACAGAAGCTGCAGGAGTTGCGTGCACAGGTCGGACGCCTGTGGCGTCAGATGGACGTGCTGGTTGTCCCCACCATCGGCACCACCTTCACAGTGGCGCAAGTACTGGAGCGGCCCATCGACTGCAACACGATGCTGGGGCACTACACGCACTTCGGCAATCTGCTCGACCTCACCGGCGTAGCAGTTCCCGTGGGTCACACCGGCGATGGTCGCCCGCTGAGCGTGACGATACTCGGCCCTGCCCTGTCCGACGACACGGTCCTCGACCTCGCAGCGCGGCTCCTCGACGAGCCACGCGACACCTCACCAGCCACCCAGATCCACCAAACCCTCACCACCCCAGTCCCGTCCCACGAGGAGAACTCATGATCGCCATCACCGTCGACACCGCGGTGCCGGAGCCGTTTCCCCTCGTACCGGGCCGGACGGCGCTGCTCGTCATCGACATGCAACGCGACTTCCTCTTGCCGGGCGGCTTCGGTGAGAGTCTCGGGAACGACGTGGAGCTGCTCCTCGATGTGGTTCCACCACTTGCGGCCTTGATCGATGCTGCCCGATCCGCCGGCATCATGATCGTTCACACCCGCGAGGGTCATAAGCCCGATCTATCCGATTGCCCTCCAAGCAAACTCCGCCGGGGTGCAGCCTCGAAGAGGATAGGCGATCCTGGTCGATACGGCCGGATACTGATCCAAGGTGAGTACGGCCACGACATCGTCGATGAGCTGGCACCGGTCGCGGGTGAGATCGTGATCGACAAACCCGGGAAAGGCGCGTTCTACGGCACCGATCTGCAGCAGATCCTCACCGGTGCGGGCATCACCCATCTGCTGGTCACCGGGGTCACCACCGAGGTGTGTGTGCACACCACAACCAGGGAGGCGAACGACCGCGGGTACGAATGCCTCGTCGTATCCGATTGTGTCGGTTCGTATTTTCCCGAGTTTCAGCGCGTCGGTCTGGAAATGATCAGCGCGCAAGGTGGAATTTTCGGCTGGGTTGCCGATTCCACGGCGGCAATCGCCGCCCTGTCTCTCATCCCCGATCCTATGCAACACAGCTGACAGGAAGCACGACAATGAGTACAGAAGTCAACAAAACGGCGGCTACTCCCCCTTCCCCCACTGACCACAAGGTGACCGTCGCCTGGTGGACACGCGGCGACACCAATGCCTTCTTCGGATTGGGTTTCAACATCCTGGTCAACGTCCTGACCCTGACGGGGCTGATGATCGGTGTCGTCAGCGTGCCTGCCGGCGATGTTCTCGGCACAGTCCTTCCGGCGCTTGGTGTTGCGCTGATACTGGGGAACCTCTACTACACGTTCCTGGCACGACGGCTGGCCACCACGGAGAACCGCACCGACGTCACCGCCCTCCCGTACGGCCCGAGCGTGCCACACATGTTCATCGTCGTGTTCGTCGTGATGCTGCCCGTCTACCTCAACACCAACGACGCGATGGCGGCATGGCAGGCGGGACTGGCGTGGGCCTTCATGATCGGTGTGATCGTGATGATCGGCGCATTCGTCGGGCCGTACATCCGCAAGATCACTCCTCGAGCGGCCATGCTCGGCACACTGGCAGGCATCTCGATCACGTTCATCTCCATGCGCCCGGCAGCCCAGATGTGGGAGGCGGCATGGATCGGTCTCCCAGTGCTGGCGATCATCCTCATCGGCTTCTTCACCAATGTTCGTCTGCCCGGCAACATCCCGGTCGGTCTGGCCGCTCTCCTCGTCGGAACTGCCATCGGATGGGCCGGTGGATTCATGGACGCGCCGGCGGTGTCGGACGCCGTGAGCGACATCGCCGTCGGCGTTCCCGACCAGCGCTTCGACATGCTGTTCGACGGCTTGAAAGATCTTGCACCACTGCTCGGTACCGCGATCCCGCTCGGTGTGTACAACTTCACCGAGGCGATGAGCAACGTCGAGAGCGCGGCAGCGGCCGGGGACAGCTACAACCTGCGCAGTGTGCTCCTCGCCGATGGCGCCGGCGCGGTCATCGGATCCGCATTCGGCTCACCCTTTCCACCGGCGGTGTACATCGGCCACCCCGGCTGGAAAGACGCCGGCGGTCGCACGAGTTACTCACTTGCCAGCGGCGTCGCGATCGGGTTGCTCTGTTTCCTCGGTCTTTTCGGGGTGCTCGACTCCCTGCTGCCCGTGCCGGCGATCGTCCCCATCCTCCTGTACATCGGATTGCTCATCGGCGCGCAGGCCTTCCAGGCCGTCCCCCGCATCCACGCAGTGGCGGTGGTCATCGCCATCATCCCCAACCTCGCTCAATGGGCGACAGGACTGATCGACAATGCACTCAGCGCGGCAGGCACCACGGCCGGTGAGGTCGGTTACGACTCGCTCGACGGCGCTGGCGTGGTCTACGAGGGACTCAAAGCGCTCGGGGAGGGGGCCGTCCTGGTAGGCCTGGTTCTCGGCACCATGGTCACCTTCATCATCGACAAGAAGTTCCTCTACGCAGCACTCGCCTCCGTGGCCGGTGCGGCGCTGACATTCATCGGCCTCATCCACGCTCCCGAGGTCGAGTGGGCAGCAGCCCCGGAGATAGCTCTCGGCTACCTCTTCTTCGCAATCGTCTGCCTGGGCTATCACTTCCTCCCGAATGCGAGGGACGAGGTCGAGACCGATGCCGTCAAGGCCGATGACGTCGAGGCCGCTAGGGAATAGCACGCCAGCGGGAGCCGGTCACCGAGAGCCCCACGTACGCCGTGGGGCTCTCGGTCGCTCACCACGGACGATCGAGAGACGCGATCGGCGCCCCGTACGGTGGTCACCACAGGACGACGTGTAACCGATGAGAGGACCCCATGACCTTTCCGCATGAAAACGAAGAGCCTGTCGGCGAGACCGACGAGACGGCCGAGCAGAAGAAGACCTACGAAGCGGGCGAAGAAGGCACCGGAGAAGAACGCGACCACGCGCTCGGCGGCAGTGAGGGCACGTCCGACGGTCAGTAGGTGATCGCATCGCGACCTCGAATGCGTTGATGTCGCCGACACCGCCGACATAGAGTTCGAAGCGAGCCGGGCACTGTTTCCAGCGATCCGCTGGCCTCGATCATCCGGTTCACCGGACCGAGGATGTGAGATGAACACCGACGCCAGCAACGCACCGGCCATCGTCGTGGGGATCGATGGTTCCGAGGCCGCACTCGGCGCCGCCCGATGGGCGGCGGACTATGCCGCCGCAAGCGATTCGGCCCTTTCCCTCTTCCACGCCATACCTCGGATCGACTGGTATTTCGCCAACGCGATGGTGTTCACGCCCGAGGCGTTGGCCACCGAACTCGCCGAGGAGGGCCGCAAGAAGATCGACGAGGCGGAATCGGTCATCCGGGCGGTGCATCCTGACCTGATCATCGATCGACACATTGTGAACGAGGCCGTCGGTCCGGCGTTTGAAAAGGTCTCGGCCACTGCGAGGTTGGTGGTCATCGGATCTCACTGGACAAGCGCGGCAAGCGATCTCATCCTCGGCGGCCACGTGATCCGGATAGTCAACAACTCGCGCTGCCCGGTCTTGGTGTGGCGCAGGACGGCCTGCCCCGACACCGACGAGACGCTACCCGTTGTTGTCGGAGTGGACGAGTCGGAGAACTCGACGCGCGCGCTGGAATCGGCGTTCGAACTCGCCGACACGCTGCGCGCACCGGTGACGGTTGCACACATGTGGGAGACCGGAGCCGCGGTCGGGCTCGGCTACGGCGAGGGTCCGGTCGACTGGAACTTGCTGCACCTCTTGCAATCCAATCAGGAACAGAAATTGGACGAACTGGTCGCACCATTGCGTTCGCGCTTCCCCGGGGCCCACGTCAACAAGGTCTACACCGATACCGGGCCGGCGAAGGGGCTCAAGGAACTCTCCCGATCCGCGCAACTCGTGGTCGTGGGCAGCCGTGGACACGGCAAGCTCGCCGGGGCCGTGCTGGGTTCGGTCAGCCAGAGCCTCATCCACCACGCGGATTGTTCGGTTCTCGTCGTACATTGATCGGCGGTATTGTCCGATCGTGGATTACACCGACGCACTTGTAGAACAGAACCGGCTCCTCGGCGAGGCGATCCGGAGCGCCGACTTCGCGCAGCCCGTGCCCACTTGCCCCGAGTGGACGATTCAGCAGTTGTTCCGGCACGTCGGACGTGGAGATCGCTGGGCGGCGCAGATCGTGGGCGAAAGACGTGACAGCCCGGCCGACCCGCGCCAGGTGCCGAACGGCAAGCCACCGGAAGATCTCGACGGTGCCATCGAGTGGTTCCATGAAGGCGTTCGAACACTCGTCGACGCCGTCGCCGAGACCGGCCCCGAGACCCCTGTGTGGACATTCACCGGGCCACAGCCCGCGGCCTGGTGGATCCGGCGTCGCCTCCACGAATCCACGGTGCATCGCGCCGATGCCGAACTGGCACTTGACCTTCGGTACCAACTGCAACCTGATCTCGCAGCCGACGGCATCTCCGAATGGCTGGGCCTGATGGCGGCTCGGCCGGCGGGTCCTACGGCTCCCCTGAGTGACGGGGCCACGCTGCATCTACACGCTGACGAGGCCGATCTCGGCGCGGCCGGTGAGTGGTTCATCCTCGGAGAAGAAGGAGCGGTGGTGTGGGACCACCGCCACGCGAAAGCAGACGCGGCTGTGCGGGGACAGGCAACGAACCTACTGTTGGCGATCAGCCGCCGGAAGACGACGGAGGAAGCGGACATCGAGATCCTCGGCGACCGTCAGGTGTGGGACACCTGGCTAGAACGAACCCAGTTCTGATCGGCGTTCTCATCGGCCGTCGTCATGGCAGGGTCCAGAACACCACCGTGACGAGGTAGAACACCACAGTCCACAGCGCCATCACGCCGGCGATCACGGCGAACCCACGCAGATTGGTCTGCTTCGTCGGGGTGTTCGGTGTCGGGTACAACCAGTGACCGAGGATCTTGTTGACGTAGTACGGCATCGTGAAGAACGTCATCACAAAGCTCGACAGCAGGTTGCCGATCAGAAGCCCCAGCCACAGCGGCATCCCCAAGGGCGAAAGGGCAAGCGACAGCAGGACCACGGTGGGGTAGAGACCTACCCAGACCGCGGTGGACATCTTCGTATCCGACGGTATCGGCGCACGGTGCCCGTCTTGATCGAACGCGAACCAGCTACCGAATGAGTTGTCGATGGTGCGCAACTCGAACTCGTTGAACTTCTTCCCCTCGTCCAGCAGGATTTGCCGCTCACGTGAGATGAGCCATGCATCCAGGTCGGCGGCACTGTCGAAGCGGTACAACGCCGTCCACTCGTTCTGCAGGCCCTCGATGGGCCGGAACAGTTCGGTGCCGCGAAACCCCTTGAACCCGGCCTCGGCCTCGCGCATGCGGCCCTGCCATTCGAGAAAGTCGTCGACGTGCTCCGGCGACACCCGGTGTGTCACCACCACGGTGACAAGCGGATCCACCGGGGCCGCGCCACCGGTGATGACCTGTTGCGTCGCGGGGCCGTCGAAGTACTCACGGCCCCTGTCAAGATGCTCTTGCCGGGTGGCGCTGTTGATCCAGGCCTGCACGTGAGCCACCGAGTCGAAGCGATACACCACCACCCAGTCGGGCTGCACGTCTGTCGGTTGCGCAGTCTCGGCGGCGATGAATCCTGGGTACCGGGCGGCCGCGGCATTCATGTCGTCCTGCCAGATGGCGAATGCACGTTCGGTTCCGGGGTTGACCTTCTGACCGATGATCACCGTTGCGGCGTTGTTTGTCGTCGTTGCTTCGGCGGTCATCGCCGGCTCCTACTCGTCGTCACGCGGTGGAATCACGGGCAGGCCGGCTCGGGCCACACCTCGACGTGACTCGAAGCGCGTCGTCTCGACTTCCTGGCGGCGCAATCGTACGTGAGCCGACCGCGTTTCACCGGCCGTGTGAAGAAATCGCCCATCGGCACGACCTCGGAGCAACGGAGGGAAGCACCAACGGCGCGTCACGAAAACCCGGTCGTCCGAGCACCATTGACGCCTCAGACGCTGAAGGCGGCCGGAAATCGTCGGCGAAGTGCATCGATCTGTCGACGGACCTCGTACAGCTCGAACCGTTTGCGCGAGTGCGTCTCCGCGGACACCTTGTTGTTGGTCAACTCTTCTTCGATTTGCGTTGCCCACAACTCGAGTTGCGCGGCGAAATACGTTGCCTGCGCCTCATTCGAGTTCTGCTCCCAGTGCCCGGAGGTCATGCCGCAAAATTGTAGCCGCTCTATAGTTCCTGTCCGACCCAGATGGGAAGCCCAGTTCACACCGGCGAAGTCATGCGAGGCGGCGGGTGCACACCTGACGGATCGCGGCGACGACGGACTGGTCCTGACCACCGGCCTGATCGGTGTCGAGCGCATCGGTGAGGCGCTCGAAGTAGTCCCGCTCCCCGATGCCGAACTCCACCAGGATGTCGTCGGCCGACCCTCCGCCGTACGGGTACCACCGCCGCGCGAAGTCGAGCATTCGCTCCACCTCGTCCGGAGGGATGTTGCTCAGAGTGGTCATGGTCCAATTATCGATCCTGCGACCGAACTTCGCATCCGACAAGGACCCGGCCGGTCGCCCTGAGAAGATCGTGCGGACCAGAAAGCGAGGGGCAGTGCGTCATCGACCGTCGGCGTTGATCGAGTTCCTCGACCGGAGGCAAGTGATCGCCTACGTGGCGGCCATCGGTGCCGGCATCGTTCTCGGCCTCGTCGCACCGGGCGCCGGCGAGTCGCTGGACTGGGCCATCAATCCGGCTCTCGGCGCGCTCCTTTACGTGACGTTTCTGCAGATCCCCACCCGTGACCTCGCCCGATCGCTGCGAGACCGCCGGTTCCTGGGCGCTGTCGGAGTACTCAACTTCGCCATCGTCCCGTTGGTGGTCGGGGCGATGTTCGCATTCTTGCCGGACGACCAGGCAGTCCGGTTCGGGGTGCTTCTCGTGCTGCTCAGTCCCTGTATCGATTACGTGATCGTGTTCTCCGGGCTCGCAGGGGGCAGCGCACATCGGTTGCTGGCTGCGACGCCACTGCTGCTCTTGGCGCAGATGTTGTTGTTACCGGTCTACCTTGCCGTGTTCCTCGGATCGGACCTCGCCCAGATCATCGCGGTGCGCCCTCTCGTCGAGGCTTTTGTGATCCTCATCGTGATGCCACTGTTGCTCGCGTGGGTCACCCAGACGCTGGCGTTGCGTCTCCCGCTTGCGCGTCGAGTTCATTCGGGTGCGACAGCCACCATGGTGCCGCTGATGGTCATCGTGCTGCTCGTGGTTGTCGCGTCGCAGATACCGAAGGTGTCCGGCAGTCTCGGTGACGTCGTCGCGGTTGTGCCGTTCTATGTTCTCTTCCTGGTCGTGATGGCTTTTGTGGGTCGCTGGGTGGCCTCGAGGTTCGCGTTCGACAACCCCGGTCGCCGGGCGCTGGTCTTCAGCGGTGCCACCCGCAACTCACTCGTGGTCCTCCCGCTGGCCCTCGCCCTGCCGGCGGGCTACGAACTGGCAGCGGCCGTGGTGGTCACGCAGACGCTGGTCGAGGTGGTCGGCATGGTCGTCTACGTCCGGGTGATCCCGTACCTGGTCCCTCCCCGTTGACATCGCCTGCGCAATGTCCGAAACGTTCACGAGATCGTGGTGGCCTTGACCTAGCGTGAGAAGGGTGCAACTCGAACAGCAGATCCACTTCCTGACTTTCGCCACCGCCGACCTCGACGCCGCACGGCAGTTCTATGTGAACGGGCTCGCATGGAAGCCGCTCATGGACGTGGAGGGTGAGATCATCTTCTTCCAGATCGCGCCCGGTCTTGTTCTCGGGTTCTTCGACGCAGAGAAGTTCGCCGAAGACGTCGGCCTGGCTGATGCCCCATCGATATCCGGCGCGACAGTCGCCCACAATGTCGACAGTCAGGACGGTGTGCGTGCGGTCGCCGATGCCATGGTCGCGGCCGGCGGGGCCGTGGTCAAACCACCACAGCCGGGCGCTTTCGGAGGCATCTTCCACGCACAGGTGCGGGATCCCAACGGCCTCATCTGGGAGATCGCGCACAACCCCGGCTGGCACGTCGAGGCCGACGGAACAGTGGTTCTCTCCTGACTCGGTCCTTCGAATGCTTTTCGGTCGGCGACAGCAGGTGGCGACGTACGGTGGGATCAGCACGTGACCACCAGCGAGGATCGATGACCTTTCCATTTGAAGACGACGAGCCCATCGGCGAGACCGATGAGCTCCTGAGACAGGCCGCTGTCTACGAGGCCGGCGAGCACGGGCACGAGATCAACCGCGGGCATGCTCTGGGTGGAACCGAGGGTTCCACGGACGGGCAGTAACCCACGTGGTCTCCGACATCAGCGGCCGACGCCTGACCTTCTCCGAGGAGTTCGACAACCACGAGTTGGACCCGGCCGTGTGGTCCCCGCACTACTTGCCCGCCTGGAGTTCGCGGTCGCACACCGCGGCCACCTACAAGATCTCCGACTCCTGTCTGCATCTGTCCATCCCACCGGAGCAGCCGCTGTGGCTGGCGGGCGAGCACTCCCCGCTACGGGTGTCCGGTATCCAGTCGGGCAACGGATCCGGTGCTGTCGGCAGCACTCTGGGACAGCAACCGCCTTTCGACGGGGCCGTGGTGCGGGAGCACCAACCGGAGCTTCGCGGCTGGACGCCGGCGGGCGGCTACCTGGAGATCCGGATGCGTGCCACCATCTCGCCCAGATCCATGTTCGCCTGGTGGATGGTGGGCCTTGAAGACGTTCCCGAGCGCAGCGCCGAGATCTGTGTGGCCGAGATCTTCGGTGACACCATCACCTCGTCGCCCTCTGCCGCGGTGGGTACCGGTCTGCATCCGTTTCGCGATCCGTCGGTGGTCGACGATTTCACGACGACCGTGCTGCCCATCGACGTTGGCGACTTCCATGACTACGGGGTTGAGTGGACCACCGATGCAGTCGAGTTCTACGTCGACGGCACGTTTGTCCGGCGATGCGTCAATCCCCCGACCTATCCCATGCAGATGATGCTGGCCGTCTTCGACTTCCCGGAGCGGTCCAACGGCGCCGACGATCATCTGGTGCCGGAAATGGTTGTTGATCATCTTCGCGGCTTCGCCTGACCGGGCGGTCAACCACCGAAAAGCAGGTACAGGCCGAGGAAGGTGTACGCAACCATCGTCAGCAACAGCGCCAACTGGCCGGTGCGCTGGTGACGTGCCGGAAGAAGTCGCAACGACGCATCGTGCGCGGCTATGACTGCGGCGATGTGACCGCCGAGGACAAACCCGACCTTGAGCGTGGCCGCCACGGTCGGGTGTTGGGAGAGAACATAACCGGGGTGGGCGTCTTGGAGCCACAGCACATTCCACCCTCGGCCGAGCGGATCGCCGAGAGCCAGGAACGTCTCCTGCCCCTTCTCCACCAGGTATTGCAGATAGTGGGCCAGCACGTACCCGATCACGATGGGGATCAGCGTGTGGGCGAGTTGGCCCGGAAGTGCTTGTCGCTGCGCCGGACTCACGCCACCGGTGGCGCGGGTGGCGAGCGTGAAGGTTCCGAACACCACCGCGATGAAAACGACAAGGGCAAGGGTGTGTGCCGCCGAGGAGCCCACATCTCCGCCGCCGATCGACTCCACATAGTCCTTCCACTGGGGAAAGTCGGAGAAGCTGTCGAAAGCGGTGGAGCCGAGCAGCACCGACAACAGAACCACCGTGCCGGGCAGAATCGGAAGCGTGGTCAGATGATTCATCGGGTTCACGACGACGATCCGCCCGGTTGCCCGGTCACGACCGAATACCGAAAGACGGGAAGCAACGACGCTGTAGACGTCGAACGGGTCGGACCTGGTGAGCCAGCGGTCTCCCCAGACGGCAGCGCCTACGACCATGATCAGCACGTAGCAGAGCAGCCAGATCCGGATGGCCGGGACCGAATCGGGCTCAGGTGAGGCGAGCTCGAGCCAGACGAAGGCGAACAACCCCATGGCTGCGGGCCAGTAACCCCACGTCGTGGGGTAAATGCGCGTGCGGTCGGATCGCGGTCGGCCGACAACTCGGCTACCGAATCGGTAGACGGTGCGGATCGGCGAGATGACCCGCCACACCGGGCCGACCAGTACGGACAGAACAACAAGTCCCACCCAGAGAAGAATGTAAAAGCTTCCCGCGAAGGGGTTGTCGTCCGAATCTGGCCCGAAGACCCCGGCCATCATCACCCACACCGCGAACACCAGAGCCAGCACCGCCGCCACGGTGCGTGTCACCGGAGAATCGACGAAACGAGCAACCCACAGCGGTGCCGGCCGCCCTGGTCTGTCCGGACCGAACCTCGGTGTACGCCATGCGAAAACCACCACTGCGAACGAGAACGTCAGAGCCCATGCCCCACCGATGAGCACAGACGTGTACGGGATGGGCAGGTCTTCGGATCCGCCCAGGCCATGCGCAACGATCATCCCCGGGCGTCTCCGGCGTCTCCGTCGTCGCGAACGTATTCGTCGCCGTCTTTCTCGATGGAGTCGCGTTCGACGTCGCCTTCGAGACCGGACCCGTCATCGTCGCCGCGCCGTCGATCCCTGACTGCGATGACAACGATCACGATCACCAGGATGAGCGCCGGGAAGAACGCCGGCGCGGCCAACAGCAGTGAGTGGCCGGCCAGATACTGGACGTTGTTGTCGCCCATCAGGTCTGCGGTTGCACTGTCGGTCGCGTGTCCGTGCGGGCCCCGGTCTCCTGCTGCTTGTTGTTGATCCGGCCGGCACCCCACGACAACGCTGCGATCAAGATCAACGAGCACGCCAACACCACCAGGCCGGCGACCGTGAACACCCAGCTCGGGTAGTCGAAGCTGCGCTCTCGCTGCAAGATCTTGATCTCGGGCATGAACTCGCGCGTCATCGTCGATTCCGCAGCCACCTCAGGGGCGCCGATACCCGGGTCGGCGGGCAAGAAGATCGGCACGGCGGTCATCGTCGTGCCATCCTGCACGCGCAGAAGCGTTTTCCACGTCCCCGACACCGGCACCGGCTCGGTGGACCGGTAGATACCGGCACCGACGCGTTCGAGCGGATCGATGAAGAGACCGCGGTCGTTCTCGATGCCGCCCTGCCACGAGAGGATCGACACCCATTCGGGGTCGTCACTGACCAGCCCCGGCGGATCGATCGTCACCTCGGCCGTCACCATGCGACCGTCCGTGCTTGGCACATCGGTGAGGGTGATTGTGGCGCTGGCATTTTCCGGCACCTCGGTGCGCAACCCGTTGGCAACGGCCCCTCCGACGATCAGGACCGTGAGCACCACTGCCACAGCACTGAGGCGGGGACGCGGCAGCGGCTCGCCTCGCAAGATGACGGCCAACAGAGCGCCGCACACACCGGTGGCGATGCTGACCGGGATCGCCATTGCCAGGGCTTCAGCCCACATCCCGGTCGGCCACGGGTAGTGGTACACCGCATCGATCCACCACGACTCGATCCACAGGCCGAGGGTGGCCACGCCGAGTCCGGAGATAGCCCCGAACAACACCGGTCGTCTCACCAAAGGTGTCAGGGCCAGCAGTTCGACCACCACGGCCGGGCCGAGATACAGCGCGAAGAAGTTGATCGGTGCTCCGAGTGCGGGACCGACGACCAGTGCGACGATCCCCCTGATGGCCACCGCGAAAAGTGCTGCGGCGATGGCAGACCCGGGCCCCAGCGTCATCCGGACCGCAACCAGGGCGAACGCTGCCGCGCCGGCGATCATCATGGGCTGCAGGACAAGCCGGAACTGCTCGACACCGAAGTCGTACTCGATCTGGAAGACCGACAGGCCGATGATGAGTCCGCCGAACGCCATGCACCGGGTCAGCCAGTTGCCCCACCCGTCGGCCGGCGCGTTCTCGCCCATCGCGGCGCGGCCCTCACGGTCGAGCAACACCACTGCGATCAGCGACAACCCGGCACCGCCGATCAACATCAGATGGGTGGGGCCCCACAGGGTGACGTCCTGGCCGAACATGCGGTGCCAGATGTCGTCGAGGGGGAAACCGACCAGCGCGTAGAAGCCGCAGCCGGCCATCAGGATGCCACCGACGGGTGCGTACCAGGTGCGCGTGATCCGAACGGCTGCCGGACCGGGCTTGTCGTATGGCAGGAAGACGGCCAGCATCCCCGCGATGAAGAGCAGGAACAGGCCGACGAGGATGAAGTAGTGAGCCGGGTTCGCCAGTGGCCCCTCGTCGCGACCTTTGCCGATGTGCAGACTGACGTCCCAGATGAACCCGAACAGCGCGCAGATGATGGTGCTGGTGAACAGGAAGACGGGCAGCGCCGCCCATGGCGGGCGGTTCAGACGGCGACCGGCCCACTCGGCCGCGGACGCGAGCCAGGTGATCTTCCGGGTGCGGTGGAGATAGCCCACCCAGAGCAGGATCACCGACACCACCCCGGCAGCCGCGCTCATGCCGAAGACCTGATCCAGTGCCGCTCCGCCGCCTTCGGACGCCGCCAGCACGTTCTCACCTTGTGTCAACATCGACTCCCCGCCACCTCACACCACACTGGGTCGAATCCACTCAGCTGAAGATTCTCAGTAAAAATACAGTAAACGCACGTACACCTACAAGGGGCGACACCGACTGCTGCCTGCAGAAACATGGCAGCGACTTTGATTCAGCTCAGTACACAGGCGTACACCGAACGGCAAGTGTGCTCTGCCGATCCGCCTCCTGCAACCGTGCGTTCACATGAACTTTGTACGTTACAACGTCGGGTGTCAAGATCAGTGGGTTTCGAAGTCTGAACGTATTCACATCCAGGCGGACCAATGAACGCCCGAACAACGTCAGAGGGCCGACACGAGCCTGGCCACAATGGATTCAGCCGTACCGGAAGTGGCGTTGCGAAAGTCCGTACCGGCCCAGAGGTTGGTCGAGTGCGGATCACCCGCAGCGACCGCAGCCTTCCGCAGGGGCCCGGTCAGATGGTGGATCTGCGGGTACGCGAACGGCGCGGAAGCGTCGTGTTCTTGCATGAACCGGTTGTAAAGACCCCTCGCGTAGCGGCCCGAGAACGCTTGCGTGACTCCCGTCGTCGTGAAATCGGGATTCACCAGGGCGGCGCGGTGCACGGCATTGGTCCCCGCCTCGTCGGCGAGCAGGAACGCGGTGCCCACCTGGACCGCCTGTGCGCCGAGGGCGAGTACCCGGCTCACTTCCTCAGGAGTCGTGATCCCTCCGGTCGCGACCACACCGACCCCCCGTCCGACCACGTCGGCGAGGAGTTCGTCGAGGCTGCCCAGTGCGGGTTCGGCGGTGGGGTCGAAGGTCCCGCGGTGCCCACCGGCGCCTGGGCCCTGCGCCACCAGCGCGTCGACTCCGCGGCCGAGTGCGATGTCCGCCTCGGCGGACGTGGTCACGGTGCCGAGTGTGAAGATGCCTGCATCGGTCAGTCGCCGGATCTCATCGGCCGTGGCGCATCCGAAGGTGAAGGACACTGCGTCGGGCTTGAGGTCGAGCAACACCTCGAGCTTCTCCGTCCAGGCGTCGTCGTCGTATCGCGGCTCACCGAGCGAAGCACCGAACTTGTCTGCCAGTGGCGCGAGTTCTGCTGCGTAAGCCTCGATCTGCGCCAGATCACCGGCATTTGGTTGCGGGACAAAGAGATTGACCCCCAGTCGCCCCGACGTCAGAGACCTCGCCTCCTCGATGTCGGCGACCAGCTTCTCGCCGTTCAACAGGGCTCCGGCCAGAAAACCCATGCCGCCGGCATTTGTCACCGCAGCCGCAAGCGCCGGCGTGCTGGGCCCACCGGCCATCGGAGCGCCGATCACGGGGGCGTCCAGGTCACGAAGGTCGAAGGTGGGCACGTGTTACCTCCCGGGGATCTGAGCCTGCGTTCACCGTCTCGGGTGTGCGGCAGTCGGGCTGCTGCATTCGGTCTCGACGCGACGGTAGCCTCTTCGCCATGGCCGACGACATCGACATGGCGACTCCGATCGAGATCTCGACCGACGGAGCATGCCTCGGCAATCCCGGGCCGGGCGGGTGGGGCGCGGTGCTGCGGTACAAGAATCACGAGAAACAGTTGTCGGGTGCCGATCCTGCGACCACGAACAACAAAATGGAACTGACCGGGGCCATCAAGGGACTCGAGGCGCTCAAGAAGCCGTCGAAGGTCATTCTCTATACCGACAGCACCTACGTGCGCAACGGCATCATGAAGTGGGCGGCCGGCTGGCAGAACAACGGCTGGCTGACCAAGGACAAGAAGCCGGTCAAGAACAGCGAGCTCTGGCGCGAACTGATCGCCCAGTGCGCTCGCCATGATGTGGAGTGGCGCTGGGTCAAGGGTCACGCCGGCGACCACTACAACGAGATCGCCGACCAACTCGCCACCACTGCGGCTCGGGCACTGCGTGACGGCGGCCCGACGGGCCAGGTGGCCGGATGACCGCCCCCATCCCGGTGGCTCTGCTGCCCCATTCCGATCCCCACCTCGCCGAAGCCATCGCGTCCGCCGGTGGCACCCTCGCCGACCTCGCCGAGGCGCGGGCCCTCGTGTGGATCGGCAATGTGGACGGTTTCCCCGATCCGCTTCCCGACAACATCGAGTGGGTGCAGCTGCGGCTGGCAGGCATCGAGTCGTTCCTGCGCGCGGGGTTGCTCGACGATCGTCGGATCTGGACCAATGCGTCGGGGTTCTACGCCGAGAACGTCGCCGAGCACGCCCTCGCGCTCTTACTGGCCGGCCTACGCCAGATCAACGTCGCGGTCCTACGACACTGGGATGAGAAGGCGATCGACCCGGCTGTGCGGTCGCTCCACGGCTCTACGGTCGGGATCATCGGCGCCGGTGGCATCGCCCGGTCGCTGATACCGCGGTTGAAGGCATGCGGCGCACAGGTGATCGCGGTCAACAGATCCGGCCGGCCCGTCGAGGGCGCGTCGGTGACGCTGCCGGCGAGCAGGATCGACGAGGTCTGGGGTCTCATCGACCACGTGGTCCTCGCGGCTCCGGCCACCGACGACACCCGCCATCTCATCAATGCCCGCACTCTTGCTGCGCTGCCCCGACATGCCTGGTTGATCAACGTGGCGCGCGGTCCACTCGTCGACGAAATAGCCCTCCGGGACGCATTGGTGGCCGGGGAGATCGCAGGCGCCGCCCTCGACGTGACCGATCCGGAGCCGCCCGCCGCCGACGACCCGCTGTGGGACCTGCCGAACGTGATCATCACTCCGCATGTGGCCAATCCGTCCGCGGGTCTGACCCGCACGATGGCGCCGTGGCTCGCCGAGAATCTACGACGCTTTGCGGCAGGCGGCGACATGCTCGCGGTGGTCGAGCCCGGTGCAACTTATTAGTTGCGCGGTTAAGCCGCGTGCATCCGGTGACCGACAAAGATTCGGCGACGTCGTAAAGGTTGCGCTGCCTCATCGGCGTCGGGAGGCTGGGACAGTCGGCATCTCCCGGTGTCGAGGCTGAGCCACAGCCGGATCCGCCCTTCAACAGAATCGAGAAGCATGAGCGACAACGTCTATCGGGTCACCGAGATCGTCGGGTCCTCGACCACCAGCTCTGACGACGCGATCAAGACCGCGCTGTCCCGCGCCGCTGAAACCCTGAAGAACATCGACTGGTTCCAGGTGGTGGAAACCCGTGGCCATGTGGAGAACGGCGAGATCGCCCACTTCCAGGTGACGGTGAAGGTCGGTTTCAAGCTGGCAGACTGACCAGCGAGGACAGGTCGGCGGCGCGGCGTCCGGGTACCGTTTTTCCCAGGGATCAGTTTCTCCAGGGACCCAGACACGCCCGCCGCCGGCAACGGCGCGTTCCACCGGCCTACTCCACCGACCGGAAGCGCTCATGACACACAGACTCGCCGCGTTGGTACTCGCGGGCGCCGTGCTCGTCGCCGGGTGCAGCGTCTCCGACAACGCGGACAGACCCGCGCAGTCGGTCGGTCCGACAGAGTCTTCCGGTTCGACCGGGTCGAGTCGACCATCGGCGAGTGTCGCTCCTGCGGACGAACCCGCAGATGTCGTCGCCGGGCTCGACGCGCCGTGGTCGATCGTCTTCGCCGGAGATGCACCGCTCATCAGCGAACGCGACTCCGGCAACATTCTCGAAGTCGTCGGCGACCGCACCCGGGTGATGGGCGCGGTGGCCGATGTCGCACCCGCAGGCGAGGGCGGGTTGCTAGGTCTCGCCGTGCGGGAGGAGTTCCTGTACGTCTACTTCACCAGTGACGACGGCGACAACCGTGTCGTGCGATACCGCCTGACCGGATCAACCGGAGATCTCGGACTCGGCCCGGTTGAATCCATTCTTTCCGGCATTCCGGGCGGGCGCACCCACAACGGTGGCCGCATCGCGTTCGGTCCCGACGGCATGCTCTACATCTCCACCGGCGACGCCCAGGACCGGCCCAAAGCGCAGGACCCCGCCAGCCTCTCCGGCAAGATCCTGCGGATCACCCCGGATGGAGAGGTGCCCGCTGACAATCCCACAGCCGGCAGCCCGATGTGGTCGCTCGGACATCGCAATGTTCAGGGAATCGCCTGGGCGGCCGACGGCACGATGTTCTCGTCCGAGTACGGCCAGGACACCTGGGACGAGCTGAACATCATCAGGAAGGGTGGCAACTACGGTTGGCCCCGCGCGGAGGGCAAGAGCGAGCAGTTCGACAGCATCTACATCGATCCCGTTCAGCAGTGGGATCCCGACGACGCGAGCCCGAGCGGGATTACGATCGCCGGCGACACGATCTACATCGCCAACCTGCGCGGTGAGCGCATCCGCGCCGTTCCGGTGGCCGCACCCGAGACCGGGCGAGACCTCTTCGTCGGCGAGTTCGGCCGGATACGAGATGTCACAGTTGCCCGCGACGGATCGCTCTGGTTGCTCACCAACAACACTGACGGTCGTGGCGATGCACGAGACGGCGACGACCGGATCAAACGGGTGACGGTGCAGTCTGGCTGACTTCCGAGGAACAGCCTTCCGAAAGCACTGCCATACAGCGCTTTCAGGCCATGTTTGGCTGTCCGCACTCGCGGTTATTCGCTGTGGGTAGTTCGCCACAGACACGAAATTGATCACGACGCGATCCGGGCTGGCGCGTCCCGGTAGTCACCACAGGTGACTCCTCCAACCGGAAGGGAGACCGATGGGAAGCTGGCGGAGTTGTGGCAATGACACCCCCGCTGGACGCGGCTCGGTCTCCATCGGTCTGGCCCCCCTGTGCGAGCAGGTTGTATACGCCGCAGGCGTTGATGGCGCCGCCCTGACATTGTTGACCACCTCCAGCCGGGTCCGCGATCTGGTGTACGCCACGGACTCGGTGGCTCACCGGTTGGACGACCTGCAGTTCACGCTGGGCGAGGGCCCTTGCCTGGATGCATACGAGAACGACGACGCCCGCTTGCTCGCCGACCTGGACAATCACACCGTCAGCAGGTGGCCAACCTTCATCGGGGAGGCCATCGGACTGGGTGCGCGGGCGCTGTTCGCCTTCCCGGTTGCCGCCGGCGGCACCCCCCTGGCTGTGCTCGAGTTGTACCGGCGAACAGCCGGTGAGCTCACTCCCGATCAGCACGAGGCCGCGACCACCGCGGCTTCCACTGCCGGGTACACGGTCACCCGCAATTGGCACGAGTACCTCGCCACCCAGGGTGACTACGACGACCGGGTTGCCACGGCGGCGGCCGACATGAGTCACGCACAAGACCACACGACGGACAGGTTCTCCCGATCAGACGTCTACCTCGCATCCGGCATGGTGGCCGCCCAACTGGCCGTGTCTGCCGATGAGGGGCTCGCCAGGTTGCGCGCCTTCTCGTTTCGCCACGATCGCTCACTCAAGGACGTTGCCGACGATGTCGTCGCCCGTCGGATCAACCTGCGCACCCTCGACCTGGAAGGCCACTGAGCACACACGGATGATTTAGACGCAACGACATGGGTCGGGTGACGCGCACGCGCTCTAGGAATTGAGTTCGATCAGCCCGACCACCCCGAGCACTCCGCCCAACAGCCCCGACATCGACAGCAACATCGTCAGGTCGCTGCCCGTGATGGAGATGCGCGGTTTCTCGTGGGGCGTGTGGCTGCGGGTCTCGCGTGTGACAGAGGGCCGCGGCGGCCGGTGGCCCCCGAAGCTGGGGTCCCACAACACCCCGGTCATCTCCCGAGGCACCGTCTGCCGACTTTCACGGCGGACCGCCACTGGCTTGACCGGGGAATGGCGATTCGGCCGCTCAAGAAAAGTCACGCTGTACATTCTGCCGCTTATCGCAAACTTGTGTCGCCTATCGCGGAATGTTCATCTGTTCGACTCACGGCCCTTACCAGCGATGAGGGTGGCTGAGCGGCAGCCTCACCGGTGGCCGTCACACTCCGATGACCGACAGCACATTGCCTGAGGGATCCCGGAACCATCCGATGTCCGGACCCTGGTCGTTTCGAGATCCACGAAAGATCCCCCGCTCGTCTTGGTCGAAGTCGTCGTAGCGGACGAACTCGACCCCTCGTTCGGTCAGCGCGGTCACCGCCGCGTCGATGTCGGGGACCTCGAAGTTGAGAATGGTGAACACTGCCGGTTCGTGGTCGGGCTTGGGATACACCAGCACATTGGTGCTGCCGGTCAGGTGGAGGTTGAGCAACCCCATCGGACCGTCCTCGACCTCGAGACCGAGTGTCTCGGAGTAGAAGCTCCGGGCCTCCTCGATGTCCTTGACCGCGAACCCGCTGAACGCGTTGTTGATGTCGAGCATGTCGATCCTCCTCGCCGGCGGTCACCGCCGATGGTCATCGCCTGCCAATACCGACCACCGGGCTGCCCTCAACTCATCGGTCGACCTCGGCGCTCTTTGGCGGCAGATCGTGCTCGACGGCGGGTGGCGCGAAGGTCACCGCATCTCCTCCGCGTTTCTTCGACTGGTACATCGCGGCGTCAGCCGACGGCGCAAGTTCACTCAACAGAGCGATCGTCGGTCGAAGGCGTCCGGACTTCGTGGTGCAGTGCGCCGCCACGGCAACCCCGATGCTCACCGTGATCGGGTACGCGTCATGCGGGTTGCGCAGCACGATCCGGAGCCGTTCGGCCAGGTCGACCAGCTGCTCGGCCGAGCCCGTGACGGCGACCGCGAACTCCTCGCCACCGACCCTGGCCACCAGCGCTGCCGGGCCCGCCGTCGCGGAAAGTCTGGAGGCGGCGAGTTCGAGGACTGTGTCTCCCGCGTGGTGCCCGTGCTGATCGTTCACCGTCTTGAACCCATCGATGTCCAGCATCAGCACAGCCAGCAAGGTCCGGGGCCCGTCGAAGCGCAGTTGAGGGAAGTCCACTTCCAGTCCGCGTCGATTGCGGAGTTGCGTGAGGTGATCGCGAAACGCATCGCTGGCGTCGTGGCCGAGGTTGAGCAGGCCGGACTGCAACATGATCGGCGCCGACAACAGAACCGATAGCAAGACGGCAAGCAGAGCGGATGCGATGAACAGATCTTGCCCGGGAGTGACCAGAACCTTGAGGTACAACGCGACCGTGGTCGACGTGGCGAACACCAGATGCGCGGCCAGCCATCGCGGGCTGTGGAAAGCACTGATGTGGGCGGCGGTCACCGCGAACAACACGCAGCCGGTCATCGCGATGAACGGGTCGGTGAACGTGAAGAGCACCACCGCCACACCCAGGTCGGAATAGACGAGGAACAACTGCGCACCTCGTCTGGACGGCCATGGGCCCCGGAGCCAGGCCAGGCCGACGACCATGCTGCTGACCGCAGCGACCGCGACCGCACCTTGCGCGGCGATGGTCTCGCGTGGACCGGCCGGCGACCCCAGCGACAGGAGCGCGGCCACCCCGTAGAAGAACGACCACATCCCGACGGCCTGGCGGTTGACGACCAGGGATCCGCGCGACCGGTGGTAGTTCAGCGTCCATTGATAGTCGAACGGCTGCCGCCACCACCTCCGGATGAAGTGCATACGGCGTCTCCCAAGCAGTTAGTGGGCGGTACGAATCAATAGGTGAACAGGCCGCGAAAATGTCACTCTGTCAATTCGGCATCGAGGCGCCGCGAGACTGCTCGGTGAGATGCAGACCACATCCGAAAGGAACGGCGTGGGCCCCGGGGTCCAGCATGTGGGAACCGATGGAATGGCCACTCGAACGGGCGTAGTTGTAGGAACCATGACTGATCTCGCAAGCAAGGCAACCACTCTGCTCGAACTCCACCAGCCAGGAAACCCGGTGATCCTTCCGACGGTGTGGGATGCGTGGTCGGCGAATCTCGCCGTGTCCGCCGGTTTCACGGCCCTGACCGTGGGCAGTCACCCGGTGTCGGATTCCATCGGCAAGCCCGACAACGAGGGCATCACCTTCGACGAGTTGATCACCCGCATCAAGCAGATCACCGAGGCAGTCGACGTACCGATCTCGGTCGACATCGAGTCCGGCTACGGCGAAGACCCCAAGCGCCTGATCGATGGGCTGCTCAGCGTCGGCGCCGTCGGTCTGAACATCGAGGACACAGTGCACAGCGAAGGTGGGCGTCTGCGTGAGGCACAGGAGCATGCCGACTTCGTCGGAGCACTGCGTGCAGCATCAGACGCCACCGACACCCACGTGGTGATCAACGCCCGCACCGACCTGTTCGTCAAACAGGTCGGCGATGAGAACGACCGCGTCGACCGCGCCATCGACCGCTTGAAACTGGCGGCCGCCGCCGGCGCCGACGTGCTCTACCCCGTCGGCTTCCACTCCGACGACGTCCACAAGCGCCTCACCGCCGAACTCCCGCTCCCGGTCAACGCGATCGGTCACCCCGCCAACGACGACAAGGCGGCCCTGGCTGCGCTCGGTGTCGCGCGAGTCAGCTTCGGTCCGATCCTGCAGATGGTCTTGGCCGAACGCGCAGGCGAGGTACTCGCACGCTGGAAGTGATCAGCGGCCCGCTCGGCGTCGGCTGTCGCACCGGCGTGCCACCATGTTGACGTGGTTGCGACAGCGGCGGCGCACGCTTTGTGGCGCTCAGGGGTGGGGTTGTCGCTGTGGTTCACCGACGCAGACGGCCAACCGTGCACCGGCCACGTGCCCGACGGGTTACCGGAGCCGGTCGCCACAGCGGTGTCGGGACGGTCACTGCGGCGCACCATCACCGTTGCCGGCCCCGGGCCCACCCGTCGCGACGTCGCATCGCTGACGCTGGGCCCGGCGGCCTCGTGCGACCTGCTGCGGTCGGTCAACGATGACCCTGCCGTCGGTGGCGAATTACGTTATTACCGTTTCCTTTTGGAATCCACCGAGCGTTTTGTCGGCGCCGGGGCCGTCGCTCCGGCGGTGAATCGGGTCGCCGGCGAGTGGGCAGTACGCTGGGCCCCGCTCACCACGGCGGGCTGGCGGGCCTGGCTCTCTACGGCCATCGCGTCCGCGCCACCGGTGATCTTGGAGAACGGCGATTCCACCGCCATCATGGACTTCTGCGGCGAGATGACCGACCATCTCTGCCGCATCCGCTGCTCCGACATCGCCCCCCATTCAGTGCGGTCGAGCCTGGTTCGAGCCCTGCTGCCGGACACCGAATCACCGGAGATGTCGGCGGAACGGGCCGCGTCCGCCGCGGCTGCGTGGGCCACCTGGGCCGACGGCCTCCGGCAGGGCGAGTCGGCGCTGGTCCTCCGGCTGTGCGAGCCCGAAGAAGACGACAACGACGACTCCGACCTGGTGACCCGGTGGCGCCTTCAGGTGTGCCGGCGAACCATGGACCGCCCGGATCAACCCGTGGAGTTGCGCAGGCTGGATCCACACCAGATCGACGAGATCACCACCGAGGTCGCCGGAGCCGTCCGCGCTTTTCCCGACCTCAAGGCCGCCCACCACGACCACCACTCCCTTGATTTCCTGCTCTCCACCGACACGGTGCTGGCTCTGCTCGACACCGGAGTCGCCGCGTTGGCTGACGCCGGGTTCGAGGTGCTGCTCCCCCGATCCATCGCCCATGTGAGGCCGACCCTGACGCTGCGAGGCAAGCCCGAGGGTGGACCGCGTTCTCGCGCTGTCATGGTGGGGCTCGGCGAAATCCGGGACTTTCAATGGCAATTGGCCTTGGGTGACGACATTCTCGACGCCTCCGAACTCGAGGCACTGGCACGCCAGAAAGGTGATCTGGTCAGGGTTCGCGGCAAATGGGTGCGTGCCGACAACGCGGCCTTGTCGAGGTCGGCTGCGTTCATCCAGACTCAGCGGGCACTGGCCGAGTCAGGTCAGCCGGCCGGCATGGGCGAGCTCTTCAACCTCGTCGCCGACGGAGACGACCGGCTGCCGCTACCGGTCGGGCGGGTGGAAGGTCTGTCATGGCTCGACGACATCAAGCGCGGTGGGCAACTGGCCCCACCGCCGCTCGAGGCTCCCGCATCGCTGCACGCCGAACTCAGGCCCTACCAACACCGTGGGATGGAGTGGCTGAGGCATCTGAGTTCGCTCGGCATCGGCGCGGTGCTCGCCGACGACATGGGTCTGGGTAAGACCATCCAGGTGCTCGCTCTGATCTGCGGCGAAAAAGCACCAGATGATGCCGGTTCGCGCACAACGCTTTTGGTGTGCCCGATGTCGGTCGTCGGTAACTGGGAACGAGAGATCACCAAGTTCGCACCCCACCTCACGGTGCTGGTCCATCACGGGCCAGGCCGCCTCACCCAGGGGCACTTCGAACCGGCGGCGGCAAAGGTGGATGTTGTCATCACGACGTTTGCGATCGCGTCGCGCGACCGCGCGCTGCTGGGCGCGGTGAAGTGGGACCGCCTCGTGGTGGACGAAGCCCAGCACATCAAGAACGTGAACACCGCCCAGTCCAAAGCGGTGCGGGCGATGTCGGCCCGTCACCGTGTCGCCCTCACGGGCACCCCGGTGGAGAACCGGCTCGAGGATCTTCGTTCGGTCATCGACCTGGTCAATCCCGGACTGCTGGGCACCGCGTCGGTGTTCAAGAACCGCTACGCCGAACCCATTGAGCGCGAACGTGATCGGGATGCGGTACGCAGGCTGTCGGCGGTCACCTCGCCGTTCATCTTGCGGCGGGTCAAAACCGATCCCAGTGTGATCTCCGATCTACCGGAGAAGACCGAGCTGACCGTTCGGGCGAACCTCACCGTCGAGCAGGCCGGGCTCTACCGCGCCGTCATCGACGACCTGATGGATGCACTCGGAAAGGGCGAGAGCCGGCAGCCCGGCAGTGAGCGACGCCGAACAGTGTTCGCAGCGCTGACCCGGCTCAAACAGATCTGCAACCATCCCGCGCACTACCTCGGCGACGGCTCCCCCATCCTCCGCCGGAACGAACACCGCTCGGGCAAGGTCGAATTGCTGGCGGACATGCTCGAGAACATCGTCGCCGACGGCGAGCGGGCCCTGGTCTTCACCCAGTTCACCGCATTCGGCACGATGCTCGAACCATGGTTGTCGGACCGCCTGGGCCATTCCCTGTCGTTCCTGCACGGAGGCCTCAGTCGCTCGGCGCGGGACAAACTGGTCGCCGAGTTCGGCGAGGCGGACGGGCCACCTGTGATGATCGCGTCGCTCAAGGCCGGGGGCACCGGACTCAATCTCACGGCCGCCAATCATGTTGTGCACCTTGATCGCTGGTGGAATCCCGCAGTCGAGAACCAAGCCACCGACCGCGTGTACCGGATCGGCCAGGAGCGCCGTGTGGAGGTGCGCAAGTTCGTCTGCGTCGGAACCCTGGAGGAGCGCATCGACCAGCTCATCTCCGACAAACGTGAGCTGTCGGAGCTGACCGTGGCCACCGGCGAGAACTGGCTCGCCGACACCGGCGACGATGAGCTCTACGAGCTGATGCGCCTGCACGACGAGGCGGTGAGCGAATGAGCCGCAAGAAGAAGGCGCCCGAACGCGGTTACGGCCTCACACCGTGGTCCAAAGCTTTTCTGCTGGCCGTCGAGCCGACTGCCGAACAGCGAAAGATCGTCAAGGCGCGCAGCTACTTTCGGGACCACAACGTCATCGACCTGGTGATGCGGTCGGGCCGGGTCAGCGCCCTGGTGCAGGGTAGCCAGCTCGACCCCTTCGAGGTCGAGATCAACACGCTCGCGGCCGATCCGGCGACTGTCGTCTCCATGCTGCGGCATGAAGGCAAGACGGACGATCTGGTCGCCCTGACGCGCGGCAGGCAACCGCAGTTGCTCGGTTCGCTGGTGATCCCGACCGAGGCGTCGGATCTGCGAATCGACTGCACGTGCCCCGACGACAGTGACCGCTGTATCCACGTGTTGTCGGTGTGTTTCGAGATAGCGGCGTCGATCGACAAGGAGCCCAGCACTCTGCTCACCGTGATGGGGGTTGAACTCGGCGTCCTGCTGGCCCACCTGCGGGACGCACCATCAGCCGATTCGGCTGAGCCTGACGGAGCCCCTGCACCACCGGCCGATATCGACTTCTACGGCGACGGGCGCCAGATGCCCGGACTGCCACATCCACCGCCGATCGACGTGTTGTCCGAATTGGACACCACTGCCCTCACGGCAGCTCTACGCCGATCGGGTTCGGCGGCGATGGATGTGGCGCAGGCAGTGGACGAGCTGGCTGACCTCTACGCCCGGATCATCCGCTGAGCGACTCTGTGGCGGAGCTCAGTTGAGAACCGACCGGATGACCTCGGAGACCGGGGTCGACTCCCGTCCGATGAGCGCCTGCAGGTCGCCACTTGCCGTGTCCAGCTCGCCGCGCGAGATCCCGGCGTCCGCATCGGCAAGCATGGCGGCGACCGGATCCGGCAGGCCGGCCTGCCCCAGCGCGGCGGCGTAGTCGGCCTGCGGGAGGTCCTGGTACGTCACTTCTGCGCCGGAGATCTCACTGATGGCCTTGGCGAACTCGGCATAGGTGAGGCGTTCGCCACCACCGAGTTCGTAGATCTTGCCGCCCTGATCGTCGAGCGTCAGAGCTGCGGCTGCGGCGGCGGCGAAGTCGCCCCGGGTGGCAGCGGCGAGGCGTCCTTCGCCCGCGGCGCCGTAAAGCTTCCCGGACTCGACCGCCTGTGGGATGGCTGCCGCATAGTTCTCCCAGTACCAACCGTTCCGCAGCAGCACGGTGGGAACCGACGACTCGGCAAGACGAGCCTCGGTGGCCTGGTGCTCGGGGGCGAGGGAGATGTTGCTCCGGTCGGCGTTCAGCAGACTCGTGTACGCGATCAGCTGGACACCGGATTGTTCGGCCGCATCGATGACGTTGATGTGCTGGGCAACCCGTCGGCCGACCTCCGAGCCCGACACGAGGAGAAGTTTGTCCACTCCCGTCAGCGCCGCCCGTAGCGCCGCCGGGTCGTCGTAGTCGGCGGTTCGAACTTCGACGCCCTTGCCCTGCAGGGCCGTGGCTTTCGTGGCATCTCGCACTACTGCGACGATGTCGGTTGGTGGCACACCTCGATCGAGAAGGCTGTCGATGACAAGTGTTCCCAGTTGGCCGGTGGCACCGGTGACCGCTGTTGGCATTTCAAATCCTCCGTCTCAAGCGCCGTTCTCGGCGCTACCGTTTCAGTATGCGCTTACTTTTAGTAAGCGCAAGCTAACGAGTAACCATCCTGGTCACAGCTGGGTTATCGTGGAGCAATGGCCGACCAGGTGGACAACTCTCTCGAAGCAGACGTCTTCGCGCGTGACTGTTCATCCCGCGAGACACTCCAGGACGTCACCGGTCGCTGGGGGCTACTCGTTCTTGCGGCACTCGCTGAGGGCAGTTATCGATTCAACGCACTCCGCCGACGAGTCGACGGAGTCAGCGAACGGATGCTCTCGCAGACACTGCAAAATCTCGAGCGCGACGGCATGCTCACCCGCACGGTGCTCGAGGCAATCCCGCCCAAAGTCGAATACGAGCTGACGCCGCTGGGCCGGGAGATCGCCGAACGGCTGCACGGCCTGATCGAACTGGTGCAGTCGAACATGGACGTGGTCTACGCCGCCCGCGCCGCCTACGACAACCAGTGACCGTCCCACGCGTCGGGAACTCCTGCGAGATTCACCGATCCCGACTCCCCGCCTGAGCTGCCGGTTATCCTCGAAGCGTAGCTAACCAGTTGCGATGGGCAGTGGGAGCAGAATGCAACGAGCGAAGATCGCCGGGGTGATCGCTGCTCTCGTGTTGACCCTGGGGACAGTGTTCGGGACCGGTCCGGTGGCGGCGAAGGATCCATTGCCCGTCGACTACAACTTCTTCGCCGGTATCCCCAGCGAACTCACTCGGCCCGGAGGCTCCTTGCCCGGGTCCAACGACTGGAATTGCAAGCCGACTCCCGAGCATCCGAGGCCCGTCGTTCTCGTGCACGGCACGGGCGGGGGTGCCCAGACCAACTGGGGCACGTACGCGCCGTTGCTGGCGAACAACGGCTACTGCGTCTTCGCCTTGACCTATGGCGCCATCCCGTGGGCGCCGTGGCCGATCAGCGCACTCGGCGGCTTCGCATCCATCGACAAGAGTGCCGCCGAATTGGCCGCCTTTGTCGACAGGGTGCGCGCATCGACCGGCGCGGCCAAGGTCGACATCGTGGGGCATTCGCAGGGCACGTTGATGCCCACCTACTGGATCAAGTTCCTGGGTGGAGCCGACAAGGTCGACAAGTACATTTCCCTTGCGCCGTTGTGGAACGGCACCAACGTCGCCGCGGCCGGTGAGATCGCGGCCTACGCCAAAGCGCTCGGGATCGATCAGATCCAGCAGCAGACCATCGGGGCCATCTGCGCGGCGTGCCTGCAGATGACCAAAGGCTCGGACATGCTCAAGAAGCTGCAGCGCGATGGCCTCTATGACCCCGACATCACCTACACCAACATCATGACCCGCTTCGACGAACTCGTCGTTCCGTACACGAGCGGGGAGCTGCGCGCTGAGAACGCCACGAACATCGTTGTGCAAGACGGATGTTCACAGGACTACTCCGAGCACACCGGCATCGCGGGATCTCGCCGTGCGGCGCAGTTCGTCCTGAACGCGCTTGACCCGGCACACCCTCAAGCAGTGGGATGCGAGTTCGTCCCACCCTTCACCGGCTGAGTATCCGCCATTGGTCGGGTAGGAGTTCATCGGCATTTGACGGGCGGGATGTCGCGTTGGACCAGCCGAACGCGATCGCGGCCGACCACACCAGGGAAGAAGTAGTACCCCTGAGGTGACAGCTACCATCCGCTGCTTCCCGCGATTAGTTCTGTGTTCCGGCACGGTCTCACTTCACAAGACCGACAAACCGCCACAACCCCAGGAGCGCAAAATGACCGCCATCGCCGACAACCCAGCCACCTCCACCCAGACCCCGTCCCCCATCAGCCGGAGGTCTCAGATCGCCGGCCGCGTGGTGACCGGACTCGTCAGCATCTTGCTGCTCGTCGACGCGATCTCACACCTGGCATTGCCAGAAGAGGTGACGAAGGCGTCGTACGAGCTCGGCTTCACCGACGGCGACATCATTGCCATGGGCGTGGTGATGCTGGGATGCCTTGCGTTGTACCTGTACCCCCGGACCGCGATCCTCGGTGCGGTACTTCTGACCGGATACTTCGGCGGCGCGACCACATCACACATGATCGATGAAAAGTCGCTCAGCGCAGGCATTTTCCTGCCGGTTGCCGTCGGCGTCGCAGTGTGGGCCGGCCTGTGGCTACGCAGCGCTACGGTTCGCTCGATCATGCCGTTGGTGCGCTGACCACAACCGATGTCACCCGACACTTGGACCCGGTGAGATCACCTCACCGGGTCCACTGGGCTCACCGGACAACCGGCGGACCCACATATCGGGCGCTCGGGCGAATGATCTTGCGGTCCTCGGCCTGCTCGAGAATGTTGGCGCACCACCCCACCATTCGACTCACCGCGAAGGTGGGGGTGAACATCTGTCGGGGCACGCCGCAACTGTCCATGACGACTCCCGCATAGAACTCGACGTTCGCGTAGAGAGGACGATCCGGATAGGCCTCGCCCAACACCGCCACCACATCCTTCTCCACATCGATGGCGAACTCGGCCAGCGGCCCGCCGAGTCGGGACGCGATGTCGCGCAACAGGTCCGACCTCGGATCATTGGTGCGGTAGACCGCGTGACCGAAACCCATGATGCGGCTACGCCCCGCCAGCTGGGCTTTGGCCCAGGCGGTCGCATCGCCGGTCTCGGCGATCTCGTCGAGCGCATCGAGTGCCCGATCCGGCGCGCCGCCGTGCAGGGGTCCGGAGAATGCGCCGAGTGCCCCACACACCGCACTGAAGACATCGGCGCCGGTCGACGCAATCACCCGGGCGGTGAACGTCGACGCGTTGAATCCGTGGTCGACGGTGGCGATCAGGTACTGCTCGATCGCTCGTGCGCGCTCTGGCTCCGGTTCCTTGCCGGTCAAACCGTACAACCAGTTCTCTGCGGTCGAGAGGTCGTCGCGCGGTGGCAGCGGATCCTCACCTGCTCGAATCCTGTGCAAGGCGGCAAGGATGGTCGGCGTCATCGCCGTGGCGGCCAGCGAGTCGGCAATCCTCTGATCTGAACCGGCATCCCACAGCGGGACAACCGATGTGGTCGCTGCGGCCGCCGACAACACGGTACGTAGTCGCGCGAGCATCTGCCGCTCGTTGCCGGCCAGGGCAATCGTGCGTAGGAGCGACGACAGTTCCTCGGGAATTGCGCGGAGGGCCCGCGTCGTGGCGACAAACGTGTCCAGCTCGTCGCTGTCCGGAAGACGACCGTAGACGAACAAGAACCACACTTCTTCGAACGTCTTCGTCCTGGCCAGGTCAATGGCCGAGTACTGGCGATACTGATAGAAACCCTCGTCACCACGTACATCACCAATCGCGGTATCCGCGACCACGACGTTGCTCAACCCCGGCGGGGCGACCATCACCGACATGTGAATCTCCGATCCTAAGTGTGGTTGTCTGGCAATCACATTCGACCGACCGCTGCTATGTGTCAATGTTGATCGAATCAATGTGAAGGGACCTCGACGATGGCAGTTCGACCAACCGACCACGTGGCCCATCACCGTCGGCGGCGACCCACACCGCTGCGACACGATGGACGCGACTACCTCACCACCACGCAAGTCGCCCGGGTGCTCGGCGTCAAGACGCAAACCGTGTACGCCTACGTGAGTCGGGGGCTGTTGACCAGCGCTGCCGTCGACGGGGTCCGGGGCAGCGTGTTCGCCGTCGACGAGGTGGACGCACTGACCCGGCGTTCCGCCGGCCGACCTCCGGCCGGCGTCGTCGAACGTATTCGAACTCAGATCACACTGCTCGACGACGATCACCTCTACTACCGTGGCCAGGATGCCGCCGCGCTCTCCACCTTGGTGGACTTCGAGGCGGTTTGCGCGTTGCTGTGGCAGAGCGAGCCCGTTTGGGGTCGAAACATGCTTCCCCGCAGTGTGATCAAGCAGTTGAGGGCGCTCAGCAACCCCGCCGGTCGCCGTGTCGACATGATCAGAATGGCCATCGACGTACTCGGATCCCGCGACAACCTCCGCCACCAACTCACCCACGATGTGGTGACCCGCAAGGGCGCCGGCATCCTCGACACGGTGGTCGATTGTCTACCTGTCCCCTCGGGTCAGGACGCAATCGGGCCATCACTCGCGGCGAGGCTGTGGCCGCGGCTCACCTCGATCCCGGCCAATCGCGGCCGTGTCCGCTTGCTGAACGCCGCGCTGGTCTTGCTGGCCGACCACGACCTCACCGCGAGCACGGTCGCGGCCAGGGTGGCCGCGAGCGCGCGCGGCAGCATCTATTCCGTGGTCACCGCGGGGCTCGGTGCGCTCGACGGGCCGTTGCACGGAGGTGCCGCCACCAGGGCGTCACGATTCCTGGCCGATGCTCTGGACAATCCTTCGGGTGCATTGGCGCTGTGGTCAGGGCCAGAACAGGCCACACCCGGCTTCGGCCACGTGGTGTACCGGGACCACGATCCGCGCGCCGAGGCCCTGTTCGAGTTGATGGCCACCACCACCGGCGGCAACCGTAAGGTCATCCGAACCATCGAAGAGTTGCGGGGTTTGGCCGGCCAGACCGATGCCGCGTTCCTCAATTCGGATATGGCACTGGCCGCGATCGCGGTCCGCTTCGACATGTCACCCGACGCGGCCGAGACGATCTTCGCGATAGCGCGAATCGCAGGATGGGTTGCCCACGCCATCGAGGAGTACGAGGAGCCAAGACTGCGGTTCCGGCCGCAGGGTGTCTACGTCGGGGTGCGACCACCTGCCCAATGAGCAGAATGCGCGCCGTCGTCGCCGTCGCACCGCTTTGATCGCCGCGCACCGGTTCAAACCCGTGCGCGGTGCACAAGACGGTGCGTGGGCAATCTCCGCCGGAGTCAGTCCTGTGCGTCGAGGCGGGTAGCCACGTCTTCCGGAAATCCGCCGGTGGCAATGGGACTCCAGCGTGACGGGGTGATCCGGATCAGCGATTTGCCTTGCACACGCATCGCCTTGCGGTAATCGTCCCAGTCGGGGTGCTCACCCGAGATGCTGCGAAAGTAGTCGACAAGCGCATCTTCGGCCTCAGGCATGTCGAGCACCTCGGCGGTTCCATCGATCTGAACCCAGGCACCGTTCCATTCGTCGGACACCACGCACACGCTCACCGAGCTGTTACGGCGGGCGTTGGCCGTCTTGGCGCGGCCGGGGTACGTCGAGATGACGATGCGGCCTTCCTCGTCCACTCCACCGGTGACCGGCGACAGCTGCGGACTGCCGTCGGCTCGGACCGTACTGAGCAGCATGTGGTGCCGCGGCCGGACAAAGTCCAGCAGCGCTTCGCGTTCGACGTCTGTGGTGGTCGCAACTGTTCTGGCCATGGGTTGCAGTCTAGTCCTGTAGTCCGCTGCGCAGTTCTCGCTTGAGCAGCTTCCCGCTCTGGTTTCGTGGTAGTTCATCCACGAACACAACGCGTTTCGGCACTTTGAAGGGAGCGATCTGCTCCTTGACATGAGCGATGAGGCCATCGGGCGACACCTCGCCCGCGTCCGGACGCAGCACCACCACCGCGGTGATCGCCTCGATCCACTTCTCATCCGGTGTACCGATCACCGCGACCTCCGCGACACCGGGATGGGTGTACACCGCATCTTCGACCTCGCGGGAGGCCACCAGGATCCCACCGGTGTTGATGACGTCTTTGATCCGGTCGACCACGGTGATGTAGCCCTGGGCATCACGGGTGACCAGGTCACCGGAATGGAACCAGCCATCCCGGAACGCTTCCTCGGTGGCCGCGGGATTGTCCCAATAGCCTTGGCACAGTTGCGGAGAGCGGTAGAGCACCTCACCGGGGGTGCCGTCGGCGACGTCGTTGCCGTCGGTGTCCACCACTCGCGTCTCGACAAAGAACACAGCTCGGCCACACGATGCCGGCCGGTCTGCGTGCTCTTCAGGTTGCAGAACCGTTGCCAATGGGCCGATTTCGGACTGACCGAAGCAGTTGTAAAAGGCGATGTCGGGGTAGCGTTCGCGTAGCCGATTCAGCACGGTGACCGGCATGATGGAGGCACCGTACTGGGCCTTACGCAGGGTCGAGAGATCACGGGTCTCGAGATCGGGATGACCGGCCAGCGGAACCCACACGGTCGGCGCCAGGAACAGCGACCCGATCTTCTCGGCTTCGATGCGCCGCAGGATCTCCGGGATGTTCGGGGTCTCAATGAGGCTGATCGTGGCGCCCACCGACAGGTACGGAAGCATGAACACGTGCATGCCCGCCGAGTGATAGAGCGGCATGCAGATGAGCGGATTGTCCGACTCGGTGAAGGCGAGCGCCATCACCGATGACACGTATTCGTGGACCATCGCGCCGTGGGTCATCATCGCGCCCTTGGGTTTCGACGTGGTCCCCGAGGTGTAGAGCAATTGCACCAGGCTGGTCTCGTCAACCGGGGCGTCGATGGCCGGGATGTCTCCCGAACTGCATCGCGCCAGTAGCGAATCCGCATCGTCACGTAAGGCAATGATGTGCTCGACACCCAGCGATTCGGCGACAGGCGTGAGGCCGGGCCGAAGTGCCGGGTCAACCAGCACCGCACGACTTCCCGACTGGCCGACGAGGTATTCGAGCTCGCCTCCCTTCAGCGCATAGTTGACAGGCACATGGACCAGTCCGGCGCGGGCACAGCCTAGGAATCCGATGAGATAGGCGTCGGAGTTGGTGCCGTATGCCGCGACCCGGTCTCCTCCGCTCAGACCGATCGACCTGAGGTGCCCTGCTGCCCTGCTCACAGCGATATCGAGATCGCGATAGGACCACGAGCGATCGGCGAACCGGAGTGCGATGCGATCAGGGAACTTGGCCGCGCTCCGCCGCAGGATGCCGTCGACGGTACTGGCACGAAACATTGTGCTCATGGGAACAAACTTTATAGGAAGTCCAAGTATCTCGACCGCACATCTGTCGTGAGAAGCTGGGCGCCATGACCGTCTCATCCACTCTGATCCGCAGTGCGCGGTTGGTTCCGGTCGGCCGACCAACCCCCACAGAACTCCCCGTCGACATCCGGATCGAGGGCGGAACGGTGACCGAGATCGCCGGCGGGCTTCGCCCATCCGGCGCGGAGACGGTGATCGACGCAGACGGCCGCTGGGCCATCCCTGGACTCTGGGACCAGCACGCTCACCTGACCTGGTGGGCCCAAAGCCGTTCCAAATTGGACGTATCCGGGACTTCAGGTCCCGGCGACGTGCTTCGTATCGTCGCCGACCACGTGGCGTCACTGCCCCACCCCTGGGGGTCCGGCGCGATCGTCGGCTACGGATTCCGAACGGCCACCTGGTATGAACAGCCAACCGCTGCCATGCTCGACACCGTCAGCGGATCCCATCCGGTCATCCTGGCCAGCGGCGACGGTCACACCGGCTGGCTGAACACCAAAGCTCTTGCACTTCTGGGGGTTCCGCTTCGCGACGGGCCACTTCTCGAGTCCGAATGGTTCGACCTGCAACAGCAGGTCAGTGCCCTGACCGCCGCGTCGGAGAACATCGACGACCTGCTGCGCGCCACGATCGCGGACGCAGCGAGCACAGGTGTTGTCGGTGTCGTCGACTTCGAGATGGCTGCGGGTTACCTGGAGTGGCCGGAGCGGTTTGCCCGCGGTATCGACCAGATCCGCATCCGGCCGGTCACGTACCCCGACCGACTCGACGACGTCCTGGCGGCGGGTCTGCGAACGGGCAGCGAACTCGCCGACGGACGAGGGTTGCTGACCATGGGTCCGTTGAAGATCTTCTCGGACGGGTCGCTCAACACCCGCACCGCGTTCTGCTGCGAGCCCTATACCGACACCGAACACCACACACTCGGCCACCAGGCATACGACCACCAGTCCCTCGTGGAGTTGATCTCCCGTGGACACCGCCGCGGCATGGACATCGCCTTGCACGCCATCGGTGATGCTGCGGTGGACCAGGCACTGAGCGCATTCGAGGCAACCGGCGCACGCGGCGGCATCGAACATGTGCAACTCATCCGCCACGACGACATCCGGCGGATGCGCGAACTGGGCGTGCGGGCCAGTGTGCAGCCGGCCCATCTGGTCGACGACCGGGAGGTGGCCCGGCAATGCTGGTCCGACCGCACCGACCGTTGTTTCGCCCTTCGTTCGATGCTGCGGGGTGGCGTCACACTCGCGCTCGGCTCCGATGCACCGGTTGCTCCGCTCGACCCGAGAATCGCGATGGCAGCAGCCGTCGATCGGGGCGCCGACGCGACAACCGAGCCGTGGAACCCCGATGAGGCGCTCACCCCGGCGCAAGCCCTCTCGGCCAGTACGGATGGCCAGACCACGGTGGCCGTGGGCAGTCGCGGCGATGTGGTGCTGCTCGACGACAACCCGATCGCATCAGGTACATCGACACAGATGGGCACTCGTCTGCGCGCGCTCGGAGTCGCCGCGACCATCGTCCGCGGCCGGCCCGTCCACCTGGCCCTGTAACGGCCGACGGGACAGCACGAGTTGGGGCAAACCTCTCGTTACGGTAGGTTTGCGGCGTCCCGGCCACGTCTGCCGGCCACCCACACGACTGCCCACATCAGCTCGAAAGGACGCGCGTGCCCAGCACGGACTCCGTCACCCATTCTCAGAACCCACCGGCGACCATGCGCTCGCTCATGCGCTCACCGCGCGATCTCCGGCGGGAGGTGCTGGCAGGTCTGGTGGTCGCGCTTGCGCTCATCCCTGAGGCCATCTCGTTCTCGATCATCGCCGGGGTCGACCCGCGTGTGGGGCTGTTCGCGTCGGTCACCATGGCCGTCACCATCGCAGTGGTGGGAGGCCGGCCTGCGATGATCTCCGCGGCCACCGGCGCCGTTGCGCTTGTTGTGGCGCCGATCGTGGACGACTACGGACTCGACTATCTCATCGCCACGGTCATCCTCGCCGGCATCTTCCAGGTCGCGCTCAGCGTGGTCGGTATCGCCAGGTTGATGCGCTTCATCCCCCGCAGCGTGATGACGGGGTTCGTCAACGCGTTGGCCATCCTCATCTTCGGAGCCCAGCTGCCGCATCTCGTCGGCGACGACATTCCCTGGCTCGTCTACCCCTTGGTGGCGACGGGTTTGGTGATCATCGTGCTGTTGCCCCGCTTCACCACGGCCGTCCCCTCGCCACTTGTGGCGATCGTGGGTTTGACGGTGGTGGTCACCGCGTTCGGCTGGGATGTCCCCTCCGTGGAAGACGAAGGCGCACTGCCCGATTCACTACCATCACTGCTGATCCCCGACGTTCCGTTCACGATGCACACCCTGTCGGTCATCGCACCGTATGCACTGGCGATGGCCCTCGTGGGACTGATGGAGTCGCTGATGACCGCCAAGCTGGTCGACGACATCACCGACACACACTCCGACAAGACCCGCGAAGGGTGGGGCCAAGGAGTGGCCAACATCGTCACCGGGTTCTTCGGCGGCATGGGTGGCTGCGCGATGATCGGTCAGACGATGATCAACGTCAACCAATCGGGCGCCCGCACCAGACTGTCGACGTTTTTGGCCGGGTTGTTCCTGTTGATCCTTGTCGTGGTTCTCGGCGACATCGTCGGTGTCATCCCGATGGCCGCCCTGGTCGCCGTGATGATCATGGTGTCGGTCGGTACGTTCGACTGGCACAGCGTCCATCCCCGAACCCTGCGGGTGATGCCGTTTCCGGAAACTCTTGTCATGCTGGTCACCGTTGTCGCAACGGTTCTCACCAGCAATCTCGCCATCGGCGTCGTTCTCGGCGTACTCACTGCGATGGTGCTGTTTGCCCGCCGGGTCGCACATCTCACCTCGGTCACGCCGGTCACCGAAAAGGACTCCGCGAGTGCCGATTTCGCCGAGGTGCGTCGCTACCGGGTCGCCGGACAGCTGTTCTTCGCGTCGAGCAACGACCTCGTCTATCAGTTCGACTACGCGGGCGATCCCGACAGGGTCATCATCGACCTGAGCGATGCCGACGTCTGGGATGCGTCGACGGTCGCCAGTCTCGATGCCGTACTGGGCAAGTACCGGGCGCGAGGCAAACAGGCCACAATCGTCGGACTGGAGGGCGCGGGGCTCGCACGCCTCGAACGGTTGTCGGGCCGACTCGGCGCATCCGGCTGATGACCGGCGACCGCATGAAGGTGGGCGAGGTTGCCGACCGGCTCGGGCTGTCGGTCCGGACTCTGCGTCATTACGAAGACATCGATCTGGTGGCGCCGACAGCCCGCACCGAAGGCAATTTCCGGCTCTACACCGAAGACGATGTGCGACGTCTGCTGATCATCCGGCGGATGAAACCACTGGGCTACAGCCTCGACGAGATGCGCACTTTCTTACGGGCCGTGGATGCACTGCACGGTTCCGACAATCCAGATCCCGCTGCCCGCACCGTCATCGACGAGGTGAGAGCCGACGCCCGAAACCGCTACGAACGCCTGCTCACCCACGTCGAGTACGCCACCGAGTTCATCGGCATACTCGACGACCTCGACTGACGACGGGCCTCCCCTCAGTCCTCCAGTTTGAAACCGACCTTCAGGGTGACCTGGAAGTGCGCGAGCTCTCCGTTCTCCACGTGTCCTCGTGTCTCGATCACCTCGAACCAATCGACGTTGCGCAGCGACTTGTTGGCCCGGGCTATCGCGGTCTTGATCGCATCGTCGGTACTTGTTGTCGACGACCCGACGATCTCGGTGACGCGGTAGACGTTGTCGCTCATGCGAATCTCCATTCTCGTTCTGCTCGGTGAGGGCTTCTGATCTCTCCCCCAACCCACGTTAGGCGATCGCGGCGCCGCACGACATCGATCTCGACGTCGGTCACCGTTGCCCCGTGGAATCGGACTCCTGCCGTTACCATCACGCCATGGGCTTGCCCGTCCCGCGTCGACTGCGCTCACTGCCTGCGGCCGCGCGTTCGCGCGACCACGGTTTCGATGCGCTGCGCAGGGCGGTGCGCACCGCGATCATCGTCCCGATCGTGGCTGCCATCGCCGTGCATGTCGGCGGCCCCCAGACTCCGTTGTTCGCCATCTTCGGCACCATCGCGCTACTGGTGCTGGTCGACTTCCCGGGCAACCGCACTCGACGTGCCGTCAGCTTCGCCGGCCTCGCTGTGGTGGGGTACGTATTCATCACCGTCGGAACGATTCTGGCGACGCCTGCTTGGGTGGGCGTGATCTCGATGCTGGTGGTCGGGGTGGTGGTGTCCTACTTGGCCATTCTCAGCTCCAGCTTTGCCGCAGGTCAGCGCGCGGCTCTTCTCGCGTTTGTCCTGCCGGTGGCAGTTCCCGATGTCGGCCCGATCTCCGACCGACTGCTGGGTTGGACTCTGGCCCTGGTGTTCTGCATCCCGGCTGCGCTGTACCTCCTGCCCCCGGATCACCACGATGCGCTGCGCCGCCGGGCCCGGGAAGTCTGCGAGGCTCTTGCCGAACACATCGCCATGAGCCACAACGACACCGCGTCCACCGCGCGAGTCATGGACGCGATGAGCAACCTGCGTCAGGCGTACCTGGGTACCGACAGCCGACCTACGGGGCTCACGGCCGGCAGCCGGGCTCTGGCACGCGTGGTGGACGACCTCGAATGGCTTGCCGCTCAAACCACTCACGGTGAAATCCGGGTGCCCGATGAAGTCCGAGACCCCGCCTCGGCGGTCTTGCGTCGTTGCGTCGAGGTGCTCCGCGAAGGCCGGTCACCAGAAGACGATGGCCTGTGCAGGCAACGACTCGTCTCCGCGGCAGCGGACCTGACCTCGGTGTTGCGAAACCGCTTCGGTCACAACGTCGAACAGATCGTGGCCGAGCCGAGCAAGCCCGAGGCGGAGACAACTGGAGCCCGACTGCTCACGGTTCACACCGTCGGCACAACAGTGGCTCTCGTCGGGCGAACCATCGCGTGGTCGTCTGCTGCCGATGCGCGGCCGATGATCGCCAAGGTGCTGGGCAGGCAGTTGCCACCGACCGGCGCAGCAGATCTCGTGCTGTCCGAACTCGAGGCCTCCCGAAAAGCCGCGTCACCGGTCGTCATAGCCCGGTCGGTGATCGCCCGCAACGCCCTGCGCACCGGTGTGGGCCTCGCTGCCGCAGTGGCCCTCATTCAGATGGTGCCGGTACAGCACGGGTTCTGGGTGGTGCTGGGCGCGATGTCGGTCCTGCGCAGTAGCGCTCTCACCACAGGCTCGAAAGTCGTACGGGCGGTTGCGGGAACCACCGCGGGGTTTGTCATCGGCGGAGCCATCGTCGTCGTGTTGGGTACCAACGGCACCCTGTTGTGGATTCTGCTTCCGTTTGCAGCTTTCGGAGCCGCCTACATTCCCAAGGTCTTCTCCTTCGCCGCTGGTCAAGCCGCGTTCACGGTGCTGGTGATCACCATGTTCAACATTCTCAAGCCCAGCGGTTGGCACGTGGGCCTGATTCGCGTAGAGGATGTTGCCATCGGATGCGCAGTGGCAGTGGTGGTCTCGTTTCTCCTCTGGCCCCGAGGTGTCGCAACGACGGCACGCGCGGCCATCGACGGCGCGACCGGCCAGTACTTGCACTACCTCGAGGTTGTGGTGGACCGATTGCTCGGGGCCACCGACTCCTCGGCGATTGCCGACGTCACCAAGCACCGAGATCTGAGCGTCATCGCTTATCGCACTGCCGATGACGCGGCACGCCAATATCTTTCAGAGAGTGGTGGGCCCACGGACGAGCGAACGCCCATGCTCCGAGCTTTTGGGTACGCCACTCGCCTCCGCCTGGTCGCCGATTCGATCGCAGACCTCCCGCTGCCGCCCGACCCGGACGGCCATCCGCGACTTCGGGCGGTGGTCAGGCGCCACACGGACAAGATCCGGACCGGCCATACGACGCACGCCGACGGCGGAGCCGGGATCGCCGAGGATGCTGTCTCGGCTTTGCGCGCGGACACCGCCGACCTCCCACTGGAAATCACCACTGCGCGACCACTGATCGGCGCGTGTGCGTATCTCGGCGAACTCGAGCTGATGTACGGCGCTGTTGAGCCGTACGCTCCGTCCCCACTGAGCCGACCGAGCAGTTAGCCGCCTGTCCCACGAACGGTCGACTCCGCGCGGCTCACGCTCGGAAAATCGGTTGCCCCGCGCCATCTGAACCGCCGACACTGTCCTGGCCTGCACAAACACTGTCGAGCGATCGCTTGGCAGGATATTTGCCAATACTGTCAATTCAGACACTGTTGGCGCGATGTATTCGAACGGATAGTTGCTGCCATGGACATCTTGGTGATCTTAGGACCGGCCGTGGTTGCCGGATTGATTGCGACGTATCAAAATCGCACGTCGCCGCGGGCGTCTTTCGACGCCGGATCTGGGATGAGCCGGGCCCGCACCGAGCTCGAACTCGACCTGCTCGACCGAGGCAGCAAGGGGCGCAATGTCGGCTGAGGCGGTCTGGTGGCCCTGTGCAGTGGACGCGATCCGCGGTGGACAAGATGCGCAAACGATCGAACACTGATCTTGTGGTCGAGTAACGATCGATGAGCGAGAGGGCCCGGAATGACAACTCCAGACATCAATCCGTCGGTGCCACCCAGCGGTTCCGGTTGCGTCGAATGCGACCAGACGGGTAGCTGGTGGTTCCACCTACGCCGGTGCGCAACGTGCGGTCACGTTGGCTGCTGCGATGATTCGCTGTCCCGGCACGCCTCACACCATGCCGCCGACACGGGTCATGCTGTCATCCAGTCGTTCGAACCTGGTGAGGATTGGTTCTGGAATTACGCCACCAATGACTACTACCGCGGCCCCGAACTCGCTCCGCCGCACGCGCACCCCGTCGATCAGGCGGCGCCGGGTCCGAGTGATCGCGTGCCGGCCGACTGGATGAGCCGGCTGATGAACCGGACCGACTGACCGGGTTTGGGCTCTCATAACAGCCCGGAACGGTGGCGGCACGATGTCTCGGGCCCGTAGCCTTCACATCACCATCGATGTGAAAGGGGCACCATGGCTTCGGAGTTCGACCTCCTGACCGAGAACGCTGCCGAACTGGATATCGACCTCGATCGCATCCCGGAGGTGACCCGCATCGACACCGATGTCGACGGCGCCGTGGTCAGCAGCGTGCGGTGGACCGCCGGGTCCCCCCGCATCGTCTTCCTCCATGGTGGCGGACAGAACGCCCACACCTGGGACAGCGTGATCCTGGCACTGGGCCTGCCTGCCCTCGCCGTCGATCTGCCGGGGCACGGCCACTCCGGCTGGCGAGAAGACCACGACTACCGTCCGCAACCGAATGCCGTCGCCGTCGCTCCGGTCATCCGTGACCTCGCCCCCGATGCCGAACTGGTTGTCGGCATGTCGTTGGGCGGACTCACCACCATCGCCATCACCACACTCGAGCCCTGCCTCATCCGGCGGGCCCTCATCGTCGACGTGAGCCCCGAATCGCCGAAACGGGTCGAGCAACTGAGCGGAGCCGATCGAGGCACGGTGGCCCTGGTCAGTGGACCCGACACCTACGACAGCCGTGACGAACTGATCGAGCTCACCGCCGCAGCCGCACCCGGACGCAGCAGGTCGTCGATCCGGCGCGGGGTCATTCACAACACGCGCGAGCTCGACGACGGCCGCGTGCAGTGGCGCTACGACAAGATGCGCGAGAGCATCGAACCCGGGCCACTCTGGGATGCCCTGTCCGCCAGCACCATTCCCTTCACGCTGGTCCGCGGCGGTGCGTCCGCTTTTGTCACGGACGACGATGCCGCCGAGATCGTCCGTCGACGGCCGGGCACCGAGGTCATTTCCGTACCCGGAGCGGGGCACTCGGTGCAGAGTGATGCCCCGCTGGAGTTGGCCGCGATCATCCGGTCGACGCTGGGATTGTGAACGCACAACGCTCCCCTGGGTTGCTCTGTTGAACACGGCCCGAAGACTGCGGAACAGTTCGGCGATCAAACTCTGAACTGCGGTCTCGGTCGCGGGATACTCTTTGCGCACCCCGTTTTTTTCCTGTGGATGTTCGTTCGATCATCGAGTCAGACTGCTTGTCAGGTGCCCAGGCACCGACGAAGGGAGTAACCCTTGACGGCCACCGTGACATCGGAAGCACCACCACGCGCGAAGGTGGTGCTGGGCACCCTGATACTGGTCGCGGGGGTGGCCAACATCAATCTGGCGGTCGCCAACGTCGCACTCCCCGACATCGGCAGAGCCTTCGACGCGGGTGCCACCGGCCTGAACCTTGTCGCAGTGGGGTATTCACTGGGATTGGCCGCGTCCGTGCTGTACTTCGGCGCTCTAGGCGACCGGCACGGCCGTAAACGCATGCTTGTCTTTGGCATGTTGTTGTCGATCCCGGCCTCGTTGGTGGCCGGCTTCGCACCCTCGATCGAGGTGCTGTTCGCTGCTCGCCTGGTGGGCGGAATCGCTGCCGGACTGGCCTTTCCGACAACGCTGGCGGTCATCACCGCACTATGGTCGGGCCCGAGTCGCACTCGCGCCATTGCCGCGTGGTCGGCTCTGGGTGGCGCGATCTCCTCACTGGGGCCGATCGTTTCGGGTGCATTGCTCGAGGTGTTCAGCTGGCACTCGGTGTTCCTGGTGACACTGCCGCTGGCCGTGGTGGCACTGGTGGCCGCGATATTCCTCGTACCATCCGATTCCGGCGACGCGTCCGAGTCGGTGGACAATCTCGGCGGCGTGCTGTCCATCGTGTTCGTGGGCGCAATGATATTGGCCCTCAACTTCATCCCGATGTTGGGCGCCGGATCGGCGGTGGGTGTGCTGGCCGCGATTTCTCTCGCCGCCGGTATCGCGTTCTTCGTACGGCAACGTCATGCCGCCACACCGTTGTTCGACCTCTCGATCGCCGGCCGCCGGACCTTCTGGGTGGCCGCCTTCGGTGGTGTGGTCGTGTTCGGCACGCTGATGGGCGTGATGTTCATCGGTCAGCAGTATCTGCAGAATGTCCTGGAGTACTCGACGTTGGAGGCCGGCACCACCATTGTTCCCGCCGCGATCGGAATGGTGCTCTTCGCGCCGTTGTCCGCTCGGATGGTCGAGGCGCGTGGTTCACGCATCACCCTGCTGGTCGGATTCGCGTTCATTCTCGCCGGTCTCGTTGCGGCGTTGACGATGTGGACCGAGGATGCGCACTACTGGCAGATTGCGGTGGCGTACGCATTGGTCGGAATCGGAGTCGGCTTCGCCGGCACACCGGCATCACGGTCGCTGACCGGATCGGTGCCACGCTCGCGCGCAGGTATGGCGTCCAGCATGTCCGACCTGCAACGCGATCTCGGTGGGGCCATCATGCAGTCCATCCTGGGTGCAATCCTGACCGCCGGATACGCCCGCGACTTCTCAAAGTCGATCTCGGATTCGCCTGACGCGTCCAAGGTCACCGACGAGACCGAAGCCGCTCTGACCAAATCGTTTTCGAGTGCCGAGGTGCTGGCCGAGCGTTATCCCGAGTACGGCAAGGAGATCATTGCCGGCGCCCGCGATGCGTTTGTCCACGGCGACCACCTGGCCTATGCCGCGGCGATCGCCGTGGTGCTGGGCGGCGCCGTGGTGGTGTTCTTCGGATATCCCAAGGTTGATGACGAACGCCGACTCATGAAGGAGTATGCGCGCGAAGGTTCTTAGCTTTCCTTCTTGTTGCGCCAGATCCTCTCGAACGGCAGGCGCCAGGCGTGGGGCGCGATGAGTTGATGAATGGCGTTCGGCCCCCAGGAGCCCTGGTCGTAGCTGCGCACCGGTGGCGGGTTCTCGAGCAACGGCGTCGAGACCTCCCACAGGCGCTCGATGCCTTCGGCTGTTGTGTAGAGCGTTCGATCGCCCTTCATCGCGTCGAGGATCAAGCGCTCATACGCCTCGAGCACAAGTCCCACCTGATCGGTCTCCTGCATCGCGAACTGCAGACTCAGCTTGTCGAGTTTCATACCCGGTCCCGGTCGCTTGCCGTAGAACGACAGCGATACCTTGAACGCGTCGGCCAGATCGAACGTGAGGTGGTCCGGACCTTGCTGTCCCACACCAGAACCCGGCGGGAACATGCTCTTGGGCGGCTCGTGGAAGGCAATGGAGATGATGCGCTGGCCTTCGCCGAGGCTCTTGCCAGTGCGTAGGTAGAACGGCACGCCGGCCCAGCGCCAGTTGTCGATCTCGGCCTTCAGCGCCACAAACGTCTCGGTCTCGGATTCCGGCGCTACGCCGGGCTCGTCACGGTAGCCGGCGTACTGGCCGCGCACCACATTGCGTGGGTCGAGGGGTCGCATGGATCGGAAGACCTTGTTCTTCTCTTCGCCGATCGGTCCCGGCGCCAGAGCGGTGGGGGGTTCCATCGCCACGAACGCCAGGATCTGGAAAAGGTGTGTCACCACCATGTCCCGGAACGCGCCTGTCGACTCATAGAAGTGGGAGCGGCCCTCCAGTGACAGCTTCTCTGGCACATCGATCTGGATGTAGTGGATGAAGTTGCGGTTCCAGATCGGTTCGAACAATCCGTTGGCGAACCGGAAAGCCAAGATGTTCTGCGCCGACTCCTTGCCGAGGAAGTGGTCGATACGAAAGACCTGCTCTTCCTTGAACCACCGGTGAATGGAGGCGTTGAGAGTTACCGCACTCTCGTGGTCGGTGCCGAATGGCTTTTCCATGATGACGCGGGATCGCTTGACGAGATCGGCCGCGTGCAGCATCTCCAGCACTGCCATCGCCGCCTTCGGCGGAACGCTGAGGTAGTGCAACATGCGCGCTTCGCTGCCGAGCGCATCGAGTTGCACGCGTACGCCGGCCGCGAGCGCCTCAGCCCCGTCGCCCTGCGGCACGTAGGTCAGGTGCTTGGCGAACTCGGCGGCAGCCTCAGGCGTGAACATCCGGCTGGAGAACTCACTGCAGGCCTTGATCGCGACCTCGCGGAACCCCTCGGTGTCGAAGTCGTCCAACGATGTACCGACGATCCGCAACTCGGGTGCCAGCTTCGACAAGAACAGATGGAACAGACCCGGCAACAGCTTTCGCCGAGCAAGGTCACCTGTGGCGCCGAACAGTACAACGACGTGGGGGGCGAGGTCACGCCTCTCTCTGCTGCCGCGGGCCTCGATCAGTTCGGTCACACCAGTGATGGTCCCACCTCGGGGGCATTTGAGCGCGCCAACTGTCAGTTGGGCCGGGGGAGCATCGAATTGAGGGAGCCGTGCGGTCTCGGCGCGCTCTAATCCTCCAGGTATCCAGTATTGGGGTCGATCGAGCTGAGAAAGTCTCGGATGGAGCTGCGGTAGTGACCGAGTGTGTCCTGTTGCTGTGGTGGTCGACGTTTGGTTGCCTGGTCTGCTGGGACTTGCGCGGTCTCCAGCGCACCTTCCGAGAATCCGTATCCGGGGTTGGGTCCACTGTCCCAGTTGTAGTCGTGCCCGCCGCTGCGTTCGGTGACGGTGAAGGTTTGGCCGTCGACGGTGAGGGTGATCGGCAGTTGCGGGACGGCGCCGTCGGGTGCCGCAGGGTCTATCGAAACCGGTGGACCGGAATTCGTTGATGTGATGCCCGGCCGCAATTCGGATGTGCTGGGAGATCCCGCGTCAGTATCGCTCGTGGCACAGGCGGCGAGCATGCATACGGCAATGGTGAGCGCCGCGATACCGGATGTTCTCATGTGGTCCCCCTGATCGGTGCCTGCCAGGAATTGTGCAGCATTGGTTCGGCACGCTGTGAGCGCGTCGAACTTCCTGTGCGCCGATTCCCTCCCGCCATTGAACTGGGTACTTCGGATCACCGCGAACGGGCCATCCTGGTACTCAACATTCCAGCATCAGGTCTAGGCTCCGGTTGTGCTGGCACTGAGGGCGGTCTGGTGGAGTTTGGCTCTGGCCGCAACGATGACGGCAGTCGGTCTAATCATTGCCTTGGTGCAGCAGTTCGTTCAACTGCCCAGTCCAAGAAGTACATTCACGCGTCGCCCACCAATGACGACGCATACGGGACCTGCACACCCCGTGTGAGACAGCGATCAACCCGGAAGGTCGGCGCGACGTTCACCGATTATTTCGTCAGCTACACGAAACTTATGGTGCCGCAATCCGTTACGCGCATCAATAGATGATGCGCTGGCGCCGCATTCTCAAACTGAGTCCACAAGGGTGCCGCCTGACATGTTTTCGCCATTTCGGCGGTGTTGCGTTTACTGCACGGCGTACAGTCCGGGATAAAGCGTAGTGACAGGCCAAGGGGGCAAATCCATGCGTAAAGATAAAACTGTTCGCACAATCGGCGCCGGGGTCGTTGCAGCCGCAGCTGCGGGATTCTTAATCGGTGTCGGCCCCGCCGCTGCCGCACCGGATACCGGATCAGCCGGTGGGGGCAGCGCTGACCTAGCACTGACAATTTCCTCGAGCTTCGACACCTGCCATCTGACGGTCACAAACCGCGGCCCCGACACCGCCTACAACGTCATCGCTGGGCCCAGCAGCCTGGTCGCACTGCTGGCAGGTGGGCCGCCGCGGTATCTCGGCAACATGACCGCCGGCCAGCAACTGACCGAGAGCTTTGGAGGTTGCGGCTACATCGCCGGGACGCCCCTGACGTACTTCGCGCTGTCCACCACCGGCGACCCCGCCCCAGCGAACAACACTGTCACGTACAACGTCAATTAGCCGCCTGGGTTCAACAGCAGTTCGGCGTGCGGCATCTGGGACGCCTTCGACTCAGGATCGGGCCTGCAACATCCGCTCGACTGCGGTGACCACTGATTGCCGGTGAGCAGCAACTCCATCTCCATCAGTCTCGTATTCGTCAAGTCCGGTAAGCCCTTTGGGCGACAGCTGCCAGGCTTGCGCGATGGCGTAGATGAAGACCAGAACGTCGACGGCCGACAATGGTTGGGCCGAATCCGTCGCGACGGCGAGGGCCTTGTTCCGGTAGATCTCGCTGGGCTCAGCAGTTGCTTCTGGCCGTTCGAGCTGAGCCCACATGCTCAGCCGAAGTACTTCGGGGAAACGCTGATGATGGTCGAACACGTCACCGGCCCAACCGGCAAGGTCTTCAGGGCGCGGCGGGACGTTCTCGGCCATCCGACGTAGCGCCGCGGCCAGGGTCGCGTCGAACAAGCCGCTTTTGCCGCCGTAGTACGCGTAGATCATCCGAACGTTGCTCTGCGCTTTGGCAGCGATCCGCTCTACCCGCCCACCCGCAAATCCGTGCGCGGAGAACTCGTCGGTTGCCGCAGCGAGGATCCGTTCCTTGGTGGCTTCGGCGTCGCGGGCCATGGTTCACTCCCTGCTTCGTGTTGACGGGCATTCCAACACGATCTACCTTACAAGTAAGTATTCATTTACTTATCTGACTGGAGCAGCCATGACCCGTATTGCCCTTGTGACCGGCGCCAACCGTGGACTCGGACGAGCGACCGCGCTCGCACTGGCCAGAAGCAAGATAAGAGTCGTCGCGGCCTCGCGGGGCGGTGGGAGCGAAGTCGTGGATGAGATCGTCGAATTGGGCGGCGAAGCCATCACGGTTCATCTGGATGTCGCGGACCTCGCCTCCATCGAGGCGGCACGTGTCGCTGTGCTCGCCGGCGTCGAGCGCGAGTGGAGCGCCAGCACCATCGACGTGCTCATAAACAACGCCGGGGTGGGCCTGTTCGCGCCGCTTGGCGCCATTACGGCCGATGACTTCGACGCCACCTTTGCCGTCAACGTCCGCGGTCCGCTTTTTGTCACCCAGGCTTTCCTGCCACACCTGTCGGAAGGGGCAAGCATCGTGAACGTATCGAGTTCGCTCAGCCGGCACGTCAGCCCGGCAACCTCCGTCTACGCGGCATCAAAGAAGGCCCTCGAAGCTCTTACCCGCAGCCTCGCTGCCGAACTCGGCCCTCGGGGCATTCGGATCAACTCGATCGCGCCCGGCCCCACCGCAACCAACTTCAACGGTGGAGCCATGCGCGACGACGAAGCGATGCGCGCGGCACTGTCCGGACAAACCGCGCTCGGCCGAGTGGGCGACCCAGCTGAGATCGCCGACGCGATCTCAGCCCTGGTGTCCCGCGAGTTCCGCTGGGCGACAGGTGAACGCATCGAAGTATCCGGCGGCGTGTTGCTGTGACCGGGCCACGGGCCCTCTAGCTCGTCGATCGATTCATACGACGAGTGTGTTCTGCCGGCGCCAAATCGCCCAACGACCCTCGCGACGGACAAAGACATACAACGCGTTCATCTCCGGGGGCCTGCCGTCGCGGGCGTCCGCCGAGGTGGACCACGCGTTCTTGCGAGCGACGATGACGTCCTGGGCCAGCAGCGTGACATCGACCAATTCGTAGTAGGCGGTCGCGTCTCTCAGAAACCCTGACGTCAGGCCATCTTTCGTGGACTCCTCAATGGCCCGGCGACCTGAGAGGACCGCCCCACGGGCGTTCACGACGACCGCGTCCTCGGCAAGATGCAAGTTCATCTGAACAGGGTCGTTGTTGTTGAACCCCTCTTGAACATCGGCGATGATCCTTCGGATTGCGTTGACATCAGCGGTCTCTGGCGCCGCCATGCGGTCTGTTTGTTGAGTCATGACACGACGCTAAGACTTCAAGTGAGCATGAAGTCAACACGTCCACGTGCGATTGGGCGATTCGTTCGATTTCATGCGCACCTGGCCCGCATGAGGGCCGGCCAGAAGTGAGGCGCTACTCCCCTGACACCTCGGCAGATTCGACCTCCACGACCGCACCTGCCACCGTGGTCAAAGACGCAAACACCTTCGCGTACCGAGCAACAGCTGCGGCGATGAACTCGTCGAGTCGGGGCAGGTCGTCGATCACGAAGTACAGACCGCGGCCCGGCACCACCGCACCGAGTTCGGCGAGCAGTGGTAAGAGTGTGATCTGGGGAGCGAGCGAATGCGTGAGATCGCCGCCGGTGAAGACGGGGATCGCGACCACACCCTGCAGCCCATCGGTTCCGTAGCGGTCGAGGAACGCTTTGAGCAGACCCGTATAGGAGGCCTTGTACGTGGGCGTCGCAAAGATCACGAGGTCGCTGTCGGCGACCGCGGTGGTCACCGCCTTCAGTCGCTCCGACGACCACTCGAACAATTCAGACGCGTAGTCGGCGAGTTCGATCACCTCGAGGTCGTAGCTGCCCGGCGTCAGCAGCGCCGGCACCAGCGCCTCCGCCACAGTGCGGGTCCGCGACTGCGGTTTAGGGTTTCCGACGACTACAGAGACTTTCACGTGACTCACTCCAGACATGACGGTGCCGGTCGGGTTCGACCGCCGGTGACCTTACGACACGAACGGCCCGTTGCCACGGGTTTGTCTCAGCAAGGTTTGAACTGCTGGTGCTCCCTCAAATCTGCCGTATACGAGAACACCGAGGGAATATTGCCCTCGGGAGGCCGCTTTCCAACAGGTTTCAGTGGATCCCCCGCCCCCTTGACTTCACCCGGACTTGAAGTTGGACCATTCTTGTCATGAGCACACTTCCGGCACCCACGGTCACGAACTCATCCGGCCTCGACATCGATGCCTATTTCCGTCGCATCCATCACCTCGGCCCGTCGACTCCGACAATCGAAACACTGCACGCGCTGGTGGCAGCGCACACCCGGACCATCCCGTTCGAGAACATCGATCCCCTGCTCGGTGTGCCGGTGGCCGACCTCAGCGCCGCGGCGTTGACCGAGAAGCTGGTGTACCGGGGGCGCGGGGGATACTGCTACGAACACAACGGCCTGATGCGATACGTACTGTCGGAGTTGGGCTTTGAGGTTGACGCATTGACCGGTCGCGTGGTGTGGATGCAGGCCGACGACCACTTACCGGCGCGGACTCACCAAGTCTGCGCAGTCACCATTCCCGGTGTCGCCGGCAGATACCTCGTCGACGTCGGCTTCGGCGGCCAGACGTTGTCATCGCCCATCCGAATGGTCACCGACGAAGTGCAGTCGACTCGTCACGAGCCCTACCGGATCCGACGCCGCGATCAAGAGTTGGTGCTCGAAGCACTGATCCGCGACGAATGGCAGCCGCTGTACCGGTTCACCGAGGACCCGCAGCCGCAGATCGATCTGGAGGTCGGGAGCTGGTACGTCTCGACTCATCCAGAGTCGGTCTTCGTGGTCGCATTGAGTGCGGCCAGGGTCACCGACGACGCGCGGTGGAATCTGCGCGGCCGCAACTTGGCGGTACACGGACGCGATGGCTCGTCGACCCGCACCCGTCTCGGATCGGCCGATGAGGTCATCGAGGTGCTGCAACGCGACTTCGGTATCAATCTCGACGGCATGAACGGCCTCCGAGACCGAGTCGAGAAAGTTCTGGACACCTAGTCACAAGTCAAGTGCCACAGCGGTATCCAGCGCCACTTCGATGCTGCGCATCCAACCGTCCTTGAGTGCCGAGTCCTTCTTGTCATACACACTGACGCCGTCGAGGAGGTTGCTCGAGCAGGCGCAGATCATCCCCGCACGCAGACCGCGCAGCTTCGCCACCACGAACAGCGCAGAGCTCTCCATCTCCACGTTGAGAATCCCCATCGCGGTCAGCTGCGCTATCCACTCCGGGCCCTCTGCGTAGAAGGCATCGTCGGTGGCGTTGATACCCGAATAGACGCCGAATTCGCCCCGCTGCTGCCTCATCGACTCGGCGGTTCGACGCAGCTCGGCGGCGATCCCGATGTCGGGCACCGCCGGAAACCCCGGGTGCACGTATGCGGCGGTGGTTCCGTCGTTACGGAGCGAACCTTCGCTGACGAGAAGGTCGCCCGGCTCGATACCCGGCTGCAGTGCGGCCGAGCTGCCCACGCGGATCATGGATGTGACGCCCACGCGGGCGAGTTCTTCCACCGCGATCGCCGTGGAAGGACAACCCATTCCGGTGGAGGTCGCGGTGATCATCTTCCCGCGATACATGCCTGTCATGGTCCGATGTTCGCGGTTGTGTGCGACCTCGGTGACGTCGGTGAGGAACTCCGCCACAAACGGCACCCGAAATGGATCCCCCGGCAGCAGCGCCACGCTTCCGACCTCGCCGGGCGCTATCCCGATGTGGTACTGCCGGGCACCACGCCCCGCGGCAGTCTTGTCGACGATCTGCTCTGACACGATTTTCCATCCCGTCCTCAGGAGCGTTCACGCTCCCACAGGGCACGGGGCCTCGCCACTCGAAGCGGGTCTCGACAGTTCGATCCGCAGCTGAAACCACTAGCGATCGCGAAACCCGAAACAAAGGGCGCTAGCGTAAGGGGATGCCCGCTCCCGAAACGCTCGCCGGCCGCTATGAACTGCGCGGTTTGCTCGGCCACGGCGGCATGGGTGACGTGTACGACGGGTGGGATCTGCGACTCGGACGCCCGGTGGCGGTGAAAGTGCTGCGCTCGGATCTGGCAGCAGCAGCCGATATCCGGCTGCGATTCGAGAGCGAAGCCCGTACCGCTGCCACCATCAACCACCCGAATGTGGTGGCCGTGTACGACAGCGGCGAGGACGGTGGGCGCCCGTTCATTGTCATGGAGCGGCTACCGGGACGAACCCTGGCCGACGAGATCGCGGAGGCTCCCGTGAGCCCGGACCGAGTCCGGATGGTGCTCGCCGACGTCCTGTCCGCCCTCGGTGCCGCGCACGCAGCCGGAGTCCTGCACCGCGACATCAAGCCGGGAAACGTGCTGTTCAGTACGGCGGGCGCCGTGAAGGTCACCGACTTCGGCATCGCAAAAACGGCGGAGTCCAACCAGACCGCAACCGGTGAAGTGCTGGGAACAGTGGCCTATCTGAGTCCGGATCGGATCGAGGGCAAAGCGGCCGGTGTCACCGACGATCTGTACGCGGTCGGCGTCATGGGATACGAGATGGTCGCCGGGTTCCGTCCGTTCGCCGGCGACAACATCTTGTCGGTGGCGCGGGCCATTTTGCAGCACGACGCGACTCCGCTTCGCGCGCTGTCGCCCTCTGCCGATCCGATGCTCGTCGGAACAATCGAACGTGCGATGGCGCCGGACCCTGTTGCGCGTTTCCCCGATGCCGAGAGCATGCGGCGAGCACTGCTGGTTCAACCGATGCATCCCCCCGCTGCGCCACTGATGCCCGCGGCCGTTCCGCCTGCGACCCGGGCATTCACCTCGCCCATCCCGCCATCTGCTGCCTATGCGGCACAAGCGGTACCAGCACCCACGTCGCGGTCTCGGCGTAGGCCGCTGGTGGCAGCAGCCATGGTCGTTGCCGCGGTTGTCGCGGTGGTGGCCGGCATTCTGGCGGTGTCACTCGGGTCCGATTCCTCCGATGCCCCGGCGACCACACCGAGCACCAGCGCCTCCACCTCGAGCGTCCCGCAACTCGCACCGGCGCCAGTGACCACGGCGACAGTGCCCCCCACCACCACGAGCACGCCTGCGCCCATCGCGCCGCCTCCCCCCGTTGCCCCGGCGCCCGCAACCAACGGCGACGAGAAGCAGAAAGAGAAGGAGAAGGGCAACGGCAACGGGAACGGGAACGGCAACGGCAACGGCAACGGCAACGGCGAGAAGAAGAACGACAACTGAGCGCGCAGTGCGCAGCCAGGCCACTGCGCTCATCCGCCGGAGCCGGCTCATTCGCGGTATAACCCAACTACCCGATGGAGAGAGGCCGCCATGTCGCTGGAAGTGCTCGGTATCAGTTTCGACGCGCAGAACGCCGCGGCTCTTGCCGGATTCTGGTCGCGCGTGCTCGCCCGCGATCTGGGAGAAGACGCCACGGAGGAGTTCGCTTCGATCGCGCCGAGCAAGGGCGACGGGGGACCGCTGCTGATGTTTCGCAGGGTTCCCGAAGGCAAGACGGTCAAGAACCGGGTGCACTTCGACCTGAAGGCGGACGATGTGCAGGCTGAGACCCGTCGCCTGATCGCCCTGGGTGCGCGTGAACTGCGCTCATTCGGGGAGAACAACAACCAGTGGGTCAGCTTCGCCGACCCCGAGGGCAACGAGTTCGACCTCGTTCCTGCCTAGTTCCAGGGACGCATTCTTCCCGGAATACCCAAGCCCTCGAGTCACACCCGGGCCGTCGTCGGTCAGTGTGAGCAGGTGTCTCTCGTCGCGAACCTGTCACCGATCTCGACTTCCCAGAACTCGCGCTGCCGAACCCTGGCCACCGACTCCTCGGACGGGGTCTTGTTGTGAGCCAACGCGCTGGCCGCGTTCACCCCTGCCGCGAATTCTTTGACAGCTCGCCAAAATCGTTGCATCACAGTCACGTTCTGTTTGTCCATGTACCAAGGGTGGCGACTATGACCGGCAACCAGAAGTGGCACTGATGCCGATCTTCGTTAAGATAGTGACATGTCTTCCCAGCGATCCCGTCCGGGGTCAGCACGCACCGTGGCCATCCTCGCCTACGACGGGATGACCGCTTTCGAAATGGGCATCGCCGCCGAAATATTCGGTCTTGCCGAGCTGTCCGAAGCATTCTGGCCGGGCATGGTGCGTCCCTGGTACTCGGTGCAACTATGCACGGAGACAGCCGATCCGGTGAGAGTTGTCGGCGGGGCAACCTTGAAGGCAGCATTCGGACTCGATGAACTCGCGGCAGCACACACGGTGATCATCCCCAGCATCCGCGACATACACGCTCCCATCTCCCCCGATGTCGTCTCCGCAGTCCAGAAAGCCGCGGGGCGTGGCGCACGCCTGGTCTCCATTTGTTCTGGCGCCTTCGTGCTGGCCGCAGCCGGGGTGTTGGACGGGCGACGAGCAACCACCCACTGGCGTTACGCAGATCAGCTCCAGCAGCGCCATCCAGACATCGAGGTGGACCGCCTACCGCTCTACATCGACGAGGGCGATGTGCTCACCAGTGCCGGTTGCTCGGCCGGGCTCGATCTGTGCCTGCACATCGTGCGCAACGACCACGGCCCCTCCGTCGCGAACGAGGTGGCGCGAAGCCTCGTGATCGCGCCGCATCGTTCAGGCGGTCAGGCCCAGTTCATCGAGAACCCCCTTCCCGCTGTCGAGGAGGACACCGCCATCACCGACAGCATGGCCTGGGCGCTCGCACACATCGACCGTCCGCTGAGCCTGGACGACCTTGCCGCCCAGTCGAGGATGTCGAGGCGCAGCTATCTGCGCCAGTTCACCAAGACCACCGGCACCACACCGATCAAGTGGCTGATCGCCCGCCGGATCGATGTGAGTCTGGAACTGCTGGAGACATCATCCGAACCGGTGGAACGCGTTTCGGCGCTGGTCGGATTCGCATCTGTTGTGACATTTCGACATCACTTCACCCGGTTGATGAACACCACGCCAAGCCAATATCGGGCGACCTTCCGAGCCGGGTGATCACCGCACCCACCCTTGTGTCAATAGACTCCTCACTTCAGCGCAACGTGTTGGTATCCATGGTGCGCGCCGCGGCGTGCTCGACAACCGCCAAAGCGCCGCACCGCTCGAAGACCTCGCGTTGCTGCATCGCGCCGTTCCCATGGCGGAACAGACTGTGCAGCGAATCCTCTACTGCCGCACGCTCCCCCAGGCAGTCGAGCGCGGGACCGATGTGAGCGAGCATCCTGTCCACGGCGACGCGCGTCGGAACCATGCTCCCCGAGAGCAGGTCCGGACAGTTACCGGTCAGGCCGTCGCGTGCTGCCCTCCATTTCGCCAGGCGAACGTCGTCCGAACTGACCGCCCTCGCGGCGGCGGTGGGGCCATCAGCAAGGGCCGTCATCACCAGCGCGCGCACCACGGTGGCATAGAGCACCGTCTCGTCCACTGTCGCGGGAACATCACTGACGCGAACCTCGATGGTCGGAAAGTTCTTGGAGGGACGCATATCCCAATAAATCATGCCTTCGTCCAGCGCGGCGCCCACCTCGAGGAGTCGTGCGATGGCAGCGGCGTAGTCTTCCTCTGATTCGAAATGAGGGGGAGCACCTGCACTCGGCCATCTCGACCAGAGCATGGTCCGCCAGCTGCAGTACCCGCTGTCGGATGCTCGGTGAATGGCCGAATTGGCGGTCAAAGCAACAAGAATGGGCAGCCACGGCCGCAGCGAGTTGCTCACCTCGATCGCACGTGCGCGGTCGGGCACCGCTACATGCACGTGGCATCCGCACACGCCCTGTTCAGCTGCAATCAGGCCGAAATTCCGTGCGATGCGCTGATAGCGGTCAGTTTTGGACACCGGCTGGCGGTCTCCGACGATCGGCGGCACGCCCACCGCGAGCACTCGGCCGCCCACCTCCTGAGCCGCGGCACCGGCTTTGCTCCGACTCTCTGTGAGGTGCCCCCTGAGGTCGGCCACGGAGTCGAGTACCGGAGTGGCGGTCTCGATCTGGCACGGCGTCAATTCGAGATCCAGCTCGAGCCCCAGGGTTTTTGCGACGTGGGCAACCGCAGCGCTTTCCATGAACGGTTCACCCGTCGACTCATCGACGAGCAGCAACTCCTCCTCGACGCCGAACGTCGGGACATCCAACCCTGTACTGGCCACCGCACACCTCCTCAGGCCCCCAACGACCCCGACCGACCCCATCCGTGACACTCACCGGCACGTCAGTGAGAGGTACCTCCGCATCGATCGCGGCAAACGGCCGGTAGGGGTGGGTTTCGGGCGCGGCCGCGCCGGGTATCCGTCAGCCGAAGGACTGATGTCAACCTGGAGGACGACATGGATCAGCGTACGAAGGACGAAACCCGCAACAAACTGTCTTTGCCAGTCGGCTGGTCGGGATTTGTGGCCGTCGCCGGTGGTGCCGCCTGTGTCGCGATGGCGATCTTGACCCTCGCCGGCGGGCACGTGATCGCTGCCGTCGTCCTTGCTGTGGGCGCAGTCCTGTTGTTCGGGTGGGGCTATGTCGCCTTCCGCGCAACCGACAGTCTCAAAGACAATCACGTGTCCGAGCTCAAGGCACGCCGCGACCGGGTGCGCTATCGCGCAAAGTACCCGCGAAAGAACCGTTGACCACTACGCGACCCGAGGCTTGTCGATGACCGATGACGTCGAAAAGCGCTGGAATGACCGAACGGCCTACCGCGCTGCCGTCTTCTACGACCTTGCGGTGATCGCTGCGGCGTTCGGATGGCTGATCATCTACCTGGTGGCCGATCCGGCCAGTTCGGTGTGGGCGATCGGAGTTCCGGCCATCTTGCTACTGGGCGGTTTGGGCGCGTTCGTCCAGACCTACCGCGTCTGGAAGCGGGGAGGCGGATGGCCCGTGTGGCAAGGAGCTGGATGGTTCTTGTTCGTTCTGATGCTGCTGACCCTGAGCTTGCCCGTCACCGCCGATTGATATTCGCTCCGTTGAGTTCTCACACCTGTGCCCCCGGCCAAACGGTCGGGGGCACAAGTGTTTGCGTTATCTCGAGGTTGTCATGACATTCGCCCACCAGTCGTTCAACGGACTGGGCTCGGGCCAGATCACGGTTTCATCCAACTCCACAGCATCACCCCTCTTTCGCGGTTGACCAATTGCGATGTCAGTCAGTGGTTCTCAGGACGAACTCGTCTCGATCGACTTCTGCGAATCCGTATGGTTGATCGAGATGCGGCGAGGCTTGGCCTTCTCGGCAACCGGGATGGTCACCGACAACACACCGTTCTCATAGCTCGCCGTGATGCCCGCCGCGTCGATTCCGTCGCCCAGCGTCAGCTGGCGCCGATACGTTCCGTAGAACCGCTCACTCGACATCCACTGGACGGAGTCTTCCGACCGGGCCGTCCGATGGGCGGTGAGGGTCAGCGTGCCATTGTCCACGCTTACGTCCACCGAGCCCGGGTCCACGCCCGGCAGGTCGGCGGTGAGAACGTAATGGTCCTCGACCTTGTAGAGGTCCATCGGCATGAACCTCGGCGTTCGAGATGACCCCACCGCCTGGCCGGTCAACAGTCCCCGCGCCAACGTGTCCACATCACTGAAAGGATCAAACCGAAGCACAGCAACCCACCTCCTGCTCGACACTTCGGCCCGCCACCCTGGCGGGCAGCCAATCACTGTGCACTACATTTTTAGCACTCATCAGCGGTGAGTGCCAAGTACTTTTTTCGACGAGTTGTGCACTCGCACACCACCTCCCGGTTCGACGACGGTCAGCCCGTCGGATCCCGCCACCACAGGTCGGTGGGGGCGACCGGAACGGTGCGCTTGTGCCTGGTCTTGACGAAGGCCTGCTCGATGGTCTTGGCCGCCTCGTCGGAGACCGCCTCTCCGGTCAGGTACGCATCGATCTCGCGGTAGGTGACACCCAGGGCCTCCTCGTCCGGGATCGCGGGCCGGTCGTCTTCCAGATCGGCGGTGGGCACCTTGGTCCACAGGCTGTCTGGTGCCCCCAGATGTTCCAGGATTCGCGCTCCTTGCCCCTTCGTCAGTCCCGAGAGGGGAACCACGTCAGCGCCGCCGTCGCCGTACTTGGTGAAGAATCCGGTCACCGCCTCGGCCGCGTGGTCGGTACCCACGACGATGAGGTTCAGCTGACCGGCCACGGCGTACTGCACGATCATTCGCTCACGCGCCTTCACGTTGCCACGGACCAGGTCGGTGAGCTCGTCGATACCCAGCGCAGCGGCGGTGGCCTTGGCTGCGGCGTCGGCGGTGTCCTTGATGTTCACGCTGATCGTGCGGGTCGGCTTGATGTAGTCGATGGCGGTGTCGACGTCGGCCTGGTCGGCCTGTACGCCATACGGAAGCAATACCGCCACGAACTCGGCTGATCCTCCCGACTGGTTGATCCGGTCCACCGCCAGCTGACACAGGCGTCCGGCCAGCGAGCTGTCCTGCCCACCACTGATACCCAAGACGAAACCGTTTGCTCCGGCGTTCTGCGCATAGTCGACCAGGAACTGCACCCGGTTCTCGACCTCCGCGGCGACATCTATGTCAGCGCGGACGTTCAACTCGTTTCGGACTGTGTCTGCGAGGGAATACATAACTTCACCGTAGCCGGGGTACACCTGTCCTGCGAACCGAATGGCAACTGCTGCACGATGTTTGCAGCAGCGATGCACCACGCCCCAAAACACCGTGAGGACAACATGATTGCCGATCCCGACGACCGAGTTCCGACCGAGGACGAGGTGCAGGAGCTGTGTGAGGAACTGGCGGAGTTGGCGGGCGAGCACGATCTGACCATCGCGACCGCCGAATCACTCACCGCAGGTAACCTCGCTTCGCAACTCGGCCGGGCGACGTCGTCCGGCGACTGGTATTGCGGCGGCGTGATCGCCTATCGCAAGGAGGTCAAGTACTCGCTGCTCAAGGTGCCCGAGGGGCCGGTCGTCAGCGAAGAAGCTGCTCTGGCGATGGCCCGCAGCACGGCAGAGTTGATGGGTGCCAACCTCGCAGTCGCGGTCACCGGTGAGGCCGGACCTGAACCACAGGAGGACAAGGAACCCGGGACGGTCTGGTTCGGCGTCTTCGATCATGGCTCGGTGGATGCCACCAAAAGGGTCTTCGACGGCGACCCGCCCGACGTTCTGGCCGCGACAGTTGCTGCCTCGGTGCGCATACTCGTCGACCGGGCGAAGTCGTCTGGCGAGTAGCAGAACGGCCGTGGCGCCATGTTTGGGTGCGCCGGCGATGGCTATTCCACACCCATGCCTGAACTCAGCGCCCTCGCCCTGATCTGCAGCCTCAAGCCGTCACCTGCGCCATCGAGCACTGAGTTGCTCGCCGGACAGGTGCTCGCCCAACTCGAGACCCATGGGGTGTCTGGCTCGAAGATCCGCGTGGTGGACCACGACGTGAAGCCCGGAGTGGAGGGCGACATGGGCGACGGCGACGAGTGGCCGGTCATCCGCGAAGCGATTCGAAAAGCCGACATACTGGTCGTGGCGACTCCGACATGGGTCGGTCACATGTCGAGTGTCGCCCAACGTGTTCTCGAGCGCCTGGACGCGGAACTGTCGGAAACCGACGATCAAGGACGGCCTGCCATGGTGGGCAAGGTCGCGGTGACCGCCGTGGTCGGCAACGAGGACGGCGCACACAAGATCACAGCAGATCTTTTCCAGGGGCTGAACGACATCGGTTTCACGATTCCGGCGCAGGGCGGAACCTACTGGAACGGTGAGGCGATGCAGGGAACGGACTACAACGACCTCGACGAGACACCTGAGCCCGTGGCCACCACCACGGCCACCGTGGCGAGGAACGCGGCCCACCTGGCTGCGCAGCTGCAGTTGACCCAGTACCCGCCCTACTGACGTACCACCGACGACCTTTCCGGATCAGCGGGTGTACCGCAGGTAGAGAAAGTCGTTGTGCGAGAGCACATGTGTCAGCTTCATCCGTCGAGGCCCGCCCAGGGTGGTCCTAGACCTGGGCGATCCGCCCTGCCCGCCGGCAATCATGGGTGACACCGTCACGCACATCTCGTCGATGAGGTCGTGCTCAGCCAGGGCCTGCAACAACGACGGTCCGCCCTCACACAGAATCCGCCGAAAACCCCTCGCTCGCAGCGCATCTATCGCCTGTGGCAGATCCACTCGGTCGTGGCCGGCGACGATGGTCTCCTGATCGGCGCCCCGATTACTCGCGCGGGCGGCCACCGAAGTCGTGATGATCAACGGTGGGGGCTCCACACCGAACAGCCGGGATTCGCTCGGCAGCCGCCCCTTGGTGGTGACCACCGCAACCGGCGGCGCGTCGGTGAGACCGAGCTTCGCTCGACGGAGCTGCATCTGCCTGTGCGTGAGGATCACTCGGCCGTACGACTCCGCACGCACGGTTCCCGCTCCGACGAGCAACACATCAGCAAAGGCACGTAGATCCAGAAGCAACTGGTGGTCGGTCGGATCGGATATCGCGGCGACGCGGCCGTCGAATGCCGCCTCGTTGTCCAGCGTGTTCACCATGTTGACGCGAACACCGTCAGGCGGATCGCTGTAAAAGTCGATCGGCGCCACCGTATCTGCCGCCGTCAGCACGGTGACCTCGGTGTCGCTCATCTCGCGCGGTCCGGAGGGCCCGTCACGTGTACGGTTTACGGGCCGTCTCGGGGTCACCATAGGTGATCGCGCGTTCACGCCTCGATCCGGTCGCCAGCGTGGCCGCCCAGTTCATCAGGGTGCCGGTGCGATTACGGGCACCGGAGAGGAACGCGATGTGGATGACTCCCCACGAGAGCCAGCCCATCATCCCCGACATGTGGAGCGGACCGGCCTGCACCAGTGCGTGATGCCGGGCGATGTAGGCCGCGTTACCCAGGTCTCGATACTTGAACGGTCGTCTCTTCTTGGTCTTGCCCTCCACCGCGGCGGCGATCACCGCGCCGGCGTGCCGCCCGCCTTGCATGGCGACCTCGGCAACGCCGGGAAGTTTGTTGCGCGACATCATGTCTCCGACAACAAACACGTTCGGATGCCCAGGAACACTCAGGTCCGGCTCGACCGCGATCCGCCCCGACCGGTCCTGCTCAGCGCCCAAGGCGGTGGCCAGCGTCCGTGCGAACGGAACCGCTTCCACGCCTGCCGTCCACAACACCGTCCGGGTGTCGAACCGGGTCTTGGTCTTCGGTTCGGCCTTGGTGGTGATCTCCACGTCCGTGGCGGTCACGTCGGTGACGTGCACGCCGAGGTGGGTCTCGACCCCCACCTTGTCGAGTGTGCGCAGCGCGCTGTCGCTGAGCTTGCTGTCGAACGACTCCAGAACCCGCTGTCCACCGTGCAAGAGCAGCACCCGCGCCTCACCCGGGTCGATCGACCGGAACTCGTGTGTCAGTGCGCGCGTGGCCAATTCGCGGATCTGCCCGGCGAGTTCGACACCGGTGGGCCCGCCGCCCGCAACAGCAAAGGTCAGCCAGGGTTTGCGTTCTTCCGGTGTGGGCAACGATTCGGCCATCTCGAAGGCGGCCACCAGCTTTCGGCGGATGGTCAGCGCGTCGTCGAGGGTCTTCATGCCCGGCGCCCACTGGATGTACTCCTCGTGACCGTGGTACGCCTGCTGCATTCCTGCAGCCACCACGAGGTAGTCGTACTTCAGCTCGAAGGTCGATCCGTCGAAGCGGCTCGCCGTGAGCACTCGCGCCTCGGTGTCGATGGCGTTCGCCTCACCGAGCGCGACGTGCGCGTTGTCCTGGTTGCGCAGCAGGTGCCTCAGAGGACTTGCGATGGAGCCTTCCGACAGCAGGCCGGTGGCGCATTGGTACAGCAGCGGCTGGAACACGTGGCTGGTGCCGCGCTCGACAACGGTCACCGCGACATCGGCGCGCTTGAGGCGCTTTGCCGCGTAGAGACCTCCGAATCCTCCACCCACGATCAACACATGGGGCCGGCCGGGTGCAGTCATTCGGTGTCAACTCCTTTCGCTGCAAGACGGCGCAGCGATACCCGCTTGTTCACAACTCGAATCATGTTATGCGGTTCGGGTCGTGACGGGGTCTGACTCAGGCCGCGCGCGGCGTCACGTCAGATAGCCGCCACCGCGTGGGAAGAAATCTTTCCCCGCATGCTCCACACCGTCTTCGGTCCGCAGTCGTTCCACGACCAGTCCGTGGTTCTTTCCGCGGTATGCGTCGGATCCGGCCACGATCACCATGCCGTCCCCCTCGTGGATGAACACACGGCCTGGGGTGCCGCCGTAGATGCCTTCGGAGACCGAGGCCTTGGTGATCCGAATGCGCTCGCCACGGAAGTGGGTGAAGGCGTTGGGGTAGGGATCCGATTGGGCGCGGACGAGGCGATCGATGTCCTCGGCGGGCCAGTTCCAGTTGATCTGACTGTCGATGTCCGCGCGCTTGTGGAAGAAGGTGCGGTCCGCGAGATTCTGCGGCTTCCAGACGGCTTCACCCGACTCGATGAGGTCGAGGGCCTCGATCAGGACCTCGGGGATGATGTCGATGGTTGCGCGTACGAGATCGGTGGCCGTGTCACGAGGCCCGATGGGTACCGACCGTTGCACCACCACATCGCCGGTGTCGAGGTCGTCGTCCATCCGGTGGGCGGTCAGGCCCACCTCCTTCTCCCCGCTGATCAGCGCCCAGATGACCGGCGAGAAACCGGTGAACTTGGGCAGCAACGAGTCGTGCAGGTTCAGGGTGCCGTGCGGCGGTAGGTCGAAGAGTTCACGCGGTAGCCAGGTGCGCCAGTTGTTCGCGACGATGATGTCGGGCTCGGCGTGTTTGACCTGCTCGATCAGTTCGCTGTCGGGTCGTTGCGCGAGGTGGACGGGGATGTTGTTGGCCCGGGCCAGTTCCTCGACGGAGTCCGACCAGATGGACTCGTACGAGTGCTCACTCGGCGGGTGGGTGACGGCCAGAACCACCTCGTGATCCGACTCGATGAGTGCTTCGAGAGTCTTGTGTCCCCAGGTCTGGTAGCCGAAGGTCGCTACTCGCATGAAACTGGCCTCTTCAGTCGTCGGAAGTACGTGGCGCCCGCGAGTGCACCACAAATGTGCGTTCAGCTTGACCGACGGAGATAGGTTATGCAAACCTACATTCACCATTGAAGTTAGTGCAGCATTCCCTAAACTCACCCAGCGATGCAATGGGGCCTCGCCGAGTGGGTCAGCGCGCTCCGGACAGAAGAGATCCTCAGGTGGATTCCGCACATACCTTGACCGGGAACCCCACCCCCTCGGCGCCTTCCCCCACGACTCCAACTGCCGGATCGGAAGCGTTTCCGCTGACCGCGGCCCAACGCGGTATCTGGTTCGCCCAGCACCTGATGCCCCACACGCCCATCGTCATCGCGAACTACGCGGAGATCCATGGCCCACTCGACGTTGATCTGCTCGATGACGTGGTCCGCTCCTGCATGCACGAGATCGACTGCGGGATGCTCCGCCTCGTCGAAATCGACGGTGAGCCGTTCCAGGTGGTCGACCAGACCCTGTCGGATCGATTCGAGCGAATCGACCTGCGCGGCGAGGACGATCCCGAACTGGCCGCGCAAGAATGGATTCACGCGAATTACTCGGCGCCGATAGATCTGCTCTCCGATCGGCTGATCAAGGGTGCGGTGCTCCGCGTCGGCGACGAGCACTACCTCTGGTACTCCTGTATCCACCACATCGTCATCGACGGCTACGGCGCCATCCTGTTCATCAATCGTGCCGCCGAGATGTACAGCGCAAAGCTGGCCGGACGCGAGGCCGACACCCAGGCCGTCCCTCCGCTGCAGGCGCTGATCACGTCCGAAAACGACTACCGGTCGTCCAGCCGGTTCCGGCGCGACCGCGACTACTGGCTTACAAAAGCCGCGAATCTCCCCGAGCCGCAGTCGTTGTCGCCGTCCGGATCCGCGCCCGACGTCAGACCACGGCGAGTCGGTGAGCTCCTCTCGACTGAGGTCACCCGGCAACTCGAGGCCGCTTCGACGAGATTGAAGACCTTCGAGACACCACTGTTGATCGCAACCCTCGCCGTGTACATCGCCCGGATCACCGGTTCGACGGACGTGGTCCTGAGCCTTCCGGTGTCGGGCCGGACCAACGCGGTGCTTCGCAGGTCGGGCGGGATGGTGTCCAACATCGTGCCCATTCGCGCGTCGATCACGCCGACGACGACAGTCGGTGACCTCGTCTCCCACATCCAGCTCGAGCTCACCGGTGCCCTGCGCCATCAGCGCTATCGGGCCGAGGATCTGCGACGCGACCTCGGCGCAGCTGAGGACTCCCGCGGCTTCTACGGGCCGGTCATCAACATCATGAACTTCCCGTCGGACATTCGTCTGGGGCCGGTCACCGGGCGGTTCCAGATCCTGTCGACCGGACCGGTCCACGACCTGTCGGTGAACCTCTACCCGAGCGCCGACGGCAATACCCGCGTCGACTTCGAAGCCAACCGGAACGCTTACGGAAGCGCTGAGCTGCGCGCGCACCACCGCCGGTTCGTCACGCTCCTGCGGACGATGGCCACAGCCCCACCCGGCGCCGCCGTCAAAGGCTTCGATGTCTTGACAGCCGACGATCGCCGTGCGCTTGTGCCATCTCGTGGCCCGGCGGCTGTGCCCCCGGCAACGTTGAACCAAATGACAAGGGCCGCAGTGCTGGCCGACCCAGATTCCGTCGCCTTGGAGATGCACACGACGCATACGTACCGGCAGGTGGACGCCTGGTCCGATCAACTTGCCCGAGCGCTACGCGATGCCGGCGCATCCACCGAGCAGTTTGTTGCCATCGCCCTGCCCCGGTCGCTCGACTCCGTACGCAGCGTGTGGGCGGTTGCCAAGACCGGTGCGGCGTTTGTCCCGGTGGATCCGCACTATCCGGCCGACCGCATCGCGCACATGCTCACCGACTCGGGCGCCCGACTGGGCATCACCACCAGCGAGTTCCGCTCGCAGCTACCCGACACGGTGCAGTGGCTGGTGATCGACGAACTGAAGATCGACAGCGAGGTAACCACGACGACGACCCGCGCGATGGAAGTCGATGTCTCACTCGACAATCCGGCATACATGATCTACACCTCCGGCTCCACCGGAACCCCCAAAGGTGTTGTCATCACCCACCGCGGACTGGCCAACCTCGCCGCCGAAAGAAAACACAACTACCTCGTCGAACCCCACTCGAGATTCCTCCACAACACCTCACCCAGCTTCGACATGGCCATCGGCGAACAAATCGCCGCACTCTCCGCAGGCGCCACCCTCGTGGTCTCACCCCCGGACCTGAGCCCTTCAGAGCTCACCGATTGGATTGTCACCAAACGGATCACCCACGCGTTGATCACCCCGACCATGCTGTCGGCGCTCGATCCGGACGCGCTGGTCTCCCTCGAGGTGCTCGGGGTCGGGGGCGAGGCGGTGACCGGTGACCTGGTGGACCGTTGGGCCGTCGGCCGACAGATGCGCAACGGATACGGACCGACCGAAGCCACCGACATCGCCACCGTCGGCAATCTGCGGCCAGGCAAACCGGTGTCGATCGGTGCCGCCGTGCACGGTTTCGAACTGTTGGTACTGAACGCCCGCCTGCAACCTGTGCCTGCCGGTGTACCCGGCGAGCTGTATCTCGCCGGACCCGGCCTGGGCCGTGGTTACCACCGTCGGCATGCGTTGACCGCAGAACGGTTCGTTGCCAATCCATTCGGCCGCCCGGGTGGTCGCATGTACCGGACCGGGGACGTCGTCAGCTGGGCTGGCGACCACCAGCTCCGCTATCACGGACGAGCCGACAGCCAGGTCAAGATTCGCGGGCATCGAATAGAACTGGGCGAGATCGACGCGGTGCTCCGGTCCTCTCCGGATGTCCGGCACGTACGGACAGCGGTACGCGAACTCGCCGACGGCCATCCGGCTCTGGTGTCGTATGTGGTCGGTGCTGCGCACTCGGCAGACCGTCTTCGTGAGTTTGCCGCGCGGAGCCTCCCCCGCCACATGCAACCGGCGGCGGTCGTGCTGATCGACGCGCTACCACTGACCCCCACCGGCAAGCTGGACGAACGAGCGTTACCTGTACCCGAACTCACCCGTAGCGCCTACCGTGCGCCGAGTTCCGACGCCGAACGTGTTGTCGCAGCGGTGTTTGCCGAGGTGCTGAACATCGACCAGGAAGACGTGGGGGCTGACGACAGCTTCTTCGACCTGTACGGCAATTCACTTTCCGCGATGGGGGTGGTCTCCCGCGTCAATGCAGAGTTGGGCTGCGGGTTGACCGTTCGCACGGTCTTCGAGAGCCCGACTGTGTCCGGCATTGCCGCGGCGGCGGCGGGCACCATTGGACAGGCAGCGCGTCCGCCTCTACGGCGGGGTGATCGCCCCGCCCGATTGCCTTTGTCTCCCGCGCAGCAGCGCATGTGGATCCTCAACCAGTTCGACACTGCGGCTGCGACATACAATCTTCCGCTCGCCATCCGACTCACCGGCGAACTCGATACGGGTGCCCTCACGGCAGCTGTCGATGACGTGATCCGACGGCACGAATCGCTGCGCACCACGTTCCCGAGCGACGACGGCGGACCCAGGCAGGTCGTTCTGCCACCGACTGCGGTGTCGCTCGATCTGACCCCGCAACCGATCGAGGCCGACCACATCGCCGGGGCCGTGCTGACTCTTGCCCGCGACGGTTTCGATGTCGCGGCGGGGGTCGCCATCCGGAGCCGGTTGCTTCGCAGCGCCGCCGACGACCACACGCTGGTACTGGTGATCCACCACATCCTCGCCGACGGCGCCTCCATGGGACCACTCGCTCGCGACGTCATGCTCGCCTACAACGCCCGCACCGAAGGGCTTACGCCGAGCTGGCCCGAGTTGCCTGTCCAGTACGTGGATTTCACGCTGTGGCAACATCGTGTCTTAGGTGCCGAGTCCAACCCTGATTCTGTTGCAGCGCAGCAGGTCCGATATTGGCAACAAACACTCGACGGCCTGCCCGCGGTGCTCGATCTGCCCACCGACCGCCCACGGCCCGCCGTCGCCTCACACCGCGGAGCGTCCGTCGACTTCGAGATCAGCGGCGCGACCGGCGCCGCGCTGCGGGAACTTGCACGACATCGTGGTGCATCGATGTTCATGGTCGTCCACGCCGCACTGGCCACGCTCCTCGCAAGGCTGTCCGGTACCGAGGACATCGCTGTCGGCACGCCGATCGCAGGTCGTGGCGAAGAACAGCTCGACGGCGTCATCGGCATGTTCGTGAACACGCTTGTCCTGCGGACACAGGTGGACCTCAGTACCGGATTTGCCGACCTTCTCACCCAGACCCGAGCCGTTGACCTCGGTGCGTACGCCCACGGTGATGTCGCATTCGAGCGTCTCGTCGACATCCTGCAACCGCCGCGCACCCAGGCGTATTCGCCGCTGTTTCAAGTGGTCCTGAACTTCGAACCCGGGCTACCCGGCAGCTTCGAGCTCCCGGGCCTCACTGTGGCTCCCGTCCCCCTCGACCCAGGTATCGCCCAGTTCGAACTCGCGTTCTCCATCACCGAGCCGACCCCCGATGACGACTGCCTGCGTGGGTCGCTGCGCTACGCAACCGACCTCTTCGATCGCCGCTCGGCACAGGACCTCGCCGACCGTCTTGTTCGGATCCTCGATGCGGTCGCCATCGACACTGGCACGCCCCTGGCCGACCTGCCGCTGTTGACCGCCGAGGAGAACGCGAAGCTGGTACCCGTACGCGGCCCGGCATCTGTTCCGGCAGCGTCGATGGCCGAACTGATCGACATGGCCGTGCGGCAACGCCCCGACGAAGCCGCGTTCATCTGGGATGGCCGTGCGCACAGCTATCGAGAGGCCGACGCCTGGGCCGACAGCTGCGCCCGAGTCCTGCAGGAACATGGCGCCGCACCAGAACGTTTCGTCGCCATTGCCCTGCCCCGGTCTGCGGACTCGGTGCGCAGTATGTGGGCGGTTGCCAAGACCGGTGCGGCGTTTGTACCGGTGGATCCGCACTACCCGGCCGACCGCATCGCACACATGCTCACCGACTCGGGCGCCCGACTGGGCATCACCACCAGCGAGTTCCGCTCGGAGCTCCCCGACACGGTGCAGTGGCTGGTGATCGACGAGCAGCTCGCCGCCCCCGGCGATGGCATCCCGTTCGGGCCGAAACCTCAAGTCTCACTCGACCATCCCGCATACATGATCTACACCTCCGGCTCCACCGGAACCCCCAAAGGTGTTGTCATCACCCACCGCGGACTGGCCAACCTCGCCGCCGAAAGAAAACACAACTACCTCGTCGAACCCCACTCGAGATTCCTCCACAACACCTCACCCAGCTTCGACATGGCCATCGGCGAACAAATCGCCGCACTCTCCGCAGGCGCCACCCTCGTCATCTCACCCCCGCATCTGTCACCGGCGTCGCTCGGCGACTTCATCCGGTCGGAGCGAGTGACCCACGCCCTGATGACACCCACCATGCTTGCCGCGCTCGCTTCCGACGACCTTCCCGATGTCAGAGTGCTGGGCGTCGGCGGTGAGGCGGTGTCCGCAGCGCTGGTCGACCGATGGGCTGCCGGCCGACACATGCGCAACGGATACGGACCGACCGAAGCCACCGACATTGCCACCGTAGGCAATCTGCGGCCAGGCGAACCGGTCACCATCGGCGCTGCAGTGCACGGATTCACGCTCCTCGTGCTCGACGGCCGCCTGAATCCGGTGCCGGTCGGGGTGCCCGGCGAGCTCTATCTCACCGGCCCCGGCCTGGCCCGCGGCTACCACCGCAGATTCGGCCTGACAGCAGAACGGTTTGTCGCCAATCCATGTGGTGCACCAGGCGACCGGATGTACCGCACCGGCGATGTGGTCGCCTGGACCGCAGATCTGGAATTGCGCTTTCACGGACGCACTGACAGCCAGGTCAAGATTCGCGGGCATCGAATAGAACTCGACGAGATCAACGCGGCTCTGCTGAAACATCCGGCGGTCGCACAAGCCGTCACCGTCGGCACCGCTACCGCCACAGGCGAGCCGGCCCTGGTTTCGTATGTGGTGCCATCGCCACACTCCATCCCGCCGGACACCGAGCGCCTCGTGGGGTTCGTCGGCGAGTTCCTTCCTCGGCACATGGTTCCTGCCGCGATAGTCGCGGTGGCCGGCATCCCGGTCACACCGACCGGGAAACTCGACGAGTCGCGCTTGCCCGCCGCAACTTTCGAATCGCGGACTCCGTACCGAGCTCCGACCACACATACCGAAGTCGTCGTCGCGGCTGCCTTCGCGCGATCACTCGAACGACAGCAAGTCGGCGTGCACGATGACTTCTTCACCCTTGGCGGCAACTCCCTGTCGGCCATCGCCATGGTCGGTTCGATCGGTGAGCACCTGGGCCGACGAGTCCAGCTGCAGTGGCTGTTCGCCGACCCCACCCCGATGGCGTTGGCCCGACGGATCGATATGACCGATCCCGTTCAGGACGACGCCGCCCTCGACGTGGTGCTGCCGATCCGCCGCACCGGCTCGGCAGCACCGCTCTTCTGCATACACCCGATCATCGGACTGTCCTGGTGTTATCGACCTCTGGTTCAGCATCTGCCAGAGGATCGGCCGATCTACGGCATCCAGGTACCCGGGACCGACGACACCGAGCCACCACGGTCCATAGAGGCAACGGCCGCACGCTACGTCGAGGAGATCCGGCGCATACAACCCGACGGCCCTTACCATCTGCTGGGCTGGTCGCTCGGCGGCGTCCTCGCGCATGCGATGGCAGTGCTGATCGAAGAACAGGGTGGTCAAGTGGCCGGCTTGGTGATGCTGGACAGTTTCGCATCACCACCGGTGCCTACAGACGACGAATCCGTCCACGTGGGAGATGTGCTGGCGGGACTCGGATTCGACGGTGCCGTACTGGAGCAACTGGGGGCAACGTCGGCAGATTCCCTCACCGACGTGCTCGCGGTGGTCGAGGACCTGCCACACGGCATCGAGCGTCATCAGGTTCAGCGCTTGGTCGACTTCGCCGAGCACAACAGCACACTGTTGCGGGAACATTCACCGGGCATCTACACCGGAGACCTGCTCTTCGTCACTGCTGACGGTGATTCACCGGGGTCCACAGCTGCTGCCGACTCGTGGCTGTCGTATGTGAGAGGTGAGATCTCCACGCTTGCCATCCCGTTCACCCATTGGCAGATGTGCAGCCCCGCCGCGCTTCGTCTCGCCGGCCCCTCCATCGCGCGTCATCTCGCCCGCCGGTCCGACGTGACACTCGTCGGCGGAGAACACTGACATGAGGCCCCGGCACACACGGACCGGCGCAACCATTCTCCGCGACAGTGTGCGAAGTAACGCCCTGTTGCTGTCCGGCGCAGCACTTCTGCTGTGCCTCCATCAGGCTTGTGAGGTTGCGGTCCCCGTGCTGATCGGCGTGATCATCGACCGGGCGGTGACCAACGGCGATCTTGGTTCCCTCGCCACCGGAATCACCTGGCTCGCCGCGGTGTTCGTGGCGCTGACGATCTGCTACCGACTGGGCGCACGGCTCGCGATGCGTGCCGCCCTCGATCAGGCACATCGGCTACGTGTTCAGGCCACCCGCCGCGTGCTCGACCGCGCGATGCTGGACACAGATCTGCGTAGCGGGGAACTGATGGCGGTGGCGGGCACCGATGCCGACGAAACCGCGGTACTGCTCCGGTATCTGCCACAGGCAGCGGGCGCCCTGGCCGCCGTCGCGGTGTGCGGCGGCGCGCTGCTGGTCATCGACATCCCACTCGGGCTGGCCGTGTTCGTCGGCGTGCCGGTCCTGCTGCTCGGATTACAGCTCACCGCACCGGGTTTGACACGACAGATGATCACTCAGCAGCAGGGCGTGGCCGAGACGTCGGGATCAGCGGCAGACCTCATCGCCGGTCTGAGACCGCTACGCGGTATCGGAGCCGAGGAAGCGGCCGCGTCGCGCTACCAGAAGTCGAGCCAGGATGCGCTGGTCGCCATGCGGCGCGCAGCACGTGGGCAGGGCATGTTCATGGGGGCGGCCGCGGGAATCAGCGCGATCCTCGCCGTGGGTGTCGCCACCGCTGCCGGATGGTTCGCGCTCAGTGGCCGGATCAGCGTCGGCGAGCTCGTTACCGTGCTGGGGATCGCGCAGTTCTTCCTCGAGCCCCTCGCCGTGCTCTCGATGCTGCCAGGAAAGGTGTCGACCGCCCGCGCATCGGCCGAACGACTCGCGCTCATCTCGGACGCCGACGTGGTGAAATCCCGGGCGATCATGCCGCTCGGACCCGGGCCCCACGGCATCGAGTTCCGGGGCGTCGAATACGACAGCTTGCGCGGCCTCGACATCGTCGTGAAACCCGGTGAATGCGTAGGCATCGTCGCCACCAGTGCCCACGACGCCCACGCGATGCTCGCCCTGATGTCTGGCGTTGCCACACCGTCGTCGGGGGGCGTCTGGGTGTCGAATGTGCCCGCCGAATGCACCGACACCTCCGAACGGCCGCGACCGCTGCTGATCGCTCCCCACGCGACTGACCTCTTCACGGGATCCGTCATGGACAATCTCCGCGCCGGCGATGATGACCTCGACCCCATCGCGGTCGGCGAGGTGTTGCGGACGGTGGCGGGTAAAGACGTGGCCGCGGCCCACGCCGACGGCCTCAATCACGTGGTCGCGGACCGTGGCTACTCGTTGTCGGGAGGGCAGCGACAGCGACTGGCACTTGTCCGCGCACTGCTCGCCGACCCGGCTGTTCTGGTCTTGCACGACCCGACCACTTCGATCGATGCCGTCACCGAACGCGCTGTGGCGCACCATGTTCATCGTCTCCGGCACCAGCGACGAGCCGACCGCACCACTGTTGTGATCACCAGCAGCCCAACCCTGCTGTCGGTGATGGACCGTGTTGTGCTCGTCGACGGGGGCCGGGCCGAACGCGACGGCGCGCACGCCGATCTGACCGCCATGGACAACCGGTACCGCGAGGCGGTCCTGCGATGACTCCTGAGTTGCACGAGGACACTCGGGTCCTCCCGGTCGCTTCCGGACGACAGACAAGGTCGTGGCTCGCCGCTGCCCTGGCCCACCACCGCGCGGCGGTGGCCCGTGTCATCGCCGTATCCGCCCTTGCCGCAATCGCATCGGTGACTCCGGCGTTGGCCCTGGGAGTGCTGGTCGATCGGGTGGTCGCCGGAGCCGGTAGCTCCGTCCTGTTGTCCATCGCCGCCGTCGCTGCTGCCGCCGCGCTGGTCGGCGGAGTGGCTGCCGGACTGTCGGTCTACTCCGTGGCATCTCTCGGGGCCGGCCTGCTTGCCGACCTCCGTGAGAGCGTGGTCCGGCGGGCGCTCCGCATGCCCACCCGGGTGATCGATGACACCGGGCGGGGCGACCTGCTGTCGCGAGTCACCAACGACGTTGCGGCCGTGAGCAAAGCCGTGATCACCGTGCTGCCCACCGTGGTCATAGCGACCATCCTCACCGCGGTGAGTATCGCCACGATGGTGGGACTCGACTGGCGCCTCGGTCTCGCGGGTGCTGCCGCATTGCCGCTCTACGGGCTGGCTCTGCACTGGTACCTGCCTCGGTCATCCCCGCGCTACGCTGCCGAACGGCGTGCAGTCGGCGAGCGTTCCCAGGCCATGGTGGAGAGTTTCACCGGCCTTCGCACCGTGCACGCGTACGGCCTGGAGGCATCGCAGGCGAGCATCGTCGAGACCAAGTCTGCTGCAGCGCGCGACATCTCCATTGCCGCATTCACGGTGTTCACCCGCATGGTCGGCCGGGTGAACCGTGCCGAGTTCGTCGGTCTGGCAGCAGTTCTGGTGGTGGGCTACATGCTCGTCGAGGACGGTGCCGTGTCGGTGGGTGCAACGACAGCCGCCGCGCTGCTGTTCCACCGACTCTTCAATCCGATCGGCATGATCCTGTACAGCTTCGCCGACCTCCAGCTCGCAGCGGCCGGCCTGTCCCGGCTGATTGGCGTGGCCATCTCGACCGACGTCGATTCCGACGCCCCCGCCGACACCCAGATCGACAACACTTTGCTCGGCGGCGCGCCGCCTCGGGGAGGCACCGTCGAATTGCGCGCCGTTCATTTCGGCTACGACGCACGCCGGCCCGTTCTTCGCGGGATCGATCTCCGCATCGAGGCGGGCACCCGAGTGGCGCTGATCGGAGCGAGTGGCGCCGGCAAGTCGACGCTGGCGGCCATGGTCGCCGGAAACCTCACCCCGACATCGGGATCGGTGATGATCGGTGGCATCCCGTTGGACACGTTGCCTACCACCGTCGTCCGGCAACACGTGGCCACCGTCAGTCAGGAGGTCCATGTGTTCGCCGGACCACTGATCGACGATCTCCGTCTGGCCAGACCCTCAGCAGGCACGGACGAGGTCTGTGCCGCGCTCGACACCATCGGGGCACTCGAGTGGGTTCGCGCACTGCCCAGAGGTCTGGACACGGTAGTGGGCGAGGGCGGCCACCAGCTCACCGATGCACAGGCTCAGCAGATGGCACTCGCCCGGCTGGTCCTGGTGGACCCGCCGATCGCCGTACTCGATGAGGCCACCGCCGAGGCGGGCAGCCTCGGGGCGCGAGATCTGGAGCGCTCGGCGGCTGCTGCCACGGCCGGGCGAACGACGTTGGTGGTGGCGCACCGGCTAAGTCAGGCGCTGCAGTGCGACGAGGTGGTCGTGCTCGATCGCGGCAAGGTCATCGAACAGGGAACGCCGGCTCAACTGCTGGCTTCTGAAGGACTTTTCGCCCGAATGTGGGCGGCATGGACGATCCAAGGACACGGAAGGGACGCGGAGCAATGAATGACCACAACACGGAGGTCGTCGACGTCCTCGGGATCGGTTTCGGTCCGTCGAACCTCGCACTCGCCATTGCAGTGGAGGAACTGAACTCCGGACTGCACCCAGACCAGCGGATCACCGCCCGTTTCGTGGAGGGCAAAGAACAGTTCGGCTGGCACCCTGGAATGCTGCTGCCTCGCACGACGATGCAGGTGTCATTCCTCAAAGACCTGGCGACACAGCGCAACGTTCGCAGCGAGTACACCTTCCTGAACTATCTCGCGGAGGTGAACAGGCTCACAGAGTTCGTCAACTTCCAGACCTTCTTTCCCACCCGTCATGAGTTCCACGATTACCTCGAATGGGCGGCTCGCAAAGTCGATGCCGACGTCTCGTACGGCACCCGGGCTGTGCTCATCGAGAACTCCGGAGACTGCTTCGAGATCCATGTGGAAGGGCGGCACGCCGGGATCATCAGGGCCCGCAACATCGTCGTCGCAGCCGGTTTGGTGGCCAGGCTCCCCCTCGGGATCACAGCGTCCCAGCGGGTCTTCCACAACCACCAATTACTCCCGCACCTCGCCGAGTTGCCCGAGCCCACCGCCAACAGCTTCCTGGTGATCGGGGCCGGCCAAAGCGCAGCCGAGGTCGCGGAGTACCTGCACAGCAACTATCCCGGTGCGGAAGTACACGCTGTGTTCGCCAAGTACGGATACACGCCCGCCGACGACAGTCCGTACGCGAACCGGATCTTTGATCCCAACGCGGTCAACGACTTCCACTCGTCGGCTCCGGAGTTCCGGCGCCGGCTGCAGAACTATCACCGCGGCACCAACTACTCGGCGGTGGACCTCCCGCTCATCGAGGAGTTGTACGCCCGCGAATACGACGAACGAGTGCGCGGCCAACGCCGCCTATTCGTCCATGGCGCCTCCGAGGTGACCCAGGTGGTCGAATCGGACACCAACGTGACGGTGACCGTTCGTCACGAGCCGACAGGCCTCACCGAGGACATCGTCTGTGATGCGGTGGTGTGCGCCACCGGTTTTGATCCGCTCGACCTCAACGAGATCTTGGGGGATCTGACGAACAGCGTGGCGTACGACGCTGCCGGACCCCAGGTCGCCCGCGATTACCGCCTCATCACCACCTCACCCCTACCCGGCGGAATCTTCTTGCAGGGAGGAACCGAACACACGCACGGCATCTCGTCGTCACTGCTGTCGAACATCGCCGTTCGCACCGGGGAGATCGTGAAGTCCGTGGCCCGCGACCGCAAAGGCGAGGCGGTGTCGACGCTTTCGCGCGGGAGCCTCGGCTAGGTCTGGTCAGGCAAGGGCCGGGCGGGAATCGCCCGCCAATGCCGCGATAGACGGCGTCGGCACGGTAGGGATGCGTCAGACTGACACCATGACCGTGACTGTGGATTGCCTGGTCATCGGCGCAGGTGTGGTCGGCTTGGCCGTCGCGAGGCGCCTGGCCCTGGGCGGGCGGGAGGTGGTGCTGGTCGACGAGGCGGATGCGATCGGCACACAGACGAGCTCGCGCAATTCCGAGGTGATCCACGCCGGCATCTATTACCCGCGGGGCAGCGCCAAGGCCCGGCACTGTGTTGCCGGTCGACAGATGTTGTACCGCTACTGCAACGACCGGGGCATCGATCACCGGCGGATTGGCAAGCTCATCGTGGCCACTGATTCCGACCAGCTCGCCCGCCTCGACGCGATCGCGGCCGCGGCGGCCGCAAACGGGGTCGACGACCTTCGGCTACTGAGCCGGGACGACCTGGCCTCGATCGAACCCGGGCTCGACTGTGCGGGCGCGCTCCACTCACCGTCGACGGGCATCATCGACAGCCACGGACTGATGAGGGCCCTGCATCGCGATGCCGAAGACGCTGGTGCGACAACCGCTCTGCACACCAAGGTGACGGGCGGGCACATCGGGCGCGGGCAGCTCGCCATCGAGCTCGACGGCACGGCGATAAGCTGCAGAACCGTGGTGAACGCCGCCGGGCTCGGCGCGTGGGATGTCGCACGAGGCATCGAAGGTGTACCACCAGAGAGCATCCCGAGGAGATTTCTGGCAAAGGGTAACTACTTTGTTCTCGAGAGCGGCCGAGTTCCGTTCTCGCAGTTGGTCTATCCCGTACCTGTCGGCGGCGGTCTCGGCGTGCACCTCACGCTGGATCTCGCCGGCCAGGCTCGGTTCGGCCCGGACGTCGAGTGGACCGACCACATCGACTACCACGTCGACGCCGCCAGAGCAGACCAGTTCCACGCAGCGATCCGGCGTTACTGGCCCGGCCTGCCGGACAACTCACTGGTACCCGCCTACTGCGGAATCAGGCCCAAAATGTCGGGCCCCGGCGACGGGGACAGCGACTTCCTGATCCAAGGCCCCGCCGCACACGGGACGCCCGGACTGGTGAATCTGTTCGGCATCGAATCACCCGGCCTGACGTCCTGCCTGTCGATCGCAGAGGCAGTGGCGTCGATCGTGGATGACCGCTAGAGAAGTCGGTCGTTGTCCGGATCGTCGGGATTTTCCGGTTCCTCGGGCGGGGGTTCGACCGGACGGCGCAGGTTGGCGATCGTCGCGTCGATATCGGCGAGCGCCTTCGACTTCGACGCGTAGAAGATCTCGCCGGGAAGCAACTCGAGCCAACGCACTGACCATCCGATGTCGCGCAACGTGTCGCCGCTCTTCTCCGGCGACGCCGCGGCAGCGATGAGTCGGTCATCGAGCTCGAACACCGCATCATCCAGGCGTCCTCGGGCGGCCAGGAGTTCGTCGTCACTGCGCAGGGAAGGATTCTCGTACACCAGGCCCATCGCGTAGCGGATGCGACGGTGCAGGACGGCCTCTGGATCGGTGGCGGTGGTCCATTCAGCGGGCGCCCGCCCGGGCTTGCCCGGGACCAGGTCGGTGGAGCGGGCAAACCGTCGCACCCGCTTGTTGGAGTCGTAGGCGAACCACAGGCCCCCGAGCAGCATCAGCACGGCGACGACCACCGCGGCGACGACGATCAGCCACGCCACATCCATCACCCTCTCGACCCAACGATCACAACCTTGTGGCCCACGTTAGTTCAGGCACGGGCGTGGCCGGGGACCGCCCGTCCGCGTCATCACACGCCGGCCTCATCTACGCGAGGCCGCCACCAACCCGCTTCGACGCCCGTGGCACGGTGAAGCAATGTCTGTCTGGGAAGTGGTCGCGATCCTGATCGCCGGTGTGGGCGCCGGAGCGATCAACGCGGTGGTCGGCAGCGGAACACTCATCACGTTCCCCACACTGGTCGCGTTCGGGTTCGCTCCGGTGACCGCGACGATGACCAACGCCGTGGGGTTGGTGGCCGGTGGCGTGTCGGGGACATGGGGCTACCGGCGTGAACTGCGCGGACAGTGGCCACGGCTGCGGTGGCAGATCCCCGCCTCGTTCGTCGGAGCACTCATCGGCAGCTGGCTGCTGCTGCACCTACCGGAGAAGGCATTCGAGACAATTGTCCCGGTGCTCCTCGTTCTGGCACTGGCCTTGGTGATCTTTCAACCCAGGATCCAGCGTTGGACAGCCTCTCGGATGGCCTCGGCACCCGTCGACGACAACAACGACACCGTGCTCAGTCCCACGCGCCTGGCTCTGGTCGCCGGGGCGACACTGCTCGTCGGTGTCTATGGTGGTTACTTCACTGCAGCACAGGGCATTTTGCTGATGGGCGCGATGGGCGTGCTCGTCTCCGACAACCTGCAACGCCTCAATGCCGCCAAGAACCTGCTCTCCCTCATCGTGAATGTGGTCGCTGCGGTCACCTACACCATCGTTGCGTTCGACCGAATCGACTGGGCCGCTGCCGGTCTCATCGCGATCGGCTCGCTCCTCGGCGGAGTGATCGGCGCCAAGTACGGCCGGAAGTTGTCACCGTCGGCGTTGCGTGGCGTGATCGTCCTGGTCGGTCTGATCGGTTTGTGGCGACTGCTCGTCTGACCCGTAGCTGATTGCTCAGGGTCCGGGGCCGTCTGCGCACAGCTGCAGCACTCAGGGCAGTACCGCAGTGGCCTCCACCTCGACCAGCAGATCAGGCTCGCCCAGGGAGGCAACACCCAGGAGCGTGATGGGTTTGGTGGGGTCCACCCCCAGCTTCGCCGCCGCGCGGCCAACGCCTTCACCCAGGAGCGGAAACTTCTCTTCACTCCAATCCACCACGTAGACAGTCAGTTTGGCGACGTCGTCGAAGGTGCCACCCACTGCGGCCAGTCCCGTCGCGATGTTGAGGTACGCCTGCTCCACCTGTGCGGCCAGGTCGCCCTCCCCCACAGGTTTACCATCGGCGTCGCGAGCGACCTGTCCCGCAAGGAACACCATCCGAGATCCGGTGGCAACCGAGAGTTGCCGATACACATCGGGTTTGGGCAATCCATCAGGGTTCATCAGTGTCACGGGCATGGCAATCTCCTTCTCGAGGTCCTGCGGTCCCTCAAACCATAGCAGTGTTATGTATTGTGGAGAAGTGGTCAGAACAAGAGATCCGGCAATACGTGCCCTGTTGGTCGAGCGCGCAGCGGTGATGTTGGGTCAGCGCGAATCCATCACCCTGCGCGCGCTCGTCGACGGGACAGGCGTTTCGACGATGGCGGTGTACACCTACTTCGGCGGGATGGACGGCCTGCGGATGGCAGTGCGGCAGGAGGGGTTCACGCGGCTGGAGACGCTTCTGCAAGAGGTCCCGGTCACCCGCGACCCGGTCAAAGACCTTGTGGCACTGTCTGCGGCGTACGTCACCAATGCGGCACATAACCCCGACCTCTACCGGGTGATGTTCGAAGACGGCATCGCACTGGAAGATCCCGCTGCTGCGGACAACACCCTGGAGCATCTGGTGCAGGCCGTGGCGCGATCCCGACAGCACGGACGGCTGCGAGATGACGTCGACCCACTCGATCTCGCGACGCAATGCTGGATCGTCGGGCACGGACTGGTGTCGCTGGTGGTCACCGGACCACTGCCACCACAGGCAATCCATCACGGTGCGGCGATGCTCACCTCGCTGCTGACCGGTGCAGGCGACGCAGCGGACGCCTGCAAGCGGTCGGTGCGGCTGGGATGGAAGCCCGACATCCCCGGCATCTGACCAACACCGACGCACACCCTCCGACTCCAGCCACTTCCTCCGACTGCAACCGGAGCATCTGACCCAAGTCGGAGGAACTACCCCACGGCCACACACCCTCCGACTCCAGCCACTTCCTCCGACTGCAACCGGAGCATCTGACCCAAGTCGGAGGAAACACCCTCGGGCCCACACACCCTCCGGTTCCAGCCACTTCTCCGTCTGCAACCCGAGCCTGGCGCCTAGGCGGCGCACACACTCCGACTCCAGCCACCTCCTCCGACTGCAACCGGAGGAACTGACCCAAGTCGGAGGAACTACCGCACACAGACCGAAAACGACCGCCGGCGATAGGGGGTTTCGCCGGCGGCCGCGTTCAGGTGGGACTCGAAAAGGTCAGTGAGACACTGCCTTCTCGACACCCACTCCGGTCAGCGATCGAACTTCCATTTCGGCCTGCTTGGCAGCGTTCTCCTTGCGACGGCCGCCGATGTAGGTACCGATCACCGCGAGCAGGAAGCCGGCCGGGATCGACACGATGCCCGGGTTCGACATCGGGAAGAGGTCGAAGTTGGCGTCGGGGAACATCGAGGTGGGCTTGCCCGACACCGCCGGCGAGATGACGATCAGCGCGATGCAGGTGATGAGACCGCCGTAGATGCTGAACAGTGCGCCGGTGGTGTTGAACCGCTTCCAGAACAGCGAGAACAGCAACGTCGGCAGGTTGGCCGACGCGGCGACCGCGAAAGCGAGGGCCACCAGGAAGGCGATGTTCTGCCCCATGGCCGCGATGCCCAGGACGATGGAGACCACGCCGATCACGACCACGGTGATGCGTGAGACCCGGACCTGTTGTTCCTCGGTGGCGTTGCCGCGCTTGATGACACTGGCGTAGATGTCGTGGGCAAACGATGCCGACGCGGTGATCGCCAGGCCGGCCACGACAGCGAGGATCGTCGCGAAGGCGACCGCCGAGATCACCGCCAGGAAGATGGTTCCTCCGAGTTCGAACGCCAGCAACGGTGCCGCCGAGTTCTCCTTGCCCGGCGCCGCGAGGATCTTGTCCGGTCCCACCGACTTGGCGGCTCCGTAACCCAGCACCAGGGTGAAAAGGTAGAACGCGCCGATCAGCGCGATTGCCCAGGTGACCGAGCGACGAGCTTCCTTGGCGGTCGGCACGGTGTAGAAGCGCATCAGCACGTGCGGCAGGCCCGCGGTACCGAGGACCAAAGCGATGCCCAGCGAGATGAAGTCGAGCTTGGACATGTCACTGATGCCGTACTTGGCGCCCGGCGCAGCGATGTCACGACCGGCGACAGCTTCGCTCGCCGAACCACTGACGGTGGCTTGGGCATCGGCGATCAACTGAGAGAAGTTGCCCTTCACGGCGAACAGCACCAGGAAGAACATCACGCCGGCGCCGGCGATCAGCAGCACCGCCTTGACCATCTGGACGTAGGTGGTGCCTTTCATGCCGCCGATGAGGACGTAGGCGATCATCAGGACACCGACGACGGCGACGACGACGCCCTGACCGAACTTGCCGTCGATGTTGAGCAACAGCGCGACGAGTCCACCGGCACCGGCCATCTGGGCGAGCAGGTAGAACAGCGAGACCGTCAGCGTCGACAGTGCAGCAGCCATCCGCACGGGGCGCTCCTGGAGCCGGAAGCTCAACACGTCGGCCATCGTGAAACGGCCTGTGTTGCGCAGCAATTCGGCGACGAGAAGCAGAGCGACCAGCCACGCGACGAGGAAGCCCACCGAGTAGAGGAAGCCGTCGTAGCCGTACACCGCGATGGCGCCGGCGATTCCGAGGAACGACGCGGCCGACAGATAGTCACCGGCGATCGCGAAGCCGTTCTGCGGCCCGGAGAACTGACCGCCACCGGTGTAGAAGTCAGAAGCCTTCTTGGTGGTCTTGCTGGCCCGGATCACGATCGTCATGGTGATGACAACAAACGCCACGAAGATGGCGATGTTCAGCGCGGGGTTGCCTACAGAGGCGGCGCCTGCAGCGAGCGAGGTCATTTGAGCGGTCCTTCCAGCTCGTTGCGGATCGCGGCAGCCCGGGGATCGAGGTCACGGTTGGCGAACCGGACGTAGACGGCAGTGATCACAAACGTCGACACGAACTGACCCAGGCCGAGGATGATGCCCAGGTTGATGTTTCCCCAGACCTTGGTGGCCATGAAGTCGCTGGCGTATGTCGCGAGCAGGACATAGAGCATGTACCAGGCGAGGAAAAAGGCCGTCAGCGGGAAGACGAAGACGCGTAGGCGGCGACGCAGGTCCTGGAACTCAGGGCTGGCCTGCATGTCGATGAATGCCTGCGCGTCCGGTACGGGTCGCTGTGGCGACGCCTCCGGGCTCAGGTCGGATGTGGTCATGACGACTCCTGGGGTGAAGGGAAAAGCTCGTATCGGACATTAGTGAGATGCCGGTCACAGCAGAAGGATGTGGCGGCAGTCACACGCCGAGCTGTCGAACTGTGCGATGAACGGTCGGTTGAGCGCGATGAACGGCACCTACTCCGGCCGCAGATTCGCCTCTCGGTCCTTGCCGACACCAAGGCGCTCGGGAGCATGGAGCCTGGTGAGCAGTCGGCCGACATCGGCTGGGATCTGGTGCGGGGTGAGCTTGCTGACCAGCACCATCGAAGCGAAGGCGAGGGGCACACTCACCGCTGCGGGATAGCCGATGATCGTGGCGATCCAGCCTTCCTGCAGGACATCGGCGATGCCCGTGATCGACGTGGCCAGCGCCGCACCCCCGGCGACCACCCCGCCGACGATCAGCCCCGCTGCGGCGCCTGCCGCCGTCAGGCCACGCCACCAGATACCGAGAACCAGCAGTGGACACAGGGTCGACGCGGCCACCGCGAACACCAGGCCCACGGTGCGCGACAGGTCGATCGACGTCACGGCCACCGCGAGGAACAACGGCACCAATCCGGCGAGCAGTGAGGCGATCCGGAAGTCCCGTACCCGACCACGCAAGACGTCGGTACTCAGCACGCCGGCCACACTCACCAGCAGCCCCGACGAGGTGGACAGGAACGCCGCGATCGCTCCCGCGGCCACCAGAGCGGCCAGGAGTTGTCCGCCCAGCCCGGACACCACCGATCCAGGAAGGAGCAGCACCGCGGCGTCGGATGCACCGGTGATCAGCAGTTGCGGCACCCAGAGCCGCGCGAATGCGCCGAGCAGGGTGGGGAACAGATAGAACACCGCCAGCAGACCCACCACCGCCAATGAGGTCGCGCGCGCGGCCCGCCCATCGGGGTTGGTGTAGAAGCGGACCAGGACATGCGGCAGTCCCATGGTGCCGAGGAAGATGCCGATGATCAGTGAATACACCTGATACATCGGGTGGTCGCCCCCGAATCCCCATCCGGGAGTGGCCCATTGGTCGTGCGTGGCCGGCGCACCCGACACCACCGGTACGGCCGCACCCGGTGCCAGCACCAAAGACGTACCCGCACTGACGTCATGGTCGCCGGCGGTCAGCCTGATCGGGCCGCTCACCTTTCCACCGTCGACCGTGCCGTCCGCGGTGACCCAGAGGTCGCTGTTGACCTGCACCACCACGTCGGTGGTGACGTCGACAGTGGTCTGTTCGGCGACGGTGGGAGGGGCCGCCGACCCCAGTTCTTGGTCTTCGCCGTAGAAGTGGATCGCCAGCACGATCGCCGGTACCGCGATGGCCGTGAGTTTGAGCCAGTACTGGAATGCCTGGACGAAGGTGATCGACCGCATTCCGCCGCCGATCACGTTGGCTATCACGATGACCCCGACCAGCACTGCCCCCACCCACGGTGACGTACCAAGCAGGATGTTAAGAGTCAATCCGGCGCCCTGGAGCTGAGGAACCATGTAGAGGATGCAGATCAACACCACCACGGCGGTTGCAAGTCTGCGCAATAATGTTGATCCGAGCCTGAATTCGGCGAAGTCGGGGACTGTGTAAGCCCCTGATCGCCGCAGCGGTGCCGCGACGAACAACAGCAGTCCGACATAGCCTGCGGTGAATCCGATCGGATACCACAGTGCGTCGGTTCCGTACTTGGCGATCAAGCCCGCCACACCGAGAAAGGATGCAGCCGAGAGGTATTCACCGGAGATCGCGGTGGCGTTCCAGTTCGGCCCGACACTGCGGGAGGCGACCAGGAAGTCAGAAGTGGTGCGGGCCAGCCGAACTCCGTACGTTCCGATCGCCACGGTCGCGACCGCCGCGGCGATCAGCGCCAGCAAGGTCGCAGTTGGTACAGATTGTCCGGTAATGGTCTCCATGGCCGACGGTCAATCGTCGACCAGGTCGGCGAACTCTTGTTCGTTGCGGTCGGCGAGCCGGTTGTACATCCACGAGACTCCGAGCAGCACCGGGTAGACACCTACTCCCAGAACCACCCAGGGCAGCCGGATCCCCCCTACGGTCACCTCGGACAGATCGGGAAAAACCGCCCACAGCAACGGGATCGCACACAACATCGCCACGGTGAACCCGGCGAGCCGCAAAGCCAGCCCCAGTTGCGCCCGCATCAATCCGCGGATGAGGGCGTCACCGACCTCGGTCTGCTCTTGCACTTCCACCCGGGACCGGACCCGGCGGGCTCCGCGCCGCTTGGCGAGTACCACCCGCTCACGGGGCCGCGGCTGACCCTCGGCGGGCGACGTCACGGCGCGTTCCGGGTCTGCCGGGGAATCCGGACCAGACGGTCCTTCAGCTCGCGGGTGTGCCGACGACTGACCGGGAGCTCGACGGGCCGCCCGTCCCGGACCGAACGCAGGCACACCACGGTCCCCGACCCCACCGTGCGGATGCCGGTGACCAGAGGCAAGGCCACGAGATAGGACCGGTGGACACGCAGGAATCCGGCGTCGCGCCAACGTTCCTCGAGAGTGGAGATGGGGATGCGGACCAGGTGCGAACCGGTGGCGGTGTGCAACCGGGTGTAGTCACCGTCGGCCTCCACCCAGTTCACGGTCGACCGGGGCACCAGCGTGGTGGTCCCGCCCATCTCGACCGGGATCACCTCATCGGTGTCGCCGTCCGCCGCAGAGTCCGGCCGGGAAGCTGCGGGGGTCGATGGCCCCCGCTGCTCCCTGTGCTCGAGCACCCGGCGGACGGACTCCGCCAGCCGCTGCGCGCGCAGTGGTTTGAGTAGATAGTCGACGGCCCCGAGGTCGAACGCCCGGACCGCGCGGTCCTCGTGGGCCGTCACGAACACCACGGCCGGCGGGTGCGCGAACGCGGCCAGCACACCCGCGAGCTCCAGGCCGTCGAGTCCGGGCATGTTGATGTCGAGAAAGACCGCGTCGATCGCTCCCGGTCGGTCCTTGATCAATCTCAGGGCAGTGGTGGCATCGCCCGCCGTCAGCACTTCCCCGACGGCCTCCTGGGCACGCAGGAGGTAGCTGAGTTCGTCGAGCGCGGGCCATTCGTCGTCCACGGCGAGCACGGTCAGCGCATGCCGGCCCGGTCGTCCTGAACTGTTCGGTGTCTGCGTCACAACGCATCCATGGTGCCACGCACACCGGTCCGCGCGGCTCTTCTCACGCGGAGATGCCCGGCCGGAATTTCGGCACCCGCATGCTCACCTTGGTTCCCGCTCCCGGCGCGGTCTCGACCACCAGACCGTAGTCGTTGCCGAATGCTGCCCGCAGCCGGTCGTCGACGTTGGCCAGACCCACGTGTGCGGACTCGGTCGCAGTCGCGGTGGCACCGGACACGATGGCGTCGAGATCACCCGATCGCAGCAGATCCGGGTCCATTCCCACCCCGTTGTCCTCCACACTGATGACGCAGTCGGTGCCTTCGTCGGCGGCGACGATGATCACCGTGCCGCCGTCGGGTTTGCTCGAGATACCGTGCCGTACAGCGTTTTCCACCAGCGGTTGCAGGGCAAGGAAGGGCAGCACCACGTTGAGCACCTCGGGGGCCACCTGGAGGCGGACCTGCAGTGCGCTGCCGAAACGAGCCCGCTCCAGGGTGAGGTAGCGATCGATGTTCTGGAGTTCGTCGGCGAGCACGGTGTATTCACCTGCCGACCGGAAGGAGTACCGGGTGAAGTCCGCGAACTCGAGGATCAGCTCGCGCGCCTGATCGGGATCGGTGCGCACGAAGGACGCGACCGTGTTCAGTGCGTTGTAGATGAAGTGCGGACTGATCTGCGCGCGCAGAGCCCGCACCTCGGCGCGGTCGAGCCGGGCCCGCGAGGCGTCGAGTTCTGCCAGTTCGATCTGGCTCCCCGCATATCGGGCCACCTCCGTGATCGCCGACAACATGCCCGGCCCTGGCTGGATGCGCGTCACCACCCCCATCACCCCCACCGACGCGGAATCCTCGAGCAGCAGCGGCTGCACGATGAGCGCACGCACCCCGGGCTCGTCGAGGTCGGGAGCTTTGATGAGGATGCGGCGACCTTCGTCGGCGGCGCGCACCGCGGCCTGGGCAAAGGTGTCGGTCAGCGCTTCGTGTGGTCCCGTCCAGGCCAGGAGCGTTCCGTCCGCGTCGGCGAGACCGAGAGCATCCGCAGACGTCAGCTCCCGTAGATGCGGCGCTGCTTCGGCCGCCGAATCGGCGCCCAGGCCGCGGCGTAACGGGACAGCCGCCAGTGAAGCCGTGTGAAGTGTCGCGTGAACGACGCGTTCGGCGGGAGTGGTCAGCGTCGGCCGGGTGCGCACGCGCAGGGCCAGCACTGCCACCACGACGAGCAGGACGGCGATGACCGCGAGGGTGAGCGCGATGCCGGACATCAGCGGGTCATCACGCTCGCGACCCGACTAGCGGTCGCCGAGGGCGTATGCGGCAGCGGAGGTTGCCGCGGTGACGGTGAATACCGACGGCCACGCGCCGATCTTCTTGGCGAGAGGATGGGAGGCCCCGAATGCGAACAGATAGCCACCGAGCAGCGGGGCCGCCACGGCAGGTCCCTTGGTCTGCCACCACTGGGCGGTGCTCCAGGCGCCGGCCGCGGCCAGCACGACCCCGCCGAGTTCGCGGCGTCCGGAGTACCTGGCGGCGGCGAAGCCACCGATGAGTCCAGCAGCGACAACAGGTGCGGTGTAGGTGGAAGTCACACCAGCGACTCTAACTGCTGAGCGCCTGGGTTCCGATGACACCGAGAAGGTCCAGCCGCTCCCTGGCCTCGGTCCCTGGCTGGGGGAAGTAGACGAGCAGGTGCTGGTCTGCCTTTTGGGTCACGAGGGTCTCGCACAACAGCGCGATCTCGCCGACCTCCGGGTGGATGAACCGTTTGAGAGCACTGGTCCGCGTGGCCACGTGGTGCTCGGACCACAATGCCGCGAACTCATCGCTGGCTGAGTGAAGGGCGCCGACCAGCTCGGTGACGGTGGCGTCGTCGCCACGTTTGGCCGCGATCGCCCGCAGATCGCTGACGTGTTTGTGGCTCATCCGGGCCCAGTCCTCGGGATTGAAGCGTTCCCTCGTCGCGGGGTCGGTGAACCAGCGCCAGGTGTGGAAACGGTCCAGACCGGTGACCGTCGACTGATCGCCGAGAAGAAGCAGGTTCATCCGGTTCTGGGCCAGCGTCTCGCCGAGGTCGGAGATCACGCACGCCGGAATGTCGTCGAGTTTGTCGAGGAGGTGCAGCAAGCCCGGACCCACGTGGGAGTCGCCGCCGATACGCGGGGGCGGAGCATGTCCGCACAACAGATAGAGGTGGTCGCGTTCGTCGTCGGTGAGTCGCAGGGCCCGCGCCATCGAGGCGACGATCTGGGTTGACGGATGCGGACCACGAGATTGCTCGAGCCGGGTGTAGTAGTCGGTGGACATCCCGGCCAGCACGGCGACCTCGTCGCGACGCAGGCCTGGCGTGCGGCGGCGCACGCCCGCGGGCAACCCGACATCGCGCGGCACCAGGGCCGCGCGTCGGCGGCGCAGGAAATCGGCCAGCTCGGCGCGATCCATTCGTTGACTCACATCCACCACTGTGCCGTTCGTGCGTCATCCGAACCAGGGATCGGCGGTCCCACGATGACCGGAAGAGGCCATCACCGACCTGTGCAGGTCTTGTGTTCGTCCGCAGGCACTGCAACGCCGGTATTCGTACACAAAGCCTGCATGGGTCGCCTACTGTCCCTGCCGTGGCCGAAAACGACGAACGTGCGATCACCAACCTGATCGCGTCGTACGCCGAACTGGTGGACGCAGGTGACTTCGCCGGTGTCGGTGAGCTGCTCGCGCATGCGTCGTTCGGTAGCGGAGAAGGGTCGTTGACCGGCGCCGGCGCCATCGCGGAGATGTTCGGGAAGTCTGTGATCACCTACGACGACGGCACTCCCCGCACCAAGCACGTCACGACGAACATCCACCTCGAGATCGACGGCGCGTCGGCGGCCGTGCGGTCATACTTCACGGTCCTTCAGGCGGTGTCCGGGTTGTCGCTACAGCCGATCATCGCCGGGCGGTACCGGGATCGCTTCACGAGAACGGCCGACGGCTGGCAGTTCGCCGAACGGGTGGTCACCATCGATTTGATCGGCGACGTCAGCGGGCATCTTCGCGGGACGCGACCCGCTCCCGTCACCGACTGAGCACCCTCACCACCCTGAGCACCGTCACGACCCTCGTACCGCTGGTCAGCGCCGCCGAATGGATGAGTCCAACAGGACCATGTACTTTTAGCATCGCTATTCATCGAAGAAGTCGAGGACTCAGTGACCGAAGACAGCCGCGTGCTGGTTCCCGGCGACACGTGCTGGCAGATCGCTCGAGCCGACCGCCTCGCCTGCATCATCGATGCCGCCGACTACTTCTTCTACGCCAAGTCGGCCATGCTCGAGGCACGCCATCGGATCATTCTGATCGGCTGGGACTTCGACACCCGCATCAAGCTCGAGCCGGGCGGCCAGACCCTGGAGGGGCCCAATCGTCTCGGCGATTTCCTCAAGTGGTTGCCGAAACACCGGCCCGGCCTCGACATCCATCTGCTGAAGTGGAATCTCGGCGCTCTGACCGCCATGACCCGGGGGATGGCCCCGATCTTCGTCGAGAACTGGCTGACCGACGAAAGCCTGCACTTCGAACTCGACGGCGCTCACCCCGTAGGGGCCGCGCATCACCAGAAGATCTTGGTGATCGATGACCAGCTCGCGTTCTGCGGCGGCATCGACATGACGGTCGACCGGTGGGACACCTCAGACCACAAGGACAGCAACGACTTCCGTACCAAGCCCAGCGGAAAGTCCTACGGCCCATGGCATGACGCGACCACCGCCGTCGATGGGGACGCCGCGCGAGCGATCGGCGAGATGGCCCGCGACAGGTGGAAGGCCGCGACCGGGACAGCGCTCGATCAGATAGCCATTGATTCCGAGGGTGACCAGTGGCCCAAGGGTCTGGTCCCGACGCTGGAGTCGGTGGACGTGGCCGTCGCACGCACACTGCCGGAGATTCCGGGCCGCGACGAGGTGCGGGAGATCGAGGCGCTGTACCTGGCGGCCATCGCGAGTGCGCGGCGTTATCTCTACATCGAGAGCCAGTATCTGGCGTCACGAACCATCGCCGAAGCGATGGCCGAGCGTCTCGGCGAGTCCGACGGACCCGAGATCATGGTGGTGCTGCCACGCAACGCCGAAGGCTGGCTCGGACAGCAGACCATGGACGGCGCCCGCCACCGACTGCTCAAGCTCCTGTGGAATGCGGACGTGCACAACCGTTTCCGTGCATTCCATCCCGTGACCACGGGGGGCGAGCCGATCTACGTCCACGCCAAGATCCTCATCATGGACGACAGCGTGCTCCGGGTCGGCTCGTCCAACCTCAACAACCGCTCGCTCGGGTTCGACAGCGAATGCGACCTCGCCGTCGAGATCCGCGACGACGATGCCGCCGCCGACGAGCACCGAGCAAGCATTCGGCACGTTCGCGATCGCCTCCTCGGCGAGCACCTCGACGTCGGGACCGAGGGCTTCATGGATGCACTCGGGAAACACAAATCGCTGGTGGCCACCGTCGATGCGCTTCGTGGAGACGGCAAGACACTGGTGGAGTTCGACCGGGAGGCCATCGACGGCGAGGAGAACCCCCTCGCCGAGAACGAGCTGATGGATCCAGAGCAAGCGCCCTCGTCCCTGTTTCAGCGAACGTACCGGGAACTCGCCCGCAGGCGCTCGGCTCGACGCCAATCTGCCCACGGCTGAACGGCTTACGCGCCCGGAAGGCCTCAGAGCGCGTACGTGCGCATCACACCCTTGCTGATGATGGTCTTCTGGATCTCGCTGGTGCCTTCACCGATGAGCAGGAACGGCGCCTCCCGCATCAGACGCTCGATCTCGTATTCTTTCGAGTAGCCGTATCCGCCGTGGATACGGAAACTGGCCTGGGTCACCTCGGAGCAGTACTCACTCGTCAGGTACTTGGCCATGCCGGCCGCAACGTCGTTGCGTTCTCCCGAGTCCTTGAGCCGCGCAGCATTGATCATCATCAGGTGCGCCGCCTCGACCTTGGTCGCCATTTCCGCCAGCGAGAACGCGATGGCTTGATGCTGCGCGATGGGCTTGCCGAACGTGCTGCGTTGCTGTGCATATCGCGCGGCGAGTTCAAACGCGCGCAGGGCGACACCGCATGCGCGGGCAGAGACGTTGACGCGACCGACCTCGATGCCGTCCATCATGTGCCGGAAGCCCTGGCCGGGGGTGCCACCGAGGACCATGTCCGACGAGATCCGGTAGTCGTCGAAGAAGAGCTCGGTGGTGTCGATGCCCCGATAGCCCATCTTCTCGATCTTCCCGGGGATCGTGAGTCCCGGCGCCACCTCGCCGAATCCCACGGGCTTTTCGACGAGGAACGTGGTGAGGTTCTCGTGCGCCTTCGCCGACCGTTCGTCGGTTCGCACCAGAGCCGCGACGAGAGTAGAACTCCCGCCGTTGGTGAGCCACATCTTCTGACCGTTGACGAGGTAGTCGTCGCCGTCGCGTGTGGCGCGGGTTCGGATTGCGGCCACGTCTGATCCCAGCTCGGGCTCTGACATCGAAAACGCGCCGCGCACTTGCCCTGTCGCCATCCGCGGCAGAAAGTGCGACTTCTGTTCGGCCGTGCCGTGCTGCCGGATCATGTACGCCACGATGAAGTGGGTGTTGAGCACACCCGACACACTCATCCACCCGCGCGCCAACTCCTCGACACACAGGGCGTAGGTCAGCAGCGACTCACCGAGTCCCCCGTACTCCTCGGGGATCATCAACCCGAAGAGTCCCATATCGCTCATCGTGTCGACCAGAGCCTGAGGGTAGGTGTCGGAGCGTTCGAGTTCCTGGGCGCTCGGGATCACATCCTTCTCCACGAAATCGCGCACCGTGGAGAGGATTTCCTTCTGCACGTCGGTGAGACCTGGGGTTTGCGCGAGTCGGGTCATTCGGTGTCCTTCGTGGTTGGTCGGGTGGTTGCGCGCACCACGCCACGGGTGTGGAGGTCGGCGATCTGTGCGTCGGCGAGGTTCAGGTACTCCGCCAGCACGCGCGCCGTATCGTCTCCGTTGGCCGGTGCTGGACGGGCGGGTGGATGTGCGCCCTCGAACGTCATCGGCGTGGTCGGTGCCAGATAGCTGCCGATGCGCGGCTGCTCGACCAGACCGAACATGGGGTTGTCCATCACCTTTGGGTCGCGGGCAACCTGCGCAAAGGTGCGGTAGCGCTCGTACACCACCGACGTCTCCGCCAGGGCTGCCTCCGCCTCGTCGGCGTTCCGTTCGGCGAACCACACCCCGAACAAACCGTCGAGTACCCGGCGATGACGGTAGCGGTCGCCGTCCTTCGTGAAGTCCACGCGCAGTGCGGTTTCCACCGCTGTGACCGCATCGGCAGTGCCGGTGACCTCGGCGAGGTCGCGGAAGTGCCGCGGCGTGATGGCAACCACCATGAGCCGCTCACCATCTGCTGTCGCGAAGTCGCAACCGTAAGTGCCATAGATCCCGTTACCCACCCGCGGTCGATCATCGCCGCCGAGCTGCGCCTCGGCCAGGTATCCGAGATGCCCGGTGGTCGCCAGCGCGACATCTTCCAGCGGCAGCACCACCCGTGCACCGGCGCCGGTCTCCGATCTACGGATCACCGCCGCGGTCACCGACAGCGCCGCGTACAGGCCGCATGCCACATCCCACGCCGGCAATACGTGGTTCACCGGGCTCGCCGTGGTCGATGGGCCGGTGACAAGCGGAAAACCCGTGGCCGCGTTGACCGTGTAGTCGAGGGCACCCGAACCGTCGGCGCGGCCGAGGACCTGAACGTGAATGAGATCAGGTCGGATCGCGGCGAGGGAGTCGTAGTCGAGCCACTCTCGTCCGGCCGCATTCGTCACGAGCACACCGGCTTCGGTGATGAGATCACGGACCAGTGCGATCGCCTCGGGGTCGCGGAAGTCGACTGCGACAGATCGTTTGCCCTTGTTCAGATTCGCCCAGTAGATGGACTCGCCTTCGTCGGTGACCGGCCAACGGTGGTAGTCGGCAGCGCCGCCGATCGGGTCGACTCGGATGACCTCGGCGCCAAGTGCTTCCAGTGTCATCCCAGCAAGAGGGGCGGCGACGAAGCTCGACACCTCCACGATCCGTAGCCCCTTCAGTGGCGAGGTCGGCGTGTCGGTCACCGCAAGCGATCCACGGATTGCAGATAGGTGGTCATAGGGAACACCCTGCCCGGCATCGGCCCGTAGGTCCAATGCACCGACCGGCCATGTTTTCGGTCTTCAGCGTGCATGATGGATCCGCTGAGAGGAGCCGGTGTGCGCGATGTGGTGATCTGTGAGCCGATTCGGACCCCTATCGGTCGGTATGGCGGAATGTACAAGTCCCTGACCGCCGTCGATCTCGGTGTCGCCGCCATGACCGGGCTGATCCATCGCACCGGTCTCGCACCTGACCAGATCGATGACGTGATCCTGGGCCACTGCAACGGCAACAGTGAAGCTCCTGCAATCGGCCGCGTGGTGGCCCTCGACGCCGGCCTACCGGTGACCGTGCCGGGAATGCACGTCGACCGCCGGTGCGGGTCAGGTCTGCAGGCCGTCATCCAGGCTGCTTTCCAGGTGGGCAACGGCGACAACGAACTCGTGGTCGCCGGTGGCACCGAATCGATGAGCAACGCATCGTTCTACTCGGTCGACATGCGCTGGGGCGCCGCGCGAACGGGGGTCCAGATGCACGACAGCCTCGCCCGCGCCCGGTCCACGGCAGGTGGAAGGCACCACCCAGTGCCCGGCGGCATGATCGAAACCGCCGAGAATCTGCGCCGCCGGTACGGCATCAGCCGCGTCGAACAGGACCAGCTCGCAGTGACGTCTCATGCACGCGCGGTGGCGGCACAGCAGGACGGCGTCCTGGCCGAAGAGATCATCCCGGTCGGTGTCTCGGTTCGCGGTGGCGAGAAGGTGATCGACACCGACGAACATTCACGTGCCGACGTGACCATGGAGAAGCTCGGTGCGTTGCGTCCGATCATGGCTGCTGACGACCCCGACGCCACCGTCACCGCAGGCAACGCCAGCGGACAGAACGATGCGGCTTCACTCTGCGTGGTGACCACTGCCGAGAAAGCGGCTGCGCTCGGCCTCGATCCGCTGGTCCGGCTGGTGTCCTGGGGAATCGCCGGCGTGGGGCCGGAAGTGATGGGCATCGGCCCCGTCCCGGCGACAGAGAAGGCGCTGGCCAAGGCGGGATTGACGTTGTCGGACATCGATCTGATCGAACTCAACGAGGCATTCGCGGCCCAGGCCCTCGCCGTGATGCGGGAGTGGGAGTTCGGTGCCGGTGACCTCGACCGCACCAACGTTCACGGTTCGGGGATCTCGCTCGGTCACCCGGTCGGCGCGACGGGCGGACGAATGCTTGCCTCCCTTGCCCGGGAGATGCGTCGCCGAGATGCGCGGTACGGGCTCGAGACCATGTGCATCGGCGGCGGTCAGGGTTTGGCCGCGGTGTTCGAGATTGTTCGCTGAGGTCGTTCTGCACTTGACCGGCCTTCCGACCGCTGGTCCGTTAGGCTGCGTATTTGGCGATGACCAGTCGTTATCTCTTGTGTCGCCTGGTCTTCGGAGTGAAGGAGGACGACCACGAGCACCGAGGTCACACTTCGCCAACTCCGTTACTTCGCCGTACTGGGCGACGAGCTGAACTACCGCAGGGCCGCCGAAAAGCTCTTCATCTCTCAACCCGCGTTGTCGACAGCGATCTAGCAACTCGAGTTGCAGTTCGACGTCCGACTGTTCACCCGTAACACCCGAGAGGTGTCGCTCACCGACACCGGACGCGAATGGCTACCGCGCGTACGGGAAGCGTTGCACGGCGTCGACCTCGCGATCGATGACCTCATCACCCGGTCCCGGACTCTGGACGGCACTCTACGGATCGGCTACCTCATCGGCACCGGGGCGGACCTGCTGTTCAAGGTCGTTCGTCACTTCGAGGCCGCGCACCCCGACGTCACGGTGGAGACCACGGAGTACGACTTCGCCGACCCGACCGCCGGCCTCGCCGACGGCACGAGCGAAGTCGCGCTGATCCGGCCTCCGGTTGATCTCGACGAGCACCGCATGCTGATTCTCGACTCCGAGAACTGGGTGGCATGCCTTCCCCGCGACCATCGTCTCGCAGGCGCAGATGAGGTCGTCATCGAGCAATTGCTCGACGATCCGATCGTGTGTGCCCCGATGAGCGCGGGCACGTGGCGCGACTATTGGCTGGGCATGGATGCTCGCGCAGGACGTGAACCGACGATCGCGGCGGTCGCGGCCACGTACGAGACGGAGACGACGATGATCTCCCGTGGTCTCGGGATCAGCTTCACCACCTCGGCGTGTGCCCGACTGTACGAGCGGCCCGGCATCGTCTACGTGCCGATCGCGAACCGCCCGCCGAGCTACACAGCGTTGGCGTGGAACCCCCGGCATCTGAGCCGGGAGGCCGAGGCGATGGTGAGCCATGTTCAGGCCGAATGGAACTTTGGAGAGGTGCTCGATCTCTGAACCATTCCGTTCGGGTTATTGCGGACGGTCCGATAACCCAGGGTTATCACCCGATTGATATTCGGAACTTCCGGCCCCCCCCCGTAATGGGGTTGTCTAACCGCAGTCGGCTCCGTAGTCGTAGCCACGCATCGTTCGAATGCCTCACCTGGAGCCCACCATGACAGACACCACCGCGCACAGGCCTCCCGCCGGTCGCGCTGCACCACCAGCCGCCGGCAATTCCGAAGACGCGAAACTCGCCGAGTTCGGGTACACGCAGAAGCTCGATCGCTCGGTCGGAAAGCTCGCGTCGTTCGCCATCGGCTTCGCAACCATCAGCGCGACGACCGCGGTGTTCTCCGGTTTCGGTACCGGCTACTTCACCGCAGGGGCACCGTTCGTCTGGACTCTTGTGCTCGCCGCCGCAGTGTTCGCGATCTGGGCTCTGATAGCCGCTGATCTCGCTGCCAAGATCCCCCTGGCGGGCTATGCCTATCAGTGGACCAGTCGGATCAACGGTCCCGACCTCGGCTGGTTCACCGGCTATGTCGCTCTCATCGGCTGGATCAGCGGAATGACCGGCGTCGGATACGTCTTCACCGGCTACTTCGGCGGAGTGGTCGGCTGGACCATGACTCAGACCGAGCAGATCTTGATGACCATCGCCGTGGTGGCGGTCTGCGTTCTGATCAACATCTACGGTGTCCGGTTTGCCACCACGGTCAACAACATCGGCGTCAGTCTGGAACTGCTCATCACCGTCGGTGCCACCATCGTCATTGCCGTCATCGCGCTGTTGATCCATGACGACCACCAGCCGATCTCGGTTCTCTTCACCGGCGGCACCCAGGGCGATCACGACACGTATGTGGCCGCGTGGCTTGCGGCGGCGCTCGGACCGTTCTTCGGCCTGCTCGGCGTGGAAGCGGGAGCCGATGTGGCCGAGGAGACCAAATCCGCTCGACATGTGGTGCCACGCACGATGTTCTACGCTCTCGCCACATCTGTTGTCATCGAACTGGCGATGTACATCGTTTACGTTCTCGCGATCCGCGACACCGACTCCCTGGAAGCGGCGACGGTGTCCCCGATCGAGGAGATCCTCAACCAGCAGGTGGGCTCGGTGGCCACCAAGATCATCATCGCCATCGCCCTCACCAACATCCTTGCGTGCCTACTCGCCAACATGTTGGTCGCGACCCGCCTGACCTATTCGATGGCCCGTGACAACATGCTTCCGTTCTCGGGAATCCTGCGCCGAGTGTCCCCCACCCGGCAGACACCGATGTATGCCGTTGTCGCGCTGGGACTCTTGTCAGCAGGCCTGTTGATGTCGGCACTGGTCAACGAGCAGGCCTTCACCTACATCCTCGGGATCGCGACCCTCGCGTTCTTCTCCGTCTACATCCTCCAGACCGCCGGCTTGATCGTCGGAGCCCGGCGGGGCACCATCCCTGCTGCCGAACCGGGCACTTTCGATCTCGGACGTGCCCGCATGCCCATCTACATCGTCGGGCTCATCGTCTTCTGCGCTGTCGAGATCGCCCTCCTCGTGCTCCCGCAATTCGCAGGCAACGGCTGGGTGTTCTTGGGAGTGGTTGCAGTCGGCGCCCTTTGGTGGGTCGCTGCACTGCGGCCACGCCTTCAACGCGGTGACGCCGGCAAGGACTTCGCGGCCACGCACCACTGAAGCTGACCCTCCCGCAACCCAACCATCGAAAGGACTTCGAACATGACCACCAGCAACGACATCGACTACTCCGCCAGCAACCTCGTGAGCGTCGCGCCAGGCGCGATCCGGGAACCCACACCGTCGGGCTCTGTGATCCAGTACAGCGAATACGAACTCGACGAATCGAGCCCGTTCGCCGGCGGCGCAGCGTGGGTCGAAGGCGAGTATGTTCCGGCAGCAGAAGCCCGGATCTCATTGTTCGACACCGGTTTCGGCCACTCAGACTTGACGTATACCGTGGCACATGTGTGGCATGGCAACATCTTTCGGTTGAAAGATCACATCGACCGGGTCTTCGACGGCGCGAGAGAGCTTCGTTTGCAGTCGCCGCTGTCGAAGGCAGAGGTCGAAGACATCACCAAACGATGCGTCAGTCTGTCGCAACTACGCGAGTCCTTCGTCAACATCACGATCACCCGCGGCTACGGGGCGAGGAAGGGCGAGAAGGATCTGAGCAAGTTGACGTCTCAGATCTACATCTACGCAATTCCATACCTGTGGGCATTTCCGCCTGAGGAGCAGATCTTCGGCACGTCGGCGATCGTGCCCCGCCACGTGCGCCGTGCCGGACGCAACACGGTGGATCCCACGGTGAAGAACTACCAGTGGGGCGACCTGACCGCCGCGAGCTTCGAGGCAAAGGACCGAGGCGCCCGAACCGCCATCCTGCTCGACTCGGACAACTGCGTCGCCGAAGGTCCCGGATTCAACGTGGTGATGGTCAAGGATGGCAAGTTGTCGTCGCCGTCACGGAATGCGTTGCCCGGCATCACCCGGCTGACGGTCATGGAGCTTGCTGCCGACATGGGGATCGAGTTCACCCTGCGCGACATCACGAGCCGCGAACTGTACGAGGCCGACGAACTGATCGCTGTGACCACCGCCGGTGGCATCACTCCGATCACGTCACTCGACGGCGTGCCGCTGGGCGATGGTGAGCCCGGTCCGATGACGGTTGCGATCAGAGACAGGTTCTGGGCGCTCATGGACGAGCCGTCGCCTCTCGTCGAGGCGATCGAATACTGATCTTCGGCTCGTCTCATAGATTGCTGTCGGCCACCCAGCCTTCCTCAGCCAGCACCGTCGACAAGGCGACGGCTGCGCAAGGAGGCTCGGTGACGCCAAATCGTGGGCAGCGGGCTCGTAATTCGTTGTGCAAGTGCCGTTGTGGTGTCAGACCGAACGGTTCCTCTCCCGTGGTGCGATCACACCCCACAGCGAGACGTACACCTCGGCGGTACCGACTCCGAGCCCGGCGATGTCGCACTTGATCTCGACGCGACGGTAGTTGGGCTCGGTGCGGTCGACGGCGCTCAGCTGGTCCGGCGTCAGCATTGTCATCACCACCGAGATCGGCGGGCCGGGGCGACGGAACGGGGCCGCGGGGATGAACCCGGCGACGCTGCGGTGCGCACTGTGGCCGACAGAGATGTCGCTGACGGTGCCGAGGAGGAACGGAACACACCCATCGACATCAGCGAGCTTTCGCCTCATCACCGCTGCACAGGCGTTTGAACCCACCGCGATCACCGGCCGGCGTTGCGACAGTCCAGGTTTCGCCGCCCTGTGCAGCTCGCGCTCGATGCCCTCGACCGTGGCAAGCTGTCGGTACTCGTCGTGTACGAGCACGCCGGTGCCGGCGACAGCTCGGCCGGGGTACTCCATGGGCCGGGCCGTCAGGTCGTCGTCACTCTCGGACACCGGGCACATGATATCGACGCTCAAACGCAGGTTTTGTGTTTCTTCACAGGCGCTGCAACGACTGCAAGGAGACACAAAGCCTGCTAATTCTGCGGCCAGCGATTACGACGCCAGATCGCAGCCGACAGAACCGTCGCGAAAGCGCACCACGCGGCGTACGGAACCAGCGCCGTGGAAGCAATCGGCGACCCTGGCTGCGCGCGCCGAACCAGATCGACACAACTCAGTGTGAGCGCACCTGCGGTCGCGGTCGCAGCATCGAGACGATGCGCTTTGAAGAAGACCCAGGTCCAGGACCCGTTGAGGACCAGATTCAGGTACAGCGCTCGTTCGAAGGCGGCCGCGTCGATGTGCCGACCCTGCTCGTGCAAACGGTCGACCACCACCGCCGAGCTGATGGCGACATCGCTGTAGAGCGCGGTCCACACGATCGGGAACGCGACGGACGGTGGCTGGAACGGCGGCTTCGACAGCTTGCGGTACCAGCGGGTGTTCACGTCTTGCGACGCCAACGCGCCGATGCCTGCTGTCAAACCTGCGGCGGCGGATGTCTTGACCAGTGAGCGCATATCGGGCCCCTTTTCGACGACTCAGCCAACGGTACGTCGCCGGTTCGCAGGTCCGAGGGGGTTTCGCGTGACCTGAACGGGCTGTCAGCCTTCCTCGCGCCGACGGCGCCGCCATTCCAGATCGGCGTCGCGCCGCTGCTGTTCAGCTCGTTCGCGGCAGCGCTGCAAGAACTCCGCGTCCGCGACGGGGTCTTGCGGGACGAACCGGCCTTTGCGGTCATATTCGGGAAACAGTGACCCGGCACCACGGTCGACGGGCCGGCGACGATTGCGGACACGAGGGCGACCGCTGAGAAACCACACCACCGATCCGACAAACGGAAGGATGATCACCAGCAGCAGCCAGCCCCACCGCGGCATGCCTTTTGGCTCACCTTCACCGCCGACGATGTCGACCAGCGAGGCGATCATCAAGATCAGCACGATGAGTGTCACGTAGGGCATGTACGGCCCCCACCAATACATCCCCCACCAGTACGGGTAGTACAACGGCACACTCGCCCCCTCGGTCACATGATCGGCGCAACTCTTTCACGATGGCCGCTGCGTGAATAGACACTGAGCGATGGACATCTCCGGCGGAAGGCATTTTCTGTCGATCGATAGGCTGATTGCCGGAGCTGCCGACGCAATGCTCGCGCAGGGACTGATCTGATCGGCGAAACCGGCACCCCACCCGGTGGTGATCATGGAGGATCAGGTTCGTGCAGGTCGGAATGACGTTGCCGGTGATGGAACCGGACCTCGATGCAACAGTTCTCAAACAGTGGGCGAAAGCCGTTGACGATGGGCCTTTTTCGTCCATCTGCTGGGGCGAGCGCATGGCCTTCGACAATCCCGACAGTCTCACGTTGCTCGGTGCAGTTGCCGCGTGGACCGACCGGGTGCAACTGGTCACCACGGTGATCGTGCCCCAGCTCCACGACCCGGTCATGCTGGCGAAGGCGCTCGCAACAGGCGACATGCTCTCCGGCGGGCGGTTGACGGTCGGACTCGGGGTAGGCGGACGGCACGAGGACTATCGAGCAGTCGGCGCCGACCCGAAGAGTCAGACCATCCGCGGCATGGCCGACCGCGTCGCGATCATGAAGCGGGTGTGGGCCGGCGAACGGATCACCGATTCAGTGCTCCCCGTCGGCCCCTCACCCGAGCAGGAGGGTGGACCTCGGCTGATGGTCGGAACCATCGGGCCGAAAACGGTTCGCTCCGCGGCGCATTGGGCCGAGGGCTTGGCCGGGACCACGCTTGACCTGGACGTCGACAAGCAGAAAGCGCTGTTCGACGTCGCCACCACCTCGTGGGCGGAGGCAGGCAAGAAGCCACCGCATCTGGCGACATCCTTCTGGTTCGCACTCGGCGATCCCGAACCCGCCCGCGCGCAGATCCACCATCACCTGCGTCGGTACATGAATTGGATTCCTGCCGACTTCGTCGACGCCATCGCTCCCACCACCGGCTGGGCGGGCGACGAGAATCAGCTTGCCGAGGTATTGGCGAAGTTCGCTGCCATCGGCACCGACGAGATCCACCTCATCCCGACCAGTTCAGACGTCAGTCAACTTCAACGCGTTGCGGACGTGGTCGAGGCATTTCGCGATTAGTCCGATCCGGAAATCTCGCCCAAAACCGCTCGATCGACAGACGGCTCGATCGAACAGACGTCATTCACTTGGACCACCTTTGTCCGGTAAGTAACACGGCTGCCGAGATCATTCGATATCGAAATGACGATCGCATCGCAATTCTGCTGTGCGATTGTTCGATGAAATCAAAATTCGCTCAAGAATCCCGAACAGCGTGGAGGTCAGAAATGCGATTTGTGAAAAAGTGCGTGGCAGCAGCAGGGGCCGCGATGACAGCGCTTGCCATCTCGGTGGGGACCACACCGGCCGCAGGTGCCGCTCCAATCGGACCGACGCTGACCGCAGCGCCGGTCACCGTCTACCAGATTCCGGCAATCGGGTTGCAGATCAGTGGCCTTCTCACTGGCGGACCGCTCCTGGCATCAATCCAGGCAAGTGCGCAAGCCCCCGGACTCACCACATTCTCCGCTCCTGCGAGCCCGGTGACATGTTCGACCACTGCAGCAGGCGCACTAGTACGAATCGACTACATCAATCTCTCCACCGGCGTTCGCGGGAGCAGCACCGTCAAACCCTGCCGCTACTTCCTCGATCCCGCGCCCACGCACCAGACGGTGAACACCGGATCAGGCCCGGTTGCCTTCACGGTTTCGTTGAAGGGGTCGTCCGCATACCCGAATGCGGGCCAACCCTCCCTTCCGGGCGGTGGCGGTTTCATCGCGCCGTGACCCAATGACACCGGCAGAGGTGCGCGCCGGCGCCGTGGTTGCACATCCGGGGCGCACCTCGCCCGCCGTTACCTGTCCGTTACCGTTCGTCACGATTGCGCGCCGAAGCTCGTTGCGCATTGCTTGGGTGAGCGCAACTTTCTAGTGTTCAGGCAGAGCCACCAACCAGACGCCCGAGTTTGCGTGGATTCCCGTATCGAACGAGAAAGGCAGAACAATGAGCACAGATTTCCTGGCACCCGAGTTCTCCGACCACGAGTGGCCGTTCGAGATCAGTGTCGAATCCTTCACCGACGCTCACGCAGTCGTCCGGGTGAGTGGCAACGCCGACATGGTGACCTCTCCGCAGCTTCTGGCGGTGATCAATGCAGCGATGGCCAATTACTCAGAGGTGGTACTCGACCTGTCTCAGGTGAACTTCTTCTCCTCTGCCGCCGTCGATGTGGTGTTCGAGGCGTACGCTCGCCGGCCCGACAGCTTCAGGGTCTTCGCGCCGGTCCGTCCGGCCCGTCAGGTACTCGAACTGTTTGCCGACGAGCGCCTGCTCACCGAAGCGCCAGCTCCGGTCGTCGACATCCGCCGCGCTCCCGGCCTTCAAGACGCGTCCTGATCACAGGGGTTTCAGAGCTTGAAACGGCCCGCCATGCCCCGCAAGGGCATGTCTGCACTCGTGAGGATTCCTGGTCGCGCGTTGACCACTGAACGGATCGAGTTCAGCGCGGGCAAACCTGTGACGGTCATGCCGATGGATGCGAAATCCTCGGGATTGTCGAGTCGCACACCGGGTTTCGGGAAGATCATGTGCTTGCTGTAGATGTTCGGGTCGCCCTGGATATGGGTGATGTAGCAGCCCTTGATATCCCAGCTGGGCGCGGTGTGGGGTGTCATCTGCCATTCCAGGTGTGACTCGACCCGCGGCACACCGTCCACCATGCCCTGGTACTTGATGTAGTTCGCGCCCAGCGAACCCTTCGGCATCTGATACCACCCAAGGTCCACGTCTTTGGTGCACGCGCCAAGCTCATAGGAGAACTTGACCTCGTCCAGCTCCAGATCAAAACAATCGGCCATCATGTAGACGCTGTCGGAGAACACTCTCGTGTACTTCTCCAGCGATCCGGGAATGGACGGGTCGTCGATCGGACGTCCGTACCCGACCTCTTTCCACGTCTCCACCGAGTGGTGGCAGGACACATCCACGGATTCGATGACGGTCACGTTCTCGATGTCTGCCACATCCGCGGAGTGGACGACTCCGAGTATCTGGCACAGTCCCGGGTTCATACCGGTGCCATAGAAGGTGGAACCTCCTCGCTGACAGGCGGCTTCGAGTACCTCGGTGGTCTTCTTGCCGGACGGGTGCGGGTGGTTCTGATTTCTGTGGTGCCCCGTGATCCAGTCGGCCGTGGTGACGATGTTGATGCCGGCTTCGAGCACACGCTCGTACAGTTCTTCGTCCGGGAACACCCCGTGGAAGGTCAACACATCCGGCTTCGCAGCGATGATGTCGTCCACCGATCCGGTGGCGATGACCCCGTTCGGCGCCAGGCCCGCTATCTCGCCCGCGTCCCGGCCCACCTTCTCCGGGGTGTAGCAGTGCAAGCCGATCAGCTCCAGGTCGGGATGACTTGCGATCCGCTTGATCATCTCGGTTCCCACATTTCCTGTGGCCACCTGGAATACGCGAATCTTCTCAGCAGTACTCATGTGTTGTCTCCCTGTTGATCTCGGCTTGTGTACGGATCATCGGACCGGGCGGTTCGACCACCGATCACGATGTGGCCTCGACTGTCGACGTGTGAGCGTGGGCGCGGTTCTGCTCATCGGGATAGAACTGCGCGGCCCAGGCGCGCAGGGCCCGAAAGCCCTCGAACTCTTTGCGCGAGAGGGCCGGTGGGTCGGAGTATCGCTGGTGCGCCCAGATGTTGATGTCGGCCGCGAACTGTTCGATGATGTAGTTCGCCATCGTTTTCGCGTAGTCGTTCATCTCCGCGGACTGGTCACCGGGCTTGCGCCCGATCCACACCGCGAACCGGACATCGGACGTGTTGTCGTCGACGGGCGTCACCGCGGACAGCGTGCGGTTGTCGACCATGCCCCAGCTCTTGGTGACCGCCACGCCGAGTCCGCCGTTGATGGCCTCCACCCCGCTGCTGACATCGTCTTCGGAGACTGCGTCGTCAAAGGCCACCGTGAAGTCGACATACGAGACCGGCTCGTCGAAGTCCTGCCGGGTGAACTCTGGGATAAAGGGCGTTTTGTGCACGAATTTGAAGTGGGCGAAGTCTACGCCGTTTTCCATGATGTATTGCGGATGCAGTTCCAGCCGTTCGCGGTAGAGCACGCCGACGGGGAACGAGGGGTAGTAGTCGTCCGCGCTCTTGCCGTCGTCGAAGTCGGCAAACACATCCGGAACATCGAAGTAGGGGGCTCGGCCCTCCACGTCGTGCCAGATCCAGATGGATTCGTTGCGCTCGACGACGGGATAACTGCGGATCCGCCGGCCCTTGTTCGGATGATTCTCGTAGGGAATGCAGACATTCCGGCCTTCAGAGTTCCATTCCCATCCGTGAAACGGGCAAACCAGGTTCTCCCCCTCCACATGTCCGCCGTAGCCGAGGTGGGCGCCGAGATGTTCGCAGTACGCGTCGAAGACCGCCACCTGGCCCGACGTGGTTCGCCATGCCACCATCTCGCGGCCGAAATACGTCATCCGGTGGACTTCGCGCACGGTGACCTCAGCCGACCAAGCCACCTGAAACCAGCCGGTCGGCTTCATGGACAGTGTGGGTTTGGCCACTCCGAACCTCCGCGTTTTCTGAATTACGTTGTGCCGCAGTCGACGCCGAGTATCCACTCGGATGGACCACGCACCCTGCGGCGGCCGCGCTGACCACAACCGTAGAACCATCTGTGAAACTTGTAAAGAGGGTTCTTTGAAAGTAGGCGTCGCGGCTGACACCGACTACCATCAGCTGTCATGACCGAAGTGGCGGCGCCGAGCAGGCGGGCGAACAAGCGAGGAATCGCCACCCGCGAGAGCATGATCAAGTCCGCCATCACCGCGTTGGCTACAGGCGACCCCGGCGCCGTGTCGGGAAACCGGATCGCGCGGGACATCGGGGCCACCTGGGGCGTGGTGAAGTATCAGTTCGGCGACATCGACGGGTTGTGGGCCGCCGTACTCCGCTACACCGCCGAGCAACGTGGCGATCTGCCCGCGAACGTCAAGCCGGGAGGCACCCTCGAAGAACGGGTGACCGGGCTCATCGAGGCGATGTACGTCGGGCTGCGATCGCCGGAATCTCTGGCGATCGAGACACTGCGTGCGGCCCTGCCCCGCGAACGCACCGAACTCGAGCGCGACTTCCCCCTCACCGCAGCCGAGCTCGCTTCCTGGAAACCGCGCTGGGACAACGCTTGTGAGCGTGCGTTCGCCGACCTGGGTGTGGATCCGGTGCGGATCCGGCAGATGGCTGCGCTGATCCCGGCCGCCATGCGCGGCATCACCTCGGAGCGAACCCTCGGGACGTACGGCGACCTCGATGACGCCCGCGACGGCTTGGTCAACGCCATCATCGCCTACCTGAACTCGCAGTAGCCACCGAAAGCCTCTAGCGACTGGCTTTCTTAAACGCGGAGTGAATGATCGTTATTTAGTTGCGGAGCATCGGGTTTCGTGAACAGTCATCGAACTCACTCCACGGTCGAGACACCGGTGTTTTAATACCACCATGTCATTTGGTGGTCGGACCCTTGCCCTGCGTGTCGTCGCCGCAGTCGGTCTCCTCGTCGGGTCGTTGGCGCTGGCGGGTGTCCCTGCCGCGCAGGCGGATCCGGGGCCCGGGTCCCCGCTTCCGTCGGCCGACCCCTTCTACAGCTACGACGGGTCGCTCTCCGACATCACGCCGGGCACGGTACTGCGGAGCCGGCCGATGACTTTTCGGACGCCGACGCTCGACACCCCGATCACCGGTAACCAGGTGCTCTACCGCACAACTGATCAACAAGGCAAAGGCGCGGTCACCGTCGCAACAGTCCTGCGACCGTTGATCCCCGGACCGACGAAGCTGATCTCGTACCACATGGCCTACGACGCCCTCGGGTCTCAGTGCGATCCGTCGTACACACTCAGCGGCGGATCATCCAGTCCCATCGCCGAGGCCGAACAAGCAGTGATCGCCGGATACCTGGCCGCCGGATACACCGTGGTGGCGCCCGACTACGAGGGTGAAGAACTGGAGTGGACCATCGGACGCCAGTCCGGCTATGCCGCGCTCGACGGCCTTCGTGCGGCCGAGGCGTTCTTGAAACTGCCGGTCTCCACCCCAATCGGGCTGGTCGGGTACTCAGGCGGTTCGGTACCCACCCAGTGGGGCGCCGAGGTGGCACCGAAGTATGCGCCCGAACTGAACATCATCGGCGTTGCGGCAGGCGGATTGCCCGTCGACCTCGCCCACAACCTTCCCTATATCAGCGGCGGCACGCAGTGGGCGGGCGTGATCCCGGCGCTGATCGTCGCCTACCAGCGCGCCTACGATCTCGACACCAGCAAGTTCATCTCCGACTACGGCCAGCAGCTGATGCAAACGGTCAGCTCCGAATGCATCGCCAACTTCGCCGGTGACTATCCCGGCCTGACGGACGCCCAGATGGTGAAGGCCCCGTACACCTCGCTGTTGCAGGTGCCGCAGGTTGTCGGCGCGATCGACGACAACATCATGGGTAGCCAGGGAACCCCGAAGGCGCCGTTGTTCCTGGCTGTCGGGCATGCCGACCCCATCGGCGACACCATCATGGTCACCGACGACGTGGTCGGTCTGGCACACGAATACTGCGGCCGCGGAGTCGACGTCACCTACGCGCAGTACAACGGTCTGACGCACCAGGAATCGTTCCCACCGTTCGAGGCACAGGGCTTCGAGTACCTGACCGAGCGGTTTGCGGGTATCCCTACTCGTAGCAACTGCGCCGGCATTCCCGCCGGTAACAGCCTCGCCCCCATGCCGATACCGTGATTGCTGTTTGAACTAGAGCGGCTCTGGCTAAGTCCTACCCATGCGCCTGGGTTTCCGACATCGAATGCCGACTGTGGAGCTCGCCATGTCGCTGCCGTCGGATGCGGTGTGGGACGTCCTGGTGGATCTGACGTCGTGGCCGAAGTGGGGCCCGACGGTTGCCGGTGCTGAGCTCGATGAGCCCGGGCCGCTGGCGCTGGGGATTCGCGGCAAGGTGTGGACACCGGTCGGCGTGCCGCTGCCGTTCGAGATCAACGAGTTCATCGACGGCCGGGTGTGGGCTTGGCGAGTGGCGGGTGTGCCCGCCACCCGGCACGAGGTGATCCCGACACGGGGCGGCTGCGTACTCAGCATGGCCGTGCCGATCTGGGCGCCGGCCTACTTGAGCATCATGGCGGTCGCGGTGCCCCGCATCGAGCGCCTCGCTACGACGAGAGCATCTTGATCCCCATCTGACCCTGTCTACCTTTCGCCTGATCGCCCAGGTTTCGCGCTGCCAAGTTGGCTACCCTCAAACTGGGGGCGGTGCCGCGTACGGCCCGACTGCACAATCTGTGGGAGCGAGGAGCTGTCGTGGTCGATTGGGATGGCGAACGTTACGCCGATGTCAGTGCCCTGCAACGGATGGTCGCGGAGGTGTCGATCCAAGGCCTGGATCTCTCCGGGAACGAACGGCTGCTCGACGTCGGCTGCGGAGACGGCTTCATCACCATGCAGCTTGCCGAACGACTGCCGAACGGGTCTGTCGTCGGTGTCGACGCCTCGCGGCGCATGATCGACAAAGCGCTGACGCGCGTACCTCCGGACCTACTGCGAGTGCAGTTTCACGTCGACAACGCTTTGGATCTCCCCTTTGATCGCGACTTCGACGTGGCGGTGTCGTTCAACGCGTTGCACTGGATTCACGATCAGGCCACCGCGCTGAGAGAGATCGCCCGCAGCTTGACCGACGGTGGTCGTGCCGTCATCCAGGTTGTCTGCGAGACCGAGCGGCCCAGCATCGAGGATGTGGCAATGCAGGTTGCGCAGGACCCGCTCTGGGAGAGTGACTTTCGCGGGTTCACGGCGCCGTACTTCCACGTCGAGCCGGATCACTTCCGCGAGTTCGCGGCCTCCGCAGGCTTCACGGCCTCGGACTTGACCGTTCAGGATCTCCGATGGCAGTTCGAGTCGACGGAGGCTTTCGCCCAATGGTTTGCGGTCGGTGCGACGGAGTGGACGAACAGACTCGGTGATGCCGGTGGCCGCGATTTCGTCCATGAGGTGATCGAGCAATACCAAGATGTGGTCGGCGAGCAGGCAGTCTTTCTCTTCGCCCAGATGCGTGCTGCGCTGATGCTCTCGAAGCACTGAATCCTGCTGCGACTGGCGACGTCTGGCCGTTCGTGTGCTCGCAGCAGCTCGTCACCGTACACTCGCCGCGGTACGGATCTGCGTAGGTTCGAGTGTGTCCAGACCGGACCGGCTCAACAGACTCGTGCGCGCAGGAATTTCCTACCTAGAGGAGAACCCATGCCGAAAACCGTTTCACAGTCGGACGTCTGGCGCCGCCGTTCACTGATGGCGACCTTCGTCGCCGCACTGGTCACGCAGAACGCAATAGCCATTCCCTACGTGAAGGAGAATGGCCCGAAGTCGGTGCTGGACTTCTTCGTCGGGGACATCCACAAGACGACACCGGGCCGCTTCGCGATGGTCGACCTCATGTACGTGGTCATCGGGTTCCATATCTGGGCGTTCTCGGAAGCGAAGAAGCTCCACATCATCCGATGGTGGGTCGCTTCATTTGTTCTCACCTTCGGGGTGGGCATCGCGACCGCGATCCCTTTCTTCCTGCTCGCCCGGGATCGCGCCCTCGAGCGCCGCGCGGGTGAGCCTCGCCTCTAGGTAGTAGCCGCCGCTGCAACGACACGGCGCTGTAGCCACCGGTCGCGGTGACCAGCGCTGGCCATATCGCCATGGCTGCCGTAGCGTCCGCAACGGGGAGGAAGTGGATGAACGAGCAGGAATCGTCACGCGCGAAGCAGGCGTGGACCTACGCGCTGATCATGGTGTCCGTCGTAGCCGTTGTGATCGTGGTGGCCGGCCTGCTGAGGCCGTCGCCAGATCCTGAACTGACCACGCTGCCAACAACATCGACGACGGATCCCGATCCGGCTGCGCCCGAGGACGTCGACATCGTTGAAGAACCCGTGGACCCGACCGCACCGATTCCGGGGTGCGAAACGGTCGAGCCACCACCCACCGATTCGGGTCGCTTCAGTGTTTTCACGTCCAGTAGCGACCCCAGCTACGACAATCCCGAGTTCCCATGGTTTAGCGGTCCAAAGGCGACCGCGATGTCGAACGCTGCGGTCGCGTCACTGCCCCCACGTGCAGAAGTTGAGTTCGCAAGCCCGGAGAAGTCACTTGTGTTCCAGCCAGTATCTGACCTCGGCGGAGCGCAGCCAGAGCCGGAAGGCTACACCTACGCGACGGCTGCGTTGGTCAACGACGACGCCAAAGGCAGTGTCTACCTACAGGTACAGAAGAACGCCGACCCGGTTCCCGCGTGTGTGGCGGGCTATCTCGACGAGCGACGCACTCTCGCCGATGGCACGATCGTCGACGTCCACGACACCTGGGAAGAAGTGAATGGCTCCCGCACTCTTAGACGATCTGCGCGTGCTTACGTGTCCGATCAGTCGTGGATCCATGCGACCGCCTACGACATTTCTGGCGACGCGCAACAAGAGCACAGCGGGAAGATCCCTCTGGCAATCGATGATCTGGTGCGAATTGTCAGTGATCCCGGACTCCGGGTCAGCACCCCTGTCCCACCGGGCACACCCGCGCCGTCAAAAGGGTGCGGGGATTCCTTCGACGACGGCGGCCCCGCCATTACCCGGGAGCAGGCCCGCAGGCTCGATACCATCCTCGCGGCGATCGATCTCCGCGGCCGAAAGCTGCCTCCGTTGCAACTCGCCAGCTATTCGGATGACGTTGTGTGCACAGATCTGCCGGTGTCGGACGTGACTGCAGGACTGAAGATCTCGATCACCGGAGGCCAGCCACTTCCTACTCCTGAACGCCCGGTTCCCGGGTCCAGTGGTCAGCGCGAGATGCGGACGCTTCCCGACGGGACCGTCGTGCAGACGCAGCAGTCCTCCGGTTCGATCTCAACAACGAGCAGTCCCGACAACTCGCAGAGAGAGACGACCAACTCCGTCGAAGTGACGCGTCCCGGCGGAACTCAGATCTCTGTCAGTTCCAGCGCGGCGGTACCCACGACGCCGCTGTCATTGGAGGATCTCGAATCCATCGCTCTCACGGATGGATTGGAGCTGTAGCCGTGCCCAACAGGAGTACGCGGGCGCTTATCGCAGCTGCGACAGCCGCCGTCGTGACGGTCACTGCAGCCGCGGTCGTGGTGGCCGACCAAGGTCAAACGTCGGTCAAGAAGATCACTGGGACAAACGAGGACACGCCGGGGCTCGCTTGGTCGCTCGATGCCGCGGAGTACCTCGGCCGTCCGTTCGCCGACTTCTCGGATCCCCGCGGGGGATCGTCGTACATGTCCGGCACTCCCGGATTCATCCTGGCCGCAGACACTCTCGTGACCATTGTCGGCATTCCGACCGACAGGTACGTCCTCGACGAGGCCGCAATGATCGGTATCGACCCCGAAAGCGGTGCGGTGCGCTGGCGAGCGCCCGCCGCGGATCTCGAGCAGTGCAGCGGGCAGCCGATCGATGGGAAGATCTACTGCTACGCACAAGCCGATGGCCACGCGATCGTCACGTACGACCTCAAGTCGGGTGCGTCAGAGAGGCGTTCCGTCGAGGAGTACATTTTCGGTCTCACGACCACCGCTGACACCCTGTACATCATCGAAGGCAGCCCCGAAGACGGCGAGGTCCGTGTCCACTCGGGCGGCTTCGACGACGTTTCCGCCAATTGGACGCAGAGCTTCGACGTCAGCGGCGGATGGGAAGACGTGTACCAGTCGGGCGTACTGACCGTGACCGACGGAGTCGGGCTCGTACGAATGGGCATCTCCATGGCACAGTTCGATGCCGAATCCGGCAACCTGTTGTGGGGCAGCGGCGAGAGCTGCGTCTCCAGCGCGGCCCTCGAGTCCGGAGGTGTTGTGGTCCAATCGAACGGCGGCTGCGGGTACGTCGACTCCGAGTCTGAGCAGCTTCTACGCGGGCCGGATGGGAAGGTGCTCGCGACCTCGCAGAGTCCGGTAGTGCAGTATCCGGTATTTGAGCACGCCACCGACGCAGATCCCCCTGTCCTGCTCGGTGATTCCGCATACGATCGCACGACCGGCAAGTACCTGTGGGAGAGCTCAGATCTCGTTGACGGGGAGTCAGGGACGGTCACCGCTGTCGTCGGGCACACCGCCTACCTCCGCGATCCGGCGAACCAACGCGCGATAGGCATCGATGTGAGGTCTGGAAGGCAGATGTGGCGCGTCGATGGCGACCAGTCGTTGACACCCCTCGCTTCCGGTGGCGGGTTGCTCCTCGGGTCCGGTGTGCTCGACGGGTCTGAAGCCCTCATGGCCGTCGACATCGGCACCGGCGAGACCGTGTGGACAGCGCCATTTGTGGCCATCGACCCAGATCCCGAGACATTCCGATCGGGCGGTGCGATGACACCGTACGACAATGGGTGGATCTACTCCTCGGACCGCCGGATGATCGGCCTCACCCCGCTCTGAGCGAGGTACTGCTCTTGTGGCCGCCGCACTTGGTGACGGAGCGAGTACGCAACGTGGCAGGCTGGTGCTGTGGCTGAACTCCTGTTGGTGAGCCGATGGTTGTCGGCGGTACCCGGCTTCTTGACGCCCCGAACCGGCCCTGGCGCAACCATCGGGTTTGTACCTACCGCATCGTCGATCTATGACGACCGAGCCTGGGTGGACTTCGATCGCACAACTCTCGACGAACAGGGCTGGCAGACAGTCGAACTCGACATCGAGGCGATGACTCCAGCCGACATCGCGCAGTCCCTGAACACGGTCGAAGCCGTCTTCGTCTCCGGCGGCAACGTCTTCCACTTGCTCGAGGTGTTTCGGCGCACGGGTTTCGCGGATGTCCTCACTGAACACGTCGAGGCCGGTCTGCCCTACATCGGCGCGAGTGCAGGTGCGTGCGTCATCGGCGCAGATATCGAACCGCTCGGCCTGCTCGACGACCCAGCCGAGGCACGCGGTCTTGTTTCCACAACTGGGCTCGGCTGGATCGACGAGGTCATCGTGCCCCACGCCGACGGCATCGTGTCGGGTCGGGCGATCATCGACGAACTCAGACACCGATTCGGTGAGCGATTCACACTGCGACTACTCGCCGACGACCAGGCGTTGCTGGTCTCGGGCAGTTCCCGCTACGTAGTCCCCTCGTGACGGCGCCGCTTTCGCGTCAGCTCCCGGCGGACATACAAGCAAGGGGAGTGATGCGGTCCTCCGCATCACTCCCCTCGTGTACCCCTGCAGCGGTGAGGTTTTCGGTCTCCCTAGTTGTCTGCGAGAATCAGGGAGTCCCGGCCAGGACAGCGTCGTCCACGCCGGCGGTGTTCGCGGCCGTGATCGAGTAGTCCGGCAGGACAACCGTTTCCAGTTGCTTGACGTACTGCGTCGCGAAGCCCGGATACATGGTGGCGTTGAAGCCGTCCTCAGTGAGGTACCAGCTCGAGCAGCCCGAGTTCCACGTGGTCTTGGTCAACCGCTGTTGCAGCTCCTGGTTGTACTGCGCCTGCACGTCCGCGCGGACGTCGAGGACGAAGTTCTGATTCACTGCCGTGGCGATGGCGTCGACGATGTAGTCGATTTGCGCCTCCATGTACACCAGCGCTGAGCTGTGGCCTGGGCCGGAGTTCGGACCGAAGGTGAAGTACATGTTCGGGTATCCCGAGACGGCAACGGACTTGTAGGCGTAAGCGCCTTTGCTCCACTCCTCGGCGAGGACTCGGCCGCCGCGGCCGGTGATCGGAATCGGCGTGCCCGCCTTGGAAACGTCGAATCCGGTCGCGAAAACGATTGCGTCGAACTGGTGCTCGATGCCCTCGACGGTGCGGATCCCCTTCTCCGAGATACTGGCAATGGGCCAGGTCACCAAGGTGCAGTTGTCCTTCTGCAGAGCCGGGTAGTACTGACTGGTCATCAGCAACCGCTTGCATCCGGCCCGGAATTCGGGTGTGAGCTGACGGCGCATCCACGGATCACGCACCTGTGTGCGCAGGTGCAGCTTGGACACCCCTTCCACGACGCGGGTCAGCGGCGACTTCCACACCACACCCAGGGCGACGGATTCATGGCCCCAGAACCAGGCCTTGCGGGCCAGCGACTGCGTGAACGGTAAGCGTCGATACACCTCGCGGGTCACCGGCCGTGTACTCAGGTTGGTGCGCGGAAGAACCCACCCGGGTGTGCGCTGGAAGACCTTCACCGAGTCCGCCACACGGACCAGTTCCGGCACGATCTGCACCCCGCTCGCCCCGGTGCCCACGACGGCAACCTTTTTACCCGCGAAGTCGTAGTCATGGTTCCAGCGGGCGCTGTGGATCTTCTCGCCCTCGTAGGTTTCGATGCCGCGGATCTTCGGGAGGCTCACGTTGGCAAGGGGGCCCGACGCCATGACGACGGCGCGAGCGAAAACCGGCTCGCGGTCGTCGATGGTGACCTCCCACTGCGACGAGTCTTCGTGCCAGGTCAGATCGGCCACGTTGTGTTCGAACCGGAAATACTGGGCCAGCTCGAACTTGTCGATCATCGAATCGACGTAAGCGAGGATCTCCTCGCTGCCGGAGTAGGTGTGCGACCAATCCGGATTCGGCGCGAAACTGTAGGAGTACAGCCGCGACGGAATGTCGCATGCCGCACCGGGATAGGTGTTGTCACGCCAGGTCCCCCCGGGACGGGTGCCACGCTCGAAGATGGCGATGTCGCCGATGCCGCGTTGCTTGAGCCGGATGGCCGCGCCAACGCCGGCGAACCCGCCGCCGATGACGGCAACGGACAACACTTTACGGCCGCTCATGCGACGGGCTCGTAGGTCAGTTCCTTCGACCAGGTGGGCTGGCCGCGGAGCAGGCGTTTGGGGTACTTGGCGGTCAGGGTGACCATCGAATCGGCGAAGCGGTGGTACGGGTGGTCGCGGTTGATCACCACCGATCCGTGCCAGCTGATGAAGCGGTACATGGGCAGGCGATTGGGGAAGGGGGTGCGTTCACCGACCTTCTTGAATCGCTTCATGGCGGTGTAGAGACGCTCCTCGTCAACACCCATCGCAACGATGTTGTCGCGCATCTTGTTCAGCAACGGGATGTAACGCAGGGTGCCGATGATCAGCGACGGGTGCATCCAGGCACCCACGGTCTCGACGATGATCTTGCGCATCTTCGCATGCCCGAGAAGCTCGATGACCTCGAAATCAACCGCGAGGTGCCGTGACTCATCGGCGTTGATGCGTTTGAACACCTCTTGGCAGACCGGGTCGTCGATCTCGTCGACGATGAATTTCACCAGCGCACCGTCGAGGGCCACCTCGAGCATCGGAATAACTGTGCCGAGCACGGCCAGTGGGGTTTGGTCGGAGTACTTGTCCAGCCAATCGATGATGAGTTTGACGTTGACATTCGGCTGAGGGATCTCGTCGTTCTCGAGCATCCCCCACCGTCGCATCAGCGCCAGTTCGGCGTTGGCGTGCTTCTGTTCCTCAGCGTGGAAGTGGCGGTAGATGTCTCGCAGCGTCTCGGTCGGGGCCTTGCGTGCCATGGCCGCGAAGCCGCGGGCACCGACGTTCTCGATCCACATCAGATCCGACATGAACGGCTTGAGTTTTGCATGCAATTCGGGGCTGATCAGCTCCCCACCCGGTGCGTCCCAGTCGATGTCGGCCAGGGCCCATTGACGGTCTTTGATCTTGTCCAGCATGGCATCGAAATCGAAGTTCTGTGTCATCGTCACTTTCCTGTCGTTGAAGCGGTCTGAAGTTGGCTGTGCGGCGCAGGCTCATCCGGCATCAGTCGATTGAGCAGCCCGGCACCGCGGGCATAGAGAGCTGGAGTGAGTCGCTTGGCCAGCCAGATTGCCTTGGCATCAAGCTGCGGAACGACGTAGAGGCGGCCTTTGTCGAAGGCGTCGAGCGTGCCGACGGCGACGCGCTCAGGCGAGAACCCGGTCCACCGCATCAGATTCTGTGCGAGTTGGGACGACTTCGCGGTGATACGGCCGTCCACGGCGACGTTGGTCTTGACGAACGTCGGGCACAGCACGCTCACGCGCACACCAGTTCCCGACAATTCCGCAGCCAAGGTTTCCGAAAGCGACATGACACCGGCCTTGCCGACGCTGTAGGGGCCCATGGTCGGCGCGGCGGCGAACCCCGCAGCGGAGGCGACGTTGATGACACCCCCGCGCCCGGCCGCGAGCAGTTGTGGAACGAACGTTTCACACCCGTGGATGACGCCCCACAAATTGATGCCCAAGGCCCAGTTCCAGTTGTCGAAACCGATGCTGCCCACCGGCTGCCCGCCGATGCCGACGCCGGCGTTGTTGATCACCACCGTTGGGGCGCCACCGAATTCGAGTTCGGCGAACAAGGCCAGATCCTCCACCTGCGATCGCTCCGCAACGTCGCACTGCACTGCGTAGCCGCGGCCGGCAAGAAGGCGAACCGTTTCCTCGGCCCGTTCGAGTGAGATGTCGGCGCACACAACGCGGCCTCCGCGCCGCGCGAGCTCGATGGCAAAGGCGCGGCCGATACCGCTTCCCGCGCCAGTCACCACGGCATCAGCACCGTACGACGGCGGCGGGGTCGATCGGAATCCGAACATGACTTCTCGATTTCTGTTAGAGGGCTGAATGGCCGAAAGGGACTGCGGTGAGACCGAGTTCGGAGCGGAGGAACTGTGCAGCCCGCCGCAACGCGGGCGCCGCCTCAGGAGACACGCGATCAAGCGCTTGGAAGACGTGCATCTGGTCGGGCCAGATCTCGAGCGTGCATGTACCCGCGTTGGCTTCGACGAGGTCACGCAGATACTCGGCGTCGGCGACCAGCATCTCCGCGCCGCCGGCCTGCACCAGGAAGGGCGGCAACACCGTTCCGGCCTCCACTGCCAGTCGCAGGCGCGGGATATCCGGTTCCTGCCCGGTTGTGTAGAGCGTGGTGAGGGCCCGCGCGCCGGCAGCGGAAATCATCGGATCGCGCCGCACGCGTTCGCGGCCCTCGGCCAAATCGAACATCAGGTCGATCAAGGGGGAAAACAGCACCACCGCAGCAGGCTGAGGAATTGAGCGCCGGGCGTTGTCGATGACCAGGTCCAGCGCGAGGTGCCCGCCCGCGGAGTCTCCCGCGACGACGATGTTGCCGGGGTCATAGCCACGCTCCAGCAGCCATCGATACGCCCGCTCGATGTCGTCCGCGGCAGACGGGAACGGATGCTCGGGTGCGAGTCGATAGTCCACCACGAACACCGGCAGACCCGCTTCACGTGAAAGTCGCGATGCCAGGCCACGGTGCGTGCGCGCCGAACAGATCGCGTAGGCGCTCCCGTGTAGATACAGCACCACCCCGGCGGCCTCGCCCGAGGCATTCTGGTCTGAGACATTCTCGTCCGGGAACCCGGGTTTCGTGGCGTCCACCCACTCACCGACGACACCGTTGTCGCTGACCGCTGTGACCCTGGTTCCGCGCAACCTACTGCCGCACAAACGCATTGCGACCTCGACGAGAACCCGCGCTACCTGCACGCCACCCTTGTCGTACGGAAGCCGCGACGCGATCGGACGCAGCGTCGACGCCGTCACCCGCGCAGCACACCGGGATCGCAGGGATCCCCGCACCGGCACGACTGCGCTTCTCGTTGTCATAACGACAGCATCATCGGAAACTGTGCCATTTGTCAATGGTACGGTTTGTTCACGCAGATCGAACGCACTCACTCCACGGAACAGGCTGCCAATGTCGGCCGAGTGCAGACAGTGCACGAAAGGACGACTCTTGACGATTGATTCAGTCGGCGACACGGCCACCAGTGCACGAACCCTTCGTCTGCAGGTCGAGAACGTCATCGAGGAAACGTCCGACGCCGTCACCCTCGTCTTCTCCACACCCGACACCGACCGTCTGGGGCCGTTCGACTACCGGCCCGGCCAATTCGTCACCCTCGAGATCCCACATGAAGAAGACCGGTCCGTGGCACGTTGTTACTCGCTGTCGAGCAGCCCAGACTGCGACGATCAGCCGGCGATCTCGGTCAAACGCACCCCTGGCGGTTACGCGTCCAACTGGCTCTGCGACAACGCCACCGTCGGCATGACCCTGTCCGCGCTGAGGCCTGCGGGCTCTTTTGTGCCGTCACGGTGGGACAAGCCACTCGTTCTTGTCGCGGCAGGCAGTGGGATCACCCCGGTGCTGTCCATCCTCAAGACCGCGTTGGAGGTCCACCAGGAGCGGGTCGTGCTGGTCTACGCGAACAGGTCGACCGAATCGGTGATGTTCGCGACCACCCTGGCCGACCTACTCCAGCGTTATCCGACGCGCCTCGAGGTGATCCACTGGTTCGAGTCCGACCACGGTTTGCCGACCGCCACCGGGTTGCGCAACCTGGTGACTCCATCGCCCGATTCGGATGCATACCTGTGCGGCCCTGCGGTATTCATGAACCTCGCGCATGACGCCCTCGTCGCCGCGGGACTCTCCCCCGATGCCATTCATCGAGAGGTCTTTACCTCTATCCAGGCCAACCCGTTCCATACCGCGGTCGCCGATCCCCCGTCCGCGACGGACGTGGGTACGCCTGTCACCGCAGAGGTCGAGGGCGAGGACTACACCTTCCGCTGCCCGCCCGACACGGTTCTCCTCGACGCGATGCTCGACAACGGTATCGACGCCCCCTTCGTCTGCCGGGAGGGCAATTGCGGCGCATGCGCTTTCACCCTCAAAACCGGTGAAGTCGATATGCGCGTCAACGACACGCTCGATAACTATGAATTAGGCAAAGGCATGCGGCTTGCATGTCAGTCCGTGCCTGTTTCCGACAGTCTCGACATCGTCATCGAGTAGGCAGTTCGACAGTCATCGGACCTCGTTCTCGGGGTACTGCAGGTCGTAAGCGTGCCGGGCACGAGCGATGACGTCTCGGCGTCGAGTGACCAGTCAGCCAGTGCCTTGACGAGGTGGGTCACGCTCTCCACTGCGCGAGGATGATTCAGATGAACCTGCAGCTGCTCTACGAGTTTCACAGGAATGAGCCCACCGGTCCGACACGTGCGAAATCGGTCCGCGCTAACTCGTTTAGCAGTAGTTGCTCATCGCGTCGGGTTGTCCACCCCTCGTCTTCGATCCGGAATAGTCACCAACTATCAGCCCGAGGTGGAACTACCTCAAAACCGTCCACGACCGGTCATCGCGACACGATTGTCTCGGCCTGCCAGCCACACGATCACGTCGAAGCAACGGATAGCGCTGATATCTGATCCGATGTCCGCACGCTCTCGAACGGCCTCGAGATGGCGGTGCAAAGCGTGGCCGTCGGCGGCGAGGTGATGGCGCAGGGTTCGGTAGAAGTCACCGCGGCGAGGATGGGTGAGCACGCCTTTGACCACGGTGTCAATGACCGGCAGTAACCGGGGGCGTTTGCGGGCGAGGAGTTGGCTCGTTGTTACTGGCCCCACGCCAGCGGTCCGGGTCAGTTTCCACAGTTGCTCACCGCGCCGCAGGTGCTCGTCGTCGGCGTTGACCAGGTCCAGGTCGTGTGGCAGAGCAGCTAGTACGTCGTTGAGGTGGTGCTGGCCGGGATGGAGGATGCGCAGTGCGGCCGCGGCGGGGACGTCGACGCTGAGCATGCTGACGGCGACCATATCGGCGGCGGTGAAGCGGTCTACGACATGCGGTGCATCTCCCCCACCGTCGAATCGTTCGAACATCGAACCAGTGAAGTTCGGCTGCCCCTCAGTGCCGATGTCAAAGTAGCGGCGCAGCAGGGCGGCCGCCTGATCGCTGTGCTGTCCATGGAGCACCTCGGGAATCGCCCATGCTGCAATTGTCATGCGCCACAGCGTAACCACTGCGCCGAGATCGCCGGGGTTCTTTGGCTCTCCCGCAAAGTAAGGGCCGTCCACGCGCTAAGCCGCCCTTGTTTCAGGTGGCTGCCTCTGACGGCGATCAGGGAATTCACGCTGGTACCGCTGTCGTGATCTGCGATAAAGCTGGTTAGTGCAGCACCTTGAGGGCGTTGACGTAATTGCCGGCCGGCTGAAGTCATGCCGACCAATCAAATTTGAAACCCCCAGGTTCACATTGTTGATCGAGGCCGGTCGAGCAGGGCCTCGACGAAGATTTGTGGGTAACACAGGGCAGTCGGTCGTCGAGCGATGTTGTGAAGGCGGAAGCTCCGGCACAAAGATCGTCAAAGATCCAAGACCAGCGGAGGTCATCCGTCTGTGCTGCCCGGTCAGGCAGGCGTAGCGGCAGGCCCACGCCACGCCGTGACGGCCACCATCGGTGTGTGACACCTATCCGCACAGGTTCCATGCTTGTCGGCCGTTAATCAAAAGTTTGCGGTAGGCCGTTGCACCGTCGCAGTCACCGACGTCGGTCGCGGTGAGCTGGACCGGGCCTCCGCTCTCGGGCGAGCCAGCAGGCGCGCACATCTGTCCCTGCCCTGTCGCTTCCATGCCACCCCAAGTGGACCAGGTAATGTTGCTGATTGTGTTGGCACACAGCGAGTTCAACGAGACTGTAGTGGGCCTAGCCGTGCCGTACCCGACGGAGTATTGGTTGTCGGAGCTCCCGAGCACGACGTTGTCACTATTGACGGTGGTAGGGGTTTGGCTGGTCGGTGTGTTTCGCGTCTGATTGGTGATGGTCCACGTTGCCGTGGTGGGGGTTTTACTGACCACCTCACCTATGTAGGCGCCAAACGCGACCCCGGTCTTACCAATGACCAGGCGTATCACTGCGGCGCCGAGCCCTTGAGCGCATGAGACCAGGTCTGCTCCTAGGCGGTCTACACCGGCGTCTGATCGGGTGCCGGCGCACTTGATGAGCTCGCGACCTATGTCCAATCCTTTGAAAACGTTCTTCAGCGGGCCTTGTTGCAGCGCTTCCTCGTAGGCCCAGGCGCTCAGGGCGATCGCGTCCATTTTCGGGTTTCGGGTCAAAGTGCCGGTGCGAGGGCCTCGCTCGTACTGGCCGAAATCCATCCGGACGGTGTCCCCTGGACCGGCGACGTCGGTGGTGTTGACGGACTCGTCGTAGAAGTCTCGCAAATACTCGTTTGCCGAATCAGTTTCCGTGAATACGAGGTTCAGCGGGCGGGGGTCGGCGGAGAGTCGCCAGGCATACGGCGAGTTAATGGTGATCTCAACACTTGTGCTCGGTTCCATTGCATTCGACCCCGGGGTGTTCGACATGCACGTCCACGCGATGTCGCCTTCCACCGCGGTGACGGTCTTGATCAGGTTGGGGTACGTCAACGGTCTACCGACGCAGTCTGGTTTCGGTGAACCCGTTCCCAAGATGGGTTTCACAAACTCGGTGAGCTGCTTATTCAGCTTGTCTGGCTTCAACCAGGCAAACATGTCCCAGCTCAGGTGACCGAGATCGGCTACGACAGTGTCGCCCTCGACACGGGCTTCAACCATGTCGACACTGCCGTCTGCACTGCGCGACACAACCACTGGCACTGCGCCCTCGGGGCGATCCGCATCCTCCGGCAGCCGGTAGGTCAGCTGCAGCGGTGCGCCCGGCTGGCGCTCACCGTCTAGGGCAATCTGCACGGTAGGTGACAAGGGGTCGAGCCACGACACCCCTTCCGGCAGGACCACCTGCTCAGGAGGAACATCGTCGACCACACTCAGTTTTGAGCCTTGCCCAACCCCGGGCGGACCTGCAACCGTGAAGTCGTTCAGGACAATCTCGACACCATCGCCGTTCACCGACGCTTCTAGGCGGTGAGAGGACGACTCACCGCCACTGCTCGAACAACCCACAATCAGACCGGCAACGACGGTAAAGATCGCGACAGCGCCGCCAGACATTCGCATGGCAGATTCTCTCACGCGCGACGAGCATGTACTGCAAGACAGGAAGATTCATGTGTTCGGCCGACGGCACGCAAATGTCAACCAAATCTTTTCGCTGTTGCTCTCAACTTGGTTTGTCCAACCATAGTCTTTCCACGCCGCAGCGGCGTGTGGTCGTGCCATCCGACCGCTGCACCCAGCACGGTAGCTGGCGAAGGTCTGTCTCGCCCGCCTACCCGCCGGCCGGAGCAGCTGAGCTACCCGCCGATGAAGACGCTACATTCGTTCGGAATGTGTCTCGCAGCTGATCGAGTTCGGGCGCTTTCGTCGACTGAAACGCGTAGATCGTTTCGAGCGTCTCGAGATTCTCCTGGGAGCACGCTGGATCAAGAACCCCGTCAAGGTTCGTCTCGATAGCTCTGTGGTTTCCGACTATGGTATAGCTTCCGGCGTCAAGTTCTTTGCCGCCCTCGGCAACCAGAATAAAGTGCGCTCCGAGCACGTACGGCGTGTTATAGAAACTTTCGATATCGGGGCCGATTGTGAGCGCCATCCGATCCACAGCCCCAGGTTTCGTCTCAAATCGAACGTCGTGGTCGTGTTTTCCAAGTATCACTTGGCCGGTGGTGGGATCTGTGGGAATCCTGAATGTGTACTCGGCAGTGATCCCAGCAGGCCCGGCACCAGACCGAGTGCAGTCTCGCAAGACCTCAAAGTGCTTGACGTCCGCAATTACCTTGGTGATAAGAGATGGCTGTCCGCCACTATTCTTGAGCGTTAGGTCGATCGGGTTGGCCTTAAAATCCCCAACGGGTATGTCCAGGTTTACCTTCTTGGCCGCGCGATCGTAACCAACCGCTACTACTTGTTCCGGGCCGCCTATGGAGGTCATTGCGACCTCGAGATCAGCGGCAGCGCTCTGCGTGGATTGATAGATCTGGAAGCCGGAGATCACTACGCCAACAACGCCAATGAAAGCTCCGAGCGTTGTCCACAGTGGATGCTTGACGAATGTCGATGTCGCACGCCGGATGCCTCGCGATGGTTGCGGCTCAGGCGGCTGCCAACCACCGAAGTCCCAGCCATCGGGAGCGGGGCCCCATTCAGGTAAGGGCGTCCAGTCCGGCCCCGGCGTCCAGCCAGAAGGCGGGGTGGGCCAGTTGGGAGGTGCGTTAAATGACATAGCAACCCTCTCCGGGTGGGGACGCGCCTATTCTTGCATGCAGTTCCATATGATCGCTGGGTTCACCGCTCGAATGCCAGTTAATCGAACCCCCTAGGCCTCGCTTCATACGTTTGGTTGATGCGCGCTGACGGTCGACTAGTTTCGCTAACATTCGATCTCGATCGTAATGAAGGGCTAACGCGCTAGCACCCGGAGGAGGGCGAGGTCGCCGACCTCAATTAAGTGGACACGTCCACCCTAAAGATGGGCCGCGTCGAACACTTTGCGACACAGCATGGCAACGCTGGTGAAGGGCGTCGCAGCCCGCGCTAGACCGGTTCTAGCAGCATCCGACCGACTTTGAACGTTTCGACAGACCTTACTGTCGGTCCACGCAACCACCGACCAGCCGCCGTTGTGTCAGGTCGAGCGCTGGCCCCCTCGGCTGCGGCCGCCGGGCTTTCAGCGGCTATTCGCGGACCGCTTCAGCCAGTGCTGCGGCGATCTCGTCTACCGTCATGATTGCAGTATTAAGTGCGAGGATGCCGGCAAGCAGGGGCGAGTGCCGCATCACCTCGTCCTTTGACACGTGGTGCCACACGGGGAGAACAAGGTTTTCACCTGTACCCATTTTCTTGCCGAAGAGCGCATCCAACTCTGCATTCGTCCACTGTTTGGCGAAGAAGTCGGGCGAGACAATCACTACTCCGAAGCGGGAGTTGGAAATCCCCTCTTCGATGCTTTGCCGGATCGAATGCCCAACCTTGATCCGGATCTCGTCGAACCACACATTAAGGTCAAGCGCTTCCAAGGCGTCCTTGAGCGGACGCGCGATCTCGTCCTTGTCCTCGCTCGCATGGGAGAGAAACACATCGTGCTCCGGGCGCTGGTTTCGAATCAACGGAGTAGTGGCGCCGACACGGCTCGGTAGTGGGGTTGCGAATTGCGTGGCGGCACGGTCAGTCGTGCGAGCGAGTTCTTGCAACTTGCGCTCCCGCGATCGTTCCCGAACCGCTCGTTCCTTCTCGACCTTCCCTAGAGCGGCGTTAACCTTGACCTCTGTGGCCGCGAGTTTCTTTTCCAGATCGGCGCGTTTCTTCTCCGCGTCGTTGGCTGCTTTTGTCAAGCGCTCAGCATCGGCGCGTTTACTCTTCTGCGTCGCGGGGCTTTTGGACTTGTCTGCTGCCTGTCCGGCGGCAAGTGCCTTCTTCCGCTTGTCGGCGACGGTGCTCGACGCTGCGCTGATGTCTTTCCTGAGGCGTTCGGCATCTGCTCTGTACCGCTTGAGATCTGACTCTGCGCTCATGTGAGGACCTCGTATCTGATCGAACTAGCTGCGTCGCCTCGACGGAGTATGAGGTTACAGCGCGCCTACGACGCGAAGTGACACCAACGTTCGCTTGCCCGAGAACGCACGGCTGTAACGCACATAACCTGCGGGTATCAACCCGCAGTGATTGACCGCGGATCGAGCCGTACGGACTCGACCAAGCATGCGAACCGACATCGCTGGCCCAGGAGCACCTCCCCCGACACCGACCGCTCAGCCGCGCGCCATATCCACGAACCGACTCAAATGCAGTTGGTGCGCAACAGTAATCGTGGATGTGGGGCCGTTACGGTGCTTACCCAGGATGATGTCGGCTTCGCCGGCTCGAGGATCATCGCGCTCGAACGCGTCGGGGCGATGCAGCAGGATCACCATGTCGGCGTCCTGCTCCAGCGAACCGGACTCACGGAGGTCGGAGACCTGCGGGCGCTTGTCGGTACGTTGCTCTGGACCACGGTTCAGCTGACTGATGGCGACCACTGGAACCTCGAGCTCTTTGGCGAGCAACTTGATGCTTCGCGAGAACTCGGAAACTTCCTGCTGGCGCGATTCGACTTTCTTGCCGGACGACATCAGCTGCATGTAGTCGATCACCACTAGCTTGAGGTCATGGCGCTGCTTCAAACGCCTTGCCTTGGCACGGATTTCCATCATCGTGAGGTTGGGCGAGTCGTCGATGAACAACGGCGCCTCGGAGATCTCACCCATTCGGCGAGCCAAGCGGGTCCAGTCGTCATCGCTCATCCGGCCCGAGCGCATGTCGCCGAGTTTGATCTTCGCTTCGGCTGAGAGCAACCGCATCACGATCTCGGTTTTGCTCATCTCCAAAGAGAACATGGCACTGGTCATCTGATGCTTGATGGAGCAGGACCGCAGGAAGTCCATCGCGAGCGTCGAGTTGTGGGTGGGGATCATGGCCTCACCGGCAAGGTACATGTGGTCGTTGTTGTCGACCTGCACGCACCGCACGGGAACGCTGTCGATGGGCCGCACATCCACGATGAACCGGGAAGATGACCGTGACAAGTTCTTCGCGCGGCGACGCTCTTTGTGTAGCAGAGCCTTTCGAGCGAGACCGAAGACCTCATCGTCGGTCGCGAACGTCAGCGAGTACGCAGTCGATGAGGCTTCGGTATGACCATTGACCCGCTTCGTCGATGTGCCGCAGCGGTACCCGAGACTCACGATGAGCTCGCGCACATTGGCCACCAGCGTCGGGTTTGTCCCAGTGAACTGAACCGAACCACCCGCTGTCACAGTCCCATCGGTGTCGAGTAGCCCAGCGAGTAATGCTCGCCGCTGCTCCTCAGATGCGCGCAGGTACTGAGTCGGAATGTGCTTGTTGCCCAAAACCCCAAGCATGCGCAACCGGCCCTGAACACTACCGACCGAGTACAGGCATTCCTGACACGCGTACTTGCCGGTGAACTCTCGACCACACCACTTGCACGGGTTCGGAGCAACTGCCGCAGACATGAACCGAGACTTGCCGCCGCATGACTGACCACATGTACGGACATGGGCGAACGCCGGAGTGAACTCCTTGCCACACACGACACAGGACTTCTTCGCAAACGGTTCATCGCCAGGCAAGCTGATTCCGTATCGGAGCTTGACGTTTGCACTCTTCCGGCAGACGTAACCCTCACCCTCGATCCTCATCGGGATTTCGGGATCTGCTGACGTCAGGACCGCAGCATCGGATGACCCGTCGCCCAGCCAAGCGCCCAACGTGTACGGCTGAACCAAGAGATCCTGTTTTGGAAGCTGAACCGCCCGTGCGTTCGTGACGGAGTGGTTGGCTCGTTGGTCCGCGGTAGTGGTGCGAAGCGTCGAAAAGATCTGTCCCGTGGTGCGTACCTCAGCAGGTATGCGCGGGTAGCGCCGAGAAGCTCGGGTGTCCGTCAGCCACTGGTGCTGCTCATCAGCGATCAGCACAGACCCATCTGAGAACTCGACTTCGTAGCAAGGCCGATCCTGCATCACCTCGGTCGCCGCAACAACCCGGGTTGGCTTGCCATCGGCGCCGATCAGGTGATCGCCGACCTTGACTTCCCCCATCGTGGTCCAACCCGACGGCGTCGGCAGAAGCGTACCCAGTGCCAGCGCTTTTCCCACACCAGGCCGGGCAGCAACGATTATCATTTGACCCGGGTGCAAACCGTTGGTCACTTCGTCGAGATCGTGGAAACCCGTTGGCACACCGAGGGATAGACCACCACGCGACGCAATGGAGTCGATCTCGTCCATCGTGGGCTGCAGCAACTCTTCAAGCGCCACATAGTCTTCGGCGGTACGACGCTCGGTGACCTCGTACACCTCGGCCTGCGCGCGGTCCACGACCTCTGCGACATCCTGACCGTCGGCCCCGGCGTAGCCGTATTGGACGATGCGCGTACCGGCTTCGACAAGGCGCCGCAGAATCGCCTTCTCGGCGACTATCTCCGCGTAGAAGCCGGCGTTGGCCGCAGTAGGCACCGTCGAGATGAGTGTGTGGAGATAGGGAGCCCCGCCGATCCGTCGAAGCTCACCAACACGGTCCAGCTGACCGGCAACGGTGACGGCATCGGCCGGCTCGCCCTTCCCGTAGAGGTCGAGAATCGCGTCGTACACAGCCTGGTGCGCGGGCCGGTAGAAGTCACCTGGACGAAGCTTCTCCAGCACGTCGGCGATGGCGTCTTTGGACAGCATCATGCCGCCCAGAACAGATTGCTCGGCGGCCATGTCCTGCGGGGGCTGGCGGCCGAAGTCTTCGCTCGGGGGCGCCTCTTCACGCGGAGTTGTGTGCCCACGATCGTCAACTACGGCCAACGCGCCACCCCTTTCGCTTCAGGTTCATCGACCACTATTTCAAGAGGGTCTGACAACCCAATCGCCTCAGATCGCCGCCGATCTGCATGCGCACCCGCCAGACACTAAGGGCTAAGGCCGATCCCGCCAAACGGAGCTGTGGACCATCCTGTGCACCAACTGTGGACGGTGTGCGGATAGTTGTTAGCGCCCTGTTGGCTACCTGTGGATAAGTGCGGTGAATAGACGCAACGCCGCAGCTCAGGCACGGTCACTCACTTTTTCTTACTGTGGATACCCATTCACACGGCGTGTCTCTGCAAGTACGGTTTCGGGCGTGTTCGGTTTGACAAATCGAGTTGTACTACAAACGCACGAACTTCGATCACTTGCCCTAAAGTGACCGTGACGTGCACAGATTCATGCTCACCGAACCGGCCACACGGGCCGGCCAACAGTGGTGCAATGATCGGGCACGGACGAATGTTCTGGGGAGGCGTTCATGAGGAAGTTCATCGGGGTGATCGCCGCTGTCGCGGCCACTGTCGGACTGCTGTCGGCCGGTTCGCCGGCCTCCGCGGTACCGGGCCCCACGTACACGCAGATCCCCGATCTCGCCGGTTACGTGCCCGTAGACCCCTACGGCTACCGATCCCCCGACTTCGTCGACAACGGCAAGACGTTCTTCGTCACTCCCGGCGGCCGGGTCTGCGCCTTGGGCCCCGGCTACGCCTACGCGGCGTGCACCGGCCACCCGTCCACCGCGCCTCCGGGAATCGTCGGCGCAGCCATCTCTGCGGGCCAGATGGGCCCCTATTGGGTCCCTCCGAACACCTCGTACACGGTGCATCCGCGGGGCTGGTTCCAGCCACCCCTGCTGGAGATCGGTGAGTCGATCACCGTCGACGGATCGAGCTGCGCGGTGAGCCCCATCGGCGTGACGTGTGTGGCCGGTCCGAGAGCGTTCACGTTGACTCAGTCGTGGTACAAGTTCGTGACGCCTGCGGGCGACCAGTACCACGACGCTAACCGCTCCCCCGAGTTCCTTCCTCCAGATCAGCGCTGACCCAATCCTCTTGGGCGCCAAACCCTCCGACTGCGGCCACAACCTCCGACTGCAACCGGAGGCACTCACCGAAGCCGGAGGGTCTGGGGACATACACCGAGCCCACGAGTCACCGCCCGGGCGTCGCCCCACCGGCATTACCGAGTTCGTCCTCGTACGTGTGCATCGCGGAGATCAACGCCGTGAACACCCGATGGGCCGCGGCAAGATCTTCGTCAGGAAGGTCCACCATCGCATCGTGGGTGTGCTTGCCCAGCGGGGCGAAGAACGCCCTCGCCACGGCCATCCCGTGTTCGTCGTAGCGCAGGATCACCTTTCGACGGTCGCGTTCGTCGGCCTCTCGCCGGATGTGCCCGGAGCCGATCATGCGTTCCACAAGATGCGTCACAGCCCCGCCCGACACCTGCAAACGCTTGCCGAGTGCACCCGACGTCAACGGCGCACCCGCGGCATCGGCAACCATCACGTGCAGCAAGGCGCGAAAGTCGTTTGCACTGAGGTCATTCAAGGTCGCGAACACACGCGAGATCTGATCGGACTCGGCGTTGAGCGCCCGGACATCCGACGAGATCTGGGACTCGAGCGCTGCGCGGTTGTCCTGCGCCGGCTGATTGTCGGGCATGGGTACCTCCTGCCAGGACTATAAGGCCTGGAGATAGTTTAGTTGCTCAATATTTTAGAATGTGAGATTGTTGGGAACATGGCGACCTCGAACACGTCGACTCATTCTCCCACCTGGTGGGATCGCTTTGCTGCCGCAGTGAGCGGCCGTAGATCGTGGTGGATCGCACTGGCGGTCATCCTGATCTCCGGCGCAGCCATGGGGCTGATCGGCGAGAACGACTCGGGAGATCAAGCGCCGGATTCGCTTCCTACATCGGCTGATTCGGCACAGGTGAGCGAATTGCTCGACAGCTTCCCGGATTCGGACGTAACTGCAGCCGTACTCGTCGCCGTTCGCAGCGACGGCGCGCCGCTATCCGACGACGACAAGGCCGCGGTCGAGCAAGCGCTACAGCGCATGCTGACTGTCGACCGCTCGGTGCCCACCACCGCGTCGGCCGGCCCGGGCGCTGTCGTCTCTCCTGATGGAATTGCAGCCATCTCGGTCGTGCCCGTCAGCGCCGACCTCAACGGCTTCAAGCTCACCGACCTCGTCGACGAGTTGCGGGACGCCGCCGACGACGGCCTACCGAGCGGACTGACCACCTACGTGACCGGTGGGCCGGCGTTCGGCGCCGACACCGCAAACTCGTTCTCCGGTGCCAACGTCACGCTGTTGGCAGTGACGGCACTCGTTGTCGCCCTTCTACTGATCGTCACGTATCGCTCACCAGTTCTGTGGCTGGTTCCCTTGCTGGTCATCGGGTTTGCCGATCGGCTGGCGAGTTCGGTCGGCACCGGGCTGGCCGAGCTGACCGGCCTCTCGTTTGACGGATCCACCTCGGGCATCACCAGTGTGCTGGTGTTCGGCGCGGGCACCAACTACGCCCTGCTGCTGATCTCGCGGTATCGGGAAGAGCTGCGCAAAGAGCAGGACCACCGGATTGCGTTGCAGCACGCAGTCCGTCATTCCGGCCCGGCCATCCTCGCTTCGAACGCAACAGTGGTACTGGCTCTGCTCACGCTCCTGCTTGCCGCACTGCCGAGTACCCGCAGTCTCGGCGCGCTGGCGGCTGCGGGTCTTGTTGTCGCAGTGATCTTCGCGTTGCTGGTGTTGCCACCTCTGTTGGCGCTGTTCGGAACTCGACTTTTCTGGCCGTTCATCCCCAAGGTGGGCGATCCGGTGCCAACCGAGGGCGGTAACTGGTTCAAGATCGCAAACGCCGTTTCTCGGCACCCGGTTCGCGTTCTCGCGGTTGCCCTCACCGCACTGGTCGCATGTTCGTTGGGCCTGCTCAGCGCGAACATCGGCCTCTCACAGACCGAGCAGTTCCGGGTGAGCGCGGACTCCGTCGAAGGTTTTGACACACTCGCCGAGCACTTCCCCGCCGGGCAATCCGACCCCACAATCGTCATCGCGAATACCGCTGCGGCCGAGGAGATCCAGTCTGTCCTGGACAGCACCGACGGAGTGATCTCGGCGACCGAGACGGGGCGGTCCGACAACGGCCTCACCAAGTGGTCCGTGGTCATCGACGCCGACCCAGCGTCCGAGCCAGCATTCGACATCATCGATCAGTTACGCGACGCCACGGGCGGCGTTCCCGACGCGGAGGCGCTCGTCGGCGGATCCGATGCCAAAGCCCTCGACATCGCCAATGCGTCCGAACGTGATCGGCTCCTGATCATCCCGCTGATCCTCGCCGTCGTGTTCGTCATCCTGATCGCGTTCCTGCGCGCTCTGGTGGCGCCGGTGGTGCTGGTTGCGACAACAGTGCTGAGCACAGTCGCCGCCATCGGGATCGGCAGTCTGATCAGCGAACACATCTTCGGCTTCCCGGCCCTGGACAACAACGTCCCGCTCTACGCCTTCCTGTTCTTGGTTGCCCTGGGAATCGACTACACAATGTTCTTGGTGATCCGTGCGAGGGAAGAGACACCCGGCCACGGCACGCGAGACGCCATCGTGCGGGCAGTGGCCTCTACCGGTGCCGTGATCACCAGTGCGGGAATCGTATTGGCCGCAGTCTTCTGCGTGCTCGGCATCCTCCCACTCATCACACTGACCCAGCTGGGCATCATCGTCGGACTCGGAATCCTCCTCGACACGTTCCTGGTTCGGACCGTGGTGATTCCCGCACTCTTCAGCGTGATCGGGCCCCGCATCTGGTGGCCAGGCACCGTGGACCGAAAAGCGCGTCCACTACCGGAGTTACAACAACAGAAGTAGGAGATGAGACCATGGCATTTTCACCTCGCCGACTCAGCCGCATCGTGATCGGCGGTCTTGCAATCGCTTTCGCTCTTGCCTGTGCGGCTCCCGCTTCGGCGGACACCAGCTCGCTACCCCAGCCACTGAAGCCGGTGGCCAAGCTGGACACCCAGCGCTATCTCGGTGACTGGAATCAGATCGCCGCCATCCCGCAGCCGTTCAACCTCATCTGCGCGCGCGACACAATGGCGAACTACCAGTTGATCGACCCGTCGAACATCCGGGTGGAGAACACCTGCACCACCTGGACCAACCAGGAGAACCGGATCGTCGGCAACGCCCGGGTCAACGACAAGGTCACCGGTGCCCAGCTCCACGTCAGCTTCCCAGGCGTTCCGACACAGGAATCCAAGGATGGGCCCACCAATTATGTGGTCACCTACATCGCCGATGACTACTCCTGGGCATTTGTCGGAAGCCCCGAGCGCACATCAGCATTCGTGTTGTCCCGTGAGCCGGCCGTGAGCACCGACCAGTGGAAGCAGTCCGCAAGGTCGCCGAAGACCGCGGCTACAACGCCTGCCTGCTCCTCACCTCTCCGACCACCGGTGGTTCAAACGAGATCCGTCCGCTCTGCACCGTCTGATCACTCGCAGATACAACAAACCCCCGACCACATGTGGCCGGGGGTTTGTTGCGTGTTGAACCTTGGTGACTACTTGCCGGCAGTCACGGTGAGGTTGAACTGTGCGACAACGTCGCTGTGCAGGTTCACCAAGACCGGGTAGGTACCGGTGGCCTTGATGTGGCCCTTGGGCAGCTCGATGTTGCGCTTGTCGACAGCAGGTCCGCCGGCACTCTTGATGGCGCTGACCACGTCAGCGGCCGAGACCGAACCGAACAGCTTGCCCGAGTCGTGGGTCTTGACACCCAACGTGACCTCGGCGAGCCCTTCGATGGCCTGCTTGAGCTCGTTGGCGTGCTCGAGACCGCGCACTGCGCGAGCGTCCTGTGCCCGACGAATGCCTTCGACCTGCTTCTCTGCTCCGCGGGTGGCGACGATGGCCAGCCCACGAGGCAGCAGGAAATTACGGCCGTAGCCGTCTTTGACCTCGACGGTGTCGCCGGGGACACCCAACTTCTCGACCTCTGCGGTGAGGATCAGTTTCATGTTCTTGGTCCTTTCCGCTTATCGAGAGGTGGAGGTGAAGGGCAGCAAGGCAACTTCGCGCGAGTTCTTCACCGCGATGGCCACGTCCCGCTGATGCTGGACGCAGTTACCGGTGACCCGACGCGAGCGGATCTTGCCACGGTCAGACAAGAAACGACGCAGGAGCGCGGTGTCCTTGTAGTCGATCAGCAGGTTCTTCTCTTTGCAGAAAGTGCAGGCCTTGGCCTTGACGATCTTTTCTGCGCCACGGACCTTCCGTCCGCCTTTAGCTTTTCCAGCCATGTGTTGTCACTCCAAAAGTGTTGAGGTGCACAGCTACCTGTGCAGACTCAGATGTTCGTCAGAACGGTGGTTCGTCGTCCCCGCCACCGAACGAGCCGCTGGCAGGCGCGCTGCCCCACGGATCGTCGTTCTGTGCGGCCGCACCCGAGTTCGCAGCAGCGCCGCGGTTTCCACCGCCGCTTCCGCCGGAACCGAAGTTGCCGCCGCCTCCGCCACCGCCGCCGCGCGAGGCCCGATTGACCTTTGCGGTGGCGTAGCGGAGCGAGGGACCGATCTCGTCGACCTCGAGCTCCACCACGGTGCGCTTCTCACCCTCGCGGGTTTCGTACGACCGCTGCTTGAGCCGGCCGGACACGATCACACGTGAACCCTTGGTGAGAGATTCGGCAACATTCTCGGCGGCATCGCGCCAGATGTTGCACCGCATGAACAGCGCTTCGCCGTCTTTCCATTCGTTGGACTGCCGATCGAACGTACGTGGCGTGGATGCCACGGTGAAGTTCGCGACGGCTGCACCGGACGGCGTGAACCGGAGTTCCGGATCTGCCGTCAGGTTTCCGACAACGGTGATGACGGTATCGCCTGCCATGTGTATCTCCCGAGTTCAGTTGCGGTTGCGCAGTGGTGTGGGTCGATGTGCACCGAGCCTAGAGCTCGGCACCGACACGCATTGGACGTTCGAGCGAGCCCGATCGGACCACTCGAACGTCACGAGCTACTTGGCCGGCTTGGCCGCAGCCTTGGCAGCGTGCTTCGCAGCAACCTTGGCGCGACGTACCTTGGCACGCTCGTCCACGCGCATCACCTTGGTGCGCAGCACGGACTCGTTCAGCTTCAGCTGGCGATCGAGCTCGGTGACCGTCTTGGGCTCGGCATTGAGATCGACGACTGCATAGATCCCCTCAGTGTGCTTGAGGATTTCGTAGGCAAGACGGCGCTTGCCCCAGACATCGACGCCCGCAACATTTCCGCCATCCTGGCGAATCACATTGAGGAAAGTATCCAACGATGGAGCTACAGTTCGCTCATCCAGGTTGGGGTCAAGAATGACCATCAATTCGTAGTGACGCATAAGACCTCATCACCTCCTATGGACTAGGTCGGCCACGGACGATCCGTGGCAGGAGGGTCGCCTGCGTCGGCAACCGGTCCAGGCTACCCCAACAGTGCTTGACCAGCGAAATCCTGGCCTCCACGCCACAGCCACCTCCAGACCGGGCGGGCCGAGGCGTATCGACACCCCCTACCCTGTAGGCCATGCCTTCGCCGTCCCCCACCTCCACCTGGGAAATGACGACGACACCGCGACCGGGCTGGCGGGCGCGTATCAGCGCCGGCCGCGGCGAGCTCCTGCTCATCCTGACCCTCGCGCTGTTGATCAGTTCACTGTTCATGTGGCTCGGCTACCTCGGCAAGGCCACCTGCGGCGGCCCCCCGTTCGACGAGTCCGGCCGCAGTGCGCTCTGGCCGGTCGGTTCGAGCGAGATCATCATGCCCTGTTATTCCGACCTGCAGTTCCTGTGGATCGGCCGCGACATCAACAACCACGTGTTCCCCTACATCCACGGGGGCATCACCGACAACGGGGTGCTCTTCGGAGGCGTGGTCGAGTACCCGGTGCTGTCGGGACTGCTCATGTACTTCGGCGCCAGCGGCGCCCACACCGACACCGAGTTCCTGACCCAGTCCGCGATCCTGCTCGTACCCTTCGGGATCCTGATCGTCATCCTGCTCGCCCTGCTGGCCCGCTGGTACGTGATGCTCTGGGCAGCCACTCCGCCGCTGATCCTCTACGCGTTCCACAATTGGGAGCTGCCGGTGGTCGCGACGTCGGTGGGCGCCATCGCGGTGATGATCCTCGGCGCACGGATCAATCCGCGGACAGGCCGGCCGTGGTTGTCGTTGCGGACCAGCGCGCTCTGGGCGTCGTTCATCCTCTCGATCGGCTTCTGTCTCAAGATCTATCCCGGCTTGTTCGTGCTGCCGCTGGCCATCTTTGTGCTGACCCGCGCCATGGTGCCCGACTCCGACGCGAGTGGGTCCACGTCGCTGCGCACCCGGCTGACCCGCCGGTCCCTGGATTGGACCGGAGCCGCCGGCGTCGTCGCGGTCGCGGTCGTCACGGTGATCGCCGTGCAATTGCCGTTCATGATCGCCGGGTTCAAGGGCTGGCAGGCTTCGCTGTCGTTCCAGGGCAAACGCAAGGCCGACGTCGACACCAACACCATCTGGTACTGGGGACTGCGGCATGTCACCGGCGACGGGCCGAGTGATGCGAACAGCGTCTACAACTCGATTGTTGGGGTCGCCTCACCTCTGCTGATCATCGTCTCGCTGGGCGTGGCGGTGTGGCTGGGGCTCAGACATTGGCAGCGCGGCAACGTCTTTCCGTGGATCGGCGTGAGCGCGGCGATGCTGGCCGGGTTCATGCTGTTCCACAAGGTCCATTCGCCGCAGTACACGCTGTGGATACTTCCGTTCTTCGTGCTGCTCAAGGTCGACTGGCGCCTGGTCACGCTGTACCTCGTCGGCGATCTGGCGCTCGACCTCACCATCTTCCGCATGTTCGGCATCCTCACCCGCGGTGACGAGATGGAGTGGTGGGTGATGGGTGGTGTCCAACTGGGCGTGTGGTCGCACGCGCTGTGCCTGGCGGTCTTGATCTACCACTTCGTCGGTCGGCCCCTGCGGGTGCCACCGGAAAAGGTCTCGCCCACGGCCTCCACGGCCGCTACCGTACCGGCATGACCTGGTACACCGCCCCTACGCTCTCCGGCGCCCGAATCCTGCTGCGCGAGTTGGTACCCGACGACGCGCCCGCCCTCGCTGCCGCAGTGGACAACCCTGAGGCATTCCGATGGACGACGGTGCCCGGCGACGTCACCGCCGCCGAGCGTTACATCCAGACCGCCCTCGACACCCCCGACCGTGTGGCCTTCGCGGTGGTCGAACAAGCCAGTGGTCGCGTGGTCGGCTCCACGAGCTACTACGACATCACTCCCGACTATCGCGCGCTGGCCATCGGCCACACCTGGTACTCCGCAGCCGTACACGGCACCGCGGTGAATCCGGAGGCCAAGCTGCTGCTGCTGCGCCGCGCCTTCGAAGACCTGTCAGCCGTCAGAGTGGTGTGGCACACCGATGAACGCAACGCCCAATCGCGGGCCGGCATCGCCAAACTCGGCGCCACGTTCGAAGGTCTGCTGCGCAAGCACCGTCCACTCCCCGATGGATCATGGCGCACCACAGCGCAATTCGCGATGACAGACGACGACTGGCCCGCCGCGAGAGAGACCCTCGCCAAGAGGCTGGAACGATAGCCCGGCCTGAGGGGCCACCTCAGCGCCGTTCAGGTACGGCAGGTCACGTGCGCGAGGAGACCGCCATCGAGTCGGAGGTCGGATCGTCCGGCGCCGGACGGGTTCTCACCTTGATCCGCCTCGGCCACGGCAACCGGTCGGGAGCCCTGTCGAGCACCCCACCCCCGGGGTCGTCCACGGCCAGGCTCTGCCACCCGGTGCCACGACGCACCAGATCGTCGGTCGGGTGATAGATCTGCCAGATCACCAACGCGCACAGCGCCAGAACCGCGAAGTCCCGGACCACAACTGCGGACAGGAACCACTGCTCGGGCAAGCCGTCATCCGTCTCCTGGAACAGGTACCACATCATGCGCGGCACCCAGACGAGAGCGTCGATCAGCATCCACGTCAACAGGATTCGCGTGTGCGGCAGGGCCAGAACCGCGAGAGGCACCAGCCACAGCGAGTACTGCGGACTCCACACCTTGTTGACCAACAGGAACCCGGCGACGGTCAGAAAGGCCAACTGGGCCAACCGCGGCCGAAGCGGTGCGTGGAAGCCGATGAACGCGATGCCGATACAGACCACCACGAACAACGCCATGCTCACCGCGTTCAGCAGAGACGGCGGCTGCCCGGGTTGGTTGCCCCACTGGTAGTCGGTGACAGCCGACACCACGTTGTAGATCGTGTCGGGATCGGTCCCCCGAGAAGAGTTGTGGCGGAAGAACTCGGTCCAGCCGCGAAAGTGCAGGACCATGATCGGCAGGTTGATGATCAACCAGGTCGCGGCGGTCATCAATGCGGTGACGGCGAAGTCGCGGACCTTGCCCGCACGAAGACACAGCACCAGCAACGGGATCAACAACAATCCGGGGTAGAGCTTGGCCGCGATGCCGACTCCGAGGAACACCCCGGTCATCCACGGGTTTCGTCGGGCCCACGCCAACATCGCCAAGGCGAGCGCTGCAGTGGCGATGGCATCGAAGTTGGTGAAGATGTGGACCACGACCAGAGGAGAGAGCGCTGCGAGCGTCACGGCCCACACCCTGCGCCCCGCGGTGAGCGCGGTGGCCCAGATGGTCACCAGCCAGCACAATGCCAGTCCCAGCGCGACGAGATTGAAGAAGACCACCACGTCCAGGGCGCTGGGCAACCCCCAATCGTCGTGTGCCCATTGCCAGGCCTCTGTGGCCTGAGCCGCGGCGTACATGAACATCCCGGTCAGTACCGGGTACTCCATGAACCGCTGCTTCTGCCCTCCGGCGCCGTTGTCCTCGTACCAGAACGTCTTGTACGGGAGCGCGCCTTCGTTGAGTCTCTCGGCACTGTAGAGCGGGATGGTGTCGGCGTAACACATCGCCGTGTACTGGCGGTGATCCGACCAATCGAGTGTCTGTTCGCCGGTCGCCTTGTCCGGGGCCTGTTGCAGGCACCCGGCTTTCGCGTACCAGCCCAACGCCATGAACACGAGGGCGATAAGGAGCATCACCCGGATCGGCGTCCAGCCGGGACTACGCCCGACCACCGCGTGCAGCCCGACCGGGCCACCGATCACCATGCTGCCCGGAGAAGCGATCGGATCGGTACGGCTCGGCAGGACGCGTGTGGTCGCCTCCCGACGATCGGTCGCCGGCAACGCAGGCGACTCGAATACGTTCAGGTGTTCCGTCGCTGCCGAACCGTCATCGTCGCGCACGTCGTGCGACGTCGGTTCGGTCGCTTCCCCGTCGGTCATGACCCCCGCTCGCTCAGCGGGTACCTGTGGACGGTCCACCCTCTTCGGGCGGGAGTACCGGCTCTGTCTCCGTCTCGGTGTCAGGGTCGGGGCCGCCACCCGGAAGTGGGATCACCACGCCGGGGCCAATCGTCACGCCCGGCCGAGTGGTGGTGGTCGGCGGTGTGGTGGTGGTCGGCACGGTGCGCGTGGGGGTGTAGGTCTGCGGCGGCGGCTCATAGGGAACGCCTGCGACTCCACCGATCTCACCCGGCTCCGGGAACTCCTCGATCGGCCGGCCGTCGAGAGCCCGGTTCATCGCTGTTCGCCAGATCTGCGCCGGCAGGCCTGACCCGTAGATCGTTGCGCCGGTGTAGTTCTTGAGCGCCGTGCCCTTGTCGGTACCAACCCACACTGCCGTCGACAGCTGCGGCGTGTACCCCACCATCCAGGCGTCCTTGTTCAGCCCGGTGTCGCCGAGCTGGGTGGTGCCTGTCTTGGCGGCGGACGGCCGCTCGCCCCCGTCGAGAGCGTTGCCGTTGGAATACGAGGCGATCGGTTCCAGTGCAGCCGTGGTGTTGTCGGCCACCTCGGCCGGCAGCCGGCGTTCACCCGCATTGTCGGTGCGCTCGTAGAGCACCTGACCCTGCGAGTTCTCGACCTTCTGGACGAAGTGCGGGGCGTGGTACATGCCCGACGCCGCGAGCGTGGCGTACGACGACGCCATGTCGATGACGCGAGATGCGTACTGCCCGAGCACAACACCACCCTCGACTCCGCCGTCGGGGTTCTGCAGTGTCTTGGCACCGTCGGCCGCGACCTCGGGGATGCCCGCGCGGTGAGCCGCATCGGCGACCGCGGTGGGTCCACCGTTGAGGTCCATCATCAGGCGGTAGTAGACGGTGTTCAGCGACATCTTCATGGCCGTCGCGAGGTTGCACGACCCGCAGGATTCGCCGTCCGAGTTGGTGACGGTGAGGCCGCCGGGTCCCTCGAACGGCGCCGAGCTGTAGGTCTTCGACAGCGGGATGCCCTGCTCGAGTGCTGCCACCAGAGCGAACACCTTGAACGACGAGCCGGTCTGCAAATTGGCCTGCGCATAGTCGAATCCGTTGCCGTCGTTGCCACCGAAGTAGCCGCGGACCGCGCCGGTCCGCGGGTCGATCGACACCACAGACGTTCGCAGCTCGGGCGGCTCACCCTCTCGGAGGTCGTTCGCCGCGGTGAAGTTCGCCCGCTGCACCTGGGGATCGATCGTGGTGGTGATGCGAAGACCGCCGGTCCGGATCTCCTCTTCGGAGATGTTGAGTGTGCCGAGCTCGGCCAGTACCTGCTGCTTGATCAGTCCGTTGGGTCCGTCGCTCGCCGGGTCGCCGGCAACGGCCTGGGTATCGACCACCTTCGGGTACTCCTGCGCGTCGGCCTCTTCCCTGTTGATCGCGCCGATCGTGACCATGCCGTCGAGGACGTACTCCCAGCGCCCTTCGGCAGCCTGGAGGTTGGTTGCCGGGTCGTAGTAGGAGGGAGAACGGATCGACGACGCGAGCACAGCCGCCTCCGACAGGGTGATGTCGGCGAGGTTCTTGTTGAAGTACGCCTTGGCCGCTGCCGAGACACCGTATGCGCCGCGACCGAAGTAGATGGTGTTGAGGTACGCCGCGAGAATCTCTTCCTTGGTCCACTCGCTGGACATCTTGGTGGAGATCGCGAGTTCACGGAACTTGCGCTGGTAGCTGGCCTCGTCGCCGGTCAGCACGTTCTTCACGTACTGCTGGGTGATGGTCGAGCCGCCGCCCGCGTCCTCGCGACCGGTCACCTTGCCCCACGCGGCGCGGGAGTAACCGCGGATCGAGAAGCCCGAATTGCTCGCGAACTCGCGGTCCTCGGCTGCGATCACGGCCTGCTGCAGCACCTGCGGGATCTCGGTGATCGGCACATCGGTTCGGTTGCCCTCCGGTGGCACGATTCGCGCGAGTTCGCCGCCCCGGGTGTCGACCACCGTGGCGATCTGACTCTGCTTGATGTCGCCGGGTGCGGGCACCTCGGCTCCGGCGTAGGTCACCAGGAACACTGCTGCCATCACCAGCGCGAAAGCGGGGAGCAGCGCACCACCGAGACCGACAATCCATGCGACTGCCTTCTGCCACCGTCGCTTCTTCTCGACCGGGTTGCTGCTGGAGGGAGCGCGGCCGCCGCCGCCGTGCTCCGAGGTCCAACCGGACCGATTGGGTCCGTCAGGGCCATTGCTCACAAGTACTTCTCCATACCTTCAGTGCCGATCCCTTTTGAGCCCATTCCTTCTGGGCCACCGCCGGCACCCACCTCAGTGGCTGCATCGGCTGAACTGTTCGCCATTCGACCCCCTGCGACCCGCCGGGTCCGCCGTACCCGTGGACGCGGAGGCAAGCCGGACACGTACGACTGGACCAGGTGGTTCCAGCTGCAGGTCCGGCACACCTCGACCACATGTACCGAGAACTCCTCCTGGCTCACGGCCAGGCGCAGGATCTCCTCGGTGGTGCGCGCCGACCCCGACACCTGCCCAAGCTTCTCGCCGAACACCCAGGACACGATGGTGACCTGTTCTTTCCGGCAGATCGGGCATCGCACCGAACTGGGACGGCCGTGAAACTTCGCCGCGCGCAGCAGATAGGGGCTGGCATCGCACACCTCGGCAACCCCGGTACGTCCGGAGTAGACCTCGGCCAGCCGGGACTTGCGCTGTAACGCGTAGTCCACCACCTGTCGCTGCAATCGCACGAATCAAGAGTACGTGCCGCCGACTCGGAAGATTTGGCGGTTCGGCGCCGCCAAGACCGCGACAGGGCTCCGATCGTCGCTGCTGACAGCCCAATTTTCGCAGCACCGATCGTTCTCGACGCGTGCATGCTGCGGATAAGCCCAGTTCAGGCGTAGTTTCCCTCCCGGTTATATCGGCCCGATACATATGTGTGTAGCATCTGCGGTACAGGTTTCTGCAACACGTTGAACGGAGGTGCGATCGGAGATGCTCGAACTCGCGGTACTCGGTTTGCTCCTCGAATCCCCGATGCATGGCTATGAGCTGCGTAAACGGCTCACCGGACTGCTCGGGGCGTTCCGCGCGTTTTCGTATGGATCGCTGTACCCGTCACTGCGCCGCATGCAGGCCGACGGTTTGATCGCTGAGGATTCGGGCCCTCCGGGAACGCTCAAACGACGCGCTCGTCGCGTCTATGCGCTCACCCCGAAGGGACGCGAACGGTTCGCCGAACTGGTCGCCGACACCGGACCGCAGAACTACACCGACGACGGCTTCGGAGTGCATCTCGCATTCTTCAGCCGGACTCCCGCGGAAGCTCGCATGCGCATCCTCGAGGGTCGTCGCCGGCAGGTGGAAGAGCGGCGCGAAGGTCTCCGAGAGGCCGTCGGACGTTCGAACCGCACAGTGGATCGCTACACCAAGCAACTCCATCAGCTGAGTCTCGAATCCAGCGAGCGTGAAGTTCGCTGGCTCAACGAACTCATCGCCGCCGAAAGTTCGGAATGGGCCGGGGATTCGACCAAGACGTCGAGGAATCCCGGGCCGTTGCCGACCGAGGCGGTTACGACAGAACCCGAAACAACTTCGGTTACACCACACAAAGAAGGGGAACCCGACCATGGGTGACAACACAGTACGCGTGGCAATTGTTGGCGTGGGTAACTGCGCCTCATCCCTGGTCCAGGGCGTGCAGTACTACAAGGATGCCGACGAGAACGCTTCTGTTCCGGGCCTCATGCACGTGAAGTTCGGCGAGTACCACGTCCGCGACGTCGAGTTCGTCGCCGCATTCGACGTGGACGCCAAGAAGGTCGGCTTCGACCTCTCGGATGCCATCTTCTCCAGTGAGAACAACACCATCAAGATCGCTGACGTGCCGCCCACCGGCGTCACCGTGCAGCGCGGCCACACCCTCGACGGACTCGGCAAGTACTACCGCGAGACCATCACCGAAGCCGACGGCGAGGGCGGCGATGTCGTCCAGGCCCTCAAAGACGCCAGGGTCGACGTGCTCGTGTCCTACCTGCCCGTCGGTTCCGAGCAGGCCGACAAGTTCTACGCACAGTGCGCCATCGACGCGAACGTCGCGTTTGTCAACGCCCTGCCGGTCTTCATCGCCAGCGACCCCGTGTGGGCCAAGAAGTTCGAAGACGCCGGTGTGCCGATCGTGGGCGACGACATCAAGAGCCAGGTCGGTGCCACCATCACCCACCGCGTGATGGCGAAGCTGTTCGAGGACCGCGGTGTCACGCTGGACCGCACGTACCAGCTGAACGTCGGCGGCAACATGGACTTCAAGAACATGCTCGAGCGTGAGCGTCTCGAGTCCAAGAAGGTCTCGAAGACCCAGGCCGTCACCTCGAACCTCACCGGTTCGCTGGCAGGCAAGATCGACGACAAGAACGTTCACATCGGACCGTCGGACCACGTTGCGTGGCTGGACGACCGCAAGTGGGCCTATGTCCGCCTCGAAGGTCGCGCCTTCGGCGACGTGCCGCTGAGCCTCGAGTACAAGCTCGAGGTCTGGGATTCCCCCAACTCGGCCGGCATCATCATCGACGCCGTTCGTGCGGCGAAGATCGCCAAGGACCGCGGCATCGGAGGACCCATCCTCCCGGCCTCGGCCTACCTCATGAAGAGCCCGCCCGAGCAGCTCGCCGACGACGTCGCGCGCAAGCAGCTCGAAGCCTTCATCATCGGGGCCGATTCCTGACAAGCAGAATCGGGATCGGGGCCGATTCCTGATCTGATCTGACAATCTCGACCCGAGAGCCGCACGCCTTCTAGAAGGTGTGCGGCTCTTGGCATTTCCGGTGCAAAACGGTCCTTTATGGCCAAAGATGTCGCCTATGACGAAATTGGCCACTTCTCGCCGGCTGCAGCTCGCCGTCACGGCACTCACGGCAGTTCTCGTGATCTCCGCATGCGGGGGCGACAACGAATCGTCGAGCCCGGATGGCGACTTCTCGGGTCCGCCCCCGGCCGATTCGGCTGTGGCGGTGAGCGAGCAGCAGATCGATGACGCCATCGACCGGGTGCCCGAGCTCGCCGAGGGCATCATGTCGAAGACCAAGATCCCCGGCCTCGCGGTGGCAGTTGTCCGCGGCGGGGAGGTGGCCTTCGCCGAGGGTTTCGGCGTCAGGGAGGTCGGTAAGGACGGCAAAGTGGACGCCGACACCGTCTTTCAGATCGCGTCGCTGTCCAAGTCGGTCGGAGCCACCGTGATTGCCGAGGAGGTCGGCAAAGGTGTTGTGCAGTGGGACACCCCCGTGCGTCAGAACCTGCCGTCGTTCACGATGAGCGATCCGTGGATCAGTGACCACGTGACCATCGCCGACATGTACACCCACCGGTCGGGGTTACCGCTTCACGCGGGTGACATCCTCGAAGACCTCGGCTACGGGCAGCAAGACATCCTGAGCAAGCTGGCTCAAGAGCCCATCGAGGCGACCAACTTTCGGGTCCACGACGCGTACACCAACTTCGGCATCACCGCGGCGGCCGAATCCGTCTCCGTCGCAGCAGGAACCGATTGGGCAACCCTGAGCCAGAACTCGCTCTACGGGCCGTTGGGCATGACCAACACCAGTTCTCGCTTCGCCGACTACATGGCGCACACCGACCGCGCCATCCCCCACACGCTGGTCGGCGACAAGTACCAGCCCAAGTTCCAGCGCGACCCCGATGCACAGGCCCCTGCCGGCGGCGTCTCTTCGACGGTCAACGACCTCGCGAAATGGATGAATCTGGTTCTCGCAGGTGGGGTACACAACGGGCAGCCGTTGGTCGAGAAGGAACCGCTGATCGCAGCGTTCACCAGTGAGTTCGCCCACGGCCCCGGCCAGGACACGTCGTTCCGATCGGGCACGTCCGGGTACGGGGTGAACGTCAGCACCACATCGTCGGGACGCGTGATCAACAGCCACTCCGGTGCGTTCAACTTGGGAGCTGCGACAAACTACGTGATGATCCCGTCCCTGAACGTAGGCATCGTGGCTCTGAGCAACGCCGGACCGATCGGTGCGGTCGAGGCGTTGACCGCAGAGTTCGTCGACCTCGTCCAATACGGAAAGATCACCAGGGATTGGGTTGCGGGCTATGCACAACTCACCGCCGAACCGGCCGAAGGTGAACTTGCAGGCAAGCAGCGGCCCGCCGACGCCGCTCCGCCAGGACCGCTGCCGCGGTACGCAGGCACGTACACCAACCCTTACTGGGGCGAGGCGACCGTGGCACCGATGCCCGACGGCAACCTGCAACTGACCATCGGGCCGGATCGGGTGCGATACACGCTGACGCCCTGGAGTGGAGACACCTGGACGTTCATCCCCACCGGCGAGATGCCGAACCCGGGCACGGTGTCGCAGGCGACGTTCGACGGCAGCACGGTGGTGCTCGAGTACTTCGACGACAACGGTCTGGGAACGTTCACGAAGTCCTGAACCGCGCGGCTGTCAGAGCGAACGACGAAGACCCACCGAATACTCGGTGGGTCTTCGTCGGTTACATCGGGAGTCTGTGGATCAGCCGACCACCGTGGTGTCGTAGTAACCGTCGCCATCGGTGTCGACGTGCACGGTGTCGATGTAACCGTCGTTGTTCGCGTCCTCGTGCATCTCGTCGGCGAATCCGTCACCGTCGGTGTCGTACTCCTCGTAGTTGGCGATGCCGTCACCGTCGGTGTCGGTGAGAGCGGTGTCGATGATGCCGTCTGCGTTGGTGTCGTAGTACTCGGTGGCCATGATGTCTCCTGTGAATCGGTGCTGTTGATTCTCTGTCTTGGTGAAGCAGTCAGAGATAGGAGACGTCGCGGCGCACGAATGTTCCCGCGGATTTTGAGGGATGCCGCTCTACATCTGCCAGTGCACCGGCCGCGAGATGATCTCGTTCAATCGGCGCCGGTAGTACTTGGCCGTTTCTTCCACGAACGCGCTCATCGCGGTGGCTGACGCGTCTTGGTCGCGCTCACGCATGGCGTCGAGAACGTCCTGCTGCATCTCGACCGCAGCAAGCCGGGTCGCCATCGGGTGCTCGCTGGGTTCGGCGTCGCGCACCAGCAGCCACAGTGTTTCCATCACGATGCGCAGAGCGGGGTTCCCGGCGGCTTCGTACACCCCGCGCTGGAACACGGCGTTGTTCTCCTGGAAGTTGGCGTAATCGCCGGGGTCCTCGCGCATGCGGTCGAGCGCCAGTTGCATGGTCTCGAGCTGGTCGTCGGTGACGTTCGCCGCGGCCTGACGGGCGACGATGGGCTCCATCATCAGCCGGACGTCGATGACGTCGCTGATGTTGGCGCCGTTGATCTGCAGGAACAGCTTCATCGTGTTGCCGAGCGACTCGAGCTCCGGCCGCTTTGCCACCGGGCCGCCACCGATGCCGGACTTGATCGTCACGAGGTCGCGGCTTTCGAGCAGACGCAGCGCCTCACGGACGGTCGTCCGCGCCACCCCGTGCTCGGCGACCATTTCTTTCTCTGTGGGCAGCCGTTGTCCGACGACGATTCCGCCTCCGAGGATCTGATCCGCGATCACGTTGGCCACACGCGCCGAGATCTTGGGGGCGCGCGCCCGCGGAACGCTTTCCTCGATGGTCATGTGTTTCTCCCCCGCCTCCAAGTTCGTCTCGCAGTGCTAACCATACCTAGGGACAGTGTGATGTGCGCCAAGTCTGTACATAGTTAGCGGGATTAGATACTGTAGTCCGTGTCAGAAAAGTACTCACGGGGGCGAGGAGGTGGTCATGTATCCCACACGGCCACCGAATGCTGCTCTGACGCAGAGATATAGGAGCGCCGGGCACTGGCGCGATCAGCCCGTCGCCCACTTCCTAGAGCAGGCCTCCGCTCGATACCCGGACGCTGTTGCGGTGATCGACGGCGCGCGTCGCGTCACCTTCAGTGAACTCGACGACGCGTCGGCACGGCTCGCGGCAGCGCTGCGCGGTCGCGGTGTGCGGTCCGGCGACGTCGTGGCGTTCCAGCTGCCCAATTGCGCCGAGGCGGTCATCGCGTTTCAGGCCATCATGAAGCTCGGCGCGATCGCCAACCCGATCGTTCCCATCTACCGAGCCCGGGAAGTCCGATTCATCCTCGGGCAGGCCCGCGCAAAGGTGGTGCTCATCCCCGGAACGCACCGCGGTTTCGATTTCGGGGCAATGTACCGGGACCTGGTGACCGACCTGCCCGACCTGCAGCTTGTCGTCTCCATCGGAGGAAACCCCGTCAGCGCGGCGGTCGGCACCACGTTGGACGAATTGGTGAAGTCGGCAACCCCGCAGGCCATTTCGGCTGTACGTAATCTCCCACCGGCCGACCCTGACACTATCTGCCTGTTGCTGTACACCTCTGGTACCACCGCTGACCCCAAAGGCGTTCTGCACAGCCACAACACCCTTGTCTACGAGAACCAGTCGATGATCACCTGGTTCGGATTGAACGAGCGCGACGTGATCTTCAACCCTTCACCGGTCACCCATGTGACCGGGGTGAACTGCGCGCTGACGCTGCCGTGCCTACTCGGCACAACGGTTGTGCTGCAGGATATCTGGGACCCCGAGGCGGCCTTGGATCTCATCCGGTCCGAGCACGCCAGCTTCATGATCTTCTCGACGCCTTTCCTCCGGGGCCTGCTCGACGCGGCCATCGCAGCGAAACTCGATACCCCTTCCATCCGCTACATCGCTTGTGGCGGAGCCGATATCCCCGACTCGCTGACCGCAACCGCAACCGAGCGGCTGGGTACGGTCACGAGGATGTACGGCGCCACCGAGGGCCCGTCTGTCACGGCGTCCGACCGGTGGGACCCCATCTACCTGCGCACCAAAACCGATGGACGGCCGATCTCACCCACTGAGGTGATCGTCGCCGACGACGACGGCACGTCCGTTGCCACAGGCGCGGTGGGCGAAACCCTCTGGCGTGGACCGGACACCTTTCTCGGATACCTCGATGAGCGCCTGAACAAGACCGCCTTCACCGACGACGGCTTCTTCCGTACCGGTGACCTGGGTCGCTTCGACAGCAGCGGCGGTATCCACATCGTCGGACGTATCAAAGATGTCATCAATCGCTCGGGCGAGAAGATCAGCGCACACGACGTCGAAAACCAACTCAGCGAGCATCCGGCTGTGGTCGAGGTGGCCGTTGTCGCCGGGCCCGATGCCCGGACCGGTGAACGCGGGTGTGCGTTTGTGGTGACCCGAGATCAGCGCGATCTCACACTGCCCGAGGTACACCGATTTCTTCTCGAACGAGAGATCGCGGTACAGAAGATCCCGGAGAGCGTCTTCGTGGTCGATTCTCTGCCGAAGACAGCCAGCGGCAAGGTGCAGAAGTTTGCGCTGCGCGACTGGACCCGCGATCGAGATGCGCTCCCACCCCAGATGACGGCGATGAAATTCGCCGCGACACACGAGAAATAGGGACCCAATGACCGTTCAGACGCCTGGGATCGAACATCTCGTCGTCACCGAGCCGGAACCGGGTATCGCACTCGTCGAACTTGCCCGCGGCAAGGTGAACGCGATCGACACCCAGATGTACGACGAGATCGCACGAGTCTTCGACATGCTGTCCGACAACCAGGACATCCGCGCCATCGTCCTCACCGGCCGCGGCAGGATCTTCTGCGCGGGCAATGATCTCGGCAACTTTCGGGTGATGGATTCGGTGAGCGGCGACGTCGAGATGCGCAGCGTGAGACGGGCACTCTTCGGGTTGTACGACTGCGCGTTACCCGTTGTCGCTGCCATCAACGGTCCCGCTCTCGGTAGTGGTCTTGCGTTGGCCTCGCTGAGCGACATCGTGGTTGCCTCCGACCGGGCGACGTTCGGCCTTCCGGAGATGGGTGTCGGCGTCCTCGGTGGAGGCCGGTTCACCGCCAGGATGCTTCCACAGCAGGCGATGCGACGGATGTTCTTCACCGCCGAGCCCGTCGATGCAGAGACCCTGCGCGGCTGGGGTGCACCCCTCGACGTGGTACCGCACGCCGAACTCCTCGAGGTCGCGATGTCGCGGGCGCGCGTCATCGCCGCCAAGAGCCGATACGCGCTGACCCTGGCAAAGCAGTCGCTGAACGGGTGCGAAGACGTCGATCTCAAACGCGGCTACGAACTCGAACAGACCTTCACCGTGCGACTCTCCGAGCATCCCGACTCCAAGAAGGCAGTCGAGGCCCGTATCGCCGAGATGTCGAAAGGAAGGAAGCCATGACCCCGAGCCCGGGATCGAGTGGATCCGTCGACGCACAGGTGATCGACATCGACGTGTTCTCCGAAAAGTGCGTTGCGTGGCTCGACGAGCACCTCGATCGAAGGGAGGCGGGGCCGACGGTTGCGGCAGACCCGAACTACGCAATTTTCCACAACCACACCCACGACGAGGAACGCGACCTGATCGACGCCGCCCGGGACTGGCAGCGAAAAAGGGTCGATGCCGGGTTCGGTGCCATCACCTGGGGTCCGGAATGGGGTGGCGCCGGCCTGACTGCCAGCCACGAACGCGTGTACGTCGGCCTCGAGCGGCAGTACGTCACGCCGGACCGTCACGAGACCGTGCTCGTGACCGTCGAATTGGTGGCGCCCACGCTTCATGCGCTCGGCACCGAGGAGCAGCGACAACGATTTGTCCGACCATTCCTTCGAACCGACGAACTGTGCTGCCAGCTTTTCTCCGAACCCGGCGCCGGTTCCGATCTGGCCGGGCTGTCCACCAAAGCTGTGGCCACCGGCGATGGTTGGCGCATCAACGGGCAGAAGGTGTGGAGCTCGGGTGCACAGTTCTCCGAGTGGGGCCTGCTCATCGCCCGCACCGATACCACCGTGGCCAAACACCGTGGGATGACGGCGTTCATGGTGCCGATGGATGCGCCTGGCGTCGATGTACGACCCATTCGGCAGAGCTCCGGTGGATCGACGTTCAACGAGGTCTTCCTCACCGACGTCGAAATACCTGACTCGCTGCGCGTCGGTGCCGAAGGTGACGGTTGGAAGGTCGCGCTCACCACGCTTGGCTTCGAACGCAATTCGAGCGCGGGGATCGTCAGCGCCGGCGGTAACAGCGCTGATCTGGTGCGTCTGGCAAAGAGTCAGGGCATCATCGGCGATCCCCTGGTACGCCAGCAATTGGCAGACGCTGCGATCTACGAGCGCGCCTCGGCACTGATGGTGGCTCGTTACGCCGAACGTGAGCAATCGGGAGCCGTTCCGGGAGTTGAGGGTTCGATCGGCAAACTCGTCTGGACCCAGAACCTCAAGCGGATCGGCGACGCCGCCGCATCGTTCCTCGGCCCGAAGATCCTCGCCGACACCGGAGAGCCGAACACGTTCGCCTGGACCGATCATCTCCTGGGCGCACCCGGCTATCGCATAGCGGGAGGCTCTGACGAGATCCAGCGAAACATCATCGGCGAACGCGGGCTCGGACTGCCCCGCGAACCACGTTAGGAGATCGGCAAATGCCTCTCGAATTGACGGTCGAACAGCGCGATCTCGAATCAAGTCTCCGGTCGTCGCTGGCCCGCACCGCAGCCGGCGACAACGTCTGGGACTCGCTGCTGGAGATGGGTCTGACCGAGGTCCCGTTCCCGGAGAACTACGGCGGAGCAGGGTTCACCCTGAAGGACACCGCTGTGGTGATGGCCGAACTGGGCCGGTCACTCGGCGCCGGTCCATACTTCTCCTCGGTCATCCTGGCAGGTTTCACTCTGCTGCATGCAGGTTCGGATGCCGCCAAGACACAACATCTTCCGACCATCGCGGATGGCAGCGTGACCGCCGCACTCGTGACCGGATACCCGTTTGCGTCCACGTCGATCACCGCGTCCGGAGGTGACGACAACACAATCGTTCTCGACGGTGCTCAGGAGGCCGTGGTCACCGGAGCCGATGCTGATCTGCTCGTCGTCGTCGCCGAGGGACCCTCGGGTCCGGAGTTGGCGGTCATCGGCGGGCACGCCGCCGGCGTAACACGCACCGCGCGTGAATCACTCGACTTCACCCGGCCACTCGCGCGGATCGAGTTCACCGGGGCGTCAGCGGCGCGCGTCGGCGGTAGCCACCTCATAGCGGGTCTCGACAAGGCGCAGGCCATCGCCATCACCGCGCTCGCCGCTGAGCAGGTGGGGGCTGCCCGCGCCTGCCTGGAGATGTCTGTCGACTACGCCAAGACCCGGCAACAGTTCGGACGTGCCATCGGATCGTTCCAGTCAATCAAACATCGACTCACCGACATGCTGGTGGCGATCGAACTGGCCGAGGCCGCTGTACTCGATGCCGCTGACGCCGATTCTCGCAGTAGCGGCGAGTTGTTCGTCGCTGCCGCGACGGCCCGAGTGCTCGCCTCGCGAGCCGCGACCTTCGCGGCCGAGGAGTCCGTGCAGATCCACGGCGGCATCGGATTCACTTGGGAGCACCCGTTGCACAGATACTTTCGCCGGGCCAAGACGAGTGAACTGTTGTTCGGCAACACCGCCGTGCACGCCGAGACAGTTGCCGCCGCGCTGGTGCCCTGAGTCCTTCGGTTACACATCCCCTCCGACATCGGCCACATCCTCCGGTTGTAACCGGAGGATATGGCCGTAACCGGAGGATATGACCCGCGGGTCAGGCGATCACAAGAAGCAGGTCCCCACCATCGACCTGTGCTGCACCACTGATGGGCACTCGGCTGACGGTGCCGGAGCGGGGCGCGGTGATCGCGGCCTCCATCTTCATCGCCTCGATGCTTCCCACCGATTCACCCTGCTCGATGGCGTCGCCCTCTTTGACCGACAACGTGACCACACCGGTGAAGGGCGCCGGTACCTGCCCCGAATCGGTGCGATCGGCCTTTTCGGCTTCGCGAGTGGTCGTCTCGACGCTGCGGTCACGAACTTGCACCGGTCTGAGCTGACCGTTGAGTATGCACAGCACATTGCGCATGCCCAGGGCATCGGGTTCGGAAATGGCTTCCAGACCGATCAGCAACTCCACGCCGGGTTCGAGTTGCACCCGGTGCTCCTCTCCTTGACGCAGCCCGTAGAAGTATTGATTGGTCGACAGCTGCGCGGTGTCTCCGAAGTTGTCGCGGTGGTTTTCGAATTCCGTTGTCGGGCCGGGGAACAGCAGCCGGTTCAACGTCTCCCGCTTGACATCGCTCGGCCCTGACAGCCCCGACAGCTGTTGTTCCGTGAGGGGCGTGACCGCTCTCGGCTCGGCCCGACCGGCCAGCGCGCGAGATCGCAGCGGCTCGGGCCAGCCACCGGCGGGGTCGCCGAGGTCGCCGCGGAGAAAGTCGATGACCGACGACGGGATGTCGTAGGACGATGGTTCGGCTGCGAAGTCGTCCGCCGTTGCGTCGGCTCCGACAAGCGCCAACGCCAGGTCGCCGACCACCTTCGACGACGGGGTCACCTTGACCAATCGGCCCAGAATCCGGTCGGCACCGGCATAGGCCGACTCGATGTCCTCGAACCGATCGGCCAAGCCGAGCGCCAATGCCTGCTGGCGCAGATTGGACAGCTGCCCGCCCGGGATCTCGTGGGTGTACACGCGGCCGGTGGGTGCGGGAAGTCCTGACTCGAATGGCGCATAGTTCGAACGGATTGCGGCCCAATACGGCTCGAGGTCGCACACGGCGCTGAGATCGAGCCCGGTGTCACGTGGTGTGTGCTCGGTCGCGGCCACGATCGCCGACAACGCCGGCTGACTGGTGGTGCCGGCCAGCGCGGCGCTGGCACCGTCGACGGCGTCGACACCGGCGTCCCAAGCCGCGAGGTAGGTGGCCAACTGACCGCCCGGGGTGTCATGGGTGTGGAGATGAACCGGTAGATCAAATTGTGAACGCAGTGCCGTGACAAGGGTTGCGGCGGCCGGGGGACGCAGCAGACCGGCCATGTCCTTGATCGCCAGAATGTGTGCGCCGGCCTCCACCAGTTGTTCGGCGAGTCGCAAGTAGTAGTCGAGTGTGTACAGATCCTCATCTGGATCGGTCAGATCGCCGGTGTACGACATCGCCACTTCGGCGACAGCTGTGCCCGTGTCGCGAACCGCATCGATCGCCGGGCGCATCTGGTCGACATTGTTGAGCGCATCGAAGATCCTGAAGATGTCGACTCCCGTGTCTGCCGCCTCGCGAACGAACGCATGGGTCACCTCGTCGGGGTAAGGCGTGTATCCCACCGTGTTCCGGCCTCGCAGCAGCATCTGTATGCAGATGTTCGGCATCGCCTCACGCAGCGCAGACAATCGCTCCCATGGGTCCTCGTGCAGAAAGCGCAGCGCCACATCGTATGTCGCTCCTCCCCACGCTTCCACCGACAGCAGATGCGGTGTCATCCGGGCAACGTAGGGCGCAACGGCGACGAGATCACGGGTTCGTACGCGCGTTGCCAGCAAAGACTGATGGGCATCCCGGAATGTGGTGTCGGTGACGGCCAGAGCCGTTGAGCGACGGAGGTCTGCGGCGAACCCCGTCGGTCCGAGGCGCAGCAGCCGATCCCGCGATCCGGCCGGAGGTGGGGCGCCGACGTCCACCGCCGGTAGCTTGTCCACGGCATAGACGGTGGACGGACGCTCGCCGTGTGGCCGGTTGACGGTGATGTCTGCAAGGTACCGGAGGATGCGAGTGCCCCGGTCCGCGGAGACGTTCTGGGTCAAGAGCTCCGGGTGGTTCTCGATGAAGGAGGTGTCGACCCTCCAGGCCAGGAAGTCGGGATTGTCCAGGACTGCCTGCAGGAAAGGGATGTTGGTCGCCACGCCACGTACACGGAACTCGGCGATCGCCCGCCGGGCGCGGGCCGCTGCGGTGGCGAAGTCGCGTCCTCGGCAGGTGAGTTTGACCAGCATCGAGTCGAAATGCGAACCGATCTCCGACCCGAGTCCGACACTGCCGTCCAATCGGACGCCGGAGCCGCCAGGTGTGCGATAGGCCGTGACCCGGCCGGTGTCGGGGCGGAACCCGTCGGTGGGATCCTCGGTGGTGATCCGGCACTGCATGGCGGCGCCGCGGATCTCGATGGAGTCCTGCGTCAGTCCCAGATCGGTCAGCAACTCACCCGACGCGATACGCAGTTGCGCCGCAACCAGATCGACGTCGGTGATCTCCTCGGTGACGGTGTGCTCCACCTGGATCCTGGGGTTCATCTCGATGAAGACGTGATTGCCGTACGGATCCAGGAGAAACTCAACGGTGCCGGCACAGGTGTATCCGATGTGTCGAGCAAACTTCACCGCGTCAGCGCAGATACGTTCGCGCAGTTCGGGATCGAGTCCTGGCGCGGGAGCCACCTCGACAACCTTCTGGTGTCGCCGCTGCAACGAGCAGTCCCGCTCGAAGAGGTGGATGACCTCGCCGCTGCTGTCACCCAGGATCTGGACCTCGATGTGCCGGGGGTTGACCACCGCCTGTTCGAGGAAGACGGTCCCGTCACCGAACGCCGTGTTCGCCTCTCTCGATGCAGCCTCGATGGAAGACCGGAGTGACTCCGGGTCGGCGACACGTCGCATTCCTCGGCCGCCGCCGCCGGCAACCGCCTTCACGAACACAGGGAATCGCATTCCCTCCGCTGCGGCGACCAGCTCGTCGACATCATCGGATGGCGCGCAGGAGGCAAGCACCGGCAGCCCCGCGGCTCGGGCCGCGGCAACAGCGTGCGACTTGTCTCCGGTGAGCCGGAGTATGTCGGCGGACGGGCCGACGAAGGTGATCCCCGCAGCTGCACAGGCAGCGGCCAGGCCCGGATTCTCGGAGAGGAACCCGTATCCGGGGTAGATCGCGTCGGCACCAGCACGTTGTGCGGCCGAGATGATCTCGTCGACAGAGAGGTAGGCGCGAACGGGATGGCCTGGTTCACCGATCTGATACGCCTCGAACCCTTTGGCGCGATGGGCCGAGTTGCGGTCTTCGTACGGGTAGACGGCAACCGTGGACGCACCCAGTTCAACGGCGGCACGAAATGCGCGAACCGCGATCTCGCCACGGTTGGCGACCAGGACCTTTGTGAACATGGGCGTTCCTCTCTTGTCAGGACGATGCCGGGAACGGCGAATCACACCGCACGGGCAGGCACGGTGTGGCGAGGTATGTGAGCTGAGTCTCTCATGTTTCGCCATCACTTACTAGATGGACAGTCAAGTTAGTAAGAAACGGCAGTCGACTGAGAATGTTGCTCAACTTGCTGCGCAATATCTCTGTACATGTTTCTATTTGGGCGATGTTTCTATAGTGTGACTTGAAATACAGTCCGTCAGCCGCCTTCAGGAGGACTCGATGAGCAACGCGCCACGCGCCGACCACTGGATCACCGATTGGGAGTTCAGTGAGCGCTACCCCGTCTACACACGGGCGAACGCGGGAGAGGTCCTGCCCGACCCGTCGAGTCCGCTGAACGTGACACTCGTGTGGAACAAGGGTCTCAACATCGGGTGGCGCGAAGGCTACGTCGAGCACCTCGGAACCCACCTGGCCTCCGAGATCGACGAGACGATGCCCGAAATCATCGGCAACTTCGGCGGCTACCACTACACCAACTTCTCGATGACCGAACTCAACGGCGCTCGCCTACCGGGCCTGACCGTGCCGGTGTGGAACCGCCTCTGGGTGGGCGATCACCCCGACCTGCCGGAGTACGAGCCAAAACCGGGCCACGAGAACGCTGAACTGACTGCGGGTCTTGCCGAGAAGACCGCGTGGGCATTGACCACCGATACCTATCCCGAGGCCGAAGAGACCAAGCGCCGCGCCGACCTCGCGCGTGAGCAGCGTCCTGACCTCAGCGCCCTGAGCGATCAGGAATTGGTCGACCACGCACGATCATTCGTTCCCGACCTGGTCTTCTGCTACGCCTACCACCCGGTCACCACCACACTGTCCACGATGGGACCGGCAGTGGCCGGCGCCCTGCTCGAGTCCATCGGTGAGAGCGACAAACTCGGCGATCTGCTGAGCGGATTGGGCGGTGTCGACTCGGCCGCCCCGTCTTTCGCGATGTGGAAGATGGGCCGCCTGGTCGCTGCCTCCGACGAATTGACCACCATCTTCGACGGTGGTCTCGCCACTGTGCTCGACGCGGTCGACGCCAGTGAATCCCCCGATGCCAAGCAGTTCCGCATCGACTTCGACGACTTCCTGTACAAGTACGGCTCCCGGGCGCCGAACGAATGGGACATCCGTTCGGACAGCTGGGAGACCAAACCTGTTCTCGCACTGATGGCGATCAACGGCATGCGCCTGAGTCCCGACGATGCCGATCCGGAGCTGATCCTCGAGCGCAATCAGGCCAAGCGCATCGCGCTCACGGCCGAACTCGCCGACAAGATGCCCGATGCAGACACCCGCCAGAGCTTCCTCGACGCAGCCAAGTCGATCACCAAGTTCATGCCATGGCGCGAACGAACCAAGACATCGTGCGTCAAGGTGATGGGTGAGATGAGAGCGGCACTCTACGAATTGGGGCACCGCATGGTCGCCCGCGGAGTGATGGACGACCACCACGACATCACCATGCTGCTCGACACCGAGCTCGACGACTTCGCTGCCGACCCCGAGTCGTTCTCGGCCACCATCGCCGAGCGTCGCGAGCAATACCTCCAGTTGTTCGACCTGGAACCACCGTTCTTCCTGTTCGAGCCGCTCCCCCTGTCGCAGTGGCCGCGCCGGACCGAACACAAATCGGAGCCCGCCCTGCCGGGCGACACTCTGAGCGGCGTCGGTGGCGCTCCGGGCGTGAGCCGGGGACGAGCTCGAGTACTTCACGACCCCTATGACGCAGGCGATCTCGCTGAGGGCGACATCATCGTCGCACCGCAGACGGACCCGGCCTGGACCCCGTTGTTCGTCTTTGCCGGTGGTGTGGTGGTGAACGTCGGGGCCACCATCACCCACTCGTCGATCGTCTGTCGCGAACTGGGCATTCCCTGTGCGGTTTCGGTCCAGGATGCGACCTCACGCATCCCCGACGGCGCGATGATCGAGGTGGACGGCAACACCGGGACAGTGACCGTACTGTGACGCTGAAGGTCGGTCTCACCCTCCCCCAGCTCGGAGCACACGTCGATGCGACGGCGGTGCGCGACTTCGCGGTCGCCGCAGAGGAACTGGGTTTCAGCAGCCTGTGGGTTCAGGAGCACCTGTTCTATCCAGAGCAGAACGAATCGATCTACGGCGGCAGGCACACCACCACCGTGCACCCGGCCTACCGCTCGGTGCTCGGCGCCACCGAGCTCATGGCGTTTGTTGCCGCGTGCACACAGAAGGCGATGATCGGCAGCAGCATCCTGGTGGCCGGGTATCACCGACCCATCGAACTGGCTCAGCGTCTTTCGACGCTCGACGTGCTGTCCGGTGGCCGATTGGTCGCCGGGCTCGGCGCGGGCTGGTCAGACGAAGAGCACGGGCAGATGGATGTGGATCCGCGTACTCGCGGACGACGGATGACCGAGTTGGTCGCGGCGGTCCAGGCATGTTGGGGACCAGACCCGGTCGAGTTCTCAGGCGACTTCTTCAACATTCCCAGGTCCGTGGTTCGGCCCAAACCGGTCCAGCAGCCACACCCGCCGCTGTTGTCCGGGCTGCGTTCGGCCGCCGGATTGGCCCGTACCGCAGCACTCTTCGACATCTGGAATCCCAGCAGCGGGACTGCGGAGGCGTTGCTCGATCAACTGCAGACCATGCGCGAGGTACGGCCGGATCAGCTCGCCCCCGTACGCCTCTTCTTACGCTCGTACCTGCAGCGACCGACCGATGCCGTCGGTTCCGGTGGCCAGGGTGTCGACGGCGTCCGCCGCGACATCCGGACCGCCGTGGCGGCAGGAGCCGAACAGTTCATCGTCGAGATCAATTTCTGGGACGAGATGCGGTCCACCCGAGACTGGGCACAGACGCCCGCCCGGCTGGCCACCTTGCTCGAGACCGCCGAAGAAGAGTCGGCAGCAGCACAATTGGCGAAGGAGAGTGTGTAAGTGAAGGCAGCCGTGTGGGCCGGAGACGGCCGCGACCTCACGATCGAAGACATCCCCCGACCCGAGCCACGCCGCGGCGAGATCCTTCTCAAGGTCACCGCCTGCGGCGTGTGCCACACCGACCTGCACGTGCTCAAGTCGGAGGTGAAGTTCCCGGCACCCGCCGTACTCGGACACGAGGTCTCCGGCGTGGTGGAGCAGATCGGCGACGGCGTGGACAACGTTGCTGTCGGCGACCGGGTTGTCTGCAGCTTCATCATGCCCTGTGGCGACTGTCGTCACTGCGTGCGCGGACTGGAGGACCTGTGCGAGAAGTTCTTTGCGCACAATCGATTGAACGGCACTCTCTACGACGGCGAGACCCGGCTGGCGCGCGAGGACGGTACGTCACTTGCGATGTACTCGATGGGCGGGTTGGCCGAGTTCTGCGTGGTCCCGGCTTCTGACGCTTTCAAGGTTCCGGATGGTGTGGGCCTCGGTGAGGTGTCGATTCTGGGATGCAGCTCGTTCACCGCGCTGGGCGCGGTCAACAACGCGGAGCTCGACCTCGGTGACCGCATCGCAGTGATCGCTGCCGGTGGCGTGGGGTCGTCGATCGTACAGTTCGCTGCGGCCGCCGGAGTGGCGCAGATCATCGCCATCGACGTCAACGATGAGAAGCTCAAAGCCGTTGCCGCACTTGGTGCCACCCATACCATCAATTCCAGCACCACCGACGTGGTCGCCGAGGTCCGGGCGCTGACCGACGGCCACGGTGTGGACGTGGCCTTCGAGGCATTGGGCAACAAACACACCTTCGCCACGGCGATGGAGATCCTCGACGACGGTGGTCGCGCCGTGGTGGTCGGCATCGCCCCCGCCGGCTCCTCGGGAGAGATCGACCTCGCCCGGCTGGTTCGCCGCAAGCTGGAGATCCACGGTTCGTATGGAGCCAAGGCACGGCGGGACATGCCGGCGCTGCTCCGGATGGTCTCGGGCGGCATCGTCGAGCCCGAGCGCGTCATCACCCGTCGGTACACGCTCGATCAAGCGGACGAGGCGTACAAGGCTCTCGCGCGCGGCGAGATCGTGGGACGTGCGATCATCGAGATGCCGTCATGACCCAGGCCGAGAACGGTTCGGTTGCAACCGGACTCGTCGCGGTCGTGACAGGCGCTGCCTCCGGCATCGGCCGGGCCGCCGCCGAGCTGATCCTCGAACGCGGCGGTCGCGTGGTCGCGTTCGACCGGACCGCCGACAGCCTGGACTGGCTCAGCGGCAACGACCACGCAGTGCCCTTCGTCGGCGACGTCACGCTGAGCGTCGACAACCGGGACGCGATGTCAGTGGCTGTCGAAACATTCGGGACCCTCGATGCGCTGATCCTGAATGCCGGGGTTCCGGCGTCGGGTTCGATCGAGACCCTCGACATGGATGTCTTCGACCGGTCGATCGACGTCAATCTCCGCGCGGTGGCCCTCGGTATCCGCGAATCGATTCCCTTCTTCCGCCGGGCAGGCGGCGGTTCCGTGGTGATCACCTCGTCCGCCACCGCCATGGGCGGTGAGCCCAACCGGTGGCCCTATGCCGCGGCCAAGGCCGGCGTCGTCAATCTCGCCAAGTCACTGGCACTGGATCTGGCCAACGACTCGATCCGGATCAATTGCGTCTGCCCGGGGCCCATCAGCACAGGCATGACCAAACGCATCGAAGAGAACACGCCGGAGCGGTACGAGTCGCTCAAAGCCATGGTGCCACTGCACCGTTGGGGTACCGCACGCGAGGTCGCCGAGGTGATCGCGTTCCTCGCCTCACCGCTGGCGTCGTTCGTGACAGGAACCGCGATTCCGGTCGACGGCGGCGCCACCTGCGGGAGTGGCCAGACTGTTCCCGTGCCCGCTCCCTGACCTCAGCCGCCCGGCGACGGCGTGGCCGGCTCGGTCGTGGAGGTCGGGGGTGTCGCGGAGGAGGGTGCCGCTGCCGGGTCAGCTCCGGGTACGGAACCCTCGCCATAGAAGACCGGCATGATGGCTTTGAGGATGGTGAGTGCCGAACCCTCGCCGGTGGGCACGGTGGCCAGGTTGGTGCCGATCGTGATTGTGAGCCCGGTCTTCGGGTCGTGGCCCATGAACGTCATGAATCCTGGGATCTGTCCGTCGTGTCCGGTCAACTCGGGACCAAAGCGGGCGATACCGAGCCCGTAACCGGCGGCGGCCGGATTGCCCGGATCGGTCGGGGTGATACTGGCCAGCCGTATCTGTTGCATCTGTTGGTCGAGCAGACCACCTCCCACCAAGGCGCGGACATAGGTCGCCAGATCGCCCATGGTCGAGATTGCCCCACCCGCCGTCCACGCCCATGACGGGTTCGCGTCGGTTTCATTGTTGGGCTTGAGGGTTCCGTTCAGCGCCAGAGGCTGCTCGGCAGCGGGCAGTTCGTAGGTGTTGATCGTCGACACATTGGTCCCGAAGGAGTAGCCGTTGGGGTGTGGGTCCGGGATGGCTGCATCCGCGGGTGGCGGCAACGAGGTGTTCTTCAGTCCCAGTGGCTCGAAGATCCTCTCGGCGAACGCCTCCGATGCAGTCTTCCCGGTGAGCTGTTCGATCAACAACCCCAGAAGGACGATGTTGGTGTTGCAGTAGTCGAACCGTGCACCCGGTTCGAACTGCACCTCGTGAGAGAAGGCGATATCGAGGAGTTCCTGCGGCCTCCACACCTTGCCCGGATCAGCGTCAAGAGTCGCGTTGAAGCCGGGGTCGAGGGTGTAGCTGTAGAGCCCGCTGCGCATCTCCGACAGCTGGGCCACGGTGATGCGATCGCCGTTCGGGACCCCGGGAATGTACTTCCCGATCGGGTCATCCAGCGCGAGTTTGCCTTCCTGCACCAGTTGCAGGATCACCGTCGACGTCATCGTCTTGGTGTTGCTCCCGACCCGGAAATGGTCGTCGACGGCCATCGGTTCGTTCGCTCCGATGGTGCGCGTACCGAACGCACGGGACCAGTCACCGTGCCCGGGCCAGCTGACCATCACCACCGAACCGGGGATGACGTTGTCCGCCATGGTCTTCTCGATGAGCGGCGTCAAGGTCGCGGCGAACTCCGGCGGGGCCGAAGTGGGACTCGTGGCTGACGTGGAACCGGCGGGCGTAGATGCCGATGACTGTGAATTGCTGTCGGTGGAAGTGCTGCACGCTGTGGCTATGACGCACACCGCGACGAGTGAAGTTCCCATGAGCTTGCCGGCACGAATCATCTGCGTCTCTCATCCAGGTCGAATCATCGGGAGACTACCTGGTGTTGCACGATTCCACGCCGGAACCCTGGTGAATTGTCTGCGCTCACCACCGCGATGGGTGTTACCTCTTGGGATCGACCAAGACCTTTGCATGCCGACTCTGGCCCGAATCGAGTTCGGCGAACATGGGTACCAGCTCATCGAGGCCGATGGTGCCCGTGTGCAGGGATCGCACATCCACCCGGCCGGCGGCGATCAGTGTCATGGCGCCGAGGAAGTCCTCATGCGAATACGCCAGGGAACCGATCACCGTCAGCTCTCGGCTCTGCCAGTCTCCGTAGCTCACCGAGGAATTGGTGCCCGGGTAGCCCAACAGTGCCAATGTGCCGCCCCGGCGGACCAGTTCGGCAGACGGTTGCAACAGATCGGCCACGCCGGTGCACTCGAAAAGCACGTCTGCACCGAGTCCATCAGTGGCCTCGGCGAGCAGTGCCCTCAGATCGCTGGGCTCGACCACCTCGGTGAAGCCCAGATCGACGGCCGCCGAGCGTCGAGCGGGCGAAGGCTCGCTCACGATGATCCTGCCGGCACCCGCCACCCTCGCATGCTGGGCGGTGAGCAGACCGATCGGTCCCGCTCCCTGCACCACCACGGCGGCGCCGAGGCGAATAGCAGCGCGTTTGACCGCGTGGAAGGTGACTGTGGCCGGCTCCATCAGGGCCGCCTCCTCGTCGGAGATCGTGTCCGGGATCGGAATGGCCCTGCGCGCAGATACTTTGAGCTTGGTCGCGAACCCGCCGTGCGCAGGGGCGTCGTCGGTGATCCCGTTGGCCTCGGCGAACGCAAGGTCGCAGTGAGCCGCATACCCGGCGCGACATTGAGCGCACTGGCCACACGCCGGCCCGACACCGGCGACCACACGTTGCCCGACCGAGAGTCCGGTGACCTCCTCACCGACTGCGCTGATCGTTCCCATCCACTCGTGTCCGAAGACGGCAGGCGGCAGGCCGGCGGATGCGTAGCCGTGAGTATCGGTGGCGCAGATGCCGCAGTAGCCGATGTCCACGACCACGCCGTTCGGCGCTGGGACCGGGTCGGCCTCCAGCGCGGTTTCTGCTGTCTGCGGCGCCACCATGTGTACGTATTTGTTCTGTCCGTCGGTAGCCATGCTCCTCACTTCCCGCTCATGCGCTCGACCACGGGCGCAAACTGTTCGTAAGCCCTATCACCGATCGTAAAGTAGGAGAATCCGAACTCCTCGCGACGTTGTTCGAGCTGCTCACAGATGTCATCGACCGACCCGACGAGAGCATGCGGAAATGCCCGGAGCTCGGCTCGGTTGAAGCCGGTGCGATCGATCAGGGCCTTTTCGGTGACGTCGGTCTTGCCCTCGATCGCCACGAAATACGCGCCGGTCTCGATCTCGATGTCTCCGAACCGATCGCCGGCGCCGTCCCGAACCCAGTCCATCTTCTTGTGGGTCTCTTCGACGGTGGAGGTGAGCACACTGTCCGAACCCAGGACACCCGAACGGTTGTTGAAGTTGATGCTCGCGATGTCGGCGGTCCTACCGGCAAGCGTCAGGACCCGGCGAGCGCCGCCTCCGACCATGATCGGGGGCGCGGTCTCGGGTACGGGCAGCGGAGCGAACCCCGCTGCCTTGACGATCTTGCCGTCCACGTCGATCTGTTCGCCGCGGAACTGCTGGGCGATGAGTTCGATCGTCTCCTCGAGACGGTCCACCCGGGACCCCGCCGAAGGGAAATCGATACCCATGGCTTCGTATTCGGCCCCGAGCCATCCCGCTCCCAGCCCGATCTCGATCCGGTCGGGCGCGAACATCGCAAGCGTTGCAGCCTCTTTGGCCAGCACAACCGGTTCGTGGTAGCTGGTGCAGAACATTCGGCACCCCACCTTCAGGGTCTCGGTCACCTCGGCCGCCACGGCCATGCTCGTGATCGGGGCCATCGTCACCGGCCGATGGCCGGTGGGGTCCAGAGCAGCGCCTGGTCCGATGTAGTGATCTGAGACATGTAGCGCCGAGTAGCCCATGTCCTCGACCTTGTGGGCCACATCGCGCCACTCCTTGCCAGTGTTCGCGCGGTAAACCTGCGCAGCGAAGCGAAACGGGCGGATCTGATGTGTCATGACTTCCACTTTCGTCCTGTTGTATGTCTTTGTCGCCGGGATGGGGCCGATGGACTGATCGATCGCCGGGCGGTTCCGATCAGCGGCCCGCCGCCGCCGTCCGGTCGAGGTCCTCGAGGAGATCGCGAGCGGCGGCACCCAGCTCGTCCGCCCAACCACGGGGATCGACGGCGCCACGGTCAGACGGCGCCTCGACACTGATCGCGGCCGTCGGCGGCAATGCGCGGACCAGATCGACCAACGGCAGAACACCCTGACCGGGCGCCAGCCGGTGCTGGCGCGCTTCGGTGATCGCTGCGTTCTCATCCGTGGCCGGTTCGGCCGAAAGTGCGTCGCACAATTGACAATAGGGGAACAGGTCAGGCGACTGCCTTGCGATGTCGTCGATCGGCGTGCCGGCCCGGGCAACGTGCAACGCATCGAGCAGGATGCCCGGGCCGCCGTCACCCGCGTCGGCCAGGAAGCGAGCCGCGGCATCCATGTCGCGGACGGCGCTGAAGATCATCGGTTCGAGGCAGCACCGCAGACCGTGGTCGGCTGCAGCAGAAGCGAGTTCACCGAACAGCGTGGTCGCCCGCTGGTAATCGTCGTCGAGAACGGTGACGAGCAGATACGACGCCGACAAAGCCTGTCCGGCCTCGAGCACATGTATCCAGTCCTCGCGCGAGCTGCCCGGATGCAGTTTGATCACCTCGGCGTCGAGGACACGCATTCCGTTGTCGTGCAACGCCTGCCGGGTGTCGCGGAGAAGAGCCGAACCCTCCAGCAACTGGAACCCGCGGTCTCGTGGTGTCTGTGCCACCCGGAGTCCGACTGCGTTGAACCCCGCCGCCGCGGCGTTCTCGATGAACTGGGGCGGCGGCACCTGAATCGCCGAGAGGTGTGACAACGACAGGATTCGTTGCTGTGGAGACTGTTCCATTCGGGTTCCGATCATTCGGGGTGGCTCACCGATGGCGCGGAAGTGCCCGGGGCATGGTGCTCGCCCCGGGCAGTTCCTCACCTACGCAGAGATCACTTCTTCCAGAGGGCCTTGAACTGGTCCTGGTAGTCGGCGACTCCGACATAGAAGCCGGTCTTGTCGTCGATCACCGCCGATCCGATGTTGTCCTTGTTGAGGAGTTGGGTCGGCAGGAACGCATCGTCGGCGGGCGCCAGGTCGTCGCCGTTGAACGAGCGGGCCAGCATGTCCAGCACGCGCCACCCGAGGATCTGCACCGGGAAACCGACCCACACGCTGTTGTCACCGTCTTCGAGCGACTTCAGGTTGTCCGGTGTGGGGGTCTGACCGGCAAAGGTCACCTGGTCTTGCAGGCCGGCACCTCGTAGTGCCGCGTCCACACCGAGCACGAGGTCGCCGAACGAGAAGACCGCGTAGTTGATGTTCGGATCTCGCTGCAGCGTGCTGACCACGCTCTGAGGGGTCTTGGTACCGAGGTCGGTGACCTGCTGATTGACCATCTCCACCTTGCAGCCCGGGCACTGCGCCTTCATCTGCGCGGTGAAGGCATCGGTGAAGACGTTGAGGATCGGGTAATCGGTGATCGTGAAGACCGCGACGTTCGCGTCGCCTTCACTGTCGACGACAACCTGACTGGCAACCATCTTTCCCCACTCCTGCACCTGCGCAGTTCCATCCAAGGATGTGGAGATCACGCCGGGGATCGGCTCGTCACCGACACTGTCGGCGATCACGGTGATCCCGGCCGCCTTCGCGGACTCGATCTGCTTGCTCAGCATCGACACCGGGGTGCCCGAGAAGTGGATGGCATCCGGCTTCAGCGCAATGGCCTGATCCATCGCCTTGGGTGCGGCCTCTGCGTCGGTTCCCATGATGATCCGCTGGTACCGCCAGCCGAGCAGATCGGCAGCCTGCTGGATGGCGTCGTCCTTGGCACTCGAGATCGGTTGTGGGGTCTCGATGCTGATGACGTATTTGCCCGCTTCGGGGGCTTTGCTCAGCGGGGTGTCGAGCACGAGGTTGGTCGGCGCAGCCTCGTACTGATCGGTCACAGCCTGCGCGGCGGCGATGTCCGCCGGCTGGCTGGAGCCGCCGTCGTCGCTGCTGCTACACGCGGTGGCGAACAGACTCGCGGAGACAACGGCAACGAACGCCTTTGTCCAGGTTGTCGTTTTCACATGGATTCCTTTCGAGGGGTGGCCGATAGGCCGGGTGGAGAAGACGTTTCGAGACCGGGCCCGTCAGGCGCGACGGGCGGTGCGGGCCGCCAGGGCGACGGCGACGATGAGGGCGAGACCGTTGAAGAGGTCGTTGACGTAGCTGGGCGCACCTGCGAGCTGCAACCCCTTGACGCCCGTGGCCAGGAGGTAGATGGCGATCAGCGTGCCGAGCACGTTGACTCTTCCGGCCCTGATCTGAGTGGAACCGAGGAACACCGCGGAGAACGCCGGCAATAGATAGGAGGGTCCGATGTCAGGGGCGGCGGTCCCCAGTTTGGCAGCCAGGATGACGCCGGTGAGGGCAGCGACGGTCGCCGAGGTGACCAACGCGCCGAACATGATCCGTTCCACCCGCAGTCCGGCGAGCCTGGCCGCCTGGCGATTGCCACCGGTGGCGTACAGGTACCGGCCGAGGGGAGTCTTTTCCAAGATCACGTACATCACGGCGGCGACGGCGATCATGTAGAAGAACGGAAGGGGTAGTCCGAGGAAGGGCTTGCTGCCCAGATCGAGGAAGCCGTCGGTGAAGCCCTCGGTGATCTGCTTTCCGTCGGTGACCCAATACGTGCCTGCCAGAAGGATGCTCGACATACCAAGGGTCGCGATGAAGGAGTCGACGTTGAGTTTGACCACCACGAACCCGTTGACCGCACCGATCAGGGCCCCGCAGAGCAACGTGGTGATGATCGCGATCGGTGCACTGATCCCCTTGGACAGCTGGTACGAGACCATCGCCACCGAGAAGCCCATCACGCCGGCTATCGAGAGGTCGAAGACTCCCGCCGCCAGGGGAACAATCAATCCGATCGCCAACATCGCGGTGATCGCCTGGTCGCCGGCGATGATCCGGAAGTTGCCCTCGGTCATGAACGTGTCGGGGATCCAGATCGCGAACAACACGATGATGGCAACCCAGACATAGATTCCGCTGAACCGGTCGAGTCCCAAGTTGATCTTGCGTCTGCCGCGCCCCGCTTGGTGACCGCCCGTGGGTGGTGGACCCTTCGGTGATGTCGCCGTCTCTTCAGGGGATTGTGTTGTCATGGTGTTCCTTTCACCGAAGTGGTGCCCGGAGGTAGAGGAGATGTCGCTGCGGCGGATCGGGCATCAGGTCCGCTGCGATGCCGCGAGACGGCGGCCGCGGAGGGCTCAGGATTCGGCGAGTACGGGTTTCTTGAGAGTGGAGGCGGTCAGTCGATCGGGGTCGATGCGGGGCCGGCGCAGATCGTCCACGACCCGTCCTGCGGAAAGCACGATCACGCGGTCGCACAGCCTCGTCAGCTCGCCGTGGTCGGTGGACACCACCAGGACGGCGGCACCCTTCTCCGCGGCGTCGTCGATCAGCGCGTGGATGTCGGCCTTGGCGCCGATGTCGACGCCCTGGGTCGGCTCGTCGAGCAGCAATACCCGCGGATTGCGCCGCAGCCAGCGTGCCAGCATGACCTTCTGCTGGTTGCCGCCGCTGAGGGTGCCGAGGGCCCGCTCGGTGTCACCGGCCGGACGAACTCCGAGACGTTCGAGCCACGTTGCCACATCGGACTTCTCACGTCCTGCACGGAGCCAGCCACCGCTGGTGTACGCCCACGGGTCGGCCACGGACACGTTCTCGCGCAACGATGCGGCCGCGAACGCGGCGTTGCTCAGACGTTCCGCGGGAACACAGCCCATCCCTGCCGACATCGCGAGATCGGGACGGCCCTGCTCGACGACGTTGCCGTCGATCGTCACCACGCCTGCACGACTCTCGCCGCCGAACAGCGCCGGGACGATGTGTTCGCGGCCCGACCCGGTGATCCCGGCGATTCCGAGGACCTCTCCGGGATGGATCGCAAAGCTGAGCTCGTGTGCGGCACCACAGGTGAGCGCGTCGACCTCGAGCGCAGGCGCTCCGGCATGCGTTGTCTCTTCGGGCTCGGCGAGGAACTCCTCGACTCGGCGGCCGATCATCAGTTCCACGAGACCGGGTTCATCGAGCCCCTCGAGAGGTCGCGTGGTCACGACTCTGCCGTCGCGCATCACGGTCACGCTGTCGCACAGCGAGAACACCTCTCCGAGGTGGTGCGAAACAAACAGTACGGCCACACCGCGGTCGCGGATCTTGCGGACCAGCTCGAACAAGCGAACCGCCTCGGCCGCAGGCAGATTGGCGGTCGGTTCGTCGAGCACGAGGATGTGGGTGTCGCCACTGCGTCCCTGAACAGCGCGTGCGACGGCCAGCATGGTCCGCTCGCTCATCGTGAGCGCACCGGCCAGCTTCTTGAGGTTCAGGTCGAACCCGAGTTCTGCGAGCGCTTCTTTGGCCTGGGCCCGTTCTGCGCGATTGTCGATGGTGCCGACAGCAGTGCGCTTGTAGCCGTGACCCAAAGCGAGGTTGTCGACGACATCCAGACTCTCGACGAGGCCCAGTTCTTGGTGGACAAAGCGCAGCCCGGCCGCCTCCCCACCACCGGGGACTCCGAGGTTCAGCTCGTTGCCCGCCACGGTGATCTTCGCACCGTGGTCCGGATCATGGTATCCGGCAAGAACTTTGATCAATGTCGACTTACCGCACCCGTTCTGTCCCACCAGTCCACGGATTTCACCGGGGGCAAGCGAGAGATCGACACCATCGAGGGCTCGTTGGCCGCCGAAAGTTTTCGAGAGGCCGCTGATGCTGAGCGCGTCTGTCATGTTGGCCTACCTACGTGAGGAGAGTTACTTGAATATCACTTGTGTTACCTGGATCATAGTGAAGTATGTACATGGATATGTCCAGCGTTTGCTGAATTTGTTATTTTCGGCTCTGACCGGGAGATTCATGCACACCGCGGCAACTGTCCAGCGTCAACGCCGGCAACCCGGCGCCGCTGCGGCAACAGGTATCTACAGTCAGATAGAAGTTACCGAGTGGTAAAGGAGAGGTGGCCTTCAGTGATCGACGTCGACCTGGGCACCGTCGTACAAATCGCCTACATGGTGGACGATGTCGCCTACGCAGCCGAGGAGTTCGCATCCCGACTCGGCGCCGGGCCATTTCTCGTGCGCCGCAACCGCATCACCGGCGCCCTGGGCCCCGATGGCGAGCCGGGCGCTTTCGACCACTCGTCCGCCTACGGCCAGTGGGGTCGCCTACAGATCGAACTGGTGCAGACCCACACCGCAGAGCCGGCGGCGTTCGCGGCCACCACCTCCATCCGGAACAGCATCCACCACGTCGCGCTCATGGTGGAGTCGTTCGCCGAGCAACAGCGTGTGTATGCGAGAACAGGTTGGCCGGCACTGCTTTCTGCGACCACCCCGAACGGAAATGACTTCGCCTTCCACGACGCCCGACCACAGCTCGGTCACCTGGTGGAGATCTACGAGCCGCGGCCATCGATCCTGCGCCTGTATCGGACGGTTGCCGATGCCGCCGTGAACTGGGACGGCACCGATCCCGTGCGCCAGATGTGATCAAGCGGCCGCCAGCAGTTCGGCGGCCCGGTCGCGGGCAAGTGCGAGAACTTGCGGATTCCCCGAGTTCCACAGCACCGTGAGCCGTTTGCTCCGGATCTTCCACTCTCCACCAACCCGCACCACGCCGTCGGTGTAATAGCCGCCGATCGTGAACATCGCGTCCCCGGCGGTGTTGGGCAGTACGTGCTCGGCCCGCACGTAGGAGGTCACGGTGCCCTCCTCGCCGTCGATGTCGATGTCGAGGTTCGACAGGAAGTGCTGGGATGCAGCGAGGCCCGGGAACAGCATTCGTCCGCGCTGCACCCAGTCCTCGGCGCGGAAGCGGCCTTCGTTCCCGGCGCGATAACTCGTGTAGTCGATGTCGATCTCATCGGTGAACACAGAGCGGTACAGATCCCAGTCCCGCAGGTCGATCCCCCGCGCGAATCTTGCCATCAAGCGGGTGATCTCCACATGGGCTGTCTCGGTCATGGTCGGTTCCTTATCTACAGGTTCGTTCAGGGCATCGGGGTCGGGCGGTGCGGGAGCGGGTCAGCTACGCAGCTGCAGCGAGATCTTCTCGAAGTACTCATCGAGCCCATCTGGGCCGAGTTCACGTCCGATGCCCGACTTCTTCATGCCGCCGAACGGGGCCATGGCGTTGAACCGTCCGCCGTTGATCGAGACCTGCCCGGTACGCAGGCGCTTGGCGATTGCGATGGCCTCGTCGTCGTCGGCCGCGAACACCGCACCCGACAACCCGTACTCGGAATCGTTGGTGATGGCGACGGCGTCATCGATGTCCCGATAGGTGAGGACCGCAAGCACCGGGCCGAACACTTCGTCCCTGGCGATGGGGGTGTTGTTGTCCACGCGACTGACCACCGTCGGACGCACGAAGTAGCCCGACCGCAGCCGTTCATCGAGCCCGTCCACGTCGCCGGGACCGCCCACCAGGAACCTCGCGTCCGCCGGCACTTCCGCAAGATGTTTGAGCACCGACTGCTGCTGGTCCTGCGAGGCCATCGGTCCCACATCCACCGTTTCGTCGAGGGGGTCGCCGATCGTCTGAGAGCCGACCAACTCCACCAGTCGCCGCTCCACTTCGTCGAGTCGGTCGGCCGGGACGAGCAACCGGGTGGTGGCCGTACAGGTCTGGCCGTTGTTGACGTAGCAGCTACGAACGGCGGCGTTCAGCGCCGCGTCCATGTCCGCATCCGGGGCCACGATGAACGCCGATTTCCCTCCCAACTCGAGAGTCACTTTCTTGATTCCAGCTGCAGCAAGTTGTCCGACTCGAGCTCCTGCAGATGTCGATCCGGTGAGGCTCACCAGATCGACGTCTGGGTGCCCGGCGAGCCGTTCGCCGGCTCGGCCACCAGAACCCGACACCACATTGAGGACGCCGGGTGGCAATCCGATGGCGTGGGCGATGTCGGCGACCACAAAGGCAGCAAGCGGAGCAACGCTGCTGGGCTTGACCACGGTGGTGCATCCTGCCGCGATCGCCGGGGCGACTTTTGCCGCCAGTTGGTACAAGGGGTAGTTCCACGGGGTGATCGCACCGACCACACCTGCGGGAACCTTGACGATCAACGAGGTTCCGCGCCTTTCTTCCATCGGGAGTGACTCGAGGACGTCGGCCATCGTTCGGAAGATTGTCACGCCCAGGCCCACCTGCACGCTCCGTGACCGTGCGATGGGTGTTCCGACCTCTCGCGCCATCGTCTCGGCCAACACGTCCTCGCGTTGCAGGAGTTCGTCGGCGAAGCGTCGGAGCAGCGCAACGCGGTCGGCCACCGGCGATTGTGACCACGACGGGAACGCCCGTTTTGCCGCTCCCACAGCAGCGTCGATATCAGCTTCTGTACCTGCAGGGACGCGGGCCAGCAGGCCGCCGGTGGCCGCCTCGAAGACGTCGATCGTTCCTCCGCCGTCCGACGGCACCCACGTGCCGTCGATATAGAGCTCGGTGCGATCGTCCATTCTGGGCGCCTCCACTTCGTCGTGCGATGAACACCGAGTGGCGACCATCACAGCCAGCGTAATCTACTTTGCGGATTCGTTGTCAAGTAACTCTTCGGTTTCAAGTCTGTACATAGTTTGTGCGTTCTTTCTTGACTTCCACTACTATTTGGGTACGTTATGAGCACGGTCACAGTCTCCGAGCGCGAGGCACCGACCGCTCTCGCCATCCGCCGTCCCGCAGCCGGGACCCGTTCGAGGAGCACCATGAACGACCTCGCGATCAACAACTCTGCACCGGCCACCGCGTCAGCCGAGCTGGTCAATCTTGTTGTGAAGGGCATGTCCCGTGGGCCGATCGCCCCTGAGCTGCAGATCGTCGTCGATGCCGGGCATGCCATCGCCAAGGGTCCGATGGTGATGCCGACCCCGGCAGGTATCGCCGAGGCAGGCCGCCTGGTGCGTCTGCCGGAGGGCAGCGCGCAGGAGCAGGCCGTGCGGGACTTTCTCCACGCCTTCCTCCCCGTCAACCGGCAGCTGCGTGAACTGTGCACCGCATGGCAGTGCCGGCCGGACGGCTCGGCCAACGACCACTCGGACGCCCAGTACGACGCCTCCATCCGTGATCGACTCGACGACATCCACTCGGCGGTCTCGAAGATGCTGCGGCGGGCGGGCAAACAGGCCCCAGAACTCACCGAATACCGCGACCGTCTCGGAGTCGCGCTCGAACGCTTCGACGACGGCGACACCGCATCCCTCACCTCACCCCTCACCGACGGCTACCACACCGTCTGGATGTGGCTGCACCAGCACGTTCTGATGATGCTCGGTGTCACCCGCGCCGAGGACGAGGCACTCGAGGAGGAACTCGTTTCGGGTTCATCCCGATGACGTTGTCGGAGAACACATTCCCCGCAACGACCCGCGCCGCCGTCCCGTACGGCCAGGGACGTGCCCGCGGACTCGGCGCAGACGTGCTCGGGGTGCACGGCGTCGAGATGGACAACCTCGTCGCCCTCGGCCTGCCCGTCGTCCCAGGATTGACGGTGCCGATCGGCGCCGGATCCGGCCTGCAGGATCACCAGACCGCCACCACGGCGATCGACCTGCTCGAAAAACTCGCGGTCCGGGGCATCTGGCCGGCTGTGCGTACAGAGCGTCGGCCCATGCTCATGCATCTGCGCTGCAGCGCGCCCGTACCCGTGTCGGCTCTACCGCCCGCCATCTCGGTCATCGGCTTGTCCAGCCGGAACATCGACGCACTGGTGGAAGTGATCGGACGCGAACGCGACATCTACGACTCCTGGGCCGCGAATCTGCGGTTCGTCGCGGAGAACGCGCTCGACGTGGATGTCGATGACCTCGACGACCTCGCGGACGACCATCCCGACAGCAGGGCCCAGGTGCCCGCGCTGCTGGAACTGATCGAAGAATCGACAGGTGCACCCTTTCCCGCCGACCCGGCCGAACAACTCGGCCTGGCGGCCAAGGCGATGCTCGCTCGGTGGGCGTCACCTCGAGGCCAGCGGGCCCGTAGAGCGTTGTCACTCCCCGACGATCTCGGGATCGCCCTGCATGTCCGAGCGCTGCGTCTGGGCTCGTGGAATGAGTCCGGCTACGGATCGGCCATCAGCCGCGACCTCGAGACCGGCCGCTTCGCACCCCACGGCGTGTTTCATCTCGGCGTTCGTCGGGCCGACCCGAATCCGGGTCCCGGTGACCCCCTCGACCAGACACCTGGCGGTGTCCAGATCCTGGACCAGATCTTCGCAACCCTCGAGCCGCATCTGCGCGGAGTCGCAGAGGTCGAGTTCGAGGTGCGAGACCGCCAGCTGGCGTTGCTGAGTGCCCAGGCGGTCGAACACCCCGGTCCACGTGCGATCACACACCTCGCGGTGGATCTCGCGACCGCAGGCTCCATCAACCGCAGCGAAGCCGTTCGCATGCTCGAACCAGACCTGATGCAAGACCTCCTGCACGCCCAGCTCAAACTGACCGGGTCCGAACAATTGCTCGCACGCGGGCTGCCGGCCTCTCCCGGCGCTGCAATCGGTGAGATCGCCCTGTCAAGCGACCGCGCAATTCAGCTCGCAGGCCAGGGCAAGAACGTCATCCTCGTCGCATCCGAGACGAGCCCGGCAGACGTGCCGGCCCTGCTCGCGGCCACCGCGGTGGTCACATCGAACGGCGGGCTGGCATCGCATGCCGCGGTTGTCGCACGGGGGGCCGGACGCCCGGCTGTCTGCGGAGCGACGACGCTACGGATCGACGCGAACGCCGGCACGGTCACCGCCGGTGAGGTGACGCTCCGTGAAGGCGACACCGTGTCGGTCAACGGGCGCACCGGAGACGTGTATTGCGGCACCGTGACGATTCGCCCCGCCGAGCCATCGGCCGAACTCGAGATACTACTCGGGTGGGCCGACGAGATCCGGCGCCTGAGGGTGCGCACCAATGCAGACAACGCCGAGGACGCCGCTACGGCGTTTCGGCTCGGTGCCGAGGGAATCGGCCTCTGCCGCACCGAACATCAGTTCCTCGGCGATCAGCTCCCTCTGGTGCAGCGCCTTGTGCTCGCAGAATCGGAGGCTGAAGAGATCGAGGCGATCGCCGCTCTGACCACTGCCCAGCAGAGCGACTTCACCGACCTACTGCGAGTGGTCGGAAGCCGGCCGATCACGGTTCGCCTTCTCGACGCTCCACTCCACGAGTTCCTGCCTGCCGACGGCGAGTACCGCGACGAGGCGCAAGCCCAGCGCGCCGCCGACACCCATGAGTCGAATCCGATGCTCGGATTGCGGGGTGTGCGGTTCGCGATGGTGCAGCAGAAGCTGTATCCGGCACAGGCCGAGGCGTTGTTCCGGGCGTGGGTGACCGTGAACGGGGAAGGGCTGCAACCACAACTCGAGGTGATGATCCCGTTGGTGTCACTGCCCGGCGAGCTGTCCAAAGCGATCGAGCAGGTGCGTTCGGCCGCAGCGGATGTTGAGCAGGACACCGGCGTGACGATTCCGTATCTCGTGGGCAGCATGGTCGAGACACCCCGCGCCGCCTTGCTGGCCGAATTGTTGGCCGAAGACGCGCAATTCCTCTCGTTCGGCACCAACGATCTGACGCAGCTGACCTATGGGTTCTCGCGGGACGACGTCGAGAAGACCATGCTCACCCACTATCTCGAACACGGCCTGCTCGACGACAGTCCTTTCGCCGTACTGGACACCTATGGTGTCGGGGCGTTGATCTCGATGGCCGTCCGCAGTGCGCGGCGGGCACGACCCGAGGTGAAGCTCGGCGTGTGCGGCGAACACGGCGGCGATCCCGCGTCGATCGCCTTCCTGGATTCTGTTGGACTGCACTATGTCTCGTGTTCACCGCGTCGTGTCCCGGTGGCCCGGCTGGCTGCTGCGCACGCGGCACTCGAAAGCAGGTGACGGGCGGTGAGTACCGAACTCGATGACCTGCGTACTGCAGTCCGTGATGCCGCTGTCGACCTCGGCGGGCCGGTCCTGTGCCGTCGGCTGGACGCCGACGGCCCTGGCTGGGATGCCATAGCGTGGTCGGTGCTGGCCGAGCAGATCGGCATCGGCGCACTGGGCTTGCCCGAAGACCTGGGAGGTCTTGGTGGTCTCCCCGAACTGGCGGTGGTGGCCGAGGAGCTCGGAGCCGCACTGCTGCCGGTCCCCTTTCTCTCCACCGTCATCGCCGGCCAGGTCCTACTGGGCACACCCACACCTCCCGACGACGTCCTGACGGAGATCGCAGAGGGAGCGCCTGCCGCATTCGCAGGGTTCGACCGACGGGGGTGGTGGTCGACTGACGAGTTGCTGTTCGCTGCAACCGAAGTCGACGGCGGCTGGGTGATCGACGGACACGCCCTGGCCGTGCTCGGCGCCGCAGGAGCGACATGGATTGTCGTCGCCGCGAACACCGCAGACGGTCCCGACATTTTTGTCGTCGCGGCGGCCACTGACGGCGTGGACGTCAATCCCGTCGAAACCCTGGACCTCACCCGTGCTCAGGCCTCGGTCCACCTGGCTGCCGTCCCGGCGATCCGGCTCACCACCGGTGGAAATGCATCTGCTGCAGTGCTTCCAGCCCTCGATACCGCATGTATCGTGCTGGCAGCCGAGCAACTCGGCGGTTCTCAGGCCAGCCTCGATCACACGGTCGACTATGTGAAAGAGCGCCGCCAGTTCGGTCGGGCCATCGGCAGCTTCCAAGCCGTCAAACACACCCTTGCGGATTTGCTTGTCCTCGTCGAGTCGAGTCGCTCGGCAGTGAGCCGCGCAGTCGAGTCCGATGACCGGACTGAGGCCGGGGCCGTCGCAAGGGCCTGGTGTTCGGACGCCTACCGGACAGTGAGTGCCGAAGCCGTGCAGTTACACGGCGGCATCGGTTTCACGTGGGAACACCACTGCCATCTCTATTTTCGGCGAGCGCGCGCCGACGCTCAGCTGCTCGGCGGCAGTGCCATGCATCGCGAGCGACTGGCCACGGCCCTGGCCTGGTGAGCGCCTGACCACAAGGAGAGCCGCGGCCGAAGCGCCTGTCCAATGTTCGTTTGGCGCGCTGCATCGACAACTGTCAATATAGATCGGTGTCGAATCAGAGTCCGAACCCGTCCCGCGATGAAGCCTGTTGCTCGCCCTTGGTCCAGGAACCGCTCAGCATGGACCGCACCGTCCAGCTGGCGCGCATGTTCAAGGCGTTGGGAGACCCGGTACGGCTGCGCCTGTTGAGCCTGATTGCCAGTCACCTCGGCGGCGAAGCATGCGTCTGCGACATATCGGACTCGTTCGATCTGTCCCAGCCGACGATCTCGCATCATCTGAAGGTGCTACGGCAAGCCGGCTTGCTCGACTGTGAGCGCCGCGGGACCTGGGTCTACTACCGGGTGGTACCCGGTACGCTGCAACAACTTTCGGCGACACTCGACATGTCCGATCTCTCGCACACCGTCGATGAAGCCCTGGTGACCTCGTGAGCACGGCGACAGACGCGGCCGACAGACCGGCGGTCGTCGCGAAGCTGTCCACACTCGACCGCTTCCTGCCGGTGTGGATCGGCGTCGCGATGGTCGTCGGCCTGGCGCTCGGCCGGCTGATCCCCGGACTGAACAAGGCGCTGTCCGCGATTTCGGTCGACGGCGTCTCGCTGCCCATCGCCATCGGGTTGCTCATCATGATGTACCCGGTGCTCGCCAAGGTCCGCTACGACCGTCTCGACTCCGTGACCGGCGACAAACGTCTGCTGGCGGCCTCGTTGGTGCTGAACTGGTTGATCGGCCCCGCACTGATGTTCGCCCTGGCATGGCTGTTCCTCCCCGATCTGCCCGAGTACCGGACCGGCCTCATCATCGTCGGGCTGGCACGGTGCATCGCGATGGTGATCATCTGGAACGACCTCGCGTGCGGTGATCGCGAAGCTGCCGCAGTGCTTGTCGCGATCAACTCGGTGTTCCAGGTGGTCATGTTCGCCGCGCTCGGATGGTTCTACCTCTCGGTACTCCCGGGGTGGCTGGGCCTGGAACAGACCACCATCGAGGCGTCCCCGTGGCAGATCGCGCAATCCGTGCTGATCTTCCTGGGAATCCCGCTCATCGCCGGTTTCCTATCCCGTCACCTCGGCGAGAAGCGCAAAGGCCGAGATTGGTACGAGACAACATTCTTACCGCGAATCGGCCCCTGGGCGTTGTACGGACTGCTGTTCACGATCGTCATTCTCTTTGCGTTGCAGGGTGCTCAGATCACGTCGCAGCCTCTCGACGTGGTCCGGATCGCGCTCCCGCTACTGGTGTACTTCGCGGTCATGTGGGGTGGCGGATACGCGTTCGGTGCAGCGATGGGGCTGGGGTACGCACGCACCACCACACTCGCGTTCACTGCGGCGGGCAACAATTTCGAACTCGCCATCGCTGTAGCCATCGCCACCTACGGCGCCACGTCGGGGCAAGCGCTCGCCGGTGTGGTCGGGCCCTTGATCGAGGTGCCCGTCCTGGTCGCTCTGGTGTACGTATCGCTTGCCCTGCGTCGACGTTTCACTCCGCAACCGCCCTCCCGTTGAGGGGTGTGGCGCGCAATGTCTGACGAAACGCCAACGGCTAGCAGGGTTCCCAACGTGCTGTTCATATGCGTGAGCAACAGGGGCAAGTCGGTGTTGGCGCAAGGCCTCGCCCAGAAGATCGCCGGCGCTGCCGTGTCCGCAGGCTCAGCAGGCACCGAAGCGACGGTCGATAGCCGGGTGAACGAGCTGTCCGCCCAGGCTCTCGCCGAGGTCGGGGTGGAGGTCTCCGATCACCGGCCCCGCCAGCTCACCGACGACATGATGCGCGCCGCTGACGTGACCGTGGTCGTCGGGTCAGCCGCGCGGGTGAACCCTCCAGAGGGAACCACCCTCGAGGTGTGGGACACCGACGAACCATCGCTGCGGGGGATCGAGGGCATCGAGCGGATGCGCTTGATCCGCGACGACATCGCAACCCGGGTCACCGACCTCATCGCCCGGATGACCTGAGCTGATCGGGCGGGCTCGGTGGGCAGCTCACGAAACCCGGGAAAGCTCGCGCTACAGACCGAGCATCGGCGAGGAAGGCGAGCGGGGTTAATGTGCAGGTCGCGAAACTCGCAGAGGCTCGGTCTGCGGGGCGAGCGACGGCGAGGTCAGCGAGCCGGGTCGCAGGGCAGCGCGCGAGACCCGCGAAAGCTCACGCTACAGACCGAGCAAGGGCCAGCACACCGAGCCGGGTCGCGGGCCAGCCCACCCGACTCGCAAACGCCCGCGCTACAGACCGCGCAAACCACCAGCACACCGAGCGGAGCCCCGGGCAGGTCCCGAAACTCAGGGAAGCTCACGCTACAGACCGCGCAACCACCAGCACCCCGAGCCGGGTCGCGGGCCAGCGGGTCTGCGGCGCGAGCGTCTATGAGGGCGGTCGCGGGGAGCTGCCGAAACTCGCAGAGGCTCGGTCTGCGGGGCGAGCAACGGCGAGGACCGCGAGCCGGGTCGCAGGGCAGCGCGCGAGACCCGCGAAAGCTCGCGCTACAGACTGAGCAACCACCAGCACCCCGAGCGGAGCCCCCGGGCAGGTCCCGAGACCCGCGGAAGCTCACGCTACAGACCGAGCAACCACCCGCACCCCGAGCCGAGCCCCCGGGCCAGCGGGTCTGCTGCACACCGGTCTCGGCGTCACCGATGGACGATGCGGCCGCGCTCGAAGTTGCGTTGCGGCTCAAGGCACTTGCCGACCCTGTGCGGATAAAGCTCATGTCGATTCTCCTCACGGCAGAGTCGGGTGAGGTGTGCACCTGCGACCTCGCCGCGTCCGTGAAGTTGTCCGAGCCGACGGTCAGTCACCATCTCGGACAGCTCAAGAAGGCGGGCATGGTGCGGCCGGAGCGACGCGGCATGAACGTCTACTACCGCGCCCACACCGACGCGTTGCAGGCCCTGCGGCAGGTTCTCGACCCTACCTGCTGCCGCTGAGTGCGTCGCCCGGCCGCACACGCACCGATCAGTTCGCCATCTGCGCGAACATGCCTGGCTCGTAGGCGCCTGCCGGCGTCTTCACGATCACGTTGATCCGATTGGCTGCGTTGATCAGTGCGATGAGACAAATCAGGGCGCCAACCTGATCGTCGTCATGGTGTTTGCGCACTTCCGCCCAGGTTTCATCGCGGACGCCACGGTGATGATCGGCGAGTCGGGTGGCTTCTTCGGTGAGGGCCAACGCAGCATGCTCTGCGTCTGTGAACACGGTTGCCTCACGCCACACGGCAATCAAATTGAGCCGCGTCGATGTCTCCCCGGCCGCGGCCGCCTCCTTGGTGTGCATGTCCGTGCAGAATCCACACCCGTTGATCTGACTGGCGCGAATCTTGACCAGTTCCTGGGTCGATCTCGGCAGTGGCGAATCGTCGATCACCAGGCCGGCGTTGAGGAACCGCTTGCTGAACTTGGCGGCAACGTCATTGTCGAGCATGTCGAATCGGGCAACCATTGATCATGTCCTCACTTGAGATGGTGTCTGTCGCGGAATGCGACAACCACGAGATGTCGGCGAGCCTCCGGTTGTGACACCCCCAGCCAGGTGTCACACATTCGCCGACACGGGCGTCTCATGGGAACAAGCGACCAACGCAAGGAAGGCACCGATGACCGACGAGCCCCTGACCGCAGCCGACGCCCCCGGCGGACATTCTGATGCCGCGACCGACGTGTTCCTCGCTCATCGCAATCTGCTGTTCACGATTGCCTACGAGATCCTCGGTTCTGCTGCCGACGCCGAGGATGCGTTGCAGGAGACCTGGATGCGCTGGGCGGCAGTCGACCTCGACGACGTCCGCAACGAGCGCGCGTATCTGGTCACAATCGCCACCCACCAGGCACTCTCACGATTGCGAACGCTGGGACGTCGACGTGAGTCCTATGTCGGCCCATGGCTGCCGGAACCACTGCTGACAGCACCCGATGTTGCGGATGACGTCGAGCTGGCCGAGAGCGTGTCGATGGCGATGCTGCTCGTGATGGAGACTCTCGCACCCACCGAGAGGGCGGTGTTCGTATTGCGGGAGGTGTTCGACCTCCCGTATGACGAGATCGCGATCGCCGTCGACAAGACCTCCGCCGCCGTCAGACAGATTGCTCACCGAGCCCGCGCTCATGTTGCCGCTCGCCGACCGCGAGGCACTGTGAGTCCTGACGAATCGCGGGTTGCCCTGCAAGCCTTTCAGCACGCCGTCGAAACGGGTGATCTGCAAGAGCTGGTCGATCTCCTCGCACCTGATGTGGTTCTCCTCGGCGACGGAGGCGGAGTCAAGAAGGCCGTTGTGCGCCCCATCGTCGGGTCCGACCGCGTGGCACGACTCCTCGCCGTCGGCCTGCCACGAATCGAGGGCTCGGTGTCCACCGAGCGAGTCCTGATCAACGGCTCCCCCGCTCTCATCGTCAGCATCGATGGCCAGATCGACAATGCGGTGTCGTTCAGGTTCGACGAGGGCAAGATCACTGGTCTCTACGTCGTGCGCAATCCCGAAAAGCTCTCCCGTCTTGCCCAAGAGGTCTCACTTGATCGGTGATCACGTTCGAGGACAACGAATTACGTATCTCAACGGCGGCGCCGAGGTTTCCGCATCATCTGATACTCGCAACCCGTTCCCCACCGAACTTTCCGAATTCCGATTCGCCGGATAAGAACGCGGAGTACATTCACTGCTCGAACACGCCGAAGGTGCGACTCCTGAGGAGGGCGTATGAGCACCTCACAAGAACGCGCAGAGCAACTCGACCTGATCGCCCGACTGCAGTCGTCATATCCCGAACTCCCTGACGCACCGACACCCGACCTTCTCGACCACAAACGGTTTGTCGCGTACATGAAGCCCGTTCACGACGTCGGCGGCGAACCCGATGCGCCGTTGAAGTACGAGAACAAGGCGTACGAGTACTGGGAGCACATGACATACGTGATGTGCGAGGTTCTCGCGTGGCGGGGAATCTGGCTGTCCGAAGAACGTCGGCGCATCGGCAACGTCGACGTCGGCCGAGCGGTGTACCTCGGGATACCGTATTACGGCCGTTGGCTTTACGCCGTTGCGCGGATACTTGTGGAGAAGCACCACATCGGGCTCGGAGAACTCGCCGAGCGAATGTTGGAAGTCCAGAACCGCTACCCGGACGGGCTGTCCGGCAACAGACTCGAGGCCACACCGCGCCACGAGGGCGACGGGTCCGGCGTCTCACGCAACACCCATCATCGGCACGCGGTGGGAATCGGGGATCCGCAGATCTACGCGGGAAAGGCCGGTGAGCCCGCGTTCGCAGTTGGTGATCGCGTCCTCGTCCGCGAACTACCGGTGCTGCTCTACACCCGCACACCCGAGTACGTGCGCGGAGCCCATGGACGGATCGAATCCGTCGCCTACGAGAGTCCCGCACCCGAAGACGAGACATGGGGTCGCGAGGACGCGAAACCGGAGTGGTTCTACGTCGTCGGGTTCGAGATGGCGGAGCTGTGGGAGGGCTATACCGGCACACCAGATGACATCCTGCGCACCGAGATACCGCAACGTTGGCTTGCATCGGCGTAGGGGAAGGGCAGGGGGAATGACCGAGCACAACCACAACCACGACCACGACCATGACCACGAGCGGACTGTCGCCCCGATGGTCGACGAGGTGACCGATTTCGAGGTGCTCGAGATCGCGTTGCGCGAACTCTGCATCGAGAAAGGGCTTTTCACCGCAGAAGAGCACCGGCTGTTCACCGAGTTCGCGGAGCAGATCGGGCCGACGCCCGCGGCGCGCCTCGTTGCTCGCGCCTGGCTCGATCCCGAGTTCAAACAACTCGCCCTGAGTGAACCGATGGCGGCAAGCAAGGAAGTCGGTGTCGATTGGCTCGAACCCACCGGCTTCGGAACCCCCAGCGATTTCACCGCCTTCTCCATTCTGGAAGACACCCCCACCGTTCACAACGTCATCGTCTGCGCGCTGTGCTCCTGCTATCCGCGACCCATCCTCGGCAACTCGCCGGAGTGGTACCGCACCCCCAATTACCGGCGCCGCATGGTTCGGTGGCCCCGTCAGGTACTCGCCGAATTCGGCCTCTACCTTCCCGACGATGTTGCTGTGCGGGTGCAAGATTCGAATCAAAAGCACCGCTTCATGGTGATGCCCATGCAACCGCCTGGCACCGAGGGCTGGAGCGAAGACGAGCTCGCCGAGATCATCACCCGCGACAGCCTCATCGGGGTGGCGCTGCCGAAACCCGGCGTGACCACCAATGTCATCACCAAGACACGAGCCGCCATCCACCCCGCACAGGACAATTGACATGGGCGACAACACTTCCGGACACAGAAGCGACTACGCACCGCTCGCCGAGATCGTCGAACGGGGGCAGATGTGGCCGACGATGGCGCAAAAATACGGCGTCGAGAACCCGGTACCGCCGTGGAAGACCAGCCTCGATGGCGTCTGCGACGCGCTCGATCGAACCTCGTCGACACAAGCTCCGAGCGTCACCGACCGCCGGGATGACGAAGACCGGTTGTCGTCGACGATCTATGCGGATGTTCCCTACCCCGAGAGCCAGCTGATCTCGCTTGCGCACTCCCTCCTGGATCGTGGCGTGATCGACGAGGCCGAGCTACGTCAGCGGCTCTCCGCCGTCCGTGCCCGACTCGAGGCCTGACGACTCGCGGTACCGGTTCGCGATCCAGGTTCCGAGCGAATGCAACCTGTCGTTCAGTGCTGTCGGCTCCAGCACATCGAAGTCGAAGTTCTGGTAGATCAGCCAGCGCGCAGCCCAATCGAGGTCATCGGCACCAAGCGTCAAGATGCAATCGTCGCCGTCGTCGGTGATCGAGCCGACGACCGGACGGACGATCCGCCTGGCTTCGTCGCCCGCCATGTACAGCCGCACCCGAATACTGTGCCGCCATCCGTGAGCAAAGGTGTCTGCTACAAAGGCCGCGGCATCGGGAGGCGGGGGCGGCGCCGTGAACCGGGTCCCCAGCGGCCTCACATCGCTGATCCGGTCGAGTGCGTAGGTCAGCCACTGTTGCGATCCGCGCTCGTTGCCCACCAGGTACCACCGCCCGCTTGCGCGAACAAGACTCAGCGGCTGGACATCGCGTGCCTCACCACGGTGATCTGAGCGTCGGCGATGCCGGAAGCGGACGGCCTCCGCTGAACGGCACGCAAGCGCCAAGGTGACAAGCACACCCGCGTCTGCAGACACCATCTCGCCGCCCTCGAGCGCTTCGGCTGCCGCCACCGCCTCGAACCGCCCGCGCAGACGCGACGGGATGGTCTCGGTCAACTTCGCGAGTGCGGTGACCGCGGCGGGGGCCAATCCCCCGACCCCCACCGAGCCATGCAGCCCGAGGGCGACCGCCAGTGCCTCGTCGGCGTCGAGGACGAGAGGTGGAGTCATCGATCCGGCGGCGAGCGTGTACCCCCCGAAACGGCCAGGTTCGGCGTCGATCCGATAGCCCAGATCTCGGAGATGTTCCACATCACGTCGCGCCGTGCGCTCGGTGACGTCGAGGCGATCGGCGAGCCGGCCCGCGCTGATACCAGGGTTCGATTGCAAGATTGCCAGCATCTGCAGGCGACGACCAGTCGGTGTGGACATTACGTTGATGATGATGTCAAACCCTGACAGTTCTTGGCAGGGTATTGGTCTAGCTTCACCTCCATAGACACAATCACATTGCTCAGACCCGAGGGGCTGGTACGCAGCCCAGCGTTCAGTCACGTTGCGGTTGTCCCGCCTGGCGCGACCACGATCTACGTCGGCGGCCAGAACGCGGTCGATGCCACTGGGGCAATTGTCGGTGGCGACGACGTCGGAGCCCAGACCGCACAGGTGATGAAGAACCTGCAGACCGCGTTGGCCGCCGCCGGGGCGACGATGTCGGATGTGGTGAGCATGACGCTGTTCGCCGTCGACGGCATCGACCTCACCGCGGGTTATGCCGTTGCCGCACAAGCTCTCGACCCGACAGGCGATCCGCCCTTGATCGCGGCGGCGATGGTCGCGTCGCTGGCGGTCCCCGGCGCGCTCGTCGAGCTGTCCGCGATCGCCGCCGTCATGCGATGAGCTCGCGCGAGACCGGTCACACCAAGGACGCGGGATGGCAGATCGGCGTCTCGAAGACGGTGGATTGTCCGCTCGATGTGGTCTGGGATTTCCTCACATCGCCTGAGGGGACAGCACTGTGGCTCGGGCACGGGGTGTCGGTGCTGGACGAAAAGGGTCGGGCATACCAGACCGAAGACGGAATCGTCGGCCAGACAAGGACTTTCCACCGGCATGACCGGATCCGACTGACGTGGCGGCCACCCCACTGGGACCACGACAGCACCGTGCAGCTCGCGGTGAGGGTCGGCGGACCAGGGAAGACGATGATCCGCTTCCACCAGGAGCGCCTGCTCGATGCACGCGAGCGAGAACAACAGCGCACCCACTGGCGGGCTGTCATGGCCTCTGTTGTCGCGGCACTGGACGCCCTCGACGCCTGACCCCTTCGAGAAAAATCTTTTTTTGACTGATTCCAGAAAAACCTTCCCATCGGGCCGACACTTGCTTATCGTGGTCACCATGGCCACCACACCGGACAACGCGGAACGGCTACGCGCCGCAGATCTCCGCGTCACCCAACCCAGGGTGGCCGTTCTGGAAGCCGTGGACAGTCATCCGCACGCCGACACCGACACCGTTTTCGGTCTCGTGCGCGCAGTGCTGCCCTCCGTCTCGCGCCAAGCCGTCTACGACGTGCTGGGCGCTTTGACAACTGCACGGCTCGTGCGCCGGATACAACCGGCCGGCCACGTCGCACGGTACGAATCCAGGGTCGGCGACAACCACCACCACGTGGTGTGCCGCGCGTGCGGCGTGATCGCCGATGCCGACTGCGCGGTCGGAGAAGCGCCGTGTCTCAGCGCTTCGGACTCGCACGGATTCCTGCTCGACGAAGCCGAGGTCACCTATTGGGGTCTGTGCCCCGATTGTGCCGACGCGACCAGAGTTTGATCACAGCCCGTGATCACAGCCCGATCAACCTAACCGCGAAAGGAACGCAGTGACCTCCGATAGTCGCCCGCCCCATTCAGACGCCGGAACCGCTACCACCAGTGAGAGCGAGAACCCGGCGATCCCGTCGCCGAAGCCCAAGGGGCATGCCCCGCTCACCAACAAGGACTGGTGGCCGGAACAGATCGACCTGTCGATCCTGCACGCACACACATCGAAGTCGAACCCGCTGGGCGAGGACTTCGACTACGCAGCTGAGTTCGCGAAGCTCGACGTGGAGGCACTCAAGGCCGATGTCATCGACCTGATGACCACGTCGCAGGACTGGTGGCCGGCCGACTACGGCCACTACGGCGGCCTGTTCATCCGCATGAGCTGGCACTCGGCAGGCACCTACCGCGTGTTCGACGGCCGCGGTGGCGGCGGTCAGGGCGCACAGCGTTTCGCCCCGCTCAACAGCTGGCCCGACAACGCAAACCTCGACAAGGCCCGCCGGCTGCTGTGGCCGGTCAAGCAGAAGTACGGCAGCAAGATCTCGTGGGCCGATCTCCTGGTCTTCGCCGGCAACTGCGCACTCGAGTCGATGGGTTTCCAGACCTTCGGTTTCGCGTTCGGCCGGGCAGACATCTGGGAGCCCGAAGAGGTGTTCTGGGGTCCTGAGGACGAATGGCTGGGCACCGACAAGCGTTACGAGGGCGAACGTGAGCTGAACGAGCAGCTCGGCGCCACCACCATGGGCCTGATCTACGTCAATCCCGAAGGGCCAGAAGGCAAGCCCGACCCCATCGCGGCAGCCAAGGACATCCGCGAGACGTTCGGCCGCATGGCCATGAACGACGAGGAAACCGCTGCGCTGATCATCGGTGGACACAGCTTCGGCAAGACCCACGGCGCCCACAGCGCCGACAAGATCGGTCCCGAGCCCGAAGGCGCACCGAAGGAGCAGCAGGGTCTGGGCTGGAAGAACGGCTACGGCAAGGGCAAGGCCGAGGACACCGTCACCAGCGGCCTCGAGGTCGTATGGACCTCCACCCCCACCCAGTGGGGCAACGGGTTCCTGCAGAACCTCTACGGCTTCGAGTGGGAACTGACGAAGAGCCCCGCCGGCGCATGGCAGTTCGTCGCCAAGGACGGTGCCGGAGCGGGCACCATCCCCGATCCGTTCGACGGACCGGGCCGCGCCCCCACCATGCTGGTCACCGACGTCGCCCTGCGTGAGGACCCCATCTACGGCGAGATCACCCGCCGTTGGCTGGACCACCCCGAGCAGCTCGCCGAGGCCTTCGCCAAGGCTTGGTACAAGCTCCTGCACCGCGACATGGGACCCGTCACCCGCTTCCTGGGCCCTTGGGTCCCCGAGGCACAGCTGTGGCAGGACCCGGTTCCGGCAGTCGACCACGAACTGGTTGATGACCAGGACATCGCCTCGCTCAAGAGCAAAGTGCTCGAGTCCGGTCTGTCCGTTGCCCAGCTGGTCAACACTGCATGGTCGTCGGCCAGCAGCTACCGCAGCACCGACATGCGTGGTGGTGCGAACGGTGCACGTATTCGCCTTGAGCCACAGAAGAACTGGGAGGCCAACGAGCCTGCCGAGTTGGCAAAGGTGCTCACGGTTCTCGAGCAGATCCAGCAGGACTTCAACGGCTCGGGTGGCAAGAAGATCTCGCTGGCCGACCTGATCGTGCTCGCCGGATCCGCTGCCGTGGAGAAGGCTGCCCAGGATGCCGGCCACGGCGTCACGGTGCCGTTCACCCCGGGCCGCACGGATGCCTCGCAGGAGGAGACCGATGCGGAGTCGTTCAAGGTGCTCGAACTGCGGGCCGACGGATTCCGTAACTTCGTTCGCACCGGCGAGAAGACACCGGCGGAGGTGCTGCTGCTTGATCGCGCCTACATGCTGGACGTGACCGCACCGGAGCTGACCGCTCTTGTCGGTGGTCTGCGCGCCTTGGGTGCCAACCATGGCGGGACCAAGCACGGCGTCTTCACCGACCGCCCGGGCACACTGACGAACGACTTCTTCGTCAACCTGCTCGACATCGGCACCGAGTGGAAGGCATCGGACTCCGATGCCGGCGTCTACCAGGGCACCGATCGGTCTACGGGTGCTCCCAAGTGGACCGCGACAGATGTCGATCTGGTGTTCGGATCGCACTCCCAGCTGCGTGCGCTCGTGGAGGTCTACGCGCAGGACGACGCCAAGGACAAGTTCGTCAGCGACTTCGTCGCCGCATGGGTGAAGGTCATGAACAATGATCGCTTCGACCTGAAGTGATCGTTTTGATCAACTGACAGAACAGATCACGTCGATGCCGGTCCCGTTCACGGGGCCGGCATCGCCGTTCGTCATGGCGTGTCTGAAGCCCCGACCTCCGGCCGCGGGGCGAACCGGCGAGCCCACACTTCCCTCACCGCCACCGCGACCAGCACCACACCCAGCGTCTGCATCGTCCCGAACCGAACACTGTCGAGGACGCCGGGAGTCGCCAACAGCAGCAACCCGAAGGCAACGCACGGCGCCGCAACTGTCACGATCCCCGGCACCACCTGACGTGATGACACCGCCTCGATCACAGCCGCGATGATCACCACTGCGAACGCAATCACCGACAACACCTCGAGCTGGGTCCACGGATCGGCTCCTGAGCCGGGCCAGGGGTTGGCGTCGAAAGACGACGTGCCGGTGAAGTTGGCGATGGCGACCGGAGCTTTGATCTCGCTGTAGGCCTGCCGATTTCCCGACCAGCCCGTGCCGGACGCGGGGCCGAGGTACTCGCTGGCCCCGGTCCAGGTGATGCCGCCTGCGAACAGTGTCACCACCACGAACACCCACCAGGAGACATGGCCGGTGATGCGGGTCAGTGAGAACACGCGATACCGATTCATTGCCACAGTCTTACATCACCGAACGTCCGCTCTACCGACTTTCCACAGCTGTGCGCAGTGCTTCAAGCGTTTTCGCGATGTTCTGGCGCTGGAACTCCGGGAATGTCTTGCCGCGGGTGACAATTCGGTCGAAGACTCCTGCCACCGCATCGGGCCACTTGATCCGGTCGTCGAACCAGGTCTCGGTGACTCGGGTGCGACCGTCCTCGGTGGCTGCGAACCGGTACTCCCAGGACGCATTTGCACCTTTGAGGCGTGGGGTCTTCGGTCCGATCGCATGGACCCGAAATGCGAAGTGCGCACCGGGCTCGGCTGCGGTCACCGTGCAACGGGTGACCCACTTGGTGCGCCCACGCCTGTTGCGACCGTCGAACACCATCCCGACAAACGCCGCGCCGTCGGCCGCCGGGTTCACGACAGTAGCTCCGAGGTTCTCTGGACTCCACTCGCCCATGCGAGTCGGGTCACTGACCATCGCGTACAGACGGGCTGGGTCCGCAGCGATATCGATGCTGTCGGAAACCTGGAGAACTCGCTTCGTTGTGGGCATGTTCCGACAGTAGTGGCAAGCCCGCAGCCTGCGCCCCGCGCTCACCGAACGCGCAGCCCATCCATGAGCAGTCCGACCATGCGTCTTGCATCGTAGGTCGAGGTGTCACCCGATCCGATGCACAAGTTGCCGACGCCCCTCATCAACTCCAATGCGGCTACGTCTGAACGGGTTTCGCCGGCTGCCGCGCCGGCTTCGAGCAAAGATGCACATACGGGCACGAGCCGATCGAGGAAATAGCCGTGCAAGGTCTGGAACCTGACGTCGTCCGACTGCAGGGCCTCGGCCAAACCGTGCTTTGTCACCAGGAAATCGACAAACAAATTGATCCACTGGGTCAGCGCGGCGTGCGGGGACGTCACGGACGTCAGGAGCGCCGGCCCGGCCTGCGCGCACTCCTCGACCTGATGCCGGTAGACGGCAACGATGAGGTCCGCTCGCGTGGGAAAGTGACGATAGATCGTGCCGACGCCGACCCCCGCCATCGCGGCTATGGCGCGCACGGGCACCTCGACTCCAGAAGTGACGAACGCGGCAGCCGCTGCATCGAGCAACGTCTTCTCGTTCCGTCGTGCATCTGACCGCTTCCGAGGTGGCGAGCCCTCGCTCTTCGTTCCACCCTGACCGTCCTGTGCCGCAGACGTCTGCTTCTTCACCACGGAGCTCTCGGCCCTCCCACTTGGCAAACGGAACATTGTTCCGTATCGTTCTTTACGGAACGTTGTTCCGCTTTGTTCAGTATGTCAGAGCCGCACAAGCTCTCGCGTCACACCGTCAGAGGAGACACCATGAAGTACCGCACCCTGGGTCGTACCGGCGTCCAGGTCAGCACGTTGGCGCTCGGAGCGATGAACTTCGGCGCCATCGGTCGCACCACTCAAGAGGAAGCGATCGCCATCGTCGATGCCGCTCTCGACGCTGGGATCAATGTCATCGACACAGCCGACATGTATGGCCAGGGAGAGTCCGAAGAGATGGTCGGCCGCGCGATCTCCGGTCGCCGCGACGACCTCATCCTGGCGACGAAGGCAAACATGCCGATGGGCGAAGAACGGAATCATCAAGGCAGTTCGCGCCGTTGGCTCACAATGGAGCTCGACAACAGCCTTCACCGGCTCGGGGTGGACCACGTCGATCTGTACCAGATCCACCGGTGGGACCCGACCACCAGCGACGAGGAGACGCTGTCGACCCTCACCGACCTCCAGCGGGCGGGCAAGATCCGCTATTTCGGCTCCTCGACCTTCCCCGCTTATCGCATCGTCCAGGCGCAGTGGACAGCCGGTGAACGCCACCTGAGTCGGTACGTGACCGAACAGCCGAGCTATTCGATTCTGCAGCGCGGCATCGAGGCCCACGTGTTGCCGGTCACGCAGGAGTACGGACTGGGCGTTCTGGCGTGGAGCCCACTGGCGTCGGGTTGGCTGTCTGGCGCGATCCGCGAAGGTCGTGAGATCGCAACCAGCCGTTCTGGTCTGATGCCGGCCCGGTTCGACACCACGATCCCGGTGAACCGCGCCAAGATGGAGGCAGTGGAGCAGTTGGCGGGTGTCGCCGACCAGGCGGGCCTGACGATGATCCAACTCGCGCTCGGCTTCGTCACCGCTCACCCTGGCGTGACCAGTGCCATCATCGGCCCCCGCACACTGCAACATCTGCATTCCCAGACTGCGGCCGCCGACACGGTGCTCTCGTCAGACATCCTCGACGCCATCGACGAGATCGTCTCCCCCGGGACAGATATCGCCCCGGACGAGAAAGTGGACACCCCTCCTTCCCTCCTCGACCCGTCATTGCGACGTCGCTGACCCACCGATCGGGCCGACTTCTCAGGTCTGCCACAAGCACTCAAAGGACGATTAATGCTCACATCTGCGCCCAGTTTCGGAATCCTCACCGCGCAACAACAAGTCGACTATCGCGACGTCCTACGCGTCTGGCTCGAAGCGGACGCGATCCCCGAGATCGAGCACGCCTGGCTGTTCGACCACCTCATGCCGATCGGCGGCGACCCCAACGGGCCGATCTTCGAAGGCTGGACGCTACTTTCGGCTCTCGCCGCGCAGACCGAGCGCCTACGCCTCGGCCTGTTGGTCACGAGCAACCGCTTCCGGCCACCAGCGATGCTCGCGAAGATCGCCACGACCGTCGACATCATCTCCGACGGGCGGTTGGACTTCGGAATCGGAGCGGGCTCGCGGCCGAACCCGCCGGAAGCTCGACGTGAATACCCCGCGCATGGGTTGCCGTTCCACGACGTCGCTCATGCGGTCGGGAGTCTTGCGGAAGCCTGCGTGGTGATCAAGCGACTGTGGACCGAGGACTCGCCGTTCGACTTCGACGGCGAGAATGTGCAGCTGACAGGGGCGTTGCAGAATCCGAAACCTGTTCAGCGTCAACATCCGCCGCTGTTGATCGCCGGGCGTTCGGCCGCAGTGCTGCGCATCGTGGCCGAGCACGCAGACATCTGGAACATTCCCGGCGGCGACATCGACGACGTCATCGCGCGCAGTGCATTGCTCGACCGCTACAGCGCCGAAATCGGTCGCGATCCTGCTTCGATCACTCGGTCGATCCATGTGCCGGTCTCCTACGACGAGCCGGAGCGCACCCGGGACGCGATCGGCCAGGTGTCCGATGCCGGGTTCGGTCACATCGTGCTGGGTTTGCCCGCCCCCTACCCGGACAGAGTGGCCCGATGGGTGGCCGACGAACTCATCGGCACGTTCGCCAACTAGACGGTCTGAGCCTGAAGTCAGCCCACGTCCTCCGACTTGGGCCACATCCCTCGACTGCAACCGGAGGAACTCACTGTAATCGGAGGGTCTGGGTCCCCAGCCTGCTCTGTGGCAGCCTGGACCACATGGCCAAGGAAGTCGAACACACCGACGACGGTCGCTACATCGTGGTGGGCGGTCGCCGCTGGCGCGCCACGGATCCCGCGATTCCAGAAGATCGAAGCGCCGAGCTGCGCTCGATACTGATGGCCTGGCGCCGAGAGGTGAAACGGACCGGCGGCGCACCGGAGTCACGAGCGGGTGTCCAGGCCACGAAAGTGGCTCTCGGCGAACGCGGTACACCGTGGTGGGAACAGACGGACGACGAACGACGTGCACGCTGGGAGGCCGACGTACCTCGTCCGGGCCAGGAACTGTCGTAGCTGCGGTGCGTCAGCCGGTCAGCGCCTGTCGCGCTGCGACCACGGCTTGTCGCGGTCTTCACGCGGTTCAGGCGGAAGGCCGAGTACCCGCTCGCCGATGATGTTGCGTTGAATCTGGTCGGTGCCACCCGCCAACCGATAGCCGGGGCTGCCCAGGAGATGCTCCGTCCAGGCGAACTGATCAGGGTCCACGGCTGCAGTGATGTTGTTGCCCAGCAGGTCTGCGGCGATCTCGCCGATGCATCCGAGCACATCGGAGGCCATCAGTTTGCCCACCGACGCAGCTGGGCCGGGCGAGCGTCCAGCCGCAGCGGCACGAGCGACGCGGTCGGCGGTCGCGGCCCGGAGTTCGGAACGGATATAGGCGTCGGCCAGGTCCTGCCTGACGAGCGGGTCATCTGCCAGGCCCAGTGAGCGTGCCAAAGTCACGAGTTCGGCGACTGAGCCGCCCTTCTTGCGGGTCACCGATCCCGAGGCCGTGCGCTCGAATGCGAGTGTGGCGCTCGCGACCTTCCAACCCTGGCCCACCTCGCCCAATCGCATACTGTCCGATACCCGCACGTTCTGGAGAAACACCTCGTTGAACGATGCCCCACCACTCATCTGCCGGATCGGCCGGATGTCGACGCCCTCTGCGTCGAGCGGGATCAGGAACGCGGTGATCCCCTTGTGTTTTGGTGCATCAGGGTCTGTTCTCGCCAGCAGCATGCCCAGATCGGCGAATCTGGCACCCGACGACCAAACTTTCTGGCCGTTGAAGATCCAGTCGTCGCCCTCGCGAACACCTCGACAACTCAGAGCGGCCAGATCCGAGCCCGCGCCAGGCTCACTGAACAGCTGACATGCCAGCAGGTCCGTACGCAGTAGTGGGTTCGCGTATGCAGCCCGTTGCTCGTCGGTGCCGAACATCGCGACCGCCGGTCCCACCAAACCTGTGGTGACGCTGATCAATTCAGTGGACGGTGGGACGTCGAACTCGCGCTCGGCCTGTGCGATGGCCGATGCGAAAGAGGCAGGCAGTCCGCGGCCTCCGTGCTCGACGGCAAGTGTGACCGCACCGTAGCCGGCATCGAAACGCTGTCGGCGATACGCTCGGACGGCATCGAGCAATTTGAGTTCGTCTTCGTCGGACAGGTTACGGAACACCGCGAGGTCGGGTTGGTCTGTCGGAGTCGGCGCCGGCCGCGGGTCCACGATGGACGCCAGCCAACGACGCACCTCCGCCTGGAAGTCAGCCAGTGGGGGCACCGCGTCGAGAGTGGTTGTCATCTTGGTCCTTTCGAAGTCAGACCGTCAAGACCGTGCATGCTGACAACCCCGGGGCACCGTAGACGTGGGTGAATCCGACCTCTGGTTGATTCGGCACCTGATGACCCTCCGCTCTGCCTTGCAGCTGACGGACCACCTCGTGTACCTGACGCAGACCGGACGCACCGATGGGCTCGCCGCCGGCCAGACAGCCGCCGTCGGTGTTGATGGGCAGTTCTCCGTCATGACGGGTGGCGCCCGAGTCGAGCAGTTTGGCTTGCTCGCCGTGCTGGCACAGTCCGGTCTCGGCCATATGGATCAACTCTGAGCCACTGTCGGTGTCCTGCAACTGCGCAACGCCGACATCAGCCGAGCGCACGCCTGCGGCATCGAACGCGGCTGCGGCGGCGTCGATGCTGGGACTGTTCACCGGGTCGGTGTGCAGCCAGGGTGAGAACACCTCGAAGGACCCGAAGCGCCGGGTTCGGACCTCGACAGCCGCGAGCCGAATCGGGTTGTCGCACAGGTCATGGGCACGGTCGCCGCGGGCGAGGATCAATGCCACACCACCTTCGCCCGGCGAGCAGAACATGTACTGCGTCAGCGGATCGTTGACCGTCGCGGCGTCGAGAACCTGCTGCGCGGTGAGCGGTGTGCGACGCCACGCCATCGGATGCGCTGCGCCATTGGCGAAAGCGCGTTCGGCGACTGCCGCCAGCGCTTTCTTGTCGATGCCGTATCGATGCAGATACCGCTGAGTTTTCATCGCGAAGTATTGGGTGGTGACCATCATCCCGCTCCGGGCGTACCACTGACCGAGTCCGTACGCGGCGGGATCCGAGCCGAACGCGCCCCGCTCGTGTTTGTCGAACCCGACGACCGCAACCACATTCGCACGTCCGGCAGTGAGCATGTCGGCCGCGGTCGACAATGCCACTCCGCCTGTTGCACAGCCGTTCTTGACGGTGGTGAACGGTATGCCGGTCAAACCGAGCCGCGACACAAGCGAATCCGGCTTGCCGGACACATTGCTTCCACCGACGGCGGCATCGATGTCGGACCATTCGAGTCCTGCATCGACGAGAGCAGCCCGCAATGCGTGCTCACCCATGTCCATACCGGTCACCCCGGGGTGCCGACCGAAGGCGTGCATGCCTGCACCCACGATGTAGACGTCCCTGGCGCTCATTCGGCGACCTTCTCGAACGCAAAGGAGATGTCGCCGCCGGTCAATGGGAGAAGACGTAACTCCACCTCGTCACCGATGACCACCGGTCCGAGAATCCTCGATTCCACCAGTACCGACCCCAGATCGACGTAGCCGACCACAAACGGCTCGAAACCCGACTCAGGTACCTCGTACGGCGGCTTCGGCGCGAACGACTGCGACGTCCAGGTCCACACCCTGCCGCGGTTCGGGAGTGACTGTTGCTCCATCGCTGCACTCGCACACGCAGGACACCGCATCGCGGACGGGAACACCACCACACCGCACTCCGCGCAACCCGACCCGGCCAGCACCGGCGGATCGACTTGGGCGAACAAGGTGTCGTCTACAAGGGTTCCTTTCATGCCTGCTCCCGACTAGCGTCCGGCCAGCAACGACAGGGGCCGGCTAAGGATCGCACTCAGCGCCTTCAGGTACTCGGCGGCCGGTGCCCCGTCGACGGCGCGGTGGTCAAAGGTCAAGCTCAACGTCAACACCTGCGTGCGGACGGGAGTCTCACCCTCCCAACGGAAGCCGTCTTTCACTCGGCCGACACCCAGGATCGCCACGTTGCCCGGGTTGATGACGGGGGTGAAGAAATCGACACCGTACGCGCCGAGCGTGCTCACCGAGAACGTCGCGCCCTCCATGTCCGACAGACCCAGTTTGCCGGTCCGAGCCCCGGATGCAAGAGTTCGAGTGCGGTCGGCGACCTCGGCCACCGACAGACTGTCTGCATCGCGCACCACGGGCACGATCAGACCACCGTCTACCGCAACCGCCACACCGACGTTGATCTCCTCGAACAGCGTGATCTTGTCGTCGGCGATGCCCGCGTTGAGCAGCGGATGCTCACGCAGCGCGAGAGCTGCTGCCTTGACGACGAAGTCGTTGAGACTGGGCGCCTTTGAACCGGATTGTGCCGCCTCGGCCTTGAGTTGCTCGCGGACGGCCACCAATGCGGTGACGTCCACCTCGTAGCCATGGGTCAGCTGAGCCATCGTCTGCAGGCTGTCGATCATGTTGCGCGCGATGGCGCCTCGCATGCCTGTCAGCGGGATGACCTCACCCGGTTGCGGGCCGGTTGCCGGCGATCCGCCGATGGCCGCCGGAGCCGCCACCGTGCCCGCTGCCGCCTCGACATCCGCCTTGGTGATGCGGCCTCCGATACCCGTCCCCGCGACCTCCGCGAGATCGACGCCGAGTTCATCCGCGCGACGACGAACGATTGGTCCAACGAATTGGCCTGCCGCGCCGGCGGTCTGAGCGACCTTGCCTGTGGCCGGAGTCGCTGCGGCCGGTTCGGGTGCCGTGGCGGGAGCTGCGGCGAGATGTTCCTCGACGTCCTCGGACACGATCCGTCCGCCGGGCCCCGTGCCACGGATGGTCGAGAGGTCCACGTTCGCAGCAACGGCGACCCGCCGCGCGTTCGGGGAGGACTTGATCCGTCCCCCGTCGTCGGGGCCACCCACGACCAGCGAGGCAGCAGCGGTATGCGTTTGAGCCACTGGTTCTTGCTTCGCGACAGTAGCCGTTCCGTCGGGCGCCGACTCGCCCTCGCCGAGCAGCCAGCCGATCACCGCCCCGACCGGGAGTACATCGCCGGCCGATGCGCCGGTGGCGAGGATGCCCTCGGCCTCGGCCTCCACGTCCACCTCGACCTTGTCGGTCTCGAGCCGCAGCAACAGGTCGCCCACCGCGATGTGCTGGCCTTCGCCGGCCAGCCACTCACCGATGACGCCCTCCTGCATCGTGAGCCCCAACTTCGGCAGCACGATCTGCTGAGCCACGATCAGTTCCTTTCGAGCAGTCGGCGCGCTCCTGCGACGATGCGGTCCGCGTCTGGGACATAAGCCTTTTCGAGCGGGGTGCTGAACGGCACCGGCGTGAACGGTGCTCCGATCCGCAGGACCGGGGCGTCGAGGTAGTCAAATGCCTCTTCCTGGATCTGGGCGGCAACTTCCGCACCGATCCCACCGAAGGTCACTGCCTCGTGGACCACCAGGATGCGGTTGGTCTTGGATGCGGACTTCACGATGGTGGCCGTGTCGAGCGGCTGGACCGATCGGGGGTCGACCACCTCCACGGAGACGCCGGACTGCTCGAGGATGTCGGCCGCCTTGAGTGCTTCGGCGACCATTCGTCCGAATGCGACGATGGTGACGTCGTCACCTTTCCGCGGGATCGCTGCCTGACCCAGCGGGATCTCGTAGATCTGTTCGGGCACCTCGCCGCGGGCGCCGAGAAGCACCTTGTTCAGCATGAAAACCACGGGGTTGTCGTCGCGCACAGCAGACACCATGAGGCCCTTGGCGTCATACGCGTTGGACGGCATGACCACCTTCAAGCCCGGGGTGTGCGCCAGCCAGCTCTCCAAACTCTGCGAGTGCTGCGCGCCCGCGCTCACACCCGCGCCGTAGGCCACCGCGATCACCATGGGGACCTTGACCTCCCCGCCGTACATGAACTTCATCTTGGCCGCCTGGTTCACCACCTGGTCGAGCGCGACCGCGAGGAAGTCCATGAACATGATGTCGACGATCGGACGGAGACCCCGTGCAGCGGCGCCGACGCCCAGCCCGATGAGGCCCATCTCGGCGATGGGGGTATCGACCATCCGACGATCACCGAACTCGGCGAGCAAGCCGTCGTACATGTGGAAGACGCCGCCGTATGCCGCGACGTCCTCACCGATGACAAAGACGTCCTCGTCTTCGCGCATGATCTGCGCGATGGCCTCGTTGTAGGCCTTGACGTAGGTCGTCTGACGCGCGGCCGGGGAGGTCTCGGTTGTCGTCAATTCTGTTGCAGTAGACATGTGTTCAGCCTTCTCGGGTTCAGTCGCTGTAGACGTTCAGGGCGAAGTCGGCCAGGTCCGGGAATGGGCTGTTCTCGGCGAACTTCACGGATTCGGCGATGTCGGCGTCGACCTCGGCCCAGATCTGTGCGAACTCGGACTCGGTGACAACACCTTCGGAGACCGCGCGGGCCTCGAGAAGCTTGATGGCGTCCCGTTCTTTCCAGGCCTCGACCTCTTCGATGGTCCGGTAGGTCTTGCGCAGACCCTTGACACCCTGGTGGTCGTAGTACCGATACGTCTTGGCCTCGACCAGCGTCGGACCGCCACCATTTCGAGCTCGTTCAACTGCGCGCCCCACCGCAGCACGCACGGCGATGGCATCCATTCCGTCGCAGATCTCGCTGGGGAAGCCGTACGCAGGCGCACGGTCGGCGACGTTCTCGAGCTTCATGTGGTCGCGCAGTGCGGTGAACTCCGCGTAGCCGTTGTTCTCGCAGACGAATACCACCGGGAGGTTCAGGATCCCGGCCATGTTGGCCGCTTCATGGAAGGCGCCGATGTTGCTTGCGCCGTCGCCAAAGAACGGGATGGCGACGGTGTCCTCGCCGCGGTACTTGGCCGCGAACGCAGCTCCGACGGCGATGGGGATGCCGCCTCCGACAATGCCGTTGGCGCCGAGCATGCCGATGGAGAGGTCGTTGATGTGCATGGAGCCGCCGCGGCCCTTGCAGTAGCCGTCGACTCGGCCGAACAGTTCGGCGAACATCTGCCGGAACTGCGCACCCTTGGCCACGGCGTGACCGTGCCCGCGGTGCGTCGACGAGATCTGATCGGTGTCGCGCAGATTGCTCACGGCGCCGGCGGCCACCGCTTCCTGTCCGACGTACAGATGCAGGAAGCCGGGGAGCTTGCCGCCCTCCATGAGGCGACCCGCCTCGGTCTCGAACTGCCGGATCCGGACCATGCGGCGGTGCAGGTCGAGCAGCACTTCCTTGCTCGGAGTGGGGTCATTGGATCCGACGGGCTCGATGGCCTCGCGGGTTGCGTTGGTCGCGGTCGAAGTCACCACGAGCACCTCTTCTCTCGTTTCGAACCTTGCAGTCATGGACGCCGTGGGCGACTTTGTTTACTTCTTCTGCAGTATCGACCACTACTGTAGCCGAATGTAAGTAGAATCACTATAAAGTTACTACAGCAGATCCGTGGCCCAGCGTCTTACTTGACTTGGTATGCAGTAAATCGCACGATGGGCGCCTACACGGACGTATTGGAAGGACTGAGTCGATGCTCGACCGAATCCGCGATCGGGCGATGGCCGATCCCACCGGCACAGCCCTGGTGGACGACCGCACCGTCACGACCTGGCAGGAGGTCCTGGGCATCCTCGACGCCCTCGGCGAGCGGCTCATCGGTCTGGCAAGCGATCCCGACGCACGCATTGCGGTGATCGGCGAGAACAACGTGGAAACCCTGCTCGCGCACGCCGCAGCGATCGGCCGCGGCGTGGGGCCGGTGGCGGTATCCCGCCAGCTCAAGGCGGGTGAGATGGCCGACCTGTTGATCGACTCCGGATCCGTGGCGGTGGTCACCGGGCCTCTCGGCCTGCAATCGGCGACCGAAGCCGCCGGCAAGGCGAACTTGCGCGCCGTGATCGCACACAACGCTCCCGCCGCCGACGGTGTTGTCACCTGGGCTGACTTTCTGGACTCTTCCACCACCTCGGGCGCCACAGCGGCTCCCGATCAGCGACCCGCCCGGCCCCCGTTGGTCTACACATCGGGCACAACCGGGCGTGCTCGCGGAACCGAGGTGCACTGGCTGCCGGCGCCTGCGGCCAACGCCGCCGACTTCGCGACGGCAGTCGCAGGCCGCTCGGGATACCCGGCGGGCACCCATCTGGTGGTCGGGCCCCTGCAACACAACGGACCGCTGACGTCGATCCGCCACCTGCTCTCCGGCCAACCGGTGGTCATCCTCGGCCGTTTCGATCCGGAACGCACCTTGGAGTTGATCGAGGCGCATCGGGTGACCTCCACGTTGATGGTGCCCACGCACTTTCAACGTCTGCTGGCCTTGCCCGAAGCCGTGAGAGCGCGGTACGACGTGTCAAGCCTGGAATATGTGGCGCATACCGGCTCGGCCTGCCCACCGGACGTGAAGCGCGCGATGATCGACTGGTTCGGTCAGGTACTCATCGAGTCGTACGGTGGCAGCGAGATCGGCACCGTATGCAAGATCGACTCCGCGGAATGGCTGGAACATCCACGCTCCGTCGGCCGGGCCGTGCCCCCGTTCGAAGCTGTTGTCGTGGGCGACGAGGGCACCGAACTCGAGCACGGCAGCGTCGGCGTACTGGGATTTCGCACCCCACCCGAACGTGGTGTGGTCTACCACGCCGACCCTGAAAAGACCGCTGCCGCTTACATTTTGCCCGGGGTCGCGACTCTTGGGGACGTCGGCTACGTGGACGATGACGGGTACGTCTTCATCACCGATCGGGTGGCCGACATGGTGGTGTCCGGCGGAGTGAACCTGTACCCGGCCGAGAGCGAGCGCGTGCTGCTGACCCATCCGGATGTCGCCGAGGTCGCCGTGATCGGCGTGCCGGATGACGATCTGGGTGAAGCGCTCCTCGCACTTGTCGTTCCGGCACAGGGTATTTCGCTGGACGTCGACGCCCTCGCCTCGTTCGCCAAGGAGTCGATGGCTTCGTACAAGTGCCCCAAGCAATACGTGGTCGTCGACGAACTGGCACGGAACGCGATGGGCAAACTCGACAAGAAGGCCCTACGCGCCCCCTATTGGAGCACCGACCGCACAATAGCGGGCTGAGTCACCCGCCCGTCTACCCCCGACCTGATGCTTTTCGAAAGGTACCGATGATCGAGATCCTGTTCGTCCGGCATGGCCAACCCGTGTCGGGGGTTCGCGATCCCGTCCTGGCGCCCGAGGGGATCGCCGACGCCGGCAAACTCGCCGAATGGTTGCGACACGAGGCGGTCGACGCGATTGTCTCCAGTCCACTTGCCCGCGCTCGTGAAACCGCTGACACCATCGCAGCCGGGTTGGGCCGCGAGGTGGACCTTGTCCTCGAAGATCTTCGTGAGTGGGACGACGACATCAGCCCGGAAGACTATGTCGCACTCGAAGACATGGAACCGGACGATCCTCGGCTGCTCGCCGTGGCGGCCGGCCGGTTCGAAGACTATGTGCCGCAACTCGATCTGCCGAAGTTCCGTGCCCGCGCCAGGAGTGCGATGGAGCAAGTGATCGAGCGTTACGGATCGGGACGGGTTGTAGTGGTCGCCCACGGCGGCATCCTCAACGCAGCGATCGCGGACGTACTCGAGATGCCCAAGACGTTCTGGCACAACCCCGCCTACACCTCCGTGGCCCGGCTGCGCCGACTCGATTCCGGTGTCACTGTTGTCGATGCCATCAACGACACCGCTCACCTGCGTGGCACGGTGAATCCATGACACAGGTCGACAACACGGTCACCGCCACCGCAGACACCATCCCCGCGGACACCATCGCCACAGCCAGTCAGATCATCCTGGTCCGCCATGGCCTGCCAGGTGGGCCCGCCGTGGCCGACCCCAGCCTGGGCGCCGAGGGTGTCGCCCAAGCCCAGCGTCTCGCCGAATGGCTGAGAGCGGAGCCGGTGGCCCAGTTCGTCTCCAGCCACTACGCTCGAGCACACGAAACCGCGCTGCTGGCAGCGCAGCCGCACGCACTGAAAGTGCACGTGGACAAACGACTTCGCGAATGGGACAGCGATCGCACCACCTACGCGACGCCCGAGGCCATCGCGGCCACGCCACGGGGAAAGGCCTTCGCAGAGGGCCGATATGACGAGTTCATCCCCGACTACGACAAGATCGCGACAGCGGCCCGCATGCGTGTGGCGGTGACCGAGGCAGCCGAGCGCGCACCAGGGCAGCTGACCGTCATCGTGTCCCACGGCGGCGTGATCAACACTCTGCTGACCGACATCCTGCAGGCTCCGTCACCGTTCTTCTTCAACCCCGGCTACACCTCGATGACCCGCGTCGCGGTGCTGCGGTCAGGGAGGTTTGTCATCCAGTCCGTGAATGAGACCGCGCACCTGCGTTGAGGCACGCTGGGTGGCGATGTGTCAGCGTATCGACATGAACCCAGCAAAATCATCGAACGCCGGCGGTCCGTGGTGGTACGCCCCGAAGAGATGGATGTACCGCGATGGTAGGCCCCATGCCCTGGCCCGTTTCATGAATTCACTGTCGGCACATCTGTATTCCCTCGGCTGGTTCAAGCAGAGCGGCGGTGCCACGCTGACGGTGCGCGGCAGACGCTCCGGCAGGCCGGTATCGCTGCCGGTGGTGATCGCTGAACACGATGGCGCGCGCTACCTGGTCTCGATGCTCGGAGACGACGCAAACTGGGTGCACAACGTGCGCGAAGCCGGCGGCGATGCCTAGCTCGACCGGCGCCCGGTGCACCTCGTCGAGATTCCCATCGGTGAACGCGCGTCGATCCTGCGCTGCTACCTGCAGATCGCTCCCGGGGGCCCGCCCCCACATCCCGGTCTCCCATCAGGCACCGCTGAGCGAGTTCGCTGGTGTGGCACAGGCTTATCCCGTCTTCCGGATCGATCGGAGCTGAACACCGGGGTTCGGTGATACCGCGTCGAGCCGACGCCGGAGTCACGTCGAGGCAAGCAGTTGTACTCGAACATGACGATCGGGAGGGCCACACCGGGTGCAAATGAGCACGACCCGCACCCAAAGCCTGTGCGGCGAGACCGCGCGTTTGTCAGACCCCTCCGATAAACTCGAACACATGTTCGGGGGGACAAGATCAGAGCAGGAACGGGCAACCGGAATCGTGGCCGCGGCGGTGTTGCGGCCCAATGAGCTGCTGCGTAACGCCGAGGCAGCGGTTGCAGGCCAGGCCTACTTGGAGTGGGCGCGTTACGACGCTGCCGCGCAGCTGCATCGGCAACTGGTCGAGCCCTTGGAGGACGCGGCGGTTGCGCTGAGGGCGCTCGACCCATTCGCGGTCTGCGCGGCCCGCTTGGCGGCTGCGCAGCAGATTACACAGCAAGGGGCCGAACACCACTTGTCGCGAGCATTGGCTCTGCGAGACCGGCTACCGGCAGTCAACGAACAACTGCGGCAAGGACGGGTTGCAGCGCATCACATCGCCACGATCGTCTCGGGGACCGACCTGATCGACGGGTCAGCGTTCATGGCCGACATCGACCACGAGATAGCTGGCCACCTGCAACGAAGCGGATCGTGGTCGAAGAACCGCATGCGAGACATGGTCGACGCCACGATATTTCGCCGTGACCCTGACCTCGTACGTCACGATCGGGAAGACGCGAAGAAGAAGCGCGGCGTGTGGTCGAACAACATCGAGCACGGAATGTCCGCCATCGATGCGGTCGCGAGCGCCGAAGAGACCGCCATGATCATGGCGCGCCTCGAGAAGCTGGCGATGTCGGTCTGCAAGGCTGATCCGCGGCGCAAGTCCGACCGGATGGCCGACGCTCTGTTCGCAGTCGTGATGGCCCGCGAGTTCTACTGCCAGTGCCCCAACGACCCGAAGCACCCCTGCACAGCCAACATTCGTACGGTCCCGACCCACGAGGCGGTGGCTTCTGGGATCGACGTGAAGATCATTCTTCACGTGATCGCTGATCAAGCAACCGTCGACGGCAGCGCAGACAGCCCCGGATACCTCGCCGGACATGGGGTGATCAGTGCGGACCATGTACGCGACATCGCGTCCAGGCCGGAAGTCGTCGCCCGCCCCATGGGAAACGAGTACAGGGAGGTCGATCGGGCAGAAGCACTGGTCGACATCGCTCACACTCTGGATGGCGACGATCTCGGCCGCTACGAAGACCCTTCGTTCGGTGGCGCCTGCGAAACTCTCGATCCGACTGCCGACGAGCACACAGTTACGGAAGCAATGGTGCCCGAACGCGCGGCCGATGTGCCACGTGAAGCCGATGGAGGGTCGCCTCCCCTTTCCGAAGATGACCGCGCCCGGCCGACACCGTATTCCGGCCCTCCTCAGCCGATTCCGGGCACCGACGTCTGGGGCACCCCGGGCGCCGTCGAGCCGCCGTTCATACAAGCCATTCCTTTGCCGGTCGCCGAACCGGGAAACCCGTACAGGCCATCCGCAGTCGCAGACAGCTACATACGCATCCGCGACTGCTACTGCACGTGGCCTGGCTGCGACCGCAAGGCCTGGGGCGCCGATCTCGACCACACCCACGAGTACAACCACAATGATCCGGCCGCCGGAGGGCATACCCACCCGGGCCACATGAAGGTCCTCTGCCGTTTCCACCACTTGCTGAAGACTTACTCCGACTGGCTCGACGACCAGTACCCGGACAAGCGCAACGGTCGCACCCGACTCGTCTTCATCACGCCAGAAGGGCGCATCTATCGTGGCCCAGCCTGGACCGGCGAAGACCTGTTCCCGGTGCTCGCGCGTCTCGTCTGGGACGCCGGCCCGGTGCCCCGCAGGCACCCATCGTCAGAGTCACCACCATTCACGGACAGCCGACAGAAGACGCGTACCGCTGCCAAACATGCACGCCGTCAACGGGAAAGGGAACGAAACCGCCGACGAAGTCAGGAGACGGATGAGCTCGCCCCACCGCCGTTCTGAGTTACTTGACAACGTCACCTGTTCGTTGATTGACTATCGATGTTGAGACGCGCGTCACAGTGTGCGCGTCGTTCGCCGAGGGGGTCCCCCATGAGCACAGCCGGTTTGGTCGCGAGCAAGAAGCTCGCCGAAAGGTACGCGGACGTTGTCCGCAGCCTCACGGCCGACGAGTGGGAAGCTCCGAGCCGATGTGCCGGTTGGTCGGTGAAAGACCTGGTGGCACACACAGGTTCGAACTTCAAGGTGATGGTGGACCCCCCGGCCGAGGATCCCGGAGCACTCACTCCCGCCACCGCCGAAGAGATGCAGGAACTACTCGTGGCGCTGCGCCGCGACTGGACCAGCACCCAGGTCGCCGACGAGTTCCTGAGCAGCGCCGACGGCGCCATGGGCGTGCTGGAAATGATGCAGCAAGACGGTGTGGCAAGCACCCCGATGACCATGACAGACCTGGGAACGTACCAGAGCCACCAACTTTCGGATGCCTTTGCGTTCGACATGTGGTGCCACATGTACGTGGACCTGCTGGCACCCGAAGGCCCGGTCACTCGCCCAGTTGCCGAACCCGACAGCGAGGTGCTGACCGCTGCTATCGGCTGGATGTGGGATGGACTGCCGCAGATGTGCACGCCGGTCAGTTCGGTCCTCGATCGCCCGCTGGGCGTCCGTCTTTCCGGCCCGGGCGGCGGCGAGTGGACCCTGCGACCCGGCTCCGAACTACTCGCCGTCGAGGCTGGAATCATCGACGCAGACACTGTGATCACTGCTACCGCAACCTCTTTTGTGATGTGGGGCACAACTCGCACGCCCTGGCGCGACCACGTCTCCATCGATGGTGATTCGGATTTCGCTGCGACCGTATTGGACAACGTCAACATCGTGTGACGTGCGACCCCCTGGGGTACCAAACGGTTTGCCCGTGCGCAACGATGGGTACAGCGAGCGTGATCAGCCGGGTTCTGCCCATGTGCCCGGTGATCAGACGCCGCTGCTGTCACTCACCCACCACCTTTAGGGCTCGCACATGGGATCCATCCGGAAACGCCGCTTCGCTGCGTGCACATTTGTCGGCCTCGTCGGCGCCACACTCATCGGTGGAGGTATCGCCAACGGCGATCTGCCCATGAACTTGTCGATCTCCGGTCAGTCGTCGCTGGCGACGATCTCGTCGGGCACGGCACAGAACGTCACCGTGTTCGCCCGGGAGGTGGAGACCACCACCAAAGGAAACCTGCCCAGCGCCGCCATAAGCATGGAATCCGCGCAACTGACCGACGTGTGCCTCTCGACTGTGGCACACGGCCTTCCGTTCATCGGCGACGTGACCATGTACATCCGGGTTCCAGGCAACAACACAACCGTGGACAACCTGGTTGTCGACGCCTCCTCCGTGGGAGGGTCCGTGAAGACGGGACCGGCGCAACTCGGACTCGACGTCTCGGCGACGGGTCAGGCCGAGGGCGTGGTGACAGCCGGAAAGACGGCGTCCAACGCGACGATGACGCAAGCCCGCATCGACGTCATCTCCCTGAACGCCAGCGCGGTGTCGATGAAGAACTTCAGCATCGACGTCGAAAAGGGATCCACGACTTGCTGACCACGGAAAGTACTCAGCCCCGACGCGCGCGATTCCGGAACTGGCGGACACAACGTCCGTTCTGGGGCGCCACCTTGATCATCCTGTCGGGTCTGTTCCTGCTGCTACCCGCTTACACGACCATCCATGTCGGCGACGTCCTGGTCACCATCAGCACCATCTCCGGCGTATCCACCCTGTTGCTCGGCGCGCTGATGTTGCTGTGCGGAGTGGCTTCGTTGTTGCGTCCGAGCGTGAAGTTGCCCGCGGGTGTCAGCGCCATGATCATCGCGCTGGTGGCGCTACCGGCAGCCAACTTCGGCGGCTTCATCATCGGTACGTTGCTCGGCATCGTCGGTGCGAGCCTGGTGCTGGCCTGGGCTGATGCCCCACGTTCACCGGTCTCGGCAGAAAGCGCGGCCGACCGCCACGCGTAGGGCCGCCCGTCGTCGGTTGTGATCCTCCGTGCTGTCGTCACCGGTCGCGGTGTACACGATGGCATTCTGGGCCCACGTGCTCGCCAACGCGATCAACATGGACCACAAGTCTTCCGCATCTACATCATCGATGAGGATACCGCGCGCCTGACCGTCCGAAATCGCTTGGAGCACATCGGCATCGCGGTTCGGTAGATGTGCGAAGAGGGCACCGGTGGGCGTGCGCTCTAACCTCGCCCACGACAACAACCGAACAAGACACGGGTCCCCGAGGTACAAGTCGTATAGACGTACGGCGTAACCAGGGAGATCGTCCGCATCAAACGGCACGGTGTCCACGTCGGCATCAACACGCGCTGAAAAGACGGCGTCGAACAACTTGTCTTTGCTGCCGAAGTAGCTGTAGATCTGCGACTTGTTGATCGGGGTGGTGGCGGCGATCCGGTCGACCCGGGCGCCCGCGATCCCGTAGGCCGCGAACTCCGTGGTGGCCGCAGCCAGTATTCGCCGCCTGGTCTCTGATGCGTCGCCCATGAACGCCCACCCTACCTAAAACCAACTCGTTGGTTGCCGTGGAGCCGGCGACAGCCTACTGTCGAATCCAACTGGTTGGTTGGTTATTGGGATGAGGGCACATGCGAACAGTCACGGGCTATCGAGCGAGCACCACAACGTCGGGACTCGAACCCTTTCGCTTCGAAAGGCGAGAGCTCCGGGATGACGATGTCGCCGTACAGGTCACGTTCTGCGGCGTCTGTCATACCGACCTGCACGCGGTTCGCAGCTCCGCGCCCGACCGGGACTCGTCTCCCGTGGTCCCCGGTCACGAGTTCGTCGGGACAGTCACCGCGGTGGGAGGGGCGGTCACCGCATTCGAAGTGGGCGACGAAGTGGCGGTGGGCAACATCGTCGACTCGTGCGGAGACTGCGACATGTGCGGAGCGGGTCAGGAGAACTTCTGCCGAAACTATCCGACACTGACCTATGGCGGCACCGACCGACGTGACGGTTCGACCACCTTGGGTGCGTACTCCACCGAGTACGTTGTGCGCGACCGATTTGTCTACCACCGTCCCTCGGTCCTCGACCCCGCAGCAGTCGCGCCTCTGATGTGCGCGGGAATCACGGTGTGGGAACCGTTGCGCAGCAACTCTGTCGGTCCGGGCATGTCGGTCGGTGTGGTGGGAGCCGGCGGCCTCGGCCACATGGCCGTCAAGTTGGCGAATGCGCTCGGCGCCGAGGTCACGGTGTTCACGACGTCGACCGGAAAGGCCGAGGACGCCTCCCGGCTCGGCGCCCACCGCGTGGTGATCTCGACCGATTCCGCCTCGATGGCGGAGATGACCGGGAAGCTGGACTTCATCATCGACTGCGTCCCGGTGGAGCACGACCCGGCCCCGTATCTCCGCTGTCTCGCTCTCGACGGAACCCTCTGCGTGGTAGGGCATCTCGGACCGATGACGGTCGACACCGTCGACCTGCTGATCGGCCGCAAGAGCCTCTCCTCCGCGGGCAGCGGCGGCCGCAGACACACGCAGGACCTCCTCGACTTCTGCGGTGAGCACAACATCACCGCAGATGTCGAAGTGCTGCCTTCACGCCAGGTGAACGAGGCATTGGAGCGGTTGTCTCGCAACGATGTGCGTTACCGGTTTGTCCTCGACATGGCCGATGCCGCCGAACTCAGCCGAGGCTGACCAACATCTTGCCGACGTTCCCGCCGCCGAGCATCGAGAGGAAAGCGTCCACGGCGTTGTCCAGACCGTCGTAGATGGTGGATTCGGCGACCAGTTCACCCGCCGCAAGCCAGCCGACGACCCGATCCTCGAACTCGGCCCTCAAGTCTTCGTGGTCACGCACGATGAAGCCACGCAGAGTGATTCGCTTCAGGATGGCGTTCATCAACACGTCGATGGCCGGACGGTCCGGCCCACCGTTGGAAATCATCCCGCACAACGCAACTCGACCTCCGACCTTCAGAGATGACAGCGCGGCGACTAGATGGTCTCCGCCGACGTTGTCGAAGTAGAGGTCGATGCCGTCCGGAGCGACGGTCCGAAGTGCGGATCCGATCGGCTCTCTGCGATAGTCGATGCCCACGTCGAAGCCGAGATCCTCTATGAGCTTCCCCGCCTTCGCCGGGCCTCCCGCGCTGCCGATCACGGTGCGCGCACCCATCAATCGCGCGAATTGGCCGGCTGTGCTGCCGACCGCACCGGCAGCAGCCGAGACGAAGACGTCGTCGCCCGGACGTAGTTGGCCCGCGCGGACCAGACCTGCATAAGCGGTGAAGCCTGTTTGCCCCAGCGCCCCCAGCCAGTGGTGCAGTTCGAGCCCCCGGGGTTCGATGAGCGCGGCGGCGGAAGCGTCGACCACGGCGTGTTCGCGCCAGCCCAACCGGTGGCGCACGTACGACCCGTTCGGGATCAGGCTGTTCCCGGCAACCACCACACCCAGTGCCGAGCCGTCAAGCGGGGCATCGACCTGGAAGTTGGTGGTGTAGTGCATCTCCGAAGTGCCCAGACGACCCCGCATCGACGGGTCGACACTCATGAACAGGTTCTGCACCAGCACCTGATCGCCCGAGATCTCGGGTACAGCCGTCTCACGAACCTCGAAATGCTCTGGACGGGGTTCCCCGTCTGCCGGTCGCTCCTTCAGGAAGACCGCCCGCGTGGTGGTGATGACACCGCTGCTCACGGCAGCTCCAGGATCGTCACCGTGCCCTTGGAGCCATCGACCTCGACCAGCGCGCCGTCCGGGATCCGCCGGGTGGCAGCGGGAACGCCCGCTGTGCAGGCGATTCCGAGCTCGCGGCTGACGATCATGGCGTGCGAACCCATGGCACCCACGTCGGTGATCGCACCGGCGGACACCATGAACAGCGGAGTCCACGACGGATCGGTCTGCGGTGCGACGAGGATCTCGCCGACCTCGAACGTGTCGAGTGCGTCCATCGAGGTGATGACACGGGTGCGCCCGGTGGTGATGCCCGGAGAAGCACCCGAACCCTGCAGCACGTCACCGACTTTCACACCCTCGACGGCCGATTCGCCCTTGCGCGTGAGACCCGACAGCGGGGGCATCGGCTCGCGGGTGTCAAGGAACGTCGGCAGTTCCAGTCCGAACAGCTCGCGCCATTGCCCGTACCGGCCGGCCAGTGTTCGTGTCATTGACTCCGGCGCGCTGGCCAGGGCGTCGAGTTCGTCGTCGACTGCCATGAAGACGTGGTCGGGCGACTCGAGATGACCCTGCGCGTGCAGCCGTCGACCCAACTCGACCAGCGGGACACGTGCCTCGTGCAACACCTTGATGCAGTTGGTCTTCGCCCGTTCACGCCAGGCTGCGAACCGCCGGGCCGATGCGACCGCGGCGTCGAGGGTCGCGAGCGCCTCGGCGTCGTCACCCACGATGGCACGGGCACGCGCCAACGCGTCGTCGGTTGCGGACGCATGCTCGGACAGCCGGGCGGCGGGTGATGCCGAATCGTCTTGCAGCCGGAGGCGATCGATCAGTGAGAAGACCAGGTCGGGCTTGGTCTCCCAGGAGACCGAACCGAGGTCCCACTCGTTCGGTCCTCGGTATCCGAAGTCGAGAAGGAACTGCTCGAGCGACGCGTCGAACTTCGGATCGATGCCGGCGATCCGTGCACCCACCCCGGCGACGCCACCGTCGAAGGCCGCCATCAGCTGCTCGTCGGCGCGGACAAGGCGACCGAGCTCCCACAACGCATATGACGGCAGGGCCGAATCGACGTCGCCGGCCGAACCGACAAGCGTGACGATGAGGTCCTGATGATCGGCACCGAGCAGTTGGCCGAGCACGGCGGGGCCGACAGCGGCGCAGTTGGTGGCCACCACCTCGCCACGCCAGGCGACCCGCTCCAGCGGCATCACCGAACGTGCTCGCGCGACGAGGGCCGCGGGGGTCAGCGACGCGAGATCAGGACGCTCGGTGCGAAGTCGGTCTGCGAGCGTGCGATCTTCCTCCAGTTCCGGGAAGGTTTCTGTAGAGAGCGCCCAGGCGTTGCGGTCGGCCAGACGGCGGCTGGCGTCCGCGTTCTCGTCGTCTGGATGGCCCACGTAGGCGGGGATGTCGGGGTCACCGCCGTACCAGAGCTGGTCTACCAACTCCACCGGCAGTCCACCGCGGATCCCGACGAGCCGCGACATCGAGAGGTTGATGTACAGGTGGCCGTAGAAGATGCCCGATGATGCGGCCACATCAGGCTTTTCGGCCAGTGAATAGCTGCCCAAGCTGGCGTAACCGAAGTTCCAACCGGGCAAGATGTTCTGGATCCATCCGAGATCGGCGCCCAGTGGGGTGATGGGATCGGACAGCACGTCGCTGGCGTTCAGCCGGGTGTACACGGGCAGGCGGTTGCTGGGATCGGTATCGACCAGCCAACGTTCTTCGGTCATCTCATCTCGACTCTTGAATAGTTTCTATATTTTGGATGCAGTACTACTTGTGACATGTAACACTGTACTGAGACTGTAGACGAATACAAGTAACTTGTCTGCACTCAACCGACCGTTGGTTCAAGGGAGATTTGATGAAGCTGCAAGACAAGGTCGTCGCCATCACCGGCGGTACCCAGGGCATTGGACGAGGGATCGCCGAGGCGGCTCTCGCCGAAGGCGCCAAGGTGGCGCTCAACGGACGGTCGGCAGAGAAGGGCGAGAAGGCACTGGCCGATCTCGGAGTCGGCGAGCGAGCCGCATTCTTCCCGGGCGACGTGACCGTGCAGGCGGACGTCGAGGACTTCATCGAGCAGACGGTCGCCACGTTCGGACGCATCGACGTGCTGGTCAACAATGCCGGTGGCGCAAAGGACCTTCAGCCCACCGCCAAGCTCACCGATGACGAGTGGAATCTGGTGATGAACTGGAATCTCAACGCCAATTTTTGGGCCACCCGCCGCGCGCTGCAGCACATGCTCCCCAACAAGTACGGACGCATCATCAACATCTCGTCGGTGGAGGGCAAGCAGGGCAAGCCTGTCTTCACCGCCTACGTCGCCGCCAAGCATGCGATCAACGGGATGACCAAGTCGATCGCGCGGGAGGTGGGCACCGAAGGCATCACCGTGAACGCGATCTGCCCCGGCCTGGTGATCACCGACATCATCAAGGACAACGGCCCCGCCACCGCCGCAGCGATGGGTATGTCGTTCGAAGAGATGGTTGCACTGTTTGCCGAGGAGTCGGCGATCAAGCGGCCCAACACAGTCGAGGAAGTTGCCGCAATGGCGATGCTGCTTGCCTCGGACGCGGGCGCCGGAATCACCGGAGCGCTGCTCAGCGTCGACGGCGGCACCGCGTCCTACTGACTTCACCGGACTTCTCCGACCACGGAGGAGAGACATGGACCCGCCGGCCGAGCCGCACATCGGCCGGTGGGTCCGCTGTCCGATAGACCCGCGCCACCTCTGCGGTGTCACCTACGATTGCTCATCATGGACACACCCACGGCGCCTGGGGGCCACCGATGATCGGCCGCATGCGAAACCGCGCCGAGTTCCATCCCGACCTGCGCTTGGCGTCGATGCTATTGCCGCCTCGACTGGTCAGCCGTCGAACCCTGCCGATCATGCGCAAACTGAGGACCATCCTTCCCTCCGGCGGAGATGTGGAAGTTCACCAGCTCGAGTCGGGCGCCTCTGCGCGGGTGTTCAGGCATCCGGTTACCAGCGCACCATCGCCTGCACTCCTGTGGATACATGGTGGCGGATACGTCATCGGCGCAGCCGCGCAGGACGACAGCCTCTGCCGCGCCTTCGCCGAGAAGCTAGCCGCGACAGTGGTTTCCGTGGACTATCGGCTGGCTCCGGACAATCCATATCCGGCCGCACTCGACGACTGCGACGCCACCCTGGAATGGATTGCCACTCAGCCGGACATCGACCCTGCCAACATCGCAATCGGTGGTGCCAGCGCAGGGGGTGGGCTGGCGGCGGCACTGGCGTTGCGTGCTGCCGACCGCGGCGGGATCAACCCGGTGCTGCAGCTCCTGTCGTATCCGATGCTCGACGACCGCTCAGAGACACCTGATCGACATCATCGGCTGTGGGACGCGCGGAGCAATCGATTCGGCTGGCAGAGCTATCTCGGCGACGCCGACCCGGTGACCGCGGTGCCGGCGCGTCGCCAGAACCTCAGCGGCGTCGCGCCGGCATGGATCGGGGTCGGCACACTCGATCTGTTCTTCGACGAAGACAAGAGGTACGCCGAGCGCCTCGAAGAGGCCGGCGTGCCGTGTGAGTTCGTCACGGTACCGGGCGCCTTCCACGGGTTCGATCTGGTGGCGCGGCGGGCAGAGGTGTCCAGGACGTACTTCGGATCGCAATGTGATGCTCTGAGAAGAGCTTTCGCAGGCTAGGCGGGCTCCGGGCTGATCAGTCCGGTGATGGCCCATTCCAGGCACCGCGCCAGGATGGTGTCGAATTGGGGAACCACCCAGCTGCCTCGGTCCACCTTGCCGAGGTCGTCGATGCCCAGGTCCTGCACGTCGAACCGTCCCCGGCAGTGACCGAGAGTGAAGTAGCAGACCGTTCCATCGCCGTGCTCCTTGAGGTACAAGACGGGCCGGGGCTCGTCCACACTCGTGTGTCCCTCCTCGAAACCTGTTGATGCACCGACGAACCGGGTGTGCGCGAGCACTTGAATGGGCGGGTGCAGTTCGCTGATGTACAACTCGTCGGTCACCTCGAACGGGTCTACGTCGGCCACGAACGGATGGTCCGGATCGGCGATCTCCACGAGGTACGGTGCGATCGGCGGGTGTCCGAGGAACTGACTGCCGATCACAAACGGCAGCTCACCCATCGACCTGGGGGTCACGTACTTGCTCGGGCTTCCCGGCGCCGTCGGCTCGATCGCCGAGTTGGTCCCGTGCAGGGCGAGCCATCTGCCGCCGCGTCCGACGAAGTCGATCAGTGCTTGTTGCTGGTCGGCGTCGGGAACCACGTTGCACGTATAGGTGATGAGCATGTCCGCCGAGTTGATCGCGTCGAGACAGTCGTAGTTCTCGAAGACGCGGGTACGCACGTGCTCGTAGTCCGCCAGGGCCGAAAGTAGTTGCAGCCGAGCGTAGTCGAAGTCGTGCCATTGGCCACCACACACCAGTACCGCGTCGATACGGCCCGAGGGTCCGGACATGTGTTCCTCTTTCCGCGTGAACCGGTGCCGCGTTCAGCCGTGTGCGTGCAGTGCCTTGCCCGCCAGCGCGAGATGGGCCTCACCGAGCGCTTCGGCCTGTGTGGGATGAGCGTGGATCAACTGGGCGACGTCGCCGGCAGTCGCTTCCCAGTTGTAGATGAGTTGCGCTTCACCGATGAGCTCCCCGACGCGGGCACCAACCATGTGGATACCGACAACCGGTCCGTTCTCGCCGGCGCGCACGAGTTTGATCCCGCCTGTCGTGCGCAGGATGCGGCTCTTGCCGTTGCCACCGAGATCGTAGACGGCCGTGGAGATCTCGCCGTACTTCTCGGCTGCCTCCGACTCGGTCAGGCCCACCGATGCCACTTCCGGGTTCGAGTACGTCACCCGGGGAATTCCCCTGTCCGCGATGGGCATCACGTCCAGTCCGGCGAGTTGCTCGGCCACCAGGATTCCCTGGGCAAAGCCACGATGCGCCAGCTGCGGCCCGGGCACGATGTCCCCCACCGCGAACACACCTGGCACGCCGGTCTGCAACAACTCGTCGGTGATCACCCACCCGCGGTCGACTTCGACGCCGGCCTCTTCGAATCCCAGACCGGCAGTTCGTGGACCCCGTCCCACCGACACCAGCAGCAGATCCGCGCTGACGTGCCTGCCGTCGGCCAACTCGACGTCGACGCCGCCGTCGGCGTCCGTGGTCACTGATGCAAAAGCGGTACCCGTCAGGCTCTTGATACCTCGTTTGCGAAATGCGCGCTCGACCTGCTTCGAGCTCCACTCGTCTTCGGTGGGCAGCAGGCGCGGAGCAGCTTCCACGATGGTCACCTCGGTGCCCAGCGATGCCCAGACACTGGCGAACTCGCATCCGATGACACCACCACCGAGAACCACCACCCGATCGGGAACGGAGTCGAGTTCGAGGGCCCGGTCACTGGTCATCACGGGCCCTCCGAGCTCGAGTCCGGGCAGGCTCCTGGCCTGCGAACCGGTCGCGAGCACCAGTGCCTCTCCCCGGTATCGGGCACGCCCACCCGCCGCGAGTTCGACTTCGACGGTACGGTCGGCGACCACTCGGCCGTAGCCGGCGACAACCTCGATACCACGCGAGGCGACCAAACCCTGGAGCCCGCGATAGAGGCCGGCGATGACATCGTTCTTGTAGCCGTTGACGGCACTCATGTCGATGCCGTCGAGGGTGGCCTTGATGCCGAAGTCGTGGGCTTCGCGCACCGAGTCGGCCACATCGGCCGCATGCAGCAACGCCTTGGTGGGGATGCATCCGTTGTGAAGGCATGTGCCGCCGAGTTTTCCGGCTTCGACGAGGACCACCGACATGCCCAGCTGAGCCGCACGCAGGGCGCACGCATAACCGCCGGATCCGCCACCGAGGATGACCACGTCGGCCGGCTGATCATTGTTGTCGCTACTGGTCATGTCGTTTTCCACTCGCCGAGATATTGATCAGAAGTCGAAGCGGTTCGTGAACCCGCCGTCGACGACCAGGTTGGTGCCGGTGATGTGACCGGCAGCGGGGGATGCCAGGAACACCACGGCGTTCGCGACATCCTCGGCCGAACCGAGTTTGCCCATCGCCGCGGCCTCGAGCGCACCCTCATAGAGAGCCGGGCGACTGGTCTTGATGGTGTCCCACGCGCCGCCTTCGAAGAAGATCGGGCCCGGCGACACCGAGTTGACGCGGATACCCTTGGGACCGAGTGCTTTTGCCTGTGCTGAAGCATGCTGCAACGCAGCCGCTTTCAGGGCGCCGTAACTGTTGGCCGTGGTGATCGGGCCGGCCTCGAGAGCCGAGGTGGTCGCGATGGCGACCACAGCGGCCGCCTCGCTGTCCTCGAGATGACCGGAGGCCGATTCGATGAAGTTGACCAAGCTCATCAGATCCACGTTGAAGCTGTTCACCCACGCCTGCGGACCCTTGCCGGTGGCGGCAGAGGCGTTGACGATCACGATGTCGATGCCGCCGAGGGCTTCTGCGGATGCATCGACGAACGACTTGACCGACTCACTGTCGCCGACGTCGACCGCCTTGTGGAAAACCGTTCCGTTCTCGGACAATTCGGCAGCGACCTCATCGAGGTGTTCCTGACCGCGCGCACAGATGCCGACAGAAGCGCCCTCGTTCAGCAGGGTCCGGGTGATGGCCAGGCCGATGCCGCGGCTCGCACCGCTGACGATTGCGCGCTTGCCCTTGAGATTGAGATCCATTGATTCTCCTTGTATTGGCGGAGGGCGGATGGCCTCCTGAAAGGTCGGTCAGAGATTCATCGCTCCCACGTGTGTCTGGAAAGACAGCACGTGGGAGAAGTCGTTGACGGACTGCACCGCGCGGCGCGTGTCCGCGCCCCGCAGAACCGAAATCGATGTGTGGTGCACCCGCACCGGCATGTCGAATCCACTGCCCAATGCGTCGGCGAGCGCGGCGTTGATGACGCCACCGTGAGCAGTGACGACCACGCGCTCACCGAGGTGGGCGTCGACGATGCGCGACAGCTCTGAGAGCACACGTGCCCGGAATGCGGCCCCGTCCTCGGCGTACGGAAACGCCTCGTACCGCCTGGTGCGGATGTGTTCGCGGAAGATGGCCGAGATCTCCTCGTGAGGCAATACCTCGAACGGCGACTGGTCTGCGGGGAAGTTCTGCCACGGCTCGAACTCGGTGAGAGTGTCGCGCACCTCGGGGGTCAACCCGTGCCGGGCGCCGATCTCGGTGCCGGTACGCAGCGCCCGTTGCAACGGCGAGCTGTACACGGCGTCGACCCGGGTGGCCGCCAGGCGGTCGGCAACCGCCTGCACCTGGCGTTCACCGGTCTCCGACAGCGGCGGGTCCACGGTCTCCCCGGCACTCAACTCCTTGGTGAGCTGCTGCTCGCCGTGACGCACCAACACGAGCTCGCACAAGCCGTCCAGTGATGCGAACGGATTGTCGAGGTCGATGGAGCGGGCACGCGGCTGACTGAGCACTCTGCCAGTGAACCACAAACTGTCGTCGGTCTAAAGATACGTTTTCGAATTGCCAGCTAGATGGCCTGAGCGAACGTCAGAAGTGCATTCCGAGACCAGCGATGTGCATCACACGCTACAGATGTCCGCCGCCAACTCCCGGACCTCGTCGGAGAACTTTCGGCGGCCGAGGTTGGCCAGCACAGCGTCTTCGGTGAGCCATGACGCGGCTGATACCTCCAGCAGACTCGACAGCGCGGTTGCGGCGGCAGCCTGCTTCGCCTTCGACGCGACACGATTGCGCGTTCGCAGCTCGGCCGAGAACACCGCGAGCATCTCGAGGCGCACCTCCCGGCGGAGTGCCTCGATCGACAGACTCCAGCCGGGCGACCGGACGAAGTAGACCAGCGACGCCGACCGCTGGCTGTCGGTCCATTCCAGCAATCGCACGATGATGTCGCCGAGCGGTGCGTCTGGATCCTCGGCCACTTTTCCGCGCAACTCATCGAGCAGTTGCTCGGCAAAAAGGCGCAGGCCACCGAGCAGCACCTCGTCTTTGGACGGGTAGTGGTAGTAGACCGCGGCCGATGTCATGTGCGCTTCGGCAGCGATGTCGGCGACGGTGACGTCTTCGATCGACCGGACGGAGTACAGGTGCATCGCCGCTTCGACCACCACTTCGCGCCGCGAGGGCCTGTGTGCTGCTCTTTTGGTCCCCTTGCCCACCGGGGTCGCGGCAGCGGACGTACCGGTGCCGGACCTTCCTGGCTCCCCACCCTTGCTTGTCATGCACTAGATGATGACAGGCGGAACAAGTTCTCGAGGCTGTGACATCCTGATGTGGTAACTCGAGGGGCAATGCAGTCATCCGGGGCGAGGAGGAACGACTGTGGCACGGCGGAAGACAACCACACCGGCATCGAACGGTGAACGCACCACCGACAGCCGCACGCTGGACACCGACGAGAACTGGCTGGGCTGGGACTCGCTGCCTGCGGCGGATGACCAACCGGGCGGTGGCCTCGGGTCGCCGACACCCGAACCGGCAGACGACACCGACGAACCCGTGAAGAAGACCGCACCGGCAAAGGGCTCGGCGCACCGGCCGTCACGGCGCCACCTGATCGTGAAGGCAGCGGTCAGGGTGTTTTCCAAGAAGGGCTTCGCCGAGGCCTCCATCCAGGAGATCGCCGAGGAAGCCGGCATGGTCCCCACCGCCGTCTACTACCACTTCGCCAGCAAGGAAGAGCTGTTCGAGAGCGCTCTGGGATACGCAATGGATGCCAGCTCCAAGGCGGCGTACTCGGCCCGACCTGATGACGTCTCGGCAGATGCCGACTCGTTCAAAGAGGTCGTCTCGGCCGTGTGGGACTGGACCGCGGAGCACCCGAACTCGGCCCGCATGCTGTTCCTGCAGATGGCGGGCGGCGCGACTCCCGGAACACGCCTGCTCACCAAGGAGTACGAGGAACGGCACATCCGCCGCGCATTCGACTACTTCCCGGTCACCGATGTGCCTCCCAACAAGCGCGCCGCCGCGGCACAACACGCAGCCCGGTCACTTCGGGTGCGCACGATGATCGCGATGACCATCGCCATCCAGCCACTCCGCATCGAGGGTGGGCCGCTCGCCGACATCCCCGTCCCCCGACTGCGGACAGCGACCACCGAGGTCTGCTCGAGGATGATCGAAGGCCGCTGACCCGCCCCTCTATGCCGCTCCGTCGAGTAACTTGACAGCAATACCAGTTGAGTTCGACGAAGTGGAGCGTTTTCGATGCGAGTTCTGGCTGTCACGGGCGGGCATTCCTTCGACCGGCAGGCCTTCGCCGAGTTCCTCGATTCCCTTCCTGCGGACATCACGTGGCGCGAGCATCCGGACGCGGACATCTCCGCTGCAGAACTCGCCGAGTTCGACGCATCGCTGCACTACGACATGCCCGGGACCCTTCCAGAGCCGACCGACCCCCCAGAATCGATCCGTGAGGCCGTCCGATCAGCGCCCGACACGGGCCATGGGTACGTGGTGCTCCACCACGCGCTCGCATCCTGGGCGCGCTGGGACGAGTGGGCGGAGTTCGTCGGGGGTCGCTACCTCTATCAGCCAGGTGTGGTCCGTGGGGTCGCCTGCCCGGATTCGGGTTATCGGCATGCAGTGGCAGAGACGATCTCGGTGGTCGACGCGGCTCACCCGGTGGTCTCGCAGGTGCCCGAAGAGTTCCGGCTGACCGACGAGACGTACCTGTGTGAGGTCTTCGAAGACGACGTCGAGCCACTGCTGCGCACCGATGCCGAGATGACCGACGCCGTCCACTGGTCGACGTCGCTGGCCATGGCGGGCCGTCGCGACGACCGGGAGGGCTGGCGACATCGCGAGGGCTCCTCCTTGGTCGGGTGGACGAAGACCAATGGCCGAAGCCGGCTGGTCTACCTGCAACCCGGCGACAAAGCCCCCACGTTGGGCGACGCGAACTACCGAGCCCTGGTGTCGGGCGCACTCGAATGGGTGGGCCGTCGCCGCTGATCGACTTTTTGGTGACAACCTAAAGAAATTTGTGCTCGCGATCACTCTTCGCTGCTACAGTTAGTGCATTCGGTACCAAGTAAGGCAGCGAGTCTCAGAAGAGGGAGCACGCGATGCGTCAGATCAAGCATCCGATGAGCCGGGCGATCTATGAATTCGATGAGGATTTCAACGTCCGGGTCACCACCAAAGACGGCAAGACCGGCACTTTCGACCCCGAGGGTCGGTACCTGCACGGTGAGGTGAAGGCTGTGGATCCCGAACTGGCCCGGTGGGTGGGTCTCGGACCGCGCGAACCGGTGCCGATCACGCAGAACCGGCGTTTCATGGGCGCAGCCAAGCTGCTCGAGAAGATGCAGGCCGACAAAGTGGCACAAGACGCCCTCGCCGTCAGCCTGGAACAAGGAGGCAAACTGTGACGAACACCGAGGCCCGTCCCACAGGTCAAACCGATGACGACGGTTTCATCGAGAACGGAACCGCGTACCAGCGACTGCTCGACACCGACACCCATCCGGTGCCCGACATCCTGCGCGAGGAGTCGCACGAGAAGTACGAAGACCAGAACTTCGTGCCGGTCTCCCGCTACATCAGCCGCAAGTACCACGAGCTCGAACGCGACCGCATGTGGTACAAGGTCTGGCAGATGGCATGCCGCGAGGAAGAGATCCCAGAACCGGGTGACACCCTCGTCTACGAGATCTGCGAGAAGTCGATCCTCATCGTGCGGGGCAAGGACATGAGCATCCGCGCGTTCTACAACTCATGCCTGCACCGTGGCCGCACGCTGCGCGAAGAGGACGGGCCGGCAGGTAACGAGATCCGTTGTCCTTTCCACGGATTCGCCTGGAACTTCGATGGATCGCTCAAATCCATGACCTGTGCCTGGGACTTCCCTCAGGTCGACCAGGGCAAGATGGATCTGCCGCAGGTCAAGGTCGACACCTGGGGTGGTTTCGTCTTCATCAACATGGACCCGGCGTCTGAATCGCTTGCGAGTTTCCTCGGCGACCTCGGAAAGCATTTCGAGGCTTGGCCTTTGGAGGACCGCTACATCCAGGCCCATGTCGCCCAGGTCATCCAGGCCAACTGGAAGATCGCGCAGGAGGCCTTCTCCGAGGCATTCCACGTCATCACCACCCATCCGCAGCGAGTGGTGGGCACCGGCGACTCGAACAGTCAGTACGACAGCTGGGGAAACTTCAACCGCGGCATCACCGCGAACGGTGTACCCAGCCCGCACATCAAGTTCGTCCCGTCCGAGCAGGAGATGTTCGACTCGATGGTCGACGCCCGCATCGACGAGGACCCGATGGTGACACTGCCCGAAGGCGTGACCGCCCGCGAGATGTCCGGGATGCTGGCCCGCGAGGGCCTGCGTGACGTCATCGGAGATGTCAAGGCCGACAACATGTCCGATGCCGAGTCGCTCGACAGCATCTACTACACCGTGTTCCCCAACTTTCACCCGTGGGGCGCATATCAGCGCATCGTCTACCGCTTCCGGCCCAACGGCGACGACCACGAGACATCGATCATGGACGTCTACCTGCTCGGCCCTTTCAAAGGCGAGCGGCCCAAGCCGGCGAAAACCCAATGGCTCGAGCCTGATCAGTCGTGGATCGAGGCGACCGTTCTGGGTAGCTCAGCGCGGGTGTTCGACCAGGACGCGTACAACATGCCCAAGGTGCACAAGGGTCTGAAGTCGGCACAGTCGAAGTACCTGCCACTGGCCCGGTACCAAGAGGTGAAGATCCGCCACATTCATCATCTGCTCTCGCAGTGGATCGGCGAGGACGTCGACTGACCATGTCCGCAACCATGAAAGCGCTGCAGTACCGCGAGTTCGGGGCGCGTCCGGAGGTCGTCACAGTCGACAAACCGGTGCCGGGGCCCGGCGAGGTGCTGCTGAAGATGACCGCCTCGGGCGCCTGCCATTCCGATGAGTTCATCATGTCGACACCCGCCGACCAGTACGTGTTCGCGCCACTGCCGCTGACTCTCGGGCACGAGGGCGCAGGCGTCGTCGAGGAACTCGGTCCGGGCACCACCGGCATCGAGGTCGGCCAAGCGGTACTGGTGTACGGACCGTGGGGCTGCGGGATGTGCCATTCCTGCGCGCAGGGCAGTGAGAACAATTGTGTTCACGGGATCAGCGCACCCGGAATCCACCGGCCGGGCACCATGGCCGAGTACATGATCGTCGACAGTCCAAGGCATCTCGTGCCGCTGGGTGATCTCGACCCGGTCGCGAGCGTTTCACTGACCGACGCCGGACTCACGCCGTATCACGCCATCAAGCCCTCGCTGTCGCGTCTGTCCCCCGGCACCACCGCACTCGTGATCGGGGTCGGCGGGCTGGGTCACGTGGGTGTTCAGTTGCTCCGTGCGCTGACTCAGGCAACTGTCATCGCTGTCGATCTCGATCGATCGCGGGTCGATCAGGCCCTCGAACTGGGTGCGCACCACTCCGTCATCTCCGATTCCGATGCGGGAGAACGCATCAGGGAGCTCACCGGTGGTCGTGGCGTCGATGCGGTCTTCGACTTCGTCGGTGCACAGAGCACAGCCGATCTGGCGCAGTCGTCGGTGGCCGTGGCCGGCGAGATCGCCCTGATCGGTGTCGGCACAGGCACGGTTGGAGCCGGGTACCTCACCCTGCCGTTCGATGTGTCTGTGCGCGTGGTCAACTGGGGCTCGCGTAGCGAACTGATGGAGGTCATCGAACTCGCCAGACGCGGTGCGATCAGCGTGACGGTGTCCGAGTTCTCGATGGACGACGCGCCATCGGCCTACGAACAACTCCACGCGGGCAAGGTCCGGGGTCGAGCCGTGGTTGTTCCCACCCGCTAGTACCGAACCCGTCGACGGCGGTAAGGGCCCGGCCGGCGGGTCAGTAGATGGCCTCGCGGTGCGGATCGAAGTAGTGGCCGATCCGCCGGGCCGAGAGCTGACGGAAGATCTCGCCTGCGGCCGTCGGCCACGCGGAGGTGGTGACTGCCTCGCTCGCTCGTAACAGCGTCACCGAGACCAGTGCGACGCGGCCGAGCGGGGTGTCGAAACCACTCGGAGCCCCCCAGCCCTTGTTGCTCAGCAGAACACCCACAGTGCTCCCGACCGCCCATTCACGGGGCGCCCGCACTCCGGCGAGCTCCACATACACCGGGTCGACCGAAGCGGTGATGGTGCGTACGAAGTCTTGTCCACCAGAGGCGGCATGGGCCGCGACCGCGGCGATAATCGTGAAAAGCCAATGTTCGCGCGCGCTTTCGTCGGCACGCAGCTCGGGGTCGATGGACTCGACGAAGAACTCCGCGCCCACACCGACCATCGATCCGTTCAGCGCCCCGACGAGACTCGGCGCCGACAGACCATCGGTGGCCACCACGGTGGTCCGTTCGCGCGCCACCACCCGAAACCCCCTCGTACCGCCTGGCCACAACACTTCGTTGTCGGGTAGCGGTGCGAGTATCTGCTCGTACATCCGTCCGACGCCCCGCCAGATGTTGTCACGGGCCGTCTGCGCCTCACGTGCGCCGGGAACATCCTGTGTCGACTCCTGGGGGCCGCGAATCGCCACGCCCACTCCCCCGCCGTGCTGCACCGGAGTCGGAGTCGACGGCACCTGCGAACGGGCATGTGCCCGTTCGAACGCACGTTGGGTGAACGCCATCTCGCTGGACTCGGGAGTCATTGCAGGCGAAGGGATCTCGACCACCGCGTCGTCGGCTACGAGAAACACCAAACGCATGCGGCCGCCTGATCGCGCCGGGTCGGCTGGTGCCTGTGTGAAAACCCGCCAGCCCGCCTGAATCCGTTGCGCTGCCAGGGAGTACAGATTGTGCCCCGCGTGGTCGATCCGGTGGTTGCGGATGAAGTCCAGCGTGATGGTCACCGCTGCAGCGGCATCGGTGGCGCGGGCGGGCACCGACCCTGCGGATGGGAACGGGAAGTAGGAGCCCGACAGCAGGTGCGCGAGGGGAACGCCGCCGACGTAGTCGACCAACCACTGCGGGGCATCCCGCGGATACCTCAGCAGATCGTCGCGGTAGGCATCGGCGTCGAAGATGAGCGCCGGATCGATCGGCCCGTGCTCACCGTGGTCGAACCGGACAATCGGCGCGCCGGGCCCCAGCACGATCTCGAGCAGCAGACACGCATCCGCCCCGGATTGATACCGCCCCACCCTCAGGTCTCTGGCCACTTCGAGCGCAGGCGGCGGCATCGGAATGGGCGTCGGTGGCACAGGCCCGAAGTACGTCAGGGCGTAGCGGGTGGCGGTACCGGCAAAACTGAATGTGGCTTTCGCTCCGGTGGCACCGAGAGGCGCGACCGATTGGATGAGCCTGCCGATGGTCGAGATGAACTCGGGCTCGGCCATCAGGCGGGCTTGCGTCGAGGACCAATACGTCATCGCGCAGTCACCTCCCCACCTGCGGCCTTTTGATCCGTCACGTGTCGCGATCTTGTGATCGGCGTGCGATCGAAGCCATTATCGCGCATGTGGGGAGGTGCGCGTCTACCTATCCGTTCCGGCGGTCACGCCACTTGCACAGTTCGGTGGCCAGCGAGATGTTGTAATCGGGGCCGTTGACACCGACCGTGAACAGGGAAACGCCCTCGTCGGCGAGGCTGTCGGCGAGCTTCACGGCTTCGTCGAGACCGCCTGCCTGCGACAGCTCCGCCGAATGGGCGATCTCACCGGGGTCGCGACCAACTGTTGCGCAGTGGTCGGTCAGTACCTGCGACTTGTGCCGGTAGGTCTCCAGATCGACGAACGAGTGCCAGTAGTGAGCATGCTGGGCGACGAACTTGAGCGTCTTCTTCTCGCCGCCGCCGCCGATCAGGATCGGGATCTCGCGAACGGGCGCCGGGTTGAGCTTCGCGAACCGGTTCTTGATCCGGGGCAGTGCCTCGCCGAGGGCGTCCAGTCGGCTTCCCTTGGTCCCGAAGTCGTACCCGTACTCGGTGTAGTCGCGTTCGAACCAGCCCGAGCCGATACCGAGAATCAGCCGGCCGCCCGAGATGTGATCGACGGTGCGGGACATGTCGGCCAGCAGATCCGGGTTGCGGTAGCTGTTGCAGGTGACCAGAGCGCCCAGCTGGATGCGTGAGGTCTGCTCGGCCCACGCCGCGAGCATCGTCCAGCACTCGAAGTGTGCGCCGTCCGGCTCACCGTAGAGCGGGTAGAAGTGGTCCCAGTTGAATGCAACATCAACACCGGCGTCTTCGGCGCGGCGAACCGCGTCACGGATGTTGTTGTAGTCGGCCGCGTGCTGTGGCTGTAACTGAACTGCGATCTGAATTGGTGTGCTCATGAGTTCCAGTGTGCATCAACCGTGCCGACGGATCGCGGCCTGCGCGGCATGCATGCCACACATACCGTGGACGCCGCCGCCGGGCGGGGTCGACGACGCGCACAGATAGACACCGTCCACGGGTGTTGCGTACGGCACGCGGGCAACCACGGGCCGCGTGAACAACTGCCGCAAATCGGACACACCCGAATTGATGTCGCCGCCTACATAGTTCGGGTTGTACACCGAGAGCTGCTTGGCCGTCATGCTGTGCCTGGCGATGATCACGTCCTTGAACCCTGGGGCGCAGCGTTCGATCTGCGCTTCCACCGCTTCGGTCATGTCGACGTCAGAGCCATGAGGCACATGGCAATACGCCCAGGCGACGTGTTTGCCGTCCGGAGCACGTGATGGGTCGATCACGCTCGGCGTTCCGCCGATGAGATTGGGACGCTCCGGATGGCGTCCTGCCTTCACGTCCTCTTCGTTCTGCCTGATCTGCTGGTCGTCCGAGGCGATGTGAAAGGTCGCCGACTTCGCGGTGTAGGGGTCGTTCCACGGGATCGGTTCACTCAAGGCGTAGTCGATCTTGAACGACCCTGGGCCATAACGGTATTTGGCCAGGCGGCTGCGGTACCGGGTCGGCAGACGGTCGCCCATGATCCTGCTGAACTGGGTCGGATCGATGTCGAAGAACTTCAGGCGGGTGTCGGGCATGTCCTCGAAACTCCGCACCGGATGATCGGTTCGGATCTCGCCACCGTGAGCTTTGAGCGCGCCGGCGAGGGCATCGGCGATCGACTGACTCCCGCCTCGCGCGATCGGCCATCCGCCCGCGTGCGCGAGCATCCCGAGTATCAACCCGAACGACGCCGTGGCCACCCCGCTGGTGGGCCGGACCACGTGAGTTGCGATGGCCGCGAACAACGTGCGGGTGCGTGGATCTCGGAACATGATCTTGTTGAACGCGTCTGCACTCAGCAGCGCCTGCGGTCCGAACCTGGCCGCCACCAACAGGTGGCGCGGGATCCGGAACGGGCCGAAGAAGTCGCTGATCAGGTCTTGCGAGTGTTTGGCAGCAAATCCGAGGGTCGCGCCCCATGCGGCAGCGTCACGGCCGAGCGTCTCTTGGGTACGTGCGAGATCCCGGAACAGCGGCAGGGCGGTGCCGTCTCCGAACACCTGCGACAGCTGTACCTCGGGGTCGAGCCATTCCAGCCCATAACGGCCCAGATCCATCGAATTGAAGGCCGGCGAGGCCAATCCGGTCGGGTGCACCACCGAGCACATGTCGTGCCAGAAGCCGGGTTCGGTCAGCTCGCTCGTCCGGGTTCCACCACCGATCGTCGGATGAGATTCGAGCACCAGGACCTTGTGGCCGGCTTTGGCGAGTGTGACCGCTGCCGACAAACCGTTGGGTCCTGATCCGACCACCACCGCGTCGTAACCATCCGCCCTCACAAACACCAACCTTAATCGCGTAACCGCGAGTCTTTACCGCTGATTCATGTTCAGGTTCCCGCCGGTTTCACTGCGATGCCTACCGTTCGACAAGTTGGTCGAAGCCCGCGACCTCGTCAGCCCATCACTTTCGTCAGCACAGGGAGTCACCACGGTGAGAGTTCCACTTGCCATCTTTGATAAACACGCAGGCGCCTCGAAGCGCTCCCGCGTGACGTGCCATTACAAATGTGGCGACGCATGCTGGCATGAACCGCCCAACACCAGCGACAACGAGTACTTCCGGGACATCGCCCGCAACGCGGTCTCGCGCCGCTCGGTACTGCGTGGTTCGGCCGCCGCAGTGGTCGCCGTGGGAGCCACCTCGGCCCTTGCCGCATGCGGTGACGACAGCAAGTCGACGGCACAACCGTCGAGTGCGGTGGAGGTCACCGGCACCGGCGACGGCAACGGGATGAACTTCGTCCCGGTCGCGCCGAACACCGAGGACGCCCTGGTCATCCCCGATGGATATGAGCAGGCCGTGGTGATCATGTGGGGCGACCCGGTGGTCCCCGGGGCACCCGCGTTCGATTTCGACAACCAGACCCCTGAGGCGCAGGAAAAGCAGTTCGGGTTCAACAACGACTTCGCCGGCCTGATCCCCATCGAGGGACAGGCGGGGCACTACTACCTGGTGGTCAACCAGGAGTACACGAGCGAAGAGTTCATGTTCAAGGGTTACAAGCCGAAGGAACCTACCGAGCAGCAAGCGCGGATCGCCATGGCTGCGCACGGCATCACCGTTGTCGAGGTGAAGAGCGAAGACGGGTCTGGCAAGTTGACTCCCGTTGTCGGCGAACGGAATCGACGCCTCACGGCGATGAGTCCGTTCACCCTGACCGGGCCGGCGGCCGGCAGTGAGTTCGTGAAGACCAACGCCGATCCCCAAGGGGCCACGGTGCTCGGCACCATCGGCAACTGCTCCGGTGGCCTCACGCCGTGGGGAACCATGATCTCCGGCGAAGAGAACTTCAACGGCTACTTCACCGGCGCCTCAACCGTCACCGACTCCACGGCCAAAGAGCGCCTCGAGCGGTACAGCTTCGATGACGAAGACGACTTCCATCAGTGGGGCAAGTACGAGACCCGGTTCGATCTGGCGAAAGAACCCAACGAGGCCAACCGATTCGGCTATGTCGTCGAGGTCAATCCACACGACCCCAACTCCACTCCTGTCAAGCATTCCTCGATGGGTCGCCTCAAGCACGAGGGCGCCAACGTTTTCGTCACCGACGACGGCACCGTGGTCGCCTACACCGGTGACGACGAGCGCTTCGAGTACATCTACAAGTTCGTGTCCAGCAAGAAGATTCAGCCAGGCGTGGGTGCGGCGGCCATGCAGCACAACATGACCATCCTGTCGAACGGCACGCTGTACGTGGCCCAGCTGACCGGCAACCAGCCCGATCAGATCGACGGCAGCGGCAAGCTCCCTTCCTCGGGATCGTTTGCCGGAACGGGCAAATGGTTCCCGCTGCTCACCGTCACCGACGACGGAGCCGAGTCCGAGGTCGAGGGCATGACGGCCCAGGAGGTGGCAGTGTTCACCCGCCTGGCGGCCGACAAGGTCGGCGCCACCAAGATGGACCGTCCCGAGGACATCGAGCCGCACCCCAAGACCGGCAAGGTCTACTGCGCGCTGACCAACAACGACAAGCGCGGTACGGCAGGCAAGGCCGGCGTCGACGAGGCCAATCCCCGGAACGAGAACAAGAACGGACAGGTCATCGAGTTCACCGATGACCATGCCGGTACAGAGTTCACCTGGGACCTGTTGCTGGTGTGTGGTGATCCCGCTGCTGCCGACACCTACTACGGCGGATTCGACAAGACCAAGGTCAGCCCCATCTCGTGCCCGGACAACGTGGCCTTCGATCCGCACGGGAACCTGTGGATCTCCACCGACGGCAATGCGCTGAAGAACAACGACGGACTGTTCGCCGTGGCACTCGAGGGCGACAACCGCGGCGAGACGAAGCAGTTCCTCACCGTGCCGAGAGGTGCCGAGACCTGCGGTCCGATCATCGACACGGACCGGATCATCGTGTGCGTCCAGCACCCCGGCGAAGAGGACGAGTACTCGGCCGACAAGCCTTACTCGAACTGGCCCGAAGGCGGCGATTCGCAGCCTCGCCCGTCGGTGGTCTCGGTGTGGAAGTCGGGCGGTCAGATCGGCGTGTGATCCACTCCGTGTCGGATTCGCTCCGCTTACCGGCGTCTGCTCCCGTCGCAACGGGCGCGAACGCGCGTAAGCGGAGCGGATCTGTCTGTGCGGTCAGGGTTTGGCTGTCATCGCGGCGATGATGGCGGCGACCTGCGCGGACAGGTCACCGGCGGAACCCTGGTCGCCGGTGAACCACCGGAACAGTGCTTGCTGGAACAGGCCGTCGAAGATCGCGTAGGCCACCGGCGGACTCAACACCGGGGGCCGACCGGTGAACTCGGAATGGCGTGTGACCATTCGCCAGATCATCGCTTCCAGACCCTGTTCGATCTCGCCGACAGCGGGACGGAAGACCTCGTCGAAGTAGCTCTGGGCCCGCATGTCGTACCAGAGACGGTGCATCGGAGCCTCGTCCGTCAGGCTGGTCGCCATGGCGGCGGAGAATCGTTTGGCCAGGTCATCGACATTTTCCGAGCCGTCGATCGCGGCGTCGTACCGGGTGACACACTCGGCTTTGTACTCGCGGACTCCGAAGATGATGAGTTCGTTCTTGTCGGCGAAGTAGTAGTGGAGCACCCCGTGCGTGAAGTCGGAGTTGCTGGCGATGTCGCGAAGACTGGTGTTCGCGTAACCCCGTTCCGCCAGAGTGGCCAGCGCCGACCGGGCAAGCTCTCGCTGCCGTTCGCCGAACTTGTCCACGCGACTCTCTGCGCGCGTCCTCCGGGTTGAGGTGCTCATCACCGAGCAGTTTAGATCCGGGTCACGGCCGGAACAATGGCGAACGGACTGTTTTTGCAGTTACGGCGTCACGCCAGGAACTCGATGATCAGGTCGCCGACCACCTCGGGTTGTTCGAGATGCAGGAAGTGCCCGGCGGCCTCGACAACGCGGACGTCGCTGCCGGCAGGCAACACCGCACCCGCCCGTTCGGCGAAGCCGGCCTGCATACATCCGTCGTCGGCACCGTGCAGGTAGAGGGTGGGTGTGCGGGCTTCGCCTGTCATCGCCCTCTGCATCGACCGGTATCGCTCCGCGGGCCGGGTGGGTCGCAGCGTGGCCCGGTAGTACGCCAAGACCGTGGTGCGATGCGCTGCGGTGGGCAACGAGTCGAAGACGTACCGCAGGTCTTCGGTGGCGTCGAACCCTGGTGACCATCTCCGCCAGAGCAGAGGGATGAGCTTGTCCAATGTCCGCTCAGACAGGCGCGGCAACTGAACGAACATGGTGTACCAGCTCAGAAAGGCTTGCCGTGCATACAGTTTCGCCATCGCTGCGGGATCGGAACGCACCTGGGTGAATGCCCCGATCGGAGGTACCGCCATCGACACCACGGTGCGGAACGGCGAGCCTTCGAAGGCCGCCAACCCATTCGAGGTGAGTGCACCCCAGTCGTGTCCGACCACCACGGCATGATCATCGGCGCCCAAGGATCGGTGGATCTCCACGGCGTCGTACATCAATGCGCCCACGTGGTAATCGCCGTCGCGGGCGAGTCCGGAGGGCGCGTATCCCCTGCCGAACGGAGCGATCACCCGATAGCCCTGCTCGGCCAGTCGCGGTCCGAGGTGCCGCCATGTGTACGCGGTATCAGGGAACCCGTGTAGGCACAGCGCCAGTGTTCCGTCTGCCGGTCCCCAGGCGAACGCCTGCAGATCCACGGTCGGCAACGTCAGTGAGATCGACTCGGCTCCGGCGGGTGGCTCATGCATGTACTGATCCAATCAGGTCAGCTAGTCCAGCCAGTCCAAAACGGCTGCAGCGGTCCAGGATTGCTGCATGCTACCCAGCGGCTCTCCGGTGAACGGCTCGTAGTATTCGGCGAACGACCCGTCTTGCGCCTGCCTCAGACCCTCTTCGCGCAACCGCGCCGAACGTTCCGTCCACCCGCGACGGGCAAATGCCCACGAGAACAGCCAGGTCATCACCGGCCATACGGGCCCGCGCCAGTACTCCCGTGATTTGAAGTCCGCCGAGATCGGTGATGTCGACGGCGGCACCGCGTACTTGAGGTCGGGGTGACCGCAGAAGCGAGGACCTTCGAAGAGCTTGAGCAGTGCACGCTCGCGATCGCGCGGCAGTCCACCACACAACAGCGGTGCGAACATCGCGATGGTCTCGGTGTTGATCCAGCGGCCCGCACGCAGATCGAAGTCGCGAGCGGCCCCATTGCGTTCCGCGGTCGCCGCCGCGACGCCGGCACGGTATCGATCCGCCCAGGCCCGCAGGTCACGGACATCCGAGCGAGGTTTCGAATAATCCTCGCCGATCGTCGCGAGCACATCGCACGCCACCGCGAAGATCGCGCTGACGAAGACGTCTTCGATGGCGAAGCTCATCACCTCGGGCAGCACCGCATCGTCGTAGTTCGCCATCTTCATCTCGTGGACCAGCCACAGATAGCGGTCGTACTCGACGTCAGATGGGCGCATCGAGGCGTCGGCGCCATGAGAGAGGTCGGCACGGGTGTACGGCGGCAGATCGGCCCCCGGCTTCACGTTCTCGTAGGCGGCATCCCAGCGGGGCGAGTTGTCCATCCCCGATTCCCAGCCGTGGTAGAGCGTGATGCGACCGCGCCCCTGAGGGTCCCGGGCATGCGCAAGCCACCTGTGCCACCGAACGAGGTCGCCCCATCTGCGGTCGAGGAACTCCTCGGCGACTGAGCGTGTGGTGCGGCCCTGGCGGCGTGAATGGTCGAGGATGCGTTGCACCGCAATGGCGTGAACGGGCGGCTGGGTGATGCCCGAGGTGTGCGGCGCCCGCGGTGCGTTGAACGCGAGCTGTGAACACTCCCATCGCGCCGGACCCGGGAAGTACCCGTCGCGGCCGTTCGCGAAGACGATGTGCGGGATCATGCCGTTGCCCCACTGCGCCGAGAGCAGGGTGTCCATCTCGACCACCGCTCGTTCCACACTCAGCGGCGCGAGGCCGACCGTGACGAAGGCCGCATCCCAGCTCCACATGTGCGGGTACAGACGCGGCGCCGCACTGGTCATGGTGCCCAGATCGTTGCCGCGCAGCAGATAGGCCGCGCGCGCCGACAGTTGCGTATTGGTGAAGCCGACGTATCCCACGGTCACATTCTGGCCCCACGGGCGCAATCGCGCCCATCTCGCTGTCCAGACCCTCTGGCATCCCAGGGTGCTGACTAGGGTGGCGACCATGCCAACCGCGTTGATCACCGGGGCCAGCCGTGGTCTGGGCGCTTCCGTCGCCCGTCTGCTCGCGCCCACTCACGACCTGTTGCTCGGCGGTCGCCCGTCGACCGAATTGGACAACATCGCACTGCAACTCGACGGGGCGACCACCTGGCCCGTGGAACTCACCGACGCCGACGAGCTCGCGGCCGCCACCGAGGCGATCAGCGAACTCGACGTCCTGGTGCACAACGCCGGCGTGATCAGCTGGGGTTCGATCGAAGACACACCGGCCGATGAATGGCGTCGCGTCCTCGAGGTCAACCTGATCGCCGCCGCCGAGTTGACCCGGCTACTGCTGCCTGCGCTCCGAGCCGCGCGGGGGCACGTTGTGTTCATCAACTCGGGTGCGGGCCGGCACGCCAATCCGGGGTGGGGTGTCTATGCGGCGAGCAAGTTCGGCCTGCGCGCACTGGCCGATGTGGTTCGGGCTGAAGAACCATCGCTGCGGGTGACGTCCATCTTCCCCGGGCGCATCGACACCGACATGCAGCAGGAGTTGGTGGCGATGGAGGGCGGCGAGTACGACGCCACCCAGTTCTTGCTGCCCGACACGGTTGCGTCGGCGGTGGTGGCAGCCATCCACACGCCGGCCGACGCCCATCCTCATGAGGTGGTGCTCAAACCGACCGGTCGTCGCTGAAACGTCTGACCTCGACGATGCAGCCGGGTTCGGTGTCAACGGCCCGCGGCCGGATTCTCGAACCGTAGGGTGAGGGTCATCGGGCACACAGCGCAATCGGCAGTTGGGGAAACCATGACGTTGAAGTATTCAGAATCCGATCGGGCACTTGCCCGGGCGGCGTACGAGACCCTCGAACCGTTTCACGTTGTCGCCTACTTCAGCCCCGACATCAAGGCCGCTTGCGCCGACACCGGACTGGACTTCCACGGTTGGTATGTGGGCGCTCGGGGCGCTCCGCTGGGGCCATGTGATGCCTCGGTTGTCGCTGCGGCGTTCTTCAACTTCAGCCCCGCAGTGGTCGGTCCCGGATGGGATGCCGCCAAGGCCGTGGGTCTGGACGTGGTGAACAACCGCCGGTTCGAGATGCTCGACGAGACGCTGGGCCGTGCGCTCGGTGACCACGTCGGGAATCCCGTGCTCGACGAGTTGGCGGATCGCTACGCCCAGAAGGCCGCAGACCTGCCCATGGGCGGGCGCACGCTCGCTGCGGCATGGGCCAACTCGCAGCCGCCGACCCAACCGCACGTTCGGCTGTGGCATTCCATCGCGATCGTCCGCGAGTGGCGTGGTGACGCCCACATCGCCGCGTTGGTCACCGCGGGCCTCGACCGGCTCGAAGCGCTGGTACTTCACGAGGCACAGCATCCCGACCCCACGGTGCGGCGCCGTCTGCTCGGTAAGAAGCTGGTGATGGTGACCCGCGGCTGGTCCGAGGACGACTGGAGTGCCGCCGCGGACAATCTGCGGGCGCGCGGGTTGATCGATCAGGCGGAGTCGGGTGAGATCCTCACTGCAGCCGGCGCCGACCTCTACAACCACATCGAGGAACTCACCGACGATGCAGCGGCGGCTGCCTGGTGTACTGACGACGACACCGAGCAATTACTCACGGCAACAAAGCCATTCGTCAAATCGGTGATCGACGCGGGAATCCTGCCAGGGACCAAGAAGAAGTAACCGGTTCGGTCAGCTGGCGAGCCAGAGCCGACGGCGGATCACTCCGCGCATCCGTTCGACATCGTGCGGATTGAGTGACGTCGGCGGCTCTTCGTCGACGATGTTGTTCAATTCGGCGAAGAAGTCACGGACGGGCATGCCGAACCGCTCACGGATCTGATCGGACGGGCCACCGCCGAACTGGTACCAGTGCGACTCGAACTCCACCATTTGCTGCTGCTGTGGTTCCAGCGACATCGCGAACACACCTCCCCGATCGAAGTAAGAAGAATCCCCGGTTGTCCGACGGTTTCCGCGTCGGGCCATTGATTCTTGATACCGCAAACTTCAATTCGATGCGAGATTTAGATCACACGTGATCCGAAGTCGTGGGTCATCGCCAGATGACGCCGATACCGGCGGCCAGGAGAGACAACACTCCGACCGCATAGAAGAGCGGGCGCGGGACGGGACGGCCCGTGCGTCGCTGCTTCGCGTTCCCCGCACCGAGAACCCCACCCAGGACGATGAGGATGGCTAATTTGAGGCCTACCTTCGGCCAATTGGTCTCCACCCCGGCAGGCCAGGGTGCAGCCAGGACGACCCCACTGATCAGGGAGACCAGCAAGCCGTAGTCCATCGCGGCGGTGGTCCTGAAACGGCGTGCCAGCGCCTCCGCCGCCCAGCCACCGAAGGTCACGGCGAACCCGATCAGATGGATCCAGATCACGACGTTACGAAGTACGTCCACGCTCACCCCTTGCCTCGGCCCGCCAGTAGGGCAGTTCACGCTTGACGCCCATTGATTGCGGCAGTTTCAGTCAGACTGTAACTGAGGACGCTCGCCTGTCAACCGTCTGATCGGCGCCTCATTCCCGACCGCACCAACCCCCACGGTGGTCTACTGTTGGCCGGAATCGACGAGTGAGGAATGCCAACGTGCCGGAGGACGATCGCGGTGCCGAGGTGGTTCCGACGAGCGCCGAGGATGGCATCGCGCCGTCGAGCGCAGCCTTCGTCCTGATTGCCCTGGGCAACCGGATGCGCGCGCGGGTGGAGTCCCGCATGGCGACCGAAGGTATTGCCATTCGCCACTTGTCAGCTCTGGGGCACCTGTCGCGAAGGCCAGGGATCTCCTACAGCGAGCTCGCACGCCGTGCGTCTGTGACCCCACAGAGCATGCAGGCTACGTTGAACAAGCTGGAGGCGATCGGCGCCGTGGAGAGGACGACGAGTGGCGGAAGAGGCCGCACAGCAACACTCTTCGTGACGGAGGAAGGCAAAAGACTACTGGCCGTGGGCTACTCGTCGTACGCAGAGTTGGATGCCCTGCTCACAGAGCATCTCGACATGGAGACGTTGAACGACATGATGTTGCCGTTCATGAAACTCCTGCGGACTCTCGACTCCGACTGACGTTGACCGCGAGCATCTCCGCCTTGTCGGGTATCAGGAGTTGTCGGGTATCAGGAGTTGTCGGGTATCAGGAGTTGGTGGCGTACGCGACAGCGGAACCCGTCGGCGGCACCCGAACTGCGCGCCCGGCCGAGGACATCGCCGCGGTGTGGATCTCGATGGTCCCGTCGGCGCGCTGGAGAAGCGTGGTCACCGTGCCGTCGTCGCCGACCAACTCGATACTCCTGACGCCTGCCTCCGCATCGCCCCGACTCCTCATCGAGTCACCTGAGAATCGTGCCTCATCACCGACTGTTCGCACGCTGCTTGCCATGTCCGCCGCCTTCTCCGAATGTGTACATGGGAAGTTCGTCGCCGACGATGCGGCGGATTGGTTCACACTGCACCTCGAGAACCTCCTCAGGTGCAGCTGATAGCCGGAACACCGTCTTGCACCGACCTCGCGAAGCCGATCAACGCCGAGGTCACCTCATCGGGCCGCTCCATCTGGAGGAAGTGTCCGGCCCCCTCGAAGGTGCGGACGGTCTGAAGCCTCGGCATCGTCTCGCGCATCCGCCCGATGGCTTTGCGGCCTGCCATCGTGATCACCGGGTCCTCGCCGCCGGCGAGAAAACAGGCCGGGACGTCGATCACACGACCGTCGACGGCTCTCTCCCAGTTGAGGTCCGCGGCGCGGTACCAGTTCAGACCACCGGTGAATCCGGTTCTGCGGAAGGCGGTTTCGTACTCGTCGAGGTCCCCTTCCGTCAACCACGACCACGGCAGTTGCGGTGCTGCGGGCAGTACATCGAGGTACCCCAGTCGGCGGCCGTCGCGGTGGCTCGGATGTTGCCAGATGTCGAGGTAGCGAAAGTTCCCCGACAAGGCGTGAAAGAGCCGCATGAGGAACTCGCGCGGTGCCGCGTCCAGTTCGGTCTCGGCGAGATCTGGCCGCATGAAGTACTCGAAATGAAAAAAATGTTGCTGTGCCAGAGCCGAATAGGCGTCGGACGGCCTGATCGGCAGCCGGTCCGGGGCGTAAGGCATGGCGAGCAGCACCAGCCCGGCCACCCGGTCGCGATGCTCAAGGGCAATGGTCCATGCGGTCGGGGCGCCGAAGTCGTGGCCCACAACGATTGCCTGTTGAACCTCGAGGGAGTCGAGCAGCGCGACCACACGATCGGCGACTGCGGAAAAGGTGTACTCGGCAAGGCCGCCGGGCGAATCGGTGGCCCCGTAGCCGGGCATGTCCGGCGCGATGACACGGAAGCCGGCAGTCACCAGGGGCTCAACCTGGTGACGCCAGCTGTAAGCGAGCCCAGGAAACCCGTGGAGCAACAGCACGACCGGACCGTGTCCGTCGTCCACGAGGTTCCACGTGAATCCGTCGACCGTCAGCGTGCGGTAAGGCACTGTTCAGACCTGCTGGAGGTCTTCCTGGCTCCACACCGCACGCATGCTGGTGATCTTGCAGTTGTCGTCGAAGACCATGATGTCCACGGGCGTGATCTTGAACGCGGAGCCGCCGGCCTCGGTGATGAGGGTGAACTCGAAGACCGCCGTGTCGCCGGCGATCTTGGACCAATGCAGCTCAGCGGTGGTCTTGTCCATCGCAGCGATCACGCCATAGAACTCCACGATCGATTCGCGCGTGCTGCGCACGTCGGCGCCGATCGGGTCTTCGACCGTCGCGCCCTCTGCGTACAGATCGGCGACCTGCTCTGGCTTGCCGTTCGCCACCAGGTCCACGTACGACTCGACGACCTTCTTGATTTCCTCGACACTCGGCATGTGCATCTCCCTCATCGACTAGAACATGTTCTAGTTCGAGGACGTTACCCGTGATGTCCAGCTGAGTCCCAGAAAAGTTCAAACACAGAAGGGTTCACACGCCGAAAGGTCCGACACCCACCAAAGCCAGAGGTGCTCACCCGCATTGGGTGAGCACCTCGAGATGACTTCGATGTTGTGGTGCGCGGTCAGCGACTCTGGTCGGCTGCGCCCTGTTCAGTGCTTGCGCCGGCATTGGCGAGCTCTCCCGAGGCATTCTCGAGGTGGGCGCGGACGAACCACTGGAACTTCTCGAGTTCAGCGGTCTGGCCGATCAGGATGTCTTCGGTGACCGGATCGATCTCGCCTGCAACGGCAATGGCCTCGCGCTGCGAGGTGATCACGCCGACGTACACGAGGTCGAGGGCGCCGAGGTGAGCCTGCACCGTGTCGCGGCCGACCGAGTAGTCGTTCCAGGACCGATCCTCTTCGATCGACTTGGCGGTGCCCTTCGGTGAGCCACCCAGGGTCGCGATGCGCTCGGCGAGCGTGTCGGCGTAGCCGCGGGCAAGTTCGACCTGCGGGTCGATCATTTCGTGAACGCCGATGAAGTTGGCACCGACGACGTTCCAGTGGATGTGCTTCAGAGTCAAATGGAGGTCGTTGAACGCGCTGAGACGTTCCTGCAGGACAGAGACCAGTTTCTTTGTGGCGTCATCAGAGAGGCCAGGCGCGGTGAAAGTCATGAACGCAGTTTGCCCGGCGCGCCTGGATCTCAAACTCGACCGTGCCGCCGAGACCGAACTGCGACCTTGTCATAACGGTTCGGTAACGGGTGTGCGTACACCTGGACCTACGGTGTGGTTGGCTTGGTTGATGATCGAACGCAAGTGCTCGACAGTGGCAACCGGTGACCTCGACCTCTGAGTCGGACGAGATCTTCGAGGCACTCGAACTCGCACCGCACTACGCACCCATTCGCCGGCTCGCCGACGATGCGCTGGTCGCTGTGGAACTACAGGTCCGTGGCCGCGGGGACACCGCACTAAACACCCCTAAATCGCTGCGCCGCGCTGCGCGGATGATGCAGCAGACCGGCGTCGTCGACGGGCGCAAGCTCTCGTTTCTCAACGCTGGCCCGGCCCAGACCACCTTGCCCATCTTCGCGACCGTTGATCTGCTGTCGTCCGTTCACCTCGCGTTCGCGGCGCCGCCCGCGCACCACCTGCTTCTGTCCGTGGACCCGGGCGAGACCTTCCGACGGCCACGCTCGGTCCTGGACGAGGTCGCCGCGGCCCGGGCGGCAGGACGTCTGATCTGCGTGGACCGATTGGGGCTCGATGATCGTGCGTTGACGCTGCTGTGGTTGATCGAACCCGACGTGATCTTCACCCCTGCGGAGTTGCTGGCCCGTACCCGCGATCCAGAGATCGCCGGGCTGGCCCACGCGCTGGCCGCTCACGCCGAACGCACCGGTGCTCTGGTCATCGCAGAAGGTGTCGACACCGAGGGGCTGCGGGTGGCGGCGCAGACGGTCGGAGCCACCCACGGCATGGGTGCCCTGTTCCCGGCCGTGCACAGCCCGGCGCTTTTCGCCGACGAGCCGGTGGCTGAACTTCCGCGGCGTGACACCGCGTCCGGGCCCGCAGACGGTGATTCGGCGACCACCCCGTACGCCATCGTCAGTGCGCGTCACGTTCCCCGTCCCGGCGACAAGCGCCTGCTGATCGAGATGAGCAAGGCCCTGGAGACGCAGGCTGCGGCTGCCGGCCCGGGAACTTTGGTGCTGGGTACTTTTCAAGAGGCTCGCCAGTTCACGCCCACGACGGCACGGCGTTGGCGTTCCCTCGCCGACAATGCCGGTTTCGCCGGTGTGTACGGCGTCGGCCTGCCGCAGATGCTCGACGGAAACGTCCAGCACGCCCCGCTCGATCCGGATGATGACCTCGTCAACGAGTGGACGGTGGTGGTCCTCGGCCCGCACGCCTCGGCACTTCTGTCCGCGCGCGACCGGCACGAACCGGTCCCCGACCTCGATCGCACCTTCGACGTGGTCCAGAGTTACAACCGCGACCTCGCAACCCGTGCGGCGCACGCCATCCTCGCCCGATTCACCTCGCCGCGAGCGGCCGACTGATTCGACGGAGGGCGCCGGCATGGCCAGACAGACGATCGACCTGCGCCGGTATGTGCGCGCAGATGAAGTCCTCGAGCAGGGACGTCGATTGCGCGAGAACCTCGCACCCGGTGCACACGCCCACCGCGCCGCAGCCGCGGATCGACCCGGCGTGCTCGAGTACATAGCTGCCAGCAACCAAGGCCGGATTCCCGAACTCATCCCGCTGCGTATCGGGCGGATGACAGCGTCCCCGTTCTCCTTCTTCCGCGGCGCAGCCGGATTGATGGCGGCCGACCTCGCCGGAACACCCGACAGCGGGCTGGCTGCACAGTTGTGCGGCGATGCGCATGCCGCCAATTTCGGGTTGTACGGAACCCCCGACGGCAAGATCGTGATGGACATCAACGACTTCGACGAGACCATCCCCGGGCCATGGGAGTGGGACCTCAAGCGCCTTTCGGCGAGTTTGGTGCTCGCGGGCCGGCAAGGCGGGGTCTCGGAATCCGGCTGTCGCGACGCGGCGGAGGACGCCGTCAAGTCGTACCGCAAGACGATGAAGAAGCTCGCCGACGCACCCTTTTTGCGGTCGTGGTCACTGATCCCAGACGTCTCGGTGCTGGATCAGGTCAAAGCCGACGCTCTGCTGGACAGCTTCGAGGCTGCCGCAGACAAGGCGATGAAGAACACGAGCGAGAAGGTGGTGGCGAAGTGGACACAACAGGTCGATGACCCCGCCACCGGGATCCGGCGGCACCGGTTCGTCGCCGATCCGCCGAACCTCACTCACGTCGAGGCCGCCACCGCCGATGCGGTCATCGACGGGTTGGCGGATTACGTCGACACGCTTCGCCAATCGCGGCGGAACCTGATTGCCCGATTCGCGGTGTCCGATGTCGCTTTCCGAATAGTGGGCACCGGCAGCGTGGGCCTTCGGAACTACGTGGCCTTGCTGCACGGGAATCGTTCGGAAGACCTTGTGATGCAGGTGAAACAGGCAAAGCCGTCGGCGTTGGCGCCCTACGTTGCAGCCGACACCCCCCGGCACGAGGGCCGGCGCATAGTCAACGGCGCACGGATGGTGCAGGCCGAGACCGACATCCTGCTCGGCTGGACGACGATCAAAGGGATCCCGTTCATCGTCCGACAGTTCCGCAACCTCAAAGGCGACATCGACCCCACCACCCTCAAGCGCAGTCTGCTCGACGACTACGGGCGCTTGGCGGGTGGACTGCTGGCGCGCGCACACTCGCGGTCGGTGGACCCGCGCCTGCTGGCCGGCTACTTCGACGGTGGCAAGGCGATCGACAAGGACATCGCGGCGTTCGCGGTGAACTACGCCGACCAGACCGAACGTGACCACGGTGAACTGGTCGCCGCTGTCGCTGCGGGAACGATTGAGGCACAGCTCGGCTAACACCACGCGTATTACTTGACACCGCACCTACATACGGGCTTTGGTCGGAACAGTGTGCAAAATCGACCAGCCGCACCGACGTAGGAGCAGGCCATGACCGAGTACCCACCGCGCGAGAACGAACCCAATGTCCCCCTCGGGAAGGGTTCGGGTCAGCCCGAGCCATCGGCCGGGCAGTATCCCCCGCCCGGCGGCCAGAACTATCCGCCGCCCGGCCAGGGCTATTCGCCTCAGGGCGGCTTCCCGCCACCACCTCCTCCGGTGGATCAGTACTCCGCTCAGGGTGGCTACCCCGGGCCTGCCGGCTTCGGACCACCGCAACTGTCGGTCGGCTCAGCTCTGAGTTACGGATGGTCCAAATACAAGGCAAATGCTGGTGCCTGGATCGCAATCTGCCTGTTGTCTCTGGTGGCCAGCTGGTTTGTCCAGTTCGCGTTCTCCGGCTTCGATTTCCAGAACGAGTTGTCCGGTGGTGGGGCCGCGCTCAGTGTGATCGGGACGGTGCTGTCGTTCATCGTCAGCACGCTGTTCCGTGCCGCGTTCACCAACGGCGCTCTTGCCGAGCTCGACGGTAACCGGCCGTCGATCGGCGCGTTCTTCAACTTCCGCAATCTCAGCGCGGTGTTCATCATCGCAGTCCTGGTGGGGATAGCGACCGTGGTCGGATTCATCCTGTTGATCATCCCCGGCCTCATAGTCTTGTATTTGACCTGGTACGCACTGACTTTCGCGATCGATCGTAATCAGGATGCCTTCACCGCGATCAAGTCGAGCTTCGAGTTGACATCGAAGAACATCGGGTCACTGCTCCTGTTGGCGCTGGCCTGTTTCGGGCTCAACGTCCTCGGCGCGATCCTGTGCTTGGTCGGCCTGCTGGTGACCATTCCGGTCACGCTCATCGCAAGCACCTACGCGTATCGCGTGCTCACCGGCGGTCCGGTGTCGCCAGTCGGGTGAGTGCACACCCAGAGCGCATTGATCAGGTCGGATGACCTTGCAGCTCAGTGGGTTCCGGGTCCTCGGCGGGTTCGGGCCGTTGGCCCACATGGATCAGGTTGCCGTCAGGGTCGGTCACGTCCGCGACCCGCTCGCCCCAGGGCATATCGGTGGGTGGACTGACCACCGCCGCACCCGCAGACACCAGCGCGTCGAACCCGTCCTCACAGCTCTCCGCGTACAGCCACAGCGCTCCCCGACTGGGCGTCTTCGGTGCGGAGGGGTCTGAACCGATTCCGAAGGACGACTTCCCGACCTGCAGACTCGCATAACCCGCGGGCCCTTCTTCCGGAAACCGGTAGACCAATTGGGCATCGCATGCCTGTTGATAGAAGGCGACGAGACGATCGAGGTCGCGGCTGGACAGTATGGGAAACAGCTCGGTGAACACGATTGAAGCCTCCTCGCAGCCCTGACATCGGTGTTGTCGCCCAGACTAGCCGCGTATCCGATTGCTTCTCAGCCTGTTTCGATTCCGGGAGCCGGGTCCGGCAGATTCGTGCAGCGTGGGGCGATAATGTCGGATATGCGGTCGCGGCACAAGATCCTCGAAGCCACTCGTGCGCTCATCGCCGAGCAAGGGTTCGATGGCGTCAACATCGCCGCTGCCGCACATGCCGCGGGGGTGTCACGCCAGACGGTCTACTCCATCTTCGGGTCACGCGAGGAACTGGTGTCTTCGGCGATCGCCGATCTCACCGTCCACGTGCTGGGAGACATCCACGCACGCGTGGACATGATCGACACCTCGATCGCCTATGTCGTCGAACTCATCGTGGCCGGACGGTCTGCGGTACGCGCTGACCCCGTACTCGCCCTGCTGCTACGAGCGCAGCAGGGCAACCCTGTGTTCGACACCGGCATGATGGCGCGAGCGAAACCGGTTGCCCGCGAGTTTCTCTCGCCGCTGGCAGCCCGAGATTCCCACGTCGCGGAGAACCTCGACCACATCGTAGAGATCGCCTTGCGCCTCGGGTTGTCGGTGGTGCTGTTCGACAGCGACGCCGTCCACTCCGACGATGATCTACGCCGATTCCTCACCCTGTGGCTCCGTCCTGCGCTGGAGCCCACTTGATGGCCCGAATGTAATTCTTGACACATTGGCTAGTGACTGTCTAGTTTTGACCACGCCTGCAGAACGGTCACCACTCGCGTCGGCCAGGGCATTCGGGGTTTGTCCAGTTCGTGATTCGGGGGATCTATGTCCGCGTTCGACCGCCGTTCCTTTCTGACCGGCGCCGCCGTGGTCGGAGCCGCCATCGCAAGCCCGGCCATCGCCCACGGAAACCCGACGCCGCGAAAGCGGACCCCGGTTGTCCGTGAAGACCATCGGGCCATCGTCATCGGCTCGGGATTCGGTGGCGGTGTCGCCGCACTGCGTTTGGCCGAAGCGGGTGTGCCGGTGACGGTGCTCGAACGCGGAAGGCGCTGGGCGACAGGTCCGAACTCGGAGACATTCCCGAGAGCCACCACGCCCGACAAGCGCCTTCTGTGGTACCGGTCCGCCCCACAACTGTTCGGCAAGCCCGTCGTGTTCGAGCCCTATGTGGGACTACTCGAGGCGGTGCCGGGCGAGAACATGACCGCGCTGTGTGCAGCTGGGCTCGGTGGCGGGTCACTGGTCTACCAGGGAATGACACTGCAACCCGACGAATCCGTGTTCAACACCCACTTTCCCCAGGAACTCGACTGGGCAACCATGAACCGGGTCCACTACCCCCGGGTCGCCCGTATGCTCCGACTCGCCGTTGCACCCGACGAACTGATCAACTCCCCGAACTACCGGGTCGCGCGGGTATTCGCCGACAGTGTCCGCGAAGCAGGGCTACCGGTGTCGAAGATCCCGATGCCGATCGACTGGAACTTTGCCCTCGACGAGTTACGCGGGAAGATGAAGCCCTCGTACACCAACGGCGACGGCGCACTCGGGGTGAACAACGGCGGGAAACACTCGGTCGACGTCACCTACATCGCCGCTGCCGAAGCGACCGGGCGGGTGGCCGTGCACACGCAGCACCACGTCACCGATGTCGAGCGGACACCCGAAGGCCGGTGGCGAGTCTATGTCGACCGGATCGATTCGGCCGGAAACGTTCTCGAGAACAAGATCTTGACCACCAACGCACTCGTGATGGCCGCCGGCAGTATGAACACCTCCAAGTTGCTGATACGCGCCTCGGCAAAGGGACAGATACCCGACATGCCCGACGACCTCGGCGGCAACTGGGGCAGCAACGCCGACCGGATCTACGTGTGGACCAATCTGGAGACCGAGTTCGGGGCTCCGCAAGGTGGGCCGGTCATCTACGGCAGCAAGAACTGGTCCGACCCGAACGCCGCGCACACCGTGATCCAGGCATCGGTTCCGCCACTGTCCTTCGATGCCCGCAGCACGATGATGGTGGGTTACGGGGTGAGCACCGGACGCGGCCGCTTCCACTACGACTCCGATCGTGACGACGCGATCCTGCGGTGGCCCACCGACAGTGACGCAGAGATCCAGAACCGACATATCGGTCCCACGGTGCGCAAGATCGCCGGACCGGGCGGCATCCTCACCGACACCAACGAGTTCTTCCCTTCCACCTGGCATCCGCTCGGTGGAGCCAGCATGGGCTCGGTGTGCGACCTCGAGGGTCGCGTGCATGGGCAACGCGGTCTCTACGTTCTCGACGGTGCGCTGATGCCCGGCAACTCGGCGGCATGCAACCCGTCGATGACCATCGCGGCCGTGGCTGAACGGGCACTCGATCATCTCGTCACCACCGATGTCGGTACGGTCATCTGAGTCCACGGTCACCAGCGGTCGGCGAATCCCTCTCATAGTCAGGAATCACGTTGCTACACATCCTTTCCACGCGCGGCGGGGCGACTCGGCGTACTCGCTTCGCGGTACTGGCGTTGAGTGTCTCGGTGGTGACGGCTGCCGCCGTAGGCGCGGCTCCGTCTGCGTCGGCTTCCCCGTCCTCTGACTTCTACAGCACGCCCGCCGAGTATTCGACCACTCCGGGTTCGGTGATCCGAACCGAATCGATGCCCCTGCTGGTGTCGATTCCGGGCGTGAACGGCCCGTGGCCCGGTTCGGCAAGCCGCGTCCTCTACACCTCGCGTCTGGAGAACGGTGAGCCGACGCCGGTCAGCGGCACCTTCATCGACTCGACCCAGCCGTGGCAAGGCGAGGGAGAGCGGCCGACCGTCATCATCGGCCCGGGCACCATGGGTCAAGGCGATCAATGCGCACCGTCGCGAGCATTCGCCACCGGGTTGATTGCACAAACCGACCCTCTTTCCTTCTCCGCGAACCAAGAAGCGTTGTCGGCCGCACGCTGGAATGCCCTCGGCGCGAGGGTGTTCGTCACCGATTACGTGGGACTGGGCACTCCGGGCATCCACACATACGTCAACCGCGTCGAAGAAGCCCACGCGATGATCGATGCTGCTCGAGCAGCAAACACACTCAGCGGTACCGGTTCTCGCACGCCGATAGCCTTCTGGGGCTACTCCCAAGGTGGAGGGGCATCGGCGGCCGCGGCCGAACTGCAGCCGACCGACGCCCCCGAGCTCAACCTCAAGGGCACCTGGGCAGGCGCGCCACCGGCGGATCTTCTCGACGTTCTGGCGAAGGTCGACGGCAATCTGATCGGCGGTGTCATCGGCTACGCAATCAATGGCTTCGTCGCACGCCATCCCGCGCTCAAGAAGCCGCTCGCCGAGCGCACGACGCCTGCGGGACAGGCGATGCTGGATCGGCTTAAAACAGAGTGCATCGGTGACGTCATCTTCCAGCAACCGTTCTTGCGCACCAGCTCGCTCACCAGGGACGGCAAGTCTCTACTCGAGAACCTCGACACCATTCCCGAAGCTGCTCCCATCTTCGAGGAACAACGCATCGGCACTCTCACACCGGGGAGTCCGGTGTTCGTGACCAGCGGCATCAACGACGACACCATCCCGTACGAGCAGGCGCGGCAGCTCGCCGGCGAGTGGTGTGAGAAAGGCGCCGACGTCACGTTCCGCACCAACCAGCTGCCGCCCATCACCCCGGGCTTGGTGTTGCCCAACCACTTCGGGCCCGATCTGATCGACGGTCTCGGAACGGGTGGCGCCGTCGACTACCTCATGGATCGATTTGCGAACAAGCCCGTCACCGGCTGCACCTTCAACTGACCGGGCCCGTACGAGATATTCGTCAGCGTGAGCCAGGCAGGTCCGCGATGGCCGGTTCCTTGTTGTACTCCTCGTCGGTGACGGGTGCGAGCCAGTGGACGGCGTCGTACTCTTCGCTGCTCTCGTTGATGGCGAGGTGGACCATCAGGCGGGTCGGCGCGGCACCGTGCCAGTGCTCTTCATCGGCCTCGAACAGGACCCGGTCGCCTGGTCTGATGATCTCGACGGGTCCACCTCGGCGCTGGCACAACCCGATTCCCTCGGTGACGAACACCGTTTGACTCAAGGGATGACGGTGCCAATGTGTTCGCGCCCCGGGCATGAAATGCACCAGGTTGGCCGACACCCGCGATGGTGCCGGGGCCGCGGCCACGGCGTCGATGTAGACATCGCCGGTGAACCACTCGCTGGGCCCCTTGGTGGTCGAAACCGAGCTGCGGACTATCTGCATGTGAACTCCCAAATCAATTGATCGACAATGTTTTACGTCTTCGGAGATTTTGCCTGACTGTGCTCGGCAGCCCACGATCCGAGTAGACGAAGCCGCTCAGAACTGGGCGAACCGGGTTCGGCCGTGTACACCATCAACACCGAACCCGGGTCGGCGGTGATGACCAGTTCTTCGTAAGCCAGGCTGATGTCTCCGACCAGCGGGTGTTTGAACCGTTTGGTGCCCGACCCATGTGTTCGCACATCGTGGGCACCCCACAGCGTCCGGAAAACATCACTGCGCGTGGACAACTCGCCGACCAGATCCTGCAAACCCTTGTCGTACGGGTCGCGTCCGGCTTCGGCACGCATGATGGAGACACACATCTGAGCGAACAACTCCCAGTCAGGATAGAAGTCGTGGGCGGCCGGGTCGAGGAACTGGAACCGGGCAAGGTTCGGGGTACGCCCGCCGTCACCGATCAGCGGCGAGTAAAAGGCGCGCCCGAGTTCATTGGTGGCCAGCAGGTCTTGATGCTGGTTGCGGACGAACGCCACTCCCTCGGTGATGGAATCGAGTGCCCACTGCAAGCTCAACCGCGGCATTGCCGGCTTGCTGCCACGCCGGCGGGGACGGCCTGAAGTCGGGATACCGTCAGCAGCCCGGGCCAGGTCGAACAAATGCGCTCGTTCGGTGTCGTCGAGGAGCAGCGCCCGGGCGATGGCGTCGAGCACAGATGCCGAGGCCCCCGCGATGGTCCCACGCTCGAGGCGGGCGTAGTACTCCACACTCACCCCGGCCAGCATGGCCACCTCACTGCGGCGAAGGCCCGCCACCCGGCGGTTCTGCCCGGCAGGCAAACCGGCCTCTTCCGGTGTCACCTTCGCACGTCGCGACATCAGGAACTCACGCACCTCGTCCCGGTTGTTCATGAAACTCAGGGTAGGCGCGGCCACGTCGTTCAGGGGTTCCCTGTCAGTACACCTCTTGTCAGTGACTCCCCCGCCGCACGTATCCACGGTTATGTGGTGGACACATACCCACTTCCACGAAGGAGACACCAGTGCGTGGAGTAATTCTCGCCTCGCCCCGCGACGTCCAGATCGTCGACCGCCCCGACCCGGTCATCGTCGAGCCGACGGATGCGATCATCCGTCTTGCCGCATCATGCGTCTGTGGCTCAGACCTGTGGCCGTACCGCGGCGATGATCCCGCCGACCACATACCCATGGGTCACGAGTACGTCGGTACCGTCACCGCCATCGGTGATGCCGTGGCGACCGTCGGTGTGGGCGACTTCGTCGTCGGGTCGTTCTTCGCCTCGGACAACACCTGCGAGATCTGCCAGGCCGGGTACCAATCGAGGTGCGTGCACGCCCAGATCATGGGTGGGATCGGAACCCAGGCCGAGTACGCCCGCATCCCCCTGGCGGACGGCACATTGGTGGCCACTCACGGACAGCCTGACCCCGACCTCATCCCGTCACTGCTGGCGGCCTCCGACGTGCTCGGCACCGGATGGTTCGCGGCCGTCGCGGCCGACGTCGGCCCGGGCAAGACCGTTGCCGTGGTCGGCGACGGCGCGGTGGGGCTCCTCGGTATCTTGGCCGCGAAACAGCTTGGCGCAGAGCGCATCATCGCCATGAGTCGTCACGCCGACCGCCAGGCCCTGGCGCGGGAGTTTGGCGCCACAAACATCGTCGAGGAACGCGGTGACGACGGTGTCGCCAGGATCAAAGAACTCACCGGTGGGCTCGGAGCACATTCCGTCATCGAGGCTGTCGGCACCCAGGAGTCGATGATGCAGGCCATCCGCTCGACCCGACCCGGTGGACACGTCGGTTACGTCGGCGTCTCCCACGACGTCGATCTACCCGGGCTCGAACTGTTCTTCTCGGGTGTCCACCTTCACGGCGGCCCTGCACCGGTGCGCCGCTTTCTCCCCGAACTGATCGATCTCATCTGGAAGCGGACCATCAACCCCGGCAGGGTTTTCGACCTCACCCTGCCTCTCGAACAAGCCGCCGACGCCTACCGAGCGATGGACGAACGCCGCGCCACCAAAGTCCTTCTCACGGTGTGATCCACCCACATCGATTGGAAATCAATGACTCACAATGGGTTACTGCTCGACTCGGAATGGCACATGCGTGCCGAACCGGCGTTGGTGGTAGGTCAGGGGTTCGGACTGTTGGAGGTCTGCGCCGACGACATTGCCCGAAACGATGAGGTGGTCGCCCCCATCGGCGAGCCCGGCGACATCGCACGCTATCCACCCGGGGCTGGTGTCGATGCGCGGTACTCCGTGGGACGGTGTCCACCTGACGTCGTCAAACTTGTCTGGACCCTTCCTCGCGAATTGCATTGCCAGATCCGCGTTCTTGCTTCCGAGTACGTTGATGCCGAATCGCCCCGAAACTTCCAAGGCACGAAGGGTGTCGGATTCGCGGTTGAGGGCCACCATCACCATCGGCGGTTCCATCGACAGGGAACAGAAGGCGCTGACCGTAGAGCCGAATGGAGTGTGCCCCACGCAGGACGTAACTATCGCAACCGGGGTGCACACGTCTGCCATGACGTCACGCAAGGATGCGGCGAGGTCACCCTGTTGCCGGATGTCGATTGTCATTGCAACACCTTGTCCTCGTCGGAAACCTCGTTGTTCAGTTCGACCAGTCCCGGTATGCGAATGGAGAGCTTGTCGCCCGCGACGAGATACCGCGGTGGTTCGTGCCTGTGGCCGATACCCGAGGGAGTACCGGTCGCGATCACGTCACCTGGCACCAATTCGGTGAAAGCACTTACATATTCGATGATGGCACCCACGTCGAAGATGAGGTCGGACAGTCGGCCGTGCTGCATCTGCTCACCGTTGAGTTCGGTGATGACTTCCAGAGCGGCTGGGTCTGGCACTTCGTCGCGCGTGACTATCCAAGGTCCCCACGACCCTGTTGCATCGAAGTTCTTCCCCGCGGTCGCCTGCTTGGTGTGCAGTTGCCATTCTCGAACGCTGTTCTCGCCCATCGGCGCATATCCGGCGACATGGTCCATTGCTTTGTCAGCGCGGATGTGTCGCCCGCCGGTCCCGATGATCACCGCGATCTCGCCTTCCCAGTCGAGCGTGTTGGACATGCGCGGACGAATCAACGGCTGGTTGTGCCCTACGAAGGTCGACGGAAATCGGGTGAACAGTGTGGGATGTTCGGTGACTTCTGAGAGCACCTCGGCAGCGTGTGTGGCGTAGTTCAATCCGACACAGAGGATCCGGTCCGGCCGAGGAATCGGGGGAAGCCATTCCGCGCCAGCCAGGTTGACCGCGGGATACTTTCCGATGTCGAGGCCGGCGATCTCTGTCGAGTCGAGCAAGCTGAACAGGCCCGCCAGTCCGTCGAATCCTGCCAGCCGAGACACGTCGTGTACGGCGATCCCGTCAGTACTCGCGACCGTGAGGCGGCGCCCGTCACGGGCAATGGTGCCCAGTCTCATCTGACGTCCCTTTCAAGTGTCATCAAAGCGTCTGCGTCAGTCAGCAATTGGCCGATTTTGCTGATGCCCTCCGCTGTTGTCTCAACGAGAGGTGGCCGAACGTGTGCTGAACTGATCCGGCCCTCGCTTTCGAGAACCCACTTCGCTGTGGTCGGGTTGGTCTCCACGAAGAGCAAGTCCACCAGCGGATGGAGTGCGTAGTGGATACGTCGCGCTTCATCGTGGTCGCCGGCCATCCAACACTCGTACATCCGCGCGGACGCCCTCGGTGCAATGTTCGCGGTGGCGCTGATGTAGCCGATGCCCCCAAGTGCCAACAAAGGTAGACAGAGCAATTCGATTCCCGACCAGACGAGGAGGCCGTCGTCTGCTGCGTCGATCACCCGTGAGAAGTGTTCGAAGTCTCTGGTGGTTTCCTTGATGCCGACGATGTTGGCGACGTCCCTGTGCAGACGAGCAACTGTATGTGGCGTGAGCTCCACGGCAGTGCGAGACGGAACGTTGTACATGATGATCGGTAGGTCGGGGAACTCGCTTGCGATACGTGAATACCACTCGTAGAGCGCCTGTTGCGTCGGTCGTGCGTAATACGGTGTGATCACGAGTGCCGCGTCAGCGCCCGCGCGGTGTGCGGCGGCTGTCAATGCCAACGTCTCATCAAGCTTGGCCGATCCGGTGCCGGCGATGAACGGCACCCTATCGTCGATGGCGTCGGCGACCACTTCGATGGCGTGGATCCGTTCGTCCACCGTCTGCGAGCTCGGCTCGCTGGTGGAGCCACCGATGGACAGTCCGTGGCTGCCTGCGTTGATCTGCCAGTCCACCAGCCTCTGCAGGCTAGGGGTGTCGAGGGCTCCCTCGGCGGTGAACGGGGTGATCAGTGGCGCAATGGAACCGGTCAAGCGGGCAGGGTTAACGCGGTACCTCATGAGAGACCCTCCGTATGAGAGGCCTCGACCGTCCGCCAGACAAGACAAGCGATTGCCAAGTCGGTGAGCCCGGAGCCGACACCCTTGAATACGGTCAGCCGTGTATCTGGGGGACGTGTGACGCCACGATCGATGGCTTCGCCCAATGTCATAACGCCTGTGAGGTCAGCACCAAAGTACTCGCGCAGTTCGCGTGACGCCCGACGTGCGTTTTCCAGGTCGTCCACAACGGTGAGACCACTCAGTGGGAGCACAGTCGGGAGGAGTTCCGCCGCGGTGGGGAGGATCGCCCCGATCGCGTTGAGGTGAGCCCCGTCTTCAAGCCACGCACCGTCCACGAAGGGTTCGTTTGATCGGGTCACGGTGGTGATGATCGACGCGCCACGCACCGCTTGTTCGGCGTTGTCGGCTACCTCGACCGCCATGCCGAAGACGTCAGTGACCTGTCGTGCGAATGCCTCTCGGCTTCGAACCGAAGGACTCCACACGCGGACCAATTCGAGTCGTCGAACGCCGAGTACCGCGTGCACTTGTTGGAGTGCTTGGCGGCCGGTTCCGAGGACGGCCATGACAGCTGCATCGGGGGTAGCCAAGATGTCAGTCGCTGCTGCAGCAGTTCCTGCTGTGCGCAGCATGCCCAGCGCACCGGCGCTCATCACCGCGAGCGGACGACCCTCGGTGGAATCGAACAGAGACAAGAGTGCGGATGCACCTCGCGGGGTGTTGACCCAGTTCTTGAATGCGACTACGCGCTGCTGCATGTCGACAGCACCGAGTGAGTGGGCCGTGCTCGACCCGCCCCACTGAGACATCGTCTTGGCAATCCCATGGGCCGTTCCGCGGTGCGCCGACAGCAGAACCTCGCGAATTGACGCGATCGCCGCATGTTGGTCGACAGCTGCCGTGACCTCTTCGTCGGTGAGAATCGAGATGGAGCCCACTGTGCTGCGGTCCGCGGCGTCGGTGGGTGTTGGCATTGCGCACCTCTTGTACGTTGACCGCCCACTTAGGGCGGGATTGGCGATTTATGTGACTTGACTTACAGTGATCCAGACGGCGGTATAAATCAATTAGCAAGATCTGCATACAGCCATACCCAATTGCTTATGAGGTGAGGTACGTGGACAGCCAACTATCGATGAGGCGGCTAGAGATATTCCGTCTCGTTGTCGACGAACGAAGCGTCACCCGCGCCGCGGAGATACTGATGATCGCCCAGCCGGCGGTTTCCGCCCAGCTGCGCGCACTCGAATCCTGGGTCGGTGCCAAGCTGTTCGTCCGTCGCGGAAACAGGCTGGTGCTGACCGAAGCCGGCGAAAGAACCAACCAGTGGGCCAAAGAGGTCCTGGCCAGTGCGGCTCAGGTGCGCAGGGATGTGGGCGATCTCGCGTCCGGAGAAACCGGGCGTGTACTTGTTGCGTCCAGTATGGCCGTGGGCACCTACCTGCTACCTCCGATAGTCGCCAGGCTCGGCAAGCAACGACCTCATGCGGAGATCACCGTGTCGATCTCGCGGCCAGAAGAAGTGGTGCACGGAGTGGAGACGGGCGAGTTCGACTTCGCCGTCCTCAACTGGGATGAGCGTGAGCTGTCGGAGTCAACGCAGTCGGAAGTACTTGCTACGTATCCACTTTCAGTGTTCGCAACCGAACAACTCGTCCGGCCGGGCACGATCCTGACCGTCGACGAGGCGTTGAGTTTGCCGCTGGTAGGTGCACCGAAAGACGTCGTGTACCAGCGAAACCTGGTTGCCCAGTTGCGTGCCACCGGTCATGACGAGCCGCATTTTGTCATCCGACTCGGCCACGCCGAGGCGATGAAAAGTGCTGCGATCGAGAACGACTGGGCTTTGATCGCGCCGCCTTACACGATGGGTGCGGGCGATCACCTACTACGCGCACTGCAGGTTCCCGACTTCGATCTGGAAGAGCGGATCGTCTTGGTCCATCGCCGTGACAAACACTTCTCACCCTTGCAGCAAGCCACCCTGGACGCCGTTCGACTCACGTTCGGGAATGACCCTCTCGCGCCCGAACTCAATCGATGAGTCACCAGGAGTAGTTCCGCTGTTCCGGCGGTGACCAGATCCCCGCTTCCCGCAGGATGTCGAGTACCGGGCTGAAGGATTTGAGCTCGTCGGGGCTCCATAGTGGAAAGTTGATCAGGAGGTTGGTCGCTCCGGTGGTCGACTTGAGCGAGATGAGTTGCTGGGCAACAGTTTCTGGTGTTCCGATGAACTTGAGCATCGAACCCGCGCCACCGAACGCTTTGGTGGCCTCTTCGGGGCCCATCTTCTCGTACATTGCCCGCGAAGATTCGATGGAGCCGAGGACATCGGCCGCGATCTCGGCCGTCGCCTCCACGTTGAGACTCTTGAGCAGTCCCTCGAACACTTCTTCCGCTTCGCCTTTGCCGTCGCGGATCAGCGCCATCGAGAACGGGCACAATCCGACGGACCGTCGTGTTCCTGCACTCAAACCGGTCAACCGCTCCCCGATCTGCGCAACCAATTCGGGAGTGTTGCCCATGGCCACCAACTGATCGCAGTACTGCGACGCGAAGGCTGTGCCGGCAGGGGACGCACCCGCGCTGACCAGAAGTGGGCGTGGTTTTTGCGCCGGTCGCGGTAGTTTGATCCGTCCGGTGGCCTTGTAGTATTCACCCTGAAAATCGATCGGTTCGTGCTCGCTCCAGAGCGAGGTCACCACCTCGACGAACTCCCCGGCCATACGGTACCGCTCGTCGTGTTCGATGAAATCTTCACCGAACAAGGCTGCCTCAGCGGCGCTGAACCCGGTGACCACGTTCCAGCCCCATCGTCCGTCGCTGAACGCATCGAGGGTTGCGCCCATGCGGGCGACATGCGCCGGCTTGTGATGCGTGGTGTGGAACGTGGAGACCACGCCGATGTGTTCGGTCGCAGCGAACAGTGCCATGGCCAGCAGCGGTGCGTGATAGGCGGGCGCCTGGTGTCCACCCGCCTCGGCGGCCCGCTGGTGACCAGACCAGTTGTCCGCGATGAACAACGAATCGAAACCGACGCCCTCCGCGGCCTGAGCCAACGCCAGAAGGTTCTTCTTGTTCATGTCCGGTCGGGTGCGCGCGGCCTCGTCCGAGTACAGAAAGTTCGTCTTGCCAGACGGGAAGAAGTAGCCGAAGTGCAGTTCGGAGGTGTCGGTGGGCTGATGCTTCATAGCGACCTTCCAGGTCATTCGGAATCTATGCGGCACTGGGTAAGTGACACTGATCACGTTAGAGCGTCGCTGAAATAAGACAACATCAAGTTTGTCGATAGGCGCATCACATACAACTTATGGCGGCAGGTCATACCGCATAAGGAAAAGCTGATCGATCGATCGCAATAGTCATCTTGGCGTTATCCCGATGGGGGAACCTACCGTGACGCAGGACACCCCAGAACGCACACACCGCCTGCACACACACGTGAAAGATGACCATGACAGAAGTCGAGACAGTTCCCGAAAACAACCAGGGTCTGGCCACATTCGGTAGTCCGCACGCTGATGTCGTCATACCCGACCTCTCGTTGATCGAGTTCCTCCTCGGCGACCTGACAGATGAAGACCGCGGCCGGATAGCAATCGTCGATCGTTCCGGCCCATCGCTGACGTATGGCGAACTGGAATCCGCGATCGGGCAGACCGGTGCTCGGTTGTCGCGAGACGTTGACGCCGGTGATGTCGTCGCCTTGATGGGACACAACTCATCTGACTGGGTGACAGCATTTCTCGCCGCACTCAGTATCGGCGCAGCAGTCACCACGATCAACGTACTGGCGACCGTAGGCGAGGTCGTCAAGCAATTACGGGATTCGCGGGCAACGCTTTTCATCGTGGCGGACTCGTGTGAGCCCGTCGCACGCGCTGCAGCCACCGACTCGGGCATGCCGGAGTCAGACGTCCGGCTACTGCCAGATCTAGTGGCATCAGCGGAGTCCGCGACGCCTGCCGAAAAGCCCGCGCGTCCGATCGCGGATCCGACAACACAATTGGCTGTTCTCCCCTACTCATCCGGAACCACCGGCGAGGCGAAGGGCGTCATGCTCACCCACCGCAATCTGGTGGCGAATGTCTGCCAGCTCGATGCGCTTCTGGGGGTTGACGAGCAAGCCTCCGTGGTTGCGTTGCTGCCGTTTTCACATATCTACGGCATGACGGTAGTTCTTCACCTCGCGCTCAGGCGCCGCGCCAAGATTGTCATCGTCCCCAGGTTCGAGGTCGACGATCTGCTCTCCACGATGGAAAGAGAACGCGCAACGCACCTCTTCGTCGCTCCACCGGTGGTCGTGGCCTTGGTCAAGTCGGCCGCAGTAGAGCGCTACGACCTCTCGGCGTTGACACTTCTCCTCTCCGGAGCCGCTCCCTTGGATGCGGGGCTGGCACAGGCCGCTGCCGATCGACTCTCGTGCCAGGTGCGCCAGGCGTACGGGATGAGCGAGATGAGTCCGGTCAGCCATGTTGCACCGCTGTCCGGGCCGTCAGTGGCGCCGAACTCGGTCGGTTTCACCGTTCCCAACATGACGTGCAAGATCGTCGATCCGGTAGGCGGCCAGGTGATCTCCCTGCCCGACAACGGAACCAGCGCGCCTGGAGAACTGTGCTGCGCTGGACCGAATGTCATGGCTGGATACCTCGGCAATGCCGATGCGACCGCCGACGCCATCGATGCTGACGGTTTCCTGCACACCGGCGATCTCGCGACCGTCGACGCCGCGGGGGCCGTCACGGTGGTGGACCGGCTCAAAGAACTCATCAAGTACAAGGGCTACCAGGTCGCGCCGGCCGAGCTGGAAGGCCTTCTCCTAGATCACGCCGATGTCGCCGACGCAGCTGTGGTCGGTGTGCCCTTCGGCGAGGGTGGTGACGAGGCCCCTCGCGCCTACGTCGTTCGACGATCCGACTCCACCGTGGACGCACCCCACATCATCGATTACGTCGCGTCGCGAGTGTCTCCGTACAAGAAGGTGCGTGAGGTCGTATTCCTCGACGAGATACCAAAGTCCCCTTCCGGCAAGATCCTTCGTCGTCTGCTTCGAGATCGATGACCCCCGAGCATTGAACAACCACCGGAAACGAGGATCGATGACTGACGCACCGCCGCCGAAAGGGTGCCCGGTACCACGCCACGAGTGGACAACCGGCAACGGCACAACCGATTTTGATCACTTGCGCCGAGACTGGGATGAACACAGCCTATGGACTGCCTACGCTGAGCTGCTTGAACGAGAATCCGTGACCCATTCGGGTGCACATGGAGGTTTCTGGACCGTCAGTCGCCATGCAGACGTCAAAAATGCTCTGCGCGACCATGAAACATTTTCCTCGGCGCATGGGCACCGCATTCCGTACGTGGAGGCGATGGGCACCATTCCCATCGATTTCGACCCCCCTACTCACGGCCCGTACCGCGATCTCCTCGTGCAAGCAGTCTCCCCCCGCCGCGTGCGAGAACTGGAACCCTGTCTACAGCAGACGATCAGCGAGCTCGTCAACAAGTTCGTCGAGCGGGGCGGTGGCGACGCGGTGACCGAGTTGGCTCTGCCATTGCCGCTCACCGTCCTGACCGAGATCGTCGGGTTCTCGGCCTCGACCGTTGCAACGTTCAGAGAACTCACTGTGGCGTTGTGGGCCGACGGGACAGCCGAAGGGCAGCTTCGTGGACGCGAGGCGCTCACCGAGGTACTGACGAAAGAGATCCGTCGACATCAGCGGACCCAGCCCGACGATTACCTCAGCTGGCTGCTGCGAGCGCAAATTGACGACCGTGCGATTCGCGAGGATGAAGTCGTGTCAGTGCTGCTGTCTCTGGCCGTGGCCGGCCATGAAACAACCATGAACTCGGTGGGTTCACTGTTGTACCTCCTGGCGACACACCAAGGCGACCAGAGCCGGCTTCGCGCGGATACGTCTCTCGCACCCGGGTACGTCGAGGAGATGTTGCGCTTGCGCACTCCTGCGCAAGCGTTCGCTCGCCGCACAACCCGCAACGTCGAGATCGCGGGCACAACGATTCAAGGCGGACAGTGGGTCCTCCTGCTCAATGCGGCCGCCAATCGAGACCCGCGGCATTTCGAGAATCCAGACGCGTTCGATGTAACCCGATCGGCGCGTGGCCATCTGGCCTTCGGATGGGGCATTCACCAATGCGTCGGTGCGTCACTCGCCCGTCTCGAGCTCCGCATTGTGCTCGAGCAACTCTGCACTCACGCTGCATTCGTGCTCGACGGCGAACCCACATTCAGTTCCCTCGAAGCCGGCACCCACTACGGCCCCACCCACCTCCCGATCCGCTTCACGAAAGAGACACCATGACTGTCCGAGTAGACATCGACACAGCAGCCTGCAATGGGTACGGAAACTGCCTCGTCGCGGCGCCTGAGGTATTCGAACTCGACAACAACAACATCGCTGCCGTTCTACCCGGGCGACCGACCGACGCAGACCTGAACGAGGTGCGCGAAGCGGTCGCCGACTGCCCGGCCAGAGCGCTACGTATCCATGAACACTGAACAAGACCGCTCTGGCCCACCGGGCACCGGATATGACGCCGACGTTCTCATAGTCGGCGCGTCGGTGGCCGGGGTCAGGGTGGCACAGGCGCTCAGAGCGCGTGAGTTCAGTGGTCGAATACTGTTGGTGGACCGCGAAGATCGCGATCCGTACGACAAGCCGCCCCTGTCGAAGGAAGCGCTCAGAACCGGTGACGACCCTACGCCACTACTGGGTCCGAACTTCGACGTCGATCTCATGCTCGGCGTCGAAGTGGCAAGCATCGATTTGCGAACCGGCACCGCTCGACTGTCAGACGGCCGGAGGCTCACTGCCACCCATATCGTCATAGCCACCGGATCTGATCCTCGGAAGCTCGAAGCGCTTGATGCAGCGCATCCGCACTATCTCCGCACGTTCGACGAAGCGAACCGGCTCAAGCAGGCGTTGAGCAGTGCCCACACCGTGGCTGTCATCGGTGGAGGCTTCATCGGACTGGAAGTAGCCTCCACAGCGCGTGCGCTCGGATTGAGCGTCGCGGTGATCGAGGGCTCTACCCACCTTGCCTCCCGGGCGCTCCCAGCCGAGCCTGCGCAACTGGTCGCTGATCTCCACCGCAGGCACGGCGTCGACGTGTGCGTTCAAACGACAGTTGCAGAAGTACTTCCGGTCGACGGATCGGTCCGAGTTCGCCTGTCAGATGATCGGGAGCTCACCACCGACCTGGTTGTGGCAGGAGTGGGTGCCCGTCCGCGATACCCGGAACTGATCGGCACCGAGTTCCCCTCGACTCGTGGTGTGGTTTGTGACCATGCCATGCGGATTGTCGGTCACAAGAAGATGTACGCCGTCGGCGATGTCGCAGGTTGGCTCAACCCGCGCTATGGCCGGTATATGCGTCTCGAGAACTGGACCAGCGCCCGCGAGCAAGCGGTGGTGGTCGCGAACAACATCGTTGCCGGAGACGCGATCTCGGTCGCCTCTGTTGTACCTTACGTCTGGTCTGACCAATTCGGCTCCCGTGTACAGCTTGTCGGCGACGACGACGTGAGCGGCGCAGCCGTCGAGCGAACGGCAATTCGTGGTGGTGGGCACCTGTTCACCTACACTCGCCGCGACCAAGTGGTCGCAGCAATCGGGCTGAATGCGCAGGCCGAGATAGCGCGTATTCGGCAGCAGCTGGTGAATCAGTCTGTTCAGCAACAGTATCGATGACTTCGAGCGGCTTGTTCTCAAGCCCGAGCTTCACATTCTGCGACTTCATGATCGGCGTTCTTCAGTCGCCATGATTGACGTGCCCTTGGTTTCAGGGGTGAAGTACATGACGACGGCACCGACGACTGCAGCAATCGACAAGTAGGCCGGGAATACCTCGGGATGGTTGTGCTCGGCGAGCCATTGTTGCAGATAGGGTGTCGTACCGGCGAAGACAACAGCGGACAACGCGTAGGGGATCGCAATACCTGTCGCGCGCACTTCGGTGGGAAACAGCTCGGAGAGGAGCGCGGGCAAGATCGACCCCGCCAGCGTGAAGAGCAAGAGCATGACCGTCATAGCCGTCGCGAACCCGACAGCACCCTGCTGGGCCAGGAGGTCCATCGGGTACGCCAGCACGCCGACGCCTATACCGAAGACGAAGAAATTACCCCGCCTGCCGATTCGGTCGGACAGCGCGCCGGCGAAGGGGAACGCAATCATGCTCACTGTCAGCGCCGCGACGCCGGCCCACAGCGCCTCCGTCGCGTCGATGCCCAGGGCCTTTATTGCCCACGTTGTACCTGCAACCCCCCACGCGTAATAGAGCGCTGACAACGAGGCCATGATCAGGAATACGCGGAGTCCGGATGAGCGGTGCCTCCAAAGACTCCCCAATACGCTCGGCTTCCCGGCGGGCGAATCTTCGACCATCTCAGCGAACGCGTGTGACTCCGGCATACGACGACGCAGTATGAGTGTGACGACTCCCAAGGTGAACCCGATGATAAATGGGACCCGCCAACCCCACGAGGTCATCGCGTCGGAGGGAAGAGTGGAATTGAGCAGCGCGGCAATCAAAGTGGCAGCGATGATTGCTCCGGTGAGTGACACGTAGATGGCCGACGACCATAGGCCGCGCCGCCGGGCGGGTGCGACTTCAGCGACGTACGTGTAGGCCGAGGCAACTTCGCCGGTATGCGCGAGTCCCTGAAGGAGTCGTGCGACGAGCAGCACCGCCCCGGCACCGATTCCCGCGACGTCGTATGTCGGCACCGAAGCGATCAAGAGCATGCCGACTGTTGCGAACCCGATTGCCGCCAGCAGGGACGACCGCCGGCCGTACTTGTCGGCCCACCAGCCGAACAAGACGCCTCCGAAAGGGCGCACCAGAAACCCCGCGCCGAACACCACGAAGGTAGAGAGCAATGCAGACGTCGGGTCGGCCGGGTTGAACACCTGAGTGGCGAAGAACGGTGCGAATACCGCATAGACCGCCCAGTCGTAGCCCTCAAGCGCGTTCCCCAGAGACACGCCGACCAACGACCTCTTCCTTTCCGGGGCCGCGTCGTCGGAGCGGGCCGCTGTCTGGACGGTGGGCTTATGCGGATGCACCGGAACGGTTGGCTGCATGTTTGTACCTCGATGTCGACTGCTGGACGTTTGGAACCAACGGCGCCGAGCCTGTTCGCTCGCACATGTGGTGCAGGTCACGCTATCGGCACCATGGGCAACCGGCCCAATACGAATATCCGCATGCAGCAATCAAATTAAGCGTATGGCAACTTAGGTGCGAGATAACGCCCGGCTTATGTGTCGATGCATCAATACGTCTTAGCGATATGTCTGGGATGCGCCTAACGTCCAGGGAGACAACAAAAGTGACGTTCACCACCACGGAGGCCGGCCAATGACGGTTACAGCATCTAACAACCGCGACACTACCTTGGACTCGGGCGTTCATCTGGCCGATGCCAGCTCGCCGGGCGAGGCCGTTCCCACTCCCTGGGCCCCGATCAAGGTGTCGCGCAAAGACATAGAGTCGATAGTCTCTCGCCTGGAGGCAGGCCAACGGTCGTCCGACGGTCGACGGGCCACCCTGCTGATCCACCCAGAGTCGACCTGCCGCGGGTTTGCACCGGGCATCGACGTCACTGTGGAAGTTCTGCTCCCTGGCGAGTCCACGCAGCGTCTACGGCGCAATTGCACCCAGGTTCATATCTGTATCCGCGGCGGTGGGCGGGTCACCGCTGACCAGGCCGATTTCGACATGGCCGTGAATGATGTCTGCACCATTCCGTCGATGAAGCCGTACCAGTTCTTCAACTCTGGTGAAGACACATGGGTTCGACTGGCGTACTCGAATTCTCCACTACTCGCTCAGCTCGGCACGCTCTACGCCGAACCGGTGGCCGACGAGTGGCGTCCAACCAAACCTGTTGATGGGCCCATAGATATGGAGGAACCTGCCACGACCAACAGCGTTGTTGCCCCGGATCACGTCGTGTCTCCTGAGGGAGCCCGGCTGCGAGGGTACGAGTTCCTCGTTGACATCGAGCCTGTTCCTGATCGCCCGCTGCACTGGCCTCACCAGGCAATGTCCGAACTCATGTCGAAGCGACCCGGGGACGGTGAGCGAACGATCATGGCTCTGTACAACCCGTCCACGCAGCGGAAACAAGGAGCGACGAGCAGCTTCTTTGTCACGCTGTCCCAGATCCCCCCAGGGCATACGCCTCGTGCCGAGGGCCGGGGCCACAGACACAGTTCGGTGGCCATCAACTACCACTTCAGCGGCACGGGATATTCCATCGTCGACGGCCAGCGAATCGACTGGGAGCCGGGCGACCTCCTGCTCTCGGCACCGTCTTGGCGCGAACACGCGCACTACCCGAGTGAGACCGGAGTGAGCGCATACACCGTGCAGGATCACCCTCTGCACATCGGCATGGAATCGCTTGTCTGGCAGGAGGATATGGATGGGCCGATCCTTGCGCTCGGCACGGAAGCCGGCCAGACCGGTTATGTCGCCCCACGAAACTGGGACGATGAAGACAAGTAGTCACGCCGTCAGGTTGCCGACCATTCGAGAGGCCTCTTGCCTGTGAGGACAGAAACTCCGGTCGATCCCCATATTCCGATCATCGATGCACATCACCGCCTCTATGACCACCCCAGTGCACTCGTCGAACGGGTCATGCGTCGACCACGCTTCTTCATCGAGGACTACGTCGACCGTGTATCCGAGGGCCACAATGTAGTGGCATCCGTTGTGGTGGCGTCGCAATCGATGTACCGCGCGGACGGCCCCGACCACCTTCGAGTTGTCGGCGATCGCGTTGTGCGACAACGTCACCGTCAAGATGGGCGGACTCGCTCCCTCATGTCTGGGTCCGCCACCTTCTCTGCAGATCCGCCCGCGAGTTCCGCAACCCTTGCCGAGGAGTGCAGGCCATACTGGAGCGAACGGTCGAACTTTTCGGGGCGGACCGCACCATGTGCGAGGAACTCTCCCACTGACGCATCCTGTCCCTCGCACATGTGTGCAACGCGTATCAACGTTTGACAGCTCAGGTTCCGAGTCCGACCGGCCAGCGATCTTCGCAGGAACCGTGGCACGCGTGTACGGGTTGAGCGAGCCGATTCCGGCTGTTGCGCTTCGCTGAGATCGTTGACTTCGACTACGAACGCATATCGCTGCTTGGCTGATCATCTGACTGCTCGCGAGACATCGGCCTGACGTTTTGGATGGCGGTGACCACAGCCGCCGCAATGAGCCAGACAAAAACTCGGTTGCCAGTGTCGCGGGCGGAAAGGTCGCCGCTGCCGAGTAGCCCGGCAAGCCCTGCGACGATGAGGAAGAACCATGGCGCAAAGGTCGAGCGATACGTGGGCATCTCGCGATCTTGTCACTTAAGCGCACGCATTACATGTGCGACGATCACCGAATGGGGAGCCAGGGGAATGCGGATCTACGTTCGCGGCAGACCTATCCCTCCTCAAGCCTCACCGAGAAGCGACAACTGTCCGCGAATTGGCTTCGCACGGTGTGGTTATCCGCGCTGTTGTCGGCAACCTTGGCCGGTGGTTACGTTGGCGCAGTCATTTCGACGACGATCGTGGGCGCCATTGTCGGGGCGATCATGGCGGTGCCGGCTGGGGCGATCGGGGCCCTGATCATCGTTGGCACTGGCGCACTTTTTCTCAGAGCCGCCAGCGGCAGTGAGCGGAGGGCGTCAGGGGACAAACGGTTCCGAGTGGTGTTCAGTGCCTACGTCGGTACGGTCATCGGGCTGCTGCTCTTCATCGTCTCCTTTGTTCTGGCTGCTGGAGACGTGGCACAAGTGCCGTACGTCGGAATTGCCTGCGTCGCCGCCCTGGTCGCAGCGATGGGATTCTTATTTCCACCGACTGATCGAACAGCCGGTCTCTGACGACATCCGCACGCCACGCTCCACTTTTGAAGGGTCAGCCTTCTAGGACATCTCGTATCTGTAGGGAGCCGAAGTCGACGGTGTGGCCGCCGCCCTTGTTGCGGGCGACGTACATTGCGGTGTCTGCGGAGCTGACAATCTCCTCTGGGCTGCGTTCGTCGTCTGGCGATATGTGGGTGATTCCCACACTGGCCCGCAATCGGACAGCAGTCTCCTCCACGATCACCGGTTCAGTCAACGCCAGGTGGATGGAATCAGAGATGTCGTCTACGAAGTCCTGATCGACCTCTTGGAGAACTGCGATGAACTCCGCCCCAACGACCCTGCCCAGCAGATGGGGGCGGGGAAGGCAGTCGCGTAGGCGTTGAGCGGTCTCGGCGAGGGCCTCGTCGCCGCGTAGGTGGCCCAACGAGGCGTTCAGTTCTCTCAGCTTGTCGAAATTGATGACCATCACAACGTTGCTGCGGGCGACATCCTCGGGCGGACGCTGGAGCAGCGAGGCGAGGTGCTCAAGGACGGCGGGCAACCTGGGAAGTCCGGTCAGCTGGTCGTTCACGTCGCCGGCGAACAAACGTTTCCGTGAGAGATGAAGTTCCGTGATGTCGCGGAACGACAACAACACCGAGCATTCGGGATCGTCCGGCCGTAGGTTAGCTCGGGACATTTCGAGCCACACCTTCTGGCCGTTGAGGTTCTCGAAAAAGACTGTCGCAGTATCGATTCTGTCGACATGACCAGCTTGACTATTTGAAACAGTCTGCGCCTCAACGAGTTCGCCCTGGGAGTCGTGGAACGATATCCCGAACCCGCCCGGAAAGGACATATCGTCGACCTGGCGTTCATCGAGTTCGAACAAGCTGCTTGCCACGTCATTGGCGAGTTGCAGGAGCCCATCCTGTGACAGAACAATCGCACCGATCGGCAGCGCATCGATGACGGCCTGAACGCCCTGCCGGTCCGCGTTGGTAGGCACGCTGCGCAGGCCGCCGCCTGGGCGGTTGTTTCGGGTCATCATCGGCTCTTCTCGTTGACTCACCAAGTGAGCATGACGGTGGGTGTCGTGACCCCAACGTAGATGGGCGCACGCCGATCCTTGCGCACCGGCCGACTAATACTCCTCGAGCTGCGCACGTTTTTCGCGTTCCATCTCGCGAACGGCCTTACGACGAGTGCTCAAGATACCGACGGTGGCGATCAGCCAGACAGCGTATTGCACCGTCCATGCCACCCGGAACGAGTCGAACGAGTAGCCGCCCATCGCCCCGATGATGATGCCCATCACCTGCATCACGATCAGCGACACCAAGAAGCCACCCATGTTGACCATGCCCTGTGCGGTTCCGAGGCTCCTACTGGGATTGAAGGTACGCGCGAAGTCGAAACCGACCACCGATCCCGGCCCGCCCACCGAGATCACCACCACGAGGATCACCAGTAGCCACGTGGGTGCCGGTGCCGGCAATGCCAGCACCACAGTCCAGATGGCCGCGTTGCTACCCATGATTCCCAGGACAAGCCACGAGCGTCGGGCCGGGAATCGACCGGTGAGCAACCCGATGATGATGCCGGCCCCGATGATCGACACCACCGAAGCGCTGAGCAGTGCGCCCGCTGCACCCGCCGAGAGGTTCTGTCCCGTTGTCAGATACGGGATACCCCACATCAACGCGAAGACGGTGATGGAGAACTGAGTGCCCATATGGCTGAAGAACCCCAGCCTGGTTCCCGGGCGCGACCACACCGTCTTGATGCTGCGCAGCGTCTCCCTCACCGATACCGACTCGGTGGTGGCGTCGGTGCCGGTCGGCGCGTCGCGCACAAAAGCCAGGGCCAACACGGCGGTGAGAAGGCCGAGTGCGACAGCCGAGGAGTATGCGGCCGTCCAGCCCGGCCCGTTCAGTAGGGCAAGGAACGGGACCGCCGACAGCACCTGGCCGAGTTGGCCGAGGATGCCGGTCAACTGGGTCACCAGCGGTACCCGCTTGGGCGTGAACCACCGTGGCACCAGCCGCAGAACCGAGATGAAGGTGAAGGCGTCGCCCGCCCCGACCAATGCGCGGGCGATGATCGCTGCAGGAAGGGCTTCGGTGAGGGCCAGGGTCATCTGGCCGACGGCCATGATCAGCGCACCCGTCACGATCAACGCCCGGCTGCCGTATCGATCGAGTAGCAGACCGGCCGGGATCTGCATGCTCGCGTAGACGATCACCTGCAACACCACAAAGGTGGAGAGCACACTAGGGCTCGCCGAGAACCGGTCGGCGGCGTCGAGGCCGGAGACGCCCAGAGTTGTCCGGTCCAGAACGGCGACGACGTACGCCAGCAGTCCCACCGACCAGACCACCCAGGCGCGCACCCGTTCCTCCTTCGCTGTACTCGCTCATCTGCGACCCGCCGGGGGCTCGCCGTCACTGCGACGCCCTCAGTCCACACCGGTCGCGTGCACACGAGCACTCTAGGGTGAGCAATCGCTAGCCTAGGTAACAACCGAAGACCGCCGGTTCGCCACTGGCGTCGGAGGAACACCCGGGACACACTTGGTGTTGTCATACCCGAGTGACACCTCCGTCCCGCAGCCAGCGGAGACGAATCCCCCAAGGAGGACAACGTGTCGCATGAATATCGCAAAGACCCCGACGCCGTCGCCCGGTTGAACCCGGCGCAGTTCGCCGTCACCCAGAAGTCGGCCACCGAGCCTGCCTTCCGGAACGAGTTCTGGGACAACCACGAGGCCGGCCTGTACGTCGACATCGTGTCCGGTGAGCCCCTGTTCACGTCGACGAAGAAGTTCGACAGCGGCTGCGGATGGCCCAGCTTCACCACGCCGATCGAACCGGCGAACGTGGTCGAGAAGACGGACAGCACCCACGGCATGGTCCGCACCGAAGTCCGGTCCACCCACGGCGACAGCCACCTGGGGCACGTCTTCAACGACGGGCCGATCGACGAGGGTGGTCTGCGTTACTGCATCAACTCGGCCGCACTCCGCTTCATCCCGGTCGCCGAGATGGAAAGCGCCGGCTACGGCGAGTACCTGCATCTGTTCAACAGCAAGGAGGCCACACGATGACCGAAAAGGCGATACTGGCGGGCGGATGTTTCTGGGGCGTCCAGGAACTGGTTCGTAGGCAGCCGGGCGTCATCTCGACTCGGGTCGGCTACACCGGCGGCGACGTACCCAACGCGACGTACCGCAACCACGGCACCCACGCAGAGGCCATCGAGATCGAGTTCGACCCCGAACAGACGAGCTACCGGGATCTTCTCGAGTTCTTCTTCCAGATCCACGACCCGTCGACCAAGAACCGGCAGGGCAACGACATCGGGATGAGCTACCGCTCGGCGATCTTCTACACCGACGACGAGCAGAAGCGCGTCGCTCTCGACACCATCGCCGATGTCGACGCGTCGGGCCTGTGGCCAGGCAAGGTCGTCACCGAAGTGGTTCCTGCGGGACCGTTCTGGGAGGCCGAGCCCGAGCATCAGGACTACCTGCAGCGCATTCCGAACGGGTACACGTGCCACTTCGTGCGTCCGGGTTGGAAGTTGCCGCGGCGGGAGAACGCCAGCGCGTGATCACCGCGCCGGTGATCGCGGTCTGATCTTCGGCACATGACACATCAGGGCGACGCGCACGATGCGCGTCGCCCTGATTCGTGTTAAGACCCTTGCTTAGCCGGCGAGGTCCTGACGACCCGTTGGCCTGTCAGAACGACGGCGGAGCAGCAGCACGATGCCCGCGATCAGCGAGATGCCACCGATCGTTCCCACGATCGCCGGGATGATGACACCACCCCACCGGAGCTGATCGACATAGCCAGAGGCTTTGTCCGACTGCCGGTCTTCGGTAGCCGAATCCCAGGCCATCGTCGCCTTGAACACGTCCATCCGGAAGTCGCGGACGGGCTGGGCAAGACCCGGATCTTCCCAACCCGGCGACTTGAAGTACTGGTGCTGCTCTTCGAGTCCGCGCAAGACGGTTCCCGTCTTCGGTTCCACCCACACATGCCGCGTGGCGGTCGCAAAACGGTCCATCACGATTTTCTCGTCGGCAGGCACACCTTCGATTCCCCACCAGCTCGCAGGCATCTCGAGTGATGTCCCAGGGGCGGGTTCGCCGCTGGGGGTCTCGAGCTGCACCTGATCGATCTCCGGCACCTCGCTCACGAACTCGTACGCGGTGAGCCCGTTGATCTTCGTCTCACCCACGAATTTGGCCGGGACGTCCTGGCGGGTGTTGACGTCGTAGTACGGGTACTCCGACTTCTCGACATCGAAGCCGAACTTGTATTGGAAGCCCTCTCGCGGCGCCTCCACGAAGTTGCTCTCATCGTCGATGGTTCGAACACCGGCCGGCGCCTGCACAGTGTGCAGGCGGTGGATCTCGCCGTTCGGCTTACTCGTCTCGCGGTCGATGGAGACGACGTCGATGTTGCCGGTGAGTACACCGTCGGAACACGTGCGCGCGCTGTCGACAGCGGCAACATTCGGCTCGACGATCTCGTCGCCGTCGCGGATGCGGTCGATCCGCACGGTCTGGCCGGACTGCACCGTCACCTGATCGCTGTCGGACGGTTCGATGACCACGGTGCGGCGCTGCTGGGTGAGGTGCGCGTCGAACACCTCGGCACGTGGACCGGACACCGAACAGCGGTCGAAGACCTTTGCCGGCAGCTCGTCGTCATCGGTGATTCCGGCCGGCTGTGACACCGCCACGGTGGTGATGTCGAGATCGAGGGGCACCACCTTGAGCTGGGGGACCAACCAGACCGGGACGGCAATGGCAGCGGTCACGGCCGCGACGCCGAAAAAGATCAGCGCGGGCGCCAGAAACCTGTTGATTGTGAGCTCCCTTCGGATGCCGATGTGGCTCGACAAGTATGGCAAGCGGACATGACGGGCCGACGCCGCACCTCATCGACGGCCATCACAGCGGGTAGGTACCGAAGACTCCGGTGGGGTCGATCTGGTCTCGCAGCGCACGTAGTCGCGCGAGGTTCCCACCGAACGCGGCAGCGATCTCCGCTCCCGTCTCGGCGAAACCGGGACGGACTTCCACGCTGTAGACACCGGTGGTGTGCCCGGACAACGCGGCCAGCGTTTCGCCAGCCCAGGACAGACATGCTCGTTCGTCAGACGGATCCGACCAGATCGCGTTGAGCGGGATGTTCCATTCGGCTGATCGCCCCCAGAAAGCCGTGTCGGTATCACTGACATCGCCGAGGGCGCCACCGGTCTGCTGGAAATCGATTCGGCAGGCAGGTGTAGGTGCGGCAGCGATCTGAGATGCGAGCGCGTCCGCCACCGAGGCATCGAGCGTGGGGCCGGTGAACACGGCCTTGCCGAAGAACGAGCCCCTGGTGTCGGCGGGTTCGGGCAGCAACAGCGGCGACGGTTCGTCACCCCCCGCGCCAGGTGGGGTGTATTCGGGCAGTCCCGAGAGGTAGCGGCCCGACATCTCCGAACGGTAGTGCACCTTTTTCGACACATCCATGACAGCTCTTGCCGCCCTGCGTGACTCATCGATGTCGGCGGCGTCTTCACTCGCACATGTGGTGAACAGCAGCATCACCGGTTTACCCGGCGTCAGGTCGGTGTAGCCGAGCACCGCGCCCATCATCGTGTGCCGCGGTACCTCTGGTGCAACGCGGAAGTATGTGGCGAGCGCGTCGAGATCCACCACACTCCGGTGCACCCACATCGGGCTCGTGCGATGCGTGTTCAGGGTGGCCGAGGTGACCACGCCGAACGGTGGCGCGCACCCCCGAACCGCCCACCACAGGTCTGCGTCGCGGCCGGTACTGCTGTCGGACAACTGCACGACCTCGCCGGAGGGCAGGACCAACTCCACTGCCGCGAGGTGGTCGAGCGTCAACCCGAGGCTGCGGGTGTAGTAGCCGACCCCACCGCGGGTGACCAACCCGAACCCGGCGTGCTGTGAGATTCCGACCGGGACGATGCGACCGGGGGCGAGGGCATCGAGCATGGTGCCCACGCTTGCTCCCCCACCGACGGTGACCTTCTCGCCGTCTGCTCGCGCACCGTTCACATGAGCCGACAGATCGATCATGATCGACTGATCGGCTACGCAGTTCGAACTCAGTCCGCCGCCTCGCACGGTAACCGTGTTCCCCGACCGTTCGGCGATGGTGACGACCTCGCCCACCTCGCTCACGGAGGTCGGCTGCACCACGCACAGCGGGTGACGCCGGGCTGCATCGGGAAAGAAGATCCGTCCCAGCGCGTCGCGGTAACCGGCCGTTCCGGGTTCGTGCACCCGGCCTGGCAACGCCGCGCTCAGCTCGCGGATCGCATCGGTGTCCTGAGCCGCCACGGTGGCCCCCATTCCTGCTTTTTCGTACACGCGGTGCCGCACAGACCATCCGACGCGACCGAGTCTCTCAGACCACACGGGTACTCACAGCGGAACGCGCGACCGCGCGAGATCATGGCCTTGCAGCACCGGGCCGAATCTCATTCGGCGCCTTGTCAACCCGCTACAAAGATCGTGAGTGAAACTATCCATCTGCTGAGGGGTGTGCCCTTGGCGATCACTTTCTCCTGCAACCACCAGCGAACCACCGTCTTCACCTCACCGCGGGCCGCAGGGTGTGGTAAGCCTCTCGTATATCGCGCGGATGCGGACGTGATGGTCGGGTGGAAGCCAAGGGGTATCGAATGGGTCACCTACGTCTGGGTGCCGCTCTGGCCGCAGCTGTTCCGGTAGTCATGTCGGCGTTTCTTGTACCTGTCCCGGCGTACGCCGCGCCCGCCGAGGAATCTTCGCTTCCTGGCGTCAACCAGTTCACCTCCTGCACACCGGCACCCGAACATCAACGACCCGTGGTGCTGGTCCACGGCAACGGGTCAGGGATGGCCGCCACCTGGCGGACGTTGTCGAAGCGGCTCTCCGACTCCGGCTTCTGCGTGTTCGCACTCGACTACGGACGTCATCAGCCCGGCAGCGGTGAAAACCTCCTCGACCTCGCCGGTGGAAGCGATATCGGGGAGTCTGCAGACGTGCTCGCCGCGTTCGTCAGCAAGGTGCGATCGGCGACGGCGGCCGACAAGGTCGATGTGGTCGCTCATTCGATGGGCGCACTCACTGCACGCCACTACCTCAAGTTCGTGGAGCGCAACACCATCCACACTGTGGTGAGCGTCGGCGGCACCAACCACGGATCGACCTTCGAATCGAACACGGACCTGCCCCTTGGATCCAACTCGGAGATACGCAGGCAGGCCGTCGCTGCCGGACTACCCGCAGACGAGGTGCTCGCCGCGGCCGTCGGTCCCGCGTACGCCCAGCAGATGGCCGGGTCGTCTTTCCTCACGCAGCTGAACGCCGGCGGCGACACCGTGCCCGGGGTTGATTACGTGGCCGTGGCAACACGTGGAGACGAGGTCGTCACCCCGCCGGAGTCGGCGTTCCTGACTGCCGGCCCCGGCGCCACGGTGCGCAATGTGTGGGTTCAGGACGGTTGCCCCGGATTGGCCGTCGACCACATGGGCCTGACCACCCACCCGCGCTCCTTGTGGCTGATCCACACCGCTCTAGACCCGGACCATGCCGACACGATGCCCGCACCCTGCCCCTGAATCTATTGCTTGTCGACCCACCACATGTTCATGCTCGCGACGTCACTAGGGACACAATGAGAAACCCCGTCACACAGTTCCGCAGGAACTCCCGTCTACTCGTCGCCATGGCAGTCGCGGGACTCGCGGTGGCGATGGCGCCGGCCGCCCCGTCCTCTGCCGACCCCATCCTCGACCGCGCGATCGCGGCGCCCGACGGCTCTTATCTCGTGAGTCTTGTGCGGGGGGAAGGACGCGAGGCGACCGCCGAGGTGTACTCCGCCGCGATGGACAAGAACATCGGGCTCAAGCTGCTGATCGCGCCCGGGGACGAGCCGCGACCAACTGTGTACGTGCTCGACGGGGTCGGTGGGGCCGGTGAGGAGAACGGCCTGCTCAGCTGGGGCGATGCAGCGTCGTTCTACAAGACGAAAGACGTCAACGTGGTCGCCACCCTTGGTGGAGACTCCAGCTACTACACCGATTGGCAGCGCGACGATCCCGAACTCGGGCGCAACAAGTGGACCACCTTCCTCACCGAGGAACTCCCACCCATCGTCGACTCGGCCCTGAACACCACAGGCAAGAACGCGATCGTGGGTGTCTCGATGTCCGCCACCTCCGTCCTCGCGCTGTCCATCCAGAAACCCGACCTCTACGAAGGCGTGGCCTCGTTCAGCGGTTGCGCCCAGACCAGCGATCCACTCGGACGTGCGTACGTCTACATCACGGTGTCGAACTTCGGTGGCAACCCCGTCAACATGTGGGGTGAGCCGGACGACCCCGCCTGGCAGGCGAACGATCCGTTTGTCAACGCCGCGGGGCTGCGCGGGACCGCGCTCTACATCTCCACCGGCTCAGGACTGCCAGGTGAGCACGACAACCTCGAGGCCCCCAACGTCGACGGCCAAACCAGCCAGCTGGTGGCGCAATTGACTGCCGGCGGGGTGATCGAGGCCGCGACGAATCAGTGCACTCACAACTTGCGGGGCCGGCTCGACGCGCTCGGGATCCCGGCGACCTACAACTTCAAGGACAAGGGAACGCACTCCTGGGACTACTGGCGCGACGACGTGCACGACTCGTGGCCGGTGCTCTACGAGTCGATTCGCTGACGCGCCGACTTCAGAACCCGAGACCCATCCAGTCGGTTCCCACAAAATCGGCCTCCAGTTTGGCGGCCTCGACGCGCACATCGTCGGGGTCCGGGTCGAGACCATCTGCCGCGATTGCGCGTAGTGCCGCGGTGACGCCTGCCTCGTAGGTTCCGTAACCACCGATGATCTCGCTGTCCGCACGCCACCACACCAGCAGATGGGTGCCGTTCGGCGACGGGCAGAAGCCGACCACCTGACCGTCGCGGGACAGGGTGGGGCAGCCGTCCGGGTAGCCGTTGTCGTCGCTCATAGCCGCACTGTAGACACCGCCGCCGACAACGCTGTTTGTTGTGTCTCTCAGCTCCGTCCGCTGCAGACCAGCGACCTTGCACAGATCTCATTCCGGTATCGAGATCGCAAATCGTCGGCTCCCGTCGCTTGACCGGCGGACTCTTGTGTTTGAGACCACAAATCCCCGGGTAGTCCGAGAGGAAATCGTCTCGTCAGGAGTCAACGTGGATACCGTCGTCTGGATCGTCATTGCAGTAGTGGTGGTGCTGGCCCTCATAGCGCTCGCACTGTTCTTGGCACGTAAGCGCAAGGAAAGCCGTCGGGTGCAAGCCGGACAGATCCGGGAGCAGGCGACCGAACGCGTCGCCGGCGTCCGCAAGCGTGAGGCCATCGCCGAAGAGCATGCAGCCAACGCCCGACGCGCTCAGGCGGAAGCCGACGCCAAGGCCGCGGAGGCCAAGCGCCTGGCCGCAGAAGCGAGCACCCATCAGGGCACAGCTGCCAGCAAGCGCCAAGAACTCGACGCCGAGTTCCAGCGCGCTGACAAGCTCGATCCCGACGTCGGCCGGAACGGCCGCGACGACAACCGCCACGACAATGGCAACCGCATGGATCCCCGCCAGACCGGAAACGGCCCCGGAAACGGCCTGGATCCCCGCCACACCGGAAATGGCCCGGGCCACAATCTGGACCCCCGCCAGACAGGAAACGGCCCCGGCGACAACGGAAGCCACGTCCCCAGGCACAACCGCTAAACCACTCTGCAAGCCGAGAGTCTCGTCGCCACGTGCGGCGGGACTCTCGTGCGTTTGGTGGCCGTTGTGAGAACACCTGTTTAGCAACTTGATTCATCTGAATGAACGCAGACTAGTGCCGGGCTTGATTCTTCGCTCTCCCAGCCACTTTCGATGGCGCATTTTCCTCCACACTGCTCTGTGGATAACCCCATGATTTGTGGATAACTCTCAATATGCCGTTGATGCATCGCGTTTCGCGATGGTGTCGCCTACCGCGGTTACAGTGAGCCCATGCGATACGGAATCTCCATCCTGCCCGATCAGTCGTGGCACGACGCGCGACCGAAATGGGAACGAGCCGAGGAGATCGGCTTCGACCACGCCTGGGTGTTCGACCATCTGGTGTGGGGCGGACTGCCCGACGCTCGTTGGTTCTCCAGTGTTCCTACGATGACCGCTCTCGCCATGGTGACCTCCACCATCAAGATCGGCTCGTTTGTGGTGTCGCCCAACTTCCGTCACCCGGTGTCTTTTTCGCGTGAGGTCGAGACCTTGCTCGACATCGCCGGCGACCGCGTGTTGCTGGGGCTGGGCGCCGGCGGTACACCTGACGACGGACTGCAGGGCGGCTCGGCCATGACACCACGCCAGAAGGTCGACCGTTTCCAGGAGTTCACCCTCTTGCTCGACCGATTGCTCAGCGACGACCATGTCTCGGCCGACGGCGAGTATTACCAGGCTCGCGACATGCGTCTGGTCGGCGGCTCGGTCCGGCAACGGGTCCCGTTCATCCTGGCCGGCAACGGGCCCCGTTCGATCCGCTTCGCCGTGCGCCACGGTGATGCTTGGATGACAACCGGGCAAAAGGCCGAGACGCTCGATGAGTGGTTCGATGGGGTGAAGCGTGGGTGCGACCACCTCGATGAGGCGCTGGCCGATGAAGGTCGTTCCCCTGACGGCTTCGACCGCTACCTGAACCTCGACGCATCGCCGCAGTTCTCACTGACGAGTCTGGCGACGTTCGATGACATGGTCGGCCGGGCCGGGGAACTCGGCTTCACCGACGTGATCATCCACTGGCCGCGAGACGGTGACCCGTTCCGTGGCTCCGAGCGTGTGCTGGATGCTCTGGCAGAACGCGGGTTCGCACCACCTGTCTGACCGACCGCGGGTGCACTGACTACCGTCGCAGACATGAGCACACCGTCGTGGGTGGAGTTGGCTGGTCGCAACGCGGCCGCTGAGACCGTGTACGTGTCCGGGTCGATGCGAACGTCAGCCAAAGAAGGCAACGAGACGCCCGGGCCCGTGTTCGACTTCTGGCACGGACCTCATGATCGATGGCGGATCGAGCGCGAGGGTGATGTCGTCTACATCCAGGGCGCAGGCGAGAAGCCCTTGGTCCGCATCGATGGCGAGATGCGGCGCCTCGGCGAAGACATCCGCGTCGTCAACCTGGGAGCGCACTTCAGCCCTGTCGATCTGTTGGGCGGGGACTCGTTACTGCGACGGATGAGCCAGAAGATGAGCGTGGTCGCACCTCCGGCGCGCGTCGACAGAGCTGGCCGGGCTGCGTGGAGAACCACTCTGCTGTCCAGGTCTGACGATTCGATTGAGATCACTTTCGACGACATCACCGGCATCATCGTGGGGGTCGGCAATCCTGAGCGCGGCGACCTGTTCGAGGTGTACGACGTCAGCGAACACGACGACCTGCCTGCTGACCTCTTCGTCTGGTCCGGACCCGTTGTCGAGGCCGAGTCCCGCGACCGCGGGCGCCGGGGCGGCCGGCCCGGGGACCCACGCGAACGGCGCGAGCAGACTTTCGAGGTGATGGCGGCGACGGTGGCAGCTCTGGATCGGCCGCAGGACGTACTCGAGGCCATCGCCGGCGCTGACAACGGCGCCGCCGCACGAGCCGCCATCATCGAACTGCTCGGCGTCTCCGAACCTGGTGCCGAGGCAGTGGCGGCAATGCAGTTGTCGCAGTTCCGTTCTGACGTCGCAAGGATGGCCCGTGCCGGGCTCATCGAGTTGCAGCGGACGTCCCCGCCTGCCTGATGGGGCACAGTCCGGTGAAGTTGTGCTCGCCATCGGCCAACTCGCCACGTGAGGACGGCGGTTTTCGGCACTATGTATTCATGGACACCACGGTTGTGGCATCTGGCGAGCCTTGTGGGCGTCGGGTCGGCCTGTGGGATGAGTTGCGGACCAAGTACGCCGACGTCGGGTTCACCAGTGCCGTAGGCGAATTGCGCTCGGTGACCACCGTCGGCGGTAAGGTGACCGCGGCGACCGCCAGTTTCACGATCATGCCGGGCAACCGCTGGCACGTCACCGATGACCACGGCGAGGTACACATCCAACAAGGAGCCCGGTGCTGGATACGGGGTGGTCGCGGCCGCCTCGAACCTGTTTCAGGTGGCTCGGCATTGTCGGCTGCGGCCAAGTGGCGGCACGTACATCCGTACCGTTTGCTGGGAGACCCGGGCGATTGGCTCTTCGCCGACCCGCACAACCACCACTCCCCCGCTGCCGATCCCGTTGCGTCCACCGTGGCGGGCCGGCCGGCCTGGGAATTCCTACTTGATCCACCGCGCGGCAAGGTCAATCCTTTGCAGGCCACCCTCGATGAGCACACCGGAGCATGCCTGCGCGTCTACGAGCACGCTGACGGCGACGCGCACCTCATGGAGATCACTCACGTCGAGTTCAACATCGCGGTGGACCCTCGGCGCTTCCTTCCCTCGGAGCCCGTGATGGAACCCGACTACGCCGAGAAATCGCACGGGCAACTGCAGGCTGACCGGGATCGTTTCGCGGGCTACCTCCGGGCCTTGGACCACGCTCCCGAGCTCATCGACATCGTGCAGCACAGTGCAGATCCGTCGATTGCGGCGGCTGAAGTGGCTGAGCTACTGGAAGTTTCACACCTGACAGCCCGTGCGATCCTCGATCAACCCCTGCATCGGTTCACCGCGCTCTACCGGCAGCGGTTCGCGGAACAGCTGAGCAGGGTCAGGGAGGTCCTGGGTTCGTGACGTGGATCGGGGACGAGTAGGGGCCGGCCCTCCTGCGGGCGCAGTCAGCTCGGCGTTGCAGTGATCGCGGCATCAATCGCGACTGGTTCGAGTATGGCTTTGTGGTGGTTGCGGTTCGGCGGTGCAGCCAGAACCTCTGCCGCCCGAGTCGTCAGAGCGGAACGGTCGATGGCTCCATTACTGGCCATGACTGCCTCCAGTGCGCGTAGCCAGTGTTCGTAGTACGACCACGACTCATCAGAGCTGACGGAGCGAAATGACTCCCCGTCCTTGATGGCATCGATGAGCGCGCCCTGGAACACTGGCCAATCGAACTCGCCTGCGGTGTGCGCCGCCACCGCCAGCGCGAAAGCTCTGATCTCCCAAGGGTGATCGAATGACATTTCCCCGGGCCGCCCGCCGGGTAGGTTGCGGACCAGATCATCCACCGCTCGGCGGTCCGCATCTGGTGCGGTGGCGGGCACGTCGTTCATGATGCGGCCTTGACCGGGCCGACGCCGATCATCGAATCCCGTGTGACCAGTGCCGCGAGTTGTTCTTCACTCCAGCCGTGGGTACCGGCGGGTCGCTGCGGCAGCACCCAGTAACGCATCTCCGAACTCGAGTCCCAGATTCGGATCTCGACGGAGTCGGCGATGGCGAATCCGAAGTCGTCGGCCAGGACCTTGCGCGGCTCACGCACGATGCGGGCCCGATATTGCGGGTCTTTGTACCAGTTGGGAGGCAACCCGAGTACCGGCCACGGGTAACACGAGCACAATGTGCACACGATGGCGTGGTGCACCTCGTCGGTGTCCTCGAGGACCACCATGTCTTCGCCTTGCAGACCACCGATGCCCAGTTCTCTGCAGGCTTCGCCGGCGTTGTCGAGGAGTCGCCGCCGAAAGTCTGTGTCAGTCCATGCTTTCGCAACCACTTTTGCTCCCAGCTGCGGCCCGACCTGATTCTCATAGATGTCGACGATGCGGTCGACCATCGAGCTCGTCATCACCCCCCTTTCGATGAGCATCGACTCCAGCGCCTTGACGCGGGCGGCCGTTTCTTCCTGACCTGAGGTCCAAGCACTCATGCGGTCGCCCCGTCCTCTTCATCGATCAATTCGACGTAGGGGTCCCATACGTCGAAACACACCGACGCATTCGGATCGCCAAAGCCGTTGCCCCACAACTCTTCGCTGGTGAACTTGATGGTGTAGACATGCTCTGGTGCGTCGCCGAGCCCGTTCCCTGCCGAGTCTGGGTAGATGAACGACCCGCGGTGAGCGACAACCACAGCCTGTTTACCTCGGATGTACCGGGCCAACCGGGTGTGTCCGAACGGGCTGACGTGAACCGTGCGGACCTTGTCACCGACGGTGAATCGCGGCTGCTTGCTGGTTCTTCGAGCAGCGGAAGCGCCCGCCGATACCGCTATGTCAACGAAGGCGAGCAGCTCTTGGCGTTGGCTGTGTTCAGGGAGTGGGGCGTCGGGGTTGTTGAGATAGTGGCGGGTGCGGCGGGCTAGTTCGTCCGCCTCGACAGCGCCTATCTCGATGACGTGGGCCTCGATGGAGTGGAGCCAGTGCTGGTAGTAGGGCGAGCTGAGGTAAGTCGCCGGGTCCATCTTCTCGGTTCCCTGTCGGAACTGGTCGATACCGAAGTACCCGGCGCCAACGCAGGCCGGGTACATGGCGAACACCGTCTTTTCCCACTCGGCTCTGAAGACCGGTTCACTGTCCGGAGGATCGACCGGACCGAGACCATCGGTTCCTCCGAGATCGAATACGCCGTTCATATGGTGCTCCCGACTCCGGCGTGGTCTGCTGCTGCAAATCCGAGAGGTCTCGGAGTCGCACTCAGAGGAACTCCGCCTTCGAAGTGACTTGCCTCACAAATCCTCCCAGCGCGGTGTCTGGGATGTCAACCGACGTACACACGGCAGGCACTTCTTTGGACTCGCCTGACCCTGGAGCGAATCTTGCCCTGTGGGACAACATGTTCTGCGATCAGCAAAGCTGTGCAGTGAAACCAGCATGCCGCCCGACCTGCAATAGTGCGGTAGGAGCCAGCGAACCCTGCAGACGGAGTCAAGTGGTTCCTCCACTGTCTGGAGATCGCGCCGACGCCGGACTAGCGGTGAGCGGCCTCTGACACACCTGACAGGGTCGCCAGCCGAAGTTTGGTTTCGTCTTCGGAATCCGTTGCAGCGGTGAGGATCACGATCTTCAACTCCGCGTCACCGTCGGTGAGGACGTCGCAGTCCACCGTGATGGGCCCAACCTGGGTATGCTCGATGATCTTGTGTGACTCCCGATGTGCTCCGACCTTGCCGGAGGCCCATAGGTCGGCGAAACGCTCGCTACCGGCGGTGAGCGAGTCGATCAGCTTGATCAGGCGACTGTTGTTCGGGAAACGGCCGGTCGCTCGGCGTAGGTCAGACACGATGGCCTCTTCCGCGGTATCACCGGCGAGTATTGTCACGGGCCATTGCGCCAGCGCCGGGTTGTCATCGGCGAGGAAAGTGTCGCGGGCGAAGTTGCGGAGCGACGGTGGAGCTGACGATGGATCGCCAACCAGAGCCGCCCAGCCCCGGTTCCACCAGATGAGCTGCCAATCTGCGGCAAAGACCGCGACCGCTGTGTCTCCGAGCCGGTTCAGGACACGGTGAACGCCGGGTGGGATGTGATCGGAGATCTCGTCGGAGCCGGGAGGGACATGTCCGGCCAATCTGTACAGATGGTCTCGCTCCGTATCTGTCAGCTGCAGGGCCCGACCAAGCGATGCGATCACTTGCGCAGATGGTGTCGTCGCCCGGCCCTGCTCGAGCCGCACGACGTAGTCGACGGACACGCCGGCCAGGTCGGCGAGTTCCTCCCGCCGTAGCCCTTTGGCCCGGCGGGCATGCCGCTCCGGTAGTCCGACCGCGGACGGGGACATCCGGTCGCGCCAGGCGCGCAAAGTGACGCCGAGATCGGTCGGGTGAGTGTTCACGTCCTCGATTGTGCACCGCCGGCACGGTTCGAAGGTGGTACTCGTTGTCCTACCGTCGAGCCGTCTCTGGTGAGCCATCCGTGTCGAACACAGGATGAATGCATGACAATCACATTCATCACCGGAGCCAACAAGGGCCTGGGACGCGAGACCGCTCGACGCCTCATCGAACAGGGCCACACCGTTCTGATCGGAGCCCGCGACAGCCGCGCAGGTTCTGCGGCCGCCGAAGCGCTCGGAGCTCGATTCGTCGAGATAGATGTCACCGATGACCTATCGGTCGCCGCAGCTGCAGACAATGTCGCGCAACACGAGGGGTCGATCGACGTCCTCATCAACAACGCCGGCGTTGCGGGTCCGATGGGGGATCCAAGTGACTTGACCGGTGCCGATGTCCTCGGCGTTCTCGATGTGAACGTCGCCGGTGTTGTCCGGACGACCACGGCCTTCCTGCCCCTCCTGAAGCGGTCTGATGATCCTGTGGTCATCAATGTGAGCAGTGGGTTGGGATCGCTTGCTGCGACTCATGATCCGAGCCGTCCGGAATTTCACGTCGTCGCCCCTATCTACACGGCGTCGAAAGCAGCGCTGACCATGCTGACCACCCAGTACGCAAAGGCCCTCGCCGGCATTCGCATCAACGCTGTTGACCCCGGTTACACGGCAACGGATTTCAACGGCCATTCCGGTCATCAGACCATCACCGAAGGCACCGACGCGATAGTTGGTCTCGCCATCGAGGGGCCCGGGCATGGGTCGGGCCGGTTCGTAGACCGGGAAGGCGAGATCAGCTGGTCTTGAAGACGGACGGCGTGATCGGCGGTAGCGCTAGTTTCGACATTTGACCCTGGAAGGGCGGTTGGTCCAGAGCCAGTGACTATTCGGTCGGCATATTCGCGAGTTCGACAGCCGCATTCATCTCTGGGGTCGCGACGCCCGACCAACAATCACGGTCTCTGACTGCCCGTGCCACGCGTCCAATACGGTGGGCAGTGCTTCCACTGTCCATCTTCTTTCACCATCTGAACCTTTGATGGGCCGGGCCGTGACGGCGGCAGTCCCGTGTCGCTTCCGGGCTCTTCCACAAGGGTGGAGACGATTCTGACAGTCGCCCTCGTTGAAGTACCGTCGACGCCTTTGACCTCGCCGACGATGAGGGAGTCCGTTCTGGGAATCGGAGGTTGGCCAACTGTGCCTTCGGCGGTGCCTGAACAAACCGGAAAGGACGAGGGCAATGTGTCCGAGCTATTGCGGGTGGCAACGTAATTGAGAAATGCTGCCTCGACAGCATCTCGGTCATCAGCGCCCAAAGAATCCGAGTCGCCACATCCGGACGCAAGCGCCATCGCGCAGACCACCAAGGCTATTCGACACCCGGTTGCCGCGACCCTTGACGGTGTACGCATGGCGTAACCGTACCGAATCCTATGGAGGCGGTTGCGCATTCTTGTCGATTACTGGTGCATTGCCGTTCTATCCGAGGTCGACACTCACCAACAGTTCCCAATTCATCTGTTGGGTCACGACGCCCGACTCGCTCGCGACGTAGTCCGAGCGTCGACGAGTTTGGTGAACTGACTGTCTCGGTCGCTCGCCGTACTGGCAGATGCCCGTGCTGTAGACCGAGCGTCAACGAGTTTCGCGGGTTGGCAATAGCGGCCGCTCGTTGAACCGGCAGATGCCCGTGCTGCAGACCGAGCGTCAACGAGTTCGGTGCGTTGACGGTTGGGGCCGCTCGTTGAACCGGCGAATGCTCGTGCTGTAGACCGAGCGTCGCCGAGTTCGGCGAGTTGGCAGTTGCGATCGCTCACTTCAGGCCCGGCTCTCGACGCGGTCGGTGACGCGGCAGCTACCGTCGCTCACTGAACCAGCAGTTGCACGGTCTTTGGATAATGATTGCGTCGCCGCGCGGCAATCTGCTCAGGGGGCCGGGGGGCCGCTGGGTACGAGAAGCTGAATAGACGATCGAAGGCATTGCGGCAGCGTCGTTTCCGGATGCGACACCCAGTATTCATGGCCGGTCATGATGGCGGCCGTGGTGGAGTGAGCGAAGGCGATTGAAAAGAGTTCGTCGGTGCGCCAGAGACCGCGACAGCGGATGAAATCGGAAATCGCCTCGCGCCACTGTCGGTACAACACCGATGCGTAGGACTGCACTGCGGGCACGGTCAGGACCAACTGGGCACGGTGGCGCGCCCATTCCTCGTCCTCAGGCCGAAAGGCGAGGGCAGAGACTATCGCGGCCTCGACGACGTCGCGCGGTGCGGCAGTACCGTCATCGGCGGCCAGAAACGCCGTAAGGCGGGCGAACTCGGTGTCGGACTCGACCCACAGCACATCGGCCTTAGTCGCGAAGTAGCGAAAGAACGTGCGGCGACTGACCCCTACTGCCGTCGCAATGTCCTCCACGCTGGTCTGCTCAAAGCCGTGCGCTATGAACAACTCCTGGGCCGCGGCTGCCAGTTCGTGGGCGCTGGTCGCGGCAGGACGGCCGCCTCGATCAACTGTGTCGGTCACCGCGGCGCGGACCTCCCCGTCTGCCATCTGACTATCGTCTCACCTCCGTCCATCGCTGTGCACGTCCGCGGGAAGTCCATGCTGGCGTTCTGGCACTAGGTGACATAACCTCGATGTGAGAGCTGGGTCACAACGGAATGGAAGTGGTCGACATGGGCAAACTCGAAGGCAAGGTCGCCTTCATCACCGGCGCAGCACGAGGTCAAGGGCGCAGCCACGCGATCCGCCTTGCGCAGGAGGGCGCGGACATCATCGCGGTGGACACCGCCAAACAGGTCGCCACTGTCCCCTACGACACCGCCACCGCGGCGGATCTGGAACAGACAGTCAAGGACGTCGAGGCCCTCGATCGCCGGATCGTGGCGTCGGAGGTCGATGTGCGCGACCTGGCCGCCCTGAAGAAGGCTGCCGACGACGGTGTGGCTCAACTCGGCCGCCTCGACATCGTGATCGCGAACGCGGGGATCAACAGCATGGCGCCTGCGCTCGAGATGGATGAAGAGATGTGGCAGACCATGATCGACATCAACCTCACCGGGGTGTGGAAGTCGATCCGTGCGGCAGCTCCCCACATCGTTGCGGGCGGACGTGGTGGCTCCATCGTCATCACCAGTTCCCTGGCGTCGATCAGCGTCAACGAGAACATTGCCCACTACTCCGCGGCCAAGTCCGGACTGGTCGGGCTCATGAGCGTGTTGGCGAAAGAGCTGGGACCGCAGAGCATCCGGGTCAACAGCATTCATCCGACGACCGTCGCCACACCGATGATCCTCAACGAGGCGACCTACAAGCTGTTTCGGCCTGACCTGGAGAACCCGACGCGGGCCGACTTCGACGAGGCTGCGTCCGAGATGAACCGGCTTCCGGTGCCGATGGTGGAACCGGTGGACATCTCCGAAGCGGTCCTCTATCTGGTGTCTGATTCCGGTCGTTACGTGACCGGGACCACCCATGTTGTCGACGCAGGTGGAAGACTCTAAGGCGTGCAGAACAACGGCTCGGTGGCCGAAGCAGTCACTTTGTCGGAGGTTCGGTCGCGGATTGCACACAGGGTGGTCGGCCGTGAGCGGGAGACCGATCTCCTGCTCGCAGCGGTCGCCGCCGGACGTGACCTGATGCTCGAGGGCCCGCCGGGTACGTCCAAGTCGACCCTGCTGGGCGCCATCACTTCGGAATGGGACATCCCGTTGGTGTTCGTCGAGGGCAATGCGGATCTGACACCGAGCCGCCTTGTGGGTCACCACAATCCGGCCCGGGTACTCAAGGAGGACTACACAGCGGACAACTTCGTCGAGGGTCCGTTGACCGAGGCGATGCGCACGGGTGGCTTTCTCTACATCGAGGAGTTCAACCGAGCACCCGAGGACACGCTGAACACGCTCTTGACTGCGATGGCCGAGCGGGTGATCACCGTCCCACGGGTCGGTAGTGTCACCGCGCTTCCGACGTTCCGCATCGTGGCGTCGATGAATCCTTACGACAACATCGGCACCACGAGGTTGTCGACGTCCGTCCACGACCGGATGTGCCGACTTGTGATCACCTACCAGGACGCAGAGGCAGAACGTGAGATCGTCCGCCGCCGAACCGGAGTCGAGTCGGCCCGCGTCGTTGCTGATGCCGTCGCGGTGACCAGGGCGACGCGAGAGCGCGGTGACATCCGCCAGGGAAGTAGCGTCCGGGGTGCCATCGACGTCGCGCTGATGGTGGCGCAGCTCGCTCTGATGCGAGGCGTGAAGTTGCCTGCCGCCGATTCGTTGGAGCCGCCGCGCGGATTGCCCGAGGACTACACAGCCGTTGTGCTCGACGCCATGATGGTGGCGCTGTCCGGTCGAATTCATCTCGACGACACGGCATTCGAGACGTCCGAGGCGGTGTTGCACCAGATCTGGCAGGACCACTTCATCCTTCTTCCCGCCGCTGCCGAACCCGGTTGAAGAGCAGTACCGGCCGACAGCCCTGTGTCGCGACCGAGGAAGGGTGCCGGACACGATCGCGCCCACATGAAGCCCTTGCGGCGCAAGCCGAAGCAACTGGACGAAGACCCAGAATTGCTGGAGCCTGCGGCCGGTGGCCGTGGCGGACTCACGCTGATCCCCAAGGGAGGTCGCTCGAGGAAGCCGATGCAATTGCCGGGGTCGTCGGCACCGGGTGAAACGGGCGACGACGGCGACCTCACGGCCGTCGACGCCACCCTCGTCGTCGACGAGGCCGGGCGCCGACGCGCACGGCAGATCGCACGCAAACTCGCACTGACGCAACCACTGCGGCAGCGTCGTGCCCGGCGCGCCAGTGCAGGCACCCTCGCGACCATGCGCTGGCGCGGTGGGACCGACGAACTCGATCTCGACGCGACCCTGGAAGCGATTGCCGGTAACCCGTTGCCGACCGACGACGACATTCTCGTCCGGGAGCGGGTCCGCAACCGACGGTCCATCGTCCTCGTCGTCGACATCTCCGGCTCGACCAAAGGTGAGCAAGTGAGGACCGCGGCAGCCACCGTCGGCGCAATGGTTGGCGAATTGGCGCGCGATGACGTTGCAGTGGTGGCGTTTTGGTCAGATGCGGCGCTTCTGGTCCGACTGGGGGAACGGGTGGGTCCCGTGACCGTGCTCGATCAGCTGCTGACCCTGCCGACGCAAGGACTGACCAACGTCGCGTTCGCGCTGGAGGTCGCGGCGGGTGAACTTGCCGGCATGCCACCGGCCGATGCACGGGTGCTGCTGCTCAGCGACTGCGTGCACAACGCCGGGCCGGATCCCCGTGGCGTCGCAGCACGGTTGCCTCGACTTGATGTGCTGGTCGACACCTCAGGCGAGAACGACCTGGACCTCGGCCGGAATCTTGCAATCGTGGGCCGCGGTCGCTGCCGAGTGATCCGCGACCACCACGACGTGGCGCCCGCGCTGACCTCGATTTTCGGGTGACAGGTTTGGTGGTGCGATGACGGCTGTGGGGGTTCTGATCAGGGGATGTGCGCGAGCCGAGCATTGTCGACCGTCCCCACGACTTCGCAGATCAGGCCGTCGACAACGCGATACATGTCGAGTTCATCGGTGGAGACGCGGGCGCCATCCCCGGGCGCATTGAGGAATGGCTTGGCTCGGGTGCCCGTATCGAGTAGATACACAGCAAGCCACTCACCCTCCACGATGGCACGACGGAGCTCCCATCGATAATCCGGAAAGACCTCGATCGTTGCCATGACCTGCGCTACGTACTCACGTTGCGTCAACTCTTCACCGTTGACCAGTACAGAAGCCGCGACGAATGCGCCAAGCTCGTTCCACGCCCGGCGGTTACACGCATCCAAGTACGCCACGTACCTGTTGATCATCTCATCGCGAGCCATCACCAACGCAGTATCGCAAACCGGAAGTCCGAACCGCCGGCCTGAGCAGCTGCAATCGACACAACAACGCTCCCCGGCGTAAATAATCGCGGCACAATCGGTTCTTCACTTCCCATCCAAAGCCGACACCTCACCGCGCTCGGCTGTCCGGAAGCCGTGCGATTTTGCCTTCGCCGCCTTCACTTACAAATGATCCACCACGGCGTTCATTCCTGGTGGCGACCGAGTAGCCCGCGATAAGCTTCGCCGCAACAGATTTCGTCACGGATCATCAAAAGGCGCCTCGGACATGTAGCCGGTCTCAGGATCTATCTCCGCGAGAAACTCGCTGATACGTGTGCGGTGATAGCGAATTGTCGGTAGCGGGACCGGGAGTGGCGCCGGTGGGAGCCGATCGCGAGTCCTCCAGGCAACCCTCGGGGCACCGGACTGGAACCCATAGCCAGGGTTGGGACCGCTTACCCAGGTGTATCGGCTACCACCGTCTGAGGCGATCGCTATCTGAAACAGTTCTCCATCCACAACAAGGTCGATCGGACCGTCCGCGGCCGTTGGGCGCCAATCGTCAGGTACTTCATCAGGTTCCACAAGTTTCATCGTCGCTGAACGCCGCGCTGATCGCGAATGGTTATCGCTGACAATAGGACTTAACCTAAGGGTGCTGTTTTCCTCGGTTGATCGCGTTCAGGGGCCTGGGTGCACCAGAGGACGTGCGGGCCGGGTGAGCCATAAGCCCGTCAGTAGCGCGGCGCCCCACACCACAAACAGCGGATCCCATATGAAGGCGTGCCCGATCATGGTGGTCCGGTTGTATCCATTGCTGGGCGAGACGAGGCCGGCGAGCACCACGCACGCCGACAACGACGAGACCCCTCCCCACACCACCAGAACGACACCGCCTGACCAGCCACACCATCGAATCGGTCGATAGGACCGGCTATTTCGTCGCTCGTTGACCATCGGCACGACAGCTGCGACCGCTTTTACCAGCGCGATGAGACCCAGGGCCAGACCGATTTCGACCGGGCTCTCGCGCGCGAGCTCAACAGCCCACTCTCCCACTGACTCGAGTTGCCAACGGCCGCCGACGGCCCAGTACAGACTCGCCACCGCGTGCAGCAGACCGGCGGCCGCGGCGATGCCGAAGGCAACCGAGGCGACGTCGGTCTGTGCTGTCGACGAGTGTGTTCGCATTGAAAACAGCCTACGAACATTGAGCTGCAGGCACATCCAGGTTTACCCTCAAACCTGACCCCGAGAAAGTGCTCGTCGATCAAAGCGTTTTACCCGGCGAACCCGGGTTGCGAAGAGACCCCGCGTAGTTAGCGCTTCACTCCCCCCGACGCTTGCTCGTCCGGCGGGGTTTGGCCGAGCGAGGGGGGATGGTTCGCATGTGGTCACGGGCTTTGGTGAGTACGCGGGCGAGGACATCGATGTCGTCCTGGTCCAGAGCATCGAAAAGTAGTTGCCGGACGATCCCGATGTGCCCTGGGAACACGGTCGCGAGCACTTGCCGGCCGGCCTCGGTCACGGTGACGGTGATTCCGCGTTCATCTTCCTCAGAAGGACTGCGGGTCACCAGCCCCGCGCGTTCGAGAAGACCCACTTGATAGGTGAGTCCGCTCCTGCTGTACACCACGCCGTCGGCCAGTTCGGTCATCCGACGACTGCCCGTAGGTGCGTCGCCTAGCGATGCGAGCAGCTGGAACTGCACGTAGCTGAGGCTGCCCGCCTCCTGTAGTTGCTGCTCCACTGCATGGCGCACCAGGCTGCTCGTCTCGATCAGCGCGAGGTAAGCGCCGAGCTCGACAGCGCTCAGAGCTTGTTGGTCTCTGCGTTCGGTCACGTCGACAGCTTACCTGTTGCTTCAAATTCAAAGCACTGCTACCTTGATCTAAGTGCTTCACATTCGAAGCAAATAATTGAAGGAGTCACCATGAAGGCAGTACAGTTCCACGAGGTCGGCGGTCCCGAAGTCCTCCACTACGAAGATGTCGAGCAGCCGACGCCGGCCGACGGACAGGTCCGCGTGCGTGTTGCAGCGTCGGCGTACAACGCCGCCGACAATGGCATGCGGGCCGGATTCCTCCCCATCCCAATTGTGTTGCCGCACATCCCCGGATATGACGTTTCGGGCACCGTGGATGCGCTGGGCGAGGGCGTGGACGACCTCGAAGTCGGCGACAATGTCATCGGGTTCCTGCCGATGGAACACGACGGTGGCGCAGCCGAGTACGTCACCGCCTCAGCCCAGGCACTGGTGCACGCCCCCACCACTGTCCCGTTGGACGACGCCGCGGCCCTGCCGTCTGTCGCCCTGACTGCGTGGCAGGCACTGTTCGACGACGGACAGCTGACCAGCGGACAGAGCGTGCTGATCGTCGGCGCCGGAGGTGTGGTCGGCAAGTACGCCATCCAACTGGCCAAACGCGCTGGCGTGCACGTCATCGCAACCGCCAGTCCACGCAGTATCGACGCTGTCCGCGCCGCGGGCGCCGACCAAATCATCGATCACACCAACACCGCCCTACTCGATGCCCTCGACGTCCAAGTAGACGTATTGCTCAACCTCGCCCCCATCGAACCCGAGCAGTTCGCCACCCTTGTCACTGCCGTTCGAGACGGTGGCGCCGTTGTCAGCACCACCGCGTTCATGGCGACGCCCGACGACAAAGCCCGAAATGTGCGGGCAGCCACCGTATTCGTTCGACCGAACCGCACACGCCTCACCGAGATCGTGTCTCTGGTCGACGCCGGCGCACTCACCATCGAGGTCACACGGCGGATACCCCTCACCGAACTGCCCGCCCTCCACAAGGAAGCAGCCGACGGGCGGATTGCCGGGAAGGTCATCGTGCTCCCCTGAACGCCACTCGAAGTCGGGCCGACCGTCGTCGGCTCAACCGGACCCGTCAGCCCTGGATCGAGGAGAGGGCCGAGCGCGGCTTACGCGATGTGCTCGACACAAGAGAGCGGCGGGGCCAGTCCAACGTCGTGCCAGGATGGTCCGGCGCGCCGGTAAGCGCTGAGTACCGGGCTGCGTAGCACTGAACGCGATCGCGATTTCGCTCTCGAAGAACACGGACTACCAGCGGGAACAAAGACCACCACCGGAAAGTTGAGCCCGAAGTACTTAACTTTGGAGGAAACATGAGCGAACTGAATCGCTTGCCGGTGTTGTTCCTGACCGACCCCGTCTTGCTCCCCGGCATGGTGGTCCCGGTCGAACTGGACGATGCCGCACGCGCCGCCGTCGACGCCGCGAAGGCCTCGGAGGCGGGCAAACTCTTGGTCGCCCCTCGATTGGACGATCGCTATCCCGCCTACGGCGTCGTCGCCTCGATCGTGCAAGTCGGCCGGCTGGCCGGTGGCGAAGCGGCTGCTGTTCTCAAGGGCGAGACCCGGGCCCACATCGGTTCCGGAACCACCGGCCCCGGCGCAGCGCTGTGGGTCGAGGTCGAAGCAGTGTCCGAACCCGCGGTCACCGACGAGGTGCGCGAACTGGCTGCCGAGTACAAGAAGCTCGTGTTGGCCATGCTGCAACGCCGCGAGGCCTGGCAGGTCATCGACTCGGTCAACAAACTGAGCGACCCGTCGGCGCTGGCCGACACCGCCGGCTACGCGTCGTACCTCACCGACGTGCAGAAGCGACAGATGCTCGAAACCCCTGACGTGGCAGAGCGTTTGACCACGTTGATCACGTGGACCCGCGATCACCTGGCCGAGGTCGAGGTGAACGACAAGATCGCCGGCGAGGTCCGCGACGGCATGGAGAAGACGCAGAAAGAGTTCCTGCTGCGTCAGCAACTGGCCGCGATCCGTAAGGAACTGGGCGAGGACGAACCCGACGGCAGCGACGACTACCGCGCCCGTGTCGAGGCGGCCGAGCTACCCGACAACGTGCGCGAAGCTGCGATACGTGAGGTCGGCAAGCTGGAACGCGCCAGCGACCAGAGCCCCGAGACGGGCTGGATCCGAACCTGGTTGGACACGGTGCTGGACCTGCCGTGGAACGTGACCACCACCGACTCCACCGACATCAAGGGCGCCCGCGCCATCCTCGATGCCGATCACCACGGATTGGACGACGTCAAGGACCGCATCGTCGAGTACTTGGCCGTCCGCGCTCGCCGCGCCGAACGCGGCCTGCAGGTCGTCGGTGGTCGTGGATCGGGCGCGGTGATGGTGCTGGCCGGACCTCCCGGAGTCGGCAAGACGTCGCTGGGTGAGAGTGTTGCCCGCGCCCTCGGTCGAAAGTTCGTCCGCGTCGCCCTCGGTGGCGTCCGCGACGAGGCCGAGATACGAGGACACCGGCGTACCTATGTCGGCGCGCTGCCCGGACGTATCGTGCGTGCCATCGGCGAAGCGGGATCGATGAATCCTGTTGTGCTGCTGGACGAGATCGACAAGGTCGGCGCCGACTACCGCGGTGACCCCAGCGCCGCGCTGCTCGAGGTGCTCGATCCGGCGCAGAACCACACCTTCCGCGACCACTACCTGGACCTGGATCTCGACCTGTCGGATGTGGTGTTCCTGGCGACCGCCAACGTGATCGAACAGATCCCGTCGGCGCTGCTCGACCGTATGGAATTGGTGACCATCGACGGCTACACCGAAGACGACAAGGTTGCCATTGCGCGGAACTACCTACTGCCTCGGCAGCAGGAACGGGCGGCCATCACCGACGACGAGGTGGAAGTGACCGACGCTGCGCTTCGCAAGATCGCGGCGGACTACACGCGCGAACCCGGTGTGCGACAGTTCGAGCGGCTCCTGGCCAAACTGCTGCGCAAGGTGACCACGGCACTGGCCGGCACCGATAGCCCAGGCGGTTCCGCCAAGGTGCGGGTCGACGAGCCCGACCTGGTCGGGTACCTCGGCCGCCCCCGCTTCACGCCTGACGCCGAAGAGCGGACGGCCGTGCCGGGTGTGGCAACCGGGCTGGCGGTCACCGGACTTGGCGGCGATGTGCTCTACATCGAAGCCGGGTCCACCGATGGCGAAGGACTGGTCCTCACCGGACAACTCGGTGACGTTATGAAGGAGTCGGCACAGATCGCGCTGAGCTACGTGCGTTCTCACGCAGTCGAATTCGGCATCGACCCCAAGTCACTGGAACGCAGCATCCACGTGCACGTCCCAGCCGGCGCAACTCCCAAGGACGGTCCGTCCGCAGGTGTCACGATGGTGACCGCGCTGGTGTCGATGGCAACCGGACGCAAGGTGCGGGCCGACGTCGCGATGACCGGCGAGGTCACCCTCAATGGACGGGTGCTGCCCATCGGTGGCGTGAAGCAGAAGCTGCTGGCCGCCGCGCGGTCGGGAATGACCACGGTCTTCATCCCGCAACGCAACGAGCCCGATCTGGACGACGTGCCTGCCGAGGTGTTGGAGGCACTGAACGTGCTGCCGATGACCGACGTCGCCGACATCATCGCCCAGGCGCTCGAGCCTGCTGCCGATCAAAAGGCAACCGCTGCAGCCTGATCGATTCTCCGCCCACCTGTTCTCACCTCTCTCAACCGCCTCAGGCGGCGCGCGGGTACACGGGAACCGGTGGGCGGAGTTCTGTCACGGGTGGCTGTACTAGGTTTCGACACCACCGCATCGAGGTAGAGCTCAGTATCGATCTCGACGTCCGAGGAAAGGACCGCCCGATGAGTACACAGGCGAACGATGCGGTGGCCGAGGTGTGGGATGACTGGAAACAGGCAGTCAACATGACGGCCGGCGAACTGGAGTCCTTCCTCGACACCCCCGAGTCGAAAGACGTGGGGGACAAGAGCTCGGGCGGGGAATCGACCGGCCACAAGTCAGGCCGGCGGATCGTGGAGATCCTGCGTGCCACCAAGAGCGACCTGACCGATGACGATGCCGCACACATGCGCAAGGTCGTCGGCTACGTCCATCGGCATCTGGCTCAGCGCCCCTCCGGCGACGTCTCCGACACCGCCTGGCGCTACTCGCTGATGAATTGGGGCCACGACCCCACAAAATGAAGTCGGTTGTCGCACACTTGATCCATGGCGTATGACACGCACCTGGCCGACCGTGTCCGAGAACTCATGGGTCCCGAGGCGGGCGTCTCGGAAAAACGCATGTTCGGTGGTCTGGCGTTCCTGATCGACGGGCACATGGCCGTGGCGATCAGCGGGCAGGGCGGACTGATGGTCCGGGTCGACCCGGACGAATCCACGACTCTGCTCGGCCGGGCCCACGTGTCGCCGATGGTGATGCGTGGGAAGGAGCTTGCCGGTTGGATCCGCGTGGCCACGGACGGCGTCAAGACCAGAAAGCAACTCCAGACGTGGGTGGATCGCGGCGTCGCCCGAGCGCGGCTGGCGTAACCGGCAGTCAGGGTGCCTGGCGCCACCATGCGATGACGTACAGCGACATCGCGGTCACCAACCCGGCGACCACCCAGAGAACAACCGAGTAGTCCACCCAGGAACCGAACGGTGGCGACCCGGGGAAGATGTTTCGCAGAGGCAGCACCGCGAAGAGCATCACCGCGAACCACGTGACCATCGGCGGCTGAAAGGCCTTGCGCCGCCGTACGGTCTGGATCGACACGAACAGGGCGCACACGGGGAGGACGATCAGCACCACGCAGAGCGCGAGATCGAAGACCAGCGATCCGGCCGTCCGATCCGCGTAGATCGTGAAGGCTTGTCCCCCACCGGCGTCCTGGTCATCGGACGTCACGTCCCAACCTGTCAGTGAGTCGGTCACCACCACATCTGTCGGCAACGGGAACGAGACGGTGCCGGCCTCCGGTGACGACGCCTGGCTGAAGGCGCGCACCACCACGTTGTCGGACCGGTATTCGTCGAGAGGCCACTCCCGGATGTCGCCGTTCGCATAGAGCTTGACCGGAAGCGGACCCACCCTGGTCCCACTGTTGAACACCAGTCGCCCATCGGCGGCGATCGGTGAGACGTCCACCACCAGTTCGTTCTTCAGATATCCGTTGTCGCCCACCAGGTCTTTGCCCGGGTACACCGAGACATTCGCCGCCACGGAGAAATCACTGCCGTTGACGGCGTCGATGTCGAGGTAGACCAGCACACCGTTGTCGACGGCCACCCGGCCATCCTCTCCGGAGTCGCCGTCACCAGCCGCATAACCGAGGAGAACCGCAACGTAGACCACCACGACGCCCAGCACGATCAGCAGACCACGCCACCACGTTCCTCGTTTGGCCGTCTCCCGACCGTCCGCCGACACGTTGTCCACCTTTGACGCCACCCGTGGCCTCCCGCCCTCGATACACCGCTTCACGATGCCGACGGATCGACCTCGGCTCGAAGTGAGTGTATCGGCCGAGGCGGGTCAACCTGCGGCTTCGCTCAGGATCGCTGCGTGCGACAACGGCCGGCCCTGCTGCAATTGGCCGAAGTCGAGCTTGACCAGCTGGTCTGCGACGTCGAAGTAGCGGTCGTCGTGTGTGATCACCACAACCGTCTTCCCGGCCCTCTTGAGGTCGGCGAGAATGTTGCGGTAGAACACCTCTCGGAACTGAGGTTCCTGATCTGCGGCCCATTCGTCGAACACGTATATCGGCCGGTCCTCGAGTAGTGCGGTGACCAACGTGAGCCGTTTGCGTTGTCCCTGCGACAACGCAAGCGTGGACAACCGGCCTTCGTGGACCGACACCTTGTGTGAAATCTGCATCTGGTCGAGGTAGCGCCGCACTTCGTCGTCGATGCCGGGCCGTCGAAACCCGAGGTAGTCCTCGAACAGGTGGAAGTCGGTGAAGACCGCTGATGCGTTCTGCCGGAACCACTCGACGTTGCCGTGGGTGATCAGCTCACCGTTGAGCGTGAGCCTGCCGGAGTGCGGGGCATAGAGTCCCGTGATCAATTTCGCGAGCGTTGATTTCCCACTGCCGTTGCCGCCCACGATGAAGGTGACCTGGCCGGGGTCGAGCACCAGATCGATCGGTCCGAGATGGAAACCCGCCGCCGGGGGGCCGGCCGGGTGAGGTGCGCCAGGCGGTGGCGGCGGACCGGCCATCTGTTCCCCGCGATAGGTGTAGCCGAGCCCCGACAGTTCGAGCCGCGCATGCCTGGCCAGCGGCCGGTCGGTGAACGGAAGACTCGACTCGTCGTGCATCGACGACATCGACAGGTCCATCTCTTGGATCTTCTTCAGGGCAACGTCGCCGCGCAACAGGTCGGGGATCAGATGCATGATGTTCTGCATCGGCATGGCGAGGAACGTGGTGATGAGGACGTACCCGACCATCACCTCGCGCGGCAGTTCGAGGATGACTGCCAGTCCGAACAGGATGAACGCCATGGTGCCGAGCTGACACAGCTGTCCGAATCCCTGGGCCACGGAGAACTTGGTGCCGGCTTCGACGTTCTTGGCACGCAACGCTTCCGCGGTACCCAGGAGGTGACGGTCCATGAAGTCACGTCGACGGCCCCGGTGCAGCTTCAGCTCCTTGATACCGAGCGTCACCGATTGAAAAGACCTGAGCAGGTCGTCCTCGTTCTCGCGGGCATTGCGGTAGATCTTGCGAACACGCTTGAGCACGGTTTCCACGCAGGCGATGGCGGCAAGGGTGGAGCCGACGGTGATGGCGAAGATGACTCCCGACACCACCGACAGGTACACCAGACAACCCGCGATGGTCGCGGCGTCGATGCAGATGCTCGGGATCGCCGACACTGCCTGCGACAGCGCACGTACGTCCTCGGTGAGCGTTGCCATCAGCCTGTGCATGCCGAGACGTTCGAGATGCTCGAGGGGCGCCGACACCACTCCGGTGCTGAGCTTGGCCCGTAAACGGTAGATCGCGTTCTGCGCCAGATGGATCAGCAGGATCTGGGACAGCAGACCGGTGACCAGGACGACGGCGGCGGTGAGCAAGAACAGCTCGACGGTATGACCGGGATGCTTGTCCGGCGAGATGATGCTGTTGATCTGGGTGACCAGGTACGCGTTGGCTGCACCGCCGATCAGGCCGGCCAGCACGGCAACCGCGATGCCCTTCCACGACACCGACACGAGAAAGCGGATGAGTTGCATGGTGATTGCCTGCTACTTCCGGACGATGTCGAAGAGAAGGCCTTCGAGCGTGACCCCGGGGGCAAAAGAGAATGCGATGCCCGTGCTGACCCTGTTGGCGTCGGAGGTCCGCTTGGCCATCTGCTCGAGTACGAAGACGAGCGAGACGCTGAGCATGTTTCCGTAGCGCGCCAGGATGTCCCAGCTCGATTCGGCGCAAGCCGGGTCGAGGCCGAGGGAATGCGCCGATTCATCGATGATCTTCGGTCCGCCGGGGTGGATTGCCCACAGGTCGATGTCGGACTTACCGAGTCCGTGGGAGCGGAGAACCCCGCTGATCACCGGATCCACACCCCGATAGATGTAACCCGGGAGATCCTCGGCCAGCTCGCAGGTGATCCCGTTGTGGTTGACGCCCAGCACGATTCCGTCCTCGGCGTCGTCGAGCAGGTGGCTGAACGTGTCGCGGATGACGATGTTGCCGGCCGGGATCGGGTGGCGGACCTCGCTGGCACCGACGACCACAGCGCCGCAGCCATCGCCGAACAGACTGTGGGTGATGACCTCGTTGATGTCGTCGGCGAACACGGCGTTGACCGACGAGATCTCCAGACAGATGACAAGGGCCTTCTTGTCAGGATTGGCGCGCACGAAGTCCGTCGCCATCCGAATACCGTTCATCGCTGCTGCGCAGCCCATGAAGTTGACCACCACACGACTGGTCGTGCGGGGCAGACCCAGTTCCTTGATCACGGCCACATCCACTCCGGGAGCGATGAATCCGGTGCTCGTGACGAACACCAGGAGACCGACCTGGACCTCACCGGGAACGGCACCGAGCGCACGACGCGCGACGTCGACTGCCAACGGAGCGGCGTGTTCGAGGTACAGGTTCATGCGCTCCCGGATGGTGGCCCGTTCCTGACTGAAGGCCCTGAACTCGGGGTCGGTCGGGTTGATGGCCAGGTGCCGCTCGTTGATCCGCGTCTTGTCGTACACCCGCCGAATACGCTCGCGCTGCTTCGGATCGTCGAACAGTGCGGCAACCTCCTCGGCGGCTTCGCGCTGGGTGAAGACCTGGTCGGGTGCGCCGGTGGCGATACCCTCGATGACCGCAACCGTGGTCGGTGGAGCGGGCGGAAGTGTCGGCCGGGCCACCGGGCGGCGGCCCACGTGGGTGGAGTGTGGTCCGGTGAGCGGGTGGTCGGGGATGACTGTCATGGGAGTTCCTTTCGGGTGCAATGGCGTTGTAATGCAATATGTTCGGATTCAGACCGTTCCGAGGCCGGTGAATCCCTTGATGGTGTAATCGGCGCAGGTCTTGAGCGCCGCAGGCGAGAAGTGTTCGCGGAAGAATCCCCACCCGTGTTCTTGGGCCGGCCGAGACCGCGATCCCAGGTAGACACGGCACTGTTTGGGCAGTCGGTCGGTGACGAAGCTCTTCGCGGGTAGCCACTCGACCCCGAACGCCGCCGACTCCTCGCGCACCACATCCTCGGTGGCGATGTTGGCGAAACCACTGCGCTGGAACGGGAGTACGTGATGGACGCGGTGCGAGCTCAGGCCGGCAGACAGGAAGCAGTCGATGTAACGGTTGCCGACGATCTTCAAGTCGTAGGCCTTCTCGAGCTGATCCACCGCCCAGTCGTCGGTGTCGATGTCGGGATGTTCGTGAGCGTCGGTGTCGAAGTCATGGCTGGCGACGATGAGGAATGTACTGAACCAGAGGGTTGCGACGAACTGCAGGACCCAGGCCCACACATCACCCATCGCGATGAAGATCACGAGTTCGGAGATCAACAGGGCCCTGACACCGAAGGCACCGATGAAGTGGGGCAGGCCGCCCTTCCATGACCCGTACATGTCGGCGATGCCGACCTGCCGGGTGAGTTTGCAGATCTCCAGCAGCCGCACCACCATGCCCGTCGCGGTATGACCGAACTTGTGGACGGTGTGGATGGGCACCCGGAACCACCTGGGCAGATCCATCATGAAGGTGAAGACGTTCTTCTTGATGTCCACTTCGCTCTGCGTATGCGGATGATGAAGCAGGGCATGGCCATCCGCGGTGACAAACGACAACGCAACATAGTTGACGTCGAACGCGCTGACAAATGCCTTTGTCAGACCCTTCTGGGGACGGTGGATCGCATAGTGTCCGTAACCGGCGATGCCGCAGCGCAGTACCACCATGGCAACCACGAAGGCGGGCAACGGCATCCAGCTGGTGTCGAACAGCCGGAGTCCCTGTACCGCGAAGTAGGCGACCACGAGGCCGATCACCACAACGTTGAACACCGTGTCCATCCGCTTCAGACGGGCGGCCAGCTCAGGCTCCTTGAGCCTGGCCTTGATCCGGTGGAGGAGATCGTTCTTGTCGTCGAAGCGAAAGTGCGGGGTGTCGCGCCAGCTGTCAAAGTTCTCCCTGAAGAGGAAGTCAGGGGCGTTGGCCTTCGGGTGGATGTCCTCGACGACGGCGTCACGATCCAGCGCGTACTTCTGGAGCATCCGTTCGATCTTCTCCGGATCACGGTGGTAGGAACCGATGATGGAGGTGATGTCGCGATTCTTGGTTCGTCCGATGAAGAACTCGCCGCCGGGATGCTTGGAGATCCACTCGGTCAGGTCGTAGGCGCGCCCCCGGTAGACCCAGACGTTCGCCAGCCGCGGCCCGCCGTCGGGACCGGGCATTCTGCCCAGATCATGATCCTCTGCCGGCTGGTCGAGGTCGGTTGCCTCATCCCCGACATGCGTGTCAGTCATGCGCTGTCCTTCGTGTGTCACACCGTTCGCTGGGAACGGCTTCTGCCTCGGTTGCGGATAGGAGGCAGTGCCATGCCGGAATGTTCCCGAGCCGCTCACCGACGTGAATTCAAATGACCGACTTCCGGGGTCGCCGGCAGTCCACTAGCGTCCGTCACCATGCCGAATCAACCCAGCCCAGCGCGGACCGTCCGTTCGCGAACCACCCTCGTCGCGGCCGCCGCCGCCCTGTCGCTTTCCACCGTGTTGCTCACCGCATGCGGAGGTGGGTCGAACTCCGATCCCACTACCACACAGTCGATTCCGCCCGTTCTGGAGAGTTCACGGGAGGCCCCACCGTCGGTGGCGGTGTCCGATCCCGCCGCGGTGGTCGAGCAGAGTTCTCAGACGACACGAATGATGAACTCGGTACACATCGTGCTCGATGTCAGCGATTCGATCGACAGTCTGCCGATCCAGAATCTGACCGGCGACGTGACCAGCCGACCCGCTGTCGCAGCGCAGGGTGACGGCGAGTTCCGGATCAACAACAACCTGTCGCAGTCGGAGTTCATCGTCTCCGAGGGCAACCTCTACACGAAGGGTGACGGCGGCAGCGAGTACACGAACATGGGACCGGCGAACCGTATCTACGACCCCGCGGTGATCCTCGACAAAGACCTCGGATTGGCGAATGTGATTGCCAAGGTGCAGGATCCGACCTCTGCCGGCACCGAGGAGATCAACGGCGTCAAGGCCATCAAGGTGGAGGGCACCATTGCCAGCGCCGAACTCAAGCCGATCCTCCCCGAGATCGACAAGACACAACCCACGCTGCCGATCACCCTGTGGATCGCCGCCGAGGCGCCGTACAACCTCGTCCAAGCGACCATCACCGTCGACGACGGGAAGGTGGACATCATCACCTCTGATTGGCAGAAGCCGTTCACCATCGCCAGCCCACAGCAGTGACGAGTGGTGAGATGACCGCGCCCACAAGGACCGATCTGCAAGTGTGGGTCGACGGTGTACCCCGGTCGGTACGGCCGGCCCCGCAGCTGGCCATCGGCCGGATACCCGAATGCGACATCACCGTCGACCACCCGCTCATCTCGCGGCGCCACGCGATGGTCAGCTGGCAGGGCGGCTGGGTGGTGACCGACGAGGGCAGCACCAACGGCCTCTACCTCGACGGCCGGCGTGTGCAATCGGTGCCGGTGGGCCGTGGGCAACAGATTCGCCTCGGTGACCCCCACAACGGCCCGCTCCTCCAGATCCGGGTGGTCGAGACCATCGCACCGACGAATATGCCTCACCTGCAGGCCGTTGCGCAGAACCAGTCGCCGCCACCGCAGCGCGAGGCCATGGACATCGCCCGTGGTTCCACGGTCCGGATCGGGCGCACACCCGACAACGACATCGTGGTCAGCGATGTGCTCGCCTCGCGTCGTCACGCCCAGATGATCAGCGGACCACAGGGGCTGCTGATCGAAGACCTACGCAGTGTCAACGGCACCTACGTCAACGGTCGCCGCGTGATGCGACACCAGCTGTCCGACGGCGACGTGGTGACCATCGGCAACAGCGACTTCGTGGTCACGGACGGCAAACTCGTCCGCGGGCAGGACCAGTCGGTGGTCGCCGGCGGTGTCCACGTCAGCTCGGTCAGCCTCACGGTCGACCGGAAGCAACTCGTCAGCGACATCGAGTTCAGCGCTGCGCCAGGTACTCTCACCGCGATCATCGGGCCGTCGGGCGCCGGGAAGTCCACCGTCTCCCGAATAGTGTCCGGTGCCGGACATCCCACCGCCGGCCAGGTCACCTTCGAAGGTCGGAGCGTCCACGAGGAGTACGAGGCCCTGCGAACGCGCATCGGCATGGTCCCGCAGGACGACGTGCTGCACGGACGACTGACCCTGCGCCAGGCCCTGCGCTACGCCGCGCAGTTGCGATTGCCGCCTGACATGTCCCGTGCCGACCGCGACGCGGTGATCGACGGGGTGCTCGCCGAGTTGCAACTGACCGAGCACACCGGCACCCGCATCGACAAATTGTCAGGGGGACAACGTAAACGGGCATCGGTGGCGATGGAACTGCTGACGGGCCCGGCGCTTCTCATCCTCGACGAACCCACCTCCGGCCTCGACCCGGCGCTCGACCGCCAGGTGATGCAGACCCTGCGCCGACTCGCCGACGCCGGCCGGGTTGTCATCGTGGTCACCCACTCCGTGGCGCATCTGTCGATCTGCGATCAGGTCCTGCTGTTGGCCCCCGGCGGTAAGACTGCATTCTGTGGTCCGCCGGAGTCGGTGAATGCCGCCATGGGGACCGGTGATTGGGCAGAGATTTTCGCGTACGTCGCGGCGCGACCCGATGAGGCCGCGACCCGCTACCGGTCGACGGCGCTGCGCCGCCGACCACCGCAACCCCCATCGCCATCGGCGCCGCGGCCACGACCCCGTCAGACCAGCGCGTTGCGCCAGGTCAGTACGATCGCCCGTCGTCAGATACGCCTGATCTTCGCCGACAGAGGCTATCTGATGTTCCTGATCTTGCTTCCCGTTGTCTTGGGGGCACTCACCCTGGTGATCCCGGGGTCGGCAGGTTTCGGACTGAACGCTCCCGGCACCACCGAGACACTTCAGATCCTGGTGGTCCTGTCGATCGGCGCGACATTCATGGGTTCGGCGCTCACGGTGCGCGACCTCGTCGGCGAGCGGTCCATTTTCGAGCGCGAACGTGCCGTCGGCCTGCGACCAGGTGCGTACCTCAGCGCCAAGGTGATCGTGTTCGCCTTCGCCGCGATCGCACAGACAGTGATCATGCTGGTGATCACCTATGCCGGCCGGGGCACACCGGGCAAGGGTGTATACCTGCCCGGCGCAATCGAACTCGGCATCGACCTCGCGCTGCTCACCTGTATCGGTGCGCTCATCGGCCTGGCGATCTCGGCGACGGTCCGCACCCCGGAACAGACGATGCCGCCGCTTGTGGTGGTGGTGATGGTGCAGCTGGTGTTCTGCGGCGGGCTCTTCGCCCTCCACGGCCGGATGGGCCTCGAGCAACTTGCCTGGCTCGTCCCTGCCCGGTGGGGTTATGCCGCAGCGGCGTCCACCGTGGAAGTCCAGTGGACCACCCCTGGTGCCGCCACCGAGGACGAACCGATGTGGAAACACGATGTCGCGACTCTTGGCCTGAGTTATGGCGTGCTCGGGGTCATCGCGCTGCTGCTTCTGGGGTTCATCTACAGCCGTTTGCGACTCAAACGATCCGCATGAAACCTCGACTCAGGGCTCCGAGATGCGGTCGCGATAGGGTGCAGAAAGCCGTGGTCCAGAGGTGGGTCCGCGAATCGCAGACGATTGGTGGGGGTTGTCCATGGGAGTTGTCCGACACAGTTCCGAGGTGAAGGCGACGCGAGAACGAGCCTTTGCCTATGTCAACGACCACCGGCACGTCCCGGATTGGATGTTCGGTGTCAAGAAGTTCGAACCGGTGTCGGAGACGATCTATGGGCTCGGAGCCACGTTCGACGTGGTGATGAACGTCGGCCCGAAGGCTCTCAAGGCCACCCTCGAGGTCACCGAGTTCGTCGAGAACGAGATGGTCCGCCTCGAATCGGTCAAAGGCTTCTCCGCCGCGACGGTGTGGCGCTTCGAGGACACCGCGACCGGCACCGACGTCAACGTCGAGATGTCGTATGACCTCCCCGGAGGCATTGCCGGCCGCGCACTGGGGGCAGTGATCGAACCTGTCGTGGGACAGGCTGTGCGCCACACCGATTCGGCGCTGAAGGCACAGCTGGACAAGCCCGCCTGACAAAGGCGGGCCTGTCGCCGTGGTCCTCTTCAGCTCAAGGAATGATGTTGACCATTCGGCCGGGCACCACGATCACCTTGCGCGGCTCGCCGTCGAGCAACGGCGCGATCTTCTCATCCGCCAAAGCCGTTGCCCGCAGAGTGGCCTCGTCTGCGTCGGCGGCCACCGTCATCCGGCTGCGGACCTTGCCCTTGACCTGGATCGGGATCTCGATGGTGTCCTCGACCAGCCACTGCGGGTCCGGGGTCGGGAACGGCCCGTGCGCCAGCGATCCCGTGCCGCCCAGCCTGCCCCACAGCTCTTCGGCGATGTGCGGCGCGACCGGTGCGAGCATCAACACCAACGGTGATACCGCCTCTCGCGGAGCACCTTTCGGATACTGCTTGGTGAGGTGATTGGTGAGCTCGATCAGCTTGGCCACCGCGGTGTTGTCGCGCAGGTTCGCGTAGTCCTCCCGAACGCCCTCGATGGTCTTGTTGAGCAGACGATTGGTGTCGTCAGCCAGCGGTTCTTCGGTGACCCGCATGTCGCCGGTCGCCTCGTCGACCACCAGACGCCACGCCCTCTGGAGGAATCGCTGGGCGCCCACCACGTCTTTGGTCGCCCAGGCGCGGGAGGTGTCGAGCGGACCCATCGACATCTCGTAAACACGCAGGGTGTCGGCGCCGTACTCGCGGCAGATGTCATCGGGCGCAACGGAGTTCTTGAGCGACTTGCCCATCTTTCCGTACTCGCGGTTGACTTCCTGCCCCTGGTAGAGGAACTTGCCACCTTCTTCGGTGACCTCTTCGGCCGGGACGTAGATGCCCCGCGAATCGGTGAACGCGTACGCCTGGATCATTCCCTGGTTGTAGAGACGGCGATACGGTTCTGCCGAGGTGACGTGTCCGAGGTCGAACAGCACCTTGTGCCAGAAGCGCGAGTACAGCAAGTGCAGCACGGCGTGCTCCACGCCGCCGACGTAGAGGTCGAGGCCACCGGGGTCCTGCGGTCCGTGCAACTCAGGACGCGGGCCCATCCAATAGGCCTCGTTCTCCTTGGCGCACAACTCTTCCGAGTTCTCCGGATCGATGTAGCGCAACTGATACCAGGAGCTGCCCGCCCACTGCGGCATCACGTTGGTGTCGCGCGTGTAGTTCTTGAGACCATCGCCGAGATCGAGTTCGACATGCACCCAGTCGGTGGCCTTGGCCAGCGGCGGCGACGGCTCACTGTCAGCGTCGTCGGGGTCGAAAGAGACTGGCGCATAATCGATCACGTCGGGCAGCTCGACCGGCAACATCGAAACCGGGATCGAATGCGGCGCGCCGTTCTCGTCGTAGACGATGGGGAAGGGCTCGCCCCAGTAGCGTTGCCGGGCGAACAGCCAATCGCGCAGTTTGTACTGGATCGTCCCGCTGCCGGCACCATCTGACTCGAGCCGCTCGATGATCGCGGCCTTGGCGTCCTCTACCGACATCCCGTCGAGGAATCCGGAGTTCACCAGCGTTCCGTCACCCGTGTAGGCCTGCTCGGCGACACCTTGTTCCGAACCGATCACCTCGATGATCTCCAGACCGAACGACGTCGCGAACTCGTGGTCGCGGGGGTCGTGTGCCGGCACCGCCATGATGGCACCGGTGCCGTAACCGATGAGCACATAGTCGGCGATGAAGATCGGGATCTGTTGTCCGTTGACCGGATTCGTCGCGTAGCTGCCGGTGAAGACACCGGTCTTCTCTTTGTTCTCCTGGCGCTCCAGGTCCGATTTGGCCGCGATGGTCTCCCGGTACTTCGCGACCGCGGCAGCGGGAGTCGGGGCACCGAAGGTCCACAGCGAGTTGACGTCTGCAGGCCAGGCAGCAGTGGTGAGCTCGTCGACCAGCTTGTGTTCCGGCGCGAGCACCATGTACGTGGCGCCGAAAAGCGTGTCGGGCCGGGTCGTGAACACCTCGATCTCGTGATCGGTACCGGGCACACCGAACGACACCTGGGCACCGCGCGAACGGCCGATCCAGTTGCGCTGCATGGTCTTGACCTTCTCGGGCCAGTCCAGCAGCTCGAGGTCGTCGAGGAGGCGGTCGCTGTAGGCGGTGATGCGCATCATCCACTGCCGCAGGCGTTTACGGAAGACCGGGAAATTGCCGCGGTCGCTGCGGCCGTCCGCGGTGACCTCTTCGTTGGCCAGCACGGTTCCCAGCCCGGGGCACCAGTTGACGAGTGAATCGCTCTGATAGACCAGCCGGTACTCGTCGATCACGTCGTTGCGGGCGGTCTGGTCCAGCTCCGACCAGGTCCGGCCGTCCGCCAGGGTGCGGGCGCCCGATTCCAGCTCGGCGATCAGTTCGGGGATACGCCGCGCCTTACCCTTCTCTGCGTCGTACCAGGCGTCGTAGATCTGCAAGAAGATCCACTGCGTCCAGTGATAGAACTCGACGTCGGTGGTGGCCACACGGCGCCGCTCGTCGTGACCGAGGCCCAGCCGGCGGATCTGCTCGAGGTATCGCTCGATGTTGGCCTCGGTGGTGGTGCGCGGATGCGTGCCGGTCTGCACGGCGTACTGCTCTGCGGGCAACCCGAACGAGTCGAAGCCCATCGTGTGCAGGACGTTGAAGCCGTTCATCCGGTGATAGCGCGCGTACACGTCGGTCGCGATGAAGCCCAGCGGGTGGCCGACGTGCAGCCCCGAGCCCGACGGGTACGGGAACATGTCCTGGACGAACAGCTTGGCATCCGGTCCGCTGAACGACGAGAGGTCGCCTGCCAGTTCACCGGTCGGATTGGGGGCCTCGAAGGTGCGGCCTTCGGTCCAATTCCGCTGCCAGCGCTCCTCGATCTGCCCGGCCAGTTCCGCGGTATAGCGGTGCTGCAGGGTGTCGTCAGGGCCAGGGGTCGTCGAACCAGTCACTTGACCAGCGTAAAGCGTTGCTCGCAGCCGCCGTACGCAGGCCTTCCGACGGGCGATTTGCACAGCAATCGTATGGTGGTGGGGTGACCATCGCCGCCTTCATCCTCGCCGTTATCACGCTGGTGCTGGCGCTGATCTTCCTCACGGTGGGTGCCCTCGGCACCACTCGCAAGCTGCCTCGCAACCGGTGGTTCGGTGTCCGGTCGGCAGAGACCATGCGCAATGACGACGCGTTCGTCGTCGCCAACCGCGTGGCCGGCCCGGGGTTGATCTGCGCCGGAGCCATCCTCGCGATGGGTGCCATCCTCGCCTTCGCCCTCGGTGGCGGAGCCGGTGTCATCCTCGCGTTCGCCGCGATCGTGGTCGGTGTTGTCATCGCCGGCGTCATCGGGTCATTCGGCATCCGCGCGGCGACCGCCGTCGAAGAGCCCGCGTCGGACTGTGGCCAGAGCGGTGGCTGCGCCAGCTGCTCACTGCAGAAGGTGTGCACCAACTAGCCACCCGCCGGGAACTGTCAGCAGCGACGCTGCCCAGGTCAGGGTGCCGGTATCGACACCGGGATGCTCAGGAAGCTCAGGGCATTCGGATCGAGTTGGATGTGTTCCGGTTTGAGCTCCGACTCGTTCAGTAGCGGCCGAAGCGGCAGCCCCTTCGGGAAGTTCATCGCGAACACGTCCACCCGTAGCCGGTGGCCCGGTTTGATCAATGCGTCCGTCGCGAGCAGACCGACGTCGAGCTGGACTGCCTTGCCCGGCTGCACGGGTTGCCGGGTTTCCAGCGTCAGCGTGTTGACCGGGTCCACCACGTCGCCGTTGGGTGCGTAACCCGTCTTCTCCGCATCGAGGGCACGCAGCGACGCCATCACCTGGCCCGACGTCAGGACGGTCGACGTACCGTCGGGCGCGACGTCGTTGAGCGTCGCCGTCCAGTACCCATCGGTTGCGTCCATCACCGTGTTGAGGTGCAGGTTCACCGGCCCGCTGATGGTTGTCGGCACCTGCACCGGCGCGCTGGTGAACGCCAGCGCCGTGGACTCCGAGATCCGCGCGTCGTCGGCGCAGAACGGGAAGATCCCCACCAGGCCCGCGGTCTGCTGGGCCGCATCGCGGGAACACAGGGTGGCCAGGCCGGGGGCAACGGTCATCCGGCCGCGGCTCGGTGAGGGCGCCGTCGACAGCGAGCCGTCGCGGACGGCGTGCGGCGCGGTACCGCTCGAGCGGTCGGACAGGTACATCCGCTGGTAGTTCATCCCGGGGCGCGGGAAGTCCGACGCCGTGGTCCAGCCGTTGCCCAACTGGTACAGCGTGGCAGGCCCATAGTTCTCGATGCCGTTGTCGATGCCCTTGAGCCACTTGTCGAACCATGCTTTCTGAAGCACGTCGAGCCGCGGTGGGCTGCCGGGATCACCGAAGCCGGCGCCACCGGTGATGTGGTAGGTGGGGCCCATGATCAGCTGCTTCTTGCCGCCGGAGAGCGGGATCTTGTTGTACATCCGCCACTCGCTGTTGGTGAACAGGTCGAACCAGCCGCCGTAGAGCATCGTCGGCACCTCGATGTTCTCTGCGAGGTCTCGCCAGCCCACGCGCTCGGCGGACGCGTTGTCGAGCAGGTTCATCGTGCGCGGCGGAATCGACTCGATGGTCGGCGACAACAGCGCGTCGAGCAGCTGCGGGGCGAACACCGCCGGATCGGTGAGCCTGTCCGACAACCACTTCCAGTCGAAGGTGCCGTTGAGCATCGACTGGACGTCGGGGACGAACTTCAATCCGTTGACCAACGCGAGCCAGGCCGGCAGGAAGCCGACGCCGAGGGCGCCGCCCGGCGCCACGATGTCACGGATGAGGTCGCCGCCCGGCTCCACCGGGAAGATCGCCTTGAGCGGCTCCGGGTTCTTGTTGGCAGCCTGGATCTGGTTGATCCCCGAATAGGAGACACCGCTCATCCCGACGTTGCCGTCCGACCAACCCTGCGCTGCGGCCCAGTTGATCACCTCGACGGTGTCCTTCTGCTCGCGCTCACGGAAGACGTCCCAGACACCCTGGGAGAAGCCGGTTCCGCGCACATCGACCACCACCTGGGTGTAACCGCTGCGGACCAGTTTCTGGTCGACGGAGAAGGTGCGGGCGAAGCCTCCGCGGATCGTGCCCGCGAAGTCGTTGATGCCATCGATCGGCGTACCCGACAGATTGATCATCCCCGCGAGCTGGTCGACCAGAGGGCCGAGCACCGGGTTCGACAACGCCGCGTCGGCCACCGCCGACACCAGCTTGGTGTACGGGGTCATGTTCACGATCACGGGCGTCTTGGTGGCGACGGGATTACGGGCGGCATCCGCCGGACGGTAGACGTTGGCCTTGAGAACCGTGCCGTCGCTCATCGTGATCGGCACGTCCCACTGGACGTTGACGTCCGGGTACCGCAGACCCTGATCGTGCCCGGCAGTCCACTGCTGCCCGTTTGCTCCGGCGGTCGGATCGGCCTGCGCCGCAACCGGATTGATCAGCCCTGCCATCAGTGCCACCGTCGTGACACCGGCCATCACAGCGACCTTGCCGAAACCGTTCCTACGAACCCACCCTGACATTGGACCCCTCCAACTCCCCACACCCGGCGACGCTGGTCTCTCACCGTCACCGATTCCGAATCGAACCGTAACAGTTCGGTGACCCGGCCAGGACGGGTTGTCAGTTTCGTTCGAGTTCGATCGGGTGAGTGGACAACAGCGGCAGCGGCCACGGCTGACGACGCAGCACCTGTGCCCAGAGATCGACGTCCGCGGGCACCAGGACATCGTCGGCCAGCGACGGCGCGACGATCCAGCTTCCCTGGCGGAGTTCGTCACCCAGTTGCCCGATCCCCCAGCCCGCGTAGCCGGCGAAGATCCGGACGCCGGTCAGCACCGACCCGAGATCATCGGCGTCGGCATCGAGGTCCACCAGCACCACACGGCCTTCGACGGGACGCAGGGCGGGAAGGTGGTCGATGGGCATACCCGGCTTGACGACGCCGAGACACAGTGCGGAGTCCTGCTTGACCGGCCCGCCCACGAAGATCGCCTTCGGCCGGGCGGCCGTGTCGGTCCATGCCGGCAGAAGATTGTGCACCGCAGTCTGACTCATCCGGTTCAGGACGACCCCGAGCGTGCCCGCGTCATTGTGTTCGATGACGTAGATCACCGTGCGGCGAAACGTGGGCTCGGCGAGATCGGCTGAGGCCATCAGCAGACTGCCGGCAGACACCTGGGCGGTACTGGGTGACACGCGTTCATCATCGCACGCCACCGGCGAGGTGTTTGTACGCTGGACATGGTGAACGTCGAACCCACCACGGCGGCAACCGTGCCGCCCTCCCCCATCGGTGACCACCGGTTACCTCTGCGGGACTTCATCAGGTCTTTTCGCTGTTCACCGGGCCTTTCTCGGCTGCTGGCGGTCCGTCTGGGCAGCCAGTTCACCGACGGGCTCTTCCAGGCCGCCCTGGGTGGCGCGATCTTGTTCAATCCCGAACGGCACGCCGACCCGATGGCCGTCGCCGCCGGGATGGCCGTACTACTTCTCCCCTACTCGGTGATCGGCCCGTTCGCCGGCGCCCTCCTCGACCATTGGGATCGGCGCACGGTGCTCGTGTGGGCCAACGTCCTGCGAGCGGTGCTGGTGAGCCTCGTGGCGATCGTGATCGCCACCGGAACCGGCGACACCGGCGTCCTCATCGCCGCCCTGGCGGTTACCGGCGCGAGTCGTTTCGTGGCGTCCGGGCTCTCGGCGGGCCTGCCACACGTGGCCGCGCGCGAGCACCTCGTCGGCATGAACTCCTTCTTCACGACCATCGGTGCGGGCGCTCTGGCGGCCGGAGCCGGCGGAGCTCTCGTCCTGCGGGAGATCTTCGGTTCCGACAACACCGGGAGTGCCGCGACCACGATGGGTGCAGTGGTGGTCGCTCTGATCGCCGCCTTCATCGCCCACCGCTTCGAACCGCTTCAGCTCGGACCCGACCACTTCGACGTCGTCGGCGGATCGCGGTCACGAAATCCCGGCGGTTCGGCACTACGTGCGGTCGCGGTGGGTTTGGGCCATGGAGCCCGGGCCGTCTGGAAGGTGCCGTCGGTGGCCGCGGCCCTCTCGGCGGTCGGCGCCCACCGGCTGGTCTTCGGGGTCAACACCTTGGTGCTGCTGGTGCTGACCAAACATTCGTCGCTCGGTGGCGGGCTCACCGGGTTCGGTCTGGTGGCCGGGATGATCGCCGTCGGAATGTTCCTGGCTGCGGTCATCACACCGTTCCTCGTCGCCCGCATCGGCAGGACACGGGCGGTGGTGTCGGCACTGGCGGTCGGAGCGCTCGCCCAGATCGCGCTGTGCACGTTCAACGGGATCGTCATCTGTGTTGCCGCCGTGGTACTGGGACTGATCGGCCAGGTGTGCAAGCTGTGCGCCGATGCCGCGATGCAGATGGACGTCGACGACGCCCGTCGCGGGCAGGCATTTTCGTTTCAGGACGCGCTCTTCAACTTCGCATTTGTCGGTGCGGTGTTCGTGGCGGCCTTGACGATTGCGGACAACGGCAAGTCGCCCGATCTGATCATCGCGGGCTCCGTGGTCTACGTCGTGGCCATTTTTGTCGTACGTGTGGTCAACAATCGGTCATCACCAGAGAAGATCACCATCTGACCAGGAGGCGGCGTGCAGTACGGAATCGTGTTCCCGAAGGGCGCCGGCATGGAGTTCGCCGATCTGGCGGTCGCGGCAGAAGCGGCCGGTTGGGATGCCGTCTTCGGCTGGGAGGCATTGTGGGGCAACGACCCCTGGATCTCGCTGACCGCCGCGGCGATGCGCACCGAGCGCATCCGCCTTGGCACGATGCTCACGCCACTTCCCCGCCGCAAACCGTGGGATCTGGCGTCGACGACCACCACCCTCGACCGGCTGAGCAACGGCCGCGTGATTCTCGGCGTCGGCATGGGCGCCCTGCATTCCGGGTGGCTGGCGTTCGAGCGCGATCAGGGCCGTAAAACCCGCGCCGAGCTGTTCGACGAGGGACTCGACGTGCTCTTCGGTCTCTGGGCCGGGCAGCCGTTCGCCTACGACGGCAAGCACTATCAGGTGCAGCCGACGGACTTCGAGCTACCGCTGCCGCCGGTCCAGCAGCCGCGGATCACCACCTGGTGTGTCGGACTACAAGGCGCCCGCAAGTCGATGGCCCGGGCGGCTCGGTGCGACGGGCTCCTACCGAACTTTCCTCGTGACCCCGACATCCAGGGCGCGGCACCGGTTTCGGTGGAGCACTGGGCGGGGGTGGCCAGGGAGATCCGCGAATTGCGGGCCGAACTTGGTTTCACGGGAAACTACGACATCGTCTACGAAGGCACTGCCGACCTCTCGGACCCGGCCGCAGAACGCGCACAAGCAACGGAGCTCGCCGCTGCCGGCATCACCTGGTGGCTCGACTCCGATTGGGAATCAGCCTCTGCCGACCCCATCGCCCATCAACTCGAACGGATCGAGGCCGGCCCACCGAGACCCTGACGCTCAGTCGCGGAACGGGGTCGAATAGACGTAGCGGCTCGTGGGCACGGTGTCGATGTTCTGGTCGGCACCGAAGGCGCCGGTGCTCGCGAGCATCCGGCCCATCCTGTCCGCCAGGTCTTTGTCGTCGGCGGCACCGAAGAAGGCGTGCACATCGTGCACCGCTTCGATCGGGAACAGTTCCTCGACGATGGCGGTGAGCGGTGGCGAGGTTGCCGTGAGCGGCCTGACCACCGCGTTCTGCACATAGCCGAACGTCGACTGGGTCTCGATCGCCACGCTGGTGTGGTCGAGATGCCACCGTCGCAGCCACGTCTGTTCGTCGAGGTGTTCTGGTCTGCGCAGAAACGCCATGTTCGCCAACCCGGGGGTTCGAGTGCCGAACTCGACCACAGGCACCGGAAGCGGAATTGATTCGGTGACGAGATAGGCGGCGATGTTTCCGTAATCAGGGTTTCGATAATCGCGTTCGAGAGTGTTGATCAATTCCGAGACACCGAGACCGTAGTTTTGCTGTGTCCACACGCTGATGACGGCCACAATCGGAGGTTCCAGCGTGGTCAGAGTCATGATTGAGTCGGTCACAGGTAAATCCCGGACATTGACGGTGACCCCCGAAAATTCCGCATTCGCAGTCAATTCAACGACACGTTTTCGCAGTTCAGAGCACCATTCCTCGTCGGGAACGGGGGCCCGAACGGACATCATGACTTTTTCCATGTTCGACCTCGACTGCAGACTGTGGCGACAAAGTGGTATTGGACCTGGCATTATTACCGCATGCGCAATCGTGATGAGGTGTCGGAGTTCGCAATCGAGCTCAATAAGCTCTGTGCCATTCGGTGGCCGGGTGGGTCTCGTACCGCGAACGCCGAGATCGCTGATTGGGTCACGGCTGAAACCGGCCGCAACATCGACCGGCAGTTCGTGTGGCGGATCCGCAAGGGTCGCGTCATGAAGGTAGACGGCGCCGTTCGCGACGCCATCTGCTCCTTCTTCGGGGTCTCCAAAGACCACTTTTCGAGCAACCCCCGCACTCTAGGTGAAGAGGTGCAGGCGGCCATCGAAGAAACGGGACTGCAGGTGGCCGGACTTCGTGCCGACCAACTGTCGTCGACCGGGCGAGCCGAACTGGCAACGTTGCTCCGCGAGGTGAGCCGGGTACTGGAAGCAGAGAAGAGCGTCGGACAATGATGACCCGACAGAAGATGTTCCGCCTGGCCGCCGCAATCACCCCTGAAGGTGATTGGTCCTGGGAGGACTTCGAACACCGTCTCACCCGCCAACTCGATTGCGCGGTTCGCTGCATCACCTCGGACAGCCTGACCTCAGGCGAACTGACGGGGGCGGCGTTGCGTACCGCAAACGGCACCGCGATCATCGTCATCCCGGGCAACGTCTCCACTGCCCATCGCATCCACATCGCGGCGCATGAGGCCTGGCACCTGCTGGCAGGCCACGACGGTTGCGATCAGAACTCACGCCGGGAGGCAAAGGCCGAGGCCTTTGCCACCACAGTGGGCACGCTCGCCGAAGGCCGAGGCAATGAGCCCCGGACCAATCGCGCCCTGACCGCTGCATTCGGAGCTGTTGGCATCGTGGCATGAACACCCTTCTCGGGGCCCTGGCTTGGACAGGGGTGGCCCTGGGAATCCTGATCGCCCTCCGAGGCGGTTGGTATCGCCGTGCCACGACAATCGTCTTCGGTGTGTGCATCACGTTTTACTGCCTCACCGGAGAAAACTACCTAGCGCTCGTACCCGAAGACGGGGTGCGACATCTGATGACCAATGCCGAGCGCATGTGGGGCGCAACATCAGCGGTGCTTGCCGGTTGTGCGCTGGTCGGTGCGTTGATCGCGATCCGGAGAAACAGTCTGGATCCCGACGGCGACGAATGGACCGATCCCGAGTTGCACCAACGGGTAATGATCCTGGTGCTCGGTGCCGCAGCGTCCGTCGCGGTGATCAACTTGAGCCTCGTGCACGCGGACTTCCCGCCGTCGGCCAACTTCCTCACCGAATACGGCGACAACTTCAACGTTGTTCTGTACGAAGCGGTGTTCGCCATCTGGATCGGTCTCCCGGCGGGCTTTCTCGGCTGGACCGTAGTGCGCTCCGAGCTCGGCCCGCTGCGTTACCTCGTCGGCCTGGGCGGTCTCTTCGGTGTGGGCTGGGCGGCGTGGAAGTTCGTCGGAACCGCGCTGATCTGGATCGCGGACATCCCCATAGCCGAGACAAGCCCGGTCAGTGTCACACTCGGACTGCTGGCGCTCGGCTTTTGCGTTGCCGGGTCGCTACTTCTCAGTCTCGAAGCCGCGTTCCAGGTGTGGCGTGCCGGCCGCACCTACCGCACCGCGCGAGCCCTCGAGGACCGACGACTGCGCCGGCACAACCCCGCCGCCTGAAACTGCGCATACCCAACCTCAGATCTTGAACTTGTAGACCTTGCCGTTGTCGTCGCGCGGGAGATGGTCGAGCACCTCGATGATCCGTGGCAGCTTGTATGACGCCAGGCGCTCACTGAGGGCGTCGAGCAGCTGGGTCGGCTGGACGTCGTACCCGGGTCTGGCCACCACATATAGGGCCACTTGCTCCCCGAGGTCACCCTCGTGTGGTCGGCCGACCGCGGCAGCGTCTTCGACGTACGCCAGTTCCATCGCCGCGGCCTCGATCTCGGCGGGATAGATGTTGACCCCGCCGGAGATGATCACCTCGGTGCTGCGGCCCGTCAGGTACAGGTATCCGTCGTCGTCGACGTAGCCGACATCGCCCACATCTAGAGGGAACCGGGCCGGTGTGGGGCTGCGCAGGTAGGTGAAGGCAGGCCAGTCCTGCGGCGGCTGAATCTGCACGCGTCCTGGGGTTCCGGCCGGCACAGGCCGGCCCGTGTCGTCGACGATCCTCACCGAAGAACCGTCCACCGGACGGCCGACCGATCCTGGCCGCTCCGACCACTCCTGCGCGTCGATCCAAGTGATGATCCCGCCTTCGGTGCAGCCGAAGAACTCTTTGACCGCGTCCCCGAACCACTCGATGGAAGCACGTTTGATGGCCGGTGGACACGGCGCTGCCGAATGGACGAGATGCGTCAGCGAGGACACGTCGTATGCGGTCCGAACCTCGGGTGGCAACGACAGCAACCGAGAGAGCATCGTGGGGACGACCTTGGCTTGCTCGATACGCCTGGTGTGGATCAACTCGAGGAAATCTTCGGCATCCCATCTCGGCATGAGCGTGACGTTCGAGCCGATCCGCAGGCCCAGGAGAGCAAAGGCATTCGGACTCGCGTGATACAGCGGTCCGGCGACGAGCAGCTCGCCGCCTTGCCGGAGCCCAGTGCGTTCGGCCGTGGCGCCGGCCACGGTGAACATTTGATCCGCGCTCATGCGCTCGCGCACAACTCCTTTGGGACGGCCCGTGGTACCCGAGGTGTAGATCAGGCCAAGAGAGGCCGCCATGGCGTCCTCCCGGTATTCCAGCCCGCCGGTATGACTCGCGATGAGGGCTTCATGCGAATTGCGGCGGTTCACCCCGTCGGTGACCTCGACGATCTGCACAGTCGAGCGCGCCGCGGCGACGGCCTGGCGGGCGGTGCGCAGATGCATCGTGTCGCAGAAGAGGATCCGCAGCTCGCAGTCATCGAGGAGGTAGGTGATCTCGGATGCGGTCCAGTGCCAATTGATGGGCACCGGGTTGCCTCCGGCAGAGGCGATGGCGATGGAGATCTCGAGGAAGTCGACGCTGTTGAAGGCGAGGAGTCCGACCCTCTCACCGAACTCGACACCGAGGTCGACCAGCGCTGACGCCAGCCGGCCCGCTCGGTCGAAGCACTCTTGGTGAGTGCGGGCGGTGGACCCGCACAACACCACAGGCTCTGCGTCTTCCTGGGCCGCCCCGAAGTCTTGCACTGCATCTGCCCTCATGGTTGACTGAGCCTTACTTCCATTTCTGATCGTAACGGTCATTCAAGTGGAGCGAGGGGTGGCTCTCAGGGTGGCTGCTGACAGGGGCGGCAACCGCCCTGAGACTCGTCGCCTCATCCGAACAGCTGTCTGTCCGCACTCTCCGTCACTTCTCCGATGAAGTCGATGGCCGCAGACTGTTAGCGGAGCTACCCGTAGCGGTCGAACGTCAAACCTTCCGGCCCGGGATGCGCCCCCGAGTCGGCGACACCATTCAGATCCGAGTCGATCAGGACCTGGTCGAACTTCCCGTCGCTGTCGGTGTCGATGTAGAGCCGCCCGCCGATGCGCGACACCGCGATGTCGTCGAGCCCGTCCGCGTTGCTGTCGAACGTACGATCGCCTGACGGCGTAGGCGGCTCTCCCGGGTCGACGGGCGTGGGCGACCGGGCCGGCTCAGGTGGCTCGACCGGTCCGGTACCGGCGGTTCCCTCCGACCGCTCCCCCCACACCCCAGAACCATCATCGATGAACCACGCGTCGACAGCGCCGTCATCGTCGAGGTCGAGCGCGCTGCAATCGGCCCGTCCATCATGGTCGCGGTCCCACAACGCATCGTCTGACAGTCCGTCGCCGTCGAAGTCGAGCCGAACCGCATCCGGAGCACCTCCTCCGAGGGTCAGATCTGCCGACGAGGTCCAGGTGCTGGTCCGTCCGTCACCGGCCCCGAAGACATACTCGATCGTCGGTTCCATGAGTACTTGGACGGCGCTGGTGGGTGACGGGTTCCGCCGTGCCCCTTCGCGGTAGCGTAAGAGCGACCCCAGTGCCCGGCGTCACCCAGCATGACCTGCGAGGAGGACCTTCGGATGTACGTCAGCGAGCTCGGTGACCTGTGGCATCGGGCCCGAACAGAGCCCGTCAGCATCCACCTCGATTCCGCCGCGGCATCGCGCGCTTCGAATCAGGTCATCGAAACCATCACCGCTCACCTGTGGCGTGAAGCCGAGCGCGGCGCCTACGTGGCCCAGGAACAGATCACCGAGTCGCTGGACCGGTGCCGTCGTGACATCGCCACGCTCGTCGGGCGCCAGGCGCATGAGCTCGCGTTCCGCGAATCGGCGAAGGCCGCACTCCGCGCGCTGCTGACCTTCTGGAATCTGCCGATCTCGGCATCGGTATGGGTGGCCAAGAACGAGTTCGGACCCAACCTCGACGAGTTCGAGCGCCGCGGGTACGCCGTGCACACCATCCCGTCCGCCGACGTGTACGGACACGTCGACACCGATGCGCTCGAGAACATGCTGCAGTTCGAGCAACCCGACTTCATCCACGTGTGCCACATCGGATCTCACAGTGGAATCGTCCAGCCGGTCGAGAAGATCGTCGAGCTGGCGCGTACCGCCGGGGTACCTGTGGTGGTCGATGTCGCCCAGTCGTTCGGTCAACGGAACTGCGCTTCGGGTGCCGACGTGGTCTATGGAACGAGCCGCAAGTGGCTGGCCGGTCCGCGCGGCGTCGGCTTCCTCGCCGTGCGCGGCGACTCGGTACGGCCTGCGGAGATCGAGAGTTCCGAAGCGTTCGTCGCGGGGCGTCTCGGTCTGGGTGTGGCGATCCAGGAGCTGCAGAGCTTCGGGCCCGAACGGGTCAGCCGCGAACTGGCGGCCATCGGGCAGTTCACCCGGGAGCGGTTGCACGGCATCGGCAGCTGGGAGGTGATCGAACCGATCAACGAGCCCTCGGCGATCGTCACCCTCGCACCTCCCCCGGGCTGGGGCCCGTCGGACGTCCTGGCAGCACGAGACAAGTTGCGGTCCATCGGCATTCTGGTCACCTGCGCCGACAGCTGGCGTGCCCCGCTCAGTGCCGAGCAGTCGGTGTTGCGGATCAGTCCGCACCTCGACGTGCAGCGGTCGCACTTGGACCAGCTCGCGAACGAACTACGTGGGATGGGTTACTGAGTCCTCTTCTTCTCCGCTCGCACCAGGCCTGAGCCGATGATCAGGCGCTGAATCTCACTCGTGCCCTCGTACAACCGCAGGAGCCGCGCGTCTCGGTAAATGCGTTCCACCACAACACCTCTGATGTACCCACTGCCCCCGTGAACCTGAACCGCGAGGTCGGCGACCTTGCCCAGCATCTCGGTGCAAAACAGCTTTGCCACCGAGGGCGCGATGCGCCGGTCCTCGCCGCTGACCCATTTGCGCGCCGCTTCGGCCACGAGCGCCCGGCCGGCCATCACACCGGTTTGCTGGTCGGCGAGCATTGCCTGCACCAACTGAAAGTCGCCGATCGTGGTGCCTCCCTGCGTCGTCAGCGCGGCGTACCGCACCGATTCGTCCAGTGCACGTTGCGCCTGCCCGACTGCGACTGCTGCGATGTGGATGCGGCCACGGGCGAGAATGGTCATGGCCGCCCGGTATCCCACCTCTGGATCGCCGCCGACAAGAGACGCACCGGGTACCCGGACGTCGTCGAAGAAGACCTGTGCAGTCACCGAACCCTGTTGGCCCATCTTCGTATCCTTCGGGCCCACACTCACTCCGGGGGTATCGGCAGGCACCAGGAAAACTGCGATGCCCGGACCGGTCTCATCGGCAGGCCGGTACCGCGCGAACACCACGAACAGATCGGCCCACGGCGCGTTGGTGATGTAGCGCTTCTCACCGCTGATCACCCAATCATCATCGTCAGCAACGGCTTTCGTGCGTAGGCCGGCCGGGTTCGAACCGGCCCCATCCTCGGTGAGCGCAAACGACGCCACCACCTCGCCCGACGCGATCCGGCTCAGCCAGGCTTCTTTCTGTTCATCGGTTCCGAACTCCACCAGCACCTGCCCGGCAATGCCGTTGTTGGTGCCGAGGCTCGACCGGAAGGCCAGACTCGTGTAGCCCAACTCCTGTGCGAGTCGGACATCCTGTTCGAGGTCCAGGCCGAGACCACCCCACTGCTGAGGGATCGCGAACCCGAACAGGCCCATGTCTTTGGCCGCCTGCAGGAGGTCGGCAGGAATCGCATCGCCGTCGGCGATCTCCTGCTCGCGCGGAACCACCTGCTCACGCACAAAACTCCGGGTTGCCGCCAGGATGTCGGCCAGGTCGTCCTCGGTGACTTCGCTCATCGCACCAGGATAGGGTCAAGCGCTCGCGGACACGGTCGCCTTGACGATCTCGGTGACTGCCGGGCGTGCCGCGTCGGCATCGCTGGGCACCAACGCAATTCGGGTACGTCTGGCCAGGATGTCATCAACGGTCAGCGCGCCTTCGGCGGTCAGCGCGTACTGCACTTCGGCCCGGGTGATGTCGATGCCCTCGGCTATCGGGCCGGCCGGGTTGCTCACCGTGGCCGTCTCGAGGACACGCCCGGCCTCGGCACCGAACCGCGCCACCAGCGACTCGGGCAATGTGCTGTCGCCGGACCGCCCGACGGCGCCCACCAGTGCCAGTGACCCGGTCTCGCACGATGCCGCACGTATGCCGCCGCGCTGGATGGCTTCGTCGACGGCGTCCTCGGCCATCTGGCGGTAGGTCGTCAGCTTCCCGCCGACCACCGTGATCACGCCTGTGGGACTGACCCGGACCAGATGGTTGCGCGACAGGTCCGCGGTGGCCCGCTCCCCCGTGCCGCCGTCGTCGATCAGGGGTCGCAGCCCCGAGTAGGTACCGCGAATGTCCGACCGGGTGAGTTCTCGGCTGAGTGCCTGGTTGATCGTGTTGAGCAGTAGGTCGATCTCGTTCTTGGACGGGGTGGGCTCGTCCGGGATGTCGCCTGGCGCGTCCTCGTCGGTGAGCCCGATGTACACCCGACCCAACTGTTGCGGCAGCGCGAAGACGAACCGGCTGATGCTGCCCGCCATCGGAACGGTGAGGGCGGCGGTCGGATTCCCCACAGCAGCGGCGTCGACCACGAGATGCGTTCCGCGACTTGGTCGTAGGCGTATCGAATCGTCGACCTGGCCCGACCACACCCCGGTTGCGTTGATCACCGACCGGGCTGCGATCGGGAAGCTGTGGCCCGTCCTGGTGTCGGTGAGCACAGCACCGTGTCCGGTGACGTCGGAGGCGCGGGTGTAGGTGCAGATACCGGCGCCGAGACCCGCCGCGGTACGCGCGAGTGCGACCACCAGACGGGCATCGTCGATGAGCTGCCCATCGTGCCCCAGGACCGCCGACCGCAATCCATCGGTCCGGATTCCCGGACACAGTTCCCCGGCCCGCTGCGCCGAGATCCGGCGTGAACGCGGTAGTACGGTGGCAGGGGTCTTGGCGTTGTGCCGCAGCACATCTCCGGCAAGCATGCCTGCGCGGGCCGCGACCTTGGCGACAAACGGGGTGTCGGAGTAGACAGGCAGCAGCTGGCCGACCGGTCGTACGAGATGCGGTGCGATCACCGTCATCACCCGATGACGTTCGAGAGCGGATTCGCGAGCGATCGAGATGTTGCCGGTCGCGAGGTATCGCAGACCGCCATGGACGAGTTTGCTACTCCATCGGCTGGTTCCGAAGGCCAGGTCATGCGCCTCCACCAACACCACCGACAGCCCGCGGGCTGCTGCATCGAGTGCCGCCCCGGCCCCGGTGACGCCCCCACCGATGACCAGTACGTCGACCGGATCGGTGCGCGAAGCGAGCTGTGCGAGTTCGCTGGTGCGACGGTCGGCGTTCAACGACGCGTCGACAAAAGACAGGGGTCGGCCGGTCATGGCGCGCTCCTCAGATAGGACATGAGTGCGTGCCGCAGTTCTGGCGACCATCGCTCACCGAGAATGGGTTCGACGATCGCATGGGATTGGATCGTCGACTGGCAGATCAGCAGGACCATGGTGGCCAGCTGGCCGGGATCGCCGTCGCGGATGTCGCCGCGGCGCTGACCGTCTGCGATCGTGCGGTTCAGAAGTGCGAGCACCGCTTGCTGACTCCGCCCGAACCTGACGAACACATACGGTGCCAGCGCTGCCGACGGTTCGCTCCACAACGCCGCGAACAAGTCGTTGTGCCGGATTGCGTCGGCTACGGCGACGATTCGGTCGACCTTGTCCCCCAGCGATGTGCCTTGTGCCGGCTCGCTGGAGATCACCCGGCTCATCTCCCTCGTGACGAGGTCGGCGGTCACCGACTGCACGTCGGGCCAGCGTCGGTACACGGTCGGCCGACTCACTCCGGCCAGTCGGGCGACCTCGGCGAGGGTGATCTTGCCGCCTTCTGCGCGCACGAGACATGTCCGCGCCGCGTCGAGAACGCGGTCGGCGACGGAGGGATCGCCCACTGCGGCGATCTTGGCGTGACGGATTGACATATTGTGTAAAACTGTAACGCATGACGGCGAACTACCCACAACACGCACTACCGCTTCCCCCGATGAAGTGGGATGCGTGGGGAGCGGAATCGGCGGCCACCCACCTCTCCGCCGACATCAAGAACCTTCTTGTCGGCGTCTTGGGCATCTCCGGCGATCCGATCGATGCACCGACCGCCGACCAGGTGCGCCTGTCCCCCACCCGCCTGACCGATACCGACCTGGATGCATTGCGCGCGATCGTCGACGCCGTCTCGACCGCCGACGGCGATCGGCTGATCCGGTCCGGCGGGAAATCTACCCTGGACCTGTTGCGACGCAAGCAGATAGAGCAGTCCGCTCCGGACGGTGTGGCGATCCCCGCCTCCGACGACGAGGTACACGCCCTGCTGCAGTGGTGCGCGCTGTCCGAGGTGGCCGTGGTGCCCTTCGGCGGCGGCACCAGCGTGGTCGGTGGCCTGGATCCCGACAGCGGCGAACACCGCGCGACGCTGTCGGTCGACCTGCGCCGTTTCGACGAATTGATCTCGATCGACACCGTGTCCGGGGAGGCCACGCTCGGTGCGGGAGTGACCGGGCCGGCCTCCGAACGACTCCTTGCCCAACATGGGTTCACGCTCGGGCACTTCCCGCAGAGTTTCCAGTTCGCCACCATCGGGGGGTTCGCGGCCACCCGGTCGTCGGGGCAGGCATCAGCCGGGTACGGACGCTTCGACGACATGGTGACCGGCCTACGAGTGGTCACGCCCGTCGGCACCCTCGACCTGGGCGGCGCGCCGAAAACCGCTGCAGGGCCGGACCTTCGACAACTGTTCCTGGGTTCGGAAGGCACCTTCGGCATCATCACGCAGGTCACCGTGCGAGTTCGCCGCATCCCCCAGGTGACCATCGGCGAAGCGTGGCACTTTCCCGACTTCGCCTCCGGCGCAAATGCGTTACGTGCCGTGGCACAGCAAGGCGGTGGTCCCACGGTGATGCGGCTGTCGGATGAGGCGGAGACCGGGGTGAACCTGGCGACTCCAGCCGAGATCGGCGCAGGTGATCAGGACGGGGCACCGTCAGGGGGCTGCCTGGCGATCACGACCTTCGAGGGCACCGACGATGTCGCCGCCGCGCGCCGTGACCTCACCGCCGCCCTGTTCTCGGCTGCCGGCGCCACATCGATGGGTGCCGAACCCGCACACGCCTGGGCGCACGGCAGGTTCAACGCCCCGTATCTACGTGATGCGCTGCTCGCGATCGGCGTCGGTTGCGAAACCCTCGAGACCGCGACCACGTGGGCCGAGCTGGCAGACACGAAGGCTGCTGTGACCACAGCCCTGACCACCGCCATCGAGGAATCCGGCTCCCCCGCCCTTGTCCTCTGCCACATCTCCCACACCTACCCCACCGGGGCTTCGTTGTACTTCACGGTGGTCTACCGGGCCACAGCTGATCCCATCGGGCAGTGGTTGATTGCGAAAAGCGCTGCGTCACAGGCGATGATAGATTCCGGGGCGACGATCACCCACCATCACGCCATCGGCGCCGACCACCGGCCGTGGCTGGCCGACGAGGTCGGCGACGTGGGCTTGCGGGTGCTGCGCGCGGTGAAATCCGCGCTCGACCCCACCGACATCCTCAACCCGGGCAAACTCATCCCATGACCGCCGCGATCGCCAGGGTGTCCGCTCTGATCAATCCCGCTGCCCGCCATGGCCTCGGCGTGCGCGCCGCAGCCACCGCACTCGCCGCGCTGCGTGACCGCGGTGTGGAGGTGACCGAGTTGGTCGGCCGCGACCCAGACGAGGCCCGCGAACTCGCCCGCGCGGCGACCACATCCGACATCGACGCCCTGGTGGTGGTCGGCGGCGACGGCAGCGTTCGCCTGGCCCTGGAGGCCATCGGCGACACCGGTGTCCCGCTGGGTCTCATCCCGGCCGGGACAGGCAACGACCATGCACGTGCTCTGGGGATCCCCACCGACGACCCTGCTGCTGCGGCCGCCATCATCGCCGCCGGGCGTCGCCGACCGTTCGACATCGCGGTCATCACGCCGGCCGACGGCCCCAGTGCCGTTTTCGGAACGGTCGCGGCCACCGGACTCGACGCACTGGTCACCGAGCGCGCGAACAACATGTCGTGGCCCAAGGGGCAATTGCGCTATCCACTGGCGGCGGTCGCCGAACTGGCGCGGATGAAGCCGTTTCACTATCGGATCACGGTGGACGACAACACATTCGAACGCGACCTCATCCTGGCGGCGGTGGGCAACACACCCTCGTACGGCGGCGGGATGAAGATCACGCCGTCGGCGGTCATCGACGACGGCCTGCTCGACCTCACCCTGATCTCTCACGGACCACGTCTGAAGATGTTCGGATTGTTCCCGACCATGTACAGCGGCAAGCACATCGAGCACAAAGAAGTCGAGCAGTTCCGTGGTTCACGCATTGTCCTGGACTGCGTACCCACCGCGCCGATCTATGCCGATGGCGACCGGATCGGGCGGTTGCCGGCAACCATCGAGGTGCGACCGGGTGCGGTAACGTTCCTGGCGTAACCGCCGTCGTCGTCGGGCATCCATGTAAAGCCCCACGGGGCTTCCCTTTCGCCGAGTCCCGTCGTGCCGTCCCGTCGTGCCGTCCCGTCCTGCCGAGGAGTTCCTGTGCTCAAACGCGATGTATCCGCCCATCTCGACGTCGACATCACCAGCGAGACCGATCTGGAGTTCCAGATCACCGTGGCCCCGCATCCCGGGGCCGAGATCATCGAATCGCTGTCCTTCGAACTGGACGGAAAACCCGTGTCGGCCAAAGAGATCAGCGGTGCGCACGGAAGCCGCATCCACATGCTGCACGCCGGGGTGGGCAATCTGCAGGTGGAGTACACCGCCACCGTCCTCGGTTCCGCCGACCCGGCACCGGTGTCCGACCACGACCTGTCGATGTACCTGCGGCCGAGCCGATACGCCGAGGCCGACAAGTTCTTCGGTTTCGCCGCAAAGCAATTCGGCGATCTGACCGACCCCGCAGAGCTGCTCGAGAAGGTCGCGTCGTGGGTGGGTACGCATCTGGACTACGTCCCGGGTTCCAGTGATCCCATCGACGGTGCCGCCGACACCCTGCTGGCCGGCGCCGGCGTCTGCCGCGACTACGCGCACCTGGTGGTCGCGATCCTGCGGGCGGTGAACGTCCCGGCTCGACTTGTCGCCGTGTACGCGCCCGGTTGCGATCCGATGGACTTCCACGCCGTCGCCGAGGCGTTCGTCGACGGCCGGTGGCGAGTTGTCGACGCCACCTGCCTGGCGCCTCGCCAGACATTGGTCCGTATATCGACAGGCCGTGACGCCGCGGACACCGCCTTCCTCGACAACCACAGGGGCGCGATCACTCTGAACAAGGCAACGGTGACCGCAGTGGTCGACGGTCCGTTCCCGAACGACGACATCAGCGAGATGGTGTCACTCAGCTAGCCGAGGAACAGCCGACTCAGCTCTGCTGCTCGGCGGCCCACCATTGCCGTAACGCCTCTTCGGCCTCCTCGCGCGACATGGGTCCGCGGTCGAGCCGCAGTTCCTTGAGATACCGCCAGGCCTTGCCGACCATCGGGCCCGGGGGCAGATCGAGCAACTCCATGATGGCGTTGCCGTCGAGGTCGGGCCGGACCTTCGCCAGGTCTTCCTGCTCGGCAATCCTGGCGATGCGCTGCTCCAGGTTGTCGTAGTTCTGCTGCAACTTGCGCGCCCGGCGCTTGTTGCGAGTGGTGCAGTCGGCCCGCACCAGTTTGTGCAGCCTCGGCAGCAGGGGACCGGCATCGGTCACGTAGCGGCGCACCGCCGAGTCGGTCCATTGATTGTCGCCGTAGCCGTGAAACCTCAGATGCAAAAACACCAGGTTCGCGACGTCCTCGATGACCGCCTTCGGATACTTCAGCGCTCGCAGCCGCTTACGGACCATCTTGGCGCCGACCACTTCGTGGTGATGAAAGCTCACCCCACCGTTCGGTTCGTGACGCCTGGTTGCCGGCTTGCCGATGTCGTGCAGAATCGCCGCCCACCGCAAGACGAGATCGGGATCCCCGTCCTCGAGGTCCATCGCCTGAGCGAGCACGGTGAGGGAGTGGGTGTAGACATCCTTGTGCTGATGGTGTTCATCGATGGCCAGCTTCATCCCGGGGATCTCGGGAATGATCAGCTCGGCCAGGCCGGTCTCACACAACGTCTCGACTCCCTCGACCGCATGTTCGCCGAGGATCAGCTTGTCGAGTTCGGCCGCAATCCGCTCCACAGTGATCCGCTCGATCTGGCCAGCCATCTCCACCGTGGCCGCGAACACCCTTGGTGACAGCGAGAACCCGAGCTGCGAGACGAACCGCACACCACGCAACATGCGCAGCGGATCATCGTTGAACGAATCCTCGGGCGCGGCGGGCGTGTCGATCACCCCGGCCAGCAACGCGTCCATCCCACCGAGGGGGTCGATGAACTCCTGGCTGCCGTCGGCACCGATCTTCACGGCCATCGCGTTCATGGAGAAGTCGCGGCGCACCAGATCGTCTTCGAGACGATCACCGAACCGCACCTGGGGGTTGCGGCTCACCCGGTCATAGGAATCTGCCCGGAACGTGGTGATCTCGATCTGGATACCTGCCCGGACCGCACTGATGGTGCCGAACTCGATCCCGGTGTCCCAGATGGCCTCGGCCCACCCGCGCAGCAACTCCTGCACCTGCTCGGGACGCGCGTCGGTGGTGAAGTCCAGGTCGCCGGTGCTGAGCCGGCCCAGCACCGCGTCGCGCACCGAGCCGCCCACGAGGAAGAGCTCGTGCCCCGCTGCGGCAAACCGAGCGCCAAGGGGATCGAGGGTGTCCGAGAGTCCCCGCAAGGACACCGCAGCGGCTGCGAGCAACCTGGTGCGTCGCTCATCGGCAGCCGAGGTGCCTGTGGAAGATGGGGGAGTTGTCACGACTGGCCAGACTACCGACCGACCGGCGACGATCCGAACCCCGATCGTGCGGCATGACCAAACTGCGGTGGGTCCAGGTCGCCGCCATCGGCCCCGCTGGCAGAAACGGTGGGTTAACGGCGACTAGCATCGTGTGAGTGTCAGCCGAACCCACCGAGCCGAATAGGGACGTCCCTCGACGTCCGCGGCGCAGGCGCGGCAATCGGCGCGGCGGATCGACAGCCACCCGGATCGACAGCTCTCATCACAGTGGAGCAGAGCCCCGTCCCCAGCCGAGTCCCCAGCCCAGTCCGCAGCCGGGTCCGGAACCGCAACGCAGCGACGACTCGACTGTCACCGACGCCACCGCGTCGGCTCCCGGATCGCGGCGATCGCGCCGCGGTCGTCGCCGAAAGCCGTCACGCCCCGCCGACCACAGCGTCGAGGCCGCCCGTAGTGAATCCACCGGGGTCGCCGGAACCCATGTTGTCGAAGGTCGGACCGCGCAGGTCAAACCGTCGGATGTGGGCAAGGTCAAAGCCCCCGCCAAGGTGCCCCCGAACCTGGCCAAGCAACGACTTCGCACGGTGCGGGAGACCTCGGCCGGTGGGCTGATGGTGTCGGGCCTCGACGGCCCGCACGAGCAGCAGTGCGCCGCCCTCATCGGGCGGGTCGATCGCCGCGGCCGGATGATGTGGTCGTTGCCGAAAGGTCACATCGAGACGGGGGAGACCGCCGAACAGACGGCGATCCGTGAGGTCGCCGAAGAGACGGGCATCGAGGGCAACGTTGTGGCCCCCCTCGGAAAGATCGACTACTGGTTTGTCAGTGAGGGCAAACGGATCCACAAGACGGTGCACCATTACCTGATGCGCTTCACCGGTGGTGAACTCTCCGACGCCGACTACGAGGTGGCCGAGGTCGCCTGGGTTCCACTCGCCGAGCTCCCTCGTCGGCTGACCTACTCGGACGAACGCCGATTGGCGCGCGTCGCCGAGGACGTCATCGCCGAGCTCGTGGCCGACCCCGACCGGATGGCCGAGTCTGAGGCCAAGGGGGCGCGCACCGAGCCGAACGCCTACGAGAAGGCCGCGGCCGCGCGGAATCAGAAGCGCAATGAGCCTCCGCCCGCGCCGGCGAGGCCTCGCCGCCGACGCCGCCGGGGTCGTCGCGGCGGCGGTGGCGGCACCGAGACCACATCCGAGAACCGCGGGGCCGGCAACAGCGGGGGACCGGCCGCCCATGCACCACCGCCGGAATCCGGCCCGCACGTCGCGACGTGAACGGCCGATCGATGCGGGCGCTGACGATCCTGGTCAGCGTTCTCGCCCTGGTGTTCGGACCCCTCGCGGTGTCGGCGGTGGCCGCACCCGCCGACGACACCTCCCAGACCGACGACACCTCCCAGACCGGGGAGTTCCTGCGGATCTCGCTCGAGTCGATCGATCCCTCCACAGTCACCACCTCCAGTCCCGGCGTGGTCACCGCCAGCGGGACGCTGACCAACGTCGGGGACCGGCCGGTTCGCAACGTCGCCATGCGCCTGCAACGCGGGGCCGCCATCACCACCAGTGCCGGCCTCGGCGAGTCCCTGTCCGCCGACGCGAACAGTTTCGAGACCGTCGGCGACTTCACCGACGTCAGTCAGCAGCTCGGACCCGGGCGGTCGATTCCTTTCTCACTGCGAATTGATCTGTCCGTCAATACTTCTGGTGCGCCCAGCTTCCAGATCGACAAGCCGGGTATATATCCGGTGCTTGTCAACGTCAACGGCACCCCCGACTTCGGCAACCCGGCACGGCTCGACGACGCGCGCGTTCTCCTGCCGGTGGTCGGCCTGCCGCCGAACCCGCTGCGGGCGCAATCCCAGGCCGACGACGACGTCTCGGGCGACCCTGTCGCCGCGCCCATCGGAGCCGACGGTTCGGTGGCCCCGGACATCTCACAACCGGTCGGCATGACCATGCTCTGGCCGATCGCCGCTCCGGCGTCACTCGCGCCGGGGGTCACCGGGGGAGGCGACGAGACGGTCCGGTTGATGGACAACGGTCTCGAGCAGTCACTGGCCTCCGGCGGACGTCTCGATCGACTCGTGGCGACCATGGAAGAGACCCGGACGCGAGATCTGGAGTCGCCTCTGGCGCGCAGTCTGTGTCTGGCGGTGGACCCCGATCTGCTGATCAGCGTGCAGGCGATGACCGGCAGTTATCTGGTCACCACCGACCCCGCCGACCCGACTGGCCCGGCTCGTGAGGGCACCGGATCCGAGGTCGCGGCGGCCTGGCTCGCTCGGCTGCAGGCCCTGGCCACCGGTATGTGTGTGGTGGCCACCTCGTTCGCGCACGTCGACACCACCGCGCTGACCCAGGTCGCCGACTCCGACCTGTCCGACACCGCATTACGAGCACCCGCCGACATCGTCGACCGCATACTCAACGTGAAGAGTGTTCGTGGCCTGGCGATTCCGGCATCGGGGGTCCTGGACACCGCAGGCGCCGGACTGATCCGCGACAAGGGCGCGGTGGGCACCGTCGTCGCGGCGTCGAGCGTCAGAAACCTCACCCCCACCTCGACGAACGGCGAATACCCCCTGGGCGAGGACCTCGCCGTCCAGACCTATGACCCCGCGGTGGCAAGCGGCCTGTCGGCACTCGGCCCGGGTCCGCGGTCGGCCCAGGTCACCCCGACATCCCAGCGGGCGGGCTGGCTGGCCGGCACCGAACAGGTCCGCCGCCAGAACGCAGTCGCGGCAATGATGTTCTCTGCGCTCGCACCGTCCACACTCGCCGACGACTCCGGGCCGGCCGACACGGGCACGCAATCGTCGGACGGGCAGACCGTGGCCGACCCGATCGCCGAACGCATCGGGCGCGGCGCGGTGCTGATGCCCCCACCCACGTGGTCTGCGTCCGAGGATGACACCCGCGCGGTGTTGTCGGCGATGTCTCTGCTGCTCGGTTCAGACCTTGCAATTCCCCGGCCGCTGGCCGGGGTCGCCACCGATCTCACCGCCACCTCGGGTGCCCCCGCGGGTGCAGAGCTGGTGGCCCCACTCGAGACCGCCGTCACCGGTCCCGATCCCCGGGTCATCGCCTCGGTACGCGCCGACCTGCAGCAGACGCGCGATCTGCAGGACTCGATGACGCGCCGCGCCGACGTGCCGATCACCCCGGGTGCCTACCTGGCGCCGCTGCGTGAGGACATGCTGCGGGCGATGGCGTCCGTGGCGCCACAGGATCAGCAGGCTGCGGCGCGGTCGGCGTCGATGCGCACATCTGCGGTCGCGACCACGCTGACGAACATCCGCAACGGTGTGGGCATCCTCGACCCAGGTGGGCGGTTCACCCTGGCCTCCGAACGCAGCCCGCTGCTCCTGGTGATCCGCAACGATCTGCCCGTGGCGATGCGAACTCGATTGAACGTCTCGGCACCGAGCGGCATGACCGTCGGAGACATGGGTGTGTTGGAGATCCCGCCCAGGGGAACCCGTCAGATCCAGGTCCCCACCCGCGCCGACCGTTCCCGTTCGATCACGGTGGAGATCGGTCTGGTGACCACAGGCGGAGTCCCGTTGGGCGACTCGATCAACCTGTCAGTACATTCCAATGCATATGGTAAACCGCTATTCATCATCACAATCTGCGCCGGCGCACTCCTGGTGTTCTTGTCGGGCAGACGGTTGTGGCATCGATTCCGTGGGGAACCCGATCCCGCCGACCTCGATCGGCCCGAGCCCGACGAACGCGATCGGCTGATGGCGGACAGCCGCGCGTTGCACAGTCCACCCGAGCGCGAGCACCACCTCGGCCGACATCACCCTGATCACGACACCGGCGGCGACAAGTCATGACCAACGGTGGAATGCAGCCGCCACCTCCACGCCGACGGCCCCCGCCCCGGTCAGTGGGGGTCTCGCCCGGGTCTGTTGGGGTTCCGCCCGGTGCGCCGCGCGACCCCGCACCCGGACAACGCCCGACAGCCGGTGAGCTGGCGTCGGCTGCGTCCGGCAAGATGACGACGTCCACGGCAATCGACCCCGGTGCCCGCGTCCGAGAACAACCGTCCGACGACAGCGTCCTGCGCACCAGCGGATCCATTGCGCTGGCCACCCTTGTCTCACGCATCACCGGATTCGTGCGCACGGTCCTGGTGCTGGCCCTGCTCGGCGCCGCGGTCGCTTCCTCGTTCCAGGCCGCCTACGTACTGCCCAACATGGTCGCCGAGGTGGTCCTCGGTGCCGTCCTCACCGCCATCGTGATCCCGGTCCTGGTCCGCGCCGAATCCGAAGACGCGGACGGGGGAGTGGGATTCATCAACCGCATCTTCACCCTCGCGGTGACCGTGCTGGGGGTGGCCACCCTCGCGGCCCTGATCGCTGCGCCAGCGCTCACGATGCTCAACCTCGGCGACGGCAAGGTCAACCGCGACCTCGCCACCGCACTCGCGTTCCTGCTGATGCCCGCCGTGCTGTTCTACGGGTTGTCGGCGCTGTTCATCGCCATCCTCAACATGAAGGGCTTCTTCAAGCCCGGCGCCTGGGCGCCCGTGCTCAACAACGTCGTTCAGATAGTCACCTTGATCGCCTATGCGGTCGCCCCGGGTGACATCTCGCTGAACCCGGTCAGCATGGGCGACACCAAGCTCCTGATCCTGGGCGTCGGCACCACCCTCGGTGTGATCGCCCAGACCGCGGTCCTGCTCCCCGCCATCCGGCGCAGCGGGGTGAAGCTGAAACTGCAGTGGGGTCTGGACGACAGGTTGCGCAAGTTCGGCAACATGGCACTCGCCATCGTTCTGTATGTCGCAGTCCTGCAGGTCGGTCTGATCGTCACCTATCGCATCGCCTCGAGCGCCACCGAAGCCGGCGTCAGCGTCTACGCGACACACTGGCAGCTCCTCCAGTTGCCCTACGGCGTCCTCGGCGTGACCATCCTGACCGCGATCATGCCCCGCCTCTCCCGCAATGCCGCCGCCGACGACACCCACTCGGTGGTCGACGATCTCTCACTGGCCACCCGGTTGACGATGGTCTCGCTGGTGCCGGTCATCGCGTTCATGACGTTCTTCGGGCCGGCCATCGGCGTCGCCGTGTTCAACTTCGGCAAGTTCGACGCCGACACCGCCTCACAGCTCGGCAGCGTGCTCTCGTGGGGCGCGTTCACGATGATCCCGTACGCGATGACACTGGTGCAGCTCCGCGTGTTCTACGCCCGCGAGGACGCCTGGACCCCGACGTACATGGTCATCGGGATCACCGCGGTGAAGGTGGCGGCGTCCTATCTCGGCCCGGTCCTGTTCGACGACCCCGACGCGATCGTCCGGTGGCTGGCCCTGTCCAACGGTCTCGGCTACCTCGTCGGTGCGGTGGTCGGTCACTATCTGCTGCGCAGCAGGCTCGGTGGCGCAAGAATGACCAACGTCGGCCGCACGGTCATCTGGACCTTCGTGGTCTCGGTGGCGTGCAGCGCCCTGGTGTGGGCGCTGGCCGAGGTGTCCGGTCTGCACCGGCTCAGTACCGACCACGGCAAGATCGGCTCCCTCGCCTATCTCCTGCTCGTCGCCGTCGTCTCCATCGGCCTCACGTACACGGTCCTGACCCTGCTGCGTGTTCCCGACGTGCTCGCAGTGGTGGTGGCGGTCCGGCGGGTAATCGGCCGGTTCATCCCCGCTGTCGCCCCGGCCCCCGAACCCGCCACCGACGGCGCTGCCACCATGACCGTTCAATTCCCGCGGATCTCTGGGGACGAATCGGTTCCGTATTCTGGTCAGGTCGAGGTCATTCAGCGCTTCGACCGGGGAACATCGAGTTGGCAGGCGTATTCGGTCACCAGTGGTGGTGCCGCCGGAATGGGCGTCCGCCAACCCCAAGATCTTCGCTATCGGAGGAGAGGAGCAGGTGCCTTGAACAAACCAGAACCCGACAGCAAACCGGCCGGGCCGCCAACGCCTGCTGCCGGTTCCACCGCCGTCTCGCCAGAAGACGGGCCGGCCACCAAGGCGATGCCCAGTCAGGCCGGCGCCCGTCAGCCCGCTCGCGAGCAACCGCCCGGCGACCGTCCCGCATCAGGTCCCCCCGGACCTCGCCCACCCGCGGCGAGCGGCGACGGACCCCCACGTCCTCCCGAGGCATTGCCAGGCCTACGGCCACGACGAGGTCCCCGGCTGGTCCCGGGCGCTGCCGTCGCCGGTGGCCGCTACCGTCTGCTGCAGCACCACGGTGGCGCACGCGGACTCCAGTTCTGGCAGGCCCGCGACATCAACCTCGATCGCGACGTCGCCCTGACGTTCGTCGACGCGCAGCAGGTCGCACCACCACCCGACCCCGGCGTGCGTATCGATCCGCGCGACGAGGGTCCGCAGGCGGTGCTCTCGCGCACCCTGCGGCTGGGACGCATCAACTCGCCCGGGATCGCGCGGGTACTCGACGTGGTGCGCGGCTCGTCCGGCGGAATCGTTGTCGCCGAATGGGTTCCGAGCTCGTCACTGGCCGACGTCGCCAAGACCAGTCCGTCTCCGGTCGGTGCGGCCCGTGCCGTCCGGGCGCTCGCAGCCGCGGCCGAATCGGCGCATCGCAACGGCGGCGCGCTGTCCATCGACCATCCCGAACGCATCCGGATCAGCCAGGACGGCAACGCGTTCGTCGCGTTCCCCGGCACGCTGGCCGACTCCGACAAGTCCACCGACGTCCGTGGTCTCGGTGCCGTCCTGTACGCACTGTTGCTGGCCCGTTGGCCACTCGACGCCGACACCGGTAGGGAACTGGCGACCAACCGCACGTCGAACGAGCCCGTCGGGGGACTTCACCCGGCATCACCCGGGGCCGGCGACCTGCCCCGCGAGCCGCGCGCCGAGCGTCCCGACGTCCCGTTCGAGATCTCGGCGGTCGCCGCCCGGGCTCTCGAGGGGAACAGCGGGATACGCACCGCTGCAACGGTTCAGCACGTTCTCGACCAGGCAACCGTGCTGGATCAGAAGACCGATCTCATCGCGCAGGTCCGCGACGACGACGGACCCGGTTCGTCATCGCGCGCGACACCGCGCATGCTCGGCACCGAAGGTGGCGGTAAGAAGCCACGGTCGGTGCGGATGATGGCGCTGATCGCCGGGGCCGTGCTGCTCACGTTATTCCTCATCATCGCGATGGTGGTCTGGATCTCGAACTCGGTGGGCGGCAGCAACGAGACCCCCGACATCGACAAGATCTTCTCGTCCTCGGCCGGCGCCCCGTCCCCCGGTGCACCCGCGCCTGCCGTCGGGTCGGCCCCGCTCGCGTTGACCGGCGTCACGATGCTCGACTACTCCGACCAGGAGCCGGACAGCCGGACGAACCTGAACAACGTCATCTCGGGCCAGGCCCCGGCATGGCAGACGGACGAATACCGCGGCGGACCGCGGTTCGGAAACCTCAAGCCCGGTCTGGGACTGATGTTCACACTGGACCGCGACGCCACGCTGACCGAGGCCGTCATCCGAACCCCCACGCCGGGCCTCCAGGTCCAGATCCGCACCGCCGACGACCCACGCGCCCCGTTCGAGGCCACCACACAGGTCGGGGCAGCGACACTGGACAACGAGACCACCACCATCCCGATCGCCGGCGCCGGCCCCTCGCGGTACGTCATGGTGTGGCTGACGTCGTTGCCCCGCAACGACAGCGGCCGCTACCAGGGGTCGGTCGCCCAAGTCACGCTCACCGGTTCCTAGGCCGACGAAGCGGTGACAACCGACGGACTGCCCGCGGGTGCAGTGCGGTGTGAGGACGGGCTCATCCGTCCTCTGTGGGCCGCACAGACCGGCCTGATGCGCGACTACTACGACAACGAGTGGGGCATGCCGGTCTCCGGCGAGAACGCCCACTTCGAAAGACTTGTGCTGGAGGGCTTTCAGGCCGGCCTGTCGTGGGCGACGATCCTGCGCAAGCGGCCCGCCTTCCGTGAGGTCTTCCGCGATTTCGACGTCGACACCGTCGCCGCGTTCGGCGACCGCGAGATCGACGCGATGCTGGCCGATGCGCGCATCATCCGCCATCGCGGCAAGATCGAGGCCGCCATCGGGAATGCCAGAGCCACACAGCAATTGCGCGCCGATGGTGGCCTGGTCGACTTCCTGTGGTCTTTCAAACCCGATCGCACCCCTGAGCCCGAGGAGATGGCCGACGTGCCGACCACCTCGGCTGAATCCATCGCGATGTCGAAGGCCCTGCGCGCACGCGGTTTCCGATTTGTCGGGCCCACCACGATGTTCGCCTTGATGGAGGCCATCGGTATCGTCGACACCCACCTGCTGAGCTCGCACCGACGCGGGAGTTCCGGCGTCTGGCCCTGATCGGCCGGCAAACCGAGCTCGAGGGTGTCGGGTGTCGGGTGCCTCCGAAGGGGACTGTGCGTTTGCCAACCAGGCGTTTGCCAACCAGGCGTTTGTCAGCCGGCGGGGTTGTCCAGGTGCCGTCGAACCAGATCCGCAAGATTGCCCGGGTAGATCATCTCGTCACTCGACTCGATCTCTTCGGGCTTCCACCACCGATGGCCCAGTATCGAGCTGCGCTCCAAATCCGTCCAGCCGGCCGAGTGGGGCTCGAACGTTCCCACATGCGCCACAAAATAGGTCTCCACCTGATGGATCGGCTCGCCTCCGAAGACGATGTCGAACTCACGGGCATAGACGGGCTCCGACATCTCGGTGATCCGTAAGCCGGTCTCCTCGTACACCTCACGGCGCGCTGCCTGTTCATCGGTCTCGTCGCCTTCTCGGCCGCCACCAGGGGTGAACCACCACGGCCCAACCGACGGGTTCTGTGGATCCACACCCCGGAACAGCAGCGTGCGGCCCTCCTCGTCGATGAGGACGATGCGGGCGGCGCGACGCAGCCGGCGAACGATCTTCACAGCTCTCCACCTCTCAGGCGGCTCCCAGCGTGCCAGACCGGTCCAGGTGCCGCGACATCCGTGCGACCGCAGCTGTTCACCATGCCGCGGTGGCACGGGCCCCGGCTGGAAGTTTCAGACTGTTTGGCTACTGTGGACACCGCGGCGGTCACCTGATCACCGCACCACTCCACGCCAGCAGTCTCCTCCAGCGCCAATCCGATCGGAAGCGAGAGACCGATGATGGCTCGGACGGCCGAATATCCCCGGCCCAACCACTGCATCGTGCACGTCAGCGACACCCACCTCATCGACGGCGGCGGCGATCTCTACGGGGGAGTGGACAGCACCTCACGCCTTCGTCAGATACTCACCGAACTCACCGGTTCCGGTTCGAGGATCGATGCGCTGGTCTTCACCGGCGACCTCGCCGACAAGGGTGATCCGCGCGCCTACGAGACCCTCCGGGCGATGGTCCAGCCTGTCGCCGACGACCTCGGAGCCCAGTTGATCTGGGCGATGGGCAATCATGACGACCGCGCGAACTTCCGGGTGAAGCTGCTCGACCAGGAACCCTCGACCACAGCGGTCGACGCGGTGTACGACATCGACGGTCTGCGGATCGTCACCCTTGACACCACCGTTCCCGGACTCCACCACGGCGAGATCGGCGACGAGCAACTCGATTGGCTGGCAGGGGTTCTCGCCACCCCCGCCGACTTCGGGACCATTCTCGCAATGCACCACCCCCCGGTACCCTGTGTGCTCGACCTGGCTGTGCTGGTGGAGTTGCACGACCAGGATCGTCTCGCAGATGTGTTGCGCGGCAGCGATGTACGTTCCATCATCGCCGGACACCTGCACTACTCCACCACCGCCACCTTCGCGGGCATCCCGGTGTCGGTGGCCGCAGCCACCTGCTACAACCAAGACCTCAATGTCCCTGCGGGCGCCATGCGCGGCCGCGACGGAGGCCAGGGTTACAACCTGGTGCACGTCTACGACACCACCATCGTCCACTCAGCGGTGCCGATCGGTACGTATGAGACTGTCGGAGAGTATGTTTCGCCGGCCGAGAGCGCGCGCCGACTGGCCGAGGCAGGCATCATCATCGCCGACGGACGCAGGGCCGATTCGGTCAGTCGCGCCTGAACGGACGTGTGGCCTCCTACGCGAAAGACGATGCCTCGGCGGCAGTCTCCCACGGTGCGACGATGGGGAAGTAGCGGTCGAGAAAGCTCGTGACCGTCTGCGTCCGCAACTCGAGGTCGACTTCCGGTACGCTGCCGTCGTTGAGGCAGAAGAAGTCCACCGCACGCTTCGGGAGCATCTTTTCCATGTCCTTGAGCCCGGCGTACTCGGTGGTGTCGATATAGCGCACCTTCGCGTCCTTCTGCACCACTGCGCGCCCGGTCATCAACGCGTAATAGTGGTAGAGGGAGTTGGTCACCGAGATGTTGCTGCTCGATCGGAACACACTCGCCGCGGTGGCGGCGAACTCCGCGGTGAACTCCCTCTCCATCTCTTCGAGCACACTCTTACGCAGCGGGGTGGCCGCATGTTCGAGGTGCCGAGTTGTCATGAGCCCGAACCGATCCTGCAACAGCCGACGGTTCACCCTCGCCGCATTCTCGAACCCGCTGCGGTCCTGGTCGCTGTATCCGAGACCGATGCGTGTGGTGGCCTCGATGAACATGCTCACGCCGCCGGAGGAGAAGAACGCCTCGGGGCTGACCGGCCGACCGAAGAACATGTCGTCGTTCGAGTACAGGAAGTGTTCTGACAACCCCGGGATACGGTGCAGCTGGCATTCCACGGCCTGCGAATTGTGGGTCGGGAGCACAGATGTGTCGGCGAAGAACTCTTCGCTCGGCACGAAGGTCACCCGCGGGTCATCGGCCAGCCAGGACGGACGCGCGGAATCGGTGGCCACGAAGATGCGGCGTACCCAAGGTGCGTACATGTACACCGACCGCAATGCGTACTTCAGCTCGTCGATCTGCCGGTACCGCGCAGCCGACGCATCCCCTTCTCCGACAACGTAGTTCTGCATCCGCTTGGCGCGCTGGGCCTGGAACTCGGCCGACGAACCGTCGACCCAGGAGAAGACGATGTCGATGTCGAAGTTGATGTCGGACGCATGGCCGGCAAACATGTTCTCGATGGTCGGCCACGTCTTGCCGAACTTGTCCACCGTGCCGCGCACCGCCTCTTCTTTGCGGATCGTGCGACGGGTGAGTGAATTCTCGATCGGGAGAATGATTTCCGACGGCGTGAACGACCACAACTCCACCTGTACAGCCGTGGATGCGCCGTAGTGCAAGCCGCTGCCGGGTTCCACCCGCGGACGGTACAGGCGGAAGATCCGCGCCTTGGACGACGCCGACAGACGTCCGTCGCCGACGAAGACCGCCTTGCCGCGTTCTGCGTCAACAGTTTTCGAGTAGAACGGTTCGCGTTCGCAGGCGTCCGCCAGAGCACGTGTCATCGCTCTGCGGTCGGCCCATGCCACCGCGATCACGGGACGTTCGTCGTTGCCGCGCACGAGCAGGTATTCGATCTGCGCGTCGTCGAGGACACCGCGGATGAACAGCAGATCCTCGACCATCGCCTGGTGAGGTGTGGTCGAGGTGATGGTCAGCGCGTATCGACCCTCGAACCCGACGACGTCGGGCCGCTCCCGGAGCCGCGCGACCGAAGCCGGTGACTCACGAAGGACGGCCTCCGGTTTGTCGAGCTCCGGAGGAACGAGGTAGATCTCATGTGGCGCAGACGACAGAGTGATGTGGCGATCCTTCCGGGGAGCACAGCCGAGAATTCCCCGCCGATCGGTCAAGTCTAGTGCTCTCCCGTGCCGACCCCGTCCGCTGCTCGGCACAGTGGGACCATCAGCGCCGGTCACGGCCCTTTTTGACGGGTTGTCATACAAACAGATGCACTTGCATCTGGTCTCGCACGCGACATTGTGGTCCATTAGTCTCACTCCCATGGCCAAATGGGGGAGGGCCGGCGGTGACGTGCGGACCGATGGGGAATTGCTTGCAGCGCATGTGCAGGGGGACAGGGATGCGTTCGCGGTTCTGATCACCCGCCATCAGAGCTATCTTTGGGCGGTCGCCCGCCGCACCTCTCATTCCGACGAAGACGCCGCCGACGCACTGCAAGAAGCCCTCCTCAACGCCCACCGCATGGCCCATCGGTTCCGCGCCGACGCCAAGGTCACATCGTGGCTGCATCGTATTGTCGTCAACGCATGCCTGGATCGTATCCGCCGCAACAAGTCTCGGCAGACCGTTCCTCTACCCGAGTTCGACATCGCACAACTCGCCGACCCCCATGACGGCACGGGCACCGTCGACCTGTCCATGTCGATCGGCCGTGCGCTCGACTCTCTGCCCCCCGAGCAGCGCGCGGCGATCGTTGCCATCGATGTCGAGGGTTACTCGGTGGCGGAGGCGGCAGAACTCCTCGGGGTTCCCTCCGGGACCATCAAGAGTCGCTGCGCCCGCGGCCGCGCGAAGCTGGCGGTACTGCTGGGACACCTGCGTGACACTGCCGACGAGGCCCAGGGGTAGTCGCCTTCACCCAATTCAGGCCACGTCTTCCACGCCGGGCTGATCCGGACCGGACCGTCTGTGGCATCCGCGCGAGACCGTGCGGTCTACTGGTCCGATGGGCTTCACACGCGCCGAACTCGAGTCGTATCGCGATGCGGTCGTCCCGGATCTCATCGGGCCGGACTGCCGATTGTTGTTCGTCGGGATCAATCCCGGCCTCTGGACGGCGGCGACCGGCGCACACTTCGCCCGACGCGGCAATCGCTTCTATCCGGTTCTGTGGCGTGCCGGGATCGTCGATCGGTTGATCGATGCGTCGGCGGGTATGAGCGATGACGACCGGGCCCTGTTGCTCGACCGGGGGATAGGCATCACCAACGTGGTCCCGAGGGCGTCCGCACGGGCCGACGAACTGACCACCGAAGAACTGGTCGAGGGCGGTCGCAAGCTGATCAAGACGGTCACCCGCGTGCACCCGAAGGTCATCGCGGTCGCGGGAATCACGGCCTACCGCACAGCTTTTGGGGACCGGAAGGCAACTGCCGGACGTCAGGACCGTGCGATCGGCGACACGGTGGTGTGGGTTGTTCCCAACCCGAGTGGTCTCAACGCACACCACACCGTCGACACCCTTGCAGAGGCCTATCGGGCCGCGGCGGTGGAGGCGGGCGTGGTCCAGGAAAGTCGGCAATAAAAGACAGTGTGTCGAGGGAACCGTTGCGGAGAAACTTGCGTCCTAGCTTTCACATCAAGAAAACGAGGGAAACTGGGGTTCGAACGATGTTCGGAATCGGCAATCGGCACCACACTGACCGCGAGCTGCCAGAACCGCCGTACCCGCTGGACATGATCGCCGACCTCCACGCCGGCGTCTATCCCGACGAGGTGGCCGATGCCTTGCGCGCAAAAGTGTTCGACGATCCGGATTCGATGACCATCTGGAAAGCGCTGGACGCCACCACCGGCGAATTGGCTTCTACGCCGGTAGTCGAGGAGCCATTGCCCGCCTACGCGCAGCACAAGCTCGACCAGGCGCTTCACATGATGGCCGCTGACCGTCACGCTGCCACTCCGGAGACTGTCACCCCACTGAGGCGGCATCGTGGTGCCATTCTGCTATCTGCTGTTGCCGCGGCGGCAGCAGTGGCTGCGATCGCGGTCGCGACCACCTTTGCCTTCAGCGGACGCTCCGAACCCGCAATCGCCCAACAGGACGCTCCCACCCCCACTTCGATTGCCGCGCCTTCGGATGCCACCCTGCTCAGCGCTCTCGGCCAGTCCGCCGACACCGCATTCGGCGACCTCGCCCGGCGCGACCGATGTCTGGCGGCCAATGAGATAGAACCGGCCACTGCGGTATTGGGTACGAGCTCAATTCAGGCCGGTGGCGGCCCTGCGGTGGTGATATTGCTCAGCACGGGCACGGCGGGACGGTTCGATGCGCTGGTGGTCGGCGCCGACTGCGACACGGCCAATCCGGCGACGCTCAGTCGCACCACCATCGGCAACAAGTGACGCCACGGCAGCTGCCGCGATGAGTCCCACCGGCAGCACCGCCAGATGCCCCGTTCCCACCGACCACACCACCGGTCCCGTCGCTGCTGCGGCTGCTGTCCAGACTCCCGCCCGCACGCCTGACACTGTGCGAGTGCCGAGTTCGTAAGTGTGTCGCCGGGTCGGCGGCACCAGATGCATCAGGGCCGTCGCAAGCAGGATCGACCCGATCAGGTCGCTGGGCCGGTGCCATCCCCAGACCATCAGGTCCTGACCGACAAGCGTCAACCAACCGACTCCGAGGATGGCCAGCACCGGGGCCACCCGTCTCGGAGCCGCTCGTACGATGGCCGCCACACATCCGGCAGCTGCAGCGGCGTGCCCACTCGGGAAGGTGTTCGACAGCCAGCCGTCTCCTACGAAGTCGGGGCGCACCAGCACCTCGTCCCGCAGGAATTGAGCCAGCAGGATGCCGGCGATCGGCAACAGCAGCAGAGGCAGCAGACTCCAGCGCCGCCCCGCGACAATGCCCAAACCGATGATCAGGACCGCCGCAACAGTCCACAGTCGGTAGTCGGTGATGGACCCCAGACCGACCACGTGGGGCAGGTCAGCACTCGCCCCGGTGCCGAGGAGGGTCAGGTAGGCCTGCTGGTCGAGATATTGGCCCCACTGGGTACGGACCGCCAGTACATATGCAGCGCCCATGGCAATCGTCAGCGTCGCCGCCCAGGCCAGCGGAAACCGCCTGAAAAGTCGCGAGGGTCGCAAGAGCATGAACCCATCGTGCCGAACATTTCTGTGAGCTCTCACAGGGTTTGCGCACCAGTTCTGGGAACAGATCCCTTTAGGCTGGTGTTGTCCATCGCGGGTGAAGAAAACGTCAAGGCTTCGCTGACAGCGGAGCCCACCACCTCGCCCCGACAGGCCACGAGCCCAGGTTGAACCACCGTAAGGAAGTAGAGCACCGATGACCTCAGCAGGTACCGAGACCGTCCACGACGTGATCATCATCGGATCAGGACCGGCCGGATACACGGCAGCCGTGTACGCCGCACGCGCCGAACTCTCTCCGGTGGTCTTCGAGGGCACCCAGTTCGGTGGCGCGTTGATGACCACCACCGAGGTGGAGAACTTCCCGGGATTCCAGAAGGGGATCCAGGGCCCTGAACTCATGGACGAGATGCGTGAGCAGGCCATTCGGTTCGGTGCTGATCTGCGCATGGAAGACGTGGATGCCGTCCGGCTCACCGGCGAGATCAAAGAGGTCGACGCCGGCGGCGAGACCCACCGGGCGAAAGCCGTCATCCTGGCCATGGGCGCCGCAGCCCGCTACCTCGACATTCCCGGCGAGCAGGATCTGCTCGGCCGAGGTGTGTCGGCATGTGCCACCTGTGACGGCTTCTTCTTCCGTGACCAGGACATCGCCGTCATCGGCGGCGGTGACTCCGCCATGGAGGAGGCGACCTTCCTCACCAAGTTCGCCCGCAGTGTCACCGTCATCCATCGCCGCGAGGAGTTCCGCGCCTCACGGATCATGCTCGAGCGTGCCCGCGCAAACGACAAGATCCGCTTCGTGACCAACGCGACCATCGGCCGCGTTCTCGGCGAGACGTCGGTCACCGGCCTGGAGTTGGTGGACACCGTCACCGGCGCCACCTCGCAGATCGATGCGACCGGCATGTTCGTGGCCATCGGACATGACCCACGCAGCGCGCTGGTCGAAGACCAAGTCGACCTCGATCCGGACGGCTACGTCCGTGTTCAGGGCCGCACCACGTACACCTCGCTGCCCGGCGTATTCGCCGCCGGCGACCTGGTGGACCACACCTACCGGCAGGCCATCACGGCCGCCGGCTCGGGTTGTGCTGCCGCCATCGACGCCGAGCGCTGGCTGGCCGACCAGAACGACATCAGCCCGCTCGAGGTCCCCGAGGCGGCCGGCGTTCAGGCCTGACCGCTCGAACCGACCGGTTCGACCGAACCGGCCCCCACAGACGAACCAAAGGAGATCAAAATGGGTGCAAACACCGTTGCAGTGACAGATGCCACATTCAAGGAGGAAGTGCTCGGTGCCGGCAAACCGGTACTGGTCGACTTCTGGGCCACCTGGTGCGGACCTTGCAAGATGGTCGCTCCGGTGCTCGAGGAAATCGCCGGGGAGAACTCCGACAAGCTCACCGTCGCCAAGCTCGACGTTGACCAGAACCCAAATGTCGCAAGGGATTTCCAGATCATGTCGATCCCCACGATGATCCTTTTCGAGGATGGCAAGCCCACCAAGACCATCGTCGGGGCGAAAGGCAAAGCGGCGCTTCTCCGCGAACTCGACGGGGTTCTCGGCAAGTAGTCGTCCCTGATCAGCAGCCCCCTCGCCATCGGTCACGTACCAGTACTGAGATGATTACGGTCATCAAATTGGTACGTGACCGTATTGGCTCTGACGGCGGATTGCTGAGACACTCGTAGCTGACTCGGAGCCCTGCGCTCCGGAAACCACGCCGAGCGCGGTACCCCTGTGCCGCCGACGCCCGAGTTGACGCCAGAAGGGAAGGCCTCGTGACGCCGTTGTTCCGGTTGGGAGATCACGGCTCGGCTGTGGCCGAAATTCGTGGCATTCTCACCGGACAAGGTCTGCTGAACGACGCCCCGTCACCGGCCGGCCGGCTGGTCGATCCGAACGGCTGGGCACAACCCGAAGCCGTCTTCGACCTCGCAACCGACCACGCGGTCCGGGCTTTCCAGCAGCAACGCGGCCTGATCGTCGACGGTGTTGTCGGACCCGCGACGTTCCGTGCCCTCCGCGAGGCGTCTTACCGCCTGGGTGCACGAGTACTGTCGTACCAACTCTCCGCTCCCATGCACGGCGACGACGTCGCCACTCTGCAGGCGCGCCTGCAGAACCTCGGCTACTACACCGGTATGGTCGACGGGTTCTTCGGTGCGGACACCTACAACGCGCTGTGCAGCTACCAGTCCGAGTTCGGGCTCAGTTCAGACGGCATCTGCGGTCCTGCGACCCTTCGTTCACTCGAACTGCTGGGTACCCGTGTCACCGGTGGATCACCGCACGCGATCCGCGAGGAAGAACACGTCCGCCGACTCGGCCCCCAGCTGTCCGGCAAGCGGATCGTCATCGACCCGGGCTCCGGCGGATCGCACCCCGGCACCGACCCGGCCACGGCAAAGATCGAGGAAGAGATCCTCTGGGACCTCGCCCGCAGGCTCGAAGGCAGAATGATCGCCGCAGGCATGGAGACCTTCTTCTCGCGCGCCCAAGGCGAGGACCCCACCGATGAGGAGCGCGCCGAGACCGCCAACGCAATCGGTGCCGATCTACTTCTCGCGTTACGGTGCGCCCACTATCCGAACGACCGTGCCAGTGGCGTCGCGACGTTCTATTTCGGTACGCCACATGGCTCTTCGTCCACCATCGGCCGATCGCTCGCCGGGTTCATCCAGCGTGAGATCGTCGCCCGCACCCATCTGCGCGACTGCCGGTGGCACGAGCGCACGTGGGACATCATGCGACGCACACGAATGCCTGCGGTGCAGCTCGACGTCGGCTATATCAGCAACCTCCACGATGCGACCGAGCTGAGTGACCCGGCAGTGCGCGACACCATCGCCGAGGCCATCTTGGTCGCCGTGAAGCGTTTATACCTACTCGGGCGCGATGATCAGCCGACCGGCACATACACCTTCGCCGAGTTGCTTGCCTCAGAAGAACTCGCCCGCTGACAACTCGCCGGTGACCGCCTCTGGCGGTTGAACGGAGGAGTTCGCGTCTACTACTCGGCCCGTCGTCGCAGTCCGGCCTTCTGGCCGACCGGAACTGCCGTCCGCTCGCGACCCGCGACGTCGATGGCTGCCATCACGACAAGTTTCTCGAGCGCACTCTCCACGCCGGCCTTCCAGCCGAGATCGTCATCGAGTTCCAAACGCAGTCGCGGATACCGGTGATGAGCCGACACCACGTCGAACCCTGCCCCTTTGAGGAAATGCGCGTCGATCATGCAATGCGGACAGATCGATTCCTGATCGGGGTCCTCCACCGATGTGGTGTGCGCCGACCGAACGATTCCGAACGACTCGATTGCCCGGACGCCACGACGGGTGAGATCACCGACAACCGCGGTGGCCAACTCGTCGGCGGCGCCGTCAAAGCCCGGGTCGACCCAGAGCGACGTCAGGATCACGGCGTCAGCCGACACCGGGGAAGTGGGGAACATCAACGAACGCGGCACGCTGCGTGGGGGACCGTAGAAGGCCGCCCCGACCACTTTGCCGGTATGGGTGTTGATCGCGAGTTGTCCGCACGTGCCCCACTCGAGGAGCATCATCGACACCCAGGCTTCTTTGTCGAACTCGCTGTCGAACTCTCCGCCGCCTGGATTCGCGGGAATGAGCTCTGGGTCCATCTCCCAGAAGACACACCGACGAGTGTGCGTGGACAGTGACTCGAACCCGTCCATGGTGAGCGGCGTTATCGTTACCGACACGGCCCCGCCGCCTCCTGAACACACGTGATTGGAACGAATTCTGCCCTGAACGCTTTCCAGTTTAAGTGATGATCGGCGATCGGTTGAGATGAGCCGCCCGGATTCCGAAAGACCATGTGCGACAGCATGTTCCACGTTCTCTGGGTACCCCGTGACGGGACTACGTCACAGTGACGTTTCATCCCGACACTGGGGTACTCGGAAAATCGCGGCTCAAAACTCATCTTTGCGCGATGATCTCCACGAGTCGTTCGAGGTCGCCGACGGACCCGAATTCGACAGTGATCTTGCCTTTGCGCTTGCCCATCGCGACCGTTACGCGCGTATCCAACTTGTCAGACAGGCGCTCGGCGACGTCTTGGAGCCCTGGCATCTGCATCGGTTTGCGTTTCTGCTGAGCCGGAGCAGCGGGTCCATCGCCTCGGTTCGCAAGATGCACCGCTTCCTCGGTGGCTCGCACCGACATACCTTCGGCCACGATTCGTGCGGCGAGTGCTTCCTGTGCGGCTGAATCCGCTTCGAGGGCGAGCAGCGCACGTGCGTGTCCGGCCGACAGAACGCCGGCTGCGACACGTCGTTGCACGGGAATCGGCAGCCGCAGCAAACGGATCATGTTCGTGACCACAGGCCGCGAACGACCGAGACGAGTTGCCAGCTCCTCGTGGGTCACCCCGAACTCCTCGAGCAGCTGCTGGTACGCGGCCGCTTCTTCCAACGGGTTGAGCTGTACCCGGTGAATGTTCTCCAGGAGCGCATCGCGCAACATGTCACCGTCGGCGGTCTCGCGAACGATCGCGGGAATCGTCTCGAGTCCGGCTTCCTGACTCGCTCGCCAGCGGCGCTCGCCCATGACGAGTTGGTACTCAGCGCCGCCATCGGGTTCCGTCAGGCGACGTACGACGATGGGCTGCATCAATCCGAACTCGCGGATCGAGTGCACCAGTTCGGCGAGCGCCTCTTCGTCGAACGCCGTACGCGGCTGCTGCGGGTTCGGCTGGATCAGAGCCGGTGGGATCTCGCGGTAGATGGCCCCCACCGTGTCATCCACACCACGTGGATCCGTCACGGTCGGGGGAGTGGGCACCGGAGAGGTGGCGGATTCCGACGAGGTGGTGGGTTCCTTCACCGGACCGAACACGGCGTCAGACGCTGCGGAACCCATCCGGGGCCCCTCGGTGGGCCCGGTCGGGATGAGTGCCGCCAGTCCTCGACCGAGGCCGCCCTTGCGCTGTGGTGCCTTTGGCTTGCCGCCCGCGGTCTTGGCCGGAGTTTTCGAAGGGCCGATGGCCCGATCAGACTCGGTCACTACCGGTTCTCCTCTTCTCGATCTGACCGCAACGCCAATTCGCGGCCCGCATCCAAATAACTCATGGCTCCACGTGAACCCGGGTCATACTCGATGATCGTGGTGCCGTAGCCCGGCGCTTCAGAGACCTTGACGCTGCGTGGAATGACCGTGTTGAGCACACGGTCACCAAAATGCTCACGCACGCTTTCGGCGACCTGGTCGGCCAGCTTCGTGCGGCCGTCGTACATCGTCAGCACCACGGTGGACACGTGGAGGTTCGGATTGAGGTGCGCCTGGACGAGGTTGATGTTCGACAACAACTGACTCACACCCTCGAGGGCGTAATACTCACACTGGATCGGGATCATCACTTCCCGCGCCGCGACCATGGCGTTGATGGTCAGCAGTCCCAACGATGGCGGGCAATCGATCAGCACGAAGTCGAAGTCATACCGGTCGAGAGTCTCTTGATCGAGTGCGTTCCGCAGTCGGTTCTCCCGCGCGACCATCGACACCAGTTCGATCTCGGCGCCGGCCAGATCCAGTGTTGCCGGCACACAGAACAGCCGCTCGTTCGACGAGCTCTGGACGATCGTGTCGGCAAAACTCACCTCACCGATCAGGAGTTCGTACACGGACGGGATCCCCGACCGGTGGTCGACACCGAGGGCTGTACTCGCGTTGCCCTGAGGGTCGAGGTCGATCACGAGGACGCGAAGCTGATGAACCGCCAATGCCGCTGCCATGTTCACGGCGGTGGTTGTCTTGCCCACTCCACCCTTTTGATTGGCGATCGTGATGATCCGGGTGTGCTTGGGCCGGGGGAGTGCACCCGAGCCTCCGGGGGTCAATACGCGGCTGGCTCGTTCAGCAGCAGCCGCAATCGGGGTGTCCAGCGGGGACTCCTTGCGGAAAGTGGATGTGGTCTCGTACGCGCTGGTTTCACGTGAAACTGTTTCACGTGAAACGTGCGATTCGTTGGACACGCTTGGGCTCCTTCGGCTACGCCTGCTGAACATTCTGCGCTCTGTCACCGACGTCCACCAACCCGCGCGCCAGAGACAACGGTCGTAGGGGTCGGGAGTAGTCCGGTCCCGCACACTTCGACCCGAAGCCGGGCAAGACCAATGCGGTTCAGGGTGCCTTGGTGGGTGACAATTTCGTCGGCGGCAGAAGATCCCTTCACGGCCAAGAGCCGGCCACCCGGACGGAGCAGGGGAGTGCTCCACTTCCCGAGTCGATCCAGCGGGGCCACGGCACGCGATGTCGCCACGTCGGAATCACCCACCACCTTGCGTACCGACTTCTCCTCGGCCCGTCCACGCACAACCTTCACGTCCAGTTCCAGTGCTTCAACAACCTCTTCGAGGAATGTCGACCGCCGCAGCAGCGGCTCTACGAGGGTCACTCGAAGCGACGGCTTGGCGATGGCAATGGCGATGCCGGGTAGACCCGCACCGCTGCCGATGTCGACCACTTTCTCCCCATCGGCGATCAGCTGTGCAACCACAGCGCAGTTCAGAATGTGGCGAGCCCACAGCCGATCGACTTCGCGAGGCCCGATCAGTCCACGTTCAACCCCGGCCTTGCCCAGGATGTCCCAGTAGGCCTCTGCCTTACCCAGTTGGTCGCCGAACACCGTTGCTGCCGCTCGCTGCAACTGCTCGCCGTTCTCGGCAGAAAATTCTGCGGTCACCCGCGCCTCCGTTTCACGTGAAACAACTTCCTCACACATCCTCTCGCGCCACCTACACACCAACCAAACGACATCGGTGTAATTCGCACCCGAGAAAGCAGTGGGCCCCCGACGAATCCGCCGGGGGCCCACTTTCTAGGTTTTGATCAGGACTTCAGGACAACAACCCGACGATTGGGTTCGGCGCCTTCGCTCTCGGAGTAGACGCCACTGACAGCGGCAACCGCGTCGTGAACGATCTTGCGCTCGAAAGGAGACATCGGATCGAGCGTCTCGCGCTCGCCGGTCTCCAGCACTCGTTCGGCGACTTCACCACCGAGCCGGGCCAGGCGCTCCCGACGATCAGCCCGCCACCGTGCGACATCAAGCATGAGACGGCTTCGGTCGCCCGTGGTGCGCTGCACCGCCAGACGGGTCAACTCCTGCAAGGCGTCAAGGATCTCGCCGTTCTTTCCGACGAGCTTCACCAGATCCGCTCCGCCGTCGATGCTCACCACTGCACGGTCACCGTCTACGTCCAGATCGATGTCGCCATCGAAGTCGAGAACATCGAGCAACTGCTCGAGGTAGTCGCCCGCGATCTCGCCCTCTTCGACCAAACGCTCTTCGTCGGTCATGTCTGAATCTCTGGTGGTGTCTTCATCGGACACCGACTCTTCCGACACGGGCTCCTCGGACACATGGTCCTTGGACGCCGGCTGATCGACCAGATCGTCGACAGCAACGTCCTTCGTCTCTGCACTCATCGAACTACCCTCGCTTTGCACTCTTTCGGGAACCGACCGCTCATGGGTCAGCGCCTCTTTTTACGACGTTGTTGGTTTCCACCGCGTTGACCGCCTGGCCCTGAGGCCGGCCGTCCGGACGCCGGTTTCTTTGCACCGTTTGATCCAGGGGAGCCGCCGGCCTTCGGAGTACCGCCCTTGGGTGAACCGCTCTTGGTCTTGTCCGCACCCGAAGCCGTCGCACCGTTGGACGAGGTCTTCGACAGATCCACCTGATCGCCGCTCGACGTGTCCTTCGACATGCTCACGGCTGCGTCTTTATCGCCTGCGGCGTCCGTCTTCGCCTTGCCTGCCGGCTTCGCACCGGGCTTCGGCTTGGACGACACTGCCGGCTTCGCACCGGGCTTGGGTGCGTTGTTCGACCGCTTCTCGAGCTTGGCAGCCTTTTCGGCTTCCTCTTCCTTCTCGATGTTGCCGAACACAACGTGCTGCTGAACGTAAGTCCACAAGTTGTTCGACACCCAGTACAGAAGGATGGCGACCGGGAAGAATGCGCCCGACACCAGGATGCCCAGCGGGAAGACGTACAGCGCGAGGTTGTTCATGATGCGCGTCTGCGGGTTCTCCATCGCCGCCGCACTCTGTCGGGCGACCGACGCACGAGAGTTCATGTGCGTCGCAATGGACGAGATGATCACCAGAGGGATCACCAGGATGATGATGTTCAGACGCGTGAAATCGATGGACCCGTCAGCGCTGAACGCCACCCATTCCGAGGTGGGCTGAATGATGTACGACGAAAGCGGCACACCGAACAACCGCGCGTCGAGGAAGTTCTGAACCTGGTCGACGTTGAAGATGTAGTTGCCGTACGACCGTGTCTCTTCGGCCGTCATGCCCAGCTGACCGAAGCCCGTGCCCATCCGGTTGAACGAACGCAGCACATGGAACAGACCGATGAACACCGGGATCTGCGCCAGCATCGGCAGACATCCGAGCAGGGGATTGAACCCGTGCTCCTTCTGGAGCTTCTGCATCTCCTCGGTCATCTTGACCCGGTCTTTGCCGTACTTCTTGCGGATCGCCTGCATCTGCGGCTGGATCTCTTGCATCTTCCGCGTGGTGCGGATCTGCTTCACAAACGGCTTGTAGAGGATCGCGCGCAAGGTGAAGACAAGGAAGACAACCGACAGGGCCCAGGCGATGCCGGAGCCGCCTGGGGAGTCGGGGAGAACATGGCTGAACAGCCAGTACCACACCCACATGATCGCCGAGACCGGCCAATAGATGAAATCGAGCACGTCGTCAGTTCCTCACTGTTACAGCAGATTCCGGCTCACAGGCCGAGGGTTCATCAGGCTTGGGTTCCGTCGGCGACGACATCTGGCCGCGCCGCTCGGGAATCGGGTCGTAACCCGGCTTGTGCCAGGGACCGCATTTGAGCAGCCGGACCACCGACAGCCAGCCGCCGTACAGCACCCCGTATTCGGTGAGCGCCTCGACCGCATACGTACTGCAGGAGGGCTCGAACCGGCACGTCGGCATCCGCATGGGGGAGATCCACGTGCGGTACAGCTCGATCAAGAAGATGACGGCGCGTCGCGGCCAGGTCCGCACGCTCATACCTGAGCGGACATCCGGATCGGACGACACCGACTGAGACATCACACGGTCGATTCGAGACGACGCTCGGCTTTGTCGACGGCCGCCGTGAGCTGTCGTTGCAGTTCCGGTTCGGGGCACGTGGCGCTACCGGGTAGCGCACGCACGACCACCATCGTGCTCGGATCGCATCGATCCACCAGAGGACGTGCAGCCGCACGAAGCCGCCGAGCAACCGCATGCCGAACCACCGAATTGCCTACCGACTTGCCGACGATCAGACCGATCCGTGGACCACCGTGGGAGACGAAGTCAGGAGACTCGGGTACCAGCACGTGCGCCACCACATCACGCCGACCAACCCGCACCCCATTTTTCAGAGTGCGGGTGAAGTCCGATCGCCGGGTGATCCGGTTAGGTGGGGCCAACACGTGTGTTGCGGCCGGCTGCGCGGGCTGCGGTACCGTGTCGGCTCAGGCCGTCAGGCTCGAGCGTCCCTTGCGACGACGGGTGTTGACGATCGCGCGACCCGCACGGGTACGCATACGCAACCGGAATCCGTGCACGCGTGCACGACGACGGTTGTTCGGCTGGAAGGTCCGCTTGCCCTTGGCCACGGTGAAACTCCTCGTGTGACGGGCTCGCGTCCATGATTGAGCCCAGCTTGTTAATAGGTGGTCTGGTCGCTACCCCGATGCTTCGGCTCCCGAACCACTCGCGAGTGGTTCACCTCAGCCGGAATCGACGTTCGGCGACCGTTCGAGACTACTGACTCGCCAACGGCCGGTCAAACCGCCTCCGTACCACGAAGCGGGCCGCGACCTGCGGTATCGGCGGACGACACGCCTCGATCGGCCAGATTCTTGCCTTTACCTGCAACATGTGGTGATCGGTTGTGAGCCCCGGCCAATCTCTGTTAACTTCACCCAAGCTATCCACCCGGGGCGGAATCGCGACAACCCTTTCTGGGTTCGCTGCCAGTCTCGCTGTTCCTCCACACCTGTGGATAACGGTGTGGACAATTGGTGACGAACCACAAAGAGGGATGACCATGCCAGCCGATTCGGATCACGATTCGTTCAGTGTGATCTGGCGCAAGGTGGTCACCGAACTCAACGACGACACATCTCCCGGTAGCTACCCCCTCTCCAAACAGCAGAAGGCGTGGCTCTCGCTCGTCCGTCCGCTGACACTCGCCGAAGGCTTCGCGCTCCTCACCGTGCCGACCCCCCGGGTCCAGGAACAGATCGAACGCGGTTTGCGGGAACCGATCGTGTCCGCCCTCAGTCGTCACCTCGGCCATTCGGTGGATCTCGCCGTGCGCATCGATCCGATCGCAGCCGACGCCTACGAGCCCGATCCTCCCACCGAGCCCGAGTCGGTCACGGCAAATGGCCGGCCTCACCGGATGGACGACATCGGAGGTGGCCCCCGGATGAACGGGGACTCCCGCATCGACGCCGGACCACGGCTCGACGGCGATTCCCGCAACGTCCATTCGATGGCATCGCCGCCGCCGGAGACCTTCGCCGACCGCGACCGCGACATCAACGGGGGCGCCGGTGGAGACTGGCCGAGTTACTTCAACACCGACTCCGGTTCGAGGCGCCACGTCGACTCGTCTCGGAGCAGCACGTCGGGAAATTCCAGCGGCGACTCCAGTCTGAACTCCAAGTACACCTTCGAGACGTTTGTCATCGGTGCCTCGAACCGCTTTGCGCACGCCGCGGCCGTCGCCATTTCCGAGGCACCTGCCCGGGCCTACAACCCGCTGTTCATCTGGGGAGAATCCGGCCTCGGAAAAACCCACCTGCTCCACGCGGCGGGCCACTACGCACAGCGGCTGTTCCCCGGCATGCGGGTGAAGTACGTGTCGACCGAAGAGTTCACCAACGACTTCATCAACTCCCTTCGCGACGACAGGCGAGTGGCGTTCAAGCGCCGATACCGTGACATGGACGTGTTGCTCGTCGACGACATCCAGTTCCTCGAGGGCAAAGAAGGCATCCAGGAAGAGTTCTTCCACACCTTCAACACCCTGCACAACGCGAACAAGCAGATCGTGGTGTCGTCCGATCGGCCTCCGAAACAGCTTGCAACACTTGAAGATCGGCTACGAACCCGGTTCGAGTGGGGTCTCATCACAGACGTCCAGCCGCCCGAGTTGGAAACCCGCATCGCCATCCTGCGCAAGAAGGCGCAGATGGACGACATCCGCGTCCCCGACGACGTCCTCGAGCTCATCGCATCGAAGATCGAGCGCAACATCCGCGAACTCGAAGGTGCGCTGATCCGCGTGACCGCCTTCGCGTCGCTCAACCACTCCGAACTCGACACCGCCCTGGCCGATGTGGTGCTGCAAGCGCTGCTACCCGATTCGGCCAGCCTGGAGATCACTGCGGCGACCATCCTCGCGGTCAATGCCGAGTACTTCGACATCAGCATCGAAGAGTTGCGCGGGCCCGGCAAAACCCGGTCGATCGCCCAGGCACGGCAGATCGCGATGTATCTCTGCCGCGAGCTCACCGACCTGTCCCTGCCGAAGATCGGCGAGACATTCGACCGAGATCACACCACGGTGATGTACGCGGACAAGAAGATTCGCAAAGAGATGACCGAGCGTCGACGCGTGTACGACCAGGTCCAGGAACTCACCGCAAGGATCAAACAGCGCTCGCGCCGCTGACGCCTGCCGTCTCACACGCTTCTGTTCTTCCTCCGCACGCCGTTCTTCTCCCGTGCGCCCAAAGCGCTTCTGCGTGGCCCGGCACGCTGCGTCCTGGCTGCTATCTGCGTCCCTACTCACCCTCGATGTTCACGCAACGTCGCTGACACCCCCTTGCACGCCGACGCCGCGGACCCCGGAGAACATGCCTCTGGGAACCACATCCAACCCCGCGTCCCCGCCGAGAACGACAACTCTCGACCACTGCCGCAGACTTTTCAGACTTGTCATCCCATTCCCTGGTGATCTGCGCGACTCGATCTACCTGTGTACAAGCCCGTGGATAACTACCGAAATCTGTGGATAGACAGTGGACCGTTCCCACGACGCCGGGTTGTGTTCACATGTACTTCAACTTCACGCGGCATCGGCCAACGTTTCGCCCCCAGGCCCGCAGACCGGCCACCAGCCAACAAGACCTGTCATCCACAGATTTCACAGGACCTATTACTAAGAAGAATTTCTCTCTTAACAAGACTCTTTAAAAGAAGGCGTGTGCACAACCCTCGTCCACAGGTCTGACAAGACATCCCGGGACGTCGGGGCGAGCACACCCCATCGCCACCGAATACTTGTCATCCGCTTTAGAGTGGAGACCCTGACGCCTGCGCTCGGAGGAGTTCACCGCCCGCCGGCGACCTCTTGCGCAGTGGAACGATCAACCAGAAGGAAACTGAAGACGATGAAGTTTCGGGTGACTCGCGACGAGTTCGCAGATTCGGTCGCGTGGGTTGCACGCAGCCTGCCCAGCCGCCCACCGGTTCCGGTCCTCGGCGGTGTCTTGCTGACGGTGACCGAGACCGGACTGTCCGTCTCGGGTTTCGACTTCGAGGTCTCGGCACAGGTGAACGTCTCAGCCGAGGTCGCCGACGAAGGTCAGGTCCTGGTGTCGGGCAAGTTGTTGGCCGACATCACGCGCGCCCTCCCTGCCAAGCCTGTCGACGTGCAACTCGACGGAACCCGCGTCGCGATCGTCTGCGGTAGCGCGAAGTTCTCGTTGCCGACGATGCCGGTGGAGGACTACCCGCAGCTTCCCGAGGTGCCCGACAACACCGGGTCCATCCCGGCCGATGTCTTCGCCGAGGCGATCACCCAGGTTGCGGTGGCCGCCGGCCGCGACGACACCTTGCCGATGCTGACCGGTATCCGCCTCGAGATCGACAACGAGACCGTGGTGCTCGCCGCGACCGACCGTTTCCGGTTGGCAGTTCGCGAACTCACCTGGAAGCCAGAAGTCGCGGGCACCACGTCCGCTGTGCTGGTCCCGGCGAAGACACTCGCCGAGGCGGCTCGCACAGCCGGATCCGACGGAACCTCGGCCGTCGGCCTGGCCTTTGGATCGGGCGGGAGCATCGGTGCGGACGGGCTGCTCGGCATCCTGGGATCTGGCCGTCGCACCACCACCCGCCTGCTGGATGCGGAGTTCCCCAAGTTCCGTCAGCTACTGCCCCCCACCCACACATCGGTGGCCAACATCGAGATCGCACCGCTGACCGAGGCCATCAAGCGTGTGGCCCTGGTCGCCGAGCGCGGTGCGCAGGTGCGGCTCGAGTTCGGTGAGGACACCGTGCTACTCACCGCCGGCGGCGACGATGCAGGTCGCGCCGAGGAACAGCTGGATGTGAAGTTCTACGGCGACCCACTGACCATCGCGTTCAACCCGGGTTACCTGCTCGACGGGCTCACGTCGCTGCATTCGTCCACCGTCGACTTCGGGTTCACCACACCGTCGAGGCCGGCAGTGTTGCGGCCGGGTGCCGAGACCGAGCCGGTCACCGACGAGAACGGCGCGTACGCCGCACCCAACAGCGAGTACACCTACCTGCTGATGCCGGTTCGACTGCCGGGGTGATCTGGCGACGACACCGCGCCAGATGACCAGGTCGGCCGGAAAGGTCAGCGCACCGACCCACACTGACCGAGAATGAGTGCGGTGACCAGCGACCGACGCAGGTTGCCCGGGCGTAGATCCGACTCGAATCGATTCGCGGCCATCTGACCGCGAGGACCGTGACTGGCAAAGGACTGGTGAGACCATGCAGCTGGGTTTGGTGGGATTGGGAAAGATGGGCGGGTTCATGCGAACCCGGGTCAAGAACGCCGGAATCGAGGTCATCGGATACGACCCGCGTCCTGAGGTCACCGATGTCGCATCGCTTGCCGAACTCGCCTCCGCGCTCGACGCCCCGAGGATCATCTGGGTGATGGTGCCCTCGGGTGAACCCACGCGGTCCACCGTCCGGACGCTCTCGGACATCCTCTCACCCGGCGATCTCGTCATCGATGGCGGCAACTCCAAGTACACCGACGACGCGATCAACGCAGAACTGTTGAGCATCAAGGGAATCCGTTACGTCGATTGCGGAGTGTCCGGCGGTGTCTGGGGCTTGGAGAACGGATACGGCCTGATGTGCGGTGGTGCGAAAGAGGACGTCGAACGCGCCATGCCGATTTTCGACGCGCTGCGGCCCCCGGGTGAGCGGGCGGACGGATTCGTCCACGCCGGGCAGGTCGGCGCCGGGCACTACGCCAAGATGGTGCACAACGGCATCGAATACGGACTGATGCACGCCTACGGCGAGGGTTACGAGATCCTCGATGCCGAGCCACTCATCGAGGACGTCACCGGCACCCTACGGGCCTGGACCAACGGCACGGTGGTGCGGTCGTGGCTCCTCGAGCTGCTGGTCAAGGCACTGCAGGAAGATCCGGGCCTCGCCGAGATCTCCGACTACACCACCGATTCCGGCGAGGGCCGGTGGACGGTGGAAGAAGCCATCCGGCATTCGGTACCCGCCAACGTCATCTCCGCGGCGCTCTTTGCGCGCTTCGCCTCGCGCCAAGAAGGCGGTTCACCTGCCCTCAAGGCCGTGTCGGCATTGCGCAACCAGTTCGGCGGACACTCGGTGGTTCCGAAGTCGTCGGGCGACTGACCGGGAGTTGATCTGAGCAGGTGTACGTCCGCAATCTGTCGCTGCGCGACTTCCGTTCCTGGGATGAGGTCTCCATCGAACTCAGCCCGGGCACAACACTTTTCGTGGGGAGAAACGGATTCGGAAAAACCAATCTGCTCGAGGCGCTCTACTACGTCGCCGGCTTGCGGTCCCATCGGGTGAGTACTGATCAGCCACTGATCCGTACCGGGGCAGAGCAGGCCCGTGTCATCGCGACGGTGGAGAACGACGGCCGTGAATTGACGGTGGATCTGGTGATCGGCGGAGCCCGCAGCAACAAGGCCGCCATCAACGGTGCGCCGTGCCGCAGGCCACGCGATGTGCTGGGGATCCTGCGTGCGGTGATGTTCGCCCCCGAAGACCTGTCACTGGTGCGCGGCGATCCGGGGGAGCGACGTCGTTTCGTCGATGAACTGGTCGCCATGCGTGGTCCTCGGTGGGCCGCCGCCAAGTCCGACTACGACCGAGTGTTGCGTCAGCGGGCCGCACTGCTCAAGACGGCGGCGGCCGCCCTACGCAGGGGTGGCAGCGACGCCGAGTCGGTGATCAGCACGCTGGACGTGTGGGACGCCCAGCTCGCCGCGTACGGCGCCCAGGTGAGCGCCGCGCGGATCGACTTGGTGAACGATTTGGAACCTCATGTGGCACAGGCATATTCGACGATCGCCCCGCATTCTCGGCCCGCGAACATGCACTACCGGTCATCGGTGTCGATCGATGTGATTCCGGCGCATGGGGAGAAGGCCGATGTGGACTACATCGAAGCGGCACTGCTGAGCGACCTCGCGGCGCTGCGTCAAAAAGAGATAGACCGCGGTGTGACGCTTGTCGGGCCACACCGAGACGACGTCGATCTCTTGCTCGGCACCGAGCCGGCGAAGGGATTCGCCAGTCATGGCGAGTCGTGGTCGATGGCCCTGTCACTGCGCTTGGGCTCTGTCGAACTGGTGCGTGCCGACGGCGTCGAACCGGTACTGATGCTCGATGACGTGTTCGCCGAACTCGATGCCAAGCGCCGCGAGAAGCTCGCCGACGTCGCGGCCGGGGCCGAACAGGTGCTCATCACCGCGGCGGTCGCCGACGACATCCCCTCTCAGATCGGCGGCAGGACCGTCCCGGTGAATATCATCGAGTCGGCAGGCGTTCGAACGTCGGAATTGGTGGTCGGGTGATGACCGAGGAACCCAGCAAGGGGCAAGAGCCGGGCACGAACGGTGAGTCCGGTGGCGGCGGCACGTCCGAGGGCAGCGGCTACGACATGGCGCGCAAAGCACTCGAAGACGCCCGGGCTGCTGCCCGCGCGGCCGGTAAATCCGTCGGCCAGGGCCGTGCGTCACCTGGCAGACGGCCGGCTGCACCACGCAAGGTCACCCGCCGATCGTGGACCGGTGCCCATCCTGACGCGTATGACCCGCAACCTCTCGGTCGTGTCGCCGGAGGTCTTGCCGGACGTCGCGGCTGGAACGCCAAACTCAGTGAGGGCACCGTCTTCGGCGCGTGGGACCGGATCGTCGGAGCCGAGATCGCGGCGCATGCCCAACCCAAAGCATTGCGCGACAAGGTTTTACACGTCACGGCAGAGTCGACTGCCTGGGCCACCCAATTACGGCTGATCCAGAGTCAGATCCTGGCCAAGATCGCTGCTTCGGCCGGCCACGGTGTTGTCACGAGCCTGCGGATCACCGGCCCGCAGAGCCCGTCCTGGCGCAAAGGCGAACGTCACGTCCGTGGCCGAGGACCCCGCGACACCTACGGCTAGACGCGGATTTGCCGAACCGGCCACGAATCCCGTCAGAACGTGGACGACGTACCCGCTGTGTCGGTCGGACTAGGTCTCATCCGAGAAAATCCGTCTGCGGACAAGTCAGGGGTGTTGCAGGGCCATTCCTTGTCGCCTTACCCAGTAGTATGTAGAGAGTTGCCCCGAACCGGGGTAGACCGCCGCATGGGAACCCCGGGAGCAGAACAGCGATGGCTGCCGGGCGCGTACCGCGTGGTGTGACTCAATGGCGATGTAAGGAGCGGACGCACTCGTGGCCGACAGCACCGAACCCCAGAATCCGGAACAGCCGGAACAGCCGGAACCGACCAAGAAGGCCCCGGCCAAGAAAAAGGGCAGCGACTACGGTGCGGATTCGATAAGCATCCTCGAAGGCCTCGAGGCGGTTCGCAAGCGTCCCGGTATGTACATCGGATCCACGGGCGCGCGCGGCCTGCACCATCTGATCTGGGAAGTCGTCGACAACTCGGTCGATGAGGCCATGGCGGGCTACGCGTCGCGGGTCGACGTCACTCTCCGCGCCGACGGCGCGGTGCAAGTGGTCGACGACGGCCGCGGGATCCCGACCGGCATGCACAAGACGGGTATTCCGACCGTCGAGGTCGTCATGACCCAGCTGCACGCCGGCGGAAAATTCGACTCCGACTCGTATGCGGTGTCCGGTGGTCTGCACGGTGTCGGCATCTCGGTGGTGAACGCACTGTCGAAGACGGTCGAGCTGGAGATCAACCACGCCGGCTTCTCGTGGGAGCAGACCTACACCAACGCTGTTCCGGGGCCACTCAAGAAGGGTGCGCCCACCAAGAAGACCGGCACAACTGTCAGATACTGGGCCGACGAGAAGATCTTCGAGACCACCACCTACGACTTCGACACCATCGCGCGCCGCCTGCAGGAAATGGCCTTTCTCAACAAAGGCCTGACCATCACCCTCACCGATGAGCGGCCGGCGACCGTCGAGGTCGGCGACGCAGACGACGTCGACGTGGCAGAGGCACCCAAGTCCGAGGACGAACTGGCCGAGGAAGCCGCCAACACCGAGCTAGCCGACGAAGCCGTCGTCGATGCCGAGGGCAAGCCGGAGAACTCGAAGAAGAAGAGCCGTACCCGGATCTACCACTACCCGGGTGGTCTCGAGGACTTCGTCCGACACCTGAACAACCGCAAGACCGCCATCCACAACTCCGTCGTCAGCTTCACCGCCAAGGGCACCGGCCACGAGCTCGAGGTGGCCATGCAGTGGAACAGTGGATACGCCGAATCGGTGCACACGTTCGCCAACACCATCAACACGCACGAGGGTGGCACCCACGAGGAGGGTTTCCGTTCCGCGCTGACGGCGACCGTCAACAAGTACGCCACCGAGAAGAAGCTCGTGAAAGACAAGGGCGACAAGCTCACCGGCGAAGACATCCGTGAGGGCCTGGCCGCTGTCATCTCGGTGAAGGTCGCCGACCCGCAGTTCGAGGGTCAGACCAAGACCAAACTCGGCAACACCGAGGTGAAGAGCTTTGTGCAGAAGGTGAGCAACGAGAACCTGGCGCACTGGTTCGAGTCCAACCCTGCCGAGGCGAAGATCATCATCCGCAAGGCAGTGGAGTCGGCGAACGCCCGTCTGGCCGCCCGGAAAGCGCGAGAGTTGGTGCGCCGCAAGAGCGCCAACGACATCGGTGGGTTGCCGGGCAAGCTCGCGGACTGCCGCAGCAAGGACCCGAGCAAGTGCGAGGTCTACATCGTGGAGGGCGACTCGGCCGGCGGCAGCGCCAAGTCGGGACGCGACTCGATGTACCAGGCGATCCTGCCGATCCGCGGAAAGATCATCAACGTCGAAAAGGCCCGTATCGACCGCGTTCTCAAGAACACCGAGGTGCAGTCGATCATCACCGCCTTCGGTACCGGTATCCACGACGAGTTCGACATCAGCAAATTGCGGTATCACAAGATCGTGCTGATGGCCGACGCCGACGTTGACGGACAACACATCTCGACCTTGTTGATGACGTTGCTGTTCCGTTTCATGCGACCCCTGGTGGAGCACGGTCACGTCTATCTGGCGCAGCCGCCGCTGTACAAGCTCAAGTGGCAGAAGGGTGCACCGCCGGAGTTCGCGTACTCCGACCGCGAGCGCGATGGTCTCCTCGAGGCCGGCGCCCAGGCCGGCAAGAAGATCAACAAGGACGACGGCATCCAGCGGTACAAGGGTCTCGGCGAGATGAATGCCAAGGAGCTGTGGGAGACCACGATGGATCCATCGGTGCGTGTCCTGCGTCAGGTGACGCTCGATGATGCTGCCGCCGCCGACGAACTGTTCAGTGTGCTGATGGGGGAGGACGTGGTGGCCCGGCGGAGCTTCATCGCCCGCAACGCCAAAGACGTTCGCTTCCTGGATGTCTGACGGACTCCACTTCCATCTGCTCCGACCTGACACGACGAAAGTGAACTGATGACCGACACCTTGCCACCGGACAGTGGCGCCGGAGACCGCGTCGAGCCGGTAGACATCCAGCAGGAGATGCAGCGCAGCTACATCGATTACGCGATGAGCGTGATCGTCGGCCGCGCGCTGCCCGAGGTCCGCGACGGACTCAAGCCGGTGCACCGTCGATTGCTCTACGCGATGAACGACGCCGGGTTCCGGCCCGACCGCAGTTACGTCAAGTCGGCCAAGCCGGTCGCCGAGACCATGGGTAACTACCACCCGCACGGCGACACCGCGATCTACGACGCGCTGGTGCGATTGGCGCAGCCGTGGTCGATGCGGTATCCGCTGGTCGACGGCCAGGGCAACTTCGGTTCCCGCGGCAACGACGGCGCGGCCGCGATGCGGTACACCGAGGCCCGGCTGACGCCGCTCGCCATGGAGATGTTGCGTGACATCGGCGAGGAGACAGTCGATTTCACTCCCAACTACGACGGCAAGACCCAGGAACCGACGGTCCTGCCCTCACGTGTTCCGAACCTCCTCATCAACGGGTCGAGCGGCATCGCGGTGGGTATGGCCACCAACATCCCGCCGCACAACCTCGGCGAGGTGGCAGACGCCATCTTCTGGGCGCTCGACAACTACGAGGCCGATGAGGAGAGCACCCTCGAGGCCTGCATGGAACGCATCAAGGGACCCGACTTCCCAACCGCCGGACTGATTGTCGGCGGCCAGGGCATCCGCGACGCGTACACCACCGGCCGGGGCAGCATCCGCATGCGAGGCGTGGTGCGGATCGAGGAGAACAAGGGTGCCACCACCCTCGTCATCACCGAGTTGCCGTACCAGGTGAACCCCGACAACATGATCCTGTCGATCGCCGAACAGGTGAACGAGGGAAAGCTCAAGGGCATCAGCAGGATCGACGACGAGTCGTCGGACCGTGTCGGCATGCAGATCGTGGTCACCCTGCGACGTGACGCCGTGGCCAAGGTGGTGCTGAACAACCTCTACAAGCACAGCCAGCTGCAGACCAGTTTCGGCGTGAACATGCTCTCGATCGTGGACGGTGTCCCGCGAACGTTGCGCCTGGACAAGATGATCCGCCTGTACGTCGAGCATCAGATCGACGTCATCATCCGGCGTACCCGTTACCGGCTGCGTAAGGCCGAAGAGCGTGCCCACATCCTGCGCGGTCTCGTCAAAGCCCTTGACGCACTTGACGAGGTCATCGCTCTGATCCGCCGGTCCCAGACCGTCGATCTGGCGCGTACCGGTTTGATCGAGCTGCTCGACGTGGACGAGATCCAGGCCGACGCCATCCTGGCGATGCAGCTGCGCAGGCTCGCTGCTCTGGAACGCCAGAAGATCGTCGACGAGTTGGCGGAGATCGAGATCGAGATCGCCGATTACAAGGACATCCTCGCCAAGCCGGAGCGCCAGCGCGCCATCGTGCGCGACGAGCTGGCCGAGATCGTCGAGAAGTTCGCCGACGAGCGACGCACGAAAATCATTGCCGCAGACGGGGATGTGTCCGACGAGGACCTCATCGCCCGCGAAGACGTGGTGGTCACGATCACCGAAACCGGCTACGCTAAGCGGACGAAGACCGATCTCTACCGCAGCCAGAAGCGTGGCGGTAAAGGTGTGCAGGGTGCCGGTCTCAAGCAAGACGACATCGTCCGGCACTTCTTCGTGTGCTCCACGCACGACTGGATCCTCTTCTTCACCACCAAGGGCCGGGTCTACCGGGCGAAGGCGTACGAACTGCCAGAGGCCAACCGCACCGCCCGTGGCCAGCACGTCGCCAACCTGCTGGCATTCCAGCCCGAGGAGCGCATCGCCCAGGTCATCCAGATCAAGAGTTACGAGGATGCGCCTTATCTGGTGCTCGCGACCCTCAACGGACTGGTGAAGAAGTCGCGTTTGGTGGACTTCGACTCCAATCGCTCCGGGGGCATCTTCGCGATCAACCTGCGCGGTGAGGACGAGTTGGTGGGCGCACAGTTGTGCAGCGCCGACGACGACCTGCTGCTCGTGTCGACGAAGGGACAGTCGATCCGTTTCTCGGCCACCGACGACGTCTTGCGTCCGATGGGGCGGCAGACCTCTGGTGTCCAGGGCATGCGGTTCAACGACGATGACCAGTTGTTGTCGTTGAACGTGGTCCGGGAGGACACCTACCTCTTGGTCGCGACATCAGGTGGCTACGCCAAGCGCACCGCGATGAGCGATTACCCCGTGCAGGGTCGCGGCGGTAAGGGCGTCCTGACGATCCAGTACGACAAACGCCGAGGCGCGTTGGTGGGCGCAGTGATCGTCGACGACGACAGTGAGCTCTATGCGATCACCTCCGGGGGCGGCGTCATCCGCACCGGTGCGCGGCAGGTTCGCAAGGCCGGACGCCAAACCAAGGGCGTCCGCCTGATGAACCTGGGCGAAGGAACTACGCTCTTGGCTATTGCCCGCAATGCCGACGAGCCGGATGAACCGGCTGACACGCAGAACGGGCCGGCCGGCAAGAAGTAGCTGAGGCGAACGCAAAGGAACGCATGAGCACAACTGACGAGCCCAACGAACCCAAGGTCGCGGGCGAACCGAACGGCACCAGTGGGCCGCCGAAAGGTCCGCAGGGATCGTCGGGCAGCGGTGGTGAGCAGGACACGGCGGCCTCCGCCGCGGCGAACTCCTCGGCCAACGGCGCACGTCCTTCGGTGTCAGTGCAGGATCAGGCGCCGCGGCCGGACGCCGGTCAGGCCCCGGCCCAGGGCCGGCCTCCCGGCAACGGGACCGGCCCCGGTGGCGTGCCTCCTTGGCAGCGTGCCGGCTCTCAAGGCGGCCAGGGGCAGCCCACCGGCCCCGGGCAGCCGTCGGCATCGGCGACCGGCCCACAGTCGCAGATAAAGCAGCCGCCTCAGCAAGGGTCGGGCCGGGGCCCGAGTGGCCCACCCCCGGGTCGCCAGCCCGGTCCGGGTGCCCCGGCGCCGACCACCAAACGCCCGGTGATCACCGGCACCGCAGCACCCAAGTTGCCGGCCTCGGAAACCGACTCGACCAGTCGGTCACCGCTGTCGAAGCCGATCGACGGCCCGACCCGCAACATCGACCGGCGCGACCTTCCGCAGGAAGATCTGCCCGACCTCGATGCCATCCATCATCCGGAGGCCTCGCAGCCGGCCAATCGGTCATTCGAGGCGATGCCTTCGCCGAGCGCCATGGGTGCGTTGCGCGCCGCTGTCCAGATCCGTCGGATCGATCCATGGTCGGCGTTCAAGGTGTCTGCGGTCCTGTCTGTCGCCTCGTTCTTCATCTGGATGATCGCGGTGGGTGTGCTGTATCTCATCCTCGACGGCATGGGCGTCTGGGACCAGCTGAACAACTCCTTCGGCACGCTGGTGTCCAGTGACACCACGGCGGAATCCTCGTTCGAGATCAGCGCCGGAGGTGTGTTCGGTATCGCGGCTCTGATCGGTGCGGTCAACGTCGTGCTGTTCACCGCTCTGGCCACTGTCGGATCGTTCATCTACAACCTCTCGTCCGACCTCGTGGGTGGTGTGGAGGTAACCCTCGCCGACCGCGACTGAGGGGCTTTTGACCAGCCGTTTTGTCGCGGAGGCACGCAGTCGGGTAATCTCTGACTTCGGTTCACGGGCCTATAGCTCAGGCGGTTAGAGCGCTTCGCTGATAACGAAGAGGTCGGAGGTTCAAGTCCTCCTAGGCCCACTGTGACGACGAACCGAACCAAGGGACCACCACCCAAGGGGATGAGCGGATGAAGGCAGTTGCAGTAGCGATCGCCGCAGTCGCACTCGTCGTCGCGGGCCTGCTCACGGAATCTCGGCGCAACATCGAGGTGTGGCATGGTCTACCCGAAGGTCAGAGAGATCTGACAGCCGGTTGATCCGGCAAACGGGGCCTTAGCTCAGTTGGTAGAGCGCTGCCTTTGCAAGGCAGATGTCAGGAGTTCGAATCTCCTAGGCTCCACAAAGAACGAACTGCACCACCCTGATTCGGCCGTCAGGCCCCCGAGGTGGCGAACGCGATCAAAGCCCGTAAGAGTGGCTGTATGGATTTGCGAATATTTGTCGAACCCCAGCAAGGCGCCACCTACGACGACCAGCTTGCAGTCGCGAGAACCGCGGAGGCAGGCGGATTCGGGGCGTTCTTCCGTTCCGACCACTACCTGGCCATGAACGTCGAGGGTCTACCGGGCCCGACCGATGCTTGGACCACCCTGGCCGGGCTCGCCCGCGAGACCAGCACCATCCGGCTGGGCACGCTCGTGTCCTCGGCAACGTTCCGCCATCCGGGCCCGCTCGCGGTGACCGTCGCCCAGGTGGACCAGATGTCGGGCGGTCGGGTGGACTTCGGGCTCGGCGCCGGTTGGTATGCCGCCGAACACGAGGCCTATGCGATCCCGTTCCCGGATCTTCGCGAACGGTTCGACCGACTCACCGAACAACTCGCCGTCATCTCCGGATTGTGGACCACGCCGGTCGGGGAGAAGTTCTCGTATTCGGGCGACCACTACACCGTGACCGACTCTCCGGCATTGCCCAAGCCCGTTCAGTCGCCCGCACCACCGATCGTCATCGGTGGCGCCGGGAAGAAGCGCTCCGCAGCTCTGGCGGCGCAGTACGCCGCAGAGTTCAACGTGCCGTTTGCACCCGTCGAGGACGTCGAGGCGGCGTTCGGACGAGTCCGGGCTGCCTGTACCGAACGGGGCCGCCCGGCCGACGACCTGACGTACTCAGCCGCGCTGGTGGTGTGCGCCGGACGTTCCGACGCCGAGCTGACCCGCCGAGCCGACAACATCGGGCGGGGGCTCGAGGATCTGCGCCGAGATGGTCTGGCGGGATCACCGGACGAGATCGTCGACAAGATCGGCACCTACGCGGCCGTCGGCGCCACGAGGATCTACTTACAGGTGCTCGACATGTCCGACCTCGAGCACGTCGAGTTCATCGCCGAGACGGTGATCCCACAGCTCTGATCTCGCAGCGCTTCGACCGTGTGAGCGTCGCTCAGTAGCCGAAGTCCCGGCGTCGGCGTGACTCGATCTCACGCCGACGCCGGAATTCGGCCTGATCGAGGCGTCCGGTGTCGTCGTAGTCCGCGTTGTCATCACCGGCTTGGCCGGACCAGATGCGGATACCGCCGAGGACAAGCGGGAAGACGATGAACACCAGCCAGGCGTTGGGCACGTCGAAAACCACCTGGAGCAGAAGAAAGAGCAGCAGGGTGCCGCCGCCGGCGAACAGGTTGAGGGTCTGTATCAGCTTCTTTCCCGGCGTGCGCTGGGCACTGTTGCGAGGTGCCTGGGCAGGGGAGGAATCATGGGCGTGGGCAGGCACCGACGATCCTGAGCCGAACGGGGTGGGTTCTGGCAGGTCGCCGAAGAGCTTGTCGAGGTCGGAGCGGGTATGTGCGGCCGCGGCCAGCTGAACGCGCTCTTCGTACTCGGTGTGGTCGAGTCGACCACTGGTGAAATGCTCACCGAGTGCGTCGAGGGCGCGACCCCGCTCATCGTTGCCGATCCGGATGTCGCGGGTCTTGTCATCGTCCATGAAGCAATTCGATCACGCGACGGCGGTCCTTGCCCTGTGGTTGGAAACGCGCTGTGGTCGGGAGGCTCTGCGGCGGGAGGCTCTGCGGTTGGGAGGCTCAGTTGCCTTGGCCGACGATGTACAGATATCCGGCGAGGACCAAGATGCCCGCTGCCAGATAGAGATACCCAACCCATAGAGCGGCGACCGCGAACGGCAAACCCTGCTCGCCGGTCCGCCGGATTTGTGACCGCGCAACGTGGCCGCAGACGATCCCGATCAACGAGGTGACGCCCAGCACCGACAAGATCATGGCGACGACGGCGGTGACATTGGTCTTGTTGGATCGCGACGCGGGCGCAGGACTCATCTCGGCTCCGGACTCCTGATCTGCTGGGTGGTCGCCCTGCGGACCGTCATAACGGGTTTCTGCCGGATCAGACGTCTGCGAATAGGCACTGCTCAACGGCGCGGGTGGGGCACCGAGACCAGCCGCGGGACCGCTCAGTGGTGCGGGAGAGGAGGGAGGCGGCTGACGTCGCCGAGGATCTTCTCGTGGGCGGTCGACCGGGCCGGGATTGAAGGGCGGAGGTCCGCTGGGTCCAGGCCGTGGGGCATAACCACGACCCGGCTCGGGCGGAGGGCCACCTTGAGGGGCCGGAGCCTGAGGGGGGCCGGGCCGGTAACCCGGCGGTGGGCCTTCGGCAGGCCCGGTGCGCGGTCGCCATGCCGGGATGGGCTCGCCATGGCGGCGTCGGTTGCCCTCGCCGTTCTCAACACTCACCCGTCACACCGTACCTGCCGCGGCGACCTCAACTGACGCACCGACCTCAATCTGGCACCACCTCAATCGGCGGACTGCCCGTTCGTGGACTGACCGGCGGGGTCGACGGACTCGGCTTCGGTCTCGACAACCGGTACGTCGGCCAGACGCGGGGGCGCAGCGGCCACCGATGGTGGTTGCGGACGTGTGCGACGGCTGATGGCGAATGCGGCCGCACCTGCACCCACGAGCCCGACCACGATCAGAGCGATCCTGAGGCGGCGACGAGAAGGGGACTTCGTGGTCACCAGCTGGTTGGGGAGTGCATCGACGAGCCCGGCGCGTTCGAGGGCATCGACGACGGTGGGGTTGCTGATCGTCACAGGGAGCACTTCGGCGGCCCGGTCGCGGTACGCAGCCGTGAGTTCGCGAGCCTCGGCGGCGAGCTCGGATTCCGTCGAACGCGCTTGGGCCGCGACCTTCTTGGCGCCGGCGAGTGCGGCATTGCCGGCCCCTCGGGTGGCGACGGAGGCACCGAGCAGCGACTTGCGCGCGCCGGCGACGCTCAACCCGGCCGACCCGCGGGTGAGGTTCGACAACCCGGCCAGGGTCTGTCGACCGCCGAGTTTCACCCGCTGCCCGGCGCTGCGGGTAGCGGCACGTTGACGGACCGCTTTCAGTTCGGATTCGAGTTTGCTCATGAAACCTCCTCGGTGAAACCAATGCGGACTGTTGTCCACCCTAGTGGGCACGGACAGGTGGGACTCAACGGTGCTCGGCCCGCGTAGTCCTCGGCGGATCGACAGCGGAATGTTCCCGGCGAACGAGCCGTCGGCATACGTCCACCGGACGCGTATTCGATTGCTGTGACGACTTTTTGAGCAGATCGAACGCCTGGACAGCATCGAGGTCGTACCGCTCCATGATCATGCACCAGGCCGACCTCCTCGGCGCCTTCGGTACACGCGAATGCGTTGTCGGCGTACAGGTTCAGTGCACCGGTCGCCTCGCGGTCCGAGTACAGCCGGAAGGACATCGTCGACCGGATCGGTGTCGCCGTGCCTGTCGCTTTTCCCTCACCTGCCGTCAGCGGGCTCAGATGGACAAAGATGCCGAGCGAGTCGCCCGTGTCATATGTCTATCCGGCGAGGGGCACCAGGGTCGTTGGGCGGGGTGAATACGCCCGTCGCACCGGGATCGGAGGGTGAACTGTTCTGCGCTGCGACAACCGAGCGGGCATGCGCCGTGACCGTGACGCCATGAGCGCGCGCCAGCCGGGTCAGGTGGTGCCGAGCCTCGACGATCTCGACACCCCGATATTCGGCGATGATGCCGACGGCGGTGGCGACCACACTGGTTCCTTCGAGCACCGCGTCGACGGAACTGGACACCCCGGCCTGACGGGCGGACGGCATGCCGTTGGTGAGGGCAATAGCCACCAGATTGGCCAGGATCTGCCCGAACTCGCTGGGTTGGCCGGATTCGTCCCAGACCTGCTGGGTGTGGACGATCAAAGAGCCGACCGGCTCCGACAGCGCCTTGATGGGGTAGGCACGGACTCCGAGGAGCCCGACCGACACTGCACGTTTCCGGTAGTCCGGCCAACGGGTGTCGTCAGAGGACGACAAATCGGTCACCAGCGTGAGCGCCCCGTCGTAGACGCTGCTCTGCGCAGGCCCTGTGGTGTTGAGCTCGGGGTCCGCGCCCACATCGGACTGACATGATTCGGCGACGATGTGCAGGTCGTCTCCTGCGGTCGAGCGACGATCATCGCGCAACACGATCACTGCAGAGAACGCATCAAAACCTTCTCGGGCGTGAGTGACCACTGTCTGGAGCAACGTCGGCAGGTCGAAGTCAGTTGTCAGTGTTCCGGTCACATCGGCGATCGCGACACGGTTCAGCACGTCGCTCATCGGTCTGCCCGGCACATCTTGGTCCTCATGTGTCCTCCAGATCGGCTTCGTCACGCAGGTTCAGTCGGCGGGCCACCACGTCGTCGGACACGTCCTTGATGGACCGGCTGTGTTGGTACGAATATGCCCGCAACCGGTCGAGGGCCTCACCGGCCGGTATGCCTAGTTGAACGGCCGCCATTCCGGACGCCAGATACACCTGCGAGCGAGAAAAGGCGCCCGGCGAATCGACCTGGGCCGCGCTGAGGTCTTCCGCTGCGGCGTCGGCGCCGGCGGCATCGTTCGTCTGCGCCAGGTACGCATCCCAGTTCTGCCGAACGGTGAACGCTGCGGTGGCAGCGATGGTGAGAGCGGCGTTGAGCTCATCGGCCCCGAGCGCTCCGGGAGTACGCCGATAGAGCTCGAGCACGCCCAGCGGGTTGCCCCCCTCCACCACGGGGAACGCGAACACCGACCGCACACCGATGTCGAGGGCTTCGCCGACGAACACCGGCCATCGGCCGTTCACGGCAGAATTGGTCAGGTCGGGCAGCAGCTGATTGTTGTGGTCGTGATAGGCGTCGAGACACGGGCCCTCGCCGAGAGTGAACTGCAGCTCATCGATCTGCTGAGCGGTGGCATCGGTGGCGTAGACGAGGTCGCGTACACGGCTCGAGCGGGTCAGCAGGGCGATCGCGGCGCCGTCCACCCCGGAGAGCCGTACGACCGTCTCGCAGAGCTGGCTGATGCCGGTGAACACCGACGCCCCCGCCGCGCTCTTGGTCGATCCGGCTTTGGATTGGTTGGAACGTGCGCCTTCACCCTCGGCCGGCGATCCTCTGTCAGAGGTGCCGTTCATCTGCGCTCCCATCGCCTTCTGTCAAACCTACCCCGCCGTATCCGCCTTGTGCCTGCAGTCATCTCGGTCGATGACGGGGCCGACCCGCAAACGCCGCCCCAATGGTGCTGTCCTTGCGGACGACCTGGAGCGGCGTTGGGGAAGAGATCGGCTAACCCATCTGGGCGATGATGGCGACCGCCGCGGCGGCGAACAACAGCACCAGAATGACAAGCCCGATGATCATCGCGATTCCGGTGGGAGGGAACCGGTTGCTGGTGCGCGGTTCGGAATCCGACAAGCCTGAGGTCTGTGGCGCATCAGGTGGCGTTGATCCTGGCGCCACCCCGCCCCCTGCCTCGAGGCCCGGTGTGTTCGCCGGTTCCGGGTTGGTCTCGTTGTGGACCGGCCCCGAGTGCTGGGTCATCGGTCCTCGAGTTGTTCGGCCGATGCCCCGGCGTATCCCGAGCTGTTGTCCCAGTTGTCGGGTAGATCGCTTCCGTCTTTCGGGAGTTCGGTTGCGTCCGGAGCCGTGGTTCCGTCCAGGGCTGTGTCTGGCTCCTGCGGAGCTTCGTCCACACCCGGGGTGGTGCCGGATACGTCCTTCTTTGCGTCGGTCATCGTGTCTCACTTTCGTCTCGACTCGTCACCAGCGAGGATCTCGAAGGTGGTGGGGCCGCGGCCTGCGGGCCGGGCTCCCGTGAGGTGGGTAATACCCGCGGTGGCAAAGGCAAAACCTGGCTTGCCTGTCGGCTGACGTCCGCGCCGACGGCGTTCAGTGGCACCATGGAGGCCGTGACCACAGCATTGAAAACCGCAACCGCGACCCTGCACACCAATCACGGTGACATCAGAATCGCCCTGTTCGGTAACCACGCGCCCAAGACCGTCGCCAACTTCACCGGCCTCGCCGAGGGGTCGAAGGAGTACTCCAAGCCCAACGCTTCCGGCGGAGACGCCGGACCGTTCTACGACGGCGCGGTGTTCCACCGCATCATCTCGGGCTTCATGCTCCAGGGCGGCGATCCCACCGGGACCGGTATGGGCGGACCGGGCTACCAGTTCGAGGACGAGTTCCACCCCGAGCTCACGTTCAATCAGCCGTACTTGCTGGCCATGGCGAACGCCGGACCCGGCACCAATGGGTCGCAGTTCTTCATCACCGTCGGACCCACCCCTCACCTGAACCGCAAGCACACCATCTTCGGTGTGGTCGAGGACGAGGAGTCCCAGAAGGTCGTCAACGCGATCGAGGCCGTTCCGACCGACCGTCGTGACCGCCCGCTGGACGACGTGATCATCGAAAAGGTCACCATCGAGTCCTGACAGACCGCCATCCGGTCGTGCCGAGCTCTGCTCAGATGAGGACTGTGTGACATTCCAGAACCCGCCGTCGCCACCCACCCAGGTGTGCGTCCGGCATCCTGACCGGCCGACGGGTCTGGCCTGCAGCCGGTGCGGCCGTCCGGCATGTCCACAATGTCTCACCCCGGCCGCAGTCGGCCAGCACTGTGTCGACTGCGTCCGGGCATCCGGGCGGGACACCCCACGGGCAACCGTGGTCGGCCCTCGGGGCATCGGGTCGAAGACCCCGTGGGCGACGTACGTGCTGCTCGCCGTCAACACCGCGGTGTTCGTGGCCACGGTGGCGCAGGCCGGTAGCTTCACCGAAGTCCGCGGCTCGCGGATCTTCTACGAGGGCGCGCTCTTCGGGCCCTTCCTCGCCGATGGCGAGTACTGGCGTCTGCTCACCGCCGGCTTCCTGCACTTCTCGTTGATTCATGTCGCGGTCAACATGTTCTCGCTGTACATCCTGGGCCGCGACGTCGAGATCACCCTCGGCACAGCACGTTTCGTAGGCGTCTACCTGGCGTCGCTGCTCGGTGGCAGCGCGATGGTCATGCTGTTCGAGAACCCGAACGCCATCAACGCCGGCGCTTCCGGAGCCATCTTCGGGCTGATGGGGGCCACGCTGGTGGTGGTACTGCGGGCGAAGGTTCCGGCGGGGTTCGTACTGGGTGTGATCGGGCTGAACATCGTTCTCTCGCTGACCATCCCCAACATCTCCTTGTGGGCGCACCTCGGGGGACTGGTCTTCGGTGCCGCCGCGGCAGCAGGGGTCCTCTACGGCCCCGGCCTTCTACCCGCCGGATCGCGTACCGCCCGCAACGTCGCCGCCGTCGGTTGGGCTTCGATTGCGGGGCTGATCGTGCTGGCCTTGCTGATCGGCGTGGTTCGCGCGGCAACTCTCACCGCCTGATCCCGCCGACCGTAACCGCGGGCAGCAGCTACTTTCTCGTCTCCACGGGCAGTCCGGCCGTGCGCAGTGCATCTGCCACGTCCAGCGGATTTGCCCCGAGGTCCCATCGACCGAAGATCACCAATCTTTCCCCTTCGCGGGCTGCGGTGTCGTCGAGATCGAACTCGAGATGCGGCACCTGGCGGCCGTAGCGCGAGTAGGTGACCACCTGCGCGCGGCGCACCGCATCGAATGGGTATGTGCGCGCGCCGGTCACCGTGCGGATCTGGATCAGGTGTCCGTCGATGACGGCGAGTCTGGGCCGTACCAGCAGCGCGATCGCGCCGAGCACCACCAACAAGAGTGCGGCAATCGACATCAGTACCAGACCGGCCGGATCGGGAGCAGAGAAAGCTGCGGCGCCGCCGAGGAGTATGCCGCCGACCACCATGACCGCACCCATCGCAGCCGGAGTGGACCACGCAGAAGAAGGCTGTGCCGAGTTATCCACAGGCCCTATCCACAGTGGGGATGAATTACACACATGTTGTTCAAGACTGTGGATGAACCATAACGCCTGGTCAGCGCCATTTCATGGTCATCAGAAGTCCGGCGACCATGAAACCGAAACCGATCAGGAAGTTCCAGGGTCCCAACTCGTACATCCAGTTGAGGATCTTGCCGTCGGCGCCGAGCGACTCCGGCGTGGCAACCAGATAGAAGACGATCAGCCACAGCAGTCCCAGCACCATCAGGCCGAGCATCGTGGAGACGTACACCGGGCTCGACGGCCCGGTCTTCACCTTGACCGGAGTGCGGCTGGCGGGGTTGATCGTGTAATCGGTCTTCTTGCGGACCTTCGACTTGGGCATGGTTTCCTCGGTTCGCGGGCAAAAACGTCTCCCTATAACCTAGCCCACCTGGGATCGACGATGGGAGGCCCTCGCGTGCACCCAGGTATTGTTGACCACTGTGAATGAGCCCCAGCCCGCGCGAATACTCGTGGTGGACAACTACGACAGCTTTGTCTACAACCTGGTCCAGTACCTGGGCCAGTTGGGCGTGCATGCACAGGTGTGGCGCAACGACGATGCTCGACTCGCCGACCCGGACGGTGCGGTCAAGGATTTCGACGGTGTTCTGCTGTCGCCGGGTCCTGGAACCCCTCAGCGTGCCGGCGCCACCATGCCTCTTGTGAAGGCTGCGGCCGACCAGGGCACCCCTCTGCTCGGAGTGTGTCTGGGCCATCAGGCGATCGGAGCGGCCTTCGGCGCCACCGTGGATCGGGCGCCCGAATTGCTGCACGGCAAGACGTCGTTGGTCACGCACGACGACGACGCAGATGGCGTTCTTGCGGGCCTGCCCAACCCGTTCACGGCAACCAGGTACCACTCCCTCACCGTGCTACCTGAGACGATTCCGGCCGAGATCCAGGTGACCGCGCACACCGAGAGCGGCATCGTGATGGCCATGAAGCACCGCGAACTCCCCATCCACGGTGTGCAGTTCCATCCGGAGAGTGTGCTGACCCAGGGCGGGCACCGGATGCTGGCGAACTGGCTGACCGTGTGCGGCATGACCGTCCCCGATGGACAGGTCAGCACCCTCGAAGCGCAGGTGGCCGCAGCGCTCGGCTGACGACCACCCGGCCGATCCTCGTTACCGGATCGATCGGGGTGACTGCCGTCCTTCCCGTTGTCAGGGAAGCAGGCTCGCCCGTCCGACCGTGATCGACACCGCCGCGTCCTTGCGGAGGAGACTGCCGGCCACGGGAGCCTGTTCGAGGACCTTCTCGTCGTCGGGGCTGCCGAGCGGCACGTTGCGCTGCACGGTGGTGAGGGTGGTTCGTTCCCACCCCGCCGACGTCAGGATCGTCTGGGCCTGCGCCGCCGTCCGGCCGCGCAGATCGGGCACCACGAACATGTTGCCGCGGCTGATGGTCACCTGCACGACACTGCGCTCGTCGACCACTTCGCCGGCGTTCGGCGATGAGCTGATCACCGTGCCCGACGGCAATTCCGAATCGGTGGCAACCACGGCTATGTCGAGGTTGAGCTGGTCGAGATTCGTCCGCGCCTGCGCCTCGCGCTGACCGGTGAGGTCGGGGACGGTGACCTTGCGTGGCCCGGTGCCGACCTGGATGGTGATCAGCTCCGTGACCGCCTGCGTACTGCGCGCGGCAGGTGCTGTGGCGACCACTTTGTCCTTGAGGTCGGCGGTGGAGGACACCTCGATCGACCGGGTGTTGGTGAATCCCAGATTGCCCAGCTCGGCTGTCGCTTCCGCCAATGTCCGGCCACGCAGATCTGGGATCTGTTGCCGCAGTGGGCCGGTGGAGACGTACAGGGTGACGGTGGCTCCCTTGTCGACTTTTACACCTTCACCCGGAGTGGTGCGGGTGGGTGCACCGACCGCGACGGTCGGGCTGGGCTCATCGCGCTGATTTACGCGAAACCCCATGCGTTCGAGTTCGGCCTTTGCGTCGACCGCAGACATGTCGGTGACCCGCGGAATCGACACCTGCGGCGTGACATCCGACGCCCAAGGACGCAGCAGCAACAGGGTCACAGCAGCGATCACCAATGCCGCGAGCACACCGAATCCGGCGAACTTGATAGCCTTGCGTCGCCCCTGCGAGTCGTCGTCATCATCGCGGCGGTGACTGGTGCCGCTCGGCCCGACGCGGGAGACCCGGGCCCGAGGACCGGTGTCGATCAGCGCGGTGCGGTCCTCGTCCGACATCACGATCGGGGCACTGGGTTTGCCGCCGGCGAGCACCTTCATCAGATCCGACCGCATCTCGGAGGCCGATTGGTAGCGATTGGCCGGGTTCTTGCTCATGGCCTTGAGAACCACGGAATCCAGCTCGTGTGGCACCCCCTCGCGGACCGACGACGGGGTCGGGGGATCTTCACGCACATGCTGATAGGCGACTGCCACCGGTGAGTCGCCGGTGAACGGTGGTTCGCCGGTCAGCAGCTCGAACAGCACACAGCCCAGCGAGTAGACGTCGCTGCGGGCATCGACACTCTCGCCGCGGGCCTGCTCGGGTGACAGGTACTGAGCGGTGCCGATGACGGCCGCGGTCTGGGTCACGGAGTTGCCGGTGTCGGCCAGCACGCGGGCGATGCCGAAGTCCATCACCTTCACCGCGCCGGATTTGTCGATCATCACGTTCGCCGGCTTCACGTCCCGGTGAACGATGCCGTTTTGATGTGAGAAGTGCAGTGCTGCAGCCACGTCAGCGATCCACGTCATGGCCTGCCGAGGTTTGATGTACCCCTCGGCGCGCAGGACGTCGCGCAGGGTTTCGCCGTCGACGAACTCCATCACGATGTACGGCAGCGGCCCCTCCGGGGTGGTCGCCTCGCCGGTGTCGAAGACTTGGACGATCGTCGGGTGGTTGAGGGCCGCCGCATTCTGCGCCTCGCGCCGGAAGCGCAGGTAGAACGTCGGGTCGCGGGCCAGATCGGCGCGCAACACCTTGATGGCCACATCGCGGTGCAGGAGCAGGTCACGCGCGAGGTGGACCTCGGACATGCCGCCGAAACCGAGGGTTTCGCCCAGTTCGTATCGATCAGAGATCTGCCGGGGGTCGGCCATCAACCACCATCCTGCGGTTCGGGCTGCGCACTCGTACTGGCCTCTTCGTCGCCCTGGCCGAGCTGGTCATCGCTCTCCCGGGCCGGCAGGCCGGGGATCTGAATGCTCGGCAGGGTGAATCCACCGGTCGTCGACTCGGTGGTCGTCGTCGTTTCTTCAGTGGTCGTCGTGGTCGTGCGCGTGGTTGTGGTCGTTGTTTCTTCGGTGGTTGTTTCTTCGGTGGTCGTCGGCGGAGGCGTGGTGGTCCTCGTTGTCGTCGTCGTGGTCGGGGTGGTCGACCTCGTCGGGACGTCGCCGGTGGCGTCATCGGAGTTGAGGATCAGGAAGCCGACCAGGACCAGCGCACCGAGCAGCAGGATCACGGCAGCGGCGGCGAGGGCCTTCTGCCCCGTGGACCAACCGTCTTGGCGATCCACCGGCACCGGTGCGACCGCGGCACGGTGCTGCGGCGGCGGGGTGGGACGGGTGGCGCCCGTCATCGGGGCCATCATCGCCGTGGCCGGCCGTGCTCCCGCGGCTGCGGCGGTACCTGGCAGAGGTGCCCGACGGCCGGCGCGCACCGCAGCCACCGCGTCGGCGAACTCCCCGCCATCGGCATACCGCTGTTTGGGGTCCTTTGCGATGGTGATCTCGATCAGTTCCCGGACATTGACCGGGAGGTTGGTCGGAAGCGGTGGTGCCTCTTCGCGGATGTGCTTCATCGCCACGGTGATGGCACCGTCACCCAGGAACGGACGACGGCCTGCGATCGCCTCGTAGCCGACGATGCCGAGTGAGTACACATCGGACGCGGCGGTTGCGTCTTCGCCGAGCGCTTGCTCAGGCGAGATGTATTGCGCTGTGCCCATGACCATTCCGGTCTGGGTGACCGGCGCCGCGTCCACTGCCTTGGCGATACCGAAGTCGGTGATCTTCACCCGGCCGGTGGGAGTGATGAGGATGTTGCCGGGCTTGACGTCGCGGTGCACCAGACCGGCGTCGTGGGCGGCCTTGAGCGCCCGGCCGGTCTGCTCGAGCATGTCGAGGGAGTTGTTCAATGACAGCCGGCCGACACGGGACAGCACCGCATTGAGCGGCTCCCCGTTGACCAGTTCCATCACCAGATAGGCCACCGAACCCGCACCCGGGTCCTGCGCCTCGCCGTAGTCGAAGACGTTGGCAATGCCGGGATGGTTCAACTGGGCTGTGGTGCGGGCCTCGGTGCGGAACCGCTCCAGGAACTCGGGGTCGTCGGAGAACTCTGCCTTGAGAACCTTGACCGCCACGCGCCGATCGAGCCTGGTGTCCATGGTTTCCCACACCTGGCCCATGCCACCGGTCGCGATCAACCGCATCAGCCGATACCGGCCTGCGATGGTCGTGCCACCCTGCAAACTCACGCGGTCACCTCTCACCCGCGAGCGCGTTGATCACGGCGCGCCCGATAGGGGCGGCTGACGAGCCGCCCGTTGCCTGTAGTCCGCCGTCCCCGTTCTCGACGATCACCGCCACGGCCACCTTGGCATTGCTCGACGGACCGAACGCGATGTACCAGGCGTAGGGGGTCTCATCGGTGCCCTGGGTGTTGGAGTGCTCGGCGGTTCCTGTCTTCGATGCGATGGGCACCGGCCCGCCGGATCCGCGGGTGTTGCGTTCGGAGTCGATCATCATGTCGGTCAGGGTCGCGGCGGTCTGAGCGCTGATCGGCTCGTTGAGCGAATTGGGCCGGGTGGTGTTCAGGGTCTTGAGGTCAGGACCCTGCAACTTGTCCACGAGGTACGGCTGCATGCGAACCCCACCGTTGGCGATGGTCGCGGCGATCATCGCGTTCTGGAGTGGGGTGAACCGCACATCACGTTGGCCGATGGAGCTCTGGCCGAGAGCGGCGAGGTCAGGAATCGGGCCGACCGACGATTCGGAGACGGGCAGCGGGGTGTCGGGTAGTTCGGTGTCGACACCGAAAGCGTTGGCCTGGTTCTTGACCGCTTCGATCGGGTTTTGCAGTTTCTCGGTGGACAGTTGCACAAACGCTGTGTTGCACGAGTACTCGAGGGCCTGATGCATCGTCACCTGGCCACCGCTGGAGTCGGGGCAGGTCTGACCGCCGTAGTTGGTCAGACCGGTTTCGGTCTGCGGCAGCGTGTAACTGCTTGCCGCCGTGAGGCGTTCATCTTGGCCGATGCCCTGCTCGAGCGCAGCGGCAGCGGTGATCACCTTGAACGTCGAACCAGGTGGGTAGGTCTCGTTGAGGGCCCGATTGAGCATCGGCTGGAACCCGGTCGAATCCTCGGTGGGATTCCACGCGGCCCAAGCGTCTTCACGGACGGTGGTGTCGTGGCTGGCCAGCAGATTGGGGTCGTAACTCGGTGTGGACACCATCGCCAGGATCGCTCCGGTGTTCGGTGCGAGCGCCACCACGGCTCCGCGGCAGCCGCCGTTGCAGCCCTTGTTCATCTCGTCGAAGGCGATCTGCTGCGCCCGCGGGTCGATGGTGGTGATCACGTTGCCCCCGCGTGGATCACGACCGGAGAACATGTCGGCGAAGCGCTGTCCGAACAGCCGGTCGTCGTTGCCGTTGAGGATGGAATCCTCGGCCTGCTCGAGTCCCGAACTCGCGTACTGGAACGAGTAGTAACCGGTGACCGGTGCAAAGGCAGGCGCCCACGGTCCCGGATAGGTGCGCAGGTACTTGAGCCGGTCATCGGTGGGCACCGACTGCGCGATCACGTCCTGGCCGGCGGTGATCTGGCCGCGCTGACGCGAGTACTCGTCGAGGAGCACCCGCTGATTGCGTGGGTCGGCCCGCAGGTTGTCGGCCTTGAACACCTGCACGTAGGTGGCGTTGGCGAGCAGCACGAGGATGATCACCATGACCGCGATGACCACGCGACGAATGGGAATGTTCATGAGCGCTTGACCATCTCGGTGGGCGCCTCGGCGATGGGCGTCGACTTCTTCTTGGTCGGATCGGGCTCACGTGCGGCGTTGGACACGCGGATGAGCAACGCGACCAGGATGTAGTTCGCCAGCAGCGATGAGCCGCCGTAGGACATGAACGGTGTGGTCAGGCCGGTCAGCGGGATCAGCTTGGTGACGCCGCCGACCACCACGAAGATCTGCACCGCGATCGTGAACGACAACCCGGTGGCGAGGAGCTTGCCGAAGCTGTCACGAACGGCGATGCCGGTGCGCAGACCGCGGACGATCAGCACCAGATAAAGCAGCAGGATCGCCGCGAGTCCCACCAGGCCGAGCTCTTCGCCGATGGTGGCGATGATGAAGTCGGTGTTGGCGAACGGCACGATGTTGGGCCTGCCAGAACCCAGACCGGTGCCGAACAGACCGCCGGTGGCCAGACCGAACAGACTCTGGCCGACCTGGTAGCCCTGGCCGTAGAAGTCGCCGAACGGGTCCTGCCACACCGCGACACGCACCTGCAGATGCGAGAACAGCTGGTAGGCGACCAGTGCGCCCAGGGCGAACAGGCTGACGCCGATGATCAGCCAGCTCACCCGCTCGGTCGCCACGTACAGCATCACCAGCATGGTCGAGAAGATCAGGAGTGAGGTGCCGAGGTCGGCCTCGAACGCCAGGACGCCGATGGAGATGATCCAGGCGGCGAGCAGCGGGCCGAGGTCGCGAGCGCGGGGCAGGTCCATACCGAGGAAATGCTTACCCGCGGTGGTGAACAGATCACGCTTGGACACCAGCAACGACGCGGTGAAGATGATGATCAGGATCTTCGAGAACTCGCCTGGCTGGATGTTGAACAGCGGGGTGCGAATCCAGATCTTGGAACCGTTGATCTCCGACATAGACGACGGCAGGATCGCCGGGATGGCCAGGAAAACCAGACCGCTCAGGCCCAGTAGATAGCTGTACCGCGACAGCGTCCGGTGGTCGCGGATCAGGATCAGGATGGCCGCGAACGCGATGATGCCGAGGACGGCCCACAGAACCTGCTGATCGGCGTCGTTGGTGCGGTCGATGGGATTGGCGGTCTCACCGTTCTGACCGGTTCCGAGGTCGAGGCGATGGATCAGGACGAGCCCGAGACCGTTGATGGTGGCCACCAGCGGCAGGATCAGCGGATCGGCGTAGGGCGCGAATCGCCGTACGACCAGGTGGGCGAAACCGTAGAGCAGGACGTAGGCGGCCATGTACTTGGCCAGTTCCCAGGTGATGCTCTGGGACTGCGCAGCCTCGACCAGGATGAGCGCGGTGAAGACGATGATCGTCGACAGGCCGAGCAACACCAGTTCGGAGTTGCGGCCTGTGTAGTTGCGGATCGGCCCGGAAGCCGGTGTCTGTGTGACGGCGGCCTGTGACATCAGCGCCCCCGACAGTTTTCCGGGGCCGTGACGGGCGGCGTGGTGGTGGATGTCAGCGGAGGCTGCGTGCTGGCACTGCCCGACTGCGGGAGCACCGGCGCGGGCTGTCCCGGTGTGGCCGGCGGCGGTACAGGACTCTCGGTACCCGGCGCGAGGGGCTGGGCCGGGCCCGGGGTGACGCCTTCGGCCGAGGCCGATTCCTCTTCGGGACACAACGGCACGAGGTTGTCCATCAGGTTGCGGACCTGCTCCTCGGCATCGTCGAGAGGCACCGGGTCGCGGCCTTCGAGCGACGCGGGCGCCGTGCCGGTGAGGTCGGACACCTTCAGGGGTACGCAGTTCTCGGGGCGATTGTTGTAGTCGGCGATGGTGACCGTCGGCCTGTCGGTGTCCATGGCTCCGGTGCAGGTGATCTTGCTCAGCTCGTGCAGGCTCAAGCCCAGGAATGACCCCTGCAGTCCGCGGTAGAGCACCACTTCGCCGTTGTCGGCGCTGACGTAGTAGTTCGACCGGACGATCGCGCGGCCGACGAAGACACCGGCGATGAGTACGGCGATCACGGCCAGAGCGATGCCGCCGAGGATCCATTTACGGCGCGGGTGTGCTTGCGGCGGTTCGGGTTCGGGGGTTCCGATGGTCGGCCGCCGGGGCGACTGGGCAGGCGGGCGCAGCGCGGCCGCACGACCGGCCGAGGTACGCGGATCGGGGACGTACTCCTGGTCGTCGCCTCCGGCCGCGCCGCCGACGATCGGCTGGCTGTCGCCGTAATCCACATCGACGACGTCGGCGACCACGACGGTGACGTTGTCGGGCCCACCGCCACGCAGGGCGAGCTCGATGAGCCGGTCGGCGCAGTCGCGGTAGTTCTCCACCGACGTCATGGTGTCGGCGATGGTCTCTTCGCTGACCACGTCGGACAGGCCGTCGCTGCACAGGAGGTAGCGGTCGCCGGGGCGGGCTTCGCGCACCGTCAGCGTGGGCTCGACCTCGGTACCGGTGAGCGCACGCATGATCAACGACCGTTGCGGATGTGTGTGTGCTTCTTCGGCCGTGATCCGGCCTTCTTCGACAAGGGTCTGAACGAACGTGTCGTCGCGGGTGATCTGGGTGAGCTGGCCGTCGCGCAGCAGATAGCCGCGCGAATCGCCGATGTGGCACAGACCCAGGCGCGAGCCCGCGAAGAGGATGGCGGTGAGGGTGGTGCCCATGCCGTCGAGTTCGGGGGCCTCGGCAACCTGGTCGGCGATCGCCTCGTTGCCGTGGCGGGTGGCCTCTTCGAGTTTCGCGAGGAGGTCGCCGCCGGGCTCGTCGTCATCGAGGGGACGTAGGGCCTGGATGACCAGCTGGCTGGCCACCTCACCGGCTGCGTGGCCGCCCATGCCGTCGGCAAGGGCCAGCAGTCGGGCACCGGCGTACACGGAGTCTTCGTTGTTCGCACGGACCAGGCCGCGGTCGCTACGCGCGATATAGCGCAACACCAGGGTCACGGGCGCAACTCAATCACGGTTTTGCCCACCCTGACCGGAGTTGCGAGCGGCACGCGCACAGCGGTGGTCACCTTCGCACGGTCGAGGTAGGTGCCGTTGGTGGAGCCGAGGTCCTCGACATACCAGTCGTCTCCCCGGCGGATCAGCCGAGCGTGACGCTCCGAGGCGTACTCGTCGGTGAGAACCAGGGTCGAGTCGTCGGCGCGGCCCAGCAACACCGGTTGAGTGCCGAGCGTGATCCTCGTGTTGGCCAGGGCCCCATGGGTGACCACGAGATATCTGGCCCCGCCTTTGACCTTGGCGGGGGACCCGCCGCGGTTGCGGCGTTCGTAGCGCGTCATGGGTCGTTGACCGGTGGCGGCGTACACATCGGTGCGGATGACCCGCAGTACTGCCCACACCAGGAGCCACAGCAGTAGCAAGAAGCCGACACGCGTCAGTTGCAGCACTATGCCCTGCACGCTTTTCCACCTCCTGGGCCAGCCATCAACGTCCAGTGCATCTTATGGCCCAGTGTCGCTCCATCACGCATTCGGATGTCTCACTTGTGCATCGAGCAGCTGTGAGCCACGCGGATCGAGGGAGCGCGCTACTGGGTAGTGACGGTTTGTGCGGGCGTCACTGGAAACGGACGGTGATGTCCGAATGCCCCACGCGGATCCGGTCACCGTCCGCGAGTTCCCAGCTGCTGACCTGGACATCGTTGACCGTGGTGCCGTTCGTGGAGTTGAGGTCGTTGAGGAGGGCGCTCGAGCCGTCCCAGCGGATCTCGACGTGGCGGCGGGAAACACCGGTGTCGGGCAGGCGGAACTGGGCGTCCTGGCCGCGGCCGATGACATTCGAGCCGTTGCGCAGCTGGAACGTGCGGTTGCTGCCGTCTTCGAGCAGCAGCGTGATCGCCGTCGGTGCGTAAGCGGCGGGGGCGCCGTAGCCGGGAGCCTGGGCGTAACCGGCCTGCTGGTCGTAGCCACCCTGCTGGTCGTACCCGCCCTGTTGCGGGTATCCCTGCGCGTAGCCGGCCTGCTGGTTGTAGGCACCCTGCTGGTCGTACTCGTTCTGGCTGTACCCGGGCTGCTGGTAGCCGCCCTGGTCGTAACCCTGCTGGTCGTACCCGGGCTGCTGGTAGCCGCCCTGGTCGTAGCCCTGCTGGTAGTTGCGCGGGTCGTAGCCCTGCTCCGGGTTGGCCGGCGGCTGGGCGTACCCACCCTGGTTGTAACCCTGCTGGTCGTGGCCACCCTGCTGGTAGGCACCCTGGTCATACCCTTGCTGGTCGTAACCACCGTGCTGGTCGTAACCGCGTTGGTCATAGCCACGCTGGTCGTAACCTTGCTGGTCGTAGCCGGCCTGGTTGTAACCCTGCTGGTCGTAGCCACCCTGCTGGCTGTATGCCTGCGCGCCGTCACCGGAGTTGTCCTGGCCCTGCTCGTAGGGCTGCTGGCTGTAGGCCGCCTGCGGTGGGTAGGAGCCCTGTTCGTAACCTCCGCGGGGGTCGTATCCGGAGTTCTGCGTCATGGGAGTGGCTCCTACTTGTGGGTTTCGGTTTGGCGCCGGGGGCGGCGGAGGGGGCAACGGCGGCCCTGATCGATCTGGAGGACGATGGCCTGCTTGTTGCACAGGCATCGGCCGGACGTCCGGATTGACCGTGCCCCGCGCCCGGAACTGACCGGTGTGCAGGGTGGGTGAGTGGGAGAACTCGACCACCACGTCACCGTATGTCTGCCATCCGTTGTCACGGATGAAATTCTCGAGATGCTTGGAGAAGGTCTTCCGGTTGAGCTCGTACTCGGCAACCATCTCGCGGTGGTCGGTGGAGCTGACCACCAGGTTGTAGGCGTTCGGGGCGAGCTTGCCGCCGTCGCCGAGATCTTCCAAGTTGTCTTCGGCTTCGCGTTGCAGAGCGTTCTCGACCTCTTGCGGGGCGACCTTGCCGCCGAAGACCCGGGCGAAGCCGTCATCTACCGCACCTTCGAGTTTGCGTTCGATTCTTTGCAGAATCCCCACTACCGACGACCTCCCTTCGGGTTCTCAGCGTGTCGGCGTGCCAATCGTGCTGTTTGATGATAGCGACTCACACCCCCCGTTGGACACTCCGGACGGAACTTCTGCACCGTCCGCCACAGATGTCCCAGGAGGCGGCCGGTGTCCGATTCGGCCGAATACGTGGGCTGATCGGCCCGAATGGGGCCACTCTGACGCTGCGCGAGAAGTGACGTACAACTCATCTGATCGCACGTGCCTCTGACGCGCCGCGCGTCCGACCCGTCACCCTCGCGGCCCGGAGCTGCCGATTTCTGACGCAGGGCCGGCCCATGTTACCGTTTTCCAGTTCGTTTGAAGACCGACGAGCAGCCACGGGCGAGTGGCGGAATGGCAGACGCGCTGGCTTCAGGTGCCAGTGTCCTTCGGGACGTGGGGGTTCAAGTCCCCCTTCGCCCACAGAATGAGATCAGGCCGGGAACCACGAGTTCCTGGCCTTTTCTTTTTGTGGCGTCGACCGGTTCATGCCGGAACCGCGGGTGGTCTCTGCCGAGTGGTCAGCAACCACGCACCCACCGCGACTACGGCGAACACCGCCGCCATGGTCACCAGCGTCCAGACGAAGCCTTGTTGCCCGCCGCCGTACACGGCCATCAACGTCACGCTGACCGCGCTGCCCACCGAGAACCCGAGATAGCGCAGCACCATGTTGAAGGCCATCGCACTACCGGTTTCCTCCGGCGGAACGTGCGGGACGATGAGCACGGCCAGCGACGAGAACGTGAAGCCGCTGCCGAGTCCGCCGACGGCCATCCAGCCCAGCGCCCAGTACACATTGCTGTGTACGAAGGCCAGACCGAGAGTGGAACCCATGAACACAACCGAGCCCAGAGGCAGCAGGACGTCGGGGCCGTACTTGGCGCCGGCCGCCAGCGCGAGTCTGCTGCCGACAACACTCGTCAGCGAGTAGGGCACCAACATCAGCCCGGCGACGGTGACCGAATGATCAAGCCCCCAGCCAGGATCTGAACTCTGGACCAGCACGATGGTCAACGTCAGCAATGTGTACATACCGATGCCACCGCCGAAGGCCACCAGATTCGGTGCAGCGATTCCCGAGCGGGTGGCCAGGCGGAGATCGACCAGCGGGTGATCGCGTCGCAGACTCCATCGCCCCCACACGACGAGAAACGTAAGTCCTACCAGCGCAAGGACAACGGTGCGGAGCGACGTCCAGCCCCATGTCTCACCCCTGCTGACCGCCAGGAGTGTGGACCCCGTACCGGCGGACAGCATCACCGCGCCTGCCCAGTCCACAGGTGCGCGGATCGCCGTCTGGGCACGCGGAACAAAACTCAGCGCCATCAGCAGGGTGCAGGCACTGAGCACGGCGCCCATCCAGTAAGCGGCAGCCAAGCCCCAGGTCTGGGCGACCACGGCCGTCAGCGGGTATCCGAGGCCGGTACCGGCGACAGCTGTCACCGACAACATCGCGATGACGGCCGAGATCCTCGGCGGTCGGATGACGTCGCGAGCAACGGCCATCGCAAGGGGGACCAGCGCGAGTCCGACGCCCTGCATCGCCCGGCCGATCAACAGCGGGGCAAAACCCCAGGGAAGTGCGGCCAGCATCGAACCCAGGGTGACGATGACCAGACCGGTGATGATCGTCGGCCGACGCATCTGTCCGGCTCCGAGTCTCCCGATGATCGGTGTCGCGACTGCCGCGGTGAGCAGGGTGGCGGTCAGAGCCCACTGCGCTTCGGTGAGCGTCACGTTGTGCTCGTCGGCGATGGCCGGGATCAGCGGGGCCCCGAGGCTGCTGACGATCGCGGTGATGGTGGTCAGCAGACCCAGGGTCAGCAACAAGGTGCGATATCGCGGCGCGCCGACATCCTCTGTTGACATCAGTGGTGGAGCACCGCCATCGCCGACGTTGCGGCGCTTGATGTCACTGAGCCGAATCCCAGTGCGCGAAAACAGTTCTCAGTGTGGCAACCAGGGGCAGAGGTTGATCCATCATCGGGTGGTGCCCGGCCTCGGCCAGTTCGACCACGGTGGCCCGCGGGACGAAGAGGCCGGCGATCTCCTGGGCGGTCTTCTTGGGAACGATGCCGTTCTGGCAGCGGATGTAGGTCGCCCGCGTGCTCACCTGCGCCAGGAAGTCCCGTACCTTGACCCGCCGGCCGCCTTCGTGCCGTTTGCGGAACATGTCGGGGTCGAACTTCCACATCCAGCCTGCCTCGGTATCTCGCACCGATTCGCCGGCGACATGCTCGGCCACGTAGGGCAGCAACAGTTCTTGTGCCGGTTCGGTGCGGAAGCGGGCCATGATTTCGGGTTTGGACGGATACGCCCGCGCCTTGCGGCTCAGCTGGCGGATGATCACCTCTTCGGGCGGTTCATCGAGCAGGGGTGAGTCGATCACCACGATGCCTGCCACGGAGTCGCCGTGCAGGGCGCCGACTGCCGACGTCACCCAGCCGCCCATGCTGTGCCCCACCACGTACGGCTTGCCCGCGATGTCGCCCGCTTCGGCGGCGGCCAGTACCTCTGCGGCCCACGTCTCGAGCGGGTAGTCGGGGCGTGCATCGCTGTCGCCGTGACCGGTCATGTCCAGGGCGACCACCCGATGTGAGACGGCCAGAAGTGGCGCCACATGGTCCCACCATCCCGAGTGCGCGGAACCACCGTGCACCAGGACAACACCGGGCGTGCCCGGCTCGCCCCAGCAACGCAGATGTACCGACGCACCCTCGACCTCGACGTCGCGATGGTCGGGCGACTGCTCGATGGCGGCGGTGAACCACGCGGGTGTTGCTGTCCCGGACCGACCCGTTGCCATTGCCTGCTCCTTCGCCACGGTGAAACCTCTCGGCTGACCATATCCACCGCGTTTCGGCAGGCACTTGCCAGTGCGAAGGAAGCGGTCGACCATTGGCAGATGAGCGACGAGACGGTTGATGACGACTGGCTACGCCGGGAGCGCAACGAGACGCCCACGCAGCGTCTCGACCGCAACTGGGCGAGTTTGCTGCAGGAGCTCAGGGTGGTGCAGACCGGCGTTCAGCTGTTGACCGGATTCCTGTTGACGGTGCCGTTCCAGGACCGCTTCTACGAGCAGGACGGTCTGTTCCAGAACGTGTATCTCGTGACGGTGACTGCCTCGGTCGGCGCAACGGTGCTTTTGCTGTCGCCCGTCGCGATGCATCGCCTCCTGTTCAGGCGGCACCGTCTCGAAGAGCTGGTGAACTCGGCCCAGCGATTCGCTCTCGGTGGGCTCGTCTTGCTCGGAGTGGCACTGACCGGCGTCATGACACTGGTATTCGAACTGGTGGTCAGTAAAACGGTGGGGTGGGTCGCGGGTCTGGTCGCTCTGCTCACCTTCGCGTTCTTCTGGTTTGCGTACCCGTGGCGTTATCGGCGCTTCGATGACTGATCGCCGGTCACAGGGTCCGGCCCTCTCTTACAGTCGGAACATCTGGAAAGGCGGACCATGGCGCAATCTCGTGGCGGCGAAGACCTGATCGAGGCGGCCGGAGCCATCGCAGACCGCGCCCACCACGGACAGGTCGACAAGGTGGGTGGCGAGTACATCGTGCACCCTCGTTCGGTCGCGACGAGAGTCATGCCCCAGTCGGCCGAGTACATCGCAACCGCCTTGCTGCACGATGTGATCGAGGACTCCGACATCACCGCCCCAGATCTGCTGGCAGAGGGCATCCCGGGAGCGGTGGTGGATGCGGTGACGCTACTGACCCGAACCGAAGATGTTGCGCCACAAGAGTATTACGCACGTATCCGAACGAACCAGATGGCGCTGGCCGTCAAACTCGCCGACCTCGCCGACAACACCGATCCGGTTCGGCTGAACCGCCTGCCCGACGACACCCAGGCACGGCTGCGCACCAAGTACCGCAGCGCCTACCGGTGTCTCGGGGTCGAGTCCCTCGCAGACGCGCTGTAGTCGGCAACGCCTGTCGGTCGCGGATCCATTGAGTCGGGCATCGCAGAACCATGGCTGATCTGCGCGCGCAATGGCATTGTCGAGCCCATGGCCATCGAATTGTCCACAGCGCGTCGTCTGTGGCGACTGCTCGAACCGATCCACGCCGTCACCTACTTCTCGGACGAGACGCGAGAGGCACTGGCAGCAGCCGGTTATCGCGGTTTCTGGATGGGGTATTTCGCGGGTCGTGCCGCGCCCTTGGGCGAGGTGGGTCCCGAGATCGTGACCGCGCTGTTCTACAACTTCGCGCCCGACCACGTCGCCCGCGCCATCCCGGACGCCTGGCGGTTCGCTCCGCCGGAGACGGCGATCGATGTGCGCCGGCAGGCTGCGGTTGCCACTCTCCAGCGGATGCTGGGTTCGGTGGGGAACGACGAGGTGGTCGATCGGGTGGTGGCGCTGCTGAGGCCGGCAGCGCAGAACGCGGACCTGGGTGGTCGGGCGCTGTTTGCGGCGAACGCCGCGCTGCCGTGGCCGGAGGAACGATACGGGGCCCTGTGGCATGCCGCGACCCTGCTGCGCGAACATCGGGGTGACGGCCACGTGGCCGCCCTGACGACCGCCGGTGTCACCGGTCGCGAGGCGGGGGTGCTGCATTCGAGTGCCGCTGCCATCCCACGGTCGGTTCTCGAGACCAGCCGCAAGTACACACCCGACGAATGGAGTGCGCTCACAGAACGTTTGGCCGAGCGCGGACTGCTCGACCACTCCGGGGCGATCACGCCGTCCGGGAGAGCGCTCAAGGGTGACATCGAGACCACCACCGACCGGCTGGCCGCACCTGCGTACGACGTCCTGTCAGAAGCCGAGGTCGATGAACTCACCTCGGCGTTGATGACGTTGACGAAGACAGTGGTCGCGAGCGGCGACATCCCTTCGGTCACTCCGATGGGTCTCGATCTCGACGATGTCGGGTGATGAGCGCCTAGACTTTTCGCCATGGGCTTCAACGACGAGATCATCAAAGAGTTCCGCGCCAATCACGGCAAGGTCGGTGGCAATTTCGAGGGTGCGCCGCTTCTGTTGCTGCATCACAAGGGGATCAAGAGCGGTAAGCAGTACGTGACCCCGCTGGTCTATCTGCCCAAGGACGGGGTCTCGTACATCTTCGCGAGCGCTGCGGGCGCCGACGAGGACCCCCAGTGGTACCGGAATCTGCTCGCCGACCCGGCAACCGAGGTGGAAATCGGTGACGACACCGTCCCGGTGACCGTCTCCGAGGTCACCGGCGCCGACCGCGACCGGATCTACGCCGAGCAGGCCGGCCTGATGCCGGGCTTCGCGGACTACGAGAAGAAGACCAGCCGCACGATTCCGGTGCTGGCGTTGTCCCGAGCCTGAGGTCGGCCGGGCGCGCGCGATCAGTATGTGCGCTGGCGGGGCGGGGGAGCGGTGATGACACCGACCTCGTCCGAATCGACGATCTCTGCGCCCAACGGCAGCAGCGACACCGGGACCATCTTGAAGCTCGCAATGCCTAGCGGGATGCCGATGATGGTGAGGCACAAAGCGATTCCGGTGACGATGTGGCCGATGGCAAGCCAGATACCGGCGAAGACAAGCCAGATCACGTTGCCGATGGCCGAGCCGACCCCGGCTGTCGGTTTACGAACCACGGTTCGGCCGAACGGCCACAGGGCGTACGCGGCGATCCGAAACGATGCGATCCCGAACGGGATGGTGATGATGAGGATGCAGCACACGATCCCGGCGGCGACGTAGCCCAACGCCATCCAGAATCCACAGAGCACGAGCCAGATGACATTCAGAATGGTCTTCATCAGTTCAGTCTGCCAAATGTGACCGACTCCGCATGGATGAACGCAGCTACCCTGTGCGTTCTTCTGAGAAGCTGACGGGACTTTCGCTTCTGAGGAGTCTGATGGGATCTGGGCTTCGAGAGCTCGTGTGGTCGTTCGGAATGATCGTGATCCTGCTGGTCCGGATCGTCACCACCCTCACCACGGCGTTGCTGATCATCGGTTGGGTTGTGGTGGCGTTCCGGTCGGACCTGCTCAATCATTGGTTGTGGCCGGCCGCTGTCTCGGGCATCCTGCTGGCCGGCAGCACCTTCCTCTACAACGTGATCCGCGGCTGAGGTCAGACCCCCAGATAGGCGAGCACCGCCAGGACTCGTCGATTGTCGTCGGCCGACACCGGCAGATCGAGTTTCGTGAAGATGCTGTTCGAGTGCTTGCTGACCGCTTTCTCGGAGACGAACATGGCCTCGGCGATGGCTGCATTCGAGCGGCCCTCGGCCATCAGGGTCAGCACTTCGCGTTCCCGCGCAGTCAAACGTTCGAGCGGTCCGTCGGCACGCTGACCTGTGAGCAGCTGCGACACCACCTCCGGATCGAGGACGGTGCCACCCGCGGCAACCTGCCGTACGGCGTCGATGAACCCGGCGACGTTGGCCACCCGGTCTTTGAGGAGATAGCCGACCGCGCCTTCGCCGCTCTCCAGCAGCTCGCGCGCGTAGAGCTGTTCGACGTATTGAGAGAGCACCAGGACCGGGAAGCCGGGGCGGGAGGCCCGGATCTTGATGGCAGCGCGTAGACCTTCGTCTGTGAAGGTGGGTGGCATCCGAACGTCCAGCACCGCAACGTCGATGGAGTCGTCGCCGAGCGCGAAGTCGAGCTCGGTGGCGTTGTCGACGGCCGCCACCACGTCCATGCGGTGGGCTTGGAGGATGCGGGTGAGCCCGTCCCGCAGGAGGGCGTGATCTTCGCCGATCACGACGCGCATGGCACCTCCATCGACACGATGGTCGGCCCGCCGATCGGACTGTGCACGAAGAGCCTTCCGTCGAGGGCGGTCAATCGCTGGGTGACACCGTGCAGCCCCGAACCCGAGGGTGCGGCGCCGCCCACCCCGTCGTCGCCGACCTCTACGCGCAGCACACCGTCGAAGATACCCATGGCGATCCACGCGTTCCGTGCACGGGCGTGTTTCCCGATGTTGGCCAGCGCCTCGGCGACCGCGAAATATACGGCGTTCTCCGTGGCGATGGGAAGGCGTTCGCGCACACCGAGATTGAGCGTGATGGGTAGAGGCATGTCGAGGGCCAGCGCTTCGACTGCCGGCCCGACGCCGCGATCGGCCAGTACCGGGGGATGGATGCCGCGGACCACTGATCGCAGATCGCCGAGGGCCGAGGTGGCCGAGGTCCGCGCTTCGGCCATCAGTTGTCGGGCCGCTTCCGGGTCGGTGGCGATCTGACTCTCGGCCAGGCCGATTGTCATACCGAGGGCGGCGAGCCGTGCCTGAGCCCCGTCGTGGAGGTCCCGCTCCACCCGGCGCAGCTCGGCTGCCGCGGAATCGACTGTCGCCGCCCGTGACTCGGTCACCTCGTGTACGCGTGCCTCGAGGACTTCGTTGCGGCTGCGGCCCAGCGCCCACAGATCCATCACTGCACGGGTTTTCATCAATGGCTCCACGAAGGGCAGCAGGATGAGGGTCGCCGTGAAGATCACTCCGACCAGGGAGATGACGAATCCGACCGTCGACGCGATCACCAGCCAGCCGAGGTCGCGCCAGCGCAGGGAATCGGTACTCCACACGGACAACAGATGAAAGATCCCCCGGTTGTTCGTGGGCCGGTAATCACCCGGCTGCCACGGCCGGTCGAGAACACCTGCCGCCATCCGCCGATGAAGGTCACAGAACGCGCCGGTGATCGGCACCTTGATCCACAGCACCAGGGCGCCGACGGAGACCAGGACCAGCGGGATCGCGACCACCTGGACGACGAACAGCACCAGCGCGACCGGCGCGAGCAGAGTGGTCACAACGGCATACATGGCCGCCCTCAGCCACCGAACAATCGGCGTCGGTTCTTCGTCGGATCTCACAGCGGTCCTTCCACTCTTCAGATCTCCATCGTGACCGAAGCGGGCAGTAGATGACAGTAGACCTGGGCCTACCCCAGGGGTGGAATATTCCGGCCTCACCTGGGGGATTGACGCTCCTGACCGGGTTCCGGGAAGCGAGCAGTCTCAGGTGGTGCTCGGTGTTCGCCGGGCCACCCGTCGAGGCGAACCGCCTCACGCATCAGGAGCTGACATGGGAAAGTTGACCCGAGGGCCACAGGCAGTGGCGCGGTGGAGTGCGCACAATCCCTGGCGCGCAATAGGACTCTGGCTTGCGCTTGTGGTGCTGGCCGTGGGATTGAGCGCTTTGATCCCCACCCAGACGACCGACGACGCCGACTACCGGGTCGGTCAGTCGGGGACCGCCGACCAGATGATCCACGAAGCCGGTCTCGCCGCACCGGACACCGAGTACGTCGTCATCACCGGCGACCGCGACGCGGCGGTGCTCGCCGCAAACGAGCTGCGCCAGGCACTGGCCGGCTCGGACCAAGTGCAAGAGGTCGTGGCGCCGGTGTGGAGTCCCGATGGGACGACGCTGCTGACGGCGATCTCGCTGCGCGCGCCACCGGGCGACGAGGACGCGTCGATCACTGATATCGATACCGCCGTCGCGGCGGTCGGTTCGAATCACCCGGAACTGACGTTCGGTCAGACCGGCGATGTCTCGCTCGACGAGTCGATCAACGAGCGGGTGGCCGACGACCTGGTCTCGGCCGAGATCATCAGCATCCCCATCACGTTCGGCATCATGCTTGTTGCCTTCGGTGCGCTGATAGCCGCCGGCATCCCGGTGTTGCTGGCGATCACCTCAGTGGTGGCCACCATCGGAATCTACGCTCCCATCTCCTACCTCGTTCCTTCCGAGTCGACTGCGTCGTCGATGGTGATGCTCATCGGAATGGCTGTCGGAGTGGACTATTCGCTCTTCTACCTCAAACGCGAACGCGAAGAGCGGCGTAAGGGTCACAGCACGATCGATGCGGTCGAGATGGCGGCAGCCACCTCTGGGCACTCGATCATCGTGTCCGGTGTTGCGGTGATCGCCTCACTCGCCGGTGTCTATGCGTTGGGCAGTGCGACGTTCAACTCGCTCGCCACGTCGGCGATCATCGTCGTGTCGGTGGCGGTCATCGGTTCACTCACCGTGTTGCCGGCGTTGCTGGCCAAGCTCGGCAGATGGGTGGATCGTCCCCGGGTGCCGCTGCTCTGGCGCGTCAACAACCGGATCGGTCAGGGCGGGATCAGCTCGCGGATCATCGGACCCGTCATCCGTAGGCCCATCACCGCGCTGCTGGTGGGGCTGGTCGTGATGCTCGCCCTGGCAGTGCCCGCGTTGTCGATGACGATGCGCAGCGCCAACCTCGACACGCTGCCACAGGATCTACCTCCGGTGCAGGTCGCACAGACGATGAACACGCAGTTTCCGTCCGAGGGCCCGTCCGCCAAGGTTGTGGTACAGGGAGGCAATGCTGCCGAAGTTGCTGTTGCAGTGGACAACATCGGCAAACAGGCCGAGAGCTCAGGGGAGTGGACGGTCACCGGCGAGCCCACGATCTCGCCGTCCGGCAGCACCTGCGTCCTCGAACTCGCCAGTACCTATCCGCCGGACGACGCCAAAGGCGATGACGCCCTGGCGGCACTTCGGACAAGCGTGGTGCCCGATCAGATCGACCCCGTGGACGGCGCGCGGTTCGCTGTCGGTGGTGACCTCGCCGAACAGTACGACTCGGCGAAGAATCAGTCCGATGGTCTGCCGGTGGTCATCGCGGTGATCCTGACTCTCACGATGCTGATGCTGATCGCGACGTTCCGGAGCCCGGTGATCGCAGTGGTCTCCACGCTGCTCAACCTGATGTCGGTGGGGGCCGCGTTCGGGGTGCTGGCTCTGGTGTTCCAGCATTCGTGGGCCGAGAGCATTCTCGACTTCAATTCGAACGGGACCGTGGTGGAGTGGATTCCGCTGTTCATGCTGGCCGTGCTCGTCGGGTTGTCGATGGACTATCACGTGTTCGTCCTGAGCCGGATCCGTGAAGGTATCGACATGGGATTGACGCCTACGGCCGCGGTGCGCGCCGGCGTCACCCAGACCGCTGGGGTCGTCACGAGTGCGGCGTTGGTCATGGTCTCGGTGTTCGCGTTGTTCGCGGCGCAGAGCATGGTGGAGATGAAGCAGATGGGGGTGGGGCTGGCGGCAGCGATCCTGATCGACGCGACCATCGTGCGCTTGCTCCTGTTGCCGTCCATCCTGGTACTCCTCGGTGACCGGGCGTGGTGGCCACGGCGTGTCCGCGCGGTCCGGCGTCAGGCTCCGGATCCTCGGGTCGTACCTGCCCGAGTGTGAGGTAGTGCACAATTGAGGGCAGGCTCACGGCCGCGCCGTGACAGACGCCGAGAACAGATCGGAGGACGCGATGAGTGAGACAACGTCACCGGCGCGCGACTTCTGGACTGCTCTCACCCCCGGCGAAGACCCGGCTGCCCGGCTCGAACAGGTCCGCCGCGCCCACGAACTCTTTGTGCAGACGGGCACACTTGCCCCGGCCACCGGCCCCACCTCGGTGCGGTCGGTGGTCCGGGACTCGTGGCTGCGCTCGGTCAAGGGCGGCGTCAACCCGTCGGGGATGATCGACGCGGGAGGAATGTCGTGGAATGACTTCCTCGAATACCGCGCCGGACACCCGATGGCAGCCGCCTACCCCCTGGTCCGCTCGCTGATGCTCGACGAAGTGTCCGACTCAGGTGTGGTGGTAGCTCTCACCGATGACGTGGGTCGGCTGTTGTGGGTAGAGGGCGACCACAAAGCCCGAGACCAGGCCGGCGGCATCAATTTTGTCGAAGGAGCGGTGTGGGCGGAGCGCGTTGCCGGCACCAATGCCCCCGGCCTGGCTCTCGAGGTCGACCACGGTGTGCAGATCTTCGGGGCCGAGCACTTCTCGGTACCCGTTCAGGAGTGGAATTGCGTCGCGGCTCCGGTGCACGATCCCGTGACCGGCGCCGTGATCGGCGTGATCGATGTGACGGGAGGCGAGCGGGTGGCCGCACCCTTTGCCCTGTCGATGGTGAAATCGGTTGTCGCGGCGGTGGAAAGCGAGCTGCGGGTGCGCACCCTGACCGGGAATGCACCTGCGGTGGCGCCGGCGACGGGCCCGGAACTGCTTGTGCTGGACGGTGATCGGTACTTCTGGCGGACCGGTTCGGCGCCTGCGCTCCGACTGTCTCGCCGGCATGCGGAGATTTTGGTTCTGCTGGGTGAATACCCGGATGGTCTCGGTACCGAGGAGATCGCCACCATGCTCGCCGAGGACGGGATCGACCCGGTGACCGTACGTGCCGAGATCTCCCGGCTCCGGCGCGACCTTGGGGCAGACCTGGTGGCGTCGCGACCGTACCGCCTCACCGTGCCCGTCGAGTCGGATATCGAGCAGGTGCGGCGGTTGCTGCGGGGAGGTGATGTCGCCGGCGCCATCGAGAAGTTCGGACGAGGGGGGTTGCTCGCCGCGTCACTGGCCCCTGGGATAGCCGATGTCTTCGAGGAGCTGAAGGAAGACATGCGTTCGACGGTCCTCGCGGCGCGCGACCCCGTGTTGCTGCGCGTGTGGACCGGCTCGGTGCACGGGCGTGAAGACCTGGCGGCCTGGCGTCGCTGGGCGCAGACGCTTCCCCCGGGCCACCGCGACGAAGCCCTCGTCCGCGGCAGGGTCCGGTTGCTCGATCGGCGTTTCGGGATCTGATCGTCGCACCACCTTCACCCCCCTACGCGATCGCCGAGGGCAGATAGCCCTCGGTAGGTACTCGCGGGGGCCGATGTTGGTTCCGCCTCCGGTCAACGCCCGTCTGACTGCTCCCGGTAAGCGGCAATGATCTGCTGGCTGATGCGTCCGCGATCGCCGATCTCGTAGCCCTGTTCCCGGGCCCATCGCCGAATAGCTGTCCGTTCGTCGGCGCCGACCGCAGGCCCCTCTCGGCCGGTGGTGTGGTGCTTGGGTGCGGTCGACCGTCGACGACCACCTACACGGGCCGACTTGCTCAGCAAAGTCGAGACCGGAACTCGGCCGTTCTCGATCTTCTCCAAATTCGTTGCACTGGTGTCGATTACGTAGTCGACCCCCAGCCACGACCACTCGATCGTGTGCAAGTGATCAATGTGAACCGGCTTGCCATCCAAGTCGTCGACGTATTCGACGACGGTCTTTTTCGCCATGCGGCTAAAGATAGCCAAGTTGGTGCCGGTACGCGGGCTAAAAAGACAATCCGTCCGCAAAACATTCCATGGACGATGCGTTCCCTCGTCCGAACGGTTGAATGGCGCCACCCGCGAGACTGTCTGGCTACTGCTCACCGCTCGGCCGACGTGTTGTGCTCGCTGGGGCGACGCTAAGCGAACTGTTCTTCCAGCCCTCGCCATTGTTGCGATAGGCGCCCAGGGAGTCCATCGGCACCATCGGCAACGATTTGTAGGTCCCTGGATCGTTTGAGGTTTGAAGTTCACCGTGTAGGTCCTATCGATCTCGCGCATACAACTCCGGCGTGGCAAGATAAGCCGCATGGGGGGTTTTGAAGTGTGCAAATCAGAGTTGGTCGGTATTTCGTGAACGATTACAACGAATCAATGGAAATTGACGATGATTCATCGATGCCGCAGGATGCGTCGAACGTCAATGTAGATCGGATTCCGTCCGCGAAACAGACCTTGATCGGGGGCGATCTGATGGTGGTCCTTGCCCTCACTGCTCTATTGGGTCTGGTCATAGGCGTGATAGTGCTCATCGAACTGGGCAATTGACACCAGCTACGAACCGTCGACCCATTGCCGTTCGGGCACGAATTCAATTGTTCGCCCGCTATGGACACGTGTCTATTGATTGCGAGAACACTGAGGTATTGCCGGTGATACCCCTTCACGGGGAAGAATGATCCGGCCGTCCGCCCGCTGTATCTCGCAGCAGCACAACATCTTACGGGTAGACGACCACGGGAGCGGCAGTCAGGTCACGGGGGCGGCCGGAGGCAGCCAATCTTTGTGCCGCTCTGCGCGTCGAGTGATACGAACAGTGGCTGCCGGCGGATCGGTGCCCCTGACTCGTTGGCAGGCGAGATCCAGCGTGTGCCAGTGCGCGTCGTCTCCCCACAGCCGAAGCGTTGCCGTGAGTTCAGGCTCGCGTTCGAGCGTTTCCGCCCAACGGTGCGGGAGTCCGTGATCGTCGGGATGAACACGGGCGCGCCCGGTATCTGGGTCCAGATGAATGCCATCGAGTACCTTCTGGCCCTGCCAGCGGGCCACCATGATGGGGAAGCGGTCACCACGCGTTTGTGACCGATCCAGCTTCCAGTAGACGATCGCGGTCCACCCGTCCACCTCTTGTGCCAACAGGTTGTTGGCAGCATGGAGGGGGTTCTCGCGAGGCGGGTCGAACTGGGTCACGTCCCAGGTCACCCCGCGCCAGAAGCAACCGGTATCTGTTTTGACCACCTCGGTGGCCGCCCGTAGCGACCTGGGGTCTGAACTGCCGCTCGTGCCATCTGACGGGCGATCGATCCGGACGGTCAACGGGTAGCGGGTGCCGTCCGCGCGACTCGCCAGCACTGCAGCAGCCGCCACCATGTCCGCCTCCGAGAAAGTGTCGACCGTGTTGTGCAGTGGATACGGCTTCCCGGGCGCCCAATCGCGCCCGTAGATGTTGGGTATGCCAGGGCCGTAGATCACGGTCAGCCTCTCCAGGTCCCATTCCCAAGCGCCGGTGCTGACATGCGGATATACCGGCTCGGCTGTACCCCCGACCCATACCCAGACCGCGTGGACGTTCCCCGAGCCAGAGGTCACCGGTTCGGCGTACGCGTGCAGTCGGTCCCCTCGAAGGAGTAACTCTCTCCGAACAGGAGCTCGCGACGCCACCGCGACCTCGACGGCCGGCTTGACGAGTTTCGAGATGGCCGGCAGCGGAAGGTCGACTCGCTTGAGCTGCTGGAACCCATCGGCACCAGGCAGCACCGCAGGATTGTCGCCCCTGGCCACCACGCCCGCGATGGAACCGCGAAAGGTCGCGATCAACAACCACGTGCCGGGTGAAACAGTCATCGGCCCCCCATGTCGCCGCCTCCCGCGGGTGACATCTCGATACCCTACGGAACCCCATCATTCCAAGCCTCATTGTGCGTGGTGCGCCGACGTCGCGACAATCTCGTGCGGGCTCTCGGTAAGGCGAATGCCAATTCCCTTTTTGGACGTTCGGCTATTTCCGTGAAAAGACTCCAGAACGGAAACTTTTCCACAGGTCACATTTCCCCTCGATCGGGCCGGTTGTTTCTGAAACGGTCACCACGGCGCCAAGTCCAAAACAACCACGTCCAGGTTGGTGGGTTTTCACAGCACGGTCTCAGTGGTCGCATGCTGTACTTGATCGAGAGGGGGACAGCCGTGCGATGAGCGACAACAACAGAGACGTGATCACCGGAAAGGCCATCGGGGCAGATGAGGACGCGTCCGAGCGGCGTGCGTTGCGGGAGCACGAGCACTACCAAAGTCTCGTCGAGCACAACCCCCATCCGATTGCGGTGCACTCCGGCGGCGTCATCGTCTATGCCAACCGCGCCGCCATCGTGGAGATCGGCGCCACCTCGCTCAACGACCTGGTCGGCCGGCCGATCACGGACTTCATGCATCCCGACTCGATCCGAGAGATCACCACGAAGCTGGTCTCACTCACGACGGACGGTGACTTCACCGACGCGGTGGAGGTTCGAATGGTTCGATTCGATGGCTCGGTCATCGACATGGAGATCGTGTCTGTCCTCACGAAGTGGCGAGGTGCCCTTGCCTACCAGGTCATCTTCCGGGACCTGACGGCCACCAAGGCCGCGGAGCAGGCGATCCGTCATCAGGTCGCGCTGGTGGCCACCGTCAGCGACGCCATCATCGCCACCGATTCCGCCGGAACAGTGGTCAGCTGGAATCCTGCCGCACAGTCCATCTACGGCTCCACTGCGGTCGAGGCGATCGGCTGTCCGGTTGCCGAGGTACTGGGGGCGCCGATGAACCTCCGTCGCCGTGTCGGCAAACCCGCCGAAAGTGTTGTGCACTATGCGAAAGACGGCACTCCCAGGATGATGCGTCTGGCTGTCTCCGAGATGGACGGTGGATATGTGGTGGTCTGTTCGGACAACACCGCACAGATCGAAGCCGAGACCAAGTTCACCTCGGTCGTCAATTCACTCCAAGAGGGCGTGCTGCTCATCTCTCAAGACGGGGTGGTCGAATCCGCAAACCCGGCTGCTCGGCGGATGTTCGAGAGCGAAAAGCGCAGGTCCGCAGGCTCCACCGCGGAGCGCATCACCATCGTCGACCTGAATGGCATTCCCATTCCGCCGCAGAACTGGCCGTCGCAGATCGTGACTGCCACGCACAAGCCGGTCATCGATGCGATCGTCGGTTTCGACCGCCTCGATGGCAGCAGAGTGTGGCTGTCGTGCAATGGTTTTGTCCTGAACCCCAACGACCCCGACCACTCGTCGGTGGTGATCTCGTTCACCGACGTCACCGAGAGTCGAGCGCGTGCGGCACGACTCGAGTACGCGGCAGACCACGACATGATGACCGACCTGCCCAACCGTTCCTATGTACTGCGCCGCCTCACCACAATGTTGGAGAACCGCGCCGCACAACACGATTCGGGCGACATCGACGTGGTGATGTACATCGATCTGGACAAACTGAAGAACGTCAACGACTCTCATGGTCATCGCGCCGGCGACCGCGCCCTCATCGCCGTGAGCAGGCGGCTGCGTGCGGCGTTGCCCGCACCGCATTTCGTGGGGCGTGTCGGCGGCGACGAGTTCGTGGCTGTGCTGATCGGAGTCGACGAAGAGGACATGGAAGACATCTCCGACGACATCCACCTGCTGCTCCTCGATCCGATCGAGATCAACGGGGAAGAGTTCCGAATGCGCACAAGTGTGGGCATTGTCCGGATTCGCGACGGCGAGAAGCGCACTGCCCAGGACATCATCAGTGATGCAGACACGGCCATGTACCAGGCCAAACTCCGCGGTGGAGGCCATACGGTGGAGCACGACAAGGCGCACCCGAGCCGCGAATTCACCCCGGAGGCAATCAAATTGGTGCGCTGAGCTCGGTCAGGTCCCGGGCTTCGCGGGCATCAGGCGTGGGCGTACAACCCTCGACCGGTCACGAGTGGCAGATCAAGCGTGGTGTGGATGCCCGGCGTCGCTGCGATGACCTCGGGGATCGCGTTGACGATGCGGCCTGCTGCGGCGACGATCGCGGCATGGTTGTGGTCGCCCTTCTCGCTGGTGGGGCAGATGTCGACGGTGTAGCTGGGTTCGCCCGTGATCTCCACGCGGTACGAACCGCCTTCCTGCGCGGGGCGGGCCCAATCGGGCCGGAGGTCGTCACGTAGCCGGGTGACGTGTTCGACGACGATGGCCGAGTGGCCGTTGACCTTCCCGTGGATCTCGAAACGCATGGCCGCGACGGTGCCCTTCTCGATTCGTCCGACTGCGACGTCAAACGAATCCGGTGCTGGCTCGAGCTCGAAGCTCTCGGTGATCTCGTCCACCTCGATGCCGAGACCGGCGGCAAGCTGACGAATCGTTGTGCCCCATGTGAACCCGAGAATGCCGGGCTGAAAGAGGATCGGGAGTTCGTCGAGCGGTTTGCCGAAACCCATCACGTCGAACATCACGATGGCGCCGTCATAGGTGGCGTAGTCGGCGATCTCCATGACGCGGACCTGTTCGATGCGCTGGCAGGTCCCGGCCAGCGCGAGCGGGATGAGGTCGTTGGCGAAGCCGGGGTCGACGCCGGTGATGAAGATGCTGGCATCACCCTGCTTCGCCGACGCCTCGACCCTGGCTATGTTCTTGTCGGGTAGCAGCTGCCATGGGTACTGCAGGATCACGGGAGATGACCCGACAACGTTGACGCCGGCTTCCAGGATCTTCTGGCAGTCCCGGAGCGCATCACCGGTACGCGTGTCTCCCATCGCGCAGTAGACGACGCAGTCGGGTTCGGTCGCGAGCACCGCGTCGATGTCGCCGACCGCGGTGATTCCGGTGACGACGTCCAGGCCCGCGAGTTCACCCGCATCGCGGCCGATCTTGGACTCTGTGGAGACGCCGACCGCGGTCAGTTCGTAGTCCGCACTCGTGATGAGTTGGGTCAGTGCCAAACTCCCCACGTTCCCGGTTCCGATATGAGCGACGCGAATCGCCATGTGTGTCTCCTCGTGAGTGTTGTGCGGGCTGCGATCGACGTGCGAGTCTGTGCGCTACATGGACTTGTGCGGCACGTCGGTGACCAACCCGCCGTCCACCACGAACTCGGTACCCGTGGCGTACGACGACTCATCACTTGCCAGGAACAACACAAACGTGGAGACCTCGCTGGAGTTGCCCGGGCGGCCGAGGGGGATCGTCACCAGATCGTCAGGGAACTTCTCGGTCATGGGTGTGCGAATCAGGCCCGGATGCAGTGAATTGACCCGGATGTTGTGGGGCGCGAGTTCGAGGGCCACGGATTTCGCGAGTCCGCGGACGGCCCATTTAGTGGCGACATAGCCGTGGGCCCAGGGCGCTCCACGAAGTCCTTCGATCGACGACACATTGATGATCGAACCGCCGCCGGCCGCGATCATCGGATCGGTCGAGGCCTGGATTCCGTAGAACGTGCCCGTCAGGTTGACGTCGATGATCTTCTGCCATTTGTCGTGCTTGAACGCCTGGATGGAGCTGCCGTTGGCGATACCGGCGTTGTTCACCAGAACGTTGAGTTTGCCGAACTCACCGACGGCAATGCCCACAGCCTCTTGCCACTGGTCGGCCTGGGCGACGTCGAGGTGCACATAGCGTGCGGCGTCACCTAGCTCATCGGCAAGCGCTTTGCCCTCGTCATCCAAGATGTCGCCGATCACGACCTTGGCGCCTTCGGCGACCAGTAACCGCGCATGCGCTGCGCCCATTCCTCGAGCACCGCCGCTGATGATTGCTACTTTTCCGTCCACGCGTCCCATGGGGCGTCACGGTACCTGCAAATCCAGACATGTGTCCAGACCCGTGTCGCGCAATCGGTCCAACACCGACTGACGCTGGGGGCTGCTGACGAACGAGGGGGTCAGTCGGCCTCGCGCTCGCGCCGACGGCGGTCGAGTTCACCTTGACGTCGTTGCTGTTCCGCGCGCTCGCGGCATCGACGCAGGAATTCTGCATCTGCCTCGGGATCCTGCGGTTCGAATCGTCCCGGAACGTCGTATTCGGGGTAGCCGAGTGCCGAGGCGCGACCCGAACCGCTGACCCGACCGGAGATGCCGGAGACCGGACGACCCGCGAGGAACCACACGATAGACCCGACCAACGGCAAGATGATCACCAGGAGAAGCCACGCCCAACGCGGTAGCCCCCGGATTCCGGCAGCGTCACTGCCGATGATGTCTACCAGTGCGGCGATCATCACGACGAGGACGATCAGACTCAGATATGGCACGCGAACCCCCCACTCGGTGAAATCGCAGAAATTGCGACCCTCATTCATATCCCGAGGCACCGGCGACGCGCGTCCCCGGAACGGATGAGTCCGTGCGGTTCGTCGGGGAACTGAATACGCGGCTCGGCGGCGGAGTATCACCTGCACATTCAGCTGGGTGCGATCCGTGTTGCGCAGATTCAATTACTGACGCTACAAAAAACTATTGTGCGTTTGGGCGCTCATGTTTCCCGGTGAATCCATCAATACCGGATTATATTTTTTCAGAAGGATGCCGAAATCGAGATGAATGGGGTGGGTTGAGTGAGGAGAATAATTGGTTCATTGGCGTGTGTGGTGGCCTTGGCGGGAGGGTGGGTTGCCGCAGCGCCCGCTGCTGCGGCACCGGGGTATACGGACGTGGCGCTGTCTTGGGGCACCGGTTTCGGATGTCCGGTGAACGTGTCGAACACCGGGACCGCGGCGGCCTACAACGTCTTTGTCGTACCCACGACGCCGGCGCCAGTCGCGCCTCAGTGGGTGGGGACGATCGCGCCCGGTGAGACCAAAGCCCTGAGCTACGGCGATTGCTACTTCTATGACCTCTCGTGGCCGCAGCGGATCTTCGCAGCGACCACCTCATGGGACATCAACTGGGACAACAACAATTTCACATTGGTTGACTGAAGACCTCAGGAAGTGACGCCGCAGGCGCCCGCGACCCGGGATGCCACGTCAGCGGTGACTGCTTCGGTGTCGGGGGCATCCGAGGGTACGTAGTGGTCGGAGGCGGCGTCGTAGGCCGCTCCGGTGATCGAACCGTGATCGGCGTCGAGTTCGACGAGTTCGACCGGCCAGTCGCTGCGCTGAAGGGTGGCGGCGAAACCTTGGCTGGAGCTGATCGGTACGACGTCGTCGGATCGGCCGTGCAGCAACGTGAACGGCGGTCGCTGACCGGTCGACGGCAATTCTTCGGGGAGCTTCTCACCGGTGAGCGGGCTGGTTGCCGTGAAGGCTCCGGCGAGGCACACGGCGTGATGGATACGGACTCCGAGTGCGTCGGCGTCGATCGTGAGCCCGGCCGCCGCGAGGCCACCGAGTGACCACCCGACGATGACAAATCCGCTGGAAGACTCGGCCCGATCCATTGCAACCTGCGCTGATCGGAGCAGATCTGCTCGGCCACCGTCGGCGGAGTGCGAATCCCAGTCCGGAGCAATCACGTTCACCCCGTGTGCGGCGATGCGTTCGGCGAGCGGGCGAACAGCTGCCCGTGCATCGGTCTGCATCCCGTGCCAGAGCAACACGGTGGGATGTTCGGGGTCGCCGAAAAGGTCTGCCTGTCGTCCGGGTGCGTAGTCGATGGTCTCCATACCCCGAGTCTGCCTGAGATCAGGCGATGGCGAAATTGGTCGAATGCGATACGAGCGAACCGATGACCGGGATGAGTGAGGGGCTCGTCCCGTCGACCCGGAAACCGCAACGGACGGCACTACCAATCTCTACTGATAACAGAGGAGTTCACATGACACAGATCGCGCTGGTTGTGTACCCGGGTTTCACAGCGCTCGATGTTGTAGGACCGTACGAGGTGTTTCGCATGTTGCCGGATGCAGACGTCCGCTTCGTGTGGCATGAGGCCGGCCCCGTTGTGGCCGATTCGGGGGTGTTGATCCTTGGTGCAACCCACACACTGGACGAAACGCCGTCGCCCGATGTGGTCCTCGTTCCTGGGGGCAACGCCTCGGTGATGAATCAGGCCCGGGACGGGCAGCTACTGCAGTGGCTGAGATCTGTCCACACCTCGAGCACCTGGACCACCTCGGTGTGTGCTGGATCAGTGGTGCTGGCGGCTGCCGGTGTGCTCGACGGTCAGCGGGCAACCTCACATTGGCAGACCTTGAGTGCTTTGAAGTTGTTCGGTGTCACGCCGGTAGGGGACCAGCGAATCGTGCATGAGGGAAAGATCGCGACCAGCGCAGGGGTGTCGGCCGGTATCGACCTCGCCTTGTGGGTGGCTGCTCAGATCGCCGATGAGAAACGAGCCAGAGCGATCCAGCTGGCCATCGAGTACGACCCGCAACCACCCTTCGATTCGGGGCACCAAGACAAAGCCGACTTGGGAACCAAGGCGCTCGCGACAGCAATACTCGCCAAAGAGAGCCTCAATAAGGCTCAGATCTCAGCCGCGTCGAAACTGTTGTGGGAGCAGGTGATCTCTGCGGCGCGAGTCAAGATGAGCAGGCATCAGAATAGGCAGTAAGACGCTCGAAGTCGTTGCCTTACCTCACCTTCAGTGTCCCGACCGCAGCACGTTCTTCTGTATCTTTCCGGTCGAGGTTTTCGGCAGGTCGCTGAACACGATTTCTTTCGGGACCTTGAACCGGGCGAGTCTGGTTCGGGCGAACTCGATCAGGTCGGCTGCGGTGAGGTCGTGGCCTGACCGGACGGTGACGTAGGCGACCGGCACCTCACCCCAGCGTTCGTCGGGACGGCCGACGACGGCCGATTCGACAACATCTGGATGCGCGTCGAGGACACGTTCGACCTCAACCGAGGCGATGTTCTCGCCGCCGGAAATGATGACGTCCTTGCTGCGGTCCTTGAGTTCCACATAGCCATCGGGATGCATGACTGCCAGGTCGCCGGTGCGCAGCCACCCGTCGATGGTCGCGGCGCGGGTGGCGTCGGGATCGCGGTAGTAGCCCAGCATCACGTTGTTGCCGCTGACCACCAGCTCGCCGAGGGTCTGGGCGTCGGCCGACACGTCGTCGCCGTCGGGGGAGACGACCCGCACTGGCCCGGCGGTGATGTTCCCGATGCCCTGACGCGCCTTCTTCTCGGCCACCTCATCGGGCGTGGCTGCGTCCCACTCGGGTTGCCATTGATTGACGACGATGGGGCCGAAGGTCTCGGTCATGCCGTACAGGTGGGTCACTTCGATGTTGAGCGCGGCCATCCGGGCGAGCAGGGCGGGCGACGGCGGGGCACCGCCCGTGGACACCTGGATCGGGGTGTCGAGCGGTGAGGCTGAACGATCCTCGGCGATCATCGTCAACACCGTCGGCGCAGCGCAGAAATGGGTGATGCCTGTGTCGCGGACCAGGCGCCAGATCTCGGCCGTGTCGATCGCACGCAGACAGACATGGGTACCACCGGCTGCGGTGACGGCCCAAGTGAAACACCAACCGTCGCAATGGAACATCGGAAGGGTCCACAGGTAGTTCGAGCCCGGGTCGAGACGGGACTGGAAGGCCATCGAAACGGCCTGCAGGTACGCACCCCGGTGGTGGTACATCACGCCTTTGGGCCGCCCGGTTGTCCCAGAGGTGTAATTGATGGCCAACAGACCGCGTTCGCTTGGCTCGCGCTGTACCGCGCCGGTTGACTGAGAGAGCAACTGTTCGTACTCGTCGTCGGGTCCTCCTGACACGATCAGTCGAATACCCACTGCTGTGGCGACTTTCGCAGCGACGTCGGCGAACTCGGCTGTTGCCACGAGGACCTTCGCTCCACTGTGGTCGAGGATGTACTCGATCTCGGGCGCCGATAGCCGAATGTTGAGCGGCACCAGAACCGAACCGTGCAGCGGGATGGCGCTGTGCAGTTCGAGCATCACGTGGCTGTTGGCACACAGTGCCGCCACCCTGTCGCCCTCACCGATCCCCAGGTCTTCGAGCACGCCGGTGAGGGCGAGCGCGCGTCGGTGGTAGTCGGCGTAGGTGAAGGTTAGGTCGCCGTCGACGATCGCGGTTCGGTGCGCGAAGGCCTGCGCGGCACGCGTCAGGAATGCCGCCGGGGTCAAAGGAGCGAAGGTGAAGTCGCTCGGATGGGGATCAGTTGCTCGTTCTGCCGGCATCGGTATTGCTCCCTCGATAAGACTCGCGATGGTGAAATCGTATGCTCCGCGTTTCGTGTGTTCGATGAGGCCGTCCGGCGATCACTTTCGACACCGTGGCCGACATCATGGTCGGGCGTAGGTTCTGGTCAGAAACCGGCGAGACGGGCGGTGACTTCTTCATGCGATTTGAAGGTCAGCTCGATGCCGAACATCGCGACGGCGTAATGAGGGGTCGAGCAGATTCATTCCGAAAACTTGGCATCTTGTGCCAAGCGTCGAGCGCGTAACAGAGGACGCGTGAACATCATTCATGCTCAGGGAGCCGAAATCGGCACTCGGGTCGGGCAAGCAGCGAGCGACGTCGAGGTGTACCGAACCGACCCGTCCAGCGATACAGTGCAGTGATGCGCGACGTGGCAATGGTGGTCGGCGCGCTGGCGCTGATCAATGTGTTGGCGCACTTCACCATCGACAATGCCGCGTACCTGGTGGTGCCGCTCGGATCGATCATCGTGATCATGTGCATGCGGTGGCGGGGCTTCAGTTGGCGCCAAATGGGACTTGCGCCTGATCAATTCAAGCGGGGCGCCAAGTATGCCTTGCCGATCCTGCTGGTCGTCACCGTGATCGCTATCGGCGGCGCCATCATCCCCTTCACCAGGACGCTTTTCCTGTCGGATCGGTACGACACGGTCGGGTTCGCCGTATACAGTGCTCTGCTCGTGATTCCGCTCCAGACCGTCATTCCAGAGGAGTTGCTCTTCCGCGGTGCTCTCGATGCGTCGCTGAGGCCGGCTGTGTCGTCGCGCGCGGTGTATGTCGTCGGCGCGAGTCTTTTCGGCCTGTGGCATGTGGGGTCGTCCACCGGTCTGACCGCGGGAAACGATGGTCTGACAGATCTTTTGGGCTCGGGAGTGATAGCGCAGGTGGCCGGCATCGCGGGCGCGGTGGTGGTCACGACGTGCGCTGGTCTGCTGTTCATCTGGCTCCGGCACCGCAGTGACAGTTTGCTCGTACCGGTTGCGTTGCACTGGGCCGTGAACGGAATCGGAGCGCTCGGCGCCGCGCTTGCGTGGCAGTTGTCGGGGTAGCGGTACGGGAGGCGAGACGGTCCGGTTCGGGGTGCGACGTGCCGGCGACTCGGGCGTCAGCGGGCGATCAGAACAAGCATGGTGACATCGACCGCGGCGATGACGATGGCACCATAGAACGGCGTCCGGCCAGGAGCGCGCATCGTCGCCAGCGCGATGACAATCACCGCGCCGAGTCCAGCCCACAGCCAAGGCATATGAGCATTTGCGATCACTGCGATCGCCGTGGCGCCCACGAGCAGTCCAGCGGCGACGTAGGGGATCCTTCGAGCTCCCAACAGATGCGGCAGTCCTTCGATGCCGGTGGCGGCGTCGTCTCCGAGGTCGGGCACCACGTTGAGCAGGTGTGCCCCCACCCCGAGCAGTCCACTGACCGCGACCATCCACAGCGGCGGCAGATGACTCGGCTCGGCGGTCAGCATCACGACCACCGGTAGCGAGCCGAACGCTACGAAGTAGGGAACCCAGGAGAACACCGTCGATTTGAGTACTGCGTTGTAGGCTAGCGCTGATCCGACGCCCAGAACGAGGTGGACCAGTCCCGGGGCCACCCCGCACGCCAGCGACGCGACCACACACACCACGGCAGTGATGACGACCGCAACGGTCACCGTCCTGGAACTGAGGTGGCCGGACGCAAGCGGTTTGTCGGTCCGGCCGACCTGCCGGTCCCGGTCCCGGTCGATGAGATCGTTCGTCCAGCCGACAATCAGCTGACCGCTGAATACGGCCACCATCAGCACGGGGATCAACGGTGCAGCGACGTCGGCGGCGAAGGCGACGGCCGCGGTCAGCGCGGTGACGGCGAGGGCCGGGATCACGTGGGCCGCGCCCACCAGCGCAACTGCCGGCCGGAGCGTCAGCACGATACGTCGATCACCATGGGGCCGGTGGCGGCAGATCGAGTGGTCCGTGTTGCCTTCACCGAACCAACGGTACGGCGAACCCGTTCCGACACGACTCGCTTGAACACGAACAGGTCAGCGGGTGCCCCGCAGAACGATGGCCGGAACCAACTGCTCTGCCGAGTCCCAGGCTCCGTGCTGCCCGACGAGCTGGGACTCGAGCGGTTCGACGACGGAGCGCACCATCGCGGTTGCTCCACGAGCCGCCGCGATCACATCACCGATCCTGACCTTGTGCCGCTCGGTCACCGTCGGCCCGAACCAACCGGCATCGATCGCCTCTTCCCGGGTGACCACCGTCGCGCGGTCGCCCAGCGTCTCCTGCCAGACGCTCCGGACATCGGCCGCTGCTCCCGGTTCGGTGTAGATGTGCCGTACCCGTGCCTCACCGGCGACCGCAGTGGTACCGATCGTCAGCTCGTGGTGGGTGTCGATGTCGAATCGGCCGGTCGAGGTGTCGACCATCCCGTGGTCACCTGTCACGACGATCTGCCTGCCCGCCGGGAGCTCATCGGCAAGTGCGCCGACCATCTCGTCGATGAGGCGCAACTGTTCGCGCCAGGACTCCGACCCCGGTCCCTCGAGGTGCCCGGCGAGGTCGAGGCCCCCGTAGTAGGCGTATGCCAGTGTCGGTTCACGACCCGTCATCTCGGTGAGGATCGCCACGCGCAGCTCATCGAGCTTCTCGGCGGCGATGATCTGTCCGGCCCCGCGGAAGGCCGCGCGCGAGAGTCCTGACCCGATGTGGTGGCCCGGGACGATCTGGCGGGTGACAAACCCTTGCGCGCGGCAGCGCTCGAAAATCGTTGTCCCCGATTGGATGTCCTCAGGTACCGCCACGTGCATCAGGTCGTGGTCGTGATCTCCGTGTGCGCACCACCGCAGTGTGTTCAGGATCGGCGACTGCGGGACCAGCCCGTCGGCACCGGCCCTGAACGTGTAGCCGACCATCCCGTGTTGTCCCACCGTGCGTCCGGTACTCAAGCTGGTCAGGCTCACCGACGTGGTGGCCGGGAAGCCGGCGGCGACCACCGTCGAATGGTCCAGACTCGCGGCATTGAGATTCGGGGCATCAATCGGATGGGCGGCAACGAGTTCTGCGCCCAGGCCGTCGATGAGTAGGACTGTTGCCGAGTGGGCCGGGACAAGACGTAGCCGGTTGTCGAAGTCGGCCGCACCGAGCGATGCGGCGACCGACTCGAGCACCGACGACAACGGCGGCAGGGTGCTGTGGGGATCCAATTCGCTCATCGGCTACGACGCTAACCTGCGACCGCCTGTCCCGCAGGCGCTTTCTTGCGGGGGAGACTCAGAAGGGAGGCGGCCAAGAAGCAGAGCGCGCCGATGAAGGTGCCGCCCTGATCGAGGAACGGGGCGATCGGGGAACCCGCGCTGTCGACGTAGGCACCGGCCGCAGAGAAGCCGAAGGCAACGGAGCCGACCGTGTTGAGGACGGTCGCGGGCCATGCGGGCGCATCGGGCTCGTCACGTCGTCGGTACAGGTCGGTGGCGAAGACGGCGAGCGCAGAACTCACCAGGAACGCGATGGACCCGTAGACGTCGGGGCGCCAGCTGTATCGATCCTGATCCGCTATCGAGTGCACGATGAGCACGGCACCGGTACTGATGTTGAAGGCGATCGTGCCGAAGAACTGGATGAGCCCCGACAGCCATTCGGACACGTGGACTTCTCGTCCCACCTTGAGTGATCCCGTGATGGCGGAGGCACTCCCCAGGCGCCCGGCCAACCGGAACTGGAGCAGTGCCGCGGCAGTGAAGAACCACGAGCCGGCGAAAAAGGCGATGTTGGAGGCGGTGGAACCGGCCACCGCTGTGAATCCAGGCGCCGAACCCATGGCGAAGGCCGCCGATCCGATGGCAAAGCCCCAGCACTCAGTGCGTACGGGGTGCCGGATCACCAACGCAGGCTATCGCGTTGGTGACCGCGCTATGGACATGGACGTTTGGCAGAGCCCCGGGTCCGCCTCCAGCGGGTGTGTGTTGAGGTCAGTCCGCCAGAGCCGGTTCGGCGGCGGGCGCCGGGGTGTCGACCTTGTTGACGCGGATGAGCGCGAGCGACGCGATCAGCGCGAGCACGGTCACCACGATGGCTGCCTGGAAGGCATGCTGTTGACCTGCCACGAAGATGTCGGCCTGACCGCCTGCGGTGCCCGCGCCGGCCCCGAGCTCGTCGGCGCGAGACGCCGCGGCATGCGCGAAAATGGTGCCGAAGACGGCGAGACCGATCGCACCGCCGACCTGCTGGCCGGTGTTGAGCAGGGCAGAGGCCAGGCCCGTTTCGTGTGGGGCCACGCCATTGACAGCAGTCAGTGTCAGCGGCACGAAGCTGCAACCCATGCCCACGCCGAACACAACCAGAGAGCCGAAGAAGAACCAGTAACTGCTGCCGGCGTCGAGCTGTGTCAACAGAACCATCGCCACGACAGCGAGGATCGGTCCGACGGTGAGGAACGGACGGATACCGATCTTCGGGATGAGTCGCCGGACCACGACGATGGACATGAACATGATCGTCACCGGCATGGGCAGGAAACCGACGCCAGTGTGGAAGGGACTCCAGCCGTGCACGTTCTGCAGGTATTGCGCCAAGAAGTAGAACGTCGTGAACATTCCGGCCGCGAGGAACAGCATGATCAGGTAGGAACCTGTGCGGTTACGGTCGCCGAAGATGTGGAACGGCATGAGCGGATGGCTGGAGAAGCGTTCGATGACCACGAACGCGACCAGCAGTGCTGCGGCGATCACGAGGGTCGCGACAGTTGTTGTCGCACCCCAGCCGTCGTCCGCGGCCTTGGTCAGCCCGTAGACGAGCAGCGACATTCCGGCGGTGACGGAGATGGCACCCGGTAGATCGAGTTTGGTGCCTGAGCCCTGCGACTCGCCCAGCACGCGTGGCGCCAGGAGTAGCACGATCGCACCGATCGGGGCGTTGATGAACAAAGCCCATCGCCAGCTGGCGAAGTCGGTCAGCACGCCTCCGAGCAGCAGACCCAGTGCCCCGCCCGATGCGGCCATGGCCGCGAACACGCCGAAGGCACGAGCTCGTGCCTTCGGCTCGGTGAACGTGGTGGCCAGCAGGGCAAGAGCGGTGGGCGCGGCGATGGCACCACCGGCGCCCTGAGCGGCGCGGGCGATGATCAGCATCATCTCGCTGGTGGCGAATCCGCCGACAAGCGATGCAACCGCGAAGAGCGCGATGCCGATCATGAACATCCGCCGGCGGCCGAACAGATCGCCGGTGCGTCCGCCGAAGAGTAGGAGCCCGCCGAACGCGAGCGAGTAGGCGGTGACAACCCAGGTGAGGTTGGCCGCCGAGAAGTCGAGGTCGTCGCGGATGCTGGGCAGCGCGACATTCACCACGGTGGCATCGAGCACCACCATGAGCTGCGCGACGCAGATCACGGCGAGGGCGATGCCGCCGTTGCGGGTCGCGGGTGTGGGTGGCGCTTCAGTCATGGCTGTCCTTCTGGGCGGTGGATATGGTTCGCCGGGGGAGCCCCAGCACCGGAAGTAGCACGCTGCCAACAACTTTCTCAGCGTAAGCGCGGCCGGCGGGCTGGCCTGTCGTGAGTGCACGCTGCAGCATCAGCGAGGGCAACAGGCTCGCGGCCATGGCCACGTCGATGTCGGTTTTGAGTTCACCTCGGCGCCGCGCGCGTTCGAGCATCTCGGTCATGCGGGCGATGCGCGGCTCGGTGAAGCGGGTTCGGAACGCCTCGAGAAGCTCGGGCTCACGGGGAAGGGCGGAACAGATGCTCACCATCACCCGCAACAGCCGCTGTGAATACGGATTGCAGGAGATGGCGATCATCTTTTCGATGTCGCCTTCGAGGGTGCCGGTGTCTATCGCGTCGATGGCAGGCTTGAGCGTCGCCATCGTGTCGATGACGAGCTCGGCCTTGTTGGCCCACCGGCGGTAGACGGTGGCCTTGCCGACGCCTGCCGCGGTGGCGACGCCTTCCATGGTCAGGCGGTCGTAACCGTCGCGGACGAGAACCTCGACCACCGCATCGATGATCGCTTCGTCCCGGCTCGGATCCCGAGGTCGCCCTCGACGGGCTTCCTCCGCGGCGTTGATGGATGGCACTGGTGGACGGTAGCACGAAACGGAACGGTGTCGTATCGAAAACTCGGCTCAGGAATCCCGAACGCTCGGCAATGCTGATGACTCTCTGCCAGGCTGAGCCGATGCATGACGGGTTTGCCCAGGATGGGGTCGAGGATGTCGACCGGGGCCGGCAGTGGCTTCGCCGGGATGCGCGCCGAGCGTCGCGCCCGGACGCCGATCTCGATGCGCGGGTGACTCGGCGTTTGTCATCACTGGTCGACCGGTCTCGCACGCTGTCACCGCTGTTCTCCGAGCTGTATGCCGACATCGACAATCGGGTGACCCTGCAGGGCCTGCCGGCCACCACGAAACCCATGCTGCTCGATCGGTTCGACGAGTGGTGCACCGATCGTGCGGTCACCCGCGCGGCCATCGACGAGTTCATTGCCGACACCGGCAACGTAGGGCAGCGGTTCCTCGGTGAGTACCTCTGCAGTGAGTCCTCCGGCACGTCTGGGGTGACCGGGCTGTTCGTCACGGAGGAATCGGCGGTGACGGTCGCCGCAGCGTTGGGAGTTCGCAATCGCCGACCGCCACCGACCGCAATGGTTCGACTGCTGGCCAAGAGAATGCGAACCGCACTCATCATCAATCTCAAGGGCCACCATATGGGCGCCGCCTTCTACTCGAGTCGGACGGTCGCAGGTGCGGACTCGCGGGTTCGGTTCATGTCCGTGTTCGACCCGATCGACACGTTGGCCGAGCAGCTCACACGGTTCGATCCAGCCTGTATCAGCTCGTACGCGTCTGTCGTGGTACTACTCGCACGCGAGCAGTTGGCCGGTCGACTTTCCATCAATCCTGCGGTGGTGCTGCCATTTTCAGAGACCATCACCGCTGAGGCGCTACAGCTGATGCAACGCGCGTGGCCACACGCGCAGATAATCGATCGCTATGTGTCGAATGAGTGCATGTTCATCTCGGCGCGGTGCTCGCAGCGGTGGCACCATCTCAACGCCGACTGGGTGATCCTGGAACCTGTTGATGCCGAATACAATCCGGTACCGCCCGGCACGCAGTCGCATACTGTTCTGCTCACCAACCTCTTCCGGCGGGTCCAACCGATCATCCGATATGACCTCGGTGACTCCATCGTGATGCGACCCGACCCGTGCCCTTGCGGTAACCCGCTACCCGCGTTTGACGTGGTGGGACGCTCGGGTGAGCTGTTGAACTTCACGGCTGCCGGGCGACTCCGAGGGATCTCGCCGACCGTGATCAGCGTGACGTTCGATGAAACGCCCGGTGTCGCCCTCTGGCAGGTGGTTCGAGACTCACCGATGCACTTGACCGCTCGCATTTCAGTGGAAGCCGATCACGATGCGGAGGTCGTCGCACAAGACACCCGCCGGCGACTGACCGAAATCTTGGTCAAGTCCGGGCTGTCGACAGTGAGTGTCGACGTCATACGCGAGCCTCCGGTTCGGAATTCCGGCGGCAAACTCGTGCGGATTGTCGACGCTCACCGCTGAGGTGGGGGCTGACCGAACCCAGCGTTATGAATCCCGCCGTGGGAGGTGCTCCCACGAACAACGGTTCCGAGAAAACCAGTCGCCTGTTGCAACCCGGATGCAACGCGGCGACTCGTACTGTGTGCCTTAAGTCACACGTGGCCGCCCTGCGGGGGCGGGTCACGAGGGCCACCACAGGTAACAGAGGAGCATCATGACCGTTTACGCCAATCCCGGAACATCCGACGCAGTGATGAGTTTTGAGTCGCGCTACGAGAACTGGATCGGTGGCCAATGGACAGCACCGGTCAAGGGCCAGTACTTCGAGAATCCGTCGCCCGTCAACGGCAAGACGTTCTGCGAGGTCGCCCGGTCCACATCCGAGGACATCGATCTGGCCCTCGACGCAGCCCACAAGGCCGCCCCGATGTGGGGTCGTACCTCGGTTGCCGAGCGGTCGCTGACGCTGCTGCGGATCGCAGACCGCATGGAGGAGAACCTCGAGAAGCTGGCTGTCGCGGAGTCATGGGACAACGGCAAGGCCGTTCGCGAGACCCTGGCGGCTGACATCCCGCTGGCGATCGACCACATCCGATACTTCGCGGGAGCGCTTCGCGCCCAACAGGGGTCGATCTCCGAGATCGACGAAGACACGGTGGCCTACCACTTCCACGAGCCCCTCGGCGTTGTCGGCCAGATCATCCCGTGGAACTTCCCGATCCTGATGGCCGTCTGGAAGCTCGCTCCCGCGCTGGCCGCCGGAAACGCGGTGGTGCTCAAGCCCGCCGAGCAGACGCCGGCTTCGATCCTCTACCTGATGAGCCTGATCGCCGACCTGCTACCGGCCGGCGTGCTGAACATCGTCAACGGATTCGGTGTCGAAGCGGGCAAGCCGCTGGCCTCGAGCAACCGGATCCGCAAGATCGCGTTCACCGGCGAGACCACCACGGGCCGGCTGATCATGCAGTACGCGTCGGAGAACATCATCCCGGTGACCCTCGAACTCGGTGGCAAGAGCCCGAACATTTTCTTCGCGGACGTCATGGCACAGGACGACGGCTTCCGCGACCGCGCGCTCGAAGGCTTCACGATGTTCGCCCTGAACCAGGGCGAGGTGTGCACGTGCCCCAGCCGTGCCCTGATCCAGGACTCGATCTACGACGACTTCATCGACCTCGCGGTGGAACGCACGAAGAAGATCAAGCAGGGCAACCCGCTCGACACCGACAGCATGATGGGCGCCCAGGCGTCCAACGACCAGTTCGAGAAGATCACCTCGTACCTGTCGATCGGTAAGGAGGAGGGAGCCAAGGTTCTCACCGGTGGTGAGCCCCTCGAATTGGAGGGCGATCTGGCCGGCGGCTACTACATCAAGCCCACCATCTTCGCCGGCACGAACCGGATGCGCATCTTCCAGGAGGAGATCTTCGGCCCGGTCCTCGCTGTCACCAAGTTCTCCGACTATGCCGACGCCATGCAGATCGCGAACGACACCCTGTACGGACTCGGTGCCGGGGTGTGGACCCGCGACGGTGCCACCGCCTACCGCGCAGGCCGTGAGATCCAGGCCGGTCGGGTGTGGACCAACACCTACCACGACTACCCGGCTCACGCGGCCTTCGGCGGCTACAAGCAGTCCGGCATCGGCCGCGAGAACCACCTGATGATGCTCGAGCACTACCAGCAGACCAAGAACCTGCTGGTGGGTTACGCTCAACAGGCCAAGGGCTTCTTCTGATCGAAGCTTTTCCTCAAGCGTGACAACAGATTTCATCAGGAAGTGAGTGTGTGATGACTGCACCGGAACGGGTCGTCGCAACTGACTCCGCCGTGGAGCTCCTGACCAAGCTGTCGGAGCTCCACGGCGGCCTCATGATCCACCAGTCCGGTGGATGCTGCGATGGATCGGCCCCGATGTGTTACCCCGCCGGAGAGTTCCGCGTCGGCAGTCGTGATGTGCTGGTCGGAACGCTCGACCTGCCCGAACCCCTACCCGCGGTACGGGTATGGATCAACGGTGACCAGTTCGAACTGTGGAAACACACCCAGCTGATCCTCGATGTCGTCCCCGGGCGTGGTGCCGGGTTCAGCCTCGAGGCGCCCGAGGGTGTCCGGTTCCTCTCCCGTTCGAGAGCATTCACCGCTGATGAGAACTCCGATCTCGACGCCGCTCCACCCCTGCGCGGCGCAGAGGTCGGCTGACCCGATCAGGGTCACCCCGCCCGCTCCGGACATCTCTGACGGCCGCCACTGAAGGAGATGACCGGGGCGGGCGTTTCGCGTTCAGCGGACCGCAGATGGCACCGGCGCTACGCTACCGGCATGGCTGACATCCAGGCGCCCCAGCTGCATCCGGCGGATCTTGCCGAATGGGCCAGGTGGTTGGCAGACAATCACGCCACCTCGTCGGGCGTGTGGCTCGTGTTCTGGCGCAAGGGATCCGGTCACCCACCACTCGACTACGACGAAGCCGTTCGTGAAGCACTCTGTTGGGGATGGATCGACGGTCACACCCGGGCGATCGACGACCACCGCCGTGGCATGTGGTTCACGCGCAGGGGACGCGACAGTGCGTGGGCGACGTCGAACAAGGCGCGGGTTGCCGACCTGATCGCTCAGGGTCGGATGCGACCTCCAGGACAAGCGGTCATCGACGACGCCAAATCCCGCGGGCTGTGGAACCTGCTCGACGATGCCGAGGCGTTGATCGAATCACCCGAACTGGCAACAGCTCTCGATGTCGATCCGGTTGCCCGCGAAAACTGGGATGCGTTCCCGCCCAGCGCTCGTAAGCTGGGCCTCTCGCAGATCGCCTTTGCCAAGCGCCCGGAGACCAAGTCCAAGCGCATCGCTGCCATCGTCGAGAAGGCCGCCCGGAATCAACGGCCGTGACAGGCTGCGCCGCCATTCCCCTTCCCGGAAATGGCGGCGTGAGCCGGACGGCTAGTGCTTCTTGCCGTCTTCGTCGATCTCCACGCGCTCTTTGCGAACCTCGTCGGTGACCGTCGCCTCGTCGGACACCGTCTCGGTGTTCAGCCGGACACGTTCGACAGCTTCGACGTCCTTCTCCACCACGGGCACCTCGCTGTGGAGGACCACCTCGTGCTCTTCCTCGCTGATGGCGGGACCGTCATGGGCGGCGCCGCGGTTGGCGTCGGTGATCGGTTCGCGCTCGATACGTATCTCTTCGTGGCTGACCGGCACCGTCTTGGTGACGTTCTCGGTGACGACGTACTTGCGCAGTCGCGCACGGCCGGTCTCCTGCTGGGTGGTCCCGACGCGGACCTTCTCCTCGGAGACGGTCATCGCATCGTCCGTGGTGGGACCCGAAGTATCATGTCCGACAACTCCTTTGCCGGAACCACCGGTGCCGGTTGTGTTGTCCGCGGTACCGACGTGGCCCGCATCGCCGCCGCCGCCCGTTCCTGCGAGGCCGTAGTACTCGTAGAGCCGGTCCTCCTCGGCCGGTGACAGGCTCCCGTCAGGGTCGACCCGCGGCGCGTCCTTGATCTTGTCTTTGTCGTAGCTGATGGCGATGTCGTTGCCCTGGACGGTCGCATCGGCGAGAGGGGCAAACGACTCGGATGTGCCGAACAGGCCCGTCTTGACGGTCACCCACGTGGGCTCATCGGTCTGGTTGTCGAGGTAGATCTGGCCGATACTGCCGATCTTGCCGCCGCTCGCGGACACGACGTTTCCGCCGCCGCTGGAAAGTTTGCTCACTTGATTGCTGGAAATGGTCACGGTGTCTCCTAGTGGTGCTCGGATTGAGCGGCGATTTGCAGTCGCAAATGCAGCTCCACCGAACGTATGCCCGTGATCATCAACACTAAAACATCTGTGATTAAGGATAATTGGACACCATGTCCGAGTTATTCGCCGGCCTTCGTGATCCATATTTGCCGCGCGCCAACGACACGCCGACGCCGGGTGGCGCGGCTCTGGGCCGACTCAGATGACGCCGGTGGCGTCGTACATCCACGACATGTCGGCCGAACTGAAGTTCTCCACCCAGTTCGGCGGCGCGTGATTGGCCAGGCCACCAAAGTCCCAGTAGTCCTTCCACAGGGTGATGCGTCCATCGATCACCTTGTGCACGGTCACAAAAGCCAGGGTCGCGGTTTCGCCGGTGGGCCAGGTCCAGGTCTCGGTGTGTTCGTACATCACGTCCTGACCGTTCTCCACCAGTAAGCCGTCATGGTTGACGTAGTCGGCCAGGCTCTCCAGGCCGATCTTCAGGCGCTTGACGATGTCCTCGGGCCCTCGCGCGGCAGCTGTAGGACCCACCGGCATGTCGACGTATATGCAGTCGTCGGACACGAAACCCTTGATGGCCTCCCAGTCGCGTCGGCTCAGCGCGGCCCACAGGCCGAGAACTACGGATTCACTGGTGCTTGTCACTCATACCTCTTGGGGTGTTGGATGTGCGGATCGATCGTGCGGCGACGGAGCCGGGCTGTCACCGGTTCGGGTGCGTAGAAAGCGCCCAACCCGTCGTTTACCGAGAACTGGTGTGGGTGAACCCTTCTCGAACATGAGCTCGCCGTTGACCATCACGGCGGACACGGTCTCGTCGTTGCGGTTCACCATTCGTGACAGACCGCCGAACTGCTCGAGCCTTGATTCGCTGTAGGCATCGAGTTGTTCGTCGAGGTGGTCGGGGTCGAGTATGAGGAGGTCTGCCCGGTCGCCGATGCGCAGGTGCCCGGCATCGATGTCATACCAGTCGGCGAGCTCACCGGTGAGCCGGTGCACCGCGTGTTCGATCGTCATGAACGGGGTGCCGGCTTCTGCCGCCGAATGAACATGGCGCAACAGCCGGAGCCCAAAGTTGTAGAACGCCATGTTGCGCAGATGGGCGCCGGCATCGGAGAAACCCAGCTGAACGCCCGGTTCCACCGCAAGCTTCTTGAGGAGCTCGGGACGGTGGTTGGAAATTGTTGTGCGCCAACGTAGTTGATTGCCGTGCTCGACGACGAGATCGAGGAACGCGTCGACGGGGTGCAGTCCACCGCGGTCGACACCGACTTGGCCGAACGACTTGCCGACCACCGAGGTGTCGGGGCATTCGACGATCTCGGCGTCGAAGAAGTCGCGGTGCCACACCTGCGGGCCGTACTTGCGCCCGTAGTCCTTGCGGAACGCGCGCCGGTAGTCCTCGTTCTGCATCAGCTCGTTGCGGTCGACCTCGGTCTGCAGATGCAGAGCTGCCGCGCCCGAACCGAACTCCTCGAACACCGCCAGGTCGATTCCGTCCGCATAGACCTCGAAGGGGACCGGGAGGTGTTGCCAACGGAAGTTCCCGCCGAGCTTGTTGATGAACCGCGCAATCGGCCCCATCGCGTGGATGACCTCGGGGCGAGCCTTGATGTCGGCCGCCGAGAGCAGGCTGGTCTTGAGTTGGCGACGTCGCCAGAGGCCCAGGGAGCCGAAGGCCTGGGAGAGCACGTTCCATGGCCGTGAGATGTCGGGTCCGGTCTGCAGAACCCGATTGCGGGTGCGCAGTATGGCACCCAGCCGACGGAGTTCTGGCGCCTTGGCGTAGGTGGAAGGCAGTGTGCGAGAACGGCACACCTCTCCGTCGAGCTTGTCGAAAAGCAGCTGCTGCGAGGACATTCCGACGAAGCCGGCGTCCAGGGCCTCGTTGAGCATCTTCTCCATGCGGAGGAGCTCTTCGGGTTCGGGGGCCACCTCTTTGCGTGTCGCCCGGTCGAGGCCCATCGTTGCCGCCCGCATGTCCGAGTGTCCGATGAACGCGGCGAGGTTGGGCCCCAGGGGAAGCGATTCGAGCGCGTCGACGTACTCGGCGGCGCTGCGCCAGTTCTTGCGGCTGTCGACGTTGGCGATCACGTGACGCCGCGGGATCGCCTCGACTCGGCCGAAGAGATCGCCGGCCACCTCGGCTCCGATGTGGATCGTCGACAGTGAACACGAACCCAGCAGAACGGTGGTCACGCCATGCCGCAGCGACTCGCTCAACGCCGGCCCGCCGAGAACCTCGACGTCGTAGTGGGTGTGGATGTCGACCATGCCGGGCAGCACCCATCGGCCGGTCGCGTCGATCACGGTGCGGCAGTCGGCCGGATCCAGCGGCTGGGCGCTGACCGCGACAATCCGTCCGTCCCGGATGCCGATATCGGCGATGGAAGAAGGGGCGCCGGTGCCATCGAACCACCGACCCCGGCGGATCAGTGTGTCGTAGGTCATAGTCGGATGTAACCCCACCGATCACGGCGCGTCAACAGTAGGCCTTCTGCCGCCGAAATCCGTTGGCATAGTGCAAATGCCGCCTACGGAACCACGTGCCCGCTCGCACCGTGCAGTGGTGGGAGCATCACGCGTCAGTCGAAGATCCACCCGCAGGGTCCGACGAGTTGGTCAGCAGCACCCGGGCCTGCCGAACCCGGAGAATAAGGCTGTGGCACAGGAGGATTGTCGAGAACAGGGGCCGCGACCTCCCAGACGTGTGCCAAACCGTCCGGTCTGGTGAACAGGGAGCGATCACCGCGTAAGACGTCGAGGATCAGCCGTGAGTACGGGGCGAGGCCGTCTGCGACGCTGTCGAGGGGGAGCGACATGTGTCCGACGGACAGCGAAGTGCCCGAGCCCGGTTCCTTCACGGTCATCGCCATGTCGATCGATCCGTCCCCCTTGAGGTCGAAGGTGAGCACGGTGCCCTCCGGTGGGAGATGTTTGATCGGCCCGTCAGGGCGACGGAACACGAGGCTGACGCGCTGGGCACTGCGGTTGAGCATCTTGCCCGTGCGCATCACGAACGGCACTCCGCGCCAGCGGTCGGTGTCGACCCACATGCGTGCCGCCACAAATGTCTCCGTCTGCGAGTCGTCGGCAATACCTTCGGTGTCCCGGAAACCTTCGTATTGGCCGTAGACCACCTCGGCCGGATCAAGCGGGCGGAAGGCGGCGATCACCGACTCGCGGGCGCCCTGCAGATCGTCGGCGTCCAGGCTCAGCGGCGGCTCCATCGCAACCTCCGCGGCGACCTGGAACAGGTGTGTCACCACCATGTCGAGGAACGCCCCGGTGGCGTCGTAGAAGACCGCCCGGTCGTCGATGTCCAACGTCTCGGGAATGTCGATCTGGACCTGCTCGACGTGCTCCCGGTTCCACACGCCGGACACCATGCCGTTGGCGAACCGGAGCACATGCAGATTCTGGGTGCTCTCCTTACCCAGGAAGTGGTCGATCCGGTAGACCTGCTTTTCATCGAACACGTCGTGCACGGCGACATCGAGCTTCCGGAAGTCGTCCGGTGAAGTGCCGAAAGGCTTTTCGTACACCACGCGTGCGCCGTCGGCGAGACCGTGTGCCCCGAGAGCGGCCGTGTAGTCGGAGAAGGTCGTCGGCGGCAGCGCGATGTAGTGGACCAACTGAATCTCGTCGCCGAGTTGTCCACGGAGGTCGTCGATGACGCCGGGCAGATCCCCCGGGTCGTCCACGGAGAAACCGCCTCCGGCGAATCGGACGTTCTTCGAGAAATCGGCCCACTGGGTCTCGTCGGGTGCCGCATCGAACGTCGTGACCGACTGCCGCACGTGGTCGCGGAACTCGTCGTCGGAACGATGGCCGCGTCCGTTGCCGATCAGCGCCCACGTCTCGGGGAGCAACCCTTCGCGGGCCAACTCGTAGAAGGACGGCAACACCATGCGTTTGGCGAGATCGCCTGTGGCACCGAATAGAACGAATACAACCGCGCTGCTCTCGTCGGGCATGTTGGGTGAGCTCCTAGGGCGAAGACATTCCGATGGCTCCCCGAGTCTAGGTCAGCTCTCGATGAGCTCAGGCGGTTTCGCCGATGACCGCAGGCCCGGTGATCGACCGCAGCAGGACTGCGATCAGCCCGGCCCCGGCGATCAGAAACGCTGCCACGTAGCCGGCCAGGCCGATCCAGCCTCCCATCGCGAACGCGACTCCACCACAGGCCCCGACGATCGAACTCCCGAGGTAATAACCGAGCAGATAGAGCGAGGAGGCCTCGGCTCGGTGATCGGTGGCCCGGGCACCGACCCACCCGCTGGCCACCGAATGAGCCGCGAAGAACCCGGCGGTGAAGAGGAAAGTGCCTGCCAGAACCGTTGGCAGCCAATCGGGAACGCTGACCGCCAACCCGGCCACCATCACGCACATCGCGGTCACCAGCACGCGTTCTCGTCCCCAGGAATCCGACAAACTGCCCGCCACGGCCGAGGATGCGGTTCCCGCGAGATAGAGCATGAACACCAGTCCGGCCAGAACTGCCGGCAGATCGAACGGGTCTGCGAGCAGGCGGTAACCGAGAAAGTTGTACACCGTGACGAACCCGCCCATCAGCACAAACGCGAGTCCGAACAAACACAGGAGCGGGACGTCGCGCAGGTGGATGGCGAGGTTCTGCAGCGTCCGCCTCGGCGAGATCGGTTGTGGCCGAAATTCTTTGGACGGCGGCACCAAGCGCGAGAACATCGCTGCGAACACAAGCGCAACGGCGGAGGCAACCTCCAGCGCCCACTGCCATGCCGCGAAGTCGACCACGAGGGTGGGGATCAGGCGCCCTGTCAGGCCTCCGATCGTGGTGCCGGAGACGTAGATCCCCATCGCAGTGCCCAGCGATCGGGCGTCGATCTCCTCGGCGAGGTAGGCCATGGCCACCGCGGGAACTCCTGCGCAGAGCATTCCCTGGACTGCGCGTCCCGCCAGCAACAGTTCGAACGTCGGGCTCCACGGCAGCACCACGCCCAGCGCAGCTGCCGATACTGCCGACACGGTCATCACCCGCACTCTGCCGAACCGCTCCGACAGCACGCTGGCGGGCACGATCGCCACGGCGAGAAGACCTGTGGTGACGGAGACGGCCAGAGCCGAGACGGCCGGCGAAACCCCGTAGTGGTCCGAGAACATCGGCAGCAGACCCTGCACGTAGTACAGCGTCATGAACGTCGCCATCCCTGCGGTGAACAGCGCGAACGCAGTTCTGCGGTAGCCGCGCTCGCCGGTCCGATATCCGGCGCGGGGCGGGACCGGAAGGGTAGGGCTGATCGGCGAGCGGGTCACCGAACCCAGGTTTCCACCAGTGGGTATCGAGTGGAAATGAATCATTTGATGCGTTCTAATGCATCCAACGCATAAGGAGGCTCGCATGGTCGACGCCTGGTTCATCACCCTCGCGGAACTCGAGAACACGTCCGCGGCCGCTCGCAAGCTGCATCTGACGCAACCCACGTTGTCGCGGATGCTCGGCAGGCTCGAACGAGAGCTCGGGGTGGAATTGTTCGACCGGCACGCCAAGCGGCTCAGGCTCAACGCCTATGGGCAGATCTACCTAGGGCATCTGCGCCGGGCCGTCGCCGAGATGGACGCCGCCCGCCACGAGATCGCCGACCGAGCCGGCCCGGTCGAAGGGTCCATCGACCTGGGGTTCCTGCACTCTTTCGGGGTCTGGCTGGTGCCGACCCTGATCGGGGAGTTCCGGCGCCGGATGTCGCCCCGGGTCGCCTTCACCCTCACCCAGGGAGCGGCCGAAGCCATTCTCGACCGGGTGGTCGCGGGGCCGGCCGACCTCGCCATCGTGTCGCCGCGACCACGGAGCAACGATGTGGGGTGGGCGCCGATCATGCGTCAGCGCCTGGCCCTCGCGGTACCCGCCGACCATCCGTTTGCGGTCCGTGACGAGATCGCCATGACCGAGGTGCGCGACGAGTCGTTCGTCGCGATGGGGCCGACGTTCGGCATGCGACGGATCCTGGAGGAGCTGTGCGCTGAGGCGGACTTCCGGCCTCAGATCACCTTCGAGGCCACCGAGCTGGGGACGGTCGCAGGCTTCGTGGCCGCGGGCCTCGGGGTTGCGGTGATACCGGTCGAGGACAACCCGCAGTTGCCCGCGGGCCTCACCCTGCTCCCACTGACCGGTGACCGCAGTTCGCGCGACGTCGGGCTGATCTGGCATCGCGACCGCGCGATGACTCCGGTTGCCAGACGGTTTCGCGACTACGTGACCGAATGGGCGGCCGAGCGGCGGTGAATCGTCGCTGCATCCGCGCCCCTTCAGGCAGTTCGAGAAATTTCCGGCCGAGGGTTTTTTCGCACCATCGACGGGGTAGGGGAATTCCATGACCGAGATCGGAGAGCCAAGCGATATCCAGCCCGTCGAAGATGTGCTCGAGCAGCAGCAGGACGTGGACCCTGAGCAGGCCGACGTCGCCGAAGACGCCGGTGGCAGTGGGCCGCTCGACGCGGATCCGGCCGACGTCCAGGAACAGGGACAAGTGGTGACCGCACCGTTGGAAGACGAGTACCGCGAGGACTGACCGCCCTCACCGGGTGTGCGCTGTCTTCGCCGCGCGCCTGCCTGCCACGAGCAGACCCCGCGCGACCAGATCGGTGGTCGCCACCATCGCGCACGAGCTCACCGCCAGGATGGAGATGAGCACGAAGAGCTGCATCACAGCGGCATCGGTGGTGGACGCGCCGCCCAGCACCATTCCCACGAACGCGCCGGGAATGGTGACCAACCCGACCGTCCGGGTCTGGTCGAGGGCGGGGATCAGGGCAGTGGACGCAGCGGTGCGACAGATCTCCATCCGCGCCTGATGATTCGACAGCCCGAGCGACATCGCGGCCTCCACCTCACCGCGTCGCGACGTCAGTTCGTCGAGGGCGCGGCGGCCAGTCAACGAGGTGGTGTTCATCGCGCCGCCGATCATGATGCCGGCGCTGGGTATCAGCGCGAGACCGGTTGCCGGTAGCACGCCCACGACAATCAATGCGCTCACCACCACAACTGATGGTGCGGCGACCGGCAGCAGTAGTCGGGCGGTCTCGGACACCGTCGGACGACGGCCGATCACCCGGCCCGCCGCCGTCCAGGCGGCCACCAGAGCCATCAGCATTACGAATCCGGCGGACAACCAGATGTGGCGGACCAGCAGTCCCAGCACCACCGCCAGCAGACCGAGCTGAACGGCCGCACGCACCGACGACCAGGCCACGGCGCGTTCGTGCCCGGTGCGGCCCAGATAAGTGACCGCGACCGCCACGACGGCCAACAGCACCACAGCGATGGCCAGCGCCGGTCCGATTCGGACGACCGTGTCGGACAACGGGATCGACCTCCTGCCCAGATGACATCTGTCATGCCGATCTCGTGACATTAGCCGTGGGTGACGGACCGCGGTGGCGCGCAGGCTGTAAACCATGAACACAATGGCGCTCGAACTGAGCGGATTGACAAAGACATTCGACTCGGCGGGCGGGCCTGTGCGCGCCGTGGACGGCATCGATCTCCGTATCGCGGCCGGCGAGATGGTCGCGTTTCTAGGGCCCAATGGCGCAGGTAAGACCACAACCATCGACATGATGCTGGGACTCTCGACACCCGATTCGGGAACGGTCAGCATCTTCGGCCAGAACGCGGTGACGGCCGCCGGCGACGGACGGATTGCTGCGGTGCTGCAGACAGGCGGGTTGCTTCCCGACTTCACCGTCGCCGAGACCGTCCGCATCGTCGCAGGAACGTTCGGCGACGCTGCCGCGGCCGCGGAGGTCATCGAGCGCGCGCAGCTGACCGGGATCGCTGACCGCAAGGTCTCGAAATGCTCTGGTGGCGAACAGCAACGACTCAAGTTCGCGCTGGCCCTGTTGCCCGACCCGGACCTCATCGTGCTGGACGAACCGACGGCAGGAATGGACGTGGAGTCTCGACGATCCTTCTGGGCGACTATGCGTGCTGATGCGCGCCGGGGCCGCACCGTGGTGTTCGCCACGCATTATCTCGAGGAAGCGGATGCTTTCGCCGACCGCATCGTGATGGTGACCAACGGGCGCATAGTCGCGGACGGTTCGGTTGCGAGTATTCGTGCGCAGGCCGGTGGACGCAGCGTCTCGGCGTTGATGTCGACGTGCGATGTCGCCCGGACGCAGGCCGCGTTCGGAGATCTCGCCGAGGTCGGAGAGCGGGGCGGACGGATTATTTTTCGCACTGACGAGTCAGATGACCTGGCGCGCTTCCTTCTCACGCAGACAGCTGCGCGCGATGTCGAAATCGGCTCGCGCAACCTCGAAGACGCATTTGTCGCACTCACCTCGGACCACGACCGGACCCCCGAAAGGATCACCCTGTGACCACCCTGACCGACACTCACATCGCGTCGCCCCTCCGGGGCTTCACGACCACGTACATACGCCTCGACCTGCGGCGAGTGCTGCGCAACCGGCGGGCAATGATCTTCACCCTGGCCATCCCGACGCTGATGTACGTGATCTTCGGGGCCACCACCGACTACGGCAGCGGCCGGATCGGCAGTGCCGACACCGCGGCCTACGTCATGGTGCACATGGGAATCTATGGCGCGATCCTCGCGACAACCACCACCGCGGCCTCGGTGGCCTCCGAGCAGCAGGCCGGGTGGACGAGGACCCTGCGTATGACGCCGCTGACACCGCTGGGATATGTGATGTCGAAGGTGACGGTGGCCCTTGCGGTCGCGGCGATGCCCTTGGTCCTGCTCTCTGCGGTCGGCCTGGTCACCGGAGCCAGCGCACCGGCAGGCCAGTGGGTGTCGTGTGTGGTGCTGGGGTGGCTGGGCTCCGGGGTGTTCGCGGCATTCGGCCTGGCAGTTGGTGCACTTCGATCGGACGGGGCGACTCAGGTGCTCGGCGGGGTTCTGACGCTGCTGGCTTTCGCCGGCAACTTATTTGTGCCGCTCAAGGGCGCGATGCTGACGCTCTCGATGTCCACCCCGATGTTCGGCGTGAGTACGCTGGCGGGCTACCCGATGACCGGCGGCGACACCGTCTACGGCGAGCACATCTCGCTGTGGGTCTGTGTGCTGAACGTCGTGGTCTGGGCAGCTGTCTTCGGGTTCGCCGCAGTTCGCTGTTATCGGCGGAGCACTGCGCGCCGGTGAGTAGTTTGATCAGGACACCATCAGTGCACAGAAATCGGAGACCGCGATGTCGTTGACCGCCCTGCTCGAAGTGACCTTCAAGCCCGAAGCCCTGTCAGACGCCAAGGAGCTCATGACAAAGGTTCTCGCCGACACACGTGCGTTCGACGGGTGCGAGGGGGTCGAGGTGCTGGTCGACAGTGCTGATCCGAATCACTGGATGATCGTGGAGCGTTGGGAATCGGAGAAGCACGATGCTGCCTACCGCGAGTTCCGGGCAGGTCCGGGTGCCATCACCGAGCTCGGCCCGCTGCTTGCCGGTGCTCCCGGCCTGACGAAGTACGAGACCGACACCAGCGTGTAACCCGCAGGCGGCGCCCATCGATGGTGGACATCGAAAACGGAAACGTGTTCTAGTTCTCTGATGGTGCAATTTCTGCAGGAAGATCTGAGCGATGACGAGATCGCGCGGTTGCGCGGGGTCTTCGAGCCGCTCGCGGTGGCGGTACGAGACCTCGTGGACGCGACGATCCGTACGACGGTCGACGAGGAGACCGTACGCACGGTTCAGTCGCAGATCGAGCAGGCCACCGCCCAGCTGAGGACCCAGCAGATCGACGGTTCCTACGGTGTCCGGATAACGCCCTCGGGGTTGTCGATGCCGTGGGGGAACGCCGTCGTCGGAGTCCGCAATGCCCTGGCGCCCCCGTTGAAGATCCACCACGACCGGGAGGGCGAGGCCTGGTCTGAGTTCCACCTCGGCGCCGCTTATGAGGGTCCGCCGGGAATGGTGCATGGCGGCGTGTGCGCGATGGTTCTCGACCACATACTGGGAGAGACCTCGAGCCACGGCAAGCGGACGAAGTTCACGGGCACCATCGAGGTGAAGTACCTGCGGGCGACCCCGCTGGGTCCGGTGCGTGCCGACGCCTGGATCGATCGGATCGAGGGAATCAAGACCTACGTCGTGGGCACCCTGTCCGACCAGGACGGTGTCACCGCCGAGGCACGCGGGGTGTTCATCGTCCCGAAGTGGGCTCGCGAGCCCGGTGAGTAGACACATCGAGTAGAACGGGAGCGCGTTGTCCGCCATCTCCGGCCGGTTCACCGCATGGCGCGATCTGCGCTGGGCCTTCGCCGCTGTGTGGTTGTTCTTCCTCGCCTATCCCGTTTTGACCGTGATCAGGTCGAACACCATGAGCACGGCGGAACGGGTCTACACCCTGGTCCTGCTCGGCGGTTTCGCGGTCGGGTACCTCCTCACATGCGTCTACGTGCTGTTCGGGACGTCCCGGCACTCGAACCGGAGACGGGCAGCGCCGGTGGCGTTCGTCGCGCTCGCCGTGGTGGCCGCGGCGACAACGGTCACTCTCGACCAAGAGGTGTTCGCGCTGGCCCCCTACCTGATGGCCGTCGCCGCACTGTCATTCGCAATACCGGCGGCGGTGGCCATCTTCGTGTTCCTCACCGGTTCCGCGGTGGTGATGCCAGAGATCGTCGACGGCTGGGAGCTCGACACCGGAGTCGTGGTGATGCTGTTGGTCGTCGGCCCGACCGTGCTCGCGGTGAGGATCTTGCGCGCCCGCGAAGAGCTGCGTGAGGAGTCCGAAGCGGTGAAGCGTGGGCTCGACGAGCAATTGGCCATCGTCGCCGAGCGAGAGCGCGTCGCTCGAGACGTCCATGACATCCTCGGGCATTCGCTGACGGTGATGACGGTCAAGTCCGAGCTCGCGGGTCGGTTGATGGACGTCGATCCGACGGCGGCGAGAGCCGAACTCGCCGACCTGCACCGCATTTCGCGCGAAGCCCTCGCCGAGGTCCGCACCACCGTGGGGGGCCTGCGATCGCCGGATCTGGCGACCGAACTGCTGGCCGCCGACACGGCCCTCACGGCTACCCGGATCGCTGCCGATCTACCTGGTGACGCCACCGTCGCCGCACCGGAGAACCGGGTGTTGTTCGCATGGGTACTGCGTGAGGCGATCACCAACGTCGTACGTCATTCCGGAGCGACTACCTGCCGAGTGCGTTTGCAGCCCAACGCGATCGACATCGTCGACGACGGGGTCGGGCTCGACGGTTCGGTGTCGGGCAACGGGCTCCGCGGTCTTCGTGAACGGGTCCAGGCCGCGGGCGGCACCCTGACCCTCGGCGGCGACCATGGCACCGAACTGCGAGTGTTGGTGCCATGACCGAGATCCGGCTGCTGCTCGCGGACGATCAGGCGCTCGTGAGGGGTGCCCTGGCGGCCCTGCTCGACCTCGAATCCGACCTGCGGGTGGTCGCTCAGGTGGGGCGCGGTGACGAGGTCGTGGAACATGCCCGCGACGCCGAGGTCGATGTCTGCCTGCTCGACATCGAGATGCCAGGAGCCGACGGCATCGAGGCGGCCGAAGCACTGCGCCGTGAACTCCCGCAGGTGCGCTGTCTGATCGTCACCACGTTCGGCCGACCCGGATATCTGCGCCGGGCGATCGAAGCGGGAGCTTCGGGATTTGTCGTGAAGGACACGCCGGCGGCCGAACTCGCCGATGCGGTGCGGAGGGTTCATGCCGGCCTCCGCGTGATCGACCCCACCCTGGCCACCGAGAGCCTCACCACCGGACAGAACCCGCTCACCGAGCGTGAGCAGGACGTCCTCCGCAGTGCACTCGGCGGAGCGACGGTCGCGGTCATCGCGTCCCGGGTACATCTGTCCCCGGGCACGGTCCGCAACTACCTGTCGAGTGCGATCGGCAAGACAGGAGCGGGTACGCGGGCCGAAGCCGCTCAGATTGCTCAGCGACACGGATGGTTGTAACTGCTGTTCAGAGAGGGTTTGACGGTCATCTCGAAGTCGTGGCACACTCGCGATTTCAATACGGCGCGGGTGGCGTGAGAAAATGATCTGATGCCTGAAGCAGGAGTGATCCTCCATGCGGTGGGCAAACACGATCCGCGGTCAGCAATGGCGCTGGCCTCGGTGCACGGAAATGCTGCTCAGCTGCGCTGTATGCGCAGGTGAGCGCGGTGCGGTCGTCCTGACAAGGGCTGCCACAACCCGTGCGCCGTAACCTACAGCTGAAACGGTGCGCTCGCACGGCGAACGCGATGTTAAGGGCGAAAAGTATGAAGCACGCTCCCGGCCCGATAGGGCTCTATGACCCGCAGAACGAGCACGACTCCTGCGGCGTTGCCTTTGTTGTCGACATGCATGGACGACGCAGTCGCGACATCGTCGACAAGGCCATCGCGGCCCTGGTGAACCTCGAACACCGAGGTGCAGCAGGGGCCGAGCCGAACACCGGTGACGGTGCCGGAATCATGATCCAGGTACCGGACAAGTTCTTCCGTGCCGTGGTCGATTTCGAGCTGCCACCGGAAGGCTCCTACGCCACCGGTATCGCGTTTCTCCCGCAGGGTTCCGGCGACGCCAAGACGGCTGTCGACGGTGTCGAGAAGATCGTGGAGGCCGAAGGTCTCACGGTTCTCGGCTGGCGTGACGTGCCCACCGACGAGAGTTCGCTCGGTGCCCTGGCCCGTGATGCGATGCCGACGTTCCGGCAGATCTTCATCGCCGGCGACAGCAGCGGCGAAGACCTCGAACGGCGTTCCTTCGTGGTGCGCAAACGGGTCGAGACCGAGCTGGGCAACAAGGGCGCGGGCCAGGATGGCCCCGGACGCGAAACGGTGTACTTCCCCAGCCTTTCCGGCCGCACCTTCGTCTACAAGGGCATGCTCACCACCCCGCAGCTGCGCGGCTTCTACGTCGACCTGCAGGACGACCGGGTCGAAAGCGCGCTCGGACTGGTGCACTCCCGCTTCTCCACCAACACCTTCCCGAGTTGGCCGCTGGCCCACCCGTTCCGACGCGTCGCCCACAACGGCGAGATCAACACCGCCACCGGCAACGAGAACTGGATGCGGGCGCGCGAGGCGCTCATCGACACCAGCGTGTTCGGCGAGGGCACCGCGGAGAAGATCTTCCCGGTTGTCACCCAAGGCGCCTCGGACACGGCGCGTTTCGACGAAGTGCTCGAGCTCCTGCACCTCGGTGGCCGCAGCCTTCCGCACGCGGTCCTGATGATGATCCCCGAGGCGTGGGAACGCCACGAGTCGATGAAACCCGAACACCGGGCGTTCTACGAGTACCACTCCACGTTGATGGAGGCCTGGGACGGACCGGCGTCGGTGTGCTTCACCGACGGCACCGTGATCGGCGCGGTGCTCGACCGTAACGGCCTGCGCCCCAGCCGTATCTGGGTCACCAAGGACGGACTCGTCGTGATGGCGTCGGAGGTGGGTGTCCTCGACATCGACCATTCCGACGTGGTGCAGAAGTTGCGTCTGCAGCCGGGCCGGATGTTCTTGGTGAACACCGCAGCCGGCCGCATCGTCGACGACGCGGAGATCAAGGACGAGCTCGCCGCCGAACACCCGTACCAGCAGTGGCTGGACGAGGGCATGCTGCACCTTGACAAGCTGCCCGGACGGCCGCACACCCATATGCCGCACGACCGGGTCCGGCTGCGCCAGCAGGTCTTCGGGTACACCACCGAAGAAGTCGACCTGCTGGTCTCGCCAATGGCCACAACAGGTGCCGAGCCCATCGGTTCGATGGGTACCGACACCCCGCTCGCGGTGCTCTCGCAACGCCCACGCATGCTGTTCGACTACTTCCAGCAGATGTTCGCGCAGGTCACCAACCCGCCGCTGGACGCCATCCGTGAAGAGGTGGTCACCAGCATCGGCGTGAGCATCGGCCGTGAGGCCGACCTGCTGAACCCCGGGCCCGAGTCGTGCCGCCAGATCGTGCTGCCCCAGCCGATCCTGGACAACGACGACCTCGCCAAGCTCGTGCACCTCGGTGACAACGAGCAGTACGCCGACTACCGCAGTGTGCAGATCCGCGGTCTCTACCCGGTCGCCGAGGGCGGCGACGGCCTGCGCAAGGCGCTCGACACCGTGCGTACCCAGGTGTCCGAGGCCATCGCGGACGGCGTCCGACTGGTTGTCCTGTCCGACCGCGAGTCGGACGAGACCCTGGCACCCATCCCGTCGCTGCTGCTGGTCTCCGCGGTGCACCACCACCTGGTGCGGGAGAAGACCCGCACCCAGGTCGGCCTGCTGGTGGAGGCCGGTGACGCCCGAGAGGTGCACCACATGGCCGCGCTCGTGGGCTTCGGTGCCGCGGCGATCAACCCTTACATGGCCTTCGAGACCATCGAGGACATGTCGGTGCGTGGCGCCCTGGGCGACCTCGACTACGAGACCGCGCGCAAGAACTACATCAAGGCCGCCGGCAAGGGCGTTCTCAAGGTGATGTCGAAGATGGGCATCTCGACGCTGGCGTCCTACACCGGTGCGCAGCTGTTCCAGGTCATCGGCATCAATCAGGACACCGTCGACGAGTACTTCACCGGTCTGCGGTCGCACCTCGGTGGTATCGGCCTCGACGACATCGCTGCCGACGTCACCGCACGCCATCAACTGGCGTTCAATCACCGGCCCGAGGAGCGCGCACACCGCGAGCTCGAGGTCGGAGGCGAATACCAGTGGCGCCGCGAGGGCGAGTACCACCTGTTCAACCCCGACACGGTATTCAAGCTGCAGCATTCCACCCGCACCGGGCAGTACTCGGTGTTCAAGGAATACACCAAGCTGATCGACGACCAGTCGAAGAAGATGGCGTCGCTGCGCGGGTTGTTCGAGTTCAACTTCGACGACCGCGACCCGATCCCCATCGACAAGGTCGAGCCGGCCAGCGAGATCGTCAAGCGGTTCTCGACCGGCGCGATGAGCTTCGGCTCCATCTCGGCCGAGGCCCACGAGACCCTCGCGATCGCGATGAACCGACTGGGTGGTCGCTCGAACTCCGGTGAGGGCGGCGAGAATCCGAGCCGTTTCGAGCCTGACGAGAACGGCGACTGGCGGCGTAGTGCCATCAAGCAGGTGGCATCGGGGCGTTTCGGCGTGACCGCGCACTACCTCACCAACTGCACCGACATCCAGATCAAGATGGCGCAGGGCGCCAAGCCCGGTGAAGGTGGACAGCTCCCGCCGCACAAGGTGTACCCGTGGGTCGCCGAGGTGCGCGGCTCCACACCCGGCGTCGGCCTCATCTCGCCGCCGCCCCACCACGACATCTATTCGATCGAGGATCTCGCCCAGCTGATCCACGACCTGAAGAACGCGAATCCGTCCGCAAGGATTCACGTGAAACTTGTGTCGGAAGTGGGTGTCGGCACCGTCGCGGCGGGCGTCTCGAAGGCGCACGCGGACGTGGTGCTGATCTCCGGTCACGATGGTGGTACCGGTGCGACGCCGCTCACCTCGGTCAAGCACGCCGGCGGTCCGTGGGAACTCGGTCTGGCCGAGACCCAGCAGACGCTGCTGCTCAACGGCCTTCGTGACCGCATCGTGGTCCAGGTCGACGGCCAGCTCAAGACCGGCCGCGATGTGGTCGTGGCCGCACTGCTCGGTGGCGAGGAGTTCGGATTCGCGACTGCGCCGCTGGTGGTTTCGGGTTGCATCATGATGCGCGTCTGCCATCTCGACACCTGTCCGGTGGGCGTCGCCACCCAGAACCCGGTGCTGCGTGAGCGTTTCACCGGCAAGCCCGAGTTCGTCGAGAACTTCTTCATGTACATCGCCGAAGAAGTGCGCGAACTGCTGGCCCGCCTCGGCTTCCGCACCCTGCAGGAAGCCGTCGGCCAGGTGCAGATGCTCGACACCACAAAGGCCCTGCAGCACTGGAAGTCGGCCAAGGCAGGAAAGCTCGACCTGTCGGCGATCCTCACCCAGACCGATTCGCCGTTCATGAATCAGGACCTGTATTGCTCTGGCAGCCAGGACCATTCGCTGGACAAGGCGCTCGACCAACAGCTGATCACCCAGGCTCGGGCGGCCATCGATTCGGGTGAGCGCGTGTCGTTCACCTCTGAGATCGCCAACGTGAACCGCACCGTGGGCACCATGCTCGGGCACGAGATCACCAAGGCGTACGGCGCCAACGGCTTGCCCGACGGCACGGTCATCATCGATTTCCACGGCTCCGCCGGAAACAGCTTCGGTGCGTTTGTGCCCAAGGGTGTGACGCTGCGGCTCAAGGGCGATGCCAACGACTTCGTGGGCAAGGGCCTCTCGGGTGGCCGAATCGTCATCGCCCCGGCGGACAACGCCCCGGAAGGCTTTGTCGCCGAAGAGAACATCATCGCCGGCAACGTCATCGGCTTCGGTGCCACCTCCGGTGAGATCCTGCTCCGGGGTGTGGTGGGCGAGCGTTTCTGCGTCCGCAACTCGGGCGTCACCGCTGTTGTCGAAGGCGTGGGCGACCACGGCTGCGAGTACATGACAGGTGGACGCGTGATCGTGCTCGGACCGACCGGCCGCAACTTCGCCGCCGGTATGTCCGGTGGCATCGCGTATGTCTACGACCCCGACGGCGTACTGGAGAGCAATCTCAACACCGAACTGGTGCAACCGGAGCCGCTCGAGGACGAAGACCTCGAGTTCCTGGAAGGCATCGTGAACAAGCACCGCAACGAAACCGGTTCGCCGGTGGCCGCTCGTATCCTCGAAGACTGGGAGGGCAACGTCGGCCGATTCGTGAAGGTGATGCCGCGCGATTACAAGCGAGTCCTGCTCGCTATCGCCTCAGCCGAGAAGGACGGGCGCAACGTGGACGAAGCAGTGATGGAGGCCGCTCGTGGCTGACCAGAAGGGCTTTCTCAAGCACCCCGAACGTGAACTGCCGCAACGACGGCCGGTCCCGCTGCGACTCATGGACTGGAAAGAGGTCTACGAGGACTTCGATCGCGACAAGCTTCGCGTCCAGGCCAGCCGATGCATGGACTGCGGGATCCCGTTCTGTCACAACGGTTGTCCTCTCGGAAACCTGATTCCCGAGTGGAACGACCTCGTGTACAAGGACCGTTGGGCAGACGGCATCGACCGTCTGCACGCCACCAACAACTTCCCGGAGTTCACCGGTCGGTTGTGCCCGGCCCCCTGTGAGGCGTCGTGCGTGCTGGGCATCAACCAGCCTGCCGTCACCATCAAGCAGGTCGAGGTCGAGATCATCGACAACGCCTTCGATGAAGGCTGGGTCAGGCCGGTACTGCCGACCGAGAAGACCGGCAAGTCGGTGGCGATCGTCGGGTCAGGGCCTGCGGGTCTCGCTGCGGCGCAGCAGCTCACGCGCGCCGGCCACGACGTCACCGTATTCGAGCGGGCCGATCGGATCGGTGGTCTGCTCCGCTACGGCATCCCCGAGTTCAAGATGGAGAAGCACCACATCGACCGCCGTCTGGACCAGATGGCCGCCGAGGGCACCCAGTTCCGTGCGGGTGTCAACGTCGGTGTTGACGTGACCGTCGAACAACTTCAGGCCGACTTCGATGCGGTGGTGCTGTGCAACGGCTCCACCAAGGGCCGCGACCTGCCGATCCCGGGCCGTGAACTCGAGGGCATCCATCAGGCGATGGAGTTCCTTCCGTGGGCCAACCGGGTTCAAGAGGGCGACGATGTCGTCGACTCCGACGGCATGCCGCCGATCAACGCCAAGGGCAAGAAGGTGATCATCATTGGTGGTGGTGACACCGGCGCGGACTGCCTCGGTACGTCGCTGCGGCAGGGCGCCGAGATCGTCCACCAGTTCGAGATCATGCCGCGCCCGCCGGACGAGCGCGCCGACTCCACCCCGTGGCCCACGTATCCCCTGATGTACCGGGTGTCCTCGGCCCATGAAGAGGGCGGCGAACGCGTATTCTCCGTGAACACTGAGCAGTTCATCGGTGAAAACGGCAAGGTCACCGGTTTGCGCGCGCACGAAGTCGTGATGAACGCCGGCCGTTTCGAGAAAGTCGAAGGCAGTGACTTCGAGCTCGAGGCCGACCTCGTTCTGCTGGCCATGGGCTTCGTCGGACCCGAGCGCGAGGACTTTCTCGACAAGCTCGGCGTGGAGTACAACGAACGCGGAAACGTCAAGCGCGACGACAACTTTCAGTCGACGGTCCCCGGCGTGTTCGTGGCCGGCGATGCCGGTCGCGGTCAGTCGTTGATCGTGTGGGCGATCGCCGAAGGACGGTCCGCGGCTGCCGCTGCGGACAAGTTCCTCACCGGCGCCACCCTGCTCCCCGCACCCATCGTTCCCACCCTGGCACCGCAGCGCTGAAGGTGCGGGATCGCTCCCGACCTGTCAAGATGAATCGGAACACACCTGTGTTCTGATTGGTATCGGGCTGTGATCAGCAGTTCTTGCTCGGGAGGAAAAGTTCATGCGGGTGGGCACTGTTCTCGGTCGGCGACGACAGCGTGGGCGCCGCATGCGCTCGATGACGAGTGTATTGGCAGCAGCTGTGGTGACGGCCGGGGCATTGAGTGCAGTGTCGGCACCCACCGCATCGGCTGTTCCCGCGGGCTGTCCGGAGCTCTACGTGTTGGCCATTCCCGGAACCTGGGAGAAGTCGGCCGACGCCCAGATCCGCGGAATGCTGGCCTACCCCACGACCGGCCTCGGCGCCGAAACCCAGACCCAGCTGGTCGGGTACAACGCCACCGCCTTTCCCTGGGAGAACGGCGGGGCCATCTACGGCGAGTCGAAGGCGCAGGCCGTGGCCAACGCCGAAGGCCTGGCCATCACGATGACCAAACGGTGCCCCGGTACGAAGGTCGCCTTGATCGGCTACAGCCAGGGCGCTGACGCAGCCGGCGACCTCGCCGCCGACATCGGGACCGGCCGGGGAGCCATCGCCCCCGCCAAGTTCGCCGGCGCTGTGCTGATCTCCGACCCGCGTCGCTCGAAGCAGGATGCGCTCATCGGACCGGAGTTGTCGGGTGAGGGCAACGGCGGACCACGTCAGGGCGGGTTCGGATGGGTCAAGAACCGCACCTTCACCATCTGCGACCCGGGCGACCAGTACTGCAACATCCCCCGGGACTACTACGTCTCCCGCGTGGTCGGGTATCTGGCCGAGACCAGCAACCCGAACCCTGACATGTTCGCCCAGTACCAGGCCGAGGCCGTTGCAATCTTCAGCGAGCTGGTCACCCGCGGTGGACCCGGTGCCGTACTGAACGAACTCAGCAACGAGAAGGCCCGTTCGCAGATCATCGCGTTCAACCGCTTCATCGAATCGGGCTCGCACACCAACTACGGCAACTTCCAGGTGCAGCCAGGCGTCACCGCACTGCAGTGGGCCCAGAACTACCTGGCCGGCCTGGCCTGACGTACTTCCTCCGGTTTCGGCCAGTTCCTGCGGTTGCAACCGGAGGGTTTGGCTGGAGTCGGAGGGTTTGCGTCGGCGCCCGGCATACTTCCTCCGGTTTCGACCACTTCCTCCCGTTGCAGTCGGAGGAACTGACTGGAGTCGGAGGGTTTGCCGGGGGTGGCGTACTTCCTCCCGTTGCAGCCGGAGCGTCTGACGGAGTCGGAGGGTTTGCGCGCGCGGCATACTTCCTCCGGTTTCGGGCACGTCCTCCCGTTGCAGTCGGAGGAACTGACTGGAGTCGGAGGGTTTGCCGGGGGTGGCGTACTTCCTCCCGTTGCAGCCGGAGCGTCTGACTGGTGTCGGGGGGGCGGCCGCGCCCGGCGTACTTCCTCCGGTTCGACCACTTCCTCCCGTTGCAACCGGAGGAACTCGCTGGAGTCGGAGGGTCTGCGTCGGCGCGCGCGTTCCTTCCCGTTGCAACCGGAGCGTCTGACTGGAGTCGGGGGGTTTGCGCGCCCGGCGTACTTCCTCCGGTTTCGGGCACTTCTTGCGGTTGCAGTCGGAGGGTTTGGCGCGCCCGGCGTACTGACTCCGGTTTCGACCACTTCCTCCCGTTGCTGCAACCGGAGGAACTCACTGGAGTCGGAGGGTTTGGCGAACCCTGCCCGCCCGCCGTGTTACCCCTGGGGAAGGTGTGACTCGCCCGCGTGGCAACCCGAATCCGGACATCCCTGCGCGTAGCGTGACGTTCACCACAATGTGGCAGCAACACCCCTGGTGAGGCCTGTGCAGAGGTAACGACGCGGCGGGCCGTCACGACGCACAACGCGAAGGTACGGATGTCCAAGGGTTTCGGCTCTGGACGATCGCGGTACCCAGAAAGTTATCCGCTGCACTAAACAGGACGTGATCAGTCGTGAAACTGGCGAAGTCGCACAACAGCCGCCGCACCCCACTACTCGGACGACACCCGCACATCTTCGGTTCGGATGGGCTGATCGCGCATCGACGACTCGCTCGGATGCTGCCTGAAGAGGGCGAACGACTGGTGACGGTCGCCGAGCTGCGGAACTTCAACCTCTGACTTTTCCGACTGCGGTCTATCGATCGGCAGTCGCCCTCGCGGCAAAATCTTCGATCAACCTGGCAGCGACATCGGGCTGCTGGACGATGAAGAAGTGGCGCGCCGGAATGACCGGCGTGTATCCGGCGCCGAGGAATCGGGCGTACCGGGCCTGCTTCCAGTTCCAGAACAATCGGACCGGTGTGCGCCGCCCGGGCAGGGCGGAGACAACCAGAGTCGGCGCCGTGAGAGGCATCGTCCGTCGCATGGCCACCAGTTGTGAGTTGAGAACGCCGAACGCGGCCTGCTCGACGAGAAGTGCTCGCGGATAACGGTTTCCGCCCAGCACCTCCCCGATCCAGTGGCGCTGCTCTGCCGTGTAACCACCCGGTGGCCCGGGCGACGTCGCGATCGCATGGCCGCGGATGCCGGCCGAACGGGGAAGCTGCAGCGCCTTGATGAGGTGTGCGGCCAGGTGCGCCAACCGGTTGCTGAGGCCGGGCGGCACCAATTGCAGCGGCAGCATCACATACGACCCGTCGAGCATGATGACTGCGGCCACCCGCTCCGGCCTGCCGCGAGCGAATCCCTCCGCGTAGAGCGATGCCAGTGAATGCCCCGCGACCACAACGGGTTCGGTGACCCCGACCGCGTCCAGCAGTTCGTCTATCCGTCGGTTCTCGTCGTCGATCGACGGGATCTGGCCGGGAGGGAGTGGATCGGACAAGCCATAGCCGGGCCGGTCGTATCGGATCACCGTCCACCGGTCGCGGAGCAGTTCGGCCAGGTGGTCGAAGTCGAACCAGTTGCCGCCAAGTGCGGCCAGGAGAAGCAGTGGTGGACCCTGGCCCTCGACGACCACATGAGTGCGCAGGCCGCAGATGGTGAAGAAGGCGCCGGGCGGCTGCAGCTGCATCGAGCCATTCTATGCCGTGCTCACCACTCGGCATGGCCGGCGAAAACTGGTCAGGTGGGTGGTTGCGGTCGAAACGGTCGTTGTTCGTCCGGGCCCTTCTGCACGATGAGAGCGCTGGATGGTGGCACCTCGTGCCACAGCCCGGGGAGCGCGACCAGCGGCTCGGACACCACCACGCGGGCTTCGTCGGAGAAGTGCGCAAGACGTTCGTTCTCCGGATACAGCTTGCGGACCGACTCGACGTCGCCGCTGACGTACAACGTGTTGACCACCGGGCCGCTCGCGTAGCGCACCGCGTAGAGCCGTTCACCGTCGGTGAGCCCGATGGTCATCTGAACAGGCTCGGATATGCCCTGCGACGCCGCCAGTGCTTCGATGTGGCCGGCCATCCGCTCCAGACCGCCGAGTGGATCGTCCTCCAGCCCGAAGGTCAGCGCGAGGTAGAACATCACCTCCGAATCCGTCGATCCTCCGATGCTCTCGAACAGGTCCGGTTGCACGGCGAGGATGAGGTCGCGTCGGAGACGTTGGAAATCGGCGATGAAGCCGTTGTGCACGAACATCCACCGTCCATACCGAAATGGATGGCAATTCGTTTGTTGCACTGGGGTACCGGTGGCCGCCCGCACGTGTGCGACGAACAACGACGATCGCACCGTCGCCGACAGCTCGCGAAGGTTTTCGTCACCCCACGCGGGGGCGGCGCTACGGAACAGCGTCGCTCGGCCCGCCTCGCTGTACCAGCCCAGTCCGTGACCGTCGGCGTTTGCGGTGGGAACATCGGGCGCAGCAAGGCGACTCTGTTCGATGAGGGAATGTTCGGGATCGTAGAGAAGCTCTTTGGGGTTGATCGGGTTCCCGAAGTAGCCGAGCCAGCGACACATGGGTCACCTCGTTCTCCGAGCACCGCGCGGAGCCGGCTGCAGCGGTCAGGGCGTCCGCTGTTCGCGACCGCCGACGAGATCCCGCATCCGGTCACGACGACCGACGTAGAGCTCGAACCGGCGCTCGGCGCGCTCGAGCTTGCGTTCAGAGTAGAACCTGCGCGCCCAGTACGAGGTCGGATGAGCCAGCCGCAGCGCGCCCACCAGTCCGAGGAGGGGCACCGGTAGCCCGATCAGGCCTGTTGCAAGCTTGCCCTTGAGCAGGCAGACGACCGAGTAGGCGACGTGCACCAGCACGATCAACGCCGTGATGGCCACGCTGGTGCTGGACGGATTGCCCTCGTCGATTCCGCCGAGAGGAGTGGTGCCGACCAGCATCGCCACTCCGAACACCGTCGCGATCATCACCGCGTCGATCGACTTGCGCCCCTCTTCGGACCAGTACACGTCTTCCAGATGCAGCCACAGCGCGAACTCGTCGAGCGCGAGGGCGGCGCCGATCCCGAACGCGGCGGCCAGCACCTCGCGCCACGGCGGGTCGGGCTGGAACCGGAACTCGAGCAGCCCGGCGGTGAGGATCAGCAAGATGCCCCACACCTGGTGGTGGATGTGCACTCCACCGATGTAGATGTCGTTGACCGGTCCGCCAGGTGCTGCCTCTGCATCGTCCGGCGTGTTCTCACTCCGAGCTCGGATGGATCGGGTGATCCAACGCGTGATGCCGTAGGTCACGATGAAACCGACCAGGGCGAACACGGCCGCAGACCGGCCTGTCTCGACCACGTGGGTCATGTACCAGTTCAAGCGTCAACCTTCAGAGCGGTCACTTCGGCTTGGCGAGTGGGAACGCGAGCGTCTCCCGGATCGACTGTCCGGTGAGCAACATGACGATGCGGTCCACCCCGATGCCGAGCCCGCCGGTGGGGAACATGCCGTGTTCGAGGGCCTGCAGGAAGTCCTCGTCGAGTTCCATCGCCTCGGGGTCGCCGCCCGCGGCGAGCAAGGACTGTTCGGTGAGCCTACGGCGCTGCTCCACCGGGTCGGTCAATTCGGTGTAGGCCGTACCCAATTCGACACCCCACGCGACCAGGTCCCAGCGTTCGGTGACACCGGGGATGGTGCGGTGCTGACGCGTCAGCGGTGACACCGACGTCGGGAAGTCCTTGTAGAACGTCGGGAACGTGGTCAGGTCTTCCACCAGGTGCTCGTACATCTCCAACGCGACCTGACCGGCATCCCAGTCGTTGCGGTAGGGGATCTCGTGCTTGTCGCACAGTTCCTTGAGGTACTCCGCCTCCGAGTACGGGGTGACCTCTTCGCCGACCGCCTCCGACACTGCGCCGTGCAGTGTCTTCACCGGCCACTCACCGGAGATGTCGACCTTTTCGATCTCCCCGTCCTTGCCCTCGATGTAGACCACTTGCTCGCCGTGTGCGGCGACCGCGGCGTTTTGGATCATCTCGCGGGTGAGGTGCAGCATGCGGTCGTAGTCGCTGTGCGCCTCATACGCTTCCAGGCTGGTGAACTCCGGGTTGTGCTTGAAGTCCACACCTTCGTTGCGGAAGTTGCGGCCCATCTCGAACACGCGCTCCATGCCACCGACGCACAGCCGTTTGAGGTACAGCTCGGGAGCGATCCGCAGATACAGATCGAGGTCGTAGGCATTGATGTGTGTGCGGAACGGCGCCGCGTTCGCGCCGCCGTGGATCTGCTGAAGGATCGGCGTCTCCACCTCGAGGTAGTCGCGGCCGGAGAGGTAGTCGCGCATCGACTTCACGATGGCGCTGTGCACTCGCATCAGTTCGCGCGCTCGGGGGTTGATGGTCAGGTCCACGTATCGCTGACGCACTCGTGCCTCGGGGTCGGTGAGCCCACTCCACTTGTCAGGCAACGGGTGCAGACACTTTCCGAGCATCCGCCAGTCCTTGGCCAGCAGCGACAACTCGCCCTTGCGGCTTCTCCCCACCACTCCGCTGACCTCGATGAGGTCGCCGAGGTCGACGGTGCCTGCCAGGTCGAGGGCTTCCGGCTTCAGTGCGCTCGCATCCACGAGTACCTGCACGTCCCCGCTCCAGTCGCGCACATCGCAGAACACGACCTTGCCGAAGTCACGCATGCGGATGACGCGGCCTGCCACCCGGGCGGTGGTCCCTTCAGGCGCGCTTACGGCCTGCGCGATGGTGTGGGTGGGCGGATAGGCAGGCGGATAGGGGTCGACGCCGGCCGCGGTCAGCTGCTCCAGTTTGGCCAGACGGACGCGGACCTGCTCGGGACGCCGCGGTCCGCGATGCTCGGCCTTTTCTTCGCTGGCGATCTCCGCGGCGATCGCGTCGATGTCGACACCGGGCGGCACCGACGAGGCATCGCCGGTGAAGTCGTTGCCCTGCCCGAACTTCGGCAGCTTCACGAATCCTTCGTTGACCACCGCGGCCAGGCCGACTCGCGGGATCGTACGGCCGTCCTCGAAACACAGGAACCGGGGAACCCACTCGGGGTGGTACTTGGCGTTCGACTTGTACAGCGATTCCATCTGCACGAACTTCGACGCGAAAGTGAGAGCGCCGTACATCGCGCGCATGATCGGGCCGGCACCGATCTGGCCGCCTTCTTCGAAGACCACGCGGAAGGCTGCGAAGTTCATCGAGATGTCGAGGATGCCAAAGGCCTCGGCGTTCTCGGCGAACTCGGTCACCATCGTCTCGACCAGCCCGTTGATCGAATCCCGGTCGCGGCGCATCACATCGAGCGATGCGCCGGTCTGACCCCAGGGGACAAACGAGAGCATGCCGACGACCTTCTCGTTCGCGGTGCCCGCGTCCCGCACTGCCTCCACGAGGATGGACCGACCGTCCGCAGGGTCACCCAGACGCCCCAGAGCCATCGAGAAGCCGCGTTCTTCGTCGGTGTCACGCCATTCGTCGGCGCGCGCGATCACCGCGGCCATCTGTTCGGGCGACAGATCCTCGTGACGGGCGATGCGCACGGTGATGCCCGCGCGCTTGGTGCGGGCCACCGACTGCCGGACGGCCTTCATCTCCGGTCCGTTGAGGTTGTAACCGCGGGTGTGGACGATCGCCTCGTCGCCGATGTTCAGTGTGGTGAACCCGGCAGCGTCCCACGCTTCCGCGCCCGTGGCGCTCACGCCGATCGCGCCCGGATGCCAGCCGTACCGGTCGCAGATCTTGAGGAACTCCGCGATCGCGTCGGGCCAGTAGCGCTTGTCGCCCACGGGGTCTCCGCCGGCCATCGCCGTGCCGACCTCCACCCGGTAGGTGATTGCGGCCATGCCGTTGGGAGCGAAGACAACTGCCTTGTCGTGGCGGGTGGAGAAATACGCCAGTGAGTCGTCGCCGCTGAACCCATCGATGAGCAGGCGCAGCAACCGCTCGTCGGTGGCGGTCATCGAGTTGTTCGACCGCTGTGAACGGAACAGGATCAACGCCGCGGCGATGAGCGCCAGGGCGCCGAGCAGACCCAGGAACGTCTCGACGGGTGCATAGGAATGGTGCTCGTCGAAGTCGGTCGACAGGTCGACGGACCCGAACGTCACCACATGATTGATCGCGTACGGCAGCCGCTGGGAGGCGGTGAGGGTGTGAGGGAAGATCTCGACGAGGCCCCAGCCGATCAGCGAACCGATGACCAGGCCGGCCACGAGCACGCCGGCGGCGCGCCAGAGGGCGCCGCGCCGCACACGCGTATAAAACTGTCGATAACTCGCGATCAAATAGATCAGGGCAAACACGTGCAGGACGACGCCGATGCAGATATTGATCCGCACCACGGTGTTCACGCCGTTTTCCGACGACAACGGCTCGAATAGGTAGAGCGCATTTCCGATCGCATAGACGGCGACGTACGCCACCGTGATCCACCACGCGATCCGCTTGCGGGATGCGAGTGCAAAAGCGAGCAGTGCCAAGACGAACGCCCAGGCGAAGCTGGTGTCGGGTGCAGAGATCAGATAATTGTCGACGTAGTCGCGGGGCACCTCGGTGAGGCGCCGGAATTGCAGGGAGATGCTGCTGAGCAGCGAGATGGCGGCGAGCACGCCGGCCACCCAGCTGACGTACCGAGGCGCGTTCTTGAACCATCCCGCAGGCGGGACCAGCCGGGTCGGCCGTCGGGGCGCAGGAGTTGCCTCCCTGCTCACATCGATTGAGTCGTCCGTGGTTTCGGGTGAATCGACGCTCACAGGTGTTGCCTTTCCGCAGCTGGTCCGCAGTAACGTTATCTCTCGGATGGGAGGATTGAACGGTGAGCCGAGAAACAGTTCCGATCCGAGACAATTCCATCCGACTGGGCCAATTCCTTAAGCTGGCAAATCTCATCGAATCCGGGGCCGAGGCTAAAGAGGTCATCGCGGACGGAATGGTCAGCGTCAACGGGGAGACCGAGACGCGGCGCGGCCGGCAATTGATCACCGGCGACGTCGTGGAGATCGGCGGCACCGAGGCCGTGGTCGGCGGACCAGGCGACGGTGTGGTCCCGGACTGACACCCACGGCCACGTTCGACCGACTCGGATGCTGGCCGGTCAGCGGTGGTTACCGGTCGGTAGGTACGAGTCGTTAGGCTGAGGTGCATGAGTGAGATCACCTTCGTCGCCACCGCCGACCTCGTGGACGAGATCGGCGAGGAGGTACGCAGCTGCGACCTCCAGTTCACGCAGTTCGGAAAGCGCAGGGAGTTCGTCGGCCGGGTCACCACGGTTCGGTGCCTCCAGGACAACGCCCTGCTCAAGCAGGTGCTCGGCGAACCCGGCAACGGCGGGGTGCTCGTCGTCGACGGCGCCGGATCAGTGCACACCGCCCTTGTCGGCGACGTGATCGCCGAACTCGGGCGGTCCAACGGCTGGAGCGGGATCATCGTGCACGGTGCGGTCCGAGACTCGAAGCTGCTCGCAGGCATCGACATCGGCATCAAGGCTCTCGGGACAAACCCGCGCAAGTCCACCAAGACCGGAGCCGGGGAGCGTGACGTCCCCGTTGAACTCGGTGGTCTCACCTTCAACCCCGGCGACCTGGCATACAGCGACGACGACGGCATCGTGCTCGTCGCGGCCGAATAGGAGACATTGATCATGGGCAAGCCAGACACAGCCACATTCGACCGTTTGCGGGGGCTCATCGCCATCGACGACCCGGACGCCCGTTCCACCCGGCCGGTTCTCGAGGCGTTCACGGGCGAGGAAATGGCGACCATCCCGGTCGGTACCGCCGACGACGTGCGGGCCGCGTTCGAGCGGGCGCGCGCCGCACAGGTCGAGTGGGCGAAACTCTGGCCGCGTGACCGGGCCAAGATCCTGATCGATTTCGCGGCCCTGGTGCTCAAGAACAGGGATGCGCTGGCCGACATGGCGCAGGCCGAGACCGGCAAAGCGCGCGCCTACGCCCAGGAGGAAGTGCTGGACGTTGCGATGACCGCCCGGCACTACGCCAAAACCGGCCCCCGGCTGCTGGCGGCGAGCAAGGTGAAGGGGATGTTGCCGCTGGCCACCGACGCCCGCGTTCGATACCAGCCCAAGGGTGTCGTCGGCGTGATCTCGCCGTGGAACTACCCGATGACCCTGGCTGCCTCGGACGGGGTCGCTGCACTGATGGCCGGTAATGCGGTGGTGCTCAAGCCCGACAGCCAGACGCCGTATTGCGCCCTCGCCGTGGTCGAGTTGCTCTACCAGGCAGGCCTGCCGAAGGATCTGTTCGCCGTGGTGCCCGGACCGGGTTCTGTTGTGGGACAAGAGATCTTGGCGCAGGCCGACTACCTCATGTTCACCGGGTCTTCGGAAACCGGCGCGCAACTCGCCGAGCAGGCCGGCCGTCGCCTCATCGGTTTCTCGGCCGAACTCGGTGGCAAGAACCCGATGATCATCACCAAGACCGCCGACATCGACAATGCTGTCGAAGGTGCAGTGCGCGCCTGCTTCTCGAACTCGGGACAACTCTGCATCTCGATCGAACGGATCTACGTCGAGAAGCCGATCGCCGATGAGTTCTCCGCCAAGTTCGCTCAGCGGGTGTCGGCGATGAAGGTGGGCAAGTCCTACGACTTCTCCACGGAGATGGGGTCGTTGGCCTCGGCGGACCAGGTCGACACCGCCGAACGGCACGTCGAAGACGCCAAGTCCAAGGGCGCCGTGGTTCTCGCCGGCGGACACCGCCGCCCCGAACTCGGTCCCTTCTTCTTCGAGCCGACCGTTCTGTCCGGGGTTGCCGACGGGATGGAGTCGTTTGCCGGCGAGACTTTCGGACCGGTTGTCGCCATCTATCCGGTGGAGTCCGTGGACGAGGCCATCGAAGAGGCCAACAACACCGAATACGGCCTCAACGCAAGCGTTTTCGCCGGGTCATCGGAAGAAGGCCGCAAGATTGCCGCCGAATTGCGCGCCGGCACGGTCAACTTGAACGAGGGCTACGCGGCGGCATGGGGTTCCACTGCGGCTCCGATGGGCGGTATGGGCAAGTCGGGCGTAGGCCGCCGTCACGGCGCCGAAGGGCTTCTCAAATACACCGAGCCCCAGACGATTGCCGAGCAGCGGGTGATCGGTCTGGGTGGCATCAAGGGCGTGCCGCAGGGCCTGTTCCTGCGGACCGTCCCGGCGTTCGTGAAGTCGCTGAAGTTCTTGCCCGGTCGCTGACCGACGGTGCCGGCCGCGTTTTCCGCGCGGCCGGCATCACTTACCGCGTGTCCTGGACCTGTAGTTCTGCACACGCGATGATGGCGTCCAGATCGAGGCCGTACGGCGTCGCGTCGACCAGGCTGTAACGCAGGAGCCGACCGGCGCCGCGTTCGACGAGACGTTCAGCGCCCCTGGGGTTCCCGCGCAGATGATGCGTCAGACCGACGCAGATCTGGGCCAACCCCTGCCAGAGTTCCCGTTCGTCGGGCGGGCATGTCTTCCAGCGGACCTCGAACACCTCGTGGGCTGCGAACGGACGTCCGGCGTCAATGAGTTGACGTGCCAGCGCGATGGTTTCGGCGGGTGGTAACGGCTCCTCGGAGACCGGTTCGACACCTTCGGCGCCGTACGGCAGCGGCCGGCCCAGCTCGTCGCGAGGCCTTGCCTGCCGTGCGCGGCCGTCGGGGTCGCGGTCGCGACGCTCAGGCATCGTCCACCTCGTTGCTCGTTCTGCCGCCCAGCCAGTCGAGGACCGCAGGATCGTCCGATTGCAGGCGCTGTACTTCTTCCCCACCGGCGCAGGTGCACATCGAGATCGTCACGGCAGAGGCGGTCCGGGACGTCACGCGCCATACCGCACCTGAATCCGTCCACCGGATCAGCGATTCGATCACGTTCTCGTCCACGATTCCTCCCTGCCGGCGGTCGGTGTCAAAACTATCCCGTCACATACCAACTCTGGGACAGCAGCAGGATCCCGGCAGCGACGAGCGCGGCCACCTTGAGCACTTCGGCGCCGATGTACACGTGATGTGCGTGCGACCTCGGCGCTTGCTCGCCGGCGATCACCCGATCCGACCGACGGGTGAGTGGCGGCCGGACCACGATGACCTGGAACGCGAGGATGGCGATCGCACACAGGCATGGAATCAGCACTCGGTACGGGACGTCGCCGAGCACCATCGCGATCGCCAATACAACCGCAAGGACCGCCTCGACTGTGTTCAGCGCCCGGAACACCAGCCGACCGATGCCCAGTCCCGTCTTCAGATCCACCCCGGGAGCGCGGAACTTCAGTGGAGCTTCCAGGAAGGAGATGGCCAGGACCATCCCCAGCCAGATGAAGACACTGGCGGTTGCGAAGGCTTGTGCTGTTGTCATGCTGCGGGGTCCCATCGTTCGAAGGCGTTCGCAGTGCCATCATCGAGGACAACGTGCCGCGAGCAAAAGCACGCTCTCGCGCTGCGAGTCCACGACGACGGGAGAGCCCGGTGACCCAACACCCATCCATCGCGGTCACGGGAGCCAGCGGCAATGTCGGTGGTTCCGTTGCGCGTGCCCTGTCGGGGGCCGGGGCACCTCTCCGGTTGGTGGTGCGTTCGCGCGGGCGCGCGCCGGTGTTGCCCGGGGCAGCGGTCGCGGAGACGAGCTACGGCGACCACGAGGCCGCGGTCGCCGCACTCGCGGACGTCGACACATTGTTCATGGTGTCGGCCTCGGAGAGCGCAGACCGGTTGGACCAACATCGCACGTTCGTCGATGCGGCTGTCCGGGCAGGTGTGCAACACATCGTCTACACGTCGTTCCTGAATGCGGCACCCGACGCGACTTTCACTCTCGCGCGCGATCATTGGGCAACGGAGGAGCACATCCGTGCATCAGGTGTGCAATTCACGTTCTTGCGCGACAGCTTCTACATCGACTTCTTGCCGAGCCTCGCCGGCACCGACGGCGTGATCCGTGGCCCGGCCGGCGACGGCGCGGTGGGTGCAGTGGCGCGTGCCGACGTCGCGCGAGTGGCGATCGAGGTTCTCTCCGATCCGGCATCACACCGGGGTGAGACGTACGACCTCACCGGTCGCGAATCACTCACCTTCGACGAGGTGGCGCGGATTCTCTCCGAAACCAGTGGTCGCACAGTCACATTCCACAACGAGACGATCGATGAAGCCTACGAGTCACGCAAATCGTATGGGGCGCCGGACTGGCAATTGGATGCTTGGGTGTCCACTTACACCGCGATTGCGGCGGGTGAACTGGCAACGGTGACCGACAGTGTGGAGACCATCACTGGCCGGCCGCCGATGACATTGCGCGACTTCGTCGTCGGCTCGGCGTGACCGTCCACGGACGCTGAGGATCCGGCGGGAGCGCTCGTCAGCACCCCTGTGGTGTGCCGGAGGTTTTCGATCGTCGCTCGCAGGCTATGTCTACCTGGAACAAACGTTGTGGAAACAGCTGGCCTTCGAGCGACGTGGGCCGGCACATTCTCGGCTACACCAGGAGATGCGAATGACGGCTGATGCCGAAACGGGAACACAGGCAACAGGCGATGAGCCCGCATCCAAACTGAAGCGGAAGATTACCGGCCCGCTGCTGTTCTTGTTCATCTTGGGTGACGTGCTCGGAGCCGGTATCTACGCCCTGATGGGAGTGCTGTCCGAAGAGGTGGGTGGTGCACTCTGGGCGCCGCTGATCGTCGCCCTTCTACTGGCCCTGCTCACCGCCGGCTCCTATGCCGAATTGGTCACCAAATATCCGCAGGCCGGCGGCGCAGCGATCTTCGCCGAGCGGGCCTTCAAGCAACCGATCGTCTCGTTCCTCGTAGGTTTCTGCATGCTGGCTGCAGGAGTCACGAGCGCAGCCGGACTGGCGCTGGCCTTCTCCGGCGAATACCTCAAGACCTTCATCGATGTGCCGACCGTACCGGCCGCGCTGGTGTTCCTGGCACTGGTGGCCTGCTTGAACGCACGCGGCATCAGTGAGTCGGTGAAGAGCAACGTGGTCATGACGATCATCGAGGTCAGTGGACTGGTCATCGTCATCGCAGTGGTGGGGGTGATGCTCGGTGAAGGTAGAGGTGACGTGTCCCGGGTGACCGAGTTCCCGGACGGCTCAACCCCCGCGATGGCCATCCTCAGCGGTGCCATCATCGCGTACTACTCGTTTGTCGGATTCGAGACCTCGGCCAATGTTGCCGAAGAGATCCGCAATCCCAGTCGTGTGTATCCCTTGGCCCTCTTCGGGTCGTTGGCGACTGCTGGGCTCGTTTATGTGCTGGTGGGACTCGCCAGCTCGATCGCCCTCCCCGCGAGCACCTTGTCCGAGTCGTCGGGACCGCTGCTGGCCGTTGTCGGGGAGTCCGGTGTCGGCATCCCCGACTGGGTCTTCAGCCTGATCGCACTGGTGGCCGTGGCCAACGGCGCTCTGCTCACGATGATCATGGCCAGTCGTCTCACCTTCGGTATGGCCGAACACAGGCTTCTGCCGAGCGCACTGGGGAAGGTGCTGCCCAAGCGGCGCACCCCGTGGGCGGCGATCGTGGCGACGACGTTGGTGGCCATGCTGCTCACACTCACCGGCGACCTGTCGACATTGGCCGAGACGGTGGTGCTTCTGCTGTTGTTCGTGTTCATCTCCACGAATATCGCTGTGTTGGTGCTTCGTCGGGATCCTGTGCAACACAAACACTTTCGGGTTCCGACAGTCATTCCGATTCTAGGTGTCGCCTCGTGCGTGCTGCTGCTGACCCAGCAGAGCGGTGAGGTCTGGATGTATGGCGGCCTCCTTCTTGCGGTGGGTATCGCGCTCCATTTCGTTGCGGTCTGGGTGCGTCGACGTGCTGCCGCGTGACGCGGTCGTCTCGGGGTGTGAACAGCGCCGACGAGGTCGCGAAGCAGCCCGCGGGCAAATCCGGGTGGGTAGGCTCCGCAGATGAGCAAACCATCTGTCCGGCCGATGAATTCGGACACGGCGGGCCGTTTGCGGGCGGCGGAGTTCACCTACGCGGAGGTCGGCGCGACCGAGACCGGTATGCCGTCCGGTTACCACCACCTACGACGAGAGAGGGTCGTGGGGTCGGGCGCTACGGTGTTCCGTGAACTCGGTGACGCTGTTCTGAGTTGGCAGGTGCAGCTCGGCGCCGGCCTGACGGTGACCAGTCCGGATGCAAGAGTCAGCGAAGGAAGCGTCGGGCTGGTCGGGCTCGGCGTGGGTGCGGCCAGGCTGAAGGCGCCGGTGCGAGTTGTGTACGTGCTCGACGAGCCCGGTCGCTGCGGTTTCGCCTACGGCACCTTGCCTGGCCACCCAGAAGCAGGTGAGGAGTTGTTCTGCATCGAGCACCGAGCCGACGACAGTGTGGTGCTGGTGGTCGCGGCCTTCTCACGCCCACACTCGGTTCTCGCCAGGGCGGGCGGACCGCTCGGGAGACTCGGTCAACGCCTGGTGACGAAGCGTTATCTTCGTGCGCTGGACAATCCGGAAAGCTGATCCGGCGCCGTCGAAGCGTTCATGGCATCGCGCACATGCGTTCGTAGCTCGGAGATTCCGGCTCTTTGTGTCCGAAGACGACGCATCGCGTCGGCCAGCTGATTTTCGCGCTCGTCGAGTTGCCGTAGCGCTTCACGGCGTTCCTCGTCTGTCGCTTCGTCGGGGTCGGCGCACGCGACGCGAAGGATGAAAGCGGACTCCGACAACGACAGTCCTGACGCCAACAGGCAGCGGATGTCCTCGACGGTCTGCACGTCCTCTTTCTGGTACCGCCGATAGCCGTTCGGATCACGCGTCGGCGTCAGCAGGCCTGCCTTCTCGTAGTGCCGGAGCATGCGGGAACTGGCGCCGGTGATGTCACTCAAGTCGCTGATGCGCATCGATGCCTCTTCTCGAGATGGACCTTGACTTTGACACTGATGTCATAGTTTACCGTCGCCGGTATGAGCAACGCAGATCAGCACCCCGATGTCATCCTGGTGGTTGTCCACCCCGACACCCAATCGGTCACCTGGAATGTGGCCCGAGCGATGAAAGAGAGCATCGCGGCCGAAAACCTCACTGCCACAACGTACGACCTGGCGGCGTCGGGATTCGACCCCGCCTTCAACAACGACGATCTCGCACACTTCCGGGGGCTCGCCGGGGTCCCCGTGGACGTCGCGGAGCAACAGCAGATGTTGCGCTCTGCCGCAGCGGTGGTGTTGGTTTTCCCGGTCTATTGGTGGTCGCTGCCTGCACTCGCCAAGGGCTGGATCGACCGCGTCTTCACACGCGGCTTCGCCTATGACGATCGAGTCGCCGACGCCCCGAGCGCCATCAAAGGCCTGCATCTGGTGGCTATCGGCGGAATAGATGAAGGGACTCATCAGCGCCACGGATACAAGAAGGCGATGACGCTGCAGATGATCCATGGGATCGCGGACTACTCGCGCATCGAGGCGTCATCGCTCGAATTCCTCTACGACGCAGATTCCGACGACCCGGCCGTTCGACGTGAACTGATCGCTCAGGCCGAGGTCATCGGCGCCAAGATCGCGGCGAGTGTGGTCGGGCAACGCGAACCGGCATCACCACAACAGCTTTCGTCTCTCGGGCTATCGACGTAGTCGCCTGACGGCCAGGAAGATGAGCGCCAAGAAAACCACAGCGCTGCCGATTTTTATAACCGGGCCTGTTGTCGCCGGCTCAGGCAGAGGCAGAGGTTCCGTGCGCTTGAGAGCTGTGAACCGGGCCTGCTGATCCTCGTCCGGAGCGGGCGCCGAGGGTTTCGGGTGTGTGGGTTCCGGTGTCGCGGCCGGGGCGGGAGCGGTCTTGGGAGACGGGGGAGCTGCCGACTGTGCCGGGGTCGACTTCGGTGGAGCCGTGTTGCCCGGCTTGCCGGGACCCTTGCGTACCGGAGGCTTCTTGGCGGGTGCCTTCTTCGATACGACGTGTTCGGCGTTGGCGTGATCGGGTGTGCCGGCGTCGGAGCCACTCGGCGCAGACGCCTTCGTGGGTGGAGTGTTGCCGGGCCCAGCCTTTTTCGCCGGGGCCTTCTTGGCGGCAGTCTTCTTCGCAACGTCCTTCTTGGGGGCGGCTTTTTTCGCCGTCTTCTTGGCAGCAGTCTTCGCGGCGGCCTTTTTCTCCGGAGCCTTTTTCGCAGCCGCCTTCTTGGCCGGCGGGGCGGGGCGCTCGCCCGACTGATCGGAGTCGGGCTGGGAGTCCGGGTCGGCCATACGGCTCACTCCTTCGAAGACGGACGGACTGATCACCGCGTCTCGACGAGGCCCCGAAGTTCTGATCCAGGCTGGCACCGAGCCACGAGGCGACGCCACGCGTACGTGGCTGCGCCGTCGTCAATCATGCCCGGTTCCGGCTGGTTCGGCTCAGCTGGGTGCGGTGGTCCCGAGCCCGGCGGCCAGTCCGATGACAACCGCCATCAACAGCACCTCGACGATCGCGCGTCGCAGCGATGCCTTTTCGGAACTGCGATGGGTGTGGGCCGAAGGCAGCCACCGCCGCCGTTGGTCGGCAGCCACCGCAAGCAACGCCACCATGCCCACCGACTTCGCAAGCAGGATCCGGCCGTAACCCGTGGACCAGACCTCGCTGATCGAATCCAACTCCAGCAAGGCAGCGACCACACCGCTGACGATCAATACCAGGACCAGCCATTGCGCGTACCGCGAGAACACGGGCAGCACGGTTGCCCAGCCCTTTCGGCCGCGGACGGTGAGGGCGAGAGCCGCGAGAGAACCGCACCACCAGCTCGCCGCGAGTACATGCACGGCGATCAGCAATGCTCCACCGGTCAGCTGTCCCAGATGCCCGGTGACGGGTCCGATCAACAGACCCAACGCGGCGAGGGCGCCGACGGCTTCGGGCGCGATCAGACTCGGATACCGGATCCAGACCGCGCAGAACAAGGTGACCGCCAGCGCGCACATCGCCGCGATCAGACCCGCGGTGGTGCCGTTGACCCGAAAGAAGTCGTTGATGCCCACCTCGTGCGGTGCGAGCCCCGTTCGTTCGGCGGCACCCAGCCATGCACCCACCAGCAGAGACACCGCCCACACTGCAGCGAGCACCGATGCCAGACGCAGCACCGGCGGGGTGAGCTCGTCGCCGCCTAAGAGTTTGACGGTGGACAGCCCGAGAACGGTCATCCCGGCGAGCAAGGCGACGGCCCCCGCGATCGATTCGGCTTCGGGGCCGGCGGGACGGGCGAGCGCCCAGGCCAGCAACAAGCCCAGCCAGACCGCGGGCACGGCGACGAGCAACCACTCGCGCCGCGCCGCGCCCGCGGTCGTCACTGTGCGCTACTTCTTCCGCTGTGGACGCAGTGCAAACGCCAACCCGGCACCGAACAACACGACGCCGCCCACGATGAACGGCCACACCGGGATTCCCGATGACGACGAATCGTCGGCGTCCACCGCAGGGCCCGGAGTTCCAGAGCCCGCGACGGTGAGCTCGAAGTCGAGCTGACCTTCCACCGGATGGCCGTCGGCCGACGTGATCCGGTAGTTGATCAGGTACGTGCCGGTCGGCCCCAACTCGCGCACCGGGATGGTGACCGTACGGCCGGTGACCGTCGGTTCGCCGTCCTGCCAGTAATGCTCGTCCGGCCCGACCACCTTCAGCACGGCGTAGTTCTTCTGCACCGGCTCGTTGAAGGTGAGTGTGACCGCTGCCGGACCGGCCGCCAGAGGCGCGCCATCGGCCGGATCAGATCCGATCAGCGCCGAATGGGCCGACGCGGTCGGTGCCCAGACCAGAGCCGCCAGAACGGTCATCGTCAGCGCGACGATCGAGAAGGTCAGACGCCTCACTGAATCTCGCCTCACTGGCGTTTACGCGCGAGGGCGCCGATCGCGACGCCGATTCCCAATGCACCCAGCAAGATTCCGGCACCGGCCAACCAGCGGGCGGTGTCGTCGGTGCTGTCGGTGTCTGAGGACGCTGAGTTCTCGGAGGCGGTCTGGGTGTCTTCCTCGTGAGTCGCCGAATCGGCGTGACCGTCGGCAGTCGGTGCGCCGAGCGTCACTGTGGGCGCGGGCTTGTCGGGCTCGGGCTGACCCTCGACGGTCGGCTGGTCCCAGCGGACCACCTCGCCGTCGGAGTACGTCTGCGTTGCGGCCATGGTGACCGTCTCCTGCTCCGGCAGGGGCCCACCGGACACCCGGAACTGGAGGAACTCGCCGGGACGGATGCCGGGGTTGCCGTCGGCGACCTTCCAGGTCACCTCCGTCGCCGCTTCGGTGGCCGGGTCCTTCTTCACCTCGGCGGTCCAACCGGGCAACGGCTCGGTACGGGCGGAGGTCAGGTTGGGCAGGGCGACGGTCAGCGCGACCGTGCTGGCGGTGTCCGACTCGTTGGGGACCCGGAAGGTGATGACGCCGTAGCCACCCTGGGTGAGACCGTCACCGGCCGCGGTGACGTGAGCCGAGGCCGAACCGGCGCCCAGCAAACTCAGGCCACCGACCATCGTGACGGCGGCGAGTGACGCACCGAGAAGACGGAAGCGTCGCTTGAACAAAGACATGGATGTTTCCTAACGGAGATGGGTGAGACCCGCCCGGGTGACCGTGTCGATCTACGGGCTCGGGCGGATGAAGGGTGTGGGCGAAGATCAATTCGCCGGTGGACCCCGAACCCCTGTCCCGCCAGGAGCGAACACCTCGACCAGAGGTCGTAGATGGGGTGAGGGAGGAAGATTCGAACTCGCGACTTCGGCAACGGGGCCGCCCAGGAGGCGGCGCACGACGGCCAGGACCGACGTGATCACCCCGTACAGCGAGGTACCGCCGGCGATGAGCAGCGCGCACACCGGGATCGCGATCAAGTGGGTCACCAACATCAACGTCTGCGACCCGTGTGCATGGGCCATCGGGTCTGCGGTGGCCGAGAGGAGCATGTGCCCGCCGATCTGGGCGCCGGTCAGCACCGCGAGCAGAGCGAGCGGGGAGTTCAGTCGACGGCACAGGGTGGCCGCGACGATCCCGACCAGCAGGAGCAGCAGCATTCCTGCGGAGTCAGGAAAAACGCCTGAAGCCGCCCCGTGGGCAGCAATTGCCAGCGCCGGGGCGGTCAGGAGGATGGCCAGAGCGGTCAGGGACGCACTCCGAGGCGTGCGAGCAGATCGGCGTCGATGGCGGCCAGCTCACGGCTGATGGCGGCGTGCGCACTGCGGCGCCGTGCGGCGGGCATGTGTTCGGCTGCCGCAACAGCGGTGGACAGGTCGGACAGCCGCTGATTCATCGTCGACGCGAAGGTCTTGGTCTCGGCGTCCGACGGATGCTTGGCGGTGAGGGTCTGCAAGGAGGAGTTCGCACCGGCGATGCGTGCCGACAGAGCGGCGCCATGGCCGCTGTACTTGTTCAGCTCGGCAACAGGGACACCTGCGCGATCGGCCTGGATCCGGCTGATCTGCTCCCGGGCCGCAGTGCTGGCGCGGTAGGCGATCGGCACCAGGATCGGCGAGAGCACCTTGGCGACCTGCAGATAGCGCTTCACCCGAGCGGGCGAGAGAACCTTGCCATCGGCGACCGCCTTGGCGTTGGCCTGCGCGATCTTGACGCTCGCCGAGTTCGTCTTGTCGGCGATCTTCAGAGCACTCTTGTCCGACTTGGCCTGCGCCTTGCGCGCTTTCTTGGCGAGCTTGCGCTGCTGCTTGAGCTCTTCCTTGGCGAACTTTCGCCCGGACTTGTCTTCGAGGCGGGCTTCGAGCTTGGCCTTCGCCTTGAGGGCCTTGGCCTCAGCTTTGCGCTGTGCCCGGCTCTTGCGTCCGGAACTGAACAAACCCATGCGTTGGGGACCTCTCGTTGGCTTGGTCGAGCATCGCCGTCGGCGGTTGACGAAATTGTCCTGCAGTTGCGGTACAAGCATTACATAGCGGGGGTACGGCAGGTGCCCCAGATCGGTGAGGAGAGGATGGTGTGGATGGCAACTCGTTCATCGGTGCCATCCGGCCCGACAAGACCGCCGCTGCTCAGTCCCAGGGATCTGAGCGGCTGCGAACATCGGCTTGCCCTCGATTCCCGATTCCACGGCTCAGAGAAGGTCGCCGAAGACCCCGCGGTGACGCTGCGCAAAGAAGCGGCGGCCGAGCACCGTGAGCGTGTTCGCGACATGCTCCATGCGGTCCATTCGATCGAGCTCAGCGGTTGGGCCGACGTGGGCAGCGGCGGCAGTAGCCGACAGCGGGCCGAGCGAACCATGGCGGCCATCGCATCCGGGGCCAGATGGATCTGGGGCGCGTCCCTGCCCGACGACGAGGCCGGTGGCCGTCGCGGATGGGCGGAACTGCTGATCCGAATGGACGATCCGCAACGAAAGCCGGGCTACGTGCCGGTCATCGTGGTGAATCACAAGGCTTCCGACCCCGGATCGGGCGCGGTGACCAGCCCGGTGTGGAGTTGGCAGCCGATGCTCGACGAGACGCGGAAGGTTCGCGGCAATTCGCGGGACACCGTTCGGCTGGCGCAGCTGTACCGGATGCTCGAGGCTCTCGGCGTCGCAGCGGTCGACCCGGGGACCGGCAAACCGGTCGGCGCGGTGATCGGCCTCGACACCGATTGCATGGTGGTCCTCGACCTCACCGACACGCTGGTCCGATACGACGCGCTGCTGGAGCGCCGAGCCGGCATCGCCGCGGGCCGGATATCAACGGCGCCGTCGCGGATCGGCGAGTGCCGCAACTGCGCGTGGTGGTCCAAGTGCGGTCCGGAACTGCACGAGGCACGCGATGTGAGCCTGGTGGTCAACGGCAATCTGACCCAGCTGCTCGCGACGGTGGGCGTTCGCACGGTGGACGAACTGGCCGCCTACGACGGCCCTGTGCCCGACGGTTGGCCGGGTGGCAGCCTTGCTGACTCGATCCTGTTGGCGCGTGCCTGGCTGGCTCAGGTGACGCTGATCCGGCGAATGCCCGAGGTGCAGGTGGCGCGGGCCGACGTGGAGGTCGACGTCGACATGGAGAGCTACCAGGACGACGGCGCCTACCTGTGGGGCACGCTGCTCACCGACAACACCGATTCCACGCGGACGGTCAGATACCGCCCCTTCGTCACCTGGCAACCCTTGCCCACCCAGGATGAGGCCCGCTCCTTCGCCGAGTTCTGGCAATGGCTGATCGACGAGCGCGACAAGGCCCTGAGCGAGGGCAAAACCTTTGCGGCTTACTGTTATTCGCAGCAGGCCGAGAATCGTTGGCTCCTCGGGTCGGCTGACAGGTTCGCAGGATCGCCCGGTGTGCCGAGCCGTGAAACCGTGCAGGAGTTCATCAACTCACCGCACTGGGTCGACATCTACGAGGCCGTCAGCGTGAACTTCCTCAGTCCTGAGGGCAAAGGTCTCAAGAAGGTGGCGCCCCACGCGGGCTTCCACTGGCGCGACGACGAAGCCGGCGGCGAGGCGTCGATGCAGTGGTATCGGCGGGCAGTGGGCCGCGACGGCGAAGAGGTGGATCAGACCCAGCGGGTGAGATTGCTCGAATACAACGAGGACGATGTGCGCGCCACGAAGGCGTTGCGCGAATGGATGACAACCACCGCAGCTCAGCAGGTACCGCTGGGTTCGGATCTACCCGTGCCTGCTGTCGTGCCCGGGCGCGATGAGGTGCCTACGGCCCGGATTGATCCCGCCGCCAGCTGAAGAAGTGAGAGAAGTCAGCCGCGGCCGTTGCGCAGCGACTCGAGGAATGCGCCGCTACCGAACAAGGCGACCGAACCCAGGACGAGCAGTCCGGCAGGCGACAGATCGCGAGCCACCTCGGCGCCCGCGCAGCCGCCACCGGTCCCGGCGCCCATCAGGCAGGACGACGCGGTTGGTGTGGCAGCGGGCGGGGTGCTCGGGTCGGACAGCGGGTCGCCCTGTGGGACAGCCTGTTCGGAGTCACCTGGGGTCAGTTCGGGCGTCCCGGTACTCGGTGCCGGGGAGCCGGGCGTGGGGTAGCCGGGTGTGGGGGAGCCTGGCGGCGGCGGAGTTGATGCGTCCGGTGTCGGCATACCGGGGATCGGCAGGCCCGGGATCGGAAGATTCGGAATCGTGATGGCCGGCAATTCGATTCCGGGTACTTCGGCGGTCGGGACCGTGGGGAGACCGTCGTCGTCGCTACCGGTGTTGCCGTTGTTCCCGGGGATGCCGGTGTTGCCGTTACCGTTCCCGTTGTTGCCGTTACCGCTGTTGCCGTCACCTTGACCGAGGTCCGGCGTCGGGCCGGTGGCCGATCGAGCCGGTACCCGTGACGTCTCGGTGCTCTTCATGCCCGGAGTGTGGTCGGCGTTGCCGTTTCCGGAGTTTGTCGGTGATGTGCTGTCGGAGCCGGGCCGGGAGGTCACCGTGACCTCTGACGGGACTTCGGGATCGGCAGCCGCGGACGGCGAGGTCAGGGCCAGGAGAATGCCACCGACCACCAACCCCAGCGACGCGACGAGCACCGAGAACCACACCGTGGTCGGGCGCATCACACGATGCTTCGGCATCGAGTCCTCCAGTCCGGAAATCACCAGGGGCGGGTTATTGAATTTTCGGCATCTTCACGGTTTATTCAGGTGGGCTCGATCAGCGTTGAACGAGCCCGAAAGTGAAGTACCGAAGACCGACTCCGCGCAGCGTGAAGCTGTTTGGCTGCCTCAGGGCTGTAAGCTACCATATGGCAAACACGGCGTGCGGAGTAGTGAATTTCATACTTCTGGCTGGTCTCCGTTCGGTGATCGGCCCTCACTGGGAGGCACACGGAGAATGCGCGTGGAGCGTGGCATGACCGACAACATGGACCAAGCAGACACCGAGAACGCATTTGATCCCGGTCTGTTCGCGCGACGTCTGGAAGAGCTGTTCCGAACGGTCCCTGGCCCCAATGGTCGTGCTTACAGCGCCAAAGCCATCGCCAATCGCTCCACTGAACTGGGCTTTCGTCTCGGTGAGTCCTACTTGAGCCAGCTCCGGTCGGGCAAGGCCAAGTCGCCTTCGTTCCGCACGGTCGAGGGAATCTCGGCGGCATTCGGCGTCGACGTCCACTATTTCCTGGAAGATCGGGCCGCCCAGCGCACTCGCGACCAGATCGACCTGATGCGGCTACAGGCCGACAGCAACGTTCAACTCGCAGCGTTCCGGCTTGCCGGTCTGTCGAGTGACTCGGTCACCGTGGTGAACGAACTGATCAAGGTCCTCCGGGTTCAGCAGGGTCTGCCCGCCGACCCGCCCGACCTCCTCAAGTCGGCCGAACCCGAATTGGGGCATGGTCATTCGGGACTTCGCGTGGTCGAAAGCCGCGAAGCCGCAGACTGATCGCGGGGGCCCCGTCTTAAGATGGAGCATGCGATCCGAGCGCGAACTACGGGCACTGTGCCGCCGCGAACTCGGCGGTCTCGACCTGGATCTGCCTCTCGACGCTGAACAACTCTGCGATCTGTACGGCGCCCGGCGTGGCCGGCCGATCAAGATCGTTGCGCACCCGATGCCTGCCGGTATGCCGAACGGTGTCTGGTTGGTGGCGGCCGACGCGGACTACTTCTTCTGTCAGGCTGCCACGACCAAGCTCCATCGCGATCAGATCATCATCCACGAGTTCGGCCACCTCATCGCAGGTCACCAGCTACTCGACCAGGTCGAGAACCGGCTGATCGGGAGCCCGGCAGGTGGCGAGAACACCGACGATGCACTGAGTCGGACGTGCTATTCCGATGAACGTGAATGGGAAGCGGAGTTTTTGGCAACACTGATAGGAGAATGGGCGGCAAAAGCCACCCAGGGCGTCGGAAAGACGGCCGGCCATGATGGATTACGGGGAATCCAGAGCATCCTCGGGGGGCACAACGGATGGTTGTAGGGGTAGTCAACGCCATCGCGTTGGCGTTGTTCGCCCTCGCACTGTGCTGGCGTATCGACCGCCTCCGCAGGGAATCCGCCGGCCTGCAGCCGGTCGCGATGACCGTCGCCATCTCGGCGACAACTCTCGCTTTCGTGGTCGGTAACCCGCGCGTACGGCAGTGGCTCAACGACGACTTCTTCCCGGGCGCGGACCGGTTGTCGATCTATTGCCTGCTCGCGATCGGTGTCGCCGCACTGGTGGTCGTGTTTCTGTACGGGACAACCGAGGAGCAGCGGCAGCGGCGCGCCGGCGTGGAAGCAATCCCGCTTGTGGTCACCCTCATCGGCCTCAACGTGGCGATGCTGGCCACGCCCGCGCCGGTCCGCACCGAGCACATGTCCGACTGGACCGTGCACCATGTCGGATACGCGCTCTTCTTTGTGATCGCCGATTGCTATGTGGCGTATGGGATGGCGGCCTGCGTGGTGTCGATCGGGCGATACGTACGTCACGCCGAGGGATATCTCCGACATTCCCTGATCATCCTGTCGACCGGCCTGGGATTGCTGGGAGTCGCGGCCCTGATACAGACGTTGTACGTCGTCACCGCCGGACTGCACGTCGCGCACCTGAATGTGTTGCTGAACGTCGCTGCCGTCCTGGCCGTCCTGGGGGCGGTGCTGTTCCTCGCCGGTATCTGCTACCCGCTGGTGCGAGCGCGTGTGATGTCGCTGCTCCACGACCGACGGCACCGCAGCCAGTACCGGGATCTCGAGCCACTATGGACTTTGACCACCTCGGCACTTCCTGGGGTGGTGTTGCCGTCGCCGCCGCAGGGTGCATTCGACGGTTCGATCATCTGGCTCTTCCAGCGGCGGGTGGTCGAGATCCGCGACGCATTGCTGCAGCTGAGCCCTTATCTGCCCGACGACTTCGACGAACTCGAATCGGCGGCCCAGGCCACCGCACTCCGCGAGGCGGTGAATACCTATGTCGACCTCGGCGGCTCAGCCGGGGCAGTCCGGCAGGTCCTCGCCGGCGTCGGCGACGACCTCGACAGCGACGCCGCACCGCTACTGCGGATATCTCGTGAACTGGCGCGCAGTTCCGGTCCGTCGCGGCAGAGCTCGGTGACGTCGCGGCAAAAACAGAACCGGACCGGCTGAAGGCCGGTCCGGTCTGAGTGTTCAGTTGCTGGTGACGTCAGTGGTCAGCGCGGAGCCATCCGCAGTGCGCCGTCCATGCGGATCGTCTCGCCGTTGAGGTAGTCGTGGTCGACGATGAACGCGGCCAGCTTGGCGTAGTCACTCGGATCGCCAAGACGCTTGGGGAACGGGATGCCGGCTTCGAGCGTCTTCTTGAACTCCGGGGTGATCCCGTCGAGCATCGGGGTGTTGATGGTGCCCGGTGCGATCGTGTTGACCCGCACGCCCACCTGCGCGAGGTCGCGGGCAGCTGTGATGGTCATGGCGTGCACGCCGCCCTTGGATGCGGTGTAGGCGATCTGCCCGATCTGTCCTTCGAAAGCCGCGACCGACGCGGTGTTGATGATGACGCCGCGCTGGTCGTTCTCGTCCACCGCTTCCTGGCTCTGCATCCGGTTCGCGGCCAGACGCATCACGTTGAAGGTGCCGACCAGGTTGATCTCGATGACCTTCTTGAACAGGTCGAGCTCGTGGGGACCCTTCTTCGTCAGGATCCGGCTGGCCCAGCCGACACCGGCGCAGTTCACGGCGACGCGGAGCGGGGCACCGGATTCGGCGATGGTGTCCAGCGCTGCATCGACATCGGCTTCGCTGGTCACGTCAGCCGCCAGGAGAGTGACGCCGTCCACCGCGGTTGCCTTGTCGATCGAGGGCTGCAGGTCGAGCCCGAACACAACCGCCCCGGCATCGGCGAAGCGCTTCGCTGTTGCCGCGCCCAGTCCCGATGCTCCGCCGGTGACCAATACCGCTGATCCTGAGATCTCCACTGATGCCGTCCCTTCTACAAAGTGTCCGCGGGGATTGTTCAGCCCGCTGGGATCACCCTAGTCAGTGGCTGTGGCGACAGGCCGCTCGGCTACGAGGCCGGCGGAGTGCTCACCGGAAAGGCCGGCTTCCGATTCCGACTCGGCGAGGAGTCGTTCGCGTTCGGCGGCCCGGTTCTGCTCGCGGTGGCTGTGGACGTACCAGGTGCCGGCGCTGACGATCATGGCGACGGCGGTGATGGTGGCCATCGTGACGATGAAGTTGTTGGCGGTCACCAGGCCGTCGGTGGTGAGCCACGCGGCGAAGACGAAGAAGAGTGCAGCCGCGCCGTATGCGATCGCCTTTTCGGGGAGCTTGCGGCCGAGGACTGCGCCGACGGCGATGGCCAGGGCATCGGCGGCGACCATGCCAACGGTGGATCCGATCCAGACACCGACCCAGTTGTGGTCGGTGGCCAGGGTGATGGTGGCGAGCATCGTCTTGTCGCCGAGTTCGGCGAGGAAGAAAGATCCGATGACCGCGAACAGCACCGACTTCTTCACCCGATCGGCCTTGTCGGATTCGTCGGTGTCGAGGCTGTCGCCGCGAAGGGTCCAGAAGCCGAACAGCAACATCGCAAGTCCACCGACGATTGTCATCAGGTCGGTGGGGATCGAAAGACCGAGTACGTGTCCGAAGAGAACAGAGACCGCATGCACGGCGGTGGTGGCCACCGTGATGCCGAGCAGAACAACCCACCAGCGGTAACGGATGGCGTACGTCATTGCCATCAGCTGGGACTTGTCGCCGAGTTCGGCCACGAAGATCACGCCGAAGCTGACCAGGAGTGCGGATATCACCAAACCAACGTAAGCGCCGCTCACGACTGTTTGCAACTGATCGAATACCCGCATTTACGCAGGTAGGGAGCCCTTTTTCAAAAGTTTGGGTACCCGAACATTAGGGTTCCCTTACCCGGTAATTCACGGGAGGGTTGCCGCGACGCTGTGACGTGCGGACATGGGTGGTCGGGGGCTGGTTTGGCGGCTCGTGTGGCTGGGATTTGCGGACCCCGCAGACCGAGCGTCGGCGGGTTTCCCGAGCGGGCCGGACCTACCGCTCGCGCAACTTGCGTTTGCTCGGTCTACGGACCGAGCGTCGCCCGGTTTCCCGACCGGTCACCCACTACTCAAGCAGCGAGGAGCATCGCCAGGACAGCGGTATCGGGATCGGTTCCCAGGTCCAGACCTACCTGATTGCGCAGGGTCACCACGGTGCCGTCGGCTTCGGCTTCGGCCCATCCTGCGCGGTGTTCGAGGCCGAGTTCGGGAAGTCCTGGCAGCAGTACGCACCCCGAGGCAACGTCTGAACACTCGGGCAGGGACGGTCGCGTCTCGGACGGGGGATGGAGCATGAACAACGCGGGCGGCGGAGTGTGGAACGGGCCGGCCTCGGTGAAGTTGTTGTCGATCACGCTGCCGACGGCGAGCATCAACCCGACGGTGTCAGGGTCGCACACCTCTGGTTTGTCCTCGATGACGCTGAACACGGTGGTGGTGCGGAGGAATCCCGGCCTGCAGGCGATGCGTACCGATGCGACGAGTGTCTGCGTCCACTCCAGGGTGGTGTCGGGCCAGCGGCCCGAGATCAGGATTCCGCGTAGCTCGCCGTGGCGGTGGAACGGGGTCAGTCCGATGGGTATCGACCCGGACCGCGACATTTCATGGCCGGTGGCGTCCTCGCTCATGGTTACCTCCTGTTGCCGGAAGTTCCTCTGCTCAGGTCGCCTTTGACCAAGTGTCGAACTCTATTCGCAGCATGCCCGGTAAACGATTGGCACACAACCCGACTCGAGTGCTAATCGCGGCGGTTAACAGGAAGTTTCCCTCTGGGGGCGAAGACGCCGACGGCGGCCACCCGAGTGGGGTGACCGCCGCCTGCGAAAAGGGCTGTACGAAAGTGCTTATGCGGGCACGATCAGGCCGGAGCCCTGTGCCTGTGCCTTGGCAAAACGCTCCGCGGCGTCTGCCCAGTTGACGACGTTCCACCATGCCTTGACGTAGTCAGGCTTGACGTTCTGGTAGTCGAGGTAGAAGGCGTGCTCCCACATGTCGAGCATGACCACGGGGATCAGGCCCACCGAGGTGTTGCCGTGCTGGTCGGTGAGCTGCTGGATGACGAGCTTGCCCTCGATGGTGTCGTATCCGAGGATCGCCCAGCCGCTGCCCTGCAAAGTGGTTGCCGCAGCGGTGAAGTGCGCCTGGAACTTGTCGAACCCGCCGAACTGGTCATCGATTGCCGCTGCCAGTTCGCCTTCGGGCTTGTCGCCACCGTTGGGCGACAGGTTCTTCCAGAAGATCGAGTGGTTCGTGTGGCCGCCGAGGTGGAAGGCCAGGTTGGCCGACAGCTGGAAGACCTTGTCGGCGATGGTGCCGTCTTCGCGCGCAGCCGCCAACTTCTCCAGTGCGGTGTTCACGCCCTTCACATAGGTGGCGTGGTGCTTGCTGTGGTGCAGCTCCATGATCCTGCCGGAGATATGCGGCTCGAGTGCTGCGTAGTCGTAGTCCAGATCCGGCAAGGTGTATTCAGACACATTGTTCCTCTCACTATGTGGGGACACGCGTGCCCCCTTATTGATGTCCTCTGGGATCTATCCCTCGAGTGCAACTTCCACCCTTGCTCAGGAAATTGGGTTGTGCAATAGGACGTGAGCAATGCGCCTCAAGCCCGGTTGAGGTTTGCGGGGGTTGCGCTGGGGTGTTTTACGAGGGCCGGGGTGCCGCATTAACGGTCGAACACAGTCGGCTCAGCTGCCGGTTACGCGACAAAAATCAGGGCGAGCAAAAGAAGAAACAGAGCGAGCACGCTGATGCCGGTGGTGATGCATCGTGCTCCGACGTTGATGGGCTCAGCGCCAGGCCATGAACGGGGCCGGCGGTCGAAAACCGGTACGCCGCTGCCGCTGTCGGTCGAGGCCGCCACCCGATCCCCCCTCGTCAACTCGTGGTCCTGCGGGTCGTCAGTGATAACGATCACATACCCCGGTGATGCACAGCTAAACACGTATGGGCGCAGTACTCAAGCTGCGGCGAATCGGGTACCGGATCGAGCGCCCGCAAAGCCGCGGCAGGCCGATGTGGGTCGTTTGACCAGGTTCGACGGACCGCTGTCGGCGAACTCCGGTCGGGGTGGACGTCGCCGCAATAGGGTGGTCGTACAAGAGCGGTCGTCGACGTCCGCTTTCCGCAGTGGGTGGCGAATCATCCCGTGCCGAAAGGAATCAGCCATTGGTCAGCACAGTCGGTCTACCGCGCGAGATGCGAATCGGGGCGGGCGCACTCGATCAGCTGGTCGACGTGGTGACCGGATTGGGATCGCGGCGACCGATGGTGATCACGGACAGTTACCTGGCAGGCGGCGGACGGGTTGATCAGTTGATCACCGCACTGACCGAGGCCGGCGTCGATGCGGTGTACTTCGACGGAACAGTGCCCGACCCCACCACGGCCTCGCTCGACGCCGGGCTCCGTGCGGTGCGTGACCACGGTGCCGACCTCCTCGTCGGATTCGGTGGGGGCAGTCCGATGGACACCGCGAAAGCCCTCGCTCTGCTCGCCGTCGAAGGCGGCTCGATGCGCGACTACAAGGCGCCTCTGCGCAATGACCGTGCCGGCCTCCCGGTGGTCGCCGTACCGACCACGGCAGGCAGTGGTTCGGAGGCCACCCAGTTCACGATCATCACCGACAGCGAGAGCGACGAGAAGATGCTGTGCATCGGTCGGGCGTTTCTGCCGGTGGCCGCGATCGTCGACTTCGAGCTCACCATGACGATGCCGCCGCGTCTCACCGCCGACACGGGTATCGATGCGTTGACCCACGCGGTGGAGGCCTACGTCAGCCGGAAGAACAACCCGTTTTCCGACGGGTTCAGTCTGTCGGCGATCACTACCATCGGCCGGAATCTGCGCAGGGCCTACACCGACGGCTCCGATCGTGAGGCCCGGGAAGCGATGATGCTGGCCTCCACGCAGGCGGGGATCGCATTCTCGAACTCCAGCGTGGCCTTGGTGCACGGGATGAGCCGGCCTATCGGGGCGCACTTTCATCTCGCACACGGATTGTCGAATGCCATGCTCTTCCCCGCGGTCACCCGGTTCTCCCTGTTGGCCGCGGCCTCTCGATACGCCGATTGCGCTCGCGCGTTCGGGTGCGCGGATCCGGACACCTCGGACGAGATCGCCGCAGAACGGCTGGTCGATGCCATCGTCGATCTGTGCCGCGACCTCGCCGTCCCCACGCCGAGAGAATGTGGCATCGGCCGCGACCGCTGGTTCGGACTGTCCGCACTGATGGCCGAGCAGGCACTGGAGTCGGGGTCGCCCGCCAACAACCCGCGGGTTCCGAATGCGGGAGAGATCGAAGCCATCTACGCCGAGATCTACCGCTGATCGACACCGCGTCGGCACGACCGCGGACCGACAGTGCGGCGCCGGCCAACTATCATCGCTGCGGGCAACCAGATGGGCCTTGCCGCCCGTCATGAGCGCCGAGTTGCGGGCAGTAGGTCGGTGGGTGAGCTCGCCATGGCAGGAAAAAGTGAGGTGGTCCGATGGCACGCCCGACAGCGGCGCAGCTCTACGCCGCCTACGGGGACAACGCGGACAGCGATGTCACCCTGCGACTGCTGAGGTCCCGGAACGCGGTGCCCTATCTGGCGATCATGGCTGCGCGTCTGGCCGACGGTCAGGTGGACGGCGACCATCTCGCGGCGGGTATCGACCGCGACCTGGCGGACTTGGCCGTGCACTGGACCGAGCGAGGCTGGGAACTGCCCACGGCGGACGACCTGCTCGACCGCTGGGTGCGGGCCGGCTACCTCGCCCGCACCTTGCATGCCGACTCCCAGCGGGAGCGCTACCAGCTCACCCGCGGCGCCACCCAGGCCATCGCACAGGTTCAGGCCGTACGCCGTAACCGCACCGTGGCCACCGAGACCGTGCTCGAACTGGTGATGTCGCGGCTGTCGAACATCGCTGTGTCGATCAACCCGGATCCCGGCGAGCACATCCGCGACATCGATCAGAAGATCGCCGAGCTCACCAGACGGCGCGAGGAACTCGCAGCGGGCGCCATCCCTGCGGTCGATTCGCGGCGGGTGCTCGACGACATCCGGATGGTCACGTCACTGGCCGAGCGGATGCCCGCCGACATCATCGGATACGGCGAGAAGATGCGCGAGAACTCCCGCGCCCTGCTCACCAGTGGCCTCGATGCCGAGCACGGATCGCATGCCGACGTGCTCAACCGGATGTTCGACGGTCATGACGCGCTGGCGGACTCCGACGAGGGCAAGGCTTTCGACACCTTCTACACACTGATCGCGGATCACCGGTTGCGCGACGACCTCGAGTCGAGCATCCGGCAGATCGCCGAGGGCATCCCGAATCTCCCGCACGACATCCTCGACACACTCACCGGTTTCATCGACCGGATGTGGGATGAAGTGCAGTCGGTGGACGAGGTACGTGGTCAGGTCTACCGGCGCATCAACACCTTCGTCAAAGACGGCGACTTCCTGCACTATCGCGCGTTGCGCAGCCAGATCGCCGATGCGCAGCGCGCCGCGGCCGCTGCGTTCGTGCACGCGGGGCCGGGTAAAGACCTGGGCATCCCGGTACCGATGAGCGCCGCTGCGTCCAATTCGGTCGGCGCGTTGATCTTTCACGACGGGATCGTGGATTCGCCTGGCGCGGTTGCCGACACCGTGGGTGAGATCAACATCGACCCTGCCGACCTGGTGGGCGCCGAATCGATCGATTGGCATGCACTGACCGACGCGGTGAACGAGGCCGTGGCCGACGGTCCCGCCGAGATCGACGATGTGCTGGCGTTGTTGCCCACGGCCCGTACCGGTGACGTGATCGGCATCTGGTCGCTGGCCCAGCGCCATGGCGCGGCAGATGGTGGACGGGACGAGGTCACCGTGCTCGCCCACACGGCTCGCGGCATGCGCGAGATCCGTTTGCCCGCAGTACGATTCACACATATGCTGCCCGATCCGATAACCGCTCAGCCACACGAGGTGATGCATTTGCTCGATGAACCAGCCGAGCCTGTCCGAGGTGCTACCCGGTGAGCACGCCAGAAGATGATGTGGTGGTCCAGGAAGGCGACGATCTTTTCGTCGACTCACCCGAAGCGATCAGTGAACCATCGGTCGACCTGTCACACTTCGCATTCGACGGATCCGAGCCGGTCGGAACGATCAGTGAGGCACGGATCGACGCCCGGTTCGACGGTGACACCTCGGCTCTGCCTGCGCCGGTCTGCTACGCGCTGCAGGAGTTGGTCGCCGCCGCACACGTGTCGGCGCGGTCTCGTAACTGGAAGACCATCGAGGTGCACGAGGAAATCATTCGGTCTCGCCTGTCGGAGCTGAATCTCCAGCTGGAGATCAACCGCGAGCACAAGTACGCGTTCACCCGCCAGGTGTCTGAGAACGACCCGCGGCAGCGGAACATCCTGCGCGCGCAGACACTCACCCTGGCAGCGTCGGTCCTTGCGCTGTTCTTGCGGCAGAAGTACTTGACGAGTGCCGATGAATCGGTGGTGACCGAACGGGGCGAGATCATCGACCACATGCTCACCTACAAGCCGGTGTCCGACACCGACGAGGCGGGCTTCATCAAACGGATCGATGCGGCCATCAATCAGCTCGAATCACGAAAGATCATTCGAGCGTTGCCGGGAACGGACCGGTTTGTGGTGCACGGGGTGATCGCTTCGCTCCTCGGGCCCGAACAGGTGGCTGCCTACACCGAGGCCTACCGCAGGCTTGCCGGTGAGCACACCGAAGTGGGCACCGACCTCACCGAACTCGATGACCAGGAGCGCACGTCATGACCGAGATCCTGGAAGTGGACGCAGCCGGCGGGTCTCGACCGGTTGACCGCGATACGCCATCGCCACTGGCCGCCCCCGCGGGCAAGCGCACCCTCAACATCGGCCAATTCCGTTTGACCAGATTGCAACTGGTCAACTGGGGAACGTTCGACGGGTACAAGGACTATCCGATCGACGAGCGGGGCGTGATGCTCACCGGGCCGTCCGGGTCGGGCAAGTCGTCGATGATGGACGGTCATTCGGTGGTGTTGCTGCCCACCTACGACCAGGTGTTCAACGCGTCGGCCGATCTGTCGGCCAAGGGCGCGAAGAAGGCGGCCCGGTCGATGGCCGACTACGTGCGCGGCGCGTGGGCGGAGAACGACGACCGTTACAACCAGTCGCAGGTGCAGTACCTTCGTGCCGACGGCGCCACCTGGTCGGCGATCGCGGCGACCTACGACAACGGCGCAGGGTCTGCCACCACCGCGGTGGCGATCAAGTGGTTCCCGGGTTCGGGTACCGACGGCAGTTCGCTGCGGTCGTGGTACCAGCTGCACGACGGGCATTTCGACCTGCTCGGCCTGAACACCTGGGCGCAGAACGGATTCGACATCCGCCGGTACCGGTCGGCCAATCCGACCGTGGAGTGTTTCGATGTGCAGAGCGCCTACCAGGAGGCGCTGAGGCGACGAGTTGGAATCGGCCAGTCGTCGGCAGCCCTGTCTTTGATGGGCAAGGCGAAGGCCATGAAGAACGTCGGTGACCTCAACCTGTTCATCCGGACGTACATGCTCGATCGGCCCGACACCTACGCCAAAGCCGAACGGCTGGTGGAGAACTTCACTCAACTCGACGAGGCGTATCAGGCCGCCGCGCGCGCGAACGCGCAGGAGCAGGTCCTCCGTCCGATCCCGGCGGCGTGGGAAACATACTGCAGTGCTGAAGAATCCACCACCCGAGCCGGCACGCTGCTGGGTCCGCCGATGAGGGCGTTCATGCGCGAGCATCGGCTGACCCTCCTGCAGCAGCGTCTGGATCAGATCGACGCCGACCGGATGCGGTTGGACAACGAGGTGGCCAACTGGGAGAACCTTGCGGACGAACGCGAGGAGCGCCACAGCTCGCTCCGCGACCAATTGACCGCCGAGAAGGGCGAGCTCACCACCCTGGAATCGGAGCTCAAATCCTTCGAGGCGCAGGTGACGGCCCGGAACCGTGCCTACGAGCGGTATGCGACATTGGTGGGCGGACTGGGGGAGCAGACCCCCGAAACCCAGGACGAGTTCGCCGCCCTGCGGATGCGTGCGCCGGAGATCGCTAGGGCGGCAAGAGAAGCCGCCGACAGGTTGGCCACCACGGCACACAGCTTCTTCGCCGCCGAGACCGATGCGCGCCGCGAGTTCGAGGCTGTCGTGGAGGAGCTGGCGAGCCTGAACACCCGGCGGTCGCTCCTGCCGCGTGAGGTGCTCGCCCAGCGGGATGGCATTGCGCAGGCCACTGGCGTTCCGCCCGCCGAGTTGCCGTTCGCGGCCGAACTGATCGACGTCGACCCCGCGGCGAAGGACCGATGGGCCGGCGCCGCCGAAAGAGTGCTGCGCGGACTGGGTATGACCATGCTCGTGCCGGCTCGGCACCGCACCACCATCGGCGAGTTCGTCAACCGGACCAACATCGGCGGGGTGCTCGAATACCGCGTCTATCAAGAAGACTCAGCGGTTGCTGCCGACCCTGTTCGCGGTTCGCTCGCCGAGAAACTGATTGTCGACCGGAAACACCCGGCGGGAGCGTGGCTGGCCACAGTTGTCGCCCACAGCGCCGAACACATCTGCGTCGATCTGCCGTCCCAGCTGGACGACCACACACTCGCGGTCACCCCGCAGGGATTGGTGAAGTCCGGCCGCGACCGTTTCCGTAAGGACGATCGGCGATCGGTGTCCGACCGCACACAGTGGATCCTCGGCTCCAACACCGACGGCAAGCGCACGGCTCTCGAGGAGCTCAAGGCTGAACTCGAATTCCGGTATCAGCAGGCGCGGCAGGCGGCGCAGGACAAGCGGGACCTGTTGGAGCAGAACCGCGAACGCGCGAAGAACGCCGATGCCCTGACCGGTTATGCGTCATGGGCCGAGTTGAACTGGTGGTCGTCGCGGCGCGATGCCGACGAACTCAACGCCCGCATCGATCGCGTTCGCGAGAACCGGGTGGATCTCGCCGAACTCGAGGAGCAGGTGGAGATCGCCCGGGCCGACTGGCGAGAGGCCGTCGCTCGGGTGGGTGCGCTGGGTGATCAACTAGGACACATCGGCTCGGACTGGGATCGATGGTTCGCCGAGTTCGAGCAGGTCAAGAACGAGGGCACCAAACTCGACGATTCCGACCGGGAGTATCTGGCGGAGGTGCTCGCCGAGACGCTCGCCGACGGCGGCAAGACGCTGACGCTGGACAACTACGGCGAGGTGCGGTCTGATCTGCGCAATTCGCTCGAAGCCGTTGTCGGCAAGGCGAATGCCGAACGTGACGGTGCCGAGAACCGAATCGTCCGCGCCGCCGAGGCCTTCCTGAGGGAGTGGCCGGAGGCCGCGGCGAACTTGAGTGCCACGGTGGAGTACGCGTCGGATCTCGTGTCGATTCATCAGAGCCTGGTCGAGCACGGTCTGGCGTCGACACAGCAACGGTTCCGACAGCTCATCACCACTGACATCAGTCACTCGGTCTCCAACTTGTACAAGGAGATCGGCGATACCAACAAGCGCATCACACAGGGCATCGCCGAGGTCAACATCGGCCTGCGCAGGGTCGACTTCAACGAGGGCACCTACCTGCAGATCGCGCAGCTGCACAATCCCACCGACGAGTCGCGGGAGTTCGGCAAGATCGTCGACGCGATGATCCGCGACGCGCCTGCGGCCAAGTCGGGTGATGGCGCGGTGTTGGCGCGGCAGTTCTATCGCATCCGAGGGCTCGTGGCCCGGCTCACCGGCACCGACGCGGAGAATCGCCGCTGGTGCGACAACGTGCTCGACGTACGCAACAGCTACACCTTCTACGGCAAAGAGCTGAGTTTTGATGCCGCACCGGACGACCCGCCAGTGCACACCTACCGCAACACCGCATCCAACTCCGGCGGCGAGCAGGAGAAGCTGGTGGCGTTCTGTCTGGCTGCGGCCTTGAGCTTTTCGCTGAGCCACGGCGAGGACCATCGTCCGGGGTTTGCGCCACTCATGCTCGACGAGGCGTTCAGCAAGTCCGACGAGACCTTCAGTTCGCAGTCACTCCGCGCATTCGAACAGTTCGGGTTCCAGCTGATCATCGCCGCTCCGATTCGCATGGTGGGTATCGTGGAACCGTTCATCGGCCAGGTCATCCTGGTGGACAAGCAAATCGGCGATACGGGCGCCCGGTCGGATGCACGCGCGGCCACGTTCGGAGAGTTGGCGAAGGCGCGGGCGTCGTCGGGCCGACGCGAACCATGAGCACGACGTTGTCGATGCGGCAATGGAACCGCACCCTCCTGCAGCGTCAGCATCTACTCGAGAGAGTGGACGAAGACGTCCTCGAGGTGCTCGACCGTTGCGTCGGCCTCCAGTCGCAAGACCCGAAGTCCGCGTTCTACGGCCTCTGGTCGCGAATCGCCGACTTCGACCCCGCTGATCTCGATCAGCTGATCGATGAACGCGAGGTGGTGCGAATTGCTCTGCTGCGCAGCACTGTCTTCCTCATCGACAGTGAGGATGCGCGATGGATCCGGCCGCTCACTCAACCTCTGATGGACAAGGTGTTGCGGTCGAACCACTACAAGCTGATCGGTGATGCCGATCCCACTGAGGTGGTGGACTACGGACGAGAGTTGTTGCGCGGCAATCAGATGACTGTCAAGGACCTCAAGACGGCGTTGTCGGAGCGCTGGCCGGCAGCAGATGCATCGTCGCTGGTGACAGTGGTGCGCTGCCTGGAGTCATTGGTTCAGGTGCCCCCGCGGGGCACGTGGCGAGGTTCTGCGACCACGACCTATCAGCTGTTCGACGACTGGTGCGGGTCGGGCGAACCTGCCGTGACCGGCGACGAAGCCATCGCCGATCTGGTCCGGCTCTACCTGCGTGGGTTCGGCCCGGCATCGATCAACGGCATTCAGACGTGGTCGGGGATAACCGGTCTGCGCCCGATCGTGGAGGCGATGGAAGCGGACTGGGAGCTCGCGAAGCTGCAGGGGCCCGACGGCGAGGAACTCTTCGACATCGAAGGCCTGGCGCCGGCCGACGAGGGGGTCGATGCGCCCGCCCGTCTGGTTGCGCCCTTCGACAACATCGTGCTGGCCCAGGGTGCCGATCGTCGACGGGTGATCGACGACGACGTGTTCAAGAAGACAACCACGCCCAACGGCCGTTCCCCCGGATTCGTCCTTGTCGACGGTCGGGTGGCGGGTATCTGGAATCCCCGCAAGGACGGCAAGCGAATCACGGTGGAGGTCGAGTACCTGCTGAAGGTGTCCGCAGCGGATCGCCGCGCAGTCGACCGCGAGCGCGATCAGCTGATCGAGTTCTGCAACTCATGAACGCCTCACGCCCCACCTGCGGTCACCTTCGCTCAGATCTGCACCTGGCCCGGCTGCCATGACCATCCAGGATCTGCCGCCCGGTACGACGAAGGGGCGTCGGCACAACGACACCCCGGTTGCGGAAGCAGTCGACAAACGAATGCTGCCGGTTTACGAGGCTGATGCCATCGACGTCCCGTTCGTGATCGCGGGCAACTTCGAGGTGATGGCGCGTAACACGTTCTGGGAGGAGCATTCCCATCCCACGCATGAGCTGCTCTGGACGGAGCGGGGAGCGTCGACGGCCACCATCGGGTCACGGATCTGGGCGATCACACCGTCTGTGGGTCTGTGGGTGCCGGCGGGCGTACGACATTCGGGATGGACACCGGAGGGCATCACCTTGCGTGCCGCCCAGTTCAGTTTCCGTGCAGCTCCGTCGATCTCGGCCGAGCCGGTGGCGGTCGAGATGTCCACGTTACTGTTGTTGCTGCTCGATCGGCTGACGGTCGACGGGCTGGACCCCTCCTCGCGGACGGCGACAGAGGCGATGGTGCTGGACGTGCTGGCCCCCGCGAGGCACGAGGTGTCGCTGCGAGTGCCGACGGCGGCGCTCCTTTCGCCGATCGTCGCGGCGATTCGGGCCGACCCCAGCGACTCGACTACGTTGGCACAGTGGGCAGTTCGACTCGATGTCAGCACCCGCACCATCACCAGGGTCTTCCACGCCGAAACCGGTGTCGGGTTCAGCCGATGGATCGCGACGGCGCGAGCCCAGCACGCCATCGAGCTACTTGCCCGGGGCGAGGCGATCGACGAGGTCGCCTACAGCGTCGGCTACCGGTCGGCGAGTGCATTCGGCACGGCCTTTCGGCGGGTCACCGGGATGAGCCCGGGACGATTCCGCGCCCACTGACAGTGTGAACAGATCGAGCACGCAACGGCCGCGATAGCTATCGCACTGCCCCAAATCGGGTTTCGATCAGGACTGTGAGAGCGCCTCACCGGCGAGACGCCGCCGAACTTCTATTGCTTCGTCCAGCCGTTGTGCCAGTCCAGGATTCCTGCGAACGATCGGATCGAGGGTTGCCCGCGGGACTGCGATGACCGTGGTGTCGACGACCGCGTGCGCGCCGGCAATGACCTTCTGCCGGGTGAGGGCCGTCATGCCCAGGTATTCACCCGCGCTCAGATCGCCGACCCCCAGTTCGCCCCCGTCTTCCGTCGGCACGTTCAGGGCCACCGAGCCTGTCACGATGAAGAGCATGTGGTCGGCCACCGTCTTGGCGCGCAGGATCACCTCGCCTCCGCAGTACTGCAGCACTTTCGAGTTCTGGATGATCATCTCCGTGTCCTCGGTGCCGATGTGGAGCCTCGGTGCGATTGTGGCCATTTCTGCGGCCACGAGATCACGTTCTCCGTCGAGGCTGTACTCAGCGTCGTCGAGATGTAGGCCGGCTCGGCGTGAGGCGTACCACGCCCTGTGAAGCAGGGTGGATCTCGTGGGCCCTTCGTGCGCAGGGGCGCTCACCGGCACTGTCACCTTGTACTTCGCCTCGCCCAGGTCGGTAACCGTGGCGTCAAGCCTCGGGTTGCGGAGAGGCAGATCGCGGGCGACTTCGAGAAGGGTGGAGGCGATCATCCCGGGCGCGTCATTGGCGGAGTACTGAAGGGTGGCGATCGAATTGAACGTCGGACCCTGGATGCGGCTCAAGTTCGTGAAGGAACCGGTTGCGAGCATGGCGTTGGGAATGATCTGGAGTCCATTGCCCGTGTCGATATGAACTGCTCGCCAGTTGACCTCGACCACACGGCCTCTGGCTGCAGCGGTGTCGAGCCAGTCGCCGATCCGAAAGGGCTGTTCGAACAGCAGGAGCAGTCCGGCGATGATCGGTCCGACTGCGTTCTGCAGAGCCAGACCGATGACGATCGACGTCACCCCCAGCGCAGTGAACAATCCGCCGACATCGGTGCCCCAGACCCACGAGAAGAGGACGCCCAGGCTGATGACGATCAGCACCAACCGGCCCAGGTCGACAAAAATCGATGGCAAGCGCTCGCGCCATGACCCTGCGCGAGCTTCGCCGAACAGGACCGCATTGGCGCCGGAGAGCACGAACAGGATGATCAAGAAGCCGAAGACCGTTGCAATGATCCGCGTCCAGGTGGCGTCCACATCTGCGCCGTCGACCTGGTCGATGAGGAGCAGAAGTGCCAACAGCGGCAGAACGTAATTACGCAACAGAACAACAGGTTTGGCGTAGCTACTCGATCGTCTGACGAGGAATGCATGAACTTCCGTCAAGACCAGCAGTAAGACAGGCAGTCCGACGACCACCGCGAGTGCCGGCCAGAACCATTCTTGGTCGGTGAGCTCATTCATCGTCGCTCCTCACGGTCAACACCCACACGGACTCCGTACCGTCTACGCCTTGCACCGTGCCGGCGTCGATGAACGAATACATGCCCGAGAGGTTTGAGCGGACGCGGTCGCTGACGAAGATCCCCGGATCCCCGGTGGCCGAACGGACCCGGTGGGCGAGGTCCAAGGCCTCACCCCACAGGTCGTACATCATGGTCTTCTGACCGATCAATCCGCTGGAGACCGGCCCGCTGTCGATGCCTGCACGCAGGGCCAGTCGCGCATTGTGCCGCGCATTGAAACGCTGCACTATTTTGCTGAGTTCGATGGCGAAAGCCACTGTGCGCCCAGCATGATCGACCCGCGGGACCACCAGGCCGCATGTGGCCAGGAACCCGTTGCGCAGACCACGGACCCGTTCGATTCCACGAAGCTCGGCGGCGGCCTCGAACTCGTCGATGAGCGTGTTGAGCAAGCCCAGCGACTCGGTCGACGACAGAGTGCCGGCGAACTCCTCGTATCCGATGACTTCGGCGAATATCACCGACACGTTTCGGTGGTCTGTCGTGATGATCTCCTCGCCGTCGCGATACCGGCGTGCCACAGGCTCTGGCATCAGCGTTCGTAGCAGCTCCTCGTTTTCTTGTTGCTGCTGTTCGAGGAGTTGCTGCTTGGTCTGCAGGCTTGCACTCATGTCGTTGAATGCCGCTGCGAGGTCTCCAAATTCGTCTTTCGACCGCACCGGCACGGTCGCGCCGAGGTTGCCGGAACTGACCTCTCGAACGGCGTCGGAGAGGACTTTCAGAGGCCGGGTGAATACTCGCGCGAGTACCAGCGACAGCAGGCAGATCACCAATACGATGGCCGCAGTTGACAACGCGATGTCCCGCGCAAAGTCGTTGACCGGTTCGAACGCTTCGTCTTCGTCGATCTTCGCCACGAGAACCCAGTCCAGACCGGGGATGTCGACCGGCCCATAAGCGACCAGCGATGTGGGTCCGCTGTAGTCGCGCTCGATCCTCACACCGTGCTCACCGACGAGCGCGGCATTGACCGCCGGTGTGTCCACTGGCTGCAGCAGAATCGACCCGCCCACGGCGATTTGGCGTTTTGCGATGGCGGGGTCGGTGCCTGAGTTGATGACGTCGGACTCATAACCTGCGGGGTCGGTGACCAGTTTGCGGGCGACCGACCTCATCACCTTGTCTGCGCCGGCAAGGTAGGTTTCGCCGGTATCGCCGAGACCATCTCTGTTCCAGCCCTCGTCGCCGGTCATCACCTCGTTGATCTCGTCGATGGAGATCTGCAACGCGAGGACGCCGGTGATGGCGTTGCCGGCTCCGATCGGTGCCAATACCCAGGCAGTGGGCAAGTCGAAGGACGCCGGGTATCTTTCGAAGTCGGTGATGAGTGTGTCGTCCACGGACGTTGCCTGCATCATCTGCTGATAGCCGTCGGTCAACACGGTGCCTTTGTACGGGCCGTCATCGAGGTTTGTGCCGAGATCGACACCCTTGTAGGCGCTGTAGACCACGTTGCCCGAGGTGTCGAGAATGAGCGAGTCCTCGAACCCGAATCGTGTTGTGAGGTCACCGAAAAAGCTCTGGTACCGCTTGTTCGCCTGCGTCCACGGGCTCGGATCGCCTGCATCGACCATGGCGATTGCGGCGTCCGTGTCGCCTTCCGCGGGGACCGTGTACATAGACTGCAGGTAACGAGCGGCGTTGCCGGCGGGTTCGAACATGGCCGGGTCTGCCGTCCGGCCTGTGCTGCTGCTGAGCCTTGGCGCGAAGACGTCTTGGTAGTAGGCATCCAGCCTGGGTTCCGCGCCCTCCGGCAGGGGCGCGTTCTCCAATTGCTCGAATCCTTCGGTGAATTCACGGGCAGCGTTGATTGTGGTGGCTCCGTGGGTGATGACCGTTGCCGAGTCAGCCACGTTCGTGAAGAAGGCCGTGATCTCACGAGCCCGTGATTCCCGAAGCTGAGTCAGACGGTCGAACTCGGCTTGGCGTAGCGAATCAGTACCTGACCGATACCCGATTGCGCCGGTGATGAGGACCGAGATGACGCTGACGCTGAGCAACATGATCAGGAGTTTCGACTGGATGCCGATCGAATGCTTTCGTCTTGCAATATCGCCGAGTGCATTCCAAAACCTGGGCATCAACCATCACTCCATCTGCCGGGCCAATTGGCAACTGCAGCCACCAGGCAGATCGTAGCGAATTGTGAATCGGTGAGTGGCTTTTGTAAGGCAGCATGCCACCGTGAGTATTGAGAATGTTCGAAAGGTCGACACGTGGTTGTTTCTTCAGGGAGTGTGTCGGATTCTCGTCCCGCGCGGCGATCTGTTGCCGAGAACCGAGGTTCGCAGGGCGACAGAAGGCAGGGGATTCGGTTTACGTGTGGCGAGCTTTGTTCCAGAATTGATGGGTGAGCCCGCTAGGTGAAGTGACGGTCTCGACCACGAAACCGTCTTCGACATCGGGTAGGCCATCCAAGAGAGATACGCCCCGTCCAAGCGTGACGGGCACGATCGTCAGGTGCATGAAGTCAACAAGGTCGGCTTGCAGGAACTGCCGCACGGTCAACGGCCCTCCACCAAGACGAATGTCCCTGCCGTTGGCCGCTTCACGGGCCATTCGAAGCACCTCTTGGGGTGGCGCATCGACGAAGTGGAAGCTGGTGCCGTTGGAAAACTCGATGCTCGGGCGTGGGTGGTGGGTCATGACGAACACTGGGGTGTGAAAGGGCGGTTCATCGCCCCACCAACCGCGCCACCCGTCGTCAGGCCAGTCTCCGGTTTGGGGACCAAACTTGCGGCGGCCCATGATTTCCGCGCCGATGCCCTGGCCCCACAGGCTGGTCACGGCGCGGTCCAAGGTGATTGGGTCGTCTACCTGGTCGATCCCGTGGATGACGCGTCCGTCGAACCAATCGAAGAGCTGGCCGGCATCGCCGATCGGGGCGTCAAACGTCACGTACTCGCCCGCGGCATAGCCATCCAGCGATACGTTCATGTTGTGGACTCGGGTGCGGGACAAAGGGGGCTCCTGGATGGTCGAATCGACTGGTACAGGTAAATAGACCGCACGAGACGACGAAACTAATCGCAGCCAAACAGGTTGTGCTGCGATCTCGCCCGGTTGGCGGATTGATGAGTGGACCGAGAACGAATTGCTGTTCGGGGGGCTGTATCTCTGCAGTGTCCGCCGAGGTCGATGCTCTGTTACCTGGAATGCCGAATGTGGTGAACACCGAGCGATGTGACTTCGGCTGGCTCGAAAATCTGAGCGCCCGCACAACGTTTGCACGTGGTGAGCGAGGTGCGACCATTGGCGCGGAGGATCCCTGGGTAAGTCGATGTGAATCGTGTTCGGTACGTATTATTTTTACATGCTGGAAGCGGTGGGGAGCTCGTCGAGTTATTACGGCGGTGTGGCGCTCAGGTTTGTCCGGAGAGGATTGTTGCGGGGACGGGTCTCGTGACGTTCTCTGGGACTGTGGAGGTTGACCACCATCAGTTCGTAGTGGGATCGCCGTCTGCTGAAACCTACGAACCCGCCGTAACCGGCAGCGTCATGGAGGTAGGCCCGAACTTCGTCACCATCATGACCGGCGTTGCCTACGGGCCGGTGTCGTTGACCGTTGAAGTGCTTGACGGACAGCCCGACGACTTTGACAACTCCAGCGAGTGGGAGATGGTCGAGGAAGCAACAGTGAAAGTCAGCAAACCCATTCGTGTCATCACCTTGGATGGCGATTATGTCCCTGACTTTCCGAAGCTTCCAATCATCAGAGGATTGAACACGTTTCGTGTGTCCGCCCGAGGGCGTGATGCCAAGTGGGATATGACGGTCGACGAGCCCACCGAGTGGTATCTAATGCAGATCTGGAAGGCCACCCAGCCCGCTGTGATGCGCCGACTTCACAAGACCGATGCGGCATGGAGTGACGAGATCGTCACCCACAAGACACGGAACTGGTGGGACCCCGATCCGGCGATGGATGCCAGCATGCACATCAAGTACGGCTACGAGCAAATGGCGATCTGGGCCAAACAGCAGGCCATCGATTGGGGCGGACGACCCCCTACGGACAAGCTCCGCGGGGTGGCTTACGCCAAGGAATTCGCCGGTCACGACCGAATGCTTGTCGATGCCATGGCCCGTGCCCGAGCTCCGAAACTACGCAAGATCGCTGCATGGGCCGCTCGACGCGCCTATACAATCGCCGACATCGCCGATATCGAATGGATTCGCGATGGTCTCGCCGCGTTGGACAACGGCACACCGCTACCACCCCCGTTTGAACGACCCGCAGAATACGAACGCGTCTGGGATGCCTTCAACGCCGACAGCAGAATCAAACTGTGGACCACTACCGATAGCGGCGACAGGATCCCCGTTGTCGCAGCACAACATGCAGTCAACGCGCTGATCGAAGCCAGCAGGGAGAAACCGCTCGCTGCAGCCATCGGGGCACTACGAACCGCGGCCCTCACCGGGGGCTCTGACTATGTGCAACTCATCGCCGACGTTCGACGGGAATTTTTCCCCAAGTTGGCGCCGGCCGACCACTACGAACGTTGGATTGGATACACCGTCGACGACGTCCCCAGCGGCTGATGGCGTGGCCATGCGCGGTGCCGGACCGGGCTCCCCGGGCGAGGCGGCTCTGCAGTCAGAGATTTTCGTGGCGTGCCGCGCAGGCGAATGATCGAAGCGTGAGCGATCGGAAGTGTGCTGCTTGTGGTCGCGTTTGTTGCGGCCGGGCTGACCGGAGTGAATCACGTTCCTGCGCAACACTTAAGGATTGCTCTTGCCCCACCGCCCCAGCGCGTCAATCGCTTCGCGTAAAGCAAGCCCGCGATCGGTCAGCGCGTAGGCCCGGGTGTTGTGCCGCAACGGCAGACGGGTCAGTACGCCGGCCGCTTCGAGCTCGCGCAGGCGGGTCGCGAGCATGTTCGTCGGCGCTCCGAGGTCGCGCTGCAGATCGCCGTACCGCTGTGGCCCGTCGAGCAGCCGCTCCACGATGAGCAGGGCCCACCGTGCTCCGACGACGTCGAGGGCAGCGACGAGGTCGCTCACGTGGCCGGATCGGCGTCCGGCTTCATCCAGAACGGCGAGTAGTGGTAGCCGTCGAGATCGTCGAACTGGCGCTGGTACATGAAGGGGTAGTCGTCGGTGTCACCGATCCGCCCGCCGGCCGCGGCGGCGCGCTCGACGAGGTCGTCGACCGCCTGGCGGCTGTCGAGGTCGAACGAAACCGTGACTTTCGAGGGGGTCTGGGGTCCGCCGACCAGCTCCTCGACGCCGCCGACGCTCGCGTACATCTCGCGGCTGCCGAGCATGACGTATTGCTCGGGAGCGATCGCGAAGCACGACACGTTGTGGTCAGACATTTCGGCGTTGAGGGTCCATCCGAGGGCTGTGTAGAAGGCGGTAGTGCGTTCGACGTTCTCGACGGGGCAGGTGATGAAGAGGCTCATGAGCACCATACTTGCAAAATGCAAGTGAGCCGTCAAGGGTTCCGGACTTGCGTTCTCACAGAGCTGGGGTTCGCCCTAGCCACCGGGATTCAGCCAAAACATAAGAGCTCCAACAACACACAGCGGCCGTCATGATGCGAGTTGTCGGGAGTGGCGAATAGTCCGCGGCTTGCGGTGTGCAGCGAGGCGCGTCAGTTGGTCAGGTCGACGCAGATCGTGAGCAGGTTGGTCCCGAACGTCTGTACCGCGAAGCTGTTGGCTCGCGGCAGCTGGCGCAACCGGGTGCGGGGATCGTCGTCGGGCATGAGGCGAGCTGTGCCGTTGTGCCATCGCCCTCGGAGTCGCACCCTGACGGTGGGGTTCGCCTTGATGTTCTTGACGTACTGTGAGTTTTCGCCGAATTCGGAGACGAACCAGAATTGGTCGCCGACGCGGCTGCCGTCCAAGGGTGTGCGGCGGGGTTGACCCGACTTGCGTCCGGTCGTCTCCAGGAGCGTGTGGCTCGGCAATCGTGTCGCCAGCGGGTTCACCAGGCGTCGTTGAACAAACTTGGTGACGCGGTCACGTACGTCGGTAATCATCGATGTCCCCTCCGATGTCCAATATTGACTCGCTACAAATCTACCTGTTTCGTTGCGACACAGCCTATTTCGCATTGGTAACGACCCCCGCGGCCCGACCGCCACAAAGCCGGGAAGATAGCTCGCGTCAGCGAGGACTAGAGCGTTGGGGAGTTTCCGACGCTCGGCCCGGCGCCGGGGCGCTTGGTGTCGCGGGCGGCATCGACGAGATCGACCGCGTCTTTCAGAGTCAGGCCGGGATTGGACTCGCGCAAAGCCTTCACTGCGGGGATCCTGTCGGGGACGTCATGCACAATCCGTCGTACATCGTGGGTGGGAACGTCTTCGGGCAACAGTCGGGCCCTGGGCGGCGCATGCCGGTTTCGCAGGGCTGTTACTGCGGAATATGCATACCAGAAGACTGCGACCACCCACAGGGCTGCAGTGAACCAGTTCCACGCCGACGGATTCGAGGTCACCGCTTCGAGAACTGACGGACTGACCCCGACAAGAACGACCAAGCCAAGCAGATCGCTCCATCGTCGAAATTGGACGATTCTGTCACTGTCATACCACCGACGTCCCATCTCGCGATCGTCCCACGCAATTCCAGCAATGGCGTGAAGTTCCTCGACGACGGAAAAGAGCAAGGTCCGATGTTTGGTGTACTGCCATGCCGCTAACGCTGACACCGGCGCCGGGATGCGCGCAGAACAAGCCGGGATGAAACAGGCGTTTGCCTGCTCGACGCCGACAGTATCGATCAGTCAGTAGCTGGGTGACCCGAAGGCGGCTGGAGCGGAGCTATGCGTCCAGCACCGTGAACTCTCGAACGTCGACGTCGATGATCGTGGCGGTTTGCTCGGAGTCCGGACCGGATCCACGAAAATCATGCAACTGCTGCTCGGTCGCCCAGCGTTCATACACGTTGATTCGAGCTGGTTCGACGAGGTCCGCCCCGAGCGCGAAGTCGATGCACCCGGGGGCGGCGCGAGCCGACCGGACCACCTCGGCGCAGCTGTCGAGATAGTGCGGCCGGTCGGTCGGGTCCACGGTGAGGTATCCCGCAACTATGATCATATGGATGCAGACATTGCCCGCACGCGTAAGTCACCGCCAGATCGCGTCCTGCACCGGATCGGTCTACGTCAGGTGCGGAGACCGAAGACGCCGGCGTTCTGGTACCGCGCATCAAGTACTGCTACCGGCGGTCGATAGGTACCACAGCTGCACCCACGAGTTGCGTTACTTTCGTCGCCGGTGACGATTTACATTGGGGCACAATTGATCACGCCGATAATATCAATCCTTTCGGAATGGCCAACCCCGACAAAGGTGCGATAGCCGCTCTTCGGAGGTCAGGCGTGCAGTACTCCATTGACTGCCAATGACACCGACGGGTAGGCGCAGGTGCCGGCTTGTTCGAGTAGTTCGACGGCGCCGTAGCGTAGGAAGTCGTGTTTCTTGCGGCCGACTTCGTCGTAGATGTCGATGCGTGAGCTGATGAGCAGACCTGGGTATTTCTGGTGTTGGTAGGTCAGCTCGATGTGGCCATCGGGCCAGTCCCCGACGAAGGTTGCCCTGACGTTGGACACCCGGTCGGAGAACTCGAGTCCATCGAGGCGAGAGGCGTACCAGCGCGCATATGAGTCGTGGTCGGGTGGGCGCGGTCCTGTGGGCCAGCGGTGCGCTGAGATGTCGAGGTCATCAATTTCTGACAGCGTGGCCATGGTGCGCTTGTGGGCGTCCCACACCTCGAGGCGTGTGTGCCCGCCCGAGCGCGTGGACCCTCGTGTCAGCAGCCAGGAACGGTGGTTTTCAGCGGTTCCGCGCATCACCCAGCGACCGTCGATCTCGCTGGTCCAGAGGAGGCGGGGATCGGCCCCGTTGGTGTCGTACGCGCGAATCACGCTCCGGTCGCGGTCGGCAGATCGGCGGCCCCAGTGCCAACGCACGCCGTCCCCGTCGGCGCGCTTACGTAGGTGCGCTTCGTTGTAGGACTCATCGGCGTAGTCCTGCAGATAGCTGGTGTCGATAGGCGCGCTCGTCGCGAGACCGTCTGGCCGCACTAGCGTGTCGGGGCGGGGCTCATCCAATGGCAGCGAGAGCAGCGAGTCCGACCACACCACCCGATAGCGATCGCCGCCAGGTGGTTGCGGGCTGTCGCCGTAGTCGACAGGCACCCGCGTCCAGGGCTTGTGATGAACCGACACGTATAACGTGTCGTGTTCAGCCCGCATCAACCAGGCAATCCCATCGACCGCGACGGTGGACACCGCGCCGATGCGATCGACGTGCATGATCGATGACTGCGGTTCTCGCCACGGTGGGCGGTCAGGTGTGGTGGAAATGTCGCGTTGCGCCTCGACCGGTGGACATAGCCAGGCTCCGTCGGCGGCTGCGCAGATGAGGTCTGCGCCGCGAGAGTAGGTCGCGAACATGAGTCCTTCGGGTGTGACGCGTCCTAGCCCTTCGTCGGGCGAGTACTGGATCCACACACCCTCCTCATCGACTGCAAATCGCGGCGCATGTCGAGGTCGCGTCGTGCCTGGTGGTGTCATCGTTGTCCACGAAACCAGTCGCACAAATGCCTGCGTGTCAGGATCGACTAACGCTGCGACAGGGTGATGTCTGTCGACCACCCACACAAAACCGGCACTGGCGAACACATAGAAGGGGCGAAGGGTCAGCCGCCCAGGATCAGTGGCGCTCATACGCCTTTCGTCCGAGTCATGGCATCGACGGTAACACCGCAAATGGCACAGCGGGGCGCAAGAGCCGCTGCGAGGGTGTATTGATTCGAGTCATGTTTCGTCACTGGTGAAGAAACATACTGTGCTGCAGTGGGTTACGCCGACAAGAGATACTGTGTCAAGTAATCACGACGCGGCGCCGGTATAGCCACCACGTACTGGCCCCAACTAACGGAATCATCCAGACGAGCAATAGCCAAAGCCACGAACGTGGGACGGCCGGCGGTCCGTTGAGGATGCTGGCAGTGGACACCATTGCCGCCGCGACCCATGCTGAAACGGGCAGAAAGACAACACAAACGACGAGTAGCGCCACGGTGACCATGTCCACCCCGCGCACCGTACCGAACGGTCCGCCTTCGGTCGCGGGGTGAAGTCGGGCTGCAGTCACCTAAAACATCGACCGCAGATGGCCGCCACCTCTACAGTTCGTGAGGAGCGGAGGGGTGACGGACATGCTTGAAGAGGGCCAGCGCACGGCGAATGATCCTGTGCCAGTCTACGACCGGATTGGGATCGGCTATGTCACGGGCCGTCAGCCCGATCCGCGATGGATGCGGCAGATTGAGCGGGCTATCGGTGATGGAGTGCGTGTACTCGATGTCGGGGCGGGCACTGGCTCCTACGAACCGACAGACCGGACGGTGGTGGCGGTGGAGCCATCGCGGACCATGATCGAGCAGCGGGCACGGGGCAGCGCGCCGGTGGTCCAAGCGGTAGCGCAGAACCTGCCGTTCGCGGACGGTGAGTTTGATGTCGCGATGGCCATCTTGACGGTGCATCACTGGGCAGATGTGGATGCTGGCATTGCCGAGCTGCGTCGGGTGTCGCGCCGGCAAGTAGTTCTTACCTACGATCCCAGGCTGCACGCCCGATTTTGGCTCTGCGACTACATTCCTGAGATCGCCCGATTCGAGCTCGGTCGTGCACCCTCGGTCGAACGTCTCGCCTCGCTGCTCGAGTCCGAGGACGTCCGCACGTTGCGTGTCCCCGCGAATATGCGCGACGGTGTCCTGATCGCGAACTGGCAGCGGCCACAGGCCTACCTCGAGCCCGCTGTCCGCGCCTGCTGCTCAGGCCTGGCCCAACTCGACCAGCACGCGGTCGACGCCGGGATCCGGCGACTGAGAATCGATATCGGTGACGGAACATGGGACCGGCGCTACGGACACCTAAACGCTCACACTGACTACGACGGTGGCTACCGACTGATTATTGCTGAACCCGAAATCGACTGCACCGCAATGAAAACAACCTCTAATACTGGGTACGCAGATAGTCATCGTTATGTCAGGTAAACGTGACACACCGTGCTGGTAGGGCACACTCCCGCGCTTACGGAGACGCGTGTTGAACCAGGACAGTGTCAGACGTCTCCACGCCCCGCCGAGTGCGGTTCGAACGCAAGCCCGCCGAGCTGGCCGCAGTTGCCAACGAGCGCGTAGCTCTGGGTAAAGGCGTCGCACTCGCGAAACAAAAGCCACCACGTCAGCGCCGCCCGCTACCGATCCCACCAACGTGCTCGACCGAACCCACATGTCCGTTTCGCGACAATCGGTGTCGCATTTGCTCGATTGCAAACCTGCACAGCGGACCCTAACGTTACTTAGGCAAACCTAATCCGTTCTCCGATCAGGGTCCCGCTGCTGTCCACAGATGAACACGCGCGGACGTTCGGTGACCGATCGTCGGCGCCGCCGCGGTCGGTGGAATGGGTATCACGATCGAAAGGGAACCATGCCTCGCGCATCACGATTGGTCGCATTGACTGCGGCCGCGCTTCTGGCCACCGGGCTCGCAGCGTGCTCGTCGTCCGACGACAACGGGTCGGGGGACAGCGACTGGACGCCGATCACCATCCAACACGCCCTCGGGACCACGACGATCGACGAGAAGCCCGAACGCGTCGCGACGGTGAACTGGGCCAACCACGAGGTGCCCTTGGCGCTCGGGGTGGTGCCAGTCGGTATGGCGGCGGCCAACTTCGGTGACGACGACGGTGATGGCGTGCTCCCGTGGGTGGAGGAGAAGCTCCAAGAACTCAAGGCACCCACGCCGGTGCTGTTCGACGAGACCGACGGCGTCGACTTCGAGGCTGTCGCGAACACGCAGCCCGACGTCATCCTCGCCGGCTACTCGGGTCTGACGCAGGAGGATTACAACACCCTCAGCGAGATCGCTCCCGTGGTCGCTTACCCGGTCACCGCCTGGGGCACACCGTGGCGCGAGACCATCGAGCTGAACAGCAAGGCGATCGGCAAGGAGAACGAGGGCATAGAACTCGTCTCCCAACTTGAGAAGGAGATCGCCGACGCAGCCGCCGAGCATCCCCAGATCGCCGGCAAGAACGTCATGTTCCTCACCCACGTCGACACCACCGACCTCAGCGAGGTCAGCTTCTACACAACGCATGACACCCGCGCCGCGTTCTTCGAAGACCTCGGAATGGCGACCCCGCCGAGCATCGCGACCGCGTCGGCCGGCACCGAGAAATTCTCGCTGTCGCAGAGCGCCGAACAGGTGGACGCCCTGAACGACGTGGACGTCATCGTCACCTACGGCGGCGCCGATCTCGTCAACGCGCTCAAGGCCGACCCGCTGCTGTCGAAGATGCCGGCTGTCGCCTCCGACGCGATCGTCACCCTGCCGAGCAGCGATCCTCTGGGCACGGCGGCCAACCCGACGCCGCTGTCGATCTCATGGGTCCTCGACGACTACCTGTCGATGCTCGCGCAGGCTTCAGGCAAGGTTCAGTGACTCACAAGTCGTGACGACGGACAAGCAGGCGACACCGAGCGGACTCCGCAAGGCTGGACCCTCCCCGGCTCTCTCGGGCGCCGCCGCAGTGCGGCGCCCGAGAAGGGTTCGAGCACTGTGGCTGCTGATCGCGGTCGCAGTGCTCGTGGTGCTGGCCATCCTGTCGGTCAAGGTCGGCTCACGGTTTGTCGGCTGGGCTGATGTGATGGGCGCGCTCGATGGCACCGACGGGAGCATCGAGCAGGCTGCTGTCGAAAAACGCATTCCGAGAACGTTGTTGGCGATGATCGTCGGTGGCGCCCTCGGCGTCTCTGGCGCGGTCATGCAGGGCGTGACCAGAAACCCGATCGCAGATCCGGGCATTCTGGGTGTCAACATGGGGGCCTCGCTTGCCGTGGTCATCGGTCTTTCCTACTTCGGGCTCTCGTCGTCGACCAGCTTCATCTGGGTGGCCATCGTTGGTGCTGCTCTCGCTGCGATCTTCGTCTACACGGTGGGATCACTCGGGCGCGGCGGGACCACCCCGCTCAAGCTCGCGTTGGCGGGCGCCGCGACATCTGCGGCTCTGCTCTCCCTGGTCACCGCACTTGTGCTGGGCCGCAACGACACTGCCGATGTGGTGCAGTCATGGCGGGTGGGCGGTGTCGGCGGCGGCACATTCGACAGCATCGAACGTGTACTGCCGTTCCTCGCCGTCGGCTTCTTGATCTGCTTGTTGTCCGCGCGTGGTCTCAACTCATTGGCGTTGGGAGACGATCTGGCCGCCGGACTCGGTGAGCGTGTTGCCCTGGTCCGCGGCGGTGCGGCGCTGGGTGCGGTGATCCTTTGTGGCGCTTCGACTGCCGTGACCGGCCCGATCGCTTTCGTCGGACTGCTGGTGCCCCACGCGTGCCGACTGATCGTCGGTGTGGACCACCGCTGGCTGTTGCCGTTCTCGGCGATCACCGGCGCTGCGCTGTTGACCGGCGCCGATGTGCTCGGCCGAATCATCGCCCGTCCCGCCGAAATCGACGTGGCGATCCTGACGTCCCTGATCGGTGCACCGTTCTTCATCTACATCGTGCGACGCCAGAAGGTGGGCACGTTGTGAGTGTACCTGTCGTGACAGCAGAGTCGATCGCCGAGAGCCGGCAAAGTCGTGGGCGTCGTCGTCAAGCCGTGATCGCTGTGCTCGCCGTGCTGATCGTGATCGGATTCGCGGTCAGCCTGATGGTGGGGCACACGTACTACCCACCCGGTGACGTCCTGAAAGTCATTCTGGGCGAACAGGTGCAGGGCGCGACATTCACTGTCGGGCGACTGCGTCTGCCACGCGCTGTGCTCGCGGTTGCCGCGGGTCTGTGTTTCGGCTTCTCCGGCATCGCCTTCCAGACCATGTTGCGCAACCCGCTGGCGAGTCCGGACATCATCGGAATCAGCGCCGGTGCAAGCGCCGCGGCCACCTTTGCAATCGTGACCCTGTCACTCGGGGCCACCCAGGTGTCGATCTTTGCGATCGTCTCCAGCCTCGCGGTCGCGGTGCTCATCTATGTCCTGTCGTTCAAGAGCGGCGTGGTGGGCACCCGGCTGATTCTCATCGGAATCGGTTTTGCCGCAATGCTGCTCAGCATCACCGACTATCTCCTGGACCAGGCTGCCGAGTGGGATCTGCAGGAGGCGACGCGTTGGCTGACCGGGAGTCTGAACGGAACGTCGTGGACCGAGACGATCCCGGTCCTCGTCGCCCTGGTGGTGCTCACCCCGATCCTGCTGAGCCAGACCCGTAACCTCGCGATGACCCAGCTCGGCGACGACGCCGCGTCGGCACTCGGGGTGCGGGTCAACCGCACCCGACTCATCGTCATCGTCTCCGCAGTCGGGCTCATCGCCTTCGCCACGGCAGCCGCGGGCCCGATCGCATTTGTCGCCTTCCTCTCCGGTCCGATCGCGGCCAGGCTGGTCGGACCGAACGGTTCACTTCTCATCCCGTCCGCGCTCGTCGGTTCCTTGCTTGTTCTGGTGGCGGATTTCGTCGGTCAGTTCGCGCTCGATACGCGATACCCGGTGGGCGTCATCACCGGTGTGATGGGCGCCCCCTATCTCATCTACCTCATAATCCGCACCAACCGCGGAGGCGGCTCACTGTGACCACCACACACTCGCTGACCATCGAGAATCTGACCCTCGGGTACGGCAACAGGAACGTCATCGAAAAGCTCGACCTGACCATCCCTCCGGGGCAGGTCACGGCGATCGTCGGGGCGAATGCGTGCGGCAAGTCGACCCTGTTGCGGTCGATGTCGCGGTTGCTGGCGCCCCGCACCGGCCGCGTGGTGCTCGATGGCAGAGAGGTACATCGGACTCCCGCCAAGCAGCTGGCTCGCACTCTCGGACTGTTGCCACAATCGCCGATCGCGCCCGAAGGCATCACGGTCGCGGACCTGGTGGGACGTGGTCGCCACCCACATCAGGGCATGTTCGCCAGGTGGAGCAAAGAGGACGATACGGCGGTTGCGGAGGCACTCGATGCCACCGAGACAGCCGCTCTCGCCGATCGGCCGGTCGATGAACTTTCCGGTGGACAACGCCAACGGGTGTGGATCGCAATGGCCCTGGCCCAGCACACTGATCTACTGCTGCTCGATGAGCCGACGACGTTTCTGGACGTCAGCCACCAGGTCGAAGTCCTCGATCTCCTGACCGACCTCAACCAGCAACGCGGTACCACCATCGTCATGGTCTTGCACGACCTGAACATGGCGGCCCGTTACTCCGACCACCTGATCGCGCTGGCCGACGGAACACTTCACGCCGCTGGGAAGCCCGCGGAGGTTCTCACCGAGGACACCGTACGTGCGGTGTTCGGTCTGGAGAGTCAGGTCATCACCGATCCCACATCGGGGAAACCGTTGATGTTGCCGCTGGGTCGGCATCACACCATCACCGTCTGAGTCGCACCGTTCACTCGCGGCCAGAGTTGTCGCGAGTTCCCGGTCTGCACCCCTGACCGTCGCGATCTCGCGGCCGCCCCTGTCGCGGGCACCGGACTCGCTGACGCGATAACGTCGTCCTGGCGGGAACGAAACCGAACAGGCTGGGGGTCCTCGTGAACCGTTTCGCTCTCGTGTCCGGATCAGCCGGTCAGATGTTGCGCGAACAGAAGGTTCGGGTGCTGCGCATCTACCTGGCCGCCACGACGTTCTTGTACTTCGTCGGGGTGTTCCTCACATTTATCTCGCCGAGACGGTCAGAACTGGCGAATCCGACCGGCGGGATCATCGCCGTCGTTCTGGGCCTCCTTGGACTTGTCTACCTGGCTTTCAGTCGCGGGAGATTGGGCCCGGCAGTCGCGGCGGCCATGATCGCGACTCCGGTGGTGATCGCGTTCCATACGGAGATCATCGCCGACTTCCCCTGCCTGATCGGCGTGATGTTCCTCGCGATGTATCTGCGGGCGTTTTACGCGCCGACCCAAGCGATGATGTTGGTGGCATCGCTCACGATCGGGACCGTCGGGGCCCTCGCAATAGGGCCGGCGGCCAAACTAGGGATCACCTACGTCATCTTCGCCGTCGCGATCGTCGGAGCGGCAGAGTCTTTTGGGCTGGTGACACGGTCACTCGTCACCATCGCGTGCACCGATCCACTGACGGGCGTGCTGAACCGAGCCGGGTGGGAGATCGCGACCACCGAACAACTCGCACGCGCACGGTCAGCCCACGCCACCATCACGGTCGCGGTTCTCGACATTGACGACTTCAAGAATGTGAACGACTCTCTGGGCCACCAGGTGGGGGATCAACGACTCATCGAGTATGCCCAGCGGTGGAGTTCGGTGATCCCGAAAGGGGCTGTTCTGGCTCGCCTCGGTGGCGACGAGTTCGCTCTCTTGATAGCTGGTACCGGACAGACATCTGCAACCGATGTGATCGAGCAGCTCCGATCCGCGGTACCTGAAGCGAGTGTCGGATTCGCCACCGAGGATGCCGGTGCCACAACCATTTCCGACCTTCTCGAGCAGGCGGACGCGGCGCTGTACGACGCGAAACGAGGACGTTGAGACTGCCGGGGACCCGCCGCAGGGTGGCGCCCGGTTCTCAGGCTACGAGCCCCGGTGGCCGGCACCCTGCGTTGGTGGGCTTCACTGATCGGCTGTGTGAGACGTCATCACGCCGTTGAGTGCTGCCCACTGGAGCAACATGATCGTCTTCGCGTCTGCGATGCGGCCATCGGCGATCATGGCGATCGCATCGGGGAATGCGATTTCGAGCCGTTCGATGTCTTCGCCCTCCCCTGCGACTCCTCCGCCGGGGCCTTCCATGTCGGATGTTGTGTAGGGCGCGGCGTAGAAATGAATGCGCTCGGTGACCGACCCCGGGCTCATGAACACATCGAACACGTGGCGCAGCGGGCCGACCCTGACCCCGAGCTCCTCGTGGGCCTCGCGTCGGATGGCGGTGGCCGGGTCGTCGTCGTCCAGCAGTCCGGCTGCCGTCTCGATGAGCATGCCGTCCGGGTGGCCGTTGACATATACCGGGAACCTGAACTGCCTCGTCAACAGCACCACGCCCCGTGCGTCGTCGTACAGCAAGATGGTTGCGCCGTTGCCGCGGTCGTAGGTCTCTCGTTGCTGGGTGACCCATTCGCCGTCTTGTCTTCGGTAGTCAAAAGTCGTGCGTCGCAGCACATGCCAACCCTGTGAACACAACTCGACGTTGCGCACCTTGACGTCCGGGTTTCCGGCGAGGTCTCGACCCGCCTGGTCAAGCCCCGTCCGTCCTCGGTGGTCGGGCAGATCAATACCGGGCGTTCCTTCGGCGGACGACGTGGTCACGGTGCTCTCCTTGTCGAGGTTGTACGTCGCTGTGATCCGGTGTCTGGCCCATTGATGCGACGCATGTGCAGCAGTGGGAACGGTCGGCCGTCCGAATCAAGCTCCGACCGTCCGACTTGTTCGAAGCCGCGTCGCCTGTAGAACGCGACGGCGTCCGGGTTCTGTTCGTTCACATCGACATCGATGGCGTCCTGCGCGTGAACAGCTCGATCCAGCAGCGCAGTACCCACGCCACGACCGTGTGCTGCGGGGTCGACGAACAACATCTCGAGACGACCCTCGGTGGTGCCGCTGAATCCGATGACGCTGCCTCCCAATTCGGCGACTACCAGTTCGACCATCGGAAAGAACTCTGCGGCGAGACGCTTTGAGTACCCGTCGACATCCGAGGGCGAGAGGAAGTGGTGGCTCGCCTCTACTGCGGCGCGCCATACTTCGACCAGCCGGCCTGTATCCCGCTCCTCGGCGCGCCTGAGTACCAGTTCAGGCATGGCACCGGGGGAGGCGAGGGTCCGAGTTGACCCCGGAACCGTGCCGGTAGGCGATCGAGGTGAGCATCAGATCCACGACTGTGCACGATATTCGGGCGACCCCGAACGATCAAGGGGAGTTCCAGCGGGCCGGCGGCGCGGTCGATTCCGTCAGCTCGCGCCGGATGTGCCGGCGCCCACCCGGGCACTGAACTCGACCAGGCGGTTGGAGAAGCCCCATTCGTTGTCGTACCAGCCGAGCACCTTGACCTGTTTGCCCACGGCCTCGGTCAGCGGTGCGTCGAAGATTGAGGAGTGAGGATTGCCCACGATGTCTGCCGACACCAGGGGAGCCTCGGAATATTGTAGATAGTGCTCCAGAGGCTGCGACCCGGCCGCCTCGCGAAACGCGGCGTTGACGTCTTCGACGCTGACGCTCTGCCGCAGGGCCACAGTGAAATCCGTGATCGAGCCGGTGGGCACCGGGACGCGCAGCGACGCTCCGGTGAGGAGTCCGTCGAGCTCGGGGATGATTTTTCCGATGGTGTTCGCCGCCCCCGACGATGTGGGAATGATCGAGAGCGCCGCAGCCCGTGCTCGGCGCAGATCCTGATGTGGGGCATCGTGCAGTCGCTGATCGCCGGTATAGGCGTGGATCGTTGTCATGAGACCGGATTCGATACCGAACGAGTCGTTGAGGACTTTGGCCAGTGGGGCAAGGGAGTTCGTGGTGCACGAGCCGTTGGAGAAGATGTCGTGGCCATCAACGTCGAGTTTGTCGTCATTCACGCCGAGCACGAATGTGGGTACATCACCCTTCGCCGGCGCCGAGATGATCACCTTTCGCGCCCCGCCCTCGAGGTGGCCGGATGCTGCGTCACGGTCCGCATATCGGCCGGTGGATTCGATCACGACGTCAGCCCCTGCTTCTCCCCAAGGGATGAGAGCTGGGTCTGGCTGCGCGAAGACCTTGATGGTTTTGTCTCCGAGTGTGATCAAATCGCCGTCAACTCCGACGCCCTCGAGATGCCCGGACACCGAGTCCCATTCGAGCAGCGTGGCCAACGTCTGGGCGTCGGTCAGGTCATTGACCGCGACCACCTCGATGTCCGCGGCGTTCGCCAGGGCGGCCCGCAGATAGCTGCGGCCGATCCGGCCGAATCCATTGATACCGACGCGTACCGTCATGGCGTTCATTTCCTCCTGTTGTTGGTCTTCGTAGCTTGGGGGGCCGCTGCACGGAGCAGTCCGACGGCACCGGCGCATGCATCCTCGAACGGCGCCGAATCCTGTTGTGCGATGGCGAGTACGTAACCGCCTTGCAGGACGGCCATCAGTGTGGACGCGAGATGCTCGGGCTCGAGATCGTCGCGCAACTGCCCGGCGGCAATCGCCTCCCTTAACACCTGCACCCACATGGAGTTCGTCTGCGCGAAAGCATGCGCGACAGGGGCCAGCAAGACGGGGTCCTCACGAACTTGGGGATCCTGCGTCATCCGGCCGACCTTGCAACCCTTGAGTGCATCGCGTGGACGCGACAGGTAGGCCTCGATCCTCGACATCGGATCACCCGGGCCTTCGAGATCCGATGTCGCGGGCAGCAAATCGGTGACATTGCGTTCGAGGGCGGCGAGAGCCAGATCCCGTTTGGTCGAGAAGTGGTAATACAGACTGCCCTGACCCAGGCCCGACCGTTCGCGAACGTCACGCGGGCTGGTGTCGGCGTACCCCCGCTCCCACAGGAGTTCGCTCATTGTCTCGATCAGAAGTTCCCGAGAGTCCATACCGAGAAGTTGTACCAGAAACATACTAGTAGGTACAGAGGGAGACGCAGACGGGCCGATCGTGACCCATCGGGGGCCTAGCTGAGTTCCAGGACCACGTGGTTGTTGAGGTCGGCCGCCCGGATGATGAACTCGGCCATGACCGCGAACTTGGATCGCAGATAGTCGACGTTCTCGTTGCGCCAGTTCAAGAACGGCGGTATGCGCTGATCGGTGAGGTCGGCGATCGTGGTGGACTCGAGCAAGGTGTCGAATGTCATGTGAGCGAGAATGTCTCGCGTAGCCGCCACATACGAGGGGCTCATGTAGTTGGGGATGCCCTCACTGAAGTTGATGTCGCCGGGCATGGAACCCTGACCAACAACAGGATTCACCGGCAGCCCCGCGCGGTCGAACATGAGGCCGAGAGCCTCGAAAGCCTTGTCGATGTTCACCGTGATGGTCGGATCAGCGTCGCGGAGATCATTGACGAACCCGACGACGTCCTCTGTCGAATCCTGAAGGTAGATCTCGTTCAACTCGGCGTCGCTGAACCGGGTGTATGACCTGATGAGCCCCATGTCGATATCTCCTCCTCCGGGCATCAAAGTATCGCGGCATCGGTTTGGCAACAGTCGCTCATTGAGAGGACTGTCGACGCCGCTCCTATTGGGGGTCTTTACTAGGTCCGGATGGCTCTCGCGTCGTTCGAACGATTGAACTCCTGAAGGCGCGACGGTGGAGTTAAGCCGCGCTCAAGCAACATCATTCGGCATAGCATGGGCTATGCCTACTCAGGAATTGGTGGACTCTCACCACGGTCTGGTCTTGTTGGATCGTGGTGACGGCGGCCGGGTTGTGGTCAGTGGCGAGTCGATTCCCACCGCGTCGATCAACCTGTCCGTCGACGACGACGCCAGCCGCAACAACCTGACCCTTGACGAGGTTCGATATGAACTGCTGGTGTCCAAAGGGTCCTGGCGTCGAGCGCATCGCATCGAAATCTCCGGCCCTACCGGGCGATGGATATTTGCGCCGGCGACGCGAAGGAGTCATTGCCTGGTACGCGGGCACCGGAGTGCCGAATCCACCGAGGTCGGCAAACTCGTTGCAGAACAATCACGAGTAACGGCGCTCTGGGGAAGCGACTCCGACTCAAAATCATCACCGGGGGAGTGCGCGATGGGCTACCTGCTCGCCGCGACGTACGGGACGGGAAAGCCGCTGACACTCATGGCGATCTTCCAGGGAACTGTGAACGTGCTCGTCCCCGGTTGAACCGAGGTTGCGGTCGCTAGTCGTAGAGGACTGCATCTCCGCGGCGTTGCAGCGCGTCGAGTCCGGCGCGGAATTGACGAAGGTACTCAGGGGAATGTCCTACCCACTCGGTCATCTCGCCGATGACCTTCACCGGCTGGGCGCTCCGATAAGAGTGAGTTGGATTTCCGGGGAACTTCTTGTCGGTGACGTTGGGGTCGTCCTCGACGTCGTCCTCTGGTTCCACGATGTAGACGCGGCAGGGCCCATCGCCCACGGCCATTTCCGCTGCCAGTACCGCGCCGTCCAACACTTTCGTCATGTAGACGTAGTTCGAGATGTGGTCGTCGCGGTAGTTGGAGCGATGACCGGGCACGAGGTAATCCCCAACCCGTAGGTCGGCTTTGGTGCCGTGAAAGTAGGCCCCGGACTCGTGCACCACAAAACGTTCCGGCGTATCCGCCATATCTGCCATCGAGAACCCTCCGCGTGTCGGTTGCCGGGCGATTGTGCATGACAGACGGGGTCTTGCCGCAAGCCCCCGTCTCCGCGTTACGATGAAAGGGGAAGAGATAGCAGTGGGAGACGTGAGCAATCGTCTGTAGGTCAGTGACGCTCAGGCTTCTTGGCTTCCCAGACTGCCGAGACGATGCCGATGACGCCCAAGATCAGCAGGACGATACCCAGCGGCTGGCCACGAAACCACCAGAACTCGCTGTCGCGAAAGAAGAGCAAAAGCACTAGTCCCACGATCAAGAGTGCCGCATCGGCGACGAGGTTCATAGTCAACTTGTCGGTGAGCATGCCAATAGTGTGACCGCGTGCAGCCTTCCTCGCGTCCGACATAGTGATGACTTTGCGGATGAGATGTGGGGACCTGCCATCCTGATCGAGTGGGGGCTCGATGTCGGAGTGCATCCCCGATTTACGCAGGGAGTTCGGCGCTCACATGTTCCCCGGGTTGGTTGCCTGCCTGGATCACGCGGTGGCCTTTGGCATCCCAGATGGCGGACCCCCCGCAAGTTTGTGTATATCCGCCGCCCGTCGGACCGGCGAAACCCGCGAACACCACTGGAACCGAGCCCAGAACGCAGATACGGCGCGCGCGGACATCGAACTCACCCACTTCGTGTGGGCTGTGCACGAGACCGGCGGCGTACAAGTCGATCGCCGAGGCGATGGTGGCGCTGGTGTGGTCGTCGATGCGGGTGTCTTTGCAGATCCCGATGCCGACACGCCATCCCGAAACCTCCACCACAGCCACCGCTGTTCCCGGTACGTACATGCCGATCTCGGGGCCTCCGAGGTGCACTTTGCGGTAGACGATGTCGACGCCGGTTCCCGCCACCGCCAAGACTCCAATGGCCCGTCCGGACAAGTGGGGAACAGCCGCGCCCGCCAGCGCGATCGAACCCGTCTCTTTGCATGCGTCCACCAGTGGATGCAGCGCTGGGTCGTCCACGTCGACGGCCTGTGCTTCCATGCTGTACCCGGTCAAGGACATCTCCGGGAACACAACAAGTCGTGCACGGCAACGTCGGACGGCGTCGGCGTGGGCTAGGGCGTTCGCGCGGAGGTCGTCGGTCTTGGTGACGGGTTGTGCCGCAGCTACCCGCAGAGTCGGGCTCTTCGTCGTCATCGCTCTATATCGCTGCTTGGCCTTTAGGCGTAGCGCCCAACTGCCCAGCCTCGAGCTGCGTCAGGGCGTATCGCCTCGACCTCGACACCATCCTGGAACAGGCCTGTTTGCAGCACGGTTCCGGCTTCGATCGCCTCGCGCCACGCACGGATGGGCCCCTCGCCCCACGGCTTGTGCGGGAGTAGATCGTCAAAGATGAGCACGGTGCCCTCGTGGGCCAGGCGCTTCATGTTGGAGATGTCGGCGGAGGCAACCTCGTACGTGTGCCCACCGTCGATGAAGATCAGATCGAAGGTGCCGTTGGTCTCCGAGTCGGCGAACAGCGGAATCGTCTGGCGCGAATCGCCGGCGACCAGCGTGTGGCGCTCCGGGAACTCCGCGTCGATGTGTTCCTTGGCCATTGATACGTACTCGTGTTCGGCCAGATCGAACGATGTGACATGAACGAGGGGGCTGGCACTGAGGAACGCGTAGCTCGAAAACCCTGCATTGAAACCGATTTCGCCAACCAGGCGTATCTCATCCGTGGCGGCCAGGGTCTTGAGGAAGGCAAGCTGCTCGGCGTTCGCGGATCCCTCGACGAACCACCCGTGACCACGGGCTTCATTGACGATCTCTTCCAGGCGATCAAAGCTCATGTGCCACTTCCTCGGACGGTGAGGCACGTCGCAGCCTCGGACACCCCATTTTAAGAGCAGCGGCGCACAAGAGTGCGCATACCCTTGCCGACCGTGCGTGTCTGACGACCCGCCTGCGAGGACCTGAAACGGCACAGCACGTCAAACTCGTTGTCGCAGTTTGTCGAGAACCGCTTGTGAGACGACATCTGTCCCGCCCCGGGCCCGCAATTTTGCCCAGCTTGACGTCAGAGGGCGCCAATTGCAATGCGACGGCCATTGTCCAACCACACTGCGACTGAGTCCTCGAGTCGTGGCGACATGAACCCACCCCAATCACCCCACGGCCAGGCGACGTGAGCCCGGGCCACCTGGTCTTGTACAAGGTCGGCGACGGCGGCAGTGATGGACTCCTCGTCGTCGTCGATCTGAGGAACCGCGCCGCTCATACCCAGTCCGTGGCGCTCGCGGCCTGCCACGGTCACTGCGGTGCGCAGTAGAACTCCGCCGGTGCCGGCCTCGTACTCGGCAGCCCAGTCAATCTGCTCTATAGAGCCGCCGTAGTGGCGGACTCGCAGATCGCGACCCAATCGGAGCAGCGTATTGGTCCATGCATCCGGCAGATCTGACGTCACTATCTGAACGCCACGGCGGGTTGTCCATGAAGCCGTCAAGACTTGCGCACGCGGCTGCGCTTCGTGGGGATCGATCACAGCGTCATCCTGCCCCTCCTACTGTCGTTCGCGTGTGTTGACGCCCTGCTCAGAACTCCAACGCCGGCTTGTCCCAAGTGAATGCATAGCGCCACAGGGGTAGGCGGCGCCAGCTCAGGCCTGGTAGTACGGCTGTGGCAATGCCTTTGACCTGTCTATAGGTGTGCGGGAAGTCCATCTGCACCGGAGCATTGTGTTGCCAGTAGCCGCGCCTGCGAGACAGCACTTGGTGTTGTACTGCGCCCACGAGTTCCAAGGCGTAGTCCTGCGCGGTCGAACTGCGTGCGCACCCAATGACTACCAGGGTGCCGCCCGGGGCCGTGAGGCGCGCGAGCCGTTCGAGTCCTGCCGCTAGGTCCGGGAAATGATGGACAGTTGCTACTGCGGTGACGAGGTCGTAGTGCGCTTCGGGGAGTGGATACGTCAGGACGTCTCCAGCGATCCACGTGACATCGGCGGAGGTGTTCTTCTGCGTGTTGGTCAGCGTCTCACTGTCAGAATCGATACCGGTGACCTCATCGATGTTCTCGGCGAGGCGGGCGGCGAGGAGTCCGTCGCCGGTACCGACATCGAGAGCCGTTCTGGCCATCAGAGCCGCCGCCAATACGATGTCGTAGTAGTGGATGTTGTGGTTCCATCGACGGTCTAGCTTCTTGTCCACTCCACCACTGTGGCATGCGGCGCCGACATGGGACACTTCCCAGGTGCGTTCCCAGCAGCAGCTCGTTGCGGCGGTCGATGCATCGGCGACGCGGGCCGGGTTCACTCTGGACTCCGCCCAGCGGCGACTCCTCGACCGACTCGCTTGTGTTGCGGCAGCAGCCGACAAGAAGCAGAGACGTCAATCAATGCCTCGTGGTCTGTACATCTATGGCGACGCCGGCAGGGGTAAGTCGTGGCTGACCGACGCGCTCTATGCAGCAGTGGCTACCACCCAGAAGACCCGTATTCACTTCCACCGCTTCTTCGACGAGCTCCATCGCAACATCCACGATCACCGCACCGAGCGGGAAGCTGTGGACCAGGCAATAGACGAAGTGACTGGCGCGGGCAGGTTGCTGTTCTTCGACGAGTTGCACGTCCATGATTCCGGCGACGCACGTTTGCTGACGCGGTTGCTCGAGAACGCTTTCCGCCGTGGAATCACTGTGCTCGCAACCTCCAACTATGCACCAAAGGACTTGTTGCCGAACCCTGTGTGGCATCACACTTTTGAGCCCGGCATCGAACTGATCGAGACGAATATGGAGCTCTTCCATCTAGAGGGCCCTACTGACTATCGGTCGCTGCGGGTTGATCACGCAGTCGGCTTCGCGGCCGGCACCTGGACTACGCGAATGCCAGTGGCGCTACCACCACGCAGCGAGGTCACAACGGCGGAGGTTCGAGGCCGCCACTTCCCGGTCCTTGCAATACACCCCGCTCACCTGTGGGTTTCTTTCAGCCAGATCTGCGATTCCCCGACGTCGACAATCGAGTACCTGGAATGGACGCGGGCGTTCACCACCTGGACGATTACCGACGTCCCCTTGCTTCGAGACGCCGACCTCGAGGCTCAGCAACGTTTCATCAATCTGGTCGATGTGCTTGTCGACGCCGATGTGTGCGTCCACTTCGTATCCACCCACGAACTCGCGACCTTCCTCGAGAGCGCCACTCGACGGCCCGATGCGTTTCGGCTGGCCAGTCGCATGCAACTGCTACGTCAAGATCCAGCCTGACGTTCGGCCGTGACGTGCTGGCCGGTATCTCGATCCCTTTGACTGATCCACGCTGTATCGGGTGATGAGTTCGAGCTGGTCAGCCCTGTGACGTCTCATGCTGCGCTCGCTGAACGATTTGCGGATCATCTGGTCGCGGCCAACACTGCTGCGAGGCCTTGCTGTAGGTCTTCGATGTAGTAGTCAGGAACTTCCAGGGATGGGAAGTGTCCGCCGATTTCGGGTGTACGCCATCGGACGATCTGCCGGAACCGCTCCTGAGCCCAAGCGCGCGGGTACTTTTCGATATCGCCCGGGTACGTGGTGATCGCTGCGGGAACGTCCACTCGGAGTTCGGGATCGAGAGAGTTGTGGCTTTCGTAGTAGATGCGGGCTGCAGAAGCGCCGGTGCGAGTCAGCCAGTACAGGGTGACGTTGTCGAGAACGCTGTCGATGGACACTCTTTCGAACGGGCTGTCTTCGGTATCAGTCCATTCGGCGAACTTGTCGAGAATCCAGGCGAGCAGGCCGGCCGGCGAGTCGACGAGCGAATAGCCGATGGACTGCGGGCGGGTGGCCTGCTGTTTGGCGTAGGCCGTGCGGTGGGCCCAGAAGTTCCGGGTCTCCTCGGTCCATGACCGTTCGGCCGTCGTCAGCCCATCGGTTGTCAGTCCGGGCGGTGCTTGCGCGAGCGTCGTGTGGATGCCGAGAACGTGCTCGGGAAACCGACCGCCGAGGATGGTCGTGATCACACCTCCCCAGTCGCCCCCGTGCGCCAGGAATTCGTCGTAACCGAGCCGACCCATCAGTTCCACCCAAGCGGCCGCAATCTTTTCGGTTCCCCATCCGGTGGTGGTGGGCCTGTCGCTGTAGCCGAAGCCCGGTAGCGAAGGCACCACGACGTGGAATGCCGGAGCGTCTGCATCTTTCGGATCCGCAAGCTCGTCCACCACGCCGATGAACTCAGCGATACTGCCCGGCCAACCGTGGGTCACGATGAGAGGAGTGGCGTCGGCGCGCGCGGACCTGCGGTGCAGAAAGTGGATTCCCAGACCGTCAATCGTCGTGCGGAACTGGCCGACCTGGTTGAGCCGGGTTTCGAACGACCGCCAGCTGTACTGGGCACGCCAGTAATTCAGGACATCGGTGAGATCGGCGAGGGGCACACCCTGATCCCATCGGCGGGGATCCGGCGCGGGGGAGTGAACCGTCTCGGCTTCCGGCAGCCGCGTGGCAGATATGCGGGTGCGGAGATCATCCAGCTCCGAGTCAGGTGCATGGGCCCGAAAGTCGTGTACCTCGTCGGTGTGCATCAATTCTCCAATTGTCGGGAACCGTCTTAGACGGTTCTGGAACCACCTGAGACAGTTCTAACAGTCGAGCCCATCACCCGCAACCGGCTAAGGTGGTTCCATGTCCGATGGTTTTCCTGACTTCCGCCTCGGGAGTGTGCTGGCAACCAGCTTCACCGGAACGTTGTCGGAGCGACATGGTGAAGCCGTCGAACGCATACCGACGCCTCACCGGCTGGTCGACTGGTTACAGATCAACGGTCTGAGTGTGGAGAAATGCACCGCAGCGCAGCTCGAGCGTGCTCGGGAACTGCGGGAAGCCATTCACGCCGTAGCGACGGCTGCCGCGGTGGGTAGGGACCTGCCGAAATCCGCCGTCCGGATCATCAACGACTGCAGCATCGAGGGCAGGGCCGCGGCGGTTCTGACGGCTGACGGCAATCGCCTCTGGCGACTCAGCTCGTCCTCCCGTGTCGAAGATGCCCTGGGCGTGATCGCCGCCGACGCGATCAGCATCATCGCAGGCGAACGCGACGGCAGGTTGGCCTTGTGCGCCTCACCAACCTGTCAGGCGGCCTTCTTCGACACCAGTCAAAGTCGAACTCGCAGATGGTGTGACATGAACACGTGTGGGAACCGGCAGAAGAAGGCCCGATTGAAGGCCGCCCAGAGAAGAAGTGCCGAGACGTCGAGATAGTAGACCTGCGCAATGATCAAGGCACGTCGCGGAACTCGGTGAAGAGTCTGGGTGAAAGCCATGCGCCCTGCGCGGCCCACTTCTCGGCCCGCGCGGTGATGTCCTCGATGAGGGGCCCCTTGGCCGAGGCGTAGGCGTTCATGTCCGGCCAATCACGCTGAGCCAGGGACTGTTTGAGTGTGGCATATGCTTCGTGGTCGCGCGCGTCGTGGCGCAACCAATCTCGGAACAGGAGGTGCCGACGTTCCCAATCGCTTCCACTGCGACAGATGTGTAGCACCCGGCAAGACTAAAACGCGCCGGCCCACCGGCAACCACGTGGCTCTGGCCAAGGCGCCGCCTCATCGCCGTGCGGCAAGCATGTGAACCTCGGCGAATCGGTGCTGATCGTCGGATTGGCTCACCGTCCGCCACACCTCATCGAATCCGTTGTCGGACAGGACCGCTGCCAATCGATCGGGGTGCCATCGCCAGGCGGGCGCCACTTTGTGGTCGAACTGCTCGACTTGTTCGGTGTGCGAACTGGTTTGGCACGCCACCAGGACGGGTGCGCCCGCCGAGGTCCGGGAGGCCCAGCAGCGCAGCACATCCGGGACATTCTCGGGTGGTACGTGAATCAGGCTGAAACGCGCCAGGATGGCAGCGATCGGCAGGTCGCCACCGAGCTGAGCGAGCGTGGCATCACCTCGGACGAAATCGAGATGTGGAAACTCGCGCGTCGCCCGTGCGAGCATCTGCTCGCTGGGGTCGATGCCGATCGACGCCAGCCCCCGTTCGGCCAGAAATGCGGTGACCTGGCCCAGCCCGCACCCCACATCCACAACAAGTCCATCGGCGCGAAGGTCTCGGACCGTGTCGGCGAACGCCGCGACGGCGTGTTCTTCGAGGGGAGTGAGGAACGGATGAGGAAACGTTGCGGCATATAGGTCCGCCATCGCGTCGTACCCAGGTTGCTCCACGATGCGCATCTCCTTCGTCGTCGTCTGGACCGACGGGCGGCTAGTGTGTCAGGTCGCCCGACCGCGGGTTGCGATGGGTGATGCAGTAGCGGCGACCGATCGGGTCCGACATCACGGTCCAGAACCGGTGGTGCTGCTCCACTTTGGCGCCCCACCCCTCGTGTCGGGCCACCTCCTCGTCGGGGTGGGTGCTGGCGAGGTCGAGATGACCACTGATCGTGGACGAGCCGATCCGTTGGAGCAGCACCCGTAGCGGCATCTCCTTCGGCCGGCGCAGATTACGGAATTCGGGCATCACGCCCTGACGCCATGGCCAGCCGGTGAGCGTGGCCCAGAAGTCGCATTCCGCGTCATACAGTTTCGCCGGTATGTCGATGCAGAGCTGATCGATGATGCTGATGGTGTCGCCGGGCCACCGGATGGGCCGGGAACGTTCGTGTTCGCCGTTCCACGGGACCAGGCAGAACCCGAATCCGGCGGGCGAGGTCAACACCACCAAGTCGCTTGCTGCAGAGACGATGTGGGCGCCCAGTGATTTGGCGTGTGCGGTGGCCGGCTTCATGTCGTCGACGTGCAGATCGAGATGGACGCCCCCGGGTCCGTCCTTCACCCGTTGAACACGCAGGTGCGGGTCACCGTTGAATGGCTCGAGAGATGCGAACTGGCGGTCCGGTCCTCGGGCGGGCGACACCGTACTGCCGGCGATCGCTCGCCAGAACGTCACCTCGTTGCTGAAGCTGTCGGCAGGAAAGTCGAGAAAGGCGCTGAGCCAGCGGATCGTCATCGATCACTCACTTCGAAGCGGTGTCCCATGACGACAGTCTGACATCGACCGCCGTGAGTCGGGCACCGGTCACGCGCCTTTGTCGTTCCGGCTGAGTCGATGTTCGGCTGCCACCGACGTGCACGCGCATATTGTTGAGGGATGGGTCCGATCAAGCATCTCGCCAAGAAGATGGCCAAGGCACATGCCGACAAGGTTGCGGTGGTGCGCCTAGAGGGGCCGATCGGCTCGGTCGGGATGGCACGTGGCGGCTTGACCGCCGACAACCTCGAGCCGAAACTCCGGCGCGCATTCGAGACCGAACGGCTCAAAGCTGTCGTTCTGGTCATCAATTCCCCAGGTGGTTCGCCCGCACAGTCGGAGTACATCGCTGAACGCATCCGCCAGCTCTCCTCGGAGAAGGGCATTCGGGTGATCGCGTTCTGTGAAGACGCAGCAGCATCCGGCGGCTACTGGATCGCTTGTGCGGCCGACGAGATCTACGCAGCGCACACGTCGATCGTCGGTTCGATCGGTGTGGTGTCGTCGGGTTTCGGTGCTCCAGAGCTGCTGGGCAGGGTGGGAGTGGAACGGCGGGTCTACACCGCAGGCGAGAACAAATCGCGTCTCGATCCGTTCTCGGCGGAGAAGCCCGAAGACGTCGCCTGGCTCCACGGCCTCCAGCACGACCTGCACGCCGCATTCATCACCTGGGTGCGTCAGCGCCGTGGCGCCAAACTCGTCGGGTCCGACGCCGAGCTGTTCAGTGGCGACGTCTGGGTGGGCCGCGCCGCTGCGGATGTGGGCCTCGTCGACGGAATCGGAGTGTTGCGGTCGGTACTGGCAGAACGCTTCCCTGACGCCGAACTCGAGATCATCGCCTCACCGAAGCCGCTGCTGACGCGGCTGACCGGGGGTGTGTCGCGCAGCGAAGGCCGTGTGTCGGCGATGGCCGCTGAGACCTTCGATGGCGTGGTCACCGGTGTGTTGGCGGCTGCCGAGCGCCGAGCGCACTGGATGCGGATCGGCCTCTAGACGCCGACCGGGTGGTCCTGGCGGCACGGGACCTGTCCGAATTGGATAGGTTCATCGCATGGAGTCGCTGCTGATCATCATCGTCGCGATACTGGCCATCATCGCGGTGATCATGCTGTTCAACACAATCGCGAAGCGTCGCGAGCGCCAAGCAGCCGAGACCAGGGCGGTTCGTGACCGCGCGTACGCTCCGCGGGATCCGTTCTCGTCTGCCGACGACGACGCCGTCCGTGGAGATCCTCGCGCGCTCAAGCCCGGCGACATGGTGGAGATCCGCGGGGAGATGTTCGCGGTCCGAGGCACCCTGACCCTCACGCAGAGCGGCTTCTCGTGGACCGAGAACTTCCTCGACACCGGAACCGGCCGCAAGGCGTGGGTGTCGGTGGAGGAGGACCCCGACCTCGAGGTGGTGCTGTGGGAGGAACTCAAGGGTGTTGCCGTTTCTCCCGGGCCCGAGTCGGTGGAGGTCGACGGCCGCCGATATTCGTCGGACGAGACTGGGTCGGCGAGGTTCACCAGCGCCGGAACCACCGGGCTGGCCACCGGAAACATGTCGTATCACGACTACTCGGCCGGCGACGCCCGGTTGTCCTTCGAGGACTTCGGGTCGGGCTGGGAATGCGCGCGGGGACAGGTCCTGGCTCGCGCCGAATACCGCATCTTTCCCGCAGACACCGGTCCGAGCTGAGCATGCAGGCGATTCTCGCGGTGCCGTACTCGGACACCAGCGCCGACCAGCTGACCCTGTCCTTCGATGAGCCGTTGCTGCCCGCTCTGTCCACCGTTCGCTGCCAATTCGACAACGCAGACCTCTCTTTGCGGTTGTTGGGCGCAAGCCACCAGGTCAGCGCGGTGACCGCCCTCGGCGAGACCGTCGAAACCCTGGCGTGCCTCCCGGGACAGCACCGGGAGCTACCGTCGACGTTGCAAACGCCCACCGTCTCGTTCCGGGCGCGAACCGAACGACACAGCGCACGGTCCCTCTCCGTGCTCGGCGCCCAGATCTCGGATCGGGCGACAGGACCGCATGCGCTGATCGGGCACTACCCCGGCAGTCCCGATGCCTTCACCGCGATCATCGCCGCCGACGTCGGCGACCGGATCCGCTGGGACACCTGGCACGCCTATCCCCAGACAGGCGACGTGGTGATCACCTCGAGCCTCGTGCAGGTGCGTTGATGACCTACGACCACGATGCGGGCGGCTACAACCGCAAGCCCCTCAACCGCATCCGTAACGGCATCATCGCCGCCATCGTCCTGGTGGCTGTTGCGCTGCTTGCCTTTTCATGTGTGTCCGGCGGGATGGCATCCACCAGCGCGCGCAGCTACATCCAACAGAACTATGACCGGGCGCCGAACCTGGACGAAGGATCGGTGGATGCGTACATCGCCGACGGCACCCCTGAGCAAGTCGCCGGTCAGATAAGCGGTGCCCAGAGGCCGACCGATCAACGTCAGGCGACCCAGACCGTCGCCGGGGTGCCTACTAGTGGGTTGTTCATGCAGTATCCCGACTACCTCGTGGGCCTCTTTCCCTATGAAGACAACAACACCCGCGTGATGCTCAGTGATGACTACGAATCCGGGTACCGCCATTACGGCGGGTTCATCGGTGGATTCTGGGTCTCACGTCCCAATTTTTCCGGTGGCGGCTCCGACTATCGGGGCGGCGGCGGCGGTTCCGGCAAGTAGCGCAGAAAACAACAGGTGGGAGACAAAGTGGAGTGGGAGATCTTGCGCGACAACGTCGTATCGGCTGCGGCGTACAGCTGCGTCGGTGTGTTGCTGATGATCCTCGGGTTCGTCGCCGTCGACCTGGTGACGCCGGGCAGACTGCGACAACAGGTCTGGGTGGATCGCAACCGGAACGCGTGCATCCTGGTGGCGAGCAACACCCTGGCGGTGGCGATCATCATCGTCGCGGCGATCGCCGCCAGCGAAGGCGACCTCGGTGAGGGACTGCTGTACACCCTCATCTACACGGTGATCGGGATCTTCGTGATGGCGTTGACCTTCATCCTCGTGGACGCCCTTTCTCCCGGCGACCTGGGCGAGGTGTTGTTGGATGATCGGCCGCACCCCGCCGTGTGGGTCTCGGCAACGGTGCACGTGGGTGCCGGACTGATCATCGCCGCGTCACTGCTGTAGCCCGCTCCATTGGCCACCTCCACCGCCCCTTCCGACACCACCGCACCGCCGCCGCTACGCCGGGCAGCACGGTCAGCGCTGCTGGCGGTGGTGTTCATCTGCGCCGCCTGCGGGCTGGTCTACGAGCTCGCGCTCGTCACGCTGGGGTCGTACCTGATCGGTAACACGGCCACGCAGGCCGCAATCGTGTTGTCGGTGATGGTGTTTGCGATGGGCATCGGATCGCTGGCTGCAAAACCTCTGCAGAACCGGGCCGCCGTCAGCTTCGCAGTCATCGAACTGGTGCTGGCTCTGCTCGGTGGTCTCTCGGTGCTGGCGCTGTACGGAGCGTTCGCCTATTTGTCGCTGTACACGCAGTCGCTCGTGGTGGTCGCCTTCGTGCTCGGAATGCTGATCGGCGCCGAGATACCCCTGCTGATGGTGTTGCTCCAACACATCAGGAAGCAGTCGGCAGGGTCTGCGGTGGCCGATCTGTTCGCTGCCGACTACGTGGGCGCGTTGCTCGGTGGCCTGGCGTTCCCGTTCCTGTTGCTGCCGTTGCTCGGGCAGATCCGCGGCGCGCTCGTGGTCGGCATGATCAACGCCGTTGCCGGAGCCGCTCTTGTACTCATCGTGTTCCGCCGAGACCTCGGTCGTGTTCGCATGTTGGCCTTGGGCGCCGGGTCGGTCGGTGTGGTCGCGGTGCTGGTGGCGGCGATGTTCTATGCCGACACCTTCGAGGTCAATGCACGGCAGGCGCTGTATCGCGACCCGATCGTGCTGGCCGACCGAACCCCCATCCAGGACATCGTGATCACCAATCGCAAGGTTTCCGGCGGCGACGACGACACCCGGCTCTTCCTCAACGGTGATCTGCAGTTCTCGAGTGTGGACGAGTACCGGTACCACGAGGCGCTGGTGCATCCGGCGCTGGCGGAGAAGCGGGACAACGTGCTGATCCTCGGCGGCGGCGACGGTCTGGCACTTCGTGAGGTGCTGAAGTACCGCGATGTGCAGTCGGTCCACCTCGTCGAACTGGACCCTCGGATGATCGATTTGGCGCGCACAGATCCGAGACTCACCGAACTCAACCGCAACGCCTTCGCCGACGAGCGGGTCTCGGTGGTGACAGCCGACGCCTTCAACTGGCTGCGTGAGGACTCGGGGCTGTTCGACGCCGTCATCGTCGACATGCCGGACCCGGACGAGACGGCCACCGCCAAGCTGTACTCGGTGGAGTTCTATGGGCTGATCCGTGGGCATCTGGCGCCGGGTGCGCGGATGGTCGTCCAGGCGGGCTCTCCTTACTTTGCGCCCCGCTCGTTCTGGTGCATCGGCCAGAGCATCGCCGAGGCGGGCGTGACGACCGCGGCCTATCACGTCGACGTGCCCTCGTTCGGGGACTGGGGCTTCTTTCTGGGGGCGGTGGGTGACGTCGCACCGGCGGTGACGGTGGACCCTGCGGTGGACCGTCGCTTCTTGTCGGCGGACGAGCTGGATGCCGCCCGTACGTTCCCGCCCGACCGCCCACCCTTGGAGATGCCCTCGTCCACCCTGATGCAGCCGCGGATCCTCGAGTACTCGCAGTCGGAGTGGTCGGTCTACTGACCGTGCGGGGATGCACCGAAGGGTGCCTCCGCAAATCGGACCCTGTGAGTTGTCATCTCCGGTTGACGCGAAGTTATCCACAGGCCGCGCCTAATGCGCTGGTTCGGAGCCTGCCAGCAAACACTCAACCTGTGGATGAGGCTGTGGAAACTGTGGAGAACTCGGCGTTTTGAGTGAATTGTTAGTGAACCTCGTCACAAAACAAGTTGCTGGTGGAAGGATTATCTTTCGGATTGTTAATTATCTTCATATTTGAGCGACGCAGAGTAGAACGCGGGGCCCTGTGGATAACCTGTTGAAAACTGTGGGGCGGCGGCGCATGCCGAGGCAGCGTGCCACCATGGACGGGTGACTATGTCGGATGTTCCGTCGGTGCCCGTCGCCGACCTACCGGTCGATTTCACGGCAGAGACGAACAGGATCCTGCTGGACGTTCGAGAAGACGACGAGTGGGCGAACGGGCACGTTCCCGGAGCCCTCCACATCCCTCTCGGCGAAGTGCCCGCTCGGGTCGACGAGATCGACCCCGACGCCGAGCTGTTTGTCATCTGTCATTCAGGTGGCCGCTCGGCCCGCGTGCTCGGGTACCTCTCGCAGCGCGGGTACGAGGGCGCGAACGTCGGGGGCGGAATCCTGGCGTGGGCGCAGGCCGGCAGGCCCCTGGAGACAGGCGCAGGTGGATCCGGGGGAGCGGCGTCCTCGGAGACCGGGCGGTGACAGTTCCGCCTTCTGGACCGGTCCGGGACTACTGCCCGCACTGCCGGATCGCTGGACCGCACGATCCCCGTCGACCACGCTGCCCACGATGTTCGGGTCCGCTGACACCGCTCGACGCCTACGGCCGCGCCGTGGTGTTCCGGCCACTGCCGCAGCAACGGCCCGTGCCGACCGCGGGATATGTACCCGCACCCCCTCCGCCTGGCCCGCAGCCGCGGCCGAACAACATGTACGTCCCGCCGCGCAGCCAGCGTCATCAATCGGTGGCCGGCGGCGGCCCGCGTCAGATGTCGCCGACAGCACGGCGGATGGTGCGCTGGGTGGCGCTGCGTCCGCCCGAGGCCCGGCCGGGTCCGCGGGCCCGGGTGGAGCGGCGCGAAACACCCACGCCTCGCTACCGAAGCGTCCCGCAGTGGGGTCTGCAGGACAGCCCGGCAACCGGACCCGAAACGCGTGAGCAAAACCTGATCGAACAGGCGACAGCCCGTCTTCCGCAGCTGCTGCTGATCGCAGCGGGCGTACTCGTCGCGGCGGCCGCCGCCGAGGCGTGGATCTACGCATTGCTCGTGGTCAACCTGGAAGAACCGGTCAGCCGCGGTATGCAGGTCGCTGCCGAGGCCGCGGTGTGGATCACCGGCCTGGCGTCGGTGGCGATGATGCTCGCGTGCCTGGCCGGCGCCGCCGGATGGTTGATCGAGGAGCGGCGGAGGTCATACGGCGAGCACGGTCAATACGACCCGCGAACCCGCCGGGAGATCTTCATCGGATGCTGGGTCCCGGTGATCAACGTCTTCCGGCCGGTGGCCTTCATGCGTGAGGTACTCGAACTCCGCGACGACCTGCCGCGCGACCACATCCGTAAGCGACTGTGGTGGTTGTGGGCCGGCTGGGTACTGGTGAATCTGCTGGTGGTCGGGTGCATCGTGCTGCGGATCTTCGCCGAGTCCCTGCTGTGGCAGTCGAATGCGGTGCTCCTTGTCATCGTGTCCGACCTGGCCAGCGCCGGGTTCGCGGTTGCGGTGTGGTGGACGATCACGCGACTGCTCGACCGGGAGGCCGAGACCGCGGCCCCCACCCGATGGCTGGTCGCGGTATGACCGACACCCATCGGGTGCTGCGCACGGAAACGCCTGCGGTGGTGGCTCACCGGGGGGCGTCGGGCCACAAACCGGAACACACGCTGATGGCTTACGAGCTCGCCCTCGAGCAGGGCGCCGACGGACTCGAGTGCGACGTCCGGCTCACCGCGGATCACGAGCTGGTGTGTGTCCACGACCGCACGATCGACCGCACCTCCGACGGCAGCGGTGTGGTCAGTGAGCTCACCCTCGCTCAGCTCCGGGAGTTCGACTTCGCGAGTTGGCATACTTCCGGTCTCACCTCGAAGGTCCTCACACTGCGCGAACTGATGGAGCTGACGCTGGACTGGAAACGCCCGGTGCGCCTGTTCATCGAGACCAAGCACCCCGTTCGATTCGGTGGACTGGTGGAGCAGCTCCTCCTCGCCGAATTGCAACGGTTCGGTGTCGCGACACCGGCGTCGGCAGATCACAGCCGCGCCGTGGTGATCTCGTTCTCCACCGCCGGTGTGTGGCGCATCCGACGTAACGCTCCGATGCTGCCCACCGTGCTACTCGGCGACACCGCCCGGTTCCTCGGGGGAAGCGCCGCCACCGCCGTGGGGGCCACGGCCATCGGACCGTCGATCTTCACTCTGCGGGAGCACCCCGATGCGGTGGATCGTGCTGCCGCCGCTGGTCGGGCCACATACTGCTGGACGGTCGACGAGCGGCGCGACGCGACATTCTGTGCCGATCTCGGGGTCGGCTGGATCGCCACCAACTACCCCGACCGGGTGCGGGGCTGGCTCGCTGCGTAAGTTCTTCTCACGTGGCTAAGAAGAGTAAACGTGGCAGCGGACCCCGACCCGGAAGCAATCGCGCAGAACGGGTGGCGGCACGCAAGGAACGGCAGGCCCAGGCAACCGCGCCGCTCTTCCGGCCGTTCGCCGGGATCGCCGCCGAATGCGACCTGGTGGCCCTGAGGGCCTTCGTCGCCTCGGCCACCGCCGAGTTGCCGTTGACCGCACCGGGCACCAACCCCGTGCGACTGGTGACGGTTCTGCCCGGTGCCGGACCGGCACTGGTGCGTGAGGAGTCCGGCGCAGCTGTTGGTTTGGTTGCGCTGCAGACCCAGCCCGAGCACGAAGAGCCCGGTGCCGCATTGGCCGCCGCGATCCGGTGGGCAACCGAAGGCGCTGCGGGAGAGACGTTTTCAGAGGTGGACATTGCCGAGGCCGGTGCACTCGAGGACGTGCTCGATCCCGCCGCTGCGCTCGACATCACCGTCCACAACGACTTCAACTGGTGGATCGAGGGTCAGGAAAACCCCGCCCCTCAGATCACCGCGATGATCGAGCAGGCCAACGCGTCCATCATGCCGACGGCCCGGTTGGCCGGGGACTTCGTCGGGGCGCCTTGGTGGGTCGACGCCGGTGAGCGTGCACATCTGCGGTGGATACGCCCCGAGCCCGAAGACGACGTGATGGCGGCGCTGGCGCGCGTGCATGCATCGGGTGGGCTGACACTCGGCGAAGGATCACGCTTCGCGGGTTCTTTCCGTACACACGGGCTACTGGTGCCGGTGTTCGACCTGGACCGCGAACTGCACCCCACCGAGTGGACTGCGGGCGTCGAGACGTTCAACAACCGGCTCAACGAGGCGCTGGCCTCGGACGCCGAGCTCACCAGCGACGAGCGGCGCTCACGCGACGGCATCCGAGCCCGGCAGGTCACCCTGCGCTGAGGTGACGGGCAGTTCGCCCGAGACAGACACGACAACAAAGGGCGCGGCCGGAAAGATCCGGCCGCGCCCTTTGTGCGTGTTGACGTGCTGTCGAGCGGGTTCCTACAGGCTGCCGCCGGCGACACCGGGTGCGGTGGCATCCGTCTTGGCCGCGGTGCCGACCTCGCGGGCGACGAAGTTCTCGAGGTCGAAGAGATTGCCTTCGCACCGATCGGCGACGGTCTGCAGGGTGCGCATCACCGCGACCTCTTCGATCTGCTCCTTGAGGAACCACTGCATGAACTGCTCGCCCAGGTAGTCACCTTCGTCGCGGGCCGTCTTGGCCAATTCGACGATCTGGTCGGTGACACGCTGCTCTTGCGAGAGTGCCACCTTGATCGGGGCGCGGTAGTCGGCGAACGAGTTCTCCGGCTGATCGATGCCCGGGGTGTGCACCACCATGTCGCGGTCGAGGAAGTACTGCACGATCATCATCGCGTGGTTGCGTTCTTCGACAGCCTGGGCGTAGAAGTGCTTGGCCAACTGAGGCAGGTCTTCGTTGTCGTAGTAAGCCGCAATGGCGATGTACTGCTGTGACGCAGAGAATTCTTGACGAATCTGGTCGTGCAGGAGCTCATGGAAGCGGGTTCGAATTGTGCTCATGACGACCAGGTTAGGGCCAGGTGAAAGCCGTTGTCATCCAAGCTCATCCTTACTAAGGGTGGCATTGCCGAACCTGTCTCAGGGAAGGTTTACCTTGGCTGACAACAACTTCAGAGCTCGATACGTGCGATCGGCGCGGTACGCGCTGCCGGTGCTTCACACTGCATCATCGAGCCGGCGACGCGCGATCCGGTCGGCGGCGACACCGGCCGCTATGCTCTCGCGGGCCGCGGTCTGGAGTACGAATGTCATTGTGTCGAAGACGGATTCGACGCGCTTGCGTACCTCTTCGCGGGTGCGCCCGCGGAGCTCGCCCTCGACCTGGATGAGCCCACCGGAATTGGCCACATAATCCGGTACCCACACGATTCCGCGGTTGACGAGCGTCCTCTCGGCCTCAGGGGTGAGCAACTGGTTGTTGGCGGCGCCGCAGACGATGGATGTGTTCAGCGTCTCACTGGTGGCTACGTCCAACGTGCCACCGAGCGCACACGGGGCATAGACGTCGAGGCGCTCGGCGCGGACGTCCGCCGCCACCTTCGTGCGGGGGAAAGTATGCAGCACGCGGTCGAGTGAGGGCTGGTAGACGTCGGAGACCAGTACCTCGGCGCCGGCATCTGTCAGGAGCGACACGAGCTCGAAGCCCACCTTTCCCGCACCCTCCACGCCCACCGTGCGTCCGGCGAGTTCGCGTTCGCCCCAAACCTGTACTGCCGCTGCGCGCATGGCCTGGAACACCCCGAGGGCGGTGTTGGGCCCGCTGTCACCCGATCCGCCGGCAGCCGTGTTCCGGCCGACTACGTGTGCGGTCGATTCGCCGATGATGTCGAGATCGTCGCTGTTCGTGCCCACATCGCCGGCCGTGACATACAGACCGTCGAGTCTTTCCACGAATCGGCCATAGGCGCGCAACAACTCCGGCGTCTTGATGGCCCGCGGATCACCGAGGATGACGGCCTTGCCTCCGCCGAGGTCGAGTCCGGCTGCCGCAGCCTTGTACGTCATCCCGCGTGACAGCCGCAAAACATCTGTGAGCGCGGCATTTTCATCAACGTAGGAATGAAACCGGGTGCCGCCGAGGGCGGGTCCCAGCGAAGTGGAGTGCAAGGCGATGATGGCCTGCAGACCGCTTGTGCTGTCCTGGCAGAACACCACCTGCTCGTGCGCGGGCTCGTCGATGGGGAAGTCTGATCGACCGAACACGTGGCTTGTGGCCGACTCTGCGGACAGAGGGGTGACGGTGACGGACATGGAAACCTCCGGGTAGGTGGTCGAGGGTTAAGTGTGCATCCAGCTGCACGAATGTTGTCCCGGAGCGGCGAAGTGGTCAACAGCAAGCCGGATATTTGCGCAATGTGCACATTCTGTTGCGCGTGCTCGCTGTTGCGTTGCTCAGATTGCGGCCTCTGTGACTGCGCGGCCTGGCCTCACCGACCGCGCGCGAGACGCTCGAGCAGGGGGCGGGTCCGATATGGGATCGCATCGCGCATGGCCACCGACATGGTGGTCCGTTCGACGCCGGGCACCGCCAGGATGAGCCCGGCCACGCGATACAAGTCGTCGGCGTCGAGGGCAGCGACCGCGATGAGAAGGTCTGCGTCGCCCGAGATCCCGGTCACCTCGACCACCTCGGGGATGTCGCCGAAGAGGGCGATGATCGGTTCGAGTCGGTGCTGGTCGACGACCGCGCTGATGTAGGCACGGAGCGTGTATCCGAGGTCTCTGGTGGAGATCAGTCGGTCCATCGGCGCCAGGACCCGTCGCTCTTCCCATCTGGCCAACCGGGATTGCACGGTGTTCCTGGCCATCTGGAGGGCGGCCGCCAACTGCACCCCGGTGGCGCGTGGGGTCTCGCAGAGGGCGAGCAGAAGGCGGGCGTCGGAGCGGTCGAACTTCGTCATGTCGCACAGTGTCGCACGTCTCATCGCCGCGAAGTTGGTCAAAATGCGCAAGTTCGATCACAGCTCTTGTGCAGTGTGGCGCTCACTGGTTGCCTGACGTGCACCGAATGAACCGTGGGCGAATGCCCACGTCAGCCCTGGCGAGTGGAGGCCCCGGTGATCGACAACGACGATCTGGTCCAACTGATCAGCCCGACGGGCGAGAGACTCGAGCACCCCGAGTACTCCGATCTCGTCTCCGACATCGACGTGGACGCGTTGCTGCGTCTCTACGAGGACCTGGTGGTGGTGCGTCGCATAGACGCCGAGGCCACCGCTCTGCAGCGACAGGGAGAGCTCGGCCTTTGGGCGCCGCTGCTTGGTCAGGAGGCCGCGCAGGTCGGCTCGGCGCGGGCGATCGATCCCCAGGACTTCGTTTTCGCCAGTTACCGCGAGCACGCGGTCGCCTACTGCCGTGACGTCGACCCGGCCCACATGCTCCGGTTCTGGCGAGGCTCCACTCATTCGGGCTGGAACCCCTATGAGTACCGGATGACCACACCGGCGATCATCGTGGGCGCGCAGGCGTTGCACGCCACCGGCTATGCGCTCGGTATGCAGTTCGACGGCGTGGACGGTGCCGCGATCACGTACTTCGGTGACGGGGCCACCAGCCAGGGCGACATCTCCGAAGCCTTCGGATTCGCCGCGAGTTTCCATGCCCCCGTTGTCTTCTTCTGCCAGAACAACCAGTGGGCGATCTCCGAACCGGTCTCGTTGCAGTCGCGTGTGACCATCGCCGAACGCGGGCGGGGTTTCGGGGTGCCGAGTGTGCGGGTCGACGGTAACGACGTACTTGCCGTCATCGCGGTCACCCGCGCGGCGTTGGCGCGGGCTCGAGAAGGCAGTGGCCCGACACTGATCGAGGCCGTCACCTACCGGATGGGACCGCACACCACCTCCGACGACCCGACGCGATATCGGCCCGCGGCGCTGGACGACGAATGGCGGGCCAAGGACCCTCTCGACCGGGTGCGGGCGCTGCTCGACGCGGCAGGCGTCCTGACCGACGATGTCCTCGAAAGGATCCGGAATCAATCGGACACAACCGCAGCCGAACTACGACGCGGCTGCCTCGAGACCGTCGAACCGACGCCGCTGTCGATGTTCGACGAGGTCTATGCCGAACAACACCCCTTGATCGACGAGGAACGACGCGAGTTCGCCTCGTACCTGCAAGGATTCGAAGGAGACGTCCGATGAGCGCCCCGGCGATCACCCCTGCGGTCATGCCGATCGGCAAGGCCATCAACTCCGGCCTGCGCAAAGCGATGGAGAAGGATCCGAAGGTGATGCTCCTCGGCGAGGACATCGGCAAGCTCGGAGGTGTGTTCCGGGTGACCGACGGTCTGCAGAAGGACTTCGGACCGCAGCGGGTCATCGACACCCCCTTGGCCGAATCCGGGATCATCGGCACGGCAGTGGGTCTGGCGATGCGCGGCTACCGGCCCGTGTGTGAGATCCAGTTCGACGGATTCATCTACCCGGCGTTCGACCAGATCGTCTCGCAGGTCGCCAAGCTGCACTACCGCACCGGCGGCAACGTGAAGATGCCCATCACGATCCGGGTTCCCTACGGCGGTGGAATCGGTGCGATCGAGCACCACTCGGAGTCGCCCGAGGGCTACTTCGCCGCGACCGCTGGTCTGCGTGTGGTCACCTGCGGTACCTCCGCGGACGCCCACCAGATGATCCAGCAGGCTATCGAGTCCGACGACCCGGTGCTGTTCTTCGAACCCAAGCGCCGGTACTGGGAGAAGGGGCCGCTAGCCGAGCCCGGGGATGCCTACCCGCTGCACAAGGCCCGCGTCGTCACGCCAGGCTCGGATGTCACCCTGGTCGCCTACGGACCGCTGGTCACCACTGCGGTGCAGGCGGCGAAGATCGCTGCGGGCGAGGGCCGTTCGATCGAGGTGATCGATCTGCGGTCGATCTCACCGCTTGATGTCGACACCGTTGCCGACTCGGTGCGCCGCACCGGGCGTCTGGTGATCACCCATGAGGCCCCGGTGTTCCTGGGTATCGGCGCGGAACTCGCGGCGCGCATCGGTGAGCGCTGCTTCTTTCATCTCGAGGCCCCGATCGCCCGCGTGGGCGGATTCACCCTGCCGTATCCGCCGGCCAAGCTCGAAGAACACTTCCTTCCCGACGTCGACCGCATCCTCGACGCCGTCGACCGCACGTTCGCATCGTAGGAGCCAGCTCATGTCGACAACGCAGACCTTCTTGCTCCCCGACCTCGGCGAGGGACTCACCGAGGCCGAATTGCTCACCTGGCTTGTGAAGGTCGGGGACACAGTCGAACTCAACCAGAACATCGCCGAGGTCGAGACGGCCAAAGCATCGGTCGAACTGCCCTCTCCCTATGCGGGAACCGTTGTGGCGCTCTATGCAGACGAGGGAGCCACCATCGAGGTGGGTCGGCCGTTCATCGACATCGCCGTCGGGGGCGCCGCCACGCAGAACCACACGCCGACTGCCCCGCAGAACCCCGTCTCATCAGGCCCTGCCCCGTCGGACTCACGTCCCGCGGGCAAGGAACGCACGCCGGTGCTTGTCGGGTACGGCGTCGCCGAGGAGAGCACGGGACGGCGTCGACGGCGGACGAACACGGCCACCGTGTCGGCAGTGGATGCTGTTGTGACAGAGCAGGAGCGCCCGCTGGCCGCGCCGCCGGTCCGGTTCGCAGCCAAGCAGAACGGTGTCGATCTGGTCGAGGTGCCCGCCACCGGCGGTCGGGGGCAGGTCACCCGCGACGACCTCGAGCAGTACCTGGCCCGATCAGCTGCCGACCCGGTGTCCGAGCTCTTACCCGAACCCGCCGCAGCTTCGGGCGAATCCGCCCAACCTGGCGCGGCGGTGCTGGACGAAGAACGCACCCCGATCAAGGGGGTCCGCAAACACACCGCCGACGCCATGGTCCGCAGTGCCTTCACCGCACCGCATGTCACCGAGTTCGTCACCGTGGACGTCACCCCGGCCGTCGATCTGCTCGCACAACTCAAGGAGTCCAAGCACTTCCGGTCGGTACGCATCACGCCGCTGGCCTTGGTGGCCAAGGCGCTGCTCGTGGCACTGCGGTCCAATCCGTCGCTCAACTCTGCGTGGGACGAGGCTAATCAGGAGATCGTCACCAAGCGCTACGTCAACCTGGGAATCGCAGCGGCGACCCCGCGCGGCCTCATGGTGCCCAACATCAAGAACGCCCACGCGTTGAGCCTGCGTGACCTCGCCGAAGCGCTCACCACCTTGACGACTACGGCGAAAGAAGGGCGCACCGGTCCACAAGACCTGTCCGCGGGCACCATCACGATCACCAATGTCGGTGTGTTCGGGGTGGATTCGGGAACGCCGATCCTCAACCCCGGCGAGGCGGCCATCCTGTGCTTCGGCGCAATCCGTCGACAGCCGTGGGAACACCGGGGTGAGATCGCCCTGCGATCGGTGACCACGCTCAGTCTCTCGTTCGACCACCGGCTGGTCGACGGCGAGCAGGGATCTCGTTTTCTCGCAACCATTGCCGACATCCTTTCCGATCCCGTCACGCTGATCGCGCTGAGCTGAGCGCACACCCGGAGGAAAAGCCATGACCGACATCCCCGACGTCCTGATCCTGGGAGGCGGGTCGGGTGGGTACGCTGCAGCCTTCCGCGCCGCCCAACTCGGCAAGACCGTCACCCTCATCGAAGAAGGCAAGGTGGGAGGGACCTGCCTGCATCGCGGCTGTATCCCCACCAAGGCGTTGCTCCATGCAGCCGAGGTCGCCGACACGGTTGCCCACGCATCCAAGGTCGGGATCGGCGCCGAGCTCACCAAGGTCGACGTGGCGGGAATCCACGCGTACAAGAACTCGGTGGTCGACCGCTTGTACCGAGGCCTGCAAGGACTGGTGAAAGCCCACCGGGTCGAGATCGTGAACGGCACCGGCCGCTATATCGGGGGACGCAGCGTCGAAGTCGGGGGGACCACGTTCACCGGACGATCACTGGTGCTCGCGACGGGTTCGGCAGCCCGGACGCTGCCGGGTGTCGACAGCGGTGGTCGAGTCCTGACGAGTGATGACGCCCTCGAACTGCCCACGCTTCCCGAGCGGGTGGTGGTTCTCGGCGGTGGGGTGATCGGCGTCGAGTTCGCAAGCGTCTGGACATCTTTGGGTGCCCAGGTCACCATCGTCGAAGCGCTGCCACGATTGATCGCCACCGAGGACGAGTGGTCGTCCAAACAACTCACCAGGGCTCTCAAGAAGCGCGGCGTGACCGTCAGGACCGATGCGCGGTGCGAGGCTGTCACGCAACAGGCCGACGGGGTGGCCGTGGCACTGGCAGGAGGCGACCTTCTCGAGGCGGACGTTGTGCTCGTGTCGGTGGGTCGTGGTCCGCGGACGTCTGAAAATGGCTTTGCACAAGGCGGCATCGAGCTCGACGAGCGTGGATTCGTGCGCGTGGACGATGCGCTGCGTACATCTCAGGACGGGGTATACGCAGTGGGCGACATCGTCGCGGGGCCACAACTCGCCCATCGCGGTTTCGCGCATGGCATCCACGTGGCCGAGGTGATCGCCGGACGCGATCGGGTTCTCGTCGAGGACTCCTCCATTCCGCGAGTCGCGTACTGCAATCCGGAAGTCGCATCTGTCGGGCTCACCGAGGCGCAGGCGCGTGAGAAGTACGGTGAGGTGTCAACGGTGGTCTACGATCTGGCCGGAAACGGGAAGAGTCAGATACTCGGAACCGGTGGCGGAATCAAAGTGATTCGTGCGCAGAAGGATTCGGGACCGGTCGTCGGCATCCACATGGTGGGTGAACGCGTCGGCGAACTGATCGGCGAGGCACAACTGACCGTGGGGTGGGGCGCCTACCCGGATGACGTCGCCGCGCTTGTCCATGCTCACCCGACTCAGTCCGAAGCGCTGGGTGAGGCGCACATGGCGTTGGCGGGGCTGCCGTTGCACAGCCACGGCTGAGCCCCGGCCGCTTCGCTAGACGGTGGCACCTCTCCCGTCGAGTGCGGAGGCCACCAGGTTGCTCACCGCAAGCGGTTCGCCCTTGTCGACTGCCGCAGCCCACTGCTCGGTTGTCGCCACGGCCGCGAAGTTGGAATTCAGCAGAACCATGATCGTCTCGTGTAGCTGCTGGGCAGATACCCTCCCGGCCTCGTTCGACAACGCTATGGCTCCGGTGGCGTCGGAGAGCACTTCGGTTGTGAACCCGAGCGACTCGGCGTGGGCGGCGGTTGCGATGTCGCAGTTGTTGGTCATGAAACCGACGATGGAGATGGTGTCGATACTGTTGTCGCGCAACCACTCCGCTGCATCTGTGCCGGCGAAGACGCTCCCGTACACCTTCTCGACACGCTTCCACTCGGGTTGGACCAGTTCGGCGACCGCGGGGTGCAGTTCACTGGCCGGCGAGCCCGTAGCGAACACGGGTGCACCTGCCGGGAGGAGATGCTGAACGACCACGACGGGAATCGACTGCGTTGTGGCGACTTCGATCGCCCGTACGACGTTGGCCAGCGAGTCCTCACGAGGTGGGTACTGGATCTCCAGCGGGCCGTCGAAGTACTCCTGCTGGACGTCGATGACGATGAGTGCGCGTCGAGGGGACGGCATGAATGGCTCCTTTTGGGTCAGGTGCGTGCTGGTGTGCCTGCCATTCTTCGGATCGGACGTACACTACGACAGTGGCCCATATGCACTCTTTCGATGAGATCGTGCCAATGTGATGCGGATCGGCATCTACGCTTTCGACGGCATCACGTCGTTTCACCTCGCCACTCCCCAGATGGTGTTCGGCGAAGTGGCTCGGCTGGGCATCGACGCGGGATGGGAGACGTTTCTGTGGTCCGATGCGCCGGGGAGTATCAGAACGCTCGAGGGATACACGGTCGATCCGGTCGGCGGACCGGAACTGGCCGATGGGGCCGACATCATCGTTGTGCCGTCCTGGCCCGTCGATGCGCCGGTGATCGGTGATTCCCTGAGACAGAGCCTGATCCGTGCCCACGATGCGGGCGCCATCATCGTCGGGCTGTGCCTCGGTGCATTCGCCGTTGCCGATACCGGGATCCTGCACGGGCGCAGCGCGGTGACCCATTGGGAGGCGATGCCCCAACTCTCGCTCCGGCATCCGGACATCGTGCTGGACGATTCGGTCCTCTATGTCGACCACGGTGATGTGCTGACCTCAGCGGGCACCGCAGCCGCAATAGACGCGTGCCTGCACCTCATCCGCAACCACATCGGCGCGGCAGTCGCCGCCCGCGTGGCGCGAAGTCTGGTCGTGGCTCCGCATCGGGAGGGTGGGCAGGCTCAGTACATCGATCGGCCCGAGGCGCTTCCCCGCATCAACGGTGCCATCGCGGAAGTCCAGCATTGGGCACTCGAGCACCTCGATGAACCGCTCGGTGTTGATCGCCTGGCGACACACGCCCGGATGAGCCGGCGCAGTTTCATCCGGAAGTTCACCCAGGAGACCGGATCGAGTCCTGCCAGATGGGGCGTCAACGCATCGGCGCTGCGCGGGCGCTGCTCGAGAGCACGGATTGGGGGATGGATCAGATCGCCGACGCCTGCGGGTTCGGCAGCACCGTGACCTTCCGGCAGAACTTCGTCGCGATCCTGGCGACCAGTCCGAGCAGCTATCGCCGCCAGTTCACGACGCAGAGCACGTCCATCGGCGACCGCGTCCAGAACCGCCGGCGGGGCAGCCGAGTGCTGGTCAGCGCGCGGCGTTGATCGCGAACCGCTGGTTGCGTGCCCGCAGTTCGGACTCGGTGGCCGGAACCATGAAGTCGCGGGCTTCGTGGACACCTTCTTGCGCGGTTGCCACCCGCGGACGTAGCAACTGTTCGTAGCGGGTGAACGCGATGTCGTGGGCGGCGCCGGCCTTTGTCATCTCCGACACCAGAGTGTGGGCACCGATCATCGCCAGTGAGGTGCCTCGTCCGGAAAAGAGTGATGCGGCGTGTGCGGCGTCGCCGATCAGGACCACCCGCCCGCTCGACCACCGGGGCATGTGCACCTGGCTGACCGAATCGAAGTACAGCCTGTCGGCCTGGGCGACAGCCTGCAGCAGGAACGGGGATTCCCAACCCTGCTCGCCCTTCATCAGGTCGATCAGCACCCGCTTCTGGTCGCCGAGATCACGGTTGTCGTAGCCGACCTCGGGGGTACGGGCGGCCATGAATCCGATTGTGCGCGAACCGAAGTCCGTGATGCAGAACATGCGGCCCGGGGTGTTGTAGGTGACGCTCTCGCCTGGGGTTCCCGAACCCAGGGGAAGGTCGACGAAAGCGGTATAGGTGTCGAGATGCCGGCGGAAGGTGGTCTCGGGTCCGAACACGGCTTCTCGGACCGTCGAATGGATACCGTCCGCGCCGATGACGAAGTCGAAGGCGCCTGTGCGGCCGGACGCGAGCGCGACATCGACGGCAGTGCCGGTGTCGGTCACGTCGACGATCGAGTCGTCGTAGACGAACTCGACATTCGGGCCGATGGCGCCGTGCAGGATTCCGATCAAGCTGTCCCTGGCGATCTCGACGTCGTCGGCCGAGTCGGTGGCGAACTCGTTGGGGAGCACGGCAATCGGGTGACCCTGATCGTCGACCCAAGTGGTGAAGGCCTCACGGCCGGACGTCGGCACCCTGCTGTCGCGGATGTCGCCGAGGATTCCCATCGCGTCAGCGACCGCGAGTGCGTCGCCACGGATGTCGATCGGTGACCCTGCCACCCGCAGTGCCGGTGCGCGCTCGACCACTGTGACGTCGTGTCCGGCCTTCTCGAGCCAGAATGCAACCGAGAGACCGGCGACGCTCGCTCCCGAAACCAATACAGCCATGGTGGCCTCCCTCAGATCTGAGCCCGCATCCGATCGTATGCAATTCGGCTACAATAGGATCCAATCTAGCATTGTGTGCGTGTTCGCGCACTCGATAGCGACGATGTTTTCCGCCCATCGAGAAAGAAGATCGACATGTCAGACATCGTGGTCACGCTCCGAGACGGTAGATCGGTGCCATGCATCGTAAAAGGTTCTGGCGCACCGCTGTTGCTGATCCACGGGGCCGAGAGTGATCGGACGCAGTTCGCCGACCTCATGACACGGCTCCCATCCGGCCTGCAGGCAGTCGCCTACGATCAGCGCGACACAGGCGACAAGGTCAGCCCAGATGAGCACTACACGATGGATGCCATGGCGGATGACGCCGCCGACGTGATCGAGGCACTGCAATGGTCGAAGGTGCACGTACTCGGAACCTCGTACGGAGGCGTGGTCGCCCAGTTGCTGGCGATCCGGCATCCGGAGCGGGTCAGAACACTGTCGTTGGTGTCGACCACCGGTGCGTACTCATGGCTGGCCGGATTCGCGGAGAAGTCGAAGAAGATGTCGGCGGCCGAGAGGGCCCAGACCATGCTCGACGCCGCGGTCAGCCCAGACGCGCGAGCGGCCGATCCATCGCTTGTGGACCGTATCCGGGCGGCCTTGGTGGACCGGACAGCCGAGCAGCACGCCCGGCGGATGAACGCACTGAAGCACCACGACTCGAGGCAACAGCTTCACCGGATCGGTGTGCCCACTCTGGTCGTGCACGGCGCCGACGACCCGGTGATCCCGATCACCGCAGGTCGGGAGCTGGCCGATCGCATTCCTGGGTCCGCATTCTGGGAGATCCCGAAGGCGCGGCACGCCACCGCGTTCGAGCACGGCGACGAGTTGTGCGGGAGGGTGGCGACCTTGGTCGAAGGCCGATGATCGAGCCGTGATCCCGGGTTGGTCGAGCCACACAAAGGGGGTGCCTCCGAGCGGAGGCACCCCCTTCTGCGGTGGATGATCTCAATCGGTGAGGTGCTCCTCCAGGTCGTGGCCATGGCCACGGCGCCGGTAGATGACGGCCCCGTAGATCGCGCCGATGATGGGGATCGCCGGCATGGCGGCGACGATCCAGGAATCGCTACCGGTGACGTCCTGGTAGTTGATCACGACGATGACCCCGATGGCGGTGAGCAGCAGGCCGGAGATGGCCGGTGCGATCTTCGACGACCATGCGGTCTCTCCATCGAGCCGACCACGCATCGAGGCGACGACAACACTGAGGCAACAACCGATCATCAAGCCGATGATCGACAGTGAGGTGATGCCTGATACCGCTGGGAAGAGATTGATGATGGGGTCGGACTTCGCGATGACAAACGGTACGAGAACGATCAGGGAGATGGCGATCTGAACGGCACACGACACCTGCGGCGTGCCGAAACGGGGATGGACGTCAGCGCATCGCTCCGGCAACAACCGAGACCTGCCCAGCGCGAACATGTAGCGCGCGGCCATGTTGTGAAAGGCAACCGCTGCGGCCAGGAAGCTGAAAGCGACGAGCAGACTGAGCATCTCATCGGACCATCCGCCGAGGTATTCGCTGGCGGTGGCGAAGATCAGGCTGCCCGGATCTTCGGCGGCCACGGTCTGGACGTCAGGAAACGCTGCCACGATCGACCACGTCGAACCCATGAAGACCAGAACAAGAAGCGCCAGAGCGCAGTACGTCGCAACCTTGATGCTGCGTCGCGGTGCGCGAGCCTCCTCGCCGTAGATCGCGGTGGCCTCGAAGCCTGCAAATGACAGCACGCAGAACACCAGCGACAGCGCGAGGTTGCCTTCGAACATCCGGTCCGGGGCAAACACATTGAGGGAGAAGCCCTCCGGGCGCTGGACGAGAATAGCAATGCCCAGCCAGATGATGATGCCGAACTGGGCGATGGAGACCAATGAGGTCACCTGTTTCGTGATCTCCACACCCACCAGTCCGAGAACTGCGGTGATCACCAGTGCTATTGCGCCGTATACGTACCACGGCAGGTCGATGTCGGTCATCGTGCCCACTGCGATATCGGCGAAATAGCCAGTGGCAGCGATCATTCCAGCGGCAGCAAGGTTGTAGGCGACCGTTGCCACGAACGCCGAACCGGCCCCGGACGCCTTGCCGAGGCCGTAGCCGATGAATGCGTAGTAGGCGCCGGCGTTGATGACCCGCCGGCTGAGCACCACGTAGCCGGCCGTGAACAGGGCCAGCAGGATGCCGACCAGGACAAGCAGTCCGACAAGTCCCTCACCGACGCCGAAGGCCAGGCCGATCGAGAGGTTCGACGCCATTGCGGTCAGTGGCGCGGTCGCCGCGACGACCATGAACACCATGCCGGCGACGCCGATGGTGTTCTTCTTGAGTTGATGTGTATCTACCGGGCTGATGAGCTCGTCATTTGGGACGGCCATGTCTTCTTCTCCTGGTGAGGGGGATCAGTATGAGGGGATGAGGGCGCACGGAATCGCAGTCGGGCGTCGCCGCCCCGTGATGGGTTTCTGTGGTCGCGCCGCGGGGGCGCCGAGGTTTCAGATGTCGATGTGATCAGCGATCGGCGGGTGTGGTGAATGACCCGCGATCGTTGTGCTGCCAGGGCAATTCGGTCTCGCTGGGTGAGGTTTCGAGCAGTTCCACGACGTAGTGGGTGACGGTCTCGTCGCCAAGGTTGCGGATGCGGTGAGGATTGAGCGGCTTCGCCGATCCCACGGTCTTGTAGAGGACAAAGCCGGGCTCCGCTTGCTGCGTGATGCCCCACTCGTCGTCACCGAGTTCCTGCCCCTGTGCGTTGCCGGCTGCAGGCCAGATGACGACGTGGTCATGGTGGTGCTGATGAAAATCGAACAATCCCCCGGGTTCGAGCGTCATCGACCACACGCGCACTCGATCGTTTTCGAAGATGAGGGTGTCACCGGGCGTCGGCGGAATCGCGGTGCCGGGACTGGTCGGGATGTCGGCCATGTGAGTTGCTCCTAGCGGGTGGTGAAGTGCTGTATCAAGTGTTGCTGATCTGAGCGCAGTTCGCAGCTGGATCCAAAAAATTGAAACGGGATGCAACCGCGACCTTGCCACTTCGCGAACAGTCCGTCAATAGGAACGTGGATTGTTCACGCAGGTAGAAGATGTTTCATCGGCGTTACAGCGGTTGATACGCGGTGTGCGATGGGGCGATGACTGTCGCGGGTTGCCCACACAGTGGGGCATGGCCAGGCGCCCTATGGTTACTATTCGTACAAATAGGATCCAATAACGAGCGCCAGCGAGGTTTGACCAATGCCCTTCACGCCCCCGAGAGAGTTCCTCACCCGCCCAGACCTCAAGGGAACGTTCGGGATGTCGGCCTCGACGCACTGGCTGGCGTCGGGTGCGGCACAGTCGGTGCTGGAACGCGGTGGTAACGCCTTCGACGCAGCCACGGCTGCCGCGTTTGTGTTGCACGTCGTCGAACCGCATCTGAACGGCCCGGGTGGCGACATGGTCGGCATCGTCTCCCCGGTGGGCAAACCGCCGCAGGTGCTGATGGGCCAGGGCCCGGCGCCGGCCGCAGCCTCCATCGCTCACATGCGTCGACTCGGTCTGGACATGGTGCCGGCGTCTGGTGCCCTCGCCGCCGCGGTGCCGGGTGCGGTGGATGCGTGGTTGCTGCTTCTGCGTGACCATGGCACCTGGGAGCTGAGCGACATCCTCGACTACGCGATCGGCTACGCCGACAACGGCCACTGCCTGTCAGGACGAGCGTGCGCGGTGATCGGCACCGTCGCCGACCTCTTCTTCGAACACTGGCCGACATCGGCGGCGCTGTGGATGCCCGACGGCCGCGTTCCACTCGCCGACCAGTTGTTCAAGAATTCCGCGTACGCTGCGACTCTTCGACGGCTGATCGCCGCCGGCCGGGACCGACGTTCACGACCGGAGCGGATAGAAGCCGCGCGTACGGAGTGGGGCTCGGGGTCGATTGCGGCTGAGATCGATGCGTTTGTGCGACAACCGCATCGGCATTCTTCTGGACGGGACCATCGAGGGGTGCTGGCGCTCGCTGACATGGCGGCGTTCAGCGCCTGCTGGGAGCGTCCGGTGGCCTTCGACTTCCGTGGATCGACCATCCTGAAGTCCGATGCCTGGGGGCAGGGGCCGGTGTTGCTGCAGGCGCTGGCCATCCTCGACGAACTGCCCGACGAGGATGTCGATCCGTCGACCGCAGTCGGCGCACACAATGTCCTCGAGGCGCTCAAGCTGGCCATGGCCGATCGAGAGGCGTACTACGGCGACGGCCTCGACCGGTCGCAGCTCGAGGTGTTGCTGTCACGGGAGTACGCCGCCGTTCGCCGCAAAGAGATTGCGTGGCATGCGTCCACCGAGTTCCGCCCCGGGCTGTGCGGCATCGATCCCTACGTGCCCCCGCTGGTGGAAGCGGCCGGCCAGGCGTCGGGAGGTGCGACCGGCGAACCGACCGTCACCGTCACCGGCGAGACGCGCGGCGACACCTGCCACATCGACGTCATCGACCGGTGGGGCAACGCGATCTCGGCCACTCCCTCGGGCGGGTGGCTGCAGTCGTCGCCGACCATTCCCTCGTTGGGTTTTGCTCTGGGAACACGACTTCAGATGACGTGGCTCGACCCGGCCAGCCCGTCTGCCCTTCGCCCTGGGAAGAGGCCGCGGACCACGCTGACCCCCACCATGGTGATCCGCGATGGATGGGCGGTTGCGGCGCTGGGCACGCCCGGTGGCGATCAGCAAGACCAGTGGCAACTCAGTTACCTCTTGCGAACACTCATCGGCGGTTACACACCTCAGCAGGCGATCGATGCCCCGACCCTGCACACCACGTCGATGCCGGGCTCGTTCTGGCCACGCACCTGGGAGCCGGGAGGAGCAGTGGTCGAGGATCGACTGGGGGAGGCGGTGATCGGGGAACTCGTCGCTCGTGGACACCACATCACCCGCGCCGGTGACTGGTCACTGGGCCGGCTGAGTGTGGTCACCCGCGACCAGTCTTCCGGCGTACTCGGGTCGGCTGCCAATCCCCGTGGGGCACAGGGTTACGCAGTCGGACGATGACCGGCGCGGACGATGGGATCTGTGACGGTCAGGGTGTGAAGGTCTCTTGTGAACGGCTGGTGATGAGTTCGCGTGCCCGGCGGGAGTGTTCGATCATCAGGTCCCGGGCAGCGTCGCCATCGCGGCGGTCGATGGCCTCGACGATGCGCGCGTGCGCGTCGGCGTTCTCGGCCAGCAAGCGTGGGTCGGCATCCAGAGCCGTCCATGTGAGGTTGCGGGGGATCCGGTGATGCAGCGACGACACCGTCGCGGTGAGCTGGGTGTTTCCGCCCGCGTCCAGGATCGTGTCGTGAAAGGTGGAGTTGGCCTTGACCCAGCGCTTGCGAAGCTCTGCAGGCGTGGACTCCCCGTCGAGGGCAGCCTGCACGACGGCACGGAAATCGTCGACGGCCGCGTAGAGAACCTTCAGTTGAGAGTGGGTGATCAACCGGGCCGCCTCGTGGGCAGCGTGCCCCTCGAGCAACGCCCTGACCTCGAATACCTCGGTCAACTCGCGCAGCGACGGCTGACGGGGCCGGGCTCCGCGGTTGGGGACGATCTCGACGACGCCCAGAGCCTGCAGTTGGCCGAGCGCTTCGCGGATCGGCATTCGGCTCACCCCGAGTTCTCTGGCAAGCGACTCCTGGCGAATCCAGGTCCCGAAGTTGTACTCACCGCGGCTGATTCGCTCCGCGATCGTGTCCACGAGCTGCTGGACCAGCGGCGAGGTGGCTCCGGCAGGCTCACCGCCGCCGTTCTGTGCCATCGATGTCCTTCCGCAGACGTCTCGAAGATTGGATCCAGATGAATGCTACTGACTCCGCCCGTGCAGTGTGGGCAATGCTACCCACGCCCTTCACGCCAGGCGGCGAACGGATCTGCGAGCAGTCCCTCCGCGCGCTGACCCGCGAAATGCTCGGGCGAGGATGTACGGGATCGATCGCGCTCGGGGTCATCGCCGAACCGGCCTCGCTCTCGCTCGACGAGAAGATGAGGGTGCTCGACGTCGTGATCAGCGCATCGGAAGGCGCTCCCGTCATCGCCACGGTCATGTCACTGGACCCGGCGGTCGCGGCGGACGAGGCGACAGCGCTCGGCACACGGTTCGGGACGTCGCTGGCAGGAGTGATGATCCCTGTTCGATCAAACGACGCCGATGTCGTCAGACGTTCGATTGTTGATACCCACGGCCTCAGTAATCTGCCGGTGATGGTGCAGGATCTACCGTCGGCCACCGGTGTCCGCATCGACATCGACGACCTGGTCGGTGCACTCGCCGGTCTGGGATCGTCGTTGATGGCGGTCAAAGCCGAAGCACCTCCGACATTTTCGAGAATCCGCAGACTTCGGGAAGACGTCGGCACCGTGGTTGTTTCCGGCAACGGTGGGATCGGCGTGGTCGATGACTTCCTTGCCGGAGCCCGGTGGGCTGCTGCTGGGGTCTCGCGCCCCGAGGTACTGGTGCAGGCAGTCAGGCGCATCGAGTTGGGCGACCTCGTGGGTGCACAGCGAATGATCGACTCCGTGGCGTCGCTGATTTCCTACGAGACCCAACCGGGCACGAGCATTGCGATCCGGAAGGAGCATTGGCGACGGCAAGGTGTCATCGCCGACTCCGCTGTCAGGCGACCTACGATGTCGTACGACCCGGCATTCGACGTCCACAGCGAGCGAATGGGTTTCACTGCCGGCTGAGCCCACACCGCCCGTGACCGAACTCAGCCCGCCCCGACCAGTTGGAGCACCCGATGACATCCCCAAAAGAGCCGGCACTTCTCGACCGCGTCGAAAGGCGGGGCCTGGTCCTGATGTTGGTACTGACGTTTGTCACAGGGGTGGTCGATGCGGTCGGCTACCTGGGTCTGGACCGCGTCTTCGTGGGGAACATGACGGGCAACATCGTCATCCTCGGAATGGGTGTCGCCGGCGCCGACGACCTGCCCGTCCTCGGACCCGCGATCGCGCTCGGCACATTCGTGATCGGGGCTTTCGCCGCGGGAATGGTGTTGCGGCGCAGACCGAAGGGCTGGACGACGGCCGTGACAGGTTGTCTCGCCGCAGGTTCGGTGATTCTCGCCGCCGCGGCGACAGCTGCCGCCCTTACCGACACCGAACACTCCGTGTCGGCTCAGATCTGCGTTGCCGCGGCAACGGCCGCCGCAATGGGCATCCAGGCGTGCGTGGCCCGCAAGGTTGCCATCGCCGACATGACGACGGTGGTGGTGACTTCCACCCTGACATCCCTGGCCGCCGAGACATGGACGCGTGGTGGACGAACTGCCCTTTGGAACCGTCGATTCGGCGCCATCGCAACGATTTTCGTCGGAGCTGTGATCGGTGCTGTGCTACTGGCGGTGAGCGCCGTGGGTGTCGCGCTGGCCGTCGCCGCGGGGTTGTCGGTCCTGGTGACCGTGATCGGGCACATTCGTATGCGAGCCTCGGCCTGAAGAAGTTCTGATCCGCTGCGCAGCGGTGGTGGACTCCCGAGCGTCACTGTTCTTCAGTGTGCGGTTCGGGCGGTATCCGGAAGCCCCGGAATGTGACCTGTTCGCGTATGCGGAAACCGAGTCGTTCATAGAGTGAGACCGCAGCGGTATTCGATTTGATCACGTGCAGGAACGGCCGATCACCGCGGGCCATGATTCTGGTGACAAGCGCGGTGACCAGTTGAGAAGCGTAGCCGCGTCCTCGAGCCCCAGGGGCGGTGCAGACCGCACTGATCTCAGTCCAACCCGGTGGCCGCAGCCGTTCGCCGGCCATTGCCACCAAAGCTCCGTTCTCTCGTATTCCGATGTAGGTGCCCATGTCTGGGGTCTGCGAGAAGAACGGTCCGGGGCGGGTCAGCGCGACGAGGTGGAGCATGTCGGGCACCTCGGCCGAACCCAACTCGACCACGTCGACGTCTGTCTGCCCCCTCGGTTCGTCTTTGTCGTAGATCATCTGAAAGCCGTCGAGATCGAACACCGGTTCCCAATCGGTCGGTGGCTCTGCGGTGGAACTGAACATGTCGGCGAGCTCACCTGGGCCGAGAAGCCGTGCGAGATCGTCCCATCTACGCGGGTCTTGGTCACTGTCGACGGCCGCGAAAGTGGCGACGCCGGAACGGTATGCGCCGGCCCGGCCGAATCTGCGCGCGAGATGGGCGTGACGATGCCGCAGTGATTCACCGACTGGGTCCGCCAGCGGCCCGATGTCGCTCACCGGTGTGGAGCTGGTGCTCTCCTCAATGCCTGCCACCTCGCGAGTATGCACGACTCCCACCCGGGACTTCAGCGCACACCATGACGCCGATCGCCGAGAATCCTGGTGGTCACCGCTGCCTCGATCTCCCGTGAGAACGACGCCGCCCTGGCTTTGACCGCTGCCTGCGCATCGCTGGAGATGAGGTCGAAGTTGATGGCGGCGGCGGCCCTCATCCCACCGGCGGCCGACGATCCGACCGTTGCCGAGAGGTCGGTAACATTGCCTGCAGCCCAGACACCTTCGATGTCGGTGCGACCCATTTCGTCGCTGGCCACGTACAAGCCGCCGGACATGTGGTCGGACAGCGTGCCGCCGAGCAACTCGTAGACGTCGGCTCGTGCAACCATCCGCGGCATGACCGTGACGGCCTCGACATCAAAACGTCGGCCGCCGACCACCTCCACTCCGCGCAGCGCGCCGCCTTCGATGACAAGCTGCGTGACTCTCCCTTGCACCACAGACACATTCAGTGCAGCGAGCTGCAACCATTCACTCTCGCTCGGCTCGGGCATCTCGTGCAAGAACAAGGTGACGTTGTCGCTGAGCTGGCGGAACAACAGCGTCTGGTGCACGCTCATGGCGCCGGTGCCGAGCACTCCGAGCTTGCGTCCGCGCACCTCCCATCCGTGGCAGTACGGGCAGTGCAGCACACTCGATCCCCACAGCTCGGCCACGCCGGGAATGTCGGGGAGTTCGTCGATGAGGCCCGTCGCCAGCAGGAGCCGGCGGCACTTGACGGCGTGGCCATCGGTGAAGTCGACCTCGAAACCGTCGGTGTCGCGTCGGACCGCTGCGACGCTGCCTGTTGTGATCTGCGCACCGTAGTGCTCTGCTTCGCGTCGCCCCTTGGCCAGCAACTCGAGTGGTGAGATGCCCTCGTTGCCGAGCAGATTGTGCGCACCCTCGGCCTTGGCGTTACGCGGTTCGCCACCGTCGATGACCAGAACTGTGCGGAGCGACCGCGCCAGCGTCGTCGCTGCGCCGAGCCCAGCCGGTCCGCCGCCGATGATGACCACGTCGTAGAAGTTGTCGGTCGAGTTCATGAATCCTCCTTGAGGTGCTCATCGCCTATCGATGGGCACGGCTCGAGGGTGACTCAGAATTGGGATTTCGGCAAGTAATCTTGCTGGATTGGCAAACTGCACGCTGTTTGTTTGAAGGCGAGGCTGGGTCAGTGCCGTGAGCGCGCCTTCAACGATGCACGGGAAACGGGGCCAATCGGGGGCCGGTAACGCCGCTTAGGGACTGGGCGTTGCGTCGTCTGGAGACCGAGCTTGTGCCGGTTTGGCGAGCGGAGCTTATGGCCCGCTCGCGAAACTCGCCCGCGCTCGGTCTGCAGGCCGAGCGTCGGCCGGTACCGCGAGCGAAGCTCGAGGCCGGCTCGCGAAACTCGCTCTCGCGGCGTCTGTAGACCGAGCGTCGACCAGTACCGCGAGCACTCCCCACCCAACGACAAAAAGGCGACGCGGTGAACACCGCGTCGCCTTCTGTCTTGTCGTGCTGGTTACTTGATCTTGGGCGAATCCGCTGCAGCGATCTCGACCTCGGCTGTGGCCTGGATCAGCGCCAGCAGTTCCTTGTCGAGGCCGGGTGCGAACTCTTCCTTGCGTTCCGGCGCGATGGTCATGGGGAAGCCCTCGGGCATCACGGCAGTCGACAGTTCGGTTCCGTCGTTGGACGGTGACGCACCGCGGTAGAGCTTCGCAGCTTCACTCTGGTCGTCAGCGCTGAACGTGTACTGGATGCTCTGCAAACCCTTGTCGATGAGCTTCTTGACCTCCGGGAACGATTCGGCGTTCGTCTTCGGGATCGGCAGCACCTTGCCCCAGTTCACGCCGAGACTTTCAAGCGCTTTTGCGAAAGCGTTCTCGTGAGCCTGATCGCGAACGATCAGATAAGAAATCGTCGACCGTGCCGCTTTGTTGTCGGTCATCTCATAGATGCGGCATTTCTGCAGCCGACCGGTCGACTCCAACATCAGGTTGTACAGCAGGTCGAGGACCAGATTTCCACTGTTGTAGACATACGATCCCAACCACGGGTTGCCGGCAGCGTCCACAGGCAGCGCTCCCTGTGCGCCCACCAGGTAATGGTGGATATTGCTGGTGTCGAGTGCGATCTTCAATGGCGTCGCGCCTTTGGCACCGGGCTTGTCGACCGGGTCGGTCTTCTTGCCGTTGTACTCAGGCGACCCGTCCAGAAGACGAGAAATGGTGGTTCCGATCAGCTCCACGTGGCTGATCTCCTCGGTCCCCACGCCCTGGAGCAGGTCCTTGTATGCCTTGGACGACGCATCGCCGCGGAAGTTCATGGACTGGAACAGGTACTGCATCATCGTGCGCATCTCGCCGAACTGACCGCCCAGACCCTCTTGCAGCGCATTCGCGGCTGCGGGATCAGGCTCGTCGATGGCGATCTCATTGATCAACTGTTGTGTGTGCAAGTACACGATTTCTCCTCAAGATCTTTTCGGTGAAACGACCGGAAATCAGAGACGGAATGCATTTGTTCACCGAGTCGAAGCGGGCGGCAACGGCGTCTTTGTATTCGCCCACCGCATTCGGAGCAACCGGTCAGTCCTCTAGTACCCATGTAATTTCAGATCAAACCGACGGGTCCATATTAGGGATGTCAAGCGTTCAACCGCGGGTCGTAAGTGGGGTCCGGATACATTGCGGGGGAGCCGTTCTCAATCGCGTCGAGGCGCAATTCGAAGTGCCACGGCTCGTTCTGGTAAATCCTGCACAGCCCGTACCGCGCACCGTGTGTGGACAGCCACGCGGCTGCCCGCGGGGGTCCGATGTCGATGGCGTCTCCAAAGACATGTGCCGACCTCTCCGGCGTGGCGACCCACCGTGCTGCCTTCGCGCGCGAGCCGAACTTCGAGACCGCGTCCCGGAGGAGCTGCGCCTGATAGGCCGGAGAACGCCATCCGCTGTTGACCTGGAAATCGACGCCCTCGGCTGAGGCGTCAACGGCCGCTCGGCGAACGGCACGGAGGAGGTCGCGGTGGACGTTGGCCACGCCCGGGAGGTGGTCGTCGAACACGGAGGTGCCTGAGGGAAGGACTCCGTCATCCTCGGACAGGACACGGTGGCCGGTCGCGCTGCTGGCTACGGGTGCGGTGCGGGTCATGATCCCAGTGAAGGAACTGCCGCGTTGCCAGCGTGTATGTGCTTTTCGGTATGTCTACGATATGCGGCGGCTCGTAGCATCGATGAATGCGTGTTTTGGTGGTCGAGGACGAACCGTTGATGGCCGATGCCATCCGGGATGGGCTGCGCCTGGAGGCGATTGCCGCCGATACCGCCGGTGATGGCGACACCGCTCTCGAACTGTTGAGCATCAACGCCTATGACATCGCTGTGCTCGACCGCGACATCCCCGGGCCGTCCGGCGATGAGATCGCCGAGAGCATCGTCGCTTCCGGCAGCGGGATGCCGATCTTGATGCTGACGGCGGCTGACCGGCTCGATGACAAGACAACCGGGTTCGAGCTGGGCGCCGACGACTACCTCACCAAGCCGTTCGAACTGAAAGAGCTTGTGCTCCGGCTCCGCGCGCTCGACCGCAGGAGGACACGCAACAGGCCGCCCGTACGGGAGATAGCGGGGTTGCGCGTGGACGCATTTCGCCGCGAGGTCTACCGGGACGGCCGGTATGTGGCGTTGACCCGCAAGCAGTTTGCTGTGCTCGAAGTCCTCGTAACCGCCGAAGGAGGTGTGGTCAGTGCCGAAGAACTCCTGGAGCGGGCATGGGACGAGAACGCCGACCCCTTCACCAATGCCGTGCGGATCACGGTCTCGGGATTACGGAAGCGGCTCGGTGAGCCCTGGCTCGTCGCCACTGTGCCGGGAGTCGGGTATCGGATAGACACGGCGGACGGCACGGACGACGTAGGAGAAGGACGTGGATAGGAAGCCCGGGTTGAGTGTCCGACTCAAACTCACTCTCAGCTACGCCGGGTTCCTCATGCTCGCGGGAGTTCTGCTGCTCGGTGCAGTGCGGGTGTTCCTGCTGCGCTACGTACCGGAGGTGACCGATGTGAATCCAGGCGGCATGCCGAGGATGCCTGGGTCCGGCCCCGACCGATCCGACCTGGAGGACGCTTTCATACCCAAGGCGGCGGCCGCGATGGCGTTCCTGCTTGTGTTCGGCCTCGTGGGAGGTTGGATCCTCGCCGGACACATGTTGGCCCCGCTGACGCGGATCACCACCGCCACCCGGCTGGCTGCGGGTGGGTCACTGTCCCACCGGGTTGCGCTCGAGGGCCGCAACGATGAGTTCCGCGAACTCGCCGACAGCTTCGACGCAATGCTCGCCCGGCTCGAAGCGCATGTCGCGGAACAACAACGGTTCGCCGCCAACGCTTCTCATGAGTTGCGCACTCCACTGGCGATCACACAGACCCTTCTCGATGTGGCACGCAGCGACCCGAACCGCGACACCGCAGAACTGATCGACCGCCTCTATTTCGTCAACTCGAGGGCGATCGATCTCACCGAAGCGCTCCTTCTGCTCAGCCGCGCCGACCAGCGCGTGTTCAGCCGGGACCACGTCGACTTGTCCCTCATCGCCGAGGAAGCCGTCGAAACCCTTCTCCCACTTGCGGAAGAACGAAATTTGACCATCGAGACAGTCGGCGACATCGCTCCCACCACCGGTTCACACGCACTGCTGCTACAGATGGTGACCAACCTGGTTCACAACGCGATCGTTCACAACCTGTCCGAATCGGGCATGGTGTGGATCAGCACGAGTGTCGGGCCCGACGCCGTGGTTCTCACGGTGGACAACACCGGCGACACACTTACCGCTCAAACGGTTTCCACGATCACCGAGCCATTCCAGCGGGGTACCGCCCGTGTTCGGGACGGTCACGCGGGTGTGGGCCTCGGTCTGGCCATCGTCAAGAGCATCGCCCACGCACACGACGGAACGCTGACCCTCACGCCGCGGCCGACCGGAGGCCTGCGCGTCATCGTCCGATTGCCCGTGGCAGGTGAGCGCATCGTCAAGTGAAGTCGGCCCTTACGTCTTCGATGTGCGTCGGTCGGCGACAACATTGAGTACATGACGGGCGAGCATCACGTCGGCATCCGCCACACCGGAGGCCGACGCCCGTGCCGACATCGCCTTGAGTTGCCGGTGATTCGTGAGCAGCGGTATCAGCGTGGTCTCGATCCAGGTCGCGTCGAGGGCCGCGTCGTCGACCTCGATCGCGCCGCCGGCCGCCACACCCGGCGCGGCGTTCAACCGCTGCTCGCCCCCGCGCAACGGCAGCGGTACATACGCTGCCGGTAGGCCGACGGCCCCGAGTTCTGCGCACGTCATGGCGCCTGCACGGCAGATCACGAAATCTGCTGCAGCGTAGGCATAATGCATGTCGTCGACATACGGGACCACGACGTAGGGTGCACCCTCGAAGTCGCCACCGGGAACATGGACCCGGCGCTGAGGGCCCGTGATGTGCAGTACCTGCACACCGTGTGACCGGAGTGACGGGGCCGCCCGGGAGACCGCCGCGTTGATGGCTCCGGCACCTTGAGACCCGCCGGTCACCAACAGGACCGGCAGGTCGGTTCGAAGGCCGAGTCGACGTCGGGCCGTGTCGCGCAGACTGAGACGATCGAGCTGAGATATGGCCGGGCGCAGCGGTATTCCGATGACCGTGGCGTGTGGCAGGCGAACACCGGGCGCGGCGGTGAACACATGTGTCGTGAGTCGGGCACCGAGTCGGTTCGCCATGCCGGGCTGGGCGTTTGCCTCGTGCACGACGATCCCGAGACCACGCATGCGTGCGGCCAGATACGCCGGGGCGGAGACATATCCGCCGAAACCCACCAGAATCTCCGCATGGGTCCTGTCGAGGACCGCACCCGCAGACCGTACCGAAGCGCGCAGTCTGGCCGGCAGGGTCAGCAGCGCACGGTTCACTCGGCGGGGCAGCGGAACCGGCGAGATCAGTTCAAGCGGGTATCCGCGCGCCGGGATCAGGGTGGTGTCGAGTCCGCGAGTGGTACCGAGCGGCGTGACAACCGCAGTGGGTTCCAGGCGACGGAGTGCATCGGCGAAGTTCAACATGGGCTCGATGTGGCCGGCTGAATGTCCCCCGGCCACAGCCAGACGCGGCGCCGGTACCGGGCCGGCCGTCACGTGATCGGGAAGTCGAAGTAGGTGTCTGGGTAGGGCTCGTCCCTCAGTGTGTAGTGCCACCACTCACTGTCGTAGGAGGCGAAGTCGCATGCCTCCATGAGGGAGCGCAAACATTCGCGATTCCTGGCCGCGGCCGCTGTGGTCCCGGACGCGCCATGATGCGAGATGGGATCCATCAGGTCATGCCCGCCACCCATCACGGCCAGTTCGCCGGTGTCCAGGTGGTACAGCGTCAGGTCGGTCGTGCTCCCGCGGCTGTGGCCCGATTTGTAGGCCACATAGCCCCTTTCGAACATCTCGGTTCTACTGATGTTCGGGTGGTACCGCGACTTCGTCCCCGCGTCATCGGGCTGCTGTGCCCAGCGGACGAAGCAGTCGACGGCGCACTGGGGGCGGTAGCCGTCCCAGAGCAGCAGGCCGAACCCGAGTGATGCGGCCTTGTCCCTCACCTGCTCGAGGGCTGAGCACAGGGCTCGCGTGCCGACTATCCGATTGGCGAGGTACCCGTCCACGGGTTTGCCGGTGAAGTTGTCCCACGTTGCATATTTGGCGTCCCAACGTATGCCGGGCACGAACTCGTCGACGTGGACGAAATCGGCGTTCATGAGGACGCACCCTCCATCGTCATGGAGACCATGTGGTCGATCACGTGGGACAACGGCATCCCGGCAGCGACCATCATCCTCGGGTAGCGGCTGTATGAGGTGAGTCCTGGCAGGGTGTTGACCTCGTTGAGGATCACCTGCCCGTTCTCGGTGAGGAACATGTCGACGCGGGACAGCCCACGGCAGCCCAAAGCTCGGTAGATGGACTTCGCTGTCTCTTGCACATGTGCTCGCGACTCGGCGGATATATCCGCGGGAACGGTGACCGTCGAGTTCTCCGAACCGGTTTCCGGATTCGCCTCTTGGTGAATTCGAAAGAAGCCGTCGGACAACATGATCTGGTCGACCTCACCGACGATCACGTCGCTGCCGGTGCCGAGCATGGCGCAGCCGACTTCGCTGCCGAGAACAGCCTCTTCGATGAGAGTCTTCGAATCATACTGGCGTGCGGCGGCTATGGCATCGGCGAGCTCGTACGGAACCCGCACCTTGCTGACGCCGAACGACGACCCGGAGCGTGCCGGTTTGACGAAGACCGGGTAGGGGAGTTGATCGGCGTCGACGTCTCCCTGCGCACCGACAACCCAGAAGTTCGGCGTGGCGATCCCCGCGCTTCTGGCGACGGTGTACGCGAGTGACTTGTCCATGCAGAGGGCTGAGCTCTGGATGTCGCAGCCAGAATAGGGAATGCCGGATAGTTCCAGCAGTCCCTGGATTGCCCCGTCCTCGCCGAGGGTGCCGTGCAGAACGGGAAGCACCAGATCCAGACGCTCGATCTCGTAGCGTCCGTGGTCCAGAACCAGCAAGCCGTGGACGCTCCGGTCGGGAGAAAGCAACGCCGGTCGGCAATCTCTGGTTTCCCAACCGTATTGAGGGTTGTCGCACACTCGCCAGGTGCCACTTCTGGTGATTCCGATGTAGAAGGGCTCGTACTTCGCGAGGTCCACGTGCTTGGCCACCTCCTGCGCGGACTTGACCGAGACGGGGTGTTCCTCGGAACATCCGCCGAAGATGATTCCGATGCGCAACCTAGCCACGATGTTCCCTCTCGAATCTCAAGCAGTTGACGATGGAGTTCTCGACCGTGTCGCGCAGTGCGTGGTCGGTGTAGTAGGCGGTGTGCGGACTGACGATCACGTTCGGCATCCTCTGCAGACGCGACAGCATGGTGCGCCCGAGCGGTCGAGTCCTGCAGTCCGCGTAGAAGATCCCCTCCTCACCCTCCACCACATCGAGGGCCGCGCCGCCAAGGTCGCCCCTCTCCAGCGCACCAACGAGCGCCTCGGTGTCGATGAGCGAACCTCGGCCGGTGTTCACGATGTACGCGCCGCGCTTCATCTGGCTGAGTCGTTCGCGATCGAGGAGGTGGTGTGTTCCCGCGTCGAGCGGTGTGTGCAGAGTGATGATGTCGCTGTGCTGCACCAGTTCGTCGAGGTCCACGTAATCGACGCAAACCGTGGGCCGGATGTCGTAGGCCAGGATGCGGCTACCAAAGCCTCGCAGTCGATCCATGACGGCGGCGCCGATGCGGCCGGTGCCGATCACTCCGACGGTCATGTCGCGTAGCTCGCGCCCGCGCACCTCACTCAACCGGTAGTCGCTGACGGCAGTGCGTCTGATGACTGACTTCGCATCTCGCACGCACATCAACATCAGCATCACGGCGTAGTCCGCGACGCTGTCAGGGGAGTAGCTGACATTCCCGACCGAGATGCCCAGCCGCCGAGCATATTCGATGTCCAGATGGTTGTAACCGATGCTCCTGGTGGAGATGTACTCCACACCGGCCCGGCTGAGTGCCACCAAGGTGGGGTTCGACACCGGTGTCTTGTGCCCGATGCTGATGCAGCGATTCCCCTCTGCTAACGCCGCATTGGTGGCGGAAACCGTTGCTGCCGTGACGGTGACCGCCACGCCCAATTCGAGCGCCATCTCTTCGAAGAGGCGGGCCTCGTCGGGCTCGCAGCCATACACGGTGATTCCCACGAAAGGTGCCGGCGTCGGGGACGAACCGACAGGCATCGGCCGCTGGGCCGCCTGGTGTACTGATGTGCTGTAGGGCATGCCCACAGTCAAGACAGGCGGGTGTTGCCAGGGCGTATGAGGAAATCGATACGCCGACGATATGTGTCGGCGCTGGTTGTGTTCACGGCATCACGCCGCAACACGGGTCACCCCTGGTGCTGGGCGCCCCGGTCACCGCCTGCCATGTCGCCGGTTCCGGGAACTCCGTCGGCGAGCGCATAGCGCAGGTAGACGGTGCCCTGCGGACCCGCTGCCGGTGGTTCGACGAGGGTGAGATTGGTGGGAACAGCTCCGCCGTCGAAAATCTTCTTGCCGACTCCGAGCATGATGGGATGAACCCACAGATCGATCCGGTCGAACAGCCTGTCGCGCAACAGCGTCTGTACCAGGTTCAGACTTCCGACGACCTTGATGTTCTCGTGCCGCTCCCGGATCTCGTTCACCGCATCGGACAGATTGGGCCCGAGTTGGGAAGAGCCTGCCCATGAGAGGTCCGGCTTGCCGCGTGAGGCGACGTACTTGGGAATGTGGTTGAACAACGCGGCGATCTCGTTGTCGGGGCCTTCCTCCTGATGAGGCCAATGTGCGGCGAAGATGTCGTAGGTTCGCCTGCCCAGCAGAAGGGCGTCGGTGCCTTCGTAAGCGGCGCCGACCTGACCCCCGGCGACCTCGTCGAACAGGGGCGCCTGCCAGCCACCGAACGGGAACCCGATCGGGTCCTCGTCAGGTGCTCCGGGCGCCTGTCCGACGAGATCGAGGGTTGCGAACAGTTCCAGGTAGATCTTGCCCATGGTGTACTCCCGATGAAGTGTTTGGTCGTCGAAGTGTGGACCCGGCAACTGGTCGGAACTCATCGGTGACAAGGCTGGAGGTCAGTACAGGGTTTGGTAGGCGACCTCGATGTCCTCGTCGATGCGGTGCGCGGTGGCCTCATCGCGCTGCAACTGAGCGGCCATGATCTCGCCGGTGGTCGGTACCTCTCCCGGTGACGCAAGACTCGCGGGGTCCCACAACTTGGATCGTAGAATGGCCCTGCCACAGTGCAGATATGCCTCGTCGACCTCGACGATGAGAGCGAGTTCAGGAGTTTTGTCTCTGGCCGTGAGTTGGGGCAGGAGGTCGGGATCCTCGGTCAGGTAGCCATTCCCGTTGATACGCAGGGTCTCGCGATGGCCGGGCACCAGGAAGATGAGACCGATGCCGGGGCGCGACAAGATGTTCTCGAACGAATCGATCCGCTTGTTGCCGATGCGGTCGGGGATGGCGATGGTGGTGTCGTCGAGAACCTTCACAAATCCTGGCTGGTCGCCGCGTGGAGAGCAGTCGGCGGATCCGTCGTCGTTGGAGGTGGCCATGCACAGGAACGGCGAACGCGCGATGAACCGGCGGAAGTTGGGGTCGATGGTGCGCTGCACTTTTGTCACCGCCAGGCCGGCGGGCTCGCCGATCAACTCCCTGACCCGGTCATGCGACATACGGCTCGGACGTCCCGTGGGGGCGGCCGGCCCGCCCGATGTCGATGTCATGGCAGAAGGGCCCTTTCGATGATCGGGTTGATCCACTTCTCGATCAACCTGTTTGGATCAGTTCTGGCGGAACTTCTTTGCCGTCTGCGATGGCCGCAAAGAACGCCGTGGTGTTGTCGCCCCAGGCAAGTGAGTCACCGTCATCGGTGAAGATCGACCCACCGTTGGGAGTGGTCACCGTGACCGGGTCGCTGCGCAGCGCCCACGCGAGGCGCGCGAGATGCCATATGTGGTCGCCGTTGTCGACCGTCAGGGAGCTCACCGTCCCGTTCACCAAGGGCCAGAAGCGGAACGGGTTCAGGATCGTCGAGGCGCTGGTTGCCTTCTTCATCAGCGCCGCCATGAACTTTCGCTGGTTCACCACACGCTCGAGGTCGGCGTTCGCGAATGCGCGGGTGCGGACGAACCCCAGGGCCTCGCGGCCGTTCAGGGTCTGGCAACCGGCCTTGAGGTCGATTCCGGCGAGAGGGTCGTTGATCGGGGCGTCAAGACACATCTCGATACCCCCGACCGCGTCGACCATCTTGTCGAATCCGCCGAAGCCGATCTCTGCATAGTGGTCGATCCGCAGACCGGTGTTGGTCTCGATGGTCTGTACCAACAACTTCGGGCCGCCCAGGCTGAAGGCGGCGTTCACCTTGTGCGAACCCTGACCGGGGATGTCGACGTAGAGGTCTCGCGGGATGGAGATGATCATCGGCTTACCGCCGGAGCCGAAATGGACCAGCATGATCGTGTCTGTGCGAGAGCCTTCGCTGTCACCTGTCGAGAGGGCCTGACGCTCGACCTCACTGAGGTCGGCGCGGGAATCAGAGCCGACCAGCAGCCAGTTGGTGCCGGCGCTGCTCGCGACCCGACCCTCGTAGTTGGACAGGGCGTCGACGCGATTGAGTTTGGTGTCGAAGTAGACGAGCAGGCCGATGGTGCCGAGCACCATCACCAGCAGCAGGATCAAGACGGTGCGCACGATCGGCAGCCGTCTGCGGCGGCGCGGCGGTGGTGGCGGGGCCGCACGGTCGGGACGGCGATGCCCCGGATCGCGCGGAGGTTGCCGTGGCCGGTTGTAGGCGACCACCGGGGGTGGTCCCTGAGCAGGTCTCGACGTTCGGGTCTCGGGGGCGCCGGACTCCGACCATGCGCGGGCGGGTTGATAGTTGTCCTGCGGGCGTTGGGGTGGCGGACCCTGAGGTGAACGCGGTGGTCCGGCGGGAGGTGGCGCCTGGCGCGGCGGACCCTGCCCGGGCACACGTCCGCGGAATGGGTCCTGATGTGGTGCGCGCCCGGGGACCGGTCCCGGCCTTCCGTCGGGTTGGCCACCACCGGGGCCTGGGACCATCCGCCGGGTCGGCCCCCCGGGCTGGGGCGGTTGTCCCTGACGGGGACGTCCCGCGCCGCCTGGGCGGCGGATGAACGGCTCGTCCTGGTCAGTCATTGCACAGACTCTACTGAAGAACGTCCAGTCGTCAGCTCGCCTGTTTGTAGTCCCTGAAGGCTGTCGGTTGTGCTGACGCCGAGGGAACCATCCCCTCGGCGCAGTCGTATTCGACAGATTTCAGGGCCGGAATGGACTCAACTCGCTTCCAGCCACCCGAGGTGGTCCTTCAACAGCGCGTAGCCGACAAAGGCGACGGTATCGATGAGTGCATGCCCGATGACCAGCGGCCACACTCGATTGGTCCGCTGGAAAACGCGGCCGTAGACGAGGCCCATGACGACGTTCCCGAGTCCGCCGCCGACACCTTGGTAGAGGTGATAGCTACCGCGCAGCACGGCAGAGAACAGGAGGCTGCGGTTCTCGCTCCATCCGAGTTGTCGAAGCCTGGTGATGATGTAGGCCACCACGAGGAACTCTTCTGCTGCCGCGTTGCCGATCGCCGCGAACACCAACATCGGCAATCTCCAGAATGTCTCGTCGAGATTCGACGGGAGAACCTGGACGTTGAGATCCAAAGCCCTTGCGACAACGTAGAGACCGAGGCCGGGTATCCCGATCAGTGCAGCCAGTCCGATCCCTAGAGGAAGATCGAACCGCGCCTTGATGCGCGGAAAGCCGATGCGTGCCAAGGGAACCCCGGCACGCCAGATCAGGTACACCGCCAGTGCGGCGATGCCGAACAATCTGCAGGCATCGAGCAGTTGGTAGAAGAAGTCGATGAGACCGAGATCGGATGCGCTGTTGTTCAGGGCGACGGCGCTGCCGCCCACCCCGCGCTGGGACATGGCGGTCTCGATGATCGAGAGCAGAGATCTTGCTCCCGACAACCCGAAGGTGAGGACGAGCACGATCGTGATCTCGATACCGATCGCGCGTCGCTGACGGGGATCGGTGATCACCTCCGGCTGCGCCGGTCGTGTCGGTTGCAGCCACGGGCGCAGGTTCACCCGGTCGAGGTTACTGGCGCTCTCTGCGCAGCGGCGTCAGCTCTGGCCGGGCAGGCTGTTGATGTAAGGGCAGCCGGCCAAGGCGCGTAGGGCACGCGACAACTCGAAGACATCGTGAACCGGTCGCGGGAACGACAGACGAACATCGGAATCGCTCTCGGTTCCCTCGATACGAAGCCGGACGCCGAAACGGTCGATGCCCAACGGACGCACCTGGCCTTCGCGCAGTTCTGCCGGCAGCCGGCCGCTCAGCGCGGCGACCAGATCGGCGTGATCCTCGTCGAGGTGGGCGACCCAATCGGCCTCCAGCTCCCAGAAGGGGTCCGGCGCGGCTACAGCCAGCTCCGGCGTGGACACCGAGGCGGCCCCGGATGAATTGGCAAGAACCGCGGAGGTCAGGTTCAGGCGGAGCAGCGAGTAGCCGTGACCGATGTCGAGCAGGCCCGCCGACGGGTGGTCGGTGGCGATCTCGCAGGCCAGATCCCGTTCGAGATCCGAGGGCACCGAGTGCAGCGCCCCGTTGAGCCAGATCAGGGAACGGACCTGTTCCCGTAGCTCGATGGGGGCGAGGTCGGTCACCTCGACCATCGCAGGCAGTCCGGCCGAACCGGCCTGCCAGGCCAGAGCGCACGCGGCGGAGTCGGAGGGTACGAGGACAAAGGCCTGCGAGTCGTACAGGTGCACCATCGTCACCGGCGAGGGTTCGCTGCCCTCGATCGCGAGCATGGCGTCGGTGACGCGCATGCACGCGGTACGGATCAGCTCGGCGTCTGATGGTCGTGCGGTGGCGATTTTCGACATCTGCTGTCCTCGATGGTCGGCGGAAGGGTGTCACCCTGTCTGCTCGGTGTAGGTAACCCTAACCTAATCACGGGTTGTCTCGTCCCGCAAGCTTTCCGGCGACTCCCGTTCACTGCCGTAATCTTCAAATCGTGCCTGCGATCGCCTACTTCGGACCCTCCGGAACGTTCACCGAGATGGCTCTGGAGCAACTGCTCACCGAGAATCCGTCGTTCGGGGACGACGGCGATGTCGCGCGAGTCAGTGCCACGAGCCCGGGCCGAGTGATCGAGCTCGTCCGTCAAGGTGAGGTCGCCTACGGATGCGTCCCGATCGAGAGCTCGGTGGAAGGGTCGGTGCCGGCGACCCTGGACGCGCTGATCAAGGGTTCCAGGGTGCAGATCTTTGCCGAAACAGTCCTGGACATCGCCTTCACGTTGGCCACCCGTGGGCCGATGGCCTCCTCGGACATCACGACGATCGCCGCCTACCCGGTGGCCTCGGCACAGGTTCGCGAGACGCTCGAGCGCGACTACCCGGGGGCGCAACTCGTCACCAGCGGGTCCAATTCGGCGGCTGCGCAGGACGTGGTGGAAGGCCGGGCGGATGCCGCGATCACCACGCCGCTGTCGGTCCGGCTCTACGGGCTTCACGCGCTGGCGACGGGCGTCGCCGATTCGGACGAGGCCAACACCCGCTTCGTGCTGGTGGGCCGGCCCGGTCCCGTCCCCCCTCGCACCGGCCGCGACCGCACGTCGGTGACCCTGGACCTGCCCAACGTCCCGGGTTCGCTGATGGCTGCCATGTATGAGTTCGCGACGCGCGGCATCGACCTGACGCGTATCGAGTCACGACCCAGGCGGGAGCCGGGCGGCTTCTTCTTCAATCTCGATGTGGTGGGGCATCTCGACGATCCGCCCATCGCCGAAGCGCTCGGTGCCCTCCACCGACGGGCCACGGCGATGCACTTTCTCGGCTCGTGGCCGTCGGCCCGGCCCAACGGCACTCCGCCACCCAGCCATCAACAGAGCGATCAGTGGCTCGAATCGATCAGGCAGGGTCTGGACCGATGAGCTCATTGCATCTCGTCCGGCACGGCGAGACCACCTCGAATGTGCTGCAACGACTCGACACCGCATTGCCAGGCGCGGGTCTCACCGACTTCGGCGCACGCCAGGCCGCCAGGTATGCGCTCGAACGACCTGACGTCGCGGACCCGGTGCTGTTCTCGTCGCGGGCACTACGAGCTCGTCAGACGGCCGATCTGATCGGTTCGGTGTGGGAAGTGGAGAACCAGGTACTCGACGGCTTGCACGAGGTGCAGGTCGGCGATCTCGAAGACCAGACGTCGGAAGACGCGCACAAGGTGTTCTCCACCACGGTCCGCAGCTGGTTCGCCGGCGAGCTCGGTGCCCGGTTGCCCGGTGGGGAATCGCTGAACGATGTCTACGAGCGTTTTCTGCCCGTCATCGAGGACATAGCCGACCGGTACCTGCAGGCCGACGGCTCCGGTCCCGATGTGCATCTGGTGAGTCACGGTGCGGCCATCCGGCTGGTCGCAGCCCGCCTGGTGAACATGCCGACCGAGTTCGCGCTCGCCCACCACCTGGGGAACACCGGATCCATCGAACTGACGCGGGCCGAAGACGGATGGACGTGCCTGCGGTGGGGCAGTGAACTACCGCCGTTCCGACGTGACGACGAACCAGAGCTCGCCCGCGACCCGATGGGCTAGTCAGGGCGGTTGGGCCGGCCGTGGCAATTGGCTGGCCGGGGCGGATGCGCTCCGGTCTCAACCCCACCCGTTGGCGTGGAGCCAGTCGTCGGAGATACCGAAGTGATGTGCGATCTCATGGACCACCGTGATCGCGACCTCTGAGATCACGTCGTCCTCGCTGTCGCACATGTCGAGGATGGGCTCGCGATAGATGGTGATGGTGTCCGGGAGGGTGCCGCCGTAGTGGCTGTCGCGTTCGGTCAGTGCGATTCCGTAGTACAGCCCGAGTAGGTCGGGTTCCTCGGGATGGTGCGGTTCGACCAGGACCACCACGTTGTTCATCGCAGCGGCGAGTTCCTCGGGGATGGTGTCGAGCGCATCGGACACCAGTTCGTCGAACGCTTTGTCCGACATGACAACCGGCATCGCTCAGCCACCACCGCCGCCGGCCGGCGCCGGGGTCTCGATCGGATTGGGTTCGATACCGGGCGGCAGTGGCACCGGTGATGGGATGAGGCGTCCAGGAGGCTCGACGGGGGGCGGGGTCGGCACCTTGCCGTTGATGAGCAGGCTCCCGGCCGCGGCGTCGCCGACCAGCGTGGCGAATCCGCCCTGGTCGGGTAAGCCGATATAACACACCACTTTTCGGCTGCCGGCCAGCCAACTCGGCTCGGCGAGTGTGGACCACTGCAGGTTGAGAGTGGACTGTGTCAGCTTGTCGGGGCCGCCGAGGAACTGGCTGGTGACGTCGGGGCAGGTGGTCTTGAGGTAGTTGTCCTGTTCGGCCACAGGGGGGTACGGCGCGCCGGCCCCCGTGGGGTCGAACCTCGCCGAGAGGTCGACCACAGAGGTGACTTGAAAAGCGTGGGGCTCAGCGCAATCCACCGGGTCGGTGGGCTTACGGGTGGCCGGGTCGATCCCGATGCAGGTGCCCTCTGGCCACTGCTGAGACTGGTCCTGGTCGCGAACCAGACCGGCGAACGGCTTCAACGTGCCGGTGGTGCCCGACAACTGCAACCCACAACGCAAACTGCGTTCCCCGTCCGTCCATTGCTGTTGGGAGGGGTACATCAGTCCGACCGAGAACCGGCCGGCCGGATCGAGCCGGCCGCCCAGATAGTTGTTCACCACCACCGGGCAGTGTTCGTCGCGGATCGCGGTGAACTGCTCAGCGGTTGGCCATGGTGCGTCCTCGCCGAACTGGATACCGGGGTAAGCAGCGGTGTCCACCGATCCGGCGACCTCGAACATGTGCTCGGCGGTGCAGTCGACCTTCGACTGTTTGGCGGGCAGGTAAACCGGCCAGGTCAGGCAGTCGCCGGCAACCGACTCGGAGAACGGGCTCGACCGCGCGGACGTCTTGGCGTCGCCGATCTCTTCGCCGTCGACCTTGCCGGGATCGTCGAACCCACCCAGCACAGCCACCACGCCTGCGCAGATCACCGCACCCACGAGGATGGCGGCAAGCAGCACCCTGACCGGGTGTCGAAGCACGTGACCCAGTCGATCTCGTCGGCCGTCTCTGTCAACCATCGGTGTCCATCATGCACTGAGGTCTGTGGCCGCGAGACGAAACCCTCGGGTGCATGGCCCGCGTTGTGCACTGAGGTCTGTGGCCGCGAGACGAAACCCTCGGGTGCATGGCCCGCGTTATCGTCGGAGGATGGAATCAGACGCGAGGGGCGATGAATCTGACGCCGTGATGCCGAGCGAGGATGTCGCCGAGCTGGCCGGACGGCTGTTCGACATGGCACGGTCCGGTGACACGGCCGTACTCGGATATGTGAAAGCCGGTGTGCCGGTCAATCTGACAAACGGCGCAGGCGACACCCTGCTGATGCTGGCGGCCTACCACGGGCACCACGACGTGGTCTCCGGTCTGATCGAATCGGGTGCCGACGTCAACCGCGTCAACGACAAGGGGCAGACGCCGCTCGCCGGCGCTGTCTTCAAATCGCATGACGTTGTGGTGCGAACGCTCATCGCCGCGGGGGCCGATCCGGACACGGGGCACCCCACCGCGCGTGATGCCGCTTCGATGTTCGGGCGCGAAGATTACCTGGGGCTGCTCGACCAGTAGGGTTTCCAGAGTGATCGACCTGAAGATTTTGCGCGACAACCCCGACCTCGTCCGGGCATCTCAACGCACCCGCGGTGAGGATCCCGGCCTCGTGGATGTGCTGCTCGCCGCCGACTCCGAGCGTCGGGCGGCCATCGCCGAGGCCGATCAGCGGCGCTCGGAACAGAAGGACCTCGGCAAGCTCATCGGAAAGGCGCCCGCCGAGGAGAAGCAGGAACTGCTCGCTCGGGGTAAGCACCTTGCCGACCAGGTCAAAGCCGCACACGCCCGCGAGTCCGCGGCCGACGAGAAGATGGCAGCCGCTCATCGCGCCATCAACAACATCGTCGCGCCGGAGGCACCTGCCGGTGGCGAGGAGGACTTCGTCCTCGTGGAGACCGTGGGCGAGCCCACCCCGATCGAGAACCCCAAGGATCACCTGGAACTCGGCGAGAGCCTCGGTCTGCTGGACATGGAGCGCGGGGCGAAGGTCTCGGGCTCACGCTTCTACTTCCTGACCGGGCCGGGCGCCATGCTGCAGCTGGGGCTAATGCAGCTCGCGGCACAGAAGGCGACGGCCAACGGCTTCACCGTGATGATCCCTCCGGTACTCGTTCGACCCGAGGTGATGGACGGCACCGGATTCCTCGGTGCCCACTCGGCCGAGGTCTACCACCTCGCCGAAGATGATCTGTATCTCGTCGGTACGTCCGAGGTCCCACTTGCCGGCTACCACATGGGTGAGATTCTCGACCTTTCCGCCGGACCCAAGCGATATGCGGGTTGGTCCAGTTGTTTCCGTCGTGAGGCGGGCAGCTACGGCAAGGACACCCGCGGCATCATCCGGGTGCACCAGTTCGACAAGGTCGAGGCCTTCATCTACTGCAAGCCCGAAGACGCCGAGACCGAACACGAGAAGCTTCTCGGCTGGCAGAAGGACATGCTGGCCGCGATCGATGTTCCGTACCGCGTCATCGACGTTGCCGGCGGCGACCTCGGCTCATCGGCGGCGCGCAAATTCGACTGTGAGGCATGGGTTCCGACGCAGAACACCTATCGCGAACTCACCTCGACCTCCAACTGCACGACGTACCAGGCACGCCGCCTACAGGTGAGGTACCGAGGCGAGAACGGCAAACCGCAGGTGGCCGCGACCCTCAACGGCACCCTGGCCACCACCCGCTGGATCGTGGCGATCCTGGAAAACCACCAGCAGCCGGACGGCAGCGTGCGGGTGCCGGAGGCACTGGTGCCTTTTGTGGGTTCGGAGATCCTCGCGCCTGCCCGCTGATCACGAGTTCTCGATGCAGGCGTGCACGACGAGCTTTCTTTTTTTGACGACTGACTGCCTCGACAGACCGTGCCGGCCTTTCATCGCGGATGAAACTTGACTTCACCTGCAACAGCTCTACCGGCGACGATGAAGTAATGTCATGACGCGCGACGTCTCCTGAAACGGAACGTCGCGCGCCGGGTGTTCGAGCTCAGAAGGTAGCGGCGCCTGCTGTATTCGTATTGTCGGTGCCAAAACGCTTTCCCTGTGATGGGGTGGCGCGCACCGATGTCGACATTGGAGTTCCGAATCGATGCCGAATGAGTCGAACGCTCAGTTGCACACCGTGCTTGCCGACCTCGCCCGCACCGCACACGCCAAGGCGCCCGAGGGACCGGAAGCAGTTCTCACCGAGATCACCGCGAATGCTGTTGACGTGATCGAGGGCATCGTCTTCGCAGGCATCACCTTGACCAGGGGCGAGAACGTCCTCGACACAATGGCACCCACCCATCAGGTGGCCGAGCAGTTCGATCAACTTCAACAGCAAGCCGGTCAAGGCCCATGCCTCGATGCCGCCTGGAAACACCGCACGGTAAGGGTGGATGACCTGCTGTCGGAGAACCGCTGGCCGAGATTGGTCGAGGCAGCGCGCGACCAGTCGCCGGTCAGGTCGTCAGTGTCGTATGAGTTGTTCACCCACGCCGAGGGGATGGGTGCCCTCAACCTCTATTCGGACCGCGCGCATGCCATCACCGATGACGCGGTCGAAGCAGGCTATGCACTGGCGGCACACGCGGCATTGATATTCGACGCTGCATTGAGACAGCAGCAGTTCGAGAGCGCCCTGGCATCGCGAGACATCATCGGTCAGGCCAAAGGGATGATCATGGAGAGATTCTCGATCGACGCCACTCAGGCCTTCAAACTCCTGACCAAGTTGTCGCAGGAATCGAATGTACGGGTTGCCGAGATAGCCCGGCAGATCATCAGCAATCGATCCGAAGGTGATCAGGAAGCCGGTTGAGGTAATTCGCCCGTGACCTGAAAGACGATACGACGGCCGATCAGCACAGCGTGATCGGCGAAGCGTTCGTAGAACCGACCGAGAAGCGTGACGTCGATGGCGGCTGCGACGCCGTGCGGCCACGAGCTGTCGTCGAGGGTCGACGTCAGTCGGTGGTGCAGATCATCCATGATGTCGTCATCGTCGTGGAGCCGGCGCGCGTCGGCCGGATCGTGAGTGAGCAGCACATCGCCGACGGTGTGCGACATCGTCACCGCAACCTGGGCCATCTCCGAGAAGTAGGGGGCCACCTCGTCGGGGACAACGCTCGCGGGATGACGCCTTCTCGCTGCTTCGGCGATGTGTACGGCAAGTCCACCCATGCGGTCGATGTCGGCGATGATGTGCGTCGCGGCGACGACTGTCCGTAGATCGCAGGCAACGGGAGCCTGCCGGGCCAGAAGCAGGAAAGCCTGCGACTCTGCCCGAGCCGACAGTGCCCGTAGGTCATCGTGCGAACTGACGACCTCCTCCGCAGCCGCGAGGTCTGCGCACAGAACGGCGTGACTGGCTCGCTCGACGGCATTGCCGGCGAAGGTGGCCATCGTACTGAGCGTTGTGTTGAGATCGCGTAACTGGTCGCGAAAAGTGCTGCGCATGAGAGTGTCTCTCTGTCTGGAGTCAGCGGCCGCATGAGAATCGCCGAGGGAGTGATGGACTCGCTGAAAGTGACTGCGCATTCTTAGACAGATGGCGAGATGGCGGACGAACGACGCGCCTGTGACCCATACTACTTGTCTGCTCATCGGTGACGACGCTTTCGATGCGACGCGACCGATTCCGCCGACTTTAGAGGCCGCACGGTGCTGATTCAGTTGGAGCCCACGTCTGCGACGTGGGTTTTCGCATCGTCGAGTTTGCACGGAGAGCACCGCGCACGAAGGCCGCGGCACCTGTGGGTGTCGCGGCCTTCGCGTCAGACGGGACGATGTTCGCCAGTGCGCCTCTCGGCAAGTGGTTGCTCGCAGCAACTTTGGGGTGGTACCCGGGGCAGTGATACGAACATCGTCGCTTGCTACAACGGGCGCAGGTGCCGCACTATTCCGCACTCTGGGCGCGTTCATGCGCGGAAGTGGTCGGGCCCCGACATAATCCCCCCATGATCATCGGCATTCTCGCGGCGTTGTTCGCGTGCATCGCATACGGGGTGTCCTCCGTCATGCAGGCCTACGGCGCACGCTCGGCGAAGCAGGCGGCAGCCGCGCGCGGCGAGAGCGGTTTCGAGACCGACAAGGGCGCGCCGACCATGCGGTCGACGATGGCCGCGGTCTTGACGACCGCGTTCATCGTCGGAACCGTTCTCGATGTTGTCGGGTTCGGCGGCAGCGCGGTGTCGGCGCGTCTCATCCCGCTCTTCCTGTCGCAGACGATCGTCAGTGCGAATCTGGTGGTGACAGCGATCCTCGGCATCTTCGTGCTCGGCATCAACCTGCACAAGAGGGACTGGCTGGCGATCGCGGTCGTGATCGTGGCGCTGTTCGCGCTCGGCATCTCTGCGGACTCCGAAGGCCACGGGCACGACGCCGCCTGGTTCCACTGGGGCTTGCTTGCCGTCACCCTGGTGTTGTTCGCCGGCTCGATCGGTTTGATCAGGTGGCTGGGCTCCCGGGCGGCGATTGCCGCCGGGCTGTGTGCGGGCGCGATGTTCGGCGCCGTGGCCATCGCGGTGCGCATCCTGCACGGCATTTCCGACTTCGACGTGGTCGACATCCTCACCGATCCCGCCGCCTACGCGCTCGCTGTCGCCGGAATAGGTGGCTACTACCTGCACACCGTCGCGCTGCAGTTGGGTTCGGTCAACGGCGCGACGGCCGCGCTGGTGGTGGGCGAGACGGTGGTGCCCGGTCTGGTCGGCATCATCTGGCTGGGTGACAACGCACTCCCGGGCCGGACATGGTTGGCTGTTCTCGGCTTCATCTTCGCGGTCGTCGGCGCGGTCACAGTGGCGTGGTCGGGCGCGGTGGAAGCCAGCGCACAGGCCGAGTCCGGAGCAGAGAAGGCACCAGCATGAGCACCACGATGTACAAGCGGTCCACCCGGATGGTCCGCTTCGACGAACTGTCCATGGAGATGACGGCAGCCCTGGCAGAACATGCTCAAAGCCACCAGTTGGTCCTCAGCGACGACATGCCCGCCTGGCTCACCTCCAGCCAGAATCTGCCTTCCAACTCGCTTCTCGGAAAAGTGTTCCGCCGCAAGGCCAACTGGACCGATCCGGATGCGGCGCACGAGGTGCTCGTGGTCATCCACTCCACGCACCTGATCGTGGTGACAGCGGGTGAGAAGCGGGGCACCGCCGTGTTGTCGGTTCCGATGTCGCAGGCCTCGGCCCGGGTGGGCAGCGCGCTCGAAGACACCTTTGCGGCGGTGGAGGATTCGGGGATCACACTGGGCGGGTTCCCGGGAGAGCACGGACAAGCCGGTACCTTCTACATCGGGCTAGGCCCCGAAGCTGCGGGAGCCGAATGCGCGGAGGCGATCCGTGAGGCGATCACCGAGGCGAAGAACCCGTAATCGGTTGTCCTGCCGGCCCGAAGATCCCTTCGGCCAACTGGGTTGTCGCCCCGCCGACCTCAGCCGGGCAGCGTTTCGCCGCCGATCGGGGCCAGCACCTCGCCGCTGTAGTACGACGACATGGTCTGCGATGCGAAGAACACGTAGGACGGAGCGATCTCGTCCGGCTGCGCGGCGCGACCCATAGGAACCTGCTTACCGAAGTCGGCGACCTTGTCGGCCGGCATCGTCGCGGGAATCAACGGTGTCCAGACAGGTCCCGGCGCAACACAGTTCACCCGGATTCCGCGGTCGACGAGACTCTGCGCGAGCGAGTAGGTGAGCGCGATGACCGCGCCCTTGGTGGCCGAGTAGTCGATCAACGACTTGTTGCCGCGCAACCCGTTGATAGAGCCGGTGTTGATGATTGCCGAACCCTCGCCGAGGTGCTCGAGAGCAGCATGGGTCACGTGGTAAAAGCTGTGGATGTTCACATCGAACGTTCGCTTCCACTGCTCGGGGGTGATCTCAGAGAAGTCCTCGACAACGCGTTGGTAGGCAACGTTGTTCACGAGGATGTCCAGACCGCCCAAGTCCTCGACCGTTCGGCCGACGATCTGGCGGCAGTGTGTGGGATCGGCCAGATCCCCTGCGTACGTGGTGCATCGACGTCCTTCGGCTTCGACGAGCCCCTTGGTGTGTGCGGCATCGTCGGACTCGTCCAGGTATGCGATGGCGACGTCTGCGCCCTCTTTGGCATAGGCCACGGCGACTGCCCGTCCGATGCCGGAGTCGCCGCCGGTGATGAGGGCCTTCTTGCCCTGCAAGAGTCCGCGGCCCTGGTACGAACGCATCTCGTCGTGGGGTTGCTCGCTCATGTCCCCGGTGTGGCCCGGGTATTCGATGTTCTCGGCTGGATGTTCGCTCATGGTTTGCACCTTTCTCGTTCACCGCTGCTTACCCGGCGCTGACCGGGTGAAACCTCGAGTTTGGCGGTGCGGCCGGCGGGTAACCTCCAGGACCGATCGAACTCTCGAGAAGGAGGAAGCACATGCCGAAGACGACCAAATCGGGTGCGCCGAAGAAGAGCGAGCTGCCGAGTACGTTGATCAAGTCGGGCAAGAAGGCGCAGCGCACGTTCACCAAGACCTACGACTCGGCGATGGACGAATACGGCGACGAGAAACGTGCGCACCGCACGGCCTTCTCCGCCCTCAAGCACAGCTTCGAAAAGGTGGGCGACCGTTGGGAACCCAAGAAGAAGAAGGGTCCATCCGACAGCCGGGCCAAGAGTGGCGGCCCCAATCCCTCGGGTAAGTCAGCCGAGGGAGTGGACGCCAATGCGAGCAAGGACCATCTGGTCAAGGTGGCCAAACGCCTCGACATCAAAGGCCGCTCCTCCATGAAGAAGAAGGAACTGGTCTCCGCCATCAAGAAGGCGAACCGAAAGAAGACCGCCAAGAACCGGTGACGGTTCCCGGACGGTCTTCCTGGGAGCTCGGGGTTGGCCCTAACGATCTCAGGGGCGGAGCAAGATCTTCACTGCGCCGTCCTGCTTCTTGGAGAAGATCTCGTAAGCGTGCGGTGCCTCTTCGAGGCTGACCTCGTGGGTGGCGAAATTGTCGACGCCCAGCGGATCCTCATCGGTGAGAAGCGGCATGATGTCGTCCACCCAGTGCTTGACGTTGGCTTGTCCCATGCGCACATTGATCTGTTTGTCGAACATGGTGCCAAGGGGTAGCGGGTCTGCTTCGCCGCCGTAAACACCGATGAGGGACACGGTCCCCCCGCGTCGTACCGCGTCGATGGCGGTGTTCACGGCCGCGAGCCGATCCACGCCTGCGGTCTTGAACACCGGCTGGGCCACCGCGTCGGGCAGAAGGCCGGCCACCGTCTGGATGAGTTTCGCCACCGGCGCACCATGGGCCTCCATGCCCACCGCGTCGATGACGGAGTCGGTGCCGCGCCCGGAGGTGCGGTCGCGGATGACATCTCCGATGTTCTTGTTCGAGCGCATGTCGATGGTGTCGATACCGCGGGCCTTGGCTCGATCGAGGCGCTCGGGAACCATGTCCACGGCGACCACGTCGTAACCGCGGTGAGCAGCGATGCGGGCGCACATGTCACCAATCGGTCCGAGTCCCAGAACCGTAACCGTTCCACCTTCTGGCACATTCGCATACTCGACCGCCTGCCACGCGGTGGGGAGCACGTCTGAGAGGTACACGAATCGCGAGTCCGGCGGCCCCTCGGGCACCTTGATGTGGGTGGAGTCGGCCAGCGGTACACGCAGGTATTCGGCCTGCCCCCCGGGAACCTGCCCATAGAGTTGCGAAAAACCGAACAAGGCCGCCCCGCGACCTTCCGACGTCACCTGAGTCGTCTCGCACTGAGTGTGCAGACCTCGGTCGCACATGAAACAACTGCCACAACAGATCTGGAACGGAATGACCACTCGGTCACCCACGGCCAAATTCTTCACGTCGGCGCCCACTTCGACAACACGTCCCATGGGCTCGTGGCCGAGGATGTCACCGGCGCTCATGAAGGGGCCCAGCACTTCATAAAGGTGGAGGTCTGAACCGCAGATGTTCGTGGTCGTCAGCTCGATGATGGCATCGGTCGGCTCTTGGATCTTCGGATCCGGTACCGTTTCGACTCGCACGTCCCGTTTGCCCTGCCACGTCACTGCTCTCATAAGTCCTCCTGGTCGGGTCCGCCCGTTTCGTTCTCGGGCACGCGGGCCGGATACCCACGGAGTGCCGTGGTGAACCCAAGCGCTGCTCGAGAACAGGGCCGCATGACAGGGTGATTGAAGACGAACTCGACGGGGTAACCCAGACGAGTTGAATCAGCCAGCGTAGATGGGACCGTGTTGGAGCGAACTCAGCCGAAGGCGCGGGTCTCAGACGACTATGCCGACGTCGTGGACTTGATCGCGCGTCTACGGGAGAAAGAGAAGGGCACGCCCGCTGCGGACCGTCTTCGAGACCAGGTCATCACCCGCTGCCTTCCTCTCGCCGAGAACATCGCCCGCCGCTTCAGTGGCCGCGGCGAGAATCACGATGACCTCGTCCAGGTTGCCCGCCTAGGCCTCGTCAACGCGGTGGATCGGTTCGATCCTCAGCACGGTTCGGAGTTCGTGTCCTTCGCAGTGCCCACGATCATGGGCGAAGTGCGCCGGCACTTCCGGGATGCGGCGTGGGCCACCCGTGTCCCACGCCGGCTCAAGGAGCTGCACAAGTCGATCAGCGACGCCTCGGAAAACCTGTCCCAGCGCCTCGGGCGGGCACCGTCGCCCAGCGAGATAGCCGCTGAGCTCGATCTCAGCGTCGCCGAAGTGACCGAAGGCTTGTTGGCGCGTGGCGCCTATCAGGCCCTGTCCACCGATTCCGGCGCGGCCGACGACGAACTCGGCGCGCCGTTGTTGGAGACACTGGGCTCGGAAGATCCCGAGTACGAGCACGTCGAAAGCTACGTCGCGATTCGCCCCGCACTCGCCAAGCTCTCCGAGCGTGAGCGACGAATTCTGGTGCTGCGATTCTTCGGATCCCAGACCCAGACCGAGATCGCGAAACAACTTGGTATCTCGCAGATGCACGTATCGCGCATCCTCTCCAGCACCCTCGCCAAGTTGCGTGACGAGCTCGGCTCTGACGAAGACGGCGCACTGGGTGGCCCGAATTCCTTCCTGAACTGAAGAATGAATTGTAGATTGTTAATCAGGTTGGGAAGGCAGCCGGGCTCTGCGGAGTGGCCTGCTCGGTGGGCGGCGAGCTCCAGGGGCAGTCATCGCCAGTCGGCCGGAGGTTTTCATGTCGCCGTCGGAGACCAATTTCTATCCTGAACTACGAGACATCGGCTCCATGACCGAACTCGGGCACACGTGCACCCGCAAGATCACGTTCTCCTGTACCCGTGCGCATCCCGTCGTTGTCCGGGTCGATGGTGAGGTGGACCGCGACACCGTTGTGCTCCTCCAGGATTACCTCGATCATTTGCTCGGTGGAACCAAGGCGCTGATCGTCGATTTGTCGGACGTCGACTTCGCACCGTCGTCGTGCCTCGAACTGCTCATCGACGTCGCCGAGACCGCAGCCACTGAGGATCGATGGTTCGCGGTGGCTTGCGGGCGGCCCGTGAGCCGGCCGTTGGAGCTTCTCGGAGACCTCGTCGAATGTTTCGACTCGTTGGAATCGGCACGCCAAGCCACTCCTGCGCAGTAGCAACCCGACCCCGAACTCGTTCGAGGGGCTTCACTTCCGCTCGCAGCTGTAGGGCGGTGCGGCGCGTACGCGGACATCGGACTGTGAAATCGTGGGGCTCAGAAGGCACCCTGACTATTTGTTTCGCAAGAGTGCTTAGGGCAGCCATCGTCGGGGTATACGGGGTGAGACCGTAGTAGGAGTAGTGCAAATGTCGATCGTGATCAACGCCGTTGGCCGGGGTAACCTGCCCGGTAAAGGGGGATCGAAGTGGTAGTGGGTGACGTCATGCGTATCGACGAAACGGCAGTGGCTCCGGTGAATATCCGGGTGCCCGCCGACAAGTCGCAAGTCGCGATGGTCAGGGCCATCGCCGAGACCCTGGCGGTGCTGGCCGATTTCTCCCTGGACGAGGTCGCCGACATCAAATTGGCCGTCGACGAAGCCGCGATGACGATCATCGGACATGCCGGACCGGGTGCCGAATTGACGGTCGCCTTCACCACAGCCGAGCACCACTTCAACGGTGTGGTCCAGTCGTGGCTCCCGAGCTCTAACTCCTTGCCACAGACCGGTTTTGGATGGCACGTGTTGCAAACGCTGACCGAGTCGGTGACCGTCCATGAAGGCGAGGCAGACAGCGATGGCCGTCTGGTCGCCATCGAACTGGTGAAGTAACCAGACCCTGTCCGGGCCGACGGGGACGACTACGTCGGCGCGGTTCAGTCGAGCTTGGTGAGCGGTCGGGTGGCCGGCCCCTCAAGGACCGCCCCGTCGGCCGCGAAACGCGATCCGTGCAGCGGGCAGTCCCACGATTTCTCGGCGTCATTCCAGTTGAGTACACCCGCAAGGTGAGGGCACACCGCCGACACCTTGTGCGTCTGCCCTTCCACAGTGCACACGCCCATCGGGCGGGCACCGTTGCGACGCAGCACCCCGCCGCCCTCAGGAACAGTCTCGTCGGTGTCCGTCGAGGAGCCGGGCTTGATCGCTGCGCCCGCCCACCCCCTGGCCATGTGCAGCCCGACCTCGGCATTGATCACCGCGGCAGAGGGGGCACCCACAACCTGAGCAGGGCGGGACGAGTCCAGGTACTCCGCCCACGGCGGACCGCCGCCGAGCAGCCGGCCGGTGAGCGCCAACGCCGCAGCGACCCCATTTGTCATGCCCCACTTGGCAAATCCGGTCGCTACGAAAATGCTGTCGTGCCCGGGAAGGATCGGTCCGACGTAGGGAAGCTCATCGATCGTGACGTAGTCCTGCGCCGACCACTGGTGGGTCAACTGCGCGGTCGGGAAATACGTTGTGGTCCAGTCGATCAGCTCGTCGACGTGCTCCTGCTCCGACTTGGCCCGCCCCACGGGATGTCCACTTCCGCCCGTGAGGAGCAGCGGCTCACCGTTGGGCCCCGGAGCCCACCGGACCGACCTCGACGGCTGGTCGGCGGCAAGGTACATGCCCGCCATGATCGGCTCCGAGACCGAGAAGGCGGCAGCGTACGAACGTTCGGGATGGACGCGAGCGAAGAACCCTCCTCGATCGAGAATCGGTGTGCCGGTGGCCAATACGATCCTCTGGCCCCGAACGGTGAGGTCGTCTCCTGAGACGGGATCCACCTGGTCGGTGCGAAGCAACTGGTCGCCGTCTTTGCTGTGCGCAGATACGACCCTGGTGTTCTCGTAGATCTGCACGCCGTGCCGCTGGGCTTCGGCGACGAGGGCTCCGAGGGCATCAAGTGGGTGGAACTGGGCCTGGTCGTCGAGGGCCACCGCCGCCACCGATGGAAACGGGGTCCCGGGATCGTCAACCCAGCGGACGTCGAGGCCTGCTTTCTGGCCGGCTTGGAACTCCTTGCGGATGCTGTCGAGGCCCTTGTCCGACTGCGCGTAGGTGTACGCCGTCTCGATCTCGAACGGCACGCCGTGTTGCCGGCAAAACGCCAGCAGCCATTGCTGCGCTTGGACGTTGGCGTCGACATAACCTCGCAACGCAGCGGCCGAATGCTTACTCGAGATGGAGGACAGTCGAGTGCCCTGGAGGACACTGACTTTCGCGGTGGTGTTGCCCGTGGCCACGGCACCGACGTGTCGGGCTTCGACCAGGGCGACGTCGGCACCCGATCGACCAAGAAGCAGGGCAGTGGTCACACCTGTGATGCCACCGCCGACAACAACGTAGTCGAAGCGCGAGTCGGCGATACTCCGAGCAGGCGGGTCGACTTCAATGCTCTTCATCCACAGTGAGGACACAGCGCTCTGATACCCGCGGTGTCTGCAGTTCAAACTGCTCTCGCGAAACGCCGTTCCGCCGGCATCAATTGACCCGGCGGAACGGAATAGCTGCGATGAAAGCAAAGAAGTTTGAGGGGAGACTCGCTTTTTGAGTCTCCCACGCCGAGGGAGTGTTCACCTCAAACGCTGGAGAAATATAACTCCCGTACGGCTTTGAGGTCAACCGGTCTCGAAATGAGTCGGCGTCAGGACTCGATTCGAGCGCTTCGCAATTCATGCCCCTTGCTGGTGAGGCACCGCCCGCTGGGCAGGTCCCATGACCAGCCGTGCAAGTTGCAGGTCAACTTGTCGCCCTCGATGACACCGAACTTGGTCAGATCGGCTTTGAGGTGGGGGCAGCGGCGCTGCATCTTCCAGCCGTCCTTTTCGATCGACGACGAGTCGTCGTGTGCCTCGGCGAACCACCCGTCAGCGTAAGCAATTCGCTCATCGGTCAAACATTTGAAAAACGTGTACAGGAATTCGTTGTATCCGCCGATGCGCCAGGTGGTGAAACGCGTCGAGAGGAAAATCGTGTTGACCCAGTCGGGTTCATTGTCACGCAGGACCGTTCTGACCAACTCGGGCGCGATCCGGAATCCATACCGGTATTTGCCCTCTTTTTCTTTCGGCTCTCGTACTGTGCGGTTGGGGAAGTCGAGGACAACGGTCTCCTCGCCCATCACCAATCCCACCGGGTACCCGATGCCGTCGCAGATCAGATCGCTCTGGGCCATGATCGGCTCGAAGAGTTCTTTGAGAGCGGGCAGCAGGGGGTCGCCGACGGCGGGCGCCCACGTGGCCTTCTGCGCAGCGATCACCGGAGCGAACTTCTCGGCCATCCGATCGAGGTACGCGGCCTTGTTGGGCCCGAAGACCTGCTCCGGCGGATACGGATGCGACAACTCGTTGAGCTGTGAGCCCGTGATGTCGACGGTGGAGCCCGACACCATCATCAGGCCACGGTGCTTCTCCCCGTCGTCTGTGCCCTTCTCCTTCATCTGGTCCAGGAACGTCTCCTGGTCCGGGAAGATGCTCGTTGGGTCGTTCTCGATGTCGTTGAGGTAGCGCAGATCTTCATCCAGGAACATGGGCGGCCCGGCCGAGGGGACGACCCAGGTGGCACCCACCTGCTCGATGTACGACCTCGCCCTGTCCATACCGCGCTGACGCTTCTGGGCTGCGAAGTTGGCCTTGGAGCGTTTCGGGATGTCGTACACCATCGGGTACCAGATCGCGCCCGAGTACTGAAGCAGGTGCAGGTCGATGTGACCGAACTGGGCAGCGATCACGTCGAGATCCACAGGCCGTGCATCGTTCATGTTGAAGACGGTGGTCTCGCCATCGCTGACCACGAGCCCGCTGTCGCCTATGGGACCGTCAGCGGGCGCCCGCAGTGCGACGATCATCACGTCGAGACTGCCCTTGTCGTTCGTGACGGTGGTCTTCACCGAGTCCTCGGTCTCCACGAACTTTGTGAACCCGAGCTTCTCCAGTTCGCGGCGCAGGTCTGGTACCGGGTAGTCCGGGAGCAGTACGGTCGCGTCCTTGCTGACGTTGTCGCGCAGGTTCTGCTCGTCGAAGTGGTCCCGATGGAGGTGGCTGACGTACAGGTAGTCGCAGTTGCCCAGCGCCTTCCAGTCCAGCTCACTGTTGTCGGGGAACGGCACCCATGAGGCGAAGTAGGCGGGGTTCACCCACGGGTCGCACAAGATCGACCCGGCATCAGTCTGAATGTGGAATCCGGCGTGCCCAATGCTCGTGACCTGCACGTGCTGCCTCCAAAATCGTGGTTATTGCTTCAAGTTCTGGTTCGTCGCAATGAGAACCAGAGTATCGACCAGTTCCGGGTGGCCCCTCTTTGGCCAACGCTATGCTCGCCGCATGGAACCGGTCTACGACACAGTCATCGCCATCGCCAGATCACTCTGGGCCGCCGAGGGCCTGAAGTTCACCGTGACCGGGGTCGAGAACGTACCGAAGATTGGTGGCGCGGTGGTGGCGATCAACCACACCGGCTACCTCGACTTCACCTACGCCGGCTTGCCTGCTTTTCTGCAGGGTAAACGCAAAGTACGGTTCATGGCCAAAAAGGAGGTCTTCGACCACCGCATCAGCGGGCCGATCATGCGGAGTCTCAAACACATCCCGGTGGACCGTTCGGCCGGCGCGGACAGCTACCGCGCCGCGGTGGAGTACCTGCAGCGGGGGGAGCTCGTCGGTGTCTACCCCGAAGCGACGATCAGCCGGAGCTTCGAGATCAAGGACTTCAAGTCCGGTGCTGCGCGGATGGCGCTCGAAGCGGGTGTCCCGATCCTGCCGACAGTCATCTGGGGCGCTCAGCGGGTCTGGACCAAGGACCATCCCAAGCGACTGGGCCGGACGAACATCCCCATCTCGATAGGCGTCGGAGAGCCGATCGCGCCCGATGGCGATCCGGCCTCGCTGACCGAGCGTCTGCACAAGACGATGAGCGAGGAACTGCTGACCTTGCAACAGAATTACGGGCCACATCCACAAGGGGAGTTCTGGGTGCCCGCTCGACTGGGGGGATCGGCACCCACACTGGAAGAGGCCAACCGGATGGATGCCGAGGACCTGGCCGCCCGGGCGGCCAAGCGCGACGGCGGCGTCTGACCTACTTGTCGCGCTCGGCGCCGAGATTCCATTCCAGGTTCACCGTGGTGCCCTGAGGACTGGGGTTGATGCGCGGATGGTCCGCGAGCGCTTGCATCAAGGGAATGCCGCGGCCGCGTAGCCGGTGAGTTGTCGGGTCGGGTTCTCGCCAGTTCCCGTGGTCCTGAACGGTCACATTCAACTGCTGATCGTGCGGGTGATAGGTGGCGCGCAGGCTCATCGTGCCCGGCTCACGCCCGGAGTATGCGTGCTCCACCGCGTTGGCAAGCGCCTCGTAGACCGCCAGCGTGATCGAGTCGGAGAGGTCGCCGACATCGGGCACATGCTCGGCAAGCCATTCAGCCAGCAACTGGCGTAGCGAGGTCGCGGCCGCCGGTTCGGCGGCCACATCGGTATACATGAGCCGTACGCCCTCGGTCGGCGAGTTCGTCATGACTTGATCGGCACCCACAGCTCACTGTTACCCAAGCAGCACCGCTTTTAAGCGGTATAAGGATCGTTGCTCTCATCGGCGAAGTCCGCAGCCGCGGCCTCGACGGTCGCATACATGAGAATCGTCTCGTCCAAACCGACGAGACGCATGGGCCGTTCGGTGGCCGGGCCGTCGGCGACAACGCCGAACTTGCCCGTCGGCGCAATGTTCTCGTGGGCGGTGACCAGGGCGGCCATGCCCGCCGATGACAGGAAATCGACTTCGGTGATGTCGATGATGAGTCCGGCCGGCACACCGCTGATCGCCTCGCGAACGGCGTCTGCCAGCTGCGGGACGGTGAGGATGTCGATACTTCCGCGCACGGTCAACACCACCAGCCCGCCTTTACGGTCTGCGGCGATGGTCAGGCCGGTACCCGGCAACTCGTGACCTCCGCGGGCGACTTGCGCTTGCCCGTCGATCGATTCCATCGATTCCCCTTGCTCAATGGTGTTTTTACCGTGCGCGCGATCCGGTAGTCGGGACAGCACGCACCCCCGGCTTCTAGCTGAACCGACCAGTCCATATTTGCACAGCTTGACCACACGGTTACCAATTGGTCGCCGCATCCGCCGAACCCATACTCCCAACCCGCGACAAACGGCGCCGTTTCGTGTCCCGTGAGTCGGGGTATCAAGTTGTGTGGCTGTGCGGCGACGGGTCGATCAGAACCTCGAGGGTGCGCAGTGTGATCGAGGCCCCGCTGCGGGCCGTCGTAGAGAGTCAGGAGCATGGAGCGTCAATGAGCGTTGTCCGAACACTGTGTCCAGAATGTGCACTACCGAGACGACACCGGCGGTGAGCGACGAACCGCTGTCCATCGCACTCATCGCTTCGCACCGCTATCCGATCGCAGAACCGTTTGCAGGCGGGCTCGAAGCCCACGTGTGGCATCTGGCCAGGGCCCTGTCGAATCGCGGTCACAATGTGGCGTTGTTCGCCGCCGCGGGATCCGATCTGGGCATCGATCACTCGCTGCTCGATGTGAGCGAGTTCGACCCAAGCCCAGCGGCACAACGAGACACGTCGATGCCGGAGCCAGGGTTCATGGCCGCACACCACGCCTACCTGGAACTGATGACTCGCCTGGGCCGCGATGCCGAGTTCGACGTCATCCACAACCACAGCCTCCACTATCTGCCCATCGCGTTGGCCCGTACTGCGACCGCGCCGGTCCTGACGACCCTGCACACACCACCGACGCCGTGGCTGGAATCCGCGATCGAGGTGAACACCGAGAACACCCGGTTCGCCGCGGTCAGCGAGCACACGGCCCGGTCGTGGGGCCACGTTGCCCAGGACATCGAGGTGATCAGCAACGGGGTCGATCTGAGCCTCTGGCCTGCTGGTACCGGCGGCGACGACCTCGTGTGGTTCGGGAGATTCGTGCCGGAGAAGGGCGCCCACCTCGCTGCACTCGCCGCCGACCGGGCTGGTCTCGGACTCCGGCTCGCCGGACCCATCAGCGACCGGGAGTACTTCGACCGTGAGATCAGCCCGTTGCTCAACGATCGCATCCGGTACGTCGGCCACCTCGACCAGAGCGCACTGGCGACGGTGGTCGGCTCATCGGCCGCCACCCTGGTGACACCCCTGTGGGACGAGCCCTACGGCCTGGTGGTGGCGGAATCGCTCGCGTGCGGGACCCCGGTCGCGAGCTTCCGGCGCGGGGGGATCCCGGAGATCGTCGGCGATGACGGCGGGGTGCTTGCGGACTCCTATGACGTCGACTCGCTGGCAGCCGCGGCACACCTGGCGATGACTTTGGACCGCGGCGTCGTGCGCGCAAGAGCCGAGAGTCACTGTGCCGAAGGTGCCATGGTGGATCAGTACTTGTCGCTGTATCGACGGCTGGCCGGTCACACCCACCTGGCCGCATGATCGGCTACTACGTCCACCACCAGGGCCACGGCCACCGCAATCGGGCAGCGTCGATCGCCCGGGCGATGCGAACGCCCGTCACCGCGCTGTCGTCGGCTCCGATCGAACCCGGTGTGTTCCAGCGCGTTGTCGAGTTGGACCGCGACGACCTCGGGGAGCCTCGAGATGTGACCGCCGGCGGAATGGTCCACTGGGCCCCGATCCGAGATCCGGGGATGCGAGGCCGGATGGCTCAGCTGGCCGCCTGGGTGGAGGAGACGGACCCGGCCGCACTCGTCGTCGACGTGTCGGTGGAGGTCGCGGTGTTCGCCCGGCTGCTCGGTGTTCCGGTGGTCGTGGTGGCGATGCCCGGCACCCGCGACGATTCGCCACATCAGCTGGCCTATGGGCTGGCTGATGCCATCATCGCGCCGTGGCCCTCGGCGATCTACGAACCCGACTGGTTGCGCCCCCATCTGCACAAGACGACATTCACCGGTGGTATCAGCAGGTTTGCCGGCCGGACCCGATGCGTGGATAACGCCGAACGATCCGACGTCCTGGTGATGACCGGATCCGGCGGAACCCGCATGTCGGAACAAACAGTCGAGGCCTGCCGGTCTGCGTATCCGGACATGACGTGGCGTTTCGCCGGTGGACCCGACAGCTGGCTGCCGGATCCCTGGCCCGCGATGTGCAATGCCGGTGTGGTGGTGGGCAATTCGGGACAGAACACCGTTGCCGACTTGGCGGTCGCTGCCAGGCCGGCCATCGTCATTCCCGAAGACCGGCCGTTCGGAGAACAGCGGGCCGTCGCCGAAATGCAGCGGGTGCTCCAGCTGGCCACGGTGGCATCGGCGTGGCCCGAGACCCCGGCATGGCCCGCGTTGTGCGCGGCGGCTGCGCAGACACCCCCGCAGCGCTGGTCCCGGTGGGAGACAGAGGGTGCCGCCGAGCGCGCCGCAGAGGTGATCGAGGACGTCGTCCTGAGATGGACATGACCGTCGCCGTGCTCACGATCGTGAGTGGCCGGCACCGGCATCTGCGGGCCCAATTACGCGCTCTCGCAGTCGCATCCGAACGACCTGACCTACACGTGGTGGTCGCCATGGACGATCCCGACATCGCTGAACAGGTCGACCTGGGTGAGGCGGTGGTCGAACACGTCGCACGCATCGACGACAGACTGCCGCTCGCTCTCGCGCGCAACACAGCTGCAGCAGTCGCCCTGGACCGCGGCGCCGACCTTCTGGTCTTCCTCGATGTCGACTGCATCCCCGCGTCCGATCTCGTGTCCCGATACAAGGCCGCCGTCCAGAGCCGGGCTGGAGAACGCCTCCTGTTCTGTGGGCCTGTCACGTATCTCGATGAACGGGCTTCCGACGTGGCACGTGGCGGTGGAGACCTCGCGCCTCTGACGGCGCCCCATCGCGCGCGGCCGAACCCACCCGTCGGCTCCGTCGAGCTCGGCACCGACATGAATCTGTTCTGGTCGTTGTCCTTTGCTGTCACCGCAGCCGACTGGACCCGGATCGGTGGCTTCTATGACGGGTACACCGGTTATGGCGGGGAGGACACCGACTTCGCCCAGATGGCGGCGGCTCAGCGATTCGAGATCGCCTGGGTGGGCGGTGCCCACGCCTATCACCAGTTTCACCCTGTCTCGAACCCGCCCGTGGAGCACCTCGACGACATCTTGCTCAATGCCAACATCTTTCACGACCGCTGGGGTTGGTGGCCGATGAGAGGTTGGCTGGACGGATTCGCCGAACTCGGACTGGTCATGCTCGACAACGAGCACAACCGTTGGGTGAGAGCGTGACATTGCACATCTTAGGAATCCCTGCGTTGGCTGATGTCGTCGGCGTTTATGTACTCGAACAGCCGGTCGGAGATGATCTGCATTTGATCGGTGCGCTCACCCGGGGGACGAGTTCGCGGCAGGCAGTCATGAAAGATGTGGACAGTTGGGCATGGCCCAGGCGGATGCCGCGTAGCACTTGGTCGAGCGAGACGCTGCGCCGGACGAACTCACGCACCCCGGCGAGTGGTTCCTCGGTGACAGCGGGCAGGGAGTCGGCGAACCCGCTGATCCACAACAGTGAACGGATAGCCGACGATTCGGTGCCCATTCGCAAGGTGTCGAATTGTTCGGTACCACCGCCGAGTTCGGGTATCTCCCCAATGATTCGGGTGGCCATCGACCCGCCGACTTCGCACGCCCATTCCACTGGGCCGGACCGATCCGGTCTACCGCGTCGGCGACGGTGGCCGCGGAGCTGGCCGATTCGGGAGCGGCAGCGGACGGTCGCAGATTCCGCAGCCACACACTGGCCGCCGGGTGGGGAGTGGATGTGACCGCTTCAGCCATGGCGGTGTCCGGTCGGGTGTGCGGTAGTGGGGCGTCATCGTCTGCTCTTGCCGTCGGTGCCGACGGTGCGGTGCATGGTTCTCTGCGTATGTCGTGAGTCAGGCGTCGGGGCGAGAAGTGGGAGGAGGGCCGGCGGAGTGGTCACCGAAGGTCGTGGGTTTCCAACGGGGCCGGGAACGTTCGTAGGCATCGATCTGCTCCGCGTGACGCAGAGTGAGGTCGATGTCGCCGAGGCCTTCGAGGAGTCGCCAACGCGTGTAGTCGTCGATATCGAAAGCAATCGCGTAGTGCTCGGTGGTGATGGTGCGTGTTCGCAGGTCAACGGTGAGAGGTGTGGCCGGTTCGTCCTCGACGCTTTTCCACAGTCGTTCGATATCGGGTTGCCGGACCTCGGCGCAGAGCAGGCCGGCTTTTCCGGCGTTGGTGCGGAAGATGTCGGCGAACCGGGCGGAGAGCACCGCCCGGAATCCGTAGTCCCACAACGCCCAGGCTGCATGTTCGCGTGAAGAACCGGTGCCGAAGTCGGGCCCGGCGATCAGGATGCGGCCCCGGTCGAACGGTGTGGTGTTGAGGACGAAGTCGGGGTTGGTGCGCCACTGGGCGAACAGTCCGTCGTCATAGCCGGTTCGGGTGATGCGTTTCATGAACTTCGACGGGATGATCTGGTCGGTGTCGACGTTGCTCCGCCGCAGGGGGACCGCGATCGCGGTGCAGGTGTGAAACGGCTCCATGGGAGGGGCCTTTCCAGGTGGGGGAACAGGAGTTGCCGACCGGGCCGAGGCGCTTTGCCGAGTTGGCCCCGGCCGGCACAGAAGGACCCGCTAGCTATCCGGTTGCAGGGCGAAGTCGAAGTGTCCGACCAGGAACGGTTCGGCCATGACCTCACCGTCGGGGGCTGGGCCGGGGGCGTGCTCGACGAACGGCACGATCAGGGCGTCCTTGACTCCGAAGACGACATCGCTGTCGAGGTAGTCGGTGTTCTGTTGGAACAGGTGAGTGATCAACTTTTTGTAGCCGGGCTGTTCGAACATGAAATGCACGTGAGCGGGCCGGTATTCACTGATCTCGGTCTGTGCGATGAGGTTGCCGACCGGGCCGTCCATCGGGATGGTGTAGCCGAGCGGGGCGATGGTGCGCACACAGTAGGCGCCGTCTTCGCGGGCCTGATATTTCGCTCGCAGGCGTGCTTCGTCGATGTCGGGCATTTGCGCCTCGTAGGTTCCCGAGGCGTCGGCCTGCCAGACATCGAGGACGGCGCCGGGAATCGGTGTGCCGGCGGTGTCGGTGACCTTTCCGGTGATGAACAGGGGGGTGCCTGCGATGCCTTCGGACATGTCGAAGCCGAACGGGGCCGGTGGGGATCCGTCGATGTGGAACGGTCCCAAAACTGTTGCCGGGGTGGCCTGTTCAGCGAATCGGTTGTTCATCTGGACGACCAGCATGCTCAGTCCGACCACGTCCGAGGCCAAGATGAACTCCTGGCGTTTGTCGTTGCTGATCTGCCCGGTGGCGGTGAGCCATTCAATGGCCGCCATCCACTCCTCGGAGGTCAACTGCACTTCGCGGGCGTAGTCGTGGATGTGTCGCACCAACGCTGTCATCAATTCGGCCACCCGCGGGGACCGGGCGGTGGACCACCGTGTGATGGCGAGGTCGGTGATGTTGTCCTCGTTGACGAAGGCCATCGTCGTCTCCTTGAATGTCAGTTCGCGAATAGGTGGTCAGTGGCCTGGATCGGCGGTGGTGTCGGGGTCGACGTAGTAGGCGTTGCGGTCCACGCTCATGTAGATCTGGTTGGCGATCGGGGAGCGGTGCTCTTCGGCGAGTTGTCCGAGGAGCCCGGCGCAGCGGGCCAATAGCGCGAATCCGCGGAGCAGTTCCACCGGTAGGTCGATGTCGGCGAGGGCGGCGCCACACACGCCGGCACCGTTGAGGGGCAGTTTGCGTCCGACGCCGCGTTCACTCATTCGGCCGATCGCTTCGAACAACCGCAGATGGGGGCCTTTGACTCCGGCGTCTTCGGCGATAGCGATGAGGACTGGGGTGCGGGGGTCGCCGTCTTTGTGGTTGGGGTGGCCCAGGCCGGGAACGTGTTTGCCGGTTTGCTTCTGGCGTGTGATGGCGCCCAGGGCCATCTCGTCCCAGTCGGCGTCGGTGGTGGGTAGTGGGTTTCCAGCGGCGGTGTGTTCGGTGATTGCCGCGTGTAGGAACTGGCCGCAGTCTTCGGTGACGCCGAGGAAGCGGGACCCGCCGCCGAGTAGTCCTGCCGCGAGGGCTCCTTGTAGGGAGTCGGGGGCGCTGAGATAGGTGACGCGCGCGGCGATCGCGGTGGGGGTGAACCCGTGATCGGCAAGGGCGACGAGCACTGCTTCGAAGACGCGGAGTTGGCCTGGGGTGGGGCGGCGGGTGGCCACAAGCCAGTAGGCGAGTTCACCGAAACTGATTTTGCCCATGAGATCGCCGGCCAGGTCCTGGCCGAGGAGGTTGATGTCGGTGGCCGTGGAGGTGCCCAGGGACGTGGGGTACCGGGGCACGGTGGGTTCGGTGGTCATTTCTCTCCGTACGCTGCGGTTGTGGTGGCGGCCAGCCAGGAGCGGATTTCCTCGGTGTCTTGGCCGAGTGCGGGTGGGGCCAGGTCGTAGCGGGGTTCGATGTCCGAGAAGGAGATCGGGTTACGCACCCCGGGCACGGTCTGCCCCGTCGGCCCGACCTGCACGATCGGTGCCAGGCCGAGCTTTTCGGCGTATTGCACGCCCTGGGCGATGGTGTTGATCGGCCCGTTCGGGACACCGACCTCGTTGAGTTTGGTGAACCAGTAGTCGGCCGGTTGGGTCTTGAGTCGTTCGATGAGCAACGGCCGCAGTTCCTCTCGGCGTTCGGTGCGGTCGGCGTTGCGGGCGAAACGTTCGTCGTCGGCCAGTTCGGGAACGCCCAGGACCTCGACGAGTTTGCGGAACTGGCCGTCGTTGCCGGCGGTGATGATCAGATCGCTGTCCGCGGTGGGCAGCGGCTCGTAAGGGAACAGGCTCGGGTGGGCGTTGCCCATCCGGGTCGGGGTGACCCCGCCGGCGACGTAGGCCGAGGTCTGGTTGACCAGCCCGCTCATCGCCGAGGCGAGCAGACTCGTCTCGATGTTCTGGCCCTTGCCGGTGATCGACCGGTACTGCAAGGCGGCAAGGATTCCGATCGTCGAATGCAGACCGGCCATCACATCGAAGACACTGATCCCGGCGCGGTAGGCGGGCCCGTCTGCGTCGCCGGTCAGGCTCATCAACCCCGACATCGCCTGCACAATCAGGTCGTATCCGGGTAGCGTGGCGCCCTCGGCGGAGCCGAACCCACTGATCGAGCAGTAGATCACCGTCTCATTGCGTTCTTTGACCGAGTCGTAGTCGAGGGCGAACCGCTTGAGGCCGCCGGGCTTGAAGTTCTCCACGACGATGTCGGCGCGGGCAGACAGGGCGTGGGCGACGGCAAGGTCATCGGAGTCTTTGAAGTCGAGGACGATCGACTTTTTGTTCCGGTTGATCGCCGAGTAGTAGGTGGAGACCCCGTCTTCTCGGACCGGGGGTACCCAGGATCGGGTGTCGTCACCGCCAGGGCTTTCGACTTTGATCACCTCGGCGCCCATGTCGGCGAGCAACATGGTGGCATAGGGGCCGGCGAGGACCCGGGAGAAGTCGGCGATGACGATGCCGTCGAGCGGCCGTGGGCCGGTCGTGGATGCAGAGCTCACGTGAACAGTTCCTTTCGAGTGACCCCGTCGGGGTCCGGTGGGATCGGGTCAGCCCTCGACGAGGTCGAACGCGAACAGCCGGTCCCTGGAAGCCTCGGCGCGCCGGCGGATGCCGGTGAGGTCGAGACCGACGAGCCGCCCCTGATACTTGCGGACCTGCCCGGCCACCAGGACGGTGTCGATGTTGCCGGGGTGCCCGGCCCCGACGATGCTCGCGGCAATGTCGTTGGCGGGCAGCAGGTTTGCGTCGTCGAGCCGCAGCATGATCAGGTCAGCGTCCTTGCCGGGGGTAATGCTGCCGGTCTTGTGGTCCAGCCCTGAGGCGCGGGCGCCTTCGATGGTGGCCATCGCCAGCAGGTCGGCGGGGGTGAAGGCGGGCAGGGTGTCGTAGGTGCCGGGGTCGATGCTGATGCCCACGTTCTGCGCTGACAGTGCTGCGCGCATGACGTTGAACATGTCTCCGGCGACCGAGGCCTCGGTATCGATGCTCAGGCTGGGGCGAATCCCGTGGGCCAGCAGGCGTCCGGTGGCGGGGGCACCCAGTCCGGGCAGCACTGCCTCGACTGCCGCAGAGACCGAGGCGTGGCCGCCGGAATCGGCGAGCATTTTCAGTTCTTCGTCGTCGCTGGTGCAGCAGTGGATGAACAGCAGGTCCTCGCCGAGCAGGCCGGCGTCGCCGAGGGATCCGATGCCCCGGAACTGTGGGCCCCACGGACCGTTGCCGACGTGCATGCTCGAGCGAATGCCGAGGTCGCGGGCCATCTGCAAGTCTTTGGTGGTGACCTCGAGGGTGGAGAGCTCGGGGCCGCGGAGCATTGCCTGCAGGGTGACCAGTGCGTCATCGTCGGCGAGGAGGTCGGTGCGGACCCGGCGGATGTCTTCGGGGTGGGTTGCCTCGCCACGCAGCATCCATTTGTTGGAGTCGATCGAGGGCCATCCGAACGCGAACACCCCACGAATCCCGGAGTCGCGCAATGCTGCGATCGCGGAATTGGTGTGCTCGGGGCTGTTTTGGATGTGCGATTCGTCGCGCAGTGTGGTGATCCCGGCGTCGAGGGCGCCCAGGGCGCCGACGAGGTTTCCGATGTAGACGTCGTCGGGCGTGAACTGCGGGCCCCAGGTCACCTGGATGTGTTGGCGGTACTTCGGGAAGTCCCAGCCGGTGCCGACCTGTCGGATCGCGCCTTGCCAGGTGTGGCGGTGGGTGTCGATGAACCCGGGTAGGACTGCGCGGTCGGTGCCGTTGATGACAGTCGCACCGGTGGCGTCCAGACCCACTCCCACCTCGACGATGCGGCCGTCGTCGATGAGGACGTCACCGGTGATGTCTCCGATGGTGTCGTCCTGGGTCAGTAGGTGCGCACCTTGGATCAGGATGCGCCCGGCGGGAATTGGGGTGTCAGCGGTGCTCATCGTGGTCGCTCCTCGTGGGGTGAGAGCCGGTCGGCGAACCAGTCGGCGATGGTGGTGTGTTTGTCGTGTGAGTGGTTGTAGATGCAGTGATCACCGTCGGGGAACTCGGTGAATGTCTTGTCCGTGGACCCGGCCCAGTCATGTATCGCTCGGGCGTTGTTGATCAGGAAGATCTGATCGGGGGTGCCGTGCATGACGTGCAAGGGACAACGCAGCGCCGCGAGATCCGTTGCGATGAGCTGGTATTGGTTCATTGCTGTGCGAGCGTGATCGGGGTCGTCGATGCCGAGCAGTGGTTGCACTTTGCTGATGAACCGGTGGTACCGGTCGAGGATCTCAGCCGGTCGGATGGTGCCGCCGTTGACCATGCACGCCGCGATGCGCTCGTCGCGGGTCGCGGTCAGTGCGGCGAGGTAGCCGCCCATGCTGTTGCCCCAGATACCGACGGTGTCACTCAACCTGTCGTCGGCCTGGAGGTAATCGACCATCGCCGAAAACGCGGTGTGCACCTCGGGGGTCATGTGCAGTCCACCGAACAATCGACTTTCGCCCTGCCCCGGCCCGTCGACGAGGAAGACCGCGATACCGCGGGCGAGCAGGTAGGACGCTCCGACGTGGTACTCCTCGCGCCATCCGTCGAACCCGCCCATCACGATCACCGTCGGGGGCGTCTTGACACCCGCCGGCCGCAGCAGCCACCCGTAGAGGTAGCCGCCGCGATGTGCGATAGCGATGTGCTCGGTTCGCGGGCTGTCGAGATCGCCTGCTGCGCCGTAGAAATCGATCAGCTTGCGGTACATGGGCCGCTTGCGCGGATCGGTGTCGGGCAGGGGGACCTGGCCGACGCGGTAGCACGCGCTGGCGTGGCGGAAGTAGCTCCGTGCGGTGGCAATGTGTCCGGCGGCGAGCGCTGCGTTGGCTTTATCGGCAGCGACGTCCCCGACTCGAGCACCTGCATCGGCCCAGGGGGTGCCGGCGTCGGCGAGGGCGTAGATCTCGATGACATCGGCGTAGTCCATACCGTTGCCGAGCAGCCGTTGCAGCGGCATCGCCCGTTTGTGCGCGTCGACCTCCGCCTGCCACGGCGGCGCAGTACGTGGGTCGGTCTCGGCCATGGTCACCTCGTGGCCGCGGCGACGGCGCCGGGCTGGGGTACCCGCGGCGGGGTGGGGAAGCGTCCGGCCAGTCCGTCGGCGAGGGAATCGAGCAATGCGCCACTGTCGGCGGCGTCAGCGACGCCACCAAATACCCAGAAATCGGGGCGCAGCAACAGAGTTTGCGCTCCGATTGACTCGAGCCATGCAGCGTAGGTGCCCTCGGTATCGATGATCGGTGCCCCGGACCCTTGCGGGCCGACGTGCGCGATCGTGATTCCGAGCCGGTCAGCGATGTCGGTTTGGGCCGAAGTCAGCGCGGTTTGAGTTGCCGAGGAGTGGGTCAGCAACACCCATCCGCCGCCGACAACGTCGTCGAACAGTCCTGTCGTGCCGTCGACGGTGACCACTCCCTGATGGGCGATCCCGCCGGCGAACGGGTCATCGGGCCGTGCAAAGGCAGTGGGGCCGGGGATTTCGGGTAGAGGTGGGATCAGCGAGGGGTCGTCGAGTGCAGCTTTCATGCCCTGATCTCGCATCGCTGCGATCTCGGGATCGGTGATCACACATGGCAAACCGATCTCGCGTGAGAGGTTCATCCAGCCGATGAAGTTGGGTTTGCGGTCCGCGGTGTAGCTTTCCAGGATCTGCGGCGATGCCTGCCCCTTGAGGATCAGGTCGAGACGCCACACCAGCGCAGAGGCGTCGCGGATGCCGTTGCACATTCCCTCACCGGCGAAGGGCCACAACACGTGCGCGGCGTCGCCGGCCAACAGAACGCGGCGGTCTTGCCAGTGCTCGGCCACCACTTCACGGAACCGGTACACCGGTCGCCGCAGGATCTCCACGTCGTCGGGACCCACCCACGGCTTGAGTAGTTCCCACACACGTTCCTCGGTGAAGTCTTCAGGGCTTTCACCGGGGAGTAGCGTCCACTCCCAGCGATGGTGGTGTGCGCCGAGCTGGAACAGGCATCCCGGTCGGCTCGGGTCGGCGAACTGGCCGTTGTCGAACTCGAAATTGAGCTTGTGCTTCTCTTTGCAGTCAACAACGAGCTGCTCGTAGTCGCAGTTACCGACCCACGTCGAGATGCCCAAAGCTTCACGGATCGGGCTGTTCGCGCCGTCGGCGGCGATCAGGTATTTCGCGCGCACGTCGAATTGCTCGCCGGAGTCCCGGTTTTCCAGGGTGACGGTGACGCCCTCGTCGTCCTGGGTGAACGACACTGCACGCGTGGACATGGTGACCGTGACGTTGCCGGTCTCCATGACCTGGCGGTGCATCGCCAGCTCGAGGAAGTTTTGGTAGAAGATCCAGTGTCCGCGGTGACCGTGCGGCCCGATCTTGCTCCAGTCCAGACGCAGCAGCAACTCGCCGCCGAAGGCCTTGGTGCGCATGTCGTAGTTCTCCCACGCCACCGCATCGGTCTTGAACTCGTCGGCCGCACCGATCTTCTGCAGCGTTCGTACGATCTCGTCGTCCATGTGCCCGGCCCGCGACATGCCATACAGCTTCGGGTGGGCCTCGAACGCGGCCACCGAATGCCCGGCCTGGCCCAGTTGAGCACTGGCCATCTGACCGACCGGTCCAAAGCCAATAACTACGACGTCGTAGGTATCCATGTGCAGGTCCTTTCAAGACTTCATCGAATCGGGCGTCACGGGAACCTCCGAAGTGAGTTCCATGGCGCTGCCAAGAATCTCGACCGCCACACCCAGCGTGTCCGCCTGGCGGACACTAGTCCGTTCTTGTAGGGTCCAGAGTGCAACTCTCCGCCGGATGTGTCAAGCGTCATATCTCCGGAACCTTGGGCCTGCGTCACTGAGCAGCCGGGAGTGGGGGTGGGCGAATAATGGGGGCGGCACTACGCGGCGAGAGGACACCACGATGGCTCAACGAGGCACCGGACCCGATTTCATCGAGGCACTGGCCCGGGGACTCCATGTGCTCCGGTCGTTTTCTCCCGCTCACCCCACGATGCGTCTGAGCGACGTGGCCACCGCAGCAGACCTCGCACGACCGACAGCGCGGCGAATTCTGCTCACGCTCGAGGAGCTGGGCTACGTCCGTTCCGATGACGCCGGCGCCTACATGCTGACCCCTCGGGTTCTCGAATTGGGCATGGCCTACGTGGGCTCGCTGGGATTGTGGGACATCGCCAGACCACACCTGCACGATCTCGTGGCACGAACCGGCGAATCGTCGTCGATGTCGCAGCTCGACGGATCCGACATCGTCTACGTCTCACGTGTCGCAGTGCCCAAGCTGATTGCCTTGCGCGTGGAAATCGGCACCCGATTCCCCGCGATGGTGACCTCGCAGGGCAAGGTCCTGTTGGCTGCGTTGAACTTCGACGACGCCCTTGCTGCCCTGGCTGAGCGCACTCGCTCAGGCCTGCCCGCGCCGTCGTTCGACGAGTCCGACCTCGCTGCAACCCTTGCCCAGGTCGCCGAACAGGGGTGGGCGTTGGCCGACAACGAACTCGCACCCGGCGTCCGGTCCATTGCCGTTCCCGTGACCGACGGCCACGGCGTGGTTCGGGCCGCCGTCAACGTCACCGTGCACTCAGCCGAGACGTCTCTGGACACGCTGACCGGCACCTACCTGCCACTGCTGCAGGAAACCGCCGCACACATCAGCCGCGACTGGGCGCAATGGCAGGCCCGGCCCATCGAGCGCCTGCACCACGACCGCTCCACCGCCTAGGCCCTTTTTCGGACTATTCGCCGAACGGTAGCTCTACACCAAAAGTGTTGATGTTCAACCTATCTCGCTGAAACAGTTCTGCGTAAAGGAAACTAACCGCGTAATAGTGACTCTTGACACACCGTTGCGGTTGGGTGCATGCTCTGCGACACCACCTTGTCGGACCAGTGTCCGCCTGGCGGACAAACATCGGCCCATCTACGCGGTGGCCCGCAAGACCGACATTTGCAGCAGACGTCAAATCCACTGCTGCTCAGACCAATCGGAGATAACCATGACCACGACAACCCCCAGACGATCAGCAACACGCACCCCCGCAGCACTCATCGCTCTCGCAGTTGCCGGATCGGTGCTGTCCATCATCAGTCTCATAGGTCCAACCTGGCTCTTCAGCCCCGCCCAGCCAGCGAACAACGTCCCCGAAATGTCATTTAGTTTCGGCGACCTCGCTGACCTATCTGGCAACAGCCCCTCGACGGTGCAATCGTCGTACTTCGGGTGGCTCGCCTGGGTCCTGGTTGTGGCCACAATTGTCCTGGCCGTCGCCGCAATCCTCAGCCGCTCAACACTAATCGCAGCAGCCGAAGGGATCCTCGCACTCGTCACTCTCGTAGTGACCATCTTCGCCGTCAAGGGACCACTGACCTGGGGAGGGTTCTACGACACCTTGCCCAACATGCGCATCGGCGGGTACCTCATCATCGTCGGCCTCCTGGGCATCATCGCTCACGCCGTCGTGATGGCACGCAGCTCGCGGACCTAACAAGCCCCCGGAACCCCTAGGTTCGCCGTAGCTACCTGGATAGAACTTCGGGCCCGGTTCAGTCACCGAAAGCGAAGCGTTTGAACAAGTTAGATTCCATCGCCGCACGGGAGCCCCATGCCTAAGGACATGGTGGTTGATGCACTGGTCTCGCGATACCGAACCCAAACACCCACATTGCCGCCACCAGTGGCCGATCACTGGGAATGGCAACAAGCGGCCAGCTGTCGCAACGCCGATGCATCGATCTTCTATCCGCCCAACAGTTCTCGCGGTCACGAACGTGAACTTCTCGAAGCCCAGGCAAAATCTGTCTGCCACACCTGCCCAGTTCAGCGACAGTGCCTCGAACACGCACTCAACGTCGGTGAGCCGTACGGAATTTGGGGAGCAACAACCCCCAAAGAACGCGCACTTCTTGCCTACAACTCAACAAGTCCGCATACCCTGTAACGACTATCGCTCGTGGGCCGTGCCGAGATCGAAGCTTGCGAAGTCCGTGTTGGCGAGGGAGAGCCCGACTGGGCTACCGCTGGAGGGTCACGGTAGCGGGCGCTGGCCGCGTTCGATTCGTTGCTTCCGCACCCTGAACTCGTCCTCCGAAATCTCCGCCAAACCCGGCACCGTAGGGCCGGGCCGACCACCGTCGACGGTGGTCAGGCAGAATCCGACGGCGAAGCTCGCTGGCTCATCCTCGAGCCCCACCCAATCGACCCGGATGTGTTGCAGCGTCGCGTCGGTGATTCGCCCTGGATGTCCGTGGAATAACAAAGCAGGTTGCGCCGCCTGATTACGAATGTCGCGGTCGTCGTCCGGCCCCCTATAGGCCACTGGGGTACCGCGCTGTATCCGATTCGTTGCAATCGCCTCGTCCGGATCCACTCAACCAGTATGCGTTCGTGCGCGTCGAGAAGGCGTGCTAGCCCTTCGGCTGTGAATGAGCCCCACCAGCGTGTTGTCATGTTTACTTGACATACTCATTGATAGCCGGCTGTTACATGTTGCAGGGCAACAGATTTCGTGAGTTGTCTCTGACTGGCTCGCCCTCTGGATCCGTACCTACGTGAACTACGGAAGGCCCCCCGGCGATGGGGGATGGTCTGCCCTCACGAGCCGATCAGCAATGTCGAAGATCCGGGTGTTCGAGTCTTGCGAGAGTCGACGCAGCAACTCGAAGGCTTGGATCGCATCGAGGTTGTAGCGTTCCATGACCATGCCCTTGGCCTGGCCGATGATGTCGCGGCTGGCCAGTGCGCTCTGGAACTGCTCGGTGCGTTGCAGCGCAGCCCACACAACGGCGGCATGGGCAGCGAAAACGTACCCCAGGTCGCGAGACTGTTGGCCGAAGGCGTCAGGTTCGACAGCGTAAAGATTGAGTGCGCCGACGGTGTCGCGGGTGGTGAACAGAGTGAACGAGGCGATAGACCGGATGGGCGTGTGGGCCATCGCGTCGGACCGAAACGCAGGCCACCGCTCTTCGGTGTGCAGGTCGCTGATGAAGTAGCTGTCGTGCTCGGTCGCGGCGGCGTAACACGGGCCCTGATGGTGCTTGTGCTGCAGGGCGTCGAGCGTACGGGGATGTTCACCGGTCGCCGCAGGGGTGGTGATCTCCTCGCCTCGCCGGGCTACCACGGTGATGCCGGCATAGGCGGCGCCCGGAATGTGGGCGACGGCATTGCCGACCAGCTCGTCCAAGGCGCTGGTGGTGTCAGCGGGCATGTGCTCGCTCATCTCACGGGCCAGCTGAGCGATCTTGACGTACACATCAGCGTGATCGGGGTCGTCGGTGCTCACTGTTGAGCTCCCATCCAGTTACAGCCGAACAGTGTCGTACGGCGTCTGCTAACCGTAACCGGATAAAGCCCCGTCGAACTGCTGGCCACTATGCGGCACCGAGAGAAGGCCCTACCGGCCCGTTGTCAAGTTTAGTTGACATAATCTATCTTATCGGCGTACCACGTGTGATCCACAGATCAACTGCCCCAGGCGTTTTCACTTCAACTGTCGTCAGACGGCCGAACCTGCGCAAGCTTCTGTTTGGCGGTGTTCTTCACCACCTGCCAGGCGTCTTCGTCACCTTTGATCAGTGCGCTGCCGAGTGATTTCGCCTGCTCGAGCGTTGCGTGCGGCGGTATGGGCGGGACATTCGGGTCGCATCGGACGTCGAGCAATGCCGGGCGGTCGGCCGCGAGGGCGGCGTCCCAGGCAGGTCCGATCTCCTCGGTGGTGTCGACATTGATGCCGAGAAGCCCGATGCCGCGGGCGAATTCGGCATAGTTCATGTCGGGCAGTGACTGCGACTCTACGAACTTGGGGGTTCCCTCCATGGCGCGTTGCTCCCACGTGACCTGATTGAGGTCGTTGTTGTGCAGCACCACCACGATCAGCCGCGGGTCGGCCCACTGCTTCCAGTACCGGGCGATGGTGAGCATCTCGGCCAGGCCGTTCATCTGCATCGCGCCGTCACCCTCGAACGCGATCCCGGGCCGGTCGGGGTGGGCCCATTTGGCCCCGATGACGTACGGCACCGCCGGGCCCATCGTTGCCAGCGTCCCCGACAGTGAGCCGCGGACCGAACCGCGGAACTTGAGGTGTCGCGCATACCAATTGGCGGCGCTTCCCGAGTCGGCGGCGATGATGGCGTTGTCCGGCATCCGCTCGGACAACTCGTGGAACATCCTGATGGGATTGGTCGGTTCGGCATCGGTGGTGGCCTGACTTTCGGCCATCGTCCACCACTGGTCGACGTTCGATTCGATGGTTTCCCGCCAGCTGCGGTCTTCCTTGCGTTGCAACAGTGGAATGAGTTGTCGCAGCGTGGTCTTTGCGTCGCCGACGATGTTCAGTTCGTAGGGGTAACGCATGCCGATCCACTTTCCGGATCGGTCGATCTGAACGGCCCTGGCCTGGTCGAGTTCGGGGAGGAACTGGCTGTACGGAAAGTTCGACCCCACCGTCAGCAAGGTGTCGCAGTCGTTCATCATCTGGTAGCTGGCCGTGGTGCCCAGCAGTCCGACCGATCCGGTGACCCATGGAAGATCATCCGGCAGAACGTCTTTCCCGAGCAGTGCCTTCGCGCACCCGGCGCCGAGGAGATCGGCGACCTCGGTGAGTTCCCCGACGCAGCCGCGTGCGCCCTGTCCGATCAAGATGGCAACACGCTCGCCGGCGTTGAGGAGGTCCGCGGCCTGCTGGACGGCGGCCGGATCGGCGGCGGGCGCGCCGGGGGAGAGCCCCAGGCTCGACGGCACGTGCTTGAACTCGTGCTGTGGTGGCGTGTGTCCGAGTTCGAACACATCCGACGGGAAGATCAGCGCCGTGGGTGCCTGCTCGGACAGGGCGATCCGGATCGCGCGATCGATGAGGTTGGGGATCTGCTCGGGCACGGTGCACATCTGGACGTACTCACTGCAGACATCCTTGAACAGCGAGAGCATGTCGATTTCCTGCTGGTACGACCCGCCCATGGCGCTGCGCTCGGTCTGCCCCACCAATGCCAGTACCGGCACGTGGTCGAGCTTCGCGTCGTAGAGCCCGTTGAGCAGGTGGATACCGCCGGGACCGCTTGTGGCCGCGCATACTCCGATCTGTCCGGAGAATTTCGCATAACCGACCGCCTGGAAAGCCGACATCTCTTCATGGCGGGACTGGACGAACTGGGGAGAATTGTCGGCGCGACCCCAGGCGGCCAGCAACCCGTTGATGCCGTCGCCCGGATAGCCGAAGACCTGGCCGATGTTCCACTGACGTAGACGTTCCAGGACGACATCGCCGACCGTTGCTGACATGGCTCTCCCTGTGGTGCGTGAATCACTCTTCGTGTCGGCCGCATACCCGACTGGCACCTCGCTCACACCCGTGTGCAGATCTCGCGCCACCGTGGGGCCGTTACCCTGAGCGCATGGAACCGGTATTCCGGGCGCTCGAGATCACCGCCAAGACCCTGGTCAAGGTGCAGGGCCTGAAGCTGACGTTTCTTGATCTCGACAAGTTGCCCGCCGCCGGCGGAGTGGTTCTCGCGATCAACCACACCGCTTACGTGGACTTCCTGCCCGCAGCACTGGGCGTCCACCACCGGGGTCGCCGTGTGCGTTTCATGATCAAGTCGGAGATGCAGCAGATCGCGATCATGCGGTTTCTCATCAAACACACCAGGACCGTGCCGGTGGACCGGTCCGCCGGGGCGCAGGCGTACGAACTCGCAGTCCAGGCCTTGCGTGATGGTGAGGTGGTCGGCGTGTATCCGGAGGCGACGATCAGCCGGAGTTTCGAGATCAAGACCTTCAAGTCGGGCGTCGCACGCATGGCGATGGATGCCGGGGTGCCGATCGTGCCGGTCATCGTCTGGGGCGCTCAGCGGATCGCCACCAAGGGTGGACCGAGGAACCTCGGTCGTAGCCGCACGCCGATCATCGTGCAGTTCGGTGACCCGATCGCGCCGGGTGGAGGGGGTGCGATCGAGGCCCGTCTACTGGCCGACCATCTGCGGTCGACGATGCAGAGCATGCTCGCGGACGTCCAGGAACGCTACGGCGAACACCCCGCAGGCGCATATTGGGTGCCCGCCAGGCTCGGAGGCAGCGCACCCACGATCGAAGAGGCCGACGCACTGGACGCGGCCGATTCGGCCGCCCGGCGCGACAAGCGGCAAAATGGATGAAATGCCCCAATTGGATGAAACGCCGTCAGAGTTCGCCGGGCCTCCCACGCTGATCGCCAGCGACGTCGACGGAACCCTCATCGACAACCAGAACACCGTTCCCGAGCTCGTGCGAACGATGATCACCAAGGCGACGGCGGCGGGTGCGACGTTTGTGATCGCGACCGGCCGTCCGCCGCGGTGGATAGCCGAGATCACCGACCAACTCGAGGTCGAGCCGCTTGCCGTGTGCGCAAACGGCGCGATCGTCTATGACGTCGCCACCGATCAGGTACTGCATTCGGCGACGCTCAAAGCTTCAGTGCTCGAGCAACTGGCCGCGCTTGCCTACGAGCAGATCCCGGGATGCGGTCTGGCGGTGGAGCGGGTGGGCAAGAGTGCACACGATGCGGCGACGCCCCCGTTTGTCGCGACCGCGGGCTATCAGCACGCGTGGCTCAATCCGGACCACATCGAGATGAGTGAAGCCGACGTCCTGTCGGAGAACGCGGTGAAGATGTTGGTCCGGCGTCCCGAACTGAGCAGCGACGAGATGGCGCGGCGTCTGGAGGCGGTGGTGGGCGACCTCGCCGACGTCACGTTCTCCACCGACAACGGGCTCATCGAACTATCGGCACCCGGCGTCAGCAAGGCCAGCGGATTGCGGACGCTGGCCGAGCTGAAGGACCTACCGACCGGTGCGTCGATCGCGTTCGGAGACATGCCCAACGATGTCGAGATGTTGCGTTGGGTCACCCGGGGTTTTGCGATGGCCGGTGGCCATCCCGCCGCCATCGCCGCGGCAGATGAGATCGCGCCCGACAACAACTCCGGCGGGGTGGGCCAGGTGCTGGCCCGGTGGTTCTAGCGGCTCACCGACCGCGCGCGGCACCGAGCGTCGCGCACCGGTGTGAACCGTTGCGCGACACCCGGAACCGTGCGTCAGGTGTCAGCCTGCCGGCGGTGCGGTCGGTACCGCGGCCGCCTCGCGCTGGGCGTCGTAGGTGTCGTTGAACGTGTCGATGTAGGTACGCAGCACCCGCACGATGCCGGTGACCAGGTTCCACACCAACGTCCCGCCCTGGAAACTCTGCGTGACGCCGTCGGGTCCCGTCGTCTCCGATGAGGTGGGCAGACCCAGCGGGCTGTTCTCGAAGCCCATGGTGGCCCACGCTTTTGCGATGGCGCCCTTGATGATCTGCGCGCCGGTGGACTCGGACCAGTAGATCTTGCCGTTCTCAAAGTCCGCGAACTTTGCGCTGCCGTCCGGGGTGGTCTGCTCGGTGGTCACGGCGTTGCCGAGTTCACCGGTGGGACCGCCGGTCGCCATCCACTGCTGGGCGATGGCGCCGGTGTCGGTGGTGGACAGCACCTGTGGGTTCTCGGTACCGGACACCGGACTTTGTACCGGCGCCGCGTCGACCGGGGCGGGGGCGGCCGGAGGCGCCACGACGGCAGCACCCGACGCGGCGATCTCGCGGATCTGTGGCAGCGCCTCGTAGGCGAGGTTGCCCGGGCATTCGGTGGAGTAGAAGTCGCGGTGCCCGCTGATGATCGGCAGCGTCGCCGTCTCACCGGCCGCGAACAAGGCTCCGTCGAAGCCCTGCGACACCACCGAGCCCGTGCCGCGGGGATCCAGGCCCGCCAGTCGGAGACGCCAGCCCAGGAAAGATCCTGCGGCAGCGAGCATCTCGGGCGAGGGAGCCATCTCGTTGAGGTTGCCCATCAGCGACAGGCCCATCGTGTCCTTGTTGAAGCCGCCGGTGTGGGTGCCCTGGACGTTCTTGTCCAACCCGCCTGCGGTGCCTTCGAAGATCTGACCGTACTTGTCGACCAGCACGTTGTAACCGATGTCGCACCAGCCCAGGGTCTGCGCGTGGTAGGCGTAGATGCCGCGCACGATCTCGGCGGACTGTTCGCGGGTGTAGTCGTTCGTCCCCGCCGTGTGGTGCACGACAGTCTCTTTGAGAGTGTCGTCATACGTGGGATCAGAGCATCGAATGGATTCGTCGGCGCCCCATTGCGCCCGGGTGATCACCTGGGGGGTTGCCGACGGCGCGGCCACGGCGGGCAGAGCGGGCGCCGCTGCGGGAGCGGCGGGGTCAGCCGCCAAGGGCTGCGATCCCAGGACCGCACCCGTGCCGGGCGTGATCAATGCGGCGCTGATGGTCGAGATCGCCTGCTGCAGAGCGTTTTGCCCGGGCGCACCGGTGGTGGTGAGCAACGGCTCCTGCTTGGGCGTGAACGCCTGGGGAACCACCTCGCCTGATGTGGCGGTCGAGGTGGGGATGGAGGTGTCGGTGCGTTTGGGAACCGGGGGAGTGGTGAAGGTGGTGGTTGTCGTCGGCACCTCATCGGTGGGGCCGGTCGTGGTGGTCGGAGGTGTTCCACTCGGCGAACTCGTCGCAGACCCCTCGGTGGACCCGGTCCCGGTGCCAGGGGCGGCGACACCGTCGTCGGTGACCGCGATCTGGACCAGGTTGGTCTTGCCGACCCAGACCGGCTCGGTGCCTTGCTTGTTCGGATCCTTGGCACTCACGCCGTCGACACGGTCGGCCGAGACCCAGGGGCCCCAGCTGCCGTCGATCTGCTTGGCACGCACATACGCAGTGGTGTTGGCGACGCCCTGCCAGGTCAGGCCGACCATGGAGAACGGGTCCTCTTGACCCACCTCTTTCACGATCGCGCCCTCGGGGACGTCCTCGCCGGTCGCCGGGGCCGGAGCACTGCTGGACGCATCTGTCGACGATGGCACCGAGGGGGAGGTGGTGATGGTTCCCGGCGCGGTGGTCGAGGGGAGCAGGTCGGTCGGCAGGAGGCCGGGTGGGATCTGCAGCGGGATGTCGGGCAGTTTGATGCCCGAGACATCGATCGGGGGCAAGGTCACCCCGGCGTCGGCGAGCCCGGACTTGACCAGGTTCAGCACGATCGTCGGGACCTCGTTGAGGTTGATCTGGTTGATCGTCGTCGCGGTGATGGCGGGCGGCTCGGTCGGGTCGACGGCGAAGTTCGGCGCGCTTCCCCCGACCAGGACTGCAACCGGGCTGGCGACAACGACGGCGGCCACCGTCCCCAGGACGATCGACGGCTTCGGTCGGCGGTAGCGCACGTGGTTCTCCCTTGATTGTCGTAACTGATCGACAGTCTTTTCACCGGCGCCGCCACGCACGCCAAACTGGCGTCTCGTGGGCGACGTCGACTTCCCCATCGACTTGCCAGACGGCCAAATCGTGTCTTCTACGGACACCGAAGTCCACGACCACGCTCGGCGTGGCGTGAAACTCGTGATGCTGTTGTTACTCGATGTGACTTTTGTGGCCGCTGTTCCTTCACTACTGTCACAACAGTCCCACTAGTCACAAGCTCGCGGCTACCGCGTGCGCTTGACCGCGACCGTGGGCGAGTGATGAGAGGACATCTATGTCGCGCATTCCAGGGCTGTACACAACCCGCCCCATCGGGGGCCGTGATGTGTTCGGCACCGGTCTGCGGCGGACGGCTGCGGCCGGGGTGTCACTGTTGCTCGCCGCCGGCGTGACCATGTGGGCAGTGCCGCAGACGGTGAAATCGAACGTCGATCTCACCGTCGGTGGCGAGGTGACGCTGATCGGACACGGCAACGGCCACGGACGCGGGATGGGTCAGTGGGGTGCGTTCGGCTACGCCAAACAAGGTTGGTCCTCGACTCAGATCCTGAGTCACTACTACGGCGGCACCACCGCGGGGAAGGTGGACAACGTCGACGTCTCGGTAATTCTCACAGGCGAGTCGTCGGTCAATGTCTTCGCGGATGCCGGCCTGAAGGTCGGTGAGGTGGCGGTGGCGCCCGGACAAGCAGTCAGTTTGTCCGGGTCCACCGCCACCATCACTGATGGATGCGGTGGCGGTGTGGTCCAGACGGTCGAGCTGCCTCGATCGATGGTGTCGCCCATCACCGCGGGTCCAGGCCGTCCGGTGCCCGAACTGCTGAAGATGTGTGGTTCGAACGAAACCTTCCGGGGCTCACTCGGATTCGACGGGGACCGCGTGATCAACGTCGTGCCGCTGGACGACTACGTGAAGGGTGTCGTCCCCAAAGAGATCATCGTCAGCTGGGCGGACGAGGGTGGCGCCGAGGCGCTCAAGGCCCAGGCGGTGGCCGCCCGTACCTACGCCCTCGCGTCCATGGACATCAGCAAGCCCATCGACGACACCCAGAACTCACAGGTCTACGGCGGTGTCGGTGCCGAAGACCCACGAACGAACGCCGCTGTCGACGCCACCGCCGGTGTGGTCCTGATGAAGGACGGGAAGCCGGCATTCACCGAGTTCTCCTCCTCCACAGGTGGGGCCACCGACGGCCGGGACTTCCCGGCTGTGCTCGACGAAGGAGACACCATCTCCCCGTACCGCGACTGGACCGCCACGGTGAGCTCGGACAGCATCGCCTCCACCTTCGGTGTCGGGTCGCTCACCGGTTTCGAGGTGATCGAGGCCTACGGCATGGGCGCGGAGAACGGCCGCGCGGCGACGGTTCGGATCAGCGGTACGGGCGGCACGGTCGACGTCCCGGCGCAGGAGGTGCGCACCAAACTGCAACTGCGTTCGTCGTTCTTCTCGGTCCAGGGTCAGACCACTCCGCCCGCGATCGTTGCTCCTCCCTCCGGAGTCGGTTCCACGCCCACAGGTGGCGTGCCAGCCATCCCGGCGCCGGGCGGCACCCCGCTGCCCACCGGTGAACTGCCGGCAACGCCGGGAACCGGAGCCGGAGATCTCGTCAGCGAACTGCTGGCACTCGCCGAAGCGGCCATCGGTGGCAAGTTCACCGAACTGGGCGGCAGCTCAGGTGTGCTCGGGGAAGCCCTAGGGCCGATTCTGCCGACCACGTCGGGAACCGGCGCGGTTCAGCAGTTCCAGAACGGTTCGGTGTTCTTCGGTCCCGACACCGGTGCACATGCTCTCGGCGGCCTGGCCCTGCTGAACTTTGCACTACAGGGCGGCGAGAGCGTGCTCGGGCTACCGCTCGAGGACTCGCTGAGCACCCTGCTCGGGCCGGTCACCCAGGTTTTCCAGAGCAAGTTCGCCGGTGGCGTCCTCGAAGTCGATCCCGCCACCGGCCAGGCCTCGCGCAAGTAGGCGTTCGCGCCCGCAGCGCTGCGTTTCGGCAGTCGCGCAAACGGGCATCCGGTGTCCATGAGTATTGAAGACGGTCCTGGCGACACCCTGAGCCCAAGCGAGAGCCTTGACTCCGACGACCTCAAGAATCATGGTGACGACGACGTCGTCGATCCCCCAGAGCACTGGGCGGAAGCGGACAAATTCGGCACCACGCACAGTGAGGAACGCGAAGGCGAGTCCCTTGACGAGCGCATCGCCGAAGAGGTCCCGGACGTGCAGCCCGAGGAACAGCCGGAAGTGCCAGTCGCAGCCGCGCCCGACGACGAACTGACCGAGAAGCTGGTCGACGAGGTGATCGATGATCAGGGACCCGACGACAATGTCCTCGCCGACGGAGTGCAGGAACTGGAGACCGACGACGGTCTGATCGTTCACGACGGTAGTTCGCGAGTGCAGGGACAGGGTCAGGCGTTCCCCGACGACGGCGACTCGCTGTTCCAGGAAGTCGACTGAACCCACCTATTTCTTCTTGAACAAGCAGTTCGCCCGCCGGCAAAGCCGACGGGCGAACTGCTTATTGTTGGACTCGTACCGGGCTTTGGCCGACTCAGCAGATACAGATGCCGGCCGACTGCAGCCACGCGGTGAAAGCCGCCTGATCAGGACTGGTGGTCACCCACCAGGTCACGGTCGAGTTGGCTTCGGAGTACACGAAGTAGCCGGTCCCGCCGTTGTCCATCGCGGCGAAGTACGCATATGTGGTGCCGCCATCGAATGGACGGGAGAACATCTCCGACGAGTTGCCTTCGGAGTACTCCCTGTCGGCTATCGCCTTGATGTTCGAGTCCGACGACTCGATGATGACGATGTTCTCCGCGCGAACAGCTCCGGTTCCGTCAGCCACGACGGCGGGCGCCGGCTCGCAGACGATTGCGGCCAACGCGTAGTCCGGTCGCGACTTCTCCCCGCATGTGGTGATGTCGACGAGATCGGTGTTCGCATCAGCCAGCGCCTGATCGTCGGCGTCGAGCGACGTTGCCGCGGTGGAGGTCTCGGTGGTCGGCTGCGTGCGCCGCGTGGTTGTTGTGGTTGTTGTCGTCGACGTTGTGGAGGATTGGCCCGGTTGTGCTTTCGGGTCGTCGTCGCCTCCCGAACTCGCCAGGGCCACGCCGAGGATGACCACCACCAAGACAACAACCACGGCTGCGATTGCTGCGATGGCGATGTTCCGGTTGCGGTTGGGATTCGGCAGCGTGGCCGGCGTGGCCCCGCCGTACGGGGGCTGACCACCGCCGGATCCGTACAACGGGCCCGAATTCTGCTGGCCGGCAGTACCGTACGGTGACCCCTGGCCGAACGGGGCTTGTCCGTAGGCAGCTTCTTGGCCGTAGGTACTGGCCTGTCCGGCCGCGTAGGGGCCGGCTCCTGCACCGTCGTACGGGTTCTGGGTGTAACCACCGGATTGCGCGGCCGGGGCACCCCACGACGGCGGCGGTTCGATTCCCGTGGGGATCGGTGCCTGCTGGGTGGGCGGGAACTCCGGAGTGGGCTGGGCCGATGGGGTGGACTGGGCTGATCGGGGAGGCTCGGGTGACTTGGACAGGGGAACCGGGACAACAGGTGGTATCGGTGCGCCGGGCGAAGCTGCCGCCGTTCCCTCTTGTTGTCCGACAACGGATTCCAGGGCACCGAGGGCCACTACGGTCTTCGGGTTGTCGAGTGTGGCGACGGTGCCGAGCTCGCCGAGTCGTTGGTGCACCAGCGGCACCCGGGATGATCCGCCGGTGAGATAGATCCGGACGTCGCGGCCGGCTCCGGCACGGGCCAGTGTGCGGGAGGTCAACTCCACCACGGCATCGACGTTCTGTGAGATGAGCTGTTCGAACTCGCCCCTGGTGAGTTCGAGGGTGGCCTCGTGGCCACCGGCGCTGATGTTGATGACGGCCCGAGGCGACTCCGAGAGCAATTCCTTGGCCCGCCGGATGTTGTCGTCGACCGCTCGCTTGGTGGACAGGTTGGCGCCCCGCAGGTACTCCAGCAGTTCGGGGTTCCGCGAGGTGAGTTGCCTGTCCACCCAACGCCGGATCATCGCGTCGAGGTTCTTGCCACCGAGACCGTTGTTGCCGTCGTGGGCAACGAGGTCGATGGGTCCGGCACCGCCCGCGGCTCCCGCGCCGAGCTTCACCACCGCCACATCGCATGTCCCGCCGCCGTAGTCGACGACAACGACCGTGGTCGAGCCCGCGTCCGCCGCATCGCCGATCGCGCTGGTGTAGTGGGCGATCGCCGCGCGTGGCTCGGAGATCAGTGTGACCGCGGATCGATCGAAGCCGATCAATTCGGCAGCGCGGGTGAGGATGTCGATCTCCTCGGGCGACCACGCCACGGGGTGGGTGAGGATCAACCGCGTCGGCCTTGTGCCACCGCGCCTCTCCGACGCGCGTGTCAAAGCTGAATTGAGCACGGCGGCAATGAGATTCTCCAACGGCAGATCCAGATTGCCGACCGGAACGGTTCCGGCGTTGATGTGCCGCTTGGGATGGGTGATGAATGCTGCCGGGTTGTTGCCGGCCTGATTGACCGCGGCCTCTCCGACCACGATGTTGCGGTAGGAGTCTGCGTAGACCGACGACGACATGATGTCGCTGTTGTGCGAGAGCGGCACCACCTGCGGCGCGCCGTGCCCGGGTTCGTAGGCGGCCGCCGCGGTGTTGGACGTGCCGAAGTCGATTGCCAGCCACCATTGGTTCGACATCGGTGATGGGTCCTTCCGGTTTCAGGATTCAGTGTGGGAAATGACGATTGGGACAGCGGACTCGGCCACCGTCAACCTAGTTGATCACCGGGCTGACGGCGGCCTTTGTCCTGCTGTCGAATGACCGACGAATGCGGTCCGTGTCGAGGCGGGGCGTCGGGTGCTCGTCAGAGCACCGTGAACCCGTCGGGGATGCCGTTTTGATCGGAGTCGGTGACCGACAGGTCGTGCACACCGTCTTGGTCCAGGTCGACGAAGACGGTGTCGGCCGTCCCATCCTGGTCGAGGTCGGACAGGCTCGTCTCGCTGAACCCGTCGCCGTCGGTGTCGTACGCGATGGTCTCTGCTTCGCCGTCTTCGGTGAAGTCCTGGACGATCGTGTCGCCGACGTTGTCGCCGTCGGTGTCGAGCAGCGCGGACTCGGAGTAGCCGTTTCCGTCGAAGTCGGCTGTTTCAACAACGTAAGGCGGTTCGACGACGTCGGAGTGGCCGCTGTGCTCGGCCGGGGGATCCTGCGGGGACGGCTCGGGGTGGACCGAATCAGACATGGTTCACAGCTCCTGTGATCGTTTGTCGATCTAAAGAGCGCTGGTGTCGGGCGTCTCGACGGTGGAGGGGTCCACCTCGGTCCACTCGTCGGTGGTGATGTCGTGGGTGTAGACGGCGTCGACCTCACCGTCCTGGTTCTCGTCGACAAACGCCACGTCGTGGACACCGTCGACGTTCTCGTCGACGAAGACCGTGTCGACCTCGCCGTCCTCGTCGGTGTCGGAGACCGCCGTCTCGTAGTGCTCGTCGCCGTCGGTGTCGAAGGCGATGGTCTCCGGCTCGCCGTTCTGGTCGTAATCCTGGATGAGTGCGTCGCCGGAGCCGTCTGCGTCGACATCGACCAGTGCGGACTCGACGACTCCGTCGCCGTCGATGTCGAAGACCTCGAGGACGGTGGCGTCTTCGGCGATTTCGGGGATGCTGTTGTCGGACATTGGGTTCTCCTTGTGTGCGGGGTGGGCGCAGGCCGTGGTGGCTTTGCTGTGTTGTGAATAGGAGAAACCCGGTGGCGTGAATGTTCCGGCGGATCAGAGAAAACTTCAGGAAGTTTTCGCTGCCCGACCGATCGAGCCAGAAGAACTCAGTGCGGACCCCGCGAGAGGGCGAGGTCGGCGGCCGCCTCGATGCCGTCGTTCCAGGGCTTGCCGTGTCCTGGCAGCACCACCGATGCGTGCGTATCGGCGAGTCTTATGACCGAACCCAGGGCGCGACCACTGTCTGCCGTCGCGGCACCGGCAACGATCTGTGGTCCGGTCTGGGCGGTGTACGGATCGAGCGTGACCAGTGCGTCGCCGGCGATCAGGGCGTCGCGGTCGGGGAAGTGCAGAGCGATGTGACCGACGGTGTGGCCTGGCGTCGGGATGACCACCGGCGCCCCGGGTAGCGCCTGGTCGGTGGTGATCGGAGTCGGATCGAGGACTCCCCGGACCATCAGTGCCCCGGCCATGGTCATCCGTCCGAGCGCGGGGATGGATGCCGGGTACCGAAGTGGATAGAGCAGCCGCGTCTTCTCGTGCTGGTAGCGGTAGGGATGCCGGGCGAGCCGTTCGTCGTCGGTGTGCACCCACACCGGCACATTCCACTCCTTCTGCGCCCGACGTGCGGTGCCCACGTGGTCGAAATGCGCATGGGTGAGCACGATTCCCTCGACCGAGTCGGGCTTGCGGCCCAGTTCGTCGAGGGCTGAGATCAGGTGAGGCCACACCCGGGGCAATCCGGAATCCACGATCAGCACCCGATCGTCGTACTCCACGAGATACAGATTCGTGGAGGCGTAGGTTAACATGTGGATGCCCGGGGCGACATTTTTGCTCAGCACAGTGCTGCTCCGATCAGAAGTGGTTCTTGGGGGCGTCTCGCGCACGGTCGAGCAACGAGTCGAACGAACACCCGACGAGGAAATCGATTGCGCCCTGGCGATTTTCGATTGTCGAGGTCATGGTTCGGGCATCTCCTGCCGATGTGGTGTCGGGCGGCTTTCGGCGGATTACCCGGCCTACGGTGCCCCAAAACGCGCGGTCCGGCGACGGCGCCTGTCCGACCGGTTGTATCGAGGTGATCAGAGTTCACGATTTGTTGAGTTCGCGTTCGATCGGCGGATGCATCGAGCACTTCTGCTCGCGACACAGTCCGAGGATGCGAGTGGTGCAGGTCGCGAACTTCTACGGCCCCCGGTCCGGGGGCCTCCGGACTGCGGTGGATCAGCTCGGGGCCGGGTACTGCGCGGCAGGGCACGACGTGACGCTGATCGTTCCGGGACCACTGCACACCGAGGAGAAGTTGGCCTCCGGAGTCGTGCGGATCACCGTCCCCGCTCCCAGGGTTGCGTTCACCGGAGGATATCGGGTGGCGCGGATGCGGCCCGTGGTCGATGTCGCCGCCGCCATGCGACCCGACGCCATCGAGGTGTCCGACCGGTTGACGTTGCGTGGGCTCGGGCAGTGGGCTCGGCGTCGAGATGTCGCCAGCACGATGATCTCCCACGAACGCCTCGACCGCATGCTCGGTCAGGTGATGCCAGCGCAAGCCGCGCGACGGCTGGCCGACGTGGCCAACCGCCGCACCGCGCAGTCGTACGACACGGTGGTGTGCACCACCGAGTTCGCCCGCGAAGAGTTCGATCGGATCGGCGCGAGCAATGTCAGGCGCGTACCGCTCGGCGTGGATCTGCGGACTTTTCATCCCGATCGTCGTGACGCCGGGACTCGTGCTCGGTGGGCGAGGACGGATCAGCCGCTCTTGGTCCACTGCGGCCGACTCTCGGTCGAGAAGCACGTGGACGGGAGCATCGACGCGCTTGGTGTGTTGCGTGACAACGGAGTCGACGCGCGGTTGGTGATCGCGGGAGACGGGCCCATGCGAGGACGACTCGAGCGCCGCGCCGTCGGTCTGCCCGTCGAATTCGCGGGGTTCATCACCGACCAGCTGGCACTCGCCCGGCTGCTGGCGTCCGCCGATGTGGCACTGGCCCCGGGACCGCACGAGACCTTCGGGTTGTCGGCGCTCGAATCACTTGCCTCGGGGACACCGGCAGTCGTCTCTGCCACGTCGGCGCTCGCCGAGGTCCTCGATCGAGAGTGCGGGTTCGTGGCAGAGAACTCGCCCGAGGGTTTCGCCCACGGCATCGGTGATGTGTTGTCCCGGCCCGAGGCCCCCCGACGCGAGGCCGCCCGGCGGCGTGCCGAAGACTTCGGGTGGCCGCGGGCGGTCCGGGAGATGCTCGCTGCGCTGGCGGTGTGACGGGACGCTGAAGGGGACAGGCGTCGCCGAATCAGGGTTTTCAATCACTTGACTTAGTTGGTCGCTGCGTAGATGGTGGAAGACGCCGCGATGCAGTTCATCGATGACCCGCGGGCGGCCCTTCACCCGAGGACTCGAGGAAACCAATGGCGAGTGGCAACACCGGCACCAAGTCGGCGCGGGCAGAGGAGACGCGCGAGCGGATCCTCTCCGCCGCGGAACGGCTCTTCGCCGAGCACGGGGTGTTCGCGGTCTCGAACCGGCAGGTGAGTGAAGCTGCCGGGCAAGGAAACAACGCTGCCGTGGGGTATCACTTCGGCACCAAAACCGACCTCGTTCGCGCCATCGTGCACAAACACGGGGTCGGCATCGAACAGCATCGCGCACGGTTGCTCCGTGAGGCGGGGGACTCACCCGAAGTCCGGGATTGGATCGCCTGTCTGATCCAGCCGCCGATCGACCACCTCGCCTCCCTCGGAAGCCCCACCTGGTACGCCCGGTTCAGTGCGCAGGTGTTGACTGACCCCACCTTGCGCGACATCGTCTACAACGATTCGCTCACCTCACCATCGCTCCAGGAGACGTTGCGCGGCATCGGCAGTCGACTTCCCGAGCTGCCTGCCGAGGTCCGATGGTTCCGTGCCGACATGGCACGGCAGTTGTCGGTGCACATGACAGCCGAGCGTGAACGACGTCTCGTGGATGCGCTCGACGACGAGTCGCTGGGCTGGGACGACTTCTCCGCCGATCTGCTCGATGCCATCGTGGGGATGTGGCTGGCTCCGTCGTCGCGTGGGACCGGGTAACCCGTCTGTGTCCCGTCAGATCGCGCGGCGCATCATCGAGTAGGTGCGCAACAGCACGGCCACCGCCTGCTCCTCCGCCGCGGACCCGCCCATGAGGCCGGCCTCATGGACCTGGCGAAGGCGTCGATCCAGCTCGGCCGCAACGGTATTGCGGTCAGCGGTGGGCGGCAGGCCGATCCGACCCGCGATACCCGAGCCGATCAGGATCTGCCGTAACTCGCCGACCCAAGGCGACTCAGGGTCCGATCGGGTCAGGGCGCGCATCGCCTTGAACTCGGCCATGGTGTGTGCCTGGGGGGTCTGACGAACCTGACGCAGGTACGACCGGATCTGGCCGCCTGCAGGATGCGTCAACGCCAGATGCTCGATCTCGGTGCACGCCCGCACAGCTCGCGTGATGAGTACCGACCGGGTGAGATCGAGTTCGATGTTCGCCCGGAGCTCGTCGACGCCCGAACGCTGCTGCAGCCATGAGTTGACCGCGTGGGCGCCGCGCGGGGCGAGTTTTCTGGCGTGCCGTAAGCCGTACTCGCCCAACAGGTCCAGCAGTCTGTCGCGTTCGGCGTCGGTGCCGATGGAGGGGGTCTCTGCTTCCAGCCAGAGCTCGAGCGACGTGTCGGAGAGCCCGGCCAGTGCCGCGAGTGCGTCGGCATCGGATTCGGTGAACTGGCCGGTCTGCGCCGTCTGCGCCAACAATCCGGCGACGGGCTGCACCGTCAGCAGGCTCGCCGACATCGATTCGGCGATCACGGCGGACTGTGCTCGTGCCGCGTCGATGGGATCGACGTCGCCGAATGCGCCCTCGCCCAGGGTGTCCGCTTTGGCCAGGGCCCCGATCGTGTTGACCGCCGAGAAACCCAGCTCGCGCAGGAATTGCACTTCGTCGGCGCGCGGCGTCGCGTCGAACAGGAAGATCGCCGCGTCGGCGTTCACCGACGCGTCGCGGGTCTGCCCGAACCCGTCGATCAGTGCGCGGCGGGTGGCCTGCTCGTTACCGGTGGTGATGGTCGCCAGCCCGGGGGTGTCGATCAGCACCATGTTGCGCAGCAACCGGCTCGGTAGAAAACGGTCGAGATAGGCGACCTGATCTGTCGGACAACCCAATTCGGTGGGTCTGCCGTCGACCAGCCGGACGGTGTGCCGGGCGCCGCCGATCTTCACCGCCTCGGCGCGCGCCGGCGCACCGTCCTGGTACACCGCAACGACTTTCGTACACTCGGTTGCGGCGGTGTCGGCGACCAGGTCGCCGATCAGGGCGTTGACCAGTGTCGACTTGCCGGCCTTCACCCGCCCGACGACCACCACACGCGGTGGCGCCCAGAGGGTGTCGCGGATCTGGGCGGTGCTGCGAGCCAGGGGACGGTCGATACGCGCGATCTCCGCCAGCGCCGCGGTGAGCTGATCACGGAGAGCATGGGGCCGGGTCCGTCGCCCTTCGTGGGGCCGGCTCACGGGGTGTCACCGATGGAGGCCGACTCTGTGCCGAGCACCGGGTCTTTCCCGAGAGCCACATGGTCGCCGAGGTCCACGTCGCTGCGTCGGGCATCGGCTTTGAGCCCGGCGATGGCGGTGTCCAGTTGTTCGATGAGAGAGACGATCTCGGTGAGACGGCGGGTCAGACCGCGCACCCGCTTGTCTCGGGTTGCCTTGTCTTCCTTTGCCGCCTCGGCTCCGGCGTTGATCTGTTCGGTGATCTCATCGGTCTGGGCACGCAGGTGACGGCGGTAGGCCACCACGATTTCCGGTCGCGCGGTCGCGACGGTTCGGTCGATCACACGCAGCGTCGATTTGTTGGCGAGCGACAGTGTTTCCCGCAGCCAGGTGATCAGGTGCTGGCGTCCGTTGCGCATGGCGCGGTAGCCCAAGTTCACCGACAACCACACACCTCCGGCCACGAGCCCGATCGGCAGCACGGCCGCCATCGCGAGGCTGCCGAAGATCGCGCCGCCGACCATTCCGCCGGTGAGCAGGTTCGCCCCCATGAAGCCCATCATCATGGCGCTGGGATCGACGACGTCTTTCCACTTCCGTTGCACCTCTGGAGAATTGATGTCCTCGGCGACCAGCGCGCTCGCAACGGTATCCATGATGTCTTCCCAGTGCTCGTCGTTGCCGAACAGCCGGGAGACGATGTCGTGTAGCGAGGTCGCGAAGGTGTCGAATGCCCGCGCCGACGCAGCTTGCAGGTCGGACATGATGGCGGCGGTGAACACCTGTGGTTGCTTGCGCAGGATGCGCCACCCCTCGCCGTTGATCCGTGCGCTCCAGTCCTCCTTGATCTTGTTGAAATCGGCGTCGAGTACGGCCACGGCCCGTTGACGGGCGAGGGTGATGTCGCGAGACAGGTGCTGGTCCCACTCGGTGCCGTGTTCGCGGAGCGCCTTGAGTTGAGCCTTTTTCTCATTCAGGTCGTCGAGTGCGCTCGAATTGCCCCGCACCACATCGATCTCGGTGTCGAGGCGGGTCTTCATCCGATGCATGCCGCTGAGGCAGACCTGCAGTCCGTCGAGTTGCGGCGCGATCTCGGCGTTGTCCAGCAAGCCGGTGATGGCGTCCCGCAGCGCGGGTATGCCCGAGGCCGTGAGGATCTCCTCGCGGGTGCCCGCAGATTCGGTCAACGCAGCGAGCGCGCGCACCCCGGACACCCCGATCACCCGGACTTCGCGACCGAGTCGGCTGCGGACTATCGTCCTGTTCTCCTCGGCGATGGTTCGCCAGTTGCGGCGGTTCTTGTCGATCTTCGTCATCGCCACCACCACCGAACCGGAGGTCTCGGTAGCGGTCCTGAGGAACTCGATTTCCGGTGCCGTCAGGGGAGCGGCGCTGTCACACACCATCACGATCGCCCCGGCGCGGCGCGCGGCGGTCAGTGCCAGGCGCGCGTGCCGTGGGTCCAGGCCGCCGGCGCCCGGTGTGTCCACCAGGGTGAGACCGGGAAGGTGCAACGGGTCGACGGCAACCACAGCCTCGGTGGGCAACGCCTCGATCGTGGGGTCGAGCACGTGCCGGCCACCCATCGTCACCCATTCCGGGAGCTGGTCGACCGGGATCACCTGATCGGAATCGCCGAAGACCAGGCGGGCGGTGCCGGCCGCAAGCGTGTCGTCGGGGGGCGAGAACCACACGCTCGCGCTGGTGGTGATGTCGACACCCACGGGTGCGAGGTCGGCCCGGCCGATGAGCGAGTTCACCAGGGTGCTCTTGCCGCGCTTCACCTCACCGACGAAGACGACCGCAGCTGCCGAGTCCGCTGCGTGGAAGCGGGCTTGTGCCAGCTCGGCGGCCTTCGTCTGTCCGTACTTGCGCAGCGTCTCGGTCGCAGCGGCCAGGGTTTCAGCCGCGTGGGCGGTGGCACCTGCGTTCACGGTCACTCCAGATTCGATCGAGTAAAAGGGTCAGTCGATGGATCGGTTTCGCTGCCGATAACTCTGCCGTATCCCTGGGTGTCTGCGACATTTATCAAGTGACCGACATGAGCGAGCGTGACCTGGTACTACGCAGTCAAGAAGGCGACCAGGCGGCTTTCGGTGAACTCGTCACCCGCAACCGCGACCAGATCTGGGCCGTCTGCCTACGGATCACCGCCAACCGACACGACGCCGAGGACGCCTTGCAAGACGCGCTGATCGCTGCCTGGCAGAACATCGGCAAGTTCCGTGGCGACTCGAAGTTCACCAGCTGGATGTACCGGATCGCCGCGAACGCCGCGCTCGCGGTGATCCGCAAGCGTCTCGACACCTCCGCGGACGGTCCGCCGGAGTTCGAGTCGGCTGCACCCCGAATCGATGCCCAGGTGACCGACGTCGACCGGGTTCGCACCGCGCTGGCCGCGTTGCCACTCGAGTTCCGTGAGGCGATCGTGTTGCGTGAGTTCGGCGATCTCTCATATCAAGAAATAGCCGACCAGCAGGGGGTGGGCGTGCAAACTGTGAAGAGCCGGATCAACCGGGCTCGCGCCAAACTGCTGGAGATTCTGCAAGATGCCTGAGGCAATCCCCGCCACGATCGACACCATTCCCGCCACCGCCGACCCCGAGGATGCTCTCAACCGCTTCGCGTTCGGTCTCGACGCCGCCGACCGAGGTCTGCTCGAGTCGGCATTCACCGACGACGTCTTGTTCGACGTCAGCCGGGTCGGCGACGAGGACAGTGGATTCCCCCCGATCGAGGGTCGCGAGTCGGTGGTCGGGATGTTGCTGATGTCGATGGGACCGCTGGACACCATGCACGCACTGTCGAACTTCCGGGTTCGCGTAGACGGTGACCGTGCCGTCCTGAACTGTTACGCGATGGCCCAGCATTTCCGCCCGGGTGAAGGGCCATCACGACACACCACCGACCAGGTGATGATGGGCAACAAATACGACGCCGAGCTCGTCCGCGACGGCGACATCTGGCGGATCAAGCGCCTCACCATCGTCACTGTGTGGTCGCAGGGCAACCCTGACGTCCTGATCGACCACCTGCGCTAGACCGATGTTGTGCCCTTATGGCGAGTTCGACCTGCGGTTTTGGTCGCCAGAAGGGCACAACATCGGGTTCACAGGGTCAGGTCGTCGTCCGTGGAGTAGTCGTCGGTGAGGTCGGGGCCGATGGAGAAGTCGGTCGCATCGTCGTCGATGTCGGCGTCGTCGGTCTCGAAGACATCGTCAGGGGAGTCGACATCGCCGCCATCGACATCGGCAACGAGATCACCCTCGGTGGCGCTGTCGTCGCTGTCGGGAATCAATTCGTCGAATCCGGCGCCGTCGTAGTCGAAGGCGGCTTCGAGGCTCTGGTCGAAGACCGCCGGGTCAACCGCGTCGTCGGCGGCGATCTGCGAAAAGATGTCGCTGAGCGGGTCGTTTGGGCTGGTCACGGTACTTCTCCTCGGTCGTGGGTGCCGCTGCGCGGGCGGCGCGCGGCATGTTGGTCGGTGATAGGAGTGCCACCGACCCCGGAATGTTCCCCAGAACACCCGCTTTGTTGTCCGTGCGTGGCCCGTGGCGGGTCGGAGCTGCGGGGCCGGTCCGTTACGCTGAACACCCGTGACCCCCGACAGCTCCAGTTCCGATACCAGCTCAGGCTACGACCTCATCATCGTCGGATCGGGCTTCTACGGACTGACCATCGCCGAGCGTGCCGCGACCCAGCTGGGCAAACGCGTCCTGGTTCTCGATCGCCGCTCGCACATCGGTGGCAACGCGTACTCCGAGCCCGAGCCCACCACCGGTATCGAGATCCACAAATACGGTGCCCACCTGTTCCACACGTCGAACAAGAAGGTGTGGGACTACGTCAACAAGTTCACCGACTTCACCGGGTATCAGCACCGGGTCTTCGCGATGTACCAGGGGCAGGCCTACCAGTTCCCGATGGGTCTCGGCCTGGTGTCGCAATTCTTCGGGCGGTACTTCACGCCGGACGAGGCGCGAGCCCTGATCGCCGAGCAGTCCAGCGAGATCGAGACCGAGAAAGCCGCGAACCTCGAAGAGAAGGCCATCAGCCTCATCGGCCGCCCGCTCTACGAAGCCTTCGTCAAGCACTACACGGCAAAGCAGTGGCAGACCGATCCCACCGAGCTGCCGGCGGCCAACATCGCGCGGTTGCCGGTGCGGTACACGTTCGACAACCGCTACTTCAACGACACCTACGAGGGACTTCCGGTCGACGGATACACCGCGTGGCTCGAGAACATGGCCGCCGACGACAACATCGAGGTCCGGCTGAACACGGACTGGTTCGATGTGCGCGATGAGCTGCGGGCCCAGAGCCCCGACGCGCCTGTGGTGTACACCGGCCCGCTGGACCGATACTTCGATTTCGTCGATGGCGAGCTGGGCTGGCGCACACTCGATTTCGAGACCGAGGTCCTCGAGACCGGTGACTACCAGGGCACCCCGGTGATGAACTACAACGATGCCGACGTGCCGTACACGCGAATCCACGAGTTCCGTCACTTCCATCCCGAACGTGAGTACCCGGCCGACAAGACGGTCATCATGCGGGAATTCAGCCGGTTCGCCGAGAGTGGCGACGAGCCCTACTATCCGATCAACACCCCCGAGGATCGCGAGAAGCTGAACGCCTACCGCTCCCGGGCCAAACGCGAGACCGCGTCGAACAAAGTGCTGTTCGGGGGCCGGCTCGGCACCTACCAGTACCTGGACATGCACATGGCCATCGCGAGCGCACTGACGATGTACGAGAACACGTTGGCACCGCATCTCGAAACCGGTGCGCCGCTGGCGGAGACGCAGCCAGAGGCGGAGCCGGGCTCCACCAAGGCCGGCTCGACCCCACCGGAGAGGCGTAACTCTTGACAGTCACCACTGCAGCCGAGCAATCACAGAATCCGCAGACGTACGACGTCGCCAAGAACCTGCTGCAACGCGTCATCCTGCCGCGCCAAGGCGAGCCACTCGACGTGCGTTCGCTGTACCTGGTGGAGGCCACGAGCAACGCCCGGCGGGCACACGCGCCCAGCCGCACATCGGTGGTGCTCGGGGCCGAGACCGAGGTGAGCTTCGAGACCTACTTCAACGCCTTTGCCGCCTCGTACTGGCGTCGGTGGACTGTCCTGAAGTCGGTGGTGCTGCGGATCGAGCTCGTCGGCAAGTGCCGAGTGGACGTCTATCGCTCCAAGGTCGACGGTTCGCGGATCGCAGTCGACGGCAACCTGGTGCCCGTCGACGAGAACGGCAAGGGCGTCATCGAGTTCGAGGTGGGACTCGAGCCGTTCGAGGATGGCGGATGGATCTGGTTCGACGTCACCACGGACACCGACGTCGAGGTGATATCGGCCGGCTGGTACGCACCCATCGATCCTCCCGTCGGCCCGGACACCAAGCGCGTCACGGTTGGTATCCCCACCTTCAACCGCCCCACCGACGCGGTCAATGCCCTGCGGGCACTGACCTCCGACCCGTTGGTCGACGAGGTCATCGATGCGGTGATGATGCCGGACCAGGGGACCAAACTCGTCACTGAAGAGGCCGGATTCGCCGAGGCCGCAGCAGCATTGGGCGACCGGCTCCACATGTTCAAGCAGGGAAATCTCGGTGGCTCGGGCGGTTACTCGCGCATCATGTACGAGGCCCTCAAGCTGACAGACAGTCCGTACATCCTCTACATGGACGACGACATCAGCATCGAGCCCGACTCGATCCTGCGTGCGCTGGCGATGTCCCGATTCGCGAAGTCGCCCATGCTCGTCGGTGGGCAGATGCTCAATCTGCAGGACCGCAGCCATCTGCACTGCATGGGTGAGGTGATCAACCACGACACCTTCATGTGGACCAGCGCGCCCTACGTCGAGTACGACCACGACTTCGCGCAATACCCCCTGCGCGACCGCAGGCACTCCAAGAACCTGCACCGTCGCATCGATGTGGACGGCAACGGGTGGTGGATGTGCATGATCCCGCGGGAGGCCGCCGAGAAGGTCGGCCTGCCCATGCCGCTGTTCATCAAGTGGGACGACTGGGAGTTCGCCCTCCGCGCCGGCAAGGCGGGATATCCCACCGCCACCATCCCGGGCATCGCGATCTGGCACATGGCCTGGAGCGACAAGGACGACGCCATCGACTGGCAGGCGTACTTCCATCTGCGTAACCGCCTGGTCGTCGCGGCCATCCACCACGACGGGTCCACCGCCGGGATCCTGAAGTCGATGGCGAAGGCAACCGCCAAACATCTGCTCTGCCTGGAGTATTCGACAGTCGCCATCCAGAACGAGGCGATCCGCGACTTCCTCGCAGGTCCCGAGCACGTTCGGGACCTGTTGCCCACGGCGTTGCCCAAGATCGCCGCGATGCGCAAGCAGTACCCCGATGCGGTGGTGCTGCCTTCGGCCACCGAACTGCCGCCGACCACCGGTGAGGCCACCGCGTACGGCATGACCATCCCACTCAACCCGGTGGCGAAGATCCGTTCGCTGAGCGCGAGCATCGTCAACAATTTGCGCCCGGCCGATCCTCGCCATCACGAGGTGCCGCAGGCCAACTATCCGCCGCTGCAGGCCCGTTGGTTCAGTCTCGGCCGGGTCGACGGGGTCACGGTCACCACCGCGGATGGCCGGGGAGTGGTCTATCGGCAGCGTGACCGCGACAAGATGGTAGCGCTGGCAAGGGAATCGGCTGCCCTGGTTCGCGAGCTGAAGGCCCGGTTCCCCGAGATGCGGGAGACGTACCGATCCGCTCAGGCCGACCTGGTCAGCAAAGAGAGCTGGGAACGTGTCTTCGGAATCGACTGATACATATCCCGCAGCGTTCGCGCCGATGAGTGGCGAAACCAAAGTCCTTGTGGCCGTACAGAGTGTGTTCGTGGACAAGCCGGGTGCCGTGGCTTCGGCTCGTGCACTGTCGCATTTCGGAGAACACTCACTGGGCTGGCTTGCGGTCGCGGGCACAGGTGCCGCCATCGCGCAGATCCGCGGTGACGAACGTGGTCGGAACCTGTGGGTGGCCGCGGGTGTCGGAGCCTTCGGTGCCCATGCCGCCTCGGTGGTGCTCAAACGCATCGTCAGGCGCAAGCGCCCCGATCATGCCGACGTGAGGATCGGGGTCGGGACCCCCAGCAAGTTGAGCTTCCCATCCAGCCACGCCACATCGACCACTGCTGCGGCCATCCTCATCGGCCGCGCCGCCGGATTACCTCCTGCCGCGCTGCCCGCCGCGCTGGTTCCGCCCATGCTGTTGTCGCGGTTGGTGCTCGGCGTGCACTACCCGACCGACGTCGTCGGGGGCGCGTTGATCGGTGCTGCTTGCGCCGCCGCGGTCGGTGCCGGTGAAAGACTGACGAGAACAGAGAGCCGAGGAATGTTGTGAGCGAGGAGCCGATCGAGCACGACGTGGTGCGCGGCCCGCCGAAGAATCTGGCGACCGGTCTGGTGAAGGCTGTCCGCCCGCGGCAATGGGTCAAGAATGTCCTGGTCCTGGCTGCACCGGTGGCGGCCGGAGCAGTCGACGAACCGGACATCCTGGGCCGGACCGCCATCGCCTTCGTCGCGTTCTGCCTGGTTGCCTCGTGCATCTACCTCGTCAACGACGCCCTGGACGTCGAGGCCGACCGCAATCACCCCACCAAGCGTTTCCGTCCGATCGCGGCCGGGGTGGTCCCGGTCAAGCTGGCGTTCGCGCTCGCCATCGTGCTCGGTGTCGCGTCGATCGCGATCTCGTTCCTGGCCAACTGGCAGCTCGCGGTGGTCATCGGCATCTACATGGCCATTCAGCTCGCCTACTGCTTCGGCCTCAAACACGAACCCGTCATCGACATCTGCATCGTCTCGTCGGGCTTCTTGCTCCGTGCGGTCGCGGGTGGCGTGGCCGCCGACCTTCCCAACGGTCTGTCCAAGTGGTTCCTGCTGGTGATGACCTTCGGTTCGCTGTTCATGGCGGCAGGTAAGCGGTACGCCGAACTGCAGCTCGCGGAACGGACCGGCGCGAAGATCCGCAAGAGCCTGGAGTACTACACCACCACCTACCTCCGCTTCGTCTGGACATTGTCCGCAACCGCGGTGGTGCTCTGCTACGGCATGTGGGCCTTCGACACGGACGGCGGCCACGACGACAACGTCTGGTACGCGCTGTCCATGGTGCCTTTCACCATCGCCATCTTGCGATATGCAGTGGACGTCGACGGTGGTCAAGCGGGCGAACCCGAAGAAATTGCGCTCGGCGATCGTGTTCTCCAGCTGCTGGCAATCGCGTGGATAGTATGCGTGGGTGTCGCGGTCTATGCCATCAGCTGAACGGCGGCCATCAGCTGAACACCGGCCAGCAGTTGGGGATCGGCCGGTAGCTGAACCACGCGTGCTCGGCCGCAGCGTCGATCCGGCCACCATCTCACTATGGATCAGCGCTGTCGTGGTGGGCGCGATCTTCGGTTACGGCGCGTGGCAGCGCCGGTGGATCGCCGACGACGGTCTCATCGTCTTGCGCACCGTCCGGAACCTGTTGGCCGGCAATGGACCCGTCTTCAACGAGGGGGAGCGCGTCGAGGCCAACACGTCGACGGTGTGGACGTACCTGATCTGGTTCTGGAGCTGGATCACCGACGCCCAGACCGAGTACGTCGTGTTGTGGATAGCCCTGGTCCTCTCCATATCGGCCGTTCCTATCGCCATGTACGGCACCGGACGGCTCTATCGCATCCGTAAGGGCACCGGTCCGGTCAACCCAGGCTGGGTGTTGCTGCTGCCTCTCGGAGCGCTCGTCTACATCACGCTTCCGCCTGCGCGTGACTTCGCCACCAGCGGCCTCGAGGTCTCCCTCTGCATCTTCTGGGCAGCGGTGCTGTGGTGTCAGCTGGTCGCCTGGAGTCAACGAAACCTCGATGTGCCGGGGCTCGGTGGCCGTCTGGGACGCAAGCAAGTGGTCACCACCCTGTTGCTGGGTTTCAACGCGGGCCTGGCCCCGCTGATCCGTCCCGAACTCGCCCTCGTCGGCGGACTCGCGTTACTGCTCGTGGTGTGCGCGCCGATGACGTGGCGGATGCGCTTCGCATTTGCCGCCGCAGCGGCGGTGGTTCCGGTCGGTTACCAGATCTTCCGGATGGGTTACTACGGCCTTCTTGTTCCCAACACGGCCGTGGCCAAGGACGCCTCCGGCTCGAAGTACGAACAGGGTCTCAAGTACCTGGGCAACATGTTCAGTCCTTATGTATTGCTGCTCCCGCTGGTGGTCGCAGTGGTCGCGGCCGGTCTCGCCTGGTACCTGCAGGCCCATCGGGTCCGGGTGTTGGATTCCGGATCACGTTCGGGCAGAGTCGAACTGGCGAAGAACACGGCACAGATCGGCTGGCGCGAGCGTGTTGGCGCCTGGAGTCGCCGACTGCAGAGTCCGTCGGCCGTGGTGGCGCTGATCCTCGTGTGCGGATTGCTGGAGAGTTTCTATTGGGTACGCCAGGGCGGCGACTTCATGCACGCCCGAGTGCTGCTGGTCCCGCTCTTCTTACTGATGCTCCCGGTGATGGTGATCCCGATCGCGCTGCCCGCGGGCGTCGGGCGTGATCACCTCGCCGGTTGGGTCGGCACGGTGGTGATGGCCGGGCTGTGGATCACCACCGTGGTCTGGGCGATCTCCACCTCGCACGTGGCAGGGATGAAGAACGGAACCGAGATAGGCCGGCAGGGCATTGTCGACGAACGGCGCTTCTATATACAGAACATCGGGGTGGAGCACCCCGTCACGGCTGCCGACTACCTCAACTATCCACGGATCCGAGCGATGGTCGAGGAGATCGCCGAGCACAGCGACACCGGCGGAGTGTTGCTGGCGTCGCCGAACTACGACGAGTGGTACTTCGATCCGCTACCTGTCCCGCCACCGCCCGGAGTCCCCAAACAGCTCACCGTCTTCTACCTGAACCTCGGCATGACGAGCATGAACGCGCCACTCGACGTGCGGGTGACCGACCCGATGGGGCTGTCGTACCCGATCGCTGCGCACACGGACCGGCTTCCCGACGGCCGCATCGGACACGACAAAGACCTCGAGGACGAATGGGTGATCGCCGAGTCCGGCGCGTGGTCGAGGTATCCGGTGTTGCCGGCGAATCTCGATGCAGACGACGTGCAACAGGCGAAGGTGGCGCTCACGTGCAAGCCCACCCAGGATCTCATCGCCTCGTACTCCCAGCCTTGGTCGTTCGCCCGCTTCAAGCACAACCTGCGTCAGGCAGCCGGTTTCACCTCTTACCGGATCGACCGGATCCCCGAGTACGAACTGCAGCGGTGCAAATTACCCATACCGCCGCCTCTCTATCCCCGGTAGCAATCCCACATGCTGTGCAATCGCCCACATTATTCTGAGATTTCCCTGAGAAATCGAGGCCGATCGGCACGGGAGCTCACTGAGCCCGCGAAACCGTAAAAGCCAAGGTCTCGAATGTGTAACGCGGCGTTTCGCACGTCCGATAGTTAGGGAGAGCACGGATTTGGCCTGGTCAAGTGGCCAACCCCGGCTGGAGTGGATCCGGTCACAGGGTTTGTCAGCAGGGGATGCATCTAATAGGCTCCGTTCGGTTGCAGGACGGCATCGCCAGATGACCGCCAAGCTGTGTGGCACCTGAAAATTTTGGTGCCGATTTCAAGACCCTCGTGGCCGTGGTTCGAGATGGAACCAGACAAGGCCCCGCTGCTGGACAGAGAGAGAGTTGTATTCGATGCGCGTAAGCACACCGTCGAGGCGAGTGGGGATGGGCAGACGCCTCATCGCTGCTTTTGCCGCACTGGCGACCATTGCCGGAGTCGGGGTTGTTGCCGGCACCGGCACAGCCAACGCCTGGGGCACCGGTAACGGATTCCAGCAATGGAACGTCGACGGCTGCGGGATGCCGTCCGTGAAGGTCCGATCCTGGTCCAAGCCCGGCAACTACAAGACGGTTGTGCTGCTCGACGGCCTGCGCGCCACTTATGACGTCAGCGGCTGGGAGCACGAGACCAATGTGCAGAACATGGTCAACAGTGGCGTCAACGTGGTCATGCCCGTCGGCGGACCCGCCAGCTTCTACAGCGACTGGAACGCGCCGAGCAACTTCAACGGCCAGCCGTACAAGTACATGTGGAACTGCGTCATCACCAACACCCTGGTCAAGGGGATGGACGCACGCGGCCTCCGCGTTGGCCCCGGCGGCAAGTACGCCATCGCCGGCATCTCCATGGGTGGTAACGCGGCCCTGGTGATCGGCGCCAACAACAAGCAGAACTATTCGCACGCCTTCTCGATGTCGGGCTACCTGAACCTGTCGGCGCCGGGCATGAAGTCGGCCATCCGCGTCGCGCTGCTCGATGCCAACGGCGGACCGTGGAACGCGGACAGCATGTGGGGCCCCCCGTGGAGCACCCGCTGGTACGACAACGACCCGTTTGTGCAGATCACCAAGATGCACGACCTGAAGGTCCGCGTCGCGTCGGGTAGCGGTATCCCGGGCGGCTACAACCAGAACGAGAACGCGGTCAGCATCGTGCAGGGAGTGCCGCTCGAGGTGCTCTCGCTCGCCCAGACCCGCGCGTTCGAGGTCCAGGCTTTCGTGAACCGCGTCAACCTCACCACCGACTACCCGGTCACCGGCACCCACAAGTGGGGCTACTGGCAGGACATGATGTGGCGAGCACTCCAGCAGGGCTGGTTCCGCGGATAATCGTGGTGACATCCCTCTAGTCACAAAATTCACACCTGTCACAGGTGTGGCAACCTCAAAACAGAACGTCCTACGTGTAAGAAACACGTAGGACGTTCTGTTTTTGTCTGCGGCTCTGCCTTGATCCGGACCTCGTCCGGTGACAAAGGGCAGCAGAGCAAGACCACAGTGGTGACGGTGACTTGAGGAGTAGAGGTACATGCGGCAGAGATTTGTGCGCGGCGCACTGGGACTGATGGCCGGCGCGGTATCCGTGTGCACAGTGCTGGGTATGTCCTCGACCGTTGCGGTCGCCGCCCCAGCACCGCAGAGTCCGGTGGCACCTGCTGTGCAGGCTCCCGCTCTCCAGGCGCCGGCGCCGGTCCCAGGCGTCAAGATCACCAACACGTTCTGGTACTCCGATCGCCGTGTGGCGATGTGGGTGTACTCACCCGCGATGGGCACCAACATCCAGGTTCAGCTGCTGCTCGCCCGTGACTGGAACTACCGTCCGGCGAACAAGTTCCCGCAGATGTACATGCTCGACGGACTCCGGGCCCAGGAAGATCAGAACGGCTGGGTCCTCAACACCAACATCGAGGACTTCTACAAGGACAAGAACGTCAACGTCGTCCTGCCCGTCGGTGGCGAGTCGAGCTTCTACACCGACTGGGCCGAGCCGGACAACGGCAAGAACTACCAGTGGGAGACGTTCCTGACGAAGGAACTCCCACCGTTGCTGGAGAGCCAGTGGCGCTCCACGGACGTGCGGGGGGTCGAGGGACTGTCGATGGGTGGCAGCGCCGCGATGATGCTCGCGGGCCGCAACCCGGGCTTCTTCAAGTTCGCCGCATCGTTCTCGGGCATCTTGCAGCTCAGCTCCTTCGGGATGCCGCAAGCGGTGCAGTTCGCGATGAACGACGCCGGTGGATACGACTCGAGCAAGATGTTCGGACCGCCGACCAACCCGGCGTGGAAGGAACACGACCCGTACCTCCTGGCCGACAAGCTCAAGGGCGTGAGCCTGTACGTCTCGTCCGGTAACGGCATGGTCGGTCAGTACGACACCCCGTCGACCATCCCGTACCTCGCGACGAACTACGCGGGTGTGGGCCTCGAGGTGCTGTCGCGTGTCACATCGCAGCAATTCGCCAGCAAGCTGAACCAGCTCGGCGTCCCGGCCCAGGCGGTCTACCGCGCGTCCGGAACCCACACGTGGCCGTACTGGCAGTTCGAGATGCAGCAGGCGTGGCCGCAGGCAGCAGGTGCACTCGGCCTAGGGGTCGACAGGCCGGCGTGCTCAACCGGCGGCGCCATCGCGCCCGTCTACAAGGCCAACAAGAAGGCACTCGAAGAGTGCCTGACCCCCGAATACGACGTGCCGGGTGGACGCGCGCAGGACTTCCGCAACGGACGGATCATCTGGTCGGCGAAGACCGGCGCCAAGGTCGTCGGTGGCGGAATCGGCGGCGCGTACGTGGCTGCCGGAGGCCCGGGCGGGTGGCTCGGGTTCCCGACCAGCGACGAGCTCGCGACACCGGACCGGATCGGGCGCTTCAACCGCTTCCAGAACGGCAACATCTACTGGACCGCGAAGACCGGCGCGCACGCCGTCGGTGGGGCGATCCTGGCCGACTGGGGCAAGGCCGGTTACGAACGTGGGCCGCTGAAGTACCCGACCGGGGACGAGATCGACACACCCAACAAGAAGGGTCGGGTGCAGGCGTTCCAGATCGGCGGCTACTACTGGACTCCGGCAAACGGTGCCCACTCGGTCCAGGGCAAGATCATGGACAAGTACGCCACGCTCGACTTCGAGGGCGGCTGGCTCGGATTCCCGAAGACCAACGAGATCGGATTGCGCGACGGCGGACGGTTCAACGCATTCGACGGTGGCAACATCTACTGGACGCCGGCCAAGGGTGCATTCGCCATCCCTCTCGGACCCATCTACGACGCATGGGGCAAGGCCGGATTCGAGAACGGCAAGTTCGGCTATCCGGTCAGCGATCAGATGAACATCACCGGCGGCTACCGGGTGAACTTCGAACGCGGCGCCATCGAGGTCGTGAACGGGGTCGTCACCGCCAAGTGATTCCTCAGGTGCCTTCTGTAGCCTTGCGGAGGTATTCAGGGCGCAGAGCGCGAATCCCGGCTCGCAGCGCGGGGTGTCCGGGTCGGCCTGGCGGAGTGTTTTCGGTCCGCCGGCTCACCGGACCCCGCCGTGCCGTCCGGCGAGAAGACACAAGGAAGTGACATGACAGGCAACATCATTCGGGTTGTGACCGCGGGTGCCGCGCTGCTCATCACCGCAGCGCTCGCCACCGGTTGCGGCGACGATTCGACCGCGTCGGCGCCGACTGATTCGGTGAGCACCACCAGTAGTACGACGAGCGCCACCAGCAGCGCTGCGCCGTCGTCGGGCGCCTCGACGGCCACGTCGACCGAGGCGAGCAGCGACGGACAGCCCGACGACACCGAGGGTCTTCCCGAGACGGGTCCGCCCTCGGCGAATGTGCCCGAAGGCGTCGACGAGAACGACAAGACCGAGGACTACCTCGCAGAACTGAAGAAGCAGGGCGTCGAGTTCCCCAACGACCCCGACAACGCCATCGCGCTCAGTGCAGCTTCGGCGGTCTGCCAGGGCAAGGAGCAGGGTGCCAGCCCGGCCGACATCAAGGTGATCGTGGTACCTCTCGTGGGCTCGGGCACCACCGACGAGGCCAAGGCACAGGCCAACGCCGACAAGGTGATCAAGGCCGCCGAAGCCAAGTACTGCTGACGGTCGCCGACATGACAACCACAAAGCGGCCGACATGACACGTAAGAAACGAAGTCGGGGACGCACGTTGCTGTTCGTGGTCCTCGGCCTGGGGATCCTCAGCGTCATCGCGGTGATCCTGGTGATCATCCTGATCATCAACCTGCTTCGGCCCGACCCGGGGCAACCGGGTGGACCTTCATCGTCGCCGCCGTCGTCGGCTGCACCGCGACCCACCGCGCAGCCCGCCGATTGCCCGGACGTCCAGGTGATCGTGGTGCCCGGTACGTGGGAGTCGGCATCGAATGACGACCCCTACAATCCGACTGCGAACCCGAACTCGTTGATGCTCAAGGTGTCCGGGCCGCTCGCAGAGGAGTTCGACAGCTCGCGGGCCGACGTCTACACGGTGCCGTATGTGGCACAGTTCCGGAATCCGACCGTGCTGACCGACCGCCAGATCGACTACAACACTTCACGGGCCGAGGGCACCAGCAAGGCCCGCGCCAAGATCACCGAGGTCAATCAGAAGTGTCCGCTCACGAGCTTCGTCCTGATGGGCTTCTCGCAAGGAGCGGTCATCGCAGGTGACATCGCGGGTGAGATCGGTAACGGTCGGGGGCCGGTCGCTGCCGATCTCGTGGTGGGCGTCGGACTGATCGCCGACGGTCGCCGTCAGCCGAATCAGGTGGAGACGGTGGGTCCCAACCCTCCCGGCGTCGGTGCGGAAATCGCTCTCGACATCCTCCCGATTCCCGGGATCGACCTGACCGGGCCACGCCCCGGCGGATTCGGCGAGCTCACCGACCGCACGTACTCCCTCTGTGCGCCAGGCGATCTGATCTGTGATGCACCCACCATCGCGAACCCGATCGAGGGCATCAGCAAGTTGATGGGTGCCATCAACAACCCGGTACACGCGATGTACAACACCACTCGGTACTGGAATGACGACGGTGAGCCGGCCACGGAGTGGATGACGGGCTGGGCACGTGACGTGATCGACAAGGCGCCTTTCCCCAAGCACGAATGAGCCCGCCGGACCGGATCGAGCGCATTTTGCGCTGATCAGGTGCGGAAGTATCGTCTACTGCCGAGCCGGGCCCGTAAGGCATGGGCGACGACCACCGGGCATGTTCGACAACCAGGAGACTTGCGATGACTTCAGCCGAGGCCGCACCGGGCCCCCGTAAGTTCCGGTTCGGAGCGGGTGGCGAGGGCAACCGTGACGAGGGTGGGGCGCGTAAGTTCGTCAAACTCGCGCAGACCGCCGAGGAGTACGGGTTCGACACGTTCGCCGTGCCCGACCATCTGGGCAACCAGGTGGGGCCGCTCGCGGCCCTCGGTGCACTCAGCCAGGCCACCGACCGGATCCGGCTGGCCACGTCGGTGCTGGCCAACGGTTACCGGCATCCGGCCCTGCTGGCCAAAGAGGCCACCACCATCGACGTGCTGTCCAAGGGCCGCCTGGAGCTGGGGATCGGCGCGGGCTGGATGAAAGAAGAATTCGACAAGGCGGGTATCGAGTTCGAATCGCCCGGCGTCCGGATCCGCAGGCTCGATGAGTCGCTGACCATCTTGGACGGACTCCTTCGCGGTGAGGAGGTCAACTTCTCGGGTGAGTTCTACAACATCAAGGGTTTGGTGGGCAGTCCCCGACCGCGGCAGGGTCCCCGGCCTCCGATCGCCGTCGGCGGCGGTGGCCCGAAGATGCTGGCGCTTGCCGCCAAGCACGCCGACATCATCTCGGTCGCGACGGGCACCACGCCCGACGGCCGGCTGAGGTTGTCCGACATGACGATGGAGAAGACCATCGAGCGTGTGGACCGGATCCGGCAGGCGGCCGGTGACAGGTTCGACGAGATCGAACTCAACTGGACGATCGCCACGATCGTGATCACCGATGATCGCGAGGCGACCGCGGAGATGGCACTGGCCGCACTCGACCAGGGCTATCCGCCGAACATCGCCATGGACGTCAAGTTGTCGGTGGACGACATCCTGGCCTCGCCGTACCTTGCTTTCGGGTCGTTCGAGCAGATCGCCGACCAGATCCGCGAGGTTCGCAGGCGAACGTCCATGTCGTATGTCGGGGTGTTCCCGACGCAGATGGATGCCTTCGCACCGATCATTCCGATACTCAAGGGCGAGTAGCCACATTCGTGGTCGCGAAAGCGTAGGTTGTCTCACGACCCGTACCCAAGGCGAGTGGTACTGGCCGGTAAGGTGTGGAAGGTTTGGCTCGGGTCGGCGGCGACCGCGAGTCCTATTTGGCTTGACAAGAAAAGTAGGGAACGCTGTTGGAGACGAGGCGTGTGGCATCGATGAAGCACATGGTGCCGCGCGCTGAGCTCGACCGTTCACAGGTGACGCAAGCCGAACACAAGGTGGATCACCCCGCGGACGCACTGTCACGCAGGGCTGGTGACCAGATTTGTGTCCGGGGCGTCGAGGTCGCGATCAGGAGTACGAATGAACAACGAGTTTGACCAGTTCTTGGACGAGAACGGAAATCTGTTCTTCGACGACGACGTGACGCTGGTCGACTACGTGGAACGCAATGTCATCGAGCAGGCCGAGACGCTCGCGTACCGCTTCATGGACTACAGCCGCGAACGCGATGGCGAGCCGATCGACCTGACCTGGGCCGAGTTCGGCAAGCGGCTTCGTGCCATCGCCGCGCGGCTGCAGCAGGTCACGCAACCGGGCGACCGGGTGGCAATCCTGGCCCCGCAGTCGCTGGAGTACGTGATCGGCTTCTTCGGGTCGCTGTTCGCGGGCAACATCGCGGTTCCGCTGTTCTCGCCGGACGAGCCGGGTCACACCGACCGGCTCACCGCGGTGCTCGCCGACTGCAAGCCGAGTGTGATCCTCACGGCGACCAAGTCGGCCGAGGCCGTCCGCGACTTCTTCAAGCCGTTGCCTGCGAAGGAACGTCCTCGGGTCATCGCTGTCGATGCCGTTCCCGATTCGGTCGGCGACACGTGGGTCAAGCCGAAACCGGCCCTGCACGATGCGGCCTATCTGCAGTACACCTCGGGTTCCACCCGGGTTCCCGCCGGCGTCGTCATCACCTATGAGTCGGTGGCCGCCAACGCGCTGCAGATGATCGACGCGATCGAGTTCGACCACAACTCGCGCGGCGTGACCTGGCTGCCCATGTTCCACGACATGGGCCTGCTCACGGTCATCCTGCCCGCACTGGGCGGCAAGTACATCACCATCATGAGCCCGCAGGCGTTTGTCCGGCGGCCCGGCCGGTGGATCAAGGAACTGGCCGCAGTCGCCGATGGCGCCGACACCTTCGCCGCCGCCCCCAACTTCGCCTTCGAGCACGCCGCTGTGCGTGGCGTTCCGAAGCCCGGCGAGAAGCTCGACCTGAGCAACGTCATCGGCCTGATCAACGGCAGCGAGCCGGTCACCGTCAGCTCGATGAAGAAGTTCAACGAGGCCTTCGGTCCGTACGGACTCCCGAAGACCGCCATCAAGCCCTCATACGGGATGGCAGAGGCCACGCTCTTCGTGTCGTCGACCAAACGCGAGAACGAGGCGAAGGTCATCTATGTCGATCGCACCGCCCTCAACGCGGGAGAGTTCAAGCTGGTCGATCAGGATGCGCCGGGTGCAGTGGCACAGGTGTCCTGTGGACAGGTGTCGGTGAGTCAGTGGGCCGTGATCGTCGACTCCGAGACCGGCACCGAGCGTCCCGACGGCCATGTGGGTGAGATCTGGCTGCACGGGATGAACATCGGCCACGGATACTGGGGTCGGCCGGAGGAGACCGAGGAGACGTTCAACAACACCCTCACCGCGCCGCTGCCCGAGGGCAGCCGGAGCATCGGTGCTCCCCAGGGCGCCAAGTGGATGAAGACCGGCGACTACGGCGTCTGGTTCGAGGACGAGCTGTACATCACCGGACGAGTCAAGGACCTGGTGATCGTCGACGGCCGCAACCACTACCCGCAGGACCTCGAGTTCTCGGCGCAGGAAGCCAGCCCGGCTCTGCGGCCCGGCTTCGTGGCCGCGTTTGCCGTGCCTGCCAACGAACTGCCCGAGGTGGTCTTCCAGAACTCCGCCAGCGGACTCAAGTTCGACGCGGACGACGCCTCCGAGCAGCTGGTGATCGTCGCCGAGCGTGGACCGGGCAAAAAGGTCGACCCGCAGGAGGTCGCCGATACCGTACGCGCCACGATCGCCCAGCGACACGGTGTGATGGCACGAGACGTGCTGATGGTTCCGGCGGGCTCGATCCCACGTACCTCCAGCGGCAAGATCGCCCGGCGGGCATGTAAGGCGGCGTACATCGACGGAACTCTGCGCGGTGGTTACCAGCAGACGGCGTTCCCCGATGCGCCACACGAGAATCAATAGTCTGGACTACCCGATGCCTGAACTGAACAGTTCGACAAATGAGCTTTTGAACTCCGAAGACAAGTTGCCGGGGTCGAGTTTCGGTCCGGGAGACAGCAGCGGTGACGGCGAGCTGGACGTGTCGCCGGTGGGCTCAGCGACCGATTCAGGCGAAGAACGGCAGAACGACGAGAAGGCCGGTGACCTGACGGTCTCGGAGCTCCGGGAGTGGCTGCGGCAGTGGGTCTCCGACACGACCGGACTGCCGGTCGACCAGGTCTCCGACGACCGGCCGATGGAAGAGTTCGGCTTGTCCTCGCGCGACGCGGTTGCGCTGTCGGGCGACATCGAGGACAAGACCGGCATCATCCTCACCGCCACCGTCGCCTACCAGCATCCGACGATCGCGTCGCTGGCCAAGCGCATCATCGAGGGCGACCCGGATGCGGGCCGCGAGGACGATGACGACGACGACCTGTACAACCGGAAGCGGAGCCCGAACGACGACATCGCGATCGTCGGTGTGGCAACACGTTTCCCGAAAGCGGGTCACACCCCGGAATCCACCTGGGACCTGCTGATCAACGGCGGCGACGGCGTCAGCGACCTGCCCGAGGATCGTTGGACCGAGTTCAAGTCGGATCCGCGAATCGCCAAGGTGCTCGACGAGGCGAACCTCAAGGGTGGATACCTCGACGACGTCAAGGGCTTCGATGCGGACTTCTTCCAGATGTCACCGCGTGAGGTCGAGATGGTGGACCCGCAGCAACGGCTCGCACTCGAACTGACCTGGGAGGCACTCGAACACGCGCACATCCCGGCCAGCGACCTCAAGGGCGGCCAGGTCGGTGTGTTCATCGGCAGCTCCACCAACGACTACCAGATGCTGGCGGTCTCCGATCCCGAAGGCGCCGGCGAAACCGCTGCATACGCGCTGACGGGTACCTCCACTTCCATTGTGGCGGGACGAGTTTCGTACTACTTCGACTTCCGCGGGCCGTCCATCGCGCTCGACACCGCATGCTCCTCGTCGCTGGTCGCGGTGCACCAGGCAGTGCGCAGCCTGCGCAGCGGCGAGTCCGATGTCGCACTCGCGGGCGGCGTCAACATGCTGATCACCCCGGCTGCGACGCTGGGGTTCGACTCCGTGGGTGTGCAGTCCAAAGACGGTTACATCAAGGCGTTCTCGTCCGACGCCGACGGCATGATCCGCGCCGAGGGTGGCGGACTCGTTGTGCTGAAGCGACTTTCCGATGCCCGCCGCGACGGTGACAACGTGCTCGCGGTGGTCGCGGGATCAGCGGTCAACTCCGACGGGCGCTCCAACGGTCTGCCCGCCCCGAATCCCGAAGCGCAGGTTCAGGTGCTGCGTAGCGCCTACATCGATGCTGCGATCAACCCGCGCGACGTCGACTACATCGAGGCGCATGGCACGGGAACCATTCTCGGCGACCCCATCGAGGCGGACGCCCTGGGCCGTGTGGTGGGCAAGGGCCGCGATGCGGACAAGCCGACGCTGCTCGGCTCGGCGAAGACCAACTTCGGTCACCTCGAAGCCGGTGCTGGTGCCGCAGGCCTGATCAAGCTGATCCTCGCCCTCCAAGAGAACAAACTCCCGCCGTCGCTGCACTACGCAGGCCCCAACCCGTACATCCAGTTCGACGCGCTGCGGCTCAGTGTCGTCACCGAGCCGGCTGATTGGCCCAGGTACTCCGGCCGCGCCATCGCGGGTGTCTCAGGATTCGGGTTCGGCGGTACCAACGCCCACGTGGTGGTCCGAGAGGTGACGCCTGAAGACCTGAGGGAGCCCGCCGCCGAGGTCATCGACGAGCCGGTTGCCGCCCAGGCGACGGTCGCCGACTTCCTCGACGAGGACGACGACCTCGACGAATTCCTCACCGAAGCCGAACGTGCCGCGCTGGGTCAGCTCGCTTCCACGCCGGCGAAAGCCGAAGAGCCGCAAGCCGAAGAGGACCCGGCAGTAGGGTTCGCGCCGTGCCGGGCCGAGGGTTCGGTTGTCCCGCTGGTGGTCTCGGGGTTCCTCCCGTCGCGTCGTCGCAAGACCGCCGCCGACCTCGCCGACTGGCTCGAGACCGACGCTGCGAAGAACACGCCGCTCGTCGACATCGGGCGGGCCCTGGCCCACCGAAACCATGGGCGTACCCGGTCGGTGGTGATGGCCCGAACGCACGAGGACGCGCTCAAGGGCATGCGGGCGGTCGCGGACAACAAGAACAGCCCGCTCGTCTTCACCTGTGATTCACCGGATTCGGCGTCGCCCGTGTGGCTGTTGTCCGGGTTCGGTTCGCAGCACCGCAAGATGGGCAAGCAGCTCTACACCGAGAACCCGGTGTTCGCCGCGGCGGTGGACAAGGTCGACAAGCTGATCGTCGACGAGCTGGGCTACTCGATCGTCGAGCAGTTCCTCGACGATTCGGTTGCCTACGAGATCGAGACGTCGCAGATCGGGATCTTCACCATCCAGATCGGCCTGGCCGAGTTGCTCCGCCACCACGGTGCGGATGCCGGTGTGGTGGTCGGGCATTCGATGGGTGAGGCAGCAGGCGCCTACATCACCGGTGGTCTGTCCCTCGAGGACGCTGTTCGGGTCATCTGCCAGCGGTCGCGGCTGATGGGCGAGGCCGAGGCCCAGTTGACCGGCGACGACATCCGGCTGATGGCTCTGGTGGAGTACAGCGCCGACGACATCACCGGTGTGCTCGCCGACTACCCCGATCTCGAGATCTGCGTGTACGCAGCACCCACCCACACCGTCATCGGTGGTCCCGAACCGCAGGTCGACGCCATCGTGGCGCGGGCCGAGAGCGAGGGCAAACTCGGGCGAAAACTCGCCACGAAAGGTGCCAGCCACACATCCCAGACCGACCCGTTGCTCGGTGAACTCGCCTACGAGCTCACCGGCATCGACCCGCGGTCGCCGAAGATCGGCTTCTACAGCTCGGTCGACCGCGAGACCTTCTACCGGCCGGGCAGCGAGCCGGTGCACGCCGTGGAGTACTGGACCAAGGGCCTTCGGCACAGCGTGTGGTTCTCCCAGGCCGTCGCCAAGGCCGTCGAGAACGGGCACACCACCTTCCTCGAACTGTCCCCGAACCCCGCGGTTCTGATTTCCGTTGCCGCCGTGACTTTCTCCGTCGGCATCCACAACGCCGAACTGATCGAGACGTTGCGCCGCAAGGAAGACGAGAGCCAGGGCGTGATCAACGCGCTGATGAAGCTCTACGTGCACGGTCATGCCGTCGACGTCGGATCATTGTTCGGTAAGGGCGATTTCGCCGCGATCCCTCGGACCCGGTTCGAACGCAAGCCGTACTGGCTGACCGCGAACATCTCGGCCGGGTCGGGCGATTCCAGGATTCCGGGATCGCACGTGGCCCTCCCCGACGGCCGCCACGTCTGGCAGGTGGCCGCATCGGCAGCGTCCGACCTCACCGAGCTCGTCAGAGTTGCCGCGTCGCAGGTGCTTTCCGACGTACAGGTGACGGCGGTGCTCCCGCACGGTGAGCCGGTGGGCGCCTCGACGCTGACCACCACCTTGGCACCTCACCCGGGCGGCGGCGCGCTGCAGGTGCATGCTGCCGAAGGCACTTCGTTCCGGTTGCTCCTCGATGCCGTGGTGGCCTCCGGTGGACCGGCGCCGGCCGCCGTCCAGACGGCGCCCGCCACCGCGCCTGTGACGGCCGAGCAGTCCGGGTTCGTCGACAACACGCTGGTGACCGAACCGGAGATCAGCGATGAGATCGGTGCCCGGTGGGATCCGGCCTCCGGCGAGACCATCGACGACAGGCTGGCACAGATCGTCGCAGAGTCGATGGGTTACGAGGCCGAGGATCTGCCTCGTGAGATCCCGTTGATCGAGCTGGGTCTGGATTCGTTGATGGCCATGCGCATCAAGAACCGTGCGGAGTGGGAGTTCGACATCCCGCAGCTGCAACTGCAGGCGATGCGCGACGCCAACCTCCAAGACGTGGTCAAGTTCGTCACCTACGCCGTGGAGCACCGCGACGAGGTGGAGGCGCTGGCCGCCGATGCAGCGGGCAAGGGCGAATTGGACACCGCTGCACTGGCCGAACTGATCAACTCTGAGGGAACCAAGACCGACGAGCCCCAGCCCGTCGAGCCCCAGTCCGTCGAGCCCCAGCCCGAAGCGCGTCTCGAAACACCCGCGCCCGAACAGGCTGTCGTCGAGGCGGATTCGACGCCTGCCCCGGCTCAGCCGGCAGCACCGGCACAAGCCCAGGCCGACAAGCCGAAGGCCGGCCTGCAGAACGCGGCAGCGGTCGCTGCCGCGGCCGGTGCTGACGTCCCACCGCGAGATGCGGCCGAGCGTCTCACCTTCGGCGTGTGGGCCGTGGTCACCGGAAAGTCTGCCGGCGGCATCTTCAACCCGCTTCCGGTGCTCGACGACGAGACCGCGGAGAAGTTGACGGCGCGGTTGTCCGAACGTGCGGGCGGCGAGCTCGACATCGAGGACGTGATCGACGCCGACAACATCGAGACGATGTCGAACTACGTGCGTGAGCATCTCGAGGGTGGGCTGGTGGATGGGTTCGTCCGCTACCTCCGGACTCCCGAGAACTCAGACCGCACACCGGTGCTGGTGTTCCACCCGGCCGGTGGCTCCACCGCCGCGTACGAGCCGCTGCTCAAGCGACTGCCCGAGGACGTCCCGGTCATCGGATTCGACCGCGTCGAGGGGACCATCGAAGAACGGGTCCGGCAGTACTACCCGAAGCTGCGCGAGATCCAACCCACCGGCCCGTACGTTCTGGTCGGCTGGTCTCTTGGCGGCGCCCTGGCATACGGATGCGCGCAGGTGCTCGTCGAAGCCGGTGAAGAGGTCTCCTTTGTCGGCCTGATCGATGTGGTGCGCCCGGCCGAACCGGTCGAGGACACCCCGGAGAGCAAGCGGGCCCGCCTCGAGCGGTACCTGGACTTCGCCAAGCGCACCTACGGTCTCGACGACGTGCCGATCCCGATGGACCGCCTGGTCGAGGCCGACGACGACGGCCAGTTCAAGATCATCATGGAGATGTTGGCGATGAGTGACGCCAAGATCCCCGGTGGCATCATCGAACACCAGCGCACCAGCTTCCTCGACAACCGTGCGTTGTCGACGGTGGAACCGACGCGCTACGACGGCAAGGTGGTCCTCTACCGGGCCGACAAGATGCATGATGGCGCAATCGAACTCGAACCGCAGTGGGCAAAGATCGATGAAGACGGAAGATGGGGAGAGGTGGTCGACGATCTCGAGATCATCCATGTCGGAGGCGATCACCTGGCGATCATCGACGAACCCTACATCGGAAAAATCGGTGCCGATCTGACCGCACGGTTGGAAGAGCTCGCAAGAAAGTGACCCAGATTGACTGACACCACCGCCGGCAAGCTCAAGGAACTTCGCGAGAAGCTCGAGGCGGCAAAAGAACCCGGCGGCGAGCGGGCGGTCGCGAAGAGGGCTGCCAAAGGCATCGCCTCGCCTCGCGAACGACTGGACATGTTGTTCGACCCCGGCACCTTTGTCGAGTTCGGTCGACTCGCCAAGATGCCCGGCGCCGCGGACAGCGGCTACGGCGATGGTGTGGTGACCGGGCACGGCCTGGTCAACGGCCGTCCGGTCGCGGCGTTCTCGCACGACCAGACGGTGTTCGGCGGCACGGTCGGTGAGATGTTCGGCCGCAAGGTCTCGGCCATCATGGAGTGGGCCGGCAAGATCGGCTGCCCCATGGTCGGCATCAACGATTCCGCAGGCGCCCGTATCCAGGATGCGGTCACATCGCTGGCCTGGTACGCCGAGATGGGCCGTCGCAACGACCTGTTGTCGGGGTTGGCGCCGCAGGTCTCGATCATCCTCGGCAAGTGTGCGGGCGGCGCGGTGTACACCCCCGCGAACACCGACATTCTCGTCGGCGTCAAGGACGAAAGCTACATGTTCGTCACCGGGCCGGACATCCTCCGTGAGGTGAACGGTGAAGACGTCTCGGCCGAGGAACTCGGTGGCTCGTACAACCAGTCCAAGTGGGGCAACATCCATCACCTGGCCGATGACGAGAAGAGCGCATTCGAATGGGTGCGTGACTATCTCGAGTACATGCCGTCCTCCTGCCACGAGAAGGCGCCGGTGATCAATCCCGGGCTGGAACCGGAGATCACCCCCAGCGACCTCTCACTCGACACCTTCATGCCGAACAACGACAACACCGGCTACGACATGCGCGACATCATCCTGCGCGTGTTCGACGATGGTGCGTTCCATGAGGTCGCCGAGTTGTTCGCCCCCAACATCATCACCGGATACGCCCGGGTGGACGGCATCTCGGTGGGTGTGGTGGCCAATCAGCCGAACGTGATGGCCGGTGTGCTCGACACCGACTCGTCGGAGAAAGCCACTCGTTTCGTCCGAATCTGCAACGCGTACAACATCCCCCTGATCTTCCTGGTCGACACCCCGGGCATCCTTCCGGGCGTCGAGGAGGAGAAGAAGGGCACCATCCGGCGCTCGGGCAAGTTCCTGTTCGCCTACGTGGAGGCCGACGTCCCGAAGATCACCGTGGTGCTGCGCAAGGCATATGGCGGCGCCTACGCGGTGATGGGTTGCAAGCAGCTCGGTGCCGACATCAACTTCGCGTGGCCCACGGCCAAGATCGCGGTGATGGGTGCGGAGTCCGCGGCCACCATCCTGACCCGGCGGCAGACCGAGAACGCGACGCCGGAAGAGGCTGCGAAGATCCGACAGGACTTCGTCGACTTCTACAACACGATGATGGCAACGCCGTACCTCGCGGCCGAGCGCGGTTACATCGACGCCGTGATAGATCCGTCGAGCACTCGGTTGCAGCTGCGAAAAGCGTTGGCACAGTTGAAGGACAAGCACATCCTGCGGTCGCCGCGTAAGCACTTCCTGATGCCGATCTAAATCCTCCGCGTGTGGTGACATCCTCCGGTTGCAACCGGAGGATGTGGCTGCAGTCGGAGGGTGTGGGGGTTTCAGCTGACGTCGTCGTCCTCGTCGGGATGCCGGATGCCTCCCGCGAGCATCACGCCGATGGCAAAACCCGCCACGGGGAACGCATACGCCCACCCGAAGCCGATGTCGGGCAGTTGACCGTCTCCGGACACGAGTACGGCCTTGTGAGGCACCAACCGTATCGTCGCCAGGATGGCTGCGCCGCCCAGCGTGCAGCCCGCGACCGTCGTCAGACTGAACACCTCACTCTGGGTGCTCGGACCGAGCCTCGCGGTGAAACGTTCGATGGCCCAGCCGAGCAGACCCGCGCAGATCGCGAATGCAGCGGGGATCAGCCAGACCCAGCCCGGCACGTGGAGGGCGAGGTCGCGGCCGGACGGGACGTGCACCTTGGGCGACGACTCCGTGATCCCGGGAGTGATGAAGTACCAGCCGAGGACCGCGACCAACCCGAAGCCCAGACCGATGACGGCTGCTCGCAACCACGTTGTGCGCCACAGGCGTAGTACAGCTGGCGTGGATCGGACCGTTCCCATCCTCATACCGTTGCACACAGCCGCCCCGCGACGCCGCAGATCCTCACGCTGCAGTCACTTCCTCTGGCTCGTCACTCCCTCCGACTCCTGCTTGTTCCTCCGGTTGCAGTCGGAGGGTGTGACTGAAGTCGGAGGGGATCGGCGGGAACGGGGTCGTGGTGGACGTCGGCTCGCCTGTTCCTCCGACTCGTGCTTGTTCCTCCGGTTGCAGTCGGAGGATGTGACTGGAGTCGGAGGGAATCGGCGGGAACGGTGTCGTGGTGGACGTCGGCTCGCCTGTTCCTCCGACTCGTGCCTGTTCCTCCGGTTGCAACCGGAGGAAGTGACTGAAGTCGGAGGGAACAGGCGGTACCGAGACTCAGTACCGGGCCGCTCGCATCGGCGCGGGCGACCACAGACCCGAGTGCGTGCTCGAGCCGATCGTCAGTTCGGCGGGCTTCGCGGGTGCGATCTCGCTGAATTGCTGCAGCGAACCCCAGTCGCGGCCCCAGTCGTTTCGTAGATACGACGGAATGATGGTGGCCCGCAACATCGATTGGGTGACACCCAACGGACCACCGGCATCGGCGGACATCCACGTCTGGCTGTTTTGGCGAGTTGCCTGCGCGTCGGGGAGGATGCGCCACTGCGGAACCTCGACGACACCGTGCTTCACCGCCATCGGCTTCTGGCACGGGAACACCAGCGCCGGCAGCCAGTCGATCAAGACCGGGTCGTCCTTGCCCACCAGGTCGTTGAGCGTGCGCATCGTGGTGATGCGCGGCGGCGTGACCGCCAGCCACTGATCCGGTGCGCCGGCGTTGTCCTTGGCCACCACCCGGACCACCGAAGCACCCGCGGGGGCATCGGACAGCGGGAAGCGGAGGTTGCGCCAGATGGGTGGATCGCCGATGTCGATCGGGCTCATCAGTCCCATCGGGATGACCGTGTTACCCGGTCCGGGCCTGCCGAACTCGACCACCAGTTGCTGTCCGGGCTGGGCGATGCCCTCACCGTCCACCGCGGCGATACGGCCGGCAGCCGACAGGGTCAGCAACGGCGCATCGGCCTGCCGCTGCGGCATCTGGTACCAGGCCGAGGTGAGCGACGCGTTCTGCGAACCGTAGCTGCCCAAGACGGGGGTCTCGGCAGGGTCGAGTCCGAAAGGCAACCTCACGGTGGACCCGTTGACGCCGAGCGCGCCCTGTCCGCCACCGGTACCGGCCTCGTCCGCCTCGGTCGTGTCGCCGGATCCGGCCCCGGTCTGGGCGGTGTTCTGTGCCGTGGTGGTGTCGCTGGTCTCGGTGGCATCCACCGACAGATCGTTCGGTACACCGTTGGGGGTGAATCCCGCCATGCCAGTCCCGGCCAATGCGTCGCCGGGTGACAGATCGTCCTGCCCGGCCACCGTTGCCGGTGCCAGCAATCCGCGGTTCGGATCCGGTTCCACCAGAACGTCATTGGCGAGGGCGCAGATGTTGCCCTTCAGTGCGTCGACGTTCGAGTTCAGCCACGACCAGCTGTCGCGTTGCTCGTAGGCAGCCTTGACAAACGAGAGCAGCATGAACAGGACCACCAGGCCGGCCAGCACCGGCATGGGTGAAAAGGCCAGTCTGTGCAGTGCTTTCGACCCGGACGCCCGCTGTTCGGCGTCCACGTAATCGTCCCGGAAGTGCTGATAGAGGCCGACGAGCGTGGTGGCGACAGCGATCACCAAGACGATCCACGTGACCCGGATGCCGCCTATGGCCGGCGGCTGATCCCACCAGGGGATGCCGTAACTCGCCACGAACCACCACCCGTTGGTGCCGGCGAACGACAGCGCGACCACGTACAGCACCGCAGCGGCGAAGAATGTGCGATTACGCCTGCGTCGTAGCAGGGCAGGCGCCATCATCGCACCAGCGGCGGCGGCCAGAGCCGCACCGATACCGGCGTAGACGCCGAGGTGGTGGGTCCACTTGGTGGGGGTGAAGGCCAAGAAGAACATGAAGCCGAAGACACCCGCGACCAGGCGCCAGGTGGGCCCTTTCGCGATGCCCATCGGCTGGCGGCGGCGCAGCAACATGAGCAGCACCACCATCAGGCACAGGAACGCCATCAGGATGCCGAATCGCCTCGACAACGTGCCGTCGGCGGTGGGCAACATGAGGTAGTAGTACCGAACGGGTTCCTGCCACCATTCGAGCGTCGGCCCCACCTCGGAGGCGACCTGCGACGACGTCAGGATCGTCGAAAGGGTCTGATCGGCAAAGATGTTGTACAGCACCGATGTTCCCGCGGCGAGGATGGGCATCAACAGCGGTAGCAGCCCGTCGCGGTGCCTGCGGGCGACCACTCGTCGCAGCAGTGGGCGGATTCCGGCGAGCAGCAACGCGACGGCCATCAGGCCACCCGGTGCGAGCGCGAGGGTGAAGGCGGCAACAGCCGAACCGATCGCCAGCGGCAGCAACCGACCGGTGGCGATGGCGCGGTCGACGCAACACCAGGTGAGCAGCGCGCCGATCGCGAGCGCGGGTTCGGGCCGCAGGCCGTTGTTGAACGGCATCCAGATGGCCAGGAACACAAACGCTGCCGACCACAGTGCCGGGGTGGAATGACGGACCGTCCGGCCGAGGCGCGGGATCACCTCACGCGAGATCAGCCACCACCCGAGAAGGCCCAGCAAGAACGCGGGTAGTCGCATCCACGGCGCCGACAGGCTGACCTCGGTCATCGCCGAGATCACCTGGTAGTGCCAGCCGAATGGATCCTGGGGCACTCCGTAGTAGCGGTAGTAGTTGTCGACGTATCCCGCTTCTCCGGCGATGCGCCCGACGGTGAAGTTGTAGCCGTCGTCGGAGGTGTTCGACCCCATCAGCCACCAGAAACCGAGCACCGCGAACACCACGACGTCGGAGAACCGGATGGTCCACCAGTGGGTGGGCAGGATGCGCCGATGTCTGCGACCGTCCCGGGAGTCGAGGAGCGCGAGCGCCACCAGTGACACCACAGTCATTGCCACGCCGATGACGAGGGCGGCGAACTTCAGGTTGGTGGGGGTGGTGACGAACCGGGTGTCGATGGTCGCGCTGAACTCCAGTCCCTCGGGTGAGGTGCCTTGGGGGAGTTCGGTGAAGACGCCGACGATCTGTGGTCGGAGATTGGGATCGCGGACGTCGAAGGACAACTGGCCTTCGGTGCCGCCGTTCTCGATGCGCCCGGCCGTACCTTCACCATCGGCCTCGACGATGATGCGGCAGTTCGGATCCGCCTGTGCGACAGCTCGATCCGCGGTCAACAACACCACGTCGCGGCCGGTCACCGTGATGCTGTCGGACGTGGCCCGGATGAACAGGCCCTTGGACGTGGCCTCCTGCCCGCCGGCGGGGATCGTCGAGAGCAGAACCCCGCCGTCGGCGGGGAGGTCGGCAGCGGTGGAGCAGGGAACGGAGACCCGCATGTCGGTGGGGACAAACGACACCAGTGGCGCCGCCACGTTGACCACCTGGTTGTCCTGCGGCCAGTTGAGTTGCGCCGTGGTCTGATTGACCGGCATCAGCGGGCTCAGGCAGGCGAGCAGGAACCCGATGAGGCCGGAGACAACCGCGACGATCTTGACGTTGCGGTAGCCGGGACCGACGTAGCGGCTCAGGCTCCGCTTTGCGGTGGGGGGTTCTGTGTTGATGGTGCTCGCCTTTTCACTCATTTTCCTGCGGCACCACCCTCAGTGAGCCGGTGCGTGACCATCCCCAGTTCTTCTCTGTCCCCGTGGTGATCTCGGCTGCCGGAGCATCCGGTACCAACGGGGTGTACTTCTCCAGCGACCCCCAGTCGCGATACCAGTCGTCGTCGAGGTAGGTCGCCACGGTGTTCGCCCGCGCCAGCGCTTCGGGCACGGCCAGCACACCACCGTCGTCCGCGGCCTGCCACGTCTTGGATTGGGAGGCGGCGGTCACCCTGTCGGGCAGGATGCGCCACTGCGGGATGTCGGCGACTCCATCGGTGATGGAAAACGGTTGCTGGCAAGGGAACTGAGACGCCGCGCTCAAGTCGATCAGCGTGGGGGAGTCCGATCCGACGACTTCTTGCAGGGTCTTGAGCTGCGGTGCGCGGGGTGGGGTGACCGCGAGCCACTGCTTGGGGTTGACGTTGTTGTCCTTGGCCACGATCCGCATGGCGGTGGCATCCCGGGGGACCTGCGCCATCGGGACGCGCAGGTTGCGCCACGGCCGGTTCGGCTTGTCGGGCCCGGGGTCGATGGGCACGATCTGCGGGCCGAGGTCGGTGAACGACCCATCGGGATTCGGGGCACCGAACTGCACCTTCAGCTGCTGCCCGAAGGTCGCCACACCCTCTTCGTTGAAGGTGAACACCGGTCCGGCGGCGCTGAACACGATCAGCGGCGACGCGTCACGGGCGGGGAGGTTGTACCAGCCGGTGGTCAGTGACGCCTCTCCCGAGTCGTACCCGTAGCTGCCGAGCGCCGGCGTGGTGGCCGGGTCGAGGCCGAACGGCAGCGCGACGGTGGAACCGTTGACCGTTTCCGGCCCGGTTCCGCCGGTGATGCCGGCACCGGCACCCGACACCACAAAGGGTTTGTTGAAGCTGGCCGACACGTTCATCTGGCCGGGGCGGGACGAGCCCGCCTCGGGTGTCAGGTCGCCGGCAACGCCGTTCGGGGTGAAACCGACCGCATTCTCGCCGGCGAGGGCGTCGGACGCCGATGCGCCGTCGGCAGGGGTCAGCATGCCGCGGTTCGGGTCTTCTTCGACCAGCACCGCATCCGCCATCGCGCAGCTGTTCCCGCGAAGAGCATCGATGTTCGCACCGAGCACCGTGTAGGCGGGATACCGCGACAGCGCGGCCTTGGCGAACACCGCCAACATGCAGATCACCATGAAACCGGCGACCAGGGCGATGGGGGAGGAGGCGATGAACAGCCGCCGGCGGTCGGACCGCGCCTCGGCGGCCGACGCGTCGGGACCGTGGGCTAGCCCCTTGTTGGCGACGTAGTCGAGGCGCAGGTGCTGCCATACCGCGACGGCGCCTGCCACCACGGCGAGAACCAGGAAGATGGTGGACACCTCGCGACCGGCGAGTACCGGTGCCTTGTCGAACCACGAGATGCCGAAGTTGTAGGCGAAAGGCCAGGCGTTCTCGCCGGCCATCGCCGCGGCGAGAGCGAAGAGCAGTCCCGCGACGAAGACCGACAGGTTCCGCACCGACCGCGCCGCCGACTGGGCGACAGCGATGGTGGCCGTGGCGGCCAGCGCAGCGGCGAAACCGGCGAACACGCCGTAGTGGATGGTCCACTTCGTGGGTGTGAACATCATCAACAGCAACGTGATCAGCGTGGCGCCGAGCACCCGCCAGGCCGGCCCTGGGTCGACTGCACGAATCTTCTTGCGTCGCAACATCACCGCGAGGGTCACGAACACCGACGACAGCAACAGCAACAGCGGCACCCGGCGGGTCAGGGCGCCGTCGGGGGTGGTGACGGTGATGAAGTAGTACCGCAGGTACTCCTGCCACCACGAGATGGTCGGTCCGACGATGTAGCGCGTGCGCACGGCATCGAACACCGATGCCAAGGTCTGATCGCGGAAGACCACGAGCACGACCAGCGAGGCGGCCGCGACGGACGGTGCCATCACAGCGGCGAGGTCGAGCACCCGCACGCGGTTGCCGCGTTCGGGGTCGCGGCCGCGTTCGAGCAGCACCCGCAGCATGGGCCGGGCGCCCACGATCAGTACGGCAATTGCGATGACACCCTGGGGCGCCACGGCGAGAGTGAGCCCGGCGCACATCGCAGCCAAGGCAGCCGGTAGCAATCGACGCGTCGCGATGGCGTGCTCGACGGCCCACCAGGTCAGCAGCGACCCCAGGATGATGATCGATTCACTGCGCAGGCCACTGGCGAACGGCAGCCAGAACGCGGTGAACACGGCCGCGGCTGCCCAGATGGCCCAGGCGCTGCGGCGGACTCCGGCGCCGAGGCGGGGCAACAGCACCCGCGACAGGATGAACCACGACCCGAGACCGGCGGCGAGCGATGGAATGCGCATCCACAGTCCCGAGGCCGACACCTCCGACCAGAGGGCCAGGAACGAGTAGTACCAGTCGAACGGCGCCTCGGCGATGCCGTAGAAGCGGTAGTAGTTGGCGAGATAACCCGCACCCTCTGACGCGCGGCCCATGTTGAGGATGTAGCCGTCGTCGGGTGAGCCGGCGCCGAGGAAGTGCCAGATGAGCAGCACGGCGATGACGGCCAGGTCGGTGACACGCGGTCGCAGCACCTTGCCCCATGCGGGGGCGCCGATCCGCCGGTGGTAACCCGCGAGCCAGTCGAGCCGGCCGAGGCAGATCAACGAGACGGCGATCGCGATGATCCCGACGATCAACGCGAGTTGCTTGATCAGGGTAGGTGTCGAGGAAAATCGCGTGTCCACCACTGTGGTGACCGAAAGCCCCTGCGCCTGGGCGGCTTTCACGTCGTCAGTGGGAATGTCGGTGAAGACGCCGTCGAATTGTGGTCGTTGGTCGATGCCCAGGGTGCCGACCGGACCGAGGCCGACGAACTGTGCGCCCACCCCTCCCGGGTTCGACCAGATCCGGAGATCGCGGCATTGCGGCGATCCGACGGCGTCGCGGGGCGCCGTGGCAGCCAGCTCGTTACGGAACACCACCGACACCGACGACGCGGAGGCGGTCACGACCAAGGCCTTCTGATTGAACTGCTGGGCGCTCGGAGGCATCGTCGCCAGCACCAGGCCCCCGTCGGTTCCGAGGCTGTCGATCAGGGAGCACGGAATGGTCGCATCGAGGGTCTGCGGCGTCTGCGCGATCAACGGTGCGGTGACCGACGCGGTCGCGCTGGAAAGCGGCTGACCTGCGGGCCAATCGATCTTCGCGGTGGATTTGTCGACCGGCAGCAGAGGGGTGATCGCACACAGCACGATCCCGACCAGTCCCGCCACGATTGCGGTCCAACGGACAGTCCCCGCACTGGGGATGTGAGAGGACACAGGCACGAGCAACGATGGTATTGCACTGACCTGAGAGCCCGAACCTGCCCCGAGCGGGGGATCGGTCCTGTGACCGCTGCGGTGACCTACGGCACAGTCAGTACCGGATGGGCGCAGGACTCCATAGTCCGGACCGAGTGGTCTCGCCCAGCTTCAATTCTGCCAGACCCGCCGGCTCACCGTAGGGCTCGTAACGGACCAGCGAACCCCAGTCGCGACCGATGTCGCCCTCGAGATAGGAGGGCACCGTGGTCTTGTCCAGGGCCACCTCGATCCAGCCCAGTGGCCCACCACCGAAGGCGTCCTGCCACGCGCCGACCGCGGCGGACAGATCGGCACCGGGCGCGATCCGCCACTGCGGCATCTCTGCGACCCCGTCACGGTGGTCGAACGGGCGCTGGCACGGGAAAGCGAGTCCGCTGGTCCAGTCGAGCTGGACGGGATCGGTGCTGCCGACCATCGTCTGCAATGTCTGCAGACGCGGTGATCGGGGTGGCGTCAGTGCGATGAAGCTGTCCTGGGCGAGGTTCTCGTCCTTCGCGACGATGCGGATCGCCGTGGTGTCGTTCGGGAACGAACTGCGGTAGGTGCGCAGATCCCGCCACGAGGGTCGTGGCCCTGGGTCGATCAGATCGACCTCGCCCGCCACCTGGAAGTCCTCGTTCGAGTCGCCGGACCCGGTCGAGTACTCCATCTTGACGTTCTCGATGTCGAACTGACCGGCGACCGCCATCGTGATCAGCGGGGTGTCGGCGTTCCGTGCGGGAAGCCGATACCAGGACGAGGTGAGGTACGAGGGGATCTGGTCGTTTTGCGAATAGCTGCCGAGCACGGGTGTGACGGCTGGATCCAGCCCGAACGGCAGCTTTGCCGTACTGCCGTTGACGCCGGCCTGATCGGTTTCACCGCCGCCGGTCCCGCCCGCGTTCGAATTGAGCACATCCGGCGAGATGGCGACGTTTCCGCCGAGCACGCCGAGACTCCCCGCGCTTGCGGTCGAGTCCAGGCTCAGCGGCAGACCGTTTGCGGTGAAACCCGCATTGGCAGGCGCCCCTTCGGCCGGTTCGGACGAGCCGTTCAGGCCGAGTGCGACGTTGCCGTCCACCGGCTCGAGGAGGTCGCCTGAAGGATCGGGTTCCACCAGGACCTTCTCGGCCATCGCGCAGATGTCCCCGCGCAGGGCATCGACGTTCGACGACGGAATGGAGAACGATCCACTCTGCTTCACGCCCGAGGCGACACCGGTGCCGATCTGGAAGACCACGAGGAACGCGCCCGCGACGGCCAGAGGTGCCGCGGCGAGTGTGCTGTACCACCGGCGAGGGCGGGTGCCCTGCGCCCTTGAGCCGGCCGCGACGGCGTCCTTGCGCCGATCGAACGGCTCGCGGAAGTGGAACCAGAAAGCGACGAGCAGCGCGGCCGCGCAGAGGTACAGCATGACGCTGCCCAGAGCGACCCCGAAACGAACGGGAAGCGCGCCCCACGGCATGCCCCAGTTCGAGTAGTAGAAGAAGGCGTTGGGTGCGGTGAACGACAGACCGGTGATGAACAGCACGAGTGCGATGAAGAGCATCCGGTTGCGCCGGGCGTGCATGGCCTCGGCACTCACCGCGATGGCCGCGATGGCGGCCAGTGCCGCCGCCAGTCCGGCGAACACACCGAATTGGTGAGTCCATTTTGTCGGGGTGAACATGAGGAAGATGAGCGAGGCGAAGGTGATCCCCACGATGCGGCGGGACGGGCCGAGCGCTGTACCGGGTATGCGGCTCTTCCGGATGAGCATCGCGCCGGAGACCACCAGCCCGACGAGCATCGCCAGCACCGCGAACCGTCGGGACACCGAGCCATTGGCCGAGAACTCGAACAACGCGGAGTACCGGTCGATCTCGTTGTACCAGTGCAGTGAGGGACCCAGCGCGGTCTTCATGCTCGTCGACTGCGTGAATGCGGCGAGGGTCAGATCGGAGAAGACGACAAACATCACGAACACCCCGGCGGCGGCGACCGGAGCCACCATCGCCAGATAACTTCTGAGGTCCCCGCCGATGGCCTTGGCTCGTTTGATCAGGGCCATCACCATGGGGCGGGCACCGGCGATCAATGCCGCGACCGCCATCAGGCCTGTGGGTCCTGCCGCGAGGCTGAATGCTCCGATCGTGCAGGCCACTGCCGCAGGGAGGATCCTGCCGGTCGCGATCGCACGTTCCACCGAGCACCACGTGAGCAGCGCGCCCAGGCAGATGATCGGCTCGGGTCGGAGTCCGTTGTTGAACGGGAACCACGACGCGAGGAACACGAAGGCGGCGGTCCACGGCACGATCCGGTTGGTGGTCGCCGCGCGGCCGAGGCGAGGGAGCACCTCGTGGGAAAGGATCAGCCACACCAGGATTCCGCAGACCAGCGCGGGCAGGCGCATCCACGGGCTGGCGGTGGTGACGTGCGCCAGCCATCCGAACACCTGGTAGTACCAGCCGAACGGGGCCTCCGGCGCGCCGTACCAGCGGTAGTAGTTGGCGGTGTAGCCGGCGTGCTCGGCAACCCGGGACATCGTCAGGATGTATCCGTCGTCCGATGTGTTCGCGCCGACTATGTGCCAGATGACAAGCGCGCCGATCACCACGCCGTCGCGGGCGTTGAACGTCCACCATCGGGCGGGCAGGAACCGGCGGTGCTTGCGGCCATCGGTGGAGTCGAGCACGGCCAATGCGCCCAGAGAGATCAACGTGCAGAGCACCCCGACCGCAATCGCCAGCCACTTGAGGACGGTGGGGGCGGTGCTGTACCGGTCGTCGATGGTGGCGTGCGCCGTCAGACCGGGCAGCGACGTCGCAGCGCCGGTCAGGTCCGTGTAGATGCCGGTCATCTGGGGGCGCTGGTCGCCGTCGGTCGTCTCGCCGACGAGCGGTTCACCTTCGGCGTCGGTCATCCCGACGAACTCGGCCTTCACCGATTCAGCGGTCGCGGTCACCTTGATGCTCTCGCAACCCTGCGAACGGATATCGGCGAGCGTCGCGAAGGCCACGGGGGTGTTGCGGACCACCACCTCGACGGACTGCCGATCCAGTGCGTCCGTCGCCTGGCCGGACTTGCGAATGAAAAGACCTCGGGCGACTGCCTTTTCGGCTTGTTTCGGGGTGGTCGATACGAGCACGGTCTGGCCGGGCCCGGTGAGCTGGTCGACGGCGCTGCACGGCACCGTGATATCGAGGTCGATCGGTGCATAGGAGACGAGTGGTGCGAGCACCGACTGCAATTTGTCCTGCTGCGGCCAGTTCACCTCGGCGGTGGTCTGATTGACGGGCAGCAGCGGCGTGGCCAGGGCAAGGAAGACGCCGAGCAGGCCGGTGACGATCGCAGCGAGCTTGGCGATCCGCGCCCGGTCGTGGGTCGGTTTCACGGTCGGGGCGTCAGCAGGCACAAACGCAGATGGTAACCGCCTGGGCGTGTCGGATTCTCTTGCGGTGCCGCGCCGAGCCATACAGTTGCCCCATGATCGACAGCCGCGAATCCGGTGACCGTGCGCCCATCCTCTTGCTGAACGGGCCCAACCTGAACGCGCTCGGCACCCGGCAGCCTGATGTCTACGGCGCCGACACCCTCGAGGACGCGGTGGCGATCGCCACCTCGGCCGCGGCGGAGTCCGGTTTCACCGTGCAAGCGCGCCAGACCAACCACGAGGGCGAGATGCTCGAGTGGATCCACGGGGCACGTGGTCATGCGTGCGGAATCGTCATCAACCCCGGCGGATGGACGCACACCTCGGTGGCGTTACGGGACGCGCTGGTCATCCCCGAGGTGCCGATCTTCGAGGTGCATGTCAGCAACGTGCACGCGCGTGAAGAGTTCCGCCACCGGTCCTATGTGTCCGGCGTCGCGGAAGGTGTCATAGCGGGGTTCGGCATCCGCGGTTACGAGTTCGCGGTGCGCCGACTCGTCGAGCTCGTGCAGGCTTCGTCGGGTGTCGATCAAATGTGAGCTGTGACGAGCATCACATCCGAAGCACCGTAAATTGTTGAATAGAACCCCAACGACGGGTGAATGGCTCTGACTTTCGGCAGATCAGAGGGTTCACGGGCCGCGTGTGGGAAGGTTGGAGGCCCTTTCTCGGTTATGATCCTGCAGAACCATTGCGCCCTCTCCGGCCTGCCATCGTAGCGAGATGTGTCGGACCTGTGACTTGTACGCGGTAGTTTCGCGTTCGATCCGCAAACTCGGGTCAGGCGGTACGAGCTCGAAGTAGGTAGTTGGAGGGTTATATGCGGGAGTTGATTTATGGCAACCCGTGATGCCCGATCGACCACCGCCCCGGAGCTCGACTCGGCTGCGATCGACGCCTACGAATCCGAACTGCGGGAGACCGGCTTCCGGGCCGCGGTCACCCGGGTCAATCGATACCTTGCCCGCCCTCGATGGTGGGTCGAGATCCTCATGCTCGGCGCGCTGTACGCCATCTATTCGGCCATCCGTAACAGCGTGGGCGACGTCGCCGCGGCGGCATACCGCAACGCCGACGAGATCCTGAGGATCGAAGACAGCTGGAACTTTGCCCTCGAGCGGCCACTCAACGAACTGGTGCACACCACCACGTGGCTCGCCAACCTGGTTGCCCTCCAGTACGCCACCCTGCACTTCATCGTCACCCCCGTGGTGCTGATCTGGCTGCTGTTCCGGCGCAAACAGTATTACCGCCAGGTCAGCGGCGTGCTGGTTCTGACGACGGGCTTGGCCCTCATCGGTTTCTACTGGCTGCCCACCGCGCCGCCGCGCCTGCTCAAAGGTGAAGGATTTGTCGACGTCATGGCGCAAACCGCCTCGTGGGGCTGGTGGCCTGAGTCGGGTGCGCCCGGCAGCGACGCCATCTCCAACCAGTTCGCCGCCATGCCTTCGCTGCACTGCGCATGGGCCACCTGGTGCGGTGTGACGCTGTTCTTCCTGGCCAAGTGGAAGTGGCTGCGCATCCTCGGCCTCATCTACCCGTTCACCACTTATTTTGTGGTCATGGGTTCGGGAAACCACTACATTCTTGATGTCATCGCAGGGGTCTGGCTCCTGGCGGTGGCGGCGCTGATCATCTACGCGCCGACCTTGACCCGATGGTGGCGCAACCGAGCGGCCCGCAGGCCGGAGAGCGCAGGGGTGTCGATCGGATGAGCTTCCCGGTGGCCTTGCCGGCACTTGGCCGGCGGCCGCTCCTCCCACTCCTGGTGGCGCTGATCGCCATCGTGGGCCTGTGGGTGGCGCACCCGACGGTCGGGGATCTGCAAGCGGCCATCGCGCGTGAGGAAGCTGCTCGATCCGGCGTCGGCCTCGGTTACTGGTTCGGCTGGTACGGCGGGGTCTCGCCCGGCAGCTATTCGCTGATCGTGCCGGCGCTGTCGACACTCACCGGTTCCCTGCTCCTGCTGTGCCTCGCCACCGCTGCCATCGCTCTGCTGGCCGTCCCGCTGGCCAAAGGCGCCACCCACCAGACCGCGCTGGTCTGGGCCATCACCATCGCCGCAGTACTGAACATGCTCTCGGGCCGGGTGGCGTTCGCCGTGGGAGCGGCGATCGCCCTCGGTGCCATCGTCGTGGTGCGCCGCGGGTATCTGGCGCTCGGGGTCATCGGCCTGCTGGTCGCCGGGCTCGCGAGTCCGCTGGCCCCGGCGTTTGTCGGACTGGCCGCGGTGCCCTTTGCCTTCGGCCGTGACGAGCAGGCCCGGACCACGTGGTGGGTGCTGGGTGGGTCTGCCCTCGGAGTGGGCGTTCCCTTCTTGATGTTCGGCAGCCCCGGCGCTCAGGGGTTCCCCGCCACCACCCTGTTCTGGGTCGCCCTGATCGCCGTGGGCGGCGCCGCCGCGCTCACCATCCCACCGGCCCGGTGGATCGTGCCACTGGCGAGTGCCGCGGCCATCGTCATGTTCCTCGTTCCGACGGGCGTCGGCTCCAACCTCAGCAGGTTCTTCTGTCTGGTGCTGCCGTGTCTGTGTCTCTTCTACTCGAAACGGTCGCTCAAGTTCCTGGCCATTGCCTTGGCCCCGGCCCTCATCTACGCGACGTTCGTGGCGACTGCAGACCAGGTGGTCGGAGCCGACTCGGGCGACAGCAACCGCGACTACATCCCCCTGCGCTCGCAGCTGGTCGACCGGCCGGAGATCAACAACCACCGCGTGGAACTGGTGGATGCCCAAACCCACGCGGGCGCACACAAACTGGGCATGACCATCAAGCTGGCGCGTGGCTGGGAGAACCAATCGGACTCGCGGTTCAACCCGATCTTCTACGAGGAGAACGCGCTGACCCCGCAGTCGTACAGACAGTGGTTGTCGGAGAACTCGGTCGCCTTTGTCGCGGTCTCTGCCGATCCGCTACGTCAGATGAAAAACGAAGCCGCACTGGTGCAGTCGGGCCTGCCCTATCTCGAAAAGGTCTGGGGCAACGACAAGTGGGACCTCTACAAGGTCGACGACCCCGCCCCGATCGTCCCGGCGCCGCTCACGGTTGTCGAGTCGTCGCCGGCAAAGCTCGTCCTGGACGTACCCGACACACAGGCGCACGCAATTCAGGTGCGCTACAACAAGTATCTTGTCGCGCGCAGCAGTGTGGACGAGAACCTGTACGCCTGCATCACCGAGACACCCGACAGCTGGGTCACCTTGCAGGCCACCCTTCCGGGTCAGTACATCCTCGAGGGCCTGCTGTCGGTCCGGGGAGTCGTGGGCGCGCAGCCGCTCGACTGTGGCGCTGAGCGGTAAAGAACTAGGGGCCCTGACCGGTAGAGAACTAGGGGCCCTGACCGGTAGAGAACTAGGGGCCCTGACCGGTAGAAAACTAGTTGCGGACCACCAGGACGAAGGGCCCGATGTTGGTCACCGTGAACCGCGGATCCTCGAACACCGACCGGTTGAAGGTCACCGTGTACCGACGGACATTGGGGTCGTTGGGGTAGACGTCTTCGGCCAGGCGCAGATCGTAACCTTCTGCGCTGTAGCGGAAGAGGAACACCGTCGGTGGTCGCCACGGCGAGGCGTCGAGTTGCTCGACGAGGCTGTCCGCGGTTTCGGCCGTCGACCACTGTTCGATGGCCGCAGCGCGTTTGTCGAACTCCGCCAACGGGTTCGCGTAGTGCGACGTGAGTCCCTGGAACCCGTAGTACGGGTACACCGACAGGAATCCGTAGTCGGCGGTGAGTACCACGGTGTCGTCGCGTGGCCGGCCCGTCTGGGTGGTGATGGCCGCGTCGATCTCGGGGAAGTAGGCACCCGCTCCAGGCGGCCGCTGGTCTGCGCGCACACCGTTCCCGTCCGTGTCGGTGTAGGCGACGGTGATCTCGGTGGCGAGGTGACCGGGAATGCTCTGTGCCACAGCGATGGCTGCACCAGTGGCGAGTATCGCCACCAGGGTGCGCACGTCACCGAATCGGCGGACCGCCACAGACGCCAACTCCGCGAAGCCGTACACGCCGGCAACACCGAGGACCACGGTGAGCAAGGGCTCCATGCGGAACGAGAGGAGGGTGGTCCCGGTGGCCGTGACCGCCATCGACAGCAGGCAGAACAGATAGATCGAGACGACCGTGACACCGAAGGTCAAAGCTGCGGTCCGGGTGCGGAACCGAAGGATGATCCACACCAGACCGACCATGGTCAGCGCGCCGATCAGCGACCAGTGCAGCATCGGTGTCGGGAGCACGGCGCCCGACCCCGGCAGATAGTGCTCGGCCGTACCACCCGAGGCGGGCTCGTTGCGAAGCCTGTCGTAAAGGTATGGCGCCCAGACGACGAGCGCCACGAGGATGGCCACCGCGGCCATCCCGGCCAGTCGCAACACCAGGTGCAGCACGGCGTGTACCCGCTCGGTACGGATTCGAGACTTGTTGACCGCCTTGTTGTCCAAACCGAACCATGCCACTGCGGCGAGGTAGAGCGCCATCAGCACAGCTGTCATGGCGAACAGGCCGGTGTAGAGCGTGTAGAAGGTGGCGCTCAGGCCGAGGAACAGTCCACCGGCCACGATCGCGGGCACGCTGCCCGACCGCAAGCCGTGCAGAATCGTCACCAGCATCGGAGTGCCGAGCAGCACCAGCACGGCCGCGTAGGGCTCGGGGCTCACGTACATCAGGGTGAGCACGGTGGAGGCCAGTGTTGCCGCGATCGCCAGGTCGGTGCGGATCATCCGCTGCCACAGGGCCATCGACAACGCGGCAGCGATGGACATCGAGATGATCGCCCACGGTTTGTACGCTTCCCAGCCGGGCTGACCTGTGAGGGAGGCGTAACGTCCGCCCAGCCAGAACCACCCGGCGGGGTAGTACGGCGGTAGATCGGCGTAGGTCATGTCGGCAAGGGCGGGGCTGTTCGTCAGCCTGGTGAGGTACTCGGTGCGGAACTGCTGATCCACCGAGATGCCGAACAGGTAGAGCTTGGTGGCTCCCAGCGGCATTGCCAGCGTGACCACTGCCAAGGCCGAGATACCCAGCCACGACAGGGGTTTGATCGCCCACGTCGCCTTGCCGGTCCGCGACAGCATGACGGCGACGATCATCAGGACGACCGCGAGGACCTGACCGGTGGTGGTGAGAGCGGTCTCGACGTTGGACGAGTTGAACGCAGGCCAGTCCACGCGGCCGATCGCTGCCAGCGCAATGCTCGACACCACGAGCGCGACGACGGCCGCGCCGATCAGGTCTGCAACCGACAGCAGGTGTCTGTTCCCGCTTGAACCGTGCGCGACGCGATGCCCATCGTCGGCTCTCGACCACAGGTGTCGGCGCATGGATCAGATGGGAAGTTTGCGGAAGATCGGACGGGGGATGTGGCGAAGCACCATCATCACAAAACGGAATGGCGGGGGCGCCCAGACGAGTTCCTTGCCCTTGTCCGCTGCCGACACCGCCAGCTTGGCGACGTCTTCCTTCTCGACCGTCAGCGGTGCTTCCTTCACGTGCGCCGACAAGCGGGTGCGCACCATGCCCGGGCGGATGACGAGTACGCGGATGTTGTGTTCACGCAAGGCCTCACCGAGACCGAGGTAGAACCCGTCGAGGCCGGCCTTCGTGGATCCATAGACGAAGTTGCTGCGGCGCACGCGTTCTCCGGCGACCGAGCTCATCGCGATGATCTGACCGTGGCCCTGTGCGCGCATCTTCTCGCCCAGGAGAACGCCCACCGATACCGCGGCGGTGTAGTTGATGTTGGCGGTGAAGACGGCTTTGCGCTGGTCTTGCCAGACCTCTTCGTCCACACCCTGGACGCCGAACGCGACGATGGCCACGTCGATGTCGCCCCCCGCGAACGCCTGGTCGATCACGGCAGGATGGCTGTCGGGGGTGAGGGCGTCGAAGTCGATGCGCTCCACCGACGAGGCGCCGGCGGCTTTCATCTTCTCGACGGCGGCCTCACCGGCGGGATCGCCGGGCATGGTGGCCAGGACCACACGCATCGGCCCCTTCTTGAGGTATTCGGCGGTGATGGCCAGTCCGATCTCGGAGCTGCCACCGAGTACCAGGACGGACTGTGGGACGCCTACGGCGTTGATCATGAATGTTCCTGTCTAGTCGGCAGATCGGGGGAGTGCAGGCTCGAACGAGTTGTTGCTCAGGCGAGTTCGAGGCGGCGGGCCATGTCGGACATGAACACCCCGGTCGGGTCGATCCTTCGGCGGGTGGCGATCCACGAGTCGATCTCGGGATACATGGCGTGGAAGTTCTGTGCGGAGGTCCGCGAGTCCTTGGCCGTGTACAGGCGTCCGCCCATGGCCATCACGCGACGATCGAGCTCGTTGAGGTATTCGCCGAGTCCCCGTTTGATCGGGAAGTCGAGACAGACGTTCCAGCCACGGAACGGAAAGCTCAGGGGCGCTTGGTTTCCGTCGCCGAAGAGCTTGATCACGTTGAGGAAGCTCACGTGTCCGGAGGCCTGGATGTCGGCGATGATCCGCTTGAACTCGTCCTCGTTGCCGGTGGGCACGATGAACTGGTACTGGGTGAATCCGCCGGTACGCCCGTAGGCCCGATTCCACTCTCCGAAGATGTCGAGGATGTGGTAGAACTGCGCCAAGTTCTTGACCTGGCCCTTTTTGTTCGACCCCATCCGGTAGTAGGCCTCACCGACGATGGAGAAGTCGAACTTGTTGGCCAACCCGTTCGGGAAGATGTCGGGGAAGGTCACCAGCGGTTTGCCGTTGAACTTCAGCGGGTCCTTCTGCAGCTTCGGCGGCAGCTCGTCGAGTCTGGCCAGATTGCCGCGACTGAATGACCCGCGGCCGAGCTTCGGCGGCTTGCTGATCGAGTCGAACCAGCCTGATGCGTATTCGTAGCCGTCTTCGAATCCGTCTTCGAGATGGAGTGCGATGGTCTCGTCGAGACTGCTCGTGGTGGCGGTGTCGGCGATGAAGTACGCACTCTCGGTCCGCTTGAGCTGAACCTTCGCCCGCAGGATGATGCCGGTCAGTCCGATTCCGGCGATGGTCGCCCAGAACAGTTCGCCCTGGGGGTCGTCGGGGCTGCCGGCGGGGGTCAGGGTGAGGATGCGTCCATCGGCCACCAACAACGTGATCTCCACAACGTGCTGGCCGAAGGTGCCGGCGCTGTGATGGTTCTTGCCGTGGATGTCGTGCGCGATGGCTCCACCGATGGTGACCTGCCTGGTGCCGGGCAAAACCGGAACCCACAGCCCGAACGGGAGGGCCACGGTCATCAGCTCGTCGAGTGAGACGCCGGCATCGAGGTCGACGATCCCGGTGGAGTCGTCGATCGAGTGGACGCGCTTGAGCTGCGTCATGTCGACGGTCAGGCCACCGACGTTCTGTGCGGATTCGTTGTAGGAACGTCCCAGTCCGCGGGCGATCACGCCGCGACGCAGGTAGGACGGCTTGTCGGCGTTTGCGTCGGCAACCTGCGCGACAGCCTTGGCGATCACCTCGACATCGGGTGTCGCCAGCACGTGACCCTCGATCGGCGTCGTACGGCTCCAGCCGACGAGCTTGCGGGTTTCAATGGGCAATTCAGCGGTAGACATCGGAGCAGAGCCTACCGGGCGTGTCATCGGAACTAGCCATTCGACAACGTGCGGTGTAAGAATCCCGTATGCCTACACGATCGGTCTTCATCACCGGTGCTGCAGCCGGTATCGGACGTCACACTGCCCTGACGTTTGCGCGCAAGGGATACCTCGTCGGTGCGTACGACATCGACGAGGCGGGATTGGCCAGTCTGGCCGACGAGGTGAAGGCCGCGGGAAGTCGCGCGGTCACGGGCCACCTCGACGTCACCGACGCCGATGAGTTCGCCACCCGTCTCGACGAGTTCGCCGACGGCAACGGTGGGCGGCTCGACGTGCTGATCAACAACGCGGGAATCCTGCTGGCGGGTCCGTTCGAGGAGATCCCGCTCGCCACCCAGCACAAGCAGATCGACATCAACGTCAAGGGCGTGACCAACGGGTGCCATGCCGGGTTCCGGCATCTGAAGGCCACTCCGGGGTCGGTGCTGGTCAACATCGCGTCGGCGTCGGCGATCTACGGCCAGGCCGAGCTGGCCAGCTACAGCGCCACCAAGATGTACGTCCGCGGTCTCACCGAGGCGTTGGACATCGAGTGGGGCAAGCACGGCATCCGCGCCATCGCCATGTGGCCGCTCTACGTCCAGACCGCGATGACCAAGGACGTCCGTACGGGCACCACCGACTCGCTCGGGATCCGCCTCGGACCCCAGGACGTCGCCGATGCCATCCTCGCTGCCGTCGAGGAACCCAAGACCAGCAAGCTCATCCACCGGGTGCACTACGCCGTGGGGTTGCAGACCAAGGCGCTGTCGCTTGGTGCGCGTTTTTCGCCGGCATGGCTGACCCGGGTGGTGAACAAGAAGCTCGCCCACTCCTGAGCGGGCTCAGCTCACTCCGATTTGTCGTCGTCGAGCTGTTCGAGGCGGGCTTCCTCGAGGTCGAGCAGGTTCTGCGCGTGGGTCAGTGATTGCGAGCTGTAAAGACCCAGCTTCCTGGCGTGCAGCAGTGCCTCGCGTTCGGCGGCGAGGACGGCGAACCGCAGTCGGAAGTAGCGCCTGCGTCCGTCAGGGTTCTGGCTGGGGTCGTCGGTGGACTGCACGCGACCGATGATGCTGTCGGCCCGGACCATCTCGACCACGGCTGCGGTCACCTCGTCGTCGGGTAGGTCCGCCGCGGCGGGGTCAGCGAGGGCGGCGGTCGCTGCGCGCTGGAGATCCTCGACGAGCTTCCCGTACTCCTCACGGAGCCTGTCGGGATCATCTGACGTCACCTTGGCGGTCCTGATGACGGCAGGCAAGGTGAGTCCCTGGAGCAGCAGGGTGGTCGCCGCGACCACAAACGCGATCAGGATGAGCTGGGGGCGGTGCGGCGTGGTCTGTGGAAGGGTCTGAGCTGCGGCCACGGTGATCGCTCCACGCATCCCGGCCCAGCCGAGCACCACCCCACCGCGCCAGCCGAGAGTCTCGTTGAGCTGGAAGGACAGGTCCGCGGACACCCGGGTGATCCGGGTCTGTGCGAATTGGAGACGTCGCTCGGTGAGGTGCCCTTGGGTTTGGTGGGCGTGCAACTGTGCCTGTATCTCGCCGATCTTCGACACCGCCTCGTGGGCGCGGCGGGTGTCGCGGCGGAGCAACGCCACGAGCGGACCCACGAACGCGATGCGCAACATGATCACGATGGCTGAGGCCACCAATCCGATCGCGATGGCGGTGATGGTGCTGAACTGGCTCTCTTCCACCTGCTCGATCGACTTCTTGAGCTCCATCCCCATGAACAGGAACACCGCGCCCTCGAGAAGGAAGGCCAGGGTCCGCCAGTTGATCGTCTCCGCGATCCGGTCCTGAGCGCGCAGATACCGCGATCCCTGATGCCCGGTGATCAAGCCCGCCACCACCACCGAGAGCACTCCCGAGGCGCCGATCTCCTCCGCTGGGAGATACGCGACAAACGGCACCACGAAGGAGATGGCCGTGGTCAGCACGGCGTCGTTCAGCCACCCACGGATGCGGATGTTGACGTAGCCGACCACCGACCCGACGACCACCGCAGCGGCCACCGCGAAGGCGAAATCGCCGAGGACACCCCAGATCGACACGGTCCCGGCGAGAGCCGCCACCGCCGACCGCAGGAGGACCAAGGCCGAGGCGTCGTTGACCAGACCCTCGCCTTCGAGCACCGCGACCACCCGTCCGGGCAATCCCAGCTTTTTGCCCACCGATGTCGCGGCGACGGCGTCGGTCGGGCTGATCACCGCGCCGAGGGCGAATGCGGCGGGCCAGCCGAGGTCCGGGATCAGGGCGTGGAAGAACCATGCCGTTCCCACCGTGGTGACCACCACGAGAAGGACCGCCAGCGCGGTGATCGGTTTGAAGTTTCGCCGGAAGTCCTGTGCAGGCATGTTCACGGCGGCCGAATACAGAAGGGGTGGAAGCACTCCGGCGAGGATCAGCTCGGGCGCGAACTCGAGCCGGGGAAAGCCCGGGATGAAGCTCAATCCGGTTCCGACGGCCACCAGCAGCAGCGGTGCGGCCACCCCGAGGCGGGCGGAGAACACCGACACCGCCACGATGGCGAGCACCACCACCACACCCGCCAGTGTCAGGGTCACATCATCTCCTCATCCGGGTGGCTGCCAGCCGTTCATGGTGCTTCATCAGGTCGGTGACCGAACGGATGACGCCGCCGAAAAGTGTCAGGAACGCAGGACCAGCGCCGCAGCGTTGTGGCCCGGGATGCCGCTGACACCGCCGCCGCGCCGGGCGCCGGCCCCGGCGAGCAACACCCGCCGATGGGCGGTTTCCACACCCCATGTGCCGACTTCTGCAGGTGTTTCCGCCCAAGGCCATTGCAGCGGCCGGTGGAAGATGTGGCCGCCGGGCAGTCCTACCGCCTCTTCGAGTTCCGGCGGGGTCTTCGCTTCGATGCAGGGTGCACCGGTGCTGTCGGTGGCGATGACGTCGGCGATGGGTTCGTCGAGGACCGAGTCCAAGGCGGCCAAGGTGGCGGCCACGGCTTCGTCTCTTGCCCCTGGCCGGGTGAACAATTCCGGCGTCATGTGCAGTCCGAACAGTGTCAGGGTGTGCATACCGGTGAGATCGGGGCCGAGAATGCTCGGGTCGGACAGGGTGTGGCAGTAGATCTCACTCGGCGGAGTCGTCGGGATCCGGCCGGCCGCGACCTCACGATGTGATCGCGCCAACGCGTCGAAGCCCTCGTGGATGTGGAAGGTGCCCGAAAACGCCGCGCCCCCCGGGACATCGGTGTCGCGCAGCTTCGGCAGGCGCCGCAGCAGCACGTTGATCTTGAGCTGGGCTCCACGTGGTTTCGATTGCAACGCAACATCATTCCCGACAAGTCGATCGAGAACAAAAGGGGCGCAGGCGGCGTGGATGAACTCGGCCCTGGCCGTGCCCTGATCCCATTCCACGGTGCCGTCGCCCGGGTCGACAGCAATGACGTCGGCTCCGGTGCGGATGTCGGCGCCGGCGTCGACGGCTGCGGTGGCGAGGGCGCCGGAAACCGCGCCCATGCCACCCACCGGGACGTCCCAGTCGCCGGTGCCACCGCCGATGAGGTGGTAGAGCAGGCAGATGTTCTGGGCGAGCGACGGGTCGTCGAGATCGGCAAACGTGCCGATGAGCCCGTCGGTTGCGACGATGCCCCGGACCAGGTCGTCGCTGAACGTGTCGGTGATGATGGTGCCGGCCGGTTCGGTGGTGAGGCGTTCCCACATGTCCATGGCGGCCAGATCGCCACCCGCGATCATCGCCATCTCATCGCCGCTGACGAGCGGTCGCAGCATGGTCGGGAAAACACCTTCGGCGATCGTCGACATCGCGGCATAGAACTGTTTCCACGCGCGAAAGTCCGCGTCAGATCCCGTGACGGCTCGGAACGATGCCGCTGTCGCTGCTTCGTCGGCTGTGTCGACCAGAATGCCTCTGGACGGATCGGCGGGGAGCGGCGTGTATGAGGAGTACCTGCGCCGGACAAGGGTGATGTCGAGTCCGAGATCGGCGATGATCTGCCGTGGCAGCAACGACACCAGGTACGAGTAGCGGGACAGCCGCGCATCCATGCCGGGGAACGGCCGGGCGGAGACGGTTGCGCCGCCGACGTGCGGGGCGCGTTCGAGCACGAGCACCTTGTGGCCCGCCCGGGCCAGGTAGGCGGCCGCGGTCAGGCCGTTGTGGCCGGCGCCGATGACGATGTCGTCGTAGATCTGCATGCCCGTCATGATGCTCCCGGCGCGCATCGCCGGCCATGCGAGCCGCGACGGCCTCATCACACGAGTTGCCGATCGTCTAGCCCGTTGAATGTTCGAGTTGAACAAAACGCCCGATGCAAAAAATTGAGTCGGTCAATTCACGTAATGTTCAGGACGAGACCTCGAACACGCGGGGGACAATGGGGTAACAATTCGCAGCACGTATGCGACAAATATGTGAGACCAAACGTCCGAGTCGCGGTGGAGAGGTGTCGACAATGCACATCTGGGGAACCGGTGTTTTCGACAACGCGCCTGCCGTCGAATGGGCTGATCAATTCGACCGTACGGCTGCCGTTGGACGCCCTGCATTGGTCCGGTCGGCCCTGGCAACCGCGGTGCGTGCCGACGATCAGCGCGCATGGTTGATTGCTCTGGGAGCAGCGACCACTGTGGCGGCCGCATTGCCGGGCGGCCTGCTTCTCGCGGACAACACCGGCCCGAAGTCGGTGACCGACAACCAATTTCAACCCTCAATCGAGCTGGCTGCTGTTGCGCTGGCAACACTGGAGCAGTGCATGTCCGTGCACACCGAATGGACACGTCTGTGGACACGTGCAGCGCTGCTCGACGACGCGATCGCAGTCGGCGAAGCGGTGATCGAGGAGTTGGAAGAGCGAACCGCGCTGACTGTCAGAGTGCGCGAAGCTTCGTGAGCAAAGGCCCCGCCGCCTCGGCCAAGAACTGGTCTTGACTGTCGCCGCCTATCTGAACAAGTCCCACGTCTGTATAACCGGCCTCGATGAACGGCTTCACACTTTCGGCCAATTCATCCAGGTCCGGACCGCACGCAATTGATGACGCAACATCCTCTGGCCTCACGAATTGGGTGGCGCCACTGAACGAGGCAGTTGTCGGCAAATCGGCATTCACCGACCACCCGCCGGCAAACCAGCGGAATTGGTCGTGCGCGCGGGCGACGGCTGCGTCTTTGTCGGGATCCCAGCAGATCGGGATCTGTCCGATCTTCCGCGACTGCTCGGGGTGGTGCTGATCCCACGACGTCACCAGATCGCCCGAGGGTTCGGTGGAGATCATGTGGTCGCCGAGCGGCGCGAGATGCTCGATCGATCTGTCGCCGGAAACGGCGAGACCGATCGGGACACCGCCGTCAGGCAGGTCCCAGATGCGTGACGAGTCGACGCGGAAGTACTTGCCGTCGTAGGTGACGAGTTCGCCGGCATGGAGTTCGCGGATGATCTTCACTGCCTCGGCCAGCATCTCCAGTCGCTGCTCGACGCCGGGCCAGCCCTGGCCGACCGTGTGCTCGTTGAGGCTCTCGCCTGATCCGAGGCCCAGAATGAATCGCCCGTCTGCCAGCAACTGCATCGTCGCAGCCTTCTGCGCCACCACGGCCGGGTGGTATCGCATGGTCGGCGCCGTCACGTAGGTCGCCAGCTCGACCCGCTCGGTGGCGTGGGCGACCGCGCCCAACACACTCCACGCATAGGGCGCGTGACCCTGGGACACGAGCCAGGGCGAGTAGTGGTCGCTGGAGACCTCGAAGTCAAATCCCGCGTTCTCGGCTGACACGGCGTACCGCACCAGATCCTTCGGGCCACTCTGTTCGGTCATCAACGTGTATCCAAAGCGCATGTCGCCTGAGTTCCCCCAGAGTCGAGCGGTAAACCCTCGAGTACGGCGGGTGCGCAACCGTGCGAGCTTGTAACCTGTTTCACATTGGTGGACTTCGAGTCTCTCGAGCACACACGGAACCGACAGTCCAGGAGCGCACATGCCGTACATGCCGATCACCGAATCGATGTTCCTGCTGGCCGAATCCCGCGAGCATCCGATGCACGTCGGTGGTCTTCAGCTCTTCGAGCCCGCCGAGGGCAGTTCTGCCGAAGAGCTCGGTGAGCAGATGTTCGAGACACTGCAGGCGCAGACCGACGTCTACCGGCTCTTCCGCAAACGGCCCGCGTCACCCGTGGCGCTGATGGGTACGGTCCGGTGGACGTACGACAAGGAGATAGACCTCGAATACCACGTTCGCCGAACGGTTTTGCCGCGTCCGGGCCGAATCCGCGAACTGCTCAGGTACGTCTCGGCGAACCACGGCGCGCTTCTCGACCGTTACCGGCCGATGTGGGAGGTGCACCTGATCGAGGGCCTCGCCGATGGCCGGGTCGCGATGTATACCAAGATCCACCATTCGCTGGTGGACGGTGTGAGCGCGTTGAAGTTGCTCGAGAAGACGCTCGACACTGACCCCGAGGCGCGAAACGGGCGCGCCCCCTGGGACCCCGCACTGTTCGCACGCAAACCCAAGGAGCCGTCGAACGATTCGGTTTCACAGAACCTGGTCGGGCAGGTATTCAGCGGTGGGGCCAAGATCGCCGGTGAACTCGCCGGGCTGGCTCCCGCCGGTGCACGTCTGGGGCTTCGGGCGGTCCGCGACCGCAACCTGATCCTGCCGTTGCAGGCGCCCCGCACGATGTTCAACGTGCCGATCGGTGGCGCACGGCGATTCGCGGCCGATCAATGGCGGGCCACCCGGTTGCGCACGGTGGCCGCAGGCCTCGACATCACACTCAACGACGTGGTCATGGCGATGTGTGCCGGAGCGCTCAGGTCGTATCTGATCGACCAGAACGAGCTGCCCGAACAGCCGCTGATCGCGATGATGCCGGTGTCGATGCATGCCGCGGGCAGCGACACCTCCGAGGGCAACGCGGTCACCGCCATCCTGGCGAATCTCGCCACCGATCAACCTGATCCGGAACGTCGGCTGGCCACCCTCGTGGAGTCGACGCGGTCGAGCAAGAACGTCATCCGCGACCTCAGCCCGCTGATGGCGCTGGGCTACGGCGCAGCGGTGATGGCGCCGTTGGCGTTTTCCACGGTGCCCGGGTTCGTGCGGTACACCCCGCCGCCGTTCAACATCATCATCTCGAATGTGCCGGGCCCGAAACAGGATCTGTACTGGAACGGTGCGCGGCTCGACGGTGTCTACCCGGCGTCGATCGCCATGGATGGGCAGGCATTGAACATCACCGTGGCGTCCAACGGCGACAACATCAATTTCGGTCTGACCGGTGCACGCGCGACGATTCCGAGCCTGCAGCGACTGCTGACCCATCTCGACACAGCACTCGAGGAGCTCGAAAAACTGTGTGACGTAGCCAATTAGTCGTGCGGGGGACCGTGCGCCGGTCCGCCGCAGATGATTGCCGGCCGAGTCACCGGGGTAAGCGGTTCGTCATGGACACCACGACCGATGGGCCCGACGCCTTCACCGAGTATCGGGGAACGCGGTCACGGGAATGCCCCAAGCGCATGGTCTTCGGGCCGTGCGGTGGTGTGCGCGATGACGCCACGTGTGAAATGGACGCCCACATCTGTCCGTTTGCCGTTCTCACCGAACCCATTCCGTGGCCACAGCCGTTGACCAGTCCGGCGTCGCCGAGTGAGTTGATCAACGCTTCCCGTGCCCGCCCGGTGGTCCTGTCGGACCTGTCGGTCCCGGCCTTCGACCGGGGCGTCCTCGAACAGGTGGCATCCATTCTGGGTGAGAGCAGTGATGCCGTCCTCGTCGGAGAACATCAGAACCGGCCCGACTACCCACCGACCGTGATGGCGCAGATCATCCGGGGGGTGGGTGGATGCCCGTGGGTGACGCTGACCTGTCGCGACCGCAACAGGGTGGTGCTCGAGCAGGAACTGATGGGCTTGGGCCAGGCTGGGGCCGACGGCGTCTTCTGTGTCACCGGCGACGGCCGGGCACAGGGCGTTCGACAGGATGTGACACAGGTTTTCGATCTGGACGGAACCCGGCTCGCGGCGCTGGCGGCACAGGCTGATCTTGCCGTGGGTGTGCCGGAGGCTCCCGAAGCCGTGCCGACCAGCATCCGCCCGGCGCGTCTGCTCGAGAAGCAGAGGGCCGGCGCCCAGTTGGCGGTACTGAATCACGTCAGCACACCGGAATCGTTGAGGGCGTTCATGTCAACAGCGCGGACTCAGGGCGTCACGATGCCGGTCATCGCCGGTGTGGCCGTCTATACCGATGAGCGGTCCGCGCAGGTGCTGGCCGCCTTTCCTGGTCTGCACCTCGACCACTCGCAGATCACCAGGGTGCTGGCCGCAGACGACTCGGTCGAGGCGGGCATCGAGACCGCGGTCGACGAAGCAGTTGCGCTCCTCGACATCCCGGGTGTGGTGGGCGTCAACCTGTCGGGCTTGGCGTCGGCGGCCGGTGAGGTCCCAGCAGCGAAGGTCAAGGCAGAGATCGGACGGCGGCTACGTGAGCGCTTGGCCGTGGGGCACAACCGGTGAAGGCGGCGCAGTGGTAGTTGATGCAGAGGCGATGAAGGACGAGTTCGACACGGTCCCCTCGTGGACAGTGCGAGCCGTGGAGGCGCTTGGTCGCGAGTACGCCATACCCGCCGCATGTCGCGGCAGCGGCAGCCCCGAAGCACTTCGCTGGCTGGCGGGCAAGCTCGCCCTCGACCCTGAGACCAGCCTCGTCGATGTCGGGGCGGGCATGGGTGGGGCAGCCGAGTTCGTCGCGCGGGAGTTCGGACCCGAGGTGGTGCTGGTCGAGCCGATGATGGGCGCGTGCCAGGCCGCGCAACGGTTGTTCGGCCGGGCCACCGTCGCGGCCGCCGGCGAGAATCTCCCGTTCCCGTCCGGGGCATTCGACAAGGCGTGGTCGCTCGGAGTCGTCTGCACGAGCAGCGATCAGCCGAAGATGCTGCGAGAGCTCCGACGTGTTGTCCGTGCCGACGGAAGAGTCGGTGTGCTCGTGTACGTCAAGACGGTCGACGACCTGCCGAACCAGCCCGAGGGCAACAACTTTCCGACTCGCCCCGGATTGGACCGGCTCGTCGAGGACGCCGGTCTGCGCATCGTCGATCGCGCCGATCTGGCCGACTTCGACGCTGCCCCCGACTGGTGGCAACAGCGGGTCACCGAATGCGACGACCTCGTCGCCGAGCGTCATCGTCACGACAGTCGCTGGGAGAATGCGTCCGAGCAGGAATCCATCATCACCGGTTTGATCCGGGACGAGCTGGTGATCGGCACGATCCTGATCCTGGAGCCGACCGAATCGGGGAAGTCGGCGGCTGCCGTTTAGTGTGTTGGGGTGTCTGAGGAGCTAGCACCACGCGTCGGGGTCGACCTGAAGACCCAGTTGGTCCGGTTTGTGATCACCGGGGCCGGCTCAGGCGTCCTCGACTTCGGGCTCACGCTGTTGCTCCAATACGGGTTCGGCATGCCCGAGTGGTTCGCGAAAGCCGTCGGCTTCATCTGCGGCACCACCACGGCGTACTTGATCAACCGTCGGTGGACCTTCGCCGCCGAACCCAGCGCGCTTCGCTTTGTCGCCGTCGCGGTTCTCTATCTGGTGACCTTCGTGGTCCAGGTCGGCATCTACACCGGGTTGTCGAGGGTGTGGGAGGAGACTTTCGTCTACAGTCTCGCCGCCTTCGTGATCGCTCAGGGCACCGCGACCGTCATCAACTTCGTTGTGCAGCGAACGGTCATCTTCAAGATCCGCTGACCCCCGATCCTTGTGGGGGTTGTTCGGCGCGCTACATGCGCACACGCGCCGGACAACCGCACAGTGCCGAACGGGTCAGAGGGTGTTCACCCACGCCAGTCGGTCGGACGACAGGGAGAAGGTGTCGTTGAACAGCACCACGTAGGTACCGGGGCCGGATCCGTCCCGAGAGTCGAAGCACACGTCACCGCTTGCCTGGCCGCCTGGCGCGATCTGGCCCGAGTTGAGCGGCTGGCGTTCGGGGGCAAAGGTCGCGTCGCGGATGGTGCCGGCGGCATCCTGCAGACTCCAGTCGATATAGCTGTTGAAGTCGTTCTGCTTGCCACCGACGTTCTTGATGGTCACGTTGGTGCAGAGGTAGTTGCCGATCGCCGTGCCGACCGTTTCCAGCGGAGAGACGGTGTAGGCGAGGTCATCTCGGGTGATCGTGTCGCCCGCGAGCGCCGAGGTGTCGTCGTCGAGTTTGCCGGGGAAGGCAGGGCCGGCAGCCGCGGCGGGGGTGCCTTGCCCTGAACCCTTGGTGACACTGGTATCGCTGTCGGTGTTGACACTGGAGACCAGCACCGCGGTGCACGCACCGATCAGCAGCACGGGGATGCCGACCACCAGCCACGGCCAGAGTTTGCGCTTCTTCTTGGGTGGCGGCTGCTGCGGGTAGGGGTTGTACGGCTGGCCGTAAGGGTTGTCTCCGGGCTGACCTGGATTGCTCATGACGGGACCTCCTGTGCTGTGCGGGATGTGAACGCGGCGCGGTTCGATGCTGTCGTTCGGGTCGATGAACAGCTCATCGCAGAAGGGTTCCGGTGCGCCTCGGCCGAAGAGTCGGCTTCGGTCATCCTTTCGGTCTGCCTTCGCGTGGTCACGGACCTGTCGTCTGATCGCATCTGGTCAGAGGCATTGCGTAACGTCCCAGCGGTGACAGCGACTACCGGGCAGATCTTCAGACGCCGCCTCTGGACCACCGGAGCGGTGGCGTTGAGCGTGTTCTGCACGGTGATGACGGCCGGCATCTCGGGCGACTCGGGGACGATTCCCGTGTGGAACCTGGTGGTCGGCATGCTGCTCAACTTTGCGGCCGCAGCCGCACTGGTCTGGCGTCATGAGCACCCGATCGCGGTATTGGCTGCCGCCGTCGCCGGGCCGTTGTTCTTCTGCACGGATGCCACCGCTGCGCTGATCGCGTTGTACGCGGTCGCGCAGGCCGAGCGCGGCATCCGCCTCGCGATATCGGCTGCTGTCGTCTACATGGCATGCGGCATCTCGTTGACCTACGATGCGCATCGAACCCGCGACAATTCGGTGCTGACAATCGGGTCACCGCAAGTACCCGACGATGTGCCAAAGCCCGAATGGGATGTACCGCTGTGGATTCCGTGGATCGTGGCTGCCGCGCTGGTGGCGATCGTCGTGGTGGTGGCGTTGTTGCGGCACACTCAGTTCGAGCTGGCTCGCGCCGAGATCAGTCGCGATCGCGCAACCAAGCAGACCGACGCCATGCGCGACGAGATGATCCGCGCAGAAGAACGAACACGCATCGCGCGCGACATGCACGACACCCTGGCCGCGAGTCTGAGTCGCATCTCGCTTCTGGCGGGTGCGGTTCAGGTGGGCGGCACGGACAACCCCGAGAAGATTGCCAATACCGCGTCGATGATTCGGGCAACCGCGCACGAAGGGCTCGACGAACTCAAAGGCATCGTCGGGGTGCTGCGCGGTTCGGCCCCGCGGGAAACCGGCCATCAGGGCATCGACGGGATCGCCGATCTGGTGCAGTCAGCACGAGCTGCAGGCTTGCACACAACACTCTTCACCGACGTGTCGCCCGGTGACGTAGGCACCGCCTCCGGGCACGTCACCTACCGTGTCGTGCAGGAGGCACTGACCAACGCACAGAAGTATGCAGGCGATCAAACGGTCCTCATCGGGATCACCGGGGCCCACGAGCACGGGATCCGGATCGGTGTGCGTAACGCCCTCAGCACCCGACCGCCCGCGGTGCCACAGGGCTCGCACATGGGCTTGCGTGGACTTGCCGAACAAGTGCACAACGTCGGCGGTACGTTCAACGCAGGCGTTGTCGGCGCCGAATTCATCATCAACTGCTGGGTGCCCTGGTACGCGTGAATCGCGTGGCCACACGGTGCTTCTCGATGTCGGTATGACGCAATACGCTGTGGATCATCATGACCACAGCTGCCCTGATCACTGTGCTGATCGCCGACGACGACCCGTTCGTTCGTCGTGGGGTCACCGACATCTTCGCCGCCACCGACGACATCGTCGTGGTCGCCGATGTCGAGGACGGAGACCAAGTGCCCGCTGCGGTCCAGGCTCGCCGCCCCCACGTTGTACTGATGGATCTGAAGATGCGAAGGGTCGGTGGCCTGGTTGCGACCCGCGAGCTGATGAAGATGCCGAACCCGCCGCGAGTCATTGCGATGACTGCCATGGACGTCGATGACCTTGTTGTGCAGGCTGTCTCCGCCGGTGCACACAGTTTCTTGAGCAAAGACGAGGCGCCTGAGACGTTTCAGCAGTCGGTTCGCGCGGTCGCGGCGGGTAATACGCTCTTCAGTGCCGATTCGCTCAGGCGGATCGTCGAGAGCGGGCCGCCTGAAAATTCCGCTTCTCCGACCGACCTCGCGATCCTCAGCTCCCGCGAGCGTGAGGTGTTACGCGCGCTCGCCGGCGGCGCGTCCAACGCGACCATCGCCTCGGCGCTGTTCCTCAGCGAGACGACGGTGAAGACCCACATCTCGTCGGTCTTCAACAAGCTCGGGACCCGCAATCGCGTTGAGGCTGCGCTCGTCGCATTCCGCGCAGGCCTGGTCGCCTGACCCCCGATCTCGGTGGGAAATGGTGAGGTCCACCTGGGCTTATGTTCGCCCGAACCCACCAGATCGGGAGGCCGGTTCAGCCGTTGACCTTGCTGATCACCGAGTCGGCGAACATGTTGAGGTTGTCGATCTTCTTCTGGAGCGGTTCGGTGTCGTCACCGGTGATGTACGGGATCCGGAAGCCGACGATGACATCGGTGATGCCTTTGTCCTCGAGGCGTTTACAGCCGTCGGGTGTGTAGGCGTCATACGAGATCACGTGGATTTCGAAGGGGTCGTTCAACTTTCCTTCGGCCTTGCGGATGTCGTGGATCTTGTCGAGCAGGGCGTCGAGCTCCTCGGGCGGGCCGCCGCCGTGCATCCAGCCGTCGCCGCGGATCACGGCGCGCTTGAGTGCCAGATCGGCGTGACCGCCGACGAGCAGTGGGATCGGCTTGGTGGGCGCCGGGTTCATCTTGATCTTGGGTATGTCGTAGAACTCCCCGTGGAACTCGAAGTACTCGCCGGTGCTGAGTCCGCGGATGATGTCCATGCACTCGTTCATCCGTTTGCCACGACGCTTGTAGTCCACGCCCATGATGTCGTAGTCCTCGGCCCACGGGCTGGTACCGACCCCCAGCGAGAACCGGTTGTTCGTGAGGACGGCCACCGACATCGCCTGCTTCGCAACCAGCGCGGGAGGACGGATCGGCAGTTTCAGCACAAACGGGTTGAATCGGATCTTCTCGGTGACCGCGCCCATGGCTGCCGCCATCACGAAGGTCTCGATGAAGGCCTTGCCCTCCAGGAACTCCCGACTGCCGTCTTCGGTGTACGGATACGTCGAGTCCGATTCCTCCGGGTAGGCGATGGAGTCGGGGATGGTGAACCCCTCATACCCGGCGGCCTCGGCCGCTTGAGCCAGTGGCAGGTAGTAGCTCGGATCTGTCATCGCCTCGGCGAATGTGAACCGCATGATCCTCCTAAATATGTTCCCTGAGCCTGGTCGAGCCGGACCCGTCTCAGTTCAGTAGAACACGTTCTAGTTTGGCTTGGGAACGATTCGCTGAGCTGGCGGCCCAGCCACGTCCGCACCATCGGGACTGTCGTCACGCTGTCTCGTGGTTCGACCACCGCCGGGCGTTCGATCGTCTGAGGGTTCGCGCCCACGTCTCGCGGAGCATGACGGCGATGAACACAACAAGCATGGCCCAGATCGGCTTCATCACGTCGTCGGCGACCACGCCTGGTGAAGCCACGAGGAACAACCCCCACGCAACTATCGGTAGCCCGACCGTCACGATGCCCGACACCAATCGGCCCTTCGCGACGCCTTCCACGATGGCCGCGAGGATTAGCACAGCAAAAGCGGCCATCGAGTAGAACGCGGTGTCGGTGAACCAGTGATCGTCGGCGAATCCGGAGGTGGTGACGATACAGTCGCCGCCTACCGATCCGCGAACGAAGGGGCAGTACAACCGGACGTCGTCGCTGAATCCGGCTGCCCACACGCGTTCGGTCCACCAGTTGACTCCTCCGGCGATCAGGGATGCCACAACGAACAGCCACCAACTGATGTCGTTGACACGCGAGGCGACCTGCACGACGTGTGATCTACGGTTCTGTGTCGGGGTTGTCATCCCCGAAGATTCGCACACAACAGCGCGCTTTCGGCAACCGTGTCTTCACCACCGACACATCAACCAGACGAACGTCCTGCGATGCGCAGCACTGTCCATCGACGTTGCCGTGAGTACCCTACGAGCTCAGGGTCGCGAGAACCGTTCCCGACGGCCCAGCGACTGCAGGCGCAGCCACTCCCGGAATCCGGCCAGATCCCGTTGCTGCACAAGGAAATACCAGCCGAATCGGGCGTACTCCTGCACCAGCAGTTTGCGCATACCGGGCCGACTCATCAGATAGCCGCGATTACGGTAGGTGAAGAACCGCTTGGTGTCGTTGTCGGGGTACTGGGTGTGCATCCGCCCACCCATGATCGGCCGGAACTCGTCCGTGCCGTCCGGATGGAGATATGCCGTGGTGAGGCAGGTGCCGAAGTCCAGACCGGACCGCACCAGTCGGCGGTGCATCTCCACCTCGTCGCCGCGGACGAACAGGCGCAGGTCGGGGACACCGACGGCCTCGATGGCCGATGCGGAGAACAGGGCGCCGTTCATCAGTGAGGCGATGCCGGGCAGAAGGTCTGAGGTCTCGTCTCCGGCGAACAGTTCGGATCGCTTGCGACGCCACACCAGTCCACGCCGCAGCGGGAAGGCCAGCGTGTCGGGGTCGCTGATGTTGCACACCACCGGCGATACCTCGGAAAGCTGATGCGTGACAGCGCATTCGAGCAGCGTGCCGAGAACGTCGCTGCCTTCGGGCCTGCCGTCGTCGTCCGCGCACCACACCCAGTCGGCGCCCAGTGACAGCGCGTGCAGCATGCCGAGCGCAAATCCGCCGGCGCCGCCGAGGTTGTGCTTCGACCCGATGTAGGTGGTGGGAATGGTCTGCGCGGCAACCAGTTCGGCGACCGCGGCTTCGTCGGCGTTGTCGACGACGATGAGGTGGTCGACGGGCCGACTCTGGTTGGTCAGCACTCCGAGCGATTGCCGCAGCAGCTCGAGGCGACGGTGGGTGACCACCACGCCGATCACGCGGTCCGCGGTCTGCGCGCCACCGGAGGGGGCCGCGGCGGGCTCAGCCATCCTTTTCGACCTCGGCCAAGACTTCACGCACATGGCGCGCGGCCTCAGGTCCTTCGTAGGCGTGCACCACTTCCTCGATCCCGCCGTCCATCCGGATCGCGCCGTGGTCGATCCAGAGTGCGCGGTCGCAGAGTTGCGCGAGGAACTCGTTGGAGTGGCTCGCGAACACCAGGATGCCGGACCGTGCGACCAGCTCCTGCAGGCGGATGCGTGCCTTCTTCATGAACTCCGCGTCGACGGCACCGATACCTTCGTCGAGGATGAGGATCTCGGGATCGATCGAGGTGACCACTCCGAGCGCCACGCGCACGCGCATACCGGTGGAGTAGGTGCGCAGCGGCATCGACAGGTAGTCACCCAGTTCGGTGAACTCGGCGATGTCTTCCATCTTCCGGAGCATCTCGCGGCGGCTCATGCCCAGGAACATGCCTCGGATGACGATGTTCTCGTAGCCGGAGATCTCGGGGTCCATTCCAACGCCCAGGTCGAACACGGGCGCCACCCGACCCTTGATGCTGCATGCACCGCGCGTGGGTTCGTAGATCCCCGACAGCAGGCGCAGCAGCGTGGACTTGCCGGCACCGTTGTGCCCGACGAGCCCGATGCGATCGCCGTGTTCGAGGTGCAGATTGATCTGCTTGAGTGCCTCGACCACGACGACATTGGAATCGTTGGCGCCGATCACGCCTCCGGCACGGCCGAGCACCGATTTCTTGATGGACCGGGTCTTGGCGTCGAAGATCGGGAAATCGACGCAGGCGTCCCAGGTATCGACTCGAACTGAACTCATGACCTCACACCCAATACGCAACGCGAGCACGGTAATTACGCAGCACCATCAACGCCACTGCCCAGCCGCCGATCGTGCAGGCGATGACGATCAGCCAGTGGTAGAGCGCCACCGACTCGCCCAGCAGCGGACCGCGGGTGATCTCGAGGTAGTGGTACATCGGATTGATCTGGACCAGCTTGACGCGGCTGGAATCGGCTCCGACATTTTTCTCGAGATCGGTGGCACTCCAGATGATCGGCGTCATGAAGAAGACCAGTTGCACTGCGGTGGCCAGTAACTGGCCGATGTCGCGGAACCGCGTGGACAGAATGCCGAAGACGATGGACACCCACACGGCGTTGAGTACGAGCAGTGCGATGCCGGGGATGACGAACACCACGGTCCAGTTCACCGGCTGCGGGAAGATGATCAGCAACACCGCATACAGCGGGATGTTGTGCGCGAAGATGATCAGCTGGCGCCAGGTGAGGCGGTACACGTGCACGCTCAGCGGGGCAGGGATCTGTTTGATCAGCCCCTCGTTGGTGGTGAAGAGCTCGGCACCTTCGAGGATCGATCCGGAGATGAAACCCCAGAAGATGAACCCGAGCATGACGTACGGCAGGAAGGTGTCGATCTCGTTGCCGAACAGCTGCGAGTAGAGAAGTCCCATGGCCACCGCAGTCACCGCTGTGGCGATGGTGATCCAGAGGGGGCCGAGCAGAGAGCGGCGGTATCTCTGCTTGATGTCCTGCCAGCCCAGGAGCAGCCAGAGCTCCGACTGGCGGAAGCCGGCTGCGAGGTCGCCGAATGCCCGGCGGAAGGACCGGGAATCGGACTCCGCTGAGGGCGGGCGCACCGGCTCGCGATCGACTGCTGTTGACACGAGAGACGAGCCTACCGTCAACGCCGGCCCGCCCCGGACGCCGCAGTTGTCGATCTCGGCAAACCGGGCACCGCAGGCCTGCCGGCGGCAGACGTCAGATCAGAGGTATTGACCGGTGCCCGCGACCCCGTGAGGCGGCCCACCGGGGCCACCCATCGGACCCGACGGCGGCAATTGCCCCTGACGCATCTGCTCGAGCTGCGCCCGCGCGGCCATCTGCTGGGCGAACAGCGCGGTCTGGATGCCGTGGAACAGTCCTTCGAGCCAGCCGACCAGCTGCGCTTGTGCGATCCGTAGTTCCGCGTCGGACGGCGTGTTGTCGTCGCTGAACGGCAGGGCCAGCCGCTCGAGCTCTTCGCGCAGCTCAGGGGCCAGACCGTCTTCCAGTTCGCGAATCGACGACTGATGGATCTCGCGAAGCCGAACCCGGCTGGCATCGTCGAGAGGTGCCGCCCGAACTTCTTCGAGGAGTTGCTTGATCATCGTGCCGATCCGCATCACCTTCGCCGGCTGCTCGACCATGTCGGCGACACCCTGATGATCGTCACCTTTACCCTGGTCGGAGTTCGCCGACGGCACCACAACGATGCCGTCGTCGCTGTCGGACGGGGGTCCCTGGTTGAAAATGTCTTCGGCCATGTCCCCATTGTCCAGATGTCCCGATCTCGTGTTCGCAGCAGGCCCACAACTCAGGTGGCAGCGTCGGAAGGACGGTCTATGGTGACTGCCATGGCTTATGACGTCGCACGCGTACGGGGATTGTTCCCGTCGCTTGGAGACGGCTGGATCCATCTCGATCCCCAGGCCGGGATGCAGATCCCGGACTCGGTGGCGACCACGGTGTCCAAGGCGTTCCGCGGGCTGGTCTCCGAACCCGGTGGCGTCTATCCCGCGGCGAAGAAGACGGCCGGCGTCATCGACGCGGCACGGCAGGCCGTCGCGGATCTGGTCAACGGCGATCCGCGGGGAGTGGTGCTCGGTCCGTCGCGTGGGCAGTTGCTCAGCGTTCTGGCCGAATGCCTGAACACTCGGGTGTGGCTCGGCTCGGAAGTGGTGGTGAGCCGCCTCGACGACGAGGCCAATGTGGTGCCGTGGCTGCGCGCTGCCGATCGATTCGGCGCCAAGGTCCGCTGGGCCGAGGTGGACATCGAGAACGGCGAACTGCCCGTCTGGCAATACGAAGGTCTGGTCAGTCGGTCCACGAGCGTGGTCGCCATGCCACTGGCGTCGTCGACGCTGGGCACGGTGGTCGACGTGGCGGCCGCGGCGGTCACGGTCCACGCTATCGACGGACTGCTGGTGGTGGACGCCACCAGCGCAGCGCCGTACATGCCGCTGGACATCGAGGTGCTGGGCGCGGACGTGCTGGTGGTCAGTGCGAAGCGTTGGGGCGGGCCGTCCACCGCAGCGCTGGTGTTCCGTGATCCGGAGATGCTCACCCGCGTGCGGTCGATGTCGCTGAACCCGGATGCACAGGGGCCGGAACGGCTCGAGGTCGACGGACATCAACACGCATTGCTCGCCGGCCTAGTTGCGTCGATCGAACACCTTGCGGCGCTTGATGAATCGGCCACCGGAACCCGGCGCGAGCGGCTGGTCCAGTCGATGACAGGTCTGGCGGAGTACTCACAGCGACTGCTGCACTACCTGCTCAACTCGCTACGGCAGCTGAACTTCGTCAACGTCATCGGCGAAGCGCCGGTGCAGATCCCGGCGGTCAGCTTCACAGTCTCGGGGGTCACCGCGGACAAGGTGGTCCGGCGTCTGGCCGACAATGGCATCAGCGCGCTGGCCGATGTGAACAGCCGGGTGCTGTCCGGCATCGGGGTCAACGATGTGGGCGGTGCCGTCACCATCGGGCTCGGGCCGTACACCACGCCGTATGAGGTCGACCAGCTCGTCCGCACCCTCGGTTCACTCGGCTGACACCACCACAATCGTCCCGCTGAGGCGCCTTCGGGGGCATAGTTCCCCCCGCGACACCTCAGGGGACTGATCTTGGTGGGAATCCGGGATCAGACGGTGAGCAACACCTTGCCGGTGACCTTCCCCGATTCGAGCAAGGCGTGTGCCTCGCCCGCCTTGTTCAGCGAGAACTGTGCTCCGACAACAGGTTTGACGCGCCCGTCGGCGATCAACGGCCAAGTGGTCGCGATGGTGTCAGCAACGATCGCTGCTTTGTCCGACTGCTCGCGACCACGCAAGGCCGTCGCATGGATGGTGCCGCGTTTGGAGAGCAGTGCGCCCAGGTTCAGTTCGGCCTTGACGCCGCCCTGCATGCCGATCACCACGAGCCTTCCGTCCGCTGCCAACGCAGATACGTTGCGGCTCAGGTACTTCGCCCCGATGATGTCGAGGATGACGTCGGCGCCACCGTGAGTCTTGAGCACCTCGACGAAGTCGTCGTCGTGGTAGTTGATGGTGATGTCGGCACCGAGACCGCGGCACAGTTCCAGCTTTTCGGCTGAGCCGGCGGTCACTGCAACCGTGGCCCCGAGCGCCTTCGCCCACTGGATGCCGTGGGTGCCGATGCCGCTTGCTCCGCCGTGGAGCAACAGCAGTTCACTGCGCTGCAGATGAGCGGTTCGTTTGAGGTTGGACAGCACCGTGCAGGCCACCTCGGGGAGGGCGGCGGCCTCGATCAGGTCGACCGAGTCGGGTACGGGGAGCAGGTGCTCGGCGGCCACGGTCACGTATTCGGCGTAGCCACCGCCGGCGATCAAGGCGCACACCTGTTGTCCGGTGTCCCATCCCGTGACCTCGGCGCCGAGTTCGGCAACGGTGCCCGAGACCTCCATCCCGATGATGTCGCTGGCGCCCGGTGGGGGCGGGTAGTTCCCTTGGCGTTGCAGCAGGTCGGCGCGGTTCACGCCGGCGGCGGCCACTTTCACGAGAACCTCACCTGCGGCGGGGGACGGCCGTTCGATGTCGGTGATCACCAAGTTCTCCGGCGGTCCGAACTCCGTGACGGTCACTGCTCGCATGTTGCTCATGTGTCAACCAATACCCCAGCCTGCCGTCGAAGTGCGGAACCGGAAGGCCGGCTGGTGCGTCACTTCTACGGTGACCGCTTCTTGACGAGCGAAAACGTTCGGCGGGTCACCGTATTGGTGCGGGGTAACCTGTGCTTCACATTGCTGATCGGTGACCGGGAATGGACCATGACGAAGGACGATGTGCCGTGGCTTGATGAGGCCGAGCAGGTGGCGTGGCGTTCGTTCATGGACGGCAGCCAACGGCTGTTCGACGCCATCAACGATGCTCTGATCACCGCGTCGGGTCTCACCTTTGCCGACTACCGCATCCTGGTCCTCCTGTCCGAACACGACCACATGCGGATGAGTGACCTCGCAGACGGCGCGCTTGCCACCAAGAGCACCATCTCCCGCCGAGTGGACAGGCTGGTGGAGGCGGGATTCATCGAGCGGATGGCCAAAGACCAGGAACGAGACCTGCGCAACCGGGAATGCCGCATCACCGACCTGGGCCGTGAGAAGTTGCACGAGGCGGCCAAGGGGCATGTGCTTGCGGTGCGCACCTACCTGCTCGACCACCTCGACGACCACGAGCGCGACGCGATGGCCACCACCTTCGCGAAGGTGGATACCTGGCTCCGTGAGAACGAACGACTTCGCGTCAAGTAGGCTCACTGACCGAAGGAAGCGTGGCAGAGCGGCCGAATGCACTCGCCTTGAAAGCGAGCGTGGGTAAAACCACCGGGGGTTCAAATCCCTCCGCTTCCGCTGAACGTCAGGGCCGGTTTCAATGAACCGCCTCTGACACCGAGGTTCCTCCTCTTATCCGGATCGCCTCGCTCCACACCCTGCTGAAGTAACCGCACCCCCGGAAATGGGTCGTTGTGGCGGAGCCCACCTGGGCCTTCGTTCGCCACAACGACCCATTTCCGAAGGGCGTGCTCGTCACCGCCTCGGTTTACGTGGGCCCTTCCCGGGTGTCTTTCCGGCGGCTTCTCTGGAAGCGCGCTTGGCAGCGGCCTTCTCTTTGGCCGACCGTTTCGGGGCAGGTTCGGACTGACTCCGCGACGACGTCGCCTTACGTCCGCGCACGATGCCGATGAACTCCTCGGCGAGCTCAGATGTCGGTGCCGGCCACAGTAGGCCCACCGATCCGGTTGGCGCGTCGGTCACCGGGCGATAGGCAAGGTCTTTGCGATGGTGCAGTCGGGCCAGCGACTGCGGGACCAGCAAGAGTCCGGTGCCCGCCGCGACGAGTTCGATTGCGTCGCTGGTGGTTTGCGGTCGATGTTCCACTGCCCTTCCCGGCCGTTGCCCGACCACCAGCGGTTCGTCGAGCGGCCACAGGAGTTGTTCATCCGCCAGATCGGCAACGCCGATCTCATCGACCGCGGTGAAGACGTGGTCGTTCGGCACGACCACGACCGTCACCTCCTCGTAGAGTTCGATGGTGTGGTGCGGCCCCGGGTCGCGGTGATCCAGGGCATCGGGCAGTCGGGTGATCGCCATCTGTACCCGGCCGTCGCGGATGGCATCGGCGCATGCGGCGACGTCGATCGGGACGAGTTCGAGCCGCACCTTCGGAAGGCGTTCACTCCAGATCCGTACCCACTTGCCTGGTGTTACGCCGGGCACAAAGGCCAGCTGAAATGACGAGGCATGGTGAGGCGCGGTCACGCCCACAGGCTACCGGCCGATAGTCTCGGTTCATGAGTTCGCAGTCGATGAAGCCGGCCACCGCCGCCAAGAAGTTGGACGTGTACCTGCCGGCGACGCCCGCCGAGTTCCAGCAGGGCGCCATCACCCGTGCCGAACTCGAAGCCCTGCAGGCGGACCCGCCGAGTTGGCTTCGTGATCTGCGTATCAAGGGACCCCACCCGAAGAACCTGGTGGCGATGAAACTCGGCGTTTCGAAGGGCGCGCTGGTGCGCCATGAGATCACCGAGGCACTGACCACCGAGCAGATCAACGAACTCCTGTCCGAGATGCCCGATTGGCTCGAAGCCGAGCGCGCCACGCAGGTTGAGGTTCGCGCCGAAGCGGCCGCACCAAAGTCGACGCCTCCTGCCGACCGGCCACGTTCACGCAAGCGGCGATAAACCCCGGACTTCCGAAGATGTGCCCTTCTGGCGGTGCCCACCTGGGCTTTTCTTCGCCAAAAGGACCCATTTCCGGAGGGCCGGTGGTCTCGATGTCGTTGGCAACCGGGACATCGTCGGCCAGACCGAGATTCGCTTTCATCAGGGTGTTGATCCGGGGCATTGGCCGGATGGGGCATAAAGACCTCGATGTCCTCGAGGGCCACACCTGACCGTTCGATGACACTCGACAGCGCCTTGGGCAGAGTGATTGCGGCCCAACGGAACACGCGGGTGCCCTGCATGGCGACGACCATGCGCCCGACCGGGTCGGTCTCCGAGTCTTTCGACTGGAACTCCTCGGCGCGGTCCATGTACTCGGGGATGTCGTAGTACTGGGAGATCGTATCGCTGTTCTCACCGTCGCTGCCCCACACGGTGGGGGCGATGCCGTTGTCCTCGCTCGGTCCGACGACCACGGCGCCGGCCCCGTCGCCGAAGATGAAAGCGGTGTTGCATCGTGTCTGTTGGACGATTTGGTTTTCGTCACACGAACCGGTCCGTTGAATGCTTTGCTTAACGCGTGAAACATGTCTATCGCGGTCAAATCTTTCATGTCGCCGGTACGGCGAAGGTCACCACGGCTGAAGAAGCGCTGGTTTTCGTCGCAGACGGGGCATTGGTGGTGGACAGCGAGGGCAGCATCGAGTGGTGCGGCGAGTTCGCCGACCTGCCCACCGAGCACGAGCATGCGGCGATCGTCGACTACCGGCCCGGTTTCATCCTGCCGGGGTTCGTCGACACCCACATCCACTTCCCGCAGACCTACGCCGGTGACTCCTACGGTGGCGGACAACTGCTCGAATGGCTCGAAAGATGCATATTCCCCTCCGAATCCAAGTTCGGCGACCGCGACTTCGGTCGGGCCGCGGCAGTGGAGTTCACCAATCAGCGGGTGCGCGCGGGCACCACCGCGGCGATGGTGTTCGGCTCGGCATTCCCTGACGCGCAGGATGCGCTGTTCGAGGAATCGCAGCGCCGTGGACTGCGGGTCGTCAGTGGTCGCGGCATCCAGACACGAGGACCCGACTCGGCCGGCCCGCTGATCACCAGCGAGGAGAAGGCCATCGAACTGACCGCTGCGGAGGTGGACAAGTGGCACGCCGCCGACACCGGAGACGTCGACACTGCGCTGCTGCATGTGGCTCTTGTGCCCCGGTTCTCGCTGTCGGTGACCCCGACGACGATGGCAGCGCTGGGTGAGCTCTACACCGACCTGCGGTCGAAGGGCGTCTACGTCCACACCCATCTCAACGAGAACAACCGTCCCGGCACCGGTGAGGTGGACGCCACCAAGGCCGACTATCAGGTGAACTCGTACCTCGACACCTACGACGGCAAGTTCCTCCCCGGCTCGAAGGTCGGTGGCGAGTCGCTGCTCGGGCCGCGCACCATCATGGCCCACTCGGTGCACTGCCAAGACGGTGAGCTCGCGCGGATGGCCGAGACAGGCACCTCCATTTCGCACTGTCCGGTGTCCCAGCTGTTCCTGGGGTCGGGCACGATGCCGTGGCTGCGGACGGTGGCATCAGGTGTCAACATCTCACTCGGGACCGACCACGGTGGCGGTGACGAATGGTTGATCTCGCGAGTTGCGAACGACGCCTTCAAGGTTCACATCACAGAGCCTGGTGATGCCGGGGTATCCATGCATCCGGCCGAGATGTTGTTCGTCGCGACCCTCGGCGGGGCCCGCGCGTTGGACATGGAAAATCGGTTCGGCAACTTCGACACCGGCAAAGAAGCCGACTTTCTCGTCATCGATCCCGAGCGCTGGCCGTCGTTGGCCAACGCCATCGACAACGGAGCCCGCGCCGATGAAGAGAAGATGGCCCGTGATCAGATGCTGTTTGCCTTGCTGATGCAACTCCGAGAGCCCGCTATCAGCGCCGTTTACGTCAAGGGCCGCAAGATCGACGACGTCTGACTCCGCTGTTGTGACCGAAAGTTCGACTGAGGCAACGGTACTCGTTCCGTTCCACGATGTACCGGATGCCCAGTTCGAGTCGTGGTTCGAGGAACTCGCAGCTCGAGTCCAATCGACGCCCGGTCATCTGCACACGCTGTCGGCGGAACACGCACAACGGGCAGTGGCCCTGACCTTCGACACCGAGGAGTCGCTGCACCGCTGGCTGGACTCGGCAGAGTGGGCCGAAGCGTTGAAGACGGCCGCCGAGAACGGAATCCGGCGGGAGTTCAGCGACCTCGTGATCGTCGAAGGCCAGGTGCCTCCCACCGGAGTGGCGTTGTTCCGTCACAAGGTCGATCAGGAAAACGTCGCCGGGTTCATCGACGCACAGCGCACCCTGATGGACCTGAACGCAGCCGCACCCGGCTACGAGTTCGCGGTCTTGTTCGGCCCCAGGGAGCTGGCTGACGGTACCGACGAATGGAGCGCTGTTCTCAAATTCCGCAATGACGAGTCGCTCGCCGCATGGGTTGACTCACCCGACCGTGCCGATGCCCTGACGCAGCTGCGGTCGCATCTGTCTGAGGACTACTCGGCGTCGTTCGAACACAACACTTTCGGATCCATCATGCGGGTCACCGACGGTAAACCAACCGTCACGCCCGAGTGGAAGGTCGCGATGATGGTGCTGTTGGTGCTCTATCCGACCGTGATGACCCTGTCCCGGTTTGTCGGACCGGTGCTCGACGGATGGGGCGCCGACCCATGGCTGTCGATGTGGCTCAGCCAGATCCTGTCGGTGTCGCTGCTGACTTATGCGCTGATGCCGTTGGCCACGTGGGCGTTCGGCTTCTGGCTCGATCCAGCCCGGGGCTCGACGGTGAAAGTCTCCGTCATCGGTGCGGTCGCCGTGTGCGTGCTCTACGCGCTGACGCTCACCGTGTTCGCGTCGGTGCGATGGCTGCAGTTCTGGGACTACGCCTGATCACCAGCCGCTGTGAGCGCTTGGGCGAACATGACGAGGATCCCGCTCGGCCCGCGCACGTAGGTGAGCTTGTAGATCCCTTGATAGTTGGCGACGCCTCGGAGCGGGTGGTGGCCGTGCCGTGCTGCGATTGCGAGGGCCTCGTCGATGTCGTCGACGGAGAAGGCGATGCGATGCATGCCGATCTCGTTGGGCAGTGTGGGCGGCGTATCGATCGCCTCGGGGTGGATGTACTCGAACAGTTCGATCTGCCCGTGTCCGTCCGGAGTCTGTAGAACCGCGATCTTCGCGTGGTTCCCGTCAAGGCCGACAGCGGTGTCGGCCCACTCGCCGCTGACCGTGTCGCGGCCGAGAACCGTGAGTCCGAGATCGGAGAAGAAACTGATCGTGGCCTCGATGTCGCGTACCGCGATGCCGACGTTTTCCAGCTTGATGGTCATCAGGGGTCTCCTTCATGTTGGTCGGGGGTTTCGGCGCGCCACGGTCAGCCCTCACCGGGCACCGCGTTGTCCGGGTTTCCACCCGGGAGACGGTTCTGATCTCGCGTTCTCGACATCGGGGCTGGGCGGAGTCGGCATCTTCTCACGCACCGAATTGCTGTCCGGCCCATCCACCCGGGTGCCCGGCACCGAATTGCATCAAAGCCAGTGAACAGCACATGGATTTTGAGGAGTGCCGTGGAAGACCCCCACATAGAACTCGACCTGACGGCTCGGATGGTTGCCGTGGCGGGCACACTGCGGTCGAACAGCAACGGCGTCGACACGCTTGCACAGGCCGTCACCAAGACGGCGGTGGACTGCATTCCAGGCACCGAATGTGCAGGTGTCATCGCTTGTCTGGGTCCACACGGCGAGCCCGTGGCGGGCAACGGACTGGCAAGTCAGGCTGATCAGCTGCAACATGAGCTACGTGAGGGCCCGGCCGTGCGCCCCAAGGCCGATCGCTCCACCGTGTGGATCGATGATTTCGACTCGGAGGACCGGTGGCCACGGTTTGCTGCACGCGCGCAGGAGCTCGGGATCGCGTCGATGGCGAGCTTCCGGCTGTTCTCCGGCAAGGACGACCTTGGAACTCTCAATCTCTACAGCTCGGCCAAGAAGGCGTTCGATGAACGCGCTCGCACACTCGGCGAGGTGTTCGCGGCACACACTGCCGTCGCGTTCTCGGTGCTGCGCGAGCGCGAGAATCTCTCCGTCGCGCTCACCAGCCGCGATCTCATCGGTCAGGCGAAGGGGATGGTGATGGAGCGTTACGGCATCGATGCCGATGCGGCCTTCGCGCTGCTGGCAAGGCTGTCTCAGGAGTCGAACACGAAGGTTGCCGAGATCGCCAAACAAGTCGTAGAGGCGGGATCAGACCCCACCTGACCCGAACTGGGGGTAGACGTCAGCGCCTCTTCGTCGCCGCCGCTCGGGCCGCGTAGCCGATGGCAGCACCCGCGGCGATCCATGGCCCGCCCACGAGGATCGGATCGATCCACGCGTGATTCTTGTCCACTCGTTTGGTCCCGGTGCGCGACGCGAGCCCGTGGTGGGTGAACTCGCTTCGGATTCCGGTCTGGGTGATCGGATTGTCCGGCCGCATCGTGAGGAAGGACGCGAGATGGGCTTCTACGGCGTTGATGCGATCGGCTCCGAGCAGGAGCAACCAGTGCGCTGCGCGACCTTCGCTATACCGATAAGCGACCTTGCGAACGACCCCAGACAACCCGGACGGGGGTGTCGAGGTACCGAAAACAGGCGTGAGGAATCTATGTTCGATGGATCTCTCCCGCGGCCATTTCTCCGGCTGCCGCTCAGGGAAGTCCCAATGTGCGCCGGTCGCTTCGGGGTCGAACCGTTGCTGTGGGACCGCCGGCCGGTCCTTCGGGTCGAGGTCCACGCCCCACCCGGGAATCCTCGCCCGCAACTCGTCACTGGAGGGGACGGGGGGCCTTTGCGAGGTGTAGGTGGGCACCTGATCGGTCGGCTTCTTCGGGGATGGCGATGTCATGACTCTCCTCAGGCCGCGTCGGTGACGATGATCGGTTTGATGCACTCATCCAGCTTCGACGAGAAGATGTGGTATCCCTCGGCGATGTGCTCGAGCGGAATGCGGTGCGTGACAATGTCATTCGGCTTGATGTGGCCGTTCTTGATGTGCTCGAACAGCCGCGGCCACTGCCGTTTGACGGGGCACTGGTTCATCTGGAGTGTCAGTCCCTTGTTCATCGCGTCGCCGAACTTGACGGCGCTGAACATCGGACCGTAAGCACCCATCACCGACACCGTCCCGCCTTTGCGGACCGAATCGATGGCCCAGTTCAATGCAATGGGAGACCCGCCCTGCAACTTGAACTTCGACGCCGCGACGTGCTGCAGAAAGTTCCCGTCCGCTTCTGCGCCCACCGCATCGATGGCCACATCGGCGCCGAGATAGTCCGTGGACTTCTTCATCTGGACCACGATGTCGTCGTACTCCGCGAAGTTGAGTGTTTCGGCGTGCGCGAAGGTGCGGGCTTTCTCGAGTCGGTACTCGAGGTGATCGATCACGATCACCCGTCCGGCTCCCATGAACCACGATGAGAGGGCGGCGTAGAGACCCACCGGTCCCGCACCGAAGACGGCCACCGTGTCGCCCTCGCGGATGCTGCCCAACTGCGCGCCGAAGTACCCGGTGGCCAGAGCGTCGGTCAGCAGCAAAGCGTCTTCGTCGTCCATCCAGTCAGGGATGATCGCAGGGCCGACGTCGGCGAACGGGACGCGCACGAACTCTGCCTGGCCTCCGTCGTATCCACCGCAGGTGTGCGAGTAGCCGTAGATGCCCCCGACTGCGGTGGCGTTCGGATTGACGTTGTGGCAGTTGGAATACAGTCCGCGCGCACAGAAGTAACAGGAGCCGCAGTAGATGTTGAACGGCACCATCACCCGGTCGCCGGGGGTCAGATTCTGAACCGACGAGCCGACCGATTCGACCACCCCGATGAACTCGTGACCAAACGTCATTCCGGGGCGGGTATCGGGCATCATGCCGTGATACAGATGCAGATCTGAGCCGCAGATCGCAGCGCGGGTCACCCTCACGATGGCGTCGTTCGGGTGCTCGATCGGAGGGATGTCCTTTTCTTGAACGCGCACCTTGTAGGGACCCCGGTAAACCATCGCCTTCATTCGTCCTCCACGCCTTTCGTTGTTGGGGTGCATCTACCCCGTGTGAGCCACCGGCAAACGGTTATACGCTTTGCTTCGTAGGAATCACGTTCCGACGCAACAGTTTTTGTGGTCAACTCGGTGGACTGTAGTCCTGACAGGAGATCTCGTGCAGCGCAGTCGAATCAGGCACTCACCACGTGCTCGCCGTGGCTCGCGGAGCCGGCCGGGATCTGGAGCCAATGGTTGCGTCCCCGGCCGGGCGGTCAGGGCGGGTGTCGCTGAGGCCTGTCGTTTTGTCAGGCAAATGATGGGGTAGCTCGCTTCTTGAGCCAGAACGGTCTGGGAGGGACAAACAACCCTGGCCATAGACCGTGGGTCAAGCCTAGGCCCGACCCGTGTAGGTGACAAGGGGAACGGGCCATCGCACCAGCAATGGCGGTCTGTCGTCAAGCTTCGGCTTAGCTATGGATACAACCTGGTTACGGGCGTTTAACCGGCGGGTGGGCGGGTATTCGGCCGGCACGGTACAGGCGCGGGTGCAAGAGGATCGGCCGCGCTGAGACCCGATTGACGGTCGGACGGGCATTTGCCCAGAGAAACAGCTCCATCAATGTGAAGGGTTAGCACAATGAGTACACGGAGTACCCGCACCCCCGGCACCACCAAGCGGTCCCCGGTCCAACTGGCCGCACTCGCGGTCGGCGCGGTGTTCTTGCTGGTGGGGATCCTGGGCTTCATTCCGGGCATCACCACCGACTACGACACCATGTCGTTCGCCAGCCACCATTCAGAAGCGAAACTGCTCGGGATCTTCAACGTTTCGATCCTGCACAACCTGGTGCACGTGGCTTTCGGTGTCGCAGGAATTGTCCTCGCAAGGGCGGCAGCCACCGCGAAGTCGTACTTGATCGTCGGCGGCGTCATCTACCTGGCTCTTTGGCTGTATGGCCTGGTCATCGACAAGGACTCCGCAGCCAACTTCGTTCCGGTCAACTCGGCGGACGACTGGCTGCACTTCGTCCTGGGTGTCGGCATGGTCGCTCTCGGGGTGCTGCTCGGACGCAACCGGCACACGTCTCGCGTGTGAACAACGGGATTCGGTCACGGCAGTTCAAACCCACGTCACGATAGCGTGTCGACTACCTAAGATACTGCGCGACAATTACATTCGGCTTCCCGATGGCCCTTTCCAGGGTCGTCGGGAAGCTGTCTGTGGTTGCCGGGCTATTGCCATCGGTGCCCGATGTGACATTATGGAGAAGTCGGTTGAAGAGGAGCCGTCCCGCGTGGACCGGTAAATAAGCTGCCGTAGCGCTTCTAGCCCGACAACTTTTAGGGGTCGATCGTGGCGCATAAAATTTCTAAATCAGATTTCGTTTCCGATAGTGCTGAACTCGCCGGCGGAACACTCACCATCGCGACTGTGTCGCACGGAAGCATCCTTGCCCTCACAGTGTGGGGCAGCATCGATTTGTTGACAGTCCCCCAGCTTGCCGAGGCGGTCGATGAAGCAGTCGCCGGACGTCCCGAAGGCCTGATCATCGATTTGACCTACACCGACTTTCTTTCGTCGGTCGGCATGGCCGCGCTGGTCAACGCGCACGACGCGGTTCTTCCGTCCGGCGGACGATTCGGCGTTGTTGCCGAGGGTTCGTCGACGGCTCGTCCCATCAAGCTCGTCGGACTCGACCAGACCATCAGCCTGTATGCAACCATTGAGGACGCACTGCAGGCGCTGACCGAAGAGTTGGCCCCAGCCACTCGTCGCGCTTCGGCATAGCGAGTTCAGGCGCGCGGTGCGCCTGCACGCTTCAACGCGTGCGAACCAATCGAGGGAGCCGCACGTGGTCGACAATCAGGACAACGGAATCCACATCGCGATCGCCAATCTGGCACGTGGGTTGCACAATTCATCGCTGGCAGGCAGCGATGTGGATTCGGTCCTGGAATCGATCACCGCCGGAGCCGTCGAGCACGTGGACGGCACCATGTACGCCGGCATTCTGCTCGTTGAAAAGCGCAAGAAGAAGACCCAGTCCGTCGCGGCCAGCGATCCGGTTGTGGAGAAACTCGACGCCATCCAGATGGACGTCGGCGAAGGCCCTTGTCTCGAAGCCGCCTGGGAGCACACCACCTTCAGGCTCGATGACTTCACCACCGAGAAACGGTTTCCCAAGTTCATCGCCGAGGCATTGGCGCAGACGTCCATCAAGTCCAGCCTGTCGTTCGAGCTGTACAGCAACGAGTCGTCGATGGGTGCCCTCAATCTCTTCTCGGATGAGACGAACGCGTTCTCACTCGCAGCCGAGGAAACAGGCCTGGTCTATGCCACGCACGCCGCCCTCGCGCTTTACCGGGCGAGAGAAAAAGAGCATTTCACCAGCGCATTGGCCAGCCGCGACGTCATCGGGCAGGCCAAGGGCATGATCATGGAGCGGTTCAACATCGACAGCCTCCAGGCCTTCGAATTACTGCGCAAGCTCTCCCAGGATTCCAACACCCCGATCGCGGACATCGCGCGCCAGCTGGTGGACACCGATCACCCGTCAAACAAGACGAGTAGCGGCAGGTAGTCGAGACCCGCTTCCTACGACTTCCTGATCGGTGCCGGCGATTTACCCGTCGCCTGGAACACCACCCGTTGCCCGATGAGGACTGCGTGGTCGGCGAAGCGCTCGTAGTAGCGGCCGAGCAGGGTCACGTCCACCGCGCACGGCACGCCATATTGCCAGTTGCGGTCAAGCAACACGGTGAAGAGGTGCTCGTGCAGCGCGTCCATCGCGTCGTCGTCCTCGCGTAGACGCATCGCATCCTCGGGGTTCTGGCTCTTGAGCGCCTCACTGGCGTTGTTGGCGAGGTTGACGGCCAGGCGCCCCATCTCTGCGAAATATCCGTGAACGTCTTCCGGCACGGCCTTCTCCGGATGGCGGCGCCGGGCGACCTTGGCGACGTGCAGCGCAAGGGCACCCATCCGGTCGACGTCGGCCACGATCTGGAACGTCGAGACGATGGCGCGCAGATCACCGGCCACGGGAGCCTGCAGTGCCAACAATGCGAAGGCGCGCTCCTCAGCGTCAGCCGACATCCGGACGATCTGCTCGTGGTCGGTGATGACCTCTTCGGCCACGGCGAGATCGGCACGCAACAGCGCGTGCGTCGATCTGGCCATGGCCTCGCCGGCCAGGTCGCACATCTGACCGAGCAGGTCGTGCAGTGCACTCAGCTGAGCAAGGTAGACGCCCCTCATCAGCCGCGGCGATTCGTGTTCATGACGCCTCTACTCGCGATGTGTCTCGGCCCGGTCTCCCCTGGTGAGGAGTGGTAGGTGTTCGATGCGGCCGGCAGCACCGGCCAGCGCCCCACTCACAGTACGCAGGCGTGCGGCCGTCGATCCGGTTGTTCGTCGAGATGCGCGGTCGAGTTGATCGCGACTCCGGTCGAGGATGGTCAGGGGGAGGGCCGCGAGCACGTTCCCCGGTGGGCGTCGGGCGACCACCGGGTGAGGCCGCGTGGGTGCAGTCCGGCGGACAATCTCCCATTGGATGCCGATCTGGCGCAACTGCTTGGGTGACACCTTGTCCTGCAGCTTCGGCAGCAAGACATCTTCCTCATCGCGCACATCTTCGCGAAGCACTGCTGCGATGCGGTTGAACAGTTCACGGTGCTCAGGGGCATCGGGGTCGATCTGCTCCAACTCGGTGAACAGCTCGTTGATCTCCTGGTGTTCTCTTTCGATCTGGAGGGTGAGTGCCTCCCCATCGGGCAGTTCGGCACGTACGACGGGCCACAGCACCGATTCCTCGGCGAAAGCGTGGGGAAACACCAACGTGCAGAGGCTGTTGATGAGGTCCTGACGCTGCGCTCCGGTGGACGCGTCGATGGCATGCAGCAGTCGGTCGAGTTCGATGTGGTCGCGTTTCTGGCGTACCAGCACACTCCGGGACCCGCCCAATTCGGACTCGGTCTGGTCGGCAATGGATCTGGTCATGGTCGCTCCTGGTAGGACATGGATTGTTCGACCGGTGAGTACCCACGGAATGCGCTCTCAATCAGTGAGACAAAACCGCCCTGGAATCCCTACTTCGCAGCGTAATCGACCAATCGGTGGTGTCATCGTTCGTCGGAACGTAAGGTCGCCATAGTCCGCTGGTAGCGGGCGGCAACGTGGCAGCCACACCCTGACGTCGAGCCCACGGCGAGGGTGTCCTATGAGGCCCGTGATCGGGCCGGCCGAGGGGTCTGAAAAGTGCCGAGAACCGTTCGAAGTAACCCCACATCGAAGACACTGCTGCACCGGTGCGGAGGCAGTAATGGCTGAGCGCGGTGCAACACCCAATGTGCCAACATTGCGCAGGCGAGCCCTGCGCGCGATAAGTCATCTCTTCAGCCCGTTGGAACCCGACGACTACCTGGAGATGATCAATCCGCTGTGGACCACGAAAGAACTCCGTGGCCGCGTCGAGGAAGTGCGTCCGGAAGGGGCTGAGGCTGCCACCGTCTGGATTCGTCCGGGCTACGACTGGCCGGGCCACCTGCCAGGACAGTATGTGCGTCTCGGACTTGTCATCGATGGCGTGTTCTATTGGCGCGCTTACTCTTTGACGTCCGACCCGGAACCACGGGATGGATTGATCGGCGTCACCCCCAAGCTGGTCGAGAACGGCGTCGTCTCGCCCTATCTGGTCAAGCAGATCAAGCCGGGTGAGATCGTCCGGTTGGGCGAGATCGAGGGTGTGTTCACCCTTCCCGAGCCGTTACCCGAAAAGATGTTGTTCATCAGTGCCGGTAGCGGCATCACCCCCATCATGAGCATGCTGCGGAGCCTTGATCACCGCGATGAGGTGCGCGATGTGGTGGTACTGCACTCCACCCGCACCGAAGAGCAGTGCATGTTCTTCAAGGACCTCCAGGACATGGACGACCGGAATGAGGGGCTGCGACTGATCATCCGGCGAACCGGAGAGGAAGGCCGGATCAAGCCGGAGGACATGGATGATCTGGTTCCGGACTGGCGTGAGCGGGAGACGCTGTGTTCCGGGCCGGGCGAGTTGCTGGATGCGTTGGTCGAGCATTGGGACCGCCACGATGCGTCCGACAAGATCCATCTCGAGCGCTTCCAGCCGATCATCGGTGGAGCGGCCGGCGAAGGTGAAGGCGGCAACGTCACCTTCACCAAGAGTAAGAAGGAAGTCGAGTGTTCTCCGGGAACACCGATTTTGACTGCAGGCGAAGAAGCCGGACTGGAACTGAAGTTCGGATGCCGCATCGGAATCTGTCACACCTGTACGGGCACCCTCCGGTCCGGTCAGATCAGGGATCTGCGGACAGGGGATGTCAGCGAACCGATCAACTCGTCGGTGCGTATCTGCGTGAACACCGCCGAAGGCGACGTAGAAATCGAACTGTAGAACTTTTAGGAGTCACCATGACCATCAATGCCGAACGAACCCGACCGATCACGCCGGACCCAGAGAACCCGCTGGCGCATCTGAGCGACGAGACAATCGAACAGCTGGGCAAGGAGTTCGACGCGATCCATGACGAGGTCTACGGCGACCTCGGTGAGCGCGACCGGGCCTACATCAAGAACGTCATCGCCACCCAGCGTCAGTTGGCCGTCGCCGGCCGCGTGCTGCTGCTCGGGTCGCGGTCGAAGGTGTCGTGGGTGGCGGGTACCGCGTGCCTCGGGATGGCCAAGATCCTGGAGAACATGGAGATCGGCCACAACGTGATGCACGGCCAGTGGGATTGGATGAACGACCCGGACATCCACTCGTCGGTGTGGGACTGGGACACCGCATCCACCGGCGAATCCTGGCGCCACTCCCACAACTACATCCACCACACGTTCACCAACATCCGCGGCAAGGACAAGGATCTCGGCTACGAGATCATGCGGATCGATCCGCATCAGCCATGGAATCCCGTCTACCTCGCTCAGCCGTTCTACAACATGCTCCTCACCGCATTCTTCGAATGGGGTGTGGCGCTGCACGATCTCGACCTTGAAGCGATCCGCAAGCGCGAGAAGTCGATGAAGGAGCTGTGGCACGACATCAAGGGCATCGGCGTGAAGGCGCGCCGCCAGGTGATCAAGGACTACATCGGCTGGCCTGCCATCAGCGCCGGCGCATTCGCGCTCACCCAGATCGCGTCCGGTGGGCGCATCGAGCAGCCGAAGACCTCGCGCCTCGCACGCAGGCTGCGGCGCGTCCAGGCCGGCAAGGGTGCGGTGGGCAACGTCGCCAATGTGATGGATCGGGCCCTCCCGGGCGTGGAGCAAACCTTCATCGCGACTTTCGCAGCGAATTTCACGGCGAACATCATCCGCAACGTGTGGGCTCACGCCATCATCTTCTGCGGCCACTTCCCGGACCAGACGTACACGTTCAGTCAGAAGGAAACCGAGGACGAGACCCGCGGTGGTTGGTACGTGCGGCAGTTGCTCGGCGCGGCCAACATCGAGGGAAGTCCACTGTTCCACGTGATCAGTGGAAACCTCGGTTACCAGGTGGAACATCACCTCTACCCGGATATGCCGAGCACTCGCTACTCAGAGGTGGCCCCCAAGGTCAAGGACATCTGTGAGCGGTACGGATTGCCCTACAACACAGGACCTTTCGGCCAGCAGTGGTTCCAGGTGCACCGCACGATCTTCCGCCTCGCACTGCCGGGCGGAAAGCCGCGTCCCAAGCCGGGCCCGTTCCAGCGGCCGCCGCACAGCGGATCCGGACAAGACCCCCGGCCGAGCGAAGCGGCCCGCTTCCGTAGCCGCGTTCCGGCCTCACACCCCAACGCCGGACCCGAGCACGAATCCGGTGGCGTCCAGGTGTCGCCGCCGCCGCGCGACTGAGCTTCGGGAACCCTTGTCACGCAGCACCGGTGCATGAGCTGAAGACGCTCGTGCACCGGTGCTGTGCTCGGTAGGGTCGTTGTCATGGCACTCGATGACGCGACCACCGCTCTGCTCGCCGAGTTGGCAAAGGCCGGCGGGCCGCCCATCGCAGAACTTGGTCCGGAGCAGGCGCGGTCGGTCAGTACGGCGCTGGGAGACCTCAGCGGAGCCGGTCCACAGTTGCATGCTGTGCGCGACGACACGATTGCGGCCGACGACGGCTACGACATCCCCGTGCGCGTCTACAGCGCCTCGGACAGCACTCGCGGCGTCATCGTCTTCTTTCATGGTGGTGGTTGGGTGATCGGTTCGGTGGACCAGTACGACGCCCTCTCGCGCCGACTGGCTCAGGCCACCAATTGTGTTGTGGTGGCGCCTGATTACCGCCTCGCACCTGAACATTGTTTTCCGCACGCGGTGCGCGATGCCTGGGACGCGACGATGTGGGCGTCGGCGAGCTGGCCGGACGAGCCGCTCATCGTTGCGGGCGACAGCGCCGGCGGAAATCTGGCCGCAGTGGTCGCGCAGCGGGCGGTGGCCGAGACGGGTCCGCCGCTCGCCCTGCAGATCCTGGTGTACCCCGTCACCGGTCACGACGTGAACACCGTGAGCTATCTCGACCCCGCGAATCAGTTGCTACTGGGCCGCGACACCATGATCTGGTTCTGGGATCACTACGCTCCCGACCCGGCCACCCGGCTCAGCCCGGAAGCGTCACCGCTGCAGGGAGACCCGGCCGGCACTGCGCCCGCACTGGTGTTACTGCCCGAACACGACGTACTCAGGGACGAGGGCGAGGCCTATGCGTCATTGATGGCCGATCGGGGAGTACCGGTGCAGCTGACGATCTTCGAAGGACAGATGCACGGGTTCTTCCAGCTGATCAACGTGCTCCCCGGCGCTGAGCAGGCGGTGCAGGCGATCGCCACCCATGTGAAGACGGTGATGGGAGCCTGACACTGCTCGCCCAGGATGCGGCTTGTGGCCGGGTGACCTAGCATTGCCGCTGCAGCGGTTCACGTCCACAACTGACTTGATGTCGACACGTGTCCCGCGAGGAGACAGACATGTCAGAATCCGATTTCGTTGTCCCGCTTGTGGATATCTCGCCCTATGTGCGGCGCGGGACCGATGAGGAACGTGCAGAGGTCGCCAGGGAAATCGACAGGGCCTGCCGTCAAGTCGGTTTCATCCAGATCCTCGGTCATGGAATCCCACCCGAGATCACCGACGCGTTCACCGCGGCCATGGACCAGTTCTTCGCGCTCCCACTCGAGACGAAAAAGGCCTATCGCACACCGCCGCGCATCAATCGCGGGTATGCGCCACCCAAGACCGAATCGTTGTCACTGAGTCTGGGAGTGGAGGCGGCCAACCGGATGAACGATTTCTTCGAAGCGTTCAACGTGGGCGTCGCGGCAGCGCAGTACCCCGATCATGATCTGCCGTCCGACGACTATGCCGACAACCTGTGGCCATCGGAGGCCCCGGAGTTCAAAGCGGGCGTGGAACCCTACTTCGCCGAGGCCGCCAGAGTGGCCCGCACGCTGACCCGGGTGTTCGCCGACGCACTCGATCTCGAACCTGACTTCTTCGAACGGTTCACCGACCATTCGCTGGATGTGTTGCGTATGAACAACTATGCGTTGCCGCCCGGCGAGGTGGAGCTCGACGGTGAGCTGACCGGGATGGGGGAGCACACCGACTACGGCATCGTGACCGTGTTGTGGGCGGACCAGGTCAAAGGGTTGCAGGTGCTTGCGCACGACGGCACGTGGCACGACGTGTCGCCTGCGGATGGAGCGTTGTTGGTCAACCTCGGCGATTTGATGGCCCGTTGGACCAACGAGCGCTGGATGTCGACGCTTCACCGGGTCAAACCGCCGATCGTTGACGGCACGATCGAGCGACGTCGGTCGGCTGCCTACTTCCACGACGGCAACATCGACGCCACGATCAGCACGTTGCCATCGTGTGTGGGTGCCGGGAGCCGATATTCGCCGGTGACCGTTGCCGATCACATCGCAGGCAAACTCGCGGGGTCGCGTGCGGGGGTGGCCAACGCAGCTGCCGGACGCGAAGCGGGCCGTCTCCGATCGGCCGGCGTCCGCTGACCCCAACGCGGTTCGCTGTTCGGGCGGCCACCTTGCCGAACGACCGCACGAGGCGGTACCTGAATCAGAGCCAGTCGCGTTTCTTGAAGAGGATGTACAGCGCCAGCACTGCCACGATGATCACCACAGTGCTGGAGAGGAAACCGCTGTAGTGGTCGAACCCTGGGTAGGGGATGTTCTGTCCGTAGAACCCCGTGACGGCGGTGGGCACCGCGATGATCGCGGCCCATCCGGTGAGCTTCTTCATCACCGTGTTCAGGCGGGCGTCCTGTAACGACAGGTTGGTCTCGAAAAGCGTTGTGACCATGTCCCGCAACGATTCTGTCCACTCCGTCACGCGCAGGACGTGGTCGTACAGATCGGAGAAATTGGGATCGAGTTCGGTGGGGGCGTTGTTCTCCAACCGGCTTCGCTGGATCATCGCGACCACCTCGCGCATCGGCATCACCACCCGGCGCAGTGAGACAAGGTCTTTGCGGAGTTGATACGTCTGCTGCTGGAGCACCCGGCTGTTGTACTTGTCGTCGAAGAGCAGCGTCTCGAGGTCTTCGATGCCGTCATCGAGTCGTTGCACCGCGTCGAAGTGCCCGTCCACCACCACATCGAGCAGGCCGTGGATGAGCGCTCCGATGCCGTACTGCTGGCCTCCCATCTCCTCCCAGCGGGTGGTCACCTCGGACATGTCGAAGTGGTCGGACAGCCGCACGGTGATCAATACGTTGTCTTTGATGAACAGCGAGATGCGGTCGCTGTGGAGTGCTGCGCCCTTGCCGGTTGTGGGTTCGTCGACATGCACGGCGTACACCGTGACAAAGCGGTGGGTTGGGTACGCGGTGGCCTTCACCCTCTCGGCGTCGGCCAACGCGTCCTCCACTGCCCAGGTGTTGAGATCGAGTTCGGCTGCCAGCTTGCTCAACGCCTCATGAGTGGGATCGACGAGGTCGACCCACACCAGCTTGCTGGCGTCGCCGAGGCAATGGGACACCATCTCGAGCGCGAAGTCCTGCTGCGGTTCGCCGTGGATCCATACCCGGCCATTCACCTTGTCGGTCACTTGCCCATCGTGCCAGCCGGGCGCCTTGGTCGCGCCGCATATGTCGCGTGCAACTGCAGTGAGATTCTAGTTAATAAAGCGGTTTATCTGAAAAAATATCCAAATGATCTTGCTGTCTATTGCGGTGGTGTTCAGCGGCGCCGACGGGGGCCACCGCCAAAATCGGCATGACGACGTCGCCTAAAAGGCTGCCGAAAAGTTCACAAATGTCTCGCTTGCGAGGTGTGAAGTCGACCACGAAGGCATGTACGCAAGACGCAAGGGTGCTGGTCAATACTTTGAACGGATCGGAATACCGCTCGCATCTGTACGTAGTTCGTCACCGAGGAGCCGCAGGATGGGTTCAACAACGAATGGTGACACATAATGATAATCAATTGATGTTGGCTATCATTAGCTGACCGTTCTTCGTCATAGAATTTGTTTGACAACCTGTCTGAATAAGCGTTCACTCAGATCAAGCGGCCGGTGTCACAAGAGTTTCGCCAGAGTGGAACCACTTGACACGGCCAGGCAAAGCGGGGCGCGGGGTCCGTCGTTCGCCGGGTGGACGTGAGTGGTGCCTGTTCGAGATTCGTTCAGCCATCGATCTCCGAGACCCATGATTGGGCTGAAGCCAAGTGCTCACGAACCCTCAATACAGACCTGCAAACGATCGCAAATCCCCCCTCAAGAAGGTGCTGCTGGCCGCGACGTCCGTTGTTGCCATGTCACTTGCCGCCATCACTTTCACCGCCACAACAGCGACGGCTGCCGCAGTGGCTCCGCCGTTGGGCACCGCTCAGGATTTCGCGGTACTGGCGTATTCCGGGATCACCAACACCAACACCACCACCATCACTGCCGGCGACATCGGCACCACCACGTCGACCATCACCGGCGCCGGCCCCGGCGCAGATCAGATCATCCCTCCGCCGACCGTTCGCAGCGTCCCGGATTCGGAGCTCGCGCGTGGGTCGGCAAACACGGCGTACAACAACCTCGCCGGTCAGGACGCGACCACACTCGGCGGCGTGGAACTCGGCGGGCAGACTCTGTTCGGCGACACCTACGACACAGGCGGGGTGCTGGGTCTCACAGGCACGCTCACCCTGGACGGACAGGGTCGTAATGACTCGGTGTGGATCTTTCAGAGCACTTCCGCGCTCACCACCGCTGCGAACAGCAGGGTTGTGCTGACCAACGGCGCGCAGGCGTGCAACGTGTTCTGGCAAATCCCCTCTGCGGCAACGATTGGCACGGGCACGAACTTTGTCGGGACGATCATCACCAACTCTGAGGCCATCACCCTGGGTCAAGGAGCCACGGTCGACGGTCGTCTGATCTCGCTCAACGCTGCCGTGACCCTGAACAACAACACGATCTTCAATTCGGGGTGTGAGGACGAGCCGACGGAAACCACGACAACAACGACCACAACGCCGGACACCACGACCACGACGCCGGACACCACGACCACCACCGAGGACACCACCACAACGACCACGACCACCACTGTCCCGGGAGGCGACACGACAACAACGACAACAACTGTGCCGCCCAACGGAACCACCTCGACCACAACGAGTTTGCCGACGCTGACGCTTCCGTCGATCCCCGGACTGCCGGCCCTGCCCAACATTCCGGGCCTGCCGAACATCCCGGGCCTGCCCGGAGCACCGGGTGGACCAGGACAGCCGGGCGGGCCAGGACAGCCGGGAGCACCGGGTGGACCAGGACAGCCGGGCGCACCAGGTGGACCAGGACAGCCGGGTGGACCAGGGGCACCGGGCCAGCCAGGAGCGCCGGGTTACAACCAGCCGGCACCGGAGTCGGGGGAGTACACCACACCCCAGACGCCGTCACCGGGCCGACAGGTTCCCAACGTGCCGCGTGGTTCGGTCAACACCGGCGACGGAAGCAGCGCAAGCGACCTGAGTGTTCAGTGGCTCCAACAGTTCGGCCGCGCAACGGCTTCCAGTGTCCAGGTCTCCTGATGATTCCGTCGGACGCGTCGACCGGGAACGGCGGTAGGCGCACAACACCTCGCCTGGCGGCGGTGCTCGCGGCTCTGTTGCTGGCGATCACGGTGCTGGCCACAGGATGTGCCGGTCAGTCCTCGCCTGGCGTCGACGTACCGACCAGGGACGCCGTCGTCGATCCTGCGGTCAGTGCCGCGGGGCTGACCAAGTCGATTCCCACCCGTATCGAGGTTCCGTCGATCGGCGTCGACTCGTCGTTGATGGGGCTCGGACTCGATGCACAAGGGGCGATGCAGGTTCCGGCAGAGGGCTTCCCAGCCGGCTGGTACACCGGTGCGCCGACACCGGGGGAGACGGGCCCGGCAGTCATTGCCGGACACGTGGATTGGGCAGGCGTTCCAGGCGTCTTCTTCGAGCTCGCCGACCTCGTACCCGGCGCCGAGATCTCCGTGACCCGTGAAGATGGCAGCATCGCTCGATTCGAGGTCACCGAGGTGACGACGTTCCCCAAGGACGAGTTTCCGACGGACCTCGTCTACGGCACGCTCGACTACGCGGGTCTTCGCCTCATCACCTGCGGCGGCGCGTTCGATGAGGGCGCGAGCAGCTACCAGGACAATGTTGTTGCATTCGCGAAGCTGGTGGGAACCGGCTGACCGGACAGCCGACCGCTGGGGCGCGGGATACCTGATGGTGTTCCGCGCCTCGTGCGGTCACTGGTCAGTGTTCGGTGCTGAATCCGGCTCGCAGTGAGTGTCTTTCGCGAGCCAGCTCGACCAGCCTGTCGATCAACGAGCTGTAGTCGAGCCCGGTGGCTTCCCATAGTTTGGGGTACATCGAGTGGGGCGTGAAGCCGGGAATGGTGTTGGCCTCGTTCAACAACCAGCCGCGACCTCCCTCTTCGAAGAAGAAGTCCACTCGGGCCATCCCCGAGCATCGGAGTGCGCGGAACGATTGCACCGCCAGCTCACGGACACGGTCGGCCTCGCCGGCGGGCAACTCAGCCGGAATCATCAGCGCCGCAGCACCGTTGATGTATTTGTCTTCGTAGTTGTAGAACTCGGCTCCCGGCCGCACCTCGCCCGGCACCGACGTCTCGGGCTCGTTGTTGCCCAGCACGGCCACTTCGATCTCGCGCCCGACAACACCTTCTTCGATCACCACGACTTCGTCGTAGCGCAGCGCCAGCTCCACCGCCACGATGAGTTCGGCCTCGTCATGGGCTTTCGAGATACCCACGGAGGAACCCAGATTCGCGGGTTTGACGAACATCGGGAATCCGAGTTCGGTGACCGCGCGATCCACCAGCGTGCTGTGGTCCGACGCGCCCACGCGGTACTCGATCCACCGACACTGAGGGATTCCGGCCTGCGCGGCAACTATTTTCGCCAACGCTTTGTCCATGCAGACCGCCGACCCGAGAACGCCCGCCCCGACGTAGGGGATCCCGGCCAGCTCCAACATCCCCTGAACGGTTCCGTCTTCGCCGTGGGGGCCGTGCAGCAACGGCAACACGACGACGGGTAGCCCATCCGGTGATGCGAGCAGTTCCGACAGCGGGTCGACTTCGGTGCCGGCGGGCTCGAGAGCATCCGGCAGCGAGACGTCGGGGTCTGACAGGGCCGCGATGGCCTTGTCATTGCGGAACCACGTGCCGTCCTTGGTGATGCCCACCGGCACCAGGTCGTACTTGGACCGGTCGGCCGCGGCGAGGACGTGCGCCGCGGTCACGCAGGACACATCGTGTTCGGCGGAGACGCCGCCGAACAACACGACCAGGCGCAGGCGATCGGAAAGTACGGGCGAAGACATGGCAGACACAATACGGGCCGGAAGAGGTGGCAAACGACGCCCAGGTACGGGATGGGTCGTGTGGAACCTCTGCGATGCCGGTAGCGTCGACGCGTGCGATTCAAGGCGAGTGATGTGGCAGCGGCGACCGGTGGACGTCTGATCGGACCCGACACGACCATCGACGGTGCGAGCATCGATTCACGCAGCGTGCGCCCCGACCAGCTGTTTGTGCCGATAGTCGCCGATCGCGACGGCCACGACTTCATCGACAAGGCGCGTGAGGCCGGGGTCACCACCTATCTGACCAGCCGGGGCGCCGAAGGTAGCGGTACGGCCATCGAGGTCCCCGACACCGCATTGGCCCTCGCCGACCTCGGACGTGCGGCCCGCGGGCGGCTGACCGGGCCCGTTGTAGGCGTCACCGGCTCGGTCGGGAAGACGTCCACCAAGGATCTGCTGGCGTCGGTGCTGGCCACGTCGTACGTCACCGCGGCGAACGAGCGTTCTTTCAACAATGAACTCGGCCTGCCATTGACCTTGCTGGGTGCACGCGACGACACCGAGGCCGTTGTGGTGGAGATGGGTGCACGCGGCGTCGGGCACATCGCGCTGCTGTGCGACATCGCGCGGCCCACGGTCGGAATCGTGACCAGGGTCGAAGGTGTGCACCTCGAACTCTTCGGTGACATCGAGTCGGTGGCCAGGGCGAAGGGCGAGTTGATCGAAGCACTGCCCGACGACGGTTTGGCCGTACTCAACAACGACCATCCGCTGGTGGTGGCCATGGCCGACCGCACGTCGGCCACCGTGTTGCGTTACGGGTTCACCCCCGACGCTGACGTCTACGCCGACAACATCTCGCTGGACGACGAACTGCGAGGCAGTTTCACCCTGCACAGCCCGTGGGGAAGTGCGGCCGTCACCCTCGGAGCCCGCGGGGAGCATCAGATCTCCAACGCGCTTGCGGCGGTGGCCGCTGCCGGCGGCATCGGCGTCCCGGTGGACAGGATCGCCGCAGGATTGGGACAGGCCGCGATCTCCGGCCTGCGTATGGAACTGACCCGCACCGAGGGTGGCGTGCTCATCCTCAACGACGCCTACAACGCCAACCCCACGTCCATGGCCGCAGCGCTCGATTCCCTGGCGACCCTGGCTGCCTCCCGTCGCGTCGCAGTGCTCGGGGTGATGGCCGAACTCGGTGAGTCGGCGCCTGCAGAACATGTGGCCATCACCGAGCGAGCGCGTGCACTCGGTGTGGAGGTGATCGCCGTCGATGCACCCGATTACGGTCCGGGTGCGCGGCATGTGGCGACCGTGGAGCGAGCGGTAGCCGCGTTGTCTGATCTCGCTGCGGGCGACGCGGTGCTCGTCAAAGGCAGTCGTGTCGCCGCACTGGAACGGGTAGCCGCGGCTTTGACCGCCGGCTGACGCCGCCGAGCCGAACCAGCCATGACCGACGCTTCGGCACCACGGACCGCGCCTGTCGGTCGAGTCGATTCCCTCACCGGGATACGTTCTCTCGCAGCGCTACTGGTGTGCGCAACCCACGCCGCGTTCTGGACCGGCAAGTACACCGACAACGTCGAGGGCTGGTTCTTCGCGCGGCTCGAGGTGGGCGTCGCGATCTTCTTCGTGCTCTCGGGATACCTGCTCTTCACCCCCTGGGTCACCGCGCTGCGCAAATCCGGAGCGGCCCCCGATGTCGGCCGCTACTTTTGGCACCGGGCCCGGCGCATTCTTCCGGCGTACTGGCTCACCGTGCTCGGCGTCTACCTCGTCTTCGTGTGGAAAGAGGACAACTCAACCCTCGGTCACGGAACCGAGGGCCTGGTCCGCAATCTGACCCTCACCCAGACCTACGGCTTCGGCTACCTCCATTCCGGCCTCACTCATATGTGGAGCCTCGCCACCGAAGTCGTCTTTTATCTGTTGCTGCCCGCTTTCGGGTGGGTGATCTCTCGACTGTGCGGTGGACGGTGGTGTCCGGGCGTGATGATCGGTGCAGTGATCGTGCTGATGCTGGTGTCGCCGGCCTGGGCGGTGGCCACTCACCACATCGACGGGCTCGACGTCACGGCTCGGTTGTGGGCGCCGGCGTTCCTGATCTGGTTCGCCGGCGGAATGCTGCTGGCGATCCTGGGCCAGCTGATGCGCAACTGGCATCCATTGCTGTCGGTACTGGTGGCGGTGCTCGCGTTCCAGTTGTCGTGCACGTCGCTCGCGGGCGAGCCGACCATCACCCCGAACTCCCTCTCGGCGACCATCGTGAAGTCGGTGCTGTACCTCGTCATCGCGGTCGGACTGATCGCGCCGCTGGCCATCGGCTCACGGGACCACTGGTGGAGCCGGGCGATGTCGCGGCCGGCAGTGGTGTGGTTCGGCGAGATCTCCTATGAGTTCTTCCTCGTCCATCTCATCGTGCTCGAACTGGTGATGGACATGCTCGGCTACCCGATCTTCTCCGGATCCGTGGTCGGGGTGTTCATCGTCACTGTGGTTCTGGCCACCCCCGTGGCCTGGGCGTTGCACCAGGTCACCGCCCCTTTGTGGCACAAGCGGAAGTCGGCGGTCGTGAGCGTCCGGTAATACTGGTTGAAAGCGCTTCACCGGGAGGTCACATGACCGACAGTTCTGCATTCACCGCCGACGGTGGTGCTGCCGCGGGTATCCGCCGTTGGTGTGACCACTCCAAGATTCCCGGCCGTCACCCCGATCTGTCGGACGCTGCCTCGATTCTGATCGCATCCGGCTTCCTTTCCGATTCGTCGCGAGCGGTGCTGGTGCGTCGTGCCACCGCCGGGATGCCGATCCCTGCGATCGGCGGTTTCGGCGACCTTCGCCGACTGCATCGCGAGCTGGACCAACTCGACGACTACCTGCGCAATCCCCGGATGCCCCGGGTCGGCGCGATGGTGCTGCGGTCGCGGATCATGACCCTCACCCGTCGGCGGGAGACCGCCCGAAATCTTGTCACCGCCTCCAAGCCGGTGTTCGCCGGCACCGTGCGCGGCATCCGCCGAGAGCGTCGCGAAGGTCTCTACCTCGACATCCCCGACCGCGAGAGGCTCTTCAACGCGCTGCTCTTCACCCCGACCCCCAACAGCCTTGATTCCGGTTATCTGCGCCGCGCAGGTGCGATGGCTGCCAACACTGCTGCCGGTGTGATCGGCCAGCTCACCGACGGGCGTTCGCGAGCAGGGCAATGGGTGGCGGAGAAGGCCGCGATCATCGAGGGACCCGACGACGACAGTTCGTCGTCGGCACGATTCGTCGACGGCTACGAAACGTTGCTCTACGTCGCCGGCAGTGCTTACGACCGAATCGTCCGGTCGCCGGTGTGGCGCAGCGACCACTTCTCGGTGCAGCGGACCCAGATCAATCTGCATGCCGAGCTGGCGGAGATCTCCGCCGACGTGATCAACCTCCGTACCGTACGGATCGAGTTGGACCGGGTACGTGTGGTCGCAGCATCCGATGAGCGCTTGGGTGAGCAGCTGCGTTCACGCGAGGCCGAGTTGCGTCCGGTGTGGTCGCAGTTGATCGCGCGGGTGGCCGCCCTCGCCGATGTCGCTGACGCGGTGGCTGCGGCGGCACACGAACTGCGGATCCTCGAGCAGGTCAACTACGCCGGCACCATCGACCATCGCATCGATCAGCTGATCGGCCGCTCCGGCGAGCGAGAGCTGTCGGCCGAGAACACCCGACGTCTCGGCGAGCAACTCGGAATGGGCCGCACACACCTTCGTGATTATCGGAACATATTGCAAGGCAACGTGACCGGCGTTCTCGGGCCGGCGTACGAAGAGCCGGTCCTGCCTGCGCCGAGCCGGGCCGCCACCAATCCGCGTCTTCGGAAAGAGACCGAGAGCTGAGACCCTCGGCCGCTCAACTGCGCGACCACTCCTGAAGGTACGACTTCTCGGTGTCCGACAGCCGTCGTAGTCGTTGCTTCTCGATGTCGACCACGGCCATCTGAGTGCTCGCAACGCAGGCGGGCTTGGAGTCCGGACTGGCGGCCGCTGACCTCACCTCGTAACCGATGGTGAAGTCGACTGATCGGAATCCCTTGATCCACATCGCAATTCGAAGTGGACTGTCGTCATGGCGCAGTTGGGCCTGATACCGGACCTCCACGGTGACGATCATGGCGCTCTTGATCAGCGGTGCGTACTGCTCGCCGACACTCAGCAGCCAGGCAACGCGTGCCTCCTCCATGAGGGTGATCATCCGGGCGTGATTGATGTGTCCGAACGCATCCATGTCCGACCAGCGCACCGGAACATCGGCGACGAATGCGAAATCGCCTGAATCCTCGCGCGTTTCGGTACCCATAGTTCATGTCCTCCATGTCGGTCGGCGCAGGCCGGCGGGCCGCCTGGCTGAGAGTAGTCGTCGCCGAAGGCGGCGAATATGTGAGGCTTCTGTCATTTCGTTGCCCTCAGTACTGACGCTGGGTAACCTTCGCGGGTCAAGAAGTCGGCTATCTGAAGGAGTGGTCCCGTGCCTCGCACCATGTCTGCGGTCCGCTTGTTCGGTGCATTGGCCACGTGCGGAGCGGTCCTGGCATCGACGTCCGTCACCGCCAACGCCATTCCGGTCGCTGGTGAGGCGACGATCGAGAAGGTCGTCAAAGTCGGCGATCAGCGTGAAGACCTGACCATCACATCACCGGCAATGGGCGGGGACGTCCACGTCACCGTGCTGCTGCCCCAAGACCGGTCGTCCTCGCGTGGCAGCCTGTACCTGCTCGACGGTGCGGGCAGCAAGTCGTCGACGGTCAGCGACTGGATCGAAAAAGGCAAGGCGGAGAAGTTCTTCGCCGACAAAGACGTCAACGTGGTCCTTCCCGCGGGGCGGGGTGCGTTCTACACCGACTGGCAGCGTCGGGATCCAGAGATGGGCAAGCCCAAGTGGGAGACGTTCCTGACCAAGGAACTGCCCCCGCTGATCGACGAGACCTACAACAGCAACGGCAACAACGCGGTCGCGGGGCTGTCGATGGGTGGCCAGTCGGCGTTCGCGCTCGCCACGCGTCATCCTTCGCTGTACACCGGCGTCGGATCGATGAGCGGCTGTCCGCCGGTGAGCGGCCCCATCAACGAGAGCTACGTCCGCGCGACCGTCGCCAAAGACGGTGGCGACGCAACCAACATGTGGGGACCGTGGGGTTCGCCCGGCTGGGCTGACCACGACCCATCCGGACGCCTCGATGCGCTGCGCGGCAAGCAGATCTACATATCGGCCGGCTCCGGAGTCCCCGGCCCACTCGACCGGCTAACTGTGCCCGACCCCGGGTTCACCCGGGACCAGGCCGTTGCCGTCGGTGGCTACCTGGAGATCGGCGCCTACCGGTGCTCGATCGAGTTCGCCGTACGAATGCGGGCCGCCGGTATCCCCGCCACCGAGAACTTCCAGGTGATCGGCACACATTCCTGGGCGTACTGGGCCGAGGACCTCAAGACGCTGTGGCCGGCCCTGTCGCCCGGCCTCTGACGAATCGGTGGTTCAGCCGGACGCGCGGTCGCGGGCGAAGGCGACGAACCGGTCGTTCTCCGCGGCATGCGTCACGGTGACGCGCACACCTTCGCCTGCGAACGGACGAATGATCACACCGGCGTCCATCGCCTCCTGAGCGAAACGTGTGGTGTCGTCGGCGAGGTCGATCCACACGAAGTTCGCCTGACTCGCCGGCACCTTGTAACCGGCGTCGCGAAGCTCGCTGGTCACCCGCTCGCGCTCGGCGACCACCGAATCGGTTCGGGCCAGGAGTTCGTCCTTGGCGTGCAGACTCGCGATGGCTGCCGATTGGGCCAGGGAATTGACGCTGAAGGGCACATGCACCTTGAGTAGCGCGTTGGTGACTGCCGGGTCGGCGATCGCATAACCGACCCGCAGTCCGGCCAGACCGTATGCCTTGGAGAACGTGCGCAGCACAACCAGGTTCTTGTAGCGGCGGTGGAGTTCGAGGGCGTCGTAGCGTTGGGCATCGGTGGGCCTGACGTACTCGTAGTAGGCCTCGTCGAGCGCCACGAGCACATCGGACGGGACCCGTTCCATGAAGTCGTGCAAGGCAGCTGAGTCGACGACGGTGCCGGTCGGGTTGTTCGGGTTGCAGATGAAGACCAGCCGGGTGCGGTCGGTGATGGCATCGGCCATCGCAGGCAGATCGTGCACCCGTCCTTCGGTCAGCGGCACCTGGACCGGTGTTGCACCGGCAACCCGGGTGGCCAACGGGTACGTCTCGAACGACCGCCACGCGAACAGCACCTCATCTCCAGGCCGGGTGGCAATGGTGATCAGGTTCTGGCAGAGCGTGACCGAGCCGCAACCGGTCTGGATGTTTTCGGGGGCCACATCCAAGTGCTTTGCCAGCTCGCTGGTCAGCTCCACCGCACCGTTGTCGGGGTAGCGGTTGACGCCGGCCGCAGCCTCGGCAATCGCGGCAGCGACACCCGGCAGCGGGCCGTCGGTGGTCTCGTTGCTCGCCAGTTTGAGAGCGCCGGGCACGTTCTTGCCGGGGACGTAGGCGGGGACATCGGCGAGATCGGGGCGGATATGCGGGGTCACCCCAACCAATCTAGGGGAGGCCCGGGATTGCTCCCACCAGGGCCTCTTGCGGCTTAGGGGGTGGCGCGACGAGGCGGTTTGCTCTGGCCGCTGCGGACTGTGTAACCTTTTGCTTCGGCAGTTCGAAAGGACTCCACCAGGAGGCGTGCCAGAGCGGCCGAATGGGACTCACTGCTAATGAGTTGTTCCGCTAAAACGGAACCGGAGGTTCAAATCCTCTCGCCTCCGCCAGAGCACCACTCTGACCACAACTGAACACAAGCACGCGCCCGTAGCTCAACGGATAGAGCACTTGACTACGGATCAAGAGGTTAGGGGTTCGAATCCCTTCGGGCGCACCAGAATACGGCCTGGACCTGCACATTCGTGCGGTCCGGGCCGTAAAACATCTCGATCAACTTCGTCCAACCCATCACTTTGCCCTCAAAGTGATGGGTGATTTCGGGTACGCGGCGGCCATATTGGAGCGGACTTCGCCTCGCAAGAGGTCCGCCAGCTCCAGGGCGGCGGGACGCCGCGATCTGTGTCGTGGACCTGTTGATGACCGGTCGGATCTCGGTTGTCGTCGTCGAGCCGCTTTGGATATTGAGGGTCCGTGCCTCAACTTGCCGCTCCGGCCCCGGTGGCAAAACGGGCTGCCCATCAGTCGCCTCGAATGTGGTTCCCATTCAACGAGGCGGTGGAAATGGCAGCTGTTCGCGACCTGGCGTCCAAGCCCCCGAAGGGCTCCGGCATGTGAAATTGTGCCGGTGGCTCGGTGTGGCTGAGCTCAGCCGGGATTGCGCATTCCGGTCGCGAGCCACCGGAAACCTGTAGTTCAGCTTCGAGCCGTTGGTCGGCAGGCTCGCGGAACGGGACACACCAAACCGCAAAATGGGGAGGCGGATCAGCCCCAGGTGTCTGAGAACAATTGCAGCGCTGTGATTCTTGCGATCTATGCACTTGCAGTCGGTATAAAGGTTCCGCGCTAAATCCAATCAGCGCAGCGACAGTGTGCGCAGCCTGCAGGAATGGCACCAACCGAGGTAAACAGGCTCGCGGAGCACGTGCGAAGGCGTCGCTGCCACAGGTGCCCAGGATTTGGGTGAAGTTCTGTGCGGCCGCACGGCTGGGTCGGCGGCCGTCCTCCCAGACCTCGACCGCGAGGGTCTCGCCTGGGCACACCACACCCGAGAACGATGCCGAGTAGTCGGCGACCGCGGTCACCTCGCCACCGAGAACCTCGTCGGAGATCGCGCTGCAGACCGAGCCGTAAGTGCACAGGCCGCGCAGGATCGGCCGGGAAAGCTGGCGCGAGAGCGGATTCGGGGCCCGAGTGCATTGGATTGCGGTCACCACACAGCCGGTACAGCAGCGCCTTTGGGTCCGCGTCGTGGATATACCAGCGCCCAGTGGTTTCCGTCGGGTCCCTGCGGCTCCCAGGCTGAACCCGACACCTTTGACGTCGTAGTCGTGGGGGCCCAACGGGTCCCCTTCGTGCGTGCGGGCAGCTGGAACGTGTCCTATCTGAATTAGAACACGTTCCAGAAATGTGATGCCGGCGGTGGGCTGACGGGTCGGGTGGATTCCGGTAGCGGAGCAGTGCTGCCCGCGCCGTCGACGGGCCTCCGGTGACCGTGTCTCGTCCAGCGGGAAAGGGTGTGGCGGGTGGGGTGGCTTACTGATTCGATCAGGTTCGAACGCACAACGGAGAACACGCCCTTCGCTCGAGGCGTACGGGACCAGTCGACAAAGGAGTTGCCATGTCTCCCTCAACCAATCAGATCCGCGACGCTGTTGCCGAGTACATAGCAAGAGTCAGCACTGGTACGTCGGCCGAGATCGCCGCCTTGTATGCAGAGGATGCGACGCTCGAGGATCCAATCGGTTCCGGGACAAATGTCGGCCGAGCGCAGATCGAGAAGTTCTACAGCGCGTTGGACTCCATCGATTCGACTGCGGAATTGCTGACCGTCCGGTCCGGCGGGTCGACCGCGGCCTTCCACTTCCGCGTCACCTCGCACCTGCCCAACCAGACGGTTGTCGTGGAGCCCATCGATGTGATGACGTTCGATGACGATCTCAAGATCACGAGCATGCGCGCGGTCTGGGCCCCCGAGGATGTCATCACGAGCTAGCGGTGACGATCCCCGCCGGTCCGTTGCACGCCGCGCCAGTGCCGACGCCAAATCACCCGGAAGGCAGTTTCGAATTGTCGAGTCCTGTTGGAACGCAGACCAGACCATGAACGCCGAGAGTATTCTCGCCGAGCGCGAGATCACCCGGCAGGTGGTTCGCTTCGCGCGAGCCATGGACGGCCGGAACTGGGATGAGCTTAGATCGATCATGCTGTCCGATGTGACCGCCGAGCTCGGGACCGGATCACTCCACGGGCCCGATGCCGTGGTCGACCTGATCCGTTCCTTCCTAGATCACTGCGGAGCGACCCAGCACCTCCTCGGAAACATAATCGTCGACGTCGACCTCGAGGCAGGGACCGCGACGAGCGCCGTCTACGTCTCCGACCTCCACCTCGGCACGGGTTCCCTGGAGGGGCAACCCTTTTTCACCCTCGGGGACTACCACGACCGGTGGGCGTTCACCGAGCGTGGTTGGCGGATGTCCCACCGCACGAAGGTAATGAGCGGTTTTCAGGGAAACATCGACGTCCTGAAGCCGCCCTCGGTGCGCGGACGATCGCTCACCGCCGAGCAGGAGTCGATCGCGATCACTGAGATGCATCAGCTCAAGGCCAAGTACTTCCGATTCATGGACACGAAGGACTGGAGGGCACTGGCCGAGCTGTTCACCGAGGGTGTGGTTGTGGACATGACCGAGGCCGGGGGCGAAGTCACCACCTCCAAGGGCGCCTATATCGAACTCTTGCGCTCGACACTCGACGGCGTCGCGACCGTACATCACGGCCACACTCCGGAGCTCGTGGTCGAGTCGGAATCGTCGGCGACGGGAGTTTGGGCCATGGAGGACATGCTGTGGTGGCCCGAGGGCGCGGCGATGAAGAGTCTGCACGGTTTCGGCCACTATTACGACAAGTATCGAAAGGTCGACGGCGCGTGGCGGATCGACGCAATGCGTCTGGCGCGTATACGCCAGGAGACCCGATAGGTGCGCCGACACGAACGGCGCCCAGATCAATGAATGCAACGAAGGGGCTTGTGCCATGACCGATCTCACGAATACTGTCGCCATCATCACTGGCGGGGCGCAAGGTATGGGGGCGGCCACATCGCGGCTGCTCCATGCGCGCGGAGCGCGCGTCGTGGTCGCTGACATCGCTGATGCGGCGGGTGAAACCCTCGTCGAAGAACTCGGAGACCGAGCGGTCTTCAGCCATCTCGACGTCGCCGACGAGGATCAGTGGCGCACGACGCTCGATCGGACGATCGACGCGTACGGTGGCGTGAACGCACTGGTGAACAACGCCGGAATCAACTATTTCTGCGGGGTGGAAGACATTGATGCGGGAAAGGCCCGGCGACTGCTGGACATCAATGTCCTTGGAGCAATCCTGGGGGTGAAGACCGTCGTTCCTCAGATCCGCGTCGCAGGGTCAGGGTCCATTGTGAACATTTCTTCGCTCGACGGCTTACGCGCGGTCAACGGAATGAGTGCCTATGTCGCGAGCAAGTGGGCGCTGCGGGGTCTGACCAAGGCTCAGGCATACGAGCTGGGCCCGTCGATTCGCGTGAACTCGGTGCATCCCGGCGGAATCGACACCGCTCTGGGCAACCCGATGGGGCAGTCCGGCGCCGGGCTCAACCAGTCGTACAGCCGGGTGCCGTTGCGCCGCATCGGTGAGCCGGCCGAGGTCGCCGAGGTGACCGCCTTCCTGGTGAGCGACGCGGCGTCCTATGTCACGGCGGCGGAGATCGCCGTGGACGGCGGCTGGTCGGCCGGGCACTACCATGTAGGGCTACCCGGAGGACCGAGCGCCGGATGACGTCCGCCCGGCGGGTGCCACGATAGGCGGTATGCAACCCGCGAGCTCACGACGGAAGGCGCGCCGCCGACGTGTAGACGATAGTGACAGCGAGGAGCCGCAGATGCCTTTGTCAGGTGGTGCGAGCCGAGTCCGAGCGATTGGATCAGCGGACAGGTTGCCGCATAAGAAGCGAGCGATGGTGCTGTCGACGTGTTTCCGCAGCGCGGAGAGTATCAACGCAAGACCCAGCGTGAGATCTCGGTGGTACTCTTGCGCGGAAGTCGCTGTAGCACAACAATTGCGGGCGTCGAGTGGGGGCCGTCGGTAGGATCGACGGCGGTAGGCTGCGGCCTTCGAGTCACGCCTGCCAGTCGTTGCGGACACGGCGTCGAATACTGTTTGCAGACAGAGAATCAAGCCGAAAGTCCTGCAAGGCTATGGCCGACTCGGATTACGAGGTCTCGGTCTCGGTCACGGAGTCGGGTCTGAGCCTGCTGCCGATTGCCTTGGTCCACTCCGACTCGGCTTACATCGTCCGTGCCATGTCGATCTTCGGTATCGCAATGGGTTTGGCCTTTCTAGTCTGGCCGAAGTCTCCCTGGCTGCGGTCCCGCCTGAGCAGACCGGCGGGCAGTGGGCTGAACGCGACACCGACAAATCGCACAATCAGCTTGTCTGACAGGGTGAGCGCGCCACTCCGACGCCCACCGTGGCCCCCATCAGTATTCGGCTCCGATTCACCCGGCGGCCCAGGCGGCCGGCGGTCGCAGCGGAGACCGTCCCGACCAAATACAGGACGAACACCAACCCACTACCGGCTCGGGAGCGAGAAGGACGGCTGTAGCAGGCGGTAGGACAGGAAGCTGTACAGCGCCATGAATGCACCAGAAAGAAGGTAACCCAGTCCGGTTGCTCAGTACTGACGACGCCCTCCCGGTCGGGGTCGACGGCTGCGCCGTAGGCGCCGTCGTTGTGGACTCTGGTCCTCGTCGTGTCGTCCCGAGCCGCCCGGTCAGCGCCCGAAGGTGGCGACCGCGTTGTCGATGACGACTCCCTGAGGTCCGGACACGACGAATCCGCCTGTCGGGGAATCGGTGACGTCAATACGCAGCTCGTCGCCCGGGAAGACCACCGACCGGAAGCGTCCCGAGAGCGAGGCCAGATCGGCGGGATGAGCGCCTCGGTGCCGCGCCAGTGCAACAACCGAGGTGGAGAGCGTGGCCAAGCCGTGTAGGATCGGCCGGTCCTGGCCGATCGCACGTGCGGCCACCGGGTCGATGTGGATCGCGTGACGATCCCCGCACAATCGGTAGAGTGCCGCTGCGTTCTCGGCGGTGCGCACCGAGGTAGCGGGTGAGACCGCTTCGGCTACAGCCACACCCGGTCCGCGCTCACCGCCGAAGCCGCCGCAACCCGGGGCGAAGATGGACCACACGGCGGTGAAGTAGACACAGCTGACGCTGACGTCGAAGATCGCCGCCGAACCCTTGTCCCAGACGTTGTGGACCCGTGCGGAAAGCGTCGCCCCACCCGCTGGTGGCAGCTCGCCGTGTACGACGAGATGCTGGGAGCCGTGGAGCGACGTCCCGACGGGGAACGCCCCCTGTGAGCCGAGCTCGTCTGGGGCCCACTGGCCGAGGGTGAGTCCGAAAGTCGGGAGCACGCGCAGCTCTCGCTCGTACACGAGGTCGAGATCATCGGCTCGCGCACCGACAGCCAATGCGAACAAGATTGCGTCGCGTTCGTCCCATTGCACTGTACGCGAGCCCAACTCGCGACCTATCCAATCGGCCGACGAGTGTGTAGAAATGGTCATCACGGTCCCTTTACATTGTCCTGGGGCTTTTACACGCCCACGGGTCTCGCCGATTTCTCAGAAGATCAGGAGCCGCACATTCTGAGCTACACAGGCTGGTTTATTTTCGCCCTCGATCTCGACCGTGTTGGTGATGATCAGCCGGACGCCCTTCGGTGTTTCTTCGACCGAGGTGAACGCCGCGTTCGCGCGGACACGAGCGCCCACTCTCACCGGGTTCGGAAGCCGCAGGCTGTTGATTCCGTAATTCAGTGTCAGCTTGGGACCTTCGATCGCGAAGATGCTTCCGGCTAGCGACGACAGCAACGACATGGTCAGATATCCGTGTGCAATGGTGGTCCCGAATGGGCCCGCCGCCGCCCATTCTGGATCGACATGCATCCAATGATGATCGCCGGTCGCGTTCGCGAACGCATCAATGTGTTGCTGTGAGATCTCCAGCCAGGCACTGGAACCGAGTTCTTCGCCGACGGTCGATCTCACCTCGTCAAGGCTGGTGAAAGTTCGCATGGACGGGTAACCCTTCCGATTTCGGGGTGTTGCTGGTCAGCTGTCAGCTTGATTCAAAGAGCGGTCATGGTGGGCCGGGCCTACCGGTCTCGGCAATGTCAGGGCCTAGAGCAGCAGCCCTGCAACGGCGACTGCGGCGATTATGAGATAGACCGTGGTGCATCCGGGAGAGTCTTAGAAGCTCGCGCCCTCGGATACCACGGCAATGTGAGGGTTGTTCAGTACCCCGAATACCACCACGGTGATGACGGCAGTAAACACTCCTTGATTCAGTCGACAATCCAGGGGCTCGCCAGGAATAAACGACTGTGGGTTGAATCCGACTGTCGTTGTCTGAGTGGGGAAGTGACGACACAGATTGGCCCTCGGCTTCGTCGGATGAGGAGAATGGCATCGCGCTGGAGTTCCAGTGCATTCGACCGCGGGGGACGCTCGGTGTCGAGCGACACTTCCGCTGACCGGGAACAACCCGTGTGTGATCGGCACGATCGTGGCTCCTCCTGGGCGGGCCTGGTGACGAATTCTAGTCTGCGAGAACGTATTTCGAGTTTATCCCAGTGACCGGGCGCACGGGCCGCGGCTAGCGTGCTCCGGGAATAGCCTCTGACGTATGGCAAACACATGGACAAGACAAGAACTCGAAGAGGCGTATCGGAGGTGGTTCGTCACCATCAACCGTGCGGGTTCGGGGGAGGGGAGCTGGCGGGACTTTCTCGACCTGTTCACCGACGATGTCGTCTATCACGAGCAGATGGCGGGGGAACTGAAGGGCAAGGAGGGGATCTGGGCGTGGGCTGAACCGAGCCTAGCGACGTTCCCGGGCTCGCACACCGAGAGCTTCCCCGAGTACTGGCACGTCATCGACGAGACCAACGGGACGATCGTGGCACGGTTAGACAACGTGATGAGCGATCCCGGTGACGGGAGTCGATTCGGAGCCCCGCACATCAGCGTCCTCACCTACGCGGGGGACGGGAAGTTCTCGCAACAGCAGGATGTCTACGACGTCACGAGCTTCCTCGATCTGATCAAGGCCTGGGGTCGGCGGGCGATGGAACTCGGCACCTTCGACGACGAGCAGCGAGCGTGGTTCGCGCAGGTGTACCCCGAGACCGTCCCTGACTGAACGGCTTCGGACGACGCAGGGCGGCGTTCGGCGTCCACTGAATGGGAAGCCCTCAACCGCCCCGCCGCCGAGCACCTAATGTTCGTCTCGTGCGCGTCCCTGTGACCCAGTTCACGGCCCGGCATCGCCGGGCGGGGCACGAGCGACGCGAATCGAATGTCGCGAGCAGTCGGCAGCGGCGGGAACGGACCACGCCGTGGCGGCCTGTGCCAAGCGGATGCTCGCAAAGGCTCTCGCACAACAGTTGTCAACAGTTCGTCCCACGGAAGGGTTCACACCGATGACCAATCCCGTCGATACCGTAGCCGCGGCCGTTGCCGCCGCGGACGCGCCCACCTTCGAGGCCCGCAAGATCTCGACCGGGTACTCGTGGCCGGAATGCCCGCGCTGGCACGACGGTGCCTTCTGGTTCTCGGACATGTACACCGGGACGCTCAAGACCCTCGATGCCGAGGGCAACGCGACCGTGGTCGTCGACGCCAACGGACGGGCCGCGAACACCGACGTCCCCATCGTCCTGGGCGGGTTCGGATGGCTACCGGACGGACGCCTCATCGTTAACTCGATGCACGAACAGAAGGTTCTCGTCCATGGCGGCAACGGGCCGGACGATCTCACCGAGCACGCCGACGTCAGCGAGTTCGCGATCAAGGCCGTCAACGACATGGTGGTCGACGCCGAGGGCCGTGCCTACATCACCCAACTCGGCTTCGACATCTTCCAGGGGGAGGCCCCGATCACCTCGTCGCTGATAGTCGTCGAGCCCGACGGCACCGTCTCGAAGCCCGCGGGTGTCCCGGAGATGAACTGCGGCAACGGTATAGCGATCAGCGCTGACGGTACCAAGCTCTTCGTGGCAGAGGTGATGGCGCAGAAGATCACCGTGATCGATCGCGCCGTCGACGGAACGCTCTCGAATGCGCGGGATTTCGCCACCTGTCCGTTCATGCCGGACGGCATCGGCCTTGACGAGGAAGGCGGGGTCTGGGCAGCCATGCCAGGTGGGGGGTACGTCGCTCGGTTCACCGCGGACGGTCTGACGGACGCGGTTCCGATGCCGCTCGAAGGGGGCATCGCATCCGCCTGCCTGCTCGGCGGACCCGATCGCAGCACGCTCTACATGACGGTCGGCTACGAGGTCTTCGACTTCGAGAAGTCCGCACGTGAAGCGCTCGGCGGAATCTTTGTCGCCGACGTCAAGAACCACGGCGGCCAGACGCGCCCCTGACCCGCCCCTGCAGGGTCACCATCACCTCCAACCGCACACCTCATCGTTTCGACCCATTTCAAGGACGACAAATGACAGCACAACTCGACTTCACCGATCGCGTCGTGATCGTGACCGGCGCGGGCCGCGGCATCGGCCGCGCACATGCGCTCCTACTGGCCTCGCGCGGCGCCGCGGTCGTGGTCGGCGACCTCGGTTCGACCACCGACGGCTCGGGAGTGGAATCAGGTGACCCGGCCGCCGATGTCGTCGCGGAAATAGCCGCTGCCGGCGGCAAGGCAGTCGCGGTCAACTCGGACATCACCACCGACGAGGGCGCAACGGCGCTCGTTGACGCGGCGATCTCGAACTTCGGCCGACTCGACGCCGTGATCAACAACGCAGGAATCGTGCGGGCGGCGCCGTTCCGTGATGTGTCCGACGAGGAGTACCAGCGCCACCTCGACGTGCACTACCTCGGACCTATGCGGCTGCTGCGCGCCGCGTGGCCGCATCTGCTCGTGTCACCGGCCCCGCGCGTGGTCAACACGATCTCGCAGGCGATGCTGGGCAACCCTGGCATGTCGCATTACGGCGGGTCGAAGGGCGCGCTGTTCGGTCTCACGCGCAATCTCGCGCTCGAGGGCCTCGAAGCGGGCGTCAAGGTTAATGCCATTGCCCCCGGGGCAGGTACCCGGATGGCCGAGGCCGCCGCCGACACGCTCTCGCCGGAAATCATGGAGTACATGCGTACTCAGCTGCTCCCGGAGCACGTCGCCCCGGTTGCCGCGTTTCTGGTGCACCCGTCGTGCGAGGCGACCGGCGAGGTGTTCAACGTGGCCGGCGGCATCGTGAACCGGCTCGCCCTAGTGAACACGGTGGGCATCCACGATCCCTCCCTCACGGTCGAGACCGTTGCCGAGCAGTGGGAGCAGATCATGGCCGTCACCCCCGACGCGATCCCGCAGGTGGTCGCGCCCGCCCAGATGCCGGTTTCTTGACCGTCCGAACAGCCCCGATTTCTGGAGTAACGACATGAGCACAACCGAAGCCACCCCGACGAGTACCGAGTATCCGTTCGTCGCCGTCCCGCCGAACGAGGCCGCTGCGCGGTATCGGGCGATCGCCGCCGATCGTCCGATGACCAAGATGACGATGCCCTACGGCGGTGACGTCTGGGTCATCCACCGCAACGCAGCCGCCCGCGAGATGCTCGGTGACGGACGGTTCGTCCGCAAGCCGTTTCGTACCGGCGAGCGGGTGGTCCCGTACTTCGTCGAGTTTCCCGACTTCCTGAAGTCGACCCTTCAGTTCGAGGACCCGCCCCACCACACCAAGTTGCGAAAGCTGGTGCAGCGCTCCATCTCCCCGAAGCGGGTTAAGGCCATGCGGGATTCGGCAGTCGAGTATGCCAACCAGCTGATCGACTCGATGATCGACTCGAGGGGCGAGAACCTCGATCCCGTCAACCTCGTCTCTGAATACGCTGTCGCGCTACCGATTCAGATGATCTCCAACCTGCTTGGGGTGCCCCCGGAGGACCGGGCGAAGTTCCAGAAGTGGAGTTCGGCGAGTTTGTCCACCTCGAACATGTCCGAGGACGAGGTCACCGCGAACATGACCGAGCTCTTCGGCTACATCTTCGAGCTCATCGAGAAGCGTCGCCGTGATCCCCAGGAGGATCTGATCAGCGATCTGGCCAATGCCCGAGATAAGGACGATAGCCTCACCGACGGCGAGATACTGCCGATTGCCATGCTTTTGGTGATCGCCGGATTCGACAACACCGCGAACTTCATCTGCTTGGGTGTACTGACGTTGTTGCGTAACCCCGATCAGCTCAAGGTCTTCTTGGGTGACCCGGACGGTCTGGCACCCACGACCGTCGAAGAGGTGCTTCGTTTTGGTCGCTTTGCAATCGACGACAAAATAGCTGGGGGGAGCGGCTTGGTGCCGTTTGTTGCCACCGAGGATGTAGAGATCGACGGGCATCTCATCGCCGAAGGTGAGGCCGTGCTGGTCGACCCGGCATCCACCAATCACGATGGAATCGTGATCGAGAGTGACGCGGAGCCCTTCGACGTCACCCGTCCCAACAATCCGCATCTGACCCTGAGTTACGGACTACACCACTGCCTTGGCGCGCCGCTGGCACGCATGGAGATGCAGGTGGGTCTCGCCGAACTGTTCAAGCGCTTTCCGGACTTGAGACTTGCCGGCGAGGTCGTCGTCGACGAAACCAACCTCACGCAGCCGGTCACCAACCTCCCTGTCTCCTGGTAGGGGAACCTCGTGCCCAAGGTGTTCTACACACAATCAGACGGCGCCGAGAAGATCATCGACGCAGCGGTTGGTGACTCGGTGATGGCCACAGCAGTTCGTCACGGCATCACCGGGATCGTCGGGCAGTGCGGCGGGACGCTGTCGTGCGCAACCTGTCACGTCTATCTCGACCCGGCCGAGATGGACAACTTCGCCGCACCGGGTGAGGACGAGGACGACATGCTCGAGTGCACGGCCTCCGACCGGGAGGACAACTCGCGACTTTCCTGTCAGCTCATCCTGTCCGAGGGTGTCGATGTCCATGTCACCATTCCGGACGAGCAGGTCTGACGTGACCGTGGGACCCGACCACCTCACCGGTTCTGAGGCGCCGGCCCCGCGCAGTGTCGGGGTGGTCGGCGCCTCGCACGCCGCGGTCCACCTCGCCGACCGGCTGCGCGCGATCGGGTATACCGGTGACCTCACGCTGATCTCGCACGAGACTCACCTTCCGTACCAGCGACCGCCGCTGTCCAAGGCGATGCTCAAGGGGGAGGCCTCTGCGGACTCGGTGCTGCTGCGCGACCCCGCCTACTACAGGGACAACGGCATCGAGCTGCGCATCGGGACGGACGTCACCGGGGTCACGCGCACCGACGGGCGGTACACGCTCGAGATGATTCGCGAGAACTGTACGGAGACAATGTCAGTCGATCGACTGGTCCTGGCGACCGGGGCGCGCGCACGAACCCTTGATCTGCCGGGGGCGGACCATCCCGACGTCCTGGTGCTCCGCGAGATGGACGACGCGCATCGCCTCCTCGCGCGAGTGGCACGGGGGCCGGTTGCGGTGATCGGCGGAGGTTTCATCGGCCTCGAGGTCGCCGCCACCGCACGCGGACTCGGTGCCGACGTCACGGTGATCGAGGCAGGCGATCGTCTGCTCGCACGGGCGGTCGGTCCGTCGACGGCCGAGACCCTGCTCTCCGCTCACCGGGCAATGGCGACCGACGTCGAACTGGGCGCCGTGCCGGCCGAGATCGTCGCCGACGGCGAACGTCTCGTCAGGGTTCGCCTCGACGACGGGCGGCTGGTTCCAGCCGCAACGGTTCTGGTCGGCGTAGGCGCGAGTCCGCGTACTGAGCTCGCCGACCAGCTCGGTCTGGACACCGATGGCGGTGTCGTGGTCGACGGCAACTGCGTCGCGTCGGACGGAGAGACACTCGCCATCGGCGACTGCACCATCCATGTCTCAGAGAGCGGTCGGCGATTCCGACTGGAATCGGTCGACAACGCCACCGAACAGGCAGTCGCCGCGGCGAGCGTGATCGCCGGCACAGAGGTCCCGCGACGCGGAACGCCATGGTTCTGGTCGGATCAGGGCGATCAGAAACTGCAGATCGTGGGACTCATCGGCGGGCACACATCGGTGCTCGTCCGGATCGATCCCGAACGACCGCGTCGCCGCGTCGCACTGTACTTCGCCGACGACGTGCTGGTCGCGGCTGAGTGTCTGAACTCGCCCGCCGATTTTGTCGCTCTCCGGTCTGCCCTTGCTCGGGGAGCCCGTCCGTCCGCAGCGATACTGGCCGACACGTCAGTACCCCTGAAGAAGCTGCTGGCGCCGGTTCGAGCCTGACCCGCGTGGGACGCGGATCTTCCGATGTAGCCGATTCGCCTCCCGGCGTCAGGATGTCTGGGAGGCGAATCGCGCGGCGACCAGTGCGCCGACTTCGGCCATCGCCAGGCGCGCCCGTGCCACCGACGCGGTCTGCATCGCAAATCCATGTCCGACACCGGGATACCGCAGCTGCGCGACCTGGACTCCCGCATCGCGCAGCCGATCGCCGTACAGCTCGACGCTGTCGCGGATCGGGTCCCCCTGTCCGACCGCGATGATCGCCGGCGGTAGACCGGCCAGATTCTTGGCGATGGCCGGCGTGCCGTATTCGTCGTCGAGGGACGGGTCCTCACCCAGGTACATGTTCTTCATCCAGTCGATGTCCTCGGCGGTGAGGAACACGCTGTCACCGAACTCGCGCATGGACGCGGTGTCGTCGCGGCGTGCGATACCCGGGTAGAACATCACCTGTTGGGCGATCCGCGGGCCACCGAGGTTTCGGCTGCGTAGCGCGGTGGACGCGGCGAGCCCGCCTCCGGCGCTGTCGCCGCCGACCCCGATGCGCGACGGGTCCACGCCGAGATTCTCCGCGCGGCGGTGCGTCCATTCGAGTGCGGCGAACGCGTCGTCATTGCCTGCGGGATAACGGTTTTCGGGGGCGAGGCGATAGTCGACGTTGATCAGGACGGCGCCGGTGGCGTCGGCCACATCGCGCGCGAGCCGGTCGAAGGAGTCGAGCGAACCCATGATCATGCCGCCGCCGTGATACCAGACGAGCGCGGGCGCGCCGACGGCCGGCGTGACGTGGGGGCGATAGATTCGCAACGGAATTGGCCCGTGTGGGCCGTCGGCTGACGCGTCCTCGACCGACGCCATATCTGCGCCCGGCGGCCGCACAATGGACTCGAGCATCTCCCGGGTCTTCTCGACGCCGCGCTGCCAGGATGCCTTGGCGCCGGCCGCGATAAGCCGGTCGACGATCTCGGCAACATCCGGATCCCAGGGTGGACCGGCGTCGTGCGGCGTACTGGCGGTCATCTTGGTGTCACCTCGGTCGTGTCGTGTAGTGCTGTGCCCAGCGACTGCGCGGGCTCGGGTTCGGTCGTCGACGGGGCGTCACTGTTCCGGTCGCTCGTCCATGGATCTCGGTGTCGTCGTGCCCAGCATCACGCCTGTGCTCGTCTCGCCGCCCTTGCGGTGGACATTCATCAGCTCGATGAGTCGGTTGTTGTCGCCGGCGACGAGTGCGTCGACCATGTCGTCGTGCTCGTCGCACACCTTGCGGCGTACGCCCGGGTCGTACAGATAGGCGGCGTGATAAGGCATGGCCAGGTTCCAGAGCCGCCGCAGCTCCGCGACCACCAGGGACAAGGGCGACCGTTCGAAGACGGCGAAGTGGAACCTCTGGTTGCGCAGACGCATCTCGAGGATGTCGGCGGCCTCCGCCGCTTCCTCTACGAGATCGCGGAGCTTTCGAATCTCGTCGAGCGCGGCATTGTCGAGTCTCGGTAGCACGGCGAGGACCTCTCGCTCGAAAGCGGCTCGCATGAGGTAGATTTGGTCGAACTCCGACTGGTTGAGCCTTGCAACGGTGTAGCCGACATTGTGCTCGTGCTGAACGAGTCCCTCGGAAGTGAGCTGGCGGAGCCCCTCGCGAACCGGTACTCGGCTGACGCCGAGGCGTTCGGCCATCAGCTCCTGCCGGATCGGGTGTCCGGGAAGGAGTTCGCCGGTGACGATCATCCGCTCGAGTTCGACGACCACGCGCGTCGCCGCGCGGGACACCGCGGGCTTGCCCGAACCGTCGCCCATCAAACCTCCCCTGTCATGCGTCGCCGAACACTCCCGCCATGCGGAGCGACGCGACCCGTTCGGGGTCGTACCCTATGGCCACGAGAACCCCGGTCGTGTGCGCGCCCCGAGGCGCGGCCGGGCGGGGCTTCCGATGCGACGAGCTGCTCAGCGAGATCGGCACGCCGACACCACGATAGTCCCCGGTCTCGAGGAACAGGCCGCGGTGCCGGACCTGCGGCGAGGTCAGCGCCTCGTCGATGGTGTTCACCGAACTTGCGGGCACCCCGGCGGCCTCGAGGCGGGCGGCGAGGTCTGCGCGATCGTGCTCGGCGATGCGCTCACCCAACGTCGCGGCGAGAAGCTCGCGGTGGGCGTAACGGTCCTTGTTCGAGGCGAAGCGCGGATCGTCGGCGAGGTGCGCGATGCCGAGTGTCTCGACCAGCGACCGGAACTGGCGATCGTTGGCGGCGCTGACGAAGAAGTCGCCGTCGCGCGCGGGAAAGACCTGATACGGCGTGACCGTGGGATGAAAGTCCCCGGTGCGTTGTGGGACCCGACCGCTCGCGACCCAGTTCGCAGCATGCGGATGGAGGATCGAGATGACCGAGTCGAGCAGTGTCATGTCGATCAGTTGTCCGCGCCCACTGCGTTCTCGCTCGAGGAGGGCGAGCAGGATGCCGCTCACCGCCATGTTCGCCGCCACGATGTCCACGATGGGGACTCCGACGCGCAGCGGGCTGCCGTCGGGGTAGCCGTTGATACTCATCAGACCGCCGAACGACTGGAGTACCGCATCGTAGCCGGGTAGGCCGCCCATCGGTCCGTCCACCCCGAAGCCGGTGATGCGGCAATACACCAAACCGGGATGCCGTGCGGCGAGGGCCGTCTCGTAATCAAAGCCCCAGCGGGCCATGGTGCCCGCCTTGAAGTTCTCGATCACCACGTCGGCTCCTGCGAGAAGGTCGGCAAGGACCGCGCGTCCCTCGTCGGTCCGCAGATCCAGGCAGATGTTCTCTTTGCTGTGATTCAGGCTGTTGTAGTAGGCGCTGCTGGTGTCGTCGTCGACGAACGGCGGTCCCCAGCCCCGGGTCTCGTCGCCGCTCGGGGCCTCGACCTTGATCACCTCGGCGCCGTGGTCGGCGAGGGTCTGTGCGCAGTAGGGCCCGGCGAGCACCCGGCTCAGATCGAGCACCCGGACGCCGGTCAGTACGCCGTTGCCCTCAGCGGTGTCGGCGGCCCTCCACGCGGCGCGCGGGTCGACTGTCGTCCCCGGCTCGGGTGCGGTGTCGTTGCCGCCGGAGATGGTCGTGCTCACTGCGAAATCCGTTCTGTTGACGAGGGTTTGGCGTGGCCGTCGTCTGGTGCGGCCGCGGTGCCAGATGGCGGCGCGGTGCCGGTGATGAGGTCCCATGGATCGGACCCGGCATCCAGGACGTCCGAGGCGATCACGTCCGCCCACTCTCGCTCGGCGCCGTAGCGATCGCGCCACGCCCACAACGCCGTGGTCGAGCGTCCGAGCGGATGCTCGGAGGTGAAGCCGATGGCACCGTGGATCTGATGACCCGCCGCAGCGACCTCGTGGCTGTAGAGCGACGTGACGACTTTCGCTGCCGCAGTGGCACTTCGCGCGGATTGCGGAGCACTCGACGCCGCTGCGGCAGCCCGGCGGGACGCGATCTCCATCATTGTCGTCGACGCGGCCATCGAAGCGAGTCGTTGCTGGATCGCCTGGAACTTGGTCAGTGGCCTGCCGAACTGGGTCCGCTCGGAGGCGTACTGCACGGTCCGGTCGCGGACCGTGCCGGCGGCCGCCGCCATCGCGGCGGCGTAGATGAGCGCACCGCGCTGTCGCACCTCGGCGGCAGTGACCGGGCAGTTCGCAGTGGTCGCCGGGACGTAGTCCAGGGTGACGCTGCCGATCGATGCGCCGAGGAGGTCGCGGCCCGCGGTCACCGACACGCCGTCGTGGTCCAGCGAGATGGTCGCCACGCGGGCGCCGGAGTTCTCGCTCTCGGGAAGAAGAATCACGAGCATCGATGCCGCGGACACATGCACGACGTCGCGGACAATACCGCTCACGCGCAGTGGCTCGACGGAATCGTCGACGACGAGTCCGGCGTCGGCCACGCCGATCGTCGCGGTGCCCTGGCCGAGATCCTGTCCGGCCGTTCCGGACACCCACGCGGCGAGCATCGCATGTTCGATGAACGGTACGAGTGCGCCGCTCCCGATCACTGTGGACAGCACCGCGATCGCGTCGGAGGTGTCGCATCCGTGGCCGCCGGCTTCGGCCGGGACGTCCACCGAGGTGAAGCCCGCCTCGACGAGCGCAGCCCAGAGTGCGTCCGACACCCCCCGGGCGGGGGTCTCGGTGTCGATGTCGATGCGATCTAGCATCGAGCGGGTCGCCGCGGTCAACTCGTTGGCCAGGTCGCTCATCGAATCCCCAATCCGCGCGCGACGATCCCGCGCAAGATCTCGTTCGTTCCGCCCCGCAGGGTGAAAGCCGGTGTGTGTAGCACACTTTGCGCGAGCAGACGCTCGATTGGAGTGCCGCCGTCGCGGCGAGCCACGGTTCCGGAGGAGCTCCGGATCGCGTTGACCAGGTCGCCCTCGAAGGTGGAGCCGAGGTCCTTGACCATCGCCGCGAGGACGTCCGGTTTGCCGCCCGCGGACAGCTCGTCGGCCACCTGCAGCGACATTCCGCGCAGTGCCCACGCCACCGCGGTGAGCGTCCCGAGTGTCGTGCGTTGCTCGGGTGTCGCGCCGTGTGCACGCAATTCGCCCGCCCAGGCGCGGAGTAGAGGCATCGTGCTCAGGTAGCGCTCCGGGCCGGAACGCTCGAAAGCGAGTTCGCCCATGACCTGGGCCCAGCCCTGGCCGCGTTCGCCGAGCAGCGCCGACCTGTCGACAACCGCGTCGTGGAAGATGACCTCGTTGAAATGCGCTTGTCCGTCGATGCTCCGGATGGGCCGGATCTCGATGTTCGGGTGGGGGAGGTCGACAACGAGCTGGGACAATCCCTGTTGTCGGTCATCGGGGACGCCGTCGGTGCGTGCCAGCAGGACCATCGCGTGTGCGAGGTGGGCGCCGGTGGTCCAGACTTTGGTGCCGCTGATCGTCCACGTGTCACCATTGTCGATGGCGCGCGTGCGAACGGCAGCCAGGTCGGAGCCGGCGTCCGGCTCACTCATGCCGATGGCGAAAAAGGTTGTGCCGGACGCGATCCCGGGCAGGTATCGTCGCTTCTGCTCGTCGGTTCCGTTCGCAAGGATCCCCGGTGCCATCTGGCGGTCGGCGATCCAGTGGGCGGCCACGGGGGCGCCGTGCGCGAGCAGCTCCTCGGTGACGACGAAACGTTCGACCGGCGTGCGGCCGTGGCCGCCGTACTCGGTCGGCATGGTCATACCGACCCACCCACGCTCGCCCAGACGGCTACTGAAACCGGGATCGAATCCGGTCATCCAGCTGTCGACATCGGGCACGATGCCGCCCCTGTCGATCTCGTCGCGGAGGAATGCGCGAACATCGGCCCGAAGTGATTCGAGCTCGTCGGCGGTCACCGATTGCCGCGGCGAGGAGGTGGTCGTCACTGCTTTGGGCCCCGCGACGACCAAGCCTGCTGCCCCTTACGGGACATCGACCACATCTGCACGCCGCGTTCGATCTCCAGGGCAGACGACCAGCTGACCGCCGGCGGACCGAGTTCGAGTCGGGCGCTGGTCATGATCCGGCGCGTCAGCTCAGGATCACGTGCGGCCGGGCCGGTCAGCCCGTCGACGAGTGCGGGCAGTTCTTCGGCGGGGACAGCAGCGTGTGCGAGACCCTTCGCGACCGCCTCGGTGCCGGTGAGGCTCTGTCCGCAGGCGGCCATGGCAATCGTCGTCGACCAGCCCACTGCCCGCCCGAGCAGGGACAGATGACCGCCACCGGGATGGATGCTGCGCGCGAGGAATCCACTGTCGAGGATCGCGTCCGGGGTGGTGACGAGAATGTCGGTGGCCATGGCCAGATTCAGTCCGGCACCGACTGCGCCGCCCACCACCACGGAGATGGTCGGCACGGGCAGCGACCCGACCCGTACGAACGCGCCGTAGACGGCCGAGGTACGTGAGACCGCCTCTGGCGACGCCGGATCGGACGACGAGGTCGCCAGATCGCGGGTGTCGGCGCCGCTGCAGAAGTACTGGCCCGCGGCGTCTACGACCACGGCTCCGATCGTCGGATCGCCGATCACCCAGTCGCAGAAATCGTCGAACGCCGCTGCCATCGAGAGACTGATGGCGTTCTTGCGGCGCGGATTGTTCAGGGTCAAGCGCGCGACGCCGTCCGCGAAAGTGGTTATGACAGAGGGCTGTTCAGGGTCGTCGATGGTCTCGGAGGTGGCTGGCCGGGAAGTCATGACGCCGACTCTACAAGATTGGATACAAAAAGACATCCAATATGTCGTGACCATTTCCCATCCGACCGCTGAATGGGACGGCGGCGGTCAGATGTTGCATGCGTCACTAGTGTCTCGGTTCGAGCACGACGCGTGTGCGCCTTCCGCCACCCGCGCCCAGGCCGGACGACGACGGGAAGTGCAATGACGTGTAGATCTCAGGCCGGCGCTGCGTCCGTTGCCGAGTTTGGTCCGAAAGGCGTTGGCGGGCATGACCTATCCTGATCCTGCGCTCGTGGCGCCTGCTGTCGTCGCTTCTGGAGCTCGAGTCGTCGAACCCCGGCAGTTCGCCACCGGATTCTCGTGGCCGGAGTGTCCTCGCTGGCACGACGACACCTTGTGGTTCTCCGACATGTACACCGCCACGCTGAAGACCCTCGACAGCTCGGGAAACGTGAAAATCGCGGTCGATGCGACGGGGCGCCGGACCCCAGACGGTGTCCCCATCGTCCTCGGGGGCTTCGGGTGGCTTCCGGATGGCAGACTGATCGTCGTCTCCATGCACGAGCGACTGGTCCTGGTGCACGGCGGGCGCGACGAGGACGACCTGCAGGTGTACGCCGACCTCGCGCCGTTCTGCCCGTCGGCGGCCAACGACATGGTCGTCGACGCCGACGGCCGTGCCTATGTCACACAACTCGGGTTCGACATCTTCACCGAGAACCCTCAGGTGGCCTCGTCGCCGTTGATCGTCGTCGAGCCGGACGGTTCGCCACACACCGCCGGCGCCGTCGGACCTCTCCAGTGCGCCAATGGGATCGGGATCAGCTCGGATGGTTCGCAGGTGTATGCGGCCGAGGTGTTGCGTTCGCGGATCGTCATGATGGACCGAGCGTCCGATGGCAGTCTCAGCGCGCCCGAGGAGTTCGCGGGGTGCCCGTTCTTGCCGGACGGAATCGCGCTCGATGAGGAAGGCGGCGTTTGGGCGGCGCTACCCGGAGGAGGCCACGTCGTGCGGGTGACCGGAGACGGCATCACCGACGCCGTACCGATCCCGCTCTCGGTCGGGTCGACCGCCGCATGTGTTCTGGGTGGCCCCGAACGGTCGACGCTCTACGTCATGGTGGGCGTCGAGGTCTACGACTTCGAGAAGTCGGCCCGCGAGAAGCTGGGGTCCATCTGGACGGCTGAGGTCCCGTACCGCGGCGGCGCCACGCGCCCTTGACGTCGCCTCGACGTCACAACCGAACAATCGTCGAATTTGAGGATGGACATGAAAAGACTCGAAGGAAAAGTTGCCATCGTCACGGGCGCGGGACGAGTGGGCAACATCGGCCTCGCGGTGTGCGAAGCGTTCTTACGCGAGGGGTGCACGGGTGTCGTGGGAACCGACTTCCGCACCGACGAAGCCGAACAGATCAACGAGCGGATCAGCGCAGAGTTCGGCGAGGGACGATTCCTGCTGCTGCAACACGACGTCACCTCCGCTGAGGGCTGGACGACGGTGGTCGATGCGACGGTTCGGGAGTTCGGAGTCATCGACATTCTCGTCAACAATGCGGGGATCTCGGTCCATGGAGGGGTCGCCAGCAGCAGCCTCGAGGACATCCGCAGGGTGATGGCGGTCAACCACGACGCGCTGCTACTCGGTATGCAGGCGTGCCTCGAGCAGTTGCTCACTGCCCACGAGCGCTTCGCCGGTGGCGGCGTGGTCATCAACAACCTGTCGATGTCGTCGTACATGTCCAATCCCAACAATCTGGCCTACTCGGTGTCCAAAGCCGCCGGGCGAATGCTCACACTGTGTGCCGCAGATGAATTGGGGCCGCAGCGGGTTCGCGTCAATTCGGTCCATCCGGGACTGACGATGACCCCGTTGATCGAAGAGGCGCTCGTCGAGTACGTGGACGGCGGTCTGTGGTCCGATCGGGACGCAGCCGAGGCCGCTATCTCGAGTGCCGCGCCACTGAACACGAGCAGCCGGCCCGAGGACACTGCGCACGCATTCGTCTACTTGGCATCCGAGGAAGCTCGTTTCGTCACCGGAGCCTCGCTCTACCACGACGGTGGAATCGGTCGCCGATTCTGAAGGGCGTCGCGGATGTCACCTGCTCTTCGGGCGCGCATCGCATCGTCATCGTTGATCAATACGGGCCGCACGACTGCGGCCGAAAAGAAGAGGAGTAGACATGTTTGATTTGACGGGACGCACCGCATTCGTGAGCGGCGCGGGGCAAAGTGTCGGTGAAGGAATCGCGAAAGTTCTTGGTAGACAGGGCGCATCCGTCATCGTCAACGATCTGCACAACGATCGCGCCGAGAAGGTCGCCGCAGCTATCGTCGAGGAGGGCAACCGGGCTGTCGCCGCGGCGTTCGACGTGACCGACTATGACGCAACGCGCGACAACATCCGCGCCGCCGAAGCCGCACTCGGCGGGCAGGTGAACATCGTGGTGAACAATGCCGGCGTCGCGGAGGGTCGAATCATCAAACCGTTCCGCGATCTGTCACCGGAAGACTGGCGGGGGCCCATCGACCTGAACATCTTCGGGGCGATGAACTGCATCAAGGTCGTCCTGGACGGGATGTGCGATGCCGGCTGGGGGCGCATTGTGCAGATCTCGTCCGGCTCGGCGCGCACCGGCCAGAACATCAACCAGACCTTGTACGCGACGGGCAAAAGCGGAATCGAAGGCTTCATCCGCCACCTTGCGGCCGAGACCGGACAACACGGGATCACCGCGAACATCGTCGCTCTCGGCCACCAGAAGAATCTCGAAGACAAGATGCCCGCGGAGATGATCGACGCCATCCTGCAGACCATCCCAATCGGTCGACTCGGCGACCCGATCGAGGTCGGGGCGTTCTGCGCGTACCTCGCCTCCGACGAGGCCGGCGGCATCACCGGCCAGACCCTCGACTTCAACGGCGGGTCGCAGACGCGATGAGCGTCGGCGCGGTCACCCTCTCGCTCACCGCGATCCGGGTCAGCGATCTGTCGAGGTCGGTCGAGTTCTACACGAAGGGTTGCGGTTTCGAGATCGAGCGTGAGTTCACCACACCCTCATTCACCGCGGCGATCGTCCGCGCCGGCTCGGCGGGCCTCGAACTCATCCTGCCCACCGACGGCGCGGCCTCCGAACCCGCCGAGCACGGCGACATGCTGCGCAAGTTCGTCCTCAACACGAACGACCCGGAGGCGGTCATCGGCCGTGCCTTCGGATTCGGCGGCAGCGTGATCGCCGAGGCCACCGAGTATCCCGAGTACGGGATGACGATCGGGGTGATCGCCGACCCGGACGGATACGAACTGGAATTTGTCGGGCCGGTGCAACCCCGGGCATGACAAGGACCACTGAGCGGGAACTGAAGGGTATGGGTCACCGCGAGGCCTTTAGCGTGGCCGCTGTCGGTTGTGACCAGGAGCGCGGCCGGCGCGAGATCGACAACCGCGCGCGCCGGGACGGCCGGCGCGGCGGCAGAACACGGAGTGCGCAATGACTTGGAACAGCAGTTACGACGTGGTCGTCATCGGTTCGGGCGGTGCCGCACTGGCCGGCGCGCTCGCGGCGACCTCGCGCGGACTGACGGTGTGTGTGGTCGAGAAGACCGACCGGTTCGGCGGAACCTCGGCCTACTCGGGCGGCAGCGTGTGGTTGCCCGGCAACCACGTCCTCGCGCGCGACGGTGTCGACGACTCGGTGGAGACCGGGCTCACCTACTTCCGCAACACCGTCGGCGAGCGGACCGACCCCGGCGTGCAACGTACGTTCATCGAGACCGGACCGGTTGTTGCCGATTTTCTCGAGAACAAGATCGGGATTCCGCTCGAACACCGACCGTTCCCCGACTACTTCCCGGCGCCGGGCCGAAAGGACTACGGGCGGAGCATCTTCGCCAAGCCGATCACCGCCGACGAGGTGGGCGTTCGAGTCCACGACATCCGACCGATGGTCCCTGCCGATCAGTTCGGCATCGACATGGACCGTACGGTGCTCGACGGCGGGCAGGCGTGGATCGCGCGGATGCTGTTGGCTCTCGACGAATCCGGGCGCGCCGATCTGTACAAGGAGACCGCGGCCGAGTCCCTGGTCTCCGACGACTCCGGACGGGTCACCGGCGTCGTGGTCCGCAGTGCGAACGACGAACGCAGGATTCAGGCGCGTGGCGGGGTCCTGCTCGCGGCCGGTGGCTTCGAACGCAACGCTGAGCTGAGACACGATCTTCAGCACATGCCCTCGTCGGAGTGGACCTCGTCGCACCCGGCCACGGGATCGGGCGACGCCCTCGCGATGCTCCGGAGTGTCGACGCCGAGCTGGATCTGCTCGACCAGTCATGGTGGTGCCCGGCGACGCTCTTCCCGAACGGCCACGCGGTGTTCACGCTCGGCTTGCGCGCGGGGATCATCGTCGACGAGACGGGCAGCCGTTTCGCGAACGAACTGCTCCCGTACGACCAGATGGGTCGCGCAATGCGCGAACGGATGTTGGCCGGCAAGGGTGACGGGTTCTGGTACATCTTCGATGACCGATCGGGCGACGACCTTCCGGCGATCTGTGCGCCGTCCCCGGACCGCGAGGCGATGACCGAGGCCGGTTTGTGGCACACCGCCACGTCGATCGAGGACCTTGCCACCGCGATCGGGATCGACGCCGCGGCGCTCACCGCAACGGTGGATCGCTTCAATCAGCTGGCCGCGCAGGGCAGCGACGACGACTTCCAGCGTGGCGAGGACCCGTACGGCCGGTTCTTCCTCGGTGCACAAACGGCCGGCCAGTGCCTCGTCGCCCTGGACGGGTCACGCTTTCACGCGGTTCGGATGGTCCTCGGTGATCTCGGGACGAAGGGCGGGGCGGTGATCAACGGCGACGGTGCCGTGCTCAGCTCCGGCGGGAACGGCGTGGTGCCCGGACTGTATGCGGCCGGTAATTCCACGGCTTCGATCTCGGGGGAGGTCTATCCGGGTCCGGGCACACCACTCGGTTCCGGGATGGTCATGGCCTACCGTGCCGTCGCAGACATGGCCTCACATCTCGCTGACGCGGGACGGGCAGCCGAAACCGCCTGACGGCGAAACGATCTGGAGCTCGATCCGGAACGCGCGTTCCACAAAGACTCCGGGCCGTGGCGCAGCAGAATGCGCGCCGCGGCCCGGCTCCATGTCCGTCTCAGGCCGATCGACGAATCCGTTTCAGAGGTGACTGCCGCCGTCGATGCGGATCTCGGTGCCGCTGATGAAAGCCCCGTCGTCGGAGGCCAGCATGGCCACGACGCCAGCGACCTTTTCGGGTCCCGCCATGCCGGGTACGGCCGGTGGTTCCGCGCGCTCGACCCGCACCACCGGTTGCATTTTCATGAACAACGACGCGTCCGAGTCGTGCGGCAAGCCGGGCGCCGAGGTCATCCCGGACGAGATGCTGCCGGGCGCTACCGAGACGGCCCGGATGCCCTGCTTGGCGAACTCGAGCGCGACGGTGTGCGTCATCGACTGGATGCCGCCCTTGCTGGCCGCATACGCGGCCATGTAGGGGTGCGCAAAGCTTGCCGAGGTGGAACTGAAGTTGACGATCACGCCGCGGCCGCATTCGATCAACGCCGGCAGCGACTCACGGATCATCAGGAAGGTACCGGTCAGGTTGATGCGAATGATTTGATCCCACTCCTGCAGCGTGACCTGCTCGGTGTGTCCACTGCGGAGAATCCCGGCGGCGTTCACCAGTACGTCGAGTCCGCCGAGGTGTTCGGTGGCGAAAGCGACGCCGTCACGGACCGAATCCTCGTTGCCGATGTCGATGGCACGCGAGACGAACTGGTCGGGTTTCGCGACGTCGGCTGCCGCCTGCGCGGTTGCGGCGAGCCCGTCGCCCGAGACGTCAGCCCCGACCACGGTGGCACCCTCGGACAGCAGTCGCAGAGCGGTGGCCCTGCCGATACCCGATGCTGCGCCCGTGACCAGGACCCGTCGGCCGTCGAATCGATTCATCCGTTCCTCCTTCTCGTCGCCCCGTCCAGTACACGAGGACTCTGGGCCTCGATCGTGCCCCGAGGGGAGGGGTGCGTCGCCTACGTCTCCCACTCGGTGGGCGTTCAGGCGGGGGAGAATTGCAGCTCAGTGGTCCGCCAGATCGGCGGCGACACACCGGTCCCAGATCTCGCGCGCTGCGATCCGGACCGGGCCGAGGAGTTTGCGATGATCGAGCGCTCCCACCGGGCCGCAGATGGAGAGGCCGGCCATGTTGCCGTAGATGTGGTCGGGGGGGCCAATCGACACACCTACGCACGCGATCCCCGGGAAAGCCTCTCCCCGATCAAACGCGCCACCACGATCACGGATCTGCGCGAGCTCGCTGTCGAATCGCGATGCCGTTGTGATGCTGAGCGCGGTACGCCGGACGAGTGCACCATCCTCGTCTGTGTGCAGACCTCTAGGTGAGATGCGTCGCGGCGATATCTCCGCGTAGGCGAGTACGACTTTCCCGAGCGCGGTCAGGTGTGCTGGGATGCGTTGGCCCACGGCGGTCGGGGTAGGGCCCGACAGTCGTCCGTTGACCTTTGCGAGGTAAACCATGTCGCCGCCGTCGACGACGCCGAGTTGCATTGTGTACCCCGTCCGACGAGCGAACGCGGCCATCACGGGGCGCGCGCCTTGGAGGAGCCGGTTCTGATTCAGCGCCGCTTGACCGAGCTCGTAGGCTTTGACGCCGAGTTCGTAGGTCTGATCCGGCGAACGTGCCAACCACCCGGCACCGGCGAGTTGCTCGAGCAGACGATGCACGGACGATCGCGGCAACTTGGTCCGCGCGGTGACCTGCGCAAGGGTCAACGGCCCGGTCCCGTTGAAGGCCTCGAGCACCGTCGACACCCTGTCCACCACGGAAATCGGGGCGCCGCCCGTCTGTGTCGTTCTCACCTGACCTCCTTGTGTGATACCGGTCACGATACCCTCGCGTGGCGACCGGCTCGTCAGGGCACGTCGGTCGCCTCGACGGTGGCAGTAGAGGCGACCCCCCGTCGCCTCGTGTTCCCGGCCAGCGGAACGGTCCTGCTTCCTTTTTGTCGGACATGCCTATCCTTTCGCGGACCGTTTGTAGGTTCGCGCGCGTCCGGTCTTCGCTCGGTCGATGCGGCCACCCCCCCAGAACCAATGAGGAGACTGATGCCCAACGACGTGATCGCCGACGTCGACATGGAGGCGTTCCCGGCAGCCGGAGCGGCCGCCGAAGGAGGTCGTGGCCGACGTGTCCGCGTGGTCGAGGTCATTGACGAGACCGCCGACGCCCGGTCGATCGTGGTGCGTCCCCGGCCCGAGGACGCAGCCGAGTTCGAGTATGCCTCCGGTCAATTCCTGACTGTTCGGGTACCCGACGCCGGCACGGGCAGTGCGCGGTGTTACTCGCTGGCGAGTTCACCGCACGCGGACACCGACGTGAAGTTCACGGTGAAGCGCGTTCTCGGCGGGCACGGCTCGAATTGGATCTGTGACACCGTCGGAGTGGGGGACGAACTCGAGGTCCTCCCGCCCGGAGGTACCTTCGGTCCGCGCTCGCTGACAGAACCGGTGGTCCTGGTCGCCGGCGGCAGCGGCATCACGCCCGTGATCTCCATCGCCAAATCGCTGCTGTTCAGCGGTTCCGGTGACGTCTTCCTCGTCTACGCGAATCGCGACGAGGCATCGGTGATCTTCGCTGCCGAACTCCGTTTGCTGACTGAGCGGTTCGCCACGCGACTGACCGTGGTGCACATCCTGGAGTCGGTCCAGGGATACCCGACCGGCGAGGGGCTGTCGGCGCTGTTGCGGCCGATGACCGATCGCAACGTCTACGTCTGCGGACCCACACCGCTGATGGATCTCACCGTGGACGTGTGTGATCAGGTCGGCTTCCCACATGACCACGTCCACACCGAGCGGTTCCTGTCGTTGCACGGCAATCCTTTCGACCCCGTCAAGTCGCCCGAGACCATCGGCTCCGACGCTGGTGGGGTTGTCTGCACGGTCGCGGTGGACCTCGACGGCGAACGGCGCACCGTCGAATGGAGGGCGAAGCAGAAGCTGCTCGACGCGCTGCTCGCGGCCGGTCTCGACGCGCCCTACTCCTGTCGGGAGGGCGCCTGCAGCGCCTGTGTCTGTGTTCTGAGGACGGGGGAGTTAACCATGGCGCACAACGAGATTCTGGCCGAAGAAGATGTGGCGGAGGGGTATGTCCTCGCGTGTCAGGCTGAACCGGTCAGCGCAGTCATCGAGATCGAGTACTGAAACCCACCCGCCCGGGTTTCGAATCGGCTTCCCATTCGATGGGAGACGCGCGTCACAAGTGGACCTGCGGTTGCCAAGCTGATCACACCGCGATGCAGCGACGAACGTCGCCAGAATCCGATCAGGAGGCCCAGTGAGTTCCACCACCGACACCAAAGACGAGGTCAGGGTCATCGACGCCGGAGCGCCGCCGGAGCGATTTGCGCGCGGCTGGCACTGCCTCGGGTTGGTGCGCGATTTTGCAGACGGCCAGCCCCATCAGATCTCCGCGTTCGGCACCGAACTCGTGGTGTTCGCAGGCGAGGACGGCAAGATCAACGTCCTCGATGCGTTCTGCCGGCACATGGGCGGCAACCTCGCGCAAGGCACGATCAAGGGCAACACCATTGCCTGTCCCTTCCACGACTGGAGGTGGCGCGGCGACGGCAAGTGCGCGGCCATCCCATACGCGAAGCGCGTCCCACCGATTGCCCGGACCCGGTCGTGGCACACCTCCGAGGTCAGCGGACAGTTGTTCGTCTGGCACGACCCGCAGAACAAGAAGCCGCCGGCCGAGTTCGCGATCCCCGAGATCCCGACCTACGGCGAATCGGGGTGGACCGACTGGGTCTGGAATTCGATCGAGGTCAACGGGTCACACTGCCGTGAAATCGTCGACAACGTCGTGGACATGGCCCATTTCTTCTATGTCCACTACGGGATGCCGACGTACTTCCGGAACGTGTTCGAGGGGCACACGGCGACACAATCGATGCGCACACGGCCCCGGCCGGACGCGGCAGGCGTCAGTCAGAGCACCAACTACAGCACCGAGAGTCAGTCGGACGCCACCTATTACGGGCCGTCCTACATGATCGACAAACTGTGGAGCGGTGGCCGCGACCACGAGAGTGGCCCGAACATCTATCTCATCAACTGCCACTACCCGATCTCGGCGACCTCGTTCCGACTCCAGTACGGAGTCATCGTTGAGAAGCCTGCCGGACTCGCGGACGAACAGGCCGAGCAGATCGCCCAGGCGGTGGCCAAGGGTGTCGCCATCGGCTTCGAGCAGGACGTGCACATCTGGAAGAACAAGTCGCGCATCGACAACCCGCTGCTTTGCGAGGAGGACGGGCCGGTATACCAGCTCCGTCGCTGGTACGAGCAGTTCTACGTCGACGTCGACGATGTGACCCCGGAGATGGTCAACCGCTTCGAGTACGAGATCGACACCGAGCGAGCGCTGCAGTCGTGGCAGGCGGAGGTCGATGACAACCTCGCGGCCGGTCGAAGTGCATTCGCGCCGAACCTGACATCCGCCTCGGCCGACTCGGCATCCTGACCGCCCGCGCGGCCGACCTGACACATACCAGGAGAAACAACATGAGCTACGAAGTCCTCGACAAGATCGTCGAGAGCGCCGACGAATTGCGCTCCGGCGCTGAGGAATCAGAGAAACTCGGACGCCTGTCCGATGACGTCGCCAAAGGGCTGAAGCGGTCCGGGATCATCCGCCTCCTGCAGCGCAAGAAGTACGACGGGTACGAAGCCCACCCGCGGGAGTTCTCCGAGACCGTCATGAAGACGGCGAGCATCTACGGTTCGGCCGGCTGGGTTGGCGGCATCGTCGGGGTGCACCCCTGGCAGCTGGCCTTCGCCGACCCTAAGGTCCAGGACGAGGTGCTCGGCAGCGACTCCGACACCTGGCAGGCGTCGCCGTACATGCCTGGTGGCGTCGCGATCCCGGTCGAGGGCGGGTACCGCATGACCGGCCGGTGGCAGTTCTCGTCGGGAACCGACCATTGTGACTGGATCTTCCTGGGGGCCATGGTGGGTGGTGACGACGGCAAGCCCTTGATGCCGCCAACCGGACTGCACGTCATCCTGCCGCGGTCGGACTACGAGATCGTCGACGACTCGTGGGACGTGGTCGGCCTGCGCGGGACCGGCAGCAAGGACATCGTGGTTACCGATGCCTTCATCCCGGACTACCGGGTGATGAGGTCCCAGGAGGTCATCGACGGTACCGCGGCCAAGGAGTACGGCGTCACCGAGACCCTGTACAAGATGCCGTGGTCGACGATGTTCCCACTCGGAATCACCTCGGCGACAATCGGTATCTGCGAGGGTGTCCTCGCCGCCGGGATCGACTACCAGCGCGCGCGAGTGAACGCCAACGGTACCAAGATCAAGGACGACCCTTACGTATTGCACGCATTGGGTGAAGCCGCCGCGGAGATCGATGCGGCCCGGCAACAGCTGTTGAGCAACGTCGACCGGGTCTGGAACCTCGTCGATTCCGGGAGGGATGTCGACTTCGAGACCCGGGCAGCGGTGCGACGCAACCAGGTTCGTTCGGCATGGCGTGCCGTGCGGGCCGCCGATGACGTGTTCGATCGATCCGGCGGGAACGCTCTTCGGATGGACAATCCGCTACAGCGTTTCTGGCGCGACGCCCACGCTGGTCTGCACCATGCGATTCATGTGACCAGCACGACGTATCACGCATCGGCGTTGTCGTCGCTCGGAGTCGAGGTCCCTGCCGGACCGCTTCGAGTATTGATCTGAGCCGGACGAGTCGAGGACAGAACGTTATGACTGAGATCAAAGGCCTTGGGTACGTGCGGGTGTTCGCCACCGACATCGACCGCTGGCGGGAATTGGGATACGACGTACTGGGTTTCGCGCCCGGCTCTGGTCCTGAGAAGGACGCGTTGCACTTCCGGATGGACGAGCGGCCGTCGCGGATTACCGTCGAGCGCGCTGATGTCAACCGTGTCAGCGCGGTGGGTTGGGAGGTCCGTGACAATCTCTCCCTTCGGCGGTTGATGTCCACGCTCGACGCGGAGGGCATCGAGTACGCGCCGATGTCGCAAGACCTCTGTGACGCCCGCAGGATCGAAGCCGGTATCTCGCTGAAGGATCCGGGCGGCACGCCGCTGGAGATGTTCCACGGGCCGGCTCTCGATCACAGCCCGGTGATCACGAAATACGGTCAGAAGTTCGTCACGGGTCAGCAGGGTCTGGGGCACGTGGTGATGCCGACCACGAACTTCGACGAGTCTTACCGCTTCTACACCGAGACTCTGGGATTCCTGCCGCGCGGCTCCTTCCGGATGTCGTCGCCTCCCGGGGCCGGCCCCCTGCGGATTCGCTTCCTCGGCATCAATCAGCGGCATCACAGCCTCGCGATAATGCCGAGCCTCGAGGGCCGCGACCCGGGTCTGATCCACGTCATGGTGGAGGTGGACGAACTCGACGCCGTTGGCCGCGCCTACGACCAGGTGATGTCGCGCGACTTCCCGGTGTCTTCGACGCTCGGCCGGCACACCAACGACAAGATGGTGTCGTTCTACGTCCGCGTTCCAGGTGGCTGGGACATCGAATACGGCACCGGCGGCAAGCTGGTCGACGAAAGTTACTACACCGCAGAAGAAATTACCGCCGACAGCTACTGGGGGCATGAGTGGATGTGGGCGCGCGAGGCGAAAGCGGCGGCGCGCAGGGCGGCCCAGGACGAGGAAGTGGCATCGTGACGATCAGGGACTTCGATCACGATGTGGTGGTCATCGGCGCGGGACTCTCTGGTCTTTACGCGGTGTACAAGCTTCGCGCACAGGGCCTAGGCGTCCACGGGTTCGAGTCCGCCGAGGGTGTGGGCGGGACGTGGTATCACAATCGCTATCCGGGTGCGCGGTGCGACGTCGAAAGCATCGACTATTCGTACTCTTTCGACGATGACCTGCAGCAGGAGTGGACCTGGTCGGAACGATTCGCCACACAATCCGAGATCCTGGCGTACCTCGAACACGTCGCGGACCGGTTCGATCTGCGCAAGCACTACGACTTCCTGACCCGGGTGACCTCGACTGTCTACGACGAGGACACCGCCCGGTGGACGATTTCCACCGACACCGGTGAGATCACGAAGGCGCGCTTCGTCGTCATGGCGACCGGGGTCTTGTCGGCGACCAACCGGCCCGACATCCCAGGACGAGACCTCTTCGAAGGGGAGAACTACCACACCGGCGAATGGCCGCACCACGAAGTCGTTTTCACCGGCAAACGCGTCGGTGTCATCGGCACCGGGTCGTCGGGCATCCAGTCGATCCCGGTGATCGCCGAGACGGCGAAGCAGGTGGTTGTCTTCCAGCGCAGCCCGAACTATTCGATCCCGGCCGGCAATCGGCCTCTGAGCGACGACATGATCGCCGAGGTCAAGGCGAATTATGCGGAGCGCAGGCGTCTCTCGCGGGAGAGCGGCGGCGGTACGCCGAACGCCCCATGTCCGAAAGGCGCGATGGAGGTCGACGAGACCGAACGCAAGCGCGTCTACGACGAGTGGTGGCACCGCGGCGGATACCTGTTCGCCAAGGCGTTCCCCGACCAGACGATCAGCCGGGAAGCCAACGACACCGCCCGTGAGTACGTCGAGGCGAAGATCCGGGAGATCGTGGAGGATCCGGCCATTGCCGACCTGCTCATCCCCACCGACCACCCCATCGGAACCAAGCGGATCGTCACCGACAGCGGCTACTTCGAGACCTTCAATCGCGACAACGTGACCCTGGTGAACCTGCGTGCGACCCCGATCGACGAGATCACCGCCGGTGGGGTGCGCACGACCGAGCAGGAGTACCCGCTCGACATGCTCGTCTACGCCACCGGATTCGACGCAATGACCGGTTCGTTGTCGCGCATCGACATTCGTGGACGGGCCGGGCGGACGATGGTCGAGGAGTGGTCGGCCGGCCCGCGCACCTACCTCGGGCTCGCCGTCAACGGTTTCCCGAACATGTTCTTGGTGACCGGTGCCGGAAGTCCGAGTGTGCTGGCCAACATGGTGCTCGGCGCCGAGCAACACATTGACTGGATAGCAGCGTGTATCGCCCATGTCGACGGACACAACGCGGCGACGATCGAGGCGGAGAAAGAAGCCGTCGACAGCTGGGTCGCCGAGTGCAACGCCAAAGCTGCCGGGACGCTCTTCCCCACCGCGAACTCGTGGTACATGGGCGCGAACATCAAGGGCAAGCCCCGCGTGTTCATGCCCTATATCGGTGGATTCGGGAACTACGGGAAGATCTGCGCCGAAGTCGCGGAGGCCGGCTACAAGGGCTTCGTGATCTCGTGAGAAGCGAGGTTTCGCAGCATGTCTGAACGCAGGACTGACCTACACCCCGACGTCGAGGCAATGTTGTCGGCGCTGGAGGCCGGGTTCCCGGACGTGACCGAGCATGATCCCGCCGAACTGCGTGCGATCATCGTGTCCCGGCGGGCACCCTTGTCACGCCAACCCGACATGGCGGTCACCCGTGACCTCGAGATCGACGGGCCCGATGGTGGCCGTCTCCGATTGCGAATGTACGTACCGCACGGTCATTCCGACGATCGTGAAGGTGATGCCCATCCGGTTGTGGTGTTCGCGCACGGCGGCGGCTTCGTGTTCTGCGATCTCGACAGTCATGACGAGTTCTGCCGGACGATGGCGGCCGAGGTCGGCGCCGTCGTGGTGTCTGTCGATTACCGGCTGGCGCCGGAGAATCCCGCGCCGGCGGCGATGGAGGACATGTACCGGGCCATCTGTTGGACGGCCGAGAACATCGCCGGCTACGGGGGCGACCCCGCCCGGATCGCTGTCGCCGGCGACAGCGCCGGCGGCAACCTCGCCGCTACCGCGAGCATCGCCGCGCGCGACCGTGGCGGCCCGGCCATCGTCGCCCAGGTCCTGCTCTACCCGGTCATCGACGACGACCTCGAGACCGAGTCGTATCGGCGCTACGGAGTCGGTTACTACAACAGCACGAAGGCGATGCAATGGTACTGGAATCAGTACGCGCCGAATGGGCGTGACAGCGCCCGGATCATTCCCACGCGCGCGGCGTCGCTCGCCGGGCTACCGGCGGCGGTGGTGGCGACCGCCGAACTCGACCCGCCGTGCTCGGCCGGTGAAGACTACGCGCGCCGCCTACGCGAGGCCGGTGTCCCGGTCATCGAGCACCGCTTCAGCGGATTGTTCCACGGATTCTTGACCTTTCCACAGTTGTCCCTGACACCCCCTGCGCGAGAGAAGGTCTGGCAGATGATGCGCGACGTCCTCGCGTCGACAGAGTGAATCCGCCCTCCCATTGAGTGGACCGGTATGGCCCGCAGCCGGGACGGCAGGCCGAGCATAGGGCGAGATGTGAAGTCGAACACAGAGAGTGCGTAGAGGTGGTCATGACACAAGAGTTGGCGGGCCGACGGTTGGCCGGCAAGGTCGCCCTGGTCACCGGCAGCAGTCGCGGCATCGGCCGCGGGATCGCTCGCCGGCTGGCGTCGGAGGGTGCGACGGTGGTAGTCACAGCGCGGTCGACGAAGCCGTCGACGTCGGTGCGCAACGGTGAGAATCACGTGCTCGCGGGGTCACTGGCCGAAACCGTCCAGGCGATCGAGGAAGCGGGCGGCACCGCCATCGCGATCCCGGCCGACCTGGAAAACCCGGTTGACCGTGAGCGCCTCGTTGATGCCGCATCAGAGGCGGCCGGCGGCATCGACATCCTGGTGAACAATGCGGGGTTCGCCGACTACAGCAGCGTCGAGGGCATGAGCGAGAAGACTTTCGACCGCACCGTCGAGCACTACCTGAAAGTCCCTTTCCTGCTCTCGCAGAGAGTGATCCCGCTCATGCGGAAGAACGGCGCCGGCTGGATCGTCAACATCGGGTCGTCCACCGGGATGAGCCCGATTCGACCTTTCCGCGAGTACAACAAAACCTCCGGCGACGTCATATACGCGGCGACGAAGGCGGCGCAGCACCGGTTCACCCAGGGGCTCGCCGCGGAACTGCTCGACGACAACATCGCGGTCAACGCGGTCGGTCCGTCGACCGCCATCCGGACGCCCGGTGCGGCGGCACTGCTGCCCGAGGGTTACGAAACCGAGCCCGTCGAGTACCTCGCCCAAACGGTACTGGAGATGTGTACGGCACCTGCAGCGGAACGAACCGGGTTGATCGCGTTCAGCCTCCACTACCCGTGGGCGACCGAGACTGTGGTCCGAACGCTGGACGGGCGCGACGAGTTGCCGCGCCGGGAGCCGCCGTCGTGGAGCAATCCCAACATCCGCCCCGCCGGGCTCTGACAAAAGGAGTGAGCACAACGATGGGTGCTGTTGCACAACAGCGGTTCTCGACCGGTACGGCGGTGGTCACCGGCGCGGCCGCGGGCATCGGGGAGGGACTTGCGCGCCGGCTGGCATCTCTCGGAATGACGGTCGTGGTCGCCGACATCGACGCCGACCGCGCTGCCGCGGTCGCGGCCGACATCTCCTCGGGAGGGGGGCGGGCCGAAGGGCAGGGCGTCGACGTCGGCCGCCCCGACGAGGTCGAGGCGCTGACCGAGTCGGTGTTCGACCGGCACGGCAGCGTCGAACTGTTGATCAACAACGCGGGAATCGAATCGGCGGGTCTGCTCTGGGAGATCGACGATGCACGGTGGCGACGTCTCATGCAGATCAACGTCGACGGGGTGTTCTATTGCCTCCGATCCTTTGTGCCGCGGATGATCGCGGCGGGATCACCGGCGTGCATCGCGAACATGTCTTCGGTCGGCGGGCTGAATGCGGTTGCGGTGCAGGGCCCCTACATCGTCAGCAAGCATGCGGTACTCGCGATGACCGAGTGTCTTCACCAGGATCTCTCGATCGTCGGCGCTCCGATCCAGGTCAGCGCGATCATCCCGCACTCGGTCCGCAGTCAGATCTTCCTCGCTGCCCAGCGGGAGGCGCCGACCGACAACCCCACCGCCAACGCGGTGTTCGACGCCATGCAGCGAGACAACGAGACCAAGGGCCTCGACCCGCTCGATGCCGCCGAGCACATGATTGAGCAGATCGCCAAGGGCGAATTCTGGATTCACTCCGACGACGAGATGTGCACGGCTGCGGCGCAGCGTCGTGGTCGCCAGCTCCTCGACCTACTCCCACCCCCAGACCCACGAGACATGCTCACCCGAATGGGTGTGCCTCTCCCGGAAGGCAAACCATGACCGAGACCACCTCCGCCGGAATGTCACTCGACGGAATCGAACCCGACGGGTCCCGAATCGATCCGGATGCGCTTCGTGACGTGCTCGCGGAGTGTGACCCCGCGCCGTTGCTCATGTCACTCGTGCACCTGACCGGCGATACCAACCTTCTCGGCGAGTTCGGCTCGCGACTCGAGTACTCCCGTCCCGGAACGCATTACGGGACACCGTCGCCGAACGCCCTGCCGGCCGGTCAGTATCCACAGGACGTGGCCGACGACATTCGGGCCCGGGCCCACGAAATACTCACCGGCCCCGATCTCGCGACGCAGCTCGATGTGCCCGCGCCCGACCTGTTCGCCGCGATGGCCCGAGTGGCCACCTCCCAGGAGGTCGACGAGGAGTTCATCCCCCTCCTGCGCGAACAGGCAGGGTTCGTCACCGACGAGCGGCACGTGCCGGTGACCGTGACGCCGCCGACCGACTTCGAGGTGATCGTCGTCGGTGCCGGGATCACCGGTATCAACGCCGCGATCAAGTTGGGTGAGGCGGGCTTCTCCTACACGGTCTTCGAATCCCGTGACGAGATCGGTGGCACCTGGACACGCAACACCTATCCTGGCGCCGCAGTCGACACACCGAGCCACTACTACTCGTACTCCTTCGAGCTGAATGCGAACTGGTCCCGGTACTACCCGACCGGACCGGAGTACCAGCAATATCTGCTCGACGTGGTCGAGAAGCACCGGCTACGCGAGCACATCCGGCTGAAGACCTGGGTCCAGTCGATGACGTGGTCCGAGGAGGACCAGATCTGGGAGGTCGTGACCCGCGACCGCGCCGGTCTCATGGAGCATCACCGGGCGAAGGCAGTCATCTCGGCGCTGGGAATGCTGAACACGGCCAACGTCCCCGCCGTTCCCGGTCTCGACACCTTCGGTGGACGCGTCATTCACACCGCCGAGTGGGACGCGGGCCTGAATGTCACCGGCAAGCGCGTCATCGTGCTCGGCACCGGTTGCACGTCGGTGCAGGTCGTCGCCAGCATCGTCGACAGGGTGTCGGCCCTCGACGTGGTCGTCCGCACCCCGCACTGGATCGTCCCGGAGCGTACCGTCGTCCACGACGTGCCCGCCGGACAGCGCTGGGCGCTGGAACACCTCCCGTTCTACAACCAGTGGTTCCGTCTGCGCTCCTACTGGTTCGCCTCGGACAACCTCTACCGACTGCCGCGGGTCGACCCCGAGTGGGCAGCGACCCACTTCTCCGCATCCGTGGAGAACGACATGGTTTTGAAGAACGCCCAGAAGTACCTGCAGGACAGCTTCCCGGATCGTCCCGATCTCATCGAGAAGCTGACACCGGACTTCCGGCCCTACGCCAAACGGATCGTCAAGGATCCCGGTTTCTACGCCGCACTGACACGGGACCATGTTTCGCTGCACCGCGCCTCGTTCGAGCGGGTGACCCCCGAGGGGGTGCACACCACTACGGGCGAGTTCATCCCGGCCGACGTGATCGTCCTGGCCACCGGTTTCACGCTCGATTTCACGACGAAGATCGACATCGTCGGGCGACACGGTAAGAAGCTGGCCGACGTGTGGAAGGGCGGCGAGGACCCGCGCGCGTACAAGGGCGTTCAGGTGACTGGCTTCCCGAACCTGTTCGTGACCTCTGGCCCGAACTCGGCACCGAACCACGGTGCGGGACACAACATCACGAGCGAAGAACAAGTCCACTACGTGGTGGAGTGCCTGCAGTACCTCCTAGAACACGGCTACGCCTCCATGGATGTGCGGCAGGACGTGCTCGACGACTACAACGCGGAGGTCGACAAGGCCCTCGACGAGACGGTCTGGGTCCACACCGGTGGGCCGGTCAACAGCTACTACCGCAACAGCAGTGGACGGGCCATCGTTCCGTGCCCGTGGCGCCTCGTCGACTACTGGACCATGATGCGCGAACCCAACCCCGCGGACATGACGTTCGTGGCCGCCGCCGTCGCCGCAGCGGAAGCGGTCCGATGAGCGCACCCTCCGCACACACCGTTGACCTGCTGGTCATCGGTGCCGGCACCGGTATGGCCGCCGCACTTGCCGCGCACGAGATGGGTCTGAGCAGCCTGGTCGTCGAGAAGTCGGAGTACGTGGGTGGTTCGACCGCCCGCTCCGGCGGCGCGTTCTGGATTCCCGGCAACCCGGTACTCTCGCGCGAACAACCCGAAGACACGACCGAGGTTGCGGCGACCTATCTGGACTCGGTCGTCGGAGACACCGCGCCACGCGAGCGAGGCGCGGCTTTCCTCGACCATGGTTCGGCGACGGTCGAAATGCTCTCGCGCACGACACCGATGAAGTTCATGTGGGCAACGGGCTACTCGGACTATCACCCGGAGTTGCCGGGCGGCTCCGCGGTCGGTCGGACCTGTGAGTGCAAGCCGTTCAATGCGGCTCAGCTCGGACCCGAACGCGCGCGTTTGCGTCCGGGTCTGATGGAGGCGTCGCTACCCATGCCCGTCACCGGTGCGGATTACAAGTGGCTCAATCTGTTGACCAGCGTGCCGCGTAAGGCGTTGTGGCGTGCTGTGAAAGCGCTGTCCATCGGGGTCGGCGGACTTGCTCTCAGGAAGGAGTATGTGGCCGGCGGTCAAGCTCTGGCCGCGGGCCTGTTCGCCGGAGTCGTGCGTGCTGGGATTCCGGTGTGGACCGATTCGCCGTTGCTGCGGCTGCTCTCCGATCAGGGTCGGGTGACGGGTGCGGTGGTGTCCCGCAACGGCGTCGAGACGGTCGTGCACGCTCGTCAAGGTGTGGTCTTGGCCGCCGGCGGATTCGATCACGACATGGAGATGCGTCACAAGTTCCAGTCCGATCAGTTGATCGACGGGGTCAGCTTTGGTGCCACGACGAACACCGGCGACGCGATCAAGATTGGCCAGGAGCTCGGAGCCGGACTCGCGTCGATGGACCAGGCGTGGTGGTTTCCCGCGGTGGCGGCGGTCCCGGGCGGGTCGCCGTCGGTCCTGCTCGCCGAGCGGTCGTTGCCGGGTTCGCTCATCATCGACGCCTCGGGTCGCCGGTTCATCAACGAAGCCGTCGACTACATGAGCTTCGGCCAACGCGTGCTAGAGCGTGAACGCGCCGGTGACCCGGTCGGGGAGATGTGGCTCGTCTTCGATCAGAAATACCGGAACAGCTACGTCATGGCGGGCGGTCTCTTCCCCCGGCAACCGTTGCCCCAGAAGTGGTATGACGAGGGCATCGCGGTGGCGGCCGAAAATCCGCGCGACCTCGCGGTGCGGATGGGGGTCGATGAGTCCCGGTTCGTCGACACCTTCAACTCGTTCAACGCCGCTGCCGATGTGGGTGTCGACCATGCCTTCGGCAGGGGTGCGAGTGCGTACGACCGCTACTACGGCGATCCGACCGTCACGCCGAACCCTAATTTGCGTGCCCTGCATCGCGATTCGCTCTACGCGGTCCGGGTTGTGCTGAGCGATCTGGGAACCTGTGGTGGTTTGCGTGCCGACGACCGAGCACGTGTTCTCCGAGAGGACGGCTCGGTGATCGACGGTCTGTACGCCATCGGCAATTCCGCCGCCAACGCATTCGGCTCCACCTATCCCGGCGCCGGCGCGACGATCGGTCAGGGGCTCGTCTACGGGTACATCGCCGCACTCACGGCCGCCGGGCGTTTACCGGAGCCTGCGAAAGTTATCACTGACAACTGAACAGCGAGAACGGCCCCGATGACCAGTCATCGGGGCCGTTCTCGTGTTCAGAGTGTTAGCGAGCGTTGAAGCCCGCGTCGACGGGGAATGTCACACCGGTGATGTACTTGCCGGCGTCGCTGACCAGAAAAGCGATTGCGTTGGAGACGTCGATCGGATCGATGAACGGCACCGGCATGATGTTGCGGACCGCGTCGAAGTCGGCGTTCGGATCGCTGTAGAACTGTTCGATGATCGGATTCTGGATCATCGGGGTGGCCACGCCCGTGGGGTGGATGGTGTTCACCCGGATGTTCTGCGGGCCCAGCCAGTTGGCGTAGTTGCGCATCAGGCCGACCACGCCGTGCTTGGCGGCGGTATAGGCCGCGTTCACCCCACCCATGCCGCCGGTGCCTTTGAGGCCCTGGCTGGAGCTGGTGATCACAATCGACCCGCCCTCGTTGGCGAGGAGGCTGGGCACCGCTGCGTCGACCGTGTTGTGGACACCGTTGAGATTGACGTCGATGACGTCCAGGAAGGCTTCGTGGGTGTTCACGTTGACGCCCAGAGGCATGATGCCCGCGTTGGCGAGCACGATGTCGACACGTCGACCGAGGGTCTCCTCGCCGCGTGCGAGCGCTGACGACACCGCTTCTGGATCACGGACATCGCCTTGCGATGCCACGATCTTGCCGCCGGCCGCCTCGACCTCCTTGATCGTGATGTCGAGGTCGTCCGGCGTCGACATTGCGTACTCGACCGTGGAGATCTGCGCGCACAGGTCGAGCGCGATGATGTCGGCGCCCTCACTCGCGAGTTTGATCGCGTGACTGCGGCCCTGACCCCGCGCGGCACCGGTGATGAAGGCTACTTTGCCATCGAGCGTTCCCATTGCTTCCTCTCGGTCCCGACTACGTGATTGCTCATTGTGGTTGCTGTTCCCCTGGCGGACAGGAGTTCTGCGCACCAGGGGCGGTCCTCCATAGAGGAGGATTTCGGTAAAACTACGAGGAAACGGAGGCCGGGCCAAGACGGGTTCCTGACCAGCGGGACGGGCCCGGGAGCGCGGCGGCTGAATGTCCGTCCCGGCCAACGGGAATCAGGACGCGCATGACGATCGCGAGAACTATGGTCCATCACATCGGTGTCGACGGGAGGAGATGGGCGTGATGGCATCAGTTCCGGATCGGGCGGCGCGCACGGACGCTGACGGGGGTGCCGGTTTGCCGGAGGTCGACGGACAGCTCATGCGTCGGGTGCTCGGCCACTTCGCGACCGGTGTGGTCGCGGTGACCGGTGTGGACCCGGACACCGGGGAACCGACCGGTCTGGCCGCCAATTCGTTCACCTCAGTGTCGTTGGACCCGCCGCTGGTCGCGTTCTGTGTCGCGCAGACGAGTTCGTCGTGGCCTCTCGTCCGCGCGTCAGGGCGGTTCACCATCAACATCCTCGCCGAGGCGCAGGAGCATATCTGTCGTCAGTTGGCCGCGCGGGGGACCGAGAAATTCCGTGGCCTGGGCTGGGATCCGTCGCCATCCGGTGCGCCGGTGCTGACCGGGACCCTGGCCTGGATCGAAGCGGAGATCGAGAACGAACACGAGGCCGGCGACCACACGATCGTGGTGGCACGAGTTCGTCATCTGCACGCCTCCGATCAGGCTCCGCTGCTGTTCTTCCGTGGCCAGTATGGACGCTTGTCCGCGGCACGGGCGGGTTGAGTGGGGAGAAGGGAGAACACCGTGACAATGACGTCGTTGGATTGCAGGGGTTGCGGTCGAGTTGTGCGCGTCGAGAAGTTCAGCGTGGCACACACGTCCGTCGAATGGACCTTCGACGCGCGAGAATGCCCGTTCATCGCCGCGTTGGCGGATTCCGACGCCTTCGGATCGCACTCGCGTCAGTGTGGTCAGTTGCGTCGGACGATCGATCAAGCCGTCGCCGATCACGAACTGACCGAGTCCGTGCTGGAAATGCCGACGGCAGAACAGCTTCCGCGGTTGCACTGAGGCCGGCGCAGTCCTCGAATCGGCCGCGAAGGCTCCGTTCCCGGTGTGTGCCGTTGAACGGGAATGGTGTCTGTCGTTCCGGGATGACGGTGGCACGCTCGTAGGATGATCAACGCAGACATCCGAACCCCAGGTGCCCGAACACCACACGCCCAGAGCGCAAATTCCCCGACCACACCCGAACTCCTCGAACTGCCCACCGAGCACGGTGTGTTGCGGTATCGCGAGGCCGGCGATGGCCCGCCCCTTGTCCTCCTCCACGGATCGGGCCCCGGAGTCACCGGTTGGCGGAACTTCCGCGGAAATCTATCTGCGCTCGCGGCGCACTTCCGGACGTTCGTGCTGGAGCTCCCGGGATTCGGGGTCAGCGACAGCTTCGGTGCTCCTCATCCGATGATGTCTGCGCAGACCGCGGTGACTGCTTTCCTCGACGGAATGGGCCTCGACCGCGTGCGTATGATCGGCAACTCGATGGGTGGGTTCATCGCCACCGACTTCGCGCTGAACTCGCCGTGTCGCGTCGAACGGCTGGTGACCGTCGGCGGCGCCGGGACCAATCTGTACGGTCCGCAACCGGGCGAAGGCATCGTCCGGCTCAGCGAGTTCGTCGAGAACCCGACCCGCGAATCGTTGATCGCCTGGCTCAATTCGATGGTCTACGACCGCTCGCTGATCACCGAGGAGATGATCGAGGAGCGATGGGCGCAGGCGACGGACCCGGAGACGCTGGCGAGTTCGCGCGCGATGTACGGTTCGGCAGCCCTGCAACGAATGGCCGATGCGATGCGGGCCTCGGACGCGACCCCGGGATGGGCGAACCTGCGCAGGCTGGAGGTGCCCACGCTGATCACCTGGGGTCGTGACGACAGGGTCAGTCCCGTGGACATGTCGATCATCCCGATGCGGACCCTGCCCTTCGGCGAGGTTCACATCTTCCCCAACTGTGGCCACTGGGTCATGATCGAGCAGCAGAAGGCATGGGAGTCAGCGGTTCTCGCGTTCCTGACGCGCTGATGCCCGCCTGCGACGGACAGCAAGCGCCCCAAGGGATTCCCGCGGGGCGATTGCCCGTCTCGACGTTCTACCGCGCGGAATCCACCGAACCCGCCAGCTCAGCCGTAGGCACCACAGGTTCGTCGGCGGTGCAGAAACTGTGGCAGACACGGTCTCTCACGATGCACCGTGGGTTCTCTGGGTCGAAGTATGCATCCACCGACGCCCAGTGGATCGGGTGGTCCATGTATTCGCCGAGCAGACCGTCGGTGTCGGCGAACTCCTGTTCCCAGACGTGCGTCCACCGTGAGTCACCGCCCGCCTCGGTCACGTGGCTGAGCTGCCACGCCTGTATCGAGGTGACGTACCGCGGCATGCGCAGGAGCGCACGTTCGAACTCGTTGATCAGTTGGTCCGTGGCCGTCTCGTCCACGCGCAGGAGCAGTATGCGATACACGATCCCCTCCCGCCCGGTGTTCTCCCGCCGGCCCGAATCTCCGGGCAGGCGGGTGTTCGCACCGTGATACTCGACCGAGTTGACTCGAGCGACCGACCCCGCAGAGGTTGCTTCGTCGAAGTCGGTCCGGCCTCGTCGCCACTCCTCCTCGGAATCGAACTGTAGGTGGACGACGAGGTCTCCGCCGTTGCGGACTCCGGCCAGCGTCGGAGACACAAGGGTCCTGCGCGCACCTGTTGCCGAGGCGGCCGAGGTCACGCGCTCGACGATCGCGTCTAATGCCTGTGGGTCGCCGGGGTCGGACAGGTGGATCAGTCGGGTGATCTCATACATCGCAGAGTCCTTCCACGTCGCCTACATCGGCCGCCATGGAACGTGAGCGCTCGACGATCATCGGCGCCACGTCGGTCCACCATTGTGCGGGAGCGGGGTCGTGCCGGGCGGCAACCATGGTCTGCCACCAGGCTCGTGGTCCCGGTACCGACCATGTCGCGGTCACGGTGTTGCTGGCGTCGTCGAGCCAGACCGGTGGGGTGACGATGATCCGGTCCAGGATCAGGCCTCGACGCGCGGCGGCTGGTGCGTACTCATCGAGGTAGGCGGCGACGAAGTCTCGTGCCGCACCGGGTTTGAGGACGACCTGATCGACAACGAAGATGGTTCGGTCGCTCATGAACGGTCACGGTATCGGGCGGGGGAGCGAACTACTGGTCTATCTCCCGGTGGCCGGGAGGTGAGCGGATCGGGACGAATGCGCTCCCGATGGCCGGGAAAGACCACGTCTGGCCGCGAGTAGCCCGTTGATAGTCTCGGCTGGTGAGCGACGATACCCACCCGAACCTGCCGGCGACGAGCTGGGCTGTGCTGGGCATGTTGTCGTTCGGCGAGGAACTGACCGGCAATGATCTCAAGAAATGGGCGGACTGGAGTATCGGCTTCTTCTACTGGAGCCCGTCGGTGAGCCAGGTGTACGCCGAACTGAAGAAGCTCGAGGACCAGTCGCTCGTCGTGTCTCGGAAGGTGTCTGACGAGGGTGTCCGGGGACGGCGCGTCTACGGCATCACCGACACCGGTCTCGACGCGCTGCGCAGCTGGTCTCGTTCAGCCGACGTGGAGATCCCCGTACTGAAACACGGCGTGATGTTACGTCTGTACATGGGGCATCTGCAGACGCCTCAAGTTCTCAAACGTGTTGTGCAGGAACACATCGCCAACCTCCGCGAGACGGCGGAGCGGGCTGCACTGCACGCCGAGCACTCCGAGGCCGAGCCTGGCTGGGCCTTCTCCCAGATGAGCCTGCGGTGGGCGCAGCGCTATTACCAGTCCGAGATCGAGCTCGCGCAAGAGTTGTTGGACGAGATCGACTCCGCCGCCGAGCGATTCGAATCGGCCGCCGACCGCGACCATCGCGGGCTACCGGTCCCGCGGAATCCCGGGGTCTGGCGCGACGTCCCGACCGATTCGAGCGACCCCGCACACACGGGTTGACCGCCCACGCCACGCGGCCGCGAGCGACGACGGGGATCAGCCCTCGGCGAGCACTCGCGCCGCAGTGGGCAATGAACGCATCAGGTTGCGCCGCTGCAGCGTCGGGGTGACCCGGGTACCGTCGCACATGCTGCGCCAGATCGCACCCGCGGTCAGGCGCACCGGGGTGATCATCGTCGAATCGAAAGCCAGGTCACGAAGGGGCCCACACACCGAGACCGCTGTGGTCGCCTCGCCGATCGGTCCGATCGGCGAGGCGATACACCCGAAACCGGCGACGGATTCGTTGCGCTCGAAAGCGATTCCATGCTCGAGGATCAGATCGGCGCCGGGAATCCGGTGCCCGGAGTAGGCGAGCAGTGCCCGTCCCAACGCCGAACGGCGTGCGTCCCGGCGGCCGCCGATGCGGGTGGGTACGAGGGCTGCCAGTCGACCGCCGATTTTGTCCAGGTAGACGACGTCGTCACCGTCCAGGACGGCCAGATGCACCACCATGCCCGTCGTTCGGTACAGCTGGTGCAGGTGTTCGGTCGACGCGGCGTGCACACGGTCCTGGTGAACGGCCAGCGAACCCAGTTCGACGAGCCGGATACCGAGGCTGTAGCTGCGGCCGTCTCGGCTCAACCACCGTAGGGCGACGAGCCGCTCGAGCATCCGATGCGCCGAAGATCGCGGGAGCCCGGTCCGCAGCACGATCTCGGCGAGGCTCAACCGGTCCCGGCCGTCGAAGGCGTCGAGGACTAGCGACAGCCGATCGAGAATCGCGCTCGGCGCAGTTGGAGAATCGTCGACGACCTCGTTCGGAATAGACATGCCGCTCGCTCCTGTTCATGGGCCCAAAAGCCCTGACGTGGCTATTTCTATTAGGAATTGTGCCACAGAGTGCAGTCGATGTGAAACGGCTCACGAAAGGCTACACAGAAACGACGCCTGGTTTTCGTTGGCGTCACGCCTTAGCGTCAGCCACCAGCGGACATCTTGTACCGGTGAAGATGCTCGCCGCGCACAGGTTGCAGTGGATGCACAACGAGGTCGTTGTCAGATCTTTCTGGATGCGGTTGATCAGGTCCGGCTCGCGCAATAGTGCGCGGGCCATGGCCACGAACTCGAAGCCGTCATTCATCGCCGTGGTCATACCGTCGTAGTCGGTGACACCGCCGAGTAGCACGAGGGGCATGGACAGCGTCTCGCGGAACTGGCGCGCATAGTCGCGGAAGTACAACGGCGCGTAGGGGTACTTTTTGAAGACGAGACCGCCGAACAGCTTCATGCCGAGTTTCACGAAGCCCTTCTGGGTGTCGGCCATCGCTTGCGTGGGCACATCGCCCCGGAACAGGTACATCGGGTCCAACAACGACGACCCGCCGGTCAGTTCGATCGCGTCGAGGTGCCCGTCCGACTCCAGCATTCGGGCGAACTGTAGGGATTCGTCGAGCCACAGCCCGCCCGGAACTCCGTCGGCCATGTTCATCTTGGCGATGATGGCGATCTCGCCGCCGGCCGCCTCGCCGACCTCGGCGACGATCCGGCGGGCGAATTCCGCGCGATTGGACAGCGACCCTCCCCATGAGTCCTTGCGACGGTTGATGTTCGGGCTGAGGAAGGAGCTCGCGAGATAGTTGTGGCCCAGGTGGATCTCGACGGCGTCGAAGCCGACGTCCTTGGCGAGACGGGCGGCATCACCGTGCGCGGCGATGACCCGGGCGATGTCGTCCTCGGTGGCGGCGCGGTCGAAGCCCAGCGCCAATGGGTTCGGCCGGGCCGACGGCGCGATGGACGGCAGCCCGTTGGACCGAGAGTTTGCCACCGGGCCGGCATGGCCGATCTGGGCCGCTGCCTTGGCCCCCGTGGCATGGACGGCCTCGGTCAGGCGGAGTAGTCCGGGCAACGCCTCGGGACGCCAATAGATCTGGTCGCGCTCCGTGCGTCCCTCCGGAGCGACGGCAAGGTAGGCGACGGTGGTCATCCCGACCCCGCCCCTGCCCACCGCGACGTGAAAGTCGATGAGTTTGTCGGTCACGAGTGCGTTGCGGGTCACGCCCTCGAAGGTGGCGGACTTGATGACGCGGTTCCGCAAGGTCACCGGGCCGAGGCGGGCTGGTGCCAGGGGGTCAGGGGCTGTGGTCGTGGAAACGGGCGGCGTGATGTCGGACATCGGGGTCTCCTTCTAAACGTGTGGGCTGGGGCTTGAGATCGGGAGAGGGGATCGGGTCGGTTGATGCGGCCGCTGCGGAACCAGGGACTCAGGTGTCTGTGGGGGTGTCCGGGATGCGGATGTCGATCCAGCCGAGCATCGCATCGACTGCGTCCGCGGAATCTCCGTGCGTCCCTGAATCGGCCCACTCCGTGAGCGCCGCGAACGCCGCTGCCTGATACGTGGAGGCGAGAGCACGGCAGACAGCGGGTGGTGCGTGCGGTACGCGCCGACTAATGAATGCGGCCAGTTCGTCGATCCACGGCCGGTAGGCGCGGGGTGCCATCGCGATGAGCTCCGGCTCGTCGGCGATCAGGCGCAACCATGCGGGATTGGCGCGCTGCACACGAGGTTGATGTGACACCGAGCTCACGACACCTGCTCGGATCGCATCGGCAAGCGTGGTGGTGTCCGAGGTCTTGTCCAGGGCGTCGCGTAGTCGGACGGTGGCCTGGGCGACGCCGACCCAGGCGATGTCGGCCTTGGTGGGGAAGTGGCGGAGCAGAGTGCGGACGCTGACGCCGGTGGCATCAGCCAGATCGCGCCAGCTCGTATTGGCGAACCCTCGTTCCCGCCACAGGCGGAATGCCGCCTCGGCGACTGCTCCGGAGTCGATCACCGAGGGTCGCCCGCGGCCGCGCCGGCCCACCTCGGAGGGGGGTCCTGGCGCGTTGTCGACGGGGAACACATCCCGAGCTGACCATTTTTGTCATAATGTGTCAAATATCAGCGCGGCGTGATCCTTCGCCGACGAGGCAGAGGAGGACAGCGGTGAGAGAACGAGCGGCGAGTTGCTATGTGGTGACCGGATCAGCTTCGGGCATGGGTCGCGCCGTCGCGGAAAAACTTCGCGCGCAGGGTAACTCGGTGATCGGGGTGGATGTCCTCGACGCCGACGTGATCGCGGATCTGTCGACTGCGGAAGGACGACGAACCGCGGTCCGAGATGTCCTCGAGGCTTCCGGAGGAAAGCTCGACGGGGTGGTACTCGCCGCGGGCCTGGGTCCGACGCCCGGCAAGGAGCGGCTCCGTCTGATCGCCGAGGTCAACTACCTCGGCGTCGTGGAACTGCTCGAAGGCTGGCGGTCCGCGTTGGCCGCCGCAGACGAGGCGAAGGTCGTGGTGTTCTCGAGCAACTCGACCACGACCGTCCCCGCAGTGCCCTCGCGTACCCTCGCGGCGTTCGCAGAGCGCGACATCGACAAGGTGTGCAAATCGGTGCGGGTCTTCGGCAAACAGGGCGCGACGATCGTCTACGCCGGTTCCAAGATCGCCGTGAGCCATTGGGTGCGCCGCACGGCCATCACCCGTGAGTGGGCGGGGGCCGGCATTCGGCTGAATGCATTGGCGCCCGGCGCGATCTTGACTCCGCTGCTTGAGAAGCAGCTGGCGACGCCAGCCGAGGCGAAGGCCATCCGGAGCTTCCCTGTGCCGATCGGCGGATTCGGCGACGCCGGTCATCTCGCCGATTGGGTGCTGTTCATGTTGTCCGACTCGGCGCGGTTCCTATGCGGGAGTGTGCTTTTCGTAGACGGCGGCTCGGACGCGTACTTCCGTGCGGAGGACTGGCCGCGATCGGTACCAATCCGGCGGATGTTCGGCTACATCCGTCTGTTCCGCGGGTTCACCCCCTACCACTGACTCCGCAGGTCGTTCGTTCGGCTCATCGACAGCCCCGGTCCGTCCACATGGACCGGGGCAGATTTTGCTGCAGGTCAGAGAGTCGTCGGAGGTGCTCACCGGAGCGCACGACGAATCTCCCGGTCACCGGGAACTGCAGTCTCCTCATCGGTACCGCGTGGACACATAATTCATTGCTTGCACCCGGAGGGTGATGCGAATCACGCGGGGGAGCCGATGTGTTGGATGTCCTATCCGGCGCGCGCGCCTCGCAGTCTGTGAAGGAGTACCAGCATGAAACTCGGTGGACTGACTCGCCATCGGCGAGCCGTGGCCGGTCTGAGCGCGCTCGCCCTTGTGAGCGTCGTCGCCCTGACGGCTTGCGGCAGTGATGATTCCTCGAGCAGCGGCGCGCCGTCGGCAGCTACGACGTCACTGCCCGCCGACCCGGCCGACGGGCCGCCTGTCAAGATTGGATTCATCTCCGCCGAGGGCGGTGCCGCGGTGTCGTTGCCCGAGTACCGTCAGGGCGCGGAAGCGGCCGTCCAGTACGTCAACGAGAACGGCGGCGGTCTGGCCGGGCACTCGGTCGAACTGATCGTCTGCAAGCAGCAAGAAGAGCCTACCTCGGCCACCAAGTGCGCCAACGAGCTTGTCGAGCAGGGTGTCGCCGCAGTGCTCTCGTCCGGTACGTCCATGGGGCAGGTGATCGTCCCCATCATCTCCGGCGCGAAGATCCCGTACGTGACACTCAACGCCGTTTCCGCAGCAGAGCTGACCTCGCCGGGTGTCTCGGCACTGTCAGCCGGGCTTCCCGGATCGCTCACCACGACGGCGACCGCCGCGAAAAGTGAAGGTCTGAAGAAGGTCACCATCTTCGCCAGCGACGGTGGCGGAACCGGCGCCGTGATCAGTCAGATGGGCGGTCCAATCTTCGAGGCGATGGATATCGACCTGAACGTCGTGCCGATCCCGCTGGGCGTGCCGGACCCGACTCCGATGGTCTCGGCGGGTCTGTCGGAGAAGCCGGACGGAATCAGTGTGGTGGCGGACGCGGCCACCTGCGCGGCGGTTTTGAAGTCGGTCCAGACCCAGAACCCAACAGTGAAGAAGATCCTCATCCCGACGTGCCTTGACCCTAATGTCACCAACGTCGTCGGCATCGACGCGGTCAAGGGCAATCTCGGTATCACCGCGACCGACTACCTCTCCGACGATCCGGATTCGGTTCTCTATCGCAGCGTGATGGGTCAGTACGCACCTGACCTCTCGATCACTGGCCCCGGATCCTCGGGCTACCAGGTCGTCCTCGGACTGGTGCGCGCGACGAACGACATTCAGGGTGACGTCAACGCGGCCTCGATCGCCGAGGCGCTGAAGACGAGCCAGAACGTCGAGATGCCCGCAGGCGGCGGAATCACCTTCACTTGCAACGGGACTGCCTTTCCGCAGATGCCGGCCCTGTGCTCGAGCCAGATGCTCTACGGAATGATCAACGATCAGGGTGTCCCGGTCGACCTGAAGACCGCCGGACAGAAACCGGCCGCGTAAGCGTTCCGGCACAGAAGGAAACGACATGACTGACCATCTCTCCTATCTCGTACTCGGCCTCGGCAATGGCGCGGTGTACGCGGCCATCGGGCTCGCGCTTGTGATGACCTTCAAGAGCTCCGGCGTCGTGAACTTCGCGACCGGCGCGGTCGCCTTGTACACCGCGTACACCTACGTCTTGCTGAGGACGGGGGAGCTGATGGTCCCGATTCCGGGACTCCCCAAGTCGATTCACCTCGGTGGACCGCTTGGGGTGGTCCCGGCCATGGCGATCGCGCTCGTCATCGCAGCGGTTCTCGGCGTGCTCTGCTACGCGCTGATCTTTCGACCCATGCGCAATGCCTCGGTCGTGGCCAAGGCGGTAGCGTCGATCGGGCTGATGATCGTCCTTCAGGCGGTCATCGCACAGCGCGTCGGCACCCAGATCCCGCTGGTGGAACCGATCTTCCCGATGAAGACCATCCCGATCGGCGATAGTGTCGCGCCGACCGACCGCCTGTGGCTCGCGGGTTGCGTCGTCGGTCTCGCGATCGTCACAACCCTGGCCTTCCGGTACACCCGGTTCGGCGTCGCGACCGAGGCGGCGGCCGAATCGGAGAAGGGCGCCTACCTGACCGGGTTGTCGCCGGACAAAATCGCGTTCAGCAACTGGGCGCTGTCCTCGGTGCTGGCGGGTCTCGGCGGCATCCTCATCGCCCCGCTGGTCTCGCTGAATCCGGTCGCCTACACGATGTTCATCGTGCCTGCGCTCGCTGCGACGCTCGTCGGCAACTTCTCGTCCATCTGGCTCACCGTGATCGCCGGCATTGCGATCGGCGCACTGCAGTCCGAGGCGACGAACCTGCAGAACACATTCGATTGGCTCCCGAAAACTGGTCTCTCCGAAGCAATTCCGCTAATCCTCATCCTCGGTTTCCTGGTGGTGAAGGGGAGGCCGCTACCTGATCGCGGTGCGGTCGTGCGCCAGGCCCTGGGCCGCGCGCCGCGTCCGGAGCGAATCCTGCTCCCGGCGCTGGTGTCGATCGCGATCGCCATCATCGCCCTCATGGTGACCACCGGCAGCTACCGAGCGGCCGTGATTACCAGCATCATCTTTGCCGTCGTCGCGCTGTCCCAGGTAGTCGTGACCGGTTACGCCGGTCAGGTGTCGCTGGCCCAGCTGACCCTCGCCGGTGTGGGTGCCTACTCCCTCTCGGTCCTCAACACCCATCTAGGCATCCCGTTCCCGTTCGCCCCGATCATCGCAGCGGTCGTCGCCACCGTGCTCGGTGTCGTCGTCGGTCTGCCCGCCCTGCGTGTCCGAGGCCTACCCCTGACCGTCGTGACGCTCGCGCTCGCAGTGTTCCTGGAGGCGTTCTGGTTCCGGAATCCCTCGCTGAACGGCGGGGTCACCGGCGCGCCCATCGACATCCCGCGGATTTTCGGGATCGATCTCGGGATCGGCGCAGGCGAGAACTATCCACGCCTCGCGTTCGGCCTCCTGTGCCTGATTGTGCTCGTCGTCGTCGGACTCGGTGTGGCCTGGCTCCGACGCAGCACCCTGGGAACCGACATGCTGGCCGTCCGCGCGAACGAGCGGTCGGCCGCGGCCACCGGCATCAATGTGTCGCGAACCAAGCTGGCCGCCTTCGGAATTGGCGCATTCATCGCGGGCCTCGGCGGTTCGTTGCTCGGCTACCAACAGACCCTTGCGACCGCCGAGTCCTTCACGGTCTTCCTGGGTATCAGCCTGTTCGCCGTCATGTACATAGCCGGAATCACCTCCATCACCGGCGGAATACTTGCCGGCATCATGGCGCCCGGTGGTCTGCTCTACATCGTCCTCGACCGTGCGGCGGATCTCGGGGAGTACTACACGCTCATCAGTGGCATTCTGCTGATCGTCTCCGTGATGGCGAACCCGGACGGAATCGCGAGCAGACTGCCGCACATCCCGTGGCCTACGCTGCCCGCCATGCGACGGCGCGCCTCTACTCAAGCGCCATCCGATTCCGGTGTGGACAGCGCTGCACACATTGCACCGGCAATCGATCGCACGACCCCGTTACTGGCCGTCGACCGCATCGGTGTCCGTTATGGAGCCGTCGTCGCTGCCGAGGATGTGTCATTCGGGGTGTACCGAGGGGAGATCGTCGGGTTGATCGGACCCAACGGTGCCGGCAAGACGACGGTGATTGATGCGGTCACCGGTTTTGCACCTTCTACCGGTACGGTCACGCTCGACGGTCGCGTGATCAGCGCGCTGCGTCCACACGTCCGCAGCCGTACCGGACTGGGCCGTAGCTTCCAAGACGTCGAACTCTACGACGACCTGTCGGTGGCCGAGAACGTGACGGTGGGGGCGAGCCGCTCGCGTTCGGACATGCCAGTGGAACGGCGTGTCGCGCAGGTACTGGAGATGGTCGGACTCGACGCGATGGCCGATGCGGAGGTGGCGACCCTGTCGCAGGGCCGACGGCAACTCGTGTCGGTGGCGCGCGTACTCGCGGCCTCACCCGTGGTCGCACTCCTGGACGAACCGGCAGCCGGGTTGGATTCCACCGAAAGCCAGTGGCTCGGCGAGAGACTGCGCATGGCCCGCGACTCCGGCACTTCGATCCTCATGGTCGATCACGACATGGACCTCGTGCTCTCGATCTGCGACCGGGTTGTCGTGCTCGATCTGGGCAGAGTCATCGCTACCGGAACCCCTGAGCAAATCCGCAACAACGACGCAGTCATCCGTGCCTACCTGGGGATGCCTGGCGGTGCAGTCGATCTCGAGCACAAGGCCATCCCGGAACTCCACCCGCCCGGCCAGCCCAGCAGCACTCAGGAGGTCCTGTCATGAGCGCACTGCACACTCGCGAACTGACGACCGGGTACACCAAGCAACGGCCCTGCGTGCGGGACATCGACCTGACCGTCGAACCCGGCGAGATCCGCTGCCTCCTCGGGCCGAACGGTGCCGGGAAGACTACGCTGCTCCTGGCCCTGGCTGGGATACTCCCGCGGTTCGGCGGAACGGTCGAGGTAAACGGCGTCTCGGTCGGCAGTGGACGTCCCCGCGATGCTGTGCGGGCCGGAATGGTCCTGGTGCCCGACGACCGCGCGCTCTTCCGGCAGCTGTCGACAGTGCAGAACTTGAGGCTGGCCGTACCCGGGCGCGGTCGCCGCGCTGCGGCAGTCGACCAGGTCATCGAGTACTTCCCCTCGCTGGAGAAGCGACTCAAGGTCGACGCGGGCAGGCTGTCCGGCGGCGAGCAGCAGATGCTCGCCATCGGCCGTGCCATCGTGCAGCAACCGAAGGTCCTGCTCATCGACGAGCTCAGCATGGGTCTCGCCCCGGTGATCGTGGGCGAGATTCTGGAGGTCTTGAAACGTCTCGCCGCGGACAGCGGAATGTCGGTCGTCCTTGTCGAGCAGCATGTCCATCTGGCCCTGAACGTTGCGGACAAGGCTGCCGTGCTGGTGCACGGGAACATCGTCATCGACGACTCGGCGACCGCGCTCAAGGCAGAGCCGGCACGAATCGAGCGTGCCTACATGGGTACAGAAGAAGCGGTGAAGATCTAGCGCGACTGGTGACCTGCCGTCGGCCCCGGCGTCCGTTCCCGGACCCGGGGCCGCGGCGGCTCGGGGGCCGAAACGTCGCGACTCCTCCCGCTGAGTGGATTGGTCCAACGCCGGTCGCGGTGTGGGGTGATGAAATCACGGTGAAGTGCCAATGCCGTCGTGGCGCAGGCACTCACTCCACAATAAGAAGTGTTTCAAAATCGTGTCCGGCGCTCCGCACGGGCGGCACGGTCGAGCGTGCACGGACAACCGAGAGTGAGGCGACATGGGGGTTGAGCAGGGGATTCGCGAGCAGATTGCGGCTGATCTGGCGCAGGCGGAGGCGTCGGCGACCGCGATCGACCGGCCCTCTGACGCGCACCCCGACCTAGATGTGGTCGACGCGTACGAAATCCAGCTGATCAACATCGGCAAGCGACTCGATGCCGGGGCAAAGGTCGCCGGGCACAAGGTCGGCCTGGCGTCCGAGGCCATGCAGAAGATGATGGGTGTCGACGAACCGGACTACGGTCATCTCCTCGACGACATGCAGTACTTCGAGCACACCCCGATCGACGCGAATAAGCTCTGCTTACCGCGCGTCGAGGTCGAGGTCGGCTTCATCCTGGGCGAGGACCTGCCGGGTGGGGGCTGCACCTATGAAGATGTGATCGCAGCGGTGGCGTGGGTGGTGCCCTCGATCGAGTTGATCGACTCGCGGATCAAGGACTGGAAGATCACACTGTGCGACACGATCGCCGACAACGCGTCGTCATGTGGATGGGTTCTGGGTCAGCAGCGCATTCCGCTCTCCGAGATCGACACCGGTGACATCGAGGCGACGCTCTTGCGCAACGGAGAGATCGTCGCCAAGGGCAATTCATCTGCGGTACTAGGGCATCCGTTGAATGCGGTGAGTTGGCTCGCGCGCAAGGTCGAGGGTTTCGGGGTGCGCCTGCGCAAGGGTGACGTGATTCTCCCGGGCACCGCGACGCGGGCCATCGACATCTCGCCGGGCGATCACTTCGTGGCCGACTTCGCCGGCCTGGGCAGTGTCACCCTCGACTTCACCTAAACACCAACAACCTTCAAACGAGTATGAGGAGGAACCCGTGGCAGCCAAGCTGACCGCAGCGATTATCGGGTCAGGCAACATCGGCACCGACCTGATGTACAAGCTGGAGCGCTCCGAGGTTATCGAGCCGCATTGGATGGTCGGCATCGATGCCACCTCCGAGGGTATGAAACGCGCGGCCGATCATGGCTTGATCACGATGAGCGGCGGCGCCGACGAGCTGCTGGCGTCGTCTGAGCGCCCGGACCTGATCTTCGAGGCGACCTCGGCCTACGTGCACCGCGAGTATGCGCCGAAGTACGAGGAAGCGGGCATCATCGCCATCGATCTCACCCCGGCTGCCGTCGGCCCCGCGGTGGTTCCGCCGGCCAACCTCCGCGAGCATCTGGAGGCGCCCAACACCAACATGATCACGTGCGGCGGGCAGGCGACCATTCCGATGGTGCACGCCGTGAGTTCGGTTGTGCCCGTGCCGTATGCCGAGATCGTGGCGTCGGTGGCATCGATGTCGGCCGGCCCCGGTACCCGCGCGAACATCGACGAGTTCACTGCGACGACCTCGGCGGGTGTCGAGACGATCGGCGGCGCGAAGCGCGGCAAGGCGATCATCATCCTGAATCCGGCCGATCCGCCGATGATCATGCGTGACACCATCTTCTGCGCCATTCCCGAGGATGCAGACACCGATGCGATCGCCGAATCGATTCACCGGCGCGAGAAAGAGATTCAGGCCTACGTGCCAGGGTATCGGTTGTTGCAGGACCCCCAGTTCGACCCGCCGAGCGTGCTGAACGGTGGGCACGCCCGGGTATCGATATTCGTCGAGGTCGAAGGTGCGGGGGACTTCCTCCCGCCCTACGCAGGAAATCTGGACATCATGACCGCTGCCGCCACCAAGGTCGGCGAAGAGATTGCCAAGATGAGATTGGGAGTCCCCGCATGAGCACCAATGTGGTTGTAACACCGCGCAACCCGGAGCTGATGGCGAACGCGCGCAGGTACTCTGACACTCTTGACATCCGCATCACTGACTCGTCGCTGCGGGACGGCAGCCATCACAAGCGCCACCAGTTCACCGAGGACGAGGTGCGGGCGATCGTCGGCGCGCTCGACCAGGCCGGTGTGCCGGTGATCGAGGTGGCACATGGTGACGGTCTGGGCGGCTCGTCGTTCAACTACGGGTTCTCCAAAACTCCTGAGCAGCAGCTCATCGCGGCGGCGGCCGCCACCGCCAAGCGCGCCAAGATCGCCTTCTTGATGCTGCCAGGTCTGGGGACCAAGGACGACATCCGCGCAGCCCAGGACAACGGAGCCCAGATTTGTCGCATAGCTACACACTGCACCGAGGCCGATGTGTCCATCCAGCATTTTGGGCTTGCGCGGGATCTGGGTCTGGAGACCGTCGGGTTTCTCATGATGAGCCACAGCCAGCCGCCAGAGGTCATCGCCAAGCAGGCGCGCATCATGGTCAATGCCGGGTGTCAGTGCGTATACGTCGTCGATTCTGCCGGTGCGCTGGTTCTCGAAGACGTGACCGTACGGGTGGAGGCACTGGTGGCCGAACTCGGCAATGACGCGCAGGTCGGGTTCCACGGGCACGAGAACCTCGACATCGCGATTGCCAATTCGGTCAACGCTATTCGTGCCGGCGCCCAGCAGATCGACGGCTCAATTCGACGATTCGGGGCGGGCGCGGGCAACACACCCACCGAGGCTTTCGTGGGCGTGTGCGACAAGCTCGGCATCACAACCGGCGTCGATTTCATGAAGATCGCCGACGCGGCTCAGGACGTCGTCCGTCCCGCGATGCCCTCGGAGTGCCTGGTGGATCGTTCGGCGATGATGATGGGCTACGCGGGCTGTTACAGCTCTTTTCTAAAGCACGCCGAGGGCCACGCCGAACGCTACGGCGTCTCGACGGCGCAGATCCTGCTCGAGGCCGGCAGCCGCAAACTCGTCGGCGGGCAGGAGGACCAGCTCATCGACATCGCCCTTGAACTCAGGAAGAAGAAGGACGCGAACGCCGGCTGTTAAAAGGCATACGGCCCGGTCGTCGTCGAAACGGTTCGCATGCAAGGCAGGGCGACCGAAGCCTTCCCGATGACCGGAAAGACCCATGGGCAATTCCGACAGGGTGATTTTGAATGACCCGATATCTTCGAGGAGGAAACAATGGCGGACCTGACGTTGATGCCCGTGTCGGAATCTGACATCAACTGGTCACATGAGGCCGATGTCGTCGTGGCCGGACTCGGCGTTGCCGGGGCCACGGCCGCGATCGAAGCGGCCCGCGCGGGCGCTGATGTCGTGGCTCTTGAACGGCTTGGTGGTGGTGGTGGTGCCGCGGCGATGTCCGGCGGGTTCATCTATTTGGGCGGCGGTACTTCTTTGCAGCGGGCATTGGGGTTCGACGACACGGCCGAGAACATGAAGGCATTCATGAAAACCGCGCTGGGGCCCGGCGTGGACGAGGCAAAGATCGATGCATATTGCGACGAGAGCGTCGATCACTACGACTGGCTCGTGGAGGCGGGAGTCGTGTTCGATGAGTCATTTTGGGGTGAACCTGGTTGGGAACCGCCTCATGGTGAAGGGTTGATGTACTCCGGCGGCGAGAACTCGGCCCCGTTCAACACCATCATCCCCCCGGCACCGCGAGGCCACCTTCCACGGCGCGCCTCGGACGCAAACGGCGAGCAAGCCGGCGGCTACATGCTTATGAAGCCGTTGCTCGACCTCGTTGAGAGGCTGGGCGTACGAACGATGTATGACAATCGCGTGCAGTCCCTTGTCGTCGATGCAAACGGCCGAGTGGTCGGAGTCCTCGCACGTAGTTATGGAATCGACACGGCTATCCGCGCGCGACGTGGCGTGGTGCTCGCGACGGGCAGTTTCGCCTACGACAACACGATGCTCCGGGATCACGCCCCGCACATCGAAGGCCGCCCCGCGGCCTCGATCGAAAGTCACGACGGGCGTGCGATATTGATGAGTCAGGCACTCGGCGCCGCGACGGCGCACATGAATGCCACAGAAGTGGCGATCTTCTGCGATCCACAACTGATGGCGCGCGGAATCCTCGTGAACGGCCGGGGACAGCGCTATGTCAACGAGGACACCTATGCCGGCCGGATCGCGCAAGAAACCTTGTTACGCCAGGGTGGTGACGCGTTCTTGGTCATCGACGAGTCGTCCTACGAGGAGGCGCTGACCACCGACTCGTCCACCAAAGCGATGAGAGCGACTCCGAAGTGGGTGTGCGAAAGCGTGTCCGAGCTCGAGGCGGAGATCGGGCTGCCCGCCGGGGCGCTCGTGTCGACGGTCGAGCTGTTCAGTAGGTTCGCTGAGCAGCGAACGGATCCGTTGTTCGGCAAGAAGCCTGAATGGCTGCGGCCGATCGCTGGGGCCGTGGCCGCGTACGACCTCCGCGGCCTCGTGGGTGGCTTCACGCTCGGAGGACTGAAGACGTCCGTCGACTCGGAGGTGCTGCACGTATCGGGTGCACCGATACCGGGTCTGTACGCGGCGGGGCGCTGTACTTCAGGGGTGTGTGCGGGCGGGTACGCCAGCGGCGCCAGTCTGGGCGACGGAAGCTTCTTCGGGCGGCGAGCGGGAGTGAGCGCCGCTGCCGGTGCGTGAGCCCAATCCGATGGACGACGGGCGAGCCCGTCAGCAGTTCTCGGAGTGCGGGCAGACACGCGGCGGCTGCCGGGAGTAAAGGGGTGGATTCGGGTTCGGCAATACCGCCCTAGCGTGCGGACTCTGTGGAGTGACGCGTTCTATATTTCGATCGGGGGATTGCCTCCTCATGCTGGTTCGACGGCGCTCGATCCTGCAGGCGAGGTTGCCGCGGTCGGCGATGAGGTCGTCGGTCTTGTCGCCGGCGCCCCCCGCGTTCCCGCTTTGAGCAGCTCGTGCGCCGCGGGATTCCCGTCGAGCGCACGGCTCGTTCGCCGGGACACCTTCCAACCCTCGTCGGTGCGGACGAACCGCCAGTGGTGCGCAGTCACTCTGTGGACCTGAAACTCGTTGTCTCTCGACAGGATCAACTGTGAGTAGCTGACCGCCGTTGCCTCGTCGCCTTGCACGGTCACGTGGACGGGTCCTTGGAAATGCGCACAGCCACCAGCGATGAAGCCCTGATGAGTGCGCGAACCCACCATCGCAATGATGTCGTCGCGCCCCTCCATGTACAGTCCGTCGACGTCGTAGACACCGTCTGGAATCCACAATGCGGCCACGGCCTCGGCATCGCCGCTGTCGACGAAAGGGCCGTAGGAGGCCACCAATCGACCGATCTCGCGTTCGTCCTCCAGAAGGCAAAGCCTCGCCTCCAACGCCGACACCCGGTCCTCAGACGTCCTCACGAAAACGCACCTCCACTTGTGTTCGATCGTTCAGGGGGCACCGACAGATCGGTTAGTTCCCCTAGGGTTGTCAACTGTTCGATGTAATGGTCGGCCGAGGACGCCGCGATGGTGACTCCGACTATGGTGGCGCCTGCGGCCGCAGTCGCCACCACCTCGGCACGTGCGTGGTCCGGGTCGCCGGCTGGGTTCAGCGGGCCAGTCGGGAGGATCACCTCGAAATCCTCCGGCAGAGTCACTGAATCCAGCATCTGTCGCAACCGCTCGCGACCCAGACCGAACGGTACCCACCCATCGCCCAACTCTGCAGCGCGACGCAGCGACCTCACGCTACGACCACCGACCCAGATCGGGACATCTGCTTGCACTGCATGGGGTTCGACCAGCATCCCCCCGAAGCGATAGTGGGTCCCTTCATACCGCGGTTCGGATTGCGACATCGCGACCTTGACGGCACGAAGCGCATCGTCGGCGAGTTCACCGCGACCACTGAACTCGGCACCGAGAAGGTCGAACTCCTCACGGAGCGACCCGACTCCGACACCAAGCGTCACTCGGCCACCGCTGATGGCATCGAGAGTGCCATACCGCTTCGCGATCTCCAGCGGATGGTGGTAGCCCAACACCAGCACTTGCGTCATGAGCCTTATACGACGCGTTCGTGCGGCGAGGAAGCCGAATGTGGATAACGGGTCCCAGTAAGTCCCGCCACGCGTGGCCGCCACCTGGGTTGGCACGGCCACGTGCTCGCTGCAGCTCATGTACTCGAAGCCGAGTTCGTCGGCCGCCGCGGCGATGTCGGCGAACTCAGCGATCCCGGCCGACGCTTCCCATTCCCCGGCGACCCCGGGTAGTCGGGTGACGATCGGGCTTGTGACTCCGATCCGCACCGCTCAGCCCCTCGTCCGAACGGGATCCTCACCGGTATTCGCCTTCTGCGGGAACAATTTCAGCATCCGCTCGTGCTGCTTGAGAATCAGCCCTCGACGGTCGAGCCCGCTGATCTCCTCAACACGGGCTGCGTTGCTGCCAGCAACCCATACCGGACCGTCCGCGAGGTGAGTTAGCCCCTCGCGCGCGACATCGTCGGGCTCACTCACGTTCATCGCACCGCTGAGATTCATCCCGGCGCGCTCCATCGCCGGAGTTCGGGTGACTCCGAGCACGAGTTCGAGTACATCGACGCCATGGTCTCGCAACTCTAGCCAGAGCGACTCGGCGAAGACTCGGCCAAATGCTTTGACGGCACCGTAGATCGACAGATGTTTGCCGCCCAGATAGCCGCTCATCGAGCCGACCAAGAGCAGACCACCACTCCCTCGTGCACGCATCTTCGCACCGAAGTGATGGACCAGTGTCAGCTGTGCCGTGACGTTCAGGTCGATGACATTCTGGAAGCGGCTCAGGTCCCCCTCGACGAAGTCGCTCCCATAACTGTTCGCGCCCGCGTTGTAGACGAGCATGCCGACATCCAAATCCTCTGTGACGGCGAGTATCTGGCTGACCGAACCGGGGTCGGTCAGGTCGAGAGAGAGTGTGCGCACCTCGACTCCGCGTGCCCCCACCGCGGCAGCGGTCTCCTGCAAGGGCCCGGGTTTACGGGCGACCAGGACGAGGTTGATCCCGGCATCTGCCAGTTGATGAGCGAATGAGGCGCCCACTCCCTCGGACCCACCTGCGATCACCGCCCATGGTCCGTACTTGCTCCGATCGACGAGATTTGGCCCGTCAGTTATGGTACCGGTCATTGTTTAGCGCCTTCCCTTTTCATGTACTGCAGTTGCTTCTTCTGTCGTTGCCGCCTACGGGCACCGAGCGGCAGGCTCGATTGGTCACCAGTCGAGGAAAGGCACGATGGTGCGTAGCGACATGCTTGCCAGCGTCCGGACTCCCGAGCCAGGCTGGCCGTATCCGCGCCGCGCATCAAATGCGCTGTGAGACTGAGTTATTCGATCTGTCGTCGACTTCAGGCCATCGTCGATGTAGACGAGCCGAATCCGCATCGAACCCGCCGGATCCGCCGAAATGGCCCGTGGACGCATCGTGACGCTCTGATGATGACTGAAGCTGAAGGTCCATACACCGGCCACGCCGGTGAGACCGAGCAGTTCCGGTATCAAGGTGCGATCCTCATTTGCATGGTGCTCATGAGCCACCGCCCCTCGCGCGTCGTCGAACCGGGTGAGGGTGAGATGGACACCCCGGTTCGGACGGTAGGGCAGCACCTCGGCCGACACGAGTGCAGAGGCGGACGCATATCCCTTGATGGGCCGAAAGAAGCCCAGGAGCGGTCGTTCGACCCCGGGGATCAATGGACCTCGACCCCATTCAAACGAGTCGGCGCCGAGTTGGTTCCATTCTCGAATCGACTGTGCCGCAGGGTCATTGAACCAGTACATCGCCACGTAGTCGATCGCACCGATTTCGGACGCTGCCGGGGACACGTCGTCCTGTGCCGCGGTGTGGCACCATCGATCGCCCCATGCGACCCCGGGGAGTGCGAGGTTCTCCGGACGATGGTCCATCAAATGCCATCTGTTGTAGTTCCGGTGGTCGTTGGGAGTGCTGTGCGCAAGCGTCACGAAAGAAAAGAACGCCATTGGGTGCCGCGCCATCGTGTCCCTTTCTACCCATCGTCCCGGAAGCAGTGTTCGCTTTACCAGCGACTGTCGGCCAGTGAGGTCCATCACGTTAGCCGCACTCTGCGCTTCCCCGATTGAAGCGTCCACGTGAATGGGAAGACGTACCGGCGTCTGCCGGTGCGCTAACTTTTTTTGGCGCGGCATCCGCTGGTTCGCGGCGGACGCCCTTGAGAGATCACGCCGAGGTGCGCTGGCACATAGTCAGATACTTGTTCGGCGTCAAATTAATACAAACCGCCCGCGGAATCGGCTATCGACTGGCCGCCAATGGCTAAAGAATGATTGCCATCCCACCTCTTCACTCGTAGCTAGCGTATGCGCCCCAATTACGATGCTGACGATCGACGCTTCTTCTGATATGTCGGTGAAATTGAGTGGTGAGGGTGTAGCCGGTCACCGCTGCCATCTTGAATATGCCTTCGGCCGGAAGGTGGACGTGTGTCTTGCCAGCAAGCTAGACGCGTGTTTACATCTATGGTGGCGCCGCGCTGGACCGGAGTCTCTAGCTCTTTCCAGCATGCGTCGCGATGCCGTCCATGCCCGCGGGGTTTTGTCGCAGACGTCCTTCCCGCCGCCCTGTAATCGAAACATCCTCTGCCCGAGAGGCATACCATGACCAAGTCTGATTCACCTCCCGTCCCTAGCGAACGACGATCGGCACAACTTCCGGAAGACGCGGCGCAGACCTTAGAACACCTCCTTGCCGCCAGGGTCAGCTACCGTGCGTTTAGAGCTGAGCCTGTGCCGGAAGAAACCATTCGGAAGATTCTGACGACCGCCCAGCTCACAGCGTCATGGTGCAATAGTCAGTCATGGAAGGTTGCCATCACACGCGGGATGGGGACCGACCGGCTGCGCAACGCGCTGCACTCCGCGGCGATCAGCGGCACCACCGAGAAACCGGACTTCCCGTTCCCGCGAGAGTACAGAGGCGTGCACCGAGAAAGGCGCCGCGAAAGCGGGTTCCAGCTTTACAACGCACTCGGCATTGAGAGAGCCGACAGAGCGCGCCAGCAGGAGCAAGCACTGCAGAACTTCAACTTTTTCGGCGCTCCCCACGTCGCCTTCATCCACACCGACGAAGCCCTCGGCGCGTACGGCGCGGTCGACTGCGGTGGCTACGTGAGCAACTTTCTCACCGTCGCTGCGTCACACGGAATCGGCACCGTCGCCCAGGCAGCACTCGCGATGTACCCGACCGTCGTCCGGCGCGAGCTCGATCTAAGTGAAGACAGGTCGATCGTGTGTGGAATCTCGTTCGGCTACCCCGACCTGGACCACCCTGTCAATTCTTACCGCACCCGTCGGGCTTCTGACGACGAGGTCGTTGACTGGATCGACCAGTGATGAACATCGAAGCACCGCGGGTGCTCATTGAACGTCACGGGCGGGTACTACTCATCCAAATGAACAGGTCGGCTAAGCGGAATGCCATAGACGCGAAGATGACCGCCGCACTCGATGCCGCACTCAACGAGCTTGACGATGACCGTGACCTGTGGTGTGGGGTCATCAGCGGTGGCGCCCACACCTTCTGCGCCGGAACAGACCTCATCGAAGGTCCCGGCGAACCAACCGTCCGCGGTGGTCAATACGGCGTCGTTGGGCGGCACCGCACGAAACCGCTCGTCTCGGCAGTGGAGGGGTTCGCCTACGGGGGCGGCTTCGAAATGGCCCTGGCCACGGACATCGTGATTGCGGCGAGGTCGGCCCAATTCGGGTTGCCCGAAGTCACTCACGGCGTCGTCGCAAACGCCGGCGCACTGTTTCGCGCCCCCCGTGCGCTTCCGCCAAACATCGCCAAGCAGATGCTCCTGACCGGTCACCCCATAAGCAGCGCCAGGGCGTACGACCTCGGCTTGGTCAACGACATCGTTACTGATGGCACCGCCCAATCAGCTGCGCTTGAACTAGCGACCCAGATCGCCTCCAACGCGCCGCTGGCAGTTCAGGCAACCCTGCGCGCCGTCGACGACATCCTCCGCCGCGACGATCCTCGCGGGTGGAGATTGACCGCCGAAGCTGAAGCAAAGATCCTGTCTTCAAGCGACTTCCGCGAGGGCATCGAAGCATTTAGTGAGCGCCGCGCAGCGCGTTGGATAAACCGGTAGATTCCGGCGTACCCTACGAGCCGCCATTCATGTGAAAGCGCGGCAGCGAGGACCAGTTCGACAAGCTCGCGACGCCTGATCCCTGGAAGGTCCGACGATGAGTTTAGACCCCGCTCCGGGGTGCGCAGGTGTAATAGCCCGGTTCGCCGCTGTTCTACCGGCCGCGATTAGGAGCCCGGCACCGGAACTCATCCGAAGCACAGGGTGCTCAGTCGATGCCGTACTGCGACCAGCACTCGCCGGGAGCCACCAGACCTCTCAAAGCCGCGGCCGGACCCCTTGTTAGACGTGGGCAGTTGAAATGCTGTGCCTCGCTACTCGCCGATTGCCCCCTCGCCTGTCGCGTTAAGTACTCGCAGCACCGCTGAGTTGACGAATGCCTTGACGCGTCAACACCGCGCCGTTCGTCCGTTGCCCCCGCGGAATAAGAGCCAATATTCGAAGGATCCGCTCGTTCGACACCTGTCTACTGGCGGCCGTATCGACGTAGAGTCTGTTTGCGTGTCGGAATCTGTGCGTCCAGTCCAAGGTACGCGACGGCGACTAACCGGGAAGCGGGCAGAAACGGTCCGTAAGTTGTCGGAGGCCGCGGCAGGTCTATTGGTCGAAATCGGCTATCCGGGGTTGACCGTGCAGGCCGTCGCCGAACGTGCCGGAGTTACCCGCGCGACGGCCTACATCTACTTCTCGTCCAAAGACCACCTGATCGCCGAGCTGTACTGGCGCGAGTTCTCAGACCCGGAAGATCCCATCGTGGCCCAGGGGACACCGGCCGAACGCGTGGTCGTGACCATGCGACAGGCGGCGCTGACCCTCGCCGAGCGACCGGCCGTTGCTCGGGCTGCTTATCATGCGCTGCTAAGCAACGATGTCGAAGTCCGGGACATCAGGATGCAGCTCGCCGCGGAAATGCGCCGCCGAATCGCCAACGCGCTTGGTCCGAACACGGACGACACGCTCGTAGAGCTGCTTGATCTCGTCTACACCGGCGCGGTCATGCGAGCTGGCACGGGACACGTGTCTTACGAGAAGGTCGCCGCGCTGCTTGAGACTGCGGCGGCACGCGTCATAGCGGGGAGCTGAACTCCACCAAATCGGAAAAGAGTTGACACTCGTATAGACACTTGTCTACTTTTCGATCACATGGGTAATCGCATCCAGGAAGAGGTCGAGCGACATGGTGAATCGAAAGCTCGTGATTGGAGCCAGCGGGTTTTTGGGCTCCCACGTCACTCGCACGCTCGTCGAGCGCGGGGAGCAGGTCCGGGCCATGGTGCGGTCATCGAGTTCACTACGAGCTCTCGAGGACCTCGACGTCGAGTATTTTGTTGGGGACATCAGCGACACCGAGTCGATCCGTACTGCCATGAGTGATTGCGACACCGTCTTCTATTGCGTGGTCGACGCCCGTCCATGGTTGCGCGATCCGCGCCCATTGTTCCGCACCAACGTCGAGAATTTGCGCACCGTGCTGGAAGTCGCCAGCAAGGCATCACTAAAACGGTTTGTGTACACGAGTTCCATTGCGACACTGCCAATCTCTTCAAGTCTCGTCGATGAGGGCCACGGTCCCCACAATTGGCTACCCAAAGCTGGAGAATACGTGCGATCCCGCGTGGCAGGGGAGGAACTCGTCCTCGAATACGCACGCACGCGGCAACTCCCCGCCGTGGCAATGTGTGTGGCCAACACTTATGGGGCCGGCGACTTCCTGCCCACCCCGCACGGAAGCTTCGTTGCCGCAGCGGCCCGCGGCAAGATGCCCGTCTACTTCCACGGGACCGGGGCTGAGGTCGTCGGGGTCCGAGACGCGGCTGCGGCGATGGTCCTGGCCGGCGAGCGTGGGCGGATCGGCGAACGCTACATCATCTCGGCCGGATTCCGGAACACCCGTGACATCCTGAACACCGCAGCCGAAACCACTGGTGCACCACCACCAAAGTATCCGTTTCCTCGCCAAGCTTTGGGCATCATTGGCTTGTTCGGCGAGATAGTTGCGGCCATCAGAGGCCGCGATTCACAGATGACGCGCACCACCATGCGCCTGATGCACATCATGACGCCACTGGACAACCGCAAGGCGAGGCGCGAACTCGACTGGCATCCCCGACCGCCCGAAGACGCGATTCGTGAGGCGGCACACTTTTTTTGCCGACGCCCGCGAAACCTCTGACGCACCGCGGGCGCGGGTCCCATCATTAAAGTTTGCGCTCAAGACCCCGGTCTCTGTTCGGGCAGCATTGGTTGACGTGCAGGCTTCGTCGGCGATGGCGGTAGCGAAGTCTTCGGCAGTCGGTAGGGGCCGGTGGGCCCCTTGGGGCCCGACCCCGGCCGTAATGACAGCTGGTCAGTCTCGCCTGAACGCCTGCGCCAGAGATCGATCCGCGCTCCGTTGTTTCACTGTTGACGGATTGCGTTGCGCTGCAAACTATTACGTCGAGTATGTACCGTATGCCGGGCAATCTCGATCGGGCTTCGGTCCGTCCGTAAGTTCGACGACATGCTTGAGGGCGCGCCTGGGCGTGCCGCGCTAACTCCTTTTTGGCGCGGACTGAGGCAGTCACCATCGCTTACGGCTCGTCCCCGTTTCCGGGTGCGGTGGTTACTGCTGGCGTGGGCAGGCACGAGGACCGACAGCAGGCATAGTGAGTGAATTTCTTTTGCGAGTGGGTAGCTCGTCTCCGGGGGAGAGTTTTGCGCTGAATCCACGAGCGCGGGTCGGATCTGTCCACCCTTGACCATCGGCGAACGCCTGACGGTCCCTGGTGTAGGCAACGGGTTGTGCAACAGCAGATTTCATGCTTGCGACCGAGGCGATCGCGCGACCACCTCACCAGCGACCATCTTCGGCAACCACCGCTGCCGTACTCTTCGGGGACCGAGGCCGAGCTCTCCCGCCTGATGTCAGAGTCACGATCGACGTGACATCCGCGAGTGTAACACTGGACAATGGCAGTAATGTGGAACCTCTACGTCTGATGACGCACGACAAGCCCGAGTCGCGCGACGTTCCGATGCCGGATCGGTGGGGGGCGAGTGTGTTCCCGACCAAGCACCACGTACCTGAAAATGAGAGGCCTGAATCGTGCCCGACACTCTGCGTCCGCACTACGAGATCGTCATTGTCGGCGGTGGTTTTTCCGGTTTGGGGACCGCGATCGCACTCAAGGAGGCCGGTTTTCACGACCTGCTCATCGTCGACGACGCCGATGGTCCCGGCGGCACCTGGCAGTGGAACACCTACCCAGGTGTGGCGGTCGACATCCCGTCGTTCAGCTACCAGTTTTCCTTCGCTCAGCGATCGAGCTGGTCACGTAGCTACGCACCTGGCCGTGAGCTGCGTACGTACGCCGAGCAGATCGTCGACGAATACAACCTCACACCCCACCTGCAGTTCTCCACCCGCGTGAACAAGGCCACGTTCGACGCGCAGTCCGCACACTGGTTGATCTCGACCAGTGGGGGAGATGTCAACGCACGCTGGCTGATTCACGCCGGTGGACCGCTGAGCCAGCCAAAACTGCCCGACATCGACGGCATCGACACCTTCGAGGGCGCGACGATGCACACAAGCCGATGGGACCACGAGGTGTCCGTGGCGGGTAAACGGGTCGGGATCATCGGCACCGGAGCGACGGCCGTGCAGGTGATCCCTGAGATCGCAACCGAAGTCGAGCATTTGACGGTCTTTCAACGCACCCCCATCTGGTGTCTACCGAAACCGGACTTCCCCCTCGGTCGCCTCGGACGCGCAGGTCTGAAGAAAGTGCCCGGAGTCAGGCAGGGCGCCCGCCTGGCGAGCCAGGCGTTCGTCGAGGCGACCTTCCCGGTGCTGGCGCACTTTCATCGATGGATTCCCGGCACCGCCGCCCTCGAAGTTGCCGCCCGCAAGTATGTCGCCATGCAGGTCGACGATCCGACCACACGGAGCAAGCTCACGCCGACCTACGCCCTCGGGTGCAAACGGCCGAGCTTCCACAATTCGTATCTGTCAACCTTCAACCGCGACAACGTCGCCCTGGAAACCACGTCGATCGAGGCGATCACCCCGAACGGGATCCGGACAACCGACGGCGCCGAACACGAACTCGACGTACTCATCCTGGCCACGGGTTTCAAGGTCACCGACAAGGATGCGCTACCGACCTATCAGCTCACCTCGGACGACGGCACCGACTTGGCCGAGCACTGGGACGCCGAGCGATTCCATTCCTACCAGGGCGTCACGACGGCGGGCTTCCCGAACTTCTTCACCGTCTTTGGCCCATACGGCTACAACGGCGCCTCATTCTTCACGCTGGTCGAAAACAGTGCGGCCCACATCGTGCGGGTACTCGACGAAGCTCGCCGCCGCCACGCCACGTCGGCCGAGGTGACCGCGGCGGCGCAGGAGAAGTACATGACCTCGATACTGGCGCGCCGCCCCCTGCAGGTGTTCACCGATCCGACCTGCGCGGGCGCAAATAGCTACTACTTCACCAAGAACGGTGATGTGCCCTTCCGGGCCTCGACCACACTCGAAGCAGCCTGGCAGAGCCGGCGGTTCTCCCTTGCCGACTACACCTTCGCCGAGTAGTACAGCTGCTCGGTGGTGCGTGTGTCTGGGACGTTTGTTTGCGCAGGCTGGAAATCACACTTCGCCTCTTAGGTCCTCCAGTCGACCATGGAGGCTTCCGGCTCGTGCCCAGTCGGAGGCGGTGGTGTTGGGTACTCGAGGGTGTTCTGCTGAACCAGGGTGCGGGTGAGGGTTGCCATTGTGATTGGACTTCGATGAAGGTTTTTGCGGGCTTTGAGGTGTGGGTGGCGTCGCGCGTCTGTAAGTGACAGCACGGGCGCCACACACGCATCTGTGCCTTCAAAGATCTCGGTCCATTCGTTTTGTGAGCGCGTGACGAACTGGTCTGAAATCTGCTTCTTCAGTCTTGGCCACTGTGTCGGATCATCGCGGTCTGCGAAGTCTGGGTTGCTTCAGACTGCGAGGTCGCGCCCGATGATTTCTTTCATGATCTCGTTCGAGCCGGCCCAGATCTTGGTCACTCGCGCATCCATCCATGCGCGGGCAACCCTGTACTCGCGCATGTAGCCGTAACCACCGTGAAGCTGCACGCAGTGATCGAGAACGTCGTTCTGGACATGTGCCGACCACCACTTCGCTTTGGCGGCGTCGACAGCGCTCAGTCCGGACTGGGCGTGCTCCACGACCGCAGCGTCGACGTATGCCTGGACAACCTCGATCTTGGTGACCAGCTCGGCAAGAAGGAACTTGTTGTGTTGGAAAGATCCGATTGTCTGCCCGAAAGCCTTTCTGTCTCGGGCGTATTCAATAGTCTCGGCGAGAATTTGCTTGGCGTGGGCGACGTTTGCGACGGCCGTGCCGATTCGTTCCTGCGGTAGTCGTGTCATCATGGCGGCGAACCCAGTTCCGGGTTCGCCGAGCAAAGCTGATGCCGGTAGGCGCACGTGATCGAAGAAGAGCTCGGCGGTGTCGGCCTCTGGTTGGCCCACCTTGTCTAGTTTGCGTCCGCGTTCGAAGCCGGGGAGCGAGGTGTCGACCAGGAACAGGCTGATCCCTTTCGACCGCTGCTCGGGATCAGTTCGTGCGGCTACGACCACCAGATCGGCGGAGTAGCCGTTTGTGATGAACGTCTTCGAGCCAGTGAGTATCCAGTCCGATCCGTCTCGAACTGCGGATGTCTTCAGGTTTGCGAGGTCCGAGCCGCCTGACGGTTCGGTCATGCCGATGGCGGTGACGACGTCGCCGCCGGCGATTTGCGGCAACCACTCTTGTTTCATCTGTTCCGTTGCCAGATCGACAATGTAGGGCGTGACGATGTCGAAGTGAATGCTGAAGCTCGATACCAGCGCCATGCTGACAGCTGCCAACTCTTCGGTTGCAACCGCGTTGAACCTGTAGTCGTTGGCCTGGCTGCCGCCGTAGCTGTCCGGGATCTCGAGGCCGAGGATGCCCTGCTTGCCGGCCTCACGCCACACCTCGCGGTCGATGAGCCGGTTCTCGGCGTATGTGTCGACGTTCGGTGCAACCTTTCGACTCAGGAAGTCGCGCACAGATTGTCGGAAATCTTCGTGATCTGGTGTGAAAGCCGATCTCTTCATGCCGGTCCTCTTGGTTAGGTCGGAAGAATTGCAATGGCGGGGGTCCGCGGCAGCGTTCCTGCGCCCTGTTCTGTTGAGAGTAAGAAAGAAGTTGCGGTAGAGGGGATGTCAGTTGATGGGAACCGAATGGGTCATCGCTCTGAGCATGTCCGAAAGTTCAGGGAGCGGATCCACGAGCTGGGATTCCTCAATGCCGAATTGCCTCAGGACCTGAGCGATGTCTGCGATACGTGAGGAGTACTGGGAGGAGTTCGGGCCTGCACAACCGTCAGCCGACCCATGATCATGCTTGAGCCGGGCGACGACAACCAGGCGGTTGGGTTCGGCCATCGCTTCCGTGATCGGTGTATCCGCTATCGGCGTTGAGACCGGTGCGTGCGGCGCGAAGTCCTTCTCGAAGAAGGCATGGGCACGCAACCGGGACGATGGCGACGGCGCGGAAGGGGAGTAGACGACGTAGTCGGCATCGGTGACGTCGCTGTGGTACCCCACAGCTTCGACGGGGCCGTGTGGTGAGGTGCGCACCGTCCGGAAGGTCTGACGGATGTGAACTTCTGTACGGCTGCGATACGCCGCGACGTCATCGATCGACACCCAATTCAAACCGTGGGCATCGGCGAATGCACGACTTTCTACTTGGTCCGCGATGGACGTTGGATCAGTGGGCGAGACCAGCGCAGCGGCGCCGCCGACATGTTGCAGCCCAGCAGCGCGCATCAGGTCGACGGTCGCCTCTGCGTAGTAGGGCCGCGTGAGTACCCCGGCAGCATGCGCGCGGATGGGCACAACGTGTCCTGGGCGGGTGAACGACTCAGGAGTGCTGGCCGGATCGGCCAGCCGGCGTAAGGTGACCGCCCGGTCCAGGGCGGAAATACCGGTGCCGACCCCCTCCGCGGCGTCGACGGCGACGGTGTAATCGACATCGGAAGCAGCGTGATCGGCTCCCACCATCGCAGGCAGAGCAATGCGTCCACATATGTTCTCGGACACAGGTGCGCAGAGGAACCCAGAGCTGTGACGAACAATGAAGTCGAGCCCGGCGCCCGTCGCGGTCTGGCCTGCAACCACGAGATAGCTGTCAGTGTCTGCATCACCACCGACCAACACGACGACCTGGCCGAGGCGGAGGTCAGCAATTGCCCGCTTGACTCGTGTCATGCAGTTGTGCGCGTTGGCCATCGTGGGGTCTTCCTCACGGATCGGCGCCGTCAGTACCGTCATCGTCAGTCCCGCCCTCTCACGCGAACAGGGTCACGGTGTCCGCGACACAAACGGGTCTGTGTGACCCGGCGCGCTCGACGGTCACTCTGATCACGGCCAGGCTGCCTTGCGACGTGGGCGTCACAGAAACGAGTTCAGCGCCGGCTCGAATCTTGCTGTCGACAGGTACAACAGATGGAAATCGAATTTTGTTGGTGCCGTAGTTGATACCCATCTTCAGACCGCCAACAGAGAAGATCGACGCGGTCAGGCGCGGAATCAGGGCGACCGTCAGGTAGCCGTGAGCGATGGTTGTGCCGAAGGGTCCCCGTGCGGCGGCGTCGGTGTCGGTGTGGATCCACTGGTGGTCGCCGGTGGCATCGGCAAACGCGTTGATGTCGTTCTGGCTGATGGAAATCCATTCGCTGTAGCCAAGGTGCGAACCGGCGGCCTTTTCGAAGGCATCGAGTGTATCGAACTTGATCATGATCGTTCCTATGTGCGAAATGGTGTTGTGAGGCAGAAGATGTGGGCCGCCAGGCTCAAATCAACGGCCCAGGTAGCGGGGTGGGCGTTTGTCAAGGAACGCAGAGATGGCTTCATGCGTGTCGAACGTCGTGAAGTTGTGTTCCTGGGCGACGGCTTCCTGATCGAGCGCGGCTCCGAAACTTCCCTCGAGAGACGTGTTCAGCAGATGCTTGGTGCGAGCCAGGGCTATTGGAGGAAGCGCCGTGAGCCGGGATGCCCAGTCGCTGCAGAACGAGATGAGCTCGTCTGACGCAACCACGTGATTGATGAGGCCGAGGTCCCGGGCCTCGGTGGCCGAGATCTTGTCTCCGAAGAAGGCAAGCTCTTTGGCCTTGTGGAGGCTGAGTGCCTGGGGCAGGTGCCAGGACCCGCCGAAGTCGGGAGACATTCCCCTCTTGATGAAGATCTGTGAGAACTGAGCGGTGGTATCCGCAACCGCGAGGTCACTGGTCAAGACCAGGTTGAACCCTGCACCTACTGCGTAGCCGGACACAGCTGCGATCACTGGCTTGTTCAGGCGCCGAATCGCCATGCATGCGTCGTTGACTATCTGCATGCCGGCGAGCGGGAACATGTCGTCCTCTGGCCCGCCGAGTTCTGCTCCCGAACAGAAATTCCCTCCGGCGCCCGTCAAGACCACCACGCGATCTCGGCTGCTGCGATTCACCTCGCCCAATGTCTTAGTGAGGGCCAACCATTCCTGGTTGCGGAGACCGTTTCTCGTGTGCGGCCGGTTGAAAGTCACTGTGACCGTGCCGCCATCGCGTTCAACGAGCAGACCGGAGTCGGTTGACGTCATCGGTTGATCCGATCCTTCGTGACTGCAACGGAGCTTGAGTCCTCGCTCGAAACCGACAGCGCTACCGCAACCGGTGGTGACGGGGTATCTGCGGATGAGAATCGGACTCGATCACCTATCGCCGCCGCTGCTGAGTCATTTCCTGTCAGCCGCACCAACACTCGTCCGCCACCGTCGAGGTCGACGTATGCAACGGCGTATGGGGTCATCGATCTGAACTCGGGGTCGGGATGGGTGCGTACAACAGTTACGGAGTAGATGGTGCCCTGCCCGTCCACCGGTGTGCTCGAGATCGCGAGCGAGCCACACCGCGAACAGTGAAGACGCGGATAGGTGAACTTATGGCGACAATTGGAGCACTGCGACACTCGTGCGGGATTGGCTTCTGGGTTGAATACGCCGTGTGTCATCTCGTGGCTCCCAGGACAACTGTTCCCGACGCATGGCGCGAACCAAGAAATCCGCCGATTCCATTGCATACAGCGAGTTCGGCATCACGCACCTGAGATGTTGATGTACCGCGAAGCTGGCGGGTGGCCTCGATCAGCAAGAAGAGTCCTCTCATACCTGGGTGGGTGGACGACAAACCCCCACCGTCGGTGTTCACCGCGGGACCGCTTGTCGAGTCGAAATCAAGTGCACCGCTTGCGATGTAGTCACCGCCGGCGCCCTTGTCGCACAGTCCGAGGTCCTCCAGTTGCATCAAAACCGTGATGCTGAACGAGTCGTACAACATCGCGACGTCGATGTCGTCCGGCTCAACGTCAGCCTGGGCGAACGCGCGAGTGCTCGAATCGGCTGCTGCAGTGGTTGTTAAATCGCTGTCGTCATCGATGAATGAGACGGCCTCGCCGGTACCGAGCACCTCTACGCCAGGCTGGCGGCACCCCGCAAGTACTGCTTCCGACACAAGAACAATGGCTCCGCCGCCGTCGGTCATCAGGCAGCAGTCGAGCAGCCGGAGAGGATCGGCGATAGGCCGGGAAGCGATCACATCATCGACTGTGAGTTCACCGCGATTCCTCATCGACATGGCCTCTAGTCCGTTGACAGCCAGTGGGTTTCGCAGTGCATGCTTGCGCGCCGAGACCGCGACTGAGGCGAGCTGCTCGGGTGTGGTTCCGTACTCGTGCATGTGGCGAGACGCCGCCAAGGCGTAGCTTCCCACCAGGGACAGACCCAACGGACGTTCAACCTGTTCAGCAGGGGTTTCCCGCTGGCCTATGCTCGTCGGGATACCGCCCGCGCTCGAGTCACTTCGCAACGTGGAGCCGTAGGTCAGAACCGCCACGTTGATCAGGCCGGCTTCGATGTCACGTTTCGCGTGAGCGACGTGTAGCTCGTACGATGCGCCGCCGACGTTCGTCGTGTCGATGACGTTGGGTTTGATACCCAGATACTCGGCCACGCCCAGGCCCGGAAGCGACGTTTCTGACTCACCTGCGTCGTAGATTCCGTCGACATCGGCCCACGTGAGGCCGGCGTCTTCCAGCGCTTTCGACGCGCACTCGGCTTTGATCTGGTGGGTTGAATATGTCGGGGCGACCCTCGGCGGGAACTCGTAGACACCGGCAATGAAAGTGCGTCGGGACACGGGACACCCCTTCTGGTTTGTGCGCACACGCCATCAGTGGGCAAGGACCAGGCGTGAAAATGTCTGATCCGCAACACGTTTGGGTCGTATTCGTTGGTGGGTCGTAGAGCAGTTCAACTGCCCGTTGTGAGTATCGTACCGATTGAGTACGATTTGGGCAAGGGCATGTTCAAGGCGGCGGAATGGCGGCCGAAGTTCGAGGAATATGGTGGTTGACACGTTCGAGATCAAGTGGGACGCTCATCACATCCGGTTGCCTGAAGTGCCCGGATCCTTCTGCCCAGTCACGCACCGCGGAACCCAATCGTGTTGTGACTGAATCAATTACGAACGTGACATGTGAGGTCCCTATGAACAATCGACAGGCACAAGACATCGCCGACACGGCAAATTCGGCGGAAGAGATACTCGACGCGATCATCGTCGGGGGCGGGGTTTCGGGCATTTACGGTCTTTACCGCCTGACCGAACAGGGGCACTCCGTGCGGTTGGTGGAGAGGGGTGCCGGCCTCGGCGGCACCTGGTTCTACAACAGGTACCCGGGGGCTCGATTCGACTCCGATTCCTACTCGTACGCGTACTTCTTCTCCGACATCTTGGCCGACGAGTGGAAGTGGAGCGAACGCTTCGCCGGCCAGCCGGAGGTCGAGCGCTACTTCAACTTCGTCGTCGACCGATTTGATCTACGCGACAAAATTCAGCTGAACACCACCGTCACCAGTGCACGTTTCGACACGACCAACAACGTTTGGGTGGTCGGTTACGCCGACGGGCAGCAGGCCATCGCGCGATTCCTGGTGCTGGCAACGGGCATGCTTTCCGAGACGTACACACCCCCGTTCGAGGGGATCGACGACTTCGAGGGCGTCAAAGTTCACTCCGGCGAGTGGCCCGCCGAGGGAATCGACTATGCGGGAAAGCGCGTTGCGATTTTCGGAACGGGATCGTCCGGCGTGCAGCTGGTACAGGAGGTCGCGAAAGACGCCGCATCGCTGACGGTCTTCCAACGTAATGGCCACTGGGTGACACCGCTGAACAACCGCCCGTTCACACCGGAAGAACACGACCACTTTCGCCAGAACTTTCGAGCCCTACATGCCGAACGACAACGTCATGTCGGTGGTCATAATCACGAGCTTGAGACGCGGATGACGTTTGAAGTATCCGAAGAAGAGCGGCTGCAGAAGTACGAGGAGCTGTACAACGCCCCGGGCCTGAAAGTTTTGACGTCCGCCTTCCTGGACACATTGTCTGATCCGGCGGCCAACGAGGACTTCACGAAGTTCGTGGAGGCGAAGATTCGCGAGGAGGTCGGCGACCAGGAACTGGCCGATAAATTGATTCCTACCGACCACGGGATCGGGATGCATCGCCCGCCGAAGGGCACGGGTTACTACCAGACGTTCAAGAATGATCACGTCCACCTGGTCGACCTGAAGAAGACCCCCGTGGCGCGCTTCACCAAGACCGGCGTCGTCACAACAGATGAAGAGTTCGAGTTCGATGTCATCATCTTTGCAACAGGCTTCGAGGCGTGGCTGGGGGCGTTGAAGAGGATCGATATCCGAGGTAAGAATGACGAGTCCCTGATGGACTCGTGGTCCGGGGGCCCACGCACGCTGCTGGGAATGGGTGTTCCAGGGTTCCCCAACCTTTCCTTCATTGCCGGCGTTCACAGTCTCGGCGGCAACCTCCCAGCCTTCAGCGAAAGCCACGGCGATTGGCTGGCGGACTTGATCACCTACGTCAAGACCAACAACTACTCCCGTGCTGAAGTGTCCGAACAAGCAGCGCAGGACTGGACTGAACACGTCTACGAATCCGCAAAACCAGTTCTGCTTGCGAGTGGCTCCTGGTATCAGAGGGGCAACATTCCGGGATCGGACGGCAAAGTGCTGGTCTACTACGGGGGCCTACCCAACTGGGTCGAGAAAGCGACCGAGATCGCGGACAGCGGGTACAAAGGTATCGAGTTCGCGTGATGTCGGTCAATCGAGTCCCGTGCCGTACCGAGGGTCGGTGTGCCTGTGACTGCGCCTGACACGTTGGTGATCACGGGTGCTGCAGGCGATATCGGTTCTGCGGTCGCTGTGCGAATGGCCTCACCCAACACGCGGATGTTGTTGATCGATCAGGACTTGCCGAAATTGCAATCGACACGGAGCAAAGTCCTGGATCTTTGCGCCGACGTGGCAACGTTGCAATGCGACATCTCGTCGGCTGGTGACGCTGCGAAGTACGCGGACGTCGCGCGGGATTTCAGCGGCGGGTCTGTTCGGTGGCTTTTCAACAACGCCGGAGTGTCTGGGGATTTCGCACCGCTGACCGACTATTCGGTCGAGACCTTCGATCGGGTCATGGCCGTCAACGTCCGTGGAATGTTTTTGGGGCTCAAACACATTGGCCCTCTCATGAGTCGCGGGTCGGCCGTGGTCAACACGTCCAGCGTGGGTGGGATCGCCGGGCAGGCGAACATGGCCGCGTATGTGGCCTCCAAACACGCTGTGATGGGTTTGACCAAAGCTGCGGCTCTGGAATGGGCAGACCGCGGTGTGCGGGTCAATGCAGTGTGTCCAGGACCAGTCGCAGGGCAAATGATGGATTCGATCTTCGCCGGCCTGGACCTGGATCCGCGGGACCGAGCAGCTCAGGTGCCGATGGGTCGACTCGCAACGCCCGCGGACGTCGCGGACTCGGTCGCGTTTCTCATGGAGGCTTCGGCCGATCACTTGACGGGTACCTCGATCACCATCGGCGGCGGGCGGCTGGCCCGGTGATGCGCGTAATCCCGAGCGGTGCAGGCAAACTCAACGGAACCGAAAGAGAGCCCAGATGTATATCGAGCTGTACGAATACACGGTGAACGAGGGAATGTGGCAAGAATGGGAGGCCTTCATGGCCCGCGCTGTCCCGTACCAGGAAAGCCGCGGGATGCGGGTCCTCGGTCTCTACTGGGCCGACCACGACCACACCCGGTTTGTGTGGATGCGCCAGTTCGACAACGACGACCAGCGCGACCGTGTGTACTCAGCGGTCTACGACAGCGAGTTCTGGGTGCAGAACATGCTCCCTGAGGTGCGACGACTCGCGGTTACGGGCAGCAGTCGAACAACACGGCTGGACCCATTCCCCGAAACGACCGCATCGAAGACCGGGAACCGAGAGGGTGCCGAAAGTGAAACGGTTTGACGGGAGGCGAGTTCTCATCACCGGTGCCACCGGCGGAATCGGTCAAGAGATTGCCAAACGGTTCGCCTCTGAGGGTGCTCAACTCGTGGTCACCGATATCGAACGGGGCTCTTGCGAGGAACTGGTCTCCCGTCTCACCGGCAACCACATAGCCCGCGAACTCGACGTGTCAGACGAAGCGGCTTGGTCCTCGATCACAGACGAGTTAGAAGCCCTGGGTGGGCTTTACGGCCTGGTGAACAACGCCGCATTGTCGACGCTGGCATCGGTCGTCGACGAATCGACGGAAGCGTGGGACAAGGTCATTGCGGTCGGACAGACGGGTACGTGGCTCGGAATGAAACATGCCGGCGCGCTGATCGAACGGAGCGGGGGCGGTTCGATCGTCAACGTCTGCTCGATTCTGGGAACCATCGGGGTCCCGCATAGCATCGCGTATCACGCAGCCAAAGGGGCAGTGCGAGGCATGACCAAGGGCGCAGCGATGTATTGGGCCGAGGCAGGGGTACGCGTGAACTCTCTGCATCCCGGTTACATCGGCACACCGCGTATGCTCGATCGCCTCGGCGACCCCACCTTCCGAGATGTCACTGTCGCGAAAACGCCTACGAAGAGACTGGGCACCCCCGCGGAGGTGGCTGATGCCGTGGCTTTTCTCGCCGGCCCCGATTCAGGCTTCATCACCGGCGCGGAGCTGTATGTCGACGGTGGACTGACTGCCCAATAAGCGTTCGCGAGCCACAGCCGCCTACCTGCTTTCATTCAGTGGTGCCCGGTAGCCGTCGACTTGCGCTCGCACCGACCATGGTTCCGTTGGCCGTCGCGCAGCGTGCACCTGCTGTGTCCTCGACCACCACCTCGACGTACTTGATACGAAATCCACTCGGCAGAAGGCGACCACGGACAGTGACCGGTAGAAACGCTGGTGTATGAAACTGGATGTGCAGCGAGCTCGTGACGGGAATCATGCCGGGCTCTGATGCCCGGGCTGCAACGACGGCCATCACCTGATCGGCCACGGCTGAGATGACCCCACCGTGGACCGCCCCATTTGGATTGACCGGGAAAGCGCCCTGATTTAGGGAGAAGGCGGACTCGTCCGGCTCGACGGACGTACAGGTCAACCCCAAGGTGCCCATGGCAGGTTGTCCGTTCGCCCATAACACCCACGCCTCCGACGACACGTCGTCAGGCATCGGCTGATGGGGCGGGATTACGGAAGGGGACGGTTCCACTGAGTTGTCCTCACGATGGATGTGACTGTTGCTTGCCTGGGATGGGCAGCATGGCCGCCCATCGGAGGGGTGATCCGGCCCCCGTGGTGGTTCGGTTGAACGAAATCGTACAACAACGGTACGTTGAGATGGACGAAACTCGGGTGCCCGCAGCAAGGGGCCGGTGCTACCCGTACCAGGAGCCAAACGCGCATTCCTGCAGACCGTTTGGCGCATGAACAGGGCCCGTTGAGACCCGCCGTTGGAGGCGATTGTGACAAGCCATACTGCATCATCCGCAACGCAAGGAACAGTAGGAAGGCCACGTCAAGAAGGTTACGACCGGCGCATTCTCGAGGGTGCGGTGCGCGTGTTTGCCGGGCGGGGATGGGAGCGGTTCACTTTCGACGCAGTCGCGTCCGAAGCAGGTGTCGGCAAGCCCGCCCTTTACCGTCGATGGGATTCCCGGATCGAATTGCTCCAAGCAGCCACAACCCAACTTGTGGACCAGACCGATGCCGACCACGGCTCCCTGCGTGCGGACATCCATGAGTACATCCGCCGTTTCTTCAATTTCATGATGACCGACGCCGGCCGTGCCTGGTTACGACTCCAGGTAGAGCTGCCTCTCTACCCAGAATTGCAGGTCTTTTCTCGAGCCGACGTATTGCGTCCCGCGCACGCCGAATTCACCGCGATCACCGAGCGCGCCATCGAGCGCGGTGAACTGACACACTCTCCATCTGTGAAATTCTTGCTCGAAGCCATCGGCGGTCCAGTCGTCATGCGTACCATCCACACCCCGCCTTCCAAGCGCGTGAAACTGACGCAGCAAGAAGAGAGCTACGTCGAGCAGCTGACCGACTGGACACTCGACGCGCTGTCGGCTGACTGAATATGTAGCGGGCAACGCGGCGCAGGTCCGAACAGCGGCACCTCTCGAGCCCTCGAGGGTTCGACCGGACAAAGAGCTGAGCGTCTACGCACAACGCGTTCGGCAGAACGTCAACTGCCACGGTGGGCGCTAGTCGTCCTTTCATTGCGAAATCTGTTGTAGGTACATGTTTTTCCCGATAATGCGTCCGCCCGGTGCCGTCGGGGCGAATGCGCGGGTGCTGGTCAGATCCTCTCCTGCGGCGGTCTTGACGAGGCGTGGATCACACGAGTAACGTACGCGTTGGGTACGTAATAGAACGCGTCGCTTCCGACGGTTCTGGTACGACGACGCATCACATTCGGAAGGTCATGACATGGCAAGTGAGCAAGCAGCGGAGTTCCTGGACAAACTCAAGCGACACAGTGAACGAATGATGGCGGTGTCGCAGTTGCCGCTGACGGACCAACGCATCGTCGCCGAGGGTCTTCAGGCAATGACGAGCACGCCCGATGGCGTGACATTCCGGGACGCCGGGGTTGATGGGCTGAGCGGGATCTGGGTCGAGGTCAGCAAGGAAAGCGACTCGGACACAACGGAAGCCATTCTCTACCTGCATGGTGGGGGGTTTGCGTATGGAACCCCCGTCGGATACCGCAATTTCGCGGGCCACATCGCTCGCTCATCGGGAGTGCCTGTACTGATAGCGCGCTACCGCCTAGCCCCCGAGAATCCGTTCCCGGCAGGCCTCAACGATGCGCTGGCCGCGTATGAGGGGTTGCTCTCACTCGGTTACAAGTCCACACAGATTGCGCTGGTCGGTGATTCGGCAGGGGCGGGCTTGGTTCTGAGCACGCTCCTGACGTTGCGGGATCGTGGTAGCGATCTACCCGCGGCAGCGGTACTGATGTCGCCGTGGAGTGATCTGCAGGCAACTGGGAAATCCATGACGAGCAACGCCGGTGTCGATCTCATGGCCAGCGCTGAGGGCATGCGGGCGTTGGGGAGCATGTACGCGCCTGGCCAAGAAGGCGACCCCATCGCATCGCCGGTGAACGGAGACTACCGCGGACTGTGCCCACTGTTCATTCAGGTCGGGGGCCACGAGACGCTACTCGACGACTCCACTCGCGTAAGAGACAACGCGGTGGCTGCCGGGGTTCCGGTGCAACTCGAAGTATTTCCCGAGATGCAGCACGTGTTCCAACTCGGCGGGGGCACATTTCCCGAAGCTGACGATGCCATTGCGAAAGCCGGCGATTACCTGCGTGACGTGTTCGCCGAGCACGAAGGTGCAGGGCAGTGAATGTCAACGACTGGCCTGGGACCGGCTCGGTCATGCGAAGCCTCTCCGGCCCAGACGAATACTTCGCCCTGAGTTCCGAGGTCATCGGTGGTGAAGAAGTACCGAACTACCTGAGCGCCGAATCGTCGATGCGCGAGTATGCGCTGAAGATCGGGGATTTCGGTGATCGCCGCGCACTGGTGTGTGGGCAGGAGGTTCGTACTTACGCCGAACTGAGCCGCGAGAGTGCCTCTGTGGCCAGGTGGCTCCAGGATGTAGGGGTGAACCGTGGGGACAGGGTGGCGATCTTCTGCCGGAACCGCGTTGAGTTCCCCGTGGTGTTCTGGGCTACCCAAGCCATCGGCGCGGTGTTCGTGCCGTTCAGCTCGTGGTGGTCTTCGGCCGAGGTCGAATACGGCATCAGCGACGCTCGCCCGAGCGTTGTCTTCGCCGATCTCGGTCTCGTCGAACAACTGCGTGACCGGCTTGCCGACGCCGATGTCCGTGTCGTCGTGTTGGGTGACGAAGACAGCGGCCTCGACAACTGGCAGCAAATCGTGGGTTTTGATTCGACGGGCGTGTTTCCCGACGCTGAAGTCATGCCGGCTGATCCAGCCACCATTCTCTATACGTCGGGCACGACGGGACCGCCGAAGGGCGTGATCCATACGAACCGCAATCATTGTGTCGCTGTGATGAACGCTGCGATCTGTGCGGTTGCGATCGACAGCGCACGTGATGCCCCGGCGCCGACGACGGCCGGACATCCGGTTGTGCTGCAGGTACTTCCGTGGTTCCATGTCGCCGGTCTGGGCGGGATGTATGCGTCTTTGGTGGGCGGTGCGACTTGCGTCGTTCTGCGCAAGTGGGATGCGGCTCAGGCGTTGGAGATGGTGGCGTCCGAGGGTGTCACTTCGTTGGGTGCGGTTCCCGCGATGCTCACGGAGTTCGTCTCTGCTGCAACTGCCATGGGCGTCGATCTGAGTTCGCTCTTGACGTTGACCTCTGGGGCCTCGGCGGTTCCGACAAGCTTGTTGCGCGCGGCATCGACCGTCGTTGGCGATGAGGTCCGGATGGCTACCGGCTACGGGTTGACCGAGACGACGGGGACTGTGGCGTTGTCTGTTGGCCCTGATCTGATCACGCGGGCCGGATCGATCGGGGTTCCCCTTCCTACAAGTCGAGTCAGAATCGTCGACTACGACGGTAAGGAAGTCGGACCGGGTGAGGTGGGCGAGATCTGCGTGAGCGGACCCACTGTGGCGGCGGGCTATTGGGGCAACGACGACGCGACACGTGCAGCTTTCCCGAACGGCGAATTCAGGACCGGGGACCTTGGTCGGATAGACGACGACGGATTCATCTACCTCGCCGGGCGAATCAAAGACATCATCATCCGGGGTGGGGAGAACATTCAGGTCGCCGAGATCGAGAATGTCATCGCAAACCTTCCTGGCGTGGTAAGCGTTGCGGTCATTGGTATGCCACATGCCAAGCTCGGGGAGGAAGTGGTCGCCGTGGTGACCATTGATTCTCACTCGTCGTTGACCGACTCAGACGTCATCGAGCACTGCCGCAGCACTCTCTCGAGCATCAAGGTGCCGGCGCGCGTGATACGCACCGACGATATGCCCCGCAACGCGAGCGGAAAAATTCTCAAACGCGATCTGCGACGAACTCTGACCCGGTCGACCTCCACTCGGGAGGCCGCCGAGGCTCTGCCCCGCTGACACATACGTCGGCGTCGAATCTGCAAAACACCTACTTGAGTGGAGTAATGAAGTGAATGAAACGCGTGTTGCCGTTGTCACGGGTGCGGCGAGAGGAATTGGAGCCGCTGTGGCCAAGCGTCTGGCGACGGACGGACTGGCTGTCGCGGTCGTCGACTTGGACGAGAGTGCCTGTACGAACACGGTCGAACACATTGATGCGGGCGGTGGTCGGGCTCTCGCTGTCGGCGCCGATGTATCCGACGAAGCTCAAGTGACAGCGGCCATCGAGAAGGTCCGCGCCGAGCTCGGCCCCCCACAGGTCCTGGTCAACAATGCGGGGATCCTGCGCGACAACCTCCTGTTCAAGATGACCCTCGACGACTGGACCGCCGTGACACGCGTCCATTTGCAGGGCGCCTTCCTGATGACCAAGGCCGTACAGCGGGACATGGTCGACGCCAAGTATGGCCGAATCGTCAACATGTCCAGCACAGCTGCGCTCGGCAACCGTGGCCAGGGCAACTATTCGGCCGCCAAGGCAGGACTGCAGGGGTTCACCAAGACATTGGCAGTCGAACTGGGAAAGTTCGGGATCACCGCCAACGCGGTGGCGCCAGGCTTTATCCGAACCGACATGACTGCCGCGACCGCCGCGCGGATGGGGATGGAGTTCAGCGACCTCATCGCTGCCGGCGAAGCGGCGATCCCGGTTGGCCGTGTGGGCGAACCCGAAGACGTGGCGCACGTCGTGTCGTTCCTCACCAGTGAGGGTGCGGGATTCGTTTCAGGTCAGGTCATTTACGTATCCGGCGGACCGCAGGCCTAGAGCATGAAGACCATCGACCCGGGCCAGTTCCGTCAAGTCATGGGCCAATATCCCACTGGGGTCGTGGTCGTCTGCGCCTCTGTGCCCGGCGCGAACCCCGCTGCTCTCACCATCGGCTCGTTCTCTTCGGTATCCCTTGACCCACCACTGATTGCCTTCTATCCCGACAAGTCTTCGTCGAGTTGGCCGCAGATTCGAGAACAAAAGCGTTTCTCTGTGAATGTTCTCAGCGACGACCAGGAGGACTTGTGCCGCAAGTTCGCCAGGAAGGGCGTAGACAAGTTCGACGGCGTCCAATGGAGTCCCGCCGAGTCGGGTTCGCCCTTGATCACGGGTGCTGCGGCGTGGATCGACTGCGAACTGTACGACGTTCAGGAACTCGGCGACCACTACTTGGTGGTCGGTCGAGTGGTCGACATGGGATCTGTTCCAAATCAGTTGCCGCTCTTGTTCTTCAGAGGTGGCTACGGCAAGTTCAGCCCGTCGTCACTCGCCGTCGCAGAGGCAAGCCTGGCGGGCCTACTTCCTGCTGTAGACGCTGTCCGCCCAGAGCTCGAACATGTTGCTCAAGAGTGTGATTCGGAGTGCGTGCTCGTCGCGCGAGTGCACGATGAGTTCGTCGTCCTGGCGAGCGCAGGGACCGACACGTCGCCGCGGTTGGCCACACGAGTGGGCAGACGGTTGCCTTTTGTCGCGCCGCTCGGGGCCCCGCTGGCCGCGTGGAGCACACCCACCGACGCAGACAGATGGGTCCAGGCCGGAGGTCGGAAGGACGCTGAAACGCTTGAGAACTGGAGACACGAGCTGACAGCGATTCGCGAGCGCGGCTACGTGGTCGGGTATGGCGAAAAACCCTACGACACACTGGAGACGACGATCAGCACGCGGTCCGTTGTGCGCTTGGATGACGATCTGGCCGACGCCCTCATCGACGTGCAAGAGTCGATGTTGAATCCACCTGAGATCAGGGACGACGAGCACTACGATGTGCGTTCGCTCAGTGTGCCCATCTTCGCAAACGACGGCCGAGTCCTGCAGATCGGACTGTACGGGCTCAGCACCTCGATGTCGGGTGCGCTCCTTCGGGACAACATCGCCCGCCTCCTCGCAGCAGGAGAACGATGCACCCGTGCGCTCGGTGGAACAGTTCCGCAACGCAGTGCTTCGACGCACGTCACAGCAGATGAGGAAGTCTCATGACACATGGACTTATGCAGGACTACCCGTTGACCATCGATCGACTGTTTCGACGGGCAGAAGACTACTTCGGTCACAAATCCATCGTGTCTGTCGAGCCCACGCGCGAGGTGGCGACCACATACCGGGAGTGGGCGGCAGGGACACGGAAGTTGGCGGGTGCTCTCGACGCCCTTGGCATTCCCGTCGGTGCGCGGGTCGGGTCCTTCGCCTGGAACTCGGCGCGTCATCTACAGATGTACTTTGGGGTCCCCGGTGCACGAAGAGTACTGCACTGCATCAATATCCGGCTCTCGGCGGAGCAGATTGTCTTTGTGATCAATCACGCCGAGGACGACGCCATCTTTGTCGACCGATCATTGCTGGGAGTACTTGGGCCGCTTCTTGGTCGATGTCCGACAGTACGGCACGTCGTCGTGATGGAGGATGAGCCAAATGCCGGTGAGTACGGCTTGGACAGCGGCGCGGCGTCGGTGCACGACTACGACGAGCTCGTCGCCGCATCGCCGGCGGTCGAAATGCAGGTTGACAACGAAAACGACGCTGCTGCAATGTGTTACACCAGCGGCACCACTGGAGATCCAAAAGGGGTCGTCTACAGCCACCGCAGCGTCTATCTGCACACGATGGCAGCGGGTGCCGTGGGGACCCTGGGTATCAACGAAGCGGATCGTGTCCTCCCGCTTGTACCCATGTTCCACGCCAACGCTTGGGGAATACCGCATGCGGCGATCGCGCAGGGAGCGGACATCATCTTGCCCGGCTCGGACTTGAGTGGGCCACGGGTGGCCGACTTGCTTGTGGACCACGGCATCACCATGACCGCCGGCGTTCCGACCATATGGACCGCGGCCCTACCCCATATGAAGGGCAGAGATACCAGCGCGCTGCGGCTCATCGCTTGCGGCGGAGCGGCAGTCCCGGTTGCGCTTTCGGAGGCCTTCCGGGTTGACGTGGGGCTGCCACTGCAACAGGCCTGGGGTATGACGGAGACCAGCCCTCTTGCCGCGGTGGCGCGATTGGACCGGGCGCATGGCGCACTTGACGAGCACGATCAGGCCGATCTTCGAGCGGGCGTCGGGCGTGCAACGCTGGGAGTCGAGGCCCGGATCGTCGAGGCGGGCACCGACCGACCCGTACCGCACGATGGGACCAGCCGAGGCGAGCTGCAGGTGGCCGGCCCGTGGATCGCGAGCGGCTACTTCCGTAAAGACGACGACCTGGAGAGCTTCACCACCGACGGCTGGTTGCGTACTGGCGATGTGGCGACCATGGACGCCCGCGGATGGATACGTCTTGTCGATCGCACCAAAGATCTCATCAAGTCAGGCGGTGAATGGATCTCCTCGGTCGACTTGGAAAACGAGCTGATGAATCATTCCACGGTGCTCGAGGCCGCAGTTGTCGGCGTACCCCACGAGCGATGGACCGAACGGCCCATTGCCTGCGTGGTGCCCACCCCAGGATCTGTGATCGACGTCGAAGAGCTGATGGGCCACCTGGCGGATGCATTTCCCAAATGGCAACTGCCGGAGAAGATCATCGTCCTGGAGACCATCCCGAAGACGAGTGTGGGGAAGTTCTCGAAAGTGCAACTGCGTGAGCAGTATCGCGACGCTTTGGTGGGGCAGGGGTAATCGCGATGCCGACATCCCAGCAAGTAATACTCAGTCGGCGCCCTCAGGGTCGGCTTGACGCATCGATGCTCGACATCGAAAAGGTGACGATCGACGAACCGGCGGAGAACGAGGTGCTGGTCCGCAACATCGTGTTCTCTCTCGATCCATACATGCGCCCCCGAATGGACGATGAGCGTTCGTATATCGAACCGTTCGCGGTCGGTGCGCCGTTGCAGGCCGGCGCCGTCGGCGAGGTTGTCGCGTCACGGGCCGCAGACATCCCGGTCGGCGCGCATGTCCTGCACATGGACGGTTGGAGGGAATACGCGCTACTACCGCGTGGTGCCGTACGCCTCCTCAAACCATCCGACCATCCACTGTCATACCAACTGGGCGTCCTGGGCATGCCTGGACTGACGGCGTACGCAGGGTTGACTGCGGTTGCGGAGCTGGTGCCAGAGGAGTCCATCTATATCTCCTCTGCGGCAGGAACTGTCGGCGCTATGGCAGGGCAGATGGCGAAGCTGATGGGGGCAAGTCAGGTCATCGGCAGTACGTCATCGGGCAAAACAGAATATGTCCGTGACGAACTGGGCTTTGATGAAGTCTTCGACTACGGGTCGGCGCCGATTTCGGATTCTCTCGGCCACGCAGCGAACGGCGGCATCGATGTGTACTTCGACAATGTGGGAGGCGATCATTTCGCCGCAGCACTAGCTCACCTCAATGACTTCGGACGAGTGGTGATGTGCGGAACGATCTCCTCGTACGACGACCCCGATGCCAAGACCGTTCCAGGCAACCTGTTCAACATCGTGCGCAAGCGCCTCAGGGTTTCCGGAATGTACGTCAACGATCACGTGGGCATGGCCAAGCAATTCAGTAATGACGTGGGCCGGTGGCTGAGCGAGGGAAGACTCTCCGTTCGAGAGAACAAGTTTCATGGGATCGAGTCGGCCCCTGAGGCCTTCTTCGGGCTGCTGAAGGGCGACTACGTCGGCAAAGTTCTCGTCGAGTTATAACGCGTGATCATGTCGATTGCGTTGGCTCGTATCGACACGGCAAACGATTACAAACACTATGCGTTCCTGCTCGCAGGACGCGATGGAAAGTCAGGTAGTACAGATGACCAAACAACTGATGTTCAACATTTTCACGATGAACACGGTGTCACACGTCAACCAGGGCATGTGGCGACATCCCGAGAACAAAACCGTGGACCACAACGACCTGGGCACGTGGATCGAACTCGCCGAGTTGGCTGAGCGCGGCATGTTCGACACCATCTTTCTCGCCGATGGGGCCGGATTGGGTGGCGACTTCGGCGGCGACTGGAAGATCTATCCAGAACGGGGACTGATGTTTCCGATCGCCGATCCGATGATGCTGTTGCCTGCGATGGTCCATGCCACCGACAATCTCGGCTTCATCGTCACCAGCGCGCCCATCCAGCACCCGCCGTACAGTTTCGCCCGTTCGATGGCGACGCTCGATCACCTCTCCACGGGACGTATCGGATGGAATGTGGTCACCAACGCTTCAGCCAATGCGCACCGAAACGTCGGGCTCGACGGTCTCGTCGAGCACGACGAGCGATATTCGATTGCCGAGGAATACCTGGAGGTGGTCTACAAGCTGTGGGAGGGCTCGTGGGACGATGACGCCATCCTCAGGGACGTCGACCGCGGAATCTACGCAGACCCGTCGAGAGTTCACAAGATCAATCACGAGGGCAAGTACTTCCGCAGCGAAGGTCCATTGCAGGTCGCTCCTTCGCCGCAGCGGACTCCGATGTTGTTCCAAGCGGGCGGTTCTGACGTCGGACGCAACTTTGGGGCACGGCACGCGGAGGGCATCTTCATCATGGCCGACACTCCAGCAGATGCTGCCCGCGTGATCGAGGACATGCGCGCACGCGCTGACGCGGCAGGGCGAAATGCCGATGACCTGAGGTTTTTTCAGGGTCTCACCTTCGTGGTGGGATCGACGATGGAAGAGGCCGAACGCAAAGCTGCGGAGCTCGACAAGTACCAGGACCCGACCGCATCGATGGCGTACCGAGGCGGCTTCATGGGAATCGACTTCGCGAGCGCAGATCCCGACACCCCGCTGCGCGAACTGATCAAGCAAGCAGACGGAGTCAAGGGGCCACTGCAGCTGTTCATCGACAAGCAGCCGGAAGGATCAAACCCGACCGTCCGAGATCTTTCCGCCTTCTTCGGGGCGAAATATCGGGTCGTCGGAACGCCGGAGTCGATCAGTGACGAGCTTGCGGAGTGGGCGGCGGTGGGCGTGGACGGGATCAACATGATCTCGATCATCACGCCTGGAACATATTCCGAATTCATCGATTTCGTGGTTCCGGTGCTGCAAGAACGAGGACTGATGAAGCGCGAGTATGCCCCGGGCACGCTACGTGAGAAGTTCTATGGCGCCGGGCACAGCCGCCTCGAACTACCTCACCCCGCGGCTCAGCAGCGCACCCACCCGACGTTGTCGGGCAAATAGACACTACCGAGAGGATTGCTTGACATGAACACGATCGGAAAGAGATACCACCCGGGGCCGTACGAGTACGCGCGGGAGTGGGATTTCTTGATTGATTTCCGTACCGACTCGGACGCGGTGTCCTCGGTACTTCCAGACGTTCTGGAGCCTGATCCGGACAGTCGTGGCTGGCTGCGGGTTTCCCACCACAAAACGTCGTCTTTCGGCCCGTACATTGGCGCCTACGTAGGTGTCTACGCGCTCCACGACGGACAGCCGGTCCGTTACGTGGCGTCGGGAATCAAGACTGATTTCATGGGAACGATTGCAGCACGGGAGATCTGGGGTCTTCCCTACGGTCTGGGTTCAGTGGACGCCGGGTGGCAGGGAAGCACCTTCCACTGTTCGATCTTTGGACATTCCGGAGCACAGAACGCCGAGGTACGTCTGCAGACCACATCGCGGCAGAAGAAGTCCCGCCCAGGCGTGGCGGCACTGTACAGCTCGGAGCTGCGAGACCACTGCGGCAACCTGATGAAGACGCAACTGTTGAAGGCGCAGAACGCTTACGATCTAGGTGGTGCTGATGCGTGGGACGCCTCGGCAAGCCTGCAACTGTGTCAGGGCACCGCGATCGACGACTGGTCTGTCATCCCGGTTCGAGAGGTCGTCTACGCGGAGTATCGAACCGGCGGCAACAGCAGTCTCGGGATGGCCAACGTGATCGCCGAATGGTGAACAACCCATCGAACACACGATCAGTCCCAGAACACGGGCGCGTTGAGCGCCACTGAACTTCATCAAGGCCGCTCTGCACGCCGGCTCAATCAGTGATCGACGATGATCGGTCAGAGTTCCGGGCGTGGCGGTCACTCAAATCATTGGAAGGTGGGCATCATGCCTGAGTCAGACCCCATCAAAACCATCGAGGGCAGCAAGGGGCCGCTGTCCGGCATCCGCGTGGTCGAGGTCGGCGTGTGGCATGCCGGTCCCGCAGTCGGTGCCATACTGGCCGATCTTGGCGCCGACGTCGTCAAGGTCGAAAGTATGGAGGGTGATCCAGAAAGGTTCTTCGCAGCTTTCTCGCCGATGACGGACACTAGGGACATCGACTCCTCTGAGTGGACCGTCATGTTCGAGCTGTCGAACAGGGGGAAGAAGGGTATCAGTCTGGATCTGACGTGCGAAGAGGGTCAGAAAGCGTTGACACGCTTGGTGTCCGACGCTGACATCTTCGTCACCAATCTGAGAGGGCCGACCCGGCGCAAGCTCGGTATCGATTACGAGACCTTGTCGGCGGTCAATCCGAAGATCATCCACGTGAACATCACCGGCTTCGGCAACGAAGGCCCTCTCGCCGACGCCGGCGCGTTCGACAATGTCGGCCAGGCGATGTCGGGCATGATGTTCACCGTCGGCGGTGGTCAACCGCAACCTCTCAACGTCATGGTCATGGATCAGCTGACTGCGATAGTCGGTAGCCACGCTGCCATAACAGCGCTGGCGGCGAGAGAGCTTCATGGCGTAGGCCAGGAAGTGCACACATCGTTGTATGGTGCCGGCACCTGGCTCATGTACGGCAATCTGGGCTTCACCGGTGCCCGGGGCCACGAAGTCACACTCGATGCGGACAGAACTCGTCGCTCGCCATTACGAAACTTCTATCGGTGCGCGGACGACAAGTGGGTGATGGGGACCAACCATCCCGAGCAGAAGTACTGGGCAGACTTCTGCAAGGCGATGAGTCTCGATGAACTGATCGACGATGCAAGATTCAGCGAGCTCGACGAACGCACTTCGAACCTCGATTCGCTGTACCCGATTCTGGACCGCGCGTTCGCGGCCGAAGACCGTGAGCACTGGTTGACCGCGCTGCGTTCCGCGGGTCTCAATTTCGCGCCCATCAACGGATTTGCTGACGTGCTCGATGATCGTCAGGCGCTGGACAACGGATATGTGACCACTGTTGACCACCGGCAGATGGGCGAAGTGCGCCAGCCCGCATTCCCAATTCGATTCGGTGCGTTCGACGTTGGGCCGAGCGGCCCTGCGCCACTGATCGGTGAGCACACCCGAGAAGTGTTGGCCTCAGCTGGTTACACCGAGCCGGAGATCGACGACCTGGTGTCGTCCGGCGTAGTCCTGGAGCGAGGAGCAGAAGATGGCCGCAGTTGATCAGCGAGCGTTGTCGGGTGTCAAAGTACTCGAACTCCGCAGTATCGGCCCAGGTCCGCTGGCAGGGATGCTGCTGGCTGACATGGGAGCAGATGTAATTCGCGTCGACCGCCCCGGCGCGGTACCTCGTGGCGCGTCCGACAAAGTCGCGCCGGCGCACCGAGGGAAGCGGTCGGTGTCGATCGATCTGAAATCGTCTGCCGGACGGGACCTGCTTCTGAAGATGGTGGAGGAGGCCGACGTACTCATCGAGGGCAGCCGGCCTGGCGTCATGGAGCGGTTGGGCCTGGGGCCGTCGGAATGTCTGGAACGAAACCCCCGGCTCGTCTACGGCCGGATGACAGGGTGGGGGCAGGACGGGCCACTCGCTTCTGCGGCAGGACACGACATCAATTACGTGGCTCTGAGTGGAGCACTGGACGGCATGGGGTCCGATCCGGCAGGGCCACCGGTACCGGCAGTGAGTTACGTAGGCGACTTCGGCGGTGGGACAATGTTCCTCATCTTCGGGGTTCTCTGTGCCCTCAGGGTCGCCGAACAAACTGGGGTAGGTCAGGTGGTCGACGCGTCCATGGTCGACGGAGTGGCCGCCCTCAGTGCGCCGTACCACGGGCTACTCGCAGACAACAAATGGCATTTGGGCCGGGGGCGCAACGTCATTGACGGTGGTGCGCCGTTCTACCATGCGTACAAGACCGGCGATGACCAGTATGTGACCATCGCGTCCGCGGAACCGCAGTTCTATCAACTTCTCCGCGACACCCTAGGGCTCACCGACCCCCTATGGGATGCGCAGCACGACGAAGAAAGCTGGAAGGTGCAGCAGGAAGAACTGGCAAGGATCTTTCGCACCAAGACCCGCTCGGAGTGGTGCGACCTCCTGGAGGGAACAGACGTGTGCTTCGCTCCAGTACTCAGCCTCGTCGAGGCTCCGGACCACCCGCACAACGTCGCACGCGGCAACTTTCTGACAGTCGGTGGCGTGGTGCAGCCAGCTCCTGCGCCGCGGCTGAGCTCAACGCCCGGAGCTGTGAGTGGGCCCCCACCGGCCGCAGGGGCGCATACCCGTGAGGTACTGCTCCAGATGGGTCTCACTGACGGGGATATCGACGAGCTGGCAACTGCCGGTGCTGTGGCCATCACAGCGGGCTGAGAAGGGTCTGTCCAAGAACAGTTTCTCAGCACGAGGGGCGTACCCTTTACCCGTAGTTTTCGAAGTCGCACACCACGTAGCAGGGAAGTAGCCGGTGAAGATATGGCGCGTACGCGAATTCGGCACGCCGACAGAGGTACTCGAACTGCAGGACGTGCCGGTTCCAGCTCCCGGTGAGAACGAAGCGCTCGTTCGCGTCCTTGCCGCCAACCTCGGACTACCCGACCGGATGATGACGGAAGGCCGTTACTTCATGACGCCTTCACTTCCGATCACCCCAGGTCAGGAGATGGTGGGCATCGTCGAAGCCGCCGGGCCCGGATATCCGTTCTCCGTCGGCGACAGAATCATAGGTCTCACACAGTTTTCGGGCGGCTTCGGTGGTTTGGCCGAGTACTGTCTCAGTCCCGGAGACGGCGCTGTGCTCGCACCGCCGTCAATGTCCGACGAGCAGGCTGCCTCGTTTCTCGGAACGGCGCACATTGGTTACGTCGGGCTGCACGACCGGGCCCGACTTCTGCCCGACGAGACACTTCTGGTGCTCGGCGGATCAGGTGGGGTCGGCTCGACAGCCATCCAGATCGGTAAGGCGCTGGGCGCCAAGGTCATCGCCACCGCTCGAGGAAACGAAAAGGTCGACTTCTGTTCGCAGCAGGGAGCGGACGAGGTCATCGACCTTGGGGTAGAAAATCTTGTTGACGCCATCGACAAGTTGACCGATGGGGCCGGCGTCGACGTGGTGTTCGATACGGTCGGCGGTCCGTTGATCGGGGACGCGTTCAAGAGCCTTCGGATCGGAGGGCGCCTTGTACTGATCGGGTTCGCCGGCGCACTAGCCTTTCCGGAGATCTCGGTACTGGACATCCTGGTCTCCGGTGTCTCGGTGACTGGAGCCCTTCACACGGTGCGCACGGCCGAGGAGCGGGATGGAGCGTCGGTACGGCTGAATGGCTGGCATGAACGAGGTTTGATCTCTATCCCGGTTGTTCGGGTGTGCGGTTTTCTGGAGGTACCGAAGGCTGTCGAGACAATGGGCAAGAGCGCAATGGGTAAGACAATCGTCCGTGTCTCGGAGAGTCCATTCGCAGAGAGTTGAAGGAAGCACTGTCGACTCGGTTAGTGCCTGCGACGACAGGGCGACAAACTGACGCCGCTGGGCGCCACTGCTATTCGGCGTCTACTTTCGTTGCTGCGGCAGATATTGCCCACAGGCGGTTGGCATTGTCACGGTCGAGCGCCCAGGGCGTAACACCCCGCAACCCGGACTCATTCACAATGGGCGCCTCGTGACAGTCCTCCAGGTACCGGGTGGGCACGCCTGCGAGTTCTGGGGCGACTGCTGCGTACACCGAAGTGGCGGCACCCTGCTCAGGGGTCTTGAAGGCGATTTCCTTCTCGAGTGCATCCTGTGCTGTCTTGAGGGCATCAGGGTCGACGTGACGCTGAATCCCCGTGCGTATGATCCCCGGCATGACGGCGTGAACCGTGATGTTGTCGGTGGCCCAGCGCTCGCCGGCGCCCACTGCGAAGAGCACATTGGCAGTCTTGGACTGTGCATATGCTTCGTAAGGCTCGTACGGGCGGTGGTCAAAGTTGATGTCGTCGAAGACGATTGGGGACTGGGAGCTCGACGCCACCACGACGACACGCGCGCTCTGCGCCTCCTTCAACGCATCGTGAAGCAGCACGCTCAACGCAAAGTGACCGAGGTGGTTGATCGCGAACTGTAGCTCCCACCCATCCTCGTTTAGCTGACGCGTGGGTAGTGACATGACGCCTGCATTGTTCACGAGAATGTCGAGAGGCCCGTCCCATCCCGCTGCAAAGGAGCGAATTGATTGGGGCGCGCCAAGATTAAGATCGCGAACCACTACCTCACCGTCGATACCCCGAGCGAGATCTTGGCCTCGCGTGACGTCACGCACAGCCATTGTCACCCGCGCACCCGCCGCTGCGAACGCGCGGACGGTCTCGAGGCCGATGCCCGACGTCGCGCCCGTCACCAACACGTTCTTGCCGCTCAGATCAACGTTGTCGAGAACATCGCCAGCGGTCGACTGACCGTTGAAAGACACTGCCATCGCCATCCTGTCGCAGTAGGAACTAGCCAAATGTCAGACTATATTGCTGGCGACCCTTCGACGAACATGGGAGTAGTCAACAGTGATCGTCATGGCTCGATGAGGACTTTGATCGCTGTTCGCTCGTCCATCATGCGGTAGCCCTCTGCGACCCGGTCCAGGGGGAGGGTTGCATCGAAAACTCGGCCAGGTTTGATCTGGCCACTGAGTACCAACTCCAGCAGCCCGGGCAAGTAACGGCGCACGGGAGCCAACCCGCCCGCCAGACCGATGTTCCTGGAGAACATTGCACCCACCGGCAGTTCGACCCCGTGCGGGGCGCCGACGAACCCGACGGTGGCGCCGGGCCGCGCGACCGCGAAGGCGGTCGTCATCGAAGCGTCGGTGCCGACACACTCCAACACCGCATCGGCGCCAACACCTTTGGTGATGTCCATGACCAACGCCTCGCCCTCGGTGCCCCGCTCGCCCACAACATGGGTGGCGCCAAAGGCCCGAGCGACCTCGGCCCGAGGCTGATGACGGGACATGGCGATGATCTGTTCGGCCCCCATCGTGGCGGCGGCGAGCACACCGCACAACCCGACCGCGCCATCGCCGACGACGACCACGGTGTGGCCCGGGCGCACACCGGCCGCGACCGCGCCGTGCCAGCCGGTGGGCATCACGTCCGAGAGGGTGAGTAGGGAAGGCAACAGGGCCGCATCAGGCATCGCGTCGGTCTTGACCAGGCTGCCCTCCGCCTGAGTCACCAGCGCGTACTCGCCCTGACCGGTCTGCGTCGCACCGAAGTTCACGCAGGAACTGTGGACGCCGGCCCGGCAGTTGGCGCACGTGTTGTCGCAGTGGTCGAACGGCACGACGACGAAGTCACCGGAGCGGAACGAGCTCACGTCTGCCCCCACCTCCTCGACTACGCCAATGCACTCATGGCCCATCAGCAGGCCAGGGGTGAAGTCGTTCACGCCGCGGTAGCGCCATAGATCTGACCCACAGATCGCGCCTGCAACCACCTTCACGATCGCGTCGGTCGGCGCGCGAAGGACAGGGGCGGGGATCTCCGCCACTTGGACGTCACCGGGGGCGTGAAGGCTCGTGGCTCGCATAGCGCCATTCTGTCAGACAATTGATGGACTACGCAGTGACGTCTGGATTACGGTGTGCGACCGATTCGACTCACAACCGTCGACGATCCTGACCGACTAACCGGTTGGCGAATCAAAGCCCTGTCGGCAAGGAGTGCGCAGGATGGTGATGTGTACCGCGCCTACCGGATCGACGTGTCTGCGGCATCTATTCTTTGCCTACAGACGTCTCGCATATCGGCAATCGTTTTCGAATCGAGGCCGGTTGCCAATGACCGCGCTGACAGAAGGGTTTCCAGGCGAATGAAGTAATCCGATTCGGACAGCCCGAAATCGACGAAGATGTCTTCGGCTCCGCCCCCGCCGTATCGATGCCAGCGCACTGCGAAATCGACGATACGCAACTGATCAACGGACAGGCGTGACACGCTCACGGCTCAATTATGCACCAGCATAACGCTTTCGGAAGAGGAATCGACGAGTGCGCCGGAGGTCGAGACACTTTCGACCATAGTCGGACCAGGTCGAAGCGTTCCGCGATCACAATGCTGAACAAGGTAGAGCCTCTAGAGAATCGACTCGGCGACTGCGGCGAGTACTTCGAGATGGTCGTCGACAGACTCGAGTCCGGCGTCCATGGTGCTGATCGCAACATGGGTTGCGTCGGCATCTTTCCACTGGGCAAGCTCATCAGCGACAGCATCGAGGCTTCCGGTGTAGATGATGCGACCCTCCATGCCGATCTCGGCGGGGTCTCGACCGGCGTCGTGCGCTGCCTGTTCGACAATGCCCTTTGCCTTCTCGAGTTCGTCGCCCGGTTCGACGAGGGGGAACCAACCGTCTGCCAGACGGCCTGCGCGTCTGTATCCCGGAGCCGAGGCCGCTCCGATCCACACCGGAATCGGACGTTGCACGGGCAGAGGCCCGAGGCCCGCGCCGGTGACGCTGTGATACTGCCCGGTAAAGCTCACGGACTGCTCAGACCACATCTTTCTCAGCAACTCGATCTGTTCGTCGGAACGTTTGCCTCGATTGGTGAAGTCTGCTCCGAGCGCTTCGAATTCGACCGCGTTCCAACCGACTCCGACCCCAAGCCGCAACCGGCCGCCGCTCAGTAGGTCGACCTCGGCGGCCTGTTTGGCCACCAGTACGGTCTGCCGTTGCGGCAGGATGATCACGCCCGTGACCAGTTCGACTTTCTGCGTGATTGCGGCAAGGTAGCCAAACATCACCAGAGGTTCGCTGAACGTTGTCTGCACGTCGTAGGCTTTGTCCCAGCCAGTGTGCACGGCTGGGTCGGCGCCGACGACATGGTCGTAAGCAAGCAGGTGGCGGTACCCGAGTTCTTCGATCCCCTGTCCGTAGGCGCGAATTGCGCCCGGATCGCCGCCCAGTTCGGTTTGCGGGAACACCACTCCGACGCGCATTGTGCCAAGCCCTTCCTCGGTCTGCCCTATCTTCGTTGCTGTGTTGACTCGCCGATGCAACAGGCCAGTCGGTTCCCCTACTCCACGGCGGCAAACACGGCGGCCACCGCACCCGCGTCGAAATACTCTTCGATTCGGGTGACCCTGTTGTCGGCTACCCCCACGAACAGTGCCGCGTCCACCGCTACCGGGGTGCCGTCGGGTAGTACGCCGTGGAAGGTGTGGGTCTGGAAGACTCCGCCCTCGACCTCCGACCTGCGCTTCACCTCGAACGTCGCACTTGGCATGGCGCCGAACAACATTGCGAGATTGTGGAGATGTTCATCGACCGTCAGGTCGCCGGCCCCGTCGTTGTGCCAGATGGTCGCATCGGGCGCATAAATTCGACGCAGTTCGTCAACATCTGCGGCCTCTGCGGCAACGAAGTACCGATCTACAACATCGATCATGGTCATATCTACGCCTCGTATCGCGTGGTGACTGAGTGAAATTGCCAGTGGGTTGAATGCAAACTGTGTGGAGTCGGAGGTGCGCTCCTCGTTTACCGACGCGTCATGACCAAAAATCGCCTTCATCGGTGTAGGCGTGGTAACTGTCGATCCGTCCGGCCTCGTCGAAATGAAAGACTGCGCACCCCGGGCCCTCGTATGACTTACCGTTTTCGCGCTTGAGCCGAACGGTGATCTCGGCGACGCATTGGTCACTGTTGAGGTCGTGGATGTATTGGTCGGCCGTCATCGTCATCTCTGTGACTCCAGTGACTGCGAGTGCTTTCACGACGCGCGGTTGAAGAACCTCCACCGATCGGGTCGGCTCGTTCCCAGCCACCTGAAAGACGACTTGGGGGTGCAAGAACGCAGAGATCAGATCCCAGTCCTGCACCGCACAAGCGTCGTAGTAGTCCTGGATCCTCTGCTCACGCAGCTTCGCTGTCTGCTCGTGGTACATGGTCAATCCTCCTCTGCTGGTTGTTGATCGACGAGGTGTCTAAAGCCAGAAGTCACCGGGGTCGAGGTACGCGTGGTAGCTCTCGATTCGATCGTCGGCATCGAACCGGAACACTGCAATGCATGGTCCCGTGAACGTCCGTCCATCGGCTCGTGCGAGTTGAACCTCGATCTCCGATACGCAGTACCGGCCCTGCGGGTCGTGGATGAACGACTCGATCAGGTGCAACATCAGTGTTACCTCGGACGACTTGAGGTTTGTCTGTACGTTCTCCTGCAGGATGTCGAGCGAACGTATCGGCTCGGCGTTGCCGACCCGGAACTCCATTTCATCCGCGAAGAACGACCTGATGACGTCCCAGTCCTGCGTGTCATTGGAGTCGAAGTAATCGCGGACGATCTGCTCCCGCCGGGCAGTGAGCTGTTCGGTCAACATGGGCGAAATCCTTCCGATGGTGGAGTAACTCGTGATGTCCGCGAGGTATTGGGAGGCGCGAGGCGCAGGTTTTCGCTCGTTCGAGGACCGTCGCGTATCTCCCTCGCTGTCGATGTGATTCGACCACGTAGGTGTGAGTGTGACCACGATAACAGTCGAATCTGATTTTTCAATAGTCAGATTTTATTCCGTGGGTGCGCCATACGCCTGTCCGATCTCGACATCTGCCAAGTGGGGGTGGCGCTGCGTCGGGCGGAACTGTCACGGCACCGCGTAGAAGAGCGAGGTCACCGAGTAGCCGCCCTGAACAGGATCGTTTCGTAGCATCCCTAGCTCGACAGCGACCGTTCGTAAATGTCGGACTATTGCGAGAACAGACGTTTGCCGCTACTGTCCCTCGTACAGATGAGACGCACCTCACATGCGTCCGGCACGTGAGGTGTTGATCTCGGCACACGAGGTCAGAGAGACGAGGAATCATCAGCATGTTTGGCAAAACACAGCGGAATCGGAGCGGTCGGCGTCGCCGGCTCACGATTGGCGTGACCATGGTTGTCGCAGCGTCGATGACGCTGGCGGGTTGTGGCTCCGATTCAGATTCGGAGTCGTCTGGCGGGGGCCAAGCCTCCGCTACCAGTAACCTGACCGGCGAGCCGATCAAGGTGATGACCATCGCGTCGGGGACCGGCCAGCTCGATCCCCACCCGGAAATCCTCAAGACCGCCGAAATGTATGGCGATTGGATCAACGAGCACGGTGGCATCGGTGGCCGTCCGCTCGAGGTCATCACCTGCGACGAGGCCGACGACGCCAACAAGGCTGCTGCCTGTGCGCGCAAGGCAGTGGACGAGGGTGTTGTGGCAACGGTCGGGTCATACACACTGAACGGCGAGTCGGTCGTACCTGTCTTGGAACAGGCGAACACGTCGGAGTTCGGGATCTGTTGTGCGATCGTTGCTTCCGAACTGGACAGCCCTGTCGTGCAGCAGCTCGGGGCCGGCCTCGCCATGCAGAGCGGGATGGCAGTCAAAGCAGCCGCGGACGGTTGCAAGAACACAGTGTGGATCGGTTCGGACGCCGGTGCGACGACCGACCTTCAGGTAAGCCTCGCGAAGAGCGGGCTCAAATCGATGGGTGCTGCTCCTCTCAAAGATGTGATTCGCATCCCGCTCAAGGCGCAGGACTATTCCGCGCAGGTGACGCAGGCACTCAAGGGCAGCGACTGCCTCATCTCCCCGATTCCAGAGGCGAGCCTCGCCCCCTTCCTCAGCGCGTTCGCATCGCAGGGGGGAGACCAGCGGATCTACGGGTTGCAGGGACTCTTGAACGAGAACGTTGCCAAGCAGTTCCCTGAGCAGACCGACGGCGCTGTCGTCACGGGCATGTACCAGGATCTGTCGAGTCCGGCATACGCAGACTTGCGTGAGGCGATCAAGCAGTACAAGCCCAGTTCCGACCTCGCCTTCAACAGCATTGGGGCACTTGGAGCCTGGGCGGCATACGCTGAGTTCACCTCCGTCGTCGAAGGTATTCAGGGGCCTCTCAACCACGACACGTTCCTCGCCGCGGCACAGAAGCACGTGTCGACTTTTCCGGGTGTCGCCCCGGGCATCGACTTCGCACAGTCCTACGACGGACTGGGCGGCGCATTCAAGAATCAAGTCAATCGGTCGATCACCTACTCGGTGATCAAGGACGGCAAGATCACGCCGTTTGCTGATGGCGCCTTCTATGACATGACCGCTTCGATGGCCGGAACGCCGATCCCCGCGTCCAGCACCCCGCCCGCGGGAGATTAGTCCGCACACGCCCAAGCCCCTACCCGGGGCTTGGGCGTGGCAGCGGCCCAACGGGTTCGTCATGTACCCATGCATCCCTGGGGCCGAGAAACTGTGTAGCGCTCCAACTTCCAAAGCGTGTCGCAACGATGAATCTGAGAGCAAAGGACTCACATGACGACGAAACGATATGAATCTCGTAACGCTCGATCAGTGAGCGAATCATCGTCGCATCAACCGGACCAGCAGGGCCGACGAGCAGCGCTTGCCGCATACTTCGGCAGCGTTCTGGAGTACTACGACTACTTCATCTATGCCTCGGCCGCGGCCCTGGTCTTCGGAACAGTCTTTTTTGAAGCGGCCGGCGATCTCGCCCTGCTGGTCTCGCTCGCATCCTTCGGGGTGGCTTATGTCGCACGCTTCTTCGGAGCTCTACTCTGGGGACACTTCGGTGACAAGTTCTCTCGCAAGAGAGTTCTGGTTCTGACCTTGGTGATGATGGGCAGCGCGACGCTGATCATCGGTGCGCTTCCCTCGTATGAGCAGATTGGTGTCGCCGCTCCGATCTTGCTCGTTGTGATGCGTTTGATACAGGGCGTCTCGGCGGCCGGTGAAACGGCAGGCGCCGTCAGTCTGGTGGTCGAGAGTTCCGACTCCTCCAGAAAAGCATTCAATGCCAGCTGGATTCAGTCGGGAAACCTCACCGGCTTCATCCTGGCCAACCTGGTTTTTGTCCCCGTGGCAATGCTCCCCGACGACCAGTTGATGTCCTGGGGATGGCGGATACCGTTCTTGTTCAGCGGACTGTTGATCGTGCTCGGCTTCGTGATCCGACGCGGGCTTGACGAGCCGGCAGAGTTCTTGGAAGCAAAAGCACACGAACCGGTCAAACAGGTGTCGCCGCTCCGAGTGCTCTTTCGAGACCACAAGGGTGCACTGCTGACTGTCGCGGCGATGGCTCTGTTTCAAGGCACCCACACGATGGTCACCGTTTTCGGATTGGCGTATGCCACCAAGGTTGTGGGTCTGCCGAGTTCGTCGATTCTGTGGATGCTCGTCATCGTGACGGCCGTGTCGCTCCTGACCGTCCCGCTAGGGGGGTGGCTATCGGACCGCGTGGGATGCAAGCCGGTATTCGTCTACGGAGCGGTGTTCAGCATCCCGGCGTTCGCGCTCTATCTGTGGTCGTTCAACACACAGAACATGATCGTCATCTACATGGCGGCGATCTTGGTGTACGCCCTCGTCTACAGCGTTGGCAACGGCAGCACCATGGCGTTCTTCGCGGGACAGTTCGACGTACGCGTTCGATATGGTGGCCTCGCGGTCGGAATGCAGATCGCTGGTCTGATGTTCGGGTTCATCCCGTCGGTTGCGATCGGCCTCATCGATGGCACACCTGGAAATTGGGCATACGCGGTGACGGTGCAAGCGACGCTGTGCTTGATCGCTCTGATCGGTTGCGGCTTCGCCCGCACGACGAACCCCAGCAACGTCTCCCAGGTCGACGCCTCGAAAGTCCTGGCAGTTCCCTGACTCTCACACTTCAACACGTCACTACTCTTGACACCGCTAGGGGTGCTTCACAATGCAAGAATTCATCACATTCGCCTTCCTGGGACTTGGCCTCGGTGCCCTGTACTCCCTAGCGGCGCAAGGGCTCGTACTGATCTATCGCGGATCGGGCGTGCTCAACTTCGCCCATGGCGCCATCGGTATGGTGGGCGCGTACATCTACTGGTCGATAAGCGTCGACCACGGTCACCCTTTCGTAGTCGGCTTGGTTGCGGGCGTAGCGGCTTCGGCTGTCATCGGCGCGGCCACCCACCTGTTGGTGATGAGGCCACTGCGGCAAGCGTCTCCGCTTGCGCGGGTAGTGGCGACACTCGGTATCTTGATCACCCTGCAGTCCTTGGTCGTCCTTGTCTTCACCACTGACATACGCTTCGTACCAAGCACACTCCCGGTTGACTCCGTCAGCATCGGCGGCGTGAAGGTCTCCACCGATCGCATCTACCTGCTGGTGATCGCCGTAGTCCTTGCGGTCGCGCTATGGGCTTTGTACAAGTTCACCAAGTTCGGCGTGGGTACCGCCGCTGTCGCCGAAAATCAGCGGTCGGCCGCCACACTCGGTTGGTCGCCGGATGTGATCGCCACCGCCAACTGGGCCTTGGGCTCGGCCCTTGCCGGAGTAGCGGCGATTCTGATTGTCCCGATCGTGACCCTGCAGGTATCGGTATTGACGAACATGGTGCTGGCTGCACTTGCGGCCGCCCTGATCGCCTCTTTCAGGTCATTCCCCATCGCCTTGGTGGCTTCGCTCGTCATCGGCGTAGCCGAAGTCGAATTGACGCGATACGTGCAGCAGCCCGGTCTTGGCTCGTCAGTTCCCTTCATCCTGATCGTCGTGTTCATGGTGGCGCGCGGACAAACCCTGCCGCTTCGCGATTACTTCCTACAACGGCTTCCCGCGATCGGGGATGGGCGCGTCAAGCTCGTATACGTTGCGCTCGCGGTGGTGGTCGGAGTGCTCGCCGTCGGTTTCACTCCCGTTGCCTGGCAGGACGGTTTCACCATCACCATGGCCACCGCCTTGATCCTCCTGTCCCTGGTGGTTGTCACCGGTTACACCGGACAACTCTCGTTGGCGCAGTTCGCGCTCGCCGGATTCGGTGCGTGGATCGCGGGACGCCTTGTGGCAGATCAGGGTTGGCCCTTCTGGGCCGGCGCTCTTGCGGGGGTCCTGGGCACAGTCCCGCTCGGTCTCGCGTTCGTGTTGCCCGCCGTCAGAACGCGAGGTATCAACTTCGCAGTCGTGACGCTCGGCTTGGGAAGCACACTGGAGCTGATGCTCTTCCTCAACTCCAGCTATACCGGCGACTACAGAGGCACCCAGATTGAAAGCCCGCATCTCTTCGGATTCGACATCGGGGCGATCAGTCACCCGGAACGTTATGGCTACGTCACTCTTGCCGTTCTCATCGTCGGATGTCTGGCCGTGGCCAATGTGCGACGGGGACGGAGTGGCCGACGCTTGATCGCAGTCCGTACCAACGAGCGCGCAGCGGCGGCCCTGGGCATCAGCGTTCAGGGAGCGAAGCTGTACGCCTTCGGACTGGCGGCCGCGTTGGCGGCGGCCGGCGGCATCCTGTTGGCTTTCCGCAACACCTCGATCAGCTACGCGACGTGGACGAGTTTCGAGTCCATCTCTGCCGTGGCATGGGCCATGATCGGCGGTATCGGTTTCATCATGGGTCCGATATTCGGTGCAACGTTGGCCCCGGGTGGCTTGGGAACAGTGGTGGGCGATCGTGTCTTTTCGGGGATCGCGGAATACGTCCCACTCATCACGGGTGTGTTGTTGATCGTGCTTGTCCTCATGAATCAGCATGGAATCGCAAGAGAAACGGGAAACCAGATCCGGTGGGTGCGAAGCAAGCTGGGAAAGTCGATCAGCGCGATTGCCATCAAGCCGGAAAAGCCGGTATCGCTGCCTGCCGAGATCCGTGGCAAAGTCAACCCGCGGGAGTTGAAGGTCTCAGGCCTCACCGTGACATACGGCGTCACAGTCGCCGTCGACGACGTTTCGTTGTCGGTCACCCCCGGCAAGATCGTCGGTCTGATCGGACCCAATGGTGCCGGAAAGACGACTCTGATCGACGCGGTCACAGGGTTCACGAAGGTGTCGAAAGGCACCATAGAATTGGATGCGCAACCGATCAACAGGTGGAACGTGATCAAACGTTCGCGTCAAGGTTTGAGCCGATCCTTCCAATCGCTGGAGTTGTTCGAGGATTCGACGGTGATCGACAACCTTCGAGTTGCGTCCGATCCTCGCGACCTTTTCTCCTATTTCCGCGACCTCGTCCTGCCCACTCAACCCAAATTGCCGGGTGAGGTGGTCGCAGCTATCAACGAGTTCGGCCTCGAGGCGGACCTGCAGACCAAGGTGGAGGACCTGCCTTACGGGAAGAGGCGACTGCTCGCGATTGCACGTGCAGTCGCGACCACACCGAGCATTCTCCTACTCGACGAACCTGCCGCAGGCCTCGGCGATGCGGAGACGGCCGAACTGGCGAGTTTGGTCCGGCGCCTCGCCGCGGACTGGGGAATGGCGATCCTCCTCGTCGAGCACGACATGAACTTCGTGATGAGCGTGTGCGACGACATCGTTGTTCTTGATTTCGGTAAGAAGATCGCCGAAGGCAACCCGGCGCAAGTCCGAAACAATCCCGCAGTCATCGCAGCGTATCTGGGCGAGACGACTGACGAGTTGATCGAGGATCCAACAGTGAGCACACCGCCGGCCGTGACCCTGGCCGGAACTTCTACGGCAAAGGACGGCTTCTGATGAGTGTGGTTCTGGACGTCCAGGGCTTGACCACGGGATACGGTTCGCAGCCGGTCATTCACGACATCAACCTGCATGTCGACGCCGGTGAAGTCGTGACACTGCTCGGCGCCAACGGTGCCGGAAAGACAACGACGCTGCTCGCGTTGAGCGGTGTCCTCCCACTGCACACTGGCGAGGTCTACTTCGACGGGAAGCTTGAGACAGCCCCGCTCCACAACCGGGCACGTCGAGGCCTCTGCTATGTGACCGAAGAGCGATCGATTTTCAAAACCCTCTCTGTCACAGACAATCTGAAGGCGGGTGGGGTAGCGACAGAAGACGCGCTCGCGCTCTTTCCGGAACTCGAGAAGCGGTTGCACGTTCGAGGTGGGCTGCTGTCTGGAGGCGAGCAACAGATGTTGAGCCTCGCAAGGGCGCTATGCCGAGAACCGAGGCTGCTCCTGGTCGACGAGATGTCGCTCGGTCTTGCTCCGCTGATTGTCGAACGGCTGCTCAAGGCAGTTCGTGAAGCAGCGCAAACGCGCGGGTGCGGAGTTCTCCTCATCGAGCAACACGCCCGGAAGGCCCTGATATACGCAGACAGGGTCTACGTCATGCGTCGCGGTCGGATCGAGATGGATCTGTCTGCGTCTGACGCCCGCGCTCGGATCGATGAGATCGAGGACTCCTTCTTGAGCAGTCGAGTTCCGGAGCCGCAAGCTTGACCTGACCGAATGCGCGAAACCGAACAGCCCCAGGAATCGAAAGAGTTCCTGGGGCTGTTCGTTCGACTGCCGGTGTACCGAAAGCGTTGTGGGCGAGGGCCAACAGCCTTGCCCATCTTCAATTGGCAGTCTGTGCGGCTTTCGCGTCGGTGACTGCCGACAGCCGGTAACCGGGAAGGGTGCAGTGCGCGTCGACAAGCCGTACCACGTGCGACAACCGACTGGTACCCAGGAAGGTCGAGACGTACAAGCAGAGGGTCATGATTTCTTGGTCGTCGAAGACCGACTTGAGCTCCTCCCACATCGTGTCATCCACGAGGTGGTGATTGGTGCAGAAAGCGAGTGTGTAACGGATTGCGGCTCTTTCGCGTTCTGTGAAGTCTGCCGTATCCAGCTCGTCGAAGAGGTCGGGGGCATCCGCATCCATACCCTGCTCAATCGCTTTGGGGTTTCGGAATGCCAAGCACGCCTCGCAGCCGGTTGTGGTGGCCACCGCGAGCCGAACCAGTTCGGTGAGCTTGAAGCCGAGAACGTTCTCTTCTTTGGTCAGAGCGGCGTAAAACGGAAAGAACGTGTCGGTCACAGGGCCTGCTTTGCCGATCAGCCCGGTCATCGCGAGAGACGTCGCAGATGCCGTGGGTCCGGTGGCAGCCTGCATGGCGGGCGTGAAGTCACCTGCGGGCATTGGCGTAATGGGCATTGGGCGGTCGGAAGGCATGGAGAAGTGTCCTTTCGTAAGAGTCAGGCACTCGCTGGTGGATCGCGTTATTTTCCAGAGTCGGTACCGAGCTTTAGTGTACTGTCTGGATAATCAATTGTCTGATATATAGGAGGATTCGTGGAGCAGTCTGAAGCCGTAGACCTTGTTGAGATCGGACAGTTGTTCGACATGTTCGTGGTGGGAATGGACCGGCTTTTCGGCGGCTTTCCCATCACAATCGATCGGAAGGCTGCCGATGGTGTGCTCAACCTGTTCCTACCGGAGGGAATCTTGCACACGCCCTTCGGACGTGCGGAAGGCCGTGAGGCAATCAACAAGGGGTGGGAGCGCGTGGCCGAGATGGAAACGCCGCCTGGTGGACCGAAATACGTGCAGCACCACATCACCAGTCGCGAGATCCGCCGAGTTGATCCCACCACCGCGCACACATGCGTGTATTTCCTAGCGGTCACCGACCACGGCCTGGACCACTGGGGCGTTTACGAGGACCGCGTCGTGAAGGTGGCCGACGGTTGGAAAATTGCTGAGAGACTGGCGATCGTGCACGGATTTGTGGCTGACGGGTACTACTCCGGTATGCCGAACCCGCAGAATCCCGTTCGACACTGGTGAGCGCGGCGCAAAGGTGCCTTCGGGTGCCTTTGCGCCCGACTGGGGATCGCCATGCTTCAGATCGACGAGCCCGCCCAGCCGTGGGTGGAAATCGACAACCCTCACGATGTCTGATCGTCCTGTCGCAGAGCTCTTTTCAGCCAGCCGCGCGTCGGTATTGGACGGGCCAGAGCTCGGTCGATGATTCTCCGAGCTCGCCTGCCGCGCGCAACGGCCAGTGGGGGTCGCGCAGCATCTGGCGCCCAACAAGAATCACGTCAGCTGACCCGTCGGCGAGGATGTCCTCAGCTTGTTTGGCTTCGGTGATCAATCCGACTGCGCCCGAGGGGATTGAAGCTTCCTGGCGGACGCGTCGAGCGAACGGAACCTGGTAGCCGGGGCCGACCGGGATTTTGGCCAACGCAGTTCCGCCCGACGAGTTGTCGATCAGGTCGACGCCGGCGTCACGAAGTAGCCCACTCAACCGCACAGTGTCGTCACCAGTCCAGCCCCCTTCGGCCCAGTCGGTGGCCGAAACCCGGACGACCAACGGAACGCCCGCGGGTATTCGTCCGCGGATCTCTCCGACCACTTCGAGCAGGAACCGGACCCGGTTGTCGAAGGATCCGCCGTATTCGTCATCGCGAAGGTTCGAGATGGGGGACAGGAAAGCCTGAAGTAGGTACCCATGGGCCGCATGCACTTCGAGCACATCGAAGCCGGCCGCGATCCCGCGTTCGGCTGCATCGCCGAATGCGGCCACAATTCGTGCAATTCCGCGGCTGTCGAGCGGGAGTGCGTCGTCGCGAACCCCTGGAAACGAGTCGATCGACGGTGCAACCGGTTGCCATCCACCATCGGAGTCCGCAACCGGTCCACGCTCGCCTGTGAACCCCGAGAACGTCGAGGCCTTGCCGCCGGCGTGCGCCAACTGAAGCCCGGCCAACGCGCCCTGTCCGTGTACGAAGTCAACGATCCGAGACCATTGGCTCTGCTGCTCGCTGTTCCAGATCCCGGTGTCTTCCGGTGTGATTCGCCCCTCGGGCGACACAGCGGTCGCTTCGGTGAACACCAAGCCGGCTCCGCCGCGGGCGAAGGAACCCAAGTGAACCAAGTGCCAGTCGTTCGGCAAGCCATCGATGGCGGAGTACTGACACATCGGCGCCACCCAGACCCGGTTTCGTGCGGTGACCTCACGCAAGGTGATGGGGCTGAAGAGCAGGCTCAAGTTCGTACCTTTCGTTGGCGTGCGACATTATCGACGGCCGGCGCCCGCGGACTTTGTACAGGCTTTAAAAATATCAGACAATTGTATCGCAATCTGCCTGCGAGGCGTACGCTCACTTTCAGTTGAGGCCACCTAGGCCCGCCGTGCCCCGCGTCGCCGAACAATTCGGACCCGTCTGAGTCGGATCAGGAGGATCTCATGCGAGCTGTCCAGTACCGCCACATCGGAAAGGGCCCCGAGGTCGTCGAGATCGACAAGCCGGAGCCGGGCCCAGGTCAGATTCGCCTGCGGGTGACAGCAGCCGGGCTCTGTCATTCGGATCTGGGGCTGATGAGTCGACCCGCAGATGTGTATGAATACGGGCTGCCGCTCACACTCGGCCACGAGGGCGCGGGCACAGTGGACAAGCTCGGTCCGGGTGTGTCGGGCATCGAGGTCGGAGAATCGTTTGCCGTGTACGGCCCGCGCGGATGCGGGAGTTGTCGAGTGTGCTCGCGGGGCGAGGAGAACTATTGCCCTCACGCCGCAGAACTCGGAATCAAGCCGCCGGGTCTCGGTGAACCAGGTGCGCTGGCCGACTACATGATCGTGCACGACAAGCGGTTTCTCGTGCCCCTCGCCGGGTTGGACCCCATCAAGGCTGTGTCACTGACGGACGCTGGACTGACGCCCTATCATGCGATCCGGTCGTCCCAGGGCAAGCTGTTTCCCGGGGCCCATGCTGTGGTGATCGGAGTCGGGGGCCTCGGACATGTAGCTGTTCAGATCATTCGCGCCATCACTGGAGCCACCGTTGTCGCCGTCGATCTCGACAAAGACAGGCTCGACATGGCTCTGGACGTGGGGGCGCACCACGCGCTCATCGCAGGCGATCGAACAGCAGATGAGATCCGCACGTTGACCGGAGTTGCCGGTGCACAGGTGGTCTTCGACTTTGCCGGCGCGCAATCCACCCTGGATCTCGCCACAGACGTGGTCTCCGTCGACGGGTGCATTCAGATCGTGGGGATTGGCGGCGGTTCAGTCACTACGGGATTCGGCCATACTCCGCTCGGTGTTTCGGTACGTGCACCCTACTGGGGGTCCCGCAGCGAACTCGCCGAAGTACTGGACTTGGCGCGCGCGGGCTTGGTCGAGGTTCACGTCGAGGAGTTCGCCCTTGAGGATGCTGTGGACGCTTACCGCAAGCTGGCCGTCGGAGAGCTGCTCGGGCGGGCGGTGATCGTCCCGTGAAGCCGATTGCCGATGAAGGTGAGCCGACGGTTACGGTCACCGTCCAGGACCGCATCCTGGTGATCACCATCAACCGACCGGCAGTCCGCAATGCCGTCAATGGGGACGTTGCGCAGAGGATTGCGGCCGCTGTACATGAACTCGACTCCGATGTGGAGCTCCGAGTGGGCGTCTTGACGGGCGCGGGCGGAACATTCTGTAGCGGAATGGATCTCAAAGCACTGCTGGCCGACGATCTGCCGTGGGTCGAGGGTAAGGGTTTCGGTGGGCTGACGCAGTCTCCCCCGCGCAAGCCCCTGATCGCTGCAGTGGAGGGGTGGGCGGTAGCGGGCGGCTTCGAGTTGATGTTGGCCTGCGACTTGGTTGTGGCTTCGGAAACCTCTGCGTTCGGAGTGCCTGAGGTCAAGTTGGCCACTGTGGCCGGTGGGGGAGCCGCAATGAAGCTGCCACAACGCATTCCGACGGCCATAGCGCTCGAAATGCTGCTGACCGGCGATACGATCTCCGCGCCTCGAGCAGCGGAGTTGGGCTTGGTGAATCGGGTGACCGGTCAGGGTGAGGCACTCTCGGTGGCGCTCGAGCTGGCTTCGGCCATCGCCGCGAATGGTCCACTCGCGGTCGTGGCGACCAAGCAGATCGCGCGGTCGGCCGCCGAGTGGTCGCCGGCCGACGAATGGTCGGAACAAGATCGGTTGGTGGGGCCGGTCTACGAGTCCCGCGACGCGAAAGAAGGTGCGTCGGCCTTCGCCGAGAAGCGAGCTCCTGTCTGGTTCGGCCGCTAGGGAGCCAATTCGATCGAACGGCGCTGACAACCGGGTGTCGTGAACAGGCTGTGATGCCATGAGAGAGAAGAGGATACGGAGAAGATGAGTCCTTCAGAAGAGTCGAGTGCGGCTGGGACACTGTCCATCATCGATGCTCAGATACACGTATACGAGCCTGATCATCCGGGTCGCCCATGGAAAGGCCGGCTGGTGGGACCTGACTCGATGACCGGTGAGGAAATGCTCGCCGCGATGGACGAGGCGGGCGTAGACCGTGCGCTGGCCGTGTCGTCATGGGCGTTCTACCACAACGACTCGAGCTACACCGCCGAAGTCTATCGTCGGTACCCCGAACGGTTCCGGATCATTGCCCCGATCAATCCTTACGTGGCCGGTGCAGTGGAAGACATCGACAGTTGGGGCGAAATTCCCGGCTCGGTCGGGATTCGGCTGATGCCGGGCGTGATCGAAGGATTCGACGCTGCGTCGGCCGAAGTCAAGGCCGTCATCACAGCGGCGCAGAGGTTCGACTTTCCGATCTGTGTTTACTGCCCGGGTCAGTTGCAGCACCTCGATCGCCTCGCATCGTTGTACCCCGGAACACGGTTCGTCTTGGACCACCTGGGCTTGGCTCAACCTTTCGAGCCCCCCGTGCCGTCCGACCCCTTCGCGGCAATCGACAGCGTGCTGTCCCTGGCCCGGCATGACAACGTCTCCGTCAAGATTTCGGCTGCACCTACTCTGTCGCACGAGCCGTTCCCGTTCACCGACCTGTGGTCGCCTCTGACTCGCTACTTCGACGCGTTCGGAATCGAGCGCTGCATGTGGGGGACGGACTGGACGCGTGCGGTCAAGCTGGTGTCCTACGCCGACTCTGTCGCGGCATTCAGAGACCACCTGCCCCTGTCAAAGGACGAGAAGGCCGCGCTCATGGGCGGGACGCTCACGGCGACCTTCGGGTGGTGAGAAGCCTGGTCCAAGGCCGCTCAGCGCGGTAGCGCGCTGAGTGGCCGGCCAGTGCCCTTACGATTCGTCATCGATCTGACCGACTCGACTCGATCTCACCTCCGAGCAGGCCACGGTAGGCAAGCCACACGGCTGACGCCGCCGCGATGATCGCCGCTGCGCCCCAGACGAGGGCCGACCACCCGCCGATTTGCCACAGAATGCCGGCCAGTGCGGATCCGAATGCGCCTCCGACGAAGTTGACCGTGACGAAAGCAGTGTTGAGCCGACTACGCGCCTGAGGGTCGATCGACAAGATGCGGGTCTGATTGAGGATGTTGACCATCTGAACCGCCACGTCGAGCAGGAGGACGGAGCCGATGATCACGAAAATGGACTGCGCGCCTATGCCGGCGACCGCGAGCGCCACGAGGGTGAGCGTTAGGGCGATGCCGGTGGCGGGTACCGACAGGCCGCGGTCGTAGAGTGCGCCGGCACGACGAGCGGCCAGAGCTCCTGCCAGTCCAACCAAACCGACCAGTCCGATCTGGTTGACGGAGTACGAGAACGGAGGAGAACTAAGGAGAAAAGTGAGGCCGGTCCAGAACATCGTGAAGACCGCGAAGGCGGCCATTCCGAGAATCATCGTGACACGGACCGACTTGTGTTGTCGCACAGCGCCGAAAACCGAAAGAAGTAATCTGCGATAACCGATTGCGGGCCGCTCCGGAGTTGTCGGGAGTACAACGATGAGGATGACCGCCAACAGTGTCATCAATACAGCTGCCGCCATGTAGATTGCGCGCCAACCGAAGGCGTCGGCGACAAAACCACTGATTGTGCGAGACAGCAAGATTCCTATGATGAGGCCGGACACGACAGTTCCGAGAACGCGCCCACGTTGCTCATCCCGAGCGAGGTCGCCGGCCAAAGGCGTCAGAAGCTGTGCCGACACCGTGGTGAGCCCGAGCGCGGCCAGTGCGACGAGAAGCACCGCAAAGCTGGGGGCGGCAGCGCATGCCACCAACGCAACAGCCGAGCAGAACATGATCGACGGAATGAGGCGTCGACGGTTGACGGTGTCGCCGAGTGGTACCACCAGGAAGATGCCCACGGCGTAACCGATCTGGGTGACCGTCACCAGAAGTCCGGCCTGTCCATCAGATACGTCGAGAGACTCGCCGATATCGCTGAGCAGCGGTCCAGCCCAGTAGAGGTTTCCAACCGCAGCGCCTCCGGCGACGGCGAACAGCAACGTCAGTCCGCGAGACATTCCTGACGTGTGCTCATGCTGCAGTTGGCCAGAAGTCATCACCGCGTCGGAACTGAAGGCGCTCCCGACATCAGCGGTTCGGCAGGCGAATGCAGGAAACGATGGGTGAAGAGCCAGCCGTCCTCGGTCAGAACGAGGCGGTCGTGATATCGCCACGTCCCGGCGATGATCTGGGTGTTGTCCGGTCCGGGAACGATCCCGACCATGTCCGTCCAGGCAGATGCGTGGCTTTCGTCGTCGAGCTGCACGACAGTCGGACCTAGAAGGTGGCGGCCTGGTTCCTGCGTCTGCATACCCGCCACCGAGGAGATCATCTCGTCACGTCCGGTCAGACGAAAAGTTCCCACGGCCATGATGCAGTCTTCGTGCAGCATCGTGGCCAGCGCTGTGTAGTCGCGGTCGTCGAGCTTGAACGCGTATAGGGCGATGAGTCGCCGAACAGCGTCTTCCGCGGATGGCTCCGAATTGATGCTCATGCGCCCTCCCCGGCGTGCGCGGTCACGAGGCGAGCGAAGAGGTTCGATCGGTCGACGTCCTGATCACCCAACAGCATGGTGTTCGCGACGGCGCGGCGGAAATACAGGTGTGCGGGGTGTTCCCAGGTGAACCCGATCCCACCGTGAACGTGGATGTTGGCGCGCGCGACCTTGTAGTAGGCGTCCGTGCAATAGATCTTGGCGAGAAGGAGGTCGTTGTATGCAGACTCGCGACCGGCTTCGGCTTCCTCCGCGGCGGTCCACCCAGACGAGATCATTCCTTCAACAGTCACTGCCAAGTCGGCCAGTTTGTGCTTGATGGACTGGAATCCGCCGATGGGCCGGCCGAATTGCTCGCGAACCTTGGCGTACGAAATCGCCATGTCGAGTGCCGCCTCCGCTCCGCCGATGCAGTCGGCAACCAGGCACAGCTCGGCGTCGCGGAGTGCTGCCATCAACTGCGGTGCGGAGTCGTTCTCATCCGAAACCAGGCTCGCCGGAACGCGATTCATTTCCAGGTGGCTGATTGAGCGGGTGAGATCGAAGCTGGTGAGTGGTTCATCGGTGAAGCCGGCATCGTCTCGGTCCACGGCGAAGAGGCCGATCCCGAAATCAGCCCTTGCCACCACGAGAACCAGGTCGGCGCCGGTGAGGTCGAGGACGTGGAGCTTGCGGCCTGTCAACAGGTAGGTACCGCTGTCGGTCTGTGTTGCAGTTGTTGCGATGCGGTCTAGATCCCAGCCGGCGGATTCCTCGGAAGCAGCGAGGGTCGCGAGGACCTCACCCGAAGCGATACCCGGAAGATGCTCCTTCTTGGCAGCCACCGAGCCCGCCCGCGCGAGGGCCGGTGCCGCCAGCGCAATCGACGAGAACAACGGCGATGGGTGGACCACTTTGCCCCATGCTCGGAACCCGACAAACATGTCGAGCGGCGTTCCGCCCATGCCGCCGTATTCCTCCGGGATCGTTATGCCGGGCAGGCCGATTGCCGATGCCTGTTTCCAGGCCGTGGTGTTGGCCAGTCCGTCCGCGCCGAGTTCCAGGGCCCCGCGAACGTCTTCGAGAGCGACGGAACGCGTGAGGAGTTGGCGAATGGTGTCGTCCATCGCCGCGTGTTCATCGTTCATGGGAATTGGTATGTACAAGGTGGAGTCCTCTCAAAGCATCCGAGCGGTCGTAGGGTGGCCTGTCAGCTTCCTCGAGGTAGCCCCAGTAGCCGCTCGGCGATCGCGTTCTTCTGAATTTCTGTGGTTCCGCCGGCGATCGAAGCCATGGGGAAGCTGAGCATGAGGTGCGCCGCCTCTTGGGCCGCAGCGTCTTCCGCAGACCAGGCCATGGTGGCCTTGCCTGCGACAAGTGCGCTGACCCGTGCGGCCGCCTCAGCTGCGGATCCGGTCCCGACCTTGACGAATGATCCCAGAGGCCCCTTCGGGTTCGACGTCTCGATGGCGCGGCGAATCCGTATTCCGTTGAGGTCGAGAATTCGCTGCTCGATGTAGAGGTCGAGCAGAGCGCCTGAAACGTGGGGCTCATCGATGATGCCGCGTTCCTGGCTGAGCTTGACGAGTGAGTCGAATACGTCAGCATCCATCCTCGAGCCGGTCGTCCCGGCTCCCAACGCCAACCGTTCGTGCGTCAGCATCGCGATCAGCACGGCCCAGCCCCCGCCCACCTCGCCGAGAATGGAGTCTGGCGATACTCGGACCCCATCGAGGAAGACCTCGTTGAAGTTGGTCTCGCCGGTGATCTCCCGCAATGGGCGGATCTCCACTCCTGGCGCCTTCAGGTCGACCACAACCATGCTGAGTCCGTTGTGTCTGCGCTCTTCGCGCGAGGTCCGCACCAGCGCCAGCGCGAGATCCGACTCGACCGCAAGCGACGTCCACACCTTTTGACCGGTGATGACGTAAGCGTCGCCGTCGAGCGTTGCGGTGGTCGACACGCTTGCCAGGTCCGATCCTGCTCCCGGCTCGGACAGCAGCTGGGTCCAGCGCTCGTCGCCTCGCAACATTCGGGGGATGTGTCGGGTCTGTTGTTCTGGTGTCCCGAAGTCGCGCACCGTAGGTGCGCAGATACCTACGGTCACCGCCGAGTACGGCAGAGACCACTGGTAGTCGCGCATCTCGTCGTTCCACACGGTCTGGTGAGCGGAACTGAGCCCCCGGCCTCCGAGTTCTTTCGGCCAGGTGAGTCCGAGCAGCCCGGCGTCATACATCTGCTGATTGGTTTCTCGACGGCTGTCTTCAGTACTGCTCGCAGGCGTGAGATGAGCGATGTTCTCGCCGATCCACGTCCTCAGCCGAATCCGGAACGCGCTGACGTCCTGATCCTGTAGGTCGAAGTCGCTGTTCAACGTCATCACGTCTCCTTCGGTGAGGCCCAAACTACTGACAAGCATGCCTGGCAGTTCTTGTCTGGTCTCGTTCTGCTGGCTTGCGCAAATTTCTCTTGCCAGCTCCACGGTTGCATGTACAGTAACAGTCAGTCAATGTAATTGTCTGTCAATTGGAGGTTACTCTATGATCGCATCCGAGCTTGCTGGCTTCGCCTCGGAGCTGACGATCGAAGACGTCCCACGCGCCGTCCGGGATAGGGCGGTGCTGCATTTGGCGGACTGCCTTGGCATCGCAGTTGCCTCGACCACAATGGATTTCGGCGAATCGGTACATCGCGCCGGCACGCGCCTCGGGAGCGGCCAGGACAGCCGAGTGATCGGCTGGGGCACCCCGCTCCCAGCAGCGTCGGCCGCATTGGTCAACGGGACTTTGATTCACGGTCTTGACTTCGATGACACCCACATCGAAGCGATCCACCACGCAAGCGCTCCCGCGCTCGCCTCGGCCCTGTCCGTGGCTGAAGCGGAGGATGCCAGCGGCACAGATCTGCTTCTGGCCTACATCATCGGCGTCGAGGTCGGTACGCGTCTCGCCATCGCAGGACAAGGCGAGTTCCACGATCGTGGTTTTCATCCCACCGGCATCCTCGGCACCTTTGCCGCAGTGTGCGCCACCGGCAGCGTCCGTAATGTGTCACCCGAGACGATGGTTCGAGCCATGGGTCTGGCCGGCAGCCAAGCTGCCGGGATCCTCGAGCTGCATCACTCGTGGCTGAAGCGTCTGCACCCAGGATGGGCTGCTCACAGCGGCATCGTTGCAAGCACGCTGGCCGAGGAGGGATTTGTCGGGCCGGCTTCGGTGTTCGAGGGCGACAACGGACTCTTCATGAGTCACCTCGGCCGGGTGCCCGATCGCACCGCCCTTCATCTGGACGACCTCGGTAGCCACTGGATGACTGCCGAACTGGCGCTCAAGCCTTATCCCTGCTGCCATTTCACCCACGCCTTCATAGATGCCGCCCTCGAGTTGCGCGAGCAGTTGCTCGACTCTGGCCGCACCCTCGACGACATCGAATCGATCTCTGCGCCTACCAGCGAGCGGCTCATTCCAGCAGTGGCGGCCCCGGTCGATCGCCGCATCGCGCCGGAGACGATCTATGACGCCCTGTTCAGCATCCAGTTCGCCATCGCGCTGGCTCTTCAGCAGGGCCGGGTTGACCTGGCATCGTTCTACGATCAACCGCTTGACGACCCGGCAGTGCGCCGGATCGCCGCGCTCGTCACCTGCCCAATCGATGAGCAGAGCGACTACCCGGCGCATTTCCCGGGTGAGGTCATCATCACCTTCAAGGACGGCTCGGTGCTGCAGAAGCGTCACGCATCGAGTCGTGGGACTCACGAGCAGCCGCTCAACGAATCCGAGGTCGTCGCCAAGTTCCGCAGCAACGTGACCCGTCGCTGGGACGAGGCTGCGGCTGAGGAAGTGTCGAAGACGGTACTGGAGGTCGAAAATCTCAGCGCGTCGCAATTGGTCGATGCCTTTTGTGAGACGACCGGGCAGCGTGGTGCCAAATGAGCGGCCAGACGATCCGGCGTGAACGCGGACTGCTGTACGAAGACTTCCGCGTTGGTCAGACCTTCGACCACCATTGGGGCCGAACGCTTTCGGGCTCTGAGAGCAAGACGTACAGCACGATGACGATGAACTTCTGCCCGATCTACTTCAATGACCACTACGCCGCGGCCCAGGGTTACGACGGTGCAGTGATCAACCCGATGCTCGTTTTCACGACGATTCTCGGGCTCTCGGTAGAGGACCTCTCGGAAGCGGGAGGCCCCTTCCTCGGAATCGATGATCTGGTGTTCGACCGCCCCGTTTACGACGGCGAAACCGTATACGCCCGGTCCGAGACATTGAGCTGCCGCACCTCCTCGTCCAAGCCCGGCTGGGGAATCGTGAGCTGGCGAACCTCGGGCTTCAACCAAGACCAGCAGCAAGTGCTGAGCTTCCAACGCACCAATCTCGCGCGAATGAAGGAAAAGACGACGTGACGTACCTGACAGACGACCACCTGGCCATTCAGGAAAGTACCCGGCAGTTCGCAAAACGCGAGATCGAGCCGATCGCCCAGACGCTCGACCTCGAGGACAAGCAAATTCCCGACGAGGTCCTTGCCAAGATGGGCGCACTGGGGTTGTTCGGAGTCACACTGCCCGAGGAGCACGGCGGTCTTGGCCTGGATACGGCCGCTCTTTGTGTCGTGACCGAGGAGCTTGCGAAGGCAAGCCTGTCGGTGGGTAGCGTCATCCACCGCAACTCCACCCTCGGACACATTCTCCACCTCTACGGCACCGACGAGCAGCGCAACAAATACCTCGCCGGCATGGCCACGGGCGACATCATGACGTCCAGCTCGGGCACCGAACCCGAGGCAGGTTCGGACGCGGCCAACATCAAGACGACGGCCAAGCGCACCTCGAACGGCTACGTACTCAACGGAACGAAGCAATGGACCACGTTCGCCAATCGCGCGGACCTGCTGTTCGTCTACGCCCGCACCAGCAATGAGCACAAGCACGGCGGAATCAGCCTGTTCATGGTCGAAAAGCCGGCTGGTGAGTTTCTTCCACCGAACCTGACCGGTACGCACATCCCCACCGCGGGTTACCACGGAATGAAGTCATACTCGCTTGCACTCGATGACCTCGAGGTGCCGGAGAGCGCTCTCGTCGGAGGCGTTGAGGGACAAGGCTTCCGGCAGCTGATGAGCGGATACGAAACTGCGCGTATCACGTTCGCGTCTCGCTGTATCGGCCTGGCCCAGGCCGCATACGAAGAAGCTTTGGCCTACACGCAGCAACGTGTGCAGTTCGGCAAGCCGATCTCGAACTTTCAGGCGGTTCGTTTCCGGCTTGCGGACATGTACACGCAGATTCAAGCGGCGCGCTCGATGACGTTCTCTGCCGCAGAAGCTTTCGACACTGGCAAACGTGCCGACCTGGAAGCCGGCGCCGTCAAGCTGTTCGCGGCCGAGATGGCGCACAAGGTCGCGTGGGACGCACTTTATCTCCATGGTGGCAACGGTTATGCCATCGATTCCAAGGTGAACCGCTACTGGCGCGACGCCGGTTTGCTGCCAATTGGCGAGGGCACCAGCGATATTCAACGCGAGATCATCGCCCGCCGGATCTTGGGTGAACGATGAGCGGGGTACCTTCGAAAGCGTGGGATCTGTCCTTTGTCACCGGCAGCGAGAACTTCTTCGAAGACTTCGTTGTCGGGACGGTGTTCGATCACGCTCGCGGTCGAACCATCGACAATGTCGACAATCTATGGATCACCCATACAACGCTCAACACCGCTGAGGCGCACTTCAACCTCCCCTATGCCCACGGGCTGATGGACGGCCGGTTCGAGGAGCGTCTGGTCATGGGCGCGGTCACGATTGCGGTTGTCATCGGACTCACCTCCGAGGATCTGTCCGAGAACGCCATCGCCGATGTCGGGCTGACCGGGGTTCGCCTGCACAACCCGGTGTTCGAGGGCGACACTTTGCACGCCCGAAGCGAGATTCTCGAGCTTGCACCCGACAGCAAGCGCGAAGACGCCGGCCTACTCACGTACCGATTTGAAGGCCGCAAGGGAGACGACATCCCGGTCGTCGAAGGCGTTCGCACAGTCTCGATCAAGCGACGTCCCGTGCGTACCACCGAAGGAAGCCACTGACATGAGCTCTGCATTGCACGGAATCAAAGTCGTCGACTTGACGCAGGGCGTCTCGGGGCCGATGAGTACCAGACTGCTCTCTCAGATGGGCGCGCGGGTGATCAAGGTCGAACGCCCTCAAGGCGGCGACCTCATTCGACATTGGGACGACTACGTCAACGGCATGTGCTCGGGCCATGTGTGGGTGAACCCGGGCAAGGAGAGTATCGCCCTCAACCTCCGGTCAGAAGAGGGTGCGGACATACTGTTGCGGTTACTCGCCGACGCGGACGTCGTGATCGAGAACTTCGTGCCGGGTACCCTCGCCAGCTGGGGTCTGGACGACGAGCGGCTCCGGGCGGTCAAGGATGACCTGATCATCTGTCACATCAGCGGATTCGGGCAAACGGGCCCATCGGCGGACCGGGCTGCACTCGATCTGATCATTCAAGCTGAATCAGGTCTGATCAGCACCAATGGAACCGAGGCGGAACCTGCGAAGCTCAGCGTCTCCGTCGCAGATATCTCCGGTTCCATGTACGCGACGATCTCGATTCTGGAATGTCTGTATCACCGTGAACGGACCGGCGAGGGCCAGACGATCGACCTCGCTCTCTTCGATGCAGTCATGACCTGGACCGGGTACTTCCCATATATGGCTTGGTATCAGGGCAGAAATCCGGGACGGGTCGGCCTCAACCACCACACGATGTTCCCCTATGGGGTGTACCAGGCGGGCGACGGCAAGGGTGTTGTCATCGCTGCGGGTGCAGGCAGTCATGACCAATGGCGTCGCTTCTGCGAGGCCATGAGCCTGCCTGAGCTGATCGATCACCCCGACTACTCGAGCAATGGTCTTCGTCTGCAGAACAAAGACGAGCTGCAGAAGATCGTCGTTGACGCCATGGCTTCGCAGCCGCAGAGCTACTGGTTGGAGCGTTTCCACGAGTTCGGGATACCGTCGGGTGCCTACAACGAGTTCGACGAAGCGCTGGAACATCCCCGCCTGAAGCACCGCAAGCTGGTCAAGGAAATCGACAGCGCCGTAGGCCCTGTCAAGGTTTTCGACTTCGCCCCGAGCTTCTCGACGCTCGACAGCGTGAACGAGCTCGGGCCACCGCTGCTCGGGGAGCACACAGACTCGATCCTGGCCGAGATCGGTCTCGATCCCGAAGCCATCGAGAAGTTGCGCGCGGGGGAGATCGTCGTCTGATGCTCACGCCTCCAGTGCGGCTGCGTCGAAGTGTGCTCACCACTCCGGCATCGAACGATCGGATGATCGCGAAGGCCGCGTCGTCGGCCGCCGACTACGTGATTCTCGATTTGGAGGACTCGGTTGCTGTCGGGGAAAAATCATCGGCACGCGCAGCCGCCTGTGATGCGATCGGTGATCTCGACTGGGGACGCAAAGTGCTTGGCGTGCGCGTCAATTCGGTCGGTACGCCCTGGGTTCTGGATGATCTGCTGACGGTTGCTCGGTCTGCCGGCGCGAAACTCGACGTTGTGGTGGTTCCCAAAGTCAGAAGTGGCGCCGACGTCGAGTTCGTCTCGGCAGTGCTTGATCACGTCGAGCTCGAAACCCGGCACGCCATCGGACTCGAGGTATTGATCGAAGAAGCGGCCGCGATGGTCAACCTGTCGCACATCGCAAACGCATCAGCCAGGCTGGAAACCGTGACGTTCGGCCCCGGCGACTATGCAGCCTCGCTGAGGGCCATCTTGCCCACTCCTGGCGCATCTGATGCCGAGAAAGCCCATGCGACGTTCGCGCGGCAGTCGATTGTGGTCGGGGCAAGAGCGGCCGGCGCCATCCCGATCGACGGCCCGTACGCCGACTTCCGGGATCTGGACGGTTTCGCGGAAGAGGCTCGACTTTCTCGTGCATCCGGATTCGCTGGAAAATGGGTGATTCACCCATCTCAGATCGATGCCGCCAACACCGCCTTCACTCCGACGCAACGCGAAGCAGAGCGGGCGAGGCTGATCTGCGAGACCTACCGGGACGCCCAGCGGGCTGGATCGGGCGCAGTTGCCGTCGAAGGAAAGATGGTCGACGCCGCTGATGTCCGTATTGCCGCAGAAGTTGTTGCATTGAGCGATCTTCTTGCAGTGTCATAGGGCGTACTGACTGCGCGAGAACCCTTTTCGTCACACGTGGCTGGATCAATGTGTTGGTTTGTCGAGCCGTGCGCATTCCGCGCCTCGAACTGTGTTCAGACCGCGGCGGCTTACGCAACAGGCGTCCTTCGAAGAGCGGGCTGTTTCGGCGCCGAGGCGTACAGCGCGCCCGCAGCTGTCTTTGACACCGCCGGTCGAGGTGCCGCGGCCGGTAGGGACCCGTTATGAAGTGCGCGTTCAGCAGCCTATCCATTGCGTAAATGTCTGACTATTGTCAGATCGGACCGATGACTGTTACCGTAGTCACAGATCATCAAGAAGGCTTCTTGGTTGCGCTGAGTGCGATGCGCCCGGGCGTCAGAATCCGATCGGAAGAGGTGCCCAGTGAGGTTTACGTGGCCCCGGGCTCGGCAGTCGAACCGTCTGCAGGGACGCGCGCAGTGTCGTCAAACCTGCCCCGCCCAACTGTTGCGGCTGTCCGTTCGATCAGGGCGCCCCGTCGGCCGCGCGCGATTCGCAACGCTCGGGTCTCCCGCGCCGGCGGCGCGAAGCCGGACTGAGCTCCGAGTGCCGGACGGCGTGCTGACCGTCGAGCCGCACGCACCGCCCCGAAGTGGACGCGCCTGGTCAGGTTGTCGAGAGCGCCCCCACCCGAGATCAATAGAGCTACCTGTCTTCCTGGTGGCGCAACAAGTTCAAGATGCGAACAGCGAAAGGGAACAATGAGTACATTCGAGGCCGGGAAAAATGCCGATACGCCTGAAGATCTGCTCGACATTCTGGTGGTCGGAGCCGGATTCGGCGGAATAAACGCCCTGCACGTCTACCGTTCGGCGGGATTCTCCGTCAAGTTGCTCGAGGCCGGTTCGGGTGTCGGCGGGACCTGGTACTGGAACCGATACCCGGGCGCACGCGTAGACATCGAGAGCCTGGAGTACTCCTACGGATTCTCTGATGAAATCCAGCAGGAATGGAAATGGTCTCGGCGCTATGCCGCGCAAGCGGAGGTCGAACAGTACCTCAACTGGGTGACGGACAAGCTCGAGCTACGCGACGACATGATCTTCGATTCTTACGTCGCTCGGACCGAGTTCGACCAGGAGAGGGCGATTTGGGAGGTCGAGACCTCGGGTGGGGACCTGTACCACGCTAAATACTGCGTGATGGCGACCGGCTTCTTGTCGGCTCCTCACTGGCCGGATGTGCCCGGCTTCGACAAGTTCGAGGGCGAGCTACTGCACACCGGTCAGTGGAAAACCGACGCTTCGGTCGAGGGTAAAAAGGTCGGGGTGATCGGGTCGGCCGCGACTGCCGTACAGCTGGTTCCGAAGTTGGCTGAGGAGGTCGAGCATCTGAGCGTGTTCCAGCGCACCGCGAACTGGGCTTTCCCGATCATCGACATGACGATGCCTGAAGATTACGAGCGGTTCGTCAAAGAGAATTACGCAAAGATTCGCCAGGAAGAGCACGAGCAGCCCGGCTACGGCGTGGTGTTGGTGGACTTCAAGTTGCGCAACGCGCCCACGAAGTCGGCCCTCGAGGTCACCGCGGAAGAGCGCGAACACGAATTCTCTGAGCGCTGGCGGACGGGCGGTCTCAACGTCGCCGCCAGTTACACCGACTTGGCGGTCACCAAGGAAGCCAACGACCTGCTTCGCGAGTTCTGTGAGCGGCAGATCCGAAACGTGGTGCGGGATCCGGAGGTGGCTGAGCTGCTGATCCCGAAGAATCACGGCCCGCTGCTCCGACGACCTTGCGGCGAGGACGGCTACTACGAAGCCTTCAATCGCGACAACGTGTCGCTGGTCGACGTCAACTCAGATCCCATCGCCGAGATCACAGAGCGCGGGATCAAGCTCGCCAGTGGCGCAGAGCACGAGCTCGACGTCATCGTTGCTGCGACCGGTTTCGACGCGGGATCTGGTGGCCTGCTGCGTATCGACATCAGGGGCCGGGACGGCCTGCACTTGAAGAACGAGTGGGCTCACGGAGTCGAGTCGCATCTCGGCATCACCACTCACGGTTTCCCGAACATGTTCTTCGTCAACGGTATGCAGAGCCCCAGTGCATTCTTCTCGCCACCATTGCTGGCAAATGCCCAGAACCGGTTCATCGCCGACCTCATCAGGGCGGCCGAGTCGCGAGACGCACAGTGGATCGAACCGACCAAGGAGGCCCAGGCGGCATGGTCGCGAGCCTGCGACGAAGCCATCGAGGGCACCCTGTACCCGACGGCTGACAGCTGGTGGATGAGCGCAAACGTGAAGGGCAAGAAGCGGCAGGTTGTTTCTTACGCCGGCGGCTTCACCGCCTACCGTGAGGCGCTGGAGAATGCTCTTGAGGATCTGGACCCCTACGAGCTGGGCCCGGCTCGCTCCGCGCAGGCGTCGTAGCGGTCGCTCTGCGACGCCACGTCACCGCCGACTACGTACAAGAACGGAAAGGTCTGAATATGACTGACTTCGAATTCATCGAGTATGAGCTGATCGATGAAGGTTCCATTGCCCTGATCACCCTCAACCGTCCCAAGCAGAAGAACGCGCAGAACCGCGGTCTGCTCGTGGAACTGGGTGAGGCGTTCACAGCGGCCGAGGAAGACGACGGCGTGCGCGTCGTCGTGCTGCGAGGTGCCGGTGACTCCTTTTCGTCGGGCCACGACCTCGGCTCGAAAGCTACTGTGGCCGAACAGACTCCGGGGCCCACGATGCACCGGACCTATCAGGTCAACGGCGGGACCCGGGAGGGTTCGGAGCAGACATTCATTCAGGAATGGCACTACTTCTTCGAAAATATCAAGCGGTGGCGAGACCTGCGGAAGATCACGATCGCATCGGTGCAGGGCCCCGTTTACGCCGGCGGACTCATGCTTGCGTGGGCTTGCGACCTCATCATTGCGGCCGATGACACACAGTTCGCCGACGTTGTCGGCACCAGGCTTGGCATGTGCGGAGTCGAATACTTTGCGCACCCGTGGGAGTTCGGCCCTCGGAAGACCAAGGAATTGATGCTGACGGGCGACGCGATCGACGCCGACGAGGCGTACCGCCTCGGAATGGTGACAAAGGTCTTCCCTCGAGAGGCCTTGGAGCAGTCCACGATTGACTTCGCGCGGAGAATCGTCGAGGTGCCCACGATGACGGCGTTGCTGGTCAAGGAGTCGGTGAATCAGACTCTCGACAACATGGGATTCACCAACTCTCTTGCATCGTCCTTCAGCTTGCATCAGTTCCAGCACGCTTACTGGGCTCAGATCAGCAGCCACGGGTGGGGGGTTGGTGACGAGGCGCACGGAATCAAGTCGTGGCAAGATGCGCCGCCAATCGTGTTGGCGGAGAAGGACAGCGTTCGCGCTGAGAGTTCACCGCCTTCGACAGCGGGAAAGGATCGACCGTAATGACTTCCATCGACCTGGGCTACAAGGCGACCATTCCCGAGGCGCTGAAGCAGTCAGTCGAACGGCACGGTGACACGGATTTTGTCGTGTCCCTGGACCGCCGGATGACCTATCGCGAGGTTGAGGAGGCGTCGGCCAGGCTCGCCCGGCGCATGCTTGCCCGCGGCATCGGCAAGGGAACCCGTGTCGGTATTTTCGAGTCCTACACGCACGAGTTCATCGTCACGTGGCTTGCTGCGACCCGCATCGGTGCGCTGGTCGAGGGCTTCAGCACCATCTACTCGCCAGCCGAACTCGGCCGGGTGATTTTTCTAGGCGACGTAGATGTTCTGATCACCAGCCGTACGGTGGTCGGCAAGGACGTCGAGGACTTCTTGGAAAGTGCTCTGCCGGGTTTGAAAAACGCTTCCGACCCGAGCCTGCGCCTCACCGAGGCTCCATATCTGCGCAGGGTGTGGATTCATGGGACCACGACCAAACCCTGGGCTGAATCGGTCGACCTCTACGCAGATGCAGCGACGGGCGAACCCGATAGGCAACTACTCGAGCTCGTCGAGCAGCAGGTCAAACCCGGCGATGCAGCCGTGGTGGTGTACACCTCGGGCTCCAGTGCCGACCCGAAGGGCGTCGTTCATTCGCACGGATCGGTCCTTCGTGACTGCGCCACGGTGCCGGCCATGATGGCGGCCGACGCCGGCGATCTTCCGGCCAAGGCCATCTGCGGGATGCCCTTTTTCTGGGTCGGAGGCGTTCTGACGATTTCCACTGCGTTGCTCTCGCCGCTGACGTTGCTCATCATGCCGAAGTTCAACGCTGGTGAAGCGCTGGAGCTGCTCGAGCGTGAACGGGGAACGTCCGTGATCGGCTGGCCGACGGTCATGCAGTCGATCCGAGCTCACCCCAGTTTCGCTTCGCGCGATCTGTCCTCGGCGCCCGCGGTGACCAGTGGGCCTGCCGATGTCGCCACGGTCAACGTCCCGATTCCAGGACTTTCCGCGCATCGTTCGATGAGCGAGACCATGGGCACCTTCGCCGATGTCGAACTCAAGGTGATCGATCCGGAGACCGGACTGACGGTGCCGTCGGGCGAAGAGGGCGAACTGTGCGTGCGAGGGCCCGGTCTCATGCTCGGCTACTACGGGCGCGAGCGCTGGGAGATCCTCGATGAGGACGGTTGGTATCACTCGGCCGACCGTGTGGTCATGATCGACGGCGACCCGCGTCCGTTCTATGTGGGCCGCTACTCGGAGTTGATCAAGGCGTCAGGTGCCAACGTGTCACCGCGCGAGGTCGAGGTGGCCATCGAGTCCCACGAGTCCGTCCTGCACTGCCTCGTGTTCGGAACGGTGCACGCACAGCGCGGCGAAGAAGTGACTGCCGTGGTGGTGGCCGCGCCTGGTGATGCGCCGTCGACCGAAGCGCTCGCCGAGTATGCCGCCGGCAAGCTGTCGAAGTACAAGGTCCCCACGTTGTGGTTCCTCATGGACCGCGACGAGATCCCTTGGCTGGGTTCGGGTAAGCCGGACAAGCGTCGTCTGCGGACACTGATCGAGAGCCGGGTCGATGCCTGAGACTGATGCACCGACGTCTCCGCGGACGCAGATCGACTTCCGATCGAAGGTCGGAGTCTTCTGGGCCAATGATCACTGGCCCACGCCAGAGGTCCAAGCGATTGCGCGCGAGATCGAAGAGTTGGGATTCGGTTCGTTCTTCTATCCCGAGAGCGGCGCCAAGGACTCCATCACGCTTGCCGCAGCGCTTCTGCCTGCGACCGAGCGTCTCGTTGTCGGAACCGGCATCATGAACATCTTTGCGCGCCATGCATCGATCGCTGAGGCCGGTGCCCGGACACTCGCTGCCGTGTACCCCGGCCGGTTCGTCCTCGGCTTGGGCGTCAGCCATGCGCTGGGACTCCAAAGACGGTTCGGTTTGGAAGTACCCAAGCCCCTTGCCGCAATGCGTGACTACCTGGCGGAGATGGCAGATCTACCGGCGTTCGTGGAGAAAGAGATCGGTCGCCCTCCGCGCATTCTTGCCGCATTGGGCCCCAAGATGATCGCGCTGTCCGGAGAGGCCGCCGACGGTGCAATGCCATATTTGGTGACCCCTGAACAGACGCGGACCACACGCGAGATCCTGGGCGATGACAAGTGGATCATCACCGAGCACGCCGTGGCCTTCGATGGATCCGAGAGTGAGATCAACGAAGCCGCGGGTCTGCACCTCGACGGCTACCTTCGCTTCCCCAATTATCGGAATTCGTGGTTGCGCCAAGGGTTTACTGAGAACGACTTCGTGCCCGGCGGCTCTGACAGGCTCAAACGAGCGCTCATCGGACTCGGAACACTCGATGCGGCCGTCGAAGCGATCAACCGGCAGTTGCAGGCGGGCGCTGACCATGTCGTGGTCCAGGTCGCCGGGAACGGCCCGACGTACGACCCGCGGCCCTCTCTGCGCAAGCTGTCTCAGGCACTGGGCTTGCAGCAGGCCTGACCCTGGGTCTCAAGGAGTTGTTGTCGGCCCCGACTGAGTCTGTCTTGCAACGGTTTTCACATCGCCGTGCAGGCCACGCTCGGTCGGGAATGCGAACAGCAGCATCGGTCAACAGCCCCCGTCGCTCACCAATAAAGATGCCCGCTCGCTTCCAGTAAGCGAGCGGGCTTTTTTTGTCTGAGCGCTTGGACCGCCGGCGGCATTGCCACGACCCATCCATCGGCAACCGTCTGACACCGATGGACGAGTCGAGTGGTCTAGTGCTTCACTTGATCGCAATCGGATTGATCGGCGATGCAACTGCGCCGGTGATCGGAAGCGGGGGAGCGGCGAGGAAGAACTCGTACACCTTGTTGTCGGCGCAGTCCTCCGCGAGGGCGTCCAGATCCCACATCTCTCCGATGTAGATGCCGGCGTTGACCAGAAGGATGATGTGCAGCGGAGAATACAGATCGGCTGTCTCGTACGGCAGTGCTTCGAGTCCCCAGGTGTCGGATGCGACTCCGGCAACCCGCCGAGAACACAAGAAATCGGCGGCGCTCACACCCAGGCCCGGAGCCGAGCCACCGGCGTAGTCGCCCCACGATCCGGCGTTTCGGTGTTGAGCCATCTGGCCCGTGCGAACCAGCACCCAGTCTCCTTCGCCGACGTCTACACCTTGAGCCTGTGCGCATGCTTCAAGATCCTCGGCTTGGATGCAGGCGCCTGGTTCCAAGGCGTCGCGATCGTAGAAGCGAGCCAGGTCGAGGAGAACGCCGCGGCCCACGGCATGCCGGCGCAGAGCGGTGATGCTGTTGGCGCTCACGCCTGAGACAACACCGACAGTGTCGATTCCGCGGCCGTTGTACCCTTCGCCGTTGTAGAAGACATGGGCCAGCGAATCCCATTGCGTGGACGACTGCAAGGGCATGTAGACGGCGTCATCGTTGTAGCGGACCGGGCCGGGCAGGGAGTCGTGTGCGGTCATGAGCATCTGGTGTTGTGGGTTCACGCGCGAAGAGGGCCCATGCATGGGCCCGGTGACGTCCATGGGAAGGGACAAAGAGAACGTCGTTCCTGTGCGGACGAGCTGGGCAGCAGCGACAAGCCGCTCAGGTGTCACGTAGTTTGCGCTACCGAGCTCGTCGTCAGCGCCCCATTGCCCCCAGGTGCGGTATTTTGTCGCCAACTGATCCACGGTTTCGTGTGTAACTGATCGTCGAGCAAGGGGGCTGAACGGTGCTGCCTCGGTCATATGAACCTTCTCCCGAATGTTTATGTCACAGTAACGGATTAAAATCAGACAATGCAATAGACTCACATTTAACCGCGGCCAGCAGGCCGTTGATCCGAAGGATGCACGCATGAATGACCGTTCCTTGCCGCTCCCTACAGCGACCCCGGTGAAACGCGCGTACGAGCAGGTCGCTGCTCAGATCCGACAGTGGATCGTGACCGGATTCCTCGGTGTCGGCGACAAACTGCCGGCCGAGGCGCAGCTGTGCGAGCAGTTCGGCACCAGCCGAAGTACTGTTCGCGAAGCCCTCCGGCTTTTGTCGTCAGAGCGGCTGATCGTGACACAACCGGGCGCGCACGGCGGAAGCGTGGTCAGCAAGCCGTCAGCTGCCAATGTCTCGGATGGCTTGACGACGTCGCTGGCCACGCTTGTGGGCGCCAGCGATCTCTCGATCGCCGAGATGGTCCAGGTACGGCTCATCCTCGAGGTTCCGGCAGCCGGCATGGCCGCGGCGAAGTGCGGTGAGGACACGGTGGAGAGATTGGCGGGATTGGTACCTGACTCGGTGCCCGCCGTCGAGCATCTGTTCGACCTCGACTTCGCCTTCCACCAAGAGCTACTCGAAGCCTCGGGCAACCGTCTGCTTCCCATCGTCGCTCTCCCCGTGTTCGAAGTCAGCGCACGGCGGGTGCCCAGGAACCGTCTCGATCAGGCGATGTGGGAGCGGGTGGTGGACGAGCACCGGGCCATCGTCGAGGCCATTCGCAGTCGAGATGTCGCAGCCGCCGAATCGGCTATGCGACTGCACCTGTCCGGCCTTGCCGCCTCGTACGAGTTGGCAATTGCTTCTGATCAGGCGTCTGCGGTGTCGGCGCAGTCCGGGCCGGCGTTGGCTCAACCCTCGTAGTACCACCGTTTGAACGGCTCGCTCGCCACTTCGCTGGAGATGTGGACATCGAGCACCTGGAATCGACCGGCGTCGGCGTTGCGCTCGAGGGCTGAAGCGAGTGCGGTGTCCTCCTTGACCTGAACGCCGATGCCGCCGAACGCCTCACCGATGGCCGAGAAGTCGGGTGGAGTGAACGTCGCGATGGTGTCGGTGAGTCCGGCCGGTCGAAGTTTGTGGACTTCGGCCCCGAACGCTCCGTCATTCGCGACGATCAGGGTCATGGGTATCCGGTAGCGGGCCACTGTGTCGAGTTCCTGGATGTGCATGAGCACGCTGCCATCGCCGTCGATCACAACAAGAGGCCGCGAGGGATCGCCGTACCAAGCGCCGATTGCAACGGGGAGGGTTTGGCCGATCGAGCCGAACTGGTAAGAGAACTGCCAATGCAGGTCGGGGCGTTTGTGAACGCCCATGACGACGAATGCCCAGAAGTGGCCGCCGCCCAGGACCACCTGGGCTCCGTGCGGTAGGGACGTTCTCAGGGCTTCAGCGACCGCGGCAGGGTGCATGCCGTCGGGTCGTTCGTCAATGGTCGCCACTGCCTCGGTGGTCAGGGTCTTGATGTGCTCGAGCGCCTCGGGTCCACGGAAGTTCACGTGAACACTCGAGCGGCCGCGAGCAGCGGCCAGCAACCGTGGGGCGGTCTCCGCGACGTCCCCCAGAACCACGTCATGTCCGAGCATTGCGCTCTCTGGAGCCTGCTGGAGATCAAGCGCGACCATTGCCGCCGATGGATAGAGGGTCGTCTTGTCGGTGGTGTAACTGGCAAGACCAGCGGCGAATCCAACTACGAGGTCAGCTCCCTGCAGGAGTTTGCGCGCCCCGGTGTGGGCAAACCCGCCCGAGACCCCGATGGACCACTCGTCGTCGTCAAGCCGCCCTTTCGCCGGTAGCGAGGTTGCCAACAACGCTCCGTAGTGCTCGGCGAGCTCCCTGATCGATCGGATGGTCTCCTCGTCACGGCAGGCGCGCCCGACCACGAAAACCGGACGCTGTGCGTCTTCGAGTAGGTCGATCACGCGCTCGATCTCGGAGTCACGAGGCGCAGGCGTGACTGCACGTTGGGGTCTTGTCAGGGCTTGAAGATCGGCCTCGACGTTGGATGCAGCTTCCTCCAATTGAAGGTCCTCGGGGATCGACAGCAGAATCGGCCGAGACTCTAGGATGGCGCGCGCGAACGCTTCATGTACGGCCGGAACGATGTCCTGCACGCGTTTGATCGGCACGAACCCGCTTTCGCACGTGTCGGCAAAGGCCTGTTGGTCAAAGGCCTGCAGACGAGCCGAATCACGGCGGTACGCGTCGCCACTGATGAGGACTTGAGGAGAGCGATACCGTGCGGCCGCGAGCAGCGATGTGGCGACCTGCGACAGTCCGGGACCCGAGGTGACCGTGGAGACTCCCACTTCGCCAGACGTTCGGGCGTAACCGTCTGCCATGGCGACAGCCGCTGCCTCGTGTCGGGCGCTCACCAGTCGCTCGTCGCCCTTGGCCGACAGCGCGGCGAAGATCAACATGTTGGCGTTTCCCATGACGCCGAAAACCGGTGCGTCCGAGAAGTGTTGAACAGCCAACGCAACCGCTTCGTAACCCTTCAAGGAGCACCTCTCATCATGCAGTGGTTCGTGAAACCCTGGTTAACTGGCCAATTGTCTGATATTAACTCTATAGGACGTCGGTAGAGGCGGTCCACCTAGTCGATGCGGACAGTGCAGGAAGAGAGTCGAGATGAACCCGTTCATCAAGTTGGTAACTGACCAGGTGTCGGGAGACCTTCAACGACTTCGGACAACACGCGGACGACGAACAGGCACGCCGCGCGCATTGAAGAAGGCGCACAACGTCTCCGATCTTCGCCGCATCGCCAAGCGAAAACTGCCGAAGACAATTTTCGACTTCGTCGAGGGTGGCGCAAACGACGAGTTGGCCATGCGTCGCAATCGGGACGCCCTCGATCGGATCGGAATCGTCGGGCGCGTCCTGACCGATGTCTCCAAAGTCGATATGTCGACAACGGTGCTGGGACAGCGGATCGAGGTGCCCATCATCGGCGCACCCACCGGGGTCGTCGGACTCGTCCATCACTCGGGGGAACCCGCGCTGGCACGTGCGTACGACTCGATCGGCACCATCTACACGCTGGCCACCTCTGCGTCGTACTCGATCGAGGATGTCGCCGAATCGACCACAGGCACGAAATGGTTCCAGCTGTACGTGTGGCGCGACCGCGAGTTCGTCGTCGAGATCTTGGACCGCGCGGCCAAAGCCGGTTACGGCGCGTTGGTCGTCACAGTTGATGGTTCTCGTACCGGCAAGCGCGAACGCGATCTCCGTAATGGATTCTCGCGCCCCTTGAGGGTCTCGATGAAGACTCTGTTCTCGGGAGTACGCCACCCGGGTTGGTCGACGGGATTTGTGCAGCACGGTCGATTCCTGCCGGTCAACTTCAAGGCCACCGGTGGACCGGCGTCTCACGCAGAATCCTTCCAAGCCAGCTTCGACCCGGGGCTGACCTGGAAAGAAATCGAGTGGATCAGGAAAATCTGGTCTGGACCGCTCGTCGTCAAGGGGATCTTGCATCCAGACGACGCCAAGCTTGCCGTCCAGGCAGGAGCAGACGCTGTCGTCGTGTCCAACCACGGAGGCCGGCAGTCCGACGACGCCCCGGCCACAATCGATCTCCTGCCTGCAGTCGTCGCAGCCGTGGGCGACCAAGCCGAGGTTCTGTTCGACAGCGGGGTCAGACGCGGTAGTGACATCGCGAAGGCCCTGGCTCTAGGGGCCCGGGCGTGTCTGGTGGGACGCCCAACTCTCTACGGCCTGGCGGCCGCTGGTGAGGATGGGGCTCGACACGCGCTCGAGCTGCTGCGGGCAGAGCTCGAGATCGCTCTCGCTCTGTCTGGCTGTCGCAATGTGGCCGAGGCCAGGCAGCTCGAACTGCGTTCCTCTTAGCACTTCAGGAACCACGCACTTTCCATGATCCAAGAACAGACAACGAACAGGAATCCAGGATGAGAATCGGAATTGCCGGCGCCGGGCATATCGGCAGGACCCTCAGCCGGAAGTTGAGCGCGGCGGGTCATGACGTAAAAGTCGCCAACTCCCGCGAACCGGAATCGGTTCACCCTGACGCCCTCAGCGCGGGCGCCCGTGCGGTGTTCGCAGCAGAGGCAGTCAAGGACGTCGACGTGGTGATCCTCTCGATGCCACTGGACCGGCTGCCGGCCTTCGGTTCGCCGCTATCGGAGGCCTTGGCTGATGCGATCATCCTCGACACGTCGAATTACTACCCCTTGCGCGATGGCCACATTGAAGCGATCGATGAAGGTCAGGTCGAGAGCGAATGGGTGGCGGAGCAACTCGGGCGCCCAATCGTGAAGGTATTCAACGCAATCAGTTCAGCGTCGTTGGCGGAGCACGGCCGCCCGCAAGGAACTGCCGGCCGTATCGCGATTCCCGTTGCAGCAAACGATGCCGACGCCCGGGAATTGGCAATAGGGCTGGTCGATGAAACCGGCTTCGACGGTTTCGATGCCGGTGTCCTGTCAGAATCCTGGCGGCAACAGCCCGGCGCGCCGTGCTACTGCACCGACCTCACCAGCGAACAAATGCCAGGTGCGCTCGCCGCGGCAGAGAAGCACAGGCTGCCGAAACGGCGCGATATTTCCATCGCAGCCATCGCCGAGCGTGTGGGTGACGGTACGACCAACCCCGATGCGGACTACGCCGTCCGATTGACGCGCGCGATCTTCTTGTAGGGGCTCGCTGTTCAGACCTGCACGGCCTGCGAACGTGCTACGGCGTGACTGTATTTCACAAGAGTCGCCCGAAACATCGCGCAGGACTTTGCTACAGCTGCCTCGGCCAGCTGGGCCGCGCACGACGATGCTCGGCTGACAACTTGATGATTTCGTGGGCGATGTGGAGGCGCGTTGATGTTTCGCAAGGTGTTGGTGGCCAACCGTGGTGAGATCGCGATTCGTGCTTTTCGTGCTGCGTATGAGTTGGGTGCCGGGACGGTGGCGGTGTTCCCGTACGAGGATCGAAACTCAGTTCATCGGTTGAAGGCTGATGAGGCGTATCAGATCGGTGAGCCGGGGCATCCGGTGCGGGCGTATCTCTCGGTCGAGGAGGTCATCGCTGCGGCGCGGCGAGCGGGTGCTGACGCCATTTATCCGGGGTATGGGTTTTTGTCGGAGAATCCGGATCTGGCGGCGGCGTGCGCGGAGGCTGGGATCACGTTTGTGGGTCCGTCTGCCGACATTTTGGAGTTGACGGGTAACAAGTCCCGGGCGATCGCGGCAGCCAAGGCGGCGGGGTTGCCGGTGTTGGCGTCGTCGGAGGCGTCGGTGGATGTTGATGAGTTGATGGCTGCGGCTCAGTCGATGCGGTTCCCGGTGTTCGTCAAGGCGGTTGCTGGTGGTGGTGGCCGGGGGATGCGGCGGGTGGAGACGATCGACGGGTTGCGGGAGGCCATTGAAGCTGCTGCGCGGGAGGCGAATTCGGCGTTCGGTGATGCGTCGGTGTTTTTGGAGCAGGCGGTGATCGCCCCGCGTCATATCGAGGTGCAGATCTTGGCTGATCAGCATGGCAACGTGATGCATTTGTTCGAACGGGATTGCAGTGTGCAGCGTCGCCATCAGAAGGTGATCGAGCTGGCGCCGGCACCGAACATGCCGGCGGGGTTGCGGGAAAAGATTTGCGCGGACGCGGTCGCGTTCGCCCGCAAGATCGGTTACACGTGTGCGGGCACGGTCGAGTTCTTGGTGGACCGCGACGGCAATCACGTGTTCATCGAGATGAACCCTCGTATCCAGGTCGAACACACGGTGACCGAAGAGATCACCGATGTGGATTTGGTGCAGTCCCAGTTGCGGATCGCCGCAGGGGAGACGTTGGCCGAGTTGGGGTTGTCGCAAGATGCGGTGCAGATCCGCGGCGCGGCGATGCAGTGCCGGATCACCACCGAGGATCCGACGAACGGGTTCCGGCCTGACACCGGCCGGATCACCGCCTACCGCACTCCGGGTGGGGCGGGGGTGCGTCTGGATGGTGGGGCGACGTTGGGCGCGGAGGTCAGTGCGCATTTCGATTCGATGCTGGTGAAGCTGACGTGTCGGGGCAGGGATTTCGAGACGGCGGTGGCGCGGTCGCGGCGGGCGTTGGCTGAGTTCCGGATTCGTGGGGTGGCCACGAATGTGCCGTTCCTGCAAGCAGTGTTGGATGACCCGGATTTTCGGGCGGGGAACGTGACGACGTCGTTCATCGAGGAACGACCGCAGTTGCTGACCTCGCGGGTCTCGGCGGACCGGGGCACCCGAATCTTGAATTATTTGGCTGATGTGACGGTGAACAAACCGCACGGGGAGCGTCCGGCGACGGTGTATCCGCGCGACAAACTTCCTGACGTCGACATCTCGTCGCCGGCTGATGGTTCGCGGCAGCGGCTCCTGTCGTTGGGTCCGGAGGGGTTCGCCGCGGACTTGCGGGCGTCGAAAGTCCTTGGTGTCACCGACACCACGTTCCGTGATGCGCATCAGTCGTTGTTGGCGACGCGGATTCGTACGACCGGGTTGGTGATGGTTGCCCCGTATGTGGCGGCGATGACCCCGCAGTTGTTGTCGGTGGAGTGCTGGGGCGGGGCGACCTATGATGTGGCGTTGCGGTTTTTGAAGGAGGATCCGTGGGACCGCCTGGCGCAGCTGCGTGAGGCGATGCCCAACATCAACTTGCAGATGCTGCTCCGCGGACGCAACACGGTCGGCTACACCCCGTACCCCGAGCAGGTGACCCGCTCGTTCGTGTCCGAGGCCGCTGCGACGGGGATCGACATCTTCCGGATCTTCGACGCGTTGAACAATGTTGATCAGATGCGGCCGGCGATCGATGCGGTCCGCGAGACCGGCACCACGATCGCCGAGGTCGCCCTGTCCTACACCGGTGACCTGTCCAACCCCCGCGAGAACCTGTACACCCTGGACTATTACCTCCGGTTGGCCGAACAACTCGTCGACGCGGGCGCGCACATTCTGGCGATCAAGGACATGGCCGGACTGCTACGCCCGCAGGCGGCCGCGACACTGGTCTCGGCGCTGCGACAGAACTTCGATCTGCCGGTGCATGTGCACACCCATGACACCCCGGGCGGGCAGCTCGCCACGTATCTGGCGGCGTGGCAGGCCGGCGCGGACGCGGTCGATGGTGCCTCGGCGGCGTTGGCCGGGACGACCAGCCAGCCCGCGTTGTCGGCGATTGTTGCCGCCACCGCGCACACCGAGTACGACACCGGCCTGGACCTGGCCGCGGTGTGTGAGCTCGAACCGTATTGGGAGGCGCTGCGGAAGGTGTACGCGCCGTTCGAGTCCGGGCTCCCCGCCCCCACGGGCCGGGTCTACACCCATGAGATCCCGGGCGGGCAGTTGTCGAACCTGCGTCAGCAGGCCATCGGACTGGGGCTGGGGGACCGGTTCGAACAGGTCGAGCACGCTTACGCCGCCGCCGACCGGATGTTGGGCCGGTTGATCAAGGTCACCCCGTCCTCGAAAGTGGTCGGCGATCTGGCCCTAGCCCTGGTGGGCACCGGGGTCAGTGCCGACGACTTCGCCCAGGACCCCGCCTCCTACGACATTCCTGATTCGGTGATCGGGTTCTTGCGCGGCGAGCTCGGCGACCCCGCCGGTGGCTGGCCCGAACCCCTACGCACCCGAGCCCTGGCCGGCCGGGCCCCGGCCAAACCGGTCACCGAGCTCTCCGACGACGATCAGGCCGCCCTCGACGGCGACAGCGCCACCCGACGATCAACGTTGAACCGGTTGCTGTTTCCCGGCCCCACCCGCGACTACGAAGAACACCAAACCGCCTACGGCGACACCTCACGTTTGTCGGCCAACCAGTTCTTCTACGGCCTGCGGTACGGCGACGAACACCGCGTCGAACTCGAACCCGGCGTCGAACTACTCATCGGTCTGGAAGCGATCAGCGAGGCCGACGAACGCGGCATGCGCACGGTGATGTGCATCCTCAACGGCCAACTCCGACCGGTCCAGGTCCGTGACCGTTCCCTCAAGGTCGACGTCCTGGTCGCCGAAAAAGCAGTCGCCGGCAACCCCAAACACATCGCCGCACCCTTCGCCGGAGTCGTCACCACCGTGGTCGAACCCGGACAACACATCGAACCCGGCGCCACCATCGGCTCCATCGAAGCCATGAAAATGGAAGCCGCCATCACCACCCCCACCGGCGGCACCATCAAACGCATCGCCATCACCACCGTCGCACAAGTCGAAGGCGGCGACCTGCTGGTGGAACTGGAGTAGTCCTCGATCGGACGGGACGGCCGGCCGCAGCGTCAGCTGGGCGGGAAGTTGCCTGCCCGGCCGAGCTGTGCGGGAACGTCTTTGGACAATCGGGCACCGAGCCAGGTTGCTGTAGAGGCGAGCGATTCGAGGTCGACGCCGGAATGAACGCCTGAGCGGTCGAGCGCGTAGACGAGGTCCTCGGATGCGATGTTGCCCGTGGCCGCCGGGGCGAAAGGGCAACCGCCGAATCCGCCGATGCTCGCGTCCAGTGCTGCCGCACCGGTCTCCAGAGCGGCGAGCGCGTTGGCGTAGCCGGTGTTACGGGTGTTGTGGAAGTGCCAGCGCACCGGAATGCCCGGAGCGGCGCTGTGCGCACCGGCGGCGAGCACGCGCACCTGAGAGGGGACACCCACCCCGATCGTGTCGGCGAACGCTATCTCGTCGGGACCTGCGGCCGCCACACGCTGTGACACCTCGATGACCCACGCGGGATCGACCTCACCGCTGAACGGGCATCCGAACGACGCAGCAATCGTGACCGTCGTGAGGATTCCGGCGGCCCGGGCGTCCTCGGCAATGTGTTGCCATGCCGAAATGCCCTCTGCGACAGTGCAGCCCTGATTCCGCGTGCTGAACTCATCGGTCGCGACGACCACGGCGTTGATCTCGTCGACTCCCGCGGCCAAGGCCCGGTCCAGGCCGCGACGATTGAGCACCAGGCCGATGTAGGAGACACCGTTACCGCGGGGTAGCTGCGCCATCACCTCCTCGGCGCCGGCCATCTGGGGAACGCGTTTCGGGTTGGCGAAACTGACGGCTTCGATGCGCCGGACTCCGGCTGCCACGCTGCGGTTGATGAGCTCGACCTTGTCGTCCACCGACAACACGGTCTTCTCATTCTGCAGTCCGTCGCGCGGACTGACCTCCACCAATTGCACAGTGTCCATGAATCCATTCGAGCCCATGCGCCGATCAGCGCCGACACCGCCCCGTCGATCAGACCGATCGGCGGCCAGGGAGGGGGTGGCCCGGCCTGCGTGGGCTCAGCCCAGCCACGCCATCTGCGGGTTCCATGCCGGGCCTGCGTCCGGCGCATCGTCGCGGGTCACCGTGCCCTGGATCAAACCGTAGGGACGGTCGTCGGCATGGAAGACCTCCTTGTTGTTCTCCAGGCCGAACGGGGACAGGTCGTAGATGAAGTGATGCTTGTTGGGAGCCGACAGGCGTACCTCGGCGATCACGTCGTAGGTCTCCAGGATCATCTTCCCGATCTCGTAGAGGGTCTGTTGCAAGGCAAGGGATTGCACGGTCGCGAAGCGGTTGATGATGATCTGTTTGATGGCCGGGTAGACCGCCTCCCAGTCGACATCGGTCGTGGTGAAACGCCATTTGGCCACCAGCGATGTGGCCATCACCCGGTCGGTGGTCGGTTCGAGGATCGTGTATTCGTCCTCGAGGAAGTCGTGGAACTCCGAACCGGTCGACTTCAGCAGCACCAGGTCTTTGAGGCCCCCGATCACCCACGTCTGCTGGGCATCGCCCTTGCCTTCCACGGTGATGTCGGCGGTCCGGGTCTCCTGACCCTTGCGGACCCATGTGTGGTCGTGCTCGGCACCGTCGACCACAGCGCGTTCCCAGGCGTACTCCTCGACCTCGATCCTGGCCCCGGACACCGGTTCGAAGTCGTCGACGAAGTGGCGGGCGAGTTCGAGCGCGTACTTCTCGATCGACTCGATGCCCTTTTCCTTGGCGTAGGCATAGGCAGTCTGTTTCTGCGTGTCGGTGGGCAGCACCTTCCGTTGGTCACCGTCGGTGTAGGCCGCGGCGAAGTCGCCGCGAAGGGCGCTGCCGACGTTGATGTCCTTGATCTCGTGCCTGGGGGTGTCGCGATAGATCCGCACCACCCGGTTCTCGGCTTTGCCGTACTGGTTCTCACCCAGGATGATGCCCATGAGCTCTGTGTCTTCTCCTTTTGTATCGTCAGCTGCCGCGGTACGTCGAGTAGGCGAACGGACTCAGCAACAGGGGCACGTGGTGGTGCCTGGTGGTATCGGTGACGGAAAATGTGATCGCCACCTCCGGGTAGAAACCCTCGATGTGGTTGTCGGCGAACCACTTGCCGGTGTCGAAAAGCAAGCGGTAGACGCCCTCGGTGAGCCCGCCGCCGGCGAGCGATCCGATACGGCCATCAGAATCGGTTGTGCTGGAGGCGAGTTCGGCGCCATCTGAATCGTAGAGGATGACCGTGAGGCCGCTGGCCGGCTTGCCCGTGACCGCATCGAGAACGTGGGTGCTGAGGTCACTCACGACGCGGCATCCTCGCCTTCGTCGACGTATCGAATCGCCGGCTCCAACATGAGTCGCAGCCGCCGACGATTGATCTTCGCCAATTCCATTCGCATGACCCGCCTTTCGGTTTCCGGATCATTGTTCATGCGTTCGTGCAGAATTGCCAGCAGCTCCGTGGCGGGTCGCCCATCGGCGAAGACCAGGTACACATGGCCGAACTTCTCCTCGTACTCGGCGTTGCACCGCTTGAGCTCGGCCAGAACAGCCTCGTCTGCGCCGGCGACCCCGGACTGCTCGCGGGCCGATGACGAGTTCGTCGGCCGGTCACCGATTCGGGGGTGCCCGTCGAGCGCCTCTTCCAGGTCTGCCTCCGACAACTCTGCCAGGATCAGATCCGAGCGGTTGTAGAGGGCTTCTTCGTCCGGGAACGGCCGGCCCGCCGCCACCCGGATCGCCCAGATGCACGACGTGCAGCACTGGTAGAGGGCGTGGATCGCCTGGCGCTCGCGCAACTCGTTGAAACTCTCGAGTCCTCGCCAGTCAACTCGTCGCACGTCAGGTCCCGTCCTCTCCGATTTCTCGTGGTGCTGCTGCCTTCATCGCAGCGCCCGCTCTGGTTGCCTGCACACGTCAATGCTCGAAGTCTGTGCCTGTTCAGCCCATCACGTCCTGAAAGCGGTCGAATCGGGTCGAAACGATCGGGTGGCGTCGGATGATCCGGCCTCGGAGTCGGTGCTCATTCGGTGGTACCTCTGGTGAGATGGTCATGTGGGTCTCGTGGGCACCGCCATCCGGCGGGGTGCCATCGCTTCCCATGAGGATCTCGCGAAGTCTGCTCGTCCGCTCGGCGAGCAGAACCGATATATCCAAGGCCGTCAGGCCCGGAGGAGGTCGATCGGTGGAGCGCACGGCGGGCGAGACGGCCACCGGAGACGCCCGTGACAGGGCAGCACCATCGAGTGCGAGCGCGGGCCCAGGCGGTATGCCAGAGCACGGAACGGTGGTCGGGGTTCTGTTGGCCGCCGGCGCGGGCACCAGATACGGGATGCCGAAAATACTTGCGCATCAAGGTGATTGGCTGCGCGCCGGGGTGGATGCGCTCGGCGACGGCGGATGCGGACAGGTGCTCGTCACCGTCGGTGCCGCTGCCCCGGAGATGCCCGGGGGAGCGCAGGCCGTACAGGTGCCGGACTGGCGCAGGGGCTTGAGCGAGTCCGTGCGCGTGGCGCTTCTGGAAGCCGCCGACGTCCCCGATCTAGTCGGAGTGGTTTTACATGTTGTTGACATCCCGGACGTGACGGGCGCGCAGGTGCGCCGACTTCTGGACGCTTGCGGTCCCCGACCCGGCCGACTGGGCAGAGCAGTATTCGCGGGGTCTGCCGGACATCCGGTCTACCTCGGCGCAGACCATCTCGATGGGGTCCTGCAGTCGTTGTCGGGGGACCGTGGCGCGGGACCCTATCTCGCTGCCCGTACCGACGTCATCGAGGTCGACTGCGCCGACCTCGGCACCGGGCTGGACCACGACCGTCCAGACGTCTGAAGCGGAGACTGCGCAAGGATTCGCGCCACCTGCCTGCGTGCGCGCCGGTTGCAACCGGCGCGCACGCAGGCAGGTGGCGCGAATTTTCTGCGGGTTTTGCGGGTTCTGTGGAACTGGTCAGTCGAAGGTGTAACCCAGCGCGACTTCACCAAAGCGCTGCACCACGATTCGTGCTGCTGCCAGCGGTTCGTCGAAACCGTCCCGGGCGAACCCGGTCAATCGGGCAGCGTTACCGGTGCCCTGGGGCTCGATGGCGACCTCGGCGAGCATCTCGCCGGTGGTTGGCTCACACACGGCCCAGGTGAAGCGGGTTTCCTCGTCCCAGCCGCGCTCACAGGCACGCACGTGATCGGGGTCGGTGACACCGGCCAGAGCCAGCGCCGGCCGATCCGACACCCGATCATCGTCACGCAATGCCCGCAGGTACCACGCGCCGGCGTTGATCTCGACAGCCTCGATGGCGTACGCCTACTTCAGCTCGAACAGGACCGTGCCCTGGGTGACTGCGGCGCCGGCCTCGACGGCCAGGCCTGTCACGACACCGTCCTTGTGGGCGGTGACGGGGTTCTCCATCTTCATGGCCTCGAGAACGACAACTAGATCGCCCGCGGCGACTTCCTGGCCCTCGGTCACCGAGACCTTGACGACGGTGCCCTGCATGGGCGCGGTGACGGCGTCACCCGACACTGCGGCGTTACCGCCCTTGGCGCGCGTGCGTGCCTTGGGCTTCTTCGTGGCAACTCCGTTGGATCCGCCACCACCCAGGGCCAGATCGCCCGGCAGCGACACCTCGAGGCGCCGTCCGCCGACCTCGACCACCACGGTCTTGCGGGGCTCGTTGTCGTCGTCCTCGATGGGCTGTCCACCGGTGTAGGGCTCGATCGGGTTGTCCCAATCGGTTTCGATCCACTTGGTGTAGATGTCGAAGCCCTCGCCGTCACCGATGAATGCCGGGTTGGACACGATGTGGCGGTGGAACGGGATGACTGTCGCCAGACCTTCGACCTGGAACTCGGCCAGCGCGCGTCGTGACCGCTCGAGCGCCTGCTCACGGTTCTCACCGGTGACGATCAGCTTGGCGAGCATGGAGTCGAACCCGCCGCCGATCACGTCGCCTTCGACGACGCCGGAGTCGACACGGACGCCGGGGCCGGTCGGCTCTTTGTAGACGGTGATCGGTCCGGGAGCCGGGAGGAAGCCGCGGCCGGCGTCCTCGCCGTTGATGCGGAACTCGAACGAATGACCGCGAGGGGTCGGATCCTCGGTGAACTCGAGCTTTTCGCCTGCTGCGATGCGGAACTGCTGGCGGACGAGGTCGATGCCTGCGGTTTCCTCGGTGACGGGGTGTTCGACCTGCAGACGGGTGTTGACCTCGAGGAATGACACCAAGCCGTCGGAACCGACGAGGAACTCGACCGTGCCGGCGCCGTAGTAGCCGGCTTCCTTGCAGATGGCCTTGGCCGACGAGTGGATCTTGTCGCGCTGCTCGGTGGTGAGGAAGGGTGCGGGTGCCTCTTCGACGAGTTTCTGGAAGCGGCGCTGCAGCGAGCAGTCGCGGGTTCCCGCCACGATCACGTTGCCGTGCTGGTCGGCGATGACCTGGGCCTCCACGTGGCGCGCCTTGTCGAGGTAGCGCTCGACGAAGCACTCCCCGCGACCGAATGCCGAGACTGCCTCACGGGTGGCCGAGTCGAACAGTTCGGGGATCTCTTCGATCGTGTAGGCGACCTTCATGCCGCGGCCGCCGCCGCCGAATGCCGCCTTGATGGCGACGGGGACACCGTGCTCCTCGGCGAAGGCGACCACCTCACCCGCGTCCTTGACAGGGTCCTTGGTACCCGGGGCCATCGGTGCGTTGGCCTTCAGCGCGATGTGCCGGGCGGTGACCTTGTCACCGAGGTCGCGGATCGACTGGGGCGACGGCCCGATCCAGGTGAGCCCGGCGTCGATGACAGCCTGGGCGAAGTCGGCGTTCTCCGAGAGGAAGCCGTAGCCGGGGTGGATGGCGTCGGCCCCGGACTTGGCCGCGGCGTCGAGGATCTTGTCGAAAACCAGGTACGACTCGGCCGAGGTCTGACCGCCCAGAGCGAAGGCCTCGTCGGCGAGCTTCACGAACAGAGCATCGGCGTCCGGTTCGGCGTACACCGCGACGCTGGTCAATCCGGCGTCCTTGGCAGCCCGGATGACCCGTACCGCGATCTCGCCCCGGTTGGCGATGAGGACTTTCGTGAGTGCTGTGCTGGCGTGACTTGGCACTTGATCTCCTGTTGGGCGCTGGTCGATGCGCGTCGGTGACACTGTCTCGGATTTCGATGTGTTGTTACGTGGGCATGCCTTCCCGCGGGATGTGGGGGACGGCACTAGATGGAGTCTAAGCACCCCGCCGAACAGGCACGACTGCTGGCCCACAGATCGCTCGTTCGGTCACCGATACCTACTCACCGGTAACGTTTTTCAAGTCGCCGATTCGCGCTCGGGGTCGCCCGGTTGCGGCCCGTAGGTGCTGCGATTGCCGACCTCTTTGAGAAAGTCTCCGAAGGCGCCGAGATAACGTCCGACCTGCCGATGGGTGCGGCCTTGCGCCGGGAAGCGCGACGAGATGCGGATGCCCGAAGCAGTGCGGTGCACCCAGATGTACACCTCTTCGCTCGAGTAGTTGTGGCTGCGAAGCACCCTTGCCCGACCGGCGTCTGCCTCTGCGTGCCCGGGGGCGAACCGCAGATCGATGAACGAGACGACGAACCTGGGGTCGGGGATCTCCGTGTCGCCGGTGTGCCCGAGGATCTCTCCGACTCGCAGGTAGGGCAGGTTCCCGGCTTTGCGGACGCGCCGCATCTCGTCTGCCGCCCGGGCGATGATCTGTCCGAAATCGGTCGCGCCTGAGGTGTCGAGACGAAAGGGGACCGTGGCGACGAACCATCCGAGTGCCCCGAACCACTGTTGATCGGTGCGCGTGTGGCGGGGGATGACACACCGGAACACCGGGCCTCCGCCGAGCTCGGCGTAGACGATCGCCAGGGCCGCCATCACCCCGGACAGCAACGAGCCGCCCGCCGCTGAGCACACCGCCGTGAATCTGTTGGTCTGCTCGTCGTCGAGTAGATCTGCCGTGATCGAACCCTGGGGGATCAGATCGGTACCCGGCTGCGGTGACGGTGTCGGGGCCTCGACCGCCGTCCCGTCCTCGTCGGCGATGTCGAACCGGGGCAGTTCCCCGCCCGAGTCGCGCAGGAAGTCGGCCCACACCGCAACGGCCTCGTGCTCGGCGCCTGCCGAGTCTGCCTCTCGCCGCTGATGGGCGCTGAAGTCCACGTACGACCCCACCGGCGGCAGGTCGGGTTCCACCTTGCGCCGGTGCGCGGTGTAGAGCGCCACGAGTTCGTACTGGCCCATGATCAGGGAGTAGCCGTCCACCAGAGAGTGATCGGCCGCGAAAAGCAGCGTGAACGAGTCCTCGCGCGCAACGGTGGCAAAGATGTAAGCGGGCCATTGCAGCGGCGCGGTCGCTCGGTCAAAGGACCCTGCCAGCTGATCCAGCAGGGGGCCGGGTTCGCCGTACCAGCCCACCCGCCCCATCTTCAGCTTCACCGATCCGGGCGGGGTGGTCAGCCGGGCCAGGCGGTCCGCCCAGATGACAACATGGCTGCGCAGCACCTCGTGCCTGTCGATCCAGGTCGACAGTGCCGCGCGGATGGCCGGTACCGACATCGGCTCGTCGAAATCGATCGCGAGCCCAAGCCACGATTCGCGGCCGCCCTCACGTTTGGTGCGCAGCCGGTAGTCGAACGCCGCGCGCAGATGCTGCTCGTGATTGTGCGAGGTGGGCCGCGAATCAGCCGTCCACTGCGCAAATCCGCCCTCGGTGAAGGGCGACCACTCGACCAGCCCGCCAGGTTCGACGGGCTGATCCATCATCTGGATGAATTTCATGACTACGCGATCTCATCGTCCCGGCACCGGGCTCGACGGGCCCAGATGCGCCTTGATCCGCGACAACATGGCCGACATCCCACGCAGTCGCAACGGGCTGATCGCCGATTCCAATCCCAGCCTTGTGTAGAAGTCGCCTGGTACGGCAAGGATCTCGTCAGCACCGGCACCGTTGAGGCCCTGGTACAGGATGGACGCGAAGCCACGTGTCGTCGGTGCCTGAGGCGGCGCGCTGAAGTACAACTGCACCGAATCGCGGTTGCTCGCGTCCACCGAGAGGAACAGCGGGGACTGGCATTCGGGTACGGGTTCCATCGCCGCTTCGGCAAGATCGTCCGGTAACTCGGGGAGCTCGTCGGAGAATTCGAGCAGCAGCTGGATCTTCTCGGAGTCGGAGAGCGCCGAGAAGTCCTCGGCGATCTCATCGAGGGCGGCCGTCACCTCTTGCCGCTTGTCGAGGGGGCGGTTCCGGGTTCGGTTCCGGTCACGATGGGGGCGCGCACGGCGTTGCCCCATTCGGTCCAGGACCCGTCGTAGTTGCGTACCTTCTCGAACCCGAGCAGGTGGGTGAGCACAAACCAGGTGTGCGACGACCGCTCGCCGATCCGGCAGTAGACGATGGTGGGCTCATCAGATTCGAAGTCGGCGTACAACTCGTCGAGTTCGGCCTTCGGCTTGAACCGGCCGTCCGGGGCGGCCGCCTTGGCCCACGGGATGGAGACCGCGGTGGGGATGTGTCCGCCACGCAGCGCACCCTCCTGGGGGTACTCGGGCATGTGCGTGCGCTCACCGGAGTACTCCTGCGGCGAACGGACATCGATCAGTGGTTCGGTGCCGAGTGCTCCCCGCACCTCGTCGGCGAACGCACGGATCAGCGAGTCGTCTCGTTCGACGACCGGGTAGTCGGACTCCGGGTAGACCGGGACGTCGAGGGTGATGTCGCGGTCCTCTGAGAACCAGGCGTCGCGGCCGCCGTCGAGCAGTCGTACGTCTTCGTGACCGAACAGGGTGAAGACCCAGAGTGCGTACGCGGCCCACCAGTTGCTCTTGTCGCCGTAGATGACCACGGTGTCGTCGCGGCGAATGCCCTTGCTGCGCATCAGTTCTGCGAACTGTTCGCCGGAGATGTAGTCGCGGGTCACCGGGTCGTTCAGGTGGAGGTGCCAGTCGACCTTCTGCGCGGTGGGGATGTGGCCGATGTCGAACAGCAGCACGTCCTCGTCCGATTCGATGATCTTGAGGCCGTTGGTTCCCAGGTGGGCGCTGAGCCATTCGGTGCTCACCAGACGCTCTGGATGAACGTAGTCGGCGAAGCCGGGATTGTTGTCGATCTCAACGGTCACGTGCGGTGCTCCAAATCGGGCTGGACGATGCGTGCGGGTGCACCCCCTGAGCGTAGTGCCGACGGCAATACCGACGCAGTGGACGGGGCCAGAGGACCCTGACGCCGGACGCGTCACCACTCGGTGGCGAGTCTGCGCCCGAGTTCGTCGAGGAAGGTGCCCATGACGGATACACCGGTTTCGGTGTCCGGGTAGCGGGTGCGCAGAGCCAGCCCCCGATCTGTTCGGGAGATCCAGAACTGGACGTCGTCGGCGGTGGTGACGTTCGAGATGTGGGTCGCCCCGATCTCCTCGTGGGTGCCCGAGCCGGGCAGTCTCCGGTAGTCGACGTACGAGACCATGAAGATGTCGTCGCGACTGCGGTGGATACCGCCGGTCGCCTCGAGCACCTGGGGCACCGGCACCTCACCCAACTTCACAGCCGCGCGTAACGCGGGCCCCGTGCGGGTGACAGTCTCGTCGAAGTTCTCGGCCGCGACCACATCGAGTGGTGCATTGGTGGTGAACCACCCGACCGCGTTCTGCCACGGCTCTGAGCGTCGGGTGTGTACGGGGAACAGCATGGACATCTGTGGTCCGCCGCCGAGGCCGCGGACGGTCTGTGCCATCGCCGAGAGCACTCCGGCGAAGGTACTCGCCCCGGCGCTCCGACACCGGCTGTCGAAGCGGTCGGTGGCCTCGGGTCCGAGCAGATGACGTAGGTCGACCGCCTGCGGCGCTTTCTCACCCGGGAGCATTCCGAGGTCGAGCGGAAAGGACGGGGCGGTGTTCTCGTGCTCGTCGAAGAACGTCAGCCACGCTCTCATGCGGGGGTCGGACCGCCCGATGGGCGCAGCATCGGATTCCGCGGCACAGTAGTCGACGAAGTTGCCGGCCATCGGCATCTCGTCGGCGATGAAACCACCCGGTTCGGCCTTGGCTGCGTGGTAGAGCTGGTGCAGATCGCCCACGATGATCGACATGGAGTAGGCGTCCACGTGTGAGTGGTCGAATCCGCAGAACACCGTGGAGCGGTCGGCACGGTCGATGGCTGCCAACAGGTACGCCGGAAAGCCGAACGGGTGGCAGGCATCGTTCAGTGAGTTCCACAGCAGGTCGCGGAGATCGGCCGACGACGTCGTCTCGATCCCGGCGCGCGCAACGAGGGTGATGTGCGACGCGTCGTGCAGTTCGCGTTCTATCCCGCCGTCGGTTCGGACGAAACCGCTGTGCAAGGTCCCGTGCCGTGCGATCAGAAGGCGGTACGCCCGTTCGAGCGCTTTGGTGTCGATTCGGCCGTCCACATCGAAAGCTGCTGCCAGCCACACGGTTCCGTCTTCGGCGCCGGCGAGATGAAAGGCCTGATTGAACGAGGGTGGCACCGCGGAGGCAACGACGCGATCGGCGGAGCTGTCCACCGACCACCGCAGGAGGACACCGGGGTCGGGCGAGTAGCGGTCAATCGTGGTGACGTGCAAGCGCAAGCTCCTCGACAGGGGTACTCGCAACAGCGTAGTCACCTTCGCGTGCGACGGTGTCGATCACCTCCCAGAGGCGCTGCAGATATCGTTTGATCTCGAGCTGCGCCGTTGCTGTGTCGGGGGTCTGGAGTCCGAGGTAGAGCCGTCTGCGGTCGCGGTTGAACCACATCGACGCGTTCGAGGTGCGACCCTCGCCGGTGAATATGACGCCACGATCGTGCGCGGGCCGGCCGTCGCCCGGGAATCGCCGAAAATCGAGGTACGACAGGAGGTTCGGCGTCCCGGCGACATCGCGGGGATCTACTCCCGAACGCAACAGTGCGGTGATGACCACGGGCAGTGGCACAGACGAGAGACGTTTTGCCCTCACGTGGCCGGCGTTGGCGGCCGCGACGACCTCGGTGAACGAACCAGCGGACGTCACGTCGAACGCAACCGGTGCGAAGTTGCAGAACCACCCTTGGGACAGCGCGAACTCCGCCGACCTGGTGCCCAGCACGGCGATGGCGAAGTAGTCTGTGCGGCCGGTGAGTTCGAGTTCTGTTATCGCTGCGGCTGCGTAGATGCCGCCCATCACACCTGCGCCGGACCGTCTGCACACGTCTTCGAACCGATTGGCGCCTGCGGCGTCGAGCAGGTCGAACTCGATCGGCCGCACCGGCGCGGCTTCTCCGGGCCCGAGCCCGAGGTCGAGCGGGAAACGCGGCATCGTGGCTCCGTGGGAGGTGAAGATGTCCACCCACTCGATGACTTCGGGTGATTCGTCGGTGAACCGTGCGGCGACGTTGTTCTGCAGGCTCGCGTAGTCGAGAAAGCTCCCCGTGGCTGCGCTGACGTGCGGGGGCGGCGCGGTCGCATTCTTCTCGGCTTCGTACAGTTCGGCGATCTCGTCGAGCACGAGCGCCTGTGAGGCACCGTCGGACAGGGCGTGGTCGCAGCCGTAATACATCGTGAAACCGTCCGGTCTGCTGATGGCCCCGAACGCGAAACCCGGCCAACTCGTGGAGATGGCCTCGGCGCCGAGTCTGGCGTGGATGTACCGCCGGAACTCGGTCTCGGTCGTGAAGTCGCCCACATTGTGCGCCTCGAACTCGACCGCGTCGGGTTCCACAAGCATGCGCGTGATCTGCGTGGTGTCGATGCGGAACCAGGTCCTCAGTCCCTCGTGCCGAAGTGTGAAGATGCGCAGGGCCCGACTGAGCGCCGCACGGTCGATCGGACCGTCCACTTCGGTGGCTGCTCCCAGATAGGCGTTGTGTTCGCCACCCGCGGCGGCGGTCGCGTGGCAACTGCGGAGGTGGTTCTCCTGCAAGAACGTGAGTGGGCCTGACGTGGTCGGTGCGTCCAGGGCTCGCGCCGCCGACGCGGGGCTCGGGTGCCACTCCAGCAACGCGCCGGGGGCAGGCGTCCACCAATCCATCGCGGTGAGGATCACGTCTTGGCTCCTTGTCTGAGAGGGATGATGTCTTCGAGGAGAATCGACTACGCGGGGAACTTGTCCTCCGAGTACGTCAGCGAGAACGGGGCAGGCGTGGAAGCGTGGAATCGGTGTTCCTGGGTCAGCTCCGCCAACTGGTCGCCGAGACCCGAGATGAAGGCCGACACGTTCGTGGCAGCCACCTCGGTGGCCGGGTAACGAGCCGAGATGTTCAGCCCCTCGGGCGTCCTGGAGATCCAGAGGTAGACCTCGTCCCCGGAATAGGCCGCGCTGCGCAGCGTGTGCGCGCGCCACCGCACCCAATCGTGCGCCCCCGGAACGAATCGCACGTCGAGGTAGGACACGACGAATCGTGGGACCGCCCGGTTCTCGAGCAACTCGGCCACCCGCGGGTAGGGGTAGCGAGACAAGTCCTTGCGTTCCGCAATTGCCGCCGCGGCGGCGGACATGCAGTCAGCGAACGATTGTGCGCGGGTGATGTCGATCTCGACCGGGATGATGCCCACGTACCAGCCGACCGACTCGGCGTACTGCGACTCGTGGCGGGTGTGCACCGGCATGGTGAAACGCAGGGTATTCATGCCGGTGAGTTCGCGGGTCGTGGTCGCAAGTGCAGCAAGGACGGCTGATTGCAGTGTGAACCCGAGTCGTCTGCAGTGTGCGTTCACCACCGCGGCAGTCTCGTTCGACAGAAGCCATGAGGACGTGCCCGTTTGAGGCCGGGCCACGATGTCGCAGTCGGTGACGTGTGGTGCGCTCACGGCCTCGACGGGCAGAGGGAAGGCCGGGAACGCGCCGGTGCCGACGCCAAGGAAACGGTCCCATGCTCGGACCGCCACATGATCGGCGGTGAGGCATCCTCCGGCGAGCCGATCGGTGACACTGAAGTCGATGTGGCTGCCGATCTGCGGCAACTGATGCTCTGCCCCGCGCAGCTCGAACGCGTATAAACGCTGTATCTCATTGATGGACAACAACATCGAGTAGGCATCCATCACCGAATGGTCGGCCGCGAACACCAGGACGAATCCGTCTCCCGGCAGGGCACCTTCGACCTCGGTGATGGAAGCGACGAGACAGTGTGGCCACCGCAGTGCCGAGATCCGGGAATCGAACAGGCCTGTGAGGTGGTCGTGGATTGCGGATGCGTCGATGGGCCCCGTCACACGTGGTCGCATGTCGAGAACGCATCCGGCATTGGTGAGCCTGGTCATCGAGATGGCACCCGTCGTGTCGACCCCGGTGGCCACCGTGGTCCGGAGGGCTTCGTGCCGGAGCATCCAGCTTCGCAAGGTGCGGGCGAGTGCCCGTTCGTCGTAGCGTTCGTGAACTTCGAAAACACCTCCGAGCCAAGATGATTCGTCAACATCACGCGTCTCGTAGGTCAACCCCCGGACCACGTGGTGTTCGTGGACATAGGTCAGCGGCCGATTGTCGACCGCCCAGCACTCGCCGTCACCCTCGGTGCTCGGAGTCCATTCGGTCACCCGCCCGGACGGTAGGTGGTAATCAGCCAGTTCAGTGAATTCCATGTTGCAGTATCCGATTCGGGATGATCACGCACGACAGGGGAACCGCGGGAAAGAGGGGGAGGTGGGCGACGCCGCACTGCGCCGGATGCGCGGGAGTATTCGCTGCGCTCCTCAACACTAGGACTGGACAGGGATCTTTGCCTCAGCAAAAGGACGTGGTGTTCGTCACGCAGGTCCGAAGTTCCTGCCGCTCTTTTTGCTACCACGTGTCGCTGGTGTGTCGTGCTTGTGAAATGCACTGTTGGACAGTGCTTTATCGACACCACAGAATGTGACGTTGCGCAAGCACGCGTCATGGCAGCGGTTGCCACCCGGCGTTCGGCAAGGCTATGTTCGTCACAGGCGGGTGGCATCGCAGCCCTACCCGTCCTCTAGGTTCAGCTGGGGTGCACGGCGGCCCGGTGCTGCGCCGGAACAGATTTCGGGAACGGGTGCTCTGCCGATCTGTTCGTCCGCACCGGTGACGCCGGTCATCGGCGAAACAGGTTGTCCTTGAACGTGATCGTCGCGATGTTCCAGCAGTCGTGATGCACCAACAACTGTCAGATGAGGGAGATCGATATGGCAGTCGGTTCTGGTCTGGCCATCGAGGCAACCGGTCTGAAGAAGAGTTTCGGCGATTTCCATGCGGTCGACGGCATCGATCTTGCAGTGCCGGCCGGGACGGTCTACGCAGTGTTGGGTCCGAACGGAGCTGGGAAGACCACCACCGTTCGGATGCTTGCGACCTTGCTGCGGCCAGATGAGGGGCGGGCGCAGGTGTTCGGATTCGACGTCGTCCGACAGGCCAACGCGGTCCGGTCGCTGATCGGGGTCACCGGACAATATGCGTCGGTGGACGAAGATCTGACCGCGGCGGAGAACCTGAACATCTTCTGTCGACTCCTGGGCTTGTCGAAGACCCAGTCCACGAACAAGACCGACGAGATGCTCGCTGAGTTCGGTCTCCAGGATGCTGCCGACCGCACGCTCAAACACTTCTCCGGTGGCATGCGACGAAGACTCGATCTGGCGGCAAGCCTCATCTCGAGGCCGCCGCTCATCTTCCTCGACGAACCGACCACCGGATTGGACCCCCGCACGCGGGCTCAGATGTGGTCGACGATCAGGGAACTCGTCTCCGGAGGGTCCACCGTCTTGCTCACCACCCAATATCTCGAGGAGGCCGACCAGCTCGCCGACCGTATCGCGGTCATCGACAACGGTCGCCTCGTCGCCGATGGCACAGCCGACGACCTCAAAGCCGCGGTCGGCATCTCCACCTTGATGCTCCATCTGGTCGATGCGGCAGCGGTTTCGGACGCTGCTCGGATCGCGGGCGCCATCACCCACTCGGAGGTGAGCATCGCCGGTACGTCCGTGGCAGTGCCCGTCACCGACATGGAGCCTGTGCCCGAGGTGCTCTTAGCCCTGCGCGCGGCAGGGATCGGTGTGCGCGAGATGACCGTACAGCGGCCGAGCCTCGATGAGGTCTTCTTCGCGATCACCGGGAATCAACAGGGAAAAGGCCCGGACGGCGCCCGAAAAGCGATACCGGACCAGGGGAAGGACGCGGCCTGATGGGGCCGGCAACATCCACTCGCGGCACGATCTGCGTCGAGGGATATGACCCCAAGGTTGCGGCTCTGCTGGCCGACCGGGTGATCGCCGACCACGTGTCGGTCTCCGAGTCGGTGTCCCAGGCACTGACGATGGCCCGTCGTGGTCTGCTCAAACTCAAACACAACCCACAGCAGTTGTTCGACGTCGTTGTGCTGCCGATCGTGCTGACGGTGCTCTTTTCCAGCATCTTCGGTGGTGCCATCGCCGGAGACGTACCCGCTTACCTGCCGATCTTGATCCCAGGTGTGCTGGTGCAGGTTGCGGTGGCGGCGTCGGTCACCACCGGCGTGCAATTACGGGAGGACCTCGACAAGGGCGTCTTCGACCGCTTCAAATCCCTGCCCATTGCCCGTATCTCGCCACTGGCCGGGTCGCTGCTCGCGGATGTCGTGCGATATGTCATCGCCACCGGCGTGACCGTACTCGTGGGGCTCGCGATGGGATACCGGCCGGGCAGCATTGCTGGACTGCTTGCCGGATGTGTGCTGGTGATCGTCGTCGCATTCGCACTGAGTTGGATCTTTGCGCTGATGGGGGTGTTGATGAACAAGGCGTCCACAGTCCAGGGGGTCTCGATGCTGGTGCTCATGCCCCTGACGTTTGTGTCCAACGCTCTTGTGCCGGTCGATACCCTGCCCGGGTGGATGCAGGCGTTCGCCTCGGTCAATCCGGTCTCACACCTGGTCTCTGCAGTCCGTGAACTGGCGGTCGACGGGCACTTCGGCCCGGAGATCGCGTGGTCGCTGGCCGGTGCATTCATCGTCTTGATGGTCTTCGCCCCGCTGACCCTGCGCGTCTACATGGTGAAAACCTGAGCGTGCGTTGGTGTTCAGGACAGCACTGGGCTGCGGTTGCCGGTCACGGTGCGATTCGATCGGTGACCGGTCGTAACAGATGCTTTGCCGCGAAGGTGTCCGAGTCTTTGTCATAGGTCCGGATGACGAGCAGTCGGGCTGCGTGGAGGATGGTCACGCAGGGCAGGTAGACCAACACGGCCGCCGCGGCGAACCCATACCGCTTGTGTAGCAACAGGGTACGTGGCAGGTAGCTCATGTATCGGACAAAAGCCGGGATGCTCGACTCCATCCGTCGTGGTGAGACCCCGACGGTGATGTCGGGTAGGAAGGCGTTCCTGCCGCCGACCGCTTGCACACACAGCCCGGTGTCCACATCTTCGAAGACGTCTCGGCGCATGCTCACCAGATCGCGTACCAGATGCCAGGTCTCGCGCCGGACCACCATGTTCGAGCCGTAGAGAACGGGTACGTCCTTCACCGTATGCCGGCGTCGGCGACGACCGCGGAGTGGATCGAAGCGGTTCTTGAGGCGTTCGGCAGCGTCTCCGTACGGCAGTCCGTACGCCTCGCCCCGACCGCAGAGTGCGGCCCATCGCTGTTCGGTGTCGTGTTGCAGGAACTCCACGACGGTGCGTGCCCAGTGAGGCGGTGTGATCGTGTCCGAATCGATCCGCGCGATCGCTTCCCCGGTTGCTGTGTCCAGTCCGGTGTTTCGTGCGTACACCAGACCCTGCTGCAGTTCCGAGATCAGGGAGACCTCGGGAATCTGCTTCGCGTACGACAACACGATGTCGACGGTCTTGTCGGTGGAGTTGTTGTCCACCACGATGATCTCGCGGATGAAGTCGAGCTGGCCGATCAGACTGTCGAGGCATGGTCCGATCGCTTCCTCTTCGTTGTACGCCGGCACGACAACGGACAGGATCTTCGAGTTCATCTGGTTCCTCTGTTCGGTAGGTGCGGGCTCACTGTTTCCTCGATGATCGTGATGGCTGAAGCGACGGCGCACTCAGGCTTGATCATCGAGGTGGCCGTGGCGCGGGCAGCTCTGCGGCGGTCCGGTTCGATGAGGGCGCTGACCAAGGACGTCAGCGTGTCGGAGTCGATGCGAGAGATCGGCATGGACACCCCGACACCCAAGCGGGTGAGTTGTCGTCCCCACATGGGCTGATCCGCCCCGAACCAGCAGATGCCGGTGGGCAATCCGGCACGCAGAGAAGCGGCAGTCGAACCCGCTCCGCCGTGATGGACCGCTGCGGTACACCGGGGAAGCACTGTCTTGTGATCGATGGTGGACGTCACGAAGAAGCGGTCGTCGGGGGAGTCGATGGAGAGATGGCTGCCGCCGGTGACGAGCAGGACACGTAACCCCAGTCGTTCGGCGGTCGCGACGATCGCGTGCTCGACGATGCTGGGGTCCCCGATCTTCATGCTGCCGAAGCCGACATACAGCGGCGCCGGGCCGGCATAGAGCCAGTCGACGAGGGATCGATGTGTCAAGTCGCTCTGTAGTTTTGGCCGAGAAGGCAGGTACTCCAGGAAGCCCACAAGAGGACGACTCCGCCCCCATTCGTCGCCGAGGCCGGGGAACAGGAGCGGATCGTAGGCCTGCAGTTCAGGCACGCCCTGCCCGGTGATGCGCGATGCGGCCGGAGTGTTCGCGCGGCCGAGCCCCAGTTCGCGGCGCAGCTCGTTCTCGGTGGATGCGCTGGTGTGCCAGAGTATGCGCTCGAGGATCGTCCAGCTGTGCGCCGTGATCGAGGGCGGTAGCCAAGGGAGCGGGGAGACCACCGAGTTCTTGCGGATAGGGCAGTAGTGCAGTGGCACATACGCGATGCCGAGAGACTCGGCCACATTGAGGATGCGCTCCTGGCCCGCACTGCCGCCGATGATCACATCGGCACCCTGTCCCACGGCGCGTAGATCATGCTGTAACCGACTTCCGCCGCGCAGCGTGATCTCGGACACGGCTCGAAGGCGTGTCACGGGATTCGATGATTTGAGGTCTCTGGTCACGAGATCTGACCCGAGGAGTTCGTCGGTGTCGATACCGCACGCCTGGGTGGCGAGGCCGGAATCGGCCGCCCATGAGACCAGATTGGGTGGAACGGCCAGAGTCACCTCGTGGTCTCGGCGTGCGAGCGCAGAACCCAGTGCCATTGCCGGCTGCACGTCACCCCGGCTGCCGTTGCAGGACAGAACAATTTTCATGGTCCTCCTCGTCCGCACAGTATCGGGGGGTGGTGTGGGTTCGGCAAATCGTAAGCGCCAGGCAGACTTACCGCGCTCGGTGGATGATGTGACGCCGGTCTTCTGGCGCTGCGCCCACGTTGCCGCTGCCCTACGATCGGTATGCATGAAGCTGATGCGGAGTGGGACGTGAAGCTACTGTTCGCGTTCAGTGGCACGCGCGGTGACATCCAGCCCGCGGCTGTGATCGGTGCCGAGTTGCAGCGTCGTGGTCATGCTGTCACTTTTGCTGCACCACCCAATCTGGTCGAGTTCGCTGCCGGGTTCGGGGTAGATGTTGTCCCGTTCGGTTACGACACCCGTGCGCATATGAAGTCCGAGCTGGTGCGCACCCGGGTGCGGTCGGGTGGGCCGGCCGCACGACTCAAGGCTTTCAACGAGTTACGTGATGTCGGTTGGGTGGAGATGATCGACACGATGGCGGTGTTGACCGAAGAGGTCGATGCGATCGTCACCGGGTTCACCACCGAGCAGGTGGCTTTGCTGTTCGCCGAACACCATGGCATAGCCCTCATTTCGTTGCACCATGCGCCGGTGCGGTCGAACTCGTGCTTCTCACCGTTTCCTGGTGCGCCGCTCTCCTTGGCGCCGCTCATCAACCGGGTCAGCTGGAAGATGGTCGACGCTGTGCTCTGGGGCCTGACGTGCAAGCGGGAGAACCGGGAGCGTGCGCGTTTGGGTATGGCGAGCGCACACAGCGACCTGCCGAGTCGGATGACGAGATACGGGGCACGAGAGATACAGGCGTACGACCCGCTGTTCTGTACGGACCTCTCCGAGGAGTGGGGTGCCGCCCGCCCGATGGTGGGTTTTGTCGGGCCGGGTGATAGCGCCCCCGGAATGTCGGAAGATGATGAGGGACTGCAGGATTGGATTGCCGAGGGTACACCACCGATCTATTTCGGGTTCGGGAGCATGCCGGTGGCGGATGCCGGCGCATTGGTCACGGCAATCGGGCGGGCATGCCGGGGCGTGGGTGAGCGCGCCGTGGTCAGTGCCGGTTGGAACGACTTCAACGTGAGTTCCGACGACACCGTGCGCATCGTCGGACAGGTCGACCACCGGACTGTGTTGCCCGCGTGTAGGGCAGTGGTCCACCACGGAGGAGCTGGGACCACATCGGCCGCACTGCGTGCGGGGAAACCTGCGGTGGTCTGCTCGGTGGGTTCGGATCAGCCGTTCTGGGGTGCTCAACTCGAGCGTCTCGGAGTCGGTGCCTCGATGACGCTGTCGCAGTTGGATGCGCAGTCGCTCGAGGACCGGCTGCGTACGGTCCTCGATTCGGAGTGCACCACACGGGCGAGCGCAGTGGCCGCACAGCTCATCACGCCGGAGAAGGCGACGACGGCAGCGGCTGACCTGATCGAGGCATCGGTCGCCGAATGGTCGCCGGCCGTGGTGACGAGCCGATGACTCGTACGCGCCGGCTCGAGGCCGGGGACTTCACGTACTGGTTTCTCCACCGCGAACTCGGTTGGTCCGTGGTGCTGCAGCTCGTGTGGACATTCGACCGACCGCCGGGCCGGGAGGCTCTGTCCGCGATCAACAAGAATCTGGCATCGAGCCCGCTGAACCGACTCGTGGCGGTCTCCGGGTTGCCCGGTGTCCGGCCGCGATGGGTGCGGGCGGACACGCACCCCGATCTGATCATCGATGTCACGCCGATCGACTCGGATCTGGTGGGGGCTTGGGCTGACTCCGAACTCGAGTCGGCGCCGCTCGACCCGCTGACGGGGCCGCCGTGGCAGCTACGTGGGGCGTTCACCGAACAGGGCGGATTCGCGTTGTCGCTGACCGCTCTTCACCTTGTCACGGACGGACAGAACATGGTCGGTGCGGCTGTCGACGCGTTCACCGACCGCACGCCAGAACCGTTGTGGTCAGGGGTATCTGGCGTCGGTCCGCGGCGGCAACTGATCGACGACGGCGTGGATCTGCTGTCCGACATCGGTTCGGCCATCGGGGGAGTGGTGCGCGCAGCTGCGACCGGCGGTGCGTCGATGTTCGGCAAGCGAGGGGCGATCGACCGAGCGCCGCGCCTGCCCATGCACGAACGTGCGCCCCGTGCGCGCGCCTCCTGGTCGACGGTGAGTGTCGACTCCGACGTGTGGACCAAAGTCGCTGCCGAGCACGGCGGTACGTCCAACTCGCTGTTCATCGCGGTGATCTCCGGGGTGTTGCGTTCAAGCGGATGCGCCCCACTCGGTGTCCCGATCAAGGTGGGCATTCCCGTCAGTCAGCGGACAGACGGCGACGACCGGGCGAACGCGACCGCGGGTGTGTCGGTGACACTCACCGACGAACCTGTTCCCGGTGGGACGTTGCGTCACATCCGGCAACAGTGCAAGGCCGCGTTCACCGCCCTGGATGCCGGTCGTCGACCCGCGATGATCCACCTCCAGCCGTTGATGTGGTTGTTACCCGCGCAGCTAATCATCAAGACGGTGAGCAGTGGGGATGGGATGCCCGACGCGGTGGCCTCGAATCTCGGGGTGTTCACTCCAGAGCTCACCGAAGTGGGCGGGGTGGCGGCATCAGGAGTTGCCTTCCGGGGGATCGCGCAGGGAGTGGATGCGGCACTGCCGTACCGCTTCGGCGACGGCGTGCAGTCATGGCTACTCGAATATGGCCGGACCACAACCTTTTCCGTTGCCGCGTTCGACGAGATGCACATCGCCGACAGCGCAGAACTCGGCGGAATTCTCGCAGGAGAACTTCGGGCGTGGGGCGTGCCGTTTCGGCTGTGGTGACAAGCACATGCCCTGACCGGCAATCGAGATGGCTGGTCGCGGGCACCAGTGGCCGGCACATGTTCCAGGACAACGAGAGGGCGCGACAATGACAACGACCGAACGCCTCGTCGGTGGGTTCGATCGGGTCACCGGACCCGACGAGTCCTACCATCTCGCCGAACGGCTCTTCGGGCTCAGCGCGCCGATCCAGTTCCTGTGGGTGTTCGCCTCTGACCCGGGCGAGGCAGCGGTGCTACGGCTGCGAGACCAGCTGTCGGCAGGTCCGCTCAACCGCAAAGTGCGTTGTGCGACAGTTCCGTTCGCACGTGACCGGTGGGTTCGGGCCGACGACGTCCCGGACGTGGCGATCGACGACAAGCCGATCGGTGACAACGACATCGCCTCCTGGTTGGACACGCGAGTGCGTGAGGGCGAACTCGCGCCCGCAGAGGGCCGGGGCTGGAAGTTGGACGCCGCGCGGACTCGATCGGGCAAGCTGGTGTTGTCACTGCTGGTGTCACACATGATCTCTGACGGCGAGGGGGTCTATGCGGCCCTGGCGGCGGCCCAGGCGGGCACGTCGCAGAACCGGTTGCCCACGCATGCGGAGACCGGGGGCCGCAGTGGCCGTCGAGCGGACGTGGTGGATGCCGCCGGCCAGTTGTTGGCTGCCGCCAGGGCGCTCAGAATTCTCGGCGGCGCGTTGCGGAATCAGACGAAGACGCCTAGCCCGTCGCGGCGTGCTGCGCCGTCGACCAAGGCATCACCGGATGCGCCCGGCCCGGACACCACCCTGGTGATCCTCGATGTGGATCGCGAGCGGTGGGCCGACACCGCACGAGAGCACGGAGGGACCACCAACAGCCTGTTCACGGCCGTGCTTGCCGGACTGGTCCAGCGGACGGACCTTCCGGTGGATGACCAGCTCCGGGTGTGCATGGCGGTCAGCAAACGTGAAGCTGGTGACGAGCGGGCCAACGCCTCGGGCGGCGTGTGGATTCGGATCGACGGACCGGTCAGTCCGCAGCGAGGCCTGGCCGACATCCGGGCATTGAGCAAGCAGGCGTTCATCGACTACGCCGATGCCGAGTCGGACAAGATGGCCGACAACATGCAACCGGTCGTCCGGCTCCTGCCGGGACGGCTGATCGGAAAGCTGATGCAGTCGGTGCCCGGCCCCGACACCACCGTCTCGAATCTCGGGGTGGTGCCCCCCAGCGCGCTCCGGCTCGGTACCGAGACCGCGGAATCGTTCGGGATCCGCGCCATCGTCCGCGGTCGGCCGATTGCCAACCGACGTGCTCAAGGTCCCGCCGTGGCGGCGTGGGCGGTGGAATACGGGGACAAGGTGACCATCACGGTGTTCGGTATCCACCCGGACCACTTCGGCGATGTCGGCACACTCCGGGCGCAGATCGGTGAGGAGCTCAGCTCGTGGGGGCTGTCGTACACCTTCTGGTAGTGCTCGGGGGCTGAGCCCTATGGGCGCCGGATGGTCGCAATCCTCAACGTGCCGACCACAAGTCGGTCACGCTGACCCCGAGTTGATCGAGCAGGGTCCGAACCAGCGGCAGACTGATGCCGATCACCGATGACGGGTCGCCGTCGACACCGTCGATGAACCAGCCCCCGAGCCCGTCGAGCGTGAATGCGCCGGCCACCGGCAGTGGTTCGCCGGTGGCGACGTATGCGTCCACCTGCTCATCGGTGGGCGAACCGAAACGAATTGTGGTGCCCGCGAACGCGACAGCCTCTGCGACCACCGAGCCTCCGCGTATCCGGAGCACACAGTGGCCTGTCAACAGGTCGGCAACCGAGCCGCGCATCGAAAGCCATTGAGCACGAGCCACATCGGGAGTGTGAGGTTTGCCGGACAGGATGCCGCGATGGTGCAGCATCGAATCACACCCGATGACAACCGCGTCGTCGATCGAGGAGACGCCCGGGTGTGCGGCGACATCGTCCGCCTTGGCTTTCGCGAGGGTCGTGACGACGTCGGAGGGAGATGCGGTGTCGCCGAGTTGGGCGATCAGCGCATCCTCATCGACATTCGAGACCTCGACCAGTGGATCGACACCGGCGGCCCGCAGGATCCGTAGGCGTGCGGGCGACGCCGATGCCAGGACCACCCGGGTCATCGGCGCCCACCCGTGTGCATCGGCTCAGTAACCGAAGGCCAGGTTCGGAAAAGCGTTGGGAGCAAGACCGCCGGCGGGACGCAGCCGGTCGGACGGGTTGCCCCACAGGTTGCGTGGCCCCGGGTCCTCTTCCACACCCGAACCCCCTGCCGAGGCGAAAACACCGACGACCGCGGCGATCTCGGCATCCGACGGGTTTCCCTTGACGATTCGCAGGAAAGGCCGAGCCGCAGCGGCATCACCGGTGCCGCCCGCAGCGTTCGTCTCTGGCGTGTTGTCTGCACTCACAGCGGAATGTTCCCGTGCTTCTTCGGTGGCATGTTGACGAGTTTGCGCTCGAGGAGCTTGAGCGCCGTGGCGATCTGACCGCGGGTGTGCGACGGCGGGATGACCGCGTCGACATAGCCGCGTTCAGCTGCCACGTACGGGTTCACCAAGGTGTCCTCGTACTCCTGCTGCAGCTGCAAGCGCAGCGCATCCACGTCTTCTCCGTTGGCCGCAGCTTCTTTGAGCTTGCCGCGGTAGACGAATCCGACCGCGCCCGAGGCTCCCATTACGGCGATCTGGGCCGTCGGCCACGCCAGGTTCACATCGGCACCCATGTGCTTGGAGCCCATGACGTCGTATGCGCCGCCGTAGGCCTTACGGGTGATGACGGTGATCTTGCCCACCGTTGCCTCGCCGTACGCATAGAGCAATTTCGCGCCGCGACGGATGATTCCGTTGTATTCCTGGTCGGTGCCCGGGAGGAATCCCGGGACGTCCACCAGGGTGATGATCGGTACGTTGAAGGCGTCGCAGGTGCGGACGAAGCGCGCGGCCTTTTCCGAGGCGTCGATGTCGAGGCAGCCGGCGAACTGGGTCGGCTGGTTCGCGACGATGCCGACGCTGCGGCCGTCGACGCGACCGAAGCCGACGATGATGTTCGCCGCGCGGCCGGCCTGTACCTCGAGGAACTCGTCGTCATCGAGGATGCGGCGGATGACCTCATGCATGTCGTACGGCTGGTTCGGCGAGTCGGGGATGAGGGTGTCGAGTTCGAGATCCTCGTCGGTGAGGGTGTCCTCGATCGATCCCGCGGCCGGCTGTGCCACGGGGAAGCGCGGCGCCTCGGCCCGGTTGTTGCTCGGCAGGTAGCTGAGCAATTCCTTCACATAGTCGAGCGCGTCCTCTTCGTCACTGGCGACGTAGTGCGCGACACCGGACTTTGCCATGTGGGTCTGCGCGCCGCCGAGGTCTTCCATCGTGACGTCTTCACCGGTGACCGTCTTGATGACGTCGGGTCCGGTGACGAACATCTGGCTGGTGCCGTCGACCATCACCACGAAGTCGGTGAGGGCGGGCGAGTAGACGTGGCCACCGGCCGCCGGGCCCATGATGAGGGAGATCTGCGGGATGACACCCGAGGCGCGGACGTTGCGGTGGAAGATCTCGCCGTAGAGACCCAGGGAGACAACACCTTCCTGGATGCGGGCACCGGCACCTTCGTTGATGCCGACGAGCGGACGGCCGGTCTTGATCGCCAGATCCATCACCTTGACGATCTTCTCGCCGTAGACCTCGCCGAGGCTGCCGCCGAAGACGGTGACGTCCTGGCTGAAGACGCAGACCTCACGTCCGTCGATGGTTCCGTAACCGGTCACCACACCGTCGCCGAGCGGACGGCGCTCGGCGAGTCCGAAATTGGTACTGCGGTGACGGGCGAGGGCGTCGAGTTCGACGAAAGAACCTTCGTCGAGCAGATGGGTGATGCGCTCGCGGGCGGTCAGCTTTCCCTTGGCATGGGTCTTCTCGACCGCCGCCTCTCCGACTGGATGCTTCGCTTCGGCGAGACGATTGTGCAGGTCGATGAGCTTTCCTGCAGTCGTGTGGATATCCGGCGTCGATGGCACGTCCTGGGGGGCACTCGTCATGGCCATGATGCTATCCACACCCGTTTTCGCTGGTGTGAGCGGGCTAACCTGAGGCTTCTCTCACGTTTGGTTCGGTACCGAGCGACACATGTACTTCCGTTTGTTTCGTGGCGGATCGCGTCGCCAGCGCTCTACGCTCAGACCTCATGACCGACGAGCGAGCGCCCCTGGACCACGAGGCCCTTCGACAAGCGGTGACCGGCACCCGATGGCGGTCGGTTCGCGTGGTCGAGGAGACCGGGTCCACGAACGCGGATCTGGTGAGTCTTGCCGGGTCCACCGATTGCGCTGGATCCGTGCTCATCGCCGAGCACCAGACCGCGGGGCGTGGCAGACATTCCCGGCAGTGGGAGAGTCCGCCCCGCGCGCAGGTGGCGTTGTCGGTCGCCGCGCCGGCGAACACGTCGGACCAGCCTCAGGCACTCGGATGGCTGCCGCTCCTGACGGGTCTTGCGGTGGTCGAGGGTATCGCCGAGATCACCGACCTCAGTCCCAGGCTCAAATGGCCCAACGACGTGTTGCTCTTCGGTGACGACACCGCCACCGACGACGGTTACGGCGGACGCAAGGTCGCCGGGATCCTTGCCGAGCTGACCCACGGACCGAGCGGGCCCGTGGTGGTGATCGGACTGGGGATCAACGTGAGCCTCACGGAAGCGGAACTGCCCGTCCCAACCGCCATCTCGCTGGACCTGGCGGGAGCCTCCGTCGACCGGACCCAGCTCGCCGGCGCTGTTTTGCGAGCACTGTCACGACGACTGGACCAGTGGCCGGGTGATCTCGGCGCGGTGGCCGACGATTACCGGGCTGCCTGCGCGACCCTCGGACATCGAGTGCGGGTGCAGATGCCCGCGGGTGAAGAGATCGAGGGGTTGGCGACCGCAATCGACAGCATCGGCCGAGTGGTCGTCGAGGTGGCTCCCGGTCAGAACGTGCCGGTCGCGGCCGGCGACGTCACCCACCTGAGGGTCACCGACTGAACGGAACCAACTGAGTCGACGGACCAACTGAGTAGCCGGACCATCTGGGTCGCCGACCATCTGGGTTGACGCCAGCCTGTCGCCCTACCGCAAGTCGCGCCCTACCGCAGGCCTGGCCGTCAGCGACGTTCGTAGCTCTTGGTGCCCATCGCCGGGATCAGCAGGAGGATCGGGATACCGATCACCGCGTGCATGATCGCGGTCGAGATCCCGGTCGTCCAATCCCGCGACAGCAGCAGTGGGATCAAGATGGCGGCCAGGATCAGGAGCCCGACGATCCAGGAAAAGAACTGGCTCGGCGATGGGGTGGTGAGCTGCAGGACGTACCAGAGCGCTCCTGCAAACAGGGCGCACAGGAACGCGACGATGGCGAACCAGTACTCGTCGTTTGCCATCGGATTCCATACGCCGAGCTTCCCGGTCTCGTTTATGCGCTCGATGACCAGCCGAATGATCCACGCGACGAGCCAGGCGGCCAGGCCGGTCACGATGGCGGTGGCGAGGACTCCGCCGATGAACATCGTGGGGTTGACCTGCGGCCGATTGGTGGCGGGGCGCCGTCGCGGCGGCGTGGCCGGGGGTGGCGCAGCGGCGTAGTACGGGTCCTGAGGCGGAGCCCCCTGGTCGTACGCCTGGCTGTAAGCCTGCGACTCGGGTTCGTAGCCACGGTCGAACCGGGCTGTTCGCGGCTTGTTCGGGTCGTACGGGTCATTCGGGTACATCGTGCACCTCCCTGCGCGCGAGTTTACCGACCAGCGCTGCTGCGGCCTGAGAACGATCAGATGTCCACCGTAGCGCCCTCGGGGCCGTCTGCGTCCCCACCGGCGGGCTGTCGCGGCGCTGCCTGTGGTTCGGACAGCACCGATTCTGGTTTGATTACGGCACCGACCGGGCGAGTCGCCGTGCGCCACGGTCATCTACGGGAGGATTTGTCGATGGGGTATCCGGAGAACATCCTTGCGCAGGGCGAACGTGTGGTTGTGCATCACCATCCGCACTGGAAATGCCTGCTGGCACCCGCGCTCATCTTTGTTGTCGGGACCGCGGCCGCGGGTGTGGCTGGGGGTTACCTGTCCAATGCCGACCTCGACTCCACGGCAAAGCTGATCGTGGGCATCGTCATCGCCGCGTTGTGGTTGCTCATCGTCCTCTGGTTCTTCGTGCGGCCGCTGATCAGCTGGCGCACCACCCACTTCGTCCTCACCGATCGGCGGGTGACCTACCGCAACGGCATCGTCACCCGTTCGGGTATCGACATCCCGGTGCAGCGCATCAACTCGGTGGAGTTCCGGCATGGACTGATCGATCGGATGCTCCGGACGGGCACCCTCATCATCGAGTCGGCCTCCGAAGACCCCCTCGAATTCAACGACATCCCGAACGTGGAACGCGTGCACTCACTGCTCTATCACGAGGTGTTCGATGCCCCGGACGGCAACAGCTTCCGGCGCTGACCTCCACCCGGCCGCGGCGAGCCGGTCACGAAATGACCTGTGACCGCGCGGGAATCCGATCGAATCCGGGTATCTGTGCCGCATGCGCCTAAATTGGTCTGGTGACCGAAGTTCTGCTCGCCGAAGACGATGACGCGATCGCCGCTCCGCTGGCCCGCGCCCTGAGCCGTGAAGGATACGGCTGCGAGGTCGTCACCACCGGCACCGCTGCGCTGGAGCTGGCACGGAGCGGCCGGTTCGAACTGCTGGTCCTCGATCTGGGTCTGCCCGAGATGGACGGCCTCGAGGTCTGTCGCCGCATCCGGGCGGTTCGGCCCAATCTGGCCGTGCTCATGCTGACCGCCCGGACCGACGAGGTCGACTTCGTCGTCGGCCTCGATGCCGGGGCCGACGACTACGTGGGCAAGCCGTTCCGCCTTGCCGAACTGCTGGCCCGGGTACGCGCGCTGCTCCGCCGCAAGCAGAACGTGGATGTGGTCATCGAAGCCGGCGACATCCACCTCGACGCGCGCGGACGGCGTGTGCTGGTCGGCGGTCAGGACACCACGCTCGCCAACCGCGAGTTCGACCTACTGCGGTACCTGATGGAGCGGGGCGGCGAAGTGGTGAGCCGCGAGGAGATCCTGACCGAGGTCTGGGGTACCCCGGATCTCCTGTCGTCCAAGACGCTCGACATGCACATCTCCTGGCTGCGCCGCAAGATCGGCGACGATCAGCCCGGACGGAAGAAGCGCATCGTCACCGTTCGTGGTGTCGGCTTCCGGTTCGACCCCGACTAGATGCGCCGCCGGATCCTTCGGTCGATGATGGCCATGGTGATGGGCATCGGCCTGCTGCTGGGCGTGCCGTTGATGTTCACCGCCTGGTGGTGGGTCGACGACACCGCACATCAAGATCTCGATGACCGCCTCAAACGGGTGTCCACCGAACTGCTCAGCCAAGAAGGACCCGACGGGTCGATCAGCGGCACCGTCGACCAGGACAAGTTCCGGTTGCTCGTACCCGAGAACGGCCGGCTGGAGATCTACTTCCCGATCAGCGGGCCCGAGGGCATGGAACGCGGGCGACTCGAGGTGGGAGCCCCGATCGACGAGGAAGCGGTCACCGAATCGCTCACTCTCGGCGAGGCCGGGTCACTCACTCTCTCTGTGCCGCACGCACAGGTGCGCAGCAGGCAGTGGGGAGCTGTGGGTGTGGTCTCGCTGGTGGTGGTGACCTCGGTGATCCTGGGTCTTGTGGTGGCTGCGGTGACGGCCGGCCGCCTCGCCGACCCGCTCGAGGACGTCGCCGCACGCGCCGCCCGGATGGCCAAAGGCGACTTCGGAACCGAAGGCCGGCACTACGACATCGAAGAACTCGACCGGGTGTCCTCTGCGCTCGACGCCGCCAACCGGGAGATCACCATCCGACTCGAACGCGAGGGGCGCATCGTGGGAGAGGTCTCCCATCAGCTGCGCAGCAGGCTGACCGCGATCCGGTTGCGGCTCGACGAACTCTCGATTCATCCCGATCCCGATGTGGTGACCGAGGCCGAAGCAGGTTTGGCGCAGGTGGAACGGCTGACCAGCGAACTCGATGAGTTGATCACCGCCGCCAGGGGTGAACAGGTCGCGATGCTCGATCCCGTCTCCGTGCCCGAGCAGGTCGCTCAGGTGGTCGCCGACTATGAATCGGCGTTCGAGGTGCAGGGCCGTCATCTACGGGCTGGAGGGGTCGGGCAGTGCGCGGCCCGGGTCACCCCCACCCGACTGCGGGAGGCCTTGAGCGTGCTCGTCGACAACGCGCTGCACCACGGGGCCGGGGATTGCTGGGTGGACACGCGAGAGTTGCCCGGCAGCCGCATGATCCGGGTGTCGGTGTCCGACGAGGGTCAGGGGATCAGCGACAAGAGTGCGCCCCACGTGTTCCAGCGCGGCTACTCCGAGGGTGGGTCGAGTGGGGTGGGTCTGCCGCTTGCCCGCGCACTGATCGAAGCCGACGGCGGCCGTCTGGATCTGCTGCAGCGGCGTCCGGCGACCTTTGCGATCGTGGTTCCGCGACATGACACGGATGATGCGGCCCGATCCAGGAGGACCGGTCACAGCGAGCCCCGCTGATGGCGCGCGGCGCTGGTCAGGTGTGACCGAGTTCCTCGTCGGCGAGTTCGTCCTGTGCCCGTTGGTCCTGTGTCCGTCCGTCTTTTGGCCGTGCGAGACCCTCGCGATCGTCGTCCGGACGCAGTACCGAGGCGTCGACCGCGGCCGCGAGATCGGATTCGGGGAAGGCGAAGCGCCGTAGGGCCCAGAAGCGGAATGCCATCTGGAGCAGATTGCCGATGATGTAACCGAGGATGAAGTCGATTATCACCAGCTTGGTGACATCGACCGAACTGCGGATGTCGAACAGGTTGTTCGCCACGAACAACGGCGCGGCCTGGAGAACCACTCCGACCCCGCTGATCGCGAAGAAGAGGAACGCCTCGTGGTGGGTTTCGCGGCCACCGCGGTTCTTGAACGCCCACTCGCGGTTGAGGATGTAGCTGACGATGGTGGCGAGCACACCGGAGATGACCTTGGCGATGACGGGTTTGGTCTCGAGGATCGTCAGGCTCAGCGAGTAGAAGATCGCCATGTCCAGGATCATCATCGAGCCACCGATGATGGCGAACTTGATGAGCTCATGGTGACGCATTACCAGCGCTCTCAGCGGCGCAGGCATACGGGCCATGAGCCCATCGGTGAGTGACACAAGGATGGAGTCTACGAAACAAGTTCGTCCAGAAACCAATCCCGGCACGTCCCGGCGCCTCCCGTGTCGTCCGATCGACGCCTCCCGTGACACGATGGATAGCCGTGACGAGTGATCCGACCCCTGCCTCGACGGCACCCGTGCCCGTTGTTCCCACGGCCTCCGATTCGGCAGTCCCACCTGCACCGGCGTCGCCGGAGGCCAGTCGTGACGTAGCTGCCCCGGGGATGCCCGTGGTCACCATGATCGGCGGCGGTCAGCTGGCGCGCATGACCCATCAGGCCGCCATCGCATTGGGGCAGCGTCTGCGTGTCCTGGCGGCATCCGCCGACGAACCGGCGGCCCAGGTCAGCCCCGATGTGGTGTTCGGCAGCCACAACAGCCTCGACGACCTCCGCGTTGCGGCGCGTGGCAGCCACGCACTGACCTTCGACCACGAGCACGTGCCGATCGAGCACCTCGAGGTGCTGGTCGGTGAGGGCGTGAGTGTGCTTCCTCCGCCGAGTGCGCTGATCTTTGCCCAGGACAAGCTCGCCATGCGGCGGCGCCTCGCCGACTTCGGCGCGCCCATTCCCGCGTACGCCGAATTGCCTCAGGACAACCCCATGGAGGCGCTCATCGAGTTCGGTGAGCAACATCACTGGCAGGTGGTTCTCAAAACCATCCGCGGCGGCTATGACGGACGCGGGGTGTGGCTGGTCGACAGTCGCGAGGAGGCACTCGAGGCGCTCGCGGCGGCACCAGCGGGTTCGTCCCTGATGGTCGAGCAGAGGATCGCGCTGCGTCGCGAGCTGTCGGCGATGGTGGGACGCTCGCCGTTCGGCCAGGGCGCCGTGTGGCCGGTGGTGGAAACGGTGCAACGCAAAGGACAGTGCGCCGTGGTGATCGCGCCGGCACCGAACCTGTCGGAAGAGACGGCAACCTCGGCGCAGCGACTCGCGTTGTCGCTGGCCGATGAGCTGGGTGTGGTCGGGGTGATGGCGGTCGAGCTGTTCGAGACCACCGATGGCTCGCTCTTGGTGAACGAGCTGGCGATGAGACCGCACAACAGCGGTCACTGGTCCATGGACGGCAGTGTCACCGGCCAGTTCGAACAGCACCTGCGTGCTGTCCTCGACTACCCGCTGGGCGACACCGGAACGCGGGCCCCTGTCACCGTAATGGCCAACATCCTCGGTGCGGCGAAGGCTCCGGTCATGTCGATGGACGAGCGGCTGCACCATTTGTTCGCACGCATTCCGCAGGCGAAGGTGCATCTGTACGGCAAGGGAGAACGCCCCGACCGCAAGATCGGACACGTGAACGTATTGGGATCGGCGGCCGGCAACGTGGACGACCCCGAGCATGTGGCGCACGTGCGGGAGATCGCGGAACGGGCGGCACACTGGATGTCGCACGCGGAGTGGACCGACGGATGGGATGTGCACGGTGAGTGAGAACGGCGAAGGTTCGGGTAACCGGCCACCGGGCCCGCGGGTCGGCCTGATCATGGGCAGCGACTCGGATTGGCCGACGATGGAGGCCGCGGCGGAGGCCCTCGCCGAGTTCGGGGTCAGATTCGAAGTGGGTGTCGTCTCCGCGCACCGAACACCTCAGCGCATGCTCGACTATGCGAAAGAGGCTGCCGGGCGCGGACTCTCGGTCATCATCGCGGGTGCAGGCGGAGCGGCCCACCTACCGGGCATGGTGGCCTCGGCAACGCCACTACCGGTGATCGGTGTTCCGGTGCCCCTCAAATACCTCGACGGCATGGATTCGCTTCTGTCGATCGTGCAGATGCCCGCCGGGGTGCCGGTGGCGACTGTGTCGGTGGGTGGCGCACGTAATGCTGGTCTGTTGGCGGTGCGCATCCTGGCGGCGGCCGACCCGGGACTGCGAGCGCAGATGGAACGCTTTCAGGCCGACCTGTCGGACATGGTTCTCGCGAAAGATCAGGCTTTGCAGCAGAAACTTCTCGGAGGCTAGCTGCTGGCGTCGACCAGTAGTTTACGCCGGAAGAGGTCGAGGACCTCGTCGAGAGCGGCTCTGGTGGGCTGGCCCGGTTCGTCGATCAGGTGCTCGGTGAGCGGCGAGTGTGGTGGCATCGGGGACGGGCCCGCGGCGTCGTCGTCTATCTCGATGGCCACGAAGGCGTCGCCCAATTCTCTGCGTAGGTAGTCGAACCGGGCAGCGGGTGAGAGCTTGTCTTTCCTGAACCGGACGCCCATCACTTCCAGACCCGCGGCGCACCGCCCTTTGACAACCGCGAGATCGTCGGGCGAGATGTCGATGTTCGCCGCGCCGACCGGCCGAAACGGCATGGAGGGCTGGGCGAGCACAGGGGCCAGGAGTCGGTCGTCCGCGGCCATCGCGAGGGCGAATCCGCCGGTGAAACACATCCCGATGGCGCCGACACCCGGGCCACCGCACCGCTCGTGCTCGTCGGCGGCCAGTGCCCGCAGCCAGGTCACCACAGGTGACGACTTCCCCGTGGCGAGGACTGTGAACTCGCGGCTGATGCAGGTCGGGACCAGAACCGAGGTCAGGACCCCGACGGATTTGAGATACCCCAGGTTGTCCGGCATGGGGTCGAGGCCGTCGACCCCGAACAGGCTGGGGACCACAGCAGTGCACCCGATGTCGGACACCTTGCGAGCGAAGTTCAGCACCTTCGGCGTGATTCCCGGCATCTCCGCGATGACAACCACGGCCGGCCCCTCGCCTCGCCGGTAGATCGTGCGCGTCTTGCCGGAATGGGTGAACTCGGCGCGGTCGAAGTCGGCGAGTTCTGTTTCGGGCGACTGTTTGGGGGTCATGGCTTCCTCACTGGCAAGGCGGGTGCGACTCATCGTCAGGCTAGCGTCTGCAGCGGCCGGGCACGGCCCTGTCTTTCCGGTTACCCGTGAGTAACTCCGGGGCGCGCAAGTATTAGGATCGACGGGAAGAACCGAGTTTTCTGGCGGATACGAGGAGTGTTCTGATGGCCGGCAACCCCGATTTTGATCTGTTCAAGCTCGGTGAAGAGCACGACGAGTTACGTGCGGCGATTCGGGCTCTGTCGGAGAAGGAGATCGAGCCGCACGCTGCTGATGTGGATGAGAACTCCCGCTTTCCCGAGGAGGCGTTGGCGGCGTTGACGGCGTCAGGGTTCAACGCGATCCATGTGCCCGAGGAGTACGACGGTCAGGGTGGTGACTCAGTGGCGGCGTGCATCGTGATCGAAGAGGTTGCGCGCGTGGATGCGTCGGCGTCGTTGATCCCGGCGGTCAACAAGTTGGGCACCATGGGCTTGATCTTGAAGGGCTCTGAGGAACTCAAGCAGCAGGTGTTGCCGTCGATCGCGTCGGGGGAGGCGATGGCCTCGTATGCGTTGTCCGAGCGTGAGGCCGGGTCGGATGCGGCGGCGATGAAGACCCGGGCCCGGGAAGAGGGCGACAACTGGGTGCTCAACGGTTCCAAGTGCTGGATCACCAACGGCGGGAAGTCGAGCTGGTACACGGTGATGGCGGTGACCGACCCAGAGAAGGGCGCCAACGGTATTTCCTCGTTCATGGTCCACAAGGATGATCCCGGGTTCACGGTGGGTCCGTTGGAGAAGAAGCTGGGTATCAAGGGTTCGCCGACGGCGGAGTTGTATTTCGAGGACTGCACCATTCCTGGGGATCGGATCATCGGGGCGCCGGGCACCGGCTTCAAAACGGCGCTTGAAACCCTGGATCACACGCGTCCGACGATCGGTGCTCAGGCTTTGGGTATTGCGCAGGGCGCCCTGGATCAGACGATCGCCTATGTCAAGGAGCGCAAGCAGTTCGGTAAGTCGATCAGCTCGTTTCAGGGTGTGGAGTTCATGTTGGCGGACATGGCGATGAAGATCGAGGCTGCTCGGTTGATGGTGTACACCTCGGCTGCGCGGGCTGAGCGTGGGGAGAAGAACTTGGGGTTCATCTCCGCAGCGTCGAAGTGCTTCGCCTCCGACGTGGCCATGCAGGTCACCACGGACGCGGTGCAGTTGTTCGGTGGGTATGGGTACACCCGCGACTTCCCCGTCGAGCGGATGATGCGCGATGCCAAGATCACCCAAATCTACGAAGGCACCAACCAGATCCAGCGAGTGGTGATGTCACGCGCACTACTGCGCTGACCCACGTCAGAAATCCTCCCGCGGTCTGATGCCCGGGCACCCGCCCGGGCGCTAGATTGACGAACATGGACTTCCAGCGGATCTTGCAGCGCTGGAACCGCTTCGCCGAACCGCGTCGGCTGCTGCTCGACTCGTTGCTGGCCGCGGCGCTGGCGCTGCTCAGCGTCGTTCCCGAACTGTGGGAACACATGGGTACTCCGCTCGTGTGGCGTATCGCGATCGGCACAATCGTCTGTGTCGCCGTCGCGTTCCGCCGGACCCGCCCCGACGTCTCCGGTCTCGTCATCGCTGCTGCGGCCTTCGCGCATCTGGCGGTCGACGAAAGACTCAGTCCAGCGGTGATGGTGACCGCAGTGATCAGTATCTACTCGATGGCCGCCTACGGCTCGACACGAGGCACCCAAGCCGCATTGGCCCTTGGCCTCGTCGGTTGTGTGCTGTCGTCCGGACGCCTGTACTCCGCAGCCGACGACACGGCCGCGTATGAGTTCACCGCGCCTGGAGCGGTGAGCTTGGGTGTCATCGCCGTCGGCATCTGGGCCACCGGGATGTTGCGGCGCACGCGACTTCGGGAAGTGCAGGGACTACGGGAGCGGGCCCGCCTGCTGGAACTCGAACGGGCACAGGAAGCCGAGATCGCCGCCATCGGCGAACGCACCCGGATCGCGCGCGAGATGCACGACATCATCGCGCACACGCTGACGGTGGTGATCGCGCAGGCGGATGGCGGCCGTTATGCGGCGCAACAGGATCCGGCGCAGGCCGTCAAGGCGCTGGCCACCATCGCCGACAACGGGCGCCAGGCCCTCGCCGACATGCGGTCGCTGCTGGGGGTGCTGCGTGACGACGGGCCACGCGAGATACGGGCGGTGCCAGGCATCGCCGACATCCCCGAACTCGTGGAGTCCGTGCGGGCCGGGGGTTTGCCGGTTCGACTGGACTCTTGTGGTTCCGCTCGCGACGTTTCGGTGGGATGCGGACTGACCGCCTATCGAATCGTGCAGGAATCGCTCACCAACATCCTCAAACACGCGGGGCTCGGAGCCTCCGCGGACGTCGGGTTGCACTGGCAGAGCGATGAATTGACGATCATCGTCACCGATGACGGTCGAGGGGTCGCCCCTACCATCGGTGATGGCGAGCTGCGTCCGGCCGGCGGAAAGGGGTTGCTGGGCATGCGCGAACGCGCCGAACTACATGGTGGGACGCTGCAGGCCGGCCCCCGTGACGACGGACCCGGATACCGTGTTCGCGCGTCGCTGCCCACCGGGGAGGTTCGATGACCGAGGTGATCCGGGTAGCGCTTGTCGATGACCAGGCGCTGGTACGTGCGGGTTTCGGAATGGTCATCGATTCGCAGGCCGACATGACGGTGGTGCTCGAGGCATCCGACGGTGCCGCAGCCGTGGAGACTCTGCGCCGAACCCCCGCCGACGTGGTGCTCATGGATGTCCAGATGCCAGGCGTCGACGGCATCGCGGCGACCAGGCAACTGCTCGCCGAGCAGGAAACGGGTGGGTCAGGGCAGCAGGGTGTCCCGAAAGTCCTGGTACTCACGACGTTCGACACCGACGAGTACCTGCTGGCCGCAATCTCCGCTGGTGCCAGCGGGTTCCTGCTCAAGGACGCACAACCGGAAGAGCTCTTGGCCGCGATCCGAACGGTTCATGCCGGTGACGCCGTGATCGCGCCGCGGTCCACCCGACGCCTGCTGACCCACGTGGCGGGAACCGCCGCGATGCCGACGCCGCCCGCGCCTGCCGGCCACGCCACCGTGGTGCCCGACCTCGTCGATCCGCTGACCCCCCGGGAGACAGAGGTGTTGCGGGCCATCGCCGTCGGGATGACCAATGGCGAGATCGCCGCGGACTTTCATCTGTCCCTCGCCACGGTCAAGACGCATGTCGGCCGGGTGCTCACCAAGACAGGGTCCCGCGACCGTGTGCAGGTCGTGTTGTTCGCCTTCCGTACCGGGATGATCGGGATCGACGACATCCTCACCCTCCACCGGTAGGTTCCTCTTCTCGTCCTGGAGGACCACGCCGGGTACGGAGGGTCATCCCGGGGGCTGACCGGAAGGGCTGCAGATGTCGGCCCGCACGTCGATGTGTCGACCTCCTGATCCGAAATAGGTTTGTGCCACAACGCAAGTCGGCGTGTGACACGAGAGGTGGGGCCAATGTCAGATCCATACGCGGCAAGGACCATTGCATTACAGAAGACATACGGGCACGGCGACGCGGCGGTTCATGCGCTGCGTGATGTGAGCGTGGACATCCCCGTCGGCAGGTTCACGGCCATCATGGGGCCGTCGGGGTCCGGCAAGTCGACGCTGATGCACTGTCTCGCGGGACTGGACACCGCAACGGCGGGAACGGTGTTGATCGGGGACACCGATCTGTCGCGATGCAACGATTCTCAGCGGACCCGGTTGCGGCGTCGAGAGCTGGGTTTTGTCTTCCAATCGTTCAACCTGTTGCCGGTGCTGACCGCACGGGCCAACATCCTGCTCCCGCTCACCCTAGATCGGCGATCTCCAGACGAGCTGTGGTTCGACGAACTGGTGGCGGTGCTGGGGATCGGGGATCGGCTGGACCACAAGCCGGGCGAATTGTCCGGCGGACAGCAGCAACGCGTCGCGATCGCCCGGGCGTTGCTCGGCAGGCCGCGACTCATCCTCGCCGACGAACCGACCGGCAACCTCGACAGCAAGTCGGGCGCGCAGGTGCTGTCGCTGCTGCAGAACAGTAGCCGCCGCATCGGCCAGACCATCGTGATGGTGACCCACGACCCTGTGGCAGCGGGCTATTGCGACCAGGTGCTGGTGATGGCCGACGGCGGGATGGTGGACCGAATCCTCGCGCCCACAGCAGATTCTGTGTTGGCAGCGATGCGTGGTCACGGCTCCGATCAGGTCTCTGTGGGTGACCCACGATGAGGGGAATCGCGCTGGCCCAATTGCGGGCACACAAGGGACGCTATGTGGCGTCGGTCCTCGCGGTGGCCATCGGTGTGGCATTTGTCGCCGCCACACTCACACTGACCGCGACGTCCACCGAATCGGTGCGTGCGTCGGTGGCAGCACAGTTCTCGTCAACCGACGCGGCGGTATCGGTACCGTCCGAGTTCGCGGATCAGACGGGAGAGCAACTCGCGAATGTTCCCGGCGTACAAGCGGTGGCGGTCGACCGTAACCGATTGGTCAGCGTGACCAGTGGCGCGAAAACCTACTCGCAGGTGGAGCTGACCGCGCTGGCACGTGACGAGCAGTTGCGATGGCAGACACTGACGGTCGGCGTGTTCCCGCAGGGCGACCGTCAGGCGTTGGCATACGCAGGCTCGAACTTCGCGGTCGGACAACGGCTTTTCGTGCGCCCGGACGTCGACACCGCCACCGACCGGACTGCTGTGGAGATCACCGTGGTGGGTCTGGTCGAGCGTGGTGACGCCACGTCAGGCGTGCCGCAGTTGTTCGCGCCCGGCGCCACCGTGTCCGCGGTGGACTCCGGGCGGAGCGATGATCGAGATGATGTGGTGATCAGGCTCGCGTTCGCGGGGGACACCGACCCGGCGTCGGTCATGACTGCGGTGGACGACGCGGCCTCGACCGTCCCAGGGGCCGAAGCCATGTCGGGTGAGGCTGCGGCCGACCGGGTGGTCCAGCAGTTCACCGGAGGGTCGGTGATCCTGGCTTCGGTGTTGCTCGTGTTCGCCGCGATCACCGCCATGGTGTCGTGTCTGGTGATCGCCAACACCTTTGCCGTACTGATCACGTCACGAACCCGGGAACTCGCGCTGCTGCGGTGCATCGGGGCAGACGCATCCCAGGTGCGGTCCGGCGTTCGGATGGAGGCACTGGTCCTCGGTGTCGCGGCCTCGGTCGTAGGTGTGATCCTCGGGATCGGAGGTGTCGCGCTGGCCACCTGGGTGACCCGGATGACCGGTGCCGAGCTGCCGTTGACCCACTTGGCGATCCCGTTCACCGCCGTGCTCGTGCCCGTCGTACTCGGCGTGGTGATGACACTGCTCGCGGCCACCATCCCGGCGCGACTGGCGACAAGGGTCTCCCCGCTGGCGGCCTTCACCACTGTCGCCTCGTCGGAGCCGCGCGGCCGTAACATCTTCCGGATCACTGCCGCCACGGTTCTGGTCCTCATCGGCACCATTGTGCTGATCTGGGGGATCGGACAGAAATCGGTTCCCGCAGCAGCTTTGGGCGGCGGTGCGACATTTCTCGCGATCATGCTGTCCGGTGTGGTTCTCGTGCCGCCGATCGTCCGGGCAACGGGATCGACTGCCGCACTGTTGCTTCGGCGCACGGCCGCGGGTCCGGTCGCAGAACTGACGGGCGCCAACGCCGGGCGGGCTCCACGGCGCACGGCCGCAACGGCGTCGGCGCTCATCATCGGCATCACCCTGACGACGATGATGGTGGTGGGCGCGCAGGTGGTGCGGTCGAGCGTGAGCACGTTGATCTCCGACATGCACCCGGTCGATCTGATCGTCTCGTCCGGTTCGCCGCTGCCGGCTCCGCTGGTCGAGTCGATCCGGACCACCGAGGGCGTCGCTGCGGCAGTTCCGTTGACCCGTACGAAGATCGATGTGAACGGGGTCGCGCTGAACATCGCCGCCGTGGACAGCTCGTCGTTGCCTGCGGTGATGAGGTCGGGCACGGCCCCAGGTGCGGATGAAGTCGCGCTGGCACCAGAAGATCAAGCCCTCGCGGGCGTGCAGGACGGTGAGCGGGTGACGGTTCTGGCCGGCGGGATCACCAAAACGATGACAGTGGTCGAAGGCGAAGCCGGTTCCTTCGCGGATCGCGCATCGGTGGGCGGGGCGCGGGTTCCGACCGGGATGGCCGTGCGTCTGTCCTCCTTCGGGACGGGCAGCGCGGACACGGTCACCACCCTGCGTGATCTGGTCGCCGCCTCGTCGCCCGACGCGACCTTCTCCGGCGGTGTGGAAACCCAGCAGCAGCTCGACGACATCCTCACCCTGCTGTTGCGAATCGTGTTGGCGCTGCTCGGTGTCGCCGTGGTGGTTGCTCTCATCGGAGTGGGAAACACCATGGCGCTGTCGGTGATCGACCGTCGCCGTGAGAATGCGCTGTTGCGGGTGATCGGCCTGAGCAGCCGGGGGGTGCGTGCGATGCTCCTGGGCGAAGCCACGATCATCGCTGCGGTGGCCTCCGTCGCGGGTGTGGCTCTCGGCACCACCTATGGGGTGGCCGGCGCGGCGGCGATCGTAGGTGCTGACCGCGTGTCCATACCTGATCTTCCTTGGGTCGAGATGGTGGTGATCGTGGTGGTCGGTGGACTGGCTGGGCTGCTCAGTGCAGCTCTGCCCGCCAGGCGCGCATTACGCGCCGATCCCGCAGCCGCGCTATAGCACACGGCCCGGGCAGGCCGGGTCGGCTTGACAAGAAATAGAACGCGTGTTCGAATCTGGGCATGCGGTGGGAAGGGCAGTTGCTGGACGCCGGAGACGAGAAAGAGGCGAGCGATCCGTCTCCGGCGCTGCCCGGCCTGAGTCGCGCCGGGCTGGTCCGGTCGGTGCGCACCCCCGAGTTCGACGGGGTCACGTTCCACGAGGTGCTGTGCAAGAGCGCACTGAACAAGGTTCCGGAGAGTTCACAGGTGCCGTTCCGTTGGACCATCAACCCGACCAGGGGTTGCCTCCATCAATGTGTCTACTGCTTCGCGCGTACCACCCACGAATACCTCGATCTCGATGCCGGCCGTGACTTCGACACCCAGATCGTGGTCAAGGTGAATGTCGCGGCGGTGCTGCGAAAAGAGTTGATGCGTAAGAGTTGGAAACGTGAGCCCGTGGCTCTGGGAACCAACACCGACCCCTACCACCGGGCTGAGGGCAGGTACCGGCTGATGCCCGGCATCATTCGCGCGCTCGCCGATTCGGGTACGCCGATGTCGATCCTCACCAAGGGCACGCTGCTGCGTCGCGATCTCAAACTCCTCGCGGCAGCGGCCAAATCGGTGCCGGTGTCGGTGGGCGTCTCCTTGGCGCTGCTCGACGAGACCCTGTGCAAACAGGTCGAACCCGGTACGCCGTCGGCCCGTGCACGCCTCGATCTGATCGAGGCTGTCCGTGAGTCCGGCCTGGACTGCCACGTGATGGCCTCACCCATCCTGCCCATGCTCAGCGATTCGCGTGCAGACCTCGACGACCTGTTCGCACACCTGGCACAGGTGGGTGCAACGTCGGTCACCGCGTTTCCACTGCACCTACGCGGATCCACCCGTGGCTGGTACATGTCGTGGCTCGCCCAGCACCATCCTGCCCTGGTCGGCAAGTACCGCCGGCTCTACGGTCACGGCGCCTACGTGGCCCCGGAATACCGAACGTGGTTGCGCGACAGAGTTGATCCGATGCTCGAGCACCACGGTCTCAGCGGCGACCGGCAGTCCGGCCTGCGCGAGGCGGTACGCGAGGCCGCGGCGGTCGAGACCCCGCAGCCGACGCTCTTCTGAACGGGTTCGGTCCGGAGGATCCCGCGGCGTCGGAGCGGACGTCGGAGTCTGTGTCCGCTCAGGACAACGTCGCGGTGACCTTCTCGCTGCTCGCCCGGGCAGCCATCTTCTCCAGGTCCGGATTGGCAACCTGCACAAGGGAACCGCCGGCCACCAGGGTGGCGAGCAGGTTGACCACGAGGTTGTCGGCGCTGTCCCAGTGCCGGCTCGACATGATGCGAGATCCGGCGACGATGCCGGCCTCGGCGGCAAAGTTGGTCGCTTCGGTGATCACGTCGTCGACCGTGCGGTCGTCGAGAGCGAGATCGCCGGGTCCGCCGGGCCTGAACTGGTCCCCGTGCACGCGCACCGAGGCCGAGTAGTCGGTGAGCCCGATCGGCAGGTCACGCAACGGCATCCCGAACGGATCGAGTGAGACGACGGCGATCTCCGGCGCACCTTCCACCCGCTCGAGCGACGCCATCGAGCAGAACGCAAGTGCCGCATCGTCGGAGTAGCCCACCCGTACGTGCAGACCGGCCCACCAGGCGCCGAGCAGAACCGCGGCACTCTGCCAGTGCGCGGGCAGGTCGACCGCCACCACATCACCCGGCATCAGCCCGAATTCGTCGCGCACGAGGTTGGCCGTCTTGGCTGCCCAGTTCGCCGCGGTGATGGCGGAGAGTTCGGTGCGCTCGCCGGTTGCGTCGTCGTAGTAGGTGATCAGAGGCTGCGAGCCGTCGCTGGACAACGCCGGGTTCAGCGCGGCATCGGTGAGGGTGGTCAATTCACGCACTCCGGTCCGGTGCCGCCGGCGGTGATGGCCGGAGCCGGTGCGGGTGTTGTCGCCTCGGTGCTCTGGCTGTCCTGCTGACCGTCGTCCACGATCGAGCCCGGACCGCTGTAGGTGTCGGTGAGAATCACCCGAACCGTGTTCGGTGCCAATGTCTTGTCCTCTTTCACGGGTAGTCCGCCGAGTTGGCCCGCAACGGCTTTCGCCCCGGCGTCGTCGGTCGCAGCGGCAAGCACGGTGCTGTCGGTGGACGGGTTGGTGGCGTTGCCGGTCTCGCCGGTCCGGAACCCCTTGGACGCCACGATCTTCGACACGTTGGTGGCCAGACCGTCGACGGTGCCCGAGTTGATCACGTCCACCGTGTACTCACTTGGCGCGAACTTCTTCTCGCCCGTGCCGTTCTTCTCTCCGAGCAACCCATCGGTGAATGCCTTGACGGCCGCCGGGTCCACCTCGACCACGCTCTGGGTGCCGTCGTCGCTCCAGCCTTGCTCGGTGACCACCGGGATCGTCGCGAACTGCACGCGGCCGCCGGACAGATCCTTGAGTTGCTCCACGAACTTGATGATGTCCCAGTCCTGGTCGATCACCACCGAACGTGACACCGCGTTCTCGAGATCGCCGAGTTTACCGGGGTTGGACAAAGTGCCTGCCGACAACACCTTCTGGGCCAGCGATGCCATGAAGACCTGCTGTCGCACGATGCGGTCGAGGTCGCCGCGGGGCAGATCGTGGCGTTGCCGGACAAAACTCAGTGCCTCGGGCCCGTCGAGTGTCTGGCGCCCGGCGGGGAAGTCCGCACCGGAAAACGGTTCGGAGACCGGCGCCTTGAGGCACACGTCCACACCGCCCACCGCGTCGGTGAGCAGGACGAAGCCGAGTAGCCCCACCTCGGCATAGTGGTCGACCTCGACACCCGTCAGGTCTGCGACCGTGGTGATGAGTGCGTCGCGTCCCGCCTGGACGGACTTCTTGTCGGCCTGCTCGAGGTCCATCCCGTCGTTGACCAGGGCCTCGCGCCGGGCTTCTTTGGATGAGCCGTACGCCGAGTTGATCTTGGTCTTCCCGATGCCGGGCACCTCGACGTATGAGTCGCGGGGGATCGACATGGCCGTCGCGGAGGACCCGTCGTTCGGGATGCGGATCAACAAGATGGTGTCGGTGTTGGTCGCCACCTCGTCAGCGGAGTGCAGTTGCGCCAGTTCTTTTTCCGACAGCGGGTTGCCCTGGGCATCGGTTCGCGAGTCGGTGCCGACCATGAGGATGTCGACGGCTCCGTCCTTACCGCTGCCCAGGCTCAGACCACCCAGTTTGGTGATGCTGTTCTCCAGGTCGGTCATCTGGTTCCACGCATATCCGGTGGCGATCAGCACCAGGACCGACACGCCCGCCGCGATGATGCGCGTCAGCGGTCGCCCAGAGTGTGCCGGAGTGGGGGATGCCGGCGCCGGTTCACGCGGCGGTCGTCCGCCCGCGTCGGCGCGGGACCTCGGTGCCCGACCCGGTTGATCCCGGCGATCTGACCGTGCGGCCCGACTACTCGGCGGGGAGGCGCCGTCTCCGCGCCTGGGGCGGGGCGCTTCGGGGGGCAGGGGATCGCGCGGCACCCGTCGGCGCGAAGTCTCATCGGCTCGGGGTCTACGGGGAACGTCCGATTCGGCGCCGCGGGGACGTCGCCGTCCGCCGGTGGGACCCTCACCTGCAAGGGGCCGCTGATGCCGGCCGCCGGTGGAGTTGAGGCGTCGCCCGCCTGACGGTCGATCCGAAGATGGACGGTCCACGGCGGTGAGCGCTCCTAACGGGTAGTGGACGGGTGGCATCGGATGGAGCACGCCGGATCACCGGGAGAGTGCACCTGTTGAAGTAGTGGCAATGTTACGTGCGAATCCGTCTCCGCTCTGGGATGCCGGAAGCGGCGTGTACCGGACCGCCGCGACGCGCAGGAGTGTGAATCTCGCCCTGCGAATGGCAGAGCACCTACGCAACCGGACATGATGGACCCCATGGGTACAGGTGTGCGCTCTGTCATCGTGACCGGCGCCGGGGGGCAAGTGGGCAAACAGTTGAGTACGCGCGCCGAGGGCGCGGTACGTGCTTTGACGTCGGCAGATCTGGACATCACCGACGAGGAGTCGGTGCAGTCGGTACTCGGTGACATCGGCCCGGGGGACGTCGTGATCAACTGCGCGGCCTACACCGCTGTCGATGCCGCCGAAGACGACAGGGAGACCGCGATGGCGGTCAACGGCAAGGGGCCCGGCCACATCGCCCGGCTCACCGCCCGTACGGGTGCGCACCTCGTCCACATCTCGACCGACTATGTCTTCACAGGGGTTGCGTCGGGCCCGCTCGAACCGGATGACCCCACCGGCCCGGCCTCGGTCTACGGCATCAGCAAACTCGCGGGGGAGAAGGCGGTGCGGTCGGCGGATGCCGACGCCACGATTGTTCGCACTGCATGGGTGTACACCGGCATGCCCGACTCGTCGGACTTCGTCAGCACGATGCGCCGACTGGAATCGCAGCGCGACACCGTCTCGGTGGTCACCGATCAGGTCGGTTCCCCGACATATTCCGCCGATCTGGCCGACGGGCTGCTCGAACTCTCCGAACGGGTCGGGCGCGGCGACTCGGGAGCCCGGGGAGCGACGCTGCACGCATCGAACGCCGGCAGCTGCAGCTGGTTCGATCTGGCCCAGGCCGTCTTCGCCGAGATCGGGGCCGATCCGGCCCGGGTCCTGCCCACCACCTCGGTCGATTTTCCTCGGCCCGCGCCCCGCCCCGCGTATTCGGTGTTGTCGGGACGGGCATGGCAGGAGGCCGGTCTCACCCCGCTGCGAGAGTGGCGCTCGGCGTTGTCTGCGGCGCTGCACGTCCGGTGAGCTCGGACGACGGACTGTCCCACGGGGTGCCCGGCGACCCAGTGGTCTCCGGTTACGCTGAGCCGGTGACGACTGAGCCGGTTCCCGAGCGATTCGCAGTGGTGACGGTGACGTACTCGTCAGGCGAGTATCTGTCCCGTTTCATCCAGACGCTCGAACACGCATCGACCACCATCCCGACGGTGATACTCGCCGACAACGGTTCCGATGACGGCGCCCCTGAGGCGGCCGCGGAGAAGTACGACCACGTGTCGCTGCTGCACACGGGCGGAAACATCGGCTACGGGGGCGCGGTCAATCGTGCGGTGGCCGAGATCGACCCCTCCATCGAGTTCGTCGTGGTGGCCAATCCCGATGTCGAGTGGGGTCCAGGTTCCATCGATCAACTCCTCGAGGCCGCAGAGCGATGGCCGCAGGCCGGGGCGCTGGGACCGCTGATCCACGAGCCCGACGGCAGTATCTACCCGTCGGCCCGCCGGGTGCCCGACATCGTGTCGGGGACAGGGCACGCGGTCCTCGGAACGGTGTGGAAGTCCAACCCGTGGACGGCCGCTTACCGGCAGGCGGACGAGGACGTCTCCGAACGGCCGGTCGGGTGGCTGTCCGGGTCATGTCTGCTGCTCCGTCGTCGCGCGTTCGACGCCATCGACGGATTCGACTCGCGCTACTTCATGTACATGGAGGACGTGGACCTCGGCGACCGGCTCGGCCGCGCCGGCTGGCTCAACGTCTACGTGCCAGACGCGGAGGTCCTGCATGCCAAGGGGCACGCTGCCGGCCGCAATCCCGAGCTGATGCTTCCCGCGCACCATCGCAGTGCCTACCGATTCCAGGCCGACCGTCACCCGCATTGGTGGCAAGCGCCCCTGCGGCTCGCACTCCGTGCCGGTCTCGGTGCGCGCTCGGCGGTCGTCGTGGCTGCGGCAAAACGAGCTCAACGACGTGAGAAGTCCCCCACCGGATCGGCGAAAGGTACTCCGTGACCACCATCGACACCGCTCAGACGACCAACGACGACCCGGCGCGACACAGCGACGTCCAGGCGGTGATCTTGGTGGGCGGCAAAGGAACCCGCCTGCGACCACTCACCCTGTCTGCTCCCAAGCCGATGCTCCCGACCGCGGGACTTCCGTTCCTCACCCACCTCCTTGCGCGAATCAGCGCGGCGGGGATCACCAGGATCGTGCTCGGCACCTCGTTCAAATCCCAAGTGTTCGAACAGTATTTCGGTGACGGATCGAAGATGGGGTTGTCCATCACGTACGTCCACGAGTCCGAGCCTCTCGGTACCGGCGGCGGTATCCGGAACGTGCTGTCCGAGCTGACCGCGGAGAACATCCTCGTGTTCAACGGAGATGTGTTGTGCGGCACCGACGTCCGAGCGGTTCTCGACACCCACCAGACCTCCGGGGCGGAGGTGACCCTGCATCTGGTCCGGGTGGGCGACCCACGTGCCTTCGGGTGTGTGCCGACCGACGACACGGGCCGGGTGACCGCATTCCTCGAAAAGACCCAGGATCCCCCGACGGACCAGATCAACGCGGGCTGTTACGTCTTCAAGCGGTCGGTCATCGAGTCCATCCCGGACGATCGGCCGGTGTCGGTGGAGCGTGAGGTGTTCCCGCAACTCCTCGCCGACGACCATCATGTCCAGGGCCACGTCGACTCCGGTTACTGGCGCGACATGGGAACTCCCGAGGATTTCGTGCGTGGCTCGGCCGACCTCGTGCGCGGGATCGCGCCGTCTCCGGCACTCACCGGTCCGCGCGGCGAATCGTTGGTGCACGAAGGCGCCGGTGTGGGACCGGGTGCACTTCTGATCGGCGGCACTGTGGTCGGACGCGGCGCGGAGATCGGCGCGGGCGCCCGCCTCGACGGCGCCGTGATCTTCGACGGAGCCGTGGTGGAGGCCGGAGCGGTGATCGAACGCAGCATCATCGGCTTCGGCGCGCGCATCGGACCCCGCGCCCTCGTCCGCGACGGTGTGATCGGTGACGGCGCCGACATCGGAGCGCGCTGTGAGTTGCTCCGTGGCGCACGTGTGTGGCCTGGTGTGACCATCCCCGACGGTGGCCTGAGGTTCTCGACCGATGTCTGAGACGTCTGCCAACTTCAAACGCTTTGTCGCCGTAGGAGATTCGTTCGCCGAGGGCGTGGGAGACGTCGAGCCCCGCTGCCCGAACGGGGTGCGCGGCTGGGCCGATCGGGTCGCGGAGGTGATGGCCAGGGAGGACCCGGAGTTCCGGTACGCAAATCTGGCGATCCGCGGACGGCTGCTGCCCGCGGTACTCGGCGAACAACTCGAGCCCGCCCTGGCGATGAAACCGGACCTGGCGACCATCTGCGCAGGGGCCAACGATCTGCTTCGTCCCAGCGTCGACATCGACGCGTTGATCGAGTCGTACGACGCGGCGGTCGGCCGGCTCCAGGACGCAGGCGCGACCGTGATCGCTTTCACCGCGTACGACACCGGCGGGAAATCCGTCTTCGGCGCACTGCGCGGCCGGTTCGCCGTCTTCAACGAGTTGTTGCGCGAGGTCGTGGAGGAACGCAACCTCGTGCTCGTCGACTTCTGGCGGATGCGGATCTTTCGCGAGCGTCGCATGTGGGAGTTCGACCGGATGCACATGTCGTCGGCCGGCCACGTCTACATGGCGATCGAGGTGCTGCGGGCGCTCGGCATCGAGCACGATCTCGTGCCGGTGGATTTCGGTCCGGCGCAACTGGTCTCGCCGACCCAGCGGCGCCGCGAGGGTCGTCAGTGGACGGTCGAGTACGCGATCCCGTGGGTCGGTCGTCGACTCCGTGGCGTCTCCACCGGCGACACGATCGCACCGAAGTATCCCGAGTTGACCGCGATGGCGCCCAGCGCCGACTGACTCGGCCCACGCGAACCCTATGGCAGGGAGGGGCGGACCGCTCAGCCGAGGTCGGCGCGTGCCTTGGCTGCTGCGAGCAGGCCCCGGCCGAGCGGGATCACCACCGGGAGCAGTGTGTCGTCGTCGGCGATCAGCAGGGCGCCCTCACGCGCGGCCAGGGCCGCGGGGTCGGTGCTGGCAGGATCTGCGACCGTGCCGTCGGCAGACGCGTTGTGCACGATGAGGATTCCTCCGCCGCGCAGCAGACGTAGGCCCTCGGCGACGTAGCGGGGTTGATCGGTCACCGCGCCGTCGACGAACACCAGGTCGTAGCTCGCGTCGGCGAGGCGGGGGAGCACCTCGGCTGCCCGACCGTTGATCAACCGGGTCCGCGACGGGCTGATTCCGGCGGTGGTGAAGGCAAGTCTCGCTGCCCGGTGGTACTCGGCCTCGGCGTCGATGGTGGTCAGAACGCCGTCGGTCCGCATGCCGTTGAGCAACCACAGCCCGCTGATACCTGCGCCGGTACCCACCTCGACAACTGCTTTCGCGTCCACCAATCGCGCCAGCAGCGACAGGGTTGCCCCGACCGCGGGGGTGATCGCCGGCGCACCCAACTCGTCGGAACGCTCACGAGCGAGGCGCAGCGCCTCGTCTTCGACGATCGCGGCTTCGGCGTAGCGGCTCAGCACGGCCGGGTCGATGGCGGGCCCGGTCGACCCGGACGGGGCAGTCGCATCTGAATCGGCGGGGGAGCTGTGGTCGGACACAGGGTCGAGGTTAACTCCGGGGTCGCCGATAGGGTCGCAGGCGCGCTGAGCAGCAATTCTGTCGCAGCGCGGGCCGCCACACTCTCAGGTAACACTCAGCCCGCTCATAGTGCCCGCACACCCCCGTCGGACAAGGTCATAGGGGAACAACGAGGCAGGCTTTGATGTTGACCGAACTGGGTATGAATACTTCAGCGAATCAGCTAAAAGGGTGCGAACCAATGACCGTCCACCGACGGTCCGCGGAGAAAGTGGAGCTGACCGTGGCTGATGTCAACCGAGACGCCGAGAACACCGGGACCGACGCAGTCGTGGGCGAGTTCGATCTCGCCCGGGAAGACGCGGTCGATGCGGTGCTGCCCGAGTCCGGGACGGCACGTTTCGATGCCACCGGTGACACGGCTCTGATGCCCGCGTGGGACGACCTGGTTCGTGAGCATGCGGACCGCGTGTACCGCCTTGCCTACCGGCTTTCCGGTAATCAGCACGACGCCGAAGACCTCACCCAGGAGACCTTCATCCGGGTGTTCCGATCGCTGTCGAGTTACCGGGCCGGAACGTTCGAGGGCTGGCTGCACCGCATCACCACCAACCTGTTCCTGGACATGGTGCGTCGCCGCAACAAGATCCGCATGGAGGCATTGCCCGAGGACTACGAGCGCGTGCCGGGCAACGACCCCAATCCCGAGCAGATCTTCCACGACGCGAACCTCGACCCCGACCTCCAGACCGCCCTCGACTCGTTGGCCCCGGAGTTTCGTGCAGCGGTAGTGCTCTGCGACATCGAAGGATTGTCGTACGAGGAGATCGCCGCGACGCTGGGAGTGAAGCTCGGAACAGTCCGTAGCCGGATCCACCGAGGTCGCCAAGCCATCCGAGACAACCTCGCGGCCAGCGGTCACCACTCCGGTCGATCGGTACTCGCCCACGATTTCTGAGCGCCGTCGCCGGACATCGGGCGCGTTGGTGGGAACTCCGCCGCCGCGCTGACCGTTCTTCTTCCAGGAAATGCGTCCGTTTCGACGGGTTTCGTGCGGCGTGGAATGGCCGCAGTCCGTACAGTCGAGTCCGGGCATCGAGTAGACGGCAGCGGAAGGGGCGATCGTGATGAGCGACCACACACCCGACGACTCCGCCGACGAGACGGTCGACGAGCGAGACGAGTCCAGGGGTATGCGCAATCGGCGCCGCGTCCTGGGGTGGTTGCCGACCTCGGCGATGGTCACCACCAACAAGAACTATCGGGCCCCCGGCACGCAGGGTGGTCGCAAGTTCCTGTCGACCGAACACCTCGCGACCGAGGCTGTCGCTGCTTACGTCGACGGCGAATTGCGGATGAACGCCTTCATGCGAGCGTCTCAGCATCTCGAGATGTGCGCCCAGTGCCGCTCCGAGGTCGAGGCGCAGAGCGCCGCACGGTCGGCGCTCCGGCGCTCCGGCGAGATCCCGATGCCCGCGCGCCTGCTCGGCGAACTCAATCAGATCCCGACGCGGGAGATCGACCTCCGCGCGGCAGGTGACGCCGGTACGCAGGCCAAGCCCGATTCCCACCTCGACGCACCCGGATTCCCCGTTCACCGCGGTCAGCGGCGACGCGATCGTTAGCGACTGTGCCAGGTAGCCTCGGTGAGGATCTCACCGGCGCCGCCGGAGTGATCCTCCAGCGATCAGCCGCAAGCGAGGGGTTCGAGTTTTTCATGACACCGGTGACACGGGCGGGCCGATGACCGAGACCGACAAGCACGGCTCAAGCCCATCATCGAATGCCTACACGGCTCCGCCTGCCGCCGGCACAGTCGGTCAGGCACCTCGACTCGCGCCCCGGCCCAACGATCATCCTCCCGTTCCCGAGCGAACGGCCGCCGTTTTCGGTAGGCCCGAGGGGGTCACAGGGGCCTTCGCTGCCCCGGAGTACGCCCGGAGTCGACCCCAGCAGCCTGTGGTCGCCAACCCTGACCCGGTGTTGCGCGAGGCCTTCTCTCGGCCCGAGGGTGCCGGCACCCTGCAACGCGACCCGGATTCCCGCTTCGGGGAATCAGAGGAACCCGAGCCCACACCCGACCCCTGGCGGGACCCGGACGCTCCGGCGCAACTGAGTTCGCCTGCTGTGGACACCCCACCGCCCACCGAACCCACGGTGCCCGGACGCAAACTCGGGGTCCGCGAAGTGCTCTTCGACCGCAAGGTCAGCTGGCGGGCCCTGTCCGTACTCGCCGTGATCGCGCTGGTGGTCGGGGTGATCGGTGGTGTCGTCGGCCGGGTCACCGCAGAGGTCACCGAACCCCTTCATTCGAATACCGTCAGCCTCTCGGGCAGCGATGACGACAACGAAGAGGAACCACGTAGTCAGGTCGCCCGCGTCGCCGAGGCAGTCGAAAAAGCGGTGGTGATGGTCGATGTCCGGTTGCCGAACGGCGGTGGCACCGGATCCGGTGTGGTGATCGACAAGGCCGGCTACATCGTCACGAACAACCACGTCATCTCCATGGCGGCGAACGACCGCAGCGCGAAGCTCGAGGTGGTGTTCTCCGACCGCACCCGCGTTCCCGCCCGCATCGTGGGACGCGACATCCGCACCGACCTCGCCGTGCTCAAGGTCGACGGGGTCGACAACTTGACGGTTGCCAAACTGGGCGACTCGGACAAACTCCAGATCGGCGAAGAGGTGGTGGCCTTCGGCGCGCCGCTGGGGCTCGATCGCACGGTCACCAGCGGAATCATCAGCGCCACCAACCGGGCGGTACCCCTGCGGCCCGACGAGACGTCCGACACCGACGCGGTCATCGATGCCATCCAGACCGATGCCGCGATCAACCCGGGTAACTCGGGCGGGCCGTTGGTCGACGACCAGGGCCGGGTGATAGGCATCAACACTGCGGGTCTGGCCCCGGGTGGCGGATCCATCGGTCTGGGCTTCGCCATTCCGGTCAACGAGTTCCTCCCCGTCGCGCAGTCCCTGATCAAGGACGGCCGAGTGGTGCACGCGCAGATCGGTGTGAACGCCAGTTCGGTTCGTAACGACAGGGTGCTCGGAGCGCAGGTGCGCAACGTCGTGGAGGCATCACCTGCCGCGGCGGCCGGCATTCGCGAGGGCGACGTGATCACCAAGTTCGGCGATCGTGTCATCGAGGATGCCGATGAGCTGACCGTGGCCGTTCGGACGTCGGAGATCGGCACACCGGTGCCGTTCCAGTATTGGCGCGACGGACGCACCTTCGACGGCACCATCACACCCGCCGCAGACTAGACCCCCGGCTGTGCTGCGCCGACTGCCCACAGCGAGTTGGCAGCCGGTTCGATTCGACAGAGCCGCCGAGGCCAGTAACCTGGAACGGTGTTCAGCAGTGTTGGTTGGGGTGAGATCGCGATCTTGATGATCGCCGGCTTGGTGATACTCGGGCCCGAGCGTCTCCCGGGTGCGGTGACCTGGGCGATGAAGTCGGTGCGCCAGGTTCGTGACTACGCCACCGGAGCCACCGCGCAGCTCAAGGAAGACCTCGGCCCCGAGTTCGACGACCTGCGCAAACCACTGTCCGACCTGAACGAGCTGCGCGGTATGACCCCTCGGTCGGTGATCACCAAGCATCTTCTCGACGGCGATGATTCCTTCTTCACCGGAAAGTTCGATTCCGGCGACGCCAAGATCAAACCGGTCTCCCAGCCACTGCCGACCACAGATGAGAACTCTCAGGTGGTCTCGCTGAACAAGGCAGGTACCGAGCCGTCGAAGCCCGAGGCACTGGGCGCAGGAACCCCCACGACGTCGTCCGCGGCCGCCGATGCCGACAATGCCGCCCCGGCGCCCTCAGGCGTCGAGCGCTGGGACGCCACCTGAGTCAGCTCGTGCTCGTCAGGTGCGCAGTCGCCGGTACGACCGCGCCGACAGAGCGATGAACACCGCACTGATCAGCAGTGGCCAACCCACAGCGAGCGGGATGGCCCACTCGGTCAATGGCCCCTCGGTGAGTCCGGTCGGATTCCCGCACAGATCGCGAACAGCGGTGGCAGTGGCAGAGATGGGGTTCCACGCCGCGATCGCTCCCAGCCAGCCCGGCATCGTCTCCGCGGACACCACCGCGGTCGACAAGAACCCCACCGGCCAGACCAGGACCTGAACGGCAGACGTCGCAGCGCTGCCGTGAAAGGTGAGGCCGAGGAAGATGCCCACCCACAGCAGCGCGAAACGCAGGAGCAACAGCAATGCGATGGCGGCCAGGGCAGACCCGACTCCGGCACCGATTGTCCACCCGATGAGCAGACCTCCGACGATCAGGACAGCAAGCTCGACGACCGAGTTGATCATGTCGGCGCCGACGCGCCCGAGTGAGACCGCGGAACTGTTGATCGGCATCGATCGGAACCTGTCTGTGATCCCTTTCCGGGCATCCGCGGACATGGCCGAGGTGGTGGACTCGACGCCGAACATCATCGTCATGGTCAGCATGCCGGGCAGCAGGAAGTCGATGTAGTCGCCGCGGTCGGATCCGCCGGTCCCCGGGATCTCGATTGCGCCGCCGAACAGGAACCCGAAGATCAGCAACAGCATGATCGAGAACATCAGGCCGAAGATCGGAGTCCACGGGTCCTTGACCCAGTGGGCGAGGTTGCGTCGGGTGATGACCCAGGCATGCGTGAACAGCGTCGGCGTGCTGGCGATGGGGTGCGTCGATGTCATTTGTCACCTCCGGTGAGATCCGTTGCTTCCTTGGGCCTTTGGGGTGATTCCGTAGCGCTGTGGTTGTCCTCGTCTGTGCTGCTGCCGGTGAGGTGCAGGAACACCTCGTCGAGTGTGGGTCGACGCAGTGTCAGGTCGATGGGTGTGATGTTCGCGGCCTCGAGCGCATGCACCACCGTGGCCAAACCGATGACCGCGGAGTCGATTTCGAACGTCGCAGAGTGTGTGTGCGCGTCAACCGAGGTTGCGGGGCTTCCGACGGCGTCGGCCAGGCTGGAGGTGAGCCGGTCGAGCGAATCGTCGGCTGTCACGGTCACGGTCACCCGATCGCCGCCGATGCGGCGCTTGAGTTCGTCAGGAGAGCCTTCGGCGATCACACGCCCGTGGTTCATCACCGCGATACGGGCGGCCAATTGGTCGGCCTCGTCGAGATACTGCGTGGTGAGCAGTACCGTGGTCCCTGCTGCGGCGATCTCACGAACGGTGCGCCACACGTCATTTCGCCCGCGAGGGTCCAGACCCGTGGTCGGTTCGTCGAGGAACAGGACGGCAGGCGTCAGGACCAGTCCTGCCGCGATGTCGAGGCGTCGCCGCATCCCGCCGGAGTAGCTGGAGACCGACCGTCCTGCGGCATCGGTCAGGCCGAAGCTCTCGAGCAACTCGTCGGCCCGTGCGCCCGCCCTGTTCTTGGTGAGCCCGAAGAGGCGGCCGAACATCACCAGGTTCTGGCGTCCGGTGAGCAGCTCGTCGACGGCCGCGTTCTGGCCGACCAGGCCGATCGCGCGTCTGACCGAACCGGCCCCGCCTCCGACGTCGTGGCCGGCCACTGTGGCGACTCCGGAGTCCAGGTCGATAAGGGTGGCCAGGGCCCGCACGGCCGTGCTCTTGCCGGCCCCGTTGGGACCGAGCAGGCCGTGGATGGTGCCGGCCTCCACGGTGAGGTCGAAGCCGTCGAGGGCGCGGGTGTCGCCGTAGCGCTTGTGGAGGCCGATCGCTGAAATCGAGGGAGGTGACGTCATCGGTTCCTTACTTCGTATGCTGTACGACGTTGAGTGCGAAAGTTCACCGTACACCACACGGGGATAGTGTGGGCGGATGGAAGACGGAGCCGAACAACCACCGAGCGTCGACCGGACCCTGACTCTGCTGTGGCGGTCGAAGGTGGGGGAGCCGCAGGGGACGCGCGGCCCTCGGCAAAGGGCCAGTGTCGACGAGGTGGTCGCCGCCGGGATCGCGACCGCGGACGAGGAAGGGTTGGCCGCGTTCTCCATGCGCAAGGTGGCCGAACGCCTCGGCCTCGGCGTGATGTCGGTGTACACGTACGTGCCGGGCAAGTCCGAGCTCATCGGGCTGATGGTGGACGAGGTGGCCGGAGAGGTCGACTATCCGCCGCACCGCGGTGACCTGCGCGAACGGATGACTGCCATCGCACGGCAGCTGTGGGACGAGTATCACCGGCACCCGTGGTTGCTGCATGTGCAGAAGAGCCGCCCCTGGATCGGACCCCACGCATCGACGCGGTACGAATGGCAGCTCGCGGCCATCGAAGGGATCGGTCTGGACGATCTGGAGATGGATGCCACGCTCGCGGTCATCGCAGGCTTCACCGAGAGCGCTGCGCGCTCGTCGATCGAAGCTGCCCGGGCGCGTACCGAGTCCGGGATGTCAGACGAACAGTGGTGGGAGATCAACGCGCCCGTGCTCGCCCGACTGATGGACGGAGACGACTACCCGGTGTCCGGCCGCGTAGGTACCGCAGTGGGCGCGGAATACCAGTCCATAGGTAGCCCGGAGCGGTCGTTCGAGTTCGGGCTCGCCCGGATCGTCGACGGCATCGAGGCGTTGCTGGACCGCTGAAACCCCGCGGTGACGTGCGTCAGTTGCGCCGAGTGGTGTCGATCCCGAGGTTCATCCCGGCCAGTCCCCGCTTGCGGATGGCCAGGCGATCGGCCACTTGACGCAGTGCTGCGCCGGCGGCGGAATCAGGCGACGAGAGGACCAACGGGACTCCTGCGTCTCCGCCCTCGCGCAGAGCCGGGTCGAGCGGGATCTGACCGAGGAGGGGTACCTCCGCGCCGACGGCGATGGTCAGACGCTCGGACACGCGGGCTCCACCGCCGGAACCGAAGGGCTCGATGCGGCTACCGTCGGGGAGTTCCATCCACGACATGTTCTCGACGACGCCCATGATCTTCTGGCGGGTTTGCAGCGCGATGGCGCCGGCGCGTTCGGCCACCTCCGCTGCGGCCTGCTGCGGGGTGGTGACCACCAGGATCTCGGCGCCTGGGATGAGCTGCGCCACCGAGATGGCCACATCGCCGGTGCCGGGCGGCAGGTCGAGGAGCAGGATGTCCAGGTCACCCCAAAAGACGTCGGCGAGGAACTGTTGCAGAGCACGGTGCAACATCGGTCCGCGCCAGACGACGGGGGTGTTTCCACTGGTGAACTGGGCGATCGAGATGAACTTCACGCCATGACTCATCGGCGGCATGATCATCTTCTCGACCTGGGTGGGTTTTGCGTCGTTGCCGAGCATCCGTGGCACCGAATGGCCGTAGATGTCAGCGTCGAGCACGCCCACCTTGAGTCCCCGATCAGCAAGTGCGGCAGCAAGATTCACTGTGACGCTGGACTTGCCGACACCGCCTTTGCCCGAGGCGACCGCGTAGACCCGGGTGAGTGAGCTCGGCTGGGCGAAGGGGATGACGGGTTCGGCGCGATCACCGCGCAAACTCTTGCGGAGTTCGGTGCGTTGCTCGTCGTTCATCACGTCGAGTTCCACCGACACCGATCCGACCCCTGGCACGTCGGCAGCCGCCGCGGTGACCCGTTCGGTGATCTCGGTACGCAGCGGGCAACCCGAGGTGGTGAGGTAGATACCGATACCCACACTGGAGTCGTCTGCGACGGTGATGGATTTGACCATGCCGAGTTCGGTGATCGGTTTACCGATCTCGGGGTCGTTCACCTTGGCCAGCGCGGCGCGAATCGATGATTCGGTCGGCAACGTTGCTTGTGTCATCGGCCCCGAGTTTACGCGCGCATCAACCCCGCGCCCTCACGGGCTGCCACTGCGAGCGCGGCGTGCTACCTCGCCGGCGGCGGTGGTGGCGGGAGTGTGGGCAGCACGATCGGCGGCAGGCAGATGATCGGGCAGGGTGTGGGCGTGGTGGTCGACGGTTTGGACGACGACGGGCTCTCGCTGGGTGGAGCGCTGCTGCTCGGCGAACTGGACGACGGCGTGCTCGGCGGGGTCGACGAACCCGACGTCGGCGCAGGCAGGGGACCGGTGTCGGTGGGGGTGACGCCCGTTGCGTAACCGGCCGCCCACGCCAGCACGTTGGCCGCGTACTCGGCGGAGTGGTTGTAGCGCATGACCGCGCCGACCTTGGTCTTCTCGGCCATGATGTCGGTGACACCGGCACAGAGGTAACGGCCTGCCGAGTAGGTGGCGTCGAAGATGTTGTTCGGGTCGGACTTGCCGTCACCGTTCGCGTCGCTGCCCCAGGACGCCCAGGTGGAGGGGATGAACTGCATGGGGCCCATGGCACGGTCGTGTCCGGGGTCGCCGTCGAGACGGCCTCCGTCGGAGTCGACGATCACCTCGTTGCCGGCGAGGGTGCCGTTCAGGACAGGCCCTGCGATCGGCGTCAACGTGGTTCCCGAGCTGTCGACGTTGCCGTTACCGGCATGCCCCGACTCGATACGGCCGATGCCTGCGAGCAGGAACCAAGGCAGTTTGCACTGGGGCGACTCGGCGCCGACCCGCTGTTCAGCGAGCTTGTAGGCCTGCAAGACGATGCCGGGGATACCCAGAGGTCCGTCGGGGAGTGCTGCCGCCCTCATCCGGGGGACTGCCAACGGATCCGGCATCGCGGGAAGCGCCGGACTGACCGCTGGGGCACGGAACTCGAGTTCGGGCCGGGCCGGGATGGGAAGGATCTCCGGGGCGGCCGCCGCGACCGTCTGATCCGCCGATGCGACGGTGAGGGTGGGCGCGGGTCCGATGTGCGCGCTCGAGGTGACCGCGGCCATTAATCCCACCCCGATGACAGCACACCCGGTGAGCAGCTGAACGCGACCCCACCGCACAGAGGAGAGGTCGAACGCATGCTTCGACGGCTCTGTTCTTTGGCTCCCGCCCTTGCCCAAACGACCCCAGCGCACTTTCGGCACTCCTGTTGACTCCCCGACCCCGAACATCACGAACTGATTGTGACCCACGATACATATTCGTTATCGATGCCCGCGGGCGAACCATACTTATTGACCGGATCGGCGTGCGTTCGCACCGGCGGGGTCGGTGTGGTCGGGGGGCGGGAGGGTCGACCGTCAGACGAATGGACCCGGCAAGGGAAAGGGGGTCAGTTCCCGTCGTCGCGCTTCTTGTCTCCGCGTTTGCGGTCGTCGCCCTTCTTGGGCTCGTCACGTTTGCGTTGGTCGCCCAGGATCCGCTCGGTGAGTTCGGTCAGCAGGTCGTCGAGCTCGCGGCGCAGGTAGTCGCGGGAGACGGTGTCGCCGACGGCCAGGCGTACCGCGGCCAGCTCCCGCGCCAGGAACTCGGTGTCAGCCTTCGTCTGTTCGGCCCGCATCCGGTCCTCTTCGAGTGAGACCTTGTCCCGGTTCTCCTGCCGATTCTGGGCCAGCAGGATCAGCGGCGCGGCGTAGGCCGCCTGGGTCGAGAACGCCAGGTTGAGCAGGATGAACGGGTACGGATCCCACTGCAGGCTGATCACGGCGAGGTTGAGGAAGATCCACACGATCACCAGGGCGGTCTGGATGGCGAGGTACCGGCCGGTGCCGAGGAAGCGGGCGATGCGTTCGCTGTAGACACCGACGAGGTCGCTGTCGAGGTTCAGTTTCGGCATCCACCGGCGGGTTTCGGTGGGGGTGTCGAGACGGCGGGCCGACCGTGACGATTGGCGCTCGGCGCGGCCGGACGCAGCGCGGTCGCGGTCCATGGGCCCCGTCATCGTGGTCCCTCCGTGGTCAGCTCGTCCTCACCCTCGGTTTCCCGCCAGTCCTCGGGCAGCAAGTGATCGAGGAGGTCGTCGACGGTCACCGCGCCCAGCAGATGACCGTCGTCGTCGATGACCGGACCGCACACGAGGTTGTAGGTGGCGAAATACCGGGTCACCTTCTCGAGAGAATCCTCGGAGCCCAGATGCGGCAACCTGTCGTCGATGATGCCGCCGACGAGGTTGGCCGGAGGTTCGCGAAGCAGTGCCTGGATGTGCACGCAGCCGAGGTACTTTCCTGTCGGGGTGGCGGTTGGTGGTCGCACCACGAAGGTGAGCGAGGCCGACGCCGGGGTGAGGTCTGGATTGCGTGCCCGGGCCAGGGCTTCGGCGATGGTGGTGGAGGCGGTGACCACCAACGGCTCGGTGGTCATCAGACCACCTGCGGTATCCGGTGAATGCAACATGAGTCGACGAACCGGTTCGGATTCTTGGGGATCCATCAACTGCAACAGCGCCTCGGCCTCGGAATCCGGGAGTTCCCCGAGCAGGTCGGCGGCATCGTCGGGGTCCATTGCCTCGAGTACGTCTGCGGCCCGTTCGACCTCCATGTGCCCGAGCAGGTCGGTCTGGTCGTCGGTGGGCAACTCCTGCACCACGTCGGCCAGTCGTTCGTCATCGAAGGCCGACGCGATCTCCTGGCGGCGTTTCGACGGTAGTTCCCGGAGCGCGTGGGCGACGTCCGCAGCCCGCATGCCGTCGAACTGCGACAGGATCTGGGTGACGCCCTGACCGGGCAGCGACAGCGCGCTCTGGGTGAGTCCGAGAACGTGATTCCATTCCACGACATGGGTTTCCCCGCGTCGACCGAGCCGCGACCGCGCACCGCGAACCGCGACCCGGGAGATCACCCAGTCGCGTGTGCGGCGACGTTCGATCGCCAGGTCGACCACCGTGAGGTCGTGACCACGAAGGTGTTCGAGGTCCGGATCATCAACTCGCACACGCGATTCCACGATCTGGCCGAGGACCAGAGCCTCGCCGGGACGCAGGATGAGGCGTCGCAGACTGACCGTTCCGGTGTTGAGCGTCACAGATGTAGGCTCGATTGCCGTGACGCGCAACATCGGAACGAAGATGCGCCGACGGGTGGTCAGTTCCACCGCCAAGCCCAGAACCCGGGGTTGACCGGTTCCGAATCGGATCGACACCACCACATCTCGGACACGGCCGATGGATTCACCATCGGGGCCGAGTACCGCCAGACCGGCCAGCCTGGCCACGAACGCCTTGCTCACCGCTGCCATGGCTGTAAGGGTAGTGGTCGCGAGCCCCGGTCGACGACAAAGGAGTCCCATGCCAGCCTCTGACACCGCGATCCGACGGTCGGTGCTGGCCGTACCCGCCAGCAGTCCGAAGATGCTGACCAAGGCGCGGGGGCTGCCCGCAGACGAGGTCTTCCTCGATCTGGAGGACGCGGTGGCGCCCTCGGTGAAAGAGGCCGCACGGGCCTCGGTCATCGCGGCGCTGGGCGCGGCGGACTGGTCCGGGCAAGAGCGGGTGGTCCGGGTCAACGACTGGACCACACCGTGGACCGTCGACGACGTGGTCACCGTGGTCAAGGGTGCCGGCGCCCACCTCGACTCCATCCTGCTGCCCAAGGTCACCTCGGCTGCGCAGGTCACCGCACTCGACCTGATGCTGGGCCAACTGGAGTCGGGCTGTGGACTGCCGGCGGGGAAGATCGGGATCCAGGCCCAGATCGAGAACGCGGCCGGACTGACAAGCATCAACGAGATCGCTTCGGCCAGTCCGCGGTTGCGCTCGTTGGTCCTGGGACCCGCCGACATGATGGCCAGCCTCGGCATGCGGTCGCTGGCCGTCGGCGAACAGCCCCAGGGCTACCTGAAAGGCGATGCGCATCACCACGTGTTGATGACGATCCTCGTCGCCGCACGAACTCACGGTCTGCAGGCGATCGACGGTCCCTACTTGAAAATCGATGACGCAGCGGGTTTTAGGACAGTCGCCGAGTCCTCGGCGGCGCTCGGCTACGACGGCAAGTGGGTGGTGCACCCCAGCCAGATCGATGCGGCGAACGAGGTGTTCCGCCCGCGGCAGACCGACTACGACGACGCCGAGGAATTACTCGACGCCTATGCACACGCGGCGACCGCCGAAGGTGGCGAACGCGGCGCCGTCCGGTTCCGCGGTGAGATGATCGATGAGGCGAGCCGGAAGATGGCCGAGGTGATTGCCGGCAAGGGCCGCGCTGCGGGCATGTCCCGCTCACCGTCGCCAGTGGACGTCTGACGGCCGCGAATCGAATCGAGCGTTCGAACAAGGAGTGAAGACATGAGCAATCCGATGAAACCCGCGCCGGGGCCCGGCCTGCCCACGCCGCCCAAGGGCTGGCCGATCGGGTCGTACACCACCTATGCCGAGGCGCAGCGTGCCGTCGACTACCTCTCCGACGAGAACTTCGCCGTGCAGGACGTCACCATCGTGGGTGTGGACCTGATGCAGGTCGAGCGTGTGCTCGGCCGATTGACATGGGGCAAGGTGATCGGTGGCGGTGTGGTGTCCGGCGCCTGGCTGGGACTGTTCTTCGGACTGCTCGTCGGCATCGTGGTGGACACCAATCCATTGGTGCCGCTGCTCTTCGGGCTCGTCGGCGGCATCGTCTTCGGCGTGGTGTCCACCTCGATTCCCTATGCGGCCACGCGCGGACAGCGTGACTTCTCCTCCACGATGCAGCTGGTTGCCGGACGGTACGACGTGTTGTGCGATCCGCGCAGTGCCGAACGCGCCCGCGACATGTTGAGTCGCCTGCAGCCGTAGCTGCCCCGCCCGGCGCAGGTCAGGGCCTTTCTGCAGTCAACGATTTGGTCTCGAGTTGGCACGATCATGCCGATTGTGTTGCGTGTCACTATTTAACGCCTATAACGTACGTCGCAGGCAATCAATGGTGTGCGCCGAGATCCCTGCGCGCACCGGCGACTCATCGAGGAGGCTGCGTGCAGTGCAACGGTGATCCACCCGCGGTGGACGACAAATCCGCAAGAGCCAAGACAATCGGTGGGCCCAAAAAGGTCGCCGCCTGGAAGAAGCTCGGAATATCTTGTGCTGCAGTGGCTGTGGCACTGCCGGTGCTCAGCGCGTGCAGTTCGGGTTCCACGCCGGGCACGCTCAACGTGTATGCACCCGCCGACGGTGCATCGTTCATCAAGCAGGCAGCCGAGACTTGCGCAGCGAATTCCAAAGGCGAGTACAAGATCAACACGTTCGCGCTGCCCAAGGCAGCCGACGATCAGCGTCTGCAATTGGCACGACGCCTCGCGGGCAACGACCATGGCCTCGACCTGATGGGCATGGACGTGGTGTGGACAGCCGAGTTCGCCGACGCGGGCTGGATCGAACCGGTTCCTGACGAGTTGGCCGCACGTATCAAGGCCGACACCCTTGGTGGGCCATACGAAACCGCTGTCTGGAAGACCGACGACGACGAGGCCAAACGCCTCTACGCCATTCCCACGTGGACCAACACCCAGCTCCTCTGGTACCGACCCGATGTGCTCCAGCAGTACCTCAACAAGGACACGCCACCGGTCACGTGGGACGAGATGCTGGCGGACAACGAGATCATCCGCAAGGCAGGTGGACCGAGCTACATCATGGTCCAGGGCAAGCAATACGAGGGTTTGATGGTTTGGTTCAACTCGGTGCTCTCCAGTGCCGGGGGCCAGGTCGTCGACCCGAATGATCCGAACAAGCAGACGCTCAACGACACCCCGGAACATCGCGCGGCCACGGTGAAGGCACTGCAGACCCTGAAGTCGGTCGCGACAGCGCCCGGCGCCGACCCGTCCATCACCAACAGTGATGAGTCCTCGGCCCGCCTAGGCATGGAATCGGGCAAGGCGACCTTCGAGGTCAACTGGCCGTTCGTGTTTCCCTCGATGCGGTCCAACGCCGGAGCCGGTGATGTGGCGTTCTTGCCTGAGGTGAAGCAGGAGTTCGGCCCCTTGTTCGCCGATCCGGACAACCCGCCGCCGGACAACGAACTCTCACCTGTGAACGACGTGGTGCGCACCAAGTTCGACTTCGCCAGGTACCCGGGTGTCCTTCCGGAGGTTCCCTCCAAGGTGACCCTCGGCGGCGTGAACATCGCGGTCGCCGACACCTCGGAGCAGAAGGATCTCGCGTTCAAGGCGGCCGAGTGCATGACCAACGAGGAGTCGCAGAAGCTGTACTCCATCAGTGGTGGTACGCCGCCCACGTTGGCGGCGATCTACGACGACCCGGACTTCCAGGCCGCGTACCCGATGGGGCAACAGATCAAGACGCAGCTCGAGAGCGAGAACGCCGCGTTGCGTCCGGCATCGCCCGTCTATCAAGCAATTTCGACGTTGCTGGTGGCCAAGCTCAGCCCGGTCGGCGCCTGGGATCCGGAGACCCTGGTCGACCAGCTCGCCGATCAGGTCGACAAAGCCATCAAGGGTGAGGGGCTGATCCCATGACCGCGACCATCGAGACGCAGAACGCGCCGCAGAGCACCGGCAAGAAGAAGCCGGCGCTGAGCGAGGGAAAGCGCGCCGAACGCCGGCTGGGATTGCTGCTCATCGCACCCGCCGTGGTCCTGATGATCCTGGTGACCGGGTACCCGATTGTGTATGCCTTCTGGCTGAGTCTGCAGAAGGCAAGCCTGTCGGCACCCGGGCAGGACGAGTTCATCGGGTTCTCGAACTACGCGACCGTGCTGAGTGACAGCTACTGGTGGACGGCCTTCAGTGTCACGCTGGGGATCACCGTCGTCTCGGTGGTGATCGAGCTGGTGCTGGGCATGGCCATCGCGCTGGTGATGCACCGAACCCTGTTCGGCAAGGGGGCGATTCGGACCCTGGTGCTGATCCCTTACGGCATCGTCACCGTGGTCGCTGCCTTCTCGTGGTACTACGCGTGGACGCCGGACACCGGCTACCTGGCCAATCTGCTGCCCGACGGCACAGCGCCTTTGACGGAGCAATGGCCGTCGTTGGCGGTGATCGTGTTGGCCGAGGTCTGGAAGACCACGCCGTTCATGGCGTTGCTCCTCCTGGCCGGCCTGGCGCTGGTGCCCGACGACCTGCTCAAGGCCGCACAGATGGACGGCGCCGGAGCGTGGACACGCCTGACGAAGATCATCCTGCCGCTGATGAAGCCGGCGATCCTCGTCGCACTCCTGTTCCGCACCCTGGACGCGTTCCGGGTGTTCGACAACATTTACATCCTCACCCGAGGTAGCAACAACACCTATTCGGTGTCGATGTTGGGCTACGACAACCTCTTCAAGGCGTTCAACCTAGGAGTTGGATCAGCGATCAGTGTGCTCATCTTCCTGTGCGTGGCGATCATCGCCTTCGTCTTCATCAAGCTGTTCGGTGCCGCGGCACCCGGCTCCGACGCAGAAGGACGGTGACTGAGCCATGAACACTGTGATGGGCCGACGTGTCGGCTGGACCGTCATCAACCTGCTGGTTGTCCTCTACGCACTGATCCCGGTGCTGTGGATCATCAGCTTGTCGTTCAAGCCACCCGGCTCTGTCAAGGACGGCAAGTTCATCCCGACTTCCTGGACCTGGGAGAACTACACCAGCATCTTCGACACCAGTGCGTTCACCTCGGCGCTGATCAACTCGATCGGAATCGGGCTGATCACCACGGTGATCGCGGTGACCCTGGGCACGATGGCCGCCTACGCTGTTGCGCGGCTTGACTTCCCGGGCAAGAAGGCGCTGATCGGCGCAGCCCTGCTGATCGCCATGTTCCCGCAGATCTCGCTGGTGACGCCGTTGTTCAACATCGAACGGCGTCTGGGGCTCTTCGACACCTGGGCCGGCCTGATCATCCCCTACATCACCTTCGCGCTGCCGCTGGCGATCTACACGTTGTCCGCGTTCTTCCGTGAGATCCCCTGGGAGCTGGAGAAAGCCGCGAAGATGGACGGTGCCACCCCGGCTCAGGCCTTCCGCAAGGTGATCGCGCCACTGGCCGCACCGGGCATCGTGACCGCTGCCATCCTCGTGTTCATCTTCGCCTGGAACGACCTGTTGCTGGCGATCTCGCTGACATCGACGGAGCGTTCGATCACCGCCCCGGTGGCGATTGCGAACTTCACCGGCAGCAGCCAGTTCGAAGAACCCACGGGATCCATCGCGGCTGCGGCCGTGGTCATCACGATCCCGATCATCATCTTTGTCCTCTTGTTCCAACGTCGTATCGTTGCCGGTTTGACCTCCGGCGCCGTGAAGGGATAGCCAATGGCCGAAATCGTGCTGGACAAGGTGAGCAAGAAGTACCCCGACGGTTCTGTGGCCGTCAACGACGTCGACATCACCATCGCCGACGGCGAGTTCATCATCTTGGTGGGCCCGTCGGGTTGTGGAAAGTCCACCACCCTCAACATGATCGCCGGTCTCGAGGACATCTCCTCCGGTGAACTCCGCATCGCCGGAGAACGGGTCAACGAGAAGGCGCCCAAGGACCGCGACATCGCGATGGTGTTCCAGTCCTACGCGCTGTACCCGCACATGACGGTGCGTGACAACATCGCGTTCCCGCTGACCCTGGCGAAGATGCCCAAGGCCGAGATCACCCAGAAGGTCGACGAGGCAGCACGCATCCTCGACCTCGGGCAGTACCTCGACCGCAAGCCGGCCAACCTCTCCGGTGGTCAGCGACAGCGGGTGGCCATGGGCCGCGCGATCGTACGCTCTCCCAAGGCGTTCCTGATGGACGAGCCGCTGTCGAACCTCGATGCGAAGCTGCGTGTGCAGACCCGTACCGAGATCGCTCAGCTGCAGCAGCGTCTCGGCACCACCACGGTCTACGTCACCCACGACCAGACCGAGGCCATGACGCTCGGCGACCGGGTTGTGGTCCTGCGCGCCGGCCTGGTGCAGCAGATCGGTTCTCCGCAGGAGCTCTACAACCGGCCGTCGAACCTGTTCGTCGCCGGGTTCATCGGCTCGCCGGCCATGAACTTCCTGCCCGGGCGCCTCACCCAGAACGGCATCGAGACCGCGATCGGTGAGGTGGCGGTCAGCGATATGCGGCGAGTGGTGGAGAACGCCAAACATGCTCGCAGCAATGGTGAGGTGCTCATCGGCATCCGGCCGGAGCATTTCGAAGATGCCCGTCTGGTCGACCCGCTGGCCCGGTCCAAGGGAGCCACCTTCACCGTGCAGATCAGCGTGCTCGAGTCGATGGGCTCGGACAACTACGCCCACTTCACCGTCGAGGGCGGCCAGTCGTCCGCCAAGGCGCTGGCGGACATCGCGGCGGACGCCGGTGCGCAGATGGGTAGCGGCCAACTGATCGCCCGCCTCTCACCGGAGTCCAACATCGGCAAAGGGCAGCAGGCAGAGCTGTTCTACGACACCTCCAAGGTGTCGGTGTTCGACCAGGCGAGCGGTCACAACCTCAGCCTGTAGTAATACCGATCGACAGCCGAGCCCGGCGGGTGATCCCGCCGGGCTCGCTGCGATGTGGATGCGGGTAAATGCGTTGTGGACAGGGCGCGCGGGCCACGCGTGCGATCAGGTCGACTTACGCCTGCGACGGGAATGTTCACGCAGTTCGTCGATGATCGCTTCGTCCCAGATGTGCTTGCGTACCAAGCGATATCGTTCCGACGCCAGCCACAGATAGAGCTCGGCGTCGCTCGTCACCTCGGGGAGTATCTCGGCACGCCGAGCCATCCGCACCACCGGCAGGAACTCCTCGCCGAACCACCGACGGGCGACCTCGACCCGGCTCAGAAACGTGCCGGTCTCCTGGCTGAGCCGAAACCCCCACGCCTCCACGTTCTCGGCGCATTCGGCGTAGTCGAAGGGGTCCTCGAACGAAATGGCCTCGCGTTGCTTGCCTTCCAGCGGGACCCGGGACATGAACAGGCGCCGATGGTCCTTGAGTACAAGATCGGATCGAGCGGTGATGCCTTCGGGGGAGATGCGGGTGTGGATCACGGTCACGTACGCGTCGATGGTCGTGAAATGTCGTGAGATCGCGATCGAGACGCGGTGGTGCCCGTCGATGACGAAGTGCATGTCGCCGATGCGGTAGAGCTGCACCGGCGGTACGGATTCACCGCGCCGCTGGGCGGTGGCAAGGCGCTGCCAGCGTTCGCGTACGCGGGCCGACGTGGGCCGGAAGTAGCGGTCGAAGTCGCGGGTGCGGTCCACGCTGCCGACGATCGTGGAAACCTCGACCACGGTGAGCCCGAGGAATGTCTCGCCCGTCTTACCCAGGGCCGCAACGACTTCGTCGAACGGCAGGACCGTGTTGACGTCTGCGGGTTGTCGGGTGAGCCAGGCCGACAGACGCGCGAGCTCGGCTCGTCTGCGTTGCCTGCTGAAGTCGTTCTCGGCGTCGGCGCTCGGAAACCCGGTGTCACGCGCCATGGCGTCTCCGGTGTAACCGGATCCCGGTTCCGCCGGGCTCGATGTCGAACAGGCAGTAGCCGACGGTGTTCAGCGAGAGTGTGCTGCGGCGCAGGGTCTTGCCGGGGATCGTCTTGAGCAGGATGGTGTGATCCATCGGGGTCTGGCCGTGGGGGTGGATGTGACCATGTAGCAGGAGCTGAGGACGCAACCGGTAGACCAGCGGGAGAAAACAGCGGAATCCGCGATGTGGGCCGTCTTCGGCGTCCCCGATGCCGCGCGCCGGACTGTGCGTGAGCAGGATGTCGACAGCCGATTTCCCGGGCATCATCCGATACGCGAAGCGGCGCAAGGCCAGTCGATTGGCCCGTTGACGCTGGGTCGCCTCCCGGTACTGATTGGGGCCGTCGTTGTAGCGGATACAGCCACCCAGTCCGGCAATGCGCACACCGGCCACCGTGACGATACGGCCGTCGGCGTTCACCGCGCCCTCGGGTCCCGGATCGCGGACCGGCAATCCGGCCTCGGTCCAGCCCGCCCGGGTCTTCTTGAAGCCGGACAGGTCCCGGTCGTGGTTGCCGGGTACGAACACGCACGGAACACCGAAATGGGCCATGAGCTTCTCGAGATAGTCGAAGGGCAGGTCACCGGCAGCGACGATCAGGTCGGGCGCCAACTCCTCGGCAACCCCGTAGTAGAGGCTGTCGACGACCTCGTCCGATACCGAAAGCACACGCACCACGTGTTCGACCCTAGACGCGGCCGGGTGATGACGCGCCGAAGACCGCGATTACGGGCCAGATGAGGGGGATTACCCTGGGCGTGTGAGCGAGTCGGAGTCGTCGGTGATCGATCGGGTGGCGGCGCACCTGCGTGAGATGTTCGACGACGTCGAACCCCAGCGGGCGTCGGTCACCTTCCTCGGGCTCGAATCGATTGACGTCCTTCGGTTTTCGATCGTGCCGGGCAGCGTGGCTTACGTGTCGCTCGGCTGCAGCCGGCATCCGATGGGGGAACCGGACCAGCTGATCGTGGATCCGACGGCGGGACCCCGTGCGGAGGTGGTGATCCGGATGCGTCTGTCCGATGCCTCAGCCCGTTCCACACAGCTGCGCGGGCTGCACCGCACGGTCGCGATGCTGGCCGCGGCGCCGGCGGTGGAAGGGTTGGTCTTGACCGCCGATGCGCTGATCGATCTCGGCGAGCCGCTGTGGGAAGGGGCGACCTTCACAGCCGTCGTACTCGAGGACGACACGATCGCGCCGTGCGAGATACCCGGTGACCTCGAAGACGTGCAATTCTTCCGGGCGATCCCCGTCACGGCAAACGAGGCGGCGTGGGTCCGGCTCAAGGGTGTGGACGCACTCCGCGCAGCATGGGCCGAAGCGGGGATCGACGTGAACGACCCGGTCAGGGCAGGCGCCACCATCGGTTGACCGTCGGCCAACGGGCGCGGCTCATGGTCACAGCCAGTGATTGCGCCGGAACGTCCGCCAGAGTCCCACGCAGATCGTGGCCAGCAACGTCAGCACCACGAAGTAGCCGTACTTCCAGTGCAATTCCGGGATGTTGTCGAAGTTCATCCCGTAGATACCCGCGATCATCGTGGGCACCGACGCGATCGCCACCCATGCCGAGATCTTGCGCATGTCGGTGTTCTGCTGGATACCGACCTTGGCCAATGCGGCGTCGATCAGCGATGTCAGGACCTCGTCATAACTCGCGATCCGCTCGTTGACGCTGGTGTGATGGTCCTGCACGTCGCGGAAATAGCGCCGTACCTCTTTGGGGATCAGCTTGTCCTCGGACGAGGTGAGCCGGCGCAGTGCCGCGTCGAGGGGGTCCACGGCCCGGCGCAACTCCATGACCTCACGCTTGAGGAGGTAGACGGGTTCGATCTCGATCCGGCGGCCGGGCGAGAAGACGTTCTCTTCGAGCGCATCGACGTCGAACTCCACGGCCGTGGTGACGTCGACATAGGTGTCGACCACATGGTCGGCCACGGCATGCATCACCGCGGTGGGCCCCAGAGCCAGGCGCTCGGGAAGTTCCTCGAGTTGCTTGCGAACCCCCGAGAGCCCCGTGTGGTCACCGTGGCGCACCGTGATCACGAACTCGTTGCCCGCCATCACCATGATCTCGCCGGTCTCGACTACCTCGTTCGCCACCTGTAGAGATTCGTGGGCAACGTATTTGACGGTCTTCAGTACCAGGAACAACGTGTTGTCGTATTGCTCGAGTTTCGGCCGCTGATGGGCTTGCACAGCGTCTTCGACCATCAGTTCGTGCAGGCCGAACGTGTTGGCCACCCCTTCCATCTGCCGACTGTCGGGGGAGTGCAGACCCACCCACACGTAGCCCCGCCCGGTGGAGCGCACCTCGTCGAGGGCGTGACTGAACGTGCGCAGCCCGGGCAGACGTTTGCCGTCGACGTACACCGCACAATCGACGACTGCACGTGACGGCGGGATGGGCACCCTGGCGGAGGGTTTGCCCGGTGTGCTGGTACGCAGATGCGGCCGTGGCGGCATGGCACCTCCCTTGTCTGTGCGTGGCGAAAGTCCACCGGGGATGCTACGCCCGGAACCGTGGCGGCCGAAGATTCCGGCGGCTGCGCGGGGCCCCGGCGGCAGGATTGCGTCTGGATCATCGGTGCTGGTTGATGTCGAATCGGTGGAGTGCGGGCTGCGAACACGTCACGACCACACGTGACAACCTCACGACTACCAGGTATGGCCGTGAGAGCTTTTGGGTTGAAGTAGCGTGATCGGCGTGACTGACCTGATGGGCAGTGAACTGCCCGCCCCCGACGCCGATGCATCGACAATCACCCGCGACGAGATCTTCGCCGGCCATGAGGGTGGCAAATTGTCCGTAGGTATCACCTCACCGCTCGACACCAAGCGTGCTCTGTCGATCGCCTACACACCCGGCGTCGCCGAGGTGTCCCGCGCCATCGCCGCCGACCCCGAACTGGCCCGGCGCTACACCTGGACCAATCGTCTCGTGGCGGTGGTCAGCGACGGCAGTGCGGTGCTGGGGCTCGGTGACATCGGTCCGAGTGCCTCCCTGCCCGTCATGGAGGGCAAGTCGGCGCTGTTCAAGAACTTCGCCGGGCTCGACTCGATCCCCCTGGTGCTCAGCACCAAGGACCCCGACGAGATCGTCGAGACGCTGATCCGCCTGCGGCACTCCTTCGGTGCGGTGAACCTCGAAGACATTTCGGCCCCGCGGTGTTTCGAGATCGAGAAGCGGGTGATCGAAGCCCTTGACTGTCCGGTCATGCACGACGACCAGCACGGCACCGCCATCGTGGTGCTCGCCGCGCTGAAGGCGGCGACCAAGCTGCTGAAGAAGGACCGCAGTGCCCTCAAGATCGTCATCTCGGGGTGCGGCGCTGCCGGCGTGGCCTGCGCGAACATCCTGCTCGCCGACGGCATCGCCGACGTCACGGTGATCGACAGCAAGGGGATCGTGCACAGTGGCCGCGACAACCTGCACGACGTCAAGGTCGACATGGCCGGGCGCACCAATCCCGACGGCAGGACCGGTTCGTTGTCGGACGCTCTCGTCGATGCCGATGTGTTTGTGGGGGTGAGTGCCGGAAAGGTGCCCGAGGAGGCCCTCGCGACGATGAACTCCGACGCGATCATCTTCGCTCTGTCCAATCCTGATCCCGAGGTCCATCCGGACGTCGCACGCAAGTACGCGGCAGTGGTCGCCACGGGCCGCAGTGACTTCCCGAACCAGATCAACAATGTGCTGGCCTTCCCCGGAGTGTTCCGTGGAGCGCTCGATGCGGGCGCTCTACGCATCACCGAAGAGATGAAGTTGGCCGCCGCCGACGCGATCGTCGCAGTCCTCGGCGATGACCTGTCCGCAGAGATGATCGTGCCGAGCCCGCTGGACCCCCGAGTGGCACCCGCGGTCGCCGACGCTGTTGCCAGGGTGGCCAAGCAAGGGTGAATTCCGCTCTACTGCAGTACATTCGACGAGTTGCGCCGGTCCTGGTGGTGGCCTGCGCGCTGATGGTCTCCGGTTGTTCGGACCCGGGGCCGGCGCCGCAGGAACTGGTGATGGGATCGACGGCCGATACGGCGAGTCGAGTTGCCACAGCCATCTATGCGGGAGCTCTTCGCGGGGCAGGGGCGGCAGTCTCGGACGAACATCCGGTGGCCGACTACGGTGGCCTGCTCGACCAGATGGACAACCGCACAGTGGATCTGTTCCCGGCGTGGTCCGGGGAATTGCTGGCACAGCTCGATCCGGGGGCATCGGGACGCACCTCGGAGGACGTCTACAACCAGCTCAATCAGGCACTACCGCAAGGTGTCTCGGCGGGCGATGCCACCACTGTGCAGAACAAGCCGCTGGTGTTCGTGTCCAGCTACCTTGCGGCCACGGCCGACATCGATGAACTCGCAGAGTGCCCCGCGCTCCCGGCAGGGCTGCCGCTTGTCACCGTGGTGGAACCAGCGCCGCAGACGGTCAGCGACTTGGCCGGAGCGGGATGCGCTTTCGGTCCCGCTCGGGTGATGGATGCGCAGGCGGCGGTCGCGGAAGTGGCCGCGGGCCGCGCCGCAGGGTTGTTCTCGGCATTGGGTGTGGTGGCCGACGACGCCGGACTCCAGGGTCTCGACGACGGCAACGACGCGATGCGGGCGCAGGACCTGGTGCCGATCTTCCGCACCGCTGCCCTCAGCCGCACCTTGTTCCGTGCCATGAACAAGGTTGCGGGCGAGTTGACCACCGCCGACCTGACCACCATGGCGGCCGAGGTCGACGGTGGTGCGGAGCTATCCGGCGTTGCGACCCGCTGGCTCGGCGAGCACAGCCTGTGAGTACCGCAGCCGGTCACCGAGGAATCGACCCAGGTCGTCGACTGCGGCAGCAGCCTCGGTCACCAGCGGCGCCGCGGTGTGCGCCACGTGCCACAGCGGACCGAGGTCGGATGCGGTGACGTCGACCCCTGCCTCACGCAGGGAGGCGACGAACTCGGTGACCTGCTCGAGCAACAGTTCACGTTGGCCGATCTGGACCAGGGTGGGCGGCAGCCCCTCCAAAGATCCGACGGCCGGCGCATACCGGGGATCGGTGGGATCGCCGTCTCCGAGATAGGCGGCTGCGCCCTGACGCGACCACTCGAGGTTCACGACGATGTCGGTGCCGAGATCCTCCGACACCCCGGCAGGGTTCACCCACGGTGAGATCAGACCGAGCGCCGCGGGGGTGACCCCGTGCTCGTCGATCAACACCCTCGCCGTGGCCACGCTGAGCCCGCCGCCTGCCGAATCGCCTGCGATCGCCACGGACTCGGGACTGTATCCGCGTTCGAGCAGGGCGAGGTAGGCGGCAACCGAGTCATCGACCGCGGCGGGCATCGGATGCTCGGGTGCAAGCCGGTAGTCGAGGGCATAGACCTCGGCGCCCGCGGCCCGCGCGAGCGTGGTGGTCAGCGCCCGGTGGGTGGTCGGGGACCCGACGATGTAGGCACCACCGTGCAGATACAGCACCGCCCGACCGTGTTCGGTGGCCCCGACACTGACCCGCTCGGCAGTCCGATCGCCCAGGGTCACCGACCGGATCACCGAGTGAGGCACCCTCGGCAACAGCAACGTACTCATCTCCAGCAGCTTGCGCTGGGTCTGCGGCGACCACCGCGAATTGAGGGTGAGTGCGAACAGCGGACGGAAGATCAGTTCACCGGCCGGGACCGACAGGAATGGTTTCAGTTCCATGATCGCCAGGGGTCAGAGGAGCGGAGACGTGGAGGTCACGGGCGATGGGTCCGCCTTCGGCAGCAACCTGACCGCCAGCTTGCTGTTGACGATCTCGTACATGGATCCGCCGGCGCGAACCAACAGATCGAGCACCTTGGCGTCGGCGCCGACGAGAACCCGTGGGCGGTTGCGCTCGATCGCCTTGATGATGATCTCCGCGGCCCGTGCCGACGTGGTGCGGGCCAGCTTCTTGTCGAACAACTCGGCGGTGTTCTTCTGGTCGTGACCTTCGGACACGGTGGCGTTGCGGGCGATCGCGGTCTTGATGCCACCCGGATGGACGCAGGTGACGTTCACGGGATGTCCGGCGATCCGCATTTCTTGATACAGCGATTCGGTGAAGCCGCGGACCGCGAACTTTGCCGCGTTGTAGGCACTCTGACCCGGCATGGCCAGGATGCCGAACAACGACGAGGTGTTCACGACATGCCCGTCGCCCGATGCGATCAGGTACGGCAGGAACGCTTTGGTCCCGTTCACCACGCCCCAGTAGTCCACGTCCATCACGCGTTCGTACTGCTTGAACTCGGTCAGCTCGACCTCACCGTGATGAGCGATGCCGGCGTTGTTGATGACGAGGTTGACCTTGCCGAAATGCTGGGCGACATCGTCCGCGTAGGTGAGGACGGCTTCGCGTTCGGCAACATTGAGCAGTTGCGAATGTACTTCGGCGCCTTGCTCTTTGAGCATGCGCTCGGTCTCGTCGAGGCCGGCGGGATTGACGTCCGAGATGGCGACCTTGGCGCCCTTGGCTGCGAGCTGGAGTGCCAGGTCGCGGCCCATGCCCGAACCGGCGCCGGTCACCACGGCCACTTTGCCTCTGAAGTCCTTCATGACGTCACCGCTTCTTTCAGTGTGTTGGTCGTGCCATCGCCATCGCCTGCCGCGGGAGCGATCGCGGCCGCGGTCGAGGTGTCGTACGCAGCCAGGTCGAACTTACGGGTCAGTCGCCGGTAGTTGAAGGTGAATCCGGGCCACAGCGTGGTGATGTTGCCGAACTTGTCCTTGTACCAGCTCGCGCAGCCGCCGGTCTCCCAGACACTTGTCTTGAGATTCTTCTGGATGGTCTCGTTGTAATCGTGCTGTGCGTCGGCCCGCACCTCCACCCGGGAGATGCCGTACTGGCGGGACAGCTTGAAGTAGTCGACGAGATAGTTGAGCTGGGACTCGATCATGTAGACCATCGAGGTGTGGCCCAGCCCGGTGGACGGTCCCACCATCAGGAACATGTTGGGGAAGCCGTTGACGGTCGAACCCTTGTAGGCGTTCATCCCCTCGGCTTCCCAGACCTGGGCGAGGCTGCGCCCGTCCTTGCCGATGATGTGCTCGAACGTGGGGGAGTCGGTCACGTGGAAGCCGGTCGCGATGACGATCGCGTCGACCTCGCGGCTCACGCCATCGGCAGTGACGATGCCGCTGGTGGTGACTTCCTTGATCGGGTCGGTGACCAACTCGACGTTGGACTGGTTCAGCGCCGGGTAGTACGTGTTCGACAACAGGATCCGCTTGCACCCGACCTTCCAGTTCGGGGTGACCTTCGCCCGAAGTGCCGGGTCGGAGATGCCTCGAGCGATGTTCTGCTTGCCGATGATCTTGGCGGGTGCGAGGACGTTGGGCTGGTGGGTGAGGCCGAACGAGACCAGTTCGTGCGAGGCGTAGATGCTCGCGCGCACCGCACGCTGGAACCCGGGGATGTTCTTGAACGCCCAGTTCTCCTTGGCGGAGTAGGGCCGGTCGGCACGTGGCAGGACCCAGGGGGCCGTGCGCTGGTAGACGTCGAGTCGCCCGACCTTCTTGGCCAACTCGGGGATGATCTGGATGGCCGAGGCGCCGGTCCCGATCACTGCTACGCGCTTACCGGCGAGGTCGTAGTCGTGGTTCCACCGCGCCGAGTGGAAGATCTCGCCGGTGAAGCTCTCGATGCCGGTGACGTCGGGGAGCTTGGGCTCGCACAGGGGGCCGATCCCGCCGATGAGGAACTCGGCCTGCCACTGACCCTTGTCGGTGTCGATCACCCAGTGGCCGGCCTTCTCGTCCCACGCGGTGTTGATGACCTCGGTGTTCCACTGGGTCCGCGACCCCAGGTCGTACTTGTCGGCGACGCCGTTGATGTACTTGTGGATCTCGGGCTGCTGCGAGAAGGAGCGGCTCCACGAGGGGTTGAGCGCAAATGAGTAGGAGTACAGGTGCGAGGGGACGTCGCATGCCGCACCGGGATAGGTGTTGTCGCGCCAGGTACCACCGAAATTGCTGCCGCGGTCGAGGATGACGAAGTCGTCGAATCCGTTCTGCTGCAGCTTGACGGCAGCACCCAATCCGGAAAAGCCTGCGCCGATGATGGCGATCTTTACAACGTTCATGGGTACGAACATACCGCCTATTGACGAACTGTCAATAGGGAAACGGCGAGCACGGCCCGGACTATTGACGAAGAGTCAGTACTATCGGACGCGTGACGACCGCTCGGCGAACCCGGATGAGCCCACAGGCACGGCGTGATCAGCTGATCAGCCACGGCCTGCGGATGCTCGACAACCGTGCGCTCGACCAGGTGTCCGTCGAAGAGGTCGCCGAGGCGGCCGGCGTGTCGCGGGCTCTGCTCTTCCACTACTTCGAGTCCAAGCAGGACTTCCTGGTCGCCTTGACCACGGAGCAGAGCAAGCGGATGCTCGCGCGAACCGAACCGGATCTGAGCCTCGGCGATCCGATCGAGATCGCCCGGGCATCGTTGGCCGAGTACATCGACTACGTGTCCGCGAACCGCTCGGCCTATCTCGCGATCTTGCAGGGGAGCGGTGCCTCGGACCCGGCGATGCGCGAGGTCGCCGACCACACCCGGACCGTGATGGCCGAACGGGTGTTGTCGCTGGCCGAGCTGCTCGATCTGACGCGCACACCGCTGATCGAACTCGCCGTGCACGGTTGGGTCACATTCACCGAGCAGGTGACCGTCCGGTGGCTGCAAGATTCAGCGGGCGTGGACCGCGACGCCCTCGTCGAATTGATCACCCGTGCACTGCCGCTCATCGCGACACTGGCAGCAGCCACCCCCGACCCCCGATAGTGGTGGGTTTCGGCGAGCGCGACCTGCCGAAACGCTCACCAAAACCCACCAGGATCGGTCAGCCGAAGGCGGTGTCGATGATCTCCTGCTGCTCGACGGCGTGCACCTTCGACGAACCCGACGACGGGGCCGACATCGCCCGCCGCGAGACCCGGCGCAAGCCGTTGAAGAACTCGGGCAGCATCTCCGGGAGCGCCAGACCGAAGAAAGGCCACGGACCCTGGTTGGCCGGCTCCTCCTGGACCCAGAAGATCTCTTCCATGCTGGTGTAGCGGCTCAGCGCCGCGCGCAAACGCTTGTGCGGCACCGGGTAGAGCTGCTCGATCCGGACGATCGCGACATCGTCACGCTTGTCCTTCGCCTTGCGGGCGGCCAGTTCGTAGTACAACTTGCCCGACACCAGCAGCACCCGCCGAACCTTCTCGCGTTCGGCATCGGAGGTGAAGGCCGGATCGTCGATGACCGACTGGAATCGACCCTCGGTGAACTCCGACACCGGCGACACCGCAGCCTTGTTCCGCAGCATCGACTTCGGGGTGAAGACGACGAGCGGGCGGCTGATGCCGTCGAGCACATGGCGGCGCAGCAGGTGGAAGTAGCTTGCGGGTGTCGACGGTAGGGCCACGGTCATCGAGCCCTCTGCGCACAGCTGCAGGAACCGCTCGATACGTCCGGACGTGTGGTCGGGACCCTGACCCTCGTGACCGTGCGGCAGCAGCAGCACCACGTCGGAGGTCTGACCCCACTTGGCCTCACCCGACGAGATGAACTCGTCGATGATCGACTGGGCGCCGTTCACGAAGTCACCGAACTGGGCTTCCCAGAGCACGAGGGCATCGGGATGACCCACCGAGTATCCGTATTCGAAGCCGACCACCGCGTATTCGCTGAGAGCGGAGTCGTAGGCGAGGAACCGTCCCGGATTGTCCGGGTTGGTCTCGGCGACGGTACGCAGCGGTGTGTACTCCTCGCCCGTCTCCCGGTCGATCAGGACCGAGTGACGTTGCGTGAAGGTGCCTCGGCGCGAGTCCTGGCCGGACAGCCGCACCGTGCGGCCCTCTTCGACCAGTGAACCGAATGCGAGCAGCTCGCCGAACGCCCAGTCGACATCGCCGTTACGCGACATCTCGTAGCGCTTCTTGAGCACGGGCTGGACACGTTGGTGCACGGTGAAACCCTCGGGCACGTTGATGAACGCGTCGCCGATCCGTTCCATCGTCTCTTTGCTGATGGCGGTGTCCAGCTTCACCGGTGCCTGCTGATCGGCTTCGACCGACGGGCTCGGTGCCGCCTGGTACTTCTCCAACTCGCGTACTTCGTTGAAGACCCGTTCGAGCTGACCCTGGTAGTCGCGCAGGGCGTCTTCGGCTTCCTTGGTGGAGATGTCACCACGACCGATGAGCGCTTCGGTGTAACTCTTACGCACCGACCGCTTGGTGTCGATGACGTCGTACATCGCCGGCTGGGTCATCGAGGGATCGTCGCCCTCGTTATGGCCGCGACGCCGGTAGCAGACGAGGTCGATGACGACGTCCTTGTTGAACGCCTGCCGGTAGTCGACGGCCAGCTTGGCCACCCACACGCAGGCCTCGGGGTCGTCACCGTTCACGTGGAAGATCGGTGCGCCGATCATCTTCGCGACGTCGGTGCAGTATTCCGACGACCGCGATGCCTCCGGGGCAGTGGTGAAACCGACCTGGTTGTTGACCACGATGTGGATGGTGCCGCCGGTCCGGTAACCCCGCAGCATGGCGAGGTTCAGCGTCTCGGCGACCACACCCTGGCCTGCGAACGCGGCATCGCCGTGCAACATCAGCGGCAGCACGGTGAACGCGCCGTCACCCTTGTCGTGCAGGTCCTGCTTGGCGCGAACCAAACCTTCGAGGACCGGGTCGACGGCCTCGAGGTGAGAAGGGTTGGCGGTGAGGGAGACGTTGATCTCGTTGTCGCCGAACATCTGGTAGTACTTGCCCTCGGCGCCGAGGTGGTACTTGACGTCGCCCGAGCCGTGCGCTTGCGACGGGTTCAGGTTGCCCTCGAACTCGGTGAAGATCTTCGAGTACGGCTTGCCGACGATGTTCGCGAGCACGTTCAGCCGGCCACGGTGGGGCATGCCCACAACCACTTCGTCGAGGCCGTATTCGGCGCTCTGATCGATCACGCCGTCCATCATCGGGATGACTGCCTCGGCACCCTCGAGCGAGAACCGTTTCTGTCCGACGTACTTGGTCTGCAGGAACGTCTCGAATGCCTCGGCTGCGTTGAGCTTGGAGAGGATGTACTTCTGCTCCGCGACGGGCGGTTTGACGTGCTTGATCTCCACCCGTTCCTGCAGCCACTGTTGCTGCTCGGGCTCGAGGATGTGCGTGTACTCCACACCGACGTGCCGGCAGTAGGAGTCGCGCAGGATCGACAGGACGTCCCGCAACTTCATCTTGTTCTCGCCGTGGAACCCACCGACGTTAAAGCTGCGATCGAGATCCCAGAGCGTCAGATCGTAGGTCAGCACGTTGAGGTCGGGGTGAGCCGACCGGGCGTCCGAATCGATCATCAGCGGGTCGATGTCGGCCATCAGATGGCCCCGGTTGCGGTATGCCGCAATCAGTTCCAGCACGCGGGCGTTCTTGTCGACGGCGCCCTCGGGGATGTCGCGACGCCAGCGGATCGGCTCATACGGGATGTGGAGCGTGGTGAAGATCTGGTCGAAGAACTCGTCCGACAACAGCAACTGATGGATGGTGCGCAGGAAGTCGCCCGACTCCGCGCCCTGGATGATGCGGTGGTCATAGGTGGACGTCAGCGTCATCAGTTTTCCGACGCCGAGCGCTGAGATCTGCTCGTCGGAGGCGCCCTGGAACTCGGCCGGGTACTCCATCGCGCCCGCGCCCACGATCGCGCCCTGGCCCTTCATCAACCGCGGTACCGAGTGAACGGTGCCGATGGTTCCGGGGTTGGTGAGCGAAATCGTCACGCCCGCAAAGTCTTCGGCGGTCAGCTTGCCGTCGCGAGCCCGCCTGACGATGTCTTCGTAAGCTGCGTGGAACTGCGCGAAGTTCATGGTCTCGCAACGCTTGATCGCCGCGACCACGAGCGTGCGCGAACCGTCCTTGCCCGGCAGGTCGATCGCCAGACCGAGGTTGGTGTGCGCCGGGGTCACCACGTTCGGCTTGCCGTCGACCTCTTCGAAGTGGCGGTTCAAGTTCGGGAACGACTTGATCGCCTGGACGATCGCGTACCCGAGGATGTGGGTGAACGACACCTTGCCGCCACGGGTGCGAGCGAGGTGGTTGTTGATGACCACCCGGTTGTCGATCATCAGTTTGGCGGGCACCGCGCGAACGCTGGTGGCCGTCGGAATCTGCAGCGAGGCCGCCATGTTCTTGGCAACCGCGGCAGCGGCACCACGCAGGACCTTGTTGCTGGCCTCGGTCGGTGCATCGCCTGCTGTGGGTGCAGACTTCTTCGCCGGGGCTTCCTTCTTGGTGGGGGTGTCCTTGCGGGGAGCCGGCGCGGACTTCTTGGCCGCCGGTGCGGCATCCTTGCTCACCGACTCCGCGGACTTGTCGGTGGTCGACTCGGGCGAGGTGGTGGTCGACGACGATGCGTCCCTGCTGTGCTCGGACTGGCCCGCAGCGGCCTTGCTCGCCGGAGTCGGGTCGACAGCGGGCTTGGCCGCGGATCCGTTGGCGGAGGACTTGGGGGCAGCATAGCCATTCGATGAGGCACCCGCCTTCGGCGCCGACTTAGGCGGGGACCCAGCAGCCGACTTCGGCGGGGATTTCGCCTCCTCGGACCCATTACCCTCTGCGCCATAACTCTTGAGGAAGTCATGCCAACTCGGGTCCACCGAGCTCGGGTCTTCTTTGAAGCGCTGGTACATTTCCTCAACCAGCCACTCGTTCTGTCCGAAGTCTGAAATCGAACTGCTGCTCACGGCAGTATCTCGCCTCAATTCCCTTTACGTATCCATGTCGAGTCCCGCGCCAGGGGCCGTCTCCGCCGCTATCACGCCGCCCGGAACTCCGTTCGAAGTATCCAGGTCTAAAGGTTAGTCCCCGAGTGCCGCCGAAGCTATGCCGGTCGGTTGCCGCCGTGTCCGGCTGTCGGTTCGCTCGCCTCGTCTGGTGTGATACCTGCCGTCCACAGGGCGCGATACCTTCGGTCCAACGCCAAGAGCTCGTCATGTGTTCCGAACTCCACGATCTTCCCGCCGGCAACCACGGCGATGCGGTCCGCTCGCGCCGCGGTCGCCAGTCGATGCGCGACGATCACCGAACTCCGTGATCCGGTGAGGTGCCGGCCGGCCGCCATCACCCGTCGTTCGGTGGCCTGATCGAGCGTGGCCGTCGCCTCGTCGAGCAGCAGGAGGTCGGGGTCCACGAGTTCGGCACGGGCGAGCGCGATCAGCTGTCGCTGACCCGAGGACAGTCCTTGCCCCCGCTCCCCGATCGGATGGTTCATGGCGCCCGGCAGCGCCGAGATCATCGACAACGCTCCCACCGCGCGAGCCGCGGCGACGATCTGCTCGTGGTCGGCGTCTGGTCTGCCGTAGGCGATGTTGTCGGCGACGGTGCCGGTGAACAGGTGGGGTTCCTGCGGGACCACGCCCAGTCGGGAGCGGTAGTACGACAATCGGAAGCCCCGGATGTCGGTGCCGTCCATCCGCACCGATCCGCTTGTCGGGTCGTAGAACCGGGCGAGGAGCTTGACGATGGTCGACTTGCCCGCGCCGGTCTCACCCACCAGGGCCAGCGAGGTCCCGGCGGGCAGATCGAGGTCCACGCCTGCGAGCGCATCGGTTGTCGACCCTGGATAGCGGAACCCGACCTCTCTCAGTTCGGCGTGCCCGGTGAATCCGTTCTCCGGTGTTGCCACGGCGAGTTCGGGCACACCGTCGGGACAGCGCACGCTGCTCCGGGTGGCGAGCAGATCGGAGATCCGGCGGAGGCCGACCAGCGCCTGCTGGTACCCGTCGAAGACCTGCGACAGCTGCTGGACCGGACCGAATAGCATGCCGAGATACAGGACGAAGGCGACGAGGGTGCCTGCACTGGTGCTACCGGCGGCAACCTGGTGCGCGCCGAAGGCGATCACTCCCGCGGTCGCGAGGTCGGACATCAGGGTGATGAAGGGGAAGAAGATGGAAATTGCCTGCTGGGACACCATGCGGGCCCGAACGTACTCCGCGGCCCTCGCCGAGAACTGCGCCATGGCGAAGCCGTCGTGCGAATAGGCCTGGGTGGTGCGCACGCCGCCGACGTTTTCCTGGAAGTCGGCGTTGACCTCGCTGACCAATTCCCGTGAGCGGGTGTAGGCGCGCGACGATATCCGGCGGAACACGATCGTCGCCACGATGATCGGCGGGAACACCACCAGCATCACTAGTCCGAGTGAGGCGTCGGTGATGATGAGGGCGACCGCCACACCGGCCACCGTGAGGGTGCTGACGATCGCGGTCGACAGACCCGTCTGCAGGAACGTCGACAGCGCATCGACATCGGTGGTCATGCGCGTCATGATCCGCCCGGACAGTTCGCGCTCGTAGTAGTCGAGGCCGAGCCGCTGCAGGTGCGCGTAACTCCGCACGCGCAGTGCATAGAGGACGCGCTCACCGGCGCGGGAGGTGATCACCGTCATCACCGCGGCAGCCACGAACCCGATCGCAACGGCCACCAGACCTGCGCCGGCCGCGAACCACAGATGGCTCGACCGGTCGGACGTGGCTCCGTCGATGCCGTAGCGGGCGATCGTCGGGAAGGCCAGACCAACAAGGGTGTCGATGGATATGCACAGCACGACCAAGGCCAGCAACCAGCGAACCGGGCGGAGCAACTGACGAAGCGAGAAGTCGGGCCGATCGGTGCGGATGTCGTTGTCGTCGACGTCCGGTGACTCGTCGGCCGGGGGGAGCGCCTGCACCGCTTCGAGGAGTTTCGGGGTCGGAGCCATCGCACCGAGTGCACCGGCCATTCCACCGCCTCCGCGCGGACCCATCGTCGCCTGTGCGGCGACCTTGCGCAGACGCGGCTCGGGGTCGGGTGCTTCGCTCGGCCAGAGCGCATCGACCGTCACCGGCTGATCGGCGGCGATTTCCTCGTCGAGGTCGTCGTCGCGGACATCCGTGCTCATCAGTGAGCGGAAGAGGGGACAGCGAGCGTTGAGTTCGGCCTCGGTACCGACGTCGATGATGCGGCCTCCGTCGAGAACGGCGACACGGTCGGCAAGGGTCAGGGTGGACCGGCGATGGGCCAGGATCAACATGGTCCGCGTAGAGGTGCGCAGATGAGTGAAGATGTCCGCCTCGGTGCGCGCGTCGACCGCAGAGGTCGCGTCGTCGAGGATCAGTACGCGAGGGTCGGCGTAGAGTGCGCGGGCCAATGCGATGCGCTGGCGTTGTCCGCCCGACAGGGTCAGTCCTCGTTCTCCGACGATGGTCCGGTATCCGTGTTCGAGTGCGGTCACAAAACCGTGTGCGCCGGCTCGTTCGGCGGCCGAGATGATGCCCGACGGCAGCGGTGGCTTCTCGTCGGTGGTGGTGTCGAACTTCCCGACATGGGCGTTCGGGGCGATGTTTGCGGCGACGGTGTCCGAGTAGAGGAAGGCCTCGTCGAAGACCACGCCGACCGTCGACCGGAGTTCCTGTGTCTCCACCGTGGAGATGTCGAAAGTGCCGTGGTCGTTCGACAATTCGATCGTGCCGGCCTGGGGCCGATAGAAGCGGTCGGCGAGTAGGGCGAGGGTCGACTTGCCCGAGCCGGGCGGACCGACGACGGCGACGACCTCGCCGGGGGCGATGTGGAGGTCGACCCCGTTCAGCACGGGTGTCCGGGCTCCCGGATAGGTGAAGGTGACGTTGTTCAGCGCCAGGCCCAGGGCATCACCGGGCAGGGTGCCGCGTGCGGACAGAGCGGGATCGGGTGGTTCGTCGATCACCTGGTACACCCGCTCGACGGCGGCCCGCGCGAGTTGCGCCGACACCAGCAGTGAGGTGAGGAGCCTGGCGAGTCCGGTCATCGTGGTGACGTAGGTGGCGAACGCGAGGAAGGTGCCGACCGTGATCGAGCCCTGCATCGTCAGGTACCCGCCCAGGGCGATGATCGCGACCATGCCCAGCTGCGGCACGGCTGCGAGCGACGGCGCGAAGCGCGCGTTGATCTTCGCCGACCGCAGGCGCATGGAGTACAGCCGACGGCCAAGGCCCACGAGCTCGTCGACCGCCCGATCCTCCTGACCGAAGCCCTTGACGACCCGGACGCCGGTCACCGTCTCCTCCACGTGCTGGGCGAGGTCGGCGGCCGATTGTTGCGCGGACCAGGTGGCGGCGAACAGGCGTTTGCGACTGTTGAAAGCGATGGCCGACACGGCCGGGATGACCAGCAGAGCAACCACTGTGAGCAACGGTGACAGGTAGAACATCACCCCGATGGCGAGAACCACCTGCACCATCGCGCCGAGCGAAAGGGGCACCATCGCGAGGAGGCCCTGCACCAGCTGCAGATCGGTGATGCTGCGCGACACCACCTGTCCGGTGCGGATCTGATCCTGAGCCGCACCGTCGAGGCGGAGCACGCTGTTCAGGATCGACAACCGCAGCGCATTCTGCACGTTGAGCGATAGGCGCCCAGCGGTCAGACGGCGACCGTACTGGCATCCGAATCGGACAAAGGCCAGCGCCACCATGACCCCGGCGATCGCTGCGATCGAGTAACCGTGCTCGGCAGCCCCGGTCGCTTCATCGATCGCGGCCTTGGTCAGCAGTGGGATCGTGAGGTCGATCAGCAGCGCGAGGCCGGTGACACCGAGGACGATCACAACCAGTCTGCGGTGACGCAGACATTCCCGGGTCAGCCGCCGGATCCACCCGGGTCGAACGTCTTCTGGCGGAGCGGTCAACTAGAGGACGGCCCGTCGTAGGGCGCGATGATGTGGGGACGATTCGACGGCCACTCCCTGGGAGCAGGGCCGAAGACCTTGCGTGAGTTGTTGATGATGATCTTGCCGAGTGTCCGGTTGCCGACGCCTCCGATGATCGCGCCGAGGCCGGCGGGAAGGAGTTTGCCGGCCGCCAACGGCAACTTCTGGAGGGTGTACTTGCGCAGGTAGCGCTTGACCAACCGCTGATTGAGTGTGCGCATGACCGGTGCCGGTATGACGCCGCCGAGCGCACGGCCCATGGTTCCGCCGGACTTCGCGCCGAGGGAGTCACGAACCACCGCCAACCCCGACTCACCGAGCGCCACCGTCAGCACGAGGGCTTTACGGCGTTCGCGGTCGTCGATCGGTATGCCGTGCACATCGGCGATGGCCAGCGACAGGAGTGCCGATGCCTCGATGAAGAAGGCGGTCTCGGCGCCGAGGGATGCCAGGGACATCACGGTGCCCACACCCGGGAACGCAGCCGCGGCGCCGACCGCTCCACCAGATCCGGTGACAGCCATCAGGAAGCGCTGTTCGAGCCGGGCAATGATCTGTGCCGGTGACTCGTACGGGTGTTCTTGGCGCAGGTGGTTGACGTACTTGGCGACGGCGGGTGCCTGCAGGTGCTGGGCCTGACCGACCAGGGCGTCCAGGATGCCCTCGGGTTTGCGTCCGGCTCCCACGATCTGTCCATCGCCGATGGACGACAGCTGCTTCTTGGCCACGGGTCAGGCTCCTTGTCCGGCGGGAACCACTTCGCCGTCGATGGGCGGCGGTGGCGGGGTGCCGTCGCCGAACGGTCGACCGCCGAGTTCTTCACGGTGATGGGCGGTGCGCCAGCCGGACAGGTCCGGTCCCTTGGGCACGATCTTCGTGGGATTGATGTCCTCGTGAACGATGTAGTAGTGCTGTTTGATCTGGGTGAAGTCGACCGTGTCACCGAATCCGGGTGTCTGGAACAGGTCGCGTGCGTACGCCCACAGCACGGGCATCTCACTCAGTTTGGAGCGATTGCACTTGAAGTGTCCGTGGTAGACAGGGTCGAATCTGACCAGGGTGGTGAACAGGCGCACGTCCGCTTCGGTGATGGTGTCGCCCACCAGATAACGCTGCTCGCGTAGCCGGTCGGAGAGCTGGTCGAGACGTGTGAACAGTCGATCGTAGGCGCTTTCGTAGGCGTCCTGACTGCCGGCGAAGCCGCACCGGTACACGCCGTTGTTGACGTCTTTGAAGACGACGTCGATGACCTCGTCGATCTCGCCGCGCAGATGTTCGGGGTAGAGGTCAGGAGCCCCTTCCCGGTGGTGGTCGACCCACTCGGTGGAGAAGTCGAGGGTCATCTGGCGGAACTCGTTGGTGACCACGGCGCCGGTGGGGATGTCGACGATGGCCGGGACGGTGATTCCCCGCGGGTAGTCCGGGTACCGCGTCAGATAGGCGTCTTTCAGGCGCGGGATCTTCAGGACCGGGTCGAGACCGTCGGGGTCGAGGTCGAAGGTCCAGCTGTCCGAGTCATGCGTCGGGCCGCACAGGCCCATCGACAGCGCCGACTCGAGACCCAGCAGCCGGCGCACGATGATCGCGCGGTTCGCCCAGGGGCATGCGCGCGCGACGATCAGCCGGTACCGGCCGGGCTCGACCTTGAATGTCTCGCCCGCGGGTCCGACCCCGTCACGCGTGATGCGGTTGTCGATGTATCGGGTGTCCCGCACGAACTCTTCGCCGGTGGTCACGTAGGTGCCCGGGGTGTCGTGCGCTGAGTGTGTCGACTCGGTGCTCATCGTTTCCAGGGTAGCCGTTGATCAGGGCTGGGCAGACGGACTTCGGCGCGGTATATTCCACATGGACTATTTCCGACGGGTCGAATGTCGAGTGGGGGAGCACGATGGGGCAACGCAGTGTTGCTGCCGATGTCGAACTGACCCCGTTGGCCGTTCTTGTGCTCGGGCTCGTGGCGGAACGACCGATGCACCCGTACGAGATGGTCCAGACGTTGCTCGAACGCAACGAGGACCGGTTCGCCAAGACCCGGCCCGGATCGCTCTACCACACAGTCGACCGGCTGCACGCCCAGGATCTGTTGCAGATCAACAGCGTTCAGCGAGCCGGCAACCGGCCCGAACGAACCGTCTATGCCATCACCGAGCTGGGCGCCAGTACTCTGCGTCGCTCACTCACGACAATGCTCCGCACACCCGCGGTCGAGTACCCGAGCTTTTATCTGGCCCTGGCCGAGGCGCATTCGTTGGGTCGGCAAGAGGTGGTCGGGCTGCTCACCGAGAGGCTCGGTGCGATGCGCGCCGAGCTCGAATCGGTCAACCGGTCGGTGGCAGAGGCGTCGGAAGGGGGCATCCCCGAGATGTTCCTGCTCGATGCCGGTTGCCGGCAGTCGGTGATGCAGGCTGAGATCGCCTGGACCGAGAGCCTGCGAAATCGGCTGGAGAACGGCGACCTCCTGTGGATCGAGGAGTGGTTGGCGGGCACGACCCCATCGAACAGAACAGAGGAAGACAGTGAGTAACCCCAGCCCCAGCCCGGCCATAACCACCAGACCTTGGCTCGCGCTGGGCGCCTTGTGCATCGGGTTCTTCATGATCCTCGTGGACATGACCATCGTCTCGGTTGCCCAGCCCGCCATTCAGCGGGCGCTCGACACCGATGTCAACGGGGTCATCTGGGTCTCGAGCGCTTATCTGCTCACCTACGCGGTGCCCATGCTGGTCGCAGGGCGTCTGGGTGACCGGTACGGACCGAAGAACGTGTATCTCGCAGGCCTCGTGGTGTTCACCGCCGCGAGCGTGTGGTGCGGGTTCGCAGGCTCGATCGAGATGCTCATCCTCACGCGCGGTCTGCAGGGTGTCGGCGCGGCGCTGATCACGCCGCAGACGATGGCACTGATCACGAGAATCTTCCCCGAGAACAAGCGTGGGGCGGCGATGGGTGTCTGGGGCACCGTCGCGGGTGTCGCGACGCTGATCGGGCCGCTTGCTGGTGGCGGGCTCGTCGACGGACTGGGCTGGGAGTGGATCTTCTTCGTCAACGTCCCCGTCGGCGTCGTCGGTCTGGCGCTGGCCTGGAAGCTGGTGCCGCAGGTGTCCACGAGCAAACGCCACTTCGACCTGGTCGGCATGGCGCTCAGCGGCATCGGTCTGACCTGTCTGGTCTTCGGTATCCAGGACGGCGAGAAATACGACTGGGCGGCCTGGATCTGGGGCCTGATCGTCTTCGGCCTGCTGGTGATGGCCTTGTTCGTCTACTGGCAGCACAAGATTCTGACCGTGCGACGGTCCGCTGAACCGCTCGTGCCACTGCGCCTGTTCCTCGACCGGAACTTCTCACTGGCGAGTATCGGCATCACGACGATGGGTTTTGCGACCGCCGGAATGATGGTCCCGCTGATGTACTACTTGCAGCTGGTCGCCGGTCTGACCCCGACGGAGTCGGCGGTGGTGACCGTGCCGATGGCTGTTCTCACCGGCGTGCTCGCGCCGATAGTCGGCCGGCAGGTCGACCGGATCCACCCTCGGTACATCGTCGCCACGGCCCTGCTGCTCAACGCGGTGGCCATCGGCTGGCTCGCGATGATCGCCACACCGACCACCCCGATCTGGCAGCTTCTGCTGCCCGTGGCGCTCATGGGCGCGGCGAGTTCGGGTATCTGGGCGCCGTTGGCTGCCACCGCGACGCGGAACCTTCCCATGGCCAGTGCCGGCGCCGGCGCCGGCGTGTACAACACCACGCGTCTCATCGGCTCGGTCCTCGGTAGCGCTGCGGTGGGTGCCCTGATGCAGACCCGCCTCGCCGCCGAGGTTCCCGGGTTCGGGTCATCGTCGATGGATCAGGCCGGACGGCTCCCGGAGTCGGTTCGGGACGGCTTCTCCGCAGCGATGGGGCAGTCGCTCCTGTTGCCGGCCGCGGCCCTGCTGATCGGCGTCGTCGCTGCTGCAGCCTTCGCCAGGCCGCGACACATGATGGAAGCGGTGGTGCCCGCGGGCGGGTTGCAACCAGGCGATGTCCCCGCCGGCACCGAGGGCGTAGCCGGGGTGCCGAAGGCGACCAGCGCTGCGAAGGCCGCCGCGCCATCGGGCGCGGGGGACTGACCAGCCGTGTGTCCACCGCGGTTGACGTCGGCGCTCGTCTCGGGATGTACTGTGCGCCATGCGCAGTGACGTTCCAGGTTCGCGCCGGTTGTCGGTGGAGGACCGCCGCGCACAATTGGTGAACTGCGCTCTGACGCTTGCCGACCGCGGCGGGATGAGCGCGGTGACCGTGCGTGGTGTCGCCGAGGAAGCCAAGGTCTCCCTCGGCGTGGTGCATTACTGCTTCGACGACAAGGAACAACTTGTCGCCGCGATGATCGAGAAGGTGATCGCCGAACAACTCGAGGCGCTTCTCGCTTCGGTGCCCACCGAAAACCTCGGTACCGGCCGGGACGCGCTCCGGATCTCCATCCAGGAGGCGGTCACTGCGGTCTGGGCACGCGCGGCCGAATTCCCGAATCGTTGGCTGCTCATGATCGAGTCCATGCTGTTCTCGTTGCGGCAGCCGACGGAATCGGCGTCGGCCGGCCAGGCGCTGCTGCAGCACACCATCGCCGAGAAGTACGGACACACCTACCTTTCCGAGATCGGCGATCGCTGCGGGATGCGATGGGAAGTGTCCGAACGTGAAATGGTGCGGTCGGCGTTGCAGATGCTGTTCGGCACCGTGCAGTGGTGGCTCGTCGACCGCGATGATGCCGCGGCGCGGAGGTCGCTGGCTTTGCTCGCCGGGTGGATGGCCGACTGCGCCGAGCCGCGATAGCTCAGGGCCGGACCTGCACCTCGACCGAATGCAGTCCGGTCGCTCCATCCGGCACCGACGGCGTCTCCGATTCGATCTGCGTTGCGCCTTCGCCGTCGATGGCCCGAACCCGCAGGCGGTGCTCGCCGGATGGGGCATCCCACTGCCACCTCCAGAGTCGCCATGCGTCGATCACGTTGGGATCCAACAGTTCTGCGTCGTTCCACGGCCCGTCGTCGACCTGCACCTGTACCCCCTTGATGCCGCGGTGCTGTGCCCAGGCCACGCCTCCGACGGTGACCGGGCCGGTGGTGAGAGAGGAACCGGTCCTCGGCACGTCGATGCGCGAACTGGTCTTGATCGGCCCCTTCTCGGCCCAGCCGAGCGTGGTCCAGTACGCCTCCGCGCGATCGAATCTGGTGACCTCGAGCGACACGACCCACTTGGTCGCCGAGACGTATCCGTACAGGCCCGGGACGACCATCCTGACCGGGTAGCCGTGTTCGAGCGGCAACGGTTCACCGTTCATCCCCACCGCCAGCATGGCGTCGCGGCCGTCGGTCAATGCGGTCAGCGGAGTGCCGGCGGTCCATCCGTCGGCACTGGTCGACAACACCATGTCGGCGTCCGCGGACGGACCGGCCGCAGCGAGGAGGTCCTTCAGGCGGTAACCGGTCCAGGTCGCGTTGCCGACGAGGTCGCCGCCGACCTCGTTGGACACACAGGTCAGTGTGATGACGGCGTCGAAGGCGCTGTTGTCTCGTTGTAGCTGGTCGAGATCGAGCCTGATCTCTCGATCGACCATCCCGTGGATGCGCAGCGACCAGCTTGTGCTCTTGACCTGTGGCACCACGAGAGCGGTGTCGATGCGATAGAAGTCGTCGCTGGGGGTGATGAACGAGCTGACCTGAGCAATGGACGGCGCTTGTGTGGTGACCGGATTGCTCGCATCGGGCACGGCGAAGGCGGCACGATCGGCCCCCACCCCGCCGCTGACCCGCCGGACGGTCACACCGCCCAGTCCGGCCAGGACCGCCCCGCCCCCGACTGCGCCGGCTCGGACCAGGAACCGGCGACGGTCGGTGGCAGTGGCAGACCCGTCGCCGTGGGCAACGGTACGGTCCGCGGGTTCGCCGACCCGCGGGCGCAGTGCCCGTATCAGCCAGTGCAGTACGAGCATGGCAACCGCCACCCCGGCGATCGTGGGTAGCGCCCACCCGGGCGACGCGTTCGGCCGCGCCACCGCCGCGGCGGCCCCGAGTGCTCCGACCAGGGCCACCATGACGAGCCCGGCCGGGGGACGCCGGTATTCGGCCACTCCGGCGATAGCGGCGAGCACTGCCATGACGGCCGCGATGGTCACCAGCAGCACTGTCTTGTCGGCGGTGCCGAACGCATCGATGGCCGATTCCCTCAGGCCCTCGGGCATGCGGTCGATCACCTCGGACCCCACGGCCTGTAGCGGCGACGAACTCCGATCGACGGCAGGTGCCAGCAGGTAGCCGACGCCGAGTCCCAGCGCCACACTGGATGTTCCGGCGGCGGCAGCGACCACCATGTGGCTGCGGGGGGAGGGGGTCATCTGCCCAGTATCCCTGCGCCGAATGGATGACAGGATCTTCCTTCACCCTGACCTACGATGTGACCTGCATTGGTGCCCAACGGGAGGAGCGCACTTTGCAACCAGGAACGGTGCCCCCATCGCAACCCTCGGATGTGTTGCAACGCCCGGCTTCGGCTTCGCTTGTCGGTGGCGCTCCGTGGGCACCCACCAGAGCAGACCGGGCTCGGGACATCGTGGCGGCTGTTGCGCTGCTGGCCTCGCTGGGTCTGGACTGGGACGCCGACACCCTCGGGTTGTTCCGCGTCGACGTCGCGGTCGTCACGGGCCTCTCGCTGCTGTCGCTGTTGTTGCCGGCCGCGAGTCGGCGGGGAATGTTCGGGCAGACGTGGACGCCGGCGAAGCTGCGTGCGCTCAAACTGATCTGTGTGGCCCCCTACCTCGCAGTGGTCATGGTCTGCCTTGGCTGGGATATCGCGTGTCGCTGGACCGAATGGGATTACGGCGGTACGGGTTTCGGTCCGGCGGTATGGATCGGGCTGGCGGGAGCGGTTCTCGCGGGGCAGCCGCGTGAGGCCGATCTCTTCGATGTCTCGGGCCACGACGGCTTCGGCGTCGCAGGTCGGCAGTCGCGGGCTCTTCTTCTTGTCGTCGGCGGGCTGTTCGCGGTGATGACGGTGTCCGCTGTGGTAATCGATGTGGTGCGTTTCGTGGAGAACCTCGATGCCGTCGCAGGCCTGCGGGTGAGCGTCCTCGATCCGCTGGTCTCCGCGGCCGCAGCCGTGGCCTGGCTGATTGTGGTCGGCCGCCTGATTCTGTCGGCAGCGACCGGTAAAACGGGTTCGTCCCTGTCGCTTTCGCTTCTGGGATGGGCTGCTGCAGGGTGGGCGCTGATGGTGTCGTTGCCAGGAGCGCCCTACGAATCGGTTGATTCGGTGACCACGGGCTACCTCGGTATCGCCGTCCTCGGTGGGATCGGGGCTGCCGCGCTGTCGCCTGCGCTACCGCGCCGGATCGCGATGACGCAGCACGAGTACTACAGTGCGCCGCTGGGTGTGGTGATGGCGGTGTCGTTGCTCTGGGTCGCGATGTCGGTCGCCGGCCTCACCCTGTACTCGGCCACGTCCGCCGTGCTCGCAGCGCTGGTGTTCTTCACGCTCGCGCTGGCCGGGGCCACACTCGTGCGCGACAGGATGTCGAGCGGGCCGGGGGACCAGCAGAAAGCGCTGTTCGGCTTTGCGATCGGACTCGTCATCACCGCGATAGCGGTCCTGGTGGTGATGAGTGTGCGGGTGAATTGGAACCAGCCTGCGCCCTTGGCGCTCTGGCTTGTCGGGTTCGTCGTGCCGGCGTTCATCGTGTGGCGTGAGGCGTTGGCGGCCTCCCTGGCCCGAAGTGGTGTGATCCGATGACCTACCCGTCGAATCCCGGCCCCGTTGCGCCGCAACCCGGACCGCCCGGCCCATCACGTAACCCCGGCGTTCTCAAGGCCATTGCGATCGTGGCTGCAATAGTCCTGGTGGCGACGGGCGGATTCGCGGTGAACCGGCTACTCGTCACCCAGGTCAACGGGGCGTCGAGCGCCACGAACTCGGTGAAAGACTTCCTGGGCGCTCTCGAGGATGAGGACTGGACGAGGCTCGGACTACTCTTGCCGCCCGATGAGACCGACCAGCTGGCCGGACTCATCGGTGACATCGGGGACCTGCAGAGCAAGCTGGGATCCGCTGGGCAGTCACCCATCGATCAATTCGAAGGCATCTCGGTGGAGATATCGGATCTGCGTCTGACGTCCGAGGCGGTGGAAGCCGATCTGACGAAGGTCTCGATCGAACGCGCGACCATCATCCTGAAAATCGACGCCAGAACAATCGAGTCGCTGGCCGACCTCGTCCCCGACGTTGATCCGGCGGCGGTCGGTGCTGTCGAGATCGAGGTCTCGATCGCCGGACCCGAGGTCACCTACAAGACCACCACAGCCGACGACGTCGACACCGGCACCGAGACGGTGGTGGTCGGTGAGCGCGAGCAGGCGCCTTTCCTGATGTCGGTGCGGCGCGACGGTGGCTGGTTCGTCAGTCCCACATTCACTGCGGCCCAGTACACCGCAGAGGAATTGGGTTGGCAGACAGCTGATCCCGGCCCGCCTGAAGCCGGTTATGACTCTCCGGAGCAGGCGCTGACCGGGTTCGTCGAGGGACTGGTCGAGACCCTCCGGACCGCTGACGTCACTCATGTCGCGGACGCGATGGGCGGGGTCGAGGCGCGACTGCTCAAGACATACGCCCCCGGCATCAATGCTGAGCTGGAGGCGGACTCCGAGTTCGACTTCGACGTCGGAATCGAGTCGCCGATGACGATCGACGATCTCGATGTCGAGGTCACCAGGGGGGACAACGACCAGGCGCGCGTCCGGATCGACAAGTTCGAGGCCACACTCCGTTCCGAGGGCACCGAGGCAACAGTTGTCTTCGACGGTGACTGCATACGCACGGTCGGGGAGGGCGACCAGGGATGCATCTCCGATGGCGGCCCTTTTGTCGAGAATCTGTACGGTGCCTTCGGTCATGTGGTCGCGGTGCCGGCCGACGGCGGTTGGAAGATCAGTCCGGTGGCGACCTACTTCGACTGGATCGCCATCGCCCAGCGGGCCATCTCACGGGTCGACACCGACCTCCTGAAAGCCGTTGTCGGATTGGACTTCTCGGGGCTGGCTGCCCGAGATCCCGCGGCCACGATCGGATCCGGAGACGAGGTCACCGTCGATGTCGAAGCCGTGAGCCCGGAAATCTATGCCGGGGTGTCGGTGGTCGACCCGCAGCCGTCGCCGGAGCTGATCGACTACTCGTGCAGCGCCGAGACCCAACCGGGATTGTGCGAGATCATCGTGGTCGACGGAAGTGGTCGCCGACAGGACCGCGATTCGCGCTACGACATCGACACGGGATACCAGTTCGGCTACGAGATCGCCGACGACACACGGCTGATCGTGCTCGCGGTGGCCGGATCGGTGGTGATCGAGAGCGAGCGATACTGAAAGCCGGTGTGTCCGCCGACCGGCCGGTCTCGTCGTTCTCGACAAGCGATGCGTGACCCACCGCTGAAGATCCAACGCTCTGTCGGACACCGCTCGTAGGATCGGACCAGTCGTCACTGTGTTCGATCCGGGCCACGAGGGGAGGTCACCCATGAGTGCAGCTCTGCCGTTGTCGCTGCCTGCGCAGGAGGTGACCTTCATCCACACCGCGGACTGGCAGCTCGGCATGACCAGGCACTTCCTCAAGGGCGATGCCCAGGCGCGGTACACAGCAGCGCGTCAGGAGGCCATCGGACGCATCGGTCAGCTGGCCGCCACGCACAACGCCGAGTTCGTCCTGGTGTGCGGTGACGTGTTCGAGGACCGGCAGGTGTCCTCGCGCGTCATCCGTCGAAGTCTCGACCACATGCGGCAGATCGGGTGCCCGGTGTACCTCCTCCCGGGCAATCACGACCCGCTCGACGCCGCGAGCATCTACAACTCGCGCGTGTTCACCGACCACAAACCCGACCACGTCCACGTTCTCGGAACGGTCGGTGCGTTTCAGGTGCGCCCCGGCGTGCAGCTGATCGCCGCGCCGTGGACCAGCAAGGTGCCGCTGGCCGACACCATCGCACAGCAGGTCTCCATGCTCGGGCCGAGCGAGGACATCCGCATCGTTGCCGGTCATGGACGGGTCGACACGCTCGCGCCCGACTCCGACGACCCGACGCTCATCCAGGTCGCCGAACTCGAACGCGCCATCGCGAACGGGTTGATCGACTATGTGGCGCTGGGAGACAGGCATTCGGTCACCGATATCGGTGAGACCGGACGGATTTGGTATTCCGGAGCGCAGGAAGTCACCAATTATGATCACCGCGAGGAGGATCCGGGCCGAGCACTGGTGGTCACCCTCACCCGCGGCCAGTACATGCCGGGTGTCACCCCTGCGCACGATGAGAACACCGTGCATGTCACTGCCGAAGCCGTGGGGCAGTGGGCTTTTCGTACCGTCGAGCACGACATCAACAGCGCCGACGACATCTCCGGGTTGCGGCGGCGCCTCGACGCCTTCGACCACAAGGCGAACACCGTGGTGCAACTGGCGCTGCGTGGGTCCGTGAGCATCACCGAACGGTCAGAACTCGATGCGATGCTCGAGGAGTTCGCGGATCGATTTGCCGCACTGACGTTCTGGGATCTGCGTCACGACCTGGTGATCAGACCCGACGACGAGGACTTCGCCGAGATGGCACTGACGGGGTTCATCGGCGACGCCGTCACCGAACTGTCGGAGCTGGCACGCGCCACCGACTCGCAGGCAGCCGCGGCGCAGGAGGCCCTCGCCCTGCTCTTCCGGCTGGCCGGTGGTAGCCGGTGAAGCTGCATCGACTGAGACTGAGCCACTTTCGCGGGATCACCGAGCGGGAGATCATTTTTCCCGAGGTCGGGGTCACTGTGGTGGAGGGTGCCAACGAGGCCGGCAAGTCATCGATGATCGAGGCTCTCGATCTGCTGCTGGAGGTGCGCTCGGACAGCAAGAGCGGCAAGGTACGTGCCGTCGCCCCATCCGGTCTCGATGTCGGATCGATAGTGGAGGCCGACATCAGCTGCGGTCCGTACCGATTCACCTACACCAAGCAGTACAACAGGGGTGCCCGCACTGAACTGGTCATCGATGAGCCGGCGAGAGAGCAGCTCAGTGGCCGCGCGGCCCACGAGCGTGTGTGCGCCATCCTCGATGAACGTGTCGACGCGGGCCTGTTCAAGGCGTTGCGCCTGCTCCAGGCGGGAGACTCGGTGGTCGGCGAACTGTCGTCGAGCGCAGCGTTGTCTCGTGCACTCGACACCGCAGCAGGCACGACGTCGCCGGCAACCGACCCCGGGTCGGATGACTCGGCGTTGCTCGACGTTGTACGTGCGGAGTACGAACGCTATTTCACTGCGGCACAAGGTCGTCCTGCCCGGGAACTGTCCGCGGCCACAGCCGACGTGGAACGCGCCCAGGCTCGTCACACCGAGCTGGCCGCTGCGATGGACCAGGTGACCGCGGACGCCGCGCGCCTGGAGACGCTCACCACCACGCGCCGGGAGCTGGCGAACTCGCTGGAGATGGCAAAGGTGGAACTGGCTTCGCTCACCGAGCAGCGAGAGCGGGCGGTGGGGCTGCAACGGCGGCATGACGAGGCGCGAACCGAAATGCGCTCTCTGGGAAACGAATTGCAGTCTCTCGACCGCGAGAAGGCCCAGCGCGCCGCAGCCTGCAAGCGGGTCAACGACTGTGAGCACACCATCGACGTGACCGTCCGGGCGGTCGAACACGTCAGAGGTGTCGCGGACACACGGCGGGTCGAGCTGACGCGTCTCGACCGCGACATGGAGGATGCGCGGCTGACAGAGGCCCGGGCGGCCGAGGAGGTCGCCGCCGCCAGGGCTGCGGCGAAGAACGGTGCGCTGCGCACGCGCCGCGACGAGATCACCGCACTGCTGGAACGCGTCGGGTCGTTGCGCGAACAGCTGACGGCCGCCCGGGGCCAGGTCGCTGCTGTCATCAGTGACCACGACGACCTCGACATCGCCGAAGACCTCGCCCAGCGAGTCACCATCGCGCGCGCCGAGTCACGTTCTGCTGCAGCAATTGTCTCGGTCGTGAAACTCGGAGACCACACCATCACCGTCGACGGTGTCGACACGGCAACCACCGAGTTCGCACTCACCGAGGGCACGGTGGTGGAGGTGGACGGTGTGGTGCGGGTGGCCGTGGCGCCCGGGGCCGAGTCGGCAACCCTGGCCGGTCGACTGGCCGCTGCGGAGCGGGCCCTTGCGGGTTTCCTCGACGAGCGCGGCGTCGCGGACGTCGCCGAATTGCGGGCCCAGGTGCGCCGTCGCGAACGGGCGTCAGACGCGGTCGACAGCGTTCGGTCACAGCTGGCCGCGGTTCTGGGCGACCGTGACGAGGACACACTGCGCGCCGAATTGGCCGAGCTGACATCTCGGATCGACGCCCAGCCGACGGCTACAGCCACCGTCGACGTCGAGGAGGCCGAACGGCGTGCAGGTGCCGCGTCGGTTCGGCTCGCCGGGGTCACCCAGCAACGAGCAGAGGTGCAGAGCGAGCTGCGCAGTCTGGACAACGAGCACCGGATCCTGGACGAGCGTCTCGTCCAGCTGCGCGCCGATCGTGATGATCTCCGAGACCAGCACGATCAATTGTGCGACGGGCGTACCGATGAGGCGCTGGAGGAGCGGCGCGTGGCGATCCTCGAGCACATCGCACAAGCGGAGAAGGCGATGGCATGTGCCGCCCGCGACATCGACGAGGCAGACCCGGAGACACTGGAGCTGCACTACGCCAACGTCTCCGCGCTGGTGGAGCATGCAGAGCCGCGCCTGGCCGGTCTCGGGACCGAGATCGCCGAATTGCGCACGCGCATCGAGATCCGTCGCGACGATGGCCAGCTGGACCAATTGCATCTCGCAGCAAGCGAATTGGAAGCCGCACAGGGCGTCCTGGAGCGGGTCAGGGTCCGCGCGCAGGCGGCGGAATTGTTGCTCCACACGCTGCAGCGTCACCGTGACAACACCCGGCGCCGCTATGTCCAGCCGTTCACCGACCAGGTGCTCCGGCTGGGCAAGGTCGTGTTCGGGTCGAGCCTGGGCGTCGGGATCGATGAGGAGTTGCGCATCACCACCCGGACGCTCGACGGGGTCACCGTCGACCACGATGCCCTCTCCGGCGGCGCGAAGGAACAGCTGGGCATCATCAGCAGGTTGGCGTGCGCCATGCTCGTCGACCCCGCAGACGGCGTGCCGGTCATCATCGATGACGCCCTGGGTTACACCGACCCCGAGCGCCTGGCCAGCATGGGAGCGGTCCTGGGACACGCCGGACGGAACTCCCAGGTCATCGTGCTCACGTGCACACCGCAGCGCTATCAGGGTGTAGGCGGGGCTCACCTCGTGGCCGTGTGAACGCGCCCGGCCCATCCGTTTTGGGATGCCCACACCCGATGCGCTAGGCTGACTCTCGCCCATTGAGCCCCCGTAGCTCAGGGGATAGAGCGTCCGCCTCCGGAGCGGAAGGCCGCAGGTTCGAATCCTGCCGGGGGCACGTTAGAAGCCCAGGTCACAGCGCTATTGTAGCGTTGAGCCTGGGCATCGTGCTATCCCGGTTTGATTCTGTTGCGGCTGGCCGGAGAGTGCCGTTGTAGTAAGAGACCCCCAGAGTGTTGGAGCACTCGGAGGGTCTGCGACACAACGGAAAGCACCCGTCATGACTCTCCCTCACAGCATCACTGCGTCCATCTACAGGTACCGACCGCGCCGCGCCGTAGTGGCCACCCTCGGCGTGGGGGGGCGTGTACGCCTCGACCGCAGTGATCGTGGCAAGAACTCCGCGAACTCCACGGCCACCTCGGGAAGCTGATAGAAGCAGCCGAACTGCCAGGAATGCCCGAGACACCCGCATGAAGTACTTGACGACCGCGGAGGTAGCGGAGATGACCGGCTTCTGCCACGAGACCATCCGCCCGGCAGTACGACCGAGACAAGCAGCTGCGCAAAGCCCACCCCCGCGGGCTTAGGAGCCCACAGCCGAATGGCCGAACGTGGGCGGTTCATCCCGCTCGCCGTGCAACAGATCATGGAGCGTTGAGGCCCGCAGATACGACGAAATTGCCGTACTCTGACTGAGACGACAAGGTGGGGCGATTTGTGTCAGGGCCGACTCGGGCGGGTTGGGTGACGAAGTTGAGACCGCACATAGAACGGACACACTGCCACCAGGTAGCCGATCCCGACAAGACTGAACCCACCCGAATTAAAGAGCCAGCCGACAACTCCAGAGAACTTTGGGAAGTCGAACGGATAGATCACCGAACCCGCCACGATCAAGACGTATCCCGGCCACAACCAACGAACGAACTTGCCTCTGGCTCGCCGAGCATGGTCGCGGGCAACAAGTGCGTCGATCTGAGCGAAAACATTCCCGATGAGCGGCTTCGCGTATTCCTCAGTTGATGGGCCAATCTTAGTAAGCCGCTCCGCCAAGTCGAGGTCCTTGTTGATCAACGCACGCGAGTCGTTCGTCTGCTGCCGCGACGCAAGCCAGACCAGCGTGGGACCAACAACAGCCGCCACGGCGGCGATGATCGCAACAGCTATCTCTGTGGACACATCGATCAGACTAGCGGCGTGCGAGTCCAAACTTGTCGCGCTCGTAGGCTTGTCGGATGGCCCGCCAGATCCATCGCGCGGTCGACCGCGGTGGCCAAACGTCCTTAGGCCACTTACCGCTTCGCTTCATCGCCGCAGCGCGTCTGACCGCCTTCCGATACCTTGGCGCGCCAGAACTCAGCTGACCAATTGTGTAGGGCTTGGGTTTTAGAGCGAATTTAGGGGAGAACCCAGCGTGAACAAATCGCCGGCGTTCACGCTTCGTGTAGACCGCGTACCGAACAAGGCTCATTCACGCGAAGAATAGACCTATGCCACCTTGCGTTACGGTTGTTTGCCAAGCGTCCGAACCTGCTCCCCACGGCAAGGGCGCCCACAACATCGTGCCCCAGTAGAAGACCGACCCGCTTAGGAAAAAGGCGCCGAGAACGTACGCAGGCCAGGGGGTGCGCACCCGTTGCAGGGCGGCAACCTTGTCTGCAAATCATAGGCTCTAGCCTCCAGGACACTTCGCTGAGCCTCGAATCTTTGGCCTTCGATGCATGCAACATTCTCCATGTGCTTCCGCAGTCGCCATGAGGTGAGCCGGAGGGGTCCAAGGGGCAGAGATCCAAGGAAGGTCAACAGCGCGACAATGGCACCGATGACAAGCGCGATCAATTTGGCCGATTCCATGGAGAGGTCGTATGCTGACCCAGCTCGCAGAGGACAATTACTGCCAGCCAGCATCATCCGTGTGAAGTAGGTGGATCAGTTGGCGATCTTCCAGGCCAGCCAAAGTCGAAAGTCCAGTTCACTGAACACAGGGTCGTCGCTACCAAGGGCGTAAAGAATATGACTGAACAACGCATCGCCCGCATGAAAGTGGCACGCCACAGGTTCAAAGTCGCAATGCGCGTCCTACCAGCGCGCCCCCGCGCGCTCCTAACTAGGATTCGTTCGGGAGTTGCGCTCGCAGGCCGTCGTCTGCGCAGCCTGGTATCGAACATGTCGAGGCGAGAGTTGCTTCTAGAAATCACGACCTGACGCAATCAGGGTGACGCGTGTTCCTAGAGCATCTATACGAGCTCGTGCGCCAGGGGCTGAGTTTAGTTCTTCTCGTCAAGAGTTATGGAAATCTATAGTGTGACGTGAATAAACTATCGCCAGCTGATACAGATACCACCGCCTGCGAGAACCCACCGGTTGACGTGCATGACGACACGTCTTTTAGTCGAGGTATTCGTCTTGACCACTTTTGGCGCCGCCGCAGTTGACAAGAATGGCCAGCAATTGAACGCAGAAATGTCTGGATCGTCGACTACCAGTTCAAAATCGAGCCGATGGGTCGGTTGTGCGATCGGGAAGGCCAGCACCCCTGACGATCGAGCAACGCGAGCAATGTATGAAAAGGAAACGCTCACCGATTTTCCGACGAGACTTTCGAGCTCGTCGGATCTTGCTATGAACTCTGTACCTACGGCCCTTCCCTCGACGACAAGTGGCCTCACCTGTACATCCAGGTTGTTGTTGTCGATGTACGCGTAGTCAATGGTTATGGCATCGGACAGGTCATCGGCGAATAGTTGCCGGCGACCGGGGTACCACACGTGGTCCCACCCGCGCGTCGGGCTGAGTTGAGCGAACAAAGTCTCGTTCTCTTCAGCTACGCACATCCGAAAATCGGGCCTTGCTAAGTTCTTCTGGAAACTGTACGTAATTTGGACATCCATCATTGCTTCAGTCGACGGCTCTTTTGATCTGCCATTCAATGAAATGTGCATCTTCATATCGTCAAATCTGGTGGAAGCCGTTCCTGTCCCGCCGAACTGCCCGATGAGATTTCTGCCCAAGTCGGATGCAAGTGCTCGGTCCGCTAATCGCGCCTCAAGCACATTGCATGTTAAATCTTCTATCTGATCTTTGGAGAACCTCCCGATTCGATCTGGCGATGAAAGCGACTCGATTAGCAGAGCATCCAGGAGCTTTTCGCGCTCCACGCTCAAGAGCTTGGTGAGGTGATCATCGCGCTCTGCCTGAGATTCTGATCTTGTCAACCATTCGTAAATTAACCCAACGACGAACGCGGAGAGTAAACTTTCGCCGAGAGCGAGCCACGGAAATGCAGGAAAGAACCCCCATCCGTGATTTGTATTCCCCACATAGATTGTCAGAGACAGCACGGCTCCAGCGAGCACCAGGGCAAATGCCAAAAGCGTGAGCTTCCGGATCGTGCGCTTGTGAGCTCCGGTCACAACTACGACACTCTAAATCTTAAGAGCCCTGATTCAGAGAAATCTGGGGCACTACTTGCGGATACGACCTGTCCATCTGGACGAAGCACGGTTGCGGAAATACTTGACAGATCCCGTAAAGCAGACTCAACTAGCTCGGGCGACATCATTGCGGCATGCGAGATTTCGGACACCGTTGCGCCAACCAGCGCGTACGGTGCGCACACAAAGGCCGCCGCGGAGACCGCAGTCGACCTAGGAAGGGTTGCTGCACTGAGGGCGCAAATCGGAGACTTGTCGGACTTCGGCGCGGGCTGTGCCCCTTCAAATTCACGGAGAAGATGTTTCAGAGCCGAGTTTCGACCTTCGCGAAGAAAGTACTCGACGATACTATCGAGGCCGTTCCGTGCGGCGGCGAGGGCGACAATGCTAAGTGATTCACCGTACGAGTCGAGTGTATAGCTAGGGTCTGTGGTCCTCCGAACGCTGCTAAAAAGACTACGAGCGGCGTCCTTCCCGTAAGTTTCAGCGTAGTAGTAAAAAATTGAAACTAATTCCGCTAACCCTTCTTCTAAAAAGTTGGCGGGCTCGTCCGGGTATCTATTCCCAATTGCTACGTGTACGAGCTCGTGCGCAAGGAAGTACTCACAAAGGGAAGGTCGTACGTCTGATTGCAAGAAATACACCCCGGGTGCGATCCCAAACTTTCTACGGTCACCCTCGTCCGCGGTCAGTGCGGAAAAGGGTCGCTCCTCGTATGGCGGTGGGAGTCGCTCGACCAAACGAACGCTGGCCGTTCCGACATCCATGCCGATCGAGTCGGAGTAGAAGTTAGAGATGCGATCACAGTCGTCGTCTAGAATCGCCGCTGCATCTCGGTTTCCATATCGGTCCAAGGATTTCAGCCAATTGGGAACAGTGTCGACTTGAACAGCATCTGCAAAATCGAGTAGCGCATTGGTTAGTAAGCGTTTCTCTACATCTGTTTGACTGACCGCCAACTCGACGTTGCGTGACAGCAAATCCGCATATTCTAAGAATTGTTGGATTCCGAAACCGTATGACTCCCACTGACCCGCAAACTTCGACAGAAGGCGCTTCCTTTCGGAGCACTTAAACCCCGAGTTAAGAAGAATTCCGTCTATGTAGCTAGATTGATTGAATATGCGACCGGTCATATCTGAACCATTTTACCATTCGAATTAATCAATTTATCCAGTTCTGTGTTTTGTGGGTCGATTTTCCCGGGAGTCACTTCTGTAAGCTGTTCAACGAAGACAACGGAATAGAGCCGCGATAATTCAACGAATGATTCACCGTCGTGTACGGACCTATGCAGTACGCATTCGCGGGACGTGTTCGCCAATGCATATTCCCCGTAGGATGTAAATGTTTTTCGCAGTTTACCGTTGGAGGGAAACGCGTTATACTCTCCTTGACTCAATAGCCTTGGTGCAATCCAGGTGCACTCAGGACGAAGATTATCAAAGTCTACACCTTCGACGATGGACGGCATCCGGGTTTCGATCCGGAGGCCGGTCTGGCGTCCAAAATCGTCTGGCGCGAGCCTGGTGTGTTGGACAATATTGGAGTATCCGTGCTTTTCTAGGTTGCGGCACCCGAGTTCAGATACGGCCCGGTTCGCTTCGTAGGTTATTATTAGATTATCGGGATACAGGTGTCTGAGGATTGCGGTGTGAAACCCGGACCCACTCCCGATTTCTATTATATTCCCATCAATCAGATCGGGTAACCACTCAGTCATCGCCGAAACCAGCACCGGGTTGCTCAAGCAACTTCCGGCATCAATTGGTATGCTCCAGTTTAGGTGGGCCGCCCATTCCATGGTGGCGGGGACAAACCTCGACCGATCTACCAAGCCGATCGCGTCAATAGTCTTTTGCGAAAAACCGAGCGAGCGTAGGCATTCCAAGTGCAGGGCCAACCGGGATCCGGAACTCAGACCCAGATAGTCGGTCCAACGATCGGAGCCGTACTTGTCGATGTGTAGAAGTATGTTCGGCGGGTACAGAAGAGTGGCTAGGTGCCAAGGCACACGAAGTAATCTAGCGTCTAGTTCTTGACTCGAGAACCGGGGCAGGTAGCCGGCGAATACTGGGCGGTGCGGCGACTCGACCGATCGTAGCCGCACCGCAGCCGCTTCCGTCAATCCCCAACGCCTCCGTCGCTATCTCCGCCTCCGGGGTCGGTATATGCAGCTGACATGGCACACCTCCTACGCATCTGGGTATGGGGTAGCGTACCAGCGGGGTCAAACATCCACATGGCTCTCGGCGAGGTTCTTCCGTGGGCGCCTGTCGGTCTCGCGAGGCGTCATCCGTCCGCGGCACCCGTCCGAATATCACGATTCAGCAAACTGAATCGATCACTTGAATCGGACGCGTATCGGCGGGAATTGCGGGTGGGTGCGGCGTCCCCGCATATGTGCCAAGTTATTTGATGTGCTTTCAACGTGCGAACTCGTGGAGTTTGGTTCGAAGGGGATTCGTCGGCATGGCTTGAAAGAGATTCACGGAGCGCACAGATTCAGGCGACATCTCCGGCTCAGATCGCTGCCCTGGTACCGGGTGTCACACGATCGGTCACGTTCTGGACCGCCTCGAGGAACACTGGAACCCACCCCGTTGCCCCCAACACGATGGCCGCGTGCCCACCGCGTGCGGTGAAGACCTGGGCGCCGGGTATCGAGTCCGCCAGCTTGCGCTGGCGGCGTGAGGGGATGATGTGGTCTTTTCCGGTCACCACCACAGCAGTCGGAACGTCGACGCCGCCGATCCAGGCCGCAGAGTCGAAACGGCCGAGCTCACCGAGCGCCTCGGGTAGGGACCAGGCGCTGGTACTGCGGAACTCGACCTTGCTCCACGCGGTCGGGTTCGCCACTTCCACCGACGGCAGCTCGGGGAGGGTCTGTGCCAGCCGGTCGACATGCGACAGCGCGAAGCTGGCCAACGGATGCATAGCGGCGGTCATCAGGGGAAAGAACAGTCGCTCACCCTTTTTCCCACGGAAGTTCCTCGCGGTGGAGCAGAGCACCAGGCCCGATACACGCCTCCGGTGCCGCTGCCACGTCAACTGGGCCACTGCGCCGCCCATGGAGTACCCGGCCACGACTGCTTGTTCGATGCCCAGGGCGTCCATCACGGCCACCACATCGTCTGCACAATCGACGAATCGAAAGCGCGACGACCGGATACCCCGCCCATGCCACCGCTGGTCGAACGTGACAACCCGGTAGTGCTGCGACAGCTCGCTGAAGGTGGCGACCCAGCTCAGATACGAGGTGCATCCCAATGCGTGCAGCAACACGATCGTGGGAGCGGTGGGTGAGGGGCCGGGCACGTCGACGACAAATGTCCGGCCGCGCCCGGGGAGCTCGACGATCCGGCCCTCGGGCACGGCGTCGACTGCAGGTGCGGACGGCATGATCTGCTTCAATCCTGCCCCCACCCCGCTGCGTAGGGCGTCGGCACTGGTGCGCGCGACCCGGTTCAGGGCCTTTCCGGCCAGCTGCACTGTCATATGGTCGTCCTCTCGCTCGAACTGCTCAGTCGGGCATGTTCGCCAGTTCATCGAGAGCCGGACGCATACGTGCCACGAGCGGACCGAGATCATCCACCAGGTCCGGGCAGCTCAGAATCGAGACGTTGAGCCGGCCGGCGTAGGACCACGCGGTCACGTTGAGGCCGATACCTTCGATGAGTGGTCCGACGCTGAAGAGATCACTCAGCTTCGAACCGGCGATTGTCACGTCCTGCGCCGGACCCTTGACGTTGGACACGATGACGTTGAACGGCGGCGAGTGTCTGGCCGCCATGTTGTATTTCGAATAGAGCTTGAGGGCTGCACTGAAGGGTGCCGGTGGAGTGAACTGCACCCACTCGGTGAGCATGTGAGGACCCAGGTGCTGTTGCACCTTCTTCGAGGCGGCGGTTGTCCGCGAGATCTCGAGCAACCGTTCACGTGGGTCGTCCACGTCGGTTGCGAGGGTCGTGAACAGATTCGACACCCGGTTGCCGCCGAGACGCGCGGGGCCCTCAGGGTCGTCGGTCGACACCGGAACCCCGGCCAGAAGTGATCCGGACAGGTCCTCGCCGCGCGACCTGGTCCAGTCGCGCAGCGCTCCGGCGACGATCGCCAGCACCACATCATTCACGGTGACGCCGTTGGCTTTTCGCACCTGCTTGATGTCGTCGAGGGGGAGCGTGCACGTGGCGAAGATGCGCGAGGCACCGAGAGCGCCGTTGAACGATGCCCGGGGCGCGTCGAGAACCGGGCGGGGTACCGACACCGAATCACCCCGACGATGCCGCACCACCGCATTGACTCCGGACGCCGTACGCGACAGGAGGCCGTGCACCGTGCCCATCTGGCGGATGGCATCGGACAGGGCAAGTCGGGTCTGCTCGGCCTTGGTGGGCGTCGGTTCGAGATTCCAGCTGTCAGACCTCGAATCCTTCTGTGGCGCAGGGTTCTGCTCGGGATCGTCACTCTGGTCGGTGATGTTGCCCAGCAAAGCGTTGGCTGCGACGCCGTCCGCGAGCGCGTGGTGCATCTTGCCTATCACCGCGATTCGCCCGTCGGCCATGCCCTGGCACACGTGCATCTCCCACAGCGGGATCGACCTGTCGAGCGGGGTTCCCGCGATCTCGCCGGTGACCGCCTCGAGCTCCGCCATACCCCCGGGCGCCGGCAGGTCGTGCAGGAAGAGGTGCCGCTCGGGCTCGATCGGCTGGTCACTGATCCACAGCGGGTGATTGAGCGAGAGTGGTACGGGCAGAGCCCGTCGTTGCAGCGGCGGAAGCTGGCCGAGCCTGGCCAGCATCTGCTCCTGGAAACGCTCGAACGTGAAACCCTCTCGCGGTTCGATGATGGCTATCTTCAGCGTGTGCATGTGCATGGTTGGCGTTTCCATGTACAGATAGCCGGCATCAACCCCTTCCATTCGCTCCATTCCGGAAGTATGGAGGGGTGCGAGGCGCGTCATCGGTGACTTACCCAAACTGTTCCGCGTTTGTCATCACGCGGGTCCGGTGAGTTCGCGTTTGACCACCTTGCCGGTGGCGTTGCGGGGGAGGGCGTCGAGGAACTCGACGTCGCGGGGCACCTTGAAGCCGGCCAATTGGGACTTGACGTGTGCTTTGAGATCGTCGCAGGAAGCATCTTCGCCGGGCTTGAGCACCACGTAGGCCGCCAGTCGTTGTCCGTACTTGTCGTCCTCGACTCCGAGCACTGCAGCTTCGAGGACCGAGGGATGGGCGTTGAGCGTCTCCTCGACCTCCAGGGGATAGACGTTCTCGCCACCCGAGACGATCATGTCGTCGTCGCGGCCGACCACGAACAACCGGCCGTTCTCGTCCAGGCGGCCCACGTCGCCCGACAACATGAAGTCGCCGTGGAAGTCCTTGGAGTCACCCGATGTGTACCCCTCGAAGTGAGAGTTGCTGAAAACGGCTATCTTTCCCACTTCGCCGACAGGCAGCTCGTCGAGGTTGTCGTCGAGGATCCGCACCTCGGTGCCCGCCGCGGGCCGGCCGGCAGTGTCCGTCGCTGCGCGCAGGTCCGCAGGTGTCGCCGTACTGATCAGACCCGCCTCGGTGGCGTTGTAGCTGTTGTAGACCACATCGCCGAACCGGTCCATGAACCCGGTGACGGCGTCGGCCCTCATCCGCGATCCACTGACCGTGGCGAAACGCAATGAACTCAGCTGGTAGCGGTCGAGCACCTCGGACGGCAGATCCATGATGCGTTCGAGCATCACCGGCACGAGCGCGAGACCGGTGGCCCGGTGCTCGGCAACCAACTTCAGCGTTGCCTCCGGATCGAACTTGCGGCGCATCACCACGGTGCAGGTCATCGTCCCGGCCACGGCGAGCTGCCCGAAGCCCCAGGCGTGGAACATGGGCGCCGCGACGACGATCTTTTCTTCCGCCTTCCAGGGGATGCGGTCGAACATGGCCGCGAGCGCTCCGGCGCCCCCGCCACCGGAGCGGCGTGCGCCTTTGGGGGTCCCGGTGGTGCCGGAGGTCAGCAGGACGATACGTCCGGGGGAATCCGGACGTCCCGGACGTTTGGCGCCACGATGCTTGTTGATGAGCCCTTCGACGGTGGGAGCGTCGGTGCCGCTGTCGGTCCACGCGATCACTTCGGCGAGATCCTCGACGTGCGAACGGGCGTGGGCCACCAGATCGGCGAACTCTTCGTCGTAGATGAGGACGCCGGTGTGCTCGCGAAGGAGTACCTCCGTGAGCTGAGGGCCCGAGAACCCGGTGTTCAACAGGAGCGAGTCGGCGCCGAGTTTTGTTGATGCCAAGAGGCTTTCGACGAGACCACGGTGGTTGCGGCAGAGGATGCCGACGGTCTGGTCAGGCTCTCGCCGCAGGTCGCGCAACGCCGTGGCGAGAGCGTCGCTACGGGTGTCGAGCTGCGCCCACGTCAGGCTGCCCAGTTCGTCGACGAGGGCAGTGGCGTTCGGCCGCCGCACTGCTGCCAACCCGAGGCCGGTCATCGGTGTGGTGCCCTGACGCCAGATCACGAGTCCCATCCGCAGGTACTTGTCCGGGCGCAGCGGGGCGAGCATGCCACTGCGGACGAGTACCCCGATGGTCCACAGCATCCGGCGAATTCGGCCAATCAACTCGGTCACGACGTGGCTCCTGATCCTGTGGTCATCCGAGCACCGGGAAGCGGCGTGCCCGGGCCATCTCATCCAATGTGGACTGCATACGGTCGCGGACCACACGATCGACTTCAGCGATGTCGGGGTCGGGTCCGAACTCCGCGACGATGTCGATCGGTTCGAGCACCCGTGTCTCGATCTTGGTCGGCATCGGCAGGTTCGGGGGGAACTGCAGCGACAACCCGAAGGGGAATCCGAAGGACAGCGGGGCGAGCTTGGTCCGCATGAGTTTGTCGAGACGGAGGAGCTTGGCGAGATCCTCACCGCGGCTGAGGAAGATCTGGGCCTCGTGCCCTCCGATGCTCACCACCGGGACGATGGGCACCCCGGCTTCGAGCGCGGTGCGCACGTACCCGGTACGGCCGTTGAAGTCGATGCGATTGGCCGAGGTCGACGGCCGGAACACGTCGTAGTCGCCGCCGGGGAAAACAATGGTGACGCCTCCGCTGCGGAGGAGCTGATCGGCGTTGCGGCGATTGGCCGGAACGAAACCGGCGCGAGCGAACAGCTGTTTTCCCTGGCCGATGAACAGCATGTCGTGCGCCAGCACGTAGAGCGGGCGCTCACTGCCGAAGTGGTCGAAGAACTCCACCGCGATCACCGGTACGTCCATCGCGAGGAGGCCGCCGGAGTGATTGGACACCAGCAGCGCTCCGCCATCGGGCACGTTCGCCATGCCCTTCACCTCGGACCGGAACCAGCCCTTGACCGCCAATCGCAGGATCGGTATCAACCTGGTCACCCAGGCTCCGTCACGCAATTCCCACAGTTCTTCGTCCGACTCTGTGCCTGTGGGTTCGTCGCCGGACTCGCCGGCCGTCTTGTCGGTGCTCATGCGGTCTTTCTCAACGTCGGGGCGCTCATCGATGGACCGAGGATGGTGTGACGGACACAGCGCGCCCAATCGAAAGGTTCTGGCGCAAGCGGGTTCTGGGCCAGTCGATCGGCGAGCACGCTCAGGGCCAGTGGATTGGAGACCAGCCCGATGTGGCTGCTGAGAACCGCGATGTTCTCGCAGTTGTCGTCCTCGTCGAGTGCGCAACTGCGCCAGTTGAGTATCCCGTCGGTCTTGGAATAGATCGCCGTACATCGGACGGGTAGCGGTCCTCGGAGGGTGTCGACGATCTCTCGCGCGTTGTCGACGAGGCCGTACTTGCGTGCGGCGTGCTCGAACATTGCCGTCGTCCTGGTCACCTCACCCTCAGGCCGCCACGGGGACCCCAGGCAGACGACCTGCCGTACCGCGTCGGGACGTTCGTGGCCCAGCCACCGGGCGAGCAGGCCGCCGAAACTCCAGCCCACAACACTGACCGGCACGCCATAGCGTTGGTGAAGTCGGTCCAGTCGGTCGGGTAGCCCCTCGACGATGTGGTCGGTCAATCCGAAGTTACGGCCTAGGTGCCATCCGTGGGCTCGGTAGCCGAGACCGCGCAGATGGGAACGCATCCTGTTGGTGAGGCCATCGGTTGCGTAGAAACCGGGGATCACCAGCACCGGACGTCCCTCGCCCACACCATGGCTCGGGAGGATGGCGTCCACCACCGCCGATGTGGGATATTCGACCATCACGCGAGCCAGTTCGAGCGCGGTCAGCGCGAGAGGCGGTTTCGGAAACCGCTCTGATGACAGCGCGGAGTCATCGTCACGTCGTTCTTCGAAGTCGTACATGCACCATCCCCGAGCCGTGTGTGGATGGTCCCATACTAGAACGTGTTCTCGTTTTCCGTTGCCATATCGCCAGGCGGTGGTCGAACTACGCAGGCGGGGGCGCTTTTCTTACCTCCGGCGTAATCGATTTCGACCACCGATGCGGTGACCCTGAAGGCATGGATATCGATCGACAAGACTCAACCACGACGACTTTGCCCGGCGCGCCGCGCTGGTTACGGGCGGTCCTGATCATGGATCGGGCAGGCTCGTCGTGGTACATCGGACTCGGGTTCCTGTTCGCCCCGCTGTTGGTGGTGCTCGATCCGTGGCCGCCACTGGTCACTGCGGCCTGGATTGCCATCGGTGTCTTCGGCCTGTGGCTGGGCATCCTGGGCATCTTCATGGCGACCGGCCTGGCGCTGATCCTCAAGTCCGGCCGAACCGTTCCCGAGGAGTACTGGCGGTCGGTCTTCGAGGACTTGCCGCGCAGCCGGTGACCTGTGACTAATTCATCGGAAGAGGTTGCGCCCCACGGGATTCGAGCATCTTCGTCATCGTGTCCGACTCCGATTGCTGGACATTGACCATCTGCTGGGCGAGTTGCCGGACGAACTCTTCCTGGACGTGATCGCGCTCGGCCGCGAACTCCATCATCTCGGTCGCGCCTTGATGATGTCGCAACATCAGTTGCAGAAAGAAAGTGTCCAGCTCGGCGCCTTGGAGCGTCCGCAGCTTTGTCATCTCCGCCGTGGTCGCCATCCCCGGCATCGGGGGTGAACCGGGTGCCCTCGGCCCCATCGACATGCTGGGCTCGGTGCTGCCCCCGTGACCGTGCCCGTCACTGTGACCCTGCATCCAGGCCATCGCCTCGTCGGGATTGTCGAGCGGGTAGTCCCAGCGGGTCAGCCACGACTGCATCTGGCCGATCTGGTTGGTCTGCGAGGTGAGGATGTCGTAGGCGAGGGACTGCACCTGCGGGTCGCTCCCGCCGTACAACTCGATCGTCGCCATCTCCACAGCTTGCTGATGGTGATGGATCATGTCCTGCGCGAAGCCCACCGCGGCCGAGTCCTCGGCGGGCCTGTTGTCGTCGTCGCCTTCGAAGCTGATGCGCAGCAACAAACCGACGACCACACCGAGCAGCAACATGGCGACCGCGCCGAGAACCAGCATCGCCGGCAGCTGCCTGCGTTGTGCGTCAGAAGTGGAGGTCTGTTCGGCCTCAGCAGTTCCGGTCCCGGTATCCGACCCGGTCTGAGCCTGTTCGCGGGTGTTCGAGTCGGTGCCGGACTCCGAGTCGTCCATCAGCCCGCCGGTGTGGCCGGGACGGGCTGCTCCGGGGTGGCCGGAGCGGTGGTCATCGGCTGCTCCGGTGCGACCAGGCCCTCCTCGGTGGCGGGGGTGGTGCCGGTGCCGTCCATGGGGATGGCGTCAGCGGGGATCGGGCCGACGTCGGCCGGGGGAGGGTTGTTCGGATCGAACGCGCCTGGCGTCGCCGCGCAGGAGGCCCCGATCTCGGGATACGCGGTGGCGTCGGGCTGGCCGGGGTACACGCCGCTGTTCGAGTTCTGGCGCAGGGCCTCGATGAACTGGTCGACGCGTTCGTCGCCTGCGGAGTCGAGCTTGAGCTGATGACCCCACGACTGCAGCGAGATCGGCGTGTCCAGGCCCGGGTAGGGCGACATCAGCATGTACGACTCGCCCTCGACCTTGTCCTGCAGGATGTCGAGGTCGCCGGGAGCGATGGTGTCCGGGTTGTAGGCGATCCAGACCGCACCGTGTTCGAGTGCGTGGACGGCGTTCTCGGTCCGCAACTGGTTCGGATAGACGATGCCGGTACACGCGGCCCAGACCGCGTCGTGAGGTCCGCCGAACGGAGGTGACTGGTCGTAGGCCACGCGCTGCGTCGGCTGCACGTGCTGACCGGCCGGGTAGTAGATCTTGGTGACGCCGTCGATCTTGTCCGAGGGGTCGGGATTGGACGCCGAAGGTGTGAACTTCGCGACTTCGCGCTGATCGAGATACTTGGGCACCAGGTACGCGGCCAGGCCGCCGACGAGCGCGATGATCACCACCACTGCGCCGATGGTCATCCACGGGATCTGCCGTCCGACGCCCCCCGCCTTCACCACGGGGACCTGCCCGGCCTTCTTCTTGCCGGACTTACCTGCGGTGGACGGCTTCTTGGGAATCTTGTTGCCCTTTTTATCGGCGTCGGCCATGGATCTCTTTCGGTGCAAAAACTGGGGTGAGCGAACGAGTGCGTGCCGGCATGTGAACCGGCGACCGACAGTGTACTTGTGCGCGTCGACGGCAATCGCTGTGCAGGGAGACGGCGATTGTCAATGATGAGGTGCGGGCCAATAGGATGGTGCATCGTGACCCCCGCCGACCTCGCGGTGCTGCTGCATGCCGCCACCTCAACCGTCCTCACCGACCACGGACTCGACCCGTCCGCGCTGCCGGAGAGTGTTGTCGTGGAACGGCCGCGCAATCCCGAGCACGGCGACTACGCCACCAACGTTGCGCTCCAACTCGGTAAGAAGGTCGGCGTCAACCCGCGTGAGCTGGCCGGATGGCTTGCCGCCGAGCTCTCCAGCCGTCAGGGCATCGCCACCGCCGAGATCGCCGGACCCGGGTTCGTGAACATCCGACTCGCCGCCGACGCGCAGAACGTGGTGATTGCCGGAGTGATCGAACGTGGTGCGGCCTACGGGACCGGCACGACCCTCGACGGGCTCCGGGTGAACCTCGAGTTCGTCTCGGCCAACCCGACCGGTCCGATCCACCTCGGTGGCACGCGGTGGGCTGCCGTGGGTGACGCGCTGGGCCGGGTTCTCTCGGCCGAAGGTGCCGCGGTCACCCGCGAGTACTACTTCAACGACCACGGCGCACAGATCGACCGGTTCGCGCGATCGTTGGTTGCCGCCGCACTCGGTGAACCCACTCCCGAGGACGGGTATGCCGGCGCGTACATCGGTGAGATCGCGGCGCAGGTGCTCGAGGCCGCACCCGGCGCCCTGGACCTCCCCGAGGCAGAGCGGCTCGAGACATTCCGGGCCCGAGGCGTCGATCTCATGTTCGCGCAGATCAAGGCGAACCTGCACGAGTTCGGCACCGACTTCGACGTCTACACGCACGAGAACAAGATGTTCGAGAGCGGTCAGGTCGACAAGGCCATCGCCGAACTGAAGGCAAACGGCAACCTCTACGAGAACGACGGCGCCTGGTGGCTGCGGTCGACCGCGTTCGGTGACGACAAAGACCGCGTGGTCATCAAGAGTGACGGCGAGGCGGCGTACATCGCAGGCGACATCGCGTACTTCAAGGACAAGCGTGACCGTGGGTTCGATCTCTGTATCTACATGCTCGGCGCCGACCATCACGGTTACGTCGTCCGGCTGAAGGCTGCGGCCGCGGCGCTCGGCGACGACCCCGACCGTCTGGAGGTACTGATCGGGCAGATGGTCAATCTCGTCCGCGACGGGCAGCCGGTGCGGATGAGCAAGCGGGCAGGCACGGTCATCACCCTCGACGATCTGGTGGACGCGGTCGGTGTGGACGCCGCCCGCTACTCACTCATCCGGTCGTCCGTGGACGTGAACATCGACATCGACCTCGACCTACTCGTCAGCCAGTCGAACGAAAACCCGGTCTACTACGTGCAATACGCGCACGCCCGCCTCGCGGCGATCGGCCGCAATGCCGAGGCCCTGGGTCTCACCGCCTCCACCGGCCACCTCGAGCTGCTGGTGGATCGGGCCGAGGGCGATCTGATCCGTACGCTGGGAGACTTCCCCGCAGTGGTCGCTGCTGCTGCGCAATTGCGTGAGCCGCACCGTGTCTGCCGGTATCTCGAGGCGCTGGCGAGCACGTATCACAAGTTCTATGACCGTTGCCGGGTCCTGCCTCAGGGCGACGAGGAGCCCACCGATCTCCACGCCGCACGGTTGGCTCTGTGCGGCGCCACCCAGCAGGTCATCGCCAACGGTCTGGCGATGGTCGGCGTGAGCGCACCGGAGCGAATGTGAACGCACACCCCGCCGGACCACGGCACGCGGAGGTCGTGGCGGCACCGCACCTGGCCGAAAGGCCCAATTCTCCAGAGGAACTCGCGCAGTTGCCGGAGGCGATCTATCCGCAGGGCACCGATCGCGACGAAAACGGTGTGGCGCAGATCGGCGGCATCGCGGTCACCGAGCTGGCCGAGAAACACGGCACCCCGCTGTTCGTCATCAACGAAGAGGACTTCCGGGCGCGGTGCGCCGAGATGGCGAAGGCGTTCGGATCGGCGCAGCACGTCCACTATGCGTCGAAGGCGTTCCTGTCCACCGAGGTCGCGCGGTGGGTGCACTCAGAGGGTCTCTCGCTTGATGTGTGTTCGGCCGGCGAACTGACGGTGGCGTTGCGTGCGGGTTTCCCGGCCGATCGGATCGCCCTGCACGGCAACAACAAATCACCGCACGAGCTCGAACTCGCGGTCACCTCCGGTGTGGAGCACGTGGTGCTCGACTCCATGATCGAGATCGAACGTCTCGATGAGATCGCCGGTCGACTCGGCGTGGTCCAGGACGTCCTCATCCGGATAACCGTGGGCGTGGAGGCGCACACCCATGAGTTCATCTCCACGGCACACGAAGACCAGAAGTTCGGCTTTTCCTTGGCCGGTGGCACGGCGATGGACGCGGTCCGACGGGTTTTCGCCACCGACAACCTCCGACTCGTGGGGCTGCACAGCCACATCGGTTCGCAGATCTTCGACGTGGGTGGTTTCGAGTTGGCCGCCCACCGTGTCCTGTCCTTGCTGCGGGACGTGGTCTCGGAGTTCGGCGTGGACAAGACCGCCCAACTCTCGATCCTGGATCTCGGTGGGGGACTGGGTATTTCATACCTGCCCTCCGACGACCCGCCTCCGGTTCAGGAAGTCGCCGACAAACTCGCCGCCATCGTCGAACGTGAATCGGCCGCACTGGGCCTACCCACCCCGACCATCGCGGTGGAACCGGGCCGTGCGATCGCCGGTCCGGCCGGTGTCACCCTGTACACCGTCGGCACCGTCAAGGACGTCCAGCTCGGGCCGGGCGGAGCTCATCGCCGTTACGTCTCTGTCGACGGTGGTATGAGCGACAACATCCGCACCTCGCTGTACCAGGCCGAGTACGACGTCCGGCTGGCGTCGCGGGTCTCCACCGCACATGCGGTGGTCAGTCGGGTGGTCGGAAAGCACTGCGAGAGCGGCGACATCGTCATCCGCGACTGCTGGTTGCCCGACGATGTCGGCCCCGGGGACGTGCTGATGGTGGGCGCCACCGGCGCCTACTGCTACTCGATGTCGAGTCGCTACAACATGGTCACCCGACCCGCTGTGGTCGCCACGCGGGGAGGCGACGCGCGAGTGATCCTGCGACGTGAAACTGTTGAAGATCTACTGAGCTTGGAGGTGAACGAGTGACGGACAGCCGAACCAACGACAACGGGGCCCGCGCCATCGGCGTTGCGGTACTCGGAATGGGAAATGTCGGGACCGAGGTGGTTCGTATCCTCACCGACAACGCCGCTGACCTGCAGGCACGGGTCGGCGCCCCCTTGGAACTGCGCGGGGTCGCCGTCCGGAACCTCAACGTTCCTCGTGACGGGGTGGACCCGGCCCTGCTCACCGACAAACCCGAAGACCTCGTTGCCCGCGACGATGTGGACATCGTTGTCGAACTCATCGGCGGCATCGACCCGCCGCGGATGTTGATCCGCGAATCGCTGCAGAGCGGCAAGTCCGTGGTCACCGCCAACAAGGCGCTGCTCGCCGATTACACCGGCGAACTCGCGACTGCCGCGGCCGGGGCGAAGGTCGATCTCTATTTCGAGGCGGCCGTGGCCGGCGCCATCCCGGTGATCCGCCCACTGATGCAGTCGCTCGCCGGAGACACCGTCAACCGTGTCGCCGGAATCGTCAACGGCACAACCAACTTCATTTTGTCCGCGATGGATGCCGACGGCAGTGACTACGAGGAGACGCTCGCAGAGGCAGGCCGACTCGGCTACGCCGAGGCCGACCCGACAGCCGATGTCGAGGGCTACGACGCGGCGGCGAAAGCAGCCATCCTGGCGTCGATCTCCTTCCACTCGAGGGTCACCGCCCTCAACGTCTACCGCGAGGGCATTTCCAAGATCACCGCTGCCGACCTCGTCTCGGCACAGGCCCTCGACTGCACGGTGAAGCTGCTGTCAATTTGCGAGCGAATCGTCGGTGGGGATGGGCAGCAACGCATTTCGGCCCGCGTGTATCCGGCTCTGGTGCCGCTCGAACATCCTCTGGCGGCGGTCAACGGCGCTTTCAACGCGGTGGTCGTCGAAGCCGAGAACGCCGGCCGGCTGATGTTCTACGGACAGGGTGCCGGTGGCGCGCCCACCGCATCGGCAGTGTTGGGAGACCTGGTGATGGCTGCGCGCAACAAGGTGCACGGTGGTCGTGGCCCACTGGAGTCGACGTACGCGTCGCTGCCGATAGCCCCCATGGGTGACGTGCGGACCCGGTATTACGTGTCGATGCGGGTGGCGGACCGCGCCGGGGTGCTCGCAACAGTCGCCGGAGAGTTCTCCTCTCGGGGCATAAGCATCTCGACCGTTCGCCAGGAAGGCGCCGGCGACGACGCCCGGCTCGTGGTGGTCACCCATCGCGCACCTGATGCGGCATTGTCCGAAACCGTTGCGGCACTGGAGAAACTGGAAGCCGTCCTGAGCGTGTCCAGCGTTCTCCGACTGGAGGGAACCAATGAGTGAGTCTGTCGCCGTGCACCGCGCATGGCCGGGATTGATCGAGGCGTACCGCGACCGATTGCCTGTCAAGGACGACTGGAAGGTGGTCACCCTGCTCGAGGGTGGCACGCCGTTGATCGCCGCACCGCACCTGTCCGAGATCACCGGGTGCGAGGTGTACCTCAAGGTGGAGGGCCTCAACCCGACCGGCTCGTTCAAGGACCGTGGGATGACGATGGCCGTGAGCAATGCCGTCAACAACGGGAAGACCGCGGTGCTGTGCGCGTCCACCGGGAACACCTCGGCCTCGGCCGCGGCGTACGCAACCCGCGCAGGCATCACGTGCGCAGTCCTCATTCCGGAGGGCAAGATCGCAATGGGCAAACTCGCCCAGGCCGTGATGCATGGTGCCAAGATCATCCAGGTGCAGGGCAACTTCGACGACTGCCTCGAACTGGCTCGCAAGGCCACCGCCGAGTGGACCGAGATCGAGCTGGTCAACTCGGTGAACCCAGCCCGCATCGAAGGTCAGAAAACGGCCGCCTTCGAGATCATGGATGTGCTCGGCAGGGCTCCTGACGTGCATGCGTTGCCGGTGGGGAACGCGGGCAACATCACCGCGTACTGGAAGGGTTACACCGAGTACCACCGCGACGGTGTTGTCGGGTCGACCCCTCGGATGCTCGGCGTGCAGGCGGCCGGCGCGGCTCCTCTGGTCACCGGCAAACCGGTCAAGGATCCCGAGACGATCGCCACCGCCATCCGGATCGGCTCACCCGCCAGCTGGAACCAGGCAGTTGCCGCCAAGGACGAATCGGGTGGCCGATTCCGGGCTGCCACCGACGAGAAACTGCTCGAGGCCTACCGGCTGATCGCAGGCCACGAAGGTGTCTTCGTCGAGCCGGCGTCGGCGGCCAGTGTCGCCGGACTTCTTGCTGCCCGTGAAGAGGGCTGGGTGTCCGCGGGCGAGCTCGTCGTCTGTACCGTCACCGGCAACGGCCTCAAGGATCCCGACACCGCGTTGGCCGGCATCCCGCCGGTGGAGGCCATCCCGGTTGATCCGGTGGCTGTCGCACGCGCGCTGAATGTGGGCTGATGGGAACCGATCATGACGGTGTGGGCAACGCGGACTGATGAATCCTCTGGCGATGACTCGCACGTGGCCGGGCTCCGTCGCGAAGGTGTGGACGTGAATCCCGTTCTGCCTGCGGGGGTCCAGGCGCAAGCGCGTGTTCCCGCGTCGAGTGCCAATCTCGGTCCCGGGTTTGATTCTCTGGGTATCGCTTTGGGAATCTACGACGACATCTCCGTCACCGTCGGTGGCGATGCACTGCGCATCACCGTCAGCGGCGAAGGCGCCGAGGGAGTACCGCTCGACGAGCGACACCTGGTGGTCCGGGCGATCAATCGGGGGCTGGCGGCGGCCGGCGTCACGGCCCCGGGCCTGGACGTCAAGTGCCGCAACAGCATTCCACATGCCCGTGGTCTGGGGTCGTCGGCGTCCGCAGTTGTCGGCGGGCTTGCGGTCGCTGCCGGCCTGGTCCGCGCCGCCGGCCTGGGAACACAACTGTCCACCGAGGCGTTGATCCAGCTGTCGTCGGAGTTCGAAGGCCACCCGGACAATGCCTCGGCGAGTGTGCTCGGTTCGGCCGTCGTCTCCTGGTCCGAACCCACCGCGGGTGTCCACACCTCCGACGTCGCGGGGGATTCACCGGCACTCAATTATTTCGCGAGGGCGCTGGAGCTGCATCCAGCTATTCGCGCCTACGCCATGATTCCGCAGGTCGAGTCGTCGACCGCGGTCACCCGTGGGTTGTTGCCGGACGCTGTGTCCAGGGCGGATGCGGTGTTCAATGTCAGCCGCGCAGCTCTGGCCGTGGTCGCGTTGACGACCGAACCCCAGTTGCTGATGGCTGCGACCGAGGATCGACTTCACCAGGACTACCGGGCCCCGGTGATGCCTGCGACGGCCGCCCTGGTGCGATGGTTGCGCGAGCGGCAGGTACCGGCCACCGTGTCGGGCGCCGGGCCCACCGTGCTGGCGCTGACGGCGTCGGAGCTACCACCTCAGACCCGCGACAAGGCAGCTGAGCTGGGATTTGTTCTGCAGGAAGTAGAGATTGCACCCGGAGTAGTCGTACACTGACGACGACGGGTGCAACTTAGATTGATTCGCAGTTTGTGAACACGCCGCATTCTGTGGGTGTTGCCCGAACTACTGATCCTGGTTAGCATGTACCCGTCCAGCCGCGGATGTTTTCACCCGAGCGTGCTTCTCATCGGATGTCAAATTCGAATCACAGCCCGCGGGCGCCAGTCCGTGAAATATAAAGCGCGGCAAACGACACACGCCTCATAAGACCGCTGAAAAAGTAGCGGCACCTCTCACCTGGGCTCCGGGTGCGAGAACTTTGGCCCTCGCGAATCTACCGGCGGGGGAAGGAAAGGATATCCGTTGACGGATACGGACCTGATCACTGCACCGGGCTCGGAGAACACGCTCGACCTCGGTGGAGTTGACACTCCGAAAGCCGAACGTCGCCGTGGGACCGGGCTCTCGGGAATGGTTCTGACTGAACTTCGTGGCCTGGCGGGAGAGCTGGGCATCAAGGGCACGTCGGGTATGCGCAAGAGCGACCTGATCGCGGCCATCAAGGAACGCCAGAGTGGCGGGGCGTCCAGCGCACCTGCCACCAAGGGCAAGGCGGCCTCGAGCAAGGCGCCCGCAGACAAGACCTCGGCAGGAACGGCGCCGTCGGACGACGCACCGACTGCCTCTGCCGAGAAGCCGCAGGTCAAGGGCGCCTCCGCCCCTGCGGAACCCGCCGCCGAAGCAGCGACGAAGACCACCGAGACCACCAGGGTCGAACCCGAGCGGGCGGCCACTGCGGCACCCGCCGAGGAGAAGGCCGCGCCGAAGACCGACGAGTCTTCCCAAGACGGTGACCAGGCAGACGGCAACGATCAGCGGCGGCAGCGTCGTCGTGGTCGCGACGGGCAGGCCGCAGGTCGAGACAACCGCGAGGGTCAGGGCCGGGACAACCAGGGCCGGGACAACCAGGGCAAGGAAAGCCAGGGTCGCGAGGGTCAGGGCCGCGACAATCAGACTCGCGAGGGTCAGAGTCGCGACAACCAGGGCCGCGACAACCAGGGCCGCGACAACCAGAGCAGCGGCTCGAGCCGCGACAACCGGAACCGCGACGACCGCAACCGGGACGACCGGAACCGCGACGAACAGGGCAACCGTTCGGAGCAGGGAAACCGCTCCGAGCAGGGCAACAGGAACCGCAACCGGGGCGATCAGGGAAGTGGCCAGAACAGCGGCCCCCGTGACAACCGCGACAACGGTCCCCGTGACGACGACGAGGACGGAGACGGCCGCGGCGGTAGGCGGGGACGCCGTTTCCGTGAGCGTCGTCGCGGACGTGACCGCGGCGAAGGCGGCGGCGGCGGTAACGAGCGTGAGCCACAGATCTCCGACGACGACGTCTTGCAGCCGGTCGCGGGAATCCTCGATGTGCTGGACAACTATGCGTTCGTCCGTACGTCGGGCTATCTCGCCGGACCGAACGACGTCTACGTGTCGATGAACCTCATCCGCAAGAACGGGCTGCGTCGCGGCGATGCGATCACCGGGGCGGTCAAGGTCCCGCGCGAAGGTGAGCAGTCGAATCAGCGTCAGAAGTTCAATCCGCTGGTACGGCTCGATTCGGTGAACGGCGCAGACGTCGAGACCGCCAAACGCCGGCCGGAGTTCAACAAGCTGACCCCGCTGTATCCGAATCAGCGTCTTCGCCTGGAGACCACCAGCGAGCGCATCTCCACCCGCGTCATCGACCTGGTCATGCCGATCGGCAAGGGACAGCGTGCACTGATCGTGTCCCCGCCCAAGGCCGGTAAGACGACGATTCTGCAGAACATCGCCAATGCCATCTCGATCAACAACCCCGAGTGCTACCTCATGGTGGTGCTCGTGGACGAGCGGCCCGAAGAGGTCACCGACATGCAGCGGTCGGTGAAGGGTGAGGTCATCGCCTCCACCTTCGACCGCCCGCCGTCAGACCACACCTCGGTGGCCGAGTTGGCGATCGAGCGGGCCAAGCGTCTCGTCGAAGACGGCAAAGACGTTGTGGTGCTGCTCGATTCGATCACCCGACTGGGTCGTGCGTACAACAATGCGTCGCCGGCATCGGGCCGGATCCTGTCCGGTGGTGTCGACTCGACGGCGCTGTACCCACCAAAGCGTTTCCTCGGTGCTGCCCGCAACATCGAGAACGGTGGCTCGCTCACCATCATCGCCTCGGCTCTGGTCGAGACCGGTTCCACCGGCGACACGGTGATCTTCGAGGAGTTCAAGGGCACCGGCAACGCCGAGCTCAAACTGGACCGCAAGATCTCCGAGCGCAGGGTGTTCCCGGCGGTCGACGTCAACATGTCCAGCACGCGTAAGGACGAGTTGCTGTTGTCGCCCGAGGAGTTCTCGATTGTGCACAAGCTGCGGCGCGTGCTTGCCGGCCTTGATTCGCAGCAGGCGATCGATCTCCTCGTGAGTCAGCTGAAGAAGACCAAGAGCAACATCGAGTTCCTCATGCAGGTACAGAAGACCGCACCGGGAGCCATGGGCGACGACTAGTCGCCGGCTCGCAGCCACCGAACCCACCTGATCCCGTGGGCCCACCCGTCAAAAGGGCGGGCCGAACGGGATGGGTGGGTTCGTGCGTGGTGGCAGTGATCAGTTCTCCGGCAGGGTGCCGGGGCGCGGATCGAACGGTGGGGGATCGAGCTGATCGAACGCGCCGGACGCCGCGCACGTGGCCCCCGGTTCGGGGTAACCGGTCTCTTCGGGGGCTTCCGGGTAGACACCGCTTTGGATGTTCTGCTTCGTTGCGGTGATGAATTGATCGATACGTGGGTCGTCGGCATCGTCGACCTTGAGCTGATGTCCCCACGACTGCACCGACACCGGTCGGTCCAATCCGGGGTAGGGCGAGAGCAGTGTGTAGTCGACTCCGTCGACGCGCTCGGCGAGCGATTCCACGGCCTCCGCATCGAGGTCTTCCGGGTTGTAGGTGAGCCAGACCGCTCCGTGTTCGAGTGAATGCACGGCGTTTTCCGAACGGATGCCCGCGTTGTAGACCACCCCGGTGCAGGCGGCCCAGACCGCGTCGTGCCGCCCGCCGATGGGCGGGCTGAACGAGTAACGGACACGATCGGTGGGGACCACATGAAGAGCAGCGGGGTAGTACCTTTTCTCGACGCCTTTGATGTCGTCGGTGGGATCAGGATTGTCCGCCGATGGGCGGAAGCTCGACACCGATCCGGAGTCCGCTGATTCGGGCACGGGATCGCCGGAACGCTCGAATGTGCAGGCTCCCAGGCCGAAGACCAGCACGGTTGCTGCAGTCGCGAAGTTTATTGCCCGTGTCATGGATCTGCCTGCCGTAGAGGACGTCGCGGAATGAAAACGATTGTCAGGTCGTTCCACTGATCATGCCGAGGATGTATACCCGCCGTCGATCGCTTGAATATTAGCGATTCGCTGACGTGGCAGCGGCTCTGGCATACTGAACGGTCGAGTCCGGTTCCGGTTCACACCTTCGATCCGCGAAGGTGACCCGGCGACCATTGAAAGGGACACCAGAATGAAGCAGGGAATCCACCCCCAGTACGTCGAGACCACTGTGGTCTGCGGCTGCGGGAACACCTTCACGACCCGCTCCACCAAGGACAACGGTCGTATCAACGTCGAGGTCTGCTCGCAGTGCCACCCGTTCTACACGGGCAAGCAGAAGATTCTCGACACCGGTGGCCGCGTCGCACGCTTCGAGAAGCGTTACGGCAAGCGTCCGGCGAAGAAAGACGCTGCAGCCGAGAAATAGCTTGAAAGTCCGGCGTCTGGTCTGCCTGTGCGGCAGGCCAGGCGCCGTTTTCGTCGAATCCCCCGGTTGACCTCATCAGCCGTCGGTCATAACTTTCTCGAGTAGGAACAGGTCATGAGCAGCCCCGAGCCGTCCGCGATCGACGACATTCTCGCCGAGCATGCAGGCTTGCAGTCGCAGCTCTCCGACCCTTCCCTGCACGATGACCCCGCTGCCGCGCGCCGCGTGGGCAAGCGCTTCTCCGAGCTCGCGCCAATCATGGCCACGTACACCAAACTTCAAGCAGCACAGGACGATCTGCAGGCGGCACGCGAACTCGCTGCGGACGACCCGGCATTTGCGGCCGAGATTCCCGAGCTGGAGAAGACCGCCGCCGATCTCGACGCCACCCTCACCGACCTGTTGTCGCCGCGCGATCCCCACGACGGCGACGACGTGGTGTTGGAGATCAAATCGGGTGCAGGCGGCGAAGAGTCGGCCCTGTTCGCCTCGGATCTGGCGCGGATGTATCTCAAGTACTGCGAACGGCACGGCTGGAAGGCCCAGACCCTCGGACTCACCGAGTCCGATCTCGGCGGGTACAAGGACGTCACCATCTCGATCAAGTCGAAAGGCGACGGTCCGGACGGCGTGTGGGCGCGATTGAAGTTCGAGGGTGGCGTACACCGTGTCCAGCGTGTGCCGGTCACGGAGTCGCAGGGGCGTATCCACACCTCGGCGGCCGGCGTACTGATCTATCCCGAACCCGATGAGGTCGAGCAGGTGCAGATCGACGACTCCGATCTCCGCATCGACGTGTACCGCAGTTCGGGCAAGGGCGGACAGGGCGTGAACACCACCGACTCCGCGGTCCGGATCACCCACTTGCCCACCGGGATCGTCGTGACCTGTCAGAACGAACGATCGCAACTGCAGAACAAGGCCCGCGCGATGCAGGTCCTCGCTGCGCGCCTGCAGGCGGCGGCCGAGGAGGCAGCCAACTCGGAGGCGTCGGAAGGGCGGGCGGCGCAGGTGCGGACGGTTGATCGTTCTGAACGGATCCGCACCTACAACTTCCCGGAGAATCGCATCACCGACCACCGGATCGGTTACAAAGCCAGCAACCTCGACGCCGTTCTCGCAGGTGACATGGACGCACTTCTCGACGCCCTCAGAGCCGCCGATCGCCAGGCCCGCCTCGAGGCGGAGTGAACGCGCGCGAACAACGCAGGGCCGCAACGACCGAACTGGCCGCCGCAGGTGTCCCCAGCCCGGACGTCGACGCAGCGCTTCTGCTGGCTCACGTGGCCGGCACATCCGTGGGCGGCCTCGTCACGGTCGATGAGCTGACGCAGCAGCAGACCGACACGTACCGCGCGATGATCGACCGGCGGTGCGCGCGTGAGCCCTTGCAGCACATCATCGGTCGCGTCCAGTTCGGCATGGTCGATCTGGAGGTCGGCCCCGGGGTGTTCATACCCCGGATGGAAACCGAGGCGCTGCTGTCGTGGGCACTGGAGGCGATTGCCGACGTTGCCGAACCGGTGGTGGTGGATCTGTGCAGCGGAAGCGGTGCACTCGCCTTGTCCATCGCGGATGGTCGGCGCGACGCCGTGGTGCACGCCGTCGAGATCGCCGACGAGCCACTCCGATGGCTTCACCGGAACCTCTCGCGGATGCCCGATCAGCTCGCGGATCGAGTCGAGGTGCATCAGGGCGACGTTCGGGACCCGGCCGTTCTGACCGGTATCAGAGCCGATGTTGTCGTCGCCAACCCGCCCTACATACCCGAGACAGCCGAATTGCCGGTCGAGGTGATCGACCACGACCCGCCCCTCGCGCTGTTCGGGGGAGCGGACGGGATGTCGGTCATCGGCCCGATGATCGCCACCGTCGCCCAGCTCCTCGAGGCGGGTGGCAAAGTGGCCATCGAGCACGACGACAGCACGGGACAGGCGGTGGTCGATGTGCTGACCGCCGATGGCCGGTTCGATTCGATCGCCCAGAACCACGATCTGGCCGGACGGCCGCGTTTTGTCACCGCCACCAGAACGACGACGTCCCGCCGCATCTGACCGGCGGGTACGTCGCGGATGTGGGCCAAGGGGACCATGCAAGGATGGGACCCGTGAGCACCACGTTCGACTGCAACGATCCCCATTCTCGAACGGCCGGTATCCGCGCCGCCGTCGGCGCCGCCAAAGGTGGCCGCCTGATCGTCCTGCCCACCGACACGTTGTACGGGTTGGGTTGCGACGCTTTCGATTCCGAATCGGTCAACAATCTCCTGGCCGCCAAAGGGCGGGGCAGGGACATGCCCGTGCCCGTGCTGGTCGGCTCGTGGAGCACCATCGACGGCCTGGTGCTGTCCGTGTCGTCGATGGCGAGGGAACTGACCCGGGCGTTCTGGCCCGGCGGCCTGAGTCTGGTGGTTCACCAGGCTCCCTCGCTGGCCTGGGATCTGGGTGACACCCGGGGCACGGTGATGCTGCGGATGCCGCTGCACCCGGTGGCCATCGAGATCCTTCGTGAGGTCGGGCCCATGGCCGTCTCCAGCGCGAACATATCCGGCCGACCGCCGGCGACCACCGCCGCCGAGGCCCGCGAGCAACTGGGGGAGTCGGTGGCCGTGTACCTCGATGGTGGACCGGCCGAGAAGGCGATGCCGTCGACCATCGTCGATCTCACGGACGTCAGTCCCAAGATTCTGCGCGAGGGTGCGATCAGTGCCGAGCAGATCGCCGAGGTGCTGGGCACCGGAGTCGAGAGCTTGCGTAGCTGAGTCGGCTCGATCCCGCTGGCGGCGGGTCCGGTCGACCGCTTGCGTGCTTTTCGAGCGCGCGCTAGTAGCGTTGACCCGTGTTCGCGGCCTATTCGAGTCCCCTTGAGAGCGGTGGTGTGCTGATCGCAGCGCAGTCCGGCCTCACGAGCAGTGGTGCAGGCGTCCCGCTGCGGGAGCTGATGCTCGTCGGGCTCGCCGCCGCCGTCATCACTTATCTCGCCACCGGTGTCGTGCGGGTCGTTGCCACGCGGACCGGTGCGGTGGCCGTTCCGCGGACCCGGGATGTCCACGCGATTCCCACGCCGCGTCTGGGCGGTGTCGGCATGTACATCGGCGTGCTCGCCGGGATGTCTCTCGCCGGCGAGTTGCCCGCTCTGACAAGGGGTTTCGCATACACCGACGACATGAATGCCGTTGTCGTCGCCGGTGGGGTCATCGTGCTCGTCGGAATCATCGACGACCGATGGGGGATCGACGCCTTGACCAAGTTCGTCGGCCAGCTGACCGCTGCCGGTGTCCTGGTGATCATGGGTGTGAGCTGGTACCTGCTGTACGTCCCGTTCGGCGACATCGGCACGGTGGTGCTCGACCCACTCCAGGCGGGCTTGCTCACGATCGCGGTCACCGTCGCAACGGTCAACGCCATGAACTTCGTCGACGGCCTCGACGGCCTGGCCGCCGGCCTGGCGCTCATCGCGTCGTTGGCGATCTGTGTCTTCTCGCTGGGTCTGCTCCGAGACCAGGGCGGCGACGTCAGTTACTACCCGCCGGCTCTCATCTCGGCCATTCTCGCCGGTGCATGCCTCGGTTTCCTGCCGCACAACTTCCAGCCCGCCCGCATCTTCATGGGCGATTCCGGCTCGATGCTCATCGGGCTGATGCTGGCCACGGCCTCGACCAGCGCATCGGGCAGGGTGGCCACCAATGCCTACGGCCCCGCCGATGTGTTCACGTTGCTGTCGCCGATCATCCTGGTGGCGGCCGTCATGTTCATCCCGATGCTCGACATGCTGATGGCGGTCGTGCGCAGGACCAGGGCAGGTGTCGGCTTCTACACACCGGACAAGATGCACCTGCACCATCGACTGCTGGAGATCGGTCATTCACACAGGCGCGTGGTGCTGCTCATCTACCTCTGGGTCGGACTACTGGCCTTCGGGGCGGCTGCGAGCACGTTCTTCTCGGTGTCGGTGGTGGTACCGGTCCTGGCAGCCGGACTGGTTCTCGCGATGGTCGCCACCATCGTCCCGCGCCTTCGTCGACGACACCGTCAGGGTGCGTCTGCCTGACCGGGTGGCGGCCGGTGGAACCGTGTCCAGTAATCTGTGACGAAGTGAAGCCTAACCCGGACATTTCGGGTATGCGATGCAACGTAGTACTATCGTCTGTAGTAGCCGAATCGCCAAGGTGAGAGCCGCAATCGCGGTCAACGCACCCCCTGGTGGCAGGCCACCACAGTGTTGATATGGTCACAGGGATCGATGAGCTGTCGCCCCGATCATGTTCCAGATCGACGGGCACGGCTCTACCAGGCTGCCCCCAGAGCTAGCGAACCCGCTGGACCCTTGAGGAGAGGTGCATGACGACGTCAAGCTCCGACTCGGCGCCGGTATTCCCGGATGTTCCGCTGAGTTTGGTGCGCCCCGCGATCCTGAGCGGATTGCTGGTCGTCGTCGCAGTGGCCGCAAGCGCCTACCTGGGCCACATCATGTTCGGTATCTGGATGTTCGTCGGATTGGCCCTGAGTCTGGCCAATGCCAAGCTCGTGCAGTTGTATGTGCAAGGAATCACCGCTGAAGAGAATCCGCGCAAGCGGCCGATCGCGATCAACTCCGCCCTGCGTCTGGCGCTCCTGACGATCGTCGCCCTCGTGGTGGCGTTCCTCGCCAGGCCGGACGGTCTCGGCGTGATGTTCGGACTCGCGCTGTGTCAGGTGATCCTGGTTCTCAACACGGTTATTCCAGTGATGAAAGGACTTCGTACCCAGTCATGACAGATACGTCGTATCTCGCCGAGGCAGAGATCGAGGTTGGGCACCACACCCACGTCGATCTGTTCGGGATGACCTTCAACCTGGACACCATCATCGGGACCGCTTTTGCGGCTCTGGTCGTGCTCGGCTTGGCCTTCTACGTGCGGGCCAAGATGACGTCGGGTGTTCCCAACCCGGTACAGCTGTTCTTCGAAACCCTCACCTCCCAGATGCGCGGCCAGGTCGAGAGCTCGATCGGCATGCGCGTCGCGCCGTTCCTGCTGCCACTGGCCGTGACGCTGTTCATCTTCATCCTGGTCGCCAACTGGATCTCGGTGCTGCCGGTCCAGTACGGCAAGGAGGGGGGAGGTACCGGTGAATGGCTGAAGCCGCCGGCCTCCGATGCGAACTTCGTCTACGCGCTCGCTCTGTTCGTCTTCGTCGCGTACCACGCGGCCGGCGTCAAGCGTCGCGGCTTCCTCGGCCATCCCAAGGCCCTGATCAAGGGTCACGCCATCGGCTTGGCCCCGATCAACATCATCGAAGAGATCGCGAAGCCCGTCTCGCTCTCACTCCGTCTTTTCGGCAACATGTTCGCCGGCGGCGTGATGGTCTCGCTGATCGCGATCTTCCCCGCCTACATCATGTGGGCACCCAACTCGATCTGGAAGATGTTCGACCTCTTCGTCGGCCTAATCCAGGCGTTCATCTTCACCCTGCTGACCATCTTGTACTTCAGCCAGTCAATGGAGCTGGAGGACGAGCACCACTAGCACGACCCCTTGCCGGTGCGATGCCGGCGGGGCCATAAGACCTGGCAATCCGATTGTCAGTACCACCGAAAGGGAAAAGTAAATGGATCCAATGATTGGCATGGGCGCACTGATCGGCGGCGGTCTGATCATGGCCGGCGGCGCTATTGGCGCCGGTATCGGTGACGGTCTGGCCGGTGCGCAGCTGATCGCAGGCATCGCGCGTCAGCCAGAAGCGCAGAGCCGCCTGTTCACTCCGTTCTTCATCACCGTCGGTCTGGTCGAGGCTGCGTACTTCATCAACCTGGCCTTCATGGCGTTGTTCGTCTTCGCCACCCCGATCAGCGCCGAATAATTTCGGGAAACAGGTAAAACGACACCATGGATCTCGCCGCAGAGAATTTCCTCATACCCAACGGCACGTTCTTCGTTGTCCTTTTGATCTTCATCATCGTGCTGGTGGTGCTCGGCAAGTTCATCGTTCCGCCGATCCGCCAGGTCCTCGAAGAACGTGAGGCACTGGTCTCGAAGACCAACGAGGACAACAAGGCCGCGGCCAAGAGTTTCGAGGATGCCGAATCGGAATACCGATCCGCCATGAAGGGCGCCCGCGTCGAGGCGACCGGCATCCGCGACGAGGCTCGTGCCAAGGGCAACGAGAACCTCGAGGAGATGAGGCGGCGGGCGACCGAGGAGTCAGACGCGGTTCAGCGCGAAACCTCCGAACAGCTGGCCGCCGAAGGGCAGCGGGCTGCGGCGGAGGCCCGCGCGGAACTGGGCAGGCTGTCCTCCGGGCTGGCCAGCCGAGTACTCGGATTCGACGTCTCGTCGGACCCGAAGTTGTCGGCATCCCTCGATCGTGTCTCCGCGACCGAGGGCGAAAAGACCGGGACGGTGAACTGACCAGTGGATATTTTCATCGGACAACTCGTCGGCTTTGCCGTCGTTGTCTTCGTTTTCATCCGATACGTTCTTCCGCCGCTGCGTAAAGCCGTTGCGGCGCAGAAGGAAACGATCGCCACGCAGGTCGCCGAGAGCGAGCAGGCCAAGGCCCGGCTCGCCGAGGCGAAAGACGCTCATGCCACGGCACTCGAGCAGGCCAGAGCAGAGGCGAGCCAGATCCGTGAAGAGGCACGCGGTGACGCTCAGGCGATCGCGGAACAGATGCGCAACCAGGCCGACTCAGAGGTCAAGCGCATCACCGAGCACGGCAAGGCGCAGGTCGCCCTCAACCGCCAGGCGCTGATCCGTCAGCTGCGTGGCGAACTGGGGCTGGCCTCACTCGATGTCGCCGGCGACCTGGTGCGCGAGCACCTCGAGGACCCGAAGGCCAAGCAGGATTCCTTCGACAGGGTTCTGGCCGAGTTGGAGCAGATGGCCGCCGAGGGCGGTGTCGCACCGGAGTCCACGTCCACCGGTGAGGCAATCGGCACCCACTCGATGCGGGCGGCGAGCCGTGAATCGGTGCGCACCCTGGCACGCACGTTCGACGAGAAGACCGGCTCGGCGGATGTCGAGCAGCTGCGAACGATCGGTGACGAACTCGGTTCGGTCGCAATTCTTCTCGCGGCGAATCCGGTTCTGCGCAAGCACCTGGCGGAGTCCACCGACGAGCCGCAGCACAAGGCGTCACTGATCGATTCGATCCTGTCGGGGAAGGTGTCCGACACCACCCTCGACATCGTTAAGTCGGCTGTCGACGCGAAGTGGTCGGCCACCGCTGATTTCCTCACCGCACTCGAGCGGCTCGCCCGGCTCGCGCTGCTGACGGTCGCCGACCGCAGCGGCAAGATCGGCGAGGTCGAGGACGAACTGTTCCGGCTCGGCCGGTTGCTGCTGGCAGAACCTGATCTGTCGCGACTGCTGTCCGACTCGAATGCTCCGGCCGAGGGCCGGTTGCAGTTGCTCGACCGGGTCATCGGCGGAAAGGTCACGGACGAGACCGGAGCCCTGGTCCGACAGGCTGTGCAGTTGCAGCGCGGGCATCAGCCGATCGACGTCACCGTGTCAGGCATCGCCGAACTGGCTGCTGCCCGACGCGGAGAGTCGGTTGCACACGTCATCGCGGCGGCACTGCCGACCGATGCGCAGATCGAGCGGCTCAGCACAGTGCTGGGGCGGATCTACGGACGCGACATGTCGGTGCAGATCGAGATCGACGAGCAGTTGCTCGGCGGTTTCAAGGTCATCGTCGCCGACGAAGTCATCGAGGGTGACGTGGCCAGCCGACTGGCCAAGGCGAGCGAGACCTTGCCGAGTTAGCCCGACGGGCGCGACGCCCGACCGGACACACTCCGGCGCGGGCACACTTAGACCACAAGCGAAAACGAAAGCAAGGAACGAGTACTCATGGCGGAGTTGACGATCTCATCCGACGAGATCAAGGGAGCGATCGAGCAGTACGTCTCGTCATTCCAGGCCGAGGCATCGCGCGAAGAAGTCGGCGTAGTCGCCGACACCTCGGACGGTATCGCCCACGTGAGCGGCCTGCCGGGCGCGATGGCGAACGAACTGCTCGAGTTCTCGGGCGGGGTTCTGGGCGTGGCCCTCAACCTCGACGAGGACGAGGTCGGTGCTGTCATCCTCGGTGCATACGACGAGATCGAAGAAGGCCAGCAGGTCAGCCGTACCGGCGACGTGCTGTCCGTCCCGGTCGGCGACAACTTCCTCGGCCGCGTGGTGAACCCGCTGGGTCAGCCCATCGACGGCCAGGGCGAGATCGAAGCGGACGAGAAGCGCGTGCTGGAGCTCCAGGCGGCATCGGTGCTCGAGCGTCAGCCCGTCGAGGAGTCGCTCGCGACCGGCATCAAGGCCATCGACGCGATGACCGCCATCGGCCGTGGCCAGCGTCAGCTGATCATCGGCGACCGCAAGACCGGCAAGACCGCCGTCTGCATCGACGCGATCCTGAACCAGAAGGCGAACTGGGAGACCGGCGACCCGACCAAGCAGGTGCGTTGCATCTACGTGGCGATCGGCCAGAAGGGTTCGACCATCGCGGGCGTCAAGTCCGCGCTCGACGAGGCCGGCGCGATGGAGTACACCACCATCGTCGCGGCTCCCGCTTCTGACTCGGCCGGATTCAAGTGGCTGGCCCCGTACACCGGTTCGGCCATCGGCCAGCACTGGATGTACCAGGGCAAGCACGTCCTCATCGTTTTCGATGACCTCTCCAAGCAGGCCGAGGCCTACCGCGCCATCTCGCTGCTGCTGCGTCGCCCGCCGGGCCGCGAGGCATACCCGGGTGACGTCTTCTACTTGCACTCCCGTCTGCTCGAACGTTGCGCAAAGCTGTCCGACGAGCTCGGTGGCGGATCGATGACCGGTCTCCCGATCATCGAGACCAAGGCCAACGACGTCTCGGCGTTCATCCCGACCAACGTCATCTCGATCACCGACGGTCAGGTCTTCCTCGAGTCTGACCTGTTCAACAAGGGCGTCCGCCCCGCGATCAACGTGGGAACCTCGGTGTCTCGTGTCGGTGGTGCAGCGCAGACCAAGGGCCTGAAGAAGGTCTCGGGTTCGCTCCGTCTGGAGCTCGCACAGTTCCGTGAGCTGGAGGCCTTCTCGGCCTTCGCCTCTGACCTCGACGACGCATCCAAGGCACAGCTGGCCCGCGGTGCTCGCTGGGTGGAGTTGCTCAAGCAGGACCAGTACTCGCCGGTGTCCGTCGAGGACCAGATCGTCTCGATCTACCTCGCGGGTGAGGGCCACTACGACTCGGTTGCCGTCGATGACGTGCGCCGGTACGAGGGCGAGCTCCTCAATCACCTGCACCACGGTGCCAAGGGCGTCTACGACTCGATCGCGGGCGGTAAGGCTCTGTCCGACGATCAGGCAGAGGCACTCAAGGCTGCCGCCGACAAGTACAAGAAGTCGTTCCTCGCCAGCGACGGCCCCGGATCGGTCAACGAAGAAGATCCAGGCGCTCTCGCTGCCGACGAAGTCAACAACGAAGAAATCAAGGTCCGGAAGTCCTAGGGCAGATGATTCGACAATCCATGACCAAACCGAAAGGAGTGTGAGACACGCCCATGGCAAGTATTCGTGATCTGCGCTCACGCATCCGGTCAGTCCAGTCGACAAAGAAGATCACCAAAGCCCAGGAACTCATCGCGACTTCGCGCATCGTCAAGGCGCAGTCGCGGGTGGCGGCCGCCAAGCCGTACTCGCAGGAGATGACCGCGGTGCTCTCGGAGCTTGCTTCTGGAGCGGGCACGCTCGACCATCCGTTGCTCGTCGCCCGGGAGAACCCGAAGCGCGCAGCGGTGTTGGTGGTGACCAGTGACCGCGGTATGTGCGGTGCATACAACTCCAACGTCTTGCGTGAAACCCGGCAGCTGCTGGAGTTGCTCGAGGACGAGGGCAAAGAGACGGTGCTGTTCATCACCGGACAGAAGGGCCTCGGCTACTTCTCTTTCCGCGGGGTCAACGTCGCCGGCTCGTGGACAGGGTTCTCGCAGCAGCCTGAGTATCACAACGCGGCGGAAGCCACCGACCACCTGGTGGACTTGTTCGCTGCCGGATCGGGCACTGAGATCGACGGGCTCGACGGCGGCAAGATCGAAGGCGTCGATGAACTGCACCTGGTGTTCACCAAGTTCGTGAGCATGCTCAACCAGTCGCCCGAGGTTCGCAGGATCGCACCGCTTGTGGTGTCGGAGAGCGACGACGACGAGTCGTCCACGCCGGCGCGCAACTACACGTTCGAACCCGGTGCGGAGACGTTGCTCTCGGCGCTACTGCCGAAGTATGTGGCAACGCGCGTGTACGCGGCCCTGCTCGATTCGTCGGCATCGGAGTCGGCCGCCCGTCGTACCGCGATGAAGGCCGCCACCGACAACGCCGAAGAGTTGGTGACCAACCTGTCGCGTGAGGCAAACCAGCTGCGGCAGGCACAGATCACCCAGGAGATCAGCGAGATCGTCGGCGGCGCAAACGCGCTCGCGAACTAGCAGCAACAAGCCAAAGGCGGTCGCGGATCACCACCCGCGCACCGACAAAGAGGAAGAGACAACATGACCACAGCTGTAACCGAATCCGTCTCGGGTTCGACCGCAGACTCGGTGACCGGCCGGGTCGTACGAGTCATCGGACCTGTCGTCGACGTGGAGTTCCCGCGTGGCGCAGTACCCGAGCTTTTCAATGCCCTTCATGCCGAGATCACGCTGGCCTCGGTGGCCAAGAAGTTGACGCTCGAGGTCGCCCAGCACCTCGGTGACAATCTTGTCCGCACCATCTCGATGCAGCCGACCGACGGCTTGACCCGGGGTACTGAGGTCTCCGACACCACCAAGCCGATCTCGGTGCCTGTTGGTGACGTGGTCAAGGGACACGTCTTCAACGCTCTCGGCGACTGCCTCGACACACCGGGGCTCGGTCGCGACGGCGAGCAGTGGGGCATTCACCGCAAGCCACCGGCGTTCGATCAGCTCGAGGGCAAGACCGAGATCCTGGAGACGGGTATCAAGGTCATCGACCTTCTCACCCCGTACGTCAAGGGCGGAAAGATCGGTCTGTTCGGTGGTGCCGGTGTCGGCAAGACCGTCCTCATCCAGGAGATGATCACCCGTATCGCTCGCGAGTTCTCCGGCACCTCGGTGTTCGCCGGCGTCGGTGAGCGCACCCGTGAGGGCACCGACCTCCACCTCGAGATGGAGGAGATGGGCGTTCTCCAGGACACCGCCTTGGTGTTCGGCCAGATGGACGAGCCGCCGGGCACGCGTATGCGCGTGGCCCTGTCCGCGCTGACGATGGCCGAGTACTTCCGCGACGTCAAGAACCAGGACGTGTTGCTCTTCATCGACAACATCTTCCGGTTCACGCAGGCCGGTTCCGAGGTCTCCACGCTGCTCGGCCGCATGCCGTCTGCCGTTGGTTACCAGCCGACCCTGGCGGACGAGATGGGTGAGCTCCAGGAGCGCATCACCTCGACGCGTGGTAACTCGATCACCTCGCTGCAGGCGATCTACGTGCCCGCCGACGACTACACCGACCCGGCACCGGCCACCACGTTCGCGCACCTCGACGCCACCACCGAGTTGTCCCGTCCGATCTCGCAGCTGGGTATCTACCCGGCGGTGGATCCCCTGACGTCGACCTCGCGGATTCTGGAGGCCTCGATCGTCGGAGACGAGCACTTCCGCGTCGCCAACGAGGTCAAGCGGATCCTGCAGAAGTACAAGGAACTGCAGGACATCATCGCCATCCTCGGTATGGACGAGCTGTCAGAAGAGGACAAGGTCACCGTCCAGCGTGCCCGTCGCATCCAGAAGTTCCTCGGTCAGAACTTCCTGGTCGCCGAGAAGTTCACCGGTCAGAAGGGTTCGGTTGTCTCGCTCGCCGACACGATCGAGGCATTCGACCGGGTCGCCAAGGGTGAGTTCGATCACCTGCCCGAGCAGGCGTTCAACAGCTGTGGCGGTCTCGACGACGTCGAGGCTGCTGCCGCACGAATCTCCGGGAAGTGACCGAAACCCATGGCTGACACCGCATTTCACATCGAGGTCGTCTCGGCGGACACGCGGCTGTACTCAGGTGAGGCGACCTTCGTGATCGCTCAGACCACCGAGGGTGAGCTGGGTGTCCTCGCCAATCACGAGCCGTTGCTGGGACAGTTGGTCGAAGGCGGTTTCGTGCTGATCGAGGAAGACGGCGGTCAACGCAAAGTCGCGGCCGTGCAGGGTGGTTTCCTGTCGGTCACCGGTGAGACCGTCACCGTCCTCGCCGAGTCTGCCGAGTGGGCAGACGAGGTCGACGCCGATGCAGAACGTTCCGTTCTGGAGTCGGAAGAAGAGGGCAGCGAGCGTTACATCCGTGCGCAGTCTCGGCTGCGTGCGGTCGAAGAGCTGGGCCACGTGAAGTAGATCGTCGATCGGATGGCATCCTGGTGATCAGGGGACCATCTGGACGGCTAGCCGTTTCCCCGGTCCCCGCGAACTTCGAGGAGTTTGCGGGGACCGGGTGTTTTTTCAGCGGGGGCAGAAGGAGGTGTCGGTTGTGCACTGGAATCTGATTGCCCTTGCGGTGTTGGTACTGGTCACCTTGGCGATGTTCTACGTGTTCTATCGCATCAATCAGCTGCGCGGCGCGGGTACTTCTGCGCTGTTGCGCGAACTACCAGCTGATGACGGTCGAGCGTGGCGGCATGGTGTGGTGCGTTATGACGACAACGCGATGGAGTACTTTCGGCTCCGCAGCATGCGTCCGGGCCCCAACCGACTGGTCCTCCGTCAGGTGGTCGTGTTCAAGGGACGCCGGGGGCCTACGCCGTCCGAGGCCGATGTGATGGACGACAACATGGTGATCCTCGAGCTCGCCGATCGGGACGGTGCGTTTGAGCTCGCGCTCGACTGCGGCGCTGTCACAGCCTTTCAGTCCTGGCTCGAATCCCGCCCGTCCCAGCGTGCCGAACGCACGGGCCGCGAGCGCCGTCGCTGATCTGCGACCTACTGGTCGTTTCCCGTTGCAGATTTGGCGCGGCTTCGCTGCTCGCCCGGCTGCCAGAGCACGTCTCCGCCCGGATTGGCGACCCTCGACAAGATGAAGAGCAGGTCGGACAGCCTGTTCAGGTACTTGGCCGGCAACGCGCTCGTGTCGTCGGGGTGAGCGTCGATGGCGGCCCACGCCGACCTCTCCGCCCGTCGTGTGACGGTTCGGGCCACATGCAACAGAGCGCTCAGCGGACTGCCGCCCGGCAGGATGAAGGAATTGAGCGGTTCCAGCTTGTCGGTGTAGTGGTCGCACCACACCTCGAGATCATCGATGTAGCTCTGTAGTAGCCGCAGCGGGGGGTACTTCGGATCCGGAACGACCGGCGTCGAGAGGTCGGCGCCGGCATCGAACAGATCGTTCTGCACCCGCGTGAGGATCTCCGCGATCTCCGGGTCAGGGTTGCCGAGAGCCAGAGCTGCGCCGATCGCGGCATTTGCCTCGTCACAGTCTGCGTAGGCGATCACCCTCGGGTCGTTCTTCGACACACGGGAGAAGTCGCTCAGCCCGGTTTCGCCGCTGTCTCCGGTTCGGGTGTAGATGCGGGTCAGGTGTACAGCCATGGATGAAATCTACCCGTCGGCGCGGGCGATGACGGCATGGGCAACGGACACGGTGACCTTTGTCCCGATGTATCTGCTGGTGCGGAGGGAACGATCGTTCGGTGTTCTGAGAAGGGAAAACACCGTCCGCGCAACGAAATTCGCGATTTGGGTCTCGACGAAGATACTTCCTGGTGTCTATTCCGAGGAGGGCTTGGACAAGTGGCGGGCCGTCGGGTTCGCGCTGCGACCATCGCTTAGGCTACGTGTCGTGGATGATCGTTTTCTGGTGACGGGGGGCGCGCGGCTGACCGGTGAGGTCGAGGTCGTGGGCGCCAAGAACAGCGTGCTGAAGCTGATGGCAGCTGCCCTGTTGGCGGAAGGCACCACCACCATCACCAACTGCCCGCAGATCCTCGACGTCCCTCTGATGGCCGAGGTCTTGCGCGGACTCGGAGCGTCGGTGAGCCATTCGGGCGACACCGTGGTCATCGACACCCCGGCCGAGCCCAAGTTCCACGCGGACTTCGACGCGGTGAAGCAGTTTCGGGCCTCGGTGTGTGTTCTCGGGCCACTGATCGCCAGATGCCGTCGAGCTGTGGTCGCGTTGCCGGGCGGCGACGCGATCGGTTCCCGCCCGCTCGACATGCACCAGAACGGGCTACGCCTTCTCGGTGCGCGCAGCGTCATCGAGCACGGTTGTGTGGTCGCCGAGGCCGACACGTTGATCGGCGCGCCGATCGCACTCGAGTTCCCGTCTGTGGGAGCCACGGAGAACATCCTCATGGCAGCGGTGCTGGCCGAGGGCGTGACGACGATCGACAACGCCGCGCGTGAACCCGAGATCGTCGATCTGTGCGTCATGCTGCAGCAGATGGGCGCCAAGATCTCCGGGGCGGGCACGTCAACCCTGACCGTAGAGGGGGTGGACCGCCTCCAACCGGTCACCCACCGGGTCATCGGGGACCGCATCGTGGCCGCCACGTGGGCGATCGCGGCCGTGATGACCCGCGGCGACATCGCGGTCAGGGGTGTCGACCCTCAACATCTTCAGCTCGTTCTCACGAAGCTGTCCGGGGCAGGCGCAACGGTCACCCAGTACGAGAATGGCTTCAGGGTCGCCCAGTCCGGCCGGCCCGTTGCCGTGAACTACTCGACTCTGCCGTTCCCCGGATTTCCGACCGACCTGCAGCCGATGGCCATCGCCCTCGCGTCGATCAGCGACGGGATGTCGGTGATCACCGAGAACGTCTTCGAGGCTCGCTTTCGTTTCGTCGAGGAAATGGTCCGCCTGGGGGCAGACGCCCGTACCGATGGCCATCACGCCGTGATCCGCGGTATCGAAGGACTGTCGAGCGCGCCGGTCTGGAGTTCGGACATCCGTGCCGGAGCCGGCCTGGTCCTGGCCGGTCTGGTGGCCGATGGCGTCACAGAGGTCCACGATGTCTCCCACATCGACCGCGGTTATCCGGACTTCGTCGAGATCATGCGGAGCCTCGGCGCACAGATCGAACGGGTCGAGCCGCTTCCGCAGTAGTGACCGAAGCAATGGACCTGTCCTGATGGCCAGGTGGCCATGCTGACGTGATGGACATGAACCCCGCTGCGCGGGTCAGGTGACCTTGTTTCCGGTGTGAGCTGGGCAACATCCTTGTGAGGCAACAGTTTCCGCCTAGTACAAGGAGATACACGCCATGGCCATCGAGCTGAACCAGATCTGGGAATTCCCGATCAAGGAGTTTCACCCGTTCCCCAAGGCGAAACTGGGGGTCGGCGCTCACGACATGATCGGTGTCGAGGCCAAGGAACTGGGTATGTCGCGGGTCCTGCTGATGACAACCGGACTCCGCGGCTCGGGCATCATCGAAGAACTCACCGGCAAGATCGAGTACCAGGGCGTAGACGTGGTGCTGTTCGATCAGGTGGAGTCCAATCCCAAGGACTACAACTGCATGGATGCCGCCGCTCTCTATCAGTCGGAGAAATGCGACGGGATCATCTCCGTGGGTGGCGGTTCGAGCCACGACGCCGCAAAGGGTGCCCGGATGGTCATCGCCCACGACGGGCGCAACATCAACGAGTTCGAGGGATTCTCCAAGGCGACCAACAAGGAGAACCCCAAACACATCGCGGTGTCCACCACGGCGGGTACCGGCTCGGAGACCTCGTGGGCTTACGTCATCACCGACACCTCCGACATGGCGAATCCACACAAATGGGTGGCATTCGACGACACCTGCCTCGTCGACCTCGCGATGGATGATCCGCTGCTGTACTACACATGCCCGCAACACTTCACCGCATTCTGCGGATTCGATGTCTTGGCCCACGCCAGCGAGCCCTACGTGTCGCGGCTCGACTTCGCCCCGTCGCTGGGCAATGCCAAATACTCGATCGAGCTCATTCGCGACCATCTACGGACCGCGGTCTACGATCCGAAGAATCTGGAAGCGCGGACCGGCATGATGCATGCGCAGTACATTGCGGCACAGGCCTTCAACTCCGGCGGACTGGGCCTGGTGCATTCGCTGTCGCACGCAGTCAGCGCCTTCTACGACAGTCATCACGGCTTGAACAACGCCATCGCATTGCCTCGGGTGTGGGAATACAACCTGCCCTCCCGTTTCGAGCGTTATGCCGAGATCGCCAAGTTGATGGGCGTCGACACGTCCAAGATGACCACGGTTCAGGCGGCGGATGCAGCGGTGGAAGAGGCCATCCGATTGTCGAAGGATCTGGGTATCCCTGACAACTTCGGTCAGCTGCGGGTCGACAGCTACGACAAGAACCGGATGAACACAGGCAAGTACGAAGGTCGTGGCGACACGATGGACACCTCGGACAAGCAGGTCCAAGCGATCGCCGAACACATGATGGGGGACTGGTGCACGCCGGGCAACCCGCGAGAGTCAACGGTCGAATCCCTGATCCCGATGGTGTCGCACGCTTTCAGCGGTTCGTACTGACACTGGATTCGAGCAAGAAAGGACACCATGACGGAGTTGGCGTACGAATCCCAGATCGAGTCGGACGCAGCATCATTCGACAGCCCGGAAGCTCTGGCGGATGCGTTGCGCGGCAACGGTTACGTCATCGACCACGACCTCTCGGTGGTGGTTCACCTCGCTACCGTGCTCGGCAGGCCGCTGTTGCTGGAAGGTCCGGCCGGCGTCGGCAAGACCGAACTCGCCAAATCGCTGGCCGCAGCGTCGGGACGACGACTGGTCCGCCTGCAGTGTTACGAGGGTCTCGACGATTCCCGGGCGCTGTACGAATGGGACTACGCACGTCAACTCCTTCATGTGCAGATGCTCCGGGACCGCATCACGACCGAGTTGGCGGGGTATGCCGACCTGGCTGCGGCGTCCGCGGCGCTTGCCCGCGAAGATGTCGGGGTGTTCACCGAGGATTTCTTGGTGGCCCGGCCCTTGCTGGAGGCGATCCTGTCACCTGAGCCCGTTGTGTTGCTGATCGACGAGGTCGACCGCACGGACGAGGCCATGGAGGCGGTGATGCTGGAGGTTCTGGCCGAAAGGCAAGTGACCGTGCCCGAACTGGGGAGCTTCACCGCCCGCTCGCAGCCGTGGATCGTTCTGACCTCGAACGATACCCGCGAGCTGTCGGCGGCACTCAAGCGTCGGTGCGTTCACTTCTCGGTCGACTACCCGGATGCCGCACGCGAGCGTGAGATCGTGGCGTCGCGTGCGCCCGAGGTGGAGGAGTCTGCGATCGCGGACGTCGTGGCGCTCGCCGGGCGGCTCCGGGCGATGCCGCTACGTAAGAGTCCATCGATCGCTGAGGTGGTGGATGCGGCGCGGGCGGCTTCGGTGCTCGGCGGGGTGTCGGGTGAGAACACCCGGGCGCTGCTGTCCTTGCTCGTCAAGTTCGGCGCAGACGTCGACACCGTCCAGGCGCAGTTGTCGGGTGACGATGCCCGAGACGGCGTCATTACTGCTGGGACTCCCGCCGCCGCGGGGGGCGGAACGAGGGGGTCGGTCACGGCTGCAGCCTTCGGAGCCGGCCGGGCACGGGCGTCGGGCCGACGATGACCGCGGGTCGCGATCCCGTACTCGACGTGCTTGCCGGCGTGCTCGGACGGATGTTGCGGCGCCGAGGGGTGCGGGTGTCGCCGGCCGAGACGATCGAGGCCCGCCGTGTCCTGGCCCTCTACGGATCAGAGCTGTCGGTGTTGCGCCCTGCGCTGCAGGCGGTGACCGTCAAGTACGACTACGAGCGACCGGCCTTCGACGCGGTGTTCGACGCTTTGTTCGTGAACGGGCCCGCATCGGTCGATGACCCTGGAGCCTTGCCGACCGTGCGGGGGACCCCCGGCGGATTGCCAGATGAGTTCGAATGGGATGACGAACTGGAGGGCGCCGCCCGCATGGTCGGGGCCGACGAGCACACCGAAGAGATCGGCGACCTCTTCGACTCGGATCCCGAACGAGCTGAACGCCATGGCGAGTCGGCGCACCGCGAGGAGAACGATTTCACCGTCTCGGCCGGCGCGGAAGCTCTTGCGGTAGACCCGGATTCGGGTTCCACGCAGGGTGGTATTACCTACACGATCGAGGTGGACAACGCCGGCTCGGCCACAGCCGGTGACCTCTCATCGGCGCCGATGCGAGTGCGGTCGGGCATCCTCTCGCTCGTGGACGCGCAAGCGGTGTTGGACCGTCTCGATGACTACGACGCACGGCGCGTCTACGGGACCGCAGGCGCCGACGACCTCGATCCGGCTCAGCTCGAACACCTGATGGCCGCGATCGAGTCTTTCGTCGAGGCGCTCACCCGGGACGCGCCGGCCGCCGAAGACGAACCCCGTCCCGGGGACGCAACGACGCCGACGATCAGCCGAGCAGACATCGATCAGGCGTGCCACCGGATCGTCCGACGCATGCGAGGTGCCCCTCGCACTCGCGCACGGACTCAGGGCCGTGGCCGGCTGGCGATCCGGCACACGCTCCGGGCGGCGCTGCGTACCGATGGAGACCCTGTCGACCTCTATCGGCGCACGCTGGTGGCGGGGCGAGTCCGGTTGGTCGTCGTCGTGGACGTGTCGTTGTCGGTGCGCCCGGTCACCGGCTTCATCCTGCGGCTCGCACAGTCGCTGCATCACATCGCCGACCGGTGCACGGTTCTGGCCTTCGTCGACAAGCCGATCGATGTCACGACTTCACTGCTCGTCGGCACCGGAGATGATGCGCTGGCGCGGATCTTGTCCGCTCCTGGTCTCGACCTTGCGGCCACGAGCGACTATGGCAGCCTTCTGGACGAATTGCTGACAACACACGGTGGTGTGCTCGACGCTCGTACGAGTGTTTTGTTCGTCGGCGATGCCCGCGGTAACGGGTTCGCTGCGCGGGCCGACCTACTCCGCGAAGTGCGCCGCCGCACGCACCGACTCGCCTGGGTCACTCCTGAGCCACGCCGATACTGGAGCCAGACCGGTTGCGGGATGGGCGAGTACGCCGAGTATTGCGACGCCGTGGTCGTGGCGCGCGATGCAGGGGAACTTCTCGAACGTGCCGACGAGATCGGTACGGCATTGTCGTGACTGAAAGCTGGACCAGGAAAGCGACCATGAGGTGATGACACGACAGCAGTTGACAGAAATCGTGTTGAGCGGGCCACGTGGTCACTAGGGTCGAGTGTGGGTGCGGCGCGCACGACCGAGTCACCGGCCGCCACCCACGGACAGGAATCGGATCATGATGCGCAGCATGCCGTCCCCACGGATCGTGAAGTTCCATGCTCCCGAGATGATCATCGGCGACGGTGCGCTGGCCGAGGCCGCTCTCGCTGCTTCCCGACTGGGGATGCGCCGGCCGCTGGTGGTCTCCGATCAGAAGATCCGTGCCACGCCGTGGTTCGACGAGTTGTCCGGCAGGATTGTGTCGGTCGGATTGCACTCGGATTGTTTCACCGGTATCTCGCCCAATCCTCGCGCCCAGGAGGTCGCAGCGGCGTTCGAGAAGTACAAACGACATGGGGGCGACGGGATCATCGCGCTCGGAGGCGGGTCGGTGATCGACGCGGCAAAGGGCGTCGCGATCTTGGCGTCGAACGGCGGCCACATCCTCGAATACGAAGGCATCGACCGGGCAACGCGTCCGTTGCCTCCGGTGGTGGCCATTCCGACCACCGCCGGCAGTGGCTCGGATGTGTCCCAGTTCTGCATCGTCAACGACCCAGCGCGCCATACCAAGATCACGATCATCGGCCGGGGCCTGGTCCCCGACGTCACCGTCGTGGACCCGCGGGTGCTGGCCACGGTTCCACCCGAGGTCACGGCCCAGTGCGGAATGGATGTGCTGACCCATTGCATCGAGGCCTACGTTTCCATCGCCCACAGTCGGATGACGGATACATTTGCGCTGCAGGCTCTTTCGACCACCTGGCGTCATCTCGAACGACTGGTCGACAACCCTGCCGATCCGGAGGCGTCGGTGGCCATGGCCCACGCTTCACTCGAAGCGGGCATGGCGTTCACCAATGCGATCCTCGGGGCGGCGCACGCCATGAGCCACCCTGTCGGCGGGCATTGCGATGCTGCACACGGAGCAATCAACTCGGTGCTGCTGCCGCACGTCATCCGCTACAACGCCCACGTGTGTGCCGACGGTTTCGTCGATCTGGCAGAGGCAGTCGGGCTGTCCACGCATGGAACACCGATGAGTGTGGCCGAACGGCTCGCCGATCAGGTCTCGAGGTTCGCCCTTCGGATCGGGATGCCGGCCAGTCTGTCGCCACTCGGGGTGAACAGCACGGACATCGAGATGCTCTCAGCGCACGCGCTGGCCGACTCGTGCATGACGACCAATCCGCGCCAGCCGGACGCGGCCACCGTCGCCGATCTGTACCGGGAGGCGTTGTGACGGGCCGGCCGTCGAGTCCTGGGCCGGGTGACCTGGAGTCACTGGTCGGCCTCCGTTCGGTCAAGGGCAGCCACTATGCGCAGTTCCGGGGTGTCGAGCAACGACTGACGCGCGTGGTGGGCGCGCTGGAACGGATCTCCCGAGCGCTCGTGCGCACGGCGGAGGGACCCGAGACCCTGGTGTTGTCGGTGCTCGACGCAGCGCGCGAGCATCTCGGGGCCCAATGGGTCCTTTTTGCGTTGAGCGATGGTCGGCTCGAACGCACGGGGCCGCGCCACCTCATGATGGATGCGGACGGTGATGTGTACGCCTTCGAAGGCGCGGGTTCGGCGGGCAAACCGGTGGGCTTACCCGACGAAGTACTCAACCGGCTCAACGACCTCCTACGTGGGCAGATGACGAGATTGAGCCGGCCGGTCATCGAAGCCCACCACATCCACGTACCGGTCGAGTTGAACGGAGAGGTCGTCGGAGGACTGTCCGCGTGGATCTCGCAGACGCACACCATCGATCCGACCGACGTGGTGGTTCTTCGGATTCTCGCAGGTCAGGCCACAGTGGCGCTTCTGAACGCGGCCCTGTTCGAGGAGAGCCGGCACCTGCTGGTGCGCGCCGAGCAGGCGTACGAGGAGAGCCGTCGTCACGCCGCACGCCTGGCCGAGCGCAACGCCGAACTCGAACGCACTCAGCGCGAACTCTCGGCGGCCATGCGCCAAGAGGTCCTCAACACCGAGCGCGCACGTATCGCGCGAGAGCTCCACGACTCGGTTGCCCAGTCGGTGTTGTCGGCCGGCGTCCAGATCGAGGTGTGCCGCATCGACGCCGACCCGGCGATCGCGGATCGCCTCGCCGTGGCGGGAAAGTTGACCAAAGATGCCGTGGAGCAGGTGCGATCGGTCATCTACACGCTCAATCACGCCCCCTCCGATCGTGCCGGTGACCTGGCCGCCATCCTGGATGAACTCTGTTCGATGCACATGCCGGATGATCTCCGGACCGACGTCAGGGTGATCGGCCGTCAGCGAGACCTGCCCCACGATGTCCAGCACGCGATCTTGCGGATAGCCGGGGAGGCGTTGTTCAACACCGCGGTGCACGCCCAGGCAACCAATGCTCGAGTTGTGCTCCTCTACTCCGAGAGCGACGTCCGTCTGACCGTCGACGACGACGGCTCCGGTGACCCCGAGTACATGCGCCGGGTGATGCGCGCCGCGACCGTGGGTGACCTGGCCGGACGGCATCACGGGCTCGCGAACATGCGATCCCGGGCCGCAGAGCTCAGTGGCGATCTGAGGATTCGCCGCTCCCGGCTCGGCGGCGTACGCATCGTGGTGGAGATCCCGACAACTGACAGGGTGGACAGATGATGGACGTGACCGACCGCGCACCTGCCGTTGGCAAGCGACCGATCCGGACCATGCTGGTGGACGATCATGCGCTGCTGCGCGAGGGGATGCGCTCTCTCCTGGAACGCGAGAGCTCCATTTCGGTTGTGGGAGAAGCCGATACCGTCGGCGAGGCGCTCGAAGGTGCAGCCAGATTCGCGCCGGACGTGATGGTTGTCGACCTCAAGCTCGCAGCCGGCACCGACTATGAGGGCCTGCGTCTGATCAGCGAGTTGACGCGGCGGCATCCAGCGGTCGCGGCACTGGTTCTCACCACGTTCCTCGACGACGACCTGGTGGTCCGCGCCGTTCGCAGCGGCGCGAAGGGCTACGTGGTGAAAGACATCGACACCACCGAGTTGGTGCGGGCGATCAAGTCCGTGTCGAGGGGAGAAAGCGCCTTCGACTCGCGCAGCGCAGCTGTGGTGCTACGCGCGGTCACCGGGCAAGGACACTCCGAGACGTTGACCGAACGGGAGCGCCAGGTCTTGCGGTTGCTCGCCGACGGCAGCTCCAACAAGAGCATCGGCGAGACGCTGTTCATCTCCGCGTCAACCGTCAAGTTCCACATCCGCAACATCATTCGGAAACTGGGCGTCTCCAAGCGCACGGAGGCGGTGTACGCGGCCAGTAAGCGTGGCCTGATCTAGCGACCGTTGTGATCAGCCGCCAGGACGAGCCAGCCACCGTGGTCGGAGAACGTCAGGGCGTCCGGCTGTCCGGCGGTCTCGGCCCACCGGGCCAACGTCTGCGGGGTGAGTGTGTGGTGATGGCCGAAGTGTGCGCTCGCGACCTGCTCAAAAGGTACGGCGATCACAACCCGCCGGCGAGCCACGCGTAGTGCCTCGGCGATGGCGATGTCCGCACCAGCGGGCAGATGTTCGAGCAGGTGGATCAGGGTGACCGTGTCGACGAAGTCATCCGGGTAGGGGAGCGCGAGGGCGTCACCGCACTCGACCTGCACCTTCGATGCGCGCTGCCGCGCGGTCTCGTCGAGCAGTCGCACCGCCCCGGCTGAGATGTCGCACGCGTACACGTCGGCGCAGTGACCCGCCGCGGCCTGCAACGCGAAGAATCCGAAACAGCAACCGACCTCCAACAGGCTCGATCCGCTGATGAGCGAGAGCGCTCGCTTGTGAATGGGTGCAAATGGTGATCGGCCGACCGACAACTCACGCAGAGAATTGGCGTAGAAAGCGCGCCAGCAGTCGCCTGCGTCGTCGGCACAGGTGAGAATCACGCCGGTCGCCGCGTCCTCGAACTGCTGCTGGCCCTTGAGGACACCGCACTGCACCAGGCCTTCGAGCTCAGCGACCACCCGGGCGTCGGACACGGTGGCGAGGTCGAGGTCATGACCGATCTCGAGGCGACCCGTGCGGCCGCGCCTCCATTGCAGGGCACCCACCCGTTGCGCACCCGAGCCCGGTGAGCCCCGTTGCACCACAACGCAATCGGTGACGAAGCGAGTCTGGGACAGGAGTGCTGTGGTCATTCCCCGACGCTATGGGGGAGGGGAACGGAGGGTAACTGCCCAAATGGTGGGGACAGCTCGACAAACGGGCAGTCTTACGGTTGGCGAAGGACGGCAGTGTCAACGCGACACGCTCACCGACCACGCGTGTTCGTGATCACAGCAGGTCGAATCGGCGAAAGTGGTGCCTATGCCCGGAATGCGGAGCCACGAGCGCAGCGCTGACCTGCACTGATGTACGCGTAAGCAGCTGTTGTCCAGGCGATTTGACGTTGTACGTGCGACCCGCGTAACTTTCTTCAAGTCAGCGAGTGAGGCGCCGGAGAGCGAGAGTCCGGAGCGGCCAAGAACACCGACGGGATGTTTTCCTGAAGGAACAACGCTGACCGCCCAAGTTCGAAACGAGTCCACCTTAAAGTGGAGCGTATCGACGCGGGTGGCCCAAGGTCCTGTGACCTTCGGATGCCACAAACGGCCTCAGAACCGGGAGTTGCGCCGAGATTGCAGAGCTGGTAGGCTGGTAGAGTTGCCTCGGAGACGGGGGCAACATCAGCTAGACAACAATATCCTTACCGGGATGGCACCACATATAACGGTGTCGAAGTCGGTACGGGGTGTGTTCTTTGAGAACTCGATAGTGTGTCGATGGATTGTTAGTGCCAATTTTGGTGCTGCATTTTGTCATGGTGATCAGGCCTTCCTGTGTGGGGGGTTTGGTTGGTGATGGGGTGTGGTGCCGGCATTAGTTAGATATTATTTTGATTGCCATTGCAGGTTTTGAGTCCTGTGGTGGTGTCAGTTTTTGTTTGGTTGGGATTTGAGAATCTCTTCGGACAGATTTTTTTGAAACTTGCTCTTCGGAGTGGTTTTAGAGGATTTTCATGGAGAGTTTGATCCTGGCTCAGGACGAACGCTGGCGGCGTGCTTAACACATGCAAGTCGAACGATGAAGCCAGCTTGCTGGTGGATTAGTGGCGAACGGGTGAGTAACACGTGGGTGATCTGCCCCAAACTTTGGGATAAGCCTGGGAAACTGGGTCTAATACCGAATATGACCGATACTCGCATGGGTGTTGGTGGAAAGCTCCGGCGGTTTGGGATGGGCCCGCGGCCTATCAGCTTGTTGGTGGGGTAATGGCCTACCAAGGCGACGACGGGTAGCCGGCCTGAGAGGGCGACCGGCCACACTGGGACTGAGACACGGCCCAGACTCCTACGGGAGGCAGCAGTGGGGAATATTGCACAATGGGCGCAAGCCTGATGCAGCGACGCCGCGTGAGGGATGACGGCCTTCGGGTTGTAAACCTCTTTCACCAGGGACGAAGCGAAAGTGACGGTACCTGGAGAAGAAGCACCGGCCAACTACGTGCCAGCAGCCGCGGTAATACGTAGGGTGCGAGCGTTGTCCGGAATTACTGGGCGTAAAGAGCTCGTAGGCGGTTTGTCGCGTCGTTCGTGAAAACTTGGGGCTTAACTCCAAGCGTGCGGGCGATACGGGCAGACTTGAGTACTACAGGGGAGACTGGAATTCCTGGTGTAGCGGTGAAATGCGCAGATATCAGGAGGAACACCGGTGGCGAAGGCGGGTCTCTGGGTAGTAACTGACGCTGAGGAGCGAAAGCGTGGGTAGCGAACAGGATTAGATACCCTGGTAGTCCACGCCGTAAACGGTGGGTACTAGGTGTGGGTTCCTTTTCACGGGATCCGTGCCGTAGCTAACGCATTAAGTACCCCGCCTGGGGAGTACGGCCGCAAGGCTAAAACTCAAAGGAATTGACGGGGGCCCGCACAAGCGGCGGAGCATGTGGATTAATTCGATGCAACGCGAAGAACCTTACCTGGGTTTGACATACACCAGAAAGCCATAGAGATATGGCCCCCCTTGTGGTTGGTGTACAGGTGGTGCATGGCTGTCGTCAGCTCGTGTCGTGAGATGTTGGGTTAAGTCCCGCAACGAGCGCAACCCTTGTCCTGTGTTGCCAGCACGTAATGGTGGGGACTCGCAGGAGACTGCCGGGGTCAACTCGGAGGAAGGTGGGGATGACGTCAAGTCATCATGCCCCTTATGTCCAGGGCTTCACACATGCTACAATGGCCGGTACAGAGGGCTGCGATACCGTGAGGTGGAGCGAATCCCTTAAAGCCGGTCTCAGTTCGGATCGGGGTCTGCAACTCGACCCCGTGAAGTCGGAGTCGCTAGTAATCGCAGATCAGCAACGCTGCGGT
>NZ_PEBD01000009.1 GCF_002735905.1 Williamsia muralis
CTTCGAACCTGCTCGCCGGCGCCGTCTGAACCGCCCGAACTGATCTTCCTAAGGAACACTCATGCCCTACAGTCCTGATCTCGACATCCGGATCACCGACTCGTCGTTGCGCGACGGGTCCCACGCAAAGCGCCACCAATTCACCGTCGACCACGTCAAGGCGGTCGTCGCCGCCCTCGATGGTGCGGGTGTTCCGGTGATCGAGGTGACCCATGGTGATGGTCTGGGTGGGTCGTCCTTCAACTACGGCTTCTCGAAGACTCCTGAGCAGAAGTTGATCCGGGCGGCGGTCGAGACGGCGACGACGGCGAAGATCGCGTTCTTGATGTTGCCTGGTCTGGGGATCAAGGACGACATCCGGGCGGCGCAGGACAACGGTGCGCAGATCTGTCGTATCGCGACGCATTGCACCGAGGCCGATGTCTCGATCCAGCATTTCGGGCTGGCGCGTGAGCTGGGGCTCGAGACCGTGGGGTTCTTGATGATGTCGCACAGTCAGCCTCCGGAGGTGCTTGCCAAGCAGGCGCGGATCATGGCCGATGCGGGTTGTCAGTGTGTGTACGTGGTGGATTCAGCCGGCGCATTGGTGCTCGAGCAGGTGTCGGATCGCGTGTCGGCAGTGCGTGCAGAGCTGGGGGACGACGCTCAGATCGGTTTCCACGGGCACGAGAACCTCGACATCGCGGTCGCCAATTCCATTGCGGCCGTTCGGGCTGGCGCACAACAGATTGATGG